>NZ_CP107911.1:0-4800000 GCF_036014075.1 Streptomyces violaceus
CCTGGCAGGGCTGCGACCTCGACCTCACTGGGGTCACCATCGACTGCGACATGGACTTCAGCGGCGCCACGTTCTCCAGCGGCAAGGTGCTCTTCGCCAGCCGCTCCAGGTCCAGTCCCCGACGGGCTTCTCACCGCCGTCGGTACTCCCCCTCCTACGGAGGGTCAGCCTTCCCCCCAGATTGGCTGGCCTCATCTCCATAGCGCCAGGGAGAGGCGTATTCGGTCGTCTGCGCCCCATTCCGGTGTGCACGGATGGTCCAATCAGCTTCCGTGGAAAATCCGTGATCACTGTGCCAGCAAGCACCACCAAAGCCGATGACCCGCAGGTAGGAACACATCCCCACAACAGCCACCTGGCCACTCCACGACAGCAGCCACAGCCCAACCTCAGCCCCCTATGTAGGGTGTTCACCCCCATAACTGCTGACGCCCACCCACTGTCACCCCACCGCGTAGTCACAATGAGGGTCTGCTGTCCACGCACGGCGTCCGGCCGAGTCCGCCGGACCCGTGTCGGCTGAGCTGCCAGTTCGCGACCCCTCAGCCAGCGCCGTGGGTGTTATCGAAGGTCCACCCACAGCGCCGAGGCGACCGCAAAGGTCGCCCCCCGCCGTGGCCAGGGCAACACCCATCCGGTGCTTCCGACCTTCCTCCGAGAGGACCCACGCATAAGACACCAGCCGGGGGGAAACCGGCACTGGCCGGAGCAGCCGTGCCGCGAGCGAGGCTGTCACCGCCCCCTCCCGCAACCCCGCAGTCGGCCCGCCGCGTTCCCGGGGCAGTCGAGTGCGCCTCCACACCAGCTCCGCCCGCAGCTTCCCCTCCGTGTCGGCGAGCGCGGGCCCGGCCGTCCACGCCGCGGCCACCAGATCCCGTCCCGGCACGACTCCGCAGTGCTGGGGCAGCCCGGTGTCGGGCGTGCGGTCAAGTCCACACCCGAAGCAGTCCACAGCCCCCTCCGGCGGAGCCGCACGGTACGCCTCGGCCGCCGTCGATGCCTCGTCCCAAGAGGGCGGTTCGGGGACGTCGAGATTCAGCTCGTCGGGTGTGGCCACCGCGAGCACCCCGTCCGCACCGGTCAGCACGGCCCCGCCGTCGGCGGTCCCCGTGAGCCCCACCGGGACCGCCACCGGGGTCGGCCGTCGGAAGTCCACCCGTACGGTCTTGGCCGCCGCCCGCCCGGCGAGCATCCCCGCTACGTATCCGCCGAACGCCGCACCGGGATACCCCCGCAGATGGTGGGGCACGGTGATCATCTCGATGTCGGTCATGGCGCCCGCTCCACCACACCCCCGTTCCCGGCGGCCGGAGAGGCGGGGCAGGTCCGACGCCCCAGCCGCCCCCGAGTGGAGCCAACCATGACCGTCGAACGTATTGACCTGCCACCGGCGTTCCTGCATTTCCGCCGGGTGACAAGCAGTGGCGCGGCCTGGCCACGCGATAGGACAAGACCGTCACCATCTGCTTGGCCTGAGATTGGCTGCTGGTGAGCGGTTTCGCTTGTTGAGTAGCTTCTGTCCCATGCGGCAACCATCGAGCACGATTTCGACCAGGAAACCCGGCTCAACTGGGCCGGTGAGACGAGCTGCACGGCTCAGCTCACCGATCGCTGGAACACCGTCAGTGGTAACCCCAACGGTGGCTATCTCATGGCCGCTGGGGTTCGCGCCCTGCAAGAGCGTTCTGCCCATCCAGATCCGCTGGTGGTTTCGGCGTTCTTCCTGCGTCCGGGCTCATCGGGTTCGGCCGAAATTCAGGTGGAGTCAGCCAGGGAAGGGCGCCGAACCTCCACTCGCGAGGCACGGATGTGGCAGGGCGGCGTGGAGATCCTGCGGATCGTGGCGACGTTCAGCGACTTCGACCAGGCGGATGGTCGCAGTCTGTCGCTGGCGGAGATGCCGGACCTGCCATCGCCGGACGACCTCGGGCCGTGCATGCCCGGCCAGGATCCCGTTGATCACGCTGCTGATCTGCGTGGCCTTGAGGAAAGCCCCGGCCGGGCGGGGGAACACCGGCCGGGGCAGTCTGGGGTGGGAACTGGTTCGGTTACCGCGCGGGGCGCTGCCGTGGGTTGTGGGTTACCTCTCCCACATGGGGCGCAGGCGCTCTGACGGAATGGGGGTACGTCGTTGGGATCTCCGCGGCTGAATCCCAGCGCTTCTACCCGGGCGGAGCGTCTTCCTTCATGTTGCGCGCCTTTCGGCGTGTGAGCGCAGGGACAACTTAACCTGGGTCGCCGTCGTCGCGGCCACGTCCAACTGCGGGTTTCTGGCCGACCCTCCGCAGGTCAGGCCAGTTGACTTGCGGAGTGCGTGCGCTATTCGATGCGGGGGCATTCTAGGTCTGGGGCACCGCTGGCACCCCGTCGACCCGTGGCGTCTTCTGTGCAACGCTGGGCGGATTCGATTTCGTATAGGGGCGCGCCCGTTGGAGGGGGTCTATTGGCATGCTTGAAACAGCTTCGAGTTCGGGGGACTGGATCAGCAGTTTCCATCCGGCGCCGGACAGTCCAGTGCGGCTCGTATGCCTGCCGCACGCCGGCGGGTCGGCAAGCTTCTTCTTTCCGGTTTCCAAGGCTCTCGCACCCGCGGTGGAGGTACTGGCGATCCAGTACCCCGGTCGTCAGAATCGGCTCGATGTGCCGCCGATCGACAACCTTTCAGAATTGGCGGATGAGATCTTCGGCGCGCTACGGCTCAGCATCGATGACCGGCCGCTGGCGCTGTTCGGGCACAGCATGGGTGCTGTGCTCGCGTATGAGGTAGCGCTTCGTCTGCAGCGGAGCGGTCTTCCGCCGCCGGCTCGGCTCTTTGTCTCCGGTCGGCAGGCCCCGTCCTGCTTTCGAGACGGACGGATCCATCGGGCGTCCGATGACGAGGTCGTGGCTTCGATCCAGGCGCTGAGCGGCACCAGCCAGGCGATTTTGGACGACCCGGAGATGCTGGCGATGATCCTTCCGGCGATCCGCAGCGACTACCATGCCGTCGCGGGGTACCGGCACGACCCGGGTCAGGTACTCGACTGCCCGGTGACCGTGCTGCACGGCGACAGCGACCCGCAGGTGTCGGTCGACGAGGCACGCGCTTGGGCGGAACACACAACTGGGCAGACCGACGTGGAAGTGTTTCCGGGGGGGCACTTCTTTGTCGTCGACCGCAGTCGTGAGGTGATCGGACTGCTGTCACGGGAGTTGAGCGACCTGTGCGCGGGACTGAACCGATGAATCATCTTCGGGGACACCAGCTCGCGGCGAGCAGTGTCTTTGCAGGCGTATCCGGCGGGCCGCCGCCCTGCGGTCGCATGCTCGACGGCTGGATCAACGGCTTTGCGCACTCCCACAGCCCGTCCGAAACGATCCGACTCCATGTTTCGCTGCCGCCGGCGTTCCAGGCAGGAGTCCGCCCCAAACAGAGAAGCAGGGAGAACAATGATGCGTGTTGAAGTCGACGTTCCCAGCTGTGTTGCTTCGGGCCAGTGCGTGATGCTCGCCCCCGACGTCTTCGACCAGCGTGAGGAGGACGGCAGCGTTGTCCTCCTCGATGACACTCCGCCGTACGAACTTCACGACGCCGTGGGCGAGTCGGCCACGATGTGCCCCGCGCAAGCGATCCGGCTCGCGGAGTCGTGACCGCCGCCGAGACCCTCCACCGGTCGGGCCACAAAGGAGATCCTGTCCGGCGCCTGGGCCGGCTGCCCCTGCGCACCGGCGGCTCAGCCCGGGAGGTCCTTCCAATAGCGGGCGGAAAGCGTGCAGCGGTCGTCGTATCCGTGGTGCTGGTAGAAGGCATTGGCATCGAGCCGTGAGCGCAGGGTCGTCACTTCGACGGCGGAGCAGTCGCATTGCCACGCCAGTTCCTCGGCGGCGCTGGTCAGCCGGCTGCCCGCTCCTGTGCGGCGGGCCGCCGCGTCGACGACGAGGCTCTCGATGCGGGCCCAGCGCCCGGTTTTCTCGAGGTACGGGACGGCGTGCAGGGAAAGGAGCCGACGACGCGTCCACTGTGCTCAGCCGCCAGGACAGCGCTGAACGGATCGTCGAACCAAAAGGTGAGGCGCTTTTCGACGTCCGGTGCCGTACTGGGGTACCCGAGTTGGCACAGCAGACCGGCGATCTGGTCGGCATCCGGGAGAGTGGCTCGGCGTACGGTGACTGTCACGTCGTCAGCCCGGTCCAGGTCGCGGCACTGCGACCGTCCGGCGGTCCTCGTCGGCCCCGTCACCAGGGGACCCGGACTGCCGCCAGGCGCCACGACATCGAAGTCGCTGTCCATCCCGTGCTGGGGGTCTCGGCGGGAAGGAGCGCGTCGGCTATCCGCCAGAGTGCGGCTTTCCGGGATGCCTTGAGAAGCACGACGTCGTCGGCGCGCAGTTCGTTACGCAAGAGCGCCGTCGCGGCTTCGACGTCCGGCACCAGTTCGGTACGGGTGTCCTTGCTTGCGGTTCTCGCCGCGGCTTCATGGATCTGCCGGGCGTCCTCGCCGATCACCACGATCTGGTCGGCGGACTGCGCGGCGAGCCGTCCCCAGCTGTCATGCCTGGCGTCTCCGGAGAAGCCGGGTTCGTGTGCCGTCCCGAGCAGCGCCCACTTTCGTGCATCGACGGCCATGGCCATCGCGGCCAGGGTGCGCAGGGCAGCCCGCACCGATCCCGAGCTCACGTTGCGCGCGTCGTCGATCACGGTGCCCCCCTCCGGCGTCCGATGGACCGCCATCCGGTGCGGGGGCGTCGAGCGGTCGTTGTGCAGACCCGCGATGACCTCGTCGTGCGTGGCACCGAACTCCAGCGCGACTGCCGCGGCGGCCAGCGCGTTGTCGATCTGGTGCTCACCGCGCGTCGGCAGGGCGACTCGCGCGGAACCACTGATGCCGGGCAGGTCGAGCCGCGTGGTGAACCGCGGTCTTGATTGGCTGTCGGGCTCGATGCCGGTGGCGCGAACGTGTGCGCCGGCGGTGCGTCCGGTCAGCACGACTCGGGCCGAGGTCCGGTGCGTCATGGCGGCGACGCGCGGGTCGTCGGCGTTGAGAACGGCGACCCCGCCGGCGGATGCGTGCGGCAGTGCCTCCACGAGTTCGCGCTTGGCGGCGGCGATGGCGTCCTGGGAGCCGAACCTGCCGAGATGGGCGTCACCGACGTTCAGCACGACGCCGAGGCCGACTCCCCCGGCGCCTGGTCACCCCGTCGGTCGAAGTGGAAGTCCTGTTCCAGCACCGCAAGCGCGTCGGGCCGGTCGGCAAGGAGAGCCCGGAGGCGGTCCACCGGAACGAGCCTCAACATGCCGCCGGCCTTCGCCGGCCGCACGCACAGGAGGGTGAAGTAGTCCGGCAGCGGGAAGGGCCGCTCCGCGCCGTCGGTGTCGAACTCTCCCTGCCGGACGGCGGCGAGGAAGCCTTCCGGCCACCTGTGTCGTTGCCGATCAAAATCCACGCGGGTTCACCTTCGCAGGCTATGGAGTACACGACCGTGGAGCCATTCACATTGGGCGCACGCCGTGCGTCCCGCGAGCGCATTGGTCACGTTCCGTGGTTGCGCTGTTTGGTGCCGTGAAGGGTGGCGGCGTATTCCGGATACCAGGGCGTCCACAAAGACGCGTTGCCGGAGAGTCCGTAGCGCCCCTGCTCCAGAATGAGCAGTTCCGGGCACGCTGCTGTTCGGCGACAGCCCTTTGTCCGCTCGATGAGTTGCTGCGGCTGGATGTCGTCGAAGGCATCTTCGACGCGAGGGTCCCCGGGTGGTCGCCATGCGCGCGCTCACCGACGGTTCGGTGCTCACCCAGCGGCGTTGGCACGGTCTCGCTGTCGAAGTGGCGGATGGAGCTGCGCCACCTCGCCCGCGGGGCGACGCTGCTCAACGACTCCTACAACGCCAACCCCGACTCGATCCGCGCCGCGCTCGCGTAGTGGGCTGTGCGGTTCAGCCTCCGCGCCGTTTCATATAGAGGTCGAAGACCCGGTAGACCACCGGCCGCAGCGGCAGGTCCCACTCACCGACGTAGCGCACCGCCTGGCCGCCGGTGCCGACTTTGAACTGGACGAGGCCGACGTGCGGGTCCTGCCCGTCCAGCGTCGGCGTGATACCGCGCAGGTCGTAGACATCGCAGCCGGCGGCGAGCGCGTCGCGGATCATCGCCCACTGGCAGGCGTTGGAGCCGCGCACCTCGCGCTTCGCGGTGGCGGAGGCACCGTAGGCGTACACCGCGTGGGCGCCTACGCGGACCAGGATGGTGGAGGCGACCAAGTCGCCCTGATGGTGGGCCAGGTAGAGCGTGATCCGCTCGGGGTCCTCGGCGCTCAGCGCCGCGAACATGGTCTCGAAGTAGCGCAGCGGCCGGGGTGCGAAGTGGTCACGCTTGGCGGTGTGCACGTAGAGGTCGTGAAACGCCTTCAGGTCTTGCGGGCCCCCGTCGCCGACCGTGACCTCGACGCCCTCCTTGGCCGCCTTCTTGATGTTGCGGCGCCACTGCTGGTTCATGCCCCTGAGCAGCTCGTCCTCGGTCCTGCCTGCCAGCGGGACCTCGTACTTGAACTGCGGATGCCCGACCCCGAACCCGTCCAACGGGTTCTGCGGCAGCCAGCCCGCGTCCTTCAGCCTGCTGCTCACGCGGGCGCCGACCGGGTCGCTCCACTGTCCCGGCAGGTCGGTCAGCCGCCGGATGTCCGGGCCGGCGATACCCTCCTTGACCTGGGCGGCGCTCCAGGTGTCCGTGACCACCGGCGGGCCGAGCCGGATCGCGAACGCCCCGTGCTCCTTGAGATACGCCGCCAGCGGATCGAGCCACGCACCGATGTCACCGCTCCAGTCGATGACCGGGCCCTCGGGCAGATACGCCAGCGTGAAACGGTCGAGCCGCGGCACCGGGCGGTGCAGGACGAGTCCGGCACCGACCAGGCGCCGGCCGTCGAACCAGCCGAGGGACTCGCTGCGCCACTCGGTCTTGACGCGGGCCCACGCCGGGGTCTGCAGAAAGCTGACCGACCGCTGGGCCCGCACGAACACCAGATGCTCGACGGCGCTGATCGGCCTGACGACAAGATTCCCGGCTGCAGTTCGCATTGGTTCGCTGGAAGGGTTGTAGGACATGGCGCCAGTCAATGTAGCGGAGTGTTGCCCGGGCGTATGCGATTCTCGATACGCCGACGATATGTCACGGCAGCGACCGCCTTCTCCGAACTATCGCCCCACTCAACCGTGTTGGTCCGGAACTCCGGCGGGTACTTGCAGATCAGCGCATGTCGGTTGTCGCCAGGGAGCGGGGTGCCGGCGCCGGGAGGGGCGCTCCGCTGCCGAGTTGCGTCTCCAGGCGCTTCGGGAGCGCCCGGCGGTACAGCGGCAGGGCCGCGGCGCTCGTGACAACGGCGACCACGACGAGAACGGAGAACACCGGCTTGGTGATCAGGCCCTGCGCCAAGCCGATGTTGATGAAGATGAGGATCATCATGCCGCGGGCGTTCATCAGTCCTCCCACGGCGAAGGCCTCGCGCCAGCTGAAGCAGAGCGTCCTCATGGCCAGGGTGCTGCCGAAGTACTTGCCCGCGAATCCCGCCAGCAACACGGCGACGCCGAACAGCAGGCTGTCGGCCGAGATGCCCCGCAGGTCGGTGGTGAGACCGGACAGGCAGAAGAAGACGGGCAGCAGCAGCGTGGAGACGGTGTCCATCATCCGGCTGTGCAGCGCCTGGCGGAACCGCGGGTCACGGGGCATGGCCAGGCCGGCGATGAATCCGCCGAAGACGGAGTAGATGCCGATCAGGTCGGTGAGGTATCCGCAGGCGAGTGGGACGATGACGACGACGTACATCACGCCGGGGCTCAACGTGCCCTGCGGGCTGACGTGCCGCGCCAGCGGCCGCAACAGCCGGTTCACTCCGAACAGCATCACAGCGGTGAACAGGAGGCTGTAGCCGATCATGGGCAGCGCGTCGGCGGCCCCGGCACCGGTGTGCACGGCCGTCAGCACGGCCAGGAAGCACCAGGCCGCCGCGTCGTCGATGGAGGCGGCGACCAGGGACAGCCGCCCCAGGCGGGAGTTCTGCAGACCCCGCTCGTACAGCATTCGGGCCAGCATGGGGAGCGCGGTGAGGGACAATGCCCCGCCCACGAAGAGGGCGAACTCCCACCGGCCGACATCCTCGCGCGAGAGGTCGTCCCACATCAGCAGGCCGACGAGACCGCCGAGGACGAGGGAGGGCAGGAACCCGGAGACGGCTAGGACCGCCGGGTGGTGCTTGCGGTCGGACTCGTGGCGGCCGGGCTCGAGACCGGCACCGACGAGGAACATGTAGAGCGTCAGCCCGATGGTGCTCAGGACGTACAGCACCGGCCGTGCGTCCGCCGGGAAGACATCCGCCTGAAGATCGGGCGCCAGCCAGCCGAACAGTGTCGGGCCCAGCATGATGCCGCCCACGATCTCGCCGAGTACCCGCGGCTGTCCGAGCATGGCCGCGAGCCGGCCGGCCACGGCCGCTGTCAGCAGGATGACCGCCAGTGCGGGAAGCACGTCGAGCGCCAGTTCGAGGTTGGTGTCGCTCGCGGCCAAGGACACGTGGTCCTGCATGGGAATGGGGCCTCCTTGAGTCGGGTGCCGAAGGCTGTCGTCAGTGAGGGACCAGGCAGCGGCGGTCGCGGGTGACGTGGGTGGCATGGTCCTTCTCGGCGTACCGGATGTGGTTCATGTTCGCCTCGCGGCGAACCGGCCCACCTTGTCGATGACGTCGGCGCCGTACAGCCGCAGCGCCTGCTGGAGCGCGAACTCCGCCATGTAGCGGCGGAACTCCTCGGGCGGCTCGTCGGACAGGTTCAGCATCCGACGGTTGACGAGTACCGCTTCCCCGCCCAGCCGTTCCAGGGCCCGTTCGATCGCGGCGTCCAGGTCGGCCGGTTCGGCGACCTCGTCGACGATGAGACGGGCGTCCGGTTCGCTCGCCCACAGCCGTCGGCCGCCGAGGATCACCTGCCGGGCGGCGCGCGGGCCGACCGAACGGGTGAGGCGGAGGTTCGCGACGCCCGGGATGATGCCCTCCTTGGCGGCGGGCAGGCTGAGGAAGGCGTCGGACGCGGCCAGCACATGGTCGAAGACGAGCAGCAGCTGGGTGCCGCCGCCGATCGCGAACGCGTCGACGGCGGCCGCCCACGGCTTGGCCGCGTACGGCGGCCGCCAGTCACCGTCGTCCAGGCGCAGCCCGCGAACGATCTTGTTGATGTAGCCGAGCTCCCGGCGGAGCAGGAACCCGACGAGCGGAATGTCACCCGATGACAGGTACTTGAGGTTGATTCCGGCGCTGAACACGCGCCTGCCCCGGTAGCGCGGGTGGGTCATCTCGCCGCCGCGCACGAACCCGACCTTGACGTCGTCGTCCAGCAGGGCCAGGTCGACCGCGGTCTCCATGTCCTCGACCTGTTGCTCGTCCTCGGCGTTGAGGCGGTCGCCGCGGCACATCGTCAGGTGGGCGACGCCGTCGCGCCGCTCCAGCCGGACGGCCTCGGTCTGCAGGAGGCCGGTCCGCCGGAAATCCGGGAGCAGTGCGAGCGCCCGCGCGGTCGGCCGGAGCATCGCGTCGACCAAGTGTGGGCCCGTGACGGGTGAGCCGAGCACCGCCCGCAGGAAGATGCCCTGGTCGATCTCCCGGCCTTCTTTGTCCGCCTGGGTCCGCGACCGCTCGTCCGCGAGCTGTGCCGCCGTCGGGACCAGGCCGGGGAAGACTTCGGCGGCCTGCGCGACCAGGGCTTCGATGCGCAGACTGCGGCCGCCGGTGATCCGGGCGTACACCTCCTCGACGTGCTCGGCCAGGAACCGGGAGCGCAATCGGCGCACCTCGTCCTGGGCGGCGGCGGCCTCGGCCCGCCGGCCGGGGTGCCGTCGCGTCGGCTCGGGCAGGGCGGCGAGCAGGTCGTCGACCTGCTCGGCCGCCTTGTGCAGCGCCTCCGCGGCGGCGGTGAGACCGCTCGGGAGTTTGCTCGCGATCGTCATGCGGACGGTCCCGTGCGGCGCAGGGTGCGGTCGCAGGCGGCGAGGTGCCTGCCGAGCGCGTCCTCGAAGGCCGTCGAGCCGGCTTCGAAAATCAGCTGCCTGCGCATCGCCACCTCCGTGCCGTCCACGGCACCGGCCGCCTCGGCCAGGTGGGCCAGCGTCGTCGCCGGGTCCTCGGTCACCTCGTCGATCAGGTTGAGCGCGAGCGCGCGGTCCGTCTCGATCGGGGCCCCGAGCAGCACGGCCCGCCGGATGCCCGCCGCACCGGCCTGCTGGGTGAGCCGGTGCACGGTCATCCCCGGCCAGGTGGCATCCCCTGCCCAGGAGAGCAGCAACCTGGTGTCAGGAGCGACGATCCGGACGTCGGCGGCGAGGAGGACGTCCAGGGCCGTTCCGGCGCAGTCGCCCGACGCCACCACGACCGTGAGGCGGCCGAGCCGTTCGAACCGGCGCACCACCCGTTCCCATTTGGAGAGCAGGCCGACGGTCAGCTCCGTCCACCAGTCGGCCGGCGGGACACCCGTGACGTGGAGGGTGACCGGGCCGGATTCCCGATGGTCCTCGGCGCGGTCGCAGAGGTCGTCCATCTCCTCGACCGAGGCGGCCGACAGGGGCCGGGTGCCGTCCAGGCGCAGCATCAGTTCGCCATCCGTTTCCCCGCGCGTCACCACTGGATCAGCGCCGTTTCGATCGAGGAGCCGGGCCCCATGGTCATCAGCACTGCGTAGTCGCCGGGCCGGGCGATGTCCTCCTCGGCGAGTCGCTCGTAGGAGAAGAGGAAGGAGCCGCTGGAGAGATTTCCGTAATCGCGGAGCACACCGGTGGTGTGCCGGACGTCGTACCGGCTCAGGCCGAGGTTGACCACGACGGCGTCGATCACCTTCTTGCCACCGGAGTGCACCAGCCAATGGCTGATGTCGCTGCGGCGCAGCCCCGTACCGGACAGCAGCCTGTCGACGACGATCTCGGCGTGCGCACCGACCACGTAGGGAATCTGCGGATCGAGGAAGAAGCTGAACCGGTCCTGGTCCCGGTCCCATTCGTAGCGCATCGCGTCGATCGCGTCGGTGATGAGGTAGCTCGCGGACTTCAGCATGCGTGGGCCGGGTGCCCGCCCGTCACCGGAGACGACAGCGAGGGCGGCGGATCCGTCGCCGAACAGGCTGTTGACCACCGCGGTCCGCATCGTGCCGTCCAGGGCGTACGCGGCGGAACACGCCTCGCTGCACAGGACGACGCCGAGCTCACCCGGGTGCGCCGCGGACCAGCCCGCGACCACGTTGAGCGCGTTCAGACCCGCATTGCATCCCATGCCCACGATGTCCGAACGGCTGCAATGCGGGTCTATACCGAGTTCACGGATGATCAATGCGCTCAGGCCGGGAGTCAGGTAGCCGGTCGAGGTGACGCAGCACAGGTGACGCAGGTCCGAGAGCGTCGCTCCCGCCGACTTCAGGCAGGCCTCGAGCGCCCGGCATCCCATGTCGACAGCGATCTTCTTGTGTTTGTCCAGGAGATCGCCCTGGGGTTCCGGTACGCGCACTCCATCGGGGCCTTCCTGCGGCAGCGTGAGAAAGCGCCGTTCGATCGCGCTGTTCAGGAAGACCGATCGGACCCTGGGGTCCTCGATGTCGAGGATGTCGAGCAGTTCGGCTTGCGAGTAGGACGTGTCGGACACGGCGGTCCCGACACCTGCGAATCTGGTGATCTCGGTGAGTCCGGTGAGGACGGAAGGGTCCGCAACCGGCGCGACAGTGGTAGTCATCGGTACATCCAGCCCCAAGTCCTGAGCTTGCTGCGCAACACCGGCTTTATCTGTGACGCGGTCATTGATCTCACCTTTCGTGTTTCGTCGTGCGTAGGTGGAGGGTGCTTGTGACGCCGGGCCCCTTCCGCGGAGCATCAGCCGTACCGGGGTCTCCTCGTGCTCAGCCGTCCGGCCGCGTGCACCGAGTCGCAGCCCGCCAGGCCCAGTGCGTCCCGGAGCTCGGCGGCGAGCAGTTCGAGCACCTGTCGGACGCCGTCCTGGCCCGCCGTGGCCAGCCCCCACATCAGGGGCCGTCCGATCAGCACGGCCGACGCACCGAGGGCGACGGCCTTGAGGATGTCCGTGCCGCTCCGGATTCCCCCGTCCAGCAGCACGTGACAGCCGTCGGCGACCGCTGCGGCGATCTCGCCCAGCACCTCGATCCCGGGCACGGCACCGTCCAGCTGACGGCCTCCGTGGTTGGACACCACGATGCCGCTGACACCGGTCTCGACGGCACGGCGGGCGTCCTCGACAGCGAGAATCCCTTTGAGCACCACCGGCAGGTTCGTGCGTGCGCACACCGCCGCCACGGAGTCCCAGTTGGCCGGGGCGAACTCGCGCGCGGTGTGGTCGGCCACGGCCGAGACGCCCGGAACTCGGCGGTGCGCGGCCGCGGATGCCTCGAAGTTGGCAGCCGTCACCCACTCCGGCAGTGCGAAGCCGTTGCGCATGTCGCGCAACCGCCGTCCCATCCACGGCACATCGACGGTGAACACGATCGCCTCACAGCCGGAGTCCTCCGCCCTGCGCACCAGATCCAGAGATCGTTTCTGGTCACGCAGCCAGTACAGCTGGAACCACGGCCGGCCGCCGACGGCCGCGATCTCCTCCAGCGGCACGCTGCTCATGGTGCAGATGGTGTACGGCACACCGGCGTCCCGGGCCGCGCGGGCCGCCGCGAGCTCGCCCTCGGGATGGAACAACCGCTGGTACGCGATGGGCGCGACCGCCAGCGGCAATGCGGCGTTGTGGCAGAGGACCTCGGACTCCGTGCTGCTCTCGATCAGGTCACGCAGCATCCGGGGCACCACGAAGATCCGCTCGAGCGCGGTGCGGTTGGCCACCAGAGATGCCTCGGCGCCGCTGCCCCCGGCGAGAAAGTCCCAGGTGTGGCGGGGCAGGACGTCCCGGGCGGCACGTTCGAGCTCCTCCAGGCGAAGGTACGTCATCGTCGAACGGCGCCGGGATCGCTCTGTCCGGTCCGTTCCAGCTCCACGGCCTCGTACAGGGCCTTGATGTTGGAGCTGCCGAAGGTCTCCGCCCCCTGCCTCTCGATGATCTCGAAGAAGATCGTCCGCCGAGGATGAACGGAGGCGGTGAAGATCTGGAACATCTGGCCGCCGTGATCCTCGTCGGCGAGCACGTTCGTCGTCCGCAGATCATCCAGTTTGTGCGTATCCAGCGCGATCCGTTCACCGAGCATGTCGTAGTAGGTCGCCGGCGTCTTCAGGAACTCCACCCCGCGCCGGGACAGCGCCTGGACCGAGCGGACCGCGTCGTCGCTGGTGAATGCGATGTGCTGGACACCAGCCCCGTGGTGCTCCTTGAGGAAGTCGTCGATCTGGCCCGGGTCGGCGCTCTCATCGGGCTCGATCAACGTGAGGGTGATCGCTCCCGACGCGCTCTGCACGACGGTGGAGTTCATCGCCTGGGCACCGACCACGATGTGCTCCTCGAATATCTGCCGGAACCCCAGTGCCCGCTCGTAGAACCGCACCGTGGGGCCGAGGTCGCCCCCGCTCAGACAGACCGCGAAGTGATCGATCCCCAGCAGGTCCACGTCGCCCCCGCGATGGCCGTTCGCGTGCGGCGGGGCGGGAGTTTCGTCCCTCTGGACCAAGGTGTGCACCACATCCCCGAAACCGAGGATGGCGGCCGTGACGGCCGGTCCGTGCGGCTCCGCTGCGCTGCGCCGCGCCGGTTCCCGGACAGCGACGGCCCCGCCCCGCACGGCAGCCTCGAAAGCGGCGGCCGCGTCCGACGTACGCAGCGCGACGTCGGCCACACCGTCGCCGTGCGTCTGGAGGTAGGCCGTCGCCGGATGACGATCCGACGTCGGCTCGGTGAGAACCAGCTTGATCGGTCCCTGGCTCAGCGTGACGCTCCGGTGGTCCGCCGAGCGGCTCGTACCGGCGACGGCGAAAGCGTATTGATCCACCCAGCCGAACGCGGCCTCCTCCAGATTCCCGACATATATCTCCACATACTCGATCTCGAAATTCTGCACAGCGCTCAAGACTTCCTCCAAGAAACGGATAGATGCCTATTCACAGCATGACTGCGAGGCAATTTCGCATCAACGGTGTCAAATTGACGCCTCCTCGGCACAGGCGTCATGGATACCGGCTCCGGGTCAGCGCCCTGTGAACCGCACCGGGAGTTCCCGGTACCCCTGCACGGCGATCGCGCGCAACCAGGTGGGCTCCTGCACCAATTCCACCCGCGAGACCCGCTCGGCCAGTGTGCGCAGTACGACCGACAGTTCAATTCGGGCGAGTGCGGAACCGAGGCAGTGATGCACCCCGTGGCCGAACGTGATGTGCCGATTGGGCTTTCGCCCGGGGTGGAACGCGTCGGGGTCGTCGAACTCGGCGGGGTCCCTGTTCGCGGCGGGCAGCCACGCGACCACCGGTGCGCCCGGCGGCAGGTGACGGCCGTTGATCGTGACCTCGCTGGTCGTCACCCGGAGCACGTGCATCGCCGGCGAGGTCCAGCGCAGCACCTCCTCCACGACAGTGCCGACGTCCGCGCTCCCGTCGCGCAGGCCGGTCAGCAGGCCGGGCACCGTGGCGAGCGCGTGCACCGCGCCGGTGATCGCGTGCCGGGTGGTCTCGTTGCCGCCGATCAGTACGTTGTCGCAGTTGAGCAGGACATCGTCGAGGGTGAGGCTGTCATCGGCCATCAGCGTGCTGACGAGGTCGGCACCGGGGCGCTCACGGCGCTCGGTGATCAACTCGTAGAAGTAGACGAGGATCTCGGTGTGGGCCTGACGCGGCGTCATCCCGTCGAACAATTCGTCCGCACCGCCGAACGCGTGGTTGGTCAGCTCTATGAGCATGTCCTGGTCCCCGGTCGGTACGCCGAGGATGTCGCACACGACCGCGGCTGGAATGCGTGAGCCGATCGCCGGGGCCACGTCGCACACGCCGCCGTCGAGCGCCTGGTCGAGCACGCGGCGCACCTCGGTCCGCACCCGCTCCGCCAGCTCCTGCGCGGCCGCTCTGGAGAGTAGCGGTCCGACCAGCCTGCGCAGCCTGCGGTGCCGCTCCCGTTCGGAGACCACCATCATCCGGCCGCCCGAGGTGTCCGGATGGTCGCGGTCGAAGCCGATCATCATCCCGTACTCGGAGGTGAACGGTGCGGAGGGCGCGAGGACCGCGGCACACGCGCGGTGCGAGAACACGGACCAGAAGCCGGTGGGTGAACTGCCCGGATCGCTCCACACCATCGCGTCCTGCGCCGCGAGTGCCCGCCAGCGGGCGTGCCGGTCGAGCGTCGTGTACAGGTCGGGGTTGCCGAGATCGGTCTTGTCGGCGGTCTTCGTGCGCATGAGGGTCTCCAGGTCACGTCGGTGCGCCGTCGAGCACCTTGGCGAGCTGTGCCACGGTCGGCGCGTTGAAGAAGGCCTGCACCCGCAGCCGGACGTGCAGGCTCTCGCGGATGCGGGCCACCAGCCGAGTCGCGAGCAGCGAGTGGCCGCCGACCTCGAAGAAGCTGTCCTCGACGCCGACGCTGCTGACGCCGAGCACTTCGGCGAACAACGTGGCCAGGTGGATCTCCGTGGGGGTACTCGGCGCTCGCCCCGATGTCGCGCGTCCGGCGTCCTCGGGGTCGGGCAGGGCGGCTCGGTCGACCTTGCCGTTCGGCGATGTCGGCAGACGCGGCAGGGCGACGACCACGTCGGGTACCAGGTAGGAGGGCAACCGTCCGCGCAGCTGTGCCAGGAGGTGTTCGGTCGGAACCGGCGTGCCCGCCGTGCCGACCACGTAGGCGACCAGCCTGTTTTCGTGCTCAGTCACCACCGCCTGGGCCACCGTGTCCACTTCGAGCAGGGCGGCCTCGACCTCGCCCGGCTCGATCCGGTGACCACGGATTTTCAGCTGGCCGTCGGCGCGGCCGACGAAGACGAGCTGACCGTCCGAGCGCGCCCGCACCCGGTCGCCGGTGCGGTACATACGGTCGCCCGGAGTGCCGAACGGATCCGGCAGGAACCGCTGCGCGGTCTGCGCCGGCCGGTTCAGGTAGCCGCGGGCGAGGCCGGGGCCGCTCATGTACAGCTCGCCCACGTCCCCGTCCGGGACGGCTCGTAGCCGGTCGTCCAGGACGTACGTGCGGACGCCGGTGATCGGCCTGCCGATCGGCGGCGTTCCGTCGCCGGTCAGTGGCTCGCTCGCGGTCACCGCGACCGTGGCCTCGGTCGGGCCGTACGCGTTGATCATCACGCGGTCGGTGGCCCAGCGTTTCGCGACCGGTGCCGGGCACGCCTCGCCCGCGACCAGGAGGGTCAGCCCTGCGGGCAGGCCGCCGGCTTCCTCCAGCGGCGCCAGCGCCGACGGCGGCAAGGTGATGTGGGTGATGCTCTGGTCGCGCACCAGCCGGGCGAGCGGTTCACCCGGGACCAGGTCCGCCGCAGGAGCCAGCACCAGGCAGCCGCCGGCCAGCCAGGTCGGCCAGAACTCGGCGACAGAGGCGTCGAAGCTGGGTGACGCGAACGCCAGCAACCTGCTGTCCGGCAGCAGCCGCTGGCGGCGCACGTAGTCGGCGGCCAGGTTCGGGATCCCGCGATGTGTGACCAGCACGCCTTTCGGCCGTCCGGTCGAGCCCGAGGTGTAGATGACGTACGCGGGGTGGTCGGGAAGCAAGGCGCCGAGCCGGTCGTGGTCGGCCAGGTCCGGCTCGGACCGGGACGGCTCCCGTTCCACGCTCAGGGCGGCGGGGGCGCCGGCCACATCCTGCCCTGGCAGGGACAGCACGCAGTGCGCTGACGCGTCGTCAAGCATCTGCCGCCTGCGTTCCTCCGGATAGTCCGGGTTGACGGGCACGTATGCGGCACCGGCCTTGTGCACGGCCAGGACCGCGATGACGAACTCGATCGACCGCGGCATCACCGTTGCGACCAGCCGTTCCGGGCCGGCCCCGTGCTCGACGAGGCGACGCGCGACGAGGTTGGCCTCCCCGTTCAGCTCGGCGTAGGTCAGTGTGGTGTCACCCATCACCACCGCCGGCCGGTCCGGCTGCGCCGCGGCGGTCGCCTCGAACAGTGCGGGCGCCGTGGACGGCGGCACGATCGCGCCGGTCATACCTGCTCCTTCGCGGCTCCGGGCGCCTCGGCGCTCGTGTCGACGGGGCGTCCGGCACGGCCCGGCTGACTGTCGCGGGCTGACTCAAGGGGTGTCATGCGGTCTCCTCCCATCGCGCGGGCTCGGCGCGCAGGAACCGGATCAGCTCGCGATTCACCGCTTCCGGGTTCTCCAAGTAGCCGAAGTGCCCGCACCCGGGGATCGTGCGGTGCGTCGCGCCGGGTATCGCGGCGGCCAGCTCCCGTCCGGCTGCCGGCGGCGTCACGAGGTCGTGCTCGAACGAGACGACGTGGCAGGGCACCTTGATCGCGCGGTAGGCCTGGATGCGGTCGGGCAAAGCGCTCAGCAGCAGTTGGGCCCGGATCCCCGGGCCCCCCGTACCTGACGCCTCGAGCAGGTCGAGCCAGTCGGCGGTGAGGTCGTCGTCGGTGAGCGTCGCGGGCCCCAGATTGTGCATGGCGCGGACGGCGGCGAGGTACCTCCGCGGCAGCTCCGTACCGCGTTCGATCAGCTCCGCCTCGGCCTCGGCCAGCAACCGCTGGACGAGACTGCTCCTGCCGCAGGCCGCCATCAGCACGGCCGAGTCCAGCAGTTCGGGGCGGGCAAGTGCCAGCTCCTGCGCAATGTACGAGCCCATCGAGGTGCCGACCACGCGGCACGGCGCCACTCCGAGGTGCTCGATCAGGGCGGCCACGTCCGCGACGAGGTCGTCGATGGTGAACCCGTCCGCGCCGTCGTCGCTGGGCGGGATCCCGCGGTTGTCCATGGTGATCACCCGGAATCCGGCGGAGCGGAGCGCGGGCACCTGGTGCAGGTCCCACACCGAACTCGGCGCCCCGGTGCCGGTCAGCAACAGGACGGGCGAAGCATTTCCGTGGTCGTGGTAGGACAACCGAATTCCGCTCTCCGTTGTCATTAACATGCCGGTCCTCCCCCACCAGATGCTGTGGCATATGTGTGACCGTACCTTCGAATATCGAGCATCTGGAAGAGCGGCCATAGACATCCACAATTTCGGACGCGCCGGAGACATGCGTCCACGGCCGTCGACTTGACACCTCGACCGCCTATGAAAAACCCTGGCATTCATGAATTCATACGGTCTGTCCACGCGCTTGAGCATGGAAACTCTGCACGGCTCGCTCACCGATCCGGCTATCTCGTCGATGAACCTGCTCAATGAGCTGGTCGGCGAATATCCCGTGGCCATTTCCATGGCGGCGGGTCGCCCGTACGAAGAGTTCTTCGACGTCCGTCTCATCCACGAGTACATCGACGCCTACTGCGACCACCTCCACAATGATCGGAGGCTGACCGAGGCGGAGGTCACCCGCACGCTCTTCCAGTACGGCACCACGAAGGGCGTCATCACCGATCTCATCGCCCGCAACCTCGCCGTGGACGAGAACGTCGACGCCGACCCCGAGTCCGTGGTCGTCACCGTGGGCGCGCAGGAGGCCATGTTCCTGGTTCTCCGCGCGCTGCGGGCGGACGAGCGGGACGTGCTGCTCGCCCCCGCCCCCACCTACGTCGGCCTGACCGGGGCCGCACTGCTGACCGACACCCCGGTATGGCCTGTCCGGTCCACCGAGAACGGCATCGACCCCGAGGACCTCGCCCTCCAGCTGAAACGCGCCAACGAGCAGGGCAAGCGCGTCCGGGCCTGCTACGTGACGCCCGACTTCGCCAACCCGACGGGCACCAGCATGGACGTGCCCGCCCGCCACCGGCTCCTGGAGGTCGCCGAGGCGGGCGGCATCCTGCTTCTGGAGGACAACGCGTACGGGGTCTTCGGGTCCGAGCGCCTTCCTACGCTGAAGGCGCTCGACCGGTCGGGGACCGTGGTCCACATCGGCTCCTTCGCCAAAACCGGCATGCCCGGCGCCCGGGTCGGTTACGTCGTGGCCGATCAGCACGTGGCCGGGGGCGGCCTGCTCGCCGACCAGCTCTCGAAGCTCAAGGGCATGCTCACGGTGAACACCTCGCCCGTCGCGCAAGCGGTGATCGCCGGAAAGCTCCTGCTCAACGACTTCAGTCTGGTCAAGGCCAACGCCAGGGAAATCGCCATCTACCAACGCAACCTCCAGCACACGCTGGGCGAGCTCGCCCGCAGGCTCGACGGCTGCCCCGGGGTCGGCTGGAACGCGCCGAAGGGCGGTTTCTTCGTCACCGTCACCGTGCCCTTCGTCGTCGACGACGCGTTGCTGAAACACGCCGCCAGCGACTACGGCGTCCTGTTCACGCCGATGCACCACTTCTACGGCGGCAAGGACGGGTTCAATCAACTCCGGCTCTCGATCAGCCTGCTCACACCGGAGCTCATCGAGGAGGCCGTCTCCCGGCTCGCCGCACTCATCACCGCGCGCCTCCCCTGATCCGGGTCCGGAGAGTCATGAGGGATCGCTCCGCAAGGACGCCTGCAGCAACAAGGCGTCATGGCGGCCGCTGCCCCCGGCGGACCTGAACGAAGCCGGCTCCCTCACGTCGAATCCGGCCTGTTCCAGTTCCCGTACCACCTGATCCGGCTCCAGGAGCCGCAGGCGACTCGTGCAGACGACGAAGGGGTCCGACGCATCATCGGCGGGGTAGACGGTGATGTCCTGGATCGCTTCCGCCGGCGACCGCCGCACGTGCAACACGTACCGTCGGCCGCTGCGACCTGACAGCTCCTGATCGCGCTCGAGCGACTGCGACCCGCCCGTATCGGCCATGCTGATCAGGAATGTCCCGCCGGGCTCGAGGTGCTCACGAACCGACGCGTACAAGCCACGCCTGTCGGCGTCCTCCAGGAGACTGATCGAGCCGTAGCTGATGACCACGGCCCCAAAGCGCCGGCCCAGCACGAAGGCGCTCATGTCTCCTTGCACCACGGTGCACCGGTCCCGAAGATCTGCCGGCTCGTCCTCCAGCTGCCGCCGAAGGGCGGCGACCATCGCGGTCGACAGCTCCAGTGCGGTCACCTCGAACCCGAGCGCCAGCAAGGGGAAGGTCAGTCGGCCCGTTCCGGCAGCGAGTTCGAGGACCGGTCCGGACGCGGAGCGGATGCGGGCGCCCATCTCCTGTGCCTCCGAGACGCCGTCCGCATCCTGCATCAGATCGGACCCGGCGTCGTCGTCGTAGAAGCTGCGCAGCACACCTCGCTCACCCACGCAGGCCAGCAAAGCGTCCGCGCGAGTCGTCCGAACCGGGCCATGTTCCAGCTGATTACTCATGAGGCCAACCTCCTGGTCGACATTGGTCGGACGACAGCCCAGGTTCTTTCGCCGTATCCGCCGTGGGGCGAGCTCTCCCGCGCATGCTTCTCCAGCTGGGCGAACAAGTCCTTGTCGGGCCCGTTGAGCATCGGCATCTGAGAGGCGTAGCGCCTCAGGGCCTCGAATTTCCGCGTCCGCGCCTGCGTCTCGACGGAGCTGAAATCGGGAGGACCGAGACGAAAGCCCCTCGGCAGCTCGACGGGGTCCAGCCCGAAGATCGCGTGCGGAAGGTCTTCCCACAGGCGCACCGGAATGCCGTGCTCGTGCGCCGTGAACAGCGCGGCGTCCCGTGCGATCTCGCTGTCGATATGGCCGTTGGCGGCCGCGCAGGTGACGATCAGCCTCGGAGCACACGCGTCGACAGCCGACTCGATGTCGGCCTTCACCGCGGAGAACAGAGCCGCATCGCCCTGTGACGGTCGCCTTCTGATGGCCACCTTCTGCCGGCCCGGCACGTTGTCGGCCAGCCATTGGCCATCGGGCGACTTGCGATAAATGGCATCAAGGAACCGGCCGTGCCGGTGGCCGACCCCCAGGTGGTCGAGCGCGGCGATGTCTTCTTTCCGGCGGTGCAGCGATGCGTCGTGATCCGGCGAGATGCCCCAGATTCCGTGCAATCGCTGCGCCGCCGGGGAGTAGGGAGGTGAGGGGGTGCCGGCGAATACCGTGAAGACGGTCACCTGTGCACTGTCCTGCACCGCTTGGGCGAGGCCGGCCCCGAAGGACAGGACCGCATCGTCCAGATGAGGGGATATCACCAGTAGTCGGGTCCGGTCGGAGCCTCGAAACATGGCAGTCAATCTATGAACGGCGTTTGCCGCGTCGCAACGAGTGAGGACTGGACGGGCCGGTGTGGTTCCCGGCCAGCCGCATCGAGCAGCAGCTCCGCGGCCACCCGTGTCCCGTCGCCGCGGATCGTGCCCGCCACGGCCGTCGCTCGCGCGCGGGTTCCCGGGGCAAGGGCTGTGCCGAGCGCGGCCGACAGGGAGTCGAACGTCGGGGCCGGACCGTCATGTGCCACCCCGATGCCCAGCTCGGCCACCCGGCCGGCGTAGTACGGCTGGTCCGCGATCTGGGGGACCACGACTTGGGGGGCGCCTGCCCGCGCGGCCACGTGCGTCGTGCCCGCGCCGCCGTGGTGGATGACGGCGGCCACCCGGCCGAACAGCACCTGCTGGTTCACCTCCCCGACGGTGCAGCAGTCCGCCCGGTCGTCGGGCAGGATCAGATCGGCCCAGCCGCGGGAGAGGATCACCCGGCGGCCATGGGCACGGACCGCTTCCACGGCCACCCGGACGGCGTCCGCCGGCGCGCGCAGGCTGCCGAAGCCCACGTACACCGGCGGTGACCCGGCACTCAAGAACGCCTCCAGCTCTGTCGAAAGGGGCCGTTCGTCCGGCAGGATCCACGCGCCGGTCTGCACGGCGTCCAGGTCCGTCGGCTGCAGCGGGGCCAGGACCGCGTCCGCCGCCATCCAGGGATGATCGGTGTAGCCGAACCTGAAGATGTCCTTGACGGGTGACAGGCCGAGCGCGCCCCGCCTGTCGTTGAGCGGGCCGCCGTACCGCTGATAGGCGCTTTGGTTGTTCCGGTCCCACAGCGCCCCGATGTCGGTCACGTCCCGTGCGGGCGGCTCGCCGAGGGGCGGCGGCGGCGGGTAGTACGGCGACGGCACGTAGACCGGGCAGTGGAAGGCATAGATGTAGGGGATGCCCAGCTGCTCGGCCACCGACCGCACCCCGATCGCGACGGGCAGCAAACCGGTCGTCACCACCGCGTCACACCCCTCGGCGGCTGCCGGGAGCTGGTCGAACTGCGTGGCGATCGCCTCGGCCGAGAACCTGAGCATGTCCTCGGGCGTCGGCGGCGCGGTTCCGTGTCTCGGCGCGCGCGCCGACGGGCCGACCGGCACATGCTCCACACCGACCTCGGCCAGCCGCTCCGCGCAGTCCGGCGGTGCGCACACCCGCGCCTGCGCGCCGAGCTCCCGCAACCCCGCCGCCAGTGCCGCCAGCGGTTCGACATCTCCGCGGCTGCCATACGTCGTCAGCAATACGCGCATGTCGCACCCCCTGTTTCAGGCCGGCTGATGAGGCAGCCATTTCATCCCGTCGGGCGAGGTCACGAGGCCGCCGGGGAACAGCGGCAGCTCGGGCTCGGCGTCCTCGCCGAGCAGCGCCTTCATCTGGACCTGGCCTGCCTCCTGCATCGCCTGCCTGACCACCTGTGACTTGAACATCGGCACCATGTTTTCCTGGTCGCCGCCTGCCATCTGGTCCACGGCCGCGGCGAACTCGGCGCTGCGCTCGACTATCCTGTCCGCCGTCGTGAGCGCCGTCTCACCGGACGACACCCCACCGATCAGTTCCACGAACGACTCGATGCCGGTGTTGCTCTGACTGTTCGTTACCTTCTTGGCCTGCCAGAAGTACGAGTCCTCGTTCACGTTCATTTGGTAGAACGACATGAGGAACTCGTAGAACACCTGGTATTCGCGGCGGTACCGGGCCTCGAACTCGGTCAGTACCGTCTTCTCGTCCAGCTCGCCCGCGAGGACGCTGTTGATCGACCGGGCCGCGAGCAGCCCGCTGTAGGTCGCCAGATGCACCCCGGAGGAGAACACCGGGTCCACGAAGCACGCGGCGTCGCCGACCAGGACCATCCCCGGCCGCCAGAAGTGCGTCTGCTGGTACGAGTAGTCCTTGCGGATCCGCAGTTCCCCGTACGTGCCGGTCGTCACCCGGGTCGCGTCCGACAGGTATTCCGAGATCATCGGGCACTCGGCGATCAAGGAGTTGAGCGCCTTCTCCCGGTCTCCCTGGACCTTCTCGGCGTCCTCCCTGCGCACGACCGCGCCGACGCTGGTCAGCGTGTCGCTCAGCGGGATGTACCAGAACCAGCCGCTTTCGAAGGCCACGCTCAGGATGTTGCCCGAGACCGGCTCGGGCAGCCGCTTACCGCCTTCGAAGTAGCCGAACAGCGCCAGGCTGCGGAAGAACTCCGAATAGTTCCGCGCGCCGCCGACGTTCCCGTACAGCCGGCTCTTGTTGCCCGACGCATCGACCACGAAGCGCGCCGACACCGCACGCTCACTGCCGTCGGGATCGGTGTAACGCAGACCGGTGACACGATCGCCGTCTTCCATGACGTCGGTGACCGCGCACCCCTCCCGCACGACCACGCCCTTGCGTCTGGCGTTGTTCAGCAGAATCTCGTCGAATCGCGCCCGCTCGACCTGATAGGCGTACGACGTCGAGCCGGCCATCCGGGCGGAGAGGCCGAAGTGGAACGTCCACGGCTCCGGGCGAGCGCCCCAGCGGAACGTGCCGCCCCGCTTCACCGGGAACCCGGCACCGGCCAGTTCGTCCGCGACGCCGAGCATCCGGCACACGCCGTGCACCGTGGCGGGCAGCAACGACTCACCGATCTGGTACCGGGGGAAGTTCTCCTTCTCCAGCAGCAGCACCCGATGGCCCTGCATGGCCACAAATGTGGCCACGGTCGAACCACCCGGCCCGCCGCCGGCCACCACTACATCGAATTCTTCGACCGACATCTCGCCACCGTTTCCTCTGTTGCGGGTCAATTTATTGCGGCTGATCCTCAAAGCCTGCCCCGCTCGATCGCTACCAAGTGACTGGCACCTGGTCCGGACAGTCGACGAACGCGTTCCGGTACTTCACTTCGCCGATGGGCACTGCCAGCCGAAGCCCGGGGAACCGGCGCCAGAGGGCCTGATAGGAAATGCGCAGTATCGCCCTGGCCAGCGCCGCGCCCAGGCAGTAGTGGATGCCGTGCCCGAATCCGACGTCCGAGACCGGTTCGCGGTTCGCGTCGAGGATGTGGGGATTCGGCGTCAGCGCATCGTCCCGGTTGGCCATGAGAACCGAGCACAGCACATAATCCCCCGCCTTGATCAACTGTCCGTCGATGACCACGTCCTTGATGGCCAGACGGGGATTCGGCCCCTGCACGGGCGACAGATAACGCACCAGTTCGGCGACTACACGGTCGGCCTTCTCGCGGCCCGCGAAAAGCAACGGTATCTGGTCGGGATTGTCCAGCAGCGCGACAACCCCGAAGCCGATCGTCCCCGCGACGGTCTCGACACCACCGAGGATCAGCGCCATGCACAGGCCCTTCAACTCCTCGTCCGTGATGTTGTCCCCGTGCCCTTGCACGACCATGCCGAGGAGCCCCTCGCCGGGGTCCCTGCGCTGCCGGGTGATCAGGTTGTCCAGGTACCGGTTGAACGCCGCGCTGTCGGCGGCCCTCGCCTTGAGCCCGCGGCTCAGATCGACGTTCCGCCGGAGCCGCCGGACGAACTCGCGTCGGTCGTCCCGGGGGATGCCGAGCAGCTCACACAGGACACCCGCGCCAATCGGATCGGCGAAATCCCGCTGGACGTCCGCGGGTGGTCCCGCGGCCTCCATCATCTCGAGCCGGTCGTCGATGAGGCCTTGGATGTTGGGCTCCATCTTGCGTATACGCCGGACCGTGAACTCCGGTGTCAGCATCTTCCGCAGGCGTGTGTGCTCGGGCGGATCGTACGTCGATATCTGCCCGACGAACTGGGGCTCAATGCGTTCCGCTGTATTCCCCTGGGTGAACCGGGGCCGGGTCGTGAAATTCTCGTGGTCGCCCAGTATCCGGCGCACGACGTCGTACCCGAAGGCCTGCCACACATAGTCCCTGCCCAGCTGCTCGGACGCCTCCCCGGCAATCCGGAACAGCGGGCCATGCGCTCTGAGATCGAAGTTGTCCGTATGCGGATCGCAGTTCGTTCTCATCTTGAAGTTCGGCGGCTCGCTCAGGAGTGGCGCGACCTGATCCGTACCCTGCCCCATACGAGTGGTATCTCCTTCGCTGGCCGACTAGTCGGCGTACCCGTACTGCTTGGCGTAATGGGCGTATGCAGAGTCGCCATGCAGCAGCTCCTGATAGGCGGACTCGATCTCCTCGCCCAAGAAGGACAGTGAACGGTCGCCGTACCGGCCCTCGCCCACGAATTTCGGCCCGTCACCGCCGGCCTCTTGGCCGGTGGGTGACGTCCCGCCACCCACCCGCGCGCTCTCCTGCTCCAGTTCACGCATCCGTTCCAGAGTGCTGGCCTCCACCGCGCGGAGAATGTTGTCGATCTCGACGGGCTCCCCGAGGGCGAGGAATTCCATGATCTCGGCGAACCGTGCCACCGGATCGGCCCGCAGATCCTCGTAACGCACCGTCAGCAGGTCCGCGTCGGGGAAGCGGTCACTCGACGACTCGGTCCAGCTCCGCACGTTCTCCGGCCACGACCCGATACCGACCCCCGGCGAGAGTGCCGCCATCTGATGGCCTTCCGTGGCGATGAACTCGCGGACGAAGGCGCGGCTTCTCTCCAGGTCGTCGAGCGGTATCGCGGCCATGCGCAGCGAGCTGAGCAGGATGTCCCTCGGGTTGCGCACGAGATAGAGAACCTTGCCGGTCGACCTCCGCAGCACGTCCAGCACCGGTACATCGGCCCTGAGGTGCGTCTTCAGCAGCACCGGTTCCGTCGGCTCCATCGGCGGCAGATCGCCGTAACGCAGCATTCCCTCCAGCACGGGGGTCGTGGCGTACACGTCGTTCCAGACCTTCGGTGCCTCTCCCGTGATGTAGGCGGCCAGCATGCACCTGAGCCAGGTGTTTCCGGCCTTGGGATACGACGCGATCCATCGGATTCCGTTCATACCTACTCCTCTGTGGTCGTTTGCGTCACTGGTCACAGCAGTCATCCCAGACGATCACCAAGCGACCATCAGCTCCGTCAGTCCGTACGCGGGGGTGGTCAGGCGGAACATGTCCTCATGGGCGGGGTCCGCGAGCGTCAGCCCGGGAAAGCGCCGCCACAGAGCGGTGTAGACCGTCCGCAGTTCGAGGCGGGCCAGTGCGGCTCCCAGGCAGTGATGGACGCCGTGCCCGAACGCGACATGCGGGACGGGCTCACGCATGACGTCAAGACGTTCCGGATCCGGCGTCAGGGCGGGGTCACGGTTGGCCGCCGGAAGCGCGCAGATGACACTCTCCCCCCTCTTGACCACCTGGTCCCCGATGGTGACGTCCTCCATGGCGATGCGGGGTGTCGGGGAATAGGTGACCGTCAGGTAGCGGATCAGCTCGTCGACCGCCCGTTGCGCCGACCGCTCGTCGCCCCGGAACGCGGCGATCTGCTCGGGGTGCCGCAGCAGCGCCAGCACACCCAGCCCGATCATTCCGGAGATGTTGTCGTCGCCGGCCAGCATCACCTGGACGCAGAAGCCCCTCAGTTCCTCGTCCGTCGCCGCGTCGCCGTGTTCGGCGACGACGGCTCCGATCAGCCCCTCGCCCGGATCCTTCCGTTCCCTGGCGATCATCGCCAACAGGTAGCGGGAGAACGCCTCGCCGGCCGCCGCCCGCCTCTTCCGGCTCCGTGAGGCGTCAAGATGCCCGTGACACAGCTGCATGAACATGCCCCGGTCGTCCCGGGGCACGCCGATCAACTCGCACAGCACGGCCCCGGGCACCTCGTCGGCAACGAACCCGATCAGATCCGCGGGGGATCCCGCCTGCTCCATGGCGTCGAGACGCTCGGTCACGATCTGTTCGATGGAGGGCTGCAGACGCCGCATCTTGCGCAGCGTGAAGCCCGGAGTCAGCTTCTGCCGCATCCGGGTGTGCTCCGGCGGGTCGTAGTCCATCAGGTTGCCCACCAGCTCACGCGGCCGGAAGATGCCCTCCCCGCCGATCTCGTCCCGCCGGTCCCAGCGCCGCCGGGTGCTGAACCTCTTGTGATCGCCCATCACCTGCCGGACGACGGCGTGCGTGGTCGCCATCCAGCGGGTCTCGGCGTCCGCTCCGGATCCGACGGTGACCCTCGTCAGCGGTCCCGCCGCGAGCAGTTCGTCCGCCGGATCGAGGCCCTGTCTGCGCACGTGGAGGGGGCGCGGGTCGTGACCACTCGACGCATCGGCGGGAAGCTCCTGCCCTGCCATCGGTTCTCCTCCTAGCCTCGGCGCTACCAGTTGAGCCGCAGGGCTTCCACGTTGAGCGGCGGCCGCCCCAACTTGATCTCGCGATCCGGTTCGGCCAGCCGCAGGGTCGGAAAGCGGTGGGCCAGAGCCGGAATCGCCACCCGGAACACCATCTCGGCCAGCGACCGGCCGAGGCAGTGGTGGATGCCGTGCCCGAACGCGACGTGCGCGGGCTTTTCCCTGGTGATGTCGAACCGGTCGTCCGGGCCGGGGAAGTTCCAGCGGTTCGCGGCCAGGAACGAGGGGGTGACGGTGTCGCCCGCCTTGATGGGGCACCCACTGATGTGCACGTCCTCCAGCGCGACGCGCGGAGTGGTCTTCTCGTCGCTGGTGATGTACCGGACCACCTCGTCCAGCCAATCCGGCGCGGTGTCCGGCCTGTCCCGCAGAACGGCGAACTGCTCGGGCTCCTCGACCATCAGCCATGCGGCCGCCGCGAGGAAGCGGGCCACCTGGTCCCCGCCCGCACCCATGACGAACGCGGCCACTCCGATCAGCTCCGCGTCGGTGATCTCGTCGCCGTGCTCGCGCACCACGACGCCGAACAGGTCGTCACCGGGATCGCGGCGGGTACGCGTCACGACCTGGTTCATGTACGCCCAGAACTTGTTTCCCGCCGCCAGGCGCCGCTTGCCCGACCGTTCGGCCCGGCTGGCGTGCAGGGCACGGGACAGCTCGGCCTGATCATCGCGTGGAATGCCGACGAAGTCACAGGTCACCGTCGTCGCGATGGGCCAGGCGAAATGCGGGACGAAGTCCACCGGGCCACCGGTGGACTCGATGTCGTCAAGGGTGGCGTCGACGGTCTTCTCCACCTGCGGCCGGAATCCCTGTATCCGCCGGATGGCGAACGGGCCCGTCACCATCCGGCGCAGACGCGTGTGCTCCGGTGGATCGTACTGAGTGAGGAAGCCGGGGAATATGAAACCGGCCGCGGTGCCACGGTAGAGCAGCTTGGAGCTGAATTTGTCCGAGCCGAGAACGTGCCGGATCTCGTCGTACCCGGCGGCGAGCCACGCGGTCCGCCCTTCGGGGGCGTCCTCGACGCCCAGCACGGCCATGGGGCCCTCGGCCATCAGGGCGCGTAGCTCCGGCACCGGATCGAACCGGTCCCGTCGGTGTATGTCCAAGCCCAGGTCAACGTTGATCTCCTCGAACGAGCCCCGGACAACGTTGTTCTCCTCGAGCACTGCGCAGGTCCTTTCGCCACGTCCAGCCCTCGGATACCGAATGACCGAATGGTTGTCGCGAGCCGGCCGGACGGGCGTCGGGCCCGTCCAACCGTCCGCATTGAGCGGCTGGACACCTCGGTCTCAGGCGCCGGCTTCCTGGATGAGGCTCTTCGGCCGGAGGTCCTGCCAGTTCTCCTCGACGTAGTCGAGGCACTCCTGACGGGTGGCCTCACCATGCACACGGGACCATCCGGCAGGCACTTCCGCGAAGGTCGGCCAGAGGGAGTGCTGGCCCTCATCGTTGACCAGCACGAAAAAGGAACCGTTGTCGTCGTCGAACGGGTTGGTCATCGTTGCGTCCTTTCGCTCTTCGGCCGGGAATGGAGCTTCTCGGCGACGATGGCTCCAATCTGGGCCAGCGCCGCGGGTTGCACCAAGTCGTAGTGGTTGGACGGGATTTCGTGGGGCTCGATGGTTCCGCTGGTGAAGTCCTTCCAGCTGGCTATCGCCTCCGGCACGGGCAGATGTGCCGGCCGGTCCAGCGAGGCGATGAAGAGCAGGATGTCGCCGGCGAAGGGCGAGGCGGTGTGCCGCGGCCCGACCTCCCAGAGGTTGCGCATCACCGCCTGGAGGCGCTTCCTGGTGCCGGGCCCCTGCACCAGTCCACCGGCGAGCTCCAGGTCCTGCTGCTTGCGCTTTTGCACGGCCTCCTCGTCGCGCACGGCTTCTTCACTCACCGTGCCGGTGGCGTTCCGTCCCATGTAGACGGGATAGGCGTCGAGCAGGGCGAGCAGGCCGACCTCCTCCCCTTCCGCCTCGAGCGACGCGGCCATCGCCTGCGCGATCCGCCCGCCGAGGGACCAGCCGAGAAGGTGGTACGGCCCTGTCGGCTGCACGGCCCGGATGTGCGCGAGGTAATCGGCCGCCATCTCCTCGACGCTGCCCGGCAAGGGTTCGGTGCGGGCCAAGCCGCGCGCCTGCACTCCGTAGACCGGCTGGTTCGCCGGAAGATGCCGCAGCAGCGGCTGGTAGTTCCAGCTCAGGCCGCCGCTCGCGTGGAAGCAGAACAGTGGCGGGCGATCACCGCCGGCTCGCAGCGGCAGCAGGATCTCGTAGTCGCCCGTCTTCAACGACGGGGCCGAGCGCCTCCGCTCGCCCACGACGAGCAGGGTTTTGGCGGAGGTCTTCCGGGCGAGCAGGCCCGTGCGCAGCATCTGATGTCCCGGGGTTCCGAACGGGCAGCGCACGGTCGGCCGACCGGCCTTGCCCTCGTCCACTGCCGCCCCGGTGACGTAGAGATCGCCCACGGCCCCCGGTGTGACCGGGCGCAGCCGATCGTCGAGGAGGAGTGCGCCGAGCGGACCGTCCTCGGCCAGGCCGGCGAGCGCCGGGGGCACCGCCCCGTGCCACCGCGCCGGTGCGATGACCGGACGGCTGCGTTCGACGTCGTCCAGGAAGAGGTCCAGGTCGCTGATCCGCCGCCGGGGATCCTCCGCCACCTGTTCCAGGACGCGGACCAGCCGCCGGGCCACCGACTCGGCCGTGTCCTGGTCGAACAGGTCGGTGGCGTAGCGGAGGGTGCCTTCGAGGCCGTCCTCGTCGTCGAGGTTGTCGGTGAGCCTGAACGCGAGGTCCAGCTCCATGGCTTCGGCCCCGCCGGGTTCGACTTCGGTGCGCAGGCCCGGCAGTTCCCTCGCGTCCCAGGTGCCGAGCCCCTCTTCCAGCACCTCGAGTCCGACCTGGAACACGGGGTGGCGGGAGAGGGAGGCGGGCAGGTCGAGCAGCTCGGCGAGCCGCTCGAAAGGTACGTCCAGGTGCTCCTGCGCGGCCTGGACCGTTTCCTGCACGCGGGTGACCACGTCCAGGAAGTCCGGGTCGCCCGAGACTTCCGTGCGCAGGGCGACCGGCCGGGCGAACGGTCCGATCATCGGCTCGAGGTCGATGAGGTCCTCGTCCCGGGGCAGCGTCGTGCCGATCACCAGGTCGTGGCCCGCGCCCAGTTTCGTCAGCAGCATGGCGAGGGCGGCGTGCACCACCTGGAACGCGTCTGCGCCGGCCGGCTCCGCCGCCTCCATCAACCGGGCGTACGGGCCCGCGTCCAGCCGCAGCTCGACCGTGCCGGCCCGACGCGAAGGGACGGCCGGCCGCAGGCGGTCGAACGGCAGCACCGTCTCCCCGTCGATGCCGGCCAGGTTGTCCCGCCAGAAGGCGATCTGCTCGTGGGGCAGGCTGCCCGGCTCGTTCTCGTCCGCGAGCAGCCGCTGCTCCCAGATCGCGTAGTCGGCGAACTGCACAGCCAGGGGCGCGCGCTCCGGGACTCGGCCCTCGCGCCGCGCGCCGTACGCGGCCGCCAGGTCGCGGAAGAACACGTCCAGCGAGTCGTCGTCGGCGAGGATCCGGTGCACCTGCAGGAGCAGTACGTGCTCCTTCTCCGCGAGTCCGAGGAGCTCACATCGCCACGGCACGTCCTTGGTGAGATCGAACACCGACTCGCGCCGCTCGGCGAGCAGCCCGGGCAGGTCCTCCTCGGTGGCCGGGACGGGGGTCAGCTCGACCGCGAGGGCGTCTTGGATGTGCTGGTGGACGCTGTGTGCATCGCCGGGGAAGGTCGTGCGCAGAATGTCGTGCCGGGCCGCGACGTCGCCGAGCGCCGCCGCCAGCGCGGGCACGTCCAGTCGGCCGCGCAGGCGCAGTGCGACGGACGCGTGCAGGCCGGCCGTGTCCTTGCCGGGGTCGGCCAGCAGCCGGGCGCGCAGCTGCCGGGTGGTGACCGGCACCCGGTCCGGCCGCTGGGCGGCTTCCAGTGCGGGGCGTGACTTCGCGGCAAGCACCCTCGCCAGACCCGCGGGGGTCGGCGAGGAGAACAGCTGCCGGATGGGCAGGTCCGCGCCGAGTTCCTCACGGATCCGCGCGATGAGCCGCATGGCCAGCGCCGAACTCCCGCCGAGGTCGTGGAAGGTGTCGTCGCCACCCACGTGGTCGACGCCGAGGATCTCGGAGAACAGCGCGCACAGCATTTTCTCGGTCTCGCCCTCCGGCGCCTTCTCCGACGCGTGTCCGGCGAGATCCGGGGCGGGCAGGGCCCGGCGGTCCACCTTGCCGTGGGCGGTGACCGGCAGGCCGGGCAGGGCGACAATCGCCGTCGGAACCATGTACGCGGGCAGGACCAGGGCCATGTTCCGCCGGATCTGTGTTGCCCCCGCATCGCTGCCGTCGGAGACGAAGTAGCCCACCAGGCGCTTCTCGCCCGGCTGGTCCTCCCGCGCCACGACGACTGCCTCGACCACCCCGGGCTGGGCCGCCAGCACGGCCTCCACCTCGCCCAGCTCCACCCGGTAGCCGCGGATCTTCACCTGGTCGTCGGCGCGGCCGAGGAAGACGACCTCGCCGTGCTGGTTCCAGCGCGCCAGGTCGCCGGTGCGGTACATCGGTTCCCCGGTGAGGAACGGGCACGCCACGAACCGCTCGGCGGTCAGGCCGGGGCTGGTGAGGTACCCGCGGGCCAGCCCCGTACCGGCGATGTACAGCTCGCCGGCGACTCCCGGCGCGACCGGGCGCAGGAAGGCATCGAGGATGTAGACCTTGCGGTTGGTCATGGGGCGGCCGATCGGCAGCTCCCGCCCGAGCTCCTCTCCTGGCTCGATCGGCTTCCACGTCGCGCACAGGGTGGTCTCGGTCGGTCCGTAGGTGTTGCGCACCCGCAGGCCGGGCTGGGCCCGTCGCAGGTTCTGCACCGACTGTGCGGGGACCACGTCGCCGCCGGTCCCGATCTCGACCAGACCCGCGAAACACTCCGGGGACGTCTCCGCCAGGGCGCGGAAGGTACCGGCGGTGAGGTGGACGGCGGTCGCGCCGCGTTCGACGGCCCGGCGTACCCCGGCCGCGTCCAGCACACCCGGCTCGGTGAGCAGGACGCGGCCGCCCATGGCGAGCGGCACCCACATCGCGTAGAGCGAGGGGTCGAAGACGTGTGTCGCGTGCATCAGCACGCCGTCGCCCGGACCGATCTGCCAGCCCTCGTCACCGGCCAGGCCGGCCACGCCTCCGTGGGGGATGCCCACGCCCTTCGGGAGGCCAGTGGATCCGGAGGTGTACATCACGTACGCCAGGTCGTCGGCGCTCGGCAGGCTCTCCGGCGCCGTGGCGGCACAGCCGTCGACGGCCGCCCGCGTACTGGGCGCGTCGAGGACGATCGCGTCCTGCGGCGCGACGGCGCTGGTGGCCTCGGTGCACAGGACGGTGGAGACCGCGGAGTCATCGAGAATGAACGCGATCCGCTCGGCCGGGTACTCGATGTCCACCGGGACGTACGCCGCACCTGTCTTCCAGATCGCCAGGAACGCGATCAGCAGGTCCGGCGACCTGTCCATGGCCACACCGACCCGGTCGCCGCGGCCTGTGCCACGACCGGCGAGGTAGCAGGCCAGCCGGTTCGAGGCCCGGTCGACCTCGGCGTAGGTCTGATCCGCGCCGTCGGCGTCGGTGATCGCCACCGCGTCCGGCGCCTCGGCCACCCGCCGCGCGAACATCGCGACCACGGATGTGCCGGGCACGGGGCCCGTGGTCGCGTTCCATTCGTCCACCACCAGGGCGCGCTCGGTCTCGCTCAGCAGCGTCAGGCGGCCGACCAGCACATCGGGCTCGGCGACCAGCCGCTCCAGCACGCGGGCCAGCGCGCCCACGACGGATTCGGCGATCGCGCGGTCGAACAGACCCCGGTCGTAGTCGAGGATGAGCGGCATCTGCTCGCCGGGTCCGGTGATCAGGGTGAACGGGTAGTGCGAGGAGTTGCGCCCCCGCTTCACCGGGTGCAGGACCAGGCCGTCGTCGTCCTGCGCCCGGCCGGGTCGCTTGCGAGGGAAGTTCTCGTAGATGACGAGTGTGTCGAAGACCGCTCCGGGGCCGGCGACGGCCTGCACGTCCTGCAGGCCGAGATGGTGGTGGGCCATGAGAGCCGACTGGTCGCGCTGCAGCTCGGCGAAGAGCTCGACGGCCCGCCGCCCGCCGTCGAGCCGGACCCGCACCGGCAGGGTGTTGAGCAGCTGGCCGACCATCGACTCCACACCGGCGAGGTCGCCGGGCCGCCCCGAGGCGGTCGCGCCGAACACCACGTCGGTACGGCCGGCCAGTTGCGACAGCACGACGGCCCACGCGCCCTGCACGACGCTGTTCAGGGTGAGGTCGTGACGGCGCGCCAGTGCGGCCAGGTCTGCCGTCAGTCGCGTGGACAGCTCGAGCAGCACCGTGTCGATGTCCGGCACGCGGGTCGGATCGGCCGGGGCGACCGTGGTGGGGGTGTCCAGCCCCGCGAACTCCGCTCGCCAGGCTGCCCTGGCCGCCTCCTTGTCCTGCCGGCCCAGCCACGCGAGATAGTCCCGGTAGGACCCGGTGGGCGGGAGCCCGGACGCGTCCCCGTCCGCCGCGTAGATGGCTGCCAGGTCGCGGTGGATGACCGGCATCGACCAGCCGTCCACCAGCACGTGGTGAAGGGTGTGCACGAGCCGGTGGCGCTGCGGGCCGAGCCGGATCAGGTGCAGTTTCATCAGCGGTGCCGTCTCGATGTGCAGCCGCTCGGCCACCTCGTCCGCGGCCAGCCGGTCCACCTCGCTGTCGGCGACGTCTGCCGGCAGCCCCGACAGATCCGTCTCGCGCCAGGGGATCTCGGCGTCCCGCGCGATGACCTGCACCATCTGCGCGCCGCTGACGTAGCGGAAACACGCCCGCAGCGCGGCATGCCGGTCCACGACGGCCTGCCACGACGCCCTCAACCGGGCAGCGTCCAGCGGGCCGTCGATGCCGTAGACGGTCTGCACGGTGTAGGTGTCGGGACCGTCGTGGTCGAGTGCGGTGTGATACAGCATCCCTTCCTGCAACGGCGAAAGGGGCCAGACGTCCTCCACGCTGGAGCGGGGCTTCGGGCGGGTGCCGTCAACTGTCACGGTCTGCTCCTTACAGCGCTTGTTCATCGGCCAGTCCGGCCTCGAGTTGGTGCATCTGCTCGGACGAGAGATCGACGAGCGTGCCCGCCGAGGGCTCCGGCGCCGCGGTGGCATCGCCGTCGGCGGGGAGTTCCGCGACAAGCACCGCCAGCCGTTCCGGCGTCCTTTCCTCGAACACCTGCCACGCGCTCAGTTCCAGCCCCTTGCGGCGGGCTCGGGCCGAGAGCTGCATCGAGATGATCGAATCGCCGCCGAGTTCGAAGAAGCTGTCGTCGGCACCCACCCGGTCCAGGCCGAGCACCTCCGCGAACAGCTCGCACAGCCTCGCTTCCATCGCCGTGCGCGGATCCCGCCCTGAAGACATTCCGGCGAAGTCGGGGGTCTGCAGCGCCCGGTGGTCGAGCTTGCCGTTCGGGGTGAGCGGCATGTGGTCCAGCGACACGAACGCCGCAGGCATCATGTACTCCGGCAGGCGTTCGGCGGCCAGTTCGCGCAGCGCGGAGGTCAGCGTGCCGTTCGCGCCGGAAGCCTCGGCCGACGGCACGACATACGCCACCAGCTGCTTGTCGCCGGGTCCGTCCCTGCGGACCGCGACCGCCACCTGGCCGACCCCGGGATGCTCCGCGAGCACGGCCTCGATCTCAGCCGGCTCGACCCGGTATCCGCGCACCTTGACCTGCGCGTCGACCCGGCCCGCGAAGATCAGCTGGCCCTCCCGGCTCCAGCGGAACCGGTCGCCCGAGCGGTACATCCGCTCACCGGGGGCGAACGGACTCGCGACGAACCGCTCCGCCGTCAGACCGGGGCGTCCCAGGTAGCCACGAGCCAGTCCGACGCCCGTGATGTAGAGCTCGCCGACCACCCCCGGCGGTACCGGCTGGAGGAAGGCGTCGAGCACGTAGTGCTGCACGTTGCGGATCGGGCCGCCGAGCGGGACCACATCGTGCCCCGGAGCCAGCGGGGCGCTCATCGTCGAGCAGATGGTCGTCTCGGTCGGCCCGTAGGCCTGGATCACCCGGCGGCCCGGCGACCAGCGGTCCACCAGCGCGGCCGGCAGCGCCTCGCCGCCCGTCAGCACTGTCCGCAGGGTGTCCGGCAGGTCGTCCTCGCTCGCCAGCACACTGGGCGACACGGTCAGGTGGGTGATGTCCGCCCTGCGGATCGCGTCGCCCAGGGTCACGCGGGGCGGCATGCTCGCCGCGTCCGGCAGTACCAGGGTCGCACCGGCCAGCAGGGTCATGTAGAGCTCGGAGACGATGGCGTCGAATCCGATCGCGGACAACTGCAGGACCCGCGAGGACGACGTCACGGCCATCCGCTCGATGTGCGCGTACCCCAGGTTGACGAGTCCGGAGTGGGCGACCAGGACGCCCTTGGGTGCCCCTGTCGACCCCGATGTGTAGATCACGTACGCCGCGTCCTCGGGTGCCACTCGTGGCAGCTCGGCATCCGGATCGGCGGCGGGCAGCTCATCCAGCACCAGCACCGTGCCCGTGAACTCCGCGGGTACGACCGCTCGGGTCGTCCTCGTGCACACCAGCACCTGCGGCGCCGAGTTCGCCAGGATGAACTCGATGCGCTCGCGGGGATAGTCCGGATCGACCGGCACGAACGCCCCGCCGGCGAACGTCACCCCCAGCAGGGTCACCGCCAGCTCGGCCGAGCGCTCGACCAGTACTCCCACCCGGGCCTCACGCCGCACGCCCAGGCCCACGAGCAGTCGCGCCAGCGCTTCGGCCTCGCCGAGCAACTCGCTGTACGAAAGGCTCCGCGCCGCGTCCTGCACCGCGGGCGCTTCCGGTGTCCGCGCGGCCTGCCTGCGGAACAGCACCGGCAGTGTCTCCGCCGCGAGCGGTTCGTCGGTCCTGTTCCACTCGTCCACCACCAGGCGGCGTTGCTCGGGTCCGATCAGGCCGACCCGTCCCACCGGCGTCCGCGGATCGGCCACGACCTGTTCGAGAGCCCGGAGGAGCGACGCGAGAAGGTCTTCGACCTGGGTCCTCTCGAACGCGTCCGGGCGGAAGATGACTTCGCCGTGGACGGGGCCCGCTACGGACGCACGCATGGACAGTGGGTAGTGCCCGGTGTCGTTCGGGATTCCCGCGGGACGCATGACGAGTGCGTCGGGTTCGTCGGACACGGGCGGCGGGGGCGGGTAGTTCTCGAACACCACGATCGTGTCGAATGCCGCGCCCGGCCCGGCATGCTGCTTGATCTCGGTCAGCCCGACGTGCTGGTGCGGTATCAACGCGACCTGCCGTTCCTGCAGGTCCGCCAGCATGTCGAGGAAGGGTTCAGCGCCGACCAGGCGGGCCCGGACGGGCAGCATGTTCATGAACAGGCCGACCGCGGACTCGACACCGGGGATCTCGGGCGGACGACCGGCCACCGCGGCGCCGAAGACCACGTCGCCGCGACCGGTCAGCCGGGCCAGCAGCAGTGCCCAGACCCCTTGGAAGAGCGTGTTCGCCGTCACACCGTGCCGGCGGGTGAACTCCACCAGGCGCCGGCTCAGGTCGTCGTCGAGTGCGAATGCGACCCGGTCCGGCTCGACGGGCGCGATGATCGTTTCCGGTGGCACGACGTGGGTCGCCTCGTCGAGCCCCGCGAGTTCGGCCCGCCACGCCTCCCGGGCAGCTGCCTTGTCCTGGTGCACGGTCCAGGCGAGATAGTCGCGGTACGACGTCGGGGCCGGCAACGCCCGGCCCTCACCGCCGGCGTAGTACGCCGCGAGCACCTCACCGGTGATGAGCGGCAGGGACCAGCCGTCCGCCGCGATGTGATGCGACGTGAAGACGAGCCGGTGCCTGCGGTCACCGAGACGCAGCAGGTGCAGACGCAGCTGCGGCGCCCGGGTCAGGTCGAACCGCTCGGCGTGCAGCTCCGCCGCGAGACGGTCGACTTCCGCCAGCGCCTCGTCCTCGGGCAGATGGGACAGGTCGGTCTCCTGCCAGGGCGGCGTCACTTCGCCGGCGACCGCCTGCACCGTCGCACTCGACCCGAGCTGGTGAAAACTCGCCCGCAGGGCGGGGTGCCGGTCCAGCAGCACCTGCCACGCCCTGCGGAAGCAGGCGACGTCCAGCGGTCCCTCGATGACGAGGGTGCGCATGCTCGCGTAGACGTCCGGGCCGCGCTCGTCGGCGGCGTGGAACAGCAGGCCCTCCTGGAGCGGAGACAGCGGCCAGATGTCGAGCAGGCCGGGTACGGCGGCCTCGACCTCCGCCACGTCCCGCTGCGTCAGCGCGGTGAGCGGGAAGTCGGATGGCGTGTGCCCTCCGGCGCCGCCGGCCTCGATATGGGCGGCGAGGCCGGTCAGCATGGACAGCCAGCCCTGTCCGAGCGACTCCGCCTCGGCTTCGCCGAGTATGCGCCCGGCCCAGGTCACGGTCAGCTCGAGCTCGGGTCCTTCGGCGGTGTCCAGCACGACCGCGTCGATCTCCAGGACGTGGCGCAACGCCGTGTCCTGGTCCGTCGTACCGCCGATGGTCCCCACCGTCTGCCAGGGCTCCGCGGCACCGCCAGGCCGGGACGGGAAGCGGCCGAGGTAGTTGAACCCGATCCCCGGCTTCGGCAGCGCCGCCAGGACCGGCCCGGTCTCTGGGTTGAGGTGACGCAGCATCCCGTAGCCGAGCCCGCCGTCGGGCACGGCGCGCACGCTCTCCTTGACGCTCTTCAGCAGCCTGCCTGCCGCGTCGCCGCCCGAGAGGGCTTCGGCCGTGTCGATCCCGGTCACGTCCAGCCGGAGCGGATGTATGTCGGTGAACCAGCCGACAGTCCGGGACAGGTCCAGGTCACCGATGGGCTGGCGGCCGTGACCCTCGACGTCCACCACGACGGCCGGGTCGCCGCGCCACCGGGCCACCGCGCCCGCCAGGGTGGCCAGCAACACCTCGTGAACCCCGCAGTGGAAGGCCGAGGTCGCCTTCGCCACGAGCACGCCTGCCTTGTCCCGCGGCAACCGCCAGGACCTGCGTCCCGCGGTCGACATGGTGTCGCGCGTGGGGTCGAACTCGCCCGGCCACGACGGCGCTCCGTCGAGGATCGCCGTCCACGTCTCCAGCTCCGCGGACCGGATCGCCGCCTGATCGGCCAGTGTGCGCGCCCAGCGCCGGTACGAGACGCCGACCGGATCGAGCGCCGGTTCCCGGCCCGCGGCCACGGCCGCACACGCCGCCTGCAGGTCCGCCAGCAGGACGCGCCACGACACGACGTCGGCCAGGAGATGGTGCGCCACCACCACGAGCCGTCCGAGGCGGCCGGGTCCGGCGTCCACCCACACCGCCCTGATCATCACGCCGGCGGCGGGATCCAGCCGGGTGGCGGTCTCGCCGGCGCGGCGCTCCGCGATCTCGTCCACGTCACCGGCACCGGCCTCGACCCGCTCGACCAGCGTCGCCGCGGCCACCGCCGCCCGGTCGGCCACGACCAGCCGGGGCTGCTCCCCGTCGGTCTCCACGATCCGGCTGCGCAGCATGTCATGGGTGTCGATCACCGCGGCGAGTCCGGCCGCCAGCACGTCCACGGACAGGTCGTCGGGCGCCCCCACGGTCACCCACTGCGCCGGTGCGCGCCGGGTCATCGCGCGGGGGTCGCGTTCGAGCTGTGCCCGCACCACTGGCGTCCACGGGACCTCGCCGACGCCGTCGGCGAGGTCGGCCCGCGCCGGTCCGCCCCGCTCGGCGACCGCCGCGATCCCCGCGGGCGTCTTCCGCTCGAAGACCTGCTTCGCCCCGAAGACGAGGCCCTCGCGACGTGCGCGGGCGGCCAATCGCATCGACAGGATCGAGTCGCCGCCCAGCTCGAAGAAGCCGTCGTCGGCGCCGACCCTGTCCAGCCCGAGTATCTCGGCGAACAGGTCGCACAACACCCGCTCGGCCTCGGTACGCGGCTCGCGGCCGGCGGCCTTCGCGGTGAACTCCGGAGCCGGCAGGGCCGCGGTGTCGATCTTTCCGTTGAGCGTCAGCGGGAAGCCGTCCAGCGCCACCACCGCCGCGGGCACCATGAATTCCGGCAGCAGCGCCGCGAGGTGCTCGCGGACCGCATCCGGTTCCACATCCCCTTGCGTGGTCACATACGCGATCAGCCGCTTCTCGCCGGGCTGGTCCTCCCGCGCCACCACGACCGCCTGCGCGATCTGCGCAACCTCGGCCAGGGCCGCCTCGATCTCCCCGGGCTCCACGCGGTAGCCCCGGATCTTCACCTGGGAGTCGGCCCTTCCGGTGAACAGCAGCTCCCCCTGATCCGTCCAGCGCGCCAGGTCACCGGTGCGGTACATCCGCCCGCCCGTCGCCCGGCCACCACCTGCTGAGGCGCTGCGCGCCACCGCGTCGCCGGGGACGAACGGATCGGCGACGAACCGCTCCGCGGTCTGCCCGCTGGCGCCCGGATAACCGTGCGCGAGGCCGTCGCCGGCGAGGTAGAGCTCGCCGGTCACGTTGGGCGCCACCGGCTGGAGGAACGCATCGAGCACATAGGCCCGCCGTCCGGCCAGCGGTCGGCCGATCGGCAAGGTGGCGCCCGTTTCGTCCCACGGTTCGAGGAGGTGCCACGTGGCGCAGAGGGTGGTCTCGGTGGGGCCGTAGAGCTGCCGGACCCGAACCTCTGGGCACGCCCGGCGCACCCGCGCGACGGACGCGAGGGGCACCGCGTCCCCGCCGGTCAGGATCTCGCGCAGCCCGCGGAAGGACTCCGGCGCTTCCTCGGCCACCACCCGGAAACTGCCGGCCGTCAGATGGGCGGTGGTCACGCCTCGTTCGATCGCTTCGCGCAGCCGCTGCGCGTCGACCGCGCCCGGTTCCGCGACCAGCACGCGGGCGCCGCTGACCAGTGGCACCCAGATCTCCATCAACGACGCGTCGAACGCGTGCGACGCGTGCAGCAGCACGCAGTCGTCCGGGCCCTGCGACCAGCCGGGCTCGCTGGCCAGAGCCGCCACGCTTCCGTGCGGCACCGCGACGCCCTTCGGAACCCCGGTCGATCCCGACGTGTACATCACGTAGGCCACGTCGTGCGCCCCGACCGTGAGCGCCGGCGCCTCGTGCGGCGTTTCCTCGAGCGCCGGTACGTCCGTGACCACCGGCTCGACCCCGTCCGGCACCGCGTCGCGGGTCGCTGCGACGCAGAGCGCCATCCGTGCGCCGGCATCGGCCAGCATCCGTTCGATCCGTTCGGCGGGGTGGTCCACGTTCACCGGTACCTGCGCGGCCCCCGCCTTCCAGACCGCGAGCAGGGCGACGAACAGGTCCGCGCCGCGTTCCATCACCACGCCGACACGGTCGCCGCGCCGCACGCCCAGCCCGGCGAGGTGCCCCGCCAGCCCATCCGATCTCCGGTCGAGGTCGGCGTAGGTCAGGGTGCGTCCCCCGTCCATGACCGCCACCGCGTCCGGGGACCTGTCGGCCTGCTGCCGGAACAGCTCCAGCACCGAAGGCCGGGCGGCCGCTTCGCCGGTCGCGTTGCCGTGCTCCAGCATCGACGCGCGCGTCGATGCGTGCGTCACGGCCAGACGGCCCACCGGAAGCGAGGGCTCCGCCACCATTCGTTCGATGACCCGCACGACCTGCCCGGCGACCTCGGCGGCCGTTTCCCGGTCTATCCGATCGGGCCGGTAGGCCACATCGATCCGCAGGCGGTTTCCGGGAGAGACGCTCATCGTCAGCGGATAATGGGTACCGGTCCGGGTGCGGAGCGAGCTGATCGCGAAGCCACCGTCGTCTCCGGGACCGGCGGCGTCGTCCGGGTAGTTCGCGACCATCACGATGGTGTCGAAGATCGCGCCCGTCCCCGCCAGCCGCTGGATCTCCGACAGCCCGAGGTACTGGTGTTCCGTCAACGCCGACTGGCGCCTCTGCAAGTCCCGCAGCATCTCCAGCACCGGTCGGCCGCCTTCGAGCCGCACACGGGCCGGGACGGTGTTGATGAACATCCCCACCATCCGCTCGACATCCGGCACCTCCGCGGGACGCCCCGACACCACCGTCCCGAACACCACGTCCGTCCGGCCCGCCAGCCGCGCCAGCACCAGCGCCCATGCGCCCTGCACGATCGTGCTCAGCGTCAGTCCATGGCCACGCGCGAAGTCGGTGAGCGCCTGCGTCGTCTCCTCGGGCAGCCATGCGGCATGCCCGTCCGGCATGACCATCGTCTTGTCCGCGTCGGCGTCCGTCAGGGTCGGTTCGTCCGCCCCGGCCAGCTCGGACCGCCACGCCGCTCGTGGCGCCTCCACGTCCTGACGGCGGAGCCACGCCAGGTAGTCCCGATAGGACGGTGCCGTCGACGGGCCCTGCCCACCCGCGTACCCCGTCGACATCTCGCCCAGGACGATCGGTGTGGACCAGCCGTCCAGGACGACATGGTGCGACGTCACGATGAGCCGGTGCCTGCTCTCACCGAGACGGATCAGCAACAGCCGGAGCAGCGGCGCCCTGGTCACGTCGAACCGCTCGGCCTGATCCTGCGCGAGCAGGCGGTCGGCCTCCGCGGCCACGGCCGCCTCATCGAGGTGCGACAGATCGGCCTCGCGCCATGGGACAGCGACCTCGTCCGCGACGGCCTGCACCGTTTCGCCGGATCCGAGCTGGTGGAAGCTTGTCCGCAGCGATGCGTGCCGGGCGACCAGCCGTTGCCACGCCGCACGCAGCCGTGGCGCGTCGAGCGGTCCTTCGAGGTCCAGGATCCGCTGGCTCTGGTAGACGTCGACGCCGTCCGCGTCGATGGCCCGCTCGAAGAGCATGCCTTCCTGCAGCGGTGACAGCGGCCAGACGTCCCTCAGCCCCGGCACCGCGGCCTCCAGCTCCGCCACGTCCCGCTGCGTCAGCTCTACGAGGTCGAAGTCGGACGGTGTGTGCCCGCCGGCGCCGGGATCCTCGGCCAGTGCCGCGAAACCGGTCAGCATCTCCAGCCATGCCTCGCCGAGCCGCTCCACCGTGGCGGGGTCGAGGTCCCTGCCGTCGATGGCCAGTCTCAGCCGGGGTCCTGCGGGCGTGTCCTGGACATCCGCAGCGACCTCCACCGGGTGGGCCGCGGACATCTCCGGACCGCCGCCGAGCGACTCCTCGCTCGCCTGCCACGGGATGTCCTCGGCGGCGAGGCCGGACCGGCCGAAGTAGTTGAATCCGATCTGCGGGGACGGCAACTCGGCCAGCCTCGCCCCGGTTTCGGGGTTGAGATGGCGCAACAGCCCATAGCCGAGGCCATCGCCGGGGACGGCGCGGGCCTGTTCCTTCACGGCCTTCAGCAACTGCCCGGCGGCGGCGTTCCCCGCTGCCGCGGCAGAAAGGTCGACGTCGGAGACATCGAGGCGGACCGGATGGACGCTGGTGAACCAGCCGACGGTGCGCAACAGATCCATCCCGTCGGCGCCGTGGCGACCATGGCCCTCCACGTCCACCAGGATCCCGGCGCCGGTACCGCGCCAGCGCGCCACCGCACCTCCGAGACCCGCCAGCAGGACTTCGTGGATCCCGCAGTGGAAAGCCGCCGGCAGCCGGGCCACCAGACTGCGCGCCGTGGTTCCGGACAGCGTCCGTGACCAGGAGTGGGACTGCCCGGTCTGCTTTCCGGTCTGCTTCACGATGGACGAATCCGCACCGTCCAGTACGGCGACCCAGTGATCGACTTCAGCGATCGTGCTCGCGCTGAACGCCTGCTCGGTCAGCCGCCGCGCCCAGTGCCGGTACGAGGTCGACGCGGGCTCCAGGGCAGGGGGCCCGCCGGAGACCACCTCGTCGTACGCCGAACGCAAATCCGGCAACAGGATGCCCCAGGAGACCGCGTCGACCGACAGGTGATGCGCCACCAGAGCCAGCCGGCCCGGCCGGTCGCTTCCGGCGTCGAGCCATACGGCCCGCACCATGATTCCCGCCGACGGGTCCAGCGTGCCTGCCGCCGCCCTGGCCTCGTGCGCGGCGAGTTCATCGAGGTTCCCGGTCCCGGCCGGCACCCGCGTGAGCAGGCCGGCCGCGTCCACCGCGCCGCGCTCGGCCACGAACAGCCGTCCGTCGGGCGCCACCCGTGCCCGCAGCAGATCGTGCACATCCAGCACCGCCTGCAGGGCGCCCACCAGGGCATCCGGATTCAGGCGTGCCGGGGTGACGACGACTTTCGCCTGCACGAAGCCAGGGCGTACCGCGGCATCCCCAAGGGCACGCATCACCGGCGTCCATGGGATGTCTCCCACGCCTGTGACCGCCTCGGAGCGATCCCGTGCCGGTGTCGTCGGGGCCTCTTGTGCCAGTCCCGCGAGCCGCTCAGGGGTCCGGTGCTCAAAGATCTGCCGCGGGGTGAGGGAGATCCCCTCGCGCCGCGCACGGGCGGCCACCTGCATCGACGAGATCGAGTCCCCGCCCAGTTCGAAGAAGCTGTCCTCGACCCCGACCCGTTCCAGGCCGAGGACTTCGGCGAACACCGAGCACAGGATGCGCTCAGCCTCCGTGTCCGGCCCCCGGCCGACCGCCTTCGCGGCGAAGTCCGGTGCGGGCAGGGCCTGCCGGTCCACCTTTCCGTTGACCGTCAACGGCAGTTGGTCCAGCACCAGCACCACGGCCGGAACCATGAACTCGGGCAGCGTCGCGGCGAGCTGTTCGCGCAACCGCTCCGGGTCGGCGTCGTGCCCCGTTTCGGCGACCACATAACCGATCAGGTGCTCGTCCCGTACGGACACCACCGCCTGGCCGACACCGGGCAGGCCGGCGAGGACCACCTCGATCTCGCCGGGCTCCACCCGATACCCGCGGATCTTGACCTGGTCATCGGCGCGTCCGGCGAACACCAACGCGCCCTGGTCCGTCCAGTACGCCAGGTCCCCGGTCCGGTACATCCGCTCACCCGGCACGGAGGCGCTGCCCACAGCCGTGTCGCCGGGAACGAACGGGTCAGCGACGAACCGCTCCGCCGTCAATGCCGCACGGCCGAGATAGCCCTGCGCCACACCGGCTCCGGCGACATACAGCTCGCCCACCACGCCCGGCGGCACAGGTCGCAGGAACGCATCGAGGACGTAGGTTCGCCGCCCCGGGAGCGGTCGTCCGATCGGCAGCACCGTTCCCGTCGTGTCGCCGGGTTCGAGCATCCACCACGTCGCGCACAGCGTGGCCTCCGTCGGGCCGTAGAGATGCCGCACCCGCACGCCCGGACTGCCGCGCCGCACCCGCTCCACCGCCGCGGGCGGCACCGCGTCCCCACCGGTCAGCACCTCGCGCAGACCGACGAGCGACTCCGGTGACTCCTCGGCCACCACCCGGAAGGTCCCCGCGGTCAGGTGGGCGGCCGTGACACCGCCGGCCACATGTCCGGCCAGAGCCTCGCCGTCCACCGCACCCGGTCCGGCCAGCACCACCCTGGCACCCGACAGCAGCGGCACCCACAGCTCGAACAGGGATATGTCGAAGGCGTGCGAGGCATGCATCAGCACGGCGTCATCGGGGCCGATCGCCCATCCCGGCTCGCCGACCAGCGCCGCGACGCTGCCGTGCGACACCGCGACGCCCTTCGGTGTTCCCGTCGACCCCGACGTGTACATCACGTACGCGAGGTCGTCCGCATGTACGTCTACGGACAGGCGGGTGCACTCCGCCACCGCCTGCCGCGTCCGGACATCGTCCAGGACGATCGGATCGAGCCCTCCGACCAGCACGACATCTCGGTACGCTTCCGCGCAGATCACCGCCGCCGGCTCCGCATCCGCGAGCATGAACTTCAGGCGTTCCGCCGGATAGGCGGGATCCAGGGGGACGTACGCCGCTCCTGCCTTCCACACCGCGAGCAACGTCGCGATCAGCTCGGGCGACCGGCCCAGCACCACGGCCACCCGGTCCCCACGCCGCACTCCCCTGCCGCGCAGATAGCCGGCGAGCCGCTCCGCGTGCTCAGCCAGTTCCCCGAACGACATCGCCCGATCGCCCTCGACGACCGCCACCCTGTCGCGGCGGCGCTCCACCTGACGGTCGAACAGTTCCGAGGCCAGTCCGGCCGGATGCTGTGGCCGGCCCTGCGTCAGGGCGGCTGCCGCGCCCCATGCGTCCACCACCAGTTCACGCTCGGCCGCACTCGTCACGTCGATCTCGGCCACCGTCAGGTCGCCCGCACCCGTCAGCTGACGCAGAACCTCCTTCAACCGCTCAGCGATGGAGAACGCTGTGGCCCAGTCGAAGAGCTCCGTCAGATAGTCGAGTTTGAGGAGCATCTTTTCGCCGGGGACGCACACCAGCGTCAGCGGATAATGGGCGGCTGCCCGGCCCTGATGTATGCGAATGCCGAAGTTCCCTGCGGAGTCCGATTCGGCGGGCTTATTGGGGAACTTCTCGAAGACAATCATGGTGTCGAAGACCGCGCCGGGGCCGGCCGCCTGCTGTATGTCCACCAACCCCACGAACTGGTCAGGTATGAGCGCCGACTGCTGTTTCTGTAATTGCGCAAGCAACTCCATGACGGGCGTCGAGCCGCAAAGCCGCACACGCACCGGAACGGTGTTGAGGAACAGCCCCGCCATCTCCTCCACTCCGGGCAGATCCGGCGGGCGCGCCGACACCGCCGCCCCGAACACCACGTCCGTCCGGCCCGCCAGTCGCGCCAGCACCATCGCCCACGCGCCTTGCACCACCGTGTTCAGCGTCAGCCCATGGCTACGAGCCAGCTCGTCCAGCGAGCGCGTGAGGGTCTCGGACAGCTCGACCTCGACGCTCTCCGGCACACCGGGCGCTCGCCCCGGATCGGCGGGCGCCACCAGCGTCGGCTCCTCGGCACCGCGCAGCTGCGCCACCCATGCCGACAGCGCCCTCTCCTTGTCCTGCCTGCTCAGCCACGCGAGGTAGTTCCGGTACGACGTCACCGCGGGCAGGGCCTGCGGATCGCCGTGGGCCGGGTACAGCTTCGACAGCTCGTTGACCACGACCGGCAACGACCAGCCGTCCATGATCGTGTGATGACAGGTCATCACCAGCCGGTGCGTACGGTCGTCGAGACGGATCAAGGTCAACCGCAGCAACGGCGCCTGCGCGAGGTCGAACCTCGTCGTCCGATCCTCCTCGGCCAGCTCTCGCACGGCCTCCTCGGGGTCCTCGAGGTGCGAAAGGTCGACCTCCCGCCACGGCAGTTCCACCTCTTTGAGGACGATCTGCACCGTCTCACCCGATTTACGCTGCCGGAAGCAGGCCCGAAGTGGCGCGTGCCGCGTCAGCAGCGCCTCCCACGACGCGCGCAGCCTGGCCGCGTCCAGCGGCCCGTCCAGGTCCAGGATCCAATGGCCTATATAGACGTCGGGTCCTTCGCCGTCGTAAACCGCGTGGAAGAGCAACCCAGCCTGCAGTGGCGACAGCGGCCAGATGTCCTCGATACGCGACTGGGCCATCAATGTCTCCCTCGGTCAGCTGTGGGATTGACGTGCGTCGTCGAACTCAGCCGTGAATTCCTCAACTCGCCCTGTTCCAGGTCGAGGAGGTCGACGTCGAATGCGAATGCGAAACGTGCCGCACAGGAGAATCATCACCTGACGGGGCGAGCCCGGACAACATGTCCAGTCGCACCTGACGCGGTCGCTCGGTCTTCACTGCTCGTGCCAGCCACCCGTCCGCAGAGCTTCCCGCAGCGGTGCCGTCATGCCGGGAGCGACGCTGACATGGACCAGGCCGGCCTGCCGGCCGGTGGCATGTTCGATGCGGATGTCCTCGATGTTGACGTCCGCGCGGTCCGCGTCCGTCAGCAGCCGTGCCAGTTCGCCCTGCTGGTCCCCGATCATCACGGTCACCGATTCGAACCGCTCGGGCCGGCTCCCGTGCTTGCCGGAGATGCGGCTGCGGCCCGACACCCCCCTGCGCAGCATGGTCCCGACCGTCTTCATGCCGCTGCTGCGCTTGGCGTCGTCCGTCGCCGCCATGGCGCGCAGCCCGGCGACCATCTCGCTCAGATCGGCGCCCAGTTCGTCCAGGAGGTCCGCCACGACCGAGGCGTTGCCGCCCAGTATGTCCAGCCAGAGCTGGGGGTCGGCCTCCGCGATCCGGGTCAGGTCCCGCAGGCCCGGGCCCGCCAGACTCACCTCACGTTCCCCGGCGCTCTCCAGGCGCATCGCGACCAGGCTCGCCACCACATGGGGCGCGTGGGACACCAGCGCCACCGCACGGTCGTGCACCGCCGCCTCCATCAGCACGGGAACAGCGCCGCACAGCGTCACCAGTTCCAGTGCCGTGTTGAGCGTCTCCGTGTCGGTGTCCGCCGTCGGCGTCAGCGCCCAGGTGCGGCCCTCGAAGAGGTCGCCCCGGGCCTTCAGCGGACCGCTGCGCGACGCGCCCGCCATGGGATGTCCGCCGATGTAGCACGAGGTGTCGCAGGCGAGGTCGATGATGTCGTGCTGCGTTTCCGCCTTCACGCTCGCCACGTCCGTGTAGTGCCGCGCCAGGTGTCTGCCCTGTGCGTCCGCCAGCACCTTGCCGACCAGCGGCGGCGGCACCGCGACGATCGCCAGGTCGACGGTTTCCGTGGGCGGCCGCACCGTACCGGCGCCCAGCGACGCGGCCGTCCGGGCGGCCGCCGAGTCGACGTCCTCGAGGTACACGGTCACGCCACGCGCCCGCAGCGCCAACGCCGCCGACGTGCCCATCAGTCCTGTGCCTATCACCAGCGCGGAGTGCATCACGGCCACGTCCATTCCTTCGGTTGCCCCGCATGAGCGGCGGGATCGGCGGTCCTACTGGTGGTCGAACTCGGCCTCGAATGCGTCGATCTCCGACTGGTCCAAGTCGAGGAGGTCGACGTCAGCTGTGATGTCTCCACCCGCAGCGGGGTCGTCCGCGCCCAGCTCCACGATCGTCGCGATGCCCGCGGGCGTGCGATGCTCGAACACCTCTCGCGAGCCGAAGACCATGCCGTCACGGCGGGCCCGCGCTGCCAGTTGCATCGAGAGCAGCGAATCCCCGCCCAGCTCGAAGAAGCTGTCGTCCGCACCGACCCGTGGCAGACCGAGCACCTCGGCGAACAGATCGCACAGCATCCGTTCGACCTCCGTGACCGGCTCCCTGTCCGAGACGCGTCCGCTGAAGTCGGGTTCCGGCAACGCCTTGCGGTCGATCTTCCCGTTCGCCGTCAAGGGCAGCGCATCGAGCACCACCACCGCCGCCGGCACCATGTATTCCGGCAACCGGGCCGCCACGCCCTCGCGCACCGCGACGGCATCCACCGCGCTGGCCCCGGCGGCGGTCACATACGCCACCAGCCGTTCGCCGGCGCGGCTGGCGCGGACCGCCGCCACCGCCTGCCCCACCGACTCCTGCGCCAGCAGGGCCGCCTCGACCTCACCGGGTTCGATGCGGAACCCCCGCACCTTCACCTGGTCATCCACACGGCCGACGAAGACCAATTCCCCTTCCGGGTTCCAGCGGACCAGGTCCCCGGTCCGGTACATCCGCTCACCGGAACCGAACGGATCGGCTACGAAGCGTGCCGCGGTCAGCCCCGCTCGTCCCAGATACCCCCGCGCCACACCCACGCCGGCTATGTACAACTCGCCCACCGCACCCGGTGGCACCGGACGCAGCCACGAGTCCAGCACGAACGCCCGCGCGTTCGCGGTCGGATAGCCGACCGGCGGGATCTCGTCACCGGGCGGTATGTCCGGGCCGATGGTCATGGCGATGGTGGCCTCGGTCGGCCCATAGGTGTTGATCATCCGGCGCCCGGGCGACCACCGGTGCACGAGTTCAGGAGGACACGCCGCCACACCCAGTACCAGGCACGGCAGTACCGTCTCGGGCACTGCGGGCACGGTGGCCAGCACGGGGGGCGGGATCAACGCATGGCTGATCTCCTGGCCGGCCAACACCTCGGCCAGCTCTCCACCGGCCACAACACCCTCGCGCGGAACCACCAGTGCCGCGCCGCCACCGATCGCCATGAGCAGCTCCAGCACCGAGACATCGAAACTCGGCGATGCCAGCGCCAGGACCCGGCTCCGCGCCCTCAGATCCAGCCGCTCGGCCAGGCTGCGGGCCAGACTGGCCAGACCGGTGTGGGTGACCACAACGCCTTTGGGCTGCCCGGTGGAGCCGGAGGTGTAGATGACGTAGGCCGCGTTCTCGGGCACTGTCCGCGACCGCACAGGACCAGTGGGGTATTGGCTGACCTCGCGCACCACCGACTCGTCCACCACGACCGCCGGCCGCGCGTCGGCGAGGATGTAGTCGATGCGCGCCTGGGGGTAGTTCGCGTCGATGGGCAGCCAGGCCGCGCCGGCTTTGGTGACACCCAGCACGGCGACCACCAGTTCCAGGCAGCGAGGCAACATGATCGCGACCCGGTCCTCGGGTCCGACACCGTGATCGATGAGCCAGTGGGCGAACTGGTCGGCGCGGGCGTCGAGCTGGGCGTAGGTCAGCGACTGGTTCTCGAAGACCGCCGCAGTCGCCTCGGGGGTGGCGGCGACCTGCGCGGCGAACAACTCCGGCAGCGTCTGTGCGGGCACCTCCGCCGCAGTGTCGTTCCACGCCCCCAGCTGTTGCCGTTCGGAGTCCGTCAAGACCGGCACCATGGACAGCGGTGACTGCGGCGCGGCGATCAGGGTTTCGAGCACCTGCGTGAACCGGTCCAGCACGGCATCGGCTTGCGCGGCGGTGACCAGCGCCGGCTGGCGTTCCAGCCGCAGCCGCAGGCCGTTGTCCGGGATGGCCGTCAGAGCCAGGGGGTAGTGGGTGGAATCGGCGTCGGTCACACCCCGCACACGCAGCCGGTCCGGTTCCGCATCGGCGGCTCCGTCACCGATCGCGGCGGGCTTGGGGTAGTTCTCGTAGACGAAGAGGGTGTCGAAGAGCTGCCCAAGTCCGGCGGCCTGCTGAATGTCGGTGAGCCCCAGGTGGTGATGGGGAAGCACCGCTGTCTGCTCGTCCTGCAAGCGCCGCACCAGCTCGGTGAAGGTGTGCTGCGGCCGCATCCGTACCCGGACCGGGACGGTGTTGATGAAGAGTCCGACCATGGTCTCGCTCCCGTCGAGCCCGGCCGCGCGTCCGGACACCACCGAGCCGAACACCACATCGTCGCGACCGGTCATCGCCGCCAGCACCACTCCCCACACCGCCTGCAGCAGTGTGCTGACCGTGACGCCGAACTCACGGGCCCGCGCCGTCACCGCCTCGAAGAACGCCTCGTCCAGTGCGGCCCAGATCTGTTCGGACATCTGGACCGGCACCGGCCGGTCCGCCGCGATCAGAGTCGGCTCCGGCAGGCCGGCCAGAGCGTTGCGCCACGCGGCCGTCGCGGCGTCCCGATCGGTCCGGCTCAGCCAGGCCAGGTACTGCCGGTACGGCGTCACCGGCGCCAGCGCGAGCGGATTTGCTCCGTTGCCGTACAGCTTGAACAGTTCATCCAGCAGCAGATGTATCGACCAGCCGTCGAGCAGGATGTGATGAGAGGTCAGCACCAGCTGGTAATGGTCCGGTCCCACCGAGATCAGCACGAACCGCAGCAGCGGGGGGCGGGACAGTTCGAACGGCCGTGCCCGTTCGGCCGCGGCCACCGCCACCGCCTCGGCCTGCGGATCCACCGATTGATCCACGTCCACCTGGGTCCATGGCACCTCCGCGGTGCCAGCGATCACCTGGTAGGGGACCCCGGCGGCGCTGTGCCGGAATCCGGCCCGGAGATTGGTATGCCGGTCCAGCAGCCCGCGCACCGACTTCCGCAGCAGCTGTGTGTCCAGCGGACCGGTCAGGTCCAGCACCGCCTGTGCGGTGTAGACATCGACGCCGTCGCCCACGTAGCCGGCGTGGAAGGCCAGCCCGTGCTGCAACGGGGAGAGCGGCAGCACCTCGGCCAGCCCACCGGTGCCCGCGTGTTCGGCCTCGAGGGCCTCGATCTCGTCCTGCTCCAGGTCGACGAGGCCGAAGTCGGACGCGGTGTGTCCGCCCGCGGCAGGATCGTCCGCCTGACGGGCCAACCCGGACAACATGTCCAGCCATTCCTGGCCCAGTCGTTCGATCTCGGCCTCGTCGAGCAGACCGTCCGGCCATTCCAGCGTGAGCGTCAGCTCCGGACCGTCCGGCCGGTCCTGGACGATCGCGTTGGCGTCCACCGCGTGCGGCAGATCCGTGCTCGCATCCATCGAACTGCCGATGTCCCCGGCCAACCGCCACGCCCGCACACCGTTGTGGTCACCGACAGCGAACCGGCCCAGGTAGTTGAACCCGATCCGGGGTGACGGCAATGCCGCCAGAATCGGCCCGGTCTCACCGTTGAGATAGCGCAGCAACCCGTAGCCGAGGCCGTCGCCGGGCACCGCCCGCGACTGCTCCTTGACCGCCTTCAGCAGGCGTCCGGCCGCCGAACCACCGCACAGCACATCCGCCAGGTCGATCCCCGTCACGTCCAGCCGCACCGGATGCACGCTGGTGAACCAGCCCACTGTCCTGGACACATCCATTCCGTCGACGGGATGACGGCCATGGCTCTCCACATCCACCAACAGCGCGTCCTCGCCGTGCCACCGCGCGACCGCGCCGGCCAGCCCGGCCAGCAGGACTTCATGCGCCCCGCAGTGGAACTCCCTGGGAGCCCGCCCGAGCAGCACCGACGCCTCCGCCTTCGGCGCGACCCACGACCGCGAGCGCACGGTACCGCCCGCGTCCCGGCCTGGGGTCAGCCCACGCGCACCGACCGGCCGGTCCTCCTGACCGACGATCGCCTTCCATGCCGCCAACTCGCCGACCCGCTCAGCGGACAGAGCCCACTCCTCCAACAGGCCTGCCCACCGCCTGAACGACACCGCCACGGGTTCCACTTCCGGAGCCCGTCCGGCGGCCACCGCCTCGCAGGCGGCCTGCAGATCCGGCAGCAGGATGCGCCACGACACCCCGTCGACGGCCAGGTGATGTACCGCCACCACCACCCGTCCCGGCCGATCCGGCCCGCCGTCCACCCACACCGCCTGTACCACCACACCCGCCGCGGGATCGAGCCGTTCCACCGCCCCCCGGGCCGCGTCCTGCACGACCTCGTCCAGCCGACGTCCGGCAGCCGCTACGCGCGTGACCAAGGCGGACGGATCCACCGACCCTGGCTCACCCACCACCAACCGCCCCGGCTCCACCCGCACACGCAACATGTCATGCGCGTCCACCAGCGCCGCCAGCCCCGCCGCCAGCACGTCCTGCGTCAGATCCGGTGGCGCACCCACCACCGCCCACTGGGCAAACCCCGCCCCCGTCACCCCGTCCCCCAGCATCCGCATGACCGGCGTCCATGCGACACCGCCCACACCATCGGCGGCGGGGGATGGATCGCTGTACGGCAGCGGCGATTGCGCCGCCAGCCGGGCGAGCCGCTCCGGCGTCCTGCACGCGAAGACATCCCGCGAGGTGAACGTCAGACCGGCATGCCTCGCCCGCGACGCCAGCTGCATCGAGAGGATCGAGTCCCCACCCAGCTCGAAGAAGCTGTCGTCCGCACCGACCCGGTCGAGACCAAGCACCTCGGCGAAGAGGTCGCACAGCACCCGCTCGGCCTCCGTGGCCGGCTCCCGTCCCGCGGTCGCGGCGGCGAAATCGGGATCGGGCAGCGCACCCCGGTCGATCTTCCCGTTCGCCGTCACCGGCAGCGCGTCCAGCGCCATCACCGCCGCAGGCACCATGTGCTGAGGCAACCGGGAGGCAAGCCTTTCGCGCACCGCCCGCGGATCGACGTCGCTCGGTGAAACGTAGGCAAGGAGTCGGTCCGCGCGGACGGTCACCGCGGCTTGGGAGACCCGTGGGTGGTCGGACAGGACAGACTCGATCTCGCCGGGTTCGATCCGGAACCCACGGACTTTGACCTGGTCATCGGCGCGCCCGGCGAACACCAACTCACCCTGGCTCGTCCAGTACGCCAGATCCCCCGTCCGGTACATCCGCTCACCAGGGGCGAACGGATCGGCCAGGAACCGCTCGGCCGTCAGCCCCGCGCGGCCCAGGTAGCCGCGTGCCAGCCCGACTCCGGCCACGTACAGCTCACCAGCGATCCCCGGCGGCAACGGAAGCAGGAACGCGTCGAGCACATAACAACGGCCCCCCGGGATCGGCGTCCCGACCGGGACCACATCCCGGCCCGCCGCCAACGGCGTACTCATCGCCGCGCATACCGTGGCCTCGGCCGGGCCATAGGCGTCGATCAGCCGCCGCCCCCGGGACCAGCGATCCACCAGGCTCGGCGGACAGGCCTCCCCCGCCACCACCACCGTCTGCAGCGCGTCCGGCAAGGCGTCGGCCGTGCCCAGCACCGACGGCGGAACCGTCACATGTGTGACCTGCCACCGTTCCAGCGCCTCGGCCAACGACACCTGCGGCGGCAGGTCCCGCGCCGGCGCCATGACCAGCGTCGCCCCCGACAGCAATGCCATCAACACCTCCGACACCATGGCGTCGAAGCCCAGCGCCGCGAACTGCAGGACCCGTGACGACGGCGACACACCGAACCGGTCGATCTGCGCCGCCGCCAGATTGCCGAGCCCCGCGTGGGAGACGACGACCCCCTTCGGAGCGCCCGTCGAGCCCGACGTATACATCACATACGCCGCGTCACCCGGACCCGCCTGCGGCAGCCCCGCCTCCGAGCCCCCCGCCAGATCGACCTCGTCGACCATCACCAGCCGGTCCGCGAACTCCTCCGGCACCGCCGGGCGCGTCGTTCCCACACACACCACCGACACCGGATCGGCGTCGTCCAGCATCCACTTCACACGTTCGGCCGGATACGCCGGATCCACCGGAACGAACGCACCGCCCGCCAATGACACGCCCAGGATTCCGACCAGCCACCACGACGACCGCTCCACCACCACGCCCACCCGGCGCTCCGGCCCGACCCCGCGAGCCCGCAGCACAGCGGCCAGTCCCACCGCCCGGTCCCACAACTCCCCGAACGACAGCTCACCCGCACCGTCCACTACCGCCACGTCGTTCGACCGCTCCGTCACCACCCGCCTCACCAAGGCCGGCAACGACTGCCCCGCCACCAACGCCGGGCCCGCGTCATGCGCATGGCCCGCGGCCACACCGACCCGCCCCACCAGTCCGGACGGATCGGCGACCAACGCGGCGAGCGCATCGACGAACCACTGCAGAGCCGACTCGGCAACGCTCTCCCGGATCTGCCCGCGCCAGTAGCTGAGCTGGATCCGGAAATGATCTCCCGGAATGATGCCGAGGGTCAGCGGATAGTGGGTCCCCTCGACCGTGCCCAGATACGTGAACCGGCCCGCGAAGTCGCGCGGATAGTTCTCGAACACCAGCAACGTGTCGAACGCCGCGCCGGAGCCGGCCGCCTTCTGGATCTCCGGCAGCCCCAGATGCTGATGCGGGATCAGGGCCGCCTGCCGGTGCTGCAACGCGGCGAGCATGTCCACAACCGACTGCCCGCCGTCCAGTGGCACCCGGACCGGCACCGTGTTCATCATGAGGCCCGGCATCGACTCCACACCCGGGAGCACCGCGGGACGGCAGGCGACCGTGGCGCCGAAGACCACATCGGTCCGCCGCAGAAGTCGCGCCAGGACCATCGCCCACGCACCCTGTACCACCGTGTTCAGCGTCAGCCCGTGGTCGCGGGCCAACCGCGTCAGCCGGGTGTGCAGATCCGTCGACAGGTGGACGACGCGGTGGTCGTAGTCCGCCGCAGGGGCCGCTGTCGCGACCAGCGCCGGCTCGTCCGTACCGGACAGCTCCGCCCGCCAGGCCGCACGTGCCGCATCCTTGTCCTGCCGGTCCAGCCAAGCCAGGTAATCCCGGTAGGAGGCCGAACCCGCCCGTTCGGGGAGCTGCCCGCCGGCCGTGTACGCCTCGGCCACCTCGTTGAGGATGACCGCCACCGACCAACCGTCGATCAGGGTGTGGTGAATGACGACCAGCAGGCGGTGCCGGTCCTCCGCGATCCGCACCAGCACCAGCCGGGCCAGCGGAGCCTCGGCGAGATCGAACCGCTTCTCCTGTTCCCGTTCGACCAGGGCGTCGACGGCCGCATCGACATCGCTCGCGCCCGTCAGATCCACCTCCTGCCACGGCAGGGTGACGTGCCGGTGGACGACCTGCACCGTCTTGCCCGACGGGAGTCGATGGAAGCTCGGTCGCAGCTGGGGGTGCCGGGCGAAAACCGCTTCCCACGTGGCCCGCAGCCGGGCCGCGTCCAGCGGTCCGTTCAGCTCCACGAGCCAGTGCACCTGGTAGATGTCGCGACCCTGATCACCGAGGCCGTGACCATCGAGACCCTGATCATCGAGGGTCGACTGGAAGACCAGCCCCTCCTGGAGCGGTGCCAGCGGCCAGACCTCCTCCGCCTGCGGATCGGCGATCGCGGGCTCCGCCTCGTCCTGCGCGGTCAGAGCGATCAGCGGCCGGTCGACGGGGCGATCAGCCTGTACGGCACGCGCCACGGCCGCCAGCCGTGCGGGGGTCTGCTCCTTGAGGATCTGGGCGGGTGTCACCAGCAGGCCGGCTTTGAACGCACGTGCCGCCATGCGCATCGCGACGATCGAGTCCCCGCCCAACTGGATCAAGCCGTCGTCGACACCGACCCGCTCCTGGCCGAGCATCTCGGCGAAGAGATCGCACAGGACACGCTCCGCCTCGGTCACGGGTTCACGGCCGGTAGCGCTCGCCGCGAACTCGGGCGCGGGCAACGCCGCTCGGTCCACCTTGCCGTTGCCGGTAAGCGGCAGCGCGTCCATCACGATCACGGCGGCCGGCACCATGTACTCCGGCAGTTGCGCCGCGAGGCGCTCGCGGACGAGTTCGGGGTCCACGTCCCCATCCGCCACCACATAACCGATCGGGCGCCCGTCGACCGCCACAAGCACGGCGTCGTGGACGCCCGGCTGAGCCGTCAGCGCGGCCTCGATCTCGCCGGGCTCGATCCGGTACCCACGGATCTTCACCTGGTGATCGACCCGGCCCGCGAACAGCAGCTCACCGTCCGCGGTCCACTGGGCGAGGTCCCCGGTCCGGTACATCCGCCCGCCCGTCACCTGGTCACCGCCCCCCTCGGAAGCGCTGTCGGGTGCGTACGGATCCGCCACGAACCGCTCCGCCGTCAGACCCGGCCGGTTCAGGTAGCCGTCCGCCAGACCGGCACCGGAGAGGTACAGCTCCCCGACCACACCCGGCCCCACGGGCCGGAGGAACTCGTCGAGCACCTGAGCCCGGCGGCCCGACAGCGACCGTCCGATCGGCAACGTCGGACCCATCACGTCACCTGGTTCGAGCACATGCCACGTCGCCCACACGGTCGCTTCGGTCGGGCCGTAAAGGTGCCGGATCCGCGCCCGGGGACAGGCCTCCCGCACCCTGTGCACCGCGTGCGCGGGCACCAGGTCGCCACCGGTCTGCACCTCACGGAGCCCCGCGAACGACTCCGGCGACTCCTCCGCCACCGCGCGGAAGTTCCCGGCGGTCAGATACGCCCTCGTCAACCCGGCCGCGACCAACTCCCGCAGGCGCCGGGCATCCACCGGCCCCGGCCCGGCGATCATCACACGGGCGCCCCACGCCAGCGGCACCCAGATCTCGAACATGGAAGCGTCGAAGGCGTACGGCGCGTGCATGAGGACCGCATCGCCGGGCTCCATCGCCCAGCCGGAACTCTCCACCAGCTCCACCAGGCTCCGATGCGGAACGGCCACCCCCTTCGGGGTGCCCGTCGAGCCGGAGGTGTACATCACGTAGGCCAGATCGCCCGGGCGCACCGTGACCGCCGCCGCATCGCACGCGCCCTCGTCCGTGCCGGCGTCCGCATCGATGGGCTCGATCGACTCGATCCCGTCCGGTACGCCGTCGCGCGCCGCGGCTGAGCACACCATCAGGGAGACCCCTGCATCCGCCACCATGAACGCCACCCGCCGCGCCGGATAGGCGGCGTCCACGGGCACGTACACCGCCCCCGCCTTCCATGCCGCGAGCAGGGCCACCAGCAGGTCGGCGGAACGGTCCATCATGACCGCGACGCGGTCGCCACGGCGGACGCCCCGACGGACAAGGCGCCCGGCCAGCCGGCCCGCGTGCTGATCGAGTTGCCGGTACGTCAGAACCCGATCACGGTCGACGACGGCCACCGCATCGGGGGTCCGGTCCACGTGCGAGGCGAACAGCTCCAGCACCGTCGGTGTGGCTTGCGCTGTGGAATTCATCGTTCTCCTTCACGAACCGCCTGAGGCACCGGCCGGAGTGCGTTGTCCGGTCCGAGCCCGGTCCCGAGTCCGGCGGGCTCGGCGCCGTTGCCTGCCGGCTTGGCGAACTGCGTGCGATAGAGGTCGGCGTACAGGCCATCTGCGGCCAGCAACTCCTCGTGCGTCCCGTGTTCGCGGACTTGTCCGTCGTCGATCACGAGAATCTGGTCGGCCTCGCGGATCGTGGACAACCGGTGGGCGATCACCAGGGAGGTACGGCTGCGCAGGGCGATCTTGAGGGCCCGCTGGACGGCGGCCTCCGACTCGGAGTCCAGGTGCGCGGTGGCTTCGTCCAGCACGACGATCGAGGGTGCCTTCAGCAGCAGCCGGGCGATGGACAGCCGTTGCTTCTCCCCGCCCGACATGCGGTAGCCGCGATCGCCCGAGACGGTGTCGAGCCCACTGGGGAGGGAGGCGATCAGATCCCAGATCTGGGCCCCTTTGCATGCCTCGATCAACTCGTCCTCGGTGGCGGTCGGGCGAGCGTAGAGAAGGTTCTCCCGGATCGTGTCGTGGAACAGGTAGGCGTCCTGGCTGACCACCCCCACCGCTTCGCGGAGCGAGTCGAAGGTGAGGTCCCGCAGGTCGTGTCCGCCTACGCGAACGGTCCCGGAGTTCGCGTCGTACAGCCGGGACACCAGGTGCGTGATGGTGCTCTTCCCCGCGCCGGACGGGCCGACCAGCGCGGTGAGGGTTCCGGCCCGCACGTGAAAGCTCACGTCGCGCAGGACGTCCGGCGTCACTTCCCCGCGCTCGCGATCGGTCCGCAGATGTTCCAAGGACGCCAGTGAGACCTCGTCCGCGGTGGGATAGCGGAACGACACATGCTCGAACTCGAGGTCCGGCGGCACGTCTTGCGCGAGCACGACCGCATCGGGGCTTTCCTGGATCAACGGCTTCAAGTCGAGCAGTTCGAAGACCCGGGAAAAGCTCACCACGATGGCCTGCGCGGTCTGCTGCATCCCGGACAGCTGGGTGATCGGCCCGAACAGTCGCTGGAGCAGGGTGGCGAGGGCGATCAGCGTGCCGAGCTGGAAAGTCCCGGCGAGCACGAGCCCGCCACCGACCCCGTAGACGAGCGCCGTGGCGAGCGAGGCCATCAGCGTCATCATGACGAAGGCGCCCCGGCCCCAGACGGCGAGGTTCACGCCGATCGTGCGGATCTTCCTGGCACGGTCCGCGAATTCGGCCATCTCCTCGTCCGGACGGCCGAAGAGCTTGGAGAGCATCGCCCCTTGTACGTTGAACCGCTCCTGAAGCCGTCCGCCGAGGCCGGCGTTCTCGTCCATCTGCCGTCGGGTGCGCCGCTGTATCTGCCGCCCCACGTGCACCCAGGGCACGATGAACAGCGGAACCAGCGCCAGCGTGATGAGGCCGACGAGCCACGACAGGTAGAACAGCTCGGCCAGCACCACCAGGGCCATGACCGCACTGGTGGCCGCCATCAGCAAGCCGGTGAACTGCTGCTGCACCATGACCAGTTCGGTGTGCAGCCGACCGACCAGCACCCCCGTCTGGGTGCGGGTGAAGAACGCGAGCGGCTGCCGCCGGACGTGGTCGAGCGCCTGCACCCGGAGGTCGTGGGTGACCCCCTGCCCGATCCGCCCGGAGATGTAGGCGGACACCAGCGACAACACCGCGCCCAGCACGGCGAGCCCCGCGGCCAGGCATGCCGTCGAGATCACGACCCCGCGGTCGTTCTTGACGATGCCGTTGTCGACGAGCTCCCTCAAGAGCAAAGGAGTGGTGGCGACGGCGAACGCCTCCAATGCGGCGACAGCAATGAAGAGCACCACCGTGCGAATGTGCGGGCGAAAGTAGGCGAGGACTCTGCGCACCGTCCCCGGGTGGATGTCGGTGTGCCAGGGATCGGGGTCCTCATCACTCTTCTTCATGCCCTGGAAGCGCAACACCATCTCCACGCAGGTGCCCCTCTCATACAACGCACGAAGTCAGCGAATCCCAATCGTGCTGAATCACGTCGATGTCCACGAGTGAGTCCAACTGAGGACTTCGGGCACTTGGACGCAGCGACCGGCGTCTGTGCCGCACGACCGCCGCGGCGCGGGGGACCACCGCGATCACCCTCTCGACCCAGGGCTCGTCGGCTTGCCGCCCGGTCGGGCCTCACTTCCTTGCGACGACGCAACTGGCCACAGGGTAGGCCGGGTGGTATGTGCTCAATTCCAGGGTGTCGAGTTCCTCGGCCGCGACACCCATGAGCGACGCGATGACACTCATCGGATTGCCGTACTGGTACACGGTCTGTTCGGACCAGGCGCCGAACATCTCCCGCAACGCTGCCGGGAGTGGCCGCCAGTAGTCCTCGGGCGCGCCGTGCAGTCGTTGGGCGCTGGGAACCATGCAGTACGCTCTTCCGCCCTTTCGCAGCCATTGCCGCATGTTGTCGACCACCTGCCACGGGCGCGCGGTGTGCTCCAGAACGTTGAAGGCGATGATGGCGTCAAGGGAGTCCGCCGGGATGATTCCTGGGTCCGCCGCGTCACCGACCAGAGAGACTCCCGGGGCCTCTCTGATGTCCAGACCGCGGTATCCGGAAGTACGGGTGAAACCGTAGACGTCCTTGTTTCCGTCATTTCCGCCGATCTCCACAACATCTCCTTGAACGAGATCACGGATTTCGGCGATGAACTGGTTCAGGTAGTGGCGGTCGATGGGGGTGCCCCGGGATATTCCGAAATCCGGGCAGATCGGCGTCAGCCTGCGCAGCTGGCCCCAGTCGATCTCACCGACCGACGGCACCAGGAGGCCACGTTCCTGCAGTTCCGTGAAAAGCCCGCGAAAATTCGGGGTTTCGAGATCGTGGCTCAGATTTCGCCGCATTCCCAGCGCCCGCAGCACCTGCCGGGTCGAACGGCTCTGTGCGGTCAGGTCCGCCGCCGGGGCCATCTTCCGATCATCGCGCACGATGACAGAGCCGCGCTGGGCGCGTATCGAGCAGGTGTTCCCGCTGTAGCTGAGTTCATCCACAGCGGCTTGCGCGTCGGCCGCCAGTGGGGCCCTCCGCACCGCGGTGAACTGGGCTTCCGCCGCTGCGACATCATGCTCGTGGAGCATGATGTCCAGGATGAGCAGCATATCCAGGGAGAGTGGAAAGCCCTCCTCCCCGTTGGCTGCACCCCCCTTTACGCACATCCGGTCGGGTTGGGCGGACAGCGTCACTGTGGAGGTGAACAGTCCGTTCTCTGACATTGTGCATCCGCTCCTCGCTGTTTTTCCGACACCGTTTCCCCGGACGAGCGAATGAACGTATAGGAACGTCACCCCGCAGGAAAATTACCCGTCCCGAGTTCAGGGCACTTTTGCCATACACTGATCCGCAAAGACGCATTCTGGGTCCACCTGCTGAATCAGGTCAATGGCCACGAGTGAGTCCAACTGAAGAATTTTGCCACTTGGACGTGGCCGGCCCGCGGTGGCCTTCCCTGCGCCTCCGCCGACGTCACCGCCTTCACCCGAGGGTGTGGGCCGCCATGCCGGCGGTGAGCATGGCGCCGTCGGCCGGGTCAATCAGGATGAACGATCCGGTGCGGCGGGAAGCGGCGTAGTCGTCGACCGGCACCGGCTCCGCGGTGCGGAGCACCACCTCACCGATGTCATTGACCACGAGTCGTCCCGGGCCCGGCTGCTGGGACAGGTCGGCCAGGGTGAGCCGGGAGTCGATGGCCTTGACCTTGGCGGTGACCGTACGCGTGCCGTGTCGCAGCAGTACCCGGTCGCCCGCGGTGAGCGGTGTGTCCGCGAGGTGGCACACCGTTGCGGTGACCTCGTTGGTCAGCGTGGGCGGCTGGTCGGACGGGGCGATCACGTCGCCGCGGGAGACTCCAGGTCGTCTGCGAGGCGCATCGTGATCGACTGCGGAGCCCAGGCGATCTCGGCGGCCTCGCCGAGGACGTCGATCGCGGCGATCGTGGTGGTACGTCCCGAGGGCGGAACGGTGACCTGCTGCCCGACGTGGAAGAGGCCGGATGCGATCTTTCCGGCGTAGCCGCGGTAGTCCGGGTGCTCCGCGGTCCGCGGTCTGCGGTCTGCGGTCTGCGGTCGGATGACGTACTGCACGGGGAAACGGGCCACTCGACGACGTTGTCGCCGTGGAGTGCGGAGATGGGGATGGCCGTCACCGCGGGCACACCCAGGCGGGTGGCGTAGTCGACGAAGTCCGCGGCGACCGTGGCGAAGACGTCCTCGTCGTACGCGACCAGGTCCATCTTGTTGACGGCGAGGACCACGTGCGGGACGCGCAGGAGGCCGGCGATGGCGGCGTGCCGGCGGGTCTGCTCCACCACGCCTGTACGGGCGTCGATCAGGATGATCGCGAGTTCGGCCGTGGAGGCTCCGGTGACCATGTTGCGGGTGTACTGCACGTGGCCGGAGGTGCCGGCGAGGATGAAGCGCCGGGCAGCGGTGGCGAAGTAGCGGTAGGCGACATCGATGGTGATGCCCTGTTCGCGCTCGGCACGCAGGCCGTCCGTGAGCAGCGCCAGGTCCAGGCCCTCCTTTCCGCGGCTCCTCGATGCGCGCTCAATGGTGCGGAGTTGGTCGGCGAGGACCGATTTGGAATCGTGCAGCAGCCGGCCGACCAGCGTGGACTTGCCCTCGTCCACGCTTCCGGCGGTGGCCAGGCGCAGAAGTGAGATGCCGTTCATGGTCAGAAGTAGCCTTCGCGCTTGCGGTCTTCCATCGCGGTCTCCGAGAGGCGACCGTCGGCGCGGGTGGCTCCGCGCTCGGTCAGCCGGGAGGCGGCGATCTCGGTCACGATCTTTTCGACGGTGTCGGCACGGGAGTCGACGGCACCGGTGCAGGACATGTCGCCGACAGTGCGGTAGCGGACGAGGCGGGTCTGGGCGGTCTCGCCGCGTCTTGGGCCGCCCCGGTCGCCGGCGGCCAGCCACATCCCGTCGCGACGGAACACCTCACGCTTGTGCGCGTAGTAGATCGACGGGAGTTCGATCTTCTCGCGGGCGATGTACTGCCAGATGTCCAGCTCGGTGAAGTTGGACAGTGGGAAGACGCGGACATGTTCGCCGGGGGCGTGCCGGCCGTTGTACAGGTGCCACAGCTCCGGACGCTGCCGGCGCGGGTCCCAGCCGCCGAACTCGTGCCGCAGGCTGAACACCCGTTCCTTCGCGCGGGCCTTCTCCTCGTCCCGTCGCCCACCGCCGAAGACGGCGCCGAGCCGCGCGGTCTCGATGGCGTGCAGAAGCGGCACCGTCTGCAGCGGGTTGCGGCTGCCGTCCGGGCGCTCGCGCAGCCTGCCGCTGTCGATGAACTTCTGCACCGAGGCCACGTCCAGGCGGAGGTTGTGCTCCGCCACCACTCGGTCGCGATACCTCAGCACCTCCGGGACGTTGTGCCCGGTGTCGACGTGCAGGAGCGCGAACGGCAGCGGGGGCCGGGGCCATGGCCTTCAGTGCCAGGTGCGGCATGACGATGGAGTCCTTGCCGCCGGAGAACAGCAGCACCGGCCGTGCGAACTCCCCTGCCACTTCCCGGAATACGTGTACCGCTTCCGACTCCAGGACATCGAGGTGCTCCAGGTCGAACGCGGCACTCATGCCGGCCCCCGTCCAGGGTCTTTGGTCAGCCACCCGGTGGCACCGTGGTCCAGCGCAGCGGTGCGGGTTCGTCGTTCGGTATCGGACATGAAGACTCCCAGGGGTGGCACGGCCATGCGCGCATCCGGCAGTCGGACCCGCCCCCAGGGGAAGTGAACGGCGCCTCCCACTGCGGCCGTACGGTTCCGGGCGGGTACGCGGGGCGGGCGGTCTGCGGTGCGGCGGCCCGATCGGCGCGTTCGAGCCGGCCATCGTTGTCCTCGGTGCGGCCATTGGCCGGCCCTCGAAGCGCGGACAGAGCATATCCATCGCTGCCTCATGAAGCTTCTTGTCCAGCGGAGCCGTGCATTTCGTCGGCATATCGAAAACTGGATACGGGCCGACAACATCGCGCCCGCTCAACTGGAGGCATGAATGAATCGCACATCATCCCGCTTCGGCCCCGTGACCGGCTGTTCGCCGTACTTGCCGTGGTGCTCGCCGTGCTCCTGCTGCCCGTCGCGTTCGTCCGCCATCCCGGCCGCGCCCGCGAATGGGCCTGCCACTGGGCGCTGGGGGTCCGGTTTCCGGCCGAAAATCTCACCGGGCTCACCTACGGTGCCAGGGCGGCGTTCACCGCTGCACGCGCTGAGGCGCTCTGGCGTCACGGGCAGCTCATCGGCCTCACCTCGGGATACCGCGACCCCCTCGTCCAGCAGCGGCTGTTCGACGAGGAGGTGAGTCGCGTCGGCTCACCGGCCGCGGCCCGGATGCTTGTGCTGCCACCGGCGGAATCCAAGCACGTCAAGGGCACCGCGCTGGATGTGCGCCCGTACGAAGGCGCGCGCTGGCTCGAGGAGCACGGTGCCCGCTACGGCCTCCACCGCATCTACGACAACGAGTGGTGGCACTTCGAGTACCGCCCGGACGCCGGCTTGCAGGCTACGGAGGGGATCAGCAATGCTCTCCCGAATCCGCAAGCGGCATCAACGTGCTGAACTGCGCCGTAAAACGCGATTATTCTGCGGCCAAACTGGTCGCCCAGTTCTCCAGGCATTCCGCGAACCCGGTCCAGACCTGCGCGTGCTCTCTGGCGAACTCGGCGATCACGTTGTACAAGTGCGGCGGGACGCGGTGCAGGATCCTTTCCCACTCCTGCCCGTCGATGGAGTGCATGGCCAGCATGCGCAACAGAATGCGGCCGGTCTCGCTCAACCGCAACGCCGGATCGGCCTTGAGGCGCTCCAGCGTCACGAGGCGGTCTCGATCCACCGCGCGGCCGAAGCCCGTTTCCGTGCGATGCAGTGGACGCGACTCGGTTCGTAACTTCAGGCTTCCTTCCGGGACCGGGCTCTCACCGCGCTCGAGCCGGCCGCGCACGTCCCGGACCGTCTCCGGGGAGATGCCGACCTGATGGGCGACCTGCCGGAGCGAAAGGCCCGGGTTGCTGCGGATGAGCTCGGCAGCGTGTCTCCTGCGCCCCGAGCCGTCGGCCGGACGGATGCGTCCATCCCTGCCGATCCTTGCCTCGGTTCCCTTGTCGCCGCCGCGTCTGCGCAGGTCGGCCACGGTACCGGCGGAGATGCCGGTCGCCGAGGCTACGCGCCGGTCGGACCACTGCGGATGCGTCCCGATGATGTGCACGGCAGCACGCTTGCGATCAGCGAGCGAGAGCGGCAGACCGTGCCGTATGTTCGCCTCGACGGCCAGGACGAAGGCGTCCGCTTCAGTGCCGTCGACGAGCCTTGCCACGATCTTTGTATCGCCTCTGAGTCGCGCCACCTTCAACCGGTGCAGGCCGTCGACCACCCGCATCGTCGGTCGGTGGACGAGAATAGGCGGCAGTGCTCCCTCTGTCGACAACAATGTCTCGACGTGCTCCGGATCCTCTCCTGAGGTTCGGGGCGAGGATACGGAAGACAGCCGGGACAACTCGATTTCGACGACAGGGAGAGCGACCATGTCAACGCTTGTCGGATCCACCTGAACTCTCCCTTTCGGGTTTCTACTTCGTCGGCGACGTTGCGGTGCGGTACGGAATTACCCATTGCCACTACTTACCCGTTCGGTGCCTGTGGTGCAGACGGAGTTTCCTGCCTCAAAGCCCGGGCCACAGCGCGAGGGCGCGGCCGGACGAGCTGCCGAGCTGAAGCGGACCGATGGGCCTCCCAGGTCCCAGGCCCGCTGGAGATGGGCCCACTGACGTGGGTGTCAACGCGCCTTCGGCGCCCCAGTGGAACGCTGGTGACAGTAACAGCGCCGCGTGACGGCAGTCAACGGAGGTATAACTGTAAACTCCCTCTACTCTTACGTGAGTTGATGGCCCCTACGGTCGGCAGCCCACAGACCGGGGCAACGCAGCGGCATCACGCGCGCGGACCGCGCTAACTGCGGCTGCAGCGACCGTTCACCGATGCGGCGACGACCGGTGAATGTGCGAAGGCTCGTGCGATCTGTGACAGCCAAACGGCCTCGCTGACCAGATCGTCGCCCCCGTACGGTTCGGAGGGGACGGGGTGGCCAGTACTGGCGCCTGAAGCCGGAACGGGGGCTCCGTTCATTTTGGCCCGGAGCGCCGCCTTCAGCTGGGCTGCCTCAACCACCGCCCGAAGGTCGTTGCCGGTGAGGCCGGCCTCTTCGCCCAGTTCGGCTGTCCGCATTGCTGTTTCAGGACTCATGTAGGGGCGCAGCGCGATCTGTCCGTCACGGATCTCGATGGTCCGGCGATACAGACGGTAGTTCAGATTGACCATGACCGAAGCTGGAGAATGCAATACGATCTCGGGTAGTTCTTGATGCATCGCCAGCCATAAGGGGGAAAGGCTGCGGTAGGTGCGGTAGTTGTTCCACCAGGTATTCAGGGTCGACAGGCGGGGCCCCCAGGACGGCATGGTGAGACCACCGACGACGAGTGGTATGCCGATCCCTGCACCAAGCACGGTCACCAGTTCCCACTCCAACGGGTGGAGGCCGAATTGCACGCTGACCACGGCCGACGCTCGACTGACGAAATTGACCGAATAGACCACTGCGCCTACAGCGGTCAGGCGCAGGCCGCGGCGCAGCCATGGCTCTCCCGCGACCTCGGCATATCTCCAGCACAGGCGGGCGATCTCGACGAGCGCCACCAGCAGGGCGCCCACGTAGATGAGCGAGTAGGCAGCCACCACGGGCCGGTGAACGTTCTGCAGAAGAAAGTGCGCCGAGCGTTCCTGCGACTCGGACGAGGCCATGATCCACAGCGACAGCATGGCCAGCATCATGATCGCGGCCATACCGAGCCGCCATTGAGCCCTCGGCCATGCCTGTTCGGGTGGGTGCGCCCAGAACAGGAGGACAACGAGTAGTGCGGCACTGAAGGCCACGCCACCGAGGACGTGTATGGCCAGCGCCGTCACGTCGGATATGCCTAGATACTCGTCGACGGCCAGGGAGACCGCGGGGGTCGCGAGCGCGAAGGCCGACCCCTTCAGGAGGAGAGCGGCCAGTAACGCGAGCAGCCCTGGATCACACCGACCCGATCTCAGGGAGTGACACTTGTAGAAGAAGGCCACCCAACACAATAAGGCAAGTAAAGGGTATAAGACACTCTTGGCTCCGGTCACAGCAACTCCGCGGCAGGTAAAATTAGCGACCGGTCGCCTTCAGTCCACCAACAAGCGTTGCACTCTTCGCACGGCCTCGTCGACCTCCGGCACGGCCCGGTTCAGTCCTGACGGCGACCGGTCGACACCCTGGAGAATCAGTGAGGCGATCATTTCGGCCTCCTTTTCTTCCGGGGTGTTGTAATAGGTGCGCTGCAGCACTCGCTCGATCATATTCGGGCTCAAGGTCGGCATGAGCCGGCGCGTTATATCGTTGTTCACATCCGTGAGGCGGACATGGCCGCACAGAAGATGGCCGAGCTCGTGAACAATGATGTGCTCCTGATGGAGCGGGCTGGCCTGTTTCTCGTAGAAGATGTAGTCGGTGCCGGCCGTGGACACCCACAGCCCGCAGGGGCTGCCTGCCGGCATGGCGATGGCAATCAACTGAATGGGACGGCCCTGCCGTTGTGCAACGCTCTGAATCAACGTGTGTACGTCGAACGGGCTCGGTATCTCCAAGTTGCGGATGAGAGCCTTGCACCGCCGCTGTAAGCCTCCCAGTTTCACGCACCCTCTCCGTTTCTCTCGTCAGGCACTGCGCCGCCAGGTAAGGACGGCAACTTTCCGTCCTGGTGGCCTCGTTCTGCTGAGCGGTGATCCGGCGCGTCCTGCTGCAGGCCCTCCAGTTCACGGACCCGCTCGATCACCTCGCTGATCGAGCGCAGACTCTTGGACGACAAGCCGGCCGCTCTGAGCGCGACGCTCTGCACGCCTGCATCCTTGAGCGCGACGAGCAGCCTCAGGTCCGCGTCGACGTCCGCTGCCACCTGGTCGTCGAAGAAGTACGCGGCGGGCACTCCGAAGAAATCCGCGATCGCCTGCAGATGCCGGATGGTGGGGTTGTCCCGCTGGCCTTTACGCAGCAGCCAGACATAGCTGCCGGAGATCGACACCCCGCTTGCCGTGATGGCCTGGGCCACTTCCTCCGTGCCGTAAGGCTCACGTCCGGGTGGGACGACCGTCCGGAACAAGTGCTCCAGTTTGTCGGCGAGCGCGCGCCCCGCCGGACCACGCTCGCTGTCCATGGCCGTCTCCCTTCTGGTGTTTCTCGCCCGCACCGCCGATCCTCAACTAGCGTAGGGGAAGCCCCCTTTGTGGTCCATCGTGAGTCGAACGGCGGACCGCGGGAGTCGGCGTGGCCGCCCGCCGAACTACGCGAGCGCGGCGGCGACCTCGTCGAGGCACGCCCCGCGGGAAGCCTTGACGAGTACCACGTCGCCGGTGTCGAGGTGACCGCGCAGCCAGTCGACGGCCGCGTCGTTGCCGGCCAGCACCACTGACCGTTCGCCCGCGCCGTCGGCGATCGGCCGGGCGGCTTCGCCGACCGCGACCACCGTGTCGGCCCGGGCGGCGGCGTACGCCCCGACGGCACGGTGCTCCGCCTCGCTGCCGTCGCCGAGTTCGAGCATCGCGCCGAGGACGGCGATACGACGCCCGCCCTCGATCGCCTCCAGCGCGTCCAGGGCGGCGCGGGTCGAGTCGGGGTTGGCGTTGTAGGAGTCGTTGAGCAGCGTCGCCCCGCAGGCGAGGTCGCGCAGCTCCATCCGCCACTTCGACAGCGAGACCGTGCCCAACGCCGCCGCGGCCACCTCCAGCGGTATGTCGGCCGCGAGCCCCGCCGCCGCGGCGGCCGACGCGTTGAGTGCCTGGTGCGCGCCCACGAGCGGCAGCGCGACGCGCGCCGCGGTGTCGGCGGTGCGCAGTGTGAAGGACGGCCGGCCGAGCCGGTCAAGGGTCAGGTCGAGCACGCGTACGTCGGCGTGCTCGGCCCGCCCGAAGGTGAGCACCGGGCCGTCGGTGAGCGCGCGCATCGCGACCACCCGGGGATCGTCGGCGTTGAGGACGGCGGTGCCGCCGGGCGCCAGCCCCCGCACCAGTTCGCTCTTGGCCTCGGCGATGGCGGCGCGCGACCCGAACTCGCCGAGATGGGCCACTCCGACGTTGAGGACGACAGCGATGTCGGGCGCGACGAGGCCGGTGAGGGCGGCGATGTCGCCGACATGACGGGCTCCCATCTCAAGGACGAGGAACTGGGTGCCCATCTCGGCGCGCACCATGGTGAGCGGTACGCCGAGCTCGTTGTTGAGCGAGCCGGCCGTGGCAACCGTCGGCGCGGCGCTCGACAGCACGGCCGTCAGCAGGTCCTTGGTGCTGGTCTTGCCCTGCGAGCCGGTCACCCCGGCGACGGTCAGTCCGTTGCGCAGGCCGGCCACGACGTGGGCGGCGAGCCTCTGCAGCGCGGTCTGGACGTCCTCGACGACGACGGTGGGCAGCGGCGTGGGCTGGGAGCCGAGCACGGCCACCACTCCGGCCCGGCCGGCCTGGCCGGCGTAGTCGTGACCGTCGGCACGCTCCCCGGCCATGGCGACGAAGAGGCCGCCCGGCTCGGCCTGCCGGCCGTCGAGCACGGCCGGCGCGGTCACCGTCACGGCGCCGTCGCCCACGACCGTGCCGCCGACGACCGCAGCGATCTCGCTGAGGCTGAGCGGGACCATGCCCACGCGGCGCGGGAGCCCGCGGGCTGGAGCGAGGCCGGCGAGGTAGAGGTAGGAGGAGGCAGGTTCGCTGTAGGTCACACCTCCAAGTCAAGGCGGCGTCATGTTGCGGGCACGTATGCGGTTTTCGATACGCCGACGATATGTTACCGCTGGGTAACATATCGTCGACGTATCGAAAACCGCATACGTTGCGGCAACGCCGTGCCGCCTTGACTGAGGGCATGACCTACAGCGCATCAAAGCACACGGCGTCCCGCGAGAAAGCAGGAACCGGCATGGGCAAGCTGAACGTCGGAATCCTGTTCGGGGGCTGTTCCGAAGAGCACCCGGTCTCCATCAAATCTGTGCAAGAGGTCGCAAAAAGCATTGATCTCACCAAGTACGAGCCCTTCTACATCGGAATCACGAAGAGCGGTGCCTGGAAGCTTTGTGACAGCCCCGGCCCGGACTGGGAGAGCGGCGACTGTCGCACGGCACTGCTGTCACCGGACAGAAGCGTAGGCGGATTGCTCGTTCTGGAGCAGGGGCGGTACAGCACGGTCAAGCTGGACGTCGTATTGCCCATCCTGCACGGAAAACTCGGCGAGGACGGCGCGATGCAAGGCCTGCTGGAGGTCGCCGGCATCCCCTACGCGGGCTGTGATGTGCAGAGTTCCGCTCTGTGCATGGACAAGTCCCTGACCTATCAAATCGTCAGGGGGGCCGGGATCGCCACACCGAACTTCTGGACGGTGGCGGCGGACGAGAATATTGATCCCGGGAAGCTGACGTATCCCGTCTTCACGAAGCCGGCCCGTTCGGGGTCGTCCTTCGGCGTGACCAAGGTGTCCCGGGAGGAGGAACTGCTGCCTGCGGTGGAGACCGCGCGGCAGTACGACTCAAAGGTGCTGGTCGAAGAGGCGGTCGTCGGCAGCGAAGTCGGATGCTCCATCCTGGGGAACGAACTGGACTTGATCACCGGCGAGGTGGACCGAGTCGCCCTGTCGCACGGGTTCTTCAAGATCCATCAGGAGAAGAATCCGGAGAGCGGGTCCGAGAACTCGACGTTCATCGTTCCCGCTGACATTTCAGCAGAATCGCGCTCACTCGTTCAGGAGACGGCGAAGGTCATCTATCGCGCCCTGGGCTGCAGCGGTCTGGCACGGGTGGACCTGTTCCTCAAGGAGGACGGAAGTGTGGTCCTCAACGAGGTCAACACATTGCCGGGCCTGACCTCCTACAGCCGTTACCCGAGGATGATGGCGGCTGCGGGGTTGCCGCTGACCGAAGTGATCGACCGCATGGTGACGTTGGCACTGACGGGGAAAATCCAATGAAGGACAACTTCGCCTTCCTGGACGAAGGCGTACCCGGAATACGCTGGGATGCCAAGTACGCCACCTGGGACAACTTCACCGGCAAACCCGTGGACGGCTATCTGGCCAATCGAATCGTCGGCACCATACCTTTGTGTTCGGCTCTGGAAAGGGCGCGAGAAAAGGCCCGGGCCTATGGCTTCGGCCTGCTCATCTGGGACGGGTACCGCCCCCAACGCGCCGTGGACTGCTTCGTGCGCTGGTCGAAGCAGCCGGAGGACGGCCGGACGAAGCAGCGGCACTATCCGAATATCGACAGAGCCGACATGTTCGAGATGGGCTATGTCGCCGAGAAGTCCGGCCACAGCCGGGGCAGCACCGTCGACCTGACGCTCTACCATCTGGCCACCGGAGAGCTGGCCGCCATGGGTGGTGACCACGACCTGATGGATCCGATCTCGCATCACGGAGCACACGGGATCACACAGTCCGAGGCGAGAAACCGGCAATACCTCCGCTCCATCATGGAGACATGTGGTTTCAACGCCTACGCGTGTGAATGGTGGCATTACACCCTGAAGGACGAGCCGTATCCGGACACGTATTTCGACTTTCCGGTCACGTGACTGAACCGGGCCCGGGAAGTCGAAGCCGCCGAAGCGCGTGCGGCTCACGCGAGAAAGAGAAGGTATGTCAGAGCGCCATTCCGGCTGGTGCCTGCGGTGTGGGTGCAACCATCACCGCGGGCCGGCGGGGGATCTGAGCCGGGCGATCCCGCGGTTCGAGCGGACGCTGTCGAACTCCGCACGGGTGCTCGGTGAGGAGCACCCCGACACCCTGACCGCCCGCAACAACCTCGCCTGCGCGTATCAGTCGGCCGGGGACCTGATGCGGGCCGTCCCGCTGTTCGAGCAGACCCTGTTCGACACCGCACGGGTGCTCGGTGAGGACCACCCCGACACCCTGACCGCCCGCAACAACCTCGCCAGTGCCTATGAGTCGGCCGGGGACCTGATGCGGGCCGTCCCGCTGTTCGAGCAGACCCTGTTCGACACCGCACGGGTGCTCGGTGAGGACCACCCCGACACCCTGACCGCCCGCAACAACCTCGCCAGTGCCTATGAGTCGGCCGGGGACCTGATGCGGGCCGTCCCGCTGTTCGAGCAGACCCTGTTCGACACCGCACGGGTGCTCGGTGAGGACCACCCCGACACCCTGACCGCCCGCAACAACCTCGCCTACGCCTACCAGTCGGCCGGGGACCTGGGCCGGGCCATCCCGCTGTTCGAGCAGACTGTGGACGCCCGGGTCCTGCTGCTGGGTGAGACCCACCCCTCCACCCTGACCACCCGCAACAACCTCGCCTACGCCTACCAGTCGGCCGGGGACCTGAGCCGGGCCATCCCGCTGTTCGAGCAGATTCTGTCCGACTCCGCACGGGTGCTCAGTGACAACCACCCGCTGACACAAGCAGTCCGCCAGGCTCACCTCGCAGCCTGCGCCCAGCGGGCTGTCGAGGGCCCCAGGACGATGTGAGCGCCCGCCTCGTCCCTTGGACGAGGCGGGCGCTCAGCCCCGGTTGTTCCTGCTTTCGAATGTCAGGCAGTTGGTGAGGGAGTTCTCCACGGTGTCGCGCAGGGCGTGGTCCGTGTAGTAGGCGGTGTGCGGGCTGATGAGCACATTCGGCAGCTCCTGCAGTCGCAACAGCCCCTTGCCTTCTATGGCTTTGCTTCGGCAGTCGGCGTAGAAGATGCCTTCCTCGCCTTCGACGACATCCAGTGCCGCGCCACTCAGACTGCCGCTCTCCAACCGCTGCACCAGTGCCTCGGTGTCGATGAGCGCACCCCGTGCGGTGTTGACGATCAGCGCGCCGTTCTTCAGCTGTGCCAGGCGCTGCCGGTTCAGCAGATGGTGCGTCTGCGCGGTGAGCGGCACATGCAGCGTGACCAGGTCGCTGCGCCGCAGCAACTCATCGAGCGGAACGAGCTCGACAGCGGCACCGGGGCGGTCCGCGGGACGGTGGTCATGGGCCAGGATGCGGCAGCCGAAACCCCGCAGCCGGTCGATGACCGCCGCGCCGATGCGGCCCGTCCCGATCACTCCGACCGTCAGGTCGCGCAATTCCCTCCCGCGCTCCTCGCTGAGCCGGTAATCGTGCATGTCGGTGCGCCGGACGATGGCTTTCGCATCCCGCACCGCCATCAACATGAGCATCAGCGTGTAGTCGGCCACGCTGTCCGGCGAGTAGGAGACGTTTTCCACGAGGATGCCGATGCTGTCCGCGTATGCCACATCGATGTGGTTGTAGCCGATGCTCCGCGTGGAGATGTAACCCACGCCGGCCCGGCCGAGCGCACGGAGAGTGGCGTGGGTGATGTGCGTTTTGTGGCCGACGCTGACGCACCGGCTGCCTGCGGCCAGTTCGGCATTGGCCTCGGACACTGGTGCGTCGGTGACGACCGGCCGCACACCGAGGCCGGGCGCCAGTTCGCGGAACAGAACGGCTTCGTCCGGGCCGCACCCGTACATGGTGATGCGGGTCGTTTCGCTGTGGGTCATACCTTCAGTCAAGACGGTGTGCTGTTGCCGGAACGTATGTGGTTTTCGATATACCCGCGATACGTCGCGGGCGGGGCGATGCCCGGCCGCAGTGGCAGGTCCCACTCGCCGACGTACCGCACCGCCTGGCCGCCGGTGCCGGCCTTGGACCGGACGAGGCCGACGTGCGCCCCGTAGAGCCTGATCCGCTCGGGATCCTCGGCCCACATCTTCGCGAACATGGTCTCGAAAGAGCGCAGCGGCCGGGGTGTGAAGCGCTCGCGCTCGGCGGCGTGGACGTAGAGGTCGTGGAACGCCTTCAGGTCTTCCGGGTTTCCGTCGCCGGCCGTGACCACGACGCCCGCCCTGTCAGCCTTGTCAATGTCGCGGCGCCACTGCTGGTTCATGCCTCTGAGTACGTCGTCCTCGGCTCTGCCCGCCAGCGGAATCTCGTATCTGTACTGCGGATGTCCCATCCCGAAGCCGTCCCGGGGACTCCGCGGAAGCCGGCCGGCGGCGCTGAGCCGGGCGGCCACATGGGCGCCGACCGGGTCGGTCCACCGGCCGGACACCTCGGTGGGCCGCCTGCTGCCGAGATGCGCCGCCGGCGGATCGAGCCACGTTTCGATCTCGCCGGTCCAAGGGCGGCGGAGTGTCGCCCGGGCGTATGCACATCTCCATACGCCGACGATATGTCCCCGCCCCGCGGTGGGAGCGGCGTTCACCAGCTGATTCCGGCCGCCACCGGCCGGTGGTCACTGCTCGTGGCCGGCAACAGCCACGCGCTCCTCGGCTCCACACCGCGGACCAGGATCTGGTCGATCCGCGCCACCGGGAACTTCGCCGGCCAGGTGAAGCCGAAGCCGTCCCCGGCCACGTCCTGGACCGAGCGCAGCTGCGAGGAGAGGCCGTCGAGCGCACGATCGTCCACGGTGCCGTTGAAGTCGCCCAGCACCAGTACCCGCTCACTGCGCTCGGCGGCGACCGCCTCGGCGAGCTTCGTCGCGCCGGCGTCGCGCGAGTCGGTCCAGAAGCCGCCTCTGGGCATCACCCGCACCGAACCCAGATGCGCCACGTACACCGCCAGCGGTCCCTGCCCGGTGGTCACCGTGGTGCGCAGCGCCCGGGGCGGGTCCACCGGGGTGTCCTCGGGCCGCAGCTTCTCGGCCAGGGGCCCGGCCCTGCCCCGCAGGACGTCGACCGGCCGGGTGCCGGACAGCGGCAGCTTGCTCCACAGTCCGACCGTGCCCTGCACGGTGTGGTGCGGGTATGCCTGCGCGAGCTCCTTCTCGTACGTGCCCCTGGCCTGGTCGGTCAGCTCCTCGAGCGCCAGCAGGTCCGCGCCGGAGGCGGCCAGGTCACGGGCGGTGCCGACCGGATCGCGGTTCTCGGCGGCGACGTTGTGACTGACGACGGTGAGGTCGCTGCCCGCGTGGGACTTGTCGCCGAGCAGCCCGCCGAAGAGGCTCACCCACGCCACGGCCGGAAGCACCAGCGCGGTGACCGCGGAGGCGGAACGGCGCCAGAGCGCCGCAGCGAGCAGCACCGGGACGAACAGACCGAACCATGGCAGGAAGGTCTCCACCAGACTGCCCAGACCGGCCCGGTCCGTGAGCGTCCCGTGCAGCAGCAGAAGCAGGCCGAGCAGGAGCGCGCACGCCGTGGGTACCGGGCCGCGCTTCCACGGGCCCGGCCGGGAGCCACCCGCGGGCATCGCGGCTGTGACGGCCGTCGGGCCGACGGTGGGCAACCAGCGAACCCGGCGGGTCGTCGTTGCTCGTGCTGATGCTGGAGTTCGAGGCATGCCGCTAGTGAAAGCACTCCGGTGTTGCCAGCACGTATGTGGTTTTTGTTACGCCGACGATATGTGCCGACTCGTAGTCTTCAGAACATGCGTGTCTTGATCGTCGAGGACGAGCCCTACATGGCAGAAGCGATCCGCGATGGCCTGCGCCTGGAAGCGATCGCGGCCGACATCGCCGGTGACGGCGATACCGCCCTGGAGCTGCTGAGTATCAACACCTACGACATCGCCGTCCTCGACCGTGACATTCCCGGTCCTTCCGGCGACGAGATCGCCAAACGCATCGTCGCCTCCGGCAGCGGCACACCCGTTCTGATGCTCACCGCGGCCGACCGGCTCGACGACAAGGCGTCCGGGTTCAAACTCGGCGCCGACGACTACCTCACGAAACCTTTCGAACTCCTGGAGCTCGTGCTCAGGCTCAGGGCACTCGATCGCAGGCGCGCCCACAACCGGCCGCCGGTGCGGGAGATCGCGGGGCTGCGCCTCGATCCGTTCCGCCGCGAGGTCTACCGCGACGACCACTACATCGCGCTCACCCGCAAACAGTTCGCGGTCCTCGAAGTCCTCGTCGCCGCCGAAGGCGGTGTCGTCAGCGCCGAGGAACTCCTGGCGCGCGCGTGGGACGAGAACGCCGACCCGTTCACCAACGCCGTCCGCATCACGGTCTCCGCCCTGCGCAAACGCCTCGGCGAGCCCTGGCTCATCGCCACCGTGCCGGGCGTCGGCTACCGCATCGACACGACGCGCGACACCGGGCGTGAGGGAGGCAGCGGTCGTGGATAGGCAGCCCGGATGGAGCGTGCGCCTCAAACTCACCCTCAGCTACGCCGGATTCCTCATGCTGGCCGGCGTCCTGCTGCTCGCAGCGGTATGGGTGTACCTCCTGCGCTCCTACCCATCGGGCATGCTGATCCGCTCCGTCCTCCTGCAGGGCTTCGGCCCGGCGGTAGCCGTTGTACTGGTATGTCTGCTGATATTCGGTCTTCTGGGAGGCTGGATCCTCGCCGGACGCATGCTCGCCCCCCTGGACCGCATCACCCACGCCACCCGTACGGCCGCAGCCGGATCGCTGTCCCACCGGATCCGGCTACCGGGCCGCAAGGACGAGTTCCGCGAACTCGCCGACACCTTCGACACGATGCTCGCGCAGCTCGAAGCACACGTCGCGGAACAGCAGAGATTCGCCGCCAACGCTTCCCACGAGCTGCGTACGCCGCTCGCGATCTCCAAGACACTCATCGACGTCGCCCGCGCCGACCCGAACCAGGACAGCACCGAACTCGTCGACCGCCTCCACACCATCAACACCCGGGCCATCGACCTCACCGAGGCACTGCTCCTGCTCAGCCGCGCCAACCAGCGGTCCTTCACCCATGAACACGTCGACCTGTCCCTCGTCGCGGAGGAAGCAGTCGAAACGCTCCACCCGCTCGCGGAAAAGCACGGCGTCGCCCTCGAGACCAGCGGCGACATCGCCCCCACGACCGGTTCGCCCGCACTCCTGCTGCAGCTCACCACGAACCTCGTCCACAACGCGATCGTCCACAACCTGCCGCAACAGGGCACCGTCTGGGTTCACACCGGCGTGCGCCCCAAGACCGTGGTGCTCACCGTCGAGAACACCGGCGAGCAGCTCACCCCCCAGCTGGTCGCGACCCTCACCGAACCCTTCCAGCGCGGCACCGAGCGCACGCACACCGACCAGGCAGGCGTCGGCCTGGGCCTGGCCATCGTCAAGACCATCACCAAGGCACACGACGGAACCCTCACGCTCACCCCACGCCCTGCCGGCGGGCTTCGCATCACTGTGGAACTGCCCGAGGCATGAAGAGGGAGTATCACGAAAGCGGTGTTCACCACTCGGTCGGCGTAGACGGGGCAGGCGGACATACTCGGCGTCCCGGTCGCCGAGTTGGAGCGTGCCGCCGCCTACGCCAGGGGCGACGTGGATCAAACGCCGCTCGGCGGGGGGTTGGGCGCCGGCCCGTCACCTCTGGTTTATCCGCGGGGATTTGACGTGCCGTGAACCCTAGTGCGCTCATGTCCCCTGCCCCCCAGGCCCGCACGAGGGCATCCCGCTGACGGACGTTGAGACCGCGGTACTCCAACACCCGCTGAAAAACCTGCGCTCCGAGCGACTTCGGCCCAAACCGGCCCGAACGCCGCGCTGCCCACGGTGGATGACCCATCTGTTCGCCGACGGTGCGGTCACCGAGCGCGTGCACACGGCCATGCCCGCGCTGATCGTGGTCGCGGTCGCCACCGCAGTACACGCCGGGGCCGACGCACTCGCCGTGTACGCGGCCACGCGCCTGGCCCTAGAGACCGCCGCCGAAGCGGACCTGCAGATCCTCGACCTGGCACCGAAGGTCGAACTGGAGGCGTAGGACCGGCCCGGTTTCACCGACCGGCTCCAGGCCGCCGACAAGGGCGCCGAGGCGACAAAGAACCTGATCACGGACGCGCAGGCGGTCGCCTCCGCGCTCGCTCAACTCACCGCCGTCGTCACGGTGCTGACACTCCTGCACCCGATACTGCTGCCGCTTCTCGTCCTCGCCGTCGTCCCCAAGGGCGCAGCCGCCATCAGCACCGCACGGATCCAGCACCGCGCCGACTACCAAAGCATCAGCGACAACCACCTGCGCTACCTAGAGCGTTGCTACTCCACCCGCCAGCGCAGCGCGCCGAGGTCCGCGCCACCACCATGGACGCCTTCCTGGCCGCCTGGTACCGGCAGATCACCGACCGGATCAAGGCCGCGCACCGGCGCGCGGCGCGCCGCACATCCTGCACGTCACCCTCCACACCTTCAGGCCAACCACCGCCTGTGCGCACATAGTTCACTGTCGCCCGGGCCACCTCGGGCACGCCGCGACCCGTGTGGAGCGTGTTCACCATCCACGCCTCGCCCTTTCTGCACGCCAAAGAAGCCGCACACGACGCCGATCATTCCGAGAACGCACAGCACACGGCGCTCCAACTGCGGGCCTTGGGCGAGGGCAACCTGAACGAGACCCGCGGTGCGCTGGCTGGTGCCGTCAGCGGTGAAGGACGTGGTGAACGAATTGTTCGTGCTCTATTTCGACAGAGACAGGCTGCTTCTGTACCTGCACGGGTCGGAGAATTCCGGGACCTACACGGAACTTGCCGAGGCCGTCCTCGGGACACAGTGCGAACTGATCAACGGGTCCCGCCCCTACCATGTGCTGGCACACCTGGACCGGCTGATCCCGACCAACGTCGGTCTCAAGGACGCCCGCGGCCACATCACCCGGTTCTCCATGCACGCCGGCAGCGATGTGTCCCAGGGCCTCGGCAGCACCCAGGAACACAAAACCAAGACACACATCACCGCCTCCGGGCTGGACAACGGAGATCGTGTCTCCATCAGCGCCGCGTCCCTGGGACGGTTCTGGTCACCCAGCACCGCCCCAAGCCTCAAAGCATGGACGGACTGGTGCGACAAGCAGGGCTCGAAGCTCCTGGACGACAGCATCGACCTGCAGAAAGTATTCAAGGGATTCATCACTCCACCCGTTCCCCGTCACCAGCTGCAGCACATCAAGCGCCGTGCCCATCTCCCCCGGCCCCGGCACACCGCCCCGCACCTCGACCGCCGCAGACCGGCGCACCTCCGGATCCGCACGCAACCAGCCCTGCAGCCAGCGCAACTCCCCCACAGCCGACTCGACCCGCACCTCTAACCGCACCCAGACCACCCCAACTCCTGCACCAATTCAATGACGATGCAGACCTATCCCCTGGGAACGCCGAAGAATCCAAGCCTCTTGTGTCGACCCCGCCGACACGCCCCCTCTCGCGCTACGCGCACATACCAACCACCACCGAACCTGCCCACTGCTCAATGCAGATGACCCAACCTGACCACCCAGACCTCTACCTGGCAAAACCCCAGCTCACCCCCACCAACAACGGTCAGTACACCGCAACAAGACACCCCACCTCCTTGATCCCTCCCACACAGCAAACTGATACCCCAGGTCAACCCACCACCCACTGATCAGACCGCTCCCGGACATCCAAGCCCTCGCCGACCTCGGACTCGAATGGGCGGCATCCTGACGCTGTCGGCCGACCCGAGCGCTCTCTCGCTGCCCCGAGTCGAGCCGGCGGACGTAGAACTCCGGGAACTCCGGGCGCGCTCTGTTGCGGCAGGCGTACTCGTCCGGCCGCAGGCCCGCCTACGCGGCCCCGATCGCGCCGGGCGCGACGTTTTATGCCGAAAGAGAAGCCTCACCTCGCGTGCCATGCCCTGGGAAAGGGTCGTGGGGTCGGTTCCGTTGATGTATGGAGGTAGCCCGTGGGGCTGGACCTGAGCCGTGTGACGCGCTCCTCGCCGTACTGGCCGGTGATCAGTCACACGACCCTGCGGCGGATCCTCCCGGGGTTCGCCGTCTCCGCGCTGGGTGACGGCATGGCCGTAGTGGCGGTGAGCTGGCTTGCGATCGAGCTGGCGCCAACCGCGGACCGCGGCATCTGGGTGGCGCTGGCTGCGGCCGCCTACACCCTTTCCGGGGCGGTGGGTGCGCTGGTGCTCGGCCGCTTCCTGCGCCACCGCGGCCCCACCCAACTGACCGGCTGGGACGCGGCATTGCGGGCGGTCGCGCTGGGGGCCATCCCGGTGCTGCACGCCTTCGGCGCGCTCGGCATCGAGTGGTACGTCGTGCTGCTGGCGGTCTCCTCCGTGCTGCATTCCTGGGGTCAGGCGGGTGTATACACGCTGATCGCCAGGGTGCTGCCGGAACGGGACCACCTGGCGGGCAACGCCGTGCTGTCGGGTGTGGGGTCGATCGCCACGGTGGTGGGGCCGCCGCTGGCCACGCTGCTGATCGTGATCGGGGGGCCGGCGACGGTGCTGGCCGTGGACGCGATGACGTTCCTCGTCCTGGCTGTCACCTTCCTCGTCGCCGTCCCCAAGGACGCGGTCCCGGAGCCCGAGGACGACGCGGCCTCGCGGACGGCCGGTTTCGCGGTGATCCGCCGCATCCCCGCGCTGTCCGGCCTCCTGGCCCTGAGCTTCGCGTTCTTCTTCCTCTTCGGTCCGGTGTACGTGGCGCTCCCGCTGTACGTATCGGACGACCTGGACGCCCCGGCCGGTGTACTGGCGGCGTTCTACATGGCCTTCGGCATCGGCGCAGTGCTGGGTTCGGTGCTCACCGGCTTCCTCAGCCGGTGGCGGTTGTGGCCCACGACGGTCGGCATCGTCATCGGCTTCGGCGCGCTGATGCTCCCCCTGGGCCTGGATGCCCCGACGGCCGTGTCAGTCGTCTGCTTCGGGGTGGCCGGGCTGCTCTGGCCGCCGTACTCGTCGCTGTCGACCACCCTCTTCCAGCGCTCGGCACCCAGCGCGCTGCTGCCGCAGGCCCTGGCGGCGAGTTCAGCTGTCCGGGTGCTGTCGGTGCCCCTGGGCACCGCGCTCGGTGGACCGCTGGTGGCCGGCCTGGGCGCGGTCGGGGCACTGCGCCTGTCCGGTGCGGGCATCGCACTGGTGGGCGTGATCGCCGCCGCCGCGCTGACCCTGCGGGCCGCGCGCACGCGCCCCGAGCCGGAAGCGGGCGCCGCTGAGGCGGAGGCGGCCACCGAGGTGGATGCGCGGCCGTAGCTCAGTGAGATGGCGGCTTCCATGGACGACGAGCAGGTGTTCGGGCCGGTCCTGTACAAGCTCTCGCTCGCGTCTGCCGTGTCGCGCGGCCTGCTGGCGCGGTACCAGATCATCGTCCTCGAGCTCCAGGACCCGGTCCTCACTCCCGAGCGTCTCCATGGCGAGGACCGGTACACCGAGGAGGTAGCTTTCCGCGACACCATAAAGATCAAGCTCAGCCAGGCGGTCTGTCAGAGGTCCCTGCGGCAGGTGTAGTTGGAGACTGTTTTTGCCGCGGGCTGAGCTCTGCGTGAGATAGAGCTCCAGCTTGATGCACTCTGTGTCGATGCCATTCTTGAGATCGGCCTGAAGGTGCTGCCGATCGCTCAAGGTAAAGTTCTTCGCCTCCCATCTCGAGTAGCTCCAGGACACCGGCTTGCCGTCGCTGTTGCGCGGCGATGTGGCGTAGCGCCAGTGCACGGTGAAGGACTGCCAGCTGAGGGATTCGCTATGCAGCAGCACGATCACGTCGGCATCGCCGTATGCCTTCTCCACACATGGAGTTCCCCAGACGTCGCCGATCGCGGAGCGGCCGCCCTGGCAGCTGACGGCGTGGGCGGGGGTCGTGAAGGCGAGGGCGGGGGCAAGGGCTGCCAAGGCGATGAGGGCCGCCTTGAGCCGGGAACGTGTCACGATCGAGTTTCCCTTCTTCCGGTGGCACTGGGCTTTCGTGCGATCACTGGTCGTAGGGGTTGCGGGCTGCTGGGGCGTACAACACGTGTCGTTGAAGACCCCGTCGCGGCACAGCTCCAGGCCCACTGCCTGCAGCGCTTGGTACGAGGTGTATCTGACGTCGAACTTGACGGTGCCGGGGCAGTCGCTGACGGGACGTTTCCGGCCATACACCCAGCCGTTGCGTGATTCCCTCATCGTCGGGGTCACGTAAAGGCCGTAACAGTCACAAGCAGTTGCGTTCACGGTGATGGTTCCACATCGAAGGCACTGATGTTCTTCCAAAGACCAGACACGCAGCATCGAGTACGCCGGACGCGTTCACGCGGACGCCGACGTCGTCCCTCTCCTCGCCACCTGCGAAGACGACAGCGCCTAATACTCCAGCTGCAGTTCGTGATCTCGATGGTGAGGGCGCCGAGGAGACAGGTGGCCAGTGTCGATCATCTGGACGAGATCGACCACGCCATCGGGGGGCGTTGTCCGCCTACTCGAGTTCACCGAGACGTACGTAGGGCGTCCTTTATCTCGCTGAGCTTCGCGGTTGTCGCCGGGGTCCACTCTTTCGCCTGTCCGCCGAGGCGGAGGGCATCCTCGATCTCGCTGAGCTTCGCGGAGGACAGGACGGCTGCCCGCTCGATCAGGTCGTCCCGGGACATGGTGGTCAGCCACGTGCAGGGGGTGAAGCCTGGACGCGGGAATGCGAACCGCAGTACGCCTTCAAGGGGCAGTCCTTCCATGGCGCCTACTTGCACTTCGACGCCCAGACCGCTGATGTCGACGCCCGCCGGCGCGACGACCTGCATCGCCCGGATCCCGGACGCGTCGTCTGCCGACAGCAGTACGACCAGTCGCCGCTCGTCGAACTCGACCCACCAGACTTCGCCACGCTGCATATGTCCTCCTGACACAGGACGGCAGACGAACGCTGCACGACCCTGACGCGCTGTGGAGACGGGTGCGGCCACCGTTGATCATCGGTGTGTGAAGACAAACGATCAAGCGGTGGCCGCAGGTCACAGCGTAGACCCTGCCCACTGGCAGGAGGCGTTCGAGGGCCTGATGAGCCGGATCGCAGGCCGGTTCACGCGAGTCGAACCCCGACGCAGGGCCGGACGGTTGGTGCTTGGGTTGCTGTCGGACCTGCCGCGTAAGAACTGCTGGACCATCGCCGAGTGGGCCGGGGAGGACACCCCAAACGGCATGCAACACCTGCTCGGGCGGGCCAAGTGGGACGCCGACCAGGTCCGCGACGACGTAGGCGGCTACGTGGTGGAGCACCTGCACGACGACCAGGCGGTTCTGGTGGTCGACGAGACCGGCGACGTGAAGAAGGGCACCGGCAGGGTCGGCGTCCAGCGCCAGTACACCGGCACCGCGGGCAGGATCGAGAACGCCCAGGTCGCCGTCTACCTGGTCTACGCAGGCCGGCGCGGGCACGCCGCAGTGGACCGGGAACTGTACATTCCGCGCTCCTGTACCCCCGACCCCGACCGCTGCCGCGCCGCCGGGCTCGGCGAGGAGACAGGGTTCGAGACCAAGCCGGAGCTGGCCGCTCGCATGGTCGCCCGGTTCCTGGACACCGGGCACCAGGCCGCCTGGGTCGCCGGCGACGAGGGTTACGGCGGCAACCCGACCCTGCGAACCGCGCTGGAGGAACGCGGCACCCGCTACGTCCTCGTGGTGGCCTGCTCGCACAAAGTCACCACCGGCGCCGGGAAGTTCCGCGCGGACGCCCTGGCCAGAAAGGTGCCCAAGCGGGCCTGGCAGAAGCTGTCCGCAGGGGCCGGAGCCAAGGGCCACCGCTGCTACGACTGGGCCGTCATCGACCTCGTCGACCCCCGGCCCGGCAATCGCCAGTTGCTCATCCGCCGAATTCACAGCACCGGCGAACTCGCCTGCTACCGCTGCTACTCACCCGCACCGGTGCCACTGACCACCCTGGTGCGCGTCGCTGGATCAAGGTGGCGGGTGGAGGAGTTCTTCCAGTCCCGCAAGGGCCTGGCCGCCCTGGACGAGCACCAGGTCCGCCACTACCCGTCCTGGTCCCGCTGGGTCACCCTGGCCATGCTCGCCCACGCCTTCCTGGCCGTCGTCCGCGCGGACGAACGCGCCCACCATCTCGCACTCGACGCCCTCATACCGCTCACCTGCAACGAGATCCAACGACTGTTCATCACGCTCGTCGTCCAACCCGTCCACGACGCCGTCCACCGGCTCGGCTGGCCCGACTGGCGACGCCGCCACCAGGACCGATCCCAGGTCAGCCACTACCGACGACAAGCCCACTCATACATGAAGATCACGAACTACGGCTGGAGTAACTACCGATACCCCTCCCCGTTCCGCATGCTGCTACCTAGTGACCCTGCGTCAGCATCAACGACGCACCGGCGACGGCATCCAGCCGTATGGCAACGCCGGCGGGTCACCAACCGGACGCGAAGCACGGAGGAACGAACTAGTGACCCCCAAGGGCCGATTGGCCGTCACCGTCATCGGGCTCATCCCCTTCACCGGCCTGGTGATCACGCTGCTCGTCCTCGGGCAGCCCGACGCCGTCATCAGTCCACTCATCCTTGTGATCGTGCTGGGTGTGCAGCAGCTGCTGCAGGCGCTTGAGGCGGGCAACCGCCGGAACGACGGGCCCCGCCCCGCGACGCCGCTCCCGCGGGCGGTGGAGGACCGCGCCTGTACCGCTGCCGAAGACGACGGCACCGACAAGAAGGCCGCATGAGTACGGCGACGGGCACCAACAAGGGCCCTGGCAAGCCTGGGCCGACTCTCGGACCAATCGTCAAGACCGCGCCCCTCTCCCACCGTCAGCGGCTCGAACCGATACGACAGGCGTAATTCGCCAGCGGCCTGAGCACCGAGGAGATCTACGAGAAGTCGAGGGAGAGGCTCACCAGCAAGGGAAAGGTGTCGAAACTGCTCCGTGGGGCCGAGGACTACCCCCGCTGGTACCGAGTCCTTGCCCTGTACGAGGTGTTGTCACCGCCGGTAGACAAGGACTTCATCAAGGACAAGTGGATCGAAGGGGCCGTGGCCGTGGGACGGTCTTCTGGACCACGGAGTGCTTCGACGAGGTCAAGGCCGAGGCCAACACGGGCGATGAGCAGCTGAGCTGAGGCAGGCAGCAGGCGGATCAACCTCTCGCTGAAGACACAGATGACCGTCAGCATCGCCTCGGCGGTCCTCCCCCTGCTTGCCGGCCTCATGGGCTTCTTCGACTCAGGGCCGCAAGTGAATCAACGGCAGAGCAGGGACGGGCAGCGCTGCGTCGACTGGACGTGCAGGGTTGAACCGGGCGACGACGGCCAAGGCGCGGACCCCCGGGAACCGGAGTACGTAGACCTCCCAACGCCTACAGATACACGAGGCCTGCTCAAGGTCACGCCCGGCAGCGACATCTGGGTGTACTCCGTCGGCGACTCCACCAGTTGGGGCTGGATCGAGGCCGGAGACACGTTCTTCGTGAGGTGTCGTACGTACGCACCTCGTTCAGATGCCCTCATCATTGCCGGAACGCAGTACGCAGTCGATGCGGATGAAGCGTTCGACTACACGGACCTCTCCCGCCGGAAGGCAGGGAAGCTTCCCCGATGCTCGCCGTCGTCCGCCCACTCGTCCAGCGCGCCGCCCCCGACCAGGTGACCGTCTCCTGGGGAGGCGGTGACGAAGGGCCCGTAGCCGGTCAAGGCTCGAGCCCTTCGCTTCGTCCACGGCCCATGACCGTCGCGCACACGCGCGTACGCGATGAGCGATCCAAAAAGGTTCAGAAACCCTGGCCGGGCTGCCTATTGGCGCCTACTTCCTGCTCCGTGAGGCGACTCAGCTCCAGCTCCGTGAAATCCTGGGCCACTCGCTGTACGGCACCGGGCGGCCCGTGAACGCGTCCAGGACCATGCGCTTGCCGACCGGCCGGTCCAGCTTCACCGACACCTTCTCGCCGCGCAGTTCACCACTGCAGTTACCGTCCTTGGAGTCGGCCGCGGATGCGGACAGCACCACGCTGCCGCTCGTCTCGAGAACCCCCACGGTGGGGCCGTCGTCGCAGGAACCGTGGGTGGCCACCACAGAGATGGACCGACTGTCCTTCGCTACCTCCGTCAGACCACCGAGTGGCGCCAGTACGTCAGTGGGTACTTCTTCCTGACTGAGTGGCTTGATCGGTGGCGCGGGGAGCTTGGACGGGCTGACCGCGGCCCGTTTGAGGGGGCTGGCGTAGCCCTCCAGGGTGAACAGCCAGGCCGGGACGGTCGCCGGTCCACGAGTGGTGACCACGGTCATTTCGCCCAGCCTCGCTCCGGTCACGGTCAGGCGCGGTCCGGGGCTGCTGTCACGGTCCAGGGTCTTGTAGGCCTTCTCGGCCTCCATCAGTGGTGTCGTGAGCGGGCTCCCGCTCTTCCACCTCACGTGTCCGCTCTTGTGCGGGGCGGACGGGAGCTTCCCTCGCAGGTCGAAGTTCCCGGTCTCATAGGCGCGCCTGTCTGCTTCGCTGCGGAGGCCGTTCTCGGGCAGCTGGACGACTGACTGCATGGGGTAGTAGCCCTCGTGCCACGCCTCGGCTGCCTTGGAGCCGTCCCAGGCATCGGCTACCTGACGGGCGCGATCCCCCAACTGGGGCGCCGGCTCGGTGCTGCGGGCCTCGGCGTCACCGTTGTCAGCCTCCGCGTTGCCGCACCCTGCGGCGGCACCAGCTCCAACGGTGCACAAGGCAAGCACGGCGAGAAGGCGGACGGTGCGCCTGACGTTGGTATGCATGGGTCTCCCCGGGGCTGGTCGGTGAGCGATAGAGGCTGTGTGACGGACGGGTGCAGGGCCGTGCCGTCCCTGTGACGCGCCGCCCCTGGTCCGGGTTCGGTCAAATCCATCGTCCGCTCGAGCCTGTTATCGCATCGTGAAGAGGCGGCTGAGAACTTCCGGGCTTGGGGCTGCGCTGCGCGATCGCACTGGGCCCGGCAGGACAGAGGACCTCGGCCCCGCCGGGTCAGGTAGCAAGCGCCGGAGCGCTGGTCTGTGATCAGATCAGTAGACCTTCAGGTCCTGCTTGTTGAGCACGTCCTGCACCGGATGGTGGAAGGACACCCGGTCGGGCTGCGCGTCTGTGTTGCCGCAAGGTCGATCGGCGTAGTTCCCGCCGGAGTTGATGCCCAGAGCGGTCGTCCCGGTGAACATCGGACCTCCGCTGTCGCCGTGCCGGACGCAGAGGCTCGTCTCGATCATGTTGTAGAGCGTCGCTCCGTCGTCAAAGGTGACGGTCACACTGGGATCGAGCACCATTCCATCGAGATCCTGACTCACGGTGCCCACACGCTTTACCTTCTCGTTGTCCGAGGCCCACCGCGAATTCGTGATCTGGCCCTCGGACCCGTCTTTGTACTGGATAGTGCCGTACGGAGTGACGTCGGGGTTGGTGTGGTCGATAACGGCCCAGTCTCCCGGCTCAAAGCTCCAGTCGACCTGCGATCCCAGCTTGATGTTGCCGCTGTACCGGAACCATGTGTAGTTGCCGCCGATCACGCAGTGCCCGGCAGTCAGCATGAACTTCTCACCCGAATCGTTCTGAACGTTGAACCCAGCGCTGCACATGTAGTCGACAGAAACGATGCCAAGGCCACCGCGCATGGCATAGGCAGTACGCTCCAGCTTGCCCGGGACGCCTCTCTATGCGTACCGCGTCTCCGTGATCCGCAGCAACTCGCTCGATCCGGGCCCGCTCAGCAGAGGACACACCGTCATAGATCTTCACGCTCACCTGGTTGCTGCTCGGATCGACACCCCACGAGGTGTTGGAGATACCGGCCAGCTCATCCAGTTCGCCGTGGACGGCCTCGAGTTCAGCTGCGTTGTGTTCAACGAGCTTCGACGTCCCCCTGGCTTTTCGTACCACCGCTGCGGCCCCTCGTCGGTGACCGCGACGACGAGACGTCCGTCCTGGTAGTAGACACCTGCCGTTCGATCATCACCGAGGCTTACTGCCACTGCTGCCGCCTTGGCCTGATCGTTGAGCGGCGTAGGTGCCGCCTGAGCGGTGGGCGACACGAGCGCAGCGAGCAGGCCGCCAGCCGCAGCGATCCCCGCACCGTAGCTCGGACGTCTTCGGCGGAGCCGTACGGGGCGTTCAAGAACGCTCATCATCGAGCCAGTTACTGAGTGGGGCACGGCACGCCGAAGCCGGTCGATCAGACAGGTTCCGTGGGCTGCCGCGGTAACGTGAATGAACCGGCTCGCGAAGGGCTGGACCGTGTACCTGAGCTGTCCCGGGACACTCACGGATACCGACAGAGGGTGTGGGGCACCCACTTCGCGCGCTCACCACAATCACAGCACGCAATGCGTGGTGATCCAGCCGACCGGGCGGCGACCAAGGACTCACCATGCCCTCCTCCTACCGGCGCCGAGCTGCGCACACCCGCGCCGCCTTCACTGGCGAGACCGCCTCCCTGGCCGGCCCCGGCATCACTCGCCGGCACACTCCAGGACTCGACGCCTGCACCGCGCCGCAACGGCGCCTTCGCGCTCTGCTGGCCCTCGGCATGTTCAACCACGGACCCACCAGTTTCTGGCCCCGCCTGATGAGCCTGGCCGACATCACGCGCTACACCCTGGTCTTCTCGCCCCGCCAGGACGATCTGGTCATCACCGCCCGGGCCCCCTACAACGTGGCCTGCTGGCTGGTCGGCCGCGACACCCTCCCTGAAGTCGGTCTCCCGGGACTTCGAGTAGAGACCTCATACGACGAGGGGTGGCGTCTGCGGCATCTGCCCACGGGCGCCACGATGACCATCACCGGCGACCGCCACGGACGCCTGCTGGACAGCCCAGGCGCGGACAGCAACTACCAGAAGTTGTGGGGAACCGAAGTAGCTGTAAGCGAAGAGGAGAACGCCGTCCTGAAGGCGCTTCCCCGCCTCGACGAGGACACCGAGGCGGCGCTGGCCGCCCTGACAGTCCGGCTCTGCCTCCGGGACCCGGCCGGTACCTGGAACCTCGGCATGTGGTTCTGGGAACCCTCCGGCCGCCCTGTTCGAGGAGGCGCCCACCACCGTCGGCTGTCCGCCGAAGGAAACCGGTGCGAACTCCACTGGGACTCCGCCCCATACCCCGACGACCTGAGAACTGCCCTCACTCACCCCGTCATCGGACTCCCAGGCGCGACAAGCCGCTCTACCTCCACCGGGTGGCAGCTGCTCTACAGACACACCACCCTCACCGCTGTTCCTTGGCCGTTCCTCCCCTGACCCAGCGCAGGCTCGTGTCGCCTACAGCGGGAACTGTATGCCGAGTTCCTGCATGGCCAGGCCAGAGAGGGCGGGCCGCCTTCGGAGCGTTCGGTCTTGGAGCCCCCTGACACAGGGTTCGAGGGTGCGGGGGTCGACACCTTCGGCGGGGGCGCTCCTGGCGTACAGCCCTTCGGGGTCGCTGTCGCGGTCGTGCGGCAGGACCCAGAACACTCGGCGGCGGAAGGTGCCGGAGTGACGGGAGGCCTTGGCGATGGGGCCGAGGATGGTGTTACCGACCACGCGGCCGTCGCGATGGTAGGCGGGCTTGCTCTTGCGGTTGGGCAGCCGGTCCAGGCTCTGACGGACGTAGTCGAGTTTGTCGATGTCTTCCAGCCAGACGAGGTCGGTTTCGTGGCTGATCTCGTCCGCGCTGATCAGGGAGCTCAGGCGGGGGCGTCCCCTTCCTCGTCGGTGAGCAGTCCGATGCCGGGGTAGTGCTTGCCATCTCCCTTGGCGAAGCCAGTCCCACGAGGTTACGGGTGCGGGACGGGAGGCGAACGCGCGGGAGGAGACGACGCGCTCCCCCTCACTGTGGCACCACCGCATGTATGCGGCGTAGAGCACGGTCTGCTCGGCGCGCAGGTCGGGGGCCAGGCGGCAGCGCTCTTTGTAGAAGCGGCCAGTGTGGTCTTCTGTTTCGGCGTAGGCGGTGGTGGCGATGCGGACGCGCTGGAGTCCGGTGAGGTCCTTCTCGCGGGCTAGGTAGCGGCGAGCGCCGTCGATGAGCCAGCCCAGGATGCCGGGGCCTTCCTCTATGACGAGGAGGTCGGCCAGGTTGTCGATCTTGCGGTCGTCGGAGACGATGCGCTCGAACGGGACCAGGCGCATGCGGCGTCAGAACGCGAAGCCGCCGGTGCCGACTTCGGGGCGGGTGTTGCCCAGCAGCCGGAGTTTGTGGGTGGGTTCGAAGCTGTAGGGGTCCTGCCGCATGCGCCGTGCCTTGATGCGGTCGCCGCCGGTGAGGAGTTTGACCCGGGCCTCGTCGAACTTGCCGTCGGGCCTGATCTCGGAGCAGACGTAGACGCGCATGCCATGGAGTTCGGCGAGGTCGGTGGGGTGGCCTTCAAAGGGTTTGGCCATCAGGAAGCCGGGCGGGGCCGCGTCCGAGCAGTCGCCGAGCTTCATGCAGACGTCCAGGAAGATGCACTTGCCGTTCTTGCCCTTGCCGAAGAGGAAGGGCACGACCTGGCCTCCGACGTCGCCGGTGATCGAGTACCCGAGGAGTAGTTGCAGGTAGTTGATCATTTGCTTGCCTTCGGCATCGTCGCCGAAGGTGTCGGTCAGGAAGCGGTTGCGTGGCCATGTTCCGGGGCCGACGGTGGTGGAGCGGGAGTGGAAGTCCTTGCTCGGGTCGGGTGCCGTCAGCAGCCCGGTGCGCAGGTCGACGATTCCTTGGGGGGTGCACAGGGCGTAAGGGTCGGCGTCCAGGCGGTCGGGTTTAGCGCCATGCCGGGTGCGGACTGCGCCACCTGACCCGCAAGGGAGTCTCGGGCCGGGCCGGTCTCCGTTGTGGCCGGTGTGCTGGGGTTCGGTGCGAGGCCGGCAGACGCCGTGGACGTGCGGCTGTGGCCCCCGGCGACTGGCCACCGTTGCAGCGCGCCGCCCTGACCCTGGCCCTCGCTGGGACGTTGCTGACCTGATCGCTTAGTGCCTGTTTCTGATCCCCGGTTTTGAGCAGCCTTGGAGCCTAGGATGGCGGGGTGTCCGGGGACGACGGGCAGGCCGGAGAGCGGGTGTGCGAAGGCTGCGGTGAACGGCTCAGGCCCTAAGCACGTCCGGATGCGGTGTACTGAGCACTGGGCATCGTGAAGTTGCTGGTCACGGGTCTGCTGTGGGCGGGGGCCGGAGTGCTCGTCCTGATCGTGGGCGGATGACTTCCGCGTAGATCATCGGTCACCGGGAGACTTCGCGGTTCGTCAGTACCAGCAGGGCCCGCACCAGGGCGGTCGCCCACTTCGGGTCGGTGCGGATCTTGCCGAGGACCCGCCAGTTCTTGAGGTGGGCGAAGCCGTGCTCGACCGGTGCTCGGACGGCGGCGAGGGCCTTGTTGGACCGTTTCTGACCGCGGGTCAATGGGCGGTTCCGGGCGGCTTTGTAACCGGTGATCACGGCCGGGTCGGCGTCGGGGGCGCTGTCGTCGAGGCCGACGACTCCGGCGAATTCGGCGAACCCCTGCACCGTGAGGGTCGACGTGGCGCCCGGTAACGACGCCGGCGAGCGTAGGGCCCGCGTGCGCGAGGCGCTCCAGGGCGGCTGCCCACGGTGCGATTCGGGCAGGTCGGCGATGTGGACGACCTCGCGCTCGGCGTAGAGCGCTGTTGCCTTCGGTAGCCGCCGAAGCGTCCGAGAACCTGAAGGGACGGTCGTTTCGTCTCCCTGATCGTGAAAGGGATGGCAGACCTCGACGAGGCAGAACTCGTGCGTCGCGTCGCCGGTGGTGACCGGTCGGCGTTCGACGAGTTGTATCGGCGTACTTCGCCCTGGTTGGCGGTGCGGCTCCGCCGCCGCTGCGCCGACGACGACGTCGTCGCCGACGTGCTCCAGGAGACCTACCTGGCGGTCTGGCGTGCGGCCGGCAGCTATGCGGACTCCGTGACCGAGGGCAGTGCGGTCGGCTGGCTCTGGGCGATCGCCGCGAACCGTCTCGTCGACGCGTTCCGCCGACGTGCCCGGCAGGAGCGGGTGCCGACGGTTGCCCTTCTCGATACGACCGCGCCGGCCGCCGAGGACGAGGTGATGGCGAACCGCGTCGACCAGAACTTCGAACAGGCGCTGCTGCGGCTGCCACCGGAGTTGCGGCAGGTGCTGCAGGCGATGGTGCTCGATGACCTGTCGGTCCGTCAGACGGCGGTGCTGCTCGGTATGCCGGAGGGCACGGTGAAAACCCGCGCGCGGCGGGCTCGGATCGCGTTGCGGAAGGCGCTCTCATGACTCATCCCACCACCACGATCCTGGCCCGCTACGCGGACGGCGGGCACGGACTCGACGACGCCGCGCTCTGGTCGATCGAGGTCCATCTCGACGCGTGCGCCAACTGCCGTGAGTCACTGGCCGCCAAGGCCACCCCTGCCACGACGGATCTGCTCGACCGTGTCGCCGTCTCGCTCGGCCAGGCGATCGAAGCGAGCCCGTCGCCGACCCGGCAACGCACACCAGCAGCGGCCGTGCACCGACGCTGGCTCGCGTGGACGCTGCTGCCCTGGCTCGCGGTGACCGTCGCGGTGCTGGGCTGTGGCGTACTCCTGGACTCCGCCGAGCCGAGCCTGCCGTCGCTCGTGCTGCTGCTGGCCCCGGTGGCTCCGCTGCCCGGCGTCGCGGTGGCCTGGAGCCGGCGGATCGACCCCGCCTGGGAACTGATCGCCACCACAGCGGCAGCCGGCCTGGCCATGGTGCTGCGGCGGACGCTCGCGGTGCTCGTCGTCGTGCTTCCGGCATTGCTGGTGGCGGGTGTGGGCACCGGAACCTCGCTGGCCCTCACCCTGCTGCCGTGCCTGGCGTTCACGGGGGCCACCCTCGTGCTCGGCGCCCTCATCGGCGTACGGCGCGCGGCGATCGGACTCGCGGTGGTCTGGTCCGCGGCAGTCCTGCTGCCGAGTGTGGCGGCACAGTCCCTGTCCCCGGTACTGCAGCCGGGCAGCACCGCCGACTGGGTGGTGGCCACCGTGGCCCTTGCCGCGATCACACCGCTCGCCGCCACGCACTTCCGCCGCCTGACCAGTGGCAACTGACCCCCCCATCAACAGGATCAACAGGAGAGACCCATGCGAGCGGTGCGTGCTGCCGAAACGGCTCCCACCCTTCATCCCTGGCTCGTCCGCGCAAAAGAACTGCGTGTCCGGGCCGGCCGGCACCTGGCCGTCGACGAACTCGACTTGACGCTGACTGCCGGCGTGCACGGTGTGCTCGGCCCGAACGGCGCCGGCAAGACCACTCTGATGCGCGCGCTGTCCACCGTCGTCAAGCCCGCCAGCGGCTCATTGACGCTGCTAGGCGCGGAGGTGGACGGCCGTGCCGACCTGCGTGAGGTGCGTCGCAAACTGGGGTATCTGCCGCAGCAGTTCGGCTTCTACCCGCGGTTTACCGTCCGCGAGTTCGTCGCGTACATGGCCTGGCTCAAGGAAATGCCCAAAACCGCGATACCCGACGCCGTGCAACGCGCGATCGATCGGGTGGGTCTCACCACCAAGGCCGACGCCAAGATGAAGACGCTGTCCGGCGGCATGCTGCGCCGGGCCGGCATCGCCCAGGCCATCGTGAACGACCCCGAACTGCTCCTGCTCGACGAGCCCACCGTCGGACTTGACCCCGAACAACGTCTCGACTTCCGCGACCTGCTGCGTGACCTCGGCGCCGACAGCTGTGTCCTGGTCTCCACCCACCTCGTCGAGGACGTCGTCGCTGCCTGCACCGACGTCATCCTCATGAACGAAGGCCGACTCCTCTTCCAGGGCACCCCCGACGACCTGATCGCCCGCGGCGGGCAGGGCGAGGCGGGCGACAGCCCTGCGGAGCGCGGCTACTCCGCACTCCTGCGCCGGCACCGGAGCAACGCATGAACCGCATCCTCGGCATCGAGCTCCGGCGCTCGGCCGCCCTCGGCGCCGCGCTCCTGATCGCCGTCGCCGGCACGATCGTCCTCCACGCCACCGCGGGGCGATGGTCCACGGGGTGGATGGCGCTGGCCATGACGCAGCGCGAATACCTCGCGGTTCTCTCGCCCCTTGCGATGGCCGCCGGCGCCTGGCAGTCCTATCGCGAGCACCGGGCGAACGTCGCCGAACTGCTCGCCGCCGTGCCCCGCCCGAGACCGCAGCGCATGGTGCCGATCCTGGCCACGACGGCCCTGGCGGTGCTCGTCGCCTACCTGGTCACGCTCCTCGCGGCGGCACCACGGATCGCCGACACGGCGCGCTACCTGCCGCCGGGCGCGTTTGTCGTCGTGGCCGTCGGGCTGGTCGCGATGATCGCCTCGGCCTGGCTCGGGTTGGCCGTCGGACGCCTGGTGCCGGCGCTCGCCACCGCACCCGCGCTGGCCGTGATCGGCTTCGCGCTACTGATCCTCGCGCCCCACGGCCTTCCGGACGGCGGATTCACGGCGGCGTTCTCGCCGGCCATGGGGATGAGCATGTTCAGCGACTACGACACCGTCGACGGCGGAGTCAGCGCCGCCCAGGCACTCTGGACGGCCGCGGTTGCGGTGGCCGGCGTCGTGCTCTTCGCCGTCCAAAACCGTAAGTTCGCGTTCGCCGCGCTGCTGCCGCTGGCCATCGGGGCCACGGCCACGGCCCTGGTGGTGCCGACCGGCGATGCCTATGACCAAGGGACGCTCGACCCGGTCGCCCAGGAGCTGGTGTGCACCGACGACACCCCGCGGGTCTGCGTCAGCCGGGCGCACGAAGGGTTGCTGCCCGAGGTAACCCCCAAGGCCCGGCACGCGTTGGAACTCCTGGCGAAAACATCAATCGTCGAGGCACATGAGGACACGTCCACGTTCTCTCCTCCTACGTCACCGAGGTCGCGGGCCGACACCGCGCTGATGAGTATCACGGTCGACAAGCACGGTCATCTCGCCCACCCGGGACGGCTCGAACCGACGATGCTCACCGGAGTGTTCACCGGCCCTCTCAGCTGCGGAGACAACCGGAACTTGACAGTCGCCACCGCTGCGGCCTACTGGCTGCTCGACCGGGAGCCGACCGCCGGTCCCGATGGTCTCGAATTCGATGACCCGGACGCCGTCAAGCTCTGGAAGGGACTACATGCACTGCCGCGAGCCGAGGCCGAAGCCCGGGTCCTCGCCGTCTATCAGGCCGCCCAGAAGTGCCAGGACACCACCGACCTCCTGAGCCGAGGCACCCGATGACAGGACTGACGCTCTACGTCCGCTCGCGCCAGGTGCCGGCGGCGCTCGGCGCGGCCGGCGCGGGCACTGCCATCGTGTGGCTGCTGGCGACGGCCTTCAGGGGTAAGGGCGAGGTGAGCAGCACCGTACTCGCCCTGACGGTCCTGCTCCTGGTAGCCGTCGCCACCACCACGCTCTCAGGCCCCGACGACACCCTGGACCGCACGGCGGCGAGGCCGTGGGGGTGGCTGCGGATGTCCCACCTGGCCACGGCCCTGGGATGCGTACTCATGCTGCTGCTGGCCACACTGCTCACCGGCACGCGGTTCGGGCCGTTCGGATGTGTCGTCCGCGACGCGGCCGGCCTGCTGGGCCTGACCGCCCTGGGGACGGCCACGGTCGGCACCGCTCGCTCGTGGTTCCTGCCTCTCGGGTGGACGCTCGGCGCGGCGGCGTTCCCGGGCATGGGCACCGCGGGGGAGGCGCTGACCTGGCAGACACAGGCCTCCGACAGCCGACCCGCGGCCGTGGTCGCAGCGGTACTCACCGTCGCCGGAACCGCCGCCTACGTCAGCCGAGGCCCACGTACTACAGCCGGAGATCTGTGACGGAGCCTGTGTGGTGTCGTTGACCGGGCATGATGCTGGGTGTGACGGCTGAGCAGATACCCGAGTGGGATAAGGATCAGTGTGGGACGCCGGCCGGCTGCGGGACGCGGACCGCAATGACGTCATCACGCATCTGGGGGAAGCGGATGCCATGGTGATGCTCACCTACGCCACCGCCGCCGGGCACGCCTCCATCGACCGCCGCCCGTCTCTGCCCGAGCAATGAGGCGCGTGCATCGTGAACCGCGGGTCATGGTCCTGCGTGTGCGGGGCGATTCGGGTACTCGCGCCGGTCGGCGGTCGATGACCATGGCGTAGATCATCGGGCAGATCCGGTTCCGGCGGGATGCCGGGTTCGGCTGCGCCCCCGATCGGCCCCGCAAGCAGGTCGGCACGCTGTGAGAGCGCGGGAGGCTGCACAGATGCAGGTGCGTCAGTGGATCACCGCCCGCCAGAGCGAACTGGACGCCCTTGCCGAGCAGCTTCAGGATGTTCAGGTCGAGCGGGATGAGCTGGCGATCGCGGAGCGGGTGTTGAACCGCCTGGCCGAGCAGGCTGAACGGGCCCAGGCCGAGGCTGCCACTCCGGTATCGGCAAAGGTGGCCGGGCGGGCGGTGGCTACTTGCGCACGTGGAAGCGCAGCATGGTGACCCCGCCCGACTGGACGTTGCTGAACGGTTCCAGGTCGATCCGGTCGAGGCCCGGCGGCGCGAAGCGGACGCCGTCGCCGAGCAGCACCGGCAGCACGTACACCAGGATCTCGTCGACGAGGCCGCGCTGCAGGCACTGGGCGGCCACGTCGGCGCCGAGGATCTCCAGGTTCTTGTCGCCGGCGGCATGGCGTGCCGTGGCCACGGCTTCCTCGATGTCGCAGGTGAGGAAGGTGACGTTGGGGTCCGGCTCGTCGGGCGGGCGGTGGGTGAGGACGAACTGCGCCCCGCCGTCGTAGTCGGTGTTCTCGTCGGACATGCGCTTGCCGGCCTCGTACGTGCCCCGGCCGATGAGCATGGCGCCCGTGGCCGCCATGACCTCCGGGAACGTCGCCGACGTCATGTGCTCGAAGATCCAGTCCATGGTGTAACCGGGACCGGCGATGAACCCATCGAGGGACATCACCCTGTTCACGACCACTTTGCCGGTGCTCGCATGTGTCATGCGTCTTCTCCAAGCACGTGGAGGGCCGGGATCGCATCATAGGCCGGTGAGCAACATCTTCTCCGGCGGTAGCCACCACCTGGACCTGTCCAATGGCGCCACCGCGGTGTTCATCGACGTGCTGATGCTGGCCGTGTCCGATCTCGCCTCCGAGGACTGGGACTTCCGCTTCGCGGCGCTGCTGACCCTGCAGGACCAGAACGTCATGGGGCGCGGTGCCGTCGGGTTCGACCTGGCGGAGTTCGACTGGGGTGCGACGGAGCGGGAACGCGCCCGCGCGAAGGACTTCGTGCTGCGTGCCACAGCACTCGCGGCGAGCGGACATCGCTGGAGCGAGCTGGGCTACCACCCGCCCCGCGTGCATGACTACCTGCACCGCTTCACGACCATGGTGGAGTCCTGCACCCCGCCCGCCGACAGTAGCGCCACACGCGGCTTCCCCGGCCCGGACGGGGCCGCGATGGCCTCGTGCGTGCGCCACCGCGTCCTCAGCGCGCTCCCGCTCTGGGACGGCTGCTTCCTCTGTAATCGGCCGCACTACTAGCCCGGCTCGATTCCACATAAGGCGGGCTCTGCCTGCGGAGTTCCCTCCGTGGGAGACGGTTTACGGGTTTTTCTGGAGGTGGAACCGGGCCGGGGTCGTCACCTACATCCGGGACGGGCTCCGCCGCCGGATCCGTACCGGGAAGGGCCGCTGCCCGCATCCGGTGACACTGATCGTCGACTCCCAGTCGGTCAAGGCCGCCTCGACCGTCGGCAAAGACAGCCGCGGATACGACGCCGCGAAAAAGGTCAATGGGCGTAAGTGACATATCGCGGTCGATACGCTGGGCCTGCCCGTGATGATCACGGTGACGCCCGCCGACATCCTGGACCGCGCCGCCGCACGCGACGTGTTCTGGCGCCTACGTCTCACTCAGCCGCAGATCACCCAGGTCTGGGCCGATCGCGGCTACGCCGGCGACCTCGTGGACCGGGGTCCGCGAACGCCTCTGGCTCACCCTGCGCATCGTCTCCTGGCCCAAGGGCACCAAGGGATTCGTCGTCCTGCCCCGCCGCTGGAAGGTCGAACGCACCGTTGGCTGGTGCATGAACGCCCGCCGCAACGCACGCGACTACGAACGCCTGCCGCAGCACTCCGAAGCCCACCTGCTGGGCCCTCATCACCATGATGACCCGGCGACTCACCCGCAAGAACCCCCGCACCAGCCAGTGACGAAGAAGACGGCGGCGGACAACGGCTGACCGGGTCAGATCAAGAGCACTCGCTCAGGACGCCAACACCCTTCTCAACAAGAAGGCGCGCGAGCCGCACCTCGCGCGGCGCTACAGACACTCGAGGATCAGGCATCTGGAAGGCGTCGCCGTCGAAGCGCGGAATGACGTGGAGGTGCAAGTGGGGAAGCGCCTGGCCGGGTATGCCGTTGTTCTGCGTGACCGTGCTTCCGACAGCTTGGTAGGCGCAGTCACGTGAGCGAGCGGCAACACCAGGGTGTGACCTGGGTTTTTCTCCCGCTGCATGAGAGTGGGGATGACGGGTCACCCTGGCCGATGCCCAGAACTCGCTGGTCGCACGGGAGTTGCTGTTCCGTCTCGCGCTGATGCACCCGGAGATCGCCATCGTCTGGGCAGACTCCGCCTAAGCCAAGAAACGGTTCATTCCCTGGGCGAGGAAGTACCTCGACATCACCATCAAAACGGTCCGGGGATGCGGGGCGAGTGGTGCTGCGGTCGAGGCGGGGCACCGAGATGGAGCCGGCGTTCCCGGAGGTTGCGGCCGGCGCCGCGCAGCTGCCGGACGCGACCTCGCTCGATGGCGTCATGTGACCTGTGAGGGTGTCTCAGCCCCAAGATGTCTCAGGCGGCGCAGCTCCCATAGGCGAGGCGTGACGGGCGTCGCGGCCACGTGCCGCAGCGGCCGCTCAGAGGTGGCCGTCCAGGAACTTCCGTACCTCGGCGATGGTCATAGGACCCGTGCCGTGCGCCACCGCCTCTCCCTTCTTCAGCAGGACGCAGGACGGGGCTCCGGTGATCCCGTATCGCTCGGTTGCGCCTGGACAACGCGTGATGTCGGCGCGGACGGCCGTCAGGCGGCCCGCGTAGTCGTCGGCGATGCCACCCACGACGAGGTCCATCACCCGGCAGGACTCGATTGCCTTGGGCCATGTCCCGGTGAAGTATGCGAGGACCGGAACTCCGCTCATCCCGAGGATGAAATTGAACTCCGCGTCCTCACGGGGTCGGTGAACCCGCTTCGCCATGGAAGCTCCTGACCTCACGTTCCGTCATTCCATCCCCATCTTCCCTCGCGCGGTGTGCCAGGCCGGCCCGGTCGGTCGTCCGGTTGACCTGTAGGAAGGGCGGCACGGGGCCGTCGCAGAACCACGGTGGTCCCCGGCGCGAGCGGCTCGGCCCCCGCCTCTGGTGACTCGGCCTGGCTGCCCCGCCAGTCACCCAGTTGCAGCCCGGCGCGCGCCTGTGGGTCGGCTCGTGCCAGGACAGCGCCCTACACGACGACATGAAAGCCGTTTTCCAGGGTATAAGGGCCCGGATCACCGACCAGATGCTCGATGAGCGCGTCGACGAGCGGGCCGGTGCGCATCGTCCACCGGATCCAGTCGAGCCGTATCCGTCACCGCGCTTCTCGGAGACAGCGCCCCCGACGGGCTTCCCGAGGCCTTGTCTGGTCTTCACATCAACCCCCGGTCTCAGCTGGCTCATACCGCTCTTCCCCGGGCCGCATGAGCCGGCTGATGGCACCGAGAACGAGGCACGATTCCTGGACCGCTCGTGGACGGTCGCAGTGCGCGTCAGCCGGCCCGAAGACCGACCGCCAGCGTCAGTTCAAGGACCCGGTGTGGCGATGCGAGATCCGGGAACAGCTCCCGCAGCTGCGACATCCGATACCGGACGGTCTGGGGATGGACGAACAACGCCGCCGCCACCTCGTCCCGCCTGCCCTGGTGCAGCAGCCACTCCCGCAACGTCTCCTCCAGCCGCTGTGCGGTCGCGACAGGCAGGGTCCGCAACGGTGCGAGGGCTCGGGCACGCAGGTCTGCGTACGCGTCCACGTCGGCGCTCAGCACCAGCTCGGGCAGGTGGTCCTCGGTGTCGCGAATATCGGAGGAGAGGGAGCGCGCGCGTGCGGCTCGTGCGTACGAGGCGGACGCACGAGTCCATGGCCGGGCCGGGCCGACCACGGCGGTGCGGTCGGTCAGCTGCCGCAAGAGATGTGATCGGTCGGCATCGGGGACGAGCAGCACACCGGTGGCGTCCGGCAGATCGTCGAGGACGAGGGTGCTCGGGTCGAGCGCGCGGTGGGCAGGCCGCGCCTGGGCGGAGGGCAGCAGGACCGCGGTCAGCGAAACCGGAGGCTGCCATCCGGCCCGTTGAGCAGAGGCCAGCAGCACGTCCGGGCTCGCGCCGGCGAGGAGGTCGCGGGCCAGGTGTTCCAGGTGGCGCTCGTGGTCCCTGCCCCGGGCGGCCAGTTCGTCGGCGTGGCCCGCGGCGCTCGCGGCGGAGAGCTCGTCGATGTAGGCGAAGGTCAGCTCGGCGAACTTGGCGACCTCTGCGGCGGGCAGACCTGCGGGTACGGCACCCGCTGCCAGGCATCGCCAGGCCACGCGGGCGCCGACGCGGTAGGCGCTGAGCAGGGCGTCCATCGAACGGCCGTCGCGCACCTCGCCGCGGCCCAGCTCGTAGGCTGCGTCACCGGCGTCGCCGCCTGTGGCGTTCCCGCTCGCGAGGTCCAGGTAGTGCCCCAGGGCGGTGCGGACGGCTCGGCGGATGGTGGCGCCCATGTGGCCCGAGAGGGCGTTGGCGTAGGGAGGGACCTCGTCGATGATCGCCTGGACGACCTCGTCGGCGGTGGTCTTCAGCGCGCCCCGAAGTGCGGTGACCGTCGTCTCGTCCAGGGCCAGCTCGCTGGCCCTCCGGATTGCATGGCTCACGATTTTATTCCCTGCGAACAATTCCGCCGACCAGATTCACGTCCTTCGGTCAGGACTTTACGCCTTGAGGCACAGCAAGCTGGAGTCATGACGAGTGCAGCCCTCCGCAGCGGGGCGTGGAAACTGCTGGAGATGGTCACGACGCCGCTGCTGCCGTCGGACTACCTCGACCTGGTCAGCCCGCTGCGTGCGGGCGCTGACCTGCGTGGGCGCATCGAGGCCGTGCACCCCGAGACGGGTGACGCCGCGACCATCGTGATCAGGCCGGGACGGGGCTGGCGCGGTCACACAGCCGGTCAGTACGTGCGGATCGGGGTCGACGTCGACGGGGTGCGCCTGTGGCGTGCCTACTCCATCACTTCACCGGCAAACCGCCAGGACGGCCGCGTCACGATCACCGTGAAGGCGATCCCGGACGGCAAGGTCAGCAACCACCTGGTCCGCAGGGCGAAACCGGGCACGCTGATCCAGCTCGACCAGCCGACCGGTGACTTCGTGCTGCCGCAGGCCAAGCCCGCCAAGGTGCTCTACCTGACGGCCGGCAGCGGCATCACGCCCGTGATGGGCATGCTTCGCGACACCGAGTTCAACGACGTCGTCATGGTCCACTGCGCGCCACAGCCGCAAGACGTGATCTTCCGCAACGAACTGCACGACCTGGTCGCGGACAAGAAGCTGCGGCTCACCGAGGTGCACACCGACACAGACGGCATGCTCGACATCGCGCGTCTCGACGAACTCGTGCCCGACTGGGCCGAGCGCGAGACCTGGGCCTGCGGGCCCGCGGGCCTGCTCGACGCCGCCGAAGAGCACTGGACCGAGCACGGCGTCCAAGAGCGCCTGCACACCGAACGCTTCCGCCCCGGCATCGTCGTCACCGGCGACGGCGGCGAGGTCACGTTCAGCGCCACCGGCAAGACCGTCGACGCGGGCGGCGCCACGCCGTTGCTGGACGTCGGCGAGGAGGCCGGCGTGCTCATGCCCTCCGGGTGCCGGATGGGCATCTGCTTCGGCTGCATCACACCGCTCAAGGCCGGTGCCGTCCGCGACCTGCGCACCGGCGAGATCACCGAGGCCGAGCCGGGCGTCCTCATCCAGACCTGCGTGTCCGCCGCGGCGGGCCCCTGCGACATCGAACGGTAGGAACACCTTGACCGCCATCGACCCCACCGCCCACCTGACCGCGGAGCAGATCGAGGAGCTCGGCCGCGAGCTGGACGCGATCCGCGACGAGGTGATCGCCAGCCGGGGCGAGAAAGACGCCGCCTACATCCGCAAGGTCATCTCGGCGCAGCGCAAGCTCGAGCTGGTCAGCAGGGGCGTGCTGCTGTTCTCGATGTTCCCGCCCGCGTGGCTGCTCGGCACCGCCGGGCTGTCCGTGGCGAAGATCATGGACAACATGGAGATCGGCCACAACATCCTGCACGGCCAGTGGGACTGGATGCGAGACCCGAAGATCCACTCCACCACCTGGGAGTGGGATCACGTCTCGCCGGCCGACCAGTGGAAGCACTCGCACAACGAGCTGCACCACACGTACACCAACGTGATCGGCAAGGACAACGACCTCGGCTACGGCATCATGCGCGTCGACGAGGACCAGAAGTGGCACCCGTTCCACCTCGGCCAGCCGCTGTGGAACTTCATCAACGCCTGCTTCTTCGAGTACGGCATCGCCGCCTACGACCTGGAGCTCGGCAAGAACCTGCACAAGCGCCGCCGCAAGAACCCGGAGTTCCGCGCGCGGGCCAAGGCCGTGGGCCGCAAGATCCGCAAGCAGGTGCTCAAGGACTACGTGATCCACCCGCTGCTGTCGGGCCCGTCGTTCCTCCCCACGCTCGCCGCCACGTTCACCGCGAACCTGGTCCGCAACATCTGGACCCACTCGGTGATCATGTGCGGGCACTTCCCCGAGGGCGTACAGGTCTTCGAGCGCCGGTCGATCAAGGGCGAGACGCGCGGCCAGTGGTACCTGCGCCAGATGATGGGCTCGGCGAACATCAGCGGCAGCAAGGCCATGCACTTCATGACCGGCAACCTCTCGCACCAGATCGAGCACCACCTCTTCCCGGACCTGCCGAGCAACCGGTACGCCGAGGTCGCGGTGAAGGTGCGCGCGCTGTTCGAGAAGTACGAGCTGGAGTACGTCACCGGGCCGCTGCCCAAGCAGGTGTTCTCCGCGTGGCACAAGGTCTTCCGGCTCTCACTGCCGAACAAGAAGCCCAAGGTCAAAACGCCGGACCGCGGGCAGGAGCTCGTCGCCGCCTGATTCCCGGCACTGGTTCAGATCTCTCGGCCGTACCGGCGGCACCGCCGGGTTCGGTGAGATCCGTCGCGGACGGTGGACGGCCGCGACGTCAGACCGCACGAACGGGATCCGGGGCAGCCAGTGTCCGGCTGCCCTGCTACCTGGACGTGCGCCAGGAACTCAGCACCCAGCCCCCCGGCGAGGTGTTGTAGTGCGTTGACCTGCCATGGTCGGGCCGGTAGTCGGGTGCGTACGCGCACTCGGTTTACCGACGGGCGGGCTGGGCGGAAGGCACGGGCTGTGACGCGGACACTACCGGAACCGATGCTCGCCACCCCTGTGTCCGACCCTGCGCTGCTGCCGGGGTGCGCGGGGTGAGCCGAAGTGGGACAGGTGGCGGGCCCTGGTCTCCGACGACGCGGGCCGAGTCGTGCTGCACTCACGGCGGCACGAGCTTGGCCGCTTCGTTCCCGGAGATCGAATCCGGGAGCAGCCAACTGGCGGGACGCGACGGCACTATGAAACGCGGGCGCTGTGCCTGGCCGCGGTCGGCGCCGGCTCACCACTGGGTGATGAGCGGTGTGTCCGGTCCGTGCTGCCGCCAGGCTTCGGTGAGGCGGACGAGGCGGGCGGGGGCGGCGATGCCGCGCACCGTTGCGATCTTGCCGCCTGTGATGTCGAACGTCACGGCGCCGACAATCTTGCCGTCGGGCACGAAAAGGATGGCGGGGGCGCCGTTGACGAGCGCGTAGTGGACAGCAGAGATTCCGCCGGCAAGTCGCTGTTTTGCGGGTGTGGATTTGAAGCCGGCCCGTGCGATGGCGGCGATGCGCTGCGGAGTGTCGTACCGCAGCAGCTTCTCGGTCAGGCCGGCACCGTCGGAGATCGCGGTCGCGTCGTCGGTGAGCAGCGCCACCAGGCGTTCGGTGCGGCCCGAGGTGGCAGCGGCGAGGAATTCCTCGACGATCCTGCGGGCGGATGCCGGGTCGACTTCGCCGCCACCGCGGCGCGCGGCGGTGATGCGGTGCCGGGCCCGGTGGAGGTGCTGCTGGCTTGCTGAATCGGTGATGTCGAGGATCTCGGCGATCTCGGCGTGGTTGTGGGAGAACGCTTCGCGCAGGACGTAGACGGCCCGCTCCAGCGGTGACAGGCGCTCCATAAGGGTCAGCACGGCCAGGGAGACCGATTCACGCTGCTCGAATGTGTCGGCCGGGCCGAGCATCGGGTCGCCGTCGAGGAGCGGTTCGGGCAGCCAGGCACCGACGGTGCGTTCGCGGCGGGCCTGGGCCGAGCGGAGCCGATCGAGGCACAGGTTGGTGACGACCTTGGTCAGCCATGCCTCCGGCACCTTGATCCGCTGCCGGTCGGCAGCCTGCCAGTGCAAGAACGCATCCTGCACGGCGTCTTCCGCGTCGGCGGCGGAGCCAAGCAGCCGGTACGCCAGCGAGGCCAGTCGGTTCCGGCTGGCCTCGAACCGGCTGGTGTCGAAGCGATCATTGGCGGTGCTGTCCACGCGGAACACCCTAACTAGACGGCTGCGCTGCCGCGTTCTCGGCGGACCCGGCGGCCAGGCGGCGCTCGCGCCCGGTGCGACCGCTGGCCAGACAAAGCGCGACACCGAATCCGAGCCAGGTCGTGAGCACGAGGACGGAGTGGGTGGAGCCGTGGCCGTCGAAGAAGGCTGTGGAGCGCAGCAACTGGCCGCCCGCCCCGGGCGGCAGCAACTGGCCGAGCGTGCCGGACCAGCCCGGCAGCATCTCGGGTGCGGTCGAGGTGCCTGACAGGGGGTTGCCGATGAGCATCATGGTGACGGCGCCGAGGCCGAAGCCGGCGTACCCGAGCTGTGACTCCAGCCCGATGATGGTCAGGGATGTGGCGGCGATGGCCAGGGCGATCGCGCCGGTGTTGACCAGGTAGGAATCGTCCAGTGAGCCGAGCCAGAACTGCAGGATCGCTGCCACAGCCAGGCCTCCGGTGATCGCGAAGGTGAGTGCCCCGGCGATCTGGCGGGCGATGCCGCGGACGAGCCTGGTCAGTAGCAGCGCGGCGAGCAGGCCGCCCATGACCAGGGGCAGGGCCCCGGCGGCCAGGCCGGCGCCGCGGGGGTCGTCGGCCGGCAGGGCGACGATGTCGCGGACAGGGGACGTCTTGCTGGGCCCCTGCGCCTGACCGAGCCCCACCGCGACACCCTGCAGGGTCTGGGCGACCGCTGCGCCGGCGGCCGAGGCTGTGATGACTTGCGGAGCGCCGGAGCTGACGTCTACCGCCCCGTACACCTCCCGGTCGCGGATCAACCGTTCGGCGGCTGTGGTGTCGGCGACCTCGGTGATCGCGAAGCCGCCTGGCAGACGTTGGTGGAGCGCGTCGCTGACCTGCTTGACCGCGGCGGGCGGCCCGGCGACGGCGATCGGCACGTCGTGTACATGCGACCGCACCGACGGCCAGGCGAAGGCGGAGAGCAGCACACTGATGAGTGCTGTGAGCAGGACGACTGTCCTGGCCACCGTCGGCCAGGACGACGGCAGTGTGTCGGCTACGCGTGGGACCGGAGTATCCATGCGTCCTCCTCGGACAGAGAGATTTCTTTGCCTGGTGACGGAGACGTGCTGGTCGCACACCCCGGGGCAGCAGTGGCTCCGCCCGGATGCTGGTCCACCTCGCAGGTGGGCGGCCGGTATCTGGCTCAGTGCCGGGGTGCTCAGGCGCGCACAGGATGGGGCGGAGGTGATCCGCCCCTGACCCTCGAAGCGACTGGTGTCGAAGCGCTGTGGCAGCGCTTGCCCACGGTGGCTACGCGGCCGCCTTCTCTGCGGACACTTCCGGTACGGCGACCAGGTGGCGCTTGCGCTTGGGTAGGCCGAAGGTCGGGTGCGAGGTGGTCCACAGCGACATCTTCAGGATGCCCGCCTTGATCCGCGCGGCCTTCCTGCCGCCCACGTACTTCGGCTTCGCCTGTGCTTCGCCGTCGACCATCTGCAGGATCCCGTCCCGCCGCCCGAGGCTGATGTGGTTGCCGTGGTAGTCCAGCTTGGCGTTAGGGATCTTGCGCCCGGTCAGGCGTCCCACGATCGCGGCCGTGGCCTGCATGCCGGTGTAGCCGGCCGAAGCGCAGGACATCGGCAGCGGCCGGCCGTTGTCGCCGATGGCGTAGGCGCTGTCGCCCACGGCGTAGACGTTCGGGTGCGAGACCGACCGCATGGTGCGATCGACGACGATCCGACCGTTGTCGGTGACCTCCAGCCCGCCTGCGGCGGCGATGGCGTCGACCGCGAAACCGGCCGTCCACACGGTCGCGTCGGACGTCAGGACGGTGCCGTCGGCGCACAGCACCCGCGCCGCTTCGACGGCTTCGACGCTGGTGTGCTCCAGGACGGTGATGCCCAGCCGGTCACAGGCCTGGCGCAGATGGCTGCGTGCTCCGGCGGAGAGCGGGGCGCCCAGTTCGCCGCGAGCAACCAGCGCCACCGACAGGCTGGGCCGGGATTCGGCGATCTCGGTGGCGGTCTCGATGCCGGTCAGCCCGTCGCCGACGACCAGCACATTCCCGCCTTCGCCCCGCTTGTCCAGGCTGTCCAGGCGCTCGCGCAGGCGCAGCGCCGCCGGACGGCTGGTGACATGGGAGGCGTGCTCGGCCACGCCAGGGACGCCGTGGTCGGCGACGCGGCTGCCGAGCGCGTAGAGGAGTGTGTCGTAGCCGAGCTCGCCGCCGCCGTCGGCGTCAGCCACGGCGACGACCTGCCGCTCGGGGTCGACGGCGGTGACACGGGCCAGGCGCAGCCGTATCCCCGTGCCGGCGAAGACGTGGGCGAGCCGGGGAGCCTCGATCTCCTGGCCGACCGCGAGCTGGTGCAGCCGCAGCCGCTGGACGAAATCCGGCTCAGCGTTGACCACGGTGATCTCGGTGCCTGCCGGGGACAGCCGACGGGCCAGGGTCCCGGCCGCGTAGGCCCCGGCATAGCCGGCGCCGAGAACGACGATGCGGTGCTTCATGTGATGCTCCTGTCGGTTCGCTAGCTCCCTGTCGGTGACTTGAGCGGGACAGCGCCGCGATTCCTGACAGGAACTACATGTGACATGGATCACAGAGGGGCAGGAGCGGGCAGGAGTGTCGCCCGCCGATGCTCGCAACGTCGAGGCGGCGCGGATGGGACTCCGCGGGCGCGTGATGGCCACGGGCCACCGAACCTGCGACGCGGCGACCGCTTCTCCGCATCTGACCCTTGCCAGGCCGGCTCGGGTGTCGGACACCCAGTCGGTTAAGCCCGGAACTCCGTCATCGTGTCTCCGTTCCTGCTCGGTCGGCAGCGCGAGCAGATGTGCGGGGGGCGAGGCGCGGCGGCAACCTGTCCCAGGTCGAGCCGGGCCTCCATGTCCAGGCTTGAAGGTGCCGTACGGGTTGACGTTGGACCAGAACAGGGCAGTCAGGCCGCGCCGGTCCTCATCGGTGAGTTTCCTCGACCAGGCCGTTTCGGCGTGGACCTGCTGCAGCAACAGCGTGTTGACGTGCACGAGACTGCTCTGCAGCAGGTGCAGGGCGAGCATTGAGGTCTCGGCGTGCTCCTGGTCCGGGCCGGTCAGGGCACCGTCCTTGCCGTAGTGCAGCACGGTGTTCGCGCTGTTCCGGTTCCAGAGCCTCGCACTGCCGGTCTTCCACCAGCTCGACCGGACAGAACTCCACGGCCGGCCACTCGGCCAGCGCTTCTCGTCCGAGACCGTCGACGGCCGGAACCCCAGGGCCCCGCGGATCTGCGTGTCCGCCAGACCCATGGGATTGCGGGCCCGGCCGGGTGCCTGGCCCGGTAGAAGGTGTTGCGCCGCCATGGCCTGCCCGTCCGCGCGGCACGCAACACCGCAATGATGGAAGCGATCATCGACTCGCCGCCCATCGTGGTCGCCGAACTCGTCGGCATCGAGCCCCGCACGGCAGAGCGCTGGGCTGGGCCAGCTGGCGGACGCTGGATCGACTTCATAACAGCTCGACTTCATAACAGCCGATCAGATCTAGACCACTGGGCGAGCGGGTTCAGCTGCGCCGGGGCAATTCGGCGCGCCGTACGGCGTCGGAGGCCAGGGCGATGGCGACGCCCAGGCTGGCGAAGGCGCCGCAGCCGACGAAGACCGGGGCGGCGCCCCAGGCTCCGGTGGCGGCACCGACCAGCGGATAGCTGAGGGGCGCGAGACCGACCATGGTGAGCATGGCGACGGAGGTGACCCGGCCGAGATAGGCCGGGTCCGCCGCAGTCTGTATGAGGGCGTTGTCCAGGCTGCCGAAGACGCCCGCAGACAGTCCGATTACCGCGGCTAGGCCGTTTCTTCTGGATCATCGAGCGGACCAGATGAAGATGCCCGCGATGTGCAGTGCGGCCAGGTAGACGGTGGCGGTCTTGTCGTATCGAGTGGCAAGGCCGCGCCACTGCTTGAGCTTGTTGATGCACCGCTCGACGGTGTTGCGCTGTCGGTAGGCGGCCTTGCCGAAGGCTGGTGGCCTGCCTCCGGATGCCACGCTGTTTGCGCTTGGCGATCTGATCGGCAGGCTGAGGAATGACTGCTCTGATGCCCCGGCGGCGCAAGTGGCAACGCATGGCGCGGGAGGAATACGCCTTGCCCGCCAGGACCGCCTCCGGGGTGATCCTCGGCCGTCCGATCGGCCGGGGCACCCGTAGGCGAGCCATAACCTGCGTGAATGCCGGTGCTTCACCCGCCTGGCCCGGTGTGATGTGGAAGGCCAGGGGCCGGCAACGGCCGTCACAGGTCAGGTGGATCGCCGACGTAGAGGCCGACGACTGGGAGGAAGTCGTCGAGGTCAGTGTGCATGCCCCTGCTGGTGACCTCAAGGTCGAGTCGCTGGACCTCGGCCCAGACACGGAGGTGCAGTCTCTCAGTCCATCAGGGCCTGACTGGTACAGGCTTCGAGTCCACGCCCGAGGACGCGAGAACCTCCGCGACAAAGTGAGCATGGAACCTGTTGAGGACTATCTACTCGTCGTATGGCAGGATCCCCCCGCAGACCCAAGCATCCTTCGTTCCAGCGAATACATTGAGCTCCGGTTGCAAAGTCATATCCCTCAATCAGAATGAACGGAATATTCCGAGGCCGTCGCGATCGCCTAAGGGTTGTCCCGTAAACGATCTCCGAGCTGCCTCGGGCGTGACGGGCCGTGGACCGAGTCGCTCGTCTATCCGGCGTGGGCGAGGTTGCGCAACCGGGCAATACCGAGCATGGCGTGGTGGACTCCGTCGCCTTTGAGGCGGCAGTCGCGGAGGATTCTCCACGTCTTCATGCGGGCGAAGACGTGCTCGACGCGCGCGGACCTGCTTGTGGGCCTCGTTGTGCTCCTGCTTCCAGCCGGGCAGGGCTTCGCCCTTGCGCCGGCGGTGGGGTATGACGAGCCCGGTGACCGGGTAGCCGCCGTCGGCGATCGTGAGCGTCCTGCCAACGGCGGCCTTGGCGCGGGACTCCTCCCACGCTTTGCAGCGTTGCGGTTCCCGGGCAAAGGCCGGCCGACCACGACGATCAGCCGGGTATCGGCATCGATGACGATCTGATGGCCCGAGGCGATCGATGATGCGGTCGGCCGCGGACTTCGAAGCGATCGCCCTTAACTTAACGAGCCGAATTGTCGGTGCGGGATGAGGCAGCACGCGAGTTGGGCAAACGCCGTACCCAGGCGGTGCTAACTCTCGCCCGCCGACGGGTCAACGTTCTGCGGGCCCTGATCCGTGACGGGCGGTGCTACGAACCAGCACCACTGAGCCGAAGCTCAGTAGTTGTCACCGGCGGAGCCGGACGAGGTGGGAGAGAGGAGCGATCGAAGCAATCTGGTTGTCACCAGTGAGGCGTGCGGCTTGTCACACGAGCTCATTCAGCAGCCCTTGTGTCACCAATAGCGGAGACCCACGGACGGACCTCGGCTCTTGACGGCCACCAAGATCTCCGAGGCGGCCTGGGCGGGCGAGTGGTGGGCCGGGAAGGACGAGTTGTCCGGCAGCCTCGGGGGCCGTCAACGTCCCTTCCCGTCTCGGTGCTCACCACAGGACCGTGCCGCAGTGACGTGGGCCTGGCTCAGGTGGAGACAGCACTGCGGGACAGGGCGGTGTGCAGCGCGAAGGTGCCGAGCAAACCACCTGCCGTGAACCGTTGGACAGTCATGGCGCGGGGCCGGGCGGCCAGAAACCCCGACACCCGCCCTGCGCCCAGCATGATCAGAGCGTTCACCAAGATACCCACGACGATTTGCACACCACCGAGCTGGAGCAGTTGTCCCCAGGCCGGACCTCCCTGCGGGTCCAAGAACTGGGGCAGCAGGGCGGCGTACATGAGAGCGATCTTGGGGTTGAGCAGGTTGGTCAGCAGCCCCATCGAGAACAGGCGGGCGTCGGAGACCCGAGGCAGGTCAAGGGCCGGGGCGAAGGGCGAGCGGCCGCCGGGCTTGAGCATGTCCCATGCGAGGTAAGCCAGGTAGGCGGCCCCGGCAAGCTTGACCACCGTAAACGCCACCGGCACGGCGGCGAACAACGCAGACAGGCCCGCAGCCGCGGCCAGCAGATAGCACACGAATCCCACGGCAGTCCCACTTAGGCTGACCAAGCCCGCCCTGCGGCCTTGGGTGATCGCGCGGGAGGCGAGGTGGATCATGTTCGGTCCCGGAGTCAGCGCCATGCCCAGTTCGACCAGGGCCACTCCTCCGACTGCGGTCAGAGTGATCACCGGTCAACCTCCAGGTCGTTCGTCGGGTACCTGATACGGAATGGGTCACCCGGCGCAACGGACGGGTACGACGCATGGCGGCGCCTCCCGCTGCAGCATATGGCCTTGCCGCTCGGCACCTTCAAGCGCCCCCAGCTCCGTTCCTGGCCTGTCGACGACGTCAAGTGCTGGGCGCTCGACTGAGGTTGGAAAGGCCCCCTGTCACCCAGTCAGGGACCCTGCCGCCGCGGGACGACCGGTTGGAGGCTCTGCCCCGCTGGGCGGACGCCTTCTTGGCCCGGGCACCGGTCCCCTACCGCAAGCACCTCACTCCCTTCCCCCATCAGCCAGCAGCATCTGGTCGATCACCGGCTTGAACGGATCCAGCTTGGAAAGGCGAGGCGCGTACGGTTCCCGAGCTTGCGGCCACGCCGAACTCAGCGCCTTCTGAACAGTCCGCCAGCCCACCCGGTACTTGCGCTCCAGCGCCCGGTTCGACATGCCCTCGCGAGCGTCACGCCGCAGCGCGGCATACAACTCGACCTTCGACTGACCAGGCGGCATCGGCGGTGCTCCTTCACTGAGCACATTCGCCTTGCCATCGCAATCCCGCGAGTGACACTACTTCTCACGAACAACTTCCCAGCTAACCGGCCGGTGACATCCACTCAGACGGACAACTGACAACCCACAAACACCGTCAGAGCCATCCTTGCGAAAACCATTGGTGCCCGGCTTGCTCCGCTGATGGACTGACGTCCTACCGTGAGTCTGCCGCGTGACGGAGGTAGTGGTTGTGACAGGCTATGACGTGCTTGCCGAGGTGTACGAATGGCTCATCTCGGATGCAAAGTTGCCTCCAGCCGAGTTCGCTGCGTCGTTCGACGACGTCCTCAATCTCCTGCCGTCGAACGCTCACGTCCTCGACTGTTCGTGCGGAACCGGACAGTTGGCGGTTGGCCTCGCCGGTCGTGGCATGCAGGTTGTCGCAACTGACGCCAGCGAGGTGATGGTTCGTCGAACTGTAGAGTTGTCTGAGGAGTTCGGGGCATCCGTCCGGGCCGTACGGGCGAACTGGGAAGAGTTGCCCAACCATTTCCAGGACAACACGTTCGACATGGTGTTCTGCGTTGGCAACTCGCTTCACCATGCCGCGGGCGCGACAGGCAGAGGTGCTGCTCTGGAGTCGATGTCACGGCTTCTGCGCCCCGGCGGGCGCTTGGTACTCACATCCCGCACTTGGGAACTCGTGAGGGCCAGAGGTTCCCGGCTGGAGATCAGTGACCGACTCGTCCGCCGGAACGGTCGCGATGCCGTCGTGGTCTACCGCTGGGAGATTGCGCCGCATTGGGAGGAGGAGCACCACATCGAGATTGCGATCGCGCAAGTTGATGCGACCGGGTTGGTTCTTGTCCGCTCGGAACTGCTGTCCTGCTGGCCCTACCGGTACGAGGAACTCGAAGTCGAGCTGCACCGGGTCGGACTCCAAACGGAACTGAGCACGTTCGATCTTGAGGCCGAGAACTACATGGTGGTCGCGAGCAAGGTATAAACACCGGACTCTCAATCCCTGGCCGGACCGCGCGGTTGCTCGCAGGACGCTTGCGCCCTCTCATCGGTGCGGGTTCAAGTGGTCAACGCAACGCCTCGGACGAGGAGTGCTCGTCGATCAGACGGCGGTAGATCCGGGGTGACGGCATAGCGCTGTTTCCTGGTCGCGTCCAGATCAATGAGCGGGATCTCGTCGATCAGCAGCGTGAACGGATCCAGCTTCGACGGCCGCGCCGAAGCGGTTGCCGTGCGTGGCTGCGGCCAAGCCCAGGTCAGGGCCTTGTTGACCGTGCTCCAGGTGACGCCGTACTTGCACTGCAACGCCCGGTTCGGCATGCCATCGCGGGAGTCGCGCCGCAGCGCGGCATACAACTCGACCTTCGACTGGCCAGGCGGCATCGGGGGTGCTCCTTTACTGAGCACATCCAGCTTGACACCGCAACCCCGATGGTGACGTCAGAATTCGCGAACATCTTTCTGGGCCATCACCTGGTGCCGTCAGCTTTCACGAACAACTGACGTCACCAACTAACGACAGAACCAGTGCCTACCACACTCATCAACACCACACATCCGTGGAGCGGGGTGCCTCCCAAACTCGTCGACAAGCGACGTCACTGCTGCCTGATAAAGCCACCGCCGCATTCAGGGACACCACACGCTGAGTCTGGGTATTGGTCCCACCTGACCCAGCGCACGGTCATGGAGGAATACGACAGCCGCGGAACAACTGCACTCCGCCAACATCAAAGAGGCTCGGCTGGCCTGTTAACCGAACTAACTCAGCTGTCTTCGCAGGTCAGACCGGGTATCTGCTAGCTTCCCGATGTGCTTGAGGAGCAGCGGCCCGGAAGGGACCTGAGGAACTTTGTCCTGCCTGAGTCAGGCCAGTTACTGAAGACGGGAGATCCCTGGGAGCCGTACAGGGTGCTGGATCAACTCGGGAGGCCGGTCGAGCCCACTGCGCTGTACCTCAAGGAGCTGATGGCGAGGGACAGCTCGCCGTTGACGCCACGTTCGTACGGCATGGATCTGCTGCGCTGGTTCCGGTTCTTATGGGCGCTCGGGATCGAGTGGGACCGTGCGACCCGGGAAGATGCCCGGGACTTCATGTTGTGGATGAAGGTGGCGGACAAGCCAGAGCGTGTCCATTGGCGCCACCGCGGCAAGGCTCTCTCCGAGGTCCCACCGCCTCGCAGTGACAGGCCGGCGCCGGGGACACCGAATCCGGTGACTGGTAAACCCACGGTCGGGACCAAGTACTCGCCGACAACCCGTGCTCATTGCGAGACGGTGCTGCGGGAGTTCTACAACTTCCATCTGGATGACAACACCGGTTCGTTGCTGGTGAACCCCTTCCCATTGGTCCGTGGGCGCCGCTTGGCCCAGCCCGGGACACAGCGTGATGGTGAGAAGAAGCACCGGAACCGACGCACGGGCCTCTACCGGCCGACCGTTCCGCAGCGGGTCCCACGGCGGATTCCCGACGAGATGTACACCAGGGTCTTCGCCGGGCTCCGTTCTCACCGTGACCGCGCCTTGCTGGCCTTCTGGGTCGCCACTGGCGCCCGCGCCGAGGAGCTGCTCACCGTCAAGCAGGGCGGCGCGGTTGTTGGCGAGCAGACCGTCAGTGTGATCCGCAAGGGCACCCGCGACTACCAAGACCTGGCCGCCACGCCGGACGCGTTCGTCTGGCTGCGGCTCTACCAAGAGTCCGCCTGGAAGAAGGGCGTCCCTCGGGGCCGCCACCATCCGCTGTGGTGGACGCTGCGGCGCCCATGGCGGCCGCTGGAGTACGACGCGGCGCGCATGATGTTCAACCGCGCTAACGATCTCCTGGGCGCTAACTGGACCCTTCACGATCTGCGGCACACGGCGACGTTCCTCATGCTCGATGACCCGAACATGCCGCCGGTCTACGTGCAAAAGATCCTCGGCCACAAGTACCTGTCGACCCTGGACATCTACAACCGTCCGACCAGGGACGACGTCATCAGAGCCGGCCTTGCCCACCACGCCCGTCAGGAGAAGCGACGCGAGGAGACTCCTGTGCCTGTTGACGAGCCGTCCTACAACCCCGACTCCTTGTCCATCCTCTTCGGCCGGGACGCGTCATGACGAGCACTGCGACGCACGTCGGCTCGTCGAGCTTCGTTCCGCGGGTCACAAGTTTGGTGGGCGCCGAAGCGCTCACACTGATGAACCGATTCCCGCATCGGGAAAGACCAAGCACGTGGGAAGCGACCTCGATCGCGCGTGAAGAGGTCCTTGAGCGGCTGGCTCGCCCACCGCTACGAGCTGTGGAAACCAACGCCCAGGCGAATCGAATGTTCGGGGCACGTCTCCTGCTCGACTGGCTGATGACCTTTCCGGGAGAAACCTGGCAACAGCGCTGGCAGAAGAGCCCTGCCCACGGCCAGCACATTGCGTCGCAGGGGTGGAGGGATGCCTTCGCAACCTGGGCCCGCTCGGAAGGGCGAGTATCTCGCCGTGAAACGCTCCTCGTCGGGGTGCTGGCGCTGCTCTGCGCGGATGCTGTCAGACCCGACCCGGAATTCCTCATCGGGTCAAGATCGCGGCATCTTCGGCCGGCTCTGGAGACCACACGCGACCCCGAGGGGTTCGCCCGCTTGAGGGCTTCACTGCCGACCGACCTCTCGGCTGCGAATATCTCGTCCGGGCTGAAGACCATTGCGGAGATCATGGCTTGCCAGGGCGGCACTGTCGAGGACATCGTCGTCGGCGACCTGCTGCTCTGGCAAAGCAAGAATCCGAGCAACAGCAATGGACGGATCCAGCTCGCCTACACCTGGCTTCGCGACTTGGGTCTCTTTCCAGCAGACGCACCGCACACACTGTTCCGGATCTCGCGCCGTACCGGGCCACTCACCCCAGCGGACCTTGTCGACCGCTACGAACTGCAGTGCCGTCCAATCCGCGACCTCTTGGTCGCCTACCTCTCCCATCGGTCCGTAGGGCTTGACTTCACGACACTGCAGGCGCTCACGATCTCGCTGGCACTTCGGTTCTGGGGCGACCTGGAGCGGCATCATCCGGGCATCGACTCTCTTCGGCTGCCTGCCGAAGTGATCACTGCCTGGAAGGTCCGTCTGGCTACGAAGACCGTCCGCAAGCGTCTGCCCGACGGCTCATTTCGTGAGTTCACAGAGCCACGCCGGGGTGCAATCGGAATCAAAACCCAGGTCAGAGCCTTCTACCTGGACCTGGCGGAGTGGGCAGTGGAAGACCCCGGCCAGTGGGCTGCCTGGGTGGCACCCTGCCCGATCAGCGAAGCCGAGTGCTCGGGAAGAAAGGCTGACAAGCAGCTCAAGGCACGCATGGACCAACGTACTCGCGAGCGCCTGCCGGCGCTGCCCACGCTGGTGAAGACGGCTCACCGCCGTTTGAAGGAGGCCAAGATGCGTCTCGATGCACTCAATGCTGCTCCGCTCGGTTCAAATTTCAGCGTGCTTGGTGAGACATTCAGGGTTCCGCGCTTCAGCAAATGCGCTGACGGGCGCCCGATCCATGCCTGGGATGCGAAGGGCACCCGGCGCTCATTCGCTGGTGAGGAGCGCAGCGCATTCTGGGCGTGGGCTGCCATCGAGATCTTGCGGCACACCGGCATCCGCATCGAGGAACTCCTCGAGCTGGGGCATCACAGCATCGTCAGCTACAAGCTGCCCACCACCGGTCAGACCGTTCCGCTCTTGCAGATCGCCCCGTCGAAGACGGACCAAGAGCGACTTGTCTTGGTCACGCCGGAGCTGGCGGACGTGTTGAGTACGGTCGTCTCTCGAGTCCGAGGCTCGGACGGGAGAGTTCCTGTTGTTCGTAGCTATGACCACTATGAACGGGTCTGGAACCCGCCGATGCCTCTCCTGTTCCAGGATCGCTCTAGTGGGTACCTGCGTCCGCTGTCACCAGCGTCGATCCGTCGGGGACTCGACGTCACCCTGTTGGCCTCAGGTTTGACGGACAGCGCGGGTGACCCCCTCATCTTTCAGCCCCACGACTTCCGCCGGATCTTCATCACGGACTCCATCCTCAACGGCCTGCCACCTCACATCGCCCAGGTCATCGCTGGTCACGACCACATCGGAACGACGATGGGATACGCCGCCATTTACCCCACTGATGCCATCGAGGCACATCGAGCGTTCATCGCCCGGCGCCGGGCTCTGCGGCCTGCCGATGAATACCGCACCGTCACTCCTGAGGAATGGGGAGAATTTCTCGGGCACTTTGAGCGCCGCAAGCTCGCCCTGGGCGACTGCGGCCGCGCATACGGAACTGACTGTGCTCACGAACACGCTTGTGTCCGGTGCCCCGTCCTGATCGTCCACGCGACAGAGCGTCCCCGACTTGTCGAAATCCGCGACAACCTCCTCACGCGCATCTTGGAAGCCGAAAGGGAAGGCTGGCTCGGCGAGATCGAGGGGCTGCAGAGCAGCCTGACCCACGCCGAGGAGAAGCTTGCCCAACTCGACGCCCAGACCTCCCGGAAGCAGGAGTCTGTCGACCTGGGAATTCCTACCTTCCGGGAGATCGTTGCTCGCACCACTGCGGCGGCCACCCCGCCGGGGCCTGCGTGACTGAACGGCTGTCACTCCGGCGTGCTCAGCGGACACCGCCACAGAACGCGGCGCTTGGACGAGCTTCATCCACGCGGATGATCTACACCACCCCGGCCACGCGCCACGTTCTACGGGCGGCGGGCCAGCAGGTGGGTGTCGAGGAAGCCCCGCTCGGACGCTGGGTCGTGGAGCAACCGAGCCACCGTGACGAGTCCGGCCCCGGCCAGCAACTCGGCAAACTGGTCCGCCGGCCAGCTATAGGCAGGCGCCACCTTGTGGTCGAAGCAGACAGGCTCCGGCCCCTCGGTTCCGAAGAAGGACGCCAGGAGCAGGCCCCCTGGTGCCAGGACACGCACCTGCTCAGCGAGCAGCGCGGGCAATTCTTCAGGTGGGGTATGGATCATCGAGTAGTGGGCCAGCACTCCGCCGAGCGCGCCGTCCTCGACCGGCAGGGCCTCCATTCGCGCTTCGTCGAACCGCAGCGCCGGCTGGGCCCGCCGGGCGTGGGCGACCATAGCCGGGGAGAGGTCGAGCCCGAAGGCGTCCAACCCCAAGTCGTGCAGCATGGCCGTCAAATGGCCAGGTCCGCACCCGACGTCGGCTGCCCGTAGGTTCCCCGTGCCACGCACGAGCTCGGCGAAGGTGCCGATCATGTTCCGCGCGAACGGCTGCGTCTCCAACCGATTAGCGAACATCGACGCATACAGTTCGACGACCCCGTCATAGGCCGCCCTGGTTTCGTCCTGGTGTTTTAACACGGGAAGGAAGCTAACACCCGCGCCGTTCACGGCAGTTCTCCGGGCGCATACCGGCTCCTTCCCCGCAGGACTGATCGTCCTGTCACCTGACCACGGGACGCCCCGGTAGTTCGGAGAAGCTGCCTGGAGTGCTTCGACGGCACTCCCGTCGACCCCGCCACCTGCATGACGACCCCGGCCCGGTCACGCACCGACTGGCCGCGTGAGCCAGCCCCGTCCCGACCCGTCCAGGCCGGGACGGGGCCGGCACAACCCGGGCGGCCGCAGCACCGGCAAAGGCCGGCCGCCCGCTCCTTCACCCCTTCGAGTTCAGGAGAGATCCAGCATGCAGCATCGCCCCGTCGTCTTCGCCGCCCTACTCGGACTGACCCGCGCTGGCAGGGCGATCGGAGATTACTGGGTTATCGGGGCATCGGCGCGTCCGCCTTCCGTAGTGTCTCGTCGGGATGGGCTGCGCCGTGATCTCGGCGTCGAAGACGCGGAGATCACGTGTCTCGGCTGTGTGCCGGGGCGAGGTTCATCCGTGCGGGTGAAGCGTTTGGAATCTCAGCCTCTACGAGTTGCCGGGCACGACCGCCTCTACTTCGGGCCGCCCCGCGACTGATCTTGGGGGGGGCTGGTCCGGGGATTCGACGGGCTGGTGGTTCAGTTAGCGCAGGTCGGCCCGTTACTCATACCGGTACTTCAGCGAGTCCGCTTCCGCCTGCTCGATGTCAGCGATCGTCAGCTCCGGCATCCGCAGCTGGGCCAGTGTCACTCGGCCGAGGTCGGCTGGGCGTCCGCCGACAGCCACTGCTCCGGCTTCCAGGCCCCCGCTGCGCAGGAGCGACTTGGGGCAGTGCGGGTAGACCTCCTCGATCCCCAGCACCAGCGCACTGGCTGGCGGTTTGCCCACGGCGGTCAGCTGCGACAGCAGCTCCGGGCGGGTGGAGACGCAGGCCCGGCCGTTCACCCTGAGCGTCGTGGTGCGCCCCGGGATGACGAACAGCAGCCCGGCCCGTCCGGTGGCGATGACGTTCTGCAGGATGTCCAGACGCTTGTTGCCGGTCGCGTCCGGTATCGCCACCGTCTGTGCGTCCAGGACGGCGACGAACCCGGCAGGGCCGCCGCGCGGGGAAACATCACAGTTGCCCTCGGCGTCCGCGCTGGCGACCAGGACCAGCGATGAGCAGCCGATCAACCGCCGGGTCTGCTCCGTGAGTTCGGTCATCTGCTTGCGTATGGCCGTGTCTTTGGGCAGTTCGTGGACCCGGCGCAACGCATCCTGATCGGCCACGGCGTCGAGGCGGAGCGAGTCGAAGGCACTGCTGGCAAGGGATGTCGTCAGGCCACCGACCCTAAAGGGCCGACCTGCGACTGGTCTTGGTCGGTGAGTGCGGGGCCATAGAGACGGTCGCGCCCAGCCGAACCCGTGGGCCAACACACCCCGAGATCAATCGCGGGTCAGTCCGTTAGGGGCCCGGGGGCTCATAGGCTGTCCTGCGGATCTTGACTGCCTGACTGGCTTTATTCGGCAGTAGTGAAGTCGGTTGTCGATGGGTTGGGGAGGCATCCTGTTCTGCGGGAAGGCGGTGTTGAAGAGTTCCGGAGGCACCAAACCTCTTGCCCGGGCGCCGTGGGATGCTCCCGGCGAAGGGTGCTGGGCACAAGGATGTCCCAGGTCGAGCTGTCCGCGGTAATTCGGCGTGACCATCGCGACGGGCCGCCGATGCACAGTCATAGGAAGCCAACTGGCCGCGGGCGGTCACTCAGCGTTTGCGCGCTCCCGGCGGATGGAATGGGTCGGAATCCAGTACGAGCGGGCAGCGACAGCCAGCGCGACCCCGTACACGGCGAACGCGTCCAAGCCGATCCAGGCGACCGGCAGGGCATCGCCTGGGGAGTGGAAGCCGCCTCGCGGCATCGTCACCACGCCAGCCGTGGCCAGGACCGCGTAACCGACCCCGAGCACCCCGTACGGAGCCAAGCTGGCGGCGCCGATCAAGGCCGGGGCCATGGGGAGCCAGCGCGGAACGCGCCGACCGCTCAGCCACCGCGTCCAACGCGGGAAGACCTGGCCCCACGGGCGAACCAGGCCCCACAGCAGGCAGACGCCGAGCGCGGCCAGCAGCACGGTGCCGTCCAGGCCCCAGGACGGGGCTGCTCAACAGTGCAGTGCCGTTGTCGAACCAGCGGTAGTTCGGGGCGGACAGATGCAGGGCTGCGGCCTTCTTCTTCAGCAATAGCTCAACCTGCCGGTCGGTGAGCACCTTCGCCGGTCCCGGAGCGTTCCGATCCAACTCCACCTCGGCGGTGCGGAAGGTGGCCATGAGGCCACGACCTGCCGACCGGCGCGGTGATCGACGTCGCCCGGCTGACCGGCTGCCACCAGGACCCGGACGGCTCCCCGCACTGCAACGATGGGCGGAGCCCGGCCGGTGGCACCTGGAGCTCACCGACGTCCAGGAGCTCGCCCTGCCGATCCCCGCACGCGGACAGCTCGGGCCCTGGAAGCCCACCGAGGACCTGGTCGCGCAGGTGAGTGGTCCGGTCAGTTCTCGATCAGCGCCCTGCGGGGAAGGCTGCGCGCCGGCCGAATCCGACCATGACGAGCGCCATGAGTGTGAGAGCGATCATCCCGGCTGGAAGAACCGGTGCGCCCACGCCATCGACGACCACAGCCCCCACAGCACCACCCGCAAAGATCGCCAAGTTGAAGGATGTCGTCAGCATCGCGTTCGCCGCATCGGCGTTCTCGCCCGCGGCCTCCCCCAGGGCCGTCTGCAGCTGCGTCGCCGAGCCGCCGAACGCGAGGCCCCACAGGACGATCGCGAGCAGCACGAGCACAGTGGACTGCTGCGCGGCAACAAGAAACCCCCCGGCGACGATGAACAGGATCACACTCGCCAGGGTGAGCCTGCGAAGTGCGCCGTCGATGAACACGCCGGTGATCCAGATACCTCCGAGCGCAGCGACGCCGAAGACGAGAAGTGTGACGTCGGGCCGGAGGGCGAGACGCATCTGCTGCAGATAGGAAGCGATGTAGGTGTAGAGCAGGTTGTGCGCGAGCATCCAGACGAATACGACGGCGAGGATGGTCGCCACGCCGGGAATGCCCAGCACTCGGCTGAGCGGAGCGCGCGTCCGCGCCGGCTGCCCCGGGGCGTCGGGCACGAGGAACTTCGCGAAGACCATGACGATGACGCTGAGCAGTGACATCGCGGCGAAGGACCAGCGCCACCCGACCGTCGAGCCCAGCCAGGCGCCAAGTGGTGTTCCGACGCCGAGTGCGACCGGGGTTCCGGTCATGGCGATGGCAAGGGCACGCCCGGCGTGCTCAGGTGCGGCGATACGCCGGGCGTATCCGGCGAGCATGCCCCACAGCAGCCCGGAGAAGGCTCCCCCGACGAACCGGGCGACAAGAGCGACGGTGAACGAAGGCGATACCGCGGTGACGGCGTTCGCGACAAGGAACCCGAGCAGGCCCGCGAGGAGGAGCGGCTTCCGCCGTGCCCCGCGCGTCAGCGCGATCGCGGGTATCGCCGCGAGGACCGTTCCGATCGCGTAGGCGCTCACGAGCTGGCCGGCGCCGCCTTCGGAGACGTCGAGTCCGGCAGCGAGTTGCGGGAGCAGCCCCGCCGGCAGCGTCTCGGTCATGATCACGATGAATCCGGTACACGCCATCACCACCAGTGCCGGAACGGGGAACGACTCGTGCGCTCGCTCGCGGACCGGCGTGGGGCACGTTGTGGTCATCGGTCGGACTCCTCCACTAATTATGGATTGACTGATCCGATATTGATAGGCGTGCTTACGGGTGTCAAACTGGATCAGTCAGTCCGCAATAGAGGAGGTTCGCCGTGTCCCCCGTCGGCCGTCCCCGCATCTTCGACATGGAGGCCGTCTTGGAGGCCGCGATGTTGCTGTTCTGGGAACAGGGCTACGAAGCGACATCGCTGGCCCAGCTCCGCGAGACCACAGGACTGTCCTCCGCGAGCCTCTACGGCGCCTTCGGCTCGAAGGAGGGACTGTTCGAGAAGGCCGTTGAGCACTACATCGCCGGACCGGGCAGCGTCACCGATGTTGTGGCCGACGAGGCGGAAAGTCCCCGCGAGGCCATCGCCCGGCTCCTCCACGGGTCGATCAACATGCAGACCGACACATCCCACCCTCGCGGATGCCTCGTCGCCCTCTCGGGGACGGTCCGGGCACCGGGAGCAGGCGAGGCCGGAGCGCGAAAGGTCGTAGCGGCGCGCCGCGCAGCGGACCGAGCACGCATCAGGGCGTGCATCGTACGCGGCATCGCCGCAGGAGAACTCGCCGAAGACACCGACGTGGACGGCGTCACGTCAATGATCCACGGCTTCTTGCTCGGCATTTCGACACAGGTATGTGACGGGACATCAACACGGCACCTGCACGCCGCGGCCGACGCCGTGCTCGCGAACTGGGACACACAGAGACGCTGACGCTCACGCGCACCACGCGTCGACATCGCGGCCCACGCACAGCCCCCGGAACCGCACGACCTCAGCCGACATGAATCGCGTGCACAGCCGGCTGCGCACCTGGCCGCCCTAGCCTGCTGACTGCCGGGCAACCCGTCGATTACCGGCCAACGATGCGAGCCGAGCCACGTGCTGGTCGCCGGCCCGGGACGGCACCGCAGAGTCAGGATGTGGGAGCAGCTGCGACTGCTTCGGTCGGCTGGACGGCCAGACGGCGTGTGGCGAGATCGGCGTAGAGGGCAGCGCCGTCACACAGTACGTCCTCGTTGAACTCGGCATACGGGGAGTGGTTGTTCGCGACCGTCGCGGGGTCCGCGCCGCTTGGGGTGGCACCCAACATGACCACGGCGCCGGGCATTTCGTCCAGGACACCGGAGAAGTCCTCGGAACCGGTGAGGGGATGGGCGAGCGGCTGGAAGCGGTGCTCGCCGAACGACTCGTTGACGGTGGACTCGACGAAGGCGGTCTCGTGCGCGTCATTGACCGTCATGGGATAGCCCGGGTTGAAGTCGACCTCGGCGCGCAGGCCATGGGCGGCGGCGCGCAGTTTCGGGGATCACGTTGCGGCGGGTGCCGGCGTGGAAGGAGCCGACGGTCAGGAGGACTGGATCGAACGGATCGCAGGTCCGGGAGATCATCGTCTGCAGCGCGGTGACCATCTCGCATGCCGCCGGCACGGGGTCCCTGGCGCGGTGCGGGGCGGAGGCGTGGCCGCCTTCGCCGATGACGGTGACGTCCAGGGCATCGCCGCCCGCCATCGTCGTTCCACTGCGGGCCAGGAAGACACCGGTGGGACGTCCGGTGGTGAACACGTGCAGTGCGTAGGCGGCGACCGGCCGCGTCCAGGATGCCTTCGGCCAGCATCGCACCGGCTCCGTCGTGCCCTTCCTCGCCGGGCTGGAACATCAGCACCACGTCTCCGGCGAGGTCTTGGCGCGCCGAGCGGAGAGCAGGTGGGAGGCGCCGATCAGCATGCTGGTGTGCAGATCGTGGCCGCAGGCGTGCATGGCGCCCTGCGTCGCGGAAGCGAAGTCCGCACCGGTGCGCTCGGTCACCGGTAGGGCATCCATGTCCGCCCGGAGCAGCACGGCCGGTCCCTGCCGTCCTCCGCGCAGCACCGCCGTGACCGAGGAGAGCCGACTGCCCGTGAAGATTTCGAGCCCAAGCCCGTCCAGTGCTGCCAGCACCTTCTCCTGGGTCCGGGGAAGGTCATGGCCGACCTCGGGTTCGGTGTGCAGGCTGCGACGCAGCCGGATCAGGTCGTCGTGCAGCTCGATCGCTTATTCACGGGTCGCCATGACAGAGCGCACCTTTCTGGGGTGGCTGGGCGTGGTGCCGAGCGGCGGTTCTCCCCTTGGGGCGACAGCCGGGCGACATCAGTGCCGAAATGATCGCGATAGTTCACTTGGTGAGAGCTGATGCAAGGATGCGTTGGGCCTTGGTGGGGCTGAACTGCCAGGAGGGACGCGGTCGCTCAGCTTCGCAGCGGTTCCGCCAGTTGTCCCAGCAGTCCGGCGACCAGTGCCGTCTGTGCGGGCACGGTGTCGGGGTAGATGTACTCGCCCTGGGCTTGGGCGCGGTCGCCGACCGCGCCCATGCCGCACAGCATTGGCAGTCCGAGAGCGGCGACGAAGTTGGCATCGCTGGCGCCGCCGACGGTCCTTGTCGTACGGCACGCCACGAGCCGCGCACGCCTCCCCGACGTCGAGGCCACCCGAAAGGGCTCCGACGAACCAGGTGACGCAGCCGATACTGACGAGCACGACCGCGGGGAAAACGCACCATGCGGGGCGTTTCCAGCGGCGAGTCGGCAAGCCGCGCGCGGTCTTCCAGACGCTCAGCACGAACACGCCCAGAAGAATCACCGGGAGGGCGCTGATCGCCAGCGCCGAGACGGCGTTCACTTACGACGTGGTCCTTTCGTTGAGCTGCGGGCGTCCCGGGAGCGGGAGCCGTTTTTTCGGGGATGCCTCATGGTTCGCGCGGATCGGAAAAGTGTTCAGCAGAGCCCCTGCGCTGACACACCGGGCGAACGCGAGTGGCCCGGTGCGTTGGGCGCTAGGCGTCGGCGAGGCGCCCACGCAGCATGGAGTCCATCACCGTCATGTACCGCTGCGTCCGCGTGCGGCCGAGCACGAAGGGGTTCGGACCGTCGGGCCGGCTACGGAGCTGCTCGGCACGCTGGAGGCCGTAGTCGTTGGGGTGGTTGGACAACTCCACGTCCGCCTTCATACGCCGCATCTGTGCCCGGAAGGAGTGGATGGACCTCAGGTAGGTGCGCAGTGCGGTGGGTGTGCTGGGCGGGTTGGTGCCGCCCCACAGCATGGCGGTGTGACGCTCGCTGCCCGTTCTCACCGGGATGATCGGTGAGACGGTGCCCGGTGTGTGGCCTGGAGTGTGGTGCAGTTGGATCGTCGTGCCGCCGAGCGTGAGCCGTTGCCCGTCCGCGATCTCGAGGTCCCGGGCGGGGGCGTCGGCCGGTTGGGTGCCGGCGACGAGGTCCCAGTCGGCTGCAGACATCAGCACTCGTGCTCCGTAGCGGTCGGCGAGATACCGTGCTCCGCCGAAATGGTCGTCGTGGCCGTGGGTGACGACGACGTATCTGATCGTCTCCGGATCGGCCCCCAGTTCTCGGAGCCCGGGGAGGAGCACGTTCTCGGCCTCCGCGGCGGAGGTGAGGGCATCGATGAGCACGATCCCGTCGTCGGTAAGCACCGCCATCGCGGAGACCCATCCCGTGCTCAGCATGGCGAGGTTGTCGAAGAGCTTGATCGGAGCCGGTGCGGGCGGGCGGGGGAAATCGCGGCCGGGGGTCAGCGCCGTCACGAGGGCGCGAAGGACCGGGTCGGTCCCGGCCAGCCTGCGGGCACGGGCGTAGTGAACCCGCCCGTCGTCCGTTTCGGCGGCCATGGCCGAGGGGGTGGGACCCACCGAGCCGACACCGGCCACAAGCCCGAGAGCCGCGAGTTGGCCCAAGCGACGCCTCGTGAGAGGACCACTCGTGCCGCTGTGGCGGGGTAATGAAGTCATTGTGCTTCTCCTGATGAGTGTTCTGGAAGGTGACGGAATCGGGCCTACGGCAGTATTTCCCTCACGGCCGGACCACGTCGTCCCGGGGCCTCGGGAACGACGATCCGTGTCAGAGAGGACACCTGCACCCGTGAGGGCCTAGGCGCTCATGGGTCGCATGGTGGCGTCGTACACCGTGCGGTAGTCCGGGACGACGACCCGCGTCGCCGGGGACACCCTTTCGGCCTGCGCGACGAACGCGTCCAGATCCATCGCCGGGTCTCGTTCGGGAGAACCGCTCAGGGGTGTTTCGAAGTTGTCCCAGTGGACGGGCACGGCCACGCGAGGGCGGTCCAGCGCACGCAGCAGCCGGGGTACGTAGCGGTGTGTGGCGGTGCTGGAGGGCACGGCGATCATTGCGAGGTCGGGGCGCAGGCCCTGTACCGCACGCTCGGAGAAGTCGCTGGCCCCCATAAGGAAGGCCGACGGCCCGCTGTCCCCGGCCGTGACCTGGAAGGCGAGGGTGTCGCCCTCCGGCAGGTCCGAGATGGTGCTCGGGACTGTCGGAGGCGGTGAGTTCAGCGTGCCCGGGGCGAAGTAGGCGCACTTCTTGTTGCGGCTGTGCAGGCTCGGCACGACCTCGACGATGATCCCGTCGAAGTCCAGCACTTCGCCGCCCTTCACGACGGATATCTGCGCCGCGTCGACGCCCAGCGCGACCAGCAGGTGGTACGTGGTCTCGGTGCCGACGACTCGCGCGCCGGTGGTCCTGGCGATGTGAGGTACGTCGGCGAGGTGGTCCCAGTGGGAGTGGCTGACCAGGACGAGGTCGGGGCGGCCGACGTGCGCGTTCACGACCTCCGGCCGGGTCTGCAGTGAGGTCCGGGGGTTGAAGGCACCCTCGTACAGGCCGGTGGTGAAGCGAGTGAGGTACGGATCGAAGAGTACGGTCCGGTCGCCGACGTCGATGCGCCAGCCGGCGGTGCCGAGCCAGCGGAACGTTGCCGAACCGGCGTCTGAGCCACTGCCCCGGCCGCTGTCCCCGGCCGAGGCGGTGGCGGCCGTGGCCGGGATCAGCGGGGAGGCGGCACCGAGCGCGGCACCGCGCAGCACTGAACGACGGTTGAGCCTGAGGCCCGAAGGCATAACTGATCTGTCCGTGACACGTGTGTCCTGGGTCATGGCGTCAGGAGATCAGGGGGTGAACGGCCGTGTCCAAGAGCGGAGTCGGGCCCTGGTGATACGCGAACGCATATGTGGCCTGGTCACCGGCCGTCGATGTTGCCGCGGAGGAAGTCGACCGCGATGCCGGCTGCCTTGCCTATAGCGGCGTCCACCGTCGCGCGGGAGGCGGTCAGGTCCTGGGTGCGGGCGAAGACGGCGATCGCGTAGCACTCACCGTCGGGGTAGCGGACCACGCCCGCCTCCATGTGCAGCCCTGGCAGGGTTCCGGTCTTGGCCGAGACGGTGACGTCGTCTGGGAAGCCCGACACGAGGCGGTGCCGGAATACCTGACGGCCCATCAGGTCACGTACGAGCGCACAGGCTTCCGGCGGCCCGGCGGCATCACTCCAGATGAGGTGGAGCAACCGGGTGATCTCGCGAGGTGTGCTCGCCGTGGTGTGGCGGGGGTCCAGCACGGCGAGTCGTCTCTTGCGGTCGTCCGGCAGGGCCGGGTAGCGCACGGCGAACTCACGCTCGTCCCGCGCCCCGACCTCCGCGAGCATCGACTCCAGCAGGTCTCGCGGTCCGCCCACGATCCGGGTCCGATCCAGGCCGAGTTCTTCCGCGAGCAGCCGTACGGTGTCCAGGCCGACGCGGGCCAGCAACAGGTCGGCCGCCGAGTTGTCGCTGACCGACATCGCGAAGTGGGCCAGGTCGCGCAGCGACAGCTCGACGTCGTCCAGACAGCCGGCGGTCCCCCAGCCACCGAGCCGGTCTGCCGCGGTCACCGGCACCCGCTCCCGCGGGTCGAGCTGGCCGGCGACGACCTGCCGGGCGAACTCCAGCACCATCAGCACCTTGAAGATCGAGGCGATCACGACGGGATCGTCGGCGCCGACGGCCACTTCACGGGCGTCCTTCTCCGCTCCGGCATCCGCGGCGACCGTCGTGCGAAAGCGAACGGGAATCGCATGCAGCTGCCCCTCGGCCCGAGCCCCCGCGAAAACCTGTCGGATGCGTTCCTCTGTCACTGCTTCCCCCTTGCCATCGGCACGCGCTGATCCTCAGATAGCGGTCGGGCCCCACCAGCCGATCCATTCCCCACGCAGCGGCCCTCACGTACGATCTTGATCGTGGACCTCTTACGCCACCTGCGCCTGTTCGTCACCGTAGCCGACGAGCTGCACTTCAGCCGGGCAGCCGAGCGGCTGGGCATGGCGCAGCCGCCGCTCAGCCAGGCGATCCGCAGGCTGGAAAAGGAGCTCGGAACAGAGCTGTTCGACCGCTCGCAGCGCGGCGTCCGCCTGAGCGCCGCCGGGGCGGCACTGCTGGAAGAGACCCACGAACTCCTCGCCCGGGAAGAGAGGCTGCGCACGCTGGCACGCCAGGCCGCAGACGGCGGCCTCGGCACGCTCCGCGCGGGCGTACCGCCCGACACCACGGCCGCCGTGCTCTCCGCGCTGCTCTCTGCCTGCGCGGAGCACGCTCCGGGGCTCTCCGTCGACCTGCAGGAGGTCACCACCGAGGAACAACTGCGGCTGCTTTCCTGCGGCGGGCTGGACGTCGGGCTCGTGCACCACCCCGTCGACGCCACCGAACTGCACCTCGGCCCCGAAGCCTCGCTGGACCTGGGGATCGTCCTGCCGCGCACGTCGCCGCTGACCCGGCTGCCGGAGGTGAAGCTCGGCGAACTCTCGGGCCACGACCTGGTTCTCTTCCCCCGGGCACATTCCCCCGGCTGGTACGACCGGATCCTCGACGTGTGCCGCGCCGAGGGCTTCGTCCCCGGCCGCCTGCGGCACGCGTCCAACCCCGAGTTCCTGCTCGCCCTCGTGACGGCGGGGCACGGAGTCGCCTTCGACCAGGGGCCGGTAGCTCGCAAGGAGTCCCGCGTCGCCTGGCGGCCGCTGGCCGACCGCCCTCTCGCCCTGCGCATCAGCGGCGCCTGGCCCGCCAGCCGGGGAGCCCACCCGGCCGCCCGCCGTTTCGCGGAACTCGCGCACGGTGTCCTGGCCCGCGACCACACCGCGCATACGCGACGTGACGGCATCAACTACCAAGGGGACGAGCTCCCGCGCCCGTGGTCGGTGGTTTACGGCTGAGCTCTTCCGTTTGGAGCGGGGGTCTGGTGCCGTGCGTCGCAAGGCGGGGGCGGAGACCTGGCGACCGGCGACAACGCGGCGAGGTGCGACCACCGGTCTGTTGCGCGACGCGTTGGATGAGTAGGACGGCGCCGCCTCGCTGGCCGTCGTGGGTCCGCTGCTCCTGCGCTCCGGGCTGTTTCTGCTTGTCCTCAGGCTGCCGCTCTAAGGCTGTACCAACTCGTGGCCGCTGCACCTTACGGCAGTTGGTTGTACAGCTAGAACTTGCCCTCGACCGACAAGCGGTCACATGAATAGTGCAAGACCAGAGCACTGCCCCTTCACCAGTAGGTGCGGGTCACCACTGAGGCCGGGGTCGGCGCGGTCACCGGGTTGCTGGCCGCGCCCCGCACGCTGCTGCTGGGCCGTTACGACCCGGCGGGCCGCCTGCAGTACGTGGGCCGCAGCACCACTATGTCCCGAGCCGCCGGCCGCGCTGTGGCCGACCAGCTGGCCCCGCCGCACGGCGCGCACCCGTGGTCGGGCTGGACGTTCTCAGCAGGGTGGAGAACACAGCGCACCCTCGTTGTCGTCCTGGTGCAGCCGGATGTCGTGACGGAAGTCGGTGTCGACCTCGCCCGCGACAGCGCCGGACGGTGGCGGCACCCGGCCGCCCTCACCGCATCCGCGCGGACGTCGACGTGGCGCAGGCACGCTGTTCGGCGAGTGAGCCACGCTGACCGCCACAACAGGAGAGTCGCCCGGCTGTGTGGAACTGGCAGGTCTCGAAGTTCGACGGCCGAATCTCCAGCAGAGCGCTCAGCTCGCGCCGGATCGTCCGGAGTGTGTTGAAGGTGGCGTCGTCGGCGGAGGTGAGGTCCATCGTGAAGTTGGCGTCGAAGGGACGGAACCCCTTGACCTTCATCGTGATCGGGCCGACCGGGGTCAGCGTCGACTCCTGGAGGCGCGCGAGGATCCGCTGGGACACCTCGGAGACATCCGCGGTCGGCGAGCCTGGCCGGGAGTTGTTTGTTGAGGACGCCTCGGCGGTTGGGGGTAGACATGTCACTCCTGTTGAGGTCCCGCCGCCCAGCCGGTTCTGATCCTGGTCCATCATCCGCCGGCTGAAGTCCCCGCTTCCGGTCGCGGCAGAGTCAACCTCGACGGCTGGACTCTCAAGGACGAGGACGGCCGCACCTACACCTTCGACCACTACCCCTTGGATGGCCGCGACACCGCCGGCGACCTCTACGAGGACCGCCGCCACTACGTCTGGGACAACCGCTCCGACACCGCCACCCTCCGCAACGACCACGGACGCTTCATAGACGACGAGTCCGGGGGCCACCACCGCCACCCCGGCCGCCACCACCGCGTGCGTGAAATGAACCCCTCACCCACGCCCCGATAGAACAACGACGCGCCCGGCCAGGGAGCCCGGGCGCGTCTCGTTTTGGCGGGGGCCGGCCCTGGCGCTGTCGAGCCGACGTGTCTCCTTGCCAGCTCAGGTGGCTGCCAGAAGGATGGCGGTGTAGTGCGCGGTGAAGGCGGCGATGGTCAGGGCGTGGAAGACCTCGTGGAAGCCGAACCAGGCCGGTGAGGGGTCGGGGCGCTTGAGGGCGTAGACGATGGCTCCCGCGGTGTAGAGCAGACCGCCGGCGATGACGAGTACGACGACCGCGGTGTTGCCGGTGCGCGCGAAGTCGGGCAGGTAGAAGACGGCCACCCAGCCCAGCGCGATGTAGCACGGGGTGTACAGCCACCGGGGAGCCCCGATCCACAGGATGCGGAAGGCGATGCCGGCCAGGGCGCCCGCCCACACAGCCGCGAGGAGCATCCGCTGCTGTCCCGTGGGCAGCAGCAGTACCGCCAGCGGGGTGTAGGTGCCGGCGATGATCAGGAAGATGTTCGCGTGGTCCAGCCGCCGCAGGACGGCCTCGCCGCGCGGGCCCCAGGTTCCGCGGTGGTAGACCGCGCTGGTACCGAACAGCAGGCAGGCCGACGCTGCGTACCCCGAGCAGGCGGCCACTGCTGCAGCCGAGCGCGAAACGGCGATCAGTACGATGCCGCCGACCAGCGCCAGGGGGAACACGCCGGCGTGCAGCCAGCCTCGCATCCGCGGCTTCAGCGCAGCCGCCGCGCGCTGTACCCCGTCTTCCAGTGCGCTGGCTGTCTGCCCGGCAGTCGGCCAGCCGGTTGCGTCGGCAGGCGCATCGAGCGCCGGGGTGCCCAGGGTCTTGGGCGTGGTGCCAGTGCCGGGCGTGGTGCCAGTGCCGGGCTGTGACTGTCGTCCGTGTGCCAGCGGCTGAGGTTCTTCGGCGATCATGCGCTCATGTTCTGGAATCGAGGGGGGGATTGCGGCCCGGCGCATCGCTGTGGACCGAGTCAGGTGTCGGCTGTGTGCCGGGATGCGGTGCGGCGGTGTTCGGCGTTGATGCGCTGGGCTTCTTCGAGTTGGTCTTCGAGGATGATGATGCGGCAGGCGGCCTCGATGGGAGTGCCGCGGTCGACGAGTTCGCGGGCGCGGGCGGCGATCCGCAGCTGGTAGCGGGAGTAGCGGCGGTGTCCGCCCGCGGAGCGGAGCGGGGTGATGAGGCGGGCTTCGCCGATGGCGCGGAGGAAACCCTGCGTGGTGCCGAGCATCTCGGCGGCCCGGCCCATGGTGTAGGCGGGGTAGTTGTCGTCTTCGAGACGGCTAAATGAATCGTCTGCTGTCATTGCACCTCTCTGTGGAACGCATGGAGGGGCCCTGGCGCCGTACGGCGCCAGGGCCCGAAGGAAACTGCTACACCATCTGCCGGCCCTACTACTGCGCCGGCCTTCTGTCTCCACATACCCGACCGAGATGCTGCCGGGGATGCTGGGATCGCGGTTGCTTGACCGGAGACCACCTCACTATCGATGTCCTGCGGTACCCAGACTTCACAAGCCGCCTGGGCGATCCTGATGGCGTTCAATTCCTCCGTTCTTCCCTCACTGCTGGTACTGCTCTACTGCGTACTGCTGTGATGCGACCTGCTCAGTGACCTGTCACAGCGCCACTCTTCGGCAGCCAGCCCCGTCGCCCGTCTTGCGTCTGCTCCGGCTTGGAACCCCACTGCCGAACCTCCCGGTGCGCGCGCCCGCAGCCCGACGCCTTCACCGAGGTGCTTCTCACTGATTCCACTGCTGATACTGCGGGTACTGCTCGCGGCGGCCCCTGATCACTGCGGGCCACCCGGTCCGGCCGTCAGTCCCGTCGCCGTCCTGCAACAACCCTGGCTTCGAAACTCCACCACCGCACCGTCCTGCGAACTGCAACTGCGGTACTGCTGCCCGGCAGTTCATGTCTGCCGGGCCCTTCCGTCTGTCTGGGCTACGAGAGAAACCATAACCACACCACTGACCAATGTCTACTCTGACAAAGATAGATTTTCATGTGTGGGTGGTGATGCATGGGCTTGAGTGGCGATGGTGGGGCGGCGCCGACAGAGTCCTCAGGAGGCCAAGAACAACCGGAGACCCGACCCGCTGGGCGTCCCGCCACATCAGGGCGCCAGTCGCCTCCTCGCACTCGGGCGTGATGCAGCGCTTCCCGTTCGGCCAGCCCGCAGCGCACAGCTGCACGCATCGCCGTCGCCCGCGAGATCACGGAGCGAACGGTCCAGGCCGTCCTCGACCTCTAGCGGAGAGGTTGACCTGTACCACGGCACCGACGCCCGCTAGCTGGGCTGAGCGTCGCGTCGGCGAGGAGCGGCGCCCGCCGGCACCCGAGTGGCTGATCGAGCGCGGCCTGGACCGCAACGGAGATGCTGCGTGCACAGCGTCGGGCTGCTCGCCGCCGCCCCGGCTGCCACCGTGCAAGCGCAGCGCGCCCTTCAGCTCCATCAGGCCGCGGACGGAGGCAGGGCCTGCGCGACCGGGGATACCCCCGCGAGCTGGTCCAGGGCCTGTCGGTAGGTCTCCTGATGGCAAGGACGCCACCGGATGGATCGATCCGGCGGCCTCGACGGGAACGTTCCGCCAAGGCCGCGTCCCCGTCGTCTAGGTTCGCCGTCGCCCCGCCAGCCAGGCCAAGATGCCGACGATCACAAGGGCGATACCCTCGATGATCAGAACCCAGGCAACGCTGTGACTTGTCCAAGCTGACACGACGATGGCCAGACCTGCCAGAAGCACGATGGCGAGAACCGCGGCTGTCTTCCTGCTGGCTGGATTCACTCAAACGCCTCCTGACACTTCTGGATTGCCACTCCGGCGGGGCGGCCGACCCGCAGGGCGAAGTCGAACGAACGATCAACGCGTTGAAGAACTCCCGGGCCGTGGCCACGAGGTTCGACAAGCGCGGCCACATCTTCCACGGCACCGTCGCCGTCGCCTCGATCCGACTCTGGCTCCGTCCGTGATCTCCGCCGGATCTAGTCGCCGGTCGTGCCGTCGAGCATCTCGCGCAGGATGTCCAGGTGGCCGTTGTGGCGGGCCGTCTCCTCGATGAGGTGATGGAGAATCCAGCGCAGGTCGACATGGAGACCGTCGCGGACCGCTTGCTGGGCCTGCTTGTCCAGGCCGTTCCCGGCGACCAGTTCGCGGTAGTGGGCGCTCTGTTCGGCGTATTCGTCGAGCAACTGCGTGAGCGGGAAGTCGACGGCGATACGCATCTCGCGGTCGGGGTCCTCCTCGGTCCAGGGGCCCCGGTCCTCCTCGCCGAGGAAGACCACCTGGAACCAGTAGTACTCGACCCAACGGAGGTGGTTGATCACTCCGCTCATGGTCATCAGCGGTGAGCCCGGCAGGAGCGCCTTGTGGGCGTTCTCCGCAGAGACTCCATCGCACTTGGCGCGGGCGGTGTCACGTGCGTAGTCGAGAAACGTGGTGAGCTGGGTGCGCTCGTCCCACGCGGGCGGCGTGTCGTCGATTCTTGTCATCGCGCGAAGCGTCCCCGATCACCGCGACCGATGTCGAGGCATTTAACGCCGGGCCCAACCTGCTCCACCCAGCTCCTTGTCCGGCGGGGCGCGACAGCGATTCAGCGCCGGTGGGCAGCCCGGCATGATCCGCCGGACAGGCCCTAGAAGGCTGATGAAGATCTTGAGCTGTGAATGATCACGGTTCATGGGTCGGGGAGATCTCACGGACGAGCAGTGGGCGGTTTTGGAGCCGTTGTTGCCGAAAGGGACGAAGGTGGGGCGGCCGCCCGTCTGGCCTCGGCGGCAGTTGATCAACGGCATACGGTTCCGGGTCCGGACCGGTATTCCGTGGCGGGACGTGCCCGTCGAGTACGGCCGTGGGGCCGGATCTACGACCTCTTCCGTCGCTGGCAGCGGGACGGCACCTGGCACCGGATCCTCACCCACCTCCAGTCCTTGGCCGACGCGAAGGGTGCGATCACGTGGGACCTGAGCGTCGACTCCACGGTGTGCCGCGCCTATCAGCACGCAGCCGGGGCCTGTAAGCAGGGTGACCTGCAGAAGGAACCACCGGGCGGCGTCTTTGACGAGCCCCGCGATCACGGACTCGGACGCTCGCGCGGCGGGTTCACCACCAAGCTGCACCTGGCCGTTGAGCAAGGTCAGAAGCCCATGTCGATCGTGGTCACGGCCGGGCAGCGCGGTGACTCGCCTCAGTTCGAACCCGTACTGGAGAAAGTCCGCGTGCCCCGCACCGGGCCGGGCCGGCCACGCGTCCGCCCCGACCGCGTGCGGGCCGACAAGGCGTACGCCTCCCGCAAGAACCGCGCCTATCTGCGCCGCCGGGGAATCCGCTGCACCATCCCGGACAGGCCGACCAAGCCCGCAACCGCAAGAAGCTTGGTTACCGCGGCGGCCGTCCGCCGAAGTTTGACCCGGAGGATTACAAGGCCCGCCACGCGGTCGAGTGCGGCATCAACCGCCTCAAAAGGTACCGCCCGTGGCCACAAGGTACGACAAGCTCGCGGTCCGCTACGAGGCGACCGTCCTCGTAGCGGCCATCAACGAGTGGCTGTGATCAGCGGTCGTACGAAACCGGCCAGGACGGCGCGGAGGCGTCAGGAACCCATCGCGGCTCGGTCGGACTCGCTGCGAAGAACGCAGAATTCGTTGCCTTCGGGGTCAGCAAGGACTGCCCAGCCAGAGCCATCGGGATTCCGGTGATCGGTGACAAAGGTGGCACCGAGGCCGAGCAGCCGTTCCACCTCCTGCTCACGCGATGTCTCAGGGCGCAAACACAGATGGATCCGGTTCTTGATCTCCTTAGACTCGGGCACCTGGTTGAAGTACAGCACCGGCCCCTCCGCCAGCAGCACCTGAGTCTCCCGGTCACCCGGTTTGTCCTCCGGATGCAGTGGACGGCCCGTCACTCTGCTCCAGAACCGGGCCAGCTCGTAGGCATCCGCACAGTCAATCGCCACGTTCTGCAATACCGAAACCATGCGCGCGAGCCTTCCTCACTTCCACTCCAGACGCCACCGAGTTGCGCTCAGCCTTCGCGCACACAGCTCAGGCGCATGGCAGCACTTTCGATACACGCTCTAAAGGGTGTTGCAGAAGGCTTGGTGGCGGGCATTTCTCCTGTATGGGTGGGGTGTTGAGGGCTGAGCCGGTGTGGGTGGAGACGTTCACCGGGTTGCCGATGGGGCGCTTTGAGAAGCTGCTTCGGGTGGTGCGGGAGCGAGGCGGCGACGGCCCCGGTGGTGGTCGGCCGTGGTGTCTTCCGCTGGCCGAGCGGGTGCTGCTGGTCGCCGTGTACTACCGCACGAACCTCACCATGCGGCAGCTCGCGCCGCTCTTCGGCTGCTCATCTGCCACCGTCTGCCGGGTCATCCAGCGCCTTGGCCCGCTGCTTGCACTGGAGCCTGCGCCCAGGCCGGTACCGGGCACCGACCGGCTATGGATCGTGGACGGCACCCTGATCCCGGTCCGTGACCGGCAGATCGCAGCCTCCTCACGCAACTACCGGTTCTCGGCGAATGTGCAGGTCATCATCGATGCCGACACCCGCCTGGTGGTGGCATCGGCCCGGCCGGCACCCGGCAACAAGGCAGATGCACACGTCTGGCGCGAGTCAGACCTGCCGGCCGTGGCGGCGGACACGACGGTGATCGCGGACGGCGCCTACCTGGGCACTGGGCTGATCGTCCCGCACCGCAGACGAGCCGGACGTCCCCTCCTGCGCGGCCAGGAGGAAGACAACGCCGAACACCGGCGCGTGCGGGCACGCGTCGAGCACACCTTCGCCCGGATGAAGAACTGGAAGATCCTGCGCGACTGCCGCCAAAGGGGCGACGGCCTCCACCACGCCGTCCAGGCCGTCGCCACCATGCACAACCTCGCCATGGCAGGGTGAGACAGCAGGCCAGCCACCACCCAGACTGCCCGCCCCAAGCCTTCTGCAACACCCTTTAGGCGTGTCCGTTGATGGAGTCGTGTCGCTGCCGGGCTGCGCTCGTCGGACCGGTCCGGCGACACTGGCAGCGCGTAAACGGCCCCTGTCCTGTTCCCCGTTCGGGCCGGACCGCGCCTTCTCCGGTTGACCGGCCGCTGGCCGACGGCCTCGGGGCTCGCAGGGCCCCGAGGCCGTCGGCCAGCCCTGCGGCGTACAGCAACTACACCAACACGAGCCGCAGCCACGCCGGGTCGCCGGCGGTGGTGCTGGCCGGGGCGCCCAGGGTGCGCCCGCGCCCAGCCCAAGAACTCCCCGCCCGGTTCGGTCAGCACGTCCAGGGCCTTCGCGGCGGTGGCGTGGTGGGTGCGCATGCGCTGTTCGGTACCGGGGTCAGGGGAAGGCGAGTACATGGGTGATCTTGCGCAAACCGGGGTGGAGCACCGGGGGCGCTGGTGTCAGGTGGCGTCCTGGATCCGCAGCAGGAGCAGGTCAAACTCCGGGCCGTCGGGCGTGTTGCGGTACGGCCCCGCGTACTGGTAGCCGAGCCGGGCGTAGAGGTCCTGGCCGCGCTTATTCGAGGGCAGGGCGAGCAGCGAGGACCACTTCGGGGCGATGGCCTGGAGCAGTGCGGCGTGCAGCCGGGTTCCGATGCCGTGGGGTTGCCATGGTGGGCGAACGGCCAGTTCGCACAGCCCTATCAGCCGCCCGGTGCGGGCGCCTTCGGGGACCTGGTCGGCCAGAGGGCCGAACCAGTACGCCAGATGTCGGCGAGGGTGTCGTTCAGTGACGGGGCCTGGCCGGGCCCGTAGGTGCGGATCACCATGGCGGTGCGGATGCTCGAGGTGGTCACCGTCTCCCCCTAGCTGTTGCCGGCGATGGTGCGGTACTCCTCAAGCCAGTCCGCGACCGCCGGGACGGGTGCGTGCCGTTGCAGCGCGCTCGACACGTTCTGCCGTTGCTGCAGCAACCGGTCTGAGCGCACCTCCGGAAGGTAGGCTAGGGCGCGTCCGGCGGCCTCGGCCACGGCCTCCGGCTCCGGACGTTCCCTCACGGCATGCTGAATGGCGACGTCCGCCGTGTACAGAGCGCGATTGCGGGCGAAGTGGCGGCCGTGCAGCAGCACGGCCTGCTCCGCCCCGGCCGCAGCCCGGTCGTGCTGGTCGAGATCGGCACGGATACCGTCATCGCACTTCGGGCCGCACTGGAGGAACCATGGGGATCTCCGGAATCGGCGGCAGCGGAACTCCCCGGCCCTTCCACTCCTTGACCCCTCGTGAATCCGGATCACGAGGAAATTACCGATGCTCTGGCCTATCTGGCAGAGCTGACTGCCGTGGGAGATGGGGTGGCTGATCGCGCGCGGCAGTGCCGCCGGCTGATCGTGGAGCGTGCCTCGGAGTGAGCCGGATGTCGGCATACCGGTAGATGTCACGCGTGTTCAGACGCCTGCCAGGCCTACGGGAGTGCTTCACCTGCCCTGAACAGCCATCCCCACGACAGCCAGCAACCCTCCTGCCAGCCCCACCGCAACCGCCGCCTGGCCACCCCATGACAGCAGCCACAGCCCAACCTCAGCCCCTTATCCAGGGGCGTTCACTCCCATCACTGGCTGACGCCCACCCGCTGCCACCTCACCGCCCAGTCACAGATGTCGGCCGTCCGGCGGGGCTGTCGGTGATCCGTAGGCGATGTGTCGGGGGCCGCTGGAACCGTGGGCGTCGAGCTGCCCTGCAAGGCAGCCGCAACCGCAGCCGCCTTCACCGGCAAAAGGAGCCCCGCCGCCATGTCGTCTACGTCCTCCATCCTGCCCTGGGATGTTCAACGGCTGCCGCGTGCCGATGGCAGCGTCTTCCTGGTCACCGGCGGCAACGCCGGCATCGGGTACTTCGTCGCGGAGCAGTTGTCCGCAACCGGAGCCACTGTCGTACTGGGCAGCCGGAATCCCGCGAAGGCCGAAGGCGCCACGGCCTCGATCCGCTCGCGTGTCCCTGGCGCGCGGGTGCGGGCCGTACGGCTGGACCTCGCCGACCTCTCATCGCTCAGAACAGCGGTGGAATCACTGGATGTGGAATGCCTCGACGCGGTGGTCCACAACGCCGGCGTCGCGCTCGACGACCCGCCGCGCCGGGAGACCGGGGACGGTCACGAGCTCATGTTCGGCACGAACCACCTCGGACACTTCGCGCTGACCCACTGGCTGATGCCGCTGTTGTCGGCCGCACCGGCGGCCCGCATCGTGACCATGGGCAGCTTCGCGGCGAAGTCCGAGCGGCTCGACCTCGACGACCTGCAGTCCCGGACGGACTACCGGCCCAAGCGCACCTACGGACGCTCCAAGCTGGCGCAGATGTACTTCGGCCTCGAACTCGACCGCCACCTGCGCGCCGTCGACAGCACGGTGGCAAGCGTGGTGGTCCATCCCGGCGGCGCGCTGGACTCCCTGACGCCGTCACGCCCGCCAGTCCATGTGCGGACCGCTGGTGCGCGGCTCTGCGGGGCACCAGCCGCCCTCTTCGTCCAGGGCAAGCACTCCGGCGCATGGCCCGCGGTCCGAGCGGTGCTCGACCCGACCGTGCGCGGAGGGCAGCTGTGGGGACCGCGCGTCTTCAGCCTGCGAGGCAAGCCCCAAAGTGAACCGGTGTGGAACCACCTCACCGATACCTCCGTCGCGGTGCGGTTGTGGGACGCCAGCCGTGACCTGACCGGCCTCGACCTCGGCACCATCCCCGGATAGCCCCCAGGCGCGCGCTGGCCAACAAGCGTCCTCAGGTCGGCCAACTGGGGGCGCTCGGTCACATGCGTTCGTGCGGGTCGGCGGGGCCGGTACGGCAACGGCCCCCATGATCATGAACGTTTGTGAGGACGATCAAGGACCAGGTGGCCGTGGAGGCCACGGTAGGGTGACTTGCTGAACGAACCGGCGCCCGAGCCCCGACCCCGCCGGAAGACCTGGGCGAGGACGACCTCGGGGACGGCTGGACCGACCGTCTGCTGTTCCAGATGATCGCCTCCCTGATGCCCGGGGCCCGGGCGGTGCTGCGTCGCATCGTGGAGATGGGCGGCACGGCCACCTACGACGAGGTCCAGCAGCGCATCGCCGATCACCCGACGGCCCCGATACCGCGGGCGAAGATCGGCGGGTCCCTGACGAGCGTCAAGGCGGTGCAATGCCGCGTCGGCCCGGCTGGCGCGGATCATCTGCTTCAGCGGGACGAGCGAGCGCGGCTCTACCGCATCGAGCGGGTCTTGGTGGAAGGACTCATCCGGGCCGTCGCCCTCGCAGACAGCCGCCCTGATCTGATGCGCCGTGACCCAGACGGCCAGGAGCCCAGTCCCCCTGATCAGGGTCCTACGGCCCTTCGCAGCGGTACCGCCACGACGCCAGTCTCGCCGTGGGCAGGTAGGGGCGGGTCGGTCGAGGCGATTCTGTTGCCTGGGCATGGTGGAGTCCCGGCGCAATGGTCGGGGTCTCCGGGGCCTTCGGATCGTGGGTGGGCTGGGCCGCAGGTCAGTCAACTGGTCGGGGCAGTGCGGCGAGGCGGTGGAAAGCCGTGGCCAGATCCCAACCGAAACGGCGAGATCAGTCGCCGAGGATCCGCTCCCACAACAGCCCGTCCCGCCAGCTCCCGTCGAGAAAGATCGAGGAGTGCGCGACACCGTACGGGCTGAACCCGTTGCGGCGCAGCACCCGCTGCGACGGCAGATTCTCCAGATTGGTGGACGCCTCGGCGCGGTGCAACCCGAGTTCGTCGGTCATCACCCGGAGTACAAGCTCGACGGCGTGCCCGGCGTGCCCTTGATTCTGGGCGACGCCGGCGATCCAGTATCCGACGGAGGCGCGGCGCAGGTGCGGCTGCGGCAGGATGCCTCCCACGGTGATTTGCCCGATCACCTGGTCGTCGGCGAGAACCACGCCCGGCCAGACCGTGCCAGCTTGGTATCCGGCCAGCAGCTTGTCGATCCGCTCAGCCTGGCCCTCCGGGGTGAATAAGTCGGCCGGCTGGGCCGGTTCCCACCGACGGAAAGCCTCGAAGTCCCGCACCCGATGGGCTGCTATCGGGGCGGCGTCAGTGGGCTCGATCAGACGAATCCTGGTGCTGCTGCGCATGGGCGTGCTGATCCTCGTCGCGGTGCGTCGGATGAGACGGCCAGCCCAGGCAAGGGTGCCCGCGCCGCCGCACCCTACGCCCGCCGGAGGATCAAGTCGATCGCGCAGCTCATGTTGGACCGACAGAACCCCTCGAAAAGGTTCATCGTCCCAGCTCAGAAGGCACTTTCGCGTTTCCTCCCGGCTTCCGGCCTCATCCCACCCGAAACGGCGAGGCTAGACCGCGGTGAAGCCGCCGTCAGCGGCGACCACGGCTCCCGTGATGAAGCTGGAGCGTGGTGAGGCGAGGAAGCACAGGACCTCGGCGATCTCTTCGGGCTGTGCTACTCGGCCCAGGGGTTGCGCGTCGGCGAAGGACGCCAGGTAGGCGCGGCTGTCTGAGCGGATCGTGTCGAGGAAATCAGTCTCGATGACGCCTGCGGCAACGATGTTGGCGCGGATGCCCAATGGCCCGCCCTCGACCGCGAGCACCTTGGTCAGCTGGGCCAGAGCGCCCTTCGACGCGCTGTAGGCGGCGCCTTCGGGCAGGGCGACGGTGCAGGTGTAGGAGCCGGTGCTGACGATGGCTCCCCCGCCGCGGGCCTTCATGGCTCGGAAGGCTTCGCGGGTGCAGAAGAAGGAGCCGCGGGCGTTGACTGCCATCACGGTGTCCCAGTCCTCGGCGGTGGTGTCGGTGATGGGCTTGTTCAGGGTGCGTCCGGCGTTGTTCACCAGGATGTCCAGTCCGCCGAAGATCTTGATGGCTGACTGCACCGCGCGGGTGGCGGTCTCTTCCTGCGTGATGTCGCCACTTATCGCGAGGACGCTGGGAAACTCGTCCGGCAGCGTCTTGATGTCGGGGCGTAGGTCGACGGCGACGACGCGGGCGCCTCGTGCGCTGAGGAGCGCTACCGTCGCCTTGCCCACGCCGCGCGCCGCCCCGGTGACGAGGGCGACCTTTCCGGCGAGCTCGGCGGCTTCGGCGGCTTCGGCGGCTTCGGCGGCTTCGGCGGACAGAGTTGCAGGTGTCATGGTGCGTTCCCTGAAGAAGGTGAGTGCAGGCGCCGGTTTGGGGCGCCCTGAAGTGCTGTGCGGTGGCGCGGTAAGCGAGCCAGGTGGGAGATGCCGTTGACACGCTTACCGGGCGCATCCTTCACGGCAGGCTGTTGTGGACGTCTCAGGGCCCGGCTGCTCAGTGCGCGGTGAGCCCGCCGTCGACCACCAGCTCCGAGCCGGTGACGAACGAGGAGTCGTCGCAGGCGAGGAAGAGGATTGCGGGTGCGATCTCGTCGGCGCGGCCGGCCCGGCGCATGGGGGTGCGTTGGATGTCCGGCTGCTGGTCGCCCTGGTCGTCCAAGAGTTCCTGAATCATCGGTGTGGCGATCACTCCGGGATGCACGGAGTTGATCCGTACTCCCTGCCGGGCGTACTCGACCGCGGCGGTCTTGCTCAACAGGCGCACCGCGCCCTTGGACGCTTGGTAAGCCGCGGCCGCGCCGCTTCCCACAAGGCCGAGCACCGATGACGTGTTGATCACCGACGCGTTGCCGCTCGCACGCAGGAGCGGCATCGACGCCTTCATGCCGAGCCATGTGCCTTTCTGGTTCACGTCGATGACGCGGTCCCAAGACTCTTCCCGCGTTTCCTCGATACCCGGCCAGTCCAGGATGCCGGCGAGGTTCACGAGCACGTCCAGCGTTGCGAACCGGTCGCCTACGAGAGTGATCACTTCGTCCCACTCCCGGGCGGAGGAGACATCGAGGCGGGCCGTGACGACCTCCGCGCCGTGTGCCTCGATCCGATCGGCCAGAGCCCGCAGGGGGCCTTCGACGACATCGGTGATCACGATTCGAGCACCTTCGCGGGCGAAGAGCTCGGCGGTCGCTGTGCCGAGGCCGCCGGTCGCGCCGGTGATCAGTGCGACCTTGCCGCGGAGTCGTTGTCCTGTCATGAGGATGGTCCTTGATGCGTTGATGCTGACTGCTGTGTTGAGCCTTCTTGATCCGCCGACGGCGGATTCGCCCCCGATGAGCAGGGAGACCACGGCGGCCTCCGTTACGACGGCTTCTGCTCCCGGTAGAGCACGAGGTGCTCGTGGTGGAGCACTCCGTCCCGGATGTCGCCCGTGGCGGTGAACCCGGTGTCGTCGACGTAGTCCAGGTGGCTACCGGTCACGGTGTACCGGCCGGTGTACGCGCTGTGCCGCTCGCCGCGGGCTTCGTCGTAGCGGCCGTCCGGCAGCAGCTCCTGGCGGATGTGACCGTCCGCGGTCACCCACATCCCGACCGCGTCGGCGTGGTCGTCTCCAGCGGTCCCGGTCATGGCGGACTCCTCTCCTCGGTTGGTGCGGGTTCTGCCCTGCTCCACCGAGTCTGGGCAGGTCAGCGGCCATCAACCAGGACGCGTGCTGCCTGGGTGTGGCACACCCAGGCAGCACACCGGGCCGCCGCCTAGCCTGAACACATGGACGACAACCACCTGGGAGATTTCCTGCGCACACGCCGCGCCGGCCTGCGGCCGGAAGACGTCGGCATGGCGAGCTACGGGGTCCGCAAAGTCGCCGGACTGCGCCGCGAGGAAGTCGCCGTCCTGGCCGGAGTGAACGCCGACTACTACACCCGCCTGGAACAAGGGCGCGAGCGCAATCCCTCACCCCAAGTACTCGAAGCGCTCAGCGGCGCGCTGCACCTCGACGCGGGTACCCGCGCGCACCTGTACCGCCTGGCCGGGGCCGCACCGAGCGACCGGCCCTCCGGCCACGCCGCCGAGCGGGTCAGTCCCGCGCTGCGCCAGCTGATGGACGGCTACCCCAACACACCGGCGTTCGTCATGAGCCGGACCCTGGACATCCTCGCCGCCAACGCCTTGGCCGATGCCCTCTACGCCCCGTTCGAGCCGTCGGACAACCTGGCCCGCATGACCTTCCTCGACCCCGCGGGCCGACACTTCTACACGGACTGGGACCGGGCAGCACAGGCCACCGTCGCCAACCTGCGCCATGCAACCGGCTTCGACCCGGAACACCCACGGCTGCGCGAACTCGTCGGCACCCTCACTGAGCACAGCGCGGACTTCACCCGCCTGTGGAACGCCCACACAGTGCGCGGCAAGACCCAGGACGCCAAGCGTTTCCTCCATCCGGACGTCGGCCCTCTCACCCTCACCTACCAGGCTTTCGACGTACGCGACGCACCCGGCCAGCAGCTCGTCATCTACCACGCCGAACCAGGCAGCCCCAGCGCCCAGTCCCTCAATCTGCTCGGTTCCATCCACGCCTCCTGGCGCCAGCCCGAATCACGGCCCCACCACTAGTGCTGTGACCGGAAACGATCACCGTGCTGCTGGCTCATTGCCGAAAATCGAATCGTCATCACCTAGGAGAGAGACCTGATGCGGCGCTGCTCTGTGCTCATTACCGTCGGAGTCACGGAGCGGTGCTGACAGCTTGAGGGAGACGTGACGGCTGTGGATGAGCCTGGTGCGTACGAAATCCGGATCCATGGATGCCTGAGCGTGCGGGAGGCGTTGGGGCTGAAGGAGTCGGTCAAGCGTCTGCTGTGTCCGGACCCTGACCATGCGCCGCCGTGTGACGTGCCGTGGAGTTGCTTCGCCGTGGGTGACGACGAGCAGTCTGACGGCGGCATCGAGGCCACCGTCCTTGTCCTGGGCGTCAATGCATCAGGCAGGCGGGCCGCGCAGGTTGCTGACCAGGTGCGCGGTGTTGTGGGCGAGACCCGGCCAGTCACGGTGAGCGCGGCTGCTGCCGGACAGTTCGAGGAGCTGGCAGAGCAGTATCGGATCGAGCGCGCTGTCCGGCAGAGCTGAACGAGCAGCGCGCTGGTCTGGAGTGTCCAGTGCTGTGATTCGGGTGGTGAGAGTTGGCGACGGTGAACTGCCTCACTGGCCAGCGAGTTCGCCCGTCTGCGAAACAAGCTGGTCGCCTGTGACGCCCACTTCTTCGGCACCCCTGGTGACCTGGATCTGGGTGTGCCTCTCGCATCCTCGAAACGCCTGCCCACCGCGCGGCTGGCGTAACTGACTGCGCCCACCGCCTGCGGAACGTGCGGCCGGTTCAGCCTGCCAGGCGCTGGAGCCATTCGCGCAGCAGAGCCGTCTCCGTGTCTCGCAGAGGCACCCCGGCGCCCGCATCCGGGGGCCGGTGGTGAATGCGGTATGAGGTGCCCTCACCCTGCTGCGCGACTACGCCGACGAGAGCGACGGCGTACGGGTGATCTACTACGTACCGCCCTTGGGCCGATCACGATCGTGGCCTAGGTTGCGGCACAGGGCCTCCCTGAAACCCTGCGCCGCGCCCCGGACTTCTTTGGTCCGGGACGCCGCGGCTTGTGCCAGCTCTCGGCGCCCTCACACCATGACACCCTCCTCCAGTACAAGCCGCGTCCCCTCGAACCGCTCCCGCAGCGCCCGGTCGTGCGTGACCAGCACCACCGCCCCCGGGTAGCCGGCCAGGGCCTGTTCCAGTTCCTCGACCAGAGCGGGAGAGAGGTGGTTCGTCGGCTCGTCCAGGAGGAGCAGGTCTGCCGGGGCCGATACCAGGCGGGCCAGGTCGATGCGTCTTCGTTGGCCGTACGAGAGGTCGCCGACGCACAGATGCAGTTCCGCCGGGCGGAAGAGGCCGAGGGAGAGCAGGGACTCGGCGTGGTCGTCAGCGAAGCCGGGGCGGCCCAGGGCGAAGGCCTCCGCCACCGTCAGGCCGGGCGCCCACGGTGTCTCGTCCTGGCGCAGATGGCCGACCCTGCCCGGCACGCGTACCGAGCCCTCGTCCGGCCGCAGCTCGCCGGCCAGCAGTCGGATCAGGGTGGTCTTGCCCGCGCCGTTCGGGCCGGTGACCAGCAGCCGGTCGGTGGGGCCGAGGGTGAGGGAGTCCAGGTGGAGGCGGTTTCCTACCCGTACACCGGTGAGCTCGGTGGCTTCGTCGGTCTCGGCCGCTGTGCCGATGCGGGCCGTGAAGGCCAGCGGGTCGGGAGGAGGGGCCACCGGGGTCGCCGTCAGGCGGTCTACGCGCTCGCGGGCATTGCGGATGCGCACCATCGCGCCGTGCGCGCGGCCGCGGGCCCGGAAGCCGCCGTGGCCGAAGTTGGCCAGCGGCGCCTTGCGCGGAATGCCTTCGAGGCGGGTGGCGTTGCTGGTGGCCAGCCGCTGGTTGCGGGCCAACTCTGTGCGCCACTCCTCGTACTCCTGCAGCCGGCGCCGGCGGTCGGCGGCCTTGGCGGTGCGGTAGCCGACGTAGCCATCGCCGTAGCGTGTGATCTTTCCCGAGTCGGCCTCCAGGATCGTGGTGGTCAGGCGCTGGAGGAAAACGCGGTCGTGTGTGACCGCGAGCACCGTCCCGCGGTGTGCCCGCAGTTGCTCCTCCAGCCAGGCGACGGCCTGGTCGTCCAGGTCATTCGTCGGCTCGTCCAGCAGAAGCAGCTCCGGGCGGCCTGCCAGGACCGCGGCCAGGGACAGGCGGGAGCGCTCGCCGCCGGATAGCGTGCCGAGGCGGCGGTCGCGGGGCAGCGCGGGCAGGCCGAGGTGGTGCAGGGCCGTGTCTATACGGTGGTCGGCCCCGTAGGCGCCGCGGGCCTCGTAGCGCTCGAGGAGGGCGGCGTACGCGTCGAGGTCGCCGCCGTCGCCGAGTGTCTGCTCGGTCCGGCGCAGCTCCCTCTCCAGCGCGCGCAGCTCGGCCAGGGACAGGTCGATGGCGTCCTGGACCGTGGCGGTCGGCGGGAGCGGCAGGGTCTGTGGCAGATAGCCGATACCGTCGGCGGCGGTTACGGTCAACTCTCCGCCATCCGGGTGCTCCTGGCCCGCGATGAGCTTGAGGAGCGTGGACTTGCCGGAGCCGTTGTCGCCGATGAGCCCGGCCTTCTCGCCTGGCTTGAGCGTGAAGGAGACCTGGTCGAGAACGGAGCGGCCGGGGTAGCGCTTGGTGACGTCGACAAGGGTGAGTTGTGAGGTGCGCACGGGTGGGTCCCTCCTGGCCCAGGGCGGGCCGGAACGGGGCGGATGGCTGCACGGCGGGGCGCGGCGACGGCGGAGCGGTGCTCTACGCGGTCGGCGCCGGCTGTCTCACAGGGATCCCATGGGCAAGAAGGTACGACATGACCAGCCCCTTTGCAAGACGATACGTCTCGGCTCGCCGATCTCTTCTCGTAGTTCCCCACAGGCGGCATGCCCGCCGAAGAAGGAACAGGGCGGCGCGGCCGTCGGCGCGGCACAGATAGCCTGCGCGAATGAGGCGGATTCAGCGGGCTACTGGCGCGGTGGTCGGCTCAGCGGTGGGTGACGCCCTGGGCGGCCCCTTCGAGTTCGGTCCCCAGGGAGCGTTCTCCGCGCGGTTTCCCGCGCCTGGTGCCGGTGGCGAGATGCGCGGAGGCCGTGGATGGGATCCAGGCGAGGCCACTGACGACACGCAGATGGCCGTCCTGGTCGCGGAGTCGTTGCTGGAGCGGGGCGGACTGGATCTGCCGGACATCTTCGCCCGCTTCCAGCGGTGGGCAGCATCAGAACCGAAGGACATCGGCCTGCAGACCGAAGAGGTCCTGGCCAACGGCATGCCCTGGGACCTCGCCGCCGCGATCCATTTCCAGGTCAACCAACGAGCAGCGGGAAACGGCTCCTTGATGCGGGCATCGACCTCCGCGGTCCACTTCGCGGCCGCCGGCCAAAAAGCCACCATGGACGCGGCCCGCCGCATCGCTGCCCTCACCCATGGTGACCGCGCGGCCTGGGAAGGTACCGCGATCTTCCACGAACTCATCCGCGTCACGCTCGAGGACACCGAACCTCTCACCGCGCTGCCCGACATCCTGGCTCTTGTCCACCCCGACCACCGCAGCCGCTACGCCACCGTACTCGCGCCCGACTGGCACCCCGATCATGCGACCGAGTTCAACGGTGCCGTCTGGCCCTGCCTGGGCTCCGCCGTCTGGGCCCTGCGCACCACCACCAGCTTCGAAGACGCGATACGCGCCGCGATCGACCTCGGCGGTGACACGGACACCGTCGCCGCGGTGACCGGAGGCCTCGCGGGGGCGTACTACGGGCTGGACGCAATCCCCGCCCACTGGACCCAGCCGCTCCATGTCCCGCTCCCAGGATTCGACGGACGGGTGCTGCGCCTGGCGGATCTGCTCCACCTTGCCCACCGCCTCGAAACCGCTCATGCCGGTGATCTGCCTACGGATAGAGGCTGTTGATGAGACAGGCATGGTTTCCGGCACAGACGGCGCGGCTGTGGTGTAGGTCGCCGCGCCCCGCGCCGCCGAAATAGAACCCCCGCGCACGAGGAGGCCGCCGGAACGATCCGTATCGACAGTCCCGCTCGCCCCCATCCTCTGTTGCCGACGCCCCGGCCACCGTTCCAGACGTCCGAGCCCCCTGGACCTCCCGGGCCTCGCCAGGGCGCTGCTCGCCCAGCCAGCAGGTCACGCCCCCGTCGGGTACCGAGCGGACGACACATCCGGAGAACTGACCAACCCATCCAAGAGCACGCGCTAGAGGCCGGCCCCGGCTCGGGGACGGTTCCGGGGGCGGACCGTCATCCGCAGGGTGCGCGGTCGTACGGTGAGCCGGGCGACTTGGCGGATGACCTGGCCCTCGGAGAGTTCCAGCCGTACCGAACGCAGCATCGTCGCGAGCGCCGTGACCATCTCGGTGAGGGCGAGGCGGTCCCCCATGCACTTGTGCTTGCCGTCCCCGAAGGGCAGGAACGCGCCCGGCGGAGGCTCCTGCGCGGGGTCGGTCCACCGGTCCGGGTCGAAGGTCTGCGGGTCGGGGAAGCGCTCGGGGTCGCGGTGCAGGGCGTGCTGGCAGTAGGCCAGTTCGGTGCCGGCGGGCAGCGTCCACTCGCCGAGCCGGGTCTCCTCGGTGGTGCGGCGGGTGACCAGCCAGCCGGGGTGGTGCAGCCGCAGGGTCTCGGTGATCACCCGGTCCAGGTACGGCAGCCGGGTCACGTCGTCGAAGGCGACCGGCCGTTCGCCGAGGACCTCGTCCAGCTCGGCCATGACCCGGGCCTCGATGTCGGGGTTGCGGGCGAGCTCGTACAGGGCCCAGGACAGCACCGACGCGGTGGTCTCGGTCCCCGCGACGGCCAGGGTGAGGATCTCGGAGCAGATCTGATGCCCGGTCAGCGGCTCGCCGGTCTCCTCGTCGATGGTGCGCAGCAGCATGGAGAGCATGTCCCCGGTGTCGTGCCCGGAGGCCTGCAGCTCGTCGACGGCGGTGTTGATGGTGGCGCGTACGCCGGCCCGGGCCCGGTCGAAGCGGCGGTTGAAGGGCAGCGGCAGGCGCTCGGCCCAGTCGGGCAACATGATCCGCACGCCGACGTCGTTCAACACCACCGACAGGTCTCTGCGCAGCCGGCGGAAGACGGCGTCGTCGAGGCTGCCGGCGAACACCGTCTTGGCCAGCATGTCGAGGCTGAGCCCGACCATCGCCTCGCGTACGTCGAGGGCCTGCCCGGGCTCCCAGCCGTCGACCGTGGCGGCCACCTCGGCGCGCATGATGTCGACGTACCGGCTGATCTCGGTGTGGGCGAACGCAGGTTGGACCTGGCGGCGACGGCGTACGTGGGTCCGGCCGGTGGCGGTGACGACACTGTCGCCCAGCAGCTGGCCCAGCTTGTCGTAGAGCCGGCCCTTGTCGAGGGTGGGCCCCAGGGCCTTGAGCATCTGGTGGATCAGGGCCGGGTCCTGGACCACGACGGTGCGCGTCCCGGGTTGCAGGACGATCTCGACGAGTGGTTCCCGTGTCTCGCGCAGCGAGTCGATGAAGCCGAGGTTGTCGCGCATTTTCAGAGCGTGGCCGATGAACGGAAACGATCCCGCGGCTCGGGGTATGGGGGGAGGCGCAGTGGACGTCACGGGTCATCACCTTCACGGCAGTCATGGGGTCATGGGCGCCCCTATGACTTCCCAGAACCTTCCCAAGTGCAATCCTGACATGAACGTGTCCTGCGCCACGTGGGACGAGCTGGTTGGGAGAGGAGGGGGAGCCCCCCCCTCCCCTCCCCTCCCCTCCCCATTCCGGTCACAGGAGGTACGCCAGGGGTTCGGTCTTGCTGGTGTAGGGCAGCAGGTTGGAATCCAGACTGATCGGTGAGGTCTGGTCGTGTCAGGTGACCACTGGGCAGAGCGGCACCCCGTTTCGCGCTGTCGCTCGGTCAGCTCGCCGTCGAGGTCAAGCGCGTAGCGCAGCGCGCTCAACGTGTCCGCCGCCGGCACGCCCCAGGTCTTGCGAGCCTCGCTCTGGATCTCCAGCATCCCCGACCACCCCGGCGCCGTCGTCTCCCCGGTCCGGCCCGCCGCCCTCTCCGATGGACCTGGAGCCCGCGGTGGACTGAAGGGCCACGGGACCGGTCCGAGGTCGCTGGTGAGGACGGCCCCACCATCTACTCGTCTGGAACAGGGGGTGAGGTGTCAGCCGTCGAGCCAGTCGCCTGCAAGGCTCGTGGGACGGTATCCCGTGGCGTTCCAGAGGAAATGCGGGTGGGCGCAGCCGAACATGTAGGCGAGCAGTGTGGTGTCTTCTCTCCCGGTTTGGGGGTCGTGCAGGGCCTGGAACTTTTCAGATCCGACTGAGCCGGCGTCTTGTTGGACGTGACGAGCGCGGGCCTGGGACGGTGCGGCGCTGGATGCCTCCACGGCGGCGATGTAGGTGCGGCGCAAGATCTCCCATGTGCTGTCGATGTTGCCGTACCAGGGGCCGTGCAGTGCCTCGAAGGCATGGAGCTCGGCGTCGAAGAGGGGCCATGTCTGGGGGTACTGGGCCCGGCAGCGTTCGGATAGCTGAGCGGTCCGGGTGCTCAGTGCTGGTGCGGTGGGCCGCGGGGTGATGGTGAGGGTGGTGCCGTGGGTGAGGATGCCGGTGCATGGGTTGGGCTGCAGGTCGCAAAGCGGGCAGTCCTCGGCCGGGGGGAGGCCCTCGGTGATGCCGTCGAACCACAGGGCGTGACGGCCCGTGAGCCCCATCCAGACGATGGTGGTGGTCATCAGCCAGGTGTTCCACATCGGGCTATGCGCCTCGGGCATGCAGCCGTACTTGACGAGGGCGATGGCGCAGGCAGCGTAGAAAGCCTTGGTGTGGGTGGGCATGTCGGCTAGCCAGAAGTTACTGATCTCGCCGGTGAGGGCGTCGGCTCGGACGTCGACCATGTCGTCGATGACGCGGCACAGCAGCAGGGAGGCGAGGTGTTCTTCCTGCCAGAGTTCGGTGTCGGGTGAGACGTGCCAGAACAGGCAGTCCAGCATCTGCAGGAGTGAGTAGCTGCTCTGGCTCAGTGGGTTGGTCTGGGGAAGTATGACGCTGCCCGCGTGGTGCTGTTTGAGCCAGTACTCGTCGACGGATCGCTTATGGGCTGCGAAGAGTCCGGAGACAAGCGCCCGTGCGCTGTTGGTGTTGAAACTCTCAGCCAAGCGGTGTTCGGCGAGTTTGGTGAGGCGCGTTGTATCGATGGTGTCGCGCACGCGTTTGTATTCGTGGAAGACGAGGATGTCGTCTTCGAAGCGGTGGCGGTGACCCAGGTCTCGTTCAAGGTCGTTCATCTGCCGGGTCCAGGACCATCCACCGGTCAAGACGCTGTTGAGTTCCCGACGGTATGGCCAGGTCTTGTTGGTGAGAGGACGACCCGCGCTCTGCCGCCAGCCGTAGTCACTCAGCGTGCGTGCGGGGGGTGTGGGCAGCCGACCGCAGAGAGAGCAAGCACAGTCGGATATCTGCTGCTCCTCGCGCGGCGGGGTGAGTGCTCGGCTCCTCCAGGCCTCTTCCAGCATCCTGCTGGTCAGTCGGCATACCTCAGTATCGGTGCTGACTTGGGGGAAGGCTGCTTCGATCATGCGCAGGCTGGTGTCGAGTTGTCTCAACCTGGCGTGGCCCTCCGCGTCGGGCGGGAGGAACGTGCGCGGCGCCAGTTGGAGGGCTCCGTCCATATGCAGCGTGGTGCTGGAGTGGGGGGATCCGAGCTCGTCCAGCCGCTGCTGAGCGGCGCTCTGGCAGTCTCGGTACTCCTTCGTGCTCCCATTGATGCCCTTCGCCAAGAGGCGGGCCAGCGCTTCCCCCGCCTCCCCGGGCTGGAGTTGGGCGCTGGGCTGCGCCGGAACGCTGTCGGCGGACACCTTCGGGACAGCACCTAGGCCTCGAGATTTCACACCGATCTCCCTTCAAGCTATGTTCCATGCAGAGGAATCGAACGGCCCGTGGTTGTTTGGCCGGTCGCGTCCGCGATCTTTCTGTACCTTCCGCTGCGGCCGCCCCGAGCAGCCGGACTCACGCGACCGGCTCCCGGTCCGAACGACCGCGAGGGGCACGGCTGCTGCGTTGACAGCCGAGGAAGTGGAGCGGGCCGCCGTTGCCCTTTGAGGACGAACTGCCCCGCGCCCGCCCGGTTCTCGAACGGGGCGAACCGATCGTCCACGGCAGACTCGTCCTCGACAGCGCCGGCCTTCCGTGAACGGCCCGCCCTTGTCAAAGCACTCCTGCTGCGAGACGTGCGCCTACTTGGCTGCCTCAGGAGTGTTGATCAGGAAGCAATCGCGGCCCGTCAGGCGTAGTGCGTCCGGATCATGCGGCTGCCGGATCCGAGGTGCGCTACTGCCGCTAAGTGACTGCCAGGAGCGCCAGAGGATCCGATGCCAGTCGCCCCGGATGCCCGATCAACGGGAGCTTGCCCGGGGATGTCTGGACCATCTGCTGCGTCAGTTCTCCCATGTGATCTCCACGGGAATACCACCGTCCGCCTTGCTTCGACGGGGCAGAGCACCCGCGGCCTACTGCCCGCGGAGCGCAGCGAGGTGGCTATTGGCTCACCCGCCACCTCGGCTACGCGGTCCGCCCGGTCCGGCAGGTGGGCGTCGAACTGGCCATCGAAGAGGAAGGCCGGGGAGAACCAGTTCTCGTCATCGGCCGAGGCGTGTGGGTAGGCGCGGGCGGTGGCCTGCGGCAGGTCCCATGACTTGCACCCCTCGAACGCCGGCCTGGCTGCGGAGCAGGCCCATGTCTTGGATCCAGCACAGAAGACGCTCCTGGGCGTACTCAAGATGTCTGCTCGCAGAGTCGAAGGGGCGGTCGAACGTTGACGTCCTGAGGCATGGGCTTCCTTTCGGGAGACGGACCGCAGAGTCCCCCCGGCCTTGCAAACAAGCGGCCGCCGAGACCGCCTGCACACTCGAACTGGGCTTCGCAGAACGAAAGTTGAATCGAGAACGCTACGAGGCTGCCCAGGGCGTAAATGATCTACACCGTGACCCGGCCGTGATCTGGGTTACTGCTCAAGCCTCATGAGCTGCATATACTCGCGCGCCCCCGCGGGTGTGAACGCGACCTACGTCACCGCGTTCTCCTGTGCGGTCCGTCGAACGGATTGCGGTCCAGACCACCAGATCCGCCTGCGCTCCCTCGCGTGTCCAGCCGGTGTCGTCGAGCTGGTTCACCCGGGCCGAGCCCGCCGTTCAGGCGCAGACCGCCTCGGCGAGTCCGTCCCCTGTCGGTATTGGAGTCGCACCGGCCGAATTGCCAGTCGATACGCGGGACAGGATGGCGACGAACCACTGCACTCAGTGGGCCAGGTGAGAAATTGAAGCGTCGGCCCCCAAGGCCGATTCCAGTCTCCTAGGCTGCTTGAATTCCTGAGCTCCCGCAACCCATTCCAGACGCTCGGGGTATCAGATGTATGGCACACCACCTCCGACGTCGGAGACATGTTTCTTGAAATCAACGTTTGAGGTGGGGGGCGTCTATCAATCCACAAGGCTCCATCCAGAGATGGAACCATGGCTCATGAATTCAGCACGCCATGGCGAGAAGGTGACTGACCTGCGAACTGCGGCTACCAGCATGTACGGGACGGTGAATCGCGTCGTGGAAGCCGTAGGGCAGGACATCGAGCAGTTTCTCCGCGCCACCAGCGCCACCACGTATCACGTAAACGTGGACCAGCATGGCCTTCGCCGGACGACTGTCTCGTCTCAGCCGGGCCTACTCCACGCGACGCCATTATCACCGCACTTGGCCTCTTGAGTCTCTATGCAGCCGAGCTTGGCGTCAGCTACGACCCATGTGACGCGAAGAGGCAAGTAGTGGACCAAGGAACGTACACCCTGGATTCCGTCAAGGTCACCCTACGGTACGGCGTGGACGACGATGCTGAGCCAAGGCTCGGGCACCTCCCTGTCGCGCCAGCACCAGATCGGCGTCTCGACAGGAGCCGTCTCGTTGATCACGACCAGGATGCTGGCAGCGACGAGGCCCTGATGCTCGATCGGGAGGCACTCGCCAAGGGCGGTGCTCGAGGTCCCCTGCAGCCGAGCGAGCTCTCACGCGAACTTGACGGTGTGAAAGGCTCTTGCGCCGCGCCGTCATCCTGCCCTCTCTTGCACTGGTGCACTCGGTGTCGCCTGTCACCCTCAGCGGCCGCAGGCCGTCCCGAGCGGCGACGTGGACATGTCGCTATGGACTGTCCCGCAATCGATCTTGCGGCGTGCTAGATGTGCCAAACCAGCCAATCCCGCACGCCAGGGGCTTGAGGGCAGCGTACCGGCCACCCGATTCCGGCATGGGCCCCGTCGCAGATGCCAGCCAAACTCCGCGCGGACAAGGCGTAGTTCTCCTCCGCCGAAGATCGCGCCTGGCTGCGTAGCCGTGGCGTCGTCCCGCGTATCCCCCGCCCTGGGATCGAGTCGAGCAAGCAGCTCGGGCGGCACCGCTGGAAGATCGAGCGGTCGATTTCGTGGTTGTTCGACTACCTCCGGCTGACCGTGCGATACGAGCGCAAGGGCTCCCACTTTCTCGCCTTCCTCGGCCTCACGGCTGCACTGGTTTGCTACAACCTCGCCAAACTCACCATGTGAGACACGCTCTCAGGAAACGATCAAGGCGAAGCTGCCTTGGCAAAGAGCGAACCCGTCAATGACGGGGCCACTCTCAACTCGCGCGTTCCTGCATCTGGTCCTCAGCGTTCTCGAAGCTCAGCGGTCTTCCGCGGATCGTCCGCCAGAATGCGGGCCGCGAGCTGCCTCACCTGCTGCTCCACGGACTGATCGTGGGTGACGAACAACTCGTACCCGTATGAACATGTGCGCTCCCCCGGTGCCGGGACCTGGTGGAACTCGACATCGACGCCCTCGGGACTGGTGAGCTCCTCGGGGACGTCGGGCTCCTCGCGTCGTGGCCAGACACCTGCGAGAACGCAGCCCCACTGCTCGAACCAGCCGCTGCCCGCAAGGGTCTGCTCGAGCAGTCGGGCCACGGTGTCTACCGGCTCTTCCCAGCTGCGGTCCGCTGCGGCCCGCGCGAGTTCGGCTTCGTACTGGGCAGCATCGAAGCGGATGTCCCCGGGCAAGGCAGTGATATCGCTGGTGCTTTCCCAGGCGTCCCAGATCACCCGGTCGCCCTCGCGGCGCATGGTGACGTATAGGGCGCCGCAGCAGCCGGCGGTGCAGATCGGCTCAGTGATCATGACCCTGCGCGGTTCCGCCGTGACCGCCAGCGGCCAGCTCTCGGCCGGGCCTTTCCAGTGTCGGCAACTGAGTGCCACCCCTTCCGGGTGGACTTCCTTCAGAACGTCCACGCCGTCGATCAGAGGCCGCACCTCGGCCCAGGGGTCCGCCGCCCAGTCGTCCGGGATCCTATGCTGCAAAGTCAAGGTACTGATCGCCAGCTGATCGGTCATACTCACATGATCGGCTGACGCCGCGCAGCCGCATACTCATTTCCTGGGTGTGATCAGCCTCGGCTGGTCGTGCCAGGGCGGCCACCGCTCGTGATCGAGAAGCTCGCCAAACTCACCACGTGAGACATGCTCTTCATCCTGGCGAAGACGTGCTCGACGCGGGCACGGACCTTCTTGTGGGAGCGGTTGTGCTCCTGTTTCCACTCGCAGAGCTCGCCGCCGACGGGGCGGCGGTGCGGAATCACGAGGCCGGTGCCTTGGTAGCCGCCATCAGCGATCGTCGTGGTCCCTTCCACGGCTGCCCTCGCGCCGGATTCGAACCACGCTTAGCAGTCGTTGCGGTTCCCCGGCACCGGCCGTCCGACCGCGACGACAGCGGGCGTCAGCGTCGATGACTACCTGGTGGTTTGTCGAGTAGCGGTAATTCTTCGACTGCTCGGCGGCGGTGTGATCCCGGGTGCGGACAAGAGTTCCGTCGACGATGAGCACAGCCGCGGCGAAAGCGCTGCCGCTGCTTGAGGGCAAGCTGCGGCCCCGTGCGGTCGATGATCCGGTCGGCGCTGGACTTGGAGACGCCGAACTAGGCGGCGAGCTGCCGCAGCGTCAGGTTGGTTCGCCAGTAGGCGGCCACCAGCAGAACCCGGTCCTCCAGTGGCAAGGACCACGGACGCCCAGGACGCGTCCGGTCGGCCCCTTCTCGTCGAAGCACTGTGATCAGCTTGCGGAAGTCACGCGGGGCTCATCCCGCTGAAAGGGGTGCTGTCCCAGGACATCTCTGACGCCGTGATCACACCGGTCACGCCAAGATCATGTCACCGCGGCGTCCGGCCCTGTGAGCCGAGGTGTCACAGCTTGATCTGCCCGGTCAGCCACCATTCAAGGTACTTGGCCAGGCTCGGTGCCACCCAGGTGCGGCTGTCGTCCTCGTGGTTCCAGACGAAGACGTCGGGCCGCCGCAGGCCGGGCAGGAGCGCGAAGAGATCACCGTTGTCGGCGTCCGCGAAGAAGAGCAGCGGGTCGAATGGCATGTAGAGCGTGGCGAGCTCACTGTCCTCGCGAAGGGTCCGGTTCTCGGAGGCGATCCGCTCCGCCGACCAGATCAGCCCAGCCTCGTACTCGCCCTCGATGCCGTCGCATTCGCGGAGCAGGGCGACCAGGTCAGCGGGTAGTGGATGCCCTAGGGATGAGGCACAGCGGAGCAGCGCCGACTCCGACGCTGGGGGCTGGAAGACCGCAGACCCGGGAAGGCCCTCGACAAGCTCAATCCACACAGTTTCCCCGAACCTCCCCAAGACGGTGATCAAGTCAGCAAGGGGCCTTATCGGCGCGAACCGAGGGCCCCCACCCGAACGCAGCGCGCCGGATCACCAAGCGAAGAGTACGGCCCCGCCCCTGCCAGCCTGACGCTGCCCCGGACCGATGCGGGGACAGCCCTCAGCCTTCCCACCGCCGCGGCCTGGCGGACGGCACTCGTTTCCGGTCGCCCTCGCGCCTCGCCCGGCGACGCGCGTGCTGCTGTCGTGAGGCCGGTCGGACCAAGATCGATTGTCAGTGGTGGGTGAGAGGATCGGAGCATCAAGTCGGAACAAGGGGGAGCTGTGATGACCGGAAGCCAGAATTACATCAACCACGTTGCTCTAGTGCTGGATGCCAGCTCATCCATGTCGCACCTGAGCCGAAAGGTCGTCGAGGTCGCCGATCAGCAGATCGCCTACCTCGCCCGCCGTTCGAGGGAATTGGACCAGGAGACCCGCGTCACGGTGTACGTCTTCGCCGACAAGGTGGAGTGCGTCATCTACGACAAGGACGTGCTGCGCATGCCGTCGCTGAAGCAGCTGTACCGTCCGGGTGGAATGACGGCGCTCCTGGCTGCCGCACTGAAGTCACAGCGGGAGCTGGCGCAGACCGCGCAACTGTACGGCGACCACAGCTTTTTGACCTTCGTGCTCACCGACGGTCAGGAGAACGCGAGCCACCGCTGCCGGGGTTTCTCCGCCCAGGATCCACACCAACTGGTCCAGGCCGTGGCCGAGATGATCGCGACGCAGCAGGACAACTGGACGCTGGCCGTCCTGGTGCCCGACCAGATGGGCAAGCGCGAGGCCATGCAGTGCGGTTTCCCCAAGGACAACATCGCCATATGGGACGCCACCAGCACACAGGGCCTGGAGGAGGCCGGGCAGGTCATCCGGCAGGCCACGGAGAACTTCATGATGGGCCGCGCCCAGGGCATTCGGGGATCGCGCGCGGTGTTCTCCACCGGCGCGGACGCGGTCAATGAGAACACCATCAAGGCAGCCGGCCTCACCCCGGTCGATCCGTCGAAGTACCAATTGATCCCGGTCTCTCGCGACGCGGCCATCAGAGAATGGGTCATCGAATGCGGACACGCCTACCGGACCGGTGGGGCGTTCTACCAGCTGAGCAAATCGGAGAAGATCCAGGCGCAGAAGCAGATCGCGGTCCTAGAGAAGAAGACAGACCGCGTGTACACGGGACCCGAAGCCCGGGCTCTGCTCGGCCTGCCCGACACGGAAGTTCGCATCAAGCCGGACCACAACGACCACTTCACCATCTTCGTGCAGAGCACCAGCGTCAACCGGAAACTCGTGCCCCATACACGGCTGCTGCTCATGATCTGACTTCGATGTGAGACCGATCGGGATGCCGGGAAATGACCGCTCCCCGGCATCCCACGCCGCCGACTCGGCCGGCGACGGGCGCCGACCGAACAGCACGCGGTGCGACATGCTGCCGCCGCTTGCGTCTTCTCCCCGAGCCCGTCCCAGGCGCGGCCGGCAGGTCGCCTTCCTTCAGCGCGTGGCCCGCGACAGACCGAGTTCGCGTTCGCCGAGTGGGGTGAAGAAGCGCTCGACATCGGCATCGGTGACCTCCGCAGGGCACTTCGGCGACCAAGCGTGGCCCGCAGTCCTTGTCGACGACTTGAGGCGCGGATCCCCTCCACCAGCTCGGGTTGGCCCAGGGTCCAGGGCGGCGCAGGAGACTGGCGGCGATGGCTGCTTCTGACTGCTGCGCAGCCACGCTGACCACCCTCGAACGCACCGAACCCGTGCACCACCTCCTCGGCCCCGCCCTACGGCGGGGCTGAGGTCGTTCAGTGTCGCGTCGACCACTGTGGCGTAGCCCATGAGCAGAGGCACTTCGGCCAAGTCGGGGGTCCGATGAGGGACCGGTCGCCGATCAGGGGCTTGAGCTGTGCTGCGGGCAGGCTCAGCACTTTCACTGCCGTACACGGCGCCACCTCGAACCGTACCGGCGGGACGTTGTGCCGCACGATGAACTGTCCGGCCGGTACGGTGACTTCGCCGGACGAAGCGCCACGCTCCGCGCCGCACCAGGTGCACGGGGACGCGGCAGCGCGAGGCCGCTGCCGAGGGTCGTACACAGCGGCGCCGGCTCCTTCAGCGTGTGTGAACTCGAGGACGCAGCCCTCGGCCATCCCTGATTGAACCGGGGCGACCTATTCCGGAAGGCTCGCGTGGACAAGCCTCCGGGGGTGTGATGCGCTCGATCGCGCTGTGAGGCTGGTGAGCTTTCCCGGACCCCGGTCAGGCGGGCGGATCAGCGCAGTCCGGCGAAGAGATCGTTCTCGGGTACGGCCGCGCCGGTGGCGTCCTGGACACGTACGAAGGTCTCCATGCCCATCAACTCGCCGAACCTCTCCTTGCCCATCTTGAGGAAGAAGATGTTCTCGCCCTGACTGGCGTGCGCGGCCAATGCGTCGAACTTCTGACCGCTGAACGCGGTGGTGTCCACCCATGTGGTGATCTCATCGTCGGGGAGGCCGATCTCGGCCATCGCGGCGGCCTCGGCAGGATCCGGCTCCGGCATGTCCTCATGAAACTCACGCATGACCTCCCCGAACCGCTGCATCATCGAGCGGGGCATCGTCGTCCAGTACACCTTCGGTGTCAGCGCGGTCATCTCCAGCGCCGCCATCGTGATGCGGTGGGCCTGGATGTGGTCGGGGTGGCCGTAGAAGCCGTTCTCGTCGTAGGTGACGACCACATCAGGTCTGTAGTGCCGCATGAGTTCCGCGAGTCGGGCGGCGCCCTTCTGCACGGGGGTCTGCCAGAAGGATCCGGGGGCGTCGTTGCTCGGCCAGCCCATCATCCCGGAGTCGGCATAGTCCAGCACTTCCAGATCGCTGACCTTCAGGACGTGACAGCTCGCCTCGAGTTCTTGACGGCGCATCAAGGCGACCGCTGCCGGATCGTGCCCGGGATCGCCCGGCTTGACACCCCCCGGTCCGTCACCGCAACCGCCATCGGTACACGTCACGAGGACCGTGCGGATGCCTTCCGCCGCGTACCGCGCGAGGACCCCTCCGGTCCCGGTGGCCTCGTCGTCAGGGTGGGCGTGCACTGCCATGAGCGTCAAGGGCCGGTCAGCCATAAAACAGTCCTCCTGCAGAAATACGTCTTGGTCCGAGTGCGGCGGGCGTACCGCGATCCCGGGGCCCGGATCCTGTCGGGGCGGACGACCTTGTGGTCTCCGTGTTCCCCGCACGTGCGGCTCCGGTCCCTCGACCGATGCAACAGTGTCGGCCGGACCGGCTGTTCCCGGCACGGCTGCTTGGCCTTCCAGGCCTCGGCGTTTCAACGCGCACGAGGTACAGGCGTGAACTGCGCCGTGGCATGGAGCATCGCTCTGACCAGTAACTTTCGGACGTGATTCAGAGTGTGTCCCTATCCGCGGCGCCCCAGCTCCCCTCGTATTTCATGGGCATGGGGTCGGGCCTGTGCGGAAGGGTGAGGCCGTGCTGACCTACGTGTACCGCGTCACCAAGTACGACCCCGCAGACCGCGATGGACGTGGCCGCTACACCGGCCCTGAGGACACTGTCAGCGGCCACGGCGCGGTCGAGGGGGCCTATCTTCGGCGGTCGCGGCCTTCGCGGCGGACACCGGCATCGATCATCTGGTCGTATGCGAACCGCAGGTTCCCTCCCTCTCACACTTCGGTGTGAAGCCTCCGGTGGACGGTATCGGGCTGGCACGGCTCTTCCCGTCCGGCCAAGCCGCTTTTCACGACAGGGCACAGATACCGCTCGATATCGTGCTGGAGCTGGTGCGGGTCATGCTGCGCGACAGCGGGGCCTGGTGCCGCCCTGCCCGCTGACGGTCTCGTCGAGGGCGTGTGGCAGGACGACGGCGGCAACATCCGCAGCGTCATCGCCGACGAGGACGAGTTCCCCGAACTGACCGCCCGGATATTCCGTGCCCGTGCCGCCGCGCTCCTGTCTGTATATGTGGGTGAACGTGTGCCTCTGTGCACTGCTGTCGTGCCCGACAACGACGGAGTCCTACGGGCTCGTTGGCGAACCGAGCCGACGCCAGGCGACCGCGACTGGGCACTTCGGCAGCCCCACGGGTGAGCGCTCCGACAGGCAGGACTCAGATGCGTGACCGACCGGCCATCGAGTGGCCATCGGTCGTGAGATTCGGCCACGGAATCTGAGATCCCACACCTGGTGTTGCTCGAGGCAGCCGCAGAAATCTGTCATGCCCCCAAGAGCAGGAAGAGGGCGCAGCCGATCACGTCGGGCACCCAGATCAGCCGATTGACCTGCTTCAGGACACGGGCCGGTACCCCCTGTCTGGTGTCACCTCACCGGTGACGCGGAGACAGCGGGTTGAGCAGGTCAGGTGTACGACCTCAGCCATCGAGCGGCGCGGCTCGTGACACCTGGTCAGGATCGGCGAACACCTCGTTCGCGAGCCGGACGTATCGCTCAAGGTATTGCCCTTCCTCACCCGCCGTGCTTAAGGTCCCCCCGTTTATCGAATCGATTCGATGGATTCGACACAGCCGACGGGCGGGCCCCAAGGCCGACCGGGTGGAGGTGGAATGACCACGATCAAGGACGTCGCCGAGCGGGCAGGCGTCGCGCCGAGCACCGTGTCGTACGTCCTGAGCGGATCTCGCAAGATCTCCGAGGACACCCGGCGCGCGGTGCAGGCCGCGATCGACGATCTCGGATACCACCCGCGCGCGAGTGCCCGTACGCTGCGCAGCGCACGGACCCGGGTGCTCGCGCTGGCCGCGCCGCGCGTGCCCGGGGCGTACCGGGCGATCGACGGGCGGTTCGCGATCGACGTCACCGACGCCGCCCGCGTGCACGGGTACGACGTGCTGCTGATGACAGACAGCGACGGCGTCGGTGGGCTGCGGCGGGTGGCCCGCAGCAGGCTCGCGGACGCCGCGGTGCTGATGGCGGTCGAGGACCGCGACCCCCGTGTCGAGGTCCTGCGCGAACTGGGCTTCCCCGGGGCTCTGCTGGGTCACGACGATCACGCGGCGCTGCCCTGGACCGACCTCGACTGGGAGGCCGCTGTCGCCCTCGCCGTGCGCGAGACGGCCGCAGCCGGACACCGGCGGATCCTCTTCCTGTCGTCGGCCGAGCACGAGGTCGCCGCACGCCGCGGCTATGCCCTGCACGGCCTCGACGGCGCCCGGCGAGCGGCCGTCGAGACCGGGGCCGATGTCCGCGTGATCCCGTCCCACCGCGGTCCGGACGTCCTGGCGCGGCGGCTGAGCGAGGCTCTGGCCGCGCGGCCCGTCCCGACCGCGCTGGTCGTCCAGCACCTGATCCTTCTCCCCCGCCTGCTGGACGCAGTGGCGGAGGCCGGGTTGCGGGTCCCCCACGATCTGACCGTCGTGCTCGTCGGCAGTCTCCCGGACGAGCTGGGCATCCGGCATCTGCCGCGGATCGATCTGCCCGTCGCGGAGATGTCCACAGCCGTGACCCGGCTCGCCATCGACGCGATCGGCCCCGGCCGCGACGACCGGTCGTCGACTTCGCAGGAGCCCCTCGCGGCACCTGCCTCGAGCATGCCCTCCGGCACGCCGCACCACCTGATCCAGCCGCGGATGGCCGGGCCCGTCATCGCCCCGCCGTCGCCCGGCTGACCATTCGGACCGTCCGTACGGCACGGCCCCCCCACGTCCCATCGCCGGACCACCGCATGTCCAGAGCCGCACATGTAACGGAGGATCAACCTTGCCGTTCTTAGCAGGACGCATCAGAACAGGACGCGTTCCCGCGCTCGCCGCCACCCTTGCCTGTGCCCTCGTCGCGCCAGGGCTGGCCGGCTGTGCCGCGGAGCCCGACCCGGGCACTGTCACCGTGCTCAACTCGGCGACCGACACCGCCGAGCACACCGCCAACCAGCGGTTCTTCGACCGCTGCGGCAAGCCGCTCGGCTTGCAGGTCGAGCAGATCAGCGTGCCCGCCGACCAGATCGCCTCCAAGGCGCTGCGGATGGCGTCGTCCGACTCGCTCACCGACATTCTGGAGCTCGACGGTTCGGAGCTGCCCCAGTTCGCGCAGACCGAGGGCCTGCGGCCGCTCGACGACGTCGGGGTCGACACCTCCGGCCTCTCCGCGAGCGCGAAGTCCCTCGGCTCGTACGACGGCACCCAGTACGGCATCGCCCGTTCCGTCAACTCCCTCGCGCTGATCTACAACACCGAGCTCCTCAAGGACGCGGGCGTCGCCGCGCCCACCACCTGGAAGGAGCTGCGGGCGGCCGCGAAGAAGCTGACCGCGGGCGACACGTACGGCATGGCCTTCAGTGCGAGCCCGAACGCGGACGGCGTCTACCAGTTCCTTCCGTTCTTCTGGTCCGCCGGCGGTGACGAGACCAAGATCGACAACGGCAAGGGCGAGGCCGCGCTCCAGCTCTGGAAGGACCTGGTCGCGGACGGCTCCGCCTCCAAGTCCGTCGTCAACTGGAACCAGCAGGACGTCAACGACCAGTTCGTCGCGGGCCGCGCCGCCATGATGATCAACGGGCCGTGGCAGGTGCCGGTCCTCAGCGCCCAGAAGAACGTGGACTGGGCGGTCGCGAGCATTCCGGTGCCCGAGGCGGGCAAGCCGGCGGTGCCACCCATCGGCGGCACCGTCATGGCCGTACCGAAGAACGACGAGGACCCGGCCCGCGAGAAGAACGCCGGCAAGGTCCTCAACTGCCTCAACTCCGAGAAGAACCAGCTCCACTGGGGCGAATCGGTCAACAACGTGCCCACCCGCACCACGGCCGCTCAGGCGTACGCGAAGCAGAACCCGAAGCTCACCGCCTTCGCCGAGCTGGTCACCACCGCCCGCTCCCGTACCGCGAAGGTCGGCACCGGCTGGCCGGTCGTCGGCGACGCGCTCTCGGGCGCCTTCCAGTCCGTGCTGACGGGCCGTACCAGTCCCGAACAGGCCCTGCACCGGGCCCAGCAGCAGGCTTCAGCGGGGAAGTGAGGAACCGGCCATGACCACCATCACCTCCCCGGCGCCCGCCTCGGGCACCGCCAAAGCGAAGTCCGCCGCCGGCCGCGCTCCGATGCGCCGCGGGCTGCTGCGCTGGCTCTTCGTCGCTCCCGCGCTCGCCTACATGGCGCTCTTCTTCGGCTACCCGCTCGTCCGCAACGTCGTGATGAGCTTCCAGCACTACACGCCGAAGACGTACTTCACCGGCGAGGCGCCGTTCAACGGCCTCGACAACTGGCGGGCAGTCTTCGCCAACGAGCTGTTCACCGACGCCCTGTGGCACACGGCCCTGTTCACCGTCGGTTCACTGCTCGGCCAGTTCACCGTCGGCCTGGCCCTCGCCGTCTTCTTCTCCCGTCGCTTCCGGCTCTCCGGCTTCGTACGCGCCATCCTGCTGCTGCCGTGGCTCGTGCCCATGGTCGTCTCCGCAGTCGTCTGGCGGCGCATCCTCGACCAGGACCACGGCATGCTGAACACCGCCCTCCACGCGGTCGGCCTGGCCCCGCAGGACGGCGTGCCGTGGCTGAGCAGCCCCGGCGTGGCACTGCTGTCGGCGGTCCTGGTCAACATCTGGATCGGCATCCCGTTCAACATGGTCATCCTCTACGGCGGCCTCCAGGAGATCCCGCGCGACCTGTACGAGGCCGCCTCGCTCGACGGCTCCGGCCCATGGCGGACGTTCCGCAGCATCACGCTGCCGATGCTGCGCCCGGTGATCACCGTCGTGCTCGTGCTGGGCTTCATGTCGACGGTGAAGATCCTCGACCTGATCCTGGCGCTCACCTCGGGCGGACCCGCGGACGCCACACAGACGCTGGGCACGGTCACGTACCAGCTCTCCTTCCTTCAGCTCGACTTCGGCCAGGGCGCCGTGGTGGGCAACGTCCTGATCCTCATCAGCGCGGTCTTCGCCGTGCTGTACCTGCGGGCCAACCGCGCCGACTTCGGCAAGGGGAAGTGACCGACGATGAACCGACCGATGAGACCATCGATGCAACGGCCGGCGAGCCTTCTCCGCCTTCGTTCGGTGTGGAACACCGCCGCCGCGCTGCTGATCCTCGCCGTGCTGCTCTTCCCCGTGTACTGGATGCTCAACACCGCCCTCCAGCCCGAGTCGAGCATCGCCGCCACCGAGTGGTTCCCCGCCGCACCGTCCCTGAAGAACTTCGACACTGCGATCAGCACCCAGGGCGGCTCGCTGCTCACCAGCTTCGTCGTCGCGCTCGGCGCCGTCGTCGTCTGTCTCGCGCTCGCAGCGCCCGCCGCGTACGGGCTCGCCCAGTTCGGACTCGGCGGCGGGCAGGGCATCGTCTTCGCGACGCTCATCACGCAGATGGTTCCGGGCATCGTCATCGCCAACGCCCTCTACAGCGCCTATGCGCAGCTCGACCTCGTCAACTCCTATCTGGGGCTGATCCTGGCGGACGCCTCGCTCGGTCTGCCGTTCGCGGTCGTGCTGCTGCGGGCGTTCATGGTGTCGATCCCCAGCGAGGTAGTCGAGGCCGCGATGGTGGACGGGGCGAACCGCTTCACCGCGTTCGTGCGGATCGTGCTGCCCATGAGCCGCAACGCCCTGATCACGGCGGGGCTGTTCACCTTCCTCTTCGCCTGGTCGGACTTCATGTTCGCACTCACCCTCAACACCACGGACGACGTCAAGCCCATCACGCTCGGCATCTACCAGTTCGTCGGCGCACATGTCAGCGACTGGGGCGCGGTCATGGCGACCGCCGTGCTCTCCGCCGTACCGGCCGCGATCCTGCTCGTCGTCGCCCAGAAGTACATCGCCGCCGGGATCACCGGCGGGTCGGTCAAGTAGGCAGGTGCCCTTTCCGTGAGTTCCTCCGAGTTCCCCGAGTTCCCCGCCGGCTTCTTCTTCGGTGCCGCCACGGCCAGTTACCAGATAGAGGGCGCGTACGACGAGGACGGCAGAGGCCCGTCCATCTGGGACACCTTCTGCCGCGAGCCCGGGAGCGTCGCGGACGGCGCCACCGGTGACGTCGCCTGCGACCACTACCACCGCTACCGTGAGGACATCGCGCTGCTGCGCGGGCTGGGCGTGGACAGCTACCGCTTCTCCATCGCCTGGCCGCGTATCCAGCCGACCGGCTCCGGCCCCGCCAACGCGCCGGGGCTCGACTTCTACGACCGGCTCGTCGACGAGTTGCTGGCCTCTGGCATCTCGCCCGCCGCCACCCTCTACCACTGGGACCTCCCCCAGGCCCTGGAGGACCAGGGCGGCTGGCGGGTACGCGAGACGGCGGAGCGGTTCGCCGAGTACGCCGGGGTGGTCGCCGCCCGGCTCGGCGACCGGGTGGACCGTTGGATCACGCTCAACGAGCCCTTCTGCAGCGCCTTCATCGGCTACGCGGCGGGCGCCCACGCCCCGGGTGCCCGCGAGGGACGCGGCGCGCTCGCCGCCGCACACCATCTGCTCGTCGGCCACGGGCTGGCCGTACAGGCGCTGCGCGCGGCGGGGGCACGGGAGGCCGGGATCACGCTCAACCCCGACCGGCTGCTGCCGGCCACGGACTCCCCCGCCGACCTGGCCGCCGTACGCCGCGTCGGGACGCTCCACAACGACGTGTGGTTCGAGCCGCTGTTCGCCGGGCGCTACCCGGAGCACGAAGCCGAGACCTGGGGTGAGCTGCTGCTCTCCGGCGCCGGCTCGTACCGCCTCGACGGCGACCTCGACCTCATCGGCGCACCGCTCGACTTCGTCGGCATCAACTACTACCGGCCGATCACCGTCGCCGACGCCCCGTACCGCGACGCCGACCCGGCCACCCGCACCGCGGTCGACGTCCGGGCCGAGGAGACCTGGCGCGACGATGTCCGCCACACCACCATGGGCTGGCCCGTCGTCCCGCACACCTTCACGGATCTGCTGGTGGACCTGGCCGAGCGCTATCCCGCGCTGCCGCCGCTCCTGATCACCGAGAACGGCTCGGCGGAGGCGGACACCCTCGACGCCGACGGCCGGGTCCGCGACGTGGAGCGGGTCGACTACCTCCACAGCCATCTGGAGGCGCTCGCCGCCGCCCTGTGCGCAGGCGTCGACGTGCGCGGCTACTACGTGTGGTCGCTGCTGGACAACTTCGAGTGGGCCCGCGGCTACGGCCAGCGCTTCGGCATCGTCCGGGTCGACTACGACACGCAGACACGCACACCCAAGGACAGCTACCGCTGGTACCAGCGGCTGATCGCCGCCCACCGCGCCCGCACCACCCCTGGTAAGGACCCCCGTTGAAGTTCACCGACGGCTACTGGCTGATGCGCGAAGGCGTCCAGGCGTCCTACGCCGCCGAGGTCGCCGACGTCCACGTCGACAAGGACCGGTTCACGCTCCACGCGCCCGTACGGCACGTCACGCGCCGCGGCCAGACCCTCAACAGCCCGCTGCTGACCGTCGAGTGCTGGTCCCCCGCCGAGGGCGTGATCGGCATCCGCTCCACCCACCACGCGGGCGCTGCCGAGCGCGGCCCGGAGTTCGCACTGCACACCGAGCCCGGCCACGCGGCGGAGGTCACCCGGGAGGGCTCGCTGCTGGAGCTGACGGCCGGGGAGCTGTCCCTGCGTGTGGACACAGCTGCCCCTTGGCGACTGGACTTCACCGCGGACGGTCGTGTCCTCACCTCGGCGAAGGCACGCGGCACCGGCTTCGCGGTCACGGGCGACGGCAGCCACTACTCGCTGGCGCACCTCACGCTCGACGTCGGCGAGTTGGTGTACGGGCTCGGGGAACGGTTCACGCCGTTCGTAAGGAACGGCCAGAGCGTGGACATCTGGCAGGCCGACGGCGGCACCGCGAGCGAGCAGGCGTACAAGAACGTCCCCTTCCACCTCACGAACCGTGGCTACGGCGTTTTCGTCAACCACCCCGCGAAGGTGAGCTACGAGATCGACTCAGAAGCCGTCGGGCAGGTGCAGTTCAGCGTCGAGGACCAGTCGCTGGAGTACTTCATCGTGTACGGTCCGACGCCCAAGGACGTCCTGGACCGCTACACGGCGCTCACCGGCCGCCCGGCTCTGCCGCCCGCCTGGTCGTTCGGGCTGTGGCTGTCCACGTCGTTCACGACCTCGTACGACGAGGAGACGGTGAACCGGTTCGTGTGCGGGATGGCCGAGCGCGACATCCCGCTGGGCGTCTTCCACTTCGACTGCTTCTGGATGCGCGAGTACCAGTGGTGCGACTTCACCTGGGACCCGGAGGTCTTCCCCGACCCGGACGGCATGCTGCGGCGGCTGAAGGAGGAGCACTGCCTGCGCGTGTCGGTGTGGATCAACCCGTACATCGCACAGAAGTCCCCGCTGTTCGCGGAGGCCAAGCAGCACGGCTATCTGGTCCGCAAGGCCAACGGCGACGTGTGGCAGTGGGACCTGTGGCAGGCCGGCATGGCCCTGGTCGACTTCACCGACCCGGACGCGCGGGAGTGGTACGCGAGCAAGCTGCGCGCGCTCACCGCGCAGGGCGTCGACTGCTTCAAGACCGACTTCGGCGAGCGGATCCCGACCGATGTGGTCTGGCACGACGGCTCCGACCCGGAGCGCATGCACAACTACTACACGCAGCTCTACAACGAGACCGTCTTCGAGGTGCTGAGCGAGGCCCGGGGCGCCGGTGAGGCCGTGCTTTTCGCCCGCTCGGCGACGGCGGGCGGACAGCAGTTCCCGGTGCACTGGGGAGGCGACTGTGAGTCGCACTTCGGCGCGATGGCCGAGTCGCTGCGCGGCGGGCTGTCGCTCGGCCTGTCCGGGTTCGGCTTCTGGAGCCATGACATCGGTGGCTTCGAGGGCACGCCGACGCCCGAGGTGTTCAAGCGGTGGGTGCAGTTCGGGCTGCTGTCGTCGCACAGCCGGCTGCACGGCAGCAAGTCGTACCGGGTGCCGTGGGACTACGACGAGGAGGCGGTCGCGGTCACCCGCGACTTCACCCGCCTCAAGCACCGGCTCATGCCCTACCTGTTCCGTGCGGCACAGCAGGCCGCCGAGCGCGGCACGCCGATGATGCGGGCGATGGTCCTGGAGTTCCCCGACGACCCGGCCTGCCACACCCTCGACCGGCAGTACATGCTCGGCGACGACCTGCTCGTCGCTCCCGTGTTCTCGGCCGACGGCGTCGTCGACTACTACGTCCCGGACGGCACCTGGACGCATGCGCTGTCGGGCGAACAGGTCCAGGGGCCGGGCTGGCGGCGCGAGCGGTACGGGTACGGCAGCCTGCCCCTGCTTGCCCGGCCCGGCTCGGTCATCCCGTACGGCGTGAGCGACGACGCGGCGGAGTACGACTGGGCGCACGGGGTGACACTGCGGGTCCACGCGCCCGTCGACGGTGCGACGGTCGTGACGCGGGTCCCGGCCCCGGGCGCCCGGGACAGCCCGGCGGCCGTCTTCCGGACGACTCGCGACGGCGACACGGTCACGGTCGAGGCGGAGGGGGTATCGGGGCCGTGGCAGGTGCTGTTGGTCGGAGCGCAGGCGGAACCCGGCGACACCGGATCGTCGGCGTCGGCCGAGCGGACCGCGCTCGGCACTCTTCTCGCCGTATCCCCGGGCACGGCCCACCTCACGGCACGACTCACCGGGAGCTGACAAGGCTCTCAAGACAGCGCGGTCAGGATGCCCACCCTTGCCCTGCATGTGCGAGGCAGGCATGAGTGATGTGGGCGTCCGCGTGGATGCGGCCAGTCTCCACGAGCCACGGACTTTGCCGGGCTTGCGCCTACAGGCACCTGCTCGGCGGCGCCTGGTCGTCCACGGCGATGCCCAACCGCCGGCGCGCCTCGGCGGTCATGGGAGTGATTGGACAGGCGTTCAGAGTGGCTCGTCCTGCGGAGTGACAGGACGATCGGGATTTCGCGGTCGGTCTTCTGCGCGTACTCGTTGTACAGCGGGAGGATGCGTGCCATGTGGAGCCAGAGGGGCTCACGTTCGGCCGGGGACGCGCCCCGGGCGCGAGCGGTGAACCGACGGCCGCCGACCTGCACCCAGACGCTCGGGGCCGCCACGCCCCTCGTCCGTGCTACGCCCCCTTTCCCCGGCGTGCGCCCGCCGGGGGGGAGCCTCGCCAGCCCGTACGCCCCTCCGTGTCGCACGGCTCAAGAAGGGGGCGGGGCCACTCACTACGTGGCCCTGGTCCGGCGGAACGTTTCGATCGCGGTCCGCACCTGCGAGGCCCGGTCCCACCCCGCGCCGTACCCGCCGTGCGGCGTACGCCAGTGGCGCACCAGCCTGCTCACCTTTCCAGCGGCTTGGCGGTGGATTTCTCCCGGTGGGTGGGTCACATGCGCCGGACGGCTCCTCGCGCGGAAGCCTGGGCCATGACTGGCAGACCGAGTTCCGGCGACTTCGTGACACTGCCGACAGGGGGCGCGCTACCGATGAGCAGCCGATCACCCCCTTGGCCGATACTGCCTCCTTTCGTCCTCTTTTCGTCCCCCGTATCTTCAGAGAAACTCTGTGTCTCGCAGAACAGGGGCCCTCCTTTGGCCCACGCTGACGCCACCCTGGCCCAGCTCGGCGTCACGGCCGAACTCGCCCGAAAGACGGGCGTGTTCGGCAACTTCGCGATCAGCTTCTCCGTCATCTGCAACCTCGCCGGCGGAATGAGCTTGTTCGGCTACGGCCTGGACCACGGCAGGCCCGTGGTCATGCCGGCCAGCTGGATCGTCATCGGCTTCATGACGCTGCTGGTCGGAATGTCCCTGGCCGACGTCGTCTCCGCATACCCCACTTCCGTGTGCCGTTCGTCCTTGCACTGCCCGCCCTATGGTCTCCAGCCGCCCACGGCGCCATCACCGCGATCAACGCGGTCGGCATGATCCCCGAGTCCTTCAACTACGCCGGCGTGACACTGGCCATCGCGCTGGTGCCGGCCTGGCTGACCGGATCGCCCGCGGACGCCGCGACTGCCAGCTCACCACCCACGCCAGCACCGCCCTGCTGGGCGGACTAGAGGAGGACGTCTGATGCACAGCCACGACGAACAGCGCGACGAGCAACCCACGGCACTCGGGCCCTGGCCCACTGGAGCCGTCACGCCGGGGGCGTTCAAGGAATCCGTCCGAAGTGGGGAGATCACAGCGGTGAGACTCGCCGTGCCGGACATGCAGGGTCGGCCCAAGGGCAAGATCCTGACCGCTCCCGTCTTCGTGGACCGGATGAACTCCAAGGCGGAGATGTGCGCCTACGTCCTGGCCACAGACGTCGACATGTCCCCGCTCGATGGCTTCGCCCTCACCGGCTGGGAGCAGGGCTATGGCGACCTCGGAGTGAAGGCGGATCCGAGCAGCATCCGACTCCTGCCCCACCAGCCCGGCACGGCCCTCATCATGGGTGACGTCTTCCACCACGACGGCCGACCCGTCGAGGTCGCTCCCCGCCACATGCTGCGCACTCAGCTAAAGCGCCTGGCCGATCTCGGCTATCACGTGGCGCTGGGCACGGAGGTTGAATTCGTGCTGTACGAGGGCACCGGCTAGGAGGCGCACAGGTCGGCTTACCGTGGTCTGCGCACGGCCTGGTCTGGCGACCTCGACTACGCCCTCAGCCATCCCCCGGAAGTCGCTGACTTCCTCCAGCACCTCCACGATGCCCTGCGGGAAGCGGGCGTTCCCGTCGAGGCGATCAAGACCGAGGGTGCGGCAGGCCAGGTCGAAGTGACCTTCGCCTATGGCGAGGTGATGTCGGCGTGCGACGCCTACGCCGCCTTCCGGCTCATCGTGCCGGACCTCGCTCAGCGGCGCGGTATGACTCCGACCTTCATGGCCGCGCCCGCGACCGGCATTGGCAGCGGCCTGCACTTGCACCTGTCGCTGTGGTCCGCCAACGGCAACGCGTTCACCTACCACCGGAGCGCGGACCTGCCCCCGGTGTTGGAACGGGCCATTGCCGGCCTGGTGTCCGGCATGCCACACCTGGCTCCGCTGTATGCCCCCACCCCCAACGCCTACAAGCGGTACGCTCCGCATACCTTCGCCCCGACCAGCTACACCTGGGGCTTCGACAACCGCACCTGCGCCATTCGCGTCACCGGTGTCGGCGAGAGCGCCCACCTCGAAGTCCGCCTGCCGGGCGCCGACGCCAACCTCTATCTCGCCCTCACTGCCGCCTGCGCCGCCATCCTCCACGGTATCCAGGACCGCCCCGAGCTTCCGGCGCCCTGTGGCGGCGACGCCTACACGGCAAGCGACGCCACCCCCGTGCCGGCCGACCTCACCGAAGCCGTGAACAGGTTCATCGGCAACAAGGTCGTGTACGACGCACTCGGGGAAACGGTCGTGAACCACTACGCCCGCGCGGCCCAGGCCGAACTCGCCTGGCACCGCAGGCAGGTCACCGACGTTGAGCGCCAGCGGGGTTTCCACCGTGCTTGATCTTCCCCTTCGCCCCACAGGGACCCAACAGATGAACTCAGCACCTCGAGCCACTTGGCCCAGCCCGGCCTGGCGCTGTGCCGAAACGAAGACGACCTTCTGCCGGTGATCACGGGAGTTTCACGCTGCCAGACCACGCGGAGCGGCTGCATTGGAAGGTGGTGCTGGGTCCACCCCTGTGGTGGTGCTGGACCGCTGGCGGGCCGAGCGGGCCGTTCATAGCGTCGTACTCATGATGGATGACACGAACGAGGAACGAACGGGTGCCACCAGGCGGACGGCATTGCGCGGGCTGGGACTCGCGGTGGGGGGCATGGCACTGGCCACCGGGCTCGGAACCTCGCCGGCCGCAGCGGGCCCGCGTCGCGGGCTCACCACCTACGTGCTGGTGCACGGTACCCACAGCGCCGGCGCGTTCTGGATGCCGATCGCGCGGGAGCTGACGCTGCGCGGTCACCGCGTCGTCATGGTGGACCAGCCGCGGCATGGCGCGGAGGCTTTCGTGCCGGAGTCGTATCAGCGGCAGGACCTCAAAGCGATGGCGGCCGAGCCTTCCCCACTGAAGGGCCTCGGGCTGGAGGACTACGAGGCGCGTGTCACGGGCATCGTGCGGCGGGCGGCACGGAACGGCCCGGTAGTGCTGGTCGGGCACAGCCTGGGTGGCGTATCGGTCAGCCGTGTCGGCGATGCCGTCCCGCATCTGCTTCACCACATTTGCTACATGGCGGCCTTCTGTCCCAGCCGCGTCCTGCCCACAGCGGACGCCTGCACGGCGGCACCCGAGAACGCGGACGCCGTCAGCCCGGTCGAACTGACGGTGGGTGACCCGGACCGGCTCGGTGTACTACGACTGAACTTCCGGACAGGTGACAACCGTGAGCTGGCCCTCCTGAAGGAGATGATCTGCACGGACTACCCCGACGCCGAATTCCGCCGGTTACTGGCCGGCATGCAGACCGACGAGCCCGTCGCCGCTTATGCGGGCCGAGCGGTCGGTCGGGCTGGTAGCTGGGGACGCATTCCCCGCACTTACCTGCGTTTCGGCAGGGATCGGACGATCGCCACCGCACTCCAGGACAGAATGATCGCGGAAGCCGACGCGTTCACGCCCGGCAACAGCTTCCGCGTGCACGATTTTCCCGGGGCGTCACACGCCGGCCCTCTGGACCCCATCCCGGTCGCAGAAATCCTGGACACGCTCGCAGGGCAGGAGGGATAGGGCACTCGAAGAAATCGCAAGCCAAGAGTGCCTCTGCCTGGGAGCGCCGAAAGCCGGACCAGGTCGTGGACAAGCGGCCGGGGGGTGGGGCGATCCCGCCCCCCCCCAGGAGGGCTCCGGCGTTGTGCAGCTCCGTTGCCATACAGTCGCACCGGGCCAGCACCTGCAGATCGAGCCCCGTCTTCATATCGGTCATCTCACCGGTGTGGTCGGTTCGCGGAAGAGTCGGTCGGATCGTGCTACGACCCCCGAACCACCGAACGCGAAGCGGCCTTTGTCGGCCGTTTCGCCGGATCGGGGCCGTGCGAGGCCCGGTAGGTCGTCCAGGCGAGGGTCAGCACCGCCATCACGGCGCCCAGCAACAGCAACTCCGACGGCGGCACCACGTGTTCGATCAGAGCGAGCAGATAAGGTGCCCCGAAGCCCAGGTAGGCGAAGGCCTGGAAGATCGCGGTCAGCCGGCCCAGGTTCTCGGTGCTCGCCATGCGCTGCACCTCCATCAGTCCGCACACCAGGCAGCAGCCGTAGCCCGCCCCGAGCACCAGTGCGGCGACTGCGACGATCCACCAGTGCGCGTCCGCCGCGGCCACCGCGCCGAGCACCAGCCCGCCCACCACGATGCCCAGCGCGGTCGCGATCAAGTACGGCTTGTCCGGGTGGCTGACCCGGCGCGCCAGCGGCTGGACGGCGATGCCCGCGACCATGGTCAGCATGGTCACGACCGCGCTGAACATCAGCGCGTTGTCACCGAGCCGGTCCAGCACCAGGCCGGGCAGATAGGCCAGCGCGATGGCGGACGCGCCGAACACCCAGGGCGCCAGCGGCGCGACGACCGTCCAGAACCGGCGGCTGCTCTCCTCAGGCAACCGCAGGCGAGACCAGAGCGGGGCGTCCCCGTTGGCCGCGTGGGTCTCCGGCGTGTGCAGTACGAACGGCACGGCCGCCAGGGTGAGTACCACGTGCGGCACGTAGGAGCTGACGACCGGTTCCGGTGCCGCCTGCGCCAGGAGACCCGCGACCAGCGGGCCCACCGCGAAGCCCATGGTCATGCCGATCGTCGCGCGGCGAGCGCCGGTGTGCTCGTCCTGGCCGGAACCGCTGACGGTGAGTTCCTTGATCCACGCGGTGCCCGAGCTGAACGCCGCTCCGCTCGCGGCACCGGCGACCAGCCGGCCGACGAACAGCCATCCGATCCCGGACCCGGCCAGCATGAGCAACCCGCTGGCGAGCGCGGAGATGACCAGCGCGGGCACCAGCACCCGACGGCGGCCGTACCGGTCGGAGAACGGGCCTCCGAGCAGCAGCCCGGGAATCAGCCCCACCGCGTACAGGGCGTAGGTCGCCCCCACCGTCGTCGTCGGGACGCCCAGCTCCGAGCGGTACATCAGCAACAGCGGCGCGAACTGGTTCGCGCCCCAGCCGACGGCAGCAACCCCCAGAGCGATCGCCAGCCAGGCCCGGCCGCCCACACCGGAGAACCGGGCCTCGCCCCGGAGGGCCTCTTGGGACGTATGCGATGTCGGGTAGCTCATGCATACGACACTGACGGCGGCCCGGGAGGTCCTCAAGCGGCCGAAACGACATTGAGCGTACAATTTGCGCCATGACGCGAGTCGCGCTGGCCGTCACGGACGGGATGCCGCTGTTCGAGCTCTCCATCCCCTGCACGATCTTCGGCCCCGGTAACCCCGGGGCCGCCGGGGCCGGCTACGAGCTGGTCGTCTGCGGGACCCCCGGAGCCAATGTCGGAGGCTGGCTGCGCTCGGAGACCCGGCACACGCTGGACGACCTGGTGAAGGCCGACACGGTGATCGTCCCCGCCTGCGACGAGGCCATGGAGCGGGCGCCTGCCGACCTGGTGGAGGCGGTGCGTGCGGCACACGAGCGGGGCGCGCGGGTCGCCTCCATCTGCACCGGAGCGTTCGTGCTGGCCGCCGCCGGGCTGCTCGACGGACGCCGCGCGACCACCCACTGGATGTACACCCGGCGACTGGCCGACGACTATCCGCGGGTCGACGTGGACCCCGGAGTGCTCTACATCGACGAGGGGGACGTACTCACCTCTGCAGGGCAGGCGGCGGGGATCGACCTCTGCCTGCACATGGTCCGCAGCGATCTCGGCGCCACCATGGCCAACACGCTGGCCCGGCGGCTCGTGGTCGCTCCGCACCGCGCGGGCGGACAGGCACAGTTCATCGCCAGCCCGCTGCCGGACGGTCACGGCTCGGGAACCGGAGGCGACCAGTACGGTCTGCCCGCCCTCCTGGACCAGACGAGGGAACGCCTCCACGAGCCTCTCACGGTCGCCGAGCTCGCCCGCCGGGCGAACATGAGCCTCCGCCACTTCAGCCGCCGCTTCATCGCGGTCACCGGCACCAGCCCACTGCAGTGGCTCCTCACCCAGCGCATCCGCCGCGCACAGGAACTACTGGAGACGACCGACAGCAGCATCGAGCAGATCGCCGAACAGGTCGGCATGGGGACGGCCACCACCCTGCGCCGGAACTTCCATCGCATCGTCGGCGTCTCTCCCAGCGCCTACCGGCGCACGTTCTCCGAGTCCCGTGGCGCGGCCGGAAGTGAGGGAAAACCTGACTGCGCGCCCGCGCCGAGTCAGCCTCGACTTCCCACTGCGACGAACTGGCACACGTAAAATGAGCTTCGGGGTGCCGCGCCGTCAGCTGGGCGCGCTAGGCCCCCACATGGAGTTCACCGCCCGCAGCTTGGACGAGACGTTGCCATGAAGTGGCGTTCAGGGCGTGGCCATGTTCTTTGACCAACTCGAAGGCCCGGCAGTGCGCCTTGATGTCTGCTTTGCCGGGGGGTGCGGGAGCGAAGTGGCCGGACGAGATCAGGTCGCCGGAGGAAATGCCGCCGCCAGTCGAGCTCAGCGACGAGGAGATCGACGGCGCGCTCGCGCTCATGGACAGCCTGACCCTCGAGGACCTCGAGGCAGCCGGTTAAGAAGACGTCCGGGCGCCGGCCGCGCAGCACTGGCTCTGTCGATGACTGCCTGCTGACTGCACAGGCGTGCCTGGTGGCCTTCGCCGTCCCCGCCGGCCTCACAGCGGCTGCTCTTGTCATCGGCACCATTTCCGGCCACTACCCCTTCGACGGGGTGCACTGGAACGGGCTCGGTGCGTGGGCGGCCGGAGCCGTGCTGAGCATGCTGGTGTCGCTTCCGCTGTTCTTCGGCGAGGAACTGGGCTGGCAGGGTTACCTATTCCCGCGCCTCGCACGGGAATCCGACCACCGGAGTCTGATACGGGCGTACGTCGTGACCGGCGTGGCGTTCGCCCTTTGGCACCTGCCCACGCTGCTGATGGGCGGCCAGTACCCGGGGCGGCCCTGGTATGTGTCGGTGCCTGCCATGTTGGTGAATTGCGTCCTCATCCTGCCGGTCTTCACGCGGCTGCGCCTGCGCTGCGGCTCGGTGGTACCCGCCGTCATCGGCCATGCGTTCGTGAGCTCGATGAGTGTCGATATGGTCAAGCAGTTCGCTGCCCCCAAGGCAGCACTTGATCCCCTCCATATGGGAATGGCCGGATGGCCCGGCTGGATCGTCACAGGCGCGTTCGTCGCCTTCCTGACCCTGACCGGCCGACTCCAGCCATCTTTCTACACGGGCTCGAAGTAACTCCCGCTTCCCACATGCGGCTCCCAGTCGATCGCCGCGTTGCGCAGGTGAAGTCATCGAAGGCAAGCGGGAGCACCGCGAACCGCCGAAGCCTCAGGAGCCGGAGTCGAAGCCGGGGCAGATCGTCGATCTGATGGCCGCCCTGAACGAGTCCGTCCAGCAGGCCAGGGCCTCGTGCGGCGAGGACGCCGACGTGCACGAGACCGAAGAAGAAGACCACGAAGAAGGCCGCGCCAAGAAGACGTCCGGGCGCCGGCCGCGCAGCGCCTAGACCTCAAAGCCGAGCGCCGTGTCCGACCTGCACTTCGTACGCACCGGCGTCTGATGGTGTAGCGCGTCGATGGCCTGCGCCCTGGTCGCGGGATTCACCCGCTTGCCCAACCCGTTGTCACCCGGCCAGGCAGTCCCAGGGCATCGGCTCCCGCCTACACGCCGAGTTGCTCAAGGCCATCGCCCCCGAGTGGTCCTCGCTCCTGGTCCGCCCGGACAACGCACCGCAAGGCGCGGCCTGCTCGAGCACCTCTGCTACAAGTACGCGGGCCTGTACCGCAACGAACCGGGCGGCCCGGTCTACGACCTGCTGCTCCTCCAAGTCGACAGCGAGCATTTCCCCCAGTGATTGGTAGTCAGCCTCGCCCGTGCGGTGTAAGCCCAGGCGCCGCCGGAGGGCAGGCTGGGGCTTTCTGTTGATCGGCGCGAGCCCAGCCGTGTGTAGGTGCATGGTCTCGGTCTCTCAGATGCCCTAGCAGAAGTTGTTGACCAAGTGACCGTGGGCTTGTCTGCTCATGGTCGGGGTCGCGGTGCCAGGCGATGACGGCACTGGCAGCGGGCCGGTCGGCGTCGCAGGCCGCGCAGATGCAGGAGTGGCAGGATCAGTGGCCGTGGCCGATGGAATGCGTCGTACCGCGCGAGATCCAGGGGCGGGTGGGGCCGGCGACGCTGCCCCCCACCGCATGTGAGCGCAAGGGGCGCGTGGGAAAGGGAAGAACGATGCGGGGCGACTCCATGGGCACGCTCGCAGCCGAGCTGGGCGTGCGTGCGGAACAGGTACGAAAAGCTCGAACCCCGAGAGGGGGTGTACTCCTCGGTTTCCGATGCGAGCCCGGGGCGTGTCTCGACGTGTGGAGGCGCGCTCGTGAGCGATACGGAACCACAGGGTTGTGGCCCTTCATCACCCACACGTCGCCGGCCGAATGGGAATGGGCGGACGTACCCAGCGACAGCCACGACGAGAAGCGCCGCCAGTCGATCATCGACAGGCTGATGGAGCTGCAGGCGAACGAACTCCTCACAGAGGCCGAATGGTTCAAACCGCCCCAAGGACACCCGAGCCCCGCCCTCGACCTCGAAGACCTGGCCCGGCGACTCACAGATGCCTCTCCGGAGGCCGAGACGCGGGCACCGAGGTCTGCGGAATCACTGCTCTCCACCTTTTTCGCAGAGCCCCCCGAGTGGATCTGCCTCGTCCCCACCGAGGGCCCGCCCGGCCTCCCGGAGCTCCTGGACGCACCGGACACGCCGAACCACATGCCGTTTCCCGGCAGGGAAGCCCTGTCCTACCGGGACCACGCGAACGTCCTGCGGGAGTGGCACGATCGGTACGGCGCGGAGATCTGCTACCTCGACACCCACGAGGTGCTGCTGTCGGTCGAGCACCCCCCGTCGGCCCCGTCCGAGACAGCACGGGTCACGATCGAGCACTACGCCTACTGCCCCGACCTCGACCAGGTCATCGGCGGACTGCCCGAGGTCGTCTTGCAGGTCCCGACACGGACCTGGTTCTTCTGGTGGGACTGAGCAGCCATCCGTCTACCGTTCAACAGGCGTGATCAGTCGAACGGGGTTCCTGTTCGAGTGATCCCTCGGTAGTCGGGGAGGGGCTCCTGCAGTCGTTCGCGCCCGCGCCCGCGCCCGCGCAGTCCAACGCACCGTCCTCTGGTGTGGCTGTCTCGCGCACAGGCTCGGAACGCGGCGGACGCGTAGCCGACTTGCCGTGCCCGCTTCCTGCCGCTGGGGCGGTGGATGCGGCCCGGGCTTCGTCGACGCCGTGCTGGAGCACATCGCAGGTGTGCTGGAACTCAGCTGTCAGCCGGGTGGCCTCGGCCATCAGGATGCCGTACGGCTGGGCGGGGTCGCTGAGCGGGAGGGAACCGGCGCGTGCTTCCTCCTCCAGCCGGTCGCGGCACTGCTGAGCCTGCGCGGCGGCTTCACACAACTGGCGGGACTGGTCTTGCAGACGGTGAGAGGCGCGCCGGCGTCAGTGCCGCGGGCCCGTGTTCTCCCCGCCGCCGGAAGCTTTCACAATGCATCCAAAGGTCCAGGCCGATGGCCTGGTCATAGGCATCCAGTGCGGCCTGGTACAGGGCTTCGAAGACTCCGGCGGCGATCCGCTCATCTCGCCGGGACCGCATCGTAGTCGCGGAGACCCGGTGGTCAGCGTGCTGTTGGTAGGTGCCACCCAGCACACGCCGGGCCAAGAGCCCATAAAGCGTCGGTGATGGAGGAAGGCAGGACGGGCACGTGGCCTTCTGCTTGGCCGATGATGATCGTGGACCTGTTGTTTCAAGGGCTGCGCCCGGCCGTACCGCCGGACGGGCGCAGCCCTGCCCAAGATCACCCGAGCGTTTCCTCCATTTCCGCGGCGGGTAGGGAGATCCGCCAGGCGACGAACCCGGCCGCGGCGAGCCCGGCGATTGCCAGGAAGCTACTGGCGAGGAACGGGTCGGTACCGTCCTTGGTGGGAGCGAACCCGATGCCGACGTAGAGCGTGACACCGGTGGAACCGCCCAGTTGATCAGCGGCTCGCTGAACGCCTGAGGCGATACCGGCGTCGACTTCGGTCACGCCCGTCACCGCGACATACTGCAGCCCGACGATCCCGAACCCCATCCCGGCAGCGATGAGCATCATGGCCGGAGCCATCGCCAGACCGGTGGCCCCGAGGTGGGAGACCAGAGCGATGGCTGCCATCGCCAGCATGGTGAAGCCGATGCCGGCCAGGACACAGGCCCGGGCGTTCCACCGTCCGAGCAGCCGGGGAACCAGCACCGAGGCCACGATCAGGGACACCGCCAGGGGCAGCATCGTCAGACCGGCCTGGAGTGGGCCGGCGCCCAACCGGTCCTGCAGGTAGTAGGTGAACAGCAGGAATGAGGTGGACAGCGCCGCACTCAGCAATGCGGTGGCAAGGTTGGCCAGCACGCGCGGCCGGTTACGGAAGAACCGCAGCGGCACGAGCGGCTTCAGCGAGCGGCGCTCGACCGCGACGAACAGGGCCCCGGCTGCCACCGCGCCGACCAGCGCCACTGGCGGCAGCCAGGGCAGCGTGCCGTCCGCCTCTCCTGCCTCGACGACGCCGAGGGTGAACAGCAGCGGGGCCGCGATCAGCAGGAGCGCACCGGGAAGATCCAGTGGTGTGGGCTCGGCAGGCCGTTCGCTCGGCACGAGGAAGATCACTGCAGCAAGCACGACCAGGATGAACGGCACGGACACCAGGAAGATCCACCGCCAGCCGAGCAGCTCGGTGATGATCCCGGAGACCACGAACCCCAGGACGAGGCCACAGCTCGCGACGGCCGCCCACACGCTCAGCGCCCGCGACCTGCGCGGCCCTTCGGGAAACATGAGCACGATCACCGCCATTGCTGCCGGAAGCGCGATCGCCTCCCCGGCACCCTGCATCAGCCGGGCTGTCACCAGCACGGAGAAGGACGGCGCGAGCCCGGCCAGCAAAGACGCGGCACCGAAGAGCGTTGTGCCGAGCAGGAGGATGCGACGCCTGCCGAGCACGTCGCCCAGCCTGCCGCCGAGCATCAGCAGCCCGCCGCCGGTGATCGTGTACCCGACCACGACCCAGGTCAGGGCGTGACCGTCGACGCCGAAATCGGCACCGATCGAGGGCAGGGCGACATTGACCACGGTCACATCAACCGCGATGAAGAACTGCAGCATGGCCATGCAGCACAGCACCAGCCACGCACGCACCGGGGACGATCCGTCCCGGAGCGAAAAGAGAATGCCTGAGAACACCGAGTACTCCGTTGCCCAGAAGAAGTTCCGAGCAGCACGAACGTGCCGCTCCGGTCCAACCACGGAGCGACAGAACGTTCAACAGAAGTGAGACGAACGCCCCGCCGCTAGCGGAGCGTCCTTGTCACCGCGGCACAAGCCGCGCACGAAGCACCAGACATGGCACCGATGTTATCGGAGCCGACGGCAGGTGATCGATAGATCACTCCGCCACCCAGCCAGCGGGATGTGGACGACAGCGACGCCGTTCGTATGGACGGCTTCAAACAGGCGCTTCACCGAGGCGTGCCCGGACGGGCTGCGCCGGCTGCGCGACGACCAAGGGCATCGGACCCGTCAGCTCGTGCAACGCCGAGGCCTGGGCCACGGTGAGGCCGACCCGGCGAGTGGCCCGGCACAGGGGTCACCGTCAGCCCCATCCTTGGACAGGGGCGCCGCGTGGGTCCCGCTGAGGACGCCCGGAGTTCCTGGGCATGACGCCACAGTCAGGACGCACGCCTGTGCGAGGCCCCGGCCGGAAGCGGACGGCCGACGTGGGTTTTCTCGGCCAGCTGGGCGGGGGCCCCTTTCTACGCGAGGCGTCTCGTCATGAAGTGTTACGGGCCCGGAGAAGGGGGTACCGCGGACAGACGTCGGGGGCTGGTGTGGGCTGGGAGATGGGCATGGACGCTTCTGCTGACCGGATCGCGCACCCGTGGGGCAGCCGCACCCCTTACAGCTCGCCTGAGATGTGGCCGGTGCGGGTGGACACCTATCTGGAGAACGATCTCGAACCCGGCCGGGTGGAGCGATGGGTGCAGACCGCGTCAATCCTCCATTCCGACGGGGACGCCATGGACGTCGCTGTCGTGGACGGGCGCATGGTGGGTGTGCGTGGGCGGGCCGTTGACCGCGTCAACCGTGGCCGGCTGGGGCCAAAGGACCTGTACGGGTGGCAGGCGAACGCCTCGCCGGACCGGTTGAGGCGGCCTCTGATCCGCGAGAACGGGCACCTCGTGGAGTGCGACTGGTCGACCGCGATGGGCCGGACCGTCGCCCGGTCGCAGGAACTGCTGGAGGAGTCCGGCCCGGAAGCCATCGGCTTCTACACCAGCGGGCAGCTGTTCCTGGAGGAGTACTACACGCTCGCGGTCCTGGCGCGGGCCGGCATCGGGACCAACCACCTGGACGGCAACACTCGTCTGTGCACCGCCACCGCCGCCGAGGCGCTGAAGGAGTCCTTCGGCTGCGACGGACAGCCGGGCAGCTACGACGACATCGACCACGCCGACGTGATCGCACTGTTCGGGCACAACATCGCCGAAACCCAGCCAGTGCAGTGGATGCGCATCCTGGACCGGCTGGAAAGCACCGGACCGCCGAACCTGGTGTGCGTGGACCCGCGCCCCACCCGGGTGGCCCGCAGGGCAGCCGTCCACCTGGCTCCGCGGATCGGCACCAATCTTGCCCTGCTCAACGCGCTGCTCCACGAGATCATCCGCACCGGCCGCGTCGACCATGACTACCTCGCGGCGCACACGGTCGGCTTCGACGCTCTGGCGTCGCAGGTTGCCAAGTGCACTCCCCAGTGGGCGGCCCGGATCTGCGACGTGCCGCCCGCGCGGATCGGCGAGGCGGCGGAGCTGCTGGGAACGGCCGACCGGCTGCTGTCCACCGTGCTCCAGGGGATCTACCAGTCCCACCAGGCCACTGCCGCAGCCGTACAGATCAACAACCTGCACCTGGTTCGCGGCATGCTCGGGCGGCCGGGCGCCGGTGTCCTTCAGATGAACGGTCAGCCCTCTGCTCAGAACACCCGCGAATGCGGGGCCAACGGCGACCTGCCAGGCTTTCGTAACTGGCAGAACGACAGCCATGTCGCCGACCTGGCGAAAGTGTGGAACGTCGAGCCGTCAGCCCTCTCCCACGACGGCCCGCCCACCCACGCGATGCAGATGTTCCGCTACGCCGAGCAGGGCTCGATCCGGATGCTGTGGATCAGCGGCACCAACCCGGCGGTGTCGCTGCCCGAACTATCCCGTATCCGCTCGATCCTGACGCAGGACCGCCTCTTCGTGATCGCTCAGGATCTGTTCCTCACCGAAACAGCCCAGCTGGCCGACGTGGTGCTGCCCGCCGCGACCTGGGGCGAGAAAACGGGAACACTGACCAACGCCGACCGCACCGTGCACCTGTCCGACAAGGCGGTCGAACCGCCCGGTGAGGCCAGGCCTGACCTGGACATCTTCCTGGACTACGCGGCCCGGATGGACTTCCGCGACAAGGACGACCGCCCTCTGATCACATGGCACGACCCGGAGTCCGCCTTCGAGGCGTGGAAGGCATGCAGCGCCGGCCGGCCGTGCGACTACACCGGCCTCACCTACGACCGGCTGCGCGGGGTGAGCGGCATCCAGTGGCCGTGCCACGCCGACGCCCCCCACGGCACGCCCCGCCTCTACACCGACGGCATCGCCTGGGCGGATCCCCAGGTCTGCGAGAGCTACGGCAAGGACCTGCTCACCGGAGAGCCCGACGATGAGGCCGCCTACCGCGCCCTCAATCCGGAAGGCAAAGCTGTCATCAGAGCCGCTGCCTACACCCCGCCGCCGGAGGAACCCGATGAGACATACCCGTACCAGCTGACCACGGGCCGCACCCTGTACCACTTCCACACCCGCACGAAGACCGCACGCGCACCTCAGCTCAACGCTGCCGCGCCGGACGTCTGGGTGGAGGCCTCCGCCGCCGACACAGCCGCGCTCGGCCTCGGCGAGGGCGACCTGGTGGAGGTCACCACACGCCGCGGCGCCCTGCGCGGCCGCCTACGGGTGACCGACATCCGTCCGGGGCTTCTGTTCATTCCCTTCCACTACGGATACTGGGACACCGCGGGCGGGACCGGCCCGGACAGCGACACCCCCGGGCGCGCAGCGAACGAGACGACGATCACCGCCTGGGACCCGGCCTCCAAGCAGCCCGTGTTCAAGACCGCCACAGCCGCGCTGCGCCTCGTGCAACGCGGAGACGGCCGCCCCGCACCCGCCCCGAACACCACCGCATCGGCGGCGTCAACCCGGACGATGCCGGGCCGAGGCCGCGGTCGGTGAGGGACCGGTCGACGGCTTGGACGTAGGGCCAGTGCGCAGCCCGCCTTGCCAGGACCGGTGCCAGCCGGGCGGATCGAGCAGCAGGAGCCCCACCTGCGTACGGCTCGTACGGAGCGGGTCACGACGCGCGCCGGAGGACGGCGGCGTGGCCGATGACGTCCGGTCCGTACTTGTCGCGGACGCTGTCGAGGGCGGCTTCGGCGACCAGCCGGGCTTCGCGGGCGGTATCGAGGCTGATCTGCTGGGCGACCTGGCCTGCGTCGACGAGGGCCTGCCCTTTGAATGCCGGCCCGGTCAGGCGGCCGTGCTGCAGGCCTGCGGCGTCCATCAGTTGACAGGCCAGGGTTCGCAGGTCGTCGTCGTGGTGGGACGGCTCGGCCAGGCGGCGGAGCTTGGCCCAGGTGCTGCCTCCGGCGAACTTCAGCGTCAGTGTCAGTGCGCGTACCGCGGCGTCTCGCCCAGGCGCCTGGTCGGCCACGGCGATGACCAGGCGCCGGCGCGCCTCGCGGTGGTGCCCGCCACCGTCGAGGGCCTGTGCGAGTTCCGCCCCGGCGCCGCCAAGGGTCTCGGTGCGGGGTGCCGATCGCGTCGAGGACGTCCCCGGCGGCCGTCGTGCTTCAGCCGTTCGGGCCCGCGAGGTCCGCGAGGTGGCACGCGCTCTCGATGGCCTGTTCGGCTGCCTTCTCCACTCCGGGCCGGCCTGCACCGAATGCCGTTCAGAACGGTGCATCAAGGCCGCCCAGTGCCTGGTCGGCGATTCCGGCACCGGCAAGTCCCACCTGCTGATCGCCCTCGGCACCGAGGCAGCCATGAAGGGCTTCCGGGTGCACCGCACACTGGCCATCAAGCTGGTCAACGAGTTGGTCGAGGCCGCCGAGGACAGTCAATTCCTGCAAAACGCGCCAAGCGCAGTGCGCAAAGCATCATAGGTGCCTGCGATTGCCGGAGCATGGCTGCGGCCGCTTGCGTCTCACCCGCGACAAGGCTGTATTGCACGCTTCCCAGCAGCAGGGCCTGGAGGTCGGCGACTTCAGCGGCCTGACGAGCACCCACCTCACCCAGCCACAGCGACGCATCAGAAAGGCGACGGGTGCCAACCCGGACGGCGAAGCCCGTCAGATGGCCCAGAGTACGGTCATCCAGCCCTGCCAGTATCTGGGCAGCGAGACGTTGCACCGCGGCGCCTCCGCCCAGGGCACCGTGCCGGGTCTGGCCTTCGTATTGCCGGCCACCAGCAAGCCATCGTTGCGCTGCGGGCAGCGAGTTCCGCAGCGCGGCAAGGACATCAACCTGACGCACGCGCCGGAAATCGCTGCGCATGGTGAAGGGGCCCGCGCACTCCACCTTCTGGCTGTTCCACGCGGAGGCGAAGGCACCGATGGGTAACGTGGCGAACGGAAAGCCGTCGGGATCGTGGAAGAGGACCTGCTCATCGTCCACGGCGAGCACCACGACCCAGTGGTCGTTGCCGTTGGCCTCACCCGCCGACCACGGCTGGTGCAGGAGCAACCCGATATCGACAGGGCCGACCAGTACTGGTCTCGACCTGCTGGCTCGCCGCAGGCGGTCGATGGCCTCTGTCACCTCGCCGCTACTGATGCGCTGACATGTCCAGCCGAGTAAATCGATAGCTCGGTCCAGCCCAAGGTCAGGATCCCACCCGAGCGGATCGAAATGAGGCAGCCCGCCCTCGACCAACTGAGCGCCGAACGGAGATCCGGTCAGTACCTCAATCGCCGAGGGCACAGGCGAGTCGGCACCCAAGACCATCGCGAGCGAGTTGGAGTAGCAGTAGGGGGACGAACCGCTGAATGCAGGTGTCATACACAGACCCTTGCATTTTCAATTTTTCATGACACGGAAACGCACCTGCAGCAAGCGGGCGTCCAGAGTGACGTCAAGACTCATCAATGTTGATCAAGGGGATGCCCCCCTGAATGACTCCCGAAGTCATCGCCCATCGGCTCCCGAAGAGACAGACACAGCCACGCGCGGCAAGCCGCCCCTTACTTCCTGGCGGTAGGGGCCCCTTGCGATGCACGCAGGCCGGAGCTCGCGTCCGCTCGTGACCTTCCCGGTGCCGCACCCCACCTTTCCCGGATCCTTCCCGAATCACCGGACGTGACCACTTGCCATCGACCGACGACCGGCATATGGTCGTACGAACGTAAGACATACGAACGTAAGACATACGGCTGTACTCCACACCAGGGAGCTCGTGATGGCGGCAACTCGGCCGGTGGCACTCGTGACAGGTGCCTCATCGGGGATCGGCAAACAGACGGCCCGCGCCTTCGCCGCGGCGGGCTTCGAGGTGATCGGAACCGCTCGCAACACCGCGCGAATCACCGCGCCCGCCGGGGTGACCTACCTCGACCTCGACGTGACCAGCGACGAATCCGTCGCCTCCGTGGTCAAGCAGGTGATCGACCGGGTCGGGCGCATCGACGTCCTGGTCAACAATGCCGGCGTCGGCGCCAACGGCGCCGCCGAGGAGTTCTCCGTCGCCCGGACGCAGGAGGTCTTCGACGTCAACGTCTCCTCTCTCAGCGGGTTCGTCCCCAGCCCGCTTCATGGCCATCTACACCTCGACCAAGCACGCGATCGAGGGCTACTCCGGGTCGCTTGACCACGAGGTCCGCGAGCACGGCGTCCGGATCCTGCTCGTCGAGCCCGGCCCGATCAACACCCCGTTCGGGGACCACAGCGTGCAGGGTGACACCCCATTGCCGCTCTACGCGTCGGGGCGGCGCACCTTCGACGAGGCGACAGCGGATGCAGTGGTCGAACAAGGTCGGCGGCTCCCTCGAAACCGCACCCGCTTCGCCGTCCAGGTCGCCACCGCCGTGCCAGACGAGATCGGCCACACCGACCACCCTACCCACACCGCCTGACAAACCCCGGCGATACCGGTCCTGGCGGGCCGGTATGCCACATGCCCACACGCCCCATGGAGGTACCAGATGTCCGAGCACGCTGCTGTCGAACTGAGCCCGGAAGCGATCCAATTCGCGGAATGGCTGGCCACAGGCCAGACTCCCCCGTCCGAGTTGGATGCGGCGCGTATCCAGGCGGAGCAGGTCCATCTCGCGGCCCGGGAGCCGGAGGGCGTCACCTATCGGGAGGTGGACGCGGGTGGCGTGCTGGGCATCTGGTGCGAACCGGTCGACGCCAACACCGACCAGGTCCTGCTGCACACGCACGCCGGGGGCTCCGTGCTGGCGTCCGCACACGTCGACCGAAAGCTCGCCGGCCATATCGCCAAGGCCGCCGGGGCTCCCGTACTGGTCCTGGACTTCCGGCGCGCACCGGAACACAAGTACCCGGCTCAGGTGGACGACGCGGAGGCGGCCTTCAACTGGCTGCTGTCCGAAGGGTATGCACCGGGGAACATCATCACGATCGGCCACTCGATCGGCGGATTCATCGCCGTCGCCCTGGCGCTTCGCCTCCGCGACCAGCAGCAGCCCCTGCCCGGCGCCATCGTGTCGATCTCCCCCTGGTGCGACCTCGAGATCGCCAACGAGACCATCGCGGCCAACGCCGAAACGGACAAGATACTCAGCAAGGAACTGCTGGAGTTCTTCCGGGATGCCTGGATCGGCGGCACGGGCATCGAGTTCACGGACACCCGGATCAACCTGAACCGGGCGGACCTGAGCGGCCTGCCCCCGACTCTCGTCTCCTGGGGAACGTACGAGGTCCTGGCCGGCGAGGACGAGGAGTTCGCCGCCCGCGTCAAGGACGCCGGAACCGACACGACGACCGTTGTCGTCCCCGGAGGCCAGCACTCCTACGTCTACGGTGCCGGCCGCGTTCCCGAGACCGACGCCGCCATCGCGCAGATCGGCACCTGGGTCCGCGAGAAGACCAAGATCTGACCGAGCGGTACAGGCGCGGCAGGCGCGCGGCCGGGATGGCTGACCACGACGGCGGCTTCAGCTACGCGCGAGACCGGCCGGCGAAGTCGTCGGGAGGTTCAGGGCCGGCCTCGCCGACGACATCGCGGTCGGAAGGCGACGCCAGAGTTCGGCACGTGACGCGGCAGCTCACCGAACCCGTCGCCAGGCGCACCGACGCCGAACGTGACACGGCTCCGCGTGTGATGGCCGACTTGGTCTCCGCCGGCTACGGACGCCCATCGAGAAGTGGGCAAGGGGTGATACCGAGTCTCACTGCCGATCCCGTCCGCGAAAGTCTCACGCAGCTGCGCGCCGGCCTTCCCATCGTCGGTGTAACACCGGCTTCACAACCGTCCCCACTCTCGACGCCGACCACCCGCCGGGTGGCCAGACGATCCGCACACCCTCGATGAGGGGAAAGAACGAGGACCCGATGAGTACCTTCCACCCCGATCTCAAACGAGGTCGCTTCATCCCCAATGTGTCCTACGGACGTCTGTCGTCGCGCATCGTGCGGAGCGTGAAGTGGCGCTCCACCGATCCAGGGCCGGACGTCACGGTCCAGGAGATCGTCGTGCCCGGGCCCAAGGGCGCGCCGCCCGTCTCGCTTCGCGTCTTCCAGCCGACCGGCCTGAAGTCAGCGGCTCCGGCGCTGCTCTGGATACACGGAGGCGGGCTGATCTTCGGCGCACCCGAGCAGGACGACCGTACGAACATCGCCTTCGCCCGCGAGCTCGGCATCACCGTCGCCGCGGTCCGTTATCGACTGGGGCCGCACCACCCCGCGCCCGCCGCAGTCGAGGACGCCTACGCCGCGCTGCGCGGACTGGCCGAGCGCGCGGGCGACCTGCACATCGACGTCGACCGCATCGCGATCGGCGGTGCCAGCGCGGGCGGCGGAATCGCCGCCGCCCTTGCCCTGCTCGCCCATGACCGGGCCGAGATCCGCCCGGTGTTCCAGTTGCTCCTCTATCCCATGCTGGACGACCGCACGACGACAAGAAGCGACCTGGACACCCTCAAGGTGCGCGTCTGGACGCCCAAGAGCAACCGGTACGGCTGGTCGTCTTACCTCGGCGACGCCGTCGCCGGCCCCAAAGTCTCCCCGTACGCGGCCGCCGCCCGCCGCGAGGATCTCACCGGTCTCCCTCCGGCCTGGATCGGCGTCGGCACCCTCGACCTCTTCCACGACGAAGACGTCGAGTACGCGCGCCGGCTCAGTGACAGCGGCGTCCCCTGCCACCTCGACGTCATCCCCGGCGCTTTCCACGGCTTCGACCTCGTGTTTCCCCGGGCTGAAATCTCGCGGGAGTTCTGGCACCGACAAGCACGGGCGCTGAAGGGCGCCCTGTGAGACCGACCGAAACTGAAGGCAGACCGACACGCAGATCGCGGAGAGGTTTGCCGTCGCCACCAAAGTCACCCCGTTCAAGCCGGGTGACGAGGTCTTCGGCATGCACTGAATCTCGACCAGGCGAACGCGGACTTGCGGTCAAGACCAGGCACGGCCGCGAGCGTCGTCGGCGCCTCCAGGCCACGTGGCGAAATCGCCGTAGAGCGGCTACGGAACAGCGCCTGCTGAGAGGTCGAGCAGCACAGGTCTGGCTGGAACACCGGAGGTGATCAACGCCCTCAAAGGAGTCGCAAGGTCGCGGGGGGGGAACAGGTCCGGACCGTCATAGCAGGCGACTTCCTGTGGGTGCCACCACTCGAGCCCAGTGATGTTCTCCGCAGCGAGGTGGCCGTCGTACAGCGCCCCGCGCGGGTTGAACCCTGCGGTGCGCACGAGGAATGAGTCATTGACGACGCCGTCGTAGCCCGCGCCACGTGCCCATGGGCCACCACCCACACAACCGTTGCCGCGGGCTGGGGCAAGAATGATGTGATTGAACGGGTGGGGCGAGCCCAGAAGCTCTCTGTCGCTGGCCACGGCGTTCTTCGTGGGCGATCCACCTACGGGTGCGGGCCAAGTCGCTCGTCTGCACGCGCTCCAGGGAGCGGAGCAGCGCGAGTCGCGACGACTCCGGATTCTTCATGCGTTCGATTCCGTGATCGTGACGTCACACCAGCCCCCAGCCTGTGTTGACCTCTCGCAGGGACTCGGTGAACACCCGACAAAGGCGGTGCGGGGAATGCCGGGTGATCGGGGCCGGTGGCGCCGCACGATGGGGGCATGGATGACACGACCTTGGTATCGCGCTTCCTCCACGACGGATTCGTGAAGTTGGAGGGCGCCGTCGCGCCGCGCGTGGCCGCGGACTGCGCGCGGCTGCTGTGGCGGGAGACGGGCTGCGACCCGGACGATCAAGCGACGTGGGCGCAGCCCGTGCACTGGGTGGCCGGCATGGCGCAGGGGCCATTTGCCGCCGCACCCAACTCTCCCCGTCCCTGCACCGCGCGTATGACCTGCTCGTCGGCGCGGGACGCTGGGAGCCGCGCTACTCGCTGGGCACGTTCCCGCTGCGCTTCCCGCACGAGGAGGAGCCGGACGACGCGGGCTGGCACATCGAGGGGAGCTATCTGCCGGAGGGCGAGAGCTGGTACTTCACAAATCTGAGCTCCCGGGGCCGGACGCTGCTGATGCTGTTCCTGTTCAGCTAGGACGGTGAGGAGGACGCCCCGACCCGGATCCGGGTCGGCTCACACCTCGACGCGCCGAAGGTGTTGGAGAAGTACGGGGAGGACGGAGCGAGCGGGCTGGCCCTTGCGCCCGATCTGGTGACGGGGTCCGACCACCGGCCACTCACTCTCGCCACCGGATCCCCGGGCGACGTCTTCCTGTGCCATCCGTTCCTGGTGCACGCGGCGCAACCGCACCATGGGGTGCGGCCGCGCTTCATGGCCCAGCCTTCGCTGATGCCGGCCGCGCCGTACGAACTGGAGCGGGGCCGACGGCGAGTACTCACCCGTGGAGATCGCGATCCGTCGGGGCCTGGGACAGGACAATCCGGTCACCAGCCTTCGCTGAGAACGCTCGATCCTCACTGCGAGAGAGCACCTCGAGCCGAGGAGTCTCAGCGCAGTCGGCGCACGCGCAGCACCACGTCGTCGGTATGGTGCGCGCCGGCGCCACCGTCTGGCGCCACGCGTGGCCGTTGTTCGTCCACCTCTACCTCCCAGTCGTCGTCGAGCAGTGATTGCCGAGGTCGCCGGTGTAGCGGCCGAGTTCGTAGCCGATGGCGACCACCTGGTGGTGCGGGCCCAAGATGTCGGCGTCCTGCTTGTACAGGCCCAAGGAGACCGGCCGACCGGCGTCGATGGACTCGCGCAGCTCCTGCAGACGGCCCCCGCCGATTCCTTGCAGGCCCCAGTGGAAGAACTCGCGGTTGCGCCAGCCGAACGGGTTGACGGTGAGCTCGCTCCACTTGTCAAGGTTCTCGGCGATGGAGGTCAGTTGCCGACCGTGCCCATCTGCTCGGGGATTGTCTGCCTGTAGCTCAGGGTCGTCTCCTCTGGTGTCCGGAAACGATGGGGCGGATCGGGCCCGGCGGGAAGAGGCCGTGGGCGGTGGGACGGGACCTCGACGCCCCGCCCTGCCCACTCCGGGCGACGGCGTCCGAGCCGTCGACACGGTGTGCGCACGCGCCGGAGCTTCGCTGTCCCCAGCCGCTTGGAACAGCTTCCTGAGCCGCTTGGCACAGCTTCCTGCCGAAGATCACTGGGAGGCTGCCGGATTCGTTGCCCTGTCCCGCCGCTGGGTTGTCGAGCGGAGCCTGGCGCATCCATTCGAACAGCCGCCGGCCTTCAACGGCCGGGCTCTGTGAAGCAGTGGAATCTGCGCATCCAGCCACTGGACTCAGCCGCGCCCCGACACCTCGCACGGCTGGCTTCGCTCAACCAGCAGCCTCTTGGACGGCCGGGGAGGCCGAGGCATGTGGTGTCTGGTTGGTCTGGTGTGGGCTGGGCACTTGGCTGTGAACCGACAGGGGGGCCTGGAGGTGTGGTGTGGCGGTGCGGCATCGACTGATCAAGGTGAGCCCGCAGACCGTCTGGGAGGTCCTCGCCGACGGCGGCCGGTATGCGGAGTGGGTGGTGGGAACCTCGGCCTCCGAGCCGGTGCGGGGGCAGTGGCCGCAGACGGGCTCGGCGATCGGCTACGAGGTTCGCCTCGGGCCCTGGCGGCTGACCGACGAGACGGTGGTCCGGCACTGCGAGGAGGGCTCCAAGCTGGGCCTGGAAGCCCGGGCAGGAGTCCTGGGGACGGCACGGATCGCCATCCAGCTCCTCCCCTGGGGCGAACACTGCCTGGTGATCGTGGACGAGCATCCCCTGCAGGGAGCCAGCGGGCGGCTCCACAACGTGGGAGTGGAGGCGCTGATCCAGCTGCGGCACCGCACGATGCTGGCGCGGCTCGCCCGGGTCTGCCAGAGGCAGGAAGCCGGGGCCGGCCGGCCCCAGAGCCTCCAGCAGCGGCGCAGCGCGGCAGCCCACGGTGGCGGTGGCGGCCATGCCTGACGCCGTGGTGATCGGGGCCGGACCCAACGGGCTGGTGGCAGCCAACCTGCTGGCCGATGCCGGGTGGAGCGTGGAGGTGCTCGAGGAGCAGCCCGACGCCGGTGGCGCGGTGCGCCACAACAGAGGTGTCGACCCCGAATTCGTCAGCGATCTCTTCAGCTCCTTCTATCCTCTGGCCGCCGCCTCACCCGTGCTGGACCGCCTGCGCCTAGAGGATCACGGGCTGCGCTGGAGCCATGCACCCCGTGTGCTGGCCCACCCCCTCAGCGACGGGAAGTGTGCCGTGCTGGCCCGCGGAGTCGATGCCACCGCCGACTCCCTCGACGTGTTCCACCCGGGTGACGGGGACGCCTGGAGGCGTCTGCACGGAACGTGGGAGCGTCTTGGTCCCGACCTTCTGGGCGCCCTGTTCACGCCCTTCCCGCCGGTGCGCGCCTCCGCCCGCCTCGCCCTGCGGCTCAAGGCAGCCGGAGGCTTGCGGATGGCCCGCACCCTGGTCCTGCCGGTGCGCCGGATGGGTGAAGAGGAGTTTTGCGGCGAGGGCGGCAAACTCCTGCTCGCCGGGAACGCACTGCACGCCGACCTCGCACCGGAAGCCGCGGGCAGCGGAGGCTTCGGCTGGCTGATGTCCATGCTCGGCCAGACCTACGGCTTCCCCGTGCCGGTCGGCGGCTCCGGAGCCCTCACCGACGCTCTCGTACGCCGACTGCGGGCGCATGGCGGCACCCTGCGCTGCGGACAGCGCGTCCGCCGGGTCATCGTGCGCGAGAGGCGAGCCGTGGGGGTCACCACCGCCGACGGCGAGACGGTGGCCGCACGTCGCGCCGTCCTGGCCGATGTGTCCGCGTCGGCCCTGTACGGCGAGCTCGTCGAGGCGGATCACCTCCCGTCCCAGCTGGCGACCGACCTGAAGCGTTTCCAGTGGGACTTCGCCACGTTCAAGGTCGACTGGGCGTGCGACGGTCCCGTGCCCTGGCAGGCCGAAGCGGCGGCGCAGGCCGGAACCGTTCATCTGGCCGACGGGATGGACGAGCTCACCCGCTTCGCGGCCCAGATCGCCATGGGCCAGGTGCCGGACCGCCCGTTCGCCCTCTTCGGACAGATGACGACGGCCGACCCCTCCCGCTCACCCCGGGGCACCGAAGCCGCATGGGCTTATACGCACGTGCCGCACGTCATCAAGTCCGATGCCGGTGATGAGGGCCTGACCGGCGCCTGGAGCAGCAGGGAGCAGGAAGTGATGGCCGACCGGATCGAGCGCCAGGTCGAGCGGTTCGCTCCCGGTTTCCGCTCCCGTATCCGTGCGCGGCGCGTTCTGGCCCCGCCCACGCTCCAGTCGCTCGACAGCAATCTGCACGGAGGCGCCATCAACGGCGGCACCGCGGCCATGCACCAGCAACTCGTGTTCCGCCCGGTCCCCGGCACCGGCCGTCCCGAGACACCGGTGGGCCATCTCTATCTCGCCTCCGCCTCCGCACATCCGGGTGGCGGGGTCCATGGAGCCCCAGGAGCCAACGCCGCCCAGGCGGCTCTGCACCGGTACCGGCTGGCCGGCCTCCACCGCGCCCAGCGCGTCTTCACCCACCGGGATCGCACCGGGCGAAAACCACCGTCGCCCGCTGACGGCCTCTGAACGGAAAAGATCATGGACAGTCATCGGGACGGACCGGACCGGGCCCACCAGCGCCCTGCAGGCGTCAGTGACGAGACGGTGGAAGCGCTCGGTGCGCTGTCCAAGGCGCTGGAGATCACCGAACGCGCCAGAGGCCACCTCTACAGCTTCCACCAGATGACCGGCAGCGCAGACCTCCAACTCGACCAAGCCGTCCAGTTGCTGCGCAAGTCCGGGCACCCCGAGTGGGCCGACAGGGTGGAGTCGGAGATCCTGGGCCGGAACGTCATCCCGGGGCACTGGACCTTCCAGATCGTCGAGGCGTACGACGCCACCTACCACCGACCGTTCACGCACCTGAACCGTGAAGCCGTGGACCAATTGGCTCAAGGGCGCGACCACCTCTACGAGGCGGAGATGAAAGAGGCACGCCGCACCGCCAACCGCCCCGACCACACCGCCCGCCCGGCCGGAGCACCCTTGGAATGAGCACGGCACACCAGGAGGGACCCGCCGTGAATGACAGCCCCGTCAAGGACCGCACCGTCGTGGTGACAGGCGCAGCACGCGGCGTAGAAGCAGCACTGGCGCACGCGCTCACCCGCAGAGGTGCGCGGCTGGCCCTGCTGGACCACGACGAAACCGCACTCGAGACAACAGCCGCCGCGCTGCCGGGCGCGCCGCTGGCCTTGCGAGTCGACGGCGCCGCCCTCTGCGATGCCGCCGACGTTCTCCGCAGGCGTCTGGGCCCGCCGTCCGTCGTGGTGGCCAACGCGGGCATCGCCGAAGGCGGCCCCTTCACCGAATGCGACCCCGCCACATGGCAACGCGTCATCGACGTCAACCTCACCGGCAGTGCCAAAACGGCCCGGGCGTTCCTCCCCGACCTGCTGCAGACCGAGGGTTACCACCTACAGATCGCCTCGCTGGCATCGATCGGTGCCGCCCCCATGATGAGCACCGGCGTGCGGGAGAGTGGCCGGCGGAGGACGTGGTGGCGTGCTGGACACTGGTGGACGGCGACTCCGCGCCCGACCCTGGCTCCCGCACCGTGACGTCGGGCCGGCGATTTCCGGACGAGGCGGTCAGATGACGTTGACGGCGTCGAGGAGTCGGGCGGCGACGTCGGTGTCCCCGGTGATGGTCACGTCGTGGTCGCACCATGATGAGCGCTGGGTGCCCCAGTCGGGGAAGGTCAGCGCGGGGGCGGTGACGTGCGCGGCGACCGGGCCGTTGGGCGGGGCCAGAACGCCTGCCGCGTCGATGTACCAGGTTCCACCACCGGGGCCGGTGAGGGTCAGGGCGACACGGGCGTCCAGCCCGGTGACCGGCGCCTGTGCGATCTGATTGCTCAGCACCGCGAGCATCCAGCACAGTACGGCTCGCATCCGGTCGGCGTCGGTGGCGGGCGCGGCTCGGCCGAGTGCTGGGGCCATGTCATGGCGCAGGTGGGTGTGGTGGTCGAAGACGAGGGCGCCGCCGATCAGCAACCCCAGGGGGTAGCGCCCGAGTTCGACGAGTGGGATGCGCAGCCGAGCGGCGGGGGTGCGTCGGACGAGGTCGAGGAGCGTGGTCGCTCGGCGGGTGGCGCGAGTGTACTCGGCCATGACCTGTGCCCGGCTCCAGCCGTGTCGCCGGTCGACAGGGCCTTCGTTGAGTCGTTCGAGGCTGGTGGCCCGCAGTGCCTCCCGAGAGGGGGGTGTGTAGAAGTTCCGTGCTGTCGCGCCGATGTGGGCGACGACGTCGGCGATGCGCCATCCCGCCGCGGCGCTGGGTGCCGCCCATTCGTCGTCGCTGAGGCCGACGGTGAAGTCGAGCATCTCGGTGCGCTCGGCGCGCAGGGCGTCGACGAGATTGTGCAGGTCCGCTGGGGGGAGGCGATCGGTCATGCCGTTCACTTCTCTCAAATGCGGTGCGGGGATGAGCGGAGCTACGCGTGCATGGCGCGTCGTGCCATCCAGCCCATCCCCCGGACGACCAGGCGCCGCGGCAGGAACCTCCCGGCGAGGGCGAGGCGGCGGCCGTTGGTGATGACCGACGGCGGTGCGGAGCGCCGGTCGAGGGTGTCGAGGGCCGTCCGTACGACGTGGTCGACGCTGGCCCGTTTCGATCCGTAGTCGGCCGACTGGCTGCCGGCAGCGTCGTAGAACTCGGTCTGAACCGCACCGGGGCACACGGTCAGGACCCGCAGACCCGTGCCGCGGGTCTCCTCCCACAGCGATTCGGTGAAGCTGAGCACGAACGCCTTGGTGGCGCCGTAGACGCTCAGGTACGGGGTCGGCTGGAAGCCCAACAGGCTCGCGACGTTGATCAGGAAGCCGTTGTCTGCAGAGGTCAGCGGGTCGATATAGGCGTGGCTGAGGTCGACGAGGGCGGCGACGTTCAGCGCGATCATGCTTTGCAGGCGTTCGGGGTCCTCGTCGCGGAAGGCGTCGTGGGTGCCGAAGCCCGCATTGTTGACCAGTCCGGTGGCGTGGATGCCCCGGGATTCGAGCTCGGCGCGCAGGCTGCGGCCTGCGTCGGGCAGGCCGAGGTCACGGGCGACGACGGTCACCGTGACGCCATGGGTGCGGGTGAGCTCGTCGGCCAGGCTCTGCAGTCGGTCCGCCCGGCGGGCGACGAGCACGAGGTTCGCGCCGCGGCGGGCCAGCTGCTGTGCGAACTCCGCCCCGAGGCCGGAACTGGCGCCGGTGACGACGACGGTGTGCTGGCGATAGTTGATCCTTCTCATGCATACACTTTAGGCACAGTTTTACACTCAGTGCAAAAGGTAGCGTCAGGTGAATGCTTGTACCATCAACGCATGGCTCAGAAACAGACGTCCATCCGTGAGCAGACCCGCTCCGTGATCCGCTCCCTGCTCGCCCGGACCGCGATCGAGCTGTTCGCTGCTCAGGGGTACGACAACACGACGCTGGGAGAGGTCGCCGCCGCGGCAGGGGTCTCCCGGCGGACCCTGTTCAACTACTTCTCCAGCAAGGAGGACCTCGCGCTCGGTGGCCTGTCCGAACAGGGCGAGCTGATCGCCGAGCGGTTCGCGCAGCGCCCGGCCGACGAGGACTGCTGGGCCTCGCTGCGCGCGGCGTTCCAAGCGATCGAGGAGATCGAGACCACCCCCGAGCACCGGCTCGAGATCGTCACCCTCCTGTTCGGCAACGAGTCGCTGCGCGCCGGCCACGCCGAGAAGCAGGCTCGCTGGCAAGACCTGCTCGCACCACTGATCGAGCCGCGCTTGCCCGACTCCGACCACCGCGCCCTCCAGGCACGCGCGATCGCGGCCGCGGCGATCACCTGCCTGCAGGCGGCGAACCAGGAATGGGCGCGCCTCGGCGGGCGGGCCGACCTGTTCGGCCTCTACGACACCGCCGTACAGGCCATCCGCCGGCCCGCCTGACGGAACTCGTGCCGACGCGCCTGGGCCATCAGGGCAAGTCCCTGTCGTCGGCGGGTTCCGCTTCCTTGAGCCGGGGAGCTGCCCAGCCGGCGAGGAGCTTGAGCCGGTCCTCGTCGGGAGTGCCCGGCGCGGCCCTGTAGATGGTCGACGAATGCACGTCACGAAGCGGGATGGGCAGGTCCAACGGCTGGTAGACGAGTTCAAGAGGTCCGGCATCAGGGTGCCGGAACTGTCTGACCCCACCGTGGTGGCAGCGCACGTCGTGGGCGGCCCAACGGGTGCGGACTCGGCGCTCACCGTGGACAGCTCACCGATCAGTTCACGCAGCGCCTTGTCGTACGGGTAGCGCCCCGCCTCGGAGCACAGCAGAGCGACGGTGGCGCCGAGGGCGCCGTCCCAGTCGGCGACGAAGTCGGGTGCCCCGCGGTCGAGGAACCAGTACCGGGCGTCTTCGCGGCCTGAGCCGACAGAGCCAGTCGATGGGTCGGCGGTTGCGGCCGTGCCCGCACGCAAGACCCAGGCGGGGCTCCTCATGCGGTCGGGTGTCTCGCTATGGCCGGCCGACTGCATCAGGTAGCCGGTGACGGCGTCGGGAATGGCGATCCGGGTGACGGGGGCGGGCAGGAGCAAGCTGGACGTCGGGGCTCGGGCGAGAGGCTGCGCGGGTTCAACCACAACGCCTTCGATCGCCCGGCACGCGGGATGGCGTACCGGTGTGCAGGCACCGGGGGCGTCACCGTCGCACCGTCCACCGACCGCAACCGCCAGCGTCGCGGCGGCTCTGCGCCGAGACGACATCGGCCGCCTCACACGACATGCCGGCCAGGCAGGTCCAGCAGCGCGACGTGCGCGAGGTCTGATCAGGCGGCCCCCGCCCGCCACCGCTGCTCGGTGCCTTCACCCGCCGACTCCAGCGACAGCCCGTCCCCAGCGCCGCCGTCCGGCGTGACGGCCGTACCGAAGGCGATGGCGGGGCGGATCAGCCCGTCCTCGTCCACCACGAACATCAGGTTCCGGCCGTTGCGGCCCTCCACCGAGTCGCAACCCCAGATCCCGACGCCCCGGTGCGTCGCTCCCCGGCTGTCCAGGCAGAAGGCGGGGTCGGCGGCCGACTGGAGCAGCCCGCGGTCGTCGTCGACGCGCCAGCGCTGGGTGCGTGATGACGAGCAGGGGGCGGTGATCACATCGGTCCCATTGGAGAAGGCGCCGCTCACGTCCAGGCACAGGCCCGACGCGACGTTCACAACCTGCGCGAACGAGCCGGAGAGCGGGCGCGTGGAGGAAGGCGGCGGCTTGGGGCTCGCCGTCTTCGTCGGTGACGGACTCCTCGTCGGGGAGGGCGACTTCGAGGTCCGCGACGGCGAGGGTGACGGCGAGGGCGAGGCCGATGACGGCGTCGCCGACGCAGTGGCCGTCACCGACACCGCCGCCAGCGGCGCACTCACCCGAGCGTTCACCGAGCCGGGTCATGCGACGGCGATCCGCCCTGCGCCATCAGGAACACCGCCACCGGCAGCAAGGCGACCCCCAGCACCGCCGACACCAGCACGGTGCGCCGGCGACCCGGTGCCCCTTCCCCCTCCTCCAGATCCCGCCCGGACCCGGCAGGGCCGCGCCCGCTCCGCCACACGGCGGTGCCACCGACCACCCGCTCACCCGGGTCACCCGCCGCGTACGCCGTGCCGCCCCACGGCAGCAGCCCCTCCGCCAGCACCGTGCGCGGTGCGTCTCTCAGGGCCGCCAGCTCCTCGTACGCCGTCGCGCAGTGCGGGCAACGCGTCATGTGGGCGTGCAGATCGGCGCTGTCGCGGGGGCTGTCTGGCCGTATGGACTCTTCGATGAGGCGGCCGAAGTCGGCGCAGTCCGGGTCCTCGGAGGCGGTGAGGCGGGTGCGCAGGCAGGCACGGGCCAGCTGCTGCAGCGCCGCGTCTGTGCCGTAGGTGACGTCCTCCCTGGTCAGGCCGAGGAGGGCGGCCGTGCTTTGCGTAGGCTCCCGCTCCACGATCCCGTACCAGATCAGGCCCTGAGTACGGGAAGGCAAGGACTGAAACGCCGTGAGCATGGAAGGCAGGGGGCCGGAGGGGCCGGCCGTGCTCAGGACGAGCAACAGCCCCGCGTTCAGGCCGGCCGCCCGCCCGTCACCTGCCCAGGACCCGGCCGACCGGGCGACCAGCAGGAGGAGTTGGTGGCGCCAGGGCAGTCCCGAATCCATTCCGCGGGCAGTCTGACGGGCCGCCAGCATGAACGCCTGGGCCGCCAGCTGCCGTGCCATGGACTCGTTGGGAGTGCACAGCCTGGCGTAGGCGAGGACGTGCGGATTATGACGGGCACGCAGTTCCTGGAGCGCCGGATACGCCGTGACCGTATCAGCGCGCAGCAGCTCGGTAAGCCGCGCGTCGGACCCGCCCTCGTGGATCCCGTGACCGGGCTCCGCACCGCCACGATCCTTGTCGTCGGCACGAGCCATCCCGCAGCCTCCTTGTACCTTGCGACCCGCGCGCGGACCTGACCTACCGGCCGGTATGACGGCTCATAGAGCGCGGTCGGCATCGAGGCCACCGGAGCGTCGGGCGGCGGGCTCAGCCGGTACGCGGCGAGCGCCGCCCCCGCGGCGGACCCCACTCCCCACGTCACCGCCCCGGTGAACATCTCCAGCACGCTGGCCGCGAAGCTCCACACATCGGTGCGACGGCTCAGGGGCGCGCCCCGCACCTGCTCGGGTGAGGCGTACGCGGGCGCAAACCGCCGTGTGTGACCAGAACCGTGGCCTGGTCGGCCGCTCGGCCGGAGGACGGCGGCCGGGTACCGAAGTGCCGGGCCCGCGCGAGCCCGAAGTCGGTGATCTTCGCGGTGCCCTGCCGGTCGAGCAGCACGTTGCCCGGCTTGACGTCCTGGTGCACCACCCCGCTGAGGTGGGCGTGGGCCAGTCCGCGCGCCATCTGGATCGCGGTGTCCAGAATCCGGCCCAGCACTTCGACGCGTGCTCCCCGGTAGAGCCGGCCCTCGTCGATGGACTCACGCAGGCTGCCGCCGTTCACGTACTCGGCGAAGACCCGCGGCACCCCGCCGATCGTGCGCACTTAGTGACATCCGCACAGGTGCGGGTGGAGTTCCAGCCCCACCCACGTCTCCGCCTCACGGACGAACCGTTCCCTGTCCGCCTCGTCCCGGAAGAGCTCCGGACGCGGGCTCTTGACGGCGAGATCGGTGCCCCACCCCAGGTGCCGCATCCGGTGAACGAGCCCCATGCCGCCCTCGCCGAGGGCACCGGTCACCTCATACACCCCGAGGACCAGGTCACCGACCCGCCAGTCCCGCGCCCCTGCCGCCGCCCCCTGCCGCATGGACTCAGGGTAGTGCGCGCGGCTCGGAGCTCACAGAACCCCGTTCGAGGTGCTGGGCGAATCGCTGGAGGCTGGGCAGGTCGGCAGCGGTGGCGGCTTCGATCCACGCCGGTAGCTGGTGGCCTTGCAGTTGGGTGAGCATGTGGGCGATGGAGCGCACGTGTCCGGCGAGTGTCCAGTTCGGGGCAGTTGGCCAGAGCTTCCCCCGGCCAGCGACTGAAACGATCTGAGTGCCGACGCTGAAGACGACGTTCTGCGGTTCGGTGGCCTGAATCCGCGGGCGGATCAGGTCGACCGCGCGGGCCATGCAGTTGGCGGTGACGTTGTTGGGTGAGACGGGTAACCGCGTTGTCATCGTCTTCCCCCTGGGTGAGGTCAGGTGTGTGAGGTGGCAGGTGGGGCGGAGAGCCGAGCGAGGATGAAGTCGACGCGCGCCGGGGCGGAGTCGACGGGCACGAAGATCGGCCGGTATCCGACGTCGTAGTAGCCCTGGATGATCAGCTGGTGGACCCGGGCGATCTCGCGTTCGCGGGCCCAGACCACGTCATCGACGGTGGTGAAGTCGTCCAGGGCGTCCAGGACGAACACGGTGTCGTAGCGGTAGGTACGCACGGCCTCCTCCAGCTCCGGGTAGGGCCCAGGCCGAAGAAGGCGTCCCAGCCGCAGCCGTCGGGGATGCCGCGGTTGTAGAACCGGTCGCCGGCCTTGTGGGCGCAGTACTCGGCAACGAAGCCCTCCATGACCTCGCGTGAGTACTCGCGGCGGTCGCTGACCTGCACCCACTTTCCAGCAGGATGGGCGCGCCCCCTCACGGCTCCGCAACGCACTGCGCGACGCGGGCCTGCCACACCTGGACCACCTCGTACAGCCCCGCGAGGGAGAAGGTCTTGCGGGATTCCTCCAGCGTCGTCGTCCACTCCTTCTGGAAGGCCGGCACCCACCGGTCCGCACGCCGGTCGGCGCCGTGGAGCCGTTCGGCCTTGAGCAGGGTGAACTCCCCGGCGCGCGCTCATTCGGTTGGTTTTGTTCACCCGTTTCGGCAGCAGTTGCGCACGACGTCGAGAGGCACCTCATCGCTGCGGTGTTCGACGTTCACGAGAAGCGACAGCACCTTCGGTGCGACTCGTAGACGCGTGATCGCGCGAAACGGAGGGCCGGGGCTGTCTGCCTCAGCGAAGCTGCTGTCTGCCGCTTGGTGTCAGCCGTGTGCCGTGACCTCACGAGGTGCGACAGCTTCACGGTGCGCCGCGCGCCGGTGTTCGGGGCGCCAGGTTGCGACCAGGGCAGCGGCCAGCAGCAGTTCGGCGATGTCGCCGCCGTAGTACATGATCTCCGCGCCGCCCTGGACCTGGTGGATGGGGGCGTGGATGTCGACCCAGAAGCCGCCGTACACCAGCTGGGAGATCACCGCGTGCGCCGCGATGGCGATACCGAGGTAGACCAGCCGGGCGCGCACGCCGGGACGGGCGGGAGCCGGGTCGGGACCGGCGATGACGTAGGCGAAGAGGCAGCCGGACAGCAGGAAGTGCGCCTGCAGCATCCAGTGCGCGGCCGGGCTGTCTGCGGTCGCGTTGTAGAGGGGGGTGAAGTAGAGCACCGCGAGGCTGCCCGTGGACAGGGCCAGCGCGAGCGCCGGGTGGGCGATCACCCGGGCGGGCGGGCTGTGCAGTACGGCGGTCAGCTGCCGCCCCCGGGCTGCCGGCAGGGTGCGCAGCAGGAGGGTGACGGGGGCTGCGAGGACGAGCGCGAGGGGCGCGTACATGCCGATGAGCATGTGCTGGGCCATGTGGCCGCGGAAGTCCTCATGCGCGAACGAAGCCACGGGCGGCAGGAGGGCCACTCCGAGCAGGGCGGTACCGGTCAGGAAGCCGGTGGTCCGCCACTGGCTCCAGCCCTGGGCCGGGTTGCGGCGGCGGGCCCGGCGGGCGAGCAGCAGGTAAGTGCCGGCGGCGGTCAGCAGGACGAGGGCGGGCAGCAGCCACCCGAGGAGGCTGCTGCCCGCAGTGTGCCCGTGTGCGGGCATGTCGTGGTCCATCACGCGGGCCGGCTCTCGTGCCCCTCGGCGGGGGCATCCGGGTCGAAGGGCCGGCCGCTGCGCTGGAGGAGGTAGCCGCCGGCGACCAGCAGGGCGCCCAGGACGAGGAAGCCGATGTCCCACCAGACCTGGCCGTCTCCGGCGTAGACGTGGTGGATGCCGAGGATGTGGTGGTCCAGTACGCCTTCGATGAGGTTGAACAGGCCCCAGCCGACGAGCATCCATCCCCATAGCACCCGGGAGGTCCAAACCCGCCGCCGGTTGTGGGTGACCCGCGAGTACAGGATGGCGAGGCCGAGGAGGACCGCGATCCAGCACACGGTGTGGAAGATGCCGTCCCACAGGGTGTTCATCTCCAAGCCCGAGACCGTGTGGGGGTTGTAGTACTTCACCCCGATGTGGTCCTCGTTGGTGCTGGAGAGCATGTGGTGCCACTGCAGGAGCTGGTGGAGCAGGATGCCGTCGACGAAGCCGCCCATTCCCACCCCGAGCACGATGCCCGGCAACTGGATACTCGCCGGCCGTGCAATGCCGTTCCGGGTCTCGCCCATCGTGGCGGCCATCCTCGTCTCCGCTTCTGGTCCTGGGCTCTGCTGGAAGCCACTTCAATCGCAGGTTCCACTCTCCACGGCACTCACGCGTGCGCATGTCCTCCACCCGGACCAGGCAGCGCGCGGTCAGAACTCGTGAACACTTCGCATAGCTCCTTGGGGTCAGGTGCCTCCCGAACCGGTGAGCAAGTGCTGACCAATCTCGTGAACAAAGCCACTCGGTGGAGTGATGTGTCGGCGGAAGAAGATTCCGGGTGCGCTGACCCGATCAGCATCCAGAGTGAGCACCGGTGCGCTGGGGATCATGCTCCACGTGCACCTCTCCTGGTTGCGCTGAAGGAGAGCCCCATGATCGTTCGCCGTTCGGTCCTCTCGTCCATCGGAACCGCCGTAGTGACCTCGGCGTTGCTGCTGACACCCGCGCTGTCAGCCGAGGCCGCTGCACCGACCGCGTGCAGGGGTTCTTCATGCACAGGGAAGAACCCCCAACGTGAAGGATGCGGTTCCGGCGCAAAGGTCATCGCCAAGGTGAGCCCCGCCGGCGGCGGGCCACGCGTGGAACTGCGCAACTCAGCCCGGTGCAGCGCCGCCTGGGCACGGATCCAGAAGGCGAACGAATCCTGGCGGTTCAAGATCGAGATCCGGGGCGGGCACTCGTACCCCGCGAACGCGTCGCCCTCCTATGAGGCGTACACGCAGATGGTCGGGTCGAGCAACGCCTACCGCGCCTGCGTGGAACAGTACGACGGTCGAGGGGGCAGCTGGTCCTGCACCGACTGGCATTGACGTTCTGACCGCACAGCGGGGCCCCGCGAAGGCAATGACGGCCCTCTGGGCAACGGCGTCCGCGCTCCCCTTACTCGGGGTCGGCGGATTGGCTGACCGCCCGGACCCGCGGTGACGGTCACCATATACAGTCCTGGCTACGATGCCGAACTCCCTGACCCCGGCAGTTGCGATGCCGGGTCAGGGCGTTGCCACGGGTGACTATCCGAGCCGGACGATGTTCCGGACCGTCAAGCGGCGCAGGGGCCGGTTCACCCAGTAGGTGAGGGACAGTTGGCCGACGGACGCGTAGCGCACGTCCTCGCCCGCGGAGTCGTCGGCGTTCCACTGCCGAAAGCCCCACGGGTCGCCGGCGGCGGCGTCCATGACGTCCCACACGGTGTCTTCGGCGTGCTCGGGCAGGGTGTCGAGTGCTCGACGCCACGGGCGACTCCGTCGCTGCTGGGTGGACTGGCTGGAGAGACGATCCGCACTCGATCCCTGGGCTGTAACCGCGGCGACTGCACGGTCTGATGACTGTCGCAGGTGTCCATATCGGGATCTTCCTACACCCGCCGAGCCGAAGGTGGGCCGTCTACATCAATCACTCACCGTCAGTGCAGCCAGGCCGCCGTCAGCGAATACGCGACACCTGAACATGCGAGCTCACCAGTCTCAACCCCCGGTACGCACGATCGGATTCCGTACGGTACGGAAAGGTCGGCGGACAGATAGCGGTGAGTGACGCACCCCCGCGCTCCCCTGCACAGGCACTGCAGGCCGCCCGCCTCGGCCCAACAGAGGCCTGGGCAGGAAGCGTTGAACCCGGCCAGCTGGATCGCCGGCAGGACTAACTCTGGGGGAATATCGCAGCCTGAGGCTGCGACAAGCGCAAACGTCGCGAGAAAATCAGATCACCCTGCCTCACCGACCGCACGGGGCACCCTTTTTCTTGGCGTGGCCGCCCCAATGACGGTATGCACCGCAGTCGCGACCACCTATGTAGCGGTGGCGACCTACCAGGATCAACAGGCAGAAAGAGACAAGAAGGACGCGAAGTCTCAGACTGATTTTGCCCAGCGGGTTGAGTTCACTGAGCAGATGCATGGTGTCGTAACGATAGACAATCCGAACAATTTTCCGCTAAATGAAGCGCGGATACTCTTCAATGCATTTAACCTAAAATACAAGCATGAGGCCACTCTGATCACAACCCCCACTTTGATTCCAGCCTGCAGCCGCGTGAGTATCAGATTCTCCGACGCAGTCAAGAACGAAGGGAAGGGGAACGGCGCTTGGAGCGAAAAGTCAAGTAAGGATCTCCGACGCCAGGGAGTTGCCGCTACCTTTCAGGATCGCGAAGGGCAGACGTGGGGATCGTCGGGTGCAGGGGCTTTCACATTGGGAAAGACACTGAATTCACTCTACCCTTACAGCCGCCCAGATGATCGAGACATTCATAACGTCACAAACCCAGTCGAATCAGGAATGAAGCTCACCAAGTCGTCTCGCTGTCTCGACAAGCAGGCCTGGCGGCGCACCTGTCGCAAGGTGATCCCGGGGCCCATACCGTCAAGCACGCTATGGAACAAAAACGCGTGCGCACGAAGAACGTCATGCCGGCAGAAGATCCGCCCCTCCGGGTGGACCTGAGCCGGCACGGTGCGCATTCGCCGCACTGGACACGACGGGCAAGAGGCGGCATCACGCGAGAACGACAGAGACTGACGTTCACCCGGACCATCGCCACCCGGCTACCACCAAAGGCTTGGCACGAACTCTCTCTTTAGGAGGACTTCCGGACGACCAGTCGGGGCGCAGGACCAGCTTGATTTCCGCCTCGGGCTCTTCGTTGAGTCGGGCGATCAGCAGGCGGTCCATCTTCCGGCCCATCTCCTCCCGAGGCCGCCGTACGGACGTCAGAGGCGGGTCGGTTTCGGCGGCGACGGGCGAGTCATCGAAGCCAACCACGGCGACGTCCTCGGACACCTGACGCCCTGCCTGCCGCAGCGCGTGTAGCGCTCCGGCGGCCATACTGTCGGACGCGGCGAATACGGCATCCACCTTGGGGGCCTGATCCAGCAGTTGCTGCATTGCGGCGACACCAGAAGCTTGCGTGGAGTTGCCGTTTGCCACTGCCGAGGGGGCCAGTCCGCTCTCCCGGAGCACGTCGTGGAAACCGGTAAGGCGGTCCACCCCGGCCTGGATGTCCAGGGGCCGGTGATGGTCGCGATACGGCGCCGGCCTCGCTCGACGAGGTGCCGGACCGCCAGCCGGGCGCCTTCAGTGTTGCGACGTCGACGGACCAGCCAGGGATGTAGCTGGTGGGGCGGCCCACCAGCACGGTGGGCGTCCCAGATTGTTCGATGTCAGCGGGCAGCGGGTCGTCGCCCTGGAACGAACTGAGCAGGACCCCGTCGACGTGGCGAGCCTTGAGAAACGCAGTCAGCCGGTCGCGGTCGTGCTGGGGCACGGCGATAGCCAGCAGCAGCTGGATCCCTCCGTCGGCGAGACCTGCGGTGGCCCTCGCACGATGGCCGAGAAGTAGGGCTCCTCCCAGAAGACCCGCTCCTGCTCGACGGCGACGACGAAGTGACAGTGTCGGTGCGTCACATCGCCGCCGTCGAGACCGCACCCCCGCCGTCTGGTTTCGCCCGACTCCCTACCTGCCTATTGCGCGAAGAAGCGTGAGCACCCACTATCAGGAAACCTGTTATTTTAAAGTTGTAACGAAGGGTGGCCGAGGCATGCCATTGAGTCCGCGAGTCCAGGCCAGAGGGATCCAACTGCTGCTCGGTCGGATGATGTCGCGGGTCCACAAGGACCTGCGCTTCGCGGACATCCCGAAGCGCACCGAAGCCCTCCTCGTGGAGACCGGCGTCGGCCCGGTGCCGTGCACGGTCTACCGCCCGCCGTCCGACACCGGAACCCCTGCCCCCGTGTACGTCAACTTCCACGGCGGTGGCTTCGTGGTCGGCCGCCCGGAGCAGGACGACCACATCTGCCGTTACATAGCCGCCGCGGCCGGCTGTGTCGTGATCAACGTGGACTATGCCGTCGCCCCGCAGCGGCAGTTTCCGGTGCCCGTCACCCAGGCGTACGACGTCACCGCGTGGGTCGCCGAGAACGGTCCCACGGGCGGGTGGGACGGCTCGCGCCTTGCCGTGGGCGGACACAGCGCCGGGGCCAACCTGACTGCCGCGGTCTGCCGCATGGCCCGGGACCGCGGAACCTTCTCGCCCCGGCTCCAGATCATCGACTCCGCACCGCTCGATCAGATCGCCGACCCGGCCACCAAACAGTCCCTCATCGCCAAGCCGCTGCTCAGCCCTCAGCTCATGCGGGTCTTCACGGCCGCCTACGTCCCCGACCCCGCCCACCGTGCCGATCCCCTTGTCTCACCCGCACTGGCCGATGACCTCGCCGGGCTCCCTCCCGCCCTCGTCATCACCGCGGAGAACGACCGCTTGCGCGAGGAGGGCGACGCCTACGCCAAGGCTCTGGAGGCCGCCGGCGTTCCGGTCGTCCACCGTGTCTTCCAGGGAGTCGATCACTACTTCACCCACACCGGTCCGGTACCTGCGGGGAAGGCCGCCATCGACATGATGGCAACCACCTTGCGCACCGCACTCAGCGTCTGATGCCAGCCGGTCGGGGCAGGCGAATCCGGCTGCGGTGCGACGGGGCCACGGAGCAGGAGGGTGTCCGGGCGGCCGGCCGTCGCACCACCACCCGCGGCACCTGGCCAGCCGACCGAAGCCTGGTGTGAGCGGCTATCGGCGGCGGCAGCAGAACTCTGCATGAGTGGGACGGGGAAAGGAGCGGGAGGCGATGTCGAACCCGGCTCGGTGCAGCATGCCCTCGACGATCCAGGTGTAGGTGGAGAACTCCTCTCGGAGGTGGGCTTCGAAGTCGGCCTTGGTGAAGCCCTCGCCGTCCGGGCGGCCTGCTGTGTTGATCCACTGCTGCAGGTGTGTCTGTGCGCTGGAGGGCTCGAAACTGAAGATCACGTCCCACAAGTGGAAGTACCCGCCGGGACGGAGCATCCCGGCCGCGTTGAGCAGGGCCTGCTGCTTCCAGAAGTCCGGGAGCTGGTGCAGGGCTGCCTTCGTGGTGACCACGTCGGCGAGAGGGCCCTGGTGGGTGTAGTCGAGAAAACCGGCGTGGTGCCATTGCGGCGTGACACCGAACCGATCGGCCCTCGCTTTGGCGAAGGCCAGCATTTCCTCGGAGACGTCCACACCGTGTGCGGCGGCTCCGCGTCGTGCGGCCTGGACGGGCAGTGAGCCGGTGCCGCACGCGAGATCGACCAGTTGGGTGCCTTCGGTGACGCCCAAGAGTTCCAGCAGCGCGTCGTCAGCTTGAGGGTCAGTGCCCTGGTTGCGGTGGTAGGCAGCGACTGCGGCTTTTGCTGCCCAAGTCGATGCCGGCCGGCGCATATTCAGAGAAGTACCAGACGGGACGGGGATGTGTGGTGTCGCTTCGTGGCATGCCCCGTTTGTAGGCTCCCCACAGAACTTACGGCAACGGCAACTTACGTACCGCGGCATTGCGAAGGGTGAAAGGTGCAGGACACACGACCAGTACCGGCTCTTGCTCCACCTCGCGGAGACGCTCAGCTTCACCCGCACCGCGGCTGACTGCCACGTCAGCCCTGCCACGCTGTCCCGGACCGTGCAGCGGCTTGCGGCCGCCACCGGACATCGCCTCCTCGACCGCGGGCCTCATGGGGTATGCCTGACCACGCACGGCCGCGCCTTCCGCCAATACGCAGCCGAAGCCTGGACCTCTGGGCCCGCTACCGCAGCGACGGTGCAGCGGACGACGACCTCAGCGGACACCTGCGGGTGTTCGGTGCGTTCCACGCCCCAGCGCCGGGCGCCCAAGCCGGAACCGTGCCCGGCGCCCCGGCGGGGAGCGGCTTCACGCCGAGGTCCCAGACCGGTCGGCGGTACTTGGCAGAGGACGTTGCCGGTGGCGTGGGTGAGGTAGTCGTAGGACTTCCCCCCGTCGTCATGGAGTTCAAGGTGCCCGCGGATTCACGGATGAATCCGGTGTCGACGCCGTTCGTCGTCGTGGACGCCAGACCGAGCGCGGTGTGGTGGAACCAGGTCGAACCGAGCTTGGTCCGCTCGGAGGACCCATACGGGGCTCGCTTTGTGACAGACCGTCGACGACCAGGTCGTAGGAGTGCTCGACCGCATCGTTGATCAGCTGCTTCGTGATGCCCCGCCCGGGCCCCAGCGAGATCCAGTGCCTCTTGTCGAGATAGCGGCCCGGGGTGATCGAGGTGTAGCCGTGCTCCAGTGCACGCGCGTGCTCGGGCTCGCACTTGACCGTGATGATCTGTTCGTCCGGGTCGTCGGTGACGATCAGGAACACCTTGTCCGCGACCTTGTACACGTCGAGTCCGGGGGTGAAGGGTCGGCCGTGGCTGACGTCGGGCAGGGCGAGGGCCGCCTTGCGGGCGGTGTTCTGGAGGTGGTCACCGGCCGCGCTCACCGGGCCGCCCGCGTGCTGGTGCCGTAGGTGTGCGGGTCGACGGGCTGCTGGGCCTTGGGCAGGTGAGCGACGACGAGCAGGTAGGAGTCGGTGACGAGTTCCCTGACGAGCTTCTTGTCGACGCCTGCCCCGCCCTCCAGTGTGATCCAGTGCTTCTTGTTCATGTGGTAGCCGGGGGTGATGTGGCTGTTGCTTTCCCGGAGGGCGTGGGCCTCGCCGGGGTCCGCCTTGAGGATCACGACGGGGCGCCCGGGGACCTCGGTCATCAGCATGAACACCTTGCCTCGTACCTTGAAGACCTCCCAGTCCGGGCCGAAGGGATGCTCCAGCTGCGCTCCAGGAAGTTCCTCCGCGCACTCGGCGGCGAACGTCTGCAGGGTCGATCCGTTCATGAGTGTTTCCTTCCTCGGGTGGTGGCGGGCAGGGGCGTCGGCCAATGACGCGGACGGCACGCCCCATCCTTTCCAGCGATGCGGGCAGAACGGGCGGTAGACTGCGGACACGTGATGGTCGACAAGCGACACCTCAGGGGTGCTCCACGCGGCGGGCGCAGCGGGCAGGCCGCGGTTCCGCTGTACGGCTTCCAACCCCCGGTCGGCACTCCGTACGGCCTCGAGGTGAGCACCGTCGAGGACTTCTTCGCCGAGCACGACGACTGGCCGTGGAACCCGCCCCGTCCCGGCCGCGCCACCTTCCACTACCTGATTCTCGTCACCGAGGGTGAGCTGCTCCACGACGTCGACCACGTCACGCGGACCGTCGCCCGCGGCCAATGGCTGTGGGTACGTCCCGGGCACGCGCAATGCTGGCATCCACCGGGCGCCGCCCGCGGCTTGTTCATCCTGTTCGAGCCGGACGTGCTGACGTCCGACGCCGCCCCCCTGTTGGCCCCCTGTCACCGCGCACGAAGCCCCTGCCGTACTGAGCCCGCACCCCGATGACGCGGCCTGGCTGCGGCAGACGGCGCTCCAACTCCTGGACGAGCACCGTGCACTGGGGCGGCGCCTGCTCGATGTCCACCACGCCCTGCGGCGCAGCCTGCTCGAATCGCTGCTGCTGCGCCCCGCCAACTCCCCGGACGTCACCTCCGACGGCGCGTTGGCGGGCGGCACGGGCCGCAGGGACACGTACGCACGGTTCATGGACGCCCTGAGCTGCACTTCCGGGAACTGCACCGGGCTGCGGACTAGGCCGGGCTGCTCGGCTGTTCGGTTCGCACCCTCAGCCGCGCGGCCCGGGACACCACCGGCAAGGGGGTGCGTGAGGTCATCGACGAGCGGCGGCTGCTCGAAGCCCGGCGCCAGCTGAGAGGTGGCGGTTGGGACGCCCGGGCTGTGGCCGTCCATCTCGGATTCACAGATCCCGCGAACTTCGGCCGCTGCTTCCGTGGCCACACCGGTCTCACCCCGGCCGCCTTCAGGGCCCGCGAAACCAGGACCGGCATGTGAGGCGGGCGCGGCACAAGCACGCGTCCCCACGGCCGCCACGGCCTTGATCGCGTCCGGAGCGGGGGGCAAGCCGAGGCCGACCGCCTCCTTCGATCGCTTGCTCACTGGCCGGGGGTGCGTCACCTGGATCCCCGGTCAGGACGCGATCGCCCCTGTCGCGGTCTGGGCGAACGCCCAGTTGGAGTGCACGATGCGCCACTCGCCGTCGATCAGCCGGTACGCCTCGGTGGCGTTCCAGGCGCGCAGCTGGCATGAGTCCACGGTGCTGAGTCCGTTACCGATGAGGCCTATCTCGTACCCGGCGGCCGAGCGCCTGACGCCCCTGTGCCGCGGAGGCTGTCGACCGCCAGAAGAGCTCCGGTCCCACTTGCGTGAGACCGGGGCTTCCAGTGGCCTGCCGGGGGCCGGGCGGCCATACGGCCCGGCCATCCGTCGGCCCGGATTGACGGCGGCGGTGGCGCCGATCTGAGGCTGTGCGAGCTCCGCCGTGAGAAGTTCGACGGTCCTGTTGAGCTGTGCGTCCTCCCAGGCTGCGATGTGCATCGGCCGAGTAAGGGAGCTGAGCACCGGTGTGCTCACCTCCGGGTCCTGCTCATAGTGCAGGGGCTCTTCTCCACCCTGGACGAACTCGGCATCGGCTTCGTCGCCCACTCACCCCTCGGCCGCGGGTTCATCACCGGCACCGCCGAGCCCGCCGGCCAGTACGAAGCCACCGACATGCGCGACGTCGACCCGCGCTGGCAGCCGGGCAACTTCGAGGACGTCAGGCCGGGCGGACCGCGCCCTTGATCGCCGACTGGCCGGCGAAGAACACCGGCTCCTCGCGGATGAGCGCTCCCGGACCCGGGGCGTGAATCATCATGCCGTCCCCGCTCCAGATGCCGACGTGGCCGAGGTCGTCGTGGAAGAAGACCAGGTCTCCGACTTGGACGTCAGCGAGTGAGACTTCCACTCCCGCTCCCCACTGGGCCTGGGTGGTCCGGGGAAGCGTGACGCCGGCAACCTTCCACGCGGCCTGGGTGAGACCGGGGGCGTCGTATGATCCCGGCCCTACCGCGCCCCATACGCAGGGCCGACCGATCTGCGCTCGGGCGAAGGCGACCACTCGCTCGGCCTGGGTGCTGTGGCCGGTGTCCGGCGACAGCCAGGATCCACCGTAGACACCGGGTGTGAGGGCGGTTGAGGGAATTTCGCCTGCCGTGAAGGTAACCGGTTCCGCCGGGGCGGCAGTCGCTGTCGGTGCGGCGGGGACGGGTGCGGTGGCCGACTCGGCGGGCACTGCCGGAACAGGAGCCGCCAGGGCAGATGCAGGGATGCTCGGCAGACCGGCGCCGTAGGTCGGGGTGGTGACGTCGACCGGTGGACCGGAGGTGTAGTAAGCGGTGGGATCGGCTGGCAGAGCCGTGGCATACGGCGCGGGCGCGCCGCTCGCCGGACCGGCACCGTACGTCTCCACTCCGCTTGTTGGAAGGTCCGCATGGTGAGTACCCCCGGTGGGGCGCGGGACGGTGGGCAGCGCCGCGGCGGACTGCGGGCCGGGCAGTGGGCTGGACTCCAGGGCGGGCGCTGGTGCGAGCTCGTACAGCGGCCGCGCCGCCACGTCGCCGAGGACCGGCTGTGCACCGGCACGCCAGGCGCTCTCGTCCCGCCGGGACTCGCCTGCCGCAGCCGGTGCGACACGCTGGTCGGAGAGGTCTGGGAGGAATGCAGTGCTCGATGCCTGAAGTGATCCGCCGGTCAGCTCCCGCGCAACACTGGTGGGCGCCTGGGGCGCTTCGGGAGCGCGGGGTTCCGCGGGAAGTGCCGCCGGGCGCACGGGACGTGCTGCCTGCGGCGCGCGGTCGGGACGGACCGGCAACCTCCTGTCCGGCTGCGATGCCGGCACGGTCGGGCCCAGCTTGGCGCGGGCGGCGTCGAACCACTGCCGGACAAGGGTTCCGGCCGCGGGCTCCGTGTTCTTCTGGGGCCGGCTGGGGGCGGCCGCGCCCCGCTGGCGCGGGATCGCAGCGGCGCGGGTCGCGTTGAACCTGCCCGTGTCGCTCTCGGCCCGGTCGTAGAGGCTGTCGATCCGCCGCCGGACCTCGTCAGGGCTCGGCCCTTCGCTCTCATTCGCCAACGTGGGAACCAGCAGAGTGCGAGAGCCGGGCCTCAACGGTGGAGGCCTCCGGGGCAAGGGAGTTGGCCTTGCCCGCGAAGCTGGTCACTTCTGGGCGCGAGGTTCGTTTCGACGCCATGGAAAAGGGCGCTCCTTCCGTCCGAGAGTGCACGAAACCACCGGCCTATCAGTGGAAGTCGTGCACGTAGTGACCAACTTAGCTAACTTGTGAGCCTTCCGTGAAGATCGAAGCCTGAAAACGCCCGATATGCTTCCGTGACCTTTCCCTCTCCAATCGGAGTCCTACGCAATCCATCTCATAGGTGCAGATCTTGGACCGCATTGGGACATAGCGGGCTACTGAGTAAGTGCTGAGAGGGGCGTGACGGTCGCGCCGCTGCCGGATGACGTGTGCGCCCGCCTGCCCGAGGGCCTCGACCCTTCCGTGCGGGCGGCCTTGCTGGTCGATCACCACACTCCGGGCATGCATGAATACGGAGTGTTCCAGCTCGCTGGCCTCTCATCGTGGGCCTCGACGAAAGGCCACAGCCATGTCCTCGGCCATGCGTAAGACGACGAAAACTTCGGTGGTACGGCGGCTGGCCGCCGCGGCCGTCGCACTGGGCAGCTGCCTGGCGCTCGTCGGCCCGGCGGAAAGCGCCGGCGCGGCGCCCGCCGACCCCGGACCGACCGTCTTCTTCGGCGACTCCTACACCGCCAACTTCGGCATCGCACCCTTCAACCAGGACGGCGACAGAACCTTCTGCTTCCAGGCGGAGGAGATGAAGAAGGCCGTCGCGGACGCGGGTGCCGGCTTCGTCGACCTCCACGACGACACTGGCAGCAACACGGCGTGCGACGGCCTCAAGGCCGAGCAAGTGGCCGACCAGGCCGAACAGGTCTTCAACGGAAGGTCCCGCCTCGATGGCGTTTACCCTCTCCCCGCCTGACGTGGCCTTTCTTCGGTGTCGTGTGACCAGGTGTGCCGGTCCTCATGCTGTCCCGGCATGGACGGAGCAGCCGTCACGAGTTGACCGGACGCTGCCTCCGTTTTACTCTCGAACCCATACGGAGTCAGCCTCCGTTTTTCGTGGACCGACAGAACGTAGGAGACAGGCGGGCGTATGAGCGACAAGGGACAGCAGGGGCGTAAGCCCCGTGCGGACGTCCAGCGCAATCGTGCGGCTCTCCTGGAAGCGGCGCAGCGTCACTTCCTGAACGAAGGCGTCGGTGCCTCGCTGGAGGCGGTGGCCAAGGAGGCGGGTGTCGGGCCCGCCACGCTGTACCGGCACTTCCCCGCCCGGGAGGCGCCGCTGGCGGCCGTGCTGCAGACGCGCTCCGAGGAGCTGGTCGCCCGCCGGGCGGAGATCGCGCAACTCGGTGATGCCTCCAAGGCGCTGCGGCAGTGGCTGCGGGCGATGAGGAGTACTTCAGCGCCTTCAGCCGGCTGCCGGAACCGCTCATGGCCGCAGCCAGGGAGCGGAAGCCGGACAACCCGCTCACCCCTCCCTGCGATGACCTCATCGCGACCACCGACGAGTGCCTGCGGGCCGCACAACGTGCGGGCTACGCACGGCAGTCCGTGAAGGGGTACGACCTGTTCCTCGCGGCTGTGTCTGTTGCCTGGATCAGCGGCACCGGCGCCACCGACGAAGAATCACTCGGCCGTCTGCGCGCTCTCAGCGAGAGCGGATACCGCGAACAGAACGACGAAGAGTAGGCCACCGGCCGCTCTCCTTACAGCCGGACATCGGCGCCGCCGGTCATTCCTGCGGTGTCGCATGCCCGCGCGCAGTCATCCATCACACCCGGCCACCCCTTCAAGGGGGTGGCGCAACCTCGAGAGGGACGAATCATGAAAATTGGCGTTATCGGCACAGGGCCGATCGGGACGACGCTGACGCGCAGGCTCAGCGCCGGCGGACACGACGTTGCGGTGGCCAACTCCCGGGGACCCGAGACGATCGGTGCCGAGGCGCTGGAATTCGGGGCGCACGCGATGACCGCGGCCGACGCCGTCCAGGGCAAGGACGTCATCGTTCTGTCCATCCCGTTCGGGCGAATCCCGGCGATGGCGCCGTTGTTCGCCTCCGTACCCGGCCAGACCGTAGTCATCGACACCTCCAACTACATGCCCCACCGGGACGGCGCCATCGAAGCGGTGGACAACGGCCAAGTGGAGAGTCTGTGGGTCACCGAGCAGCTGGGGCGGCCCGTGGTCAAGGCGTGGAACGCCGTGCTGTCACAAACGTTCCAGGCCAAGGACGCTCCGGCGGGCACCCCGGACCGCATCGCGCTGCCGGTCGCGGCTGATTCCGAGGAGGCGCGGCGTGTGGGCATGCGCCTGGTGGACGAAACGGGCTTCGACCCCTTCGACGCCGGCACTCTGGCCGACTCCTGGCGCCAGCAGCCGATGACGCCCGCCTACTGCACCGAACTGGGCCTGCAGGACCTGGAGAAGGCCCTTGACTCGGCCGACCGGGACGAGGCCCCGCGCAACCGGGACCGCATGATGGAGCGCTACTTCGAGTACGCCTCCACGCCCACGCTGGAGCAGCTCGTCGAGCTCAACCGCTCCCTCCACCGTTGTTGACACGCCGTGCGCTGCCGCCGCGTCCAACCCCGTGAGACGCAACCGTGGCCTCCGCCACGGACCCACCCTTGAAAGGAATCGTTTTGCCCGCCACGGCTTCGCCCATCACCGACATCGTGCGCTCCCGGTACTCCGTCCGGAAGTTCCACCCCACCCCGCTGTCCCCGTCGGACATCCGCGGCGTGCTGGAAGATGCTCAAGCCGCCCCGTCGAACTGCAACACCCAGCCCTGGACAGTGCATGTCGTCTCCGGTGCGGCGCGCGACGCCCTGAGCAAGGAACTCCTAAAGGCCGATGAGGAGGAGCGATTCTCCTCCGACTTCTCCTTCAGCTACGCCGACTTCGGCGAGGGCGCCTATCTCGACCGGGCGCACGACCACGCCGCGACCGTGTACGGAGCTCTGGGGATACCCCGCTCGGACCGGGCAGCAAGGAACGCGCATGCCCGGGAGAACCTGGACTTCCACGGAGCTCCCCACGCCGCGTTTCTCTTCATGCCGAAGTTCGGCGACGGAGTGCGGGTGGCCGGTGACATCGGCATGTACGCACAGAATTTCCTGCTCTCGTTGACGGCCCGGGGACTCGGCGGCATTCCGCAGACCATGCTCGGGATGTACGCCGACACCGTCCGCGAGTTCCTGGACGTTCCCGAGGATCTCAAGCTGCTGTTCGGCATCTCCTTCGGTACCGCCGACTTGGCGGCACCGGCGAACAGCTTCCACGTGGGACGCATCGCGCTGGAACAGAGCGTTGTCCTGCACGACACCCCTGGAATCCTCGACGCGCAGTAGTGCGTGCGCAGCCGAACTGAATCTTCATGGCTCACATCCGTATCGCTGGGGACTGAAAGAGCTGGTTCAGGGCGATGTCATGCTCGAAGACCGGCGAGATGAGGCAGAGGGCGCCACGCGTGCACCCTATTGATTCCTTCGAGTGGTTTACCCGCCGACACGGCCATTTGACGCACGTTCATGGAGACGCTCCGTGTAGTGAACGCGTACTTCTTCCAGGAGGAACGATGACGATCGAAGTGCTGCGGAAAGACTGCGTCACGCTGGACGCGGAGCTGTTGGAGGAGCTGGTGACCTCCAACGAGACGCCGGTCAGTGACGCTCCGCCGCCCACCCCCGAGGGATTGGGCAGCGACCGCCCGACCTTGCTCACCCTGCTCCTCTCGCCGAAGGAGCCGAAGGAGCCCCGCCGCCGGTGATCACCGAGAGGTCACGTGCTGCCCACTGCGCCTCCGCCGAACTCCTGGCGAGCAGAGCCCTGGAGGCCCTGAAGGGCGCAGGGGGCAGCACGATCGTGGCGTCGCTTCTCCAGGAAGCGGCAGGGGCCGACGGGACCACCGGGGCGACCGGCCTGGTGACCGCGACGGGCGCCGTGCGCCAGTTGGGGGCGGACGCGCTCGCTCCCTACGTGCTGACCGGTCAGACTCCTGCACCGGAGGAGTCGGCCGCCGTACGCCTCACCCTGGCGGCGCTGCCTCCCGCGCCACGGCCGCCCACCGCGCCCCCGCGCGGGCCGGAGCCGCCGTGGATCCGGGCTTGGATCGACTGGGGCCTGGTCACACTGCTGACCCGCCTCGCTCCCGGCACCCCGCAAGCTTCGCCCCCGATGCCGTCAGGGCCACCCCACTGCGACAGCACCGTGCCCCGCCACCACCCCGCGACCCGCACTCCCCAGGGCGGAAGCGGGGAGGGCTGGGTGCCGTGGGCGCTGCGGATGGGACAACTGGCGTCACTGGCCCTGCCCGGCCTGGACACTCCCGTCCACGAGGCCGCACGCTCCGGTGCCGAGGCGCTGGCCCGGGGCGCCACCCGCAGCCTGCTGCGGCGGGACTTCGTCACCGCGGCGCGCGTGACCCGCTGGCTGGCCTGGCTGGCAGCCGACAACGTCGCCCTCCCCCTGGACGCGGCCCTGCTCGTCGAGGACATCGCCCTGCGCGGCGGCGGAAACCGCTGCCTCCTGGACGTGGAGATCTGCCACCACATGCTCGGCTTGGAGGGCGTATGAGCACGGCGTTGGCCCAGACAGCCCATGACGTTGGTTCCCGCGCCCTGCACTGGCTGCACGCACATAGACAAGCGGGCGCGCTGGACGGCCGGGACCTCGCCGGAGACATGGAGGCTTACAAGGCCCTGCTGGAGACCGCAATGGCCGCCTCGTTGGTCCTGCGCGACGGTGCCGCGGGGAGCGAACGGTGCGCACTGGCCCACGAGTTGCTGGACTTCGCCTGGGCACAGCTGAAGGACGGCACACTGCTCTACGAGCGTCTCCTGCGCCAGCCTCTCGCCACCGATGCCGTTGAGGGGTACGCCCACTTCGCGCGAGTCGGCTACCGCCACACCGGCATGGAGCGGCTCATCACGCACTTCGCCGCGACGGGCACCGCCCGGACCGTCGAATACGTGCCCAACCGTCGGCTCGCCATCGCCAACGCCCTCCGCGTCACCGGCCACGACCAAGGCGCGGACGACTGGGAGAAGCTGACGCGGGCAACCTGGCTCGGCAGCACCCCGCAGCCCTGGCACCTCGACTGGATGACCGGCTACGCCATCACCCACACCGTCTTCCACCTCACCGACTGGGGCCGCGACCCCCGCGGACTGCCCGACGACCTGGCCGCCTACCTGGCCCTCTGGCTGCCGGTATGGACCGATGTCTGGGCAGAGACCGGCCAGTGGGACCTGGTGGGCGAACTGCTGATCATCGGCAGCTGCCTGCCCGAGCCGTACGGCGAGCTCGGCGACTGGCAGCGCCTGGCCGAGGTCCAGCACGCGGACGGCCTGGTGCCCCGTGATGACCACCCCGTCGGCGACGACCCTGTCACCCGGTTCCAGGATCACCAGCACCCCACCATCGTGGCCGCCGTCGCCGGCACCATCGCCCTCACTCGGGCCCTGGACACCCCTCCCACCCGCGCACCCGACAGTCACGCATGACCTGCCACAGCGACAGCCCGGCGGACGCCGCGGACCGCCTGCACGCCCCCGCACCGGTGCGCGACGCCCTGCACGCTCTGCTGTCCGCAGCACCACAGGCCAGCACCACCGCGATCGGCCTGCACCGCAAGGGCCGCCGCGGGCTGCTTGTCCGCGGCCGCACCGCGCACCACGGCGGGGTACCGGCCGACGCCGGCACCCGCTTCGAAGTCGGATCCCTCACCAAGACGTTCACCGCCCTGCTACTGGCCGAACAGGCCGCCCGCGGCGAGCTGGATCTCCACGACCCCCTCGCCCGCCACCTGCCGGCCGGCACCGCCCTGCCCCCGAACAGCACCGTTCTCACCCTCACCCACCTGGCCACCCACACCTCCGGGCTGCCTCGCCTCCCGCCCGGCCTGCTGCGCTCCGCCGCGCCACGGCTGCTCACCAACCCCTATGCCCGCTTCACCACAGACGACGTGTTGCACACACTGGCCCGCACCCGCCTGCGGGCCGCGCCCGGCACCCGCGTGCGCTACTCCAATTTCGGGGTCGGTCTGCTCGGCTACGCCCTGACCGGCGCGGCCGGCCTCGGCCACACCTCGTACCCCGCCCTGCTAGACGACCGCGTACTCATGCCCTTCTACCTGCGAGACACCGGCTGCACCACCAGCGCACCCACGGGAGGCACGCAAGTCACCGGCCACTGGCGCCGCCGGGTGCGGCCCCCGTTCCACATCCCCGGTCTCGCCGCAGCTGGAGCCCTCCGATCCAGCGCCCGTGACCTGCTCACGTTCGTCGAGAACCTTCTCGACCCGGCCTCCGCCGAGGTCCCGACCGCGCTCCGGGCCGCCCTCTTCGATGTACAGCGCCCGCGGCTCCGCCTGCCGCGTGGCAGCGGCCTGGCGCTGATCTGGAACATCCGTCCCCGCCGCGACGGCTCGCACCTCTACCACCACTCCGGCGGCACCCGCGGCTGCACCGCCTTCGCCGGTTTCAACCCCCACCACGGCACGGCCCTGGTGGCCCTGGCGAACACCGCACCCGGCGCGGGCAACACCCTCATCCAAGACGCGTACACCACCCTCCTCGCCCTGTAACAGCCGGTCGGCTCCCAGCGGTTCATCCGGCCTGCGGCCCACAGAGCACGGCTCGTGACAGGAGACTCGCCCGTATGACCGGTTCGGAGCTGGTCGCAGATCGCAGTCCAGGGATCGGGGTCTGGCCACTGATCCATACTGAGCGAGCGGCGCTGGTAGCCGATCTTGTCGAGCTCAGCGACGACGAGATCGACCGTGCTCCGGCGCTCATGGACAGCATGACCCGCGAGAACCTCGAAGGCGATGAGTTCCAGGACGCGTCCACCGAAGCGATCGCGCAGATCGTCGAGGCCAAGCGGGAACACCGAGGAACCGCCGCGGATGCCGAAGCCGGAGCCGGAGGACAAGCGCGGCAAGGTCGTCGACCTGATGGCGGCCCTGCGCGCGGGCGGTGCTACGTGGTCAACGAGGCGCGGCGCCGGTAGCCGTCATGACGGGCTAGGGAGCGGCGCTCGACCTCCCCAGGCGTTGCGCCGCTCCCGACCAGCCCACGTCATTTACCCGCCGGCTTCCGTCCTACGCTCACTCAGTGCGGCGGGCACGCCACTGCGCCACCGCTGTGGTCAGGTGTTCCTGAAGATGTGCCGGCATCGGCTCCTGCTGGGTCGTCGCGACCACAGCCTCCGCTACGTCGTGCAATTTGGTGTTGGAATGCTGGGACACCCAGACCAGCATCTGCCATGCCTCCTCCGCAGTGCATGACCACACGGTCATCAGCGCTCCGCGGGCCAGGTCGATGACCGGTCGCCGCTCCAGTGCCTCCTTGAGCTGCTCAGTCTCATCAAACAGCAGCTCGGCCCGCTCATCACTGGGCAGCCGGGCATCATCACGGACGTCATCACGAGTCACGTCGCGCATGCCGGACACCGGCCTGCCGGTGCGGCCACGCCGGGGACCAGGGCTCTGGGGAGGTCGCATGTCTGACGCCTTCCCGCCGGCCCCGTGCCAACACACCCGCTCGCTGGGTTCAGCGCCCGCCCCGGCCTCTCCCCCGCCAACGTCCACCGTCGGCCGCCGCGCTGACGGTGATCTGGCGCGGCGGCCGTCTCTGCAGTTCTGATCGATGTCGAGGCCGCGCGGCCGTCAGTCCAGGTGTCGTCGTACCAGGAGTACCAGCGGCCCGGACACGGTGCACCGGCCGGTCTTCGCCGGCGGCACCACCGCTTCGGCGAGCAGCACCTCCATGCGGGTGTTGCAGCCGTCGCGGTCGGCGACGATCCAGCCGGCTCCGAACTCGCGGACGCGGTCGTAGCCGGTGCGGTCCTCCACCACCACCGGCAGCCGGGCGATCGCCGCACGCAGCGGCAGCGTCTCGTCTGCGGCCTGAGCGGCACCGTGCGCGGGGACGGTGCCTGCCCAGACGGACGCAGTCAGCGCGGCCGCGGCCAGGCAGCCAGCCGTAACCAAGTCTGCGCCTCACGACTGGTAGGTCTCTGCACTGCGCCGGCGACCCCCGCGACCGGGTGGGACCTTCGTGCAGCGAGATAACGGCAAACAGCTGAGCGCACGCGTCGACCGACTCTTGCCGCGCAACCCGGCACGGTTGTTTCTCGACCCGCTGGATCCCGGTGGGTTCAGGAAACCCAAGCTCCGTCAGCTCGAACCCACGGATCCACCGGTGCGCGGCAGGCCGATGCCTCGGTAGGCTCGGGTGAAACACAGGGATGCTGAGCGATCACCGTACGGCCGGTCTGGCCTGATCTGCGGCGCGCAGGGCCCGCGCAAGCCACTCCAGCTCCTCGGTCGCGTCGGACGACGAGTCCTGCCCGCGCAGACGGGCGACGAGTCTGCGGTAGCGCTCCGCCCCTGCCTCGATGCCGGCCTCCAGGCTGCGCAGCACGGCGGCCCGATCGACGTCGCCGAACAGCTCGGCCAGCACCTCGGCCGCTACCGGCCCCTCGGGAGCGACCCCACGTCTTCTGACCTCCGCGACGGTTTGCACGACGTGCCTGGCCCACCAGATGGACGCCCCGGGAGGATGCCCCTGCCCCGGTGCGGGCGTGTTGAGCTCCATCCACGTGCGCAACCGGGCGCGAAACCCTGGGTCCCGCACCAGTTCGGCCAGTTCGATCCAGGCGTCTACCTGCTCGGGGGTCGCATCGTCAGGCAATTCGATGCTGAAACTGCGTAGGCGGTCACGCACGCGCGGCTCGACATCGAGACCGCCGAACACCTCTTCCTTGAACTCGTCGATGATCTGCTTGCGTTCGGCGGCGGAAAGCCGCGCCAACCGGTTCATCAATGCTGTCTCCTCAGCGGTCGAATCCCGTTTCGCCACGGTGGACAGGACGGCCCGGCTCACCTTGAGCGAGCGGATCTGCGCGTCGAGCGCGGCCACATGCGCGTCGGCGACCTCAGCGACCGTGGTCCGACCGCTCAGCACCCGGCACACTTCGTCGAGCCCGAGGCCCAGCTCCCGAAGAGTGCGGACCAGCTCGACGCGGGCCACGGACCCCGCGTCGTACAGCCGGTAGCCGCTCGCGGAACGAGCCACAGGCGGCACCGCCCCCTCGTCCGACCAGAAACGCAAGGTTCGCACCGGAAGTCCGGTGCGGTGCGCGAGCTGGCCGATCGTGAGCACAGCGGGGCGTTCGTCGTCCATGGGTGAGATTCTGGACCTTACAGCCGCTGGAGACTCAAGCGCCTTAAGGCCACAGTGGACACCAGCGGAATCTGACGCATTCCCTTGCCGCTCGAAGCAGTTCACGGCCAGATCATCCCGGGGTCATGATGCCGGTGGCTGCATTGCTTCGCTGATCGCGGAGGCGAGTTCCGGCAGGCCCCAATACGCGGCATGGGTCCATAGGCCTGCGGTGGCGGCGTGAGGCAGCGCCAGGTCGACCGGTGATGTTCCGTCGGCAAGACGGAAGACACGGGAGGCGGCGAAGGCGAGTACGTCGAGTGGTTGCCAGAGGTTGGTCCAGCGGGCCAGCGAGTTCGGCAGACTGACCGGTTCGTGGCCGACGTAGGGGGAAAGTTGGCCTCCACGGGGGTCACACAGGTGGAAGTACGCGGATTGAGAGCCGAAGGTGAGCAGCGACGAAGTCCACAGCGGCTCCTGCGCCGTGGCCATGTCGACAGCGATCACTCCGCCGAGACTGTGTGCGACCAGCCGTACGGGGCGGCCCGGGGTACGACCCAGTTCGGGGTCGACGGCGGCTACTTGTTCCCATACCCGGGCGTGGATCTGCTCGCGATGGCGTTGATAGACGAGTACGTCGCCCAGGAACCTTGTGGCGCCTGGTCCGAAGTGGTGTCGCAAGCTGTGGTTCATCCTGCCGGCGACCGCCTTCATTGCCGCGCCTGCGACGCGGTCCAGGTCCGCGAGCCGACGCCGGATCAGCGAGCGGAGGGTGCCGTCAGCGGGCGCTGCGCCACGAAGCCCGGCCCAGGAATCATCCGTCTCCTGCGTGTAGGTGACCGCGCGGGCGATGGCCCTTCCGGTCTCGCTGAGAAGTGACGGGTCATCGGAACGTGACAGCCACTGGGTCGTCGGCCATTCCTCGGCGAGCGCTGCAAGCACCTGGTCCGCGTCCGGACTGTCGCGGCCATCACGCAGTCCGCTGTTCTGCGATGGGTCCAAGCTTTGGCGGATCGCGTCCCGCAGGGGCATCGGCAGGTCTCCTGGCGCGGGCTCTACCGCTTCGCCTAGCAGGGTGGCCAGCAGCAGCCCGGACGGTGCGTCAGCAGTCTCGGGAGTATCACGCAGCCCGGCGGAGCGGGAAGGCAGTGCAAGGTCGATGAAACGGTCATCCGCGCCGAGGTCACCCCAGTAGACCGGTACCAGGGTTGTCCCCGCGGCAGCCTGCAGGGCCGCCACGGTAGTGATGAATGCCTGCGGGTCACGGTTGCCGACGCCGTGGATGACGAAGACCGGCTCGTCCATGCCACTCCTGTCCGGGTCTACCAGTGGGCTCTAACGTATGGCGGCACACGCCGCGGGGCTGCCGTACACGGCGTACGCCAGCCAGGTGGGATCCCCGCTTTGGTCGCGGATCGCTCGCCGTGCGTTCAGGGAAGCCTGCCCCAGACTCTGGCCCTCGGCGACCAGACACTCGTAGAACGATTCGGCGAAGAGCAGCGCGGAGTCGGACCGTACCGGCCACAACGTGCCGACGAACGCCCCTGCGCCCGCCTGCAGAAACTGCGGCGCCCAGCCCAGGCCGGTCGAAAACCAGTCGATCTGGCCGGCGCTGCGACAGGCGTTGAAGAAGACCAGCGGGTGGGTGGTACGCAGGGCTCCGGAGTGGGTGGCGTAGGCGAGATCGATCGGATCGAACGGGCCATCCGCCATCGTGACGTGAGAGCCGGCACTCGTGAACGAGTTGTGGCAGGCGAAGTGCAGCAACCCGTCGAGTCCCTCGTCGATGAGATCGCTCACGGCGGCGCCATGGGTCAGGGTACCGCCGTCGGTCACCACGTCACCCAGTCTCGCCCGAAGCGCGACCACTTCACGCTCTGCTTCGGGCGGCGAGCCAGGCGGCACCACAAAAGCGGCGCGAGACAGGGACAGTTCGCGTACCCGGTCCTGCCCGAAGACCCGGCGCACCACGGGCAGCCACTCAGCGAGGAATCCGTCGCCCTCCCTCTGGCCGTCCAGGGGATACAGCAGCTCCCAGGGCACGACGTCGTGCTCACCGAGCACGGTCAGAGCGGTGACGTGCCCGATCTCCTCCCAGAACTGCTGACGCACGGCGTCGGGCACCGCCGTGGCCCACAGCTGTACGCCGAGGTTGATCAGCCGCCGCCGGGCCTGACGATGATCTCTGCCTCCACCCTGCCCGGCCGCGGCCGCCGTACGCCGAAGCTCGTCGTAGATCCGTTCCCTCGCACCGTGGGAACCGCCTGCCACTAGGCGGAAGGACTCGGGGGCGTAGGTGGTTTCGCTGAGGAGCTGGAAACTGTAGGCACCGTCCGGGCCTTTGAGGACCTGCAAGGTCACCTCGCCCGGATCGAACGCGAGCGTGGTGAGCGGTGCGGTGCGCGGTGGGCCGTCCCTGGCCGGTGTGTCGGGCTGTACGGAGACCTGGGAGCGCAGTTCGCCGAGGAAGGTGCCTTTGTGGAAGGCCCGCACGGTAACGGTGTGCAGTCCGGGTGTCATGGTCCGCAGGCCGAATTGCAGCCAGTGCGAGTCCTGGCCGGGAGGAACGGTCAGCTCTTGCTGCAGGTCTCCCAGGGCCAGCAGGCCGGGCGCGTGCACGGTGATCAGAAGTCGCGCTCCCCCAGCCGGGATGCGAAAGCTCCGAAGTGCCACGCCAGGGCCACCAGTTCCCCGGGTGACCCGCACGTGCAGGGGCACCTCCCGCCCGGGAGGCGCCTGCTCAACCAACTCCGCTTCCAGTAGCCTCGGCTCTCGGCCGTGCGCGCCACCGCCACTGTGCTGCGGCCGGTGCGGGCCGTTGCCCCCAGGGCGAAGCGCTCTCGTGGTGCCCTCGGTCCCCACCACACCCGGGCGCCCGACCGCACGGACCGTCTTGGTCGACCGTGTCGCCAGGGTCATCTCGTCAGCGTCGGCGACCTCTGTCTTCAGTCGCACACGGCCGGTGGGGGCATCTACGACGTCCACCACCCTGGCGAGCAGTCTCGTGGTCTCGTCGTTCCCCAAAGCGCCGGCGAGCCGAACCGCGCGGCCCAGTTTGACCGCTGCCCCCTCGTCGTCACCCGCCCTGCGGGCGTCGAGGCCCTCCTGAATGGCCTCAGCCAGTTCCACCTGTCCCGTGTAGTGGGCGACCAGCGGATTGATCGAGGTGACCGCCGCCATGTCATCGGTCCACACCGCGCGGACCAGGCCTTGGCCGAGCGTGTGAGCCCTGCCGTCGTCCTGCTGTGCGACCAGTGAGATGCGGGCAGCGAGCATCTCCTGGCCGATGCCCGCCTCTGGGACGCGGACGGAGATGTGGTAGTCGCGGGACTCATCACCCCAGGAGCCCGTCGGATAGTCATCGGCGCGCGGTCCCGCCGATACACCCCGGTTGGTCAACTCCTCGACGGTGGGGGCGACCTGCCTCACGAACGAGGTCTCGACGCCTACGGGGGTCCACAGCCGCAGCGCGACGTCGGCGACCTTCTTGCCCATCGCCTTCTTCATCAACCGCGTGAAGTCGTCCACCAGACCGGCCGGGTCGGCGACGATGTCCGCGCTGCCCAGCAGCGCCGAGGCGATGCCCGTGACCTCCTTCACCTCCCAGTCCGTACCCACCCCGCGCGCGTCGCAGGTGAACCGGCCTGAGCAGGCATCCAGCGCGGCCTGCAGGTCCTCGGGCGACTCGTGCTCGTTCCGTCCGTCGGTGAGCAGGATCGCGTGCCGGATCCCCACGTCTGCGGAGTGCAGCAGCCGGTCGGCGAGCCGTAACCAGGTACTGATCGCGGTGCCACCGCCAACGGAGATCTTGCGCAGCGCCTGTTTGGCCTCTGCCCGGGAGCGGGCGTCGGCGAAGGCGAGGTTGCCACCAGCCGGATAGATCTCCGTGGCCTGGTGCGTACCGCCCACGACCGCGAAGTGCACGCCGTCGCGCAACGCGTCGATCGCGGCGGCCGTCGCCTCCATGACTTCACGCATTTTGGTCGGCGGATAATCCATGGACCCGGAACAGTCGACCAGGACCACCACCGCCGCGCCTTGGTCCGACGCGGTGCCGTCCAGGTGCGGTTCGGTCACGAAACCGCCGATGCCGCCGCCGGTCGCCGTGACCGTGACGATGGCATTGACCTCCCGGCCGCCCGGCGGCAGATGCTCATTCTGGTAGACCTCGACTCTGAACTGCGGCGCAAAGGATTTCAAGAAGTTGGCCATGGATTCCACTCCCCTAGGACTTCGAGCGGCAGTTGGGCGACATCTCCTGGCAGTATCTTCGGGAGTCGGCGCGTCGCGGCAACGCGCACGCCCAGACCCTTCAAACCCGCCGGGACGGTCGACACCAACCTGCACCCGGCGGCCGGCGCCTACTACTGGCATACAGGAAAGGCTCCCCTCCCACCCCGGCAGCCCGAGGCTGGACTTCCTCGTCACCTGAGCGGAGGTCGGCTCCGGAAAAGAGTGCGCGCAGCTCTACACCAAGCCGATGGCCGACGGAACATGGGGCCTGCTTGGTACGTGCTTGCGGGCGCGTACTCGTCACACGATCCGTCGGGAGTGGCTCGACCGCGAAGGCGCCGAAAACCTTGGCGAAGGCGGCCGGGTCGCGGAACTCCACGCCGAACGCTCGGCCGTCCCGCAGCGGCACCCACACCACCCGGTCGAAGCGTGCACGCTGGCACGGAGGCCACGCCTGTCCGCCTTACGACGCTGACACCTGGTGTTGGCTGAAACATCAACTCATCACACCTGAAACACAGTTGTCGCACATCCTTCTGGTTGACAGACTCGCCGCGCCGACGGAAACACGCGGACAAGGGTGCGAACATACACGCGGAAGCATCACGTCGGCGGACGGGCTTACGTCATCTCACCAGGGGGAACATCCATGAACCTCAGCCTGCCCAGACGCGTCCTCGCCCGGGCCACCGCCACCCTCGCGATGGCGCTGGCCATGGCCACCGGCACCACCGGGCTGCTCTCCGCCGAAGCACACGCCCTGCCGGTCACCGAGGGCTCCTTCAGCTTTAGCGGCGACGAGGACGACTACATCAGCGGCGGCCAGTCCTACGCCTACGCGACGGGGTCCCAGGACCGCATGAACGTCTCCGGCAACACCAACAACAGGGTGGTCACCGTCTCCGTCGACGGAGCGAACGGCGACTGGTGGACCCTGAACCTGGCGGCGCCGTCGGGCAAAACCCTGACGCCCGGGACCTACACGGGGGCCACCCGCTACCCGTTCAACGACGGGACCGAACCGGGCCTGTCGCTCAGCGGCAACGGCCGCGGCTGCAACAAGCTCACCGGCACCTTCACCATCTCCGCAGTGGAGTTCGGCCCCCAGGGCTACGTGAAAAAGCTCGACGCCACCTTCGTGCAGCACTGCGAGGGAGGCACCCCGGCCGCGCGCGGCGAGGTCCACATCGAGAACCCGGCCCCGCCGGCCGAACTCGGCCTGGGCCTCGACATCGCCCTGGACGGCACCGCGAGCTCCCTCAACGGCAAGGCCACCTTCCACGGCACGGTGAGCTGCAACAAGCCGGTGCAGGTGACCGTGGCGGGCGACGTCACGCAGGTGAAGAAGCGGGACCTCATTCGCGGTTCCTACTCCACGTCGGTGTCCTGCACGCCGGGCGCCCCGGTCGCCTGGACCGGTACAGCCGTACCCACCGGCTCGGTCCCCTTCCAGAAGGGGGACGTCGAGGTCGAGGGTCGCGCGACGGCGACGGACCCGGACTACGACCAGCCGGTAACGGTCAGCGAGACGGTGGCGGTCCGCCTCACCCGGGTCTGACGCCCACGTCCTGACGCACAGCCACACCGCCCGGCCCGGGCCTGGTCCTCTCGAGGAGCGGGGCCCGGGCCGGGTCGCGTTGTGCGGCACCTGAACCACGGGTCCTCTAGGAGGTGCCCTCCGCAACCGGGGGGGGCGGAGATGGCGACGACGGCTTCGCTGGTTCTGCGAGGGAAGAGCGGCACGGTGCTCCGCCCAGAGGACGGGACGGTGGCCCTGCGCGGGGCCGCGCGGTGACACCTCCGATCGACAACCGGTGTCAGGGCTCACCAGTAGATGCCCGGTCCGGGCTACTCGACCTGTGCAGGGCCGTTGTCTCGGACTGCCCGAATGGTCCTCTAGTCCAGTCCCGGAGGGGGCTTCGAGGACGAGGTTGTCTCCCCGGGCCACAGTCTGGAGCAGCTGGGCGCGCACGGTCGCTTCGGCGGCGAGGCCGGCCGGGCTGCCCAGGACGGGGAAAGCGTGCCTGACGCCGGGCGGCGACGTTCGGCTGGCGCAGAGTGTAGGCGTAGAGCGTGGCGGCGTCGAACCCCAGGGGGCGGGCCCAGCCCTCCCAGTCCAGGATCCGCAGGGGCGATCGCCTGACTGGCGGTGAGGTTCGCCCCGTGCAAGTTCGCCGTGTGCGGTGGTCCAGCAAGGCGCGGCCCGGGGCCGGGATGCCGACGAACTCGGGGATCGCCCGGTCCGTGTACTGCGGTCGTACGGCGACGCGGTCGGTGCCGGCCGCCGACTACCTTCTCCAGCACCTCGGCGAGGTCGGCCCACCATGAGTCAGGCAGTAAAGGGTCGTGCTGGAGGATCGGATCGTCGGACAGGACGCGCCGGTCGACGCGGAACGACAGCTGGGCGCGGTAGGCGACGGCGTTGTGCCGCACAGAAGCGCGGGCCGATGTCCGCCGAGGTCGCCGAAGGCGTGCTGAGCGTCCAGGCCTTCGCAGCGGAGGAGTTGTGGGCGCGCAGGCGCTGTTCGGTGGCCGGGGCAGGAGAGGCGAGTACATCAGTGATCTCCCACAACTGGGCGGCGGCCAGGACAGGTTGGGCGACGACGCCGACCGCCTCCTTCCAGCGTGGCGTACTGGAGGGCGGCGAGAAAAGCCTTGGCACTCCTGGGCATGACGCGACGGTGAGGATGCACGCTTGTGCGGGGGTGATGCCCTGCCGGATGAGGTCGGCGAGCTCTTGGTCGACCATGCTGGGGAGCTCTCGGCCGTGCAGGGGTGTGAGGCGATCACCCGCTGGCCCAAGCCGGCGGCGGCCGGGAGTGGACCGGCGCCGTGCAGGACCTGCGTGATCAGCGTCATCGTCTCCAGGCTCACCGGCGGTTGGACCGCGACCAGATGGTGGTGCTGTCCGCCCGCGGCTTCGGCGGCCAGGGCGAGCAGCTCCCCCACCGTGAACGCTCCTCTTCCAGGCCCGCCCAGGTGGCGACCCCGTACCCGGAAGCAAGAAGAGCTGGCTAGTGCGGCAGGTCAAACGAACGTGCTTGTCGAGGACGTCCCCTCGATGCCGCCCGGCGGCTGGTTCGGTCCCGGAGGCCAGAAGGCGATGGGTTGCCAACCCGCCACACCGCTCCCCAGGTTGTGTCGCACAATGAGCCGATGACGGACACCGAGGATGCGGCCACCATGCACGCCTGGACGGCCCTGGAGGGCCAGGGCCAACTGGTTCAGGGCGTGACCTTTGAGGGGGCGGGTGCTGTCCTGCCATCGCGTCTGCCGGTAAGGGAACTGGCGCGGGCCAGCGTGGGAGTGTCCTCGCTGGCGGCAGCGGAACTGCTGGCGCTGCGCAACCGCGTGCCGGTGCCCGCGGTGCGGGTCAACGAGGCTGCCGTGGCCACCGCGTTCGTCAGTGAACGCCACCTGCGGATCGACGGCCGGACTCCGACGTCCTTCGCCCCGCTGTCCGGGTTCTGGCAGACAGCCGACGGATGGGTACGCACGCACGCCAACTACCCGCACCACCGTGCCCGGCTGCTCAGCGCCCTGGGTATCGCGGACACGGGCCAGGACCAGGCACTGGCGGGCGTGCTTTCGAGGGAGCTGGCGTCGCGTCCTGCCCGGGAGGTCCAGGAGACCGTCTACGCGGCAGGCGGCCTGGCCGTGGCTGTGGCTTCCGCACCCGCTGCGCCTGTACCCGCTCTGATCGAGACGTGCCGCGCAGTCCGGGGCACCCCCCGACGGCTAGCGCCCGCATCCATGCCGGCCCAGGGGGTGCGGGTCCTGGACCTGACCCGCGTCATCGCCGGACCCGTCGGCACCCGCACGCTGGCGCTGCTGGGCGCCGACGTGCTGCGCGTGGACGCCCCCCAGCTCCCCGAGGACGCCGATGCCCACGCCGACACCGGCGTAGGCAAACGTTCCACGCTGCTGGACCTCACCAGCCCCGGCGACCGGCATGACTTCGAGTGCCTGCTCAGCCAGGCGGACGTCGTGGTGACCGGCTACCGCCCCGGTGCCCTGGACCGGCACGGGCTGGCCCCCGATGCGCTGCTGTTCCGGCATCCCGACCTGATCGTCGCCCAACTGTCCGCTTGGGGCTGGTCCGGCCCCTGGGCCGAGCGCCGCGGCTTCGACAGCCTGGTCCAAGCCGGTACCGGTATCGCCGCGATCGAGGCCGCGGCCGACGGCCGCCCCGGTGTACTGCCCGCGCAGGCGCTGGACCACGGAACCGGGTATCTGCTCGCCGCCGCCGTCCTACGTGCACTGAGCGACCGCCAGGTCACCGGCGGCGGGCGGCACCTTCGCCTCTCTCTGGCAGGCACGGCGTCATGGCTGCTGCACGACATTCGTCCCACCCCCGTACAGGGCGAAGCCGACCTCTACGACCCCGGTTCCTGGCTCACCGAGACCACATCGCCCTACGGTCTGCTCCGTCATGCCCTGCCCCCGGTCCACTATGACGGCGCACCCGCGAGCTGGCACCGTGCACCGACCCAGTGGGGCACCGATCTACCGAAATGGACCTAGTGACCTGAGTCGGAGATTCGTCGGCAGTAGGCGGCTACTTTGTCGAGGATCTCGTCGGCGGTCTTGGTCCAGATGAACGGCCTGGGGTGTTCGTTCCAGTCGGCGAGCCAGCTACGGATGTCGCGTTCCAGGGCTTGGACGGAGCGGTGAACGCCTCGCTTGAGCTTCTTCTGCGTGAGCTCGGCGAACCACCGCTCCACCAGGTTCAGCCAGGACGAACTCGTCGGCGTGAAGTGGAGATGGAAGCGCGGGTGCGCCAGCAGCCACTGCTTGATCGCGGGGGTCTTGTGGGTGACGTAGTTGTCCAGGATCAGATGGACATCGAGGTCAGCGGGAACTTCCTTGTCGAGCTTGGCCAGGAACTTCTTGAACTCGACGGCCCGGTGGCGCCGGTGAAGGGAGCCGATCACCTTGCCGGTGGCGACTTCCAGAGCGGCGAACAGGGTGGTGGTGCCGGCGCGGACGTAGTCGTGGCTGCGGCGTTCGGGAACGCCGGGAACCATCGGCAGCACTGGCTGGGACCGGTCGAGAGCCTGGATCTGGGACTTCTCGTCCACGCAGAGGACCAGAGCCTTCTCCGGCGGGTCGAGATACAGGCCCACGACATCGCGGACCTTGTCGATGAACAGCGGGTCCGTGGACAGCTTGAACGTCTGCGACCGGTGCGGCGCCAGCGCGAACGCCCGCCAGATCCGCGAGATCGCCGACTGCGACATACCCGTGGCCGCCGCCATCGACCTGGTCGACCAGTGGGTCGCGTTCTTCGGCTTCTCCTCCAGCGTCTTGACGATGACCCGCTCGACGTCCGCGTCGGTGATCCTCCGGGGGACGCCGGGCCGCAGCTCGTCGGACAGGCCGTCCAGGCCCCGTTCGAGGAAACGCGCCGCCAGGTGCGGACCGTGTCCGGCGTGACCCGCAGCCGACGTGACACCTCCATGATCGAGTGCCCGTCCGCGCACTCCAGCACGATCCGCGACCGCTGGGCCAGAGCCTGAGCCGTCGTACGGCGACGCACCCAGCCCTCCAGCACAGCCCGCTGGGCATCGGTCGCCGACAACGGCGGAATCTTCGGACCCGGACGACTCATACCGAACCAACGACGAATCTCCGACTCAGGTCACTAGGGCATGAGACCGTCTCCGCCGACCGAGCCACCCGGTTGTGTCCGTGCCGGAAAGCCGCTCAGGCTCGGCCGTTGATGGCCGGGCGAGTACTCGGCCGTGGATGGTGGACGACGACAGTGGAAACTGATCGAACCGCTGCTGCCGCCCCGGCCTGAGCGATCGCCCGGCTCGCGTGCATGTGTGGACGGCTCCCGCATCCGCGCGAAAAGGGGGTGCCGCGACGGTCCGTCGCCGGTCGCAGCCGCCTGCCGTGAAGTCAGCCGGGCATTACGGCGGGACCGAGCACCTCTGCGTCGGGATCGACGAGGGCGGCTGTTGTCGTGAGTGCGCGGTCAGGCGGCGAAGGAGGCGAGCAGTTCGTTGTACTGCTTGGCGGCGGTGGCCAGGTCCTCGTCGGAGAGGCCGAAAGCCGTGCCGTACAGCTTGACCATCGGCTGGATGTCGAACTGGCACAGCCGCAGGGTCGCGTGCCAGTTGCCGAGGAGGGTCTCGAGGGTGGCCTCGTTGGCACCTTCGGGGGTGTAGTGCTCGGCGGGGACGCCGGCTGTGACGGCGACGACGGCCTTCTTGCCGGCCAGCTGCGAGGCAGAGCCATCCATGGTGAAGGCCCAGCCAAGGGTGAAGACCTTGTCCTGCCACTGCTTGAACAGAGGGGTGGTGTTGTACCAGAACACTGGTCGGGTATGACGGTCAGGAACTTCGCCGGGGCGTCACTCCGTCTTTCGCGAAGTCCGGGAGCTCGCGCTGAGCCGGGCGCAGCAGGCGCCGGCGGTCAGCGGTCGATGCTGGCCATGTTGGCCTCGTCGTGGCGCTCGCCCGCGGCTGGTGTGAGGTTGTTCAGGCGGTCGAGCTGCGCGGCGCTGAGCTCGACGCCGTCGGCGGCGGTGTTCTCTTCGACGCGGGTGACGCGGCGGGTTCCGGGGATGGGGGCGATGTCGTCGCCGCGGGTCAGCAGCCATGCCAGCGCGGTCTGCGCCGGGGTGGCTCCGATCTCGGCGCCGATGGCCCGCACTTCGTCGACGATGCGCAGGTTGCGCTGGAAGTTCTCGCCGGTGAAGCGCGGGTTGGTCTTGCGCCAGTCGTCGTCGGTGAAGTCGTCGACGGTGCGGATCTGCCCGGTCAGCAGGCCGTGGCCGAGCGGCGAGTAGGGCACGAACCCGATGCCCAACTCGCGTAGCAGCGGGAGGATTTCGGCCTCCACGTCGCGGGTCCACAGGGAGTATTCGGTCTGCAGCGCGGCCACCGGATGCACGGCGTGGGCCCGGCGGATCGTCTCGGGCCCGGCTTCGGAGAGTCCGATGTGGCGCACCTTGCCCTCGGCGACCAACTCGGCCAGCGCGCCGACCGTTTCCTCGATGGGTGTGTTCGGGTCGACGCGGTGCTGGTAGTAGAGGTCGATGTGGTCGGTGCCGAGGCGCATGAGTGAGCCTTCGACAGCGGTCTTCACGTTGGCGGGGCTGCTGTCGATGACGCCGGGGCCGTCGCCGGCGTGGGAGACGAGACCGAACTTCGTCGCCACAACGACGTCGTCGCGACGGCCCTTGATGGCCTTGCCGACGAGTTCCTCGCTGTGGAAGGGGCCGTAGATCTCGGCGGTGTCGATGTGGGTGACCCCGAGGTCCAGTGCCCGATGGATGGTGCGAATGGACTCGGCGTCATCGAGCCCCCCGCCCGTGGTGTAGACGCCGGCCATGGTCATGGCTCCGAGGCCGATGCGGGAGACATCGAGCCCGCCCAGTGATACGTGCTTCATCAGATACTCCTTGTGTAGTGGCCGTCCTGCCCGGTCGGTGGGCATGGCCTGTGAGCGCGACCGCGTCGCCAGCCGATGTGGCCGCTACGCGACCTCGAAGTGCGCCACGTCAGTGCTCCTGGGCAGCCGGCTCCAGCACGAGGACCGGGATCTCGCGGTCTGTCTTCTTCTGGTACTCCGCGTAGTCCGGGAACGCCTCGACGGATCGAGCCCACCACAGGGCCTTCTCGTCCCCGGTCACCTCGCGTGCCAGCATGTCCTGGCGCGCCGGGCCGTCCTGCAGCTCGACCCGCGGGTCGGCCACCACGTTGTGGTACCAGACCGGGTGGTTGGGGGCTCCTGCCATGGAGGCGACCACGGCGTAGGTACCGTCGTGCTCCACCCGCATCACCGGGGTCTTGCGGATCTTGCCGCTCTTCGCACCCAGGGTGGTCAGGATGACGACGGGCAGGTCCCGTAGCCTCTCGTCTTCTTCCCGTGCGACCAGGACACTCAGCGTCGTTCCTCGCGTACCACCGGAACTCTCGTACAGCTCCACCTGGTCACGTACAAACTGCGCCGTGCTCGGCTCGTACTCACCTTTGAGCGGCATGCTACCTCTCTCCATGCTGTCGGAATCGCACCTGGCGGCCCTCTTTCATCTCGGCCGGGGTGCGGGATGTGCTGCTCAGGCCTGGGCGTCGTCGTAGTCGAGGGCGCCGCCCAGCTCGCGGGAGGCCTCGGCCTGGGCGAGGAGTTCCTTCGCCTTGGCCCGGGCGGCCTCGATGGCGTCCGCCCCGGCGACGAAGCGCAGCAGGGGCTTGTCCTGGTCGGCGATGGTGAGCAGGGCGCGGGCGAGCTTGGCGGGGTGGCCGGGCTGCTTGCCGTTCATGCTCTTCATGCCCTCGATCCTCAGGGCGGTGCGCGGGGCGTAGTCGTCGACGGACAGCTCGGGCCAAACGGTGGAGCCGTCCACGAGGAGTTCGGTGCGGAAGTAGCCGGGCTCCACGACCGTGGTGTGGATGTTGTACGGCTCGACGTCGTAGCGCAGGGACTCCATCCAGCCCTCTTCCGCGAACTTGGAGGCGGCGTAGGCGGAGGTGAATTCCATGCCGACCAGGCCGGCGGTCGAGGTGATGGTGATGACGTGGCCAGTGCGCTGCCGACGCATGAGGGGCAGGACGGCGCGGGTGACGTTCATCGGACCGAAGAGGTTCGTCTCGAACTGCCGGCGCATCTGCGCGGGCGAGATCTCCTCGAAGTAGCCGGTGAAGAGGTTCCCGGCGTTGTTGATCAGGACATCGATGCGGCCGAAGCGGTCGACGGCGGCCCGCGCGGCGGCCTCGGCGTCCTCCAGGCTGGTGACGTCGAGCTTGGTGACCAGCAAATTGTCCTGCGGCCCGCCCAGGTTCTTCTCGACCTCTTCGGGGCGGCGGCCGGTGGCGACGACCCGGTGACCGGCGACCAGGGCCTCGCGGGCGATGTCCGTGCCCAGACCGCGTCCGGCACCGGTGACGAGAATGACCTTGCTCATGGGGGGTTCCTTTCAGGTGCCGTGGTCCGGCACCTGGTGTGTGCGGGGCTGATGCGTGCAGCGCCGACAGCGCCGCAGAGGGAGCTCGAGACCGGCGGCGCAGTGCCGCCCTGTCCGGACCCCTCACACCGCCGTGGGCGGTGCACCACCAACAAAACCCGCTGTCACACGCGTGTGGGAGTCCCTGATGAGGGGGTCACTCACAGGGACCCCCTACCCGGCGGAAGCGCTCGTAGAGTGGAGCGCATGGCAGGCAGGAACGACCCACAAGGCAGTAATCGCGACATCCGTGATGATTTCCGCGCGGAGATCCGTGAATTCCTCGGCACGCGGCGGGCCAGGGTCACCCCTGAGCAGGCCGGACTGCCCGTGTACGGCGGAGAGCGCCGACGGGTCACCGGGCTGCGCCGCGAGGAGGTCGCCCTGCTCGCGGGCATCTCCAGCGAGTACTACACGCGGCTTGAGCGCGGCAACGCCACCGGCGTCTCCGAGAGCGTCATCGAAGGCATCGCGCAAGCACTTCAGCTCGACGAGGCCGAACGAATCCACCTGGTCGACCTTCTGCGCGGCGCGGGCACGACCCGTGCGCCACGCCGTCGACCCGCCCAGCAGCGCGTCCGGCCAACGGTGCGGCGCGTCCTCGACTCGATGGCGGGCACACCCGCGTTCGTCCTCAGCGGCCGCGGGGACATTCTGGCCGCCAACCGCCTCGGGCGCGCCCTGTTCTCCCCCGTCTACGCCGACCCGGTACGGCCGCCGAACAACGCCCGGTTCGTCTTTCTCAGCCCGCACGCGACCGAGTTCTTCCGCCACTGGGACGAAGTCGCCAATGACACCGTCGCCATGCTGCGTGCCGAGGCCGGCCGCGATCTCTACGACCGGCGGCTTTCGGACCTGATCGGGGAGTTGTCCACCCGCAGTGAGGAATTCCGGCGCCGCTGGGCGGCCCACAACGTCCGGATGCACACCACCGGCGTGAAACTCCTTCATCACCCGGTCGTCGGCGACCTCGACCTGCCCTTCGAGACCTTCCCACTCGGAGACGGCCCCAGCCAGTTCCTCCTCACCTACACCGCCGAGCCCGAGTCCCCCTCGCATGACGCCCTGAACCTGCTGGCCAGTTGGGCCGCGACCAACGACGGCATCGAGCGGTCCGCCCCGGACGACGACTCCGAGTCAGCCGACCCGGCCGAGACACCCGACTGAACGACCGCCGAAGGTGGGCAGGCCCAGGTGGGTGACTGAGGGCTTGAGAGCGAAACGGCTCTGCAGAAGGGTCGGTGACCGACGTGCTCGCCCTCGCGCCCGACCCGCACACCCTGTGCGTGCTCCCCGAGCTCAACTACCGGTGCGCGTCGGCGGCTACCAGAAGATCGCGATCGCCTCCAGTGTCACCTCGCGGGTGTCCTCGCGCCAGCCGGTCATCTTGCCGAGGCAGCGGGCCGTGAAAGTGCCGGCCGGGATCGAGCGGCGCGCGTTCCCGGAGGCTACGACGCGCATGTACACCGGGGGCTGCTCCTCGCCGTACTCGGCCCGCAGCTCAAAGCCCTCCGCCACGTCCGGCACGCGGGTGAAGGCGCCTTTGACCGAGACGAATTCGCCGATGCGGCTCAGAGTCACCGCACGGCCGTCGGCCAGGTTGTCGGCGAGGTTCCGGTTCGGGACGACGGTCAGTGTGGTCAGGTCGGCGTGGACGATGGCGTCGGCCCGGTCGAAGGCCTCCATGACCACGCCGATCACGTTGATCGGTTTGTCCTTGCGCACGAACTTGCGGAACGTCTCCTGGCTGACGTCCCGCTTCAGCCGGAAGCGGAACAGCCACGTCAGCACCCGGCTCCAGAAGCCGACACTCGTGTCGACCTTCGTCCGCAGCTCGACGGCCTCCTCCAGCGCGGACCGGTAGTTGCCGAGCTCGTACAGGTCCATCACCGCCTGCTCGTCGAGGTACAGGCAGATGCTGTACGCCGACTGCCAGCGCCGCATGTGCCTGCGCCGCTCTCGGGCATGGCGCACCAGGATCACCGCGAGCACCACCGCGCCGGCGGCCGTCACCAGCCAGACCGTCATCCACGGCCACCAAAGGCTCCACCACAGTGCGTCAGTGACAGCCACGGATCTCCTTGAAAGCCTCGGAAAGGGACGAGCCGGCGGCGTCCACTGTCCGTCCGCCCGTCCGCGCCGCCGCGCGCCGCAGTTCGCCTGCGTCGGCCTCGCCGAAGTGGACCGGGTACGTGTGGACGGCGGTGCGCACGGCGACGGGGAGCGCCTTGTGACGGCGTACGAACTCCGCATAGGACAGGCCCGTGTTGTTCTCGCCGTCCGTCATCAGGACGAGTGAGACGGAGCGGTCGGGGTCGGCGGTTAGTTCGCGGGCGGCGGTGCGGTAGCCGCGGTCGAGGGCGGACCATACGGCGGTGGCATCGCCGTAGCCGCCCCTGGCGACGGTGTCGGCTAGGGCCGTCAGGTCCTTCGGGCCGGTGACGGTGACGGTCTTCTCCTCCAACACTCGGCCACCGAACCGGACGACGGTCAGCCGCTCGCCCCGGTGGAAGCGGGTGAACTTGCCGAAGGCGGAGGGGTCTGCGCCGCTGAGTCCGGCGAAGGCCTCGCGCAGGGCGGCCATCCGGGCGCCGCGCATCGAGCCGGAGAAGTCGAGCAGGAAGACCACCTGGCTCGTGGTGCGGCGGTCGGGGTCTCCGTAGTCCGCCAACAGGGCTTTGACGACGGCGGGTTGGTCGGGGTAGAAGAGCGCGTTGCCGACCGGCTCGCGCAGCCGCGCTTCCCGGGTGACCGTCGTGTTCACGGGGCGGCGCAGAGTGTGCTGCATGATCTGCCGCTGCACCGAGTCGCGCCGCAGCCACTGCGTGACCTTGTCGTACGCGGTGCGGTGGTCCTGGTTGAGCAGGAGCAGCGGGAAGTCCGCCAGGACCATGCCGTCTTCGGGGCGGATGATTTCCAGGCGGTCGTCGAGGCGGTCAGTGGCGTTGAGGGCGAGCAGGTCGGACTCGTATGTGATGAGGGCGTTGGTCTCGTGCTGGTGGTCGGCGTAGGAGTCGACGAGGGCGGGACCGGTGTCGGCGGTGAGGGTCTGGCCGGAGCGGAAGCCGCGCAGCCGGTCGCAGGAGACGTCCTCGGGGCGTAGCGCGGCTCCGGTGCCGGACGCGGCGGTGGCGACGCCGACGAGGGCGGCGAGCCCGCTGCCGGCGTGCCGGGGGTCGGCCATGCCGAAGCGGACCGTGCCGGTGGCGGCGGCGTCGGCGATGTCCGCCCAGGTGAGCCGGCCGCCGGGCACTTGGGCGCGAAGCTTCCGTGCCACGTCCGGCTTCAGGCCGATGATGACGGGGGACGTCATGGTGGGGGTGCGCTGAACCCCCCGGGTCGCGTTCTTGTCGGTGAGACGCAGATAGCGGTCGGAGGACAGCCACACGAGGTCGTACCTGTCGCGGTCCGGGGTCTTCGTCTCGGCGTCGGCCCGGTGGTCCAGGCGCAGGTCGACGCCGGTCTCGGCCTTCAGATCGGCCAGCAGCGGGGTCAGTACGGCTAGTTCGGGGCTGGCGAGCACGCGCAGCCGGACCGTTTCGTCGCCGTCGTCGCCCGAGCAGGCGGTGAGCAAGGTGGTAACGAGCGCCAGGCAGAGCGCCAGCAGGCCCGCACCGCGCCTCACCGGCTGCCCGTCCGGTCCGGGCAGTCGCCGACGATCTCGATCATCTTCTCCAGCAGTGGCAGGCTGGGCAGGACTGCCCGGGTGTCGTCGGAGGAGGTGGTGGGCACCGGGATCTTCCGCTCGGTGAGGAATCGGGTGAGCTCGTCGCTGGTCGTCGCGCCGCTGGTGGCGTTGCGGGCCCGAAAGCCCAACTCCATCGCGCGGTGCTGGAGTTCGCGGTCCTCGCTGACCAGTTCACCGAGCCGGGCGCCGTCGCCGGTCAGCGCTACGAGCTGGGGTTCGGTGACGAAGCGTGTGGACGGGTAGAGCAGAACGCGCTCGTCGTCGGTCGCGTCCTTGTCGGCTTTGTAGCCGATCTGGTGGGCGAGGAACTGGTGCTCGTAGATCACCGAGACAGGGGCGATGCTCTGCCCGTCGGGGGACAGATACGTTTCGGCCCGTTCGGAGGATGGCAGGCCCTGTTCGACGAGGAGCGGCTTGATCTTCCGGGCGAGTTGCTCGGCCTCGGCCTCGCTGTCCGGCGCGTCGTTCCCGTGCTCGACGAAGGCCACGAGCCCGAGATAGGTGCCGGCGGAGTTGGCCTCGCAGATATCCGAGGTCTGGGCAAGGATCTTGTTGCCATTGCGGACGTGGTCGTTGCGGTCGATCTCGTCCCAGCGGTAGCCGTCCGTGGGATCGCGCTGGACGCCCTTCCTCTTGCCGCGCGCGAGATCGAGGAACTGCCGCATGTCGAGGGTGTAGTACAGCGGCCGGCCGCCCGAGCCCGGCAGGCGCTTCGCGACGCCTTCCGCCGTGAGCACCTCGGCGTAGTCCCGGTAGGTGGCCAGCACGATGGGGCTGACGAACGGACGGTACAGCAGCACCGGACGGTTCGCCCGGGCGCGCTCCCGGCTGATCAGGTCGGAGGCCGGCTGGCCGGAGGGGAAGACGACGTCGTATCCCTCGTAGTCCTGCTTGGCGATCTCACGCGAGCCCATGTTGGTGATGTGCACGCGGAAGCCGTGCTTCATCAGCAGCCGCTCGACCACGGGGTCCTGGAAGAAGTCCCTCTTCGAGGCCATCTTGGCCTCTATGGTGACCACCTGCCGCAGCGGCAACAGCAGGTCCCCGGAAGCCACGAGCAGGACCAGCCCGATGACCGGGACGGGCAGCGCCGACGCCAGCATTCTGCGCAGGCGTCGGCGCGGGGGTCTGGTGACACTTAACCGCGGCTCTTCGGTCGCGGGTCTGTTCGCGGGCACCTGCGTCTCCCCCCGTGACAACTGCGTTCTCCCCCGTGGGCCCGGGCCAGGATCGTCGGTGATGCCGGTGTACCCCGAACGACCCTTCCCGGAACGTCGGTTGAACGTAGGCCCTAGAGGCCCAGGTGCTGCCGCGGAACGCACTCACCCAGCGCCATCCCGACGGACGTCGAGAACCCCGTCCGGGTCGCCACGCCGGGCCCATCGTTCTACTCCTTCCTACCCAGCCCCATCCGCCGGAACGCTGAACGCACGGCAGCACTGCACTTATCGGCGTACACACCGGGTGCACCGTAGGCACGGTCGGGCATGCGCAGCCTTCGCATCGGAGCTTGCGGTCCCCAGCCCGGCTCAGAGACAGTGAATGAGGGGTCGCTTCGAGCGGGCCGTAGCCATCGGCCGGGAGCCACAGGAAGTCGTTGAGGTCGCGTGCGACGACGGCAGTATCCCCCTCCGAGCCGAGGAAGACGACGGGCTGATCGGCCAAGGCTCGATCCTGTCGGATAGGCGGCGTCCCACCGGTCAACGAGCTGGTGAGACGTCGATTGACTCCGACGCCATCCGGGTGAGCATGTTCAGAACCTGATTCAGTGGGTCCCGATTCTCAGGCGATGGACGCGCCGTCCAGGTGCGCAATCCGGCGGATTGCTTCCAGCGGGTATGGGGTCGTACGGCTCTCCTGCTGGAGCTCGCGATGGAAGTCCCCCGTCACTGCGGCGATCGGTGCGTGGCGGGAGAAGATCGAGGCGATGTGCGCCGGCAGGTCTGTGGGGATCTCGCCGTTGGCACACGCGCGGACGAAGGCGCTACGGCCTTCAGCGTCGTACCCGTACAAGGCGGTGGCCAGCCAGCGCACCAGATACGTGACGGTGTAGCAGGCGTCGTAGCTGCGATGCCGGTCGAAGAAGTCAGATTCGTCCTGGGCGAGCTCGAAGTACGAGGAGATGGCCAGGCCGTAGTCCGCGAAGAAGAGGTGACGACCATCGGTGAGGATGTTCTCGAAGTGGGCGTCGAAGTGCAGCAGTCCACGTGCGTTCATGAAGGAGGTACCGGCGGCCAGCTCCCTCTCCACCATGGCACAGGCCTGCTCGGCCGCCTCGCCGCCGGCCGCGACCTGCACGCCCAGCCAGTCGTGCAGGTTCCGTGGGATGTACTCGAGGAAGAGCACGACTCTGGCCGATGAGTTCCGCAGGGCCTCGATACGTCGGCGCACCTCAGGCCCGCCACCCCAGTAGGCGACAGTGCGTTCCACATCGGCCAGTTCCTCGGGAAGCGGCTGTGGGGGGCTCGGCAGCACCCGCCAGTGGTACATCAGCGGGAAGCCCTCGTACGCGCCGGCGAGCACCCAGTTCGTCGTCATGGTCTGCACGGCCAACTCGCGCCAGGCCCCAAATCCCGGTCCGCCGAGCCCGTAGTGGCAGAAGACGGGCAGCCGGAACATGTTCGCCGTGGACCGGGCGTACTCCGGCTGAAGCTCAAGCTCGGTGAGGGGTATCTGCTTCACGAAGACGGGGGTTTCGGCGATGTCCAGCAGCGCCGATGTTCCTCCGATGCCGGAGCCCAGCGGCGTGGCCCCGTCCAAGAGATCCAGCAGCCCGCGGTCACTGCACAGGCCCAGCGATGTCGACACGGCACTGTGAGCGGTCAGACGCGTGCGGTGAGACGTCACGGGGAGTGGCATGAGGCGTCTCCTCAGCTGGGTGATCGACAACTGTCACTGACAGCGCGGCAGCGTGACTTCTGCACTGCCCGTGGTGAGGCGGTCGAGTGTAAGACTCGCGCCCATGATCTCCCCGCCGACCTCACTGACCGACTCACGGCGGCCGGCTTCGTCGCCGAGGACAGCGAGACCGTGCTCATCGGGCAGTCCGCAGACCTTGCCGCCGACCCCGTCCTGCCCGATGGTGTGACCCTCCGCCGTGTCACCGCCAGATCAGACCTCCGGCGCATCGCTGCTCTGGAGAGCACCGTCTGGGGCGAGGATTGGAGTTGGCTCGCCGACGACCTGGCCGCCCGGATCGAGAACGCTTCAGGGAACACCATCGTCCTCGTCGCCGAGGCACGCACCGAAGTCGTCTGCGCCGCGTGGCTGGTGTTCAAGGACGGCGTCGACTTCGGCGGCCTCTGGGGCGGCTCAACGCTCAAGGAGTGGCGCGGACAGGGCATCTACCGGGCCATGGTCGCCCACCGAGCGCAACTCGCTGCTGCCCGCGACGTCCCTTACGTCTACGTCGACGCCTCAGCCGACAGTGCCCCGATCCTCACCCGCCTTGGCCTGCTCGCGGTCACCACCACGACACCGTATGTCTGGTCGCCCTGAGCTCAGCCGGCCTTCGCCGGCCGGGTGCTGGCGAGGCGGCGGGGGTCAGTGCCGGTCTCGATGATGGTGCCGTTGAAGGTCATGCGGTCGACGACGGCCACACAGAGGCGGGGGTCCGTGAAGGTCTTGGTCCAGGCGCCGAAGGACTCGTTGGATGCACCCACTGGGCCGTCAGCGCCACGTCCTGAGCGCCGACCCGCGGCAGAGTCCCTTCGGCGAGGACCGCCACCCTCATCGCGGCAAGCCGCCGCTCCCCCCCTCGTCCACCAATGGGGCGCCAGGACTATTCCGGTACCGGCACCTCGCCGGACACGGCAACGCCGGCCTGGCGGAAGTCGTCCAACGCGGCAGCCGTTGTGTGCGGGGCGACCCCGACCGAGTAGTCCAGGAGCACGCGGGCACGGAAGCCCGCCTTGACGGCATCCAGCGCGGTCGCGCGGACACAGTGGTCGGTGGCGATGCCCACCACATCGACGTCCTCGACCTCACGGACGCGCAGCCACTCCGCCAGAGAGGTCCCCTCCGCGTCCGCGCCTTCGAAGCCGCTCTTGGAAGCACTGTGCGCGCCCTTGAAGAAAACGGCGTGCACCTTGCCGTCCGTGACGACAGGAGCGAAATGAGGATGGAACTCACCGCCTTCGTCTCCCGCCACGCAGTGGACGGGGAAGCTGTCCCGGAAGTCCGGGGTCTCGGAGAAATGACTCCCCGGATCGATGTGATGATCCCGGGTAGCCACCACGTACTGGTAGTCACGCCCCACACTCCGCTCAACCAGTTCCGCGATCGCCGAGGCGATCCGCGCGCCTCCCGCGACAGGAATGCTGCCTCCTTCGCAGAAGTCGTTCTGCACATCCACCACGATCAAGCCTCGGCCCATCACGAACACCTTCCAGGACTGTGGAGCACAGGAAGAAACTCCGGAAACCTGAACTACAGGCCACCGCCTGCCCCTGTGGGCGGAACGGGCCTGCCGTCACCCGCCCGGACGAACAGATTCACCGGAGGATCGATTCGCTACGCCGTCGATGCCCGGGGACCAGGACGTTCTGCGCGCACCAGACGGAGGAGGCGCCGCAGGGTGCGTCGCTCCCCGCTCCCAGAGCAGCCGCGGGACGCCACACGCGGCCCCCGCCCGTCCACAGATGCACCGCAAACTGACCAGCGCAGGCCAGACCATCAACTTCTGACAGCAGGGCGCACGGGCCTCCTGTGTGGTGCGCGGCCACGGGGGCGCTCGAACGCCGGCCTTGTCGCCTCGGGTCTCCCGGCAACCCTGCGACCGGCCACGTCGCCCCCGTCCTGCTCTGCGGTCTCACGCGCTACAGGGCCAACGAGCTGCGAGAGCGCCAGGGGATCAGCCTGGCGCTTGCCCGCGAGAACTCAGTTCGCGTGCGGCCGACCGTCCCGGACCCATGCCACCACAACCAGGGCTGCGGTGATGTACATCAGGACGCTGAAGGTGGCTACCGATTCGACGTACTGCTCGTAGCCGTCCGCGCGCAGCTGAAGCGCGAGGGAACCAAGCGCAGTCCCCAGCGCCGCGGTGGCGGCGGTCATGGCGACGAACGGGCCCTTCGTCATGGGTGCTTCCTCCAAGTCACGAGACGACTGATCAAGACCGAGCGTACATGCCTCACGATGTCACGACCGGAAGCCGTTGGTGAGGCCCGCCCAGCGCCAACCTTGGCTTCACACCTGTCAGTTGGACTCGCGCCACTCGTCCCGCTGCGCTGACGACTCCGGTGAAGGCTCCGAAAGCCCGTCAGGAGCGGAAGGCCTGTGCGTGGTCCCGGGCCCACTGTGCGAAGGTGCGGGCGGGTCGTCCGGTGACGGCTTCCGCCGTCGGCACGGGACCGAAAGACGGGGGATCGAACGCCTCGGCCTGTGACGGGTCCGGCTCATCACCTCCATAGTCCTCGAACCCGAGGAGGAAGCCGGCGTTCTGCGCCGCGAAGCCGCCCTGCGCGACATAGATCTCGCGGGCCTCCTGCGGGGTCACCGACTCGAAGCGGATCTCCTCCCCCATCGCCTCGGCGATCAGCGCCACCTGGCGCCGGTGCGTGAGGAGTTCGGGCCCGTTGAGGGTGTACGCCTGCCCCGCGTGCCCCATCTCGGTCAGGGCGAGGAGGGCCACTTCGGCGATGTCCCGCTCATGCACCGGGAACCACGCGGCGTCCGGGAACGGGTCGCGCACCACACGCTCCGCACGGATGGGCGGCCCCCACAGGGCCAGCTTGTTCATGGCGAACTCACCGGGGCGCACATGCGTCCACTCCAGCCCCGACGCCTCGACCGCCTGCTCCACCGGCAGGTGGAAGTCGGTGTCGAAGCCGCTGGTGACCGCACCGGAGGAGAGCACCACGATGCGCTGCACGCCTGCCGCCTTCGCCAGGCCGACCACCTCCTCGGCCGTGGCCGCCACCGGGAAGAGGAAGAGCGCGTCGACGCCCTCCAGCGCGCCCGTCAGCGTCTGTGGGCGGGTGAGATCGCCCTCGTGCACCTGGACTCTCTGCGGGAACGCCCCGCTGCGCGACCTGCGGGTAAGGGCCCGCACGTCATGCCCCGTCTCCACGAGTTGCCGCACGATGTTCCGCCCGACATGGCCGGCCGCCCCCGTCACCAGGATCGTCATGGATCATCCTTCGTCTCGTCTCGTCACGTCACGTCCGTCAGGTGGCGCGGGCCCCGATACCGTTCTCCAACGTGCGGATGACCCATGCGGACGCACCATGGCGCGGCAGAGTCCCCCCGCTGACCGCCATGCAGCCCGCGCACACGTGGGCCCAGAGCACATGCTCGATCCACTCGACGCTCACCTCCGTATCCAGGAGCCCCTCGGCCTGGCCGCGCCCGATCAGCAGCCCGATCTCCCCGGCCGCCGGATCGGGACCGCCCCGCGCGGCGACGGCCTGGGTGATCCGCGGGTCGCCGTACAGGAACAACACGTGATCGCCGACATCGAGCATCGCCACCACCAGCCGACGCAGCCCCTGCAGTGGCGGGCCCTGACCGATGCGGGCCTCCTTCAACGACTCGTCGAGCCGATGGAGGGAGTCCTCGACGACCGCCGAGAGAAGCATTTCCCGGTCCGGGAAGTATCGCTGGAGGGTGCTGCGCCCGACGTCCGCCGCCGCCGCGATGTCCGCCAGCGTGGCATCACGCCGACGGGACAACACGGACGCCGCAGCACCGAGGATGGCCCGTCGCGTACGACCGCGGGCTCCCGACTCGCGCATACTGCTGACCATGACCGCACCGTAGCGAGTATCGTCCCGGTACTGGCAAGTGCCGCCTCTTTATGGGGCGTTGGTGCCCTATTTTTGTCCACGTCGCTGTCCTGAGCTGATGCAGTCTCCCGGTGGCGCGTAAGGGAGGCTGTCGGCGCGGTGGGGGCCCTCTCGCCCCATCGGCCTCGGACTCAAATGTCGTGTGTGAGTGGCCGATCCGGGGAGCGGTGCACGCTGACGCCGAGTGTCATAGTGCACCCTCTGAACAGCGTTGGCGGTTGCTCTGGCGGATGGCACGGTCGCCGGTCATGGACATGCTGCCGTTCGACGCGGTGCTGTGCGATTTCGACGGAGTCGTGCACCTGTGGGATCCCGACGGGCTGAGCTCGCTGGACCGGGCCTGGGGCCTTGCCGAGGGTCTGAGCGACGAACAGTGGCGGGGCCAGGTGGCCCAGGTCCTGGCCCCGGCCTGCGGATCACCTGAGCGGGCCCGGGGGCTCGTGGAGGCATGGAGCGGACTCACCGGCCGAGTCGACACGGACGTTGTGGAGCTGCTCGCCGCGCTCCGACGAGGGTGCCGGTGGTCTTGGTCTCGAACGCGACCACGCGGCTGGAGGCATATCTCGCCGCGATCGGCTGGACGAGGCGTTCGACGCAGTGATCAACACGGCCCGGATCGGGGCGGCCAAGCCCGACCGACGCGTCTTCGACATAGCCGCCCAGCAGGTCGGAGCCGAACTTGAGCGCTGTCTGTTCGTCGACGACACCGTCGGCCATGTCACCGCGGCCCGGGCGGCCGGCGCGACCGGCGTGCACTATCAGGACATCGGGCAACTGCGGGCCGCAGTCGCACCACTGCTGAATTGACGGCCATCCGCCCCCTGCAACGCTCGGGTGTGGCTGGCGAGCACCAAGTCATGAGGCGCGTCATAGCAGCGCGGGCCTTGCGGCCGACACGCCACGTCGGCCCACAACGGCGTCGCAAGGCCGTGCGCCGATCCGCATCGGGATTTCCGCCAGCGAGCTGGGCTCATCACCAAGCGTGACTTCCCGAGGTGCGCGGGGACGGCAGGGCTGGTTTCTTGGAGGGGCATCCGTCCGCCTCGGTCGCACGGATGCCCCGCGCCTGCCGGCCAGGGCCGTAAGTCACGCTGGGCGCGTCTCGCATGTTGAACTCGGTCAGCGGAGCGGCTCCCAGCGTGGACGTGCAACAGGAGGCGTCAGCCACCGCGTTCACCACCCTCGTCAGGAAAGACCTCACCGCCTGACCTCCACAGTCCGCCGAAGCGCCGTCAGGCTCCGAGGTCGCAGCCGTGCGAGAGGCGGTCCACGACGTCCGGGAGGCTGGTGACGGGCACGCGCGACGGTGCGCCGGATGGCTAAGACTCGCGGGGCAGCCAGACGACGCATCGCCTCGGGGGCGCCGTGGAACTCCTGCGAGCGTACTGACGCAGTACCGGATAGCCACCACCGAGCAGATGCACCGGGTGATCGCCCCCGAGGCGCCTATCGAGCAGACCAGGGGGAGGCTGGCCAGACTGCGCACCGAGGGCGTGGTCGACCGCATCACCCTGCCGCAGACCGGGCGAACCCGGGTGTGGTTCGCCACCCCCCGTACGGCGTGCAACTCGACTCCGAATGGCCCGAGATGCACGGGCACCGGCCCTCCAGAACCGTGTCCGATGCGACCGCCATTCGGCTGCAGGCCCGCCACGCGCCGACCGTGACCGAGACCGCGCTCGACCTTCCCCCTCCTCCAAGCGGGAGCGCCCAGAAAAATGAGACGCGGCTTGGTGCTTGCTGTGCCAGGCTGGCGGATCGCCCAGGGCCAGTTCGACACAGGAGCATCCGATGACGACACCGTCCCGCCTGTCACCGTTGCTGGAGCAGTTCGACTTCGCACGCGAGCGCCTCACCAACCGCATGACAGGGCCCGTCATGGACAGCGGCGACGGGACGGATGCCAAAGTCGACCGCATGACCGACGAGGAATACCTCTGGGAGCCGGTGCCCGGCTGCTGGTCGGTACGGCGGCGTATGAACGGACCGGGGCCTCGCGCGACTCTCCTTGCCGGTACCGGCGACTGGGGGCGCGACGCTGCCTCCTACCCGCACCCCTGGCCCTCGCCCTTCACCACCATCGCATGGCGCCTGAGCCACCTCAGCGAGATGCTGACCTTGCGCGCCGACCACACCGCCGGCTCCCATGCGCTGACCCGCGACGACGTTCCTGTCAGCGGGGACGCCACAGGGGCAGTCACCGCCTTTGACACCGGTGCCGCGGCCTGGCGGAAGGCGCTGCTGAGCGTAGACGACGCGGCACTCGACACCGTGGGGTACTGCACCTATCCGCACGGCAGCGACCCGGACGAGCCGTTCATCGACATCGTGTGGTGGGTGAACCAGGAACTGCTGCACCACGGAGCCGAGATCGCACTGCTGCGCGATTTCTACCGCGCCCGACACCACTGACCCCTCCACCAGCCAATTCTTCCCATGGCACGGCCGCCAAGGCCGCTCCATCGTACGGTCTGCGGCTCGCCCGACCCTCAGATCGCGCCGCGCCGCCCTTGTGGCCGCTGGTGTCTCGCCGCCCGAATCTACCGAAACGCCGCAGGCTCCGTGTCAGGACGGCCGAGGACGCAGAACTCGTGGCCCTCCGGGTCGGCCAGGCACGTCCACGGGACGTCGCCCTGGCCGAGGTCGAGGTCGGTGGCGCCGAGGGCCCGCAGCCGGGCCACCTCCGCTGCCTTGTCGTCACCGGGGTACGGCAGCAGGTCAATATGAACGCGGTCTGGCACGGTCTTCACGCCAGGTGTGCGGAGGAACTCGAGATAGGGGCCGACGCCCTTGGCGGAGCGCAACACCGCCTGATCGTCGGTCACCTCGTGCAGGGTCCAGTCCGTCGCCTCGCCCCAGAACCGGGCCATGGCCCGCGGATCCACGCAGTCGACCACCACTGCGGCGATCGGCCCGGTGTCCCGGTAGATCTCCCGAGGCTCCAGCACGCAGAACTCGTTGCCCTCCGGGTCGGCGAGGACCGTCCACGGCACATCGCCCTGGCCCACGTCGGCGGGCGTCGCACCGAGAGCCTGGAGGCGCGCGATCAACTCCGCCTGGTGGGCCGCGGAGGTGGTGGCGAGATCGAGGTGCGCGCGGTTCTTTGTCGTTGTCTTGGGTTCCGGGACGGTGACGACGTCGACGCAGACGGCGACCGGGTCCGGCCAAACGAAGCCGCCGACGGGTTCAACGTTGGTCACGCCGGGCCCCTCGCTGGAGACACCCCAGCCGAGCGCCTCCGCCCAGAACCGGCCGACCGCCGAGTCGTCAAGGGCCTTCATGTTCACGTTGACAGGTCGCAGCGCCATGCCGCCGATCCTAGGCGCCGGCTCTGCAAGACGTCCGCAGGTACCGACGCCGAACGGCGATCGACTCGCTTTACCAGCCGCAATGGTCAGCTCTCAGTAATCGAGATCCAGGTAGTCGATGTCGTTGATGGCGACGTCCGACAGTCCCATCGCGCGGGCACCGCCGTCCTGGAAGTACACGTCCTTGAACCCGTCAGCGATGATCTGCCGCATCTGCTGGTCGCTGGCGCCGGCGTCGCGCGCGTCGAACAGTCGGCCGGCGTACTCCGGTGGGAGGTGCACCGTGAGGCGGCGGAAGCGTCCGTCGTCGGTTGTGCCGATCGGCGCGGTGTAGCCGAACCGGGCTCTCGTCTCCACCGTGATCCCGCCCGTGGCGGCGGCCTGCCGTTGCCGGCGCCTGCGTACCTGGGGCTGCCAGCGGGCCCGTACCGCTTCGTCGATCTTCGCGGCGACGTCGACGCGGGCGTGCTTGCGGGCGCCACGCCGGTAGCGGTTCACGGAGTCGGCGGTGACACCGATCTCCTGCGCGACGGCCTTCGCGCTGCCCAACTGCCGGATCAGATAGCCGATCTGACCCTTCAGCGTCTTGGGTGGCTCTCGGGTGAAGGACTCCCGGTCCGCACGTTCGATCGCGTCCTCGATCTCCCTCACCGGTTACTCCCCTTCTTCCAGGACGGCGTCGCCGCCCTTGATGTGGCGGGCGGGGTTGTAGCCCGCTTCCATCAGGTCGACCGCCCAGGACATCTCCTGGACGCCTTCGAACTTCGCCAGGCCCGGCGTGGGCCCGAGGCGGAAGGTGCCGGGGATGGGTTTACCGGACGTGCTGTAAGGGAGGATGTCGATCGGCGAGCGGGACGGGGAGGGGTAGACGACGCAGTCGGACAGCACGGCGAGCGGGTACAAGCCCGTCATCCTGGCCATGTTGAGCAACTTGCGGTGCATGTTGACCCGGGCCTTGGAGATGACCGCGGCACGGATGTCCGGGCGCCAGGTCGGGCGTTCCATGGCCGGCCACGCATCGCCCTCCTGGTAGTCCTTGCCCTGGGGACGCTCGCGGAGCTTGCCCACTCCGCCCTTCACTGTGGCCTTGATGGCGGCGAGCACTGCGGCCAGGGCCGGGTCGGCGTCCTTGTGCCGCTCCATCGCCGCGAGGAACGCGTCGTCGTCCAGGTCCCGGGTGACGCCGAGGTCGGCCATGGTGTCGACGTACGCGGTCCGCAGCCGGTCGTGCCACGGGTCCAGGTAGGCGCCCGTCTCCCGCCGCAGGTACGCCTCCAGCGGCTGGACGTTGTAGCCGAGTTCCTGGGCGTAGGCGACGGTGTGGGTCTGATACCAGGCCGGGCCGGTGGGACGGGTGCCGGACGGCGTGAAGGGGCTGGGCAGCCGCGGGTCGAGCTCGACGTGCGAAAGGTCCACCAGCCAGGAGCCCGGAATCTTCGGGTTGAACACCGGGGCATGGAAGTGGTCCGGGGCGGACAGGCCGACCACCAGGCGGGCGGCGGAGGCGAGGAAGGCGGTGTTCAGGTCGAGCCCGAGTGCCCAGGGCAGGGACACCTCGTCCCCGGTGAGCAGATTGACGTCGCGCACCCACTGGTATGCCTCTTCGTCGAGGAAGCCGCCCTTCCAGCCGCGGTGCACGACCAGGGGGTGTTCGGGGACGCATTCCGGCGGGGCCGGGTCGATCGGTTCCGTTCCGAGCGAGCCGGGGTTGTGGCCCGAACTCCACTGGCCGGTCGTACGATCCTGCACGGCGCGAGTGGGTGGGCGCAGCGCTGTCATCAGCTCCAGGCCGGAGACGGCAGTCGACCCGCGCGGGGTGAGGACCCGCTGTGCGTAGACGCCCAGGACGCGGGCGATGTCGGCCGGCTCCAAGTCCGTCACGCCGGGCCAGGACCGCTCGTCGAGGGCGTCCCACGGCAGGATCGCGAGCTGCACGCACTGCCGCTGATTGCCCTGGGCCGGGCGGTACACGCGGGCCCACGGGCCGAATCCGCGTTTGGTCAGCTTCCACTTCGCCCTGATGACCTGCTTGACGACAGGGTGATCCTCGGCCAGCCGCAGGCCACGGCGGTCCTCCAGCCGCTCGGGCAGTCCGAGCTTCACTGCGGCGGCCTCGGTGAGCACGATCAGCGGGTCGGCGTCACGGCCGTTGCGGTGCAGCCTGGACGCGCCCAGCCCGGACTCGCGCAGCGTCCACTCCACCAACTCCGGGACGGTGGAGGCGGGGCAGTCCAGCACGATCCCGTCGACGCCGTATGCGGAGCCGTCACCGTCCAGGACGGCGAGCGGGCCGTGCGGGAAGCCGGAGTCGGCGGCGGGCTTCGCGGCCTTCTTCGCGGCCGGGCGCCGCGACGACGTGGCCGGGCGTTCGGCCGGACGGGCGGGGCGCTGGGGGGCGGCCTGGACGGCGGGCGTCTCCACCGGCGCGGCGCTCTCCGGTTCTGGGGCGGGCGGCCCGGTGAGCGCCGCGACCGGCTCCTCCGGCTGCGGCGCCGCGACCGGGGCGGGCGTGGTTGCGGGGGTGCCGTGCGCGGGGTACTTCGCCGCCCAGCCGTTGAGCAGACGCTGGTATGCCTCCAGGCGCGGGGACTTCGGCTCGCTCCTGCCGTTCTCGTAGTTCTTCACCGTCTGCGTCGACGTCTTCAACGCGAGAGCGAGACGGGCCTGGGTGATACCGGCGGCTTCACGCAGCCGGGCGCGTTCCACCGGGGGCGGGAGCTGCGGCTCCTCTTCCAGCAGCGCGTCGACGGACGCGAACAGCTCTTCCTCGGTGGCCATGCGGATCTCCCTTCGCACGCCTACCCTAGCAATCCTTACCTCGACTTTTAACCTGGTTCTTTAACCCAATCAGGCCTTGTTTCGGGTGGGTTTGTGACGCCGATCGGCCACGACGCTGGTCCGGGGCGGCAGTCGTCGTGGCAGGTCAGGCGTTCACCGGCCGCTTCTCAGGCGCCACAGCTTCTAGGGCGACTGCCGGGACGTGAGTGGGCCGCTCTGCCTGGAGGCGGTCATGCGGTCCGGAGGCCAGCGGCCATCGCGCGGGATCGCGAAGAGAGGCTCCGGACGGACACTCAGCGGCAGCTGAACGCATCTACTCGGTGCCGGTACGGCCCGGGAGGAGATTCCCGACGGTGCGCTCCACCTCTGCGATGCGGTCGGCGAGTGCTGCCGTGTCGGCTTCGGTTTCCGGTCTGTCGCGCAGCAGCAGCTTGATCTCGGTGAGCTGCTGGGAGATCTCTGTGAGCCGGTCCGTGTCCGTGCCGGTTGGGCGCATCGCCAACTGGCGGTTCTTGCGGTGCAGATCGAGGAAGACGGTGACCTTGGTGCGCAGCACCCAGGGGTCGACCGGCTTGGCGATGAAGTCGGCGGCGCCGATGGCGTATCCCCTGTAGGCGTAGTCGGCGCCGCCCTCGGTTCCGGTCACCAGGATGATGGGGACGTCTTTGGTCTGGTCGAGGCGCTTGATGTTGGCGGCGGTCTCGAAGCCGTCCATGCCGGGCATGCGGACGTCGAGGAGGACGACGGCGAACTCCTGGCGGAGCATGGCTTTCAGGGCTTGTTCTCCTGAGCGTGCGCGGACCAAGTGCTGGTGCAGTGGGCCTAGTACGGCTTCGAAGGCGATGAGGTTTTCCTCCATGTCGTCGACGATGAGGATGCTGCACGGGTTGGCCAGGCTGGTGTTCATCGTGCGTCCTCGGGCGGATCGTCGGCGGTGTCGTGAGCGGGTGGCGGTTCGAGGTCGTCCGCGATGTCCGGTTCCTGTGCGGGTGCCGGGGGGGTGTTGGGCGGGTCGAGCAGGTCGCAGATGGCGGCGAGCAGGCGGTCGATGTTGACCGGCTTGGGCACGTAGTCGTCGGCGCCGCTGTCGATCGCTTTGTCGCGGTCCTGGGGCATCGCTTTGGCGGTGAGTGCGATGATCGGCAGGTGGGCGAGACGGGGGGTCTCCCGGATGGTGTGGATGGTCTCGTATCCGTCCATTTCGGGCATCATGATGTCCATCAGGACCAGGGAGACGTCAGCGGCGCGTTCCAGGACCTCGAGGCCCTCCCGGCCGTTCTCCGCGTACCGCACGGTGATTCCGACCCGGCCCAGTGCGTGGGTGAGGGCGAAGACATTGCGGATGTCGTCGTCGACGATGAGGATGCGGCGGCCTGCCAGGACGCGGCCGGGGCGGCCGCTGAGCCATTCCTTGAGCCGCGTGGTCGCCGGCCAGGCGTCCTCGCGGCCGTTGGCCGGTTCGGTGGACTGTGTGCCCGTCAGGTCCTCCGGGAGGGGGCGCGTAGCCGGGGTGCCGGGCTGGAGGGTTTCCGTGCTGTCGAGCATGTGCTCGGGTGAGGTGTCCTCGGCTGCGGCCGCCAGCGGCCCGGGCTCCGGGGGAAGGGCGGGCGCGGTGCCGGCGGTGCGCAGATCCGCGGGGCCCTGTACCGCCGTGGCGCCGGGGTGGAGGGCGGGGATGTAGAGGGTGAAGCGGGAGCCCACGCCCGGCTCGCTCTCGGCGACGATCTTGCCGCCGAGCATTCCGGCGATCTCCCGGCTGATGGACAGGCCGAGGCCTGTGCCGCCGTACTTGCGGTTGGTGGTGCCCTCGGACTGCTGGAACGCTTCGAAGATCATCGGAAGTTTGTCGGGGGCGATGCCGATCCCGGTGTCCTTCACGGAGAACGCGATGACGACGTCGGCGTTCTTGAGCGTGTCCTCGGTGAAGCGCATGCCGAGCACTCGGCTGACGCGCAGCTCCACATGGCCGCCGTGGGTGAACTTCACCGCGTTGGACAGCAGGTTGCGCAGTACCTGCTGAAGGCGCTGCTCGTCGGAGTACAGCTCCCCCGGTACGTCCTTATCGACCGCGATCTCGAAGCCCAGGCCGCGGTCGATGGTGAGCGGCCGGAAGGTCGCGTGGACGTAGTCGAGCAGCTTGATCAGCGGGAGCGTCTTGGGACGCACGTCCATCCGCCCGGCCTCGATCTTCGACAGGTCGAGGATGTCGCTGATCAGCTGGAGCAGGTCCGAGCCCGAGCGGTGGATGGTGGTCGCGAACTGCACCTCCTGTTCGGCCAGGTGTCCGTCGGGGTTGTCGGCGAGCAGCCGGGCCAGGATCAGCAGGGAGTTCAGCGGCGTGCGCAGTTCGTGCGACATGTTCGCCAGGAACTCCGACTTGTACTGCGAGGCGGTCGCGAGCAGTGCGGCCTTCTCCTCGAGTTCGGCGTTGGAGCGCTGCAGTTCGTCGGACCGCTCGCGCAGTTCGGAGGTGAGCCGCTGGGACTCCGACAGCAGCGACTCCGTACGGGAGTTGGCGATGATCGTGTTGGTCGAGACGCCGATCGTGTTGACGAACTGGTCGATGAAGGCCAGGTGCACATCGTTGAACTTGCTGAGCGAGGCGAGCTCGATCACTCCGAGCACCTGGTCCTCGAAGATGATGGGCAGGATGACGATGCTGGCGGGGCGGGCCGTGCCCAGCCCGGAGTTGATGGTGATGTAGTCGGGCGGGACGTCCGTGATGAGGATGCGTTTCTTCTCCTGCGCGGCCTGGGCGATCAGCCCGCGGCCCGGGGTACCGGTGCCCGGCAGCGGGCTTCCTCCGCTGGCCTGGTCGGTGCCGTACCCGGCGATGAACTGCAGACCCTCACCGGGTGGCGCCCCCGCTTCGGCCAGGAAGAACGCCCCGAACTGTGCGTTCAACAGCGGGGTCAGCTCGCGCAGGATCAGGTCGGCGACCTCCACCAGGTCGCGGTGGCCCTGCATGAGTCCGGCCATGCGGGTCAGGTTCGACTCCAGCCAGTCCTTGGCGCGGGTGGTCTCACGGAGGTTGGAGACCATGAGGTTGATGTTGTCCTTGAGCTCGGCGACCTCGCCCTGCGCCTCGACCGTGATGGCGCGGGACATGTCGCCCTGGGTGACCGCGCTGGCCACCTCCGCGATCGCCCGGACCTGGGTGGTGAGATTCAGCGCCAGCTCGTTGACGTTGGTGGTCAGCCGTTTCCAGGTTCCGTAGACGCCCTCGACACGCGCCTGACCGCCCAGCTGCCCCTCGCTGCCGACCTCCCGGGCGACGCGGGTGACCTCCGAGGAGAACGAGGAGAGCGTGTCGACCATCGTGTTGATGGTGGTCTTCAGCTCCAGGATCTCGCCGCGCGCGTCGACGTCGATCTTCTTCGACAGATCGCCTTGTGCGACGGCCGTGGCCACCTGGGCGATGTTCCGGACCTGCGAGGTCAGGTTGTAGGCCATGAAGTTGACGTTGTCCGTGAGGTCCTTCCACACCCCCGACGCCCCGCGGACCTGGGCCCGGCCCCCCAGGCGGCCCTCGGTGCCGACCTCGCGGGCTACCCGGGTGACCTCGTCGGCGAACGCCCGCAGCTGGTCGACCATCGTGTTCACGGTCTCCTTCAACTGCAGGATCTCCCCGCGGGCATCGACGGTGATCTTCTTCGAAAGGTCGCCGTTGGCGACCGACGTCGTCACCTGGGCGATGTTGCGCACCTGGGAGGTCAGGTTCGACGCCATGAAGTTGACGTTGTCGGTCAGCTCCTCCCACACCCCCGACACCCCGCGGACCTGCGCCTGCCCGCCCAGATTGCCCTCGGTGCCGACCTCGCGGGCGACCCGGGTGACCTCGCCCGCGAACGCCGACAGCTGGTCGACCATCGTGTTGATCGTCGACTTCAGCTCCAGGATCTCGCCCTTGGCCTCCACGGTGATCGTCTTGCCCAGATCGCCCTGGGCGACCGCTGTCGCCACCTGGGCGATGTTGCGCACCTGCGAGGTCAGGTTGTCCGCCATGAAGTTGACGTTCTCGGTGAGGTCCTTCCACACCCCCGACACCCCGCGGACCTGGGCGCGGCCGCCGAGACGGCCCTCGGTGCCCACCTCGCGGGCGACCCGGGTGACCTCGCCCGCGAACGCCGACAGCTGGTCGACCATCGTGTTCACCGTCAGCTTCAGCTGCAGGATCTCGCCCCGGGCATCCACCGTGATCTTCTGACTCAGATCGCCGGTGGCGACCGCCGTGGTCACCTGGGCGATGTTGCGCACCTGCGAGGTCAGGTTGGACGCCATGAAGTTGACGTTGTCCGTGAGGTCTTTCCACACCCCGGACACGCCCGGCACCTGGGCCCGGCCGCCCAGCTGTCCCTCCGTGCCGACCTCGCGGGAGACCCGGGTGACCTCGTCGGCGAACGCCCGCAGCTGGTCGACCATCGTGTTCACGGTCAGCTTCAGCTCCAGCAGCTCGCCGGTCGCCTCCACCGTGACCTGCCGGGTCAGGTCACCGCGCGCGACGGCCGTGGTCACCACCGCGATGTCGCGCACCTGCGCGGTCAGCCGGGACGCCATCGTGTTGACGGCCTCGGTCACGTAGCGCCAGTCGCCGCCCAGCCCCTGCACCGTGGCACGTCCGCCGAGACGACCCTCGGTTCCGACCTCCCGGGAGACCCGGGTCAGCTCACCGGTGAACAGCGACAGCTGCTCCACCATGCGGTTCACCCCGCACCCCAGGCGCCGCAGATCACCGCGCAGCTGGCGCCTGCCGTCGTGCAGATCGGCGCGCTGCGTCAGATCACCGTCGGCGACCGCGTCCAGGACGCGCGTGGCATGCACGATCGGGACGGCCAGCGCTTCCAGCAGCGCGTTGGCCGCATCCACACTCGTCGTCCACCCGCCCGATCCGGGACTCGCCGACAGCCGCTCGTCCAGCCGCCCCTGCCGGACCACCTCCCGGCGCACTCGCTCCAGCTCCGAGGCCAGATGCGCGTTCCGCGTGGTGACCTTGTCGAACACCCCCGCCAGCTCCGCGACAATCCCTTCGGGCACGTTACCCATACGTACGGTGAAATCGCCGTCGCAAAGCGAGTTCATGGCCGCCAGTAGCGGACGCAACTCGGCCACATGCACCCACTCGCCCCCCGGCCCGGGTGCAGGCCGGCCCGCGGCCGCGGAACCGGTTGCGCCGGGCTCCCGCTCCCCGGATTCCGGCTCAGAAGAAACGACTTCGGAGCGAGCGACAGAATCCATGAGAACTCACTTCTCTGGGCACAAAATATGACCACTCACCATTTAGGCTACATTCGTCCTGTACTCGTCCGCAGTGAGCTGGGCAGGGGTTGCCGTGAGGCCACAAGCGGGGTCGCAAACAGGACGGTCCTTCGGTCCGCGTTCCACAGCAGCAGCACGGATGCATGTACCAGCCAACGAACTCGCGGCCGCGGCGGCGCGCAAGTTCGTGCGTGCCGTGCTCACCGAACGGACCGCACCCCACTCCCCCGCGGCGCCGGCGATCAGCGACCGGTCCGTCGACGATGCCGTGCTCCTCGCCAGCGAACTGGTCACCAGCGCTGCCGCACACGCCGGGTCCGGCCTCGAGGTGGCCTGTCATCTCGAGGCCGGACCCGGACCGCACGGGCCCGGCCCCTGGGCCGAGGATGGAGCCGCAAAGACCGGTTCCGAGGCCGGGTGGGACGGGACCGCACAGGCCGGCGCCGGGGCCGGGTGGGTGGGTGTGGTGGTCGAGGTGCTGGAGCACGGCCCCGCCGACCGACCCGGCGGCACAACAAGCCCGCACAGCCCCGTGCACGGCTACCGTCGGCAGCTCATGCACACACTGGCCGAATCCTGGGGCGTGACCTGCCGGCGCACCGGGAAAGCCACATGGGTCCGCCTGGAATGCCCGGTGTCGACCCCGTTCGCCGCTACAGAGCACCGCATCACCGGCCTCCCGGCCGAGGTCACCCGCCGCCCGCCGCCTCCCCCCGAGCCCGCCCTGCCGCGCGGACACCCCGGCCACCGGGCCCAGTGGGCCGAACGGGAAGGACAGTGGTTCCTCGCCGAGGCCGGAGAGCTCCTCGCCGGACAGCTGGACGAGGACATGGTCGCGGCCCTGACCGGACAGCTCCTGGTGCCCAGACTCGCCGACTGGTGCGGCATATGGCTCACCACCGACCACGCCGGCGTACGGCTCTCCCGCGTCTGGCACACCGACGAACGGCACATCCGCACCCTCCGCCGGTCCCTTGAGAAGGACCCCCCGAGCTCCGCACTCCGCACGACCGGCCTCCCCTGGCCCTGGCCCGAATGCGAAACCACCCACAACACAGGCGGCTCCGCACTGGCCTTCCCGCTCGTCGCCGGCGGCCGATACCACGGCACACTCCTCATCGGCCAGGCCGGACAACCCGAACTCACCGACAACGTCGTACGACTCATCGAAGACGTCGCCCGCCGCACGGCCCAGGCGGTGGTCACTGCCCGCCACTACACCCGCCAGGCGACCATCAGCCGTACGCTCCAGCGCCGGCAGCTCCCCACCTCACTGGCCGCCATCCCCGGCATCGACACGGCGATCGTCTACGAGCCCTGGGCGGAAGGCCAGACCGTCGGCGGAGACTTCTACGACCTGTTCCCCATGGGCCAGCACCGGTGGTGCTTCCTCCTCGGCGACGTCTCCGGCCACGACATGGAAGCCATGTCCGTCACCGGTCTCGCCCGTCACCTCGTACGACTTCTCGCACGCGAGGGCCACGGCGTCGAGACCCTTCTCAACCGCCTCAACCACGCGATGGCCGAGGAAGCCACCGAAACCACGACTCCCCGCGGCGAACACGAAGGCGCCCGCCTGCTCAGCCTGCTCTACGGAGAACTCGAACCCGACCCCACCACCGGCAACACCCGATGCACCATCGCCAGCGCCGGGCACCCGCCACCCCTGCGACTGACGACGAACGGCACCGTCACATCCGTCGCCCGCCCCCAAATACTCCTCGGCGTCGAGGAACACACCAATTACCACGCCGACACCCTCACCCTCACACCAGGCGAAACACTGCTCTGTGTCACCGACGGGGTCACCGAACGCCGCAACGGCACACACCAACTCGACGACGACAACGGCCTCGCGCGCATACTCGCCACCTGCACAGGGCTCGGCGCCAAGGCCGTGGCCGAGCGCATCCGCCGAACCACCCACGACTTCAGCACCCAGCCCATCGACGACGACCTCGCGATACTCGTGCTCGAAGCAGTGCCGGTACTCAAAAGCGCGGGAACCATCAAAACCGGTCACCCTCACGGTGAGTACTGACTCGTCGAACACTCGCTCCCGATGTGACGAAGCTACGTCCTGCGTGACTCAGAAGTCGGCGGCGATGCTGTCCACTTCACTCACGCGCAGGACCATGCGGACATTCCCTGCAACGCGGCCAAACGCCTGGCCACCGTGATCTGCTCCTTGCGGGTGGCCAGGTCGGCGCGCGGGGCGAACTTCCGTCCTCCGGCGGCCACCCAGCTGGACTGGGTGAACTGCAGGCCGCCGTAGTGGCCGTTGCCGGTGTTCGCCTTCCAGTTCCCACCGGACTCGCACGCGGCGATGGCGTCCCAGTCGGGCCCGAACTGAGCAGACGGCAGGGCCTCCGCTCTGGTGGCAACGCCCAGTATCACGACGGCCGCGAAGAGCACGATTGCCGGACTCGCCCTGCGGCGGCGACAGTCGCGAGTTCTGATCATTTCAACGTTCTGTGATGTAACCATACGCAGACCGTTGCATCTCGTCGCATAAGTGGCGAACTGAGAACAAGAACTCCTACGCCAAAAGAAGCATTTGGTGAAGGCCCTGAAGGCCCGGTCGAAGCGCTTCGGCGCGGAGTCGGATCGCCGAGGGACTGAGAGTCGTCGTGCTCTACGCTCTCGTGCATGGCCGGTGGCGCTTTTCGGCCTGGCAGGTGACTAAATCAGTCATTTGCGCCGAGGCGAACACCCGGAGAGACCCCGTCAGGAGGACCGTTGCACCACGATGAGCGGGCAGACCGGCCCGGAAGTCAGGGCGAGCACCAGATTCAACGTGAGTTGGGCACCGCCGGTCGCGCCGACCGGTTCTACGACGAGCAGGTGCTGGACCGGCTCAACCCACGCATGCGGGAGTTCGTGGCCCGCCAGGAGATGTTCTTCCTCGCGACTGCGGACAGCCACGGCGAATGCGACAGCACCTTCCGGGCCGGCCCGCCCGGCTTTCTCCAGGTACTCGATGAAGGGGCCTTGGCCTACCCGGAGTACCGCGGGAACGGGGTCATGGCCTCGCTCGGCAACATCCGGGAGAACCCGCACGTCGGCCTGCTGATGATCGACTTCTCTCAGGACCGTATCGGTCTGCATGTCAACGGCCGGGCGCGGCTGGTCACCGACGACGCGATGCGCCAGAGGTATCCAGAGCTACCGGTTGATCCGGTACCCGGCCGCCGTCCCCACGTGTGGGTGGAGGTCGAGGTCGAGGAGGCGTACATCCACTGCTCGAAGCACATACCGAGGCTGGTCAGGGCACCGCTTCGGCAGAACGCCGACAGGGCCGGCAGTTCCGCCGCCGACGGCGAGCAGGCCTGGGGCTCCGACGACGTCAAGCGCAAGGGTGGCGACTACTTCGGAGCGGCGGCCCAGGAGCGGGGGCTGGCTTCCCGCTGAGCGTCAGCCGGCCTGCTCCCTCATTGGGTCAGGACCTGTGGGTGGAAGCCGCGCCGATCCAGCGGTGATAGGCGTCTACGTCGACGTTGCTGCCGCACACGATGGTGACCACGTGCCGTCCGGCGAAGCGGTCACGGTCTTCGAGGATCGCAGCGATGCCGAGCGCGGCCGACGGTTCGACGACGAGGCCGGCGTGGTCGAGGAGCTTGCGCATACCGGCCATGATCGACGTCTCCTGGACCAGGACGGCGTCGTCGGCGACCAGGAGGAGATCGTCCAGCACGGCCGGGATGGGACGCCGGCCGGCGACGCCGTCGGCGATGGTGTCGGTCGAGTCGGTGGTGACGACGCGCCGCCTGCGCCAGGAGTGTGTCATCGCCGGTGCGCCGAGCGGCTGGACGCAGATCACCTCGACTTCGGGTGCCAAGGCCTTCACCACATGGCCCACACCGGTGGCCAGCGCCCCGCCGCCGAGAGCGATCAGAACAGCGTCGAACACCGGCACGGTGTCCACCAGTTCCAGGCCGATGGTCGCCGCGCCCTCGCAGGTCTCGAGGTCCAGGCTGTCCTCGACCAGCCGGATGCCGTCGTGGCGTGCGATGGCCGCCGCCCGCTCGCGAGCCATCTCGTGGTCGCCGTCCACCAGCTCCAGCCTGGCGCCCAACGCGCGGATGCGATCAAGTTTGGCCACCGTCACGATGCGGGATGCCACGACGGTCACGTCGATTCCCCGGCCGCGACCGGACCAGGCGAGGGCTTGGCCGAGGTTGCCCGCGCTGGCGCACACCGCGGCCCGTGAGCCATGGCCGACGAGCAGGCTCGCCACCACCTCGGTGCCGCGGGCCTTGAAACTGCGGACCGGGTTCGCCGTTTCGAGCTTGATGCTCACCGTGCACCCGAGATCGGGTTCCAGGGCCTCGCAACGGTACAGCGGAGTGTCGAGGAACACCGGGTCGATCACCCGGCGAGCCGCCCGGATCCGAGCGGTGTCGAGGCGCGTCTCCTGCACGACGAGGCAGCCTAGCCCGGCATCGGCGAAGGCAGGGCGTGCCGCAGCGAATTGACCCATGATTATGGCCTTGGAATGCACCCCGAAGCCGGTCGATCGGCTCCATAGAGTCGTAGTCATGACGACGAAGACGAACGAGACCACGCAGACCACACAGATCGCGCAGACCGCGGACTTCGGCCCCGTCCTCACCCGCGCCGCCGACGCCGAGACGACCCGTGACCCCAGCAGCGTCATGACCCTTCTCGCGGACTCCGGCCACACCGGCGGGCGGCTCACCAGCTACCGGTCGACGTTCGCCGAAGGCGCGGTCGGAGCGCCCGCCCATGTGCACACCAAGGCGTCCGAGATGTTCTTCGTGATCGACGGAGCGCTTCAGGTGCTGGTGGGCGAGGAGATCACCGTCCTGGAGGCCGGTGACTTCCTCGTCGTGCCGCCGCACACCCCGCACGCCTTCGCCGCGGCGCCCGGCAGGACGGCCGACGTACTGTTCGTCTTCACCCCGGGCGCCGACCGCTTCGACTATCTGCGGCTCCTCGGCCGGGTGGTGCGCGGCGAGGCCGATCCGCAGGAGATCAAGGATTCCTCGGAGCGGTTCGACAACCACTACGTCGACAGCCCGGCGTGGCGCGAGGCACTCGCCACGCGCAGCTGAGACGGAAAGCGGCCGCCGACGCCCTCGGGGAGCACCCTTGTGTTCAGCCTCGACGGACGGGTCCTGGCGGCGAGCGACCGGACCGGGCGGTCGCGCTCCGGGACGGCGAGCTGCGCCATCGCGCGGGAATCCCGCGGAACGTCTTCCCCTTCTCCCTCGGCAGCCCGCTTCTCCCTCGGCAGCCCGCTCAGTCCCCGCACACCTCCCGGTACGCAGCCTCCGGCACTACGTCCGCCAGGTCAGCCTCGGTACTCGTCGCGGGCGGGTCGAGGAAAGGAGAAGCAGGACAGGACGACCGCGAAGGGCCAGACCGACTGGAGCGTCGTCACCGCGCGTTCCACTGCGCCAGGGGCGCCCTGCTGGTGGAGTTCGGCCAGGAACCACGCCGCGCCCAGCGCCATCACGGCGGTCGCCCCCAGTGCGGGAAGAGGCCGCAGGGCCCATGGCACGGCATCGCCTCTTCTGGCGGCCAGGACGGGCCAGGCTGCGAGGACGACGAATCCCCCGACGGCGACCGAACCGTGGGTGAGGGAGCCGCCGCTGCTCGGCGCCGGAAACAGGGCCACCGCCAAGGCCGCCACGCCCCCGGCCGCCAGGGCCGCGCGTCCCGCGGGCGCGGCCGGGCGCAGCCCCCACGCGGTGAGCAGGTGGCAGATGCCCAGGGCGATGAAGGCGGCTGTCATCACCCAGTAGCTCGAGCCGCCGGGAGCCGCGAGGACACTGATCGTCTGGGCGGCAGGGTCGTAGGAGGGGCCTTGCAGGGATGCCGCCACCGCCCAGCCCATGATCAACACGACTGGCGCACCGCCGGACGAAAACAAGACCCATTTCGGAACAGATCGCACCAGGACACCGTAAAGCGGATCTTCGGCTCCTCGCCCCACGAGCGGCGGGTGAGGCGGTTCGCCGCAACCGGTCGGCGTGCGGTGCCGTCCTAAAGGGCACCATGATCCCTTCAAGCTTCGCCGGCCCCTGGGCCGCACCGGTGCGCCAGCTGCTCGACTTCGCGTGGACACAGACGCGGGCCTGCGCGTTCGCCATCGCCCTGCTGTGCGGCGTGGCCGTGTCCACGCTGCTGCCCGAGCTCCCTGTGGCGCGCTACGACCTGCTGGTGGTCTACGGCGTGCTGCTCACACTGGTGTTCTGGATGCGCGGCTGGGAGAACGGGCGGGATGTCGCCGTCATCGCGGTCTGCCATGTCATCGGTCTGGCCTTCGAGCTGGTGAAGGTGTCGCTCGGCTCCTGGAGCTACCCGGAGCCGGCTGTGCTGAAGTTCGCCGGTGTGCCGCTGTACGGCGGGTTTCTCTACGCGGCTGTCGGCAGCTACATCTGCCGTGCCTGGCATCTGTTCGACCTGGAGATCGTGCGCTATCGGCCGCGTGCGACCGCTGCGGTGGCTGCGGCCATCTACGTCAACTTCTTCAGCCATCACTGGCTGCCCGATGTGCGGTGGCTGCTGGCCGGGCTGCTCGCGGCCGTCACGACGGGGACGTCGGTGCGCTTCACGGTGCGGGGCGGGCGTCGGCAGATGCCGCTGGCGGTGTCGTTCGTTCTGATCGGGTTCTTTCTGTGGGTGGCGGAGAACCTTGCCACCCTGGTCGGCGCGTGGCGCTATCCGTATCAGGAGCACGGCTGGGAGCCCGTCGGGATAGGAAAGTTCGGCGCCTGGGCGTTGCTGATCAGCGTGACCTTCGTCCTGGCGGCGGTCGGCCGGCGCGCGGACTCCGGGGTGGTCCGGTCGGTGCGTTGAGCGACCACGGGGAGCACGAGTCGTCGCCTGAGCCCTCAAGTGAGTATCATCCTATGGACACATTTCAGGTGATTTGCCACCGAGGGTTATCACCGACCGTGACCACCCTCGCCGGAGTGATCAATGTCCCGCACCGGCACCACGGACGACGGCGACGAGCTGCTGACCAGGCTCGGGGATCTGACGGCCCAGGCTCGAGCGCAGGCCGAGATGCAGCGCTCCCGGGTCGAGCTGGCCCTCGCGCTGCAGAGCGGCATGCTCCCGCGGGATCTGCCCGTCGCCCGGCGGCTGCATCTGGCCGTGCGGTACGCGCCCGCGTGCCAGGGCCTCAACGTGGGCGGCGACTGGTACGACGCCTTCACGCTGGGCGACGGCCGCATCGGTCTGTCCATCGGTGACGTCCAGGGCCACAACATCGAGGCAGCCGCCTTCATGGGGCAGGTGCGGGCCGGGCTGCGGGCCCTGGCCTCCGTCACCAGCGAGCCGGGCGAGGTCCTGGCCCGGACCAATGATCTGCTGCTGTCCCTTGGCTCGGACCTGTTCGCCACCTGCACCTTCATGCGGCTCGATCCGTGCGCCGGGGTGCTGGAGAGCGCGCGGGCGGGGCATCTGCCCTGTATCTGGGCCACAGCCGACGGGAAGTCCGGCCTCACCTCGGACGAGGGCGGGCCGCCTCTCGGTGTCCAGAGGGGGACGCCGTATCCGGTGACCCGGTACGAGCTCACCACGGGCGGTGTGTTCGTGCTGCTCACGGACGGTGTCGTGGAGGGACCGTCGATGCGGCTCGAGGAGGGACTGGACCAGGTGACGCGGCTCGCCGGCATCGCGGCGGTGGCGGGCATGGACGTGGACGCGCTCGCGGCCGCCGTGATCAAGGGCGCCGAGCGGGTGGGGCACGACGACGACGCCGCCGTACTGGTGGTCGGCCTCGACGGGCCGGACGCTCAGCCATAGGGCCGCAGGGCTCCCGCTCTCACCTCGCCGACACGGCGACCTCGGTGTCTGATGGCTGCTGTGGTGGGTAGCCAGGATCTGCGTACGCCGGTCGTCCTCGTTCTGCAGACGCTGGCCGTCGCCGCCTGCTATTACCTGTCGGGGAAGCTGGGCCTGCTCCGGGAGCTGGTCGTCGAGGGCGCGGTCGTCACACCCATCTGGCCCCCCACCGGCGTCTCGGTCGCCTTCCTGCTGCTCTTCGGGCTGCGCTGCTGGCCGGGGATCGCCCTGGGGGCCTTCTTCGTCATCCTGTCCATCACCTCCCTCACGCCTTCGGCGCTCGGCGTCCTGGCGGGCAACACGGCGGCACCCGTCGTCGGGTACCTCCTGCTGCGCCGGGCCGGTTTCCGCACCGATATCGCGCGGCTGCGGGACGGTCTCGCCCTGGTGTTCCTGGGGGCGTTCACCGCCATGCTGATCAGCTCGACCGTGGGCGCCGGCCTCCTGATCGTCACGGACAAGCTCGACGGGCCGAGTTTCTGGGCCGTGTGGCTGGCCTGGTGGGTGGGTGACGCGATGGGGGTGCTGATCGTCACCCCGGTGCTGCTCCTGCTGGCCCGCATCCGCCTGCCGCTGCGTCTGACGCGCTGGAAGGAGGCCTCGGGCCTGGCGCTGATCGCCTGCTGTGTCGTTCCGCTGGCCGCGCACAGCTGGCTCAGTCTGCTGTACCTCGTCTACCCCCTGCTGATCTGGGCGGCTCTGCGCTTCCAGCTGGCGGGCAGCATGCTCTGCGCCCTCTTCGCCTCGATCCTGGCCACGGTGGCGGCGACCGACCGGGCCGGGCCGTTCGACGGGCTCAGCCGCGTGGAGGTGATGCTCAAATTGCAAGCCTTCAACGGGGCGATGGCCCTGACGGCACTCATCCTCTCGGCCGTGATCACCGAGCAGGTCCACACCCGGCGTTCCGTGGAGCGCGCGTGCCAGGAACTGGTCGAAGTCCTGGAGCACCTCACCGCGGGCGAGTCGGCGGACGGCCGGGCCCCACCGGAGGAGGGCGGGCTCGGGCGGAGGCAGGACGAGTAACGGGCCGAGGCGGCGCCGTACGTCTTCGCCGGTCTGCGGGACCCGTCGGGAGTGGATACCGAGCCGTAGGGTGGGCGTCATGACCGAGGTGGAGGTGCTGGAGCTGCTGGTGTCGCCTGCGCACCGGCTGGCCGGACGACCGTCGGACGGGCCCTCCCCCGGCCCGCCGGACGAGCGCGTGCCCCGGGCGGAGGTGCGCCGCGGTCTGGGACTGGTGGGCGATCGCTACTACGCACGGCCTGCCCACCGGAACGCGTCGGTGACCATGATGGCCTCGGAGAACCTCCCGGAGGAGGCCGATCTTCGGCGCACACGCCGGAACATCCTGCTCAGAGGCATCGACATCGACTCGTACCTCGGTACGACGATCTCCCTCGACTGCGGCGGCGGGCCGGTGGAGTTCGCCGTGCACCGGCCCGCCCGGCCCTGTGCCTGGATGGACGTGACGATCGGCCCCGGCGCCCAGCGTGCCCTGCGCGGGCGGGGCGGCGTGCGGTGCACGCCGCTGAGCGACGGGGTCCTCACACTCGGCCCGGCCACGTTCCGTGTCGTGGCCGGGGCCGACGCGATGTCGTGAGCCGTGCGGCCGCGCCCGGAGGGTCAGCCGGCCGACGGGGGCATGCGGATGGCGGCGATATCGAGCTGCAGGCGCACCTTCTCGCTCACCATCGCTCCGCCCTCGGCCAGCCTGCTGTTGTACGTCAGCCCCCAGTCGGAGCGGTTGATGGTGGTGGTGCCGTCGAATCCGGCCCTTTCGTATCCGAAGGGGTCGGTGACGTGTCCGATGTAGGTCAAATCCAGTACGACGGGTCGTGAGACGCCTTTGATGGTGAGGTCGCCCGACATGCGGAAGAGGTCCGAGCCCGTGTGTTCCACGCCGGTGCTGGTGAAGCGCATACGCGGATAGGTCGCGGTGTCCAGGAAGTCACGGCCCACCAGGTGGGCGTCGCGTTGTTCCACGCCGGTGTCGACGCTGGAGGTGAACAGTGTGATGTCGGCCCGGGATCGGGCGGGGTCGCGCGCGTCGAAGTAGAGCCGGCTTTCGTACTCCAGGAAACAGCCGCGCACGGTGGTCACCATGGCGTGCCGGACGGAGAAGCCGATCCTGCTGTGCGCGGGGTCGACGACCCATTCACCGGTGAGGTTCGTCAGGTGGGGGTCCGGCAGCACGGCAGTGGGGGATGCCGGTGCGCCGGCCGGGCGCTGTGGGGGAACGGGCGGCGCCTGCCGGCGGGACGACACGACGCGGTTGAACAGGTTCATGGTTCATCTAGGTACTTGAGTTTGGTTATTGCCGCAAGTCCCCTTCCCTTTTGCGGCTGTTGAGAACGAGCGCGTGACCTTTTTGCCGCCGCTTTGCACAAAACCCACACACGCTTGGCGCGGCGCTTTGACGAAATAACCACCCGAAACTCCATGGATTTTCATTTCGGGCATGTCGGTATTCGGCTTACGTCATCTCGATCGCGAGGTCGTTGTCGACGGTGTAGTAAGGACGCGTGGCAGTTCCGTCCGTAGTCATGGCCGGGTAGACGTACACGTGCTTGCGGTCCGCCACGTCGTCGAGGAGCCGGCCGATCCTGATCGGCCGCGCGTCGGCGGTGGGCCGGACGAAGGCGTCCCAGAACCGGCCTGCTCCCCCACCGTCGACCGTCAGGTCCTTCTGGCCGGCAGTGAAGGAGAAGCCCCTGCCGTCCTCGTCGATCCGGGGACGGAGGCTCCGTACTGTGTCGCTGCCGCGCAGGCGCAGCCGCACGGTGGCGTCCTCGTGGAGCCGGGCGCCGTGCAGGCGGGCGTCGACGGTGATGGCGCGGTCGGTGACGTCGATGGTCCGGGCCTCGGCGTGGGCGGTACGCAGCCATGCCCGCAGGGCGAGGAAGCCGTCCTTCGTGACGTACGGGATCCTGACGGCGACCGGCGAGGGCCGGTCGCGGAGGTGTCCGTCGACGAGGGCGCGCAGGTCCCGCAGGCCGGGGCGCAGCCGCTGCCGGTCGGCTCCCGGTTCCGGCAGCAGAAAGAGGTCCCAGCGGCCTTCGTCGAGGGCCTGGAGCGGTTCCAGCACGGCGTGCCACTTGCCGTCAGCCGGGTCGGGCTCCAGTTCGAGGTGGTGGCGGGCCGTCTCGGACCGGCCTTTCTTGGGGCGCAGCGCCAGGAGCAGCTGGGGGCGGGCGGCCGAGGCCGGGGGGAGGCGGAAGGTGATCCGGCCGTCCGTGTCGATGGCGCAGTCGGTGCGCAGGGGGGTGTCGTGCTTGCTCATCATCGTCCCTTCCGTATCGCGCGCAGGGCGCCGGCGGCCGCGGTGTGGGCGAGGTCGCGGGCGGCGTGGCCCCGTCCCGTCAGCGGACTCTCCGTCCGGCGGGCCTGCCCGATGCTCCGCCGGCCTGTCCTTCTGGCCGTCAAGGCCTCGTCGAAGATGCGTTCGGCCTGTGCGACGACGGGGCCCGGGGCGAAGCGGTGGGCGTTCTCCAGGGCGGTGCGGCCCATGCGGCGGCGTCGCTCGTCGTCGCCGACGAGTTCCAGCAGGGCCGAGGCGAGGGCGTCACGGTCTCCGACCGGCACCAGCCGGCCGTCGGTCCCGTCCTTGATGATCTCGGCGGGACCGTAGGGGCAGTCGGTGCTGACGACGGGCAGTCCGCAGCGCATCGCCTCGACGATGGTCATGCCGAACGGCTCGAAGTCGGACGTGGCCGCGGCGATCGAGGCCTTGGCCCATTCGGCCTCCATGGGGGTGGCGGCCCCCATCAGGAACACGTTGTTCCACAGGCCGAGGCGTTCGATGAGCTGCCGCAGCGCGGGCTGTTCCTCGCCCTTGCCGTAGATGCGCAGCTGCCAGTCCGGAAACGCGGCGGCGACCTGGGCGAACGCCTCGATGAGGAGGTCGTAGCGCTTCACCCGCACCAGCCGGCCGGCGGCGATCACGATCTTGGCGGTGCCGTCGGCGTGAGGCAGCGCGGGGTCGGGGACGCTGTTCGGGAGGGCCTCCACATGGACGCCGGGCAGCCACATCTTGCGCCGGTAGGCGGCGGCGTCCGCTTCCGTGACGGTGGTGACGACGTCGAGGCGGCGGTAGGCGCGGCGCAGGGCGGTGCGCAGCCGCGGCGAGTGGTTGTCCAGGGTGAGGTGCTCCTGGCCGACGCGCAGGACGTGCTGCGGGGCCTGGCGTGCGATGTGCACGTTGAGGCCCGGGCGGGTGCCGATGACGACGTCGGCGTCGAGCGACTCGAGGTGCTCGCCGATCCGCTGGTCGGTCAGCTCGCTGTACTGGCGGTGGCGGTACTCGGCGGGCGGGTACACCCGCGCCGGTCTGTGGTGCAGCGGATGGTCCGCTTCCTTGCGCAGGTCCACCAGCGGCCGCAGCCGCACCCGGGGGTGCGGGGTGAGATTGGGGTGCTCCCGGTGGCGTAACGCGGAGACGATCTCCACGTCGTGCCGCTCGGCGAGCGCCCCGGCCAGGTTGAAGGTGGTGGTGATCGTGCCTCCGATTCCGTAGGCGTTGTGGATCAGGAAAGAGATCTTCATGGTGGCCTAGACCGCGTCAACGACCGGACCGTTGTTCGTCGTTACCACTCTGTGGCCGTGGCCGGCCGCGGCGGCGCAGGACGGGCGTTCCCGCCGGTTCAGACATGATCTCGGACATAAGTGGTCTGGGCCATACCCGTTTGCCGCCCGGTTGTGAATAGCTTGACGTGTTTGCCCGCAGCAGCGTCGCGTCATCGGGTGCACCCTCGCATCGATCTCAGGAGACCCATGCGCCCCCGAATAACCTCCCTTCCGCGCATCACCTCCCTCCAGCCCTTCGCCCTGGCCGGCGGCGCGCTGGCCGTGGGGGTCGGCGGTCTGTATCTCGCCGGGCTGATGCTCACGGGCGGGGAGATCGACACCGGCACGACCGTGCGCGGGGTGGAGATCGGAGGGCTGAGCCGCGCCGAGGCGGTGCGGAAGCTGGAGCGGCACCTGGGCGCGGACGGCGCGCGGGAGATGCCCGTGAAGGTCGGGGAGCGCACGGGCACGGTCGATCCGCGGCGCGCCGGGCTCTCCTTCGACGTCCGGGAGACCGTCGACCGGGCGGCACGCACCGGTGCCGATCCGCTCAGCGTTTTCGGCGGGTTCTTCCGTTCGGGCGGCGTGATCGAGCCGGTCGTACGCCTGGACGAGGACAAGGCCCGAGCGGCCCTCGGGCGGCTGGCGAAGGGGCTCGACCAGAAGGTCCGTGACGGTGCCGTCTCCTTCGATGGCGGACGGGTCGAGGAGGTCGCGCCGCGCACGGGGTACGCGCTGGACGTGAACGCCGCGGTCGGTCCCCTGCGCGCCTCCTTCCTGCGCGGGGACGCCGACGCGGTCACGTCGCTGCCCGCCCGTGAGACCCGGCCGAAGGTCACCACCGACGAGGTCAGGCGGGCGGTGCGTACGTTCGCGGAGCCGGCCGTGTCGGCGCCCGTCATCCTCACCGCGGCCGGCAAGCGGTTCACGGTCGGCCAGGACGTGCTGGGCGAGCATCTGGCCATGCGGCCGGACGGCGGCGGCAGGCTGAGACCGGAGCTCGACGCCAAGGGGCTGCGCACCGACCCCGCCGTGGCCGGCCCGCTGGACGACGTCACCACCACCGCAGAGAACGCGAAACTGGGGTCCGACGGCGACAGGGTCGTGGTCGAAGAGGACGCCAGGGTCGGCCGGGAGGTCACCGACAAGGCGCTGGGCAAGGCGGTGCTGCCGCTGCTCACGCGATCGGGCGCCGACCGCGGCGGCGAGGTGGCCGTACGCGAGACCCAGCCGGAGGTGACCCGGGAGAACGCCCCGGAGCTGGGGCTGACGGAGAAGATGTCCTCCTTCACCGTCCACTTCGAACCGGCCGAGTACCGCACGAAGAACATCGGCCGGGCGGTGGAACTCATCAACGGCTCCGTCGTCAAGCCGGACGAGACATGGAGCTTCAACCGGACCGTCGGCGAGCGCACCGAGGCGAACGGCTTCGTCGAGGGCATCATCATCCTCGACGACAAGTTCACGAAGGCGTCCGGTGGCGGCGTCTCGGCCGTCGCGACGACCATGTACAACGCGCTGTTCTTCGCCGGGGTCAAGCCGGTCGAGCACGGCGCGCACTCCTTCTACATCGAGCGTTACCCGGAGGGCCGCGAGGCCACGGTCGCCTGGGGCAGCCTGGACCTGAGATTCACCAACGACTCCGGCAAGGCGATCTACATCCAGGCCGAGTCCACGGACACGTCCGTGACCGTCTCCTTCCTCGGCACCCGTGCGTACGACGAGATCAAGTCGGTCAAGGGTCCGCGCACCGAGGTGAAGAAGCCGTCGAAGAAGGTGAGCGACGACAAGGAGTGCGTGCCGCAGACGCCGCTCGAAGGGTTCGACGTCACCGTGGAGCGGGTCTTCTACAGCGACGGCAAGGAAGTGAAGCGGGAGCCGTACCGTACGCACTACACGCCGCGTGACGAGATCGTGTGCGAGTGATCCACCCGTCGTTCGACTTCTCGTGGAACTCTCCTTTTCTGCCAGGGCGTTGACCCGTCCTCAGGGCGTCAGCAGAATGAGCGCGCAGTGCTGAGAGCGCTCTCAAGGGAGATTCATGACTGGCAGACAAGGCCCGGCGTTCAGCCGGCGTTCGCTCATCGGTGCCGGCCTCGGCATCAGTGCCGTGGGGCTTGCCGCGGCCGGTACCGGGCAGGCCATGGCGGCCGGTTCGGCCGGCGCGGGCCTGGGATCGGCCCCGGATCGGGGACGGGCCTTCCTCGCCGCGGCCATGGATGCCTATCCCGACCACGGCGGCATCCGCCTGACCCAGAGCTACACCGACCAGGCCGGCCTGTTCAGCACCGCGTTCACCTACGACAACGCCCTGGCGATCCTGGCGCACCTCGCGGCCCGGACCGCGGGCGCTCTCACCAGGGCAACGGCGTTGGGTGACGCCCTGCTCCACGCCCAGTCGCACGACCCGGCGTACGACGACGGCAGGCTCCGGCAGGCCTACAACGTCGGGCCGTACACCTTCTACGACGGCTCGCGGCAGCCGGACGGCTTCGTACGGGCGGACGGCACCGTCAACGTCGGTACGCAGTTCGGCTTCACCGGCACGGCGGTGGGCGACATGGCCTGGGCGGGGATCGCGCTCAGCGCGCTCGCCCGCCGTACCCGAGCGCGCCGCTTCCTCGCCGGTGCCGTACGGATCGGCGAGTGGATCGAGCGCACCGGCCGGACCGACGAGCCCCTGGGCGGCTACAAGTTCGGGGTGGACGGGGCGAACCAGAAGCTGCCGTTCACTTCGACCGAGCACAACACGGACCTGGCGTGTCTCTTCGGCAGGCTCGCCAGGCTCACCGGGGACCGGGTGTGGCTTAAGCGGCGCGGGCGGGCCGAGGCGTTCGTGCAAAGGATGTGGGAGCCGTCCGGGGGCTTCTTCTACACCGGCACCAATGACGGTGTGACCGTCAACAAGTCCCCGATTCCGGAGGACACACAGACCTGGACCCATCTCGCGCTCGGCTCCGGTGGCCGTGGCTACGCGCGTTCGCTGGACTGGGCCGCGGCCGGACTGGCCGTGCTGGACCATGCCGGGCGCAGGAACAGCACGGTGCCCGCGGGGCAGTCGTACGAGGGGGTCACCTTCAGCTCGGCGAGCCTCGTGGCGAACGAGGACGCGCCGATCGCCGAGGGCCAGCCCAGGCCTGACCGCAACGGCGTGTGGTTCGAGGGGACGGCTCACCTCGCGCTCGCCCTGCGGGACCGGCGGGACCGTGGTGACGAGGCACGCGCCCGGCGCCTGATCGTCTCGATCGAGCGGGCCCAGGATCTGCTGGGCGGCGGGCAGACCGTCGGCGGCAGGGCGCTTCCCGAGCGCTGTGGAGTGGTGTCCGCGAGCAGTCCGTTGGACACCGGGTTCGGCTTCGGCTACTACCCGTACCGGCACACGGGGGCGACCGCCTGGTATCTGCTGGCGGCGGCACGCTCCAATCCCTTGGCGGCATGACGGCCGGGTGGGGCAGCGCGGGACGGAAGGGCCCCGCGCTGCCCCACCGGGCTGCTGCGCGGGTCAGGTGACGGTGCGGACCGCTTGGCTGGTCAGGTCGTAGCGGGCACCCACGACGGCGAGTTGCCGGGTCTTGATCCTGGCGGCGAGGTCGGGCTCGGCGGCCAGCCGGGAGCGCACGCGCCGTATGTTGGCGTCCACCGTCGCGGCGATGCGCGCGTCCCCCTCCTTGGTGTGGTCTATGGCCGGGCGTATCTCGTCGGCCAGGTACTGGATGTGGTCGGGCAGATGCCCGCCCGACTCGTCGGCCTCCACGGCGGCTCGCACCGCGCCGCACGACTGGTGGCCGAGCACGACGACCAGCGGTATCCCCAGCTCCAGGACGCCGTAGGCGATGCTGCCGAGCACGGCCTCGTCCAGGACCTCGCCGGCGCTGCGCACGGTGATCAGGTCGCCCAGCCCCTGGTCGAAGACCAGCTCCGGGGGCACGCGTGAGTCGATGCAGCCGAGCACGACCGCGAAGGGGTGCTGGGCTGTGGTCAGCTCCTGCCGGAGGTCGGGGGTTTCGTGGGGGTGGAGCTCTCGGTAGGCGCGCCAGCGGCGGTTTCCGGACGCGAGTTCCCTCAGGGCCTCGTCCGGTGTGCCGGGCCGCGGGCGGGTGCCGTGGGTGGGGGCGGGGGCGGCGCGGGTGGCGGCGGTGGCCGGCCGGGCGGCGCTCAGGCCCGCGCCGAGAGCCGCGGCTCCGGTCAGCGCGGTGCGCAGGAGGCTGCGACGGAGGGGGACCGTTGTGGCGGTCCGGGCGTCGGCGACGAGGTGCTGTTCATGGCCGGCGCCTCTGTGAGCAGTGGCATCTGAGTTCACGACCAGAACGTATGCCCGAGTTCGGGCCCGGCCGCGATTCTTGCCGATTCATGGTGAGAGTTGGGTAAGTGATGTTCTTACCTTGAACGGCTCTTGACGGTCTCTCAGGGAAAAGCCCTCACAAAAAAGCAGGACGTCCGGGCCGGCCGTTGCGGGCCGGCCCGGACGTCCTGTCAGGCGGGGGTGATCAGACCAGGTCGAACCGGTCCAGGTTCATGACCTTGACCCAGGCGGCGACGAAGTCGTTCACGAACTTCTCCTTCGCGTCGTCGCTCGCGTAGACCTCGGCGAGCGCCCGCAGCTCGGAGTTCGAGCCGAAGACCAGGTCGGCACGGCTGCCGGCCCACTTGACCTCGCCGGTGGCGGCGTCGCGGCCCTCGAACGTGGTCTGGTCCTCCGAGGTCGACTTCCACGTCGTGCCCAGGTCGAGCAGGTTGACGAAGAAGTCGTTGGTCAGCGAGCCGGGCGTCTTGGTGAAGGCACCGAGCGGGGACTGCTGGTAGTTGGCGCCCAGCACACGCAGGCCACCGACCAGGGCCGTCATCTCCGGGGCGCTCAGGGTGAGCAGGTTCGCCTTGTCGAGCAGCAGGAACTCGGCCGGCAGGCGGTTGCCCTTGCCGTGGTAGTTGCGGAACCCGTCGGCGGTCGGCTCGAGCGCCTCGAACGACTCGGCGTCGGTGTGCTCCTCCGTCGCGTCCACGCGGCCCGCGGCGAAGGGAACCTGCACCTGGAAGCCGGCTTCCTTGGCGGCCTTCTCGACGGCGGCGGAGCCGCCGAGGACGATCAGGTCGGCCAGGGAGACCTTCTTTGCACCGGAGTTGAACTCCTGCTGGATGCCTTCCAGGACCCGCAGGACCTGCGCCAGCTCGTCGGGCTCGTTGACCTCCCAGCCGCGCTGCGGCTGCAGGCGGATGCGGGCGCCGTTGGCACCGCCGCGCTTGTCGCTGCCGCGGAAGGTGGATGCCGAGGCCCACGCGGTGGACACCAGCTGCGAGACGGACAGGCCCGACTCGAGGAGCTTGGTCTTCAGCGTCTCGATGTCCTCGGCGCCGATGGTCTCGCCTTCGGCCTCGGGCAGCGGGTCCTGCCAGATCAGGGTCTCCTCCGGGACCTCCGGGCCGAGGTACAGGGACTTCGGGCCCATGTCACGGTGGGTCAGCTTGAACCAGGCGCGGGCGAAGGCGTCCGCGAACTCCTGCGGGTTCTCGTAGAACCGGCGGGAGATGGGCTCGTAGATCGGGTCGAAGCGCAGCGACAGGTCGGTGGTGAGCATCTTCGGGCGGTGCTTCTTCGACGAGTCGTGCGCGTCCGGAACGATCTCCGGGGCGTCCTTGGCGACCCACTGGTTGGCGCCGGCCGGGCTCTGCTCGAGCTCGTACTCGAACTCGAAGAGGTTCTTGAAGAAGCCGTTGCTCCACTGGGTCGGGGTCGTGGTCCAGGTGACCTCGAGGCCGGAGGTGATGGCGTCCCCGCCCTTGCCCGTGCCGTAGGTGCTCCTCCAGCCCAGGCCCTGCTCCTCCATGGTGGCGGCCTCGGGGTCGGCGCCGACGTTGTCGGCCGGGCCGGCACCGTGGGTCTTGCCGAAGGTGTGGCCGCCGGCGATCAGGGCGACGGTCTCCTCGTCGTTCATCGCCATGCGGCCGAACGTCTCACGGATGTCGCGAGCCGCGGCGATCGGGTCCGGGTTGCCGTTCGGGCCCTCGGGGTTGACGTAGATGAGGCCCATCTGGACCGCGCCGAGCGGGTTCTCCAGCTCGCGGTCGCCGGTGTAGCGCTTGTCGTCGAGCCAGGTGGTCTCGGGGCCCCAGTAGACGTCCTCCTCGGCCTCCCAGACGTCGGCGCGGCCACCGGCGAAGCCGAAGGTCTCGAAGCCCATCTGCTCCAGGGCGACGTTGCCGGTGAGGATCAGGAGGTCGGCCCAGGAGATGGACTGGCCGTACTTCTTCTTGACCGGCCACAGCAGACGGCGGGCCTTGTCGAGGTTGCCGTTGTCCGGCCAGCTGTTGAGCGGGGCGAAGCGCTGCTGGCCGGCGCCGGCGCCGCCGCGGCCGTCGCTGATGCGGTAGGTGCCGGCACTGTGCCAGGCCATACGGATCATCAGCGGGCCGTAGTTGCCGAAGTCGGCGGGCCACCAGTCCTGCGAGGTGGTCAGTACCTCGGCGATGTCCTGTTTGACGGCGTCGAGGTCGAGGTTCTTGAAGGCCTCGGCGTAGTCGAAGTCCTTGCCAAGGGGGTTGGCCACCTCGGGGTTCTTGGCGAGGATCTTCAGGTTGAGCCGCTCGGGCCACCACTGGCGGTTGCCACCGCCCTGGGTCGGGTGCAGCGCGCGGCCGTGCGCGACAGGGCAGCCGCCTCCCGTCTCCTCCGACTTCGGGTCGGTGACGATCGCGTCGTGGTTCTCAGTCATGGAAATCCTTCCGGACGGGTGGATCACAGTGCTCGGGTGGATCACATCGCTCAGGAACTGCGTGCGGTGGAGCAGGCGGGGCACAGGCCCCAGTAGATGACCTCGGCCTCGTCGACGGCGAAGCCGCGGTCGTCGGACGCGGTCAGGCAGGGGGCGTGGCCGACCGCGCAGTCGACGTCGGCGACGGCTCCGCACGATCGGCAGACGAGGTGGTGGTGGTTGTCGCCGACCCGTCCCTCGTAGAGGGCCGGGCTGTTCGGCGGGTCGAGGCGGCGTATGAGTCCTGCCGCGGTGAGTGCATGGAGTCCCTCGTACACGGCTTGGACGGAGATGTGGCCGACGCGGCCGCGGACCTCGGAGGCGATCGCCTCGGCGCCGAGGTGGTCACCGTCCCGCACGGTCTCGAGCAGCGCGACGCGGGCGGCCGTCACCCGCAGGCCGGCACCGCGGAGCTCTTCGGCGGTGGTCGGGTTCCGGGATGCGGTCATGCCGGACAACCTAACGGCACAAACACGAGCGGTTCAAGAAAACGAACGGTTCAATTTTGGTGTCGTCTTCGTGAGGCCTTGTATGGCGGGCCTCATCGCAGGTTTGTGAACTCCGTCACAGTGATTGTGCCGTGGGGCGTCGTCGGCGGGTGTCAGCCCTGTCCGTGGCGTGTCAGCACCGCTCGTGCCGTCGCCGCCATGGCCTCGTCGACCATCTGGCCCTCGAAGGTGAGCGCGCCGGTGCCGGTGCGCTGGGCCGAATCCACGGCGGCGACAAGGCGGGCGCAGCGGTCGAGTTCTTCGGGGGTGGGGGTGAAGACCTCGTTGATCACGGGGATGTGGGCCGGGTGGATGGCCATCATGCCGTCGTAGCCGAGGGCGCGGTTCTGCTCGGCGAAGGCGCGCAGGCCCGCCAGATCGGCGAGGTGCGTCCACAGTCCGGTCACCGGGTACGGCGCCCCGGCGGCACGGACGTCGAGCAGTACGCGGGAGCGCAGCGCCACGGTCTCGGTGCCCTGGGGGCTCCAGCGGTAGCCGACGGCGCGCTCCACGTCGCCGCCCGGTGCGGTCAGCGCACCGGCATGGGCGACCCGGGGCGCCGCGGCGGCGATGTCATAGGCGTCGTGGAGGGCGCGGGCGGACTCCAGCAGGGGGACCAGGGTCGTCGTGCCGACGGGGAGGCCGTGTTCCTGTTCGCACCAGGTGATCAGGCGGTCGGCGAACCGTACGTCGGCGGCGGTGTGCACCTTCGGCAGGACGATCCCGGCCGATCCGGGGCGTACGACGGCACGCAGTTCGTCGGCGGCGCTCCAGCCGTCGAGCGGGTTGATCCGGACGAACAGAAGCATGGCCCCTGCCGGTTCCGCGGCGGCCTCCGCCAGGGCCTCGGCCACCCGGGCGCGGGCGAGCGGCTTGTCGGCCGCTGGCACCGCGTCCTCCAGGTCGAGGATGACGGCGTCGGCGCCGGCGGCGCGGGCCTTGGGGAGCCAGTCGGTGCGGTGGCCGGGGACGAAGAGCAGGGAGCGCAGGGGTGCCGTGGCGCGCGCCTCGCCGCTCGCGGGCGTGCCGGCGTCAGACGGCATCGTTCTTCTCCAGGGCCGCGAGTTCCTCGTCGCTCAGTCCGAGCCAGTCCCGGTACACGAGGTCGTTGTCCTGGCCGAGTGCGGGGCCGGTGCGCCAGATGCGGCCGGGGTGTTGCCGGAAGTGCGGGATGACCGCCTGCATGCGTACCTCGCCCAGGTCGGGGTCGTCGACGGTGACGATGTCGTCGCGCTCGGCGTAGACGGGGTCGGCGGCGATGTCGGCCGCGTCGAACACCCGGGAGGCCACGACCTCGGCGCGGGCGAACGCCTCCAGGCACTCGGCCTCGGAGCGCTCCGCCACCCAGGCCCGCAGACCGTCGTCCAACTCCTTGCGCCGTGCGTGCTGTTGCTCCGAGGTGGCGAACTCCTCCTCCGGCAGGCCCAGCAGCCGGGCCACGTTGCGTACCGAGCGCAGGGTCGCGGAGGTCACCGTGATCCACTGCTCGTCGCGGGAGCGGTAGGTGTTGATCACCGCGGCGGGGGCGACCGCCAGCTGGTTGCCGGAGCGCTGCGGCACCGTGCCCAGCTGGTCGTGGACGATGACCTGCCACTCGACGAGCCGGAAGAGGGGCTCGAACAGGGCGAGGTCGATCCACTCGCCGTCGAAGTCGGGGTCGTGGTCCCGCCGGTGGAGAGCGGCGAGGACGGCGTAGGCGCCCATCAGGCCGGTCACGGCGTCGCCGTGCGAGAAGCCGGTGTGGACGGGCGGGCCGTCGGGGGAACCGGTGAGGTGGACGACGCCGCTGCGAGCCTCGCCCATCTTGCCGAAGCCGGGGGCGTCGGCCTGGCTGGAGGTGGCGCCGAAGCCGGAGATCTGCAACAGGACCGCCTGGGGGTTGATCCGGTGCACGGCCTCCCAGTCGAGGCCCCAGTCGCGCAGCCGCCCGGCGCGCAGGGTGACGATGACGACGTCCGCCCAGGCGACGAGGCGGTGGGCGACCGCACGAGCCGCCTCGTGGTGCAGGTCGAGGGTGACGGAGCGCTTGTTGCGACCGGCGACCTTGAACCACAGGGGAACGCCGTCGCGCCGGGGCCCCATCGCGCGGGCGGCGTCGCCGGCGCCCGGGGGTTCGACGTGGACGACGTCCGCGCCCTGGTCGGCGAGCATCGAGCCCGCGAGCGGGCCGGCCACCACATGGGCGAACTCGACCACTTTCAGCCCGCGCAACTGTCCCTGCCCGGTGGCGTTCGGCTTGTCCTTGTCCGGCACGGATGCGTCCCCTCGGCTCAGCTGCTGGTTCTTCAGACTGCCGAGACGCAGAAATGCCTGTCCAGCAAAAGAGCGCCATCAATCCATGCGGTAAGCGCATGAATGGCCTTCGCCGCGGATCAGGCCCAGGACACCCCGGGCGGCAGTTCCCTGCCCTGGGTGCGGAAGTCCTCGAGCGTCTCCAGGAAGCGCTCGGTGACGGACGGGAGGGTGCGCCGTGCACGCAGGGCGATGTCGAGGCGCCGGTCGACGACGGGGTGGACGAGCGGCCGGAAGACGAAGGGGCCGGTGCCCAGCAGGGGCAGGACGAGGGCGGGCAGCGCGCTCACGCCGAGGCCGGCGGCCACCAGTCCGCCCACGGTGGCGACACTGCCGGCCTCCGCCGCGGGTACGGCGTGCGCGTCGACCTGGCCGAACGCGGCATCGGTCAGTCGGCGCACGCTCGAGTCGCGTCCGACGGCGAGGAACGGCTCTCGGGCCAGATCCGCCCATCCGACCTCGTCGTGCTCCGCGAGCGCGTGGTCCTCGCGCAGGACGGCGACGAAGCGGTCCCGGACCAGGGGGCGGTGTTCCAGCCGCTCCGGGGGCACGCCGACCGTGGTGATCGCGAAGTCGGCGTCGCCGGACAGGACCCGGTTCAGCACCGCGCGTTCCAGGCCGTCCAGCAGACGTACGGCCACGCGTGGCCGGTCCTGCCGGAAGCCGGAGATGACCTGCGGGAGCAGCACCGCGGCGACGGAGGGCAGGGTGGCGACGGCGACGGTGCCGGACTCGCCGAGCAGGAAGCGGTCCAGTTCCTTCATCCCGGCCCGGTGGGCGCTGAGGATCTGCTCGGCGATCCGCAGCGCTTCCGTACCGGCGGCGGTCAACTGCACGTTGCGGGTGTCTCGTTCGAGGAGTTGCGCGCCGACCTGCCGTTCCAGGTCGGCGACCGCGCGGCTGAGGGACGACTGTGAGACGCCCAACCGGGCGGCGGCCGCGGTGAAACTCGTCTCCCGGGCGACGGCCGCGTACGCCGAGAGCTGTCGCAAGGTGGCTTCCATGGCCGGGAAGCGTACGTCAGCGCGAGCCGATTGATGCGCGGATCGCATGAACAGATCCCGGTTTGATGCTGGACATGGCTCTTCCGGCGCTCGGACACTCTCGGCTATCCCCGTACGCCCCCCTCTCCGCCGCCGGGGACCGCCACCGAGAAAGCGAGCGTCACCATGCAGGCAGCCCTGGGCTTCGCCACGATCGCCCTGTTCCTGTTGCTCACCATGACCAGACGCGTCTCGGTCCTGGTCGCGCTGGTGGTGCTCCCGGTGCTGGCGGCGCTGGCGGGCGGCTTCGCGGGAGAGCTGGGCGGGATGGTGCTCGACGGGCTGTCGAAGGTGGCGCCCACCGGCATCATGATCGCTTTCGCCGTGCTGTACTTCAGCCTCATGGTGGACGCGGGCCTGTTCGATCCGCTGATCCGCGGTCTGCTGCGGACGGCGCAGGGCGATCCGCTGCGCATCACCGTCGCCACGGCCGTCCTGACGCTGTGCGTGGCCCTGGACGGCGACGGGGCTTCGACGTTCCTCATCACCGTCTCGGCACTGCTGCCCGTCTACCGCAAGCTGGGCATGAGTCCGCTGGTGCTGTCCGGGGTCGTCTGCCTGGGTGCCGGCGTGATGAACATGGTTCCCTGGGGCGGGCCGACGGTGCGTGCCATGGCGGCGCTGAAGCTGGAGAGTTCGGACGTCTTCACACCTGTGCTGCCCGCGATGGGCCTCGGCATCGCATGGGTCCTGGTGGCGGCCTGGCTGATCGGCCGCCGGGAACGGCAGCGTCTCGGCACACTCACCGTGCCGGGCCGGGAGGCAGTCGCCGACGAGCCGGCTCGTACGACCGCCACCGCGCCCGGCGACGGCCCCGGCGCGGTCCGGGTGACGGAACCGCCGCGGCTCTGGCTGACCGTCTTCAACCTGCTGCTGACCGTCGTCCTCGTCGTCTCCCTGATCCTGGAGGTCATGCCGCTGCCGGTGCTGTTCGTCCTCGGGTTCGCGGTGGCCCTCCTGGTCAACCACCCCACGTGGGAACAGCAGCAGGCGCTGCTCGACAAGCACGCGAAGAACGTCGTCCTCGTCACCACGATGATCTTCGCGGCCGGTGTGCTCACCGGGGTCCTGACCGGGACCGGGATGATCGACGAGATGGCCGAGGCGCTCGTGTCCGTCATCCCGGACTCCCTGGGCGGCCATCTGCCGGTGCTGGTGGCCGTCACCGGCATGCCGCTGAGTCTCGTCTTCCCCCCGGACGCCTACTACTTCGGCGTCCTGCCCGTCCTCGCCGAGACGGCGCACGGCTTCGGCACCGACCCGGCCGAGGTCGCCCGGGCCGCCATCCTCGGCCAGATGACGACGGGTTTCCCGCTCAGCCCGCTCACCGCCTCCACCTTCATCCTGGTCGGCATGAGCGGCGTCCAGCTCGGCGAGCACCAGCGCTTCATCTTCCGCTGGGCCTTCGCCACCACGCTGGTGATGACCGCCGGCGCCCTCCTCACCGGCGCCCTCTCCCTCTGACGGAGGCTCAGCGTGCCTGCCCGCACCGCGCGGTTCGTCCCGCTGCTGTTCGCCCTGTCCCTCGCCGCCTCCGCACTTCCCTCGGCCACGGCCCGGGCGGATCGTGCCCCGCGGCGGCGAACCCGGCCACGCGCCCGCTCTCACCGGGCCGACGTGCCGCCCATCGCGCCGTCGCCCGCGCCCGGGGACCGCGTCAGCGGGCGGTCCGACGCGGTCCGGGTGCCCGGCTGAGCACAGGCAGCTGTCAGGTGCTCGCCGAGGTCAGGCGTTCGAGCTGGGCGGCGGCCGTCGCGGCCTTGCGCTCGGCTTCGCGGACGCGGCGGTCGGCCGTACGCGCCTGTTCCCGGGCCGTCCGCTGGGCAAAGCGGGCCTGCTGGTGCTCGCCCCTGACGCTGTCCAGTTCCTCGGTGAGCTCGCCGACGCGCAGCTGGAGGCGGTCCACCTGCTGTTTCGCCTCGTCCACGGCCCGGCCGGCGGCCGCCGCCTCGTCCTGAAGCGCCCGCAACTCCCGCTCGGCGGCCTCGGCCTCCCGCCGGGCCTGGGCCACTCGCTTCCGCTGCTGCCCGTCGGCCTTCCGGTCCGGGCGGGAAGGGGCCGCCGCGGCGGGTGGGTGACTCCGCCCCTCGGCGCTCCCCGCGACGGCACGCTCCGCGACGGCCGGAAAGCCGACGGCGGCACTCAGCGGCTTGACCAGCCGGCCGCTCGCCCAGGCCCGGGCGGCCTCGGGGTCGGCCAGGACGGCGTGCAGGGTGGTCTCGACCTCGCGCTGCACGCCGTCGCCGATCGGATGGCCGGCCTCCGCGGCGAGCTGCCGGGCCTGCGCGGACAGGGCGCGGACGACCGCGTGCTGCTGCCGGCTCAGCTCACGCAGCTGTGTGCCGTCCAGGTCGTGGTGGGCCTGCCGCAGGCCCTCCCCCAGGCGGAGCAGGGGCTCGACCTCGCCGGGGAGGCTGCGGACCAGGAGGTTGCCGACCCAGGCCGCGAGGCTGGGCTTGCGCAACTCGCCGATCCGGTCGGCGAGGTCCCGGTCACCGGCGGTACGGGCGGCGGCGACGGCCGAGGCGCGGGCCGCGGTGAACTCCTCCGGCCGCAGGGCGTACAGCTCGTCGGCCACGGCGTCGTAGTCCATGAGCGTCCCTTTCGCGTGGAAGATCCGTTTCGATCGTCTCAGGCCACGCCGTCCGGGGCTCGCGGGAGGTTCCGGAGGCACCCCGTTCATGATCGGAAAATCGACGGTTTAACATATGAGCGCCGCCTAGCTCGAAAGATGGATCTGTGACTGTCAACGACGACTCGTTCACCAACTGGAAGAACCGCGAGGAGATCGCGGAGTCGATGATCCCGATCATCGGGAAGCTGCACCGGGAGCGGGACGTGACGATCCTGCTGCACAGCCGCTCCCTGGTGAACAAGTCGGTGGTCAGCATCCTCAAGACCCACCGGTTCGCCCGGCAGATCGCCGGGGCGGAGCTCTCCGTCACCGAGACGCTGCCGTTCCTGAAGACCTTGGCCGAGCTCGACCTCGGGCCGTCCCAGATCGACATCGGCATGCTCGCCGCGACGTACCGCGAGGACGACCGCGGTCTGTCGGTCGCCGAGTTCACCGCCGAGGCCGTCGCCGGTGCCACCGGCGCCAACAAGATCGAGCGCCGCGAGGGGCGTGATGTCGTCCTCTACGGGTTCGGCCGCATCGGCCGGCTCGTGGCCCGGCTGCTGATCGAGAAGTCCGGTTCGGGCAACGGCCTGCGGCTGCGCGCCATCGTCGTGCGCGGCGGAGGAGAGCAGGACATCGTCAAGCGTGCCTCGCTGCTGCGCCGCGACTCCATCCACGGCCAGTTCCAGGGCACGATCACCGTCGACGAGGCGAACAGCACGATCGTCGCCAACGGCAACGAGATCAAGGTCATCTACGCGAACGACCCGTCCGAGGTCGACTACACGGCGTACGGCATCAAGGACGCCATCCTCATCGACAACACCGGCAAGTGGCGCGACCGCGAGGGCCTGTCGGAGCACCTGCGCCCGGGCATCGACAAGGTCGTGCTGACCGCGCCCGGCAAGGGCGACGTCCCGAACATCGTCCATGGCGTCAACCACGACACGATCAAGCCGGACGAGCGGATCCTGTCCTGCGCGTCGTGCACCACGAACGCGCTGGTGCCGCCGCTGAAGGCGATGGACGACGAGTTCGGCGTCACGCGGGGCCACGTGGAGACCGTCCACTCGTTCACCAACGACCAGAACCTGCTGGACAACTACCACAAGTCCGAGCGCCGGGGCCGTTCCGCGCCGCTCAACATGGTCATCACCGAGACCGGTGCCGCCTCCGCCGTCTCCAAGGCGCTGCCCGAACTGAAGGCGAAGATCACCGGCAGCTCCATCCGGGTGCCGGTGCCGGACGTCTCCATCGCGATCCTCAATCTGCAGCTCGCGCGCGAGACCACCCGCCAGGAGGTTCTCGACTACCTCCGTGACGTCTCCCTGACCTCGCCGCTGAAGCGCCAGATCGACTTCATCAGCGCCCCGGACGCGGTCTCCAGCGACTTCATCGGCTCGCGCCACGCCTCGATCGTCGACGCCGGCGCCACCAAGGTCGAGGGCGACAACGCGATCCTCTACCTCTGGTACGACAACGAGTTCGGCTACTCGTGCCAGGTCATCCGTGTCGTGCAGCACGTGTCCGGCGTGGAGTACCCGACGTACCCGGCTCCGGCGGTCTGATCCCGGTCGACGACGCGGGGCGTGCCAGGACGGCACGCCCCGCGTCGTCGTGCGTCAGGAGCGGGTCAGCTCGATCCTGTACTCGCGTGTCTGCGAGCCGTCCTCGCTGCTCACGGTCACGACGGCTTCGCGTGCGGCCTCCTTGCGGACGGTCACGGTCGCGTACGGATCGCGGGACGTCGCGGTGATCCTCGCCCGGTCCGGGCGGTCGGAGGTCACGCGGTAGCTCGTCCGGTCCGGGTCGAAGCCGCCGACCGGCACACCGTCGACCTCGACCGAGGCGGCCCCGGCGTCCGAGGAGGTCCCCGGCGCCTTGGCGCGCAGCTCGATCTCTCCGAGGGTGATGTAGCCGCCCGGGCGTGCCGTCATGGCCACGCGTACCCCGGTCACCGGGCCGGTGGCGCGCACCGGGACGTCGACCACAGGCGTGCCCTCGGTGCCTACGGCGACCTCGTCGCTCGCGTCGGCCCAGGTGCCGTCGGCCCCGCGCACCTGCACCTTGAGGGACTCCGCGAAGCTGAGGTTGGCTCCGTCACGGTGGAAGTGGGTCACGACCCGGGTCAGATCGCGCGCCTCGGGGAGGATGAAGGTGATGGTGTCGGACGGGTTCTTCGTGCCTGATCTCCAGTTCGACCAGGCCTTCTCGGACGTGTTTCCGTCGCGCAGGCCCTCGGCGGAGTAGCCGCTCTCGGTGTATGTCGCGCCGACCGTCACACCTTCGTCGGGCGCGGTGTTCGTCTCCCGGGGTGCGGTGACCTGGACGCGTACGGTCGCCGCTGCCGTCGTTCCGCCGGGGACCTGGGCGGTGCCGCGCAGGGTCACCACCCCGGCGTCGTCGAACGCACCGTCGGGTGCGGGGTCCCAGGTGACCGGGAGGTCCGCCGTTCCACCGTGCCGTCCGACGCCGGTGACCGTGGTGGGCAGGTCGGGGCGTCCGCCGGTGTAGGTCTTGACATGGGCCGGGAGCGTCGAGGCTACGGTGTCCACGGTGACGACCGCTTCGGCCCGGACGGTCCGGCCGAGCGCGTCAGTCGCCCGGCCCTTCACCCGGACGGTTCCGGCCTTGCGCCACCGTGACTCGGAGGGCAGCGTCCACTGCACGGGGAGCGATCCCCGGGCGCCGTCCCGGTAGACGGGTGTCACGGTCCCGGGCAGTTCGGGCGTGCGGCCGGGGACGGTGAACGCCTTGGCCTGCTGTGTACGGAGCACTGTCTCGTCGGTGACGGCCCACCGCTGGTTGGCGTTGGAGGTGGGCAGGAAGGCCGATACGCGGGCGCCGTCCGCTGTCGCCTGCCCGACGACGTCGAGCAGGCGGCCCGTGGCGGCGTTGACGAAGGTCCAGGTGCCGTCCCCGGTGGTCGACATGATCCACTGGGCGGCCGGGGTGTCGCTCTCCTCCAGCACCGCTTCGTTGTCGCGCACGGCGAGTCGCGTGCCCGTGGCGGCGTTGACGAGGGCGTAGCGCTCACGGTTGCCGTCGCCCCTGGTCAGCTGCTTCACGGACCACAGCTGGGACTTGGCGGCCGGGTCTGCCGTACGGACGACGACGCCGTTGCCTTCGGCGGACGGGGCCAGGGACTTGCCGCTCTGGGCTCCCTGAAGGCGGTAGACGTGGCCGGGCTGGACGAGCGCGGCGTCCTTGGCGGCACCCGACACACCGTCGACGAGCAGGGTCGTGACCGACTTCGGCGGCACGGTCACCGTGGCGGAGGCGCCGTTCACCTTGATCGGGGCGCCGCGGACGAGCGCGCCGTCCGCACTGGTCACGACGGGGGTCACCTTGGCGCCGGATGCGACGCGTCCGAAGCGCGAGAGGTCCAGGGTCACGGCGCGCGGGGCCGTTCCGCTGTTGACGTGCACGACGGTCGCTCCGCGTCCCGACTTCCGTACGGCGGCGACGCTGGAGGGGTCGTCGGCCTTCACGAAGTGGTCGCCGGGGCGGATGTGGTGGGTGAAGTTGCGCAGGGTGTGGAACTTGGTGTTGGCCCGGATCGGGCAGGTCTCCAGGGTGTCCTTCGCGGTGCAGTTGAACGGGATGTGGATGCTGCCCCAGTTCTTGCCCGCCTGCGCCTGCGGGATGGAGTCCTCCACCGGCTGCCACAACACCCAGGCGGACGGCTCCAGTTCACGGATGTCCTCGACGACCCGGGTGGCGATGCCGAGTCCCGGCTCCATGCCGGTGAAGTCGGTGCCGGTCCCCCAGGTGCCCTCCACCTCGCTCATCCAGAACGGCCGGTCGGCGGCCTTGGCGCTGTCGCGGGCGCTGGTGCGCATGCCGGTGCCGTAGGTGTGCACGTTGAGCTGGTCGACGGCCGCGCGGGCGGAGCTGTCGTAGGCGTTCCAGTTGCGGACGAAGGTGCTCGGGTTGGTCTCGTCCATGGCGGAGACGGTGGCGCGGGTCTTCGCCTTGTCGAGGGCGCGGCGCAGGGCCAGTACGACCTTCTGCTGGAGTTCCGGGCCGGCGTGCGCGCCTTCCTGGCGGCCGCCGGTGGGCTGTCCGTCGGGGCCGATCTGCGTGCCCCAGTAGTTGGTGTTGGGCTCGTTGAGCGGGGCGAGGGTGTCGAACTTGATGCGGTGCTTCTTCTCCAGTTGCTCCGTCACCTTGACCAGGTAGGTGGCGAAGTCGTCGACGCGGTCCGGTCGTATCTGGTCGGTGTTGGCGTCGAAGCCTCCCGAGACATAGCCGCTGACGGTCTGGAACCAGGGCGGCGAGTTGCTGAAGGCCTCCCACTTGGTCACCTTGCTCTTGACCCGGTCCACCCACCAGCGCTGCCCCGGGTCGGCGGACCAGTCCCAGTGCTCGGGGTTGCCGGGGTTCCACCAGTCGGTGTCCTCCCTGGTGGTGCCCGCCGGGGCCTTCCAGAAGCCGTCCATCGTCGCGCCGGTCTTCATGTAGTCCTTGCGGACGTCGGGCGCGTTGCCACCGCCGATGTTGTAGCGCGCGATGTTGAGGCGGAGGCCGTCCTCGCCGAACAGCATGTCGGCGAGCTTCTGGCGGATGGGTTCCGGGTAGCGGCCCGTGATGTTGGCGAACCAGACGAGGCTCGTCCCCCACCCTTCGAACTCCTGCTGCCGGTAGGACGGGTCGATCCCTACCGTGACCGCGCTGCCGGGCGGTTCGGCGGCAGGGGCAGGAGGCGCGGTCACGAGTCCCGCGCCGAGTACCAGGGGGACGGCTACCGCCAAGGCCGGGGCGAGGCGATGTCTGCTGGACATGGATTCCCTTCGGGAGTGAACAGAACCGCGCAGAACCAATCGAGTTTCCCGAATGTTTTAGGACGGCAATCAACACGTCAAGAGGTGGGACGAGTTGGGAACCGACGCACACCCCTTGACGCGTTCCGCCTCGCCACCCCAATAATGACCATCCATCTAACGTCCACATATCTAAACAACGTTCTCTGTTGTGTACGGAGCGAGCACGGAGGCGCAGTGACCGGTTTAGGCACCACCCGCAGTCGTCCGATCGTCGCCTCCCTCGCCGCCCTGCTCGCCCTCCCCGGCTGCTCGGTGGCCGGTGCCGACCCCATCGGCGGCGGTCCGGACACCCTGCGCATCGTCCTGCCCGAGGAACCGCCGACTCTCGAACCCTGTGACGCCTCGCTGACCGCGACGGGCCGGGTCACACGGGCCAACATCACGGAGGCGCTCACCGAGCGCGAACCGTCCACCGGACGTCTGGAACCCGCCCTCGCCACCAAGTGGACCCGGGATTCGGCCACTTCGTGGACCTTCACCCTCCGCAGGGGTGTCACCTTCCACGACAGGACGCCCTTCACGGCGGCCGCCGCCGCGTTCTCCATCGAGCGCGCCACGGATTCCGGCATCGACTGCAACGTCGACGGCTACATCTTCGCGGACAGCGAGCTCACCGCCACGCCCCTCGACGACACCACCCTCCGGGTCACCACGGCGAAGCCCGACCCGATCCTGCCGCTACGCCTGTCCTTCGTCGAGATCGTGCCGACGAGCACCGACCCCGACTCCCGGGTGCGCGAGCCGGTCGGCACGGGGCCCTACCGGATCGACGACTGGAACCAGGGACGTCACCTGAGACTGAAACGCTTCCCCGGCTACTGGGGCAAGGCTCCCGAGTTCGCCGCGGCCACCTACGTCTGGCGCGCCGAGGGCAGTGTGCGCGCGGCCATGGTGACGAACAACGAGGCGGACGTCGCCATCGGGCTCGCCCCCGAGGACGGGGCCGGTGACCGCGCGGTCGAGTTCGCCACCAACGAGGTGTCGTACCTGCGGATGGACGCCACCAAGCCGCCCCTGGACGACCTCCGGATCCGACAGGCCGTCAACTACGCGATCGACCGGGAGGGGCTGGTCACCGCGGTCTTCGCCGGCCGGCCCAGCGGGCAGCTCGTGTCGAAGGGCGTGACCGGCTACAACCCGCGCATCAAGCCATGGCCGTACGACCCGGAACGGGCCCGAAGACTCGTCGCCGAGGCCCGCGCCGACGGAGCCCGCACCGGCACCACCATCACCCTCGTCGGCCGCAACGGCATCTACCCGAAGGCCGCCGAGGCGATGGAGGTCGTCCAGGACGGTCTGATCAAGGCCGGACTGAAGGTCAGGATCAAGATGCTCGACGTCAACGCCTGGCTGGAGTACCTGCTGCGCCCCTTCCCCGCCGGCGACACCGGCCCCACCCTGCTCCAGGCCCAGCACGGCAACCAGGCGGGCGACGCCGCCTTCACGATGGGCCAGATCTACGGCAGTGAGGGAGCCCAGAGCAGCTACGGCACCGACGCGCTGGACACGCTCATCGAGGAGGCGCAGCTCGCCTCGGGCGGGAAACGGCAGCAGGCGTTCGCGGACGCGTTCACCCATCAGAACGACGAGGTCGTCCGGGACGCCGTCATGGCCAACATGACCGGCCTGCTGGCCCTCTCCCCGAAGGTCCGCTACCGGCCCGACTCGGCCACCAACGACGAGATGCGCCTCGCCGACATGCGCCGCGCGGACTGAGGGAGGACATCACGTGCTGACCTTGCTGCGCCGCCGCGCGGTCTCCAGTGTCATCCCGCTGCTCGTGGTGGTCCTGGGAGTCTTCTTCCTGGCCCGCCTCACCGGGGACCCCGCCAACCTGTATCTGCCGCTGAGCGCGACGCCCGAGATGCGGGCCGAGTTCGCCGCCCGTAACGGCCTGGACGACCCGCTGATCAGCCAGTTCGGCGACTATCTCGCCCAGGTCGCCCACCTCGACTTCGGCGAGTCGCTGCGCACCGCCCAGCCGGCGGGCGAGGCCGTCCTGCGGGCCTTCCCCGCGACGCTCCAACTGGCCGGCTGGACGATGCTGCTGGCCATCGTGGGCGCCGTGGTCATCGGCAGCCTGGCGGCCTACCGGCCGAACTCGGCGACCGACCGGATCGCGAGCTTCCTGTCCTCCACGGCCGCCAGCGTCCCCGACTTCTGGATCGCCATCATGGGCGTGCTGGTCTTCGCGGTCACCCTGGGCTGGCTGCCCACCTCCGGCACGAGCGGCGCGGCGGCGTGGGTGCTGCCCGTGGCCACGCTGCTCATCCGTCCGTTCGGCGTGCTGGTCCAGGTGGTGCGAGGCGCCATGGTCTCGGCGCTGTCCGCCCCGTATGTGAAGGTGGCGCGCGGCAAGGGGGCCTCCGAACTCCGGGTGGTCTTCGGGCACGCCCTGCGCAACGCCGCCGCACCGGCCCTGACCGTCGCGGGCGATCTGGCCGTGGGGCTGGTCAACGGGGCGGTCGTCGTCGAGACGATCTTCGGCTGGCCCGGTATCGGCAAGCTCATGATCGACTCGGTGCTGCAGCGCGACTTCGCGGTGCTTCAGGCGGCGGTCCTGCTGACCGCCCTGGCGATCTTCGCCCTCAACATCCTGGTCGACCTCTGCCACGCGCTTCTCGACCCGCGGGTACGGCAGCGGGCGGCGGCATGAGCCAAGGACGGGACATGCTTCAGAAAGCCACACCCCAGACAGACGGAACGACCGTACGGCGGCGATGGTTCGCCCTGCTCCTCCGGGACCGGTTCGCCTGCGCCGCGGCCCTGCTCCTGCTCCTGGTCGCGCTGAGTGCCGTACTGGGGCCGCTCCTGGCCGGGGACCTGGCGACCCGTCAGAACCTGCGTGACCCGGGCCGGCCTCCCTTCAGTCTCGACCACGGCTGGGCCTTCGTCCTCGGCAGCGACTCCCTGGGCCGGCCCGTCGCCGCGCGGCTGCTGGCCGCGGCCGGGACGACCCTGGCCGTGGCGGTGCCCGCCGTGCTGTGCTCGCTGGTCATCGGCTCGGTGTGGGGCATGTGGGCCGGCTATCACGGCGGCTGGCGCGAGAGCGTGTCGCTGCGGGTGGCCGACGTGATCCTCAGCTTCCCGTCGCTGCTGCTGGCCGTGGTCGTGCTGTACGTGTTCTCGCCGAGTGCCGCGAGCATCGTGCTGGTGCTGGCCGTCGCCCGCATCCCCGTGTATCTGCGCACCGCCCGGGCCGAGGCCGCGGAGCTGCGCAGCCGGCTGTTCATGGACGCGGCCCGGACGTTCGGCACGGGCAGCTGGGCGGCCATCCGGCGCCATGTCGCGCCGGGCGTGCTGCCCACGCTGCTCACCGTCGCCGCGCTCGACTTCTGCTTCGTGATGCTGGCCGAGTCCTCGCTGAGCTTTCTGGGCATCGGCATTCAACCGCCGGACGTGAGCTGGGGGCTGATGGTCGCCCAGGGGCGGCAGGAGCTGCAGAGCGCGTGGTGGATCGCGCTCTTCCCGGGACTCGCGATCGTCGTCACGACCGTGTCGGCGACCGTTCTCGCCTCCTGGGCCCGGCTGACGACGGATCCGGGGCAGCGGTGGCGGCAGGGGCTCGGGCGGCGTTCCCGGGGACCGCGTGCGGCGGGCGGGGGCCGCGAGGGTTCGGTGACGGGGAGCGCGGCCGCCGCCGGCGGCCGCACGGAGAGCGCGAGCGGTGCGCTGCCCGCCGACCCGTCCACGGGCACCGCCCCGGTGGACAACGACCGCTCCACCGGCGCCGAGGGCCTGTCTCCGGCCGGCGTCCTCGTCGTGGACGACCTGTCCGTCGACGTGCATACTCCGGCCGGGCCCGTCCATGTCGTCCGCGGCGTGAGCTTCGCCGTGCGGTCGGGCGAGACGCTGGCGCTGCTGGGCGAGTCGGGCTGTGGCAAGAGCATGACCGCACACGCCGTCGCCGGTCTGCTCGACCCGGTCGCCGAAGTGGTGGGCGGGCAGGTCCGGCTCGACGGCGAGAACCTGCTCGGGCTCGGAGCACGGGCCAGGCGCCGGCTGGCCGGCCCGGGTCTGGCCATGGTCTTCCAGGACGCGCTCAGCGCGCTCAATCCAGTCCACACGGTCGGAGCACAGCTCGCCGAGCCGTTCCGCATCCACGAGGGCATGTCCCGGCGCGCGGCGCGGGCCAGGGCAGTGGAGCTGATGGAACGCGTGGGCATTCCGGAGGCCCGCTCCCGGGCGGACGCCTATCCGCACCAGTTCTCCGGAGGCATGCGGCAGCGCCTGCTCATCGCGACGGCGGTCGCCCTGCGGCCGAAGGTCCTGATCGCCGACGAGCCCACGACGGCCCTGGACGTCACCGTGCAGGCGCAGATCATGGACCTTCTCGGCGAGTTGCGCGGCGAACAGCGGACGGCGCTCGTCCTCATCACACACGACCTCGGGCTCGCCGCCGAGCACGCGGACCGGGTCGCCGTCATGTACGCGGGGACAGTGGTGGAGACCGGGCCGGTGGCCGAGGTGTTCGACCGGCCCCATCACCCGTACACCCGGGGCCTCTTGGAGTCGGTACCGGCCGAGCAGCACCGGGGCTCCCGCCTGACGTCGATTCCCGGGAGCCCGCCGGACCCGGCGGCGGTGCCGGCCGGCTGTGCCTTCCGTACGCGCTGTCCCATGGCCCGGGAGCGGTGCGTGACCCACCGTCCGGCGCTGACCGGCACCGGAGCCGGCCGGACCGCCGCCTGCCACTTCGGGAAGGAACTGGCCGATGCCTGAACGCGGGACCCTGCTGGAGGCCACCGGTCTGGCAAAGAGCTTCACGGTCCGGCGGACCGTGCGCGGCGGCACCCGGCTGCGGGCGCTGGACGGGGTGGACCTGACCCTCGGGCGCGGGGAGACCCTCGGTCTCGTCGGCGAGTCCGGCTGCGGCAAGTCCACGCTGGCCAGGGTCCTCCTGCGGCTGGAGCGGCCCGACGCGGGCACCGTGCGGTACGAGGGCGTCGACCCGTTCGCTTTGTCGGGTGCGGAGCTGCTCGCCTGGCGGCGGAAGGTGCAGATGGTCTTCCAGGACCCGTTCGGTTCGCTCAACCCCCGCCTCAGTGCGGCGGATCTCATCGGGGAGCCCTGGCTGGCCCATCGCGGCCTCGTCCCTCCTTCGCGGCGGACGGCGCGCGTCGCCGAACTGCTGGAGATGGTCGGCCTGCGCGCGTCGGACGCGGCCCGCCATCCGCACGAGTTCTCCGGCGGTCAGCGGCAGCGGATCGGCATCGCCCGGGCCCTGGCGCTGGAGCCCGAAGTGATCGTCTGCGACGAACCCGTCTCCGCGCTGGACCTGTCTGTACAGGCGCAGGTGCTCAACCTCCTGTGCGACCTGCGGGACGAGCTGGGGCTGTCGTACGTGTTCATCTCGCACGACCTGTCCGTGGTGCGGCACCTCGCCGACCGGGTCGCCGTGATGTACCTCGGCAGGATCGCGGAGACGGGCCCGACGGAGGAGGTCTACGAGCGGCCGCGCCACCCCTACACGGAGGCGCTCCTGTCGGCGGCCCCCTCCCCCGTGGCCGGCGGTGGCCGCCGGCGGCAACGCATCGTGCTCACCGGCGAGATCCCCTCTCCTGCCGACCCACCGTCCGGTTGCCGGTTCCGGACCCGGTGCCCTCGGGCGCGGGACCTGTGCGCCGAAGCCGTACCCGAACCTCCGCCCGGTGCGCCCCTCCACGGTGCGGCATGCCACTTCCCTCTTGAGGAGACACCCGAGGGGACACCCGCGGTCACGGCTTGACGGCTGAGGTCATTTCGACGGCGTCCACCAGGAACTCCTGGTCCCGTGCCCCCGTGCAGCGCTGCTGGGCGATCTCGGCGCCCGCCGCCCGGTCGTCGGCGCCGTTGATGCCGAGGCACATACCGTTCTGCACCACGTGGATCCGATAGGCGTCGGCCCCGGAGCCGCCGACGGGGTCGAAGAAGAAGTGCTGGCTGGTGCGGTCCGCCGAGCAGCTCTCCCAGGGCCAGGGTTCGAGCAGTCCCTCGACGACATGGCCGCTGCCCAGCGCGGTGAGACAGCCGTCGCCGTACACCGGGTGGCGCCATTGGATGTAGTACGAGCCTGTGTTGCCGACCGACACCAGTGACAGGTCAGGCGGTGTGGCGTCGGCACAGGGGCGCTGCACGGCGACCTGGCTCCGGTAGCGCCCCTTGCGGTCGTGGCCTTCGGTGACGCACAGCTTGGGCGCCAGGGCCGGCCGGATCCGGGATGGTCCCGGATCCGGGCCTTCGACGTCGGTGGTCGAGGAGGGGAGCGAGGAGGGGTCCAGGCGCGGTCCGGCACCGGCCGCGCGCGCTCCCGTGCCCCGGTCGCTCGTCTCGCCGGGCAGCAGCGCCCAGGCTCCGACGGCGGCGAGCAGGAGCGCGGCGACGGCGGAGGCGGCCAGGGCTCGTCGGTTCGTGACCCGGCCTGCAACCCGGCCGGCGACCGGGCGCACGGCCGGGGGTCCGGCGGGGCGTTCCGGGGTCGAGGCGGGCGTCGGACCGGGCGTCGGTGCGTCGACGGCGTGTGCCGGGTGATCGTCCGCGTGCGCCGCCCCATCAGTCGGGTGCGTCGAGCTGTCGTCCATGGGTGTCTGTCCGTCATGCGCGGGCGTCGACCCGCCGTCCACGGGTGTCTGTCCGTCATGCGCGGGCGTCGACCCGCCGTCCACGGGCGTCCGTCCGTCATGCCCAAGCGCCGACCCGCCGTCCACGGGCGTCCGTCCGTCATGCCCAAGCGCCGACCCGCCGTCCACGGGCGTCCGTCCGTCATGCCCAAGCGCCGACCCGCCGTCCACGGGCGTCCGTCCGTCATGCCCAAGCGCCGACCCGCCGTCCACGGGCGTCCGTCCGTCATGCCCAAGCGCCGACCCGCCGTCCACGGGCGTCCGTCCGTCATGCCCAAGCGCCGACCCGCCGTCCACGGGCGTCCGTCCGTCATGCCCAAGCGCCGACCCGCCGTCCACGGGCGCAGCCCCGCCGTCCGCTTCCGACGGCTCGGCGGTGGCCAGCCGGTCCCTGGCCTCCAGCCAGACGGCGGCATCCTCGTTTCCACCGCACGCGCGGACGAACGCGACGACCACCTCGGCACGCGGCAGCGAGTCCCGGCGCAGCGCGTCGGCCGCGGTGCTTCGCGCGAGCACGTCACCGCGCCGTTCCGCGTTCGCTTCCAACTGCCGGTAGGTCAGACCGGACTGTTCCTTGAGCCATCGCAGGCAGGCCACGAACTCCGCGGCGCTGCGCGCCTCGTGTGGCAACGGACGCTGTCTCCCCATGTCCGGCCATCCTCGTCGTGCCCCTGGCCATGGACAATCCGGAATTCTGCCAATCCCCGTCCCGTCGCTTTCGTGTTCCGGACACCACATCGGCGGTGCCGGACGGGATCCGGACAACGCCGCGACCAGCCCGGACAGCGCCGCCGCGTCCGGGACAGCCGAAGTCCCTGGTGCGCGGAATGCCCGTCCGCACAGGCTGGGTGCCCTGCCGGTCGAGCCCGTCCGAGGCCGACCAGGACGAAAGGACATAGCCCGATGAAGTCGATTCGCACTCTCGCCGACCGGATGCTGAACCGCCTGCTGCCGCGGGAGACCGCCGGGGCGTGCGAGTGGTGGTACCGCTGCATCCGCAACCAGCCCTGTTCTTCACACAACCAGTACACGCAGCGCGTCTGGTCGTGCGATCTGAACCGCCGCGAGTTCGTGCGGTGCGGCTGCACGTCGTAAGGCCGGTCCTGTTCCAGGCGGCCGGGCCTCTGAGGGGGGGCGGGGCCCGGCCGCCGATCGCCCATCTCCGACCCCTGATCTCCGGTTTTCCCTCGCGAGGAGCATCCGTGACCTTCCTTTCGGTGACATGCCAGGCCATGCTGGCGCTGGTCTTCGCGATCGCCTGTGTGAGCAAGGCACGCGGCCGGGCGTCGTTCGCGGGGTTCACGGACGCGGTCGTGGCACTGGGGCGCGTGTCCCGCCCCTGGGCGACCTGGGTGGCGGCCGGGATCATCGCCCTGGAGGGCGCGACCGTGCTGTTGCTCCTCGTGCCGGGGTGGGGCAGCGCGGGGCTGTGGGTGGCGGCGGTCCTGCTGACCGGCTTCACGTACGCCATCGCCCGCGCCCTCAGAGACGGCACCGCGGTCGCTTGCCGCTGCTTCGGAGCCTCCGGCGATCACGCTACGGGACCGACCCAACTCGTCCGCAACGCCCTGCTGTTCGCCGCCCTCGCGTTGGCCGTACCAGGGGTACCGGGCGCCGGATCCCTGTCCTGGCAGGGCTGGTTCGCGGCCTGGCTGATCGGTGCCGTGTGTGCCGTGGTCGTGGCGACCGGGGACGAAGTGGTCGCGCTGTTGCGTCCCGCGCGTCAGGGCCCCGTCCCCGCCCCCCGTCCGCACGAAGCCCTCTGATCCACCGTGATTCGCCAAGTCACCAAGTCTCTAAGCCATCAAGTGATCGAGTCACCAGATCGTCTTATGATCCGCCTATCCGGAGAGGCCTGCCATGGTCTACCTGGCCGTCGCCCTCGTGGCTGTCGCCGCCCTGTGCACCTGGGATCTGTTGCTGACCCTCGCCGTCCTCCGCAGACTCCGCGACCGGCCCAACGGCACCATGGGGGCCGACACGGGCGGCATCCCCGTGGGGGCGACCGTGGGTTCCTTCGCCACGCGCTGCGTGGAGGGCGCCCCGCTCACCGAGAGGGACCTCGCCGACGGGGCCCTGGTGGCGTTCTTCACCACCGGCTGCGTTCCTTGCCGGAACAAGCTGCCCGCCTTCGTCGAGGAGGCCGGGACGATGGGCGGCCGCCGCCAGGTGATCGCCGTCGTCGTGTCGCCCGGTGCCACGCCGGACGAGACGGCGGAGGCCGAGACCATGGCCCGCCGACTCGCCCCCGTCGCAAGGGTGCTGGTCGAGGAACCCGACGGCCCCTGCACCGCGGCCTTCGGCGTCACTGCCTTTCCCTGCCAGTTCGCCGTCTCGGCCGCGGGCGGAACGGCGCCCACCGTACTGGCCGTGGGCAACGCGGCGCTCACCGCCTCGCCGGTCGGGTCGGCATGAGCGGCACACCCGCCGGCGCCCCCCGTACCTCCGCCCGCCCTGGCAGTGCTCCCGCCACTCCCGGCGCCCGGGACCTGGGCCGTGCCCTGTGCCTGGCGCTCCGGCTGGCGTTCCGCTCGTCCCCGTGGGTGCTGGCGAGCCATCTCGCCGTGACCCTGGTGTCGGCCGCCGCTCCCGTCGTGGCCACCTGGCTGGTCAAGGACATCCTCGACATGCTCACCTCGGGAACGCCGGGAACGCCGGGAACGTCCACCGCCGGCATCGCCGCCCCCGCGGCCACCCTGGCCGCCATCAGCACGGTGGCCGCCGTAGCCCCTCAGCTCACCGGCTATCTGCGCGCCCGGATGATGCGCGCGACCAGCCTGCGCGCTCACGAGGACCTGCACGCGGCGGTCGACACCTTCACCGGGCTGCGCAGGTTCGAACACCCCGAGTTCCTGGACCAGTTGAGGCTGGCCCAGCAGGCGGGAGGACTCGCCCCCTCCCAGGTGGTCGAGGGGGCGGCCGGTCTCACCCGCAGCGCGGTGCTGCTGGCCGGGTTCGTCGGTTCCCTCGCGGTCCTCGACCCGTTCCTGGCCGCCGTGGTGTCCCTCTCCGGCATTCCGGTGCTGTGGGCGGAGATCACGCTCAGCCGCAGGCGCGCCCGCACGTTCTGGGACATCAGCCCTTCCGAACGCCGGGAGATCTTCTACGCGACCCTGCTCACCAGCGTCGAAGCCGCCAAGGAGATCCGGCTCTACGGTGCCGGGGGTTTCCTGCGGGGCCGGATGATGAGCGAACGCCGTGCCGCCGACGCCCTGCGGGAACGGCTGGACCGCAGTGAACTGCGCATCCAGTCGGCGCTCCAGACCGCCGCCGCCGTCCTCGCCGGAGCCGGTCTGCTGTGGGCGGTCGGGGCCGCCTCGCGCGGGGCGATGACCGTCGGCGACGTGTCCATGCTGCTGGCCGCGATCCCCGCCGTGCAGAGCGGCATCGGCGGACTGGCCGGTGAACTGGGCCAGGCACACCACTCGCTGGTGATGTTCGACCACTACGTCACCATCGTCCGGCTCGGCCCCGACCTCCCCGCTCCGCACCGGCCCCGCCCGGCGGGCCCCCTGCGCGAGGCGATCGAGATCCAGGACGTCTGGTTCCGCTACGAGGACGAACTGCCCTGGGTACTGCGGGGCGTGAACCTGCGCATCGAACGCGGCACGGCACTCGCCCTCGCGGGCGTCAACGGCTCCGGAAAGTCCACGCTGGTCAAGCTCCTGTGCCGGTTCTACGACCCCACACGCGGACGCATCCTGTGGGACGGCACCGACCTGCGCGACATCCCGGCGGCCGAGCTGCGCGCACGCATCGCCGCCACGTTCCAGGACCCGATGCGCTACGACCTCACCGCCCGGGAGAACATCGCCATCAGCGAGCTGACCGCGCTCGAGGCACCCCGGCGCTGCGAGGAGGCGGCGCGGCTGGCCGGGATGCACGAGGATCTCGCCCGGCTGCCGGTCGGCTACGCGACCATGCTGAGCCGGACCTTCCGCTCCGGTGAGGGCGACGGTAGCGGGAGCGGGGTCCAGTTGTCCGGCGGACAGTGGCAACGGATGGGCCTGGCCCGGTCGTTCCTGCGTACGGACGCGGATCTGCTGATCCTGGACGAGCCCAGTTCGGGCCTCGACCCGGCGGCCGAGTACGAGATCCACGCCCGGCTGCGCGAACGCCGTGCCGGGCGGACCAGCGTGCTGATCTCCCACCGGCTGGGCGCGGTCAAGGACGCCGACGTCATCGCCCTCCTGGAGGACGGGCAGGTCCGCGAACTCGGCGACCACCGGCGGCTGCTCGCCCGCGGCGGCACCTACCACCGGTTGTTCACTCTTCAGTCCAGCGGCTATCGGGACGAGCCGACCGAGGCGGAGGGGGCGTGCCCGTGATGCCGATGAGCTGGGCGGGTCCGAGCGCACTGGTCCTGACGGTCGGGGTGCTCGTTCTCGTCCTGCGCAGGAGCTGCGTACTGCTCGATGTCAGCGGGGGCAGTATGCGGCCGGCCTTCGCGGACGGGGACCGGCTGCTGGCGGCCAGGCTGCCGGTGCGCCTGGTGCACCTCATGTCCCTGATGCGGGTGGTACGACGCGGAACGGTGGTAGCGATCAGGCTCAAGCCGGCGCCCGGCCCGCGCACCGCCCAGTCCGCGTCCCCTACGTGCATGATCAAGCGGGTCGCGGCCCTTCCGGGCGAAGCGGTTCCGGTGCCGGACAGGGGGACGGGCAAGGTGCCCGCCGGGCACGTCTACGTTCTGGGCGATCACCGCGCGACCAGCTGGGATTCACGGCATGCCGGGCCGATTCCCTATGAGCGGCTCACGGCCGTGATCGTCTGCCGGGTCCGCCGCGGTGACGCGAGCACCGCGGGGCTCCCGACGGGCACGTGACAGGGGCCCCGCCGCGGCAGGGCCCCCACGCGCTCAGTGCTTGAAGACGTCCTTGGTCTTCTCCTTGGCCTGCCGGGCGTCTCCCTTGGACTGCTCCGCCCGGCCCTCGGCCGTCAGCCGCTCGTTACCCACCGCACGGCCGATCGTCTCCTTGGCCTTTCCCTTGGCCTGCTCGGCCTTCGCCTTGGACTTCTGCTCTCCAGCCACGATTCGCTCACTCCAAGTCGTGTCCGACTTCGGGGTCACCTCCCGAGTGACCTCGGGAAGGTACGGTCAAACGTGACGGCCAGTGGAGCCAGGAACCCAGGGGCGCTGGTCTGGCGTCCAGCCGCAACTCATCGGGCAACCGCCCCGACGTAGAGCAGCGACTGCGCCCCGCGTTCCGGGCAGTTGGTGAGGAACGTGACCCGGTCGCCTCAACAAGATCGTGTGACGGGCTCACGGCGAACCGCGTACCCCAGATACGTCACCACCGGGCTGCTCTCCGGCTCCAGCACCATGTCGACGAGCTCCGGCAGCTGATCGTCGGTCAGCGTGCCACGCCTGCGCCCGCGCGTCGCGCGCACCAGGCCGCGTACGTCGCGCGGCTTGAACGCCGAGACATCCTTCGCGGACAGCCCCGCCCGGTCCAGGGACTCGGCAAGCTCCACCGGGCGGCGCAGCCGGTGCGCGGCATATCGGCCCCGGGGCATGATCCGTGTCCCCGGGAAGCCTTGGAAGGCACCGAGGTAGATGAGGCGGGACACGGGAGTGCGGTTCACCGTGTCGTAGACGAAGGCCGCGCCGGGGCGCAGCACGCGCGCAGCCTCCTCGAGGACGGCGTCCGGCCGTTCGGTGATCTCGAGGGTGTCAGCGCAGTACACGAGGTCGAAGGAGTCGTCCGGGACGTCGAGTCCCTCCGCGGGCGTCGTCAGGTACATGACGCCCAGCCCGTCGTCCGCGTCCAGGGCCAGGGCCGTCGCGGCGGGGGACGGATCTGCGGCTACGACCTCGAATCCGAGCCGGGCGAGGCCGCGGGCCAGAAGGCCGCGCCCGCTGCCGACGACGAGCGCCCGGCTGCCGGTCGCCGCGAGGCTCAGTTGCCCGAGCACGCGGCGCAGGTACTCCATCCGTACGGACTGGAAGGTCAGGGCCCGGATGTGGCGGCCGTCGACGGCCGCGGGTCCGGCGGAGTCGAGTGCGATGTACGGGGCGGTGGGTCCTGACATGGCAGGCTCCCTCGACGCTCGGAGTCAGGTTCCCTGAGGGAACCTAACATCGACGAGTTCCTCACCAACGGCTGCCTCCACTGGTCGAGGAGGGCGTGCGTGGGGTCTGCGGGGCCGCCCGCCCGGATCACAGCATGCTGTCGCTCACACTGGCCGAATGTCCGACGCGTCTCCAGCCCTCGCGACCGATGCCCGGCGGGTGGCCATCATGACCGTCCTCACCATGCCGGCCGGTGCGGTCGACGCCGTCAGCTTTCTGACGATGGGGAAGGTGTTCTGCGCGCTGGCGACCGGCAGCGTGCTCTTCCTTTCCTTCGCGCTGGCCGGTGACGGTGGCGCGGCCCGCCACCGCGATCGGCGCGTTCATGGCCGGGGCGGCCATCGCGGCCGTCGTACTGAAGCAGGCCCGACCCGGCCCCCGCCCGCGGTCCTGAACTGCACTTCCCCCCCGCGGCAATCGCGGTTGACGCGCCGCGACACGCACCGGTTTGCTGGGCCGATGGCCGACCTTCGCATCCAAGCAGTGGACGACGACGCCTCGATCCACGATTGGCAGTACGTCCACAACCTGATCATCCCCGGTGACGTACTGTCCCTCGACGACATCCGTGCCCGCACCGGCCGCAACCGCATGGAAGTCGCCTACCTCGGCGATGTCCTGGTCGGCTGCACCACCGTGCGCCCGCCCACCGGCGACAATGGCACCACCGCCACGGTCATCGCCCGCGTCCTGCCCGAGCACCGCCGCCGCGGCCTCGGCACCCGACTCTACGAGCGCGCCCTGGACCAGGCCCGTGCGCTGAACGCCCAGGTGATCGAGACCGTGGTGCTGGCTTCCAACCCGGACGGACTGCGCTTCGCCGAGCATCACGGATTCGTCGAAATCGAACGCTATCTGCTGCGAGAGGGCGACACCGTACCCTGGATCGACCTGCGGCTTGCCTGATGCGCCGGCCAGACCCAGGGCTCCGGGGCCTTGTCGGCCCGGCAGAAGGAGGCAGGCTCGTTCCATGGGTCTGCCAGGTCGCGGTCACTACGGTTCCCGCATGAAGCCGACGCCTCGTTCCTGCGCCCCATCGGCACAGGTGCCGCAGCGGGCAGCAAGCTCCGGTTCCACATCGTCAGCGAGCCTCCGGCGGGTCAGTGGCAGCATCCGTCGTCCGGCCGGGGGCCGGGCCCGGTTTCCAGGCGGCAGAAGCAGGACGCCTCGACGGGGACATCGGCCAGTGCGGCCGCCATCTTCAACTGCTGGGCGACGAGGGCCGCCTCGCCGGTCTTGCCCGTCCGGAGCAGGCATTCGTGGAAGCCGTGCAGGGACCAGACGTTGCCGGGGTGCTGGAGGGCGCGGGGCAGGGTGGCGTCGAGGCCGAGGTCCGCGCGGTAGACGGCCTCTGCCTCCGCCACACGGCCCTGTTCCAGCAGCAGTGCGCCGTAGGCGTGGCGGGTGGGTTGCATCCAGCCCCACGGCTCGTCGTAGGGGAGGCTGTCGTCCAGCTCGATGGAGCGCTCCAGGGCGGCGAAGGCGAGGTCGTGGTTGCCCCTGCGGTATTCGAGCTCTCCGTCGAGCATGGCCGACGCGATGGCGAGGATGTCGTGGCAGGTGTTGTTGAACAGCATCCGCGTCTCGGGCACCCGGCTCACCGCTTCGCGGAAGAGCTCGCGCTCGGCTTCCGCCCGGTCGACCTCTCCGGTGGCCGAGAGGGCGACGCCGCGGGCGTAGTGCCGCATGGCGGTGGTCACCGAGTAGAGCTCGGGGTCGGCGGGGGCGGGCAGGGCGAGGATGTCGGTCCAGCGGCCGAAGCGGATCAGCACGTGGACGCGCATGGCCAGGAAGCCTTCGAGCCAGTCGGCCATCGGAGGGCTCGGCACGCGGAGGAGGTCTTCGGGGATGGCCGCTTCCAGCTGAGCGGCGGTGTCGAGGGCGACCCGCGCCTGGCCGAGGAACATGGCCCCGTAGATCTTGAAGTGGTAGTTGTGCGCCCGGTAGAGGGTGTAGAAGTTCATCGCGCCGGCGCGCCGATGGTACTTCTCGTCGACGGCGATCGCGTCGCTGTTCGCCGCGACGACCCGACGGTAGTCGCCGCACAGGACGTCGAGGTGCGAGGGCATGTGGTGCAGGTGCCCGGCGTCGGGCACGATGCCGCGCAGACGGTCGGCGACGGTGAGGGCCTGTTCCGGCGTCGGGGACATCTCCATCAGGTGGATGTACAGGTGCAGCACCCCTGGATGGCCCACGCCGGCATCGGTGGCGAGGGCGCCGTCCAGTACTGCCTTGGCCTCCACGGTCCGGGCGCCCTCGGCCGGCTGCCCGGTCCTCAGGTCCCACAGCCGCCACGGGGTGAGGTTCATCAGGGCGTCGGCGTGGAGGGTGGCGATGTCCGGGTCGTGGGGTGCCAGTTCGTACACCGCGCGCATCGCGTCCGCGTAGGGCTCGTTCCAGACCGAGCAGTCCTCGACGGCTTCCGACTGCGGATAACGGGCGCGCAGCGCGGCGATCAGGGCCTGTTCGACCGGGGTGGCCCGGACGGCCTTGTCATGGGCCCGCTCGACGGCGGTGTGGGTGCGTTCGACGGTTCGTACCAACTCGTCGTCGTCGAAGAATTCCCAGGGCTTGTTGTAGTTCGGACCGAGCGCGTAGGCGATGCCCCAATACGCCATAGCGCACTCCGGGTCGGCCTCGGTGGCCTTTTCGAAGCAGGCGACGGCTTCCTCGTGGTGGAAGGCGTACGTCCACAGCAGACCGCGATCGAACCAGAGCTGAGCTGCGGAAGAGGACGTGGTGACGGGACGGCTGTAGGCGCCGAGGTCGTAGTAATCGTCCATGGTCATCTCCTGGAGAATCGGCCCGACCCGGTGAGAATAGCGGCCGCGCACATTTTCTCGCCCCTCTACCAATTCTGACTATTACCAGATCACCATTTCGGTTTTCGGTAAAGTGCGCGTATCCAGCTGGACGGCCGGGTGAATCCCAGCCCATCCCCTGCTGGGCACGGCCTGGCCGTACAGGCGTGGCGGGCGGCCGACGTACGCGAGGCGGGCATCACCCTCAACCTCGACCACAACCTCCCCGCCACCGACTCCCCCGCCGACCGGTCGGCCGTGACCCGCGCCGACACCCTGCACAACCTGGTGTGGACCTGGCCCGTCGCGTCCCTCCTCGACAACTTCGAGTGGGCCTTCGGCTACGACAAGCGTTTCGGCATCGTCCGCGTCGACTACGCCACGCAGTAGACCTCGTCAGTCACAAACAGTGACATAGCAGGCACTCCCACCGTCGGAGGCAGTCATCTTGTCGTTCGATCGGGGGCACCTGCCCCGAGAGGCTGGCACCGCCCAACTCCCGCTCCCTAGGATGTACTTCCTGTCCAGCCAGTCCGTTGGCGCGGCACCTTGCGCAGGGGGAACGATGCACTCCGAGAAGCAGTTGTCCACCGAGATCAACGCGAACGTGCCGACGGCAGCGCGCATGTACGACCACTACCTGGGCGGCAAGGACAACTACGCGGCGGACCGCGCCGCGTGCGAGGAACTCGACAAGGTCGTGCCCAGCACGCGCCACCTGGCCCTCAACAACAGGCGTTTTCTCCAGCGCGTGGTGCGGACCCTGTCCGAGGAGTACGGCATCCGGCAGTACCTGGACCACGGCTCAGGCCTGCCGACGCAGGACAACGTGCACCAGGTCGCCCAGCGCATCGACCCCACCACGCACGTGGTGTACGTGGACAACGACCCGATGGTGCTGGTCCACGGCCGGGCGCTGCTGGAGCAGGACGAGCGCACCACCGTGATCCACGCGGACATGCGCGAGACCGACCTGATCTTCGACCACCCCGACACCAAGCGGCTGATCGACTTCTCCCAGCCGGTGTGCGTGCTCTTCAACTCGGTGTTCCACTGCATCCCGGACAGCGACACCGACGGACCGCTCGCGGTGGCCCGCCGAGTCCGGGAGCGGCTCGCGCCCGGCAGTTTCCTGGTGATGTGCCAGCTGGTCAGCGAGGATGCCGAAGTCCGGGAGTTCGTCACGAACTTCATGGACCAGGCCACCCAGGGCCACTGGGGCCGTGTGCGTGAGCCGAAGGACGTCGAGGCGTACTTCGAGGATCTGGAGATCCTCGAGCCGGGCCTCATGGAGGTGTCCACCTGGCGTCCGGACACCGAGGTGGCGCCGCGTCAGCTGACCCATGAGTGGATCGAGTTCGGCGGCGTGGGTCGGATTCCGCTGGAGAAGTAGCGAGAGCACCTCTCCCGGGAGTGCCTCTCGCTCAAGTGCCTCTCGTGTGACGCCGGTCGTCCCGCGAGAGGCATCCGCACGTCACGGGTAGCGCTGCTCCATCGTCTGATGCAGCAACTCCAGGGAGTCACGGGGCTTGAGCGCCTCGTCCGCGAGCCGGTCCAGCGCGATCCGGTACTCCTCCGTCTCGTCGCGGTCCTCGAGGAAGTTCGCGCTCTTGATGTGCTCCAGGTAGACGACGTCGGGCAGGTCGAGGCCGCCGAAGCGCAGATACGTGACCGGGATGGCCGGCGCCGAGGCGTTCGTGACGCTCAGCGGCACGATCTGCACCGTCACATTCGGTCGCTCCGCCATCTCGACGAGATGCGTGAGCTGTTCCCGCATCACGTCGGTGCTGCCCAGGACGCGCAGCAGCACGGACTCGTCGATGACCGCCCACAGTTGCGGGGCTTCCTGCCGCAGCAGCAACCGGGCCCGGTGCCTGCGGAGTTCGACACGCCGCTCCACCTCACCGGCCGGTGCGTTCGGCAGGCCGCGCTCCACCACGGCCCTGGTGTAGGCGGGTGTCTGCAACAGGCCCGGCACGTACTGGATCTCGAAGGTACGGATGGTGGCGGCGGCCTCCTGGAGTCCGACCAGCCGGTCGAACCACTCGGGCATCAGCCGCTTGTCGTACCGCTGCCACCAGCCCGGCTCGCCGGCCCGCCGCAGCAGCTTGAGCAGCACCGACACCTCGTAGTCGTCGGTGCCGTACAGCTGGAGCAGCGCGCGGACATCGTTCTCCGTCGGCGGGCGGCGGCCCTTGCCCGACTCGATGCGGGACAGCTTCGCGGGACTGAACCCGACAGCGCGCGCCGCTTGGTCCTGGGCGAGTCCGGCGTCCTCACGGAAACCAGCCAGTTGCACACCGACCAGCATCTTCAGCAGAGTCGGCGCCGGCTCGGGCCTGTCCAGATAGGGTTCCAGACGGGAGATGCGATGCGACGCGGCGGACATCCTGACTCCCAGCAGACCGGCACAAGGGCGACTTACACTATCGCACTCGCCCGGGCGTCTCCGCATCGGCCCGTAGAAGCCCCACAGAAGTAGAGAGTTGGGCTCCACTTCGCCATGGGGGATTCACAACGCCGGGCTCCGCACCGCCCTTCAGAGCAGGTGGTCGAACTCGCCGTCCTTGGCCCCGGCCAGGAACGCCGCCACCTCCGCCGCCGTGTAGACGAGCGCGGGCCCGTCGGGATCACGGGAGTTGCGCATCGCGATCCCGCCGTCCACGAGAGGGGCGACTTCGACGCAGTTGCCCTCGGCGTTGCTGTGCCGGCTCTTGATCCAGCAGGCGTCCAACGTGCTTGCCTGCACTCCGTTCTGCACTGGTGGCACCGCAGTCTCCTTGCTGTTCTCGTACCCCGCCGCGCACGGTGTGCCCGGCCGTCCAGCCGAGGCCGGCCACGTCCGTTCGGCCGCACTCGTCCCGGCTTGCGTACCCACATCGGCTGGATTCTCACGCAATTTCTCGTGCAATTGCACGCGAGCACCGTCAGCGTGGATAATAGCTGCGGCGTCAACCCCTGGTCTGGCGCCGTGTCCTGACGTCGCATCGGGGAGATGCCGTGCCATCACCTGCGCAGCACGTGCTCCGGCCGCCTAGTGGGGCTGCGGCACACGCAGGCGCACCCGGCACGAGTAACGAATCCCTGCCCGGCCCGCACTCGGTGACGCCGTACGAGGCGACGCCGTACGGGACCCCGCCCTCGATGCCGAAGACCATGCCGCAGTTCTCTGATGACTTGGCCGCCTCGGCCACCCTGCGCGTCGAGTGCAACAGGGAGGGCTTCGCCCAAGCCCGGTCCTTCACCCGTGACATCCTGCGCATCTGGTCACTCGACCATCGCTGCGACGACACGACCCTGGTCATCACCGAGCTCACCGCCAACGCGGCGACGCACGCCGCGGCGGGCGCTCCGGGTGCGCCGGAGATCCGGCTCGGATTCCTCCTGGATCCCACCCACCTGCTGGTCACCGTCTCCGACCCCGACGACCGTCCGCCCGTGTACGCGCCCGACGCCGGCTCCGCTCTGGAAGAGCACGGCCGGGGCCTGTGCATCGTCGAAGCCCTGTCCGAGGAGTGGGGCTGGACCCCCAGGCCTCCGGCGGGCAAGACGGTCTGGGCCAGGTTGTCGACCCGCCCACCCATCTGACACGACTGCCGCGGAAAGGCCCCTCGCCATGCGCAGCGCTTCGACGGAACACCCGAGCAGCGAGCGCCCACAGCGCCCCGACGCCCCGGCCGGGGTGACCCGGGCACCGCTCACGGCACTGGACCGCGTGCCGTGGGGCGACATCCAGGACTCCACCGGTTCGGCGGCGGCCATTCCCCTCTTGCTCAACGGCATCGCCTGGGGCGACCCCGACACCGCCCGGTCCGCACTCGACGACCTGCGGAAACGGATCTGCCAGTTCGGCTTCGTGGTGGAGCAGGCCACCGCCGCCACGGTTCCGTTCCTGTGGGAGCTGGCGAAGCTGCCGCAGGTGACCTGCCGCGCCCAGATCATCCAGCTGCTCAAGAGCATCGCCGACGCCCGGCAGTGGGAGAGCACCGCCGCCGTCTATCCGAAGCTGCTGAACCATCGGGAGAACCCGGTGGTGTGGGAGCGTGCGGCACGTCAGGCGGTGCGTGCCCGGCGCGGAGAGCTGGGCCGGCTGCTGGACGACGAGGACTCGGAGATCGCCCGGGCCACGAGCGAGCTCGCCCGCTCCCTGGGAACCTGAAGCTCGGGAGCCTGAGGCCCGGGGACCTGTTCATGGCGCCAGGAGACGTGACGAAACCGTGAGGGCCCCCTGTCACCTTGGGTGATGCCCCTCGCCTCCCGGAGCCGGGCAGTGTAGACATGGCACATGGTCCGACTCTTGGGTCGATCCGGAACTCGATCGCCCCTGCGGCCCGGCGCTGCGCCGTCCGCACGGCAGCGGCGGGAGGCGGGTCCGTCGCGGTGGCATCCGGTGGCGGGGCTGCGGTCGGTCGTGGGCGGACGCAGCGTCGCCGGACAGGTGTTCCTGCTGGTCGTGGTGATCGTACTGCTGCTGGTGGTGGCCGCGGTGGTGGCGCTGGTGCTGCAGGTGCGGCATGACACGACCCAGGAGGCCCGCAACCGTTCGCTCGCCGTCGCGGAGACCTTCGCCAACGCGCCGGGCACGGTCGAGGCGCTGGAGAGCCCCGATCCCACGGCGGTGCTCCAGCCGCGTGCCGAAGCCGCCCGCGAGCAGTCGAAGGTCGACTTCGTCGTCGTCATGAACACCGACGGCATCCGCTACACCCACCCCAAGCCGGACCGCATCGGGAAGCAGTTCGTCGGGACGATCGCGCCCGCGCTGGCCGGGGAGTCGGTGACCGAGGAGATCGAAGGCACGATCGGCCACCTCGTGCAGGCCGTGGTGCCGGTGAAGGACCCGGACGGCCGGGTCGTGGGCCTGGTGTCGGCGGGAATCACGACCAAGAACGTCGGCGGCACCGCCGACCGTCAGCTGCCGCTCGTGCTGGCCGCCGCCGCGGTGGCCCTCGTCCTGGCGACGGCGGGCGCCGCGCTGGTGAGCCGGCGGCTGCTGCGCCAGACCCACGGGCTCGGGCCGCACGAGATGACCCGGATGTACGAACATCACGACGCCGTGCTGCACGCCGTCCGCGAGGGCGTGCTCATCCTCGACGGCTCAGGAACCCTGCTGCTCGCCAACGACGAGGCGCACCGCCTGCTCGGACTGCCCGCCGACGCCGAGGGCCGGCACATCCTCGGCCTGGGGCTCGACCCCGGCACCGCCGATCTGCTGGCCTCCGGGCGCGTCGCCACGGACGAGGTCCACCTCGTCGGGGACCGGCTCCTGGCCGTCAACCAGCGGACCACGGAGAGCGCGGGCGGTCCGCCCGGGAGCGTCGCCACGCTGCGCGACTCCACGGAGCTGCGTGCCCTGTCGGGCCGGGCCGAGACCGCGCGGGAACGGCTCAACATGCTGTACGACGCCGGCGTGGGCATCGGGACGAGCCTGGACGTGACCCGTACCGCAGAGGAGCTGACCGAGCTTGCCGTGCCCCGGTTCGCCGACTTCGTCACCGTGGACCTGTTCGACGCGGTGCTGGGCGGCGGGCAGCCGGACGCCGCGGCCGCGCTGAGCCGTACGGCGCTGAGCGGGATCCGCAAGGACGCCCCGCTCTACCCCGTCGGCGAGCGGATCAGGTTCGTCGACTCCTCTCCGCAGGGCCACAGCCTCGACACCGGGCGGGGCGTCCTGGAACCCCGGCTGGGCGAAGCCCCCGGCTGGCAGGCACAGGACCTCGAGCGCTCCGCGCAGATCGTGGAGTACGGCATCCACTCCCTGATCACCGTGCCGCTGCGGGCCGGCACCCTGGTGCTGGGCGTGGTCAGCTTCTGGCGCCTCGAGAAGCCGGAGCCCTTCGACGCGGACGAGCTGGTTCTGGCGGAGGAGCTGGTCGCGCGGGCCGCCGTCTCGATCGACAACGCGCGCCGCTACACCCGCGAGCACAGCATGGCCGTGACGCTCCAGCGAAGCCTGCTCCCCCGGAACCTGCCCGAGCAGGGGGCGCTGGAGATCGCCTACCGCTATCTGCCGGCGCAGGCCGGAGTGGGCGGCGACTGGTTCGACGTACTGCCGCTGTCGGGGGCCCGGGTCGCGCTCGTGGTCGGGGACGTCGTCGGCCACGGGCTGTACGCCGCGGCCACGATGGGGCGGCTGCGGACCGCCGTGCACAACTTCTCCGCCCTCGACCTCCCGCCGGACGAACTCATCGCCCTGCTGGACGAGTTGGTCGGCCGCATCGACCAGGACGAGACCGAGGAGGACGGCAGCGCCCCGGTCACCGGGGCGACCTGCCTGTACGCCGTGTACGACCCGGTCTCCCGGCGCTGCACCGTCGCGCGGGCCGGGCATCCCCCGCCGGCGCTGATCCACCCCGACGGCAGTGTCGAGTTCGCGGAGGTGCCCGCCGGTCCCCCGCTCGGGCTCGGCGGTCTGCCGTTCGAGACGGCTGAGCTGGAGCTGGCGGAGGGCAGCCGGCTCGTGCTCTACACCGACGGGCTGGTCGAGGACCGGGAGCGGGACATCGACGTCGGTCTTGAGATGCTGCGCGAGGCACTGGGCCGGGCCGGTCAGTCCCCGGAGGACACCTGCCGGGTCGTGCTCGACTCGCAGCTCACGGCCCGGTCCAGCGACGACATCGCCCTGATCGTCGCGCGCACCCGGGCACTCGCCGCCGACCAGGTCGCCGAGTGGCCGGTGCCGGCGGACCCGGCGGCCGTGCGCGAGGTGCGGGCGGCGGTCACCCGGCAGCTGGCCGAGTGGGGCTTGGACGAGCTGTCGTTCACCACCGAGCTCATCCTGAGCGAGCTGGTCACCAACGCGCTCCGGTACGGCGGCGGCCCCATCCATGTCCGGGTACTGCGCGACCGCAACCTGATCTGCGAGGTGTTCGACAGCAGCAGCACCTCGCCGCATCTGCGATACGCGACGATGACGGACGAGGGCGGCCGGGGCCTGTTCCTCGTCGCACAGCTCGCGGAACGCTGGGGGACGCGCTATCTGCCTGCCGGGAAGGTGATCTGGGCGGAGCAGCCGCTGCCATAAGCAGTGATTGGAGGTGCCCATAAAGTTGCCTTATGAGCTCATAGACCGGACCCGCGTACCGACTTAGGCTTGCCTTAGTTTAGGCTTCCCGGTGAGATCGCTTGTCGCCGCTCGAAGGGAACCTGACCATGCCCCGCCCCCTGCGGGTAGCCATCGTCGGATCCGGCCCCGCCGGGATCTACGCCGCCGACGCCCTGCTCAAGTCCGAGGTGGCCGCCGACCCCGGTGTGTCCATCGACATCTTCGAGCGCATGCCGGCGCCGTTCGGACTGATCCGCTACGGCGTGGCGCCCGACCACCCGCGGATCAAAGGCATCATCACGGCCCTGCACCAGGTCCTCGACAAGCCGCAGATCCGGCTCTTCGGCAACGTGGACTACCCCTCCGACATCAGCCTGGACGACCTGCGCGCCTTCTACGACGGTGTGATCTTCGCCACCGGCGCGACGGCCGACCGGGCGCTGCCCCTTCCTGGCATCGAGCTCGACGGCTCGTACGGCGCCGCGGACTTCGTGTCCTGGTACGACGGCCACCCTGACGTGCCGCGCACCTGGCCGCTGGAGGCGGAGAAGGTCGCCGTGCTCGGCGTCGGAAACGTCGCCCTGGACATCGCGCGCGTCCTGGCCAAGACGGCGGACGAACTGCTGCCGACGGAGATCCCGGCGAACGTCTACGAGGGTCTGAAGGCCAACCGGGCCAAGGAGATCCACGTGTTCGGCCGCCGCGGCCCGGCGCAGGCGAAGTTCAGCCCGATGGAGCTGCGGGAGCTGGACCACTCCCCCAACATCGAGGTCATCGTCGACCCCGAGGACATCGACTACGACGAGGGCTCGATCGCCACCCGGCGCGGCAACAAGCAGGCCGACATGGTCGCCAAGACCCTGGAGAACTGGGCGATCCGCGACGCCGGCGACCGGCCCCACAAACTCTTCCTGCACTTCTTCGAGTCGCCGGTCGAGGTCCTCGGCGAGGACGGCAAGGTCGTCGGTCTGCGCACCGAGCGCACGGAGCTCGACGGCACGGGCAACGTCAAGGGCACCGGCACCTTCAACACCTGGGACGTCGGCGCGGTCTACCGCGCGGTGGGCTACCTGTCCGACAAACTCCCCAAGCTGCCCTGGGACATCGACTCCGGCACCGTCCCCGACGAGGGCGGGCGAGTCATGCAGGAGTCCGGCGAGCACCTGCAGTCCGCGTACGTCACCGGCTGGATCCGGCGCGGCCCCGTGGGTCTCATCGGGCACACCAAGGGCGACGCCAACGAGACGGTGTCCAACCTGCTGGACGACTACGCGAACGGTCGGCTGCAGACGCCCGCCACCCCCGCCCCCGAGGCCGTGGACGCGTTCCTGGCCGAGCGGAACGTCCGCTTCACCACCTGGGAGGGCTGGTACAAGCTGGACGCCGCGGAGAAGGCGCTGGGTGAGCCGGAAGGCCGCGAGCGCGTGAAGCTCGTCGAACGCGAGGACATGCTGCGGGCCAGCGGCGCCTGACGCCCGTCCTGTACGCCTGTAGGGCGGGTCCGGTGGCAATGTCACCGGACCCGCCCTTATGCGTGCTTGAAGCGTGTACGATCCGGATGCTTCACCGAACCATCACACGGCCTTCACGAGAAGGTCTTGCAAGGGGGGACGAACGTCCATGCACATACGCCTTGTCGCCACCACGGCGGCCGTTGCCGGAGCCCTGACCGCCCTGACGGCGGTTCCGGCCCAGGCCGCCGAGTACAGCTCCGCACTGAAGATCCGTGGCATCCAGTACGACGCTCCGGGACGCGACTCGAACCGCTGCTCGACGGGGAACACCGACGAGGAGTACCTGACGATCGAGAACTACTCGCGGTCGACGACCGTGAACCTCAAGGGCTACGTCGTCAAGGACGCCGCGGGGAACAAGTTCACGTTCACCGCCAGCCACACCCTTCAGCCCGGTGACTACGTGAAGCTGCGCGGCGGCAACGGGTCCGACTCCGACACGAAGAACGTCGTCTACCGCGACAACTGCAACTTCATGTGGAACAACGACAAGGACACCATCTACGTGTACAAGCCGTCCGGCAGCCGTGCCGACGTGCACTCGTACACCAGGAGTGGCTCCGACAAGGACGGCAACGGGTACATCACGTACCACGGTTGAGATGCGTGAACGTGAGGCCTGTTGCCGTTCCGGCAACAGGCCTCACGTTCTTCCCGCCGGGCGCAGCATGATCAGAGGAGCCGAGTAGCCCCCGGGAGGATCCATGCCGCAGACGTCCGCCATCGGCCCGACCCATCGTCTGGTGCCTTCACCGGCCGGTCGCACGCACCTCGTGGAGCAGGGAGACGGACCGCTGGTTCTGCTGCTGCACGGGTTCCCCGAGTCCTGGTACGCGTGGCGTCACCAGCTGCCGGCGCTGGCCGCCGCCGGCTACCGCGCGGTGGCCGTCGACGTCCGCGGCTACGGGCGCTCGTCCCGGCCCGCGGCGGTGGACGCGTACCGGATGCTGGAACTGGTGGAGGACAACGTCGCCGTCGTGGAGGCGCTGGGCGAGCGGTCCGCGGTGGTCATCGGACACGACTGGGGTGCGAGCATCGCCGCGACCTCCGCGCTGGTCCGGCCCGAGCTGTTCCGCGCGGTGGGGCTCCTGAGCGTGCCCTACACCCCGCCCGGCGGCCCGAGGCCCGGCGAGGTCTTCGCCCGGATGGGCGGCGACGAGGAGTTCTACGTCTCCTACTTCCAGGAGCCCGGCCGGGCCGAAGCCGAGATCGAGCCGGACGTGCGCGGCTGGCTCGCGGGCTTCTACGCCGCCCTGTCCGCCGGCACGATGCCCGAAGCCGGCGCCCCCGATCCGCACTTCGTCGGCCGCGGCGGCAAGCTGCGCGACCGCTTTCCCGTCGGCCTGCCACCGGACTGGCTGGACGAGGCCGACCTCGACGCGTACGCCGGAGAGTTCGAACGCACGGGGATGACCGGCGCCCTGAACCGCTACCGCAACATGGACCGGGACTGGCAGGACCTGGCCGGCTTCGCCGACGCCCCCGTCACCCAGCCGTCGTTGTTCATCGGCGGCAGCCTGGACGCGTCCACGACCTGGCTGGCCGACGCGATCGAGGCGTACCCGACCACTCTGCCGGGCCTCACGGCCTCTCACATCCTGGACGGCTGCGGTCACTTCCTGCAGCAGGAACGGCCCGGCGAGACGAATCGGCTCCTGATCGAGTGGCTCGCCGATCTTCGCTGACCTAGAGGGCCAGGCCCGGCAGCCAGCGCTCGAGATAGGTGCGCAGACCGGTCAGGTCGTCGCCGCCCGCCACGTAACCCACATATCCGTCGGGGCGAACGAGGGCGTGGGTGACGTCCGGCCAAGGGCTGTCCGTACCGAGGTGGTGCACGCTGAGCAGGCCGTGACGTCCGCCCTTCGGCACAGCCGATGGCCAGAGGTGGGCAGGGTCGGCGAGCAGGAGGTGGAAGCCCGGTGCGGCGGTGTGCTGATGGAGTCCGGGTGGGACATCGGGGAGCCGGTCCCCCGCCCGGGGGCCCTGTCGTGGTCGGTGCGGTCCGGTGGTGGAGGCAGGTCCGCGGCGGTAGTGGATGCCGAGTTCCGAGACCGTGCGGAAGAGTCGTGCGCGGGGACGGGTCGTGCGCAGCAGCAGCGGGGCCAGACGCGGGGCGAGATGGGTGCGGGCGAGCCGGAGGGCCGGGTTGCCGCTCGTGCCGAGGGTGAACGCGCGGTCGGTGAGGCGGCGCACGCCGTGGCCGACCGGGGCCCGCTCCGCCTCGTACGTCTCCAGCAACTCCTGGGGCGACGCGCCCCGGCAGACGTGGGCAAGCTTCCAGCCCAGGTTGAGCGCGTCCTGGATTCCGGTGTTCATGCCCTGTCCCCCGGCGGGACTGTGGATGTGGGCGGCGTCCCCGGCGAGGAAGAACGGGCCGTTGCGGTAGTGGGTGGCGCCGCGGTTGTGGATGCGGAAGGCGGTCATCCAGACCGGATCGCGCAGGATCAGCCGGTGGTCGTCGTGCCCGGCGCGGTCGGTGGTCCAGTCGTCGGCGAGCTGCTGAAGGAGGCTCAGTGTCACCTCGCCCCCGGGGAGACCCGGCGGGCGCATCGCGATCATCCGCCAGGTGGCCGGCATGCCGAGCGGGAAGAAGAACAGCATCCCGGCAGCGGTCATGTACGTATGTGCGGCACCGGGCTCCAGCCCTTCGACCTCGAGGTCGGCCAGGAAGAACGTCTGCGGATAGGCGTGTCCCTCGAAGGCGATGCCCGCCTGGGTGCGCACGGTGCTGTGCGCCCCGTCGCAACCGACCACATAGCGGGCCCGCACGGTCTCCTGACTGCCGTCCGGGCACCGGAGCCGGCAGCTGACGTACCCGCCCTCCCGCTCCGTGCTCACCAGTTCCGTGCCCCGTTCCACGGTCACGTCCCGGGCGGCCAGCCGGGCCGTCAGGACGGCTTCCGTCTCGGACTGCGGGAGGAAGAGCAGGAAGGGGTACGGGGTGTCCTCGCAGCCGACGTCGAACACCGGCACCTGTAGCTCCCGTCGGGGCAGATGCAGGTGCAGCCGGACCGCCGTACTGCCCCGTTCGATCAAGTCGTCCGTCACGCCGAATCCGGCCAGCATTTCCAGGGTCCGGGGCTGGATGGCCGGCGCGCGTGACTCCCGGGCACGGTCCAGTGAACGGTCCACGATCCGGAACGGGGTGTCGTACGCGCGCAGTTGCGTCGCGAGCGCGAGTCCGGTCGGGCCCGCGCCCACCACCAGCACGTCAAGTGGTGCCGTCATGGTGTCAACGGTAGACCCCGCCCTACGGCAGGCCGGGGCCCTCCGCGCCGTGTTCCTCGCGGAGGGCTCCCGTCCGGTCGTGCCGGTTCAGGGTGGTGCCGGTTCAGACCTCGAGGTCGGCTTCGATCCGGCGGAGCTGGTGGCGGGCCATCGCCAGGTTGGCCCGGCTCCCGTCGAGCACGAGGTAGAGGAACAGTCCGCTGCCGCCGCGCCCCTTGAGGAGGCGGATGAGGTGGTACTGGGAGTTCAGGGTGATCAGGATGTCCTCGATGTCCTCCTTGAGTCCCAGGTGTTCCATGGTGCGCAGCTTGGACCGTACGACGTCGGTGTTGCCGGCGGCGGCGACCTCCAGGTTGAACTCCTTGCTGCCGCCGAGGGTGCCGAGGGCCATGCCGCTGGTGTAGTCGACGAGGGCTGCGGCTGTGGCTCCCTCGATGGAGCTCAGGCATTCCTTCAGCGCGGTCTCCGTATTGGCCATGCGCTCGGTTCCTTTCGTTCTGTCTTACTTCGGACGGTCGGTCGGAAGGTGCGGGTGGTGCGGGTGGTTCGGGCGGCTCAGGTGCCGGTCTGCGGACGGGGCTGGTGGGTGGGCCGCTGTGGGGTGCGGACCGGGAGGGTGCCGATGGGGCGGGCCGTGACCGGGGGCGCTGTGACGAGGTGCTCGTCGAGCGCCGGCCGGTCGGCGTGGCGGCCGGTGCCGGGGCCGACGCGCGTGGCGACCAGGTCCGCGATCCGGGCGCCGCTGCGACGGCCCTCCAGGTGGAGGCGACCGACGTTGACACGGTCCTCGGCGAGGAGGGTGAGGACGGCGGTCGTTCCGGCCGCGTAGGTCGCGACGTAGCCCCCGGAACCGCGCACCAGCAGTTCGCGGAAGTCGCCGCGGCCGGAGGCGTCGGTCATGCGGTACGCGACACCGAGGGCGGCGGCGGTGAGCGCCGCGAGTCCCTCAGGCTCGGTCTCCGGCACGTCGTGGGCGAGGACGAGTCCGTCGACGGTGGCCGCGAGGGAGCCCGTCAGCCGGGGGATACGGGTGCGGAGCCGACGTAGTTCGTCCAGGACGTCGGTCTCGACGGCCATGAGCTGTCTCCTTTCGGCACGCTGTCTTCGCGCGCGGATCACAGTGCCTCCAAGGCGTGCAGGAGCCGTCGCAGCAGTGCGGTGTCGGGCTCGTCCGGTGCAACTGGACGAGGGGCGGGGCCAGGCTCGGCGGACGCGGGGGCTGGGGCTGTGGCTGTGGCTACGGGGACGACCATCCCGGCGGCGGCCAAGCGGCGGAGTTCCACGAGCGTATGGAAGGTGCGGCAGGCGAGGGCCATGGCGATCTGGGCGGCGGTGCGGACGCCGTCGACCTGGGCGAGGGTGCGACTGCGGCGGGCCGGCAGGTCCGAGGGGGCGGTGTCGGGCACCCGGGCGAGCGGGGCGAGGTCGACGCAGGGTTCGGGCCATATGCGGTGCAGCAGTTCGCGGCGGCGTCTCGACTCGCGCAGGACGGCGTCGACCGGTACGGAACGGACCGCGCCGAGCCAGTGTGCGACTCCGGGGCGGAAGCGGAGCGCCGGTCCGTCGTGGGCGAGGACGAAGTACGCCGCGTCGAACAGGGCGCCCAGGTGACACAGTTCCAGCGCGCCGGCGGCGAGGTGGCCGCTGTCGACCAGTTGCCGGCCGACCCCGCAGCGGCGGCCTGCCTGGTCGATCGCGGCCCACCAGCCGTCCGGGGCGAGCGCACCGCTGTGGGTGAGCAGGTCGCCGAGGGCGGGTGTGACAGCGGATTCGACGTGGACGACGTGTCCGGAAGCCAAATAGACGATGCCGGACTCGGTGGACAGGGCGCCGCTCGCGCCCTGCTCGGCAAGAGTGCCGAGCAGGGCCGAGGCCGGTTCGTCCGTGCGTGAGGTGCGGATCGTCGTGGTCATCCGAGCACCAGTCGGTCCGCCATCTCAGCCAGCCGGATGCGGGCCAGGGCCAGGTTGCCGTCGCTTCGGTCGAGCCATAAGTGCAGGAACACCGTGCTGTCGAAGGTCGTGGTGACGAACCTGAGCAGGTGGTACGAGTCGGCGTTCGTGATGATCAGATCCTGTACGGGTGGTTCCTTGCCGGACGCCCCGCCCGCCTCCCCGTCGGCCGGCGCGAGGACAGTGCTCTCCGTGGCGAGGCGGGCGAATTCGGCGGTCTCCGCGGCCGTTGCCTCCAGGTCGCCGCCCGGTGCGTCACCCACCGCGCCCAAGGCGAGACCACTGATCCAGTCGACCACCGATGCCCCTCGCGCGCCGGGCAGCCGCATGGCCTCCAGCAGACTCTCGTCAATTCCGGGCACGCCGAATCCCCCTCCCTGAACGGCCGTTCCCGCGAACGTGAGCACGACACTACGGTGTGTGCTCGGTGCAGGTGAACGCTTTGGCATTTTCCAAAGGAATGTGCAGTGGAGTGAGCAGGGGGGCATACGGGATCGATCCGAAGCGAGCAGGAGTCGTCCCGACGCGCTCCGAGACTCTGATCAGTGTCTTGACCTGAGCTTCAGCGAGTCGGACCCTGCATCCCGCACTCCGCAGCGAGTCGCATGTTCGGGGAGCTTCCGCAGGGCGCCTCAGGACTCATGCTGACCTCTTGCTGACTTTACTGATGGGTAATCAGATCGGCTCGGGACCCTCACCCGCCCCGAAGGCGCCGGCCGCGTCGGCGCGTGCTCGAGCGCCGCAGCCCCCAGATGCCCGGCCCCTGTCTGGCGAGCAATCCGGGGCGGACCCTTCCTACTCCGGGCCCTCCGCGTCGGGCGCGGCGCGGCTGGCCAGTCGTTCGTATCGCTGTCTGGCCGCTTGCGGAGAGCCAAGCCCGAGGCCGAAGGCGATCTCTTGCCAGGTCATGCCGCGGCCACGTGCCATCTGGAGGAGTCCGGTTTCCAGTTCGTCCATCTCTCCGCGAACCAGCGGGACGAGGCTCAACGCAGCGGTGATGTCGCCGTGGTCCACCTCCGGCTCAGCGTCGTCGAGCTGTGCGGCCCCACTGAGCAGGAACGACACGAGTCTGACGGCTTCGTGAGGCCCGATGACCGAGGGATGAACCTGTCGGTGGCGTTGCTCGTCGGTAGTCGCGTGTCGCTCGGCGATGCGAAACAGGGACGCGTAGACGCGGCGCACTCGCGCCTGCTCCGGCTGTGGGGGCGTGAACGGGTCGGTGTGCTGTTCAGGAGTCGACGGCATAAGAAGAGGATGAGGCAGTTCATGAATCATTGTCAACGGATCGTTTTAAACGATGCGTTCAAGCGGCTGGGTCGGACGCCCCCTAGCCCTGTGACCGCATAGGTTCGCCGGGTTGGATCAAGCTACGGTTTTGAGTGGGCGTCCGCTCCAGCGGATGCCTTTCTCGCTTCGGATGCGGGCACGTTCTTTGCGTTCGGCGGCCAAGACGTCGCGGTGGCGAGCGTTGGCGTTGCGCCACCGCAGGTAGGCGTACAGGGCCCGGGTATGCACGATGTGGTTGGGGTGGTGGGAGTTGGCGATGGTGAACTGCCTCAGGGGTCCGAAGTGCACCTCGATCGGGTTCGCCCAGGAGGCCTAGGTCGGGGTGCAGCACCTGTTTCACATTTTCGACGGCCGCTAATCTGCCTGAAGACTGTTTCGGTCTGTTGTGATGGCGATGTCAACGTCGGGGAGCCAGGAGTCTGTGGGGCGTTCGAGCCACCCCTTAGCTGTGCCGAGGGCTTGAGCGGCGTCGATCAGAGCGCTCACTCCCGGGTGGCGCAGGCCACGGCGCCAGACCATGGAGACGGGGGCGAGGGGCACCGGGTCGATCAACGGGCGCAGGGCCATCTCAGGAACGTCGGAAAAGTTGATGTTGGCCAGAACAGACCAGCTGTGCTTGTCCATGACTCGTCTGAATTCAACCTCACCCTCGATCTTCGGGAAGGGCGGTGCCAGCTTGATGCCGCGGCCCGCGAACAGGGTGCGCGCGTAGTCCGTCCACTCGGTGGTGTCTTCATTGCCTGCGGCGGCGTAGACGGTTTCGCCTGCCAGCGCTGCCAGCGGCACCTGTGGCAAGGCAGTCAGCCGATGGTCAGGAGGCAGGTGAACGGCCAGCTGGTCGTAGCGGATCAGTTGGTGTTCGAGATCGTCGCGGACAGTTGGCGGCAGCCCGGCGATGCGGCCGAATGAGACATCGAGCCGACCGTCCGCTATCTCAGCCGCTGCTCGCGCCAGGCCGCTGTGGAACCGGGGGACGAATTCCAGGTCGGGAGCTGCTTCACGGGCCGCTGCCAGTACTGGAGGACCGGTGGAACCGTGGAGGGCGACATCCACGATCAAGGGGCGAGCATTTCCGGAAACCCGTGTGTGGTCCAGTTCCTCGCTCAGCTGTGCATGGGCGGACAGGACGCGGCGCACGATGGGCAGCAGGCGGTCCCCCTCGGGGGTAAGGGCGACGTGCCGGGTGTCCCGGTCGAACAAGGCCCTGCCCCACGCCTGCTCCAAGCGCCGGATGTCCCGGCTGAGCGCCTGCTGGGCGACGAACAGCCGGGCGGCGGCCCGGGTGAAGTGGAGTTCCTCCGCGACGGCCACGAACGCGCGCAACAGCCTGGGATTGATGTCATGGCGCACGCCTCCATTCTCACCAACTCGACTTGATTCACAACGGAATTGCCTAAACGCAGGAGAAACAGGTGTTGGACGCCTCAGCACACTGCTGGCGAGGCTGGCTCCATGACAGATTGCTATGCGTCCAGGCCGGACCCCCGCCCCCCGCACGGTCTTGCGCTCGCCGTCCTGGGGGAGACCTACGTCGTTGCTGCATTACCGGATTTCACAGAGTCTCCGGCAGACGCCCGGCGTCCCCGACGGCCGAGCCGGTTGTGGCGGGCACTCAGACGCCTGGCATGGTCCCGGTCGAGCAAGACCGTCGAATGATGGGGACGGAGGCGAGTGTGGTGAGGCGTCAGGCGGTGGCCGCAACCGGGAGCCTGCAGCCCCGTCGTCGTGTCGGGTGACGGGGCCGGAGGCGGGTCATCAGCGTGATGGACGCCCAGGTGACGAGCGTTTCACTGACCTGCGGCAGCCGTTCGTGGTCCCGGCAGTGCCGACGTGCGCGGTCGTCGACGACCTCGGCGCGATCCTGATCATCGCCCTCTTCTTCACCTCCGACCTCAACTACTGGGCCCTTGCCGGGGCGCTGGCCGGGCTGGTCGTCTTCTACCTGCTGCAGCGGCTGCGGGTGCGCGGCTGGTGGTGGTACCTACCGCTCGGCGTGACGGTGTGGGCGCTGATGTACAACGGCGGCATCCACGCCACCGTCGCCGGCGTCGCCATGGGCCTGATCCTGCGCACCACCCGCGACGAAGGCGAGCAGGCTTCGGCCGGAACACACACCCGGCATCTGCTGCATCCGCTGTCCGCCGGGATCTGTGTGCCGCTGTTCGCGCTGTTCGCCGCCGGGGTCAGCGTCTCCGGCGACGCGCTGGGCAAGGTGTTCACCACCCCCGAGCCCCTCGGCGTGGTCATCGGCCTGTTCGCGGGCAAGATCCTCGGCATCTTCGCCGGCACCTACCTGGCCGCCCGCTTCACCCGCGCCCAGCTCAACCCCGAACTCGACTGGGCCGACGTCTTCGGCCTCGCCACCCTGGCCGGAATCGGCTTCACCGTCGCCCTGCTCATCGGCGAACTCGCTTTCCCCGGCACCGCCACCGGCGACGCCGTCAAAGCCGCCGTCCTCATCGCCTCCCTGACCGCAGCCCTGCTGGCAGCCCTGCTCCTGCGCCGCAGGAACACCGTCTACCGCCGCCTGTACGAGGAAGAGAACATCGACGAGGACGCCGACGGCATCCCCGACATCTACCAGCGCACCCCAGGCAGCAGCGCATGACACCCGCGAGCACCCACCATCGACGGGCGACCGCAGCGGTATGGCTGTTGATCTGCGTACTGGCCACCGTGGCCCTCATCCTCACCACACCAGCCTGGGGCAAGATCCTCTGGCTGCTCGCCGCCGCCACCGCCCTACGCACCGCCGTCCAGTACGCTCGGCACGCACCGTGAAGACGACGTCGCGCCGGTGGCGCGCAGCCCTGTCGGTCCTCGCCTGGTGGGCGGTCCTCACCCTCACGCTATGGCTGCTGAGCAGGCCCCTCGGCCAGCCCGCACAGCTTCCCCCGTGCGCCGCGTCAGCCGCTCTGCTGGTCACGATCGGAGAAACCGGCGACTGGCTGCGACGTCGTGCGCGGGCCCGCCGCCACCACAAACGGTCCAGCGGGTAAGCCTCTGTGCGGCCGTAGTTGGCTGGTCAGATGCTGAGCGGGGAGATGGCGGGCTGCCACACTCACCCGGTTGAACTGATCACTGCGCGGCGGGTGGCGCCGTACGCAGAAGTCCAGGTGGTTCCTTGCCGAGCGCACGCATAGCCAGTGGCCACTACCGTCGACCAGGCTCCCAGCCGTCCCTTTCTCCTTTGGTGATCATTGCGGTCGTGGTGTTTGGGGCATCGGCCAAGGGGGCGTGGCCGCGGTGCCGCTATGGCTGTGGATCCTGATGGGCGTCACAGTGACCGCGGTCTCGGGGATCTCGATCTACCTGCTGGTCAAACAGATCCGCCTGGAGGATCTTCAGTTACAGGCGCCTGAAGAGGCAGCCGAGTTGCAGAAGGAAATCGACGCGCAGAAGCTCGCGGACCTCAAGACCGTCACGCCCCTGGCCACGCTCCTGGAACTCAACCAGTCCCAGATCGACGAATACCACCGGATCGCCACCGATCAAGCCCGACCGTTCTTTCCGGTCCTCGCAACGGGCCATGGGATTGGGCCTGCTGGTGATCGTGGGCTGCTTCGCCGCCGGCCTGTACTTCGGCAACGGCCAGACCAAGGTCTTCGTCGCCACTATCGCGGGCGTCGCCGCAGCGCTCTCCGCCTTTCTCAACCGCACCTGACTGCAGATGTACGGGCAGACACTGAGCCAGCTCAACCGCTACTTCGAGCAGCCGGTCCTGACCGGCTACTACCTGACTGCAGAGCGCCTGTGCCCAAAACCTGGGCGAGGACCCCGAGAGCGAGAGGTAGCGGTCGGCTCCGCTGCGCCCGATCACCGGCTCGAGGCGCCACATCATCGCCGCGGGCGCGGTGTCCGGCCGCGCCAGGAGGCACTGGACGGCTCGGCCAGAGTGGTGGCCCGTTTTGCCCGCGGACACTGACCCTTCTCGGATGGACGCCCCGGAGTGCACCGGCGATACCAGCGGCTTAGCTTCGCAGTGCTATGCCGCGGGCCGTCCGGACGCGGCGCGTCCAGGCGGCGAAAGGAAACTCCATGGCAGTCGTGATGACCTTTTCCTGGCCCGAGATCACACCCGACGTGTACGACGCGGTGCGCAAGAAGGTGCGCTGGGAAGAAGACGCACCGGACGGGTGCGTGCTGCACGCCGCATGGTTCGTCCACGGCGGCCTCAACGTGATGGACATCTGGGAGTCTGAGGACCACTTCAACCGGTTCATCCAGGCCAGGATCGCCCCCGTACTCAAGGGCGAACTGGGCGTGCAAAGCGACCCCGAGCCGAAGTTCTACCCCCTGCACCGGCGCTTCGTCGCCCCCGGCGTCAGCGGCGCCAGCTCCTGAGGTACGCCTTGCGCGCGAGGGACCGCGTCAGCGATGCCTCCTCGGACTTCGCCCCGCAAAACCGCACCAACGCCACCGCCACGGTCGTCTCAGACTCCGACGGCGACGACGGTCACGGCGCGCTCGGTGACCTTTCCGGGGCCAGCCTGAAAAGCGAGGCAAACTGCCGCTCCACGAACGAAGCGAGGCAGCAATGACAGGGACAACCCGGCAGGACACGCCAGTCGCAATCGAGGGCGGAGGCGTCGAACTCCGTACGCGAGCGGTCGGCGGAGACCTGTCCGTGGCCTTCGTACAACTGCCTCAGGGGACGGATCTGCAGCCAGCCCAGGGCTGACCGATGATCTCTGTCAGTGCCCTCATAGGGGTCACATGATCAAAGGCTGGCTGAAGATGGTGACGAAGGACGGTGAGGAGGTCTACGAGGCGGGGCAGGCGTGCTACTGGCCGCCCGGACACGCCCCCGTGGCCCTCGAGGACTGCGAATACGTGGACTCCCCGGCAGATGAGTTCACCGCGGTCATCGACCACATCACGGCGCAGGGCTGGACCAAGCCTTCGGCAAAAAGGCGCAGGCGTGGACGGGTCGACGGGTGTGGACGCCCGCCCGACGCGCGCAGGCCCCCATCAACTCGTTCGATAACCGCCCATCACCTTACGATCCCGGCATGTCGAATATCCAGCTCGTCAGCAGCCGTCGCGGCAGCGGCCCGGCCCTGGTCGTGATCCGCCAGCTGGACCGGGAGGGCTGGGCACCCGTCATCGACCTGCTTGCTCGCGAACGCGAGGTCGTGGCCGTCGACCTGCCCGGATTCGGCGACAGCCCACCCCTGCCGGACGGCACCACCCCCACCGTCCACGCACTGGCTGCCGAGGTCACCAGGTGGTTCTCCACAGTCGGCCTCACGCGCCCGCCCGTCGTCGGCAACTCGCTCGGCGGGGCCGTCGCACTCGAACTCGCCCGGACGGGTGCCGTCAGCAAAGCCGTCGCACTGTCCCCCATCGACCTGTGGACCAGCCCCGAAGCGGCCTATGCCCTCGGCTCGCTTCGGCTCGCGCGCATGATGGCGGAGAGCCTCGGCGGGCGTACGGCACGAGTGACCGGCCATCCGCTGGGCCGCACACTCGCCTTCTGGCAACTCGTCGCCCGGCCCCGGCAGATGACAGCACAAGCAGCCGACGCCGCCCTTCGCAACCTGGCCCGCTCACCCGGCTTCGAAGCCACCCGCCGGGCAGCCCACAACTACCGGCTCCGCAGCTTCGCCCCCGGCGTCCCCGTCACCGTCGCATGGGGCACCCGCGATCTCCTGACACCGCTGCACCAAGCACGCCGCGCGACCCGGCTCCTGCCCGGGGCCCGTCACCTCCGGCTACACGGCTGCGGGCACTCACCCATGTCCGACGATCCCGCCCGCGTCGCCCACCTCCTGCTGTCCGCGAGCAGCAGCTGAGGCGGACCGGGACAGCCTGGGCCTTCGGCTCGGAGAGACCGGCAGCGCCTACCGCTCAAGCCGCCCACAGACGAGGTGGCCGCGCTTCGCGCACCGACGCTCGTGCTTGCCCGACGCTGCTCGAGCTGTCTCGTTCAGGCGGTGACGAACTCAGGCGCGATACATGCTGCTGCGGCCACCGCATGGCGTGTCACCTGCTGGCCGTCCAGGTAGTCCAGTCCGAGGCCGGTCATGAGCTGGTCGGCCTGCTGGCGGGCCAGCGCTTTGAGGGTGTCGGGCAGCTTGTCCTCGTCGATCGGCATCTCCGAGTCTTTCAGCTGCCGGGCGGCCTCCCAGGCGGCCGCGTGGCCGGCCTGTTCCTCGGTGATGCGACGGTCCAGGCCGGTGCCGCCGTACAGGGCGGTGTGGGCGTTCTTGTACTGCGTGATGGTCTGCTGGGACACGATTTCTCCTCGCGTGGAATTCCGCTGGGCTCCTGGTGCCAGCGGAACACCACCAGACAAACGCGGCGCGCGGACCTGTGCCCAGCCAGGGCGCCCGAACGGGTGGCCTCCCCGGGCGCCTTGTTCAGCGAGCGGCTGGAAGCGGCGCCAGCGGACCTGGGAGGAACTCGCCACCAGCCTGACAGTGACCTACCAGCGCACCCGCGACAGCGGCGAGTTACTCAGCGCCTACGCTGTCCTGACCCGGCTGCACGCGCACCGCTGGGCCAGCCACACCCCGCCGGTCGGCTCGCCCCACACACCCGGCGCGCCCCACTGGCCGACCGTGCTCAAACGGTGCGGCCCGAACGCAGCGTTCATCGCCATCCTCGCCCTGGACGGCGAAGTCGTCGCAGCCCAGCTCTGCCTGACACGACACCGCCGGGCCTACTTCGTCGTACCGGCCATACACCCGAACTACAAAGGCCTCGCACCGGGCCACGCACTGCTGCGCCACCTCGCACAGGACCTGACCTCGGCCGGATCAGCTGAGATCAACCGGCCACAAGGCCACGGGATTCGAGACCGGAACCACCTCGACCTGGGCCGTACCGTCCCGGGCCAGCGCACCTACAAAACCCAGTACCGGCCGCACTGGAGCGGAACGGCCTCGATGCGCGCGGCGCAGATGGAGCTCGTCGACATCGACGAGCCTGCGCTCTCCGCGCTCAGCACACCTGCCCGCGATTCCCGCAGTGTGCCGGACGAGCTCTCAACACCTCAGCCACTGCAGGCATAGCCGGTCACCCCGACGGACCGTGGACGCGCTGGTGCTCCCTCGTGGTGGACCAGTCGGGCGGCAAGCCAGCTGACCGGCAGGGGGCACCAAAAAGTCTCGATTCCGAAGGGTTAGGCAAGAAGTCGGACCTGCACCTCACCGCTCTCACGGTCCACCTGCACGGCATGACCGGCTTGTGTCAGGATCGCCAGCAGCGCCGACCGCAGAGCGGCACGCATACCCTCGAACTCGGCATCATCCCGGCCCGTAGGATCCAACTCGCTGCCGGCCGCCCATCCCACCCTCACCGAGTCCGTCTCCCGCCGCACCCGCAGACCAGGACTTCCTTCCACACCAGCCGACGCCACGTCGAACCCTGCACGGGCCAACGTCGCACACACATCGGCGAGCAGCTTCTCCACGGGATCAGAGGTCACGGGCGAAGCTTATCCACGCCTCCTGACGGTTTCGAACACAGATACTTCACGAACGACAAAAGGGCCCCACTCAGCGGCTCGTCGGCCCCGCCTCAGCCTCCTTCCGCCTCCGGCGTTCACTCTTTACACCTGACGTCACCGCCGCACGCTGACGGCTGCCCCGGCGCGGCGGCCCCGCCGACGCGTCACCGGCTGAGCGCGCCCCGATCCCCGGCCGCGTCCACGCCACCCATCCCGCCCGCCCTCATCCTCAACTCCAGTTCTACGGGGACCTCTCCACAGGCAGCTGATCGCTGGTGTGGCCGTGCGGGAGGATCCCGGATCGGCCACCGACACCCAAGCCAGCGTCTCGGCGCCTCAACACGGCCCGACACTCGGCCAGCCAGAGCAGCTGGATCGTACTCGCACAACAGAGACCGGAGCTGGTTGAAGATCTGCTGCCGGTTCCCAAGGAGCCTCCTGCTGAGCGCGTAACAGGCGACATCGAGGGGGATTCTTGAAAGCGGCCGGGGATGCTCCTCGCATCACTCACTCTGGTGTTCAACGAAGTGGGGAATTTCAAGGAGCGTGGCCCGGGTCGTCGGCTCCCGAGGTCCGCTCCGCCCAGAACATGAAGCTCGCCGACCGGCGGCGCGTCACCGCCGTCGCCCCTACCCCCGCGTGCACCAGGGTGCCCACGTAGGTGTCGGTCTCCACCGTGCCGGTACAGAATCCGTCGTCGGCGGCACACGCCCCGAGGCGCTGGAGATCGCCAACGACAGCCCGTACGGTCTCGCCTCCTACGTGTGGACCCGCGACATCGACAAGGCGATGCGTCGCGGCCGTCGAAGGTATCCATCAGGCGCTTGCGCTGCGGTGTGGCCCCGGTCCCCGGCTGCGGTGTCCGCCATACCGGGGAGCCCGGCACGGCGGACGCCCGCCTTGCGTCTATTGCCGCTCGTCGGCGCTCAGGTCCAGCCGCTGGTGGACCAGACGGGCGAAGTGGGTCAGGGTGCGTCCGGTGGCCAGGTCGGCCGGTCCGAGGCGGATGTCGAACAGGTCCCGCGCCTGCATCAGGAATTGCATGCCCAGCAGCGAGTCCAGTCCGAAGTCGGTGACGTTGACCGTGGGCTCGAGACCGGCCGGGTCGGCCTGCAGGACACCGGCGAGGACCTGGGTGATCGCGTCGGTGATCTTGCGTACAGCCTCGTCCGCCGGGAGGTCCGCCAGCGCGTTCAGGAGCTCGTTACGGGCGTCCGGGGATGCCTCGGAGGACGCCGGAGCCAGCGGGGCGAAACGGGGGGTGGCCAGGGCAGGCAGCAGATGGTGTGCGGTCTGCCAGCGGTAGCGGCCGGCTCCGGCGACATCGGTGCCGGCGGCCAGAAGGTGGTCGGCTGTGGTCAGGACCTCGGCGGGGGTGAGCAGTTCGAGCCCGCGTCCAGCCATGGCGGCCTCCATGCCGCTGCGGGCGACGTATCCGGTTTCGCCGATCGGCCCCCAGGCCAGCGCCGTACCCGTCCGGCCGGTGCCGCGCCGGGCCCGGGTGAGGGCCTCCAGGTAGGCGTTGGCCGCCGCGTAGGCGGACTGTCCCGGGTTTCCGATACTGGCGGACACGGACGAGTACGCGAGGAACAGGTCCATGTCGCGGTCGGCCGTGAGGTGGTCCAGCAGGTCGGCGCCCGCCGCCTTGGGCGCCAGTACGGCGGCGAACCGGTCGTCGGTGAGGTCGGACAGCACCGCGTCGTCCATGTGCATCGCCGCGTGCACGATGCCCCGCAGGGCGTGCCCGGTGGCGTCCACAGCGTCGAGGACCCGGCGCAGCGCCGCTTCCTCGGTGACGTCGGCAGCGTGTGCGGTGGCCTGCACACCGCGATCGGCGAGTTCCCGGAGCAGGATGTGCGCACCGGCGGCGTCGGGTCCGCTGCGGGAGAGCAGGGCCAGGTGCCGGGCCCCGCGGTCGGCCAGCAGGTGGGCGGTGGCTGCGCCGAGCCCGCTCAGTCCGCCGGTGATCAGGTAGGTGCCCTCGCCGTCGAGGCGGAGGGAGCCGGGGACGGGTTCGACGGGGACGGGTTCGTCCAGGGGGTCGAAGGTGACGACGACCTTGCCGGTGTGGCGGGAGTGCTGCAGGAGGTGGAAGGCTTCGTCGACGCGGGCGGCGGGATAGGCCGAGTGGGGCAGGGGCCGGTAGGTGCGGGAGCCGATCGCCGCGCCGAAGTCCTCGACGAGCCGGGTTCGCAGGGCCGGGTCGTCCACGACGGTGTCGAGGTTGAAGCCGATGAAGGTGAGGCTGCGGTGGAAGGGGCGCAGCCTGATCGGATTGTTGAGGAAGATGTCCCTCTTGCCGAGCTCGATGAAGCGGCCGTTGGGACGCAGGAGGTCCAGGCCCTGGGTGATGGCCTCGCCGCTGAGGGAGTTCACCACGACGTCCACGCCCTGGCCACCGGTCAGCTCCCGCACTCGGGGGACGAAGTCCAGGCTGCGGGAGTCGAGTACGTGCTCGACGCCGAGCGTGCGCAGCAGGTCCCGTTTGGTCTCCGTGCCGGCGGTGGCGATGACGCGGGCGCCCTGTCGGCGGGCGCACTGCAGGACGGCCAGACCCACCGCCCCGGCTCCGCCGTGGACGAGCAGGGTCTCCCCGGCACCGAGTCGGGCCTGGTGGACAAGGGTCTGGTGGACGGTCAGGAAGGCGACGGGGAAGGTCGCCGCTTCCGTGAAGCTCATCTCGTCGGGGATACGGACGACGGAGAAGGCGGGGGCCGTGGCGTGTGAGGCGAGTGCGGCGGGCACGATGCCGCAGACCCGGTCGCCGGGCTTCAGGTCCTCCACCCCCGCTCCCACGGCGTGCACGATGCCGGCAGCGTCGGTGCCCAGTCCGCGGCTGAGCGGACTGTTCTCCACCGCCTCGGGCGGGAGCAGGCCGTTGGCTCGCATGGGGTCGCGGTAGTTCAGGGCCACGGCCCGCATCTCCAGTACCACCTCGCCCGGTCCCGGCTCGGGGGCGTCTGCCTGCCGCCAGACGAGCCGCCGGTGCAGGCCCGGGTCACGGGCTTCCAGAATGAACGGCGTACCGGCGGGGACGCCCGGGGGCTCGTTGACCGGGTGCTGTACCTGCCGGGGCACGAACCGGCCCCGTGCGGTCAGAATGATTTCGTCCTCCCGAGCGCTGCGGTCGTCGTCGCCGGGTGCGAGCAGCTCGCCGGCCAGGCGGCGGGCGTCGGTGTCGGCTTCACCGGTGCGGTGGCAGGACAGGCGGCGCAGGCACAGGTCCGGGCGTTCGTTGGCGAAGGTGCGGCAGGCCGCCCAGATGGCAGCGTCCACCGGGTGCGTCGGCTGCTCCGGGGCCGGGAAGAGGCCGGTGGGCCGTGTGACGAGCCATACCTGGGGGCTGGTCTTGCCCGTCAGGTCGTCGCAGGCGGTGGCCAGGGAGCGCAGGAGGGCCGCGCGGCGGGTGGTCCGTGTGACGGTCTCGTGCGGGCCGGGTGCGGCGAGCAGCAGGACGACGCGCGGATCGGGGTCCGTGGGCAGGGCCGCCTTCCAGGCGGCGGCCTCGTCGGGCGCGGTGATCACGGTGGCCTTGCCGAGGCGGGCGGCCAGAGCTCGCGCGGTCGCCGTCTCGGTGCCGTCCTCGACGGCGATCACCCAGGTGGCGTCCGGAACCGGCGGCGCTGCCTCGGTGATGGCTACCGCCTGGCTTTGGTCCGCCGCGGCGAGGAGGACGGAGCGGTCCTCGGGCCCGGTCTGCACCGCGCCGGAGAAGCCGCACCGGTGCAGCAGCGGTGCCCACCGGTCCCGGGCGAGGATGCGGGACACGGGACGCAGGGTGTGGTCCCCGCGCTCCCAGAAGTCGTTCAGCGTGCCGTACAGCAGGGCTTGGAGCGGGGCGTGGTGCGGTTCGGTGGCCAGCAGGTGTCCGCCGGGGGCCAGCAGGCTGTGCAGCCGGCGCAGGGTCGCGGCCAGGTCGGTGGTGGTGTGCAGGGCGTCGCCCGCGAGGGCGAGGTCGAATTCGCCCCGGGGCAGGCCTTGGTCGGCCGGGTCGGCGTTCGGGTTGAGAGTGCGGTAGTCGACGAAGTCGTGGGCCGAGAAGCGGTGTTCGGCGCGGGCGAGGGTGCTGCCGGTGGGTGCGGTGCAGGTGTAGCGGGTCCGGTCGGCCGGCAGTACGGGCAGGGCCGCGGCCGTCAGGGCGGTGGTGGTTGCCCCGAACTCCAGGACACGCAGCGGACGGTCGGCGGGCCAGCCGGCGACGATGTCACTGAGCAGGGCCTGGATGGCACGGTGGGCGAAGCGGTGGGCGGGGCCGGACTCGTGGAGTTGCTCGTACGCGCTGTCCCCGGCCGGCAGGAGTTCGCGTGCGTCGGCGTGTCCTCGCACCACGTCGGGCAGCCGGCGCAGCTGCCGGTTGAGGAGCAGCGTCTCGGCGCCGTAGGCGGGGTGGTCCTCGACCAGGCCGCGCAGCAGGGCCTCGGCGTGGGTCTGCGCGCCGGTCAGCTGCCAGGTCTGCCCGGCCGACCGGGCGAGACCGTGCTCGGCCAGCAGGGGCAGCATCAGGCGGGCGAGCCGCCGGTGCCGGGGCTGGAGGCCCCCGGCCACCAGGTCGTCCATCGAGAACGGGGCCGCCGGGTCGCCGAGAAGACCGCGCAGCGTCCCGGCCCAGCAATGGGCGCCGGCCTGCTCGGCGGCTGCGGTGAACCGGTGGTGGCCGCCGTCGTCCAGGGCGGTGCGTGCGGCGGCGATGCGCGGTTCGGCCGCGGCTGCCACCTCGGTGGGCGTGGGAAGCGGACAGGACGGGGCGGCGGCACCCGGGTGGGGGGCGGCCCTCAGGACGGTCCGCTGGACGGTCAGCGGGGTGTGTTCGGCCAGGTGTGCCCGGCGGGTGCGGCAGCCGTCGATCTCGACGGTGACCGTGCCGTCGGGGTCGGCGTAGGTGATGTCCCAGCACATCTCGTTGGCGCTGCGGCTGCGGCGGCGCAGATGTACGACGCCGGTGGGCGCGGGGGTGCGCCACACGCGTACGGCTGCGAACACGGTCGGGAGGAACGCGGCGGACTCCCCCTGGGCCTTGGCGAGGGCCACGGTGGCCTGCAACGGCGCGTCGATCAGCACCGGGTGGGCGGTGTAGGCGTCGGCGGGGTGCTCCAGCCGGTAGCTGACCAGTGCCTCCCCTTCGCCGATGTCGATGCGGTCGACGAGCTGGAAGTCCGGTCCGCAGTGCAGACCGATGCCCTGGCCCATGCGGTAGAAGCCCGGGCCGTCGACGCTCCGGTCGCAGCGTGCCCGGAGCGCGCTGACGTCGAGCGGGGCCGGTGCTGTGCCGAGGAGGGTACGGACCTGTGCGCGTACCACGGGCAGGCACTCACCGCCGTGTTCCTCACGGACGCTGATGGTGACGGCGCCGTCGTCAGGGGTGACCGCGGTCTGCAGGGCGACCGGTGTCGGGTCCGGCCACCGCAGGGACAGCGGGCGGCCGATCTCCAGGTGCCGTACCTCGACCGGGCGGTCCATGGCCCGGCGACCGGCACTCAGGGCCATCTCCACGTAGGCGGCGGCCGGCATGAGGACGTCGTCGCCGATTCTGTGGTCGCCCAGCCAGGGCACCAGTTGCGGCTCGATGGTGCCGTGCCACACGGGGTGCGGGGCGGGCATCCGCTCGCCCACCAGCGGATGGTCCAGTAGGCCGCTGCCGCTGGTGCGGGCGACCAGGTCCTGCGCGGTGCCGTGCCAGTGCCGTTCGTGCTGCCACGCGTAGGCGGGCAGGTCGACCACCCGGCCGGGGCGGGGGAAGTGGTGCCGCCAGTCGGTCGCGGTGTCGGCGGCGAGTACGGCGGCAACGGCCGCCGCGGTCTCGCGGAGGCCGTCCCCGTCGCGGTGCAGGGTGGGGACGCACAGGGCGCCGGTGTGGCGCAGGTAGGGGCGCAGCACCGGGTGCGGTCCGATCTCGACCAGGACGCCGGCGTGCTCGGTGGCGAGGCGGGTGGCGGCCTCGGCGAACCGTACGGGCTCACGGACGTTGCGCCACCAGTACGCGGCGTCGAGTTCGGGGCCGTGCAGCGGGGTGCCGGTGACGGTGGAGAGGAAGGGGATGCGGGCCCGGGTGGGTTGGAGGCCGTCGAGGGCGTCGAGCAGTGGCTTCCTGATGGGGTCCATGGCCCGGCTGTGGAAGGCGTAGTCGAGGTCCAGTTCGCGGAAGAAGACGCCGCGGCCGGTCAGTTCGGCTCCCCAGGCCGCGAGCGCGTCGGCGTCCCCGGCGACGGTCACGTCCCGGTCGCTGTTGATTCCCGCGATCTCCAGTGCGCCGTCGTGGCGGAGCAGTTCCTCGCGTGCCTGTGCCTCGGACAGGCCGACGGCGGCCATCCGGCCCCGGCCCGCCGTGGCCGCCTGGGTGCGGCTGCGTTCGGCGATCACCAGCGCGGCCTGTTCCAGGGTGAGGACCCCGGCGGCGAGGGCGGCGGCGACTTCGCCGACGCTGTGTCCGGTCACCGCCCGCGGGTGCACCCCGTGCGAGGCCAGCAGTGCGGTGAGGCCCACCTGCACGGCGAAGAGGGCGGGCTGGGCGACCTCGGTGCGCTGCCATTTCCGGGGGGAGGGGTGGGCCAGTTCCTTGGCCACCGACCAGCCCAAGTGGGGTGCCAGGGCCGCGTCGGCGTCCTGGACGGCCTCGTGGAAGACCGGTTCGTCCCGCAGCAGGTCGGCGGCCATGCCCGGCCACTGGGAGGCGTTGCCGGAGAACACGAACGCGGTCCCGTCCCGCTCGCCGGCGCGCACCATGGCCCCGCTCGCGGGCTCCGCGGCCGTCAGCCGGTCCAGCTGCCGGGCGGCCTCTGGCGGGTCGGCGGCCAGTACGGCGGCACGGTGCGGGTGCGCGGTGCGCCGTACGGTGCTGGTGTGGGCCAGGTCGTAGAAGTGCGCCGGGTCGGTGTTGCGCAGGCGCTCCGCCATACGGGCGGTCATCTGTTTCAGCGCCTTGGCGGACCGGGCGGAGACGACGAGTGGCAGCGGGCGCCCGTGCGGCACCGGGTCCGGCTCGGGCCGGCGGGCGGCGGGCGGCTGGACGACGACGGCGTGGGCGTTGGCTCCACCGAAGCCGAAGGCGCTCACTCCGACGGCCGCCCTCTGCCCCGGCTCCAGCGGGACGGGGGCGACGGCGGGGGCCAGTCCCAGGCCGTCGAAGTCGATGCGGGGGTTGAGGGGAAGGGCGTGCAGGGACGCCGGTACCAGCCGGTGGCGCAGGACCAGGATCGCCTTGAGAAGGCCGGCCATTCCGGCGGCGGGTTCCAGGTGGCCGATGTTCGTCTTCACCGAGCCGATCGGCAGCGGTCCGCGGCTGCGGCGCCGGCCCAGGGCCCGGCCGATGGCCTCGGCCTCCGCCGGGTCACCGGCCTGGGTGCCGGTGCCGTGGGCCTCGACGTACACCAGGTCGTCCGCGTCGATCCCAGCCTCCGCGTAGACCGTGTGCAGCAGCGCCTCCTGGGTCTCGGCGCTGGGCACGATCATTCCGGTGCTGCGGCCGTCGGTGTTGTTGCCGGTGGCGGCCAGTACGGCGTGGACCCGGTCGCCGTCCGCCACCGCGTCCGTGAGGCGCTTGAGGACGAGCACCGCGCCGCCCTCCGCTCGGACGAACCCGTCGGCGTCGGCGGAGAACGCCGCGCAGCGTCCGCGGCGCGACAGCATGCCCGCGTAGGAGAATCCGGCGAAGGAGTAGGGGTTGGACAGCACGTTGACGCCGCCGGCCAGAGCGACGCGGCCCGGGCCCTCGCGCAGGGTGCGGCAGGCCCGGTCCAGGGCGACCAGGGCGGAGGAGCAGGCCGTGTCCACGGCCATGCTCGGCCCGCGCAGGTCGAAGGCGTACGACATCCGGTTCGCCGTGATGGACAGGGCGGTGCCGGGCATGGTGTGCGGGCTCGTGTGGTCCTGCATCATGGACAGGTTCACGCCGTAACCGGGGTCGGAGACGCCCACATACACGCAGGTGTCCGACCCGGCCAGTGACTCGGCGGGAATGGCGGCGTCGTCCAGTGCCTCGGCGGCCATCTCCAGCAGCAGCCGCTGCTGTGGGTCGATGTGCCGGGCCTCTGCGGGTGACATGCCGAAGTAGGCGGCGTCGAACGAGGCGACGTCCTGGAGGAAGCCGCCGGCGGCGGTGTAGCTGCGGCCTGGCCGCACCCCTCCCGGGTCGACGGTCCGGTCGCGGGGCAGCCGGTCGGCGGGCATCTCGCCGACCATGTCGCGCCCGTCGCGCAGCACGGCCCACAGGCCGTCCAGGTCGGTGATGCCTCCGGGAAGCCGGCACCCCACGCCCACTACCGCCACGGCCCGTTCAAGCTGCTGCATCGCCAAGTCTCCGCCCCTCCACGCCGATCACTGACCCTCGTGCGGATTGAAGAGGACGAAGCAAGCAACGAGTGGACGAATCCAGGGCACAGCACTCGTTGTAGTGAATGTCATAACAGATGCGCCATGCCGGTTTCGCACCAGCTACGGTGACCCGGTGCCCGAAGCCATCCGTGCCCGTATCGCCGCCGTCTCCGCTCATCTTCCGTCCCGTTACCGGACCTTGGACGAAACCCGTGTCAAGATCACCGAGACGGGTGGCTACGCCCCGCCGCCCGGTCTGCTGGAGGATCTCACCGGTGTGCGCGGGGTCCATGTCCACGAGGACGGCGAAATCTCCTCCGATCTCGCCGTGACGGCTGCCCGCAGCGCGCTCGACGAAGCCGGTCTGAAGATCGGCGACGTGGACCTGCTGCTGTTCGCCTCGACCTCGCAGGACCTGATCGAACCCGCGACCGCCCACCTCGTGGCCACCAAACTGGGCGCATCCTGCCCGGTGTTCGACGTCAAGAACGCCTGCAACAGCTTCCTCAACGGCATGGAGGTGGCCGCGTCGTTCATCGAGACCGGCCGCTACCGCACGGTCCTCATCGCCTGCGGTGAACCAGCCACCCTGGCCACCCGCTGGCACCTCCCCGCCCGAGAGGACCTGCTCAGGGCACTGCCCGGCTACACAGCCTCCGACGCCGGTGCCGCGATGGTGCTCACCGCCGGCCCCGCGGGTGACGGCGATCCCGGCATCCTGTCCCTCCGGTTCGTCAGCAACTCCCCCGCCTGGGAGGCCTGCACGGTGGCCGCCGGCGGAAGCATGCACCATCTCTCCGTCCATGACGACCACACCACCCTGCGTCTGAACGGGGACCTGCGGCAGAGCGCGCTCGACGTGCTCCCCCGGATCATGGACACCGCCGGGGAAGAGTTCCGGGCGGCGCAGGCCGGCGCCGTCTCCTTCATCGCCTTCCACCAGATCGCCATGCCGCAGTACCGCGAGATGATCGACCTCTTCTCCCTGCCCGAGGACCGGTGCATGCCCGCGGTGGCCGAGCACGGGAACTGCGCGGCGGCCTCCCTGCCCCTGCAACTGGCCAAGGCGCGGGAGGCCGACCGCATCGAGAGCGGTGATCTGGTGGCGATGATCGGTCTGGCCAGTGGTTTCAGCTTCGGTATGGCGCTCGTCCGGTGGTGACCGTACGAGCCGGGCACGCCCCGGCACCGACTCCCGCGGCACTGGAACGGCTGATGCCGGGCTACCCCGCGCCCCGGCACTGGCGGCGGGTGCCGGCCACCGGCCAGCACTACCTCGACCTCGGCTCCGGCCGGCCGGTGCTGTTCCTGCACGGCAACCCGTCGTGGAGCTACGTCTGGCGCAAGCTGCTGCACCGGCTGGCCCCGCACGCCCGCTGTCTGGCCCCCGACCTGCCGGGCTTCGGGCTGTCCCGGCACCTGCGGCCGGCGGACGGAGTACCCGACCCCTACGAGGCTCAGCTGGAGGGCCTGGACAGCCTCCACCGTCACCTGGTGCGGAACGAGGGCCTGCCCGAGCGGGGCTGGACGTTCGTCCTGCACGACTGGGGCGGCCCGCTCGGGACCGCCTGGGCGCTGCGCAACCCGGGCGTGGTGGCCCGGCTGGTCGTCTGCAACACCGTGGCCTTCCCCTTCCCGGCCGGTTTCCAGCTGCCGTTCTACCTGCGCTGGATCCGTGACCACCGGCCGGTCGCCGCGTTCGTCCACGCCACCAACGCCTTCGCCCGCGTCGCCGTACGGGCCGGAGTCCACCACCCGCTGCTCCCGGCCGAGCGGCGGGCCTACCTGCGGCCCTACGCCCGCCGCGCGGAGCGCCGGGCGGTCACCGACGCCGTACGCGCGATCCCCCGCGGCCCCGCGGACCCCGCGTGGCACCTGCTCGAGCCCCCCGGCAGCGGGGCCGGCTTGGCGGACCTGCCCCTGCTCGTCGGGTGGGGCATGCGCGATCCCGTGTTCACCCCGGACCTGCTTCAGGAGTGGGCGCGCCGGTTCCCGCAGGCCGTCATCCACCGCTTCCCCGACGCCGGGCACTTCGTCATGGAGGACGCCGCGGCCGAACTGGGCGACCACATCCGTGACTTCCTCCAGGGAGCCCCATGACCACGACCGCCGCGGGCATCACCGGGCACCTGGCCGAGCGGCCCGACGCCGTCGCCCTCGTGGAAAGCCGCAAGGGAACCTCTCGGACGACCCGTCGCGGCGAGCTGGTGCGCCATTGCCGCCGCATCGCCCAGGACCTGCGCGAGGCGGGGGTCCGGCCCGGCCACAAGGCCGTCGTGATGACCCGTGACGCCCACGATCTGACCGCGGTCTCGTACGCACTGGTCCTTCTCGGCGCCGTACCCGTGCTGATCGAACCGCGCGCCGAGGTGGGCCGCTGCCTCCAGGACATCGCCCCGGACGTCTTCATCGGGGAGCCGCTGGCCCACCTGGGGCGCCGGGCGCTGGGGTGGGGCCGCCCCCACGTCCGGATTGCCCTGGTCACCGGATCCGCGCCGCTCCCCGCGGGACGGCGGCTGGTCACCCGGACGCCAGCCGGCAGTGCCTCGCCCCCGCAGGTGCGTGAGCCCGAGGGCGACGAGCCGGCCCTCATCGCCTTCACGTCCGGCTCCACCGGACGGCCGAAGGGCGCGGAGTACCGCCACTCCACCCTGGCCGGGCAGCTCGACGCTCTGGCGACACTGATGGACCCCCGGCCCGACGACGTGCTCCTCGCCGGATTCCTGCCGGTCGCCCTGCTCGGTCCGCTGCTGGGCCTGGCCACCGTCGCCCCGGCGGTGAACCACCTGGCCCCGGCCCGCACATCGCCGGAGGAAGTCGTCGGACCCATCCGGGAACACCGGGCGAGCATCGTCCTGGCCTCCCCCGCCGTCCTCACCCTGATCGCCCGTCACTGCGCCCGCCACGGCCTCACCCTGCCCTCGGTCCGGCAGATCCTGTCCTTCGGAGCCCCGCTGCGCGTAGGTCTCGCCGACGCCCTGCGCAAGGCCGTGCCGGACGACGCCGAGATCCTCAGCGTCTACGGCGCCACTGAGTGCCTGCCCGTGTCCGCGATCGGCGACCACGACCTGCGGGCCTCGCGCACCGCGCCGCCCGCCGGGCACGCGGGCACCTGCCTGGGCCGGCCACTGCCCGGCATCCGCGCGCGGATCCTGGACGCCGACGCCACCGGGCTCGGTGAGATCGCCGTCACCGGTGCCACCGTCAGCCCCGCCTACCACGCGCGTCCCGACGCCGACGCCTGCACCAAGCGCGACACCGACCACGGCGTGCTGCACCGCACCGGGGACCTGGGCCGCCTCGACGACGAGGACCGGCTGTGGTTCCTGGGCCGCAAGGCCCACTTGATCACCGGCACCGGCTTCACCCTGACCACCGAGGACATCGAGGCCGCCGCGGACACCGCCCCCGGCATCCGGCGCACCGCCCTCGTCGGCGTGGGCACGGCCGTGTGCCAACTGCCCGTACTGTGCGTGGAACCCATGCCCTCCACCTCCCGCGCCTGCGCCCTGAAGGCTGTCCGCGCCGTTCTGAAGGACCACCCGGACGGGCACCGCGTCGGCGCCGTGCTGATCCGTACCGCCTTCCCCACCGACCCCCGGCACAACTCCAAGATCGACCGCATGCGACTGGCCGGCTGGGCCGCCAAGCGCCTGCGCGGGAGGGTCCGATGAAGGTACTGGTCACCGGAGGAAGCGGCTTCCTGGGCCTGGAGATCTGCCGTCGGCTGAGCGCACGCGGCAACGTCACCTCCTCTCTCAACCGCCGCCCCAGCAGCGCGCTGCAACGACTGGGCGTCCACCAGCACCTGGGCGACCTCGCCGACGCCGACGCGGTCTCCCGTGCCGTCGCCGGGTGCGACGCCGTCATCCACAACGCCGCCCTGGCCGGCGTCAGCGGCCCTCCGCGGCCCTACTGGGCCACCAATGTCCTCGGCACCCGCCATGTGATCGAGCAGTGCCGCGCCCACGGCGTGCGCACACTCCTCTACACCTCGACCGCCAGCGTCGTCTTCCGGCCCGGCGGCCTGGAGGGTGTCACCGAGAGTCTTCCCATCGCTCCCCGTCACCTGGCCGCCTACCCCGCCACCAAGGCCCGCGCCGAGGCCCTGGTGCTGGCGGCCCACGGCCCGGAGCTGGCCACCGTCTCGCTGCGCCCGCACATCATCTGGGGGCCCGGCGACCCCCATTTCGCCCCCGTTCTCGCGCGCGCCGTGCGGGCCGGCCGCCTGCTGATGCCCGGTGACGGCGCCAACCTCGTCGACACCACCCACGTCCGTACCGCCGCCCACGCCCATCTGCTCGCCCTGGACAGCCTGCGGCGATCGCCGCAGACGGCGGGCGGCCGCGCCTACTTCATCGGTCAGGGAGACCCGCGTCCGCTGCGTGAGATCACCCGCCACTTCCTGCGGGCCGCCGGCATCGACGCCCGCTGGTGCGCCGTACCGCCCCGGCTCGCCACCCTCGGGGCCGCGGTCGGCGACACGCTCCTGCGCGCGGCACGCAGCACCCGCACCCACGCCCTGAGCCGCTTCCTGGTCGCGGAGCTGCTGCATCCGCACTACTTCGACCTCACCGCGGCCCGCCGCGATCTGGACTTCGCACCGCCGGTCGGATTCGACGCCGGTATCGCGGAGCTGACCCTCTCCCTCCCGACCGACAGCGAGGAGACACCGTGCCGGACACCTACGACACCCTCCGCTCCATCCTGAACAGCTCCTTCCGCATCCCCGAGGACGAGATCGCGCCCGACCTCACGCTGGGGCAACTGGACCTGGACTCCCTGGCCCTGACGGAGCTGGTGCTCATCCTGCACGAGCGCTTCGGGGTGAAGATCGACAGCGCCTACGCCTCCCCGAGCACGACCGTCGCGCAGGTCGTCGACCACCTCGACACCTTGCGCGCGGGTGACACCGGGGCGGTGGCTTCCCCGTGACCGAGCCCGTCGCCGTCACCGGCCTCGGCCTGATCACCCCCGCCGGGGAGAACACCGACGCCACCTGGGACACGGTCCGCCGCGGCGCGAGCACCGCGGCCGCGCACGATCCGGCGCTGGCCGGCCTTCCCGTGGACTTCTCCTGCCGCGTCCCGCTGTGCCGCGACGACCTGGACCGGCGCGTCGGCCGCACCGCCTGGCGCATGTCGCACAACGCCGTGCTGGCGGTGCTCGCCGCCCGCGAGGCGGTGCACGACGCCGGCCTCGATGCCCGGACGTGGGACGGCGAGCGGGTCGCCGTCGTCATCGGCTGCGGGCTGGGAGCGGACGCGGTGCGCGAGGAACAGGCCAGGCGGCTGACGGAACGGGGCGCCGACATGGTCTCCGCGCTCACCATCCCCCAGATCATCCCGAACATGGCGGCCGGGGAGGTGTCCATCGACCTCGGGGCCCGCGGTCCCGGCCTCGCCCCGGCCACCGCCTGTGCCTCCGGCGCCACCGCCGTCGCCGTCGCCCGCGACCTCCTCGCCGCCCGCCGGTGTGACGTCGCGGTGGCCGGGGCCACCGAAGCCGCCGTCACCCCGCTGTTCACCACGGGCTTCTGGCGCGCCGGCGCGCTGTCCCGGCGCACCGACGCGGTCACCGGCGCGTCCCGCCCCTTCGCCGCCGACCGTGACGGCTTCGTCATGGCGGAAGGCGCCGGCGTCCTCGTACTGGAGCGGACCGCGGACGCGGCCACCCGCGGTGCCCGTGTCCGCGCCCTGCTGGTGGGTTGCGGCAGCACCTCGGACGCCCACCACCCCACCGCGCCCGCCCCGGACGGCCGGGGCGCGGAGGGGGCCCTGCGCACCGCCCTGGCGGACGCGGGTCTGGCTCCGCACGACGTCGACCACGTCAACGCCCACGGCACCTCCACACCGGCCAACGACGCCGGTGAGTCGGCCTTGATCGCCCGGCTGCTGCCGCACCGCCCCAGTGTCACCGCACCCAAGGGCGTGCTCGGCCACAGCCTGGGCGCGGCGGGCGCCGTGGAGGCGGCGCTGACCGTTCTCACCCTTCAGCACGGCACGGTTCCCCCGATCGCGAACCTGGACGCCCCGGCTCCGGGATTCGACATCGACTGCGTCACCAAGGAGCCCCGCCGACAGGACGTCCGTATCGCCGTCAGCCACTCCTTCGGCTTCGGTGGACACAACGTCGTCCTTGCTCTGGCCAGGGCCTCTTGACCGGCTTGGCGGCCCGCCAGAAGCGGCTGGGCGGCGCGAGGAACGACGGGCCCGCGTCGGTTCAGCGGGATTCCGGGCCGTGGGAGGGCCTGAAGGGCTCCCCCTGATCCGCGCGCGCAGGCGGAGATGGAGGGCGAGCATGGTGTCGCGGTCAGTGGTCGCGGTGGTGATCAGGTCGGCGAGGGCCGCCAGTTCGGCGGCCGCCACCGGCTCCGGCTGGGCCTGGTCCAGGAGGTGCAGGGCGTCGGCGGTGTGGCGGCGGGCGCGCCGTAGCGTGGCCTGGCGTGCGCCGGTCCGAGCAGCCGGCCATGTGCGATATCGCAGGCGCGCGTCCCGGCACCGCCAGCCCGAATCTCTAGTGCCGTGATCAAGAACCTGATGCATGCCGGCGCCGTCGCCGCCCTGGTCCTGTCCTCGATGAGCGTCACGGCCTCCGCTTCCGGCGAGCCCAGCACACAGCGGGCCGCCATCGACTGTCCCTCCGGCTACGTCTGCATCTACCCCGAGATCAACTTCGGCGGCCAGTCCAGGGTGCGCCGTGCCGTGGACGGCAGCGTGAAGGACCTGCCCACCGCCAACCGTGACCGCGGCAGCGGCCGCTAGCGCTGGAGCAGCGCCCCGAGTACCAGCCGGATGCCTGGCTCCGGGTCGAAGTACGCCCGGGGCAGGACCACTTGATGGAACATCATGCCGTCGAGGTAGTCGAACAGGACGCGGCAGTGCTCCTGCGGCTCGGGTGAGCCCAGGGTGGCCAGCCACTGGGCCACCCAGCCGATCAGGGAGTCCTGGGCGCGGCTCAGCGGGTCGCGGGCTGCGGGGCGGGCGAGGCCTTCCAGGATCAGGGCGTAGCGGGCGGCGGTGCGGGGGCGGGCCGGGCCGAGGGCGTGGCGGATCATGTGGGTCAGGGCGGCGACGAATGCTTCGTCTTCGGCTGTCGGTTCGCCTGCGACGTTCTCCCAGTCCCGCCTGTCCTGTGCCTCGAGGTGGGCGACGACGCCGGCGACCAGGGCGTCGCGGCTGCGGAAGTGGTTGGACGTGGTGCCGGCGGGGACACCCGCGGCCGTGTCGACCGCCTGGTAGGTGAGGCGTCGCAAGCCGCCCTCGGCCAGGACCTCGACGGCCGCGTCCAAAACTTCTTCTCGTCTGCCCGGCATGTGTCGGACCTCTCATTTACCATGAACATAATGCCGCTACTACAAACATAGTACCGTGGTCGCATGCCCAGGAAAGCGATCATCGTCGGCGGCGGCATAGGCGGTCTCGCCACCGCCGTTCACCTTCGAGCCAGCGGCTGGGACGTCGAGGTCCGCGAACGCGCTCCCGACCCACCCGGCACCGGAACCTCTGTCGGTTTGTGGCCGGCTGCGCTGCGGGCGCTCGACGAACTGGGGATCGGGCGTGCCGCCCGGGAGCGGGCCCGCCCGGCGGTCCGGGGCAACTTCCTCCGGTCCGACGGCCGCCTCATCGGGAACGTGGACTTCGCGGGCCTGCGCCGCCGCACCGGCGACACCGTGCACGTGATCGCGCGGCCGGCCCTGTTCGAGACCCTCACCGCCGCGCTCGACGACGGCGTGGTGCGCTACGGGCAGGACGTGACCGACCTGCGCGCCCTGACCGACTCGACCGACTGCGACGTCGTCATCGCGGCGGACGGTCTGCGCAGCCGAGCCCGAACGGCCCTCTTCGGCGACACATACGGCCCCCGCTACTCGGGAGTCACCGCCTGGCACGGCACCGTGGGCCTCGACACCGAGGCCATCAGCGAGACATGGGGGCAGGGCGCCCGCTTCGGCGTCACCCCCCGCGCGGGCGGCCACACCAACTGGTTCGCCTGCGCCCCCGCGCCCGAGCGCGTCCCCGTGCCCGGTGGCGATCTCGCGGCCCTGCAAAGGCACTTCGGGACCTGGCATCCCGGTGTGCGCCGGGTCCTGGCCCGTGTGGCGGAAAACGGCGGCGCGGGCATCTCCCGCAACGACCTGTACGACCTGGCCGAGCCGCTCCCCAGCTACGTCAGCGGCCGCGTCGCTCTGATCGGCGACGCCGCCCACGCGATGACGCCCGACCTCGGCCGGGGTGCCTGCGAGGCACTGATCGACGCCGTCACCCTGGCCGGTGAACTCACGGCCCGGGCCCGTGTCGAGGACGCCCTCGCCGCCTACGACACGGCCCGCCGCCGCCCCACCCAACGCATGGCCCGCGCCGCCCGCCTGATGAACCGCGCGGTGCACACCCGAAGCCCGCTCGCCCCGGTGCGGAACGCGGCGATGCGCCTGTTCCTCACGGTCGGCAGGCCACCGGCCTGACACACGGCAAGGCCCCAGTAGGCGTCGTGGTAACGGCTGCCGACTGCGTCGTCCCAGAAGTACGGCGGCAGGGACGGCATCGGTCGGGTGATCGCCAGCTCGCCGGTTACCCACGGGATGGCCTGACCGCCCGATCCCACGCCTCGAGTGCGCCACCGAGGGCCGGACCGGCAATTGGTGCGCCGGGGCGAACGCGTCCGCCTGACGGCCCCCACCTGATTCATAGTCACGCACTCTTACGAGCAGCCTCCCGCCGCTGGCGCTTCCCCAGCGGCGCCTGCGACAGATCCTCGGCCTGCGACCGGAGGTTCTTGTAGCCGTATCCACGCTCACTCAGCCACGCTCGCGCCGACTCCTCAGCCCGTTCTGCCGCCTCCAGGATGTCCTCCTCGGCTTCCCCGGAGTCCAGGAAGCGGAACGTGAAGGCGGTCCGCGCAGCCAGGTCGTAAGTCAGGTTCCCCTCAGGCGTGAAGGCCGCGCGCAGCATGTCGTGCTCAGCGGCACGCTCCAGCAGCTCGGCGCGCTGCTCGACGCTCAGCCCGTCGAACACCCCACGGACGGTGACACGGAAGGTGCGAGTACTCATCCCCCGACCCTAGGCACGGGGTTCCGCACACCTCCACCGCTTTTCCAGCCCCGCGCCCCACATCTAGGGCGTGTATTCAAAGTGCCTGGTGAGGATGGCGGAGAGCCCCTTTGTGATCCAGAATGATTGGGTGGTCACGCTTGAGACTCCCCGTTTGTTTCTGCGTCGCTGGCGCGAGGAAGACGTTGCGCCCATGGCTGCCGTCAATGCCGACCCCGAGGTCATGCGGTGGATCCGTGACGGCCGCGTCCGTGACGAACAGCAGACCCGCGACGGGGTCCAGGCATGGGAGAGCGAGTGGGAGTCACAGGGCTTCGGCCTGTTCGCCGTGGAGATCCGGTCCACTGGCGAGCTGGCCGGGTTCACCGGACTTTCGGTGCCCAACTTCCTGCCGGAGGTACTGCCGGCGGTTGAGGTCGGCTGGCGGCTGGGACGTTCCCACTGGGGACAGGGCTTGGCCACGGAGGCCGCTGCGGCCGCTGTCCGGTTCGGGTTCGAAGAGCGAGGGCTGGAGCGGATCGTCAGCATCACTCAAGTGGGCAACGACGCCTCCGAACGGATCATGACCAAACTTGGGATGCATCCGGTCCGTGAGACCGTCAATCCCACCTGCGGTCGGCGAGTCCGGGTTTTCGAGTTGGCGTCGGACCAGTACGTCACAACCACTCGTTGAAGGCGGCAGCGAGGACGGTAGCCTCGTAGTGGGCCGCGAGTTTTTCGTGCCGTGCCTGGTGGGCCACGGCTCGATGTCTCCGTGCGGACCTTCGCCTGTATCGGCCAAGGCGCCTGCCATGATCGCCACCATGGGTATACGCATCGCAGCGGCCGGGGTGGCCGACTTCCATCAGGTCCTGACTGATCACCCCCGTTACTGGGGTGAACGCGACCTTCGGTCGCTACACCTTCTCGCACTGGTGCAGGAGTTTGGTTCCACCTGCTTGGTTGCTCGAGCCGAGGACGGAATTCGTGGGTACGTCTTCGGGTTCGTCACCCCAGACGGCACCGGGTACGTGCATCTGATCGCCACGCGGGAAGACTCCCGTGGCACCGGTCTCGGGCGTCGTCTGTACACGGCGTTCGCCGAAGCAGCGGAACGTCACGGTGCACGGCAGTTGAAGGCGATCACGTCGATCCAGAACACCGGCTCGATCGCCTTCCACCGCAGCCTCGGCTTCAACACGAAGATCGTCGATGACTACAACGGCCCCGGCCAGGCTATGGCCGTCTTCCACCGAGATCTGCCGCTCAACGTCTCGTAGCCCTGACCAACCCGCTGGCACTGGCACTCGCTCCCCAGGCCGTTAGTTTCACCGAGAGGCAACAGCGACGATGGCTGACCCCTGGTGAACAGGGCCATCGAAGTTCGCGGCCTTCTTGGTGTTCCGAGGGCGGTTATCGAATGTGCTGGTCACAGCCACTCGTGATGGCCGCTACGAGGACCGTCGCCTCGTAGCGGACCGCGAGCCTGTCGTACCTCGTGGCCACGGCGCGGTACCTTATGAGGCGATTGATGCCGCACTCGACTGCGTGCCGAGCCTTGTAGTCTTCCGGGTCGAACTTCGGCGGACGACCGCCGCGGGAGCCGCGTTTCCTTCGGTTGCGGGCCTGGTCGACTTTGTCTGGGATGGTGCTGCGAATGCCACGTCTGCGCAGGTAGGCGCGGTTCTTGCGGGAGGCGTACGCCTTATCGGCGCGCACCCGCCACGGCCGGGTGCGCGGTCTGCCGGACCCGGCCGTGGCACCTTGACGCGGCCCAGGGCGACCTCGAGCTCCCCGCTGGGGCCTCGCTGCCGATGTGGGCGAGTCCGTCCGGCAGCATGTGCGGGTCGGCCTCGTTGAGCGGCGTCCAGGTCGGGCCGGGCGCGACCACGTTGGCGCGGACGCCCCGCTTGGCCAGGTGCACGGCCACGGACTTGGTCAAAGTGATCAGCGCGGCCTTGGACGCCGCGCAGTCGATCATCGTCGTACTGCCCTTGAGGGCCTCTTCGGTCGCGGTGGTGATGACGGCGGCGCCCGGCTCCAGGTGGGGCAGAGCCGCCATGAGCTGGTGGAAGTACGCGTAGACGTTCGTCTTGAACGTCCGGTCGAAGTCCTCCGCGGTCAACTGCTCCAGTTCCAGCTTGCTGTTGAGATACGCGGCGTTGCTCACCGGGATGTTCAGCCCGTCGAACTCCGCCGCGGTCCGCTCGACGGCCTCGCGGCAGAAGGCAGGGTCGGTGAGGTCGCCGGGCAGCAGCAGACAGCGCCGGCCCTGCTCCTCCACCTCACTTCGCACCCGTTCCGCATCGACCTGCTCCTCGGGCAGATACACGATGGCGACGTCGGTGCCCTCGCGCGCGTACAGCAGCGCTACGGCCCGGCCGATACCGGAGTCGCCGCCGCTGATCAGCGCGGCCTTACCCTCCAGCTTCCCGCTGGCCCGGTAACGGCTCGCCCGATAACGCGGCGAGAGGCGCATGTCGGCCTCCAGGCCGGGATGCTGCTGCTTGTCCGAGTCGTAGGGCGGGGCGGGCTCGGACACGATCTGTGGTGCGGACTACTCCTGCTCGGGCTGCAAGGCTTCCCCTTCGCCGGTGTCGTCCACGACAGGGCCATTGCTTCGTGGGCCACGCCGTTCCTTCCCGCACCGCGTGCCCATATCAGCAGCAGGCATGTTCCCCGTCGCCGGCAACGGGCGGTGCGCCAGAACGGATTGCCGGCACGCGTCAGGAGCATTCCGACGATCTTGAAAGTCTGCCCTGGGACGCACCCGCACTGACGCGTCCGAAAGCCGAGTTCAGCCTCGGTCGGCTGGTAGGTGGTCAGTGTTCCGCTGCTGGTGAGGGCTTCTCCATTGACCTGGCGTGTGGTCAGGAAGGGACAGGTCGGCGACCAGACCGTAATGATCGCTTGCGTACACGCCGTTCACCGGTCCCGCCAGGACTCGCCGGCAGGAGGTGATGCGCAGGGTGGGACCGTGGGGACCGCAGCGGATCATGATGTAGTCGATGCGGCGATCCGCGGCTTCGGGCATGTCACCCTGCCGGACAAGGGGGTTGCCGGAGCTGAACGTGGGGCCTGGTTCGCCAGGGTGCACGGTGGACCAGGCGTCCTGGAAGCACACACTCAGGCCGCCCAGCGACCGCAGCCCTCGGAGGAACCGCAAGCTCGCCGCCTGCGGCGTCGCATCGAAGTCACCCAGCAGAACCGCGTGAGACAGCGATCGTTCGGCCATGACGCTTTCGACGAGGCGGGCCGTAACCAAGGCTTGCAGTTCCCTCTCGCGCTCCCAGCCGTAGGGCCAGCTCGGCTTGTGGTGCACCACCAGGACTGAGCCAAGGGTTTCCGGGAGCGGGAGCTCGGCAGCAACGACGCCACACCAGTCGGTGTCCATCGTCCGCTCGGTCACCTCCAGCGTGTCCGACACCGTGCGCCCGAAGGGACGCCGTGCCGCCAGCACGGCTCCGACCCCCTCCGCAGACCACCGTGGATGCGGAAGCACATGCCAGCCACTGCGCTCAAGGGCTTCCGTGTCTTCGCGCGTCACCTCCTGGAGCGCGAGCACGTCGGGGCCCAGGCGCTGTAGTTCCTCAGCCAGGATCGCCCGCCGACTCGAGCCGTCGGCATACGACGGTGCCAGCACGTTCATGGTCATGATGCGCATACTGCGGACCGCTCCACTCACTGAGCACTGCTGCACTTCAGGCAGGAGACGGGACATGAAAGAGCAGCATGCGGAGGGAATTTAGCTCTTACGCGGCCAGTGTCTCGTCCTCTCGGGAGACGCTCACACCGCCCGCCCCGTACTGTTCGAGCAATGCATCAGCCGCCCGCAGCGCCTGCTCGGCGGTGCGGGCCCCGGTCATCACGCACAGCGTGTAGGTGGCGTCTTCAAGGGCGCGAGCGGTGCGGTCGGTGGGGTGCACATCGTGTTCGATACGAGCCTGAGCGAACCGGGCCAGCACCACGCGCAGCTCCTTCTCCGCCGGAATGATCATGCTGATAACTCTCCCCTCAAAGCCCACCCCGCGGGCGGCTGACCGCACCGCGACGAACTGGCTATAACCAAAAGGCCCCATCTGACGCCACGGCCCACCACCGGGCAGCGTCAAGCGGACCTTCAAGTGCCCCGCACTGAGAGGTGTATGCCACAGTGTTCACTGGCTTTCGGTCCCTTTGCGGAGCTGGTTAGGCGGCCGTGGCATCAAGCCCCGGGATCGCTGTCAAGGGCACAAACTCCAGCCAGCGGCTGGGGCGGTATCGCTGAAGCTCCGGATGCTCCACGGTCTCAGTTTTGATCATGGTGTTGGTCCAGCGCATCGGCCCGCAGTGTCTGAGAGTGGCATGCCGGCGCCACGGCGAGCAGTTCGTCGTTCATGGTGCTGTGCGGCCCGGCCGAAATTCCCGTGAAGGGAGATCCCCGTGGCGTCCCATGGAGCTCCCGTAGATCACGTAGGAGAAGCTGCGCGGCCGAGACCGCCTTGGGACAGCAGGCTGTGGTCACTGGGGTGGAGCGCCCAGGGGACTGGCGGCCAGGGCTCGTGCGGTGCCGTACAGGTTGGCGGCCATCGCGCGGCCGGTCTTGTGGGCCCAGTCGTGGCCGCGTTGATCGTCGAGGTAGTCCGGGCCAGGGCCGGGGCCGAGGTGCCAGTACGTCCACGACTGGCCGGGAATGGTGTAGCCGATGTCGCAGAGGGCGCCGTTGATCTCGCTGATCACGTGATGTGCGCCGTCCTCGTTGCCGGTGACCACCACTCCCGCGACGCGGTTGTAGGCGACGGGGCGGCCGTCGTCGTCTGTTTCGGAAAGCATTGCGTCCATGCGTTCCAGCACGCGCTGGGCCACCGAGGACGGACGGCCGAGCCAGGTCGGGGAAGCGATGACGAGCATCTGCGCTTCCAGGAGCTTGGCGTGGACGGCGGGCCAATCGTCGCCGTCGGCGACGGCTTCGCTGACCACACCGGGATGCAGGTTGCGATCGACAGCTCGGAGATACTCCACCTCCACTCCGCCCTGCTCCTCCAGCCAGTCGCCGACCACCTGGGCCAGTGCGGCGGTGTTGGACGGCTCGGGGGTCTGCTTGAGGGTGGAGTTGATCACCAGTGCGTTCATGACACAGCACTACCCCTCGATGAGCGGACGACCTCGTCGTTCATCGTCCCGCGCGGCATGGAGTACTCGAAGGTGTGTGTGCGCTGCTGCGGGCAGCGCTGACTCCGGCGCACATGGTGGGCATCGCGATAGTCCACCACCGAATGCAGCTGTCGCCGTCAGGTGGTGCGGACGAAGCGGTCAGTAGTCCCACCCGTGTCCTGTGGTGAGTGGACAGCGGGGAAGGCAGGTCAGTGATCGGCTGACTTGCCGTGCCACTGGCAGAACAGGACGGTGGCGTCGTCGTCCAGGCGGCCGTCATGGTGGGCGAGGACGGCGTGGATCAGGCGGCGCAGAGTTTCGGCGACGGGCAAGCCGTCGGCGTGGTGGCGGATGAGGAAGTCGGTGAAACGCTCCAGGCCGAACAGGTCGCCGTCCGCGTTGCGGGCTTCGGTGATGCCGTCGGTGAACAGCAGCAGCCGGTCTCCGGGTTCGAGCTGGTCGACGCACACCTCCGCTTGCAGGTCGAGGCCGGTGCCCATCGGGCCGCCCGGCGCGCAGTGCAGGGTCTTTGCCCACCGTCCGCCGCGGATGATCACCGGCAGCAGATGCCCGCGGTTGACCCAGCTGAGTTTCCCGGTGGCCAGGTCCAGGTCGGCGAGGATGCCGGTGGCGTAGCGGCTGTGTTCGAACTGCTGGGACAGCGTCTCTTCGATGGCGTGGCTGGTGGCGGCGAGGCCCTTGCCGGCTCGGCGGTTGCTGCGGCAGGTGGCCATGGCCAGGGACGCGGTCAGGCCGGCGGCCGTGTCGTGGCCCATGGCGTCGAAGACGGCCAGGTGCGCGATGCCGTCGGCGACCGCGTAGTCGAAGACGTCTCCGGCCATCCTGTAGGCGGGCTCCATCATGGCGCTGATGGTGACCCGGCCGTTGGCGAAGGTGCGCGGGGGCATGAGCGTCCACTGCAACTCCGCTGACACTCCCATTCTCCGGGTTCGGGTGAGCCGGGCGTGGGAGTCGCTGTTGCTCCGTTTGGAGATCAGCAGCAGTCCCGCCACCGAGGCCAGCGCCTGCACCACCTCGTGGTCGAGGGGGTCCGTACCGCCGGGAGGCGGGTCGACGCGCAGAACGCCCAGGCGTTCGGTGCCATCGAGCACCGGCGTCCAGCAGGAGCCTTCCGTGGGCGGGGCAACGCTGCGGAGTGTCTGGTAGGCGCGGCCGGGCAGGGTGCCCTCGATGCGTGTCTCGCCTCCGCCGTGGCCGGCGTTCAGCCCGATGCCGGTGACCTCCCGCAGCACCTCCTGCTGCAGGTCCGCCACGAACAGCCGCGCCCCGCCGGCGCCCGCGGCGCGAGCAGCCGCATCGAGCAGGCCGGGCAGTTGCTCGAACGTCGCCGTGTGACTGGCTTCCAGCAGCCGGCTCAGCGCACGCCCCAGCGCCGCGGCGTTCACGGCCGGAATCCCTCGTCACGGCGCCGCCTGGCTTCGCACACGCCCACGTAGGTCGTCTCCCCCGCGAGGCTCACGGGCCGACGCGGCGCCACGCAGCGCGGCGCCCGCCGGCGAGACCGGTGCGGGCGGGGCGGCCGGTCACCGGCCGTGGCAGCACCCGGCAGGCAGGGGGCCGGGGCGGTCGGTCGTGTCATGGTCGGGGGCGCAGGTCAGGGCTGGTGGGGGGCCGGCCGGTGAGGCTGGTGATCAGTTCGGTGCACAGGTCGCGGAGTTTGATGTTGCGGTGCTGGGAGGCGGAGCGCAGGATACCGAAGGCCTCGTCGGCGGTGCAGCGGCGCTGGCCCATGACCACCCCGAGGGCCTGGTCGATGACGCCGCGGGATTGCATCGCCGTCTGCATCTGCTCGGCGAACGCCTGCGCGTCGGCGATGCGCTGCGCCAGGGCGATGGCGCCGGTGGCCTGTGCGGCCAGTGAGCGCAGCGCGCTGAGGTCGGCGGATTCGAACGCCTGGGGCGGGCCCGCGTAGAGGTTGAGGGCGCCGGTGGTGTGGGTGCGGGCGGAGATCGGCAGGGAGAGGGAGGAGCGGATCCCGCAGGCGGCGGCGTAGGCCGGGTAGTCGCCCCAGCGTGTCTCCCTGAGCATGTCCTCGACGCCGACCTCTTCGCCGGTGCGGGCGGACTGCAGGCACGGGCCGTCGTCCTGGCCGTACTGCTTCTCATCCAGCTTCAGCGCCGGGGGGCCCGCGCTGGCCACGGTGAGAGGCCGGTGATCGCGTTCGATCGTCACCCCGGCACCCTCGGCATGGGTCAGCTCCAGAGCCGCGTCGGCCAGAGACTGCAGGAAGTCCTCCAGCGACTCCGTATCCAGCAGCCACTGCATGACGGAGGCACTGTCGTAGGTGTTGTCGGAATGCACCGCGTATTCCTTCATGGGGGCCGCCGGCCCCGTTGTGGGCGTCGTGTCGTGCCACCGGGGCGACGGAGCCCAGTCTCCGAAGGAACATCTCCAGCGCGGCCACCACCTCAGCACCAGCACGTCAGCCGGCGCGGCATGGCCTGTACCACCCACACTACAGAGCAGCGCAGGCATTAGCGGCTCGATCCGGCACCACATCGCGTCAGTGATCACTAACCGGACAGACACGTCAGATCAACCGACCAGTGCTCTGGAGGAACACGCTGTTCGACGCCCTCGCTTGGCGCGATGGGGCACGGCGATGGGCTGACGGTCGCTTCAGATGTACAGCTCGGGCGGAAAGCCCGTCCAGCGCAGCTCGGTCGACAGATGCCGCATGTCGTTGGAGACGAGGATGGAGGCGGGGCGGCCGGGCGCGTAGCGGAGGACCGTGGGCGTGAAGCTGACGATGCTGTCGGCCCACACCCGGCCTTGTCGTACAGGGCGATGCCGATGGCATCCGTGTTGCTGTCGTCGACTACTTCGTGCGCAGCATGAGGGCCTGACGGGTGTTGTCCCCGTAGACACCGGTCTCGTCCCCATGGACGCTGAACTGTTTCTGGAATCGGGCCACAGCCTGCCGGACCTCTGTGTCGAAGCGGCCGTTGATGGCACCGCCGTCATAGATGTGTGGGATCTGGAGCAGACGTACCTGCAACTCGTAAACGCCATGGCCGGTGTCGCCTTGGCGCAGTACCCCGGTGCCCGGGATCTCGGGAAGCGAAATGTTGCCGGGCGTCGGCCGATCCGGTTGCCCGGAGGACGGGGGCGACACTGCAGGGGTCGGAGTCTGAGGCAGTGGCCGGTCCGGTCGCCCCGAGGACGCAGGCGGCACCACCGGTGCGGAGTGGCTGTTGCTGAGCACCGAAGAGGCAAGGATCAATCCGCTCACCGCGCCCAGACCGAAGACTCCGGCGACGCGGTGGTGTCGCCGTTCGGTGAAGCGCCGATGTCCTCGGCTTTCCTTCGGCTCAGGCGTGCGGACAGGGTCTGGGCGCAGTGGCGTCTGGGAGGGCCGGGCAACGAAGCCGTCCGCCGGCGAAGCTGGGCATTGGCGGGCGGCCGGATTCGGGGTATCGCCAGACGAATCGGGTTGTCGGCGCGCGCGGTCCCGCGGAGCGGCCTGTGGCGGTACGGCTGTCGGCGGTTCGGAGCGCCTCGGACCTTCGTCGCTCGCAGTGGGCGGGTGTCCCGCACTCGGCGGCGCGACCGCCTCCTGCCGCACACCGCGTGACCACAACGGCTCAACCCCGAGGTCCTCCGGGGCCCGGCGTTCCCGAGCGGGTCGAGGCGGGTCGGCGACGGACGGCAGGAAGCCTTGGGGACGGACCGGAACCAGTTCAGGTCGAGGCCCCACGCCACGTGTCTGTGAGTAGGGTGGCGACGACGGCGACGGGGTGGGCGGAGTGGAGTCGCCGTGTTCGGCCGTTGCGCTGTGGCGATCGAAGGACGCTGGCGGGCTTCCTGTCCTCCGGTGCTCCTCCGTCGTGTAAAGCTCGGTGCGAGCGGCATCCAGGGCGTTCAGAACCGCCTGAAAGGAATCCTGGATATCCTGCGCGGGCTCACGCCGCCAGCTGGGGGCTCGGAACGGCTCGGCCTCGTCGAATCCCATCGGTAGTCCTCCTCCACCCACCTCCCGGTGGTTTCCGTGCGGGTCACACCGGTCATCTGCTGAACTGGCCAGCCGGCTCCGGAGAGTTGGCGTTGTTGGCTGTTGGGGAGCCGGACCGCAGAGGTGTGCTTGCGGCTGCCTTGTGAAGCGATACGCAGTGCGCGTGCCGTTGTCTCAATCCGCTGCCAGGCGATGGCCGCATGTCTCCACTCCGACCAGCTCCCACTGGCAGGTGCACGCACGGGGGCCCGAGGTCGCTGTCGTAGTGGCGTCGATCTGCCCTGTGTCCTGGGGGTAGATAGTGCCCCCGTTCGAGGGCGTCGGGGTCGGGAAAGATCTGGACGACATCGGTCCTACGGTTGATCTCCCGGTTGATCCGCCTCAGCGGGTTTGTATCGCCGTCGGGGGCGTGGGCGCTCGTGACCTCCAACTACGAGCACCGGGTGCGGGGGCGATTTGCTCGGACGGGCCTGCCGGTCCCGCGCGTCATCGTGGACGCTGCCGCAGTGGAAGAAGGCAAACCCTCGCCTGTGCCCTACCTGTTGGCCGCAGAACAGCTCGGCGTCCGGCCCGAGAACTGCCTGGTCATTGAGGACGCCCCCTCCGGAGTCGAAGCAGGGCTGCGGGCCGGCATGACGGTGTGGGGCGTCAACACCGCGGCTGCGGTGACCGGCATGCACCGTCACTTCGCGAGCCTGCGCGAAGCGGTCCCCGACATCCTCGCCTTCGCCCCGCTGGATGGATCAGCCGGAAGGTGATGATCACGGCGTGGCTGGTGTGATCACGGCGTCGGAGTCGTCCTGGATAACCCCGTTCACCGAGCTCTGCGCGACTGCCGTCTCAAAGATGACGGCGTCCACCACGCCGTGCGTGGCATCGCCCGCCTGCACAACCTCGCCCTCGCCGGATAGAGAGCGGTCCGCCAGTCGGCCGATCGCACTCTCCCGCGCTAAAGATCATTTACGGGACGGCCCTTAAGCGTGTTGCAGAAGGCCGTGATCAGGGCATTTCCCTTGTATACGTGGAGTGTTGAGGGCTGAGCCGTTGTGGGTGGAGACGTTCACAGGACTGCGGACGAAGCAGTTCGAGCGGTTGTTGAAGGTGGTGCGGGAGCGGGGTGGCGACGGGCCGCGGGTCGGCCGTCCATGGTGCCTGCCGCTTGCCGACCGGGTGCTGGCGGTAACGGTCTGCTACCGGACGAACATCACCATGCGGCAGCTCGCGACAATGTTCGGGGTCTCGCCTGCCACGGTGTGCAGGGTCATCCAGCGGCTACGGCCCCTCCTCGCCCTCGAGCCGGTCTCATGTCCCGTCGACACCGCGGACCGGCTGTGGATCGTGGACGGCACGCTGGTCCCGGTGCGCGACCGGCAGGTCGGTGCCTCGAGCCGCAACTACCGGTTCTCCGCAAACGTGCAGGTCATCACCGATGCCGACGCCCGCCTGGTCGTGGCCACCGCCAGCCCGGCACCGGGGCAACAAGGCCGACGCCCATGTGCGACGCGACTCCGGCCTGCCGGACCAGTGCCAGGGCGTACCGTGCTCGGCGACGGCGCCTGCATCAACACCGGCTTGGTCGTCCCTCACCGTAAACGCCCCGGCCGACCACTGCTGACCGGAGAAGAAGCCGACAACGCGGAGCACCGGCGGGTCCGTGCGCGGGTCGAGCATGCGATCGGCCGGCTGAAGAACTACAAGATCCTCCGCGACTGCCGACAGCACGGCGATGGCCTCCACCACGCGGTCCAAGCCGTCGCTCACATGCACAACCTCGCCCTGGCCTCGTGATCAGAACAGCCGCGGCCGTGCTCTGACCTGCAAAATCACGGCCTTCTGCAACACGCTTTAGGGCTGGCTGTCAGAGCTGCTTGAGCCCTGTTCAGGAGCCTTGCCGGTAAGCCGCAGCGTCTCCAGAAAGCCATGATTCGTCCAGGTAGCGGCATGCAGGACGAAGGAACCCGGGTTGGATTGATGATTCCTCGCCCACTCGATTGCCTCAAGGACATCGCAGCCGGTGAGGGCGTATGTAGCACAGACGAGGCTGTGAATACGCCGACCATTGTCGGATAGTTGCCACGCCCATTGTTCGATGAAGTAGGAAGGGCAGTCGTGGCTGCTGCTGATCCGCCGGTCATCGAATTTCTGAACCTCCACGACTGCCCTTTCCGCTACGTTGCGCGATTACCCTTCGGTCCCGTCAAAAAACGGGGCTACATTCGAGCTCCGCGTCGGTGGAGTTCTTGGAAATCAGCTCCCCAGTTGTGGTGCCGCCGTCGGGCGTAGCGTAGGTGACCCTCCCCTTGAACTCGCCGTACCACCACGTCTTGTCTTTGTTGGCGCATTGAGCTGTGGTGTCTTTGTTCTGCAGCTCCGTGGCTCCGGGCCCCGCGTTGACGGTGGCCGGCGCCCCGCTGGCACTCCAGAACAGGTCCGCCACTCCCCAGTAGTAGTACATCTGACCGGTGAGGGTCATGCCCTGGACGGGGTGGTCACACTTGAGGGCGGCCTTCACGCCGGCCCCTCGGGTTGATGTGCGTACATGCGGGTCGCCGCCCTGCTGCTCGATCCAGCAGGTGATCAACACTCCCTGAGGAGCAGCCTTGTTGGCGGGGCCGCGGACTGTCAGGGTGGACTTGGCGGGCCCCGCACTGGTTTGTTCGGCAGCTGCCACGGCGGCTGGCAGGGGCTCGGCAGCCTGAGCGGTAGGGGTCGTGAAACCAATAGCGGCAATCGTGGCGACCCCGGCGGTGAGCAGAGCTCGTATCCGCACGCTTTCATCCCTTCGTCATCCGACTGATGCGATTTCCCTCGGAAGGTATGGGCAATCCGAGATGCGCTGGGCGTGTTGATGACGGTAAGGCGCTCCAGAGCTTCTGGATGACTCTGAGCTGGCTTCTTGAACACAGGGTCACATATCTCTCACACGCGGGCTCTTACCTCCCACCCTCCAGGCACAGCCAGCAAAGGATCTTCCGGTCCTCCAGTCCCGCCCCCTCCTCCACAGGCGGCGGGCCCTGTCGTATCACCCAGTCCTACTGACGCTTCCGCTCGTCGTACTCGGCGGCGGTAGTGGGTACCAGTTTGTTGGCGCATTTCGCCCCTGTCTCGGCGGTGGAGGGGGGAGGCCGAACAGGTCGGCGACGACGATGGGCGGCAACGAGGTGACCCCCTCGATCACGGCGGTGTTCCTGGCGCTGAGCTTGATCTTTGTCGTCCGGGGCGGCCGATGGCTTTGAGACTGTCGGGGCGTTGACGGTTATGCCGACGTCGTAGCGGGGTGCCGGGTCGGGGGTTGTGGCTTCCCGAAGGCCGGCCGGGGCCGGTGCCTCGCGGTTCGGGAGCGTGGGCCTCTGCGCGCATACAAGCACGGCTTCCGGCGCCTACGGATCCGCTGGGAACGCCGAGCCGACATCCACGAAGCGTTCCTCAAACTCGCCTGTTTCTCATCACCCACCGGCAACTCGGCTCACTGTGTTAGCCGTTGTTAGGGCTCGCACGCATGTAGTTCCTCTGCGAGCCCTTAACATCGCGCGCTCACTCGGAGGAGTGTTCGAGATTGTCAGCTGAGTACGTCGGGTAAGCGGCAGGAGGGGATATAGCTAGTGCTTCGCAAGGGGACTCAAGTGGACCTGAGCCGGACTCGGGCGGACCACCCTACGCTGCCGAACGCCACTTACAGCGGCTAACACAATGAGATGGATCGCCCCTGACGGCCGTTGTCGACATGGGAATTGAGCGTTCGGCCTGGTGTGGAGAGTCCGCCTTGCATGGTCTCGGATGAGCTGTGGGACCGCTTGGAGCCGCTGCTGCCGCAGCGCGAGCGTCGCTTTGGGTACCCGGGCCGCAAGCCGCCGCCGGACCGGGATGTGCTGTGCGGGATCCTGTACGTACTGCACACCGGGATCCAGTGGGAGTACCTGCCGAAGCAACTCGGTTTTGGCTCGGGCACGACGTGCTCGCGCCGTCTGCAGGACTGGGACGAGGCCGGCGTGTGTCAGCGGCTGCACGAGCTACTGCTCGCCGAGTTCAACGCGGCGGCGAGCTCGACTGGTCCCGCTGCGTGGTCGACTCCTCGCACGTCAGGGCGTTAAAAGGGGGATCCACACGGGCCCCTCGCCGGTTGACCGGGGCCGGGCCGGCTCGAAACATCATCTGATCACCGACGGGCATGGCACCCCGCTAGCGGCCCTGGTGACGGGTGGCAACCGCAACGACGTCACCCAGCTACTGCCGTTGCTCGACGCGATCCCGCCCGTCCGTGGCAGGGTCGGCCGTCCCCGTCGCAAGCCGGACTCGCTCCTCGCCGACCGCGGCTACGACCACGACCTTTACCGCAACCAGATCCGCGACCGAGGCATCGTGCCAGCCATCGCCCGCCGCGGCACCCGGCACGACACGGGCTGGGCACCTACCGGTGGGTGATCGAGCGGACCTTGTGCGCCACGAGGCGCCCTTTTGTATCCCCGGCTGAGCCGGGAGGAACTCGGAAGGAGGTTTCTGGGCCGGATGACTTACCCGGATCCGAAAGGTGAAGAGGACAACACCATGTCAGAAAACCAGTGACCGGGCCCAGTTGTCAGGGACGGTGTGCTGGGCGGCCCGCGCGATATGGCGAAGACTGGATTGTTTGAAGCCCAATCTCCAGAAGATGCAAGTTCCCATCCGCCGGAAATGACAGCTGAAACCGGCGCCGCACTCTGCTCCAGCTTCGATTGTTGGTTGGAGCACTTCCGGGGGGCGGAGCGATGTCCAGCGAGGACATTCAAGGAGATGAGTGGGACGCCTGTGTCGCGCTAGGACGTACAGACAGGGACGAACGTGGGATCGCCTACGGGACGCGAGTCCTATGGCGACGGAGGCCTTGTAGTAGTCGCCGGAGTCACGACCGGCCAGGGAGGACGGGAAAGCCGTCCGCATCGGGCGCAGGGGGCCAGGTGATTCGGTCACCCAGACTCGGGAGGTATGCGCAATGCAGAGCGCCAAAACGGTATTGGGTGTCCTGCGTGAACGCGGCAGGCGTAGCCTGCCGTGTGATGAACTGTATCGGCAGCTGTTCAATCCACAGTTGTATCTGTTGGCCTACGGGCGCATCTACGCCAACCATGGTGCGATGACGCCCGGGGTCACGTCAGAAACCGTGGACGGCATGTCACAGCGGAAGATCGACCGGATCATCGAGGCGATGCGCCACGAGCGTTACCGCTTTCGTCCGGTCCGGCGCGTTCATATCCCGAAGAAGAATGAGAAGACGCGTCCGCTGGGGCTGCCGACCTGGTCGGACAAGCTCGTCGGTGAAGTGGTCCGCCTGTTATTGGGGGCGTACTACGAACCGACGTTCTCCGGCCGCTCGCATGGGTTCCGTCCCCGCCGCGGCTGCCACACCGCTTTGCGGGAGGTGCAGACATGATCACAAAAGGCATCATATCGGCCTAATCGGGCACCTGGCGTGGAAGGATCATGCGCCGGCCGCGCGAATGCGCGACGGACGGCCATGCCCGGAGTAGCCGAAGTCATGCGGCACACGCCGCCCGGGCGTCCGAGGTCGGCCGGGCACGGTTCGGCCGAGCCCTGGCCACTTTGGATCACCGATGCTAGAAAGGTCGCATGGCGAATCCTTTCGCCCGTTTTCGACACCTATCAGTCAAGCGCCTCCTCGGCAAGGGCACGCGGAGCGTAGCCGGGCAGGTACTGGTTTTCCAGGTGGCTCTGGTAGTGCTGCTCGTGGCCTGCGGCGTCTTCGCCCTCATCCTGCAGTCGGAGCGGGACAACAGCGCCGAGGCCAGGCGACGCTCCACGGCCGTGGCACAGACCTTCGCGCACTCACCAGGTGTCCTGGCGGCATTGCAGACTCCGGATCCGAGCAAGGTTCTCCAGCCGCTCACCGAGGCGGCACGCCGGGCCGCAGGCGTCGACTTCATCGTGGTCATGGACACTGAGGGCATCCGGTACACACACCCTTTGCCGGACCGGATCGGAAAGCGGTTCGTGGGCGAGATCGGGCCGCCGCTGGCGGGGAAGGTCTACGTGGAGAGCATCAACGGCCCGCTCGGTCGCGAGGTGCAGGCCACGGTCCCGATCGAGAACGCCGACAGCCGGGTGGTGGCACTCGTCTCGGCCGGGATGAAGGTCAAGAACGTCGAAAGTCAGTTGTCCCGGCAACTACCGATCATCCTGGGCGCCGGCGCCGGAGCGCTCGTGTTGTCCACCGGTGTGACGGCGCTGGTGGGCAAGCGGCTGCGACGCCAGACACACAGCCTTGCCCCGGACGAGATGACCCTGATGTACGAGCACCACGACACGGTGCTCCACTCCGTTCGGGAAGGGGTGCTGATCGTGGCCGCCGACGGGCGGCTGATGCTGGCGAACGACGAGGCCAGACGGCTGCTGGAGCTGCCCCCGGACGTCGAGGGGCAGCTCGTCTCGAACCTGCCGGGCCTCGATCCCGAGATGAAGGCGCTGCTTGCCTCCGGGCGTGAGGCCACCGACGAGGTGCACCTCGCGGGCGAGCGGTTGCTCGCGGTCAACCAACGGCCCACGGATTTCGGAGGAGGTCCCGAGGGAACGGTGGTGACACTGCGCGATTCCACCGAGCTGCAGGCGGTGACCGGCAGGGCGGAGGTGGCACGGGAGCGACTCAGGCTGCTGTACGACGCCGGACTCCGCATCGGTACCACCCTGGACGTGCTGCGCACCGCCGACGAGTTGGCGCAGGTCCCGATTCCTCGCTTCGCGGACTTCGTCACCGTGGACCTGGCCGACGCCGTCCTGCACGGCGAGGAGCCGGCCCTCACGGGGACGGACATGCGACGCGCGGCCGTGTGCGGCATTCAGGACGACCATCCGCTCTCCGAACAGGGCCGGCTTTTCGACTACCTTCCCTCCACGCCCCAGGCGCGCGGCTACGGCAGCGGCCGCTCCCAGTTGGTGAGCGATCTGCCGACCGCCATGGGATGGCGCGTGCAGGACCCCGAGCGGGCCAAGGCGATCATCGACTACGGCATCCACTCCCTCATCACCGCCCCCATCCAGGCCCGTGGCGTCGTGCTGGGCATGGCCACCTTCTGGCGCACGCAACAGCATGAGCGCTTCAACGGAGAGGACGTGTCGCTGGCGGAGGAGCTGGTGGCCCGTGCCGCGATAAGCATCGACAACGCACGCCGCTACACCCGCGAGCACGCTCTGGCAGTCACCCTCCAGCGCAGCCTGCTGCCACAGGCCATGCCCGAGCAGAACGCCCTCGACATCGCCTACCGCTACCTCCCCGCCCAGTCGGGCGTGGGCGGAGACTGGTTCGACGTGATTCCGCTGCCGGGGAGCCGGGTGGCACTGGCCGTCGGCGATGTGGTCGGCCACGGCCTGCACGCCGCCGCCACGATGGGACGGCTGCGGACCGCGGTGCACAACTTCTCCGCCCTCGATCTGCCACCCGACGAGTTGCTCAGCCATCTAGATGACCTGGTCGGGCGCATCGACCAGAACGAGACGGCGGAGAGTGCAGCGGGCGTCGTGGGCGCCACCTGCCTGTACGGGATCTACGACCCTGTGACGCGCCGCTACGTCATGGCGCGTGCGGGGCATCTGGCGCCCGCGCTGGTCCAGCCGGACGGAACCGCCACCTTCCCGGACGTGCCGGCCGGTCCGCCCCTGGGCCTCGGCGGCATGCCGTTCCAGACCGCGGAGCTGTGCCTCGCGGAGGGAACCCAGCTCGTCCTGTACACCGACGGCCTCATCGAGGACCGCAGGCGCGACCTGGACGTGGGAATGGAACTGCTGCTCGATGCACTGACGGGCCACTCCGGCCGGCCGCCCGAGGAGACCTGCCAGGACGTGCTGGACAGCCTGCTCCCCGATCGTCCCAAGGACGACGTCGCCCTGCTCGTCGCCCGCACTCGGGTACTGCCGCGCGACCGCATCGCCGACTGGGATGTACCTGCGGACCCGGCCGCCGTCTCGGGCATGCGCGACGCTGTGTCCCAGAGGCTCGAAGCATGGGGCCTGTCAGAGTTCGGCTTCACCATGGAGCTCATCCTGAGCGAGCTCATCACCAATGCCATCCGCTACAGCGCCGGGCCGATCCACGTGCGGCTGATCCGCGACCGTACGCTGATCTGCGAGGTGGCCGACGGCAGCAGCACCTCACCCCATCTGCGGTACGCCGCGACGACGGACGAGGGAGGCCGGGGCCTGTTCCTGGTGTCGCAGATGGCTGAGCGCTGGGGCACCCGGTACACCCCGCAGGGCAAGGTGATCTGGGCCGAACAGAACCTGCCCGAGGACATCCAGCCGCCCGTCCCGCCACCGGCCGACGCGGACACGCCCCCGGACGAAGAGGCAGCCGACCCGAAAACCCTGACGTGAAGGCGGCGGCGATCAAGAGAGATCAGCACCCACGACCGGCAGCATGCCGCACGAACATCACGTCACGTGAGACAACCTCTAAGTCTCGACTGGTGCGGCCGACCTGGCGGCCTGCTCGATCTTCGCGCAGTAGGCTGCACGGGCTTCCTCGTCGATCTGCTTCTCGTGTTCGGCGCGTACCCCGGTCCGGCCGTCGAGGCCCTCGCGCAGGATATCGGCGTGCCCGGCATGCCGGATGGACTCGCCCAGGACATGGACCATGACGGCGAACAGGTTCGTGTTGGGATAAGGCTCCGGCCACCACGGCACGTGGCCGGGGGCGTCGAGGGGAAGCTCGTTGATCGTCGCGTCCGAGTGTTCCCACGTGCGCCGGTAGAACCCGATGATCTGATCGCGGGTCTCGTCCTCGGTCGCCCACAGATCGCTGCCGTTGTAGTCCTGCCACCGGGGCAGCGGTTCCGGGGAAGGGCGGTCGAAGACCTCGCCGAAGTACCTGGCCTCGACGGTGGCCACGTGTTTGACCAGGCCGAGGAGGTTGGTCCCGGTCGCTGTCAAAGGTCGGCGGGCGTCGTATTCGGACAAGCCGTCGAGTTTCCAGAGCAGCGCCTTGCGGTCCCGCCGCAGTCTCCCGTGCAGGTTGTCTTTCGCGAAGTCATCGATCATGCGGCATGAGCCTGCCATGGGGCTGCTCGTGGTCTCAAGATCCCGCACGTGGTCCGCAGCGAAACTTGATACGTGAGACACCCTCTAAGGGCGTTCGAAGCGAAGAAGTGAGGAAGCTGCGTACCCATCAGGTGTCGTGCCGCGCTTGGAGTGGACAGGGGTGTGAACGGGACCGATCCGAAGCGAGCAGGAGGCGTCCCGCCGTGCGCTGGGACCTTCAACGGGCGGTTAAGACCTGCGCTTTTGCGAGCCGGAAGTTCTACTTCCAACGGGCTCGATCTGGAGTGGCTGTTGGCCCACGCCGAAGAGCACCAGGACTATGTCGTCTCCGTCCATGAGCTGTTCGCGCGGATGCTGTCGCTGCCGGTCGTCACGGTGGCCGCGCTGCAGGGGCACACCTTCGCCGCCGGCGCGATGTTCTCCCTCGCCCACGACTTCCGCGTGATGCGCGCCGACCGCGGCTACTGGTGCCTGCCCGAAGCGGACATCAACATCCCCTTCACCCCCGGCATGGCCGCGCTCATCCAGTCCCGGCTGGCGCCGCAGACCGCGCACGAGGCCATGCTCACCGCCCGCCGATACGGCGGCGCCGACGCCGCGGCCGCCGGCATCGTCGACCATGCGGTCGCCGAGGACGCCGTGCGCTCCACCGCGATCGAGATCGCCCAGGCACAGGTGAACAAGGCCGGCGACACCCTGGGCACCAACAAGGCCCGCATGTACGGCCTGGCTCTGGCGACCCTGCGCGACACCACCAACCCGCTCGGCTGAACAGAACCTCACCGCCCTCACCACCCCGCGCCCCGGGCTTTCTCCCCGGGACGGGCTGCCCCAGCCGTCCACCGCCTGAGGAGACAGGGCAGATGACCGCCGACACCGCCCCTTGGCACAAGAGCGCGTGCATCCTGTGCGAGAACAACTGCGGCATCCAGATCCAGACCGACGGCCGCCGCTTCGCCAAGATCCGTGGCGACAAGGACCATGTCGCCACCGCCGGCTACACGTGCAACAAGGCTGCGCCTGGACCACTACCAAAACGGCGGCGCCCGTCTCACGACACCCCTGCGCCGGGAGGCGGACGGCAGCTTCACCCCCATCGACTGGGACACCGCCCTACGCGAGATCGCCGCGCGGCTGAAGAACGTGCGCGACACCCACGGCGGCGAGTCGATCTTCTTCTACGGCGTCGGCGGACAGGGCAACCACCTCGGCGGTGCCTACAGCGGTGCCCTGCTGCGCCCTCTGGGCGCCCGCTACCGCTCCAACCCCCTTGCGAGAAGACCGGTGAGGGATTCGTCAACGCCCACCTCACCGGCGGCCACACCACCGGCGACTTCACCCGCGCCGAAGTCTCCCTCTTCCTCGGCAAGAACCCCTGGCGGTCCCACGGGCCCGCACCGTGCTCAAGGACATCGCCAAGGACCCCTCCCGCACGATGATCGTCATCGACCCGGTGCGTACAGAGACCGCCGACCTCGCCGACATACACCTCCAGGTCAAGCCAGGCACCGACGCCTGGTGCCTGGTCGGCCTCCTCGGGATCTACGCCCGCCTCGTCCGCGAACTGGACGCCGGCCCCCGCGGCAGGCTGACCCTGCTGCACGCGGCGGTCCGCCTGGGCCGCACCCCCTACAAGCTCGCCTTCGCCGCCCTGGCCGCCGTCGACAAGTCCACCTTCGCCATGGCACCGCACCTGCTGTACGAGACCCTCGGCCCCACCCTTCCCGCAGGCGCCCGCTCCGCCGCGGCGCTGTGGGCGCTCGCGCAGCGCATCGCCAAGGAGTACCCCGCCGCCATGCGCCGGGCCGGACCTCGAAGCGCCGATGCCCTCTTCGAGGCGATGCTGGAGAGCCGCTCCGGCATCACGTTCACCGAGGACGAGTACACCGACGCCTGGAAATACGTTCCCCACCCCGGCCACCGCATCCCGCTGCCCGTCCCCGAACTCCTCGGCCTCCTGGCCGACCTGGACACCACCCCCGCCGTCCACACCACCGACGACTTCCCCATCGTCCTGGCCGCCGGCCAGCGCCGGGCCTTCACCGCGAACACGATCTTCCGCGACAACACCTGGCGCAAGCGCGACCCCCAGGGCACGCTGCGCGTCAGCCCGCACGACGCCCAGCAGCTCGGTCTGTCAGACGGCGCTCTCGCCCAGGTCGCCACGTCACGCGGCACCGCTCAGGCGGTCGTCGAGATCGACGACCGCCTGCAACCCGGGCACGCGGCCCTGCCCAACGGCTTCGGCCTCGACCTGCCCACCGAGGACGGCGGCACCGAACGCACCGGCGTCGCCCTGAACAGCCTCACCGACCTCACCTGGCGCGACCCCATCGCCGGCACTCCCTGGCACAAACACGTCCCCGCCCGTATCCAGCCCGCTCCCGCCTGACGCTCGTTGCGTGGGCAGGCAGGTCATCGAGGAGCCCACGCAGGGGCCGGTCACGGGCTCGCGACCGACTTGGTGTGGATCAGCGCGATGGGGTCGCCGCGGCGGCCTCCCAGTCGACGAAGCGATCCATTGTGCCCGGATCGCGAGAACCGCCGACCCCGGCCCGGCCGGGCCGCTCGCGCGGCGGGCTGACCCACAACGGACCCCGGCCGGCCCCGCGGCCGCAGCGACCGCCGCGGGCGACCCAGCACGCGCCCCCCTGCCCGGTTCGATGCCGGACGTGACTCCATCCCCGCCCCTGGTCATGGGCGTATTGCGAAGCTACGGCAGACCTCTCGCACCTTCCGGCCCGCGTCTACTGTTGCCCTGGTCTCCACCCGAAAGGTCAACGCTCCATGGATCTCGTTCCCGCACCCCTCGAAATCCGTCCCGGCTCGGTGGATGGCAGCCCCTTCGTCCTCGGCTTCGACACCCGAGTGGCGGCTGACGCGGCGAGCGGCACGTCCGCCCGCTGGCTGCGCTCCGTGCTCGGCACCGCAACGGGCTTGCCGCTGGAGCCCGCGACGCCCGGAGCAGAGGGGGCCATCACCCTGCGGGTCACCGAGCGGCTCGTAGCGCTCGGCCCCGAGGCGTATGAGCTGGTCGCGGACGGCTCCGGCGTGCTGATCGAGGGCGGTGGCCCGGCCGGGGTCTTCTGGGGCGCCCAGACTCTGCGGCAAGTGCTCGGCCCGGATGCCTTCCGGCGCGCCTCGCTGGGTGAAGGGTCCTGGACCGTGCCACCGGTGCGTATCGCGGACGCCCCGCGCTTCGCGTGGCGCGGCATGATGCTGGATGTCGCCCGGCACTTCATGCCGAAGGACGGGGTTCTGCGATACGTCGACCTGCTCGCTGCCCACAAACTGAATGTGCTCCACCTGCACCTGACCGACGACCAGGGCTGGCGGATCGAGATCGGCCGATACCCCCGTCTCACCGAAGTCGGGTCGTGGCGAGCCCGTAGCCGGATCGGGCTCGAGGAGAGCCCGCTCTGGGACGAGCGCCCGCACGGCGGCTACTACACCCAGGACGACCTGCGCGAAATCGTTGCCTACGCCCGCGAGCGGCACATCACCGTGGTACCCGAGATCGATATTCCGGGCCACTCGCAGGCAGCCATCGCCGCCTACCCGGAACTGGGCAACACCGACGTCGTCGACACCGCCGCGCTGGCGCCGTGGGACGACTGGGGCATCAGCCTCAACGTGCTGAACGTCTCCGAGGCCACGCTGGCGTTCTACGAGAACGTCCTTGCCGAGGTCCTGGAGATCTTCCCGTCCGAGTTCGTCCACATCGGCGGCGACGAGTGTGCCAAGGAGCAGTGGCGGGCCAGCCCCACCGTGCAACGGCGCATCCGTGAACTGGGCCTGGCGGACGAGGCTGAGATGCAGAGCTGGTTCATCCACCACTTCGACCGCTGGCTGGCCGACCGGGGCCGAAGGCTCGTCGGTTGGGACGAGATCCTGGAGGGCGGCGTGGCACCGGGTGCGGTGGTGTCGTCCTGGCAGGGTTACGCCGGCGGCATCGCCGCCGCCCGAGCGGGCCACGACGTCGTGATGTGCCCGCAGGAGCACGTCTACCTCGACTGGCGGCAGGCCGACGGCCCCCACGAGCCCGTTCCCATCGCCCATGTACGTACCCTGGAGGACGTCTACCGCTTCGAGCCGGTGCCCGACTCCCTGAGCAGGGCAGAAGCCGCGCATGTCATCGGCGTCCAGGCCAATGTCTGGACGGAGACGATGGATTCGGCCCGGGCCGTGGACTACATGGTCTTTCCTCGCTTGTCGGCCTTCGCCGAGGTCGCCTGGCGTCCTCTTCCTCCGTCCCCCGAACGCGACTTCGCCGACTTCGAGCGGCGGATGGCCGCCGCGCACTACGCCCGGCTCGACGCACTGGGCGTCGAATACCGCCCGCCGTCCGGCCCCCGGCCCTGGCACCGGCGACCCGGCGTCCGGGGCCGACCGGATGAGGGGCCCCCGCCGGTGCGATGAACCAGGTGCCGTTCGCCTCCGGACGAACCCTTCGCTGCCTGGACCGAGTTGACCGCTTGATGGTGTCGCTCACCAGTTGACCGCTTGATGGTGTCGCTCACCGATTTCGGGAATGCTGCCGATCATCCAGGTCGCGCCCATACGTACGTATTTAGGGGCGCCGAAAGGAGCCTGGACGCGGGCATTGCAGAGCAGGTTACCCACGATCTGTCCCAGGTGGGCGCAGACAGTGGCCGCGCTCCTCGCCCCAGGAGGCTCCTCTACCTGGCCGAGTACCATCCCTTCGCCGACGCCTTGGCCGAACGAGCCCGCCGGCAGGCGGTGTCACCGGCTTCCTGAAGAAGCGTGCGCCGTGACCGCCGCCGAGTGATGCGGCATCAAGTCAAAGTTGCGTCGGCCGTCTTCCGGGATTGTTGCCTCGCCCATATCCTCGTGCGCCGATGTTACCGACGGTAAGGGGTGGCGATGGGCAGCACCACGCGCAGAGGGTTCCTGGGCACGGCCGCGGCCGCCGGCGGCGGGGTCGCCCTCGGAACCCCCCAGCGGGCTTCGGCCGAGAACGGCGCGGCACCGCAGACCGTGGCCGTACTGGGCGGGGGCGTAGCCGGGCTCACGGCCGCGCACGAACTCGCCGAGCGCGGCTTCCGGGTCACGGTCTACGAACGCAAGGCGCTGGGCGGCAAGGCCCGCAGCATGGACGTACCGGGCAGCGGCACGGGCGGCCGCCGCCCCCTGCCCGGGGAGCACGGCTTCCGCTTCATCCCCGGCATCTACCACAACCTGCCCGAGACCATGCGGCGCATCCCCTACCCCGGCAACTCCAACGGTGTCCACGACAACCTCGTCGCCCCCAAGGAGATGCTGTTCGCCCGGTCGGGCGGCCGCGAGGACATCCGGATCCCGCTGCCCTGGCCAGGCAACACCCCGGCCGAACTCACCCCCGACGAGATCCGCCGCGCCTTCACCTCGGTCCTGGACACGGCCTTCAACCTCCCCCTTCACGAGGCTCTCTACTTCGCCAACCGCTTCCTGGTCTTCCTCACCAGCTGCGACGAGCGCCGCGACGACGTATGGGAGCGGACGCCGTGGTGGGAGTTCGTACGAGCGGGACGGATGTCCTACGACTACCAGCGGATTCTCGCCGTCGGCATCACCCGCAACATCGTGGCCACCAAGGCGGAGGAAGCCAGCACCCGTACGGTCGCCACCCTGCTGGAGGCCTTCGCCTTCAACCTCCTCGGGCGGGGCGCGGACGGCCCACTGGACCGGATCCTCAACGCGCCCACCAACGAGGCCTGGATCGACCCCTGGGTGACGTACCTGAGGTCACTCGGCGTCGAGTTCCGCGTCGGCTGGACCGTACGGGACCTGACCCTGGGCGCGGGTGTGATCGCCGGAGCCGTCGTGGAGGACCCGGAAGGCGCGCGCCGGACCGTCACCGCCGACCACTACATTTCGGCGATGCCGGTCGAGCACGCCCGCCGCACATGGAATTCCGCCGTACGCGCCGCTGACCCCCAACTGGCCGAGTGTGACCAGCTGGAGACGGACTGGATGACCGGAATACAGTTCTATCTGACCGAACGTACGCCGATCCTGCACGGCCACCTCGACCTCATCGACTCCCCGTGGTCGCTGACCGCGATCGCCCAAGCCCAGCACTGGCCGGGCCACGACTTCCCCACCGACTTCGGCGACGGTACGGTCGCGGACTGTCTGTCCGTGGACGTCTCCGAGTGGGACCGCCCGGGCATCCTGTACGGCAAGACGGCCAAGCAATGCACCCGCACCGAAGTCGCCCGCGAGGTGTGGGCACAGTTGAAGGCGGCGCTCAATGACAGCGGCCGTACGGTCCTGAAGGACTCCGTGCTGCACTCCTGGTTCCTCGATCCGGCCGTGGACGGACTCGGCACGCCACACCCTGTGAACGAGGAACAGCTGCTCATCCACCCGGTGGGGACCTTCCACCACCGCCCGCGGTCGGCCACGCAGATCCCCAACCTCTTCCTGGCCGGCGACTACGTGGCCGTGCCCATCGATCTCGCCACCATGGAGGGCGCCAACTCCTCGGCCCGGCAGGCAGTCAACGCCCTGCTGGAACACATCGGCTCGACCGCCGAGCGGTGCACCGTGACCCCGTTGTACCGGGCCCCCGAGTTGGAGGCACTCAAGCGGCACGACCGCACCCGTTACCTCCTCCGGCTGCCGAACGTCTTCGACGTCGGCTGAATGCCCTTGGAGTCGCTCACTCGCGTCCGGTGCCTCGGGCGAAGATCGCCTGCGCCCCGCCCCCGATCTTCGCCGAGAGGCAGGCGCCGGAGCCGCTCAGTTGCGGCCTCCACCGTCCCGTAACCGGCGCCGACGCCGAGCTCTCGCAGGAACCGGAACACCCGGCCCCGGCATCCGATGCAGCCGGCGACCCGCACCATTGACAGCGACGACGAGAAGATCACACACTCCTCTCATGACCACCTCCTGGTTCGACACGACTCCGGAGCACCTCTGTTGCCCCGATCGAACCGGGTGTGAACGCTCCGGTCGATGACCGGCTGCCGCTGAGCCCTCTGCTCGCCGCACACCACGAGCGCCTCGGCGCCCCTCGCCGCGGGCGACACGGAGCGTCGTTCGACCCCGACCTACCGGACGCGTACCGCCGCCTGCCGGCAGCCGTCCAGGCCCGGCCCGGCCCGGCCCGAGGAGCCTGTGCTCACGGGCAGTCGCCTTGTTCCCATCCACGCACCCCCTGATCAGGTCCGTGTCCACGCCTTTCCTGATCGGGACCGGCCCGAAGGAGACATCTCCATGACCGCCACAGCCGCCGCACCGGCAGCCATTCTTCGCGAAGCACGCATCCCGGGCGACGGGATCTACGAGGGCACGCGCATTCTGCGCCGGGTGCCCGCCGGGTGGGAGGAGCGGCCCTACGAACTGTTCGACGTCGCCCCGCAGGCCAGCACGATCGGGGCCGAGATCAGTGGCGTCGACCTCTCGCGCCCGCTCACGCCTCACTTGCGCGATGAGCTGAACCGCGCCCTGCTGGAGTGGAAGGTCCTCTTCTTCCGTTCCCAGCACCTCACCAGCGACCAGCAGCGGTCCTTCGCGCGCAACTGGGGCGAGCTGGAGACCAATCCGCTGCTGGCCGCCGGTGCGAGCGAGGACGTGGTCCGGTTCGACAAGAGCGGCGGCACCACCGCGACCTTCGAGAACGTCTGGCACGCCGACGTCACCTTCCGTGAGCGCCCCGCACTCGGTGCCGTGCTGCAACTGCGCGAGGTGCCGCCGTTCGGCGGCGACACGATGTGGGCGGACATGGCCGCCGCCTACGACAACCTCCCCCAGTGGGTGAAGGACCGCGTCGACGACGCCCGTGCCGTGCACGACTTCATCCCCGGCTTCGCCCGCTTCTACGCCCCCGACCGGCTCGCCCCCTTCCAGGACCTGTTCCCGCCCGTGGAGCACCCCGTCGTGCGCACGCATCCCGACACCGGACGGCGCATGCTGTTCGTCAACACCTCGTTCACCACCCGCATCACCGGTATGGACCGCGACGAGAGCGACCGGCTGCTGCGCCTGCTGTTTCAGCAGGCCCACGTCCCGGAGTACCAGGTGCGCTTCCGCTGGCAACCCGGTGACATAGCCTTCTGGGACAACCGCGCCACCCAGCACTACGCCGTCAACGACTACGGCTCCCGGCGACGCGTCGCCGAACGGGTCGCCATCGCCGGCGACCGTCCCCGCTGATCCGACACCTCAGTGGTTATCCGTGGCCAGCCAGCCCGAAACGGCCCAGTGACGCACCGACCGCGCGCGTCATGCCGTGGCGCAACCCGTTGCGCAGCGCCAGTAGTTGATTCGCCCCGGGCGTGGCCGCCAGCAACAGCGCCGACGGTACGAACGTCGCCCACTCCACATCAGTGATCACGGCCGTACGGGTACCCGATGGTCACGCCGCGGTCTTTTCATCGCGGTGTACGAAGCACCTGGCGCCCGAGGGACGCATTTCCTTCCGGCGCCCCGGCACGGCTACGGCGCACCGCGGCCCGGCGGCCCATGAACTCACGGGCCGCCACCGACGTACGCCGCAGCCGTTCCACCTCGCACTCCGGGGTTCTGCACCGAGATCAAGGGAGTCCGGCATCACGCACAGAGCCGTCACGCTTGAGGGGGAGGCACCGGGAAGAGCATGCAGCTACTGGTGGCGTGGGCGAGCAGGCGGTCCTTCGCGTCGAGCAACTGCGCCTGGGCAAGGGCGGTTTGCCGGCCCTTGCTGACAACCGTGCCGATGGCGCGCACCACTCCCGTGTCCACGGTGATCCGCCGCAGGAACTTCACCGTCAGGTCGAGTGAGGTGTAGGCCATGCCCTGCGGGAGGGTGGACTGGACGGCGCAACCCGCCGCCGAGTCGAGCAGAGTGGCGAAGATGCCGCCGTGCACGCTGCCGATCGGGTTGTAGTGCTCCTCCCCCGGCGTCAGGGAGAAGACCGCCATGCCGGGCTCCACCTCGTCCAGCGTGAAGTCGACGGCGTAGTTGATGGGCGGCCCCGGCAGTCGCCCCGCACGCAGCTCGCGCAGGAAGTCGATGCCCGCCATGCGACCGGCGGCTTCCGCCAGGATCGCGGGGTCTTCCCATTGATACGTACGTGTTCGCCCCACAGCCCAGCGCCTCCTCGTCTGACTTTTCCAAATGAAGCTAGACCCCCCGTCATCTGACTGTCAATGTCGAAGCCAGACCCTTACGATGGCGGGATGGAGTGGCTTGAGGCGAGCACGGAGAACTGCCCTGTCCAGCGCACGCTTGACGTGGTCGGAGAGAAATGGACGTTGCTGATCCTGCGTGACGCCGTCAATGGAGTCCGCCGCTTCGACGACTTCCACCGCCATATCGGCCTGTCGGAGGCCGTCCTCAGCGACCGCCTCCGGAAGCTGATCTCGGCCGGCGTCCTGAAGACCGTCCCCTACCGGGAGCCAGGCAGCCGCTCCCGCAACGAGTACCGCCTGACGCGCAAAGGCTGGGACCTGTGGCCTGTCCTGATGGCGCTGAGTCAGTGGGGCGAGAGGCACACCCTCGGCCCCGAGGGTCCCGTACTGGACGTCCGTCACACCGACTGCGACGCTCCGGTCCGCGTCGTCGTCGAGTGCTCCGCGGAGCACTCCGCCCTCACCCCTGGGGAGGTCACGGCCCGGCTGGGACCTGGCGCCCGGCTCCGGTCGTGAGCCATCGGCACCCAGTCCGTAAGGCCACGGTCAGCAGCCGCATTCCCTCCCGGTCATAGCATTACGTACGTCAGGCCATCGACTAGGCTTGGGTGCGAGGCGACGGCCTCACGGAGCGGATGGAGGAAGCTCGTGGTGCGCTACACCAAGGAGCACAAGCAGGTGACGCGGCAACGGATCATCGAGAAGGCCGGCCACCGGTTCAAGCAGGACGGCATCGACGGCTCGGGCATCTCCACGCTGATGTCGGATGCGGGGCTCACCAACGGAGCGTTCTACGCCCACTTCGCCTCCAAGGACGACCTCGTCGCCCATGTCGTGACCGACGAACTGCGCACACAGATCACGAAGTACGGCACCCTGCGACCCGGTCGGCCGGGACTCGAGGACCTCATTCGCGAGTACCTGTCCCCCGAACATCGGGACCACCCCGGCCTCGGCTGCCCGTCCGCCGCCCTGCTCGACGAGATCGGCCGCTGCGAAGAGGGGACCAAGCAGGCCTACACCGACGGTGCGCGGGCCATCGTGGAGGAGATCTCCGCCCGCCTGACGCCGGAGGACCCGGGGTCCGCCCGGGCCAAGGCCATCGGGCTCTTCACCATGATGGTGGGGACACTGCAGCTTTCCCGTGCCCTGTCCGACCGGAAGTTCGCCGATGAGGTCCTCGAGCAGGGAATCGAGAACGCCCTCGCGTTCATGAGGTGAGGGGTGCTGCCGACGGCCGCCCCACGGAGGTGCCCACCACGCCGGTCTCGGCCCAGGTGACGACCGCCCTTCACGCCTACTGCCGTTCGAGGAACTCGAGAGCCGTCTCCACGAACTGCCGGTGAAACTGGAAGATGCCGCCGTGGCCGGCGTCGGGATAGAACACCAACTCGCCGTTCGGCACTCGCCGCGCCAGGTCGACCGAGTTCTGACTCGGAACCATCCTGTCGCTCTCGCCGTTCGCGACGAGCACAGGCTGGTGAATGACGGAGAGATCCTGGGGCCGCTCCAGGCCCCAGCGGTGAATGGCCTTGAGCTGGGCTCCGTACGACGCGAGGGAGATCGCTTTGTCCCGGTCCTGGGTGCGCTCCTTAAGACGGGCCAGGAATTCCTTGCCGGCCCGGCGCCCATGGGCGGTGCGGGTGAAGAAGAGGAACTGCTTCGGGTCCTGAAGGGTGAGCAGTCCTCGGACGGTGTCGAGATGGGACAGCCGGGTCACGTCCTTGATGCCCTCGCCGCCCGCGGGACCGGTACCGGTGAGGATCAGCTTGCGCACGAGGTCCGGATCGGTCTGCGCGATCACCTGGGCGATCATGCCGCCCATCGAGAAGCCGTGGAGATCGACGCGCTCGACCCCGAGCGCCCGGATGAAGGTGACGGCGTCCTTCGCCATCGCCTGGATGGTGCGCGGCGTCGAGCCGCTGGAAGCGCCGACGCCTCTGTTGTCGAACGTGATGACGTGACGCTTGGCGGCGATGCCGTCGACAACCCGGGGGTCCCAGTTGTCGAGAACCGCTGCGAGATGGGTGAGGAAGACCACCGGGACACCGGACCGAGGACCGAGCTCTCGGTAGGCGAAGGTCACTCCTCCGGCGGTGATGGTGCGGGTCGGCGCGTTCTTGTACGACGTCATCACGTCGCCTCGTACTTCCTGTGAATCATGCATGGTCGTGCCCTTCGGTGTGGGGGTTCCAGCCGGGGCGCCGACCCCTCCTTCATTGAGGGGAGGACACAGAGCAGCTACCTGCGCCCCGGCTGGGGCCGCAGTCTGCGAGGGGGGCGACGTTCGAAGGCCGCAGGGCCGGAACCCTGAGCGGTCCGGCCCCTCAGCATCACGTCGACGATTACAGTATGACCGTAATTCTATGAGCCCGCAAGTGTGCGAGCAGCACGAAGTGACGTCGCTAGCTCGTGGGCCGTCAGGCGGCGAGGAAGTCGGCCACCTGCCTGGTGAAGGCCTTGGCGTACTGGAAGAGGAACGCATGGCCGGCGCCGGTGTAGAGCACGAGAGTGGCGTTGTCGAGGTGCTGGACCGCGACGTAGGAGTTGTGGGCGGGGATCATCACGTCGTCCAGGCCGTTCGCGTACAGGACGGGATGCTTGATGGCCTCCAGCTCCGCCGCCACTTGGTCGAAGGGGGCCGCCAGGAGCGTGGCCGCCGCGGTGAGCATTCCCTGGGCCGCCGCCTCGGAGACCGCGGGGCCGCCGTTCGCGAGCCGGGTCGAGACGTGGTCGAAGTGCTCGCGCCCAGCGGCGCGGGCCGCCTCCGTGTCGGGGTAGAAGAGGTAGAGCATGTCCTCCAGGTCGGCATCGGGCTTGGCCATGATGCCCAGGACCTTCTCACTGAAGGGCGGAGCGCCGGGCACCCAGCCGACCGGGCCACTGCCCGCCACGACGAGCCTGCGCACCAGCTCGGGCCGTCGTACGGCCACACGCTGGGCCACGATGCCCCCCAGGGACCAGCCGAGCAGGTCGGCCTGCGCGAGGCCGAGCGCGTCGATGAACTCGATGGCCCCCTGAGCGAACCCCTCCAGGGAGTCGCGCGGCTCACCGTCGGTGTAGCCGACGCCGACGTTGTCGAAGACGATCACGTCGTGGTCGGCGGCCAGACAGTCCAGGAACTCCGGGTCCCACCAGTCGATGGTCCCGCGGAAGCGGTTCAGGAGGACCAGCGGGACGCCGCCCCGCGGGCCCATCCGCCGGTAGGTGAACCTCGCGGAGGAACCCTCGACGGCGAGGTTCTCGGCCTTGTCTGCCAGATAGGTGTTCACGATGCCCTTCTCCTGCTGACGGGTGTGCGCGACATCTCGGGGTCCGGTCGTGCGGCACACCGAAGACGCGCCGGGACCGCGGCCCGGAGTTCTCGTCACCGGCCGCGTTGCCGCCGCACGCGCTGTGCGTACAGTCATTGAATTACGTTCATAATATTACGCATGAAAGGCGGCGGCTCGCCAGGGCCCCCTCCAGCGAGCGAAGGAGCGTGCGGTGCGATACGGGCAACAGCACAAGCAGGCAACCAGGCAGCGGATCATCGAGGCGGCCGGGCGCCGGCTCAAGCGGGACGGCATCGACGGCTCGGGCGTCTCGGCACTCATGAAAGACGCGGGGCTGACCAATGGCGCCCTCTACACCCACTTCGCGTCAAAGGACGATCTCGTCGCCACCGTGATCGCCGACCAGCTGCGGACACAGAACGCGACCATCGTCACGCAGGCGGCACCCGGCCGTGCCGGACTTGAGCAGATCGTCCGGTGGTACCTGTCCACCCAGCACCGCGACAGCTCCGACGACGGCTGCCCTTCCGCCGCCCTGCTCGACGAGCTCCGGCGCTGCACAGACCTGACCAAGCAGGCGTACACCGACGGCGTGCTGATGGTCATCGACGGCATCGCCGCCCGCCTGGCACCCGACGATCCACTCTCGGTCCGCACCACGGTGCTCAGCGTCTACGCCATGATGGCCGGGACCCTCCAGCTCTCCCGAGCCCTCGCCGACGGGCAGCTCGCCGATGAACTGCTCGAACAGGGCATCCGCAACGCCCTCAGCCTGCTGGATGTCGAGCATGAACCCATCAGGACCGCGATCTGACGCGCCCGGGCGGCGCAGCACGGCAGCCCCGGCAGCCCCGGCAGCCCCGGCAGCCCCGGCAGCCCCGGCAGCAACGTACCCACTTGCGTCCAGTCGGTCGACCCCATAGCATTACGATCGTAATTTAATGAACTCGAGGCACCTGGCCCGGTCCGCTTGCGGACGAGATACGGAGACGACGATGAGAGCCTTCACAGTGGAGCGCTACGGCGACACATCCGGCGTGCGTTCCGGCGACGTGCCCGATCCGGAGGTGGGCCCGGACGACGTGCTGGTCCGGATCCAGGCCGCTGGCATCAACCCGCTCGACCGCATGATCCGGGACGGGAAGATGAAGACGATCCTGCCGTACCGGGTCCCGTTCGTCCTGGGCAACGACCTGGCCGGAGTGGTGGTCGAAGTGGGTGCGGCAGTCACGCGGTTCGCGGTGGGCGACGAGGTCTACGCGAGGCCCGACAAGGACCGGATCGGCACCTTCGCCGAACTCATCGCGGTGCACCAGAACGACGTGGCCGTCAAACCGACCACACTGACCATGGAGGAGGCCGCGTCCCTCCCACTGGTCGCCCTGACCTCCTGGCAGGTCCTGGTCGAGCGGGCAGATGTCCAGCCGGGCCAGAAGATCCTCATCCACGCGGGTTCCGGTGGCCTGGGCACCATCGCCATCCAGCTGGCGAAGCAGCTTGGGGCGCACGTGGCGACCACCACGAGCACGGCCAACGTCGACCTGGTGAAGCGTCTGGGCGCGGACGTCGTCGTGGACTACAAGAAGCAGGCGTTCGAGACGGTACTGCACGACTATGACCTCGTCCTGGACTCGCTCGGCGGCGAGACGCTCGAGAAGTCCATGGACGTACTCAAGCCCGGCGGGAAGGTCATCAGCGTCGCGGGCCCTCCCGACGCCGCTTTCGCCAGGGAGCTGGGAGCGAATCCGATCATCCGGCTGGTGATGTCCGCGCTGAGTTTCCGGACCCGGCGACGCGCCCGGCGCCGCAACGTGACGTACTCGTTCCTGTTCATGAAGGCCAGCGGGGACCAGCTGCGCGAGCTCACTCCGCTCATCGAGGCCGGCAGGATCCGGCCCGTCGTGGACACCGTGTTCCCGTTCGAGTCGACCCGTGAAGCGCTGGAGTACGCCGAAGCAGGGCGCGCGAAGGCCGGCAAGGTCGTCGTCAAGATGACGTGAGGGACGGTCGTCCGGTCGGTCGTCTCGTAGACCTGGCTGAACATCGGGCCGGCAGTCGGACCCGGCGGTGTTTCGAGCGGGTGGTGCCGGTGCGAGTGCGGCGATGGATTCGAGAGTCACCCCGATCCACGGGCAGGTGGCGGGATGTCAGGCACGGCGACGGGACGGAGCACCGTCAGAGACTCTTCCGGACGAGCCACCATCGCAAAGGAGAACCTGTCGATTTCCAAGCAGAGATCGACATCGTCCGGGTGATATCCGCTCCGCAGCCCGCCGGCGAGATCTGCCGCGGCACGAGATGTCCTCGCTCGGTGGAGATACGGGGCCGCCTCGACCTCGTCTCCGGCCATGCATTGACCAATGTATTCAGCGCAGGCCAGGTCCTCGTCGGCCTTGCCTCCGTCGCCGGTGACAACGAACGTCACCGGACCGGAGTCCTTGTTCCGCAGGAACCGCGCGGTCGGGCCGGCCACCACGAAGCTCGCGCACAAGACCAGCGGCGCGTTCGCGACGGCCAGCGCGCCCACGGTTCCCGCCGTCGTCTTCTGCACCAGCGTGCGACCGGCGAAATCGCATGACCTGAGCAGGCCAGGTGAGTTCACCGCGTCGAAGCCCGCTGCCGGGGCTCCGTCCTTCAGAGCCAGCCAGCCCGGGCGGCTCTCCTTCAAGGCGAGTGCCTCACTCTCCGTGGAGGCCAGGACGATCCTCTCGACGCCACGCGAGAAGGCCCAGGCAGCCACCGTGAAGGCGCGCATGACATCGATGACGACTGCGACACGGGGAACGTCGGTCAACCCTGGGATGCCGACGAAGTGATGGTCCATCGCGCCATTCTGACGCTGGCACGGGTGCGTCCCCGCCAGGGGTCATCAGCCTCCTGGTCGACGGGGACGCGGGAAGGCTGACGCCTCGTGACGGGCCGCTGACGGCGTTCGGGCCGATGCTGACAAATCCATGATTAGTCGGGGGCAGAGCCCTTGAGTTCCCGGCGAGGCCAACCACTGTGCGGGCGCGGCGAGATGGCCGTGTTTCCGGTCGCGGTGACCCCGTCCAGTCCGCCGAGCTTCTTCTCGACCCGGGTCACAGGCCGCGCAGGTCATGCCGTCGGCAGTCTGGTCGGTCGTCACCAGAACGACCCCCGGAGCACTACGCCGAACGAGCGACTTAGGCATATTTTCTGCTGTCTTGTTCCACCTATGAGCAGGGAACGAACGCCGAATCAGCCAGACCAGCGGGAGAGCGCGCCCATGACCGGGACAGCCGACCAGCACCAGAACTCCTCGCAGCCCCTGGCCGACTGCGCGGCCGAGCCGATCGCCGGCATCGTGGCCGAATTCGTGGACAAACGTATGGGGCAGCGGATCTCCCAGGGCCAGGACCCGGTGCTGCGGCCGGTCTTCGTCAAGTACCACGGCACCGCCCGGGGGGTGCTCACGGTCGCCCCCGATCTGCCGCCGGACCTGTGTATCGGATTCCTCAAGGCCGCCCGGGACCAGCAGGGCGGTCTGACGGCCTGGGTTCGTTTCTCCAGCGACATCCTGCCGGACCGTCCGGACTTCCGCCGGACCCTCGGTATGGGTATCAAGCTGTTCGGCGTTCCCGGGCCGAAGCTGCTGGAGGACGAGGGCCAGACGGACACGCAGGATCTCATTCTGCAGAACCATGACGTGTTCTTCGTCGACACCGCCCGGGACATGTGCGAGTTCCAGCAGGACCCGGTCGCGTACCAGAACGCGCATCCGGAGACCCGCAGCATTCTGCAAGCCATGCGCAAGCCCGAGGAGAGCACGCTGACGGCAAGGTACTGGGGCGTGCTGCCGTACGCGTTCGGGGCCGACCGCCATGTGAAGTACGTGCTCGCGCCGGTCTCCTGCCCGCCCGGTGACCCGCAGGCGGCGCCCCCGGACGAGGACCCCTCCTTCATGCGGGGGGATCTGCGGCACCGGCTGGCCGCGGGCGAGGCCGCCTTCGACCTGATGGTGCAGTTCCGCACGGACCCGGACCGGATGCCCCTGGACCGTGCCACCGTGCGCTGGGAGGAGTCGCTGAGCCCGCCGGTCCGCGTGGCGCGACTGGCCCTGCATCAGCAGGATGTCCGGGCGCGCGGTCAGGACGCCTACGGCGAGAACCTGGCCTACAACCCCTGGCACTGCCTGGCCGAGCACCGGCCGGTCGGAAGCGTGGCCGACGCCCGCAAGGTCGTGTACCGGGCGTCGGCCGCACGACGCCGCGACGCGAACGGCGTTCCGGTCGCGGAACCGGGTCCCGCCCGGCCGCCTTCCACCGAACCCCACGGGCGGGACACCCGGATCGTGCGGGCCGCGATCCATCCCGCCATCGGAGTGGCGCGGGTCGGGGACAGCGCGGACGAGTTCTTCCTCGCGCCGGAGGTGGACGCCCCTCCCCCGCTGCCCAGCGGCTCGTACAAGGACGCGAGCGGGGCCCTGAAGCGGCAGGCGGCACGCTTCCGCGTCTACGGCTACAACGCCGCCGGGGAACCGGTCGCCGAGCTGACCGCGGACAACGCAGACATCCGGTGGACCGTGCATGTGGCCAACAAGAAGGCCGCCTGGTACCAGTTCCAGCTGGCCCTGGACATTTACGAAGCCACGGCCGCGCCCGCCACCACGCCGCGCAACCCCAAGGTGCCGCCCGCGGAGCGCGGCCGGCTGGTCATCGACCCCGGTCCGCGCTCGGTCCGCGGCCGGGACCGTGCGGGCCGGCCCGAGTACCGGTTCGACACGGGCTGTTTCCTCGGCAGGCCCGTCCATCTGGGTGAGGTGCGCACCGACGGCGCCGGCCGGCTGCTGTTCCTCGGCGGGCACGGCGTCTCGGCCTCGGTGGACCACGCTCAGGCCACGCACTTCGCCAACAACGACGGCTGGCACGACGACGTCTCCGACGGCCCGGTGAGCGCGCGGGTGCGCGTCGACGGCCGTCCCGTCCCCGTCGAACCGGCCTGGGTGGTGGTGGCGCCGCCGAACTTCGCGCCGGAGCTGAAGTCCGTGCGCACGATGTACGACCTGATGCGTGACGTCTTCGTGTCGGCCGGCACCCTGCCACCGCCGGACAAGGTCTCCTTCACCCGTGATGTCCTGCCGATCCTGCGGCGCCTGTGCGACCTCCAGTGGGTCAATCGCGGCATCGCCGCGCTGTTCGGGCACGGCGGGCGGGAGCACTTCCTGGCACCCGGGCGGCTCGCCAGGCTGGCCGATCCCGGCCCGCGCAACGCGGAGCTGCGACAGCAGATCTGGGCCACGATGCGGGACCTCGACCGCGACGGGCTCTCGCCCGTGCCCTGGCCGCCGCTCTACGGCGACACCATGAGCGTGCGGCCGGCCTACGCGCGGCAGCATCTGACGCTGACCTCGTTGCAGTACCGTTCGCTGGCCCGGTGGGCCGCAGGGGACTTCGATGCCGACCACGACCCTTCGGCGGTGCCGCCCGAGACCCTCGACGCGGTGCCGCTGAGAGAGCGGCCGGGCACGCTCGACCGCGCGGCCCTGTCGTTCTGTGTGGCCGACGCGTTCCACCCGGGGTGCGAACTGTCCTGGCCGATGCGCCACAGCACCCTGTACGCGGCACCGTTCCGGGTACGGCACCGCGATCCCGGAACGCCCGAGCCCGATTACGGCGCGGTGCTGACGCCGCAGACGGCGCTCGGCGCCGGCGGTCCGCTGTACGCGCAGGGGCCGGGCGATCTCACGCGCTGGATGGCGGTGCCCTGGCAGACCGACACCGCCCGCTGCCGCTCCGGCTACTACCTCGGGTACGGCCCGCGCTACGACCCCTACCTGCCCACCTTCTGGCCCGCCCGCGTCCCCAACCACGTCCTCACGGAGCAGGACTACGAGAAGGCGATCGACCCCGGCAGCCCGGCGGAGGAACGCCGGACCGCCTTCGAGCGCCGGGCCGTGTGGGACAGGTGGCTGCCCCCGGACCGCATCGAGCAGATGAACGCCATGGTCAAGGACTTCGGCAAACTCGGCCTCGTCGAACGGCGCACGGGCGCCGCCGACGATCCGGAGCTGCCCACGACGATGTTCGTGGAGTCCGCGGTGAGCTTCCATCCGGAGCAGCCTCCGCCCGCTCTGCGGAATCTGCGGTGCCTGCATGTGCCGGAAGCGGCGGACTCGGGCGACGGCGTCCTGGCCGCGGCCCTCGCCCGTACGGACGTACCCGAAGAGCAGGTGATGGCGGGTTACTTCGAGAAGGTCGAGCGCTTCCCGGACGAGCGGTGACGTTCGAGGTGGTCGTGGCCGGAGGCGGTCCGGCGGGCGCCGTCGCGGCGCTGGTCCTGGCGCGGGCCGGCCGTCGCGTCCTGCTCATCGACCCCGGCACGGACGGTCTCCGGTCCTCCTTGTCCCGGATCGGCGAGACCCTCCTGCCTGCGGCCGGACCGCTGCTGCACGATCTGGGTCTGTGGGAGGAGTTCGCCGCGGGGCCTCACCTGCGATGCGTGGGAACCTACGCCTCCTGGGGATCGGAGACCCTCCACGGCCGCAGCCACCTCCACGACCCGCACGGGCACGGCTGGCACCTGGACCGGAGCGGGTTCGACGCGTTTCTGCGCGGCGCCGCCGAGTCCGCAGGCGCCGAACTGCGCCGGGCGGAGGCCGTGCCGCCGCCCCGTCCCCCGCGCGCCGGCGACGGGAGCGTACTGCTCCGCGAAGGCGGCCGGCTCGAAGAGGTGCGCTGCGACTGGGTCGTGGACGCCACCGGTCGCCGCGCCGTGATCGGCCGCCGGCAGGGCCGACGCCGCAAGCAGGACCGGCTCGTCGCCGTGTACGCGTTGTTCGGGCGACGGCTCCCCGGCCGGCGCACCGAGGACACCGAGCTTCGCACGCTCGTCGAGGCGGTCCCCGGCGGCTGGTGGTACACGGCCAGGGTTCCGGCCGGACGACTGGTCGCACACCTCACCGACACCGACCTGACCCACTCCGCCCTGCGCACCGCCGAGGGCTTCCTCGGCGCGATCGGGAACACCCGCCACGTCCGTACCCGCCTCGACGGCTACGACCCGGCCCATGTCCCGGCGCCACGCTGGACCGCGGCCCACGGGCTGCGTCTGTGCCCGGCGGCGGGCCCCGGATGGATCGCCGCCGGAGACGCCGCCCTCGCCTTCGACCCGCTCTCCTCCCAGGGCATCCTCACCGCCCTGCACACCGGAGCCCGCGCCGGCCGGACCGTCGACCTGTGCCTGTCCGGTGAGACGGCCGCCCTCGACGACTACACCCTGTTCCTCGATCGGATCACGGACGCCTACGAGCGGCATCACGCCGAGACCTACGGCCAGGAGCAGCGCTGGCCGGGGCACACGTTCTGGGAACGCCGCTCACCCACGACGGCCTGAAGCCGCCTGCATGACTTCGATCTACATGACTTCGATGCTGATGATGCAGGTGTCGTCGTCCGTGTCGGATCTGCTGTAGGTGAGCAGATGGTCGAGGCGCTGGTCGAGGGTGGTCTTCTTGGCGCTGGCGGTCATCAGGAGGTGCTTCAGGGACTCCTCCATGGAGCGGTCCCTGCGTTCCACCAGTCCGTCGGTGTACATCAGCAGGGTGTCACCGATCTCCAGCCGCATCTCGGCTTCCTGGTAGGTGATGTCCGACGCCGCCCCGAGCAGCAGCCCCTTGAGCAGGGGCAGGGTCGTCGCCTGTCCGTCCCGTACGAGAACCGGCGGCAGATGGCCGGCGCGGGCCCAGCGCAGGACACGGCGGAAGGGGTCGTACAGCGCGCAGACCGCGGTCGCCGTCACCGAGTCGGAGAGGTGGTGGGCAACGCTGTTCAGCCAGGACAGCAGTTGGGCCGGGCCCGCTCCGGTGACGGCCAGGCCGCGCAGGGCGTTGCGGAGCACGACCATGCTGGTGGCCGCCTCGATGCCGTGCCCGGCGACGTCCCCGACGCTCAGCAGGATGTGCTTCGAGGGCAGGACCACGGCGTCGTACCAGTCGCCGCCCACGAGGTGATCGGTCTCGGCCGGCCGATAGCGCACGGCCGTGCGCAGTCCCGGCGCGTCCAGGGGTGCTGCCGTGGAGGGCATGATGGCCTGTTGCAGTTGCAGGGCCAGTCGGTTGCGCTCCGCGGACTGCTGTTCGGAGTGGGCGAGTTGGTCGCGGGTGGCCGCGAGTGCGACCTCCGTCCAGTGCTGGGCCGAGACGTCCTGGTACGCGCCACGCACGGCGAGCAGGCTGTCGTCGATGTCCACGGCGGGTTCGGCGACCACGCGGATGTGGCGAGTCACCCCGTCCGGACGCAGCAGGCGGAAGGCCGCCGACGCCGGCTTGCGGTGGTGCAGTACGGTCCGCAGGAAGCGGCCGATGGCGACGGCGTCGTCCGGGTGGGCGTGGGCACGCAGGTCCTCGACGGGGGCGGGCCCGTCGGACTCCGCTCTGCCGTAGAGGGCGAACAACTGACTGTTCCAGGTGATCTCGCCCGTGACGAAGTTCTCCTCGAAACCGCCGATCCGGCCGAGGCGTTGCGCGTGCTCGAGCAGATTGGCGAGGCGTGCCATCTCGTCCTCGATCCGCCAGATCAGCAGCACGCTGTCGCCGTGCCGGGTCATGCTGACCTCGGCGACGGAGGACAGCGGCACCTGGTCCACGAGCGCGGTGAGTGTCATGTGACCGGCCCGGAACGGCTCGCCCGTGGCGTAGACCCGTTCCAGGTGGCTGAAGAGGCCGCTCTCGTCCGCTGCCAGGGGATACGCCTCCAGGAGCAGTGCGCCGTCGACGGTGCTGCGGGGGCGCCCCGCGGGGTCGCGGAAGCGGTGGTTGACGTGGTGGACACGGAAGTCGGTGAGATGTCCGGTGTCGTCCACTTGGGGGATGAGCACCAGCGCGGGGTCGCACAGCGAGTCGGCCAGGTCCGTCAGTTCCGACAGGACGGTCCTGGGTGGAGGGCCGTCGAGCGTCAGGGAGGAGGGCGAGTGGATCTCCAGGGTGTGGGCGCACAGTTCCGCGAGTGCCTCGAACTGGCGGACGACGGCGGGCGGTTGCGCGACCAACGGGGTCGGCCAGCAGATCTCGAGCACGCCGTGGATCCGTCCGCCCACGCCGGTGGGGACAGCGACCCTTCCTCCCTCGGGGTGGTGGGTACGGCCGATGGACGGAGGCCCGGCTGCCAGGGATCGGATCCACTCGGGCCTGCGCTCGGTCAACGCGGTGCGGGCGACGGTCGCCACGCCCGGCGGCACATAGCGCCAGCGCTCTGCCTCACCCTCGGGAAACCCGGAGCTGCCGACGAGTGTCAGGGAGCCGTCGGCGCCGGCCGCCCAGATCGCCACGCCGGTCACCCCGAGCGGTTCCAGCGCGTGCTGCAGCAGGGACTCGGCGACTGCCTGGGTGTCCTCGGCGGCCAGGGCACTGCTTTCCGCCGTGCGCAGCCGGACGGCGGCGGACATGGTGGGTGGGGTGTCGCGGACCGCCGTAGCGAAGTCGACCGCGACCTCGGTCAGGCGGTCGCGTGCCGCCTGGTTGATGATGTCGACGGCCAGCTCGAGAGGGGTCATCGCCGACTGTTCGGCAAGTTCGGACAGTTGCCGGGCGGCTTCGGCGGGACCGCAGTGCAGACGCTCGACGAGCACGCCCTTGGCGAGGTCCATGAGGGCGCGTCCATCGGCTGCGGCGTGCGCCGCTTGCACCTCGTTGCGCAGCCGTTCCACCGTGACGGCCAGCCGGCCGACCGGAGAGGCCAGCGGTCCGTCGAGCGGCTCGGCGTCCGGTGTGCCGTCACCTCCGGCGGACTCGGCGGCCGAGGGACCCGCCGCGGCGTCGTGCCGTCGCGGTTCATCGTCCCGGGAGGCTTCCCCGGACAGATCAGTGTTGCTCACGTGGACGCTTGCTCCTTCTGACCCGCACACCGTGTGGGAGGCGTCGTGATGTCGGGGGGTTTCGGCGTCACGCGGACAGCCAGTGCCGCACGCAGGCGATGAGGTCGTTCGCGTCGACGGGCTTCGTCACGTAGTCACTGGCGCCGGCCGCCAGGCTCTTCTCCCGGTCGCCCGGCATGGCCTTGGCGGTGACCGCGACGATCGGCAGGCCCCGGTACTCCGGCATCTTCCTGATCTCGGCGGTCGCGGCGTACCCGTCCATCTCCGGCATCATCACGTCCATCAGCACGAGACGGATCTCGGGGTGCGCGGTGAGGATGTCGATGCTCTTGCGGCCGTTCTCCGCGTGCAGCACACGCAGGCCGTGCAGTTCGAGGATGCCGCTGAGGGCGAACAGGTTGCGGGCGTCGTCGTCGACGACGAGCACCGTGTGTCCCGCCAGGGTGATGTCGACCTCCGGCGCCGTGCCCAGGTTCTCCTCCATCCGCACGAGCGGCACCACGTCCCCGGGTTGCTCGGCCGACAGGTGCAGGGTGATCCGTTCCTTCAACTCGTCCAGGCTCGACAGAACCTCCAGGGGGCGGTTGTCCGCCCGGGCCTGCAGGGCGGCCTCCTGAGCCGCGCTCGGCCGGTGGTTGTTGTGGACGAGGACCGGAACGGTGGCCAGGGCGGTGTCACCGTCCACGGCCTCGAGCAGCCGCGGGCCCTCGCCGTCGGGCAGATCCATGCTGAGGACGACGCAGTGGCACGGCCCGGCGGCCAGGGCGGAGGCCGCCTCCTGGGCGTCCATGGCGGTGACGATCTCCACGGCGTCATGCTGATCCCGCGCGGCGCGGCTGTGGTCCAGATCGGCGACTGCACTCTCGGCGACCACGGAGAGCAGCCCGCGCACGCGCTCCTCGACGATCAGCAGCCGCCGCGTGTGCGGTACCGGGAGTGCGGGAGCCGTAGCCGGGTTCTGGCCCTCGGCCGGCCCGACGGCGCTGTCGTCGTCCTGCGTCCCCTCCAGCCGCGGTGCGGCGGAGTCCTCGAAGTCGGCGCGCGCCACCGGAAGGTAGAGCGTGAACGTGCTGCCCTGCCCCGGGTTGCTTTCCACGGTCACCGCGCCCCCCAGCAGGTGGGCGATCTCCCGGGTGATGGACAGGCCCAGACCGGTGCCCCCGTACTTGCGGCTCATGGTGCCGTCCGCCTGCTGGAAGGCGCCGAAGATGGTTTCCAGCTGCTGATCGGGGATGCCGATGCCGGTGTCCTCGACGCGGAAGGCCACCACGGGGCCGCCACGGTGCACGATCTCGGGTACATCGTCGTCGGCCGCCGGCTCGATGCGCAGCTCGACGCCGCCTCGCTCGGTGAACTTCACCGCGTTGGACAGCAGATTGCGCAGCACCTGGCGCAACCGCGCGTCGTCCGTCACCAGGTCGGCGGGGGCGCCCGGAGCCCTGGCGATGGCGAAGGTCAGGCCCTTCTGGGTGGTCATCGGCCGGAACGTGGCCTCGACGTAGTCCAGGAGGCGGCGCAGCGGCACGCGTTCAGGGGCGATGTCCATCTTCCCCGCCTCGACCTTCGACAGGTCGAGGATGTCGTTGATGAGCTGCAGCAGGTCGGAGCCGGCGGAGTGGATGATGCCCGCGTACTCCACCTGCTTCGGCGTCAGGTTCCGGGAGGGGTTCTGGGCGAGCAACTGGGCGAGGATGAGGAGGCTGTTGAGCGGGGTGCGCAATTCGTGGCTCATGTTGGCCAGGAACTCCGACTTGTACTTCGAGGCCAGCGACAGTTGCTTGGCCCGGTCCTCCAGCTCCTGGCGGGCCTGTTCGATCTGCAGGTTCTTCGCCTCGATGTCCCGGTTCTGCGTGGCCAGCAGGGTGGCCTTCTCCTCCAGCTCCGCGTTGGACCGCTGCAGCTCGCCCTGGCGGACCTGCAACTCGTCGGAACGGACGCGCAGTTCCTCGGCCAGCCGTTGGGACTCGCCGAGCAGTTCGTCGGTGCGGGCGTTGGCGAGAATGGTGTTGACGTTGACGCCGATGGTCTCCCTCAGCTGCCCCAGGAAGTCCTGGTGGATCTGGGTGAACCGGGTGACCGAGGCCAGCTCGATGACGCCGAGCACCTGTTCCTCGACGGTGATGGGCAGCACCGTCAACGAGGTCGGAGTCGTCCTGCCGAGGCCGGACGAGATGGCCACGTAGTCGGCCGGGAGCTCGTCCACGGTGATGGTGCGGCGGCTGCGTGCCGCCTGGCCGATCAGGGTGTGCCCGAGGGGGATGCGCTCGAGGCGGTCGCTGTCGGCGGGATAGCCGTAGGAGCCGATGAGCCGCAGCTCCACGCCGGTACCGGTCTCCTCGGCCAGGTAGAACGCCCCGTACTGCGCGGAGACCAGCGGCGTCAGCTCGTCCATGATGAGTTCGGCGACGACGTCCAGGTCCCGGTGCCCCTGCATGAGGGAGGACACCCGGGCGAGGTTGGACTTCAGCCAGTCCTGTTCCTGGTTCGCCTGCGTCGTGTCCCGCAGGGACTCCACCATCGCGTTGATGTTGTCCTTGAGCTCGGCCACCTCGCCGGAGGCGTCCACCGTGATCGACCGGGTGAGGTCGCCCTCGGCGACGGCACTGGCCACTTCGGCGATCGCCCGCACCTGCCGGGTCAGGTTGCCGGCCAGCTCGTTCACGTTCTCGGTGAGCCGCTTCCAGGTACCCGAGACACCCTCGACCTCGGCCTGGCCGCCGAGCCGGCCCTCGCTGCCCACTTCCCGCGCCACGCGGGTGACCTCGGCGGCGAACGACGACAGTTGGTCGACCATCGTGTTGATCGTGGTCTTGAGTTCCAGGATCTCGCCGCGCGCGTCGACGTCGATCTTCTTGGACAGGTCGCCGTTGGCGACGGCCGTGGTCACCAGCGCGATGTTGCGGACCTGCCCGGTCAGATTGTTCGCCATCGAGTTGACGTTGTCGGTGAGGTCCTTCCACGTCCCGGCGACGTTGGGCACATGGGCCTGGCCTCCGAGGCGTCCCTCGGTGCCGACCTCCCGGGCCACGCGGGTCACCTCGTCCGCGAAGGCGGACAGGGTGTCGACCATGGTGTTGATCGTCCCCGCCAGTGCGGCGACCTCGCCCTTGGCCTCCACGGTGATCTTCTGTGACAGGTCGCCGCGGGCCACGGCAGTGGCCACCTGGGCGATGGAGCGGACCTGCCCGGTCAGGTTGGAGGCCATCACGTTGACGTTGTCGGTGAGGTCCTTCCAGGTGCCCGACACTCCGCGCACGGTGGCCTGGCCGCCGAGGTTGCCCTCGGTGCCCACCTCACGGGACACCCTGGTGACCTCGTCGGCGAAGGACGACAGTTGGTCGACCATCGTGTTGATGGTCTCCTTCAACTTCAGGATCTCGCCCCGCGCGTCCACGCGGATCTTCTGCGACAGATCGCCCTGCGCCACGGCCGTGGTCACCTCGGCGATGGAGCGGACCTGGGCGGTCAGGTTGTCCGCCATGAAGTTCACCGAGTCGGTCAGATCCCGCCAGGTGCCCCGCACACCCTTGACATCGGCCTGCCCGCCGAGCCGGCCCTCGGTACCCACCTCCCGCGCCACACGCGTGACCTCATCAGCGAACGCCGAGAGCTGATCGACCATCGTGTTGATGGTGTTCTTCAACTCCAGGATCTCGCCCCGGGCATCGACGGTGATCTTCTGCGACAGATCCCCCCTGGCGACCGCGGTGGCCACCTGGGCGATGGAGCGCACCTGACCGGTCAGGTTCCCCGCCATGAAGTTCACCGAGTCGGTCAGATCCCGCCAAGTGCCCCGCACACCCTTGACATCGGCCTGCCCGCCGAGCCGGCCCTCGGTACCCACCTCCCGCGCCACACGCGTGACCTCATCAGCGAACGCCGAGAGCTGATCGACCATCGTGTTGATGGTGTTCTTCAACTCCAGGATCTCGCCGCGCGCGTCGACGTCGATCTTCTGCGACAGGTCCCCCTTGGCGACCGCGGTGGCCACCTGGGCGATGTCACGCACCTGGGTGGTCAGGTTGCCGGCCATGGCATTGACCGAGTCGGTCAGGTCGGCCCAGGTTCCGGAAACGCCGGGTACCTGAGCCTGACCGCCCAGCGTGCCCTCGGTACCGACCTCGCGTGCCACACGGGTCACCTCGGAGGTGAACAGCGACAACTGGTCGACCATGCCGTTGAACACGGACGCGATCTCACCGAGCAGGCCGCCGGCCTCTTCGGGCAGCCGGGTGCCGAAGTCGCCGTCGCGTACCGCCGTCAGCCCGGCCAGCAACCGCCGTAGCTCCGGCTCCCCCGGTACTACGCTCGGATCCTGGATCGCGGCACCCGCCTTGTCCATGCTCTCCCTCTCCCCGAACGCCCCGCGGCATTCGCTCCGACATTCGGACCTGCCGTCAACTGTCGGAATTCTCGCCCCCGCCGGCCGCTACGAACGGTCTTATCGTATGGCCCGGCCGACCCCCGACTTGATTCCAGCAAGTATTGTCACGCGACAACGGCCGAAGGTCGACTGCCAAGCCTCCCGGTGATCGACCGGACTGCAATCACCCGTTCGCGTGAGCAACGAGCAGAATCAAATATCGAGTCCACTCGGCGTGTTCGCCGACTCGATTCGCGCGAGCCTCCAGCCGTCACCACCTCCGGACGCCGCGCGAAACAACGCGGCTCCCCTGCACGCGGTTACGCCATGGGATCGGTGTGTTCCGCCCCGATGCTCGGGTCCGTGCCTCAGCGGCCCGCACGAGGAAGACACCGGACGTGCCCGGCACACTGGCCCTGCTCGACCCGGCCGACACCGAGGGGCCGCTGCAGCTCGACCAGGTGTCCTACTTTCTGTCGAAGATCGAGCTGCGGCGGGGGAAGGGACCGACGATGGCGCCCTGGCGCAAGCGGCTGTTCATCGCCACCTCCTCCATCACGGCCGACGCCGCCGAGTACTTCGGCCTGCCCCGCGACCGCTGGTCATCATGGGCTCGCAGATCGAGGTGTAGGGCGCTGCCGCGGGAAGCCGGGCCTGTTCGGCGTGCCTGGAGGGTCAGTTGCGGCAGGCGCAGCCGGGGCCGCAACCGCAGGCGTCGCCCGCCACCACGTCGGCGGTCGGCACCTCAGCGGCCGCGGGCGCGCAGCAGCCCTTGCCCTGCCAGGCGTCCAGTCCCTCCTTTACGGCGAGGGCGGCGATTGCGAGGGCGGCGGCGGGGTCGGCCCATGCCCAGCCGAGGGTGGCGTTGAGGACCAGGCCGACCAGGAGCACGGCGGAGAGATACGTGCACAGCAAGGTCTGTTTGGAGTCGGCCACGGCACTCGCCGAGCCGAGTTCGCGGCCGGCCCTGCGCTGCGCGCCGGACAGGAACGGCATGACGGCCAGCGAGAGCGCCGCGATGACGATGCCGGGGACGGACCGCTCGGCCTCGCCGGTGCCGGTCAGGGCACGGACGGAATCCACGGCTACGTAGGCGGCGAGCGCGAAGAACGAGACGCCGATGATCCGCAGGGTGGTCCTCTCACGGGCCTTGCGTACGGCGTGGTCGCGGGCGGAGAACTGCCAGGCGACCGCGGCAGCCGAGGAAACCTCGATGACCGAGTCCAGTCCGAAGCCGATCAGCGCGGTGGAGGAGGCGAGCGTGCCGGCGGTGAGGGCGACGGCCGCCTCGATGACGTTGTAGCCGATGGTGGCGGCGACGAGCAGGCGTATCCGGCGGGCGAGCACGTCACGGCGCGCCGGGGTCGGGCCGACGGAGATCGCGGTCATCAGCAGCACCCCTTGTCGTCGGCGTCGGCACAAGTGCGGTCGGTCTCCACGGCAACGACGGCGGTGCGCAGGTCGTCGAGGGCGTGGGCCAGGCGTACGTCGGCCAGCTCGTAGCGGGTGCGACGGCCGTCGGGCACGGTGACGACCAGGCCGCAGTCGCGCAGGCAGGCGAGGTGGTTGGACAGCCGGGTGCGGGAGACGCCGAGGGCGTCGGCGAGGGCGGCGGGATAGGCCGGGGCTTCGCGCAGGGCTAGCAGGATGCGGCAGCGGATCGGGTCGGCGAGCGCGCGGCCGAAGCGGGCCAGCACCTCGATGTCGGAAGCAACGGTCAGCACCCTCTGACAGTACAGCATTGCCTGAATTCAGAGAAGCGTGGATTGTCGCGCCCGCGCCACGAGGCCCTTGAGGGCGATGTTGAGTTCGAGGACGTTCACGCGGGGCTCGCCCATGAAGCCGAGGACGCGGCCCTCGGTGGGGTCTTCAACCACCGGTGGACCTGGAGCTCGGCGTAGGCCGGGGAGATGTCCGGGTCGAGGCCGGAGCCGGGTGACGGAGCTCTTACGCGGCAAGTGCCCAGGCGCGAGCGAAGCGCGAACCGGGGTGCGGGACGATGTCCCGCACCCCGGTGGGTGACCTCAGCCGCACTGAGGAGTCGGAGCGGTCAGTCCTCGCCCTCGAGGTTGCCTTCCGTCTCCAGGTAGACCTGCCGCAGCCCCTCCAGCACCGCCGGATCGGGCTTCTCCCACATCCCGCGCGACTCGGCCTCCAGCAGCCGCTCGGCGATGCCGTGCAGGGCCCAGGGGTTGGCCTGCTGGAGGAACTCGCGGTTGGTCTCGTCCAGGACGTAGGTCTCGGTGAGCTTGTCGTACATCCAGTCGGCGATCACGCCGGTCGTGGCGTCGTAGCCGAACAGGTAGTCCACCGTGGCGGCCAGTTCGAAGGCGCCCTTGTAGCCGTGGCGGCGCATCGCCTCGATCCACTTGGGGTTGACCACGCGGGCGCGGAAGACGCGCGAGGTCTCCTCGACGAGGGTGCGGGTGCGGACCGTCTCGGGTCGGGTCGAGTCGCCGATGTACGCCTCGGGCGCCGTGCCCCTCAGGGCGCGCACCGTGGCGACCATGCCGCCGTGGTACTGGAAGTAGTCGTCGGAGTCGGCGATGTCGTGCTCGCGCGTGTCCGTGTTCTTCGCGGCGACCTCGATGCGCTTGTACGCCGTCTCCATCTCCTCGCGGGCCGGGCGGCCGTCGAGTTCGCGGCCGTAGGCGTAGCCGCCCCAGACCGTGTAGACCTCGGCCAGGTCGGCGTCGGTACGCCAGTCGCGGGAGTCGATGAGCTGGAGCAGACCGGCGCCGTAGGTGCCGGGGCGGGAACCGAAGATACGGGTGGTGGCGCGGCGTTCGTCGCCGTGCTCGGCCAAGTCCGCCTTGACGTGGGCCCGGACGTGGTTCACCGAGGCCGGCTCGTCCAGCGACGCCGCCAGGCGTACGGCGTCGTCCAGCAGTCCGATCGTGTGCGGGAAGGCGTCACGGAAGAAGCCCGAGATACGCAGGGTGACGTCGATACGGGGGCGGCCCAGCTCCTCGGCCGGGACGGGCTCCAGCCCGGTCACGCGGCGGGAGGCGTCGTCCCAGACCGGGCGGATGCCGAGCAGGGCGAGGGCCTCGGCCACGTCGTCGCCCGCCGTGCGCATGGCGCTCGTGCCCCACAAGGACAGCCCGACGGAGGTGGGCCATTCGCCGTTGTCGGTGCGGTAGCGCTCCAGCAGGGACTCCGCGAGGGCCTGGCCGGTCTCCCAGGCGAGACGGGAGGGGACGGCCTTGGGGTCGACGGAGTAGAAGTTGCGGCCGGTCGGCAGGACGTTGACCAGGCCGCGCAGCGGGGAGCCGGACGGGCCCGCCGGGACGAAGCCGCCGCCCAGCGCGTGGACCATGTGGTCGATCTCGGCGGTGGTCGCGGCGAGGCGCGGCACGACCTCGCGGGCCGCGAACTCCAGGATGGCGGCGACCTGTTCGCCGTGCTCGGTGGGGACGGCGGCCGGGTCCCAGCCCGCGTCCTCCATCGCCTGGACCAGGACGCGGGCCTTCTCCTCCGCCGCGTCGGCGGTCGTACGGGTGGCGGCGGACTCGTCGAGGCCGAGCGCCTCGCGCAGGCCGGGCAGGGCCGTGGTGCCGCCCCAGATCTGGCGGGCGCGCAGGACCGCGAGTACCAGGTTGACGTGGTCGCCACCGGTGGGCGGGTTGCCGAGGACGTGCAGACCGTCGCGGATCTGGGCGTCCTTGACCTCGCACAGCCAGCCGTCGACGTGGAGCAGGAAGTCGTCGAAGCCGTCGTCGTCGGGGCGGTCGTCCAAGCCGAGGTCGTGGTCGAGCTTCGCGGCCTGGATGAGGGTCCAGATCTGGGCGCGGATCGCCGGGAGCTTGGCGGGGTCCATGGAGGAGATCTGGGCGTACTCGTCGAGGAGTTGCTCCAGGCGCGCGATGTCACCGTAGGAGTCGGCGCGGGCCATGGGCGGGACGAGGTGGTCGACGAGGGTGGCGTGCACACGGCGCTTGGCCTGGGTGCCCTCACCGGGGTCGTTGACCAGGAACGGGTAGATCAGGGGAAGGTCGCCGAGGGCGGCGTCGGGGCCGCAGGCGGCGGACAGGCCGGCGTTCTTGCCGGGCAGCCACTCCAGGTTGCCGTGCTTGCCGAGGTGGATCATCGCGTCGGCACCGAAGCCGCCGTCCTCGGCGGGGGCGGCGACCCAGCGGTAGGCGGCCAGGTAGTGGTGGGACGGCGGGAGGTCCGGGTCGTGGTAGATGGCGATGGGGTTCTCGCCGAAGCCGCGCGGGGGCTGGATGAGGATCAGCAGGTTGCCGAAGCGCAGGGCCGCGAGGACGATGTCGCCCTCCGGGTTGCGGCTGCGGTCGACGAACATCTCGCCCGGCGCCGGGCCCCAGTGCTCCTCCACCGCCGTGCGCAGTTCCTCGGGGAGCGTGGCGTACCAGCGGCGGTAGTCGGCCGCCGGGATACGCACCGGGTTGCGGGCGAGCTGCTCCTCGGTGAGCCAGTCCTGGTCGTGGCCGCCCGCCTCGATCAGCGCGCGGATCAGCTCGTCTCCGTCGCCGGAGGCCAGGCCCGGCACCTCGGCGTCCGTGCCGAAGTCGTAGCCCTCCTCGCGCAGGCGTCGCAGCAGGGCCACAGCGCTGGCGGGGGTGTCGAGCCCGACCGCGTTGCCGATGCGGGAGTGCTTGGTCGGGTAGGCGGAGAGGACCAGCGCGAGGCGCTTGTCGGCGGGCCGGATGTGGCGGAGCCGGGCGTGGCGTACGGCGATTCCGGCGACGCGGGCCGCCCGCTCGGGGTCGGCGATGTAGGCCGGGAGGCCGTCCTCGTCGATCTCCTTGAAGGAGAACGGCACGGTGATGAGGCGGCCGTCGAACTCGGGGACGGCGATCTGGCTGGCCGCGTCGAGCGGGGAGACACCCTCGTCGTTCGCCTCCCAGGCGGCACGCGAACCGGTGAGGCACAGGGCCTGGAGGATCGGGACGTCCAACTCGGTGAGCGCACCGGCGTCCCAGGACTCGTCGTCGCCGCCGGCCGATGCCTCGGCGGGCTTGGTGCCGCCCGCGGCGAGGACCGTGGTGATGATCACGTCGGCGGCGCGGAGTTCCTCGATCAGCTCGGGCTCGGGGGCGCGCAGGGAGGCGACGTACAGGGGCAGGGCCCGGCCGCCCCCGTCCTCGATCGCGTCGCACAGGGCGGCGACGAAGGCGGTGTTGCCGCTCATGTGGTGGGCCCGGTAGTAGAGCACGGCGACGATCGGACCGTCGGCGCCGTCACGGGGCGTGCGCTCCAGCGGGCCCCAGGTGGGTGCCGCCGCCGGTGCCTCGAAGCCGTGGCCGGTCAGCAGGACCGTGTCGGAGAGGAAGCGGGCGAGCTGCTCCAGGTTGGCCGGGCCGCCGTGGGCGAGATAGGCGTGCGCCTCGGCGGCGATGCCGACGGGGACGGTGGAGGCTTCCATCAGCTGGGCGTCCGGAGCCTGTTCACCGGTGAGGACGACCACCGGGCGGCCGTCGGACAGAAGCAGGTCGAGCCCGTCCTGCCAGGCCCGGAGGCCGCCGAGGAGGCGTACGACGACCAGGTCGACCCCGTCGAGAAGGCCGGGGAGGTCGTCGAGGGCGAGACGGGAGGGGTTGGCGAAGCGGTAGGACACCGGACCCGCGGCGGCTCGGGCGCTCAGCAGATCGGTGTCGGACGTCGACAGGAGCAAGATGCGGGGGTGCGGGGGTCGTCCCCCGGATGAATGCAGCATGCGGCGTCGGCCTTCCTCGGGGTGTCCGCGCCCCGGGTGGTTCGAAATGGGGTCTCCCCTGCTCGGGCGAAGCCGAGCGCGCGGGGAAGGGAGTTCCTGACTCGCCCGGCCGCATGGGCCGGACTCACAGTGGCGGGACCGCGCCGGACTCGCACCGGCTTCCTCCCCTGTCGCCGTCGTGGCGATGACGGACCGGATGATCCGCCGCGATCATAGTAAGTGCCATGGGAAGAGGGCACGGCATACACCAGGTGTGATGGTAGGTATGCTCGCCGCCATGTCCACGGCTGCCCAGCGCTCATCGACCCAGGCCACAGCGGTCCCACGAGACCGCGGTGACGCCTGTCCGGGGACGCTGCGGCTGCACGCGGCGGACGACGGAGCGCTGGCCCGTGTCCGGGTTCCCGGTGGTGTGCTGACCGTGCGGCAGGCCGAGACGCTCGTGGACGTGGCGGAGCGGCTGGGCGACGGAGACCTGCATCTGACCTCGCGCGGCAACGCGCAGGTGCGGGGTCTGTCCGACGGATGCGCCGGGGAGCTGGCCGAGTTGCTGGACGCGGCCGGGCTGCTGCCCTCGCGCGGGCACGAGCGGGTACGCAACATCGTGGCCTCGCCGCTGTCCGGTCTCGACGGGCAGGGCGTGCTGGACGTACGCCCCTGGCTGACGGCCCTCGACGCGGCGCTGTGCGCGAGCGAGGCGGCGCGGGCCCTGTCGGGGCGTTTCCTGTTCGCGCTCGACGACGGACGCGGCGACGTGGCCGGACTCGATGCCGATGTGACGGTACGGGCGACGGCGGACGGCGGCGCGGAACTCGCGCTCGGAGCGGCCGGGGAAGCGCTGCACGTCGGTGCCGAGGAAGCGGCCCGGGCCGCGCTGGTGGCCGCGGAGGCCTTCCTGGATGCGGCGCGGACGAGCGGGGACCGCGTCTGGCGCGTGGATGAACTCTCCCTTTCCGGCGACGAGTTGCTCGATGTGGTCGGTCGGCGGCTGCGGGCCGAGGGCATCCGGCACGAGCGGCGGGACCGGGAGATGGGCCGCACGGCAGGCCCGCCCCCGGGAGTTCTCGGTGCCGGCCTCTCCGTGCACGTACCTCTGGGACGGCTCTCGGCGCACCAGTGGCGGGAACTGACGCAGGTCGCCGCCGGTGAGCTGCGTCTCACGCCGTGGCGCGGTGTGGTTCTTCCCACACACGGGACGGACCCGGACGATTCCCTCGCCCGCCTCGCCGCCACCGGTCTCGTCACCGACCCCGGCTCCCCCTGGCTCCGCGTCGGTGCCTGTATCGGCAGGCCCGGTTGCGCCAAGTCACGGGCGGACGTACGGACCGACGCGGCCGAGGCCCTCGACACGATCGAGCCGAGTGGCCTCCCCTTGTACTGGTCCGGATGCGAACGCCGCTGCGGACACCCCCGGGGCGACCACGTCGACGTGGTCGCCGCTCCGGAAGGCGGCTACCTGCTCTCCACCGCCGTGAGCGGCCGGCAACCCCGGACCGCCTCGATGGACGACCCCGCCCGACTCGCCGCCGCCCTGGCGGCGATCACCTCATGACCCCTACGACGACCGAAGGCAGCGAGAAGAACACCGTGACCACGTACGACTACGAGAAGGACGGCCCGGCCATCTACCGCCAGTCCTTCGCCACCATCCGCACGGAGGCGGACCTCGCGGCCCTGCCCGCCGACGTCAGCCAGGTCATGGTCCGGATGATCCACGCCTGCGGGATGGTCGACCTCGTACGGGACCTGGCCTACACCCCGGCCGTCGTGGCCCGCGCCCGCGAGGCCCTGCGCGCCGGCGCTCCCATCTTCACCGACGTGCAGATGGTGGCCAGCGGCGTGACGCGCAAGCGGCTGCCCGCCGACAACGACGTGCTGTGCACGCTCTCCGACCCGTCCGTGCCGGAGCTCGCGGCGAAGCTGGGCACCACGCGCAGCGCCGCCGCGATGGAGCTGTGGCGGGACCGGCTGGAGGGCTCGGTGGTCGCCGTCGGCAACGCGCCCACCGCCCTGTTCCGGCTGCTGGAGATGATCGAGGAGGGGGCGCCCCGGCCGGCCGCCGTCATCGGTGTCCCGGTCGGTTTCGTCGGGGCCGCCGAGTCCAAGGACGCTCTGGCCGCGCACCCGGCGGGCCTGGAGCACCTGGTCGTGCGCGGCCGTCGCGGGGGCAGTGCCATCGCCGCCGCCGCGCTCAACGCGATCGCGAGTGAGGAAGAGTGAGCGGCAAGCTGTACGGGGTGGGGCTCGGCCCCGGTGACCCGTCCCTGATGACCGTACGGGCCGTGGAGGCCATCGCCGAGGCGGACGTGATCGCATACCACAGTGCGCGGCACGGTCGTTCCATCGCGCGCTCGATCGCGGCGAAGCACATCCGCGCCGACCACATCGAGGAGCGGCTGGTCTACCCGGTCACGACCGAGACCACCGACCACCCCGGCGGCTACAAGGGCGCGATGGAGGAGTTCTACACCGAGGCGTCGGCCCGGCTCGCCGCGCACCTGGACGCGGGACGGACGGTCGCGGTCCTCGCCGAGGGCGACCCGCTCTTCTACGGCTCCTACATGCACATGCACAAGCGGCTCACCGACCGCTACGACACCGAGGTCATCCCCGGCGTCACGTCCGTGTCCGCCGCCGCGGCCCGGCTGGGCACGCCGCTCGCCGAGGGCGAGGAGGTGCTGACCATCCTGCCGGGCACGCTGCCCGAGGAGGAGCTGACCGCACGGCTCGCCGCGACGGACGCGGCCGTGGTGATGAAGCTGGGGCGGACCTTCACCAAGGTGCGCAGCGCGCTGGAGAGTTCGGGGCGGCTCGGCGAGGCCCGCTATGTCGAGCGGGCCACGATGGCCGGGGAGCGGCTTGCCGAACTGGCGGACGTGGACGCGGAGTCGGTGCCGTACTTCTCGGTGGCCGTGCTGCCCAGCCAGGTCGACGCCGAGCGGCCCGAGGCCCGGGAGCGGGGCGAGGTCGTGGTGGTCGGGACCGGCCCCGCGGGTCCGCTGTGGCTGACGCCCGAGACGCGGGGTGCGCTGGCCGCCGCCGACGACCTGGTCGGCTACACCACCTATCTGGACCGGGTACCGCAGCGGGCGGGTCAAGTCCGGCACGGCTCGGACAACCGGGTCGAGTCGGAGCGCGCCGAGTTCGCCCTCGATCTGGCCCGGCGGGGGCGGCGGGTCGCGGTCGTCTCGGGCGGCGACCCGGGCGTCTTCGCCATGGCCACGGCCGTTCTTGAGGTCGCGTCGCAGAAGGAGTACGCGGACGTCCCCGTGCGGGTACTGCCGGGTGTGACCGCCGCCAACGCGGCGGCGGCCCGCGCGGGCGCCCCGCTCGGGCACGACTACGCCGCCCTCTCGCTGTCCGACCGGCTCAAGCCGTGGGAGGTCATCGCCGAGCGGCTGAGCGCGGCCGCCTCCGCCGACCTGGTGCTGGCCCTGTACAACCCCGGTTCCCGCAGCCGTACCTGGCAGGTGGGCAAGGCCCGTGAGCTGCTGCTGGAGCACCGCGCACCGGACACTCCGGTGGTGGTGGCGCGGGACGTGGGCGGCTCCGGTGAGCGGGTACGGATCGTGCGGCTGGCCGACCTGGACCCGGCCGAGGTCGACATGCGCACGATCCTGCTGGTCGGGTCCTCGCAGACGCGGGCCGTTCGGCGTGCGGACGGCGAGGAGATCGTCTGGACTCCGCGCCGGTATCCCGAGGCATAGGGAGATGCGGCCCGGTTCGGCTCTCCTCGGCCATCGAAGCCGGGGCCGGGGCGGGCTGGGCCAGGCCCTTCGTCCACTTCCTCACGATCCGGCCGGCCTTCCACACCAGCAGGGCCACCGCCCGGTGGCGACACAAGTCAGGTGTGGCAAAGCCCGTGCCGGGTTTCAGCCGGCTGTCGGGGCAGCGCGCCGGTGCGGACGTTCCCTGATCCATCGGGCCGCCTCTTCCGGACCGGCCACGGCGGGCACGTGTTCGGGAACCGGCGGCCGGCGGACCACGACCACGGGCACTCCCGCCTCCCGCGCGGCCGTGAGTTTCGGCGCGGTGGCGGCTCCGCCGCTGTCCTTGGTCACCAGGACGTCGATGCGATGGCGGTGCAGGAGTTCGCGTTCTCCGTCGAGGGTGAAGGGACCGCGGTCGAGGAGCACCTCCATGCGGGCGGGGTGCGGGGCCTCGGGCGCGTCCACGGAGCGTACGAGGAACCACAAGGCGTCCAGACCGGCGAAGGCGGCCAGGCCCATGCGTCCGGTGGTGAGGAACACCCGGCTGCCGAGGGCGGGCAGCAGCCCCGCGGCCTCCTCCAGGGAGCCGGCCTCGTGCCAGTCGTCGCCCGCGACCGGGACCCAGCCGGGGCGCCGCACCGCGAGCAGGGGAACATGGGCGGTGGCCGCGGCACGTGCCGCGTGGAAACTGATCGTCCCGGCGAAAGGGTGGGTGGCGTCGATGAGTGCGTTCACCCGATGCTCACTCAGCCACGCGGTCAGCCCCTCCACGCCGCCGAAGCCGCCGATCCGGACCTCGCCCGGAGGCAGCCGGGGGCCGGCCACCCGCCCGGCGAGGGAGTTGGTCACGGTCAGGCCGGGTGTGTCGTGGAGCAGTTCGGCAAGACGGCGGGCTTCCGTGGTCCCGCCCAGTATCAATACGTGCATGGAAGTCCAGGTCCGTTCATGAGCAGCGAAGTGAAGGGTGGCCGCAGGGCCCAGCTGGAGCACACCGGCCTGCGGCACGGGTGGACCACCGGCGCCTGTGCGACGGCGGCCACGACGGCCGCGTACACGGCACTGCTGACCGGGGAGTACCCCGACCCGGTGACGATCACCCTGCCCAAGGGGCAGACACCGTCGTTCGCGCTGGCGGCCGAGGAACTGGGCGACGGATACGCGATGGCGGCCGTCGTCAAGGACGCGGGCGACGACCCGGATGTCACGCACGGCGCGCTGATCCGGGCCACGGTACGGCGGCTGCCCGCCGGGGCCGGGGTGGTCTTCAGGGCGGGGCCCGGGGTCGGGACGATCACCCGCGCCGGTCTGCCGCTGCCCGTCGGCGAGCCTGCCGTGAACCCCGTCCCCCGCCGGATGATGCGCGACCACGTCGCCGAGGTCGCGGCCCGGCACGGTGGCACCGGCGACGTCGAGATCACCGTCTCCGTCGACCACGGCGAGGAGATGGCCCGCTCCACCTGGAACCCGCGGCTGGGCATCCTGGGCGGCCTGTCCATCCTCGGCACCACCGGGATCGTGGTGCCGTACTCCTGTTCGGCGTGGATCGACTCCATCCGCCGGGGTGTGGACGTGGCCCGGGCCGCGGGCCGTACGCATGTCGCCGGGTGCACCGGTTCGACGTCGGAGAAGACGGTCGTCGCCGAGTACGGGCTGCCCGAGGACGCCCTGCTCGACATGGGCGACTTCGCGGGAGCCGTGCTCAAGTACATCCGCCGCCACCCCGTCGACCGGCTGACGATCTGCGGTGGCTTCGCCAAGCTGTCCAAGCTCGCCGCCGGCCATCTCGATCTGCACTCCGCCCGCTCCCAGGTCGACAAGGGCTTCCTCGCCGAACTGGCCCGGCAGGGCGGCGCGGACGAGGCGCTGCGGGCCGAGGTGGCCGAGGCCAACACCGGGCTGGCGGCCCTGCAGTCGTGCATGGCGGCCGGTGTGCCGCTCGGTGATCTGGTCGCCAGGACGGCTCGCGACGAGGCACTGGCCGTGCTGCGCGGTGCTCCGGTCACGGTCGACGTGATCTGCGTCGACCGGGCGGGCACGGTGGTGGGGCGCAGCTCGGTGGCCTGAGGTCCCGGGCCCCGGCAGAGCCTTGCCGAGCCGCTCAGCACACGTGACGCTCCCGCTCCGCCGAGTAGAGGTGGCTGTCCCGGAACCCCTCCGCCCCCAGTGTCCGCCCGACCATGATCACGGCGGTGCGCAGCACACCGGCCTCCTTCGTCTTCCCGGCGATCTCGTCGAGGGTGCCGCGAATGATCACCTCGTCCGGGCGGGAGGCGTAGGCGACGACCGCGGCCGGGCAGTCGGCGCCGTAGTGCGGGAGGAGTTCGCCGACCACGCGGTCCACGTAGCCGGCTGCCAGGTGCAGCACGATCAGTGCGCCGCTGCGGCCGAGGGTGGCCAGGTCCTCCCCTTCGGGCATGGCGGTGGCACGCTTGGCGACGCGGGTCAGGATCACGGTCTGGCCGACGGTCGGCACGGTCAGCTCCCGTTTCAGGGACGCCGCCGCGGCGGCGAAGGCCGGGACTCCCGGGACCACTTCGTAGGGCACTTGGGCCGCGTCCAGCCGTCGCATCTGCTCGGCGACCGCGCTGAACACGGACGGGTCCCCGGAGTGCAGCCGCGCCACGTCGTGCCCCTCCTCGTGGGCGCGGACCAGTTCGGCGGTGATTTCGTCGAGGGTGAGCTGCGCGGTGTCCACCAGCCGGGCGTCCGGCGGACATTCGGCCAGCAGCTCGCGCGGGACCAGGCTGCCCGCGTACAGGCAGACCCGGCAGGCCGCGAGGGTGCGGGCGCCGCGCACGGTGATCAGATCGGCGGCACCGGGTCCGGCGCCGATGAAGTAGACGGTCATCTGTTGGCTCCCGAAGGGGTGTCGAGGGTCTTCTGTGCGGCCCACTGGGTCACGGGCATCGCCTGCCGCCACCCGGTGAAGCCGCCCACGGGCACGGCGTGCGCCACCGCGAGCCGCACCAGCTCGCCGCCGTGACGGCGGTGGGCGTCGGCGAGGAGCGCCTCGGACTCCAGTGTCACGGTGTTGGCGACCAGCCGCCCACCGGCCGGCAGGGCCTCCCAGCAGGCGTCGAGGAGGCCGGGCGTGGTGAGGCCGCCGCCGATGAACACGGCGTCGGGCGGGGGCAGTTCGGCCAGAGCCGCCGGCGCGGCGCCCGTGACGACCCGTAGGCCCGGCACGCCGAGGCAGTCGGCGTTGCGGGTGATGCGTGCGGCGCGCACCGGGTCCCGCTCGACGGTGACCGCGCGGCACGAGGGGTGGGTGCGCATCCACTCGACGGCGATCGAGCCCGAGCCGCCGCCGATGTCCCACAGCAGTTCCCCGGGGGCGGGGGCGAGCGTGCCGAGCGTGACAGCGCGGACGTGCCGCTTGGTGAGCTGCCCGTCGTGCTCGTAGGCGTCGTCCGGGAGGCCGGGCACCGCGCCGAGGCGCGGGGCGTCCGGGGCGCGGCGGCATGTGACGGCGACGATGTTGAGGGGGTCGCCGGGCGGCTGCGCGTCCGGCCAGTCGTCCGCGGTGGCCTCGGCGTTCGTGCGCTCCTGCGCGCCGCCGAGTTGTTCCAGGACCCGTATCCGGCTCGCTCCGAATCCCCGGTCCCGCAGCAGGGCGGCGACCTCGCCGGGCGTGTCGGCGCCCGCGCTGAGGACGAGGATCCGCCGGCCTTCGTGCAGGGCGGCGGCGAGACGGGCGGCGGGCCGGCCGACGAGCGTGACGACCTCGACGTCCTCCAGCGGCCAGCCGAGGCGGGCGGCGGCGTAGGAGACGGAGGAGGGGTGGGGCATGACGCGCAGGGCGCCCGCTTTCCCGACTTCCTCGGCGAGGGCGCGTCCGATGCCGTAGAACATGGGGTCCCCGCTGGCCAGTACCGCGATCCGGCGGCCGGCGTGTGCCGCGAGCAGGCCGGGGACCGCGGGGCGCAGGGGCGAGGGCCAGGCGATCCGCTCCCCGGCGCATCGCGGGGGCAGCAGGTCCAGCTGACGCGGGCCGCCGATCAGGACCTCGGCCTCGCTCAGCGCGGCACGCGAGGCGTCGGTCAGGCCGTCCCAGCCGTCGGCCCCGATCCCGACGACGGTCACGGCGGCGGTCGGTGCGGGACGTGCGGGGTTCACTGCGCGGTACCTCGGGATTCGGGGGCAGCTCTCGTGGGGCGACAAGGGCGCACTCTACTGGGCGCCGACCAGCACACCTTTGCTCGGGTGCACATCTCCCAGCTCCTCTTGCACGGCTTCCAGCAGGGGCGAGCGGGAGCATGGTGATGACGAGGTCGGCGTCCGCTACGGCGTCCGTGGCGGAGGCGGCCGCCTCCGGTCCTGGACCGGGGCGGCGGCGAGGTCGTAACCTCGCACCCGGGGTCCGGCCTTCACCAGGGCTGCGGCCATGGGGCCGCCCATGTTCCCGAGCCCGATGAACACGACGGTCGTGCTCACCAGGCCACCTCCTCGCCGCTGCCGGGTCCGGCGAGCCCGAGTTCGCGCTCGCCGAGGGGTGCGAAGAAGCGCTCCACGTCGGCATCGGTGACCTCTTCGAGAGTCGCCGGCGACCAGTGCGGATCGCGGTCCTTGTCGATGACCTGGGCGCGGATGCCCTCGACCAGGTCGGGCACGCTCAGGGCCGCGCAGGAGACCCGGTACTCCTGCTCCAGCACCCGCTCCAGCCGGCCGAGCAGGCGGGCGCGGCGCAGGGCGGTCAGGGTGACCTTGAGCGCGGTGGGCGACTTGGCCAGCAGGGTCTCGGCGGTCTCCTTGGCCGCCGGGTCGCCGTGTGCGAGCAGCCGCTGGACGATCTCCTCGACCGTGCCGGAAGCGAAGCAGGAGTCGATCCACTCCCGCCGCCCGGCCAGTTCCCCTTCCGGTGCGGGCTTCACATGCCGGTCCAGGGCCTCCCGTACGGGCGTGCTGGCGAGGTCGTCGACGAACCGCCCCAGCGCCTCGGACGGTACGTAGTGGTCGGCGAGCCCGGTCAGGAGCGCGTCCCCGGCGCCGATCTGAGCGCCCGTCAGCGCGAGGTGTGTGCCGAGTTCGCCCGGGGCGAGGGCGAGGAGGTAGGTGCCGCCGACGTCCGGGACGAAGCCGATGCCGGTCTCGGGCATGGCGATCCTCGACCGCTCGGTGACGATCCGGACGCTGCCGTGCGCGGAGACGCCGACGCCGCCGCCCATGACGATGCCGTCCATGACGGCGACGTAGGGCTTGGGGTAGCGGGCGATGCGGGCGTTGAGGTGGTACTCGTCGCGCCAGAACGCGGCCGAGGCGGTGCCGTCCCCGGCGCGGGCGTCGTCGTGGATGCCGCGGATGTCGCCGCCCGCGCACAGGCCGCGCTCCCCCGCACCGGTGATGACGACGGTCTCGACGGCCGGGTCCCGCTCCCAGTCGGTCAGGGCCTCGTCGATCCGGCGCACCATGGCGTGGGTGAGGGCGTTGAGGGCCTTGGGCCGGTCGAGGACGATGTGGGCGGCACGGCCCGTCGTACGGAACTGGACGTCGGTCATCCGAGTGCCTCCGTCAGGCCGCGGGCCACTATGACGCGCATGATCTCGTTGGTTCCTTCCAGGATCTGATGGACTCGTGGGTCACCGACGATCTTCTCGTTGCCGTAGTGGCTGAGGTAGCCGCCCCCTCCCCCCCGTGGACTTGGAGGGCGCTGTCGGCCACCGATGGGCGAGGCCGCGGTCGGGAATGCGTGACGGACATCACACCGCCCATTTCACTGTCCTCAGGTCATCATATGACCTGATCTCCCGAAGGCCATTGACGCGACCGGCCTCCGGACGGCACAGCAACGCGAGGATGGGCATGAGCGACCAGAACGAGCCCGCGCGACCGCGGGTGGGCGTGGTGGGTCTAGGAGCCATGGGCCTCGGGATGGCCCGGAGCCTGCGGGCGGCGGGGTACGACGTGGGCGTTCACGACCTGCGGCCGGAGACGGCCGCGGACTTCGCCCGCGACGGCGGCACGGCGTTCGGTACCTGTGCCGAGCTGGCAGCCGCGGTGGACGTCCTGATCGGCGTGGTGGTGAACGCCGCGCAGGTCGAGGCCGTGCTGTTCGGTGCCGAGGGCGCCGCCGACCGGCTCCGCCCCGGCTCCGTCTTCGTCATGTGCTCCACGGTCGATCCCGGCTGGTCCGCCGCGCTCGAGGTCCGCCTGGCCGAGCGGGGGGTGCTCTACCTGGACGCGCCCATCTCCGGCGGCGCCGTGCGTGCGGCGGCCGGTGAACTCACCATGATGACGTCGGGCTCCGCCGAGGCGTACTCCCTCGCCGACCCGGTGCTCGAGGCCATGAGCAGCACCGTCTACCGCCTGGGCGGGCGCGCCGGGCTCGGCTCGAAGGTCAAGATCGTCAACCAGTTGCTCGCCGGCGTGCACATCGCCGCGGCGGCCGAGGCGATGGCCCTCGGTATCAAGGCGGGCGTTCCCGCCGAGGCGCTCTACGAGGTCATCACGCACAGCGCCGGCAACTCCTGGATGTTCGAGAACCGTATGGCCCATGTACTCGACGGTGACTACACGCCCCTCTCGGCCGTCGACATCTTCGTCAAGGATCTCGGGCTCGTGCTGGACGCCGCCCGGCCGGAACGGTTCCCGCTCCCCCTCGCCGCCACCGCCCACCAGATGTTCCTCCAGGCGTCGGCGTCCGGCCTGGGGGCCGAGGACGACAGCGCGGTCATCAAGATCTTCCCGGGGGTCGACCTGCCCGAGCCGGTGGAGGCCTGACATGGGAATCCGTCTCGGATGCATCGCCGACGACTTCACCGGCGCCACGGACCTCGCCAACAACCTGGTGCGCGCGGGCATGCGTGTGGTTCAGCTGATCGACACACCACCGGCCGGCGTCGAGCAGGCGATCGACGCGGACGCCGTGGTCATCGCCCTCAAGTCGCGGACCGTGCCGGCGGCCGACGCCGTCGAGGCATCACTGCGAGCACTGGCCTGGTTGGGGTCCATGGGTGCCGAGCAGATCTACTTCAAGTACTGCTCCACCTTCGACTCGACGCCGGCCGGCAACATCGGGCCGGTGACCGAGGCGCTGATGGACGCTCTGGGCACCGACTTCACGGTCGCGACGCCGGCGTTCCCCGACAACGGGCGCACGATCTTCAAGGGGCATCTCTTCGTCGGCGACGTGCTGCTCAGCGACAGCGGCATGCGCCACCACCCGCTCACCCCGATGACCGACTCCGATCTGGTCTCCGTCCTCGGCGCACAGACCACGCGAGAGGTCGGCCTCGTCGACCACACGGTCGTCGCCGACGGCGTCGAGGCGATCCGGGCCCGCGTCGACGCCCTGCGGGAGGGCGGCTTCGGGATCGCCATCGTCGACGCCGTCTCCAACGACGACCTCGTGCGCCTGGGCGCGGCGGTCCAGGGGTTCCCGCTGGTGACCGCCGGCTCGGGGCTGGCGATCGGCCTGCCCGCGAACTGGGGTTTCAAGCCGTCCCGCGCCGCCGCGCAGCTGCCGCCCCCGGCCGGCCACCGGGCCATCGTCTCGGGTTCGGTCTCCGTGGCCACCAACCGTCAGGTCCTTGAGTACCTGCGCACCGGCCGACCCGCGTTCAGCGTGGATCCGCTGCGCGTGGCGGCCGGCGAGGACGTGATCGGGCAGACCCTGGCCTTCGCCGGGTCGCACCTGGACGACGGGCCCGTCCTCGTCTACTCCACGGAGTCGGCCGACACCGTCCGGACCGTCCAGGGCCGGCTCGGTGCCGCCGAGGCCGGTGAGCTCGTGGAGCGGACGCTGGCCCGCATCGCGCAGGGGCTCGTGGACCGTGGCGTGCGCCGGCTGGTCGTCGCGGGAGGTGAGACCTCGGGGGCGGTCGTCCAGGCGCTCGGTGTCACCGGACTCCGGATCGGGCCGCAGATCGACCCCGGTGTGCCCTGGTGCGCGGCGGCTCTTCCCGACGGAGACACGCTCCACATCGCGCTCAAGTCCGGCAACTTCGGCGGCCCCGACTTCTTCACCCGCTCTTTTGCGCTCCTGGACGAGGAGGCGGCATGAACCCGCAGCCGAGCACCGCCGCCGGGACAGCGCACGACGAGGCGGTCGACCAGGCCCGCGACGAGATCGTCCGCGTGGGCACGAGCCTGTTCGCCCGGGGCTACGTCCACGCCAGCGCGGGCAACATCAGTGCCAACGTCGGCGGCCACCATCTGATCACGCCCACCGACGCCGCCCTGGGGTTCCTCGAACCCGGTCGCCTGGCGCTCGTCGACCCCCGGGGTCAGCAGATCGCGGGCGACCGTGCCAGCAAGACCCTGACGCTCCATCGACGCATCTGTGCCGCCGACCCCACGGCCCGCTTCGTCGTCCACACCCACTCCACGCACCTGGTCGCGCTCACGCTGGCCGGTGTGTGGAGCGCCGCGGACGTGCTTCCGCCCCTCACGCCGTACTACGTGATGAAGGTCGGGCACGTCCCGCTCATCCCCTACCACCGGCCCGGCGACCCCCGCGTGGCCGACCTGGTGACCGCCCTGATCGCCGACCGCGCAGCGAGCCGAACGCCCATCAGGGCGGTGCTGCTGGACCGGCTGGGCCCCGTGGTCTGGGGCCCCGACGCGGCCACCGCTCTCGCCGTCCTCGAAGAACTCGAGGAGACGGCACGTCTCTGGCTCCTGACCGACCGTCGCCCCGAGCCGCTCCCCGATCACGCGCTCGATGAACTGAGGTCCACGTTCAACGCCGCGTGGTGACCCGCCCCTCCCTTGCCGGAGAATTCCCCTGAGCCGCCCGAAGGATCGCCATGTCCATGCCCATCTCGGCGTCCCAAGTCCCCGACGTCGCCCGTGAGAACGCCGTCTTCCGCAAGGTCGTACGACGTATCGTCCCCTTCCTCGTCCTCTGCTACGTCGTCTCCTACCTGGACCGGGTCAACGTCGGCTTCGCGAAGCTGCAGATGTCCGACGACCTCGGATTCAGCGAGGCGGCGTACGGCCTCGGCGCCGGCCTGTTCTTCATCGGCTACTTCCTCTTCGAGGTGCCGTCGAACCTGATGCTGCAGCGCGTCGGCGCCCGCACCTGGATCGCCCGGATCATGATCAGCTGGGGTCTGGTCTCGGCGTCGTTCGTGTTCGTCAGCAACGAGGCGACGTTCTACGTCCTCAGGTTCCTTCTCGGCGCCGCGGAGGCCGGGTTCTACCCGGGGGTGATCCTGTACTGCACGTACTGGTTCCCGTCGCAGCGTCGTGCGCGGGTGATCGCGATGTTCATGTCCGCGATCCCGGTGGCCGGCATCTTCGGCAACCCGCTCTCCGGCTGGATCATGGACCGGTTCCAGGGGGTGAAGGGCTGGCAGGGCTGGCAGTGGATGTTCCTGCTGGAGGCGATACCCGCCGTCCTCATCGGTGTGGCCACCCTGTTCTACCTCGACAACAGCGTGCGCGCCGCGAAGTGGCTCACCGACGAGGAGAAGGACGTCGTCGAACGGGCGATCGCCGAGGACGCCGCGCACCGGACCGTGCACGGCCGGGTCTGGGACGCCTTCCGCGAGCCGAAGGTGTGGCTGATGTGCCTCATCTACTTCTGTTTCGTGATGGGCCAGTACGCCCTGACCTTCTGGATGCCCACGTTCATCGAGTCCACCGGCATCGAGGGCAACCTGGCGATCGGGGCGCTCAGCGCCGTGCCGTTCCTGGCCGCACTCGTCACGATGAACGTGCTGGGACGTTCGGCGGACAAGCGCCGCGAGCGCCGCTGGCACCTGGTCGTCCCGAGCCTCATGGGCGCCGTCGGCTTCTCGCTGGCGGCCGGCTGGGCCGGGTCCACCGCGCTGTCCCTGGTCGCCCTGTCCGTCGCCGCGGCAGGGGTGCTGACCTGCGCTCCGCTGTTCTGGTCGCTCCCCACGGCGTTCCTCGGCGGCACCGCCGCCGCGGTCGGCCTCGCCGCGATCAACTCGGTGGGCAACCTGGCCGGCTTCGTCAGCCCCTACATGATCGGCGCGCTGAAGGACGCCACCGGCTCGACGTCGCTCCCCATGTACGTCCTGGCGCTCAGCCTCGTCGTCGGCGCCGCCGCGGTGCTCACCACCGACAAGAAGACCGTCAACCGCTGACCGGTCCCTCCCGGTCCCCTCACAGGAGCCAGCATGCCGAGGTTCGCAGCGAACCTGTCCATGATGTATCCCGAGCACGACTTCCTCGACCGCTTCGCCGCGGCCTCGGCGGACGGCTTCACCGCCGTCGAATACCTCCTCCCCTACGCCTACGACCGCACGGAGTTGCGGCAACGGCTCGACGACCACGGCCTCAGGCAGGTGCTCTTCAACGCACCTGCCGGGGCCTGGGAGTCCGGAGAACGCGGGATCGCGGCGCTGCCCGGCCGCGAGGCGGAACTCCGCTCCGGGATCGCCCGGGCTCTCGAGTACGCCGCCGCGCTGGACTGCCCGCGGTTGCACGTGATGGCCGGTCTCGTGCCACCGGACGTGACGCCGAAGGAACGGGCCGAGCACCGCGACACCTACCTGGCCAACCTGGAGTGGGCCGCGGAACGAGCCGCCGAGTCGGAGGTCGACATCCTGGTCGAGCCGATCAACGGGCGCGACATGCCGGGCTACTTCCTGTCGAGGCAGGCGGAGGCCCACGCGGTGGTCCGGGAGGTGGGCGCCCCCAATCTCAAGGTGCAACTCGACCTGTACCACTGCCAGATCGTCGAAGGCGATCTCACGACGACGCTGCGCCGCGACCTGCCGACCGGCCGGGTCGGTCATCTGCAGATCGCCGGCGTACCGGACCGCCGCGAACCGGACAGCGGCGAGCTCGACGTCCGGCATCTGTTCGGCGTCGTCGACGACCTGGGCTTCGACGGGTGGATCGGCTGCGAGTACATCCCCCGTGCCGGCACGAGCGAGGGCCTCGGCTGGCTGAACGACTACCGAGGAGACAGCGCATGAGGATCGTCATCACGGGCGGCTTCGGCTTTCTGGGACGCGAGATCACCGACACCCTGCTGAGGACTCGGACGCACGGTGGGTCGCCGATCGAGCAACTGGTGCTCACCGACCGTTTCGTTCCGCCCGGGGCGCCGCAGGCGGCCGACCCCCTGGTGGAGATCGTGCGGGGTGACTTGGCCGAGTGTCTCGACGAGGTGTTCGCGGAGCCGGTGGACGTGCTGATCCACCTCGCCGCCGCCGTCTCGGCCGAGTGCGAGGCCGACTTCGACCTCGGGATGAGCGCCAACCTGGACACCACCCGCGCCCTCCTCGAAGCCGCCCGGGCCCAGTCGGCAGCCGGCGGGCGGACACCGCGCCTGGTGTTCTCCAGCAGCGTGGCGGTCTACGGTTCCGACCCGGCACTGCCGCTCCCGCCGGTGGTCAGCGAGTCGACCCTGCCCACTCCCCGGTCGAGCTACGGGATCCAGAAGCTGGTCTGCGAGCAGCTGGTCGCGGACTACACGCGCCGTGGCTTCATCGACGGACGCGTCGCCCGGCTGATGACCGTGTCCGTGCGTCCCGGCAAGCCGAACGCCGCCGCGTCCGGATTCCTGTCAGGGATCGTCCGCGAGCCGCTCGCGGGCCTCCCGGCGACCTGCCCCGTACGCCCCGACCTGCGGGTGGCCCTGGCGTCACCACGGCGCACGGTCGAGGGGATCCTCCGCATCGCGGAAGCCGAGCGCGGCAGCGGGAGGGGCCGGCTCGACGGCGGACTGCCCGTCAACCTCCCCGCGCTCACGGTCTCGGTCGCCGAGATGCTGACCACGCTGCGGCGCGTGGCAGGCGACGCTGCGGCCGAGCTGGTGACCGTCGCGCCCGATCGTGAGGTCGAGGCCGTCGTGGGATCGTGGCCCTCCGTCTTCGACAACACGCGCGCCGCCGCGCTCGGGCTTGAGCCCGACCCGAGCTTCGAATCGGTGGTGCGGGCCTACATCGCCGACCACCCCGACGCGGTCCTGGTCAAGGCGTAGCGGAAAGCGGAACGGCGAGACCCGGGCCTATAGACTGAAAACCATGTTTTCTAAGGTGAGCGGTCCCGTCCGGCTCGCAGATCAGGTCGCCGCGACCCTCTCGGAGGAGATCGAGTCGGGGCGACTGGCCGAGGGCGACCGACTGCCGACAGAGGTCGAGCTGGTCAGGCAGTTGGGCGTCAGCCGCACGGTGGTGCGCGAGGCCCTGTCGCGGCTGCGCAACGCGGGCCTGATCGAACCGCGGCAGGGCATCGGCGTGTTCGTCCTGCCGCGGCGCACCCGCCCGCTCGACCTCGAGGCCGCCGACACCAAGGCGAAGGTGCTGCAGATCGTGGAGGTGCGCCGCGCCATGGAGGGCGAGGCGGCCCATCTCGCGGCCACCCGGGCCACGCCCCTCGACCTCGCACGAATGCGTCAGGCCCTGGACGCGATCGACGCGGCGGTCGGGTCCGGCGGCGACGGCGTGGACGAAGACCTCGCCTTCCACCGGTCCATCGCCGAGTCGACCGGGAACACGGTGATGGTCTCGACCCTGCGGTACCTGGGCGATGTGTCGCGCAGCGGTATTCGCGTCACGCGTGCGAACGAGGCACGCCGGAACGACTTCATCGAAGCGGTCCGGGCAGAGCACCACGCCATCCTCGCCGCGATCGAGGCGCGCGACGCCGAGGCGGCACGCATGGCCGCACGCCTCCACATGAATCACGCCGCCGCCCGCCTCCAGGACGCGGACGACCGGTTCTGGACCGATGCCGAGGACATCGAGGTGGATCTCGACGCCGCTCCCTGACGCGCCGGTACGACCTCCGCGGCCGGTCGGGGTGCCGGTCCGGGTCAGAAGGAGTCGCGGCCGGTGATGCCGCGGAGGATCTCCTCGGTGTGCTGTCCCAGCAGGGGCGGGGGCAGCAGGTACCGCGCGGGCGTCGCGCTGAGCGCGACGGGGTGTGCGACCTGACGGGAGGGCCTGTCCGGTTCGGTGCCGGCAGTCCCGGCCGGGAGGTCGATGACGCCGGGCAGCCCGAGCTCGTGGGCGAAAGTGAACGCCTCGTCCAGGTTGTTGACCGGGCCGGCCGGTACTCCGGCGGCCAGCAGGACCGCCGACCAGTGGTCCGCGCCGTCGGTGCTCAGCAGCCGGGTGAGGATCTCCGCCAGTTCGGTGCGGTGAGCGACCCGGTCGGCGTTGGTGCGGAATCGGTCGTCGAGAGCGAGACCGGGTTCGCCGACGACGTCGGCGAGGACCGCGAACTGCTTGTCGTTGCCCACCGCGAGGGCGAGCGGACGGTCCCCGGTCGGGAAAGTCTCGTACGGGGCGATGCTCGGGTGCGCGTTGCCCATGCGGCCCGGGACCACACCGGCGACGGCGAACGCCGAGGCCTGGTTGACCATGGCCGACAGCAGGGAGCTGAGCAGGTTCACCTCCACGAGCTGCCCCTCGCCGGTGGCGTCCCGGTGCCGGAGCGCGGCGAGGACGCCGAGTGAGGCGTGCAGCCCGGTGATCACGTCCACGAGGGCCACACCTGCCTTCACCGGCTCCCCGTGGGCCTCCCCGGTCACGCTCATCAGGCCTCCGGCGGCTTGCACGAGCAGGTCGTATCCGGGGATCGCGGCGCCCGCACCGCTGCCGAAGCCACTGATCGAGCAGTAGATCAGCTCCGGGTGCCGCGCACGCAGTTCCTCGTGGCCGAGGCCCAGCCGCTCCATCGTGCCGGGCCGGAAGTTCTCCACGACCACGTCGCACTCGGCGACCAGGGCCCGCGCCTGTTCGCGGCCGGCCTCCGTGGCCAGGTCCAGGACGGCCGACCGCTTGTTCCGGTTCACGCTCAGGTAATAGGTCGACGTACCTTCGTGGTCCGCCGGAGGCCGCCAGGCTCGGGTGTCGTCCCCGACGCCCGGCCGCTCGATCTTGACCACGTCGGCGCCCAGGTCGGCGAGGAGCATGGTGGCGTAGGGTCCCGCGAGAACACGGGAGAAGTCGGCGATGCGCAGGCCGCCCAGCGCGCCCCGTCCGTCCGGCATGTTGTCCTGGGTGCTCACGCACCCTCCTCTCTGATCGTCCGGCCTGGGCGCCGCGGACCACCGGCTCGACCTCACCGCCGTCGGGCTGGGAACTCGCGCACCCGGTGTATCACTCAATGAGTACGATCGGACACCCGGCATGTCCCTGGTCGGCCGCTGGACGATGACGACGTGAACCTGCGGAGGATGAGATCACCATGGCGAAACGGGACGGCGCGATCGGCGCCCTCTTGCCGCGCGACATTCCTGCGCGGGACATCATCACCTTCGCCCGACGGGCGGAGGCGCACGGCTTCGACGAGCTGTGGGTGGTGGAGGACCTCGGCTACCGGGGTGGGCTGGTGCAGGCGGCCACCGTCCTCGCCGCCACGACGCGGATCCGCGTCGGCGTCGGACTGCTGCCGGCCGCCGCCCGCAATGTCGCCTTCGCCGCGATGGAGATCGCGAGTCTGGTCCAACTGCATCCCGATCGCGTGGACATCGCCGTCGGCCACGGCATGCCCTCGTGGATGCGCAGCGTCGGAGCGTGGCCGAAGAGCCCCCTCACGCTGCTGGGCGAGTACATCACCGTCCTGAAATCGGTACTGCGCGGCGAACCCGTGCACCACCACGGGCAGTACGTCCGCATCGACGGCGTGCACCTGCACGAGACCGCGACACCGGTCACGGCTCCCGTCGTCCTGGCCGGCGTGCGCGGCCCCAAGTCCCTGGCCGTGTCCGGTGACGTGGCCGACGGCACTGTCCTCGCGGAACCGGTCACACCGGCCTATGTACGAGAGGCCCTCAAGCACATCGCCCCGACCCGCCCGCACCGTCTGGTCGCCTACAACGTCGCGGCGATCGACGAGGACCCCGCCGTCGCGCTGACAGCGGTCCGCCCGGCCCTCGAAGTGGTGGGAGAGCCGGACTGGCGGCCCCACGTCGCCCCGCTTCCCTTCTACGACGAACTCGCCGCCCTGCGCTCGCGCTGCGACAGCCCGCAGGACTTCGCCCGCGCGCTGCCGGACGACTGGGTGGGGCAACTCGCCGTGGCGGGCACGCCGGGGCAGGCCAGGTCCAGGGTGACGGAGTTGTTCGACGCGGGCGTCACCAGCGCTGTCCTCACCCCGGTGGGCGACGACTACCTGGCGTCACTGGATTCGCTCGCGGCGATCCTGTGAGCAGTCCACCGACCCACGTGAAAGAGCAAGTTTCTTGATGGACCCGGCCACCCGCCGCCGCCGAGCGGCGCTGTTCCTCTTCTTCCTCATACCCGGCCTGTCGATCTCCTCGTGGGTGACCAGGACGCCCGACATCCGAGACCAACTCGACGTCTCGACGGCGCAGATGGGCATCGTCCTGTTCGGGCTGTCCATCGGCTCGATGATCGGCATTCTCAGTTCCGGAACACTCGTGGCCAGGTTCGGCACCCGGCCCGTCATGGGCGTCGCTACGCTGTTGGTCATTCTGAGCATGGCGGTCATAGGCGGCGGGACGATGCTCTCCTCAGCCCCCGCGACCACCGCCGGACTGTTCCTCTTCGGGGCCGGTATGGGCGGTGGAGAGGTGGCGATCAACATCGACGGCGCCGACGTCGAGCGGATCACGGGGCGGACGGTACTGCCCACGCTCCATGGGTTCTTCAGCCTGGGCACAGTCGTGGGGGCCGCGTTCGGCATCCTGTGCACCGCTGTCTCCTGGCCGGTGCAGTGGCACCTGACCGCCATGGCCGCCGTCACAGCGGCCATGTTCGCCTACGCCTTCCGGGCCATCCCCCACGCGGTGGGCAAGACCCGGGACGACGGCTCGCGGCCTGACGCCGGCGCCGCGCCGGCCGAGGTGCGGGTCTGGAAGGACCCGCGGCTGCTGCTGATCGGCGGCGTCATCCTGGCCATGGCCCTGGCCGAGGGCTCCGCCAACGACTGGCTGCCCTTGCTGATGGTCGACGGCCACGGCGTGGACCCCGCCCTGGGGTCAGCCGTCTACACGGGCTTCGCCGCCGCGATGACCATCGGCCGTTTCGCCGGCGGGTTCTTCATCGACCGCCTCGGCCGCGCCCCCGTCGTCCGAGCCAGCGCCATCTGCGCGTCCCTCGGCATCGCCGCCGTCGTCTTCGCCGACTCGGCCGTCCTCGCGGGGGCCGCCGTTCTCCTCTGGGGCCTGGGAGCCTCGCTCGGCTTCCCGGTCACCCTCTCGGCGGCCGGTGACTCCGGGCCCGACTCGGCCGCGCGTGTCAGCCTTGTGGCGATGATCGGCTACGTCGCGTTCCTCGTCGGGCCCCCGTGTCTCGGCTTTCTCGGCGAGCACTACGGGCTTCGCGTCGCCATGATCGTCGTCCTCGCCTTCACCGCCGTGGCGATCATCCTCGCTCCTGCCGTCGGCAAGCGCTCCGCCACGGCCTCACCGGCCACCGAGTCCGCGGCCCGGCCTTGAGGGCGTGAGGGCATGAGGGCATGAAGGCACAGCGCCTCACCGGTCCTGAGACAGCGAGACGAGTTCCGCGAAGAGTCCGCCGGCGTTCGCCAGGTCCTCGTACGTGCCCTGTTCGATGACACGGCCCTGGTCCATGACAAGGATGCGGTCGGCCAGCTTGGTGTTCTCGAGTTGGTGGGTGACGACGATCGTCATGCGCTCGGCGGCGACGCGCTTGATCTCCAGGAAGATGGCGTGCTCACCGCGGGCGTCCATCTGCGAGGTCGGTTCATCCAGGATCAGGAGCGGGGTCCGCCTGTAGAGCACACGGCCGCACGCGAGGCGCTGCCACTGCCCGCCGGACAACTCGGCACCGCCCCACAGTTCTTTGGCGAGGAGGGTGTCGAGTCGCTGGGGCAGTTTCTCGATCGCCTCGCGCATGCCTACGGCGTCGACGACATCCCAGACCGGTCCGTCGTCGTTCGTCCGTGGCTGGCCGAGGGTGATGTTCTCGCGGGCGCGCAGGGGCCAGCAGGCGAAGTTCTGGGGGACGAGCGCGGTGCGGTTCCACACGGCGTCGGGATCGGCCTGGGCGAGGTCGATGTCGTCCCACAGGACGCAGCCCTTGTCGGCCAGCAGGATGCCGGTGATGAGTTTGGTCAGGGTCGACTTGCCGGAGCCGTTCTCGCCGACGACGGCCAGGATCTCGCCGCGGCGCAGCGTGAGCGATACGCCCGCGACGGCGGGCTCCTCCTTGCCCGGGTACTGGAACACGACGTCGTCGAGGCGGATCTGATCCACGCGTTCCGGGATCTCCGATTCCCCGCGCCTGGGGGCGCGTTCCTGTGCCATGTCGAGGAAGGAGCGCATGTCGGCGAGGTAGAGCGAGGTGTGGAACAGGGCGGCGCCGTGGATGACGAACTGGGAGAGGGCGGCCAGTGTGGTCTGGACGGCGATCACCGCGGTGGCCGCGACGGGCAGGGCGATACGGCCGGTGGCGGCCAGCCAGGCGAGGGTGGACCAGGTGCACAGCAGGAAGATCCCGCCCAGGGCGCCGGCGCCCAGGGTGATGCGCAGCATGCGCGGCGCGGCGGTCAGGGTGCGCTGGTCGATCCGGTCGGACAGGGCGCGGTACCAGTAGGTGAGGTAGCCGGTCATGCCGTTGGCGCGGACCTCGTCGCCGAAGCGGGAGTAGGTGGCCCACCAGCGCATCATGGAGCGCACGTTGCGGTCGCCGAGGTTGAGGTAGTGGGTCTCGTAGTCGACGCGCGCGGACAGGACGGCTCCGGCACCGGCCGGGATAACGGCCAGCAGGAGCAGGGGAAGCAGCAGCGGGTGCAGTGTGGTGACCACGCCGCTCGCGGCGATGATGCGGATCAGGGCGGACATGAACCGCTGGGCGTCCTGCACCATCAGCCGGGTGCGGGTGACGCCGATCTCGGCTGCCTCCTGCCGGTCGGCGAAGCCGTCCTCGCCGTAGGCGCTCGACTCCACGCGGCACACGGCGGTCACGAGCGCGACGTCCGCCTCGGTCATCAACAGCGGGGTGATCCTCCCGTCGGCGTACGAGGACAGGGCACTGCTGATGCGACCGATGGCGGCGGCCGCCGTTACGACGATCAGGGCGGGCAGCGCTGCGTGCAGGCGTTCGGACACGGTGCCGGTGCCGAGGATGTGGGTCATCGCCTGTGCGGTGAAGGCCAGGACGACGGCGGCCGCGGTGCCGGTCAGCAACTGGCAGGCGAGGAGCAGAACGACGCTCGGCCTGTCGACGGCCCACGCCATCCGAGCGGTGTGTACGAGCACGGAGGGCAGCCGACGGCACATCGCGCCGAAACCGGCGTCTGCCAGCGGGTTCTTCCCGAACTTGCCCTCGAAGCTGATGGTGGCCGGCGGTGGAGGGGGTGGCGTCTTCGCGTTGTCGGTCGAGGTGTCAGTCACAGTCACCTGCATCTCTCCTCAGGGTCGATGCCGCGCCTGGGTGGCTCGGCGGTGCACGGCATAACGACCCGGCGCGGGAATCGAACGCGATCGATTCCAGACGCGTGCGGCCCCAGACACAGCAAGGGCTCGGACGTGTGAACGCCGTGTTGAGGCCGCCGTCGGGCGGCTCGGGTTGTCCGAAACACCGACGCCTGATACGCGAGTGACGGATGAGGTTCAAGGATTCCCGCTGCGTATCTGCGGGCTTCATGGCGCGGATCAGCGGAGCGTGTTGACCGCGTACAGGGCGCCGAGCGCCGTGGCCAAGGTGCCGAGGACGAGGCGGAGGAGAGGCTCGGGCAGGCGCGGCTGGAGGCGGGCTCCGAGGTAGCCGCCGAGGAGACCCCCGAGGCCGCAGGACAGGCCGAGGAACCAGTCGGGGGCGATGCTGCCGCTGTGGGCCAGGGACAGCAGCGCGTAGGTGGCGGCGCCGATCACCGAGGTGGCGAAGGTGGAGGCGAGCGCGGCCGGGGCGACCTTGGAGACGGGGACACCGCGCCCGACGAGGATGGGCCCGAGGATCGAGCCGCCGCCGATGCCGTAGACGCCGCCCACCACGCCGACCGCGAGGGCCAGGCTGGTGACCGTCCGGGGCGCGGGCTCGGGGCGCCGGATCTCCGGGGGTGCGGGGCGCAGGGTCCGGGCGATGAGCCAGATGCCGAGCGGCAGCATCAGCGCGGCGACCAGGAGGCGAAAGACACCCGGGCCCGGAAGGGCGAACACGCGGATGACCGCTCCGAGGACGACACCGGGCAGGGTGCCCAGGACCAAGCGGCGGACGAGTGGTCCCGCCAGGGCGCCGTCGCGTCGGTAGCGCAGCAGGGCGCCGGGGCCCGCCACCACGTTGTAGAGCAGGTTCGTGGGCGTGACAGCCGGGTTGGGCACGGCGAAGACGCTGAGCTGCACCGGGAGCAGGAACACCGCCCCGGAGACGCCGACCGGCGCGGTCACCGTGGCTATCAGCATCCCGACCGCGAGGCCGGCCGCCCCCAGTTCCCACCCCACCCGATGCCCCCGCGTCGCCGTCGGCCCATGCCGGCCCGTCACACCGGCCTTCGGGCGACAGCGTAGATCGCGACCTCTCCGCCGCCCGGTTCCAGGGCACTGAAACCATCGTGAAACCGCACTGAATGCGCCCTGCCGCAAGCTCTGCGGCATGACCACGACGACATCACACTCTCTCGCCATCGCGGCCCAGGGGCTGCGCAAGGCCTACGGGGACAAGACGGTCCTCGACGGCATCGACCTGGCGGTGCCGTCCGGCACGATCTTCTCCCTGCTCGGTCCGAACGGTGCCGGCAAGACCACCGCCGTCAAGATCCTCTCCACCCTCATCACCGCCGACGCCGGCGAGCTGCGGGTGGGCGGACACGACCTGGCCGCCGACCCGCAGGCCGTGCGGGCCGCGATCGGCGTCACCGGCCAGTTCTCCGCCGTCGACGGGCTGATCACCGGCGAGGAGAACATGCTCCTCATGGCCGACCTGCACCACCTGCCCAGGCAGGAGGGGCGGCGGGTGGCCGCCGAACTGCTGGAACGCTTCGACCTCGCCGACGCCGCGAAGAAGCCCGCCTCCACCTACTCCGGCGGCATGAAGCGCCGCCTCGACCTCGCCATGACCCTGGTCGGCAGCCCGCGGATCATCTTCCTCGACGAGCCCACCACCGGCCTCGACCCCCGCTCCCGTCACAACATGTGGGGCATCATCCGCGAGCTGGTCTCCGACGGGGCGACCGTCTTCCTCACCACCCAGTACCTGGAAGAGGCCGACGAACTCGCCGACCGCATCGCGGTGCTGAACGACGGCGGGATCGCCGCCGAGGGAAGCGCCGAGGAACTCAAACGCCTCATCCCCGGCGGGCATGTGCGGCTGCGCTTCACCGACCCGGACGCCTACCGGTCGGCCGCCGTCGCGCTGCGCGAGGTCACCCGCGACGACGAGGCCCTGGCGTTGCAGATCCCCAGTGACGGCAGCCAGCGCGAGTTGCGCTCCATCCTCGACTGGCTCGACACCGCCGGCGTCGAGGCGGACGAGCTGACCGTGCACACCCCTGACCTCGACGACGTGTTCTTCGCCCTGACCAGCACCACCACCGGCCCCGCCAACGTCCCCAGCCAGCCCAGCCAGTCCAAGGAGAACGTCCGATGAGCTCCCTCGCCCTCGCCGTGCGCGACTCGTCCACGATGCTGTGGCGCAACCTGCTGCACGCCCGCCGCTATCCGTCGATGACGCTGAACCTGCTGCTCACGCCGATCATGCTGCTCCTGCTCTTCGTCTACATCTTCGGCGACGTGATGAGCGCGGGCATCGGCGGCAGCGGCGCCGACCGCTCCGACTACATCGCCTACATCGTCCCGGGCCTGCTGATGATGACCATCGGCAGCACCGTGATCGGGGCCGCGATCGCCGTCTCCATGGACATGACCGAGGGTCTCATCGCCCGCTTCCGCACGATGGCGATCTACCGGGGCTCCCTGCTCATCGGGCACGTCGTCGGCAGCGTGCTGCAGGTGATGGCCAGCCTGGTCCTCGTCGGTGCCGTCGCCGTAGCCATCGGCTTCCGCTCCACGGACGCCACGCTCCTGGAATGGATCGCGGCGGTGGGACTGCTCGCCCTGTTCTCCCTCGCCCTCACCTGGATCGCGGTCGGCATGGGCATGGCCAGCCCGAACCCCGAGGCGGCCAGCAACATGGCCATGCCGCTGATCCTCCTCCCGCTCATCTCCAGTGCCTTCATCCCCGCCGACACCATGCCGGGCTGGTTCCAGCCGATCGCCGAGTACCAGCCCTTCACCCCCGCCATCGAGACCCTGCGCGGTCTGCTCCTCGGTACCGAGATCGGCAACAACGGCTGGATCGCCGTCGCCTGGTGCGTCGGCCTGAGCGCGCTCGGCTACCGCTGGTCGACGGCACAGTTCAACCGCGACCCGAAGTAACCGCCATGACAGCGCGGGCCGCATCCCGCAACTCGTCCCGCTCCAGGGCGGCGTACTCCGACACCGCGTCGGCGTAGGCCGCCCTGGCGGCGTCCCCGGCGGCCTCGACCGCCTTGCTCGCGCGGTCCGCCGACATCGTCGGCTGGAACTCGCGCAGCACCCGCAGCCGTTCAGCCAGCGCGATCATCCGTACGGCGGTGGCGTCGCCGGCAGCCAGCCCCGCCATGCCGAGGGCGTGCAGCACCGTCCCGAACACGGGGAGTTCCGTGGGCGAGCCGGACGGAGCGGAGAGCAGCGTCCGCAGCGCCTGCCGCAGCCGGTCGACCGGCCCCGCGACAAGCTCGAGACGGTTGGCGTGCGCGTGTGCCGTCACCGCCGCCGACTGGATCTGCAGCGCCCACCGGTCGAAGAAGGGGTCGCCGCCCTGCGAACCGACCGCGGGCATCCGCTCCAGGGAGCTGCGCCACAGACCGAGCCCGACCTCGGTCAGCCCGCGGGCGAGCGCGATCTCGGCGCGCCCGCCGAAGTCGGGGCTGTAGAAGTCATCCTTCTGCGGTCTGTTGTCGCCCTCCGCCTGCCGCAGCCAGTACTCGGCCTCGTCGGGGTCGCCGCGCTGCAGGCAGGCGAGGACGAGGCCCCAGCGGACGCCGATGGTGTCGTGCTCGTCGCCGAGCCGCGGCAGCGCCGCCAGCGCGGCCTTGAGATGCCTGTACGCGGCCTCGCCCTGCTCCGTCTGCATGTACAGCTCGCTCAGCCGGGCGTGGCCCATGACCTGCAGGAACGGGGTGTCGACCGGCCCCAGTGCGGCGATGATCCGGCGAGCCGAGGCGAGCGCGCGGTCGATGTCCTGCTCGTGCTCCCAGACGTAGGTGGCGACGCCCTCGGCGATGCCGACGAGCAGCGGCTGCTCGCTGGCGCAGAGTTCCCGCAGCACGTCGTAGTCGGGAGGCAGCATCTCAGGGACCGCGCTCAGCACGATCGCGATGGCGCGCAGCAGCGTGTCCGGCGGGGCCGGGGGCAGCCTCCGGAGGGTGACGAGCTGGCGTACGGCGTGCGGGCCGAAGCCCATGAACAGGCTCGCTGTGCACAACACGGCGGCGGCGCGGGCGACTTCGACGTGCTCGGGCTCGGGGTAGTAGTGCGACAGCGGCGGGCCGGTTTCCGCGGCCAGGGCGGTGAGGCGGGGGTAGTTGGAGCCGGTGGACCACAGGGCGGCCAGGACGGCGGTAAGGGCGGCCGTGGTGGGGCCGTCCGTGCGGGCCAGGGCGTGCCGCAGGGCCAGCACGAGGTTGTCCTGCTCGGCACTGATCCGCTCCCAGACGGTCCCCGGCTGCGAGCCGAGGAGCCAGTCGTGGTGCGCGACCCCGAAGTCCCGCGCCCAGGCGAGGAACCGGCCGATGGCCTCCTCGTCCTCGCCCGCCTCCGCACGCCGGGCCGCGCTGAACTCCCGTACGGTCTCCAGCATCCGGAACCGCACGCCGGCCGGGGTATCGGCGACGGTGAGCAGCGACTGATCGGCCAGCTGCTCCAGCGGCAGCAGCGCGTCCTCACCCAGTACCTGCTCCGCCGCCTCGCCGGAGAAGCCGCCGGGAAAGACGGACAGCATGCGCAGCGCCGCCCTGGCCTGGCCGTCGAGGAGGTTCCAGCTCCAGTCCACGACCGCGTGCAGGGTGCGGTGACGTTCCGGCACGTCCCGCGCCCCGCCGCGCAGCAGCGCGAACCGGTCGCCGAGGCGGCGGGCGATCTCCGGCACCGACAGCACCCGCACCCGCGCGGCGGCCAGCTCCACGGCCAGCGGCAGCCCGTCGAGGTGGCGGCACAGCTCGGCCACGGCATCCGGCGGCAGCTCGACGCCAGGCCGGGCGGCCCTGGCTCGCTGGGTGAACAACTCGACGGAGGTGGCGAGTTGGAGCTGCGGCAGCGCGTACACCGCCTCCGAGGTGAGGCCCAGCGGGGCCCGGCTGGTGGCGAGCACCCGCAGGTCCTTCGAGGACGAGACCAGGGCGCGCACGAGGCCGGCGGCGCCGGCGATGACCTGCTCGCAGTTGTCCAGCACCAGCAGAGCGGGCCCGGAGCCGAGCACGCCGAGGATGCCGGACACGGGGTCATGGCCGCTCATGGCGGCACCGGGCCGCCCCTCGCCCGCGCCGAGCGCGGAGGCCACCTCCACCTCCACGTCCGCGTCCGCGGTGACGCCGGCGAGCGGTACGAAGTACACCACGCGCTGCTCGGCCCGGCGGCTGACGGCGTGCGCGAGCCGGGTCTTGCCGAGGCCGCCGGGGCCGACGACGGTGACGGCGCGGGAGGCGCGCAGCAGCCGCTCCACCGCCGCGATGTCCTCCTCGCGGCCGAGGAGCGGGTTCGGCTCGTGCGGCACGCCGTGCCGGACCGCGGGCGCCTCGCCGCGCAGCAGCTCCCGCTGCACGGCCTTGAGCCCGGCGCCGGGATCCGTGCCGAGCTCGTCGCGCAGCTCGCGGCGGTAGGCCTCGTACCGCGTCAGCGCGGCGGACGGTCCGGCCGTCGCCGCCTCGCCGCGCAGCAGTTCGGCGAGCACCTCCTCGTCGCGCGGATGCTCCGCTGCGGCCACGGCCAGCGGTCCGGCCGCCTCCGCGTGCCGTCCGAGGCGGGCGAGCGCGAGGGCCTTGGCGCGGACGAGCGCGCCGCGCACGGGGGCGCGCTCGGTGCGCAGCGCGGCCAAGGGGTCGTCGGTGTCATCGGCCTCGACAGGGGTTCCCTCCCAGAGCGCGAGCCCGGCCTCGGCTGCCGCCAGCGATCCGGCGTGGTCTCCGGCCCTGGCCCGGTCCGCGCCGGCGGCGGCGTGCCGCAGCAGGGCGGAGCTGTCGACCTGGTCCTCGGCGAGGGTGAGCCGGTACCCGGTCGGCGTGCTGGCGATGACGTCGGCGCCCAGCTGGGCCCGCGCCCGGGACACGAGGACCTGGACCGCCTTTCCCGGCCGCTCCGGCAACGCGTCCGGCCACAGCCCTGCCACGAGCCGGTCGGTGCTGCAGCCGGTGCGCAAGTCGCCCGCGAGCAGCGCGAGAAGGTTGCGGAGCCGGGGAGCGGTGACCTCCTGTCCGCGGTAGGCGACACGCGGCAGCAGGGTCAGGTCGGTGGTCACCCGTGCAGATTAGCCAAGGCCCGGCCGCCGGAACTCGCGGCCTTGACGGCCTTGTGGCGCGCTACGCCGCCCGGTCCGTCGCGCGGGACGCGAGCAGGGCCCGCACGGCCTGGACCGCGGCCCCGGTCAGGGAGGGGTCGGAGCCTCGTCGGGCGAGGGCGCTGAGCCGGACCGGCGGGACCCCGGGGAGACCCCGGTACGGGACGAGCCCTTCGGGGTGCTGCCCGCCGGGGACGGCGAGCAGGGCGGCGCCGAGCCCGGCACGGGCCGCGTCGAGGACGCCCGCGAGGTATCCGGCCTCGGCGACCACGGTGGCCGGCATCCGGCGGGCGGCCAGTTCGGTGAGGGCGCGACGGCGGATGACGCACGGCGCGTTGACGGCGACCAGGGGCAGTTGCCCGGTGGCGGGCGGCTGCCAGCCCGGGGCGGCGTACCAGCGCAGCGGGAGGTCTCCGACGGAGGTGCCCTCGGTGGCGGTCGCTTCGGTGACGTAGACGGCGAGGTCGAGCTCACCGCGTCCGACCGCCTCGGTCAGCCGCGCCGAACGGTCGACCCGCACCCGCACCCCGGCGTCCGGCCGGACCTCGCGGACGGCGTCGGTAAGTGCCGGGAGGATCTGGTCGGCGCCGTGTTCGGTGGCGCCGATGACCACGGTCGCGGCTGTGGCTCCCTCGTCGCCCAGGAGGCGCTGGACGGCGGCGTCGTGCGCTCCGAGGATCAGCCTTGCCTCTTCCAGGAGTTGGGCGCCGAGGGCGGTGAACCGGGTCTTGCGGCCGTCGCGTTCCACGACGGGATGTCCGAGGGCCTTCTCCAGGCGTCGTACGTGCTGACTGACCGCGGACTGGCTGAGCCCCAGCTCTGCGGCAGCCCGGTGGAAGCCGCCGTAGTCGGCGACGGCGATGAGGCTGCGCAGTGCCACGATGTCCAGAACCGGCCGCATGTCCGCAGGTTAGCACCCATCGATGACGAATCCTGATCGGTCTTTGATGGCGAATCGTCGTTGGACGCCGGTCTCTTGTCTCGTGCATGCTGAGCGCATGCTGCGTACAGCCCTCGTGACGGCCCGCCGGCCGCGCGCCCACCGCATCGGACCCTGGCCGTCGGCCACCGGGTCGGCGGCGCGCTGTGGCGCGGGTGCCCGGCTGACGCAGCGGCGCGTGGTCGACTTCGGCCGCAGCGGCGCCATGCGCTGTCGCTGACCCTTCGCCTCCTTCGAGCGCCCTTCGAGCGCGGCCAAGTTCCGAGCGATGCCCCGGATGCCGTGCCGTGCGGGCTCCGGAACCGCCTCGCGCTGCTTCTCCACTCCCGCCCACCGAGCCGGCATGCCCTGCCCGGGCGCCGCCGCTGTCGATGAATCGAGTCGCCATGAGCTCTTCTCAGCCTGTCCACTCCTGGGACGAACCAGAAGGAATCGCCCCGCGTGGCACCCTCGTCCTCCTCCCCGGCCGGGGTGAACACGGCGGTGTCTACGAGCGGTTCAGCCGCCGCCTCGCCGCCGACGGGTACCGCGTACGGGCCCTCGGAGACGCCTCCCTGGACCCCGCGGCCGTCATCGACGCCGCGGCCAAGCTGCTGCGCGACGAGACGCTGCCCGGTCCGCGGGTGCTGGTCGGCTCCGACTCCGGTGCGTCGTACGCCGCGACGCTGGCCGCCCGCGACACCCCGGGCCTGGACGCGCTGATCCTCGCCGGCCTGCCGACCGGTTTCCACTCCGCCGGTACCGGCACGGCGGCCCCTGGCTGGGAAAGCGAACTGGAGCAGCGCACCGCCTGCCCCACGCACCGGGGCCGGCTGTCCGACGACATCGCTTTCCGGCGTGGCGCTCTGGAGGAGCCCGCGGCACGGGAACTGCCCGCCCTGGACAGGATCTCCCTCCCGGTGCTCGCTCTGCACGGCGCCGACGACGGCATCAGCCCCCTCGACGAGGCCCGTCGCGCCTACAGCGCGCTCCCGGGAGCGGAACTGGTGAGCCTGGCCGGGACCCGGCACGACGTCCTCAACGACGTCACCCACCGCACCGCCGCCGCCACCGTCGTGCTCTTCCTCGAGCGGCTGCGGCTCTCCACCGAACTGGCGCCCATCGCCGTCGCCGAGGACATCGCATGACCGCGTTCGAGAGCCTCCCCGTGCTGACCACCGCCGCCGAACTGGACCTCCTCGTGCGCACCGGTGATCCGGCCCCGGTCGTCCTCGACGTGCGGTGGAAGCTCGGCGATCTCCAGGGCCGCGAGCACTACCTCAAGGAGCACATCCCCGGCGCCCTCTACGTGGACCTGGACACCGAACTCGCCGCTCCCGCGACACCGGAGGGTGGCCGGCATCCGCTGCCGGACCCGGTGTCGTTGCAGATCGCGGCACGCCGCTGGGGGCTCTCCGCCGGACGTCCGGTGGTGGTCTACGACGACAACGGCAACACCGCCGCCGCCCGCGCCTGGTGGCTGCTGCGCTGGGCCGGGGTCGAGCAGGTGCTCCTGCTGGACGGGGCGCTGGACGCGTGGCGTGCGGCGGGGCTACGGACGGCGAGCGGCGAGCCGGAGACGCCCGCGCCCGGCGACGTCGTGCTCAGCCCGGGGCAGTTGCCCGTCCTGGACGCGGACGCGGCGGCCGAAGTCGCCCGTGGCGGCGTCCTGCTGGACGCACGGGCCGCGGAGCGGTACCGGGGGGAGGCCGAGCCGGTCGATCCGCGCGCCGGACACATCCCCGGTGCCCGGTCCGCCCCGACCGGCGGCAACCTGGCGGCTAACGGCACCTTCCGTCCCGCCGAGGAGCTCGCGCTGCGCTTCACGGGGCTGGGCGCCGACGACGCGACCGAGGTCGGTGTCTACTGCGGCTCCGGCGTCACGGCCGCCCACACCATCGCGGCCCTGGCCCGCGCCGACATCCCCGCCGCCCTCTACACCGGCTCCTGGTCGGCCTGGTCCGCCGACCCCGCACGCCCCGCAGCACAGGGAGAACAGCCGGGCTGACCCCCTGCCACCCGTCCCCTTCCGAGAGGCCCCTCATGCCCTCCCCGCACTCCGCCGTGTCCGAACCCTCCTTGCCCACACACGGGTCCGCACCACCGACGACAACCACCGCACAAGAAGCCGCGGCGCCCACCGGACCGGCGCAGCCGCCTCGCCCCACCGCCGCCAGGAACGCCCGCCCCGCCGCCCCGCGGAAGCGGTCCCGCTTCCGAGTACCGCGTGGCGTGCGCCGGGCCTCCGGGCCCCTGGGCTTGGTGCTGGTCTGGTTCCTGGCGAGCGCCACGGGCGTACTGCCCGAGTCCGTGCTGGCCTCCCCCGTGGACGTCGTCCAGCGGGCCGCCGACCTGATCGGCACCGGTGAACTGCCGCAAGCCATCGCCGCGTCCGGTCGCCGCGCCGCGACCGGGTTCCTCATCGGTGCGACCATCGCGCTCGCACTGTCGCTCACCCCGGGGCTGTTCCGGCTGGGTGAGGACGTCATCGACGCGTCGATGGGCATGTTCCGGGCCATCCCGTGGGTGGGTCTGATCCCGCTGTTCATCGTCTGGTTCGGCATCGACGAGACCCCGAAGATCGCGCTGGTGGCGCTCGGCGTCACCTACCCGCTGTACTTCAACATCTACGGCGGCATCCGCTCCGCCGACTCCCAGCTCATCGAGGCCGGACGGATGGTGGGGCTCGGCCGTATCGGTCTGATCCGGTACGTGATCCTGCCGTCCGCGCTGCCCGGCGCCCTGGTCGGCCTGCGTTACGCGCTGTCCACGGCCTGGCTCGCGCTGGTCTTCGCCGAGCAGGTCAACGCGGATGCCGGCATCGGCTATCTGATGAGCAACGCCCAGCAGTACTTCCAGACCGACGTCATCGTCCTGTGCCTGGCCGTCTACGCGGTGCTGGGGCTGCTGTGCGACTTCGCCGTGCGGCTGCTGTCGCGGCGGCTGCTGGCCTGGCGGGCCTCGTTCGACGGCGAAGGAGCGTGACAGAGCGATGAGCACGACTGTGAGCACTCAGGTGGAGGTACGCGGCCTGAGCCGCGCCTTCGACGACAAGACCGTCATCGACGATCTCCATCTCAGCATCCGCCAGGGCGAGTTCGTCGCCCTGCTCGGGCACAGCGGCTGCGGGAAGTCGACCCTGCTGAAGATCGTCGCCGGGCTGGACAGCGAGACCGAGGGCGAGGTGACCGTGCCCGAGCGCCGCTCGGTGGCCTTCCAGTCGCCACGGCTGATGCCCTGGCTGCGGGTGTGGCGCAACGTGGTGCTCGGCCTGCCCCGCTCCAAGGACCGGTCGCTCGCCGAGCGCTATCTGGCCGAGGTCGGCATCGAGGAGTACGCGGGCCGCTGGCCCAAGACCCTCTCCGGCGGCCAGGCGCAGCGCGTGTCGCTGGCCCGGGCGCTGGTCCGTGAGCCCGAACTGCTCTTGCTCGACGAGCCGTTCGGCGCCCTGGACGCCCTCACCCGCGGCCGGGCGCAGCGGCTGGTGGCCGACCTGTGGCAGCGGCACGGCTGCTCGGTACTGCTGGTCACCCACGACGTGGAGGAGGCGCTGCTGCTGGCCGACCGGGTCCTGGTGATGGACGGCGGGCGGATCGCCTACGAGGCCGAGGTCGGCCTGGAGCGGCCCCGCGCGCTCGGTTCCCCCGACTTCGTACGGCTGCGCGGCGAACTGCTGCACCGGCTCGGCGTCCACGACGCCTCGGCTCCTCGTGAAGAGGCCACGACAGAAACGGCACCCACCTCATGACCCGCACGATCACGCGCCGTACCCTCGGCGCCGCGCTCTCCCTGACCGCCCTGCTCGCCACCACCGCCTGCGGCGGCGACAGTGAGGCCACCTCCGGCGGGAGCGGCTCACAGACCCTCACCATCGGCGACCAGGCCAAGAACCTCCAGACCCTGTTCAACGCCTCCGGCGCCCTCGAGGGGACGTCGTACAAGGTCAAGTGGGCCGAGTTCGAGGGTGCCGCGCCGCTCTTCCAGGCCGTGCAGGCCGGGGCCGCCGACACCTCGTACGCCGCCGACCTGCCCACCCTCCAGGCGCTGTCCGGCGGTGTGCCGGTGAAGGCGGTGGGCGCACTGCGCAACGACGGCACACACACCGGGATCGTGGTCCGCGGGAGCTCGCCGGTGAAGAGCGTCAAGGACCTCAAGGGCAAGAAGGTCGTGGTCTCCTCGGCCAAGGGGTCCATCGCCGAGTACTTGCTCGCGCACGTGCTGGAGCAGGCCGGGCTGAAGTACTCCGACGTCAAGGTGCAGTACCTGCTGCCGACGGATGCCCAGGCCGCGTTCACCTCCGGCAAGATCGAGGCCTGGGCGACCTTCGGGGTCTACAAGGCCGTCGCCGAGCAGCAGGGCGGCCGCCTCCTGGTCAACGGCGCCGGCGGGCGGGTGAGCGGCTATGGCTTCATCGGCGCCTCCGAGAAGGCCCTGGCCGACGAGAACAAGAAGGCCGCCATCGCCGACTACCTCCGCCGCCTGGACAAGGCCCTGGCCTGGTCGCGGAAGCACCCGGACGACTACGCCGAGGCGATCCAGCGGAACAACGGGGCCTCTCCCGCGATCGCGAAGACGCTGGTCAGCCAGGCCAACGGTGAGCTGCTGCCGGTGAATTCGCAGGTGGTCGGGGCCGTGCAGAAGGTCGGCGACACCATGCACGGCATCGGCGTCCTCAGCCCGAACCCGACCGTCGCCGACCACGTCGACTCCAGCCTCGTCAAGGAATGAGCCCCGCCATGCCCGTCGAGTTCATCAGCGCCGTTCACCCCAACCCCGCCACCGAGGGCGACCCCACCGCGGGCACGGGCATCGACGTCGACTACGCCCGCCGCTACGCCCGTGCCCTGGACGACGGCGGCTTCGACTACACCCTCGTCACCTACCACTCGGCCTCGCCCGACGCGCTGCAGCTGGGGCAGTTCGTGGCGAACCACACCGAGCGCATCAAGCCCTTCCTCGCCCACCGCCCCGGCGTGATCTTCCCTACCCACGCGGCCCGCGCCCTGGCCACCCTGGACCGGATCAGCAAGGGCCGCCTGGCGGTGCACATCATCTCCGGCGGCAACGACGAGGAGCAGCGCCGCGAGGGCGACTACCTGAACAAGAGCGAGCGGTACGCACGTTCCGACGAGTACATGCGGATCCTGCGCGAGGTGTGGGCGGCCGACGGGCCCGTCTCGCACGAGGGCCCGTACTACCGCTTCGAGGGCTTCCGCTCCGATGTCACCCCGTACCACGGCACGATCCCCATCTCGGTGGGCGGCTCCTCGGAGGACGCCTACCGGGTGGGCGGGCAGCAGGGCGACATCTTCGGCCTGTGGGGCGAGCCGCTGAAGGAGACCTCCGAGCAGATCGCGGCGGTCAACGCGTACGCGGACGCAGTCGGCCGGACCCGCCCGCGAGCTCGAGCGAGATCCCACCGGTCTTCGCGGCGGCCGACGGGAAGCCGAACTTCAAGGTCGTCGCCGTGCAGCGCGGCAACACGCTCAACCAGGAGGTGGTGGCTCCCAAGGGCTCCGAGGTCACCTCGATCGCGCGGCTGAAGGGGAAGAAGGTCGGCTACGTCAAGAACACGACCGCCCACTACTTCCTGTACGAGCTGCTGAAACGCGCCGGACTCGGCTGGGACGACATCACCGCCGCCCCGCTGGAGCCCGACAAGGCGCTCGCCGCACTGGGCGGCGGCTCCGTCGACGCCTTCGCCGGCTACGGCAACGCGATCATCGCCGCCCGCCAGCAAGGCGCCCGCACGATCGGCTCCGCCAAGGACGTCCTCTCCGGCAACTTCCTGTGGACGGCCTCCGACGACACCCTCGGCGACAAGGCCGAGCGCGAGGCGCTGACCGATCTGCTCGCCCGGCTCGACCAGGCGAACGCGTATGTCCGCGACGGGCGTGAGAAGGAGTACGCGAAGGTCATCGCCACCGCGACCCACCAGCCGGTGGACCAGGCGCTGGAGGAATACAGCGAGGGCCAGGCGCAGCGGAAGACCGAGGTGCGGCCGGTGAGCGCCCGGGCCACCGCCTCCCAGCAGGAGGTCGCCGACGCCTTCCTGGGCCTCGGAGCGCTCAAACAGGGGCTGAAGGTGAGCGGCTTCTGGAGCGACCGGCTGAACGCCCCGCTGCGGAAGGAGCTCGCCCGATGACCACCGGTCTCCTGCTCCGCGCCCCCGATCTGGGTGCCCTGCCCGAGGTCACGGAGCGGCTCGCCGCCACCGCCGCCGCCCACGACCACAGCGGCGCCTTCCCCGCCGCAGGGATCAGCGCCGCACACGAGGCGGGGCTGCTCACCGCCACCGTCGGCGCCCGGTACGGCGGGCCGGGCCTGGGGGTCTCGACCACCGCCCGGATCCTGCACGCGCTCGGCGAGGGCGACCCGTCAGTGGCGCTGATCGCCGCGATGAGCCTCACCGTCCACCACCGCCAGGCCGTACGGCCGCGCTGGCCGGAGGAGCTGTACGGGCAGGTGCTGTCCGCCGCGGCTCACCGCCCTGTGCTCCTCAACCACGTACGGGTGGAGCCCGAGCTCGGCTCTCCCGCGCGCGGCGGGCTGCCCGCGACGGTGGCCCGGCGCACGGCCACCGGCTGGTCCCTGACCGGCCGCAAACGCTTCGCCACCGGTGTGGAAGGGCTGGACTGGCTGCTGGTCTGGGCCACCACGGACGAACCCACCCCGCGCGTGGGCACGTTCGCCGTGCCCGGCACCGCACCCGGCATCGAGATCACCCACCGCTGGGACCATCTGGGGCTGCGGGCCAGCGGCAGCCACGACATCGCGCTGCACGACGTGGAGATCCCGGCCGGGAACGTGGTGGAGATCGCCGCGCACGGAGCGGGCGCGGAGCAGGACAACCGGGCCGGCGCCGCCCTCCACCTCCCGCTCGCCGCCCTCTACCTGGGGGTGGCCCGGGCAGCGCAGAAGTACCTCCACCGGTTCGCGCACGAACGGGTCCCCGCCAATCTCGGCCACCCGGTGGCCCGCACGGAGCGCTTCCGTCGCACCGCGGGCGAGATCGCGCTGCGGCTCGACTCCGCCGAACAGCTGGTATTCCGGGGCGCCGAGCGGGTGGAGGCCGCCGACGACACCTACACGCCCGAACAGGCCCTGGGCGCCCGTGTCCTGGCCGACCGGCACGCCACCGAGGCCGTCGCGCTGGCCCTGCGGCTGCTCGGCAACCCGGGGCTGACCCGCGACAACCCCCTGGAACGCCACTTCAGGGATGTCCAGTGCGCTCCGGTGCACGCCCCGCAGGAGGACACGGCCCTGCTCGCCATCGGAGCGCGGGCACTGGAAACGGGCCGGTCCCGCCACTCCTAGGCCCCCTCACCTCGTACGCAGAGAGAACAGCTTCATGCCTCTTCCCCACATCGGTCCCTCGGCCGCCCGGCTCCTCACCGTGCTCCGCCGCGAGCTGCCCGAGGACGCGCTCGGCATCGGCCCCGAGGCCACCGCGCCGTACGCCGCCGACCGCTCGGGCAGCCGCCCGGACGGGGAGCCGCTGGCGGTCGTGCACGCCACCCGGGCCGAGCACGTACAGACCGCGCTGCGGCACGCGCACGAGCTGCGGGTGCCGGTCGTGCCGCGCGGGGCGGGCACCGGGCTGTCCGGCGGGGCGAACGCGGGGACGGGCAGTGTCGTCGTCGACCTGTCGCGGATGAACCGGATTCTCGAACTGAGCCCCGAGGAACAGACCGCCGTCGTGGAGCCGGGCGTCATCACCGCCGAACTGGACCGTGCGGCGGGCGAGTCCGGACTGCGCTACGCGCCCGACCCGGCGAGCGCGGCGATCTCCACGGTGGGCGGCAACATCGCGACCAACGCGGGCGGGCTGCGCTGCGCCAAGTACGGGGTGACCCGGGACGCCGTCCTCGGGCTGGACGCGGTACTCGCCGACGGAACGCTGATACGGACCGGCCGGCGCACCGTCAAGGGAGTCACCGGCTACGACCTGACGGCGCTGCTCACCGGCTCCGAGGGCACCCTGGGCGTGATCACCGCCGCGACGCTGCGGCTGCGGCCGATACCGGAGTCGACCGCCACCGTCGCCGCGTACTTCGACACCTTCGCCGAGGGCGCCGAGGCCGTGTCCGCGCTCACCGCCGCCCACGTCGAGCCCGCCATGGCCGAGCTGCTGGACGGCCCGGTCCTGGCGGCCGTGGACGCGGCCCAGAACACGGATCTGCGGTCGCGGGGCGGTGCGCTGCTGCTTCTGCAGTGCGACGGGCGGGCCGCGGCAGCGGAGGCGGAGGCAGCGGTACGGCTGCTGCGGAAGCATGCGGCATCGGTCGAGACCACGACCGACCCGGCGGAGGCGGACCGGCTCCTCACCGCCCGCAGGCTCGTCCTGCCCTCCCTGGAACGCCTGGGCCGGGTGCTGATCGAGGACATCGCGGTGCCCCGGGCACAACTCGCCCCCGCGGTCCGGGAGATCGCGGCCATCGCCGAGCGCCACGACGTACGGATCTTCACCTTCGCCCACGCCGCGGACGGCAATCTCCACCCTATCCTCGTCCTCGACCCGGACTCCCCCGACGTCCCGGAGGCGGCCTGGCGGGCGGCGAGCGACATCTTCACCACCGCGCTGCGGCTGGGCGGCACGCTCACCGGCGAACACGGGGTGGGGACGCTCAAGCGCCGCTGGCTCGCCGAGGAACTCGGCGCCGAGCAGCACGCACTGCAGCGACGCGTCAAGGCGGCCTTCGACCCGCACCACATCCTCAACCCCGGCAAGGCCCTCTGACCGCCTGAGCGTCGTCGGCGATCACCTGCGTCATCGTGGGTTTCCCGTACCCGCGAAGGGGACCTGGGCCGAGGAGGAGGTCTGCCGGGGGAAGGGATGCTGCCACAGGCCCTGTGCCTCGAGCCTCGGCAGGACGCCCTCGCCGAACCAGTAGGCCTCCTCCAAGTGCGGATAGCCGGAGAGGACGAACTCCTCGATGCCGAGGGCCGCGTACTCCTTGATGCGTTCGGCGACCTCGTCGTGGCTGCCGACCAGAGCCGTGCCGGCTCCGCCGCGCACCAGGCCGATGCCGGCCCACAGGTTGGGGTGGATCTCCAGGCCGTCCCGGTTGCCGCCGTCGTGCAGGGCCAGCATGCGCTGCTGCCCGGCGGACTCGCTGCGGGCCAGCCCGGCCTGCACGGACGCCACGGTCTCCGGGTCGAAGCCGTCCAGCAGCCGGTTGGCCTCCGCCCACGCCTGCTCGGAGCTTTCGCGGGTGATGACGTGCAGCCGGATGCCGAACCGCACGGTGCGGCCCTGCTCGGCCGCCAGCTTCCTGATCCAGGCGATCTTCTCGGCGACCTGCGCGGGCGGTTCGCCCCAGGTGAGGTACACGTCCACGTGCCGCGCGGCGATCTCTCCGGCGATGGGCGAGGAGCCGCCGAAGTAGACCTCGGGGACCGGGTCGGGCACGCGGGCCAGCGTCGCGTCCGCCACCTGGAGGTGCTCGCCGTGCAGATCGACGGTCTTGCCTTCCCACAGCTCCCGCACGATCTGCAGGAACTCGCCGGTACGGCGGTAGCGGGCGTCCTTGTCGAGGAAGTCGCCGTAAGCGCGCTGCTCGTGGCTCTCGCCGCCGGTGACGACGTTGAGCAGCAGCCGTCCGCCGGTCTGCCGCTGGAAGGTGGAGGCCATCTGGGCGGCGAGCGTGGGCGAGACGAAGCCGGGCCGGAAGGCGACCAGGAACTTCAGCCGCTCGGTGTTCTGGCTGACCATCGCCGTCGTCAGCCACGCGTCCTCGCACCAGGCGCCGGTGGGGGTGAGGGCGCCGACGAAGCCGAGGTCCTCGGCGGCGCGGGCGATCTGGCTCAGGTAGGCGACCGTCGGCGGCCGGTCCCGGCCGGAGGCGGTGGCCGGGGTGCCGTGGCCGCCGCCGACGACATGGCGGCTGTCGCCGTTGGTGGGCAGGAACCAGTGGAAGGTGAGGGACACAGAGATCTCCGATCGTGCGAAGGGGAAGAGGAAAGGGAAGGTGGTCAGAGCAGGCCGTGCCGGGGCGGCCGGGTGCCGCTCAGCACATAGCGGCCGATGTGCTGGACCTTCCAGCGGGCCGGGTCGTGCAGGGTGTGGGTGCGGGCGTCGCGCCAGTGGCGGTGCAGGCCCAGGGAGTCGAGCGCCGCGCGGGTGCCGGCGACCTCGAAGAGGGCGCTGCCGGTCTCGACGGCGGCCTCCGCGGCGGTCACCTTGGCGGTGGCCACCGCGATCGAGGCCTCGGCGGCCGAGTCGTCGGTCAGGTCGTCCCGTGCGGCGTCGACCACCCGGGCGGCCTCGCGCAGCAGGGCCTCCGCCGCCCGGAGGCGGATCGCGAGTTCACCGAACCGCTGGATGAGCAGCGGGTCCTCCGCGGCCGTCTCCAGCCCGCTCTCGAACCAGGGCCGGCTCTTCGTACGGACGAATTCCACGGCCTCCGCCAGCGCGCCGGAGGCGATCCCCGCGTCGATGGCGGCGTGCAGCAACTGGGCCACAGCACCGTGGAGTTGAGGGCCTTGGAAGGTGAGGTGGTGGGGCAGGACCCGGTCGGCGGGGACGGGCACCCGCTCCAGGCGGACGGTTCCGCTGGCGGTGGTGCGCTGCCCCATGCCGTCCCAGTCGTCGACGACCGTCAGGCCGGGGGCGTCACGCGGCACGTATGCCACGTGCAGGGTGTCGTCGTCGGTGCGGGCCAGGACGGGGATCCAGTGGGCGAACAGCGCGCCCGTGGAGTAGTGCTTGACGCCGTCCAGGACGTACAAGCCGTCCGGGCGTCGCGCGAGCCTGGTGCGGATGTCCTGCACATGCTTGGTGCCCGCCTCGGACTGGGCGTTGCCGAACCGCCTGCCCCGCAGCACCTCGCCGAAGAAGAACTCCTGCTGGGCGTGCGTGCCCTGGCGGCGCAGCACGTTGACGTAGACGAAGTGGCTCTGCGGGATCTGGGCGAGGCTGGCGTCGGCGGCGGCCAGCAGCCGGAAGATCTCGGCGAGCGTCTCGGTACGGACGTCCGCGCCGCCGAACTCCGCGGGAACCGTCACCCCGAGCAGCCCGGAGGCGGACAGCCGCTCCAGTTCCGCGTGCGGAAGCCGGCGCCCCGCGTCCCGCTCGGCGGCGTCCTTGCGGAAGTCCGCGGCCAGTTCACCGGCGACGCCGAGGGCCTCGGCGTCGCCGGCGAGCACGGTCACTGCGGTCATCCGGTGGCCGCCAGCAGGGTCGGGCGGCCGCCGAGGGCGAGCGAGAACTGGTCGGTGACCTGGGCCAGGGCCTCGGCGGTGCCGGGCGCGACGGTCAGGGTGCCGTCGTCGCCCACGGTGATGTCCTTGTCGACGGTGAACCAGCCCGGCGTGATGTGGGCGGGGCCCATGGAGTTCAGTACGGGACGCAGGGCGTAGTCGATGGCCAGGACGTGGGCGGTGGAACCGCCGGTGGCCAGCGGGAGGACGGTCTTGCCCGCGAGCGCGTACTGCGGGAGCAGGTCGAGCAGCGATTTCAGCAGGCCGGAGTAGGCGGCCTTGTAGACCGGGGTGCCGATGAGGATGCCGTCCGCGCGCTCGACCAGGGCGGTGGCCTCGACGATCGCCGGGTGCCGGAAGTCGGCGTACAGCAGGGCCTCGGGCGGGAGGGCGCGGACGTCGAACGGGATGACCTCGTGGCCCTGAGCCGCGAGCCGGTCGTCCAGGTGGCGCAGCAGCCGGGCGGTGCGGGAGGTGGCGGAGGGGCTGCCGGAGACGGAGAGGATGGTGGCCATGGGAGGACCTTTCAGGAGTACCAGGTGGGCTGCGGCAGTTCGCCGGTGAGGACGTGGCGGCCGATCTCACGGCGCTTGTAAGCCACCGGGTCGTGGAGGGTGTGGGTGCGGACGTTGCGCCAGAAGCGGTCGAGGCCCTCGGCGGAGGCGGTGGCGCGGGCGCCGGTCACCTCGAAGATCCGGTTGGTGACCTCAAGAGCCACGTCGGTAGCGCGGGCCTTCACGGCCGCCACCCGCACCTCGAACTCTCCGCGGGCCTGTTCGGTGACCGCGTCGGGGTCGTCGTGCAGCTTCTGGCCCTCGGCGGCCACGGCGTCGGCCAGTGCTTCGGCGGCCCACAGCTTGGCGGTGAGGTCGCCGTAGGTGTCGATGACGTAGGGCTCGTCGACGGCGTGCTCGTGGCCGCCGTGCAGCCAGGCGCGGGCCTTCGTGCGGGTGTAGGTGGCGGCGGTCTCCAGGGCGCCTGTGGCGATGCCGAGATAGAAGTTGACGAAGACGAGCTGGATGGTCGGCACATTGAGGGTGTTGTAGACACGCGGCCGGAACTGCTTGTCCACGTAGCCCGCCGCGGCCGACCAGGGGACGCGTACGGTGTCGATGGTGACGCCGCCGCTCTCGGTGAGGCGCTGGCCTATGTTGTCCCAGTCGTCGTGGAAGGTCAGGCCCTCGCTGTCGGAGGGGACGATGGCGAAGACGTGGTCGTCGGTGCCCTCCAGGACGCCTTCGAGCACGGTGACGTCGGAGACCTTGCTGCCGGTGGAGAAAGACTTGCGGCCGGTGAAGGTGAGGGTGTCGCCCTCGTCCCGCACCACCACGTCCTCGTCGCGCGGGTTGACCGCGCCGCCGAAGAACCACTGGTTGCGGGCTGCCTCGGCCTCCACGTGCTCCCACTGCTCGCGGGTGGCGACCAGCCGGGCGGCCCAGTTCCACAGGTAGTGATAGCCGAGCAGCTGGCCGATGGAGCCGTCCGCCTTGGCGACCTCACGAACGACGCGGTAGGCGGTGGGCCAGTCCTGGCCCGCGCCGCCGTGCTCGACGGGGCCGAGGAGGGTGACCAGGCCGGAGTCCTTCAGCAACTGGACCTCGGCGTACGGGGTGGCGGCTGCCTTGTCGCGGGCGGCGGCGTCGGCGGCGAGGACGGCGGCGACCTCGGCGGCGCGGGCGAGCCAGCCCTCTGCGTCCTTCGGGGCGGTGGCGGTCTTCCAGTCGGCCGGTGCGGCGGTGGTCATGGTGGGGAACCCCTTCACTCTCGGATGCGGGTCAGGTGCGGGTCGGGCGGTCAGGCGCGGGCGGCGGCGAAGTGCTCCGACTCGGCTTGCTGGGCCTCCAGTTCACGCACGAGGGGCAGCACCCGCTTGCCGAAGTACTCGACCTCCTCGTGGTAGTGCAGGAAACCGAGGAGGAGGAGGTCGACGCCGAGCCGCTTGTAGGCGACGATCCGTTCGGCGATCTGCTCGGGCGTGCCGATGAGGCCCGTGCGGAAACCGTCGTTGTACTGGACGAGGTCCTCGAAGCTGGAGTCATGCCACATGCCCTTGCCGTCGGCGGTGGACTGCCCGGCCTGCTGGACGGCGTCGCGGAAGCCGTGCACGGCCTCGGAGTCGGCGTGGGCGACGATCTCGCGGAGCGTCTCACGGGCCTCGGCCTCGGTGTCGCGGGCGATGAGGAAGCCGTTGAGACCGAACTTCGGGGGCGTGCGGCCCGCCTCGGCGGCGGCCGCTCGTACGTCGTTGATCTGCTCGGTGACGCCGTCGAAGTCCTTGCCGTTGCTGAAGTACCAGTCTGAGACCCGGCCGGCCATGGCGCGGGCGGCGGTGGAGTTGCCGCCCTGGAAGATCTCGGGGTGCGGGCGCTCGGGGGTGTTCAGCGGCTTGGGCTTGAGGGAGAAGTCGCGCACCCGGTAGAAGTCACCGGCGAGTTCGGCGTGGTCCTCGGTCCAGATGGTGCGCAGGGCGGTGATGAACTCCTCGGCGCGCCGGTAGCGCTCGTCGTGCTCCAGCCACGGCTCGCCGAGGGCGGTGAACTCGCCCTTGAACCAGCCGCTGACGACGTTGACGGCGAAGCGGCCGTTGGAAAGGTGGTCGGCGGTGGCGCCGAGTTTCGCGAGGACGCCCGGGTGCCACAGGCCGGGGTGGACGGCGGCGATGACCTTCAGCCGCTGGGTGGCGAGCAGCAGGGCGAGGCTGAAGCTGGTCGACTCGTGCTGGTTCTCGGCGCCGTAGCTGGCCATGTAGCGGACCTGGCTGAGCGCGTAGTCGAAGCCGTTGTTCTCGGCGAGGACGGCCAGTTCGCGGTTGTAGTCGTAGCCCCAGTCGGTGCGCTGTTCAACCTTGCTGGTGACCAGGCCGCCGCTGACGTTCGGCACCCAGTAGGCGAAGCGGACGGGGTCGGATGCGGGCGGTACGGGCATGGGGGACTCCCGGGAGAGCGGAAAGGCACGCGAAACACACAGGCGTCGGCACGGGGACGTGCTCGCGACGGGAATTCAGGCGCGCTGGAAGAGCGGTCCCGGGAAAGCCGTCAGCACGACGGAGAACGTCCGGAACCGGAATTCATGAACGGAGAGGGCGCAGAAAGCGAGTGGGAGGGTTTCCCTCGGAGGGGGTTTCCCTCGGAGGGGGTTTCCCTCGGGTGCGCTGCGCTCAGACGCGGCTGCGACAGCAGGAGCTGGAGACACGCGCGAGATCGACGTGGCGTCGCTGCGTGAGGTCCTGTCGCTTCATGTCGACGATCCAACCAAGCGTGGGTCCGGCCGGTCAAGCAGACCGGGTGGTTATTCCACATGGTGAGAGTCGGTATTCACGAGGTTGTGACAGGGATTCCCTTGAACCGGGGCTCGCGGGGAACGCAGTCTCCTGTCGTGCGCATAGAACAGCTGGAATACATCGCCGCCGTCACCCGGTTCGGTTCGCTGCGGCGTGCCGCCGAGGAACTGCATCTGTCCCAGCCCGCGTTGAGCGAGACCGTGCGCAATCTGGAGCGGGAGCTCGGTGTGGACCTGCTGGAGCGCAAGCGGTCGGGGGCGAAGGTCAGTGACGAGGGGCGGGAACTGCTGCCGCACATCATGACGGTGCTGGACGCGGTGGACCGGCTGCGCGGCGCGGCCGGAGACCAGCACCGCGTCAGCCGCATGGTGCGGCTCGGCACGGTCAACACGGCCACCGTTCCGCTGCTCATCCCGACGGTGCGTGAGTTCCGCTCCGCGCACCCGGCCACCCAGGTCGAGGTGGTCGGCGCGCAACAGGCCGACATCCACCGCGGGTTGCTGGAAGGCGCCTTCGACCTGGGGCTGGTGAACTATCTGCGCGGCGACGACATGCCGCCCGGCCTCGAGACGACCGAGCTGCTGCGCGGGCGGCCGGTGGTGTGCGTACGCCCGGACAGTCCGCTGGCGGCCCTGGACGCCGTGGATGTGGACAGCCTCCTCGCCGAGCCGCTCATCGTCATGCGGTCCGGCTATGTCATGCACCGCTACGTCCACCGGCTGCTGCACGGCCGGACACCGTCCTTCTCGTACTCCACCGACGGCGCCGAGATGGGCAAGCTGATGGTCGCCGAGGGGCTGGGGGCGACGGTGCTGCCCGATTTCAGCGTCCTGGGCGATCCCCTGGAGCGGCGGGGCACCCTCACCGTACGGCCACTGGCGGGGGACGAGACCGATGTGCTGCTGGTGCTGCAGCGCCGCCATGCCGTCTCCGTCCCCCGGGCCGTGCGTGATCTGCACGCGCTGTTCGTACGCAACGCGGATGCGCACCGGGCGTCGTGAAGCGGGGTTCTCCCGGGCCGGAGCGGCTTCGACTTCGACTTTGACTTCGGCTTCGGCTTCGGCTTCGGCTTCGGCAGCGAGGCTGCCCTGGCCCGAACGGGTGGTTCACCCACTCCGACGGCGCAGGAGGAAGCCTCTCGCGGGGCGGCCGGGCCGGGACGCGCCGAAGCTCCAGGGAGACGAGCGGCAAGCCGCCGGCAGCGGGTCGGCGGCTTCCGTCAGGCACCGGCAGGCCCGGGAGTCATCATGCTCCGTACGAATCCGCCCCGCGTCAGCGTGATCATCCCCGCGTACAACTCCATGCCGGAACTGACGAAGTGTGTCACCTCCGTCATGGAGCAGACGCTCGGCCTGGACAGGATCGAGATCATCGCGGTCGACGACGGTTCGACCGACGGCACCGCGGACGAACTGGACCGGCTCGCGCACACCTGCCCCAGCCTGCGCGTCGTCCACCAGCCCAACAGCGGAGGAGCCGGCGGCCCACGCAACACCGGTCTGGACATGGCCGGCGGTGACTACGTCTTCTTCCTCGACTCCGACGACTACCTGGGTCCCGACGCCCTGCGCCGCATGGTCGCGATGGCGGACGAGAACCGCACCGACGTGGTCCTCGGCAAGATGGTGTCCGTGGGCGGACGTGCCGTGCCGACAGCGGTCTTCTCGCACAACCAGCCCCGGACCGATGTCTTCTCCTCCGCCGCCTACCGCACCCTGGGCTGCTGGAAGCTGTTCCGGCGCTCGCTGATCGAGCGGCTGGACCTGAGGTTCCCGCCGTACCGCAACTGCGAGGACAAGCCGTTCACCGCCGCGGCCTTCCTCAACGCCGACGGCATCTCCGTGGTGGCCGACTACGACTGCTACTACTCACGCAACCGCCAGAACGGCAACAATCTCACCCTCACCGCCGCCGACCTCGTCCACCGCATGGACGGCACCCGGCTGTGCTTCGAGACGGTCGCCCGCTACCTGGAACCCGGACCGCGCCGGGACCAGATCATGCGCCGCCACGTGGAGTGGGAGCTGTGCGGGCCCCTGCGCGCCCTGCTGCCCAAGGAGAGCGAAGAGCAGGCACGGGAGCGCTTCTATCCGCAGTTCCGGGAGTGGGCACTGAGCTATGTGACAGAAGGTGTCTTCCAGCAGCTCGCCCCGCCGGACCGGCTCATCGTCCACCTTCTGCGCGCGGACCGGTACGAGGACCTCATCACCGTGGCCCGGCACGCCAAGGAGGACGCGGTGCGCGGCAACGTCGTCGACAAGGGCCGCGTCTACTGGTGCCACCCCTTCTTCCGGGACCCGGTGAAGGCGGTCCCGGACGCCTGCTTCGACGCCACGGACCGGATCCCGGTCCGTCATGAACTGGCCGAAGCGGCATGGACGGGCGACGGCGGTGTGCTCCGGCTCGCCGGCCACGCCGGTATCGAGTCCCTCGGCGCCCTCGAGCCCACCACCCGGCTGATCCTGCGCCCGCGTGGCTTCTCGCACCCTGACGTCTGCGTGCCGGTGACCGTCCGCACCGCCGCGCACCAGCCGATCGAGCACACGGACGAGGCAACCGGCTTCCTCGTCGAGGTGGATCTGAGCACCGTCGACTCGGGCGCACCGCTCGGCGCCGGGGTGTGGGATCTCCACCTGGACGTGCGGGCCAAGGGAGTCAGCCGGACCGTCAGGCTCCGGCAGGCCAGGACGGACCCGAACGGCCAGAGGACCGCCCCGCCGCGGCGCGAGGTCGTGGCCATCGGCTGCTCCCGGCCCGGGCACGAGCCCACCACCGCGCGTCCCTTCTTCACTCCGTACGGGAACTTCTCCCTGGACATCCGGCGGACCGAGGACGAGCCGGTCTGCCACGTGACCGGGACCGCCTGGGACACGTCCACGCCCGGCACGCTCCTCGTCAGCGGACGCCTGACCGATGACGCCGAGCGCCGCCCCGGGCCCACGGCCCTGCGCGCCGAAGACGACTCGGGCTCGGTGCGAGAGGTGCCCCTTCGGTACGCACCGGACGGCAGCGGCACCGGCTTCACCGCTCGCCTGCCGGTCAGGAAGCTGTCTCCGGGACGGTGGACGCTGACCCTCCGTACGGACGAGCCCAACAGCCGGATTCCCGTCCCGCCTCTGAAGGGACTGACCGGCACCCGCTGGTTCCGGGCCGCCCGGCTCGGCCGCCCCTACTACGCCAAGCCGCTCCCCCGCGGTTCGAAGGGGGCCATGGCGCTGCGCGTGGCGCCGGTCGGGCCGGCGGCGGCCCTTCGCCGACGGCTCGGTCGACACGGATCCGGCTCTCGCCCGTGACGTCTTTCTGATTCCCCGTCAGTAGGTCATCTGTCCCGGACTCTTGACTCGTGAGGCGGCAGTGGTCATTCTCGTCGCACCATGGGCGAGGTCATGACAATCGGGCTGTCGCTCCCCGGCCCTCAGGGCCCAGGACGGCCCGATACGTCGACCCCGCCATCCCCCCGACCAAGGGACGTGGGCTGTGACCAGTGCCGGACGCCCGTACCGCCGACGCAAGAACATCACCGTTGTGTCGCTCCTCCTGCTCGTGCTGTCCATCGCGCTCGGTCCCACACCTAGTTCGGCGGCCGGAACCGACTGGTGGAACCCGACCGCACGGCCCGCGCCGGACTCCGGGGTCAATGTCACGGGGGCGCCTTTCACCGGCACCAACGCCCGGGGCGAGGTGCGCGGCTTCGTCGACGCGCACGACCACATCTTCTCCAACGAGGCCTTCGGCGGCCGTCTGATCTGCGGAAAGCCGTTCTCCGAGCAGGGCGTCGCGGACGCACTCAAGGACTGCCCCGAGCACTACCCGGACGGCTCGCTCGCGATCTTCGACTTCATCACCAACGGCGGTGACGGCAAGCACGACCCGAACGGCTGGCCCACCTTCAAGGACTGGCCGGCCCACGACTCGCTGACCCACCAGCAGAACTACTACGCCTGGGTGGAGCGGGCGTGGCGTGGCGGCCAGCGGGTGCTGGTCAACGACCTCGTCACCAACGGCGTCATCTGCTCCGTGTACTTCTTCAAGGACCGCGGCTGCGACGAGATGACGTCCATCCGGCTGCAGGCCAAGCTGACGTACGACATGCAGGCCTACATCGACAAGATCTACGGCGGACCGGGCAAGGGCTTCTTCCGGATCGTCACCGACAGCGCGCAGGCCCGTGAGGTCGCCGAGCAGGGCAAGCTGGCGGTCGTCCTCGGCGTCGAGACCTCCGAGCCCTTCGGCTGCAAGCAGATCCTCGACATCGCACAGTGCAGCAGGGCCGACATCGACAAGGGCCTTGACGAGCTGTACTCGCTGGGCGTGCGCAGCATGTTCCTGTGCCACAAGTTCGACAACGCACTGTGCGGTGTCCGCTACGACTCGGGCACGCTCGGAACGGCCATCAACGTCGGCCAGTTCCTGTCGACGGGCACCTACTGGAAGACGGAGAAGTGTACGGGCCCGCAACACGACAACCCGATCGGCAACGCCTCGGCGCCCGAAGCCGAGAAGAAGCTCCCGGCGGGCGAGGAGGTCCCCTCCTACAGCGCTGACGCCCAGTGCAACGTCAGAGGACTCACCGCACTCGGCGAGTACGCCGCCCGCGGCATGATGCAACGCGGGATGATGCTGGAGATCGACCACATGAGCGTCAAGGCCACCGGCCGGGTGCTCGACATCTTCGAGGCCGAGTCCTACCCCGGCGTGCTCTCCTCGCACAGCTGGATGGACCTGGACTGGACCGAGCGGGTCTACGGTCTCGGCGGCTTCATCGCCCAGTACATGCACGGCTCCGAGGGTTTCATCTCGGAGGCGAAGCGCACGGAGGCCCTGCGCGACAAGTACGGCGTGGGCTACGGCTACGGCACCGACATGAACGGCGTCGGCGGCTGGCCGGGCCCGCGTGGAGCGGACGCCCCGAACAAGGTGACGTACCCCTTCAAGAGCGTCGACGGCGGTTCCGTCATCGACCGGCAGACCACCGGCGAGCGCACCTGGGACCTGAACACCGACGGAGCCGCCCACTACGGTCTCGTCCCGGACTGGATCGAGGACATCCGCCGGGTCGGTGGCCAGGACGTGGTGGACGACCTCTTCCGCGGCGCCGAGTCCTACCTCGACACCTGGGGGGCCTCCGAGAACCACGAGGCCGGGGCCGATCTCGCGCGCGGCGCGGCCACGTCGGCCAGTTCCTCGGAGTGGAGCCTGTTCACGAGCTACAAGCCGCACCGGGCCGTCGACGGCGACGGCGGCACCCGCTGGGCGAGCGACTGGAGCGACGACCAGTGGTACCGGCTCGACCTCGGGTCCACCAAGCGCGTCGAGCGGGTCACTCTCGACTGGGAGAACGCGTACGCGAAGTCGTACCGCGTCGAGCTCTCCACCGACGGGGAGAACTGGCGGACCGCGTGGTCCACGACAGCGGGCGACGGTGGCCTGGACACCGCGCGATTCACCGGCACACCGGCCAGGTACGTACGCGTCCAGGGGCTGGAACGCGGCACCGACCGGGGCTACTCCCTCTACGAGGTCGGAGTCCACGGCAGCTGACACCCACGAGAGGGGCTCCATGACACGGTTGCCGTCCGCCGAGCGGCGGCGACAGCTCACCGAAGCGGCGATCAGGGCGATGGCCCGGGACGGCGTCCCCAGGACGACGACCCGGTCCATCGCCGCCGAAGCGGGCGTCTCGCTGAGCGTCTTCCACTACTGCTTCGACTCCAAGCAGGAGCTGATCGAGTCCGTCATCACCACCATCGCCGGGCACTACGTGACGGTGGTGAAGGAGGCCCTGCGGCCCAGGGCCACGCTCGAGGAGACCGTCCGGGCGGGCTTCCAGGCGTACTGGGAGCACGTCCGCGCCCACCCCGACGAGCACATGCTCACCTATGAGCTCACGCAGTACGCGCTGCGCCAGCCCGGCTTCGAACATCTGGCGCGGCGCCAGTACGAGCTGTACGCCGAGACGCACATCGAGCTCATCGGGCAGCTGCGGCAGACCATGGGCCTGCGCCTGCGCGTACCCGCCCCCGTCCTGGCACGCTACCTGGCCGCCATGACCGACGGCCTGACCCTCAACTACCTCGTGCTCGGCGACGACGAAGCCTGGTCGGGCATCCTCGACACGGTCACCGCGCACATCGCAGGCCTGGTGCGCGAGCCCTGAGAACAGGGCCGACATGGGCGAGGTCGCCCGGATCCGCTCCGAACTTCCCGTCCTGCGTGATCGTGTCCTCGCCGTGGGGGCCGTCGGCGGTCGGTGACGGCGAATGCAAGTCTTATTGAGCGGGAACGCGGTCGGCGCGGGAAGCGGGGCCAGGTGTCAGAGCCCGCAGCAGCATCGGCAGGGTGCGGTCCAGCTCCCGCCACCAGTACGACCGGTGCGGCGAGCAGGACCCGCCCCGATGCGGATGGTGGGCGGGCCCTGCTCGTGCGGACCATTGTCGGGATCGTGGGTCGGCTGGGCCATGAGTGTGATCCGTCGGTGTGCGCGCGGCGCGCACACCCCGTGCGCGTGGCGCACCTCCCGCGCACCCCGAGCCGCCGAAGTGCGCTGCCGGGTGCCGAACAGAGCCGTCGCGTGTTCACATGGCAGCGCTCATCGGGGGTAGGCCGTGTGTGTGACCCCGGGTTATCCAGGCCGGCCCGCGGTGACGATACTGGCAGGCACACCTGCCCCCAGCTCACAGATGGACCCATGCCGATCTTCTCCACCGTCCGCCCCCAGACGCCCGCCACAGTGTGGCTGGCGCGCGGCCGCCATGCCTCCGGCGCCGCGGAAGACGTTCTCCGGCGCTCGCTCCAGCAGCGCAAGGACAGTCAGGACATCGACGACTTTCTGGAGTTGTCCGAGGCCGAGGCAGGAACGTCGGAGCGGGTCTTCGAGGCCCGCTGGCAGGTCGGCGACGGGGTGGCCGTGCGGGCCCGGCTGAGCGTGGCGCCCGGTCCGGACGGCGAGGGACAGGAATGGATCCTGGTCGCGGAGGCCGAGCAGCCGTGGAGCGACGACTGGCCGTCGCCGACCGGTTTGTTCTGGCCACAGGAGCCGGACGCCGCCTGGGACCAGGACGCCGCCGCGAATCTGTCCCTGCGGGAGATCAATCCGCTCCCCCAGGACGACAAGGAGATGAAGCGCCTGCTCCGGAACGCGGTGCGCGGCGGATGGCACATTCACGTGGTCGTCCATGAGGCGATGACCACGGACGAGCAGGGCCGCATGCCGGTGGCACGGTGGCTCCCGCCCGGCCTGCGGCACCGGGTGGTGGAGCACCGCGCCGTCCCGCAGCAGTCGCGGGGACTCAACTGGGCCCTGCGGGACTCCGGCGTGCAGGTGCCGCGGGGCGGTGCCGTGGTGCTGCCCGGCACCCCGGCGCCGGAGGGTTACGACGCCGAGGACTTCTCCGTTCGTGCGGTCTTCCTCGACGGCTCGGAGCCGGCCGACCTCGTCGATGCGGTGAAGCGGTTCGCCGCGCTGCCGAGGCCCCTGCCCGACGGCGCCGAGGAGGCCCTCACCGCGCTGCGGGAGGACTGGCACCTGCTGAGTCTCCAGGAGGAGCTGGATCGCCAGCGCGGCTTGGTGGCCATGTACGCCGAGGCGCTGGAGGCCATGACGAAGTCCCGTGACCTGTATCGGGAGGCGGCCGAGCGCGCCCACGAGGCGCTGACCGCCTACCAGGAGTCCGACGGGACCGCTCCCGCGCGGCAGCAGCCCTCCGGCGCTCCCGCCGTGTCCCCGCTGCAGCAGCTCACACGGACGTTCGAGCGCCTCAAGGGCAGGTCGTCGTAGCCCGCACGTGTCAGTCGTGGCCAGGTGGATACGCGGTCCGTACGGCAGTACGGCCCGCCCGGGAAGGTCCTCCACGACATGGGCAACGACCAGCACCACTCGGAGACCACACTCCGCGTCAACGGCAAACCCCACACCCTCACCGTCGACCACCGGCGGGTCCTGCTGGACCTCCTGCGGGAGGATCTCGACCTCACGGGAGCCAAGAAGGGCTGCGACCACGGCCAGTGCGGCGCCTGTACGGTCCTGGTGGACGGGCGGCGCGTCAACAGCTGTCTGCTGTTCGCGATCGCCCTGGACGGGTGCGAGGTCACCACGATCGAGGGCCTGTCCGGCGACGGTGAGGAGCCGCATCCGCTGCAACAGGCCTTCCTGGAACGCGACGCCTTCCAGTGCGGCTACTGCACCCCGGGCCAGATCTGCTCCGCGGCCGGTGTGCTCGCCGAGGCGGCGGCCGGTCATCCCTCACACGTCACCGACCCGTCGACACCCTCGGGTGAACCGGTTCCGCTGGGCCGGGAGGAGATCCGGGAGCGGCTGAGCGGCAATCTGTGCCGGTGCGGCGCGTATCCGCGGATCGCCGAGGCGGTGGAGGACGTGATCCGGTGAAGGAGTTCGCCTACGTCCGTGCCGGAAGCGTCGAGGAGGCGACCTCCGCGTACGCCTCCCACGCCGGCGCCCGCTATCTCGGCGGCGGCACCAACCTCGTCGATCTGATGAAGCTCGGCGTCGAGCGGCCCGCCACTCTCATCGACGTCACCCGGCTGCCGCTGGACACGGTGGAGGAGCTGCCGGACGGTGTGCTGCGGATCGGGGCGATGGTCCGCAACAGCGACCTCGCGGCCCACCCCCTCGTACGCGACCGGTACCCGGCGCTGTCGCAGGCGGTGCTCGCGGGCGCCTCCGGGCAGTTGCGCAACGCGGCGACGACCGGCGGCAACCTGCTCCAGCGCACCCGGTGCCCGTACTTCCAGGACCTGTCGAAGCCGTGCAACAAGCGCGAGCCGGGCAGCGGCTGCGGCGCGCGGGACGGTGTCCACCGCGATCACGCGGTGCTCGGGCACTCCGCGCACTGCATCGCCACCCATCCGTCGGACATGGCGGTGGCGCTGGCCGCTCTGGAGGGGCGTGTCGAGCTGTACGGGCCGGAGGGCGCCCGGAGTGTCGCGGCGGCGGACTTCCACCGGCTGCCCGGGGACCGGCCCGAGCAGGACACCGAGATCCGCCCCGGCGAACTGGTCACCGGTCTGGTGCTTCCGGCTGCCACGGCCGGGCTGCCGTCGGCGTACCGCAAGGCCCGTGACCGGGCCTCGTACGCCTTCGCGCTCGCGTCCGTCGCGGTCGTGCTGCGGGTGTCTGACGGTGTGGTCGGCCACGCCGGGCTCGCGTTCGGGGCGCTGGCGCACCGCCCCTGGCGGGCCCGGCGGGCGGAGGAGGCGCTGCTGGGCGCGGCTCCGACCGCCGCCGCGTTCGAGCACGCCGTCGACCTCGAGCTGTCCGCCGCGCGGCCGCTGCGGGACAACGCCTACAAGGTGCCGCTGGCCCGCAATCTCGCCGTGGACGTGCTGTCCCGGCTCGCGGACCAGGCTCTGACGAGGAGGACTCCATGACCGGCAGCGTGGGCGCTCCCGCCGAGCGCCGGGAGGGACGGGAGAAGGTCAGCGGCAGCGCCCGCTACGCCGCCGAGTACCACTCCCCCGGCCGGGCCCAGGCCTGGCCCGTGCCGGCGACCGTCGCCAGGGGCCGGGTGACCGGCGTCGACACGGCGGCGGCCATGGCCGTGCCCGGTGTCCTCGCCGTCCTCACCCACGAGAACGCGCCGCGGCTCGCCGAGCCGGACGATCCGACGCTCGCCGTGCTCCAGGACCCCCGGGTTCCGCACCGGGGCTGGTTCGTGGCCCTGGTGGTGGCCGAGACCCTGGAGGCGGCCCGGGCCGGTGCCACGGCGGTCCGGGTCGCCTACGACGCCGAAGAGCACGACGTGGGGCTCACCGCCTCGCACCCGGGCGTGTACGTGCCCGAGGAGGCCAACGGCGGATACCCGGCCGTCCGTGAACAGGGCGACCCCGACGAGGCCTTCGGGGCCTCGGCCGCCCGGGTCGATGTCGCGTACCGGGTGCCGCCGCTGCACAACCACCCCATGGAGCCGCACGCCAGCACCGCCCGCTGGGACGACGGCCGCCTGACCGTGCATACCTCCAGCCAGGGGGCCGGTGCCGTACAAGCCGTGCTCGCCGGGCTGTTCGCCGTGCCGAAGGAGCGGATCGTCGTCACCGCCGAGCACGTCGGCGGCGGCTTCGGGTCCAAGGGCACGCCACGGCCCGACGTCGTGCTCGCCGCGATGGCGGCACGGCAGACCGGGCGGGCGGTCACCGTGGCCCTCCCCCGCCGGTATCTGCCCGCCGTCGTCGGGCACCGTGCTCCCACCCTGCACCGCCTGCGGCTCGGTGCCGGCGCGGACGGCCGCCTCACCTCCCTCGTGCACGAGGTCACCACCCACACCTCCCGCATCAAGGAGTTCGTGGAGCAGGCGGCAGTGCCCGCCCGCGTGATGTACGCCGCGCCCCACAGCCGTACCGTGCACCGGGTCGCGGCGCTGGACGTGCCCTCGCCGTCGTGGATGCGGGCGCCGGGCGAGGCTCCGGGCATGTACGCGCTGGAGTCCGCCATGGACGAACTCGCCGGGGAGCTGGACATGGACCCGGTCGAACTGCGGGTCCGCAACGAGCCGGACGTCGAACCCGACAGCGGCAAGCCGTTCAGCAGCAGGCACCTGGTCGAGTGTCTGCGCGAGGGTGCCCGGCGCTTCGGGTGGGATGGGCGCGATCCCCGCCCGGGCTCCCGCCGGGAAGGGCCCCTGCTGCTGGGGACGGGCGTGGCGGCGGCGATGTATCCCGTCATGGTGTGGCCCTCCGCGGCGACGGCCCGCGCCCTGCCCGACGGGACGTTCCTGGTGCGGATCAACGCCACCGACATCGGCACCGGGGCCCGGACCGTGCTCGCGCAGGTCGGCGCCGACGCCCTCGGGGTTCCGCTGGAGCGGGTGCGGATCGAGGTCGGCAGCAGTGAGCTCCCGTCGGCGCCGCTGGCCGGCGGCTCGTCCGGCACCGCCTCCTGGGGCTGGGCGGTCCACGAGGCCGGTGCCCTGCTGGCGCGGCGGCTGGCCGAGCACCAGGGTCCGCTGCCCGAGCAGGGGCTCGACGCGCGCGCCGACACCAGGGGCACGGCGGACGCCGAGAGCGCCTGGGCCCGGCACGCCTTCGGGGCGCACTTCGCAGAGGTCGCGGTGGACACGGTCACCGGCGAGGTCCGGGTCGGCCGGCTGCTCGGGGTGTACGCCGCCGGGCGCATCCTCAACGCCCGCACGGCACGCTCCCAGTTCGTCGGCGGCATGACGATGGGACTGGGCATGGCGCTGACCGAGGGCAGCACGATGGACGCCGCGTTCGGGGACTTCACCGAGGCGGATCTGGCGTCGTACCACGTGCCCGTGCACGCCGATGTCGGCGAGATCGAGGCGCACTGGCTGGACGAGGACGATCCCCGTCTCAACCCGATGGGCAGCAAGGGCATCGGGGAGATCGGGATCGTCGGGACGGCCGCGGCGATCGGCAACGCCGTGCACCACGCCACCGGTGTCCGCTTCCGGGAACTGCCGCTCACGCCGGACCGGGTGCTGGCCGGGCTGCTCGATCGCCCGGCGGCGAACGGCGTCCGGACCGGACCCGCTGGGAGCGGAGCCGGTCCGGTGCGGCAGTAGGAGGCGTCACTCCGCCATACTGCGTGCCTCGGTCGCCGGCAGGGGCGACCACTGTCCGCCCGCGAAGGGCGCCACCGCGCGGAAGACCAGCGCGACGAGGGCGAGCAGCGCCGTGCTCACGGCGGCACCGGCGGCGAACCACGGCGGAGCGAGCGCGAGGTCCACGGCCCGGGTCAGGGACGCCGACGGGAAGGAACTCCCGTACGCCTGGGCCCCGGCCAGCACCGTGGGCACCACCACCGCCCCGACCAGTACCGGTGCGACGGGGCGCAGGGCCAGCAGCAGCGCCAGCACCGTGCAGAGCACGGACAGGCCGAGGGCCACGGCGTGCAGGTCCAGGGACGCTCCGCCGCGCTGCAGCGGGAAGTGGGCCACCGCGCACACGGCCAGGGCCAGAGCCGTGAGCCAACTCGACCACGCCATGGCCCTGGTGAGCCGCTCCGTAGCGCGGTCGCGGTCCGAGGGTGAGGAGTCGAGGGTCCGGCGGATCTCTCGGCGCCTGGCCGGTCGGGCGGGCGTCACGGGCTGCGCGGTCTCGGCCTCGGGACGCTCGGTGCCGGCCGGCACGCGGCCGTTGCGGTCCAGCCGCTCCAGGCCGAGGCGGTCGATCAGCTCGACAAGCTCCCCGACGGAGCGGCCGGTGGCGGCCGCGCGGAGTGCCTCCTCGCGGACGTGGGGCATCTGCGGCTCTTTGTGCAGCAGGACCACCAGCCGGGTCACTTCCTCCACCGGGCGGTGGGCGGCCGCGGCCCGGATGGCCTCGTCGGCGCTGTCGGCGTCACGCGGGGGCTTCGTCAGCAGGGCGATCATCCGGCTCACGTCCTCCACGCGCCGCTCCACGCCGGCCGTGCGGAGTGCGTCGACCATCGCTTCGGCGTGGTCGGGTGACTTCTCCAGCGAGGTGATGAGGGCGACGACCTCCTCCAGAGGCCGGTCGGCCACGGCGGCGTGCACCAGGTCGCTGACCGCGTCACCGTACGGTGCGGGGGCCGGCCCCGTGCCGGGCCGCAGCTCCACCGGATTGTCGTCCAGCGAGCGGATCACGAACGGCCGCGCACCCGACTGCTCCGCCTCACCCGGCGCGGGGTCCACCGGGCCGGTCCGGTTCTGTCCGGGGCCGGCGAGCGGGGCGGGCGCCGAGTCCAACAGGTCCTTGCGGAGAGCCGCACGCGCGGCCGACGGCCGATCCGCCTGGTACGGCCTGGAGACTGCGGGCGCGGCGGACGGCGAACTCACCTGGTCCGAACGGGAGGCCACGGGCGCGTCGGACGGCCGGTCCGCCTGATGGGGACCTGAGGCAGCGGGCTGGACGGACGGCGGGTCCACCCGGTTCGAACGGGACACCACGGGCGCGTCGGACGGCCGGTCCGCCTGGTACAGCCCTGAGACAGCGGGCGCGGCGGACGGCGAGCTCACCTGGTACGGCCTGGAGACTGCGGGCGCGGCGGACGGCGAACTCACCTGGTCCGAACGGGAGGCCACGGGCGCGTCGGACGGCCGGTCCGCCTGATGGGGACCTGAGGCAGCGGGCTGGACGGACGGCGGGTCTACCCGGTTCGAACGGGCCACCACGGGCGCGTCGGACGGCCGGTCCGCTTCGTCCGAGCCGGGCGCGGTCGACCGCGCGGGCTCCGGGTCCGCCCGGTCGGGGCCGCGGGCGGCAGAACGCTCGGTCGCCGTGCCCGAACCGGGGGCAGCGGCCCGGTCGAAGGCCACATCCGCCTCGTCCGAGGCAGGGGCAGCGGGCCGCGAGGACTCCTGGTCCCCCGGGTCCAGGACGGGGACGGCGGGCCGGGCAGCCTCGTCCACACCAGAGACAGCCGACCGTGCCGGATGCGCCCCGTTCACGGCAGGGGAAACAGGCCCGGCAGACGACGGAGCCATCTCGTCCACGCCGGAAGCGGCCGACGGCGCCGACACCTGGTCCGCCCCCTTCACGGCAGGGGCAGCAGGCCGGGCGGACGACGACGCCGCCTCGTCCCTGCCAGGGGCAGCCGGCTCCGTGCCCGGCGGGCCCGCCGGGTGAGACGTGGCGGGAGGCTCGGTGCCCGCACGGTACGTCTCGTGCGAGGGGACGGCGGGCTGCGTGCTCGTCTGCTCCACCTGGTACGCGCCGGTGGCGACGGTGGTCTCGGCGGACGGCTGGGCGGACCCGTTCGACTCGCCGGTTATGGCGGATTCGTTCGAGCGGGGTGATGAAGAGCAGGTGGTCATACTCGCCTCCATGGGAAGAGTGCGGCCGCTCCTGCGCCCCCCGTCGTGTGACGAGCGACGTTACGCTGACCATTACTAGGCGCCCCCTTCACCCCGTGCCACTCGTGTGAGCCACCGGGATGACCACCCGCACGGGAAAATCCGCCGACTCGCCGACATGTCGGGCCCCGGCGGCAATACAGCCGCCGGAAACGGGAATCCAGGTAGGGACACCCCGTGTCGCGGCACGCCAGGAGGAGGGCAACCCGTGGATACGACCGCAACGGTGATCACCCTGGCCGCGATTCTCGCGGCCCTCGTCCTCGTCCTCGCCGTCCGCGTCTTCGTGAGACTGGTCCGGACCCGGCGCGATCTGCGGAGCGCGGGCCTGCCCACGGGTCCGCGCTGGGTCTTCTGGGGCGCGGTTCTCTATTTCGTCCTGCCTGCCGACGTGCTGCCCGACCCCGTGTACCTGGACGACATCGGTGTCCTGCTGCTCGCTCTGCGTACCGTCCGTGGCTCCCTCGGCGAACGGGATCGCAGGACGACACGCCGGGCTGACCACGAACCGGCCCAATAACTACGGAGAGTAAGGAAACCAACCACCCGTTCGATTCGTATAAGTCTCTGGAAGCCGAAACAAGCGAGCGGCCGGGGGGCCGCGCCCAATGACCAACGCTTGATCGGCGCAGTACCGACGAGGGAGAGACGATGCAACCGTTCGCGCTCAACTACGCGCGCCCGGCAGTGGAGTTGGAAGCTGCTATTCCGTATGTGTACGACACCGGACTGCAGTTGAACGTGCTCCTCGACGGCCGAGTCGCGGCCAGCGACTTCGGCTTGCTGAGAGAGGTGGGCACCACGACGTCCACCGCAGGCTCCAAGACACACTTCGACGACTGACCACGGCCGCCGAAGATGACCGTACTGATCCTCACCTGTGAGGAGGACGTGACCGCGGACATGGTGGTCGTGCACCTGAACGCGACGGGGGTTCCGGTGGTCCGCGTCGATCCCGCCGACCTCACCGGCGGTGTCGCGCTGTCCGGTGAGTACGTACACGGCCGTTTCCGTGGCCATCTGTCCGCCGGGGGGCGGCTGGTGAGCATCGGGGGACTGCGCTCGGTCTGGGTGCGCCGGCCCGGCACTCCGGCCGGGCGGGCGGCCCAGCCGTCCGCGTGGCTGACCGAGGAGTCCTCTCAGGCGCTCTACGGCATGCTGCGGGGCTCGGACGCGCGCTGGATGAACCATCCCGACGCGGCCCGACGGGCCCGGCACAAGCCGTGGCAGCTGCGTCTCGCCCAGCGGTGCGGCCTGCCCGTGCCGGCGACGCTGATCACGACCTTCCCGCGGGCCGCCCGCGAGTTCGCCGAGCGCTACCCGGACCTGGTGGTCAAGCCGGTGTCGGGCGCGCATCCGCAGGATCCGCCCCGGGCGGTACCGACCAGCCGGGTGGCGCCGGACACGGACTTCTCCGCCGTCGCGTTCGGGCCGACGCTGTTACAGCGGCGGGTCGCCAAGCGGGCCGACATCCGTCTCACCGTCGTGGGCGAACAGATGACGGCCGCACGCAAGGCGACCGCCGCGGACGCGGACCCGGACGACGTCGACGTGCGCTTCGCCGCGCCCGGCGCGCCGTGGCGCCCCACCGATGTGCCGTCGTGCATCGCGGCGGGCGTCCAGGCCTACCTGCGGGGGGCCGAACTGGCCTACGGCGCCTTCGACTTCGTCGAGGACGCGGACGGGACCTGGTGGTTCCTGGAGTGCAACCAGTCGGGGCAGTTCGGGTTCGTAGAGGTGGAGACGGGTCAGCCGATCGCGCGCACCATCGCGGAGTGGCTGGCCCGCCCGATCCCCGAGGGCTCGCCGCAGGTCAATGGTTCGAGCACGAGGGTCCGTTGAACACCGGGCCCGGCCACGCGCCGGCCCCGGGCCGTCTCATGACCAGGCCTCCTGGCTCACGGCTGCCGCGGGGCGGGGAGCATGGCCGTGCGCTGCCAGCCCGCGCCCGGGGCCTGCGGGCGGTCGTAGCCGGGGGACTGGTAGGGCCGCATGACCAGCTCCAGTTCCCTGCTCACGCGTTCGGCCTCGCGGCGAACCTGGGTGGGCACATCGCCGCACTCCGCGATGAGTCGGTCGTAGATGGGGGAATCCTGGAACACCCGGCAACGTGCCTCTCTGCTCGTCGCCCCCGTGCGGGGGCAAGACTGACGAGTCTAGGCGGACCGGCATCCCGGAGTGTGAATTCCTTGGGATGACTTGACGCAGAACGGACATCTGTGCCAGGCGGAGTGGCCGGGCTCTCAGGCCCCCGTGGTGGAGCCAGGACGGACGATCATGAGGACGGTGACCGTCGCCCACAGGAGGTTGAAGATGCCGGTGAACATGGCGAGTTGAACGGTGTTCTGGTGATCGACGGCCTGTTCGCCGTTCAGCCGGTCGAGGAGTTCCTCCTGGCGGGGCAGGACGAAGGCGGCCAGGATCCCGGCGGCGGCCGCGGTCAGCGCGATGGAGGTGACGAGCCATCCGCTGCCCAGGACACCCATCGCGGCACCCGTGGCGAACCCGAGGACCGGGACGGTCAGTCCGACACCGGCGTAGACACGGCAGATGCGGTGCAGCAGCGCGACCGTGCCGACCGCGGAGGGGTCGGGGGCATCGCCGAGCGCGGCGACCGCGCGGCGCACCGCGGGCGGGAACATGCTGGCCGCGACGGTCACGGGACCGATGGCGACGATGGCGGCCAGGACATGGAGGGACAGCAGGATCTTGGTCACCGGGACTCTTTTCATGACGCGATCAACGATGCCGGGCTCACGATAGGGAGCCGGGACGTGATCACCCATGGGCTGGAACGACAGCTTCCAACGGGTTCTCGCCAACTCGTCCGACCTGCGTTCTCCTCTCACGGGCCACCTCGTCCCCGGGTCACACCGCTGGCGGGAACACACCTAGGGTGACGGTCATGCACTCCGTGGCGATCCTGGTTCTCGATCGAGTGGTGCCTTTCGACATGGCGGCGCCCCAGCAGACGTTCGCCTGGACCCATATGCCGGACGGGCGGCCCGCCTACCGGGTCCGGTTGTGCGCCGAGACGCCGGAGGTGCGCGCGGACGGCGGTTTCACCCTGCGCATCGACCAGGGACTCGAGGCGCTGGCGGAGGCCGACACCATCATCGTGCCGGGCTGCTCCCCCGACGCCGCGCCGCCCTCCGCCCGGGTGCTGGCGGCACTGCGGCGGGCGGCCGAGTCCGGTACCCGGATCGCGTCCGTGTGCGTGGGTGCCTTCGTGCTGGCGGAGGCCGGGCTGCTGGACGGGCTGCGCGCCACCACGCACTGGGTGGCCGCCGGCGAACTGGCCCGGCGGTTCCCGCACGTCGAGGTCGAACCGGACGTGCTGTACGTGGACAACGGGCAGATCCTCACCTCGGCCGGTGCGGCGGCGGCGCTGGATCTGTGCCTGCACATGATCCGGCGGGATCTGGGGTCGGCCGTCGCGGCGAACATCGCCCGGATGTCGGTGATGCCGCTGGAACGGGAGGGCGGGCAGGCCCAGTTCATCGTGCACGAGCACCCGCCCGTGCCCCGGGGGTCGGCGTTCGAGCCGCTGCTCGAGTGGATCGAGGACCATCTCGCGCACGAGGTGACGCTGGGCACCCTGGCGGCGCGCGCGGGGATGAGCGAGCGGACCTTCAGCCGCCGCTTCCGCGAGCAGACCGGCACCACGCCGTTGCAGTGGCTGCTGCGGGCGCGGGTGCGGCGCGCCCAGTACCTGCTGGAGAACACCGACCACTCGGTCGAACGGATCGCGCGCCAGGCGGGGTTCGGCTCGCCGACGGCGTTCCGGGAGCGGTTCCGCAAGGTGGTGGGCACCACGCCGTACGCGTACCGCACGGCGTTCCACGGGAAGACGAACGCCCCGGCGGCCCGTCCATAGGCCACCGGGGCGGTACCCGGCCGTGCGCCGGGTCTCACACGTTGTCAGCCGACCAGCGTCAAGCCGTTCTCCCCGTCCGCCTCCGCGGCCTCGGACCGCCCCTTGGTGAGCAGCAGGGTGTCCGCCTTGGCGATGGCGTCGTGAATGACGGACGTCCCCATCATCACGCACAGCGTGTAGCTGACGTCCTCAAGCTCGCGTGCCGCCGTCGGCACGTGCCTCTCCGCCTGAGCGATCCTCAGCGACGCATACCGCGTCAGCAACTCCCTGACGACCTTCCGGTCCGGTACGAGCACGTAGCGCCCCTCTCTCTGTTTTCGCTGCGTATGCCCGAACCACGCGGAAACATTCACATGTTTTACGCACCCAGGGTGGAAATGACGAGAATTGATCGCCCTGTTGACCGTTTGTCAGACGAGTCGGCGGTCCTTGTCACCCGGGGATGAAACCTCGCGCCTGAGGACTCAACTCCCCCACACAGAACGGCGATCCGCCCGGCACCTCCCCGCCTCACTGCCATATTCGAGAACCACTTCGGAGGTGGTTGTGAGCACAGAGGTGACAGCATCCGGTCCGGGGGAGACAGCGACGCACGCACCCGGGAGCACCGCGGAACGCGTCGCCGGCCTGGCATCACGCCGGGACCGGGCGGTGGCCCCGGGCGGGCCGCGCAGGCGCGGGGAGTTCTCGGCCCGGGAGCGGATCGAACGGCTCGTGGACAAGGACTCCTTCACCGAGACGGGTCAGTTCGTGCGGGCCCGGCCCGCCGGGCAGGACGCCCGCCGCCCCTACGGCGACGGTGTGGTCACCGGGTACGGCACGGTCGACGGCCGCCAGGTGTGCGTGTTCGCCCAGGACTCCACGGTGTTCGGCGGCAGCATGGGCGAGGCCTTCGGGGAGAAGACCGTCGCCCTGATGGACCTCGCCCTGAAGACCGGCTGCCCGGTGATCGGCCTGAACGACTCCGGCGGCGCCCGCATCCAGGAGGGGGTCGCCGCCCTCGCCCTCTACGCCGAGCTGGTGCGCCGCAACGTCAAGGCGTCCGGAGTGATCCCGCAGCTCTCGGTCGTCCTGGGGCCGTGCGCGGGCGGCGCCGCCTACTCCCCGGCGATCACCGACTTCACGGTGATGGTGGACGGTGCCTCGCACATGTTCGTCACCGGCCCCGACGTCATCGAGACGGTCACCGGCGAGCGCACCACCGCCGAGGAGCTGGGCGGCGCCCGCACCAGCAACACCGTCAACGGCAACGCCCACTTCCTGGCGGCCGACGAGGAGGACGCCCTCGACACCGTGCGCGACCTGCTGTCCTACCTGCCGGCCAACAACCTGGAACGGCCCCCGGAGTACGCACCCGGGCACGCTCCGCCCGGGGCCGGGCTCGACGAGGTCGTCCCGGACCGGCTCGGTGAGGCCTACGACATGCGGGACATCCTGCACGCGGTCGTCGACGACGGTGAACTGCTCCAGGTGCAGGAGCTGTTCGCGCCCAACATCATCTGTGCCCTGGCCCGGGTCGAGGGCCGCTCGGTGGGTGTCGTCGCCAACCAGCCGCTGCGTGCCGCCGGGGTCCTCGACATCGACGCGTCCGAGAAGGCGGCGCGGTTCGTACGGTTCTGCGACGCGTTCGGCATCCCGCTGCTGACCTTCGCCGATGTGCCCGGGTATCTGTCCGGGGTACGGCAGGAGCAGGCCGGGATCATCCGGCGCGGCGCGAAGCTGCTGTACGCCTACGCCGAGGCGACGGTGCCCAAGGTCACGGTGGTGGTGCGCAAGGCCTACGGCGGCGGATACGCGGTGATGGGTTCCAAGCATCTGGGCGCCGACGTCAACCTCGCCTGGCCCACCGCCCGTATCGCCGTCATGGGCGCCGAGGGGGCGGTGGGCGTGCTGCACCGGCGCGAACTCGCCGCGTCGGACGACCCGGAGGCGCTGCGCGCCCGGCTTCTCGCGGCGTACGAGCGCACCCACGGCACTCCGTATCTCGCCGCCGAGCGCGGCTATGTCGACGCCGTCATCGCACCGCGCGAGACCCGGGAGCAGGTCTGCCGCGCGCTGCGCGCCCTGCGCGGCAAACGCGCGCCGATGCCGGAACGCCGGCACGGCAACATCCCGCTCTAGGGGGCTTCTGATGGATCTCCGTGGAAGAAGGAGCGGCGTTCGGTGCGTGCTCTCGGCGTGCCGGGCGGAAGGCCTCGATGGGGGTCCCCCCGCTCGAGCGAAGCCGAGAGTGGGGGAGGAGCTACCAGGCCTTTTGTCCGGTGCGGCGAGAGTGCGTGCCGGGCGTCGCGACGCCGCGGAGATCCATCAGAAGCCCCCTATCCGCCCCGTACGCGACCCGCAATCCGATCCGCGCCGTGAGGAGCCCCGCCTGATGGACAGCCGCCGCCCCCCGCTCGCGCCCGCGTGCCCGACGCTGCCGGAGTACGTGTGGCACTGGGCCGAAACCACCCCGGACCGCCGGGCGTTCACCTTCGTCGACCATCCGGCACAGCACTCGCGCGGCGTCCACCGCACCCTGACCTGGCGCCGATTCGACGCGCGGGTGCGGGCACTGGCCGCGCGCCTCGCCGAGCGGGCCGGTCCGGGGGACCGGGTCGCCCTGCTGTGTCCGCAGGGCACGGAGTACGTGACCGCCTTCCTCGCGGCCCTGTCCGCGGGGCTGGTCGCCGTGCCGCTGTATCCGCCGGACCTGCCCGGGCACGCGGACCGGCTGGCGGGCGTCCTGGCGGATGCCCGTCCCACGGTGGTCGTGACCACGGGCCGGGCCCAGGACGAGGTGCGGGACTTCCTCGGTTCCGACGGGCCGCGGATCGTCCTGGCGGACCAGGTGCCCGACGACGCCCACGGCTGGCGGCCCGTCCCGCCGGACGCCGAGGCGACCGCCTATCTCCAGTACACCTCCGGTTCGACCCGTGCCCCGGCGGGCGTGGAGATCAGCCACGGCAACGTCGTCGCCAACGCCCGCCAGGCGCTGACCGCCTACGGCGGCGACACCCGGCCGCTGACCTGCGTGGGCTGGCTGCCGCTCTACCACGACATGGGGCTGGTGCTCAGCGTCGCGGCCCCGGTCACGCGCGGGCTCCTGTCGGTCCTCATGGACCCGGCCGCGTTCCTGCACGAGCCGGTGCGCTGGCTGCGACTGCTCGCCGCGCATCCGAACGTCGTGAGCGCCGCGCCCAACTTCGCCTACGACTACTGCGTCGCGACCGTGACCCCCCAGCAGAAGGAGGGGCTGCGGCTCGACAAGGTCACGGCGCTGATCAACGGCAGCGAGCCGGTCCGGCCTGGCACGGCCGACCGTTTCCACGCGGCGTTCGCCGGCCAGGGCCTGGCGCCGGAGACGCACTGCCCGTCGTACGGCCTCGCCGAGGCCACCGTGTTCGTCTGCGCGGCCCGGCCGGGTGATCCGCTCACCCGGTTCGCGCTCGACCGTGACGCCCTGGCGGCCGGGAAGGCCCTGTCCGCGCGGCCGGACGATCCCCGGGCCGTGCTGCTGGCGGGCTGTGGCACCCCGGCGGGCCAGCGGGTCCGGGTCGCCGACCCGGTGACGCGGGCCCGGTTGTCGGAGGGTGAGGTCGGCGAGATCTGGGTGCAGGGGCCGAACGTGGGACGCGGCTACTGGAACCGGGAGTCGCAGGACGTGTTCGGCGCCCGGTTCGCGGACGCCGCGGCCGGTCCGGGCGGCTGGCTGCGGACCGGCGATCTGGGGACGGTGCTGGAGGGGCAGCTGGTCGTCACAGGGCGGTTGAAGGACCTGATCATCGTGGACGGCCGCAACCACTATCCGCAGGACGTCGAGGCGACGGCCCAGGACGCGGACCCGGCGGTACGCCGGGACCGGCTCGCGGCGTTCGCCGTGCCGGGCGGCGCCGGTGAGGGGGTGGTGGTCGTGGCGGAGCACGCGCGGACCGCACGCCTCGCCGAGCTCGACGTGCCGGCCGTGGTGCGTGCCGTGCGCGGTGCCGTCTCCGCCCGGCACGGGCTGCGGCTCGCCGACGTGATCCTGGTTCCGCCGGGCACGGTGCCGCGTACCTCCAGCGGGAAGGTGTCGCGGGCGCTGACCCGGGCCCGGTACCTGGACGGCGCCTACGGCGGGCAGGCCGGGGCGACCGCGGGTGCCGCGGGATGAGGCCCGTCGACGAGGGCGCGCTGCGCCGGCTCATCGCCGAGCGGGTGGCGGCCTGGTGCGGCACGTCCCCCGAGGCCGTCCCGATGGACCGGCCACTGGCCGACCTCGGCATGTCGTCACGGGACGCGGTCGCCCTGGCCGGTGAGCTGTCCCGGGCCACGGGGCAGGAACTGCCGACGACCCTGCTGTGGGAGACGCCGACCGTGGAGGCGCTGATGGCGCGGCTGTGCGGCGCGGGATCCTCGCAGGCCTCGGGATATGACGCGGCGCCGGTCGCGCGAGCGGGACTGCCGAGTGGTACGGCCGAGCCGGTCGCGGTCGTCGGGGTCGGCTGCCGGCTGCCCGGCGGGGTGCACGGCCCGGACGGCTACTGGCGGCTGCTCAGCGAGGGCGTCGACGCGATCCGGCGCGTCCCGGAGGACCGCTGGCGCGACTTCACCGCCTTCCCGCCCGCGGACGCGCACCCGTACGGCGGCTATCTCGACGACATCGCCGGGTTCGACGCGGACTTCTTCCGGATCACCCCGCGCGAGGCCGCGGTGATGGACCCGCAGCAGCGGATCCTGCTGGAGGTCGTCCACGAGGCGCTCGACCACGCCGCCGTACCGGCCGGGTCCCTGGCGGGCACCGCCACCGGCGTGTTCGTCGGTGTCTCCGCCCCTGAGTACGGGCAGCTCACCGGCGCCGACCCGGCCGCCGTCGATCCCTGGGCGCCGGCCGGGGGTGCCCTGAGCGTCGCCGCCGGGCGGCTCGCCTACGTCCTGGACGCCCGGGGGCCCAGCATGGCCGTCGACACGGCCTGTTCGTCCTCGCTGGTCGCCGTGCACCACGCCTGTGTCAGCCTGCGCACGGGCGAGAGCGACACGGCGATCGCCGCCGGGGTCAACCTGCTGCTGTCACCGGCCGTCTCGGTCGCCTTCCGGCGAGCGGGCGCCCTCGCGCCGGACGGGCGGTGCAAGCCGTTCTCGGCGTCGGCGGACGGCATCGGGCGCGGCGAGGGCTGTGCCGCCGTGATCCTCAAGCGGCTGTCCGACGCCGAGCGGGACGGCGACCGCGTCCTGGCCGTCGTCCGCGCCACCGTCGTCAACTCCGACGGCCGCTCGAACGGCCTCATGGCACCCAACCCGGCCGCTCAGCAGGCGTTGCTGCGGAGCGCGTACGCACGGGCGGGGCTCGCCGCGGCGCACGTCGACTACGTGGAGGCGCACGGCACCGGCACCCCGTTGGGCGACCCGATCGAGGCGGGCGCGCTGGGCGCGGTGCTCGGTGCTGACCGTGACCCGGACCAGCCGCTGCTGCTGGGTTCCGTCAAGGGAAACCTCGGTCATCTGGAGTCGGCCGCGGGGATCGCCGGCCTGGTGAAGACCGTGCTGGCCCTGCACCACGACAGCATCCCGCCGTCCCTGCACTGCGCGGAAGGCAGTTCCCTCGCAGATGACCGGCTGCGGGTGGTGACCGAGGCGGAGCCCTGGCCCCGCTACGGCGGCACCGCTGTCGCGGGGGTCTCCGGGTTCGGCTTCGGCGGCACCAACGCGCATGTGGTGCTGGAGGAGGGGCCACCCGGCCTGGTCCCGGCCCGGCCGGCCGAGGAACCCTCGGCCCGCCTGCACCTGCTCTCCGACCTCGACGCCGAGCGCCTCCGCGACACGGCGGGCCGACTGGCCGGCTGGCTGCGCGAAAGCGCCGCGCACCCCGCCGACGTGGCCCGGACCCTGGCGGGGCGCACGGGCCGGGGCCCCGTACGCGCCGCCGTGGCCGCCCGGGACCGTGCCGAACTGGCCGATTTTCTTGGGGCGTTGGCGACTGGGTATCCGGACGCGCGGGTGGTGACCGGTGACCGCGACCGCGTCGGGCACGGCACGGTATGGGTCTTCTCCGGCTACGGCAGTCAGTGGCCGGGCATGGGGCGCCGGCTGCTGGCCGAGGAACCCGCGTTCGCCGCCGCCGTCGAGAAACTCGACCCGCAGCTCGCCCCGGAGTGCGGCCTGTCGCTGTACGACCACCTGTCGTCCGGTGCCGGTCTCGACCGCCTGGAGGTCGCCCAACCCGTGCTGTTCGGGCTGCAATTGGCGCTCGCCGAGCTGTGGCGTTCGTACGGGGTGGAGCCCGCCGCGGTGATCGGGCACTCCATGGGCGAGGTGGCGGCGGCCGTCTGCGCGGGTGCGCTGGACGTGGCGGAGGGGGCGCGGGTCATCGCCGTACGGGCCCGGCTGCTGAGCGGGCTGAGCGGCGGCGCGATGGCCGTGGTGGACCTGGACGACGCCGAACTGCGATCTCTGGAGCGGGACTTCCCGGGTGTGCACGTCGCCGTGCACACCTCCCCCCGGCAGAAGGTCGTCACGGGCGAGGAAGCGGCGGTTGCCGGGCTCGTGCGCCGGCTGGAGGGGCAGGGCCGGGCGGCACGGGCCATGCGGGTCGTGGGTGCCGGACACTCGCCCCAGGTGGACGGGCTGCTGCCGGAGCTCGTCGACGCGCTGGCCGGTATCCGGGGGCGGCGGCCAACGGTCCCCGTCTATTCCACCGTCCTCGACGACCCGCGCGGCGACTGCGGGTTCGGCGCGGACCACTGGGCGGCCAATCTGCGGCGGCCCGTGCGTCTGGACCGGGCGCTCGCCTCGGCCGCGGCCGACGGTCACACGGCGTTCGTCGAGATCTCGCCCCACCCGGTCCTGACGGGGGCCGTCGCCGACACCGTGCCCGGTGCCCTCGCCCTGGCCACCCTGCGCCGGGACGCCGACGGTTCGGAGGCGTTCGCGGGACAGCTCGGCGTCCTGTACGTCGCGGGCCAACGGCTGCCCGTGCCGCCCGGCCGGGTAGTCGACGTGCCCCTGCCCCGGTGGCGGCACGTACGGCACTGGTGGACGGACGGCCGGGCACACACCGAGCCGGTCACGGAAAAACCTCCCGTCGAGGTCGCGGAGCCCTCTTCGGTCCTGGCCCGCCTGATCCATCACATCGCCGCCGTCACCGGTCACCCGCCCACCCGGGTCACCCCGGGCACCGCCCTGGCCGGCCTGGGTCTGGACTCGCTGATGGCCGTCCGCGTCCGTACCGCGGTGGAGCGCGAGTTCGGCATCGCACTGCCCCTGCGCGACCTGTTCGCCGCCGTCACCGTCGAGGACGCCGCCGACCGGATCCGCCAGGCCCTCCCCCGCGAGGACACGCCGCTGCGCCCGCTGCGCCCGCTGCGTGCCTCCGGTTCGCGGCCCCCGCTGTTCCTCGTCCACGCCGCCGGCGGGCCGGTCACCGTCTACCGCACGCTCGCGGAACGGCTCGGGGACGACCGGCCGGTGTACGGGCTGGAGCGGATCGAGGAGGCCCGGACCGTGCCGGAGAAGGCGCGGCGCTACGCCGAGGCGATCGACGCCGCTCACCCCGACGGGCCCTGTGTACTGGGCGGCTGGTCCTTCGGCGGCTTCGTCGCCCAGGAGACCGCGCGGCACCTGACCGCCGCGGGGCGGGAGGTGCGGCTGGTCGTGCTCATCGACTCCGTACGCCCTCTCCCCCGGCCGGGACTGACGCGGGCCGATCGGATCCGGGCGCATTTCGAGGGCTTCACCCGCCACGTCGCCGACACCTACGGCGTGCGGCTGGAGTTGCCGTACGACGACCTGGTGGCCATGGACGACGACGGGCCCCGCATCGACACCGTGCTGCGGGCGCTGCGCGAGGCAGCCGACCTGCCACCCGCCGCGCTGGAGCATCAGCGGGCCTCCTACCTGGACCTGGGCATCGGGGAGTCGCACCGTCCCGGGGACCACGACGGGCCGGTGGTTCTCTACCGGGCCACCGAGCCCGCGCCGCACACCGTGCGCGACCCGGCGTACGAGCGGGACGACGAGGCGCTGGGCTGGGACGAGGTGTGCCCGCGCCTGGAGGTCGTGCCGGTGCCCGGTCACCATCTGTCGCTGCTCGACCCGCCGCACGTCGACGAGATCGCCGCCCACCTGAGCCGGGTGCTCGCCGAGCGGGCCCCCTGAAACCGGAACCCGAGGAGCCGCCATGTCCGACCTGTCGCCGAAGCCCGCTGCCGGAGTGTCCCGGCGCACCGTCGCCAGAGCGACGGCCGCCGCCGGCCTCGCCGTCCTGTTCGGGGCCGCGAGCGGCACGGCCCGTGCCGGGGCCGCCACCCGGCTCGGGCCGCGCACCCTGGACGTGTCCGTGCCCTCCGCCGCGCTCGGCCGGAGCGCGCCCGTCCGGCTGATCCTGCCGTCGGACTTCGGCACGCGGCCCGAGCGGACATATCCCGTGCTGTACCTGCTGCACGGCGCCCACGACGACTACACGTCCTGGACCCGCGAGACGGACATCGAGGCCTTCACCGAGGGCCGCGGCCTGATCGTGGCCATGCCGGACGCCGGCCCCACCGGCATCCCCACTGTCTGGCGCGGCGGCCCCGACTACGAGACCTTCCAGGTCAAGGAGGTGCCGGCGCTGCTCGCCCGGGACTACCGGGCCTCCGGCGTACAGGCGGTCGCCGGGGTCTCCACCGGCGGCTACGGCGCGATGGCCCACGCGGCCCGCCACCCCGGCGCGTTCAAGGCCGCGGCCTCCTACAGCGGCATCCTCGACACCACCGCCCCCGGTGTTCCCGCCATCATGGACGCCATCGTGGCCCGGGAGAACCTGCCGGCCCGGTCCCTGTGGGGTCATCCGCTGCTCAACATCCTGACCTGGCGTGACTTCAACCCGCGGACCCGCGCCACGGGGCTGCGCGGCACCGCCCTGTACGTGTCGCAGGGCAGCGGAGTGGGCCCGGGCAGCGGCGGCGATCCGCTGCCCGGGGTGCTGGAGAGCGCCCTGTGGCCCTCGGCCCAGGGCTTCGCCCGCGCACTCCCCCTCCTGGGCATCCAGGCCACCACGCACTTCTACTCGGGAGGAGGACACGACTGGCCCTACTGGAAGCGGGAGTTCACCGCCTCGTGGCCGATGCTCGCCCATGCGCTGGGCGTGCCGGAGTGACGGGGGTGCCGTCGGGGCACGGAACGGAGCGGAGGGGACGTCCGTCCAACACAGGACGTCCCACTCTTCCCACTGGCAACAGCCCGCGGGTGAGCCGCTTCCGGTCGAAAGGAGTGTCCGTGATGGCTGTGCCCACCCCGCACGGCGTGCCGGACCACCCCGGCATGCCACCGGTGCCGCCCGAGCTCGCGGAGCTGCTGCGCGCCCAACTGGCCTCCGTCGCCGACCTGGTGGAGGAAGAGGTCTGCCGTCAGGTTCCCGAGTACGCGCGGCCCGCCGACGGGACGTACCGCAAGAACCTGCGGTCCGGGGTGGTCCAGGCGCTCACCCTGTTCGTCGACCACATCGCCGACCCGCGCGACGACGGAGGCGCGATCGCGGCGACGTACTACGAACTCGGGCGCGGCGAGGCCCTGGAGGGCCGCAGCCTGGACGCGTTGCAGTCCGCCCTGCGGGTGGGCGGGCTGCACGCCTGGCGGCTGATGGGCTCCACGGCGGAGGAACTCGGCCTCGACTCCAGCGTCGTCGCCGCGCTCGGTGAGCTGGCGTTCCGGACCGTGCACGAGGTCGCCGAGGCGGCCGCGGCCGGCTACGCGGAGGCCCAGCTGCGCAGCACCGACGAGCTGGAGCGGCGTCGCAGGCGGTTGCTCGACCTGCTGCTGGAGGACGGCCCGGTGGCGCTGGAGGCCGTGCAGGATCTGGCCCACGCCGCGCGCTGGCCGGTGCCCCGGACGGTCGCCGTGGTGGCGCTCGCGGCGGGGCCGGACCGGCGGGAGGAGGACCGGCCGCTGGCGGCGGCGGGCGCGCTGGTGGACATGGAGTCGCGGCCGCCGCGCATGCTGGTGCCCGACCCGGACGGCTCCGGCCGCTTCGGCCGGGCGTTCACGCTCGCCCTGCGCGGCCGGCCCGCCGCGATCGGCCCGACGGTAGCGGTCACGGAGGCGGCGCGATCGCTGCGCCTGGCCACCAGGGCGCTCGGGCTGATGGGGCGCGGCATCCTGCCCCGCCAGGGCGTCGAGCACTGTTCCGACCATCTGTCGACCCTTCTGCTGTACGGCGACGAGCCGCTGCTGAAGCGGCTCCAGGCGCGGGTCCTGACGCCGCTCGACACGGTCTCGGCGGGGCAGCGCGACCGGCTCGCCGAAACGCTGCTGGCCTGGCTGCTCAGCGGCAGCAATGTGCCGGACGTCGCCGCGCGGCTGCACATCCACCCGCAGACGGTCCGCTACCGCCTGCGCCAGCTGGAGAAGCTCTTCGGCGACGCCCTGCACGATCCGGGCACCCGCCTCGATCTCATTCTCGCGTTGCGCGCGGAATCCCTGCACACACGGCCGAGCTGACTCCCGCATTCAGCGGCGTACTCAATCGGCGACAAAAAACCGCGGGGATTCCATAATCCCGTCCATAACTCCCGGCGGGAGAAAGCGAATACGTTCGGGCCGTCCTTTTTCGCAGGCGCTCGACGCGCCTCACACGCGGAGGATCCCCCATGCGTATCCGTTTGTGTCTCGCCGCGCTCTCACTGGTCGGCGGGGCCGGGCTTGCCACCCTCTCCTCTTCCCCGGCTTCGGCCGCGGCCTGCTCCGACGTGGAACTCGTCTCGGCACGCGGCACCTTCGAGCCCGGGACGCTCGGCTTCATCGTCGGCGACCCGGTACTTTCCGCGCTGCAGAAGAAAGCAGCGGGCAAAAGCCTGTCCAGCTACAAGGTGAATTATCCGGCAGACCTCTCGCCGACGTCCGCGGCGCAGGGCAATCTGGACCTGGTGAACCATGTGAAGAGCCAGGCCGCCGCCTGCCCGAACCAGAAGTTCGTTCTCGTCGGCTATTCGCAGGGCGCGAACGTCGTCGACAACTCGATCGGCATCAGCAGCGCGGGCGCGGTGGTCGGCAGCCCCATCGTGGCCACGCTGCCCGCCGCGCTCGAGCCGAAGGTCTCCGCGGTGCTGCTGTTCGGCAACCCGATCCGAGCCCTCGGCAAGAGCGTCACCGGCACCTACCAGAGCCGCACCCTGGACCTCTGCGCCAAGGGCGACCCCGTCTGCGAGAACGGCGGGGGTGACGTCGGGGCGCATCTGAGCTATCGCGACAACGCCGACGCGGCCGCCGCGTTCGCCGCGGGCAGGCTCTAGTCCGGCGGCACACCAAGGGGCCCGGGAGGATCTCCTCCCGGGCCCCGTTCCGGTGTCTAGCGGGGTGAGCGGGCGAAGCCGGCGAGGCTGGTGGAGACGATCTCGGGCCTGCCGTCGTTCTGCGTGGGCGCGGCGGTCAGTACGTCGATGTGCTGGTAGCCGTCGGCGACCACGGGACGCAGCTCCGGCGGCACCCGGCCGGCCAGCAGTCCCTCCCCGGCGAGGACGGTGAGCACCGGGTTGGCGGTGAGACCGCCCGGATGGGCGACGAGCTTCCTCACCTGCGGCGAGGTGCCCAGCTGGATGTCCGTGACCAGTTTGGTCGGGAAGTACTGCTCGGTGAAGTCCAGCGGCTGCTCGGCCAGACTGCGGGCCAGTTGCCGCACGTCGGTGACCTCCTCGCCCGCACCGGTGAACGGCGTGCCGTCGGCCGACCGGTAGCCGGGGTCGTCGGGGTCACCGACGCGGTCGTAGGTGCGCCAGGTGTAGAGCGGGCCCTGGGGCCGTTCCGGGATGGCCTTGTACGCGGTGCCGTACAGACCGGGCTGCCGCGCACCGCCGTTGGCCACGGGAAAGCTCTTGTCGGCGATGGGCCCGCCGTCGAAGAAGCCGATGCTGGTCTGCAGGAACGCCAGCGGTACGGAGTTGTCGTCCAGCAGCGCTCCGAGCACCGCCCCGTTGGTGAGCCGGAAGTCCTTCACCGACGGCGAGCCGCTGAGGAACGCGACGGTGTCCTTGGCGAACAGGAAGCGGTTGGTGGCCTCGACGTTGAGGTTGGAGGGCAGATAGCGGGGCAGGTCGGCCTCACCCTCCAGATCCTTGAGGGCGCCGAGGCCCGCGATGCCGAGCAGGGTCATGGTCTCGGGGTTGAGCAGCACCGGCGCGGACAGCGTGCGCGACAGCAGTCCGCTGTCGAGTCCGGCCTGGACCACACCGTAACCGAGGCCGATGTCGGGCAGGTTGGTGTCGTCGGGCAGGTTGCCACTGAGGTCGGCGAGCGAGGTGGAGACGGTGGTGTCGAGGGCGAAGTAGCCGGCGCACTGGTTGTACCCGGCGTCCGCCGTGGTGGCCCGGTCGCCGTCGAAGTCGGCGGCGGCGAAGTACCCGGTGATGACACCGCCCAGCGAGTGCCCGCCGCACAGCACCTTCCGCTTGCGCTGCGCCTGGTCGGGCAACTCGGCGGTGAGCAGGTCGTACTGGTCCCGTACGGTCTGCTCGATCCCGAGCTTCGCCATCCAGCCCAGCTCTGCGTTGCCGGCGTAGCCGTCGAATTTCCGGCCGTCGACCTGCTTGCCGCGGTAGTAGTAGTCGACGGCGCTGTGCTGGTCGCCGGAGGCGATGCCGGTGCGGTCCTCCAGGCAGTTGGAGCGCCGGTCCAGCGCCCAGAACTCGATGTGCGCGCCCTGCTCGGCGGCCCTGGTGACAGTGTTGCGGGCGACGCTGTCGAACGCCCCGGCCCCTTCCAGGATGCCGGGCTGGGCGATGAGGATCCGGTCCGCGCCGGCCGACGCGGCGGGCCCGTCGGCCGAGCGGTAGCGCAGGTACGACAGCCAGTCGCACGCGGCCGGACGAGGCCCGGCCGACTCCGGCAGCGGTACCTTCACCCGTACGACCGACTCGGTCACCCCGGTGACGGGTGACGTCGACGCGACAGGCGTCTCGGTCCGCGCCTCGTCGGCCCGGGCCCCCGGGGCGGCGGCCGTGAGTGTCCCGGCGGTCAGCAGTACCGCGAGCGCGGCACCGCGCCACTTCCCTCTGCTCCTACGGTTCATGTCCATGCCACGGACGCTAGGGTTGTGGCCGGAGAGCTCTCAGGGGGTGCTGACGAGAATTCAGTTTCCCGGTCACGCCTTGTCACCGGCGCACAGAGCACCCGGCGCCGCAGGCTCGGACCCCTGGGCCGTACCGGTTCGTCCCGCGTATGGTCGAGGCCGAGCTGCGAACCGCCCGTTTCGGAGGCATGGTGGGGCTATGGACGGTCAACCCCCCGTGGTCGTGCAGCCGCCCGCGTCGGACGGCGGACGGCTGGTGACCATCCACGGCGAGCGCATGGGCGTCGCCTACAGCCTGTTCGACGTACTGGACCTCCTGCACCGCGAGGGCCTGCCCACCGCCGACACGGCCGTCGACGACACCGAGCTGATCGAGTGGCGCGGCGGAGGCCCGTACGACTGGAACAACGGGGAGTCCGGGTCCGACGAGGCGTGAGCAGCGGCGATACCTGGTGGCCCTGCCTCGGTCCACCCGGGTTTCGAGACAGGACTCCGCCTGGTTTCAGGGCACGGCTCCGCCTACTCCGACCCTGATTCCGCCCGTGTCCCCTCGGCCAGCCGGTCGAGGCGGTCGCGCTGGGCGGGCGTCAGGCCGAGGTCCGCCGCGGCGAGGTTCTCCTCCAGGTGCCCGATCCGGGCCGTACCGGGGATCGGCAGGACGACCGGTGCACGGTCGAGGAGCCAGGCGAGCGCGACCTGCGTGGGCGTGGCCCCGAGGTCGGCCGCCACCGCGGTGATCTCGGCCTCGGCCCCCGCCTTCCCCCACGCCACGGGCCGCCACGGCAGGAAGGCGATGCCGGCCGCCGCACACGCCGCGAGAACGGGCTCGTGCTCGCGGTCGAGCAGGTTGTAGCGGTTCTGCACGCTCGCGACGTCGACGATCTCCCGGGCCTCGGCCAGCTCGGCGACGGTGACCTCCGACAGCCCGATCCGTCCGACCAGGCCCTCGGCCTGAAGCTCCCGCAGCGTGCCGAGCTGGTCGGCGAGCGGCGTGTCGGGATCGATGCGGTGCAGCTGGAGCAGTTCGATTCGCTCGACCCGCAGCCGGCGCAGGGCCTGCTCGACCTGGGCGCGCAGGATCTCGGGCCGCCCGTCGAACTTCCACTCGCCTCCCGGGCCGGTACGCGCGACACCGACCTTGGTGGTGATCAGCAGCCCCTCCGGGTAGGGGTGCAACGCCTCGGCGAGCAGCTCCTCGTTGGCTCCCTCGCCGTACAGGTGCGCCGTGTCGATCAGCGTGACGCCCAGCTCCACGGCCCGCCGGGCGACCGCGAGGGCGTTCTCCCGGCCGGGCCCGGGCTCGACCGGCAGATGCATGGCTCCGAAACCGAGCCGGCGTACGTCCAGATCCCCGCCGATGCGGAAGGTGGTCGTTGTCATGAGCTGTCTCCGTCCCCCTCTGCTCAAGGGCCCACGCTAACAAGTCGGTTGGCGTCCACTCCGGCCTTCCGGCGCCCGCCTCGCACCCCGCTCCCCGCCCCCTGCGCGGCGCGCTCGGCGAGCCGTTGTCAGTGCCCGGCGCTACGCTGCGCGCAAATGACCCTTTTGCCCCTCCTGGAGGTTCACATGGTCACGCGCCTCAATCCGTACCTCACCTTCAACGGCGAAGCCCGGCAGGCGATGGAGTTCTACAAGGAGGTCTTCGGCGGCAACCTCACCCTCAACAGCTACGGCGACTTCGGCCAGGCGGACGCCCCGAACGCCGACAAGATCATGCACGGCATGCTGGAAACCACCAGCGGCTTCACCCTGATGGGCGCCGACAACCCGCCGGGCATGGAGTCCGCGCCGGGCAACCCCTTCTCCGTGAGCCTGAGCGGTGACGACGACGCCGAGCTGCGCGGCTACTGGGAGAAGCTGTCCGAGAACGGCTCGGTGTCGGTGCCGCTGGAGAAGCAGATGTGGGGCGACGAGTTCGGCATGTGCACGGACCGCTTCGGCACCCCATGGATGGTCAACATCGGCGGATCGGAGAGCTGAGCAGGACCGTCCACCAGGGTCGCCCGTACTACGCCGTCCACCGCCGGCTGTACGGGCGGCCCTGTTTTGTTGGTACGTCCTGACAAAGCTGTTGACATCCCCAGAAGGCGGCCGCATAGTACCTGCCACTAGAGCGCGCTAGTAACGCGCTCCAGCCACCGAGTACGCAGGGGTCCGTACCCTCCCCGGCCCGGGCGCGGCACCCTCTCCCCGCACAGTGAGGTGCATCCGACATGCGCAGACACCACAGACCCGCCGCTCTGACCGCCGCCGCCCTCGTGGGCGCGCTGCTCGCCGCCGGCTGCTCCAGCGGCACCGGCGGGAAGCAGTCCGAGACCGGGGGCACCGACGCCGCGGCGGGCAAGGCCGCCACCCCGCGGATGACCGTCGCCATGGTCACCCACGCGGCACCCGGCGACACCTTCTGGGACCTGATCCGCAAGGGGGCGCAAGCCGCTGCCGCGAAGGACAACATCAAGCTCGTCTACTCCAGCGACCCCGTCGCGGGAAACCAGGCCAACCTGGTGCAGAACGCCATCGACCAGAAGGTCGACGGCATCGCGCTCACCGCTGCCAAGCCCGACGCCATGAAGGGAGCGGTGGCCAAGGCCAAGGCGGCCGGCATCCCCGTCGTCGGCTTCAACTCCGGCCTGGACAACTGGAGGGACCTCGGCATGCTCGAGTACTTCGGCCAGGACGAGAACATCGCGGGCCAGGCCTTCGGGGAGCGCCTCAACCAGCTGGGCGCCGAGCACGCCGTCTGCGTGGTCCAGGAGCAGGGCCAGGTCGCGCTGGAGGCACGCTGCGCCGGGCTGAAGAAGGGCTTCAAGGGCACCACGGAGAACCTGTACGTCAACGGCACCGACATGCCCTCCGTGAAGTCGACACTGACCGCCAAGCTCCAGAAGGACTCCACCATCGACCAGGTGGTCACACTCGGCGCCCCGATCGCCCTGACCGCCGTGCAGTCGGTACGGGACGCGGGCAGCGAGGCCAAGGTCGCCACCTTCGACCTCAACAAGGACCTCGTCGCCGCCGTCCGGGGCGGCGACATCGAGTTCGCCGTCGACCAGCAGCCCTACCTCCAGGGCTACCTCGCCGTCGACGCACTGTGGCTGTACAGGACGAACGGCAACTTCAGCGGCGGCGGCACGGCTCCGGTACTCACCGGGCCGGCGTTCATCACGAAGGACAACGCCGACACCATCGCGGAGTTCGCGAAGAAGGGGACGCGCTAGAGCGGCCTTGAGCGGCCGGGGCGGCGTGACTGCTCCGCCGGGGCCGGGCCGCTGGTCCCCCGTACCACCAGCTTCGGATCCAGCACCGCTTCACGCGGCTGCAGTTCCCCGTTCTCCAACCGCTCGACGGCGAAGCGGACGGCGTGTTCGGCCATCAGGACCGCGTCCTGGCGGACCGTGGTCAGGCCGATCGGCATCAGGTGGGAGAGGTGGCTGTCGTCGTAGCCGACGACGGACAGATCGCGCGGGACCTCGATGCCCGCCCGGGTGAGGGTCATCAGCAGACCCATCGCACAGCGGTCGTTACCGGCGAGGACCGCTGTCGGCAACGGCCGCCCGCCGTCGCGCTCGGCCAGGAGCAGACGGCCGGTCTCGACACCGGAGTCCTCGGTGTGATGGCCGGGAATCACCCGTGCCTGGTCCTCCAGCCCGTGGCGGCGCATCGCGGCACGGTAGGCGCGCCGCCGCTCCGCCGAACCGGGACCGCGTCCACCGTCGATGTGCACGATCCGGCGGTGCCCCAGCTCCACCAGGTGGTCCATGGCCTGCCGGACGCCCTTCCCCTCGGCGGAATGGACGAAGTCGACATGGGCCTGGGGCACGCGGCGGCTGACCGAGACGGCGACCGTGCGCTGCCCGAGCTCGCCGAGGTAGCCGGGCTGGGCGTCCGGGCCGAGCAGGATCACCGCCTCGCAACGGTGACTGAGCAGCGCCTCGACCGCCTTGGCCTCACTGCGCCCCTGGGTGGAACCGGAGAGCAGGACGTCGTACCCGAGCCGCTCGGCCTCGGGATAGATGCCGGTGATGAGATCCGTGTGGAAGGTCTGGTGCACGGTGAACATCACACCGAGCGTGCGACTGCGGCCACGGGCCAGCAGCCGGGCCGCGCTGTCGGGCCGGTAACCGATCTCGTCGGCCACGCGCAGGACCCGCTCCCGCGTCTCCCGGCCGGCTCCCGCCTGGTTGCGGAAGATGATCGAAACGAGCGCGCGGGAGACGCCCGCCTTCTCGGCGACGTCCGCCATCGTGGGCCGCTGCCTGCCCGATGCATCCACCTGTGAACCCACCCTCCGACGGCGCCCACCTTACGGGGTGCCCCACGCGGGGATCCGGCGATGGGGCCCCGCAATCTCCCGGCAACAACCTATTGACATGACATTTGGACAGGGGTCATCGTACTCGACTAGAGCGCGCTAGTAGCGCGCGTCACATCGCTCAGGCACCCTCCCCTCTCCCCTCAAGGACACTGACCATGGCAACGGCGCCAGTCCCTCTCCGTACCACCGTCGGCAACCTGTGCCTCGGCTCCGCCCCCGACTCCTGGGGGGTGTGGTTTCCCGAGGACGAGCACCAGGTGCCGTACCCCCGTTTCCTCGACGAGCTGGTCCAGGCCGGCTACGAGTGGCTGGAGCTCGGCCCGTACGGCTATCTGCCCACCGACCCGCAGCGGCTGAAGGCCGAGCTGGACGCCCGGGGGCTGAAGGTCTCCGGCGGCACCGCGTTCGGCGCGCTGCACCGGCCCGAGGCATGGGACGAGACGCTCGCCCATGTCCGGCGGGTCGCCGCGCTGACCGCGGCCGCGGGGGCGCATCATCTGGTCCTCATTCCGCCCATGTACCGGGACGAGAAGACGGGCGCGTTCACCGAGCCGCCCGAGCTGACCACCGAACAGTGGGCCGGGTTCGGCCGGGCCGCCGACCGGCTGGGCAGGCTGCTGCTGGAGGAGTACGACGTACGGCTGGTCGTCCATCCGCACGCCGACAGTCACCTCCAGACCCAGCCGGAGATCGAGCGGCTGCTGAACGCGTCCGACGGCCGCTACACCAACCTGTGCCTGGACACGGGGCATGTCGCGTACGGCGGTGGGGACAGCGTCGACCTGATCCGCCGGTTCGGTGAGCGGGTCGGCTATGTGCACATCAAGCAGATGGATCCGGAGATCCTGGCGCAGGTCGCGGCCGAGGACCTGTCCTTCGGTGAGGCCGTGCGGCGCGGGGTGTGCGTGTCGCCGCCTGCCGGGGTGCCCGATCCGGCCGACGTGGTGGGCGAACTGGCCGGGCTCGACGCCGAGTTGTTCGTGATCGTCGAGCAGGACCTGTACCCGTGCGCTCCCGACGTGCCGCTGCCGATCGCGGTCAGCACCCGCGAGCACCTGGCCGGCTGCGGTCTTTCGGGTACCCTCCGCCCGGCCATCGACAGGTAAGGAGCGGCCATGGACGTCAGGGACGACACGACACCAGCCTCCGACCCGGCCCCGGCCACCGGCGTCGCGGACGATACCCCGCCGGCGGTCTCCCGGCGGCTGCGGATGATCACCATCATCGCCACGTTCGGTGGTCTGCTCTTCGGCTACGACACGGGCGTCATCAACGGCGCCCTGCCCTATATGACCGACGACCTCGGCCTGACCCCGGTCACCGAGGGCATGGTCACCAGTTCGCTGCTGCTGGGTGCCGCGCTGGGCGCGGTGACCGGCGGCCGGTTGTCGGACGCGCGCGGCAGGCGGCGCAACATCCTGCTGCTGGCCGTGCTGTTCTTCGTCGGCGCGCTCGGCTGCACGCTCGCCCCGACGACCGAGGTGATGATCGTCGCGCGCTTCGTGCTCGGTCTCGCGGTCGGCGGTGCCTCGGTGACCGTGCCGGTGTATCTCGCGGAGGTGTCGCCCGCCGAGCGGCGCGGTGCCCTCGTCACCCGGAACGAGCTGATGATCGTCTCCGGTCAGCTGCTGGCGTTCACGTCCAACGCGATCATCGCGCGGCTCGGCGGCGAGTCCGGCGGTGTGTGGCGCTGGATGCTGGTCATCGCCACGCTGCCGGCGGTGGTGCTCTGGTTCGGCATGCTGGTGATGCCGGAGAGCCCGCGCTGGCTGGCCTCCCAGAGCCGCTTCGGCGAGGCCCTCGAGGTGCTCAGGCAGGTGCGGTCGCGGGCCCGGGCCGAGGCCGAGCTGAAGGAGGTCTCCGCACTCGCCGTCAAGGACGAGCGGGAGAAGCTCGGCGGCTGGCAGGACATCAAGAGCACGCCGTGGGTGCGGAAGCTGATGTTCGTCGGGTTCGGCATCGCGATCGTGCAGCAGATCACCGGCGTCAACACGATCATGTATTACGGCACGCAGATCCTCACCGACGCCGGTTTCGCCGCCGACAGCGCGCTGACCGCGAACATCGCCAACGGTGTGATCTCCGTCCTCGCCACCTTCGTCGGCATCTGGCTGCTCGGGCGGGTCAACCGCCGGCCGATGCTGATGACCGGCCAGCTCGGCACGACCGTGGCCCTGTTGCTGATCGGCGTGTTCTCCCTGGTGCTGCCGTCCGGTGATCCGCGGGCGTTCGCGGTGCTCGCGATGACGGTCACGTTCCTCGCCTTCCAGCAGGGCGCGATCTCGCCGGTGACCTGGCTGATGCTGTCGGAGATCTTCCCAATGCGGATGCGCGGCTTCGGCATGGGCGTCGCGGCCGTGGTGCTGTGGCTGACCAACTTCGTGATCGGTCTTGTCTTCCCATCCCTGGTCTCCGGGATCGGGATCTCCAACACCTTCTTCCTGTTCGTGGTGGCGGGCCTGCTGTCCCTCACCTTCGTGAAGCTGTACGTCCCCGAGACCAAGGGCCGCACCCTCGAGACGCTCGAGGCGGAGCTCCGGGCGCGCTTTTCCTGACCTCTTCTAGGAGTTCACCATGACCGTACGTGTAGGCGTCATCGGCGCCGGGATGATCGGCCAGGACCACATCCGGCGGCTCACCGAGGTCGTCACCGGGGCGAGGGTCACGGCCGTGGCCGATGTCGACACCGAACGTGCCGCCGAGGTGGCGGCCCGGCTCGGTGCCACCGCGCTGCCCACCGGCGCGGATCTGGTCGCCTCCCCCGACGTGGACGCCGTCCTCGTCACCTCGTGGGGGCCGACCCACGCCGAGCACGTTCTGAACGCGATCGCCGCCGGCAAGCCGGTGTTCTGCGAGAAGCCGCTGGCCACGACCGCGGAGGACTGTCTGCGGATCGTCGACGCCGAGCGGGCGCACGGCCACCGGCTGGTGCAGGTCGGCTTCATGCGCCGTTTCGACGCCGGGTACCGCCAGATGAAGGAGGTCCTGTCGACCGGCTCGCTCGGGGCCCCGCTGATCGTGCACTGCGCCCACCGCAACCCGACCGTCCCGGAGTCGTACCACTCCGCGATGGCCGCTCAGGACACGGCCGTGCACGAGATCGACGTGCTGCGCTGGCTGCTCGACGACGAGATCGTCTCCGCCCAGGTGGTCACCCCGCGCGCCACGAGCAAGCGGTTCGGTCACCTGAAGGACCCGCAGATCATGGTCTTCGAGACCAGCGAGGGCGTCCGTATCGACCTGGAGGTCTTCGTCAACTGCCAGTACGGCTACGACATCCAGTGCGAGGTCGTGGGCGAGGACGGTCTGGTCCGGCTGCCCGACCCGGCGGCCGTCGGGATCCGCACCGCGGCCCGGCACGGCACGGGTGTGCTGCAGGACTGGAAGGACCGGTTCGCGGAGGCCTTCGACACGGAGTTCCGCGAGTGGGTCGCCACCGTGGCCGCCGGCACCGAGCCCACCGGGCCGTCCGCCTGGGACGGTTACGCCGCCACCGTCATCTCCGACGCCGCCGTCCGGTCCCAGGAGGCCGGCGGCGGAGAGATCGTCACCGTCGACATCAAGCCCCGTCCCGCGTTCTACGGAGGCACCGCGTGAAGATCGCCCTCGACCCGTACATGTTCCGTGCCCTGCCGATCGACGAGATGGTGCGCACGGTCGCCGAACTGGGCTACGAGCACATCGAGTTGTCGCCGCGTGCGGACTTCATGCCGTTCTTCCTGCACCCGCGGGCGGACGACGCGCGGGTGGCGGAGCTGAAGGAGTCGCTGCGCAGGTACGGTGTGCGGCTCTCCTCGGTACTGCCGCTGTACAAGTGGTCCTCGCCGGACGAGACCGAGCGGCAGACGGCCGTCCGCTACTGGAAGCGGATGATCGAGATCACCGTGGATCTCGAATGCCCCCTGATGAACTCGGAGTTCAACGGCCGGCCCGAGCGCGCCGCCGAGAGCGAGTCCGCCTTCTGGCGTTCGCTGGAGGAGTTGCTGCCGGTCTTCGAGCGGGAGGGCATCGCCCTGAACCTGGAGGCCCACCCGGACGACTTCTGCGAGGAGAACACCCCGGCCGTCGATCTCGTCCGCGCGATCAACAAGCCGTGGGTGAACTACCTGTACTGCGCCCCGCACACCTTCCATCTCTCGGGCTCCGACCCGACGGCGGACATCGCGGCGATGATGCGCTACGCCGGTGACAAGCTCCAGCACGTGCATGTCGCGGACTCCTTCAACCACAAGGGCTCCAGCGGTCTGCGGTACATCCTCAACCCGCCGGGCACGCCGGCCCGGATCCATCAGCATCTCGACATCGGTCAGGGCGAGGTCGACTGGGACACCTTCTTCGGCACACTGCGCGAGCTGGGCTTCGACGGTGTCGCCACGGCCTGTGTGTTCGCCTGGGAGGAGCGGGCCCGGGAGTCGTCGGCGTTCATGCTGGACCGCATCCGGAAGGAGCTCGCGGGGTCGTGAGGATGACGAGCTGCCGGGTCGCCCTGGTCATCGCGACATAGCGGTCGACCGCTCCTTCGACGCCGGTGCCGAAGTCCTCCGGGTCGACGAGGACGACCAGGTCGAACTCCAGCCCCTTCGACAGCTCCGGGGTCAGCGACCGGACGCGGGACGAGGGGGGCTGGAACGCGGGATCGCCGATGACACAGGCGATCCCGTCGGCATGGGCGGCCAGCCAGGTGCCGAGGACCGAGCTCAGCTCCGCGACCGATCCGTGGACGACGGGGGCGCCGCCGCTGCGGATGGAGGTCGGCACGTTGGCGTCCGGCAGCACGGTCCGGATGACCGGCTCGGCCTCCGTCATGATCTCCTCGGGCGTCCGGTAGTTGATGCTCAGGGAGGCGAGGTCGATGCGGCCGAACCCGACCCGTTCGAGCCGTTCCCGCCACGACTCCGTGAACCCGTGCCGGGCCTGGGCCCGGTCCCCGACGATGGTGAAGCTCCGGGACGGGCAACGGAGCAGCAGCATCTGCCATTCCGCGTCGGTCAGTTCCTGAGCCTCGTCGACGACGATGTGTGCGAAGGGGCCGGCGAGCACGTCCGGTTCGACGGTGGCCAGTTCGGCCTCGTTGACCAGGCTGACCTGGGCGTCCTCGCCGCGCAGCATGGACACCAGGCCTTCGCCCTCGTCACCGTCGGCGCCCGAGTTGGCCGTGGCCTCGATCAGGGTGTCGACGACGCGCCCCATGTGCTCGCGCTGGTCGGCGAGGATGGCCTTGTTCCGGCGCTTGCGCCGGGCCGCCTCCAGGTCGCCGAGCCGCTGCCGTGCGGCGTCCAGGATCGGCAGGTCGGGCACGGTCCAGGCCTGGGCGTCCGCGCGCTGCAGCTTGCGGACCTCGTCGCGGCTGAGCCAGGGAGCGCACATCCGCAGGTAGGCGGGCACCGACCACAGGTCCGACACGAGGTCGGTCGCTTCGAGCAGCGGCCACGTGCGGTTGAACACCGTGCGCAGTTCCCTGTTCTGCGACAGCGATCTGCGGAGCAGGCCGGCCGGCACGTCGCCGTCGTGCTTGTCCTGAAGGATCGTGAGCAGTTCCTCCCAGACCTGGTCGCGCGCCTCGTTGTGCGGAGTGCCGGGCTCGGCCGCTTCGAAGGCCACGGCCCAGTCCTGGGCGCTCAGGTGGATGTCGGACCAGTGGGTCGTGACCGTCATCCCCTCGGCTGGCGGCTCCTCGTAGAACCTGACGGCCTTCTCGATCGCCCGCACCATGTCCGCGGACGACTTCAGGCGTGCCACGTCCGGGTCGGCCTCGGCCCTCGCCGCGGCGCCCTCGGTGACGAGGTCCCGCAGGATGCACGTCTGCACGCCTTCCTCGCCGAGGCTGGGCAGGACGTCGGAGACGTAGGACAGATAGGGCCGGTGCGGGCCGACGAACAACACGCCCCCTTTGCGGTGCCCGAGGCGCGGGTCGGAGTAGAGGAGGTAGGCGGAGCGGTGCAGGGCGACGACGGTCTTGCCGGTGCCCGGCCCGCCGTCGACGACGAGGGCGCCACGGGAGCCCGCGCGGATGATGGCGTCCTGGTCCGCCTGGATGGTGCCGAGCACATCCCGCATCCGGGGCGAGCGGTCGGTGCCCAGGCTGGCGATGAAGGCGGACTGGTCGTCGAGCGCGGCATGCCCGGAGATGCCGTCCGCACTGAACATCTCGTCCCAGTAGTCGCTGATCCGGCCGCCGGTCCAGCGGTATCTGCGGCGGCTCGCCAGGCCCATCGGGTTGGCGTGAGTGGCTCCGAAGAACGGCTCGGCTGCGGGGGAACGCCAGTCGACCAGCAGTCGGCGCCCCTCGCTGTCGGTGAGGCCGAGTCGTCCCACGTAGACGGGCTCGGAGTCGTCGGCAGCGACCATGTGCCCGAGGCACAGGTCCAGTCCGAAGCGGTGCAGGGCGCGCAGGCGGGTGGTCAGCCGGTGGATCTCCGCGTCCCGGTCCATCGCCTGCCTGCCTGTGCCGCCGGGCGCCTTGCGCTCGGCCTCGAGACGGTCGGACAGTTCGGCGATCGACTGCTCGAGGCACTCGGCGATGGCCGCGAAGTGCTGATCGTCGCCGCCGATCAGCGCAGGGTCGGCCTTGTGGGAGAGACGGTCGGGAAGATCGAACGCGCTGGTGGTCAGGGGGGTCAACGTCATGCTCCCGTTTCCGCAGGTCCTAGGCTTAGGCCGGACAGTCTGCGGCACCATGGGGGCCTTGCCGCAAGGCCCCCTGTGCGCTATAAGTTGAGAGTGGCAAGGAGACAACTCCTTGCCTTTCTTGTTGTGTGGCCCTCCCGGTCGCCGGTCCCTGGCGTGTGGCACTCTCTTCGTTCAGGCACCGTGGAGAGGCGGCGGCATGCGGATAGGACTGCTGGGCACCGGACCGTGGGCGCAGATGGCCCACGCGCCCGCACTGAGCCGGCACGAAAAGCTGGACTTCGCCGGGGTGTGGGGCCGCCGCCCCGAGGCCGCGAAGGAGCTGGCCGAGCGGCACGGCGTGCGGACGTACGACGATGTCGACGAGCTGTTCGCCGACGTGGACGCGGTCGCGGTGGCGCTGCCTCCTCAGGTGCAGGCCGGGCTTGCCGCGCGTGCGGCGCGGGCCGGGTGCCATCTGCTGCTCGACAAGCCTCTCGCCCCGACGGTGGAGCAGGGGCGGGCCGTGGTCGAGGCCGTCGAGGAGGCGGGTGTCGCCTCGGTCGTGTTCTTCACGACCCGCTTCCAGCCCGAGCCGGAGGCGTGGATCACCGAGCAGGCGGGGGTGCCGGGCTGGTTCACGGCCCACGCGCACTGGCTGGGGGCGGTGTTCACCAGCGAGAGCCCCTTCGCGACGCCGTGGCGGCGGGAGAAGGGCGCCCTGTGGGACGTCGGGCCGCACGCCCTGTCCGTGCTGCTGCCGGTGCTCGGCGACGTGCGACGCGTGGCGGCGGCCGCGTACGGTCCCGGGGACACGGCGCATGTCGTCCTCGACCACGCCGACGGCGCGTCGAGCACCCTCACCCTGAGCCTGACGGCACCGCCCGCCGCTTCCGGTGCCGCACTGGAGCTGCGGGGAGAGGCCGGGGTCACCGCCCTGCCGGAGAGCTCCGACGGGGCGGTTCCCGCCCTGATGCGGGCCGCGGACGCCCTGCTCGCCTCGGCCCGGACCGGCAGCCCGCACCCGTGCGACGCGGCGTTCGGCCTGCGTGTCACGGAGATCCTCACGGCGGCCGATGACCTGCTGAACGGCGGCGCACGCTAGTTCCCGTCGTCGCTGAACGGCTCGTCGCTCCAGCGGAACCAGGCCCGGTCGCCCTGGATGTGCAGGAGGAACTCGGCGACGGGACCGTCCGGGGAGGAGAGGGAGACGCGTCGCCCGATCTCGGCGTAGACCCGCTCCCACTCCTCCCAGTGGCCCTCGTCGTCCCGTTCGGCGAGAGCGAGTTCGCGGGCGAACAGGCCCCGGACGGCGCCGAATCCGGGACCTGCGGTGAAGCGGCCCGAGAGCCACGGGAAGTCGGCGTCGTCGATCAGGATCTCCCCGACCGGTCCCCCCGCGCTGTGCACGCGCCAGACCTCGCCCTCGCACCCCACGGTCCCCTCCGTCTCCCGTCGCCGGTCACTGTCCCCCACAGCCTGCCACCCCGGCCGGGGACGTTCCGGCTGCTGCACCGGCGCGGTTACCGCACCGGGTGGAAGTTGAGCCGTTCCTTGACCACCGGGAAACCGGCCTTGGCGAAGTTCGCGGCCATGGGGAAGTTGCCCTGGTCCGTGGCGGCGGCGACGAACTCCGCCCCCTGTTCGACCAGGAAGTGGGTGCACTCGGCCAGGAGGTCGTAGGCGTAGCCGTGGCCTCGCTGGTCCGGCAGGACGCCGATGAAGCCGATGCACGGGCCCGACGGGTTGCGGGCCGGGATGTGGATGCCGACGGGCTCGCCCTGCGGTGTGCAGGCGACCTGCCACCACTCGCGTGGCGAGGGGCACCAGTGGAAGAAGTCGAGTTCCTCCTGGGCCGCCCGGTCGAGTCCGCCCTCCTCGATGGCCTTGAGCGCGTGGGCGTCCAGGGTGACGGAGTGGATACGGCGCAGCGCGTCGAAGAACACGGCGTCGTCCGGTTCGGCGCGGAACACCAGGCGCCCGGGCCGTTCGGGCAGGCCGTGCTCGGGGGTCCACCGGTACAGGAAGCGTTCGACCAGGAGGTCGTAGCCGGCCTTCCGCGCGGCGGTGAAGCGGGTCTCGGCGGCGGCGCGCAGGGCCGGGGCGTCGCGCCAGCCGGAGGGCAGGTTCAGTTCGAGTTCCACCTGCCAGGGGGCGGAGCGCAGGAGTGCGGCACCTGCTTCCTCCTCGCCTTCCGCCACGTCGAACCAATTGAGGCTGAGGGGCTCGGTGTCGTCGGGGCCGCCCCACCAGGCGCCGCGGGCGACGACCCTGCCGTCGCGCAGGGCCACCCGTTTCCAGTCGGGGCGGTGCCGGGTCAGCCGGTGGCCCTCACGGGCGCCCAGCGGGTCGGGCAGGGTGTCGAAGAGATCGGCGTCGCTCGAGTCGAGCGCGCGGATGACCACATCGGTCATGGAATTCCTCCGGGACGCATGCTGCGAAAGAGCGCTCCCGGTCAGGTCAGTCGAGGCACGCCGGGACGGTAGGCAGGGAGCGCTGGAACGGTGTGAACTGCACGGCTCCGCCCTCCTTCCACGGGTCTCGGGGCGTGGCTCGCCACAGGCTACGGGATCACGAAAGGGGCCGTCCATCGAATTCCCGGCACGGCTCAAGTGGCCCTTGAGGTCCCGGAGTTCGCGCGGCTCGTGGTGGACGGCACGCAGATCACCGCCCCCGGCCACGGCTTGGACGCCGGTCTGTTCGCGAGGACTGTTTCGCGCCCTCCATCGACGAGGCAGGCCGTCCACCCGGGACGTGCTGTTCCGCGACGGTGCCCTCGCCGCCCCCAACGACGGAACGACCGGGCCGGTCGCCGCCGTGCTGGGCGCCGGATTCAACCGCTCGACGCTGGGGAGCTCCGCGGCCCAGCCGACGACCGACGCCGCGTCCTTCTCGCCGGTTCACGGGCACCCGCGCGGGCCCGGCGTGCGGCGCCCGGCCGGGCGTAGCAGCGTGGTGGTGTGAGCAGTGTGCGCGGCCGGCTGCCGCGCCGGGACCGGGACCGGCGCGGCTGGTTGCGCGGCGCGCCCCCGCCGGGCTGGGCTCGGGTGCTGCCGTCCGCGCTGCTGGCGGGCGTGTGCGCGGCGGAGCTGATCAGTCCGGAACCGCTCGACATCGGCTTTCTGCTGGGCGCCATCCCGCCGCTGGCCGTGCTCGCACACGGTCCGGTGGCCACGGCGGTGCTCGGCGCGCTGGTGGTGGTCGTGCTGAGCGTCCCGGTCTTCAGCCTGAACGACCCCGGCAGCACCGATTTACTGACCGTGTGCTTCGTCGCGGTGCTGAGCGTGCTGCTGTCGTTCGTCCGCAGCAGGCGGGACGCCCAGCTGGTCACCGAACGGGCGGTCGCCGAGGCCGCCCAGCGGGCCGTCGTGCCGCCACTGCTGGAGCGGGTCGGGCCGGTACGGTGCGCGGGGCTGTACCGGGCCGCGCAGAGCGGGACGCTGGTCGGGGGCGACTTCTTCGACGTACGGGCGGGCCCCTACGGCGTACGGGCGGTCATGGGCGATGTTCAGGGACACGGGCTGTCTGCCGTCGCCACGGTCGCGTCGCTGCTGGGGGCCTTCCGGGAGGCGGTGCTGGACCAGCCGGATCCGGAGGCGGTGGCGGTCCGGCTCGACCGGAGGCTGGTGGTGGACTCGGCGGGCGAGCCGCACGCCGAGTTGTTCGCGACGGCGGTGCTCCTCGATTTCTCCGCCGACGCCGGTGTGGTGCGGATCGTGGCGTGCGGGCAGTCAGGTCCGCTGCTGCTGCGTGACGGGCGTGCCGTCGAGCTGGACATCGAGCCGTGCACCCCGCTCGGTCTCGGCCTCGCCGAGGCCACCGCGCCCCGGGTCGTCTCGGTGCGGCTGCGCGCCGGTGACCGGCTGTTCCTCGCGTCCGACGGCGTCACCGAGGCCAGGGACGCCGACGGGGCCTTCTACCCGCTGGCCGAGCGGCTGCCGGGCTTCGCCGAGGAGGCCCCGGCCGCCCTGGCCGAGCGGGTGTGGGCCGACCTCGTGCGGCACTGTCCGGACGTACGGGACGACGTCACGATGCTCGTGCTCGCGCCCTGTCCGCAGGGCGGGCCCTGACGGCGGCCGGCGGCGGCCCGCGATGCTTCGCGGACCGCCGCCGGCGGGGCCGTACACCGGTGCGTCAGTCCTTGATCGAGCACCTGTTGCCGATCGCGGGGTTGAACGCGCCGATGAAGTTGACCGAGTTGCCGCAGATATTGGCATCGATGTCGATGGGGACCTGTACGACGTTGCCGGAGAGGACGCCGGGACTGCCGATGGCGATGGCTTCGGCCTCCGCGTCGGCGCTCGCCGTACCGGCACAGGCCAGGAGGGCGGCGCAGGCCAGGCCGAACGCGGCGGTCACACGTGTGCGCATGGGAAAGCTCCTGTCGGTTGCGGGGACACGTGTCTCCACCGTCACCCGGGGTACGGGGACGCGACATCGGTGAGCGTCCGAACGGGGTGCCGGGGTCTGCCCGGCCCGCGTCCGCGCTCTCCGGATGCACGCCGCGCTTCCGCGGTGAATGGTGATAGCGGACCCGTTTTTCAGCACCGGGGCCGCACCAGCGATCCGGACCCTAGGAGCAGAGAACATGTCGACGTCAGAGCCCCACGCGTCCCGGCCGCCCGAGGACCGCGCCACCCCGGACCGCCTGCTCCACGCCCGCACCGGCACCGACGTGTCACCCGAGGACCTCGTCCTTGCCTCGGGCAAGGACCTCACCCCGCACAACCTCGAATGGGCCAGGCGCAAGCTGGCGGCCGAGGGCCCGGCCGCGCTCGAGAAGCTGCTGCCGTAGCCGACAGCCACACGCGAGGCCACCGGCCCGGCGCGGGCGCGCGACGGGTGCGGTGGCCTCGCGTGTGCGGGCGCCGGCCTCGGTTCAGGCCCTGTCGTCCTCCTCGAGCAGCGTGTCGTCGTCCTCCACCACGTGTACGGCGGCCTCCTCCGCTCCGGCCGCTCCGCCGTCGATGCCGATGTCGGTCGCGACGGTCTCCTTCGTGGTGTCGGGATGGGCGCCCTCGTCCGGGGCGACCAGGCGGCCGGCGCGGGCGGTGCCCGCCTCGGGGTCCACCGGTTCGCCGTCGCTGTCGGGGCTGTCCCCCACGCCGTCCCCGCCAGGCTCGGCGGACACGTCGGGCACCTCCTGGGACAGCCGCTCGTCGAGGGTCTCGCCCTCGTGCTGCTCGGCGGCGGTGGTGCCGCTCTTGGTGACGCCGAGCGGCTTCTCCGGCGGGGAGTAGCCCTCGTCGAGGGTGTCGTCGTAGGTACGTTCGCCGACGGCGTCCTGCAGATCCAGCGGCGCGGCGTCCGCCTGCTCCTCGTTGGTCCCGGTGGGCTGGTACGCGTCGTCCGCCATCGGTTCGGGGCGCATCGGTTCCGTGCCCATCACTTCTGCCTCCCTGTCGCGCTGCGTCGACTCGTTCGTCTCAGGTGCCCGTTCCGCGTTTCCCGTTACGCGCTCTCTAACCTCGGCGGTTGCGGAGATCACCCACCGTTAATCTTGAACCCTCAATGAGTGGTATCCGCCGGAGCTGCGGCTGGGCGCGCGAGGTCTTTCAGTCCGCGGTCCGGTCCGCCGGAAGCAGGCCGGTCGTCCACTTCTCCTCGATCCGCCCGAACCTCCACACCATCAGCGCCACCACCCAGGTGGCGACGAAGAGAGCGACGACGGCGTAGCCGAGGATGTTGAGGTCGAGGCCGGAGATCCAGTCCCAGAAGGGGCCGTGCAGGCCGAACTTCTCGGTGAGCAGGCCGAGGAGTTCGACCGTGCCGATGAGCAGGGCCACGGCGACGGACAGGCCGGTGATCGTGAGGTTGTAGTAGACCTTGCGGACCGGCTTGGAGAAGGCCCAGCCGTAGGCGAAGTTCATGAAGGAGCCGTCGACGGTGTCGAGGAGGCACATGCCGGCGGCGAAGAGGACGGGCAGGCACAGGATCGCGTACCAGGGCAGGCCGGAGGCGGCGCCGGAGCCGGCCAGGACGAGCAGGGCGATCTCGGTGGCGGTGTCGAAGCCCAGCCCGAAGAGGATGCCCAGCGGGTACATCTGCCAGGGCTTGGAGACCGACTTCATGACGCGGCCCAGCAGGCGGTTCATGAAGCCGCGCTTGTCCAGTTGCTCCTCCAGGGCGGCCTCGTCGTAGCGGCCCGAGCGCATGGCGCGGAACACCTTCCAGATGCCGGCCAGGATGACGAGGTTGACGCCCGCGATGAGGTAGAGGAACGTCCCGGAGACGGTCGTACCGATCAGGCCGGTGACGTTGTGCAGCGCCGATCCGTCGTGGCGGACCGGGCCGGCCAGGGTCTTCACGCCGAGGGTGAGCAGGAAGGCCAGGACGAAGACGACGCTGGAGTGTCCGAGGGAGAACCAGTAGCCGACCGACAGCGGCCGCTGCCCCTCACCCATCAGCTTGCGGGTGGTGTTGTCGATGGCGGCGATGTGGTCGGCGTCGAAGGCGTGCCGCAGGCCGAGCGTGTACGCGGTGACGCCGATGCCGACGCCGAAGGTCTGTGTGCCGATGGCGCGGTGCTCGGGGGCGACGATCGCGACGAGGATGAACCAGCCGATCACGTGCAGGGCCAGGGTGAACGCGGCCATCCCCCCGACCCTGATCCACTCCTGCCGCGTCATGGAGGTACGGACGCGGTGCCAGGCCGTGCGCTGGGCGGCAGCCGGGGCGGGGAGGGGCGGAGTGGACTCAGGAGCGGCCGTCATCGGGGGGATGGTCTTTCTGTCGGGCTGGACGGCTGCACCGCACAGCCTTGTGCCATCCTCGGGTACTTGCAACTGGCGTGCAGTAAAGCCCGCGGCAGGTCTTGTCCACGGAACCGAAAACTCCGCACGGCCCGGGGCCCCGCGGCCGGTGTCACACCGCGGCGTTCGGCCCGTCCGGCCGGCTGCGGCGCTGCTCGACCATCTCGCGGCTGAGCTCCTCCGTCTCCGTCTCGGCCAGCCGCTCGAAGCCGTCCTCGGTGATGACGGCCGCGATGGGGTAGATGCGGCGGGTGATGTCGGGGCCGCCGGTGGCCGAGTCGTCGTCCGCCGCGTCGTACAGCGCCTGGAGGGCGGCCAGGGCCGCCTCGCGCCGGGACATGCCGGGGCGGAACAGCTTCTTCAACGCGCCCCGGGCGTACGGCGAGCCGGATCCCTCGGCGTGGAAGCCGAACTTCTCGTAGCGGCCACCGGCGACGTCGAAGCTGAAGATGCGGCCCCGCCCGCCCTCGGGAGCCGCGGGGTCGTAGCCGGCGAGCAGCGGGACGACGGCGAGGCCCTGCATGGCCTGGCCCAGGTTGTTCCGGATCATGGTGGCCAGCCGGGTCGCCTTCCCGGCGAGGGTCATGGGGACGCCCTCGACCTTCTCGAAGTGCGTCAGCTCGACCTGGTAGAGCTTCACGAGGTCCACCGCGAGCCCGACGGTACCCGCGAAGGCCACCGCGGTGAGGTCGTCGGCGGGGTGCACCTTCTCCAGGTCACGCTGGGCGATCAGGTTGCCCATCGTCGCCCGCCGGTCGCCCGCGATCAGCACGCCGTCGCGGTAGGTGAGCGCCAGCACGGTCGTGCCGTGCGGGGCGCCCTCGACGCGGACGCCGTCCGGGAGGATCCGGCGGGTGCTCAGCAGTTCGGGGCGGTGAGCCGCCAGGAACTCCGTGAAGGAGGAGGAGCCCGGAGTGAAGAACTCCTCCCCCAGCCGGCCCTCGTGATCGCCCGTCACCATCCGGCTTCCCCCCTCGTCCGTGACCGTCAACCGACTCCTACCTGAACGGGGCTCACGGGAAACGCCGGTGGGGGCAGGAGCCCCGCGTGGGGTCAGGGGCCGTCCCGCTGCGGCCGAGGTGCGACACGGACGTCCAGGTCCGAGATCCGGTGGACGGGCCAGGTGCGGGCGTAGCGGGGCGGAGTGCCGTCGGCCGGTGCGAGGTGGGCGACCGGTAGACGGTCCGCGGTGCGCAGGATGTCTCCCACGGTGGTGTTCTCGTTGTTGCCGGACGTCGCGCCCGAGGAACAGCCGGTGTAGTAGCCGATCGGGATGGACTCGTGGCCGGTGAGCAGGCAGGGCGGGCGGACGCCGAGCCGGTGCAGTGCGCCGGCGGTGCGGTCCCAGTCGCGGCGGCTCTCTGTGTTGCGGGACACGGCGCCCTCCAGGACTGCCATCTGCACCGCGAGGTGCGCGGCCAGACCGAGTGCGACCAGCACGGCGCCCACCGGCCGCCATTTCCCACCCGGCTTCCTGACCAGGTGCCACAGGGCGTCGGCGACCGGGATCGCGAGCAGCGCGTAGGCCGGCTGGAGGAAGCGGGGCGCCGCGTAGCCGATCATGAACAGGTACGGCAGTGCGGCCGTGGCGGCGCAGGCCAGCGGAACCAGGGTCCGTCCCAGGCGCCGGGCCCGGCCCGCGACGACCAGCCCGAGGCCGGCCAGTACGGGCAGGACGAACCACCAGAGCATGACCAGGGGGTTGGGCATCGGCCCGGTGCACGGCCGGCACAGGGCCCGGCCGCCCAGGCTGCGCAGCTGGTCGTCGACGGCGATGTGCCAGCCCAGCCCGCCCTGGATGCGCGAGGCTTCCGACAGCCGCTCCCCCAGGCCGCCGTGGCCGACGTAGGCCTCGATCACCCAATCCACGGCGCCCGCCGCGAGGCCTGCCGCGAGCACGAGGAGGAGTCGCCAGTGGCGGCGCACCAGGGCGAAGACCAGCAGCGGGACGGTCACGTAGACCGCGTCGGTGGGCCGCATCCACGCCATGAGCGCGGCTCCTGCGGCGACACCCCACAGGGCCGCTCGGGCGGAACGTTCCTCCCTGACCCGCAGGAAGCAGCCCGCGCAGATCAGGGCGCCGATCGCGACCCAGTAGTTGGGCATGGCCTGCGGACCGTAGAAGAGGGTCACCCACAAGGAGGCGAACAGGGCGCCGCCGACGACCAGGACGCGGGTCGGGAACAGGCCCCGCCAGGCCCGCAGGGCCAGGTAGAGGGCGAGGCCGGACAGCACGGCGAGGTAGACGCGCAACAGCGGGACGGACGACGACCAGGACGCCACGGGCGCCACGAGCAGCGAGACGCCTCGGGAGCGCGGTGCGCTGAAGAAGGCCGCCGGAGTGTCGGAGGTGACCTGGCTGACGTAGACGATCTCGTCCCAGCCGAGGCCCAGCACGGGCCGGACGAGGACGAGCTGCGCGAGGGTGAACACGCCGGCCACCGCGGCGAGCGCCCGGTCGCCACGGGCTCCGCGGAGCGTGCCCGACGCGGCCGTCTGCTCGCGTCTTCGCCTGCGAACGAGGATGGCGTTCGCGCCATCGACCATGTTCCGCCCCTTAACTCTGATGATCAGAAAACACGATCAAGCTAACCCGTGGGGCGGGGGTATGCAGGGCGAAATACAGCCAATTGCCTGATTCCGGGTGAGCGTCAGCGAGCGTTCGGGGCGCGGTGCTGGGGCTGGCTCGGGGCCGGGCGTTGTGTCAGCGAAGGAATGGGGCGGTCCACGGGGGCGCCTTCACTGACCGTCAGCTCGGTGCCGTGGTGATGGAGCGTCAAGGGGGGACCGGAGCTCAGGGTGTAGGTGGCGCGGTCGGCGGTCAGCTCCACGCGCAGGCACCGGCCGAGGAACCCTACCGTGAAGGCCAGCCGGCTGAACCTCTCGGGCAGGCGCGGCGCGAACCGCAGGGTGCCGTCGGCGCACCGCATGCCGCCGAACCCGGCGACCAGCGCCATCCAGGTTCCGGCCAGCGAGGCGATGTGCAGTCCGTCGCGGGTGTTGTGCTCCAGGTCCCCCAGGTCCATCAGCGCGGCTTCGGCCGTGTAGGCGTAGGCCAGGTCCAGGTGACCCGCGCGGGCGGCCATGACGGCCTGGACGCACGCCGACAGGGAGGAGTCCCGCACGGTCAGCGGCTCGTAGTAGGCGAAGTTGCGGGCGATCTGCTCCTCGTCGAAGAACTCCTCGAAGAAACTGCCGCAGGTGTACATCGCCAGCACCAGGTCCGCCTGCTTGATCACCTGCTTGCGGTACAGGTCGAAGTAGGGGAAGTGGAGCATCAGCGGGTACTGGTCCGGGCCCGTGCGGGCGAAGTCCCAGCGCTGGTAGCGGGTGAAGCCGGCGTGCTGTTCGTGCACGCCGAGTTCGTCGTTGTAGGGGACGTGCATGGCCTCGGCGGCGTCCCGCCAGGCGGCGCTCTCCTCCTCGTCGGCGCCGAGCCGGGCCGCCTGGTCGGGGTGGCGTTTGCAGGCGTCGGCGGCGGCCAGCAGGTTCGCCCGGGCCATGAGGTTGGTGTACGTGTTGTCGTCGGCGATCGCGCTGTACTCGTCCGGTCCGGTGACGCCGTCGATGTGGAAGGCGCCCCGGTCGTCGTGGTGACCGAGGGAGCGCCACAGCCGGGCGGTCTCCACCAGAAGCTCCACACCGACCTCGCGTTCGAACCTCTCGTCGCCGGTGACCGCCACGTACCGCACGACGGCGTCCGCGATATCGGCGCCCACATGGAAGGCGGCTGTGCCGGCCGGCCAGTACGCGGAGCCTTCCGAGCCCTCGATGGTGCGCCAGGGGAACGCGGCGCCGCGCAGGCCGAGTTGGGCCGCGCGTTCCCGGGCGGCGGGCAAGGTGTCGAGGCGCCAGCGCAGTTCCTCGGCTGCGGCTTGCGGCGCGGTGAAGGTCAGCAGGGGCAGGACGAACGCCTCGGTGTCCCAGAAGGCGTGGCCGTCGTAGCCGGACCCGGTGAGCCCCTTGGCGGGGATGGCGCGCTGTTCGGCGCGGGCGCCGGCCTGGAGGACGTGGAAGAGGGCGAAGCGGACGGCCTGCTGGATCTCCTCGTCGCCGTCGATCTCGACGTCGGCGCGTCCCCAGAAGTCGTCGAGGTAGGACCGCTGGTCCTTCAGCAACCCCCACCAGCCGCTGTGCGCGGCCGCCGCCAGCGCCGCCTCGACCTGGTCGCTCATCGCGGGCCGGGAGCGGACGCCGGACCAGCCGTGTGCGACCAGCTTCTCCACGCGCAGCCGCTCTCCCGGTTCCAGCACGGAGGTGACGGTCAGCCGGGCCACGTCCACGTTGCTCTCACTGCCCGTCGTGGTCCGTTCGGGGCCGGTGACGACGTGGTCGGCGGCCACGGCGACCCTGAGGCCGCTGCGGCGGGTGCGGTGGACCAGGCGCAGCCGGCTGCCCGAGGCGGCATCCTCCTCCGGTTCCAGTGGCGACTTCAGCGCCTTGGCGGCGCGCGGGTCGCCGTCCGGCTCGGGCAGGCTCTCGTTGGCGACCAGCTCAGACTGGACGACGACACGGGTACGGCTGTCGACGGGCTCCACCTCGTACGCCACGGCGGCGATCGCCCGCTGGGTCAGGGACACCAGCCGCGTGGAGCGCACCCGGACGGTCGAGCCGGCCGGGGAGGTCCACTCGCAGACTCGTTCCAGCACGCCCCGCCGTAGATCCAGGGTCCGCTCGTGGGTGACGAGCCGTCCGTAACGCAGGTCGAACGGCTCGTCGTCGACCAGGAGGCGAAGCACCTTGCCGTCGGTGACGTTGATGGACGTCTGGCCCGACTCCGGGTAGCCGTACCCGGCCTCGGCGTACGGCAGCGGATGCAGTTCGTGGACGCCGTTGAGGTAGGAGCCGGGCAGGCCGTGGGGTTCGCCCTCGTCGAGGTTGCCGCGCCAGCCGATGTGGCCGTTGGACAGGGCGAACACGGACTCGCTCTGTGCCAGGACGTCGAGGTCGAGTTCCGTCTCGCGCACGGTCCACGGCTCGACCGCGTACGTCCGTTGCTCGATCACTCCCGGCCTCCCAGCTCGTCGAGGTCCTTCACGACCACGTCGGCGCCGTGCGCGTACAGCGCGTCGGTCTGTCCGACACGGTCGACGCCGACGACGTATCCGAACCGGCCCGCGCGGCCCGCGTCCATGCCGGCCAGGGCGTCCTCGAAGACGGCGGCCGCGGCCGGTTCGACTCCCAGGTCCCCGGCGGCGGCCAGGAACGTGTCGGGGCGCGGCTTGCCGGGCAGCTCACGCTCGGCGGCGACCACGCCGTCGATCCGTACGTCGAAGAAGTGCTCGGCGCCGATCGCGCGCAGCACGTCCCGGCAGTTGGCGCTGGAGGAGACGATGGCGGTGCTCAGGCCGTGGGCGCGGACCGCCTCCAGATAGCGCAGGGTGCCGTCGTAGGCCTCGACCCCGTCGGTGCGGATCTTCTCCAGGACCAGCTCGTTCTTGCGGCTGCCTAGCCCGTGGACGGTCCGGGCGCCCGGTGGGTCGTCCGGGTCGCCGTCGGGCAGGTCGATGCCCCGTGAGGCGAGGAACGTGCGCACACCGTCGGCGCGTGGCCGGCCGTCGACGTACTCGTCGTAGTCGGACGCCGCGTCGAACGGCCGGTAGTCCTCGCCGTCGCGCTCGCGCAGGAAGGCGTCGAACATCTCCTTCCAGGCGGCCGCGTGCACGACGGCCGTCTTGGTGACGACGCCGTCGAGGTCGAAGAGGCAGGCGTGGATGTCTTCGGGAAGACCGAGCTGCGTCATACAAGTCCGGTTCCCCGACCGGCGATGTCCAGTGAGTGGCGCACGCCACAAGCACGAGGTGACACACTCTGCCGTGTGCCGCTCGCCTTCGACGAACTCGTCCACCGCGCCCGCGCCCTCCCCCGGGGCGGCCGGCGCGCGATCCTCGGCATCGCCGGCAGCCCCGGCGCGGGCAAATCGACGCTCGCCGAGCACCTGGTGCGGGAACTGAACGGATCCGGCGAACCCTGGGTCGCGCACGTCCCCATGGACGGCTTCCACCTCGCCGACACCGAACTGGAGCGGCTCGGCCGCAGGGACCGCAAGGGCGCGCCCGACACGTTCGACGCGGCCGGGTACGCGGCCCTGCTGGGGCGGCTGCGCGAGGAGAGGCACGACGACGTCGTGTACGCGCCCGGCTTCGAACGGGTGCTGGAGCAGCCGCTCGCGGGGGCGATCCCGGTCCCGCCGTCGGCCCGTCTCGTCGTCACCGAGGGCAATTACCTGCTCCTGGACACCGACGCCTGGGCCCGGGTCCGCCACCGGCTCGACGAGGTGTGGTTCTGCGAACTCCCCGAGCGGGAGCGCGTCCGCCGGCTGGTCGCCCGCCACGAGCAGTTCGGCAAGTCCCACGCGGAGGCGGTGGCGTGGGTGTCGCGCTCGGACCAGCCCAACGCCGAGCTGGTCGCAGCGACCCGGGGCCGGGCCGACCTGGTGGTGCCGGAGTCGGCGCTGCCGCGCGTGGAGACGTGACCATGGGCCTGGACCTCACGGTGCTGGCGGTCGACTGGGAACGGCTCGAGAGGACGCCGTTCGAGGAGCGGTACGCGCTGCTCGAGGATGCCGCGATGCCCGAGGACGAGCTCGACCGGTACGCGGAGCCGCAGCGGGGCTGGGTGTGGCCCGCCGCGTCGAACGTCCCGTGGTGCGGCCGGTACGAGTTCCACAGCACCCCCGGCTCCTACAAGCCGCACTTCTGGGCGGGGCAGGCCTGGGAAGACGTACGGGGGCATGCCGGCCCGGAGTCGCGTGAGCGCCTGGACGCGTTCCTGCGGGAGCTGATCTGGGACACCGACACCGAGGACGCCTCGGTCTCCGGCCTGTTCCCCGCGGACCCCGACCCCTGGCACCGTCGGCTGCTCCTCGTCTGCCCACCCGCGACCGTGTCCGCACTGGCCGGGCACTGGGCACGAGCCGAGCCCCTGCTGGAGGACCTGCGCGTGCCGTACGGCACGCATGCCGCGTGCCCGGGGCGGTGGATCGAGGACTTCGACGAGTTCTCGGTGCTGCTGCGGGAGTGGGGCGTGGTGGTGACCGAGGCCGAACGGCGCGGGTGGGGGCTGGTCGGCCTGCCCCTGTGAGGCCTGGGCCGCCTCACGCGGACAGCGTCAGCTCCGGTTCCCCCGCGGCGTCGCCCGCCGTGTCTCCGATCACGGCCGTGAACGCCTCGGTGCGGATCCTGAGGCCCGTCCCGGCGCGCTCGAACACGGGGGTGAACGCGTCGTCGCCCGGGCCGTATCGCACGGCGAAGACATGCAGGTCCTCGGGGGCACCGGGGGCCGGTTCGGCCTCCAGGGCGGTCGAGGTGAGCAGGTGACTCCAGCCCTCGTCGGGGTTGCCGTAGCCGCGGGGGTCGGCGGCCAGGGCGAAGGCGGCCCGCTCCTGGGTGAGGTCCGTGCGGGCGTCGAAGTGGTGCGGGTCGCCGGGGGCCGGGTGGGTCAGGCGCAGGTCCGCCGCCGCCGTGGCCCGGGGTTCGGCGGTCCTGCGGACCCTGTCGCCGTCGTCCGTGGCATACGGCAGGCCGGCCAGCAGGTACGGCGTGCCAGGGAGGCGCTCCACGGCCACCGTCGTCCACAGGTTCGTGCCGTCGGTGACGTACAGGGACCGGACGTGGCGCAGGACGTGGTCGCGGCCGACGACCGGCTTGGTGACCAGCTTGGCCGTCAGCCCGCCGGCGCGGACGTCCCGTACGCGGACCTCGCCCATCGGGCGGCACATCAGGAAGCCGTCGGTCACCGGACCGAAGCCGTGCTGGCGGCCCACGGCTGCCGGCAGGTAGTAGGTGCCCGCGGCCTCGACCAGTGACGGGGTCATGCGGCTGTCGAAGGCCACCGACACCGTTCCGGCGCGCAGTTGGTGACGGGCCGGGGTCGTCGAGGGGGTGCGGTACCAGCGCGTGGGGTCCTGGATCTGCCAGACCAGCATCCAAGCGAAGTGGCCGTCGACCCCGCCGTCCGCCTTGCACGCGTGGCGGGCCCAGCGGCTGTCGCCCCGGTAGCGGCCGAGGTCGGAGCCGATGCGGGCACTGAAGTAGCGCAGGCCCAGCACCGACTCGAAGGCGGAGTGCTGCTCGCTGTAGCGCGGGCCGCCGTTGTCGAAACCGCCGTTCGTCAGGCGGGCGTCGAGGTAGCGGGCGAGCGCGTCGCCGTCCTCGGCGAAGATCTCCTCGCCGCTGACCCGGTGGGCCTGGGCCAGGAAGGACAGCGAGATCGGACCGTAGTTGTTGTCGTAGGCGCCGCCGTGCTCGGGCGGCAGAAGCGCGCCCCGGTCGCGGACCCGGTGGGCTCGGATCTTGTCCTCGTAGAGCTCTATGGCCTGGCGCCGCAGCGACTCGCCGTCCGGGGAGGGCAGGTGGCGGGCCAGCATCAGGCCGCCGACGATACAGCCGATGGCCTGGTTGCCGGCCTCCTGCGGGTTGAAGAACGTCGCCTCCGTCAGCCAGCGCCAGTAGCCGTGCGCCACGTCGAGGAGCCGGGTGCGCTGTTCGTCGTCGACGAGGCCGTCCGCCGCGTCCAGGACGTTGACCGCCTGGAGCAGGGCCCACACCGTGCTCGGCCAGTCGCCGATGGGGTGCGCTCCGGCTGCCAGGGTGTATCGGGCGTACGGCAGGCCGGAGTCGCGTACCCGCAGGTTGGGGTAGCCGGGGTTGTCCTCGGTGTACACCCGCTCGTCCAGGTGGAAGGCGAGGCTGCGGCGTACCGCCTCCGGCAGGCGGGGGTCCTTGCCCCGCTGCCAGGCGAGCGCCAGCAGGGCGGTGATGCCCAGGGAGGTGTCGCCGATGTCGTCGACACAGTCGGGGTGCTCGAGGTTGCCCTCCGGCGTCATGCGGGCCAGGGCCTGCTCGGTGACGTCGGCGAGGACGGCGTCGTACGCCTCCGGGGTGTCCGGGAGGTCGTGCAACGGGCCGCGCTGGTGAGGGAGGTGCACGGGTGGGTCAGCCCTTCATGCCTGAGGTGGCCATGCCGTGGGTTGTCGGGGTCAGTCTTTCAGTCCGGCGTTGATGTCGGCGTTCATGACGTAACGCTGGAAAACCAGGAAGACGACGATCAGAGGGATCATGGAGATGACCGATCCGCCGAGCACCACCGACCAGTTGATGTTCTGCGCCCCGACGAGGCTCTGGATGCCGATCTGCACGGTGAACTTTCCGGGGTCGTTGAGCATCAGCAGCGGCCAGATGTAGTCGTTCCACCGCCACTGGAACGACAGGATGGCGAGCGTCAGCATGATGGGCCGGGAGATCGGCACCATGATCCGCAGGAAGATCGACAGTTCGCGGGCGCCGTCGATGCGGGCGGCCTCGATGAGCTCGTCGGGGACCGTCAGGAAGAACTGGCGGAACATGAAGCACCCGGTCGCGGTGAGTACGGCCGGGAGGATGATGCCGGCGAGCGAGTTGTAGAGGCCGAGGTCGCGGACCACCAGGAACTGCGGGGCGAGCATGACCTCGGACGGCAGCATCGTGGTGGCCAGAATGCCGATGAAGAAGACCTTGAGCCACTTGTTGTCGTACTTGGCCAGCGCGTACCCGGTGCAGCAGCTGACTCCCACCGTGAGGATCGTCGCGATCACACACACGATGGTCGTGTTGATGAAGTACTGGGAGAAGTTGGCGCTGTCCCACGCCGCCTTGTAGCCCGACACGGTGGGGTTTTGCGGAAACAGCGTCAGCGGAAGGGAGAACAGGTCTCCCGCCGGCTTGAAGGAGCTGAGTACGAACCACAGCACCGGCAGCCCGTAGAGGGCCGCCAGGACCCAGAGCAGTGTCGTCGCGGGCACCGCGCGCCGAAGCCCACCGCCGACCGCGCCGCGGGGCCGCTTCCTGGGAACAGCCCGTCCGGGCTCGGAGTCGACCGGGCGTGGCATGTCTGTGGTTTTCATCGGTTCTCCACCCGCCGGTTGACGATCAGCTGCATGAACGCGACGGCCATCAGGATGAGCATGAGCACGAACGACGCGGCGCTCGCGTAGCCGATCTGGCCCGACTTGAAGCCGGTCTGGTAGATGTACTGGACAAGCAGGTTGTTCGACGTGCCGGGGCCGCCGTTGTTGAGGGAGGCGAACAGCGGGTATTCCTTCATCCCGTGGATCGTGTTGAGCAGGATGACGATGAAGGACGTCGGCGCGATGCTCGGCAGTGTGATGCTGATGAACTGGCGCCACGGACCGGCGCCGTCGAGCGCGGCCGCCTCGTAGTACGACGTCGGTACGTTCTTGATCGCCGCGATGAACAGCAGCATCGAGAAGCCCGTCCAGGCCCAGGATGCCGCCACCACGACCACGATCAGTGACAGGTCCGCGTTCGACTGCCACGGAACGGCGCTTCCGCCGACCTTCTCGATGAGGTAGTTGACCAGTCCGAAGTTCTCACCGAACAGCCACCGCCACAGGACACCCACGACGATGGGCGACAGAAGCCACGGGATGAAGAAGAAGACGCGGGCGACCGACACGCCCTTGGCGTGCTTGCTCACCAGCACGTTGGCGATGAGCAGCGAGAACACGAAGTTCAGCGGCACGAAGAGCACGGTGTACAGCAGCGTCCGGGTCAGCGCGTCGAAGAAGATGGAGTCCCCGAACAGGTGGCTGTAGTTGTCCAGTCCGACGAACTGGAACGCCCCTACGCCCGTGTAGTTCGTGAAGGAGTAGACGAGCCCGATCACCGCCGGCCAGACGAAGAACAGCGCGAAGAGCACGGCGTTGGCCGCGATGAGGACGAGCGGCGCAAGGGTGTACTTACTGCGGCTCCTGGGCGGGCTCGCGGACACGTCCGGGGCGCGTTTGGTCATCTTCCTGACTCCGTGCTGGTGGAATGGGTTCCTGTGGGCTCAGGCCATGAGCCCGGCATCGCGGGGGTCCCGAGGGCCTGTCCGGCCCTGGGCCGGGCGGCGGTGTCTCGACCCCGCCGCCCGGGCCTGTCGGCCTGCGCTCAGCCGCCGACCTGCTGGTTGTAGCCGGCCACGATGTTGTCCAGCGCCTTGTCGACCGACTGCTGGCCGTTGATCGCCTTGCCGAGCTCCGTCTTGGTCGGGTCCTCGGTGAGGCTCTTGCCCTTCAGCACCCAGTTCGTCTGCGCGGTGTTGAAGTAGCCGGAGATCGGGGCGTACAGCGGGATCGACTCGTTGTACAGCTTGAACGCCGCCTGCGCCGCCTCGGACTTGAAGGGGTACTTCGGGTTCAGACCGCTCTCGACGGGCAGGAACCCGGACGCCTCGCACAGCGCCTGGTAGTGGGCCGGCTCGTACAGCCAGGACAGGAACTTCGTCGCGGCGGCGGCCGCGTCGCCGTTGTTGTTGAAGCCCACCGTCATGCCGCCGCTGTTGACGTCGCTGGCCTGCACCGGCTCGGCGGGAGTCGGGACGCTCGCCCAGTCGAACTTCTTGATGCTCTCCGCGAAGGCGGGCACCTGCCACACGCCGGACCAGTAGGCGACCACGTCACCGCTCTGGAACATGGCCGACGGGTCGGCGCCGCTGGTCCACACCGACTTCGGCATGGTCTTGTCGTCGTTCATCTCGACGAAGCTCTTCACGGCCTTCTTGGTCGCGGCGTCCACCGAGAACTTGCCGGAGGAGTCCGCGTGGACGTACTTCCCGCCGAGCTCGTACACCATGGCGCGGAGCCGGGAGGGCGACTGGTCGAACGTGAGGGAGTACTTGGCGCCGGTCTTCTCCCGGACCTTGTCCGCCGCCTTGATGAATTCGGTCCAGGTCCAGGTCTTCTGGGGCGAGGTCGGGACGGAGACGCCGGCCTTCTTGAACAGCGTCTCGTTGATGAACAGGCCGGACGCGGTGATGTCCGAGGGGATGGACAGCACCTTCCCGGACGAGTCCTTGGCGATGAAGTTCTTGTTGATCTTGTTGCTCTTCTTGTTGGCGATGGAGCCTAGGTCGATCAGCTTGTTCGCCCAGATCGGGTCCAGCTTCGGCACCGCCGCCACGTCGGGCAGGGAGTTCGCCTGCGCGGCGTTGCGCAGCTTCGCGTCGTAGCCGTCGTAGGGGATGTTGACGAGGTTGACCTTGACGCCGGTTTCCTTCTTGTACTGCGCCACCATCTTCTTCCAGCCCGCGTCCTGCCCCGGAACCGTGGAGATCCAGAACGTCAGCGACTTGGAGGTCCCGCCCGAGCCGGAATCCGACCCGCAGGCGGAGAGCAGAAGGGCACCTGCCGTGGCCACGGCAGCGAGGGGAACAACGCGGCGTATGCCGCCGCGGCCGAGCCGGCGGGAGCGCCGCACACCCAGACTGGTCATCTTCAATCCCTTTTCGTCGTAGCGGAAGAAGCACGGCGCCAGCCGAGGCGGCACGGGTGCGTTTTGCGGGAAATTTCGCTTTCCGGGGGCACGGCCTCGCCCGGCCGCGTCGCCTTGACGGGTGGGGTCCCCGGCCATGACGGCCGACGTCGCACAAGCACGCCCTCGTGCGACTGCCGTACTTCGTGTACGGGCGGGAGGCTCACCCGGAGTCGGCGTCCCGGCCGACTCAGAAAGCGCTTGTCCGGACATTGGCAGACCGATGGCGCAGCCGTCAATGCTTCGCCCGCACAGCTCCGGTCACGGTTTGAATTCCATGGGCGACCGCGAGCCTGCCGGCGCCCGCGACCGTGCCGGTGTCCCCCACCACGCTGCTGACCACCTCGGTGGGCCAGCTCAGCCGGGCCAGCTCGGCCCGCACCCCGGGCAGGAGCTGCGGATCCGCGCCGGTGGCGCCGCCCAGCACGATCAGTCCGGGGTCCATGACGGCGACGACGGCGGCGGCGAGCCGGCCCACGTCGGCGGCGTGCGTGTCGAGGACGGCACGGGCCGTGGCATGCCCCTGCCCGGAGAGGGTGAGGAGCCGCTCGGCGGTGCGCGGGCGGGGGCCGTCGGTGTCCTGCCAGGTCTCGGCCGCCCGGCGGAGCAGGGTGCGCGATCCCATGCGCTGTTCCAGGCCTTCGTAGTGCGGGGCGCGGCTCTCGTCCCAGGGGTAGGGCAGCCGGGCCACCTCGCCGGCGGCGCCGTTCGCACCGCGCAGGACCCGGCCGCCGATGACGACGGCGAGGCCGATGCCGACGCCGATGCGCAGGTAGCCGAAGGTGTCGCGGCCGACGGCGGCGCCCTCGTGCAGTTCGGCGAGCGCGGCGCAGTTGACGTTGTTCTCCAGGTGGACGGGCACGCCCTCGGGCAGGGCGACGGCCATGGCGTCGAAGACGGGGCCGGCCTTGGCGGTCGCGGGGCGTTCCCCGGCGCCCTCCCCGTCGCGCGTGGTGACATCACCGACGGCGACGACGACGGCCCGCAGCGGGGCGCCGGCGGGCAGCGCGTCGAGGACCTCGCGGACGGTGCCGGCGGCCTCCTGCCGGGAGCCGGTGCCCTCGGCGAGCAGCGTGCCGTCCAGCGCGCAACCGCGCACCCGCGTCTTGGCGGGTCCCAGGTCGACGGCGAGCACGGCACCGGCGGCCGGGCCGAGGCGGTAGACGGCGGCGCTGCGACCGGTGCCGCCGGAGGCCCGCCCGGAGTGGGCGGCGAGCTCGACGGCCTCGAGCTCGGCCACGGCGGTCGAGACGGTCGGCTTGGAAAGGCCCGCACCGGCCGCCAGCTGGGGGCGGGTGGCCGTGCCCGCCTCGGCCAGTACGTCGAACACCACACGGGCACTCTCACTCAGGTGCATGGTCTCCCCAGGTCGTGCTGCGGCCGTGCTGGGCGGTCGCAAGGGTGGCGCGGCATCGGGAATTCCGTGCCTCTTGACGCACCCTACTTCGTTAGTTAACTTCCTAACGAACTTCACGGTACTCGCCTGCCGTGGTCGGCAGAAGCCCGTCCCGGGGCTTCCCTACCTCTTCAACTGCCGTGGTCCGACGGATACTTCGCCTGCCGTCCGCCGTGACCGCGCAACGACGAAAGAGGCTCCGTGCAGGACTCCACGCCTTACGCGGTCGGTATCGACGTGGGCGGCACCAAGACGCATCTGCGCGCCTTCGCGGGCGGCGCGGACGTCGTCGATCATGTCCGCAGCAGTACGGGATGGCGACCGCACGACCCCGGGGCCGCCGCCGACTGGCTGGCCGGCCTGATCGCCGACGCCCTGCCTTCGCCCCTGGGCCCGTCCGCTCTCGCCGTGGGCGGTCACGCCTGCGAGACCCCACGCCAGTGCGCGGGCATCCGGGCCGCTCTTCAGGAGCGGCTGGGGGTGCCCGCGCTCGTCGTGGGCGATGCCGAACTGCTCGTCCCCGCCGCGGGGCTGGACAAGGGCGTCGGTCTGGTCGGCGGTACCGGTTCGGTCGCGGTGGGGCGGTTGCCCGACGGCGGTCCGGTCCAGGTCGGCGGCTGGGGTGCCGTACTCGGCGACGAGGGCGGCGCGGCCGGCCTCGTCCGCGAGGCCGCGCGGGCCGTCTGGGCCGCGCACGACCGCGGCGAGGAGCCCGACGCGCTGGCCGCCGGACTGATCACCGCCTTCGAGGTGGCCGAGGTGCCCGCGCTCGGCGCGGCGCTGGAGGCCGCCACGGACGTCTCCGCCGAGTGGGGCCGGCACTCCCCCGTGGTGTTCACCGCCGCCGAGTCGGGCTCGCCGCTCGCCCGGGCCGTGATCACCGAGGGCGGCCGCGCCCTCGCCGCGCTCGTCGTACGGCTCGCCCGGCGCGGGGTCGCGGTGGACGACGTGGTGGTGGCGGGCGGCACGGTGCTGGCCCAGCCCGCGCTGTACGAAGCCTTCACCTCCGCTCTCGCCGAAACCCTGCCCGCAGCCCGGCCGCACCCCCTGCGCGTGCCGCCGGTCGAGGGCGCGGTGGCGCTGGCCCGTTCGCTCCTGTGAGCCGGGCGGCCGCCGTTCATGTTCCGGACACCGGCCCGTGGCCGTTCCCTCTGCGAAGGGTCACAACACGGCCGTAGATCTTCGCTCGTACGCAACAGGTGCCACAGAAGTCGTCAGAGGCACCCTTTGTCGCACACGCAGCATCACCTCCCGGCCGTACAGCCGAAGCACCCGTCGCAGAACTCAAGAGAGAGAGGCGCACCCATGCCGTCACCGGCCGGGCACCGCACCACCGCAACCGTCGACAGGCGGGGCTTCCTCAAGACCTCCCTCGGGACCTCGGCGGGCCTGCTCGCCGCGCCGACTTTCGCCACGTGGCTCACCGCCGCCGATGCGAAGGCCGCCACCGGTCCCGCCGCGTTCGTCGACGACTACAAGTCGAACGTCACGACGAACCCGACCCCCGAGACCAACGCGGTCGTCCGGATCCTGGGCGGCATGGCGAAGGTGTGGAAGACCGGCGGCGTCTGGGACACCGGCCGGGTCCTGGACCGCGAGGTGCTGCGCGCCAACATGCGCTACTGCGCCCGGATCACGACGGCCCGCACCGAGGCGCAGGCGAAGGAGGCCTTCCTCTACGACCGCCAGCACCAGAGCTACGCCATGATCGCCGGTCTCGGCCCGCTCGCCGAGCTGTACAAGAACGGCTCCAAGGCAGTCACGTCGATCACGAGCGCCCCGGACGGCACGCCCGCCGGCAAGATCAACGACGCCGTGCCCGCCGATGCCCCGGCCGGATCCGCGCTCGGCGCGGGCTCCTACGACTCGGAGCTCGGCAAGGTGGCCAAGCTGGTCGACACCGTGCGCGGGCCGTTCGCCTCGGGCAACCCCGCCAAGTTCGCCTTCCAGTACCCGCGTCCGTGGCGGATGAACGAGGACAGCGAGGTCGTCGACACCGGGAAGAAGGACGCCCTCGGCTACCCGGTGTACGACTCGGAGGTGGTCGTCGCCACGCAGCTGCTGCGCCAGCGCTCCGAGGACCCCAAGGAGGACGGTGGTTTCCCCAGCGGCCACACCAACGCCTTCCACCTGGCCGGACTCGCCTACGCCTACGCGGTGCCCGAGCGGTTCCAGGAGCTCGTGACGCGGGCGTTCGAGCTGAGCCACACCCGGATCATGTCGGGCATGCACTCCACCGTCGACGTCATCGGCGGCCGGATCATGGCCACCGCCCTGACCGCCGCGACGCTGGCCGACCCGGCGAACGCGGAGCTCAAGGCGGCGGCACGCGCCCAGGCGCTGGCGTACTTCACGCAGAAGACGGGCACGACGCCGGACACGCTGTACGACTTCGCACACGCGGACGCCGGTGACGGGTACGCCGACCGTGAGGCCAACGCGCGTACCGTCGGTCCCAAGCTCACGTACGTCTTGCCCCGGCGCGGCCGCAAGGACCCGCTCACCGTGCCGAAGGGCGCGGAGGCACTGCTGGAGACGCGGCTGCCCTACCTGGACGCGGCCCAGCGGCGCGAGGTGCTGCGGACGACCGCATTGCCCTCCGGGTACGTCCTGCTGGACGGCTTCGAGCAGTGGGGCCGGCTGAACCTGTTCGCCGCCGCGGACGGCTACGGCGCCTTCGACCGCGACGTCGCCGTGACGCTGGACGCGGCGGCCGGCGGCTTCCACGCGGCCGACACCTGGCGCAACGACATCGAGGGCGACGGGGGGCTGACCAAGCGGGGCACCGGCGCGCTCACCCTCACGGGCCACAACCGCTACCACGGCGGGACCGTCGTCGAGGACGGCGTGCTGGTCGCCGCATCGCCGGGCGCCCTGGGGCAGGGCGACGTCCGGGTCACGGGCGGCACGCTCCGCGCGGGCGAGGTCCTGCGGGTGCGCGGCTCCTACGTCCAGGAGGACGAGTCGACGCTGGAGCTGCCGCTCCGCAAGAACCACGGCCCGGCGCTCACGGTGAGCCGGCGGGTCCTGCTGGACCGGGGCAGCGTGCTGTCGCTGCGGCTCGACACCGAGCGCCCGCCGGTCGCGGGGACGACCGTCCCGGTCCTGTCCGCTCCGGCACTGCGGGGCGGGTTCGCCCGCGTCGAGCTGGATTCCGACACGCTGCGGGCCGTGCCCGTGCACACGTCGGAGGGACTGTCGGTACGACTCGTGCGGCGGTAACGCCGTGCGCGGCGGGGGCTGATACAGAGTGGGTCCATGAGGGACCTCCGGTTCGCTCCCGCCGTCCCGCGGCCGCTGTCGCTGTCGCCCCCGTCACCGGCGGGGGCCACGCGTAGGCCGGCCGGACGGTGGCCGGTGCCGCTCCTGGTGGTCGTGCTGCTCGCGCAGATGGCCTTCGCGATGGTCACGACCGCCGTGCGGCAGACCCCGACCATCGACGAGCCGGTGTACGTGGGCGCGGCCGCCGAGTACACGCACGAGCACCGGTTGCGCCACAATCCCGAGCATCCGCCGCTCGGCAAGCTGGTCATCGGCGTCGGGGTGGCCCTCGCGGATCCGCGCATCGACCCCTCCTTCACCGGAGACCAGGGCAGGCTGGGACGGCACCTGCTCTACGAGTCGGGCAACGATCCGTGGCGGCTGATGCTGTGGGCCCGCCTCCCCGTGATCGCGCTGACGCTGCTGTTCGGTCTGGTCGTGTTCTCCTTCGCCCGTGAACTGGCCGGGGCGGCAGGGGCGTTGACCGCGCTCGCGTTGTACTGCTTCTCCCCCGACGTCATCGCCCACGGCTCACTAGCGACGCTCGATGTGCCGGCCGCTGGTTTCGTGCTCACGTCGGCGTGGCTGCTGTGGCGGGCCCGCCACAGACCCCGGCTGTACGTACCGCTCGCCGGGGTGGCGCTGGGGGCTGCCCTGGCGACGAGGATAAGCACGCTCCCCGCCGTACCGGTGTGCATGGCGCTGGGGGCTGTATCGGTGTGGCACGCGTCGGCGGGCAGCCGGGGCCGGGCTCTGGCGCGGGCGGTGGCGGGCGCGGGTGTCGTGGCCCTGGCCGCGGTCGCGGTCGTGTGGGCCACGTATGTGATGGTCGATCCGCGGCTGCGGTGGGCTCCCGAGCAGCATGTGCCGACCGTGCGGGGGGTGCGAGGGCTGCTGGTCGAGATGTTGCCGTTCCCGGAGGCGTACCGGGACGGGATGCGGGTCCAGTTCGGTCTGGAGAACCGTCCGTGGCGGGGCTTTCTCTTCGGCCGGCTGTACTCGGGCTCGCTCTGGTACTACCTGCCGGCCGCGCTGCTGGTGAAGACGCCGCTGGGGATGCTCGGCCTGTGGGTCTGCGGTGCGGTGGTGGTGATCGCGGTGCGGCGGCTGCGGCCGGCGGCGCCGTATGTGCTGGCCGCTCCTGTGGTGCTGCTGCTGGTGGCCATGCAGGGGGCGCGGGACTTCGGCACGCGGTACGCCGTCTTCCTGCCGCTGTTTCTCGCGGTGGCGGCGGGTTGCGTTCTCGTGGTGCGACGGCTGTGGGTGTCCGGTCTGGCGGGGGCGCTGGTGGTGTTCGTCGCGGTCAGTTCGGTGCGTACGTTTCCCTGCTATCTGCCGTACTCCAACGAGGCGTTCGGCGGACCGGGCAGGACGCGGGAGCTGTTGCACGACTCCAATGTGGACTGGGGGCAGGATCTCGGACGGCTCGCGGAGCGGTTGCGGGAGGAGCGGTATGCGGGTGAGCGGGTGTGGCTGGTGTACAAGGGCAGTGGGGTTCCGGCCTTCTACGGGATCGAGTCCGCCGATCCGCGTCGCCTGCCCGTCGGTGAGGTGCGGGGGTTGCTGGTGGTGTCGGACTCCGCGGCCGCGAAGGCTACGGGGCGGCTGGCCGGGTTGATCCGCAGCAGCCGCCCCGTTGACGATGTCGGGCACTCGATCACGATCTATCGCCGTTGAGCGTGCGTCCAGTTCTCAATGTCCGCGGCATTCTCAATGTGCCGCGTCGAAGAAGCCGTCGACGCTCACGTGCTCCAGGACGCGACTGGCCACTCGGTAGCGGCCGTTGGGGACCTCTGGGCACCTGGCGACGTGTACCGCCAGCGGGCCCGCGAACTCGTAGCCCTTGCGTTCCGCGTGGCGAGCCAGGCTGTCGGTGAGGGCCTGGCACACGTGGGTGCTGTGGCTGGCCAGTCGGTCGTGCACCTCGTCGGCGAGTTCCACGTCGTAGGCGTTGGGGACCATGACGCGGCCCTGCCCGCACACCACGGTGTTGTCGTCGCACTCGCGTCGCAGGGCGTCGACGACCTCGACCGGGTCCTTGTCGAGGACCCGCGCCCACAGGGCGTCCCAGCGATTTTCCAGTGTCTCTTCCAGCGCACTCAGCGCGCCCATACGGTGTCACCTGCCGGAGCTTCGTCGGTTCGGTCGGAGTGGCCGGGGGTGGTGCTACCGCTCGTCGTAGTCGTCGGGGCGCACCTCCGCCTCCTCCAGGGCCTCGCGCAGCGTGCGGCCGGTAGCGCCCGGCGGCCGGGACGGGTTCTCGTCCCGGTGCTCCAGGAACTCGTCCGTGGTCTGCGTCTTGGGCCGGTTCTCCTCGGGGACGGTCATGCTGGTGGCTCCTTTCGGGATCTTCTGTGGCGGCGGGTTCCCGCGCCGCCTTCGGGTATCCACGCGCCGGGCATCTCATGTGCTGTCCGGAGAAGCCCTGGTCACCACGGTGCGTGGGCTATGTTGAACGCAATGGGAGACGAAGGAGGCGCACCGGTGCCATCGCCGCAGCAGGCACGCGCACAGGCATCCGCGATCACCTCGGGGAAGGCCGCACCCGAAACGGAGGTCTCCCCGTCCTCCCAGCTGCGAACGCTCTTCGACCGTCCCCGGCTGTCCCCGGGCCAGCGGCGCATCGCCCAGTACCTGATCGAGCACATCACCGAAGCGGCGTTCCTGTCGATCACGGATCTCGCCGACCGGGTCGGCGTGAGCCAGCCCTCGGTGACGCGGTTCGCCTCGGCCGTCGGCTTCAGCGGGTACCCGGCGCTGCGGGAGAAGCTCCAGTCGATCGCGCTCGGCACCCTCGCGGGCGGCCCGGCCGAGGAGATCCGGGGCAACGAGCTGCAGGCGGCGGTCGACGCCGAGATCGAGAACCTGGAGAACCTGCGGCGGGACCTCGCCGATCCGAACCTGGTGATCGACATCGGCCGTCAGCTGTCGTCGTCGACCCCGCTGACCGTTCTCGGCCTGCGCATCTCCGTCTCGCTCGCCGAGTACTTCGCCTACGCGGCCCGGCGGATCCACCCGGACGTACGGCTCGTGACCCGGGGCGGCAGTGTCGCCTACGACGCGCTGCTGCAGTCGCGTGAGGCGGGCGGTACCTGGGTGCTGGCGTTCTCCATGCCCCGGCACGCGCAGGAGACCCTGACGGCCGTGCGCGTGGCACGGGGTGCCGGGCTCAAGGTCGCCCTGATCACCGACCTGGCGCTCGGGCCGCTCGCGGACGAGGCCGATGTCGCCTTCGCCACCGGCACCGGATCGCGCCTCGTCTTCGACTCCTACGCGGCCCCTGGCGTGATGTGCTCGGCGCTGTTGCAGGCCATGACGGACGCGGACCCGGAGCGGACGCAGGCCCGTCTGGAGGAGTACGAACAGGTCGCCGACCAGCACCATTTCTTCCTCAGGGACTGAGGGACAGGCAGCGGGACCAGACAAAGGGGCCATCCACAACAAAGCGCGCATGAATGTTTTCATGCTCCTTGCAAACCGGATGGCATATATAAATACTGCTCACGGATCGCGACCCGGCCCTTCCGGATCCGTTCCGCACCCGAGGAGGCCGGGGCCTACCCACTCCGGCGTCCCGGGTTCCGTGGCGGCCCCGGCCATCCCCTAGGCCGGGGCCGCCCCGACCCGTCGTCCACCCTCACGACGCCGCACACCCGGAAGCGATGATCATGCCCTTGACGTCCACGCGCATCAGCCCGGACTGGCCCTGCCAGGTCAAGACCCCCGGGAGCTACGACTGGGAGCGCTCGGCGGCCAGGTGGCTGCGCGAGCTGGTGCCCACGCGCTACGGCGGCTACCCCGTGTTCATCCGCCACCCCGTCCTCCTCGCACGGCACGCCCAGATCCAGGTCCAGCAGGAGATCCGGGTGGCCCGGACCGCTCTGCAGACCGCCCGCGCCGACCTGCCCGGTCTTGGCCTGCACGAGGGCGTCATCGAGCACACGATCAAGCTGTACGCGGCCGAGGTCATGCAGTTGCAGCACATCGCGCGCAGCGTCCGGGCGGTCACCCAGGCACTGGTGGAGGCGAACCGCCAGCCGTGACCCGGGGGCATGACCCGCGTCGTGCGTGGCACACGTGAGGGAATGAGCACCACCGACGTCCGGCGCGTAGAGCCGGTGACCACGGTCCTGACCTGGCAAGTGCGCCCCGGCCATGAGCGGGAGTTCGAGGAGTGGACGCGTGGCATCACCCGCTGCGCCAGGCAGTTCCCGGGCAACGAGGGCGTCTCCTGGCTGACACCGGAGGACGGCCACCGCTATCACGCGGTGCTGCGCTGGTCCGACCAGCACCGGCTCGCCGCCTGGCTGGAGTCCGAGGAGCGGGCGCACTGGCACCGCAAGATCGAGGACATCGCCACCGAGGTCAGCAGCGAGCGCCAGTCGACCACCGGGATGGAGACGTGGTTCAGCCTGCCGGGCACCACGGTGCAGGCCCCGCCCCGGTGGAAGATGGTCCTCACGACGTTCCTCGGCGCCTATCCCTTCACGCTCCTCATCCAGTGGCTGGTGACGCCGCAGACCACCGGCTGGCCGCTGCCGCTGCGGGCCGCCGTGTTTCCCCTGATACTGCTGCCGGTGCTGACCTACCTGGTGATGCCGCGGCTCAGCCGGCTGCTGCGGCTGTGGCTGTATCCGCGCGACGGCCACTGACCAGCGCGGGGAGTCGGCTGTGACGGGCAGGACGCCGCGGACCCTACGGCGGTCCGTGCGCACAAGACGGTCTTCGAACAGGCCCGGGTGTGCGATGCTCAACGCGTGACGAGCGAGCCTGTGACGCCGACGCAAGCCGGTGCCGCACCGGACCTGGTCGAACTGGCCAAGATCGTCGCCAGGCAGCGCGCCGAGCTGGACCGGCTGCGCGACCAGGCGGCGATGTCCGCTGTCGTTGAGCGGGCCACGGGCGCGGAGATGGCGCTGACCGGGTGTTCCGCGGACGCGGCCGGCGAACAGTTGCTCCAGCGGGCCAAGGCGGCCCGTCACACCCTGCTGGAGGAGTGCTGGATCACGCTCGGGAGTCTGGCGCCGGCCTCGCCCGGCCCGGGCGAGGCGGCCGGTCCCGTCGGCACCGGCACCGTGGGCCCCGGGTCCGGAGCCCCGGAGGAGACGGCCACGCCGGACGACGTCGCCGCCGCCCTGGCCCGCCTCGGCCAGACCCTCGTTCGGGTGACGACACCGCACGACCTCGCCCGGTGTCTGCTGGAGCACCTCGCGCCGGACCTGGCGGCGGACGCGATCATGCTCTACGCCCGCAGGCCCGACGGCGGCCTCGAACTGATCGGGCACGCCGGCATCGAGGACAAGCTGGCCGCCCAATGGAGCCAGGTGCCGCCGCTGACCGGGATCGCGGCGCTGGACGCGCTGCGGGCGGGCGAGCCGCGCTGGCTGGAGGACTTCGCCTCGGACTCCCGGCGGTACCTGCTGATCGGGGAGCCTCCCGAGCAGTGGCGGTCGTGTGCCTGGCTGCCCGTGACCGCGGCCGGCTCGGCCGAGGTCTGCATCGGCGTACTGCGCGGCCGAGCCGGGTCGTTCACCCCACGCGACCGCGCTCACCTGCACGGCGTCACCGGGCTGTGCGCCGGTCGGCTGCGCGCCTTCGACGCACCGCCGGAGCGGCCCGCCGACGCCGCCACGGACGTGGTGCAGACGCTGTTCGACGCGCTGCCGCTCGCGGCGATGCTGCTCACCCCGCTCAGCTCCGCGCCGGGTGAGACCGAGGACTTCCGGGTCGAGGCCGCGACCGTTCAGGCGGGCGACCTGCTGGGCCGTCCCGGTGAGGAGCTGGCCGGGCGGCGGCTGCTGGAGTTCCGGCCTGCCCTGGTAGGCGAGCCGCTGTGGCGGGGCTGCGTGCACACGCTGACCACCGGGGAGCCGTACGAGAGCGAGCCGTTCGCGCACGAGGAGGTCCTGGCGGGCATCGCCGAGCTGTCCACGTACTCGGCACGGGTGGCACGGCTGGGCGACGCGCTGGTCGTCAGCTGGGTCCGGCACGGCTCCTCCGACCGGCAGGAGCAGCGGCTGGCGGATCTCCAGCGGCTGGGCAACCTCGGCTGGGCGAACTGGAACCTGGCCACGCTGGAGGCCTCCTGGTCGACCCAGGTGTTCGCCATCTTCGGCCGCGACCCCGCGCACGGCCCGGTGGGTCTCGCCGGTCTTCCGGAGCTCGCGCTGCCCGAGGACGCGCCCGCGCTGACCCGCGCCGTCCGCGCACTCGTCCAGGACGGGCGGGCATTCGACCTGCCGTTCCGCATCAGGACGTCCGGCGTCATCCGGCACCTGCGCCTGGTGGCCGAGACCGTGGCCGACATGCACGGCACGCCCGTCGAAGTGCACGGTGTCGTGCAGGACTTGACCGACCGGCGGCGGGCGGAGCTGGCCCTGGTCGAGAGCGAGCAGGCGATCCTCACGCAGAACGACGTACTCCGGGCCGAGCGGACCCTGGCGTCCCGGCTTCAGCACGCGCTGCTGCCGATGGCCAACCGGCCGGTGCAGCTGGCGGGACTACGCGTCGAGGTCGCCTATCTGCCCGCCCAGTCGGGTGTGCACGTCGGCGGCGACTGGTTCAGCGCCGTGGAACTGCCCGACGACGGCGCGCTGCTGGTGGTCGGCGATGTCGCCGGGCACGGCGTCGGCGCCGTCGCCACGATGGCGCAGCTCCGCTTCACCGCGAAGGGCATGGTCATCACCGGCTCGTCGCTGACCGGCGCGCTCGCCCGGCTGAACACGCTGCTGCTGCACTCCCGCGACTCCCATGCGACGGCCACGATGGTGCTGGCCCGCTACAACCCCCGGCAGCGGCGCCTGGTCTGGGCCCAGGCCGGGCATCCCCCGCCCCTGCTGCTGCGGGACGGCGAGGCGCGGTATCTGCGCCGGCCCCGCGGCATGGTGCTCGGGGCGACCGCCACGCCGGTCTACGAAGAAGCGGAGTGCCGCCTCGAACCGGGCGACCGGGTCATCCTCTTCACCGACGGCCTGGTCGAGCACCCTCCGGAGAGTATCGACCGAGGTCTGGAGCGGCTCGCCGAGGCCGTGGCGGCTCCGCACACCGACGGGCCCGGGTCGTTGGGACCGTTGCTCGCGCGGATGCTGCCGGACGAGCGGCGGGACGACGTGTGCGTCGTGGACGTCCGGGTGCCGAGGGTGCCGGAGCGGTAGGGCATACGCGAGATCAGTCGACCGGGTGCCCGGGCGCGATGGTGTGGGCGTCGGACAGGCGCAGCAGGGGACCGTCGTGCGCCTCGTGTCCGCCCCATTCGACCGGGTCGAGAACGAAACCGATGTGGTCTCCGCCGCCGGTACGCGTCACGATCCGGCCGACGAACCAGGCCGGCACATCGTCCAGGACGACCGCCCCGCCGTACGCCTCCCGCGATCGCAGTCCCTGGAACTTGTCCGTCCGGTCGCCGGTCTGACCGCCGAACAGCTCGGCGAGGCCGCGCTGTTCACGGTCGAGCAGATGCACGGCCAGCACCTCGGCGTTCCGGGCCACCCGGAACGTGTGGTTGAGCTCGGACAGCCACACCACGAACCGCACGGGCCGGATCGAGCACTGCGAGGCGAACCCGACCAGACAGCCCGCCCGTTCACCCCCCGCGACGGCCGTGACCACGCACATGTCGGGATCCAGCCGACCGACGAACGCGTCCATGCCCACACCACTACTCCTCCACCACCGTGGCTGATGCCCCTCGGCATCACCTCACCATGCCGGGGGTGGGGGTGCCATCCCGGGACACGGCCCCGCCCGGGCACGGTGCCGCCCGGGCGGGGCCGATGCCAGCCGACGGCCGACGCGGTCGGATGATCGGCGCCTGCCTGGCCGATGGCGTCGCGAGGCCGGCGCCCTGCCGGCCGCGAGGCAGTCTGGCCGGCCGACGCTGCCGACCGGGTGGGCAGGCGCCATCAGGCGGGCGGGCCGCTCTGGGCCGAAACCGGCCGGCGAGCACCCCAACCAGCAGGCGGGCCGCCGGACGGCGGCACCATCCAGCACCTGCCCGGTCGACCGGCAAGCCACGGGGCGGACGACGCGGAAGACGCCATTCGGCGAGCAGCCTCGCCGGGCGGACCCTCTCAGGCGAGCAGCCTCGCCGGGCGGACCCTCTCAGGCGAGCGGTCTCGTCGGCGGGCCTTCGCACGGGCGGCACCCCCGGCCACGCGGGCCGACCGACCGGCGACCCGCCCAGGGACGACGCCACCGAGCGGCGAGCGCCACCCGACGAGCGGCCTGACCGACCAGCGGTACCGGTTGGCCGGTGCTCGGTCCGACCGCCGAGTGCCCCGACTGAGGCGAACGGCCGACCGGCCACCCAGGCCTCGCCGGCGGACCCTCTCACGGGCGACATCCCCGGCCACGCGGGCCGACCGACCGGCGACCCGCCCAGGGACGACGCCACCGAGCGGCGAGCGCCACCCGACGGACGGCCTGACCGACCAGCGGTACCGGCCGGCCGGTGCTCGGTCCGACCGCCGGGTGCCCCGACTGGGGCGAGTGGCCGACCGGCCACGAGGGAAAGACGCCGCGAGGTAGGCGATGTCATCGGGCACGCGACCCGACCGCCGGGGTGCTCGCGGCCCCCGGGCAGGCCCGGCGATGCCTGTCAGCTCGTGTTCGGTGCTGTGCGGGACTCCAGCGCCGTGCGGGTGTCGTTGCCATAGACGCCCGTTTCGTCGCCGCGGATGCCGTACCAGAGTTGGAAGCGGGCCACCGCCGCGGTCAGGGTGGGGTCGTAGCTGCCGCTGGTGGAGCCGTCGCGGTAGACGTCCGGGATGCGCAGGAGGCGTTCCTGGAGTTCGGTCACTTCGGGGCCGCTGGCTCCCTCGCGGAGGGTGCCGGGACCGTCGGGGTCGACCGGGGCCGCGGCGGGTGGGGTCGGTGTGGGGGTGGGGGCGGGGGCGGACGCGGTCGGGCGGGGCGCGGGGGCCGTGTTGTCCTCGGTCTTCTCGCCGCGGAGCAGCAGCGCACCACCGAACCCGATCACCGCCGCCGCGACGACCGCCACCGCGATGGCGGCGCGACGCAGTCCGGATCCGGGGCGTGCGGCATGGCTGTCACGGTGGGAGCGGGCGACCGGCGGGAGTTCCTGCGTCAGGGCCTCGGAGCCGGGCGGCTGTCCCGGCAGAGCGAAGGATTCGTAGCCGCCGGACTCAGGACCGCCGGATGCGGGGGAGGTCTGCTCCCGGTACTCCCGCATCAGTTCCGCCAGCGCATCGGTGCGGCGGGGCCGCAGGACGCGGATGGGTTCGAGGGCCGGGCCGTCGTGCGGCTGCCGGGGCTCGGACGGTGTCGACACGTTGCTCTCCTTCCGTCCGGGCTCGGAGGCGCCCGTCTTCGAGGATCTTTCCGCCGCTAGATACGCGGCTGTGGCGTCAGGAGTTCAGAGAGCACTCAGTTCCTCCCTGTGACAGCACTGAGTGCCATGAGCGGCCTTTCGGGTGCTACGTTCCAGCCCATGAGCTCCGAGAAAGCCGACCTCGGGAACGGAAAGCCGCCCATGCGGGACGCCCTGGTGGCGGCGGCGTTCCAGCTGTTCCTCGAGCGGGGGTACGAGCAGACCACCGTCGACGACATCGTGGCGCTCGCCGGCGTCGGACGGCGCTCGTTCTTCCGCTACTTCCCCTCCAAGGAGGACGTGGTCTTCCCGGACCACGAGCGATGCCTGGCCGACATGACGGCCTTCCTGGCGGAGGGCTCCGATGACGACGAGCCCGTGCGGCGGGTCTGCGACGCGGCCCGGCTCGTGCTGCGGATGTACGCCGAGAACCCGACGTTCTCCGTGCAGCGCTACCGCCTGACCAAGCAGGTCCCCGGGCTGCGCGCCTACGAACTCTCGGTGGTGTGGCGCTACGAACGTGCCCTGGCCGAGTACCTTCGGCGGCGTTTCGCGGTCCGCCGGGACGGGACCCTGCAGGCCGACGTGATCGCGGCGGCGGTGGTCGCGGCACACAACAACGCGCTGCGCTCCTGGCTGCGTTCGGACGGACAGGACGAGGCGAGCGCCACGGTGGACCACGCGCTGGCGTACGTGCAGTCCGCGTTCGGCGACGCGCCGGCGCCCCTTGCGGAATCGCAGCCGGAGGACGTGGTGGTGGTCGTCTCGCGGCGCGGAGCACCTCTGTGGCGGGTCGTGCAGGAGATCGAGTCGGCCCTGGGCCGGGCCTGAAGGTCCGCACATTTGAGGGTACGGAGTGCCTTTACGAGTGGCACTGAGTGCCATACGCTGTGCTGCGTGCACGGTGGCACGGCCAACCGGGCACGCGTGTGCGCGGGGGACCGCGCACCCGGGATTCCGGCCGAGTGCAGGGAGTTGACCAGCGTGTACCACCACTCAGGAAGCGTCGCTCAGACAGCCGGCTCCTCGACGGGTCTCCTCGACCCGAGGGGCCAGGACACGGATGCCATCCTCTTCCAGCGCTGCACCTGGTGCGGCACCGCCATGTTCCACCGCCTGCTGTGTCCGGTCTGCCGGGGCAGTGACCTGCGGACGGAGCGCAGCGAGGGCACGGGCACGGTGCGCCACTCCACGGTGGTGCACCGCAACACGCCCGCGGCGCGCAATGTGTCCATGATCGAGATGGCCGAGGGGTTCGTCGTGCGCGGCCGGGTGATGGGCCCCCCGATCGGCATCCACAGCGGGGACCGGGTACGGCTGTCCACGGCCAAGGACCCGGTACGGAGCGAGCCGGTCTTCCAACTGCTGGACGAGCCGTACCGGGCCTGGAGCTGACCGCCTTTCAGCCAACGACTGCTACGTCCCTTCAGTCTGCGATTCCGACGCCCCTTCGGCCTGCGAGCAACTCGTCCGTGCGCACCGGCCGTCCCGTCTCGAAACTTCGGTTGGCCGCCAGACCGACCGCCAGCGCCCGTGCCCCGTCGCGTTCGGTGGCCGTCGGATGGTCCGCCACCGCGGTGTCCGCGGAGCGGGTGGGGTCGATGGGGCCGAACAGCGCGTCGAGCATGCGCGGGTCGCCGCCGCCGTGGGCCTCGTGGGCGACCGCGAGCGGCACGTCCACCGGAGGCTGCCACAGCGGGCGCAGCGTGAGGCGGGCGCCGCCCGCGTGCTCGGCTGCCGTGTCCCCGTGCAGGGCTCCGGCGGCCGACGTGACCCGGGTGAGGGCCGGCTGCCACCGGCTCTCCTCGACCTCCAGCTCCAGCCGGCCCGCGCTGCCGTTGAACATCACCCGGTAGCCCTCCCACGGGGAGTAGGCGGTCAGGTGGTACGTCATCGTCGCGCCGCGCGAGTAGCGCACGAGGACGGACATGTCGTCCTCGATGCTGATCGGCCCGTCGAAGACGTTCCGGTCGCGCAGGTATCCGTCGTCCCGCTCGGCATCCAGGTAGAGGGCGCGCAGGGTGTCGTTGGCCGCGAGGTCCAGGGCGAAGGGGTCGTCGGCGGCCCGGTCGGCGCCGTGGGCACGGTCGTACTCCCGGCGCAGTCCGTGCCGCTCCCCCGCCGCACGGCCGTAGAAGCCGAGCCGCCCGTAGCCGAAGGCCTCCCGGGGTTCGTCGGCGAGCCACCAGTTCACCAGGTCGAAGTGGTGCGACGACTTGTGCACCATCAGGCCGCCGCTGTGGTGTTTCTCGCGGTGCCAGCGGCGGAAGTAGTCGGCGCCGTGGCGTACGTCGAGCAGCCACTCGAAGTGGACCGACAGCACCTCGCCGATCGCGCCCTCGGCGAGCAGGGCGCGGACCTTCTCGTGCACGGGATTGAAGCGGTAGTTGAAGGCGACGGTCAGGGAGTTGCCGGTCTCGCGGACGGTGTCGAGGATGCGGGCGCAGCGCTCGGCGTCGACGGTCATCGGTTTCTCGGTGACGACCCGGCAGCCCGCCTTCAGGGCCGGGACGATGTAGCGGTCGTGCTCGGCGTCGACGGTGGTGACGACGACCTCGTCAATGCCCTCCTTGGCCAGCAGGTCGGTGAAGCGCTCGGGCTCCCACGGGGCGGCGGCCGGTTGTCCGGCCTCGGTCAGCAGGCGGTTGTGAAAGGCCATCCGGGTCGGGCTGGGGTCGCACAGCGCGGCCACGACGTGGCCGGGGCGTTCGGCGAGGCCCCCGGTGAACAACTGGGCCCGGTGGCCGGTGCCGACGACGGCTGCGCGCAGGACGGGAGTTCGGCTCATGGCAGGTGGCCTTTCCCGGGGAGGGGCCGTCCACTCCCCCGGCGCCGAAAGCGCTTACTGAAACCGGGGCCGGCGAGTGAAGCCGGGGTCAGCGAGTGAGGGTGACGCGGATGCCCACGGTGCCGTCCAGGCCCCGGCGCAGCCGGCTGCCGAGCAGGGTGAGCCGGCCCGTGAGGCCGTACTTGCGGGCGATCAGCTGCCGGTAGCGGGCGGTGGTGGCCGGGTCGCAGATCTCCGCCGTCGCGGGGACCTGGTCGCCTGTAGGGTTGCCGCGCAGGTCACAGGGGCCGACCAGGACGTTGGCGCGGTTGCGGATCCGCTTCACCTTCCAGGAGTCGGCGGGCGTCCAGGCGCCGAGCGCGTCCCCGTCGCGTACCACCCAGACCGGGGTGGCGACCGGCGTACCGTTCCTGCGGTAGCTGGTGATCAGCAGGTACTTGCCCGCGCCCAGGTCGTCCAGCGCACTGTCGTCCATGACGGGCAGTGTACGAGCGCGACCCGCGCGGCGGGCGCCCCCGGGTCAGCGCAGCGCGGCGGCCATTCTCCGTACCGCTTCCGTGATCACCTCGGACGAGGCCGCCAGGTTGAGGCGGACGTGCCCGGCGCCGCCGGTGCCGAAGGGCAGGCCGGAGTTGAGGGCCACGCGGCCGCGGTGCAGGAAGACGTCCGCCGGGTCGTCGCCGAGGCCGAGCGCGCGGCAGTCGAGCCAGGCGAGGTAGGTGGCGTCACCCGGGCGGTAGCGGATCGCGGGCAGGTGCTCGGCCAGCAGGTCCGCGAGCAAGCGCCGGTTGGTCTCGAGGCCGCCCAGCAGGGCGTCCAGCCAGGCGCCGCCGTCGCGCAGGGCGGCGGTGTGGGCGATGATGCCGACGTGGCTCGGACCGTGCCCGACCTCCTCGGGCATGCGCGCCAGGTCGGCGGCGGCCGCGGGCCCGGCGATCGCGAGGGCGGCCTTGAGTCCGGCGAGGTTCCAGGCCTTCGAGGCCGACATCAGCGACAGGCCGCGCTCGGCGCCCGGCACGCTCAGGTACGGCACGAAGTCCGTGCCCCCGACCACGAGCGGCGCGTGGATCTCGTCGGCGACGACCCGCACGCCGTACCGATCGGCGAACGCGGCGACGGCGGACAGTTCCTCCGCCGTGTGGACGGCGCCGGTCGGGTTGTGGGGGCTGCACAGCAGATAGGCGGCCCGGCCCCCGGCCGCGACGACCTGCCGGAACGTCTCCTCCAGGACACCGAGGTCGATGCGCCCGTCCGCCCCGAGCGGGGCCTCCACCACGCGCCGGTCCATGTGCGCGACGAACTGGAAGAACGGCGGGTACACCGGCGGATTCACGACCACCGCGTCCCCGTGCCCGGTGACCAGCTCGATCATCTCGACGACGCCCAGCATGACGTCGGGCACGATCGCGGTGCGCTCCACGGCGAGCCCGTCCCAGTTCCACCGCTTCTCGGCGAAAGCGGCCAGCGCCTCCGCGTAGGCCGTGCCTGCGGGGTAGCCGGTGTCCCCCAGGTCGAGGGCGTCGGTGACGGCCCGCACGACGGGCTCGGCGAGCGGCACGTCCATCTCCGCCACCCACAGGGGCAGCACGTCCTCGGGGTAGGTGCGCCACTTCATGCTCGTGCGGCGGCGGAGGCGGTCGAGCGTGAGGGCTTCCAGGGGATTCGGTTCACCGGACGTCTCGTGCGGGATCCTGGTCATGGGCACACGATAGGGGGCTGTGCGGTGAGCGGGAATCTTGCGGACGGGGTGCGGGGAGGGCCGGCGGGCCCGTTCCTGGAGATCGCCTGCGACGAGTCGGGGTCGGACGGCGAGAACCTCACCGGCGGGAACACGGACGTGTTCGCGCACGCCAGTGTCTCGCTGTCCGAGGCGTCGGCCGCGGCGGCCGTGCGGGAGATCCGGGACCGCATCCGTTCGCCCGCGGAGGAGTACAAGGCGAACCACCTGCTGCGGGAGAAGCACCGCGCGGTGCTGGAGTGGCTGCTCGTGCCTCAGGGGCCGATGCACGGGCGGGCGCGGGTGCATCTCATGGAGAAGACGTTCTTCGTGGTGGACCGGGCGGTCGGCCTGCTGCTGGGCGACCCGGCCGCGGCCGTCGTCCTGTTCCGCGGGGGACGCCGGACCTTCGGGGAGGAGGGCTGGCGAGCGTTCCTGGAGGCGGCCAATCAGTTGCTGCGGGTCCGCAACAACGGAGAGCCGGGCGCCCCCGTCGAGGGGTTCTACGACACGGTCGACGCCCTGCGGCAGGCGCATCCGCGTACCGACGCGGGGAGGGTCCTGACCCGGCTCGCGGCGACCCGGTCCCGCGCGGTGTCCTATCGGGCGGACTTCCTGGACGGACCGCCCCTGATCCCGGTGCTCAACCCGCTGCTCCCGGCGATCGTGCGGACGGCCGCGCTCTGGAGCGGGGACGGGCACAAGGTCCGTCTGGTGCACGACCGGCAGAACATGCTGACGCCCGACCGCATCGCGTGGATCGAGGAGGCGGCCCGGCGGACGGGGGCCGGCCTGGCCGGGCTGCGGCTCGTCGTCGCGCGCGAGGACGCGCGGGTGCAGGTGGCGGACTTCCTGGCCGGGATCGCCCGCAAGATCGCCTCCGACGAGCTGAACGGACGCGGGGACCCCGCGCTCACCGCCCTGCTGCGGCCCTACGTCGATCCGGCCTCGGTGTGGGGTGACACCCGCAGCCTGGCCCTGCTCGCCGCCCCGGCCGCTCCGGTCACCGGCCGGCGGTGAAGAGATCCCGCGCGCACTGAACGCGGCACGGCTCCGCTCCGTATGGAGAACAGGGCGCTCAACTCAAGGAGGGCCCCGCGGTGTTCGCACCGCGATGTTCGGGTTCGGGAGCCATGCATGAGGCACGCACGACGACGGGTCGTCCGGCGAGTGACACAGCTGGCGGCCGTCGGCGGACTCCTCCTCGGAGGAACGATGGTCACCAGCGCTGTGGCGAGCGAGCCCCCCGACCCATCCGTGGGCGTCCCCTACTCGGCGAAGCCGGGCACGGGCATGGGCACCGACCTCGTGTCCCGGCTCGGGACCTCCCGCACGGCGGGCAGCTGGGTCGACTCGTCCGGGCGGCCGGTCGTCGCGGTCACCGACGAGGAGGCGGCCGCCGAGGTCAAGCGCGCCGGTGCGCAGGCGAAGATGGTGGCCCACAGCATGAGCGACCTCAAGTCCGCGACGTCGACGCTGCGTTCGGCGCCGCGGGTGTCCGGGACCTCCTGGTCCCTGGACTACCAGAGCAACCAGGTGGTGGTACGGGGCGACAGCACGGTCTCCTCCTCGGACTGGTCCCGGATGACCGAGGTCGCGGAGAGCATCGGCGGCTTCGTGCGCATGGAGCGCACCGAAGGCACGTTCACGACGCGGATCAACGGCGCGGAGCCGATCCTGTCGACTGCCGGGCGCTGTTCGGCGGGCTTCAACGTGACCGACGGGACGACCGACTACATCCTCACGGCAGGACACTGCGGACCCGACGGTTCCGTCTGGTTCTCCGACGACCGGGGCCGCGATCAGGTCGGCACATCGCTGAAGGGGAGCTTCCCCGGCGACGACTACTCCCTGGTGAAGTACGACAGCGGCAAGGCCGGCAAGGGCGCGGAGGTCGTGGCGGTCGGCGAGGACGAGGGCGTGCGGATCACGGGTGTGGCCGATGCCGAGGTCGGGGAGAAGATCTTCCGCAGCGGTAGCACCAGCGGGCTGCGTGAGGGTGAGGTGACCGCGCTGAACGCGACGGTCAACTACCCCGAGGGCACGGTCACCGGGCTGATCGAGACGAACGTGTGCGCCGAACCGGGCGACAGCGGTGGCCCGATGTTCGCCGACGGCATCGCGCTGGGCGTGACCTCGGGCGGCAGCGGGGACTGCGCGGCGGGGGGTACGACGTTCTTCCAGCCGGTGACGAAGGCGCTGACCGAGCTGGGAGTCAAGCTGATCGTGGCCAAGCAGGCCGGTGGTGCCGCGCCGGCGCCGTCCCAGGGCGCCGCCTCGCCGGGCTCGTCGGCGCCGGTGACGGGCGAGGACGTGTCGGGCCTGCTGACCCGCGTCACCGACCCGCGCAACGTCGGCCCCGGCCTGCTGGTCATCGCGGGCAGCCTCCTCGCCCTGGTGGCGACCCGCTGGATCCGCACGGAGCAGGACCGCAAGGCGTATCGGCAGTACTACTCGGCCACTTGGGGGTGACCCCCGCCCGCGGGAGGGGGCGTCGGCGAGTGTCCCTCTCAGCCCAGCGTGAGCAGCACTGTCGCAACTCCCGCTCCCAGCAGCCCCATCGCCTGGCTGCGACTGATCCGTTCGTGCAGGAGGGCCACGCCGAGGATGACGGGCAGGGCCGGGTAGAGGGAGGCGAGGACGACGGCGACGGCCAGCAACTGCCGCTGGGCAGCGAGCAGATACAGCACGAGGCCGAGGGCCGCCCCGGCCCCGATGAGGAGGGCCTGCGCGCAGCGGACAGGCGGCAGCTTCAGCCGGCGGGCATGGCGTGCGGCGTCCGGCAGGAGGACGAGGACTGCGGCGACACGGCCCGCGGCGACGGGCCACAGCCCGCTTCCCGGGCCGGCCTGTCCCAGGGCGAGGTACTGCACGGCCACGCCCGCGCTGGCGAGCAGTCCGTCCGCCGCCCCCTTTCCCGCACCGGCCGCGCCTCCGCTGACGAACCACAGCGCGGGTACCGTCACGGCGATGCCGAGCCAGGCCAGGGCGCCCGGGCGGTCACCGAGGACGAGCACCCCGCACAGCACCGACAGTGCGACGCCGGTGACGGCGCTCACGGGCACCACGACACTCATCGCGCCCGTGCTCAGCCCGCGGTTGAGGAACCGCATGGCGACGCCGCTGCCGACGCCGGACAGGGCGCCCCACAGCAGGTCGGTGGAGTCGACGGCGGCGGGCATGAGGAGCGCGGCGGCGCAGGCGAGCAGCAGCCCGCCCACCTGGCCGAAGAAGGTGACGGCGGTGTGGTGGATGTGCCGGGACAGCAAGCCGCCGGCGAAGTCGACGATGCCGTAGCAAATGGCCGAGGTAAGTGCGAGAAGGGCACCCATTCGATCAGGGGTGCCCCGGGACGAGGGTCCGATGCGTCAGCGGACCTATGGTGCACAGGCCGCCGGCACGGACTGCGGGGCCGCGGCGGCCCACTCCAGGACGAGCCGCCGGTACTCCTCACGCTGCTCGACGCTCAGTGTCCCGCCCGACCGGCGCCACAGGGCCCGGATCTCCTCGTTGACCTCGTCAGCCGATCGCTCGGATGAGGATTCAACAGTGGTGGACATGATGTGAAGCATACGGTCCCGGACGTGAAGGCGATGTGAGTAATCACGAGCCAAACGGGCATTCCGGACAGTGTTGCTGATCACGTCCATCTCCCGGTAAACGTGAGGCTGTTCACGCTTCGGCCGATCCCAGGACCAGCACCTTGATAGCCAACACTGCCGCGCCGCGCGCCCAGTCGTGAAAATCGGACACCTTCGTCTCGAGGTCGACCGGTGCGGCCAGGGGATGCCGGTTGTCGCGGATGGCCTCCTCGACCGTCTTGCCCGCCACATCCATCAGCCCGACCCCCTCCCCCGCGAGCAGGATCCTCTGCGGCATCACGAAGTTGGAGATCTGGGCGACGAGCGTGCCCAGCGCGCGTGCGGCCTCACCGATGACCCGGGCGGGCATCGGGTCCCCGGCGGCGGCCAGCGCGAGGATCTCCTCGTAGGTCCGGTCGCGGCCGGTGGCGGCCTGGACCTGGTAGCGGATGTTGGGGATGGTCAGCAGCGAGACGGCGCTGCCGCGCCGGCCGTCCGGGGTGAGCGGGCCGCTGGGGTCCACGATCCAGTGACGGCCGAAGCCGCGGTCCTCCTCGGCACAGGACACCCGCTTGCCGCCCAGGACGAGCCCGTAGCCGATGCCGGCGCCGATGGTGAGGACGGCGAAGCGGTCCAGGCCGCGTCCGGCGCCGAACCAGGTCTCGGCCTCGACCAGGGCGGCGACGTCGTTCTCGACGACCACGGGCAGTCCGGTGCGCTCCTCGACGAGGTCGGCGAGGGGGACATCCCGCCACAGCAGGAAGGGGGACTCGCCGACCACGGCACGGTCCTGGACGAAACCACCGACTCCGATGCCGATCCCGGCGAGCCGAGGGTGCTCGGCGGCCAGTTCGGCGGTCATCTCGCCGAGCATGTCGGCGACTTCGGCCGGGTCGTGAGTGGTGAGGGGACGGTCGTGGCGGGCGACGATGTGGCTGCGGAGCGTGGTGACGACACAGTAGACCGTGTCCTCGGTGATCTTGAAGCCGAGGAAGGACCCGGAGTCGGCGACGACGTCCAGCGGCTGTGAGGGGCGGCCCTGGCGGGCCTCCGTCGGCGCTCCCGCCTCGGCCACCTCGATCAGCAGGTTCGACTCGATCAGCGGCTTGGTCAGCCGGGTGAGACTGCCGGCCGACAGACCCAGCCTCCGGGCGAGCTCGGTGCGCGAGAGCGGGCCGTGAACGAGCACTTCGATCGCCACCGAGCGCTCCCCCGCGCTCAACGGCAGCCAGCCGGCGGTGCCTGCGGTCATGTACGTCCGACTCCCCTCGGCCTTTTTTTCGCACTGAAACCAACATGACCACTCTAAGGCGATGATGGTTCCTGGGAAAAGATGTTTGCGCACCCCTTGACGCAGCAATTGTTTCGCACCAAAAGTAAGTCCCGCCAGAGGACGAGCCGCCGTATGCGAGGGAGTCGCCCGATGACCATCGCCTCCAGCAGTCCTCCGTCGCGTCTGCCCGCGGGCGACGCCGCGGAGGCACGCAGCAAACCCAGGACACGCCGGACCGAGGTGGGGGACAACCGGGGAGACGGACGGCTGGCCGCGGTGTTCATCGCGCCGGCACTGCTCGGCTTCGTGGTCTTCCTGCTCTGGCCCACGCTCCGGGGCATCTATCTGAGCTTCACCCGCTTCAACCTCCTGACGCCGGCGGAGTGGGTGGGCCTGGACAACTACGTCCGCATGGTCAACGACCCCATCTTCTGGGACTCGCTGTGGGTCACCGTCGAGTACGTCGTCATCAACATCGGCGTGCAGACGGTCGCGGCGCTCGCCATGGCCGTCCTGCTGCAGCGGCTGACCCAGTCGGCGATGCTGCGCGGGATCGTGCTCACGCCGTACCTGATGTCGAACGTCGTGGCCGGCCTCGTCTGGCTCTGGCTCCTCGACACGCAGCTCGGCATCGGCAACGAGATCATCAGCGCTCTCGGCGCCGACCGCATCCCGTTCCTCGCCGACGAGACCTGGGCGATCCCGACGATCGCGCTCATCAACGTGTGGCGGCACGTCGGGTACACCGCACTGCTGCTGTTCGCCGGTCTCCAGGCGATCCCGAGCGACATGTACGAGGCGGCCAGGGTGGACGGCGCGAGCGAGTGGCGGATGTTCTGGCGGATCACCATGCCGCTGCTGCGGCCGGTGCTCGCGGTCGTGCTGATCATGACGGTGATCGGGTCGTTCCAGGTGTTCGACACCGTGGCCGTGACCACGGCGGGCGGCCCGGCGAACGCGACCAACGTGCTCCAGTACTACATCTACGGCTCCGCCTTCGGACGCTTCCAGTTCGGCTACGCCTCGGCCATGTCCGTCGCCCTGCTGGTCGTGCTGAGCGCGATCACCGTCCTCCAGTACCGGCTCACCCGGGCCGGCCGGACCGACCTCGGCTGACGGGAAGGGAGACACCGACATGGCTACCGTGACGACAACGACGCCCACAGCCCTGCGACCGGTCCGGCGCAAGTTCCCCTTCGGGCGGGCCGCCGCCTGGACCGTGATGGGTCTGATCATCCTCATCACCCTGCTGCCGTTCTACTGGATCCTGCGCACCGCGCTCTCCACCAACGCGGGCCTGAGCGCCGACCCGACCAATCCGCTGCCGGTGGACCTCACCACGAGCGGCTTCCAGCGCGCCCTGGGGATGCAGTCGGCCGAGGAGGCCGTCAAACAGGGCGGAGCCGGCGGCGGGCTCGACTTCTGGCGCTACCTGCTCAACTCGGTGCTGGTCTCGACCCTGATCACCGGCTGTCAGATCTTCTTCTCCGCGATGGCCGCGTACGCCTTCTCGCGGCTGCGCTGGCGGGGCCGGGACAAGGTGTTCGGGCTGTTCCTGGCCGGGATGATGGTGCCGGCCATCTTCACGCTGCTGCCGAACTTCGTGCTCATCAAGCAACTGCACCTGATCGACACGCTCCTCGGTATCGCGCTGCCCACCATGTTCATGACGCCGTTCGCGGTGTTCTTCCTGCGGCAGTTCTTCATGAACATCCCCCAGGAGGTCGAGGAGGCCGCGCTGCTCGACGGCGCCGGGAAGATCAAGATCTTCTTCCGGGTGGTGCTGCCCATGGCGTCCACGCCGATCATCACGCTGGGCGTGCTGACGTACATCACCTCCTGGAACGACTACTTCTGGCCGCTGATGGTCTCCTACAGCGACAGCTCGCGCGTGCTGACCGTGGCGCTGGCGGTCTTCCGGGCGCAGACCCCGGCGACCGGCGTCGACTGGTCCGGGCTCATGGCGGCGACGCTGATCGCCGCGCTGCCGATGCTCGTGCTGTTCGCCTGCTTCGCGCGCCGCATCGTCAGCTCCATCGGCTTCACCGGGATCAAGTAAGGGGACTGTGATGCGAATTCGTACGCTCGTCGCGGCGACCGGAGCGCTGGCGCTGTCCCTGGTCAGCGGATGCGCCCAGGGCGGCGCCGCCGGATCCTCGGCGAACACGGTCACGTACTGGCTGTGGGACGCCAACCAGCTGCCCGCCTACCAGGCCTGCGCGAAGGGGTTCGAGAAGGAGAACCCCGGACTCAAGGTGAAGATCACGCAGCTGGGCTGGAGCGACTACTGGACCAAGCTCACCGCCGGGTTCATCGCGGGCACCGCGCCGGACGTGTTCACCGACCACATCCAGAACTTCGGCCAGTTCGCCGATCTGAAGGTCCTCGAACCGCTCGACGACCTCGGTATCAAGAACTCCGACTACCAGCCGGGCCTCGCCGCCAACTGGATGGGCAAGGACGGCCATCGCTACGGCGCTCCCAAGGACTGGGACACGGTCGCACTGTTCTACAACGGGAAGATGGCCAAGGACGCCGGGCTCACCGCCGAACAGCTGGGCGACCTCTCCTGGAATCCGAAGGACGGCGGCACCTTCGAGAAGGCCATCGCACATCTCACGATCGACAAGAAGGGCAAGCGGGGCGACGAGCCGGGCTTCGACAAGAACAACGTCAAGGTGTACGGCCTGGCCACGGGCGGCGGCGGCTTCGGCGACGGCCAGACGCAGTGGAGCCCATTCACCGGCTCCGCCGGGTGGAACTACCTGGACAAGGCGCGCTGGGGCACGAAGTACCAGTACGACAGCAAGACCTTCCAGTCGGTCGTCAAGTGGTACTTCGGCCTGGCGAAGAAGGGCTACATGCCGCCGCTCTCGGACTACAACATCCAGTCCAACCAGCAGAACACACAGATCGCGGCGGGGAAGGCGGCCACCGCGTTCGACGGGGCCTGGATGATCTCCACCTACACGGGCTTCAAGGGCCGGGACATCAAGACCGCCCGGACGCCGGTCGGGCCGACCGGCAAGCGCGCCACCATGATGAACGGCCTCGCCGATTCCGTCACCAAGTCCTCCAAGAACAAGGCGGGAGCCAAGAAGTGGGTGGCGTATCTGGCCTCGGACCAGTGCCAGACCGTCGTCGGCAAGTACGGCGTCGTCTTCCCCGCCACCGCGGCCGGGACCGAGGCCGCCGTCGCCGCGTACCGGAAGAAGGGCATCGACGTCTCGTCGTTCACCGAACCCGTGGCCGACAAGAAGCACTCCCGGACCTTCTCGTACCCGATCGCCAGCTACTCGGCGGACATGACGGCGCTCATGCAGCCTGCGATGGAGGACATCTACGGCAACGGAAAGCCCGTGAGCAGCCTCGACCAGACCAACGAGCAGATCAATCTCATCCTCTCCCAGTGAAGGGCACGCGCTCCATGACCTTCTCCATCGGTATCGTCGGCGCCGGCCAGTTCTCTGGCCAGTTCGCCACCCTGTTCCAGGCCCACCCCGGCGTCAGCGACGTCTACGTGACCGACCTGCTGCCCGACAGGGCCGAACAGCTCGTCGCCGCGCAGGGCCTCGCCGGCGCCTTCCCGTCGTACCAGGCCATGCTGGAGTCGGAGGACGTCGACGCGGTCGCGATCTTCACCCAGCGCTGGACGCACGGCCCGCTGGTGCTCCAGGGCCTCAACGCCGGCAAGCACGTGTACTCCGCGGTCCCCATGGCGATCAGCACGGAGGAGATCGCGGCGATCATCGACACGGTCAAGGCCACCGGCCTGACGTACATGATGGGCGAGACCAGCGAGTACAACCCGGCGACCGTCCACGCCCGCAACCAGATCGCCGAGGGCGCCTTCGGGCGGCTCTTCTACGCCGAGGGCGACTACGTCCACGACATGGATCTGGGCTTCTACGAGGCCTACCAGTACAGCGGCGGCGAGAACTGGAAGGCCACCGCCAGCTATCCCCCGCTGCTGTACCCGACGCACGCGATCGGCGGGGTGCTGGGCGCCTGGCGGACACACGCCGTCAGCGTGTCGGCGATCGGCGTCGTCGACGACCGGGACGACGGCGTCTTCGACCAGGACATCAGCCAGTTCGGCAACGACTTCTCCAACGCCACCGCGCTGTTCGAGGTGGCGGGCGGCGGCTCGTTCCGTACGAACGAGTTCCGGCGGGTCGGCTACCCCTCGCACATACGGGAGTCACGCTTCCGCTTCTTCGGCACCGAGGCGAGCATGGAGCAGCTCGCGACGTTCGCTCTGTGGCAGGACAAGCAGGGGGTGAAGGACATCAGCGAACTGCTGGAGCCCAAGCCCACCATGGCTCCCGACGACCCGTCGCTGCAGCACATCGCGCCGGAGCTGCGGGCCGCGTTCACCTCCGGGTCGGCGCCCGTGCACGACCGTGCCCGGCTGCCGAGGGAGTTCGACAACCTCCACAACGGCCACGAGGGCAGCCACCACTTCCTGGTGGACGACTTCGTGACCGCCGTCAACTCGCGCACCCTGCCGTCGGTGAACGCGTGGGTGGCCGCCCGGTACACCTTGCCCGGCATCATCGCGCACGAGTCCGCGCGGCAGGGCGGGGTACGGCTGGAGATCCCGGACTTCGGGGACGCGCCGCAGTAGGGGGCGGTGCGGAGCCGGGTGCCTATCAGGTGCCCGGCTTGCGGCCGTACACGAAGACGTCGTCGTTCTTCTTCAGCAGCGACCAGTACTTCTTGGCGTCGGTCTTGGTCATGTTGACGCAGCCGTGCGAGCCCGGCGGGTTCCACATGCTGACGCCGACCGAGTGGAAGGCCTGGCCGCCGTCGAAGAACTGGGCGTAGGGCATCGGCACGTCGTAGATGGACGAGACGTGGTCGATGTTGCGCCAGTAGACCTTCTTCAGGCCGGTGCGGGTCTCGTACCCGTCGCGGCCGGTGCGGACCGGGACGGGACCGTAGACGAGCTTCTTGCCGTCCTGGATCCAGCTCAGCTGGAGGGTCAGGTTCACGCAGGCTATCCGGCCCTTGTTCACCGGGCACTTGCCGTCCTTGTTGGGGTTCGTCCCGACGGCCTTCTGCTTCTGCATCAGGTCCATCACGCCCCAGGTGACGGGCCCGGCGTAGCCGATGTTCGGGGAGATCCCGTGCTTGGTCTGGAAGGCGCGGATCGCCTTGCAGTCGGTGGCGGACTGCTTGCCGTCGACCGGACGGCCGAGGAACTTCTCCACCTGCTTCTGGTACGGGCCGGTCTGCGTGGTGCAACTCGCGGCCTGCGCCGGCGTAGCGCCGAGCGCGAGTGTGAGCGGTGCCACCAGGCCGGTGATCCCGAGTGCGACGGCTCCCCGTCTGCGTACGTCCCCCATGGCTGGTCAGCCCTTTCGCGGAGTTTGGTCTGCGGTGTTCTGCCAGCTAGACGGGCGAAGGGCGGCTTCGGTTGTGCGGGGAGTCGGCCTGCGACGAAACGGTGACATACCTCACCGCACAGCCGACCGGGCGGAAGGCGCTGCTGCGAGGGGCCGGCCCCCTCTATGGACGCAGGGCGTCGTGAAAACCCGTGTTGACGGCGGTGAGGCCGCCGCGAGGCCCCCTGTTCGCCGACCCGGCCCAGGGGGTAGAGCCGGCGCAGCGCTTCCAGGTCCTCGTCGCGGCGCCTGCGATCAGGCCCTCGTCCCGCAGCGCCCGCGCGGCCTGAGCCGGGTCCTGGTCGCCGACCAGGACCCGCGCTCCCTCCCGGGCGAAGCGCCGGGCGGTGCCAGCGCCGATGCCGCGTGCCTCACCGGTGAGGAGAACCCCGTACCGTTCCTGTGGGCTCAACCCTGGGGCGGCGACACGCATCCCGTGCGTGATCCGAGCCCGGGAGGCCGGTTCCCTTTGCGACCTGGCCACATGGGTATGGCCAGAGGCGACGGGGTGCCCTGAACCATCGCTCCGGTGGAGCAGGGGCCCCGCTCGCCGGCGCCGTACCCGGCTCCCAGACCGGCCGACCGTTCCGCCCCGGGGGTGGCTCAGCGATAGCCGCTCGTGTCGGCCGGCTTGCCCGCGTCCTGGACCTCGACCACGTAGCGCCAGGCGTCCGGACGGCTGCCGTCGAGGTCGGTGAAGCCGTACACCTGGGCGAGGCCGCCGCTGGAGAGGGACTGGCCGTTCCAGCGCGCCACGTCCGGGTCGGCGGCGAGCGCGGCCACGGCCCGGCCGACGTAGCGCGGGGTCTCCGAGATGGCGAAGTGGGGGACGCGCTCCAGGGCGTCGCGCCAGTTCTCCTCCTGTACACCGAAGCCGTCCAGCATGATCTCCGAGCGCATCCAGCCGGGCGTGAGGGCGACGGCCGTGGCACCGCGTGGACCGAGCTCGTGGCCGAGGGCGAAGGCCATGCGCAGGACGGACGTCTTGGCGAGGTCGTAGAAGAAGCTGTTGCGGTAGGTGTCGCGGTTGTAGTCGGCGGTGCCGTCGGTGATCTCGACGACCAGGCCGCCGGGGTTGCGCAGCAGCAGGGGCAGGGCGTGGTGGCTGGTGATCGCGTGTGTCTCGACGGCGAGCCGGAGCAGGTGCAGGCCGTTGTCGAGGTCGTGCTCCCAGACCGGGACGTCCCACCCGAAGAGTTTCTCGCCGCCCCAGATGTCGTTGACGAGGACGTCGAGGCGGCCCTGTTCGCCGTCGATCCGCTCCACGAGAGCGCGGACCTGCGCCGGGTCGAGGTGGTCGGCGGGTACGGCGATGCCCTGTCCGCCGGCCTCGGTGACCAGGTCGGCGGTGTCCTCGATGGTCTCGGGCCGGTCGTACTCCGAGCGGCGGGTGCGCGTGCTGCGTCCGGTGACGTAGACGGTGGCGCCTGCCGCGCCGAGTTCCACCGCCATGCCCCGTCCGGCGCCCCGGGTCGCACCGGCGACCAGTGCGACCTTGCCCTTCAGCGGAGCTGACATGTCCGACCTCCCGTTGCAGTGAATGCGTCGTGCTTCGAGGGTGACGGGTAAGCCGGACATCTTCTGTCTTCTTTTCCTGACGACATGCCGTCAGTGGCCGCGGGCGATCCACTCCTGCAGATGCGGGGCCTCCGCGCCGATGGTCGTGGGGTCTCCGTGACCGGTGAGGACCTTCGTCTCGGGCGGCAGCGCGAGCAGCCGGTCGCGGATCGAGTCGATGATCGTCGGGAAGTGCGAGAAGGAACGGCCGGTGGCGCCGGGGCCGCCCTGGAAGAGGGTGTCTCCGGTGAAGACGGTGGCCAGCCCGGGGTCGTACAGACACACCGCGCCGGGCGCGTGCCCGGGGGTGTGCAGGACCCGCAGGTCGGCGCCGCCGGCCTCGATCGTCTGGCCGTCGACCAGCCAGGCGTCGGGCTCCCGGCCCGGGTGGGTCTGCTTCCACAGCGGCAGGTCGTCATGGTGCAGCCAGATCGTGGCACCGGTCCGCTCGGCGAGGGCGGGGGCGGCGTCGATGTGGTCGTTGTGGGCGTGTGTGCACACGATGGCCGTGAGCCGGCGGTCTCCGACGGCCTCGGCGATGGCGTCGGCGTCGTGGGCGGCGTCGATGACGATCGCCTCGTGGTCGTCGCCGACGATCCACACGTTGTTGTCGACGTCCCAGGTGCCGCCGTCGAGGCTGAACTGGCCGGAGGTGACGAGGTGTTCGACGCGCGTGGTCATCAGAGCACCACCACCGAGCGCAGCACGTCACCGTGGTGCATCCGCTCGAACGCCTTCTCCACCTCGTCCAGCTGGATGGTCTCGGTGACGAACGCCCCGAGATCCAGGCGCCCTTGCAGATGCAGGTCGATCAGCATGGGGAAGTCGCGGGAGGGCAGACAGTCGCCGTACCAGCTCGACTTGAGCGATCCGCCGCGGCCGAACACGTCGAGCAGCGGCAGTTCGAGCTTCATCTCCGGGGTGGGCACGCCGACGAGGACGACCGTGCCGGCGAGGTCGCGGGCGTAGAAGGCCTGCTTGTACGTCTCCGGGCGGCCGACCGCCTCGATGACGACGTCGGCGCCGAATCCGCCGGTGAGCTCGCGGATCGCCTCGACCGGGTCGGTCTCGCGCGAGTTGACGGTGTGGGTGGCGCCCATCGACCGGGCGGTCTCGAGCTTGCGGTCGTCGATGTCCACGGCGATGATCCGCGCCGCTCCGGCCAGCTGCGACCCGGCGACGGCCGCGTCACCGACGCCGCCGCAGCCGATGACGGCGACCGTGTCGCCACGGCCGACAGTGCCGGTGTTGATCGCGGCGCCGATGCCCGCCATGACGCCGCAGCCGAGCAGCCCGGCCACCTGGGGGGCGACGTCCGGGGCGACCTTGGTGCACTGCCCGGCCGCGACCAGCGTCTTCTCGGCGAAGGCGCCGATGCCGAGAGCCGGGGAGAGCTCCTGGCCGGTCGAGGCGAGGGTCATCTTCTGCTCGGCGTTGTGGGTGTCGAAGCAGTACCAGGGCCGCCCGCGCAGACAGGCCCGGCACTTCCCGCACACCGCACGCCAGTTGAGGATCACGAAGTCGCCGGGCTCGACGTCGGTGACGCCGTCGCCGACCGCCTCGACGACGCCCGCGGCCTCGTGGCCGAGCAGGAAGGGAAAGTCGTCGCTGATGCCGCCCTGCTTGTAGTGCAGGTCGGTGTGGCACACCCCGCAGGCCTGGACGCGCACGACCGCCTCTCCGGGGCCGGGGTCGGGCACCACGATCGTCTCGATCCGCACCGGCTCGTCCTTGCCGGGTGCGATCACACCGCGTACTTCCTGCGCCATGGCGCTGACTCCTTCGTCGGCCGGGGTCCGTCCTTCCGACCCTACGCGCGACTGATCGGTAAGGGGCACGGATCGGCCACCTCAGGCGCATGATCACGAGTTCGCCCATCGCCGAAAGGCGGGCACCGTACGAGGCCGGCGCCGTAGCCTGAACGCTCCACCCGACGCCCAAGGAGCGACGTGAGCATCGCAGAGACCGAGACCGCCGCGCCTCCCTGGCGGCTGCTCCTCGGATACGTTCGGCCGCATCGCTGGTCCCTGGTCGCCGGTGCCGTGCTCTCGCTGGTCACCGGGGCGACCGGGCTGCTGCTGCCGCTGGTGGCCAAGGGCCTGATCGACGATCTGTCCCACGACCGGGCCATCACCGGAGCGCTGCTGGCGATGTCAGCGCTGGTGATGACCAACGCCGTGGTGGGCGCGCTGGGTTCGTACGTGCTGCAGCGCACCGCCGAGTCGGTGGTGCTCGGCGCGCGGCGCGCCCTGTCGTCGTATCTGCTGCGGCTGCGGATCACGGCCGTGGACCGCAGCGAACCCGGGGACCTGATGGCCCGCATCACCTCCGACACCACCCTGCTGCGCCAGGTCACCACCAACTCGCTGGTCGGTCTGGGCACGGGCGGTCTCACACTCGTCGCGACGGTGGTGATGATGGGCCTGGTGGATCTCGTGCTGCTGGGCGTCACCCTGGCCGTGATCGCGGGTGCGGGTGTGATCCTCGGCGTGATCGTGCCGCGCATCAACAAGGCGAGCCGGCGGGCGCAGGACGCGGTGGGTGTCATGGGTGCCTCGCTGGAGCGGGTCCTCGGCGCCCTGCGCACCGTGAAGGCGTCCGGTGCCGAGCACCGGGAGGAGAACACGCTGCACGAGGCGGCGCACGAGTCCTGGCGGCAGAGCGTGCGGGCCGCCAAGTGGTCGGCGGCCGCGGGCAACACGGCGGGGCTCTCCATGCAGATCGCCTTCATCACGGTGCTCGCGGTGGGCGGTGCGCGCGTCGCGACCGGCGCCGTCGACGTGGGCACGCTGGTCGCGTTCCTGCTGTACGTCTTCTACCTGATGTCGCCGATACAGCAGGTCGTCGGCGCCATCACGCAGTACCAGACGGGCGCCGCGGCCCTCACCCGCATGCAGGAGGCACTGCTCCTGCCCGCCGAGCCGTCCGCCCGTTTCGCACCGCTGCCCTCCCCCGGCGCCCAGCCCGCCGCCCTCGCCTTCGACGACGTCCGCTTCCGCTACGCCGACGACCTGCCGTACGTCCACCACGGCGTGACGTTCGCCGTGCCGGCCCAGGGCATGACGGCGTTCGTGGGCCCGTCGGGCGCCGGCAAGACCACCGTCTTCTCGCTGATCGAGCGGTTCTACGACCCCGACTCCGGCGTGATCACGCTCGACGGCCGGGACCTGGCCGACTGGGAGCTGCCCCAACTGCGCGCCTCGATCGGCTACGTGGAGCAGGACGCCCCGGTCCTGTCGGGCTCCCTGCGGGACAACCTGCTGCTGGGCAATCCGGAGGCGGGCGACGACGCCCTCGCGCGGGTGCTGAAGACGACCCGTCTCGACGGCCTGATCGCCCGGCTGCCCGCAGGGCTCGACACGCTCGTCGGGCACCGTGGCACCAAGCTGTCGGGCGGTGAGCGGCAGCGCGTCGCCATCGCCCGCGCCCTGCTGCGCCGCCCCCGGCTGCTGCTGCTCGACGAGGCCACCTCGCAGCTGGACGCCGTGAACGAGGCGGCGCTGCGTGACACCGTCGCGGACGTGGCCCGTACGACCACGGTCCTCGTCGTGGCACACCGGCTGTCCACGGTGACGATGGCCGACCGGATCGTGGTGATGGACGCGGGCCGGGTCCGGGCCGTCGGCAGCCACCGCGAACTCGTGACTTCCGACCCGCTCTACGCGGAGCTGGCGGCGACCCAGTTCCTGGCCGCGGCCGACTGAGCCGTCGTGTCGGGGCCGGTGGCCCGGCTGCGCTTGCCGAGCCCGGCGGGCGGGAGGACTCTCGGGAGAGAGACTTCTCGCGGCCCGCTCCCTGTCGGGTCGCGGCCCCTCGAAGGAGGTCATCATGGGAACCGCGGCAGACCCCGCCTTCGACCGAGACACCCTGCGCCGGGGCGTGGAAGGACAGACCCCGGACATTCTGCTTTCCCTCTACGCCGACGACGCGGAACTCCGCATCGTGGACCGCACGACCCAGCCCAGCCACCCCAAGGTCCTGCACGGCCGGGACGAGATCGGCCGGATGCTCGAGGACGTCTACAGCCGCGACATGACGCACAAGATGGAGCGGTGCGTCGTCCAGGGCGACGAGGCCGCCTACAGCGAGAGCTGCGAGTACGCGGACGGCGTGCGCGTCCTGTCCGAGTCCATGATCTCGCTGCGGGGCGGCAAGATCACCGAACAGACCCTGATCCAGGCCTGGGACGAGTAGTCGACGAGCGGGCCGCGCTGCTGGAGCAGACCGGGAACGCCGCAGCCCGGCAGCTCGGTCTGCCCGGGGTGTGATCAGCGCATCCAGGCGCTGTACGACATGACGGCTCCCTTCTCCACCCCGTACTGGGGGTCGGGGCGTGTGAGGGTGCTCTCCAGACCGAGCACGGCGCCGGTGACCGGGTCCATGATCAGCATCCGGCGGAGGCCCCGCGTGTCGTTCACGTAGGCCTGGCCGCGCCGGCCCAGCCGGTCGGTCACCTGGCCGACCGGCCGCAGCCCCTCGGCGTCGGCGAGGAGCCGGGCGAGCGTCGCGCTCTCCCTGGCGCCGAGGGTCCAGTGGTCCAGCAGGGTCGCCATGGCGTCCAGCAGCTCGGGCGTGGTCAGCGGCGTGTCGGTGAACCGCGCCTCCGTCAGGTAGGCGCGCAGCCGGGCCGGATCCCGCGGCGGGGGTGAATGGGGCGGTGCGTCGCTCCAGCTCGGCGGGTAGGTCCGGTCGCTGATGACGTGCCCGTCATCGACGAGGTGTGGCTCGCCGCCCGCGTCGGAGAGGACCGGGCGGCCCGGGTGCCTCGGGTCGGTGGCCACGACGAGCTCGGTGTGGCCGGCATCGGCCCGCCAGCGCACGATGCGTTCCTCGGGCAGGGTGATCGGGGGCTTGTCGTCCGACATGCCCAAGCTCCAGGACTGCACGTGCGTGCCCTTGCGCAGCCGGGGCGAGCCGTCGGCCGCGGCCTGCTCGGCACGTTCGGCCAGCCGGCCGAGGGGCACGGGGGTGGAGCCGGTCTGCACCACCAGCGGGCGGGGTGCGGCGACCGCCGGTGTGGTGTCCGGGCCGCTCAGCACGAGGGTGAGGGTCAGGGCGGCGACGACGGCCGTGGCCACGAGCCCCCAGGCCAGCCGGGGCCGGCCCGGGCCCGGCAGCAGCCGGTCCCGCAGACTGCGGAAGGGCCGCTCACGCAGCAGACTCTCGAGGCGGCGCTCGGCGTCGTGGTCCAGAGGCCCGTCGCCGAAGTGGGGGCGGGGGTGCGGCACCGGATTGGCGCTGCGCAGCAGTTCGAGTTCGTCAGCCATGGCCGTGTTCCTTCGGGGCGGTCATGCGGGCGGCGGGCAGGGGGTACCGGGCGCGGCGTCGCCCGCCGTGAGGGCCGAGGCACCGAGGCGGATCCCACCGGCCGTCACTTCCCCGCTCCTGAGGCAGGCTCGGGCGGCGCAGGTGCGGCGTGGCGGGCGGGGGCCGCCGGTCGTCGCGGAAGACGCGTCAGTCATCGTCCCGCCCTCCCAGGGAGTGTGCGTCGGCCTTGGCGCGCTCGGGGGCCATGCGGTCGATCTCGGATCTCAGGCGGCGGCGGGCCCGGTGCAGCCGCATGGCGGCGGCCCGGCTGCCGCAGCCGAGGGCCACGGCCACCTCGTCGACGCCGAGTTCCTCCCAGGCCGTCAGGCGCAGCACCTCCTGGTCGGCCGCGGAGAGGCGGGACAGTGCCTCATGGACCCAGGCGCCGGGTGTGTCGGCCTCGGGACCTACCGCGATGTGCCGCCCGTGGGCCGTGTCGTCGTTGCCGAGCCGGTCGACGAGCCGGCGGCGGCGTCCGTGGCCGCGTACCGCGTTGGCGAGGCAGTTGCGTGCCACGCCGTACAGCCAGGGAAGCGGGGAGTGCGGCAGGTCGGCCCGGCGCCGCCAGGCGACCGTGAACACCTCCGCCACCACTTCCTCCACCTCACCGGCCCGCCCCTCCAGTCGCCGTGCGACATAGCGGCTGACCGCCCAGTAGTGCTCGCGGTAGGCAGCGGCGAAGATCTCGTCGTTGCTCATGTCCCGTTCGTGTCCGGCACCTTGTAGATCGTCACACCCGTTTTCGTGATTCTCGTCGCGTCCGTGCAGTGTGACGTCCGGGCGGGGCTCGGACACAGGCGGGGCATGAGGCACCTCAAGTGGCTGACGACCACAGATCACAAGACGATCGGCACGCTGTACCTGGTCACGTCGTTCGCGTTCTTCGTCATCGGTGGCGTGATGGCGCTGTTCATGCGCGCCGAGCTGGCCCGGCCGGGTCTGCAGATCATGTCGAACGAGCAGTTCAACCAGGCGTTCACGATGCACGGCACGATCATGCTGCTGATGTTCGCGACGCCGCTGTTCGCCGGCTTCGCGAACTGGATCATGCCGCTGCAGATCGGCGCGCCCGATGTGGCGTTCCCGCGGCTGAACATGTTCGCCTACTGGCTGTACCTGTTCGGTTCGCTCATCGCGGTGGGCGGCTTCCTGACGCCGCAGGGCGCGGCCGACTTCGGCTGGTTCGCCTACAGCCCGCTCTCGGACGCCGTCCGCTCCCCGGGTATCGGCGCCGACATGTGGATCATGGGTCTGGCCTTCTCGGGCTTCGGCACGATCCTCGGCTCGGTCAACTTCATCACCACGATCATCTGCATGCGCGCTCCGGGCATGACGATGTTCCGCATGCCGATCTTCGTGTGGAACGTGCTGCTGACCGGTGTGCTGGTCCTGCTCGCCTTCCCGGTCCTCGCGGCCGCGCTGTTCGCCCTGGAGGCGGACCGCAAGTTCGGCGCCCACATCTTCGACTCCGCCAACGGCGGCGCGTTGCTGTGGCAGCACCTCTTCTGGTTCTTCGGGCATCCAGAGGTGTACATCATCGCGCTGCCGTTCTTCGGCATCATCAGTGAGGTCATTCCGGTCTTCTCCCGTAAGCCGATGTTCGGTTACACGGGTCTGATCGGGGCGACGATCGCGATCGCGGGTCTGTCCGTGACGGTGTGGGCCCACCACATGTACGTCACCGGCGGTGTGCTGTTGCCGTTCTTCTCCTTCATGACCTTCCTGATCGCGGTACCGACCGGTGTGAAGTTCTTCAACTGGGTCGGCACCATGTGGCGCGGAAGCCTGTCGTTCGAGACGCCGATGTTGTGGGCGATGGGCTTCCTGATCACGTTCGTGTTCGGTGGGCTCACGGGTGTGCTGCTGGCCTCGCCGCCGATCGACTTCCACGTCTCCGACTCGTACTTCGTGGTCGCGCACTTCCACTACGTCATCTTCGGGACGGTCGTGTTCGCGATGTTCTCCGGCTTCCACTTCTGGTGGCCGAAGTTCACCGGCAAGATGCTCGACGAGCGCCTCGGCAAGATCACCTTCTGGACGCTGTTCATCGGCTTCCACGGCACGTTCCTGGTCCAGCACTGGCTCGGCGCGGAGGGCATGCAGCGGCGGATCCCCGACTATCTGGCGGTCGAGGGCCTGACGACGCTCAACACGGTGTCGAGTATCTCCTCGTTCCTGCTCGGCATGTCGATGCTGCCGTTCTTCTACAACGTGTGGAAGACGGCCAAGTACGGCGAGCAGGTCACGGCCGACGACCCGTGGGGCTACGGCCGTTCCCTGGAGTGGGCCACCTCCTGCCCGCCGCCCCGCCACAACTTCCTCGCCCTCCCCCGGATCCGCAGTGAATCCCCGGCGTTCGACCTGCACCATGCGGACGTCGCGGCGGCGGAGAAGGAGCTGACGCTCCGGTGACCGCGAGGGAGGGTCTCCCTGTGGACCTGCGGGCGTTCCATCACGAGGTCGAGGGCCACCTGCTCGCCGCCGCCGCGCGCGAGGAGGCCCGTACGGCCGCCGAACGCTTCACCGCCGGGCTCGACTGGCTGCCGGAGACGCAACGGCGGGAGGTGGAACGGTTGTTCACGGTGGAGCACCTCGCCCTCGCCCGCGCCTCGTGGCAGCGAACGGCCCGCCGCGGGGAGGAACTGCGGGGCGAGTACGAGGCGGTGTACCGGGGGCTCCGCGCGCGGCTGCTGGCCGCTGTGCTGCTGGGAGGCACCCTGGTCGTGGCTGTGAACCTCGTGGTCTGGGTGTCGGGCTAGCCCGCTCAGTCCCGCGCCGGGGGTCGCAGTACCTCGATCAGGCTGGCGTAGCTGTCCTGTCCGTGACCCGCCGCGCCGGCCTTCTCCATCGCGGCCTTCAGCAACTCGGGCAGCGCGTTGTCGATGCCCCGGGCCGCCGCAGCGTGGATCAGGTGGTCGATGGCCGCGATCTGCACATCGACGGTGGCGTCGTCGCCCGGGTAGCGGCCGGCGTCCACCTGGGGCGCGTAGGTGGTGAGGAAGCCCGCCACGGCGGTCAGCCAGCGGGTGGCGACGGGGGTGAAGTCGGTGGCGGGTGTCCCCTCGGCGCCGACCAGCGCCGTGCCGTGCAGCCAGCCGGTCATGGTGGACCACATCAGACCGAGCAGCGCGGCGTCGTAAAGGGAGGCGAGGCCGGGGTCGGTGCCCAGGTACAGGGGGTCGCCGAGGGCCGTCAGCGTGGGGCGGTGGGCTTCGAAGACCTGCTGGGAGCCGCTGTAGAGGAACATCATGGCGGGGTCGCCGACGCCGGGCGGGGTGGTCATGATGGCGCCGTCGAGGTAGTCGGCCCCATGGGACCCCGCCCACTTGACGGCCTCGTGGGCCTGCTCGGGAGAGCCGGAGGTGAGATTGACCAGGGTTCTGCCCGCGAGGTCGCCGGCCGCCGGGTCGAGGACGGTGTGCAGCGCCTCGTAGTCCAGAACGCAGGCGATGGTCAGCGGGGAGGCGGCGACCGCCTCCTGGGGTGTCGCGGCCAGGTGGGCGCCCCGGTCGACCAGAGGGCGGGCCTTGTCCGGGGACCGGTTCCAGACGGTGGTCGGATGGCCCCGGTCCAGCAGTGCGGCGGCCAGTGCCGATCCCATCGAGCCCAGTCCGATGACGGTGACGGCCCGGTGTTCTGCGTTCATGCCCAACTCCTCGTGAAGCGTGCGTAGGTGATGCGTGATCACGTACGGCCACGTTCGCAGGGCGTGAAGATCGGGAACAGTGACAGTGCTGACGGCGTCCACCAAATTCCTGCCATACGCTTCTGGGTATGGGTGCTGGTTCTGTCGCCGTGGTCGTGACCGAGGAGATCGGGGTCCCGTCGTGGGATCTGTACGAACTGAGCATCCCCTGCACGGTGTTCGGCAAGCCGCAGCCGGATCTGGCCGATCCCTGGTACGACCTGCGGCTCTGCGGGACGGGAGCGGGGACGCAGGAGGGTACGGAGGGCCACGGGCTGACCCTGCGGACCCGCTACGGACTCGACGACCTGGCGGACGCGGACACGGTCATCGTGCCCTCGGTGCCCGACCCCTGTGTCGACGAAGGCAGGCCGCTGCCGGAGGGGTTGGTCACGGCCCTGCGTCGCGCCCATGACGCGGGTGCCCGCATGGTCTCCCTCTGTACCGGTGCCTTCGCGCTCGCCGAGGCGGGGCTGCTCGACGGACGCCGCGCGACCGCCCACTGGCTGCACACCTCCCAACTGGCCGAGCGGTACCCGAAGGTGCACGTCGACGAGTCGGTGCTGTACGTGGACGACGGCGATGTCCTCACCAGCGCCGGGCTCACCGCCGGCCTCGACCTGTGCCTGCATCTGGTGCGGCGCGATCTGGGCGCGCACGTCGCCAACCAGCTGGCGCGCCGCATGGTGGTGCCCGCCCACCGGCCGGGCGGGCAGGCGCAGTTCATCGAGTTGTCCGTGCCGCCCAGCGACGACGAGGGGCTGGCTCCCGTCCTGGAGTGGGCGAGGGCCAACCTCGACCGGCCGCTGACCGTCGCGGATCTGGCCCGGCGGGCCTCGATGAGTCCGCGTACGTTCTACCGACGCCTCCAGGCGGCCACCGGCACGACTCCTCTTCAGTGGCTCCTCGACCAGCGGCTCGGGCGCGCCCGGTCACTGCTGGAGTCGACGGACCTGCCGGTCGAGAAGGTCGGGGAACTGAGCGGTCTCGGCACGGCCAACAATCTCCGTCACCACTTCCTCAAGCACCTCGGGGTGTCGCCGAGCGACTACCGGCGGGCCTTCCCCGGGGCGCCCACCGGCGGACGCGGCCGGACGCGGGTCTGACTCACCTCGGGGGGAGTCCATCCCGGCGGCCGCAGGATCCCCAGCAACTGCCGGACCAGTTCCTCGACCACGTCGTCCAGGGTCGCGTCCACCCACCCCGCGCTCCAGTCGTGCAGCAGGCCGTTGACGCTGCCGATGAAGCCCGTCGCCGCGAGGCGGTAGTCGCGGGGTGCGGCCTCCCCGCGCGCGGCGGCCGCGTCGGCCTCGGCGCAGATGAGGCCGACCCAGCCGGCCCGGCGGGCGAGCCGCTGTTCCTCCAGGCGCGGGCTGACTCCGATGATCTCGACGAAGGTGATGCGGATCCGGCGCGGGTCGGCGGCGACGTTCCCGGCGTAGGCGCGGAAGATCGCGGTCGCGCGCTCGACGAGCGGCAGGTCGGCCGCGCCGGCGGCCGCCTCCAGGACCGCCGCCTCGGCCCAGTCGTTGACCTGGAGGTGCAGCGCGGCGAGCACGTCCTCGAGGGCCCGGAACTCCTCGTAGAACTGGCGGGTGGACAACCCGGCCGCCTCGCTGAGCGCCGCGACCGTGGTGGAGCGGAAGCCGGGGGTGTCGCCGAACAGGTGGAGCGCGGCGTCGAGGAACCGGCGGCGGCGCTCGGCCTGCCGTTCCTCGGCTGTCTTGCCGCCGTAGCGGCCGGTCGGCGCTCTGAGTCTGCCCGGCACCGGCTCTCCCTTCGTCGTTCGAACACCGATTTTGTCGTGCACGCGGTCTTGTGGAGAAGGCCACCCCTTCCTTACTTTGCAGTAAGTTATTTCTGAAAGCACGCGTGTTCAGATTCCACGCGCTCAGTCTTGGCATGTCCCACTCACACACCCCGATGCATCGCAGAGGAGGGAGCAGTCATGCCCGTCTTCCGACGACGGCACCTGTGCTCCGTAGCCGCCGGCCTCGCCCTGACCTTCACCGTTCCCGCGACCGCCGCCCACGCGGACGCCCCCGACGCCTCCGCCGCGCTGCGCGAGGTGCTGTTCGTGGGCAACAACTGGGAGGGCACGGCCGAAGTCATCAAGTCCACCGGTGACTTCGCGAAGATCGGCCGGATCAACGTCGTCCCCGACAAGGACGAGCGGATGGCGGAGATCAACGCCGACCCGATCAGATGGATCGCCTTCATGACGATCCGCAACAGCGTCGGCGAGGGCCACGACCAGTTCGTCGACGACATGTACTCCACGCCGGACGGGAAGTCCGTGGTGGTCTCCCGGCCGAGCTTCGCCGACGTCGTCTCGATCGACCTCGCCTCCGGGCGGATCAACTGGCGTTTCCCGGTGTCCGGTTACCGCGCCGACCACATGGCGATCTCTCCCGACGGCAAGCGGGTCGCGGTGTCCGCGTCGACCGGCAACACCGTGCACGTGCTGGACATCGAGACCGGCAAGCAGCTCGGCAAGGCGGCCACCGGCGACAAACCGCACGAGAACATCTTCACCAAGGACGGCAAGTACATCTACAACATGTCGATCGGCGAGGTGAACACGCAGACCGACGCCCCGTGGCTGGACTGGACGAAGGGCGACCGGCGCATCACGGTCATCGACGCGACCACGTACCAGCAGGTCAAGGTCATCGACATGCGCCCGCGCCTGGACGCGATCGGTCTCAAGGACTACTCCGACGCGGTCCGGCCGGCCGTGTTCTCGCCGGACGAGTCGAAGCTGTACTTCCAGGTGTCGTTCTTCAACGGCTTCTTCGAGTACGACCTGGCCTCCGACAAGATCACCCGCACGAAGACCCTGCCGAAGAATCCGGCGACCAGCGACGACCGCACCACGTTCGTCAACGACTCCCGCCACCACGGCCTCTCGATGAGCCCGGACGGCAAGAAGCTGTGTGTCGCGGGGACCATGGACGACTACGCCACGGTCGTCGACCGCGCCACCCTCCAGGAGGGCCCGCTTGTCACCGCCGCCAAGCCCTACTGGGCCACGGTCAGCGGTGACGGGAGGCAGTGCGTGGTCTCCGAGAGCGGCTCCGACCAGGTCACGGCCATCGACTTCGCCACCGGGAAGAAGGTCGCGTCCGTGCCGGTCGGGGACCACCCGCAGCGCGTCCGGCTCGGTCATGTGGAGGCCGGCTGGACGAGCCCGTCCGCTAGCTGACCTCCTTCGCCGCCCACGCCGCCAGCTCGGAGCGGGCGGCGTTCAGCAGATCGGCCGAGGGAGCCGTCGCCCCGTTGGTCACCAGCGCGTAGTGCAGGACTCCCGAGTCCTGCGCGGTGAGCAGCAGGCGGCGGCTTCCCGTGCCGCCCGGCTCCTGGGCCACGCCGACCGGGGTCGTCGAGGTGTACGCCGGCGGGCCGTGTGCCGCGCCCAGGTCGGAGACGACCGTGGTGGACGAGGTCGGGAAGCTCGCCGGCAGGTGCAGTTCGGTGGGCGCGGAGCCACCGTCCGAGCGCCACAGCAGCAGCCCGTACTGCCCCGACCCCACGAGCCGCCGCACATTCGGCAGCGCACTCGGCACCGGGTTCCAGGTCAGCGTCGTCGAGCCGTCCCGGGAGCGGTCCTCGTAGGTGAAGCCGACGGTTCTGCCGGCCGTGGCGCTCGGGTAGAGGCGGTCCAGGAGCCGGGCGTCCTGGCGCAGCACGGGCTTGCCCGAGTCGTCGAGACGTACGGCGGACAGGTCCTCGTCGTTCCAGGCGTCACCGGCGGTGAGCACCTTGTCGGGGTTGCCGTTCATCGGCTCGCGGTGACGGCCGTTGTAGATGTCCCACTGCCATTGCGAGCCGGAGAGCACGGACCCCGAGGCGGCCGGGTCGGACCACCAGTCGGCCCCTTTCAGGCGTGAGTCGAGGGCCTGGTACATCCCCTTGAGGACGGTCGGCGCCTTGTCGGAGACGTTGCCCGCCAGCGGATGCCCGAACTCGCTGACCACGGCGGCGGTCTGCGCGGAGGCCGCGCGGTCGCGGACGGTGCGGAAGTCGTTCGCGTACTGGCCGTCGGCCGCCTTGCCCCACATGAAGACGCCGGAGATGGCCTTCTGGTCGTAGAAGTGGGTGTTGAACACATAGCGCGGTCCGAGTGTGCCGGCGTCCAGCAGGCCGCCCTCCTGCTTCTGGAAGTCGAGGTTGGCGTTCCAGAAGAGGTTCGGCTCCACGAAGGCGGGCTTGTCCCGCCAGCCGGCCGTGTCCATGCGGGACCGGAACTTCTCGTAGAACGGCCACAGCACGTCCTTCTCCCAGGCGCGGCTGGTCTGCCCGGAGTCGTAGACGCCCGCGTGCGGCTCGTTGTAGGGGTCGAAGCCGGCGATGCCCTTGAAGCGGTCGGCGCCCAGGTGCTGCCGTACGTACGCCATGGTCTTCTCGGCGGTGGCGAGGAAGGCGTCCTGTACGCCGTGCGCGTTGTGCCAGAAGTCGTAGGACGCCCGCTTCACGGCCTCGTTCTGGGTGATGTTCTGCCCCCAGAAGAGGCAGATCCCGCAGGACTCGTCGGGATAGTTCCCGGCGTCCACCGCCCACTTGGGCGCGCCGTCGCCGGTGTACCAGCTGTCGGCGTCGAACAGGTGCCGGGAGTAGAGGTCCTGGTGGAAGTCGGGGTAGACGCGGATGCCGGCGTCGAGGAAGGCCCGCATCTGGTCGGTGGCGGCGGCCAGGTAGGCCGTGTCGACCTGGCCGCGCTCGGGCTCGGCGTAGGCCCAGGAGAGCAGGAAGCGGACGGTGTTGCCGCCGCCGAGGGCGCGCAGGGCGTTCGCCGACTTCTTCGCGTCGGCGACCGAGGCGAAGGGCAGGCCGCCGTTCTCCGCCAGCTTCGTCTCGCCGGAGACGTTGTAGCCGCGGAGCACGATCTCGCGGCCGGAGGCGTCGGTGAAGCGGCCGTTCCGCACGGTGACGGTCGGGTCGTCGAACCAGAGCGAGCCGGGAGGGGGCGCGGCGGTGGCTGGCGGGACGCCCGCCACCGTCACGGAGCCGAAGAGGACAGCCAGGACAACCAGGAGACGTGCCCGAATAGTTGGCATGTCCACTACAGTCCGGCCATTTCAGGACACCGTCAACACCCCTGACTCTGGAGTAAGTTCCCTCTCTGCCGGCCCGCACACGTCATCCGCCCATCCTTCGTGTCACATTCAACAAGTACTCCTTCCTGTTCAGCGGGTTGTGGTCGGTGCGCGAGCGCATCGGAACCGTGCCGTAAGTGACGGGCGCGTAGTGGTCGAAGACGCTCTCCAACTCGCCCTCGCCGCGGGTGAGCCCGGGCAGCCGCTGTTCCAGTTCGTGCACCCGGCCCGCGGGCACCGTGCCCGCCAGGATGCATCCGGCGCCCCGGGTCTCGGTCGTCTGCGGTACGGCGGCGAGTGCGGCCAGCACCGGCAGCAGCGCGCCGAGGGTGTCCGCCGGGGCTTCGACACGGAAGCGGTGCATCGGCTCGTGCACCCGGGTCCCGGCCCGCCGCAGCGCTTCGACGAGCACCAGCGGGGTCAGACCGCGGAAGTCGGCGCCGGTGCTCGACATGCTCTTGTCGAAGCCCTGATGGGCGTGGCTCTGGCGGGGCGAGTAGCCGCTGTGGGTCATGGTGACCGTGCAGTCGGGGACCTGCCAGCCGTGCAAGCCCTGGTCGAGGGTCTCGCGCACGGTGTCCTCGACGGCCTTGAAGAAGGCATACGGCATGGAGCCGAGCTCCACCTCCAGCCGGAAGCCGACGCCGGAGCCGACCGGTGCGGGGTCGACGCGCAGGCCGACCGTCGCGAGGAACGGGTTGGCGTCCTTCTTGTTGAACTCCACGGCCTGCCCCGTGCCGACGAGCCGTTCGACGCACAGGGGCGTGGTCTCACGGAAGGTGACGCCGAGTCCGTACTCCTCGGCGAGGGTGGCCTGGATGACCTCCTTCTGCACCTCGCCGTACAGGGACACGGAGGTCTCCTGCCGCCGTTCGTCGTGGCGCAGGCCGATCAGCGGGTCCTGTTCGGCCAGTTGGGTGAGCGCGAGGTGCAGTGCGCCGCTGTTCACGTCCGGGCCCGGGACGACGACGGTCTCCAGGGTGGGCGGGGCGAAGAAGTGCTCGTACGCCTTGTGGGGTTCGCCGATCGCGTCGCCGATCCTGATGTCGCCGAGTCCCCAGAGCCGGGCGATCTGTCCGGCGACGACGGTGTCGCCCCGGGTGTCCGTCCCGTGTCCGAAGACGCTGATCGCGGTGATCCGCCCTTCGGCGCCGTCCGTTCCGAACGGAATCCGGTCGCGGGTGCGCAGGGTGCCGGAGAACAGCCGGGCGTAGGCGGCCTTCTCCCCCGCCGGGCCCCGCTCGACCTTGAACACGGTCCCGGAGAGCGGCCCGTCAGCGTCCCCGTCGGCCGGGGGCAGCAGGTCCCCGATGCCCGCCAGGAGCGCGTCCACACCGGCGCCCGTGGCGGCGGAGCCGAAGAAGACGGGGTGGACCAGGGCCTCCCGGGTCTGAGCGACGAGGGAGGTGTGCAGCAGGGCGGCCGTGACGGTGTTCTCGACGTACGCGGACAGCAGCGTGTCGTCGTGGCCGGCGAGGACGTCGAGCGCGGCCGGGCCGAGACCGGGCGTGAAGCGAGCCCGGCGCGTGCCGAGGCCGGTGGCGGTTCCCATCGGCACGATCGCGGGTGTCAGCCGGGCCGAGATCGCCCGCAGCACCTCCTCGTACCGTGCGCCGCGCCGGTCGATCTTGTTGACGAAGAGCAGGGTCGGGATGCGCAGCCGCTGGAGCGTGCGCATCAGCACCCGCGTCTGTGCCTGCACCCCTTCGACGGCGGAGACGACGAGCACGACGCCGTCCAGCACGCCGAGCACGCGCTCCACCTCGGCGATGAAGTCCGGGTGACCGGGAGTGTCGATCAGGTTGACCGTCACACCGTCGAGGGGGAACGAGACGACGGCGGACTTGATGGTGATGCCGCGCTGGCGCTCCAGCGCGAGGGTGTCGGTACGGGTGTTCCCGTCGTCGACGCTGCCGATCCGGTCGATCACCCCGGCCGAATGGAGCAACCGCTCGGTCAGGCTGGTCTTACCGGCGTCGACATGGGCGAGGATTCCAAGGTTGAGCACGTGCACGAAGCGTCATGTCCTTCGGAGAGAGGTCCGTTCCTGGCTGGGGGGACATGAACGCAGTGCGCATCTGCTGCTCCTCGGGACTCGGTGACGTCGCTGTCCAGTGCAGTGCAGCAGAAGGGCCCGAGGGGCCACAACGGGAATAGGGGCCTTCCGGGGTACCCGGTGCGGTGCGTGGAAGGAGCGGATCGTGCGTGACATCCTCCCGGCGCTGGGCCGCTGGTACGCGGCCCGGCTTCCGTTCGGCCTCGCGACGGTCGTCGAGGTCAGCCGCAGCGCGCCGCGCGACCCCGGCGCGGCGATGGCGGTGGGCCCGGACGCGGAGGTCGTGGGGAGTGTGTCCGGCGGCTGTGTCGAGGGTGCCGTGTTCGAGCTGGCGCGGGACGTCGTGACGAGCGGCGAGGCGCGTCTGGAGAGTTTCGGCTACAGCGACGAGGACGCCTTCGCCGTCGGGCTGACCTGCGGCGGCGAGATCACGCTGCTCGTGCGTCCCGTGACCCCCGAGCGGGACCCCGCCTTCGGCGTGGTCGCCGACTCCGTCGCCGCGGGTGAGCCGGTCACCCTCGCCACGGTGACCGACGGCCCGGCGCCGCGCGGGGCGACGCTCGCCGTCCGGCCGGACCGGGTCTCGGGCACGCTCGGCGCGAGCGGCCTGGACGCGGCCGTCACCGCCGACGCCCGCGGCGAACTCGCCCTGGGCGCCACTGGACTACGGCACTACGGGCCGCAGGGGCAGCGCCGTGAGGACTCCGTCAGCGTGTTCCTGGAATCCTTCGCGCCGCCGCCGCGGATGCTGGTCTTCGGCGCGATCGACTACGCCGCGGCCGTGGCCCGCATCGGGGACTTCCTCGGCTACCGGGTCACCGTCTGCGACGCCCGCCCCGTCTTCGCCACGTCCCGGCGCTTCCCCGAGGGCGTCGAGGTGGTCGCCCAGTGGCCGCACCGCTATCTGCGCGACACGGACACCGACGCGCGCACGGTGATCTGCGTCCTCACCCACGATCCCAAGTTCGACGTGCCGCTGCTCCAGGAGGCACTGCGCCGGCCGGCCGCGTACATCGGGGCGATGGGCAGCCGCCGCACCCACGCCGAACGGGCGCAACGGCTGGCCGAGGCCGGCCTCACGGAACACGAGCTGTCCCGGCTGCGCTCGCCGGTCGGCCTCGATCTCGGGGCCCGTACCCCCGAGGAGGTGGCGGTGTCCGTCGCCGCCGAGATCGTCGCGCTGCGCTGGGGCGGCAGTGGCGCGCCGCTGACCACCACGGAGGGGGCGGTGCACCCGCACCGCTCCTCCTGACCCGCGCCGCTGCCGCGCTGAGCTGCTCGTTCACGACGACATCGCGGTTGAGTGCCGGCACGCGTCCCTGTAGTCCTGGAAGAGCGCCCGCTCGCGCCGTCCGCCATGACCGCGACGTGTCCGGTGTCGTGGGGTCCACAAGCCGGCACCGGCAAGCCGTGTTCGTACGATCGTGTCGCCATGAGTTCTGTTTCCGACGGCGCGGCACCACGCAAGCACAGCCCGCCTGACACCTCAGCGAAGGGAACCCCATGATCTTCATCACCGCCAAGTTCCGAGTCCGTCCCGAGCACGCCGACCGCTGGCCCGAGATCACCGCTGACTTCACCCGGGCGACGCGCGCCGAGCCCGGCTGCCTGTGGTTCGACTGGTCGCGCAGCGTGGCCGAGCCGACGGAGTACGTCCTGGTCGAGGCCTTCCGCGACGACGAGGCCGGGGCCGCACACGTGCAGTCCGCGCACTTCAAGGCTGCGCAGCAGACCCTGCCGCCCCATCTGGTCGAGACGCCGCGCATTGTGAACGCGACGATTCCGCAGGATGACTGGGCGCTTCTTGGGGAGATGGCGGTCCCAGGACAGGAGTAGCGCGGGGGCGTACCGAACGGCCTCGTTGCCGAACCGCAGCGCGGTGAGAGTGGCAGGCGATACGGGGCGCGAGTGGGGGCGGCCCCGCAGGAGCCGTACATCGCACCGGGTCCCCTCTTGTCTCGGACGGCGCGGCACCCGTACGCTCCCCTCGCATACCGACTAGCCGGTATGTGCCGTGGACATGTCGGTACGTGCGTGACGACAGCAACCTTCGGCCGTGCCGACCGCCGAACCAACGCCACCGTCGAAGGAGCCGCCGGAAATGAGCACAGTCAACCGCCAGGTGCGCCTGGCCGCACGTCCCGTGGGAGAGCCGCGCCCCACCGACTGGGAGCACGTCGAGGAGCCGGCCGGACAGCCGGGCGACGGGGAGTTCCTGGTGCAGGTGCTCTGTCTGTCGATCGACCCGGCGATGCGCGGCTGGATGAACGCGGGCCGGTCCTACATCCGCCCGGTGGAGATCGGCGAGGTGATGCGCGCCGGCGCGGTGGGAAGGGTGATCGCCTCCCGGCACCCCGGATTCGCGGTCGGCGACCATGTGTCGGGCTCGTTCGGCGTGCAGGAGTACTGCGTGTCGGACGGACGCGACGTGACCAAGGTCGACCCGGAGGCCGCCCCCCTGCCGACGTATCTCGGCACGCTCGGCATGTCGGGCCTGACGGCCTACTTCGGCCTGATCGAGGTAGGGCGTCCCGAGCCCGGGCAGACCGTCGTGGTCTCCGGAGCGGCCGGGGCCGTCGGCAGTGTCGTCGGGCAGATCGCCAAGATCCTGGGCTGCCGGGTCATCGGTATCGCCGGCGGCGAGGCCAAGTGCCGGCTGGTGGTGGACGAGTTCGGGTTCGACGCCGCGATCGACTACCAGACAGAGGATGTCCGCAAGGCGCTGCGCGAGCACGCCCCCGACGGTGTCGACGTGTACTTCGACAACGTCGGCGGAGACGTTCTGGACGCCGTGCTGCTGCGGCTGGCGCGCGGTGCCCGCATCGTCGTGTGCGGCGCGATCTCCCAGTACAACAGCACCAAGCCGCAGGGCCCCGCCAACTACCTGTCGCTTCTGGTGAACCGCGCGTCCATGACGGGCATCGTGGTGTTCGACTACGCCGAACGGTACGCCGACGGCATCGCACAGATGGCCACGTGGCGGGCGGAGGGCCGGCTGAAGTCCCTGGAGGATGTGGTGTCCGGCGGAGTCGAGGCCTTTCCCGAAACCCTGATGCGGCTGTTCCGTGGTGACAACCACGGCAAGCTGGTGCTGAAGATCGCGGACTGACCGGGCAGAGGGGAGGGAGAAATCCGATGAAGGCACTGACCTACCACGGCCGTCACGACATCCGCTACGGCGATGTCCCCGACCCGGCCGTCACCAGCCCCACCGGCGCGGTGGTGCGCGTGACCGCGGCCGGCATCTGCGGCAGCGACCTGCACATCTACCACGGCAACGCGTTCAGCCCGGAACTGGGCTACACACCGGGACACGAGTGCGTCGGCGTGGTGGCCGAGACCGGCGGCCAGGTCACCCGATTCAAGCCCGGCGACCGGGTTCTGGTGCCCGCCTCCGTCGGCTGTGCGCACTGCCGGTCGTGCGCGGCCGGGTTCACCGCCCGGTGCGAGCACGCCAAGTCGAGCACGGAACTCTGCTACGGAGTGAGCCCGCAGCTCCCGGGCAGCCAGGCCCAGGCCCTGGCCGTGCCGTACGCCGACGTCAATCTGGTGCACCTGCCCGAGGACATCTCCGACGAAGCCGCAGTCGTCCTCACGGACAACGCCCCCACCGCCTGGTACGGCTGCCGTCGAGCCCGCATCCAGCCTGGCGAGACCGTCCTGGTCGTCGGCCTCGGCCCGGTCGGCCTCATGGCCGCCCAGTCCGCCTTCGCGATGGGCGCGGCGCGGGTACTGGGCGCGGACCTGGTCGCGGAGCGCCGCGCCTTCGCCGCCGGCCTGGGTGTCGAGCCGGTCGAAGGCGATGACGCGCGAACGGCCATTCGGGACATGACAGGCGGACGCGGGCCGGACGCCGTGGTGGAGGCCGTGGGCTCGGACGCCACCATCGAGCTCGCCCTCAAGGCCGTCCGGCAGGCCGGCCGGGTCAGCGTCATCGGAGTCAGCCAGAGCAAGGCGTTCCCTTTCCACATGGGGCTGGCGCAGATCAAGGAACTGGAGTTCGCCATCGGGCTGTGCTCGGTGCACTACGAGCTCCCTCCCCTGATCGCCCTCACCCGTGCCGGCCGGATCCAGCCCGAGGTCGTGGTCTCCCACCGCCTCGCCCTCTCCGAAGGCCCTGCGGCCTACGAACTGTTCGCAGGCCGATCCGACGGCGTCCGCAAGATCCTTCTCGATCCGGCCAACTGATCACCTCGCGCATTCACTTGCTGCGCGTTCAGCCAGTCTCCTAGGGTGAGCCCCTCGGACACTGGAGGTCGCCATGTCACAGCGCGACGAAGCCGCCCGGCGGACCCGTCCGCGGCTGATGCCGCTCCCCGAAGCACAGTGGGATGCACGGACCCGAGAACTGCTGGCCACCGCGATTCAGGACCCTGGGGGCCGGATCCCGAACATCTTCACCACGCTCGTGCGCCATCCCGATCTCTACGAGCAGTTCATGCCTTTCGGCGGCCAGTTGCTTCTCAGGGGCCGACTGCCGGAAGAGCTGCGCGAGTTGCTGATCCTGCGCACCGCATGGAACACCGGCGCACGGTACGAGTGGGGACGGCACCTTCCCCTGGCCAGGGCAGCGGGCGTCACGGATGCGGACATCGACCGCATCGCCGAGGGGCCGGAAGCACCCGGCTGGACGGACCTCCAGAGGCACCTGATCCGGGCGGCGGACGAGCTGAACCGCGAGGCAACGATGTCCGACGCGACCTGGGAGGCTCTGGCCGAGCACTTCGGCGACGCCGAGCTGATCGAGATCGCCATGCTGGTGGGGCAGTACCACATGGTGGCCTTCTTCCTGAACGCCACCGGTGTGGAACTGGACCCCGGTTTCGAGAGCACTGGCTTCGCGGAGGGGGAAGGAAACCACGAGTGAGGGGCGCCTGGTGACGCCACGCGGCCTGTTCGCTCACCCGCCACGTCGCCGAAATCACGGGCCAGGGCATGGTGGTGGTCGGCGGGCTCAGTGCCGTATGACGCGCGACCGGGAGATCAGTCGTCGCCCCGCGTCGACGTGAGTCCGAGCACCAGCGTCTCGTGGGCGGCCCGTGCGATGTCCGCCAGGCGGGTGCGGGCGGAGTCCAGTTGATACTGCAGGAGCACGCCGCGAGCGACGCTCTCCACCAGGAACGCCTGCGCGACCGCATCCAGGTCCGGGCGGATGCTTCCGTCCGCGATCCCCCGACGGATGTCCTCCTCGACGCCGGTCCGCACGAGGCTGAGATGCTCGGCCATCACGCCCTTGATCCCGTCGGCGCTGCCGACCGCCTCGACGAGGAGCACCAGCAACGCGCGCGCCCGTAGCCCCGGCTCGGGCTCGGCCAGATGGACGAAGAACTGGTCGACCTTGGCCAGTACGGCTTCGAGCCCGCTCATCCGCGCGTATCCGGGCCGGGCCCGGAGCACGTCGATGAACGTCTCGCGGATATCGGCGACCACGGCCTCCACGAGCCCCGCTTTGGAGGTGAAGTGGTAGTTGACCATGCCTCGGCTGACGCCGGCACGGTCGCCGACCTTCTTCACCGTCAGACCGCGGTAGCCCTCCTCCGCGAGGATCTCCACCGCCGCCTTCAAGAGCCCGCGGCGGGAGGCTTCTCGCTGCACATCACGCTTGGTCACGGGGCGTGCGGCCGCCTCGGTTGGTTCGCTCATCGGACCAGCAGTATGCCATTGCCGGTTCGGCTCCCTGCCCCGTGGCCGTGGCGTCCCCATTCGGCCATTCCCGGGTCCGTCGGTGGACACAAGGCGGTCTGAATGGAACGCTCCCTCCAGACCGTCGGCGGTACCGGAGAGGCGCGCCGCCGGACGCGCCGAAGCCCGTTCCCCGTACGAGCCGCGCATCGCTCACCAGCACGAAGTCCTCGCAGAAGCCGAGTCCTGGTACGCCCGGATGCCTCGCCGAGAGGGGTTCCACATGAAGTGCACAGCCGTCACGGCCGCAATCGCCGTCGTCCTCCTCGCCACCGCCGCACATCCCGCCGCCCCTGCCGCCGCTCCCGTGGCCTCCGGGCCCGCGGAGTTCACCGTGGACACCACGTCCGACGCGGTCGACGCCGACGGGGCGGACGGCCGGTGTCTCACCGCCTCGGGCGGGTGCAGCCTGCGTGCCGCGGTGATGGCCGCCAACGCCCGGCCGGGCAGTACGATCACGCTGCCTCCCGGCCACTACCGGCTGACGATCCCGCCCGACCCGCGGCTGATCATCGGCGACCACCCCGACCCCACCACGGGCGACCTGAACGTCGCCGCCCCCACCACGATCAAGGGCGCCGGCGCACGGACCACCGTCATCGACGCCAACCGCCTGGACCGGGCCTTCCGCATGCAGGGGGACACCCGGCTGTCCGATCTGACGATCACCGGCGGGGTGACCAGGCAACGCGAACTGCCCATCACCGACACCGGTGGGGGCGCGATCGCCAACGGACATCACATGACGCTGCGACGGGTCACCGTGACCGGGAACTCCGCGGGTTACGGCGGCGGCATCTTCAACGTCCCGGACTCCCACCTCGACCTGATCGAGAGCACCGTCAGCGGGAACGTCGCGGGAGAGGCCGGCGGCATCAGGTTCGACGACACCGGCACCGTGACCAACTCGACGATCGCGGACAACCGGGTGACGAACCCCGGCGACCGCCCCGGCAGCCTCGCCGGTTACGGCGGAGGCATCGACATCAGGGGGACGGGGCCCGTGAAGATCCTCAACTCGACCATCACCGGTAACAGTTCCAGCGACGGCGGGGGCGGGATCAACATCGCCCCCGCCTACCTCGACAGCCTGCCCTCACCGATTCCCGACATCGTCGATCTGCCCCTCGGGCGCATGACGCTGCGCAACTCCGTCATCGCGAACAACACCGTCGACGGTGCGCCCGCGAACTGCAAGAGGGCCTTCGCCACCATCACGTCGCAGGGCCACAACCTCGACGGCGACGGAAGTTGCCGGCTGACCGCCGCGGGCGATCTGCCCAGCCGCACGCCCCTGATCGGACCGCTCTCGGACAACGGCGGCCCCACCGACACCGTCGCGCTGCTGCCCGGCAGCCCCGCCCTGGACGCGGCCGACGGCTGCCCGGCCACCGATCAGCGCGGCGTCACCCGCCCCCAGGGCGCCACCTGCGACATCGGCGCCTACGAGCACACGTCATGACCCCGCGCCACAACCCCTGCCCGCGCCGGGCAGCGGGCACGGCCGCCCGGGGCCCGTTCCCGCGCCGACGGGCGCGGCCGATTTCGCGCTACGGCAGGTACCGGGGCGTCATTGCCTCTTCGTGACGCCCCGCACGGGAACGCCGTGGTGGGTCGCCAGCGCCAGCAATGCCACGCGCAGCGGTTCGGTCTCCAGGACCGCGTCCGGCTCGAACCAACGGGCCACCGCGGTTCCGCTCGTCATCCTCAGCGTGAAGCGCGCCAGTTCGTCCGCCACCTCGGGGCGGTCACGCAGTGCGAAGACCGAGCTCACGGAATCCCGGGCCCAGGCCACCAGCGCATCGCGGTAGTGACGCACCTCGGCCACAGCCGCCGCACTGGCGTCCTTCTGCACCATGCCCAGCCCCAACAGCAGCTTCACACCTCGCGGGTGGCGCCGGAACGCGCCCGCGAGCTCTGTGAGAAAGGTGTCCAGACGCTGCGCGACGTCGGCGCCCGGCACCTCGGCCGGGGGCAGGGCCGCCAGCAGTACGGTCCTGGCGCGCTCCAGCACCGCGACGTAGATCCCGTCCTTGCTGCGGAAATGCCAGTAGATCGAACTGACCGGCAGACCGCATGCGGCGGAGATCATCGAGATGGACGTGGCGGCATAGCCGTGGCGCGACATCAGCTCGCCGGCGGTGTCCAGTATCGCGTCACGGGACCGCGCGCCACGGTCCAGGGCCGGTGCCTCCGTCATAGGGCCGACTCTAGAGGAGGCACCGGCCGACGGTGCCTCGAGTTCAGCTCTACGCGAGACCGGAAAAGACGACTGGCCGCCTGGATCAGGGCTGCGAGCCGTCGCCGACCGGCCGACGGCCCCACGCCGAGATCATCGGGGAGGTGGCGAGGTCGAGGCGCCCGGCCGCGATGTTGGCCAGGTGCCGCTCGATCTCCTCCTCCGTGGCGAGGCCCTCTGTGACGAGTTCGTCGCGTACCTGCTGGACGGTGGCCGTCTCGAGGACGTCGCACGCGGGCGAGGTGATCGGGAAGTAGGCGTCGGCCTCGACGTCGGCCAGGCCGGCCTCGCGCAGCAGGCGCGGCAGCCTGCGTCCATAGGAGAGGTCGGCACCACGCTGCCGCAGCAGCCGGCGGAAGCCGGTGCGGAGCCGGTTGGCCAGCTCCTGCTCGGGGCCGTGCTCGTCGGGCAGATCAGCGGTTGCAGAGCGGGGTCGGCGTCCTCGACCAGCAGCCACCCGCCGGGGCGCAGCGCCCGGACCATGGTGCGCAGCGCGGCATCGCGCTCGGCCACATGGACCAGGACGAGACGGGCGTGGACCAGGTCGAAGAGCCCGGCCGGGGGTGCGTCGCGGCCCACGTCGTGGCGGACCACTTCCACTCCCCCGGTGGCGGCGGTCTCCGCCCAGGAGACATCGATGTCGGTGGCGAGCACGCGCCCGCGCGGCCCGACGCGTTCACGGAGCCACGCGGCGACGCTCGGCCCGCCGGCCCCGACCTCCCAGCACCGCCATCCCTCGTCGATCCCGACCGTCTCGAAGTGCCGGAACGCCGAGGCGTCGAAGAGGGCCGCCAGCGCCTCGAAGCGGGTACCGGCCTCGACCTGCCGGTTGTCCAGGAGATATCCCTTGTCCCGCCCCATACGCCGATCATGTCACGGCCGTTCCCGGAACGATCGGGGGCAGGCCCGGTCTAGCGCGGCGGCAGGCGGTGCAGTTCCACATCGGTGAGCCGGCCGTCGGCGGCCGTGGCGGTCATGTAGGTGCAGTGGGGCTGGCGGCGGCGGTCCGTCGGGGAGCCCGGGTTGAGCAGGCGCAGGCCGGTGGGGGCCGTGGTGTCCCAGGGGATGTGGCTGTGGCCGAAGACCAGCACGTCGAGCTCGGGGAAGCGGGCGGCGCAGCGCTTCTCCCGGCCCTGGGCGGGGCCCGTCTCGTGGATCGCCCCGAAGCGCAGCCCGCCCACTTCCGCGTACACCACCTCGGGCAGCCGGGCCCGCAGGTCCGGTCCGTCGTTGTTGCCGTACACGGCGACGAGCCTGCGGCAGCGGCTCTCCAGCAGGTCGAGGGTGGCCGTGTCGACCCAGTCCCCGGCGTGGAACACGACATCGGCGTGCGGAAGTTCGGCCAGCAGCGGTGCGGGCAGTTCCCTGGCCCGTTTCGGCAGGTGAGTGTCGGACATGAGAAGAAGACGCACGCCCTCAGCCTAGAGGCAGCGGCCCGCTCCACCCGGGAATCGACTTGACCGCGAACAGACAGACCGTGCAGCTCAGTTGTCGTATCGACGCAGATGATCACGGCCAGGTCTCGAAAGGTGAGGCAGCGTTGTCTACCGGGTTAGCATCGGGCAACACGCAGTAAGACAGGACGTCTACGGCAAGCGACCCGAAGGGGCCCGGAAACCCGATGCCGGTCAAGGTCAGCGTCATCATCCCCGTCTACAACCCGGGGATCTACATCGAGGACTGCATCACCTCGCTGCAGAGGCAGTCACTGCCTCCCGAAGAGTACGAGGTGATCTTCGTCGACGACGGCTCCACCGACGCCACCCCCGCCCGGCTCGACGCGCTCGCCGCCGAGGACCCCCGGATGAAGGTCATCCACCAGGAGAACTCCGGCTGGTCGGGCAAGCCCCGCAACGTCGGCATCGCTGCCTCCCGGGGCGAGTTCGTCATGTTCGTCGACAACGACGACTACCTGGGCGACGAGGCCCTGGAGCGGATGTACGACTACGGCGTGGCCAACGGTGCCGATGTCGTCGTGGGCAAGATGGCCGGCAAGGGCCGCGGCGTGCCGGTGGAGCTGTTCCGCCGCAACCACCCGCGTGCCACCGTCGAGAACGCCCCGCTCATCGACAGCCTCACCCCGCACAAGATGATCCGCCGTGCCTTCCTCGACCGCACCGGGCTGCGCTTTCCCGAGGGCAGACGGCGCCTTGAGGACCACGTCTTCATCGCCGAGGCGTATCTGCGCGCGGAGAACGTCTCCGTGGTCAGCGACTACGTCTGCTACTACCACATCCGGCGGGACGACAGCTCCAACGCCGGGTTCGTACGCTTCGATCCCGTCGGGTACTTCAAGAACCTCCGCGAGGCCCTCGACGTCGTCGAGCGGTACACCGAGCCCGGCCCGGTGCGTGACAAGCTCTTCCGCCGCTGGCTGCGCGTGGAGATGGTCGAGCGACTGCGGGCCCGGCGCTTCCTGAACCTGCCGGATGACTACCGCAAGGAGCTGTTCGGGGAGATCCACGAGGTCGTCGTCGAGCGGTTCGGTCCCGGTGTCGCGGACGGGCTGCAGCCGACGCAGCAGGTCGTCGCCGCGCTGGCCGCGGCCGACCGGTACGACGACGTCGTGTCCTTCGCGGAATGGGAGGCCGGCATCGCCCCCAAGGCGGCCCCCGGGCACGTGGAGTGGCGGGACGGCTCCCTCAGCATCGGCTTCACGGCCGAGTACACGTCCGGTGGCGAGCCGATGACCTTCCCCGCCGACGCCGAGGCGGCCCCGCTGAACGACGTGCCCAAGGACGTGACCGAGGCGGTGGAGTGGGTGGCCTCGGAGACCGCCGCCCGTTTTGGGCAGGCCACGGCCGATCTGCTGCTGCGCGAGCGCTCCAGCGCCGCACAGTATTTCCAGCCGGTGAAGTTCACGCGCGAGACCGTGTCCGTCGGGGACGGCGAGGAGGTCCGGCTGGTGCTGCGGGCGACCGCCACCGTCGACCCGGCCGGCCTGCCGGGTGACGGCGTCTGGGACGCGGTCGTGCGGGTCAAGCTGGGCGGCTGGACCAAGGAGTGCCGCCTGGGCCCGGCGCCGCGGGCGTCCCGGCCCACGCCGGACGTGGGACTCGTCGGCGACAGGCCGGTTCTGCCGTACTGGACGGAGCCGCACGGCAACCTCTCCCTGGAGCTCGGCGCGCGGGGCAAGCGGCTCGGTCTGGGCAGCGTGCAGCCGATGGATGTCACCGTCTCCGGGGACCGTTTCCGTGCTCCGCTTCCGCTGCATGTCGAGGGCGACAGCGAGGTGCGGCTGAGGTTCGTCTCCTCGAGCCGGATCCTCGACGCGTCCGGCACGCTCTCCCCCGCCCCGGACGGGCGCGGGGCGGTGCTGGAGGCGGCGATGCCCGCCAAGGACCTCTCGCGTGACACCTGGCGGGTGGCTCTGTGTCTGGCCCCGGGCGCCGACCGGCCCCGCTTCACCGGGCTGCCGTTCGCGCTGCGCGCCGCCGACGGTCAGGTGCTGGTCGTGCCGGCGCCGGGGCCCGGTGTCGCGCTGCGGCTGGCGCGGCGGGCGCGGCGGGTGGTCGGTACCGCGCGTCGGAAGGTGGTTTCCCGTATCAGGATCGGAGGGCAGTGACAGCATGCGACCACTGGGGATAGAGGGCGCCTGGATTCTGGAGCCCAAGATCTTTCCGGACGACCGGGGCAGCTTCAACGAGTGGTACCGCGGCGAGGAGTTCCGTGAGGCCACGGGCCACGATCTGGCGCTGGCCCAGGCCAACTGCTCGGTCTCCCGGCGGGGCGTGCTGCGTGGTGTGCACTTCGCCGATGTGCCGCCCAGCCAGGCCAAGTACGTCACGTGTGTGCGCGGTGCCGTCCTGGACGTGGTGATCGACATCCGAGTGGGCTCCCCCACCTACGGCCAGTGGGAGGCCGAACGACTCGACGACGACACCCGCCACGCGGTGTTCCTCGCCGAGGGGCTGGGCCACGCGTTCATGGCACTCACCGACGACGCCACGGTGGTCTATCTGTGCTCCACCGGCTACGCCCCGGAGCGCGAACACGGCATCCACCCCCTCGACCCGGCCCTCGGCATCGCCTGGCCCGAGGGGATCACCCCTCTCCTCTCCCCGAAGGACGAACAGGCCCCGACCCTGGCCGAGGCGGAACGCCAGGGTCTGCTCCCGTCGTACGAGACCTGCCGTGCGTACTACGAGGAACTGAGGGCCGGTCGGGGAGACGGCTGACGCCCGAGTGATGCGGCGGGTGTGCCGGGCGCAGCGAACCTGGGCGCGGCGCACCCGCCGCCGCTCAGGTCCGGCAGGCGCGCTGCGAGCCCGGGCCTGCCGGGAGGCCAAGCCGGACAACCGCCGCCCATCCCAGCCGACCGGCCTACGGCCCAGAAGAATGAAGCACTGAGGGGCAGCGGCCCGGTCGGAACCCACCGCACTGCGAGCCCGGGCCCGCCGGGGGGCTGAGGCCGACAACCGCCGCCCAGCCGAGACGACGGGCCTGGCAGCCCAGGGGGCTGAGCACTGAGGGGAGCAGCGGCCCGAGGCCGGAACCCGCCCCACTGCGAGCCCGGGCCTGCCGGGGGGGAGCCGGACACCCGCCGCCCAGCCGAGACGACCGGCCTGGCAGCCCAGGGGGCTGAAGCACTGAAGCGGTGAGGCACGCTCCGCGCACGGGGACGCGCAACGCACCGGACAGGTGCCCGTGGCACGCCCGGAGACTGACCGCGACGCACAGCGAGTGCTGACACACCCGCCACCTGCGCGCCCCGCGCCGGGGGAACCACAGCGGGCTCGGCGAGCAGCGGCGCACGACCGGTGCCCGAGGCTCGCCGCAAGCGCAGCCCCGCACCGTCCCGGCCCCGCCGCCCGCAGCGGCCCCGAGACTGATACCGCCACACACCGGGAGGCAGGCACCGCGACACGTCGCAGGCTCGTTCGCGCCCGGGGCCGGTGACGCCGACCCGGGAGAAGGTGGCGGCGCCGGTCGCCCCCGGGCGGGCCGGCGCCGTGGGGTCAGCGGCTGACGCCCACCTGTTCCAGGGACTTGCGCAGGGGCTCCCAGCCGATTCGGCGGGGCAGGCCGCGGTTGCGGGCCTGGGTGAGGGGGCGCCAGAAGCCTGCTTCCACGAGGGCCTCGGGGCGTACCGCGCCGGCCCGTTCGAGGATCGCCTCGGGGACCTTCTGCGGGTCGGGCACCTTGTACTCGGCCATGATCTCGTCGTACTTGTCGTGCAGGACCCGGTTGTTCGGGTCGGCGCCGAAGACGACGAGCTGGCCGGTGGGCGCCGTGTCCACCTGGATCGTGACCAGGTCGGGGCGGTAGCGCGCCAGCACCTCGGTGATCTTGTAGACGTCGCCGGTCCAGGCGTTGGTGTGCCGGTCCCGGGCCGCCTCGTCCACACTGCGCGGCAGCATGTCGTCGAAGACGATCACGCTGGACCAGTCGGAGTGCTTCTCGACGTTCATGAAGTCGCGCAGGGCGTACTCGAAGATGTGCATGCCGTCGATGAACGAGAGATCCAGCGTGGTGCGGCGCCAGTAGCCGATGGGGCTGCGGCCGCGACGCAGGTTGCGCAGCGGGTGACGGCCGCCCTTGAGGTGCTGGAGGGGGTTGTCACGGGCGAAGAAGTCGTCACTGGTGGCCTTCACCAGGTGGACGTCGCACTTCAGCTCCGAGACCACCTTGAAGGCGGGGTCGATCGCGATGCTGGGGACGCGGGACAGGCGCAGGCTGCGGCCGTCGTTGACGCCGATCTCCAGGTAGTTGCGATTGGCGCTGACCTTGTGCAGTTCCCGGAGGAACTCATGGCGTTTCACGAAGGGGGACCTTCCTTGCGGATGCGGGGCAGTGCTTCGTGCAGGGCGGAGCGCCACTCGCGCGGCAGGGGCAGGCCGATCTCCTGCCACCGGCCGTGTGCGAGCGCACTGTACGCCGGGCGGGGCGCGGGCCGGGGGAAGGCCGCGCTGCTGGTGGGGCGCACCCGGTCCGGGTCGGCGCCGAGAAGGGAGAACACCTCGCGGGCCAGCTCGTACCAGGTGGCCTCGCCGGAGTCGGTGGCGTGGAAGACACCGTGCGCGTCGGGACCGAGCCGGGGTCCGAGGTCGGCGATCCGCTCGGCGACGTCCGCGCTCCAGGTGGGCTGCCCGCGCTGGTCGTCGACGACGTCGAGGGTGTCGCGGCGGGCTTCGAGACCGATCATGGTCCGCACGAAGTTAGTGCCGTGCACCCCGTAGAGCCAAGCCGTGCGCACGACCGCGCTCGCCCCGGGAAGCTCCTCCAGCACGGCCCGCTCGCCGGCCAGCTTGGTGCGGCCGTAGGCGGTGCGCGGTGCCGGCGGATGGTTCTCCGGGTAGGGGGTGGTACCGGCTTCGCCGGAGAAGACGTAGTCGGTGGAGACGTGGATCAGCCGGGCGTCGTGCGCCGCGCAGGCCCGGGCCAGCAGACGCGGTCCGTCGCCGTTGATCTCCAGGGCGCGGGCCTCGTCGGTCTCGGCGTCGTCGACGGCCGTGTACGCGGCACAGTTCACGACCAGGTCGGGGCGGTGCTCCCGCACCGCGGCGTCGACGGCCTCAGGACGGGTGATGTCCAGGGCGGAGCGGTCCAGGCCCACCACGTCCTCGCCGCGCCAGGTGAGTTCCTCGACGACGTCGTGGCCGAGCATTCCGCCCGCGCCGGTGATCAGCCACCTCATGCGCGCTCCTGGGCGACGCGCCGCTTCAGGGGCTCCCACCAGGCACGATTGTCGCGGTACCAGGCGACGGTCTCGGCGAGGCCGGTGGTGAAGTCGTGGGCAGGGCGGTAGCCGAGTTCGTCGCGGGCCTTGCTCCAGTCGACGGAGTAGCGCAGGTCGTGGCCCTTGCGGTCCTCGACGTACTCCACCCGGTCCCAGTCCGCGCCGCAGGACTGAAGGAGCAGGCCGGTGAGTTCCTTGTTGGTGAGTTCGGTGCCGCCGCCGATGTTGTAGACCTCGCCGGGCCGGCCCTGGGTGCGGACGAGGTCGACGCCCTGGCAGTGGTCGTCGACGTGCAGCCAGTCACGGACGTTGCGGCCCTCGCCGTACAGGGGCACGGTCCCGCCGTCGAGGAGGTTGGTGACGAACAGCGGGATGACCTTCTCGGGGAACTGGTGCGGGCCGTAGTTGTTGGAGCAGCGGGTGACGCGCACGTCCAGGCCGTGGGTGCGGTGGTAGGCGAGAGCGAGCAGGTCGGAGGAGGCCTTGGAGGCCGAGTACGGCGAGTTCGGCTGCAGCGGGTGGTCCTCCGGCCACGAGCCGGATTCGATGGAGCCGTAGACCTCGTCGGTGGAGACGTGCACGAACGGGCCCACGTCGTAGCGCAGGGCGGCGTCCAGCAGGGTCTGGGTGCCCAGCACGTTGGTGCGGACGAAGTCGGCGGCGCCGGTGATCGAGCGGTCCACATGCGACTCGGCGGCGAAGTGCACGACCTGGTCGGCATCGGCCATCAGCTTGTCGACGAGTTCGGCGTCGCAGATGTCGCCCTGGACGAACTCCAGCCGGGGGTGGGTCAGTTCGAGGTTGTCGAGGGTGCCGGCGTAGGTGAGCTTGTCCAGCACGGTGATGCGCGGCGCGTCGGGCGCGTCCGGGGCGAGCAGCGCACGGACGTAGCGGGAGCCGATGAACCCGGCGGCACCGGTGACGAGGAGGTTCATGAAGTGATCTGCACCTTGCTGTGGTCTCCGAGGACAAGTCGGTGGGCGCTGGGGACGCTGGGGGCCGGGGTCACCTCGACATGCCGCCCGATCAGCGAGGACTCGATCCGGCCGACGCCCCGGATCGAGGAGTCCCGCAGCACGATCGAGAATTCCAGTTCGCTGTCGGTGATCCGGCAGTTCTCCGCGATCGAGGTGAAGGGGCCGACGTAGGAGTCGCTGACGAGGGTTCCCGCGCCGATGACGACGGGCCCGACGATGCGGGAGTTGACGATCCGGGCGCCCTCTTCCACGACCACCCGCCCGATGGTCTCCGAGGCGTCGTCCACGGCGCCGTCGATGCGGCGCTCCATGGCTTCGAGGACCGTACGGTTCACCTCGAGCATGTCGCCGACGTTGCCGGTGTCCTTCCAGTAGCCCTTGATGACCGTGCTGCGCACGTCGGCGCGGGAGTCGATCAGGTGCTGGATGGCGTGGGTGATCTCCAGTTCGCCGCGCCACGACGGTTCGATGGCGCGCACGGCCTCGTGGATCAGGGGCGTGAACAGATAGACGCCGACCAGGGCGAGATCGCTCTTGGGCTGCTCGGGTTTCTCCTCCAGGCCGGTCACCTGGCCGGACGGGTCAAGTTCGGCGACACCGAAGGCGCGTGGGTCGGCCACGCGCGTGAGCAGGATCTGGGCGTCGGGCCGGCTGTCACGGAACTCGTCGACGAGGTCGGTGATGCCGCCGACGATGAAGTTGTCGCCGAGGTACATCACGAAATCGTCGTCGCCGAGGTAGTCCTGGGCGATCAGTACCGCGTGGGCCAGCCCGAGGGGCCGCTCCTGGGGGATGTAGGTGACCTTCAGGCCGAACTTCGACCCGTCACCCACCGCTTCCTCGATCTCGGCGGCCGTGTCCCCGACGATCATTCCCACGTCGGTGATGCCGGCCTCGGCGATCGACTCCAACCCGTAGAAGAGCACAGCCTTGTTGGCCACTGGCACCAGTTGCTTGGCCGACGTGTGTGTGATCGGCCTCAGTCTTGTTCCTGCGCCGCCGGACAGCACGAGAGCCTTCATTCGGTTCACCTTAGTCGTGATCCGGCGGATGTGAACATCACTTCTTTTGGTTGTCGATGCGCGGAGTTACTCGGCTCGTCACCGCGCGGCCTTCCGGGGAGCGGTCAGTCCTCGCCCCTGACGATGTTCCACTCCGCCCCGGAGCGTGTGATTCCGGGAGTGGCCCGGTTCTCGACGGCGGGGAGGCAGGTCCGCAGCGCGGCCTTGCCGCGCAGGCGGCGTGCCTTCGACCAGCCGGTCTCCGGCCGACGGACGGCGGGCTTGTCACTCAGGTCCATGGACGTCACGACTCATCATCTTCCTTCTGGGTCCGCTGCTGTTCGGGTATCCAACGGGAAACCGAACAAACGCGCGTCGTGACGCCTGGACCGAGGCTCTCAACTCGTCTGCGCGGCAGAGCTGTTCACACCTGTCACGTGTTGGGACGGGCGGCGCTGATGTCGCCCAGCGCGGACTCCGGGTCGCGCTCCATGGCCATGTCGCCCAGGGAGACGATGCCCACGGGGTGGCCGTGGTCGACCACCGGGATACGGCGCACGGAGTGCTCACGCATCAGCTCCACCGCGTGGACCAGGTCCTCGTCGGGGCCGATGGTGACCAGGTCGTCGCTGCACGCTCCGGCCACGGTGGTCCGCTCCGGGTCGCCGCCCTCACTGACCGACCGGATCACCAGGTCACGGTCGGTGACCAACCCGCGCAGATCGTCGCCTTCCGTCACCAGGACGACTCCGAGGTCCTCGTCGCGCATGATGCGGGCCACCTGGGCGACGGAGGTCTGCGGCTCGACCGTGGCGGGATCACCGGTCATGATGTCGCGGACATGCTGAGCCATGATGGGCCTCTTTCCTCGGCTCGTGGCGGTTCTTCCTTCTAGGGTCGCTCCGGGTACCCGGTGAACCCGAGCGGTCACAAGGAACTCGCGGCTGCTCAGCGCCCCAAGGCCAACTCCGCCCACACCTGCTTGCCGCCGCTGACCGGCAGTGTGCCCCACGTCGCGGAGAGTGCCTCGACGAGGAGGACGCCCCGGCCGCCGGTGGCCTCCCAGCCGATGCTGGCCGGTCTGACCGGAGAGCGCGGTGAGGCGTCGGCGACGGCGACGCGCAGACGGTCGTTGACGAGGGTGAGGTCCATGCGGACCTGGCCGTCGGTGTGGACGAGAGCGTTGGTGACGAGTTCGGAGACGACGAGGAGGGCGGCGTCGAAGTCCTCGGTGACGCCCCAGGAGCGCAGGGTGCGCCGGGCGAAGCGGCGGGCGTGCCCGACCGCCTGCGGCACGCGCCACACCGTCCAGCTCTCCCGCAGCGGGCGCAGGTCCATGCCGTCGTAGCGCAGGAGGAGCACGGCGACGTCGTCGCTGCGCTGGGCGCTGCCGAGGAGGGCGTCGGCGACGAGCCCCAGGTCGACGGGGGCGGACGCGGCCAGCTGGCCGGCGAGGCGTTCCATGCCCTCGTCGATGTCGGAATCGGGCGTCTCGACGAGCCCGTCCGTGACCAGGGCGATCAGGGTGCCGGGCGGGAGCCGGAGCGGGCTCATCGGGAAGTCGGCCTGGGTGATCACCCCGAGGGGCGGGCCGCCCTCGGCCTCCGCGATCTCGGTCGTACCGTCCGGGTAGCGCAGCACCGGCGGCAGGTGCCCGGCGCGCACGCACCAGGCGGAGCCCTCCTCCAGGTCGATGTCGACGTAGGCGCAGGTGGCGAAGAGGTCGCTCTCCATGTCCATGAGCAGCCGGTTGGCGTGGGAGACCACCACGTCCGGCGTGTGCCCTTCGACGGCGTAGGCCCGCAGGGCGGTGCGCATCTGGCCCATGAGGGTGGCTGCGGCGGCGCTGTGGCCCTGGACGTCACCGATGACGAGGGCGACGTGGTTGTCGGGCAGCGGGATGACGTCGTACCAGTCGCCGCCGAGCTCCAGCCCTGCCGTGCTGGGCAGATAGCGGGTGACGGCCTCGGCGCCCGGCAGGCGGGGCAGGCGGCGGGGCAGCAACTGGCGCTGGAGCATGCCGACGAGTTCGTGTTCGGCGTCGAAGGCGCGGGCCCGCATCAGGGCCTGTCCGGCGAGGCCGGCGCAGGCGGTGAGCAGGGCGCGTTCGTCGGAGCCGAAGTCGTGCGGCGTGTCCCAGCCGATCAGGCAGGCCCCGGCCATGCGGTTCCCGGCGGGCAGCGGAAGGACGGCGAGACCGCCGGGGCCGACCTCGGACAGGCCGCGTTCCAAGGCGCTGCCGGCGGGCCAGATCCGGGCGCGGCCCTCGCGCAGGGCGGCGGCGAGGGTGGGCATGGCGCGTACGGGCGCGTCGGGCCATTCGGTGCGCCACTCCCGGCGCCACAGCTCGGGCCAGGCCTCGGGTTCGGGCGGGTCGAGGACGGTGACGACGAGCCGGTCGCTCTCCAGCTCGGCGAGCGCGATGCGGTCGGCTCTGAGTGGCCGGCGCAGGGCGGCGACCACGGCCTTGCCGACGTCGCGGACGGTGACGGCGGTGGCCAGCGCGGTGGCCAGGCGCTGGACGCGGGCCACGTCGGTGACGTCGGAGCGCAGCGTGGAGGCGTCGTCGACGGTGCCCACGAGCCGTGCGGAGTGGCCCACGCCGCCGGGCAGGAGGCGCCCGCGCAGCCGGATCCACTTCGGGGGTCCGGTGGGCTGGAGCACCCGGAACTCCAGCTCCCGGTCGCCGATGGACATGTGGTCGGCCTCCACCACGGACATCAGGGAGGGCAGGTCCTCCGGCACGGTCAGGCCGAGCAGGGTCTCGACCCGGCCGTCGAACTCCACGGGGTCCAGGCCGAACAGGTCCAGCAGGTCGTCGCCGGCCCGGACGCGGCCGGTGTCCATGGCGAGGCTGAACGCGCCCGGCGGCAGATCACCGCCCTCGGCGGGCGCGGCCGGTGCGGGGAAGGCGACCGCCTCGGAGATGAGGTGCAGGCACTCGCGGTCCTCGGTGTCGAATCCGTCGGGGCGCTCGCACACGGCGAGGAGACAGCCGCCGCCGTCCCCGTGGACGGGCAGGGCCGTCAGGAAGAAGTCCCGGTACGGCACGCGCCGGGCCTGGACGTGCTCGGCGAGTTGCGCTGGGCCCAGCGAGACGGGGCGTCCGCCGCGGTGAGCCTCGGCGACGGGGGAACGCCCGGTGCGCGGATAACTGTCGCGCAGTCCGTACAGCGTCCTCGGCGCCCCGGCCGACTCCACCAGGCGCAGCAGCTCGCCGTCCTGGCCGGGTGTGTACAGGGCGGCGAACGCGGCGCCGGCGAAGACGAGTGCCTGTTCGAGGACACGGTGCACGCGTTCCGGCGATTCCTGATCGACCGCGATCGCTTTGAGGGCACCTTCGACACGCAGCGTTCGCGTTCTGCGTTCTTGGGGTTCTCGGGCGCCCTCACTGACCACGTTGGCCATTACAGCGCTTATGCGACACCTGCGCAGCCCCTGTGAGCGTTCCGTGGGCCGGCCCGACCGGGTGCTCGAACGGAACCGAACATGTCTTTACCTATGCGTTCCGCACGCTGTTCTCGTGACAGCCGTGACTGTCCTGGCCCGGCGCGTGGCTGGAAGGCTCGGTGCCGATCACGGAGGGGGACGCATGGACAAGCGGTACGAGGTGTACGCGCTGGCCGACCGGCACTTCTACGAGACACCGGACCGGCTGGCGCGAGACGGGCAGGAGGCCTCGCAGGGGGCGGCCGCGCACCTCTATGAGACGGCCCGCCGGCCCGTGCCCGAGGGCTGGGAGACGGCACGGATCGGGGACTGGCTGACGATGACGCCGCCCGGCCCGGACGGCGAGCCGCCGCAGGGTCCCGCGCAGGGCTGGAAGATCCACGCCTCGGCGACCCGGGCGAACGCGGAGAAGATCGCCGGGATCGTCTGGGACTACTGCGTCGAGCGGCGCGTCCCCTTCAAATTCGTGCCCGGCCCGCATCTGCTGCACCTGCGCAACACCAAGTACGCGCCCCGCGACGGCAGCGGCAAGTTCGTCACCGTCTATCCGGCCGACGAGGAGCAGCTGCACGAGGTGCTGCGCGAGCTGGGCGCGCTGCTGGAGGGGTTCGAAGGCCCGTACATCCTCACCGACCTGCGCTGGGGCGAGGGTCCGCTGTACGTCCGCTACGGCGCCTTCGCGCGCTCGTTCGTCGTGGACGAGCGAGGCTCGCTGGTGCCGGCGGTGCGCGACGGCGCGGGGGAGCTGGTGCCGGACCGGCGGACGCCGTCCTTCCAGGTGCCGGAGTGGGTGACGCTGCCGGCGTTCCTCCAGCCGCATCTCGACGCGCGGAACAACACGACGACGGGCGAGCTGCCCTACCGCATCGAGAAGGCGCTGCACTTCTCCAACGGCGGCGGCGTGTACGCGGGCACCGACACCCGCGACGGTCGCAAGGTCGTCCTCAAGGAGGGCCGGCCGCACGCGGGACTCGCCTCGGACGGGGCCGACGCGGTCGCCCGGCTCGAGCGGGAGAAGCGGGCGCTGGAGCAGGTCGCGGGCACGGGCGTGGTCCCGGAGGTGCGCGACTGGTTCGAGCTCGGCGGCCACCGTTTCCTGGTGATGGACTTCCTGGAAGGCCGTCCGCTCAACTCTTTCTTCGCCGAGCGGCATCCGCTGCTGGCCCAGGATCCCGACACGGGGGCCGTCGCCGCCTACACGGCGTGGGCGCTGCGCATCCACCGCGAGGTGGAGGAGGCCGTGGCGGCGGTGCACGCCCGCGGCATCGTCTTCAACGACCTGCACGTCTTCAACATCATGGTCGCGCCGGACGAGGAGTCGGTCTTCCTCCTCGACTTCGAGGCAGCGGCACCGGCCGAGGAGAACGGCCGCCAGGTCGTCGCCCACCCGGGCTTCTTCGCGCCGCCGGACCGCCGGGGCGCCGATGTCGACCGCTATGCGCTGGCCTGTCTGCGCCTTGCCCTGTTCCTGCCCGTGACGACACTGTTCGTGGTCGACCGCGGCAAGGCGGCGCATCTGGCCGAGGTGATCTCGGAGCAGTTCCCTGACGTGCCGCGGGAGTTCCTCGACGAGGCGGTCACGGAGATCACGCGGGAGGTGTCCGGCCGTACGCCAGCCGCTCCCTCCGCACCGGTGAATCCCGGTGACTGGCCGTACAGCCGCGACTCGATGGTCAAGGCGATCCTCGCCTCGGCCACCCCGGAGCGCGACGACCGGCTCTTCCCCGGCGATGTCGCCCAGTTCTCCGACGGCGGCGGGCTCGGGCTCGCCCACGGCGCCGCCGGGGTGCTGTACGCGCTGGACGCGACCGGTGCCGAGCGCTACGAGGAGGGCGAGCGCTGGCTGCTCACCCGGACGGCACCGGCCCCGGTCGGTACGCCGCTCGGCCTGTACGACGGGCTCGCGGGCGTCGCCCTGGTCCTGGACCGGCTCGGGCACCGGCAGCGGGCGCTGGACCTGGTCGAGGGCATCCTCGCCGAGCGGTGGCAGAACCTCTCCTCCGACCTGCACGGCGGACTGGCCGGACTGGGGCTCGTCCTGGGCCGGCTGGTCGAGACGACGGGCGAGACGGAGCTGCGCGACCGGGCCGACGAGGCCGCGCGGATCCTCGTGCAACGGCTCGCCGAGCCGCTCCCGGCCACGCCCCGGCGGCGCGCCGGACTGCTGCGGGGCGCGACCGGGCCGGCGCTGTTCCTGCTGCGGCAGTACGAGTGGACCGGCCGGGCCGTATGGCTGGAAGCCGCGGCCGTGGCACTGCGCCGGGACCTGGAGTCCTGCGCGACCCGCGAGAACGGGTCACTGGAGGTCGACGAGGGCTGGCGGACCCTGCCCTACCTCGGCGACGGCAGCGCGGGCCTCGGCATGGTCCTCGACGACCTCGTGACCCACTCCCCCGGCCTCGCCGGGGAGTTCGAGGCGGCCCGCTCCGGCGTCGTCACCGCCGCCACCTCACGCTTCTACGCGCAGCCCGGGCTCTTCCAGGGCCGCGCCGGAATGATCCTGCACCTCAGCCGCACGACCACGCCGGGCGCGACCGCGGACCGGCTGGCCGGACAGATCGCCGGGCTCGGCTGGTTCGCGATGGCGTACCAGGGCCAACTGGCCTTCCCCGGCCACCAGATGATGCGGCTGTCCATGGATCTCGCCACCGGAACGGCAGGGTGCCTGCTGGCGCTCGGCGCGGCCCTCGACCCGGCGACCGACGCCCATCTGCCGTTCCTCCCGCCGCCGAACCGGCGGCCCCACTGACGCGGTTCCGCGATCCCGCGGAGTCGTGACACCACCCCGTCCCCACGGATGACCACGGACGGACACCCAACGGAAGGACACACCATGGCACTTCTCGACCTGCAGACGATCGAGTCCGAGGAGCGGACCGACGGCGGCGGCAACAGCACGGTGAGCCTGCTCTCCTGCATCAGCGCGGCGAGCGTCCTGCTCTGTCTCTGACCGCGTCCGCGGTACGGCACCGGGCGGCCTTCTCCCTTCGGGGACGGGGCCGCCCGGGGTCCCTCCCGTCCCACGAAAGGCCCCTATGAGCACGCGTGGTGACGAGGACCCGGCGACCGGACACGCCCGCACACTGCTGCGTACGGCCACCCGGTACAGCTGGACCCGATGCGTGGCCCTGTGCCTGGTGAGCACCGCCGCGACCGGCGCCGGTCTGCTGCTGCCGGCCGCGCTCGGCCGGGCCCTCGATCTTCTGCTGGCGCAGGCTCCGGCGACCCGCTGGGTGCTCTACTGCGCCGGCCTCGTGCTGCTGCTCGCCCTGCTCGACGCGGCGCAGACCGTCCTCACCGGCACCGTCGACGCCCGCAGCACGGCGTGGCTGCGCCGCCGGCTGACCGGGCACGTCCTGGGCGTCGGCCCGCGGGCCGCAGACCGATTCGGCTCCGGTGACCTGGTCGCGCGCCTGGTCGGCAACGCGGCCGAGGCGGGAACCACGCCCGCGGCCCGTGCGGCGCTGCTGGCCGCGCTCGCCGGCCCCGTCGGCGGCGTCGTCGCACTCGGCCTGATCGACTGGCGGCTCGCGGCCGTCTTCCTCGCCGGAGCTCCCGTCCTGACTCTTCTGCTGCGTGCCGTCTCCCGTGGCACCTCGCAGAGCGCGGCCCGGTATCAGCAGGCCCAGGGCCGGATCGCGGCCGCGCTGGCGGAGGCCGTCGAGGGCGTCCGTACCGTCCGGGCGGCGGGTACGGAGGACAAGGAGACCGCCCGCGTCCTGCGCCCGCTGCCCGATCTGTCCCGGGCCGGACACCGCATGTGGCAGGTGCAGGGGCGGGCCGCCGCGCAGGCGGTCGCCGTGGCGCCGCTGCTGCACCTCGGGGTCGTCGCCGTGGCCGGTGTGCTGCTCACCCGGGACCGGCTGTCGGTGGGGGACGTCCTCGCGGCCTCGCGGTACGCGGTGCTCGCGACGGGCGTCGGCGTCCTGGTCGGCCGGCTCGCGGGCCTGGCCCGGGCCCGGGCGGCGGCCCGGCGTCTCGGGGAGGTCCGGGCCGAGCCCGCGACCGGGTTCGGCGTGCGCAGGCTTCCCGACGGGCCCGGCCGGCTGGAGCTGCGCGGCGTGACGGCCCGGCGCGGCGGACGCACCGTGCTCGACGGAGTGGACCTCGTCGTGCCGGGCGGCACGACACTGGCCGTGGTCGGCCCGTCCGGCGCGGGCAAGTCGCTGCTGGCCGCGCTCGCCGGGCGGCTGGCCGACCCGGACGCGGGCGAGGTGCTCCTCGACGGGGTGCCGCTGCGCGACCTGCCGCACGCCGACCTGCGCCGCGCCGTCGGCTACGCCTTCGCCCGCCCGGCTCTCCTGGGCGGCACGGTCGAGCAGGCGATCGGCCTCGGCCTGCCTGCCCCCTCCCCCGCCCGCGTCCGTGAGGCGGCCCGCACGGCACTCGCCGACGACTTCGTCCGCCGTCTCCCCGACGGATACGACACGGCCGTGGCCGACGCACCGCGCTCCGGCGGCGAGTCCCAACGGCTCGGCCTCGCCCGGGCGTTCGCCCACGGTGGTCGGCTGCTGATCCTCGACGACGCCCTCTCCAGCCTCGACACGGTGACGGAACGCCACATCACCGACGCCCTCCTCGGCGACGGCCCGGGCGGCACCCGGCTGCTGGTCGCCCACCGCAGCGCGACGGCGGCGTGCGCCGACGCGGTGGCCTGGCTGGACGACGGTCGGGTGCGGGCGGTGGGACGGCACGAGGAGCTGTGGCGGCTTGCGGCGTACCGGGCGGCGTTCGGGGAGGGGGCGGCTTCGGCGAGTACGGGTGCGAGTGCGGAGGGGGGTGTGCCGGCATGACGAACCGGATCCGCGCGGACGGCCGGCGTGGGCAAGAGGCCCCCGGGCAGGACGGAGCGCCCTCCGACGCCGGCCTCCCCGCCCGGGGCCTGCGCTTCCTGCTGGCCCGCCGGCGGGTCCTGCTCCGCCTGGCCGCCTGGTCCGTGCTCGAGACCGGGCAGACCTTCCTCATCGGCTACGGTCCCGCCCGCGCCCTTGACGAGGGGTTCCTGCGCGGGCGGGCGGATGTCGGGCTGATCTGGCTGGCGGTGACCGGGCTCGGTGTGCTCGTCGGCGCGTGGGGGACCGCGCGGGTGTACGCCGCCGTCGCCGCGCTGGTCGAACCCCTCCGGGACCGGCTCGTGGAGCGGGTCGTCTCCCGCGGGGTGCGGACCGGTGACAAGGGGTCGTTGTCGGGGCTCACGCAGCAGGTGGAAATCGCCCGGGACACCTTCGCCGGACTGGTGATGGTCTCCCGCTCCTTCGTGTTCACCGCCGCCGGTGCCCTGGCCGGCCTGTTCGCCCTCGCCCCGCCGCTGCTGCTCGTCGTCGGGCCGCCCCTCGCCGCCGGAGTGGCACTGTTCGCGGCGACACTGCGGCCGCTCGCCCGGCGGCAGGAGACGTTCCTCGTCGCCGACGAGGCGCTGGCCGGTGAGCTGGGCGCCGTCTGCCCTGGCCTGCGGGACATCACGGCGACCGGCGCGGAGGCGCACATCGCCGCCGGGACCGGCGAACGGGTCGAGGCGGAACTGCGCGCGGCGCGTGCCCTGGCCCACTGGGGTGTGCTGCGCGTGGCGTCCCTGGCGATCGGCGGCCAGCTGCCGATCGTGCTGCTGCTGGCCGCCGCCCCGTGGCTGCTGGCCCGCGGCGTCACCACGGGCGCCCTGGTCGGTGCCCTCGCCTACGTCACCCAGTCCCTGCTGCCCGCCCTGCGCAATCTGGTCCACGGCCTGGGCACCAGCGGCTCCCGTCTGACGGTGGTGCTGCGCAGGCTGGCCCGGGCGGACACCGGCATGCCCACGAGGCAGCCTGGCCCCGGGCTCCCCGCGCCGGAACCCACCGAAGGCACTCCCCCGGCCTTCTCCCTCACCTCCGCCACCTTCGCCTACGGCCCCGCCAGTACCCCCGTGGTCCAGGACCTCGACCTCACCCTCCCGGCCGGCTCACACCTGGCCGTCGTCGGCCCCAGCGGCGCCGGCAAGTCCACGCTCACCGCCCTGGTCGCCGGGCTCCTCACACCGGACCAGGGGACGATCACGGTGGGCGGGCACAACGTGCCCGGACCGGAGGCGGCCGCCGCACGCGTGCTCATCCCGCAGGAGGCGTACGTCTTCGACGCCACCCTGGCCGAGAACCTCGCGTACCTGCGGCCGGACGCGGTGCCCGAGGAGGAACTGCTGGCCGCGGCGGAGGCGGTCGGCCTCGCCCCGTTGGCCGAGCGGCTCGGCGGTCTCGGCGCGCGGGTCGACCCGGCGGCCCTGTCAGCCGGTGAACGGCAGCTGGTGGCACTGACCAGGGCCTATCTGTCGTACGCACCGCTCGCCCTGCTCGACGAGGCGACCTGTCACCTGGATCCGGAGACGGAGGAGCGCGCGGAGCGGGCCTTCGCCGCGCGGCCGGGCGGGACCCTGGTGGTCGTCGCCCACCGCATCAGCTCGGCCCGCCGCGCCGGCCGGGTGCTGGTCATGGACGGCAGGAACACGGCGTACGGCGAGCACGAGGAGCTGCTGCGGACCTCGGCGCTCTACCGGGACCTCGTCGGCAGCTGGGCGCCCGGCCCGTCCCGGCGGCGGTCAGAGCCAGCCCTGTCCCTGCGAGATGCGGATGGCGTCGATGCGGTTGCGGGCCCCGGTCTTGCGGGTGATGGCCGCCATGTAGTTGCGCACGGTCCCGTGGGACAAATGCAGGCTCCCGGCGATCTCCGCGATGGAGGCTCCCTCGGCCGCGAGGGTTAACACGCTCAGCTCTCTGCGGGTCAGCGGCATCTCGGCCGCCCTGAGGAAACCGAAGCCCAGCGAGTCGTTGACGAAACGTTCCCCCTGAGCGACGCGGCGGATTCCGCGCAGCAGGTTCTGCGGCGAGCTCTCCTTGTCGACGTAGCCGAGCGCCCCCGCCTCGACCGCCCGTTTCAGCAGTCCGGGTCTGTTCGCGGTGGAGAGGACGAGTAATCGCGGGCGGGCCCGGTCCGGGCCCGGCCGGCACAGCTCGCCCAGCGGAGGGATGCCGTAGGAGTCCGCACACTCCAGGTCCGCCGCACAGACGTCCGGGCGCACGGACCGCACCAGGGCCGGGGCGCCGCGCCAGGGCGTGTCGTGCACCGCCAGATCAGGCTCCCCCCGCAGCCACTCCGCCAGGACCGATCGCACCAGACACTCGTCATGCACCAACAGCACCCGGATCACTGCCACCCCCTCGGCTCGCCGTACGCCCCCCTCGTCGTGTTGAGCGTCTGCCCCATTGTTCGTGACGGTGACCCTGCGTGGGCGCGAAGATCCAGCCATCAAGGTGCGTGGGGGCGCACGTGCGGAGCCCGTACGCCCGGCCGCGCTTCGACTTCGGCGGCATGGGACACGGCGGTCGGGGTACGCGCGTTCCCTCGACGGAGCCGGAAGGCTGTAACCGACGGTAACCGTGAGACCGTCCCGGCGCCGCTCGTCGTGCGCGACGGGCCGCCAGGGTGGAGATTTGTTCCTGAGCCCGGGAGATTCGTTCCTGAGCCCGGTCGCGCGGCCGTGCGAGGAGGTGGTCGGCGTGTCCGACGCGCAGTCGTCCGCGCAGGCGCCGGCATCCGCCAGGACGCCGGTCGGCCGTCCGCTGTTGTCCCTGGCGCTGGCCTCGATGATGGACGAGGTGCATGCCCACTCCGGCGCGGTGTACCTGATGGCACCGGATCAGCCGGTGCTGGAGATGGCGGTGATGGCCGGGCTGCCCCGCGCGTTCGCGGCGCCCTGGGAACGGGTGGGGCTGAGCGCGCCGATCCCGGTCGCGGACGCGGCGCGCGAGCGGCGGCTGGTCTGGGTCGGCGGCGAGGAGGAGATGGCCCGCCACTATCCGCGCATCGCCGTGGTGCTGCCCTATCCGTTCGCCCTGGCCGCGGTGCCGGTGGCCACCGCGTCCACGGTCTACGGCGCGGTCTTCGTGACCTGGCCCGGCGCGCATCCGCCAGACCTGTCCGACCATGAGCGCGAGCATCTGACCGCCGCCTGCGGCCGGCTCGCGGTCCGGCTCGAGCGGGCGGCCGAGCTCAGCATCCCGCCGCACCCCGAGACCGACATGCTGGCCTCGCCCCTGGTGAGCGGGATCGCCGGCACGCTCGGCACGGTCGAGGCGGCCCGGATGGTGAGCCGGCTGCCGTACGGGCTGGTCTCGCTGGATCTGCACGGGCGGATCGGCTTCGTCAACGCGGCGGCGGCCGAGCTGCTGAACGTCCCGGTCAGCCGGCTGCTCGGCACCCAGCTGTGGGCATCGGTGCCGTGGCTCAACGACCCGGTGTACGAGGACCGTTACCGGGCCGCGCTGCTGAGCCAGCACATCACCTCGTTCGTGGCGCTGCGGCCGCCCGGCGAGTGGCTGTCGTTCCGACTGTATCCGAGCACCACGGGCCTCAGTGTCCGGATCACCAGGTCGAGGGCCGTGTCGGAGATGAACCGGGCGGCACCGCCGTCCGACGGCAAGCCGTCCCGGCTGGTGACCATGTCGCAGGTGCTGGACCTGGCCAGCGCCCTCACCGAGGCGGTGGGGGTACAGGACGTGGTGCAGCTGGTGGCGGACGAGATCGCCCCGGCCGTGGGCAGCCAGGCCCTGGTCGTGCTGGGCTCGCGGGCGAACCGGCTGCGCGTGCTCGGGCATCGCGGGTACCGGGACGCGCACGTGGTGGAACGGTTCGACGGGATGCCGCTGACCGAGCCGATGCCCGGCACGCAGGTGCTGCGCACGGGCGTGCCCGCGTTCTTCGAGTCGCAGGAACAGCTGGAGCGCCTCTACCCGGCGCGGCTCGCCACCCCCGACGGGTTCGCTGCCTGGGCCTATCTGCCGTTGATCGCCCAGGGACGGCCGGTGGGGACGTGCGTGCTCTCCTACACCGAGCCGCACCACTTCCCGACGGAGGAGCGGGCGGTGATGACCAGCCTGGCCGGGCTGATCGCCCAGGCGCTGGAGCGGGCGCTGCTCTACGACGCCAAGCACCGGCTCGCGCACGGCCTCCAGGAGGCACTGCTGCCGCACTCGCTGCCGTCGCTGCCGGGGATCGAGGCGGCCGGCCGCTATGTGCCGGCCACTCAGGGCATGGACATCGGCGGCGACTTCTACGACCTGGTGCGCACCCAGGGGATGGCGGCCGCGGTGATCGGGGACGTGCAGGGGCACAACGTCACGGCGGCCGGGCTGATGGGGCAGGTCCGCACCGCGGTGCGCGCGTACACGACCGTGGGCCAGGCGCCGGAGGAGGTCATGCGCAGCACCAACCGGCTGCTGCTCGACCTGGGGGCCGAGCTGTTCGCCAGCTGCCTGTACCTGCGGCTCGACCCGGCGCACGGCCGGGCCGTGATGTCCCGGGCGGGTCATCCGCCGCCGCTGCTGAGGCGGCCGGACGGGCGGGTGCGCGTCCTGGACCTGGCCGGGGGCCCGCTGCTGGGCATCGACGCCTCGGCGGTGTACCCGACGACGGAGGTCGCCCTCGCCCCCGGCTCGCTGCTCGTCCTCTACACCGACGGCCTGGTCGAGTCCCCCGGCACTGACTTCGAGGAGGCCCTCGCGGACCTGGGCCGGCACCTGGCCGACGCCGGCGACCAGCCGCTGGACGAGCTGGCCGACAGTCTCATCCACCAGGAGCGGCGCCACCGGGACGGGGAGGAACGGCTCGACGACATCGCCCTGTTGCTGCTCAGGGCTGTCGGCTAGGGGAGGCCGCGCGCGGCATGCGGACGGGCCGGTCCTCTCGCGGGAGGTCCGGCCCGGTGCACCGCCGGGCGGTGGTCGAAAGCGCCGGTGGGCCGGCCCGGTCCCGCCAGGAAGGGGGCGGAACCGGGCCGGCATCGTCGGACCGGCTCCGACGCTTTCAGGTCAGCGGGACTCGGTCAGACCCGAGTTGTCCTCGACGCCCTGCCCGGCGTCCTGACCGGCACCGGCACCCGCACCGGCTCCCGCTTCCTCGCCTCCGGCCTGCTCGCCGGCACCAGCACCGGCCTCTTCACCGGCACCGGCTTCCTCACCAGCACCCGCACCAGCACCGGCCTCTTCACCAGCACCCGCACCAGCACCGGCCTCTTCACCAGCACCCGCACCAGCACCGGCCTCCTCGCCCGCACCGGCCTCTTCACCGGCACCGGCACCGGCGCCCGCGCCGAGGGTCGCGCCGACCGCCTCCAGGGCGGTGGTCACCGGCTGGAAGAACGTCTCGCCGCCGGCCGTGCAGTCGCCGCTGCCGCCCGAGGTCAGACCGATCGCGAGACCGTCCTGGGTGAACAGCGAGCCACCGCTGTCGCCGGGCTCGGCGCAGACGTCGGTCTGGATGAGGCCGGTGACGGTGCCCTCCGGGTAGTTCACCGTGGCGTCGAGTCCGAGGACCTGGCCGTCGTTGAGCCCGGTGGTGCTGCCCATCCGGATGACCTCCTGGCCGACGGTCGCCTCCGCGGCCTCGGTGATCTGGACGGTCTGGTCGCCGGTGTTGACCTCGCTGGGCGCCTCGGTCGCCGGGTCGTCGTACTTCACGAGCGCGAAGTCGCCGTCGCCCGGGAAGGTGGACTGGTCGACCGTGGCGATCGGCTGGCCGCCCTCCGCGTCCGACCACTCGTTGCCGCCGAGGGTGCAGTGGCCGGCGGTCAGGAAGGCGGGCGAGCCGTCGCCCGCGGTGACGTTGAAGCCGAGGGAGCAGCGCGAGCCGCCCGCGAAGATGGCGTCGCCGCCGGAGACGAACGGCTTGAAGGTGCCCGCGGACTTCGTGAGGGTCGCCATGCCGGTACCGAGGCTCTTGACCGTCGATTCCAGTCTGTCCCACTTGGCACCGGTCACCGTGCTGTCGGCGGTGACACGCAGCTTGTTCGTGCGCGGGTCGATCGACCACGAGGTGCCCGCGATGGTCGCGTCGGACTTCAGGGTCTGCGAGCCGCTCTGCAGCTCCGACCAGCTGTTGTCGACCTCGCGGACCTTCGCGCCGGCCGCCTTCGCCTGCACGATCACGTTGTTGTTGTCGCCCGGTACGACGTTGACCACGAGCTGCTGGCTGTCGCCGTCGTAGTAGGAGCCGCCGAACGCCTCACCGAGGAGCCCGGAGAGCTGCGAGGCGAGATCCGAGGCGTCGCCCGCCTTCAGTGTCTTCGGCGCGGCGGCCGCGTCGTCGGACGAACCGTCCTGTGACGCGTTGGCGTTGGGGAGCAGGATCGCGGCCGCGCCGAGCGCCACCACGCCGCCCACCGCTATCGCGGCCTTGCGCTTCGGAATTCGCTTGTGACTCAAACTTCTCTCCTCCTGGGGGGACGGAGCCTGTGCCGCCGTCCGGCGGCTTGGGGGGCGCCTGGATGGCTGTTGGTACGCACGGGCCGCGTGGGGCGTTCAATCGCGTTTGCAAGTGATCCCTTCGCATCGCGGATTCAGCCAACTCCCGCTGCCCGCGCACCGACCACTCGGTCTGCGCCCGGCCTGGTCACGGCGACGGGACCAAGAGGAGGTGCCCCGTCCGCCCGCGGAGGTCCGTGGCCGGATGACGGCGTTTCAAAAACGGGCCTCGTCCCAGCCCACCGAACCAACACGATCCGTATCCGACCGGAAACGATCTGTTGCGAACACCGAGTCGAATCCCGACTTCAGCGAATCTGCACACCGAATGCTCAACCCAGTCACCAAGCGGAGGGTTATCCACAAGCGGGAGGTGTCCGACACGCCTTTGGGGCGGGAGTGCCGGATTCGCCGCCCTGGGGAGCAAGGCGCCGGATGAGTCGATGCCGTGACGCATGTGAAGAACTCGCCAGCGAGTCGTGCCCACTCCTGCACGGATGGGTGCGGTTGGGGCGCAAGTTGCCTGGTGAGACGGCTGGTTGATTGGAAGCACGTACCCGCAGCGTGCTTTGATCCATCGCATCGCGGGAGCCGCCAAGGGCACTCCGGAAACGGGTGCCCGGCGCTCGCGGTCGCGGCCGTCATCTGTCCCCAGAGGGGGCCGCTCCCCCCTTGTGAGATATCCATATGAAGGGAAGTTCCATCATGAACTCCACCCCCCAGGTTGAGACCGTCGAGATCGCTGACGCCCAGCTCGACGCCATCTCCGGCGGCCTGTCCGTGAACGCCGTGAACACCGTCACCGACACGGTTGACGGCATCGCCCCGGTCTCCGGCGTGGTCGACACGGCCGTCGGCACCGTCGAGGGTGTCACCGGCCTGAACACGGCCCCGGTCACCGGCCTGGTCTCCGGCCTCTGATCGAGCCTTGTGCCGTTGACTCCCGGAACCGCAGCCGGCGGTTCCGGGATCTTCGGGTGCCGTGACCCTTTCCCTCACGGCGACAAGAACCTCTTCTACGGGTGAGGGAAGTTCCTTGCAGTTCCGCCAACAGGCCCTCGCCAAGCTCCAGTCACCGGAGGAACTCGACCTCCCGGTGCGTTTCGCCCGCCCGCAGGGCTGGCTCGTGCTCGCGGTGACCGTGGTCGCGATGGCGGCCGCCTCGGTGTGGGCGGTGACCGGCTCGGTGGCCTCCACCGTCAGCGCACCCGCCATCCTCACGCACGGGCAGGGCAGTTACCTCCTCCAGAGCCCCGTCGCGGGCCAGGTCACCGCGGTGCTCGCGAAGCAGGGCGAGCAGGTGACCGCGAACTCCCCCGTGCTCAAGGTCCGTACGGCCAAGGGCGAGGTCGTCGTCCGCGCGCTCGACGCGGGCCGTGTCTCCGGGCTCGCCGCGACCGTCGGGCAGATCATCCAGACCGGCGCGAACGTTGCCGCCGTCGAGAAGGTCGCCCACACCAAGGACGCGTTGTACGCGACCGTCTACGTCCCCGCCGAGAACGCCGCCTCCATTCCCGACGACGCCTCCGTGGATCTGACCGTGCAGTCGGTGCCGACCCAGGAGTACGGCGTGCTGCGCGGCCATGTGAAGTCGGTGGACCGCGCCGCCCAGTCTTCGCAGCAGATCGCCGCGTTCCTCGGGGACAGCCAGCTCGGCGAGCAGTTCACCAAGAAGGGCAGGCCCGTGGCCGTGACGGTCCGGCTGGACAAGTCGTCCGGCACGAAGAGCGGATACAAGTGGTCGTCCGCGGACGGGCCGCCGTACAAGCTGACCTCGATGACGATGGCCTCGGGTTCGATCCGGCTCACCGACCAGCGTCCCGTCGACTGGCTGCTGCCATGAGCGCCACCGCACAGGAGCCCCGGAGCAGGCGCCGCGCGGCCCCGCCGAAGCGTAAAGTGCCCAAGGCCGCCGCGAAGACCGTCCGCACGCCCACCGTGCTCCAGATGGAGGCCGTGGAGTGCGGCGCCGCCTCCCTGGCGATGGTGCTCGGCCACTACGGCAAGCACGTCCCGCTGGAGGAGCTGCGCATCGCCTGCGGCGTCTCCCGCGACGGCTCGCGCGCCAGCAACCTCCTCAAGGCGGCCCGCAGTTACGGCCTGACGGCCAAGGGCATGCAGATGGACCTGGCCGCCCTCGCCGAGGTGAAGTCGCCGGCCATCCTGTTCTGGGAGTTCAACCACTACGTCGTCTACGACGGCATGGGCCGCCGCTTCGGCCGCCGCGGCGTCTACATCAACGACCCCGGCAAGGGCCGCCGTTTCGTCCCCATGGAGGACTTCGACGGCAGCTTCACCGGTGTCGTGCTGGTCATGGAGCCCGGCGAGGACTTCGCCCGGGGCGGCCGCAAGCCCGGCGTCCTGGGCGCGATGCCCGCCCGGCTGCGCGGCACCGCGGGCACGATGCCCGCGGCGGTGCTGTCGAGCCTGCTGCTGGTGGCGGTCGGCGCGGCGGTGCCCGCGCTCAGCCGCACCTACATCGACGAGTTCCTGATCGGCAACCAGACCTCGCTGCTCAGTGTGCTGTTCGCGTCGATGGCGGCGTGCGTGCTGCTCACCGTCGTGCTGACCTGGCTCCAGCAGGCCAACCTGCTGCACGGCCGCATCATCTCCTCCACCCTGTCCAGCGCCCGCTTCCTGCGGCATCTGCTGCGGCTGCCGGTGACGTTCTTCTCCCAGCGCAGCCCGGCCGACCTCGTGCAGCGCCTGCAGTCCAACGACGCGGTCGCCGAGACGCTGTCCCGCGACCTCGCGTCGGCGGGCGTGGACGCGATCGTGGTCGTCCTGTACGCGGTGCTCCTGTACAGCTACGACCCGCAGCTGACCTTCGTCGGCATCGGCGTGGCGCTGCTGAACATCGTGGCCATGCGGGTGGTCGTACGGCTGCGCGCCACCCGTACGGCGAAGCTGCGCGCCGACACGGCCCGGCTCACCAACACCGCCTACACCGGTCTTCAGCTGATCGAGACGATGAAGGCGACCGGCGGCGAGGACGGCTACTTCCGCAAGTGGGCCGGGCAGCACGCCACCACGCTGGAGGAGCAGCAGCGGCTCGGCGTGCCGAGCGCCTGGCTGGGCGTGGTCGCGCCGACCCTGGCCACCCTCAACAGCGGGCTCATCCTCTGGATCGGCGGCATGCGGGCGGTCGAGGGCCACATCTCGGTCGGCCTGCTGGTCGCCTTCCAGGCCCTGGTCGCCCGGTTCACCGCCCCGCTGACCCGGCTCAACGGCGTCGCGGGCCGCATCCAGGACTTCGCGGCCGACGTGGCCCGGCTGAAGGACGTGGAGAACTTCAAGGCCGACCCGCTCTACGGCCGGCCCGACTCCGGCGAGTCGACGCGCCGCCTCCAGGGCCACGTCGAGCTGGAGAACATCAGCTTCGGCTACAGCCCGCTCGACAAGCCCCTGCTCACCGGCTTCGACCTGACGGTCGGCCCGGGCCGGCAGGTCGCGCTGGTCGGCGGTTCCGGCAGCGGCAAGTCCACGGTGTCGAGGCTGATCTCCGGCCTGTACGCGCCGTGGGAGGGCGTGATCCGCATCGACGGACAGCGCATCGACGACATTCCGCGCGGGGCACTGGCCGCCTCCGTCTCCTTCGTCGACCAGGACGTGTTCCTCTTCGAGGGCACCGTCCGCGACAACGTGGCGCTGTGGGACCCGTCGATCCCGGACGACGCGGTGGAGGACGCGCTGCGGGACGCCGCCCTGTACGACGTGATCACACGCCGCCCCGGCGGCATCCACAGCAAGGTCGAGCAGGACGGCCGCAACTTCTCCGGCGGGCAGCGCCAGCGGCTGGAGATCGCGCGGGCGCTGGTGCGCCGGCCGAGCATCCTGGTGCTCGACGAGGTGACGAGCGCCCTGGACGCGGAGACCGAGCTGGTCGTGATGGACAACCTGCGCCGGCGCGGCTGTGCCTGCGTGGTGATCGCGCACCGGCTCAGCACCGTGCGCGACAGCGACGAGATCGTCGTCCTCGAGCACGGCACGGTCGTGGAGCGGGGACGGCACGAGGAGCTGGTGGCGTGCGGCGGCGCGTACGCCACGCTGGTCAGGGAGCGGTGAGATGACGGCCGTTCAGGGACATGAGGGTGACCTCGTCCTCAACGCGTTCGGGCAGATGGGCTCGCGCATCGACTGCGCCGGGTTCAACCGTCTCGACCTGGAGGGCCCGCAGGTGCTGTGGCTGGTCGCGGCGGGTGCCGTCGACCTGTTCGCGGTGGACGCCGGCCAGCAGGGCCACTGGCACCATCTCGGCCGTCTGGAAGCGGGCTCGCTGGTGCTCGGACCGGTGCCGGGCCCCCAGCACACCCTGGTGGCCCGCCCGCTGCGGGACTGCGTGGTGCACCGGATCGGCCTGCGCGAGCTGTACCAGCCCGCCAACACCGCGACGTGGTCGTACGACGAGTACGGCAATCCGCAGTACGTGCCTCCGACGACGAGTCCGCTGGAGTACGCGCTCGCCCTCGGCGTCGGCCGCAGCCTGTCCATCCTCTTCCAGGCGCCGATGGCCACCGAGCGGGCCGCCGCGCCCACGGACGACGACGTGTTCTGGATGCAGGTGCCGCCGGGCAGTGTGCAGTACGGCTCGCTGTACGGCGCGGAGGCCGCGGCCGACCTGCTGATGGACCCGGGCCTGTGGCAGAGCATGGTCGACCAGCAGTACCGGCTGCTGACCACGCTGGACCGCTGGATCGAGCAACTGGAGCGCACCCACGAGACGCGCACGGCCGAGGGCATCAAGGCCGGTGAGGCGGTACGCGCCCAGGCCGACCAGACGCTGCTCGCCTCCATCGGCAAGCGGTCGTCGAAGCGCACCACCTCGGCCGATGCCGACGCCTCCTACGCGGCCTGCAAGCTGGTCGGCCAGGCGGCCGGGATCAGACTCACCGAGCCCACGCAGAAGGGCACCGGCGGCGATCGCCTCGACCCGGTCGAGCAGGTCGCCCTGGCCTCCCGCGTCCGCACCCGGGCCGTGCGCCTGGACGGCCGCTGGTGGCGGGACAACGTAGGGCCGCTGGTCGGCCACCGGGCCCTGTCGGGTGCGCCGGTGGCGTTGCTGTGGCGGCGCGGCGGATATGTCGCCGTCCATCCGTCGACCGGCCGTGAGACGCCCATCGAGAAGGCCAACGCCGACGAGTTCGAGCCGCGTGCGGTGATGTTCTACCGCCCGCTGCCCGAGCGGGGGCTCAGTCCGCTGGGGCTGCTGCGGTTCTGTATGCAGGGCATGCGCGGCGACCTGACCGGTCTGCTGCTGAGCGGCCTGGTCACGGTGGCGATCGGCGCACTGGTGCCCGTCGCCACCGGCAAGGTGCTCGGCGAGTTCGTGCCGAAGGCCCAGACGGAACTGATCGTGCAGGTGTGCCTGGCGGTGATGCTCAGCAGCGTGGTGGCGGCGGCCTTCATGCTGTTGCAGAACCTCACCATCCTGCGGATCGAGGGCCGGATCGAGGCCACGCTCCAGCCGGCCGTGTGGGACCGGCTGCTGAGACTGCCGACGCGGTTCTTCACCGAGCGCTCCACCGGCGAGTTGGCCAGCGCGGCCATGGGCATCAGCTCGATCCGCCGGCTGCTGGCGGGGGTCGGGCCGACGGTCGCCCAGTCCGTGACCATCGGGGCGATGAACCTGGGGCTGCTGCTGTGGTTCAGCGTGCCGATGGCGATGGCCGCGATCGGCATGCTCGTCGTCATCGCGGCCGTGTTCCTGGGGCTGGGACTGTGGCAGGTGCGCTGGCAGCGGCGGCTGGTCGTGCTCTCCAACAAGCTGAACAACCAGGCGTTCCAGACCCTGCGCGGCCTGCCCAAGCTGCGGGTGGCCGCCGCCGAGAACTACGCGTACGCCGCGTGGGCGTCGGAGTTCGCGCGCAGCCGTGAGCTCCAGCAGAAGGTCGGACGCATCAAGAACCTCTCGACGGTGCTGGGCGCGGTGTATCTGCCGCTGTGCACGCTGCTGATGTTCATGCTGCTGGCCGGCCCGGCCCGGGGCTCGATGTCGGCGGCCGCGTTCCTCACCTTCAACACCTCGGTGACGATGGTGCTGACCTCCGTCACCCAGCTGACCGGCTCGTTCGTCTCCGCGGTGGCCGCGCTGCCGTTGTTCGAGGAGATCAGGCCGGTGCTGGACGCCACACCGGAGGTGCGGACGGCGAGCACCCGGCCGGGTCCGCTGTCCGGCGCGATCGAGGCGCGCCGGGTGTCCTTCCGGTACTCGGACGACGGTCCGCTGATCCTGGACGACGTGTCGTTCGAGGTGAAGCCGGGCGAGTTCGTCGCGGTCGTCGGTCCCAGCGGCTGCGGCAAGTCGACGCTGCTGCGCCTGCTGATCGGCTTCGACCGGCCGCTGTCGGGCAGTGTGCTGTACGACGGGCAGGACCTTGGGGCCCTCGATCAGTCGGCGGTGCGCCGCCAGTGCGGTGTGGTGCTCCAGCACGCGCAGCCGTTCACCGGCTCGATCCTGGACGTCATCTGCGGCACCGAGCCGTACACGCCGGAGGAGGCGATGGCGGCGGCCGAGATGGCGGGCCTCGCCGAGGACATCAAGCGGATGCCGATGGGCCTGCACACCATTGTCTCCTGCAGCGGTGCCGTCTCCGGTGGTCAGCGCCAGCGGCTGATGATCGCGCAGGCGCTGATCCGCCGGCCGCGCATCCTCTTCTTCGACGAGGCGACCAGTGCTCTCGACAACGAGACCCAGCGCACGGTCATCGAGAGCACCAAGGCCCTCAACGCGAGCCGGGTCGTCATCGCGCACCGGCTGTCCACCGTGATGGACGCCGACCGGGTCGTGGTGATGGAGGACGGCAAGGTCATCCAGCAGGGCGCGCCCGACCTGCTGCTCGCCGACACGAACGGCCGGCTGCACGAGCTGGTGCGGCGCCAGATGGCGTGACGGGTCACTCCAGCCCGGGCACCGGGGCGCCGGAGGGCACCCCCGCCGCGACGTAGGCGGCGTAGAGCTCCTGCCAGGGCGCGTCGGACCCGGCGTGCGGACCGGCGACCTGCTCGCCGCGCGCCCTGGCGTCCAGCGTGGTCAGGCACACCTCCCAGCCGGCGCCGTTGCGGGCGGCGGTGTCCTCGGCGGTGAGGACGTTGGTGAGCGTGAGGCGGGTGCGCTTGTCCTCGGTCTCCTCCAGGTCGAAATGCAGTTCGTCCCCGCCCCACTCGAACGACAGGTGCCGGGGCGCGTCGACGGCGATGACCCGGCCCGTGGAGTCCGCCATGTACGGGTCGCCGCTGAACCTGACCGTGCCGCCGGGGCGCAGCTCGATCTCGGCGCGGGACGGGAACCAGCGCTCGAGTTCGTCCGGATCGGTCACGAACTGCCAGACGCGGTCGACGGGATGGTCGTAGGTGCGGCTGAAGCGGACGGCGGAGCGGCCGTCGTCCAGGGTCAGATAGGTGCCGGTGGGTTCGGCTGCCATGGTGGATCAGTCCTTCGGTGCGGGTGGTTCCGTGGTCTCCGGCGTCTCGTCGAGGCGGCGGCCCAGCGCGTCGAGGCTCTCGTTCCAGAGCTTGCGGTACGGGGCGAGCCAGGCGTCGAGTGCGGCGATCGGGCCGGGGTCCAGGGCGTAGACACGGCGCTGCGCGTCCTGCCGTACCCGGACGATGCCTGCCTCCCGCAGCACTTTCAGGTGTTTGGAGGTGCTCGGCTGGCTCAGTCCGCACGCCTCGACGATCTCACCGACGGCCCTGGGCCGCTCCAGGAGCAGCGCGACGATGGCCCGCCGATGGGGGTCGGCCAGAGCGGTCCAGAGGGCGGCGTCGGACATGACTTCAATATGCCTCAGCCGTTATATGCCCGTCAAGGAATATTCTTCGGAGGTGCTCTGTCCGATGGCGCGTCTTCGCCGTACTCCGCGAGCCGCTCCGTTGCTCCGGGGCGTAATTGGGTACCCACGCCGCATGCGAATCAGCGTGGTGGACGTGGGATCGAACACGGTCAGACTCGTGGTCTCGGACGCGGAGGACGGTGTACCGCTGCCGGTGCACACCGCCAAGTGGCGACTCAGGCTGTCCGAACAGGTCACACCGGGGGGACCCATCCCTGAGCAGGCCGTCGGGCAACTTGTCGACGCGGTCGCCGAGGCGAGCAGGACCGCCACCCGGTGGGGCGCGGCCGGTCCGCTGGCGTTCGCGACCGCCGTGGTGCGCAACGCGCCGAACCGGCACGAGGTGCTGCGCACCGTCCGGGCCCGCACGGGCGTCGACCTGTGCACCCTGCCGGGTGAGGTCGAGGCCGAGCTGACGTTTCTGGGGGCACGGCGCTGGATGGGCTGGCGGTCGGGACCGCTCGCCCTGCTCGACATCGGCGGCGGATCACTCGAAATCGCCTTCGGGCGCGGGAGGTTGCCCGACTTCGTGGCGTCGTTGCCGCTGGGCGCGGGGCGGCTCACCCACGAGTTCTTCGAGGACCAGGACCCGCCGTCGCCGGAGCGGGTGCGGGCGCTGCGCCGCAGGGTCCGCCATCAACTGCGGGACGTCGCGGCGCGGATCCGCTGGGAGGGCCCGCGCACCGCGGTCGCCACCTCCCGCACCTTCCAGCAACTGGGCCGGCTGTGCGGCGCCGCGCCCGGACGCCACGGCCCCTTCGTGGACCGGGAGTTGCGCCGCGTGGAGCTGCGGGAGGCGATCACGACGCTGGCCGCCCTGCCCGCCGCCGAACGCGCCCGCCTGCCCGGCATCTCCGCGCCGCGGGCCGCGCAGAGCCTGGCCGGCGCGGTGGTCGGGCACACCGCGCTGAAGCTGACCGGCATCAGGTCCGTCACGGTCTGCCCCTGGGCGATCCGCGAGGGCGTGCTGCTGCGCCACATCGAGGACGGCCCGTCCTGGTGGGCGGAGGTCACCCGCCGCAACGAGGAGGCAGCCCCTCCTGACCCGGTGCCGCTGCGCATCGCCACCGCCGCGGCCAACTGAGCACGGCGGACGGAACCGACGTACCGAACTGAGGAAGGAGACTCCCGTGTCCCAGAACAACAACCGCGACGCCTCCGACAAGCAGCCCGAGACGGCGCTCGAGGAGGTCCTGCGCGAGATCGAGGACGCCGAGAACCGCGCCGAGGACCCCGCCGAGCAGCGACGCCACCGGGGCGAGGCCGGCGATGCCATCACGCCGAACGAGCGTGCGCAGGAGGAGTCCGAGGGAGAGTGACGCGGGCGGGTGACCTGGCCCCGCCCGGGTACCCGGCGCGCATGGAGCACGACCACGACGAACCGCCCCTGCCCACCCCGCGGGGCCCACTGAGCAGGGGTGTCGAGGAGTATCTGCGGGGGGCGGGCCGGCTCCCCCGCCCCGAGGAGATCGCCCGGGCCCAGGTGTACGGCGACGACCTCCAGCTCGCCCTGTACCTGTGCTACGAGCTGCACTACCGCGGATTCGCGGGCGTGTCCGCGGAGCGCGAGTGGGACCCCGACCTGCTGCGCACCCGGGCGGCCCTCGAGCACCGCTTCCTGTCCGCGCTGCGCACCGACGCCCGGGTCCACGACAGCGTGGACGAGGCACTGCGCGGCCTGCTGGTCGAGCCCGTCCACGGCACGGGCGTCACGCACTTCCTGCGTGACGAGGGCGAGCTGTGGCAGGTGCGCGAGTACGCGGCCCAGCGCTCCCTGTACCACCTCAAGGAGGCCGACCCGCACGCCTGGGTGCTGCCGCGGCTGTGGGGCCGGGCGAAGGCGGGGATGGCGGCCGTGGAGTTCGACGAGTGGGGCGGCGGCCGCGCCGACCGCGTGCACGCCCAGCTGTTCGCCGACCTGATGACGGACCTGGGCCTGGACACCACGTACGGCCGCTACCTCGACGCGGCGACCGCCGAGGCCCTGGTCACGGTGAACCTCATGTCCCTCTTCGGCCTGCACCGGGCCCTCAGGGGCGCCCTGGTCGGCCACTTCGCGACGGTCGAGATCACCTCGTCACCGGGGTCGCGGCGGCTCGCCGAGGCGATGCGCCGCACGGGCGCCGGGCCCGCGGCCGAGCACTTCTACGACGAGCACGTCGAGGCCGACGCGGTCCACGAGCAGGTGGTGCGCCACGACGTCATCGGCGGCCTGCTGGAGCGGGAGCCGCACCTGGCCCCCGATGTCGCCTTCGGGATCGACGCCACCGAGTTCGTCGAGGACCGCTTCGGTGCCCGGCTGCTCGGCGACTGGCACGCGTCACGCTCGTCACTGTATGCGCCGCTTACTCCTGAGATGACCCATACCTCCTGATGGCCGGGGTACCCGAGCAGCGTGAATCCATTGGCACCCCCGGGCGTCTACGCCCCGCAGGACGACACCGAGCTGCTGGCCGGCGCCCTGTCCGACGAGCCGCTGCCCCCGGGCGCGGAGGTCCTCGACGTGGGCACCGGGACCGGCGCCCTGGCCCTCGAGGCCGCGCGCCGCGGTCTCCGGGTGACCGCTGTTGACGTGTCCCGGGCCGCCGTGTGGGCCGCGCGGCTGAACGCCCGGCTGGCGGGACTCCCCCTCCGCATCCGGCACGGCAACCTCTTCGATCCCGTGCGCGGAGAGTCGTTCGATCTGATCCTGGCCAATCCGCCGTACGTGCCGGCGCCGGCGGGCGACAGGGAGCCGCGCGGCCCGGCCCGTGCCTGGGACGCGGGCGGTGACGGGCGGCTGGTCGTCGACCGGATCTGCCGGGAGGCGCCCGGCCTGCTGCGTCCGGGCGGGGTGCTCCTGCTCGTGCAGTCGGTGCTGAGCGACCCGGAGCTGACCGTCGGGCAACTGCGTGCGTCCGGCCTGAAGGCCGCGGTGACCCGCCGGCACCGGATCGCGTTCGGGCCGGTGCTGCGCGGCCGGGAACGCTGGCTGCGGCAGCGCGGACTGCTGCCCGCCACCGAGAACAAGGAAGAGCTGGTGGTCGTCCGTGCCGAACTCCCCGTCTGACCGGTCCGCGCCGCCGCGGCGCGTCACCGTCCAGCGCAAGGGTCCGCTCCTGGTGGAGGGCCCGGTGGAAGTGGAGCTGGAGGACGGCTCCGTCGTCCGCTCCGACCGCTTCCGCGTGGCCCTGTGCACCTGCCGCCGCAGCCGCCGCTACCCGTGGTGCGACACCAGCCACCGCGACCGGGCGTGACCCGGGGCCCGACACCTGCGCAACGCCCAGGGGCCGACGGGCGGCCCCACTCCGCCCGCCGGCCCCCTTGTACGAGATCGCACATCCCCGCGACGGCAACCCGGCTCCCCAGCAACGGGCCGCCTGCTTCACGGGAACAACGCGATCCCGGTCTCAGAACGCGAAGAGGCCCGAACCGTGGGCGTTCTTCACGCACTCGTTGGAGAAGGTGCGCTCATAGGAGACCCTCTGGCCCTGCCAGACACCGTCGACGGTGATGACCACGGGGTCGTACTGCTTGGTGCACATCACTCCGTCCCTGGCGCTCAGGGCGTCGATGTTCCCGCCGACGCCCCACAGTTCCGCACAGGCCGAGCCGGCGGCCGGGTGCGTGCCGCTGGGCCTCGGGGCACAGGTCAGGGTGACCGCGCGTTCCGGGGTCACGGCGATCGCGCTCTCACCGTGGCCCACCGTGAGAACGAGGGCCGACGGGGCGTAGAGCGCGGTGGGGGCCTGACCCGGACTGGCGAGCGCGGACCCGGTGAGGGGTCCGCAGACGGCGGTGGCCGTCAGGCCGAGGGTCATGGCCCAGCGCGCGGTGTTCCGCATTGTGTGCATCCTTCCGCTCGATTACAGGGTGTGCCGACCCATGCTCGTTCGGTGCCGGATCGGCGAGCGCGAGTCTGCCGAGTCCACCGCCGGAACACACATCGACCCCACCGGTTTCAGTAACATTGCGTATTGAATCAGTGGCGTGAAGTTACGGAATTCGGACGGAAGAAGCCCGTAACCGCACGGCCTCCGGGGATGCGATGCGGCCAGATGGCTGATTTCCGGCTGCTCGTTAATAGGCCTGAAACATTCCGATTTCGCTCTCGGCCGACCACTTCGCAGCCCCTTGTGTTCATGCTCAGGCCGAGTAATCATCATTACATGATTACGAATGAGCAGAGAGAGAAGCTGCGCGGCTGGTTCGCCGGCCGTCTTCCCGACGACCTCTTCGAGGAACTGACCGAGCTCACGGTCGACCGCGAGGAGATCACCGTGATCGGCCGCATTCCCGAACCCCGGCTGGCGGAGGACGCTTCGGACGCCGAACGGGAGGCGGCCCTGGAAAGCCGGGTGCAGGAGTTCCGGGAGCGCACCCGCGAGGACCGGATGGCCGTGGCCCGGGACGCCGAGCACCGGTTCCGCCGGAAGGTGTCGTGGGGTGTGGAGTGCGGCGGGCGGCGCGCGCTCTTCACACACGTGGCCGCGCCCGTCATGACGCGCCTGCGCCAGCCGGAGCGCCAGGTCCTCGACACCCTGATCGCCGGCGGCGTCGCCCGCAGCCGCAGCGACGCGCTGGCCTGGTGCGTGCGTCTGGTCCAGCGTCATACGGACGACTGGCTCGCGGAGTTGCGCGACTCCCTCGAACACGTGCAGCGGGTGCGGGCCCAGGGGCCGGACGCCGAGATGGACCACACACCGCCCGCGGACGACGAGGAGTGACCGAGGAGTGGAGGAATCATCCAGCGACAACGCCGAGAGTGGATGAACCGTCCTCTGGCGTCGCCCGCCCGTGATCATTTACGGTCGGCAGACCCCATGAGGACGGCATCCGCTCGCCGCCGCACACCCAGGCGTCCGGTGAGCGGCCGTCCGCCCCACGACCGCGCCACGCCGCGCTCCACAGACCCGTCCCCGCTGGAGCCCTCTTGCCCTCGCCGGCCGAACGCCCCGCAGACGCCCAACGCCCCTCCCCCGCCGCGTCTCCCCCGTCCCTGACGGAGGTCGAGACGCACGGCGTCGACCGGATCCCCGACGCCGAGCGCTCCGCGACCCCGCTGGACCTGTTCCGGCTCGCCTTCGGCGGCGCCAACACCTTCTCCACCTGCGTCCTCGGCGCCTTCCCGATCCTGTTCGGCCTCTCCTTCTGGCAAGGCCTCGCTGCCACCCTCCTCGGGGTCGTGGCGGGCGCGCTGATCCTGTGTCCGATGGCGGTGTTCGGCCCGGTCAACGGCACCAACAACGCCGTCTCGTCGTCCGCGCACCTCGGCGTGCACGGCCGGGTGGTCGGCTCGTTCCTGTCCCTGCTGACGGCCGTCGCGTTCTTCTCCCTCTCGGTGTGGAGCTCCGGCGACGCCCTGGTCGGCGGCGCCCACCGGCTCTTCGGACTCGCCCGGGACGACCTGTCCTACGCCGTCGCCTACGCGCTGTTCGCGGTGCTGGTCCTCGCCGTGTGCGTGTACGGCTTCCGGTTCATGCTGTTCGTCAACAAGATCGCGGTGACCTCGGCGAGCGCCCTGTTCCTGCTCGGCGCGGTGGCGTTCGGGGGTGACTTCGACCCGTCGTACGCGGGCGTCTTCACCGACTCGGCGGACGCGGCGACGACGGCTCTGTTCTGGCCGTCGTTCATCGGGGCGGCGCTGATCGTGCTGTCGAACCCCGTGTCGTTCGGGGCGTTCCTCGGCGACTGGTCGCGCTACATCCCGGCGAGTGCCCCGCGCCGTAGGGTGGTCGGGGCCGCGTTCCTGTCGCAGATCGCGACGCTGCTGCCGTTCCTGTTCGGTCTGGCCACCGCGAGCGTCATCGCGGACAAGGCGCCGGAGTACGTCGATCCGGCGGCACCCGACTTCGTGGGCGGGCTGCTCGCGATCTCCCCGGGCTGGTTCTTCCTGCCGGTGTGCCTGCTGGCGCTGATCGGCGGCATGGCGACGGGCACGACGGCGCTGTACGGCACGGGGCTCGACTTCGCGTCCGTGTTCCCGAGGCTGTCCCGGGTCCAGGCGACGCTGCTGGTCGGCGCGCTGTCCATCGCGTTCATCTTCGCCGGCCGGTTCGGGCTCGACCTCGTGCGCTCCATCTCGACCTTCGCCACGATGATCATCACGTGCACCACACCGTGGATGGTCGTGATGATGCTGGGCTACTGGACGCGGCGCGGCTGGTACGACCCGCAGGCGCTCCAGGTCTTCAACCGCCGTCAGCGCGGAGGCCGTTACTGGTTCGCGCACGGCTGGAACTGGCGGGGCATGACCGCCTGGTGGGTGTCGGCGCTGCTCGGCGTGCTCTTCACCAACATCCCCGGGCAGTTCGTCGGCCCGCTCGGTGACCTGGCAGGCGGTGTCGACATCAGCCTGCCGCTGTCGCTGGTCGTGGCGGCGGTGCTGTTCCTGACGCTGCTGTGGCTGTTCCCCGAGCCCCGGGCGGTATACGGGCCCGAGGGCTCCCGGCTGGCCCGGACGGTCGAGGTGCCGGTGCCACCGATCACGGGGCCCGGCGCCGAGGGGGCGTTGTCAGACCCCTCGGCTAAGTTGCCGGCATGACCGATTTCGTGCTGGTGGCAGGGACTTGGCTCGGGGCGTGGGCGTGGGACGAGGTGGCGGGCGAGTTGCGCGCGGCCGGGCACGACGTGCATGCCGTGACGCTGTCGGGCCTCGCCGAGAAGCAGGGGCTGCCCGCGGGGCAGCAGACGCACGTCCAGGACATCGTCGACGCGGTCGAGCGGCTCGGTCCGCGGGACGTGGTGCTGGTCGGGCACAGCTACGCGGGCGTCCCGGTCGGGCAGGCCGCAGAGCGGATCGGCGATCGGCTGGCCCGGGCGGTGTTCGTGGACGCCATGGTCCCGGTCGACGGCGAGTCGGCCCTCTCGGGATGGCCGAGCGGACCGGTGCGGGAGGCGATTGCCGCGAGCGGCTTCTGGCCGCCGTTGACCGCGCCCGACTACGCGGGACAGGATCTGACGGACGAGCAGATCGCCCGGATCGTGAACGGCTCGACCCCGCACCCGGGCGCCACGGCGACCGAGCCGGCCGTGCTGCGGGGTGACCTCGGCGAGCTTCCGGTGACGTACATCAAGTGCCTGCTCGACGGCGACGAGCCGATGCCCGTGGTGGCGGAGCTGCTCAAGAGCGACCGCTGGGAGCTGATCGAGATGGACACCGGCCACTGGCCGATGTTCTCCAGGCCGCGCGAACTGGCACGCGTCCTGCACGAATCGGCGACCCGAACCTGATTACTCCCGTCCTGCCTACCGGTCGGTATGGTCGGCGTACTGCGCGTTCTCAGCGACGAGAGGCGGGACGGACGACATGGCGAAGCACTGGGCGGACTTCCAGTACGAGATCTATCTCCACGGGATGACGGGTGCCGTGCCGCGCCTGCCCACCGATCTGACCCGGCTGGAGGAGCTGACCGAACAGCGGCTCGGGCACGGCCCGGTCGGCTACGTGGCGGGCAGCGCGGGGAACGGCAGCACCGCCCGCGCCAACCGGCAGGCCCTGGAGCGTCGCCGGATCGTGCCGCGCATGCTGCGGGACGTGCACGAACGGGATCTGTCGGTCGAGGTGCTGGGCCGCGCCCTGCCCGCCCCGCTGGCGCTGGCCCCGGTCGGCGTGCTGTCGATCATGCACCCGGACGCCGAACCCGCCGCTGCCCGGGCCGCCGCCGCGCAGGGCGTGCCGTACATCCTGTCGTCCGCGTCGAGCACGCCCATGGAGCAGGTAGCCGAGGCCATGGGCGACGCCGAGCGGTGGTTCCAGCTGTACTGGCCCAAGGACCCGGAGGTGGCCCGCAGTTTCCTGAGCCGGGCGAAGGCGGCCGGGTTCAGCGTGCTCGTCGTCACCCTGGACACACCGCTGCTGTCGTGGCGTCCCCGCGATCTCGACCAGGCGTACCTGCCGTTCCTGCACGGCGTCGGCACGGCCAACTACTTCTCGGACCCGGCCTTCCAGGCGGGTCTGGCCAAGCCGGTGCACGAGGACCCGAACGCGGCCGTGATGCACTTCGTCGGGATGTTCTCCGACCCGGCCAAGTCCTGGCCGGACCTGGCGTTCCTGCGGGAGAACTGGGACGGCCCGATCGTCCTCAAGGGCGTCCTGCACCCGGACGACGCGCGGCTGGCCGCCGAGGCGGGCATGGACGGCGTCGTCGTCTCCAACCACGGCGGCCGCCAGGTGGCGGGGTCCGTGGCCGCCGCCGACGCGTTGCCCCGCGTCGTGGACGCCGTCGGCGACCGGCTCACCGTCCTCTTCGACAGCGGCGTCCGCACCGGCGACGACGTCTTCAAGGCCCTCGCGCTGGGCGCGCGGGCGGTGCTCGTCGGACGCCCGTACGTCTACGGTCTCGGCCTCGACGGGCAGCCCGGCGTCGAACACGTCATCCGCTGCCTCCTGGCCGAACTCGACCTCACCCTGGCCCTGTCGGGCCACGCCACGCCTGCGACGCTCGGTCCGGCCGACGTGACGGAGGGGCCGGACTGAGGCGTGGGCGGGGACGAGGCCGAGTTCACCGCTCGGTCGTTCAGCCGTTCGGCGCTGTCACCTGCCGTGCGGTCGGGGCGTCCTCCTCCGCGATCGACAGGGAACCCGCCGCCGTGGGCACGGGTTCCGCCTGCCAGCGCTGTTCGTCGGACCGGTCGCGGACCTTGACGACGATGTCGGCGTCCGGGTCGTCGTTGGTGGAGGTGAGGGCGAGCCGCTCGTCCCAGCGGGGCAGCAACTCCCCTTGCACGGTGAGGTCGTAGCGCACGTCCTCGCCCCGCTCGGCGTCCTCCTCGGCGCAGGTGCCGAGCACGACGACGCCGGCGTCCTTGTGCGAGTCCAGGCACAGCCCGGGATCGGCGACGCTGCGCAGCAGCCCGTCGTTCTCGTACGTCCACTGCTGGGTCCACGCCGTCGAGCACGAGGCCAGTTTCGCCCCCGAGCCCTCCTTCGGCAGGTCCCGGATGTCGAGGCACAGGTCGGCGCCCGCGTTCCGCAGCCGGGTCACGCCCGGGGCCGTGGGCAGCCCGGCCGTGTCCGGCGGTGTCACGGAGCCGGTGCCGTTGCCGCCGGCGGCGCTGTTGGAGCCGGCCGGGTCGGCCTGGCCGCCGTCGTACGACGAGGCGCTGATGATGAGCACCGTCGCCAGCACTCCGGCCGACACCGCGCCGATGCCCGAGAGCAGCGCCCGGGAGGACCGCAACGCGTCCGGGATCCGGACGCCCGGGACCCGGCGGGCGGGCATGGGGATCCGGGACAGCAGACGGTGGCGTGCGTTTCCGGACCGGCCGCCGCCGCGCCGGCCGCCGCGACTGCCGCGCGTACCGTGTGAGGCCCGGCCCGGACGCGAGTCGAGGTAGCGGCGCGCGCCCCAGCCGAGCACCGCTTCGGCGATCAACGGGCCAAGACCGCCCTCGAAATGGCTCAGTTGTTCGGCCGCGTTCCGGCAGTAGCGGCACTCCGCCAGATGCTGCTGGACGTCCGGCAGCAGTGCGCCGCCCCGACGGATCGGGACGTCGAGGAGGCGGTTGTAGAACCGGCAATCATGGGTCGGCGCGAGTTCACGGTGGGCATGTACACACCCCTCGCGGAATTTGTCACGCGCCTGTTCGAGTGCGGCCGACGCGATGTCGGTATCCATGCCCAGCAGGCCGGCGGGGACGCTTAAAGGATCTGCCTCGACGTCGACATGCCAGAGCAAACAGCGCGCGGCGGCGGGAAGTGCCTGGAATGCCCGCTCCGCGAGTACCCGATTTTCGGGCGTCATGGACGTTGCCGCGCGCAGCCCCCGCCCTCCGGCCGGTTTCTGCAGCGCCGGCAGTACGGCGGATATTCGATCGTCGCCGGACCACTCGCGGATCGTGTCGCGCACGGTCACCAGAAGGACCGGGCGCAACGCGACGGCTGAGTCGCCGAAGGCGACGCGGTTGAGGGTCCGGTGGAACGCGGTCCCGGTGACCATGGCGGCGACCTGCGCCGATGAGGCGAGACAGATGACCGCGTAGTCGTACACCGGCTGCCAGTGCCGCGCCATCAGCAGCGCGACGGAATGGGCGGCGACCTCGCCCTCCGGGCTGCCTCTCAGCGGGGCGGCGAGTGATTCATCGGATTCCCCGGGATCCCCGCCGGGCGGGGGATACGGGGGACGAGGGGGGTGGGGGGTGGGCACTGAGATGGTTCCTTCCCACGCGCAGGTGACACACAGAAGTCCTGCCGCCGAAAAGGAGCCCGGTTGGTGCGAACCTTTTCTGGCGCTGCGCGGGAGGTGCGAATTCATCGGTGGCGAATCAGACCCGGTCTGCAAATCACGTGCGACACCCGGCCATTCCCCCCGCACGTGTGTTTCACTCTTGCACAACCCCCACACGACCAACAAGGCGCCCGTGCAACATCCGGCCCATTGACAGAAAGTCAGAAACAGGGAACGCGCGTACGCCTATCGCACCCGTTTTCGACATTTCCGTGCGCCCTGTGTGAATCGGGTCAGATCTGCCAGGACCGCAGCCGGTCCGCCGCGCCGTAGACGTCGGTCGTGTTGGACATCAGGTCGCGGGCGAGGTCGACGAGGGCGCCGTAGGGCGGGTCGATGCCGACGCCACTGACGAACATGTACGCCACGGCCGTCGCGCAGGCGAAGCGGGCGTTGGCGGTGGGCAGCGGCCGGAGCACGGCGAGGGTGTGCAGCAGCGCGGCGGCCCGCCAGGCCGGGTCGGAGTTCACCCCGAGGCGCGGCGGGTCCACGCGGTGCCGGGCGACGGCGGCAACCAGCGCGGAGAAGTCGTTGACGGTGGGCTGGTCCGGCAGGACCTCCTCATGGCGCTGCAGCAGCCAGGGCACGTCGATATGGATGACGGGTGCCATCGGTCAGGCGGCCCGCCCTTCGTCGTTCGCGGGCGGTTCGTCGTCGGGGAAGGCGGCGGCGAACTCGTCGGCGTGGGTCGCGAAGAACCTGCGGAAGGCCGCCGCGCCCTCCTGGAGCGCCCGGTGGCGCGCTATGTCGGCCGCGGCGGCCTCCCGCACGAGCGCCTTCATCGACGTACCGCGCTCCTTGGCGATCTGCCTCAGGTCCTCAAGTTCGCGGTCGCTGAACTCCACGTTGAGAGCTGGCATGCCTTCACGGTACCGCTCGGGTACTGACTCGTAAATACACCCAGGTCAGAGAGGTAATCAGACGGTACCGGCAGCGGTGCGCCGCCGATCGGCCGCCGAAACCCGCGTCACATGGCACGCCGGCGATGTCACATTCCGGGGCCCCCACGGGGTCCCAGTGGTGAGTCGTCTCTGGGAGGCCCACGTATGACCGAGATCACCGCACCCGGCACCGACGCCCCGATCGACGAGGCGACCGGGGTGTTCGTCGACCATCGCGAGCTGCTGTTCGGCGTCGTCTACAACATGCTCGGCAGCGTCGCCGACACCGAGGACGTCCTGCAGGAGACCTGGCTGTCCTGGACGGCCCGCGGCGGCGGCGCTCCCCTGGCAGGCGTCGACAACCCCCGCGCGTATCTCGTGCGGGTGGCGGTCAACCACGCGCTGCGCCGCCGTGCCACGATCTGCCGCAGGCGGGAGACATACGTCGGCCAGTGGCTGCCCGAGCCCCTGGTCGCCGAGGGCGAGGCCGAGACCGCCGAGGGGCCCGCCCTGCGCTCCGAGTCGGTGTCGCTGGCGATGCTGGTGGTCCTGGAGTCGCTGACCCCGCTGGAACGGGCCGTGTTCGTGCTGGGCGAGGTGTTCGGCTACCCGCACGCCGAGATCGCGGAGGTCATCGACCGATCCCCCGCCGCCGTACGGCAGTTGGCGCATCGGGCCCGGGAGCATGTGCACGCGCGGCGGCCGCGGTACGACGCGCATCCGCGGGTGCGGCGGGAGGCGACCGAGCGGTTCGTGCGGGCGGCGCTCGGCGGGGACATCGCCGCGCTGATGGAGGTCCTCGCGCCGGACGTCACGGCGTGGACGGACGCCGGCGGCAAACGCAGGCCGGCGAGCCTGCGCCCGGTGCACGGACGGGACAAGGTGGCCCGCCTGCTCACGTCCGGGCGCGGCGGTCCGCGCAACCCCGTCTGGCGCTACCGCCGCGTCAACGGCGACGACGCCGCCGTGCTGTTCGACGGGGACGCGCCGTTCGCCGTCCTGGTGCTGGACCTCACCCCGGAGGGCGACCGGGTGCGCGGCATCTATGTCGTGGCCAATCCGGACAAGCTCGCCCACGTGCCCAAGGAGGAGGCGTGAGCGGCCGGGGCCGGTCCGCTCAGGACCGGGCGCGGCAGAACTCCCGGACGGTCCGGTTGAAGGGCTCCGGGGCTTCGATGTTGCTGAGGTGACCGATGCCCGGAAGCACGACCAGCGTGGCGTGCGGGATCGCCGCCAGGAACGGGTGGGCGACCTGCTCCACCGGGGAGCGCTTGTCCAGCTCGCCCCACAGCAGGAGCGTCGGCACCTTGATCCTGGGCAGCAGGTCGCGCTGGTCGGCCTCGGCCATGACGGTGAGCTCGGTCCGCATGCTCTGGCGGCGCGTGTCGGCCGACATCACGGACAGCAGGCGTACGGCTTCGGCGGGGGGCGCGCCCGCGAACAGGCCCGGCATGGTCGGCGCGAAGTCCTCGGCCGGGACCGCGAGCATCCGCTCGGCCCCCTCGACCCGTGCCCGTACCTCCGCCGCGGGCAGCGAGCCCTTCCAGCCGGCGTAGGTGTCGACGAGGAGCAGCGTCCTGACGAGATCGGAGTGGTGCCGGTAAAGCTCCAGCACGATGGTCCCGCCCCAGGACAGGCCGAGGACATGGGCCGGGCCGAGGCCCACGTCCTTGATGACCGCCGCCAGACAGCGGGCGTAGTCGGCCAGGGTGAAGGAGGGCGGTACGTCGGAGGAGCGGCCGGCTCCCGGTTCGTCCCAGGCGACCACGGTGAACGCGTCGGCCAGGTCGGCGACCTGGCCACGCCAGAGACGGGCGTCCGTGGTGGCGCCGTGCACGAGCACCAGAGGCGGGCCCGAGCCCACCCGGTCGTAGGCGATCTCGATGCCGTCTACCCGCACCGCGTGCATGGGACCAGGCTACGCGCGGGTGCCGGGGGCGTCCTGTCGGCGGACTCCCCCGGCACCGGACACGTTCCCTACCCCTGGTCCGCCACGAAGGCGGCCATCCGGGTCAGGGCGGCGTTCCAGTTGATCGTGTGTTCGTTGGTCGACCAGGACTGGATGTCGTCGATGTAGCAGAACTGTCCGACGCAGCCCTGGAGTTTGCTCTGTGCGTAGGGGTCCTGGATGCTCGAGTTCGGCCCGCCGGCGAGGGTGCCCTTCGGCGGGTTCGGCAGGTCGGGGTCGAGCTGGCGGGCGTACCAGCGGCTGTGCTGGTTCTCGGAGCTGACCTCGCCGTAGCCGGTGACGTAGGAGATGTTCAGCGCGTTGCGGCCGAGGATGTAGTCCATGCTCTGCAGCGCGCCGTCCCGGTACTTCGAGGCGCCGGTGATGTCGTACGCGGTGGCGAGGACGACCGCGTTGTTGAGCACCTGGTGGCTTGAGCCCCAGTCGTACGTGTTGCCGTCCGGCGCGTACGGCATGCCGTAGGGGTGTGCCTTCAGCGTCGCCAGGTAGCGGTCGGCGCCCTTGACGACGGACTGGCGGACTTTGTCCCGGCCGGGCAGCTTGTTCGGCACCGTGGCGAGGTCGAGCCGTCCCGCCGCGCCGGTGCGTGCCCAGTCGAAGCCGATGGGCTTGAAGATGTCGGCCGTGTGGACCGGGGACTTCAGGACGTGGTCCTCGAACTGCTTCTCCCCCGTGCTGAGATACAGCTCGGCCGCCGCCCAGTAGAAGTCGTCGGTGACGTCGCTGTCGGCGTAGGCGCCGCCGCCGATGCCGTCGCTCTCGGAGGCGTGGCGGTCGGGGTGGGCGAGCGCCGCCGACCAGGCCTTGCGGGCGGCCGCCAGCGCCCTGTCGGCGAACGCCTTGTCGTGGGACCGGTAGAGGCGGGCCGCCTGCGCGGCCGTGGCCGCGAGGTTCAGGGTGGCCGCGGTGGACGGCGGGTGCAGCTCCCGCTTCTGCGGGTCGTCGCTGGGCAGCAGCGGCAGCCCGGTCCACTGCTCGTCGTGCATCTTGTGGTGGGCCATGCCGGCCAGCGGCTTGCCGTCGGGCACCTGCATCTTCAGCAGGAACTCCAGCTCCCAGCGGGCCTCGTCGAGGATGTCCGGGATCTTGTTGCCGCTCTCGGGGATGGCGAGCGTGCCGTCGCCGAGCTTGCCGGCGTCGCCGGTGCGGGCGTGCAGCGCGCGTTCGTGCGTGCTCAGCACCTCCCAGGTGGAGATGCCCCCGTTGACGACGTACTTGCCGTGGTCGCCGGCGTCGTACCAGCCGCCGCTGACATCGAGCGTGTAGTCGCACACACCGGGCTGGCACGGCACGGCGGTGTCGCCCTGGTTGGGGGCCACGCCCACGTGCCCGGCCGGGCGGCCGTACCCGGGCCGCAGGTCCTCGCGGATCTCGATGCCGCTGCGCTGGGTGTAGTAGTACTTCGCCGAGTCCAGCCGAAGTCGTTCGTACGCACTCGCGCCGACGTCGAAGGGGCGGCTGGTCTCGCCGTCGGTGACCAGGGTGAAGCCGGTCCCCTTCTTGCGGTACGCGCCGAAGTCGATCGAGTGGACGTTCTGCCCGGACGAGGCGTCGACGCCCCGTGGCACGGTCGTGCCCCGGGCGACCACGGCACCGCGGGCGTTCTTCAGCTCCCAGGGCAGTTTCGCCGTGGCGTCGGTGACCAGGGTGGCGTTCTTCGGCCCGGCGGGCAGGTAGCCGACCTGATTGACACGGACCCGGGGGCCGGTGTCGGGCTCGTACGGCTCCGGCGCGACGCCGCCCAGCAGCGAGACGTCGTCCATGCAGAACCGCCAGGCGTCCGCGCTGCCGCCGAGCTGGAAGCCGACCTGGCCCTGGGCGGTGTCGACGGGCGAGGTGAAGGTGTAGGAGTAGCTGTCGCCGGAGACGCTGAGCTGCGGTGTCACCTCGTAGTAGGTGTCGTACGGGGACACCGACAGGCCTACGATCGCCCGCACCACGTGCCCGGCGGGCGTGCCGGTCGCGCTGAAGGAGAAGCGGTACGACTCCCCCTTCACGAGGGTGATGTCGTTCTGCCCGACGGCGGCGTCCCAGCGGTTGGTGGTGCCGCCGGGCACGTCGGCGCAGAGCCGGCCGTCGGACAGACCCCCGGTGACGTTGCTGGTCGTCCACCAGGGGGCGGTGGTGGTGTCGAAGGTACCGTTCTTGACCTGTTCGAGCTCTTCGGCCCCGGCCGGTGCGGAGGGCAGCGCGGTGAGCGCGGCCGCCAGGAGGGCCGTCAGGGACAACAGGGCGGTTCTGCGTCGTTTCACGTCTGGGCTCCTCTGGAGAGGTGCGGGTGGCGCTCGTCGTGGGAGCGCTCCCAGATGCGGGTGCCGCCATGGTTGTTGCTGATGTGACACCCCGTCAACGGTCCGGACGGGACTGGCTGTCCGCCACCCGTCCGGACCGGTGCGGTCTAGAGGGTGTCCAGCCGGCTGATGCGGATCGCGCCCCGCGCCTCGTCGGGGTGGCGGCTCGTCAGGGTGAGCCGGATGCGGGAGCCGCGGACCGCCTTGAAGGTGATCACGGTGGGGGCGTCGGAGGCGGTGGCCCAGTCGATCGCGGTGTCCCGCACGGCCCGCCACGCCCGGCCGTCCCACACCGCCACCCCGATCGCCGCGGGCAGGCTGTGCGTGGCGTCCACCGTGAAGAAGACGTCCACCCGGTCGAAGCCGCGGATGCGTCCGTGGTCGACCGAGACCCAGTCCTCGGAGCGGGCCCCGTCGAAGGCGGGCAGCAGAGCCGTGGCCTGCTTGAAGAAGCCGTTGGACCAGCCGGTGGCCGGATCGCCGTCGAGCATGGCGGCGGGCAGGGTGTCCGGACGGCCGGAGTAACTGGCGTCCGCGTGCGGGTGGTCCACGGGCGCCGGGTGCTCCGGCTTGAACACCGGCGGGGCCGTCTCGACCCGGTCGCCGGCCCGGGTGGCGCGAACGACCGCCGTCCCGGTGCGCAGGCCGTCGGCGCGGGCGGTCACCTTCACCGTGCCCGTCCTCGTGCCGGAGCGGACGATGGCGAGTGCCTTGCCGTGGTAGGCGGTGCGGGTGCTCGCCTGGTAGCGCTCGGCGCTCTCCTGCCGGCCGTTGTCGAGCCCGGCGAGGGAGCCGCCCGCCACCTCGAAGGAGATCAGGTGCTCAGCGTCGGGCACCACCACACCGCGCCGGTCGACCACCTCGGCGGTCACGAAGACCAGCGAACGGCCGTCCGCGGCGAGGGACTTGCGGTCCGGTGTCAGGCGTATCACGTGCGGGGCACCGGCGGTGCGCAGCACGTCGGTGGCGACCGTCCTGCCGTCCTTGCGCGCGACGGCCTTCAGCACGCCCGGCTCAAAGGGCACCTTCCAGGTCAGGTGCAGCTTGCCGGCGCTGCCGTTCGGACTGGTGTAGCTGCCGGGATAGGGGCCGTCGGTGAAGGTTTTGTCGTCGCCTGTCGCCTCGGTGGTCTCCAGGTAGGCGCGGCCGTCGACGGTCTTCTTCGTGTCGAACCGCCGCACGCCCAGCGACTTTCCGTTGAGGAACAGCTCGACGGTGTCGACGTTGGCGTACGCCCAGACCTCGACCGTGTCGCCCTCGGCGTGGTTCCAGGTCATCGGGAGCAGGTGGACCATCGGCTTCTCGGTCCACTGGCTCCGGAAGAGGTAGTACATGTCCTTCGGGAAGCCCGCGGTGTCGACCGCGCCGAAGAAGGACGCCTTGACCGGGAAGACGTCGTACGGCGTGGGCTCGCCGATGTAGTCGATGCCCGACCACAGGAACTGCCCGGCGAACCGCTTGCGGTCCCGGTCCTTCTTGTGGCCGTACTCGCCGCTCATGGTCCAGGAGGCGAGGTTGTTGTCGTAGGAGGAGGTCGCGCGCCGGCCGGGCGTGTAGTTCTCGCCGGTGTTGAGGTGCTCGGGCTCCTGGTAGGCGCCGCGGGTGGAGGTCTCCGAGGAGGACTCGGACTCGAAGAGGAAGAGGTGCGGGTAGGCCGCGTGCAGCTGGTCCACCGACTTGGCGGTGTTGTAGTTGAGGCCGAGGCCGTCCAGCTTGGCCAGCATCAGGTCGGCCGCGGAGCCCTTGGCGGGGAGGCGGCGGTACTTGTCGGAGCCGATGATCAGTGGACGGGTGTCGTCCACGGCGCGGATCGCCTCGATGATCCGGTCGGCCATGGCAAGGCCGGCGGTGGAGGTGGAGTCCGGGACCTCGTTGCCGATGGACCACATCAGCACGGCGGGCGAGTTGCGGGCCGCCAGCACCATCTCGGTGGTGTCCTTCTCGCCCCACTCGTCGAAGAACCGGCCGTAGTCGTAGGGGTTCTTGCCGGTGCGCCAGCAGTCGAACGCCTCCACCAGCATGACGATGCCCAGCTCCTCGCAGACCTGGATCACCTCGGGCGCGGGTGGGTTGTGAGAGGTGCGCAGGGCGTTGACGCCCATGGACCGCATGATCTCCATCTGCCGGTGGATGGCGTCGATGCTGACCGCGGCGCCGAGTGCGCCCAAGTCGTGGTGGAGGTCGACGCCCTTGAGCTTGTAATGGGTGCCGTTGAGGAAGAAGCCCTCGTCCGGGTCGAAGCGGAAGGTGCGGAAGCCGAAGGGCGTGCGGTAGGTGTCGGTGGTCCGGCCCCCTACGCGCAGTTCGGTGTGCAGGGTGTAGCGCTGCGGGGCGTCGATGTCCCACAACTCGGGTCGCCGAACGGTGAGTTCGTGGGTCTCGGTCGTCTCGTCGGTGACGGCGACCGTGGAGGAGGTACGGGCGACCGTCCGGCCTTTACGGTCGACGATCCGGGAGACGACCTCGACGTCCGCGCCCGCGCCCGACTCGTCGACGACCGAGGTGTCGATCCGTACGACGGCCCGCTCGGCGGAGATCTCGGGCGTGCGGACGCGGGTGCCCCAGCGGGCCACGTGCACCGGCTCGGTGATCACCAGGCGGGCCTCGCGGTAGATGCCACTGCCCGAGTACCAGCGGCTGCTGGGGAGCCGGTTCTGGACCTTGACCGCGATCACGTTCTCGGTGGTGCCGTCGGTGTGCACCAGGTCGGTGAGGTCGAAGGCGAAGCCGGTGTAGCCGTAGGGGTGGCGGCCGGCCTCCTCGCCGTTGCAGTAGACATGGGAGTCCATGTAGACACCGTCGAACTCCACCGAGATCCGCTTCTTCGCGAGGGCGGGTGGCAGGGTGAAGGCGAGGCGGTACCAGCCGAGGCCGCCGGGCAGGAAGCCGGTGCCGCTGGTGGTGCCGTGCTCGGTGGTGGGGGCCTGCTCGATGCTCCAGTCGTGCGGGACGGCGACCTCACGCCACCGGGAGTCGTCGTAGCCGGGAAGCGCGGCGTCGGCATAGGCGCCGGTCGGGTCGGTGATGCCGCCCGGGTTGACCAACGCGAAACGCCAGCCGTCGCGCAGGGCGACGGTGCTGCGGCCGGACGCGCCGCGCGCCTCCTCTGCGGCCCACGCCTCCGGGGTGCCGAGCAGCGCTCCGGCCGCGGGCGCGGCCGCGGAGGCGAGCAAGACCGATCTGCGCGTGACCGACATGACGGCTCTCCCTCATTAAGGCCCAGAAGTACTCACAACTGATCGTGAACAAACAGATTCTGTCGAGGTGTCACACAGGGCCGTCAAGGGTGCGGCAACATCCTTCTGTCCCAGGCGTCACATCGGCCGGAATCGGCGCCCCGACCCCACACAGCCGGGCGCCGCCGGGGTTACCGGTTCACGTCGGGCGCCTACGGACTAGGCTGGAACTCAAGCGACCTCTCTGATAACTGTGAGTGTCCGTATGGAGTGGCGACGATGATCCCGGACGAGCCGTTGGACGATGGCGTGGCCGCCCGTGCCGTCATCGCCGCCGACGGCACGCTCACCGAGTGGAGCGAGGGTGCCCGCCGCCTCCTGGGCCACACGTCCGCCCAGGTCGTGGGCCGTCCGGCCGCCGAGCTGCTGGCCGACGACGCGGACGCGCCCCCCGCGCCCCACGATGCCCGCTGGAGCGGCACGCTCGCGCTGCGTCACCGCGACGGCCGTACGGTGTCCGTCTGGGTGCTCGCCCACCGCAGACCGCCGGAGGGCGAGACGGCCGAGTGGTTCGCCGTGTCCCCGCCGGAGGCCGCCGGTACGGAGCCGTCGGACGACCCGCTGGTGCGGGCGGCCCTCACACAGTCACCCTGCGCCACAATGATCTTCGACGAGGGGCTGAGACTGCGCGGCGTCAACGACGCCATGGCGGACCTCCTCGGGATGCCCGCCGGCCGCCTGCGGGGTCTGAGACCCACCGACATCGGCAGCCGGCCGCAGAACACCGAGCTAGAGGAGAATCTGCTCCGGGTGCTGAGCACCGGCCGGCGTCAGGACATGCAGACGTACATGAAGGCCAGCGGCGAGACCCGGGGCGCGCACGCCTGGCTGGCCCGGATCGCCCCGCTCACCGACGCGTCCGGCCAGGTGCGGGGCGTGTGCGTGACCGCCCACGACTTCAGCGACCAGTACCGGTCACGGGAGCGGCTGCAGCTCGTCAACGAGGCGAGCGTGCGCATCGGCACCACCCTCGACGTCACCCGTACGGCCCAGGAGCTGGCGGACGTGTGCGTCCCGGCGCTCGCCGACTTCGTCAGCGTCGACCTGCTCGACACCCGGGAGCACGGCGGCGAGTCCGCAGGGCCGCCCGTCCCGCCGGTGAGTCTGCGCCGGGCCGCCCACCAGTCGGTCAACTCGGGCAGCCCCGAGGCCGTCGCCAAGCCGGGGCAGGTGGAGATCTACCCGGCGTCCTCCCCGCAGGCCGCCTCGCTGATCGCGGGCCACGCGGTGGTGGCCTCGGGTTCGGAAGAGGACCTCGAGCGGTGGCTCGCCTGGGACCCGGCTCGCTTCCGGCGGGTCCGCGAGTACGGCATCCACTCCACGATGTCCGTCCCGCTCCAGGCCAGGGGCACCATCCTCGGGGTCGCGGTGTTCACCCGCTTTCGGCGCGCCGAGAACTTCACGGACGACGATGTGCTGCTGGCCGAGGAGGTCACGGCCCGGGCCGCCGTCTGCATCGACAACGCGCGCCGCTACTCCCGCGAGCGGGAGACGACCCTGACCCTGCAGCGCAGCCTGCTGCCCCGCCACCTGCCGCACACCGCCGCGGTGGAGGCGGCCTCCCGCTATCTGCCCGCCACCCGCTCCGGTGTGGGCGGCGACTGGTTCGACGTGATCCCGCTGTCCGGGATGCGGGTCGCCATGGTCGTCGGGGACGTCGTCGGCCACGGCATCCAGGCCTCGGCCACCATGGGCCGGCTGCGCACCGCCGTCCGCACCCTCGCCGACATCGACCTGGCCCCCGACGAACTGCTCACCCACCTCGACGACCTGGTCGTCCGGCTGTCCCAGGAGTCCGGCGGCGAAGAGGCGGCCGGCACCGGGGAGGTGGGCGCGACCTGCCTCTACGCGGTGTACGACCCGGTGTCGCGGCGGTGCACTCTGGCCAGGGCCGGGCACCCGCAGCCCTTCCTGGTGCCACCGGACGGCCCGGCCCGGCAGCTCGACCTGCCCTCCGGTCCCCCGCTCGGTGTCGGGGGGCTGCCGTTCGAGAGCGCCGAGGTGGAGCTGCGTGAGGGCAGTGTCCTGTCGTTCCACACGGACGGGCTGCTCGCGAGCCGCGAGCGGGACATCGACACGAGCCAGCGGATGCTCGGCGACTCCTTGTCGGTCCCCGCCGGCTCACTGGACGAGATCTGCGACCGCGTGCTGCAGGCGCTGCTCCCCTCGGGCGGCTCCGCCGACGACGTGGCCCTGCTGCTCGCCCGCACCCGGGGTCTGCCTTCCTCCCAGGTCGCGACCTGGGACATCCCGGCCGACCCGGCCCTGGTGGCCCCGATCCGCAAGCAGGTCGTCGAACAGCTCGAGCGCTGGGCGCTGACCGAGGCCACGTTCACCGCGGAGCTGGTGGTGAGCGAGCTGGTCACCAACGCCATCCGCTACGGCGCCAAGCCCATCCGGCTGCGGCTGATCCACGACGCGGCCACGCTGATCTGCGAGGTGTCCGACACCAACCACACGGCACCGCACCTGCGCCGGGCCAAGGCCTGGGACGAGGGCGGACGCGGTCTGCTCCTGGTGGCCCAGCTCACCGAGCGCTGGGGCAGCAGGCACACCCCCGAGGGCAAGACCATCTGGGCCGAGCTGACGTTGCTCGACGCGCTGTGACCGGACGGTGAACTCGGTGGCACCGCCGGCCACTCTCCGGCGCGGGCCGTAAGAAAGCCCGGGCACAGGTTCTTACCGGAGCCTGGTTTCATGGGCGGGCACCGCCTGCGTACGCCCCCGGAGGACCCCGCCCTGAACACCCCGCTCGCCGAAGTCCTGTCCGTGGCGCTGCTGGCCGCTGTGCTCGTCTGGGCCGTCGTCCGCCCGAAGGGGCTGCCCGAGGCCGTACTGGCGGTTCCGGCCGCCGGGCTCGCCGTCGCCGTCGGAGTGATCTCGCCCGCTCACGCGTGGGAGGAGATCCAGCGGCTGGGGCCCGTGGTCGGTTTTCTCGCGGCCGTGCTGGTGCTCGCCCACTTCTGCGACGTCGAGGGGCTGTTCACGGCGTGCGGGGCGTGGATGGCCCGCTGGGCGGCGGGGCGTCCCGGGCGGCTGCTGACAGCGGTGTTCGCGCTGGCCTCCGTCATCACGGCCGTGCTCAGCCTGGACGCCACGGTCGTCCTGCTGACACCGGTGGTGCTCGCCACCGCCACCAGGATGGGCGTCCAGGCCCGGCCGCACCTCTACGCGTGCGCGCACCTGTCGAACACTGCCTCGCTGCTGCTGCCGGTCTCCAACCTGACCAACCTCCTCGCCTTCACGGCGAGCGGACTGAGCTTCACCCGGTTCACGGCGCTGATGGCTCTGCCCTGGCTGGTCGCCATCGGCGCCGAGTATGTGATCTTCCGGCGTTTCTTCGACCGTGAACTGGACGCCCCTCTCCCCTCCGTCGACCCCGCGCGGACTCCCGAGCTGCCGCTGTTCGCCCTGGTCACGGTGGGCTGCACGCTGGCCGGATTCGTCGTGGCCTCCGCCCTCGGGATCGCACCGGCGTGGGCCGCGCTGGCGGGTGCGCTGGTGCTGGCCGGGCGGGCGCTGCTGCGGCGGCGGGCCACCCCGCTGACGGTGGTGCGCTCCGCGGCACCGGCCTTCCTGGCGTTCGTGCTCGCGCTCGGCGTCGTCGTGCGCGCGGTCGTCGACAACGGGCTCGCAGACGCGCTCCACCGTGTGCTGCCCGGCGGCTCGGGCCTGCTCGCGCTGCTGGGCGTGGCCGCGCTGGCCGCCGTCCTGGCGAACCTCATCAACAACCTGCCCGCGGTGCTGGTGCTGCTGCCGCTGACCGCCGGGGCCGGTCCCGGTGCCGTGCTGGCGGTGCTGCTCGGCGTGAACATCGGCCCCAATCTGACCTACGCCGGATCGCTGGCGACCCTGCTGTGGCGGCGGATCGTGCAACAGCACGGGCACCGCGTCGAGCTCGGGGAATTCACCCGGCTCGGGCTGCTCGCGGTACCCGCCGCGCTGGTGCCGGCCGTGGTGGCGCTGTGGCTGTCGCTGGGGGTCGTGGGGGTCTGAGTCGCGCCCGGTCAGCGGCCGCGACCGCCGTAGCCGTCGCCGTGGCCGTAGCCATCGCCGTAGCCGTCGCCGTGGTCGCCGTTCCAGGAGCAGTAGTAGCCGTAGTAGTGGCACGTGGTGCTGGGCGAGGGGCTCGTGGGCGCCGGCTGGGACGTCGTCGGAGTGGCGGTCGGGGTGGGGGTCGGCTCGGGTGTCCTCGACGGTGTGGGGGTGGGGGTCGGGGTGGGCGTGGGCTGCGGCACCGGAGCGGCGGCTTCCCAGTTGACGACCTCCATCTGGAGATCGGCCTTGGAGGTGTCGATCACCCAGCGCTGGACCTCGTCGTCCGCCCGGGTCTTGAGGACCAGGGTCCCCGAGCCGTCGGTCGCGGCCGGGGCCAGGGCGAGCTCCTGGTCCCGGCGGGGCACCAGGGCGCCCTGGAGGATGAAGTCGTAGCGAATGTCGTTGATGTCGGGCCGGGACGGACCCGTGCAGGGGGCCAGCCGCACCGAGTAGCCGAGCCGTGAGTCCAGGCACAGGTCGGGGGCGGCACCGTTGCGCAGCAGCCCGTCGGTCTCGTACGTCCACTGCTGGGCGGGGGCCGAGGAGCAGGCGGTGAGTTCGGCTTCCGCGTCCTCGACGGCCTTCTTGCCCTCGACGCCGACGCACAGGCCCGAGGCGACGTTGTGCAGCCGGCCGCGCAGAGCGCCCTTGCGGGGCTCGCCCGCCCCGACCCAGGACGGGTCACCGGTCGGCTTGCCCGCGCCCGGGCCTGGTGCCTCGGAGGGCCGGTCGGAGCCGGCCGGTGGGGCGACGTCGCCGGTGTTGCCGATGGACCACATGACCAGCGGGAGGACGACCAGGCCGCTGGCGGTCAGGACGCCCACGGTGAGGTTACGACGGCGGGCGGCACGGCGGGCCGCCTTGTGGGCGGATCTGCGCGAGGCGGTGCGGGGGCCCACGGCGTCCGGGCCGGTGGCCGTTCCACCGGCCGGTGCCGGCGCGCCGGGTGGGGTGGTGGGGAATGCCTCCTGGGCGTGGGCCAGGGCCTGCGCCTGGTCCTGCGTCCGGACCCGGACCTGCGGTGGGGCACCCGCTTCCCCTCCGGCTGCGGGGGCAGGTGGCGCGGCCACCGGGTCGACGGGGTCGGTGAACGACTCCCCGACCGCGCCGGCGAGGGCGACGGGGTCCGGGAACGCCGCACGCGCGGCACCGGCCGGTTCCGTGCCGGCCATGTCCCCGGGAACGCCGCTCTCCGGGGAGGCCTCCACGGCGCCGCTCGACCGGCTCTCCACGTAGTCCTGCCCGCCCCAGCCCAGCACCGCCTCCGCCAGGGCGACGCCGAGCCCGTGGTTGAACCGGTCGAGTTGGTCCGCGGCGACGCTGCAGTGCCCGCATCCCTCGATATGCGCGCGTAGATCGGGGTCGAGGTCGAGGGCGCCACGTCGATACGTCACATCGAGCAGGCGCAGGTAGCGCCGGCATTCCTCGTCGGGGGCGAGTTCGCGGTGCAGCTGGAGGCACTCCTCGCGCATCCGGTCGCGGGCCCGGGCCAGTTCGACGCGGGCGCCCTCCTCGTCCAGGCCGAGCAACCCGGCGGGAGCCGTGAGCGGTTCGGCCTCTACCTCGATGTGCCACAGCAGGCAGCGGGCCGACTGGGGCAGCCGCTGAAAGGCCCCGGACAGCAGGCGCCGGTGCTGCGGCGGCAGCAGCCGTGCGGCCGGCCGCTCCCCGTCACCGGCCCCGGAGAGCAGATCCGGGTGGAGCATGTCTCTTCGGTGGTCGGTGGCCCACTCGGCCGCGATCCGCCGTACGGTGACGAGCAGTTGGGGCCGCCAGGCGGATGTCGGACCGTTCTGGCGCAGGCTTTCACCGAAGAGCCGGGTGAAGGCGGCGGTGGTGAGCATTCCGGCGAAATGCGGACCGCCTGTGCACAGCCGGGCGTAGGCGAAAGCCGCCTCCCAGTGCCGGTCCAGCAGCTCGCCGACGGGATGAAGTGCGGGCGTCGCGCCCGTCCACTTCCTGAGCTCGGCACTCAGTTGCTCGTCCGTCGGGCCGAACCTGCGGGCCGGGGCCGGGGAATTCGACGGACTTGCGTCGTTCACGGCTGCATTCCTCTCAAGGACATGCGGAATAAAGTCCATACCAAGGGGTATGCCAGCACGGCGGCTCGCGCATACGAAAGAACGGCGCGCTGTCCGCACGCCGACAGGGCACACCTTTGCACAGGTCAGCGACAAGGAACAAGGGATCTCGCGGTTTCGTGCATTACGTAGGCGGCCAGAACTTTTTGACAAAATGTCAATCAGCGCTCCGAAAGGGATTTCCGGGCTCCCCGCTCGGTTTTTATGGCAGGTATTCGCCCGGTTCCCGTCGCCGTCCGGAAACCGCTGGGCCGGACGGGTCGCCGTACTTTGTCCGGTACGCCCCGGGCGGCATCCCGTAGCGCTCGCGGAAGACGCGGTTGAAGTGGAACGGGCTGGCGAAACCCGAGGCAGCGGCCACACGTTCCACGGGCAGGTCGGTGCCCTCCAGCAGCCGCGCGGCGTGCCGCAGCCGGGCCTCACGCAGGGCGCGCATGGGCGACTGGCCGAGCTGCCGGCTGAACAGATGGGCGAAGCGGGACGGCGACAGGGCGACGCCCTCGGCGAGCGAGCGGACGGTGTGCGGGGCGCCCGGGTCGGCGGCGATCAGCTCCTCGGCCCGGCGGATCCGTGCGTCGAGACCGGGGCGGGGTGCCACCGGCCGGGCGCCGGCGGTGGTGAGGAGGACGATCTCCTCCAGCGCGCACAGGGCGAGTTCGCGGGCCGCGCTGCCGTGTGCGACGGCGACCTGCCCGTCCGGGGCGGCCGGTGCGGCCGGTGCCTCCGTCCCGGTCCAGCGGGCGTCGGTGTGCATCCGCCGGAACGCCGACTCGACGCGGCCGTGCACACCGGCCGGGGCGGCTGCGACCACGTACACCCCGTCGCCGGCGTCGTACGGCCGCAGCCACCCGGCCCACGACGGGCGGGCCTGGCAGTGCGTCCACCAGAACCGCCAGTGCCGGGCGCCGGGCTCGACCGCGTAACCGTGCGGGACACCCGGCGCGAGCACCACGAGGTCACCTGCGCCGACCGAGGTCTCCACGGCGCCCTGCCGCAGCCGGCCCCGGCCTCCCGTGGTCCAGGTGAAGAGCCAGCTCGCAGAGCCACGCGGACGGTTGACGGCGTAGCCGGGCGGCTGGTCGAAATGGCCGAGCACGACCAGGCCGGGCGGCGGGGCGGAGACCCCGTCGTTCCCGTTCTCAGCAGGCCCGGGCAATCCGTCAGCACGCACGGGCATCCTCCTCGACGACAGGGCGACCTAGTGTCGGACCGTGGACACCCGACCGAGGAGTGCGCTCATGACAGTCACGGGCAACGGCGCCGCCGACGCTCCCATCCTGGACCCCGCCGGGCTCCGGCGGTACCGGGAGGGGTTCGAGGAGAACGGTTTCACGGTCGTACGCGGGCTCTTCGGGGCCGACGAGATCGAGCGGCTGTGCGGCGAGTTCGCGGCACTGCACGCGGCCGGCCCGGTTCCCGGGCACTTCGAGCCGCGTGCGGCCGGGCCGGACGCCGATCCGCTGCGCGTCTGGCCGCGGGTGATGCACCCGCACGAGATCAACGGCCTCGCCCGGGACGTCCTGCTGGACGCCCGGCTGCGCACGGTCCTGGAGGTGCTCCTCGGGGAGGAGGTCCTGGCCGCGCAGAGCATGTTCTACTTCAAGCCGCCGGGCGCCCGGGGCCAGGCTCTGCACCAGGACAACTTCTATCTGCGGGTGGAGCCGGGCACGTGCGTGGCCGCGTGGCTGGCGTGTGACGTGATCGACCGGGAGAACGGCGGGCTGGAGGTCGTGCCGGGCACGCACCGGATGGAGGTGTTCTGCCCGGAGGAGGCGGATGCGGGGGTTTCCTTCGCCCGGGAGTATGTTCCGCCGCCGCCCGGGCTGGCGCCCGTGCCGGTGGACATGTCGCCGGGGGATGTTCTGTTCTTCAACGGCAGCCTGGTGCACGGGTCGCAGCCGAACCGTTCGGGTGATCGGTTCCGGCGGTCGTTCATCGGGCACTATGTGGGGCGGTCGGCGGAGCGGATCGGGAGGTTCTACCGGACGTTGTCGATGAGTGGGGGGCGGGTGGCTCTGCCGGAGAGTGAGGGGGCGGGGCCCTGCGGGACGGAGTTCGCGCCGCAGGGGCCCCACTGACCGCTCCGCGGGAAGGCTGTGGTTCGTCTGCGGCGCCGTTGTGGCTTGTCGCGCAGTTCCCCGCGCCCCTAAAAAGGCAGGGCGATTCAGTGTCCCGCGATGGGATGGGGCGTGTAGGGACGCTCCAGCTCCTCGAGCTCCTTGTCCGTCAGCTGGAGTTCCACGGCTGCCAGCGCGTCCTCCAGATGCCGGGGCTTCGACGCTCCTACGATCGGCGCTGTGACCGTGGACTGGTGGAGCAGCCAGGCCAGGGCCACCTGGGCGCGGGGGACGTCGCGGTCGGCCGCGATGCGGGTGACGGCCTCGACGATGGTGCGGTCGCCCTCCTGGTACAGGTTGCTCCCGAAGGTGTCGGTGGCGCTGCGCTCGGTCGTGGTGTCCCAGTCGCGGGTGAGACGGCCGCGGGCGAGCGGACTCCAGGGCAGCACGCCCACACCCTGGTCCGCGCACAGGGGCAGCATCTCGCGCTCCTCCTCGCGGTAGACGAGGTTGTAGTGGTTCTGCATGGAGACGAAGCGCGTCCAGCCGTTCAGCCGGGCGGTGTACTGGGCTTTGGAGAACTGCCAGGCGTACATCGAACTGGCCCCGATGTAGCGGACCTTGCCGGCCTTGACGACGTCGTGCAGGGCCTCCATCGTCTCCTCGACCGGGGTGTACGGGTCGAAGCGGTGGATCTGGTAGAGGTCGACGTAGTCGGTGCCGAGGCGGGTCAGGCTCTGGTCCAGCTCGGTGATGATCGCCTTGCGGGACAGTCCGCCGCCGTTCGGCCCGGGCCGCATGCGGCCGTGCACCTTCGTCGCGAGCACGATCTCGTCGCGGCGGGCGAAGTCGCGCAGGGCACGGCCGACGATCTCCTCGCTGGTGCCGTCGGAGTAGACGTTGGCCGTGTCGAAGAAGTTGATCCCCGCCTCGATCGCCTGCCGGATCAGCGGGCGCGAGGCCTCTTCGTCGAGGGTCCACTCGTGACGGCCACGGTCGGGCAGGCCGTAGGTCATGCACCCCAGACAGATCCGGGAGACGTCCAGGCCCGTCGAACCGAGCTTCACGTACTGCATCGTTGCTGCTCCTGCCTTCGGGAGGGGTTTCCAGGGGGAGCGTACGTGCTCGTGTGCGCTCGAAGGCAGGGTGCGCCGGACCGGCTGACGGGCCGTCATCGTTGCTGCCCCCAGGTGACCGGACGGCGTGGGAGCGGCGAGGCGGCGGGGCCGCTGCCGCATCCTCGGCGCAGGTGACCGGCGCCCGGCCGGTCGGCGGCGTACGGGAGAACGCGTGGCGGCACGACGGAGGACACTCAGGATCCTGACCGGGGCGGCCGCGGCGTCCCTCGCCCTGGTCTCGACCGCCTGGAGCCGGCCGGACCCGCCCGGACACGAGGTCCGGGCCCAGGCTCCGGCGGCCGAGGGACCGGCGACGCTGTGCGCACCCGCGGGCGTCCTGCGCGGCGCGGACGGCGAGCGGGCCACGGTCAGCCTGTGCGCGGGCAGCGGCACCCCGGTGATGGCGGTCTCGGCTCCTGCGAACTGCAGCCGTCCCGGCACGTCCGTCCGGTACGCCTGTCTGACCTCCGGTACCTGGACGGCGAAACGCCAGGGCAGGACGGTCGCCTCCGGGACACTGCCCGGTTCGCAGCCGTACCCCGGCCCTGGGGTCTACGACGTCACGGCCACCGTGCACGTCCGCTCCACGCCGGGCGGTGTGGACCTGCGCGGCACGGTCCGGGCCGTGCTCACCCTGAGCGCGCCGAAGCAGCGGCCCACGCACCGCGTCGAGGTCGACCGGACCGCCCTGCGTCGCGGGGCCACCACCACGCTGACGTACCGGGTGTACCGCGACAGCGAACAGGGCGACGGCAGTGCCCGCTTCGGTCTGATCGGCGAGGAGAGCACGGGGGTGCGGATCAGCACGGCGGACGCCCGGTGCGTCAATCCGCTCATCGGACGGGCCCCGTCGAAGGCCAGGCTGACGTACTCCGTGGACTGTGCGCTGACCGATCTCCAGCCGGGCCGTCCGGCCACCGTGCGGGTCCAGGTCACACAGGGGTCCGCCTGCTCGACGGTGGTCTCGAAGCTGGGCTACTGGATGCCGCGCGGGCAGGCGCTCTACACCGGCGGCATGGTGGAGGGGCCCACGGTCGGCTGCGGCTGACCGTCAGCCCTGTTCGACCAGGTCCAGCGCCCGTTCCCACCCGAACTCCGGCCGGCCGCCGTCCTCGCCCGGCTCTCCGGTGTACGGCTCCCCGAACCGCACGCCCATCCCCCGCAGCCGTTCGAGGCTGTCCCGGTAGGCGGGGTGGGCGGCCAGCGCGTCGGCCACGCACGGCAGGACGGCGATCGGCACGCCGAGCCCCGCGGTCTCGCACAGGGTGCCCAGCGCGAGGGTGTCGGCGATGCCGGCCGCCCACTTGTTGACGGTGTTGAAGGTGGCGGGTGCGACGACCACGGCGTCGGGTGCCGGGAACGGGCGTGGATCGCTCGGGGTGCGCCACGCCGAGCGGATCGGTCGGCCCGTCTGGGCTTCGACGGCGGCGGTGTCGAAGAAGCCGTTCATGGCTACCGGCGTCGCGATGACTCCGACCTCCCAGTCGCGCTCCTGCGCGGCGGTGATCAGTTTGCTGACGTCCGCGGCGATTCCGGCGGCGCAGACGACGACGTGGAGGAAGGGTTTGCGGGCGGCCTGGTCGGTCATCCCGGAAACCTTAGCGACTCCCCCGGGGTCACCGGAGCGGGAAGGTGTGACCGCGCTCCGGTTCCGGCCGCGGTCCGAGGATGCGGCGCTCGTTCTCCTCGATCGGTACGTCGTTGATGCTCGCCTCGCGGCAGGTCATCAGGCCGTGCTCGTCGAACTCCCACAGCTCGTTGCCGTAGGAGCGCCACCACTGTCCCTCGGCGTCCCGGCACTCGTACTGGAAGCGGACGGCGATGCGGTTGCCGTCGAAGGCCCACAGGTCCTTGCGCAGCGCGTACTCCCGCTCGCGCTCCCACTTGCGGGTCAGGAATTCCACGATCCGGGCGCGGCCGGTGACGAAGGTGTCGCGGTTGCGCCAGACGGAGTCCTCCGAGTAGGCGAGGGCGACCTTGTGCGGGTCGCGGGTGTTCCAGGCGTCCTCGGCGGCCTGGACCTTCTGTGCGGCGCTCTCGCGGGTGAAGGGCGGCAGGGGCGGTCGGTCCGTCATTGATTCTCCCTGGTCACAGCGGGGAACGAGCGTTCTCCCGGTGGCTGCTACGGTAGGAGAACGTTCGTTCTCTCGCCAAGGAGTGGTGGTCCATGGACAGCGCGGTGGCCCGGGAGCGGGCGCTGGACGCGGCCGAGGAGCTGTTCTACGGGCGCGGCGTGCAGTCCGTCGGGATGGACGACGTCCGCGGCACGTCCGGGGTCTCGCTCAAGCGGCTCTACCAGCTGTTCCCGGGAAAGGAGCAGCTGGTGGAGGCGTATCTGGAGCGGCGCGACGCGCGCTGGCGCGGGCAGCTGGCCGAGTACGTCGAGCGGCACGGGGAGCCCCGGGAACGGATCCTGGCCGTGTTCGACTGGCTCGGCGGGTGGTTCGGCGAGCCGGACTTCCGCGGCTGCGCGTGGCTCAACGCCTACGGTGAGCTCGGCGCCACGTCCGCGCGCGTGGCCGGCCAAGTGCGTGCGCACAAGCGGGCGTTCCGGGACTACCTCGCCTCGCTCGTGGACGCGGCGGGGCTGCCCGACGCGCTGGCCGGGCAGCTGTTCCTTCTGGCCGAGGGTGCCATGGTCACGGCGGGTGTCACCAGGAGCGCCGAGCCCGCTGCCGAAGCGCGCGAGGCGGCCCGGCTGCTCCTGCGGACCACGTGAGGCCGGGCTTCAGCTCACCCTCTCCGAGACGGTGATTGCGCTCACCGGACAGGCCCGGGCCGCCTCCCGCACCAGCGGGCTGCCGCCGCCGTCCTCCTGTCCGGGCAGCAGGGCGCTGTAGCCGTCGTCGTCCTGGGTGAACACCTCCGGGGCGGTCAGGGCGCACTGGCCCGCGCCGATGCAGACGTCCGTGTCGATCTCGATGTCGATGTGCATGGCGGAAGCCTCTTACCAGGTCACGGGGAGTTCCAGCATCCCCTGGATCGTGTCGCCCGGCTTGAAGGGGATCTCGTCGGCCGGGGCGGCCAGGCGCAGGCCGGGCAGCCGGTCGAAGAGGGTGTGCAGGGCGATCTCCAGTTCGGCGCGGGCGAGGTTCTGACCGAGGCACTGGTGGATGCCGAAGCCGAACGCCACGTGGTGCCGGGACGGGCGATTCCAGTCGAGCGTGTCCGGCTCGGGGTAGACCGTCTCGTCGCGGTTGATGACGGAGGTCGCGAAGACCACGCCCTCGCCCTTGCGGATCGTCGTCCCGGCCACCTCGATGTCCTCGACGGCCAGGCGCAGCATGCCGTCCGCGATCGACAGCATCCGCATCAGCTCCTCGACCGCGGTCGGCAGCAGCCGCGGGTCCGCGCGCAGTTCGGCGAGCCGCTCGGGGTGCTGGAGCAGGGTGAAAGTGCCGAGCGAGATCATGTTGGCGGTCGTCTCGTGGCCCGCGACCAGCAGGATGAGAGCCATGGCGATCAGGCCCTCGCGGTCGAGTGCGCCGTCGCTCAGCTGCCGGTGGACCAGGTCGTCCAGCAGACCGGTGCCTCGGTCCTTCTGCTTGCGGTCGATCAATTCACCGAAGTACGCCTCCAGCCGGTCGCGGGCGTCCAGCACGTCGGCGGTCTCCGGGCCGCGCAGCAGCCGCCGCGACTGGGTCTCGAAGAAGTCGTGGTCGGAGTACGGGACGCCGAGCAGGGCGCAGATCACCATGGACGGCACGGGCAGCGCGAAGGCGGTCACCAGGTCCGCCGGCGGGCCCTGGGCGATCATCGCGTCGAGCCGTTCGTCGACGATCTGCTGGATCCGTGGCCGGAGTTCGGCGGCCCGCTTGAGGGTGAAGTCCCCGACGACCATGCGCCGCTGGGTACGGTGTTCGGGATCGTCGACGCCGAGCAGGGCCGTTCTGCGGTTGCGGATCCCGGCGAACCTCTTGGTCGGGGCGGGGAAGCCGGGCCGGTCGCGGTTGGACGACAGGCGCGGGTCGGCCAGCAGCGCGCGGGCGATCGCGTGCCCGCTGACCAGCCAGGCCTCTCGGCCGTCGAAGAGGGTGATGCGGGTGAGGGGACGCTCGGTGCGCAGCGAGTCGTAGGCGGCGGGCGGGTGGTAGGGGCAGGTCCGGCTCTGGGGGAAGGCGACGGGTGCGGTCGTTTCCGTCATGAAGACCTCGCAGACGAGTAGTGCGTCGTGCCGATCATCATTAGATGCCCCGGGCACCTATAGGGCGACGCGAAGTTCGGCCAGATCGGTGGCGGCGGCAACATGGCCGGGGAATGCCGTCTTCACGTTCGAAATCCGGGGCCTAGGCCTGTGGTGCGCTGCCATGGCCCCTGCCGGGAGCCGGAGGCTCCGGGGACGTCATGGCGGCGATTCGAAAACCGGTTGTCGATGCGGCGGGACAGGACCCAGGATCCAGCCATGGCTAAGTTCGATGTCCTTCCGCCGTCGCTGCCGCTGTCCGTCGCCGCTTCTGCCGCGCGCCGACAGCAGCGGTCCGGCCGCCGTGGAGGGCCGACGCCGACGCCGTCATGACGGCCGCGCTCGTCGCGGGGCTGCTCGCCGGGTACGGCATCGCCGTCCCCGTGGGCGCGGTCGGGACCTACCTCGTCTCCCTCACCGCCCGCACGTCCCTGCGGACCGGTGTCTGCGCCGCGCTCGGCGTCGCCACCGCGGACGGGCTGTACGCCCTCGCCGCCACGCTCGGGGGCACGGCCCTGGCCGCCGCGCTGCGGCCGGTGCTCGGGCCGCTGCGCTGGGTCTGTGTCCTGGTGCTGCTCGGGCTGGCCCTGCGGGGCGCGGTCACCGCCGTGCGCGAGTACCGCGGGCACCGGCTCGCCACGCGGACGGCTCCCGCTCCCCCGAGTCCCGCCCGGGCCTACACAGTGCTGCTCGGCATCACCCTGCTCAATCCCACCACCGTGATCTACTTCGCGGCGCTCGTGCTCGGCTCCCAGGCCACGGGTCCGGCCGGGCCGATGGAACAGGGTGTGTTCGTCCTGGCCGCCTTCGCCGCCTCCGCCGGCTGGCAGGTGCTGCTCGCCGGGAGCGGAGCCCTGCTGGGCCGGGCGCTGACCGGTCACCGGGGCCGGCTGGCGACTGCGCTGGTGGCGAGCGGGGTGATGACGGCTCTGGCCGTGCGGATGGCCGTTTCTCCAGGATGATTCCCGGGTGTACCGGTGTTGAGGGCTGGTACCAGTTACCAGTCGGCCTCTGACACGACGATGGGACGGATTGCCATGCCTCTCGAAGGCGAGTACGAACCCAGCACGACGCAGTGGGTGCGCAAGCAGGTGGAACTGTACGAGAGCTCCGGCGGCACGGAGGGGACGACGCTGCAGGGCTCCAAGATGCCGGTGGTGGTCCTGACCTCACGGGGCGCCAAGAGCGGCAAGCTGCGCAAGACACCGGTGATGCGGGTGGAACACGAAGGGCGTTACGCCGCTGTCGCCTCCCTCGGCGGTGCGCCCAAGCACCCGGTCTGGTACTTCAACCTCAAGTCCGACCCGCATGTGGAGCTCCAGGACGGTCCCCGGAAGCAGGACATGACCGCCCGTGAGGTCACGGGCGAGGAGAAGTCCGAGTGGTGGGACCGGGCCGTCGCGGCGTATCCGGCGTACGCGGACTACCAGAAGAAGACGGACCGCGAGATCCCGTTGTTCGTGCTGGAGCCGGCCGAGGGCGGGTGACGCGGAGCCGACCCGCCCGACTCCCCGGGAAAGGCCACCGGGCAGAAAATTTCTGCCCGGTGTGCATGAACCGTCGGGGTCGGGGCACGCGTGGTTCAGGCCCCGCCGCGTTCCCCCGTCGCGGCGGGGCTTTCTGCTGCCTCGTGGGCGCGGTGGTCCGTGACGTCGAGGAAGATCTGGTGCGCCTCGGGCACCGTCCGGGCGATGGAGCGCTTGATGCGGACGGCGACGTCCTCGACGTGCTCGCTGTCCAGGCCGGGCACCAGGTCGACGCGGGCGGCCACGAGGGCCGAGTCGAGGCCCGTCTTCATCGTGAACAGCGCCTCCACGCTGTCGATCTCGGGCTGCGCCCGCAGCAGCGCCTGGATCCGCCCGCTCGCCTCCGAGTCGGCCGCCTCGCCGATCAGCTGGTCGCGCGCGTCCCGGCCCAGCCGGAAAGCGACGTAGACCAGCAGGGCGCCGATCGCGAGTGAGGCGGACGCCTCCCACACCACCTGGCCGGTGACCATGTGCAGTGCCATGCCCACCATGGCCAGCGAGACACCGAGCACCGCGGTGCCGTCCTCGGCGACTACCGTCCGCAGGGCCGGATCGCGCAGCCCGGCTCGCGTACCGCCCTGCCGGCGCACCTGATACAGGGCGCGCAACAAAGAACCGCCCTCCGCGAGGAGGGCGATGCCGAGCACGATCAGGCCGGCGACATAGCCGCTGAGTTTCTCCTCCGATCCGCTCGCGAGTGCCTCGAAGCCCTGGAAGAACGAGAAGCAGCCGCCCATGACGAAGATCCCGACCGCCGCGAGGAGCGACCAGAAGAATCGCTCCTTGCCGTAGCCGAAGGGATGACGCCGGTCGGCGGGGCGGCGGCTGCGGCGCAGCGCCGCCAGCAGGAACACCTCGTTCAGGCTGTCGGCCACCGAGTGGGCCGCCTCCGACAGCAGTGCGGGTGAACCCGCCAGCAGGCCGCCGACGGCCTTGGCGACCGCGATCACCAGGTTGGCCGCGAGCGCCACCAGCACGGTGACGCGTGTCCTCCGATCAGATCCTTGTTCAGTCACCCACGCCGATTGCCCCGGTCGGCGGTGCTCACACCGTGCCGTCGGCGGAAAAAGGGGAACGCGTTCACCAGGGCACTCGCACGACCAGCAGGTCACGTACGACAAGGAGGTCACCGCCATGAGCCGCGACGACGGCGACGGCAACAGCGCCTATGGCAGGAGGACGTTCAAACGGTCCAAGGCGCATTTCGCGGACCGGATCACGACGGACGGCCGGGACGGCTGGCCGGTGGAGGCAGGCCGCTACCGTCTGGTCATCAGCCGCGCCTGCCCGTGGGCGAGCCGGTCACTGGTCTCCCGGCGGCTGCTCGGCCTGGAGGACGCGCTGTCCCTGGCCGTCGCCGATCCGATCCAGGACGACCGCAGCTGGCGCTTCACGCTGGACGAGGACGGCCGCGACCCGGTCCTCGGCATCCGCTACCTCTGCGAGGCCTACGACCGGCGGGAGACCGACTATCCCGGCGGTGTCAGCGTGCCGGCGATCGTGGACGTGCCCAGCGGGAAGCTGGTCACCAACGACTACCAGCAGCTCACGCTCGACCTCGCGACCGAATGGACGGCCCTGCACCGGGAGGGTGCACCCGACCTGTACCCGGATGCGCTGCGCGACGAGATCGACGAGGTGATGGCTGACGTCTACGAGGACGTCAACAACGGCGTCTACCGGGCGGGGTTCGCCACCGAGCAGGAGGAGTACGAGAGCGCCTGTGCGGGCGTGTTCCGGCGGCTGGAGCTGCTCGCGGGCCGGCTGGAACGGCAGCGGTACCTCGTCGGCGACACGATCACCGAGGCGGACATCCGGCTGTTCACCACGCTGGTCCGCTTCGACGCGGTCTACCACGGCCACTTCAAGTGCAACCGCTGGAAGCTGACGGAGAACCAGGTGCTGTGGGGGTACATCCGTGACCTGTACCAGACGCCCGGGTTCGGCGACACCGTCGACTTCGACCACATCAAGCGCCACTACTACCAGGTGCACACAGGCATCAACCCGACCCGGGTCGTGCCGCTGGGCCCGGACCTGTCCGGATGGCTGACCCCGCACCACCGCGAGGAGCTGGGCGGCCGGCCGTTCGGTGACGGCACGCCGCCGGGGCCGGTCCGCGCCGAGGAGCGGATCCCGGCCGCGCACACCCCCTGACCATTTCCATCCACCCCCCTGAGCGACCAAGGAGACCCACGTGGCGAAGAAAAAGAAGATGCCCATGGCCTACCAGCCCCTCGGCTTCGTGCTGGGCTGGTCGAGCGGCTGGCTGGCCGGGCTCGCCTTCCGCAAGACGTGGATGGCGATCCGGCACGAGGAAGACGCGCCCGACGCGCTGGACCGGGACCGCGGCTGGGGCGAGATCTTGCTGGCCGCCGCGGTCCAGGGCGCCATCTTCGCGGTGGTGCGCAGCGCCGTGGACCGCGCGGGCGCCAAGGCCATCGAGCGTTCGACCGGCACGTGGCCGGCCGACGAGAAGGGCGGCAGGGACTGACAAAGGCCCCGGCCCCGCCCGGCCTGTGCGGCGGGCGGGGCCGGCCTGTGCCCGCAATCCGCTCAGCCGTCCACCTTGATCGTCTTCATGGTGAGGTGTGACTCGAGGCGCAGGACGGCGGGCAGTCCGCTGAGCTTGCCCATCATGAAGGCCTCGTAGGCGGCGTGGTCGGCCACGGGTGGAGACCCTCCGGCCAGGGCGTCACCAGCACCGTCCTGCACGACCTCACCGGCCCCGTCGGGCACGCCCAGCAGATCCTCGCCCTCCGGCCCCTGCCGACGGCGTCCTGAACGGCGCCGGGGGAACGCCGCCTTCAACCCTGCTTGGGTGCCGTCGGCGCGGTGCGGCGCAGGGTGAAGGAGTGGCCTGCCGGGTCGGCGTAGCCGCGTTCCTCCAGGGGGCCCGAGGCGTCCTTGGCCTCCAACGGACGTCCGCCCAGGCTGATGACGCGGCGTTCCACCGCATCGAGGTCGTCCACCACGAACTCAAGGTGGGCCTGGAGCGAGTTCTCGGGGCGCGGCCAGCTGGGCGGGGTGGCGTTGACGTCCCGGCGCAGGGCGATCCGGAAGCCGTCGGCGCTCTTGATCTCCACCCGGTTGGCCGTCGCGTCCGACTCCTCCCCTTCCAGCAACTCCTTGTAGAACACGGCGAGCTTCTCGGGCTCGGCGCAGTCGAGCACCAGAACACCCGCTTTCACCAGGGCCATGTCTCCTCCGCAGGATTCCGGCCGCGGGGCGTGCTGCCCCGCTGCCTCGTACTGTGCGGTTATCCCGGTACGGCCGATTCAGTCGGCCGTCCACCACCGTCCGTCACGCATGAGTTCACGTCCGTCCAGTTCGTCGGCCTCCCGCCAGGCCTGCACCCGCCGCGGTACGACGCGGAAGTAGAGGTACGGCGTGGCCAGCCGGCGGGGATCGAACCCGGTCTTGGCGGCGAAGAGTTCGGCGTCCTGTTCCGTCAGCTCGCCGGGCTGGACGGTCTCGACGGTGCCCTCGACGAGGACGACGTCACGGGTCGGCCCGATGCCCACCCGGGCCCGGCCGGTCGCGGTCAGGTTCCGTCCGGTGGGGCTGGACGCGGGCGTGGCGAACAGCAGATAGGAGCCGTTCCAGAGGAAGGACAGCGGGACTAGGTACGGCGTCCCCGACGCGGTGCCGGCCGTGGCGACCCAGGCGTCCACGTCGTGGTCCAGACGGTGCAGGGTGTCCTTCTTGCGCAGCTCAGCGCTGCGTACGGGTGGGGACGTCATCGTCGGTGCGCCTCCTGAAGAGTCGTCAGAACGGACGGGGTCCAGTGTGACGCCACGAGGCTGGGGAGGCCCGGCGGAGGGGCCGAGCAAGGTGAGGGACGAGGGAGACTGGGCGCTGACCACCGGCCGCTACGCCGCGGCGAAGGAGGGCCCGGTGGCCATGGCCGAGCAGGCCGGGCGGGGCTCGGTGGACGACCTGCTGGCCGTGTGACCACGTGCTGGTGCCCGGCCGGACGGCCGGGCACCGCCGTTATACGGCGAACTCGACCGGCAGGCTGTCCAGCCGGGACTCCCACGTGGAGGCGGTCGAGGTGAGCTCATCCGGCGGAGCGGCCAGGCTCAGGCCCGGCAGGCGGTGCAGCAGGACGTCCACGGCGATCGCGATGATGGACTGGCCGATGCTCTGGCCGGGACACTCGTGCGGACCGGAACTGAACGCCAGATGCGCCTGGTTGCCCTGGACCGAGACATCGGTATCCGGCCGGACGTCGGGGTCGAGGTTGCCCGCCGCGAGGCCCAGCAGCAGCAGGTCGCCCTCCTGGATCTGGTGACCACCGAGTTCCAGGTCGCCGGCGGCGAACCGGCCCGGCAGCACGGCCAGCGGCGGGCTGTTCCACATGACCTCCTCCACCACGGCGGAGATGTTCAGCTGCCCGCTGATCAGTCCGGAGAGCCGGGCGGTGTCGGTGAGGACCAGCTGGAGGACCCGCGCCAGCAGGTTGCTGGTCGTGGTGTGCGCGGCGATCAGCACGAGACGCAGATGGCTGACCACCTCCTCCTCGTCGAGCCCGGCCGTGTGCTCCAGCAGAGCGGTGGTGAAATCACCGCCGGGTTCGGACCGCTTGCGCTCGGCCAGTTCGCCGAGGATCACCATGATGCGCTCGTTGTGCGCGAGGGCGTCCTCACCGCCCTTGAAGACCTGGGCGCAGGACTCGACCAGATCCCGGCCCTCCGCCTCGGGAAGCCCGAGGATGCGGGAGAGGACGAGCATCGGCAGGTACTCGGCGTAGTCCTTCACGAGGTCGGCGCGTCCGGCGTCCGCGAACGCGTCGATCTGCTTGTTCGCGAAGTGGGTCGCGTGGCGTCGGATGCCCCGGACCGCGGCGGCCTGGAGTCCGTCGGTGACGGCGGCCCGCAGTCTGCGGTGCGGTTCTCCGTCCTGGGACACGCAGTCCGGCCGCCAGCCGAGCATCGGGATCAGGGGCGAGGTCTCCTCCACGCGCCCCTCCGCCCAGTCCCGCCAGATGCGCGCGTCCCGGCTGAACTGGCGGGGGTTGTCGAGCACCCGCCGGTTGTCGCGGTAGCCGAGGACCAGCCAGGCGGGCACGTCGCCTTCGAGCAGGACGGGCGCGATCGAGCCGTGTTCCTTGCGCAGCCGCTCGTAGATGCCCACCGGGTCGGTCGCCGCCTCCGGCCCGTACAGCCGGGCCAGGTCGGCCCCGTGATGGGCGACGGGGCAGCCGCGCGGGGCCTGAACGGCGTTTTCGGTCTGATCGTTCATCGGGGCTCCAGGGCCACGGCCGAGCGTTCCTTCAGATGGTGGATCAGGGCGACGAGGACGTCCCGGCTGGAGGCCCGGTCGCGGGCGTCGAAGGCTATGACCGGGGTGTGCTCGGGGATGTCCAAGGCGTCCCGGATCTCCTCGACCGGGTAGTTGCTGGAGTCGGGGAAGACGTTCAGGGCGACGACGAAGGGGACTTCCTGCCGCTCCATCTCCTCGATCGCCCGGAAACTGGATTCCAGGCGGCGGGTGTCCACCAGGACGATCGCGCCGAGGGCCCCTTTGAACAGCCCGTTCCACAGGAACCAGAACCGCTCCTGGCCCGGCGTGCCGAACAGGTACAGCACCAGGCTCTCGTTGATGCCGATCTTGCCGAAGTCCAGGCTGACGGTGGTCTGCGTCTTGTCGGCGACGCCGATGAGACGGTCGACGTCGGCACTGGCCTGGGTGAGCGTCTCCTCGGTGGTGAGCGGCTTGATGTCGCTGACCGACCGGACCATGGTGGTCTTCCCGGTGCCGAACCCGCCGGCGATCATCACCTTCACCGAGCGGGCGTCCCCGCCCGCCCGCCCTCCGGGTTGGTCAAAGCCTTTCAAGTCCACTGAGTACCTCCTCAAGGAGCGCGAGGTCGGGCCCGCGGCCGGCGTCGTGTGCCGGGATGGGGTTACGGGCTTCGACGCGACCTGCGACCAGCAGGTCCGACAGCAGCACCGCGAGAATGTTGAAGGGCAACCCGAGGTGAGCGCCGAGTTCGGCGACCGACAGCGGATCGCGGCAGCGGCGGAGAATCTCCTCGTGCTCGTGCTGCATGCCAGGTAACGGGGCGGCGCGGGCGACGACAAGGGTCGCCACGTCGAGGCTCGACGCCGAACCGCCCGGTCCGCTGCGTCCTCCGGTGAGGACGTAGTAGCGCTCGAGACCGGACGGGTCCGACGGTCTGCGGGGAGCACTCATCCAGAGTGCTCCTCCAGGCGCGGAGTGGTGCCGAGGAGCTCACCCATCCTGCGGGCCAGGTCTCTCATCTGGTGCCCGAGCAGGCCCTGGTCGAGGCCTTCCCTGGCGAGGACACCGAGGTACGTCTCCACACCGGCACGGACCACGAAGAGGTGACCGCCGTCGACTTCGATCATCGCGAGGCGCAACTGCCCGGCGTACTGGGGGAACTGCTCGGCGACCGGCTGGGCGAGGGCCTGCAGGCCGGCCACCACGGCGGCGAAGCGGTCGACGTCGTCGGGGTCTTCTGCGCCGTAGGAGGTGATGGCCTTGCCGTCGCTGGAGGCCACGAGGGCGAAGCGGATCTCCTGGATGCTCTCGACGAGATCGCGGAGCGCCCAGCTCACATCGGTTCCTTGTTGCGTCATGAGGACTAGTCGCTCTCTTCGGTGCGGTGCTCGGTGGACTCGCGTCCGGCGTGGGGGTCGCGGTCGCCTGCCGCCCGGTACGCCTCCTCGGCGTCGCGTCCGGCGGTGGCGAAGGCGGCGAGACCGGAGAACGAGGCGTCCGGCGGGACGGCGGCGACGGTGCTCCTGTCGCTCCGCTCGGCCTGCCCGGTCTCGGCCGCTTCGTTCCGCTTGCTGCGGCGCCGGGGCAGTCCGCCGGGCGTGGTCTCCGCGGCCTCGGCCGGTGCCGGTGCCGGTGCGGTGACCGTCTCGCGCGCCGGGGCCGCGCTGGCGGTGCGGACCTCCGGGGCGGGCGCGACCGGTGTGGCGGCGACCGCGGGCAGGGGGCTGAAGTACTTGTGCGGAACCACGACCACCACGGAGGTGCCGAGCCACGGGGAGTCCGCGAAGGTGACGCGGATCCCGTAGCGACGGGCGAGGGCACCGACGACGCGCAGACCGATGTTCGCGTCCTCGGTGATACCGCCGAGGCCCGCTCCGGGAGCGGTGCCCGCGAGGGCGTGCTCGGCCTCGCGCTTCTTCTCCTCGCTCAGGCCCTTGCCCGAGTCCTGGATCTCGATGCCGACGCCGTTGGGCACCTCCTTGCCGGAGATGAGCACCGGCTCGGTGGGCGGCGAGTAACGGGCCGCGTTGTCGAGAAGGTGAGCGAAGATCAGCGTGAGGTGGTCCACGAGACCGCCGTCGACGCCGAGTTCGGGCAGGTGGCGGACCTGGATCCGGTGGAAGTCCTTGATCCGTCCGATGCCGCCGCGCGCCACGCTCAGCAGCCGCTGCGGCTCCTGCCACTGCCGGCCGGGCCGGTCGGAGCCGCCGAGCACGCCGATGCTGGCGGCGAGACAGTCGGCGGGGCCGATCTCCTGGTCGAGCTCCATCAGGCCCCGGGCGACGGCCGGCAGCCTGCCGTGCTCGCCCTGCATCTCGTGCAGGCGGCCGCGTAGCTTGCTGGTCAGCACGTGGATGCGGTTGCCGATGCTGATGACGGCCTGCTCGGCGGAGGTGGAGCGGTCGAACTCCGACTCGAGGCCGATCAGGGAGGTCCGCAGCACCTTGCGCAGCTCGGCCTGGAGGTCGGCACTGACCTTGGCGCACTGATTGACGGTGGGCAGGACGTCGTCGATGGCGTCGCCGGAACGCAGCCTCGCCATCGCGTCGGGGAGCTGCTCGTCGGCGAGCCGGGCGACCGCGGCGAGCTGGTGGGAGAGTTGTTCCTGCCAGACCTCGGCCTGGTCGGCGAGCTGGGCCTCGTACGACGTGGCCTGCTCGGTCAGCCGTTCCTCGTAGGCCCGGGAGGTGTCGGAGAGCTGCGTCTCGTACGTGGCGCTCTGGTCGGCCAGGCGCCGCTCGTAGGTCGCGTTCTGCTCGGTGAGCTGGGACTCCAGGGTGGCGCGCTCGGCGGAGAACTTCCGTTCCAGGCCGGCCACATGCTGCTGCCACTGCTGGTTGTGCTCGGCCTGCGTGGTACGGAAGGAGTTCTCCGCCCGGTGCAGTTGTGCCCGGGTGCGCAGCAGCAGGCGTACGCACAGGGTGCCGGCAGCCGTAGCCGCGAGACCGGCGACGGCCGCGGTTATTCGCTCCGAGCTCATGAACGTGGCGGCAACGGCCCCGCCTCCCAAGCCCAGCGGCATCAACCACCAGCTGTACCAGGCGACAGGGGCCCGCGCCGCCGGTGGCGGAGTGGCGAGTTCCATCTGCATCCTTCGAAGCAACACGAATGAACAGGGGGGTGTGGACCGCACTCATGAGTACGCACCGCGAGCCGACCGGACGCGATCGCGTCAACTCGCAGCGCCGATCGGAACCTTATCGGGTTTAGACCCGAAAGGATCAAACCCGTCGGTCTGCGGACGTGAGGGTTCCGTCACGCTTCGACAGAAGGCAACAGGTCGACAAATACCTTTGCTGGCTTCGGGAGTTGGCCGCGTACAAGGCCGCGGGATGTCAGCGTGCGGTCTGGAAGGTGCGGCGGTACGCCTGCGGGGACACCCCGATCGCCGCTTGGAGGTGCTGGCGCAGGGACGCGCCCGTCGCGAAGCCCACGCGGCCGGCGATCTGGTCCACCGTGAGGTCGCTGGACTCCAGCAGATGCCGGGCCCGGGCCACGCGCTGCTGGATCAGCCAGCGGCCGGGGCTGAGGCCGACCTCGTCGTGGAAGCGGCGGGCGAAGGTGCGCTGGCTCATCCGGGCGTGACCGGCGAGGTCGGCCAGAGTCAGGGGTTCGCCGAGGCGTTCCAGAATCCAGGCGCGGGTGGCCGCGGTGCTCGCGGCGCCCTGTTCGGGGACGGGCTGTTCGATGTACTGGGCCTGGCCGCCGTCCCGGAACGGCGGGACCACGCAGCGGCGGGCGACGGTGTTGGCCAGCCGGCTGCCGTGGTCCTTGCGGACCAGGTGCAGGCAGACGTCCACGCCGGAGGCGGCTCCGGCGGAGGTGAGGAAGGGGTGGTCGTCGACGAACAGCACGTCCGGGTCGAGGTCGACGAGCGGGAACATGCGCCGGAACCGGTCGGCGACCTGCCAGTGGGTGGTCGCCCTGCGCCCGTCGAGGAGCCCGGCGGCGGCGAGGACGAAGGCGCCGGTGCAGATGGAGACGATGCGCGTTCCGGGCCGGATGAGCGCGAGGGCGGTGAGGACGTCGTCGGGCACCTCGTCGGTCAGGTGGGCCGGCGCGACGGGCGCGATCACCACGGTGCCTGCCGTGGCCAGGGCCTCGGGGCCGTGTTCCACGGTGACCCCGAAGTCCGCGTTGGTGCGCACCGGACCGCCGTCGACCGAGCAGGTCAGCACCTCGTACCGGCCGTCGGCGGCGCCGAGGATCCGGCTGGGGATGCCCAGCTCGAAGGGGTACACCCCGTCCAGGGCCAGGACCACCACTCGTTCACGTCGCATGGCACGATCCTATCGAAGGTTGGCAATCTTGCCATTGGCGAGTCGGGTGTGAACCGGCACGCTGGATGACCATGAGCACACAGAACACGATGCGAGCCATCAGTCAGGACGTCCTCGGCGGTCCCGAGGTCCTCAAGGAAGTCGAAGTCGAGCGCCCGGTACCGGGGCCGAACCAGGTGCTGGTCCGGGTGCGGGCCGCCGGGGTCAATCCGACCGACTGGAAGCACCGCGCGACCGGCGGCTTCCTGGGCGACGCGCCCTTCGTCCTCGGCTGGGACGTCTCCGGGGTGGTGGAGGCGGTCGGCATCGGCGTCGTGGCCTTCGCGCCCGGTGACGAGGTCTTCGGCATGCTGCCGTATCCGTACGGGCACGGCTCGCACGCGGAGTACGTCATCGCCCCGGTCCGCGCCCTCACCCGTAAGCCGGCCGGCATCGACCACGTCCAGGCGGGCGCGCTGCCGCTGGTCTCGCTCACGGCGTGGCAGGCGCTGGTCGAGCACGCGGACGTGCGGCCCGGGCAGCGGGTGCTGATCCACGCCGCCGCGGGCGGGGTCGGGCACGTGGCGGTGCAGATCGCCAAGGCGCGCGGCGCCTACGTGATCGGCACCGCGAGCGCGGGCAAGCACGAGTTCCTGCGCGGGATCGGCGTGGACGAGACGGTGGACTACCGGGAGACGGACTTCACCGAGGCCGTGAAGGACGTCGACGTCGTCCTGGACACGATCGGCGGCGACAACGCCTTGCGCTCACTGCGCGTCCTGCGCCCCGGCGGTGTCGTGGTCTCGATCCTCCCGGGCGGCTCGAACGACTTCTACGAGGAGGCCGAGCGGCTCGGCGTCCGGGGGCTCCGCATGCTCGTCGACGCCGACCGCAGCGACATGCGGTCGATCGCGGAACTCGCCGGGACGGGCAAGCTCCGCGCCACGATCGCCGGCACCTTCCCGCTGTCCGCCGCGGCGGAGGCCCACGCCTCGGGCGACACGGGCCGGACGACGGGGAAGCTGGTGCTGGTGAACGACTGAGCCGGGCCGGCCGGCGCACCTTCCGCCCGGCGTGTGCGGGCCCTGGCCGGGCGCCGTCCGGCGGCACGCGATCAACCGCGCCCGGTGCGTGCCGGCCGGCGCCGTGCGCTCGAGGCGGCTGGTGAGGCCGCAGGGGCTCCGCAGGGCCAGGCGTCGGGGCGGACCGGGCGTGCAGCGGCCGGAGAGACCCCGGCCCGGCAGGTCCCCACCCATCCGGCCGGCCCTCGGGCCACGCCCCTGCCCCTGTCGACCAGCCTGCAGGCGGCGGGAAGGGGGGCGAACCATCAGGTCCCGCCCGGCCACCGTCCAGACCCGCACCAGCCACTCGGACTCCCGACCACAGCCCGGCCGGCGGGGCCGTCTGCCGGTCCGCCCGGCCCGGCCGACCGCGTCAGAAGGTCAGCACCGGCTTGATCGTCTTGCCCGACTTCATGTCCTGGACCGCCCGGTCGATGTCCCCGAAGGGATACGTGCTGATCAGACGGTGCAGCGGCAGGCGGCCCTCCTTCACCAGGCGGACCAGGGCGGGGATCATGGTCTGGGTCTCGCTGTCGCCCAGGGTGAGGCCGACGATCCGCTTGCCGCCGAGCAGGCCGTTGACGTCCAGGGCGACCTCGGTGCCGAAGGGCGGGGCGCCCACGACGACCAGGGTGCCGCGGGCGGCGAGCGCGTCGACGCCCTGGCGCAGGACGCCGACGTTGCCCGTGGTCTCCACGACACCGTCCGCGCCCTGGCCGCCCGTGATGCCGGCGAGGGCCTCGGCCAGGTCGTTCCGGCTGGTGTCGACGGTGTGCGTGGCACCCAGCTCCGTCGCCAGGGAGAGGCGTTCGGCGACGCGGTCGACGGCGACGATCCTGGTGGCCGGGGTGAGGGCCGCCGCCATCACGGCCGACAGGCCGACCGCTCCGGCGCCCAGGACGACGACCGTGCCGCCCGTGCCGGGCTTCAGGACGTTCCACACGGCGCCCACACCGGTCTGTACGCCGCAGCCCAGCGGGGCGATCGACTCCAGCGGCACGTCCGGGTCGACCTTGACCAGGCTGCGCTCGTCGGCCAGTGCCCGCTCGGCGAAGGAGGACTGGCCGAAGAAGTGGCCGCCCAGGGCCTCGCCGTCCCGGCTGATGGTGTTCGACCCGTCGGCCCGGCTGCCGCCGAGCAGGTTCAGCGGCAGCCAGGTCGCGCAGTACGCGGGGTGCCCGCCGCGGCAGTTGCGGCAGTCTCCGCAGGAGGTGAAGGAGAGCAGGACGTGGTCGCCGGGCGCGACGCCGGTGACGGCGGAGCCGACGGCCTCGACGACGCCCGCGCCCTCGTGGCCGAGGACCCCGGGCAGCGGGAAGGGCAGTCCGCCGCTCGCCACCCCGAGGTCGGTGTGGCACAGGCCGGTGGCGACCATGCGGACCAGCGCCTCATGGGGGCCGGGTTCGTCGAGGACGACGTCGGAGAGGGTGAAGGGCGCGCCGCCGGACTCGACGACCGCGGCACGGGTGGTGGTGGGCATCGCAAGAGCTCCTTGACGGTGTCTCAGTCGAGCGAGACGACAACGGACTTGACCTTGGTGTAACCGGCGAGGGCCTCGGGCCCGTACTCGCGGCCGTAGCCGGAGTCCTTCACACCGCCGAAGGGCACGGCGGGGTCGAGCATCGCCCAGTCGTTGATCCAGACGATGCCGGCCTGGAGCCGGCCGGCGACCCGGTGGGCGCGGGCGAGGTGGCTGGTCTGGATGCCCGAGGCCAGGCCGTAGGGCGTGGAGTTGGCGAGGGCGACGGCCTCGTCCTCGTCGTCGAAGGGCTGCACGGTGAGGACGGGGCCGAAGATCTCCTCCTGGATCACGCGGGAGTCGTTCGACAGGTCGGCGATGACCGTGGGCTTGTAGTAGTAGCCGCCGCCGAGGTCGAGCCGCTCGCCGCCGCAGACGATGCGGGCGCCCTCCTTGCGGGCCAGGGCGACGTACTCCTCGACCTTCTTCAGGTGCTTCTCCGCCGCCATGGGGCCGATGACCGTGGCCGGGTCGCGCGGGTCGCCGATCGGCACGCCAGGCACGGCCTCGGCGAGGATGCCGAGCAGCGTCGGGTACACCGAGCGGGCCACCAGCAGGCGCGGGCCGCCCATGCAGAACTGGCCGGTGTTGAAGACGAAGCCCTTGATCACGGCGCCGACCGCCTTCTCCAGGTCGGCGTCCTCGAAGACGATGTGGGCCGCGTTCCCGCCGAGCTCCATGGTGACGGGCTTGAGCGCCTCGCCGGCGACGCTCGCCACGTGCCGGCCGATCGCGGTGGAGCCGGTGAAGGCGACCTTGTCGACACCGCGATGGCGCAGCAGCGCCTCGCCGGCCACCGGGCCGCTGCCGGTCACGACATTGACCACACCGTCGGGTACGCCCGCCTCCTGGAAGAGCCGGGCCATGTACAGGGCGCTGAGCGGGGTCTCGTCGGCGGGCTTGTGGACGACGGTGTTGCCGGCCGCGAGCGCGGGGCCGAGCTTGGAGCCGGCGAGGATCAGCGGAAAGTTGAACGGGGTGATCGCGGCGACCACACCGAGCGGCTCGCGCCTGGTGTAGGCCAGGGCGTTCATGGGGGTGTCGCGCAGGGCGCCGTCCTGGCTCTGGGCGAGGTTCGCGAAGTACTCGTAGTCGTTGGCCGCGTTCGTCACGTCGACCGCGCCGCACAGCGTGATCGGCTTGCCGACGTCCAGGCTCTCCAGGGCGGCCAGCTCGTCGGCGTTCTCGCGGATCAGCCGGGCGACGCGGTGCAGCACCCGGCCCCGCTCGCGGCCGCTCAGTCCGGACCAGGCGCCGTCTTCGTAGGCCTCGCGGGCGGCGCGTACGGCCGCGTCGACATCGGCGGCCCCCGCCTCCGCGACGGTGGTGACGACCGCGCCCCGGGACGGGTCGACCACCTCGGTACGCGCCCCGTCGGCGGCCTCGCGCCACCGGCCCCCGATGAACAGCTGTCCGGGGTCCCTCTCGAAGGTGGTCATCGCCGCTCCTCAGCGTCGTCGCCAAGATTTCAACAAACAGGATTCCTGTTGGTTCGCAGTCTCTTTACAGACAGGTTTCCTGTCAATGCTCTAGCCTGCATCCATGCTCGACACACAGGTGACCAAGGCGCCCCCTTCCCTGCTCTACATGGTCAAGCAGGTGGAGCTCGTCGTGCGCTCCCACCTGGACGAGCTGGTCAGACCGTCCGGGATCACCGCTCTCCAGTACACCGCGCTGACCGTCCTGGAGCGACACGACGGACTGTCGGCGGCCCAGCTGGCGCGCGACTCCTTCGTCACCGCGCAGTCCATCGCCGATCTCGTCCGCTCCCTGGAGGGCCGCGGGCTGGTGCGCCGGGAGCGCAACCCCCGCAACCGCCGCGAGCTGCTGATCCTGCTCACCGACGACGGCCGGGAGCTGCTCGCCCGGCACGCCGGGCCGGTCCGGGAGCTGGAGGAGCGCATGGTGCGCGACCTCACGGCACACCAGACCGAGCAGTTCCGCCAGGCCCTCACCAAGGCCTGGCACGCCCTGTCGTAGTCCGGAGCGCACGCCGTCGTAGTCCGGCGCGCACGCCTGGAATCGCGCCGGCGCTCACGCCCGCGCACTCCCCCGCGCGAACCTCGGCCAACTCGCCCGCAATTCAGAGACATATGTCAATCGAACATGCTCAAATTCACTCGTTGGAGGGTAACTTGCGGGGCGGGGAACGGTTTTGAGGACCGTGGCCCCTCCCCACGCACGGAGCAAGCTGGAGGCGATCTCGTCGTGCGGCAGGAACCTGCACCGCTCACCCGGCATCTGCGCGTCCGCCAGGAACGGGGGCACACCGTGCTGGAGTTCCGCGGCGAGATCGACCTCGCCGCGGCCACGGAGATCGCCCCGCACCTGGACCGGGAGACGAACCGCCGCGCCGCCCGGGTCGTGATCGACCTCAGCAGGATCGAGTTCTTCGACTGCTCGGGCCTGCGGTTGCTGTACCGGGCCAGGAGCCGGGTCCTCGACCGGGACGGTCAGGTACTCCTCGTCTGCGCCCACCCCCTGACCCTGCGGGTCCTGCGCATCACCGGCCTGTCCCGGCTGCTGCCGCCGCAGCCGACGCTGGACGCGGCCCTGGAACAGCCGGAGGCCACGTCCGGCTCGATGTGACGCCCGGGCACACCGTCCGTCCTTCCCTCCTTCCCTACGTCCCTTCCTGTCCGTGTGCGCCCTTTCGTGCTTCTGCCGGAGTCGTCCCCTCCTCAACCGGCCGGTCTGGCAGGGGATGTGGCGGGCATCCGGACAGTAGGAAGGAGGGCCGTCGCATGACGACTCCCGTCAAGCACCTCCCCAGGCGCATGCCCGGCTGGGCCAAGGTGGTGGGCGCGCTCGTACTGGTGCTCGTCGTGTTCTTCGCCGGGATCCGGCTCAGCGTGATCCCGGGCCTGAAGGACCTGTTCGGTACCGACACCCACGACCGGTCCGGCCCCGCACTGCTGAAGTCCATCCAGGACATCAGCCGTTACGACGCCGCCTCCGGCAACTTCCAGGTCGTCGTGGACCTGGAGAAGGACGCCAGGTTCCTGCCCGACGCGATCCGCGGCACCCGCACCCTGTACGTCGGTGCGGGGACCGTCGACGCCTACGTCGACCTGGGCAAGGTCGGCGAGAACGACGTGCGGGTCAACGGCGACCGCACGTCCGCCACGCTCCGGCTGCCGCACGCGCGACTGGGCAAGCCGGCCCTCGACCCCGACCGCTCCTACGCGGTCTCCAAGCAGCGCGGTCTCTTCGACCGCCTCGGCGACCTCTTCTCGGACAACCCCAACGGCGAACAGGCCGTGCAGAAACTCGCGGTACGGCACATCGGCGACGCGGCGAAGGAGAGCGAACTGACCGCACGCGCCGAGAAGAACGCCACCGGCATGCTCGAAGGCCTGCTGCGTTCGCTGGGCTTCAAGGAGGTGCGTGTCTCGTACGGGAACTGATCAGCCGCCGAGGACCCCGGGCAGGGCGAGCGCGCCCAGCAGGGTGGTGCCCACCAGGAGCCACGCGACGTAGTCCCCGACGTGCCCGGACTGCAGGCGCCGCAGCGGTTGTGCCCGGTCCGGGACGGCAAGGAGCCGCGGCCGGGTGACGGCCACGGCCGCGAGGGCGAGTCCCAGGGCGGTGGAGGCGAGGCCGAGCAGGACGCCGACCGGGGTCCAGTGCACGGAGACGTGCACCAGACCGCCGGTCCGGCAGCAGCGTGTTCGCCAGGAAGGCGGTGCCGCCGAGCAGCGCGGCGACGCCCGTGACGAGGTAGGCGCAGACGGCGACCGCGTCGCCCACCTCGTACAGGCCGAGGGGCCGGACGCGTTCCAGGGCGCGGTAGTCGGCGCCCAGGTACAGCAGGTGCAGGGCGGTCGCGGCGACCACGCCGCCCTGGAAGCCGCCGCCGGGGCTGAGCTGCCCGTGCGCGACGACGTACAGGCCGGTGAGCAGGGCGACGGGCAGCACGAGCAGGGCGTAGCGGCGGACGGGTGGGGCGACCTCGGCGGGTTCGGGCGCGGCGCGGTGTTCGTCGCGCGTCTGCCGGAGCAGGACGACGCAGCCGAGCACGGCGGCGAACAGGATGCTCACCTCGCCGAGGGTGTCGTAGGCCCGTTGGTCGAAGTTGACGGAGGCGATGGTGTTGGCGGTGCGGTGCGCGAGGGACTCCTGGACGGCCCGGTCGCCGTAGGGGTGGCGGTCGCCGCCGAAGGCCGGCAGGGCGAGACAGGCCGCGACGAGCAGCGCGGCGAGGCCCGCGCCGCCCACGGCCACCAGCCACAGCCGCGTGCGGGGGCTCATTCGTCGCTCCCCTGGCGCTGCCGACGGCGTTTCACCTTGCGGACCGTCAGCAGCAGCAACAGCGGCGTCAGCGCGGAGCCCACCGCGAGCTGCGAGAGGCCGACGTCGGGTGCCTGGAGCACGGTGAACAACACGGCCAGCACAACACCGAGGACGGCCAGGACGAGGGCTTGGCGTGCGGGGTCGCGGGTGGCCACGGCGACCGTCGCGGAGGCGGCGACCAGCACCAGGGCGACGGCGATCAAGGCTTGTTCCACGGCAGCGGTCCTCTCCCCCACGCGCCGGGCTCTCCCCTCGCGCCGGTCAGCGCGCGCGAGGCCACGACGTTGCCGCCGGTCAGCAGGGCGCCGGTCACCAGGAGCTTCGCCATCTCCCGGCCCGGTCCCGTGACGGCGCACAACGCCAGGACGACCACGGCCCCGAGGCCGGCCGCCGCCCAGGTGACGCCCCGGGCGCGGGGCGGGTCTTCGGCCAGTTCCGTGGCGAGCAGCTGGGCGAAGACGAGCGTGCCGACGGGTCCGAGCAGGGCGAGGACCAGGGCGACATCGACGTAGGCGGGGCGGTCGTAGCCCTGGGCGAGGAGCAGCATGCCCGGGCAGGCGACCGCGGTGGACAGGTTCTGTGCGACGACGCGCCGCCGCAGCGGTCCGCCGGCGACGCCCCACAGGGCCGCCGCAAGGCCCACAGCGAGGGTGAGCGCCGCGGCGAGGAGCCAGCCGTTCACCGCCAGGCCACCGCCCGTCGCGCGGCCCGCGCCGCGAGCGCGCCGAGGAGGGCGGCGCCCCCGCCGACCGCGAGTTCCAGCGGGTCGACGGTGCTCACGAACACCAGCCACAGCGCGGCGAGCGCGGCCCACCAGAGCAACACCTCGGCCACCGCGAGGAGCGTCGTACGCCGGTCCACGCGCCACCTCCACGGACACTGATCATTGTGGCGGTCATCCAAGCACCGCCCCGTCGGTGGGACGTGGCGGCGCGCTGCTGCTGCCAAGCCGGAGTGCCCCGGCACAACGCGGGGAAACCGAGGGTGGGTACGGGCGGCGCCGGCATCGTCGGCGCTTCCGTGGGTAACCGCCCTGTCACGCAGGGCAGTTGAAGACTGGAGGACAGAATGGCCAGTGCAGCCTCACGTCCCAGGACCGCGGGATCGGGGAGCGAGCGACGCCCGCTCCCGTGGCCCGTCCGGCTGCTGGCGACGCTGTGCGCCTTCACGTTCATGGTCGCCTTCGCCGTGGTGCTGGCGCGGCTGACCCTTGAGCCCTCGCCCGCCTCGGAGGCCCTGACCCACACCAACCTGCGGCCCGGCGATTCCCTGAAGGCCTATCTCGACCAGCCGGAACTGCGGGACGCCGTCCGGCAGATCGGCGGCAACATCCTGCTCGGTGTCCCCTTCGGCATCCTCGTGCCCGTCGTCGCGCCGCGCACGCGCGGTATCCTGCGCGTCCTGCTGATGACCGCGATCGTGATGCTGCTGGTGGAGTTCGCCCAGGGCGCGCTGGTCACCGGCCGCGCCTTCGACATCGACGACGTCATCCTCAACACGACGGGCGCGCTGATCGGCTACCTGCTCCTGGGCCGCCGCCTGAGCCGGGCGGTCCACGCGCGCAGGCCCGGGCGCGGCCGGGCGGACAGGAAGCCGTCGGCCGAGAAGGCTTAGTGCAAGGTCCAGGTGTACTTGTCTCCGCCCACCCAGCGGACCACGTCCGGATCGTCCATGTCGTGGACCGTGATGCCGAACGCGGCCGCCGCCGTCAGGACGTCGGTGGCGGCCCTGGCCTCCCCGACCACCTGGCCGTCGATCTCCACGATCCGGAACGGCGGTGTGCCCGGCTGCACCCCGAGCACCAAGATCCGCGGGTGGGATATGTACGGGCTCGCGCTTTCGGTCATGCATCGAGCGTAGAGCGCGACCGGCGGTAGCGCGGGGTGCAGTCGCCGGCCGGGCCGCTCAGGGCCGTCGCCAGTCGTCGGCGGTCAGGTGGGAGCCGGCCTGGGGGCCCATGCGGAGCATGCCGCCGTCGACACTCCAGGAGGCGCCGGTGACGTACGAGGCGTCCGGGCCGGCGAGGAAGGCGATGACGGCGGCGACCTCGCGGGCGTCACCGGGACGGCCCAGAGGCACGCCGGGGCGGCTCTCGGTGTGCGGGTCGGTGTCCTCCTGGCCGGTCATGGGGGTGGAGATCTCGCCGGGGGCGACCGCGTTGACGGTGATGCGGTGCTCGGCGAGCTCGAGGGCCATGACCTGGGTGAGCAGGCCGAGACCACCCTTGGCCGCGCAGTAGGGGGCGGCGCCCACGCGCGGCTGGTGCTCGTGGACGGACGTGACGTTGACGATGCGGCCCCCGTCGCCCTGCCGGATCATGTGCCGGGCGGCCTTCTGCCCGCACAGGAACGGCCCGACGAGGTCGACGTCGAGGACCTCGCGCACGGTGGACAGCTCCAGGTCGAGGAAGGGCGTCATGGTGCCCGTACCGGCGTTGTTGACCAGCACGTCGACACGGCCGAGCCGCTCGCACAGCTCGTCCACGGTGTCGGCGGCGGCGGGCAGCCGGGTGAGGTCCATCCGGGCGACCTCGGCCCGCCGCCCGTGCGCCCGTACCTCGTCGGCCGTCTCCTCCGCCCCCTGCTCGTCGCTGTGCCAGGTGATGCCGAGGTCCATGCCCGCCTGGGCCAGGCGTACGGCAGTGGCCCTGCCGATGCCGGAGTCGGCGCCGGTGATCACGGCGGCCTTGGTGCGGGGCTCGGTGCGGGCGGACATGGCGGGCCTCCTCGTCGACGCGGGCGGGGCATCGCAGTACCCGGGCGGGGCGCGGGCAAACCGGCCGCCCGTCGTGCGGCCCGCCGGGCGCTGGGGAACCCTTGGGGTGGAGGTGGCGATGGATCCTGTCGAGGCACTGGACCGGATCGCTTTCCTGCTGGAGCGGTCCCTGGCACCGACGTACCGCGTGCGCGCCTTCCGTACGGCGGCCCGGGTGCTGAAGGAGCTGGGCGACGACGAGGTGCGCCGGCGGGCGGCGGACGGTTCGCTGGAGTCACTCAAAGGAGTCGGTCCGAAGACCGCGCAGGTGGTGCGGGAGGCGCTGGCCGGGGAGGAGCCCGGTTATCTGCGCACGCTGGAGGGCGAGGCCACGGAGTGGCCCGCCGTGCGGGGCGGCGAGGCGCTGCGGGAGCTGCTGCGCGGGGACTGCCATCTGCACTCCGACTGGTCGGACGGCGGCAGCCCGATCGAGGAGATGGGCCGGGCCGCGGCGGCGCTGGGCCACGAGTGGGCGGCGCTGACCGACCACTCGCCACGGCTGACGGTGGCGCGCGGCCTGTCGGCCGAGCGGCTGCGGGAGCAGTTGGACGTGGTGGCGGAGCTGAACGAGACCTGGGCACCGTTCCGGCTGCTGACCGGCATCGAGTGCGACATCCTCGAGGACGGCTCGCTCGACCAGGAGCCGGAGCTGCTGGACCGGCTCGACGTCGTGGTGGTGTCGGTGCATTCCAAGCTGCGTATGGACGCCCGGTCGATGACCCGGCGGATGGTGGCCGCCGTACGTGATCCGCACTCCGACGTGCTCGGGCACTGCACGGGGCGGCTGACGACCGGGCGGGGGCGGCCCGAGTCGGAGTTCGACGCGGACGAGGTGTTCGCGGCGTGCGCGGAGACCGGCACGGCCCTGGAGATCAACAGCAGGCCGGAGCGGCTCGACCCGCCGCGGCGGCTGCTGCGCCGGGCCGTGGACGCGGGGGTGCTGTTCTCCGTCGACACCGACGCGCACGCGCCGGGGCAGCTGGACTGGCAGATCAACGGGTGCGCGCGGGCGGAGGAGTGCGGGGTGCCGCCGGAGCGTGTGGTGACGACGTGGTCCCTTCAGGAGCTGCTGGCCTGGACCCGCGAGCGGCGGGTTCCGCCCGGCGTGGCGGGCGGCTGAGGTGGTACCCGGGCGTGCCGGAGAGTGAAGGGAACGCACCTATGGGAAGCGCGGAACGGGCGGCCGTGTTCGACGTCGACGGCACGCTGGCCGACACCAACCACCTGCACGTCGTGGCGTGGTGGGAGGCCCTCCGGCAGGCCGGCCAGCAGGTGCCGATGCACGCCGTTCACCGGGCCGTGGGCCTGCCCTCCACCGACCTCGTCGCCCATCTGCTCGGCGACGACCGCGACAAGGACCAGGACGCCGGGATCAGCGCCGCCCACAAGGCGCTGTACGGGCAGTACTTCGACCGGCTGCCCGCGCTGCCGGGGGCCGGGCCGCTGCTGCGGCGACTGCACGGGAACGGCTGGACGGTGGTACTGGCCACCTCGGCGGGCGGCGCCGAGCTGAGCGCGCTGCGCCGGGCCATCGACGCGGACGACGCCATCACCGCCACGGCGAGCGCCGACGACGTCGACGAGGGCAAGCCGGCACCGGAGCCGGTCGAGCACGCGCTGGAGCTGGCCGGGGTGCCGGCGGAGCGGGCGGTCTTCGTCGGCGACACCGTGTGGGACATGCTCGCGGGCAGCCGCGCGGGGGTGCGCTGTGTGGGCGTGCTGTGCGGCGGCATCCCGCGCACCGACCTGGAGAAGTCCGGCGCGGACGCGGTCTACGCCGACCCCGCGCACCTGCTGTCCTCCCTCCGCGACAGTCCGCTGGCATGAGGCCCGCATGAGGCGGTATGAAACCCCCGGCCACGCGGATACTCGCAGCGCATGACGCGAGTGACGAGTGCGGTACGGCGGACGGCTCGCGCCTTCCGCCCGGGGAGGGACAGAGGTACCTCGGCCGGTGAGGGGCAGGGACGGATCCGCGCACTGGAGCAGGGCGTCCGCGGTACACGGCCGGTGGATACCGTGCGGCGGGAGACCCGGGCCGGCTGGGACGCCCTGCGTGCCGCCTGGAACGAGCCCGGGCGGGAACGCGATCTGGTCGTCCAGTCACTCAAGGCCGCCGCGGCGGCGGTGCTCGCCTGGGCGGTGGGCGGCGTCTGGATGGGAGACCCGCTGGCGCTGATGGCGCCGTGGGTGGCACTGGTGCTGGTGCAGGCCACCGTCTACAGCTCGCTGGTGCAGGGCGCACGGCAGTTCGGGGCGATCTGCGTCGGCACCGTACTGGCCTCGGCCGCACAGGCGATCACCGGCGACACGACGGGCGCGCTCGCCCTCTCCGTCCCGGTGCTGATGCTGCTCGCGAACTGGTCCCGCTTCGGCGACCAGGGCATCTACGCGGCGACCACCGCCCTGTTCACCCTCACCGCGGGCTCCGTGAGCATCTCCAGCGTCGGGCACCGTGTGGGGCAGGCGGCGCTCGGCGCCGTGATCGGGGTCGCGGTCAACGCGCTCGTCCTGCCGCCCGTCCACCTGCGGGACGTACGGGAGAACCTCGCGGCCCTCGCCCGGGAGGCGGGCGATGTCCTGCGCACCGTCGCCGCCGACCTGCGCGAGGGCGAGTGGGACGCGCAGACCGCCGCCGGCTGGCTCAGCGCGTCGTCCCGGCTGGACCACCGCCTGGAGGCGCTGCGCTCGGCGCGCCGGTGGAGCCAGGAGAGCCTGCGCCTGACCTACGGCCCGCTGCGGCGCCTGCACCGCGTGCCGCACGGGGGCGCTTTGCCCCCGGTGGACGAGGACGAGCGGTTCGGCCGGGTCACCGGGCACGTGGCCGCGCTGACCCGGGCCCTGGCGGTGTCCGTGGACGACAACCGGACGCCCGCCCCGCCCCAGGGCCCGGCCCTCGGCGCGTACGCGCGGCTGCTGGAGCTGATCGGGGAAGCCTGCCACACCGAGGCCGACAGTCTGCTCCACGGCAGCGTGCGGCCCCGTCTGGACAAGGAGACCGAAGAGGCGATGCGGGAGCTGCACCAGGAGTTGCAGGAGAAGCTGCGCCGGCACGCCGGGGAGGGGGCCGCGCACACGGCGGTCCTGGGCACGCTGCTGCTCCAGGCGGAGAACCTGTGGGCCGAGACCGTGCCGGACGACGGGGGGCAGTGACACACCGGACGGAAGGTCCGAGCGCGGAACACCCAGCGATGGTTGCCCGTTGAACAAGGTGTGGGCCGGTGCCCACACCCTGAGCCGCCCCGGCCGTGATTCCCCCGTCCGGCCGGGGCTTCCTTCTGCCCACCTCCGCCCACGCGCGGTGGACCCGCCCACGTGCAATCCGCACAGCGCCCGGGTACTCGGTCACCGCTCGCGGAACCACGCGGCCGAGAGGAGCGGAAGGTGAACAGCACAACCGGCAAGAGGATCGTCGTCACGGGCGCCACCGGCAATGTGGGCACCAGCGTGGTGCGCCTCCTCTCCGAGGATCCGGAGGTCGCCTCCGTGCTGGGCCTGGCCCGGCGGATCCCCGAGTGGTCACCGCCGAAGACGGACTGGTCCGCGGTCGATCTGGCCTTCGCGGAGTCCGACCTCGTGGAGCGGTTCACGGACGCCGACGCGGTCGTCCATCTGGCCTGGGCGTTCCAGCCGACTCACGACCCGGCGGCGACCTGGCGCACCAATGTGCTCGGCAGCATGCGGGTGTTCGAGGCGGTGGCCGCCGCGGGGGTGCCGACGCTGGTGCACGCCTCGTCGGTCGGCGCGTACTCGCCGGGTCCCAAGGACCGGACGGTGGACGAGTCATGGCCGACGCACGGCTGGCCGGACGCCGCGTACTGCCGGGAGAAGGCCTACCTGGAGCGTGCGCTGGACACGTTCGAGCGCGATCACCCCGAGACGCGGGTGGTGCGGATGCGGCCCGCCTTCCTCTTCCAGCGGGAGTCCGCGAGTGAGCAACGCCGTATTTTCGGCGGGCGTTTCCTGCCGGGCCCGTCGGTCCGTCCGGAGCTGCTGCCCTTCCTGCCCGACATCGCGGGGCTGCGGGTGCAGGCGCTGCACACCGACGACGCGGCGCACGCGTACCGGCTGGCGGTGCACTCCGACGCCCGGGGCGCGTTCAACCTGGCGGCCGAGCCGACGGTCGACGCGGAGCTCCTGGGCAGGATGTTCGGTGCCCGCCCGGTGCGGCTGCCGCGCACGGCGGCCCGTTCGGCGATCGCCGCCGCCTGGGGACTGCACCTGCTGCCCGCCTCACCGCACCTGTTCGACGCGGTGCTGCGGCTGCCCCTGATGGACTGCGCACGCGCGCGTACGGAACTCGGCTGGCAGCCGGAACACACGGCGCCGGAGGTACTGGAGCAGTTCCTGCAAGGACTCCAGCAGGGTGCCGGGGCGCGGACGGAACCGATGCAGGGACACAAGGTGGGCTGACCCCGGGCCCCAGGCCACTCCGCACCCCGCACCCCGCACACAACCGATGCGCCCGCAGACAACCGATGGCCGCAGCCGGCCCCCACGGTCGGCTGCGGCCATCGGCGCTCAGGGGGTGCTCAGCCGGCGGGCTCGTCCGGCACCGGATGCTCGGGGTGCACCGTGTCCTGTCGCGGCGACTTCCCCTGCCGGCCCGTTCCCGCCTCGTCCGTGTCGGGGACGTCGTCGGCGGACTCGTCGGCGTGGTCCTTCCCGGCCCCGTCGTCCTCGCCGGTGCCCGTGAAACGCGGGGCGACCTCCCACGGGTCCTCGCCGGTGTCGGCCTGCTGGTCCGGCATGTCCCGCGGGACGGGCTCACCGTTCTCGCCGGGTCCTTCGAGGCGGTGGTCGGTCACGGCGTACTCCCTTCGTGGTCCGGGCGCCACGCGAGTACCTCCGCCGTGACCTGCGAAACCTCAGCGCGGTGCCCGGTCCTGAAGCGCCGTGCGCCACGCGGGGAGCGGACTCTCCGGTGCCGGATCGGGCCGCCGTCCGCCGCGCGCGAAGAAGTCGGCGAGCGGCAGGATCGCGGCACCGACCGTGACCGCGTCGGGCCCGAGCCGGCCCAGCTCGACGGTCACCTTCCCGGCCGGGTGGCGCAGGGCATACGCCCTGGCGTAACGGCGTACGGCGGGCAGGAAGCGGGCGCCGAGCGCCAGGCCCGCCCAGCCGCCGATGAGGATGCGCTCGGGCTGGACGAGGTTGATCAGGTCGGACAGACCGGCGCCCACGTACTCGGCGGTCTCCTCCAGGACGGCCAGCGCGACCGGGTCGGCCTCGCCGTCCCCGGGCGGGTACGCGGCGGCGAGCATCGCGGTGAGCGCGGACTCCTCGTCGGTACCGTCCTGGCCCCGGCCGCCCTCCTCCCGCCAGCGGGCGAGCAGCGACTCGGCGCCCGCGTAGGCCTCCAGGCAGCCGAGCGCCCCGCAACGGCAGCGGCGGCCGCGGACCCGGACGGTCAGGTGCCCCCATTCGACCGCCCGGCCCTGCTCCACCTCGGGGGTGACGAGGCTGGCGCCGACGCCGGAGCCGAGGAGGACCACCACGGCGTTGTGCGCGCCGCGTCCGGCGCCGAACCACATCTCAGCCTGGCCCAGCGTCCTGGCGCCGTTGTCGATGAAGTACGGGACGGTGTCCGGCAGCGGGGTTCCGGTGCGGAGCAGGGCCTCCAGCGGTACGGCGTCCCAGCCGATGGTCTGCCCGTGCACGAGCACGCCGCGGTCGGGCGTGCGCTCGACGATGCCGGGGACGCCGATGCCTGCGCCGAGGAGGCGCTCGGGCGCGAGGCCGGCGGTGTCGAGCACCTCGGCGATGCCCTGGCGGATGTGGTCGACGATGACCTCGACCTCGTACCGCTGGACGGCGAGCGGGCGCTCGACGCGGGCCAGCTCGGTGAGGGTGAGGTCGAACAGTTCGACACGCACCCGGGTCTCCCCGACGTCTACGCCGATCATGTGGCCGCTGCCGGGCGCGACGCGCAGCAGAGTGCGGGGGCGGCCGCCGTCGGAGTCGACGCTGCCGGCCTCCTCGACCAGCCCGTCGGCGACCAGATCGGCGACGACGTTGCTGACGGAGCCGGAGCTCAGTCCGGTCGCCGGGCCGAGTGCGAAGCGGCTGAGCGGGCCGTCGAAGTAGAGCCGTTGCAGCACGGCCGTGCGGTTGGCCCGCCTGAGATCGCGTACCGTGCGCCCGTTCCGCCCCGCCATGTGACTCCTTCCGCCCCTTGTGCGACCTGCAACATACCGCCGGGGCAGGCTCGGCGCGATTTTCCTCCAGCCCTTATTTCACGCCGTGAGATTTCTTGCCGAGGAGTTCCTCGATCTCGTCCAGGGCCGCGACGAGTTCCGGGGCGACCGCCTCCTGCACCCAGCGCTCCTGCTCCTCGCCGACCTCGCGCGGAATCGTCTCGGTGAGCATGATCAGCTACAGGTAGGCGCGGTACAGGGCGAGGCGGAGGCGGGCCGGGGCGTCGAAATCGGCCCGGCCGCCGGATTCCCGGTAGCCCGCCAGGAACGCCTCGTCCTTCTTGATGTCCCCCAGCAGCGCCAGGGAGACGAATTCGGCGAGTGGGTCGCCCCAGAACATGCGCTCCCCGTCGATGAGGCCGCCGATGCGGGCTTCTCCGGCCGAGCGGTCGACGAGGATGTTGCCCCGCCACAGGTCGAAGTGCACGAGGCAGGGGACGGCGACCTCGTCGAGGGCGCCGTACGCGGAGCGGGCGGTACGGGCCACCGCGTCGACCGGGCGGGGCAGCCGGGCCCCGTAACGCCGGGCGTCGTCGAGGACGGCGTCGAACATCGTCGTGAACGCGGTCCGCCAGTCGGGGGCGAGCGGGCCGAGGGCGCCGGAGGGATAGCCGAAGCCGGGGCCCGTCACGCGGTGCAGACGGGCCGTCTGGCGTCCCAGCTCCGTACGCAGCGCGGTCTGCTCCGCGGCCGTGAGGGAGTCGTCCCAGGAGTCGCCCGGGCAGGCGGTCATCAGCAGGAAGTCGTCCCCCATGGACACCAGCCGCGGCGTGTGGACACCGGCGTGGGCGGCCGAGCGGTAGAACTCGGCCTCCGACACGAGCAGTCGGCGCTCGTGCCGGAGGCCGGGGACGACGGCGGCGGGCGGGATCTTCAGCACGTAGCGGGTTCCGTCGGTGAGGCGGAGTTCCTCGACGGTGTTGTACGTGCCGCCGGTCAGCGGGCGGAGGTGGGCGAGGCGGCCGGGGTCCAGGCCCGCCGCCTCCAGGATGTGCCGGGCCCGTTCCCAGGAGTCCACCACCGTGCGCCCACCCCTCCCCTACGGCTTCGGTCAGCCGGCCGCGTACACGTCCTCGACGTAACGCCCGTCCGCGATCAGCCCGTCGAGCCACTGCTCGGCGGCGCTCTCGTCGGCGCCGTCGACGGCCTGCGTGTGCTTGCGGTACAGGGTACGGAACGCCTCCCGCACCCCGGGCGCCATCCGCGAACCGTCGCCGCACACGTACACCCGTGCTCCGGCGTCCAGCAGGCCCCAGACCTCCTCGGCCTCGGCGGCGATGCGGTGCTGCACGAACCGCACCTCGCCCTCGGGGGTCTCGCTGAAGGCGGGGCGCAGCGAGACGGCCCCGGCGGTCTCCGCGGCGCCCAGTTCGTCGGCGTGCATGAAGTCGGCGTCGGGCGCGTCGCAGCCGAAGTAGCAGACGGCGGGGGCGAGTTCGGCGCCCGCCGCGAGGGCGGCCGTGCGGTCGGCGATGGCGCCGCGGAACGGGGCGAGGCCGGTGCCCGCCGCGACCATGACGACGGGTGCGGCTCCGCCGGTGGCGTCGATGCGGAAGGCCTCGCGGCACGGCTGCACGCGCGCGTAGACCGTGTCGCCGGGCTCCACCGTGTTGAGGTGGCCGGATCCGGTGCCGCGGTAGACACCCTTGCCGGAGCGGGCGGGTGCCTGCAGCAGCGAGACCATCAGGTCCACGTGGCCGGGGTCGACGGCGGGAGAGGAGGAGATGGAGTAGTGGCGGGGACGCAGCGGGGTGAGGAGGTCGAGGAGCCGCGGCCAGTCCAGGGCGCCCCGCAGGGCCGGGTGGTCCTCGAGGATCTCCACGAGGGTGCGCGGGTCGTCGGTGAGGTCGGCCAGGGCCATGCGCTCCGGCGGGCACGGGTTGGCGGCGGCGAGCGCGGCCAGCTGCCCGGCGCTCGGGCGCTCCTGCAGCTCCACGTGGTGGGTGAGGAGCTGCCGTACCGTCACGGGCCGGTCGACGGCGATGCCGTCGCGGCGCGGGCGGGTGGCGCGGATGTCCAGGACCGTGTCGAGGTCGAGGCCGAGCGCGGTGGCGGTGCGGGTGACGAGGTCCGGGTCGTTGGCGGGCAGCACGGTGAGGTGGTCGGCCGTGCGGTAGGTGACGCCATCCGGGAGGGCGACGCGGAGGAACCGCTTGCGGCGCGCGTAGCCGGGCGCGGTGAGGTCGTAGGCCTCGGTGACCCGCATGGGGACGAGGTCGTGCCGCTCGGCGAGGGCGTCCAGCGGGCCGCCGGTCAGGGTGCGGACCTCGTAGGCGGCCGTGGGCTCGAGGTCCGGGGTCGTGGCGTCCGGGTCGCCGTACTGCCGCAGGAGGGCGGTGCGCAGGGCGGTCGTGAACTCCCGGACGGTGCCGGTGAGGTCGCCGGAGGCGTCGGCGGCGGCGCGCTCCAGCAGCCGGGTCGCGCCGGACTCCGCGAGCCGCTCGTCGATCCGGGTGGGGACGTGCTGGTAGGTGGCGGCCCAGTTGCGGTCGCCGACTCCCAGGACCGCGTACGTCACGCCGGAGAGGTCGTGGTCCTCTTCGAGGCGGGCGGCGAAGGCGGTGGCGTCGTCGGTGGGGCGGCCGTTGTAGGAGGCGGCCGCGATGACCACGGGCCGGTCGGTGGGCAGGCCGCCGGCGTAGGCGTCCAGGGACGCCACCTGGGTCTCGCAGCCGACGGCGGCGGCCTCGTCGGCGAGCTGGGCGGCGAACTCGCGGCAGGTGCCGTAGTTGCTGCCGTGCAGGAAGAGGGCGGCGGTGCCGGGGCGGACGCGCGCGGGCAGGTCCTGCGGCTCGGCCGCGCCGGTGTCCTGGAGCGGGGCGGCGCCGGGCAGCGGCGTGTGGACGCGGTCGGCGGAGGTGCGCGGGGTCAGCGCGAGGGTGAAGCCCTCGGGCTTGAGGGTGAGGGTCTCCTTGATGTCGAGCCGGTAGTCGGCGTGGTCGCCCAGCCGGTAGCGGTGCACGAGCATGGCCAGCAGCATGGTCGCCTCGTGCAGCGCGAACTGGCGTCCGATGCAGGCGCGCTCACCGGTGCCGAAGGGCTTGAAGGCGTGCACCGGGCGCTCCGCCTCCGCCTCGGGCGTGAAGCGGGAGGGGTCGAACAGCTCGGGGTTGTCGCCCCAGACGGGCTGCCGGTGCAGCATCGGCGTGAGCACCAGGGCGGAGTCTCCGGCGCGCATCGGGATCCGGCCGCCGAGCAGCGTGTCCTCACGGGCCTGCCGGGCGAACACGGCGGCCGTGGGCCAGAGCCGGAGCGCCTCGTTGAGGACCTGGCGGGTGTAGGTCAGCCGGCCGACCTCGTCGTACGTCGGCTCGACGTCGGCCGCGTCGCCCCACAGCTCGTCGACCTCGCGCTGCACCAGCTGGAGCGCGGCCGGGTGCTTGGCGAGGTAGTACAGCGCGAAGGACATGGCGCCGGAGGTGGTCTCATGGCCCGCGATGAGGAAGGTGATGACCTGGTTGCGGATGTTGGCCGTGTCGAGGGTGGTGCCGTCGGCCGGGTGCTCGGCGGTGAGCATCAGGCCGAGGAGGTCGTCGGCCTGGCTCTGGTCGGTGCCGGTGCGGGCGGCGATGACCTCGTCGACGACCTGGGCGAGGTAGGCGGAGTCGTCGCGGAAGGCCGCGTCCCGCGCCGAGTAGTCCTCGCCCGGGACGCGGGCGAGGCGGGTCATGCTCCATTCGAGGCAGCGGACCATCGACTCGACGAAGGGGTGCGGCTCGGCCCGCTCGAAGGAGCCGAAGTCGTATCCGAAGCCGGCGAGTCCGATGGTGTCGAGCGTCATGCGGGTCATGTCGCCGGGCACGTCGACGGGCTTCCCGGCACCGGCGTCGCGGTCCCAGGACGCGATGAGCCGCTGGGCGACCCGCAGCATCACGGGGTGGTACGTCCGCATCGAGCCGAGCGCGAAGGCGGGCATGAGGATGTCGTGCGCCTTGGCCCAGTTGGGCTCGTCGTTGTAGGCGGTGAACAGGCCGTCGGCGGCGAACTCGCGGACGTTCTCCAGACCGGGCCCGATGTGCTTGGCGAACCGCTGCTCGTCCGCGAGGTCGGCGACCAGGTCCAGATCGCCCACGAACAGGGTGTCCCGCCCGTACAGCCGCCGGACGAACGCGGGCCCGCGCTCGCGCATCAGGTCCATGGCCTGCTGGATGGGCGCGGGGCCGGGGCCGGTGGCGGTGATGTCGGCGACGGGGAGGTCGTCGCGGGTGTCTGCGGGGCGGGAGGTCTGTCCGGTGGGGGGCATGACGCGGCAACTGCCTTTCGCGGTACGGAAGTACTGCGATCCAGCGTGATCCACGGGGCCCGGCAGGCGATGCCGTACCCCTACATGATTGTGTAGTGCAAGCAGATGCGTCGCTCTTGCGCGGGAGCGGCCCGGCGTGGCAGGAGATGCTCGTGGACCTGGTCCGGCAGGAGGCCGTGATCTGGCGCAACCGCGCCCTGCTCCTCTTCGACCGGGTCGCGATGCCGGTCGCGGTGTGCGACGTGTACGGCGCGGTGCTGCTCGCGAACCCGGCGATGGCCGCGGAGTGCGGTACGACGCCGGGGCAGCTGCGCGGCCGTGACGTGCTGGAGCTGTTCAGCCCGCGGGAGGCGACGCAGGTGGAGCGGATCGCCGAGGCGCTGCGACTGCGGCATCGCTCGCGGTACCAGGTGTCCGTGCGCTGGCGGGCACCCGGCGGAGCGGAGCGGTACGGGGAGCTGACGGCGGACCCGGTGAGCGACACGGTGGAGGAGACGCCCGCGCTGCTGGTGATGCTCCGGATGGACGGCGAGCACGAGGCCCGTGGCACCCCGCCCGGCGAACGGGTCACCCCGGCGGAGGCCCGCATCCTGGCCCTTCTGGCAGCGGGCGCCACCACGGCCCGGGCCGCCCGCGAAACCGGCCTCACCACCGACGGCGTGACGTACCACCTCCGCCGTCTGTCCTCCCGCTGGCACGCCGCCAACCGCACGGAACTGGTGGCCCGCGCCTACGCACTGGGGGTACTGGCCCCAGGGGTGTGGCCGCCGGAGGTCTCGGCGGCGGAGCCGGGGTGAGACGGCCTTCCGGAAATCCGCTCGCCCCGTTCGTCGCGGCTGTCTAACCTGACCTGGCACCCAAAACCTAGGACCCCTAGGTTTGGCCGGAGACAACCAGGAGCCCTCCCATGAAACCGCTCACCGAGCAGGACATCCGCACCTCGTTCATCAACTGCTCGAAGGGAGAGGCCAAGCGTCTGGCCGTCCCCCGGGACCTCGGGGAACGGCCCTGGGACGATCTCGACTTTCTCGGGTGGCGGGATCCGGGTGCGCCCGATCGGAGTTATCTCGTGACCGAGCGGGAAGGCCGGCTCGTCGGGGTGACGATGCGGTTCCAGCCCGCGCGGCGAGGGCCCCTGCAGCGCAGCATGTGTTCGCTGTGCCTGACGACGCACCCGCGGGGCGGGGTCTCTCTGATGACCGCGCGGAAGGCGGGGGCGGCCGGGCGTGAGGGGAATTCCGTCGGCGTGTACATGTGCACCGACCTCGCCTGTTCCCTCTACGTACGCGGGAAGAAGGTGCCGGAGAGCGGGTCCCGCCTCGAGGAGAGCCTCACCCTGGCGGAGCAGATCGACCGGACCACGGACGGGCTGGCCGCCTTCCTCGACAAGGTGCACGCCTGAGCGTCCACGGTCGCCCCTGTTTTCCCGCGGCGTTAACGTCCTTCATGGATGCCTTCGATGCGCCAGGGGAAGGGGAAAAGCCCGAGGATGCGAGAGGTACGTGAGTGGACGGCGCGCGCCACGCGGATCATGCACAAGCGCCGGGATCCCGTGGTCGTCCAGACGTTCCGGTCCGCGACCGCGGCGACGATCGCGTACGTCATCGCGCTCCGGCTGAGCCCCGAGCCGGCGGCCGCACCTCTCACCGCTCCCCTGACCGCGCTGCTGGTCGTCCAGGTGACGCTGTACGCCACGCTCACCAACGGCTTCCGCCGGGTGAACGCCGTGGTCACAGGAGTCCTCGTCGCCATCGCGTTCAGCATGCTGGTGGGCCTGACCTGGTGGAGCCTGGCGATGCTCCTCGTGGCCGCGCTGGTCGTGGGACGGCTGGTCCGGGTGGAGGAGTACGTCCCCGAGGTGGCGATCAGCGCGATGCTGGTCCTCGGGGTCACCACCGTCGGGAACACCGCCTGGGCCCGGGTGGTGGAGACGCTGATCGGCGCGAGCGTCGGGCTCGCCTGCAATCTGCTGCTGGCTCCGCCGGTGTGGGTGGAGGAGGCCGGCGAGTCGATCGAGGATCTGGCCCGCCGGCTGCGGCAGCTGATGCTGCGCATGGGCGAGGAGGCCGCCGGCGGCACGCCCGTGGACCGCGCGGCGGAGCGGCTGCACGAGGCGCGGCGCCTGGACCACGACATCGTCGAGGTGGATGCCGCCCTGAGGCAGGCCGAGGACAGTCTGCGGCTCAACCCGCGTGTGCAGGACAGCGTGCTGCACCGGGTGGTGATGCGCACGGGCCTGGACACGCTGGAGATCTGCACCGTCGTCCTGCGCGTGCTCGCGCGTTCCCTCACCGACCTCGCGAAGGAGCGCGAACCCAAGCCGCTGTTCGAGGCCGAGACCGGCGCCGCCCTCGAGCAGCTGCTGTCCGAGATCGCCGACGCCGTGGTGAGCTTCGCGGTGCTGGTCACCACGCACCTCAGCACGAGCGCCGAGTCGGCCGAGGAACGTCTCGCCGCGGAACTGCGCACCGCGGCGGGCACCCGCGACAAGCTGGCCATGCTGCTGCGCGAGGAGGCCGAGCGCGACCCTGGGCACTGGCAGCTTCCGGGCGCCGTCCTGACGGAGGTCAACCGCATCCTCGACGAGCTCGACACCGAGCACCGCACCCGGCGCCTCTTCGAGGAACTGGACCGTGTGTCGCGCGAGCAGCGCGCGCGGATGCCCCGGCTGACGCGACTGCGTGAGCGGCTGGGCGTCACGGAACAGCTGTGGCGGAACCGCGCCGGGTTCGACGGGCGTTCTCGCTGAGGGGACGCCGGCAGGGGGCCGGCACCGGATGCGAGGGAGCGGGCCGATGGCCGACACGACCGTACGGATCGACGGGAACACCCTGCGGCTGCCGGGCGGTGTGACCGTGCGGTTCATCCGCACCCTGCGGCTTCCGGAGACGGGCACGCATCCGTTGCCGCCCGGCCTGGGCGAGTTCCCGGTGCGGCGGGTCGCGGACTACGGGGACCGGGTGCCCGAGGCGTGGCGGGCGCGCGGCGGTGTGATGCTGCCGGTGTATCTGCGCGAGGCGATGTGGCTGAGCTTCGCGGGCACGTCGGAGCCGGCCGCGCTGCAGGTCGGCGTCGGCAAGGTGTGCGCGGTCTCGGGCCGGCCCTGGAGCGACCGCCCGGCCAGGGGCCCGCAGAACTATGTGGTGCTCCCCCGGCAGCCCTGGCTGGACGGCATCAACTCCGGCACGGGCACGGTCCGTCAGTTCGTCGCCGTCCCGCTCGGCCTGGGCGCCACGGTCGAGGGCCAGGTCACGGGCGAGGAGGTCTGGGGTGGCGTACAGCTGCAGTCCTTCCCGCTCAACGACCGGGAGCTGGCGCGCTGGCGTGCGGAGGAGCGCCGGAGGGCGGAGCGGACCCGGGGGATGGCCCCGGCGGGCGGTTACGGTGCCGCCGTGCCGGGTGGTTTCGCTGCCGCGATGCCGATGGCGGCGCCGCCCGCGACCGGTGCGCCCCCGGCACCGTCCACGCCCGGATCCGTCCCGGCGCCTCCCGCATACGGCGCGGCCCCCGCGCCCGCCGCCGGAGCCGCTCCCTCGGCTCCCTCCCGTGCGCCCGCGGCGATGGGGCTCGGCGTCGGCGGATCCATGCGGCAGGAGGTCTTCCAGGACGACCGGCCGCTGTCGGACTGGGCGGAGCGGCCGGCGGGGCGGATCTTCGTGCACCTCGTGACGCCGCCGGAGTGGCGCCGCATCACCGGCGAGGCGCCGCCGCCCTCTCCGGTGGACCGGGCCGCGTACACCCGAGCGGGCCTGCCCTGGTTCGACTACTACGACCAGGACGCGGAGGACCTCGCCCCCACGGACACGCTCCAGGCCGTCAAGCCGGCCGGCGACTGGCTCGGGGACGACCACGAGCCCTGGCAGGAGCCCGCGCCCGGGCAGGTGCGGCAGCTCAAGGACGAGCCGGGCCGGCCGGTCGAGGACGGGGACTGGTAGCCGGGCGAGGCGCGTTGCGTCTCGCGCAACGCGCGGTGCCGTTGTTGCACCCGGTGGGTGATCCACGCCAAGGTGGCTGTCGCGACGGGGACGAGTGACGACCTGAGGGGCGACATGGGCAGTGCTGGCTGGAGCAGGCGCCGGTTCGTCGGCGCACTGGCAGGAGGATCCGCCGCGGCGGCGCTCCCGGCCTGTGACAACGCGCCCCCGCCCTCGGCCTCGACGACCCCGTCGGCTCCCGAGTCGAGCCCGTCCGGCCAAGCCCGGCGGCCGTCCGGGCCCCGCCCCCTCTACCTCGGCACCTACACCTCCGTCGAGGGCGGCGGCAAGGGCGTCGGCCTGGCCACCTACGACGCGGCGACGGGCCGGATCACCGGCACCGGCACGGTCACGGGCGTCGGCGACCCGTCGTACCTCGCGATCCACCCGGACCGCCGCACGCTGTACGCGGTGAACGAACGCGAGGACGGCGCCGTGACCGCCGTCCGGCTGTCCGACCGGAAGGTCCTGGGCAGCCGGAGTACCGGGGGCGCGGCCCCCTGCCATCTGTCGGTGCATCCGGGCGGGCGCTGGCTGCTCAGCGCGAACTACGGCGCGGGCAGCGTGGCCGTGCATCCGATCGACACCTCGGGAGCCCTCGGCGAGCGCACCGACCTCGTCCGGCACACCAGCCCGCCGCCCGGGCCGGGCCAGGACGGGCCGCACGCCCACCAGATCTTCACCAGCCCCGACAGGCGGCACGTGCTCGCCGTCGACCTCGGTACGGACACCGTCTACACGTACCGTCTCGACGAGAAGGCCGGCACGCTCACCGAGGTGTCGCAGGCGCGGACCCGGCCGGGCGCGGGACCGCGTCACCTCACGTTCCACCCCGGCGGCCGGTACGCCTACCTCGCCGACGAGGTCGACAACACGGTGGCCGTCTGCTCGTACGATCCGGCCTCCGGCCGTGTGACCGTCGGCGAGGCGCAGTCCACGGGCACGGGGTCGGGCACGAACTATCCGGCGCAGATCCTGGTGACGGCGAACGGCCGGTACGCCTATCTCGCCAACCGCGGCGCCAACAGCCTGACGCGCTATGCGATCGAGGCGGATGGTGCCCGGCTCAGACTGCTGGACACCGTGCCGGTGGACGGGGACTTTCCCCGCCAGATCGCCTTCTCTCCGGAGGGCACGCTGCTGTTCGCGGCGAACCAGAAGTCCGGCACCGTCACCGTCTTCCACGTGGACGAGACGAACGGTGCGCTGCGGCGCGCCGGCGAACCGTTTCCCTCACCGGTCGCCGTCTGTGCGCTGCCGCTGTAGGGCCCGAGGACAGGACGCGGCACTCGCCTGGGTGAGCAGGACGTGCATGCGCTCGGTGAGCTGCGCGACGTCGTCGGCGGGCGCGTGGAACGCCAGGCGTACATCGCCGTGGCCGCGGGCCCGTTCGATGCGCAGCGTCAGTCCGTGCCGGTCCACGGCGAGCGGCTGGACGCGCACCGCGCCGTGCAGGCTGTCGTGCTCGACGAGCCGGGTGAGCCGCTCGACCGCGTCGGCGTGGCAGTCGGCGAGGTGCGTCAGCAGCCGGGCCTCGGCCGTGGTGAGCGGGTCGGGCACGGCGGCGGCGAACTCGTCGAGGTCCACGACCACGGCACCGGACGGCTGCCGCAGTACGACCCGCGTGGGCCGGAAGGCCAGCTGCCCCTCCTCCACGGCGAACCAGCCCGCGAGCCACAGCCGGGCGCGGATTCGCTTGCGCAGGGGGACGGGCGCGACGTCGGCGAACTCCAGCACCGCGGACGGCTCGCCGCGGGGCGCGCAGATCGCGGCCGCGAGCAGGGCGCTGTCCTCCGGCACGTTCACGAGCACCCTGCCGTCCTCGGTCACCGTGTGCGCACCGACCAGCTCCTCCCGCGTGCCCTCCGCGGTCACCGAGCAGGACCACGCGGCGGCGAGCACCGAGCGCGCCTGTTCCGCCGCGGCAGGGGCCGCCGTCCAGCTTTGGCTGTCGTCACCCATCCCGAACCTCCTTAGGTAAGCCTCACCTAACCTACCGAAGATCGGGGTGTGAGCCAACCACGTCACGTGATCTTTGCGAGGCCTTTCAGGGGGTGAGCACACCCAGCAGGGCGCGGGCGCACAGCTCGCGCACCTGTTCCCGGCCCAACTCCGTGCCGCGCAGCCACTCCAGACAGACGGCCGTGGTGAACGCCAGCCAGCCGCGCACGGCGAGCCGCACCTCCGGCCGCTCCTCGAAGGCCGGGCCGAACTCGGGGTCCGCGGCGAGCGCGGCGAGGATCTGCCGCTCCTGCGCGGCCAGCGCCCGCTGATAGACCCGCCGCACCGCCTGGTCCGCGGCCGCGTCGGCACGGTGGAAGGCGCGGTAGCCGTGCGCGTGGGCCCGGACGTACTCCAGGAACGTGTCGAGACCGGCCGCGAGTTGCTCGCGCACCGGGACGCCCGGAACCGCCGCCGTCATGCGCAGCATCCGCTCGCTCTCGCGCTCGACGACCGCCGCGAAGAAGTCACGCTTGGCCGGGAAGTAGTGGTACAGCAGCCCCCGCGACACCCCGGCGAGCTCGGCGACCTGCTCGATCCAGACGTCGTCGTACGGACTCTCCGAGAACAGCCGCGCCCCAACCGCCAGGAGCTGCTCCCGGCGCTCCTCGGTGCTGAGCCGGCGGCGTGTGCGCCCGCCCTGGTTCGCGGCCATGCCGGCACTTTACTTGACGCCGGTTCAACAACGGGACCAGACTGAACGGCGCTATTGAACCCACATACAACATGTGCGAACCCGCCGCCGGATCAAGGGAGATCGCGTCATGACGGAGGCGCCGATACGGGCTGCAGGGCCCAAGGGGTTCCGCAGTGCCGAGCTGGGCTGGCCCGAGCTGGACCGCATTCCGCATCCGCCGCGCCGGCTCCCGCTGCTCGGTGATGTGGTGGGCGTGAACCGGCGCACTCCCCTGCAGGACTCACTGCGGTACGCCCGGCAGCTGGGGCCCGTCTTCCGGCGGAAGGCCTTCGGCAAGGAGTTCGTGTTCGTGTGGGGCGCCCGGCACGTGGCCGATTTCGCGGACGAGTCACGGTTCGCCAAGCACGTGGGGCTCGGCATCGCCAACCTGCGGCCGGTCGCCGGGGACGGCCTGTTCACGGCGTACAACCACGAGCCGAACTGGCAGTTGGCACACGACGTGCTCGCTCCGGGGTTCAGCCGCGAGGCCATGGCCGGCTACCACCCGATGATGCTGGCTGTCGCGCGGCGGCTGACGGAGCACTGGGACCGGGCGGCGGCGACGGGCCGGTCGGTGGACGTGCCCGGCGACATGACCAAGCTGACGCTGGAGACGATCGCCCGGACCGGCTTCGGGCACGACTTCGGGTCGTTCGAGCGCTCCCGGCCGCATCCCTTCGTGACCGCGATGATCGGCACGCTGACGTACGCGCAACGGCTCAACACCGTTCCCTTCCCGCTGGCCCCGCTGCTGCTGCGGAGCGCGAGCCGCCGCAACGCGGCCGACATCGCCCACCTCAACCGCACGGTCGACGAGCTGGTCCGGGCCCGGCGTGCGACCGGCGGCGGCGAGGGCGACCTGCTGGACAGGATGCTGGAGACGGCTCACCCGGAGACCGGGGAGCGGCTCTCGCCGGAGAACGTCCGCCGTCAGGTGATCACCTTCCTCGTCGCGGGCCACGAGACCACCTCGGGCGCGCTCTCCTTCGCCCTGCACTACCTCTCCCGGCACCCCGAGGCCGCGGACCGGGCCCGCGCCGATGTGGACCGGGTGTGGGGCGACACGGCGGAACCGGCCTATGAGCAGGTGGCCAGACTGCGTTACGTCCGGCGGGTGCTGGACGAGTCGCTGAGGCTGTGGCCCACCGCGCCCGCCTTCGCCCGGGAGGCACGACAGGACACGGTGCTGGCCGGGGAGCATCCCATGCGGCGCGGGGCGTGGGCGCTGGTGCTGACGCCGATGCTGCACCGGGACCCCGAGGCGTGGGGCGCGGACGCCGAGCGGTTCGACCCGGACCGCTTCGACGCACAGGCCGTACGGTCCCGGGCGCCGCACACCTTCAAGCCGTTCGGGACCGGGGCGCGGGCGTGCATCGGGCGCCAGTTCGCGCTGCACGAGGCGACGTTGGTGCTCGGTCTGCTGCTGCGCCGCTACGAGCTGCGGTCCGACCCGTCCTACCGGCTGCGCGTCACGGAACGGCTGACGCTGATGCCGGAGGGTCTGCGGCTGCACCCGGAGCGGCGGACCCCGGTGCGGGAGCCCGCCTCAGACCTGCGCTGTCCAGTGCCCGGGGCGGGTGACTGACTCCGGCAGCCGGGTCCCGGCGCTCCCCCGGGCCGCGTTCAGCTGGGGCTGGGTGAGGAAGAGCGCACCGGTCAGGTCGGCGTTCGTGAGGTCCGCGTCGCGCAGGTCGGCACCGATCAGGTCGGCGCCCCGCAGGTCCGCGCCGGTGAGGTCGGCGGCGATGAGGTAGGCGCCGCGAAGGTTGGCACCGCGCAGGTCGGCGCCCTTGAGGCGGGCGCCCATGAGGTCCGCGCCCCGGCGGTTCTTCTTGCGGCCCTTGGTGCCGGCCCTGGCCAGTTCGCTCGTCCTCAGCAGCAGGACGTTGATCTCCTGGCGGTGCGCCGCCACGTCCAGCTCGGCGAGCTCCTCGGGGCTCCCGTCGGTGAGCTCCTCGGTCTTCTCCAACGCCGTGCGCAGATCGGCGTGGATCGGCCGGGCCGCGGACAGGGCGAGCGCCTCGGTCAGGTACCACAGCAGCTCGTGCAGCTGACGGACGACCGGGAACACGTCGAACATGCGGCGGGCCTGCTCGGGCGGCTCGGACCGCCAGTCCCGGCCGCCGAAGGTGATCTGCGAGACCTGCTGTCCGGCGCCGAAGCAGTCGTAGACCGTGCAGCCGGTGAACCCTTTCTGCCGCAGTCTGGCGTGGATGCCGCAGCGGTGGTCCTCCTGGAGGTTGCGGCAGGGCGTACCGGCGTCCTTGTCGACCGCGAAGTCGGCCGATCGCGCGAAGGGCAGGGCGACACAGCACAGCCCGAAGCACCGCTCGCAGTCGCCGCGCAGTTCCGCTCGCGCGGCCTTGTGATCTCGCATGCGTTCAGCATACGAAACGACAACTCACCTGGTCGTGGCCGCCTGAGTCACCCCGTGAGCCCGGGCGTCTCCAGGCGCTCCAGCCGCTCTGGGTCCGCCAGGATGTACATGCCGGTGATCCGGCCGTCGGCGATCGTGACCCCCATGACCGACTGCACCCGTCCCTCGGGCGCGTGGACGACGCCGACCGAGCCGTTGACCAGCACCAGCCGCGCGGACCGCGCGTACCGGGCGAACATGAGCGCCTGCTCCGCCACCGTCTTCGCGCCCTGGACGACCTTGGAAGCGGCCGCGCCCCGCACGAGGGCACCCGAGTCGGCCCGCAGCACCACGTCCGGGTGCAGCAACGCGAGCAGCGCCTCGAAGTCGCCGCCGCGCGAGGCGGCCAGGAAGGCGTCGAGCACCTCCTTCTGCCGGCCGAGGTCCGGCTCGGCCGAGGGCGTGGCGCCGCGCACCCGGCGCCGGGCGCGGCTCGCCAGCTGCCGGGTCGCGGCCGGGCTGCGCTCCACGACCGGCGCGATGTCGTCGAACGGCACGGCGAACATGTCGTGCAGCACGAACGCGAGCCGCTCGGCGGGCTCCAGGTTCTCCAGGACGACCAGCAGGGCCAGTCCCACCGAGTCGGCCTGGAGCACCTCCTCCGCCGGGTCGAGGTGCGACAGGGGCCTGAGCACCAGGTCCGGGACGAAGGCGTCGCCCATGGGCTCCTCGCGGCGTGCGGTGCGCGAGCGCAGGAGGTCGAGGCAGATGCGGCCGGTCACCGTGGTGAGCCAGCCGCCGAGGTTCTGGATGTCGTCCGGGGCGGTGCGGCTCAGCCGCAGCCAGGCTTCCTGGACGGCGTCCTCCGCCTCGGTCAGCGAACCCAGCATGCGGTACGCGACCGCTCGGAGGTGCCCGCGGTGTTCCTCGAACCGGTCGGCCAGTTCCTCGCTGCCCGTCATGCTCTCCCCCGTCGTCCCTCGTCCGTCCTCTGTCGTCTGTCGAGTCATCTGCTGAACAGTTCGAACGCCACTGCCGGCCTGCCCCCGAACCGCTCGCCCGTGGCTTCGGCGTGCTGGGTCAGGAAGCCGCGGACGTATGTCTCCGGGTCCTGGTCGGTCAGCGCCTCGATGTACGTGCGGTGTTCGAGCAGTGAGAGCACTGCCCGTTCCAGGCCGGACGTCGCGTCGACGGCGTGGGTGGGTGTGCTGGAACCGGCGACGGCGACCCAGCGCACTCCGTCCCACGGCTCGAGGCCCTGCTCGACGAGTTCCGGGAAGATCCACCGGTTGCCGGCGTCGCCGGCCGCGTCGAGCGTGGCGCGGCCGACGGCCACGTGGTCCGGGGTGTTCCAGGCGACGCCGCCCCAGGTGTCCCGGTGGTTGAGCGTGATGACCAGTTCGGGCCGGTGCCGGCGGATGGCGGCGGCGATGTCACGGCGCAGGGCGGTGCCGTACTCGATGACGCCGTCCTTGTGGTCGAGGAACTCCACGGCCGAGACGCCGACCACCGCCGCGCTCGCCCGCTGCTCGCGCTCCCGCAGCGGGCCGCACTCGCCCGGCTCCAGCGTGTCGATGCCCGCCTCGCCGCGGGTCGCCAGCACATAGGCGACCTCGCGGCCCCCGTCGGTCCAGGCAGCGATCGCCGCCGAGCAGCCGTACTCGAGGTCGTCCGGGTGGGCCACGACCGCGAGGGCACGCCGCCAGTCGCCGGGCATGGGCTGGAGTTGAGTGGTCGTCATGTCGGCAGACTAGTCCGGGCCACCGGCCTCAGGCCTCGTCCCGCGCCATCGCCAGCAGCCGGTCGAGGACGCGGGTGCCGCCGGTCCGTACGCCGTCGTGCTCGAACTCGTCCGTGATCCAGGTGCGCAGGCCGCGGATCGTGCGGGCGGTCCGCAGGGAGTGGGCCGTGTCGACGTACATGTCGTCGTGGTAGACGGCCGCGACGACCGGCACCTTGTTGGCGGCCAGGCGGGCCGCGTCGTACAGGGGCGTCCAGTCGGTGCGGGCGGCGAGCAGGCCGGCGGTGTCGCGCAGGGGGCGCAGGGCCGGGTCGCAGTCGAACATCCACGGGTGGATCGACTCTCCGGTGAACAGCAGCGGCTCGTCACCCGCGAGTGCCTTGGCCGCGTCGAACTGCGGGAACTCGGCCCGGACCCGCTCGGCCGACCAGGCGGTGGGCCGGCCGTCCTGGCCGTAGATCGCCTCGTGGACGAGGGCGTACAGCGGGTGGCGGGCGTAGGACAGCATGCCCTGCACCTGCTCCTGGAAGGCGTCGGACAGCGTGAAGCCCTGCGGGGTGCGGACGAAGGCGTCCTCCAGGAGGTAGTGGAGGCGGTGGGTGCCGTCACCGGTGCCGAGAAGGATGCCGAGGGACTGGAACGCCTCGACGGTGAGCCGGTAGCCGTTCGGCAGGACCACGTCGTGTGTCAGCAGGTGGTCGGCGATCCGGCGGGCGCGTTCGGCGTCGTGTGGGTAGCGGGCGTAGTGGGCGGCCACCTTGCGTTCGATGCGCGGGAAGGCGGCCCGGTAGACATCGTCGGCGTGGGCGTCCAGTGCGGGCAGCCCGCCGGTGATCACGGCGGTGGCCAGGCCCTCGGGGGCGAGGGAGAGGTAGCTGGTCGCGCAGAAGCCGCCGAAGCTCTGGCCGAGGACGGTCCAGGGCGCACCGCCCGTGACCAGCGGGCGGATGGCCTCGCAGTCGCGGACGATCGAGTCGGCACGGAAGCGGGTGAGGTAGTCGGCCTGTTCGGCGGGGCCGCCGCGCAGCGGGAGCGTCTGCCGGTTGGCGGGCGTGGAGTGGCCGGTGCCGCGCTGGTCGAGGAGCAGGACGCGGAACTCCTTCAGGGCCCTGCCCAGCCAGCCGGGCCTGCCCACGGAGCGGTCCGCGCCGAAGCCGGGACCGCCCTGCAGATAGAGCAGCCAGGGCAGGTCCTGGTGGGCCTTGTCGCTCGCCACGACCTCGCGGGCGTACAGCTCGATCGTCTCGCCCTCGGGGTGGTCGTGGTCGAGGGGGACGGTGAAGCGGCGGTCGGTGAGGACGACTCCGGGCTGGCGGTAGCTGACGGTCAACAGGGCTCCCGGGGACGGACTGATATTCGGACCGCGTCCCAGTTCATCACAGGGAACGTCCGCGGGTGGGCTCTTCGGATCATGAAACCTTGCTGAACGGCCGTTCAGGCTTTCAGCGGGCGGACAGACTGGAGCGGCGGACCACCAGCTCGGGCTGGAGGACGACCCGTCGGTGCTCGTGCGGCTTCACCGCGCCCTCCGCCTCCGTCTCCTCCAGGAGCAGATCGGCCGCCATGGCGCCCATGGTGACGGCGGGCTGCCGTACCGAGGTGAGCGGGACGGCGGCGGCGGCCGCGAACTCGATGTCGTCGTAGCCGACGATGGCGAGGTCGTCGGGGACACCCACGCCCGCCGCATACATGGCCTGCAGGACGCCGAGCGCGAGCAGGTCGTTGGCGCAGAACACGGCGGTGGGCCGGTCGGCGAGGCCGAGCAGCCGGGCTCCAGCGTCGCGGCCGGCGGCGACATCCAGCCGTTCGGTGGGCAGCTCGCGCAGCGCGTCGGGGCCGAGCCCCGCCTCGGAGAGCGCTTCGAGGGCGCCCGTGCGCCGGTCGCGGACCTGGTTGAGGCCGGGCGGCCCGCTGACGTAGGCGATGGAGCGGTGCCCGGCGTCGACGAGATGGCGCACGGCCAGGGCGCCGCCCGCGACGTCGTCGACGGAGACCGAGCACTCCGTGGTGCCCTCGGCGACCCGGTCGACCAGGACGAACGGGATGCCGTGCCGGCGGAACGTCTCGATGTTGCGCCCCGTCGCGTCGGCGGGGGTGAGCAGCACGCCGCGTACGCGCTGCTCGGCGAAGAGCGACAGATAGTCGGCCTCCTCGCCCGGGTTCTGGGCGCTGTTGCAGACCATCACGCCGAGCCCGGCCTGGCGTGCGGCGCGCTCGGCGCCGCGTGCCACGTCGACGAAGAAGGGGTTGCCCATGTCGAGGACGAGCAGCCCCATGATCCGGCTGCGGCCCGCGCGCAGTTGCCGCGCGGACTCGCTGCGGACGTAGCCGAGCCGGTCTATCGCGGACTGCACGCGGGCCCGGGTCTCGGTCGCGACCGTGTCCGGGCGGTTGATCACGTTCGACACCGTGCCGACGGAGACTCCGGCGGCGCGGGCGACGTCCTTGATACCCACCGACTGGGACATCGGGCAGGGACCTCCAGGGGGAGATGAGGGGGCGGCGGCCGGAGCGGCTTCACATTACCGGCATGCCGCCCCGGCGACCGGGTCCGGTCAGGCGGGCAGACGGAAGTCGACGACGTGCAGCGCCGAGGGCGTCGTACCGCTCGATTTCTCCTGGTACATGAAGGACAGCACCCCGTCCTGCCCGACGCGTGTCTCGTCGATGACGACCTCGCCGAAGGCGTTGAGGCCACTGCCGTCGAACAGGATCTTCCAGTCGGTGTACCCGGAGGCCGCGGAGGCGGCGGCGATCCGGCCGAAGGGGAAGACGGCGTACGCGTTGTCGTACTTGTCCAGGATGAGCTTGGTGCGCTGGCTGGAGTTCAGCGGGACCGGGATCTCGGTCTTCTGCCAGGTGCCGGAGGCGTTCCTGCGGACGTGGAAGGCGCGGCCGTTGGCGGTCCGGTTCGCGACGTAGTTCGTGGTGCACTGCCCGAAACGGCCGGGGACGTAGGAGATGATCGCGTGCGGCCGGCCCGCGGAGTCGGTGAACTGGCTCTCCTGGTTCATCAGGGAGTGGTCCGGGTTCAGCGGGTCGACGACCAGACCGGTGTCGTTAACGGACACCTTGTCGGAGCCGCCGGTGACGCCGACGACGGTGCCGGCGTTGTTGCGCCAGGTGCGGCCCCGGTCGTCGGAGTAGACGTAGCCGGTGTCGTGGTTGCTGATGCCGCCGCCGTTGCACATCACGGCGCCGTTCTGCTCGCGCCAGGTGAAGAAGGAGTGCAGGCGCCCGTTCCGGTCGTAGTCGATGCCGTGCAGGTACATGTTCCGGGCGGTCGAGGAGCCGTGTTCGCTGGTGTACGTGCCCGTGGAGGCGGACCACTCGCCGAGGTCGGTCCACTTGGTGCCGTCGTACTCGGCGAGCGCGTTGCGGCCGTTGCCGGAGACCGCGACGCGATAGCTCAGCTGGAGCTTGCCGTCGGGCGTGGAGACGAACTGCGGGTAGGTGAACTGAGAGGTCAGCGCCAGGCCGTCCAGAGTGGACTGGGGCGCTCCGAAGCGGGCGGCGGTCCAGCTCAGGCCGCCGGGGTTGTCCACGAGCCCGGCGACCGACTTGACGTAGGTGAAGCCGTCGCTGTGGGAGTCCATGTTGAGGTGCAGGCGGCCGTCGGCCTTGGAGAGGCCCATGGAGATGACGTTGTGGGAGTCGTTGTACCGCAGGGTGTGGCCGACCTTGACGGTGGACCAGGTGCTCGCGCCGAGGGCACGGCGGCCGACGACGGCGTTGCGGTCGGCGGTGTACCAGACGGCGTACTGGTAGCCCTTGTAGGTCAGCAGGCCGTTCTTCTGGAACGCGTTGTTGTTGACCAGTCCGTCGTACGAGACGAAGAAGACGGCCTGGCTGTCGAGCGTGGTCGTGCCGGTCCGGGTCACGGAGGGCCCCGGGTCGGCGGCCCGGGCGGTGCCGGAGGCGAGGGCGGGGGTCACCACGGCTCCGGCGAGGGCGGCGGCCAGCAACGTACGTCTGTGCATCTCGTGGACTCCATCGTCATGCGAGGTGGAACACTTCCGTGAGCGGTTTCATGGCCTCGTCGGGCCGGGCGCCGTCCAGCGACTCGAAGAACGGCGCCATCTCCGCCTGCCAGCGGGCATTGATGTCGGTGGCCTCCATTCCGGCCTGGGCGGCGGCGAAGTCCTCGGTCTCGAGGTAACCGACGAGCAGTCCGTCCTCGCGCAGGAAGAGCGAGTAGTTGTGCCAGCCGGTCTCCGAGAGTGCCTTGAGCATCTCGGGCCATACCGCGGCGTGCCGCTCGCGGTACTCGTCGAGGCGGTCCGCCCTGACCTTCAGCAGGAAGCACACGCGCTGCATCAACAGCCCTTTCGGTGATCGTGAAGCGGTGATCAGAAGTTGAACTGGTCGATGTTCTTGGCGTCGAACACGGTCGGCTTGCCGAGGCTGATCACGCCGTCCTTGCCGATGGTGTACTCGCCCATGGAGCCGGCCTTGAAGGTCTCGCCCTCCTTGCCGGTGATCTGCCCGGAGGACAGGGCGACGGCGGTACGGGCGGCCAGCTCGCCGAGCTTGGCCGGGTCCCACAGCTCGAACGCCTCGACCGTGCCGTTCTTGACGTACTTGCGCATGTCGTTCGGGGTGCCGAGGCCGGTCAGCTTGACCTTGCCCTTGTACTTGGAGCCCGACAGATACTGGGCGGCGGCCTTGATGCCGACCGTGGTCGGGGAGATGATCCCCTTCAGGTTCGGGTGCTCCTGGAGGAGGCCCTGGGTCTGCTGGAAGGACTGCTGGGCGTCGTCGTTGCCGTACGCGGTCTTCACCAGCTTCATGTTCTTGTACTCGGGCTTCTTCAGCTCGTCCTTCATGAAGTCGATCCAGGTGTTCTGGTTCGTCGCGGTCTGCGCGGCGGACAGGATCGCGATCTCGCCCTTGTAGTCGATCTGCTTGGCGAGCAGCTGCACCTCGGTGCGGCCCAGGTCCTCGGCGGACGCCTGCGAGACGAAGGCGTTGCGGCAGTCGGCCGTGGTGTCGGAGTCGTAGGTGACGACCTTGATGTCGTTCTTCATGGCCTGCTTGAGCGCGGTGCACAGGGCGCCCGGGTCCTGCGCGGAGACGGCCATCGCGTCGACCTGCTGCTGGGTGAGCGTGTTGACGTAACTGACCTGCCCGGCGGTGTCGGTGGCGCTGGACGGACCGACCTCCTTGTAGCTGGAGCCGAGCTCCTTCAGGGCCTTCTCGCCGCCCTTGTCCGCGGAGGTGAAGTACGGGTTGTTGACCTGCTTGGGCAAGAAGCCGACGGTGAGGCCCTTCTTGGTGGCGGCGTTGGGGTCGGCCTTGCCGGCGGTTGCGGCGGAACCGCCTTCGTTCGCGACGTCCTTCTTGGTGGTCCCGCCGCAGGCGGTGAGGGCCAGGGCGAGGGAGGTGGCGGTGGCGAGCGCCGCGCAGCTGCGGCGGAGGGTTGACTTACGCATGACGGTTTCCTTTGAACGAGGTTGAGGGATGCGCCCTGCTTTCAGGGGCGCGGGGCTGTTTCGATTTGCGGCTCCGCCGCGTGTGCGCGACCAGCCACAGCGAACGGTCAGCCGGACGATTGAGCCCGAACAACGGCGATTTGCCGCGCCACCCGCGGCCCAAGAACGGAAAGCACGAGCAACACACCGGTCACGACGATCTGCGACTGCGCGGAGACGTCCTGAAGGCTCATGACGTTCTGGAGCGCCCCGAGCAAGAAAACCCCGGCGATCGCGCCACCGAGCGTGCCCTTGCCGCCGTCGAAGTCGATCCCACCGAGCAACACCGCGGCCACGACCGACAGTTCGAGCCCCGTCGCGTTGTCGTAGCGGGCGCTGGCGTAGTGAAGGGCCCAGAAGATGCCGGTCAGCGAGGCCATCAATCCGGTCAGCGTGAACAGGAGCAGCTTCTGCCGCTTGACGCGGATGCCGGCGAACCGCGCCGCCTCCTCACTCGCCCCGATCGCGAACAACGACCGCCCGAACGGGGTGGCGTGCAGCGCGACCACGGCGATGGCCAGCAGGACGAGGAACGGCAGGAAGGCGTACGGGACGAACGTGTCGCCGAGGCGCCCGGCCGCGAAGTCCAGGTACTGCGTGGGGAAGTCGGTCACCGCGTCGGACCCGAGCACGATCTGCGCGATGCCCCGGTAGGCGGCGAGCGTGCCGATGGTGACGGCGAGGGACGGCAGGCCGAGCCTGGTCACCAGCAGACCGTTGATCAGCCCGCACACCACGCCGAGGAGCAGGCAGATCGGGATGATCGTCTCGATGGCCATGCCCTGGTTCCACAGGGCACCCATCACGGCACCGGACAGACCGGCGGTGGACGCCACCGACAGGTCGATCTCCCCGGACACCACCAGCAGGGTCATCGGCAGGGCGATCAGCGCGATCGGCAGCGTGTTGCCGATCAGGAAGGACAGGTTGAGCGCGTTGCCGAAGCCGTCGACGAATCCGAAGGAGAACAGCAGCACCACGATGAGCAGGGCACCGACAACCGTGTCCCAGCGGACCGCTCGGCTCAGGGAGATGTCAGCCATGGCGGGCGTTCCTCTTCTTCAGGGCGGAGGCCACGCGCAGCGCGACGACCCGGTCGACCGCGATCGCGAGGATGAGCAGGATGCCGTTGATGGCGAGCACCCAGACCGAGCTGACACCGAGGGCGGGCAGCACACTGTTGATGGAGGTCAGCAGCAGGGCACCGAGGGCAGCGCCGTAGACGCTGCCGGAGCCGCCGGTGAAGACGACGCCGCCGACCACGACCGCGCTGACCACGGTCAGTTCGTAGCCGTTGCCGGTGCCGGAGTCGACGTTGCCGAACCGGGCGAGGTACATCGCGCCGGCGAGTCCGGCGAGGGCGCCGCAGAAGGTGTACGCGGCGAGGATCCGCTTGCGGACGGGGATGCCGGCGAGCCGGGCGGCCTCGGGGTTGGAGCCGAGGGCGTAGAGCTCGCGGCCGCTGCCGTAGTGCTTGAGGTAGTACGCCGTCGCCACCAGTACCGCCAGGGCGATCAGCGCCAGGTACGGCACCGCCCAGATGCCGCCGGAGCCGAAGTCGACGAAGCCGCCGGGCAGATCGGCCGCGGTGATCTGGCGGGAGCCGACCCAGATGGAGTCGATGCCGCGGATGATGTAGAGCGTGCCGAGGGTGACGACGAGCGCGGGCACCTGGCCGAGGCTGACGAGCAGTCCGTTGAGCAGTCCGAAGCCGATGCCGAGCAGGACGGCCAGCGCGATCGCCACGACCGGGTTGCCCCCGCCCTGGAGATACGTTCCGGCGGCGAACGCGCTGATGCCGAGCGTGGAGCCGACGGACAGGTCGACGTTCCTCGTGATGACCACCAGGGACTGACCCGTGGCGACCAGTACGAGGATCGTCGCGTTCAGCAGCAGGTCCTTGATGCCCTGCTCGGACAGGAACTCGTTGTTGCCGGCCTGGGTGACCGCGATCATCACCAGGAACACGACCAGGATGGCGAGTTCGCGCATCTTGAAGACGCGGTCGGCCAGCCGCGTGCCGCTCGACTTGGGCACGTCGGCCACGGGGGCCTCTCGGGGAGTGACGACCGTCATGCGGCGGCCCTCCCGGTGGCTGCGGCCATCACGGTTTCCTCGGTGGCGTCGGAGCGCGGGATCTCGGCGGTGAGGCGGCCCTCGTGCATCACCAGCACGCGGTCGGCCATGCCGAGGATCTCGGGCAGGTCGGAGGAGATCATCAGGACGGCCACGCCGTCGGCGGCCAGCTGGGACAGCAGCCGGTGCACCTCGGCCTTGGTGCCGACGTCGATGCCCCGGGTCGGCTCGTCGACGATCAGCACCCTGGGGCCGGTGGCCAGCCACTTGGCGAGCACGACCTTCTGCTGGTTGCCGCCGGACAGGGTGTTGACGGTGTCGGCGATCCGGGCGTACTTCACCTGGAGCTTGACGGCCCAGTCGAGGGAGCGGCTGCGCTCGGCGCCGCGGTCCACGAGCCCGGCCCTGACGGTCGTACGCAGCCCGGTGAGGCCGATGTTCCGCTCGATGGACATGTCCATCACCAGGCCCTGGGCGCGCCGGTCCTCGGGGACCAGGGCGAGTCCGGCGGACATCGCGGTGGAGGGGGCGCCGTTGACGAGGGCCTTGCCGTCCACGGAGACCTCGCCCGCGTCCCAGCGGTCGATGCCGAACACGGCCCGGGCGACCTCCGTGCGGCCGGCGCCGACGAGCCCGGCCAGGCCGACGATCTCGCCGTGCCGGACGTCGAAGGAGACGTCGGTGAACACGCCCTCGCGGGTCAGGCGGCGCACGCTCAGGGCGACCTCGCCCGGCGCCACGTTCTGCTTGGGGTACAGCTCGTCGAGGTCGCGGCCGACCATGCGGCGCACGAGGTCGTCCTCGGTCATGCCGTCCAGGGGCTCGCTGGCGATCCAGGCGCCGTCGCGCAGGGTGGTGACCCGCCGGCAGATCTCGAAGATCTCCTCCAGCCGGTGGGAGATGAACAGCACGGCGGCGCCCTGGTCGCGCAGGGTGCGTACGACGCCGAAGAGGCGGGCGACCTCGCTGCCGGTGAGGGCGGCGGTCGGCTCGTCCATGATCAGGACGCGGGCGTCGAAGGAGAGCGCCTTGGCGATCTCGACGATCTGCTGGTCGGCGATGGACAGGCCGCGGGCGGGCCGGTCGGGGTCGAGTTCGACACCGAGGCGCTCCATGAGGGCGGCGGTCGCGTTGTGCGTGGCCTTGTGGTCGATCCGGCCGAGGGCGCGCTTGGGCCTGCGGCCCATGTAGATGTTCTCGGCGATCGACAGATCGGGGAAGAGCGTGGGCTCCTGGTAGATCACGGCGATGCCGGCGTCGCGGGCGTCGCCGGGACCGTTGAAGACGACGGGCGCACCGTCGAGCAGCACCTGGCCGGCGTCCGGCCGGTGCACTCCGGCGAGCGCCTTGATGAGGGTGGACTTGCCGGCACCGTTCTCACCGGCAAGGGCGTGCACCTCCCCGGGGAACAGCTCCAGGGAGACGTCCCGCAGTGCGCGGACCGCGCCGAAGGACTTGGACACGTCCCTCAGCGCCAGAACCGGGGCCGAACCCGTGGTGGACGGGTGGGTCATGAGGGCTCCTCGACGACGCCGGCGGGAGGCCCTCTCGGCGTCGTGAAAGGTTTCAACTGGATTGCCGGGACGTTAGGCGGGCCGCGCATGTCACGTCAATGGGTACCGGTCGAAAATATTTCGAGGATAGAAGGTCACGCGCTGGTCACGGGAAACCGTGTGAGCCGGAGGGGTTGACACCCCTTCGGGGGGCCCATAGCTTCGCGTTCTGAATCGTTTCATTAGTGGTCGCTACGACCCGATGCCTCAGGAGCCCTGACGTGACCGAGCTCGCCGCGGCGAAGACCGCTCTCAAGACCCAGGCCGTCGAGACGCCGTCGTGGGCGTACGGGAACTCGGGCACCCGGTTCAAGGTGTTCGCGCAAGCGGGTGTGCCGCGCAATCCCTACGAGAAGCTGGACGACGCGGCGAAGGTGCACGAGTTCACGGGGGTCGCCCCGACCGTGGCCCTGCACATTCCCTGGGACAGGGTCGATGACTACGCGGCGCTGGCGAAGCATGCGGAGCAGCGTGGTGTCCGGCTCGGCGCGATCAACTCCAACACCTTCCAGGACGACGACTACAAGCTGGGGAGCATCTGCCATCCGGACGCGGCGGTGCGGCGGAAGGCCGTGGCTCATCTGCTGGAGTGCGTCGACATCATGGATGCGACGGGGTCGACGGATCTGAAGCTGTGGTTCGCCGACGGGACGAACTATCCCGGGCAGGACGACATCCGGGAGCGGCAGGACCGGCTGGCCGAGGGCCTCGCTGAGGTCTACCAGCGGCTGGGCGGGGGGCAGCGGATGCTGCTGGAGTACAAGTTCTTCGAGCCGGCGTTCTACACGACGGATGTTCCGGACTGGGGGACGGCGTACGCCCACTGTCTGAAGCTCGGGCCGAAGGCTCAGGTCGTGGTCGACACGGGGCATCACGCGCCGGGGACCAATATCGAGTTCATCGTGGCGACGCTGCTCCGGGAGGGGAAGCTCGGGGCGTTCGACTTCAACTCGCGGTTCTACGCGGACGACGACCTGATGGTGGGGGCCGCGGATCCGTTCCAGTTGTTCCGGATCATGTACGAGGTGATTCGGGGTGGGGGGTTCACGCCTGACGTCGCGTTCATGCTCGATCAGTGTCACAACATCGAGGCGAAGATTCCGGCGATCATTCGGTCGGTGATGAATGTGCAGGAGGCTACGGCGAAGGCGTTGCTTGTTGACGGGGATGCGCTGAGTGCGGCGCAGGCGTCCGGGGATGTTCTTGAGGCCAATGCCGTGGTGATGGATGCGTACAACACGGATGTGCGGCCGTTGCTTCGGGAGGTGCGGGAGGAGATGGGGTTGGATCCCGAGCCGATGGGGGCGTACCGGCGGTCCGGCTGGGCGGAGAAGATCGTTGTCGAGCGGGTGGGTGGGGAGCAAGCCGGTTGGGGGGCGTGAGCGTCTGCCGGGTTCTGTTTGATTCGGGCTGCGGGCCGTTTGTGGTTGGTCGCGCAGTTCCCCGCGCCCCTAGGTAAGTCAGTCACACTCCCTCCCTTGAAAGGAACTGGCATTCATGGCACCCCATCCCGAGGCCGCTGATCTGCTCGCTCGTTCGCATCGGCTCGGTGCCGATCCGCGTAACACCAACTACGCCGGGGGCAACGCCTCCGCCAAGGGCACCGAGGTCGATCCCGTCACCGGGGGTGATGTGGAGCTGATGTGGGTCAAGGGGTCCGGAGGGGATCTCGGGACTTTGACCGAGGGCGGACTGGCCGTGTTGCGGCTGGATCGGATGCGGGCGCTCGTCGATGTGTATCCGGGAGTGGAGCGCGAGGACGAGATGGTCGCCGCGTTCGACTACTGCCTGCACGGGAAGGGCGGGGCAGCTCCCTCGATCGACACCGCCATGCACGGGCTGGTCGAGGCCGCTCATGTCGATCATCTGCATCCCGATTCCGGGATCGCGCTCGCCTGTGCCGCCGACGGGGAGAAGCTGACCGCCGAGTGCTTCGGGGACAGTGTGGTGTGGGTGCCCTGGCGGCGGCCCGGGTTCCAGCTGGGGCTGGACATCGCCGCCGTGAAGGAGGCCAATCCGCAGGCCATCGGGTGTGTTCTCGGCGGGCACGGGATCACCGCCTGGGGTGACACCTCCGAGGAGTGCGAGCGGAACTCGCTGCACATCATCCGGACCGCCGAGACGTTCCTCGCCGAGCGGGGGGAGGCCGAGCCCTTCGGGCCGGTGATCGAGGGGTATGCCGCGCTGAGTGCCGGTGAGCGCCGGGAGCGGGCCGCCGCGCTGGCGCCGTACGTCCGCGCCCTCGCTTCCCAGGACCGGCCTCAGGTCGGGCACTTCAACGACTCCGAGGTCGTTCTCGACTTCCTCGCGAGCGCCGAGCATCCGCGGCTGGCCGCGCTGGGCACCTCCTGCCCGGACCACTTCCTTCGGACCAAGGTCCGGCCCCTCGTCCTGGACCTGCCGCCGGCCGCTCCGCTCGACGAGGCCGTCGCCCGGCTCAAGGAGCTGCACGCCGAGTACCGCGAGGAGTACGCCGCCTACTACCAGCGGCACGCCCTGCCCGACTCCCCCGCCATGCGCGGCGCCGATCCGGCGATCGTGCTGGTCCCCGGCGTGGGCATGTTCAGCTTCGGCAAGGACAAGCAGACCGCCCGGGTGGCCGGGGAGTTCTACGTCAACGCCATCAATGTGATGCGCGGGGCGGAGGCCGTCTCGACGTACGCGCCGATCGAGGAGTCGGAGAAGTTCCGGATCGAGTACTGGGCGCTGGAGGAGGCCAAGCTTCAGCGGATGCCGAAGCCCAAGGCACTGGCCACGCGGATCGCACTCGTCACCGGTGCGGGCAGTGGGATCGGGAAGGCCATCGCGCAGCGGCTCGTGGCCGAGGGCGCGTGTGTGGTCGTCGCGGACCTCAACGGCGAGAACGCCCAGGCCGTCGCCGAAGAGCTGGGCGGTGCGGACAAGGCAGTCGCCGTGACGGTGGACGTCACGTCCGAGGAGCAGATCGCCGAGGCGTTCCGGGCGGCCGTGCTGGCCTTCGGCGGAGTCGATCTCGTCGTCAACAACGCCGGCATCTCGATCTCCAAGCCGCTGCTGGAGACCTCCGCCAAAGACTGGGACCTGCAGCACGACATCATGGCGCGCGGGTCCTTCCTGGTCTCACGTGAAGCGGCCCGGGTGATGATCGCGCAGGGGCTCGGGGGCGACATCGTCTACATCGCGTCGAAGAACGCCGTGTTCGCCGGACCCAACAACATCGCCTACTCGGCCACCAAGGCCGACCAGGCCCACCAGGTGCGGCTGCTCGCCGCCGAGCTGGGCGAGCACGGGGTCCGGGTCAACGGGATCAACCCGGACGGGGTCGTGCGCGGGTCCGGGATCTTCGCCGGGGGGTGGGGCGCGAAGCGGGCCGCGGTGTACGGGGTCGAGGAGGAGAAGCTGGGTGAGTTCTACGCGCAGCGGACCATCCTCAAGCGCGAGGTGCTGCCCGAGCATGTGGCCAACGCCGTCTTCGCGCTGACCGGCGGGGACCTGACCCACACCACCGGGCTGCACATCCCGGTCGACGCCGGCGTCGCGGCCGCCTTCCTGCGATGAACGCGGCTGTGAAGTCGTATGCCGCGGTCGACCTCGGCGCGTCCAGCGGGCGCGTCATGGTCGGCCGCGTCGGCTCGGACTCGCTGGAGCTGAACGAGGTCCACCGCTTCCCGAACCGGCCGGTGCGCGTGCCGGAGGGGCTGCGCTGGGACGTGCTCGGGCTCTACGCCGGGGTGCTGGACGGACTGAGGGCGGCCGGGCGGGTCGACTCCGTCGGCATCGACAGCTGGGCCGTGGACTACGGCCTGCTGGATGCCGACGGGGCGCTGCTCGGCAACCCGGTGCACTACCGCGACAGCCGTACCGAGGGCGTCGCGGAGAAGGTGTGGGCGACCGTGCCCGCCGAGGAGCTGTACGCGGCGACGGGTCTTCAGTACGCGCCCTTCAACACCCTGTATCAGCTGACCGCCGCCCGTTCCACGGACCGACTGGCGCAGGCCCGACGACTGTTGCTGATGCCGGATCTGCTGACGTACTGGCTGACCGGTGAGCAGGGCACGGAGCTGACCAACGCCTCGACGACCCAGCTGATCGATCCGCGCACCCGGGACTGGGCGTACGGGGTCGCGGAGCGGCTGGGCATCGACCTCGGGCTGTTCGCGCCGCTGCGGCAGCCCGGGGATCCGGCCGGTGTACTGCGGCCGGAGGTGCTGGAGGAGACCGGGCTGACCGGTCCCGTGCCGGTGACGGCCGTCGGGTCGCACGACACCGCGTCGGCGGTCGCCGCCGTACCGGCGTCGGGCGATCGGTTCGCGTACATCTGCACCGGCACCTGGTCGCTGGCCGGTCTGGAGCTGGACGCGCCGGTGCTGACCGAGGAGAGCCGGGCGGCCAACTTCACCAACGAGCTGGGGCTGGACGGCACGGTCCGCTACCTGCGCAACATCATGGGGCTGTGGCTGCTCCAGGACTGCGTGCGGGCCTGGGGCGAGACGGATCTGGGCGCGCTGCTGCTGGAGGCCTCCAAGGTGCCGGCGCTGCGGTCGGTCGTCGATGCCGGTGACGCGGCGTTTCTCGCGCCGGGGCGGATGCCCGAGCGGATCGCCGAGGCGTGCCGGGCCTCGGGGCAGCCCGTGCCCGAGTCGCCGGCCGAGGTGACGCGCTGCATCCTCGACTCCCTCGCCCTCGCGCATCGCAAGGCGGTGCAGGACGCGCAGCGGCTCGCCGGGCATCCGGTCGACGTGGTGCACGTGGTGGGCGGTGGCACGCGCAACGCGTTGCTGTGCCAGCTGACCGCCGACGCCTGCGGGCTGCCGGTGGTCGCCGGGCCGACGGAGGCGGCCGCCCTGGGGAACGTGCTGGTGCAGGCGCGGGCGCACGGTCTGGTCGGTGACCTGGCGGGGATGCGGCGGCTGCTCGTCCGTACGCAGCCGCTCACGCGGTACGAGCCGCGGGGCGGGACCGAGCGGTGGCGCGCCGCGCAGGCCCGGCTCGCCGGGGACTGACGGGGTCTCCCCCGCGTCCTGTCCCCGGACTACTCCCCCACTACGCTGAACGCGTGTGGGTGGTGCCCCCAGCACTCATCCGATGATCAACCACAAGGAGCCGCGATGCGTGTCGCCCTGTTCCTGACCTGCGTCAACGACACGCTGTATCCGGACACCGGGCGCGCCGTGGTGAAACTGCTGACCAGACTGGGCGTCGACGTCGACTTCCCGATGGCGCAGACCTGCTGCGGACAGGCGCACTACAACACCGGATACCGTCACGAGGCCGAGCCGCTCGCCCGGCATTTCTCCGATGTCTTCGGTGAGTACGAGGCGATCGTGACGCCGTCCGGGTCGTGCGGGGCGATGGTGCGCGAGCTGTATCCGCGGATGGGCGAGCGGGCCCGGGCGGAGGGGCGTGGGGACACCCTCGCGGCCACGCTGGCGCCGGTGGTGCCGAAGACGTACGAGCTCACGGAGTTCCTGGTGGACGTGCTGGGCGTGACGGACGTCGGGGCGTACTACCCGCACAAGGTGACGTACCACCCGACCTGTCACGGACTGCGCGGACTCGGGCTCGGCGACCGGCCCCGGCGGCTGCTCCAGGCCGTGACGGGGCTGGAGCTGGCCGAGCTGCCGGGGGCAGACGAGTGCTGCGGGTTCGGCGGCACCTTCGCCCTGAAGAACGCCGACGTCTCGGCGGCGATGGGCACCGACAAGGTGCGCAACGCCGAGTCGACGGGCGCCGAGGTGCTGTGCGCGGCCGACAACTCCTGTCTGATGCACATCGGCGGGACGATGACCCGACTGCGGACCGGCATGCGGCCGGTGCACATCGCGGAGATCCTGGCGAGCACGGAGGAGGAACCGGCCGTATGAGCGGGACGTTCGTCGGCATGCCGGCGTTTCCGGAGGCCGCGCGGGAGGCCGTGGGCAACGAGACCCTGCGCGGCAATCTGCGCCACGCCACACACACCATCCGCGCCAAGCGGGCGAAGGCCGTGACGGAGGTGTCCGACTGGGCCGAGCTGCGCGAGGCGGGCAAGCGGATCAAGGACCACACCCTGCGGCATCTCGACCGCTATCTCGAGCAGTTGGAGGAGTCGGTCACGGCGGCGGGCGGCATCGTCCACTGGGCCGCCGACGCGGACGAGGCCAACGAGATCGTCACCCAGCTCGTGAAGATGACCGGCGAGTCGGAGGTCGTCAAGGTCAAGTCGATGGCCACGCAGGAGATCGGGCTCAACGAGGCGCTGGAGGCCGAGGGCATCCACGCCTATGAGACCGATCTCGCCGAACTGATCGTGCAGTTGGGCAAGGACCGGCCCTCGCACATCCTCGTCCCGGCCATCCACCGCAACCGGGGCGAGATCCGGGACATCTTCGCCCGTGAGATGAGCGAGTGGGGCCGCCCCGCTCCCGAAGGCCTGACGGACACACCGGCCGAACTCGCCGAGGCCGCCCGCCTCCACCTGCGGGAGAAGTTCCTGCGTGCCAGGGTCGGCATCTCCGGCGCCAACTTCATGGTCGCCGAGACGGGCACCCTGGTGGTCGTGGAGTCGGAGGGCAACGGCCGGATGTGCCTGACCCTGCCCGAGACGCTGATCTCGGTCGTCGGCATCGAGAAGATCGTGCCCACGTGGCGGGACCTGGAGGTGTTCCTGCAGACCCTTCCCCGCTCCTCCACGGCCGAGCGTATGAACCCGTACACCTCGACGTGGACCGGCACGACGGACTCCGGAACGGCCGACGGGCCGAGCACCTTCCATCTGGTGCTGCTGGACAACGGCCGCACCGACACCCTCGCCGACGAGGTCGGCCGGCAGGCGCTGCGCTGCATCCGCTGCTCGGCGTGTCTCAACGTCTGCCCGGTATACGAGCGGGCCGGGGGGCACGCCTACGGCTCGGTGTACCCGGGCCCGATCGGCGCGATCCTCAGCCCCCAACTGCGGGGCACCGCCAGCGAGATCGACGCCTCTCTGCCGTACGCGTCCTCGCTGTGCGGGGCGTGCTACGAGGTGTGCCCGGTCGCCATCGACATCCCCGAGGTCCTGGTGCATCTGCGGGAACGGGTCGTGGAGGGCGGTGAGGTCACCCGGGAGGGCAACAAGGTGGTGCTGCGGCCCGCGAAGGGACATGCCGCCGAACGTGCGGCCATGCGGGCGGCCCGCTGGGCGTTCACGCACCCGGGCGCCCTGCGCACCGGCCAGCGTGCCGCCTCGCGGACCCGTCGCTTGCATCCCCGTACGCTGCCGGGGCCCGGCCGGGCCTGGAGCGGCACCCGGGATCTGCCGCCGGTGCCCGCCGAGCCGTTCCGGGACTGGTGGCAGCGCACGCGCGGCGGGAAGGACGGGGCCAAGTGAACAGCAGGGAACGGATCCTGGGCCGGGTGCGGCGCGCGCTGGCGGACGTACCACGGGACGACACCCCCTACGAGCAGGCGGTGCCGCGTGGCTATGTGCGCGAGCACGGGGACCGGAGTGTCGAGCAGACCGTCGAGCTGCTGGCCGAGAACCTGGCGGACTACCGGGCGATCGTCCACCGCACGGATGCCGAAGGGCTGGCCGGGCTGCTCGCGGGGCTGCTCGACAAGCGCGGGTCGGCTTCGGTGCTGGTGCCGCCCGGGCTGGACCCCGCCTGGCTGGAGCGGACCGGGGTGACACGGGTGGCGGACCGGGCGGAGAGCACTCCGGACGAACTCGACCGGGTGGACAGTGTCGTGACGGCCTGTGCGGTCGCGATCGCGGAGACCGGCACGATCGTGCTGGACGGCTCGCCCGACCAGGGCCGGCGCCGGATCACCCTCGTCCCCGACCACCACATCTGCGTGGTCCGCGTCCCCGGGCAGGTCGTGTCGTCGGTGCCGCAGGGCCTGGAGCGCCTCGACCCGGCACGCCCGCTGACCTGGATCTCCGGACCGTCGGCGACCAGTGACATCGAGCTGGACCGGGTCGAGGGGGTGCACGGTCCGCGCACGCTGGAGGTGATCCTGGTGAGCGACGCCTGACGCGCGACCGGCTCAGGGCAGGATCGAGTCGACGTAGCCGCCGTCGACGCGACGATCGGCGCCGGGGGCCTCGCCCCGCATCCGGTCCACGGCCTCCCGTACCCGCCCGGGCGAGCGGCCGTTGACACCCACCCTGGCGCCCGCCCGGGCCAGGCCCGAGGCGATCGCGGCGCCGATGCCCCGCGTGGAGCCGGTCACCAGCGCGGTGCGGCCCTGCAGATCGATCCGCATGCCGTGTCAACCCTTCGGTGCTGGTGTGATCGGGTACCCCCGGGGTGTCGCTGAGTACACCCCCGATACGGGCTCTGCGGCCAGTGTGGTCACGTCACCTTCTCCGTAGCGTCGAGGACGAGACACAGGGCGTGTCGGACGAAGGGGGACGACGATGGTACGCACGAGCGGCCCACGACAGGACCAGGACCCGGGACCCGCGGCCGAGGCGCTGCGGCTGGTCAAGGTCACCAAGACGTACGGGAGCGCCGACAGCGCCGTGACCGCCCTGGACGGTGTGACGCTCGGCCTGGCGCGTGGCACGTTCACGGCGGTGATGGGGCCGTCCGGTTCCGGCAAGTCGACGCTGCTGCAGTGCGCGGCGGGTCTTGACCGGCCCGACAGCGGGATCGTGCAGGTCGACGGCACGGAGCTGACGGGCGGCGGCGAGGCCGAGCTGACGAAGTTCCGGCGCGGCCGGATCGGGTTCGTGTTCCAGCAGTACAACCTGCTGGAGACGCTGACCGTCGCTCAGAACACGGTGCTGCCGCTGAAGCTGGCCGGTCGGCGGGTGGACCGGCAGCGGGTCCGCGAGATGCTTTCGGCGGTGGGGTTGGGTGACCGGCTCGGGCACCGGCCCGATCAGTTGTCGGGCGGTCAGCGCCAGCGGGTCGCGATCGCCCGGGCGCTCGTCACCGAACCGCGGGTGATCTTCGCGGACGAGCCGACGGGCGCGCTGGACACGCGCAGCGCGCGGGACGTGCTGCACCTGCTCCGGCAGGCGGTGCGGGCGCACGGCCGGACGGTGGTGATGGTGACGCACGACCCGGTCGCCGCCTCGTACGCCGACACCGTGCTGTTCCTGGCGGACGGCCGGCTCGCGGGCCGCATGGACGCGCCGACGGCCGACGCGGTCGCGGAGCGCCTGGCGCACCTGGGCGACGACGTGAAGGCGGGGGTGTGAACCGTGTTCGTCCTCGCGATGCGGTCCATACGGCAGCGGCCCGGGCGGTTCCTCGCGACCCTGCTGTCCGCGTTCCTCGGTGCGGTGATCGTCATGACGTTCAACTCGATGCACGACACGGCCGGGCAGCCGGGCGTGGACCCGGTGAGCAAGGAGACCCTGTCCACCGCGGCGGGCGTGGTCGGCGGCTACGGCACCCTGCTGGTGTTCTTCGCGGTCGCCTCGACGCTGACGGTGAACGTGCGTCAGCGGGCCGCCGAGATGGAGCTGTTGCGCTGCTCGGGGGCGACTCCGGCGCAGATCAAGCGGATGGTCGTGGGTGAGGCGCTGGCCGTGGCCCTGGTGGGCGCGGCGCTGGCGATCGGCCCGGCGCTGCTCGGCGGCCGGGCGCTGCTGGAGGTGTTCCAGGACAGCGGTCAGGTCGCACGGTCCGTCGACCACTCCTTCGGTCCGGTGGCGCTTTCGTCCGGTATCGGCATCACGCTGTTCGCCGCCGTGGGGGCCGCGTTCCTCGCCGTGCGGCGCGCGACGGGCGGGAGCCGGCAGCGGGGCCGGGCGCGGACGGTCCTCGCCTACACCGCTCTGGTGGCCGGTGCCGCGTCGGCCACCTCGACGTTCGTGTTCTCGGCGACGGACGCCGCGCTGATGGCACCGCCGGCGTACGGGGCGATCCTGCTGTCCGTCGGGTGCGCGCTGCGGGCGCCGCGGCTGCTGGCGGCCGTGCTGGACCGGCTGCCGCTCGGCGGCGCGAGCGGCTGGCTGGCGGTGCGCAATCTGCGCGAGCGGGCCGGGCGGCTCGCCGGGATCCTGATGTCGCTGATCCTTTTCACGGCGGTCGCCACGGCGACGCTGACCATGCAGGCGGTGGAGAGCGACGCCGTCGAGGCTTCGGGGGCGGTCAAGTCGGTCGACGCGAAGAACCTCGAGACGCTCAACTTCACGGTCGTCGGGATCATCGTGGTCTTCGTGTGCGTCATGCTGGTCAACTCGCTTTACGCTGCGACCAGTTACCGGATCAGGGAGTTCGGGCAGCAGCGCCTCGCGGGGGCGACTCCGGGGCAGGTGCTCGGGCTGGTGGGGGTCGAAGGGCTGATCCTGATGGTCACGGGGGTGTTCTTCGGCGCGCTGGCGGCGCTGGCGGGGGTCGTCCCCTTCACCGTGACGCGCACCGACGAGGTGGTGCCGGGCGAGTTCTTCGGCATCGGCGCGGCGGTCGTCGCGGTCGCGGCGGTGGTGACGCTGGGCACGAGCCTGGCCACGGCCCGGCGGACGCTGCGCACTCCGGCTGTCGGGGCGGTCGCGGTGGCGTGATGAACAGGACGGTTGCTAGGGGCGGTCGCGTCGGCGGCCGCCCCTTCACCGCATGCCGGACGCGTCCAGCAGCGCGGTCACGGTCGCCGTGGTCAGGCCGTCCAGGGTCTCGATCCCGGCCCCGGCCCGGGCACCGGCCCCGTCAAAGACCAGCCTCACCCCGGGAAGCGGGGAAACCGATCGGTCTACCACCTTCCGGTGCACGGAACCCCCGTGACATCCTGACTGAACAAGCGCTTAGATAGTGCCCCTGACCACCGCCGCCGCCCTGGAGGCCCCGTTGTTCACATCCGTCGACGACGTCTCCGCACGTCTGGCCGAGACCGGGTATCTCCCCTCGCCCGCCGTCGCCACGACCGTCTTCCTAGCCGACCGCCTGGGCAAGCCACTGCTGGTCGAGGGCCCGGCCGGAGTCGGCAAGACGGAGCTGGCCAAGGCCGTCGCCGAGGTCGCGGGCGCGCGGCTGGTGCGCCTCCAGTGCTACGAGGGGGTCGACGAGTCCCGGGCCCTGTACGAGTGGAACCACGCCAAGCAGCTCCTGCGCATCAGCGCGGGCCGCGACGAGTCGTGGGACGAGACGCGCACGGACATCTTCAGCGAGGAGTTCCTGCTCACCCGGCCGCTGCTGACCGCCATCCGGGGTGACGACCCGAAGGTGCTGCTGATCGACGAGACCGACAAGGCGGACGTCGAGGTGGAGGGCCTGCTCCTGGAAGTGCTCAGCGACTTCCAGGTGACCGTGCCCGAGCTGGGCACCATCACGGCGACGCGCCGCCCCTTCGTCGTCCTCACCTCCAACGCGAGCCGGGAGCTGTCCGAGGCACTGCGCCGCCGCTGCCTCTTCCTCCACATCGGCTTCCCGGACGAGGCGCTGGAGCGCCGGATCGTACGGCTGAAGGTGCCGGGGCTCGACGAGGCGCTGGCCCGCTCGGTCGTCCGGGTCGTGGGCGCGCTGCGGGCGATGGACCTGCGCAAGGTGCCGTCGGTCGCCGAGACCATCGACTGGGCGCGCACGCTGCTCGCGCTGGGCGCCGACACCCTGGACGAGACGGTCGTGCGGGCCAGCCTCGGCGTGCTCCTCAAGCATCAGGAGGACGTCCTTAAGGCGAGCGCCAAGCTCGACCTGGACGCCCTGTGACCACCCCGACGGGCGCGGGCGTCGCGGAGCGGCTGACGTCCCTGGTCGGGGCACTGCGCGCGCACGGCATCCGGATCGGCACCGGCGAGACAGTCGACGCGGGGCAGGCGATCGAGGCGCTCGGCCTCACGGACCGGGAGCTGCTGCGCGAGGGGCTGGCGGCGACGCTGCTGCACGGCACCGGGCAACGGCAGGTGTTCGACCCGGTCTTCGACCTGTACTTCCCGCGCGGCGTCGGCGGCCCGGAGCAGAAGGCCGTCGGCCGGGAGGATCTGCGCGACCGGCTGGCAGCCGCCCTCGCCGCCGACGACCAGGCGCTGCTGGGCCGGCTGGCGGTCGAGGCGGTCGACGGTTTCGGTGGCTACGGTTCCTCGCCGGAGTCGGACGGCTGGTCGTCGTACCAGGCGCTCGAACGGCTGCGCCCGCAGACCCTGCTCGCCCGGGTCCGCGACGACGTGCGGGGGCAGGGCGGCAGTTCGGGGTTCGCCGACCGGCTGCTGGAGGACGAGATCCGGCGACGGATCGAGAGCTTCCGCGCATTGGTGGCCACCGAGGCGCGGCGCCGGGTCGCCGAGCGGCGCGACCGGGACGAGATCGCCCGGCGGGCGGTGGCTCCGACGGCCGACCGGGTCGACTTCCTGTTCGCCGGGAAGGCCCGGCTCGCCGAGCTGCGCAGGGCGGTTCAGCCGCTCGCCCGCAAGCTCGCGACCCGGCTCGCGGCCCGGCGCCGCCGCGCCTCCCGGGGCACGATCGACCTGCGGCGGACCCTGCGCGGTTCGCTGTCGACGGGCGGGGTGCCGATGAAGCCGGTGTTGCGCAGGCGCCGCCCCGCCCGGCCCGAACTGGTGCTGCTGTGCGATGTGTCGGGGTCGGTGTCCGGCTTCTCGGACTTCACGATGCTGCTGGTCCAGGCGCTGCACGACCAGTTCAGCAAGGTGCGGGTGTTCGCCTTCGTCAACCGGATCGACGAGGTGACCGCGCTCCTTCGGCACGGCACCGCGGACCCGGAAGGGCTCAGTGCCCGCATCGGGGCGGAAGCAACCCTCACCGGCTGGCACGACAGCAGCGACTACGGCATGGCGCTGGGCGAGTTCGCCGAGATCTACGGCGACGCGGTCGGTCCGCGCACGACCGTGTTCGTCCTCGGTGACGCCCGTACGAACATGAGCGACCCGAACCTGCCTGCCGTGCGGCAGCTCGCCGAACGGGCGCGCCGCGTCTACTGGTTGAACCCCGAGCAGCGCTCCCGCTGGGGCACGGGCGACTCCGCCGCGCCGGTCTATGCCGAGCTGGTCGAGATGCACGAGTGCCGCAATGTCCGACAGCTCAGCGCGCTGGTGGCGCGGCTGCTGCCGGTGTGACCAAGGGCGTGATCAGGCGACGGCGAGCTGCGGGTAGAGAGCGGCAGGGTCGGCCGCCAGCCCGGCCTTGACCTGCCGGGAGATGTCATCGGCCAGGACCTCGTAGGCGCCCGACGCGATCCCGTCGAGGGCCTGGGCCGCGACACTCTCGGCCGTGGACTTCGGAGCGTCGACGGCGGCGGTCAGATCGGTGTCGACGTACCCGACGTGCAGCCCGGTGACCTCGATGCCCCGCGGCTTCAGGTCGAGTCGCAGCGAGTTGGTCTGCGACCAGAAGGCTGCCTTGGAGGCGCTGTAGGAGCCGGCGAGGCCGATCCACGACAGCACGGAGTGGACGTTGAGGATGTGGCCGCCGCCGTTGCGTTCGATGACGGGGACGAAGGCCCTGGTCACCAGGAGCGGCCCGTAGAAGTTGGTCTCGAACTCCCGGCGGACGTCCTCGACGGGCGAGTCGAGGAAGTTCGCGTTCACCGACGCGCCCGCGTTGTTGAGCAGCAGGGTGACGTCCTGCGCCTGCTCGGCCGCCGCCGTGACGGACGCGGGGTCGGTGACCTCCAGCGCGAGCGGCACGGCGTCGGGGTGCGTGACGGTGCGCGGGTCGCGGGCGGTGGCGTACACCTTCTTCGCACCCCGCTCGTACAGGGCCTCGACCAGGGCCCGGCCGATGCCGCGGCTGCCGCCGGTGACCAGCGCGACGGAACCTTCGATGGCGGTCATAGGGGTCTCCCTCATGTTCTCCACATAGGAAACCGATCGGTTTCCCTTGAAGGGAGCATAAACCGATCGGTTTCCGTAGAGCAAGGCGATACTACTTCTTCGCGAACTCCCTCGCCGTCTGCCCCTGGAAGTCGTAGACCACGGCCTGCTCGTCGCCCACGACCCAGGCGTCGTGTCCGGGCGAGACGACGTAGACGTCGCCGGGGCCGACCTCGACCTCGCCGCCGTCGTCCATGCGGATGCGCATGCGGCCTTGGAGGACGTAGCCGTTGTGGTGCATCTGACAGGTGCCGGTGCCCGCGAGCGGGGCCACGGACTCGGTCCAGCGCCAGCCGGGCTCGAAGGTCGCCACGGCGAAGTCGAGGTCCGTCATATGGACGGCTTCGAGGTGACCGCGCGGGAAATCACGCCGCTCGTCCGGCTTGTCGAGCGTCTTCACTTCCAACATGACGCGCTCCCTTCCGGCCGCGACGCACCGCGGCCGGGGCCGGTCTCCCCGGCGGCCCTGGACACCGCGCGTCGACGGCCGGCCTCCTACCCTCCATCGTCCGCCCGCCCCTCCGGGACCGCCAACCAGGGAACGCCCGCTCAGGCGTGCTGTCCGCAGAGCTCGGCGAAGCGTCCGGCGTCGATGTTGCCGCCGGAGAGGATGACACCGACGCGGCGCGGGAGACGGCCCGCGCGGCCGGTCAGCAGTGCGGCGAGCGGGGTGGCGCCGCTCGGCTCGAGGACGATCTTCAGGCGTTCGAAGGCGAACCGCATCGCGTCCCTGATCTCGTCGTCGGTGACCAGCGCGATCGCGTCGACGAGCCGCCGGTTGACGGAGAAGGTGAGTTCGCCCGGTGTGTGCAGGGCTTGTCCGTCGGCGATGGTGTGCGGCACCGGGATGCTGATGCGCCGCCCCGCCTCCAGCGAGCGCTTGGTGTCGTCCCCGGCCTCCGGTTCGACGCCGATCATCCGGATGCCCGGGTGCAGCCCCTTGGCCACCGTGGCACTCCCGGCCATCAGCCCGCCGCCACCGACCGGTGTCACTATCGCCCCCAACTCCCCCGCCTCTTCGAGGAGTTCGAACGCGGCCGTGCCCTGCCCGGCCATCACGTGCGGGTGCTCGTACGGCGGGATGACGGTGAGACCCCGCTCGGCGGCCAGCGCCTCGGCGATGGCCACGCGGTCGCCGGTGTAGCGGTCATAGGTGACGATCTCGGCGCCGTAGCCGGCGGTGGCCGCCCGTTTCGACGGCGGGGCGTCCTCCGGCATGACGATCACGGCGGTGGTGCCGAGTTCGCGGGCGGCCAGGGCGACGGCCTGGGCGTGGTTGCCGGAGGAGTAGGCGGCGATTCCCCGGGACAGTTGCTCGGGGGTGAGGCGGGAGGCGGCGTTGTAGGCGCCGCGGAACTTGAAGGCGCCGACGCGCTGGAAGTTCTCGCACTTGAGGTGGACCTCGGCACCGGCGAGCGTGTCGAGGGTGCGGGAGCGCAGCACCGGGGTGCGGTGGGCGACGCCCTTGAGCCGGGCGGCGGCGTCCCGGACGTCGTCGAGGGCGACCGGTGGGGTGGTGGTCGTCACGCGGGTCCTCCGGTGGAAGTGTCGTGGGCGGCCCGGGCCTGGGAGAGGTAGTTGTAGGCGGAGGCGCGGGAGATGCCGAGCCGGGCGGCGACCTGCTCGACCGCGCCGCGCACGGCGAAGACACCGCGCGTGTCCAGCCCGCCGAACAGCTCCAGGCGCTCCGCGCGGTCCAGTTCCGCCCAGCTCCCCCGCTGCTTCGACTGGTGGACGTCGACGAGGGCGTCGACCACGGAGTCGATGTCGTTGCCGAAGGTGGTGGTCGGCAGCTCCGCCGGCTCAGGACGGATTCCGGCGAGTGCGCCGAGCAGGCCGTGGACCTGGCTGACGGCACTGACGTCCAGGTTGACGCAGAGCGCGCCGAACACGACCCCCGTGGGATCCCTCAGCACCATCGTGGAGGACTTCACCAGCGCTCCGTTCCGGGTGCGGGTCACGTAGTTCAGTTCGTCGGCCGCCTCGTCACCGCCGGCGAGGACGCGCATGCCGATCTCGCTCATCGCGCCGCCCACCGTCCGCCCGGTCACCGATCCGGCGACGGCGACGACCGACTTCTCCGGGTTCCGGTAGTCGTGCAGCACGACTTCACAGAGCGGACCGAAGGTCGCGGCGATCCCTTCGGCGACCGGTGTCAGCGCGGCGAGGATCGCATCCCGTTCCGCGGTCAGAGTCTCTCGCATGGATTTAGACTACTCGTCCAATGATTGGATTTCTAGTCCAGAGCACTCCAGACCTCCGGTTCAATAATTGGCAATGGTTTTCACATGGCTTCGGCCAGGACCCGCTCTTGACATTCATTCCCATCTAGCGTGGCGGCTGCCAAGTACCCCCTGTGCACGTCCGTCATGGAGGAGCCAAGCCATGCCCCTGCCCACGTCCCGCCGCCTGGCGCTGCTGACCAGCGCGTCACTGGCCCTTCTCGCGGGCTGCGGCAGCTCGTCGGACTCCACCGCCGCCAAGAGCACACCGGCCCGCGTCGCGGTGGTCGCCTCCACGGACGTCTACGGCGACATCGTGCGGCGCGTCGGCGGCGACAGAGCCGATGTCACCTCGGTCATCAGCGACCCCGACCAGGACCCGCACTCCTACGAGGCCGACCCCCAGAACCAGCTCGCCCTCTCCAAGGCCGAGGTCGTCGTCGAGAACGGCGGCGGCTACGACGACTTCGTCGACCGCATGCTGAAGGGCGGCCACAACGACTCCGCCCAGGTGATCAACGCGGTGAACGTCTCCGGCAAGACCGCACCGAAGGGCGGCGAGCTGAACGAGCACGTCTGGTACGACTTCCCCACCGTCGCCAAGGTCGTCGACCGGATAGCCGCGGCCCTCACCAAGGCCGACCCGTCCGACGCGAGCGCCTTCGGAAAGAACGCAGCCGCTTTCAAGGCGAAGCTCGCGCCCCTGGAGGCGAAGGAAGCCCGGATCAAGAAGGAGCACGGCGGAGCGGGCGTGGCGATCACCGAGCCCGTGCCGCTGTACATGACCGAGGCGAGCGGCCTGATCAACCGGACGCCCGCCGAGTTCAGCGAGGCGATCGAGGAGGGGGACGACGTCTCCCCGCGGACCCTCCAGGAGAACCTGGCGCTGTTCAGCGGCAGGAAGGTCCGGGCCCTCGTCTACAACGAGCAGACCTCCGGCCCGCAGACCGAGAAGACCGAGGCGGCGGCCAAGGCGGCCGGCATCCCCGTCGTGCCCGTGACCGAGACCCTGCCGAAGGGCAAGGACTACCTCGGCTGGATGACCGCCAACGTCGACGCGCTCGCGAACGCGCTGGCCAAGTGACCCCGATATCCCGACAGGACGGCGCCGCCCCTGTCATCAGTCTGCGCGGCGCGGCCCTTTCGTACGGCGCCCGCGAGGTGTGGAGCGGCCTCGATCTCGACGTACGGCCCGGGGAGTTCCTGGCCGTGCTGGGGCCGAACGGCGCGGGCAAGACCAGTTTCGTACGGGCGTTGCTGGGCCGCCGGCCGCTGTCCGCCGGGACGCTGACCGTCCTCGGCCGTCCCGCGCGCGACGCCGCCCGGGACGTCGGCTACGTCCCACAGCAGGCCGCGCTGTCCGCCCAGGCCTTGCTGCGTGCCCGGGACCTCGTGCGGTTCGGCATCGACGGGCACCTCTTCGGGCCACGGCTGCGCACCGGCGGGGTCCGCCGCCGGGTGGACGAGATCCTCGAGTCGGTCGGCGCCTCGGCCTACGCCGATGCCCCGCTCGGGATGCTGTCCGGCGGCGAACGGCAACGCGTCCGCATCGGGCAGGCCCTGGCCACCGACCCGCGCATCCTGCTGTGCGACGAGCCGCTGCTGTCCCTCGACCTGAACCACCAGCGGGCCGTCACCGAACTGATCGACGCCCGGCGCCGCGCCCACGGCACGGCGGTGGTCTTCGTGACGCACGAGATCAACCCGGTGCTGGGGCTGGTCGACCGGGTGCTGTACCTGGCCCCCGGCGGCCACCGCGTCGGCACCCCGGACGAGGTGCTGACGTCCGAGTCGCTGTCCCGGCTCTACGGCACGCAGGTCGATGTCGTACGGGTGCGCGGCCGGGTGGTGGTCGCGGGAGCGCCCGACGAGTCGGCCGCCCCGGCGCACCATCCCGAGCAGACGCACGAGACGGACGGAGTGCGCGCATGACACTCGCCGACGGGATCTGGCACCAGATCTTCGACTTCACCGACTACGGCGAACTCCTCGCCCTGGTCCGCAACTCCCTCGTCGCGGGCGTGGCGCTGGGGCTCGTGGGCGGGCTGGCCGGGGTGTTCGTGCTGATGCGGGACCTGCCGTTCGCGGTGCACGGCATCAGCGAACTGTCCTTCGCGGGCGCCTCGGCGGCGCTGCTGCTGGGCGCGAACATCGTGGCGGGCTCGATCGCCGGCTCGCTCCTCGCGGCCGGGGCCATCGGGGTGCTGGGGTCCCGGGCCCGGGACCGCAATTCGGTGATCGGCATCATCATGCCGTTCGGGCTGGGCCTGGGCGTGCTCTTCCTGGCCCTCTACAAGGGCCGGGCGGCCAACAAGTTCGGGCTGCTCACCGGGCAGATCGTGGCCGTGGACACGCCGCAGATGTCATGGCTGCTCGGCACGTCCGTGCTGGTGCTCATCGCCCTGGCGGTCATGTGGCGTCCGCTCACCTTCGCCAGCACCGACCCGGACGTGGCCGAGGCGCGCGGGGTGCCGGTGCGGGCGCTGTCCCTCGCGTTCATGCTGGTGCTCGGGCTCACGGTCGCCCTGTCGGTGCAGGTCGTCGGCGCGCTGCTGGTGCTCACCCTGGTCGTCACCCCGGCCGCTGCCGCCGCCCGCGTCACCGCGTCGCCGGTGCTGCTGCCCGTGCTGAGCGTGCTGTTCGCCGTGGCCTCGATCGAGGGCGGCATCCTGCTCGCCCTGGGCAGCAGCATCCCCATCAGCCCCTACGTCACGACGATCTCGTTCGGCATCTACGCGGTGTGCCGGGTGGCCGGCGGGTACCGGACCCGGCATTTCGTCAACGGCATCAAGAAACTGCCGGTGGAGGTCACCCTGGTCTGACTTCCGCGGTCCAGTAAACGCTTGCCGCAGGGGGGCGGGGGCCCTCCGGACATGCATCGCCGCGCGGTCGGCGGGAGGCTGGTGATAGCAGCACGGTCACGCGTCCCGAGGAGATCGTCATGAACAGCGCCACCCTGGAAGACATGCGGACCACCCTGCGAGGACCGGTCATCGGCCCGCCGGACGCCGAGTACGACGACGCCCGCAAGATCTACAACGCGATGATCGACAAGCGCCCCGCCGCCATCGTGCGGTGCGCGGAAGCCGCGGATGTCATGGCCGCGGTCACCTACGTCCGCGATCACGGTCTGGAACTCGCCGTGCGGGGCGGCGGGCACAGCGGCCCGGGCCTGTGCCTGGTGGACGACGGCGTCACCATCGACCTCTCGCCGATGCGCGGGGTGCGCGTCGACCCGGCGGCGAAGACCGCGCAGGCCGACGGCGGCGCTCAGCTCGGCGACCTGGACCATGCCACGCACGCCTTCGGCCTGGCCACCCCGACCGGCATCATCTCCATGACGGGGGTGGGGGGCCTGACCCTCGGTGGCGGGCACGGCTATCTCACCCGCAGGTACGGCCTGACCGCGGACAATCTGATAGCCGCCGACGTCGTGCTGGCGGACGGCAGTTACGTCACCGCGAACGCGGACGAACACCCGGACCTGTTCTGGGCCCTGCGGGGAGGCGGCGGCAACTTCGGCATCGCGACCTCCCTGACCTACCGGCTGCACCCGGTGGACACGGTCGGGGCCGGGGTGACCGTCTGGCCGGTCGAGCACCTCCGCGAGGTGCTGGGGTGGTATCGGGAATTCCTCCCGCAGGCGCCCGAGGACGTGTACGGCTTCTTCAACGTCTTCGTCGTCCCGCCCGGCCCGCCCTTCCCCGAGGAACTCCACCGGCGGAAGGTGTGCGGCATCGTGTGGTGCCACACCGGCGACCTGGACCGGCTCGACGAGACGCTCTCCGTGGTGCACGAGGCCGGGCCGCCGGCCTTCCACTTCACGACTCCGATGCCGTACGTCGGGCTGCAGAGCATGTTCGACGATCTGATCCCGGCCGGCTACCAGTGGTACTGGCGCGGCGACTTCTTCGACCACATCCCGGACGCCGCCCTGGACGTGCATCTCAAGTACGGCGAGAACAACCCCACCCAGCTCTCCCTGATGCACCTCTACCCGGTCGACGGGGCGGCCCACCGGGTGGGCCCGGACGACACGGCGTGGAGCTACCGGGACGCGGTCTGGTCCGGCGTCTTCGCCGGTGTCGATCCCGATCCGGTCAACGCCGGGGCCATCAGGCAGTGGTGCGTCGACTACCAGGAGGAGCTGCACCCGTACTCCATGGGCGGCTCGTACGTGAACTTCATGGGTACGGGCGAGGGCCAGGAGCGGGTCCGGGCGACGTACCGCGACCACTACGACAGGCTCGCCCGGGTCAAGCGGACCTACGACCCGGACAACCTGTTCCACGCCAACCAGAACATCGCGCCCGCGCGAGGGTGACGACCACGGTTCCCTGCTCCGGGAGGCGGCCATGGGACAGATGATCGACACCGGCGGCGTGGAGCTCTGGGTCGAGCGACGGGGCCGGGGACCCGAGGTCCTGCTCATCTCAGGGCTCGGGGATCCCGCCGAGGCGTGGCAGGCGCAGCTCGACGGGCTCGCGGACCGCTACCGGCTCACCGCCTTCGACAACCGCGGCGCCGGGCGTACGCCACTGCCCGAGGGGCCGCTCACCATGCCCCGGATGGCCGACGACGCCGCCGCGCTGCTGCGCACGCTCCAGATACCGGCCGCCCACGTGACCGGTTTCTCGGGAGGCAGCTTCATCGCCCAGGAGCTGGCGCTGAGGCATCCCGGCCTCGTCCGCAGCCTGGTCCTGATGAGCACGACGGCTCGCCCGGATTCCTACTTCCGCGCCATGACGCGCTTCTGGGAATGGATGGTGGAGCGGGCCCCGAGCGAGCGCGCCATGCTCGAGGCGTTCTACCTGTGGATCTACACACCGCGCGCCCACGCCGACGGTCTGGTCGACCGCCTCATCGACGAGACGCTGGCCTTCGAACACCCGCAGTCCGCCGAAGCCTTCCAGCGCCAGCTCGCGGCATTCAGCCGCCATGACACGTCCGACCGCCTCGGCGGCATCACCGCGCCGACTCTCGTCCTCGCCGGCGAACTCGACCTCGCGACGCCGCCCCGCCTGGGCCGTGAGGTCGCGGAGGGCATCCCGGACGCCGAGTTCGAGGTGCTGCCCGGAGAGGCTCATCAGCCGTTCCAGGAGGTGCCGGAGGTGTTCAACGCGCGGGTCGAGGCGTTCTGGCGCACGGTGGAGGCGGAAGACTGACGGCTCGTCACTCCTCGAGCCGGCGCAGCCGTTCCGTGTCGCAGGTGCGGGGGCAGGTGCCGCAGGCCTCGTCGGGCCGGATGGCGTAGTAGAGGCAGCAGCCGGCGCGGGTGCGTGTCGTGTGACGGCGGCCGTCGGTGCCGGTCAGCAGGCGGAAGTCCGCTCCCGAGGGGTACGGGCTGACGGGTTCGGGGAGCAGGGCGGTCGCCGCGCGTACGGCGTCTTCCTCTTGGCCGAGGGTGCGGCCCAGGTACCAGATGCCGGAGACGAGGTCGTCGCCCACCATGCCCCACAGGGCGCGCGGTCCGCGGCGCACGGCGGGGCCGAGGGCGGTGAGCAGCGGGCGCATGTGGTCGGCGACCGCGGCGCGCAGCTCGGCCCGCAGGGCCTCCTCGCCCGCGACGGTCACCGCGCCGGGCAGCGCGGCGACGGGGTCACCGGGCAGGCAGGCGACGCGGGGCTCGGGCGTGATCGTGTACGCCCCGGCCGCGAGGTCCAGGCGCACCGACTGGGGCCGGATGCGCGGCACCCGGCGCTCCAGGTACCAGACGCCGCTCATCAGGAGGGCGATCGACCAGGCGTAGTCGTGCAGGGCGCGTGACGCGGTGACGTGGGGGCGGGGGGTGTGGGCGAAGCGGGTGTGGATGCGCGTCGCCTCGGCGTCCAGGAAGGCGTCGAGAGCGGACTGGTCCGACATCAGTTCGGCGCCGGTGAAAGCCTGTTGATCGTAGGCCGTCCGGGTGTCCGCGACCTCGACGGTCAGGGCCTCGCAGCTGCCGGTCAATCGCCGGTAGGCGGTACCGAGGACGGAGGCGAGGGTCGGCGGTGACTCCAGGACAGTGCGCATCGATCACTCCTACGGGCAGTTGCAACCCGCGATTGGATAGGTAAGGCTAACCTAAGGTATCGTCGGACGCGCTCGTGAACGCCCTGCCGATCAAGGGCCGTCCACGTCACGGGGGTCTCGCGCGGGCTGTCCGCCGCCGCCCCCACTCACCAATGGAAGACCGCCATGCGCCTGTACCTGCTCGCCCTCAATCCGACCGACTCCGTCACCGAGGGTTTCCTGCCCGCCGCCGCCCGGCTGGGCCTGGACGTCACCGTCCTCACCGACCAGCCCGACGCCCACCTCAGAACCTGCCCGGACGTCGAGGTCCTGGAGTGTGACGTGCGGGACTTCCGGGCCGTCGTGTCGCGGATCTCGACCCAGGACCCGCCTGATGCCGTCTTCACCAACAGCGACCACCTCCAGACCCAGGCCGCCCTGGCGGCCGCTTACTTCGGCCTGCCCGGCAAGGACTGGCGGGCCACCCTGCGCTGCAAGGACAAGGCGGAGATGCGCCGCCGGCTGGCCGCCACCGGAGGGGACACCGTCTGGTCGGCCGAACTCACCACACCGGCCCCGCCGGCCGCGCCCTACCCGTGTGTCGTCAAGCCCCGTGAGGGCGTGGCCAGCGAGGACGTCGTACTCGTCGACGGCCCCGAGGACCTGGCGATCCGCACCAAGGAGATCCTGGAGCGCCGGCCGGGCGCCACCCTGGTGGTCGAGGAGTACCTCCCCGGCGAGCTGTGCACGCTGGAGACCCTGGGCGACGGCAGGGTCCGCCACGTCCTGGGCGGTTTCCGCACCGAACTGTCGCCGCCACCGCACTTCGTCGAGCAGCGCCTCACGTTCGTCCCCGCCCACCCCGAGCCGGTCGTCGCGCAGGTCCTCACCCAATTGGACGCGCTCGGCGTCGGATTCGGCGCCTGTCACACCGAGTTCGTGGTGCACGAGGGGCGGGCACGGATCATCGAGGTCAACTACCGGGCCATCGGCGACCAGTGCGACCTGCTGCTCGAACGGCTCCTCGGCATCCCGCTGTTCGAGCACATCCTCTGCACCCACCTGGGCGAACCGCTCCCGGCCGATCCGGTTGCCCGCCGCGACCGGGCCGCCCTCCTGGAGTACCCGTGCGCCGACAGGGCCGGCACCCTGACCGACGCCCCGGCCGCCACCGAGGTCAGCGTCGACGGAGTGTGTCTGACGTACCGTCCGCTGCGGGAGGTGGGCGAACGCCACGAGCTGTACCGCACCAACCGCGATTACCTCGGCGTCCTGCGGGCCACCGGCACCGACCAGGACACCGTGGACCGCGTGGCCGCCGGCTTCCTGGCCACCCTCCGCTGGGAGATCCAGGCGTGACCGTACTCCACCCACGCGGGACATCTGCGCGGCCGAGCTGCGGCGAGGGGCTGGCCCGGCTCACCGAGGCGCGTCCGGGGCTGACGCTGCGGATCGAGCCGGGGCGGGCGCTCACCGCGTACTGCGGCTGGTACGCCACGGAGGTGCTGGACGTGAAGCACAGCCACGGCGAGGAGTTCGCCGTCGTCCGGGGCGGCACGCACCATCTGCGCACCCCGGCGACGAAGGGACACGACCAGCCCTGCTCGGTCCTGCCGGTGGACACCTGGCCGCACCCCTGGCCCCGGCCGGCGGCGAAGAGCGGGCCCGTCACGCTCGCGGGGCAGTTGTGCACGCCGAAGGACGTGCTGTCCCGCCGGGTACCCGTACCGGAACTCAGGGCCGGGGACCGGGTGGTGTTCTCCCTGGCGGGTGCCTACGCCTGGAACATCTCGCATCACGACTTCCTGATGCACCCCAGGCCCGGGTTCCACTTCCTGGACGACGACACCCAGGCTTCCTGAGCCGCTCGCGGGCGGGCGGTGCCCGCCGGACGGAGCCGGCGGGCACGGAGGGCCGGCATACGTCAGGCCGCGGCCAAGGCGGGTGACGGCGGCGGCGCCGGTGTCGCCGGTTCCTCCGCCTCGGCCAGCAGGGCCATGAGCGTGGCCCGGGCACGGGCCACCCGGGAGCGGACCGTGCCGACCGGGCAGTCGCTCAGCGCGGCGGCCTCCGCGTACGGCACACCGAGCAGCTGCGTGAGGACGAACGCCTCGCGCCGCTCCTGAGGCAGTCCGTCCATCAGCTCGAGCAGTGCCACGCCGTCGTCGAAGCCGGGCAGGCCGCGCGGCTGGGCGAGTTCGGCCGCCAGCTCCCAGTCCGCCAGATCGGCCGGGCGGGGGCGCACGGCGGAGTACCGGAAGCTGTCCGCCACCGCACGCCGGGCGATGGCCAGCATCCAGACGCGCGCCGAGGAACGGCCCTCGAACCGGTGCAGACTGCCGAGCGCCCGCAGGAACGTGTCCTGCGCCAGATCGTCCACGGCCTGCGGATCGGCGCACAGGTGGGCGACGTAGCGGATGACGTCACGGTGCAGGGCGCGCACGAGGTGGTCGACGGCGGCGGAGTCGCCGCCGCGGGCGGCCAGCGCCCAGGCGGTTATCGACTCGTCGGCCGACGGGCTTCTCTCGGATGAAAGGGGCAGGGCAGGAGTGATCACCTGGTGTCCTTCTCGGGATTCCGGGAGCACGCGCACGCGCGTGCGGCCCGGTGAGCGGGGATACGGCCGCATCCGTACGGCGCGAGGTACGGACGTACGACCGAGACCGGGGCGCGCGGAGTGCTGCCCCGGGACTGCCGGCTGCCGTCAGGCGGCAGCGGCTCCCACGGGCGGTCCTCGAGAGGTGATCGCGTGGACGAGAAGGAGAAGGCGCGGCGCGCGGTCCGAGGACCGGCGCCGAACGCGCACGGGCGGGGGTGGCGGCGCGGGGAGGGCGAACAGGAGCCGCAGCGGCGCGGCCAGCCGGCTGCCCACGGCGCGCAGCAGACGGAAGACGGCCCGTTCGCCGTGGCCCAGCCACAGACCGCACAGCAGCGCGGCCAGCAGGTGGGCGGCGAGCATGCCGAGGGACGAGTCACCGCCCGAAGCGTGTCCCGTATGCCCCATGTGGTGAGCCATGGAGCCCATTTCGAGCCCCGTGGCACCTATGCCGTGGCTCATGGATCCCATGCCATGCCCCATGGAGGACATGTCCATGGAGTCCGCGCCACCCACTGCCCCGGCGGCCGGTGCCGGCACGAGCGAGAACGCCGAGTGCAGTCCCGTCTGGACGGCCACGGCGACGGCGACGACCAGCCGGAGTCCGCGCTCGCGGCCCGCCAGGCACCAGCCCGCCACACCCGTCACGGCCCAGCCGGCCACCAACGTCGCGGGGGGCACGTGGTCGCCGGACATCATGACGTGCCCCAGGGCGGCGAGCACGACACAGACGGCCGCGAACACCGCGGCCCGTGTCGTGCGAGCGCACCACCCAGCTGTCATGGCGCCTCATCTTCGCATCCGGCCCCGCCCCGTCACCCATGGGTACGGAAATCGCCCGGCCCTGACACTCAATCCGTGACATGTGATCCAGGCCACTGCCCAGGAATCGATGCTCTGTCGATGCCTCCGGGCAGGCGACGGCAGAATCCCTGGCGTGGACATCACCGCGCAGGAGCTCAACCGGGCCACCCTCGGCCGACAGTTGCTGCTGGGCCGGGAGGTGATGGAGGCTGGGGAGGCCGTGCGGCGTGTGGTGGCGCTCCAGGCGCAGCATGCCGCTTCGCCGTACGTGGCGCTGTGGAACCGGCTGGCCGGCTTCTCTCCGGCCGAGCTGGACGACGCCTTCGCGCGGCGTGCGGTGGTCAAGGCGACTCTGATGCGGATCACGCTGCACGCGGTCCACGCGGACGACTACCAGGTGTTCCGTGAGGCGATGCAGCAGACGCTGTACGCCTCAAGGCTCGGCTTCCGCTTCGCCGCCGCGGGGCTCACACCGGCCGACGGCGAGGCACTCGTCCCGGAACTGCTGGACTTCGCCGACCGGCCGCGGACGGCCGCGGAGCTTCAGGCATGGCTGGAGGAGCGGGTCGGCGCGGACAAGAAGGCCGGCGCGTGGTGGGGGCTCAAGGGGTACGCGCCGCTGCTCCACCTCCCGACCGGCGGGCCGTGGTCGTTCGGCACCCGGGCGTCGTTCGTCGCGGCGCGTACCGGTCCCGTGCCGACGGGCCGGGAGCCGGCGGCGGAGGCGCTCGGACAGCTCGTCCTGCGCTATCTGCGGGGCTTCGGGCCGGCATCGGTCGCGGACGTGGCGCAGTTCGCGATGCTGCCGCGGCAGCCCGTACGGCAGGCGCTGCTCGCCCTGTCCGACGCGGTGGAGCAGTTGCGCGGACCGGACGGGACGGTCCTGTTCGACGTACCGGACGCCCCGCGCCCACCGGCGGACACTCCGGCGCCGCCGCGGCTCATGGCCATGTGGGACAGCGTCCTGCTGGCCCACGCCGACCGCAGCCGCGTGATCCCGCCGGACTATCGCCGTCTGGTGATCCGCGTCAACGGTGACGTGCTGCCCACCCTGCTGGTCGACGGCCGGGTCGCCGGCGTGTGGCGCGCGGTCGACGGCGGCATCGAGGCCACGGCGTTCCACGACCTGCCACGCACCGCGTGGGAGGGCCTCGCCGCGGAGGCAGCGTCGTTGACACGGCTGCTGACCGGCCGCGACACCGAGGTCTACCGCCGCTATCACCACTGGTGGCCGAAACTCCCCGACGGGCACGTCCGACTGCTCACCGGCTGGTGACTCTCCTCGGAGTCAGTGGTGGGCGTGCACGACGGCATGCCCCTTGCCCCGGCCGATCATCCACTTGTTGACCGGGGTCGTGATCACGAAGGCGACCGCGAAACCGCCCAGCAGCGCGGACCAGAACAGTCCGTCCGTGAGGTGGGCCTCCAACGCGCCCGGGGTGAGCGCGATGATCGCGTTGTCCACGAGTTCCATCACGGCGATCGAGATTGTGTCCGCGGCCAGCGCGACCTTGATCGCGGCCTTGAGACCGAGGCCGGCCCGCAGGACCGCGAACAGGGTGAACGAGTAGCCGAAGAGGAAGGCGAGCCCGATCGCCAGAACCATGGTGGGCACGTTGCCCCACGCGAGCGCGGTGCCGATGACCATGCCGAGGATCTCGCCGATCGCACAGCCCGTCAGACAGTGCAGCGTCGCCTTCACGGCGGTCCCCCAGGACGCCGTCCCGCGCGGGTGCCGTTCGGGGTGGTGAGGGGTGTGGTCCATGACGTTCCAGTATGCGTCAGCCGCGTCTTCCGGCGGGCATGGACGGGCCGGGCTGCCACCCTGTCCCACCGACTCCCCCTGTGATCCATCCACTTAGAGTGTCGGGTCATGACGACACAGGCCACCCGGTCAACGCAGACGTATCTCTCCGAGTTGTTCTCCCTGGACGGCCGCGTCGCGGTGGTCACCGGCGGCAGTTCCGGCATCGGCCGCGCCATCACCGGCGCCCTCGCCCGCGCCGGCGCGAGCGTGGTGGTCGTGGCCCGCGGCGAGGCCGGACTGACCGCGACGGTCGACGAGCTGACGGCTCAGGGCTGCCGCGCCGCGTGGGTCAGCGCGGACCTGAGCACGCGCGAGGGTGTGCGGACGGCCGCCGAGCGCGCGGTCGAGGCGTTCGGGGAGCCCGACATTCTGGTCAACAGCGCCGGGATCAATCTGCGCCCGCCGATGGACGAACTCACCGAGGACGTCTGGGACCTCACGATGGCCGTCAACCTCGAGGCGCCCTTCCTGCTGGGGCAGCGCTTCGGCCCGGGCATGGCGGAGCGCGGATACGGGCGGATCGTGCACATCAGCTCGCAGCAGGCGCATCGGGCTTTCGTGCAGAGCGGCGCGTACGGCGCCTCGAAGGGCGGTCTCGAGTCGCTGGCGCGGTCTCAGGCCGAGGCGTGGTCGCCGCGGGGCGTCACCTGCAACGTCCTGGTGCCGGGTTTCGTCATGACAGCGCTCAACGAGCGTCTGTCGTCGGATCCGGAGAAGGTGGCCGCCCTCGCCGCCCGCACGCTGATCGGGCGGAACGGCCTGGCCGAGGACTTCGCGGGCGCGGCCGTCTTCCTGGCGAGCCCGGCGTCCGCCTACGTCACCGGACAGTCGGTCTACGTCGACGGCGGTATGTCCGTCCACTGACGCGGCAACCTGATCAGGCGTTCGAGTCCTTGCGCCATACGAAGACCTCCGTGCTCGGTGCCCGCTCGGAGAACCGGCCCGACTGCGAGGCCTCGCGCAACAGCAGCCGCAGATCCGTCTCGAAGTCGTCCCGGCGCCCTTCGAAGAGATGCGGTGCCGAGAACGACATGGAGAACACCCAGGCGACGACATCGTCGAAGGTCCGCTCCAGCACCTGCCCGCCGGGCACGACGAGACGCCGGGGGCCCAAGAAGCCCGCCCGGGCGAACACCTCGTCCTCGGCGCCCGGTGTCCCTTGCGCCAGCACCCCGCGGCCCGCTCGTCGCACGGGTCCCAGGTACCGCTTCACCAGGTCGTCCACCCCCGCGTAGGGGACCGTCGGGTACGGCATGCCGTCGACGGTCCGGGGCTCCGTCTTCAGGTCGGCGATGTGCGCCAGTGCCCCGCCGGGCCGGAGCATGTCCCGGACGGTCGCGGCCACCAGGTCGCGGTCCATCCAGTGGAAGGACTGACCGAAGGTGGCGACGGCGAACGTTCCGAGCCCCGCGGGCAGGGCTTCGGCCCGAGCCCGGACCCACCGGGTCTTGGCGCCCAGTCCCCGGTTGGTGGCCCCGCGCCCGGCTTCGGCGATCATCCCGCTGTCGGGGTCCACTCCGACGATCTCGCCGAAGAGATGCGCGAGGCTCAGGGCAATGGTTCCGGGCCCGCAGCCCACGTCGAGGAGGCGCCCCTCCCCGTCGAGCCGCAACTCCTCGGCGAGCGCGTCCGCCAGCCCGGCGGCGTAAGGCAGCCGCCCCCGCTCGTAGTACGCGGCGGTCCCCGAGAACAACGTGTCGTCCCACTCCCAGCCGTGCACCACGCCCGCCCACCACCCTCACCGCACAGAGCTCCGCGACCACCCGACCGGTCGACGAACCCGATGATTCCACGGCCGGACCACCCGCCGGGGATCACCACCGGGCAGCGCAGGGCAGCACCGGACACCTGCGACCGGGGGTCCCCCATCGGAGAGCGGCCGACGGGCGCTTGTCAGTGCCCGGTGTCACGCTGGGCACACAGGACCTGCGGAAGGGAAGCATCGCCATGATCACCACGGAGTTCGCCCCCGGTTCCCCCTGTTGGCTCGACCTCGGCGCTCCGGACGTCCGGGCCGCCGCCGCCTTCTACGGCGCCGTGCTCGGGTGGGACTACGAGTCCATGGGCGAGAGCGAGGACTTCGAGGGCGGGATGTTCCGGAAGGACGGCAAGATCGTCGCCGGCATCGGCAAGCTCACCGAGGAGGGAGCGCGCTCGGCCTGGATGCTCTACTACAGCGTCGCCGACGCGGACGCCACGACGAAGGCCGTGGAGCAGTCGGGCGGCAGCGTGCGCGTCGCGCCGATGGACCTCGAGGAATGGGGCCGGATGGCGCAGTACACCGACCCCCAGGGAGGCCAGTTCGCCGTCTGGCAGCCGGGGACGACCAAGGGCCTCGATCTGGTCGACCAGCCGGGTTCGCTGTCCTGGACCGAGCTGTACACGAGCGACGCGGCGGCCGCGAAGGAGTTCTACGGCGGACTCTTCGACTGGCAGTTCAGTGACATGCCGCTGCCGGGCGGCGGGGGCACGTACACCCTCATCACTCCCGCCGGACTGCCCGAGGAGCGGATGCACGGCGGCCTCATGGAGGTCGGCAAGAAGGACCTGTCGCTGGCGAACGGGCGGCCGTACTGGCACCCGGTCTTCGCCGTCGACGACTGCGACGCCGCGGTGGCCAAGGTCAGGGAGAACGGCGGCAGCGTGCAGATGGGTCCCGAGGACGCGGAGGGCGTCGGACGGCTGGCCGTCTGCCTCGACCCGGCCAACGCGGACTTCGTGGTGCTCACCCCGGCCCAGGGCTGAATCTGACCCGCCGCCCGGCGAACGGGTGCTGCGGCCGGCTCTGGCGTCGGGGGTGTCCCGGCAGTTCTCCGCTCCCTTGGCCCGGATCCCGGTGGTCGCCGCCTCTACCGACTACGGCGACCGGCTCGGCCGCGGACCGGCCGGTTGCCATCCCGGTGGCGCACACCCCGGCTGACGTGTCCCCCGGCCGGGTCAGTCACCACCACCGGTGGCTGTCCCCGGCGATGCGCCGCTTCCCGAGTGGCTGCACCTCGCGGGCGTTGCCCTCGGGAAAGAGGCCCCGGTAGTGCTCCAGCGCGGCGGCGGACGCCTGGACCGGATGGGTCAGGACCGTCCAGCGCACCCCGGTGGTGTACGGGCAGGTCGTGGTGGACCCGAGGTAGCGGTAGGACTCGGTGCAGGGCGGCAGCAGGGTGTCGATCTCCACGTCGGGCACGTCCCAGGGGTCTTCGCTCCGGCGGGCGGATTCCAGCAGCCGGTCCAGGGCGCCGTTGCCGTCGCCCGGGTGGACGAAGACGGCGAGCACCGCGTACTCCTTCGCACCGGCCACGGTCGCGTCCCCGTCCCCGTCCCTCCTCCCCCTCCCCGATCGTCCGTGCGTACTTCAGGTGCTGTTCCATCGGGAACGCCACCCCGCCGACGGTGTGCTCGGACGGCGTGTGCCAGTGGATGTCCTCCAATTGGTAGGTGGCGTCGCCGACGCTCATCAGGCAGTCCTGTCCGCGCGGCGGCTCGGCCTTCACCGAGCCCTCCTCGGCCCGGGCGCAGTCGGGCCGATGCCGCTTCGGACGCTCGAAGCGCAGACGCAGGGCGAGCCGCGCCGGATGCCGCAGGCGCGGGGGTGGCAGGGCCGAGACGTCGGTGGCCTGCGGACGGATGTCGACCGGGCTCTGGGACTGCTGAGCGGTGCCGACGGCGGACTGGGCGGGGGCGGTCAGGGACACGGGGGATCACCTTCGGTCGACGGGCGGACGGCCGGGCAACGACGACCGCATCCTTTTCCCTCGGCGGCGCCCGGGACGCGCGAGGTCACCCGGACCGCTGAACACCCCGGATCGCGGCCTTGACACGCTACGGTCGCGCCATGAACCAAGGTCCCGACGCGGCAGCTCAGGAACCCGGCGAGGACACCGTCCGCGAACTCGCCGGTCTGGCGCGGGACTGGGCGGCGGCGATCGTCGCCAACGACCCCGCACGCATCGCGGGCTTCATGGCGGACGAGTGGGTGATCGTCTCCGAGTCGGGGATCGACCCGAAGGAGAGGTTCCTCTCCCTCGTCGAGTCCGGGGAGCTCACCCACTCCGCGATGGACCTCAGGACCCGGCCCAGGGTCCGCGTCTACGGCGACACAGCCGTGGTCACCGGACGGGTCACCAACACGGCCCACTACCAGGGCGAACGCTACGACGCCGACGAGTGGACAACGGATGTGTTCGTGAAGCGGGACGGGCACTGGCGGTGCGTGCTGACCCACATCACATCAGCCGCCCCCGAGATCACATCAGCGGCCCCTGAATGAGCCTTCATGTGATTTGCATATGATACGCAAATGCATGACTACAGCATCAGGGAAGCCACGCCCGCGGACATCGACGGGGCGCGGGTGGTGATGCTGGACGCCGTGTACCGCGACTTCGGCACCGGCTATGTGCCGCACTGGCACGCCGACATCATCGACCCGGTGCCGTTCTACGTCGAACCGCCGCGGCACACCCTCCTGGTGGCCGTGGACGAGCGGGACGGGACGGTGGCGGCCACGGGGGCGCTGGACGCGCGCGGGCCGGCGCATCCGCCGAATCCGCGCTGGCTGGCCGAGCGGTACCCCTCGGGCGAGACCGCACAGCTGCGGCGGTTGTACGTCGGCCCCGCACACCGGCGGCGCGGACTGGCCCGGCGGCTGGTGGCAGGCCTGGTCGACTTCGCCCGGGCCGACGGTGGTTACCGGTCCGTGTATCTGCACACGTATCCGCACTCGCCCGGTGCGATGGGCCTGTGGCGGACGCTGGGCAAGGTGGTGTGCGACGAGCGGGAGGAAGTGCCCGGCGGGGGCAGCGGCGCGGTGCACTTCGAGCTTCCCTTCGCCTGAGCACCACGGGGACGACACTGAACACCTCGAACTCACCCCTGGCCAAGGGCCTCGCCGCCCTGCGCGTCCTCGCGCGGGGCGGTGGCCCGACGCTGCTGTGGCGGGCCGTGCTCATGGCCGCCCTGGTGGGCGCGATCGGCCTGCTGCCGTGGCTGTCGCGCACCGACCCGGCGCTGACCGTGCTCAAGGCCCGCTCGGCGGACCGCGACCCCACGCCCGAGACACTGCGCGCCATCCGCGGCCAACTCGGCCTGGACGACGGCCCGCTGGTGCTGCTCGGCCGCTGGCTGGGCGGTCTGCCGCACGGGGACGCGGGCACGTCGTGGGTGTCCGGCGGCCAGGTGCTGCCCGGCGTCGTGCAGGCGCTCGGCGCGTCGCTGCTGCTGATGTCCGGGGCCCTCGTGGTCGCGGCGGGCACGGTGGCCGCGGTGTGCGCCCGCACACTCCGGCTCGGCTCGCGGGGGCGGCTCGCCGCACGCGGCCCCGGCGGCACGGCGTCCGCCGTGCTGGCCGCACTGCCCGAGTTCCTCGTCGCCTCCGTGCTGGCCTCGGTGATCGGCGTCCAACTGGGCTGGCTGCCGGCTCTCGGCTGGTACGGGCCGCAGTGGATGGTGCTGCCCTCGCTGGCTCTCGGTCTGCCCGCCGGGGCGATCCTCGGACGGATGCTGGACGACCTGCTGCCCAGCGCGTTCGCCGAACCGTGGGCCCTGGCGGCCGCGGCACGCGCCGTCCCGCCGAGGTCCGTCGCACGGCAGGCGGTGCGCCGCTGCGTGCCCGGACTGCTGCCCAACCTGGGCCTGTTCGTGGTCGGCCTGACCGGCGGCTCGGTCGCCGTCGAGCAGATCTTCGACATCCCGGGCCTGGGCCGGCTCACCCTGCAGGCCGCCCTCGCCCAGGACCTGCCCGTCCTGCAGACCGGCACCCTCGCCCTCGTCCTGGTCGCGGCCGTCGCCGGGGTCCTCGCCCGGCTGTCGGCCCGGCTGCTCATCGGGCCCGCGCTGCGCGACGGCGCCCTGCACTCCCTGCACCGCCCCGGCCCGTCCGCGCCCCGCGCCCTGCCCCTGCTCTACGGGGCCCTGCTCGCCGCCGTCATCGGGTTCGGCCTGCCCCGCGACGCGCGCACCCTGGACGCCCTCGCCCGGCTGCGGGCCCCCTCCCTGGCGCATCCGTTCGGGACGGACGCGCTCGGCAGGGACGTACTCGCCCGGGTCTCCCACGGCGCGCTGACCACCCTCGGTATCGCCCTCGCGGTGAGCGCCGCCGCACTCGTCGCGGGGCTGCTGCTCGGGCTGCTGCCGAGGCTCTCCGGGCCGCTGGTCGACACCGTCAGCGCCGTGCCGCCCGTCCTGGCCGGCCTCCTCGTCGCCGGCGTCGCGGGCAGCGGGCCCTGGACGCCGGCGTTCGCCGTGGGCGTCGTGGCCTGGTCCCCGCTGGCCGCCCACACGTCCTCCCTGCTGCGGCAGGAGCGCGCGACCACGCACCTGGCCGCGACCCGCGCACTGGGCGCCGGTCGCTGGTATCTGCTCTCGCACGAACTGCTGCCCGCCGTGCTGGCACCGGTGGCCCGGCACGCCCTGCTCCGGCTGCCCGGCATCGCGCTGAGCCTGGCCGCCCTCGGCTTCCTCGGCCTGGGCGCCCAGCCGCCGTCCCCCGAGTGGGGGCTGCTGCTCGCCGAGAACCAGCCGTACGCCGAGCGCGCCCCGTGGGCCGTCCTCTTCCCCGCCGCCGTACTCACCCTGCTGGGGGCGCTCGCGGTGACGGCCGCGGGCGGCGTACGGCTGCCCCGGCGGCGCAGGCGGCCCGCGAGCCCGGCCGGTCCCCCCATGGAGCGGATCATGCCCTCGCGGCAACAGCGGAACAGCCCCGACGCCCTCCTGGCCCCTGTGGCCACCTCACCGACAGAAGAACGATGACCGACCTCATCTCCCGCGTGCTGGCCCGCCGTTCCGCCCGCATGCCCAAGACCCCGCGCGAGAGCACCTGGCGGCTCTGGAAAGAGCTGTCGCCGCTGCTGCGGCTGCTGATCCTGACCCAGCTCGCCTTCAACGTCGGCTTCTACGCCGTCCTGCCGTTCCTCGCCGAGCACCTCGGCACCGCGATCGGCATGGCGGGCTGGCTGGTCGGCTTCGTGCTCGGACTGCGCACCTTCAGCCAGCAGGGGCTGTTCGTGGTCGGCGGCTGGCTTGTGGACCGGTTCGGGGTGCGGCCGGTCGTGCTGGCCGGCTGTCTGCTGCGGATCGCCGGGTTCGCCTGGCTCGGGTACGCGGAGGCGAGCTGGGCCGTGATCGGCGCCGTGCTGGTGATCGGTTTCGCCGCCGCGCTGTTCTCCCCCGCCGTGGAGTCCGAGGTGGCCCGCCAGGCGGTGGTGTGGGAGGGGGAGGGACGCGGCTCGCGCACACGTCTCCTGGCGCTGTTCAGCGTCGCGGGCCAGGCCGGGGCCTTCGTCGGACCGCTGCTCGGCGGGTTGCTGCTCGCCGTCGACTTCCGCACCGCGTGCCTCGCTGGCGCGGCGGTCTTCGTGCTCGTCCTGGCCGGGCATCTTTGGCTGATGCCGCAGCACATCCCGGGCCGGGTCCGTACCCGGGAGCGGGGCGGGGCGCGCGTGCTGCTGCGCAACCGCCGCTTCCTGGCCCTGTGCGGCGCGTACGGCTCGTACCTGCTCGCCTACAACCAGCTGTATCTGGCGCTGCCGGACGAGGTGCGGCGTGCGACGGGCTCCCAGGCGCCGCTGTCCTGGCTGTTCGCCCTGTCCTCGGTGCTGGTGGTGTTCACCCAGCTGCCGGTGACCCGCTGGGCGGGCGACCGGCTGGACCTGCGTCGCTCCATGACGGCCGGGCTGCTGCTGATCTCGGCCGGTTTCGTGGTGGTGGCCGCGGCGCGCCCCGCCGGCTGGACGGGAGTCGCCGGGCTGCTGCCCGCCGCGGGCTTCGTCGTGCTGCTCACGGTGGGGCAGATGCTGGTCGTGCCCGCTGCCCGGGCCTGGGTGCCCGACCTGGCCGAAGAGGGCCGGATCGGACTCTACATGGGGGCGCTGTCCTCCGTCTCCGGCCTGATCGTCCTGGCCGGCAGCGCGGCCACCGGCTCCCTGCTCGACCTCGGCCTCCCGGCCGCCGTGCCCTGGCTGGTCCTCGCGGCCGTACCGGCCCTGACAGTCGTTCTGCTGCCGCGCCGGGAGGAACGGGCGGAGGGGGCGGGCGAGACGGCCTGACCCGGCACGTCAAGGCACCACTGGACGACCACGGCGGCCCGATCCGGCGCCCCGAGGCGCGCGAAGGCACCCCGGCAACCACGCGCACCGCACCGTCACCCCACCGGGCGACGGCTCCGCTCCCGGATTTCCGGGACCGTACCGTCCCTCGACACCGCTGCGGAGATCAGGAGTCACGCGGCGCCAGTATCCTGGGACGGCTGCGACGTCCCTCACCAACCCCCGTGTCAAAACGGGGAGTTCGGCATGCGGCGACGTACCTTCCCACACGCATGAGACGAGGACGAGTGCTGCTAGCGGGCCGCTACCGGCTGGATGTTGAGATCGGGCGCGGTGGAATGGGAGAGGTCTGGCGCGCGTACGACGAGACGCTCGCCAGAGCGGTGGCCGTCAAGCTGCTGCTGCCCCAGGACACCGACGTCACGGCGGCCTCCCGGTTCCGTCTGGAGGCCCAGACCGCCGGGCGTCTCAACCACCCCAATCTGGTCGGTGTCCTGGACTTCGGCGAGTACGACAACCGGCTGTACCTGGTGATGGAACTGGTCGAAGGCGACAGCCTCGCCGGGGTGCTGGCCGCCTCCGGCGCGCTGCCCGCCGAGCGGGTGGCCGATCTCGCCGCGCAGGCCGCCTCCGGGCTCGCCGCCGCACACGCGCAGGGCATCGTCCACCGTGACGTCAAACCCGCCAACCTCCTGCTGGACGCCCACGGCACCCTGAAGATCGGCGACTTCGGCATCGCCCGCTTCCTCGACGACCCCGGCGCCGCGCTCACCGCCACCGGCCAGATCGTCGGCACCGGCCTCTACCTCGCGCCCGAACGCGCCCTGGGCCAGCCCGCCGGCCCCGCCTCCGACATGTACTCCCTGGGGTGTCTGCTCTACCAACTCCTCAGCGGCCGACCGCCTTTCCAGGCCGACACCGCCGTCGCGCTCCTCCACCAGCACCTCGATTCCGCGCCCGTACCGCCCCGCGAGCTCGGTGTCGCCGGACTCCCGCCGGCCTTCGAGAACTACCTGCTCGGCCTGCTCGCCAAGCAGCCCGAGGACCGGCCCACCGCCCAGCGGACCGCCGAGTGGTTCGCCGGCGGTGCCTGGCGAGGGCTGCCCGAACCGCTGCCGGAGGCCGCGCCCCCGGTGACGTCCGCCACGCCGAGGCCGTATCCGGCCGCCGAGACCCGCAACCCGGCCACGTACGCGCTGCCCGGCGCCCCGGGGCTGCGCACCGGACGCACGGCCCAGGCCGGGCGTTCGCGTCGCGCCGCGCCTCGGGGCGGTCCCGGCAACCGGCGCAGAGCGGCCGCGACGGTCGCCGCGGCGGCACTCTTCGCCGCCGCGATGCTCGCCGGCATGCTGTGGTTCTCGCCCGACGACACCGCGACGGAGGGCACGGAACCCGACGCGTCCCCCTCCGCGAGCAGCCCCGCCGCCACGCCGCCCGCCGGCTCCGCCTCGCCCCTCTCCTCCGCTCCGGCGGAGGACACGACTCCGGCCGCCGGCACTCCGGCCGCCGGCACAGTGGCCGATATCACCCCGTCCACCACCGCGCCTCCTCCCCCGACCCCCGCCGAAGCGACACCCAGCCCCACGACCCCGGCGCAGGAGACGGCCGACCCACCGCGACAGGCGGAAAATCCCCAGCAGGAGAAGCCCCGTCAGAACTGGGAGAGCGGGGACGACGATGACGACGGGGGCGACGACTGAGCGGCCCTGCGCCGGTGTGCGAGCGGACGCCCCCTCGCGCGCCCCCTCGGGTGGCTTGTCATCGTCCTTATCTCGGCACTACTGTCACCACGCCTTGGTGAACGGGAAAGCCGGTGTGATGCCGGTGCGGCCCTCGCCACTGTGAATCGGGAAGTCCGGCTCCGGCCCTCACGGGCAGCCACTGGGTCCTAGGGCTCTGGCTCCACATTCCCGTCTGCCGTGCGACGCCTGGCACGCACGCTCGCCGCGTTGCCGAACCGCCCACGTGGCTCCGCCACGAGGGCGCTCCGGCGCCTTGCGATCGCACGCGCCAGACGCCGCACGGCCCGCCCTCCGGGCGGACGACGGGAATGTGGAGCCAGAGCCCTTGCCCCGGGAAGGCGGAGTACGGGCGGTGGTACCCGTAAGCCAGGAGACCGGCCAAGGCGCGTCAACCATCCACGAGGTGCTGGAGAGGGTCTGCTGAGCCATGCACATAGCCGAGGGTTTTCTGCCGCCCGCACACGCGGTCGCCTGGGGCGTCGCGTCGGCGCCGTTCGTCGTCCACGGGGTCCGGTCGCTCACCCGTGAAGTGCGCGAGCACCCCGAGAGCACCCTGCTCCTCGGTGCCTCCGGTGCCTTCACATTCGTTTTGTCCGCCCTGAAACTGCCGTCGGTCACCGGCAGTTGCTCCCACCCCACCGGGACGGGCCTGGGAGCCATCCTGTTCCGGCCACCCATCATGGCGGTGCTGGGCACCATCACCCTGCTCTTCCAGGCGCTGCTGCTCGCACACGGCGGTCTGACCACGCTCGGCGCCAACGTGTTCTCCATGGCGATCGTCGGGCCCTGGGCCGGATACGCCGTGTACAAGCTGCTGCGGCGGTACGACGTGCCGCTGATGGTCGCGGTCTTCTTCGGGGCGTTCTTCGCCGACCTGTCCACGTACTGCGTCACCAGCGTGCAGCTGGCGCTCGCCTTCCCCGACCCGGGCAGCGGGTTCGTGGGGGCGCTCGGCAAGTTCGGCACCATCTTCGCCGTCACCCAGATCCCGCTCGCGGTGAGCGAGGGGCTGCTGACGGTGCTCGTGATGCGGCTGCTGGTGCAGTCCAGCAAGGGCGAACTGACCCGGCTGGGCGTGCTCCTCGCCAAGAAGCAGTCCGTGACCGAGACCGAGGTGGCAGCCCGATGAAGAAGAACACGAAGATCAACATCCTGCTGCTGCTCGCCGTGGTGGCGCTCGCCGTACTGCCGCTCGCGCTCGGCCTCGGCGACCACAAGAAGGAGCCGTTCACGGGCGCCGACGGTGAGGCGGAGACGGCGATCACCGAGATCGAGCCGGACTACAAGCCATGGTTCTCGCCGCTGTACGAACCGCCGTCCGGTGAGATCGAGTCGGCTCTGTTCTCCCTCCAGGCGGCTCTCGGCGCCGGTGTCCTCGCCTACTACTTCGGTCTGCGCCGCGGCCGGCGGCAGGGTGAGCGGCAGGCGCGGGAGCGGGACGCCGAGGAGTCCACGGCCGAGAGGGCCTGAGCCGCGTGCTGCCGATCGACGCGGCGGCGCACAGCAGTCGCTGGCGCCGCCGTCATCCCGTGGACAAGGCCGTGCTCGGTCTGGGACTCACCGTGCTGGCCATCTCGCTGCCGCCCTGGCCGGGCGCGGCCCTGGTGCTCGTGACGGCCGTGTCGCTGCTGCTGGGGCCGGCCGGTGTGCCCGGCCGCCGGCTGTGGCGGGCCTACCGCGTGCCGCTGGGCTTCTGCGTGACCGGCGCGGTCACGCTGCTCGTGCAGGTCGGCGGGCCGGAGGGCTTCGTCTCCCTCGCGGACGACGGGCCCCTGCGGGCCGGGGAGTTGCTGCTGCGCACCTCGGCGGCCTCCCTGGGGGTGCTGCTGTTCGCCTTCACCACGCCCATGTCCGACCTGCTGCCGCGCCTGGTCCGGGCCGGCATCCCGGCGCCGGTCGTCGATGTCGCACTCGTGACGTACCGCATGAGCTTTCTGCTGCTGGACTCCGTGCGCCGGATCCGCGACGCGCAGGCCGCCCGGCTGGGGCACATCACGCGGGCCGCCGCCTGGCGTTCGCTGGGCGGGCTCGGCGCCACCGCGTTCGTCCGGGCCTTCGACCGGGCGGCCCGCCTCCAGGCCGGGCTCGCCGGGCGCGGCTACGACGGCACCCTGCGTGTCCTGGTGCCCGAGGCCCGCGTCTCCGTCCGCTTCACGGTCGCCAGTTGCGCGCTCCTCGCGGCACTGGCCGTCCTCACCTTCGTACTGGAAAGGCCGCCGACATGAGCGAGCCCGCCCTCGTCGCCCTGCGGGGCGCGTCCTTCGCCTACGAGGACGGCCCAACCGTGCTCAGCGGCCTCGACTTCGATATCCGCGAGGGGCGGGCGCTCGCGCTGCTCGGCCGCAACGGCAGCGGCAAGACCACGCTGATGCGGCTGCTCAGCGGCGGACTGCGGCCGAACGACGGGCGGTTGACGGTCGACGGGCAGCGGGTGACGTACGACCGCAAGGGCCTGACCCGGCTGCGGACGACCGTCCAGCTCGTGGTGCAGGACCCGGACGACCAGCTGTTCGCGGCGTCCGTCGAGCAGGATGTGTCGTTCGGGCCGCTGAACCTCGGACTGGCCGATGCGGAGGTACGGGCGCGGGTGGCGGAGGCGCTCGCCGCCCTGGACATCACCGCCCTGGCCGGCCGGCCCACCCATCTGCTCTCCTACGGGCAGCGCAAACGGACCGCCATCGCGGGGGCGGTCGCCATGCGGCCCCGTGTCCTCGTCCTCGACGAGCCGACGGCCGGACTCGACCCCGACGGCCAGGAACGGCTCCTCAGCACGCTCGACGGACTGCGAGCGAGCGGCACCACGGTGGTGATGGCCACCCACGACGTCGATCTCGCCCTGCGCTGGGCCGACGACGCGGCGCTCCTCACCCCGGACGGTGTGCACATCGCTCCCGCGCCCTCGGCACTGGCACGGACCGATCTCCTTCGGCAGGCGGGACTGCGGTTGCCGTGGGGTGCCGCCGCCGCGGATCTCCTGCGCGCGCAAGGGCTGTTGACCGCGTCGGCGCCCGGTCCGCGCACCCCGGACGAACTGGCCGCCCTCGCGGCGGGGCGGCCGGTGAGCGGCGGCTGAGGGTCGCTTCCCCGGCCTTCCCGTGTATAGGCTGGCGGTGCAGCTGGTTCGCCCCGTCAGCCAGGCGGGACGCGTCGCAAGAGGGAACCCGGTGGGAATCCGGGACTGCCCCGCAGCGGTGAGCGGGAACGACCGCCGTCATACGCACTGGGCCCACGAAGGGCCCGGGAAGCGACGGCCAGTAGGTGTTCTCAGATGGTGAGAACGTGCCCGCGAGTCCGAAGACCTGCCAACTGCCCGCGCGCGGACGATGCGTGCGCGGACATTCCGGTGACCTCGAGGGCGGGTCGGCGTACCTACCAGGCGGATTACCGCGCTGTGCCGCGCGAGGTCATCTCCGTCCGGTTGGTCACCCCTTCGCGCTCTCGTCCCGTCGCCGGGATCTCAGGGATTCGTCTCGCGAAGGAGATCTCCGTGACCACCAAGCCCGCAGCCGCGGCAGCACGGGCCACCGTGTACGGCTACCCCCGCCAGGGACAGAACCGGGAACTCAAGAAGGCGATCGAGGGCTACTGGAAGGGCCGCGTCACCGCCGACGCCCTCCGGGCCACCGCCGCCGGCCTGCGCGCCTCGAACTGGCGGCAGCTGGCCGACGCCGGCATCGACGAGGTCCCGACGGGCGACTTCTCGTTCTACGACCACGTCCTGGACACCACCGTCATGGTCGGCGCGATCCCCCGCCGCCACCGGGACGCCGTCGAGGCGGACGCCCTGGACGGCTACTTCGCCATGGCACGTGGCACGCAGGACGTGGCGCCGCTGGAGATGACGAAGTGGTTCGACACGAACTACCACTACCTGGTGCCCGAGCTGGGTCCGGACACGGTGTTCACCACCGACTCGTCCCAGCAGGTCGCCGAGTTGCGCGAAGCGCTGGCGCTCGGCCACACCGCGCGCCCCGTCCTCGTGGGCCCCGTCACGTATCTGCTCCTCGCCAAGCCCGCTCCGGGTGCGCCCGCGGACTTCGAGCCGCTCACGCTCCTGGACCGGCTGCTGCCCGTGTACGCCGAGGTCCTCGCCGACCTGCGCGCGGCGGGCGCCGAGTGGGTCCAGTTGGACGAGCCGGCCCTGGTCCAGGACCGGACCCCGGCCGAGCTGAACGCCGCCGAGCGCTCCTATCGGGACCTCGGAGCCCTCACCGACCGGCCGAAGCTGCTGGTCGCCTCGTACTTCGACCGGCTCGGGAACGCCCTGCCGGTGCTGGCGAAGGCGCCGGTCGAGGGACTCGCGGTGGACTTCACGGAGTCGGCGGCGGCCAACCTGGACGATCTAGCCGCGGTGGGCGGTCTGCCGGGCAAGCGGCTGGTCGCCGGTGTCGTCAACGGCCGCAACATCTGGATCAACGACCTGGCGGCCTCGCTCTCCCGGCTCGGCACGCTCCTCGGCCTGGCCGACCGGGTCGACGTCTCGGCCTCCTGCTCCCTGCTGCACGTCCCGCTGGACACGGCGGCGGAGCGGGACATCGAGCCGCAGGTCCTGCGCTGGCTCGCCTTCGCGCGGCAGAAGACCGCCGAGGTCGTCACCCTCGCGCGCGGGCTCGCTCGGGGTACGGACACGATCGCCGCGCAACTCGCCGCGAACCGGGCCGACCTGTCCTCCCGGGCGAACTCCCCGATCACCCGCGACCCGGCCGTCCGCGCCCGCACGGCCGCGGTGTCCGAGGCGGACGCCCGCCGCTCGCTGCCGTACGCCGAGCGGACCGCCGCCCAGCGCGCCCGGCTCGGTCTGCCCCTGCTGCCGACCACCACGATCGGTTCCTTCCCGCAGACCGGTGAGGTGCGTACCGCCCGGGCGGACCTGCGCGCGGGCCGTATCGACACGGCCGGCTACGAGGAGCGCGTCAAGGCCGAGATCCAGGAGGTGATCTCCTTCCAGGAGAAGGCCGGACTGGACGTCCTGGTACACGGCGAGGCCGAACGCAACGACATGGTCCAGTACTTCGCGGAGCAGCTCACCGGGTATCTCGCCACGCAGCACGGCTGGGTCCAGTCCTACGGCACCCGCTACGTCCGCCCGCCGATCCTGGCCGGCGACATCTCCCGCCCCGAGCCGATGACCGTGCGCTGGACGAGGTACGCGCAGTCCCTCACGCACCGTCCGGTCAAGGGCATGCTCACCGGCCCGGTCACCATGCTCGCCTGGTCCTTCGTCCGCGACGACCAGCCGCGTGCCGAGACGGCCCGGCAGGTCGCTCTCGCCCTGCGCGACGAGGTGAGGGACCTGGAGGCGGCCGGGACGTCGGTCATCCAGGTCGACGAGCCCGCCCTGCGCGAGACGCTGCCGCTGCGTGCCGCCGACCGGCCGGACTATCTGGGATGGGCCACGGAGGCCTTCCGGCTCAGCACCGGCGGCGTGCGGCCGGACACGCAGATCCACACGCACATGTGCTACGCCGAGTTCGGCGACATCGTGCAGGCCATCGACGACCTCGACGCGGACGTCATCAGCCTGGAGGCCGCCCGCTCCCATATGCAGGTCGCCCGCGAACTCGCGGCGCACGGCTATCCGCGCGAGGCGGGGCCGGGTGTCTACGACATCCACTCCCCGCGGGTTCCCGGCGCACAGGAGGCGGCCGACCTGCTGCGCACCGGACTGAAGGCCATCCCCGCCGAACGCCTGTGGGTCAACCCCGACTGCGGCCTCAAGACTCGCGGCTGGACCGAAACCCGCGCGTCCTTGGAGAACCTGGTCGCGGCGGCCTGGTCCGTCCGCGGCGAACTGGCCGGGGAGCACCCCGCCCGCACGTGACGACCGGGGGCCGGGGGCTCGGGTCCCCGGCCCCCGGCCGGTTCGGATCCCGGGCCGACGGGCGCGGGCCAGGACCGGATCGCGACCTCCACAGCCAGGCCAACCCGCAACAGCCTCGGCTCACTCGGCCGCGGCGGCCTCGGCCGGGACGACCCACGGTGCGGCGACCGCCCCCAGGGTCAGATGGCGGCGGCCACAGGCGGGTCACCCCACGGCAGCCGTGGCAGGCTCAGCCGCGTCAGTCCACGGTCGCGGCCGTCTCGGCAGGACAGTCCATGCTGCCGCGGCCTCGACCACGGCCGGACCGCGGCAGCCACGATCGCGCAACGCACAGCCACGGGCCCGGAGAGCTCGGACTCCGGGCAGAACGGGACGACGATCGTGCCGTCGAGTTCGCGCGTCGCCAGTCCGCGTTCCAGGCCGGTGTCCGACCGGTCGATCTCGAGCTGCCACGCGCCGTTGAGGTTCAGCCACGCGTCACGGACGAACTGTGGCCTCGGGTATTCGGGGCGGGGCACGTCCATGGGGCATGGGATTACATCGATGTAAACCCGCCGGACGGCCCGATGAGCGGAGTCGGTACGATCTCGGCAGTCGGAAGGAGGGGACAGCGTGGCGGCCAGACCCAGGATCAAGGACGTGGCGGAGTACGCCGGCGTCTCCCCCAAGACCGTCTCCAACGTGATCAACAACTTCGAGCATGTCTCGGAGCGGACCCGAGCCGCCGTCCAGGAGGCCATCGAGGCCCTGGGGTACCGCGTCAACATCGCCGGGCGGCAACTGCGCCAGGGCCGCACCGGCGTGATCACCCTGGCGGTCCCGGAGCTGGACGTCGCCTACTTCGCCGAGCTGGCCAAGCACGTCATGGCCGAGGCGGACCGGCGCGGGCACACCGTCCTGCTGCACCAGACCGGGGCGGTGCGCGAGCGGGAGCTGGCGGCGCTGCACGGTTTCGACGCGCAGTTCTCCGACGGCGTCATCCTCAGTCCGCTCTCCCTGCAGCCGCGCGATCTCGCCGTCCGCGACCGGCGCCTGCCCGTGGTCCTGCTCGGCGAGCGTTCCGCCGAGGGCGGCACCGACCATGTCGGTATCGACAACGTGCGCGCGGCGCGCGAGGCCACCGAGCACCTCCTGTCCCGGGGCCGCCGGCGCATCGCGGTGGTCGGCGGCGCCCTGCACGGCCGCCAGGGCACCGACCGGCTGCGCACCGACGGCTGCCGCGAGGCCCTCGAAGCGGCGGGGCTGCCCTTCGACCCCGGCCTGGTGGTGCGGGTGGACGCCTATCACTGGCAGGACGGCGCGCGGTCCGCCGTCGCGCTGATGGAACGCGCCCCCCGCCCGGACGCGCTGCTGTGCCTGAACGACCATCTCGCCCTGGGCGCGCTGCGGGCCCTGCACGAGCTGGGCCGTTCCGTGCCGGGCGAGCTCGACGTGGTCGGCTTCGACGACATCGAGGCCTCCTGTTTCAGCGTCCCCACCCTGACGACCGTCGCCCCCGACAAGCAGGAGATCGCCCGGGCCGCCGTCGCCCGGCTGCTGGCCCGGATCGACGCCCCGGACACCGCGCCGCCGGGCGACCATGTGGCCGGGCACCGGCTCATCGTGCGGGAGAGCTCGGGCGGCTGAGGTACGGGAGGGCGATCTACCTCGCCCGGGCGAGACGCGCACAACCGGCCGCATCACCCTTTCGGATGGCCGATGCCGGCACGGTCACGGCACATGACGTCGTCCGCGCCCGGCGAAGACGACCATGGCGCTGACCGGCCTGCCGTCGAAACGAGCACTGCCCACCCCCGGCGGCCTACTGGTCGGCGTCCTGCCCGACGCACCGATCAGCACCGTGGAGACGGTCCTGGCCGCCGGGGACACCATCGTGCTGTACACCGACGGTCTCACCGAGGCCCGCACCGGCCCCGGCCGCGACGACCTGTACGGCGAGGACGCCCTGCGGGTGTTCGGCGCCGGCCTCGCTCCCGCCGCCCCGGGTGAGGTGATCACCGCACTCACCGGGCTGCTGGACAGCTTCGGCGACGGGCTGAACGACGACACCGCCCTGCTCGCCCTCGGCGTCCCCGCCGACTCCTCACTCATACGCCCCGCGACGAGCCTCCCCTCATGAAGACGCTGACCATAAGCCACCGCGACACCGCGACCGGACCCGTTCTGCACGTGGCCGGCGAAATGGACTACGACCAGGCCCCCGAACTGCGCCGCCAGGTCGACCAGCTCCCCCTGACACCGGGACAGTGCCTGGTCCTCGACCTCTCGGGCCTCGAGTGCTGCGACTCCACCGGCATCACCGCCCTGCTCGCCGCCCGCCAGCACGCCCTGGCCGCCGGTGCCGGCATCGTCCTGGCCGGCGTACGGCGAACCTGCTGCGTGTCCTCACGCTCGTGGGTCTCGACCAGGTCTTCACCCTGCGCCCGGACACCAGTCCTGCGTCATGACCCGCCCGGCAGGTCCGCACCGTCGGTCCTGACGAAGACCGGCTTGAGGTGCTTCTCCGGCAGCGCGGCCGGCAGGTTACCTGGAACATTGAGGACGGGACGTTTCGAGAAGGAAGGGATCCGCCGACCATGCCACTCGCTCGCGTTCACAACTTCTCCATTTCACTCGACGGCTTCGCCACCGGTGAGGGTCTGAGCCGTGCGGCGCCGTTCGGCCATGCCGGCGAGAGGCTGCACGAGTGGATGTTCGCCACCCGGTTCTGGCACGAGATGACCGGCCGCCCCGGCGGGAGCGGCGGCCTCGACGACGCCTTCGCGCGGCAGTTCACGCCCGGGATCGGCGCCGAGATCATGGGCGCCGGGAAGTTCGGCTATCCCGGATGGCACGAGGACCCGGAGTGGAAGGGGTGGTGGGGGCCCAACCCGCCGTTCCACACACCGACCTTCGTCCTCACCCATCACCCGCGACCGCCGATCGAGATGGAGGGCGGCACGACATTCCACTTCCTCGACGTTTCGCCCGCCGAGGCGCTCACGACGGCCCGCGAGGCCGCGGGCGGCCAGGACGTACGCATCGGCGGGGGACCCACCGTGATCCGCGACTTCCTCGCCGCAGGGCTCATCGACCACCTGCACGTCACGGTGGTCCCGATCCTGCTCGGCCGCGGCGTACGCCTCTGGGACGGACTGGAGGACCTGGAGAAGGGCTACGAGGTCGAGGCCACCTCCTCGCCCGGCGGAGTCACGCATGTGACATTCACCCGAGCGGGCCTCTGAGAGGCCGCCGGCGCCGGACTTGCCGCTCTGGCGCGGGCCGGCACCGGTCCCCCGCTCCCCTCCCCCCGCCGCACCCCTAGGCGCTCCCCGCGCACCACCGCCCGGCCGGAAAACGCTTGGACACCGCGGTCGCTGTCGCGGGACACTGCCGGACTCGACCGAAATCCACACATTCGTTGCGGCGATGGCCCCTGCCCGCGTCAGCGCGTGGCGGGCGGCCACAGGACGACACAGGGGTGGGATGGAAACGCCTGATTCTCGCAGGGTCCAGCCGGGCAAGCGCTCGGTCTTACTCGCACTTCGCCACTACGGACGGGAGTTGGCGCGGCTGCGCCGGCTGACGGTACCGGCGATGCTGCTCATGGCGCTGGGCAACATCGGAATCAACTACGTGGCGCCGCTGATCGTCGCCAAGCTCGTCGGCGACATCGCCGGGGACAAGGACGTCACGGTCGACTCGGCACTGCCGTACGTCCTCGGATTCGCCGGTGTCCTGCTGCTCGCGGAGGCACTGTGGCGCGTCGCCCTGCACTGCCTCTTCCGTCTCGAAGCCCTCGGCATCGAGCATCTGTACGTGATCGGGATGGACGAGCTGTTCGCCAAGGACGCCGCGTTCTTCCACGACAACTTCGCCGGTTCGCTGACCAAGCGGGTCCTGAGCTTCGCCTCGCGTTTCGAGCAGTTCGTGGACACGGTGACGTTCCAGGTCGTGGGCAGCTTCGTGCCGCTGGCGTTCGGCGCGGTGGTGCTGTGGCGCTACGAACCGCTGCTCGTCGTCGGTCTGCTGGTGATGATCGCGCTGACGGCGGTGCTGGTCGTGCCGCTCATCCGTCGCCGCCAGCGGATCGTCGACCAGCGTGAGGAGGCGATCGCCCGGGTGTCGGGCCATGTCGCCGACAGCCTGATGAACATGGACACCGTACGGGCGTTCGCCGCGGAGGAGAGTGAGGCGGCCGAGCACCGCTCCCGGGTCGCGGTGTCGCGCCGGCTCACCGTGCGGTCGTGGGACTACGGGAACCTGCGCATCGACACACTGGTCGCGCCGATGTCGGTGCTCACCAACGCGATGGGCCTGCTGCTCGCGATCACGCTCGCCGGGGGCGCGCACGGTGTGGAGGCGATCGTGGTCGCGTTCGCCTACTACGGCAACGCGACCCGGATCATGTTCGAGTTCAACCAGATTTACCGCCGGCTGGAGAGCTCGATGACGGAGGCCGCGCAGTTCACCGAACTGCTGCTGACGCCACCGACGGTGCTCGACCCGCGGTCGCCGGAGCCGCTGCGGCCCCGGGCGGCCGATGTCCGCTTCGAGAAGGTGACTTTCGCACACCGTGGCGGCCGACCACTGTTCGACGGGCTGGACCTCGCCGTGCCGAGCGGGGCGAAGCTCGGCCTGGTCGGCAGGTCAGGCGGCGGCAAGACCTCGCTCACCCGGCTGGTGTTGCGGATGACCGACATCGACGCGGGCCGCATCCTGATCGGCGGTCAGGACATCAGCCGGCTGCGCCAGGCCGATCTGCGCAGTCGGATCGCCTATGTGCCGCAGGACCCGGCGATGTTCCACCGCACCCTGCGGGACAACATCGCCTTCGCCCGGCCGGACGCCACTGACGCCGAGATCCGCCAGGCGGCCGAGGCGGCCCATGTCACCGAGTTCGCCGACGCGCTGCCGGACGGCTTCGACACCATGGTGGGCGAGCGCGGCATCAAGCTGTCCGGTGGTCAGCGCCAGCGTGTCGCCCTCGCCCGGGCGATCCTGCGTGACGCGCCGATCCTGCTGCTCGACGAGGCGACCAGCGCCCTGGACTCCGAGAGCGAGCTGCTCGTCCAGGAGGCGCTGTGGCGGCTCATGGACGGGCGGACGGCGCTCGTGGTGGCGCACCGGCTGAGCACGGTCGCCACCATGGACCAGCTCGTCGTCCTTGACCGCGGCCGGATCGTCGAGCAGGGCACGCATCAGGAGTTGCTCACGATCGACGGCACCTACGCGAAGTTGTGGCAGCACCAGTCGGGCGGCTTCCTGGACGACAACCCGGGGCGGGCCGAGGTGGTGTGAAAGGGGGCGCGGCTTTCCCCTGCCGTGCAGCAGGGGAAAGGCCGTTCAGGATCCGCTGGAGGTGCATGGCCTGCCGGTCGCTGAGCCGGCCGCAGCGGGCGGCGCACCGGTTTCAGCGGTGGGAGCGCCGGCCCGCCGGAGCCCGGGCCGTCAGGGCCTCCAGCAGGAGATCCACCGCCTGCTCGAAGGAGCTGTCCGCCATTCCGGGAAGCTCGGGGCGGACCGCGGTGAGGGACGGGTAGGTCTCCGGGTCCAGGTCCTGGTAGACGTCCCGCCATGCCCGGTGGTCGGCCTCGCGCTGGTGTCGCGGCAGGGCGTGGAACGCCGCCTCCGTTGCGGCGTGGCTGAGCACGGTGTCGATGAAGGCCAGGTAGAGCCGTGCGGCGTCGGCCGGTGCGAAGCCCGCGGTCAGCAGCAGGCCGATGCCGGTGTCCACGGCTCGGATCTCGTTGTGGCGCCGGGTCACGCGGTGTGCGGCCATGGCGGCCGCCCGGGGATGCGTGAGGTATCCCGCGCGCACCCGCAGGGCGAATTCACGCAGCGAGGCCGCCCAGTCGTCTCCGGGGACGAAGCCGGCCATCGCGTCGCCGATGATCCGGTCGGCGATGGCGAGCACCAGGTCGTCGGTGCCGTGGAAGTAGCGGTACAGAGCGGTCGGGTCGCAGCCCAGCGCCGCGCCCAGCCGGCGCACGCTCAGCGCCTCGGGGCCGTGCTCCCCGATCAGACGCAGGGCGGTCTCCACGATCAACTGCTCCGACAGCACGACCCCGGAGCGGGTGGGCCGGCGGCGCTTGCGCTCCTGCGGGACACGAGTGGTCATGACCGGTTTCCTCTCCTCCCCTGCTGACTCCGTTCAGTGAAAGGCCCGTCCTCGTCTTACGTCAACAGGGTTGACCCAATGTGAGCACCGGTTGTTCCATCACATTCCCGCGCGGCTCTTCCCACCCTGTCCCCGAGGAGCCCTTTCATGTCGTCCGCACCGCCACCACCGCCACGCCCCGCCCTGCGCCGTTCCCTCGGTGTCGTCGACGGCGTCGCCATCGCCGCGTCCAGCACCGCGGCCACCACCAGCATCGCCATCGGCATGGGCACGATCGCGACCATCGTGGGTCTCCAGGCCCCGGCGCTCCTGCTCCTGGCGTTCCTGCCGGTGCTCGGCATCGCCACCGCCTACGCCCGCCTCAACCGCTCGGAGCCCAACTGCGGCAACGGCTATGTCTGGGTCAGCAGATCCCTCGGCCCCTGGCCCGGCTTCCTGACCGGCTGGGTGACGCTGGTCGGCTCGGTCATCTTCTGCGCCTACACCAGCGCGATCATGGGCTCGGTCGTCCTGCTCTTCGCCAACAAGGCCGGCCTGACCAGCCTCGCCGGCATCGCCCTCGATCCGACGTCCACCGGCGTCAGCACGGCGGTCGGGCTGGTGATCCTCCTCGCCCTCACGGCCCTGGCCGTCACCGGGATGCGGGCCGCCACCCGGTTCCAGTTCGTCCTGCTGGTCTTCGAGTACGCGGTGCTGCTGGGCTTCTGCGGCTGGGCCCTGGTCACCGGCGACCACGCCTTCTCCCTCTCCTGGTTCAACCCGTTCGAGATCTCCAGCGGCACCAGCTTCGCCCAGGGCATGGTCCTCGCGGTGTTCTTCTTCTGGGGCTGGGACGCGGCCTTCAGCGCCACCGAGGAGACGAAGCGCCCGGGCGACGCGGCCCGCGGCGGTCTCATCGCCCTCTTCGCCATGCTCGGCCTGTTCCTCTTCGCCTCGGTCGCCTTCCAGCGGGAGATGAGCCTGGCCGAACTCGTCCGCAACGGCCCCCAGGCCCTCCCCTACCTCGGGGCGAAACTGGCCGCCGAACCCTGGGCCACCCTGCCCCTGGTCGCGCTGATGTTCTCCGCCGTCGCCTCCGTGCAGGCCACCCTGATTCCCACGGCACGCGGACTGCTCGCCATGGGCCGCGACCGCACCATGGGGCCGCTGTGGACCCGGATCCACCCCCGGTACGGCACGCCCGCCGTCGGCACGGCCGTCGTGATGACCGTCGCCGCCGTGATCGCCCTGCTCGCCTTCGCGATCCCCAAGCTGAGCGACTTGCTGCTGGCCGCCGTCAACGCCATCGGCCTGATCGTCGCCCTCTACTACGGCCTCACCGCGCTCGCCTGCGCCGTGCGCTTCCGCTCGGCGCGTCACGACGGACCGCGCGAGGCGCTGCTCGCCGTCGGCGTGCCCGCCGTGGCCGGGCTGGTGCTGCTGGGCCTCGGCGGTTACCTCGGATACTCGTACCTGACCATGAGCGATCACTTCGAACTGAGCCCGGACAACGGCTGGTTCATGTTCTCGCTGCCCGCCGTGATCGTGCTCGCCGGGCTGGGCATGGCGGCCGTGGCCAAGTACGTCCGGCGCTCGCCGTACTTCACGACGGGGCACGGCACCGACGCCGATGCCCTCACCCTCCCGATGGACCGCACGGCGGTCTGAACCCACCCCCATGGAGTTCACCCTCATGTCGCACCCCCACGCCACGGGACCGGCCGACCTCGTCTTCACGGGCGGCCCCGTGCACACCGTCGATCCCGCCCGCAGCCGCGCCACCGCCGTGGCCGTGCGCGGCGGGCGGATCGCCGCCGTCGGCCACGACGAGGTGCGCGAGCTGATCGGGCCACGCACCGAGGTCGTCGACCTCGCGGGGAAGCTGCTGCTGCCCGGCTTCCAGGACGCCCATGTCCATCCGCTGGGCGCGGGCATCGAACTCGGCCAGTGCCATCTCGGCGACACCGTCGACCCGGCCGAGTACCTGCGCAGGATCAGGGCGTACGCCGACGAGTACCCGGACGTCGAGTGGATCACCGGGGGCGGCTGGTCCCTTGAGGCGTTTCCCGGCGGCTCCCCCACCGCCGCCGCCCTCGACGCGATCGTCCCGGACCGCCCCGTCTTCCTGCCCAACCGCGACCATCACGGCGCCTGGGTCAACAGCCGGGCCCTGGAGCGCGCGGGCATCGACGCCCGTACGCCCGACCCCGCCGACGGCCGCATCGAGCGCGACGCCGGGGGAAACCCCACCGGGATGCTCCAGGAGGGCGCGGTCCACCTGGTGGGCCGGCTGGTGCCGAACCCCTCGCCGGAGGGACAGCTCGCCGCTCTCCTGCGGGCCCAGGCCGTGCTGCACTCCCACGGCGTCACCGCCTGGCAGGACGCCATCATCGGCACGTACGCCAACATGACCGACCCGGCGCCCGCCTACCGGGCCGCCCTCGACCGGGGCCTGCTCACCGCCCGGGTCGTCGGCGCGTTGTGGTGGGACCGCGAGCGCGGCGCCGAGCAGATCGCCGAACTGGCGGCTGCCCGGGACGAGTTGAGCCGGGGCCGGTTCCGCGCCGGCACGGTGAAGATCATGCAGGACGGCATCGCCGAGAACCACACCGCCGCGATGCTCGACCCCTACCTGACCGGCTGCGGCTGCTCGTCGGACAACAGCGGGATCAGCTTCGTGGAGCCGGGAGAGCTGCGGACGTACGTCACCGAGCTGGACGCGCTCGGCTTCCAGGTCCACTTTCACGCGCTCGGCGACCGGGCGGTGCGTGAGGCGCTCGACGCGGTGGAGTCCGCCCAGGGGGTCAACGGCCATCGCGACACGCGGCACCACCTCGCGCACCTCCAGGTCGTCCACCCCGACGACCTGCCGCGTTTTCGCACCCTGGGCGCGAGCGCCAACCTGCAGATGCTGTGGGCCGCGCACGAACCGCAGATGGACGAGCTGACGCTGCCCTTCCTGGGCGCGGAGCGCGGCGCGTGGCAGTACCCGTTCGGTGATCTGCTGCGCGCCGGCGCGACCCTCGCCGCGGGCAGCGACTGGCCGGTCAGCAGCCCGGATCCGCTCCAGGCCATCCATGTCGCCGTCAACCGGATCTCGCCCGACGCCCCCGGGGGCACCCCTGCCTTCCTTCCGGAGCAGCGCCTCGACCTGGGCACGGCCATCGCCGCCTACACGGCGGGCAGCGCCTATGTGAACCACCTCGACGACACCACCGGCAGCATCACCGCCGGGAAGTCGGCCGACCTCGTCGTCCTCGACCGCGATCCGTTCGCGGGTCCGCCCGAGGAGATCGCCACGACCCGGGTCCTGGAGACCTTCGTCGAGGGCCGTCGCGTCCACACCGCCGGGTAGCGGGGCTGGGCAGGGACCCGCAGGCGTGTTCCAATGCGCCTGCGGGTTCTGCGCTGAAGCTGAATTGCGGGGGATGAGGCACGGTGGGGACGTCGGGAGGCAACACGCTGCGGTGCGTTCTCTGGTTGTCGATCGCTGTCGTGGCGCTCGTCTTCGGTGTGGCGTCGGCCCTCGAGATCCGGGGAGCGCTGGAGCGGGAGCGGGAGTTCCGTGCCGCGCCGGCCTGCGCCTCTGTTCCGGTACGGGCGTCGGGGTGCGTGTGGGAGCAGGAGTTCACGGTCCGGGAGGCCGACACGAACCGTGGTGAGCGGAACGCGTCCCCGGAAGCGGAGCTGGTCCTGCCGTCCGGCAAGCCGTGGAAGGTGACGTTCCTGCGGGCCGATCCCGTGGTCTCCGAACTGGAGCCGGACGACAAGGTCATCGGCCTGATCTGGCACGGGCGGGTCGTCGAGGTTCGGGACTCCGACGGGCGGCGGCAGCAGACGTCCTCCGGGCCGGTGGGGTGGCCCGAGGACCGTCTGGGCGGCGCGCTGGCCTGTGTGTCGTTCGGCCTGACGGCCCTCGTGGGAGGGCTGTGGCCGCTCCTCGCGCGGGGCGACCGGCGTCACGCGAGAGCGGGGATGGTGGTGCGGTGGCACGGCGTCGGCCTGGGCGCCACCGCGATCCTGACCCTCTGGGCCCAGTCGGCCAATGACTGGCCGATGTGGGCGATACCGGCGATCTGGGGGCCGCTCGCGCTGCTCATCCTGGCCTCCATGACGGCCTTCGCCCTCGCCGCCGTCCGCGGCGACCTGGGCGACGACGCGCCGCGGGAAGCTCAGCCGCAGACCACGTGAGGCCCGGCCGCGTGCGCCTCAGGTCTGCCGGGCGTGCACCGGGCTGTTGGCGACATCCTCCGGGCAGGTCCCGTGCGCCTGCCCGCTCCGCCGGTCGCGCCGCCAGTCGAACGTCGCGAGGGTCAGGGCGGCCGCCATGCCGACGAGTGCGGCGCCCAGCGCGACGACGAGGGCACCCCGGTAGTCGTCGCTCCCGCCGAGCACCAGATAGAAGAGGCCGGGCAGGGCGGCGGTGCCCACGGCGGCGCCCAGCCGCTGTCCTGTCTGCAGAGCGCCGCCCGCCGCACCCGCCATGTGCACCGGCACATCGCGCAGGGTCATGGTGATGTTCGGGGAGATCACGCAGCCACTGCCGACGCCGCCGAGGAACAGCAGCGGTGCGGCGACCCAGGGCGCGATGTCGAGGGGCGCGAAGCGGAGCAGCAGCGCGGTGCCGCCCAGGCCGACGATCACAGCCGTGAGGCCACCCACGGTGAGCATGCGCCCGACCCGGTCCACCAGCCGCCCGGCGCCCGCGGCCCCGCAGGCCGAGCCGAGGGCGAAGGGGGTCACGGCGAGGCCGGACCGGAGCGGGGAGAAGCCCAGGCCGTCCTGGTAGAAGAGCGCGAAGACCAGCCAGACGCCGCTGAAGCCGACGAAGTAGAGCGTGCCGACGCCGGCACCGACGGCGTAGCCGCGCACGGTGCTGAACAGGCGCGGATCGAGCAGCGGCTGGGCACCGCGGGCCACGAGGCGGCGCTGCCGTCGGGCGAAGGCGACGATGAGCGCGGCACCGGCGAAGAACAGCCACCACAGTCGGCCGAAACCGCCGGAGCCCGCCTGGACCAGCGGAAACATGAGCGCGAGGACACCGAGGCCGAGGAGCAGGACCCCGGGCACATCCAGGTGTCCCCGGCCGGACCGGCGGGTGCGCGGCAGCAGGCGGCGGCCGAGCAGGAGGGCCAGGATGCCGATGGGGACGTTGACGTAGAAGACCCACCGCCAGCCCTGGGCGCCGTCGGCCAGGGCGAGGATCATGCCGCCGACGAGAGGGCCGACGGCGGAGGAGATACCGACGGTGGCGCCGAAGAACCCGAAGGCGCGGCCGCGTTCGGCGCCGCGGAACATCTGCTGGATGAGCGCGGAGTTCTGGGGCGCCATGAATCCGGCTGCCAGGCCCTGGGCGAGCCGGGCCGCCACCAGCAGCGTGATGCTGGGTGCCGCCCCGCAGGCCGCGCTGAAGACCACGAAGCCGCTGAGGGCCAGCAGGAAGATGCGGCGGCGGTCCAGCGCGTCACCGAGACGGCCCGCGGTGACGAGCGCGAGAGCGAAGGCGAGAGCGTATCCGGACACCACCCACTGCACCTGTGCGGGAGAGGCGTGCAGGCCGCGCTGGACGGAGGGCAGGGCGACCACCACGATCGAGACGTCCAGCAGGCTCATGAAGCCGGCCACCAGAGTGACCCACAGGGCCCGCCACCGGCGCGGATCCGGCTCGTACCCGGCAGCCTCCTGTGCCGACGTTCTCACCTGGGCTCCTCTCACCGGGCCCCCACCTGCCACCCGGGGGAATCACGTTCCCCCACCAGGGGACGGGCACACGTCACAGCCCGCAAGCGGACAGAAGATCGTCTGTGACGCGGAAGAACGTTTGAGCACGCGAGAACTGTGCAGGCGTGGTGCTTGGGAAAACGACCGGCGAAAGGAACGACGTAATGGCGGCGCCCGACAATGACGAGTCGGTGGATCCCGCGGCGGTGAGACGACACCGGATGCTGTTCCGGGCGATCGAGAAGCGCCGCCACCCGAAGCTGCGCCGCAGCGACATCACCGTGACCGACGACGCGGCGGTCAAACGCGCCACCAAGGCCGCCGCCCTCGGCAACGCGATGGAGTGGTACGACTTCGGCATCTACAGCTATCTGGCCGTGACCATCGGGAAGGTCTTCTTCCCGTCCGGGAGCGACACGGCCCAGCTGCTCAGCTCCTTCGCGACGTTCGCGGTGGCCTTCCTGGTGCGTCCGCTCGGCGGCATGGTCTTCGGGCCGCTGGGTGACAAGGTCGGCCGCAAGCGCATCCTCTCCCTCACCATGATCATGATGGCGGTGGGTACCTTCGCCATCGGCCTCGTCCCCTCGCACGACGTCATCGGCCTGTGGGCCCCGGCCCTGCTGATCTTCTTCCGGCTGGTGCAGGGCTTCTCGACCGGCGGGGAGTACGGGGGCGCCTCGACATTCATCGCGGAGTACGCGCCCGACAAGAGGCGCGGCTTCTTCGGCAGCTTCCTGGAGCTGGGCACGCTCGGCGGCTATGTCGGGGCCTCCGGCCTCGTCGTCGTCCTCAACACGGTGCTCAGCGCGGACGAGATGCTGGCGTGGGGCTGGCGCATCCCCTTCCTGGTCGCGGCGCCGCTCGGGTTCATCGGTCTCTATCTGCGGCTCAAGCTGGACGAGACGCCCGCCTTCCAGAAGCTGGAGGGCGGCCAGGTCAAGGCGAGCGAGGCCGCCGAGGCCGTGGAGACCTCGGCCACCGGTGACCTCGGCAAGATCTTCACCCGGTACTGGCGGCCGCTGCTGCTGTGCCTCGCGCTCGTCGCGGCGTACAACATCAACGACTACATGCTGTTGTCGTACATGCCGACGTACCTGTCCGACGAGCTGGGTTACGGCACCAATCACGGGCTGCTGATCCTGCTCCTCGTGATGGTCCTGCAGATGTGCGTCATCAATTACGTGGGGCGGCTCTCCGACCGTTTCGGGCGCAAGCCGCTGCTGATGACGGGGATGCTGGGCTTCCTCTTCCTCTCCGTGCCGTCCTTCCTGCTCATCCGGCAGGGCAGTGTCGTCCTCATCGCCCTGGGACTGCTGCTGATGGGGCTGTCCCTGGTGATGATGCTCGGCACGATGTCGGCGGCGCTCCCGGCGATCTTCCCCACCCACGTCCGCTACGGCTCCCTGTCGGTCGCCTACAACCTGGCCACGTCGCTCTTCGGCGGCACGACGCCTCTGGTGATCACCGCTCTGATCAGCGCCTTCGACTCGACCCTCATGCCGGCGTACTACGCCACGGGCGCCGCCGTCATCGGCGTCATCGCCGTCCTGTGCATGCGGGAGACCGCCAACAAGCCGCTGGCGGGCTCGCCGCCGTCCGTGGAGACGGAGGCGGAGGCCACGGAACTCGTCCAGGCGCAGTCCCCCCAGCCCAAGTTCTGACCGACGCGAAAAGGCCCCGTCCGCGTGGTGCGGGCGGGGCCTTTTCGCGGTTGGGGCCGGGCAGGCCGGGAACGCGGTGCGCTGTACGCCCCCGAAGCGAGGCAGGTACCGCGATGACCGAGTACGAACGTTCACGCACGATGCCCGCACAGCCCGAGCATGTCTTCGACGAGGCCGCGAACGTCGGCCGGCTGGACACCTGGCTGCCGGAAGCCCTGCATGTGCGGGCCGAGGAGCTGCCCGCCGTCACCGTGCACGAGGACCGCACGGACGAGGACACCTCCGCCCTGCTGCGCGCCCGGCGCGATCAGATGCGGATCGAGTGGGGCACCCGGGACCAGGGCAGCTACGCGGGGTGGCTCCAGGTCGCCGGCCTCGGCAGCGGAGCCAGTGAGGTGACGGTGCACCTGTCGTTCTTCGACGGCGGCCACGATCCCGGCGAGCGGGCCGTCGGCGACGCGCTGGACACCAGCCTCGAGCGGCTGGAGGAGCAGGTGCGGCTACGCGTCGACCACGCGGCCGGCTGACGGGTGGCACGCGCTGTGGCTCGCGTCAGGCAGTACGCCGTCGCCGCGTCCGGACAGTGGACCGACGAGGAGGAGGGCCGGCACCGTCTGCCCTCCGGCGAGGTGCACGCCTGGGAGCCGGGCCGCAACGAGACCGTCTGCGGGCTGTCCCTCAGCCGTTCCCGGCTGATCCGCTTCCCGCACGTCGGCTGGAAGGACACCTTCCCGGAGTCCGGCGGCGCGGCGGACCGGGTACAGCGCCAGTGCCCGCGCTGCGCCTCGGCCGCCGGACGCCGTGGCGACGACGCCCGCCCACGGTGGCACCGCACCAACCCTCGGCCGTGAGTGGTGTTCCGCCGATGCCGGGGGCTGCCGAAGCCGTGCCCGGCCGGACGACCGGCGTCATCACGGCGCGGGCTCGCCGAACGCGGATGCCGGGCCGTCGCTCGCCGGGGCCGTGCCACACGCCGCCGTCCGGGCCCGGATGGGGACGCCGTTGGAGCGCAGCACCTCGCGGACGTCCAGGATCAGGGAGAACACCTCGTGATTGCGGTCCTCGCCCTGCTCGTCCCAGGCCCGCTGCTCGGCTTCGACGGCCATGCGGTCCTCGGCGAAGACGCGCTCGGTGAAGCGCCTGATGAACGGCCAGGCCAGCTGTAGCGCGCCGGGAACCCGGGGCTTCTCGATCATCAGCAGACCGTAGGTGTGGCAGACGCGCTGCTCGGCGTCCTCGGGCACATAGGCGGCCCAGAGGCGGAAGGCCGGACGCTCGGCGTTCTCCGGGACCAGGTCGAGTGTCTGGTACGGGTACGCGGTGCGGATGGTCATGACGTCGCTGGAGTCGCTGCCCCTGATGCCCTCGGCGGCCAGCAGACTCGCGCCGCGGTTCCGCTTCCCCCCGGCGTGGGTGAACAGGTAGCGGGCCTCCACCGACCGTGCGTCGGTCCGGTGTTCCAGCAGTTCGGGGTGGAGCCTGCCGACGACGCCGCGGTGGAGGAACTGGTGGTTCATGTCGAGCAGGTTCTCGTGCATGAACGAGTAGTGGCAGCGCACGGTCCGGGAGTAGGTCATGGTCCTGTACCGCGGGGAGCCGAAGGCCGGCAGCTCGGGCAGGGCGGTGCCGGCCGCCTTGTCCGGGTCGCCCGGGAACACGAACACCAAGCCGTAGGCCTCGCGGACGGGGTAGCCGCGCACGCCGCGCGGCGGCCGGCCGTCGTCGCGGGACAGGTACGGGATCTGCGAGATGCGGCCGTCGCCGCGATAGGCCCAGGCGTGGTAGCAGCAGCGGAGGGTGTCGCCCTCCACGACGCCCATGCTCAGCGGCACCTGCCGGTGCGCGCACCGGTCCTCCAGGGCGTGCACGGTGCCGCTCTCTCCGCGGTACAGCGCGATGCGCTCACCCGCGAAGGCGGTCGCGACCACCCGCTTGCTCCTCACGCTCCGGGACAGTGCGACCGGGTACCAGAAATCGGGATGCGCGCCGACGCGCCGGAGGTCGGCCGTGCCGGTAGCCGGGTCGGGGTGCGGGGAGGGCCGGCTGTTTCCGTCCTCGGCAGGGAAGATCCTGGCCCTGTCGGTCTCGGTCATATCTCTCCCTCGCACGCACACGGCTGTCCCGGGCTCCTCCATCCTCAAGGGCGCGTCCCCGCCACGCCTTGCCCAGCGCATGCGGACGGGTGAGTTCCGCGTTCAGTGGGCGAAGGGCGGCGAGAAGCAGCCGCTCTCCGGGTACGGGCCGTTGGCCACCGCCGAGAAGTTCGTCTTCTGTACGAACGCCATGACGCAGGCGTCGTCGTGAACGCGCAGGGCGACTTCCGCCCCCTCGGGCGTCACGTAACCGTCGTCCTTCCAGCGCGAGGACATCTTGGTGACGGTGAGCGTCCCGCCGAGCCGCTTGCCGTCCCGTGTGACGCGCTCCTCCTCGTAGCCGAGCCGGAGCAGGGCCTCGCGCACCGTCGCGGGGTCCCACGTCCGCCGCTTCCACAGCCGTTCGAGCACCGGCCTGATGCGATCGGCCTCCCGCTCGGCATCCTTCGCGTGGGCCGGAGACATCTCTCCCGGACGGCGGTGGCCGTTGTTCTCGTTGTAGTGCGGGGCCCCGTCACCGGCCCCGGGCTCCACATACGGCGAGGCTCCGAGGGCAGTGGGCGAGGGTCCGGAAGTACTGGGCGAGGGCCCGGCAGTACTGGGCGAGGGCCCGGCGGACCTGCCGGGAGCGGCCCCGGCCGTCGCGCCCGAGGCGTGCAGATCACCGCAGGCGGTGAGGGTCAGGGTCGCGACGAGGACAAGCCCCGCAGCGGCAACAGGGCCCCGGCGGGCGGCGGTTGAGGAGGACATGCAGCACACCCTCTCATCGCGACCGGCCGACCGGATCGGTGTTTTCTCGGGCCTCACTGAGTACGCGTACTCATGACGTCGTGGATTCGAGAGGCACGGCGAGCTCGCCCAGGACCCGGGCCGCCGGCGCCGGGTCGACCAGCCACTTCAGGTGGCTGCCCTCCAGGGTGCGGACGTCGTACGGGTTGTCCGGCGTCAGCCGGTCGCCCTCGCGGATCAGCCGGTCCTGCAGGGCGAGCGGCATGCTCGCGTCGTCGGCCAGGCGGACGAAGGTCTTCGGGACGCGGCCCCAGGTCGCGGCCTGTGCCCGGTCGGTGGCGGAGCCGGCGTCCAGGTTCTCGTCGGGCTGGAAGGTGTTCAGGAAGGTCAGGAACTCCTCGTCGGTGCCGTCGGCGAGGAAGGCCGCCTTGAACCCCGCGAGCGCATCCGGGTCGGCGGTGCGGAAGTTGACGCGGAGCAGGCCGAGTTCGGCGGGGTCACCGGCCATCGCCGCACCCAGCGCGGCGACGTCGACCGTGGCCATCTCCGGCTCGGCGTAGTAGGCGCCGACGTCGAGATCGACCGGGCACCAGGCCGCGACGTAGACGATGCGGTCGATCAGGTCCGGCCGCGCGTTGGCCGCGGCCGTGGCCGTGATGCCGCCGCGGCTGTGGGCGACGAGAATCACGGGGCCGTGGCGCTTGGCCCGCTCCAGGATCCCGATCAGGTGCGCGGCGTTGTCGGCGAGCGTCACACCCTTGATCGAGCCGGGTGTGCCGGCGAGCCCTTCGAGATCCTGCGGCGCCTGATAGGCGCGGGTGTAGGTCGCCCCGAATCCGTGGCCGGGCAGGTCGACGGCGACCGAACGGTGTCCGAGGAGGCCCAGTTCGGCCTGGAGCGGTGCGAAGGAGAAGGAGTTCGCGAAGGCTCCGTGCACCAGCACGAAGGTCGGCTGTCGCTGTCCGCTCATGTCAGGGCCTCCTCGACCGTGGAGTGGCAGGCGACGACGGCGTCCAGGCCGACGAGCTGGACAACCCGCATCACCGATCCCCGGATCCCGGCCAGGCGCAGCCATCCCTGTGCGGCCTCGGCACGTTGATGGGTGTGGATGAAGACGTTGATGCCGCTGGAGTCGATGAAGGTCACGCCGCTGAGGTCCGCCACGATCCGGGGCGCCCCGACATCGCCGTCCCGGGGCGACAGGGCTTGCTGCAGTGCGTCCTTGACTCCGTGGTCGATCTCGCCGCGCAGGGTCACGACGCGGATGCCGTCGACGGTGGAGTCTTCGATGGACAGCCGGTCCGGCCGGCTCGTCCCCTGGTTGTCGGTCACCGTCTCCTCAACTGCGCCTGGGCTGCCCCGTGCAACGTCTGTGCCGACGATTGTGCCGCACTCTCCCGGCCGGACGCATCCAATCCACTGTGCCGAACAACACGCCCGTGGCATGCATGACAAAGTGAGGGGTACACGCACGCGCGTGAACGGGGAGTAGAAGGACGATGCTGTTGGAGCCGCAACCCGACGGGGACCGTAGTGAGCCCGGCGCCCACCTGACGCAGGTCGGCTACGCCCTGGGCGGCGACGACGGCTGCATCGCCCGGGCCCGTCACCACGCCGCCGACTTCCTCACCCGGCTCCGGGACGAGCACGACCTGGACGTCTCCCCGCGTGCCATGGACCTGACCCAGCTGGTCGTCAGCGAGCTGGTCACCAACTCCCGCAAGTACGCCCCCGGTCCCGTCCTCATGGAGCTGCGCGTCACGGGCGCCGCGGTGGAGGTCGTCGTGTGGGACAGCGACCCCGCCGTGCCCGCGGCCCGGCCCGCCGACCCCGACCGCGTCGGCCAGCACGGCCTGGAGATCGTCAAGGCCGTCACCCAGGGCCTGGACATCGAGCGGCAACCGGTCGGCAAACGCATCACCGCCCGCATCTCCCTGACCGACACGAGGCCCTGACCGACACGCCCCCCCGGCGGCTACTCCTCGATCACCAGCCCCTTCGCCGCGAACAGCGGCTCGAGATCGCAGATGTCGATGACGGTCCTGCCCGCTCGGTACGCCCGAGGAGACACGGCATCTGATCTCCGCCCGCGAACTGGCCGCGATGAAACCCACGGCCACACCGGTCAGCACCTCCCGCGGCGGTGTCGAGGCCGGGCCGACGTGAGGAGCCGCCGTCCCTGACGGCGTGGGTGCAGCGGTCAGAGGGCCGTGAACGTCCACAGCAGGTTGCTGCTGCTGTTGTACGTCCACTGCTTGGTGACGGAGCCCGAGGGCACGGTGCCACCGCCGTCGAGGACCAGGCCGGTGGTCCGGTTGGCGAGGGAGTAGCGGCCGTCGCCCCGGTGGGTGATCGTCCACTGCTGGTTGTTTCCGCCGTTCCAGGCAGCCTGCCGGGCGGCGGAACCGTCGGTCGTGGCGCCCCAGCCGTCGGCCACCATGCCGTTGGTGCGGTTGACCAGCTTGTAGTAGCCGCCTCCGACCTCCACCGCCTGCCACTGCAGATTGGTGCTGCCGTCCCAGGTCCACTGCTTGAGGTCGGCCCCGGAGGCGACGTCGCCGCCGCTGTCGAGGGCCAGGCCGTCGGTGACGTTGGTGATGCGGAAGTATGCCGAGGGCCTGAACCGGACCTTGAGCGAGGCGACCCGGTCGTTGCCGCCGGTGCCCCGGAGGTCGGCGTTGTCGGCGGTGAACGTCAGGGAGGTGCCGGTGAAGTTGTCGCCGGACCAGCCGGTGACCTGGTAGCCGGGGGCCAACCGCAGGGAGGAGAGAGTGCGGGTGCCCAGTCCGGCCGCGGTCAGTTCGTCCGCGGTGTAGTCGCCGAGAGGGAGCACGGCGGCGCCGCCGGAGTAGTTCACGTCCCTGTAGCCGACGGCACCGGTCAGCGGACGCAAGCCGGGGACCCGGCCGGAGAAGGCGAGCTTCAACACGTAGGCATCGGCGCTGTAGGGCGCCGAGGACGGCAGGGTGACCGTCAGCCCCGACGCGTCCTGTGTCGGCTTCGGCAGGCCGGTGTAGGTGCCGGCGGTGGAGCCGAGCAGCTTCACCGAGGTCAGCGACGAGAGGTCGATCCGGTCGGCGCTCAGCGTTCTGATGGTCAGTGAGCTGCCGGGCCAGCCGAGCACGGTGGCGTACAGGACGGTGTTCGCCTTGTTGCGCGTGAAGCGGATGTCCTGCGCGGTGCCGGCCGTGGGCCGGGTGAAGGAGCCGCCGCCCATCTTCGTGGGTCCCTCGCCGTACGTGGTCCACGCACGGGTCGAGTACACCGACTCGCCGAAGCGCTTCAGGTGGTCTCCGATGCCGAGCAGGATGTCCTTCTGGACCTCGGGGATGGTCCCGTCTTCCATCGGCGCGATGTTCAGCAGCATGTTGCCGTTCTTGCTGACCCGGTCGATGAAGGAGTGCAGCATCTGCTGGGTGCTGTAGTAGCCGATGTTCTGGGTGTAGCACCAGCTGTTGCTGGAGATGCTGTCGTCGGTGAGCCAGTACGGCGCGGTGAGGTCGGCCGGGCCGCCGCGTTCGTAGTCGAAGACCTCGCCCTTGCCGTTCATGCCGTCCTTGTACGTGGCGACGACCTCGCGGCCCCAGCCGATGGCCTGGTTGTAGTAGTACGCCAGGAAGTTCAACCGCTGCGTCTCGTCGACGGCGTCCAGGTTGAAGTCCTGCCAGAGGATGTCGGGCTCGGCCCGGTCGATGACCTCCTTGAGCTTGTCGTACCAGAGCTGGTTCTCCTCCGTCGCGCCCAACTGCCCGTACAGCTTCTTCAGGCTGGGGTCGGTCTGGGCGGGCGCGTGCTCGTAGTAGCCGGTGAAGTTGTACGCGTGGTGCATGGCCACCAGCAGCTTGAGGCCCTTGGCGCGGATGGCCGTGGTGAAGATCCGCAACAGGTCCAGCCCCGGGCCCTTGTCCACGGAGTTCCACTCGTTGACCTGGCTGTCCCACATGGAGAAGCCGTCATGGTGCTCCGCGACGGGTCCGGCGAACCTCGCGCCCGCGTCGACGAACAGCTGCGCCCACTCATCGGGGTCGAAGTTCCCGCCCGCCGACTTCAGCTTCGGCGCGAACCGCACGGTGTTGCCCGCCAGATCCCGCGCGCCGTCGATGAAGTTGTGGAACGGCCACGCCGACGGGTTGCCGTAGGTCGCGATGTGGTGCTTGTTCGCGTTGCTGCCGCCCTCGTACATGTTGCGCGGGTACCACTCGTTGTCGTAGGCCGGAACACTGAAGGCGCCCCAGTGGAAGTAGACGCCGAACTTGGCGTCCTGGAACCACTCCGGGGCCGGCGGGTGCCGGTCCACCGAATCCCAGTCGGGCGTGTACGTCCGGGGCGCCGCCTGCGCGCTGCCGGCACCGAACACACCTGCGGCGCCGGCCGCCGCGGCCACGCAGGTGGCGCTGGCCAGGAACTGGCGTCTGTTGATCGAAGACCTCGGCATGAAGACATCCCTGGTATGAGGGGGCAGGAGACGTTACGCACGAAGATCGCGCCTGAGTCATGGGATGTCAACGGGTGGGACGGGGCGAAAGATGCGAGCAAACTCTGCGCGGCACCTGGCATTTCGTCAGTTACCATAACTTTCCGAACAGGCAGACATGGTATGTTTCCCGGCACTATCCAGCTGGTGAGGAGTTCGCGATGTCGCTCACGGACAAGGCCATCGAGCAGATTCGCGAGCTGATCAGGACCGGCGCCCTGCCTCCCGGTTCGAAGCTCCCTCCGGAGGCGGACCTGGCCGCCCAGTTGGGCCTGTCACGCAATCTGGCGCGTGAAGCCGTCAAGGCACTGGCCGTCGCGCGAGTGCTGGAGGTCCGGCGGGGCGACGGCACGTACGTGACCAGCCTGCAGCCGAGCCTGCTCCTGGGAGGGCTCGGCGGTGCGGTGGAACTGCTGCAGGGCGACTCGGCCGCGCTCCAGGACCTCATGGAGGTACGGCGACTCCTCGAACCGGTCGCCACGGCGCTGGCCGCCACCCGGATCTCCGACGCCCAACTGGCCGAGGTGAAGAGGCACTTGGATGCCATGCGCGAGGCCCGCGACGATGTCGAACGACTCAACGCCCATGACGCCGCCTTCCATCGCGCCGTCGTCTCGGCCACGGGCAACGAGAGTCTCCTCACTCTGCTGGAGGGCATTTCCGGCCGCACTCTGCGCGCCCGCATCTGGCGCGGCCTGGTCGACGACCGGGCCGCGGGCCGGACTCTCGCCGAGCACGAGGCGATCTTCCATGCCCTGGCCGCCCGTGACGCCGCCCTCAGCCAGGCGGCGGCACTGCTCCACGTGAGCAACACGGAGCAGTGGCTGCGGGAACACCTGGGCTCGGGCGCGGCCCTCCCGGGCTGAGGCGGCAGTTCAGGGCGCGGGAGGCAGGTGGACCGTCATGATCAGGTCGCAGGGTCCCGCGCCGGAGCCGCGGTAGGTGTGCGAGGCGTCACCGTCGAACGTGGCGGTCTGCCCGGCTTCCAGGGTGTGTTCCGTGCCGTCGACGATCAGCGTCATGCGGCCCGAGGTGACGCTGACGGTTTCGACGACTCCCGCCTGGTGGGGGTGGCTGGGGTATTCCTCGCCCGGCTCCAGACGCCAGCGCCACACCTCTACCGGGGCCGGGCCCGAGGTCGTCAGCATGAGCCGGGCCTCGCTGCCCCGCTCGCCGGTCCACAGGGGTGCCACGGCGTCGGCGGCCACGACACGGACACGGCCTTCGGGCGGCCCCTGCATCAGGGCGGACACCGAGATGCCGAGAGTGTCGGCCAGTCGGACCAGGGTGGCCAGATTGGGGTTGCCCTGGGCTTTCTCCAGTGCGACCAGGGCCCCCTTGCTCACCTGGGCCCGGCGGCCGAGCTCCTCCAGGGACAGGCCGGCCCGGGTGCGCGCCGCCCGGACGTTGTACGCGACCGTCCGCAGGGCCGCGGCTGTCTCGACCATCCGATCTCCCTCCTCGCCATCGACCATTCCACTGCACCGCACGGTCGTTTGGTTGACATTGTCCGGTCGTTGCGTTGTACGGTCTGGTCGTTCCATTGAATGGTAAGGGACGTGCTGTGATCGCTCTGCTGGAAACGGAAACCCGCCCATGACCTCCTTCCACCTCTCCCCCGCCGTCGCGGACGCCTTCCCCGGCACCCTCATCGCCCTGGTCACCGCCACCGGCCTACGCGGCCGCGAGCCCTGGCCCCGGACCAGCGCGGCGCTGGAGGAGTTGGAGCAGCAGGTCGCCGCCGGCACCTGGCACCCGGCCGACGACACCGACCCCCGCATCGAGGCCTGGCACACCGCCTACCGCTCCTTCGGCACCAATCCCCGTCGTATCCGCCCCAGCGTCGACGCACTCGGCCGTCGCTTCGCGAAGAAGGGAACACTGCCGCGCATCAATCCGGCCGTCGACTCCTACAACGCCGTCTCCGTCCGCCACGGCCTGCCCGCCGGCGCCTTCGACCTGGACCACGTCATCGGCGACGTCGGCATCCACCACGCGGACGGCACCGAGTCCTTCACCCCGCTCGGCCAACCCGACACCGTCGAGCACCCCAAGCCCGGCGAGATCATCTACGCGGACGCCACCGGGGTCCTGACGCGGCACTGGAACCACCGCGACGCCCACCGCACCCGCGTCACCGAGGACTCCACCCAGGTGGCCTTCATCCTGGAAACCCTCCACGCAGAGCGCGACGGCGATCTCCTCAAGCTCGCGGCCGACCGACTACTGGACCTGCTCGCCCCGCACGCCACGCGGACAGCCGGGCACTACCTCACCCCGGCCCGGCCTGAGGCCACCGTCTGAGGTCGCACGTCCTGGCCGGGGCGAGCGTGAAACACACGTGTGCGGGCGTCATCGCCCGGGCATGCCCCGCCGTCCCGGGTCAGTTGTCGCCGATGGCGTGTCCTTCGCCCCCGGCCCCGGCATTCCCGTCGGCGTCCACCGGCGCCGGGTCCAGCAGGACCTCGATGCCCGCTCGAAGGTAGCGCTCCAGCGTGGCGTCCGGCGCCGAGGCCAGGGCGGGTGGGCGGATCTCCGATCGCATCAGGCTGGTGCCGAGCATCCAGGCCGCCAGGAGTTCCGCCCGCAGGTCCGCGTCGGGGCCGCCGAGCCGGGCGGCCAGGCGATGGGAGAACACCTCTGTGAAGTCCGCCCGCAGCCGCGCCACCGCCTCGTCCCGTCCGGAAGAGCGCAGCACGGACAGCACCGGATGCGGGAAGTCGCCCTCCCTCGGCGGGCCCATGAGCAGCGCGCAGAACCAGTCGGGTATCCCCTCCACCGGCTCGTCCAGCAGCGGCTCGAATATCTTGCCCGTACCCGACACGTCGTTGAACAGCGCTTCTTTCGAGCCGAAGTAACGGTAGACGAGGGCCGCGTCCACACCGACGTCGCCCGCGATGTCGCGCACGCTGGTGCCCTCGTACCCGTACTTGCCGAAGCGGAAGGCCGCGGCGGCCCGCAGCGCGGTACGCGTCCCCGACGCCGAGCGCTTGTGGGCGGGCCGGCAGGCCGCCGCTTTCGACGCCTCGCCCTTGTGTACTCCGGTCACGTACCGCACCTCCGTGGTCCACGGCCCTTCGGCCATCCGCCCATGTTCCAGTCTGCGGCGGCTGTCTCAAAGTCACCGACCGATGTCATCAAGCGTTGACTTATGTTCTTACCGCATGTCATACCTGACTCAGGTCAACGATTGGTGACTTGAGTCCTCGCTGTGCCCGGGCCGTACGACGGAGTCGGCCCTTCCAGGTCTGCCCGCAGGACGCGACGGCGCACGTCCCGAAGCCGTCGCACGCGGGCACCCCCACCGACCGGAAAAGGTGATTCTCTGTGCCTGCTCGACGCGTCGCCGTCATCGGAACCGGCTACGTCGGACTGACAACCGGCGCCTGTCTGGCCTCTCTCGGGCACTTCGTGGTGTGCGCGGACGCCGACCCGCACAAGGTCGAGCGGCTGCGCGAGGCCCGGGTGGACATCCTGGAGCCCGAGCTGCCCGAGGTCGTCCGGGGCGCCCTGGACGCGGCACGGCTCGACTTCACCGGCGACACCGCGGCCGCCGTCGCCGAGGCCGAGGTGGTGTTCCTGTGCCTGCCCACGCCCATGGGGGCGGGCGGGGCCGCCGATCTCGCGGCCGTGGAGGCCGTCGCCGCGCAGATCCGCGATGTGCTGCCGCCCGGCTCTGTCGTCGTCAACAAGTCGACGGTGCCCGTCGGCACGTGCGAGCGCGTCGCCGCACTGCTCGGCCGGGACGACGTGGCCGTGGTGAGCAACCCGGAGTTCCTGCGTGAGGGCCGCGCCGTCCACGACTTCCTGCACCCCGACCGGATCGTCATCGGTGCCACCGACCGGGACGCCGCCCGGCGCGTGGCCGAGCTGTACGCCGAACTGGACGCGCCGCTGGTGCTCACCGACGCCGCCAGCGCCGAACTGACCAAGTACGCGGCCAACTTCTTCCTCGCGATGAAGCTGTCCTTCGCCAACAACCTCGCCACCGTCTGCGAACGCTTCGGCGCCGACATCGCCGATGTCACCGAGGGCATAGGGCGGGACCCGCGCATCGGTTCGGCGTTCCTGCGGCCCGGGCCCGGCTGGGGCGGCTCCTGTCTGCCCAAGGACACCCACGCCCTGCTGACCGTGTGCGATCTGGCCGGGGTCGACTTCCCCCTGCTGCGCGCCACCATCGAGACCAACGTCGCCCACCAGCGGCAGCTCGTCGATCGGGTCGCCGCCGCGTGCGGGCGCGCCAAGGACGGCTCGCTGGACGGCGTGCGGCTCGCCCTGTACGGCCTGACCTTCAAGGCCGGCACCTCCGACCTGCGCGACTCCCCCGCGCTCTCCGTCGCCCGCCTGCTGCGTGAGCGGGGCGCCGAACTCACGGCGTACGACCCGGCGTTGCGCGCGGAGCGGCCCGATCTGAGCGATCTGGTCGAGCTCGCCGACGACCCGGTGCGGGCGGCGGAGGGGGCGGCGGCCTGTCTCGTCCTCACCGAATGGCCGGAGCTGCGTGACCTCGACTGGGCGGCGATCGCCGCGCGCATGGCAGGCCACGAGGTCCACGACTTCCGCAACCTGCTGGACGCGGACCGCCTCGCGCGGGCCGGACTGAGCTGGCAGGGCATCGGGCGCGCGGAGGCGCCGACGCGGGTGGCGTGACATCTGGGCGGGGCGACCGGCGCGCCCTGCCCTCTCCTCCCCGCCGAAGAAGAATCCCGAGAGAAAGGCTCACCCCATGCGGGTTCTGTGCACCACGCTCGGCAGTCCCTCCCACGGCCGTGCTCAACTGCCGCTGCTGCGCGCCCTGTCCAAGGCCGGGCATCAGGTGCTGGTGGTCACCACCGATGCCCTCGCCCCCGTCTTCCGTGACGACGACGTACAAGTGAACGCCGTTTTACCGGAGTTCGATCCGCTCGCCGCGATGGGCCCATACCTCGCCGAGCTCCAGGAGACCGCCGACCTCACGGAGCCGACGGCCGCACTGACCCGGCTGCTGATGCGCCACGTGGCCGGGCCGGGAGTCAAGCCGCACCTGGACGTCCTGCTCCCCCTCGCCCGGGACTTCCGGCCGGATGTGATCCTGCGGGACGGCATGGACATGAGTGCCGTGCTGACCGCCGAACTGCTGAGAGTGCCGCAGTTGCCGACGCCCTCGGGGTTCAGCAACATCCTGGACCCCGTCGAGGTGCTGCCGCAGCTCAACGAGCGGCGCGAGGAGCTGGGACTGCCCGTGCGGGACGACCCCCTGTCCCTCGTTCCGCACGGCCGCGTCGACTACGTGCCGCCCGCCTTCTCCTTCGCCCGACATCTGCACCAGGCGTGGGCCTACCGGCAGACGGTGGACGTCGAGCGAGGCGGCGTGCTGCCGGAGTGGGCGGCCCGGCTGCCCACGGACCGGCCCCTGGTGTACGCCGCGATCGGCACCGCCCTGCCGGTGATGCGGGAGCGCATGGCGGACCGGGACACGCCTCTGCCCGTGAAACTGCCGGACCCCACCGAGAGCCTGAACGCGATCCTGGGGGCCTCGGCCGGGCTGGACGACTGCACGGTGGTCGTGTCGACGTCCGGGATCCCGGTGGACACGGAGGGGCTGCCCGGGCACATCCATGTCGCCGAGCGGGTGCCGCAGCCGCTGCTGCTGGAGTCGGTGGATCTGTTCGTCACCCATGGCGGCTTCAACAGCATCCGCGAGGCCATGCGCACCGGCACGCCGCTGGCGGTGCTGCCGCACTTCGGCGACCAGCCCGCCAACGCGGACCGGGTGCAGGAGTTGGGGCTCGGCCGTCACATCACGGACAGCAGCGCGGTCGGCATCGCCGACGTGTGCCGGGGACTCCTCGCCGATCCCGGGCCCCGGGCACGGGCCCGGTCGGCCCGACTGGCGATGCTGACGCTGCCGGAGGTCGATCAGGCGGTCGGTGATCTGGCGAAGATCGCCGGCTAGCCGCCCGGTCCCCCGAGTGCGGGCCGCTCCGGAACCCCGGGGCGGCCCGTGCCCGTGCGTTGCACCCGCTCCCATCCCAAGGACGACACGTGACCTTCTCCGACACCCAAGAACAGGGCGCGTCCGGGGACATACCCCCGCGGCTCAGTCACCGGCAGATCACCACCGTCATGTCCGGGCTGGTCCTCGGCATGTTCCTGGGGGCGCTGGACCAGACGGTGGTCTCGTCCGCGCTGCGGACCATCGCCGACGACCTGCACGGGCTGACGGCCCAGGCGTGGGTGACGACCGCGTATCTCATCACCGCCACCCTCGCGACGCCGCTCTACGGCAAGCTCTCCGACATCCACGGCCGCAGGCCCGTCTACCTCGCCGCGATCGCCCTGTTCACCGTCGGCTCACTGCTGTGCGGATGTGCCACGTCGATCTATGAACTCGCGGCGTTCCGCGCCGTTCAGGGGCTCGGTGGCGGCGGGCTCATGTCGCTGGCGATGACGATCATCGCCGACATCACCTCCCCGCGGGAGAGGGGCCGCTACCAGGGCTACTTCATGGCCGTGTTCGGCGGCGCCAGCATCGTCGGCCCGCTGGTGGGCGGTGCGTTCGCGGACCGGGCCGATCTGTTCGGCATCGCCGGCTGGCGCTGGATCTTCCTGATCAACGTGCCGCTCGCCGCCGCGGCCGCGGTGACGATCATGCGTGTGCTCCGCTTCCCGCACCGGCGGGTGCGGCACCGGCTCGACTACGCCGGGGCGCTCGCCCTGGCCGTGGGCCTCGTGCCACTGCTGACCGTCGCGGAGCAGGGCCGTGCCTGGGGGTGGGGCTCGCCCCTGGCCCTGTCGATGTACGCGATCGGTGTGGCAGGTCTGGTCGTGTTCCTGGTGGTCGAGCGGAGGTCGGGCGACGCCGCCCTGCTGCCGCCCCGTCTGTTCCGCATCCGGACCTTCCGGCTGGGCGTCGGGCTGCACTTCGTCGTCGGCATCGGCATGTTCGGCGCGATGACGACACTGCCGCTCTACTTGCAGCTCGTACGCGGCATGAGCCCCATCGCGGCGGGCCTGGCCACCCTGCCCACGGTCGCCGCGAACCTCGCGGTCACCCTGCTGACGGGCCGGATGATCGCCCGGACCGGCCGGTTCAAGGTCCATCTCGTGGCCGGTGTCGGCTCGTTCACCGCGGCGATGCTCGTCTTCGCCACGCTACGGGCGGACAGCCCGCTGTGGCATCCGGCGCTCGGCATGGCCCTGATGGGTGCGGGACTCGGCGCGTCGATGCAGACGCTCACCACGCTCGCGCAGTGCGAGGTGCCCCGTACGGACATGGGCGCGGCGACGGCGTCGGTCAACTTCTTCCGCTCCAACGGCGGCACGGTGGGCACCGCGGCTTTCCTGTCGATCCTGTTCACCACGGCGGCCGGCAGCATCGCCGACCGGCTGGCCGAGGCCCGCCAGGACCCGGGCTACCGCCGGCTGCTGGCCCAGCCCGACAACGCGCACGCCCTGACGGGAGTGCTCCGCCCCGACGGCGGCGTCGGCCTGGAGGACTCCGCGTTCCTGCGCGCCCTCGACCCGAGCGTGTCCCTGCCGTTCCTGGAGGGCTACGTCGCCTCGATGCGCATCGTCTTCCTCACGGGCGCCGTGGTGTCCCTGGCCGCCTTGGTGATCGCGGCCTGGCGGGTCCCCGACCTCACGCTGTCCGACGAGTAGCCGGTGTCCGGGTGCCGCACCGCGTCGGACCTCAACGCCGGGCCAGTGCCAGCACGCTCAGACCGAACATCAAGACGCCCAGGGGGAAATGGACCGACGGCACGTGCGCGATGCCGAGCACGACCTGGGCCGAGGCGAGAACCAGGAAACCTGTGGCGTGCCAGACAGGCCGGGTCGAGCCGCCGCCCGGCTTCCACGCCAGCACCGCCGCGAGCAGGTACAGCATCGACGCCCCGTACATCACCCGGGCTCCGACATCATGCAGCATCGCCCCGTAGGACGAGGTCACCAGCAGTCCGGCCGAGACCGCCTGAAGGAAGACGGTCAGGGTCTGCAGGGCGATCGCGATCCGCAGGAACGAGGAAGTGCGCTGTGCGTTCGCCGTATCCGTCACCGTCACCTGAGTGGCCATGTCACAGTCCCCTTTGCCCGCCGTCGGGCGGTAGATCGATAAGGTCTCACCAGACCGACGACGCGGGCCCGCGAAAGGTAAGGCGAGGGGGCGGCCGGAAGCATGGGGACTGTCGGGGCCAGGACGGATGAGATAGCCGGCGAGCGGCGCCGACTGATCAATGTCGCTTACCGGTTGCTCGGTTCGATGACCGAGGCGGAGGACGCCGTACAGGATGCCTACGCGCGCTGGTACGGGCTGTCGCGAAGCCGGCAGGAGGAGATCCTGTCCCCCGGCGCCTGGCTGACGACGGTGACCAGCCGCATCTGCCTGGACCTGCTCGGCTCGGCACGAGCGCGCCGTGAACGCTATGTCGGCGCGTGGCTGCCCGAGCCGCTGCCCGACCGCACCGAGTGGGACCACGCGGGTGGCGCCGACACCACCGGCCCAGCGGACCCCGCCGACCAGATCGTCCTGGACGAGTCGGTGACCATGGCCTTCCTCGTCGTCCTGGAGTCGATGACGCCCGCCGAGCGGGTGGCGTTCGTCCTGCATGACGTCTTCCGCTACCCGTTCGCCGAGATCGCCGGCGTTCTCGGCCGTACCCCGGCCGCCTGCAAGCAGCTGGCGGCCACCGCCCGCCGGCGGGTGAGCGTCGCGCGCGCTCCGGTGCCGGCGACCGGCCGGGCCGACGTGGTGAGGCACGTCAAAGAGGCATGGGAGACCAAGGACGTCGCGGCCCTCGTCGGACTCCTCGACCCGGCCGCCGTGATGACCGCCGACGGCGGCGGCATGGTCGGCACCGTCCTGCGCCCGGTCGAGGGCGGCGCACGCATCGCCCAGTACATGGTCGCCATCGCCGACAAGGCTCCCGGGCTGGAACTCCTGGAGCGGTCGGTCAACGGTGCGCCCGGCCTGGTGGCCCAGCGCGCCGGCGTCGTCATGACCGTAGCCGCGTTCGATGTCTCCGACGGACGCGTCACCCGCATCTGGGCGGTCCGCAACCCGGAGAAACTCCGGCCGTGGGCACGGGAGGACTAGCCGTTCCTCGCTTCCCCCTGTGGGGGCCGGCTGTGTCGTCCGGGCAGGTGGGTGACGCGGCTGGCTGGGGTGTGGCCGCCGATGCCGGTGTGGGGCCGGTGGTGAGCCCGAGGGGGCGCCGTTCCGGTCGGGACATGCAGATCGCCGTCCCGCAGCCGGCCGGTCGCCCACACACTGACCAGTCCGGTCAGTGCCAGATAGCCGCAGGCCCACCACGGGCTGCCCGAACCGAGTGCCAGCAGGGCGGTCATGATCAGCGGGGTGACGCCGGACGCGAAGATGCCGGACATCTGGTAGACGAAGGACATGCCCGTGTACCGGACCGGGGTGGGGAAGAGGGGGGCGAACAAGGTGCCCTGGGCACCGTAGAACCAGGCGTGCACGACCCCGAGTGTCACGACCAGCGCCGCCGCGAAGGCCCAGGTCCCGCCGGTGCCGAAGAGCCAGAACGCCGGGAAGACCGAGGCCGAGAACGCGGCCATGCCGGTGACGTAGACCCGGCGGGCTCCGCGGCGGTCGACCACCGCCCCGGACACCGGTATCAGCACGGCCATCACGAGTGCCGCGGCGGTGACCGCGAGCAGCACCGGCGTACGGTCCAGCCTGAGCGTTCCGGTCGCGTAGGTGATGGCGAAGACGGCCCACGTGTTGAAAGCGGCCCCCTCGCCCCACCGGGCGAGCATCCCGAGCAGGACGTGCCGACGTGCCTGCGGCGCACGCATCAGCTCCACCAGAGGCGCGGAACGCGGCAGTTCCCGAAGGCGGCGTACGGCACGGAACGCCGGCGTCTCGTCGATCTTCAGCCGCACGGCCAGCCCGACCACCACCAGCACCAGACTGACGAGGAAGGCGATCCGCCACCCGTAGGCGAGGAACGCCTCGTCGCTGAGGGCGTCGCTCAGCAGCGCGAACACGCCGGTGCCCAGCGCCAGTCCGAGAGCCAGCCCGATCTGCGGGCAGCTGCCCAACCGGCCCTTGCGGCCGTCGGGCCCGTACTCCACGGCCAGCAGCACCGCCCCGGCCCACTCCCCGCCCAGCGCCACGCCCTGCGCGACCCGCAGGACCAGAAGCAGCGCAGGCGCGAGGATGCCGACCTGCTGATAGGTGGGCAGCAGACCGATCAGGGCGGTGGAGACGCCCATCAGCCCCATGGTGAAGGCCAGGGTGTGCTTACGGCCGATCCGGTCTCCGATGTGCCCGAAGAGCAGACCGCCCACGGGGCGGGCGACGAAGCCCACGGCGAACGTCGCGAAGGACAGCATCGTGCCGACCGTGCCGTTGGATGTGGGGAAGAACAGCTTGTCGAAGGCGAGCCCGGCAGCCGTGCTGTAGAGGAAGAAGTCGTACCACTCCACGGTGGTGCCCAGCAGACTGGCGAGCACCACGGTCCGCAGCCGGGAAGGAGCAGGGGCATCCTGTTCCGGCTTCTGGGCTTCCGGCGTCCCCGACGGTACGGGGGCGGCGCTCATCGGGCACCACCGCCCTGGTCGGCCGTCCGGCCGAGGAGGTCGGCGGAGACCCGGCGGCGGTCGCCCGTTGTGGGCGGGAACAGGGAAAGGGCATGCGCGGACATGTGACTCCGAGTGGGGTGCGGAGACGGCGTGCGGGCATGCCGGCGCGGTGACGTACGTCAGGGACGCGTCGGGGCACGCAAGGGCGCGTGAAAGGGGATGGCCGCAGCCTTGACCGGTGCGCATGGTGCTGTGGGGGACGCGGAGGCACGAAGGCTGACGACCCGGTGGCCCTACGCCGCCGGGGAACTCATGGGCTCTTGGTCGTCAGCCGCGACAGGTCGCGCTGGACTGGCGGCACAGATCGACGTGCAGTCGTCCCACGAGGATGTCGGCGGCAGCGGTCATGCCAGGCATTGTGCGTGAGTTGCCCCGCCAAGCTCAAGCGGGCGGATCACGCGTTCGTTCCCAGGGCGAGGTGCTCCAGGACGGTGACCAGTCGGCGTCGGGCGTCGGGGGGCAGGCCCCGCAGTGGCAGCGGGAGATTCGGCTCGGTCGCGAGGCCCAGATGCGAGGCGGCCGCCGACATCACACGCAGGCCGCCGTGCTGGCGGATGAGCTCCCAAAGGGGCTCCAGCCGCTCGGAGTGAGCCGTGGCTCCAGCCGCGTCGCCGGCCTGGGCGGCCCGGGTGAGGGCGAGGGCGGTGGCAGGGAAGAGGCCGCCCGTGACCGAGTACCACGCGTCGCATCCGGCGTTCAGTCCGGTGGCCGCCGCCCAGTCGCCGCTCACACCGACGCTGACCGTGTCCGGGAGCAGCGCCCGCAACGCCGCGACGCGCTGTCGCGCGGCTGCCCGGTCGTCGGGCACCGGCGGAATCTTGACTGCGGCCACGTTCGGCAACTCGGCGATACGGCCGTGGAGTTCGTCGGTGAGGTGGACATGGGTGGTGCGGGGGTTGTCGTACACGCACAGCGGCACTGACAGCTCACGGGTGACGCTCTCGTACAGGCCGAACACCTCGTCGTCGGTGAGGGCCTGATAGGTCATCGGGGCGAGCAGGACCGCGGACACGCCCGCCTTCTGCGCGTCCTCGGCGACGGCGAGTACCTGCGAGGTGCGCAGTGCCCCGATGCCGGCCATGACCGGGACACCGTCGGCGGCTTCGACCGCCAGCCTCGCCACCCGGGCGCGCTGCTCGCGTGTGAGATAGGCGTAGCCGCCGGTGGAGCCGAGGGCGCCGATGGAGTCGACGCCCGCGGCGGCGAGACGGGAGACGAGGGCGCCGAACGCCCGCTCGTCGATGCCCTCTTCCGTCGTGGGCGTGAGAGGGAAGGCGCTGAGGCCGCGGAACATGGAAGGACTCCTCGGTATGGGTTGCTTCATCACGTCGTGAGCGGAGGGTTCTCGCGCAGCCAGGCCAGGACCTGCCGGGCGTGCTCGTTCGGCGGGAAGACCGGGTAAAAGGCGTGCTCGATCACGCTGTCGCGGACGACAAGTGTCAGTCGCTTGAACAGTCTCGTCCCGTCGGCCTCGAAGGTGGGCAGTTTGAGGTGGTCGGCGAGACCGAGGGCGGGGTCGGAGAGCATGTCGAAGGGCAGACCGAGCCGCTCCACGACCTCGTTCTGGTAGTCGGTGTCCTGGCTGGACAGTCCGTAGACGCGGCCGGCGCCGGCTTCGAGGAGGTCCTGGAAGTGGTCCCGGAAGCCGCACGCCTCCGGGGTGCAGCCACGGGCGCCCGGGATGGAGTTCCAGCCTTCCGGCAGGTCGGTGCCGGGGCGTCCGGTGAGGGGGTAGATGTAGATCACCGTGCGCCGAGGCCCGAGCGTGTCCAGCCGGATCGCTCGGCCGGCGGTGTTCAGCAGCGCCAGGGGCGGCATCCTCGTGCCGGGCAGGTGGGCGGCGGCACCGTCGTCCTCGGGGACGGGCAGCTCCGCGGGCAGGGTCAGGTGGCTCCCACCCGCTGTTCCGGCCTTCTCCGGCGGTGCGGCCCCGCTGCCCCGGTGGGCCGCGATCTGCAGGTTGGTGATCAGCGTCGCACGGCGGGCGCTCAGTGCCTCGATCCGCTCGGTGAGTTCGTCGATGGCCTCCCGGTAGGCGGCGAGTGAGGCGGGGCAGTCGTCGGCGTGCCGGCTCCCGGCGGCCAGGCACTCGAGGAAGGGCCGGGTGCGCTCGACCGGGATGCCCAGTCGGTGCAGGGCCCTGATCTCCCGCACGAGACGTACGTCGTCTTCGGCGTAGTCCCGATAGCCGTTGCCGAGACGCCCGGGCGTGATCAGCCCCAGGGACTCGTAGTACCGCACTGCTTTCGTCGTCACGTCGGCCCGACGCGCGAGCTCACTGATCCTCATCTCGCTCACCTCACTGCTCGCACGCTAAACCCTGCCCCGGAGGGCAAGGTCAAGCGAGGTGGCTGCCCGCTGCGCTGCTTGATCAGGCAGGAACTTCAAAGATGAGTTCGAGGCCGTCTTCCTCGTCCCATTGCTCTCCGACCTCCACGAAGCCGAACCCGGAAATCGTTGCCAGGGATGCGGTGTTGTCCGGACTGATCGTCGCCCGCACGGTCCTGACTCGGGCTTCGGCAGCGGCCCGCCGCACCAACGCGGTCAGTATCGCCCTGGCGTAGCCCTGACGACGGTGGACGGGGACCACCGAGTAACCGAGCTCCACCATGCCCACGTCGTCCGGCGGCCCGTGGAACCCGGCATACCCCACGACGGCACCCTCCGGCTCGGCTACCACCGCCTGCGTGAGCCACCCCGCGCAACTCGGGTCCGAGCTCAGCTGATTCACCCGATACCGCCACACCCACTTCGCCCTGTCGGTGACGAAGTACTCGGTGAGTGCGACACCCGCTTCGGCACTGGCTTGAGCCAGATCGTCCTTCAGCAACGCGATCATGGCTGTGCTCGACAACTCAACGAATCGCACGGCCTTCGTGCTCGTGGGGACTGAGGTCCGGCGTTCGGCTTCGTCTGTCACAGCGCGAATAGTCATGGAGAGCCCAGGACGTGTCCAACTGTTTTCGCAGCGGCCGGTTCCGGTTTCAGGCAGAGGTGGGTGCGGAGCCCACTGCTATGGTGCGCCGATGTCATCGATCAAGCAGTTCCAAGTCACCTTTGACTGCGCGGAACCTGAGCGCGTCGCTCGTTTTTGGTGCGAGGTGCTGGGGTACGTCGTACCGCCGCCACCGGAGGGGTTCGCCACTTGGGACGCTTACGATCGTTCGCTGCCGCCTGAGCGTCAGGGTGCATGGTTCGCGTGCGGTGATCCCTCAGGTGTGGGCCCGCGACTGTATTTCCAGCGCGTCCCCGAAGGCAAGGCCGTCAAGAATCGGGTGCATCTTGACGTGCGGGTCGGCACCGGGCTCGTGGGCGAAGAGCGCCTGGCCGCACTCGAGGCCGAGTGCGCACGACTGGTCGCGCTCGGCGCGGTACACGTGCAGACACTGCGCGCCGACGGCGTCAACGAGTCGTGCATCCCGATGCAGGACGTCGAGGGAAACGAGTTCTGTCTCGACTGAGGGACCTTCGGAGCGAGGAGCCGGATGCCCGGCTGCCGCCGCTCCCCACCCTCCCCGGCGGGCCCCAGCAGTGTGCGCCGTGTCACGCATGGCAAAAACCACCTAAGTTGCCCAGATCACAGCGTAAATGTCCATTTAGCGTCCATTCTCGAAACGGACGCAGAAGCACGAAGTAGAGCGCATCGCCATTGACTTGGATGCGCCGTGCCTAAGTGATCCATGACACAGCCTTCGTGATGTTCTGCCTCGTTCCCCGTAGAAAGGTGCTGACCATGGCCGCATACCTGTGCCCGCCCGCCGTGATACACGGCGAGCACACCGTGAAGACCAGCCAGATCGTGGCGGAGGTCCGCGACCGGCACCCGCACGCCGCGTGGACGCCGCGGATCGACGGCATCGCGGCCAGTACGGGCATCGAAACCCGCGGGTGGATGCTGCCGCTGGAGACCGCCGTCGCGCCTGGCAACGGGAGCACCCTGCCGGCTGCCGGCATCGGGCCGGCCCGAGAGGCTCTGGCCGGCGACGGGTTCACCGAGCAGGACGTGGATCGCGTGATCGCCGCCCTTGAGGCGATACCCGCGCCGCAGACCGTCCAGGAGCGCACCGCGCCGGCCTGGGCGGCCGTGCGGTCCTGCGGGGAGCGTGCGGCGCGCGGGGCCCTGCAGATCGCCGGGCTGGACGCCGCCGACGTCGACTGCTTGATCACCAGTCACTCCACCACCCCAGCACTGCCGGGGCTGGACGTCGCCCTGGCCAACGAGCTCCCGCTGCGCAACGACGTGATGCTGCTGCCGGCCACGCAGTGGGCCTGCGTCGCCGGGACCCGCTCCCTGGCTCTGGCGGCGGATCTCGTGGCCGCGGACCCCGACCGGGTGATCCTGGTCGTGATCGCGGAGGCACTGAGCACGACCTACCAGCCCGCGGACGACACTCTGGAGTCCTTGATCGTCCGGTTGCTGTTCGCGGACACCGCGGTCGCCGCGGTGGTCACGGGCCGCCCGAGGCCCGAGTCGGTGCTGCGGCTGGACGCCGCCTGGCACCACACCCTGCCCGGCACCCAGGACCTGCACCGCCTGGAGACACGGGAGGACGGCACCCACTTCGTGATGGACCGGCGCGGGCCGCGTGCCGTACAGGAGACGGTCAGCGCGATGTGGGAGTGGTTGCGCCTCCGCTACCAGGACGACCCCGGCTCCTGGCACCCCGACGTTCTGCTCGCGCACCCCGGCGGGACGCGGGTGCTGGAGTACATGGAGCAGACGATGCCCGACGGGTGGCCTTCGGGGCTGCTGGACTACAGCCGGGACAGCTACACCAGCGGCAACCGCGGAGGCGCCGCCGTCTTCGACATCCTGCGGAGAGCGCACGACGCCGGGCAGGAACGGGGCAGTCGCGCCGTCCTGTACGCGGCGGCCCCGGGCCTCACGGCCACCGCCCTGGCAGGGGAGTGGCTGTAGCGCGAGCTCGCGCCACGGCCGTGCCGGAGACAGCCGCCCGTACCACCGGTGACTCCGCCCGGCCTGCCCTCTCCTCAGCCGCGTCACCTCGCGGCTGTCGCCACTGACGCCCAGACCACCTTGCCGGTGTCCGTCCACCGCACCCCCCACCGGGTGGTGAGTCCATGCACGACGTGCAGTCCACGACCGCCGTCGTCGAGGAGCCCGCCCCGGCCCAGCCGGGGCCTGCCGTTGCCGGTGTCGCCCACCTCGCACAGCAGCCCGTGACCGGCCCTGATCAGCCGTACCGTGATGGGTCCGTCGGCGAAGCGGACCGCGTTCGCGACCAGTTCGCTGACCACCAGCAGCACGTTGTCCCGGGTGTCGTCTCTGGTGTGCCATCGCCCCAGCAGCGCGGAGACCAGCGTGCGGGCCCGGGCGGCCGCGTCCCCCCGGGCGGGCAGACGCCAGGTCGCGGTGTCCCCCTTCCGGTAGCCGATCATGCGCGCGAGCAGGAGGGTCACGTCGTCGCGCCGGCGCACGGGCGCCAGGTCGGAGACCAAGCGCCGCGCGGCCTGCGGCAGGGCATCCCAGGGATGCACCGTGGACACGGCGTCCGCCAGCCTGCCGATGCCCTCGTCGATCGACAGGGCGGGATCCTCCACCAGGCCGTCGGTGTAGAGGGCGAGCAGCGAGCCCGGGGGTACGGCGAACACGTGCACGACGAACGGCTCCCGCAGCGCGAACTCGGCGCCCAGCCCGGGGTGGGGGCGTACTGCGACAGGGCCGGCGGGCCCGTCCGGGGGCACCAGGACCGGGGGGAGGTGGCCGGCGCTGGACAGCGCCACGTGGTGGCTGACCGGGTCGTAGACGGCGATGCAGCAGGTCGACCCGAGTGCGCTGTAACCGGCCGCCAGCCCGGACTCCGTGTCGTCCAGCAGCGTCACGGTCTCGTCCAGGTGCTCCAGCACCTCGTTGGGCGCCAGCCCCGCGGACAGCAGCGCGCGGGCCTCCATGCTCAGCTGTCCCATGGTCGCCGCGGCTCCCAGACCGTGCCCGACGACGTCACCGACCACCAGCGCGGTACGGCCGTCCGGCAAGGGAAAGCTGTTCACCCAGTCACCGCCGACGCCCGCGCTGTCGGGGGTGGCGGGCTGGTAGACACTGGCGGTCTCGATGGTGTCGCCGCCGGACCGCGGCAGCAGCCGGCGCTGCAACGCCAGCACCTGCGTGTGCTCGCGCTGGTGCTGACGGGCCAGGTCAACGTGGTGAGAGGTCCTGGCAACCAGCTCCTGCAGGTCGAGCAGCTCGCCGTCGTCGAAGGGGCGGTCCGCCCGCCGCCAGATCTCCGCCACACCCAGAACGACGGGCGGCGCGCCGTCCAGAACCAGGGGTATGTACGCCACGCCCGCCGCTCGGTCACCGGGCACCAGGGCACGTACCAGCCGCGCACTGCCGAGTACCTGCTCGATCGCCGCCCGGTCGGGTATGACGATGGCTTGCGCGGCATCGTCACGCCGCACCGCCTGCGACAGCAAGCGGCTCGCATCGCTGGGAAGATCGTCGCCGGGAGTCACGTAGCCATCGGGCCACGCCCGGTCCGGCACCAGGGCCGCTCGCCGCAGCCGGATACGCCGTTGCGGCTGCTCCGTGACCACCTCGCCTGTCCACACAGCCAGATCGAGGTCGATGGCGGCCACGTCTCCCCAGGCCAGCAGAGACTCCGCCAGCGACTGTGCGGTCTCGCCGATGTCCAGCGAGGTGCCGATCGCGGTCTCGGCGGCGTACAGGTGCAGCCTCCTGGCCATGGCGATCAGGGAGACGGTCAGGCCCTCCTGAGGCGCCGCGGCTGCCAGGATGCTCATCGAGACCACCAGCTCCGACCCGTCACGGCGCCGCAGCCGCTGGACCCGGGCGACGTGCGGCTCACCGCTCTCGAGGACCTGCCGCAACCGCCGGGTGACCGTCGGTACGTCCCAGGGAGGCAGAAGATCGACGAAAGAGCTCCCGGTCACGGCCTCCACCCCCGCGAAAACGGGGGCGTCCAGATTGGAGCGGGTGATTCTCAGATCCCGGTCAAGGTTGACCGCGCCGAGAATTTGCTCCTGACGGCCGGAGGCCGGATCGGCGTGTACGCGCTGGCGGACCGCACTGTCACCCTGCGGGGCGGCAGAACCGGCGGCCGCTGCCGCTCCGCCGCGTGGGATGTACTGCCCCAAAGCGCCGCTGACCATGTCGAACGGCGACGCGGACGATGGGGACGGGGTGGAGTCCATGCGGCTCTCTCAGCTCGCTCGCCAACCCCGGCACAGCGCCGGGGCCGTACCAGAACCCGGGCGACAGGGCCCCGAGATTCCTGACCGCACACCTCATTCAATAACACCCGCGGCCGCTTCAACACCCGGGGCCGCTTCGCCTACGCCTGCCTCGCTCTTGAGTCGATCCTCAAGACTCTGCAGCCAGACGCACCCCCAGTCCCACCAGGAGTGCCCCGAACACCTGTTCCATACCACGCTGAACGGACTGTCGTCGCAGCACTCCTCCCACACGTCCGGCCAGCCAGACCAGCGGCAGGTACCAGATCAGGTCGATCACGGCCCAGATCAGCGAGAAGGCGAGCAGCGTCGGAAGGACAGGCGCTCCCTGCGGAACGAACTGCGGCAGGAAGGAGACGGCGAAGACGCCGGCCTTCGGATTGGCGACGTTGGTGACCAGGCCCTGCCAGTACGCCCGCCGAAGCGATACGGGGGCCGTCTCCCCTGGTCCCTCATCCGGCGGGCCCGCTCGCCTCGCCTGCCACAAGGCACGCGTCCCCATCCACACCAGCACCGCGGCGCCGGCCATCCGGATGATGTCGTAGGCGACCTGCGAGGCCAGCAGCAGGGCCGAGAGACCGAAGGCGGCGGCGAGGCCCCACATCAGCACCCCGCACTCATTGCCCAGGACCGTGGCCATGCCGGTCCTCCGGCCGTTCACCACGGCTCGGCGCAGGATCACGACCGTGCTCGGCCCCGGGACCATGGCGATCAGGAAGGCCGCACCGACGAACGCGAAGACGGAAGTCATCATCCAGGCAGCATCGTGAAGCGTGTCGATGCCCCACAAGGCCCTTCTCGGCACGGCTGCGCACGCCTTCCCCGCATCATCCGTCAAGGCCAAGCCCACGGTCGGGCTCACGCCGCGGGGAAGGCGCGGAATTCGCTGGACACGGCTCGGCACGGTGGCCGATGATCTCCGGCATGATCCGGGCCGCCACGATGGACGACGTCGCCACGATCCGCGCGATGATCCGCGAACTCGCCGCATACGAGAGGGCCGTTGAGCAGGCTCGAGCGACCGACGAGCAGCTCCGCGAGGCGCTGTTCGGACAGCATCCCGCCGCGTTCGCCCTGATCGCCGAGGACGACGAGACGGGCGAGGCCGTGGGCTTTGCCCTGTGGTTCCCCCGTTTCTCGACCTGGACCGGCACGCGCGGCATGCACCTGGAGGACCTCTACGTACGGCCGCACGCCCGAGGTGGAGGACACGGCAAGGCTCTGCTCGCGTCCCTTGCCACGGTCTGCCGGCGGAACGGGTACGAGCGCTTCGAGTGGTGGGTCCTGGCCTGGAACGAGCCGACGATCGACTTCTACAAGTCGCTCGGCGTGGACTTCCTCGACGAGTGGAGGGTTTGCCGGCTGAGCGGTGAGCCTCTCAGAGAGCTCGCTGCGCAGGCCCCGCCAGTCCTCGACCAGACCCCGGCCCTGTAGGGCAGCCGGTCATGCACCCTCCTGTCGCAGCAGTGCTCGAAGCCCACCGGACACTGGAAAGGCTCGTCGCCGAACTGAACGACCAGCAGGTCGCCTCGGCATCCGCGCTTCCGGGCTGGTCACGCGGCCATGTCCTCGCTCATCTCACCGACAACGCGCGCATGTTCGCCCGTATCGCGGAGCATGCCCTGCGCGGTGAACTCGTAGCGGGCTACGACGGCGGGGTGGACGAACGCAACGCCATCATCTCGGCCACGGCGGGCCGCAGCGCCGCCGAGCACCGCGCGGAACTCGCCGCGCACACGACCGGGCTCGAGGCGGCCTGGGCACGCGCCACCGACATCGACTGGAGCCGCCCGGTCACGTTCCGCAACGCGGACCTCGCCGCCACCGTCTTCGCACGCTGGCGCGAGGCATGGATCCACATGGTCGACCTGGAACTCGGCGTGCGGCCGGACGACTGGCCCGAGGAGCTGGCCGCGCATGCCATCGGCTTCCTCCTCGGCCGCCTTCCGGCAGGAACACGCATCCGTGCCCAGGACGGGTGTCGCCAGTGGTCCGTAGGCGGCGGACCGCCGGGCACGGTGGTCACCGGACGCGTGCGCGACCTGGCGGCCTGGCTGGCCGGACGTACGCCTACGGTCTCACCGGTGGCGGTGGAGGGACTGCCTGCTCTCGGGCCCTGGCCGCCCCACCCGCCACAGCGGCTGGACCGCGTGTGACGTCGTCACCGGGCAGGGTGTGAGGGACGTGCCGGCCTTGGTCCGAGCAGCGGGCATCGACGGCTGCGCTGCCGTCGCGCCGTGACCGCGTCCCCGTGGCCCGCCCGACAGCGGGATTCCGTTCTCGAAGGGAAGGTCAACGACATCGTCGCCGACGCCATCTCTCTGCGGCGGCCGCGGTGAAGCTCTCGGCTCGGGAGACGGCCGCTTGAATTGATGCGCTGATCGCATGGACAGATCTCGGTTTGATGCTGGACAGGGATCCGGTAGTGCTCCGAAACTCTCGCGTATACCTCGGCCCGTCCCCGCCCAGCTCCCGCCCACTGCCGCCGAGGGCCGTCCCCGAGAAAGCGAGCGCCGCATGCTGGCAGCCCTGGGCTTCGGCACGATCGCCGTCTTACCGCTGCCCGCCATGACCGAACGCGCCTCGGTTCTGGTCGCTCTGATCCTGCTTCCGGCGCTGGCTGCGCTCATCGGCGGGTCCGCGGGCGATCTGGGCGGGTTGATTCTCGGTGGGCTGTCCAAGGTGACTTCCGTCCGCTCCCGTGAGTTCGGAGCCGGACGACCGGATCCACACACCACGGCACCCGGTCCGGGTGCCCCACCGAGCGAGACGAGGACGCATGAGATCGATCCCCAGACGTACGGTGCTCGCCGTCACCGCGGGTGTGGTCGCGGCGCCGACGGTGAGCACGGCGACCGCGGCGGCCGCCGACGCCACGACAGCCCCGTCCGAAGGACGGCCTGCGGTCTCCGGACTCAATCCGGTCCTGCGGACGGACCTCCTCACACGGGTGACGCCGAGGAACAACTGGCTGGTGACAGCCGTCGCCATCCAGTACGCGCATCGCATCGATCTACGCGGCGGGGCGGTCCCGCCCGCCGCCTTCCAGGTGCAGGCCACCGTGGGCGGACGGACAGCGGCTCGCACGGTGACCCGGGTCTACTCCAACGCCTCCGCCGAAGTGGACGACCGCTCTCACCCCGGACGACCGGGGGACCGCCTGATCGTCGAACTCGATCCGGACGACTCCAACGCCCGGGCGGCCGGCACCGATCCCCTTCCGCTCGACCGTGCCTACTCCGTCAGACAAGTGGCGGACGTGCGCACCCCGGAAGGCGAACTGATACTCAGGGCCGGTCCGTTCGCGAACCGGAACGACGACGTCATCACTCCCGTGGCCGACGACTTCGCCGCCGGTTCCTTCACCGACTCCGCAGGTTCTGAACTGGACTTCCGGCTGTACCAGCCTGCGGGGTACTTACGGAACCCGCAGACCCGCACGCGGTACCCGCTCGTCGTCACCCTGCACGGCGGTGGCGAAGTCGCCGACAACAACATGACCCAGCTCACTTCCAACCGGATCGCGGTGACGTTCGCCAAGCCGGAACGACAGCGCCGCAACCCCGCGTTCATCCTCTCTCCGCAGATCCCCCTGCCCCGTCCCATGGACGGACCCGACGGCACGGACTGGACCGACCCGAAGGTCCAGGCCGCGCTGATCGAACTCATCGACACCTTCGTGCGCGAGCACTCGCGCAACGTGGACACCGACCGGGTCTATCTGGTCGGTCTGTCCTCAGGCGGTCGCGGCATCTACGGTTTGCTGGCCAAGCGACCCGAGGTGTTCGCGGCTGCCCTGCCCACGGCCGGCTGGGGCGACGCGGCCACCATGGAAAGGATCACGCACATCCCGATCTGGGCCGACCACTCGGTCGACGACCCGGTCGTCCCCTACCGGGAGGGCCGGTTCGGCAACCCCGGCACCTGGACCCTGATGAACGCGCTGGAGACCGCCGGTGCCCGGGTCAGCCGTGGGGAGTGGGCCAACGACCTGCCGAAGGCACAGTTCGAGGCCCGGTCACGGGCCCTCCTACGGCAGGCCCGGGCCACGCGCAGCCACGTGCTGTTCACGAGTTACACGGCCGGAACGACACCGGTGAGCCCACACCTCTCGTGGGCCCAGACGTACGAGAACGACGTGGTCATCGACTGGCTCTTCGCCCAGTCCCGGTAGCCGGCCGTTCGCGGCGGTCACCCCGCGCACATCACTGTCCGGTTACCGCGCTCTCATCGCCTTCCGGAGGTAAAGCAATGCGTCCACGCAGTCGTTCGACCGACACCACCGCGCCGTTACGGACCCGATCCCGACCCATGACGGCACTGATCGCACTGGCGACCACCATCGGCCTGGCGCTGACTCTGCTGACGGCCACCGCCGCGCCGGCAGCCGCCGCCGACTTGCTGTCGCAAGGCAAGCCCGTGACCTCCTCGTCCACCGAGAACACCGCCACCCCCGCGTCCGCGGCGGTGGACGGCAACACCGGGACGCGCTGGTCCAGCACGTTCAGTGATCCGCAGTGGCTGACGGTGGATCTGGGCGCCACCGCCACCCTCAGTCAAGTGGTGCTGCGCTGGGAGGCCGCGTACGCACGCTCTTTCCGGATCCAGACCTCCGACAACGGCACCGCCTGGACCACCATCCACTCGACCACCACAAGCACCGGCGGCGCGCAGACCCTCGACGTGAAAGGCAGCGGCCGGTACGTCCGCCTCTACGGCACCCAGCGCGGCACCGCCTACGGCTACTCGCTGTGGGAGTTCCAGGTGTACGGCTCCGGTGAGGGCACCCCTCCGGGCAACGGCATCCCGGACCCAACGACCGCTTCCCTGGAGGCCGCCAACGGGCCGCTGACCACCGCCACCTACACCGTCCCCAGCCCGAGCGGGTACGGCTCAGGCACGGTCACGTATCCGACGGCCAGTGGCCCGTACCCGGGCATCGTGCTGATGCCGGGCTATCAGGGCACACAGCAGAACCTGCAGTGGCTCGCGCCCCGCCTCGCTTCCTGGGGCTTCGTCGTCATCAACGTCGGAACGAACACACTCACCGACGATCCGGAGTCGCGCGGCCGCCAGATCACCGCCGCCGGCACCCAGTTGCTCGCGCTCGGCGACGCTCCCGGCAACCCGCTGTCGGGGAAGCTCAACGGCACCTTGGGCGCGACCGGTCACTCCATGGGCGGTGGTGGCGTCATGGCCGCCCTCCGGGACGACTCGCGCTTCCGGGCGGGCGTGCCGACTGCCCCGTACCACCCGAACGGGAACTTCTCCGGAGTCACCGAGCCCACCTTCTTCCTGACCTGTCAAAGCGACTCCGTCGCCCACGGCAACACCTACGCGATGCCCTGGTACAACTCCATGTCCCAGGCCGAGAAGCTCTACATCGAAGTTCCAGGCGACCATCTGTGCCCGATGACGGGCTACGGCGACAAGGCCAAGCAGGGCAAGTGGATGGTGTCGTTCTTCAGCCTCTGGCTGCGCGCCGACACCCGCTTCAGCCCGTTCCTGTGCGGTCCCGCTCGTGACGCCGACAAGAACGACACCTCCCTGGTCACCCGCTGGAAGGACACCTGCCAGTTCTGACCGGCTCGCTCGGAGCGCTCCGCGGCCCGCCGACGCAGCGCTCCGAGCCCGCTCCCTGCGCCGTCTCTGCCATGCGGCCGTCCGGGATGCGCAGGATGAAGCTCCGGTTCTTTCCGCCGCTCCGGATGGTGTGTACCGCTCGTCAGAGCGGTGGCCTTGCCCATCCGGGGTCGTTGGAACATCGGCCGGAGCGGGGTGTCACACGTGGGTCCACTTCTGGTTGGCCTGGCCGTTACAGGTCCACAGGACCAGCGGCGTTCCGTTGGCGGTGCCGGCCCGGTCGGCGTCGAGGCACAGCCCGGCGTGGACGTTGCGGATCGACCCGTCGGAGCCGACGGTCCACTTCTGGTTGTTCTGGCCGTTGCAGGGCCAGGTGACGACACGGGTGCCGTTGGTGGTGCCCCGGTCGTAGGCGTCCAGGCACTTGTCGCCGAAGACGCGGATCTCGCCGCCGGCCCACGTGGTCCACAGCTGGTTGGCGGCCGTGTGGCAGTCCCAGATCAGCACCGTGGCCCCGGCCGCGGTGGAGGCGTTGTCCACGTCCAGGCAGCGGCCCGAGCCGTTGCCGCGCAGCCGCGAGGTGGTGGCGGCCAGCGGGCTGCCACCGCTCACCCGGAACACGGCCACGCCGTGCGCGGGGACGCTCGCCGAGATCTGCCCGGACGTGTTCGTCGTACCGCCGGTCCACAGGTCCGTGAGAGTGAACGACCCGCCGGACAGGCCGACTTGGGCTGCTGTCGTGGTCACCGTCGCAGTGCCGCCTCCCCGGTTGAACAGGCCCACCGCGACCGAGCCGTCGGACAGGGGCTTGGCGAACACCTCGGTGCCGCCGTCGTCGCGCACCCTGCGCCCGCCCGCGCCCAGCGCATCCTGGTTCACTGACAGCAGACGCGGATTGCGCAGGATCGCGCTCACGTCGGCGGACATGGTGCGGATGTCGTTGCCGGCCATGAGCGGGGCACCCAGCAGCGCCCACAGGGCGAAGTGGGAACGGGACTCGGTCAGTGACAGACCGGGACGGCCGACGACCAGCATGTCGGGGTCGTTCCAGTGCCCCGGGCCCGACTGCGCCGCCAGCGGCGCTGTGACGTCCAGGACGTTGCCGACGCCCATCGGATAGCTGTTGGTGTTGCCGTTCTGCCAGATGTCGAGCAGGTCCTCGGTCGTCCGCCACAGGTCGGCGACCTCGCCCCAGTTGTATGTGGCGCCGGTGGGGGCGTGGAAGCTGTTGGGGTTGATGCTGTAGACGATCGGCCGCCCGGTGGCGCGCAGGGCGTCGCGCATCAGCGTGAACCGCGCGACCTGCTCGTCACGCGTGCCGCTCGAGGAACACCAGTCGTACTTGAGGTAGTCGACGCCCCACGAGGCGAATGTGGCGGCGTCCTGGGCCTCGTGCCCCTTGCTGCCCGTGGACCCCGGGTAGGTCCCCACGGTCTGCGCGCAGGTGCGCTCGCCCGGCACCTGATAGATGCCGAACTTCAGGCCCTTGCTGTGGATGTAGTCCCCGAGCGCCTTCATCCCGCTGGGGAACTTGGCCGGATTGGCCCGCAGGTTGCCTGCCGCGTCGCGCTGCGGGTCGAACCAGCAGTCGTCGACCACCACGTACCGATAGCCGGCGTCCCGCATGCCCGAGGACACCATCGTGTCGGCGGCCTGACGCACCTGGGACTCGGTGATCCCGCATCCGAAGCTGTTCCAGCTGTTCCACCCCAATGGTGGGGTGAGCGCCGGACTGCCGGGCGCGGCCGAGGCGGTGGAGTGAGCGGAGGTCGTGATGGATGCAATGACCGTCAGTGCGACGGCCGCGAGAAGGTGGAGCGGTCGTCTGCGTGATCGTCTGGACACCGTGGAACTCCTCGGCTCGGCGGGTGATGCGATCGTCGGCGGGCCGTGCGGGGCGCGGTGCGGGCAGAACGCGACAGGAGGGGGCGCACCGGCGCCCGCCAGACATGGGATGTCAGCTGCGTGCGGGCAGCTCATGTCGTGCGTGCGGCACGTGCGGGTTGTTCGAAATTTAGGTCTGATTTCGGATCGCCGACGTCACGGAGTGTTGGAGAGACTGCTGAACATGTCAACAGCACACGGCCGGTCAGCTGCTCATCGCCACCCCGCCGACCGCCGACCGCCACAGATCGGAGCGTCTTCGGTGATCTGTAAGCCCACTCGAGCGTCGAAAGATTTCGCTGCCAGTATCGAATCATGCGGGGCATATTGACGGGAGCTGTCGACCTCCTATCATCCAGGAAGCCCGATGAGTCGATTGGCGTTCGCGCTCTCGAACGCTGGGGGATCGACCCGCCATCCAAGCGCTTCCCTCGTAGAGAGAACGACACATGGATATGTCATGCTCTCAACAACCCGTGGGCCGCCGCCGGGCGCTGGCCGCCGCCACCGGCCTGGCCGCCGGCGCCTTGCTTCCTCTGACCGGAGCCTTCCGCGCCGCCGCCTCCGCTCCCGCCCGGGAGTCGGCCCTCACGGCCGCCGCGGAGTACATGAACCCGGTCATCTGGCAGGACTTCGCGGATATCGATGTCATCCGCGTCGGCGGCACCTACTACGCCTCGGCCTCGACGATGCACTACTCGCCGGGCGCCCCCGTCCTGCGCTCCTACGACCTGGTGAACTGGGAGATCGCCGGTCATTCGGTGCCCGTCCTCGACTTCGGCGCCAAATACGACCTGAACGGTGGCCGTGGCTACGTCCGCGGCATCTGGGCGTCGTCGCTGGCCTACCGCCCGAGCAACAGGACCTTCTACTGGCTCGGCCAGATCGACTTCGCCAGGACGTACATCTACACCGCCACCGCCGCCGAAGGCCCCTGGAACAGACTCACCACGATCAGCACGCCGTACTACGACGCCGGGCTGCTCGTCGACAGCGACGACACCCTGTACGTGGCGTACGGGAACACGACCATCAGCGTCGCCCAGCTCTCGCGCGACGGCCGCACCCAGGTCCGCACGCAGCAGGTGTTCAGCACCCCATCGAGTGTCGGCACCCTGGAGGGAGCCCGCTTCTACAAGATCAACGGGCAGTACTACATCTTCCTGACCCGCCCGGCCAACGGCCAGTACATCCTGAAGTCGTCGAGCGGCCCCTTCGGTCCGTACACCATGCGGCAAGTGCTCCTCGACCTGCGCGGACCGATCCCCGGCGGCGGCGTCCCGCACCAGGGCGGGCTCGTGCGGACGCAGAACGGCGCCTGGTACTACCTGGCCTTCGTGGACGCGTACCCCGGCGGCCGGATGCCCGCCCTGGCACCCGTCACCTGGACCTCGGACGGCTGGCCCGTGGTGCAGCTCGTGAACGGCGCATGGGGCACCTCGTATCCCCTTCCGGCCGTGCCCACTCCGCCCCGCCAGGTCACCCCCCTGGTCGGTGTCGACACCTTCGACGGCACAAACCTCAAGCCGAGGTGGGAGTGGAACCACAACCCGGACAACACCAAGTGGTCGGCCGGCAGCGGACTGACCCTGCGGACCGCGACCGTCACCAACGACCTGTACTGGGCCCGCAACACGCTCACCCACCGCATCCAGGGGCCCACCTCCACGGCCACGGTCGACCTCGACTTCTCGGCGATGCGCGACGGCGACCGGGCCGGGCTCGCGCTGCTGCGTGACTCCTCCGCCTGGATCGGGGTCAAACGCGAAGGCGGCGCGACGCGGGTGGTGATGGTCAACGGGCTGACCATGGACGGGAACTGGAACACCACCGGCAGGGGCACCGAGGTCGCGAGCGCGGCCGTGTCCGGCAGCCGCGTCCGGCTGCGCGCGGCCGCGGACATCCGCCCCGGCGCGGCACGCCCCGGAACCTTCTCTTACAGCCTCGACGGCATCAACTTCATCCGCCTCGGGCCCGCCTTCTCCATGGGTAACGACTGGCGGTTCTTCATGGGCTACCGATTCGCCCTCTTCAACCACGCCACGCAGGCGCTCGGCGGCGCGGTCCGCGTCACGCGGTTCGAACTGTCCACGCCCTGAACGACGGCATGGATCGCACCACCCAACCCCCCAATGCGAGGAGAACCATGAACCCGCTGAAACGGCTCGGCCTTCGCCGAGCCTCCGTCTTAGCCCTGCTGGCCACGGCCGCGCTGGTGACGCCCGGGACCGCGACCGGCGCACCCGACGGCGTCCAGGCCGGCACACTGGGTGCCCAAGCGGCCCAGTCCGGACGGTACTTCGGAACCGCCGTGGCTGCCGGCAGGCTCGGCGACGGCACGTACACCGGCATCCTGGACCGCGAGTTCAACTCGGTCACACCCGAGAACGAGATGAAGTGGGACGCGACCGAGCGGTCCCGCGGACAGTTCACCTTCGGCGCCGCCGACCAGATCGTCAACCGCGCGGCGGCCCGAGGCCAGCGCGTGCGTGGCCACACGCTGGTGTGGCACTCCCAACTCCCCGGGTGGGTCAGCTCCATCAGGGACGCGAACACGCTGCGCAGTGTGATGAACAACCACATCACCACCGTGGCGAACCGCTACAAGGGCCGGATCCACTCCTGGGACGTGGTCAACGAGGCCTTCGCCGACGGCGGCAGCGGCCAGCTGCGCAGCTCGGTCTTCCGGGACGTGCTGGGCAACGGGTTCATCGAGCAGGCGTTCCGCACGGCTCGGTCGGCCGACCCGGCGGCCAAGCTCTGCTACAACGACTACAACATCGAGGACTGGAACGCCGCGAAGACCCAGGGTGTCTACCGCATGGTGCGCGACTTCAAGTCGCGCGGCGTGCCCATCGACTGCGTCGGCCTCCAGGCCCACTTCGGCGCCGGCGGCCCGCCCGCCAGTTTCCGGACTACGCTGTCGAGCTTCGCCGCCCTCGGCGTGGACGTACAGATCACCGAACTCGACATCGCGCAGGCACCGCCGAACGCGTACGCCAACACGGTGCGGGCCTGCATGAACGTGCCGCGCTGCACCGGAATCACCGTCTGGGGCATCCGCGACAGCGACTCCTGGCGCAGTGGGGAGAACCCCCTGCTGTTCGACCGCGGCGGCAACAGGAAACCGGCCTACGCGTCAACGCTCACCGCACTGGGCGGCACCCCCACAGCGCACAAGGCATGAACCCCAGCGCCAGCGGCGACTACAACTCCCTCCCCTGGCGGCTGGGCCTGCTCACCCAGACCAACTCCACCTGCTGACGACGTGGGCCCCGACGCTCGTCCGGGGCCCACGCCCACATGGCCCGTCAGGCGCTTGAGCGGGTGACCAGGCGCGTGGGCAGGATCAACGGGGTGGGGTCGTGTCCGTTGATGAGCGTGACGAGCATGCGCGCCATCTCCCGTCCGAGAGCCGTTATGGGCTGATGAACGGTGGTGAGGGGCGGATCGGCGACCTGGGCAACGGTCAGGTCGTCGAAGCCCACCACAGCGACGTCGGCGGGGACCGCCCGGCCGGCCGCGCGCAACGTGCGCAACGCCCCCGCCCCCATGTTGTCGTTGGCAGCGAACACCCCGTCCAAGTCGGGGTGGTTGGCCAGCAGAACGGCCATGGCGGCGGCTCCGCTGGGCTCCGTGAAGTCCCCCTCCTGCGGCGGCAACGGATCGAGGCCGGCCGCCAGCAAGGCGTCCCGGTAGCCGCGATACCGGGCGCGCCCGGCCCCGGTGTCCAGACGCCCGCAGATCGCAGCCACGCGAGTCCGGCCGCGCGCAACCAGGTACTCGGTCGCCTCGCGCGCTCCGCCGACGTTGTCGACGTCCACGTACCACCGGGGAGCCGAACCGACCGGGCGCCCTCCGAACACGACAGGCATCTCCGCCTCCTCGGCCATGCCGGCCAGCGGATCGTCCTCGCGCAGCGCCATCAGCATGACGCCGTCGGCACCCTTGGACCGGAAGAGCTCCTCAACTCGCTTGCGGCCCCGGTCGGAAGCGGCCAGGCACAGCATCAGATGCAGATCGGCCTCCTCCAAAGCGGTCGACGCCCCCACGATCACCTGGGCGAAAAACGGATCCGCGAAGATCGACGGATCCTCTCCCGAGACGACCAGAGCGGCCGCTCCTGTCTGACGGGTGGCCAGAGCACGGGCGGTCGGATTGGGCACATAACCGAGTTGCCGGACAGCCCGTTCCACCGCCTCCCGTTTGGCACGGCTGACATGTGGCGCGTTGTTGAGGGCACGGGAGGCCACGGAGCGGGAGACACCGGCGCGTTCGGCCACCTCGTCGAGCGTCGGCTGCCGACGCGGCACACCTTCTGCCATGAACCACGAGCCTTCCCCCACGACCGGACCTCCGCAAGGCTGGAACCGCTTCCACTTTCGTGGTCGTTGAGGCTTGTTCTCGCCATCCGAATCGCGTTGCACATCGGCCCTTGACAGTTCAACTACCCCGCAACACCATACCGAACAGCCCCCGAACGATTTTCCAGTGCTGTTGGGACCGCTTCCAGTGGGAGCGCTCCCAAGATCAGGTCGTAACACCGCTCTTGCTCAGGTCGCACGCTCGGGACCCAGAGCGTGCGACGCCCCCCTGCCAGGAAATCGAGGTTCAGTCATGCGCCGCAGACTCCGCGCCTTGGCCGCAGCGTTCTTAGCTCTGCCGCTGGCGCTCGCCGCCGCACCGTCCGCCCACGCCGCTGACCCGACCACCATGACCAGTGGGTTCTACGTGGACCCCGAATCCAGCGCGAAGAGGTGGGCCGCCGCCAACCCCGGCGACGGCCGAGCCGCCGCCATCAACGCCTCCATCGCCAACACCCCGATGGCCCGCTGGTTCGGCTCCTGGAGCGGCACCATCGGCACCGCCACGGGCGGGTACGTGGGAGCGGCGGACCGCGTCGACAAGCTGCCCCTCCTCGTCGCCTACAACATCTACAACCGCGACTACTGCGGCGGGCACTCCGCGGGCGGCGCCGCCTCGCCGTCCGCCTACGCCGACTGGATCGCCCAGTTCGCCGGCGGGATCGCCAACCGTCCTGCCGTCGTCATCCTCGAACCGGACTCCCTCGGGGACTACGGCTGCATGACCCAGGCGCAGATCGACGAACGCGAGGGAATGCTCACCGGCGCCCTCGCCCAGTTCAGCCGTCAGGCCCCCAACACCTGGGTCTACATGGACGCCGGCAATCCGCGCTGGGCCGACGCGGCGACCATGGCCCGGCGCCTCCACGAAGCCGGCGTCCGACAGGCCCACGGCTTCTCGCTCAACATCTCCAACTACGTCGCCACCGCCGAGAACACCGCCTACGGCAACGCCGTCAACCGTGAACTGAGCTCCCGCTACGGCTACACCAAGCCGTTCGTCGTGGACACCAGCCGCAACGGCAACGGCTCCAACGGCCAGTGGTGCAACCCCTCGGGCCGCCGCATCGGCACCCCCACCCAGCTGGGCGGAGGCGCCGAGATGCTCTTGTGGATCAAGGTTCCGGGCGAATCCGACGGCAACTGCGGCGTCGGAGGCGGCTCCTCGGCCGGGCAGTTCCTCCCCGAGGTCGCCTACAAGATGATCTACGGCTACTGATCCCGGACTCCCGTGGCCTGGTACGCCCCGCCCCACGACCGGGCCACGGCGCCGCAGTCCACCACCGGACAGGAGCAGCCATGCATCACGTATGCCATACCGCGCCGCGCGGCCACCTTCACCGCGGCCCTCACCGCGACGCCGGCGCAAGCCACGCTCGCACAGGACGGGGCCACCCTGAAGCTGCATCAGGCGGCGGCTACCACCGGTTGAAGGCACACCACTCGGCAAGGCGCAGGACACGCGGGGTACCGCCCGGCCCCGACGACGGCCTCACGCTCGACGCGCCGCGGTGCGCCGGACGTGCGTGCCAGGAACGCCCCTAGCGCCGACCGCGGCCCCGGGAGCAGCCACTGCGCGGAAGCGGCGGCGGGTTTTCCCATCGCTCCGAGCAGGCCGGGGCGCCGTGGAGCGGGGGCGGATCTAGGCTGGAAGGAGCCGCTGGAAACCAGCCCTGGCGGGATGGCTGTCCGGACGGAGGCTTGACGCGTGGAAATGGCCGGCACAAAGGACGCCCCCACTGCCGCGGTCGTCGTGGACCCGGACGGCGTGGTGAGTGGCTGGAGCGAGGGCGGGCGGCTGCTGCTGGGCTGGACGGCGAAGGACACCGTCGGGCGTCCTGTGGCCGACCTGCTGGTCGATCCCCCACCCGCCGGCTTTCCCGAGGGCTACGGCGCCGGCCCCACGGGGTTCATTGCCCTGCGCCACCGGGACGGTTCCACGGTGGACGCCGTGCTGGCGGCGCAGCCGCTGTTCGGCCCCGACGGGCGGCCACTGGGTCACGTGGTGACCGTCCAGCGCTGGGGACGCCGCCCGGTGATCGCCGACCGGGCCTTCGAGCAGTCCCCCTTCGCTCTGGGTGTCTACGACCCTGAACTGCGGTTCCTGTGGATCAACGCCTCCTCGGGCCGGGTGATAGCGCACTCCGAGGAGCAAGTGCTCGGTAAGAAGTACCGCGAGCTCTTTCCCGAATTCGACCGCGAGCTGTTCCCCGAAAGGGACGACAAGCCCTACACCGACCAGCTCTCCGAAGTGGCGAGGACGGGCAAGCCCGCGCGTCTCATCACCGTCTTCCGCCCGCTCGGCAGCAACTACGCCAACGCCTGGGCCACCAGCATCTGGCCCGTCCGAGATGCCGAGGGAAGGGTCCGCGCGGTCGCCAACTGGGGATTCGACATGAGCGCCGAGTACTGGGCCCGGCAACGCCTGCTCATCCTCAACAAGGCCAGCGGCGGCATCGGCCGGACACTCGACGTGATCGGCACCGCCCAGGAGCTGGCCAGGACCCCGGTGCCGGGATTCGCCGATCTCGTCAGCGTGGATCTCTTCGACGAGGTGTTGCGTGGAGAGGAACCGCCCTCCGCGTCCGCGTTCACCCGCGGCGAGCCCATCCCGCTCAGCCGTGCCGCCCAACACAGCGCGAGGGGGGACACCGACCGGGCCCTCGGGCCCATGATTCCGGTCAGCCACGCTCCCGGTTCCGTAGCCGCCCGCTGCATGGCCACTGGCAGCTCCACCGTCGAGCTCGCCGCTGAGCCCGGCCAGGGAGGCGAATGGGCCTTCGGGCCCGGGCTCGCCGCCGACCCGGCCCACTGGCCACCGGGCAACCCGTTGATCGACGGGTCCATCGCCGCGGACGGGCTGACCGGCCGGATCACCGTGCCGCTCCGGGCGCGCGGCGCGCTGCTCGGCGTCGTCGCGTTCTCCCGCAGCGACCGGCCCGAGGCCTTCACCGCCGACGATCTGATCCTCGCCGAAGAACTGACCGCCAAGGCAGCCGTCGCCATCGACAACGCCCGTCGGTACTCGCGCGAACGCACGACCGCACTGACCCTGCAACGCAGCCTGCTGCCGCAGGGGCTGCCGAATCAGGAGGCGGTCGAGGTGGCATCCCGCTACCTGCCCGGCGGGGCCGGCGCCGAAGTGGGCGGTGACTGGTTCGACGTCATTCCGCTGTCCGGCGCCCGGGTCGCCCTGGTCGTCGGCGATGTAGTCGGCCACGGCCTGCACGCCTCGGCCAGCATGGGCCGGCTGCGCACGGCGGTGCGCACCCTCGCCGACGTCGACCTGCCACCGGACGAGCTGCTGACCCACCTGGACGACCTGGTCCTCCACCTCGCCAGCGACCTCCAGCCCGCCGACCACTTCCAGCCGGCCGGCGAGTCCGGGGCCACCTGCCTGTACACCGTCTACGACCCCGTCTCCCGGCGCTTCACGCTGGCGAGCGCCGGCCATCCCCTGCCCCTGATCATCTCCGCGGACGGCACCAGGACACCGGTACCCGCCCAGCCGGGACCACCGCTCGGTATCGGTGGGCTGCCTTTCGAGGCCACCGAGCTCGGGCTGCCCGAGGGCAGCCTGCTCGCCCTCTACACCGACGGACTGGTGCGAAGCCGCAAGCGCGACGTCGACGAGAGGATCGCCGAACTGCAGCGGATCCTGAACCACTCGGCCACCTCACTGGAGATCCTGTGCGACACGGTGATGGACGCCATGCTTTCCGAAAGCCGCACCGACGACGCCGCGCTGCTGCTCGCTCGCACTCACGCCCTGGATCCCCACCACGTCGCCGACTGGGACGTCGGACCCGACCCCGCGCAGGTGCCGGGCGCCAGGAAGTTCGCCGTCGACCAGGTGGACGCCTGGGGCCTGGAGGAGGCGGCCTTCGTCACCGAACTGGTCGTCAGCGAGCTGGTCACCAACGCCATCAGATACGGCGAGCCGCCGATCAGGCTGCGGCTGATTCGTGATACGTCCCTGATCTGCGAGGTCTCCGACGCCAGCAGCACCGCCCCGCACCTACGCCGGGCCCGTGCCTTCGACGAGGGCGGCCGGGGCCTGTTGCTCGTCGCCCAGCTCACCCAGGGGTGGGGCACCCGGCACACCACCAGCGGCAAGACGATCTGGTGCGCGCAGGCCCTCCCCTAGCCTGAGCCGCGCCCGGCTCCGAGCCCCGCGGGGCGTCGCGGCCTCGCGGTGGCCTTCTCCACCGGTGCCCGAGCCGCGGAGAACGCGCGGTTGACCGTGCGCTCGGTCGGCGAGGGTCGCGCCGTTTGGCCGGGCGCCTGACCAGCCGCCCGGGCAGCTCCTCGGCCCTCGCGAGCCGTTCGACCTCGCCGAGCCCCGGCTCCGGCATCCCGATCAGCACCCGAGCCGGCACGGCGGCGTGCACGCGGGCGATGTCGCCGTCGCGGCCGTGGAAAGACCCCGCGTCGTCCTCCGCGGCTCGGCCGGCTCAGCCGAGCAGGTGCGCGCCGCTGCTGTTCGGTGTTGAGCTGCACCTGGAGCTCGAAGGATGGTCCCGTTCCGCGGCGGCGACCAGGGTGCGGCGAAACGCCTCGTTGTCCGCCCGCCGTCCACGATCTGGTGCGTGAGAGCGGCCAGGCACTCGGCCGTCGGCACGGTACGGATCTTGGCGGTGCGATCGCCGTACCGGAAGACACCCATGCTGTTGTAGGTGTACGACAGCAGGCAGCCCTGGTAAACCCCGCCCGCCGCAAGACCTGGATGGCGGAGTGTGACCTTCCGTGGGTGGTGCGGACTACCCGGCCGACGGCCTCGCGCTCGACCGATGTGCCGGTGCGCTGCGCCACCTGTGCGACCACTGCGTCATGCCGCTCACATCAATTCCGAAATGTGACCTACGGCAGACTTACAGGCATTCCAACCAGTCGGTATGGTGCGCCGCCTGAAGCGTCCTTTCCCGTTCACCTCACGGATCCGAGCCGTAGTGGAAGGCCAGGCGATGACATACGCCGACGAGAACCGGTACCCACCCTCAGCACAGCCCTATGGGATCCCCCCTCGACACGAGACGTACGGACAGAACCCGTGGCCGGAGCCGTACGGGCACGACGCCCCGGGATACGACTCATACGGGCGGCAAGCCCCATGGGACGCCCCCTACGCGCACGAGGCCCATCGAGACGACGCCGACCTCGCCGCCCTCCGCTCGGCCTACCGCCTGCTCCGCCGGATCTCCACGCTCACCGCACTCGGCTCCTTCGTGGTGTATGTCGTGCTGTCCTGCTACGCGCCCGGTCTGATGGGATCCAAGGTCACCGGAGAGCTGAGCCTGGGCATGGCCCTGGGCATCCTCCAACTCGTCGTCACCTTCGCGGCGGTCTCCTGGTACGGACGCAGCGCACGACGCTCTGTGGATCCGCTGGCCCGCGCCGTCAGGGAGCGGGCAGTCCCGGCCGGCCGGCACGCGGGGATGGCGAGATGAACGACTTCAGCTCCGGGACGCAGGCCCTCGTCCTGGTTCTGTTCACCACGCTGGTCACCGTCACGCTGCTGATGTGCGTCATGGCTGGACCGGACCGCGACGACCTGACGAACTTCTACACCGGCTACCTGTCGCTCACCCCGCTCAAGAACGGCCTGGCGATCGCGGGCGACTACATCTCCGCGGCCACGGTGCTCAGTACCACCGGGATCATCGCGCTCACCGGATACGACGGCTATGTCCTCGCGGTCAGCACCGCCCTGTCCCTGGTGCTGCTGATGTTCCTGCTGGCCGAACCCCTGCGCAACGCGGGCAGGTTCACCATGGGCGACGTCCTGGCCCGCAACATGCCCGGACGGGCCGTGCGTATCGCGGCCTGCCTGGTGACGCTCTCGGCGACCCTGCCTTTCCTGGTCGTCCAGCTCTCCGGAGCCGGGTCGCTGCTCACCTTCATCCTCGACATCCCGCACGCGGCGGGCGCCAGGACGGCGTCCATCGTCATCGTCGGCACTCTGATGATCATCTATGCGGCGATCGGCGGTATGCGGGGCACAGCGCTCATTCAGATGATCAAGATCGTGCTCCTGCTCGGCACCAGCATCGCCGTCGCCGCTCTCGTACTCAACCGCTTCGACTGGAGCCCCGGCGACATCCTCCGGGCCGCCCAGCACGGCAGCGGCGCGGGCCCCGCCTACCTTCAGCAGGGTCTACAGCTCGGCACTTCCACCGGTGGCCGGCTGGACTTCGTCGGTTTCCAGATCACCGTCATCCTCGGCGTGGCCTGCCTGCCCCACATCACGATGCGCCTCTACTCCGCCCAGGACGTACCGGCCGTGCGTCGCTCCATGTCCTGGGCAGTCGGCACGGTCACCGCGTTCTGCCTGCTCGTGATCATCATGGGTACGGGCGCGGCGGCCCTGGTGGGATCGCAGCACATCACCGCGGCCGACCCGCACGGCAGGACGTCGGTGCTCATGCTGTCCCAGATGCTCGGCGGGGCCCCCGGCTCCGCGGGCGCGGCGATCCTGTACTCGGCCGTGGCAGGCATGGTGTTCATCACCCTGCTGTCGTCGGTCGCGGGGATGACCCTGGCCGCGGCTTCGTCACTCGCCCACGACCTGTTCGCTCATGCGGTGCGGCGGGGACGGGCCGAGCCCCGTACCGAGATGACGGTGGCGGCGTGGACGAGCGTGGCCGTGGGGATCGTCGCCATCGGGCTCGCCACCATGGTGCAGTACTGGGACGCCGGCGTGCTGACCACGCTGGCCATCTGCATCGGGGCATCGGCGGTGGCACCCGCGCTCACCTACTCCCTGTTCTGGCGAGGGTTCACGCGCACCGGCCTGCTCGCCACCCTCTACGGCGGCGCGGCCTGCGCGTTGCTGCTCATGGTCTTCTCCAGGGCCGTTTCGGGCACGCCGTCCGCCGTCTTCCCGCATGCCGACTTCGACCTGTTCCCCATGCAGTCCACCGGGCTGGTCTCCATCCCATTCGGCTATCTCGCGGGCTGGCTGGGCAGCCGTCTGGACCACCGTCTCCGTGCCGCCGACAGCCGTGAGCAGCGGCGCCTGTACGAGGAGAGCGAGGCACGGCTTCTCGCCGCAGCCGAATGACCACGGCGGCGCGGGTGGGCCGGCCCCAGGCGGCCTCCCGCGCCGGCCGCGGCCCGGGACGGTCAGACGGGCGGGCCGGTCAGCGGTTGTTCGGTCCACACGGTCTTGCCCTCGCGTGTGTAGCGGGCACCCCAGCGTTCGGTCATCTGGGCCACCAGGAACAGGCCGCGCCCGCCCTCGTCGGTCGTACGGGCGTGGCGCAGGTGCGGTGAGGTGTGGCTGGTGTCGCTGACCTCGCACACCAGACACTGCTCACGGATCAGCCGCAGGGTCGCGGGGCCGCCGGCGTAGCGATAGACGTTGGTGACCAGTTCGCTGGCGACCAACGCGGTGGTGAACGCCAGGTGCTCCAGACCCCACTCGGTCAGCTTGGCCGAGGTCAACGCCCTGGCCCGGCCGGCGCTGGCGGGCTCCGGCGGCAGACGCCAGGAGGCGACACTGTCCGGTGGCAGCATGCGGGTGCGGGCGATCAGCAGGACGACGTCGTCGCTGGGGCGCGAGGGCACCAGCGCGTCGACCACCGCTTGGCAGGTGCGCTCCAGGGCGCCCGCAGGGCGGGCGAGCGCTGCGCACAGCTTCGTCAGGCCGACGTCGGCGTCGATGTGGCGCTCGCCGATGATTCCGTTGGTGTACAGGCTCAGCAGGCTTCCCTCGGCCAGTTCGATGTCCCGGGCCTCGAACGGCAGGCCGCCCAGGCCGAGCGGTGGGCCGGCGGGCAGGTCGAGAAGCGCCACCTGTCCATCGGGAGCGGTCACCACCGGCGGCGGATGACCGGCGCGGGCGACGGAGCAGCGTCCGGCGACCGGGTCGTACACGGCGTACAGGCACGTGGCGCCGACGACCTGCTCACCCACGGGCCGCTCGCCGACTGCCTCCTGTTCGGCCGCCAGCAGGTTGACCAGGTCGTCGAGGCGGGAGAGGACCTCGTCCGGTTCCAGGTCGAGGCTGGCGAGCGTATGGACGGCGGTGCGCAGCCGGCCCATGGTGGCGGCGGCATGGATACCGCGTCCCACCACGTCGCCGACGACGAGGGCGACCCGGGCCCCGGACAGGGGAATGACGTCGAACCAGTCGCCGCCCAGACCCGGGCCCGCGCTGGCCGGCAGGTACCGCAGGGCCACCTCGACGGCCGACTGGTCCGGAACCGCCCGGGGCAGCAGGCTGCTCTGCAGGGTGAACGCGGTCTGCTGCTGCTGGGTGAAGCGCCGGGCGTTGTCGATGGCGACGGCGGCGCGCGAGGCGAGTTCCTGGGCGAGGGTGAGATCGTCCGTCTCGAAGGCATCGGGGCGGCGCGAGCGCCACAGGGTCATCACACCGAGCACCAGGCCGCGCGCGGCAAGAGGTACCACGATCAGGGAGTGGGCGCCCAGGTCCGGAGCCTGGGCCCCCTGACGGCCTGCCGCCGCGACCCAGTCGGGCGGGAGAACCGGCTCCAGGACGGGCCGGCCCTCGGCCAGGCATCCGGCCTGCGGTGTGCCGGGCCCGAACTCCACGGGCTCGCCCTCGGGGTGCGGCGGGCCGGGTTGCTGGGCACCGACGCCGCAGGTCCCCAGCCGGACCACGGGCCCTGCTGCCACGGCGCGGGTCGGTTCCTCACCGCGCGTCACCGCCTGAAGCAGGTCCACCGACGCATGGTCGGCGAGGTGGGGCACCATCACTTCGGCCAGTTCCCGCGCGGTCTCGGCCACGTCGAGCGTGGTTCCGATACGGCTGCCCACCTGGTCGAGGAGCGCGAGCCGGCGCTGGGCCCGATGGCGGTCGGTGATGTCCTCGATCATCTCGGCCACACCCAGGACGCGGCCGGAGGGATCCTCCAACCGGAAGGACGAGACCAACGCGACCCGTTCCCGTGCCGGATCCTGCTCCAGGCGAACGAACTGCTCGGAGTAGACCAGCGGTCTTCCCGTCTGCATCACCTGGCGCACACGGTCCACAGCCTTGCGCGCGTCGTCGGAGAGGAGCATCCGGCCGGTGGACATCCCCTGAAAGTCCGCTGCCGGGACGCCGCTGAACCGTTCGATGGCCCGATTGACCCGGAGGATCCTCTGGTCGGGACCGTGGACGACCAAGCCGATCGGGCACTGGCGGTACAAACCGTCGAGAACCGCGCGGTCCCGCTGCCACTCGAGGACGTCACCCGCGAGTGCCCCCGCAAGAAACCACTCACGGCCCCGGTCACCGCGTGACAGCTCATGGGCCCTGAGCCCCAGCTCCACGAGCTGCCCGTCGCGGTGGCGCAAGGGGAGCACGCCGAACCAGCCACCGGCTCTCCTGCAGTTCGCCGCGGCCTCGGTGACAGCCGGGAGATCACCAGGAGCGACAAGGACCTCGATCGCCGGACGACCGATCACGGCTGTGTCCGGATGGCCGAGCAGCTCCTGAGCCCGCCGGTTCCATCCGACCACCACGCCCCGGTCGTCGAGCACCACCACGGCAGCGAGGTGCGGGGCGAACGGATCGTCGTGGCTTTCGCTGAGCTCCGTCATCGGCTTCTCCACCGCTGGACACCACCGTGTACTCGGTCGCCGATGTTCAGCCTATTGAAACCCGGCGGAGGCCGCGGCCTTGTCCGGCGCGCGGCGCGGCGTGGCGGGCAAGAGGGGTTATGACGGGCTGCGGGGCCGGTCCCCAGGGGTCGGTGCCTCGACCGCCTGGGCCCCGGCCCCGCAGGCTCACTTCGCCAGCGGGCCGAACTCCTTGCGGGTGTCCACCGGCTTGCCGAACAGCTGCCACCGCTCGCCCTTGAAGCGCATCAGCTGCATCGTCTCGATCGGGAAGGCGTCATCGGACCCGGTGGAGAGGGTGACACCGGGGAGCAGCATGTCCACCTTGACGTCCTTGAGGTTACGCACCGCGTCCCGCAGTCCCTCCCTGGTCGGGCACTTCATCGCGTCCAAGGCCTTGTGCAGGCTGGAGGCGGCGGCCCACCCGTAGGCGTTGAACTGGTTGGCCGGGTCGGATCCGGGCGCGTGCTTGCGCAGCGCTTCCCGGTACGTCTTCATCTCCGCGTCGTCCGCCCACTGCGGGTCGGCGGGGTCCTTGAAGTAGGTCGCCGAGACTACTCCCTGGACGTTCTTGAATCCGACGGGCTTCAGCACGGTGGCGGACGAGGACACGTTGTTCACGATGTGCAGCGGGTTCCACTTGGTGTTCTTGGCATCGGCGGCGAGGGCCTGGCTGCCGAACTTCGGCGTGGTGATGTTGAGCAGCACATCCGCCTTGGACCGGGCGAGGCTCGTCATCTGCGCCGAGACGGAAGGGTCGGTGACCTCGTAGCTCTCCTCGGCGACCACCTTGATGCCGCTGTCACCGAGGGCCTCCTCGAACCCGCCGAGAAGATCCTTGCCGAAGTCGTCGTTCTGGTAGAGGACGGCGACCTTGGCCTTCGGCTTCTCCTCCTTGAGGTATTTGGCGTACACGCGTGCCTCGGAAATGTAGTTCGGCTGCCAGCCGGTGGTCCACGGGTGCTTGTCGTCCGTGCCCCAGACGGAGGCGCCGGTGGCGACGAAAGGCTGCGGCACCTTCCGCTTGTCGAGGTAGTCCCACACGGCGGCCGTGGACGGGGTGCCCAGGGTCTGGAAGACGGCGAAGACCTTCTCCTGCTCGACGAGTCTGCGGGCCTCCTCGACCGCCTTGGGCGGCTGGTAGCCGTCGTCGCGGACGATGAACTCGACTGTGCGGCCGTCGATGCCGCCCTTGTCGTTGACCTGCTTGAAGTAGGCGCTCACGCCCTTGCTGATCGTGCCGTACGCGGAGGCCGGTCCCGACAGTGGGTAGATGCCGCCCAGCTTGATGCTCTTGTCGGTGATGCCGGTGGTCTGCTGGCCCTGGCACGCGCCGTCGGCGGCGGCGTCCTTGTCGTCCTGCCCGCGCTGACTGTTGCAGGCGGTGGCGAGGAGCAGGGCGGCGGAAGCGGCCGCGGCCGCCCGCACAGTGGTCTTTTTGCGCATGTGATTCATTCCTTTTCCGTGCGGGGCGGTGCGCCCACGGGTTCGGCATCGGCAGGGGCGGGATCCGCCGGGGTGGGGGGCGCGGAGGGTTCGGGGTCGGACGTCCGGTCGTCGTCGGCGGAGGGTTCGGGGTCGGACGTCCGGTCGTCGTCGGCGGAGGGTTCGGGGTCGGACGTCCGGTCGTCGTCGGCGGCGGGGGTGGTGGTGCGGGTGAGTCGACGGGTGGCGGTGCCCCGGACACGGCCAGCCAGTCCGGCCAGTCCCGTCGGCGCCACGAACATCACCGCGATGATCAGCAGGCCGAACACCACACCGGGTGCCGCCTCGCTGATGTCCTGGGCCACGCTCGGCACGTACATCACGAAGGCCGCCCCCAGCAGCGGTCCGTACAGCGAGGCGAGCCCTCCGACCACCAGGCCGGCCAGCAGCGTGATGGACAGGACGAAGCTGAACGAGTCGGGTGAGACGAAGCCGATCACCCAGGTGTAGACGCACCCGGAGACGCCCGCGAACAGCGCGCTCCACGCGAAGGCGAGCGTCTTGTGCAGGGACAGCCGTACGCCCATGACCTCCGCGGCGCTCTCGTTGTCCCGCACGGCGAGCAGCGCCCGGCCGATGCGGGACCGCAGCAGGTTGCGGGCGAGCAGCAGGGCCACCGCGGTGACGGCGAGGACGACGTAGTACGTCCACTGGTCCTCGGCCAGCCCGCTCCACGCGGGCGGTTGCGGCTTGTCGACGGTCAGGCCCATGGAACCGCCCGTCACCGGCTCGAGCCGTTTGAGCAGCGGCGGCAGGAACACCGCGAAGGCGAGCGTGACCAGGGCCAGGTACAGCCCCCGCAGCCGCAGGGCGGGCACCCCGAAGCCGAGGCCCAGCAGGAAGCATCCGGCGGCCGCGACGGGCAGCGTGGCCAGGTGGCCGGTGTCGTACCGGTCGAGCATGACCGCCGCCGTGTAGGCCCCCGCCGCGAAGAACGCGCCGTGCCCGAGAGAGATCTGCCCGCCGAATCCGACCAGCAGGTTCAGTCCGGCCAGCGCCACGGCGTACAGCAGCACCATGGTCAGCTGGAAGACCTGGAAGGGGGCGAAGTAGAACGGTGCGCACACGGCGACGGCCGCCACGAGCAGCGCGGTGAGCGCGGCCCTCAGACGCCGGGCGCGGTCGGTGCCGAGTGTTGCGACGATCGTGCTCATGCGCGCTCCACCGCCGCCCGTCCGAACAGGCCCTGGGGCCGCACCAGCAGCACCGCCAGGATGATCACCAGGGGTACGCCCACCTTCAGATCGGCTCCGACCACGTCCACGTAGGCCCCGGCCAGCGTCTCGGCGACGCCCACGCACAGGCCGCCGACGACCGCGCCGACCGGGCTGTCGAAGCCTCCGAGGGTGGCCGCGGCGAACGCGTAGATCAGCACTCCGCCCATCATGTTGGGCTCGAGGAAGAGCAGCGGGGCGACGAGCACGCCCGACACGGCGCCGACCGTCGCGGCCAGCCCCCAGCCGAGCATCAGCACGCGGCCCACCCTGATGCCCGACAGCCGGGCGGAGGCGGGGTTGCAGGCGACCGCACGCATCACCAAGCCGCTGGAGGTGTGCTGGAACAGCAGGTACAGCAGGCCCATCACGGTGGCGACGACCGCGATGATCCCCAGGGTCGACCAGTCCACGCGTACCCCGGCCAGGTCGATCCCGCCGCCGGGGAACGGCTGCGGGAAGTCCTTCACGGTGAACGACCAGATCAGACCTGCCATCGCGTTGACGAAGATGAACAGGCCCACGGTGACGATGACCATCGTCAGCTCGGGCGCGTTCCGCACGGGACGGATGACGATCCGCTCGACGAGCATGCCGCCGGCGAAGGACACCGCCAGGGTGACCGGCAGCGCGAGCCAGAAGGACATCCCGGACGCCACGAGCTGCCACGCCACGTACGTGGAGATCATGGCGAGCTCACCCTGCGCGAAGTTCACGATCCCGGTGAACCGGTGGATCAGCACCAGGGCCAGCGCCAGGCTGGCATAGACCGCGCCGGAGCCGACCCCTTCCACCACTTGCTGGAGCAGTTCGGTCACGGCGCTCCCCCGTCCTTTCCGGAGCGGACGGAGACACCGAGGTACACCTCGGCGACCTGCCCGTCCTCGCGGATCTCCCGGGACGGCCCGGACAGCACCAGGCGGCCGGCCTCCAGTACGTGCGCCCGGTGCGCGAGATCGAGTGCGAGCTGGGCGTTCTGCTCTACGACGACCACGGTGGTGCGTTCCTCCTCGTTGACGGCACGGACGATCTCGAACAGCTCCCGCGTGACCAGCGGCGCGAGTCCCAGCGACGGCTCGTCCAGGAGCAGCAGGGCGGGCCGCAGCATCAGCGCCCTGCCGATGGCGAGCATCTGCTGTTCGCCGCCGCTGAGGCTGCCGGCGGCCTGGCGGGACCGTTGGCGCAGCTTGGGGAAGTAGCCGTAGATCCGTTCCAGGTCGGCCGCCACGGCCGCCCGTTCGGCGCTGCCCCGCCGCCACCGCCCGGTGCGCACGTGGGCGCCGATGCGCAGGTTCTCCTCGACGGTCAGGTCGTTGAAGGTGCCGCGGCCCTCGGGTACGTGCGCCACGCCGAGACGGGCGGTCTGCTCGGGCGAGCGGCCCAGCAACTCCGTGCCGTTCAACGTCACCGAGCCGCGTCCGCGGACCATGCCGCACAGGGCCCGCAGTGTTGTCGTCTTGCCCGCGCCGTTGGGCCCGAGGATCGCGCACACCTCGCCGCGTGCGACGGCGAAGTCGAGCCCCTGGAGCACGCGGGCCTGGCCGTATCCGGCATGCAGCCCGGTGACCTTCAGGAAGTCCGGCTCCGCGTTCGCCTGCCCGGCCTCGGTGCTGTCGGTGGTGGGTTCGGTCATGCCGCCACCCCCAGATACGCCTCGATGACCGCCGGGTCGCGCTGGATCTCCTCCGGCGAGCCCTCGGCGATCTTGCGTCCGAAGTCGAGGCAGACCACCTTGTCGCACAGGCCCATCACGAAGCCCATGTGGTGTTCGACCACCACGAGCGTGAGGTCGAACTCCTGACGCACCGACCGGACCAGATCCGCGAATTGGCCGACCTCGCCGTGGCTGAGCCCGTTGACGGGTTCGTCGAGCAACAGCAGCCGGGGGCGTACCGCGAGCGCCCGGGCGAGTTCGACGCGTTTGAGCGTGCCGAACGGCAGCCCGGAGGCGGGGTGGTCTGCGACCTCCGCCAAGCCGAGACGCCGTAGCAAGTCGTCCGCCTGGTCACGTAGTTCCCTCTCCTCCCGCCGGACGCGGGGCAGCCGGAGCGCCGCGGCGAGGTGTCCTGTGTGCCCCCGGCTGTGGGCGCCGACCATGACGTTCTCCCGGACCGTGAGCAGCGGGAACAGACCCAGGTTCTGGAAGGTGCGGGCGATGCCGCGCCCGGCCACGGAGTGCGGCGGGAGGGCGAGCAGGTCCTCGTCCTCGAACCGCACCGTCCCCGCATCGGGGGTGCAACGCCTGGTGAGGCAGTTGAACAAGGTGGTCTTGCCGGCTCCGTTCGGTCCGATGAGCCCCACGGCGGTGCCCGGCTCGACGGTGAACGCGACACCGTCCAGTGCCGTGATCCCGCCGAAGCGCACGCTGATACCGTCGACCGCGAGCATGAGTGACGCCCCTTCCGAGGTGCTGGGGGGTGGGCGAGCGTCACAGTAGGTGGGGGCCTTCCGAGCGCACATTGGGCGCGAGCACCCAAGTTCGAGGCCACCGACTTGTGCGCCGCGCCCAGCTCCCCCGGTATGTCGCCCTCCGAGCCTGTTGACGGGACACGAGGAGGGCAGCGACGATCGGCGCCATGTCTCGCGGACCCGCCCTGGGCACCCCCGCACTCTCCGACCCGCTCAGCCGGGAGCGGCACCGGATCCTGCACGCCGTGCAGGACCGGCTCGAGGACGTGGCGAAGAGCGCTGTCGCGGTCATGCGCACGGAGATCCCGTCGTACGCGCTGCAGGACGAGCGGTTCTTCGACGACGTACGGGACCAGGTCCTCACGCATTACCGGATGCAGCTGGCGGCGCTGGCCGGCGGCCGGGACATCGCCCCCGAAGACCTGGTCTTCAGCCGCGCGGCGGCCATGCGCAGAGCACGCGCGGGGTTCGCCCTGGAGGACTGGATCAGTGCCTTCCGGGTCGGGCGGCAAGTGTTGTGGGACGTGCTGCTGGACTGTGCGGGCACGTCCGCCGAGGCGCAGCAGGCCGCGCTGTCCCTCGTCACACCGCTGATGCGGTACGTCGACTTCGCCAGCACCCATGCCGCGCAGGCCTATGTCGAGTACCAGCAGCACGTGGTCGCCGACGCGGACCGGGAGCGCCGGGACCTCCTGGACCAGCTCCTGGCCGGCGCGTCACCGACACGCGGACCGTTGCTCGCCGCGGCGCAGGCGTACGGCATCGGGCCGCACTCGCCGATGATGGCGGTCGTGGCGGTGTGCGTCGGCGACACCCGCACCGGCGACCTCACCTCGGCCGAGCACGGCTACGCGACCAGCGCGTCCATCGGCATCGCCGGGCCCTGGGCCGGCCGGACCCTGGTCGTCGTGCGCCACGGCGAGGTGGTGGCCGTGCCGGTGGTCCGCACCGGCATGGACGAGGAGGACATCTGCACCCACTTCGAGGCGGTGCAGCGGCGGCTCGCGCGCGAGGGAACCATGCTCTCCATGGGCATCAGCACGGTCTCCGAGGGCGCCGGCGAACTGCCGCGCGCCTACGAAGAGGCACGGGCCGCCCTCGACCTCGTGCCGAGCGGGGGCGGGGTGGCGGCACTGCCGCGCCTGTCCCCCTTCGACTACCTGGCGCTGCGCGCCGACGACCTCGCCCGCCAACTGGTCGATCCCCGCGTGCGTGCGCTGCTGGTGGAGGACCGCAGACGCGGCGACACGCTGGCGGCCACCGTACGGGCCTTCGCGGAGGCCGACCTCAACCTGCGGCTGGCCGCCGACCGGCTGCGGATACACCACAACACGGCGCACTACCGGTTGCGCCGGATCGAGGAACGCACGGGGCGCAATCCGCGCCGGATCGCCGACCTCCTGGAACTACTGGTCGCCCTCGCCATCCGCGACGGGGCCGGGGAAGGTGGGGATCACCAGTGAGCGGCATCGTGGAGTCCGCAGGGACCGAGGAGGCACCCGCCGGGCAGAACCGAACGGTCCGGAGTGCGCTTCTGGACGCCGCGCTGGAGGTGTTCACCGAGCGCGGTTACGCCGACGCCGGCCTCGCCGAGATCGCGGCGCGCTCCGGCATCCCGGTGGGCAGCCTCTTCCAGCACTACGGCGGAAAGCGAGGGCTTTACCTCGCTCTCTGGGAGGAGTTCCGGGAGGAACAGGAGCGCCGGACCGCAGCCACGCTGACCGCCGAGCGAGGCCGTGGCGTGGACGACCCCATCGCCCTTTTCGTGGCGGGGGCCAGGGCGTACCTGGAGGGCGCCTGGGCCAACCGGCGGTTCGGCAGGCTCCTCGTGGAGGATGACGGCCCCACGGGCTTCGACGCGCTGCGCCGCCAGTGGGACCGCGCGTGGGTACGCCGCAACGCCCGGCTCCTCGAGGTGGACGAGAAGCGACGCGCCGGCCGGGTTCGGGTGAGAGTGCTCACCACGGTGATCGGCGGGGCGGCACGCGAGCTGGGCGACTGCGGGGACGAGACGGAGGCCCAGGAGATCGTGGACGAGGTGTGCGGCATCCTGATCCACCTGTCGGCACCGCCCGGCTGAGACGCCCGGCGCCTGCGTCGTCCGACGCGGCGGTCGGCGCTGCGGCCTCGATCAGGTGGTCTCCTGCGTGTCCTCGGGGTGCAGGCGCCCCAGTAGCTCGTAGAGACCGCGGCGCCCCTCCTCGTCCAGACGCGCAAATGCTTCCGAGGTGCCCCGCATGTCGGCGCGGATGAGACGGACTGCCTCCCGTCCCTCTTCCGTGGCGACCACGTTCTTGATCCGCCGGTCGGCCGCGTCGGCGTGCCTGGAGACCAGTCCGCGCGCCTCCAGCCGGTCGACGAGTCCGGTGATGTTGGAGGCGTCGCAGGCCAGCCGCCCCGCGAGGGCGCGCATGGGCAGCGGCTGCCGAAGCAGGATGAGCATCTTGGCCTGCGTCATGGTGAGCCCGTGCAGTGCGGCCGCCGCTGTCAGGTCCCGGTAGTAACCGGCAGCGGCACGTGCCAGGCGCTCCATGAGCGCGTCGTGGTCAGGGGCGCTGCCCTGCGCGGCGGAGCGTGCGGCGGGCGGGGCGGTGGTGTGGGCCATGCCTCAAGTGTAGGCGAAGCTCAATGTTTGACGTTCTCAACCTTTGAGGTTTACCGTCTCCTTTATTGCTTGGCTGCATCAAGCATCTAAACCTCGGCCAGCCCCGGTCGGGTTCCTGTACACAAGGAGTCACCATCATGAAGGCCATCACTTACCGCGCCTACGGCGGCCCTGAGGTCCTGGAGTACGGCGATGTACCGAACCCGAAGGTCGGCGTGGACACCGTGCTGGTCCGCGTGAAGGCCGCCGCCGTCAACCCGGTCGACTGGAAGATCCAGGCGGGGTACCTGGACACCGTCATGGACGCCGTCTTCCCCGTCATCCCGGGCTGGGACGTGGCGGGCGTCGTCGAGGAGACCGGCGTCGGAGTCACCGAGTTCGCTCCGGGCGACGAGGTGATCGGCTACGTCCGTGAGGACTTCGTCTCCCGCGGGACCTTCGCCGAGTACGTCGCCGCCCCGGTCCGTACGCTCGCCCGCAAGCCCGCCGGCCTCTCCTTCGAGGAGGCTGCCGGTCTTCCGCTGGCGGGCCTCACCGCATACCAGGCGCTGACACGCTCCCTGCGGGTGCGGGCCGGCGAGACCGTGCTGGTGCACGCCGCGGCGGGTGGCGTCGGCTCCCTTGCCGTACAGATCGCCAGGTCGCTCGGCGCCCGGGTCATCGGCACCGCCAGCGAGTACAACCACGCCTACCTGCGAGGACTGGGAGCTGAGCCGGTCGCCTACGGCGAGGGCCTCTCCGACCGTGTCCACGCCCTCGTGCCGCAGGGCGTGGATGCCGTCCTCGACCTCGTCGGCGGGGACGCCCTGAAGGTCTCGCCGGGGCTGCTTGCCGAGGGCGGCCGCCTGGCCTCGGCTGTGGACGGCGCCGTGCTCGGTCTCGGTGGCGGATACGTCTTCGTGCGACCCGACGCCCGGGACCTGGAGGCTCTCACCGAACTCGCCGAGCGCGGGGAGCTGCGGGTGGACGTGGCCGCCGCGTTCCCCCTGGAGCAGGCCGCCGACGCCCAGCGCCTCAGCCGCGAGGGCCACACCCGCGGCAAGATCATCATCACCGTCGCCTGAACCACCGCTGGCGCCGCCCCATCACCGGCACCCCAACGGACAACACCCCCACCACCGCGCGACCCGCGCGCACCTTGAAGGAGACAGCTGTGACCGCAGTTCTGTTCGTCGTCACCGGCGCCGACCACTGGACGCTCGCCGACGGCACCCTGCACCCCACCGGCTACTGGGCCGAGGAACTCGCCACTCCGCACCGGCTGCTGCGCGAGGCCGGGTTCGAGGTCACCATCGCCACACCCGGCGGCGTGGCTCCGACCGTCGACGCCGTCAGCCTCGCCGCCGAGTCCACCGGCGGCAAGGAACAGTCCGATGCCATCGCCGCGTACCTGACTGCCATCCGCGCCGACCTGGAGCACCCCGTCAGGCTCGAAGAGGTCGACCTCGACGCGTACGCCGCCGTCCTCTACCCCGGTGGCCACGGCCCCATGGAGGACCTCGCCGTGGACGACGGCTCCGGCCGCCTGCTCACCGCGGCGCTGGACTCCGGCAAGCCGCTCGCGGTGCTGTGCCACGCACCGGCGGCCCTGCTCGCCGCCCGGCGCGAGGACGGCAGCTGGCCGTTCGCCGGTTTCCGCATGACCGGCTTCACCAACACCGAGGAGACCGCAGCCGGCTTCGCCGACAAGGCCAAGTGGCTGCTCGAGGACCGCCTGGTGGAACTGGGGGCCGACTTCCAGGCCGCGGCCCCGTTCAGCGAGCACGTCGTGGCGGACCGCAATCTGCACACCGGGCAGAACCCCGCCTCCTCGGCGCGGCTCGCCCGGAACCTCATCGACGCCCTGAACCGCGGCTGATCCCCCGTTGACGCCCCCTTCCGCCCTACCGCACCTGTGAGGGAACCATGAACAACCCCGCGCCCGAGCAGCCCGCCGAGCTCGTCGCCCGGCTGCGCGCCACCTTCCGCGCCGGCGAGACCAAGCCCGTGGCCTGGCGCACCGAGCAGCTGAACCGGATGCGTACCCTGCTCACCGAGCAGGGGGAGACCTTCGCCGCGGCGCTCCACGCCGACTTGGGAAAGAGCTCCGCCGAGGCTTACCGCACGGAGATCGACTTCGTCATACGCGAGATCGACCACACCCTGGAGCATCTCGACGGGTGGCTGCGCGCCGAACCGGCCCCCGTCCCGGCGTTCATCGGCGAGGCGAGTGCCTGGACGCAGTACGACCCCCTGGGGGTCGTACTGGTCATCGCCCCCTGGAACTACCCGGCGCAGCTGCTGCTGGCCCCGGTGGCCGGTGCCCTGGCCGCGGGCAACGCGGTGGTCGCCAAGCCCAGCGAACTGGCCCCGGCCACCTCCGCCGCCCTCGCCCGCCTCGTGCCGCAGTACCTCGACACCGACGCGGTCGCCGTGGTCGAAGGCGGGGTCCCGGAGACCACCGCCCTGCTCGAGCAGCGCTTCGACCACATCCTCTACACCGGCAACGGCACGGTCGGCCGCATCGTGATGGCCGCGGCCGCCCGGCATCTCACGCCCGTCACCCTCGAACTGGGCGGCAAGTCCCCGGTGTTCGTGGACCGGGACACCGACCTGGACACCGTCGCCGCCCGCCTCTCGGCCGGTAAGTTCCTCAACGCCGGGCAGACCTGCGTCGCGCCCGACTACGTCCTCACCGACCCCGAGACCGCGCGTGCTCTGGAAACCGCCCTGGCCAAGGCCGTCGAGGGGCTGTACGGGTCCGACCCCGCCGCCTCCCCGGAGTACGGCCGTATCGTCAACGAACGCCACTTCGACCGGCTGACCGCTCTCCTGGGCTCCGGCCGTCAGGCCACCGGCGGCGCGTACGACCGCGAGTCGAAGTACATCGCGCCGACCGTCCTGGCCGAGGTGTCACAGGACGCACCCGTCATGCAGGAGGAGATCTTCGGCCCGATCCTCCCCATCGTCGAGGTGGGCGGGCTCGACGAGGCCATCGACTTCATCAACGACCGCGAAAAGCCGCTGGCGCTGTACGCGTTCACCGACTCCGACACCACCCGGGAGCGGCTCGCCGCCGAAACCTCCTCCGGCGGCCTCGGGTTCGGCCTGCCGCTGGCCCATCTCACCGTCTCCGACCTGCCGTTCGGGGGCGTCGGGGAAAGCGGCATGGGCAGCTACCACGGCCGCTACTCCATCGAGACCTTCAGCCACCGCAAAGCCGTCCTCGCCAAGCCCCTGTGACGAACGGGTGGTCAACGCGGGTCGGGGACAGCCGGAGCGGGCGGCGACAGGGACGCTTCTCTGTCGCCGTCCTCCGTCGGCCGGGGCCGGTCGAAGCGCATGAGTCCCTCCTGCGCGACGGCGGCCACCAAGCGCCCGGCCGTGTCGAACAGCCTTCCGCGGGTGAGCGCCCGGCCGTGCTCGGCCGAAGGGGAGACCTGGTCGTACAGCAGCCACTCGTCCGCGCGGAAGGGGCGCAGGAACCACAGCGAATGGTCCAGCGACGCACCCTGTACGGCGGTGGGGGGATGTGGCAGCCGCGCGGAGCCCAGCAGCGCCATGTCGCTGAGATAGGTCAGTGCGCAGGCGTGGACGGCTCCGTCGTCCGGCAGCGGATGTCCGTACCTGATCCACACCCGCTGGCGGGCCGGTGCCCCCGGGACGTGACCGGTCTCGCCCCCGGGCACCCAGCGCATCTCCCAGTGGCACCATTCCGCGGGCCGCGGCATGCCCCAGCCGTTGATGCGGTCGGACTCCGGGATGTCGTCAGGCGCCGGCACCGCCGGCATGGCCACCTGGTGAGAGAACCCTTCGTCCCCACGATGGAACGACGCCGTCACCGTGAAGATCGCCTCCCCCTCCTGGACCGCGGTCACCCGGCGGGTGCAGAAGCTGCCGCCGTCGCGGAGCCGCTCGACCAGATGGTCGGTCGGCTCGTGCGGACGGCCGGGCCGCAGGAAGTACCCGTGCAGCGAGTGAGCCTCGACCGACCGGTCGAGGGTGCGCGCCGCGGACATCAGGGACTGGGCGGCGATCTGGCCACCGAACGTCCGCGCCCACTCGCTGGGGATCGGGCCGGACCGGAACAGGTCCGGCCCGATCTCGTCGAGGTCCAGGACCTCTGGCAGGCCGGCCATGCTTCGGCTCCTCTTTCCGCTGTGTGTGAGTGTCGAAGTCCTGCGGACAGGCGATCGGTTCAGATGCCCGCCGTGTCCGCGACTTCGTGGGCCTTCGTCACCAGTGCGTCGATGCGCTCCGCGGTCGGCGTCCCGGACGCGGCCTTGTTCCGCGGATCGTCCATCGCGCGGCGCATGACGCCCTCCGCGATGATCGCGACCTTCCACAGTCCCAGCGCGTGCCAGTAACCCAGCGCCGTCAGGTCGCGTGCCGACGCCGTCGCGTAGGCCGCCACGAGTTCCTCGCGGTGCGGGAAGCCGTCGAGAGCCGTCGCGACGAAGTCGCCCAAGGTGTTCTCGCCCTTGGCCGGCCAGTAGGCCAGCAGACTGCCCATGTCCGCCAACGGATCCCCCAGCGTCGACAGCTCCCAGTCGAGCACCGCCGTCACCTCCCCGCTGTCGTGGGAGGTGATGACGTTGCGCAGATGGAAGTCGCCGTGCACGAGCGTCAGTTCGCGCTGCTCCGGCACGGCCGCCACGAGGCGCCGGGTGAGGTCCTCCAGGGCGGGCAGCTCGCGGGTCCTGGACCGCTCCCACTGGGCCGACCACCGCTTGAGCTGGCGCTGCGCATACGGCTTGTGGCTGGCCAGACCGGTCAGCCCGGTCGCTTCGAGATCGACCGCGTGGATCTGCGCCAGCGTCCGCGGCAACGATAGTCCGATCGCCCGGCGGCGCTCGGGCGTCAGCGACCGCGCGATCGACATCGAGTCGACGACCTCGCCGTCCACGAACTCCATGAGCAGCAGCGGGACGTCGGTCACGGCGGGATCATCGGTCAGCCCGAGCACCCGCGGGGTCGGGACGGCGGTGCTCTCCAGGGCGGCCAGAATCCGCGCCTCGCGGGCCACGTCGTGCGCCGACGCCAGCAGGTGACCCAGCGGTGGGCGCCGCAGCACCCAGCTGCGGCCGTCCTGATCCCGTACGAGATACGTCAAATTCGACTGGCCCAGCCCGATCCGCTCGAAGGCCAAGGGCCCGGCGAAGTCGACGCCGAGGGTGGCGAACCAGCGGCTCACGGCCCCGGCGTCGATTCCGATGATGTCCGCGCTAGACACCGATGCCGGCTCCTTGCCTGAACGGGAGCGCGTCGCCGAGCAGTTGCCCGCCGTCGATCACCATGGTCTCGCCGGTGATCCAACTCGCGGCGTCCGAGACGAGGAAGGCGACGGCGGAGGCGATGTCGGCGGGCTCCCCGATGCGGCCCAGCGCCATCGAGGCGGACACGGTCTGCTCGTGCTCCTTCCACAGAGCCTCGGCCAGCTTGGTGCGCACCACACCCGGTGCCACCGCGTTGACGCGGACCTTCGGCGAGAGTTCCAGGGCCAGTTGCTTGGTGAGATGGATCAGTGCGGCCTTCGACGCGTTGTACAACCCGATGTTCGCCTCGGAGGCCATGCCGCCCACCGACGCGGTGTTGACGACGGCCCCGCCGTGCTCCCCCATCCAGGCCCGCGTGGCCAGACCCGTCCACAGGACGGGCGCCCACAGGTTCACGTCGAAGGTCTTCGCGAACCGGCCGTGGTCCTGGTCGATGACTGGTCCGAAGGCCGGGTTGGTCCCCGCGTTGTTGACGAGGATGTCCAGGCTGCCGAAGCGCTCGAGCGTCAGATCCACACAGCGCCGGGCCGCCTCCTCGTCGACCGCGTGTGCACCGACGCCGACCGCTGTGCCCTTGACCTGGGCCGCGGCGGCGTCCGCCGCCTCCTGGGACCGGGAGGTGAGGACGACGTTCCCGCCGGCCTCCGCGATGGCCTGGGCGATCGCCAGGCCGATCCCGCGCGATGCCCCGGTGACGACGGCGGTGCGACCGGTGAGATCGAGTCCCGCCATCTCAGCTCACCGCCGCCGTCGCCACGTCGCGGTACTGCCGCAGCTCCTGCCTGGCGATGGCCCGCTTGTGAACCTCGTCGGGACCGTCCGCCAGCCGCAACGTCCGCAGGTGCGCGTACATCATGGCCAGCGGGAAGTCGTCGGTCACTCCCGCTCCCCCGTGCACCTGGATCGCACGGTCGACGATCTTCAACGCGATCTCGGGGGCGGCCACCTTGATGGCCGCGATCTCGGTGCGCGCTTCCTTGTTCCCGACCGTGTCCATCAGATATGCGGCCTTGAGCGTGAGCAGGCGGATCATCTCGATGTCGATGCGCGCCTCCGCGATCCAGTCCTGGATGTTGGACCGTTCGGCCACCGGGCTGCCGAAGGTCACCCGTGACTGTGCGCGCCGGCACATCAGTTCCAGCGCCCGCTCGGCCGCGCCGATGGCCCGCATGCAGTGGTGGATACGACCGGGCCCGAGCCGGGCCTGGCTGATCGCGAAACCCTCACCCTCGCCCTTGAGCACGTCCTTGGCGGGCACCCTGACATTCTCGAAGATGATCTCCGCATGGCCCTCGCGATCCGCGTACCCGAACACCGGGAGGTTGCGGACAACGGTGACCCCGGGGGCGTCGATCGGGACGACCATCATCGACTGCTGACGATGCGGGGCCGCCGTGGGGTCGGTCTTGCCCATCACGATGAGCACCTTGCAGTTCTTGTGCATCGCGTTCGAGGCGAACCACTTGCGGCCGTTGAGCACGTACGCGTCGCCGTCGCGCTCCATCCGCAGCTCGATGTTGGTGGCGTCGGAGCTGGCCACACGCGGCTCGGTCATCGCGAAGGCCGAGGCCATCGTCCCGTCGAGCAGGGGCTTGAGGTACTTCTCCTTGTGCTCGTCGCTGCCGAACAGCGTGAGCACCTCCATGTTGCCGGTGTCGGGCGCGTTGCAGTTGCACGCCTCAGAGGCGATGTGGCTGCGGCCCATGATCTCCGCCAGCGGCGCGTACTCGAGGTTCGTCAGACCGGGGCCCCACTCCGAGTGCGGGTGGAACAGGTTCCACAGTCCACGCCTGCGTGCCTCCGCCTTGAGCTCCTCGAGGATCGGCGGGTGGAAGTGCGGGTCACCCGACGCGCGCATCTGCTCGTGGTACACCGCCTCGGCGGGGTAGATGTGCTCATCCATGAACTCGAGCAGATCCGCCTGGTACTTCTTGGCGCGGTCCGACATCTCAAACAGGGACATCCGAACTCCTGACAGGTAGGGAGGGAAAGTCGGGCGGGCGCTTGTCCAGGTGACTGGCCACGCCTTCGACGACGTCGGACCCGCGGAAGGCCTGGAGCATGAGGCCTTCCGCCCGGGCCACGGAATCGGCGTAGGTGCCGTCCGCGTCGTTGCTCAGTTGGCTCTTGATGGTGGCCATGGATGCCGGGGAGCAGTGCCTCGCCAGATCGGCGGCGTAGGCGACAGCGGCATCCACCACGCTGCCGGTGGGGACCAGGTGGTCGAGGAGTCCGATACGGAAGGCCTCCTCGGCATCCACCATGCGACTCGACAGCAACAGGTCCGTTGCCCGACTTTGCCCCACCAGCCGGGGCAACAGCCAGGAGATCCCGTACTCGGCGATCAGCCCGCGTTGCGCGAATGCCGTGGTGAACCGGGCCGGGGGCGAGCCGAAGCGAACGTCGCAGTAGAGGGCCTCCACCATGCCCAGGCCGGCGGCCACCCCGTTGATCGCCCCGATCAGCGGTTTGCGCAGGGTCCGCGGAACGTCCCGCGGACGGCGCGGTGCCCGGTCCGCCTCGGAGACCTCGCCGACCGCCTGCAGTTGTCGCAGGTCGGCTCCGGCGCAGAATCCGCGTCCCGCGCCGGTGACCACGACGGCACGTACGTCCGGGTCGTCCTCGGCGGCGTCGAGCAGCGCGAAGTAGCGGTCCTCGAGTTCGTCGGTCCAGGCGTTCAGCTTGGCGGGCCGGTTGAACGTGAGCACCAGCACCGGCCCTCGGTGTTCGGCGAGCACGAGCTCGCCCGGCGCGCCGGTCATGCCTGTTCCAGCAGGGAGCTCTGGTACCGGCGCATTCCGCGCAGCCACCGGTCGTAGTCCGAGCCCTTCTGCCGGTACATGTCGAGAACGTCTTCGTGCGGCAGGATGAGGAAGCGCTCGTCCTCGACGGCGGCCAGGACGGCGTCGGCGACTTCGGCCGGCTCCAGGACGTCACCGGCGGAGGTGACGGCCCGCGTCGCGGCTCTTCCCAGTGTGTCCCCTGAATCCTCCCCGGAGAACAGCAGCTTGGTGTTCACGCCCATCGGGCACAGACAGCTGACACGGACCCCGCGATCGCCGTAAGTGACACTCAGCCACTCGGCGAAGGAGACGGCCGCGTGCTTGGTGACGGCGTACGTGGCGGAGCCGATCTGGGTGAGCAGTCCGGCCGCCGAGGCCGTGCTGACGAAGTAGCCCTCACCGCGCTCGAGCCACCCCGGTACCAGCAGCTTTGCCGCACGGATGTGGGCTCGCAGGTTGACGTCGATCGAGCGGTCCCAGTCCTGCTCGCTCGCGTCGAGGCCGGGCGCCCCGGCGATGCCCGCGTTCGCGAAGTAGAGATCGACCGGACCGAAGGTGCTTTCCGCCAGGTCTACCAACCGCTGGATCTGCTCGGTGTCCGACACGTCCGCGCCGGCGCTGACGGTGCTTCCCGGGCGGTCGGCGTTGACTGCCTCCGACACCGCCCGCGCGCTGTCCGCGTCGAGATCCGCGACGACGACCCGGGCGCCCTCGCGAGCGAGCCGTGCGGCCAGCGCGCCGCCGATGCCTGCGCCACCACCAGTGACGATGGCGACTCTTTGTGCAACGTCCACAGCGAACCCTCTCCGTTACGGGGTGTGCGATGCGTCCGATCTTTATAATTGAATCCGACGTCAAGTTCAATAGCTGCCTTCACGGAACCACATGCAGAAAGCCGCCCACCCCAGAGGGATGAGCGGCTACACGCAGGAGGATCAGCGGTGGTCGGGGAAGCGGAGGGCGTTCGCCCAGAGCCGGGTCACCGTGGACACGAGCTCCTCGAAGTCCACCGGCGCACCTTCTTCCTGCCGTTCGCCGAGCACGAAGGCGTTGTAGGCCATGACGCTGACCATGCCCGACAGCGCACGGGAGGCCATCATCGGATCGACCTCACGGTCCGCGACACCCCGCGCCTGCAGGTCGGCGATGCCACGGGCGTTGCGGCGGATGAACGCGTCGGCGCGCCGACGCCGGAAGTCACGGAACTCCGGCTCCACCTGGGCGACCTGCTCGAGCAGGCCCATCAGCTTCGCGTTCCGCTTGTACGCCTCGAGGTACGCGCGATTGCTCGCCTCGAGTACCGCATGGGGATCGTCGGTACCCTCCACCCGGGCCATGCCGGGGTGCATCATGTCCTCCTGCGCCTCCAGGAGGACGGCGGCAAGCACCTCTTCCTTGTTGGCGAAGTAGGTGTAGAAGGATCCCGCCGCGCACTGAGCCTCTTTGGTGATGTCGGTGAGGCGGGTGTCGAGGTAGCCGTCCCGTTCGAACACCTTCCGTGCCGCCTTCACCAGAGCGGCCCGCGTCCGTGCTCCGCGCTTCGTCGTGGGGGGCTCACGAAGGTGCGTCAGGGGCGCCATGGGCGGTGCCTGCTCGCCGTCGATCTCCTCGGCCGCAGTGGTCTCCATCCCGGAAACTGTACTTGAATCCGACGCCACAATCACAAACCCGGAAGGCGGGGCTCAGTGGCGGCGGGCGGCGGGAACGTCGGCGGGCGCCCTGTCGCGGGTCAGAGCCGTACGGTCGATGGACCCTTGAGGATCTTCCCGGTCGGGCCCTTGGGCAGCGCGTCGACGAACCGGACGATGCGCGGGATCTTGTAGGCGGACAGCCGCCCCCGTGCCCAGCTCGACACCTCGGCGGCGCCGAGCTCCGCACCGGGCCGGGCGGCGATGAGCGCGGCGACCTCCTCGCCGTAGTGCTCGTCGGGAACGCCGATCACGGCTGCCTCGACGATGTCCGGATGCTCGTAGAGAACTTCCTCGACCTCACCGGGGTAGACGTTGTAACCGCCACGGATGATCAGGTCCTTGATGCGGTCGACGATGCGAAGGTCGCCGTCCGCGTCGGTCTCGCCGAGGTCGCCGGTCCGGAACCAGCCGTCCGACGAGAGGGTCGCGGCGGTGTCCGCGGGGCGCTTCCAGTAGCCGCGCATCACCGTGGGCCCCTTGATGTGGACCTCGCCGACACTCCCCGGCGGGCACTCCTTGCCGTCGTCGTCACGCACCTGAACCCGCGTCCGCGGCACCGACCTGCCGGTGTACCCGGTCTTGCCGCCGCGGTCGAGGTCGTTGAAGGTGCCGAACGCGGTGGTTTCGGTGAGCCCATACCCTTCGAGGATGGTGCAGCCGAAGCGGGCCTCGAAGGCCCGGGCGATCTCCCCGGGAAGCGACGCGCCGCCGGAGACGGCGACGCGGAGCCCGGCGAAGTCCGCCGGGCTCGCGTCACCCGCCGCGTGCAGGAGCGCGTTCCACATGGTCGGCACACCGGCCATCATGGTGAGCCGGTCGCGGCGCAGCATGTCCAGCATCGACGCCGGGTCGAATCGGGCCAGCAACGACATCGAGCCGCCCACGGTCAAGGTCGCCATCATGACCGAGGCCTGGCCGAACACGTGGAACAGCGGGAGGCCGGTGCCGGTACGGTCGGCGCTCGTCGCTCGGCTGCACTCGGCGCCGATTTCCCCGGCGGACAGCAGGTTCCCGACGGTGAGTTGGGCACCTTTCGGCCGTCCGGTGGTTCCCGAGGTGTACAGGATGGCCGCGGTCTCGTCGCGGTCCCGGTCGACTGCGCCGACCGGGGCAGCGGTTACCGACGCGCCCGGGGACAGCGTCCAAGAGGGCACCGAGAGTGCCGCTGCCGCCTCCGCGACAGCGGGGCCCAGGGCGTGCCATGCGATCGCCAGTGAGCATCCGGCGTCGCCGAGAACGTACTCGACCTCGGCCCGGGTGGACATCGTGTTGACGGGCACCACGACACAGCCCGCGGCCTGAATCCCGAGGTAGGCCACCACGAACTCGGGCACCGAAGGCGCCGCGAGCAGCACCCGGTCCCCCGGGGAGAGTCCCGCGGCGACCAGGGCGCCCGCGTACCGCAGGCTCGCGTCCCGCAGTTGCAGGTAGGTCCACTGGTCCGTGGCGCCGCGCAGTGCGATGTGGTCGGGGGTGGCGGCCGCGTGGCGGCACACGGGATCGAAAACGCTGGTCATGGGCGGTGCCTTCCGGGATGTGAGCAGGTGATGGTGTGGTTCGCACCCTCGTCGATGTGGTGACTTGGCCCGGCTTCGGCATCAAGTCCTCGGACGGTGCGGCCGGATGACCGGCCTCACCGCGTCCGTCGGTGGATCGTCAGGTGGTGATCCCGAAGCGTTCGGCGAGCTGACGGCGGGTGTCGGCGGCGCTGGTGTGCAGTACGCCCCCGATTCCGATCCGTGCCGCTCCGTCGAGGTTCTGCCGCAGATCGTCGATCATGACCGCCTGCTCGGGGTCGATGCCGAGGCGTTCACACGCGATCGCGTAGATCCGCCGGGAGGGCTTGCGGATCCCCACCTCGGCGGAGATGACGACCACATCCGCGACAGCGGCGAGTTCGACGCCGTCGTAGGTTCCGGTACCGAACGAATTGGACACGAGCGCGACGGGACGGCCGGCGGCCCGGAGGTCACCGAGCAGCGCGAGCATGTCCTGGTCGATCGACATTCCCGCCTGCATGCGGGCCGTGAGCCCCTCGGCCGCCACGTCGGCGCCGTGGGCACGGAGCCGCTCAGCGAACCCTCGCTCGAAGGCTTCGGCGTCGATACGGCCGCACTCGTGGTCGACCAGGAGGGTGCGTGCTGCTTCGTCCCGGCGGAGGAGGTCCAGCGGCAGGCGCGGATCGACGCCGAGCGAGGCGCCGAAGTCGGTGAAAGCCCGCAGCACACTGGAGGTGATGACACCCCCGAAGTCCACGAGGACCGCGGTTCGCGCCTTGTCCGTCACGCTCGACACCTCAGGCGACCTCGAACAGTCCGGCTGCGCCCATGCCGCCACCGACACACATCGAGATCACCACGTACCGGGCGCCTCGGCGCTTGCCTTCGATGAGGGCGTGCCCCACCAGCCGGGCGCCGGTCATTCCGTACGGATGACCGACCGAGATGGCCCCGCCGTTGACGTTGAACCGCTCCGGGTCGATACGCAGTTCGTCCCGGCAGTACAGCGCCTGGGAGGCGAACGCCTCGTTGAGTTCCCACAGGCCGATGTCGTCGATGGAGAGGTCGTGCTGCTTCAGCAGCTTCGGAATGGCGAACACCGGACCGATGCCCATCTCGTCCGGCCCACAACCGGCAACGGTCATACCCCGGTAGACGCCCAGCGTTTCCAGTCCGCGGCGTTCGGCCTCCTTCGACTCCATCAGCACCGACGCCGAAGCCCCGTCCGACAACTGCGAGGAGTTGCCCGCCGTGACGCTGGAACGCGCGCTCACCTCACCGTCGGACAGCACCGGCGCCAACCCGGCCAAGCCCTCGAGCGTCGTCGACGCGCGATTGCCCTCGTCGCGGGTCAGGGTCACGGCCTCGTCCCGCACCTCCCCTGACTGCTTGTCCAGAACCTTCTTGACGCTGTCCAGCGCCACGATCTCCTGGTCGAAGCGGCCGGCCTCCTGCGCCGCCGCGGTGCGCTGCTGCGACACCAGCGCGAACTCGTCCTGGCGTTCCCGGCTCACGCCATAGCGTTCGGCGACGATCTCCGCCGTGTGCAGCATCGGCAGGTAGATGCCCGGCTTGTGCTCGGCCAGCCAGGGATCCGCCATGCGGTGGGTGTTCATGTGGTCGTTCTGCACCAGGGAGATCGACTCGACACCGCCGCCGACAGCGACCTGCATGCCGTCCGCGACGATCTGCTTAGCGGCCGTCGCGATGGCCATGAGGCCCGACGAGCACTGCCGGTCGATCGTCATCCCCGACACGATGTCCGGAAGTCCGGCGCGAAGAGCGGCCTGACGAGCGACGTTGAAGCCCGAGGACCCCTGCTGCACGGCGCAGCCGAAGATCACGTCCTCGACCTCACCTCCCTCGAGCCCGGCCCGCTGCACCGCGTGCGAAAGGGCATGGGCGGCGAGTTCCTGCGCCTGAGTGTCGTTGAACGCGCCGCGGTAAGCCTTTCCGATCGGCGTGCGTGCCGTCGAAACGATGACTGCTTCCCTCATGTCGCCTCACTGCTTCCTGTTGGCCCGGATCGTCCGGGTGGAGCCGGGGGCCGGCCTTCCGCCGGTTATAATTGAATCCGGCGTCAGGTTCAACCATGACCAGCTCTTGACAGTCCGCCCCCTTGCCTGAAAGGTACCGACCAGTCGGTACGAAGGGGTGGGGTCGTGACTCAGGTGAGCATCTCCACGGGTGCGGGCGTGTTCGACGCGATCGCGGCAGGTCCGCCCGAGGGCCGCCCTGTACTGCTGCTGCACGGCTTTCCGCAGACGAGGCTGGTGTGGCGGCGGCAGATCGAGGCGCTGGCCGCGCACGGCTACCGGGTGGTGGCCCCCGACCAGCGTGGATACTCCCCCGGCGCCCGCCCCCAGCGACCCGAGGACTATCACATCAGTCTTCTCGTGGACGACGTGGTCGCGATCAGCGAGGAACTGGGCTGGGCGGCGTTCGACCTGGTCGGCCATGACTGGGGAGGCGCGGTGGCCTGGTGGACCGCGCACTCCCACCCCGGCCGCGTCCGCACGCTGACGGTGGTCTCGACCCCGCACCCCGGCGCTCTGGCCACCACCCTGCGCACCGACGAGGACCAGCGCCAGCGCTCCCACTACATGATCGACTGGCGCGACACACCCGCGACCGAGAAGCGCATGCTCGCCCACGATGCCCAGGAGCTTCGCGATTTCTACGCCGGGAAGGTCCCGCAGGACAGTGCCGACGCCTACGTGTCGCACCTGTCCCAGCCGGGCGCTCTCACCGCGGCGCTGAACTGGTACCGGGCCGGCCGACCCGAGGGCGCGATCGGGGTCATCGATGTGCCCACCCTGTACGTCTGGAGCACCGAGGACAGCGCGTTCGGTCCGGCAGCCGCACAGGAGACCGAGCAATGGGTCAGCGGGCCGTACCGGTTCGAGACCCTCCAGGGCGTCAGCCACTGGATCCCCGAGGAGGCGTCCGAAACACTGAGCCGCCTGCTGCTCGAACACCTGCAAGCGCACGGCGAGTAGTTGACCCGTAGCGAATGTCGCGTTCGTCTGTCTTGTTCGTCTGTCCTGTTCGTCTGTCCTGTTCGTCGACTCTCCGAAGAGGTGACCCGATGCAGACTGCCCGCCCAGCCTGGCGCCGTCTCGAGCCCGTCCACGGCATGATCTACTTCGTTCCCGAGGCAAGGCGACGGTACGCGGACCTCGGCCTGAGCGGTCGCGCCGGGTACTTCACTTCCAGGAGCGCCGCATTCGGCCAGGCAACCGCCGAGTTGGTCATCTCGACCTTCTACAACTTCAACCCCGATGTCGTACGGCAGGCGGTCGACGGGGCCTGGGACACGACGACGCCACAGCAGGTGCTGGACGCACGGTACGCCGCGGCGGGCGAAGCCCTGCGACGGGCAGGAATCCACGAGTTGCCGAACCTGGACGAGGTGCTGGCGCTGACCCGCCGGGCTGCCGAGGCGGCCTGCGAACACGCGCAGGGCCGCCCGCTGTTCGCGGCACATGCCGCACTGCCGTGGCCGGAGGAGCCGGTGCTGCGGCTGTGGCACGCCCAGACCCTGCTCCGCGAGTTCCGTGGAGACGGCCATGTCGCATGCCTGCTGAGCGAGGGTGTCGGAGGTTTGGAGGCGCTGATTCTGCACGCCGCGACCGGTGAGGTCCCCGTCGACTTCCTCAAGGCGAGCCGTGCATGGCCTGAAGAGGAGTGGGCCGGTACCCAGGAACGCCTGCGCGAGCGAGGTCTCCTGGACGGCGACTCCCTCAGCCCGGAAGGCGAACTCCTGCGCCGGCACATCGAGGACCGCACCGACCGCCTCGCCCTTCCCGCCTACACCGCCCTGGGTGACGCCGGCTGTGAGCGTCTCGCCGAACTCGCGAGCCCCTTCGGCCGTGCCGTGGTCGAAGCCGGCCTTCTCAAACTGGGCTGACCGGGCCCTCATCTCACCGTCTCGCAGGGTGAGCAGGAGAATCAGCCGCCCACCTCATGCGACGTGAGCCATCCGACGCCAGCGGCACCTGAGGCGGCAGCGCCAGCCCGGGCGGCACCGTCAAGTTCAACAACCTGAAGATCTGTGTGAAATCGGTTTCCGGTAACAAGGCCAAGCTCCAGCTGTTCCCCACTCGGTACCGAGCCTGTGGTGAACCCCGGCGCGGTCGTCTCGCGCCGGGGTTCGCCGTTCCCCACGGCGTTTCGCGCGGCCGGAGTGCTGGTCCGCTCCGGCGCCGCGCGCTGAAGATTTCTCACGCCAGCTCCAGCCGTCTTCGGGAAGATGCCCCTACCGGGACCCCCGCTGCTGCCGTATCCCGCCCCGATCCCGCTTGATGAGAAGCCGTACTACTCCGGAAAGCACCGACTGGACCACGCCCGGAACCGCTGCCGCGGCGAACGCGCCGTCGCCGCCCCCAACCCTCACGACCTGGAAATCCTGACCAAGCCGCGCCACAGCCCCTCCCGGACGACCGCACGACCCGAGTGATGAGTTCTCGCGCCCGCACCCGTCATACCTGCGACGGGACACGACGAGACGGAAGGACGACGTGATGAGTGCGGACACGCGGCTGGAGGAGCTGGGCGGGAGCGGGCTGGGCTGGAGCGGGCTGGGCGAGGTCGACGAGTCGGCGTTCTCGGGGCTGGCGGAGCCGCACCGGCGAGAGCTGCACGTGCACTGCTACCGGATGCTCGGGTCGTTCGAGGACGCCGAGGACACCGTGCAGGAGACGTTCCTCCGTGCCTGGCGACGGCGGGAGACCTTCGAGGGGCGGTCGACGTTCCGGGCCTGGCTGTACAGGATCGCCACCAACGCCTGCCTGGACCTGCTCGCCAAGTGCCGCCCGGAGCCTGCGACCGGTGGCGAGGTGTTGTGGCTGCAGCCCTACCCGGACCGGCTGCTCGACGAGCTGCCCGCGGGTGACGCGGACGAGCCGGAGACCGTCGCCGTCGCGCGGGAGACGATCGAGCTGGCCTACATGGTCGCAGTCCAGCACCTCGCGCCGCGCCCGCGGGCCGTGCTGATCCTGCGGGACGTGCTCGGCTGGCCGGCGAAGGACGTCGCGAAGCTCCTCGGGGACTCCGTCAACTCCGTGAACAGCGCGCTGCAGCGGGCCCGCGCGGGCATGCGGGAGCACCTTCCTGCGGAGCGGCAGGACTGGACCGGCGGCGAGGAGGACGCCGGGACGCGCGAGCTGGTGCGCCGCTATACCGACGCCAGCGTGGCCACGGACGTCGACGGGCTCGCCGCACTGCTGCGGGACGACGTCCGCTGCTCGATGCCGCCCACGCCAGGCCTGCACGTCGGCCGCGACGCGGTGGTGAACGACTGGGTCGAGAGCGGCTTCGAGGGCATGAAGGGCCTGCGCGCCGTCCTCACCTCCGTGAACCGGCAGCCCGCCGTTGCCTTCTACCTCTGGCTGAAGCGGGAGGGCGCGTACCTGCCGCTGACGATCGACGTCCTGCGCGTCACCGGAGAGGCGATCACCGAGATCGTCACGTTCCACGACGACCAGTTCCCGCGGCTCGGGCTGCCGGAGCGCCTGCCGGCGGACGGCACGGAGTAGTCCCTGTGCGGACGCTCGCGCTGCGCGGAGGCGCACGGGTCGCGGCGGTCTCGGCGGTCGCGGCGGTCGCGGCGGTCGCGGCGGAGGGTACGACGCGTTCGGCGTCACCCGCGGGCGGGTGCGGCTGGAGCCGCGCGAGGGCGAGCCCGGGCCGGTCCTCGGAAGCGACGCCTCACTCCTCGTAGTGCGGGAGGAGGTCGCCGTTCTTGACGTAGGTGAGGGTGGCGGTGACGTCGTAGGTGTGGATCGCGGAGACCAGCGGTGCCAGCTGGTCGGACAGGTCCCGGATCACGTTGCCGGTGAAGAAGGCGTCCCGTGCTGCGGTGTCGGTGAACCCGAGAATGAGGGAGGCGTGGAAGCGCTGGTCGTGGGGGTTGTCGTGGGCGACGTTCGGAGTGTCCCAGAGCTTTTCGACCCAGGGCAGGAACGTCTGCGTACGCAGCTCATTCAGCACTCCGCTGCCGGCGAGTGCGGGGACGAGCCGCTTCTTGAGGAACTTCCGGAACTCACCCGCGCCGGCCCCGTCCCTGCGGCGCAGGTAGACCAGGAGGCGAGCACCGGCCTTCTCCCCCGGGCCTGCGACGTCATACCAGCGGGATGAATTCGGCGGGCCAGCGTAGAGCAGGGTACGGCGGAACACGTTGATCTCGTCCGCGTAGGCCGGCTTCGTCTGCTTGCGCCCCTGCGAGGGAGCAAGCGCCGAAGCCTGACGGTCGGCGCGTCGGCGTTACCGGGACCGGCCGGGGGTGTCGGCGTTCTTGTCCTGGCGGTCGGCTTGGGTGGCGGGTGCACCCTGGTGCGTAGCAGGGGTGGCCGCCCAGCTGGCGAGGAGCTTGAGCCGGTCTTCGTGGGGGGTGCCCGGCTCGGCGGTGTAGATGGTCAGGGAGTGCGCTTCGCGGGCGGACATGGGCAGGTCCAGCGGCTGGTAGGTGAGTTCGAGAAGGCCGGCGTCGGGGTGGTGGAAGCGTTTGACGCCGCCGTGGTGGATGCGCACGTTGTGGGCGGCCCACCGGGTGCGGAATTCGGTGCTGACCGTGGACAGTTCGCCGACGAGCTCGCGCAGGGCCTTGTCGTTGGGGTATCGGCCGGCTTCGGCGCGCAGCAGCGCGACGGTGATGTTGGCGGCGCCGTCCCAGTCATCGGCGAAGTCGTGGGAAGCGTCGTCGAGGAAGTAGTACCGGGCGAAGTTGGGGCGACCGCGTTCGTCGCTGGTGCTGCTGTCGAATACCGGCGCGAACAGCGCGCGGGCGAGTGCGTTGGTGGCCACGATGTCCAAGCGGCCGTTGCTGACGAATGCCGCGGACAGCGTCATGGAGTCGAGCAGCCACTGGACGCGGGGCGGAACATCGACGGCCTTGCGGCGGCCTCGGGTCGTGTGGCGGGGATGAGCGGCTTTGGCCAGGTCGAACAGGTAGGTGCGTTCGTCCTCGTCCAGCTGCAGGGTTCGGGCCACCGCGTCGAGGACATCGTCGGACACTCCGCTGATGTGGCCTTTCTCCAGCCGCGTGTACCACTCGGTGCTCACCCCGGCGAGGACTGCGACCTCCTCGCGGCGCAGCCCTGGCACCCGGCGCCGGCCGCTGGTGGGCAGGCCGACCTGCTCGGGGGTGAGCTGGGCGCGGCGGCGGGCGAGGAAGTCACGGATGTCGGCGCGGTTGTCCAAGCGGCGTTCCATGCTCATAACGCTACGGCCCGCAACCGTGGGGAGGGGGGTTGAGCTTGTACCCCCGATAAACGCAGCCTCCCGCGCTCGCGGTGGAGGTTGTTTCGTGGGATGCGCACCACGTTCTCGATCCCCTGCGGAGACGATGTATGACCATGCGAGGAGGGACCCTCCACGCCCCCGCCGACGGCCGTGCCGGTCACCGCGAGCTTCCGCCCGACCGGCTTCCGCTCGTCGTGTACGTGCTGGCTCTCGGTACCTTTTTGATGGGCACGACCGAGTTCGTGGTAGCGGGCCTGCTGCCGGAGATCGCGGGCGACGTGCAGGTCAGTGTGGCCCGGGCCGGGCTGATGATCACCGTCTTCGCGGTAGGGATGATCGTCGGCGCGCCGCTGATGGCGATGCTGACACTGCGGCTGCCGAGGCGCCAGACACTGATCATCGCGCTGGGCATCTTCGCTGTCGGGCATGTCATCGTGGCACTCGGCTCCAGCTTCGCCCTGCTGCTGGCCGCGCGGTTCCTGACGGCGCTGGCGACCGGAGCGTTCTGGGCGGTGGCCAACGTGGTGGCCGCGCGCGCTGCTGGTCCCGCCGCAAGCTCCCGCGCCCTGGGCGTCGTGGGCGCCGGAGCGATGCTCGCCAACGTCGTCGGTGTGCCGCTGGGCGCTTTCGCCGGGCAGCTCATGGGCTGGCGGGGACCGTTTTGGGCACTCGCTGTCCTCGGAGCGGCCGCTATGGCAGTCATCGCCTCCAAGGTTCCGTCCGATAGCGACAGCGATCAGGCGATCTCGGTCCGATCTGAGCTGTCTGCTCTGCGCTCGGGGCGCCTGTGGCTGGCCCTGGCGGCCTGCGCGACCACCACCGGCGGCGTGCTGTCGACGTACACCTACATCTCGCCGCTGCTGACCGACCGGGCCCATCTGGCCGCCGGCCTCGTGCCGCTGGTCCTGGTCGGCTTCGGCGTCGGCGCCCTGGCGGGATTCCTCGTGGGAGGCCGCCTGGGGGACCACCGCCCGCACACGACGACGATCGTGGCCCCCGCGGTGACCACGGTCCTGCTGCTGGCGGTCTGCCTGCTGTCCGGCCACGCTGTGCCCACGGTTGCGCTCATCGCCCTGCTGGGGCTGTTCGGGCTCGGCGCCAACCCGGTGCTCATCTCCCTGGGGGTACGTTTCGCGGGTCAGGCACCCACTCTGGGGTCCGCGCTGACCGTGTCGGCGTTCAACCTCGGCACCGCCATCGGCTCCTGGATCGCCGGTCTCGCCCTTGAATCCCCTTTGGGGGCCACGGGCCCCGCTGCTGTCGGCACCGGCATCGCCGCGCTGACCCTGATCCCCACAATCACCATCGCCCTCATCCAGCGCCGCCGTCGGGCGGCGCGCATCTGGGCCGCTACGGCGTGACGCCCCGACCGATCCGCCCTTCCCCCGGGGCAGGCGCGAGATGCGCATACCGACGCGGAAATGCCGCGCCTTCCGCAAAACCCCACCGGCGCCAAAGGCGCCGCGCACAGAAAAAGGAGACCCATCCATGCGTGGAGTAGTCATGCACACAGCCGGTGACGTCCGGGTGGAAGAGCGTGAAGACCCCAAGATCATCGAACCTACTGACGCGATCGTGAAGCTGACCGCGACCTGCATCTGCGGCTCCGACCTGTGGCCGTATCGCGGCATCGAGCCCGCCGACCACACGCTCATGGGCCATGAGTACGTGGGCGTGGTCGAGGAAGTCGGCTCCGAGGTCAAGACCGTCAAGGTCGGCGACTTCGTAGTCGGATCGTTCGTCATCTCCGACAACACCTGCGAGATCTGCCAGGCCGGGTTCCAGTCCAAGTGCGTGCACGCCGAGTTCGTCCACGCGGGGATCGGCACCCAGGCCGAGAAGGCCCGTATCCCGCACGCCGACGGCACGCTGGTCGCCACCCCGGGCCGGCCCGATCCCGAGCTGATCCCCGCACTGCTGGCCGCCTCCGACGTGCTCGGCACCGGCTGGTACGCCGCCGTCGCCGCCGAGGCCGGACCCGGCAAGACCGTCGCGGTCGTCGGCGACGGCGCGGTCGGCCTCATGGCCGTCCTCGCCGCCGAACAACTCGGCGCGGAACGCATCATCGCCATGTCCCGCCACCCCGAACGGCAGAAGCTGGCCCGCTACTACGGGGCCACCGACATCGTCGAAGAACGCGGCGAGGAGGGCATCGCGAAGATCAAGGAACTCACAGGCGGGCTCGGCGCGCACTCGGTCATCGAGGCGGTCGGTACCCAGGAGTCGTTCATGCAGGCCGTCGGCGCCACCCGCGGCGGCGGGCACCTGGGCTACGTGGGCGTGAACTACGACGTGACCATCCCCGGAATCGAGCTGTTCTTCGCCGGGATCCACACCCTCGGTGGCCCGGCCCCGGTGCGCCGGTTCCTGCCCGACCTGATCCAGCTCATCTGGGACCGAAAGATCGACCCCGGCAAGGTCTTCGACCTCACTCTCCCCCTCGACCGGGCCCCGGAGGGCTACAAGGCCATGGACGAGCGTCGTGCCACCAAGGTCCTGCTCACCCTCTGACGCGCTCTCAGGCACAATCGTCGGGGCAGAGGCTGCGAGCCCTGCCCCGACCGTGCTGTCCTCCCGCTGCAGACAGCTGATCTGCGACAAACCCTCGTTTTCTGAAGATCGCCCTGCGGGGCCACCCCGCCCCTCATGGCCTTCAAAACCGATCAACAACCTGGGTCATGCAACAACTCCGAACCACTCGAGGGTCGGTTCTCGCCACCCACGACACACTTTCAGGCGTCGATGGACGGGCAGCCGAGCGGCAGCTGAGGGATCTTCAGACGGCTGCCGCGAGCTTGGTCGGGGATCGCCTCGGGACAGAAGATGCCGCGGTTCCGTGCGCCCTGGTGCTTGTGAACCGCGGTCGCGCTTCCAGCGCCCCCCTCACGGGCGGTTTGGCATCCGGAGCAGGTCAAGGCCTGCCACAGGCAGTGACACTCGGATGGCTGCGGAGGGATGACCTGACCGTCGGGGGCGGGAACCGTCCGCATGCCTTCCGTCGACCAAGGGAGAAGCATGGCGAACGAGCTGAAGTACGGCGACCAGGTCCACCTGCAGAACGGCTACAACAGCTGGGCGGGCGGGTACCTGGACACCAACGGCCACAGCAGCGACGGCGGGGCGAAGTACGGGGTGTCGACGGCGGACTCGCCCACGCGGGGAGAGGGCACCGGAACCTGGCAGATCCTCTCCGCCACTGGCAAGGCCGTTGGTGCCAACGTGGTCAGCGGGGACCTGGTCTACCTGCGGAACCTCTACGGCGGTGACGGCGGCTACCTCGACACCAACGGGCACGCGACCGCCGACCAGAAGAACAGCGGCGGCAAGTACAACGTCTCGACGTCCAAAGACCAGGACCGCGCCCCCGGCACCGGCCGCTGGCGCCTGTTCACCCAGGCGTCCAGCCCCGGTGACCAGCATGTCCGGCCCGGCGACGTGATCCACTTGTGGAACACCTACGGCGACAACGGCGGCTTCCTGGAGACGAACGGACACGGAACCGCCGGCGGCAGCAAGTACGACGTGTGCACCAACGCCTACTACAACCGGGCCCAGAACGTCGGCGACTGGAAACTCCACCGCGCGTAAGCGGCACCGGCAGCATCGCTCACCACCGTGGCCCCGTCCGACACCTCTCAAGGGCCGCGCCGAACCCGCCCTGGACCTCACGGACCAGGGCGGGTTCGGATCTGCGACCACCTGGGATGCCCGCGTTGGAGAGTCTGCTTCCACAGCTCGTGGTCGTCCGGGTGGAGCAGGACCGGTGCCCCGGTCCCGCGGCGAGTTCCGAGGCCGCTCCCACGTGGTCGTCGTGGGCGTGCGTGCACACGATGGCCCGCAGCACGCGGTCCCCCAGCGCCCGCGCCATGGCCTCAGCGTCGTGGGCGGCGTCGATGACGATCGCCTCGGCGTCGTCGCCGACGATCCAGACGTTGTTGTCGACCTGTCCCACGTCGGGGATCCGGCCGCAGACGTCCGCTCCCTGGATGCGCGGGAACTCAAGGGCCTTGCCCGACCATGTGGCGTCCACGTCGTCGATGGCGTCGAACCCGCCGCTGACGCTCGAAACTCTCCAGCAGATCGCCCCCGACTTCCTCGAACGCGAGGTGCTGCGGACCCGCCCCCTACATGGCCGCCGTACACCGCATGCTCTCGGACGCCGGCCTCGACATGGACCACTACCACCAGGAGAGCTTCACGTTCGAGACCCAGGTCGCGGCGGCCGAGGCTTCGCCCACAGGCGGAACCGGGGCAGGCTTCAAGATCGAGTTCACGCGCAGTGGGCGCACGATCGAGTGTGACGCCGACACCGCGGTCCTGGCCGCGGCGTCCCGAGCCGGGCTCAGCCTGCCGGCCTCCTGCGCGCAGGGCATGTGCGGCACCTGCAAGGCGACCCTGCTCAACGGCTCCGTCGATATGCGTCACAACGGAGGCATCCGGCCACGCGAGATCGCCCAGAACAAGGTCTTGCTCTGCTGCTCGAAACCGCTGGAGGACCTCGTGATCGATGCATGAGGTCGGAAGCGGGCGATGAAATGCCCACGGCGAAGGGACCTCGATTGACCTGCAGATCGTCGTGTGGGAATGAGGAGCCGCCGCCCACTCAGCAGTCACAGCACCGCGAGCATTCCAGCAGGTCAGCGCACTCTTCCCCGCGGCTTCAACGGCACCGGCGGCAGCTCCGGAGCAGCTAGCGGATCACCGTCGTACCCCTTCACCTCCCCGAACCGTGTCCCTTCCATCCAGTCCTGGCGCGCCTGTACGATCTCTTCCTGAGATCGCCCGATCCAGTTCCAGAACATGATCAGCTCCTCCTCGAACGGCTCGCCGCCCAGGAGCATCAGGGCCGCGTCCGACTCCGCCCGCAGGGGCAGTTCGCTGCGGCCGCAGCCGAGGTAGAGCATCGAGCCGGGCAGGACCGGGACGCCGTCGACGTGGGCCTCGCCGGACATGGACAGGACGGCGTACTCGAAGTCCGGTTCCAGAGGGAGGCGTACGTCCGCGCCTCGGGTCAGGGCCAGGTCGGCGCCCACGATCGGGGTGTACGCGGTGCCGGGCGAGGTCGCGCCGTCGAGGTCGCCGAGGATCAGCGTGGCCTTGACGCCGGGTGCCGTGACGACCGGCAGATCGGCGTGGTGTTCGAAGCGCGGGTCGGTGTGGCGGTGGCCGTCCGGGAGGGCGACCCACAGTTGCGCGCCGTGCAGGAAACGGGCATGCGAGCGGGGGCTCTCCTCGGAGTGGCTGATGGCCCGGCCGGAGGTCATCAGGCCCAGTTCGCGCGGGCGGATCGTCTGGAGGCTGCCGGTGGAGTCGCGGTGCAGCACCTCCCCCTCGTGCAGCCAGCTCACCGTCTGCAGCCCCATGTGGGGATGCGGCGGCACCTGCATACCGGGTTCGTCGGCGATGTCGTCGGGGCCGTAGTGGTCGACGAAGCACCAGGCCCCGACCATACGGCGCCCGAGGTTGGGCAGCAGCCGGCGGACCTCGCTGGACTCGCCCAGTTTGACGTGCCGAGGGCTGAGGAGTTCACGCACCGGCTCCGCCACCACGAAGCCCCGGCCACCGCACAGAGCGGGGGCCGGCTCGCGCTCAAGATTGCTCATGGCCACAACCTAGTCCGGCGGGAGGCCTTGCGTCAGTGCGTCACTGCGCCACCGCGTCATCCGGGCTGCCGTCCCCGGGGCACCTCTCGAGCTGTACGGCATGCGGCGTTCGGGTGACCGGCCCAGTCAGCGCCGCCTCGCCGACCGCACCGGACTCGAGCCGCTGTACGCATCGCCGCACTGCTGCTTGCCCCGGACGAGGTACCGGGCGTGCGGATCACGGATGCCGGGCGGGAGCTCTACTGAAGGACCTCCGGCGAGACGGCGCCCGTCACCTGCCGGATCTACGGGGCGTTCCGGCGGAGGACATGGCTGTCGCCGGCCGGGTGCTGAGCCTGATCACCGAGCGGGCCGACGCCGAGCCGGCGGCCCTGGCCGAGTAGCGGCCTGCCCAGGTAGTGGAATATTGAACCAACCGGCCCGGTTGTCGGCCTCGAAGGAGGCCCCGAGTGAACACGACCTACGACGCCACGTACTACGCCCATGGAACACCCGCGGAGCGCTGGGAGCGGGCGCAGTTGTTCTTCGACGCCAAGGACTACGCCGCCGCCGCGCGCGTCCTGGTCGGGCTGGTCGAGGAGGTGCCCGAGCAGACCGGGCCGCGGCTGCTGCTGGCGCGCTCCTACTACCACTCGGCCCAACTGTGGCGTGCGGAGACCGAGTTGCGGACCATCGTCGAGCGCGACCCCGTCGAGCACTACGCCCGGCTGATGCTCGGCCGCACGCTGCAGCGGCAGGGGCGGCACGAGGAGGCGGAGTCGCACATGCGTATCGCCTCGGCGCTCGCGGGGGACTTCGAGCAGCGCTGACCGTCAGTGGCACGGACGGTGCCCGGCTCTGTGTGGAGCCGGGCACCTGTGTTGGCTGGCCGTGCACTACCGGGACGGCGTTCCGGCTCCGTACGACCGCCGTCCCCGCCGGTGGGCGATCTCGCCCAGCAGGATGTCGACGGCGAGGAAGGCGGCCAGCGGGATTCCGAACAGCGGCAGGAAGTAGCCGAGCACGGCGACCCCGGCGAGCAGCGGGACCAGGATCTGCGGCGGTACCTGCTGCCAGGCACCACGCGGGATCGGCCGGCCGAAGGCGGAGCCGCGGCCGCGCTGCCACCACATGCGGTAGCCCCACACGATCAGCAGGATCAGCGAGAGCGTGAGCAGCATCAGGACGATCTGGTTGGCCAGGCCGAACAGGATGCCCGTGTGCAGGTCGATGCCCCACCGGGTGAGCTTCGCGAGCACGGGGTAGTCGGCGAACCGCAGCACGTCCATGACCTCGCCACTGGCCGGGTCGATCGCGACCGAGTCCTGCTTCTCGGGCCAGCTGCGCTGCACCTGCTTGACGACGTACGCCGATGTCGCGTCGGCCGGCGGCACGATCTCCACCGGGTCGCCGAGGCCCTCGGCCCGCGCCGCCGCCAGGACCTTGTCCAGGCCCACGCCGTGCGCGGCGTCTCCCGCCTGACCGGCCGCGGAGCCGTGGCCGGCGTGTTCGCCGCTCGCCGCCGACACCGACGGGGTGGCGTGGCCCAGCGAGGTGCGCAGCTCGTCGATGTTGGCTCCGGCGTAGGCCGACCAGGTGAGACCGGTCGCCGAGAGGAAGAAGAACCCGGCCGCCGCCCACACGCCGACGCTGCCGTGCAGTCCGAGCGTGCGGCGCCGTCCGTTCGTCCCGCGCACCTTGCGCAGGGCCCGGCGGCGTGCGAACCACAGCACCAGCCCGCCGGCCGAGATCACCCACAGCCAGCTGGCCGCCAGCTCGCTGTAGAGCCGCCCTGATTCGCCCAGGTGGAGGTCCCGGTGGAACTCGTCGATCCAGGTGCGCAGCGGCAGCGCGCCGGTCGAGCCGTATTGCTCGAGGGAGCCGCGCACCTTCGCGGTGTAGGGGTCGACGAACACGGCGAGCGCGTGGCCCTCGTCGACGCCCGGAACGCCGGACAGCATGACCCTGGTCGTGGCGTCCGCCTCGGGCGAGGGGCGTACGGCCGAGATGGTGCCCTCGGGGTGGGCCTTGCGGGCGGCGGCCACCTGCTCGCTGATCGGCAGCTTCCGCTCGCCGACGGGGACGGTCAGTTCGTGGTCGTACACGATCTTCTCGGCCTGGAAAGAGGCGGCGTACAGCAGGCCGGTGACGGCGGCGACGAGGAGGAACGGCGCCACCAGCACCCCGGCGTAGAAGTGCAGGCGAAGGACCAGCGGGCGCAAGGGGGCCCAGCTGCTCTTCGACGGTGCCGGGGTGGCTGGTTGCGGGGCCTCGTCCGTGGTGGTCGAGGGAGCGGTGGTCATCGGCGGCTTCTCCGGGGGACGTCTTCTTGGCCGTTGCGGTGGTCGTCGTGTGCGGTGCGGGGGTGGTGTTGCGGTGCAGTAGTCGGAGCGGCGGGGCGTTCAGTTCCCGACGAGCGCATGTGACGTGCATCACACATACGGGGAGGGCGTCGTGCCATCCTGACGCGATGGGAACTCCGAGTGATCGCACGCCGCTGGCCGAGCGGGTCGAGGAACTCCTCGCGGACGGCGTCCCGTTGACCATCGTCGCGGCGGGGGACCCGGTGCTGCGGCGGGGCACCGAGCCGTACGACGGTCAGCTGGAGCCCGCGCTGCTGGCCCGGTTCGTCGAGGCCCTGCGGGTCACCATGCGCGCGGCGCCTGGGGTCGGTCTGGCGGCACCCCAGGTCGGTGTGCCGCTCAGGATCGCGGTGTTCGAGGATCCCGCTCCGGTGCCGGAGGAGGTGCGTCTCGCACGCGGGCGGGTGCCGCAGCCCTTCCGGGTGCTGGTCAATCCCGCCTACGAGCCCGTCGGCGGTACGCGGGCCGCGTTCTTCGAGGGCTGTCTGAGCGTTCCGGGCTGGCAGGCGGTGGTGGCGCGGCACGCCGAGGTGCGGCTGACCGGGCAGGACGAGCACGGGCGCGCGCTGGACGAGGTGTTCTCCGGCTGGCCCGCACGGATCGTGCAGCACGAGACGGACCACCTCGACGGCGTCCTGTATCTGGACCGGGCCGAGCCGCGTTCGCTGTCGTCCAACCTGGCGATGGCGGAGCGCTGGGCGCAGCCGACGCCGGAGGAGGCCGCGCGGGCACTCGGCTTCGAGCTGCCGTAGGGCACGGAAAAGCTGAGGCGCCCCGCGGGGCGCCTCAGCTACCGTGGCCGCCATGTCTACGCCCCGAATTTCCTAGCCGAGGACCCGCTTCCACGCCACCCGTGTGTCCTCTTGCTTGTTCGGAATGCTTTTTCGGAGCGTTTTCATGATCACCGTTCGTGACGTCGACGTGCGCGTGGGCGCGCGTCTGCTGCTGTCCGGCGTCTCCCTCCACGTCTCCCCCGGCGACCGCGTCGGCCTGGTCGGCCGCAACGGCGCGGGAAAGACCACCCTGTTGCACACCTTGGCGGGCACCCTGCGGCCCGCTGCCGGAACCGTCGCCCGCACCGGCGACGTCGGCCATCTCCCGCAGGACTCCCGCGCGGCCGACCAGTCGGTCACCGTCACCGACCGGATCCTGTCCGCACGCGGCCTGGACCGTGCCGTACGGGCGCTGCGTCGCGCCGAGGCCGCGATGGCCGACGGCGCGGAGCGGTCGATGAACGCCTATGTGCGGGCCGAGACCGAGTTCCAGGCACGCGGCGGCTACGCGGCCGAGGCGGAGGCCGCCCGGGTCGCCGCCGGGGTCGGGCTGCCGGCGGCCCTGATGGACCGGCCGCTCGGCGCCCTGTCGGGCGGTCAGCGCCGGCGCGTGGAACTGGCCCGCATCCTGTTCGCCGGGCACGGCACCCTGCTGCTGGACGAGCCGACGAACCACCTGGACGCGCACTCGATCACCTGGCTGCGCGCCTTCCTCGCGAGCCATCAGGGCGGGCTGGTGATGATCAGCCATGACACGTCCCTGCTGGCCGGCACCGTGAACCGGGTGTTCCACCTGGACCCGGGACGGGCCGCGCTGGACATCCACAACACCGGCTGGGACGCCTATCTCGCCCAGCGGGACGCCGACGAGCGGCGACGGACGCGCGAGCGGGCGAACGCCGAGCGCAAGGCGGCGTCCTTGCACGCCCAGGCCGACCGGATGCGGGCCCGGGTGGCGACCGCGGTGGCCGCCCGGAACATGGCCCGCCGCGCCGACCGTATGCTCGCCGACCTCGAACCGGCCCGGCGCGCCGAGAGGACGGCCAGGATCCGGCTCCCCGAGCCGGCGCCCTGCGGCCGGATCCCGCTCGGCACCGTGAGCCTGACCAGGTCGTACGGCGGGCAGCAGGTCCTGCGGGGGGTGGATCTGGCCGTCGACCGGGGCAGCCGTCTGGTCGTACTCGGCCCCAACGGTGCGGGAAAGACGACCCTGTTGCGCATCCTCGCGGGTCAGGACGCGCCCGACAGCGGCCGGGTGGTCCACGGGCACGGGCTGCGGCTCGGCTACTTCGCCCAGGAACACGACACGCTGGACCCGGAGCTGACGGTGCGTGAGCACCTGGCCGGTGCCGCCCCGCACCTCACCGACGGCGAGGTCCGCCAGGTCCTGGGCTCGTTCCTGTTCACCGGCGACGACACGGGCAAGCGCGCCGGCGTCCTCTCGGGCGGCGAGAAGACCCGGCTCGCCCTCGCCGGCCTGGTGCACTCGGGCGCCAACGTCCTGCTCCTCGACGAGCCCACCAACAACCTGGACCCGGCCTCCCGCGCCGAGGTTCTGGCCGCGGTGGGCACCTACCCGGGCGCGATCGTCATGGTCACCCACGACGAGGGAGCGGTGGACGCGCTGCGGCCGGACCGGGTGCTGTTGCTGCCCGAGGCGGAGGAGGACCTGTGGAGCGACGACTACCGGGAGTTGGTGGTGCCCGCGCACGCGTGAGCCGGTCCCGGCGCCCAGTGGCCTCTGGGCGGGCCCGCTGCCCGCCCATGCCCAGGCCGGTCAGGAGTCCCGGTAGGCCTCCAGCAGCCGGAGCCACACCTCGCTGATCGTCGGGTAGGACGGGACCGCGTGCCACAGGCGGCTGACCGGGACCTCGCCGGCGACGGCGATCGTCGCGGAATGGATGAGTTCGCCCACGCCCGGGCCCACGAGGGTCACTCCGCGGAGGATCTCGGCCTCGACGTCGACGACCATGCGGGCGCGGCCCTTGTAGCCGTCGGCGTACAGGCCGGCGCCGGCGACGGTGGACAGGTCCACGTCGACGGCCTTGACGCGGTGCCCCGCCTGTTCGGCCTCGGCCAGGGACAGACCCACCGCCGCCGCCTCCGGGTCGGTGAAGACGACCTGGGGGACGGCGGCGTGGTCGGCGGTCGCGGCGTGGGCGCTCCAGGGCTGGGCGAGGAGGGTTTCTCCCGCGGCCCGCGCGGCGATGGCGGCGCCCGCGATGCGCGCCTGGTACTTGCCCTGGTGGGTGAGCAGGGCGCGCTGGTTGACGTCGCCGACCGCGTACAGCCAGTCGTGGCCGGTGACACGGAGACTGTCGTCGACCGGCAGCCAGGAGCCGGGGTCCAGGCCGATCGTCTCCAGGCCGATGTCGTCGGTGCGCGGCGCGCGGCCGGTGGCGAAGAGGATCTCGTCGGCCTCGATGCGGTCGCCCGTGCCGGTGACGGCCACGACGGTGTCGCCCTCGCGGGTCACCGACTCGACCGACGTGCCGGTGCGGACGTCCGTGCCGGCCTCGGTGAGCGCCTCGGCGATCAGTTCCCCGGCGAAGGGCTCCATCCGGGGAAGCAGGCCCTTGCCGCGGACCAGCATGGTGACCTCGGAGCCGAGGGCCTGCCAGACGGTCGCCATCTCGGTGGCGACCACGCCGCCGCCGACCACGATCAGCCGTCCGGGCACGCTCCGGGAGCTGGTGGCCTCCCGGCTGGTCCACGGCCGGACCTCGTCGATGCCGGGCAGCTCGGGCAGGGACGCGCGGCTGCCGGTGCAGACGGCGACGGCGTGCCGGGCGGTCAGGACGTGCTCTGCACCGTCGGGGCCGGTGACCGTCACCGTGCGGGGGCCGGTGAGCCGCCCGTGGCCGCGGTACAGGTCGGCGTCGATGGAGTCGAGCCACCCGACCTGACCGTCGTCCTTCCAGTGGGAGGTGTAGTAGTCCCGGTGGGCAAGGACCGCGGCGGCGTCGAGGGGCCCCTGCACCGACTGGCTCAGGCCGGGTACGCGGCGGGCGTCCGCCCGGGCGATGACCGGCCGCAGCAGGGCCTTGCTGGGCATGCACGCCCAGTACGAGCACTCGCCGCCGACCAGTTCGCTCTCCACGACCGCGGTGGTCAGACCGGCCGCGCGGGCGCGGTCGGCGACGTTCTCCCCCACGGGCCCGGCCCCGAGCACCACGACGTCGTACGCGTTGGTTTCCGTTTCCGTCATGGGGTCAGTCTGGTGGGTGGTGTGCGCCCTGGCCACACGGGTAGGGGCGCGGAATACGTACCAGGTCGGCCGTGTTGTGCCGACGGTTTGCCCCCACACCAGGAAGAGGGATTTACACCATGAGCAGCACCGTGGAGCTCACCAAGGAGAACTTCGACCAGACGGTCACGGACAACGAGTTCGTTTTGATCGACTTCTGGGCGTCCTGGTGCGGGCCGTGCAAGCAGTTCGCCCCGGTCTACGAGAAGGCGGCGGAGGAGAACCCGGACCTCGTGTTCGGCAAGGTGGACACCGAGGCGCAGCCGGAGCTGGCCGCGGCCTTCGGTATCCAGTCGATTCCCACGTTGATGATCGTCCGCGACCAGGTCGCCGTGTTCGCCCAGCCGGGCGCCCTGCCCGAGGCCGCCCTGACCGACGTCATCGGCCAGGCCAGGGGCCTGGACATGGACGAGGTCCGCAAGGCCGTCGCCGAGCAGCAGGCCCAGCAGCCGCAGGGGAGCGAGTAAGCCGCCCGGGGGCGGGCCGACGCCCCCGAGCGCCCGCCCCGGGCCTGCCGGGGCGGGCCGGGTCCGGCCTGGGCCGGGTCGCGCCCTAGGACACGGCCTAGAAGGGGTACGGGGCCACGTCTCCGCGTACCGTCGTCCACCGCAGTTCGGTGAAGGCCTCCAGATTGGCCTCACCGCCGAAGCGGGCGCCCGTGCCGGAGGCGGCCACCCCGCCGAACGGCGCCACGGCCTCGTCGTTCACGGTCTGGTCGTTGATGTGGACGATGCCCGTCGGTATGCGGTCGGCCAGGTCCAGGCCGCGGGCCGGGTCCCGGGTGACGATGCCCAGGGAGAGGCCGTACGGGCTCTGCGCGGCCAGGGCCGCCGCCTCGTCGGTGGTGGTGAAGGGGCGGACGGGCGCCACCGGGCCGAAGACCTCCTCCGTGTACGCCGGGGTGTGGTCGTCGACATGGGCGAGGACGGTGGGCCGGTAGAAGAGCCGGTCGTGCGTGCCGCCCGCTGCGATCTTGGCGCCCGCCGCCCTGCTGGACTCGACCAGGCCGCTGATCTTGGCGAGCTGGCCGGCGTCGATGATGGGGCCCAGGTGGACGTGGTCGCGGTACGGGTCGCCCACGGCGAGGGAGTCCGCCTTGGCGGCCAGCCGCTCGACGTACTCGTCGTACAGGGACGCGTGCACCAGGTGGCGTCCGGTCGTCATGCAGATCTGGCCCTGGTGGAAGAACGAGCCCCAGGCGGCGGTGGAGATCACCGCGTCGAGGTCGGCGTCCTCGAGCACGACCATGGCCGAGTTGCCGCCCAGTTCCAGGTGCGCCCGCTTGAGGTGACGGCCGGCGGCCTCGCCGACAGCCCGTCCGGCGACGGTGGAGCCCGTGAAGGAGATGACCGGCACGCGCGGGTCGGAGACCAGGGCCTGTCCGGCGTCCGGGCCGCCGGGGAGCACATGCAGCAGATCCTGCGGCAGGCCCGCGGCGGCGAGGACCGCCGCGAGGGACAGTCCTCCGCAGACGGCGGTGCGCGGGTCCGGCTTCAGGAGGACCGCGTTGCCCAGGGCTAGGGCCGGCGCGACGGAGCGGATGGACAGGATCAGCGGGGCGTTGAACGGTGAGATGACGCCCACCACCCCGGCCGGGACGCGGCGCGTGTACGACAGGCGCGGCGCCTCGCTGGGCAGGACCTGGCCGGCCGGGCGGGAGGCGAGCGCGGCGGCCTCGTAGCACTCCTGGGCGGCGACGTGCAGTTCGAAGTCGGCCTTGCCGGGGACGGAGCCGGACTCGCGGACGAGCCATTCGCGCAGTTCGGCGGCGTGCTCGGTGAACAGGTCGCCCGCCTTGCGGAGTACTGCGGCGCGGGCGAAGTGCGGGGCGCGGGCCCACTCGCGCTGGGCGGCGGCAGCCCGCCCGGCCGCGGCGCCGACCTCCTCGGGGGTGGCGAGGGCGAGGGTGCCGAGGGCTTGGCCGGTGGCGGGCTCGGTGACGGTATACCCGGGCCCCGCCAGGGCGTAGGGCTGCCAGGTCCTGGTGTCGAGCAGCGGCATGACGGCTCTCCGATCGATCGGTCACCGGCGTACGGGGGAGGGAACTCCCGCTGGAACGTGGCCGGTTCGGCGGTCACAGGGCGGGGCGCGGCGATCCCGGGGCAGCCGTGTGGGCTGCGGCCGCGTTCGCACGCGCCCCCATTTTGTTGATGATGCAACATCCTAGTCATGCGCTGGGGCGCTGACCGGCGCCGCCTGTGCCGGCCGGACAAGTCCGGCCGTCTGCCGCGGAGTCGTCTTCCGGCGGGTCAACTCGAGTCGCGGTGCAGCACCGTCGCGCCCAGCACCTTGTGCGTCTCGGGCTCGGTTCCGGGCTTGCGCACGGCGCGGTCGACCAGTTCGGCGAGTTCACGACCGGAGGGCAGCTCCAGGTGGACGGTGCTCAGCCGCGGCCTCATCAGCCGGCCGAGCATCAGATCGTCGGCGCCGACCACGGCCGTCTCCTCCGGGATGCGGATGCCCTCGTCCTGCAGGGCCCGCATCAGCAGCATGGCGTACTCGTCGTTGTAGGTGAACACGGCGTCCAGACCGAGGGTCCGCCAGCGGGCGGCGAGGCGTGCTGCGGCCTGTTCCTCGTACGCGAGGGGCAGTTCGGTCACCGTGGCGTCGGTGCCCCGAAGCGAGTGACGCACACCGTCGAGCCTGGGCGCGGAGAACGCCTCGAGGCCGGGTTCCTGCGGGACGACGACGCCGATCCGGCGGCGGCCGCGGTCGTAGAGGTGAGCACCCGCGCTGTAGCCGACGACGTCGTGGTCCATGAGCAGGGCGTGCGCGCCCTCGATGGTCTCGGGGCCGAGGGTGACCACGGCCCGGGCCCCGGAGCGCTTGAGCACGGCCACTCCGCGCGGACCTAGTCCGGAACCGGGCACCAGCACGGCCACGGGCCGCAGTTCGGCCCAGGCGCGGGCGGCGTCGTCGCCGTGCGGGCCGCCGGTGCCGTACTGCACGACCGTGTAGTCCAGGCCGCCGAGCGCGACCTGGAGGTCGGTGAGGAACCGGCTGTAGAGCGGGCCGACGGGGAAGGTCGGCGCGGGGATCAGGACCATACGGCTGTGCCCGGCGCGCAAGGAGCGAGCTGCCGCGTGCGGCACGTACCCGAGTTCCTTCGCGGCCTCGTGGACGCGGCGGCGCGTGGGCTCGCTGATCCGTACGGCGCTGGTGTTGTTGAGGACGTAGGAGACGGTCGCGCGCGAGACGCCGGCCAGGCGGGCCACATCGGCGCTCGTGGGCACGGAGCGCATCGGTGCGGGGGACGGGGGCGCGGGCGTTTTCGGTATCTGCACCATGACGTACGGCATCTTGGCAGAAGCCTCAATGCGCGCTTCCGGCGGGGGAGTTGTGACGAAGCCGTGAGCGTTCACGGGGGGGCGGCAGGCGCTCCTAGTGCCTCGACAGGCCGCTCCTTGACGGGCAAACGTTGCCTGCCGGGGCACTAGCGGGTGGATTCCGCGCCCGTCAGTCGGTCGACCAGGTCGGTCCACCCCTCCTCGAGGCGGGCCAGGGGTATCCCGCACTGCTTGGTCAGGTGGTGGATCAGGGCCGGGTCGAGCTGGCCCATCAGCGTGTGGGAGAGAAGTTCGCAGTCCGCGTCGGGGACCGCCTGCCGCAGGAGCATGGCCACGTGGTGGCGCAGTACCCGGCGGGCCGGGACGACGAACCGGCGGTTCGCACCCGGCTCGGCCGCCAGCTGCAGCTCCAGTTCGTCGACCGACCGGCGCAGCATCGCGCGGCCGAACGCCCGCAGCCGCTCCACGGGCGGCGCGCCGGGTCCGAGCGGCGGAGGGCCACTGAGGAACGCGGCCTGGAACTTCTTCTCGGAATGGTCGAGCAGCGCCGTCAGCAGGCCGGTGCGGTCGCCGAACCGGCGGAAGACCGTGCCCTTGCCGACGCAGGCCGCCGCCGCCACCGCCTCCATCGTGACGGCGTCCGCGCCGCGCTCCGCCACCAGCCGCCCGGCGGCCTCCAGCAGCCGGGCCCGATTGCGCGCGGCGTCGGCCCGCAGGCAGGGCTCGTCGGCCTCCGGGGCGGTGTCGAGCTGGAGCAGCTCGGGAAAGGCGACGGGCTCCTGGGGCGTCGGGAAGGGGGGCGGAGCGGTGGACATGAAGCCAGCGTAAAGCATCGGGAACAAAACTGGACCGCGGTCCGGTTAGGGTGCTAGAACATTAAACGGACCTCGGTCCGGATCGTAACGGCTGTGTTTCGCAGCAGTCTTTCTCTACGTGGGAGTCAGCATGTCTGTTCGCATCCTCGCGCTCGTCGGCAGCCTTCGCGCCGGGTCGCACAACCGCCAGCTCGCCGAGGCGGCTGTCAAGCTCGCCCCCGAGGGTGCCGAGGTGGACCTGTTCGAGGGCCTCGCCGAGATCCCCTTCTACAACGAGGACATCGACGTCGAGGGCAGCGTTCCGGCCGCCGCCGTGAAGCTGCGCGAGGCCGCCGACGCGGCCGACGGCCTGATCCTGTTCACGCCCGAGTACAACGGCACCATCCCGGCCGTCCTGAAGAACGCCATCGACTGGCTGTCCCGCCCGTACGGCGCCGGTGCGCTCAGCGGCCTGCCGGTCGCCGTGGTCGGCACCGCCTTCGGCCAGTTCGGCGGTGTCTGGGCGCACGACGAGACCCGCAAGTCCGTGGGTATCGCCGGCGCCAAGGTGCTGGAGGACGTCAAGCTGTCCATCCCCGGCTCGCTGACCCGCTTCGCCGAGACGCACCCGGCCGACGACACCGAGGTCGCCGCGCAGCTGACCGAGGTCATCACCCGTCTGCACGGCCAGGCCACGGAGCCGGCCGCCGCCTGACCCGTCACACCACGGTGCCGGAGAGGGGCCGCAGCCGTTGCCGGCTGCGGCCCCTCCGGCGTTTCTCGACCGTGTCAGACCGCTTGGGGCAGCTGCTCGGTCCGGTGGATCGGGGTCCCCGAGCCAGTGAGCGGCAGACCCGTTCCGCCACGCCGTGCCGCGACGATCTCCGCCGCGATGGACACGGCGGTCTCCTCGGGCGTACGAGCGCCCAGGTCGAGTCCGATCGGCGACCTCAGCCGGGCCAGCTCGTGCTCGCCGACGCCCGCTTCCCGCAGGCGCCGGTTGCGGTCCTGGTGGGTGCGGCGGGAGCCCATGGCACCGACGTAGGCGACCGGCAGTCGCAGGGCCTCCGTCAGCAGGGGCACGTCGAACTTCGCGTCGTGGGTGAGCACGCACAGCACCGTGCGTCCGTCGGTCTCCGTCGCCCTCAGATAGCGGTGGGGCCAGTCCACGACGATCTCGTCGGCGTCGGGGAAGCGGGCCCGGGTGGCGAAGACGGGGCGGGCGTCACACACGGTGACGTGATGGCCGAGCAGCTTCCCGGCCCGCACCAGGGCCGCCGCGAAGTCGATCGCACCGAAGACGATCATGCGGGGCGGCGGCACGGCCGACTCCACGAGCAGGGTGAGACCGCCCGGGCACTGCGAGCCGTCCTCGGAGAGCTCGACCGTGCCCGTGCGGCCGGCGTCCAGCAGGGCGCGGGCCTGGCTGATCGCCGCGCGGTCCAGGTCCGGGGTGCCGCCGAGACCGCCTTCGTGCGAGCCGTCGGGGCGTACGAGCACCGCCCGGCCGAGGAGGTCGGCGGGCCCCCGGGCCACCCGGGCGAGAGCCACCGGTTCGCCGCGGGCGGCCGCCGACAGCGCGGTGGCCGGGGCCGTCCGGCCGGCGTCGTACGGGGTGATCATGACGTCGATGGTTCCCCCGCAGGTCAGACCGACGGCGAAGGCGTCCTCGTCGCTGTAGCCGAACCGCTCGACGAGCGTCTCGCCCTCCTGGAGAGCATGGAGGCAGAGGTCGTACACGGCTCCTTCCACGCAGCCCCCGGAGACCGAGCCGATGACGGTGCCGTCGGCGCAGACGGCCAGGGCGGCGCCGGGAGGGCGCGGGGCGCTGCCGCCGACGGCGACGACCGTGGCGACGGCGAACTCCCGGCCCTCCTCGATCCACTCGTGCAGCTGCCCGGCCAGGTCAAGCATCGCCGCCCGCCATCAGGACACGGTCGGGCCGGATCGGCAGGTTCCGGTGGCGTACGCCGGTCGCGTGCCACACGGCGTTGGCGACCGCCGCGGCGGCACCCACGATGCCGATCTCACCGATGCCCTTGATGCCGACCGGGTCGTCCGGGTCGGGGTCGTCGACCCAGTCGGCCTCGATGTGGGGCACGTCGGCGTGCGCGGCGACGTGGTAACCCGCGAGGTCGGCGCCGTAGAGGCCGCCGCTGGCCCGGTCCCGTACGGCCTCCTCGTGCAGGGCCATGGAGATGCCCCAGGTCATGCCGCCGACGAACTGGTTGCGGGCGGTGAGCGGGTTGACGATCCGGCCGGCCGCGAAGATGCCCAGCATGCGGCGTACGCGGACCTCGCCGGTGGCCGGATCGACGGCGACCTCGGCGAACTGCGCCCCGAAGGAGTGCCGCTCCTTCTGGGCGAGGGCACCGATGGCCTCGGACGTGTCGGACCGTACGGTGATGCCCTCCGGCGGGATGTCGGCGCCCGGCGCGAGACTCCGGCGCAGCTCGTCGGCGGCGGCCGTGACGGCCCAGGCCCAGGAGCGGGTACCCATCGAGCCGCCGGCGATCATCGCCGGGCCGAGGTCGCTGTCCCCGATGTGTACCCGGACGCGGTCCGTCACCACTTCCAGCGCGTCGGCGGCGACCAGCGTCAGCGCGGTCCTGGCGCCGGTGCCGATGTCAGCGGCGTTGATCCGCACCGTGAAGGTGCCGTCCGCCTCCGCGGTGACGGCCGCCGTGGAGGGCATGGCTCCGGCGGGGAAGGAGGCGGCGGCGGTGCCCGTGCCGAGCAGCCAGCGGCCGTCGCGGCGCACCCCCGGCCGCGGGTCCCGCTCCGCCCAGCCGAACCGGCGGGCGCCCTCCCGGAAGCAGGCGATCAGGTTGCGGCTGCCGAACGGCAGCCCCGACACCGGGCCCACCTCGGGCTCGTTGCGGATGCGCAGCTCGATCGGGTCGAGGCCGCACCGCTCGGCGAGTTCGTCGAGCGCCGACTCCAGCGCGAACGAGCCCGATGCCTCACCCGGGGCGCGCATCCACGTCGGGGTCGGTACGTCGAGCCGCACGAGCCGGCTGGCCGTGTGGTGGGCGTCGGCGGCGTACATGGACCGGCCCGCCGCGGCGCTCGGCTCGACGAACTCGTGCACGGTCGAGGTGAGGTTCAGGGACCGGTGCTCCAGCGCGCGCAGCCGCCCGTCCGCGTCCGCGCCGAGCCTGACCCGCTGGGCCGTGGGGCTGCGGTACCCGGCGAGCGAGAACATCTGCCGGCGGGTCATGACGACCCTGACCGGGCGCTGCAGAACGGTCGCGGCCATCACGGCGCCCACCTGGTGCGCACGGACACCCTTGCTGCCGAAGCCGCCGCCGACGTGCTCGGACCGCACCCGCACGGAGGCCGGGTCGAGGGAGAACAGGTTGGCGAGCTCACCGGCGACCCAGATGGTGCCCTGGTTGGAGTCGACGACTTCGAGCCGGCCGCCCTCCCACCGGGCCGTCGCCGCGTGCGGCTCCATCGGGTTGTGGTGTTCCTCCGGAGTGGTGTACTCCGCGTCCAGCACGACGGCGGACGCCGCGATCTCGGCCTCCAGGTCGCCCTTCTCGACCACGGCCGGCATGTGGCCGTCGAGCGCGTACGCCTCGGTCTGCCGCTCGGCGGAGAACGCGACGTCGTGCGGCTCCTGGTCGTAGTGGACCAGGAGGGACTCGGCGGCCTCCCGGGCCTGTTCGGACGTCTCGGCGACGACCAGCGCCACCGGCCAGCCCAAGTGGGCCACCCGGTCGTGCTGGAAGAGGGCGATGCTCGGGTCCGGGGCCATGCCCATCAGTCCGGCGTAGTCGGTGTCGAGGCGCGGGGCGTTCTGATGGTGGAGCACGGCGAGGACACCGGGCATTCCGAGCACGGCCTCGGTGTCCAGGGCGCGGACCCGGCCGCGGGCGACGGTGGACAGCACCAGCCAGCCGTGGGCGAGTTCGGCGAACGGGATCTCGCCGGCGTAGCGGGCGGCGCCGGTGACCTTGTCGCGGCCTTCCACGCGGGTGTGCGCGGAGCCGACGGAGCCCCTGGTGGCGGTCGTCATCGGGTGGCCTCCTCGGCGAGTTCGCTCAGCACGGCCACGACGAGGTTGCGCATCAGGGTCACCTTGTATCCGTTGTGGGGCAGGGGCCTGGCGGCGGCCAGTTCGAGCTCCGCGGCGGCCGCGAAGGTCTCGGCGTCGGCGGGTGCGCCGCGCAGGACGCCCTCGGCCGCACGGGCCCGCCAGGGCCGGGAGGCGACGGCCCCGAAGGCCAGGCGCACGTCGTGCACGACGCCGTCCCGGACGTCGAGCGCGGCGGCGATCGAGCCGATGGCGAAGGCGTACGAGGCGCGCTCGCGGACCTTGCGGTAGCGGGAGTGGGCCGCGACCGGGGTGGGCGGCAGGGTGACACCGGTGATCAGCGCGCCCGGCGGCAGGGCGGTCTCCAGATGCGGGGTCTCCCCCACCGGCAGATAGAAATCGGCGAGCGGCACCTCCCCCGGCCCGTCCGCCGTCTCGTACGACACGGTCGCGTCGAAGGCGGCCAGGGCCACGCCCATGTCGGAAGGGTGGGTGGCCACGCAGTGGTCGGAGGCGCCGAGGACGGCGTGGTTGTGGTGCTCGCCCTCGATCGCGGGGCAACCGCTGCCCGGGCTGCGCTTGTTGCAGGGGGCGGTGACGTCCGCGAAGTAGCCGCAGCGGGTGCGCTGGAGCAGGTTGCCGCCCACGGTGGCCATATTGCGCAGCTGCCCGGAGGCACCGGCCAGTACGGCCTGTGCCAACGCCGGGTAGCGGCGCCGGACCTCGGGGTGCGCCGCGAGGTCGCTGTTGGTGACGGTCGCCCCGATGCGCAGCCCGCCGTCCTCGGTGGGCTCGATGCGGTTCAGTGGCAGTTCGCGTACGTCGACGAGGAGGGCGGGTCGCTCGACGCCCGTCTTCATCAGGTCGACCAGGTTGGTGCCGCCGCCCAGGAAACGGGCTTCCCGGTCGCCTTCGAGCAGCGCCACGGCGCCGGAGACGTCGTACGCCCGCTGGTAGCCGAACTCCCTCATGCCGCCGCCCCCTTGGACTCGGCGGCCCGGGCCACGGCCTGGACGATCGACACGTACGCGCCGCACCGGCAGAGGTTGCCGCTCATGCGCTCCCGTATCTCCTCCGGCGTCAGGGGTGGTGGTCCCGCCTCGGGCCGTACGTCGTCGGTGGCCGCGCTCGGCCAGCCGGCCGCGTGCTCCTCGATCACCGCGATGGCCGAACAGATCTGTCCCGGCGTGCAGTAGCCGCACTGGAAGCCGTCCAGTTCGAGGAACGCCTGCTGCACCGGGTGCAGCCGGTCGCCCTCGGCCACGCCTTCGATGGTGGTGATCTCGCGCCCTTCGGCCGCCACGGCCAGCTGCAGACAGGCGACGCTCCGGCGACCGTCGACCAGGACGGTGCACGCGCCGCACTGCCCCTGATCACAGCCTTTTTTCGTGCCGGTCATATCGAGTCGTTCGCGCAGGGCGTCGAGCAGCGTGGTGCGGTGGTCGACGGTCAGCGTGTACTTCTCGCCGTTGACGGACAGGGTGAGGTCGCTGGACGTCGATGGGGGCATGGAAGCCTTCTCTCGTGTCGCGAGGCCAGGAGACGGGGGCGCTGCGGGTGGCGGTGCCGGTTCGTGACCGGGCAGGATGCGGGCGGGTAGGCCGGGGCCGCGGCCGTCGCGGGCTGTCCGCGCGGACGGCACACCGATACGATGGGGCAAGCGGACAGTTGTCCGTTACCCGGAAACGTAACGGACAACTGTCCGGTTAACAAGGGCCGGGTTTCGGCCATAGGACCGCGAGGAGGGCGAGTGCGGCAGAAGAAGGACGCTCCTCTGCGCTCGGACGCGCAACGCAATCGCGAGCGCATCCTGGAGGTGGCGCTGGCCGAACTGACCCGTTCGGCGGACGCGCCGCTGAGCACGATCGCCAAGAAGGCGTGCGTCGGGCAGGGGACCTTCTACCGCCACTTCCCCAGCCGTGAGGCACTCGTCCTGGAGATCTACCGCCACGAGATGCAGCAGGTCGCCGACACCGCCGAACTGCTCCTCGAGAGCCGGGAACCCGACCGGGCGCTGCGCGAGTGGATGGACCGGCTCGCGCGGTTCGCCATGGCCAAGGCGGGCTTGGCCGACGCCATCCGCCAGGCCACCAGCGCACCGGGGCAGCCCGCGAAGCCGGGACACGCCCCGGTGACGGAGGCGGCCGAACTCCTGCTGCGCGCCGCCGAGCAGGCCGGCACCATCCGCCCGGGGGTCACCGCGGACGATCTCTTCCTCACGATCGGCGGCCTCTGGACGATCGACCCCCACACCGACTGGCAACCACGCGCCACCCGACTCCTGGACCTGGTCATGGACGCGCTGCGGGTGGGGGCGCCGGGACGCTGAGGGCCCGCCCCTCGGGCGATGCCCGACGCAGGCGACCGCGGGCGGTCAGGCGACCGCCGTAGGGGCCAGTTCGCGCAGTTCCCGCAGGGCCGCCGTGACCGCCGGGCGGGCGTGGCCGCCGCCACGGGTGCAGGTCAGGAGCTTGCGGTGGGGGTTGCCTGTGCAGCGGACCCGGGTGATCGGGAGGTGTGGGGTCAGGTGGGCCAGGCGCGGGACGAGGGCGACGCCGAGCCGGTGGGCGACGAGGTGGGCGGCGACGTTCCAGTCGAGGGCGTGGTGGACGACCTCGGGGGTGAATCCTGCCGCGCCGCAGGCGGACAGGACGTGCGGGCGGCAGGGGCTCTCCTCCACCGGCGCGATCCACGTCTCGCGCGCCGCCTCGGCGAGGTCGACCCGGGTCCGCCCGGCGAGCCGGTGCCCTTCGGGGACGACCAGGTCGAACGGGTCGTCCAGCAGCGGCTGCTGGTCGAACCGCGTGTCGCTCAGCGGCGGGTTGAGCGGGGTGGCCTCGACGATCGCGAGGTCGGTCTCCCCCTCGAAGAGCAGGTCGAAGCTCTCCGGGACACCCACCTCGGCGATCCGTACGGACAGCCGCGGATGCCGCTCGCCCAGCCGGGCCGCCATCGGGGCCAGCAGCACCGAGATCGCCACGGGGAAACCGGTCACACGCAGCACCCCGGACGGCGCTCCGTGGTCGGCCCGTAGATCGAGTTCGGCCAGATCCCAGCGGGCCTGGATGGCGTCGGCGTGCGCCAGGAGGCTCTCGGCGGCCGACGTGAGGCGCACCCCGCGCCCCTGGGGCTCCAGCAGTTCGACGTCCAGGTCACGGGCGAGCTGCCGGATCTGCTGGGAGGCGGCGGACGGGGTGAAGTGCAGGGCCCGGGCCGCCGCCGTGACCGTGCCGTAGTGGGAGACCGCCCTGAGGACGTGCAGCCTGCGCAGGTCAATCATGTAGGCCACGCTTCACAATGTCGTCCACAAAGTCAACCTGGACGTGTACGGAGATCTCGACGCACCCTGGCTGTGTCGCGACGGTCAACCAGCCACGACGTACGAGGAGTCAGTCATGACCAGCACCCACGCCACCGCCTGCCCGCACTGCGGCTGGCCGGACGGGGGCGAGCCGTTCCAGGTGCTGTCCCGGCACACCACCGCCACGGGCCGCACGGAGTGGACGCGCTGCGGCTGCGGCTCACTGCAGGTCCGGGTCGTCGACGGCTGCGGGACCCGCGTCGTCTCCCGCGGCGGGCCGGCCTCCGGCTCCGCTCCGGCGCGCTCGGGCACGGCGAGCCGCTGAGCGCTCAGGCCCCGCCGTGCCGCGCCAGCCGCTCCCCCAGCGGGCTGCGCCGGTAGAGCACACGGCGGCCGTCGCGGGCCCGGGTGACCAGGCCCGTCGCGTGCAGGACTCGCAGGTGCTGGGACACGGCGCTCGGGGTCACACCCAGGCGCCGGGCCAGCTCCACCGTCGGGAGCGGATCGGCCAGCAGCCGCAGCAGCGTGGTGCGGGGCGCGCCGAGCAGGGCCGCGAGGGCGGGGGCGTCCGGCTCGGGTTCCGGCTCCCACAGGGTCCCTGCGCCCCGGCTCGGGTAGGCGAGCATCGGCGGTTCCGCGGCGCTGACCGGGGGCGCCGGCTGGTGCGCGAACAGGGAGGGGACCAGGCGCAGGCCCCGCCCCGAGCCGTCCACGTGGTGGCGTCCGCGCATCCGGTCGATCCGCAGGACACCGTCGTCCTCCCAGCGCAGGTTGCGGTGCAGGTCGGAGAAGAGCAGCCGGGCGCCGCCGGTAGCCAGCCGCCGTGCCCGGTGGGTGATGTCGGCCTCCAGGACGAGCCGCATCCGGGGCCAGGACGGCAGCAGCGCGGACTCCCAGTAGCGGCGCAGGAGTGCGCACAGCTCCTCCAGCAGCTCCGCGACCGGCGCGTCACCGGGCGCGGTGACCGCCCGCAGGACGTCCGGCAGGGGCCCGGGTGCGTGGGCGGCGAGCAGGTCGCGGCGCACGGTCTCCTCGGGTGTGGCGCGTACGACGGTGAGCTGCTCGTCGAGGGTGGGCGCGAAGGATGTCGGCCTGGGGGTCAGGAAGTCCGGCAGGGCCAGGGTGTCACCCACCAGGGCCGCCAGCAGCCGGGCGTCGGCCGGGTCGAGTCCCTGGAGCACGGCGGCGCGCCACCGGACGTGCAGCGGGTAGAGGGCGGGGGCGCGCAGAGCGCGCAGGCTGCCCATCACCTCGCGCAGGGGCGAGATCGCGAAGCGGGTGTCGGCGAGGTCCTCGACGTCGAGCCGGAAGCTGATCATTAAGGCCCCCGCTACATCCTTTGGCAACCGCCCGGCCATGGCGTGGACTTCGGCCCATGACGGATCACGACCACCGGCAGCGTACAGCGCACCCGGGCGCGAGCCCCCGGCTGATCCTGGTGCTGGCCCTCGTCTGCGGCGCGGCCGTGGGCAACGTGTACTTCCCGCAGGCCATCAGCCCGTTGGTGGCATCCGGTCTGCACGTCTCGCCCGACGCGGCCGGCGCCGTCGTCACCGCGACCCAGTTCGGCTACGCGGCCGGGATCTGCCTGCTCGTCCCGCTCGGCGACCGCCTTCCGCACCGTCCGCTGCTGGTCACGCTCCTCACGGTCACCGGCTTCGGGCTGCTCGCCGCGAGCGCCGCGCCGGGGCTGGTACCGCTGGTGGGGCCAGTGCCCTGGTAGGGGTGACGACGGTGGTCGCGCCGCTCGCCGGTCCGCTCGCGGCCCGTCTGGTGCCGAAGGAACGGCTCGGCGTCACCGGCGGCACACTGCTGAGCGGCTCCCTCGCGGGCATGCTGCTGTCGCGCACCGTCGGCGGTGCCCTCGGTGACCGGCTGGGCTGGCGGGCGCCGTACGTCCTGGCCGCCGTGCTGTCCCTGGCGGTGGCCGCCCTGTCGGCCCGCCTCCTGCCACGGACGCCCCCGCCCTCCGCCCAGCGCTACCCGGCGCTCCTCGCCGAGCCGCTGCGTCTGCTGCGCACGGAACCCGGGCTGCGCCGCTCCTGCCTGTACCAGGCCCTGGTGTTCGCCGGTTTCTCCGCCGTGTGGACAGGGGTGGCCCCGCTGCTCACGGGTCCGGCGTACGGCATGGGCGCGGGGGCCGTGGGACTGCTCGCCCTGGTCAACGCGGTGACCATGGTGTGCACGCCCGTCGCGGGCCGCCAGGTCGACCGGCGCGGGCCGGACGCGGTCAACCGGGTGTGCTTCCTGGTGGTGGGCGCCTCGGCCGCGGTGCTGGCGCTGGGCGGTCTCGGCGGTGCGGTGGGGGTGGCGGCCCTGGTCGTGGGCACGCTGCTGCTCGATGTCGGCATGCAGTCCGGGATGGTGGCCAACCAGGTGCGGATCCAGGCGCTGCGGGCCGAGGTGCGCAGCCGGCTCACCACCGCGTACATGACCTGCGCGTATCTTGGTGGCGCCGTCGGCTCGTGGCTGGGCATGCGTGCGTACGGCCGCTTCGAGTGGCCGGGCGTGTGCGTGCTGGTCGCCGCGCTCACCGCGGTCGCCCTCACCCATCACATGAGCGCCACCCGACGCCGGAGCGCCACCCGCCGTACGGCGGGCAGGTTCCGCCGCTCGGCGGCGTCCGCGACCGGGGCGTCTGGACCGACCATGACAGCACGAGCCGCCGTGACCTCGCGTGAGGAGACGCCATGACGCACGTTCCGCCGCCGTTCGACCCCGAACTCGCCGGGGCCCTGGAGCTGATCAAGGGCATGATCAGCCCGGGTCTCACCCTGGACGAGATCGCACCCGGTCGGGTCGTCACGAAGCAGGACGGGGCAGAACCCGGCACGGGTACTGCGGAGCATGCCGGGCCGGCGCCCGGCCAGGCCATCGCAGGGGACACCGGGGCCACCCCCAGCCAGATCGACGCGAAGCAAGCCGGCGCCGCACCCGGCGTGGCCATGGTCGTCACGAAGCAGGGCCGGGCAGAACCGGGTGTGGTCATCGCGGAGGACACCGGGGCGGCACCCGGCCAGGTCGTCGCACAGCGGACCGGAGCCGCACCCCGCACCGTCGTCGCGGAGTCCGCCGCGCCCGTGCTCGGTGTCGTCGACGCGGTGATACTCGAGCGCGCCGCCGTTGCCCTGCGGCTCGTTCTCGACCGTACTCGTGGCCGGGCCCCGGCCGATGACCCGGCGTTGGTCGAGACCCTCCTCGACGCCACGGCGCCGGAACAGGCCCGCCTGTACGCCGCCCGTCGGCTCGGCCTGGACGCCACGGCACCGGCGCGGGTCCTCGCCCCGCTGAACAACCGGCCGCTGGTCGTATCCGCCGGGAGGGAAGGCGCCTCGCACGGGGGCCCGGGCGTCGCGGAGTCCCGCCCGGCTGCCCCGGATGCCCGCTTCGCTGCCGGCCGGCTCGGCGTCGGGCCCGCCGTGCCCGTGCTCGAACTGCCCCGGTCATGGGCGGAGGCCCGTACCGCCCTGCGGTTCACCTCCGAGGGCACCCCGCAGGACCCGGGGCCGCGAGTCGTGTACGCCGATGAGCTGGGCGGGATCGCCCTGCTCGCCGACCTCGTCGTACCCGGCGCCGAGCCGCCGCCCGACGTCCGTGCCGTGGAAACGGCCGCGGCGACCGCGCCCTGGTTGCCGGCCACTCTGCACGCGGTCGCGTCCACAGCGAGCCTGCGGGCGGCGGCCGCGGGGATCAACGTCCATCACTCCACGCTCCAGGACCGGCTGACGCACGCGGAGCACCTGCTCGGCTGGCCGGTACGCACCCCGCAGGGTCGGCTCCGGCTCCAACTGGCCCTGGCCATGCGGCGCCTGGCCCGCCCTTAGGGCCTGTCGTTCGGATCAGGCCGCAGACGCGGGGCGGCGCTGACAAGGTGCGGCCGATTCCCTGCGACCTGACCCACACGGCAGGCCCTGGCCGACCGGCCGCGCGAGGACCACCCCGTTGTGATACGACCCGCCGTGATCCAGATCGCGCCCATGGCCCGTGCCACGGCCCGCCGCCCGGGAGAGACTGTCCGGGCGCCGTCCGTACGAGGTTCAGGAGCATGAGGCATGAGCGTGCAGCGCTATCCCCTGTCCGGGGTCACGGTGGTCAGTGTGGAGCAGGCCGTGGCCGCGCCCTACGCCACCCGGCAGCTCGCCGACCTCGGCGCTCGTGTGATCAAGGTCGAGCGGCCGGGCGGCGGCGACTTCGCCCGCCGTTACGACACGACCGTGCACGGCCACTCCAGCTATTTCGTGTGGCTCAACCGGTCCAAGGAGTCCCTCACGCTGGACCTCAAGGACCCCCGCGGCCGCGAGATCCTGCACGACCTCCTCGACGGCGCCGACGTGTTCGTGCAGAACCTCGCCCCGGGCGCCGCCGGCCGTCTCGGCCTGGACCCGGCCACCGTCACGAGCCACCGCCCCGGCCTGATCCCGTGCACGATCTCCGGCTGGGGCACGACCGGCCCCTGGGCCGACCGCAAGGCCTACGACCTGCTCGTCCAGTGCCAGACCGGGCTGGTGTCCCTGACGGGAACCCCCGAGGGCACCGCCCGGACCGGGATCTCCGTGGCCGACATCGCCGCCGGGATGTACGCCTACAGCGGCGTCCTCACCGCCCTGTACACCCGCGCCACCACCGGCGAGGCCCATCCGGTGGAGGTGTCCCTGTTCGAGGCGCTCGCGGAGTGGATGGGCCAGCCCGCCTACTACACCCGGCACGGCGGCATCCAGCCCCCGCGCCTCGGCACCCAGCACGCCACCATCGCTCCGTACGGGACGTACACGGCCGCCGACGGCAAGGAGGTGCTGTTCTCCATCCAGAACGAGCGGGAGTGGGCGGCCCTGTGCACGGAGTTCCTCGGCCGGCCGGAGCTGGTCGACGATCCCCTCTTCGCCACCGCCTCCGACCGGGTCGCCCACCGCGAGGAGCTCAACACCGTCGTCGCCGGCCGTTTCGCCCGCTCCGGCTCCGACGAGATCCTCAAGGACCTGGAGCGCATCGGCATCGCCTGCGCCGGGGTCAACGACGTCGCCGCGTTCCTGGACCACCCCGTGCTGGCCGACCGCGGCCGCTGGGCCGAGGTCGCTGTGCCGGGCGCCACCGTCGACGCCCTGCTCCCGCCCGCCGACCTCGCGGGCCTGCCCGCGCGCATGGACCCCGTGCCGGCGGTCGGCGAACACACCTGGGCGATCCTCACCGAACTGGGCCGCACCGACGAGGAGGTGTCGGCCCTGCGCGCGGACGGCGTCGTCTGACGCACCGACCCGTGGGAGGACCTACCGCGACTCGGCGGCCCGCCGCGCCTCCTCCTCCGCCTCCTCGGCCTCCTGCTTCTTCGAGGCCCGCAGGCTGGTGATCGTCGTGACGGTCAGGACCAGCACGATGAAGCCCAGCGAGAAGGGGATGCTGATCTCGGGCACATGGACGCCCGACTCGTGCAGGGCGTGCAGCACCAGCTTCACGCCGATGAAGCCGAGGATGATCGACAGGCCGTAGGAGAGGTGGACCAGCTTCTTCAGCAGGCCGCCGATGAGGAAGTACAGCTGACGCAGGCCCATCAGCGCGAAGGCGTTCGCGGTGAACACGATGTACGGGTCCTGCGTCAGGCCGTAGATCGCGGGGATGGAGTCGAGGGCGAACAGCACGTCGGTGGAGCCGATCGCGAGCATCACGACCAGCATCGGGGTCATGATCCGCTTGCCGTTCTCGGTGATGAACAGCTTCGTGCCGTGGTAGCGGTCGGCCACCCCGAAACGCTTCTCCGCCATCTTCAGCAGCTTGTTCTCCTGGTACTCCTCCTCGTGCTGGTCCTTGCGCGCGTCCTGGACCAGCTTCCACGCGGTCCAGATCAGGAAGGCGCCGAAGAGGTAGAACACCCAGGAGAAGGCGGAGATGATCGCCGCGCCGGCCGCGATGAAGACGGCCCGCAGCACCAGGGCCACCAGCACGCCGACCATCAGCACCCGCTGCTGGTACTGCGAGGGCACCGCGAACTTCCCCATGATCAGGACGAACACGAAGAGGTTGTCCACGCTCAGTGACTTCTCGGTGATGTACCCGGCGAAGAACTCCCCTGTGGGCCCGCTCCCACCGAAGTACCAGAGCCCCAGCCCGAACAGCACGGCCAGGACGATCCACACCACCGTCCACGTCCCGGCTTCCTTGATCGACACGTCGTGGGGCTTGCGGCCGACGAAGAAGTCGACGGCGACGAGCACGCACAGAGCTGCCACGGTCAGCAGCCACACGGAGAGCGAGACGTTCACTGTTGCTCCTGATGCAGGTGTGGGGTTGGGACATCGTTGTCCGCTGTGGCTGATTTCCGCCACACCTGCCAGGTGAACAATTGGTCAAAGCTGCACGTGGAGCGCTTCCAGGACGTCCTGGTCCGTCAGTTGGTCGAAGTTCTCGTACCAGAGACCCACGGCCATGAACGCGGCCGGCTGGTGCAGACAGAGCACCTCGTCGGCCTCGGCGCGCATCAGCTCCGCCGCCTCCGGCGAGCACACCGGTGCGGCCAGCACCAGCCGTGCGGGCGCCTGACGGCGTACGGAGCGCAGGGCGGCGCGGGCCGTGGAACCGGTCGCCAGGCCGTCGTCGACGACGATCACCGTCCGTCCGCGCAGGTCGGGCGCGGGGCGGCCCTGCCGGTACAGCCGCTCGCGGCGGCGCAGTTCCGCGCGCTCCCGTTCGATGACGGGGGCGAGGGCGGCCACCCCGAGGCCCAGGTGACGCAGGGCGTCCTCGTCGAGGAGCGGCACCTCGTCCCCGGCCATCGCGCCGACGCCGTACTCCTCCTGGAAGGGCGCCCCGATCTTCCGTACGACGAGCACGTCGAGCGGGGCGTCCAGCGCCGCCGCGACCTCGCTCGCCACGGCGACCCCGCCGCGGGGCAGGGCGAGGACGATCGGACGGGGCAGAGCCCCTTCGTCCTGCCGGGCGCGCAGCTTCTCGGCCAGTTCCCGGCCTGCCTGCCGGCGATCGCGGAACCGCATGACGGTCACCTCTGCTTCCCGCACGGAGAGGGCCCTCGGCCGGCCCGGCCTCCGCGTACCCCCTGCCCGGCGGCCGACGCACCGGCGGCCGGGTCCGGCCGGTGTCAGCCCGCCGGGGTGCTCAGCCGCTCGTCGCACCACTGCCGGGCCGCCTCGGTGACCCGGTCCAGCGTGCCCGGCTCCTCGAACAGATGGGTGGCGCCGGGCACCACGTGGAGGGTGTGCGGGGCGTGCAGCCGCCGGGCCGCTTCCTCGTTGAGCCGCAGCACGTGCTGGTCCCGGCCGCCCACGATGAGCAGCACCGGGGCCCGGACGGCGTCCAGGGCGTCGCCCGCCAGGTCGGGCCGGCCGCCGCGCGAGACGACCGCCACGACCCGGCCGGGCCGTTCGGCGGCGGCGACCAGGGCCGCGCCCGCGCCGGTACTGGCGCCGAACAGCACGACGGGCAGGTTCTGGGTGCCGTACCACTGCTCCAGCCAGTCGATGGCGGCCACCAGCCGGCGTCCCAGCAGGGGGATGTCGAAGCGGAGTTCGGCGGTGCGCAGGTCCTGCCGTTCCTCCTCCTCGGTGAGCAGGTCGATCAGCAGGGTGCCGAGTCCGGCGGTGCGCAGGCCGGCGGCGACCTCGCGGTTGCGGGGGCTGTGCCGGGAGCTGCCGCTGCCGTGCGCGAACAGAACGACCGCGCGGGCGTCCGGCGGCAGGTTCAGATCACCGGTGAGCGCGGCGCCGCCGGCGGGCACGGTGACCGTCTGGGTGATCATCGGAGGTCTCCTCTCCCCCGGTTCCTTCGGTTTCCCCCGGTTCCCTCGGTGGGTCCTGCCGTCCGCCTACCCACGCCACGGCAGGCGTCCCGCGTGAGGCATGGCGCGATCTGTGGGATGCGTGTCGTTGACGCCATGACCCGGACGCGTGGAGCGTGGACATGTGACTCCGCGAGTGACTTCACGTCGTATCGTCTTTGTCGTTTTCGACGGCTTCCAGCCGCTCGATCTCACCGGCCCGCACGAGGTGTTCCACAGCGCGGGCGACTACGCCTGCGAGATCGTGGCGTCCCGGCCGGGACCGGTCAGGTCGGCCAGCGGGCTGCTCGTGCACGCCGCGCACGGCGTGGCGGACCTCGACCCGGCCGCGACGGACACCCTGGTGGTGGTCGGCGGCCAGGGTGTCGACCGGGCCAGGGAGGACGCGGCGCTGGTGTCCTGGATCGCCGCCGCCGCGGCCGGTGCCCGGCGCGTCACCTCGGTGTGCAGCGGGGTGTTCCTGCTGGCGGCCGCGGGGCTGCTGGACGGGCGGCGCGTCACCACGCACTGGGCCCGGGAGGAGCAGCTGGCCCGGGAGCATCCCGAGGTGCGTGTGGACTGCGACCCGATCTTCGTCCGGGACGGGCGGGTGTGGACCTCGGCCGGGGTGACCTCGGGCATGGATCTGGCGCTCGCCCTGGTGGAGGACGACCTGGGCCGGGACGTCGCGCACGCGGTGGCCCGCCGGCTGGTGCTGTTCCTGCGCCGTCCGGGCGGCCAGTCGCAGTTCAGCGTGGCGCTCTGGTCGCGGCAGCCGGCGACCGACCCGGTGCGGGCCGCCGTCGGCGCGATCCACGCCGATCCGGGCGCCCGGCACGACATCGCCGGCCTCGCCGCGCACGCCGGGCTGAGCCCGCGTCACCTCCAGCGCCGCTTCACCTCGGAACTGGGCGTGCCGCCCGCCACGTATGTCGAGCGGGTGCGCGTCGAGGCCGCCCAGCGTGCGCTCACCGAGGGGGACGAACCGGTCGAGGCGATCGCCCGCCGCTGCGGCTTCGCCACGGCCGAGACCCTGCGCCGCACGTTCCACCGCCGGCTCGGCGTCGCGCCGTCGGACTACCGCGCCCGGTTCCGTTCCACCACGGGACCCGCCGGCGCCCACCATGTCTCAGAGGAAGGGGAAACCGCATGACGACCTACGGACTGCTGGTCTTCGAGGAAGCCGAGGAGCTCGACTTCGTAGGGCCCTGGGAGGTCTTCAACGTCTCCGCCCGACTGCGCGACAGCGCCGACACGGCTGTGCTCGTCGCCGAACATCCCGGCCCGGTGCGCTGCAACAAGGGCCTGCGCGTGCTGCCCGACCACACCCTGGACGATCATCCGCCCCTGGACGTGCTGCATGTGCCGGGCGGGCGGGGCGCGCGTGAGGTCCAGCTCCACAACCCGGTGGTCACCGACTGGATCGGGAGGACGGCGGAGCGGGCCGCCTGGGTGCACGGCGTGTGCACCGGCACCTTCCTGCTGCACGCGGCGGGGCCCGCCCGCGGACGCCGGGTGGCCACGCACTGGAGCCAGGAGGACGCCCTCGAGGCGCGGGGCGACGTGACGGTCGTCAGGGACGCCCGCTATGTCGTGGACGGCAACCTGGTCACCAGCCAGGGCGTCTCGGCCGGCATCGACAGCGCGCTGTGGCTCGTCGGCCGGCTGCACGGCCGGGACCACGCGCGGGCCGTGCGCCGCTACATCCAGTACGACCCGGCTCCGCCGTACCTCGCGGACGAGCCCCTCTGACCGCTGCGGGCGGCCGACGCTGCATGGGTGGGCCGGTGTCGGGCAAGCGCAGTCCATGGGCGGTGACACGGGTGACGGCGGGCAGGGACGGCAGCCGGGCGAGTGCGGGCACCGGGCGGTGCCGCATCCGGGTGACGTCCGGATCGAGGCGTGGGCGGCGTGCCGGGAGCATTGTCTGGCTGAGGCCGTCCTGGCGTTGGTGGAGTGCTTCGCGGACGTCTCCGGGGTGCGGGCCACCGCCGTGGACCGAGTTCGGCTGGCCGAGGCCAGCGACGACGACCTGCTGGCCACGCTGCTGGACGAGGTCATCTTCCGCTGGGAGGAGTACGGCCAGGTGCCCGTGGACGTGGAGGCGGACGAGGCCGACGGCGGCCTGGACGTGCGGCTGGCGGTCATCGGGCTCGCTGACGTGCCGATCACCGGGTCGGTCCCGACGGCGGTGGCGTGGGAGGAGCTGCGGATCGGGCCGGATCCGTACGGGTGGTCGTGCGCGGTGAGGGTCGACGCCTGAGAGGCCTGAGCGGCCTGAAAGGCCTGAGCGGCCGTCCTACCGTGGAGGTGTGGGCGGCGACATCGTGACGCTGTTCCTGTGCGGTGACGTGATGCTCGGGCGCGGCGTGGACCAGATCCTGGCGCACCCCTGCGATCCGGCACTGCGGGAGGCGTACGTCGAGGACGCGCGGTCCTATGTCCGGCTGACGGAGTCGGTGCACGGCCCGGTGCCCGCGCCCGTCCCGCCCTCCTGGCCGTGGGGCGAGGCGCTGCGCGTGCTGGAGCGGTCCGCCCCGGACGCCCGGATCGTGAACCTGGAGACGTCGGTGACGAGCGGCGACACGTTCGCGCCGGACAAGGAGATCCACTACCGGATGCACCCGGCCAATCTGCCGGCCCTGGCCGTGGCCCGGCCCGACGTGACCGTCCTCGCCAACAACCACGTCCTGGACTTCGGCCGCCCGGGCCTGCTGGAGACCCTGGACGCGCTGGCCCGGGCGGGCCTGCGGACGGCGGGTGCGGGGCGTGCCGCCGACGCGGCGTACGCACCCGCCGCGGTCCCCCTCCCGGGTGGCGGCCGACTGCTGGTGTTCGCCCTCGGGGCACGCTCCAGCGGGATCCCGTCCGGCTGGGCGGCGACGGCGGAGCTGCCGGGGGTCGCGTACGTACCCGAGTTCTCACGCGCGGCGGCCGACGCCGTGGTGCGGCACATCCGGCGGGCCGGACGGGCCGGTGATCTCACCGTCGTGTCCCTGCACTGGGGCTCGAACTGGGGCTTCCGCGTACCCCGGGAGCAGGTCCGCTTCGCGCACGCCCTGGTGGACGGCGGTGTCGACGTCGTCCACGGGCACTCCTCGCACCATCCCCGCCCGCTGGAGGTGTACCGGAACCGGCTGATCCTCTACGGCTGCGGCGACTTCGTCGACGACTACGAGGGCATCTCCGGCTACGAGGAGTACCGCGACGACCTGCGTCTCGCGTTCCTCGTCTCGGTCGAGGCGGACGGCGGACGGCTGGCCGGGCTGCGCATGGTGCCGCTGCGTGCACGGCGGATGCGACTGGAGCCCGCGTCCGGGACGGACCGTGCCTGGCTGCGCATGACGCTCGACCGGATCAGCGGCGGGGTGGGCGTGACATTGGAACCCGACGGATCACTGGCATGGGCGGGCGGATGATCCGGTGACCGCTCCCAGCCGCTCAGCCGGCCGGGCGATCGGGCTGCCGGGCGATCGGTCCCGAACCGCATGTCCGGGTCCCGCAGGGGTACCCCGGGCCACATGACCGGCATCGAACTCAGCAGTGACGCGTTCAACGACCACTCCTTCATCGCGCGCCGGTACTCGTACGAGGGACCAAACGTCTCCCCGCCGCTGGCCTGGAGCGGCGTACCGGACGACGCGGCCGAGCTGCTCCTGCTCTGCGAGGATCCCGACGCCCCGTCGGGCACCTTCGCGCACTGGGTCGTGGTCGGCATCGACCCGCACAGCGGCGGCGTCGAGGCCGGGCACTGCCCGCCGGGCGGCACGGAGCTCGTCAACAGCTACGGGCAGCAGGGCTGGGGCGGTCCGCATCCCCCGCCGGGTGACGACGCCCATCACTACTTCTTCCGGCTGTACGCCCTGTCCGAACCGTGCGTCCTGCCCGACGCGCCCGGCGCGGACCAGGTGCACCAGGAGGTCGAGCGGCGCCGGCTCGCGGACGGGACGCTGGTGGGGCTGTACCAGCGCTGACTCGCCGAGCACAACGGCTGGTTGTGGCTCGGGTGAGGGACGGTTGTTTGCTTGCCCGGCCCGGTCCTCGCTTGGATGGCTCCCGGTCAACACCGGGTTGTCCGCGGGAGCTGGGAGTGTGCGCCGGGTATGGCGGACAGGCGGGGCTGGGGCGGCGGTTCGGGTGGCTGTGGGGTGCGTACGCGGTCAGCACGGCCGGTACATGGCTCGCGTTCGACGCGTTCGCCCTGATCGCGGTCCTCGCGCTGCACGCCGGTCCGGCGCAGGTGGCGCTGCTGGCCGCGGCGGGACCGGCGGTCGGCGCGGTGGTGTCGGTGCCGCTCGGGCCATGGGTGGAGGTCCGACGCAAACGGCCGGTGATGATCGCGACGGACCTGGTCCGGTGCGTGGTGTTGCTGAGCGTCCCCGTGGCGTTCGCGCTGGGCCGGCTGAGCTTCGGTCAGTTGCTGCTGGTGTCGGTGGCCGTCGCCGCGGCCGACATCACCTTCAACGCGGCGGCCGGGGCGTTCCTGAAGGACTTGGTGCCCTCGCCGGACCTGCTCGTCGCGAACGGGCGGTTCGAGGCGACGAACTGGACCGCGAGTATGGTCGGGCCGCCGCTGGGCGGGGCCGCGATCGGGATGTTCGGTCCGGTGACGAGCGTGGTGGCGAACGCGGTGAGCTACCTGCTCTCGGCGTTCGGGATCGGGGCGATCGGCGGCGGCGAGAAACCGCCTCCCCCGCCCCTGTCCGCCGAGACCCGGCCCCGGGCGGGAGACCTGCTCGACGGCTGGCGTTACATCCTGGCCGATCCGGGCCTGCGCCCGCTGTTCTTCAACACGGTCCTGTTCAACGCCCTGGTCATGGCGGCCTCGCCACCGCTCCTGGTCCTATGGTCGACCACCTGGACTTCGCCCCCTGGCAGTACGCCCTCGCCTTCGCGGTGCCCTGCACCGGCGGCCTGCTCGGCTCCCGGCTGGCGCCACGGCTCGTCGCGCGGTTCGGGCGGCACCGGGTCCTGCTCATGGCCGGGGTGCTGCGGGCGGGCTGGTCGCTCGGACTCGCCTTCGTCCGCCCCGGCGCGGCCGGGCTGGCGCTGGTCATGGTGGTCGAGTTCGGGCTGATCACCTGCTGCGCCGTGTTCAACCCGGTGTTCGCCACGTACCGCCTCGACCGGACCCCCGCGGGCCGGGTCACCCGCACCCTTTCCGCCTGGTCGGCCACCGGCAAGGCCACCCTCGCGGCCGTGACCGCGCTCTGGGGCCTGCTGGCCGGCCTGACCGGCCCCCGCACGGCCATCGCCCTCGCCGGTGCCCTCCTCCTCACCACCCCGTTCCTGCTCCCCCGCCGGGACCGGACACCGGACATCGGCCCCGAGCCGACTCGCCTGCCGCTCGAGGCGGACGGCGGCTGACCGGGGCCGACAGGGTGGTTTCCGGGTCGGCTCAGACCGCCCCGGGCACGTCCTCAGTGACGCCGTTCAGCGGGGAGGACGGGTCGGTGCCGTACGGGCGGGTGATGATCTCCAGGCCGTGGCCCGCAGGGTCGAGGAAGTACACGCCCCGGCCCCCGTCGTGGCGGTTGATGCGGCGCGGCTGATTGCCGTGCGGGTCGGCCTGGATGGGGATCCGGGCCGCGACGAGACGGGCGAGGGCTTCGTCGAACTCTTCCTCGGAGACGAGGAACGCGTAGTGCTGCATGGGTATGTCGGCGTCGATGGTGAGAAAGTCCAGCGTGACGCCGTTGGCGGTCGTCACCGGCAGGAACACCCCGGCCGGTGCCCCGACCTCGAGTCCCAGGATCTCCGCGAGAAAACGAGCGGACTTCTCCCGGTCTCGGGACAGGACGATGGTGTGATTGAACTCGACTGACACTGGTCAATGCCTCCACGGGCATCTCCGCGGCGCCTCCATGCCTCACCCGGTCGGTGACCGGCACGCGATGCCGCGCCGTGGATCGTAGACAGAGGCGGTGAGGGGCGTCGAGCGGTTTTCGGCCGCATCCGGCAGGGTGGCCGAACGCCCTCGTCCCCGCCGTCCCGGACAACCCTGACAATTGTCAGGGACCGCGTCGCCCCAGGTCTCCCTACAGTGCTGAGCGTCGGCCACGAGCCGTACCGCTGCACATCAGTTCAGGGGGAACTCGACATGTCCACTCGCATCTTCGCCAGGGCCGCGCTCGTCGGCGCCGGGGCGCTCGCGCTGCTCGGCCCGCTCACCGCGGGAACCGCCGCGGCGTCGGCCGCCGGCCAGGAGGGCGGCGCCCGCGTCAAGGCGGCGCCCTACGCGGTCGTGCCGTACGAGAACATCAACGTCCGCTACGGACCGGGCACTTCCTACGGCAAGATCACCACCAGCCCGGCGGGTCAGCCGCTCGGCGCCTACTGCTGGACCCGCGGCGAGACCATCCGCGACAACGGCTACACCAACGACGTCTGGGTGAAGCTCCTCGAGGGCTACGTCAGCGCCGTGTACCTCAAGGGCAACGAGTACGGCGGCCTGCCGGCCTCCGCGCGCTGCTGACCCACATCATGACCACTCCCGACCACACCATCGTCCTACGGGGGACAGACACATGAAGCGACTGATCAGCCGTACCGCCATGGGCCTCGCCGCGACCGCGCTCGTCGTCGGCTCGCTCGCCGGCACCGCCCAGGCGGCCCCGGCCGCCGCGGCCAACAGCGGCGACCCGACTCTCACCGACGTCTACATCTGGGCCACGGACGTCAACCTGCGCCAGCAGCCGACCACCGACTCCCCGCGTCTCGCGGTCCGTTCGAAGTGGTGGGCGGACGCCGTGTGCCAGACGCAGGGCCAGACGGTGCACGACCCGGCCGTGGGCACCAACAACTGGTGGACCGCCGTCATGGAGTTCTCGGGCAGTGACATCGCCTGGGTGAACAACCTGTACATCCGGGGCGGCGAGAAGATCGCCGGAGTCCCGGACTGCTGACGCGCCATCGCTCCACACGCCTGCGGCGGGTCACCGGGAGATCGGTGACCCGCCGCAGGCTCGTGCCGGTCAGCAGTAGCCCATCGGGCCCATGTCCGTGTAGTAGACATAGTCGACCTTGACCCACCCGGTGACATTGCCCCGGTGGGCCGTCAGGTAGATCCAGTGGCCGTCGCCGTTCCAGCAGTGCGCGGTGAACGTTTCGCGGAAGTACCCCTGGCCGTGGACCGTGCCGTCCACGGGCCTGCTGCGGATGTTGACGCCGTCACCGAGGAAGTAGCCGCCTCGGGACCGCACTTGCTGCGTGGACGTGTCCGAAGCGGGTGCCTGCTCCTGGGCGTGGGCGGTGACGGGCGACAGCATCAGGGCCGCGCCCGCCAGGGCGATACACGCGGCGCGCCGGATGTGTCTGCGCATGACTGACTCCTTCTCGTCGTCCTGCGTGGTGTGTGTGGCTCAGTACCAGCCGGTCGAGGTCAGATCGTGGCCGTCGCAGGAGAGCAGCGCGCGCGAGACGCGGCCGCTGAGGTTGTTGCCCATCTGCGTGTAGGCGTAGTTGATGCCGGAGTCGACGGTCTCGGAGACCCAGCCGTCGACGCGTCCCGTGCCGTTGTTCGAACGCTGGAGTACGGCGGCGCAGTTGGCCCGGGAGTTCTCGATCCGGGCGAAGGAGCCGCACTTGTCGGAGTAGAAGTACTTCAGGGCCATGCCTTCGGCGTACTTGGTGGGCCCGATCTGCCGGAACGTGCCCGAGCAGAAGGAGGTGGTGGGGTACTGCCCCTCCATCCCGTAGGCCCCGTAGTTGCCGCCCGAGTACGGCGCGGCCTGGGCGGAGGTGGGGAGGAGCGCCATCACCGCGGCGGCGCCCCCGGCGGCCAGCAGTGTCCTGAGCGATCGGCGGCTCATGAGTTCTCTTTTCGTTGTCGACGGGTGGTCTGGTCGTGACCGTACGGGGCGTCACCACATCCACGACACCTGACACTTATCAGGGTCGAACCCCCAGGTCGTGTCGTATCGGGGGCTCCCTGACATACGTCAGGACCGCCCGCACCTCTCCGGCTCCTAGTGTGGCGGCGCGGGGCAGGGGCCCCGCCGGACACTCGGGCGACCATGAAGGGCAACCATGCGCACACTCCTGCGCGGCGCCGCCGCGCTCGCGACCGTCGTCACGATCGTGTCGCTTCCGGGCGGCGCGACGGCGGTTCCCCGGCCGGCCACGGCCGTTGAGGCCGGCCGGAGCGCCGAGGCCGCGCAGATCCCGGACGGCGTCACCGCCGGGGTCGCGGTCTTCGACCGCCGCACCGGCACCTTCACCGAACAGGTCGACGAGAGCGCGCGGTTCCGGTCCGCCTCGGTCGTCAAACTGCTGCTGGCCCTGGACTTCCTGTGGGACCGCGGGCCCGACCACACCGTCCCCGAGGCCGACCGGGCCCTGCTGGAACCGATGCTGCGCAGCAGTTACGACGATGCCGCGGACCACTACTGGTCGACGTACGGCGGCCCGGCGATCATCGACCGGATGTCCGCCCGGCTCGGCCTGCGCGACACCGCGCCGCCGCCCGCCGGGTACGAGGGCTACTGGGGCTACACCGCCCTGTCGGCCCGCGACACCGTGGCGACCTACCGCTACCTCCTGGACAGGGCGCCCGCGCCCGTCCGTGACTTCGTCATGGACAATCTGCGCCGCTCCACGCGCTGCGCCTCGGACCGCTTCGACCAGCACTTCGGGATCGCCGGGTCGTTCGAGCGTCCCTGGACGGTGAAGCAGGGCTGGTCCGGGAAGTACGCGAAGGGGACGTGCGGCGCCTCGGGAACAACGGCACAGGCAGAGCCGACCGCTGCTCCCACCACCAAGGCCGCCGCGGACGTGGATCTCATCCGTCCCGCGCTGCACACCACCGGCACGGTGGGCGCGGACGACCGGGCGATCGTGGCCGTGCTGACGCTGCATCCGGTCGGGACGTCCTACGGGAAGGCCTACACCGACCTCGGCCGGCTGACCCGCTCGCTGAACGTGCCGGGCGGGGTGCAGCCCTCCGGAACGTGGTTCGGCACCTGGGGCGAGTTCGTGAACGTCCGCAAGGGCCCTGCCACGGGCGATGCCCGGGTCACGCAACTCCCCGCCGGGGTGGAGGTGCTGGTGGGCTGCCAGGTCCGGGGGCAGGTGGTCAGCGTGCCGCCCTACACCAACGAGTGGTGGGCCTACTTGCCCCAGTACGGGGGCTACATCTCCAACATCTACATCAGTTCGCCGGACAACCGGCTGCCGAACGTCCCGGAGTGCGGCTCACCGCGGCCGTGACGGGAACGGGGGACGAGCGGTGGGCGGGGCCCTGACGGGTCCGGCCCACCGCTCGCGTACGCCCGGGGGTCACTGTTCGTAAGCGGCGAGGTAGCGCAGCACCTTGTCCACGTGCGGCCGTACCCGAGCCGGGACGCCGCCCTCCTCGATGACCGTGCGGTCGCTGGTGCGGTAGCCGGCCGCGACCAGCGCGGGAAGGTCCTTCTTCGGCAGCCCGGCCTGTTTGAAGCGCTGGTCGAGCCAGCACACGTACAGGCTCATCGTGGCGATCGCGTCCGGTGGCGACATGTGGTCCTTGTCGCCGTCGCCGTCCCCGTCCACCGCCCAGGCGCGGAACACCGACGGGGTCCACATGGCGATGCCGTACTCCTCGCTCTGCGGACGGGCGGCGTCGGCGTCGAAGCCGCTCTCCGCCTTGATCAGCGCGGCGAGCAGGACGGGCGTGATCTCCTCGTCGGTGCAGCGGTGGGCGGCGCGGGCGATGACGGGGCGCAGCGCCTCGGGTACGTCGGAGTCCGCGGGTATCTCGCCCGGCACCGGTCTGCGCGCGTCGGTGACGGTGGCGGAGGCGCCGCCGTCACGGTCGTCGTCCCGCGTCCCGACGCCGCCGCCGAGCAGTGCCACCCCGGCGACCGCTCCGGCGGTGAGGACGACGAAACCGGCCGCGACGGCCGGCACCAGGCGTCGCCGGCGGCGGCGCGGACCGCCGGTGATGTCCTCGATCCGGGCGGCGATGCCGCGCGCGGTGTGCGGGAGGCGGGTGGTGTGGTCCGGTGCCAGGCAGTCGGCGATCAGCCGGCGCATGTCGTCGGCGAGGCCGGCGTCGAGCCGCAGGGGCGCGGTGCCGCGGGCGTAGGTCTGGGCGGAGAGCGAGCGGGCCCGGGCCGTCGCGCCCGGGAAGGGGTGGAGTCCGCCGGTGAGCACCTGGTGGGCGAGGACGCCGAAGGCCCAGATGTCGGCGGTGGGCCGGACGACGGCGCCCTGGGTGCCGGTGCGCTGGGACCACCACTCGGGCGGCAGATGGTCGAGGGTGCCGAGCGGCGGCAGATGGGCGTGGGTGCCGTCGAGTTCGGTGGCCAGTCCGAAGTCCGCCAGCCATACCTGCCCGCCCGGGCCCAGCAGGACGTTGGCCGGTTTGAGGTCTCCGTGCACCCAGCCGGCGTCGTGCATATGGGCCAGTCCGGCGGCGACTCCGCGCAGGACGCGTTCGGCGCCGTCGATCGGCCGGCCGCTCCCGGCGGCGTCCAGTACGTCCTTCAGGCTCGCCTCCGCCCGGTCCATCACCAGTGCGATCGCACCGTCCAGGGCGGGCAGCTCCGGGGCCTCGACCGTGCACACGGCGTGGGTCCGGACGAGGTGGGGGTGGTCGGCCTCCGCGCTGAAGCGGACCTCGCGTGCCACGAGTTCACCGAGCGCGGCGCGCTGGCCGGGGCCCAGGGCACCGGTCGGCAGCACCTTCACCGCCACGGGCGTGCCGTCGGCGACCGTACGGGCCTCGTACACGGTTCCCCAGCCGCCGGAGCCGATGACCGCGCCCAGTTCCCAGCCCTCGATCCGGAAGCCCTCGGGGAGGCGGGGGCGAGGCGCCTCGAGGTCGTCGTCCTGGGGATCCCGGGCGTCGGGTGTCGTCATGCGCCGGCCTCCTGCGGGGCGAGGCGGCCGGCGCTGCGGGGCGGCAGCAGGCCGAGGTGCTCTTCGCGCACCAGGCCGAAGCGCAGGGCGACCGAGGCGAGCCGGGTGCGCTTGGCACCGGTGCGGCCGCCGTCGGCTCCGGCAACGGCCTCCTCGCCCAGTTCCAGGCGCAGTTTGGCGAAGGCGAGATAGTCGATGTGGTAGTTGACCGCCGAACGGGTCAGGTCCCGGCAGCCCTCCAGTGGCCGCAGCCGCTCCACGATCTGTCCGACGCCGGGCAGCGCCGAGTCGGAGGGATCGCGCAGCCTGGGCTCGCACAAAGCCACCAGGACGAGGAAGTACTTCGACGTGGGGTCCAGGGCGAAGGGATGGACGGTCTGTTCCCCACCGCCCGGCGCTGACCGCTCACCGAGGTAGGCGTGCTGGGGTGCGAACACCTTGAAGGCGGCATCGCCCGACAGGGCCGGGAGCACCACCCGGGAGAACTCGAAGGGCACGGGCGCACCGAGGCGCCCGGGAGCGACGGTGAGGTACTCACCGGCTCCCTCCAGGTTCTCCACGACGTACGACACGCTGCGGCTGAAGTTGGACAGCCGCCAGTAGTCCCCGGCCGCCTCGAGCTGCCCGGCGCGGCGGGAGATGCCGGGGTCGGTCAGGGTGATGCGCACCCCTGTGCCGCCGGGCAGTCCACGTCCGAAGTCGGCGATGTCCCCGGGCCCCAGGTGGATCAGTTCGGGACTGCCCGTCTCGTCCGCACTCCACTGTGCGGGACCGGGCAACTGCACGATGATCGTTTCCACAACGGATTTCCCCCGATGCTGACGGCCCCCGATTTGGTCGCGAGGATTGTACGGGCGGATTCCGGTTGCGCGGAGCCGGCGAGGCCGTCTCAGTGGGCGGTTTCCGGACGTCGCGCGACGAACACGAACTCCCTCCCCGGCCGGTCGGGCGCCTCGCGTACGTCGTCCACCACGAAGCCCCGCGCGACGAGTTCCGTCTCGATCTCCCGCCGCTCTCGGAAGCGCAGCGTCGACTCCGAGGTCAACACCTGTCCGTCCGCGGCGAACCGATAGACCTGACGGAACGTCACCAACGGGCCGGACACGTCGAGCAGTTCGACCCAGTACTCGACGGCACCGGTTCCGGGGACGTCCGTCACGGCATACGTGGCCTCGCGGTTCCACTCCTCCCAGGCGCGGCGAGCCGGGATCCGGGTCTCGAAGACCAGGCGACCGCCCGGCCGCAGAGCCGCTCGGGCCCCTCGCAGGAACGCGTGCCAGTCTTCGGGGCCGGTGATCTCCTGCGCGGCGTTGCCCGTCATCGTCGCGAGGTCGGCGGCCAGCGGCGGGAGGGCCGTCGCATCGCCGTGGATCCACCGCACCCGATCACCGCCCGGCTTGCCGCGGGCCACGGCCAGGGACGCCCCGGCGGGATCGACGCCGACGACCCGGAGGCCGCGTGCGGCCAGGCGCAGCGCGAACACGCCTGTTCCGCAGCCGATGTCGAGCACCTGACACGCCCCGAACTCCCCCGTCATGCGCAGGTACGGGTCGAGGTCGCCGCGGTCGGGGTCGAGCGGGTCGTAGACCGCGGCGAGCCGCGGATGCCGGAAACACTCGTCAGCCATGCGCCCGAAGGTACGAGGAGCGGGCCGCGGGCGGCCACCGGTTTCCGGCGACCGCCCTCTCGTCATCAGCCCAGGCAGATGACGAGCAGGCAGAGTTCCTTCGAGTTCGAGTTCGAGTTGGAATTGGAGTCCGACGGAGAGGTGGGAGTGGGGCTCGCCGCGGGCGGAGGTGTCGCGGAGTCCGCGGGCTGTTGCGAGTTGGCACCGCTGTCGGACGCGGGTGGTGTCGTCTGCTCGGTGTCCTTCGACGTGGACGTACCGGCGCCACCGGTGATCGTGTCGACGGTGCTCGGGACGGTGGTTCGCTGCCGCGGGGTCGTCAGCGGCAGCTCGCGGGGTGTGGTGGCCGCGTCCGTCCGGGTGTCCGCCGGCGTGCTGCGGGGAGCGGCGGGCCGGGTCTGCTCGCGGTGCGAGGCCTTGCCGGTCTGCTCTCCGGTGCTGGGCGTGGGCGAGGAACGCGGGGCGTCGCGCTGGGTCGACGTCGGTTCGGTGTACGTCGGCGCCTCTCCCCCGGCGCCGCCCATGGTGGTGTCCCCCGGCGTCGTGGCCGCCTGGACGCCGGGCTTCGAGTCGCCCTTCATGGCAGCGACGGTCAGACCGCCTCCTACCAGCGCGACGGCGGTCGCCACCACGGCCCGGCGCTGGTTCTTCTTCCAACGCGCCATCTGACGACGCCGCGCCGCCCGTCCCTGCTGCGGGACCTGGTAGTCGTCGGCCGCGGCGGTGTCCGCGGTCCCGTGGCCGCCGGAGGGGTCCGTGTCCGGGAGCTCGTGGTCACCGGACGGGTCCGTGACCGGGGTCTCGCGGAAGCCGGCCGGCCCGGTGTACGCGAGGTGGAGCTCCCGCGTGCCTGCGCGGGTCTCGTCCCACACGGTCCGGTCGTCCCACACGTTGCCCTCACGCCACGCGAGGGGCGCGGCCGGGTGCGCCCCCGCGGCAGGGCCGGTACGGCCGTCGGCGGCAGCGGGGTCGATGTCCGGGGCGTAGGCGCCGCACCCCGGGCAGACCAAGGCGCCGTTGAGGTGCCGGCGGCACGAGGAGCAGTAGTCCATGTGTGGTCTTCCCGATCTGGCTGGCTGTGTCGGCGGCGCGCCGGCCGCAGCCTGGTCACGTTCGCGCATGGGATCGAGCCGTAACGCTAACGAGACTTTGAAAGGGCCGTGTGCAGCCTGTGTGACACCCCTGCGCAGATCCTCTGCACTTCGCGTGCGTCATAAGTAACCCGTGAGTAAGGCCGGAAGAGGCTGGGCACACTCGGGCATCCGCCCCCGGAGCTTCCGGCCCGGTCGGCCACACGGACCGGATTCTCGCTCGCGCTCTCCACATCTCGCCTGAATTTCCCGCGAGTTGGCGCACAACCCTTTGGATCCCCTGCGGGTCACACCATGCAGGAGCAACCACCTCGAAGAGTTGCAAGGGGGAAATATGAGATTCATCCGTTCCGTCCTGGCCGCGTCCGCCGTCGCCGCGCTGTCGGCAGGGACCATGACCGCCCTGGCGTCGCCCGCCTCCGCCGCGCCCAACACCACCCCGCAGAAGGTCTGTGGCAGCGGCTACAAGACCGTGAACTCGGCGGCCGTCGGCTCGCTCGGCACGATCTACCTCACGTACAACGCGTCCAACGGACACAACTGCGTCACGACCATCCGCAACAACCCGGGGACCGCCGTGGACATGTCCGCGTATGTCTGGGTCCCCGACACCGAGGAAGGCGACTCGGACGCCGGGCTCTTCAAGTCGTACGCCGGACCGACCTACGTCCGCGGCAAGGGCCACTGCGTCGACTGGGGCGGCAGTATCGCCAACGTGTACGTCCAGGTGGTCGGCTCCAACTGCGGCTCCCTGAAGGAGCATCGGACCACCTTCACCCGCTGACCCCCTCCAGCCGGGTCACCACGCCCCCTGCCGCGCGCGTTCGCGGGGGACCGTGGTGGCCCGGTTCTTCACGCGACCCCTTGAACCAGGCGCCTGCACCGCGGCACCGGAGAACGCCAACGCGCTCACCCCGTTCGACCAGATCATCGGAGACCCGGACAGCTCGGTGTGATGCGGCTCGATCCCCGCACGGGTGACGCCGGGGACCTCAAGGCGCTCCGGAGATGACGTGCGCGGGCCACCCGGACGACGCGTCCCCTCAGCGGCTCGGCAGCATGCGGACCGACGAGTCGACCACGGCCTACGCGGGCCGGGCCGTCGGCAGGGCGGAGACCTGGGGGCGGCTGCCCCGCGCTTATCTCCGCTTCGGCAAGGACCGATCGCCGAAGCCGATGCGCTGACACCTCACGACCCCTTCCGGGTCCACGACTTCCCCACCTCTCCGCACAACGGCCGGCTGGACCCGGCACCCGTGGCGCTCCCGCGGGTGGCGGGACCTGATCCTGGGCACACGGTGGAAATGATCTTCCCACCGGCCCCATCAGGAGGCATGCCGTGACCGCACCTGCGCGTCGTACACCGCCTGCGAACCGTCGGCCCGGGTTCGACCTTCGCTCGACCGCCCTGTTCTTCGTCCTTCTCGCCGGGGTCGTCACCGTCCTGGGCCTCACGGCCCGCATGGTGGCCGACGCTGCCGAGCGGCGTCCCGCCTGGGTGTTCGTCCTGGTCGTCGTAGGTGTCGCGGGCTGCTTGGGCCTGCAGCGCCGGGTGCACGTGGCGAGGGCGGCACGCCGGGCCGCGGCAGCGCTCGACGAGGCGGCGAGGGAGGCGGCCGACGAGCTGGATCCTCCCGCGATTCCCCGTCAGCACCCGGCCGCTGAGGCCACCGCCGGCTACGACGCCCTGACGCCCGAGGAGTTCGAGGAGGCGATCGCCGCCCTCTGCGAACGCGACGGCTGCTCCGCCGTCGACGTCGCGGGAGGCGCCGGCGACCTGGGCGCCGACGTCGTGGCCGTGACCCCCGACGGGCACCGGGTCGTCATCCAGTGCAAGCACTTCGGCGACGCCCACTCCGTCGGCTCGCAGGATCTTCAGCGCTTCGGCGGCACATGCTTCACCGTTCACGAGGCCGACATCGCCGTCCTGGTCACCACAAGCGACTTCACCACACCGGCGCTGGAGTACGCCGGCCAGGGCGGGATCGTCTGCGTGGACCGGGAGTCCCTCCAGGCATGGACGGACGGCACCGGGCCCCGCCCATGGGAGTCCGCCGCCCTGGCAGGCGAGGCATAGATCCAAAAAATATCTCGCAAGATGTGTTAACTAAGCCGACAACATCTGCTAACAATGCTCTCCACCGGCAATCGGCGTCGGCCTCCCCCGAGGACGGCAGACCCGGCCAAGGGTCACCACCCACCACTCCCTCGACGAGAGGACCTCAGCCATGCCAACGACCAGATCCACCGTGATCGCGGGCGCCGCCGCCGTCGCCCTGATGGCCACCGGGTGTGCCGGGGCCGGGGGCAGCGGCAGCGACAGCGGCGGCAAGAGCATCAGCGTGCTGATGGTCGGCAATCCGCAGATGGAGGACATCGCGAAGCTGACCAAGGACACCTTCACGAAGGACACCGGCATCAAGGTGAACTTCACGGTCCTGCCCGAGAACGAGCTGCGCGACAAGGTCACCCAGGACATCGCCACCCAGGCCGGCCAGTACGACGTCGCCACCATCGGCGCCTACGAGGTACCCATCTGGGAGAAGAACGGCTGGCTGCACGAACTCGGGTCCTACGCCGACAAGGACCCGAGCTTCGACAAGGCCGACCTGCTCAAGCCGATGGTGCAGTCGCTCTCGGGTTCCGACGGCAAGCTCTACGCCCTGCCGTTCTACGGCGAGTCGTCCTTCCTCATGTACAACAAGGACGTCATGAAGGCGAAGGGCATCACGGTGCCCGCACACCCGACCTGGCAGCAGATCGCCGGCATCGCGGCCGAGGTCGACGGCGCCGAGCCCGGCATGCGCGGCATCTGCCTGCGAGGTCTGGCCGGCTGGGGCGAACTCGGCGCGCCGCTGACGTCCGTGGTCAACACCTTCGGCGGCACCTGGTTCACCAAGGACTGGAAGGCCCAGGTCGACAGCCCGGCGTTCAAGAAGGCGACCAACTTCTACGTCGACCTGGTCAGGAAGCACGGTGAGGCGGGAGCCGCGCAGGCCGGGTTCACCGAGTGCCTCAACGCCATGAGCCAGAAGAAGGTCGCGATGTGGTACGACGCGACCAGCGCGGCCGGGTCGCTGGAGGACCCCAGCTCCAGCAAGATCGCCGGCCACGTCGGCTACGCCTACGCCCCTACCGTCGAGACCAAGCGCAGCGGCTGGCTGTGGAGTTGGGCGTGGGCCATGCCCAAGACCACCAAGAAGGCCGACGCCGCCTCGCGGTTCATGCTGTGGGCCTCGAGCAAGAAGTACGAGAAGCTCGTCGGCGAGAAGCTCGGCTGGTCGCGGGTGCCGGCCGGCAAGCGGGCCAGTACCTATGAGATCCCGCAGTACCGGAAGGCAGCCGGTTCGTTCGGCGACATCACCCTGAAGTCCATCGAGGGAGCCGACCCGTCCGACCCGGGCGTCCAGCCCAGGCCGACCGTGGGCATCCAGTACGTGGCCGTCCCCGAGTTCCAGGATCTGGGAACCAAGGTCACCCAGGAGATCTCCGCCGCCATCGCCGGAAAGACCAGCGTGGACAAGGCGCTCGACGACGGCCAGAAGCAGGCCGAGGAAGTCGCCGAGAACTACCGGAAGTAGCCCCTCAGCGCTCGGCCGGCCCCCTGGTCGGCCGGGCACTGGCTGCTCTGTCCGCTCTCCCCCAGTGCCTTGAGGGCCTGGGACGTACCCCCTCCGGCGGAGGAAGGCCCATGACCACACTCACCGCTCCCCCCAAGACGGCGTCGCCGCCCGTCGGCCCACGGACGCCCTCCGGTATCGGCAAGTGGCGGCGGCGCATCCCGCTGCTGCCGGCGCTGATCTTCACCATCGTCGTCACGCAGCTGCCCTTCGTGGCCACGCTGGTGATCTCCACCTTCCAGTGGAACATCCTCAGACCGGGCGACCGGCACTTCACCGGCCTGTCCAACTACGCGTTCGTGTTCACCGACGAGCGGCTGCGCGCGGCCGTGCTGAACACCGTCGTCCTCACCGCCTCGGTGGTGCTCATCAGCGTGCTCCTCGGCCTCGGCCTGGCCATGCTGCTCGACCGCGGGTTCCCCGGCCGCGGGCTGGCACGCACCCTGCTCATCGCCCCGTTCCTCGTCATGCCGGTCGCGGCGTCGCTGCTGTGGAAGCACGCCATCTACAACCCCGACTACGGACTGCTCAATGGCACCCTCAACGCCGTCTACCGGTTCTTCGGCGCCGACCACGGCCCCACGGTCGACTGGGTGTCCACCTACCCCATGCCCGCCGTCGTGATCTCGCTGGTCTGGCAGTGGACCCCGTTCATGATGCTCATCCTGCTGGCCGGTCTGCAGGCACAGCCCGGCGACGTACTGGAGGCGGCCCGCGTCGACGGGGCGTCTGCCCTTCAGACCTTCCGCCACATCACCCTTCCGCACCTGCGCCAGTACCTCGAACTGGGCATCCTGCTCGGCACGATCTACGTCGTGCAGACCTTCGACGCGGTCTACACCATCACCCAGGGCGGCCCTGGCAAGCAGACGACCAACCTGCCCTACGAGATCTACCTGACCATGTTCCGCAAGTACGAGTACGGCGAGGCGGCCGCCGCCGGTGTCGTCGTCGTGCTCGGCTCGATCGTGATCGCGACCTTCGCGCTGCGCACCATCGCGTCGCTGTTCCGCGAGGAGGTGTCCCGATGACCGCACGGCTGTCGCCCCTGTGGACCTTCGTCGCCTGGCTGGCCACGCTCGCGTTCTTCGCGCCGGTGGCGTGGATGGTGCTCACCTCCTTCCACCAGGAGGCCGACGCGGCGACCAACCCGCCGAGCCCTTTCGCCCCGTTCACCTTCGCGCAGTACGAAACGCTGTTCAGCCGGGACATCACCCCCTTCCTCCTCAACTCGGCCATGGCCAGCGTCATTTCGACGCTGCTGGTGCTCGCCCTGGCGGTGCCGACGGCCTATGCGCTGTCCATCAAGCCGGTCGAGAAGTGGACCGACGTGATGTTCTTCTTCCTGTCCACGAAGTTCCTCCCGGCGATCGCGGCCCTGCTGCCGGTCTACCTGATCGTCAAGGACGTCGGGATGCTGGACAACGTCTGGACCTTGATCGTCCTCTACACCGCCATGAACCTGCCGATCGCGGTATGGATGATGCGCTCGTTCCTCGCCGAGGTCCCCAAGGAGATCCTGGAGGCGGCCGAGGTCGACGGGGCCGGTCTGCTCACCGTGCTGGTGCGGGTCGTCGCGCCGGTCGCCATGCCCGGACTCGCCGCCACCTCGCTGATCTGCTTCATCTTCAGCTGGAACGAGTTCATGTTCGCCGTCAACCTCACCGCGACGCAGGCCTCGACCGCGCCGGTGTTCCTGGTCGGCTTCATCACCAACGAGGGCCTGTTCCTCGCCCGGCTGTGCGCGGCGGCCACGCTGGTGTCGCTGCCGGTCCTCATCGCCGGGTTCGCCGCCCAGGACAAGCTGGTCCGCGGCCTCTCCCTGGGAGCCGTGAAGTGACAACGGCGCCGCCCGACCGCACCCGAAACGGAGCACGAGCCATGTCCCAGCAGATCCGCCGCGTCCTCGTCCGGTCGATCGACGACATCACCGTCGAGCACGTCCCCGCGCCCACCGCCGACGAGGGCGAACTCCTCGTCCGCACCGCCGTGGTGGGCGTCTGCGGCTCCGACACCCACGCCGCCCAGGGCCGCCACCCGTTCATGTCCCTGCCCTACCACCCAGGACACGAGGCGGTCGGCGTCGTCGCGGCCACGGGCCCGGGCGTCGACGGATTCGCCCCGGGCGACCGGGTGGTCGTCGAGCCGAACCTCTTCTGCGGGCAGTGCCCCCAGTGCCGTACCGGCCGGTACAACATCTGCCAGGAGCTGAAGGTCTTCGGCTGCCAGACGCCGGGCGCCATGACGGATCTGTTCACCATCCCAGCCGACCGCGTCCACCGCGTTCCCGCCGGCATGACCGACCTCGAGGCCGCTCTCGTCGAACCGCTGGCCACTCCGGTGCACGCCGTGGCCAAGGCCGGTGACCTCACCGGACGTGCGGTCGTCGTCCTCGGCGCCGGACCCATCGGGCTGCTCGTGCTCGCCGCCGCCCGGCACGCGGGCGCCGCCGCGATCGCCGTCACGGACCTGCTGCCGGGCAAACGGGACCGGGCCCTGCGCCTCGGCGCCGACGCCGCCCTGCCCGCCGACGCGGCCGACCTCACCGAGCAGGCCAGGCAGACGCTCGGCGGACCGGTCGACGTGGTCTTCGACTGCGTGGCCCGCGAACAGTCCATGGCCCAGGCCACCGATGTGGTCACCAAGGGCGGCCGGATCATCGTCGTCGGTGTCGGCGCGGCCGGAACCACCCCCGTACGCCTCGACCTGATCCAGGACCGCGAGATCAGCGTCGAGGGCACGCTGATGTACACCGCCGAGGACTACCGCACCGCCCTCGCCCTGATCGGCTCGGGGGCCGTCGACACCGACGAGATCGTCACCGCCACGTTCCCCCTGGAAGAGGCGGCCAAGGCCTTCGCCGCCTCCCTCGCCCCGGAACACGTCAAGGTGCTGGTCACCGTGGAAGCGCCCTAGTGGCCGCCCTGGCTTCGCCCCACCCGTGTGCGAGACTTCGAGGTCGAAACGGACAAGGAGAGGGAGAGCCCCTAGTGGCCGCCAGGACTCGGTCGTCGCAGGCCGCGGTGGAGGAGCGGCGTCAGGCCATCCTGCGCCATGTCGTGGAACACGGCGAGACCCGCACAGACGAGCTCGCCGATCACTTCGGCGTCAGTCTGATGACGATGCACCGCGACCTCGACGACCTCGCTCAGCGATCCCTGCTCCGCAAGGAACGCGGCCGGGCCGTGGCCTACCCGGCGGTCACCATGGAAACCGCGACCCGCTTCCGCGAAAGCACCGCGCTCTCGGCGAAAGCCGCCGTCTGCCGCGCCGCGATCAGCCGCATCAAGCCCGGCAGCACGGTCGTCATGGACGACTCCACCACCCTCTTCCCCCTCGCCCCCGCCCTCGCGGAACTCGACCGGATCACCGTCGTCACCAACTCGGTGGGCCTGGCCCAGCGGCTCGGGTCCGCTCCCGGTGTGGAGGTCGCCCTGCTCGGCGGGCGGTATCACGGCGACTTCAACTCCTGCACCGGCCCGGAGGTCACCCGCACCCTCTCCCGCATCCGCGCCGACCTCGCCCTGATGTCCGCCACCGCCGTCCTCTCGGGCCGGCTCTTCCACCCCTTGAGCGAGTACGTCGAGGTCAAGCTGGCCATGCTCGAATCCGCCGAGCGGGCCGTGCTCCTCGTGGACCACTCGAAGTTCGGCAAGACCGCCACCCACGCGTACGGCACGGTGGCCGACTACGAGGCCGTCATCACCGACACGGCCACCCCTGAGACGGAGATCGCGGCCTTGAGAAGCCTCGGTGTGCCGGTCGAGACAGCCGACCCCGGAGACCACCCGCAGTGATACACGCCCTGTTCGAAACCCCCAGCGCCTACCGCCCCACCCCCGCGCAGATGGCCGCACCCGTCCCGGCGGTCGAAGCCGTCCTCTTCGATTTCAGCAACACGATCTTCCGGATGATCGACCTGGAGACGTGGCTGCACCGGGTCGGCGTGGCTTGCGGCCGTGCGGCCGTGCTGGACGAGGACGGCGCCGTGCCCGAGATCGCGCGGCAGTTGCGGGACGCCTTCCGACTGCCCGGCGTCGCGGCCCTCCAGGAGGGCCGCGACCTCTCCTCGCAGCAGCACCGCCGCGCCATGCGGGGCTGGTGGGAGCACGTGGACTTCCTGCGGGGCGTCGAGGAAACGGCCTACCGGGAACTCACCGCCCCCGACGCCTGGCTGCCCTACTCCGACACCCGGCCCACACTCCGTGCGCTGCGCGCCCGCGGACTGCGCATCGGCATCGTCAGCGACTTCGCCTGGGACCTGAGGGTCCACCTCGCCCACGCCGGGCTGGAGGACCTGATCGACGGCTGTGTCATCTCCTACGAGCAAGGCCGTGAGAAGCCCGATCCGCAGCTGTTCCTCAAAGCCTGTGCCGACCTCGGCGCCGACCCCCGCGCCACCCTCATGGTGGGCGACAACCCGGTACGCGACGGCGCCGCCACCGCCTGCGGTCTGCGTGCCTACATCCTCCCGGCCGAACAACGCACCGGCGACCGGGGCCTGGCCGAAGTCCTCCGCCTCGTGGCCTGACCCACCACCCCCGTGGGAGCTCCTCAGGTGCGTGACGTGAGGATGCTGAGTGAGTTGGCGGCCACGATGGCCGCGACGGCGGCCGACTCGGTCCAGCCCAGGTCCTGGCCGAGGACGATCCAGCCGACCACGGCGGCCAGCACGGGGTTGACACTCATGAAGAGCCCGAAGGTCTGGGCCGGGACGCGGCGCAGGGTGAGCAGGTCCGCCAGATAGGGGACGGCCGAGGACAGGACGCCGGCTGCGAGGGCGTAGGCAACGGACCCCGCGGTCGGCGGATGCTCGACGACGAGGACCATGCCGACCGGCAGGAACATCAGGGCGGAGACTCCGGCCGCGGCGGCCGATCCCTGCACTCCGGGGACGCGTCGGCCGACGGTGCGGTTGAGCAGGATGTACGACGCCCAGCAGACGGCGGCCAGCAGCCCGAGGCCCATGCCCAGGTAGTCGGTGGAGGGCTGCGGGCGCATCAGGGTGACGACGCCCGCCGCGGCGATCAGCGCGCAGCACGCGTCCACACGGCGGCGTGAGGCGGCGAGGGCGATGCTCAGAGGCCCGAGAAACTCCAGGGTCACCGCGAGGCCGAGACCGATGCGGTCGATGGCGCTGTACAGGGACAGGTTCATCGTCCCGAACACCAGGGCCAGCAGCAGCACCGGCCACCACTGCCGCTTGGTGAAGGTACGCAGACGGGGGCGGCCGACGGCCATCAGGACGATCGCGGCCACGTACTGGCGTACGGCGACGACACCGACCGGTCCGAGGACGGGGAAGGCCAGGGAACCGATCGCGGCGCCGGTCTGATTGGACAGACCGCTGCCGAACATGGTGACCACACCGGCCAGGCGTTTTCCGCCGGGGTCCGGGGCGCCGAGATCAGGGGCGGAGGACGCCGCGACGGTTCCCTGCGCGGGTGCCGGCGTCGGTGCGGAGGCTGCGTGCATGACCCGATCCTGAGATCGCACGGGGCATGCGCAAAATGCATCCGGTACTCCATCTATACGCTTGAGTCATGGATGTGGAACTGCGGCAGTTGCGCTGCCTCGTCGCGATCGTCGACGAGGGCAGCTTCACCGACGCCGCCATCGCGCTCGGAGTCTCCCAGGCCGCCGTGTCCCGCACCCTGGCCTCCCTCGAACGCGCCCTCGGAGTAAGGCTGTTGCGGCGTACCTCCCGTGAGGTGAGCCCGACCGGAACGGGACTGCGCGTGCTGGCGCATGCCCGGCGTGTGCTCGGCGAGGTGGACGATCTGGTCCAGGAGGCCACCTCGGGCCATGCCTGCCTGCGGGTCGGTTACGCCTGGTCGGCCGTGGGCCGCCACACGCTGGCCTTTCAGCGCCGCTGGGCCGAGACGCGCCCGGAGACGGAGCTGCGGCTCGTCCGCGTCAACTCCGCCACCGCCGGCCTCGCGGAGGGCGCCTGCGACCTGGCCGTGGTCCGCAGACCACTGGACGACCGCCGCTTCGACTCCGCGATCGTGGGCCTGGAACGGCGCTTGTGCGCGATGGCGTCCGACGATCCCCTGGCCCGGCGCCGCTCCGTGAGACTCGCCGACATCGGCGGACGCACGCTGCTGATCGACCGGCGGACCGGCACCACCACGACCCAACTGTGGCCACCGGACTCCCGTCCGGCCACCCGGGCCACCCACGACGTCGACGACTGGCTGACCGCGATCTCGCTGGGCCGGTGTGTGGGGATGACGGCCGAGTCGACCGCACACCAGTACCCGCGTCCCGGCATCGTCTACCGGCCGGTGCGCGACGCCGAGCCGATCGCGGTGCGCCTCGCCTGGTGGCGGGACGAACCGCATCCCGCCGCCCAGGCCGCGCTCGAACTGCTCACGACGCTGTACGGCACGGGATGACCCCGGTTGTACGTCACGCCGGCGTTCGATCGTGGGCGTCCGGCATCACTGGCACCGGCGGCCGGTGTTGATGCACTTGACCATCCGGTTCATCAGCCGCTCGTCGAAGACGTTGACGAAGTCACCGTGGTCCGTGATCGGTTGGTGCATCTGCTCCGGGAAGCCGTCCACCGCGTAGAACGGGCTCGACCGTCCGTCGTCGTTCAGGCTGGGTGCGTCCACGTCGTAGACCAGACGCTGTACGAGCTGCGGAATGGCCTTGAAGCCACGCGGGCAGGCGCCCGTTTTCGGATCGGCGAACGCGACGTGGGCGCGGTGGTTGGCGCTGTCGGTGTTCCGGCCGTCCCAGCAGCTCTGGAACTTGGACGTCCGGACCAGGTCGCTGCCCTCGGGACAGACCGGGTACTTGTCCGTCACCTGCCGGTCCTCGAAGCCGGTGCAGCTCCATGCCGCGTTGGCGTTCGCGGTGCCGTTGGTGAACGCCTTGGCATCACCGGTGATGATCCGCAGGAACTTGGGCATGGCCACGACCTTGCCGCTCGCGTTGCCCACATAGTCCAGGGTCACCTCGGACGCGGTGAGGATCTTGCCGGTATTGCCCTCGGCTCCGCCGCCCTGCTGCTCGGCGTCGAATTCCTCGGTTCCGTCCTGCAGCCGGAGAACCGGCCAGTAGTAGGAGGACTTGTCGTCCTGGTTCCGGCAGGTCGTCTCGCCGCCCGCGAAGTCGTCGTTGTCGGCGAACGCGTCGTTCGCCTGGTTGCCGACGTAGTCATGCGTGTGGTGAGCACCGTTGTCCACACCGGGCGCGACGATGACGTTGTCGCTGTTGTACAGCTTGTTCTCGTTCACACCGCACTGGGTGGTGAAGGTCCCCCGGGAGGCCTTCCGCGACTCTCGGGGTGCTGTCACATTCGGGCGGACCGTGGTGATGTCGACGAAGTCCGCAGCGACAGGCCCGTTGCCGGCGTCGCTCTGGTTGCCGGCGGCGCGCAGCGTGCAGGCTGCCAGCGACTCGAGGCCCCGCGGCCTGTCGCCCGCCCTGCCGATGGCCAGGGCGATCCGGTCGATCGTCGCGACCCGCTTGTCCTTCAGGGGGCCCATGATCGCGTTCTCGGCGAAGGCGCTGTCCTGCTGTATGGCCCGGGTCGAACTCCGCAGCCTCTGATAGGCCTCGGAGATCTGGCTGTCCAGCAGAGCGAGTTGCTTGTCGACCTCCGCCCTGGCCTGGCCCGGCACCTGCCGCAGCCGACTGCCTACATCGGGGCAGCCGATGGTCGAGGCGTCCGAGGCCGAGGCTTGGCCGGTCCCGCCTGGAGACGACCGTTTGACGGTGTTTCCGCCCGATGTCTCATGGGCGGAGGCATACACATTCACGACCACCAGCCCGCCGCCCCCGAGTATGAGAGCAGCGGCGGCCGCAATGACCTTGCCGCCCCGGGACTTCGACCGTTTGCGCGTGTTGCGCCCCATGGTTCTCCTCCGAGCTCTGCTCCGTCGAAACCTTCGTTCGGGAAGCAGAGTTGTCCATGGGGCTGCCGCACCGGAGGAATTGGCTCTCCACGTCAGGTTCTCGTAAGAACTCGCCGCACCAGTCGATGGCTGATCTTACGAACCCATGACACGGCGGATGCCGGCGACTTCACGCGCCTACGCTCGCCGCATGCCGAGCATCCGCACCACCGCCATCGTCGTCGCCGCGCCACTGGTCCTGGCTTCGGCCGGCCTCGCGCACCCGCACGGCCTGTCCAGGTCGACCTCCACCGACTGGACCGAGCTGCACATCGCGCTGCTGCCGGTCTTCCCACTGCTCACCCTCGGCCTCCTGGTCCCTCTTTGGCACCGGCCACGCGCCGACCTCGCGGGCTTCGCCACGGTTCTGGCCTGGGCAGCCGCCTTCGTCTACGCGGCCTTCTACACAGGGCTCGACGCGGTCGCCGGCATCGCGGCCGGAACGGCGGTCGGGAACGCCCCGGATTCGGCGCGGCTGGGACCGCTGAAGCAACCGTTGTACGACATGGGAGAGACACTGGGGAACATCGGCGCCTCCGCCCTCCTCGCCGCCGTGGTGGCCTCAGCGGTCGCCCTGTACCCCCGCCACGGCATCCGAGTCCTCCCCGGCACAGCTGTCCTTCTCGTGGCGGGCTGGTCCTTCATCGACAGCCATGTCTTCTGGCCCCGCGGCGTCTTCACCATGCTGGGATTCGCCATGGGTTTCGCTCTCCTCAGCTGGGCGACGAGTACCCGCGACGACCACAGGGTCAGTCGGCGGCAAGCGACTGCTCCGCCCAAATGATCTTGCCGTTGACGGTCTGACGGGTACCCCAGCCCTGGGTGAGCTGAGCGACGAGAAGCAGCCCACGTCCGCCTTCGTCGAAGGTACGGGCCCGGCGCAGGTGGGGCGCGGTCGTGCTGCCGTCGGACACTTCGCAGATGAGGGTGCGGTCGTAGATCAGTCTGAGCTCGATGGGAGGTCGCCCGTACCGGATGGCGTTGGTGATCAGTTCGCTGACGACCAGCTCGGTGACGAACACGGCATCGTCCACGCCCCACTCGGACAGTTGCCGGCAGGCGGCTTTGCGCGCCTCGGCGACCGCGGCGGGGTCCGACGGCACCGGCCAGGTCGCCACGTGCGAGGCGTCGAGGGCACGGGTGCGGGCTACGAGGAGCGCCACATCGTCGGTGGGGCGGTCCACGAGCATGGTGCGCAACAGGGCGTCGCAGGTGGCCTCCAGGTCCGGGGCCGGTCGTCGCAGCACGTCGCGCAGAGCGGCGGTCCCTTCGTCGGTGTCCCGGCCGCGGCCGTCGACGAGCCCGTCCGTGTAGAGGACGAGCAGGCTGCCTTCGGCCAGCTCCAGGTCGATCGACTCGAAGGGCATGCCGCCCAGGCCGAGGGGGAGGCCTGCCGGAACATCGAGCCGCTCGACGGTGCCGTCGGGTGCCACGAGGACGGGCTCGGGGTGGCCCGCGCGGGCGACAGTGCAGTGGCGCGAGACCGGATCGTAGACGGCGTACAGACAGGTGGCGCCGATGTCGCCGTCGAGCAGGGCCATGGTGTCGGCCCCGCCGGCCAAGTGGCTGACCAGGTCGTCCAGGTGGGTCAGCAGCTCGTCGGGGGGAAGGTCGACATCGGCCAGCGTGCGTACGGCGGTGCGCAGCCGCCCCATGGTCGCCGAGGCCTGGATGCCGTGGCCCACGACGTCGCCGACGACCAGGGCGACCCGGGCGCCGGACAGCGGAATGACGTCGAACCAGTCGCCGCCGACACCCGCCCGGGTGCTGGCGGGCAGATAGCGGGAGGCGACGTCCAGGGCCGCCTGCTCGGGAAGTCGTTGCGGCAGCAGGCTGCTCTGCAACGCGAGGGAGGTGTCGCGCTCGCGGGTGTAGCGCCGGGCGTTGTCGATGCACACGGCTGCGCGGGCGGTGATCTCCTGGCCCAGCAGCAGGTCGTCCTGCTCGAAGCGCTTGGGCCGGCGGTGGCGGGAGAACGTGGCCACGCCCAGGGTGAGGCCACGCGCACGCATGGGTACCGCCAGCACCGAGTGGAACCCGAACCTCCGCATGCGTTCGGCCCGCTCGGGTGCGGTCCGGTCCAGGTCCTCCAGGGCGGCGGGCGTGAGGTGCTCGATGAACGGCCGGCCCGCGGCCAGGCACTCCGCCGCGGTGGAACCCTCTGGGTAGGCCGCCACCGTGCCGTGCGGCACCACGGCTTCGGGGCTGCCCTCCAGAACCGACTGAGAGGCGACCCGGCGCAGCATCACCGGATCGTGCGGGGAGCCCTGCGGCGGATCCTCACCTCCCTCGATCGCCGGCAGGAGATCGACCGTGACGAAGTCCGCGAACCGTGGGACGGCCACGTCGGCGAGTTCCTGAGCGGTACGGGGCAGGTCCAGGGTGCTGCCGATCCGCAGGCTGGCGTCGTTGACCAGGACGAGCCGCTGCCGTGCAAGGTGCTGCTCGGTCACGTCGTGTGCCGACAGCAGGACACCTTCGAGTCGCCCGTCGGAGTCCCGCACCGGGACGAGGGACACCGACCAGACGCTCTCCCGCTCATGGCCGGCGAGGTGCAGTGCGGCGCCGAGCTCCTGGAGACGCCCGGTCTCCAGCGCGGCGCGCATGCCCTCCTCGGTTCGTTCGCTCTCCGGGTCGAGGACGATCTCCGTCACCCGCAGGCCACGCATCTCCGCCTCGGACAGGCCCATCACCCGTTCCATGTCCGCGTTCGCCCAGCGCAACCGCAGCCCGATGTCGTACAGGGCCATCGCGGAGGGAGCCTGGGCGAAACTGCGCCGCACGAACGTGTCGTCCTCGGGGGTCGGGGACGGCCGGGTCACCGGTGACACCAGCAGCCAGTCGTCCCCGCCGCTCTCGCGGCGATGGGCCAGCAGCCCGACGGTGAGGCGGTGGCCGTCCCGGTGCAGCAGCTTGGCCGTCCCGCTCCACCTCGGCAGGCCGGTCAGCGAGTTCAGCACCTCCGTCGGAGCGGGGTCCGCGAGAAGCGCGGCCGCGTTCCAGCCGATCACCTCGGGGGCCCGGTGACCGAGCAGCCGCCGGGCCCCTTCGTTCCAGCCGGTCACGACACCGTGACCATCGACGACGACCCTGGCCGTGGCCGCCTCGTCGACACGTTCCTGCGACCACCCGCTCGGGCCGTCGTCCCGGGCGGACGCGGATCCGATCATGACGTCATCTCGCCTCACTCCCGCCCTGGGGCCGTCCGCCCGGGAGCGCCCTGAACCCAAGGTGCGCCGAACCTCCTTTTATTACGACACTAGACAACAAGAGTGACATATGAGCGTAAACGGGTCCTCGTGGCAGGACGGCGACACCGACCCGGACGGAGGGCGGCACCCATGGCTGGCAACGGCGAGAGGTGGCCGGACCGGGCCGAGTGGGCCGGGAAGATCTTCAGCGCGGGCTGGCGCGAGTCCGAGGGCGGCACCCGCCAGGTGATCGAACCGGCCTCGGGGCAGGTGCTGGCCGAAGTCGGCGTCGCCTCCCCCGCGGATGTCGCCCAAGCCGGTGCACGAGCCGCACGGGCGGCCGGGGACTGGGCCGCGGCAGTTCCCTCCGACCGCGCCGAGATCCTGCTGCGCGCGTCCTCCGTCCTGCGTGAGCACCGGGATACGTTCCGCGACTGGATCGTCCGCGAGTCGGCCGGCGTCCCCGCCAAGGGTGACTACGAGATCATCGCCGCCCTCGCCCAGCTGACGCACGCCGTCGGACTCGCGTCCCAGCCTCGGGGTGAGGTTCTGAACCCCCAGGCCCCCGGTGGAACGAGTCTGGCGTGGCGGGTGCCGCTCGGCGTCGTCGGTGTCATCAACCCCTGGAACGCGCCGCTCCTGTTCGCGATGCGAGCGCTGGCGCCCGCCCTCGCACTGGGCAACGCCGTGCTGCTCAAGCCCGACCCGCTCACTCCGGTGTCCGGGGGTGTCCTCGTCGCGCGGCTCTTCGAGGACGCCGGGCTGCCCGACGGGGTGCTGCACGTGCTGCCGGGCGGTGCGGAGACCGGGCGGGCGGTCGCGGCGGATCCTCATGTCGCCATGGTCTCGTTCACCGGCTCCATCGAGGCCGGACGTGCCGTGGCCCGGGTGGCGGGTGAGGGACTGAAGCGGGTCTCCCTGGAGCTCGGCGGCAAGAACTCGCTCGTCGTGCTCGAGGACGCGGACGTGGCGGCGGCCGCCCTGGCCGGAGCCGTGAGCACGTTCGGCTACCAGGGACAGGCCTGCGTCGCGGCCGGCCGCCATCTGGTCCATGCCGACGTGGTCGAGGCGTACACCGACGCGCTGGTCGGGCACGCGCGGAGCATGCGTGTCGGCGACCCCCGCGTGGAGGGCGTCACCGTCGGCCCGGTCATCAGCGCGCGGCAGGCCGACCGGATCGAGCGCATCGTCGACGAGAGCGTGGCAGGCGGGGCGCGGGTGCGTACGGGCGGGCGACGTGAAGGCCTCTTCTACCCACCCACCGTCCTGGACCACATCGACCGGGCCATGCCCGTGTTCACCGAGGAGATCTTCGGTCCCGTCGCCCCCGTCCTGCCCTTTCACAGCGATGCGGAGGCCGTCGAGCTCGCCAACGACACCGCGTACGGTCTGACGGCTGCCGTGCACTCCGGCTCCGTACCGAGGGCGACCGCTGTTGCCGGGCAGCTGCGCACCGGCATGGTCCACATCAACGACGTCTCCGCCAAGGACGCCGCGAACGCCCCCTTCGGAGGCCTGGGCATCTCCGGCAACGGCTCCCGCATCGGCGGTACAGCCAGCCTGGAAGAGTTCACCCAGTGGCGCTGGATGACGGCACCGGGACCGGTGTGACTGCTGTTCGGCCGCCTGCCCGGGGCGAGGGCGGGGTCCGTCGCCGGGACGGCGGGCATCGGCTCCGGTTATTCAGTGTTCCGGCCGTGGTCCGTCCGGGCGGCACCGGGGCGCGCTGCCGCGGGTGCGGCCACTCACCCGCGATAGGACGGGGCTGTTTCCTCCCCCACCTCTGGGTGCCGTTTCCGCGGCTCCTTCGGCCGCCGTGCGCCGCACCCGGGAAAGGACCCGCTGGTGTCTGTACCCCAGAGCATCGATCACTCCGTCACCGGATACAGCCTTTCGCACGCCTACTGGATGGCCAAGGCGTCCGACCTGGCCTACAAGGACCGGTCCACCATCGAGCAGCAGGCGCGGAAGTGGGGGTTCGACCGGGTTCTCCATCACGAGACGCGGTTCACGCCGCCGTTTCCGCTGGAGGACACCCAGGCGTACACGATGGCCAGTGACAGGATGATCATCATCGGTTTCCGCGGCACGGAACCGGTGCAGATCCGCGACTGGCTCACGGACGCCGTCACGCCGCCCGTACCGGGCCCGGCGGGCACCGGATACATCCACCACGGCTTCGGCGAGGCCCTGGAGTCGATCTTCCCCCCGGTCCGGGACGGGCTCGCCGATCTGCGCGACCAGGAGCAGTCGGTCTGGTTCACCGGCCACAGCCTGGGCGGGGCACTCGCCATGCTGGCCGGCTGCCGGATGTACCTGGAGGAGCCGCGGCTGCGGGCCGACGGCGTCTACACCTTCGGCCAGCCCCGTACCTGCGACCGGCTGCTCGCCAAGGCCTGCAACAAGGGCTTCAAGGACCGGCTCTACCGGTTCGTCAACAACAACGACATCGTCCCGCAGATGCCCCCGGAGCCGGCCTTCACCCACGTCGAGGCCCTGCGGTACATCGACTCCCACGGCAAGGTGCACACCACACTGCCCTTGGTCACCGGGTTCGTCGACCGTGTCGGGCGGCTTGACCACCGACGCCTTCGCCCCGGCGAGCGACGGCGTGCGCGACCACTTCATGAACAACTACGTCAGGGCTCTCGAACGCAACCCGGCCTGAACGGCGGGGACATCGGACGCCGGTCCCGCCCTCAGTGCCCCAGCCCGGCGCCGCCGTCGACCGGGACGACGGCGCCGCGCACATACCCGGCACCGGCCAGGAACGCCACCGCGTCGGCGACCTCCTCGGGGCGGGCGAGGCGTCCGGCCGGGGTCCGGCGCAGCAGACCCTGGCGCTGCCGGTCGCTGAGCGCGCGGCTCATGTCCGACTCGGTGAGGCCCGGCGCCACCACGTTGCAGGTGATGTCCCTGGGTCCGAGTTCGTGGGTCAGGGACCGCGCGAATCCGACCAGCCCCGCCTTCGCCGCCGCGTAGTTGGTCTGCCCGGGGGCGCCGTGCAGCGCCGACGTGGAGGAGACCAGCACGATACGGCCGTGGCCTTCGCGGAGCATCCCGCGCACGGCTCGCCGGGCGACCCGGAAGGCACCCGTGAGGTTGGTGTCGATGACGGAGGTGAAGTCGGCCTCGCTCATCCGCACCAGCAGGCGGTCGTTGGCGGCGCCCGCGCCCGCGACCAGGACGGTGACCGGACCGTGGGCCGACTCGGCCTCCGTGAAGGCCCGGTCCACCTGATCGCTGTCCGTCACATCGCACCGTACGGCGAGGAAGCCCTCGGACGCGGGCGGCTCCTCACCTCTGTGTGTCACCGCCACCCGGTCTCCCGCCGCAGCGAAGCGGCGGGCTATGGCCAGCCCGATCCCCCTGTTTCCCCCGGTGACGAAGACCGAACGGGTCGTTGTCCGCGCCGGCATGACTTCCTCTCCTGTCCTGCTCCCGTGCTGTGGACTCTCAAGTGGATTGCGCCGACTCGTCCCGTGCCCCTCGTTCCGGGACGCTCCGCGGTCGTGGTGCTCGGGTACGCAGACCCACGACGGCCACCGCGCAGCCGACGAGGGCCAGTGCGGCGACGGCGAGGGTGGCGGCGTACATCGCGTCGAGGAAGGCCCGGTCCGCCGTGGCCACCAGTTCGGGCAGGCGCAGTGAACCGGCCAGTGAGCGGGCCGCCTCGGCGGAGGCCCTGGCCCGCTCCTCGGCGGCCGGGGACAACCCCTGCGCGGTGCCGGGCAGTTCGGCGTCCGCCATCCGCTCCCGGTACACGCCGGAGAGGATCGAACCGGCCATCGCCACCCCGAGCGTTCCGCCGACCTGCCGGGTGACGCTGTTGACGGCCGAGCCGGCGCCCGCGAGATGGGGTGGCACCCCGCTCATCATCGCGGCCGTGACCGGCGTTCCGACCAGGCCCATCCCGAAGCCCTGGATCCACAGCAGCGCGACGATGAACCCGACCGGGGTATGCCCGTCGAGCCAGGCGTAGGCGACGTAGGTGGCCGCCGTGGCCAGGACGCCGGCCGCGACCGTCCACCGGGCCGACAGCAGCCTGCTCAGCGCCGGGGACACCTGACTGCCCAGGACGATGCCGACCGCGGCGGCGAGCATCACGGTGCCGGCCTCGGCGGGGGAAAGCCCACGGGGCCCCTGGAGATAGAAGGCCGCGTAGAACAGGTGCCCGGCCAGCGCCATGAACGCGATCAGCAGCACCACGCTCCCGGCCGTGAACCCGGGCAGCCGGAAGAGCCGCAGATCCAGGCTGGGCGCCGGGGACTTGCGCTGACCGGTTACGAAGGCGCAGAGCAGGGCGCCGCCCAGGGCCAGCGGGAGGAGGACGTGCGGCCCGTACCAGGCCTGTCCGTCCCCGGCTTCGATGATCCCGTAGACCACGCCGCCGAGGCCGGGCACCGACAGGGCGAGGCCCGGGAGGTCGAGCGGCCTGCGCCGGGGGCCCTTCAACTCGGGTACGACGGCCGCCACTCCGGCCAGGCACAGGGCGACGATCGGCACGTTGACCAGGAACACCGATCCCCACCAGAAGTTGCTGAGCAGCGCCCCGCCCACCACCGGGCCGACGGCCACGCCCAGACCGCTGGAAGAGCTCCAGATGGCGATCGCCCGGGTGCGTTTCGCCTCCGGGGTGCTCTGCACGATCACTGACAGGGTCGCCGGCATCAGCAGCGCGCTGCCCGCGCCCATGAACGCGCGCGCCACGACCAGCCACGCCGGGCTCCCCGCGAACGCACCGGCGGCGGAGGCCGTGCCGAACAGCGCCAGTCCGGCGAGGAGGGTGGCCCGGGGGCCGAACCGGTCGGCCAGCGCGCCGCCCGCGAAGAGCCCGCCGGCGAAGACCAGGGTGTAGGCGCTCGCCACCCACTCCAGCTCGGCGGGCGTCGCGCCCAGGCCCTCGGCCGGATCAGCCAGGGTGGTGACGGCGACGTTGAGGATCGAGGTGTCCAGCCAGATCAGCATCTGGGCGCAGACCACGACCAGGAGGACGGCCCACGGCCGCGACGGGACGGCCGCCGGCTCGCCGGACCCGGTCATCGCGCGCCCAGCCCGTCACGCCAGCTCGGCCGCAGCGGCTTCCAGCCCAGCGTCGTACGCGCCCGGCCGTTCGACGCGCCCCGCGCCGCGGTGAGCTGATGGGCCGTGAACCAGCCGAGCAGCCGGGGCGCCATCGCCGCCGGAACCGTGCGCGGGGCAGGGGCGCCCAGCGCACGGGCGTAGTGCGGCAGCCACTCAGCGGCCGTGGCCGGTTCGTCGTCCGTGATGTGGAGGAGCCCGGTGGCCTCCGACTCGACAGCGGCAACGGCCGCTCCCACGGCGTCCTCCACATGCAGGAACGAGGTGATCCCCGGCCCGCCCCCGGGCAGCGGGAGCTTCCCGGCCAGCACCCGCTGCCCGGTCCCGCCGGTACGGGCGTACGCGGTGCCGGGGCCGTACAAGGTGCCGTACCTGAGGACCAGGCCGCTCAGGCCCGCACCGCTCAGCACCTGCCGTTCCAGCTCGGCGACGGCCCGTACGGTGGCGGCCCAGCCGGGGTCCGGGGCGTCCACGTACAACGGTGCGTCCTCGTCGAGGACCGGATCCCCGGCCGGGGCCGCGGCGAAGGCGATGGACTGCGCGACCAGCCGCCGCGCGCCGGCCGCCCGGGCCGCCTCGACCAGGTGGGCGGTGCCCTCGGTGCGCAGCCGCGCGGTCTGCGCGAAAGCGCCTGCGGGGTCGTCGCGCAGCAGCCGCAGCGCCGTCAGCTGGTGCACGACCACGTCGGGCCGGGCGGCCGAGACCGCCGGCAGCAGGGACGCGCGGTCGAGGGCGTCGGCGACCACGGCCTCGTCCGCCTCCGGGGCCCGGGCACCGTCCCGTACCAGTGCGCTCACATGGTGCCCCCGCGCCCGCAACGCGCCCACCAGCGGATGTCCGACGACTCCGGAAGCACCGGCGACAAGTACCCGCACCGCTCAGCCCTCCGTACCCGGGGCGACCCGCATCAGCAGGCGGCACGCCTTGTCGCCGTCGCGCAGACAGCTCTCGGCCCGGTTCTCGGACAGTGTCACGCCGAGCCCCTCGGACCAGCCCGCGTGGATGTCGGTGCAGGGGCACCGGTAGCCCTCCAGCGAACCGGCCATCCGCACCATGGTGATGGCGAAGTTCCGCCGCAGCGTGAGGACGATTGCGTCGTCGCCCTCCACCTCGGTGGAGGCGTTGCGCAGTTCCGGCGGGAACATGCGGTCGCCGCACTCGTCGTAGCGGCGGCGCAGTTCCTCCAGGTCCTTGCCGGTGTCACCGCTGTCGGGCAGCGGGCCCGACCGGCGGGCGACGCGCTGCCCGACGTGCACGGCAACCTTGCGCATCGCCTCCGCGTTGATCTCGTTCGCGGCCTCCTGCCCGAAGCGCCCGGCCACGCCCTGGTACCAGTGGGCGTCGTGCTGCCACCACAGTCGGTACGCGTCCACCGTCTGCGCGCGGTGGTTGGTCTCGTCGCTGCTCACACGTGCCCCCTGGTGGCGAACCGGTCGCGCATCACGCGTTTGAGGACCTTGCCCGTGGCACCCTTGGGCACATCGTCGGGTTCCATCCGCAGGGCCCGGGCCACCAGGGGGAACCCGGCGGCTGCCAGGACCGTGTTGACCCGCTCGGTCCACGCCTCGCCGTCGCCGGCCGGGGCGTCCTCGTCCGCGAGTTGGAGCAGCGCGTACGCCTCGGCCTCTCCCCCGCCGTCCCAGTCCGCCCGTACGCCCTCGGGGGCCACCCCGACGACCGTGCAGTCGGCCAGTTCGGGCAGCTCCCGCAGGAGCAGTTCTTCGGTCCGGGTGCTGAACAGGATCCCGTCGCGGGTCCGGATCGCGTCCGGCGCCCGGTCGAGGTGGTAGAAGTTGCCGTCCTCGTCCTGGTGGGCGAGATCCCCGGTGAGCCAGTAGCCGCCCAGCCGCATCCGGTTCCAGGTCAGCGAGTCGTTCCAGTAACCGGGCGTGAGGGTCGGTGACTTCAGACCGAGGCGGCCGATCCGCCCGGGCGGCAGCGGGGTGCCGTCCTCGGCGAGCACGGCGGCCTCGGCGAAGCTGATCGGCTTGCCCACGCAGCGGGAGTAGGCCGAGGTGTCCTTGGTGTGCCGGTTGTGGAAGACGGAGTAGCCCGCTTCGGACGAGCCGAGCCCGTCCACGAAGACGGAGCCCTCGACGCGCGTACGGCGCAGATCGCGCCCGATCTTCTCGTGGCTGCCGTACCGCACCAGTGCCCGGATGTGCGCCTCGTGCGCCGCGTCCCCGGTGTTGAACCACACCTGGACACTGGAGAGGTGACGCTTCGTCAAGTCCTGCGCGGCCATCTCGCCGAAGGTCCCGGCGAAGGCCAGCACCGTGGTCGGCCGGAACTCCTCGATGGCGTCCAGCACATCGGTGCCGCGCCGGCTGGAGAGCAGCTTGATGTCCGTGCGGAGCAGCAGGCAGTACAGCAGTGTCGCCACCATGGCGTTGTGCGCTCCCGGCAGCCCCACCAGGGTGCGCTCCATGTCGGTTCCGGTGGAGTAGCGCAGCCGGTGCAGCTGCGCGTACATGAGCGTCCGGTGGGTGTGCGGAACACCCTTGGGCATGCCGGTGGTTCCGGACGAGTGCGAGATGAGCACCGGGTCGGAGGTGTCGTGCCGGTACGGGTACGTCGGCGGCAGGGCCGCGCGGTCCCCGGGGCGGATGCCGGCGGCGGTGACGCGGAAGCCGAGCCCCGATCCTGACAGCACCGCGTGATGCTCCCGATCCGTGAAGGCGCCCACCGTCCCCTGTCCGCGTACGTACTCCCGGGCGGTCTCCGGGGCCAGGTCGCCGTTGACGAACGAGGGGACCGCGCCGAGGGACGTCAGCGCCAGGAAGTTCACCGCGAACTCGGTGCTGGAGTGGGAGTGCACGGCGACCGGGTCGCGGGGCCGCACTCCCCGGGCGGCGTACCAGCCGGCGTAGGTCTCGACGGCCTCGGTCAGCTGCCCGAGTGTCAGCACCCGCGGACGGCTGCCGTCCGGAGCCCGCCAGCTGCCGTCCGTCCGCAGCACCGGCTCGTCGAGCGGACGGCCGTACGCCGTCAGGCGCGCCAGGACGTTGCCGGCGCCCAGTTCGGTGTCGGAGCAGATCCGGGCGCGCTCCTGCCTACTGATGAGCATGGGTCTCCGTCTCCTTCCTTGCCTCGGAGTCGGCCGTGAGGATGAACGCGGGCGCCTGCGGCTGCGTCGCCAGACGGTGGCTGCCGCCGTCCCGCGACAGTCGCCGGTGGGCGGAGGCCAGATCGAAGAGGCCCTGGATGCTTCCGGGGCAGGCGGCGGTCCCGGTATCCGAGTCGTTCGTCCGGTCGGCCCGGACCGTGACGGGAGCCCCGGCGCCGGGACGGGCGAGCAGCAGCGCCGCCGCCCTGCCGGCGTTCGCGGGAAGGCCGGCCAACGGGTGGCTGTCGACGGCCAGTTCACGGTAGACGGCGGCTGCCCGCTCGCCGCCGCCCAGCTCCACGCCCAGCACCAGCACCCGGTCCAGCTCCGGGTCCTCGAGCAGGAGATCCGCCATGGCCAGCAGTTCGGTCAGCGAGTCGTCGAGGGTGGAGAGGCTGAACATCTGCCCGGTGATCCGGAACTCCCGGCTCATGTGGCCCAGTACGGAGTTGGGGGTGGCCTGCATGAACAGCAGCGGGTTGTGGACCCGCCCGGCGACCATACGGCGGCTGGCCAGATCCGCTGTGGTCGTGTCGCCCATCAGGCCGGCCAGCGCCACGGCGGTCCGGGAGCCTCCCCCACTCTCGGCTTCGCTCGCGCGGGGGGACCCCCATGAGCGGGAGGTGCCGCCATCGGGCCGTTCGGCGAGGCACTGTCTGACGACCTCGTACGCCAGCGGGCTGAACGCCGACTCCACGAAGCCGGGCAGCCTCGGCAGCGCGATGTCGTCCGGACCCCCGGTGCCGTGGGTCGCGGTGGCGCTCGCCAGGATGCCGAGCGGGGAGCGCGGTACGGGCTTGTCCGTCGTCACGGCCGCTCCAGCACGAGTGCGGTGTTGGCGCCCCCGAAGGCGGCGTTGATGGTGAGGGCCCGGCGCGGGTCGGCCCGGCGCGGCCGGTTCGGCACGTAGTCGAGGTCGCATTCCGGGTCGGGCCGGGTGAACCCGGCGGTCGGCGGCAGCACACCGTCCGTCAGGGCCAGCATCGTGATGACGAACTCCACGATGCCCGCCGCCTCCAGGAGGTGCCCGGTGGTGCTCTTGGTCGAGCTCACCGGGATCGACCCGGCCCGCTCCGCGAGGGCGGCTCGCAGCCCCCGGGTCTCGGCGCCGTCGTTGTACCGGGTGCCGGTGCCGTGGGCGTTGACATAGCCGAGGGCCGCCCCGTCCGGGTCGCCGGCCAGCCGCAGCGCCTGCCGCGTGGCCTGGGCCAGGCCGGCCCCCTCCGGATGCGGCTGGGCGATGTGGTGGGCGTCCGTCGCCGCGCCCCAGCCCGGCACGGACGCCAGTGGCCGGGCACCGCGCCGCCGGGCGTGCTGGGCGGACTCCAGTACGACGGCCGCGACTCCGTCGCCGAGCAGCAGCCCGCTGCGGTCGGCGCTGAACGGGCGCACCATGCCGTCGCGGGAGAGTGCCCGGCCGGAGTCGAACTTGCCGAAGGTCTCCTCCTCCACGAGGTATCCGCCCGCGCAGACCGCGACATCGATCCGGCCGGAGGAGATCAGCCGGCAGGCGTGGATGATCGCGGCGGCGGAGGCGACACAGGCGTTGGTGAAGGTGAGCCGGGGACCGGTCAGTCCGAGGTGGCCGGCCAGCACCTCGGCGAGCCGCGCGGGCACGGCGTCGGCGAGCCGCGCCGCGGCTCCACCCGGATCGGCACCCGGACCGCCTGTGAGCACGACGCCCGGGTTCCGGCCCGTGTCCTCGCCCCCGGCGCCGTTCACCACCACCGCGTTCCGGACTGCGTCCTCACCGGCAGCGCCGTTCGGGACAACGCCCCCGGTCCGGCCCGCGTCCTCGCCCGGGGCCATGTCCGATTTCCGGGCCACACCGTCACCGGCAACGCCGTACGCGAAGACGTCCGCCTTCCGGCCCGCGCCCTCACCGGCAACGCGGCCTGACACCACATCCGCGTTCCGGGCCACACCCTCACCGGCAACGCCGTTCAGGACAACGCCCCCGGTCCGTTCCCCCGCCCGCTCAGCGGTTCGGCCGGCGTCCGTTCCCGGCCCGCGCGCCGCTACGGACGCGGCCTCCTCCGGCCGACTCCGCCAGTACCGCGTGACGCTGGTGTGGTCGCCGGCGACCCCGAGCAGGACCGCCGCCTCCGTGCCCGGGCCGAGGCCGGCCATGTCGAGGGCTTCCGCCCCGCAGCGGGCGAGCGCGTGGCGCAGCGCCCAGTCCTCCACCGCGTCGGGTCCGTCCGGAGCGGCGGCGGCCATGGGCGTGCGGTACGGGCCGGTGTCGAACCGCGTGGTGGGGCGGAACGCGGGGATCCCCGCGAAGACCCCGCGCCGGAGGGCGTCGGCGCCCGTGCCGAACGCGGTGCGTATGCCGAAGCCGGTGATCGTCACGTCACCCCTCATCCCGGCCGCTCCCTTCCGCCCGGTCCGTCTGTGCCGCACGCAGGTATCCGGTGAGCCGCCGCAGTGAGGTCAGCCCGGCGATGTCCTCGTCGGTCGGCTCGACGACCAGGCCGTAGCGCTCCTCGACGACGTGGAGCAGCCACACCAGCCCGAGGGAGTCCAGCACCAGTTCGGCGTCCTCGCCGAGGTCGTCGGGCAGTCCGGGGAAGACCTTGCGGTCCGACAGCAACTGCCGGACGGTGTCGGTGGTGATGGGGGCCGGCGAGGCTTCCGTGCTCATGCCCGCGCACCGCGTCGGACGACCTCGGCGACGAGTCCGCCGAGGGTCAGGGAGGCCAGCGGCTCGATGTCGGTGTCCGGGATCTCCACGCCGAACCGGGACTCCAGCCGCATCGTGAGCTCGATCAGGCTGAGTGAGTCGACGTCCAGCCCGCCGACGGTCACCGGGCTGTCGTCGGTGATGCCCTCGCGGCTGGTCAGGATGTTCATCTCGTCGATGACCGCGGTCAGGACGAACTCGCGGATCTCTTCTTCCAGGGTTGATGTGCTCATGGTCGGAAAACTCCATTGAGAGGTACTGGTGGGGAGTCGTTCGAAAGGTGTTCGGGCAGCTCAGGCCGGTCTACGACGCACCGCTCGCCGCCGCCTGCAACGCCGCCGCCTGACGCAGCAGCTTCCCGTTGGACGTACGCGGCAGGGTGTCCAGCAGCCGGATCACCCGCGGCAGCTTGTAGTCGGCCAGCCGCTCCCGGCACCACCGCAGGAGTTCCTCCGCGGACGGTTCCTCGGCATCGGCGGCCACCGCGACATACGCCTCGGTCACGCCCTCGTGGACCAGGACCGCCTGCTCGACCGCGGGGTGCTCGCGGAGCACGTGCTCGACCTCGGTGAGATCCACCTTCAGACCGCCGATCACCACGAGCGAGTCGGCTCGGCCGTGCACGCTGACCGCCCCGGTGTCGTCCACGGTGGCCCGGTCCCGGGTGTGCAGCCAGCCGTCCGTGTACTGCGTACCGCCCGAGTCGAAGAGATACGGGGACTCGGCCAGCGCCACGTCCAGTTCGCCCCGGTACTGCCGTAGCACCACGCCCGGGGCGGCCCGGCCGACGGAGGGCCGCAGCGCGCCGCCGACGTCGATGGCGACGATGCCGGTCTCGGTGGTGCCGTAGGCCTCGCCGACCGGTACGCCGTACCGTTCGGCGAACCGCGCCGCCACCCGCGGGGGCATCAGCTCGCCGCCCGACACCGCGATCCGCAGCTCGGGCAGGGCAGGCGGATCGAGGGCGGCCGCGAGCAGGTCGAAGTGCATCGGCACTCCGAACAGGGCGGTGACCCTCTGGTCCTTCGCGGTCCGCAGGATGTCGCGGGCCGAGACGCGGGGCGCGAACACCACGGAGACGCCGGCCGCCAGCGAGTACAGCAGCCCGCCGATCAGACCGAAGCTGTGGGCCGTCGAACTGAGCAGCAGCAGCCGGTCGCCCTCCCCCGGCATGCCGGGAACCGAGGCGAAGGCGTCCACTTCGGCGGCGAGCGACCGGACGGTCCTGCCGATCACTTTCGGCCGTCCCGTGGAGCCCGAGCTGAACTGCACCAGCCGGTGCCGGGTGGCGGCCGGCCGGCCGGTCCTGCGGCACTCGGTGGTGACCTCGTACTCGGGCCGGAAACCGAACGCCGCCCGGACGTTGGACCCGGCGCCGACCAGGAACTGCGGCCGGCAGACCGCGCAGAGAGCCTCCACCTCGGCCGGCTTGAGCCGGAAGTCGAACAGCAGCACCTGGGCACCGAGCCGCCACAGCGCGAGCAGCACCTCCACCTGGGTGAAGCTGGACGGTGTCCGCAGGCCCACGGTGCTGCCCGGGCCGATGCCGTATCCGGCGAACACGGCGGCCTGCTTGGCCACCCGCTCACGTAACTCCGCGCGGTTGACCATCTCCTGTCGGTGTATCAGGAACGGCGGGCCGTCGTCCCGGGCGTCGAGCAGCCGCTGGACGAGGTACCCCATCGAGTCGGCCGGGTCGGTCGCGAGTTCGCCCATGAGGCCTCAGACCTCCTTGCAGAACTCGCCGATGGGCAGGCCGACATGGCGCTTGTCCGTGGCCAGGTAGCCGAGCAGTTCGTCACCGGTCCGCAGTTCGGTGACGTTGAGGACCTTCCCGCCCGGGCCGAGCACCCGTACGTGCCAGTCGTCCTGCACGGTCAGACTGACCAGCCGTCCGTCCTCGGCGTGGGTGCGGATCTCCAGCAGCGGCCGGGACTCCAGCTTGGCGCGGCCCACGACGACCCGCCGGGTGCGGCCGTCGGCGCCGACCGCCAGCAGGACGCTGCCGGAGCCCACCTCGCTCAGGTAGTTGGTGCGGTTGTCCGGTCCGAGCGTGTACGAGTGCAGGGCCCCGGCGTTGACCCGGAACGGCCGGGTCGGCATGTACGGCAGCGGATGGGTCTCGCTGCAGCACAGGACGAAGCCGGAGGAGTACGAGCCGACGAGGATGCCCTCGTCCTCCTCGAAGTGGGAGCAGGTGTCCACGCAGACCCGGTCGCCGAGTCCGACGTGCCGGATGCTCTCCACGGTCAGCGTGGACAGCTCCAACTGGGGTGTGGTGGCCTGCAGCAGCCGTGCCAGAGCGAACACCTCGTCGGCGCTGCGGGGCGCGTACAGGATGCCGTCCGAGCCGCGTTCCAGCACGTCGAAGACGATCGCCGCCTCCTCCAGGTCGTCGACGACGGTCACCAGCTTGCCGTCGGCGGGCTCCGCCGCGGCCAGCACGATCTCCAGCGGGATCTTGGTCGGGTCGGCGAAGTGGATGACGGTGTACGGCAGCTTCATGGCACCCGCGCACGAGAGCTGAAGCGTGCGGTCGTCCCGTACGTCGATGAGGCCGGCGGCGGGTGTGCCACCGGCGGCGCGGTTGCCGGCGGCGAGGGCGTCCAGCTCGCCCTCGGTGCCGAACCTCCGCAGCAGGACGTCGATTCCGTCGGCGGCCGGGGAGCTTCCGGACCGGGACGAGGGCCCGGCGTCGGCGGTGTCCTTCGCCGCCTTGGCGCCGGTGCCCTTCTCCGCCTTGTCACCGGGCTTCTTCGGGTCGGCCGGGCCTTGGCCCCCGGCCGCCAGCACCCGGGTGACGGTCGGGGGCAGCGTCGCGAGCAGCTCCGCATCGGCAGCCACCACTCCGCCCATCCGGGCGTGGACGGCCGCGTCCACCACCGCCTGGAGCTGCCGGCCCGGGACTTCCCGCAGATCGATCCATGCGAACCTCATGCGACTCCTGCCACGAACGTCGAAGGACTGGTCATGCTCATGCCATTTGAGGCGCCGCCGTCGCCGTGCACGACCGCGGCGAGGCGAGCCACCAGAGAGGCGGGCGAGGGGGCCGAGAAGATCCGGCGGCCGACCGCCAGTCCCCGGCAGCCGGTGGCCATCACGGCGGTGCCGTACTCGACGAGGTCGGAGCCGTCCGGCGGACCCCCCGCCGCGAGGACGGGGATGGGGCTGCCCGCCACCACCTCCGCCATCCGCTCGACCGGCAGGGCGACGGAGGTCTTCACCATGTCCGCGCCCAGGTCCGCGGCGACGTTGGCCAGGTGCGCGAGCAGGGCGGGATCGCGCGGGTCCTCGATCCGGGGGCCGCGAGGGTAGACCATCGCGATCAGCGGCATGCCCCACGCGTCGCAGGAACGGGCCACCGCCCCCAGGTCGGAGAGTTGCCGCGCCTCGGTGTCCGAGCCGATGTTCACGTGGACGCTGACCGCGTCCGCGCCAAGCCGCAGGGCCTCCTCGACATCGGCGACCAGCACCTTGGCGTGGACGTCGGCGGAGCAGGCGGTACTGGCGCTCAGGTGCACCACCAGCGCGCAGTTCCTGAGGATGTCCGGCGCGAAGGCGCGGGCGCGTCCCTTGTGGACGATGATCCCGTCGGCCCCGCCGTCCACCAGCGCCCGGAGCAAATCGTCCCACTCGCCCGCGGGGACGATCGGGCCGTCCGAAACGCTGTGATCGAGGGGAACGAGCAGATGCCGGCCGTCACCCGCCAGCGAAAGTCTTCTCAAGCGTAATAACTTGCCGGTTTTCAGCATGGGTAATACGCCTCCCCAGCCGGTGGTCGCATTAAAGTCCGAAAAACGATGGTCGTAGAACTTTCAAGTTGCGCCGTTGTGAGCATTTCCCGTGCGACGGCCCGTTGGCAAGGTGCGATCACCGGTCAATTTTTATGCGGGATTGGGAATTATTATTGACAGCAATGTGACAGGTGCTGCGGGATTGACGACCGCATGGGGTGCTGTTCGTGCACTCTATGCGCGTTGGTGCGGTCTGCCCCCGCCCGTGGCCGCATCGGGCGCTTTGTTGTGGATGCCACGTGTAAACGGTCGGCTATTCTTCCGCCGCCCACGCGGTCTCGTTCGACAATTCGGACGACGGGATTTCCATGACGCTCCCTCGGACGCTTCCTTGTCGAATTCGAATTTGCGGGCCTAGGGTGACTTCTTATGCCCGAATCACCGTCCAAGACCGGTCCCGAGACCGCCGGCCCCGGAGCCGCCGCGTCACCACCCTCGGCGGAGAAACCCGCCGCGCGGACCGAGGCCCCGCGGGTCGCCGCCGCGAGCCTGGTCGGCACCACGATCGAGTACTACGACTTCGCCGTGTACGGCACGGCCTCCGCGCTCGTCCTCGGCCCCGCCTTCTTCCCGTCCGGCAACCCCACCGTCTCCTCCCTCGCCGCGTTCCTCACCTTCGCCGCCGCGTTCCTGTCCCGTCCCCTCGGCGTCGTCCTGTTCGGCACGATCGGTGACCGGCTGGGCCGCAGACAGGCCCTGGTCGCCTCCCTTCTGCTGATGGGCGTGGCCACCGTCGGCGTCGGACTGCTGCCCACCTACGAGACCGCCGGACTCCTCGCTCCCGTCCTGCTGGTGACACTCCGTCTGCTCCAGGGCCTCAGCATGGGCGGCGAGTGGGGCGGGGCGGTGCTGCTCGCCGCCGAGCACGCACCGCCCGGCCGCCGCGCGCTGTACGCGTCCGTCCCGCAGGCCGGCCCTTCGCTCGGCTTCCTGCTGTCCAGCGCCGTCATCCTGCCCACGCTCCACATCGCGGGCCGGGACGGCTTCGCCGACTGGGCCTGGCGCATCCCGTTCCTGCTCAGCACCGTGCTCGTCGTGATCGGCCTGTGGGTGCGTACGACGGTCTCCGAGTCACCTGTGTTCCGCGACGCGGCTCATCGCACCGCGCAGGCACCGGCTCCGGCACCGGAGTCCCGCTTTCCGCTGGCCACGCTCCTCAAGCGGTATCCCGGCCGGCTGCTGCTCGGCACCGGCGCGGCGATCGGCGGTTCGGCCGTCTACTACCTGACGATCGTCTACAGCCTCTCGTACGGCCCGAAGCAACTGGGCATCCCCCAGAACACGATGCTGACCGCCGCGAGCATCGGCGCCGCGGCCGGCATCGCCATCACCCTCCCGGTCGCCAGGCTGTCCGACCGGATCGGCCGCCGCCCGGTGATGCTGGCCGGAGCCGTCGGCTGCGTGCTGTGGGCGGTGCCCATGTACGCCTCCCTGAGTTCGCGCGACGCCTGGCTGATCACCGGCGCCTACACGGTCGGCCTCATGCTGCTCGCGCTCATGTTCTCCCCGGTGGCCGCGTTCCTCCCCGAACTGTTCCCCGCCCGGCTGCGCTACAGCGGAGCCTCCGCGGCCTTCATCCTCGCCAACACCCTCGGCGGCGGCTTCGCCCCGCTGGTCGCCACCTGGCTGAACAGCCGCTGGGACTCCCCGCTCGTCCTGGGCTTCTACACCGGCGGCCTCTGTCTGCTGAGCCTGCTGTGTCTGCTGGCCCTCCCGGAGACCCGCGACCACGAGTTCGACACCTGACGGTTCGCGTGTTCCCCGGCCCTCGGCAGGACTGGCCACTGTCCGATGCGGCTATCTATCGTTAGCCACCCTGCCCTGCACCTCGATCCAGCATTCTGGGCTCAACCCTTGACATCCAGACCCGCCCCCTCTGTGATGGCTAATACCCAATAGCCGATGTCAGGGGTCAACGTGTCGATCGGGTTCGAGACCGACGAGAAGGTCGCCGACATCGCGCGGCGCACCACCGAATTCGTCCGGGACGTCGTGCTGCCCGAGGAGCAGGCATGCGACGGGAACGTCCATGACGGGCCGGAGCCACTGCGGCGTCGGTTGCATGAGGCGGCCCGGGCCGCAGGGGTGTTCGCTCCTCATGTGGGTGTGGAGTGGGGCGGGCTCGGGCTCGATCTCTGCGGCCAGGCAGTGGTGTTCGAGGCGGCCGGATACTCGCTGCTCGGTCCCCTCGCGCTCAACTGCGCGGCGCCCGACGAGGGCAATACGCATCTGCTCGAAGTGGTCGCCACCGAGGAACAGAAGGAGCGGTATCTGCGCCCGCTGGCGGCCGGCGAGGTGCGCTCCTGTTTCGCGATGACCGAGCCGGCACCGGGCGCGGGATCCGACCCTCGTGCGCTGGCGACCACGGCGACGAGGACCGGTGACGGCTGGCGGCTCGACGGCCGCAAGTGGTTCATCAGCGGCGCCGACGGCGCCGGCTTCGCCATCTGCATGGCTCGCACGAGCGGCGTCCCGGGTGACGCGGGCGGCGCGACGATGTTCCTCGTCGGCGCCGGCAACCCGGGCATGAAGGTCGTCCGGAACATCGACACCCTGGATCAGGGCCTGTTCGGCGGGCACAGCGAGGTCGTCTTCGACAGGTGCGAGGTCGGCGACGGCGCCGTGCTGGGCGAGGTGGACCAGGGCTTCGCGTATGCCCAGGTGCGTCTCGGGCCCGCGCGCATGACGCACTGCATGCGCTGGCTCGGCGTGGCGCGCCGGGCGCAGGACATCGCCCTGGAGCGCGCGGTGGATCGCACGGCCTTCGGTAGACCGCTGGCCGAACTGGGCATGGTGCAGCAGCTGCTGGCGGACTCCGAGATCGACATCGAGACCGGTCGCGCGGTGCTGCTGCGTGCCTGCTGGGAACTGGACCAGGGGCGATCGGCCGCCCAGCACACCTCGATCGCGAAGACGTATGTCTCGGAGGCGGTGAACCGCGTGGTCGACCGGGCCGTGCAGGTGTGCGGCGCACTCGGGATCTCCGGGGACGCCCCGCTGTCCCGGCTGTACCGGGAGGTGCGTCCGTTCCGGATCTACGACGGCCCGTCCGAGACCCACCGCTGGGCCATCGCCAAGCGCGCGGTGCGGGCGGCGCGGGAGCGGAGGGCGGCACGATGACCACATCGGACGGCTCACCGAAGGCCACGGCGACGGCACCACGGCGTGCGACCACGGCCGCGGCGGACACGGACGTGGTCGGCATCGACGGCCCCGCCCTGCAACGCTACTTCGAACAGCATGTGCCGGAGTGCTCGGGTCCGTTGAGGGTGGAGTTGCTGCACGGTGGGCGCTCCAATCTCACCTATGAGGTGACCGACGGGACACACCGGTGGGTGCTGCGCCGGCCACCGCTGGGCGTTCTCACGCCGACCGCGCACGACATGGACCGCGAGTACCGCGTCGTCGCCGCGCTCGGCGGCACCGGAGTACCGGTGGCCCGGGCCGTGCTGTCGTGCACGGACCCGGCGGTGATCGGGGCACCGTTCTGCGTCGTCGACTTCGTGGAGGGCGCCGTACTGCGCGACGGTGACGAGGCCGCCGCGCTGCCTCCGGCCGACGCACGGCGCAGCGCCGATGCGCTGGTGGACGCCCTGGTGGCACTGCACTCGGTCGACGTCTGCGCTGTCGGACTCGGCGGCTTCGGCCGTCCCGACGGCTATCTGGAGCGCCAGGTGCGGCGGTGGCGCGGCCAGTGGGACAAGGTCGCCACCCGCGATCTGCCCGACATCGAAGCGCTGCACCGGCTGCTCGCCCGCGCCCTGCCCGTGAGCGGCACGGCGACGATCGTGCACGGCGACTACCGCATGGACAACACCATCCTGGAACCCGGTGACTTCGGGCGGATCGCCGCGATCGTCGACTGGGAGATGGCCACGCTCGGTGATCCCCTCGCCGACCTCGGGATGCTGCTCATGTACTGGGACCCGGTCTGCGAGCCGGTGCTCGGGGCCCGCCACGTTCCCACGGCCAACCCGGGCTTCCCCGCGGGCCACGAGCTGGCCGCACGGTACGCCACGCGCTCCGGCCGGGACATCGAAGCCCTGCCCTTCTACCAGGCGCTGGGCTGCTTCAAGCTCGCGGTCATCGCCGAGGGCATCCACGCCCGCTACCGCGCGGGGCAGACCGTCGGCACCGGATTCGAGCGGGTCGGCTCCGCGGTCCCGGCGCTGCTGCGCTCCGGGCTGGACCTGCTGTCCTGACCGAGCCACTCGACCCACTTGGCCAGCGCCACTGACGCACTCGACGAGAACCGAGGAGGACCCGTGCGAGACCGGCTGTCCGGAATGATCGCCCTGGTGACCGGCGCGACCGGTGGCATAGGAGACGCCGTCGTACGCCGACTGGCAGCGGAGGGTGCCGCGGTGGCGGTGACCGACGTGGACGCCGGCAGGTGTGAGGCACTGGCGAAGGAGCTGACCGACGACGGGGCCCGAGCGATCGGCCTGGCCCTCGACGTCAGTGACGAGGAGGCGTGGCGCCGCGCCGTCGAGTCGGTGGTCGCGGATCTGGGCGTGCTGTCCGTGCTCGTCAACAACGCGGGCATCGCCGAGATGCGAACGGTGGAGACGGAGACCCGGGAATCCTGGGACAAAGTCATCGGCGTCACGCAGACCGGTGTGTGGCTCGGCATGAAGTACGGCGGGCCGGCGATCGAGCGCTCCGGTGGTGGCTCGATCGTCAACATCGCCTCGATCTTCGGAACGGTCGGCGGCTTCGGGAGCCAGTTCTCGTACCACGCGGCCAAGGGCGCGGTCCGGTTGATGACGAAGAACGCCGCGCTGCACTGGGCCACGCGCGGGGTGCGCGTCAACTCGATCCACCCCGGCTTCATCGAGACGGCCCGCTCCCGCGAACTGTGGTGGGGCACGGAACGGCACGCCGCGATGGTCGAGGGCACCCCGTTGGGGCGGCTGGGCCGGCCCGACGAGGTCGCGGGAGCGGTGGCGTTCCTCGCCTCACCCGACGCGACGTTCGTCACCGGCTCCGAGTTGTACGTGGACGGGGGCTGGACGGCACGCTGACCCGGGAGCCGAAGAAGGAGAGGCACTCGGCCGGCCGGTGCCCCTCCTTCGCCGATGAGGTCATCGCACCCGTGTGTACTGGTTCACGCCGCCCACCGACGCCACGGTGGCCCGTCCCTGAAGCACGAGCACATCCAGGTGCGCCGCCGTCTCGTTGACCGCGAGCATCTGGTTGAAGACACTCAGCTCGCCGAACGCCACGGCCCGGCGCGTCCATCCGAGCTTGCGCGCCACCGCGTGTGCGTCGAGCGTGTCGTCGCCCAACGCTGTCAGGCTCTTGGCCAGCCGGTCGTCGTGGTGGGCGAGCAACTCGGCGACCCGGGTGTGGGTGCTGTCGGAGACCGGGCCGTGCGCGGGCAGCAGGCGGGAGTCCGCGTACCTGTTCATCAGCCGCAGCGAATCCAGGTAGTCGGCGAGCGGCCGGCCATCCGGGTCGGACAGTTCGAAGCCGATGGACGGAGTGATGTGCGGCAGGACGTGGTCCCCGGAGAACAGCAGGCCCCGCTGCTCGTCCAGGAAGACCACATGTCCCTTGGTGTGTCCCGGAGTCGGTACGACGCGCAGCTCGCGGTCGCCGAAGCGGAGGGTCTCGGCGGCGAGCCAGCGGTCAGGGGCCTCCCACACGCTCGGGTCGAAACCGCCGTGGTCCATCGCCCGGATACGGCCCGCCAGTTCGCCGGCGCCTGCCCTGGTCAGGGTCTCCAGTGAGCTCACGGGTACGTCGCTGCGCAGCCGGCCGAGCATCTCCAGGCCCGGTCGCTCCCCGGAACCGAGGTAGACGCGCGAGCCCAGCAGCCGGCGCAGTTCCACCGCCTGCGTGTAGTGGTCGCGGTGGATGTGGGTGACCAGGATGTGGCTGAGGTCGCCGAGGTCGCGGTCGATGGCGGACAGGGCTTCCTCGAGCGCCTTGCGCGCCTCGGGGATCGCCCAGCCGCCGTCGATCATGACGATCCCCCCGTCGTCGGCGAGGTCCTCCAGCAGGTAGACGTTGACCGCGTGCAGGCCGTCGTTGGGAAGAGGCAGAGGAACGCGGTGCACCCCGGGCTGTACGGTCTGCACTCCGGCTGCGGCCCACGGGCCCTGGTCGAACCGCGCTGTCATGATCCTCCTTGGTGGGTGCCGCCCCGGGATCATGCCCGTGGGCACGCGTGACGGCACGGTCGTGCGAATGGTCGCCTCGTCAGGCGTGGTCGTCGGTCGTCCAGGCATGCAGTGTGACGGCCAGGTCCCGGGCCCCCCTCCGGTCGAGCTTGCCGACCTTGGTCTGGGGCAACTCCTGGATGCCGTAGACGAATTCGGGCCATTTTGTCTTGGACAGGCCTACGCTCTCCAGGTGCCCGGTCACCTCGGCCAGGCCTATGCCGCCGCCGTCCTCGGTGACGACGAGCAGTGCCACGCGTTCCCCGAGCACGTCGTCGGGAACCGCCGCGACACAGGCCCTGGCCACGCGGGGGTAACTGGCGACCGCGCGTTCTATCTCGGTGATGTCGATGTTGCGGCCGCCGCGGATGATGATGTCCTTCTCCCGGCCCATGATGCTGATGGTGCCGTCTTCGTGGGTCACCAGCAGGTCGCCGGTGGGCAGGTAGCCGTCCTCGGACAATGCGGCCGGCGCCACCTCGCCGTCGCGGGCGTAGCCGAGGAAGAGGGATGGCCCGCGCACCTGGGCCCGCCCGGTCACGCCCGGCCCGGCGGTCCGGCCGTCGGGGGTGAGCGCGCGTACGTCGGTACCCGGGAAGGGGCGGCCGTCTCTGCCGAGCCGGATCTCCTCAGGGTCCTCGGGGCTGGGTGAGGTGTGCCCGAGGCACTCGGACATGCCGAAGACGCGCAGGATCTTCGTGCCCAGGGACTCCTCCGCCCGGGCCAGCGCTCCACGGTCCATCGGCCCACCGCCGACGGTGATCGACCGGACTCCGCGAAGGACACCGGAGCCGGCCGCCTCGGCGCCCATCTGCAGCGCCATGGTCGGTACGCACATGGTCCAGCGGACATCGGCGTCGGCCATCCGCCGCAGGGCGACGGCCTTGTCCCACTTCCCCGTCATGACGAGCGGCCCGCGCAGCAGGAGGGAGAGGTAGACACCGAAGCAGTACGCCGCCGTCGACGACAGCGGCACGATGGCGGCGACGGCGTCGCCGGGCGCCAGGCCGTTGACGGTGATGGTGCTCGTGGCGGCATAGCGCAGGGCCGACTCGGACTGTACGACGCCTTTGGGACGCCCGGTCGATCCGGAGGTGAGGCCGATCAGGGCGCCGCCCGACCAGCGTGACACCCCACGTGTGTGGGGCGTGGCCAGGCACGTCCAGCCGTCGAGCACCTGCCGCGGCGGGCCCGGCAGCCGGTCGGCCACCGCCCATTCGTCCATCGCGGAGGGCTCGGCGACCACGGCGTCCGGGCGGATGTCCTCCCAGGCCGCGGTGAACTCGGCGTGTGTGGTGTGCCGGTTGACGACCGCGATGACACCACCGCTCAGGCCGACGGCGAGGGTGGCGGCGACAGTGCGCCATGAGTTGTCGGCCTGGACCATGACGGTGCCGCCCGCTCCGTCGGCCCTTCCGGTGGACAGCGCCGCGGCCAGCAGCGTGGCCTCGTCGAGCAGTTGCCGTGCCGTATGGCTTCCCGCGTCGTCGATGACGGCGACGAAGTCCGCCTCGTCCGCCTTGTGTTGGTACTCCCGCACTACCTGTCGCATCCTGTCCCTCACTGCGCTGTGCCGAACGTCAACGTCAGGCGGCGAACATCTCCGCCTCGTGCCCCATGACCGCGATGCGGCGGCCCTTCATGTCGCCGACCTGTGCGACGGCCTCGGCCCACTCGGGGCTCGCGAGGGCCTTCCTCAGGTCCTCCGGGGAGTCGAAGCCGAGCACGGAGATCCCGTCCCAGCCTTCGGAGCGCGGCTCCAGAGCGGCGTCGATCTCGGTGTGCCGCCAGGCGCGCAGTCCTGGCAGTCGGTAGGTCAGCTCCGCGTGGTCGCCGCGCCACCACGCGATGAACTGCTCGTGCGTCCACTCCGGAGGCCGAGCTGCCAGCAGGACGAGGTTGTACATGACGGTTCTCCGTACATGGTCGCGTACATGGTCGGTCGTGCGCTCAGGTGAAGCGGATCTCTGACGAGCGGCCGATCAGCAGGCGCTGCAGCCGGCCCTCGTCGTTCACCCGCCCGGCGGCGACGAAGGTCGCCTCGGGGACACCCGCGCGTCGGACCTCGCCCAGGAAGAGCTCGTCCTGGCCGAGCGTGGTCGCCGACAGCCGGTGGTGGGTGCGGGTGCCCCTCTCGCGCTGTTCGAGGTAGCCCACGAGGGCGGCGCGGTCGCCGGCGAAGTCGGTGGCGTTGCCGTCGCCGGTGGAGAAGAGGATGGACAGCGAGAAGTCGTCGCTGATCAGGTCGAGGATCCGGGACGGCTCGTCCCCGTCGAGGATCTCGAACCACGCGGTGAGGAAGGGGGCCGCGGTGGAGGTGTCGGTCATGCCCGGCTCCTGTCGGTGGTGGCCTGTCCGGCCCATTCGACGAGCTCGAAGGACGTGGTGAAGAAGGACTGGTAGCGGGCCAGGAGTCCACCGGGCGAGATCACCGCGGCCGAGAGGAAGGATCCTTTGTACCGACCGCCCTCCGTCACCACTCCGTAGACAGTCTCGAGGTCGCCGTCCCGGCTGTACCGCAGGATCTCGTGCGACCGGTCCACGGCATCGCGGCCGGCGATGTACGCCGCGAAGTCCTCTTTGGACTTGCCGGCGACCTCCTTGCCCGGCAGGGCGATGAGGAAGCGGAAATCGGGTTCGAGCAGCTCCAGCGTCCGCTCCGGATGCCGACTGTCCATGCTGGCCATGTATGCGCGCAACGCCATGAGTGAGCCCTTTCGGTCGGCGGCGCTTCCCTGATGATCAACCTGAGTCAAGTTCAATTCAGTTGGGATGGTAATCCGGTGGAAACACGCCTGGCAATAGCAAAGCCCCCGACGGAATCCGTCGGGGGCCGGAAGACCGGGACGCTCAGGGCGTCACGTGGCGACCATCCGCACGCAGGCACCCTCGATCAGTTCGCTGACCTCCGACAGCGGCGTCGGCCCGGACGGCCGGTACCACCGCCAGACGCTGACGATCAGGCCCAGCACGCTCGCACCCAGCAGCTGCGCGTCGCGCAGCGGGAACGCGCCCTGGGACATGCCCCTGACCAGCAGGTTCGTCCAGTCCCGCTCGACGACTTGGACAAGCTGGCGGGCCGCGACGCGCTCGGCCTCCTCCCGCTTGGACTTGCGCGGGCCGGAGAGCAGGTCCATGTGGTTCTGCAGGATGCGCATCTGCAGAACCTCCTGGTCGGAGACGTCGTAAGCAGCGCGAACGGCCGCCCGCAGTGCCTCCACCGGCTCCGCGACGTCCTCCGTCGCCTCCGTGAACTTGTCGTGGGAGCGCTGCAGCTCCAGCCGCATGATGGTGAGCAGGCAGTGGGTCTTGGACTCGAAGTAGTGATACAGGGCGGTCTGCCCGATGCCGACCCGCTCCGCCACCGTGGACCACTTGGTGGCCTCGAAGCCCGCCTCGCCGAAGTGGTCGACGGCGGCCGCCAGAATGGCGGCGCGCTTGGACCTCGGGCCCGCTTCCGGTTCAACGATCTTTGTCGCCATGCCTGACCTGTCTCCTGGCTGCCGCCCACCTCGTGCGTACCCGAGAGTAGCCCCAAGCTGAACTCAGTTGCCAATCGACTTCCGGTCAAAGGCGCTCCAGCACGATCGCGTTGGCCATGCCGCCGCCCTCGCACATCGTCTGCAGACCATAGTGTCCGCCGGTCCTGCGCAGTTGGTGGACGAGCGTGGTCATGAGCCGGGCGCCGGTGGCGCCGAGCGGATGCCCGAGCGCGATGGCCCCGCCGAAGGCGTTGACCCGTTCCGGGGCGGCGCCGATCTCCTTCTGCCAGGCGAGGACGACCGAGGCGAACGCCTCGTTGATCTCGACCAGGTCGATCTCGCCGATCGACAGCCCAGCTTTCTTCAGGGCCTTCTCGGTGGCGGGGATCGGGCCGGTCAGCATCTGGATCGGGTCGGAGCCGACCACGGTCATGGTGTGCACGCGGGCCAGCGGGGTCAGACCGTGACGGCGCACCGCCTCCCCGGAGGCGATCAGCAGGGCGGCGGCGCCGTCGGAGATCTGGCTGGAGACGGCCGCGGTGAGCTGGCCGCCCTCGGTGAGGGTCTTCAGGCCGGCCATCTTCTCGAGGGTGGTGTCGGCGCGCGGACCCTCGTCGGCGGCGAGCCCGAAGGCCGGGGTGATCTCGTCGTCGAAGACGCCGTCGGCCTGGGCGGCGAGGGCCCGCTGGTGGCTGGTGAGCGCGAAGCGTTCCATGTCGGTACGGGAGACGCCCCAGTTCTCGGCGATCAGCTCGGCCCCGCGGAACTGCGAGACCTCCTGGTCCCCGAAGCGCTCGCGCCAGCCGTCCCCCGCGTACGGGCTGCCCATGCCGGCCTGCTCACCGACGAACATCGGGCTGGCGATGGGCACCAGGCTCATCACCTCCACCCCACCGGCGACCACCAGATCGGCGGCGCCGGAGCCGACCGCCTGCGCGGCGAAGTGCACGGCCTGCTGGGAGGAACCGCACTGACGGTCGATGGTGGTGCCGGGGACGTGCTGCGGCAGCCCGGCCGACAGCCAGGCGGTGCGTGCGATGTTCCCGGTCTGTGCGCCGAGCTGGCTGACGCACCCGAAGTACACGTCGTCGACGGCCTCCGGGTCGGCGCCGGTGCGTTCCAGCAGCGCGCGCAGCACATGAGCGCCCAGGTCGGCGGGGTGCACGCCGCTGAGCATGCCCTTGCGGCGGCCGACAGGGGTACGGACGGCTCCGACGATGAATGCTTCCGACACGGTGTGCTCCAGGGTTCGGTACGGGATCAAAGACGGGGCGGGACACGCGTGAAGTCGGGCGCCCGCTTGCCGAGGAAGGCGGCGACGCCCTCACGGCCCGTCTCGGAGGCGGCCGCGGCGGCGAGTGCAGTGGCCTCGCGGTCCAGTTGCGGCCCGAGGTCCGCGGTCAGTCCGGCGGCGACGAGCCGACGGGTGGTCCCGAAGGCGGTGGTGGGTCCCCTGCGCAGAACCTCAGCCGTGCGCTCGGCCTCGGCGGCCAGCCGCTCGGGGGCCACGGTACGGCTCACCAGCCCGATCGCCGCGGCTTCGGCCGCGGGGATGCGGCGGTTGGTCAGCAGCAGGTCAAGGGCCCGCTTGGGGCCGACGAGACGAGGCAGGAACCAGCTGACTCCGGCGTCCGGTGAGTAACCGATGCCGGTGTACGCGGCGGTGAACGAGGCATCGTCGGCGGCGAGCGTCACATCGGCGGCCGCGGCCAGGCCGATGCCGGCGCCCGCCACCGCACCCTGCACTGCGGCCACCACGGGCGCGTCGCTCGCGGCGAACGTACGCAGGGCGTCGTGCAACGCGTCGGTCACCGCGGTCAGGTGCTTCTCCAGCGCCTCACCGGACAGCCGTGAGAACTCCCTGAGGTCGCCGCCGACGCAGAAGGCCCTCCCCTCGCCGGTGAGCAGCACGGCCCGTACGGCCTCGCGTGCGCAGGCCCGCGCCGCCTCCAGCAGTCCGCGCGCCAGGTCCAGGTCGATGGCGTTGCCCGCCTCGCCCCGGCGCAGGGTGACGCGGGCCAGGCCGGCGTCGTCGATCTCGATGCCGACGCTCGCCGCTCCGGCCGTCATCGGGCCGTCCATCCGCCGTCGACGGTCAGCACCTGTCCGGTGCAGTACGAGGAGGCGTCCGAGGCGAGGAACAGCAGCGCGCCGTCGAGTTCGTGGCCGTCGCCGCCGCGCCCCAGCAGGGTGTTGCGCTCGACCCAGCGGCTGGAGCGCTCGTCGCCGAAGAGGTCCGCGGTCATCTCGGTGCGGAACCAGCCCGGGGCGAGCGCGTTGACGCGTATGCCGCCGCGGCCCCACTGTCCGGCCAGCTCCCGGGTCAGGCCGATCAGTCCGGCCTTGGACGCCGAGTAGCTCGCGCCGCCCAGGGGGGCGGCGGTCACCAGGCCGAGGATGGAGGAGACGTTGATGATGCTCCTGCCGCCCGCGTCGCCGGGTGCCTCGGCGGTGAGGCGGGCCAGGTGGTAGGGCGCGGTGAGGTTGACGCCGAGGACGTCGGTGAACGCGTCCGGCGACTCGTCCTCGGCGCGGGTCTCGCCGGAGGTGGCCGCGTTGTTGACCAGGACGTCGAGCCGCCCGGTGGCGGCCAGCGCGGTCTCGGCCAGCCGCGTACGGTCGTCGGCGAGCGAGACGTCGCAGGCGACGGGGTGGATACGTGCGTCGGAGTCGGCGAGTTCCTTCAGCCGGTCGATGCGGCGGGCCGCGGCGAACACGGTGGCGCCGGCCTGCGCCAGGACCGCGGCGAAGCGTGCGCCGAGCCCGGCGGAGGCGCCGGTGACGACGGCTGTCCTGCCCTCGAGCGAGAACAGCTCGGCGGTTGACCGCGGCGCGCTCACTCGTCCACCCCGATCGGCAGGGCGGTCGCTCCGCCGTCGAGCACCAGGGTCTGGCCCGTCATCCAGGAGGACGCGTCGGAGGCCAGGAACAGCGCCGCGTTCGCCACGTCCTCCACCGTGCCGAGGCGCCGCAGCGGCAGCTTGGCCGTGAGGATCGGCTCCCGGACCTCCCACACCGCCCGCGCCAGTTCGGTCTTGATCAGCCCGGGGGCGATGGCGTTCACCCGGACCCGCGGCCCGAGTTCGTAGGCGAGCTGCCGGGTCATGTGCAGCATGGCGGCCTTGGTGGCGTTGTAGTAGCCGATGTGCGGATCGACGATCAGCCCGCCTACGGAGGCGATGTTGACCACCGCTCCCCCGTGCTCGGCCATCCAGGCCCGCCAGGCGGACCGGGTCCAGGCGATCATGCCGTACTGGTTGACGCGTACGGTCTTCTCCGCGCGCGGCAGGTCCAGGTCGAGCAGGTCGCCGTGGTACGGGTTCGTGGCCGCGTTGTTGACGAGGATGTCGACCCGGCCGAAGCGGGCCATGGTCTCCTCGACGCAGGCTTCGGCCTGCTCGGGTTCGCCGGCGTTGGCCACGACCGTGTGCAGGTCGCCGTCGCCCTTGACGCGCAGCAACTCCTCGCGCGCCTCGGCGAGTCCGGCCGCCTTGCGGGCCGCGATCACCACGTGCGCGCCGGCCGCTCGGTAGGCGGTGGCGATGCCGAGCCCGATGCCGCGGGATCCGCCGGTGATGACGGCGACCTTGCCGTGGAGCGGGTGGGCACTGCCGTCGAGGGTGTTGGCGCTCACGCTGCCCCTGCCTTCGTGTCGGTCTTCTTGTACTTGGCGAGTTCCTGGCGGGCCACCGTCCGCAGATGCACTTCGTCGGGGCCGTCGGCGATGCGCAGTGCTCGCGTGATGGCGTACAGCCGGGCCAGTACGGTGTCGTCGCTGACCCCCGCCGCGCCGTGGGCCTGCACCGCGCGGTCGACCACCTTGTGGGCGACCTCCAGTGCCGCGACCTTGATCGCGGAGACCTCCATGCGGACGGCGGCGTTGCCGACGGTGTCCATCAGCCAGGCGGACTTGAGGACGAGGAGGCGCAGTTGCTCGATCTCGATGCGGCTGCGGGCGATCCATTCGCGCACCACGCCCTGGTCGGCGAGCGGTCCGCCGAAGGCGGTGCGTTCGGTGACGCGCTCGCACATGAGCTGAAGGGCACGTTCGGCGAAGCCGACAGCGCGCATCGCGTAGTGCATCCGCCCCGGACCGAGCCGTCCCTGGGCGAGCGCGAAGCCCTCTCCCTCGCCCCGGAGGATGTTCTCCACGGGCACGCGGACGTCCTCGAAGAGCACGTCACCGTGTCCGAGCCGGTCGGTGTAGCCGAACATCGGCAGGTCGCGCAGGACCGTGACGCCCGGGGTGTCCCGGGGGATGAGCAGCATGCTCTGCTGTCGGTAGGCGGGCGCGTCCGGGTCGGTCTTGCCCATCAGGATGATGAGCTTGCAGTCGGGGTCGAGGATCCCGGAGGTGTACCACTTGCGGCCGTTGACGACATAGCTGTCGCCGTCGCGGGTGATACGGGTACGGATGTTGCGCGCGTCGGAGCTGGCGACCTCCGGCTCGGTCATGGCGAAGCAGGAGCGGATCTCCGCGTCCAGCAGGGGCCGCAGCCAGCGTTCCTGCTGCTCGGGCGTGCCGTACAGCGCGAGCAGCTCCATGTTGCCGGTGTCGGGCGCCGAGCAGTTGAACACCTCGGGGCCGATGATCGAGCGGCCCGCCAGCTCCATGAGAGGCGCGTATTCCAGGTTGGTGAGCCCCGCGCCCCGGTCGCCGTGCGCCATGAAGAGGTTCCACAGGCCCTCGGCGCGCGCCTTCTCCTTCAGCTCGCGCATCACCGGCGGCAGCGCGTGCGGGTCGTCCGCCTCGGCCAGCTGCCGGTCGTACACGACCTCCGCAGGGAAGACGTGCTGCTCCATGAACGACCGCATGCGGTCCTGGAGTTCACTCGCGCGGGGCGAGAATCCGAAATCCACGATTGCTCCTGTCCGGGGGCGGGGTTCCGCGGTTCGTGTGGTCGGTCCGGATCAGCCGAGGATGTCGCGTGCCGTGCGGATCATCGCGGCGATGGTGGGCGGCAGTCGCTCCTGGTCCGGGTCGTGGTGCTTGCCCTCACGGTGCCGGCGCAGGTTGTGGCCCATGATCGCGGCCATCTTCATGCGGCCGAGCGCCCGGAACCAGTCCATCGCGGGCAGCGCGGGCCGGCCGTCGAGGTAGGCGTCCAGCAGTTCGGCCTCGCCGGGCAGGCCGGGCACGGCACGCCCCAGCCGGGGGAAGTTGCGGTGATCGGCGAAGAGCAGGAACCAGCCGAGGTCGATGCGCGGGTCTCCGACGCTCCAGATCTCCCAGTCGACGACGGCCACCGCACGCTCGTCGACGCACAGCACATTGCCGAGCCGGAAGTCCCCGTGCAGCAGCACCGGCGGGAGGCCGCCGGGCACATCACGGGCGAGACGTACGAGCAGCTCCTCACCGCCTGGGCGCAGTTCGGCGGGGACGGCGTGCAGGGTGCGGCTCCACCGCTCCAGCTCCCCCGCCGCGTCGAGCGGTTCGGGCGGATCGAGCCCGGGTGTGTGGGTGTCGGTGGCGTGCAGCCGCCGCAGCACGGCGGCAATCTCCAGCATGCGGGCGCGGGCCGTCGCGGCGGGCACCTCGGGGGCGTCGAGTACCGGCTCGACGGCCTCCCCGGCCGCGAAGTCCATGGCGAACCAAGCCGGTTGTGTCTCGTCGACGGCGGCGACGCCCGGCACCGGCACCGCGGACCCGGCCAGCGCGCTCAGCACCCGCGCTTGGCGCAGCACGTCGTTGCGCCCGACGGGCCGCTGCCCCGGAGGCACCGCCTTGACGACGTACCTGGCATCCCCCGCGGTGACGGAGTACGTCAGCCCCGAGTGGCCGCCCGGCAGCACCTTCAACTCGCCGGCCGGGGCGCCCGGATGGAAACGGGCGAGCCGCTCACGCACCCGGTCGGCCAGCTCCGACACCTGCGTGGCCGTGCTCATCGGACGGGCTCCTTCGGCAGGCCGAGCACGCGTTCGGCGAGGATGTTGTGCTGGATCTCGTCGGTGCCGCCCGCGATGCTGTAGCCGGGGGCGCCGAGCAGGTGCTCCGTCCAGGCGAAGGTGCCCCACTCCCCCGTGTCCGCGACCAGGCTCGGGCCCAGCAGCTCGGAGACCAGGTCGCTGGTGCGCCGCATGGTCTCGGTGGCGTAGAGCTTGCCGACCGAGGCCTCCGCGCCGGGCTCGCGTCCGGCGACGAGGGCGGCGGTCACGCGCAGTCCGATGAGCCGCTGGACGAGGGTGCGGATGTGGAGGTCGGCGGCCCGCTGCTGCTCGCTGCCGGTGAGCGGGCGGGGCAGGTTCCCGGCGAGTTCCAGCGCCCGGTCGGCGTTGTCCAGGCCGAGGTTGCCGGAGTCGAGCCGTTCGGCGGCCAGCACGCTGAGCGTGACCCGCCAGCCCTCGCCGACCGGCCCGAGCCGGTCGGTGTCGGGCACCACCACGCCGTCGAGGTAGACCTCGTTGAAGCTGGTGCCGCCGGTCATCTGCTGGATGGGCCGTACGGTCACGCCCGGTGCGTCCATGCGCACCAGGAAGACGGTGATGCCGGCGTGCTTGCGTACGTCCGGATCGGTACGGCACACCGCGACGCCCCAGGTCGCGACGCGAGCCCCGGAGGTCCACACCTTGTGCCCCTGGAGCACCCAGTAGTCACCGTCACGCACCGCCCTGGTCCGCACCGCGGCGAGGTCGGAGCCGGCCTCGGTCTCCGAGAACAGCTGGCAGGCGAGTTCGTCGGTGCGCAGCATGGGCCGCAGCCAGCGCTCCTTCTGCTCCTCGGTGCCCCAGATGCCGATCGCGGGGGCGACGAGCTGCTGCGTCACCGGGAAGACCTCGGTGCGGTGCGGCACGTCGAAGGCCGCCTCTTCGGTGCGGTAGAGCTGCTCGTAGTACGCGGGCAGGCCCCGTCCCCCGTACGTCTCCTGCCAGTTGAGCGCGCCCCACCCGTGGTCGTAGCGGGTGCGTTCCCACTCCTGGATGCGGGCGGTGTGTTCGTGCTCCTGCTCCTTTGTCCAGTTCTCGAACACGGCGACGGAGTCGGAGCCGCTGCCCCACTCCCCGTCGGCGGTGCGCAGCCGGGCGACCGTGGCGAGCCACTGCCGGGCCTGTGCGCGGAACTCCTCGGGTTCCGGGATGGCGCTCATCTCTTCCTCCACCTCCATTCAGCGGGACAGCACGGTGCAGGCACTCACGCCCGGGGCGCCGTACACATGGGTGAAGCCGACCCTGGGTTCGCCGGGGACCTGGCGTTCGCCGGCCCGTCCGCGCAGTTGCTGGACGATCTCGTAGACCTGGCGCAGTCCCGAGGCTCCGATGGGTTCACCGTTGGCGATGCAGCCGCCGTCGGTGTTGACCGGCAGGGTGCCGCCGATCCCGGTGGCTGCGGAGGCGACCAGCCGCTCCTGCTCGCCGTCCTCGCAGAACCCGCATTCGGCCATGTGCATGACCTCGGCGCCGCTTTCGGTGTCCTGAAGCTGGCAGACGTCGACGTCGCCGGGGCCGACCCCGGCTTCCTCGAAGGCGGCGGCCGAGGCATCACGGCTGACGCTATTGAGCCGGCCGCCGGGGATCGAGGGGCTGAACACCTCGAACGAGCCGAAGCGCCGCGTGCGTACCGCCGCCGAGCGCAAGGTGACCGGCGTGCCTTCCAGGGTGCGTGCGGCCTCCGGTGAGCACAGCACCAGCGCGGCCGCGCCCGCTCCCGGGGAGCAGAACATGTAGCGGGTCAGCGGATCGCTGACCATGCCGGAGTCGAGGATCTCCTCGGCAGACACGGGCTTGCGGCGCCACGCCTCGGGGGTCAGACCACCGTTGCGGTACGCCTTCTCGGCGACCAGAGCGAGGGTGCGCGAGGTGATTCCGTGGTCGTGCATATAGCGCTGGATCTTCATGCCGAAGAACTGGGTGGTGACCATCAGCCCGTCGCTGCCGTACTCCGCTCCCAGCCCCCAGTCCTCGGGCCTCGGGTCGAAGGCGCCGCGCGGGTGTTTGTCGAAGCCGACGGCGAGGACGACGTCCGCCATGCCGGAGCGGATCGCGTTCACGGCGGAGACCAGCGCGCTGCCGCCGGTGGCGCAGCCGTTCTTGACGTTGACGAACGGCAGTCCGGTGAGGCCTAGCTGGGCCACCAGTGTGTCGGCGAGGCCGGCGCTGTCGCTGCCGCCGAACGCGGCCCGCACCCGCGACCACTCGATCCCGGCGTCCGCCAGCGCGGCGTTCACCGCACCGACGGCCAGCTGCCGGCCACTGGCCTCCGACCGGCCGAACGGGGTGCGCCCGGCGCCGCAGATCAGGACATCGGTACTCATGAGCCCTCCTCTGCGGGGGTCGTGGGCCTGGCCCGTGGGACGCCGCCGCCTGCGGTCACGGTGAGGGGCATGCCGATGCGGATGTCGTCGAGGTCGTCGACGTCGAGTACGGCGGCCACCCGCACGCCTTCCGCGAGCTCGACGTAGCCGAGCGCGAACGGCTCGAAGCCGCCGGGCGGTGCTTGATAGGGCGGCGACTTGGGGGCGTACCGCTGCACCGTCCAGGTCCACAGCGCGCCGGTGCCCTGGAGGACGGCACCGTCGGCCGGTCCCCCACAGCGCGGGCACACGTCGTCCGCGGGATAGACCGTCACCGCGCAGCCGGAGCAGCGTGAGCCCTGGAGCCCGACGGCGACGGCCGGACTCCGCGGGTCCGTGGCCATCCGGATCAGCGCCCCGTCCACTTGGGTTCACGCTTCTCCAGGAACGCCGACACGCCTTCGTTCGCGTCCTCGGAGTTGAGCGCCACGCCCACGGCGAGGTGCTCCATCACCATCAGCGACTGGGTGTCGGCGTCCAGGCTGCGGTCGATCGTCATCTTCGTGAGCCACATCATGAAGGGGCTCTTGTCGACGAGGTCCCCGATGAAGTCATCGACCGTCGCGTCCAGCTTGTCCGCCGGTGCGGACTTGTTGATCAGCCCGAACTCGGCGGCCTCGACACCGGAGAGGAGCTTGCCGGTGAGCATCAGCTCCTTGGTCTTGCGGATGCCGATCATGCGCGGCACCCGGTAGATCGGCCCGGCTCCGCCGAACAGCGCGCGGCGGATGTGGAAGTCGCCGATCTTGGCGTCGTCCGCGGAGATGGCGAAGTCGCAGGAGATCATGATCTCGAAGCCGCCGGCGGTGACGTGGCCCTCCAGGACCGCGACCGAGGGGGTCTTCATCGAGTAGAGGCGGTCGCACACCTTCGCGGACTTCACCGCGACGTCGATCGCGTTCGACTTGCCGACGTACTCCGCCTTCAGGCTGTCGAGGTCGAAGCCCGAGCAGAAGGTGCCACCGCGGCCGCGCACCACCAGGACCCGCAGCTCGGGATCCTCGTCGACCTCCGTGATGATCTCGTCGAGCCGGTCCAGGATCGGCACGGTGACACAGTTCTTCTTCCACGGGCGGTTGAGCCACACACGGGCGACGTGGCCGTCACGCTCGAACTGGATCTCGTCTTCCACTGCCATCTTCCAACCCCTCCGAACTGAACTGAACTGAATTCATTACGAGTCTGGAAGGGCTGCGAAGACCTGTCAAGCCCTCCAGTCAAACCAAACCGAATCCGATTCAGCTCTTGATGCGCAGACCTGCTTCGGTTCAAATGGCTGAGGTTCACGACCGCACTCAGGAAGGACCTCCATGTCCGGCATCTCCCGTCTCGGTGTCGTCGGCTGCGGGCTCATGGGCTCCGGCATCGCCGAGGTAGCCGCACTGCGCGGTCTCGATGTGACCGTCGCCGAATCGACCCCCGAGCTGTCCGCCGCCGGCCGCGACCGCGTCGCCGCATCCCTCGACCGCGGCCTGCGGCGCGGCAAACTCACCGAGGCCGACCGCGACCAAGCCCTGGCCCGGCTCTCCTTCACCCACCACCTGGGCGAACTGGCAGACCGGCAGTTCGTCGTCGAGGCCGTGGCCGAGAACCGGGAGGTGAAACTCGAGGTCTTCCGTCAGCTGGACAAGGTGGTCACGGACCCGGAGGCCGTCCTCGCCACCAACACGTCCTCGATCCCGGTCGTCGACCTCGCCGTGGCCACCGGCCGGGCCTCCCATGTGGTGGGCCTGCACTTCTTCAATCCCGTACCGGTGCAGAAGCTGGTCGAGGTGATCCCCGCTCTCACCACCGGCGCCGACACCCTGGCCCGCGCCCGCGCCTTCGCCGCCGAGCAGTTGGGCAGGACGGTCGTCCAGGCACCCGATCGCTCCGGCTTCGTGGTCAACGCGCTGCTGGTGCCGTATCTGCTCTCCGCGATCCGCATGGTCGAGTCCGGGGCGGCGCGCGTGGAGGACATCGACAGCGGCATGGAGCTCGGCTGCGCCCACCCGATGGGTCCGCTGCGGCTGCTCGACCTGATCGGCCTGGACACGGCACAGGCCGTCGCCGAGTCGATGTACGAGGAGTTCAAGGAGCCGCTGTACGACGCTCCCCCACTGCTGCGGCGCATGGTGGCCGCCGGTCACCTCGGCCGCAAGAGCGGCCGAGGCTTCTATGCGTACGACAGCTGACCGGTGCGGTCGGACTGTGCGGTCGGCGGTGCGGTGCGGTGCCGCCGACCGTCAGTCTTCGTGTCCCAGCTGGTCCGCCCAGCGCTCGGCCATCATCATCACCGTGGTGTTGGTCGGCACGGCCGGGATGTCCGGCATGGTGGACGCGTCGACGACGTACAGCGCGTCGACCCCGTGTACCTTGCCGTCCTGGTCCACCACCGCTGCCGGGGTGCCCTCCCCACCCATCGCGCAGGTGCCCACCGCGTGGCAGTAGGTGTTCTTGCCCTGGAGGACGGCTCGGGTGAGGTCGGCGTCCGTGGTCGCCTCGGGCCCCGGCCACGTCTCGGCACGGACGTACTTCTCCAGTGGACCCGAGCCCATGATCTCCCGGACCTGCCGGATGCCGGCCACCATGCGCCGTACGTCGTCGGGGTGGTCGAACAGCCCCAGCCGGATGCTCGGGTCGGCCTCGGGAGCGCGTGAGGTGATCTCCACCCTGCCCAACGAGTACGGGCGGACCACAGCGAGAGGCACGAGCATCACCCCGGGCTCCATGGTGAACGGCAGCGCGTGCAGATCGACTTCACCCTCGCTGCCGGCTCCCGCCGAGGAGAACGCCAGGGCGGTCTGCAACGGCGGCTTCAGCTCCCCGACCGCCTCCTCGTCCACGGCGTAGGTGAGGTACACCATGGGGTGGTCACGGAGGTTCCTGCCGACGCCTTCGAGGGACTGGATCTCGGGGATGGACAGCTCTTCGAGCACCCTCCGCGGGCCGATGCCCGAGCGCATCAGGATGGCGGGGCTGCCGATGGCTCCGGCGGAGAGGACGACCAGGTCGGCTTCGAGAGTGGTGCCGTCGGCGAGGATCACCGCACGGGCCGTCCCGCCCTCGGTGAACTCCACGCGGTCGACGGCCCGTCCGCCCAGTACGGTCAGGTTCTCGCGGTGGCGGGCCGGGCCGAGGTAGGCGATGGCCGAGCTCTGCCGGATGCCGTCCTTGCGGTTGAAGGGAATCGGGCCCGCCCCGCGCCGACGGGCGCCGTTGAGGTCCTGGTGGACGGGGTGGCCGGCCTGCGCACAGGCCTCCAGGAACGCGGACATGACCGGGCGCAGCCCGTTGCCCTCGGTGAAGCGCTCGATGTGCACGGGGCCCCCGGTGCCGTGCAGTTCCCCGCCGACCGGGTCGTCCTCCAGCTTCTTCAGATACGGAAGCACCTGGTCCCAGGACCATCGGTCGTTGCCCAGTCCGGTCCAGCGGGCGAAGTCCTCGGGGGTGGGCCGCAGGGCGTTGGCGCCGTTGACGGACGACGAGCCGCCGATGACCTTGCCACGAAGGACGGGCACGATGCCCTGCTGGACGATCCCGAACATCGGGATGCTGTCGGCATCGACGACGTGGTCGGCCGATTCGTAGCCCCAGTCGTGGGTGGTGAACCCGAACTGGTCGGCGTCGAGCACCTCCGTGGCGGTCTCCTCCGGGGTGCGGTAGTCCTGACCCGCCTCGACCAGCGTGACGGTGTTCGCGGGGTCCTCGCTGAGCCGGGCGGCCAGGACACCACCGGCGGAACCTCCACCGCAGACCACTATGCGACGTGCCATGGTTACCTCTCTTCTTCTCTTCGTCGAGTTGAGATGAGGCTCTTCTTCGGGATGAGGCTCTTCTTCGAGACGAAGCCGTTCCTCAGCCCAGAGGCGCGCCCGACAAGGCGATCGACTTGGGTTCGAGGAAGTCGTCGAGGCCTTCGGGGCCGTTCTCGCGGCCGATGCCCGACTTCTTGCTGCCGCCGAAGGGCGCGTTGATGTCGAGCGTGTAGGCGTTGATGCTGAAGGTTCCGGTGCGCACGCGGCGGGCGATCCGCAGGGCGGTTTCCTCGTCCTGGGTCCAGACGGTTCCGGAGAGCCCGTACGGCGAGTCGTTGGCGAGTTCGACGGCGTGGTCGGCCCCGTCGTGCGGGATGGCGACGACGACGGGGCCGAAGATCTCCTCCTGCGCGATCCGCATGTCGTTGGTGACGTCGGTGAAGAGGGTGGGTTCGAGGTACCAGCCGGTGCTCAGGCTCGCGGGGCGGCCTCCGCCGCAGGCCACGGTGGCGCCTTCCTTCCTGCCGAGGGCGATGTACTCCTCGACGCGCGCCCGGTGCGCCTCGGTGATCATCGGTCCGATCACGGTCGTGGGGTCGGCCGGGTCGCCGATGGGCAGGGCGCTCATGTGACGGGCCAGAGCCTCGGTGAACTCGGTGTAGCGGGAGCGCGGCAGCAGGATGCGGGTCTGGGCGGTGCAGATCTCGCCCTGCATGAAGGCGGCGCCGCAGCCGACGAGTGCCGGGACGACGGTGTCGATGTCGGCGTCCTCCAGCACGATCGCAGCCGATTTCCCGCCCAGTTCCAAGGTCACACGACGGATGTCGCGGCCGCAGGCCTCGGCGATGCGGGCGCCGACCGCGGTGCTTCCCGTGAAGCTGACCTTGTCCACACCCGGGTGGGAGACCACGTACTCGCTCTCCGCGGCATCGGCGGCGAACAGGCCGATGACACCCTCGGGGACGGCCGATTCGGCGACGACCTCGGCGAACACATGGCAGGCGAGCGGATCCTGCACCGGCACCTTGACGATGACCGAGCAGCCGGCCATCAGGGCGGGGGCGATCTTCTGGGCGGTCAGCGGGAGCGGCCCGTTCCAGGCGGGGATGGCCGCGACGACGCCGACAGGCTCGCGGACGACGAGGGTGCGGCTCGGTCCGTTGACCCGCTCCTCCTCGAAGACGTGTCCCTCGGCCAACGTGGCGTAGAAGCGCAGGTAGTGGGAGGGGGCGACGGCGAAGTACCCCTCGGCGAAGCCGCGCGGGCAGCCGGTCTCGGCCATGGCCAGTCCGGCGAGTTCCGACGCACGCGTGTCGAGGCGGTCGGCGAGGTCACGCAGGGCTGCGGCGCGCTGCTGAACGCTCCACCTCGGCCAGGGGCCGGCGTCGAACGCCTGACGGGCCGCGGTCACGGCGTCGTCGACGTCCACCGTGGAGGCCAGGGGGACGTGGCCGATGACCTCCTCGGTGCTGGGTGAGACGACCTGCGCAACGCGATCGGTGGAGGGGGCGGTGAGCCGCCCTCCGATGAGGATGCGGTCGTAGTGGTGTGCCATGCGGGGACTGCCTCTCTGCGAAACGCGGAACGCGGAAACGCTGCGGAGGAAAGCGGATCGCCGCCCGTCCCTGGATCGTCACAGCGGCCTCGCGGCCCGCGCGGCCAGGACCTCAGCGGCCCGTGCCGCCAGGGCCTCCGCTGCCGCGCGCCCCTCCGCCACGGCGTGCGCGATGCGGCGCGGCACGACGCAGTCGCCGACCGCGCGGACGGTCTGGTGGGCGGCCGGGGAGAAGTCGGGGCGGTGAGGCACGCGTTCACCGACGGTGACCAGGACATCGGCGGCGAGGGACGTCTCCCGACCGTCAAGGACATGGCGCAGGAGCACGCCGTCGGCGGTCGTCGAGAGCACGCTGCTCAGCGTGACGACGCGCAGGGGCGCACCGGTGAGCCGGTTCATCAGCTGGGTGCGGTTCTCCGGCGACAGGCCGGTCGCGAAACCGGTGCCGGGGGTGATGAAGGTGACCTCCCGGGCGCCGGCCGTCAGCGCGCTCTCCACGGCACTGATGCCCTGCCACCAGCCGAAGCCGTCGTCGAGGACGGCGACGACGGGCGCGTCCGGTACGACGTCCCCGTACCGGCGCAGGAAATCGGAACTCGTGAGGGTCCGAAGCTCGCCCGGCACGGAGACGGACGCTTCCCGCGCGCCGGTGGCGAGCACGATCTCGGCGTACTCCCCCAGCTCGTCCGGCCCCGGCGAGCTGCCCAACAGCACTCGGACGCCGAGGTCGGCCAGTTGCTCGCGCTGGTAGTCGGCGAACTTCCGCCACCCAGGGCGGTGCGGAGCGAGGGAGGCGAGGCGTGCCTGACCACCGGCTTGCCGTGCCGCGTCGAAGACGGTGACCTCGGCGCCGGAGCGAGCCAGCGTCAGCGCGCACTCCATGCCGCCGGGACCCGCTCCCAGGACGGCGACAGGGCCGCTGCGGGCGGCGCCCGGCCGGGTCAGCGACAGCGGAACGGCCGGGCGGGTGGCGGCTCCCGGCGGACCGAGCTCGGGGTTCACCGAGCACGAACCGGTGGGCTCGAAGGTCCGGCAGCCCTCGTTGCAGCCGGTGCAGGGGCGTACGGATCGCTCGTCGCCCGCGATCACCTTGCGGGCGAAGTCGGGGTCGGCCATGTACGGCCGGGCCATCCCGACCAGATCGGCCCCCGAGTCCAGCGCCCGCTCGATGTCCGCCACCGACCGGAAGCCCTGACTGACCAGGAGCGGCAGCGCGAGCGCCGAGCGGAGCCGGGCCACGGACTCCAGCAGGGGCGGGCGGGTGGTGGCCATACCGGGGACGTAGGTGTTGCGGACGCCGGTGGTGACGTTGACGTACGCGAAGGGCGCGGCGGCGCACAGCCGTGGAAGCAGCTCGGTCAGGTCGTCGAGGCCGAGTCCGGAGTCCTCGCCGGGCTCCGCCGACACCCGTACACCGACGGGGAGTTCACCGATCTCGGTGCGGATGGCGTCGATCACCTCGGCCAGCAGGGCGATACGGTCGCCGTACGCGTCGGCGCGGGTGTTGGTGGCCCGGGAGAGGAACTGGGCGAGCAGATAGCCGTGGCCGGCGTGCAGTTCCACACCGTGGAAACCAGCCTGCACGCTGTTCGCCGCGGAGATACGGAACGCGTCGACGACACCGCGTACTTCTTCTGTGCCCAGCGGGCGGGGCGCGGTCGCCTCGCGGGGCGAGCGGACGGCCGCGGCGGAGACCGGCGCGTAGTAAGTGCCGGCGCCCAGGGTCTCCCGGCCGAGGTGGACGAGCTGCGCGACGGCCACGGCGCCCTCGTCGGTGATGGCCTCGGCGCGGCGGCGTACGGCGTCCTTGATCTCGGGGCGCCACGCTTCGGTCAGATAGCGCTGCGGCAGCGTCGACTCGGGGGCCACGGCGGTGCCTCCGGTGATCACCATGCCGGCGCCGCCCTGGGCCAGCCGCCGCCAGTAGGCCGCGTCGGCCCCGGTGGGAGCGCCGTCGCTGACGGCGGCGGTGGCGTGGGCGGTGGCGACGAGGCGGTTGCGGAGGGTGAGGCCGCCGAGTGTGAAGGGTGCGGCGAGGGCCAGCGGAAGGCGTGGCGTCGGTGTCATACGGCTGCGGCTCTCTCCTTGTCCCTGCTCCTGCCTGGTCAGGCGGCGGAGGCCGTGGCGAGCCCGATGAGTTCGGCGAGCCGGGCCCGGTGTCGGTCCGTCGTGCCGAACAGGGCCTCGGCGCTGCGCGCGCGGCGCACATACAGATGGGCCGGATGCTCCCAGGTGAAGCCGATGCCGCCGTGCAGTTGGACGTACTCGGCCGTCGCCAGACGGAAGGTCTCGGAGCAGACCACGGCGGCGGCACAGGCGGCCATGGGCAGTTGCGGCGAGGCGAGGGCGGCGCAGGTGGTCGCGTACGAGGACGCGGAACGTGACGCTTCCAGCGCGACCAGCACGTCGGCCAAGCGGTGCTTGACCGCCTGGAACGAACCGATGGGCCGCCCGAACTGGTGGCGCTGTTTGACGAATTCGACGGTGGCGTCCAGTGCGTGTCCGCTGCCACCGACCTGCTCGGCCGCAAGCGCGGCCCGCCCGGTGTCGAGGGTCGCCGCGACGGTGCTTTCGGTACCCTCCGCCGTGCCCACCGTGGTGGCCGGCGCCCCCCGGAACTCCACCAGCGCCTGGCGCCGCGTCTCGTCCAGGACCCGGCGCGGAGTCCGCCGGCTGGTGTCGGGCGTGGGCTCACAGGCGAACAGCCTTGGCCCGGCAGGAGTTTGCGCCCTTACGAGGATCAGGTCCGCGCCGGCCCCGTCGAGTACGAAGTCCGCCTGACCGCGTAGCACCCAGCGCGAACCACTCTGTTCGGCCGTGACCTCTGGTTCGGAGGACGAAGCGGCCTCGAACCCGGTCACGGTCGCGGTCAGCGTGCCGTCGGCGATCCGCGGCAGATAGCGCTCGCACGCCGTGCGGTCGCCGCTGTACAGCAGGGCGTGAGCGGCGAGGACCACCGTGGGCAGCAACGGCGCGCAGTACAGGGCGCGCCCCGCTTCCTCCAGGGCTACGGCCAGTTCGGCGAACGTGAAGCCCGCCCCGCCGTACTCCTCGGGGACGGCCAGCCCGTGGACCCCGATCTCCCCCGCGAGCCGCGCCCAGAGCTGCTCGTCGTATCCGCGCGGGGTGGCCAGATGCTTGCGGACGTCCTCGGGACCACTTGTCTCGGTGCAGAAGTCCCGCAATACGGCCCGAAGCTGCCTCTGCTCGTCTGTTTCGGACAGCGACTGGGGGTCGATCTCGGGGTGACGACGGTGCATTGGGAGCTCCTCACAAAACTGAACTCAATTCATTGACCGTAGGCGCAGGGAATCCAGCCGGGCAAGACCCGTGCACGAGTTGATGCCGTTCAGGCGGTGAACCTGCCGCCGTTGGCGAGCAGCACCGCACCGACGACGTTCGCCGCGGCATCGCTCGCCAGGAAGAGAGCGATGTCGGCGATCTCCTCGGAGGTCGCGTACGGGCGCACCCTCGGGTCGGCGAAACCGGCCCTCAGCACCTCGGGCGTGCGCGCGGCCATCCCCGTCTCCGTGGGCCCCGGGGCCACCACGTTCACCCGGATTCCGGACGCGATGACCTCTTTGGCCACGGCCTGGCTCAGCGCGTGCACAGCGGCTTTGGAGGCGGCGTAGTGGGGGTATCCGACGGGGGTGTCGAAGGCCGACGACGAGCCGATCACCACGATCGCCCCGGCCTCGAAGGGGCGCATGGCCCGCACCGCGGCACGCAGCACATGGAACGTGCCGTCCAGGTTCGCCCGCATGACGCGCCGCCAGGCGGCATCGCCGAGAGAACCCGTCACCTCGACCGGTCGCCCCTCCACCAAGGCGTCCGCGATCCGCGCTTTGGCCTCGGGGTCGTCGACCCCGGCCGCATGCACCAGGACGTCGAGCCGTCCGTGCCGCCGCAGTACGTCCTGGACCGCGCCATCGACCTGAGCGGCGTCCCCCACGTCGAGTGCGACCGCCCGAGCGGCGGGCAGCTTTTTCGCGACGGCCTCCGCCCCATCGCCGTTCAGGTCCACCAGGACGACGGCCCGCGCCCCTTCCGCCGCGAGCTTCCGGGCGGCCGCCGCACCCATTCCGGAGCCGGCGCCCGTCACCATCGCGACCTTGCCCGCGAACCTGTCCGTCCGCCTGTCCGTCCCGGTCAAGACAATCTCCCCTTCGCCACGCTGGCCATATTGAACTGACTTCATCTCTGTTATCGTGGCGGCTGCTGGACTGACAAGACCCGGGACGGTGAAGATGAGGGCACTGCGGCTGACGGCGTGGGGCGAGCCACCGGCACCGGTCGAGGTCGAGCGGCCCGCCCCCCGCGGCGCCGAGGTACTGGTACGGGTCGAAGCCACCGGCCTGTGCCACTCCGACCTGCACGTCATGGGAGCGGTTCCGGGGGCTCTGCCCTACCGGCTCCCTTTCACGCTCGGCCACGAGGTCGCCGGGCGGATCGCGGCCCTGGGGAGCGACGCCGGCGGGGTGCGGGTCGGCGACCGCGTGGTGCTCTACGGACCGTGGGGCTGCGGCGCCTGCGACCGGTGTGCGACGGGTTGGGACAACTACTGCGACCGGCGCGACACCCTCGCCTGGCACGGGGCGGGACTGGGCCGGGACGGCGGAATGGCCGAGTACGTACTCGTCCCGTCCGCCCGCCAGCTGGTGCCGACCGACGACCTGCCCGCCGATCAGGCGGCTCCGCTCTCGGACGCGGGCCTGACGTCCTACCACGCTGTGGCCGGGCTCCGGCACGCACTCGGGAAGGGCGCCACCACCGCCGTCATCGGCGTCGGAGGGCTGGGCCACCTGGCCGTGCAGATCCTTCGCGCGACCACCGGGAGCCGCGTGCTGGCGGTCGACGTCCGGGAGGATGCCCTGGCTCTCGCGGACCGCTCCGGCGCGGACTTCGGCACCCTGGTGCGGGCGGACACCGCCGATGTTCTGCGGGCGCGGACCGGTGGCGCGGGCGTGGACGCCGTGCTCGACTTCGTCGGCACCACGCAGACGCTGGAACTCGCGGCCGGTGTCCTGCGGCCGGGCGGCGAACTCGCCGTCGTCGGCAGTGGAGGGGGACGTCTGACCGTCTCCAAGCCGGGTGTTCTCCCGCCGGGCTTCAAGCTCTCCCTGCCCTTCTGGGGTACGCGCCCCGAACTCGCCGAGGTCGTCGCACTGGCACGCTCGGGCGCGATCCACGTCGAGACGGAACACTTCCCGCTGTCCGCCGCGCCGGAGGCGATCGACCGGCTTCGCCGGGGCCGGGTGCGCGGGCGGGCCGTACTCGTCCCCGACTGACCAGGCGCGGACCCGAATGACCGGGCGCGGACCCGACTACCCAGGCGCGGACCCAACTGCCAGGGCGCAAACCCGACTGCCAGGGCGCAGACCCGACTGCCAGGGCGCAGACCCGACTGCCAGGTTCAGACATATACGCACACGCGGAGGGGAAGTTCAGGATGCGCTTCGACGGAAAAGTCGCGATCGTCACCGGTGGGGCCCGGGGCATGGGTGCCGCGCATGCCCGCGGGCTGGCCGCGGAAGGCGCCCGGGTCGCCGTCTGCGACCTGCTGGACGACGAGGGAAAGGCCCTGGCCGAGAGTCTTCCCGGCGCGCGGTACCACCACCTCGACGTGACCGACGAAGAGGCGTGGCAGTCCGTCGTCCGCACCGTCGAGGACACCCTCGGTCCCGTGGACATCCTGGTCAACAACGCGGGGATCGTTCACTTCGGCGGCGTGGAGGAGCAGTCGCCCGAGCACTTCCGCCGGATCCTCGACGTCAACGTGGTCGGCACCTTCCTGGGCATGCACACCGTCCTGCCCGGTATGCGCGGCCGCGGGCGCGGGGCGGTGGTCAACATCTCCTCGGCCGCCGGCCTCATGGGCTTCGCCGACGGCATCGGCTACGTGACGAGCAAGTGGGGGATCCGCGGAATGACCAAGGCCGCCGCACTGGACATGGCGGGCACCGGGGTGCGCGTCAACTCCGTACACCCGGGCGTCATCCGCACGTCCATGGGTGAAGGCGCCGCACCCGCGCTCTTCGCCGATCAGCCGGTGCCGCGCATCGGGGAGCCCGAGGAGGTCACGCGCATGGTGCTCTTCCTCGCCGGCGACGACGCCTCGTACACCACGGGCGGCGAGTTCCTGGTGGACGGTGGCCAGACCATCGGCCATGTCGGTCACGCCCGCGGCAAGGCAGCGGGATAGCGCGTCGCGGTGACCGCCGGGCTCCTGGCACCGGCGGTCACCGCGACGGACGTCTCAGCCGACCTTCGCGCCCACGTCCTTGCGAACGGTGAGCAGGGCCCCGATCCCGATCACGCAGACCGTCATGACGAAGAACGCAGGGGAGAGCTGGTTCCCGGTCCGCTGGACGAGGAAGGCCGCGATGTACGGGGCGGTACCGCCCGCGAGGACGGTGCCGATGTTGTAGCCGATCGCCATCCCGGTGAACCGGACCCGGCGTTCGAACAGGTGCGGCCACAGGCTGGCCGCCGGGACCTGCACGAACGCGCTGCTCAGCATGAACAGCAGGTAGGCGGCGCCGGCCAGGGCCAGGTTGTGCCGGTCCATCAGCATCATCGCGGGATAGGCGGTCACCAGGAAGCCCAGCAACCCGAACATCAGGATGCGACGGGAGCCGAACCGGGCGGCGAGCCAGCCCGCCGGCACCATGAGCAGCACGGTGACGAGCACGACGCCCGCGCTCAGCCAAAGCACCTGCGTGGAGTCGTACCCCAGGTCGCTGGTGAGGTGGATGCCGATGTACGTCAGGCCGAGGAAGATGGCGCCGCCCTGCGCCATGGACAGGCCGATGGACTGCAGCAGCGCCGCGCGGTGCGTGGACAGGACCTCCCGGATCGGAGCGGTGGGGATGTCGGCACGCCGTGCGGCCTCCTCGAATTCGGGGGTGTCCTCGATCCGCAGCCGTGCCCACAGGCAGAACAGGGTCAGCGGCACGGCCATGAGGAACGGCAGCCGCCAGCCCCAGTCGGCCATCTGGTCCTTCGTGGCAAGGGCGGAGATCACCCCGGCCGTGGCAGCCGCGAACATGAACCCGAGGTTGGACCCGATGGGCGTGACGGCACCGAGGAAGGCCCTGCGCCCAGGCGGGGCCGACTCGTAGATGTAGGTGTAGGCGCCGACCGACTCGCCCCCCGTGGAGATGCCCTGCATCAATCGGCACAGAAGGAGCAGCACCGCGGCGGTGACGCCGATCTGGCTGTAGGTCGGCAGCAGTCCGGTGGCGCTGCTGGCGACTCCCATGCACAGCACCGAGGAGACCAGCGCCTTGCGGCGCCCCCATCGGTCGCCGAGCCATCCGAAGAAGACGCCGCCGACCGGCCGCACCACCAGTCCGGTGGCGAACACCGCGAGCGTCGCCAGGAGCGCGGCCGCTGGCTCCTCGCTCGGGAAGAACTGCGGCGCGATCACCACGGCGAGATAGCCGTAGACGCTGAAGTCGTAGTACTCGATCAGGGTGCCGAGGCTGCCGGCGAGCATCGCGCGGCGCACCGTACGAGGCTCGTACGTCGCCGACTCCGCCCCTGATGTGGCGGAACGCTGAGTAGCACTCATGCTCCGACTCTCCTTCCCGGCACGGTCCCGTACCTGCCGACGCCCGGGACGCTACAGAACTGAACTCAGTACAGCTAGCCCGGTGCGGAGATTTTCTTGAGGTGAGGGTCGAGAACCGGAATGGAGGCTGAGCACGCGATGCGATTGACCTGCAGTGACTTCAAGCGGTACCACCACTCGGGTCACCGACATACCGCGCGGCACGGTCACCGCGACGACACAGCGTGGCCACTCATAATTTTGAACCGGATTCGGTTCACGCGGAGTGTGCTCCGCTCGAACGGGCACTCTCCATCGCGTCAGCGCGCGCCGGCCAGCCGCAGGGCGAAGTCGCCGTACTGGTAGACGACCTGATCTTCCGTCAGGTCACCGTCCTCGCGATACCAGACGGGCACGCCCATCCCGAGATCCAGGATCGCGTAGGAGGTCAGCTTCACCGTGGTGACACTGAAGCGCCCGGCCTGCACGCCTTCGCCGAGCAACGTCCGGAAGGCCTGCTCGTAGGCGGCACGCCGCTCAAGGACCTCCGTACGGTGGGGCTCCTCCAGGCTGCGGATCTCCCGGGTCCCCACGAACGCTTCGAGGCGGTGCCGGGCGTGGTACCGAACATGAGCCTCGGCGGCCCGGCGCAGCCGCTCCACCACGTCCTCACATCCCGCGACGGCGGCGCGGTGATTCCGCAGCAGGTCGTCCATCGTGCCGGTCATGATCTGGGTGAGCAGTTCCTGCTTGGACCCCACGTGCTTGTACAGACTCGGCCCGCGCATCCCCACCGCTTCGCCGATGTCGGCCATCGTGGTGGCGGCGTACCCGCGCTCGGCGAACAGGACGAGGGCAGCGTTCCGGATCTCCACCGCACGCGGACCCGGAGCCCGACCGGCCGCCGTACGACCCCGGGCGGCTACCGCCGACTGATTTCCGCGCTGTGACGTCACGCTTCCCCTGCCTTGTCCACTGGCCAGCGGCGCGTAGCCGCATGCCGCCATCTACTCCGCCCAGCTCACCGTAAGTCATCCGAGGCCGACCCCTCCCCGGGAGTACCGCGTGCCGACGCGGGGCGAGAGTAATTACTTGGCTAGCCACATGTTTGCTGTTACGTTGATTATGTGTCCAGCCACCTAAATGAGTGGCGACACGAGAGGAGTCGTCATGAAAGCCATCCTGTTCGACCGTTTCGGAGGCACGGAGGTGCTGCGCGAGGCGGACATCGAGGTCCCGCGGCCCGGCCCCGGGCAGATCCGCGTCCGTGTCAAGGCAGCCGGGCTGAACGCGCTGGACGGCAAGATCCGCTCCGGGGCACTGGAGGCCGTGTTCCCCACACCGCTCCCCTCCGTCCCCGGTCACGAGCTGGCCGGCGTGGTGGACGCCCTGGGCGAGGGCGTGCGGGACGTGCGGGTCGGCGACGAGGTTCTGGGCTGGTCGGACACCGGCTCGTACGCCGAGTACGCGCTGGCCACCACCGTGGCCCCCAAGCCCGCCGGCCTCGACTGGCAGCACGCGGTCGCGCTGCCGGTGGCGGGCGAGACGGCCGAGCGGGTCCTGAACCTGCTGGGCGTCACCGCCGGGGAGACCGTGCTGATGCACGGCGCGGCCGGAGCGGTCGGAACCCTGGCGGTCCAGGTCGCCGCAGCCCGCGGAGCGCGTGTCATAGGCACCGCCGGCCCCGCCAACCAGGAGTACCTCACCTCGCTCGGCGCCACCGCGACCGTTTACGGCGAGGGCCTGGTCGAGCGGGTCCGGGCGCTCGCCCCCGACGGCGTGGACGCGGTGTTCGACCTGGCCGGGAAGGGAGCCCTCGAGGACTCCATCACCCTGCGGGGCGGGACCGAGCGCATCGTCACCATCGCCGACTTCCGCGCGCACCAGCTCGGCATCACCTTCGCCAGCGGTGGCCAGGAACGCTCGGCCGCCCGCCTGGCCGCGCTGGCGCAGGATGCCGCGACCGGCAAGGTCGTCACGACCGTCACCGCCTACCCGCTCGACCAGGCCGCCACTGCCCAGCAGGTCAGCGACGCCGGGCATGTCCGGGGCAAGCTCGTCCTCACCCTCGACTGATCACGCCCGCCTTTCCCTCCTGTTTCGATCATCACTCGGCCGTCACCAAACCGAAGGACCACTCATGCTGAACGCCCTGTGGACACCGACCACCATCGGTGACATCTCCCTCCCGCACCGCCTGGTCATGGCCCCCATGACCCGTGACCGCTCCACTCCCGAAGGCGTACCGACCGAGCTGAACGCCGAGTACTACGCCCAGCGGGCCTCGCACGCGCTGATCATCACCGAGGGAACCCAGCCGTCCGCCGACGGCCAGGGCTACCTCCTCACCCCGGGCATCCACGATGACGAGCAGATCGCCGGGTGGCGCAAGGTCACCGATGCCGTGCACGCGGCCGACGGCCGGATCGTCATCCAGCTGATGCACACCGGCCGCATCGCCCACCCCGACAACACCCCCCACGGGCGCCGGCCGGTCGCCCCCTCGGCCATCCGGCCGCAGGGCACGATGTTCACCGCGTCCGGGCCCCAGGAGATGCCGACGCCCCGTGCTCTGTCGACGCAGGAGGTGGCGGCGACCGTCGAGGACTTCCGCCGCGCAGCGGCTGCTGCCGTCGCGGCAGGTGCCGACGGAGTGGAGATCCATGCCGCCAACGGCTACCTGGTGCACCAGTTCCTGTCCGGCAACACCAACCAGCGCACCGACCGCTACGGCGGTTCCCTCGACAACCGCATCCGCTTCGCCGTCGAGGTCGCCGCTGCCGTGTCCGACGAGATCGGCGCCGACCGCACCGGCCTGCGCATCTCCCCCGGCAACCCCTACAACGACATCGCCGAGTCCGACACCGCCGAGCTGTATCCGGCGCTCCTGCGTGCCCTCAGCCCGCTCGGCCTCGCCTACCTCCACGTCCTCCACGCGGGCGACGACGCGCTGCTGGGCACCCTGCGCACGCTGTGGCCGGCCACGCTGATCCTCAACCGGGCCGGCACCGACCTGCCCACCCGCGCCAAGGACATCGACCACGGCACGGCCGACCTCGTCTCCGTCGGCGCCCTCGCGCTGGCCAACCCGGACCTGGTCGAGCGGCTACGCTCTGACGCGCCGCTGAACACCCCCGACCCGGCGACCTTCTACGGCGGCGGAGTGGCCGGCTACACCGACTACCCCACCTACACCGTCTGAGGAACCGAACCATGCCCGCCCCCACACCCCGCATCCCCGCCACGGCCAGCGAGGGGCCGATGAGCTACGCGATCTTCCAGCTCGCCCGCGCTCACCGTGCCCGCGCCGCCGCCATGCTCCGCGAGATGGACCTGCATCCCGGACAGGAACTGCTGCTGATGCAACTCCTGGACCGGGACGGCCAGACCCAGTCCGAGCTGCTCGAAAGCGTCGGCCTGGACCACTCCACCGTCTCCAAGTCCCTGCGCCGCATGCAGGACGCGGGCCTGCTCATCCGCGAGCCGGCCGAGCACGACCGGCGTGTCATGGTCGTCCACCTCACCGACAAGGGCCGTGCCATGCGCGAGCCCCTGGCAGCCATGTGGCGGGCCCTGGAGGAGACCTCCGCGCTGAACCTGTCGGCGCAGCAGGCAGAGACCTTCGTCCGCACCGCCTACGCCATCGCCGACGCGATCAACAGCCGCGCTCTTCCGCGGGAAGAGTCCGAGTAACTCCCGTTGGCTCCCCCCCCGTTCCGGCCTGGAACGCACATCGTTTCCGGTGTTCCCGCGAAGTGGACTGTGCCGCGGCACAGTCGGCCCACGAGGGCCCGGGCGAACGGGCGGTTGCGGGGCCTCAGCGACATGGGTGAGCGCGAGCGGTCCCGGTGCGGGCAGGCGGAACTCGTCCGGGCCCCCCATTACTGACCTGATTGGAAAGTGAGACCCCCATGACCACCACTCTCCCGGTCCTCGTCGTCGGCGCGACCGGCTCCCTCGGGGGCAAGGTCGTCGACGAACTGCTGAGGCGCGGCAAGAACGTCCGCGCCCTGGTCCGGCCGACCACCGACGCGAGCAGGCTCGAAAGCCGGGGTGTCGAGATCGCCCGCGGCGACATGCTCGACCTCGGCTCGCTCGTCGCCGCCATGAACGGCGCCGATGCCGTCATCACCACCGCTGCCGGCTACACCCGCGGCGGCAAGAACGCGCACGACATCGACACCGTCGGCAACGCCAACCTCGCCGAGGCCGCCCACCGCGCCGGCATCCGGCGGTTCGTCCTGACCAGCATCCTCACCAGCGACCAGACGCCCCAAGTCCCGCACTTCTGGCACAAGAAGATCGCCGAGGACAAGCTCGAACAGCTCGGCGTCCCGTTCGTCGCACTGCGCCCTGGGGCGTTCGTCGACCAGGTCGCGAGCATGGCGGGCGACCCGATCGACAAGGGCCGCCTGATGTGGATCGGCAAGGCCACCGCCTCGCTGACCTTCGTCCACACCTCCGATCTCGCGGCGTACCTGGCGGCCGCCGTCGACGCCGAGGCCGACAGCGGTGAGCGCATCGACATCGGCTGGGACCGTCCGGTCAGCATGCGCGAGGTGGCCGACCTGATGGGCCACCGGGCCGGAAAGAAGATCAAGGTGTGGGCCGTCCCTTCCGCCGTCGCCCGCGCCGTGGGAGCCGTCGCCGGCCGCTTCATGCCCCTGGTCAAGGACATGGCCGCGATGTTCGCCTGGTTCGACAGCGGACGCTACGTCGCCGACCCCCGCCGCCAGGAGCAGTTGTTCGGCCCCGCCCCCACGGCCGAGGAGGCCCTGGCCCGGTTCACCGACGAGCTGGGCACAGCGCAGCACCAGTGAGGAGCCGGGCCGGGACTCCCGGGAAAATCAGGGAAGCAGAGGGAGGTTCCGTATCCCTCAGCACAATTGCCCAGCTCAAGGCGCCGCCTCGCCACGCTGACCTTGTTCCGAGACCTCCAGCTTCTTGAGGCTGCGCTTCATATCGACTGTCCGCACCGCTGCGGCCTCCACGCTCCGCAACCACACCTCACAGACCCTGCCCTCCACGCCCCCTGCGATGGCGCAACACCAACGCCGCCATCCAGACGTCCTCGCAGCCCGACGTCGTGAACGTGCCCGGATCCACGGTGAGAAGGGCATCCGCTGGGGCGGCAGGCCCCTGCAAGCAGCAGCCTGACCCAGCCCGGCGAACCCAGGCGGTCACAGCACTAGCTGCGGCTGCGGATCATCGACATCAGCAGCCCGTGGGTCTCCTTGTCGGCGGCGACCACAAGCCCGCGGCCTGTCTCACCGATCGGAGCGCCGTCGATCCCCGTGACCGTGCAGCCGGCAGCCCGGCACAAAGCGATGCCAGCGGCGAAGTGCACGCTCTTGGAGAGGTCGCCGCCATCGGTGACATACGCGGCGCGCTTGCCGGCAGCGACCCAGGCCAGGGCCAGGGTCGTGGACACGACCCGCGGCCGGAAACGCTCGACGAACTCAGGGTGGGCCAGCAGATCCACGGCCCGGAAGCCCGGCGCACTCGGGAACGGCGGATCCAGGTTGACGTCCACCAATCGGGTGGCCGGCGTAGGCGTCAGCAGGGCGTCGTCGGCCCTGTCATGCCGCACCCAGGCGGTCTCCCCGTCCGTGAAGAAGACCTCGCCGTTGAACGGATCGGCCACCGCTGTTGCCCCATCGCGCAGCGCCACGTTGACGGCCACCAGCATGTTGCCGACGGCGTAGTTCAGCGTGCCGCACAGGGGGTCCACCAGCCACTGGCGCACAGCGTCGGCGGCGCCCTTTTGCCCGCCTTCCTCGCCGAGCACCGCGTCATCGGGCCGGGCGGCACGGATGACGTCGAGGATCACCTCCTCGGCCTCCACATCGGCGGCGGTGGCGAAATCCCCGGCAGCTTTGTCGATGCGGGGGAGCCACTGGCCGTACATGTCGCGGACCACGTCCGCGCCGGCACGCGCTGCGGCTATCGCGACTTCAGCATCGGAACTCAGGTATGAGTTGATCACGTCGTGCAGACTATCGAGGCGTAGCTACCGTCCCCGGCGAACCTTCCCTCGGCCCGGGCCAGGGCCTGCGCCCGCTGCGTGACCCGGACGCCCCCCGAGGACGTTGGTGACGAAGCCTGACGGCCGGCGCGTCGGCGTTACCGGTTACGCGACGACTTCGGCCTCACTGGCCGCAGGCATCGACGGGAACACCGCGCCCGCGGCGCTGAGGGCGGCATCTAGGGCCGAGCCCTGCCCGGTGTCGGTGCCGAAATCAACCCGGTACGCGCAGGCATCGGGCGCATGGATGATCAGGGCCGGGGTGCTGAAACGGTTGGCGGTCAGGCAGAGGATCTCCTCGCCCTCGCAGGGAAGCATCGACTCGGCCTTGCCTTGGTAGCCGGTCGCCCAGGTTGCCATGCCCCAGTCCTCCAGCACGTACGTCCACTCACCGCACGTGCCGTACATGGCGCGGTTGAGGTGAGGGGAGGGCCGGCCCGGCTGCCCGGCCGGCGCGCGCAGCTCCCTGCACGGGGTGCGCGCGGCCAGCTCGTCGAGGTCGGCGCCCAGGTTGATGAGGAACTCGTCCGTCTCCACGCCTCGGGCCAGGGTCAGCGAGATGCCACCGAGCATGCCGGCCACGGCCGATGAAGGGGTGGGGTGGTGTGCGCCTATCCACGCGATGCCGTCACTCATGCTGGTCAGGCTATCGGCCGGTACTGGCGGCGGTCTTGGTGGTGGCCATGGGCCCGGATGGCGCGCCCGCGCACGCCTTCATGGCCAGCAGGAACGTCCTCGCGCGCCCGGTCGGCCCTTGATGACGCTCGCGCTGACCAGATGCGGACGGAGGTATTCCGTTACCCCCAGGACAACCGCCCAGGTCATCCGTGATGCAGCTCAGGCCCAAGCAGCCACCGGCACGAACGAACTGTCCTGCCGGAACAGGTCCGTTCCGTTCGAGCGTTCCACGCGGAGCTGGTAGGCGTAGTGGCGCAGGTAGTGCCCCGGGTAGTTGTACGACTCGAAGCGGACGGAGCCCGACGCCGTGCCGGTCCGGAGGACGAACGTGGCGTCCTTGGCGAACGTGCTCGTGCCGTCGTTCGGGTCGAAGCGGGCGCGGAAGTCCCAGTGGCGCAGGTAGTTGCCGGCCGCGTCGCGGAAGGAGCAGCCGTTCGCGTCGGCGAGGCCCGCGACGACCGTGAAGGTGGCGGCCTGCTTCTCGGCGGTGGTGCTGGAGCCGCTGACCACGGGCAGGTTGAGGAGCGCGGACTGCTGCTGCCAGTAGCGGGTCGAGTAGTTGGCCGACCGGAAGGAGCGGGTGGTGTTCCGGGGCAGACTCGGGCCGCCTGAGACCGTTTCCCTGACGACCGTGAAGTGCCGGGCCGTGCCGGAGATCGCGGGCAGTGCGGCCGGTGCCGACCAGGTGGCGAAGGTGTCGTGGCTGTCGCTGTAGTAGTAGTTCCCGTCGCCGTAGCCGTCGAAGAAGATCCGCCAGCCGCCGTTGTCGAGCTGCACCAGCGCGGGTCCCTCGCGGTAGCTGCCCCAGCCCGCCCAGTCGCCGGTCCTGCGGATCGTGTACGGGCCGGTGAGGTTCGAGGCGGTGGCGTACTCGATGTACTTCGTCGTCTCGTTCTTCGGGAAGGCGTGGTACGTCGAACCGATCCTCACGATGAACGTGTCGATGTGGTTGGCGCCGATGCCGGAGAGCGCCACCGGTGAACTCCACGCTGTGAGAGCCGAGTTCGTGGCTCTCAGCCGGTACGGCGTGAAGATCCACTCGGCGTTCGTGGTGGAGCAGGACACGATGACGTTGACGCTGCCGTCGCTGTCGACGAACCATTCGGGCGCCCAGGCGCGGGAGAGGTTCGCTAGGGGGACGGTGTAGTCGTACAGGAACGTCCAGTTGACGCGGTCTGAGCTGCGGGCGAAGCCGATGGTCCTGCTGGTGTCCTGCCACGTGCGCGTGGTGTAGGTGACGTAGTAGAAGCCGTCGGTGTGTCTGAGGACGCTCGCGTCGCGGATCCGGTTCGCCGGTGGCGTGTACGCGGAGGAGCGCAGCAGCCGGAAGTCGGTGGCGTCGTCCGACTGGTAGACGTTGACCGTGCCGTCGTCGCTGTTGAGGAACGGCACGATCGTGTAGCGGGTGGCCGAGCCGTTCGGGGGTGCGGCGGCCATGGCGCTGCCGAGCAGTCCGGGTGCTTCGCCGAGCAGCAGCGCCGAGGCGGGCAGGGCCGCCAGGGCGCGCAGCAGGGTACGGCGGGAGGGGGCGACGGGTCGGGGGATCATGTGCGGCTCGCTCTCGACTCAGAGGGTCGAAATACCGAACAAGGTTCGGAAAGTCGGTCAGAAGGTAGAGCTGAGGCAGAAGTGCGTCAATGGTTTTGTACGAGAGCCGCAGAGCCCAGAAGGGATCGGTGAACATCCACCCCGTCGCCGCCGTTCCGCCACCGGGCCACCGGACGTTACCGTTCGGTAGACCACACGCTTCCGGAGGTGTCCGCATGACGCTCGACCGCGCCGCAGGCCTGTCGGAGACCGCCCGTGCGCTGGCCGCCGGGGAGGTGACGTCCCGCGCCCTGGTAGAGCTCACGCTGGCGCGGATCGAGGCGACGCAGGGCAGCCTCAACGCCTTCCGGATCGTCCGGGCCGAGGCCGCGCTCGCCGAGGCCGAAGCGGCTGACCGGGAGCTGGCCACGGGCGTGCGCAAGCCGCTGCTCGGCGTCCCCGTAGCGGTGAAGGACGACATGGACGTGGCCGGCGAGCCGACCGCCTTCGGCTGCTGCGGGGAGTTCCCGCCGGTCACCGAGGACGGCGAGGCGGTGCGGCGGCTGCGCGCGGCCGGGGCCGTGATCGTCGGCAAGACCAACACCTGCGAGTTCGGGCAGTGGCCCTTCACCGAGGGGCCCGCCTTCGGCGCGACCCGCAATCCGTGGAGCACGGACCACACGCCCGGTGGCTCGTCCGGCGGCTCGGCCGCCGCGGTCGCCGCCGGACTCGTACCCGCAGCGCTCGGCTCGGACGGCGCCGGTTCGGTGCGGATCCCGGCCGCGTGGACCCATCTGGTCGGCATCAAACCGCAGCGCGGCCGGGTCTCCACCTGGCCGCGCGGCGAGTCCTTCCAGGGCATCACCGTCAACGGCACCCTCGCCCGTACGGTCGCCGACGCGGCCCTGCTGCTGGACGCGGCGAGCGGCAACCACGCGCAGGACCCGCACCGGCCCCCGGCCGTCGACGCTTCGGCGGCGGTCGGCCGCGATCCCGGGCGCCTGCGGATCGCGCTCTCCCTCAAGCCGCCGTTCACGGCGGTGCCCGCCCGTCTGCGTCCCGAAGTCCGGACCCGGATCGTCGAACTCGCCGAGCGGCTCGCCGCGTTGGGGCACACGGTCGAGGAGGCGGACCCGCCGTACGGGCAGATCGGGCTGACCTTCGTGCCGCGCGCGACGGCCGGGATCGCCGAGCGGGTGGGCGAGGCGCCCTTCCCGGCGCTGCTGGACCGGCGCACCAGGGACGCGGCCCGGCTGGGCCGGCTGCTCGGCGGGGCCCCGCTGCGGGCGGCCCGGCGCGCGGAGGCCGTCCTGCACCGCCGTATCGGAGGGTTCTTCACCTCGTACGACGTCGTCCTCGCGCCCACGACCGCCGCTCCCCCGCCCCGCATCGGCGCCCTGCTCGAACTCAGCGGTTTCGCCACCGACCGCGCGATGATCGCCGCCTGTCCGTACGCCTGGCCGTGGAACGTGCTGGGCTGGCCGGGGGTCAACGTGCCCGCCGGGTTCACGGCGGACGGCCTGCCCGTCGGGGCGCAGTTGCTGGGGCCGGCCGACAGCGAGCCGCTTCTGGTGCAGGTGGCGGCCCAACTGGAGGCGGAGCTGCGCTGGTTCGAGAAGTGGCCGTCGCCGCCGGTCACGGCACCTTCCGCCGCCGTCTGAGCGACCGTACGCCGTCTGTCATGGCGGACATGTTCGCCAAGGCGCTCACCATGGGCGGCACCGGGCTGGGCCTGGCCCGCCGGTTGCTCGCGTCGATGAACCAGAGCTGGGAGGTACCGAAGGAGACCTCGCCGCTCAACGGGCCGGCCCGGAAGGTGCCGATGGACGACGAGTGACCCGTCGGGCGCGGTCACGGGGGCAGCCTCTAGGGTGCCCCCGTGAGCACGTTTACCGACCGGAACGCCCCGGGCCGCAACGGCCCCACCGCCACCACCGAAGCCGACCCTCGCGCGGTCGGCAGGGTACGCACGGAGTACTCACCCGCATACGACGGCGACCCCGACCCCGGCGAGATCGTCTGGACCTGGGTGCCCTTCGAGGAGAACGACGGGCGCGGCAAGGACCGCCCGCTGCTCGTGGTCGCCCGCGAGCCCTCGGGGACGTTCCTCGCTGTGCAGTTGTCCAGCAAGCCGCATGTCGGCGATCGGGAGTGGGTGCCGATCGGCAGCGGGCCGTGGGACCGGTCCGGCCGGGAGTCGTGGGTCGGCGTGGACCGGGTGCTGCGCCTGCACGAGGACGGCATGCGCCGGGAGGCCTGCGCGCTGGACCGTATGCGGTTCAACCTGGTCAGACGCCGGTTGCAGGAACGCTACGGCTGGACCTGAAAGGTCTTCTCGAAGGCACCCCGCACCGCTTGGTCCCGCGTCCGGTCCAGGATCCCGAACACCACGTGCTCGAAGGTCTCCGCGAACCGGCCGCCCGGCTCCAGCAGCGCCCGGAACGCCCCCGCCACCTGGGCCGGGTCGTTGCGGAACACCCCGCAGCCCCAGGCGCCCAGTACGAGCCTGCGGTAGCCGTGGGCGGCGGCCGTCTCCAGGACCCGTTCGGCCCGGACGGCCAGGGCCCTCGGCAGCTCGGGAACCCGTTCGGGTGCCGTGCGCAGCACCACGCCCGCGTTGGGCGCGGGCGAGGTCAGGAAGCCGGCGGTGTACGGCTCGTCCAGCAGCCCGCCGCGGTCGTCGCGGAAGACGGGGACGGCGGGTGAGTGGATGACACGGTCCGTGTAGAACGGGTCGCGGTGGGCGCGGTGGTGGTCGTAGTACGCGCGGGCCTGGAGCAGGCAGGTGTACAGCGCGGAGGCCCGGCACAGGGCCTCCTCCTGGGCCTGGGCGCCGTTCAGGTAGCCGCCGCCGGGATTGCGGGCCGAGGCGAAGTTCAGCACGGCCACGTCCCCGCCGAGCCGGCGGGCGGCCTCCAGGCTGCTCTCGCCCGTGACTTCGATCCGCGTCTGTGCGTGTGCCTGTGCCTGTGCCTGTGCCTGTGTCACCCGAACGGAGGGCACCGGTACCGGTTCCGGCCCGTACAGGCGCGTGCCCTCGCGCGCCGCCCGGAGTTCCCCGGCGATGGAGACCTCGCGGCCGTTCGGCGCCCGGTAGGTCCCCGCCGCCACGATCTGCTCGGTCTGCCGCGCGATATCGCGCAGGCGCGCGCTCACGGCGCCACCCCCGTACGCGCCGTGACCGCGCGCCCCGCGGTCTTGCTTGTCGTGCTCACGCAGGCATCGTGGGTGATGCCGGATCCGCGGCGCAACGGAGTTTTCGCCGTCGGAGAACGCCGGGGAAAGCGCCGGGAAACTCCCGGGCGGCCCGGATGACCGGCCCGGAACGCCCTGGTTCGCCCCCTTGTGCCGAGCGGCGCGAGGGTCTTGGGTGGAACGAATGATCCCGGCCCGGGCAGCCGAAGTGCCCGGACCGGTGGCATGGTGGAATCTCAGGAGGATCCCGACATGTCCGATACGGTAAGTGGCTGTACCGAGCCACACACCGCTCTGTCCGCAGCAGACGTCGAGGCCCTGGTCCGCGGCATCTGCTTCAAGACCGGCCCGCCACGCCGCCTCGGGGTCGAGGTGGAATGGCTCGTCCACGAGCTGCGCGCACCGCAGCTCCCCGTCACACCCGAACGACTCGAAGCGGCCTACGCCGCAGTGCGGAACCTGCCTCTGAGGTCGGCGCTCACCGTGGAGCCCGGCGGCCAGCTGGAGCTGAGTTCGCCCCCCGCCGCCTCGCTGACGGAAGTCATCGGTACCGTCTCCGCCGACCTGGACGCCGTCCGCGCGGTCCTGCGCGAGGACGGCCTCGCGCTGGTGGGCCTCGGCCAGGATCCCTGGCACGAACCCCGCCGGTTCCTGCGCGAACCGCGCTACGACGCCATGGAGCGCTGCCTGGACCGCACAGGCCCCTCCGGCCGCGCCATGATGTGCTCCTCCGCCTCCGTGCAGGTGTGCCTGGACGCCGGCCACGAGGAGCCCGGGCCCCTCGGCCTGGTACGGCGCTGGTGGCTGGCCCATCATCTGGGCCCGGTCCTGGTGGCCGCGTTCGCCAGCTCCCCGCTCGCCGGTCACCGGCCGACCGGCTGGATGTCCAGCCGGCAGCTGCTGTGGACGCGTATCGGCGCGGGCCGGGCGGGCGGTCCAGCGCTGGACACCGACCCGCGCGGCGCCTGGGCGCGGCACGTGCTGGACTCCCCCGTGATGTGCGTACGGCGGGACGGCGGGCCCTGGGACGTCCCGGAGGGGCTTACCTTCCGGGAGTGGATCCGGACGGGGGTGCCGAGGCCGCCCACGCGGGAGGACCTCGACTACCACGTCACTACGCTGTTCCCGCCGGTCAGGCCGCGCGGCCACCTGGAACTGCGCATGATCGACGCGCAGCCCGGCGACGACGGCTGGATCGTGCCGCTGGCCGTGACGGCGGCGCTGTTCGACGACCCGGAGGCCGCCGAAACCGCGTACCGGGCCGTGAAGCGGCTGGCCGAGCGGACGCTGGGGCTGCCCGCGCCGCACAACCCGCTGTGGCTCGACGCGGCACGCAGCGGCCTGGCCGACGCCGAACTGCGCGAGGTGGCCGTCACGTGCTTCACGACCGCGCTGGACGCCCTGCCCCGGCTCGGCGCCGCGCCCGAGGTCATGGAAGCCGTCGCGGCCCATCTGGACCGCTATGTCGTCCGGGGCCGCTGCCCCGCCGACGACCTGCTCGACCGACAGCGCGGCACGGACGGCCGCGCCCACGGGAAGGACATCCGCCCATGACCGACACCGATCCCGCCGTCGACACCGATACCGTCGACCCCGAGATTCTGCGCGAGCGCGCCGTCGCCTCGCTGGTCGTCGCCCGCGACCGCACCACCCTGCTGACGAGCTGTGTCGAGGAACCCGACCTGACCGCGCAGCACTCGCCGCTGATGTCGCCGCTGGTGTGGGACCTGGCGCACATCGGCAACCAGGAGGAGCAGTGGCTGCTGCGGGCCGTCGCCGGGCACGAGGCGATACGGCCCGAGATCGACAGCCTCTACGACGCCTTCGAGCACCCGCGGGCCGAGCGGCCGAAGCTGCCCCTGCTGTCGCCCGAGGAGGCACGCACCTACGCGGCCGACGTCCGCGGCCGGGCACTGGACGTGCTGGAGCGGACCGCGTTCCACGGGACGCGGCTGACGGAGGCCGGGTTCGCCTTCGGGATGATCGCGCAGCACGAACAGCAGCACGACGAGACCATGCTGATCACGCATCAGCTGCGCAGGGGCCCGCAGGCCCTGACCGCGCCCGACCCGGAGCCGGCGCCGCTGTTCACCGGCCCCTCCGAAGTCCTGGTCCCGGGCGGCCCGTTCACGATGGGCACCTCCGGCGAGCCGTGGGCCCTGGACAACGAGCGTCCCGCGCACCGGCGCGAGGTCGCGCCGTTCCACATCGACACCACGCCGGTGACGAACGGCGCGTACCAGGCGTTCATCGAGGACGGCGGCTACGACGACCCGCGCTGGTGGGCCGCGGACGGCTGGGCCCACATCCGCCGGAACTCCATCGCGCACCCGCTGTACTGGCGGCGGGACGGCAGGCAGTGGCTGCGCCGGCGCTTCGGCCTCACCGAGGTCGTACCGCCCGACGAGCCGGTGCTGCACGTGTGCTGGTACGAGGCCGACGCCTACGCCCGCTGGGCCGAACGCCGGCTGCCCACCGAGGCGGAGTGGGAGAAGGCGGCCCGGTACGACCCGGCCGGTGACCGTTCCATGCGCTACCCGTGGGGCGACGCCGACCCGGGGCCCGAGCACGCCAACCTCGGCCAGCGGCACCTGCGTCCGGCACCGGCCGGGAGCTATCCGGCCGGCGAGTCCCCGCTCGGTGTACGGCAGTTGATCGGCGACGTGTGGGAGTGGACCGCGAGCGACTTCCTGCCGTACCCCGGGTTCCGCGCGTTCCCGTACAAGGAGTACTCGGAGGTCTTCTTCGGGCCCGACTACAAGGTGCTGCGCGGCGGTGCCTTCGCCGTGGACGCGGTGGCGTGCCGGGGCACGTTCCGCAACTGGGACCATCCGATCCGGCGGCAGATCTTCTCCGGGTTCCGCACGGCCCGCTCGGAGGATGTCTGATGTGCCGTCATGTGGCGTACGTGGGGCCGGAGGAGTCGCTCGGGCGGCTCCTGGTGGAACCCCCGCACGGCCTGTACCGGCAGTCGTGGGCGCCCCGGCGGCAGCGGTACGGGACGGTCAACGCCGACGGTTTCGGCGTCGGCTGGTACGCCGAGGGCGACCCGGTGCCGGCCCGCTACCGCCGGGCCGGGCCGATCTGGGCGGACCTGTCGTTCGCCGATCTCGCCCGGGTCGTACGGACGAACGCGCTGCTCGCGGCGGTGCGGGACGCGACCCTGTCGGGCGCGGACGCGGAGGCCGCGGCGGCGCCGTTCGCCGCTGGGACCTGGCTGTTCAGCCACAACGGCGCGGTCAAGGGCTGGCCCGGCTCGCTCGCACCGGTGTCCCGGAGCCTGCCGGCGGAGGACCTGCTGTCGCTGGAGGCCCGCAACGACTCGGCGCTGGTGTGGGCGCTGGTGCTGGCCCGGCTGCGCGGCGGTGACGAGGAGGGCCAGGCCATGGCCGACACCGTTCTGGAGGTCGCCGCCGCGGCCCCCGGCTCCCGGCTCAACCTCCTGCTCACCAACGGCGACACCATCACCGCGACCGCCTGGGGCGACACCCTCTGGTACCTCACCCGACCGGGCGGCGGCACGGTCGTGGCCTCCGAGCCCTACGACGACGATCCGCACTGGCAGGAGGTCCCGGACCGCACCCTCCTCGCGGCGAGCCGCACCGACGTGCTGCTCACACCGCTGAAGGAACCGGCCGGCCCCCTCGTCCCCGCATCGCTGAAGGAGCCCCGTACGTGAGCCCGTTCCGCCTCACCCGCAATCTGCCCGAGGACGCCACGGACGCCGCGCTGCGCGCCGATGTCCACCGGGGTCTCACCGGCACCCCCAAGACGCTGCCGCCGAAGTGGTTCTACGACGCGCACGGCAGCGACCTGTTCGAGAAGATCACCGAACTGCCCGAGTACTACCCGACGCGCGCCGAACGGGAGATCCTGCTCGCGCGCTCCGGCGACATCGCGGCGGCGACCCGGGCCCGCACCCTGGTCGAACTCGGTTCCGGTTCCTCCGAGAAGACACGGCACCTGCTCGACGCCCTCACGGACCTGCACACCTACGTCCCCGTCGACGTCAGCGAGAGCGCCCTCACCCAGGCCGGGCAGGCGCTCGCCGCCGAGCGGCCGGGGCTCGACGTGCACGCGCTGATCGCCGACTTCACCGCGGAACTGACGCTGCCGGACACACCGGGGCCCCGGCTGGTGGCGTTCCTCGGCGGCACGATCGGCAATCTGCTGCCCGCCGAGCGCGCAGCGTTCCTGGCGTCCGTGCGGGGCATGCTCGCCCCGGGCGACGCCCTGCTGATGGGCACGGACCTGGTCAAGGACGAGGAGGTGCTGGTCCGGGCGTACGACGACGCGGCCGGGGTGACGGCCGCGTTCAACAAGAACGTGCTCACCGTGATCAACCGTGAGCTCGGCGCCGATTTCGAGCCCGCCGCGTTCGACCACGTGGCGCGGTGGGACGCCGAGCACGAGTGGATCGAGATGCGGCTGCGGTCCCGTACGGCGCAGACGGTCAAGGTGCCGGCGCTCGGCTTCGGCGTCGACTTCGTGGCGGGCGAGGAACTGCGCACCGAGGTGTCGGCGAAGTTCCGGCAGGAGGGTGTGCGCACCGAGCTGTCGGCCGCGGGGCTGGACCTGGCCCACTGGTGGACGGACGGCGCGGGCCGGTTCGCGCTGTCGCTGAGCATGGCGCGCTGACACCCGGCGAGCCCTTGGACGGCGGCGGAGCGGGAGGCGACGTCTCGCGCTTCGCCGCCGTGTGGGGCACGGTGGAGTGACGCGTGGCAGATCCGTCAATGGAACGTCACTGGAAGAGGAGCAGCGGCATGTCGAACCACACCTACCGGGTCACGGAGATCGTCGGGACCTCGCCCGAGGGCGTCGACGCGGCCATCCGCAACGGCATCGGCCGGGCCTCGCAGACCCTGCGCAACCTGGACTGGTTCGAGGTGACCCAGGTGCGCGGCCAGCTCGAGGACGGGCAGATCGCGCACTGGCAGGTGGGGCTCAAGGTGGGCTTCCGGCTGGAAGAGGGCGAGTAGGCCGTTCCCGGCGGAGGTGAACGCTCCGCCCACGCCTGCCCTCAGGTCCGGCCTTCCCGCTCCTGCGCCACCTTCAGTTCGGCGGACCGGGCGGCCCAGTCCGCCCGGACGACGGTGAAGCCCGCGCGCCGGGCGTCCTCGCAGACCAGTTCGTCGTCGTCCACGAGGACGCGGACCTCACGCGTGCGGGCGAGGCGTCGCAGGATCTCCAGCTTGGTGAGCCGTGCGGGCCTGCGGTCGGCGTCCCGCCGCATGTACACCCGCCCTTCGGGCAACTCCTGGGCGGCCAGCCAGTCGAGCGTGTCGCGCCGGCAGCGCTCGGGCCGCCCGGTGAGGTAGATGATCTCGCACTCCTGCGCGCTCTGCCGGACCATCGCGATGCCCTCGGAGAGCGGCGGGTCCTGCGGCGCCGCCGCGAAGAACCCGTCCCAGTCCCGCGGCCTGCGCTCCAGGAACCGCTGCCGGTGCGCGGTGTCGGCAAGGGTGTTGTCCAGGTCGAACACGGCCAGCGGGGTCTTGCTGCGATCGTCACTCACACAGCCCAGCCTAGGCCGTGTCCGCCCGGCACTTCCCGTCGTCGCCCGGCAACCTTCACCCCCCGGGCGGCCACTGCTCTGCGACATCAGCAGGCAGAGGCGGGAGGCCGTATGCGCAACACAAGGATCTGGTCGGTGGCGGTGACGGGGGCGGCGCTGGTCATGGCGCTGGGCGGTCCGGCGAGGCCGGCGGTCGCCGCGGGCACGACCCTGGTCGTGGCGCCGAACGGGGACGACTCCGCCCCCGGTACGCTCACCCGGCCGCTGAACACCATTCAGCGGGCGGTGGACCTGGCGAAGCCCGGCGACACCATCAGCGTGCGCGGCGGGACGTACGCCCTCACGGACAACATCACCATCACCACCTCGGGGGCCGCGTCCCAGCCCATCACCCTCGCCGCGCACCCGGGCGAGCGTGTGGTCGTCGACGGCGAGAGACTGCCCGCGAGCCACACCCCGGTCGGCGGCAGCATCCCGCGTGCCGAACGCGGGGCGATCCACATGGAGGCGTCGCACTGGCGGATCTCGGATCTGGAGATCGTCAACGGCCCGTACGGGGTCTACTGCGACGGCTGCAACGGCAACGTCTTCTCGCGCCTGAGCACGCACGGCAACTACGAGTCCGGCTTCCAGCTCCAGGGCGCCTCCAGCGGCAACCAGATCCTGAACCTGGACAGTTACGGCAACCGCGACCCGCGCAAGAACGGGGAGAGCGCCGACGGCCTGGCCGTCAAGGAGGGCACCGGCACGGGCAACGTGGTGCGCGGCGCCCGGCTGTGGAACAACGTCGACGACGGCTTCGACGCCTGGGAGTTCGCCTCCCCGGTGACGATCGAGAACACGGTGGCGTACGGCAACGGATTCAACCGCTGGAACTTCCCCGACTTCGCGGGCGACGGCAACGGTTTCAAGCTCGGCGGCGGCAGCCCGGCCCCGGCGACGGCCCACACCGTGCGCAACAGCGTCTCGTTCAAGAACGCCAAACACGGCTTCACCGACAACGGCAACCCCGGCTCCCTCAACCTGAGCCGCAACTCCACGTACGGCAACGCCGGTACGGGTTTCGACGCCGACGTCTCGGGCGGGACCGCCCGGCTCACCGGCAACCTCTCCATCGCGGACCAGCGGGCGGCGGCCGTCGGGTCCAAGACGGTCGCCAGCGGCAACTCCTGGAATCTCGGCGGCACATGGAACGCCTCTTCGGTGCTGAGCACCGACCCGGGTCCGCTCACCGGCCCCCGGGCGGCGGACGGTTCGCTGCCGAAGGCGCCGGCGTTCCTCGTCCCGCGGTCCGGCACCGCCGTCGGCGCCCGTTTCTGATCCGGCCGGCCGGGCTGTCCGAAGGTACGGCATGTTTTGAGACAGCCTGGCCGGAGAAATGGTCCGGACTATTCGCCGGCGGATCCTTTCACGCAGGTCGTCGCAGTACCGTCACCCCCTCAACGGGGACGTGAACGAGCCATGGACACACGTCAATTGACCATCACAGTTGATGGCTCAAGCACAGCACTGCCATACTCCGCATTCAGCCTCGCCACCACCCGCGGCCGGGGCTGGTCGGGGATCTCCACACAGAACCCCGAGGCCGTCCGCGTGATTCCGAACAGCGAGTTTTTCGATTTCACGAGCCCCCCACAGAGCCCGCACCCCCTCACCATGTCCGGCATCCCTCCACCCTGCTCGAAAGCCGGACGCGGCACTTCCCCGACGGGGTCGAGTGCGGGGCACAAAGCAGCGAAGAAGGTGCGCCTGTGCCCGAATTCCCACCCCGGCGGGAAGACACTCCCACATTCCCGCTTCCGCACATCGAACACACACCGCCGTCTCGTATATCCGACCATCCCGAATTCCACTCCCTGCGTCGCGCGCAGCGCCGGTTCGGCACCCGGGCGACGCTCCTGTCCGCCGGCGGATTCCTGCTGTATGTACTCCTGTCGAGTTTCGTTCCCGCTGTGATGAATCAGCCGCTGTTCGGCCACCTCACGATCGGACTCACCCTCGGCCTCGGGCAGTTCGTCATCATGGGTGTGACCGCCTGGTGCTATGTCCGGCACATGCGCAACCGGGTCGATCCGCTCGCCCGCGGCCTCAGGACCCGCCGGCACGAGAACGACAACCGCCACGCCCGTTCGGCCACGGCGCCCCAGAGCGCCGGGCAGCCCCTCCAGCACGGCGCGAGGGGGTTCCGCACGTGGTGACGACCGCCGCCGCCATCGACGACAGCAGCCTGCAGCTGACGTTCGTCCTGTTCCTGACCGTGGTCGTGATCACCCTGTTCACGGCACTGCTGACGGCCCCTCAGCGCGACGAGATCAGCGAGTTCTACCTCGGCAACCGCACCATGTCGCCGTTGCGCAACGGCCTGGCCATGTGCGGCGACTACCTGTCCGCGGCCACCCTGCTGGGCAGCACCGGACTGGTCGCCCTGACCGGGTACGACGGACTGATGTACCTCGGCGGCACCACCGTCGCCTGGATGATGGTGCTGCTGCTGATCGCCGAACCCCTGCACCGCACGGGGAAGTTCACGCTGGGCGACACGGTGGCGCTGCGCCTGCCCCGGCAGCAGCGGCCGGTCCGGGTCGCCCTCGCGGTCTGCATCCTGGCCATCGCGACGCTCTATCTGGTGGCCCAACTCGTCGGCAGTGTGGCGCTGTTGACGCAGTTCACCGGAGCGCCGAGCGCCACCACCCGCACCCTGTGCGTGGCCGTGATCGGTACGTTCGTGATTCTGTACGCCTCCCTCGGCGGTATGCCCGGTGCCACGGTCATCCAGATCATCAAGGCCGTGATGCTGGTGGTGGGCGTGCTGTTCACCGCGGGCTGGGTGCTGTACCACTTCGACTGGAACCCCAACGCGCTGCTCGAGAGGGCCGCCGAACGCAGCGGCACCGGACTGCAGTTCCTCGAACCCGGGCAGCGCTACGGCGGGACCGTCAGCAACAAGCTGGACTTCTTCAGCCTCGAACTGGCCATCGTCCTCGGCCTCGCCGCACTCCCGCACGTGCTGATGCGGCTGCTCGCCCCGCGCAAGAGCGGCGTGCTGCGCTCCTCCGTCCTGTGGGCCGTCGGTCTGGTGGGCGCGGTCTGCTTCGGGGCCGGCATCCTCGGCCTCGGCGCCACCGCGCTCCTCGGCCGGGACACCATCGAGAACACGGACCGCACGGGCAACGCCTCCGTCCTGCTGCTCGCCCACGAGCTGGGCGGCAGTGTGCTCACCGCGCTGCTGACCTGCCTGGCCTATCTGACCCTGCTCGCCGTGGCGGTGGGCCTCACCCTGGCCGCGGCCTCGTCCCTCGCGCACGACCTGTACAGCGAGGTGATCCGCAAGGGCCAGGCCAGTGAGACGGAGGAACTGACCGTGGCCCGGCTGTCCGGAGCGGTCATCGGCATCCTCGGCATCCTGCTGGCCCTCGTCGCCTGGGGGGCGAACACCGCGACGCTCGCCTTCCTCGCCTTCGCCATCGCGGCGTCCGCGATCCTGCCGACGATCATCTACACCCTCTTCTGGCGGCGCTTCACGGCGAAGGGGGCGCTGCTCAGCCTCTACGGCGGCCTGGCCTGCTCCGTCCTGCTCGCCGTGTTCTCCCCCGTCGTCTCCTCCGCCCCGGCCTCCTTCTACCCCGACGTCGACTTCGCCTGGTTCCCGCTCCAGAACCCGGGCATCGTCTCCATCCCCGCGGGCTTCCTGCTGGGCTGGCTCGGGACGGTGCTGGACAAGGGCCCGGCCGAGGAGAGCACCGCGCACGAGGAGTTCGAGGTGCGGATGCTCGTGGGCGCCGACGACTGACGCACACCAGGGACAGCGGCGGCCGGGCACCGGGGACGCACATTGTTAATGGGATCCATTTTCATGTAGCGTCCTCGGTGCCCGTCCACCGAGGAGGAGTCCCATGGCTGTCCCGAAGCGGAAGATGTCCCGCAGCAACACCCGTCACCGCCGCGCCCAGTGGAAGGCGGCCACCCCGACGCTGGCCCCGGTCACCGTCGACGGCGTCCGCCATCTCGTACCGCAGAACCTGGTCAAGGCCTACGAGCGCGGGCTGCTGCGCCCCGAGGACTAGTGCCATGCCGTACGAACGGCTGCCCGTCACCGTGCTCTCCGGGTTTCTCGGGGCGGGCAAGACCACCCTGCTCAACCATGTCCTGGCGAACCGCGAAGGGCTGCGCGTCGCCGTCATCGTCAACGACATGAGCGCGGTCAACATCGACGCGGCCCTGGTGCGCGGCGGCGAGGCCGCCCTGTCACGGACCGAGGAACGCCTGGTCGAGATGACCAACGGCTGCATCTGCTGCACCCTGCGGGACGACCTGCTGGAGGAGGTGGACCGGCTGGCCCGCGAGGGCCGGTTCGACCATCTCCTCATCGAAAGCTCCGGCATCTCGGAACCAATGCCCGTCGCGGCCACCTTCTCCTTCGCCCGCGACGACGGCGCCACCCTCGACGACCTGGCCCTGCTGGACACCATGGTCACGGTCGTCGACGCGGCCCACTTCCTCACGGAACTGGAGAACGGCGACGACCTGGCCGAGCGGGGTCTCGCCCCGTACGAGGACGACGAACGCACGGTCAGCGATCTGCTCGTCGACCAGGTCGAGTTCGCCGACGTACTGGTGCTCAACAAGATCGACCTGGTCGACGCGGAGACGGCGGCCCGGCTGCGCGCGGCCCTGACCCGCCTGAACCCGGTCGCCCGCCTCGTCCCCGCGACCCACGGCCGGGTGAACCTCCACCAGGTGCTCGGCACCGGCCTGTTCGACCTGGAGCGCGCCCAGCAGGCGCCGGGCTGGGTCCGCGAGCTCAACGGCGACCACGTGCCCGAGACCGAGGAGTACGGCATCTCCTCCACCGTGTTCCGCTCCGAACTGCCTTTTCACGCCGAGCGGTTGTGGACGTTCGTGACGGAGGACCTGGACGGGGGAACGTGCGGGCGGATCCTGCGCTCCAAGGGTTTCTTCACCCTGGCGAGCCGCCCGCACATCACGGGTCTGTGGTCGCAGGCCGGTTCCGTCGCCCGCTTCGAACCCTCCGCGGCCCGTGACACCGATTCCCCGCACGCTCAGGAGCTGGTGTTCATCGGGACAGGACTGGACACGAAGGCCCTGCACGCCGCACTGACCGACTGCCTGGCGGGGCCGGGCGAGAGCCGCCCAGGCGACGACCCCTTCCCCGCCTGGGACACGTTCGGCATCGACGAGGCGTGCGACCACGAGCACGCGGCGTAGCGGCCGGGCGCGGGCCGGGAATGCCGCGGCTTCTCAGGCGTTGAACCCCGTGTGAGTTCCCTGATCGCGTCCACCCGCTTCTCCGTCCTCGACCGCTCCCGCACCCGCGAGGGGCACACCCACCCCGAGGCGCTGCGGGACACCGTGCGGCTGGCGGGGGAGCTGGAGCGGCTCGGTTACCACCGGCTCTGGGTCTCGGAGCATCACGGCGTCCCCGGGGTCGCCGGGTCCGCGCCGACCGTGCTGGCCGCCGCCGTCGCCGCCGCGACCCGGACGATCCGGGTCGGCACCGGCGGGGTGATGCTGCCCAACCACCGGCCGCTGGTCGTGGCCGAGCAGTTCGGGGTGCTGGAATCGCTGTTCCCCGGGCGGATCGACATGGGTCTGGGCCGGTCCGTCGGCTTCACGGACGGGGTGCGCAGAGCCCTGGGCCGTGACAAGGACGACGCCGAGGACTTCGAGGCCCAGCTGCGGGAGCTGCTCGGCTGGTTCCGGGGCACCTCCCCCACCGGGGTCCACGCCCGCCCCGCCGAGGGGCTGACCGTGCCGCCGTTCGTCCTGGCCATGGGCGAGGGTGCCGAGATCGCGGCCCGTGCGGGCCTGCCCATGGTCATCGGCGACCTCAGGAACCGGGAGAAGATGCGGCGCGGCATCGACCACTACCGCGACCACTTCCGCCCCTCCGCCTGGGCGCCGGAGCCGTACGTCGTCATCTCGGGCACCATCGCCGTGGCCGCCACCCCCGAGGAGGCCCGGCGGCTGCTCGTCCCGGAAGCCTGGGCGATGGCGTACTCCCGCACCCACGGCACCTTCCCTCCCCTGCCGCCCGCCGAGCGCGTCGAGGCGCTCACCATGACGGCCAAGGAGCAGGGCTTCTGCGCGTCCGGGCTCAGCGGCCAGCTCGCCGGCACCGAGGAGCAGGTCGCCGACGAGCTGGAGACGGTACTGAAGGAGACCGGGGCGCAGGAGGTCCTGGTCACCACCAGCACGTACGACCGCGAGGCCCTGCTGGACTCCTACCGGCGGCTGGCCGCGATCACCTCCGGTTAGAGTCCTGCTCATGCACGACCCCCACACCCCCCACGACCCTTACGTCCGCGTCCGCGGCGCCCGCGAGCACAATCTCCAGGGCATCGACGTCGACATCCCCCGGGACGTGCTGGCCGTGTTCACCGGCGTGTCCGGCTCGGGCAAGTCGTCACTGGCGTTCGGCACGATCTACGCGGAGGCCCAGCGGCGCTACTTCGAGTCGGTGGCGCCGTACGCCCGCCGGCTGATCCACCAGGTCGGCGCGCCGAAGGTCGGGGAGATCACCGGTCTGCCGCCGGCCGTCTCGCTCCAGCAGCGCCGCGCCGCCCCCACCTCGCGCTCCTCCGTCGGCACCGTCACCAACCTCTCGAACTCCCTGCGCATGCTGTTCTCCCGGGCCGGCACCTACCCACCCGGCGCCGAGCGTCTCGACTCCGACGCCTTCTCGCCCAACACCGCGGCCGGGGCCTGCCCGGAGTGCCACGGGCTCGGGCAGGTGCACCGTACGAGCGAGGAGTTGCTGGTCCCCGACCCGTCGCTGTCGATCCGCGAAGGCGCCATCGCCGCGTGGCCGGGCGCCTGGCAGGGCAAGAACCTGCGGGACATCCTGGGCGCGCTCGGCCACGACGTGGACCGGCCGTGGCGGGAGCTGCCCGCCGCGGCCCGGGAGTGGATCCTGTTCACGGACGAGCAGCCGGTGGTCACCGTGCACCCGGTGCGGGACGCGGACCGCATCCAACGGCCGTACCAGGGCACGTACATGAGCGCGCGGCGGTACGTGATGAAGACCTTCTCGGACTCCAAGAGCCCGACCCTGCGGACGAAGGCCGAACGGTTCCTGACCAGTGCGCCCTGCCCGGCGTGCGGCGGGAGCCGGCTGCGCCCCGAGGCACTCGCCGTGACGTTCGGCGGCCGGACCATCGCCGAGCTGGCCGCGGTGCCGCTGGTGGAGCTGGCCGCCGGTCTCGACGCGACCTCGGAGACCGCCCGGGTCCTCACCGCCGACCTCACGTCCCGGATCGCACCGGTCCTCGAGCTGGGCCTCGGCTACCTCAGCCTCGACCGACCCACCCCCACCCTCTCCGCCGGCGAACTGCAACGCCTGCGCCTCGCCACCCAACTGCGCTCCGGCCTGTTCGGTGTCGTCTACGTCCTCGACGAGCCGTCGGCCGGGCTGCACCCGGCGGACACCGAGGCGCTGCTCACGGTGCTGGAGCGGCTGAAGACGGCCGGGAACTCGGTGTTCGTGGTGGAACACCACCTCGACGTCGTACGCGGCGCCGACTGGCTGGTGGACGTGGGCCCGCACGCGGGTGAGCACGGCGGGCGGGTGCTGCACAGCGGCCCCGTGGCGGAGCTGGCCGCCGTCGAGGAGTCGGCGACGGCCCGCTACCTGTTCGACCGCTCCCCCGCCCCGGCCCGGCAGGTCCGCGAACCGAGCGGATGGCTGAGGACCGGCCCGGTCACCCGGCACAACCTGCGCGGCGTGACCGCCGACTTCCCGCTCGGCGTGTTCACCGCGGTCACGGGGGTGTCCGGCTCGGGCAAGTCCACGCTCATCGGCGAAATCACCGAGGACAGGGCGGAGACGGCGGGGGTGGGCCGGCTGGTCTCGGTCGACCAGAAGCCGATCGGGCGCACCCCGCGCTCGAACCTCGCGACCTACACCGGCCTCTTCGACGTGGTGCGCAAGGTGTTCGCCGCCACCGACGGGGCGCGCGAACGGGGCTTCGGTGTCGGCCGGTTCTCCTTCAACGTGGCGGGAGGGCGCTGTGAGACCTGCCAGGGCGAGGGGTTCGTCAGCGTGGAGCTGCTGTTCCTGCCGAGCACGTACGCGCCCTGCCCGGACTGCGGCGGGGCCCGGTACAACCCGGAGACGCTGGAAGTGACGTACCGGGGGCGGAACGTCGCGCAGGTGCTGGACCTGACGGTTCAGAGCGCGGCGGAGTTCTTCGCGGACACCCCGGCCGTGGCCCGCAGCCTCGGCACTCTGCTCGACGTCGGCCTGGGCTACCTCCGCCTCGGTCAGCCCGCGACCGAGCTGTCCGGCGGCGAGGCGCAGCGCATCAAGCTGGCGAGCGAGTTGCAGCGCGGCAGGCGCGGCCACACGCTCTACCTCCTCGACGAGCCGACGACCGGCCTCCACCCGGCCGACGTCGACGTCCTGATGCGCCAGTTACACGGCCTGGTCGACGCCGGGCACACCGTGATCGTCGTCGAGCACGACATGTCCGTCGTGGCACGCGCCGACTGGGTGATCGACCTCGGCCCGGGCGGCGGCGACGCGGGCGGCCGGATCGTGGCGGCGGGGCCGCCCGCGGAGGTTGCCCGGGCGGAACCGAGCGCCACGGCACGGTATCTGGGCCGGGCGCTCGGCCGGGAGCGGCCGTAGCCCGTCAGCGGGTGGCGAGCAGGCCGGCGACGAGGTCCCGGGGCAGGCCGTGGGTGTCGTGGAGGTAGGCGTAGTCCTCCTCGCTGAGCGGTCCCTGGTACTCGGGCCGGGACAGCAGACGGCTTCCCCGTTCGAGGAGCTTGCCGAACCGCTGTTCCTCGTCGAGGAGGACCTCCCGGACGAGGTCCCGGCCGACGGACTGGCGGAAGTGGTCGAGGGTGTGCTCGATCAGCTCCGGGGGCAGGTCGGCGAGGGTGCGGGAGGAGTCGCCGCGCCCGAGCGTGGTGAGGAGACGGCGGATCAGCCGGCGCAGGACGTAGCCGCGGCCGGTGTTCGACGGCCGTACGCCGTCACCGAGTACGACGACGCCGGCGCGCAGGTGGTCGCTGACCAGGCGGGTCGACGGGCCGTCGAGGCCCCACAGCGAGGGCACGGTCCGCATCCACGGTTCGAAGACGTCCGTGTCGTAGACCGACCGGCGCCCCTGCAGGACGGCGACCAGGCGTTCCAGCCCCATGCCCGTGTCTACGCCGGGCTGCCGCAGGGGGACGAGAGTGCCGTCGGCCCGGCGCTCGTAGCGCATGTGGACGTGGTTCCAGAGTTCCGTCCAGCGAGGGTCGGTGCCTGGGCTGCCCTGGGGCGGGGTGCCGGTCTCGCCGGTCCAGACGAAGATCTCCGAGTCGGGGCCGCACGGGCCGTCCGGGCCGTTGAACCACCAGTTCTCGTCCCCGGCCTTCTCCACCGGCAGCCCCAGCTCCTCCCAGACGCGCAGTGATTCCGTGTCGGGGCCGACCTCGTCCGATCCGCCGAAGACCGTGACGTGCAGCCGTTCTTGCGGGATGCCGAAGCCGTCGCGCAGCAGTTCGTACCCCCAGCGGAGGGACTGGGCGTGGTCGTAGTCGCCCAGTGACCAGGAACCGAGCATCTCGAACACCGTCAGGTGCGTGGTGTCGCCGATCTCGTCCAGGTCGGTGGTGCGCAGGCAGCGCTGGAGGTTGACCAGCCGCCGCCCCTGCGGATGCGGGCGGCCCAGCAGATACGGCGTGAGGGGCTGCATGCCGGCCGTGGTGAACAGCACCGGGTCCGAGGGCGGGGGCAGCAGCGTGCTGCCGGTGACGAGCCGGTGCCCGCGCTCACGGAAGAAGTCGTTGAACGTCCGTACGGTCCGGGCGGTGTCCATGGCGGTCTCCTTGAGGTCGGGGGACCGGAACGAACCGCGTCGGGGAAGCCGGAGAGTACGGGGGTCCTGGCGGTCCGTTTCCGGCCGCCGGGAAGTGGTGACGAGGTCAGGCGTCGGCAGCCGGTGAGCTGGTCGCTCGCGCGGCTGCGGCGTCGGTGCGCTTGATGACCTCCATGGATGCGACGGTAACAGCGGGCGCGGGGACCGTCGCGGGAATTTTCGTGCCGCCCTGCGGCCGGGTCACCGGCGCGGCGTGTGTCCAGGCCGGCTGTGCGGGCCGCGCCGGCTGTGCGGCCCGGGCGAGCGAACGCCGGTCGGTGTGGGCGCCCGGGGGTATGACGTCCTGTACGTCCACCTCAGCGACCAGTCCGCGTGCCGACACCACACGCCAGACCGAGGCAGGCAGTGTGTCTTCGCCGACGAAGGCGGGCGCGGTGCTCGGGGGCCCGCCGGCGAGCCGGTACCGCAGGTGCACCGGCTGGACGGCGGCCCCCGCGTCCAGCGCGGCTTGGAAGACGGCCCGGCGGAAGACTCCCTGGGAGCGCCCGCACCAGGTGCTGCCCTCGGGGAAGACCCCGACGGCCCGGCCCTCGCGCAGCACCTCGGCGATCCGGGCGACGGTGCCCGGCAGGGCCCGCAGCCGGTCCCGGTCGATGAACAGGACGCCGCCGCGCGCGGCCAGCGGCCCGGCGACGGGCCACCGCCGCACCTCGGTCTTGGCCAGCATCCGGGCGGGACGTACGGCGGCGAGCAGTGGGATGTCCAGCCAGGAGATGTGGTTGGCGACCAGCAGCAGTGGGCCGGTGGGGGCGGCGGCGCCGGTGATGCGGACCTGGACCCCTGCGGCCCGCACGATCCACCGGCACCACCGCCGGACCAGGGACGCCGGTATCTGTGCGCCGAACAGCGACAGCACGATCCCGGCAAAGAGGAGCAGGACGACCGCGGTGAGCCGCAGCACGGCCCACGGCACGGCCCTCGCCACCGGCTCGACACAGGCCCTGGGCGTACAGGGCGCGGTGGGCAGCCAGGCGCTCATCACGCCGGCACGAGGGAGAGGAAGTGCCGCAGGTAGCGGGAGTTGACCCGGCTCATCGGCAGCAGCACGTACAGGTCGGCGACGCCGAAGTCCGGGTCGTGGGCCGGCTCGCCGCACACCCAGGCACCGAGGCGCAGGTAGCCGCGGAGCAGGGCGGGCAGTTCGACGCGGGCGGCGGGTGCGGGGCCCGGGACCCACGGCAGCAGCGGCTGGACGCGGTACTCCTGCGGCGACAGGTGCTTGGCGCTCACCCGGTCCCAGGTGGCGGAGGCGAGAGCGCCACCGTCGGCCAGCGGGATGGAGCAGCAGCCGGCGAGCCACTCGTGGCCGCGGTCGACCATGTAGCGGGCGATACCGGCCCAGATGAGGCTGATGACCGCGCCGTCGCGGTGGTCGGGGTGCACGCAGGAGCGGCCGACCTCGACGAGTTCCGGCCGGATCCCGCCGAGGGAGGTCAGATCGAACTCGCTCTCGGAGTACAGCCGCCCGGCGACCGCCGCGCGCTCCGGCGGCAGCAGCCGGTAGGTGCCGACGACCTGGCCGGTCGTCTCCTCACGGACGAGCAGGTGGTCGCAGTACGCGTCGAACGAGTCGACGTCGAGGCCCGGCTGCGGGCCGGCCAGCAGGGCGCCCAGCTCCCCGGCGAAGACGTCGTGCCGCAGCCGCTGCGCGGCACGCACGTCCTCCTCGTTCCGGGCGAGGGCGACGGTGTAGCGGGTGGGGGCCGTGGGCTGCGCGGGGCGGTCGACGGTCAGTACGCCGGTCATGGCATCTCCTGGTCACGGGCCGGAGGCGGCGAACGGTGCCGCCGCCCACTGTTGTGCCCATGCCGCCTGTCCTGCGCGTGACGAGTGCCAGGAGTGCGGGTGTGCGCCTGCTGAACTACTGCTTGGCGACCCTTCGCGTGGCCCGCAGCCACTCCTTGTTCATGCTGGTGATGGACATGAGGGGAATTCCCTTGGGACAGGCGGTGGCGCACTCCCCGGTGAGGGTGCAGCCGCCGAAGCCCTCCTCGTCCATCTGCTCCACCATGTCCAGCACCCGCGTCTCCCGTTCGGGCGCCCCCTGCGGCAGCACGTTCAGGTGGTTGATCTTGGCGGAGGTGAACAGCATCGCCGCCCCGTTGGGACAAGCCGCCACACAGGCCCCGCATCCGATGCACTCCGCGTGCTCGAACGCGAAGTCCGCATCCGGCTTCGGCACCGGCGTCGCGTGGGCCTCCGGCGCGGCCCCCGTGGGCGCCGTGATGTAACCACCGGCCTGGATGATCCGGTCGAACGCAGACCGATCGACGACCAGATCCTTGATCACCGGGAAGGCCGACGCCCGCCACGGCTCCACGTCGATCGTGTCGCCGTCCTTGAAGGACCGCATGTGCAGCTGACAGGTGGTCGTCCGTTCAGGCCCGTGCGCATCCCCGTTGATCACGAGCGAACACGCACCGCAGATGCCCTCGCGGCAGTCGTGGTCGAAGGCCACCGGGTCCTCACCCCGCAGGGTGAGCTCCTCGTTGAGCGTGTCGAGCATCTCCAGGAAGGACATGTCGGGCGAGATCCCGTCCACGTCGTACGTGGACATCGTGCCGTCGGCGTCGGCGTTCTTCTGCCGCCAGACGCGCAGGGTGAGCTTCATGCGTAGCTCCGCTGAGTGGGGTGGACGTACTCGAAGGCCAGGTTTTCCCTGTGCAGGGTCGGAGCCTCGCCGGTGCCGGTGAACTCCCAGGCGGCCGCGTACCCGAACTCCTCGTCCTTGCGAGCGGCCTCGCCGTCGGGGGTCTGGGACTCCTCGCGGAAGTGGCCGCCGCAGGACTCGTCGCGGTGCAGCGCGTCGAGGCACATCAGCTCGGCCAGCTCCAGGTAGTCGACGACGCGGTTGGCCTTCTCCAGCGACTGGTTGAACTCCTCGCCGGTGCCGGGCACCTTGATGCGCCTCCAGAACTCCTCGCGGATCTGCGGGATGCGCTCCAGTGCCTTGCGCAGCCCCGATTCGGTGCGGGCCATGCCGCAGAACTCCCACATGAGTTCGCCGACCTCGCGGTGGAAGGAGTCCGGGGTGCGGTCGCCGTCGACGGAGAGCAGCAGGTTGAGCCGGTCCTGCGTCTCGGCCAGCACATCCTGGACGACGGGGTGTTCGCCGGTGACCGCGTCGTGGTGCGGGTTGCGGGCCAGGTAGTCGTTGATGGTCGCCGGGAGCACGAAGTAGCCGTCGGCCAGGCCCTGCATCAGCGCGGACGCGCCGAGCCGGTTGGCGCCGTGGTCTGAGAAGTTGGCCTCGCCGATCGCGAACAGCCCGGGGACGGTGGTCTGGAGGTCGTAGTCGACCCACAGGCCGCCCATCGTGTAGTGCACGGCGGGGTAGATCCGCATCGGCACGCGGTACGGATCCTCGTCGGTGATCCGCTGGTACATGTCGAAGAGGTTGCCGTACTTGGCCTCGACGGCCTTCACGCCCATCCGCTCGATCGCGTCGGCGAAGTCCAGGTACACGCCCTGACCGCCGGGACCGACGCCCCTCCCCTCGTCGCACACGTTCTTCGCGGCACGGGAGGCGATGTCACGCGGCACGAGGTTGCCGAAGGACGGATAGATGCGCTCCAGGTAGTAGTCGCGCTCGTCCTCGGGGATCTCGTTGGGCGGCCGCCGGTCACCCTTCGCCTTGGGCACCCAGATACGCCCGTCGTTGCGCAGCGACTCGCTCATCAGCGTCAGTTTGGACTGGTGGTCGCCGGTGCGCGGGATGCAGGTGGGGTGGATCTGGGTGAAGCAGGGGTTGGCGAACAGGGCGCCGCGCCGGTGGGCCCGCCAGATGGCGGTGGCGTTGGAGTTCATGGCGTTCGTCGACAGGTAGAAGACGTTGCCGTAGCCGCCGGAGGCGAGCACGACGGCGTCCGCGAAGTACGTGTCGATACGGCCGGTGACGAGATCCCGGGCCACGATGCCGCGCGCCCTCCCGTCCACGACGATCAGGTCGAGCATCTCGGTGCGCGGATGCATCTCGATGTTCCCGGCCGCGATCTGCCTGCTGAGGGCCTGGTAGGCGCCGAGGAGGAGCTGCTGGCCCGTCTGGCCGCGGGCGTAGAACGTGCGCGACACCTGCACCCCGCCGAACGACCGGGTGTCGAGCAGCCCGCCGTACTCGCGGGCGAACGGCACGCCCTGCGCCACGCACTGGTCGATGATCTCGACGGAGATCTGCGCGAGCCGGTGGACGTTGGACTCGCGGGCCCGGAAGTCGCCGCCCTTGACGGTGTCGTAGAACAGCCGGTGGATGGAGTCGCCGTCGTTGCGGTAGTTCTTCGCGGCGTTGATTCCGCCCTGTGCGGCGATGGAGTGGGCGCGGCGTGGGGAGTCCTGGTAGCAGAACTGGACGACGTGGTAGCCCTGTTCGGCGAGGGTGGCCCCGGCGGAGCCGCCGGCGAGGCCGGTGCCGACGACGATGACGGTGTGCTTGCGCCGGTTGGCGGGGTTGACCAGTTTGGCCTCGAAGCGGCGCTTGTCCCAGCGCTCGTTGACCGGCCCGGACGGGGCCTTGGTGTCGACGACCGGCTCACCGGTCGCGTAGTCGGCGTAGGAAGTCATCTTCAGCTCACCACTCCGGTCATGACGCCCACGGGTACGGCGATGAAACCGGCCGTGAGCAGCAGCGCGAGAACGTTGGCGACGGTCTTCAGGGCGCGGTCGCGGCTGCGGCTGCCGACGCCGAGGGTCTGGGCGGCGCTCCAGAGGCCGTGCCTGATGTGCAGGCCGAGCGCGAGCATCGCGACGATGTAGACGACGTTGCCGTACCAGGTGGAGAACGTGTCCACGACGTTCTGGTACGGACGGCCCTCCTGGAAGCCGCCGGGGTGCGCGGTGCCGGTCGTCAGGTCCAGGATGTGCCAGACGATGAACAGCCCGAGGATGATGCCGCCCCAGCGCATGGTGCGCGTGGCGTAGGAGGCCCGCGGCTTCTTGTGCACGTACTTGCTGGGGCGCGCCTTGATGTCGCGGCGGCTGAGCTGGTACGCCGAGGTCGCGTGGGCGACGACGGCGACGACCAGCACGATCCGGACGAGCCAGAGCGTCCACTCGTAGTGCATGAACGGCTCGCCGACGACCCGCAGCCAGTGTGCGTAGTCGTTGAACTCGCCGGCCCCGAAGAAGATCTTCAGGTTTCCGATCATGTGGACGACCAGGTACAGCAGCATGATCAGCCCGCTGACCGCCATCACGGTCTTCTTGCCGAGGGTGGAGTCCCACACGGTGCGTGCCATGGACGGCCGTCGGTCCGTCCGCGTTGCCAGAGCCATGGCCAGCACGCTACGGACGCGCGGCCGATCGGTCCAAGACATGGTCCGGCTTGATTCCATAGGCTGGGACTATCGTACGAGTATGCAGTTCCAGCAGCTCCAGTACTTCGTGGCCGTCGCCGAGACCCGGCACTTCACCCGGGCCGCCGATCTGGTCCATGTCGCGCAGCCGTCGCTGTCGCAGCAGATCAAGGCGCTGGAGCGGGAACTGGGCGCGGACCTGTTCCTGCGCGCCCGCGGCAACATCACGCTCACGGACGCCGGGGAGGCGCTCCTGCCCCTGGCCCGGCGGATCCTGGCCGACGCGGACACGGCCCGGCACGAGGTACAGGAACTGGCGCAGCTGCGGCGAGGGCGGGTGCGGCTGGGCGCGACGCCGAGTGTGTGCACGGGTCTGCTGCCGGATGTGCTGCGCGCCTTCCATGATCGGTACCCGGGGATCCGGCTGCTGATCGAAGAGGGCGGCTCTCATGACCTGGTGCGGGGGCTGGCGCGTGGCGCGCTGGATCTGGCGCTGGTCGTGCTGCCCCTGCCGACACCGTCGCCGGCGCTGACCACGGTGGAGCTGCTGCGGGAGGATCTCGTGGTGGTCTCCTCACCCGACGCGCCGAGACCCGGCGAGGGCCGGCGTACCGTGCGCGTCGCCGATCTGGAGGGCGAGCGGCTGGTGATGTTCCGGCACGGCTATGACCTGCGGGAGCTGACCGTGGCGGCGTGCCGTGCCGAGGGGTTCGAGCCGGACTTCGCTGTGGAGGGTGGGGAGATGGATGCGGTGCTGGGGTTTGTGCGGGCGGGGCTCGGTGTCGCTGTCGTGCCTCGGATGGTGGCGGCCAGGGCCGGGCGCGGGCTGCGGGTGACTCCGCTGGCCCGGCCCGGACTTCATCGGACGATTGCGCTGGCGCATCGCAGCGATGTGGCTCCGCCTCGGGCCGCTCGGGAGTTGCAGCGGATGTTGCTTGAGCGGTGAGGCGGTTTGTGTCCGGGAGCGCCGTTGGGGGTGAGCATCGTTCGGGGGCGCGGGTGCGTTGTGGTTGTTCGCGCAGTTCCCCGCGCCCCTGAGGGCGTTACCCCCTAGCCCGTTGCGTCGACCAGGGCCAGTTCGTGCAGGCGCTCCGGGGGGCCCGGCCTTGCGTAGTACCAGCCCTGGGCCGTGTCGCAGCCCAGTATGCGCAACTGTTCGGCCTGGGCGCCGGTTTCCACGCCCTCGACCGTGACCGCGAGGTCCAGGCTGTGGGCCAGGGAGACGATTCCCTCGACGATCTTGAGGTCGACGGGGTCGGCCGGGAACTGTTGCATGCTCTGGGTGAAGGAGCGGTCCAGTTTCAGGATGCTGACCGGCAGCCGGCGCAGGTTGGCGAGGTTGGAGTAGCCCGTGCCGAAGTCGTCCAGGGCGATGTCGACGCCCATCTCCGCCAGCCGGCGCAACGGCTTCAGCAGGTCGTCGTCCGCGCCGATCAGCGCCGACTCGGTGACCTCCAGGCAGAGCGCGTCCGGTTCGATGCCGGTGCGTTCCAGGATGTCGACGGTGTCCTGGACCAGGCCGGGGTGGGTCAGCTGGCAGGGCGAGAGGTTGACGTTGATCCGCAGCGGGCCCACGGCCTCCGCGCCGCCGTGCAGTTCCCGCCACTCGCGGGCCTGCCGTACGGACTGTTCCAGGACCCAGCGGCCCAGCGGCACGATCAGCCCGGTGTGCTCGGCGAGCGGGATGAAGCGGTCCGGGCCGAGCACGCCGTGCTGCGGGTGCAGCCAGCGCACCAGGGCCTCGGCTCCGCGGACGCTGCCGTCGCCGAGGTGGACCAGCGGCTGGTACTCGATGAAGAACTCCCCCCGCTCCAGCGCGGTGGGCAGGGCCGTGGTCAGTCCGTGCCGGGTGATGGCGCGGGCGTCGGCCTCGGGGTCGGCGAGTTCGAAGCGGTTGCCGCCCGCCGACTTGGCCCGGTACATGGTGATGTCGGCGCTGCGCAGCACCTCCGCCGGGCTGCGCTCCCCGGCCGGGCCCTCGACGATGCCGATGCTGCCGCGCACGGTCAGCTCCCGGCCGTCGACGCTGATCGGCGCGAGCAGCGCGTTCATGATGCGGCCGGCGAGCTCGTCGACCTCGCGCTGGGTGTCGGGGCCGGTGGTCAGGGCCACGAACTCGTCGCCGCCGAGCCGGGCGACCATCTCGCCGGGCGCGGTGGCGCAGGACTGCAGCCGGTCGGCGACCTCCACCAGCATCCGGTCCCCTGCCGCGTGGCCGAGGCTGTCGTTGATGGTCTTGAAGCCGTCGAGGTCGAGGTAGCACAGCCCGAACCGCTGGCCTTCCCCGGCGCCCAGTGCCTTCTCCAGGCGCTCGAAGAAGAAGGTGCGGTTCGGCAGGCCGGTCAGCGCGTCGTGCGTGGCCTCGTAGCGCAGCCTCAGGTTGAGCAGCCGCCGCTCGGTGGTGTCCTCCATGAGGGCGAGCTGGTACTGCGGTTCACCGTCGGCGTCCCGCAGCAGGGAGACCGTCAGGTTGGTCCACAGGACCGTTCCGTCAGGGCGGTAGAACGCCTTCTCCAGGTGGTAGTGCTCACGCTCGCCGCGTACGAGCTCGTCGTAGAGCCGCCAGGTCTGCGGCGCGTCGTCGGGGTGGGTCCACTCCCTGACGTTGCGGCTGCGCAAGGTCGGCTCGGAGATCCCGAACATGCGCAGCAGCGCGCCGTTGACCTGCAGGATGTTGCCCTCGAGGTCGGCCATGCCGATGCCTATGGCCGCGCCCTCGAAGACCGCCCGGAACCGGGCCTCGCTCGCGTGCAGGGCCTGCGCCACCACGCCCTGCGCCTGCAGGGCGGCCTGGGCGATGGCCTCCTGCTCGGCCAGTGTCCGCTCGCGCAGCGCCTGCGCGAAGCCGGCGGCCATCGCGTGCTGGAGGCGTGCGGAACGCGCCCGCAGGCCCTCCTGGTCGCCGTCACCGCCGCAGTACAGGACGAGGTACGCGTCCACGCAGTCCAGCGTGCGGCTGAGCGCCTCCGGGTCGGTGCAGTGCGCGTCCACGAGGGCGGCGCCCACGGCCTTGCCCTCGTCGGAGTCGAAAGCCCGGGCCAGCAGCGCCTCGCTCAGCCGCCGGGCCAGCGGCAGCAGTTGCTCCTCGAACTCCGGGCGGGTCGACGACGTCGAGGTCACCGGGAAGACCGCCCGGCTCCAGATCGTCGCGAATCTGCGCAGTCTGTCCTCCGGCCCGTCCGGTTCCGCGATCACGCCGTACGCCCCACGCCCGCGAAACCGGAGAACGCATACGGATCGTCGTCCTCCGGTGTGGTGTCGGGCCGCCAGCGTGGCATCGCCACCAGTCCGGGTTCCACCATGTCGTACCCCTCGAAGAACCGCGCGATCTCCTCGCGCGAGCGCATGATCAGCGGGTTGCGGATCTCCTCGTACACGTCCACCGCGCCCCCGGCCCGCTCCGGCGGCAGCGGGATCCCCTCGTAGGAGGCGTGGGTGAGCACGAGCAGGCTGCCGGGCGCCAGCGCCTCGCCCAGCTCGGCCACCGCCCCGTACGGGTCGTCCTCGTCTTCCACGAAGTGCAGTATGGCAACGAGGAGCAGCGCCACTGGCTGATTCAGGTCGATCAGCCGCTCCACCTCGGGGCTGCGCAGGATGTCCTGGGGCTTGCGGAGATCCGCGGCGACGACGCCCGCGCCGTCGTTGTCCCGCAGGACCGTCTGGCTGTGTGCCACGGCCACCGGGTCGTGGTCGACGTAGACCACGCGCGCGCCGGGGCGAGCGGCCTGGGCCACCTCGTGCACATTGCCGAAGGTGGGGATGCCGGAGCCGATGTCCAGGAACTGGGTGATGCCCTGGTCGGCCGCGTAGCGCACGGCGCGGCGCATGAACGCGCGGTTCGCCTGCATGATCTTGGGGAGTCCCGGCAGGAACTCCATGGCCCGGCGGGCCGCTTCCCGGTCGACCTCGAAGTTGTGCGATCCGCCCAGATAGAAGTCGTACATCCGGGAAACGCTGGGCACCGAGATGTCGATGCTCCGTGGGGCCCAGGCGGGACGCTCCATCTATCTCTCCAAGGCGTAGGCGATCCGGTGTTCGAGCAGAGGCTACTGATCGCCCGCCAATGGAGCGACCCGAAACGGAAATTGACCATCCGTTCCCGGTCACTGCCTGCGGCACGTGCCGAATTGATACCCGCCCGCCTGCCCTTCGAACATATGACGAACAGCGTTCGAGGCATTCCGGAGAGTTCCGGTCCGGAAGGGGAAGAGTGCTGAGAATTCGCTGAGTTCAGGTGAAGCATGGCAAAACGGTCCGCCCCTCCGTGAGCCACGGAGGGGCGGACCGGGTCGGCTCCGTCGGGTGACGCGAGGGTCAACCCTGGGGAGGTCTCTCTGCTATTCCGACGCGCCGACCAGCTTTCCGTCGGGCCGCACGGCGTACCAAGTGCCGCCGACACCCTGGCCGTTGGTGTCGCCCGGAGCCTTGTCGCCGGCGAAGGTGTAGATCGGCGAGCAGTTGATCGTCTGCTGCTTGCCCTTGCCGTCGGTCCGGTCGAAGATCATGTAGCCCTTCTCCTGGATGCCCTTGGTGTCGGCGAAGTCGACGGGCTCCACGAGCGGCCACTTCTCCAGGCACTCACCGGTGCAGTTGGAGACGGGCTTCGGCCAGGCCTTGTCCTTCTTGAACCGGTAGACGGTCATGCCGTTCTTGTCGACGACGATCTCGCCGAGCTTGGGGTCCTCACGGGTGGACAGCCCGGCCTCCGCCTCGGCCCCGCCGCCGCCGGCGGCGCCTGCCCCGCCTTCCTGCGCCTTCTTGCCGTCGGGGGCCAGCGCGTACCACTTGCCGCCCACACCCTGGCCCTTGACGTCACCGGCGTTGACGTCCTTGGCGTAGCGGTAGGCCGGCCAGCCGCCGACGGTCAGCTGCTTGGTGCCGTCGGCCCGGGTGACCGAGCCGAGCAGCGCCTTGTCGATGCCCTCGCCGGCCTCGGCGTCGTCCGCGGGGACCGGCGGCCAGGTCTTGGCGCAGTCGCCGTCGCAGTTCGACTTGGGCGGCTGCTCGGTGTCCTGGTCGAACCGGTACAGGGTGAGGCCGAGGCTGTCGGTCACCACCTTGCCGACCTCATCGGCGGTGGAGACGGACAGCTTGCCCGCGGGGTTGGACGGGCTGGACGCGCTCGGCGCGGCCGGGCTGCTCGCGGTGCCGCCCACACCGTTCCCGGTGCCGGCGCCGATGCTTCCGTAATCCCCGGGCGCCGCCGTGGCACCCACGTTCTGGCTGGCCGCCGGTGGGCTGTCCTGACCGCACGCCGTCGTCAGCGCCAGGACCGCCGCGGCGCTCGCCACGAGTGAGGCGCTCCGCCAGGAGGTCTTCATCGTCAACTCCCCATAATCGCAAGGGTGTTGCAGCGCCCTGCTGCGCCGCCGCACGGACATGAGTACGCACGGGAGCGGCGATTGTGTTCAACGACCGGCCAAATTTCTTTCCGGAACCTGTGACGAGTGCCGCACGCCGTCGCACACAGGTGCGTGCCGAGTGCCCTGCGGGCGACCGCTGATCAAACCGACGGCACCCGGAAATCCCTCTTTCGGGGCAATCCCCTTGCGCTCCGGCACATCCCGGCGGAACAAGGCTCATGATCTTCGTCGTGTATGGACCCCTCTCGATCCAACCCGCCGTCGCCCTACGGGCCTTGACGGTGGCGGCGCTGACCTGGGCACTCGTCGGCGCACCGGGTTCAGTGGCGGTGGCCACCGCCTGCGCGTACGCCTCGACGGGGCCGGACGGCACGAAGGCGGTGGCGTACGCCGGGAGCAAGACCTGGCCGACCAAGCCGCCGTGCCCGACACCCACACCGACGCCCACGCCCACTCCCACTCCCACACCGCCCCCGGCACCCCCGCCGCCGAAGCCGACGCCGACTCCGAGTCCGTCGCCGGACCCGACGCCACCGCCGCCGAAGCCGAAGCCGACGCCCACGGCCAGACCCGAGCCGCCTCCGCCGCCTCCGCCCGCTCCTCGCCCGGCGGCGCCCCCGCCCGAGCCGACCCTCAGGCCCGTGCCACCGCCGCCGCCTCCCCCGGCTCCGGCACCAAAACCGTCGGCCACACCCACGCCGCGTCCGTCCGCTTCGCCCGTGCACTACCCGCGGTATCGCGCCGCGCCGCCGCGGCCACGGCGGACGGGCAACGCGATGTCGCCGCTCACCTTCGTCCTGCTCGTCACGGTGCCCGCGGTGGTCGCCGTCGCCGCGCTGCGCGCGCGCTGATCCCTGAAGCCCTGGAGGTACCTCTTGCCGGAATGGCTTGTTCTCACCCTCGCAATGCTGGCCGCCTGCGCCGTGGTGGTCATCATCACCCTCGTACGCCATCGCACGGCGTCCGACGACGAGGACCCCAGTGAGACCCCGGACGTCATCGAGTACATGACGATGTGGATCGGCGTGGTGTACGCCATCGTCCTGGGGCTGGCGATCGCCGGTGTCTGGGAGGGGCGCAGCGCCGCCCAGGACCACGTCCAGGCCGAGGCCACGGCGCTGCACGAGATCTCGGAGCGGGTCCGGGTCTACCCGCCCGGCGCACGCGACCGGATCCGGGACGACATCGAGGCCTACGTGGGATACGTCGTCACCACCGAGTGGGACACCATGGCCGACGAGGGCCGTGTCACCGAGCGCGGCCACCGGCTCTTCGAGCGCGTCCGCCAGGACGTCACCGACTACGAGCCGAAGACGGACTTCCAGGCCCAGGCCTACCAGCCGCTCCTCGACCAGGTGACCGCGGCCAACCAGGCCCGGATCGCCCGGGCGGAGTCGACCGGGGAGACCATGCCGGGCGTGGTGTGGTTCGGGCTGATCGCCGGAGCCGTCGTCACCATCGGGATGATCTTCGCCCTGCAGATCCGCAGAACGACACGTGAAATGGTCCTCGCCGGGCTGTTCTCGGCGCTGATCGCCTTCCTGCTGTTCCTGATCTGGGACTTCGACTCGCCGTACAGCAGGGGCGTGACCGCGTCGGCGGACCCGTTCCTCAACCTCTTCCCGGGCGCCGGGGACTGACGGCACCCGCATCACGGATCCGGGCCGGGGGCCACGCGACACGCCGTCGCCGTCCCCCGGCCGCGGTAGCGGGATTCCCCCGGGCGGCCCACACGCATGCCCCATTCGCGCTACTGCGATCGCGCTACGGGGCACCCCTTCCTAGCGTTTCGGTCATCGAGGTGCATGTCTGACGTGAGCGGAACAGGTCCGCGGCTGCTCCTCGGGGACCCGGAGGTCACCATGCGCGCGATACGCGTCGCTTCGGCCGTACTGCTGGGCGCGGGCGCCCTCGCCTCCTGCGTGCCGACCGCCTACGCGGCGGTCCGGACCGATTTCGGCTTCGCCGTCGAGCCCTCCACCGTCGCGGCGGGCGAAAGGGTCACGCTGCGGGTGGTCCGCAACGCGGCGTGCCGGGGAGAGGCGGTGGTCTCCTCACCGGTCTTCGACCTGGTCGCCATCCCGCCCACGGAGTCGTCGGCGCGGGCCGTGGTCGACTGGGACGCCAAGCCCGGCGCCGTGTACGACGTGGAGTTCGTCTGTGACGAGTCGAGCGGCACCGCGCGCCTGACCATCGCCGGCCGTCCGGCCCAGCACCCCGCACACCAGCCGACGCACCACTCACCGCACCACGCCTCGGACCACCACCGCCACCCGTCGAAGGGCGCGCACGCGGGAGAGGGCGGCACCCTCGCGGGCTTCGACCTCAAGGAGATCGGCCTCGGCGCCGCGCTGATCGCCGGCGCGCTGGGCACGACGTACCACTTCGCGCGCCGCCGCACCGACGAGGACGCCGGCTGACCGGCCCGGCGCGGATGCCGCCCCCGGGTCCTGTCCTCGCCCCGGGCCCGCGAGGGATCCGGGGCGAAGACCGTTCACGTGCGATGCGGCCCGCCGAAGGAGCCGGGAGCGCGGCGTCAGACGCGCCGCTCGGCCCGGCGGCGCATCCAGAACACGCCGCCGCCGACGGCCGCCGCCGTCACGAGGCCGCCGCCGATGGCCACGTCGGTCGGCGTCGCCCCGGTGGTGCTGCTGCCGCCGATACCGCCGCGGACACCGCCGATGACGGTGAAGGCGTGCGGCTTTGTCAGGGTCCTGCCGTCGCACCTGACCGTGATGTCGTACGGACCCGGGCGGGCGTTGTTCCTGATCGTGGCGGTGCCCCTTGCCGTCTCGTTGGCGCCGTGGATGGGCGAGAGCCTCGCCGGCATCGTGAACGCACTGGAGGTCGCCGTGCCGCCGTGGCGGCAGCCGTCGACCGTGATGGTCAGCTGACCGCCGCGGGCGATCACGCTGGGCAAAGCGACGATGTTGCTCGGTCTGTCCCACGCGACGGCCGCGGGGGCGGAGAGCCCGAGGGCTGCGACCGCCGCGCCGGCGACCGCCAGAGCACGAGTGTTACGCATGTGAACCTCCGCGGAAGACGCCCCGGGACCCGTCCCCGGTCGATCGGCGAGAAAGCGCCTCCCAGAAAGACAGTCAGTTGCCTTGCCCGGACCCGCATTTCGGGAATGGTCCGTCCTGGTGAGAGCCGATACCGCGGGAAATCCACGCAATCGGATATCGCCGCAGGTCACGGACCGTCAGAAATTTCCTCGCCGCGGCAACTCGGATGGCGCACCTGAAATGGCCGGGCCACCCTTCACAGGCCATGGCCACCCGTTCGCCCCCGCCCCGTCGCCGGTTTCGTGCGCGGCACTTAGCGTTCTGGTATGCGCGAAAGACACGGCGACGGCCGCGTCGAGAGGGGATGGCGAATGTCTGCGTCCGAGCTGGCCGAGGCGGAAGAGGAGGCGCGGCCGAAGAAGCGCGCCCCGTGGGGCGTGATAGCGCTGGTTCTGCTGACCGGCCTCGCCCTCATCCGGAATGGTTCGGGGGAGTTCGACGAGGGTCCGCCGCAACCGGCGACAGCGGCCGCGACGGACAGCCGGGTGCCCAACGCCGCCTTCGCCGGGACCGTACAGCCCCTGCCCTACTCCCTCCCGGACCGGGTCAGGATCCCGGCGATCCAGGTCGACACGCCGATCATTCCCGTGGGCCTGGACGCGGACGGCTGGGTCGGAGCGCCCCCGCCGGAGGACCCGAACCTGGCGGGCTGGTTCACCGGGGCGGTCACCCCCGGCGAGAAGGGCACCGCGGTCGTCGTCGGCCATGTCGACAACCAGCTGGGCCCTGCCGTGTTCTACGCACTCGGCGCCCTGAAGAAGGGAAACCGTGTCGAGATCGCCCGGCAGGACGGGAAGACCGTCGTGTTCGAGATCTACGGCGTCGAGGTGTTCGAGAAGAACAACTTCCCGGGCGACCGTGTGTACGCGTCCAAGGGCGCGGCGGAACTGCGGGTCATCACCTGCGGCGGCGGTTTCTCCCAGCAGAACGGCTACGCGGGCAATGTCGTGGCCTTCGCCCGCGCGGTCGAGGTGCGCTAAACGTTCCCGGCCGGGCGGGCTGAAGCCTGACGGCGCCTGTCACGCGTAATGCCGCCTGGGGACGGAGATGTGGTAGCCGGCGTCCAGCAGTTCGGGCAGATAGCTCCGCAGGGCCCGCACGCTCTGCGATCGGTCGCCCCCGGCGTCGTGGGAGAGCACCACGACGCCGGGGGCTGCGCCGTTCTCCACCCGGCGGACGATGGACCGGGTGCCGGGGCTGGTCCAGTCGAGGGTGTCGACCGTCCAGGCGAGGGGTTCCATGCCGAGTTCGGCGCCGAGCCGGAACGCGGTCCGGTTCCAGGCGCCATAGGGGGCCCGGAACCACTCGGGGCGCTCCCCGTAGGCATCCTCGATGACGTCGCAGGTACGTTCCATCTCGGCACGGATCTCCCCGCGGGTGAGGCGGGTGAGCAGCGGGTGGGACCAGGTGTGGTTCCCGACGGCGTGGCCCTCTTCGGCCATCCGGGCCAGCAGTTCCCTGTTGCCGGCGGCCATCCCTCCGCACACGAAGAACATCGCGCGCACGTCGTACTTGGCGAGGGTGTCCAGGACGGCCGGGGTGTAGCGGGGGTCGGGGCCGTCGTCGAAGGTCAGCACCATGTGGCGGCCGCGTCCGGAGAAGCGCAGCAGCGGTGCGCGGCGGACCAGGGTCCGGCGGGGCGCGGCATGCGGCGGGCCGTACCCGGTCAGGGGCTGGAGCCGGTACGCGGAGGAGCTGAGCGGGCGGCGGGCCTGGGGCCCCGCGGCCGAGACGGTCCCGGCGGGGCCGCCGCCCCCGGTGACCCCCGCGTACACACCGGCCGTGGCGGCGACGCCCACGGCGCCGGTGCCGGCGAGCAACACCCGGCGACGGGTGAGCAACTGATCCTTCTTCATGACTCATGAGTCGCCCGGCGGGAGACCGACGCACCTGAGCAACACCGGTGCGGCGGTGCCGTTTCACCCGGACGGCCCACGCAGACGGGTCAGCGGCGGCGCACCAGGGGGAACGGCAGGGTCTCCCGGATGGTCAGGGCCGGTGAGGAACATGACCAGCCGGTCGACGCCGCTGCCGAGGCCGCCGGTGGGCGGCATGGCGTATTCGAGGGCGTCCAGGGCGCTGCTCGACGGTCTCGGTCGGTCGAGCTTGCGGTGCCAGACACGGACCTGGTCGGACAGGCCGGAGAGAGGACCGGCGGGCTCGGTCCCGTCCCCTCCGGCGAGGCCGAGCGCCGCCAGTGACGGCAGCCCCTCGGTGGTGACGGGCCGCTGTCCGCCCTTCGGGTGCCCTCTTCCCCACAACTTGCGCATCGACGGTACGGAGACGAAGCCCTCGGCGATGCCGGAGGCGAGACCGACCCGGGCGAGGGAGGCGGCCTCCGCGTAGCACAGGAAGCGGGGGTACCACTCGGGGCGGTACTTGGCGTTGGACCGGTACAGGGCCTCCAGTTGCCACCACTTGGAGAAGAAAGCAGCAGGCGGCGCCAGAGGCGGAGCACCGGTCCGGCGCCGATGCGGGCGCCCTCCTCGAACACGGAGCGGAACACGGCGAAGTTCAGCGAGACCTTGCGCACGCCGAGTTTCGGGGCGGCGTGGCACAGTTCGGCGACCATGAACTCCATGACGCCGCTGGGGGCGGTGCGGTCATGGCGCATCAGGTCCAGGGAGACGCCGTCCTTGCCCCAGGGCACGAAGGACTGCAGGGCGAGCGCGCCGAACAGGCCTCCGATAGCCTCGCGGCGTGACGGAACAGCACTCCCATGAGTTCGAGCGGGGCACGGACGGGCCGAAGGTGATCATGGCCGGAGTGGACGGCTCCGACTCCTCCCTGCGGGCCGCGGCCTACGCCGGTGGCCTGGCCCGGCGGCAGCACGCGCTGCTCGCCGTGGTGTACGTGCAGCCGGTGCTGGCGGCGGGGGCGGCGCTGGGGGCGCCGGTGGCCGGGACGACCGACGAGATAGCCGAGGACCTGGTGGCGCAGATCCGGGACGCTGCCGAGCGGCTCAAGGGGATATTCGAGGTCCGCTGGGAGTTCCACACGTTCCCCGGCGACCCGTACAACGGCCTGGTGCAGGCGGCCGACGAACTCAAGGCGGACGCCGTGGTCGTGGGCGCGTCCGAGCAGGCGGGCCACCGGATCGTCGGGTCGGTGGCGGTGCGGCTGGTGAAGGCCGGGCGGTGGCCGGTGACCGTGGTGCCGTAAGGGGACCTAGGTCCCTGGTCGGTTGGCACGAGGGCCCCTGGTCGGTAGGCACGAGGTCGCGAGCGCCCGAGGATGCTGCCGTGACTTCCTACGCCTTCGACGTGGACGCCTTCCTGCGCCGTCCCCTCACCGCACGCCTCGCCACCAACGGGCCGACGGTCCGCCCCGTCTGGTTCCTCTGGGAGGAGGACGCGTTCTGGGTCCTGACCGGGCCCTGGGCCCGCCTCTTCGACCGGGTGCGGGCCGATCCCGGGGTCGCTCTGGTGGTCGACGAGTGCGATACGGCGACCGGTCTGGTCCGGCAGGTGATCGCCCGGGGCCGGGCCGAACTCATGCCCTTCGACGTCGAGCGGGGGCGGCGCAAGCTCGTCCGCTATCTGGGCGCGGACGAGGAACGGTGGGACGAGCGGTTCGTGCACTACCTCCACGACGATCCCGCGCGGCGCGGGACGGTGTGGCTGCGGCTGCGTCCCGCGTCCCTCGTCGCGCACGACCTGAGTTACGCCGTGGCCCCCTGAGGCGGCCACGGGCGCACGGCCGGACGGTGCTCCCGGCCTACTCCCCCATCACCAGTCCGTCCCCGGCCGCGCCCCTGCCGAGTACGACATCCCGGATGCGGTCGCGGACGGCCTGTCCGTCGGCGCCCTGGGCGATCGCCCGGTTGAGGTTCACGACCCGGCCGGCGTCGACGTCGAACAGTTGCGGGATGAACTCGGCCTTCGTCACCTCCCAGCGGCCGCCCGGCCGTGCCGGCGGGGCGAAGGTGAAGCGGCCGAGGGTGGACTGGTTGCCGCGCGGGTCCTTGGCGCCCTGGTGGTTGGTCATCTCGCCGGCGATCTGGTCGCCCATGCCGTAGATCACCCAGGTGCCGTTGACCTTCTCGTACGCCTGCGGGACGTGCGCGTGGGTGCCGAGGATCAGGTCGATGTCGGGGCGCCCTCCGCTGCGCGCCGCGGTGAGGTTACGGGACAGGGTCAGCTGCTGGTCGTCGGGCGCGTCCTGCCACTCGGTGCCCCAGTGCAGGGAGACGACGACCACGTCGGCGCCCGCCCGGCGCGCGGCCCGGGCGTCCGCGAGGACCGTGCCCTCGTCGATGAGGTTCACGGCCCAGGGCTGTCCGGCCGGCAGCGGGATGCCGTTGGTGTCGTAGGTGTAGGCGAGATGGGCGATCTTCGCCGAGCCCGCCTGGAGAACCGTCACCGTGCGGGCCTCCTCCTCGGCGCGTGCCGAGCCGGCGTGCCGTACGCCCGCGCGGTCGAGGGCGTCGAGGGTGCGCCGGATGCCGTCGGCACCGTCGTCCAGGGTGTGGTTGGAGGCGGTGGAACAGCCGTCGTAGCCGGTGACGGCGAGGGCCTGGGCCACCTCGGGCGGGGACTTGAAGGTGGGGTAGCCGGTGTAGGCGCCGTTCTCGCCGTAGACGGTCTCCATGTGGCACAGGGCCACGTCCGCGCGGGAGACGACGGAGCGGATCCCCGCGAGCATCGGCCGGAAGTCGTAGCCGGTGCCGCCGGCGTCGAAGCGGGCCCGGTCGATGATCGTGCTGTGCGGGAGGACGTCGCCGGAGGCGACCAGTGTGAAGCCCCGGGGCACGGCGGCGGACGATGCCGGGCGTCCCGGGCCGCGCGGTTCGTGGCTGCCGCGGGCCTGGCAGGCCGCTCCCGCGGCGAGGACGACGGTCAGGGCCAGGGCCATCTGTCGACTGCGTGCGATCATGCCATTCACCCCACTGTGGGCGCTGTGGTCGTATTTACGCACCATCAGGAAAGAAGGCTCACGCCGCCCCACGCGGCTCCGACACGCTCATTAGCCCGTCCGGAACGCACCGGTCCGGGCGCGATGACCGTTCGTCGAACCGTTCATCGACGCGATCGACCGTCCGCCGCACGGGCGGGTACGTGGCCTGTCCCCCGGCTGCGCCCTGCTGTGGCATACGGCCATGACGGCCGGATCCACTCTTACGAACGGGACGACCGCCGAGCACGAGCTCGCCGCACTGCAGCGGGAGCACGGCCGGCCCCTCTTCGCGCTCCTGCTCCGGCTCTGCGACGGCGACCGGCAGCGCGCGGAGGACCTGGTGCAGGAGACGCTCGTACGCGCCTGGCAGCACCCCGAGGCCCTGCGCGCCGACGACTTCGAGTCCGTACGGCCCTGGCTGATGACCGTCGGGCGGCGGCTCGCGATCGATGCCCGGCGGGCCCGGCAGGCGCGGCCGGCCGAGGTCGGCGACGCGGTGCTGGAGAACGCGCGGGTCATCTCCGACCACGCCGAGCGGGCCGCGGCGATGCTCGACGTCCGCCAGGCTGTGAAGACACTCACTCCGGAGCACCGTGAAGTCCTGGTGCTCGTGTACTTCCAGGGGGCGAGTGTGGCGGAAGCCGCGGCGACCCTCGGGATCCCGCCCGGTACCGTGAAGTCCCGCGCGTACTACGCGCTGCGCGCCCTGCGCCGGGTGCTTCCCGGATACGCCACCGACCTGCGCTGAAACCAATGGGCGGGTCAAGCCTCCGTAAAGCGCCTTGCTGAACACCCCGGTTGAGTAATCGGCTGTTCTCATCCGTGTTCCGGAGAGGGCCGACAGCGCCCCCGGGGCCCGGTGTCGGGCGACGCGCACGTACCGGAGGAAGGCAGGAAGGGATGCTGCACAGAGGTGAAGAGAGCACGGACGGTGCCGACGGTGAACTGACCGTCCCCATGGCTTGGTTGTACGCCGAGTACATCGCCGACGAGCTGCTGCGGACCGGCGATCTGATGCCGCCGACGTCCTTCGAGTTCCGGGCGGGGCGGGACGCCCTGGCGCTGACCATCTTCCTCTCCGACACCGACGGGGAGCTGTCCGGCATCCGGGTCGTCACCCAGCTGGAGACGTGGCTCTCACTGACCGCGTACGACCAGCCGTGGCAGGAGTGGGTGCGCGAGCGACTGGGCGAGCTGGCCGTCGCGGCCGTGGAGTCGGGGCGGGCCGCGCCGGACCTGGACCTGGCGGACGAGGCCTGGCGCTGGCTGCAGGAGACGGAGCTGCTCGCACCCGATCTGAACGCGGTGCCGGGCGGTGCTCCGGTGGTCGGGGAGGACGAGGGGCCGAAGGTCTGGACGCCCGCCTGGCAGCTCGGACTGCCGCTGGGACACCTCGCGATCCATCTTTTTTAGATTTCTGCGCCCTCGGACCAATCCACCGGCCGGAGGGCTCCGAATCCTTAGGTTGCGATTGTGTCACCGGCTTGAGTGATTCCGCTGCCTGGTCCGTACCGGTGGGAGCAAGGAGTAACCCCACCCGCACCCAACGGCACGAGGATTCGGCATGAGGTCCCTGGAACGGCATCGCGACGTCGGCGCCTACGCGCTCGGCGTGCTGGACGAGGCGGAAGCCTTCCGCTTCGAGGACCACCTCATGGAGTGCCCTCGGTGCGCTGCAGAGGTGACGGAATTCGGCGTGACGACACGGCAGTTGATGCTGTACCGGCGGGCGACACCACGGTTCGTGCACCCGATGGCGCAGCCCGGGCCGCGCATGCTGGACCGGCTGCTGGCCGAGGTGGCGACCCGGCGCCGGGCCGGACGCAGACGACTGCTGTTCGCCCTGGCCGCCTCGGTGGTGTTCGCCGTGTCCGTACCCGCGGTCGCGATGATGGCCAAGGGCAGCAGCGCGGACGAGGGGCCCGTGACGGTCGCGGCGACCGACGCGCGGTCGGGCGTCTGGGCCCAGGTCACCGTCGAGGACAAGGCCTCGGGCAGCCAGGTCGAGCTGAAGGTCAAGGACGCGTCCGGTCCCCGCGCCTGCCACCTGGTGATCGTCGGCCGCGACGGCACGGAGGAGACGGCGACCAGCTGGCACGGGCCCGGGCACGACACCCACCCCAACACGATGATGGCCAGCTCGTCCAAGCATCCGGCCGAGACCGCCCGCTACGAGGTCCGCTCGGCGTCCGGTGAGGTCCTCGTGAAGCTTCAGCCGCGCTAGGCCGTGACCGCAAGGTCCCGCCTGGATGTCGTCCGTCCGCCCCGGTCGCCGGGCACCCCGCGTGCCCCGGTGTGAGACTGCTGGTTGGCGCACCCGGGACGCAGCCGGGTGTCCGGGGTCCCGGCGAGGGGAGACGAGGTGGCGGCGGCAGAGGACGGCGACGGCCGCCTGGAGGAGTACCTCGCCGATCCGGCGAACAGGGCGCTGGACCTGACCACCGCCGTGGCCCGCTGCACCGAGGCCCTGGGGCTCCAGCACGCCGCGGTGTACCTCGCCGACATCCAGCAGCGCCGGCTCGTGCCGCTCACCGACGTGGCCTCACCCCTGCTCGTCGACGACTCACTCGCCGGCTGGACCTACCGCACCCAGTCCCTGCGCGTGGAGGAGTCCGAGTCGGGCGGCATGACGGCCTGGGTCCCCCTCGTGGACGGCGCGGAACGCCTCGGCGTCCTCGCCGTGCACTCCGCCTCGCTGACCCCGGCCGTGCTGCGCCGCGGCAAGACCCTCGCCGCGCTCCTCGCCATGATGATCACGTCCACCCGGGCGTACCAGGACTCCTTCGTCCGGCTCACGCGCACCAAACCGATGCGTCTGCCCGCCGAGATGCTGCGGGCCTTCCTGCCGCCCCGCACGATCGGCACCGCGCAAGTCGTGTCCACGGCCGTGCTGGAACCGGCCTACGAGCTCGGCGGCGACGCCTTCGACCACTCCCTCACCGAGACGACCCTGCACGCCACGGTCCTCGACGCCATGGGACACAACCTGGCCTCCGGGCTCACCACGGCCGTCTCCCTGGCCGCGAGCCGCAATGCCCGGCGGGCCGGGGCCGACCTGCCGGACCTGGTGCAGAGTGTGGACGACGCGCTGGCGCAGTGGCTCCCCGACCAGTTCTGCACGGGGGTCCTGGCCCAGCTGGACCTGGCCTCCGGGGTGCTGCGGTGGTGCAACTGCGGGCATCCCACCCCGCTGCTCATCCGGGACATGCGGCCGGACGCCGACGCCATGCGGCGCGAGCCGGAACCGCCGATGGGTCTGCCGTCCCGGCTGGCCGGGCTGAAGCGGCGGACGCACGAGATCGCTCTGAAGCCCGGCGACCGGGTCCTGATGTACAGCGACGGGGTCACCGAGGCCAGGGCCGTCGACGGCGCGGAGTTCGGTCTTGCGCAGTTCGCCGACTACATCATCCGGGCGACGGCCGCGGGCGAGCTGGCGCCCGAGACGCTGCGGCGGCTCATCCACTCCATCCTCGACTCGTCCGGCAGCCGGCTGCGGGACGACGCGACGATCCTCATGTTCGAGTGGTCGTCCCCGGCCCGGTGACGGCGCGTCACTTCAGCAGCCGGGACATCCTGCGGTCCGCCAGCGGTTTGCCTCCCGTCTGGCAGGTCGGGCAGTACTGCAGCGAGGAGTCGCTGAAGGACACCTCCCGCACGGTGTCGCCGCACACCGGGCAGGGCTCGCCGGTCCGGCCGTGGACGCGCAGGCCGCTCTTCTTCTCGGCCTTCAGCCTCCCGGCCGCCACGCCCCGGGAGCGTTCGACCGCCTCGGTGAGCGTGTCGCGCAGGGCCTCGTACAGCCTATGGGTCTCCTCCGCGCTCAGGGACGCGGCCAGTTTGAAGGGCGACATCTTCGCCACGTGCAGGATCTCGTCGCTGTAGGCGTTGCCCACACCCGCGATCAGGCTCTGGTCGCGCAACGCGCCCTTGAGCTGCCGCCGTTCACCGGCCAGGAGTTCCGCGAAACGCTGCTCGTCGAAGTCGTCGGCGAGGGGGTCCGGGCCGAGCCGGGCGACGCCCGGGACCTCCTGCGGGTCCCCCACGACGTACACGGCGAGCCGCTTCTGGGTGCCTGCCTCGGTCAGGTCGAAGCCGGCGCCGGTCTCCAGGGCCACGCGCAGCGCGAGAGGGCCCTTGCCGGGCCGGGGCGGGCCGTCGGGCAGGCGGTCCTTCCAGTGCAGCCAGCCCGCGCGGGCCAGGTGCGTCACGAAGTGCGGGCCGTCCGCGGTCGTGACGTCGAGGAACTTGCCGTACCGGCGTACGGCGGTGACCTCGCGTCCCTCCAGCGCGGACAGGGGCGGGTCGTACGTCTTCAGGACGCTGATCGCGACGGGCAGCACCCGGACGATCTCGTGGCCGACGAGTTGCTCGGTCAGGAAGTCCTTGAGCGCCTCGACCTCGGGGAGTTCCGGCATGAGTCCAGAGTGCCACGCGGGGTCAATGCTGGTCGGGCACCATGAACTCGCACCACACGGCCTTGCCGCCGCCGCGCGCCTCCACGCCCCACACGTCGGTGAGCAGCTCCACCAGCAGCAGGCCCCGCCCGGAGACGCCCGACTCGCCGGCCTCGCGGCGGCGCGGCAGGGCGCTGGAGGAGTCCTCGACCTCGACGCGCAGCCGCCGCCCGGAGCCGGTGAGGGCCCGCAGGGTGACGATCGCGGAGCCCTCGGTGTGCATCAGGGCGTTGGTGATCAGCTCGTCGGCGACCAGTTCGATCTCGTCGGCGCGGTCCCGGGCTCCCCAGACGCCGACCGCGGTGCGGATCATGTGCCGGGCCTCGGCCAGGGCCGCCGGGTCGCCGGGGGCCACGTGCCGCTGGAGCCGGCGGCCGGACTGCGGGCCGTCGGGGCCGCGCCGGCGCAGCAGGAGCAGCGCCACGTCGTCGTCACCGCAGCGCTCGGCGGCCACGTCGATGAGCCGGTCGGCGAGGTCGCGTACGTCGTCGGGGCCGGTGGCGACGAGCGCGGTGAGGGTGCGCATGCCGTCGTCGAGGTCGGCGCCGGGCTGCTCCACCAGGCCGTCGGTGCACAGCAGCAGGGTGTCGCCGGGGTCGAGCTCCACGGTGCCCACCGGGTAGTCGAGGCGGCCGAACTCGGCGGACAGGCCGAGCGGCAGACCGCCCGGGACGGCGACGCGGCGGCAGGAGCCGTCGGTGTGGCGCACGAGCGGGTCGAGGTGGCCGGCCCGGACCACCTGGAGCACGCCGGTCGACAGATCGGCCTCGGCGTAGAGACAGGTCGCGGAGCGGTCGGTGTCGAGTTCGTGCAGGAAGACGGAGGCGCGGGCCATCACGGTGGCCGGGGTGTGCCCCTCGGCTGCGTAGGCGCGCAGCACGATGCGGAGCTGGCCCATGACGGCGGCCGCGTGCGGGTCGTGGCCCTGGACGTCGCCGATGACGGCGCCGACCCGGCCGCCGGGCAGCGGGATCAGGTCGTACCAGTCGCCGCCGATGTCACGGCCGAGGGAACCGCCGATGGTGGCCGCTCGGTAGCGGACGGCGATGTCGGCACCGGGCACGCTCGGGATGGTCCGGGGCAGCATGGCCTGCTGGAGGCCCTGCGCGAGGTCCATCTCCTGCTCGTAGAACATGGCCCGCTGGAGGCTCTGCGCGATGCTGCTGCCGAGGGCGACGAGGATGTTGCGCTCCTCGGGGGTGAAACCGTGCCGGTCGCTGTAGAGCAGGCCCATCGCGCCGATGGGCCGGGCCTGGACGATGAGCGGCAGATAGGCGGCCGACGTGATGTTCAGGTCGGTGATCTGCGGCCACAGGATCGGGTAGCGCTCGGCGAACTCCTCCGGCGATTCGATGAAGCAGGGGCCGAGGGTCCGCACGGCCTCGCTCATCGGATAGGGCTCGTCGATCCGGGTGACGCGGGTGCCGGGCACGAAGCTCTCCGAGGGCCCCTCGGCGACCAGGCGGATGCGCCCGGCCTCGACCAGGCCCATGACCAGGCTGGTGGCGCCCAGGTGGGTGAGGCCGTGGGTGTCCTTGAGGACGTCGATGACGTCCTGGACGGTGCGGGCGTGGGCGAGGGCGGCCGTGGTGAGTTCGACGACGCTGGTCTGCTCCCGGCGGGCCTCGTCCCGGGCGGCCTGGTCGAGGCGGGCCTCGCTCTCGCCGAGTTCCTGGGTGGCGTCCCGGACGATGCCGATGATGCGGCGGGGCCGTCCGGTGTCGTCGCGCCTGATGTAGCCCTGGGTGTGGGTCCAGCGCAGGGTGCCGTCACGGCGGCGCATGCGGAAGTAGGCGCCGTAGTTCTCGCTGCCGTCCTTCAGGGCCTGGGAGACCGCGGTGTCCAGGCGCCGGGCCTCGCCGGGCGGGACCCGCTTGGCGAGCGTCTCGGGGTGGTCGTCGTACTCGTCCGGGTGCACGTCGAAGACGTCGTGGGCCTGGGCGTCCATCTGCATCAGGCCGCTGTCCAGATCCCAGTCGAAACTGCCCATCCGGTTGAGCGCGAGGATCGCGTCCGGGTGGGCGGGCCAGTCGTCCGGGAGTGACAGGGAGCTCCCTCCCCGATCAGCCATGGGCCTACCTTGCCAGGAATCAGCCAATTCTTCGACCGAAGTGCCGAGCGTACGGGCCGCCCGGCCGGACCGGTGCTCAGTCGCCATCGGGGATCAGACCGGCTCCGTCGGGCAGGTCGGGGCTGTCCGGCACGGTGTCGGGGCCGACCTCGTCGGAGCCGCCCGCAATCTCCGGGGCGGGCTCATCGGGAAACGGCCCGGTCTCGTCGGGCGGTGGCACGTCCGTGACGGTGTCCGGGTCCGGCAGTACGCCGGACTCGCGTGAAGTGACGCCGGACTCGCGCGGGACTAGGGGCTCGCGCGGGACGAGGGGCTCGCGGGGAACGAGCGACTCGTGCGGGACGGTGGGCGGTGGCTCGGACGGCGCCGGGGGCCGCTGCGCCCAGAGCGGTGGCGGCAGGGCCCGATCGTGGCGTACGTCGTGGCCGGTCGGCCGTTCGATCCAGGTGCGGGCGGCGACGTCGATGATCGTGAAGTCGGTGATCACCTGCGGGGACGGGGTCACGACGATCACCTCGCCGGGCCGGTAGCCGGGCCAGGGGCTGCCCTGACCGCGCGGCGTGCCCCGCATCGCCACCGGCGGACGCAGCGGGTTGCCGCAGGCGCAGCGGACACGCGGCACACCCCGGTCGTCGACCAGGACGGCGGTGCCCGCCTGGAGGACGGACTGGTAGGCGCCCGCCCGTCCGGACCGGAAGCCGTGGTTGGTGACGCGGGTGTCGGCACGCAGCACGAGGGGGGTCAGTCGGCGTACGTAGTCCGGTACGGCCGCCGGGGAGACGCCCGCGACCCGGGCGAAGGCGCGGATCCTGGCACGGTCGCGGGTGAGGTGGCCGATCTGCCGCCCGATGTCGCAGCTGCCGGTCCGCTCGACGCCGCCGTACAGGCCGGGTGTCCCGCCGGAGAGCGAGCGCAGTCCGCTCAGGCCGGCGGAGACCTGGGCGGCGCCGCCCGGCCCGGCCGTCCCCGGCGTTCGCGGGGCGGGGGACGGGGTAGCCGTCGTGGTGGCCGTGGAGTCCGTGAAGGGGTCCGGCCCCCGGTCCGCGGCCGGCTGGAGGAAAAGCTCCTCGGCGGCGTCCGCGTCCGCGTCGTCACCGTCGCCGCCGGTGCCGCAGCCCGAGAGGAGGAGCACCGTCGAGAGCACACAGGCCATGACGAAGGTCCCGGTGTGTATCCGCACCCAGTCCTCCTGCCTCGTTTCTGGCCCTTCGTCACTATTGTTTGCTTCACTCACTTGGGTTACGCAACCGGAGCGGCGCCGCACGGAGCGTGACACTGAGGTCCGGCGCGGCATCGGGAGGAGCGCACGGCCGTGGACTGGTTCACCGCATCCGACTACTGGTTGAGCCGGCTGGTCTTCCAGCGGACGCTGGCGGCCGTGTATCTGGTCGCGTTCCTGACGGCGACGTCGCAGTTCCGCGCGCTGATCGGGCAGCGCGGCATGCTGCCGGTGCCGGGGTTCGTCGAGCGGGTGCCGTTCAAGCGGGCGCCGAGCCTGTTCCAGCTGTACTACTCGGACCGCTTCTTCGCGCTCTGTGCCTGGGCGGGCTGCGCGGTGTCGGCGGCGCTGCTGGCCGGGCTCGACTCGCTGCTGCCGCTGTGGGGCGGCATGCTGCTGTGGCTGGTGCCGTGGGTCCTGTACCTGTCGATCGTGAATGTCGGGCAGACCTGGTACTCGTTCGGCTGGGAGTCGCTGCTGCTGGAGGTCGGCTTCCTCGCCGTGTTCCTCGGCAACGACGAGGTGGCGCCGCCGGTTGTCGTGCTGTTCCTGCTGCGGTGGATCCTATTCCGTGTGGAGTTCGGCGCGGGGCTCATCAAGATGCGCGGCGACGAGTGCTGGCGGAAGCTGACGTGCCTGGACCACCATCACGAGACCCAGCCGATGCCGGGCCCGCTGAGCTGGTTCTTCCACCATCTGCCCAGGCCCGTGCACCGGGTCGAGGTCGCCGCGAACCATGTCACCCAACTCGTGGTGCCGTTCCTGCTGTTCACCCCGCAGCCGGTCGCGACGGCCGCCGCCGCGCTGATGATCGTCACCCAGCTGTGGCTGGTGCTGTCGGGCAACTTCTCCTGGCTGAACTGGATCACGATCGTGCTGGCCCTGTCGGCGGTACGGTTCCCGGCCGACCCACCGGACGTGCCCGAGGCCCCGCTCTGGTACGTGGTCGTGGTGCTGGCGGTGGCCGCGCTGCTCGTGGGCCTCAGCTACCAGCCGGTCCGCAACATGCTCTCCCGCCGACAGGTGATGAACCGCTCCTTCGACCCGGTCCATCTGGTGAACACCTACGGGGCGTTCGGCAGCGTGAGCCGGGTCCGCTACGAGGTGGTGGTCGAGGGCACCGCGGACGACGTGCCGCGTACGGACTCGGACTGGCGGGAGTACGAGTTCAAGGGCAAGCCGGGCGATCCGCGGCGCTGGCCGCGCCAGTTCGCGCCGTACCATCTGCGGCTGGACTGGATGATGTGGTTCGCGGCCCTCTCCCCCTCCTACGCCGGATCCTGGTTCGGCACGCTGGTGGAGCGGCTGCTGGAGAACGACCGGGCCACGCTGAGGCTGCTGCGCCGCTCGCCGTTCCCGCCGGACGCGCCTCCGCGGTACGTGCGCGCCCGCCTGTTCCGCTACCGCTACACGACGTGGCGCGAGCTGCGGGAGACGGGCGCGTGCTGGGAGCGGACGTACGTACGGGAGTACCTGCCGCCGACGCGGCTGGCGGAGAGGACTCAGAGGCCGTAGACGCGGGTGGCGGTGGTCGCGAGGATCCGCTTGTGGTCGTACGGGTCGATCAGTCGGCGGGTGATGTCCAGGGTCTCGCCGTACGTCGCCGCCAGGGTGGAGACCGGCCAGTCCGAGCCGTACATCAGACGCTCCGGCCCGAAGGCCTCCAGGGCCATGTCGGCATACGGGCGCAGGTCCTCGACGGTCCAGGAGGCGAGGTCGGCCTCGGTGACCAGGCCGGACAGCTTGCCGACCGTGTTGGGCAGGGCGGCGAGGGCACGTAGGTGGGAGGCCCAGGGGTCGAGGGCGCCGGAGGCGATCGGCGGTTTGCCCAGATGGTCGAGGACGAAGGTGAGGCCTGGCAGGTCCGCGGCGGCCCGCGTGCACGCCGGGAGTTGGCGGGGCAGGACCACGAGGTCGTAGACCAGTCCGGCGTCGGCGACGGCGGCCAGTCCCCGGCGTACGTCCGGGCGCAACAGCCATTCCGGGTCGGGTTCGCCCTGTACCTGGTGGCGGATGCCCTTGAGGTGGCGGCCGCCGGGAAGTTCCCGCAGCCGGGCCAGTTCCTCGGCGACGTCGGGGCGGGTGAGGTCGGTCCAGCCGACGACGCCCGCGATCAGGTCGTGCTCGTCGGCCAGGGCCAGGAACTCCGGGGTCTCCTCGGGCACGGTGACCGTCTGGACGAGCACCGTGCGGTCCACTCCGGCCGCCCTCGCCTCGGATTCGAGGTCCTTCATGGTGAAGTCGCGGCGCAGGGGCGCGAGTTCGGGGCCGGTGATCCAGTCCTGGTCCCGTACGGACAGGTCCCACACATGGTGGTGGGCGTCGATCACGGTCATGACGGCAGCTCCCAGACGACCGGCAGGCCGGCGTCGGCGCCCTCGCCGGAGTAGTCGTGCACGACGTCCAGCAGCTCGGCCATGCGGGCCTGCCAGGCGACGTTGACCGGGAGTTTCTCCAGTTCGGCGAGGAGACGGGCGTAGTCCTCGCACTCCAGGACGTGGAACAGGTCGGTGCCGCTGCGCCAGATCGTCCAGGAGGTGGTGCCGGCGGCCCGGATGGCGTCGGTGAGTTCCTCCGGGACCTCGCGGTGGGCGGCCTCGTACGCGGGGATGCGGTCGGCGCGGACCTTGGTGTGCAGGGCGACTCTCATGACGGCTCCTCGGCGGGGACGGGGGCCTCGGCGGGCAGCAGGCCCTTGGCGCGCAGTTCCTGCCAGAACCCGGCGGGCACGCGGGCGGCGAACTGGTGGGCGCAGTCGCGGACCTCGTGCGCCGAGCGGGCCCCGACGAGAACGCTGGCGACGGCCGGATGGGCGGCGCAGAAGGCCAGGGCGGCGGCGCGCAGCGTGGTGCCGTGGCGGTCGGCGACGGACTTCAGCCTTAGGGCACGTTCGACCAGCTCGGAGGGGGCGACGGTGTAGTTGTACGTCGCGCCCGGCTGCGGGTTCGCCAGCAGGCCGGAGTTGAAGGCGCCGCCGATGACGACGGACGTGCCGCGTTCGTGGGCCGCGGGGAGGAGGTCGGTCAGGGCGCTCTGGTCGAGCAGGGTGTAGCGGCCGGCGCACAGCACCACGTCGACGTCGGTGTCGCGGACGAAGCGGGTGAGCATCTCCGCCTGGTTCATACCGGCGCCGATCGCGCCGATCACGCCCTCGCCGCGGAGCTTCTCCAATGCCGGATAGCCCTCCCGGAACGCCTCTTCGGCGTGCTCGTCGGGGTCGTGGAGGTAGACGACGTCGACGCGGTCGAGGCCGAGCCGTTCCAGGCTGGCCTCCAGGGTGCGTCGTACGCCGTCGGCGCTGAAGTCCCACACGCGGCGGTGGGTGGCGGGCACGGCGAACCCGTGGGCCAGGTCGTCGCCGGTGCCGTCCGAGGGCTCCAGGCGGCGTCCCACCTTGGTGGAGATCGTGTACTGGCCTCGGGGGCGGTCGCGCAGGGCGGCGCCGAGGCGGCGTTCGGAGAGGCCGAGGCCGTAGTGGGGGGCGGTGTCGAAGTAGCGGATGCCCCGCTGCCAGGCGGCCTCCACGGCGTCGTGCGCCTGCGCCTCGCCGACTTCGGAGTACAGGTTGGCGATCGCGGCGGCGCCGAAGGACAGGGCGCTGACCTCGACGCCGCTGCCGCCGAGCCGGTTCACCGAGCCACCGGACGCAGCCGCAGGCCCTGCATGCCGCCGTCGACGGCGAGGGCGGTGCCCGTGGTGGCGCCGGAGAGGGGGCCGGCGAGGTAGGCGATGGCGCCCGCGACCTCGGCCGCGGAGACCAGGCGGCCGGTGGGCTGGCGGGCCTCCAGAGCGGCGCGTTCGGCGGCCGGTTCGGGCGCGGCGTCGAGGAGGCGGCCCACCCATGGGGTGTCGACCGTGCCCGGGTTGACGCAGTTGACGCGAATGCCCTCACGGACGTGGTCGGCGGCCATGGCGAGGGTGAGGGAGTACACGGCGCCCTTGGTGGCGCTGTACAGGGCGCGCTGCGGCAGGCCCGCGGTGGCCGCGATGGAGCAGGTGTTGACGATCGCGGCGTGCGCGGAGGCCCGCAGGTGGGGGAGGCAGGCGCGGGCGGTGCGGACCATGCCGACGACGTTGACGTCCAGGACGCGGTGCCATTCGTCGTCGGGGTTGTCCTCGACGGTGCCCTGGGCGCCGATGCCCGCGTTGTTGATCAGTACGTCGAGCCCGCCGAGGTCGGCGACGGCGGCCGCCACGGCCTCGCGCACGGACGCGTCGTCGGTGACGTCCGCCCGGTAGCCGAGCAGCGGCTTGTCGACCGGCGACGGATCCAGGTCGAGGACGGCGACCTGGGCGCCGCGCTCGGCCAGGAGGTCGGCGGTGGCCCGGCCGATGCCGGAGGCGCCGCCCGTCACCAGGGCTTTGCTGCCCTCGAAGTCGCTCATACGGCCTGACCCTTCTTCCGCTCGTCGAGGTCGGCGGCCCAGAACTCGCCGCCCGGGTAGGTGAATCGCGCCAGCGACTCGGGCCGCATGGCGGCCGAGAAGCCCGGCGCGGTGGGTGCCGTGTAGTGAGCCTGGCGGATCACCACCGGGTCGAGGAAGTGGTCGTGCAGATGGTCGACGTATTCGATGACGCGGTCCTCGGTGGTGCCGGACAGGGCCACGTAGTCGAACATCGACAGGTGCTGGACGAGTTCGCACAGGCCGACGCCACCCGCGTGCGGGCAGACCGGTACGCCGAACTTGGCCGCGAGCAGCAGGATCGCGAGGTTCTCGGGGACGCCGCCGACGCGGGCCGCGTCGATCTGGACGACGTCGAGCGAGCCTGCCTGGAGGAGTTGCTTGAAGACGATCCGGTTGTGCACGTGCTCGCCGGTGGCGACCTTCACGGGGGCGACGGCCCGGCGGACCGCCGCGTGGCCGAGGATGTCGTCGGGGCTGGTGGGCTCCTCGATCCAGTACGGGTCGAACTCGGCGAGCGCCTTGGTCCAGCGGATCGCCTCGTCGACGTCCCAGCGCTGGTTGGCGTCGACGGCCATGCGGACGTCCGGGCCGATGACGGACCGGGCGACGCGGCAGCGGCGGATGTCGTCGTCGAGGTCGGCGCCGACCTTGAGCTTGATCTGCCGGAAGCCGTCGGCGACGGCCCGGGCCGCGAGCCGGGTGAGTTTCTCGTCGTCGTAGCCGAGCCAGCCGGGTGAGGTGGTGTAGGCGGGGTAGCCGCGCTCCAGCAGCCGGGCCGTGCGCTCCTCGGCGCCCTGCCGGCCCCGGCGCAGCAGGGTCAGGGCCTCCTCGGGGGTGAGGGCGTCGGTGAGGTAGCGGAAGTCGATCTGGCGCACCAGCCATGCGGGCTCGGCCTCGGCGAGCAGCCGCCACAGCGGCAGGCCGGCGCGTTTGGCGGCCAGGTCCCACAGGGCGTTGACGACCGCGCCGATCGCCATGTGCATCACGCCCTTCTCGGGGCCGAGCCAGCGCAACTGGCTGTCGCCGATCAGGTCGCGGTTCAGGGTGGACGGGTCGGCGCACAGGTCGTCGGCCGACCGGCCGATCAGGTGCCCGCGCAGCGCGTCGATCGCGGCGACCTGCACCTCGTTGCCCCGCCCGATGGTGAAGGCGAATCCGTGCCCCGCGTGCCCGTCGGCCGCGTCCGTGCGCAGGACGACGTAGGCCGCCGAGTAGTCGGGGTCCGGGTTCATCGCGTCGGAGCCGTCGAGCTCGCGCGAGGTGGGGAAGCGGATGTCGTGGGTGTCGACCGCGATGATGCGGGCGGGCGTCGGGGACACGGAGGGCCTTTCGGTTGCAGGGGGCGGGGGCGTCAGTCCTGGGCCCGGCCGGTGGTGACCCGGGCGATCATGAGGGCGACCAGGATGATCCCGCCGTAGATGGCCTGGATCCAGAACGACGGCACCTGCGCGAGGGTGAGCAGGTTCTGCACGACGCCCAGAAGGAGTACGCCGGTCAGGGCGCCGAACATGGTGCCCTTGCCGCCGTCGAGGGCGATGCCGCCGATCACCGCGGCCGCGAACACCGTGAAGATCATGTTCTGGCCCTGGTTGGCGCTGATCGCGCCGACGTATCCGGTCTGCATGATGCCGCCGACCGCGGCGAGGACGCCCGCGACGACGAACACGCCGAGCATGACGCGCTCCACCCGGATGCCCGCCGCCCGGGCCGCGTCCGCGTTGCCGCCGATGGCGTACAGAGCCCGCCCGACCCGGTGGTACTTCAGGACCAGCCCGGCGACCGCGAAGGCGATCGCGGCGAGCCACACCGACAGCGGGACGGTGAGGAAGGTGGTCGTCGCCAGCGCGTAGAAGCTGTCGGGCATCCCGAACAGCGTCTTGCCCTTGGTCGCGCCGACCAGCAGGCCGCGCAGCACGATCAGCATCGCCAGCGTCACGATGAACGCGTTGAGCTTGAACTTCACGACCAGGACGCCGTTGAAGGCGCCGACGGCCGCACCCGCTACGAGGATCGCCACCAGGGCGAGGGCGGCGGGGAGTTCGGTGCCCCAGCCGGACTGGGCCGCGGGCAGGACGAGCAGCGCGCCCACTGCGGGCGCGATACCGACGACCGATTCCAGGGACAGGTCGAACTTGCCGGTGATCAGGACGAGCGACTCGGCGAGCACGACCATCGCGAGGGCGGCGGAGGCACCGAGGATGGAGACGATGTTGCGCTCGGTGAGGAACGAGTCGTTGACGACGGCACCGAGGACCAGGAGCAGCAACAGGGCGGGGACGAGGGCGAGTTCGCGGGCCCGGCGGAGGAGGACGGCCTTGGCGGCGCGCGGGTCGGTGGCTCGCGCGGGCGCGAGCGGCGGGGCCGCCTTGGTGTCAGCCATGGTCCACTCCTTCGATGGAGGCGATGAGCTCGTGGTCGCGCCAGCCCGCCGGGTGCTCGGCGACGACACGGCCGTGGAAGAGGACGAGGACCCGGTCGCAGCGCCTGAGGTCGTCGAGTTCGTCGGAGACGACGAGTACGGCGGTGCCGTCCTCGCGGGCGGTGTCGACACGGGCGAGCAGGGACTCCTTGGACTTCACGTCGACGCCCGCGGTCGGGTTGACGAGGACCAGGAGCCGCGGCTCTGAGGCGAGGGCCCGGGCCATGACGACCTTCTGCGCGTTGCCGCCGGACAGGTCGGAGACGGGCTGCTCGGGGCCCGCCGCGTGGATGTCGAGGCGTTCGATCAGCGCGGTGGCGACACCGCGTCTGCGGTCGGTGCCGACGAAGCCGTGGCGGCCGAGCCGGTCCAGGACGCTGAGGGTGGCGTTGTCGCCGATGGACATGCCGAAGACCAGGCCCTGCTCGTGCCGGTCCCGGGGCACGAAGCCGACGCCGGCCTCCAGAGCCTTGCGGACATCGCCGAACGGCAGCGGCTCTCCGTCCAGCCGGGCCGTCCCGCTCGTGGGGGTGTGCAGGCCCGTGAAGGACTCGGCGAGCTCGATCTTGCCGCTGGCGCTCGATCCGGCGAGTCCGACGACCTCGCCGCGCCGGACGGTGAGGCCGACGTCCTCGTACGCGGCCGAGGTGAGGCCGCGGACGTCGAGCAGGACGGGGCCCGATGCCCCGAGGGTCCGTTGCCGCTCGGTCTGTTCGGCGATCGTCTCCCCCGCCATGGCCTCCACCAGGGCCTGGCGGGGAAGGTCGGCGACCGGCGCCGTGGTGATCCAGCGGGCGTCGCGCAGGACCGTGACGGTCTGGCAGACCTCGTAGACCTCTTGAAGGTGGTGCGAGATGAACAGGAAGGTGACGCCCGAGTCCTGCAGGGCGCGCATGCGTGTGAACAGCCGCTCGATCTCCCGGTTGTCGAGCTGTGCGGTGGGTTCGTCGAGGATGATGAAGCGGGCGCCGAAGCTCAGCGCCCGGGCGATCTCCACCATCTGCCGGTCCTCGACCTTGAGATCGGCCGTGCGCGCATCCGGGTCGACGCGCACGTCCCAGGTGCCGAGGAGCCGTGCCGCCTCGGCCTTCAGGCGGCGCCAGCTGATGAACCCGCGCCGCAGCGGCTGCCGGTTGATGAACAGGTTCTCGGCGACGGTCAGTTCGGGGACGACCGTCGGGTGCTGGTAGACGCAGGCGACCTTGCGGCGCCAGGCGTCCCGGTCGGTGAGTGGGGGCGCGGGGTCGCCGTCGAAGCGGACGGTGCCCTCGTCGGGGGCTTCCAGGCCGGTGAGGATCCTGACCAGGGTCGACTTGCCGGCGCCGTTGCGTCCGACGAGGGCGTGGGACTCGCCCGGCAGGACGGAGAGCCGGCCGTCGGCGAGGGCGGTGGTGGGGCCGTACCGCTTGACGACGCCCCGCGCTTCAACCAGTGGGCTGCTCATTTGACCGTGTTGCCCCAGAGCTTGGGGTCGTCGACGTTGTCCTTCGTGACCAGCGGCGCGGGCAGCTGGTCCTCCAGGATGCCGCTGGGCAGCTTGACGATGGTCGAGTCGTGGTCGGTCGGGCCGGGCTTGAACGTCTTCCCCTGCATCGCCGCCTTGATGTAGTACATGCCGTACTTGGCGTAGGCGTCGGCGGGCTGGGAGACGGTCGCGTCGATCTCGCCCTTGCGGATCGCGTCGAACTCCTGCGGGATGCCGTCGTTCGAGACGATGGTGATGTGGCCCGACTGCCCGGCCTTCTTCAGCATGCCCTTGGACTTGAGGGTCTGGAGGGTGGGCGCGAGGTAGACGCCGCCCGCCTGCATGTAGATGCCCTTGATGTCGGGGTTGGCGTTGAGGAGGGTGTCGAGTTTGGAGGCCGCCGCGTCGGACTCCCACTTGGCGGGGATCTCCAGGACCTTGAGCTTCGGGAAGTTCTTCTTCACGCAGGCGCGGAACGCCTCGGAGCGGTCACGGCCGTTGACCGAGGCGAGGTCGCCCATGATCTGCACGACCTTGCCGGAGGTGATGTGCTCGCCGAGGTACTGGCAGGCCTTCTCGCCGTACGCCACGTTGTTCGCGCGGACCACCATCGCGACCTTGCCCTTGTCGGGCGCCACGTCCACGGCGACGACGGGCACGCCCTTGCGCTCGGCCTGGTCGAGGCCCGCCTCGATGGCGGCGCTGTCCAGCGGGGCGACGACCAGGCCCTCGACGCCCTGGTTGAGCTGGTTGTTGATGTCGGTGATCTGCTGCGAGGGGTCGCTGTTGGAGTTGACGGTCTTCATCGCGTCCACGCCCTCGGACTTCGCCATCCTGGGCACGTAGTCGTTGTACGACTGCCAGAACGGCGAGGTCAGCAGGGGCAGGACGACCCCGACCTTGCCGCTGCCGTCGCCGCCGCCGGCACCGGAGGCGCCGGTGTCCTTGGTGCTGCCGCACGCGGCGAGCACCAGTGAGGCACCGGCGGCCAGAGCCACCGCACCGACTATCCGGGATCTGTTCCGCTTCCGCACTGTGCTTCCGGGCATCTCAGGGGGCTCCCATCGACCGGTGTTCGAGCAGATGCCCGCATACTTATCAGACCACTCCCCCGCCGGAACACCCTGCGACGGCACATTTTCCCGCCCCGGGCTCATAGTGGTCCGACCACCTCGCTGGTTAGACTGCGCCGGAGCCTGTGATCGGAGGAACGGCGTGGACGACGAGACCGCCCCGCAGAAGGGCACCGTGACGCAGCGCGCCATCGAGCGGATCAAGGCGATGATCGGCGAGGGCCGGCTGGAGCCGGGCCAGCGGCTGCCGACCGAGCGTGACCTGGCCGCCCAGCTCGGCATGTCCCGCAGCTCGATGCGGGAGGCGATCCGCGCGCTCACGGTGCTGGGCGTGCTGGAGGCCCGGCACGGGTCGGGCATCTACGTCACGCAGCTGGAGGCCGGGGACCTGCTGGAGACTTTCGGCGTCGTGGCGGACCTGTCGCGCGGCCCGCGTCTGGTCGAGCTGCTGGAGATCCGGCGGATCCTGGAGTCGACGGCGACCGCACTGGCCGCCGCCCGGATCAGCGACGACCAGCTGGCCGAGGTCGAGAAGCATCTGGCGGCGATGAACGCCACGGACGATCCGGAGGAGATCCTCGCCCACGACCTGGCCTTCCACCGGGAGATCGCGGCGGCGGCGGGCAACGAGACCATGGCCGCGATCCTGGAGGGCCTGTCCTCGCGGACTTTCCGCGCCCGCGTCTGGCGCGGCTACCAGGAAGAGGGAGCCTTCGAACGCACCCGCCGCGAGCACGCCGCGATCCACCGTGCCCTGGCCGCCCACGACCCGGAGGCGGCCCGCGCGGCGGCGGCCGCGCACGTGGGCGAGGTGGAGGAGTGGCTGCGGGCACAGGCCCTAGGACAGTCCCAGGGCCCGGCGCTCCGCCGCTACTTGAACTGACCGGCCTGATAGTCGCCCGCCGGCTGCTCGAGCATGACGTTCAGCCGGTTGGCGGTGTTCATGAAGCCGATCAGGGTCACGAGGGCGGCGAGCTGCTCCTCGTCATAGTGCTTGGCGGCCCGCTCCCAGACCTCGTCCGGGACACCGCCGGCCCCGTCCGCGATACGGGTCCCCTGCTCCGCCACTTCCAGCGCGGCCCGCTCGGCCTCGGTGAACACCGTGGCCTCCCGCCAGGCCGCGACCAGATGGAGTCGGACGGAGCTCTCGCCCGCGGCGGTCGCCTCCTTGGTGTGCATGTCGATGCAGACCGCGCACCCGTTGATCTGGCTCACGCGGAGCGAGACCAGTTCCCGGGTGACAGCCGGCAGCGGTGACTCCACGACCGCCCGCCCCAGGGCGCTGAACTGCTTGATGACCTTGCCGGCGCCGGGGAGGGCGAAGACGTCCAGACGTGCGCTCATGGTGAGCTCCTCTGTCGTTGTCGATGCGTACACCCCTATGAGTCAGCGGCCCGGCAGCTATGTGACATGGATGAATGTGACGTACGTCTCCCGCCGCCCCGACCGCCCTGATCCGTCAGACCCGGGACCGGTACAGTCCGAACTCCGCGATCCGCACGGCCCCTCGCGCCCCGGTCACCCGCACCCGCCACCGCCGGGCCCGCACGGCGCCGGCCAGCAGCAGGATCCGGCTCGCTCCGATGCCCCCCGCCCGGGCCACCTCCCTCCAGCCGCCGTCGCGGTACGCCTCCACCACGAAACTCTCCACCTGCTGGCCATACCGGATGTCCTCCGCCAGCCGGACCCGGTCCACCTCCCGCTCCCGGCCGAGGTCGACGGTGACCCGGCCCGGTGAGGTGCTGGCCCGGGCACCGTGGGCCAAGTCCTCGGGCAGTTCGCGGTCGATCCGCTCGCGGAACTCCCGCAGGCGTGTGACATCGGCGGCGGGCAGCAACCCGTCGGTGTCCGGCGGGATGTTGAGGAGCAGCACCGAGTTCCGGCCGACGGACCGGAAGTAGATGTCCGTCAACCGCTCGACGCTCTTGGGCTGCTGGTCGGCGTGGTAGAACCAGCCGTCCCGGATCGACACGTCGCACTCGGCGGGCCACCACTGAAGGTAGTCGGCGACCGGCCCGGCCGCGGCCAGCGCGTCCCGGCTGCCCATGTCGGGGGCGTCGTAGGAGAGGGCGTAGTCGGTCCGCCCGTAGTCCTTCTCCTGGACGGGTACGACGCTCCACTCGTCCTCGCGGGCCAGTCCGCCCTCGTTGCCGACCCAGCGGACGTCCGGCCCGGTCACGGCGATGGCGGCGTCCGGGGCGAGGGACCGTACGAGGGTGTACCAGCTGTCCCAGTCGTACTTCTCGACCTTGTCCCCCGGGATGTGCCCCTGGGCTCCGTCGAACCACACCTCGTCGACCGGGCCGTACTCGGTGAGCACCTCGTAGAGCTGGTTGAGCATGTGGGCACCGTAGTCGGTGGCGGGGAGCGTGTAGGAGCGGGGCGGGGTGCGGTCGTCGCCGTCGGCGAGGGTGGGGATGGTGCGGTCGGCTCGGGCGCTGCCGTTGGCGTACGCGCCGTGCAGGTACTGGTTCTCGTCGGCGGGCGAGATGTACACGCCGACCTTGAGGCCGTGCCGCCGCATGGAGTCGGCGAAGTCGCGCAGGACGTCGCCCCGGCCGTCGCGCCAGCTGCTCGACGCCACCGTGTGGGCGGTGTAGCGGGAGGGGTAGAGGACGAGGCCGTCGTGGTGCTTGACGGTGAGGATGGCCAGCTCGAAGCCGCCGTCGCGCAGGGCGCGGGCCCACTGGTCGGTGTCGAGGCCGGCCGGCTGGAAGAGGTCCGGGTCCTCGTCGCCGGTGCCCCATTCGAGGCCGGTGAAGGTGTTCACGCCGAAGTGCAGAAAGGCGGTGCGCTCCAGGCGCTGCCAGGCGATCTGCCCTGCGGTGGGGCGTACCTGGGAGGCCTTGCGGACCAGGTCCTCCGGGGTGTCGTCGGGACCGACGGGGATGCGGCTGCGACCGGGGTCCGGCGGGGCTGCCAGTGCGGGTGCCGTCACGCCGGCGGTCGCGGCGAGGACGGCGGCTGAAGCGACGAACACGCGTCGGGACACGGCCATGGCGACGACTCCTCAGGTCAGATGCCAGACGGCGGGGGTGCGCTGATCGGGCGGGTACTGCGCGAGCCGGCTGCCGTCCGTCACGCTCACCGTCATCCGGGTGATGGCGTTGACGAGCCGGTAGCCGCCTCCACCGGCCGGCTCCAGCGCCCAGCGCTGGAGGGTGCCGGCGGGGTCGCAAGCCTGCGGCGTCACCTCGACGCCCGGCTGGAGGGGCACGTTGAGGGTGAGCTTCCCGCCCCGCACCTCCAGGCAGCCGTCCTGGGTCCGCAGGGTGACGTAGCCGTCAGCCGTGCGCCGGACGGCGGCGGCGAACGACCGGCCGGACGTCCGGAACGTGTACGTCCCGTTCGCGACCGGCACCCGGGTCAGGTCCCGCCACCCGGGCGCGTGGCCCACGGCCGTACCGCGCGCGGTGAACCCGTCGTACGTGGCGTCGGGATGCGGGTCGCCCCAGGTGGCCTGTGCGATGTGCCGCAGGGCGGGCCACAGGGCGACGGCGACCTCGTTCTCGGTCTCCCCGCGGCCGTTGTCGGGCCAGAGGCTGATCTTCGCGCCGGTGACGCCGTCGCTGGAGGCGAGTTTCTCGCCCTCGAAGCCGCGCGGGTCCCAGCTCTGGTCGTACAGCGCCCCGGTGTCGGTGTGGAAGCCGCCGCGGACGAGGTAGAGCGCGTACGCCGCGTTCATCAAGGGGTAGCCCTGGGCGATGAGCTGGCTCGGCTTGACCGCCACGTTCAGCCAGTGCTCGACCGTCGTACCGGCGGCGACCGGCACGGTGTTGGCTCCGGTGAGCCCGTCGTTCCAGATGCGCAGCCGCTTGCCCTTGGACACCACGTGGGCGTGGACGCGGTTGACGAAGTCCACGAACGCGTCCTGGGGTGTGGCGTTCGGGCCGTATCTCTCCCGCGCGTACTCCAGGACGTGCGGGTACTTGGCGAAGTCGGAGCCGAGCATGTACTCGTCGGCGCCCATGTGCCAGTCCCGGCCGGGGAAGACCTCGGCGTACTCGTCCATCAGGCTCGTGTAGTAGGCGAAGGACTCGGGCCGCGTGATGTCCAGCCGGGACGGCTGCTTGTCGCCGTCCGTGTCGGTGAGCTGGAGGTCGGGGCGGTTCTCGATCCACGGGTCCATGTGACCCGGGGAGTTGATCTCGGGAATGATCTCGACGTGGTACTTCTCGCCGAGCGCGACCAGCCGTCGGATCTCGTCCTTGGTGTAGTAGCCCCAGGTGTTGGCCTCGGGGTGGGCGTCGCTCTTCACCTTCAGCTCGAGGAGCAGCTGGTTGAGCTTGTGGTACGCCATCTCGCGCACCAGGTTCTCCAGCCAGGGCAGCGAGACATGGACGTAGCAGGCGCAGACGCCGACGCCCCGTTCCTCGTAGCGCGGCACGTCGACGGTGCGTCCGGCGGGGACCCGGTCGCCCTGGGCGAGGAGCTGAAGGAGGGTCCGGGTGCCGTAGAAGGCGCCGGTCTCGGTCGCGCCGGTCACCGACAGCCTCCGGCCCGCGTGGAGTCCGTATCCCTCCGGTCCGAGCGAGGATCTGCCGGGCTCGATGTCGATGACGATGTCACCGGCCCGGGCTCCGCCGCCCACGACGGGGACCGTGCCGTGACCCGCCGCCCGGAGGTCGGCGGCGAGGGTGCCGGCGACCCGGCGCTCGGCTCCGGTGCGGGCCACCAGCCTGGTGTCCCGGCCGTAGGCGTAACTCCCGGATTCCGGGGACCAGTCGGTGAGTGCGGGCACGGTGACCGGTGTCCGCTGCTCTTCGCGCGCGACCGCGGGTGTCCCCGGTGCCGCCGTGACGAGCAGCGCCAGTGCCGTCAGGACTCCGGGCCACCAGTGCCGACGTCTTCTGCGCTCCGTCATACGGCTCCCCATTCATCGGAGGTCTGATCATTGAGCTGGCGCCGACGGCTGTCAATGGGGCGTGCAGGCGTGAAAGTTGAGCTATTGATCGGATGTCCGGGGGTGCATGGGGCGTACCGATGGGCGTTGTCCGGCCGGTGACCTCGACGTGCGCCCCCCGCCGGTGCACAGTTCTCCCTACGTACTCGCCAGTAAGCCCGTCCGTCTCCCTTCCGATCCCCTCCGATCCCTTCCGAGGAGTTTTTGTGACCAGTTGGGCCGGCCGCACCGCCGCCGAGATATCCGCCGCCGTCCGCGAGAAGCGGGTCACCCCTCGCGAGGTGGTCGCCGAGCATCTCCGCCGGATCGAGCGGTTCGACGGCCGTGTCGGGGCCTTCCGCACGGTGCGTGCCGAGGCGGCGCTGGCCGAGGCCGAGGAGGTGGCCGCGCGCGGCGACCTCGCCGATCTGCCCCTGGCCGGGGTGCCCGTGGCCGTCAAGGACAACCTCACGGTGCGCGGCGAGCCCCGGCGCGTCGGCTCGGCCGCGACATCCGACACCCCCGCGGACGAGGACCATGTGACGGTGGCCCGGCTGCGGGCGGCGGGCGCGGTGGTGGTCGGGCTGACGAACGTCCCCGAACTGTGTGTCTTCGGCACGACGGACGGCGTGCTGGGCACCTCCCGCAACCCCTGGGATCCGGCGCGATCGGCGGGCGGTTCTTCGGGCGGCAGTGCCGCCGCGGTCGCCGCCGGGATGGTGCCGATCGCCCTCGGCAACGACGGCATGGGCTCACTGCGCATACCGGCCGCCAACTGCGGCCTCGTCACCATCAAGCCGGGACACGGGGTGGTCCCGACGGGCGACGGGGACAGCGACTGGTTCGGCATGTCGGAGAACGGGCCGCTCGCCACGACCGTCGAGGACGCCCGTCTGATGCTCTCGGTCCTCGCCGGCACCGGGCCTGAACCCCGGTCCGAGCCGAGCGCCCTCCGGGTCGCCGTGTCGCTGCGCAGCCCGCTGGCCGGGGTCACCGTCAGCCGGCCGTACACGACAGCCGCCCGGGAGGCGGCCGAGGCGCTGATGAAGGCGGGCCATCAGGTCCGGCGCGCCGACCCGCCCTACCCGATGTCGCTCGCCCTGACCTCACTGGTCCACTGGACCGCGGGCACGGCCGCGGACGCCCAGCACCTCGACCGGCGCCTGCTCACACGCCGCACCCGGGTCCACGCCGCCCTCGGCCGGCCCTTCGTGGGCACGGCACGCTCCGGGGCGAGCCGGGAACAACTGCGCCGGCGGCTGGAGCCCTTCTTCGCCGAGTACGACGTGCTGCTCACCCCCGCTCTCGCCCGCCGCTCCCCGAAGGCCGCGCCATGGCACGAGCGGGGCTGGCTGCGCAACGTGCTGGCGAACACGAACTACTCGCCGCTGACGCCCGCATGGAACCTGACCGGCTGGCCCGCCATGTCCGTCCCCTGCGGAAGCCTCCCCTCCGGCGCCCCCTGTGCCGTGCAGCTGGTGGGACGACCCGGCATGGAGTCCCGACTCCTTTCCCTGGCCGAGCAGTTGGAGGAGAGAATCCCGTGGCGGCGTACGGCGCCGGTGAACTAGAGTCGGCCGGGTGACTGCCGGGTCGGCCGTAGGCCATGCACGAGTGAGGCGCCCGGCCTCGGCGTGAGCGCGGCGGGGGTGACCCCGCCCGGGCCAGTCCGAGAGCCGGAGAGAGCACGAGCCCCGCCTCTCGCCTCCGTTTTCCCGTACCCCGCGCCCCTGCGGCGCTTCACCACGGATTCCGAAACCGGAGACGAACCCACTCATGTCCCACGCACAGCACACGCCCGACCTGCCGACCACCGGCGCCCACCTCAACCACACCGTCGTCTTCGCCTCGGACCGCCGACTGTCGGCGGATTTCCTGGCGGCCGTCCTGGGCCTGGAGGTCGGAGCGCCCTTCGGGCCGTTCCTGCCGGTCGACCTGGGCAACGGCGTGACCCTCGACTACTACGAGAAGCGCGACGAGCCGATCCAGGCCCAGCACTACGCCTTCCTCGTGCCGGAGGAGCGGTTCGACGCCATGATCGGCCGGCTTGAGGCGCTCGGGGTCACCTACTACGCCGACCCCCGCCACACCGAACCCGGCCGCGTCAATGACCTCTTCGGCGGACGCGGCGCCTACTTCGGTGACCCGGACGGCCACAACATGGAGATCATGACCCGGCCGTACGTCCGTCCCTGACGGCCGACCGGGGGTGCCGACGCCTGCTCGGGATCTCTAGAGCGCCCGGTACATGATGTGCAGCCCCACCCGGCCGTCGCGGGGATGGTCGAACGCCTCCGGCACCGTGCCGAGGATCGTGAAGCCGAGGGAGCTCCACAGCTTCACGGCCGGGTTGGTCTCGACGACGGCGTTGAACACCATGCCCCGGTAACCGGCGGCCCTGGCTTCGGTCAGGAGGTGTTCGGCGAGGGCACGGCCGTAGCCACGGCCGCCCTGGCCGGGGTCGACCATGAAGCCGGCATTGGCGATACGGGCGGCGGGTCCACCGTAGTTGGGGGTGAGATAGGCGGAGGCGACGACACTGCCGCTGTCGTCCTCGACGACATAGACCCGTTTCGCCGGATTCATCCACAGGACCCGGGCCTCCTCCTCGGAGGTACCCGGGTCCCATGCGTAGGTCTCGCCCGCGGCGACGATGTGGTGCCAGAACGGCCAGATACGTGGCCAGTCGTCAGCCGTTGCTTCCCTGATCAGCATGGCCGTGAGTCTGGCACAGCCATGCGCTCGGCGAACGTGGAGGGGGTGCGCCCGTGGTCAGTCGACGCTGGGCAGGATGTGGGGCTCTGCGAGGTCCTCCTCGTAGCCCGCGAGGCGGATCGGGGCCGACCGGGCCCACACGTCAAGGCTGCCGAGCTCGTCGGCCCGCCGGCCGGCGCGCTCGCTGCGTTCCTTGGGGCGCTGATCTCGATTCGTCTTCTCCGGTGTCACCGCGCACTCCTTATGTGTCGGTCACCCTCGGGACGCACGCGCTGGTCCTGCTGCGCCTGACGCCCGCTCGGGTCTGATGTCAAAAGCAGTTCGGACGCGGTGGCGCCGGTCGACTCACGGGAGAGCAGGCGGTGGTGAACCGGCGTGTCCCATGACGGACCGTGGGTGTGGGTAGGACCCCGTACTGCTGTCCGTCCGGACCAGATTAACCAAATGAGCGGGCCCCCGCTCGATGGGGCTGAAAACGAGCGGTAACAATCGCGCGTCATCTGGTGTTCAACTCAGGTTTAGACGCCGATTTATGCACTTACAGGCGTTTTGAGTACCACCCGAACGGCGTACAAGGGCGTAGACGCTTTCGACACGGTTGCGCAGTTCAAGTGCCGTTGGCTGAGTCGAAAGCTCGCCATGATCTGCTGCCGCACGGCAACGGCTGTCTCGCAGGAGGACTGACGCATGGAGCTGCGCAGCGTCGAGGAGCTGATGGATCTGCTGTACACCTGCCGGGGCACCAGGGACGCCCCGGACCGCGACCGCCCGCCGGTCGACCTCCACGACCACGCGCTGCGGACCGCCGCACTGCTGCGCCGCGGCCGCCCGGCCGACAAGGAGCTCCAAGTGGCGGGGCTAGTGCAGCCCGTCGGCGGGCTGCTGTGGCCCGGCGATCCGGCCGCCCGCGCCGACCACGCGGCCTACGCGGTGCGCGCCCTGCTCGGCGAGCGGGTCTCCCGCCTCGTACGCCGGTGCCCCCGCCGGGACGCCGCCGTCGACGACGACCTCGTCACCCTGCGCCAGGCGACCGAGGAGGGGCGCACGGCCGGGTTCGACGCCGGGGTCCTGGAGGACTGGCGCACGGTGCTGGACCTCCTGGCGGCGCGCAACTCCCGCCTCGGGGCTGTTGACTGACGGCGCGTCATGAGACTGTACGCCGATGGTGTCGTCGTCGTACGGGCTGACAGGCAGAGCCGCCGTGATCACGGGGGCGACGCGCGGGATCGGGCTGGCCGTCGCCCGGCATCTGGTGAACGCCGGAGCACTGGTGTGCGTGACCGCGCGGGACGCCGATGAGGTACGGCGCACCGCCGAGGAGCTGGGTGGCATCGGACTCGCTGGCAGTGTCGCCGATCCCGGCCATCCCCGGCGCCTGACCGAGCTGGCCCTGCGCGAGTTCGGCCGCCTCGACATCCTGGTCAACAACGCGGCGACCAACCAGCCGTACGGGCCGCTCATGGACGTCGCCCCCGAAGCCTGGGGCGAGGCTTTCGCCGCCAACGTCGAGGCACCGCTACGGCTGGTGCAGTGCGCGTGGCGGGCGTGGATGTCGGAACACGGCGGCACGGTGGTCAACGTGTGCACGGAGGGCGCGGGACACGTCGGCCCGAATGTGGGCGCGTACGGCACGAGCAAGGCGGCATTGCTGCATCTGACCCAGCAGCTGGCGGGTGAGCTGGGGCCCCGAGTGCGGGTGAACTCCGTCTCCCCCGGCCTGGTTCGCACCGAGATGGCCCGGTTCGTGTGGGAACCGGGCGAGCGTGAGGTGGCAGCCGGGCTGCCCCTGGGGCGGATCGGGGAGCCGGAGGACGTCGCACGGGCGGTGGTGTGGCTGGCGTCGGACGCGGCGGAGTGGGTGACCGGGGCGGACCTGCTGGTGGACGGGGGAACGCGGGTACGGTCAGCGCAACCGGCAACGACGTACCCGGTCCACGAACACTTGCGGCTACACAGACCTACCTAGGGGCGCGGGGAACTGCGCGACCAGCCACCCACAACCCGCAGACGCCTCACCGGCTCCGCCTACCACTTACCCGGCGCGTAGTCCTTGAGAAAGACCCCGTACAGATCCTCCCCCGCCTCACCCCGCACGATCGGGTCGTACACCCGAGCCGCGCCGTCGACCAGATCCAGCGGCGCATGGAAGCCGGCCTCGGCAAGCCGCAGCTTGTCGTAGTGCGGCCGCTCATCCGTGATCCAGCCCGTGTCGACCGAGGTCATCAGAATCCCGTCGGCCTGGAACATCTCCTGCCCACTGGTCCGCGTGACCATGTTCATCGCGGCCTTGGCGGCGTTCGTGTTGGGATGCCCCGCCCCCTTGTACCCGCGCCCGAAGACCCCTTCCATCGCCGAGACGTTCACGACGTACGCCCGCCCGCTCGCCGCCTTCTTCGCGGCCTCGGCCATCGCCGGCCGCAGCTTGCTGATCAGGATGAACGGCGCGGTGTAGTTGCACAGCTGGGTCTCCAGCAGCTCCACCGGGGAGATCTGCTCGATGGTCTGCACCCAGGTGTTGGAGTCGACGACGTCGGGGACCAGACCGCCCGCGTCGATCGCGGTGCCGTCGAGGTGCCGCGCCACGCTGGCGTTGCCCGCGACCAGGGCGAGGTCGGCGACCTTCTGCGCGTCGAGGCCGCTGGTGCCGAGGGGCAGCGCGGCCAGGCCGTCGACCGCGCCGGAGTTGAACGCGCCGATGACATGGTGGGCAGGGAGTTCCCCGGCGGGCAGCGGGGCGCTCTCGCCGTCGACCAGGGCGGCGTAGGCGGAGGGCAGCCGGCGCACGGTCTGCGTCGCGTTGTTGACGAGGATGTCGAGGGGGCCGGCGTCGGCGACCTGGTCGGCGAGGGCCACGGCCTGCGCCGGGTCGCGCAGGTCGATGCCGACGACCTCCAGGCGGTGCATCCAGTCCGCCGAGTCGTCCATCGCCTTGAAACGGCGGATGGCGTCCTTCGGGAAGCGCGTGGTGATCGTGGTGTGCGCGCCGTCGCGCAGCAGCCGGAGGGCGATGTACATGCCGATCTTGGCGCGGCCGCCGGTGAGCAGGGCGCGCTTGCCGGTCAGGTCGGCGCGGACATCGCGCTTGGTGCGGTTCACGGCGGCGCAGTCGGGACAGAGCTGGTGGTAGAAGTAGTCGACTTCCACGTACCGGGCCTTGCAGGTGTAGCAGGAGCGCGGGCGCTGGAGTATCCCCGCGATCTTGCCCGCCTCGGTGGCCGACGACGGCAGGATGCCCTCGGTCTCGTCGTCGATGCGCTGGGCCGAGCCGGTCGCCGTTGCCTCCGTGACCGCCTTGTCGTGGGCGGTCTTGGCGGCCCGGCGCTCCTGGCGGCGGCGCTGCTTGACCGTGCGGTAGACGCCCGCGGTGGCCCGGCGCACGGCGATGGCGTCCGGGTGGTCGACCTCCAGCTTGTCGAGTTCCTCGAGCACGCTGAGGCAGACGGCCAAGCGCTCCGGGTCGATGCCGGGTCCGTACGAGAGCCCGCTCGCCTCGTCCATGGCCTGCGGGCCGTCCTCTGTCACCGTCATCGCCGCTGTCGTTCCCTGCTCTGCTCGCGGCGCGCCGGTCGCGCCCGCATTCGAAGGGCGAATTTTACGGAGCGCCGGGCCGGACCGCCAAACCCGCGCCTCTCAGGACTCGCAGGCCGTGATCAGCGTCTGCACTTCCTCCTCGATGGCGGCGGCGAATCGGTCGAGGTCGGGGACGGCCTCGGCGTCGGCGACGAGCCCGTAGTGGACGCTGCCCCGGTACGTCGAGACCGCCACCGCCAGGGAGTGGCCAGGGGCCAGCGGGGCGAAGGGGAACACAGCGGTGAGCGGGTGGCCGCCGAGTTTCAGGCCGAGGCTGGGCAGGGGCACGCTGGTCACCAGGATGTCGAACCAGAGCCGGGCCGCCTGGCCGACCAGGGGTCCGCCGAGCCGGTGGGCGAGGGCGGGGACGTGGTCGGCGAGCAGGGCGACGGCGCCCGCGCCCCGGTTGGGGCCGGCGTCCTTGTTGCGGTCCATGGCGGTGCGGACCGAGGCGAGGCGCGCCAGCGGGTCCGGGTCGTCCGCCGGAAGCCTTATCAGGTAACCGGAGAGCCGGTTGCCCTGCGGGTAGGCAGTGCGCGGGCGGCGCTTGGAGACGGGGATCAGGGCACGGGGCGCCACGCCCTCGCTGCCGTCGCCGCGCTCGTCGAGCCAGCGGCGCAGGGCGCCCGCGACGACAGCGATCAGCACGTCGTTGACGGTTCCGCCGACGGTCTTGCGGACGCGGTGCACGTCGTCGAGGTCGAGAACCACTCCGGCGGTGCGGCGCGTACCGCTCGGCTCGCAGGTGAGCGCGGGGGTGGAGCGCACGTCGAGGGAGGAGCGGGCGACGGAGGCGCCGATGTCCAGGGCCCGGGACACGTCGGACAGGGCGCCGCGCACCAGCCCGGGCAGATCGCGCACGTCCGGCACCAGCGGGCGCGGGGGCGCGGCGGGGCGGGGCCGTGGCGCCGGCATGTCCATCGGGTCCATGAGGCCCGCGGCGAGGGTCAGTGCCCGCAGCCCGTCGGCCAGGGCGTGGTGGAACTTGAACAGCACCGCGAAGGAGCCCCCGTCCTCGCCCGGCAGCACATGGGCCTCCCAGGGCGGCCGGCCGCGCTCCAGCGGGCGCCCCATGAGCCGGCCCGCCGCCGCGTGGAAGTCGGCGGTCGGGGCATGCAGCCGCACATGGTGCTGGGAGTCGAAGTCCGGGTCGGGTTCCCGGGCCGCGCCACCGAAGGCGAGCGGCCGGCGCAGCGCCGAGGGCAGCGGCTGCCACACGTCGCGGATGCGCATCCGCAGTCCGGGGACGCCGGCGGCGCGGGCCGCGAGCAGGTCGGCCGCGTGGGCGCCCGCGGCCGGCGAGTGGGCCGGGAAGATCCCGAGCGCCCCGAGGTGCATCGGGTGCTCGACGGACTCGAGGTTCCAGAACGCCAGGTCGAGAGGAGCGAGCAGGTCAGCAGTCAAGGGCTTGCCTCGCGTCGACGACGGGTGGGTCAGCAGTCAATCGCCCCCAGCCGATTACGGTCAAGTACGATCAGGCTACGTACAGTTAACAGCAGATTAAGTCCCGCCCCGGTGAGAGGGGCGGGACTTATGGTGCATGTGTGGTCAGTCCAGCACAGGTTGCGCCGCCGGGCACCCGGTGGGAGTCACCCGGGAGGCGTCACGGATCAACGCCTGGTGCGCGGTCTTCAGCCGGTCGGTGTCCGGTTTCAGCACGGCCCGGTCGTACGTGAGGAAGCCGTTCAGCTCACCCTCGACGTCCGCGATCTGCGTGTACACGGCACCGTTGCTGCCCCGGCAGACCAGGGACCGGACCTCGTCGAGCTTGGCCAGATAGTCCTCGGTGTAGGTGGCCGGGTCGACGTCGACGTACGACTGCTGCACCGACCAGGCGTGGCCGGGCACCGCCAGTCCCAAGCCGCCGTACTCGCCGCTGACCAGGGCACGCTCGCCGTCCGGGCGCGGTGGCAGCTCCGGGCTGGGATAGCCGTGCTCGTCCATGAGGTCGCCGGTGCCGCCGTCGGCGCCGAGGTTCAGCCCGGACTGGCCGTTGACCAGCCGTGTGGGGTCCCACGCCTTGGCCTGCTCGGCGACGCGGCCCACGTCGTACTGGCCCCAGCCCTCGTTGAAGGTCACCCACATGACGACCGACGGGCTGCTGATGTGCTCGTCGATCATCTCCTTCATCTCGCGCTCGTACCGCGCGCGGGAGGACGCGCTCGGGTTCACCCCGGCCGTCATCGCGGGCATGTCCTGCCACACCAGCAGCCCGAGCCGGTCGGCCCAGTAGAACCAGCGGTCCGGCTCGACCTTGATGTGCTTGCGGACCGAGTTGAAGCCGAGCCGCTTGTGCGCCTTCAGGTCGTAGGCGAGGGCCTCGTCGGTGGGCGCGGTGTGCAGGCCGTCCGGCCAGAAGCCCTGGTCGAGGGTGGCCATCATGAAGACCGGCTCGCCGTTGAGGACCGTGCGCGGGACGCCGTTCACCTTCTCGACGGCGATGGAGCGCATCCCGAAGTAGCTGCCGACCCGGTCGGCGCCGACCTTCACCTTCAGGCCGTAGAGGAACGGGTCGTCGGGTGACCACAGGTGCGGGTCGTGGACGGTGAGGGTCAGCGGCCGGCCGGTGCGGCCGCTCGCCGTGGCCACCTTGCGCTTGCCGTCGTACGCCGTCGCGGTGATCGGCACGCCGTCCCGGACACCCCGGGCCTCCACGGTCAGCTTCTCGCCGGCCACGTCGGGGGTGAGCTTGAGGGAGTCCACGTGGTCGCGGGCCACCGGCTCCATCCAGACCGTCTGCCAGATGCCGGAGGACGGGGTGTACCAGATGCCGCTGGGGACCAGGCGCTGCTTGCCGAGCGGCGGGTTCTCGCCGGATGCCGCGTCGGTGGGGTCGTAGACGCCGACGATCAGTTCCTGGGTGCGGCCGGGCTTCAGCGCGTCGGTGATGTCGGCCCCGAACTTGTCGTAGCCGCCCTCGTGCGTGGCGGCCTTGATGCCGTTGACGTACACCTCCGAGCGCCAGTCGACGGCGCCGAAGTTGAGCTTGAGCCGCTTGCCGGAGCCGATGTCCCAGTCACGCGGGACCGTGAAGGTGCGGCGGTACCACATGCGGTCCTCGTGCCGTTCGATGCCGGAGAGCTGGGACTCCACCGGGTACGGGACGAGGATGCGCTCCTTCAGGTTCTTGCCGATGGGCGGCTGCTCGCCGGGCTCGGCGGCGGCGAACTGCCAGCGGCCGTTGAGGTTGCGCCAGGCGTCCCGGGTCAGCTGCGGGCGCGGGTACTCCCGGTGGGCGTTGCCCGGCCCGACCTCGTCGGCCCAGCGGGTGCTCAGCTGGTGCGTCGAGTGGTTGGGGCCGCTGCTCCAGAACTCCTTGACAACGTTGCCTTCGGTGTCGGAGAGACCGCCCTGACCGTCGTAGCGGACGTCGGCGGTGCCGCGGGCGGTGCCCGTCTTGTTGCCGACGACCGGCTCGTCGAGGGCGACCAGGAGGGACGTGGGGTCGGACGGGTCCGGTCGCGCCGCGCCCAGGGGCCACTCGGCGCCGCCGATCACCGCCTTGAGATGGTCGGTGAAGCCCGCCGGGGGTGCGGCCAGGGGCTGCGCGAAGTCCAGCTTGAGCGTGCGGCCGGTGGCCTGGACGGTGGCCGCGAGGGCTCCGTCGTAGTCGAAGCCCTCGGGGAGGCGGAACGCCGACTGCGGGACTGGCTCCTTGCCGACGCCGGGCTGGGCCCAGCGGAGGTGGAGGTTGGAGCCGCCGTAGTGCTCGAAGTACTCGACCTTGATGTCGTAGGCCCTGCCCGCGGTCAGGTCGACGGGCTGGGCGGTCTGTTCGCGGTCCCAGTCGTCCACCCAGTGGTCGATGACGGGCTTTCCGTCGATCCAGAGGCGGAAGCCGTTGTCGCCGATGACCGAGAACGTGTGGGGGCCGGTCTTCTCCGGGACGATCTTTCCGGTCCAGCGGACGCTGACGTCGTCCGACCGGCCGGTGGTGAAGTTCAGGCGCGGCTCCAGGTTGTCGAAGTCGAGGTCCTGGTCGAAGGTCGTCGCCTTGAGGGTGTGGAAGTCGAAGGCGCCGGGGGCGGAGTGCGTGTAGTACTCGCCCTTGAGGCCGTGGATCTCGGCGGGGTCGTCCGCCAGGGCGGGGGCCGCGGTCAGGCCGGTGAGGGCGAGGACCGCGGCGAGCAGTAACGCGAGCCGGTTTCTGAGGGGTCCGGTACGCACGGAACCTCCGTTTACAACGATGTCATATCCGGGCGCAGGCATGACAACACGGATTCCGCTCTTCGTCCAGAGGCAGGACAAAGCCCCCGGGCCGTGCCCCCGTCAGGTGACCAACTGCCCCTTCCCCAGGGCGATGACGCCACCCTGGGACACCGTGTACAGCTCGGCGTCCCGCTCCGGGTTGACGCCGATCGTCGCACCCGGCGGCACCTCGACGTTCTTGTCGAGGACGGCGCCGCGCACCACCGCACCCCGGCCGATGTGCACGTTGTCGTGCAGCACGGAGCCCTGCACCACGGCCCCCGGGTCCACCACGACACCCGGCGACAGCACGGACCGCGTGACCTGGCCGCGCACGAGGCAGCCCGCGCTGATGATGGACTCGCTGGCGATGCCGCCGGCGTTGAAGCGGGCCGGCGAGAGCTGGTACGAGTGCGTGTAGATGGGCCAGCTGCGGTTGTACAGGTTGAAGGCCGGGCGCTCGGCGATCAGGTCCATGTGGGCCTCGTAGTAGGCGTCCAGCGTGCCGACGTCCCGCCAGTAGCCCTGGTCGCGGGTGGTCTCGCCGGGCACGTGGTTGGCGCTGAAGTCGTACAGCGCGGCCTCGCCCCGCTCGGTGAGCTGGGGAAGGATCGAGCCGCCCATGTCGTGCACGGAGGTCACGTCCTCCGCGTCCCGCCGGAGCGCCTCGATGAGGGCCTTGGTGGTGAAGATGTAGTTGCCCATGGAGGCGAAGACCATGCCCGGGTCGTCCTGCAGACCGGGCGGATCCGTCGGCTTCTCCAGGAAGCGCTCCACCGTCTGGCCGTCCGAGCCCGGCGTGATCACGCCGAACGACGAGGACTCGGTGCGCGGCACCCGGATCCCTGCCACCGTCACGCCCGCGCCGCTTTCGATGTGCTGGGCGAGCATCTGGCGGGGGTCCATGCGGTAGACGTGGTCGGCGCCGAAGACGGCGACGTACTCGGGGCGCTCGTCGTAGATCAGGTTCAGCGACTGCAGGATCGCGTCGGCACTGCCCAGGTACCAGCGCGGGCCCAGGCGCTGCTGGGCGGGCACGGGTGTGACGTAGTTGCCCAGCAGGTTGGACATCCGCCAGGTGGTGGTGATGTGCCGGTCCAGCGAGTGCGACTTGTACTGCGTCAGGACGCAGATGCGCAGGACGTCGGCGTTCACGAGGTTGGACAGCACGAAGTCGACCAGGCGGTAGGTGCCGCCGAAGGTGACCGCGGGTTTCGCGCGGTCCGCGGTCAGGGGCATCAGACGCTTCCCCTCGCCGCCGGCCAGCACGATTCCCAGGACCGAAGGACCTCCACGACGCATGGCCGCTCCCCTCACGCCGATTGCCACATGCCTGCCCCTGAGCTGGGCGGACTAAGCCTGTTTGAGGATCTCCTCGTAGAGCCGGACCGTACGGCGGGCCACCGCGTCCCAGCCGAACTCGCCGACCGCGCGCTCCCGCCCGGCCTCACCCATCCGCCCGGCGGCCTCCGGGTCGCCCAGGACGGAGTCCATGGCCCGGGCGAGACCCGCCTCGAAGTCGTCGCCCGCCGGGACGAGCAGGCCGGTCCTGCCGTCGTCCACCACCTCGGGGATGCCGCCGACCGCCGAGGCCACCACGGGCGTGCCACAGGCCATCGCCTCCAGGTTCACGATGCCGAGCGGCTCGTACACCGAGGGGCAGACGAACAGGGCGGCGTGCGTGAGGAGCTGGATCACCTCCGGGCGCGGCAGCATCCTCGGAATCCAGAACACGCCGTCGCGGACCCGGCTCAGCTCCCCGAACAGCTCGCGGAACTCCTGGTCGATCTCCGGCGTGTCCGGTGCTCCCGCGCACAGCACGACCTGCGCGGCCGGGTCGATGTCCCGTACCGCGCGCAGCAGGTGGGGCACGCCCTTCTGCCGGGTGATACGGCCGACGAACAGCACGTACGGACGGGAGCGGTCGAGCCCGATCCGGTCCAGGGCGTCCGTGCCGTGGTCGGGCCGGTACAGGCTGGTGTCGATGCCGTTGTGCACGACATGGACCTTCTCCGGGTCCAGGGCCGGGTAACAGCCGAGGATGTCCTCGCGCATGGCTCCGGACACGGCGATCACCGCGTCCGCGGCCTCGACCGCGGTGCGCTCGCCCCAGCTGGACAGCTCGTAGCCGCCGCCGAGCTGCTCGGCCTTCCAGGGGCGCAGCGGCTCCAGGGAGTGGGCGGTCATCACGTGCGGGATGCCGTACAGCAGCTTGGCGAGGTGGCCGCCGAGGTTGGCGTACCAGGTGTGGGAGTGGACCAGCTCGCGGCCCTCCAGGGCGGCGGCCATGGCGAGGTCCACGGAGAAGGTGCGCAGCGCGTCGTTGGCGCCGTCGAGCGTGGACCAGGGCCGATGCCTCAGCACACCGTCGGTGCGGCCCTCGCCCCAGCAGTGCACGTCCAGGTCGACCAGGGATCTGAGCTCCCGGGCGAGGAACTCCACATGGACGCCCGCACCGCCGTACACATCCGGCGGGTACTCCCGGGTCAGCAGTCCCACTCGCACCCGCAACTCCCTGCTCTCAGCGGCCGTTCCCTTTCATGGTCACCCAGATGGGGCGTGTGGGGAAGAGCGAGGCGGCCGTGTGAAGCAACAGTCACCGCAGACGCCCCCGCCGGGCACCCGGTAGTACAGACAGCAGCTGCGGCGCCGGAAGGCGGTGCCCGTGAGGGTTCCGGTGCCGGTGAGCAGGGGACGCGTGAGGATTTCCGCGGCCAGGGAGCGGGCCCGGGCGGCGGTGTCCGTACGACCGTGCCGCCGGGCCCAGCGGTCGAGTTCGCGGGCGGCGCCCGCCAGCGCGGAGGCGGCGTTGCCCCACAGCAGGCCGGGGGCGAGACGGTAGTGGGTGCGCAGGGCGGTCGCCAGGGGTTCGAGGTGGCCGTGCAGGACGGTGTCCGCGACGGTCGCCGCGTCCCCGGGGAGCGGCCGTACGTCCGAGAGCCACAGGTCGTCGGGGGCGCTGCCGTCGGCGTCCCAGTGCAGCAGCCCGGCGTCGAGGGCGGGGACGCTGCCGTAGAGCGCGGCGCAGCCGAGCGCGACCGACCAGAGCCGGGCCGCGAGCCCCTGGTGGGTCACGGACGCCGCGACGCGCAGCTCCGGGGCGTGCAGGGCGTTCGCCACCTTCCGGACCCGAAAAATCAGGGGATTTACGTACACATCCGGTGACGTTTCGCCGTAGGCCTGTGCGAGAGTGGGAAGAGCCCCGGCCGCCGCTCCTTCCGTGCGCAGCACGAAGAAGCCGCCGAGCGGGCGGAGCGCGGCAAGGTCGGGGTCGAGGTCCACGAAGAGCAGTAGTACCAAGGCCCCTAAGGGACGGGACCCGGTGCCCCTGACCAAGGTCGCCCACCTTGGGGATGACGGGGATCCCCTCGTACTCCATCGGCAGTAGGACCCAATGAGTGCTCAGGGACGACGACGGGAAGTCCTGGACACGGCAGGGTGTTGGTCATGAAAGCCCACCTTTCGCCGCGCCGGGCCGATCGCCCCCGCCTGACGCAGAGGAGCAGCCGATGAGCGCCCTCGCGTTGTCCGTCCTGCTGTCCCTCGTCTCCGCCGTCGCGTACGCGGGCGGGGCGATCGTGCAGGAGCGGGTGGCGGAGTCGTCGCCGGGCGAGCAGTACGCGCCGCTGCGTCGGCCGGGCTGGTGGGCGGCGGTCGGGCTCAACGGTCTCGGCGGCGTACTGCACGTGGTGGCGCTGGCGTTCGGTCCGCTGAGCCTGGTGCAGCCGCTGGGCGCGCTGACCATCGTGGTGGCCCTGCCGATGGCGGCGCTGTTCGTCGGCCGCAAGGCGGGTGCCACGGCCTGGCGGGGCGCGATCATGGCGACGGTGGGGCTCGCCGGTCTGCTGTCCTTGGTCGCCGCGTCCGACGCGCGGTCGCTGGACACCGCTCAGCGGGTGGCCGTGGCCGTCGTAACCGCCGGTGCGGTCGTGAGCCTGATGATCGCGGCCCGGGCCGCGCACCGGCACCCGGCGGTCCGCAGCATGCTGCTGGCGACGGCCTCCGGCATCGCCTTCGGCATGTCCTCGGTGTTCACCAAGACCGTCGCGGTCGACTGGACCGGCGGTGTGTCGGCGGCCGACGTGCCCTCGCTCGCCGTGATCGGCGTCCTCGCCACGGCCGGCATGCTGCTGTCGCAGGCCGCGTACCGGGGCGCCGGCCTCACGGCCCCGCTGGCCACGCTGACGGTCGTGAACCCGGTGGTGGCGGCCGCGGTCGGCATCACGATGTTCGGAGAAACCTTCCGCTACGGCACGACGGGCACGGCGCTCGCCCTGAGCTGTGGTGTGGTGGCCGCGGGTGGTCTGATCCTGCTGACGACGGAGCGGCTCGCGCAGGCCCAGCCGGAGCGCACGGGGACGGGGCTGGAGGTCGCCGGTACGGGGCTGGCCCCCGTCGACACGGGCCTCGGGGCGGGAGCGGTGCGCGAGCCCGCCGCCGACGCCGGACGGGGCCGGCCGGAGCCGGTGGGTGCCGAGTCCGTGGGCACAGGCCCGGGCGAACTGGCCGGGGCCGTGAGCAGCCTGCCCGGAGGCAGGAGCGAGCTGCCCCAGACGGCGGGCGCATCGCACGCCGCCGCGGGCAGCCCGGCCAGGACAATGAGCACCCTGCCCGGAGGCAGGAGCGAACTGCCCCAGACGGTCAGCGTGTCGCCCGCCATCGTGGGTGGTCTGGCCGGGGTCGTGAGCGCCTCGCCGGAGCTTCGGTGTGCGCCGACCGAGATCGGCGCACTGCCCGAGACCGTGGGCGGGCCGCCCATGGCCGTAGGCGCACTGCCCCAGACCGTGGGCGAACTGCCCGAGACCGTCGGCGCGCCGCCCATGGCCGTAGGCGCACTGCCCCAGACCGTCGGCGCGCCACCCATGGCCGTAGGCGTACTGCCCCAGACCGTGGGCGAACTGCCCGAGACCGTCGGCGCGCCGCCCATGGCCGTAGGCGCACTGCCCCAGACCGTCGGCGCGCCACCCATGGCCGTAGGCGTACTGCCCCAGACCGTGGGCGAACTGCCCGAGACCGTCGGCGCGCCACCCATGGCCGTGGGTGTGCTGCCCAAGACGCTCGGCGTCGGAGCGGCGAGCGCGGAGGCGAGTGACCGTGGCGGGACCGGTCGCGGCCGGTCCGTGGACGAACCGGTGCTCACGCCCACGCCCCGGCCCCTGGACACCGACGCGCCCGAGACCGCTCCGGCGGACATCCCGTACGAGAGCGGGGAACCGCCGGTGCCCTCCGGCTTCGGCGAACGCCCGCTCTCCTACGTGCCCTTCCACGGCGTCCCGTACGTCCCGCTGCCCACGATCGACCGGCACCGCACGCGCGTCAGATCGTGACGCCGCCGGCCCTGAGATAGGCCACCGGGTCGACGTCCGTACCGAAACCGGGCCCCGTCCGCACCTCGAAGTGCAGATGCGGGCCCGAGCTGTTGCCGGTGGAGCCGGAGCGGCCGATGCGCTGGCCGGCGGTCACCGTCTGCCCGTCCCGCACGGAGATCGCCGACAGGTGGGCGTACTGGCTGTAGCGGCCGTCGCCGTGCCGGACCACGACCTGGTAACCGAACGAGCCGCCCCACCCCGCGCTGACGACGCTGCCCGCCGCGACCGACCTGATGGACGTGCCCGTGGGCACGGGGAAGTCGACGCCGGTGTGGTAGCCCTTCGACCAGGACGAGCCCGCCTTGCGGTAGGGCGTTCCCAGGGAGCCGCTGACGGGGGCGACGAGGCCCTGCCGGGCGGTCGACCGTCCGGCGCGGTCCTTGCTCTCGTCCTTGGAGCGCTCCTTGGCGTGTTCCTTCGCGCGGTCCGGCTTCTTGGGTGACGGCTTGGCCGCAGGGGCCGGCTTTGCGGAAGGGGCCGGCTTGGGCGCGGGGCGTGTCTTCGTGGCGCCCTCACCCTGCAGCGCGAGCCGCTGACCGGGCACGATCAGGTCGGGGTCGGCTCCTATGGCCGAGCGGTTGGCGGCGTACAGACCCCGCCAGCCGCCCCGGGCCTCCTGGTCGGACGCGATACCGGAGAGGGTGTCGCCGCGGACCACGGTGTACATCTCGGCGCTGCCCGCCCGGGACTGCGGCGTGGACTGAGGCCGCACATCCTCGATGGACGTCCTCGGCTTCTTCCGCGCGTCCTTCTTGCCGGCCTTCTTCCCGTCCTTCTTCGTGCTCTCGGAGGCCGGCCGGATGTCGGGCTCGCCTCCGCCCCGGGTCAGTCCGGCCCGTACCGAGCAGACCGGCCAGGCGCCCGGTCCCTGCCCGTCGAGCACCTTCTCGGCGACGGCGATCTGCTGGTCCTTGGTGGCCAGGTCCGCGCGTACCGCGTAAGTCCGGCCGCCGTACGCCTCCCAGGTGGACTGGGTGAACTGCAGACCACCGTAGAACCCGTTGCCGGTGTTGATGCTCCAGTTGCTGGTGGACTCGCAGGCGGCGACCTTGTTCCAGGTGTCCACGTCCGCCGCGTGGGCGGCGCCGGTGCCCATGAACGGCAGTGCCATGCCCGCGCCACCCGCCGTGACGGTGAGTGAGGCGCGGTTGATCCTGTTCGGCTGATACCGGCGGTGCCGGCCGCGTACGGCCATCGAAAGCCCCCTAGACATGCGTCAGGAGGGGCAAAAGTAAGCGCAGCGAACCGGCCAGAACAAGACTGCTATCAGCCGCCCGGGTGCCCAAATGGCCGGTATGAGGCCCCTGTTGCGCGACGTGCGCCACGGCGGTGCACCGCGTACGCCACCCGGTGCGCGTGTGCGACGTGCGCGGGGACGCGTACATCGGCTGAGCGCGAGGGGGCTTTCGTGCGTATCACGCTGCGCGACGTCGTACGACCCGCGCGTGCGGACGGAGTAGCGGCACGTCAGGATGGTCGACGGGGGCATGCTGGTGGGCACCACCCGCAGCACCGATACCGAGGTCTTTAGGAGCCAACCGAATGAGCAGTACAGCGCAGATCGGCGTCACGGGTCTCGCGGTCATGGGCCGCAACCTCGCCCGCAACTTCGCCCGCAACGGCTACGCGGTGGCGGTGCACAACCGGACGCCCGCGCGCACGCGCGCCCTGGTCGAGGAGTTCGGCGGCGAGGGGGAGTTCGTCGCGTGCGAGAGTGCGAAGGAGTTCGTCGCGGCGCTGGAGCGGCCGCGGCGCCTGGTCGTGATGGTGAAGGCCGGTGACCCGACGGACGCGGTGATCCAGGAGTTCGCCCCGCTGCTGGAGCCCGGCGACATGATCATCGACGGCGGCAACGCGCACTTCGCGGACACCCGGCGCCGGGAGCGCGAGCTGCGCGAGCAGGGCATCCACTTCGTCGGTATGGGCGTCTCCGGCGGCGAGGAGGGCGCGCTCAACGGGCCGAGCATCATGCCGGGCGGCCCGAAGGAGTCGTACGACTCGCTGGGCCCGATGCTGGAGAAGATCTCGGCGAAGGCGGCCGACGGTTCGCCGTGCGTCTCCCACGTCGGTCCGGACGGTGCCGGGCACTTCGTGAAGATGGTGCACAACGGCATCGAGTACGCCGACATGCAGCTCATCGGCGAGGCGTACCAGCTGCTGCGCGATGTCGCCGGTTACTCCCCCGCGCAGATCGCGGAGATCTTCCGCACCTGGAACCAGGGCCGCCTCGACTCCTACCTGATCGAGATCACGGCGGAGGTGCTGTCGCACGTCGACGCGGAGACGGGCAAGCCGTTCGTGGACGTCGTGGTGGACCAGGCCGAGCAGAAGGGCACCGGCCGCTGGACGGTCCAGATCGCCCTCGACCTGGGCGTTCCGGTGTCCGGTATCGCGGAGGCCGTCTTCGCCCGCTCCCTCTCCGGCCACGCGGCGCTGCGGGAGGCCTCGCGCGGGCTGGCCGGCCCGACGGCGCGGCCGCTGAGCGAGTCGGAGGCACAGGCCTTCGCCGACCGGGTGGAGCAGGCGCTGTACGCGTCGAAGATCGTGTCGTACACGCAGGGCTTCCACGAGATCGACGCGGCCCGCGACGAGTACGGCTGGGACATCGACCTCGGTGCGGTCTCCGCGCTGTGGCGTGGCGGCTGCATCATCCGCGCGGCCTTCCTGGACCGGATCCGCTCCGCCTACGACACCCGGCCGGACCTGCCGAGCCTGCTGTCGGACGCGACGTTCGCGCAGGAGATCGGGGACGCCCAGGACGACTGGCGCGAGGTGCTGATCGCCGCGACCCGCGAGGGCGTGCCGACCCCCGGCTTCGCCGCGGCCCTCGCCTACTACGACGCCCTGCGCGCGGAGCGGCTGCCGGCGGCGCTGACGCAGGGGCAGCGGGACTACTTCGGTGCGCACACCTATCGCAGGGTGGACCGGGACGGGTCGTTCCACACGCTGTGGGGCGGGGACCGGTCTGAGGTCTCGGCGTAGGCGCTCGCCGCTGAGGCAGAGGTGAGGGCCGGTGGACGGCCGAGTCGGCCGTCCACCGGCCCCTTTGTGTTGCCGTCTGTTCAGGACATCAGGACATCAGGACAGCGGCGGGCCCGGCTCGGGGTTGGGTACGGGTTCCGGGCCCGGGGGGATCGGCGACGGGTCGGGACCCGGCACGGGGTCCGGCCCCGGGGGCGGGGTCGGGGACGGTGGCGGCGGGGTCGGCTCCGGACCAGGCGGTGGCGGCGGATCCGGCACCGGGTCGGGGCGCGGCTCCGGGTGCTGGGGATCCGGGCCCGGCGTCGGCCCCGGATGCACGGGGTCGGGAAACGGGTTCGTCATGAGGCCCTCCAGCCAGTCGATCGACTCCGGCTCTGGACTACTCCCCCGCCTACCCGACACCTGCTTCCCCAGTCACTCCGGCGCGGGACGGTGAGGGGGCCAGGTGGGTCAGAAGCGGCCGGGGTGGGCGGACAGCCAATCCTTTGCCGCCGTCAGCAGGTCCTGATCCGCCGGGCGGGCCTCGTCGGGGTGGCGTTCGGCCCATTTGGTGACGTACGGGCACAGCGAGACGACCGGGCTCTGCTCGCGTGCGGCGATGGCGTAGAGCTCGCGTGCCAGCGCCCCCGCGATGCCCTGGCCCTCGTGGGCCGGCTCGACGATCGTGTGCACGGGCACGAGCGCTCGCTCGGGGCTCTCGAGCACGAAGTACTCGATGCGGCCGACGACTTCACCGCCGGTCAGCGCCTCCAGGCGGCCCGCCGCCCGGTCGTCGCGGATCTCCAGGTCCTTCATACGGACATGCTCCTGTCCCGTCTGCGTCCGGTCAGGCCCTGACGGCCTGCGGACTGCGCTGCTGGTCCGAGCCCGGCACCGGCTCGGACGGGTCTCCACCCAGGGCCACGATCCGGTTGTCGCGGTCCACGTGCACGACCCTGGGGGTGAGTGCCCGCGCCTCGGCGTCCGTCACCTGTGCGTAGCTGATGATGATCACGAGATCGCCGGGATGCACGAGATGCGCGGCGGCCCCGTTGATCCCGATCACGCCGGACCCGCGCTCGCCCTCGATGGCGTACGTCTCCAGCCGGGCGCCGTTGGTGATGTCCACGATGTGCACGAGCTCGCCGGGCAGCAGGTCGGCGGCGTCGAGCAGGTCGGCGTCGATGGTCACCGATCCCACGTAGTGCAGGTCGGCCTGGGTGACGGTGGCGCGGTGGATCTTGGACTTGAATACTGTACGAAACATGAGGAAACTCCCGATTCGTCTGCTCCCTGCCGACCATGGCCGGTCAAGGGCGGTCTTCGGAGGCTACATCGATTCGCATGTTCGGTCAGCTGCCACCAGATGTTTCAGGCCTCACACTGACCAGTTACCGACTTTCCTGACGCCCCGTCAGGTGACTGGAGGAGGGCTTCGCCCACTCTCGCGGGCCCCACCGTGGCAACGGCCCAAGCCTACGCAGCACCCCCCGAAGGACGTCCGCGATCACCGCCACGCGGACGGTCTGGACGGCAGTCAGGGGGAGGTGCTCGACCGGACATGCGGCGCTCCTCGCACGGCCCACTTGGAAAGCGCTTGTACTCGGAAGGTGACCCGAGGCGCGAGAGAAAGTCTCGACCCCTGCAGCGACCTGCACACGGTCTGCCCGAGCATCCCCCAGCTTGGGAGGAGATTCCGATGGTTGGCAACGCCATGGAAACGACGTTCCCCGCGTTTCCGAAGGGGCTGACCCCGCGCCCGGAGCATGCGCATCAGGGCCCGGGCGGGAACATACTGGCGTGTAGAGGTGAGAGCCATGACGCCTGCGCGAGACGGATTCGACGCGCCTCCGCCCGTAGGACCGCACGACCTCCTCGATGCGTCCGCCGACGCGGTAGCGCTGGTGTCCGCGGCCGGCAAGGTGATCGGCTGGACGCGGGGGGCCGAAGCACTCCTCGGCTACTCCAGTACGCAGGTGGTCGGGCGTCCCGCCGCAGAGCTGCTGGCGATGCCCGGGGACCCGGTACGCGTCGCCCGTATCGCGGAACGATGCCGCGCGGGAATGGGCTGGAGCGGCCGGGTCGCCGTCTGGCGCGACAGTGCTCCCGTCGAGGTCAGCCTGCGCGTGTCCGGGTCCTTCCACATCGGCGAGGACGAGTGCTTTCTGATCTCGGCACGACCGGAGCGGCAGCAGTGGACCATGGGCGAGTCCGTCCTCGACGGCTTTCTGACCCGCTCTCCGGTCGGCATGGCGGTGATGGATCTGGAGATGCGCTACGTCTGGGTCAACGACACCCTGGAGCGTTTCGGCGGTGTGCCACGTGAACAACGGCTGGGGCGCCGGCTGAGCGACCTGCTGCCGGGCCTGCAGGGGGAGACCCTCGAGGGCGTGATGCGCAAGGTGCTCACGACCGGCGTGCCGGTCACCGACTACGAGTACATGGGATGGAGCTGGGCGGACCCGCACCGTCAGCACGCCTACTCCACCTCGTTCTTCCCGCTGGTGGATGCCAACGACTCCGTCACCGGGCTGTGCTACATGGTCATGGACGTCACCGAGCGCTGGAACGCCCGCCTACTGCTGTCGCTGGTCAGCGAGGCCGGGACCAGCATCGGCAGGACGCTGGACGTGATGCGCACGGCGCAGGAACTCGCCGACTTCGCTGTTCCGCGCTTCGCCGACTTCGTCATCGTCGACCTACTCGAGCCGGTCCTGAGCGGCGAGGGCCAGGGGACCTGGTTGCCCGACGCCGGGCCGGCGCCGGCCCGGCCGGTGATGCGCCGGGCCGGAATGAGCTCCGTACGACCGGGCTGCCCGGAGGCCGTCGCGCGGACAGGAGACAAGGTCGACTTCGTTCCCCCGCCGCACGACGCGAACCTGCTCGTCAACGGCGAACCGATCTTCATACCCGTGCTCGACCCGAGCGATCCCCTGTGGATCACCGAGCAGCCGGCCAGGACGGCCAGCATCCGCGAGTTCGGTCTGCACTCCCTCATCTCGGTGCCGATGCGGGCGCGCAATACCGTCCTCGGTCTCGCCACTTTCGCCCGGTCGGTGAACCCCACCTCGTTCCAGCAAGACGACGTGCTGCTGGCCCGGGAGCTGGTGGCGCGGGCGGCGCTGTGCGTCGACAACGCCCGCCGCTACACCAGGGAACACACCGCGGCGGTCACGCTGCAGCGCAGCCTGCTCCCCCACGCCCTGACCGGTGGAACAGCACTGGAGGTGGCCTCCCAGTATCTGCCGGCGGACGCGTCGGGCGGGGTCGGCGGCGACTGGTTCGATGTGATCCCGCTGTCCGGTGCCCGTGTGGGTCTGGTCGTCGGTGACGTGGTCGGCCACGGCATCACCGCGGCGGCGACGATGGGCCGGCTGCGCACCGCCGTACAGACCCTCGCCGACATGGACCTGCCCCCCGATGAGCTGCTGGCCCACCTCGACGACCTGGTGCTCCGGCTGAGCGAGGAATCGACCACCGACCCCGCCGACCAGACCGCCACCGCCTTCCTCGGAGCGACCTGCCTGTACGCCGTCTACGACCCGGTGACACAGCGGTGCACGCTGGCCCGGGCCGGCCATCCACCGCCGGTCGTCGTCACCCCGGACGGGCAGTTCTCCTTCCCGGAGCTTCCCGCCGGTCCTCCGCTCGGGCTGGGCAGCATGGCCTTCGAGGCCACCGAGATCGAACTCCCCGAGTACAGCATCTTCGGCCTCTACACCGACGGCCTGGTCGAGGGGACCGACCGCGACATCGAGGGCGGCATGTCCCGTCTCGGGGATCTGCTGTGCTCGACCGGCTCCGACCTGGAAACTCTGTGCGCGAACGCGGTGCGCCGGCTCGTTCCCGCGCCGCAGCCCGACGACGTCGCCCTGCTGCTCGCCCGCGCCCACGCCCTGGGTCCCGATCAGGTCGCCTCCTGGGACGTGCCGCTGGACCCGGCCGCCGTCAGTGACGTCCGCGCAGCCGCGACACGTCAGGTCGAGACCTGGAGCTGCCGGGAACTGGCCATGACGACGGAGCTCATCGTCAGCGAACTCGTCACCAACGCGATCCGCTACGCCTCGGGCCCCGTACGCCTGCGACTGCTCCGTGACGCTCGCCTGACCTGCGAGGTCGCCGACGGCAGCAGTACGGCTCCTCGCTTGAGGCACGCCCGCAGCATGGACGAGGGCGGCCGCGGCCTCTTCCTCGTCGCCCAGCTCTCCCATCGCTGGGGTGCCCGGTACACGCCCGGAGGGAAGATCATCTGGGCCGAGCAGGAGCTCCCATGACCGCACCGTTCTCATGCGGACCATGGGCGCTGGAGTGCGGGCAGAACCGGAGCGGCCGCGTCCCGCCGTCCGTCAGCCGCGTCCCCAACCTCACAGGGCAATACACCTAGACCGCCTCGAAGGCAGCGGTGAGCAACCTCCTGCACAACTGGGCCCGGCAGTCGCGGGAGCGCCGATTCCGGGTCAACGTTCTCAGCCCGGGACCCACGCGGCCCCCTGGCCTGCTGGGCGCCGCGGGGCCGGACGTCGACCAGTTCGCCGAGGCCGTCGTGCCACTGGGCGGCTGGCCGACGCCGAGGAAAATCGCCGTGGTCGCCCTCTTTGCGAGCCGGACGTCTCCGCGGACGTCCCCGCTCCCCGCCGAGGCGGCGCGCGGGCAACTTTTTCAGATCCAACCTCAGCACCGCCGCGACTCGATACCGTGTCGCTCCAGTCGGCTGTAGGGGGCTCACATGAAGTATGGAGATGCGGACTACATGGCCGCCCGGGACGCCATGGTAGCGATTCTGAAGGGGTGGGCCCGAGAGGGCCGGACCGACACCTACAAGGCGCTGAGCGAGGCCGTGGCACCGGAGCACCGGTTGCACTACCACGGCCGGATGATGTCGCTTCTGCTGGCAGACGTCTGCCGCCGGGACAGCACCGGTCCCGAGCCGATGCTGTCAGCACTGGTAGTCAATGGATCCAGCCGGAAGCCTTCCGACCAATTCTTCGAGCTGGCCGTTACCGAGTTCCACCGTCGGGACCCGGACTGGACCTGGGAGTGGGAGCGGGATGCAGTGTTTGACCGTTACCGCAGCCCGGTGTCGCCGTGAGTCCACTGCGGGGTATCGCTCGGTCGACCTGCACATCCGCCATGCAGGGCAGCCACCACCGTAAACGGCTCCGGGTTGGAACCTGCTGGCTACACCGCATCCTCTCGTTGCAGCGGCGGTAGAAGGGATGGACGCGATGACTGCCTCTCAGGCGTTCTCGTCATGGATCCGCGCACCCAGATCCTCCGCCCACTCCAGCGCCCACGCCTTGAGTTCTTCGATCTGCCGGGAGGTGAGCCCGTACGCGGTGTAGTCCTCATCCTCGTACCAGTCCGCGCCGACGAGCCGGTCCCGGAGGTCTTCGGGCTGAAGATGGCTCCCTGCCAGCTTCCTGCAGGTCAAGGGCGGTCTTCACTTTACAACCGGCGCGCGCTTGACTCGAAGATTGTGAGGAACGTCGCTTCACTCTGGCGAGAAGGCTTCCTGCCTGCGTCTCCGTGCGAACCAGGCTGCTGCGACGCCGTCGCCAAGGCACCTGTTCAGACAACCGTCTCGGAATGTGCAGGGACTGATGCTGATCAGATGCTGACTTAGCTGACGACGTATCAGGCACACGAAAGGCACAGAGCGAGTCGCTTCACGCGAGCACCTATGGCAAATAGGCGGTGTAACTCGCGCCTCGGGATGGCTCGGTGTGCGGATTCCCGGCTACTCCGAAGACAACGCAGGCATACCGGGCGCAGGAACGGCCCGGGCCCCTCGCCGCATGAACAGACGCGGCGTGTCCGTAGCGCGGGGCAGCACGCACGCCCTCCGACGTTCCGACGCCGGAGAGCGGCCCCGCGGCCTGCCGAAGCCTTCCGTCAGTCCTTGCCGACGACGACCACCTCGTCCTCGACCCTCCAGCGGCGCCGCTCGGCTTTGGGCGGGTTGATCCGCACGCCGTAGCCCGGACTCGTCGAAGAGTCGTCGTGACTTCGGTAGCCGATGGCGCATTCGCCGCGATGACGTGCCGCGGCCACGACTGTAGCGAAGGACGTCTCACACCCTGGCAGCACGTAGTCGGTGGCCGGCCGCAGGCGCACCCCGGTGCCGTCGGCGGAGAACAGTTCCTCGAACACCGCTGCCAAGTGCCGGTTCTGGGAAATCTGCGCCATGAGCAGGCCGATGAGCTTGCCACTGATGATCACGTCGGCTCCGGGGCTGATGGGGGCCAGCGCCCGGTTGCGGTCGTCGATCAGTTCGGTGACAACCGGCAGTTCGCGCCCGGTGGCTTCCTCCAGTTGACGCAGAAGCAGCAGGGTGACGAGCGTGCGGTTGTCGGGGTCGTCCTGCGGCTGCCCGGGAGCGGGGTCCTGGCCGAGCACGATCACGCTGTCGTAGGAGTGAACTTCCAGACGCCGCAGGGTCTCGGGACGGGTGATGTCCCCGTGGTGCAGTGTCAGGGTCAGGTCGGTGCCGCTGTGCGTGTCGGCCTCGCTCACCTGCCGGGCCGTCACTTCACGACCGTCCGCCACCACGTCGACGGCTGATCCGGGACGGGCGCGGCGGCGCAACTGGTCGACTATGAGCGGCGCTCGTCGATTCCAGCCCAGCAGGAGAACCCGCTCCGGTCGCGCGGGCGTCGAAGGGCCGGATGCCATCGCTGCCTTCTCGACCAACTCCGCGCAGTCGTCCAGCCAGGCCGTGTCGTCGTCACGGGAGATGACAATGAGCAGGTCGTCCGGAGCGATGGGCGTCTGCGGTGGTGGGTTGAGCAGGGGGGTCTCTCCTCGCACCATCCCGACGACGCTCGACGTCGGGTAGGACAGCAGCGCGTCGGCGAACGGGCGGCCGGCCAGGGCCGCCCCGCTGATCAGGTAGAACTCGTCGCCGGCGAAGTCGAGGAGTTCCTGGTGCACGAGGGAGAGCCCGGGGCGCCGGGCGGCCTGGACGATCAGTCGGGCGGTGACGGTGTCGCTCTCCAGGACGACGCCGCCCGGTCCGGCGGCGAGACAGGCGGCCAGGCGGTAGCGGTCGTCCCGGACCGCGGCGACGACGGGCGGACGGGTTCCCTCCCCGGCCAGGGCTGCCCTGAGCGCCAGCAGCGTCTTGACCACCTCGGCGTCGGCGTCTGGCTCGTCGTGGGGCAGGACCAGCACGACACCGGCCGTGGCCGGGCTGGTCAGGGTGAGCACGGCCGGGTCGGTGGTGGGGCCGCTGCGGCAGATCAGCCGCGTACGGCCGACGGGCCCCACCTTCGTGCTCAGGGCCTCCTCCATGGCGGTCTTGTCCCGGTCGGCCAGCACGGCCACCGCCGCCCGCCGCTGGTTGGCGTTGGCGGCCACCAGCTCGCTCACCACTGTGAAGACCTGCTCCGACCACCCCAGGACCACGGCGTGCCCTTGTTCGAGCACGGTGGAACGGCCCCGTCGCAACTCGGTGAGCCGCTCCGTGAGCGCCGTCGTGATCAGGCCGACGAGCGTCGAGACGTACAGCAGAGCGACCAGTGCGAGCAGCACCGACATCGTCACTCGCAGCGGCGCCCCCGTCGCACCGCCCAGCCGCAGTGTCGCCCCGGTGAGGCGCCATACCTCCGCCAGCCGGTCCGCGAGGGGCGCCGGCGCGTCGGGGTCGGTCCACACCAGCACCGCACTGGCCGGGACGACGATGGCCAGACACAACAGCGCCATCCAGCCGACGAGAGCGGGGGCACCGCGGGCCAGAGTGCTGTCGAACCAGTAACGGGCTCTGCCACCGAACGGAGTGCGCCGCTGCGCCACCCTTCCCCCTCCGCCGCCCGCACTCTCGTGGGGCCTGCGCAGCGCCGCGTACGCGATGCGGCGTGCAGGCCCGCCGAGAGCACGGATGTGAATACGCATGTGGCAGTGTCGGGGATCGATCAAGGCGGCAGACGGAGTTCGCTCAGCATTCATCCCTTCGGGTTTCCCGAGCCGTCCACGTCGGCGGACCTGCTGTGACGTCAGGGTTTGTCGCCGTCTTCGCTCCTTCGAGTCAACGCCGGAGCGAAGGGCGGACGCCTGGTCACTGCCGCCAGTACAAAGGCCGCCATGACTGAAGATCACGCGGTGGTGCACTCAGGCGGCGGCTTCTCCCGGCGGAGCTTCGCGGCGGCGGCCGGCACGGCCACGGTTGCGACGGCCCTGACCGGCGGTGTCTCCGCGGCCCGGCCCGCGCCGGCCGCCCCCAGCGCCGGCCGTGGCGCCGACTTCGACCGGTGCCTGGCCGTCGCTCGGGCGCTGCTCGTACTGGACTCCGACAACCGCCCCCTCGTCCCGCGCTACCAGCGCGTCCTCGAAAAGGGCCTGCCGGCTCAGCGGCGGACACCCCCGAAGAACGTCCTGGTCATCGGCGCCGGTCCCGCCGGGCTGGTGGCTGCCTGGCTGTTGAAGAGGGCGGGGCACCGGGTGACGGTGCTGGAGGCCAACGGCAACCGCGCGGGCGGACGCATCAAGACCTTTCGCAAGGACGGCCACGAACTCGCCAAGCAGCCCTTCGCCGATCCGCGTCAGTACGCCGAAGCGGGCGCGATGCGCATCCCCGGCAGCCATCCCCTGGTGATGGAGCTGATCGACCAGTTCGGCCTGAAGAAGCGGCGCTTCCACTATGTGGACGTCGACAACGAGGGACGTCCCGCCAACCGCACCTGGATCCACGTCAACGGTATCCGCATGCGGCGCGCTGAATACGCCCGCGCGCCCCGGCGCGTGAACCGGTCCTTCGGCGTCCCCAAGGCCCACTGGGACACCCCCGCCGCCGCCATCCTGCGCTCCGCGCTGGACCCGGTGCGCGACGAGTTCAGTTACGTCAACCGCGACGGCAAGCGGGTCGACAAGCCGCTCCCGGAGCGGCTGCGGGGCTGGGCCCGCGTGGTGCAGCGGTTCGGTGGCTGGTCGATGTTCCGCTTCCTGACCGAGCACGCCGGCCTAGACGAGCGGACCATCGATCTGATCGGCACCCTGGAGAACCTCACTTCACGCCTCCCTCTGTCCTTCATCCACAGCTTCATCGGCTCCTCCCTCATCAGCCCCGACACGCCCTTCTACGAGTTGGAGGGCGGCACCGCCGTACTGCCGGACGCCCTCCTCGAACGCGTGCGCAAGGACGTGCGGTTCGACCGCCGTGTCACGCGCATCGAGTACCACCACCCCGACCGCCCTTCGCCGGACGCCGAGCACGTCCGGGGCAAGGGCCCGCACGTATGGGTGGACACCGTGTCCGAGGGCCGCGACGGTCCCGTCGTGCGCGAGCAGTTCACCGCGGACGTCGCCGTGGTCACGGTGCCGTTCTCCGGACTGCGCCACGTACAGATCGACCCGCCCATGTCGTACGGCAAGCGCCGCGCGGTCTGCGAACTGCACTACGACAGCGCGACCAAGGTGCTGCTGGAGTTCAGCCGCCGCTGGTGGGAGTTCGACGAGGCCGACTGGAAGCGCGAGCTGAACGCCGTCGACCCGGGCCTGTACGACGCCTACCGCACAAGCCGCGCCGCCGCAGACGGCAGCCTGCTCGGCGCCCATCCCTCCGTGCCCGCCGGGCACATCACAGCGGGTCAGCGCACTCACTACGCGGCCAACCGCGCAATCGCGCGCGACCAGCCGGAGGCGGTCGACGTCGTGGGTGGCGGCTCGGTGTCGGACAACGCCAATCGGTTCATGTTCCACCCCTCCCATCCGGTTCCGGGCAGCGCAGGGGGTGTGGTCCTGGCCTCCTACAGCTGGGCGGACGACGCGCTGCGCTGGGACTCCCTGGACGACGAGGCACGGTACCCACACGCTCTGTGCGGCCTCCAGCAGGTCTACGGCCAGCGCATCGAGGTTTTCTACACCGGCGCGGGCCGCACGCAGAGCTGGCTGCGTGACCCTTATGCCTACGGGGAGGCGTCCGTGCTCCTGCCTGGGCAGCACACGGAGTTGCTGCCCGCCATCCCCGTGCGCGAAGGGCCGTTGCACTTCTCCGGCGACCACACGTCCGTCAAGCCGGCGTGGATCGAGGGAGCCGTGGAATCCGCCGTGCGTGCCGCCTTGGAGATCCACACCGCCTGAGCCGCGTGGTCCGCTGGGCCACGACGCAGGCGCAGGCCCCGGCGCACCGGCGCCGGGGCCATCGGTTCTCGCGGGGCGACTTCATTGCCGTCCGCTTCCGGCGTATCCGCGTCGGTGGCGATGTCGGTCGCCCAACCGCGATTGAACGCCCCCAACCAGCGTCTGCACACCCCAGCGTCAACAGGAACTGCCACAGGATGACGAACTGCTACTGCAGGACGACGAACTGCCGCAGGACGACGAGCTGCTGCCGGAGGAGCAGGAACCGCCGCAGGAACCGGACGGCGAGCCGTCGCAGGCGTCACGCGCGGCGTACCAGGACGAATCGCTGGATGCGGTGCCGGCGCCTCCTGACGCTGAGGCCGCACCCGTACCGCTGCTCGTCGGCCACGCCCCGTACCCCTGCCCACTCCCCCGGCCGTACCCGGACGCCTGCCAGCCCAGATCGTCCCAGGCGCGCCGCCAAGCCCGACGCACGAGCCAGGCACACAGCACAGCCATCGCCAGCACGGCAACGGCCACCACGACCAAAGCAGTCACGATCGCTTCCCCCTTCCACCGGGCCAGGCGGCACCGGGTGTCCGGACGATGCCCCCCGTCCTGGCGACTTCAATCTCCCCTTGAGCAAGCCAAGAGGTTCTCTCACCAGAGCAAGGTACACGCGGCTCGCACCCCGTACCGCACGCCGCCGACTGTGGGTGATCGCCCCTGGCTCTGAGTTCCGCTGCGTGCGGTGTGCACGCTGCTCAACGGCCGGGGCCGGTCGCGTTTCCCGGGCAGCCCGGGGGCCTGGCGCGGCAATCAGGAGGAGGCGGCCCCGTCTCAGGCGAGTCATACATCACCGGTGAATCGAGCGGCCGGCCTTTGGGCGGTCGGCGGCTTCCCCGTGGCAGGGCAAGTCATGGCCTCGCCAAGCTCGTCGGCATTGGCGGGATCGCCACTGAGGGGCCGACGGAGGCCCGCCCCTGACGGGTCGCGCGACATGCCCACGCTGTCGACGCCACTGCACCCGGCATTTGGCCGTGACGCGGTGATCGGCCTGCGCGCGCCCACGGCACGTAATCACCCCGGGGGGCGAATGCGAATTTACTCCGTCATCTGCCCTGCCGGGGCCCTCACTGATTTGCGTATTTCAGCGACCGTCTGCTGACCCGGATCGCGGCGGGCTTCTGCAGCGGGCGGCGCCGTCCGCTTCTTCTCCGCACAGATTTGCGTGAGGCGCTCGAGCGCCTCGTCCTGAGTGCCGTAACCGGGCCCCCTGCGCTGCTTACCGAGAGCGCCCCAGAAGCGGATGGTGGGGATGCGGACACCGAGTCCGCCTGCGCAACCGTAGTTCTGAAAAGAACTCCATGCCGCGGGCGAGCTGTCGAGCTACTTGGCGAGCCCTCCGACCGGGAGCCAGGCACCTCTGCCCAGGTCACCCCATCGTGGCGATCACCCGGTCGGCAAGCCGGGACGCCTTCGTGGCCCATATTGACCGTTTGCTGACCCGAGCGGCTCCACAATGCCTCTGACCTGCACAGATGACCAAACGTTAGATCTCGGACTTGAACAGAGTACGCAGCACTTTGGACTCCTAGAAGACGGCTCCCCGCCAGCTCTCTGCAGGTCAGGGGCGCGCTCACCGTACATCAGCATGCCTTCGACTCGAAGACCTTCCACAACATCGTGCGCCGTGGCGAGCAGGCTTCTCACCTGCGCGATCTACGCGAAACAAGCTGCCGCGAAGCCGCCGGCCACGAGCATGTAAGGAAGACTGCCTCGACCTCATGCAGATTGGATGCTGACTTGCCTGATGAGTCATCAGGTGCGTCGAGGGATCCAGAGCAAGTTGCTGACTGGGGTCAGCGGCGGTGAGGGAGAGGGCCAGGACTGACCAGCACGCTCCTCCACTACACGACCGTGCGCTTCCTTGTCATTTCACCTGTTCCCCATGCCCATGAAGCATGACAAAGTCTCGGATGACGACGGTTGCAGGCGCCCGTTCGGCCAAAACTTTTAGCAGATCGATCTGCCCGGTGAGCTGCTTGATGCGCTGGGCCAGCAGGCTCAGGGTGATGCGGGTGGCCTGGGCCACAGCGTCCTCCTGCCCTCGCCGTCGAGCGGGCTGAGGCGCGCGCAGGTGCCAAACAGCTCGCGGTTGCCCAGACGGGACAGCCGTCCCCGCAGGACCAGGTCGGCGATGACCAGAACTGCCTTGAGTTGCTTGATCCTCTGCGAGCCTTGACCGCGCAGTCCTTGGCGAGCTTGAACATCGGGGCGCTGCGCACCGGACCGTCACCGGACTTGGCCCGCGCACGACCGCTGAGCACCGGCCGCGCGGCAGCCTGCGCGTCGAGCGGATCCGACTTCCCAAGCAGACAGCGAGCCGAGCGCTCGGACCGGTTCACTTCGTAAACCTGGATACGCTGAGCCAGCAGGTAGCGTGACAGGCCCGCGCCGAAGGTCCCACGACGTGGACGGCGCAGCTGGTGGCCGCAGGCTGTCAGCGGTCTTGGGAGATTTCCCGGAACTCGGCGAGGGTTCCGCCCGCGCGGACGAGGTCGTCGTATCGGCTCTGTTCGGTGATCCGGCCGTGCTCCATCACGATGATGTGGTCTGGCTAGGATCCGCGACTCCGTCGGCATGAAGACAGTTCGGTAGCAGTGACTTGGCGTATCAGCAGCTTCCTCAGCGATGCCTACGAGCAGTAGCGGTCGGTTGTCCGGCACTTGCGTCGGTCTGAGGGTCGCCGGTTCGACGCGATGGTTCGGCGGTGGCGGTGAGCAGGGCGGCGTCGTCGTCGACCCTGGCGGGGGTGTTCAGCAGTTCCAGGGCCCGTTCGATGATCTGCTGGGGGTCGGTGCGGGCGGCGGCGGGCAGTGCCTCGCAGGTCTGGCGCAGGGCCGCCAGGCCGTCGTCCAGGGAGAGCGCCCGGTTCTCCACCAGGCCGTCGGTGTACAGCAGCAGGCTGGTGCCGGGTGGGAACGCCACCTCGCGGTCGCCCGGGGTGCTGCCAAGTCCCAGCGGCAGCTCCGGGGGCAGTTCCAGGTATGCGGTGTCGGCGGCTACCAGCAGGGGCGGCAGGTGCCCGCTCGCTGCGTAGCGCAGGCGGTGGCGGTGGGGGTCGTAGATTGCGTACAGGCAGGTGGCGAAGCGGTCGGTGGCGAGCGACTGCAGGTATGCGTCCAGCCTGGTCAGCACCTGGGCCGGGTCGGCGCCCTCCAGTGCGAGACTGTGCAGTGCGGAGCGGAGTTGGCCCATCGCTGTGGCGGCTTCCACGTCGTGGCCCATGACGTCGCCGATGGCCAGTCCCACTGCGCCGTCGGGCAGGGCGAGCACGTCGTACCAGTCGCCGCCGACCTCGGCGCCGCGGTTGCTGGCCCGGTAGTGGGTGGCCAGGCGCACCCCGGGCACCTGGGGCAGGTGGTGGGGCAGGAGGGCGCGTTGCAGGGTCAGGGCGAGGCGGCGCTCGTTGTGGTATCGGGCTGCGTTGTCGTAGGCCAAGGCCAGGCGGTGGGCGAGGTTCTCCAGATACTTGTGCTGGACCGCGGAGTACCCGCCGGTGTGCCGGACCAGCACCAGGGCGCCCAGCGTCTGGTCGTGGGCGTGCAGCGGCAGGGCCAGCACAGCGGCGGGCGCCGGGTGCTGGCCGGCTGGGGCTGGGGTGGTGCCGTTGATCGCGTGGGTGGCGGCGGTGTCCAGGGCCTCGCGGGTAAGAAGGGGGGTGCCGGTGATGTATGCCGGGGGCGCCTGCGCCGGGGCGGATGTCGCAGGGGTGAGGTGGATGCTGATCTGGTCGGCGAAGTCGGGCAGCAGGATCTGGCCGGCGGTCTGCAGTATCTGGTCCGGGTCGAGGGTGGCGGACAGCCGCAGGCCCGCGTCGGCCAGGGAAGCCAGCACGGCCAGCTGGTTGCGGGTTTCGGTCAGGACCTGTTCGCGCAACCGGGACAGTTCCAACCCGGTGCGAACGCGCGCCAGTAGCTGGCGCGCGGAGAAGGGTTTGGTCAGGTAGTCGTCGGCGCCGGCGTGCCGGCCCTGCACGGATTCCTCCTCGCCGGCGCGGGCAGTGAGCAAGACGATGGGCAGGCGGGCGGTGCGCGGGTCGGCGCGCAGCGCCCGGACCAGCTCGAAACCGTCCATGAGGGGCATCATCACGTCGCTGAGCACCAGTTCCACCGGCTGCGCCAGGGCCGTCTCCAGGGCGGCCCGGCCGTCGGCGGCGAGCAGCACGTCGTAGTCGGGCTGCAGGAGCTGGGTGAGGTAGGCGCGCATGTCGGCGTTGTCGTCGACGACCAGCAGGCGGGCCCGGTGGGGGCGGCCGGTTTCGTGCGAGCCGGGGCCGTGGCGGGCATCGTGGGTCGCGGGGGCGTGTGGGGTGCGTGCCGCGGCGGGGGCGGGGCCGGCCGCCAGCCAGCCCAGAGCCTCGTCCACATAAGCCGCGGCACGGCCGGGCCGGCCGCCTCCGCCTTCCCTGGGGGTTTCCCCGGGGGATCCGGCGTCCGCCGCAGGCGGGGCCGGGCGAGGCCGGTGGGCGGTGGCGAAAGGGAGATCCACGGTGACGGTGGTCCCCTGGCCGAGGCGGCTGGCTACGCCGACGGTGCCGCCGTGCGCTTCCACCAGGTCCTTCACCAGAACCATGCCGAGGCCGCTGCCCTCGTGAGAGCGGGAGCGGGCGCCACGGACCCGGTGGAATCGCTCGAACAGGCGCGGCAGCTCGTCCGCGGGGATGCCGGTGCCGGTGTCGGTCACGGTCAGCCTGGCCCGGTCGCCGGCCGCGGCCACCTGCACCCGGGCGCCGCCGGTGAAGGTGAACTTCAGGGCGTTGCTGAGCAGGTTGAGGATGGTCTTCTCCCACATCTCCCGGTCCACCGGCACCGGCTTGGGCAGCGGCGGGCAGTCCACCTCCAGCGTCAGCCCTGCCGCCTCGAAGGCGGAGCGGAACACCCCGGCCAGCTCGGCCGTGGCACCCGCGAGGTCCACCGGCTCGAGGGCCGGGCGCATCTGCCCGGCCTCGGCCCGGGCGACGTCCAGGAGGGTGTTGACCTGCTTCAGCAGGCGCAGGGCGCCGCGCTCGGCCAGCTCCAGCTGCTCGCGCCGCTCGGGTCGGTCCTCGTCGGCCAGGGCCTGCTGGAGCGGGCCCAGGAGAAGGGTGAGCGGGGTGCGGAACTCGTGGCTGACGTTGGCGAAGAAGGTGGTCTTGGCGCGGTCCAGCTCGGCCAGCGCCTCCGCTCGCCGGCGCTGCTCTTCGTGCGCGAGCGCGGCCGACAGCGCTCCGGCCACGGCGGAGGCGAGTACCTCCAGGAAGTCGTGGTAGGCCCCGGCCGGGGGGAAGCAGGGGTTGACGCCCACCACCAGGACGCCCTCCACCTGGCCCGCGCAGTGCAGCGGCAGGGCCAGTGCCTGCTCGACCGGGATCCGGGCGGCCGCGGCATGTTGCCCGGCCGTGCTGCCGCCGGTGAACGAGGCGGCAGGCAGTGTGGCCGGGGTGCCGTCGGCGACCACCTGCGCCAGCCCGGCCGCCACCTTCGACCCGTCGGCCGCACTAGGCGAGACGGTTTCTGGCGCCGACCGGAGCCCGACGGAGGCCGCCGGGCTCTGAAGGGGCTCGGGGGCCAGGTACAGGGCGAGAAACGGGGTCTCCTCGGGGTAGGAGCCCGCCACCTCGGCGACCACGCGGGCGACCTCGCCCGGGGTGGGCAGCCCGGCCGTGCGCGCGCCGGTCTCGCTCAGCAGGCGCAGCCGGCGCTCGCCCAGCACCCGGCCGGTGGTCTCGGTGAGGATCTGCAGCACGCCGCCGGCGGTGCCGTCGTCCAGCAGCACGGGCTGGAACGCGGAGTCGAAGTAGCACTGCTCCAAGAAGCCGTGGCGCTCCATGATGAGCAGCTCATCCGGGACCAGCAGGGGCTTGCGGGTGCCGGTCACGTAGTGGAAGTGGGAGCTCACGGGGTGGGCCCATACCTCGGGGAACACGTCTTTGTAGGGCCTGCCGAGCGCCCAGGGGTGTTTGGCGCCGACGATGGGTGTGGAGCCCAGGTTGTACAGCGTGGCGAATTCAGGCCCCCAGTACAGAGCCATCGCATGCTCGGAGGTGAGCATGAGGCGCAGGCTGTCCACCAGGGGCCCCGGCCAGGAGACGGGGGGCCCGAGCGGCGTCGCCGCCCAGTCGATCCCTGCCATGAGTTCGCCGAAGGCGCCGCCCTCGGCGAACACCCGGGCCGCCGCGGTGCGCGGATCATCGGGCCGGGTCATCGAGAGATCTTCCTCCTGCGCCCATGTGATCCGCGCGCCCTCCGAAGGCTGCCGACGGCCACTCGCTGCGGACCTCACGGGCAGATCGGACACCGGATCCGACGGTTCTGGCTACACTCCTGCCCGAATTATAAATCTTCAGCAGCTAAAAGGCCATTTACCCAGTAATGTACGCCTGTAGCCAAACGCCGACTGGCCCTCGAACTTTCACGCTGCTCCCCTGCCATCACCCCATCGGCGGCTCCCGGCGCTGTCGCACCGGGCGGCTGCTCACACGGTGCCCTGGTCCCCGACGTCGAGCGGCGGGAAGACAGCACCATCGATCCGGAACGACCAAGGAATCACCGGGTCGGACAGCCGCAGCGAGGTCAGCGGCAGCAGTCAGTGAGGTGCAGCGCCCCGCGCCGGGTTGCCCCGCCCGGCGAGCCGAGACTCTCAGCGGCGATCAAGGACGGTAGATCATTTCGAGAAGGCCGGCGGCGATGAGCAGCCACGCGCCGATGCCGATGAGCCACATCCAGTCAGCGAGAGCACCCCCGGTTATGAGGACAACGGAGCCGATCATGAGGCTGACGATCCGGGACCGCATCCCCCACTCCCGGGGTGGTTTCATGCTCGACCAGTCCTCTCAAACAGAGTGTTTGTTGCGCAGACCATCAGGACATGACCGCAGAGGACGCTTCGATCTGATCCGGCCTGCGCTGCGGTGCCGTCCGTACGGCGAGCACCATGGTCAGGCCCCCGCCCGGGGTGTCCTCGGCGTGCAGAGTTCCGCCGATGGCCTCGGCGAAGCCGCGGGCGACGGCGAGGCCGAGGCCGACGCCGTTGCCGCGAGGGGCGTCGCCGTAGCGCTGGAAGGGTTCGAAGATACGGTCCTTGGCCGTGTCCGGGACACCGGGGCCGCGGTCGACGACCCTGATCTCCACCCGGTCGGCTATGGCGCTCGCGGAGACCAGGACGCGCTCGCCCGGTGGGCTGTACTTCACGGCGTTCTCGACGATGTTGGCGACCGACCGTTCCAGCAGGCCGCGGTCGACGTCGACCATGGGCAGGCTCTCCGAGACGTCCAGGTCCACGCTGTCGTCGGGGACGCCTCCCAGTGCCATGGGGATCACCTCGTCCAGGTCGGTCTCGCGGATGATCGGGGTGACGGTGCCGGTCTGGAGGCGGGACATGTCGAGCAGGTTGCCGACGAGGTGGTCGAGGCGGTCGGCGCCGTCCTCGATGGCCTCCAGCAGTTCGGCCTGGTCCTCCTCGGACCACTCGACGTCCTCGGAGCGCAGGGAGGTGACCGCGGCCTTGATGCCGGCGAGAGGGGTGCGCAGGTCGTGGCTGACGGCGGCGAGGAGGGCGGTGCGGATGCGGTTGCCCTCGGCGAGTTCCTTGGCCCGGTCCGCCTCCTGCTGGAGGCGGCGGCGGTCCACGACCACCGCCGCCTGGGCGGCGAAGGCGGCCAGCACCCGGCGGTCCTCTGCCGGCAGTACCCGGCCGGACAGGGCCAGGGCCATGTGGTCGCCGACCGGTACGTCGACATCCGCCTCGTCGGGCGTGGCGCAGGGACGTGGACCGATGCTGCCGGCGCAGGTCCAGGGCGCCACGTCGCTCTCGCGCTCCAGCAGCGCCACCGACTCCATTGCGAAGGTCTCGCGGACCCGTTCCAGGAGGGCGTCGAGACTCGTCTCACCGCGCAGGACGTTGCCCGCGAGGAAGGAGAGGATCTCCGACTCTGCCCGCAGCCGCGCCGCCTGCTGGGTGCGGCGGGCCGCGAGGTCCACCACTGACGCGACGGCCACGGCGACCCCGATGAAGACCGTGATGGCGACGATGTTCTGCGGGTCGGCGATGGTCAGCGTGTGAACGGGCGGGGTGAAGTACCAGTTCAGCAGCATGGAGCCCACCACCGCGGACGCCAGCGCGGGGAAGAGCCCGCCGACCATGGCCGCCGCCACCGTGAGCGACAGGAACAGCAACATGTCGTTGGCGAGACCGATGTCCGAAATGACGCTCGTCAGCAGCCAGGCGAGCAGGACGGGCCCCAGCACACCCACGAGCCAGCCCGCGACGACCCGGGACCGCCCGAGGCGTGCCCCGCGCGCCATCGGCAGCCCGCGGCCCCTGCCGACCTCGGCGTGTGTGATGAGGTGAACGTCGAGGTCGGGACCGGACTCGCGGGCCACGGTGGCTCCGACTCCAGGGCCGAAGACGTACTGCCAGCTTCTGCGGCGGGAGACGCCCAGGACGATCTGCGTGGCGTTCACCCCGCGGGCGAAGTCGAGCAGAGCGGCCGGTACGTCGTCGCCGACGACGTGGTGGAAGGTACCGCCCAGATCCTCGACCAAGGTGCGCTGGACGGCCAGTTCCTTGGGCGAGGCGCCGGTCAGGCCGTCGCTGCGGGATATGTAGACGGCCAGCACCTCGCCGCCCGCACCCTTCTCCGCCAGCCGCGCCGCGCGCCGGAGGAGGGTGCGCCCCTCCGGGCCGCCGGTCAGGCCGACCACGATCCGCTCCCGCGAACCCCAGATCTTCGACACCCGGTGCTCGCTGCGGTACTCGTTCAGATACTCGTCGACCCGGTCGGCCACCCACAGCAGCGCCAGCTCGCGCAGGGCGGTCAGATTGCCGGGCCGGAAGTAGTTCGACAGGGCCGCGTCGACCTTGTCCGGCTTGTAGATGTTGCCGTGCGCCATACGGCGGCGCAGTGCCTCCGGTGACATGTCGACCAGCTCGATCTGGTCGGCCCGCCGTACGACCTCGTCGGGGACGGTCTCGCGCTGCCGGACCCCGGTGATCGACTCCACTACGTCGCCCAGCGATTCCAGGTGCTGGATGTTGACGGTCGAAACCACGTCGATGCCCGCGGCGAGCAGTTCCTCCACGTCCTGCCAGCGCTTGGTGTTGCGCGAGCCAGGCACGTTGGTATGGGCCAGCTCGTCGACCAGGGCGACGGCCGGGGCGCGCCGCAGGACGGCGTCCACGTCCATCTCCGTGAAGACCGCGTCCCGGTACTCGATCTCGTTGCGCGGCACCTGCTCCAGGCCGTGCAGCATCACCTCGGTGCGCGGCCGATCGTGGTGCTCGACGAAGGCGACCGCGCAGTCGGTGCCGCGTTCGACACGGCGGTGGGCCTCCGACAGCATCGCGTACGTCTTGCCGACGCCGGGGGCTGCGCCGAGGTAGATACGGAGCTTGCCGCGTGCCATGGGTTTCCTCGGTCAGGCTTCGAAGCGGTAGCCCATGCCGGGCTCGGTGATCAGATAGCAGGGGTGGGAGGGGTCCTTCTCCAGTTTCCGCCGCAGCTGGGCCATGTACACGCGCAGGTAGTTGGTCTTGCTGTTCTGCGAGATGCCCCAGACCTCCTGGAGAAGGTGCTTCTGGGTGACCAGCTGGCCCCGGCGGGTCACCAGGATCTCCAGCAGGTGCCACTCGGTCGGGGTGAGCCGCACGTCCCGCCCGTCCCTGACTAGCTTTTTGGCCAGCAGATCGACGGTGAAGTCGTCCGTCTCGACCAGCGTCGTCTCCGGGGTGAGCGGGATGTCGTCGGTGCGGCGCTCGGCGGCCCGCAGCCGGGCCAGCAGTTCGTCCATACTGAACGGCTTGGTGATGTAGTCGTCGGCGCCGGCGTCGAGCGCGGCCACCTTCTCGTCGGACGCCTGCCGGGCGGACAGCACCAGGATCGGCACCCTGCTCCAGCCGCGCAGGCCCTTGATGACGTCGACGCCGTCCATGTCGGGCAGGCCGAGATCGAGCAGGACCACGTCGGGTTGGCGAGCGGCGGCGAGTCGCAGGGCCGTGGCCCCGTCGGGTGCCGCGTCCACGCCGTAGTGACGTGCCTGCAAGTTGATCACGAGGGCCCGAACGAGCTGCGGGTTGTCCTCCACCACGAGCACCCGGGTCATGGGCGTGCTGCCTCTCCTGTCGTACGTTCGGCCGTGGGCGTCGGCAGCTGAGTGACCGGTGTCATGGCGTCGGGAGCCGACGGATCCGGGCACTGCTGCCGGCCGCCGGCTCCCGACGAGCATGTGTGCCGCCATCAGCTGTTCGCCACGAGTTCCTTGAGAGCGATGTTGAGCTCGAGCACGTTGACCCGGGGTTCGCCGATGAAGCCGAGGGTGCGGCCCTCGGTCTGCTCGTCGACCAGGGCCTGGACCCCGGCGACGGCCAGGCCGTTCTTCTCAGCAACCCGGTGGACCTGGATATCCGCGTACTCCGGTGTGATGTCCGGGTCGAGGCCGGAGCCGGAGGACGTGACCGCGTCGGCGGGCACTTCGGACGGCTTCACGCAGTAGCCAGGCACTGAGTTGTCCTTCACGACGGCGGCCTTGGCGTCCTTCACCCACTGGATCAGCTCCGCGTTGTCGCCGGACCGGTTGGTCGCGCCGGACAGGATGATCGAGTACTGCGTGTTGACGCTGTTGGTGCCCAGGCCGTTCTGCGGACGGCCCTGGAACCACTTCAGGTCGGGCGCCGGGGTCTCCTGGCCCTCCTTGAGCGGCAGGTTGTACCCCTGGCCGATCAGTGAGGAGCCGACAACGCGACCGCCGGACGTGATCTCCGAGCCGTTCGCCTTGTCATTGAACAGCCCCTGGGCGATGCCCGTGACGACGAGCGGGTAGATGACGCCCGTCACCAGGGTCAGCACCAAGAGGGCTCGCAGACCCGCACCGAGCAATCGGGCGGTGTTGGTCACTGTGTTCATGGCGATCAGCCGATTCCGGGGATGAGGGAGAGGATCATGTCGGTGATCTTGATTCCGATGAAGGGCGCGACCAGGCCGCCGAGGCCGTAGACGGCGAGGTTGCGGCGCAGCAGCTTGTCGGCACTGCCCGGCCGGTACCGCACCCCCTTCAGGGCCAGCGGGACCAGCGCGATGATGATCAGCGCGTTGAAGATCACCGCGGACAGGATCGCCGAGTCCGGCGAGGACAGGTTCATGATGTTGAGCTTGTCCAGGCCCGGGTAAACCGCCGCGAACAGCGCCGGGATGATCGCGAAGTACTTCGCTACGTCGTTGGCGATGGAGAACGTGGTGAGCGCGCCCCGGGTGATGAGGAGTTGCTTGCCGATCTCGACGACCTCGATGAGCTTGGTCGGGTTGGAGTCGAGGTCGACCATGTTGCCGGCCTCCTTCGCGGCCGACGTACCCGTGTTCATCGCCACACCGACGTCTGCCTGGGCCAGCGCGGGCGCGTCGTTGGTGCCGTCGCCGGTCATCGCGACCAGCTTGCCGCCGGCCTGCTCCCGCCTGATGAGGGCCATCTTGTCCTCGGGGGTGGCCTCGGCGAGGAAGTCGTCGACGCCCGCCTCCTCGGCGATCGCCTTGGCCGTCAGCGGGTTGTCACCCGTGATCATGACCGTCTTGATGCCCATGCGGCGCAGCTCCTCGAACCGCTCCCGCATACCGTCCTTGACCACGTCCTTCAGGTGGATGACACCCAGCACACGGGCGCCGTCGGTGTCCTCGACCGCGACCAGCAGTGGGGTGCCGCCTGCCTCGGAGATGCGGTTGGCGACGGTGTCGGCGTCCTCGGCGATCTGGCCGCAGCGTTCCTCGACCCAGGCGATGACCGAACCGGCCGCGCCCTTGCGGATCTTCCTGCCGCCGACGTCCACACCCGACATGCGGGTCTGCGCGGTGAACTCGATCCACTCGGCGCCCACCAGCTCGCCCTGGTGCCTCTCGCGCAGCCCGTACTTCTCCTTCGCGAGTACGACGACGGAGCGGCCCTCGGGCGTCTCGTCGGCCAACGAGGAGAGCTGGGCAGCGTCGGCGACGTCGTCCTCCGTCGTCCCACGCACCGGCACGAACTCGGACGCCTGCCGGTTGCCGAGCGTGATCGTGCCGGTCTTGTCCAGCAGCAGTGTGGAGACGTCGCCGGCGGCCTCGACCGCCCGGCCCGACATCGCCAGGACGTTGCGCTGGACCAGGCGGTCCATGCCCGCGATGCCGATGGCGGAGAGCAGGGCACCGATGGTGGTGGGGATCAGGCAGACCAGCAGGGCGACCAGTACGACCATGCCGAGCTCGGAGCCCGCGTAGTCCGCAAAGGGCGGCAGCGTGGCGCAGGCCAGCAGGAAGACGATCGTCAGAGAGGCTAGCAGGATGTTCAGCGCGATCTCGTTGGGCGTCTTCTGCCGTGCGGCACCCTCGACAAGGTTGATCATCCGGTCGATGAAGGTCTCGCCCGGCTTCGTCGTGATCTTGATGACGATGCGGTCGGACAGCACCTTCGTACCGCCGGTGACGGCGCTGCGGTCGCCGCCCGACTCACGGATGACCGGGGCCGATTCACCGGTGATGGCCGACTCGTCGACACTGGCGACGCCTTCGACGACGTCGCCGTCTCCGGGGATCACGTCACCGGCCTCACAGACGACCAGGTCGCCGATCTTCAGCTCGGTGCCGGGGACCACGGTCCCGTCGACCTTGCGCGCCACGGAGTCCGTCTTCGCCTTGCGCAAGGTGTCCGCCTGCGCTTTGCCGCGGCCTTCGGCGACAGCCTCCGCCAGATTCGCGAAGATCACGGTGAGCCAGAGCCAGGCGCTGACGGTCCAGCCGAACCAGTCGCCCGGGTCCTTGAAGGAGAAGACCGTCGTCAGGACGGAGCCCACGAGGACGACGAACATCACGGGTGACTTGATCATCATCCGCGGGTCGAGCTTGCGGAACGCGTCCGGCAGTGACTTCACCAGCTGCCCGGGGTCGAACAGGCCCGCGCCGACACGGCCCTCCGGGGTTTTGTGACCCGTCGGCGCGTCCTGGTGGGGTGCCAGGGTGGGAGTGGACATGGAGTCCTCAGACTTCTCTGTACGGGTGGTCATCACGCCAGCCCCTCGGCGAGCGGGCCCAGCGCGAGGGCGGGGAAGTACGTGAGACCGGTGATGATCAGGATCGCTCCTACCAGCAGGCCGGTGAACAGCGGCTTCTCTGTGCGCAGGGTGCCCGCGGTGGCCGGTACCGGCGTCTGCCGGGCCAGCGAGCCGGCCAGCGCCAGCACGAACACCATCGGCAGGAACCGGCCGAGCAGCATGGCGATGCCGAGCGTGGTGTTGAACCACTGGGTGTCCGCGTTCAGGCCGGCGAAGGCCGAGCCGTTGTTGTTCGAGGCGGAGGTGTAGGCGTACAGGATCTCGGAGAACCCGTGCGCACCGCTGTTGGTCATGGAGTTCGCCGGAGTCGGCAGGGCCATGGCGCACGCCGTGAAGATCAGCACAAGCGCCGGGGTGACCAGGATGTACAGGGCCGCCAGCTTGATCTCACGGGTGCCGATCTTCTTGCCGAGGTACTCGGGCGTGCGGCCGACCATCAGGCCGGCGATGAACACCGCGATGATCGCCATGATCAGCATGCCGTAGAGGCCGGAGCCGACACCGCCGGGCGCGATCTCGCCCAGCATCATGCCGAGCATGGTGATGCCGCCGCCGAGGCCGGTGAAGGAGGAGTGGAAGGAGTCGACCGCACCGGTGGAGGTGAGCGTGGTCGACACGGCGAAGATGGACGAGCCGCCGATGCCGAACCGGACCTCCTTGCCCTCCATCGCCCCGTTCGCCAGCTCGAAGGCCGGGCCGTGGTGGGAGAACTCGGTCCACATCATCAGGGCGACGAAGCCCAGCCAGATGGTGCCCATCGTGGCGAGGATCGCGTACCCCTGCTTCACGCTGCCGACCATCACACCGAACGTGCGGGTGAGGGAGAACGGGATGACCAGGATCAGGAAGATCTCGAACAGGTTGGTGAACGGAACGGGGTTCTCGAAGGGGTGGGAGGAGTTGGCGTTGAAGTAGCCGCCGCCGTTGGTGCCGATCTCCTTGATGGCCTCCTGGGAGGCGACCGCGCCGCCGTTCCACTCCTGCGAGCCACCCATGAACTGGCCGACCTCGTGGATGCCGGAGAAGTTCTGGATCACGCCGCAGGCGACCAGCACGATCGCGGCGACGAACGCCAGCGGCACCAGGATGCGGACGACACCGCGCACCAGGTCCGACCAGAAGTTGCCCAGCTCACCGGAGCGGGACCGCGCGAAGCCGCGCACCAGCGCGACCGCGACGGCCATGCCGACAGCAGCGGAGACGAAGTTCTGTACGGCCAGACCGGCGGTCTGTACGACGTGGCCCATGGCCTGCTCGCCGTAGTACGACTGCCAGTTGGTGTTGGTGACGAAGGAAACGGCGGTGTTGAACGCCTGGTCCGGATCGATCGACGCGAAGCCGAGCGAGCCGGGCAGGACGCCCTGGAGCCGCTGGAGGCCGTAGAGGAAGACGACGCCGACCGCCGAGAAGGCGAGGACGCCGCGCAGATACGCGGTCCAGGTCATCTCGGTGTCGGGGTCGGCACCGATGCCCTTGTAGATCCACTTCTCGACGCGCCAGTGCTTGTCGGAGGAGTACACCCTGGCCATGTAGGTGCCGAGGGGTTTGTAGGCGAGCGCCAGCGCGGCTATGAGCGCCAGCAGCTGGAGCACGCCGGCGAGGACGGGACCCATGTCGTGTCTCAGAACCTCTCCGGGAAGATCAGGGCGAGGACGAGATAGCCCAGCAGGGAGACGGCCACGACCAGGCCGACGACGTTCTCGGCGGTCACAGCTTCGTCACCCCCTTGGCGATGAAGGCCACCAGCGCGAAACCCGCGAGCGTGGTGATGACGAAGGCCAGATCGGCCATCGCGAACTCCTGGAGTCAGGCTCGGTTGAAACGGACGAGTACAGGTAAGCGCCTGTATGGCCGGATCGAGGCGTTCATTGACGACTCTCTTACGGCATTGCGCAGGGCTTTGACGGAACTCATACGCGGCTTGTCTCTACGCGCGAGTACGAGACCCCTGTGCAGGTGAGCCGCCTCACAGCAGCCGGAAGCGGAGCCGGCAGATCACCGCGTCCGTCTCCCGCCCTACGGCGTGTGCGACGACCCCACCCTCAGGGACCGTACGCGGCGATCGGACGGCCGAGCGAGCGGCGCTGCGGGCGGCCCTCGGGGCGGATGACCGCATGCGCCTCGTCCCCGGGGGAGGACGACGGGGCTCAGCGCCTCGGGGGTCAGGCGGGATGCGTCGCAAGAGGGAACCCGGTGGGAATCCGGGACTGCCCGCAGCGGTGAGCGGGAACGACCGCCGTAGGACGCACTGGGCCCGACGTACCGGGCCCGGGAAGCGACGGCCAGTAGGTGTCCTCCGGACAGGAGGGCGAGCCCGCGAGTCCGAAGACCTGCCACCTGCCCGCGCGCCGGTAGGTGCGCGCGGTACGCCCCTTGCCGCGACTCGCGAAGGAGCGACGTGGCCGACCGGAACGCCATCCTGCCCGCCCCCACGAAGCGCCCGGCCGACTCCCGGGTGACGCTGGCGCACATCATGAGCGAGCACGACACCAACCTGTACGGCACCATTCACGGCGGCGTGGTGATGAAGCTGATCGACGACGCGGCGGCGGCTGCCGCCGGACGGCACGCCGATGGGCCGGCGGTGACCGCCTCCGTCGGCCGGATGGCCTTCCTGGCCCCGATGCGTTCCGGCGATCTGCTCACGGTGCACGCCGAACTCGAACGTGCGGGGCGGACCTCGATGACGGTCGGGGTCCGGTCACCGCCGAAGGTGGAACGCGGCCGGGCCCGGTACCGAGGTCGCCACCGGGCGGCTCACGTTCGTCGCCATCGACGCCGACGGCAGGCCGAGTCCCATACCCGCCCTGGTGATGCCCGGAGTGGTCCAGACGCCAGGGCGCCGGGCCGTTGAGGCATCGGCCTACGCCCGGACCGCCCCTCGGTCGGGCCGTGAGTCGGGGTCGGCCACCGGGTAGGGGACGAAGGTGCTGCTGTTGGGGTCGATCCGCAGGGCACGGCCGAGCGGCGGTGCGGCGCGCTGGGGGCAGTCGAGGCGTTCGCAGACCCGGCAGCCCATGCCGATGGGCGTGGCGGCCGAGCCGTTGTCGAGGTCGAGGCCGTCGGAGTAGACGAGGCGACGAGCGTGGCGGATCTCGCAGCCCAGGCCGATGGCGCACGTCTTGCCGGGTTCGCCTCAGCCGCCGCTGTGCCGGGTGACAGCCCGGGCCGTCCACAGGTACCGCTGTCCGTCGGGCATCTCGGACAGCTGGACGTGGATGCGGCCGGGAGTGGCGAAGGACTCGTAGACGTTCCAGAGCGGGCAGGTGCCGCCGGCCCGGCTGAAGTAAACCCGGTCGCGGACTGGCGTTTGGACATGTTGCCGGCCCGGTCGACCCGGGCGAAGGAGAAGGGCACACCCCGCAGGCGGGGGCGCTGAAGGGTGCTCAGACGGTGGCACACGGTCTCGTAGCCCAGGCCGTAGTGGTCGGTGAGGCGCTCGATGTCGTAGCGGAACTCCTCGGCCGCAGTGTGGAAGGCCGTGTACGGCAGGATCAGCGCGGCCGCGAAGTAGTTGGCGATGCCGATGCGGGCCAGCGCGTGGGCCGGTGAACCGGGTTCGAAGTCCTCCGCGGCCAGCCGGCCCAGGTCCTCGTCGTGTTCCAGCGGCGCGATCTTCGTCGCCATGCGGAAGGCACGCCGGCCGGGCCGCAGCCGCGGGGACACGTTGGTACGAAACACGGAGAAACTGCTCCCGACATGTCTGCTCCCTGCCTGATTTTTGCAGGTCAAGGGCGGTCCTCGTAGGCTACATGGATTCGCGTGTCCGGTCAGCCGTCCCGGGCCGTTCCACGACTCACACCTCATCAGGCCGACGCTGAGATCCAGACTGCTTCCAGTCGCCGAAGGGCGTGGTGCTGTCACCTTTGCTGAAGGCGCTGACGGGGACCACGCCGGCCTGGACGCCGCGGTCCTGAGGGCCGCCGGCCTCCGGGCGGTGACGGTGCCCGGGCGAGGAGCGGTTCGGGACGCCGCCGGGCCCGGCGGCGGACCCCGGTCGGCTCGTCCCGTCCCCTACCCGCCGCCCGACAGGATCCGCAGCGCCGACGTCACGGCATCGGCCATCGCCCGGCGCGCCGCGGTGAGGGCGGGCCGGGGGTCGACGGTCGCGGGCGCCGCGGCGAGTGTGTCGCGGACCGCGCCGGTGAAGGCGGCATTCAGTGCCGTGCCGATGTTGACCTTGACCATGCCGGCCGCCACCGCCTGCCGGAGCTCCTCGTCGGGCACCCCCGTCGAGCCGTGCAGAACCAGCGGCACGGGGACCGCCTTTGCGAGGCGGGCGATGAGAGCGTGGTCGAGCCGGGCGGTGCGCGTGGTCATCGCGTGGGAGCTGCCGACCGCGACGGCCAGTGCGTCGACCCCGGTGGCGGACACGAAGTCGCGCGCCTGATCGGGGTCCGTACGTGCCGAGGGCGCGTGCACTCCGTCCTTGCCGCCGATCTCGCCGAGTTCCGCCTCCAGCCAGAGACCCTGGGCGTGCGCCCACCGCGCGGCGGCGCGCGTGGCGACCACGTTCTGGGCGTGCGGCAGCGCGGACGCGTCGAACATGACGGATCCGAAGCCGCAGTCCGCTGCGCGGCGCAGCAGCGCTTCGTCGGTGACGTGGTCGAGGTGCAGCGCCACGGGAACGGCGGCCGCCTCGGCGAGCGCGGCGGTGGCGCGGGCTATCGGGGCGAGCCGACTGGCGTGGAACCGCACGGCGTTCTCGCTGATCTGGCAGATGACCGGGCAGCCCACGGCTTCCGCCCCGGTGACCACGGCCTCGGCATGCTCGAGGGTGATCACGTTGAACGCGCCGACGGCCCGTCCGTCGCGGCACGCGGAGCTCACCACATCGGCGGTGGGAGTCAGTGGCACGGACGGCCTCCCGGTGCGGTATGCGAGGGCCGCGACAGCCGCAGCAGCAGAGGCAGGGACAGCGGCAGCGGCAGCGGCAAGGACCTGCGGGACGTGCAGGGTTTTGTTCGTTTGAGGACCATAAAACACCTAATCAAGCGCTGTGGTTTCATGGAGATGCGCACATCGCGGCGCACATCGCGGACAGGGAGTTGTGAGACATGGCGGCACCGCAGGCCCGGTGGAGCGCGCTGCTGGAGATGCTGACGCGCGACGGACGGATCGAAGTCGAACCGGCTGCCGAGGAGTTGAGGGTCTCCGCCGCGACGATCAGGCGCGACCTCGACGAGCTGGCCCGCCAGCAGATGGTCACCCGCACGCACGGCGGCGCCGTGATCAACGCGATCGCCTACGACCTGCCACTGCGTTACAAGGCCGCGCGCAAGGCTCCGGAGAAGGAGCGGATCGCGGACGCGGCCGCCGGGCTGGTCAAGGCCGGCGCCGTGGTCGGACTCAACGGCGGCACCACGACCACCGAGGTGGCGCGGGCACTGGCCACCCGGGCCGACCTGAGTTCCGGCGGCGCGGAGACGGCGGTCACCGTGGTCACCAACGCCCTGAACATCGCCAACGAACTGGTCGTACGGCGCCACGTGAAGCTCGTGGTGACCGGTGGAGTGGCCAGGCCGGCGTCCTACGAACTGATCGGGCCGCTGGCCACCGAACTGCTCGCGGAGATCGCACTGGACCAGGTCTTCATCGGGGTTGACGCCATCGACGTGGCCCACGGGGCGACCGCCCACCACGAGGGCGAGGCCAGCATCAACCGGGCGCTGGCCCGCCGCGCGCTGCAGGTCGTCGCGGTCGCCGACTCCTCCAAGCTGGACCGTCGGGCCTTCGCTCGCATCTGCCCGGTGGAGGACATCGACGTCCTGGTCACCGACAAGGGCGCCTCGGACGAGCTGACCGAGTCGTTCGAGGCGGCCGGTGTGGAGGTCATCCGCGCCTGACACCGCACGCCTCTTCAGCGGCGGCCCCGGCCACGGCCTTGGCTCCGATGCGCATCCCGGTGTCATCCCCGGACGCCGCCCGCGGTCAGGCCGGCGACGAGGTGGCGCTCCACGAAGACGAACAGCACCACCACCGGCACGATCGCGACGAGCGACGTGGCGAACAGGTACTGCCATTGCTCGTGGTACGAGGTGACGAAGCCGGGGATCGCCTTGGTCAGGGTCATCCGGTCGCCGGACGAGGTGACGGTGAGCGCCACCACGTACTCGTTCCACGCGCTGATGAAGGTGTAGACAAGCGCGGTCACCACACCGGGCATCGCGAGGGGCAGGACGACACGGGTGAGGGAGCCGAGCCGCCCGGTGCCGTCGAGCCAGGCCGCCTCCTCCAGTTCCCGGGGGATGCTCGCGAAGTACGCGTTGAGGATCCACACGCAGAACGGCAGGTTGAACGCCGCGTTCACCAGGATGAGGCCTTCGGCGGTGTCGGTCAGGTCGAGGCTGACCATTTCCCGGTAGATACCGACCAGCAGTGCGGTCGGAGCGAACATCTGGGTGACGAGGACGAGCAGCAGGAACGTGCCGCGCCCGCGGAAGCGGTGCCGGGCGGTGTAGTACGCGGCGGGCATCCCGACGGCCAGGGCGAGCAGCGTCGAGGCCCCGGCGACGTACAGCGAGAACATCAGCGCGTCCGCGACGCGCGGGTCGCTGAGCGACCAGATGTGGGTGAAGTTCGACCACTCCCACTCGGAGGGCAGATAGGACGGCGGGGACTTCATCAGTTCGGGCGTCGGTTTGAGCGCCGTCAGCAGCATGTGCGCGTAGGGCGCGAGAAACGCCAGCGCCACCAGCCATCCGACGGCGGTGAGCAGGACGGTGCGCAGCTTCATCGGTCCTCGCCGCGTTCTGCGCGGCGCGGCTTTGCGGGGCGCTGCTTTGCGGTGCGCGGCTTTGCGGGGGTTGACGGCGGTCCTGCTCACGGCGTGTCCTCCTGTCGGCGGACGACGCGCAGATAGACCAGCACCACCGCGAGGATCAGCCCGAAGTTGACGACGGCCATGGCGGCCGACTCCCCCACCGACTGGTTGTCGAAGGCGAGTTTGTAGAGGTAGGTGGTGGTCGTGTCGGTGGCGAAGCCGGGACCGCCGCGCGTCATGGCCCAGATGATGGGGAACGAGTTGAACACGTTGATGACGTTGATGATCGCGGCGACCACCAGTGCGGGCCGCAGCAGTGGCAGGGTGATCCCCAGGTAGCCGCGGAGCGGGCCGGCACCATCCACCCGCGCCGCCTCGTACACCTCGGCGGGGATGCTCTGCAGGCCGGCCAGCAGGACGAACGAGGTGAACGGCAGCGAGACGAACACCGCCACGCCCATCATCGCGACCAGGGCCTTCCCCGGATCGGCCAGCCAGTTGACGGGCGCGTCCAGCACGCCGAGGTCCATGAGCAGCCGGTTGATCACGCCGTAGAAGTTGTTGAGCATCCAGCGCCAGATGAGTGCCGTCATCAGCACGGACGAGGCCCAGGGCACGATCAGCGCCCACCGCACCAGCCGGCGCCCGGGGAACTTGGAGTTCAGCAGTTGGGCCAGGCCGAGCGAGACCACGATCGTGACGGTGACGACCCCGACGACCCACACGACGGTGCGCAGCAGCACTCCGGGCAGGTCGCCCTCGGCGAGCAGGTCCGTGTAGTTGCGGACTCCGGCGAACCCCTGGGACAGACCCGTGGAGCTCACCCGCGTCAGGGACGTACGGATCATCTCGACGACCGGCCAGACGACCATGGTCAGGATGAGGAGGGTGGCGGGACCGAGCCACAACAGGGGCTCCAGCACGCGCCATGTCCTGCGGCCGCGGCGCGGCGAGGGCGGCGTCGGTGGCGCCGCCGGGGCCGGGTGTTCGGCCCCGGCGGCGCTCACGGTGACATCGTGGACGGCCACCGGGGTCAGTCGCCCTTCTGTGCGGTCTTCTGGATCTCGCCCAGGACCTTCGCAGGGTCGCCGCCCGCCACCGCCGTGCCGATGCGCTGTTTCACGGCGCCGTCGACCGCGGCCCATGCGGGGTCGTCGGTGGGGGCGAACTCGGCGCTGGAGAGGGCGTCGACGAACGGCTTGTAGTAGGCGGCGTTCTTGCTGTCGGAACTGAGCACCTGACCGGCCGAGTCGGTGACCGACAGGAACCCCTCGGTGGAGACGAACCTGGCGGCGTTCTCCTTCTGGTAGAAGAAGTCGAGGAACTTCTTCACCGCAGCCTTGTTCGACCCGTCGCTCTTCTTGAACGCGACGAGATAGTCCTGCACGCCGAGCGTCTTGTGGGTGCTGCCGTCCTTGCTGGGCAGGGCCGCGACGCCGTAGTTCAGTTTCGCGTCGACCGGGTCGATGAAGCCCTTCCGCATGAAGACCGCCCCGTTCAGCATGCCGATCTTGCCCTGGGCGAACTGGTTGAAGACGTCCTTGCGGTTGGTGGCCTCCGGGTTGGGCTGGGTGACCTTGTCCTTCGTCAGTTTCCGCAGATAGGTGAGCGTGTCGACGTTGGCCTGCTGGTCGATGGCCCACTTGCCCGAGGCGTCGGTCCAGCCGCCGCCGTTGTTCATCGCCCAGATCTGGAACTCGGCCTGCGCCTCCTCGGGGCCAAGGGGCAGCCCGAGGCCGATGTATCCGGCCTTCTTGATCTTCTTGGCGTCGGCCTCGACCTCGGCCCAGGTGGACGGCGGCCGCGCGATGCCCGCCTTGGCGAAGATGTCCTTGTTGTAGAAGAACAGGCGCGCGCTGGAGATGAACGGCAGGCCGTACTGGGCTCCCTTGTACTGCGCCTTCTGCCGGAACAGCGGGAGGAAGTCGGCCAGCACCTTGGGCGAGACGACGTCCTGCGCCTTGTGGACCAGGCCGTCTCGGGCGAAGTCGGAGAACTTGTTGTAGTTGAGGACGTCGGGGACCTGCTTGGTCTGGACGTACGTCTTGACCTTGGAGTCCATCTGCTCCCAGTCGACGACTTCGAGATTCACCTTGTAGCCGGGGTTGGCGGCTTCGAAGTCCTTGATCAGCGCGGTCCAGTAGGCCTGGGTGTCGTCGTCGTACTTCGCGGCGACGAATTTGATCGTCCTGCCGTCGGATCCGCCGCTGTCCGAGGAGCTGCCCTTGCCGCATCCAGTGAGGGCCAGTGCCAGGGACAGTCCCGTGGCGAGGCCTGCGAGGTGCCGTTTCACGGAGTACCTCTCCGCACGCATGGCGTGCTTCGTCCAGCGCGTGCTCGCTTGATTGCGCGCTTGCTTGTTTATGCTCGATTCGGGGTGCTATCAATCACTGAACGACATGATGCTCCAGGAAACGCACACGGTGTCAAGAGCCGTCGCATCACGCATCGGTCACGCCGTGCGCCTGAGAGGGGAGACCTCCCGATGAGTCAGACCGAGATCGAGATCGCCACCCAGCCCGACTGCTGGCGGCAGGCCGTGGCACTGGCCCGGCAGCCCGACGGCCCCGCTGCCTCGCTGCCCCGGCCCGGCGAGCGGGTGGCCGTCGTGGGCTGCGGGACGTCGTGGTTCATCGCCCAGGCGTACGCGGCACTGCGGGAGTCGGGCCGCCACGGCGAGACCGACGCCTTCCCCGCCTCCGAGATGCCGGCGGGGCGCGCCTACGACCGGGTGGTCGCGCTGACCCGGTCCGGCACGACGACCGAGGTGCTGGAGCTGCTCCGCCGGCTCCAGGGGCGCACCCCGACGACCGCGGTGACCGCGGTACCGGAGTCGCCGGTGAGGGGGCCGGCGGACGCCGTCGTCCCGCTCGACTTCGCCGACGAGACGTCGGTCGTCCAGACCCGGTTCGCCAGCACGGAACTGGTCCTCCTGCGGGCGCACCTGGGCGAGGACCTGGGGCATCTGCCGCGGCAGGGGCGCTCGGCGCTGGACGAACCGCTGCCGGCCGGGGTGCTCGAGGCCGAGCAGTTCACCTTCCTGGGGCAGGGCTGGGGGTACGGGATCGCCCAGGAGGCGGCGCTGAAGATGCGCGAGGCCGCCTCCGCCTGGACGGAGGCCTATCCGGTGATGGAGTACCGGCACGGTCCGATCAGCGTCACCGGACCCGGCCGTGTGGCGTGGTGGTTCGGGGACCCGGCCGCCCTGCCGTCCGGTCTCGCCGACGACATCGCCCGCACCGGCGGGCAGTTGGTGGCACTCGGCCGGGACCCACTGGCGGACCTCGTCGTGGTGCACCGCCTGGCAGCCGCGCTCGCCTCCGCACGCGGTCTCGACCCGGACAATCCACGCCACCTGACCCGCTCGGTGATCCTGGCCTGACCAGGCACCCCCGGAAAGGATCTCGGGGGTCCGCAGAATTTACCTGCCTGTTACGAACGGTTTCCGGTCCCGCCGAGGCCTCTCGGCGGGACCCCGGAGCGACCGCCACCAGGGACAACAGCTGCTTCAGGAGAACGCTCCAAGCACCCCGGAAGCCACGTGCCCCACATGTTGACAGGTGGCGATTACCGCAAGAGCATGAGCGAAATCAGTTGGAATCTTGCATCGGCACGCAGTTTCAAGCAGATCGCAAGCCCCCGGCACCGCGCTTCCTCGTGACCGTGCACTGCGCACGCCACCGGCACCACGCACCGCCGCTCCTGAGTCACCGTCCTGTCCGACAGGAGGACACGAGTGCACCCCCGACTGAGCAGTCCCGGCGGCCCGTTGCTCGCAGCCGCGCTGACCGCCGCCCTGCTGACGGCGCCCGTCACCGGCTCCCCCGCCGCGGCCACGGCCGACGCCCGCCCCACCGCCACCACCGGCGGGCCGAAGGTGGCCCGCACCGCGGATGCCGTCACGGTCTCCGTGCCTGCCTCCGCCGGCGCCCCCGGCTACACCCTCGACGTGGCCACCGACGAACTCGCCCTGACCACGCGCCGCTCCGGGAAGACCGTGCTCGCCACCGCCTCCGGCGACACCGGCGCCCTGCGCTTCGCCGCGGCCGACGGCACGTGGCAGCACGCGACCGACGTCACGGACTGGACGTGGAAGGACGGCGTCCTGACCGTCACCGCCGACAGCACGCTCGACGGCGCCACGGTGGAGGCCCGGATCACCCCTGGCGCCGACCGCTACCAGCTCGACTGGGACGTCCGCGGCGGCGGACCGAAGCAGCTGGGCCTCGCCTACGACCTGTCATCGGCAGGCCACTGGTACGGCCACGGCGAGGCGGAGACCCCCCAAGGCGGCCCCGGCGTCAACCAGCCCTGGCCGCTCGACGCCGGCGAGGTCGACCACGAGACCTTCGGCCCGGCGTCGTACAACATGATCGACCCGTTCTGGTACACGTCCAAGTCGACCGGTCTGCGCGTCGACACCGGGGATGTCATGGACGTGCGGCTCAACAAGGGCAAGGACGGCCTCGGCGCCTTCACCGTCGAGTCGCCCGACACCTACAAGGCCACCGTGTTCGTCGAGTCGACCCCGCTGGAGGTCTACCGCGACTACATCGGCATCGTCGGCAAGCCGGCCAAGTCCGATGCCACGTACGAGCAGTACGCCAAGCCGCTGTGGAACTCGTGGGCGCAGTTCTACACCAAGATCGACCAGGAGAAGCTGCTCGACTACGCCACCGACCTCCACGACAACGGTCTGGACGGGCACACCATCCAGCTCGACGACAAGTGGGAGTCGAACTACGGCAATCTGACCTGGGATCCCAAGACCTTCCCCGATCCCAAGGGCCTCTCCCAGAAGATCCACGACATGGGGTTCGACTTCGGCATCTGGGTCACCCTGTGGATCAACCTGGACTCCGACAACTACCAGTACGCGGTCGACAACGGCTATCTGCTCATGGACGCCAAGGACACGAGCAAGCCGTGTGAAGTGACCTGGTGGAACGGCCAGGCCGGGATCATCGACCTGGCGAACCCGGACGCCAAGGCCTGGTACGAGGCCAACCTCAAGACCCTGATGGACACGTACGACATCGACGGGCTGAAGTTCGACACCCGCTTCTTCGACGAGAAGTGCGCGCCGCGCGAGGGCCACCAGGCCACGGACTACCAGAAGCTCGGCACACAGCTCGCCGACGAGTTCGACCTCCAGGGCGCGGGCATCCGGGTGCACTGGAACCAGACGGCCCACGAGGCCGGCTTCGTCACCCGCCAGGTCGACAAGGGCACCGGCTGGGACTCCCTGCGCGCCTCCGCCACCCAGAACCTGGCGATCTCCACCATCGGCTACCCGTTCGTCGAGTCCGACATGATCGGCGGCTCCGGCGGCCAGCCGGCGCCGACGAAGGACGTGCTGGTGCGGTGGGCGCAATCCGCCTCGCTGATGCCACTGATGTACGCCTCGACCTCCCCGGTCGACACCAACGACACCACCACCGGGCAGAAGGTGGACTACGACCAGGAGACGGTCGATCTCTACCGGCAGGCGATCAAGACCCACGAGAAGCTCGCCCCCTACATCTGGGACCAGGTGCAGAGCACGCTGAAGACCGGCGATCCGATCATGCGGCCGCTGTTCTTCGACTTCCCGAAGGACGAGGCGAGTTACACGGTCACCGACGAGTGGATGCTCGGCCCGGCCGTGCTGGCCGCGCCCAAGCTGAGCACGGGCGCCACCCGCTCCGTCCATCTGCCGCCGGGCACCTGGTACGACGTGAACCAGGGCACCGTGATCCGTGGCCCCAAGACGCTGAAGGGGTACGCGGCGCCGCTCGGCGTCACCCCGGCCTTCGTCAATCTCAAGGCCGAGGGCGCGGACAAGGCCATCAAGGCGCTCAAGCGCGACAACGCTCCGGCCGCCTCCGTCCTGATCACCCCGGACGCCCCGTCCACCGACGCCGGCAAGCCGTTCGAGGTGACCACCGAGGTGACCAACTGGGGCGCCCGGACCATCGAGAACGCCAAGGCGGCGCTGGACCTGCCCGAGGGCTGGACGGCGAAGGCGACCGGCCCGACCACCGCGGACTCGCTCAAGAACGGCGCCAGCCTCACCACCACCTGGACGGTGACCCCGGCCGATGACGCCCGATGGGGCAGCCACAACCTCACCGGCACCGCCACCTACAACGGGTCGACGAAGGTGTCCGACACCGTGCAGGCGCAGGTGAAGGCCGCCCCGGGCAGTGTGCGGGAACCGTACCTGACAGCCGATACCACCTCCGAGGACCCGCAATACGCCCAGGCCGGCGACCAGTTCGCCATCTGGGCGGGCGGCCAGGACCTGTCCGGGTGGAAGGACGAGAAGGGCGTCATCTACCGCGACGACGCGGCCGGGGAGAAGGCCACGGTGCAGGCCCAGCTGGTCTCCCAGGACAGCGCCTCACCGGTCGGCAAGGCGGGCATCGCCCTCGCCAACGACCTGACGGCGCCCGAGAAGGGCGGTTACGCGGTGCTGGTCATGACCCAGAGTTACGGACTGGAGTTCATGACCGACAGCGACGGCGACGGGAAGCTCGACACCTGGGCGGGCGGTGGCTCCACGTACCACCCGGCGTATCTCAAGCTGACCCGGGACGGCGCCACCTACACCGCCTACTCCAGCAAGGACGGCGAGAACTGGTCGCAGGTCGGCACCGCCCAGGTGCCGTCGGCCACCGGCACCGGTGACGCCGGGATGGTCGCCAGCGCGGCCAACGTCAACTACCCCGGCGAGAACATCGAAGCCGTCTTCAGCGGATTCTCCGTCACTTCCTGACGCCAACGGCATCACCCCGCTTCCCGGCAGGCCTTCCTCCCTTGAGGGCCTGCCGGGGACCCGACCCGTCCTTGCACGGTCGTAAGAGAGGGAACCCACCCATGGCACGTACATCCTCAGCCGTCGCCGGCTTCGTGGCGGGCGTGGTCGTGGCCGCCAGTACCACCGCGATCGCCGTCACCGGTACGACGACCACCGACAACGACGTCAATTCCAAGGCCACCACCACCTGGCTGACCGTCAAGGTCGCCGACGCCATGGGCACCAGGGACACCATCACCTGGGTTCCCACCGGCTCCTTCGCCGGCTCCGCGGAGGAGCGGGTCCCGCGCTACCCGATGACCACCATCCAGGGCAAGGACACGAAGGAGCTCAAGCTCTCCGCCGTGCGCAACGAGCAGGTCTCGGCGCAGCTGGCGATCGCCTCCGGCCAGAACCTCGACGACGTCAAGGCCGCGGTCGGCGACCTCACCGGGCCCGGCGGCGCGAAGCTGTCAGGTGCCGACACCCAGGTCCGGTTCGTCAAGTACGTGCCCGTGCAGCGCTCCAAGAGCGAGGTCGACTGGTCCGCCACGATCGACCAGGTCAGCTCCGGCAAGGAGGTGTCCGGCGACCGCAACCCCGACGTGGTCGGCGACGCGCTCGAGGAGCGGTCCTCCGTGGACGTACCGGCGTACGCGGCGCAGCCGCTGTGGTTCACCTTCCACATCCCCGAGACTGCCAAGCCCGGCACCTACACCGGCACGGTCAAGGTCAACGCCGACGGCCGCACCCAGACCACTTACCCGCTGACCATCGAGGTCGCCGACGCGAGCGTGCCCGCCCCGAAGGACTACAAGTTCTTCCTCGACGTATGGGCACAACCGGAGACGATCGCAAAGAATCACGGCGTCAAGCTCTGGTCCGACGACCACTGGAAGCTGATCGAGAAGTACAACCGCGACCTGGCGTCGCGCGGCCAGAAGGTCATCAACACCACCATCGTCGACAACCCCTGGCACCACCAGTGGTCACTCGGCACCCGGGAATCGCAGACGGCCACGCCGTACACCAGCATGGTGGGCTGGAGCTGGAACGGAAAGACGTTCTCCTTCGACTTCAGCCGCTGGGACAAGTACGTCCAGACCGCCAGACGCGCCGGTCTCGGGCCGGACATCGGCGCCTTCTCCATGCTGGCGTTCCAAGACCAGGAGCACCTCACCTACACCGACACCAGCACCGGCAAGACCGTCTACGAGAACGTCGATCTGGGCGGCGACCGCTGGCGGGAGGCGTGGGGAGCGTTCCTTCCCGCCTTCGAGAAGCACCTGAAGGAGAAGGGCTGGCTGGAGAACACCTGGCTGTCCTTCGACGAGCGGCCCATCAACACGATGACGGTCGTCAAGGACTTCGTCCACGAGGTCGCGCCGACCTTCGACAGCCGTATCTCCGTGGCCGGTTCGATCAGCACCGAAGGCGTCGCGTCCAACCTGTCCGTCGACTGGGGCGGCATCGACGCGATGACGAAGGAGAAGGTGGCGGAGCGGCGCAAGGCCGGCAAGATCACGACCTTCTACGTGTACGGCGCGCCGGCCCACCCCAACACGCTGTCGTTCTCGCCCGCGATCGAGTCGCGGATGCTGCCGTGGATCTCCGCCCAGCGGAACCTGGACGGCTTCCTGCGCTGGTCGTACAACAGCTGGACCAGCGACCCCTTCAAGCAGCCGGTGCACATCTTCACGCAGGGCGACGAATACCTGGTCTACCCGGGCAAGGACGGCCCGATGTCCAGCATCCGCTGGGAGCAGCTGAAGGAGGGCATCGAGGACTACGAACTCATCGCCCAGCTGCGGAAGAAGGACGGCGGCGCCGACAGCGACGCCCTGACCGAGGCACTCACGACCGCGACCCGGAACCTCGACGGCCGGACGAAGGACGTGGGCGACATCGAGACCGCGCGGGCGGCAGTCGTGAAGGGGCTGACCTCATGAAGGGCAAGTGGAGATCTCTGCTGCTCGCCGGAGCGCTGACTGTCATGCCTCTGGCCGGCGCGGGGGTAGCGGCACCGGCCGAGGCCGAGCCCAAGGCCCCGCACACCGTCACCTACGACCAGTACTCCGTACGGGTCGACGGCAAGCCCCTGTACATCTGGGGCGCCGAGTTCCACTACTTCCGACTGCCCAGCCCCGACGCCTGGCGCGACGTCCTGCAGAAGATCAAGGCGGGCGGATTCAACGCGGTCTCGCTCTATTTCGACTGGGGCTACCACTCCCCCAAACCCGGCTCGTACGACTTCACTGGTACCCGTGACGTGGAGCGGCTGCTCGACGAGGCCGAGCGCGCGGGCCTGTATGTGATCGCCCGCCCGGGCCCGTACATCAACGCGGAGGTCTCCGGCGGCGGCATGCCCGCCTGGCGCAAGACGCAGGCCGGTGTGAACCGCACCTCCGAGCCGGAGTACCTGAAGGCGGCCCGGGAGTGGATGAGCCGGATCAACCCGATCATCGCGCGCCACCAACTCACCCGTGGTACCGGGTCGGTGATTTTGTACCAGGTCGAGAACGAGTACCAGGGCGGCCGACAGGACGCCGACTACATGCAGACCCTCATCGACTGGGCGAAGGAAGACGGCATCGATGTGCCCACCTTCGTCAACGACGGCGGCGCCAACAAGAACTGGGTGAACGGCAAGGGCGCCCCCGACATCTACGGCTTCGACGCCTACCCCCAGGGCTTCGACTGCAAGGACCCCGACACCTGGAGGAACCTGCCCGACTACTCGTACGTCAACGAGTGGAAGCCCGAGTCCCCGCTGATCATCCCGGAGGCACAGGGCGGCGCCTTCGACCCCTGGGGCGGCACCGGATACCAGGACTGCGCCAAGCTCACCGGCACCGACTTCACCCGCGTGTTCAGCAAGATGAACATCGCCGCCGGGGTGAGCGGCCAGTCCTTCTACATGACGTACGGCGGCACCAACTGGGGCTGGCTCGCCGACCCCAACGCGGTCTACACGTCGTACGACTACGGCGCTCCGATCAACGAGTCCCGTCAGCTGACGGACAAGTACCAGGAGTTCAAGCGCCTCGGATACATGGTCAACTCCGTCACCTCGCTGGCGCGCACCGACAAGGCCGAGGCCCCGACCCCGTCCGATGACGCCCTGCGCATCGACCGGCGCGTCAACCCCGACGACGGCACCCAGTTCTTCACCGTGCGGCACGCCGACACCCGGGTGAAGGACAAGGACGAGACCACCCTGTCCCTCTCGGGCAAGGACGGCGACTACCCGCGCGTACCGCAGCAGGGGGCGATCACCGTCGACGGCCGGGACGCCAAACTCCTGGTAGCGGGATACGACTTGGGCGAGAAGCAGCGCCTCGTCTACTCCACCTCGGAGATCATGACGCACGCCCGGATCGCCGGCCGGGATGTGGCGATGCTGTACGGGCGTGCTGGCGAGGCCGGCGAGACCGTGCTGCGGTACGCCGAGCGGCCTGAGGTCAAGGTCCTCGACGGCGATGCCACCAGCACCTGGGACGCCGTTCGCGGTGACCTGCGCCTGAACTACACGCACAAGGGCCTGGCCCGGGTGCTGGTGAACGGCATGGAACTGCTGATCGCCGACACCGCCGAGACCGCCCACTGGTGGCGGCAGGACACCGCCTCGGGACCGGTCCTCGTACGCGGACCGTCCCTCGTCCGTACGGCCGAACTGGCGGACGGCACCCTGAAGCTGACCGGTGACTCCACCAAGGCCGCGAAGATCGAGGTCATCGCGGACGCCAAGAAGGTGACCTGGAACGGCAGCGAGGTCGCCGTCACCCAGGCGCCGCGCCCGGTTCAGCTGCCCGCGCTGACGACGTGGAAGTACAAGGAGGAGGCACCGGAGTCCGCTCCCGGCTTCGACGACTCCACCTGGACCACCGCCGACCACCTCACCGCCAACAACCCGGAGCTGGCCGGGTCGCTGCCGGTCCTCGCGATGGACGAGTACGGCTTCCACCACGGCAACGTCTGGTACCGCGGCCGGTTCAAGACCACCGGTGCCGCGACCGGGCTCGCACTCGACGCCAAGACCGGTAACACCGGCCAGTACGCGGTCTGGCTCAACGGCCGCTACCTCGGCAGCTCCGGCAACGGCGCGCACACCTTCGACATCCCGGCGGGCACGCTGAAGTCCGCCGGAGACGGCGGGGACAACGTCCTCTCCGTCCTGGTGGAGAACGCGGGCCACAACGAGGAATGGGGTCACGACTACTCCAAGGAGCCGCGCGGTCTGCTCGGCGCCGAGGTGATCGGCGGAGCCTCCACCCTCACCTGGAAGATCCAGGGCAGCCGCGGCGGCGAGGACCCGGTCGACACCGCCCGAGGCGCGTACAACAACGGCGGGCTGTACGGGGAGAGGGCCGGCTGGTCGCTGCCGGGATACTCCGAAAGCAGTTGGAAGAGCACCACCCTCTCCGGGCAGACCGGGAAGACCGGGCCCGGCGTGCGCTGGTACCGCACCTCCGCGCGGCTCGACCTGCCTCAGGGCCAGGACAACGCGGTCGCGCTGGACCTGGCCGAGGCCGAGGGCGGCAGCACCGGCTACCGCGCCCAGATCTTCGTCAACGGCTGGCTGATCGGCCGCTACCTGCCGGACACCGGACCGCAGACACGGTTCGTCGTCCCCAAGGGCATCCTGCGCGAGCAGGGCACCAACACCATCGCCCTGGCCGTGTGGTCCACCAAGGCCGGCGCGGGCCCGGGTTCGGCGAAGCTCGTCGGCCTCGGCGCCTCGGCGGGCGGTATCAAGGTCGGCACGGTGGCCGCGCCCTCGTACAACGCCACGACGTACGCCATGCCGGAATCCGGCGCCCGTGTCACCGTCGACGCCGAGCCGTTCCTGGGCACCGGCACCGCCGCGAAGGTCCCCGTCACCCTCGGCGTGCCGAAGGACGCGCCGACCGCCTCGAAGGTCGAGCTGGCGCTGAAGGTCCCGGACGGCTGGACCGCGACCACCGACGACACCACCCGTTTCGACCAGGTGCGGCCCGGCGACACCGTGACCGCGGACTACGCCGTCACCCCACCGGGCGACCCGGTCCACTACGCCGTCCTGACCGCGACCGCCAAGCTCACCCAGCCCGGCCACCCGGGCACCGTCACCGGTGTACGGGCCGTGCAGGTGCCACCGCCGGGGCTGTCCGCCGACGCCTATGTGAGCGACCTGACCCTGGTCAAGGCGGTCAACGGCTGGGGTCCGGTGGAGAAGGACACCTCCAACGGGGAGAACGCGGCGGGTGACGGCCGCCCCCTCAGCATCGGCGGCACCACCTACGCCAAGGGCCTCGGCGTGCACGCGAACAGCCAGATCCGGGTCTATCTCGGCGGCGGCTGCACGCGCTTCACCGCCACCGCCGGGGTGGACGACGAGGTCGGCGACGGCGGCAGCGTCTCCTTCAAGGTGATCGCCGACGGCCGCTCCCTCGCCACAACCCCGGTGGTGCGCGGCTCCGACGGCGGTACCGACATCGACGTGGATGTGACCGGCGCGCGCTGGCTGGACCTGCTGGTCGACGGGGACGGCGATGTCTCCTCGGACCACGCCGACTGGGCCGACGCCAAGCTGACCTGTGGCGGTGCCTGATGCCCAGCCTGAGCAAGGGGCGTCACACGCATGGGAGACGCGGCAGGCTCGCGGCTCTGCTCCTGGCGGTCTCGGCCGCCGTGGCGGGGACGCTGGCGCCCGCCGAGGCCGGTCAGCAGGACGATCGGCGCGCCTGGACGGGGACCTGGGCGACCGCGGCCAGCGAGCACTACGAGGTCTCGGGGATGTCCGAGGTGACGGTGCGGATGCCGGTGCACACCAGCGTCGGCGGCTCATCCGTACGCATCCGCCTGACCAACGCCTACGCCACCGACCCGGTGACGATCGGGCACGCGACCGTGGGCCTGCGCGACGGCGGTTCCGCCGTGGCCCGCCCCTACGACCTGCGGTTCGGCGGGCAGCGCGCGGTCACCATCCCGGCGGGCGGCCAGGCTGTGAGCGACCCCGTCGGACTCGCCGTTCCGGCCCTGGCCGACCTGGTCGTCAGTCTCCATCTGCCCGGCCAGGTCACGCACATCACCGATCACTGGTGGGCGCAGCAGACCGTGTACTGGACGGATTACGGGGCGGGCGACCACGCCGCCGACACCTCCGGTGACGCCTACACCTGGACCACCACGAGCTGGCCGTTCCTCAGCGGCGTCGACGTGACCGCGCCGAGAACGGGGTCGGTGGTGGCACTCGGCGACTCGATCACCGACGGGTCCTTCTCGACGGCCGACACCAACCAGCGCTGGCCCGACCTCCTGTCCGCCCGGCTGAACGCCTGCCTGCCCGGCGCCGGAGTGCTCAACGCGGGCATCACCAGCAACCGCATCACCGCCGGTACCCCGACCAACCCCTCCGCCCTGGACCGCCTCGAACGGGATGTGCTCTCCCAGCCGGGGGCGAAGACCCTGATCCTCTTCGAGGGCATCAACGACCTCGGCGGGGCGAGCGCCGAGCAGATCATCGCCGGGATGACGGAGATCGCCGACCGGGCGCACCAGCGCGGCATGCGGGTCGTCGGCGCCACGATCACCCCGTACAAGGACTTCACCTGGGGCGGTTGGAGCGAGGAGACCGAGGGGCGGCGACAGCAGGTCAACACGTTCGTCCGGGACTCCGGCGGGGTCTTCGACGATTACGCCGACTTCGACCGGGCGGTCCGGGATGCGGCGGATCCGCGCCGGCTGGGCGCGGCATACGACTCCGGTGACCATCTGCATCCCAACGACGCAGGGATGAAGGCGTTCGCCGACTCCATCGATCTGACCGCGCTCGGCCTCGGCCGCCCGTGTTCCTGAGGAGGACCCGTGTCCAGAACGCTTGAACACCTGCGTGGACGCCGAAGATGCGCGGCCCTTGCCACAGCCTTGGCGGCGACCTTGGCAGCGCTGCTTCCGGCGGCGCCGGCCGCGGCCGAGACCACGCAGCCGGGGTGGACGGGGACTTGGGCGACCGCGCAGCACGCCTCGTACGACCCGGGCACCTCGGAGGTGACGGTGCGGATACCGGTGCGGGTGAGCGCCGGCGGGTCGAGCGTACGCATCCGCCTGAGCAACGGCTTCACCACCGAGCCGGTGACGATCGGACAGGCGACCGTCGGACTTCGTGAGGGCGGTTCCGACGCCACGAAGCCGCAGAAGCTGCGGTTCGGCGGGAAGAGCGAGGTGACGATCCCGGCCGGTGAGCAGGCGGCCAGCGATCAGGTCCAGCTCACCGTGCCCGCCCGCAGCGACCTGGTCGTCAGCCTGTACTTCCCGGGCCGGCTCACCCACATCAGCCAGCACTGGATGGGCCTCCAGACCGTCTACTGGACACCCGACGGCGGCGGCGACCACGCCTCGGACGCCGACGGGGACGCCTTCACCAGAACCGATTCCACCTTCCCGTTCCTGACCGGTGTCGACGTACAGGGCGGAAACGCGGCGGGCGCCGTGGTGGCGCTCGGCGACTCCATCACCGACGGGGCGTCCTCCACGGCGAACGCCAACCGGCGTTGGCCCGACTATCTGGCGGGGCGGCTGTCGGCCTGCTCGTCGGCCGCCGGGGTGCTGAACGAGGGCATCAGCGGCAACCGGATCACGGCCGGTGTCGACGGCAATCCGTCGGCGCTGGACCGGCTGGAACGCGATGTGCTGTCGCAGCCGGGCGCCCGGACGGTGGTCCTGTTCGAGGGTGTCAACGACCTCAGCTGGGGCGGCGCCACCGGTGATCAGGTGATCGACGGCATGAAGGAGATCGTGCGCCGCGCCCACGAACGCGGGCTGCGCGTGATCGGCGCGACGGTCGTGCCGTATCGCGGCTGGGGCGACTGGTGGACCGAGGCCAAGGAGGCGGACCGGCAGAAGGTCAACACGTTCGTGCGCGACGGCAGCGTCTTCGACGACTACGCCGACTTCGACAAGGCCGTACGGGACCCGGACGACCCCACCCGCTACGCCGCCACGTTCGACTCCGGTGACCATCTGCACCCCAACGACACCGGGATGAAGGCGTTCGCCGACGCCGTCGACCTCACCACCCTCGAGGCGGCCCGCGACTGCCCGTCGGCCCGCGTACGGCTCACCCCGTACCGGCCGACCCTGCAAGCCGGCGGCGACGGCACCCAGATCACGTCGACCGTCACCAACACCGGCACCAAAACGGTCACCGAGATCAGCACGCGCCTCGACCTCCCCGACGGCTGGTCCGCCGAACCGGCCGGCAGCGCGCGGACCCGCACCCTCGCCCCGGGCGACAGCGCCACCGTCACCTGGACGGTGACCCCCGCGGCCGACGCGGCCTGGGGCACCCACGAGATCGGCGTACGCACCTCCTTCCTCCAGGACGGCCGGACACGCCACGACTCCGACAGCGTGGACGCGACGGTGACCCCCGCTCCGTCCGGGGTGCGCGCGCCGTATTTGACGACCGCCACCACCACCGAAGAGGCCCGATACGCCCAGAACGACGGCCAGTTCGCCATCTGGGCGGGCGGCCAGGACCTGTCCGGCTGGAAGGACGAGAAGGCGGCGATCTACCTCGCCGACGCCGCGTCACCGTCCGGCACCGTGACCGCCCGGGTGGCCGCCCAGTCCGGCAGCGGCCCGTCCGCGAAGGCCGGGATCGCCGTCGCCAACGACCTGACCGCGCCCGAGAAGGGCGGTTACGCCGTGTTCACCATGTCCGCGAAGTACGGACTGGAGTTCCTGACCGACAGCGACGGTGACGGAAAGCTCGACACCTGGGCCGGCGGCGGCAGTTCGTACCACCCCGCCTGGCTGAAGCTCGTCCGCGACGGCTCCGCCTACACCGCGTACGCCAGCTCCGACGGCACCGCCTGGCAGCAGGTCGCGGCAGCCATCGTGCCGTCGGCGAGCGGCACCGGGGACGCCGGGATGGTCGCGAGCGCCGTCAACCTCAACTATCCCGGCCAGACCACCACCGCCGTATTCGACTCCTTCTCCACCACGAAGTGAGAGGTCTCCCCATGGCAGTCAATCGCAGGCAGTTCATGACCACGGCGGCCGCCGTCGGCGGCGCCGTGCTCCTCGCCCCGCCCGGGACCGCCCAGGCCCTCGCCGGCGCGGCGGTGCCGGGCGGCTCCGGCATACCCGACTACCAGCCCACCAAGGCGTCCCTCGACACCCATCCCGTGGCGCGCTGGTACAAGGACGCCAAGTTCGGCATCTTCGTCCACTGGGGCATCTACTCGGTGATCGCCGGCGCGACGCCGAGAAGCGCCTCCGAGTGGTACCTCTGGTACCAGAGCACCAAGGACACCGCCGAGTGGAAGTATCACCGCGACACCTACGGCGAGGACGTCACCTACGACGACCTCATCCCTCAGTTCAAGGCCGAGAAGTACGATCCCGACGCCTGGGTGAGGCTGTTCGAGCAGGCGGGCGCCGAGTACTTCGCGCTGACCAGCAAGCACCACGACGGATTCGCCCTCTACCCCAGCAAGGTGACGGACCGTCACTCCGTGGCGTACGGCCCGAAGCGCGACCTCGTCGGTGAGCTGATGACCGCGGCCCGCAAGCGCGGCACCGTGCGCCCGGGCCTGTACTACTCGCTCGGCGAGTATTTCAACCCGGCGATCGGCCGGCCGATGCGCAATTTCTACACCGACGAGGAGATCCCGATGACCGGCTACAAGCCGGTCGAGGACTACATCGGCGACTACGAGCTCAAGCAGCTCTACGAGATCATCGACCGCTACGACCCGGAGCTGCTGTGGGCGGACGGGCAGTGGTTCCGGCCCACCGGCAACCCGCCGTGGCGCAGCGAAGAATCCATGGCCCACTACTACAACCAGGCCAAGAACCGTGAGCGCCCCAAGGGCGTGGTGATCAACGACCGGTTCGACACCCACTTCGACTTCGCGACGTACGAGCAGCGCACCAACCCCACGATGGATCCGCAGAAGTGGGAGTGCTGCATGACCATGGGCTACTCCTGGGGCTACAACAAGCACGAGCCGGACGAGGACTACAAGACCTCCGAGTTCCTGATCCAGCTGCTCGCCGACGTGGTCAGCAAGAACGGCAACCTGCTGCTCAACATCGGGCCCAGGGCGGACGGCACGATCCCCGAGATCATGCAGGAGCGGCTGCGGGACATCGGCGCCTGGCTGAAGGTCAACGGCCCGGCGATCTACGGGTCGACGCCCTGGGTGCGGGCGGAGGAGGAAGGCAGTTCGCTCGGCATCCGCTACACCGTCTCCCCGGGCAAGTTCAACATCATCGTGCTGGGCGCGCCCAGCGGCACCCTCTCGGTGCCCGGCGACATCCCCATCAGCGCCACGTCCCGGGTCCGGCTGCTCGGCACGAGCGGCAGCCTGAGGTGGACCCGCCGTGACGGAAAGATCAACATCACCGTCCCGTCCTCCCTGCCCAGCGACATCGCCAACGTCTTCACCGTCGACTGGGCCCGGTGACCGGCATGGGAATCAGTACCGGTACCCAGTTCGACACCCTGGGGCCCACGCTCACGGTCACCACGGAACCCGCCGAACCGGCCGGCGGCGACACGGTCACCGCCACCGCGGTCCTCACCAACGACTGCCCCTTCCCGCTCCGCAACGCCGTGCTCCACCTGATCGACCCCGGCGCCACCGCGGCGGCGAAGACCATCCCGCTCGGCGACCTGCGGCTGGGCGCGAAGACGACCCGGCGCTGGGAGACGGCGATGCCGGCCGACGTGGCCGGGAACGTGTCGTTCACCGCGCACGTGGTCTTCGACGTCGACGGGCGCAGCAGCGACTGCGCGCGGTCCGCGAAGACGTTCACGGTGCCCTACGAGCCCAACGTGGTGCGTGATCCGTACCGGACGTTCGCCACCACCGACGACGCCGAGTTCGGCCAGTACGGCAGCCAGTTGGTGATCTGGGCGGGCGGCCGCGACTTCTCCGGCGGCACCGACGAGAAGGGGGGCATCCTCCTGCCCGGCTCGGCCGCCGAGTCGAGCGTGGTGCAGGTCAAGACGGTCAGCCTCACCGGCAGCGACAACCCCACCGCCAAGTACGGCATCGCAGTGGCCAACGACCTCACCGCGCCGGAGAAGGGCGGCTACGCCGTCCTCACCATGTCGAAGTCGTTCGGCCTGGAGTTCATGACCGACGGCGACGGCGACGGACACCTCGACACCTGGGCCGGCGGCGGCGGTTCCACCCACCCCGCCTGGCTGCGCCTGGTCCGCGACGGCACGACGTACACCGCGTACAGCAGCACCAACAACGGCCTCTCCTGGACCGAGACCGCGCGGGCGACCGTGCCGTCCGCGAGCGGCGCCCTGGACGCCGGCGTGGTGGCGAGCGCCGTGAACCTCAACTACCCCGGCACGACGGTCCAGGCCGTGTTCGACCGCTTCACCGTGGAGGAGTCATGAACACCTACCGCCCCGAACAGGACTTCCTCCCGCCACCCGTCTCCCTCACCGTCACCCCGGCCACCCCCGAGCCGGGCCAGACAGTGACCCTGACCACCACCCTCAAGAACACCACCGGTATCACCCTGCGCGGCACCGTTCTCTACCTCGCCGTGGGCGACACCGCGGACTCGGACGACCTGGGCGGCATCGCGCCCGGACGGACGGTCACCCGCACCTGGAAGACCCGGCTCCCCGACGACGCCGAGGGAGTGGTCCCCTGCATCGCGCACGCGCTCTTCGACGTGCACGAGGACGGATCCGACTGCACCCGCACGACCTCGTCGCTGAAGCTGCCCTACAGGTCGCTGGCCAGTGCCTTCGACAACGCCGGCATCTCCTCCGACGACGCCACCACCACCGCCGACATCGACGGCTCGCGTTCCAGCCTGTCCGCCCAGGCGCTGGCCTCGGTCGGACTGACTCCCGGAGCCTCGGTCACCTACGGCGGGACGACCTTCACCTGGCCGGACACCGAGCCCGGGGCCAAGGACAACGTGGTGTCCTCCGGGCAGACCGTACGACTGTCCGGCACCGGCTCACGGCTGGCCTTCCTCTCCACCTCCACCTGGGGCGACGGCAAGGGGCCCGGGAAGGTCGTGTACGCGGACGGCACGGAGCAGGCCTTCTCCGTCGAGGTCCCCGACTGGTACTGGGCGAACCCCGCGGCCGCGGTGGTACTGCCGTACCGCAACACCCCCTCGGGCCAGGACAGGAACCCGATCAGCCTCTACACCTTCGGCGTCGATCTGGAGAACAAGGAACTGCGCTCCGTCGTGCTGCCGAAGGTCAGCGACGGCCTGCAGAGCGGTGGTCCCGCCCTGCACATCTTCGCGATGACCGTCGCCTGATCCTAGAAGTTTTGAGAGGACGTTCATGACAGGCAACCAACCGTTCCTAATGACCGAGCGGGAGTGAGTCCTGTTGCCAGGAATCATGCTCAGCCGAACGCCCCGAGCGGTGTTGGGCGTTCTGGTTGCCCGCGTTCGCTCCGCAGTCCGGTGGCACGGATCGTGTCCGTGGTCCGGGAACGGGAGGGCGGGGTCCCTCACGCCCGAGGGCACGCCGGTCGGCCTGGACGGTCCGATGCCCGTGCACATCACTCTGGTGTGCAGGGGGCGGTGTCGTCCGTCGCCGGATCGGGTGTCCTTGGGCGCGCCGTCCGATCGCCACGGCGGCAGCCTCGTGGCGAGTGGTCTTCCTGTTTTCGTGGGTGAGGGGCTTCTGCCAGTGCTGGGCGCCCCACTTCGAGGTGTAGGCCGGGTCCACCGCGATGATCGCGATGCCGGTCTGGTCGGCCATCGAGGTCAGCCGGGCGCGAAGCCGTCCGGTGGGCATGCCGGAGATCAACTGCCGGAATCGCTTGCGGCGGCCGTGCTTCTCGCGGGTCTTCTCCGCGGCGAAGTCCAGATCCTCCACCGCGATGGCCTGCACGCCGCAGGCGCGGGCCCAGTGCAGCAGCCGGGTCAGGGCGTGGCGGACGTGGGCATCACGGTGCTCGGCGGTACCGGACAAGTCATAGAAGAAGCAGCGGGGATGGCCGGTCGGGTTGCCGTGGACGTCGAGGCGCCAGGCGGCCAGGTGGTCGGCGTTCATGTCGACGCCGATCACACCGTGCGCGAGGGCGTCGGCCATCGGGACGGTCTTCGACACCGGAAGCTGCCAGCAGGCGGTCACATACCAACGCCCGCGTACCACGTCGAGGTGGATGCGGTAGGCGACCGCGCGGTTGGCCTCCACCCGGTCCGCCCACTCCTGCCCCCGGTGCGGGAAGCGCACCTGCGCGGCGAGGACGTACCGGCCATGCGGGGCATTGGCCAGCCGGGCGAGCGGCGTCGGGAGCTTGATGCTCACCTCGCCGTCCGGGCTGACGCGGATCGTCTCGTTGCCGTAGCGCTTCCCGGACTCGCCGTCCGCCTGCAGGAACCAGCGCGACGCCTCCCACCGCCGCCGCCACTGAGCCTCGGTCAGCTGGGCGGCGGGCAGTTGGTGGCGGGTGCGGGCCAGCCGCTTGTCGCCGCGCACCACGTGCACGGTCCCAGTCTCCCAATCGGCCCGCGCCCGTTCCAGCCGGTCTTCGAGGATGTGCAGGCGGCGGGTCTTCGCGTGCCACTCCCGCTTGCTGCGGTAGCCGCCCGGCACCTGTTTCGAGCCCTTCGCGCCGACCGGCAGCGACAGCCGGTGCGCGAGCGTCCGGATGCCCGCCTCAAGGGACTGGATGTGGGCGAGCTGGCCGCGCCGTGCGAGCGCCCACTGATCATGGCTGGCTTTGGTGAGCGACCCGGCCCACCGGGACGACGACATAGCAGTCAGGCCCCGCTTGCGGGCCGCCCAGGTCTGCGCGCAGTGCTCCAGACCGTCCGCGCACCGCACCTTCAAGTCCCGGGAGGCCAGCGAACCGAGGTGCGCGCCAACGAGGGCGAGGACCTTTTCATCGGCGGGCGTGAGCTGCTTGAGCCGGGTCCGGACCGTCGCGCCTGAGGGACCGGGCACCACAAACGACGCCGCAAGCTCCCGCAACCCGCCCACCCCACATCCCTACACGGTCCCTCGAAAACCCGCTCATCACACCCAACGAGCCCCACCCGGAAAGGTCACACATGCGATGAACGAACTCCCATTCCCCTCCCGAGACAACAGCACCCAGCCGCCCACCAAGCCCCTCCGCACTCACTCACACACGCCAGAACGCACTCGTACGCACTCAAATCCCAGTAGTTCCCAACCCCTCAGCCGCAGACGCCTGCTGGCCGGAGCGGCCGCGTTCGGCTCAGTGGTGCTGCTGACGCCACCGCAAGGTGCCCACGCCGCACCAGCAGCCGCGGACCAGGACGCGAAGCCGTTCGACACGGCCCCGGCATCGGTCGCGCTGCAACGGCTGCTGCCCGACCACCACCGGCAGGTGACGCTGCGCGCGCTGAGCGCCGGCAGCGCCGACCGGTTCAAGGTCACCGGCCGGGCCGGGGCGATCACCGTGCAGGGCACCAGCCCGGCGGTGCTGCTCACCGGCCTCAACACATATCTCGCGCGGGCGGCGACGGCCGACATCTCCTGGAACGGCGAACAGCTGAACCTCCCCAAGTTGCTGCCCGCCCCGAAGGGGGAGATCGCCGGATCGGCGAATGTGCCGCACCGGTTCGCCCTCAACGACACCAACGACGGCTACACCGGCCCCTACCGGCACTGGGACGCGTGGGAGCGCGAGCTGGACGTGCTCGCGCTGCACGGCATCAACCGGGTGCTTGTCTACACCGGCGGCGACGCCGTCTACTACGACACCTTCCGGCAGTTCGGATATTCGGACGCCGAAATGCGGGCGTGGATTCCGGCACCGGCCCATCAGCCGTGGTGGCTGCTGCAGAACATGTCGGGGTTCGGCGGCCCGGTGTCCCGGCAGCTCATCGAGCGCCGGGCCGAGCTGGCGCGGAAGATCGCCGACCGGGTGCGGGACCTGGGCATGACGCCGGTGCTGCCCGGCTACTTCGGCACCGTGCCGGACGACTTCGTCGCCAAACACGGCGGGGACGCGGCCGTGGTCCCCCAGGGCGACTGGGGCGCCTTCAAGCGACCCGACTGGCTCGACCCGCGCACGACGGCCTTCGACGAGGTGTCCGCCGCCTTCTACCGGGCCCAGTCGGAGCGGTTCGGCGACAGCACGATGTACAAGATGGACCTGCTGCACGAAGGCGGCAACCCCGGTGACGTTCCGGTGGACGAAGCCGCGGCAGCCGTCGAAGGGGCGCTTCAGAAAGCTCACCCGGGCGCGATCTGGGCCATCCTGGGCTGGCAGTCCAACCCGTCCAGGGAACTGCTCGACGGCGTCGACAAGTCCCGGATGCTGATCGTGGACGGTCTGTCGGACCGCTACACCACCGTCACCGACCGGGAGAGCGACTGGGGCGGCACCCCGTACGCCTTCGGCAGCATCTGGAACTTCGGCGGCCACACCCCCATCGGCGCCAACGCCCCGGACTGGGTGGAGCAGTACCCCAAGTGGCGTGACAAGAAGGACAGTTCGCTCGCCGGTATCGCGGCGATGCCGGAAGCCGCCGACAACAACGCGCCCGCCCTCGCCCTCCTCACCGAGCTGGCCTGGACACCCGGCACCGTCGACCTGGACGACTGGTTCGCCGCGTACGCCCTCTCCCGCTACGGCGGCCCGGACCGGCATGCCGCCGCGGCCTGGCAGACGATCCGCGACACCGCGTACAACATGACCCGCGCGGACGGCTGGAGCGAGGCACCCGACGGCCTGTTCGGCGCCCGTCCCGGCCTGAACGCCAACAAGGCCGCCGCATGGGGCCCGGAGAAGGACCGCTACGACACCACCGCCTTCGACACGGCACTCACCGAACTCCTCGCCGTTCGAGCGGAGTTGAGAGACAGCTCGGCCTACCGGTACGACGTCGTCGACGTGGCCCGGCAGGTCCTGTCCAACCGCAGCCGGGTCCTGCTGCCGCAGATCAAGGCCGCACACGAGGCCGGGGACAAGGCCCTGTTCGGCAAGCTGACCAAGACCTGGCTGGACTGGATGGACCTCCTCGAGGACCTGCTGGCGACCTCCGGCCCGCACCTGCTCGGGAGGTGGCTCGCCGACGCCCGCTCCTGGGGCGCCGACCGGGCCGAGAAGGACCGCCTGGAGTACGACGTCCGCTCCCTCATCACCACCTGGGGCGGACGCGCCAGCAGTGAGGAGGGGCTGCACGACTACGCGAACCGGGAGTGGTCCGGGCTGGTCGGCGGCCTGTACCGCACCCGCTGGAACACGTACTTCGACGCGCTCACCACGGGCAAGGACCCGTCGGCGATCGACTGGTTCGCCCTGGAGGACCGCTGGGCGCACGCGCACGAAACGCACCCGACCGAGTCCCAGGGCTCCCCGTACACCCTGGCCCGCCGCGTGCGCGACCTGCTCGCCGCCACTCCCCATCAGGCGGTCCTCACCGCGGGGACCGACCGGGGAGCCGTGGCCGAGGGCACACCCGCGACGGTGACGGTCACCTTCTCCAACAGGAACGGGTTCGCGGCGGCCCGCGACGTGGCCCTCTCCGTCACCGCTCCCGAGGGCATGGCGGTGAAGCCGCTCGATCCGGTGCGCACGGCGTCGGTGGCGTCCGGCAAGACGTTCGCCGCTCGCTTCGAGGTCTCCCTGGCGGGGGAGCCGACGGAACTGGTCGGCCGGGTCGTCGCGGGGGCGGCGTACGCGGGCGGCGGGAAGGCGGTGGCGCCAGTACGGCTGATGGCCGCGGCCGGGATCGGTGACCCGTACCGCACGGTCTCCTACAACGACGCGGTGTTCGGCCAGGCCGGCGACGAGATCGCCATCGAGGGCGCGGGGGCCGACCTGTGGGGCGGCACCAACGAGTTCGGGGCGGTGTACCGGGCGGGCGCGTACGGCGACAAGACGGTGGCCGAGGTCACGGTCACGTCCCAGGACATGACCGGGGGCTGGGCACGGGCGGGCCTCGTCGTCCGCAACGACCTGGGCACTCAAGGGAGCGCGGGTTACGTGAACCTGGCGGTCACTCCGTCCAACGGCTGCGCGCTGAGCTGGGACGCCGACGGTGACGGCCGTTTCGACTCGATCGAACTGTCGGGCTCCTTCACCGCGCCGGTGCGGCTGCGGCTGACCAGGTCCGGCGCCTCGTACACCGGCCAGGCCAGCACGGATGGCGTCACCTGGACGACGGTGGGCACGGCCACGCCGGGAGGCGCGGCCGCCGCACAGGACGTCGGGGTCTTCATGACCGCGGCCAACGGCTGGACCGACGGACGGGGCATCGCCACGTTCGACGGATTCACGGTGACCTGATCTCCGTGATTCTCCCTCGTGCGCCAAGTGGAGTTCACGTCGTGCCCGGGTCGCGGTCGTGGAACTCCGGAACCCCCGCGCCCCCGCCCCAGTTGGAGGGCACAGGCCGACCGACCCCCACCGCTCCTTGCGGTGGGGGCGGAGGCACGTGGCTCAGAGCCTGACCTGACCTCCTATTCGGTGCGCAGGGCCGTGGCGGTTCGGGTTCTGGCGGCCCAGCCGGCGGGCAGGAGCGCACCCAGCGTGGCGATGAGCAGTCCGCCGAGTGCGAGCGGGAGCAGTTCGGCCCCGTCGTAGACGGCGATGACGGAACCGGGGAGACGGAGCCCCACGCTGTCGCCCATCGCGGGGAGGACCCAGCCGTGCAGGGCCACGCCCAGCGGCACGCCAGAGCGCCCGCGACCAGTCCGGTCACGACGACCGAGGTGAGGACCATCGCGACGGTCTGCCGGGGGGTCATGCCGAGCGCCTTGTGGACACCGATCTCCCGCACGCGCTCGCGGGTGTCGAGCAGCACGCCGTTGAGCACACGCGCGGCGACGGCGACGAGCATCAGCGTGAGGATCGCGGACAGCGCGTTGAGCGTGACGACCATGTCGCCGCCGGCGTCGAGCCCGCCCACCTGAGCGGTGGGCCCCTGCGGTGCAAGATCCTTGTTCAGCGCGTCGACGTAGCCGGCGGCGTCAGTGCCTGGCGTGACCGCGATGTGGTGGCTCGTCTCCGTCAGGTCGGGGTGTGCGGCCGTGAGGGTCGAGGCGTCGGTGAAGACCTGCATGCCGTCGTTGCGGGGGTCGAGGACCTCACCGACGATCCGGACCGTGACCGGCTCGGCCAGGCCGTTCAGGGTGACGGTGTCGCCGATGCGGGCACCGGTGGCGGCCAGGAAGGGGGTCGGGACCACGGCCTCGCCGGGCCTGTCGATCCAGCGGCCCGAGACCAACGCGAAGCCGCCCCAGGAAGCGTCGCCGGTGAAGGCGATCACGTCGATGGTGCCGGTCAGGCCGGACACGGTCGCCCGTACCGTCGCGGCACTGTAGTACTTCCCGGTTCCGGCGGCGGCCTCGACGGCCGCGGCGACCGCGGCGGGATCGGCTTTGGGCTGCTTCTCTGGGCCGAGGCCGGGGCCTTGGGGTCCGAAGTCGGGCAGAGGCCCGGGCACGACGACATCGGCGGCGTCGTGGGCCTTGGCCTTCATCACCTGGCCGAGCGAGGCGCCCATCCCCACGGTGAACGTGACGGCGATGGTCCCGAACAGGATCGCCGTGCCCATGGCCAGCGCGCGGGCGGGCCGCGCGAAGGGCCGGACCAGGCCCAGGGCGAGGGGTTGCGCCAGCGGGAGCCGTCCGGCCAGGCGGGCCGCCCACCGGCCATGCCCCGCCGAAGCGGTACGCCCTACGGCGAGCGCATCGACCGTACGCAGCCGGCCGGCCCGCCAGGCACTCGCCCACGCGGTCGCCGCCACCAGGCCGAGCACCCCGGCGATCACCGCCAGGTCGACCCAGGGGGCGATGCCCAGGGACGAGGTGCCGTAGACCTCCTCGGTCTCGGCCAGTACGGGGACGGCGAGCAGGTGGCCGACCAGGACACCGAGGGCCGTGCCGGCTGCGGCCGGGATCAGCACCTGGCCCACGTAGGCCCGCACGACCTGGGCCGGGGTGAGGCCGACGGCCTTGAGGATGCCGATGCGGCGCGTTCCCGTGCCGGCAGCCGACGCGACGACGTTGCCGACGATGAGCACCGAGATGACCAGGCCCAGGGTGCCGAACGCGATGAGGAACGGGACGTAGACGGCGGTGTCCCGCTCGGCGGTCTTCTTGACGGAGAGCCAGGACTGTTCGCCGACGGCCGTTCCCGGCGGCAGGGATGCCGTCACGGCCTTGCCGCCGACGGTGACCTGCGCCGCGGTGCCCGCGTCGGTGAGGCGGTACAACATCTGGTAGCCGCCGTCGCCGGGCGTGGTGAGCGCGGGCATCTGGGACGGGACCACCCAGGCGTCGGCGGTCTGTGTGACCGAGCGGGCCACACCGACCACCGTCAGTGTCGGACCGCCGGAAAGACCGGGGAAGGCGATCTTCATGCCCATGGTCGGGATGAGCGAGGAGTTGGCGGACAGCACGATCTCACCGGAGCGCGTGGCCCACCGCCCGTCGAGCAGCGCCAACTCGTCCACGTCCCGGCCGGGATCGCCCCGTCCGACCACGGTCATCGGCCACCCGGGGACCGCCCCGTCCGACCGTGGGTGACCGTCGCCGTACGGAACGGCCCGGCGGCGCTGCTCACCCCTTCGTTGTCCTTGGACTTCGACAGTTGCCGGGCACTCGCCTTGCCCGCGTCGAACTGCACGGACAGGTGCGCGCCGTGCTGCTTGGCGAATGCGTCGTCGAAGGGCGCGCCGGACACCACGAGCAGCGTTCCGCCGAGGACGGAGGCGGCCACCGCCATCATCGTGGCGAGCCCGATCACCAGCGTCTGCACCCGGCGTCGTCCCACCCCCGAGCGCACCACCCTGCCGAGCGCGCTCACCGGACGGCCTGCGAGGCTACGGCGTCCGAGGCGACGGCGCGGCTGGCCTGCGACCCGAGGCCTTCGGTGATCCGGCCGTCGGCGATCCGGACCGTGCGGTTCGTGCAGGACCGAGCCAGAGCCAGGTCGTGGGTGACCACGACGATGGTCTGGCCCTCGGAATTGAGGCCGGCGAGCAGTCTGCTGACGTCCTGTCCGGCGGCCGTGTCCAGGGCCCCGGTCGGCTCGTCGGCCAGGAGCAGCGCCGGCCGGTTCATCAACGCCCGTGCCACCGCGACGCGTTGCCGTTCGCCGCCGGACAGCCGCCCCGGGTAGGCGCGGGCGTGCCGGTCGATGCCCAGCAGTTCCAGGAGTTCCGCCGCCCGGCGGCCTGCCCGGACCACGTGCACCTACCACTCGAACGCCAGGCGCTGTACTCGGGAAACGCTGTGTAGAGGCCGCCGAGCAGAGCCGAGGGGGCGGTGGCGTCCGGTGCGAGCCGTGCCAGGCGTCCCGCCTCAGATGCCGCGGAATTCCGGTGCCCAGATCAGCTTGATACCGACGGCTTTGGCGATTTGCATTGCCAGGCATGCCCGGGGAAAGCACGCGAACGACGAGGGATAGGCAACTGCGCCTGGAACCGGCAGGCCGACCGCCGGGTTCGCCCGGGTTGGCCGGCGAGCGCCGCCGACCCGCCGTCGCATGCCCAGGGGCGCGACGAGGAACTCCGGCCCCCAGAAGGCAATTTAGGTTAGGCTAAGCTAAATTTAACTCGCTGGAGTCCGGACCTTGCTGCGTGATCGGGGGAGAGTCGTCTATGGGCTTGCCGGCCATCGGCTCCTACCCCATGCCGGATCGCTCCGCGATCCCCCGGTCGCACGTCTCCTGGCGGATCGACCCGGCGCGTGCCGCGCTCCTGGTCCACGACATGCAGAACCACTTCGTCCGGGCCTTCCCCGCCGGCCGCGCCCCCGTGGTGGAACTCGTCGACAACATCGCCGCGCTCCGGGAACTCGCCGATACCCTGGACATGCCGGTCGTGTTCAGCGCTGAGCCGGCCGGACAGCCGCCCGCGCAGCGAGGGTTGGTCGGTGACATGTGGGGGCCGGGGATAGGGGACGAGCCGGACGCCGCGGCGATCGTCGCGCCCCTCACGCCCCGCCCCGGCGAGCATCTGCTGGCGAACGTGCGCCACAACGCGTTCCTGCGCAGCCACCTCGGCAGGCTGCTGCGCTCCCAGAACCGGGACCAGTTGATCATCTGCGGGGTGCACGCGCACCTCGGCGTCCTGCTGACCGCCGCGGACGCCTTCATGAACGACATCCAGCCGTTCGTCGTCGCCGACGCGGTGGCCGACTTCTCCGCCGAGGAGCACACCTTGGCGCTCCGGTGGGCCGCGCGCACCGGAGTGGTCTGTACGACGGACGGTCTGCTGCGGGCCCTGCTCCTGCACCGGGAGCGGAGGAACGCGTGACGCCCGCGGCGCGGAGCATCGGTGCCTTCCTCGACACACCCTTGAATGGAGTGACTCCGTGAGCGTGACCCAAGCCGACTCGGTCGCGACCCGCTCTCCCCGCCTTCCCCAGCCGCCGGGAGAACTCCTGGGCAGCGCCGTAGTCGTCAAGTTCGGCGGCAACGCCATGGTGGACGCGACTCTGCAGCAGGTCTTCGCCCAGGACGTCGTGGAGCTGTGGCACGCGGGTCTGCGCCCGGTCGTCGTGCACGGCGGCGGGCCGCAGATCAGCGCGATGCTCGACCGTCTGGGCCTGGAGACCCGTTTCGAGGCGGGCCTCAGGGTCACCACCCCGGAGACCATGGATGTGGTGCGCATGGTGCTGACGGGCCGGGTCCAGCGGGAGCTGGTCGGCCACATCAACGCCCATGGGCCCTTCGCGGTGGGCCTGACCGGCGAGGACGCGCACACGATGACCGCCGTGCGGCGACCGGCCCGGGTCGACGGCAAAGCGGTGGACATCGGTCTCGTCGGCGACATCGTGGACGTGAACCCGGCGATGGTGCGCGCGTTGCTGGAGCAGGGGCACATCCCGGTCGTCTCTCCCGTGGCACGCGGTACGGACGGGCAGGTCTACAACGTCAACGCCGACCTCGCGGCGTCGGCCCTCGCCGTCGCCCTCGACGCCGAGCGGCTGGTGATGCTCACCGATGTCGAGGGGCTGTACGCGGACTGGCCGCGCAGCACCGAGGTGATCGGACGGCTGACGGCCGGTGCGCTGGACGGGCTGCTGCCCGGGCTGGCGAGCGGGATGCTGCCGAAGATGGAGGGCTGTCTGCGGGCCGTCCGCGGTGGCGTGCGCAAGGCACACGTACTGGACGGCCGGGTGCCGCACGCGGTGCTGCGCGGCGTTCTGGCGGAGACCAGCCCGGGCACGACCGTGGTTCCCGACGCGGTGCCCGGCGTGCTCACCAAGTCCTGACCAGGATCCGGGCGTTGCGCTGCGGATCCAGGGACTGCGCCCAGGGCGCCGGCGCCTGACGGGCGGTCGTGTGCGTGAAGCCGTAGCGGAGGAACAGGCCCGCGCCTCCGGTCGTCGCCGTGAACAGAGCGGTGAGTGACCGGGCGTGGGCCTTGGCCAGCACCGCGCGCAGCAGCCCGGCCCCCGCCCCGCTCCCCTGCCGTTGCGCCGCCACGCAGAAGTTGTAGACGACACCCGCGGGTCCGGCGCCTTCACCCCCTTCGGGATACGCCCGCATGCCCACGCAACCTTCCAGGGTGCCGTCCGGTGCCTCCAGCACGAGGAAGTCCGCGGCATGGGCGGCGTAGAGGGAGACGGGGCGTTCGCGCAGCGCACCCGAGCGTACGAAGGGCTGGGACAGGGCCGCGAGCGCGGCAGCCTCGTCCGGGCGGGCGGTGCGCACCGAGGACGACGGCGCGAGAAGAGCGTGCGGCAGCGCGGCAGGGCGCGGCGTAGCCGTGGTCAAGGGATTCCTTCCTCGGTACCGGAGCCGGGATCAAACACGCGGACGGCGCGGGCGGCCGTCGACGTACGTCTCCACGACCTCGATGTCTCCGATGCGGGAGGTGTCGACGCGCCGGGGATCGTCGCCGAGCACGACCAGGTCTGCGCGTTTGCCGGGGGTCAGACTCCCCAGGCTGTCCTCCCAGTGGCAGGCGTGGGCGCCGGCGACGGTGTACGCGTGCAGGGCCTCGTCGACGGTGATGCCCTCGTCCGGGCCGATGACCTGCCCCGAGGTCGAGGCGCGCTCGACCATGAACTGGACGGCCCGCAGGGGCGATCCGTCGGCGACGGGACGGTCGGAGCTGCCCACCAGCGCGATGCCGTGGTCCAGGAACGCCCTGCCCCGGTACAGCCACGGTGCGCGTTCGCCGCCCATGATCGACGCGTAGTCGTCGCCGAAGTACCGCAGGAAGTTGGGCTGGACCACCGCGCTGACGCCGAGTCGTGCGAAGCGCGGGAGCTGGTCGGGCCGGATCAGCCCGGCGTGTTCGATGCGGTGGCGGGCCTCGGGCCGGGGCCGGAGGCGCTGGGCACGGTCGAGGGCGTCCAGGGCCACGTCGGCCGCGCGGTCGCCGATCGCGTGCACGGCGAGCTGCCAGCCGGCGAGGTGGCCGTCCACGATGAGGTCCGTGAGAATCTCCGGGTCGTCCTGCAACTGCCCGGTGTGGTCGAGCCCTTCGTACGGGCTGGTCAGTGCGGCCGTACGGGCCATCATGCCGCCGTCGGTGTAGATCTTCAGCGCGCCCACGGAGAGCCGGTCGTCGCCGAACCCGGTGCGCAGGCCGAGGTCGAGGGCCCGCGGGATGCCGTCGGTCTCGTGCGCGGAGACCGGCCGCAGCCGGTCTCCGGACACCATGAGCTGCACGCGCAGCGGCAGCAGCCCCTTGTCCCGGGCGAGTTGGTAGGCGCCGAGTTCGACGGGGCTGTGGCCGAAGAGCGTGCCGCCGATGCCCGCTTCGGCGCAGGCGGTGACGCCCTCGGCGAGGCAGGTGCGCGCCGCTCGGCCGATCGCCTCGGCCAGGTCCTCCTGGGAGTGCGGCAGGCGCAGGGCACGGGCGGCACCCATGGCCTGCTCGGCGAGGAAGCCGGCCTCGTGCGGGATGTCGGCGGGCAGCAGGTCCAGGACGGCGGTGTTGACGACACACCCGTGGCCGGAGTCGTGCAGCAGGAAGATCTTGCGTCCGTCGCTGACCTTGTCGAGGTCGGCGGCGGTCAGATGGCGGCCCAGGGCCCGCTGGTCGTAGCCGGCGATGCTCACCCAGTCGCCGGGCGCGCGGGTGCGGGTGACGGCTTCCGCGACGACCGCGAGTACGTCGTCGATCCGGGTGCGGCCGGCGATGCTCGGGGTGTTCTGCTTGAACCCGGTCCAGGCGAGGTGCACATGGGCGTCGATGAACCCGGGCAGCACGGTGGCGCCCTGCAGGTCGATCACCTCGCGGGCGGGCAGGGAGGTCACGGCCTCGTCGAGGCCCGCGATCCGGCCCTGCCAGATGCCCACGTCATGAGCGACCGGGTGGTCCGGGTCCATGGTGAGGAAACGGGCGTTGGTCAGCCTGGTGCACAGCATCGGTGAGGTCAGACGTCCATCGTCGCGGCGAGGGACCGGGGGCGCAGGTCCGTCCAGTGGGTCTCGACGTACTCCAGGCATGCTTCCCGGGTGTTCTCGGCGAAGGCGATCGTCCATCCCCCGGGCACCTCGGCGAACGACGGCCAGAGTGAGTGCTGGCCCTCGTCGTTCACCAGGACCAGGAAACGGCCTTCGTTGTCGTCGAAGGGGTTGGTGCTCATGCTCGATGCCTCCCTGGAAGGCCAAGATTAGGTTAGGCTCGCCTAATTGAATGGAGCTTAGCCTTTGTCCCTTCCCTCTCACAAGGAGACATTCATGCGCCTGGTCGCGGCCGACATGGAGGACGCCGACGCCTTCGCCGGGTTCGGGCTGCCCAGCGCACCCGGCACCGACGAGTTCTGGGCCGCCGCGGGCGCACCCGCCACGAAACCCGCCGAGGGCGGCGGTTGGGTGACCCTGTTCCTGTGGCGTGGGTCGGAGGCGAGGGTCGGCTTCGAGAGCTGGTCGGAGCCGGTCCCCCTGCGCCGCTGGGCCGACTCGGACTGCTGGTACGCCGAGGTGCGCATGCCCGAGCGGCTGCGGGTGACCTATCAGTTCCTGGTGGACGACGCGGCGTACGCCGACCCGCTCAACCCGGCCGGTGCGGGCGGTGACCGGTCCATCGTCGCGACGCCGGACGCCCCGGAGCAGCCGCACTGGCCGCTCATCGGCGCCGACGAGGTACTGCCACTGCCGCGTACGCGGATCCGCTGGGCCAGTGAACGGCTCGGGGGGCGGCGCACCGTGCGGGTCCATCCCGTGGGCGGCGGTGGGCCGGTGGTGCTGCTGCTCGACGGGGACGACTGGCTGTACCTGCATCCGGCCGTGACCGCGTTCGACTCGGCCGTGGCCGCGGGTGAGTTGCCGCCGGTCACGCTGGTCTTCCTGCCGGCGAAGGACAGGGAGGCGGAGTTCACGTGCCGGCCCGAGTTGTGGGAGGCGGTGCGGGACGAACTGCTGCCGCTGGTGGCGGAGTCGGGGGTGCGCGCCGATCTCGACCGGCTGGTGGTCGCCGGGCAGAGCCTCGGCGGGCTGAGCGCGCTGTACGCGGCACTGGAATTCCCGGACCTGGCGACCCGCGTCGCCTGCCAATCGGGGTCGTTCTGGTGGACACCCGACGCCCTGGGCCTGGCCGACCCCCTGGGCGGCCCGGTCGGCGGCACCATCGCCGCGCGCCTGCGGGAGCGCCCGGACCTGTCCGGTCTGCGGGTCGCGTTCGACGTGGGGGAACACGAGACGCGCATGCTGCCCCACTGCGAACTGACCGAGACCCTGGCAGAACGGGCCGGCGCCACCGTACGGGTCTCCCGGTCAGCGTCGGGCCACGACCGGGCGGGCTGGCGTCACGCCCTGCTCAGGGATGTCGCCTGGGCGCTCGCTTGAGGCGTGCGGGCCGGCGGGCAGTACGCAGAGTTCGGCAGCACGCCCGCAGCCCACGGCCCTCGTCACCCCCGCTGCTGCGGGACCAACGCTGACACGGGGGCCAGTTCCCGGCCACCGTCCTGGCCGTCGGGGAGCGCCGCGTCGTGCACCGGAGTGTCGTCCCGTATCAGGTTCTCGCGGATGAGGACGGCCGCGGTGGCGCCGCCACTCTCCGAGGGGCGCAGTTCGACTCTCAGGCCCTGCCGGGCGGCGATGCGGTTGACCACGAAGAGTCCGATCTGCTTGGCGTCGAGCAGGTCGACGTTCTCGGACTGGATCTTGCGGTTGGCCTCGGCCATCGCCTCCTCGTCCATGCCGAAGCCGCTGTCCTCGATCTCGATGAGGAGGCCGTCGCGCAGCCGGGCGGCCCGCAGCCGGACCTGGGTACTGGGCGGTGAGAACGAGGCCGCGTTCTCGACGAGTTCGGCGAGCAGGTGGATGACGTCGGCGACGGAGCCGCCGTTGACGGAGACGGGCGGTACGGGCCAGATCTGGACCCGTCCCGGCTGCTCGATCTCCGCGACGGCGGACCGCAGGACGTCCGTCAGCGGGATGGGGTCGCGCCAGCCGCGTCCGGGTGCGATGCCGGACAGGATGAGCAGGCTCTCGGAGTGGCGGCGCATCCGGGTGGCGAGGTAGTCGACCTGATACAGCTCCTGCACCTCGGCCGGGTCGCGTGGGCGCTGCTCCAGCTGGTGGAGCAGGTCGAGCTGGCGGTGCAGCAGCACCTGGCCGCGGCGGGCGATGCTGACGTACACCCCGGAGATACCGCTGCGCAGTTCGGCGCGCTCGGAGGCGGCCTTGAGCGCGGCCCGCTGCACGGCGGTGAGTGCGGTGCCCACCTGGGCGAGTTCGTCGCCGACGAGGCGGCGCATCGGGGCCTCGGCGTCGATGTCCACGCCGTGCCCGGCGTGCAGTCTGCGCATGGCCTGCGGCAACCGGCGCCCGGCGACCTCCAGGGCGGAGTTGCGCAGGTCGAGCAGTTCGACGATGAGTCCGCGGCCGACGCCGACGGACACCAGCAGCGACAGGAGCACACCCACCAGACCGAGGATGACGGCGATGCCGGAGGCGCCCAGCGTGTCCCAGCCGAACGGGTCCGCCTTGGCCGTGGCGCCCGTGCCGGCGTCCGACTGGGCCTCGGCGAGGTCCTTGAGCACGGCGTCGGCGCCCGTGTCCCAGTCCCTCAGGAAGCCCGCGGAGACGACCGTGGCGCCGGGTCCGGCGTTGCGCACCCGATCCTCACCGGCCGCGAGCCCGTCGTAAGTCCCGCTGTCCAGTACCGCGTCGTACGCGGCCCGGTGCGCCGGCTTCAGGTCGGCGACCGCGGGCTTCAGCAGCTCCCGCTGGGTGGCGACGGCCCCGACGAACAGCGTGTACTGCTCCGTGGTGAGCTTTCCCGCCCCGCTCCCCGCGGCGAGGAGGGACTGTTCCTGGGCCACCGCCTCGCGGGCGCGGGCGAGTTCGAGAACGACCCGGGCCTCGGATGCGGCGTGGGTGCCGTTCTCGCCGGTGAGCGCGCCGGTGACGGCGAAGGCGTCCTCGATGATGGTCGAGTACCCCGTGAAGGCCGTCTGGGCGGCGCCCTTCGTGTCGGTCCGCGCGCGCAGCGCTGTGAGTCCGCGTGTGCCGGCTTCCAGGCGGTCGATGCGGGCGGGCAGGCCCGCGTCGAGGAGCTCGGCGTCCGCGGCGGCGGCGTCGGCGCCGTTACGGACGGCGGTGGCGGCCTCGTCGGTGGCCGTCCGGGCCTCCTCGATCGAGTCGAGACCGGCCGAGTCCGGCGCGGCGGCGTGGCGGGTGACGGCGGTCCGCTCGGCCTGCAACGCGGTGACGAACTCGTCGACCGGGGCGAGGAGTTCGGCGTTGACGTCCTTGACCCGCTCGGTGTCGCCGATGCTCGAGGCCGTGGTCACCGCGGCGAAGCCCCACAGGGCCATGAGGGACACGATGGGCAGCATGAGCAGGGCGACGATCTTGGCCCGGACCGATCTGGGGCGCAGCCGTTCCGTTGCACGGGTGACAGGCATGGATTACCTCTTCGAGGGTGTGTGCTGTGCGGCTCTGCGGACGTACGGCTCAGACGGTCGTGGTCGCCGTGGTGGTGGGCGCGGGCGTGTCGGCGGTCGCGGTGGAGAGCTCGACCTCGCGCAGCAGTTCGGCGGCGACGGACTCGGCGCGCTTGCCGGTCGGGGAGAGCGCGACGTACGCGGAGGCGAGGAAGAGGAACGAGCCGAGCACGACGGCGAGCGGGAAGAGGAACTCGGTGGCCGTGGCCCCGGGCAGCTCCGCGCTGCTGGGCGCGAGGCTGACGTCGACGGCGTACATGGCGGTGTAGTGCATGCTGCTGACCGCGAGCCCCATGACGAGCGCGGCGACGGCTGCGAGGGCGGGGCCGCGCACGATGAGGGTGAGGGTGAGCGCGGCGGTCGCGGCGACGACGGCGATCGCGACGGAGGCGAAGACGAGGAGCGGGTCGTAGTCGACGCTGCCGTGCAGGTTGAGCGCGGCCATGCCGGCGTAGTGCATGGCGGCGACGCCCAGTCCGGTGCCGAGCCCGCCGAGCGCCACCGACGTGATGCGCGAACGCCCGTACCCGGCGGTGAAGACGCCGGCGCTGACGACGGCGATGGCCATGACGAGGCTGAGCACGGTGAGCGGAACGTCGTAGCGGATGGGGGTGCCCTCGACACTGAAGCCCATCATCGCGACGAAGTGCATGGTCCAGATGCCGGAGCCGATCGCGAACGAGGCCAGCACCAGCCAGTTCCGTTTCGAGGCGCCGTCGGCCTCCAGGGCCCTGACCGTGCACCGCAGGCCGAGCGCCGAGCCGACACAGGCCATGACGTAGGAGAGGACGGGGGTGACCCATCCGGCGCTGAAGTGGTCCATGTGTCCCACGGGGAAACCCCTCTCGCCCGCCGGGCGGAGAGCTCAGCGCGCACGTAAGTACCGCCGCTAACAGAGACCCGGGGGAACGAGATCGCGCCACTGCTTACCGAAGGTCGGTGAGGATTAAAGTACTGCCGTGTGGGTTACGGACTCGTTTGCGCGCAAGTGCTTCACATACCCCTTACGTCGCCTGTACTTTCACCGCCGATCGGCCCGTCCGCCCCGTGCACCACCGAAGCGGCTGCCACCTGGGGCAACGGAACGTCACGGGACAGCAGCGCTCCGCACGCCGCGAGCATGGCCGAAAAGTGCTCAAGAAGCGGTCACCGGGACCCGGTCGGCCGCGACGGCCGTCCGCTGCGGCGGGTCACCGGGACACCGCCAGGCAGTAGTCCTCGTCCGTGGCCAGGAGGTTGCGATGGGTGCCCTCGCCGGTGATGACTCCGTCGTCCAGGACCAGAACCCGGTCGGCGGCATCCAGGAACGCCGGGCTACTGGTGATCACTACCGTCGTACGGCCTCGGCGTAGCTTCGCCACGTTGCGGGCGATGAGCTGTTCGGTGACCGCGTCGACCGCCGTCGTCGGGTCGTGCAGGACGAGGACGTCGGTGTCGGCCGCCAGTGCCCGGGCCAGGGACAGCCGCTGGCGCTGGCCTCCGGAGAGGTTCGCGCCCCGGTCGCGGACGCCGTAGTCGAGGCCGTCGCGGTGCAGGGCGACGACATCGGTCAGCATGGACGCCTCGACGGCCTCGGGGACCGTCCGGCTGGTGCCCGAGGGGTCGATGTTGGTGCGCAGGGTGCCCGCGAAGATCTCCCCGTCGTACGGGTTCACGAGGATGTGCTCGCGGACCGCCTCGACCGACAGGTCCGCCAGCTCCTGCCCGCCGATCCGGACGGCTCCCTCGTATGTGCCGGGCGGGACGTTCACGGCCAGGACGGCCGCCAGGTCGGCCGCGGCGCGCGGCTGGTAGGCGGCGATGGCGACGAACTCGCCGGCCGCCACCTGGAACCTCACCTTGTTCAAGGACCCGTGGCGGACGCAGTCGATCTCCAGGTCCGCCCCCGGGGCCGGTCGCCCGGACCCCGGGGTCGTGACCGGCGGCGCCGACAGCACCAGCGCCATCCGCTCGGCCGACGCGCGCGCGATCATCACGTACTTGGGCATCTCCGAGAACAGCTTCAGCGGTTCCATGATGAACTGCGCCAGGCCCACGGCCATGACGAGTTCCCCGATGGTGATCCGGCCCTCGAACGCCAGCCAGCCCGCAGTCAGGGTCACGGCACCGGCGAGGACCGCGTTGAGGGCCAGCGCGGTGCCCGCGTACACGCCGTTCACCTTGGCGACGACGATCGACTGGTGCCTCGCCTCGGTGCTGACCTTCCGGTAGGAGCCGAACGCCGCGTGGTTGCCGCCGAATCCGTGCAGCGGGCGCAGGCCGGTGATCAGGTCGGCGACCTTCGCGCCCGCCCGCGCCACCCGGGCCTGCTGTTCCTGGGTACTGCTGCCGATCCGCCGGGACATCACGCTCAGGATCGACAGGATCGCGACGGTGCCCACGATCACCAGGAGGCCGAGCCGGATGTCGGCCAGGCCCAGCGCGATCGCCGCGACCAGTACCGCGACCAGCGAGCTGATCAGCAGCGGCACCACTTCGATGATGTCGGCGGTCTGATCGGCGTCCTCGGTGGCGATGGTCAGGACCTCGCCGGACTTGAGGTCGACGTCCCTGGCCACCGGTTGCAGGCCGCAGGCCGCGACCTTCACCCGCCAGCGGTGTGCCTCGGTCGTGTTGGCCTTCTGCAGGATGCGCATGCCGAACCGCCACGACAGCGACACGGTCGTGATGATCACGGCCAGTGCGGCGATCGACAGGGCGAGCGCGCCGAGGCTCCGGCTGTCCCGCATCGTGTGCTCGACGATCATGCCGAGCGCGATGGGGAAGGCCGTCTCGCCGGCCTGGTACAGGCCCATGAGGACGGTGCCGCCGGCCATGGCGCCGACGTTGCGGCGCAGGGCGGTGCGGAGGATGGCGGCCCCGGCGCGGGGCCGTTGCGTGTCAGTTGTCATCGAGGTGGCGGGCAATCGCTTCGGGGGTTCGCAGGGTGAACAGGTCTCGGATGGTGATCACTGGACCGTACTCGCGGCGGAGCAGGCCGATCAGCCGCACCGCCAGCATGGAGTGTCCTCCGAGGGACACGAAGTCGCTCACCGCGCTCACCTCGTCGTCGTCCAGGTCCAGTGCCTCGGCGAAGTACTCGCACACCACGGTCTCGGTCTCGGTCGCCGGGCCCCGCTCCCCCACCGTGGTCAGCGCGCCCAGCGGCTTGGCCTCGGGCAGCGCCTTGGTGTCAGCCTTCCCGTTCACCGTCAGCGGGATGCTGTCGACCTGGGCGTAGTGCGTCGGGCGCAGGAAGTCCGGCAGTCCGGCGCCCACTTCGGCGGCGACGGCGGCCAGATCCCCGCCGTCCAGCACGAGATACGCGGCCAGCCGGTAGGCGCCGTCGACCTGGGGGTCGGGCTGGGCGACGGCGGCGACGAACCGTACCGCCGGGTGCGCGGCGAACACGGCCTCGACCTCGCCGAGTTCGACCCGGTGGCCCCGGATCTTGACCTGCTGGTCGGTGCGGCCCAGGTACATCAGGTTGCCGTCGGGCCGGCGGACCACCAGGTCCCCCGTGCGGTACATGCGCTCGCCGGGCTCGCCGAACGGGCAGGCGACGAAGCGGTGCGCGCTCTGGGCGGGCTGCCCGAGATAGCCGCGCGCGATGCCGATGCCCGACACGTACAGCTCACCGGGCACCCCGTCGGGCAGCGGCCGCAGCCACGGATCCAGCACGTACACGTCCGTGTTGTCGATGGCGACGCCCACCACCGGGTCCTCGCACTCGAAGGTGCCGACGCCCAGGGTGTTGATGGTGTACTCGGTGGGCCCGTACAGGTTGTAGCCGACCGTACCCTCGGTCTCCGCGAGCCGCTGCCACAGCGTCGGGGTGACGGCCTCGCCGCCCAGCAGCACCAGCGCCGGCCGGCGTTCCGGGTTGTCCAGCAGGCCCTCGGCCACCAGCTGCTGCGCGTAGGTCGGGGTCACGTTGATGACGTCGATCCCGTGCTCCAGGCAGTACTCCACCAGCGCGGGCGCGTCGCGGCGCAACTCCTCGTCGCAGATGTGCACTTCATGGCCGTCGGCCAGCCACAGCAGTTCCTCCCACGACATGTCGAACGCGAACGACACGGTGTGCGCGATCCGGAAGATCCGGTGGCCGTGCTCCGCCAGCACCGGTTCGAAGATCCGGCGCTGATGGTTGATCAGCATGTTGGTGAGCCCGGCGTACTCGGTCACCACGCCCTTGGGCTTTCCGGTCGACCCGGAGGTGTAGATCGTGTACGCGGGGTGCCGCAGCCGGTCCGGGTCGTCCGGCGTGAACGTCACGTACGGCTCGGCCTCGGGAAGGGGCCGGTCCAGTTCGATGAGGTCGCCGGTCAGCCGGGGCGAGACGGCACTCACGGTGAGGATCACGTCCGGGCGGGCGTCGTCGACGATCGCGGCGATCCGCTCGTCCGGGTGGTCCAGCTCCAGCGGCACGTAGGCGGCGCCGACCCGCAGGACGGCGAACAGCGCCACGATCCAGTCCAGGGAGCGCGGGATCGCGAGACCCACGGTCGTCTCGGGACCGATGCCGCGTCCCGCGAGCACACCCGCGACCGCGCGGCTGCGGTCCCGGAGCTCGGCGAACGTCATCGTCGCGCCGTGGGCGACGAGCGCCACCCGCTGTGGATCACGGTCCGCGGCCTGGTCGAACCGGTCGACGACGGTGTCCGTACCGACATCCGTACGCTCACCCGGCGCAGGCTCCGGGCCCAGCCCCCGCAGGGCGCCCACCGGCCCGGTCGACCGGGCCAGGTCCTGGAGCACGCTCAGGAAGTCGTCGAGGAGACGGCGGGCGCCCGCGGTGTCACCGTCGCGGTACTCCAGCTTGACCGTGAGCCGGTCGCCGGGGGTGACGACCCAGGTGAACGGGTAGTGCGTGGAGTCGTCGGCCTGCACCGAGGTGATGCCGTGCCGGGCGTTCATCTCGGCGAACGCGTCCATGTCCAGGAAGTTCTGCAGCACGAACAGGTTGTCGAACAGGGTGTCGTGCCCGCTGGCCCGCTGTATCTCGCCGAGCCCCAGGTGCTCGTGCTCCATCGCCTCGACCCGTGCCGTCTGTACGGCCGACAGGTACTCCCGGACCGACTCGTCCGGCCGGGCCCGCGTCCACGTGGGCACGGTGTTGAGCAGCACACCGACGATGCCGTCCAGGCCCTCGCCGTCGCGGCCGGAGACGGTCACGCCGAACACGGCGTCGCTGCGGCCGGTGTGCGCGCCGAGCAGGAGACCGAACGCCCCGGTCAGCACCGAGTTCAGCGTGACGCCGTGCACCCTGGCCGCGTCCCGCAGCAGCTCCGACTGCTCGGCGGACAGCGTGTGCACGAGTGCGCGCGGCAGGTCGTCCGAGAGGGCCGGCGCCGGTCCGGCGAGCAGCGTCGGGCCGGGGAGGCCCGCCAGGTGCTCCGCCCAGAAGCGTTCCGATACGGCGGGGTCCTTGGCGTCGAGCGCCCGGGCGTACTCCTCGAAGCTCGGCGTGGCCGGCATCGGGTCGAGCGGCTCGCCCGCGAGGACGGCACGGTAGGCGTCGAACAGGTCCCGCAGGACGATCTCGCGGGACCAGCCGTCCCACAGCAGCAGGTGGTAGCTGAGCAGCAGGCCGTCGCGGTCGTCGGGCAGCCGCACCACGGTCAGCCGGATCAGCGGCGGCTCACCCGGGTCGAATCCCGTGTCGCGGTCCCGGGCGCGCAGGGCGTCGACCTCCGCGTCCGTCGACAGGGTGACCGTACGGACGTCGACGCGCCGGCCCGCCTTGAGGACCTGGACCGGGTTTCCGTCGTCGTCCGTGCTGAAGCCGGCGCCCACGACCGGGTGCCGTGCGATCACGTACGTCATCGCCTCGGCCAGCGCCTCGGTGTCCAGGCGCCGGTCGAAGGTGAACCAGCTCTGCGCGACGTAGTGTCCGGCCGTGCCCGCCATCTGGGCCTGGAAGAACAGGCCGCGCTGGAGCGGGGTGACCGGTGCGGTGCGCTCGGCCGTCGTGGCGGCGTCCGCGATGTGCTCCAGCGCGCCGCGCCAGTGCTGGGTGATCTCGTCGGGTATGCCCTCGGCGAGGGTGAATTCGGCGAGCAGGCTGCCGGTCGCCTCGTCGGTCCAGGCGTTGACCTCGACGGCGTACGGGCTGCCCTGGTCACCGCCGGTGAGGTGCAGCGCCTGGGACTCGCTGCCCCGGCCGAGGTAGTTGAACAGCACCTGCGGGCGGGCGGTGAGCAGCGGGGCCGTCTGCGGGTCGAGGTACCTGAGCTGTCCGTAGGCGACGTGGGCGCGCTCGTCCGGCTGGCGTTCGGCGACCTCGCGGGCCGCGGCGACCGGGTCGGTGTGCGGGGTGAGCCGTACGGGTGCGATGGAGGTGAACCAGCCGACCGTACGGGTGTAGTCGTGCTGTTCGAGGACCGGGACCCGGCCGTGCCGCTCCAGTTCGATCGCGAGATCGGTGGGCGACTGCTGGACGCGGGTCAGCGCGGTGCGCAGCGCCCCGCACAGCAGCTCGGTGAGACCGACGCCGAGTGCGGCGGGCGCGGTGCGGGTGAGGCGGTCGCTCACGTCGGGGGCGAGCACGACCGTGGTCTCGCGCAGTCGGCCGACCGTGGGCAGCAGTTCGGGCGCCTGGAGCGTGGTGGTCCAGTGGCCGAGGTCGTCGAGCGCGTGGGTGGAGTGGAGCTTCAGTGCTTCGGCGTACTCGGCGTACGACGTGGTCGGCGGCGCGAGCGTGTCGCCGCGGAGGGCCACGGCCAGGTCGTCCAGCAGGATCAGCCAGGAGACCGAGTCGACGGCGAGGTGGTGCACGGTGACCACGAGGGTGCGGGTGGCTTCCAGCCAGGCGAAGGCGATGACGTTTCCGGACTCGGGGTCGAGCTGTGCGGCAGCGTCGTTCGCCACGGCCGTGGCGTCGGTGGTGTCCGGTCGTACGACGGTGACTTGGTGGGCCGGTTCGGTGCGCAGGGCCCATACGCCGTGCGTGGTGCGCAGGCACAGGCGCAGGGTCGGGTGTGCTGCGACGACCGCGTTCGCGGCGCGCTGGACGTCCGTGAAGGCGGTGCCTTCGGGGGCCTGGAGGGTTCTGGCCTGGGCGAATCGGGTGAGGGAGCCGCCGAGTTCGCGTTGGCGCAGGATGATCGGGGTCGGGGTGAGGGGGCCGTCCTCGCGGCGGGCGGGGGCGGGGGCGGATGTCTGCGGTGTGCTCGTCGCCAGGTTGTCGGCCAGTGCGCGGGGGGTCTTGAACAGGAAGACGTCCCGGGGGGAGATCTGCAGGCCGAGGGTTCGGGCCCTGTTCACGACCGTGATGGCGACGATGCTGTCGCCTCCGGCGTGGAAGAAGTCGGTGTCGGCGTCGACGGCTGTGCCGGGCAGTGTTTGAGTGAAGATCTCGATGAGTGCGGTGACTGCTGAGTTCTTGTCTACGGGTGCGTTGGGGCTGGTCGCGCCCCGCGGCGGAGCCGCATATGGATACAGCCCCGCGCCCCCAGAGGGCATGGCCGCACGCTCGGTCAAGATCTTCCGGTCCAGCTTGCCGTTCACCGTCAACGGCAGCGCGTCAACCGACAGCACCCGGCCCGGGACCATGTGCACGGGAAGCTTCGTGGACAGCAAGTCGACGAAGTCGCCCGGCACGCTGCCCACCACATGCGCGACCAGGTGATCGCCGCTCTCCGCCACTGTGACGGCCACGTCCACCACACCGTCGAGTTCCCGTACGGCGGACTCGACCTCGCCCAGCTCGATGCGGAAGCCCTTCAGCTGTACCTGGTCGTCAGCGCGGCCGGTGAACTGGAGCTCGCCGTCGAGGGTGCGGATGGCCAGGTCGCCCGTGTGGTACATGCGGGAGCCGTCATCCGCGAACGGGTTCGCCACGAAGCGGCCGGCGGTGAGTCCGGGCCTGCCGAGGTAGCCGAGCGACACCTGGTCGCCGGCGACGTAGATGGCACCGACCTTGCCGGGCGGCACCGGGCGGAGCCGGTCGTCGAGCAGGTAGGTGACCAGGCCGGGGATCGGGCCGCCGATCGGGCTGGCGTCGTCGCCGGGGCGGAAGTCCTCGTCGGTGAGCACCCGGTGGGTGACGTGGACGGTCGTCTCGGTGATGCCGTACATGTTGACCAGCTCGGGCGCGCCCGTGCCGTGCCGCTCGACCCAGCCGCGCAGCCGCCCGAGGTCCAGCGCCTCGCCGCCGAAGATGATCCGGCGGAGTGCGGGCAGCGGCTCGTCGGCGAGCCGGTCGGCCTCGATGAACTGGTAGAACGCCGACGGGGTCTGGTTGAGCACGGTGACTCCGCGCTCGCGGACCAGCCGGTGGAAGTCGACCGGGGAGCGCGTCAGCCCGTACTCGGGCACCAGCAGCTCACCGCCGTGCGCCAGCGCGCCCCACAGCTCCCAGACCGCGAAGTCGAAGGAGAAGGAGTGGAACTGGACCCACACGTCCTGCGGGCCGAAGTCCATGTCGGGCTGGGTGTTGGCGAGCAGTGTCACCACGCTGGAGTGCGGGACGGCGACGCCCTTGGGCCTGCCGGTCGACCCGGAGGTGTAGATCACGTAGGCGGGGTTGTGCCAGCTCACCTCGGGCTCGGTGGTGTCCCCCGCCGGCGGTTCGTCGCCCTGCACGAGCACCCGGGCCGGGACGCCTGCCCTGGCCAGCAGCTCCGTGAAGCGGTCGCGCTGCTCACGGTCCACCAGGACGACCTGGGGTGCGGCGTCGGCGAGGATGTACTCCAGCCGGTCGTCCGGGTAGGCGAGGTCCAGCGGGACGTAGGCGCCGCCCGCGCTGACGATGGCGACCAGGGCGACGACCTGTTCCAGGGAGCGCGGGACGGCCACGGCGACCCGCGTGCCCGGCCCGACCCCGGCCGCGCGCAGGGCGGCGGCCAGTTCGTTCTTGGTGTCGGCCAGTTCGCCGTAGGTCAGGGACCGGGTGCCGCCGTCGAGGTCGCACTGGGTGACGGCGGTGGCGGCGGGGTCGCGGCGCGCGGCGGCGTCGAACAGGCCGCCCAGCGTCGTCGGGGTGATCGGTGCGGGACGCCGCTCGCTCTCGGGTGCCAGGTCGTCGACCAGGGCGTCCGGCCGGGTGAGCAGGCCGGTGAGGGTGTGGGTGAACGTGTGCAGGATCGACTGTGCGGTTGTCTCCCGCAGTAGTTCGCCGTCGTAGATCAGGTTGAAGCGCGGCCTTCCGTCGAGCGCGCGCTCGACCACCAGCGTGAGCGGGTAGTGCGGGGCGCCCTCGTTGACGAGGTCGGAGACGACCAGCGTGTCGTCGGGTCGTCGCAGGGCGGCGACATCGGTCGCCACGTCGAAGACGACGAGGGTGTCGAACAGGGAGCCGGCGCCGGACTGGCGGCCGATCCTCGCCAGGGAGACGTGCTGGTGCGGCAGGACCGCGCTCTGGTGCTCGCGTACCGAGGCGAGCAGGTCGGAGGAGGTGGTTCCACCGGCCCAACGGGCGCGTACGGGGATGGTGTTGATGAACAGGCCCACCATGTCCCCGATGCCGGGAACCTCGGCGTCGCGGCCGGAGACGGTGGAGCCGAACACCACGTCGCTGCCGTGCAGGATGCCGCCGAGCGTCACGGCCCAGGCGCTGTGCACGGCCACGCTCAGGGGCACGCCGGCTTCGCGGACGGCGGCGTCGAGGTCACCCTCAGGCTCCGCGGCGGTGTCGGCGAAGCGGTCGGACGGGATGTGGTCCTCGGCGACCAGCGAGGGGCCGGGCAGGCCGGCGAGTTCGGCGTGCCAGACGCGGTCGCTCTCGTCGTCGTCGCGTCCGGCGTGCCAGTGCACGTAATCGGTGAAGCCGCCGATCGGGTAGACGGTCCCCGGGGCGTGGTATTCGGCCAGCAGTGCGCGGAGCATCGGCGGCACGGACCAGCCGTCGGCGATGATGTGGTGCACGGTCTGCACCAGGACGTTTTGGCCGGAGCCGGCGCGGACCAGCGTGTACCGCATCAGCGGGCCGGTGGCCAGGTCGAAACCGGCGCGGCGGTCCCGCTCGGCGAGGGCGCGTATCTCCTCGTCGGTGATGCCGGGGCGGTCCAGTGTGGTGAAGGGGGCCTGGACGCCGCTCTCCAGCACGGAGACCACGCGGCCGTCGGCGAGGGCGGTGAACCGGGCGGCCAGGTTCGGGAAGAGGGTGAGCAGGCGGGTGGCGGCCGCCGCGAGCCGGTCGGCGTCCACCTCGCCGTCCAGGGTCAGGAGTTGCTGCTCGACGTAGGCGCCCGCCGAGTCGTCGTCGAAGACCGAGTGGAAGTACAGGCCCTCCTGCAGCGGGGTCAGCGGCAGGATGTCCCGCAGCGCCGGGCCGTCCAGGGCGTCGACGTCGGTCTGGGTGAGAGGCACCAGGGGGAAGTCGCTGGGCGAGTGGCCGCCCTGGTCGAGTGCGGCGAGGGAGGCCAGGGCCGACCGGAAGTAGTCGCCGAGGGCCGTGATGTCCGCGTCGGTGAACAGGCCATCGGGCCAGGAGATGGTGGTGACGAGCTCGTACTCGCCGGTGGCGGCGGGTTCGGCGATCGCGTTGAACTCCAGGGCGCGCGGCAGGCGCATCTCCGGGTCGCGCTTCTCGCCCAACTGGCCGGTGGTGCCAGCGAGTTGCCAGTCGCCGGAGGCGCCTGCGGCGAAGCGGCCCAGGTAGTTGAAGAGCACCTGCGGTGCGGGGGCGTCGAACTCGCTGCCGGTGAGGTAGCGCAGGGCGCCGTAGGAGACGCCGTTGTCCGGTACCCGGGCGAGGTCCTCCTTGACCGCCTTGAGGGCGGCGGTCAGATACGCCGGGGTGGTGAGGTCGGCCGCCGTGCCGGGGTCGACGGTCACCGGGAAGAGGGTGGTGAACCAGCCGACGGTGCGCGACAGTTCCGGATCGAAGCCTGCGGAGCCCGCGACGAACTGTCCTTCGCGGCCGTGGCCTTCGAGTTCGATGTGGGCGAACGTCTGGTCCTGGCCGAGGTCGCGGCGCCGGCGGGCGAGGGCGACGGCGAGCGCGGTCAGCAGGACGTCGTTGACGCCCGCGTGGAACTTCGCGGGGATCTCGCCCAGCAGGGCGGCCGTGATCTCGGGGCCGACCGAGACGGTCCGCAGCCGCTCGTGCGCGACGGTGTCGGCCGCGGACAGGGCGCGCCTGCCGACCAGTTGGTCCTCGCCCGGCAGGGGGCGCCAGTAGTACGAGGCGTCCGCGTCGAACGCGGCGCGTTCCAGCAGCTGGGTCCAGCGCCGGAACGACGTGCCCACCGGGGGCAGTTCGATCGGTGTGCCCGAGGTGAACTGCCGCCAGGCGGTGGCCAGGTCCTCCATCAGGACCCGCCAGGACACGCCGTCGATCACCACATGGTGGGCGACCAGGACCAGTTGCCGTGCCTCACGGCGCCAGACGGCACGCAGCATCGCGCCGGCGTCCGGGTCCAGCCCCTCGGTGGCGAGCCCGACGCACTCCTCGACCGGCAGATCACTCTCCTGCCAGGTCACGAACGCCCCGTCCGCCTCCGGGATGTCGAAGCTCCAGTCGTCTCCGCGCACCAGCTTGGCGCGCAGCATGTCGTGGTGCCGGACGAGGGCCGAGAGGATCTCGTCGAGGGCGTCCGCCGTCAGGTCCGCCGGGGTGTTGAGCACGACCGACTGGACGAAGCCGTCGACGGCGTCCGTGGTCTCGCCGAGCCACTGCACGATGGGCGATCCCACGACGGTCCCGGTGGCGACGTCGCCGTGGTCCGCGGTGGAGACGTCCTCACGGCTCGCGACCGCGGCCAGTGCGCCCACGGTGCTGTGGGTGAAGATCTGCCGTGCCGTGACGTGGAGGCCCTCGTCGCGCAGGGCGCTCAGCAGGGAGATCGCCAGGATGCTGTCGCCGCCGAGCTGGAAGAAGTCCTGGTCGACACCGACCTCGTCGAGCCGCAGGACCTGCGCGACCGCGGCGCACACCGCGCGCTCGTCGTCGGTGGTGGGCCGGACGAGCGAGCCCGTTTCGATCGTGGGCTCGGGCAGGGCGTTGCGGTCGAGCTTGCCGTTGGCGGTGAGCGGGAACTCCTCCATCACGACGAGGTGGGCGGGCACCATGTACTCGACCATGTGCTCGGCGGCCCACGCCTTGACCTCGTCCGCCCGCAGGTCCTCGCCGCCGGCGGCCGGGATGACGTAGCCGACCAGGTAGGTGCCGCCCGCCGTGTTCTTCTTCGCGACGACGCAGGTGTGCCGGACCCGGGGGTGTTCGGCCAGGCCGGCCTCGACGTCCTCGATCTCCAGCCGCATGCCGCGGATCTTGATCTGGTTGTCGGCCCGGCCGAGGAAGTCCAGTGATCCGTCCGGGGCGAACCGCGCGAGGTCACCGGTCCGGTACAGCCGGGAGCCGTCGTTCGCGAAGGGGTTGGCCACGAACCGGGAGGCGGTCAGGCCGGGGGCGCCCACGTATCCGCGGCCCAGCAGGAAGCCGCCCACGTACAGTTCGCCGCCGACCCCGACCGGTACCGGGCGCAGCTCCTCGTCCAGGACGTACAGCTGGGTGTTGGGGTTGGCCTTGCCGATCGACGTCGACAGGCGTTCCGCGGCGCCCCGGTAGATGACGTGCGAGACGCCGATCGTCGTCTCGGCGGGGCCGTAGCCGTGGTACATGGGGATGTCGAGCTTGGTGCGGAACCGCTCGTACAGCTCGGGGGTGAGCACCTCGCCGCCGCACCACACGTGCCGCAGGCTGTCCAGACGGCCGGTGTCGCCCGCCATCTCCAGCAGCACGTCCAGCATGGACGACACCAGGTAGGTGAAGGTGACGCGCTGCTCGGCGATGACGCTCAGCAGATGGTGCGGGTCGCGTTCGCCGCCGGTGCGCAGGACCACCAGCCTGCCGCCGGAGACCAGGGGCAGGAAGATCTCGTTGATGGATATGTCGAAGGACAGCGGCGCCTTGAACAGCGACGCGTCGTCGTGGCCGAAGCCCAGGATCTCGTTCACCTGCCACAGCAGGCGCTCGCTGATCGCCTCGTGCCGGATCATCGCGCCCTTGGGCCGCCCGGTCGAACCGGACGTGAAGATCACATACGCCAGGGCGTCGCCGAGGACGGTGACGCCGGTGCCCTCGGCCGGGTAGGAGGCGTACCCCCAGTCGCCGAGGTCGACGGCGACGGCCTCCGGTTCGGCCGGGTCGTGTTCGCCCGAGGCGTTGAGCTGCAGGACGACCCGGGCGTCCTCGATGACGACGGCCCGGCGCGCGGCGGGCCACTGCGGGTCGAGCGGCACGAACGCGCATCCGGCCTGGAGTGCGGCGAGCAGCCCGATCACCATGTCGGCGGAGCGGGCCAGGGAGATACCGACGACCTGTTCGTGGCCCAGTCCGCGTGCGATGAGGTGATGGGCCAGCTGGCTGGAGAGCTCGGCCGCCTGGCGGTAGGTCAGCGACCGGTGCTCGTCGACGACGGCGACGGCGTCCGGTCTGGCCAGCGCCTGTTCCCGGAACATCTCGACGATGGTCGGGCGGTCCCGGTCGGACTCGTTGTCGTTCCACTCGGCCAGGGTCCGGAGCCTGGCGGCCACGCTGGACGGGCCGATGGTGCCGAGGGGCCGGTCCGGGAAGTCGGCCAGGTCGTCGAGCGCGAGCTGCGCGTCGGCAGGCGCGACACCGTCCGGGACGGTGATGCTCCGGCCGTCCGGGCTCACGTCCCAACCGCCGGGCACCGTACCGCCGTTGTCGACCCATCCGAGGACGTCGGCGAAGAGCGTGCCGGGCGCGAGGTCGATACCGTCGGGGCTCTGCCCCGTGGCCCAGTACGACAGACCGATGGCGCAGGCTTCGGCGATGGTCCTGTCCGGGTAGTCACCTGCGCGTCGGCGGACATCTGCCAGGCGGGTGGGAGAAAGCAGTGCGAGACGAGCGCGCGGTTCCAACATCGAAGACTCAGCGTCCCTTCCAGAATGTGGAGTTAGGCTAACCTAAATAAGGGTTGCCTAACTACCCTCTCGCCAGGCCCGCCACAGTCGCGCGTAGCGGCCGCCCAGAGCCACCAGTTCCTCGTGCGTGCCCTGTTCCACGACGCGTCCCGCGTCCAGCACGGCGATCCGGTCGGCGGCCATCGCCTGCGTCAGCCGGTGCGCCACGAACAGTGTCGTCCGGCCCGCGCACGCGGCCAGTACGGCCCGCTCCAGCTCGGCGGCTCCCTCGCTGCCGGCCTCCGCGGTCGACTCGTCGAGCACCACCACCGGCGCCCGGCCCAGCACCAGCCGGGCCAGGGCGATCTGGGCGACCTTGGTGACGTCCAGGCGCTCGCCGCCCTCGCCGACCGAGGTGTTCAGCCCGTCGGGCAGCGCGTCGACCCAGCCGTCGGCACCGACGGTGCGCAGGGCGTCCATCAGTTCGGCGTCGGTCGCCTCCGGCGCGGCCAGCCGCAGGTCCTCGGCGAGCGGACCGGAGAACACATGCGTCTCCTGCGTCAGGATGCTCACCAGGGCCCGCGCTCCGGCCTCGTCGAGGTCGGCGAGATCGGTCGGCCCGACCCGCACGGACCCGGCTTCCGGGGTCCCTATGCCGGCGATCAGCGCGGCCAGGGTCGTCTTGCCCGCGCCCGTCGCCCCCACCAGGGCGAGCGAACCACCGGCGGGAATGGTCAGGTCGACGTCCCGCAGCACCGGATCCTCGGAGCCGGGGTAACGGAACGTCAGCCCCCGCACCGCCACCGGGTACGAACCGGCCTGTGCCGCCGGCACGGACTCGTCGCCCACCAGCCGCTCCTCGGCGGCCTCCCCCAGCACCCCGACCAGACGGGTCAGGCTCGCGCCCGACTTCTGCGCCTCGTCGAAGGTGAACATGATGGCGCCCAGCGGGGTGAACAGCCGGTGGAACAGCAGCGGAGCCGCCGACACCTCGCCCAGGCTGGCGGCGTCGGCCTCCAGCAGGGCGTATCCCACGAGGAGGATCAGGACGAGACCGATGAACTCGGCGCGGTTCTCCCGGCCGACGAACCGGCCGAAGAACCGGAACACCTCGATGCCGAGGTCGCGCACCCGCCACGACTCGCTGGTGACCTTCTCGCGGAAGGCGCCCTCGAGGCGGTACGCCCGGACCGTGTCGATGCCGTTCAGGCCGCTGATGAACGCCTGCGCCCGGTCGGCCTGGGCCACCCGCTGCTTCCGGTAGAGCGGAGCGGACCGGGGCAGATACCAGCGCAGGGCCAGGGCGTAGGCGGGCAGTGCGCCGGCGCCCGCCAGGCCGAGCCGCCAGTCCAGACCGAACATGCCGAGGGTGGCGATGACGACCAGCACGCCCGCCGAGAACACGGTGGGCACGGCCGTGCGGATGCCCTTGGACAGCACGGCCACGTCGTCACCGACCCGGGAGAGCACGTCTCCCCGGCCGACCTGCTCGATCCGGGCGCTCGGCATCCCGAGCACCGCCCGGACTGCGCCTTCGCGCAGCCGGGCGAGCAGATCCGCGCCCAGCCGCCCGATCAGGTAGGTCGAGACCGCGGTGGCCGCCGCGCCGAGCAGCGCGGCGGCACCGATCAACACCCCGATCGTGACCAGGATCGATCGTTCTTCGCCCCCGACGACCCCGTCGACCACCCGGCCGAGCAGGAGCACCGGGAGCACCTGGAGCGCCGCCCCCGCGACCGTGGTGAGCACGGTGGCGGCCGTCAGCCAGGGCATCTCACGGCAGTGCGCCGTGACCCATCGAGTGGCCTCGCGTCCGGTCGTCGTGCGCAGGGTCGCCGGGGCGAGGCGCGTTGCGGTGGTGCTCACTTACTGATCGACCGACTTGACGAGCTCGTCGATCGCGTACGGCATGGACAGCAGGGTGCCCTGGGAGATGGCCGCGCCGACCGCAGGCCCTTCACTGTCCAGCAGGTACGACACGTTGCCCTTCTTCACGGCGTCCAGGTTGGCGAAGAGCTTGAACTTCTTCAGCGCCTCGGTGTCGGCCTTGTCGTTGATGACGAAGATGTGGTCGACGTCGACGAGGTCGACGCGCTCCGGCGAGAGCCTGGTGTAGAAGCTGCCGCCCGCGACCTTGTCGATCTCGGTCTGGTACTTGAAGCCGATACCCGTCACGAGCCGGCCGCGCACGTCGGTGGAGGTGAACGGCGCCACGGAGTCCTCGTACCAGGACAGCGCGACAGCGGTCTGCTTGCCGAGCTCCGGGTGGTCCTTCTTGGCCGTGTCGAGCTGGCCCTGGATGTCCTGGACCATCTTCTCGCCCTCCTTCGCCTTGCCGAGGGCCTTGGCGATGTGGAGCGCGTTGTCCTGCCAGGGGGCGCTGAAGGGCTCCTTCTCGGCCTTGGTGCGCGCCACCGTCGGGGCGATCTTGGACAGCTTGTCGTAGGCGGCCTTGTCGATCTCGGAGTAGACCCCCACGATCAGGTCCGGGCGCAGGGCGGCGATCTTCTCGTAGTTGGGGCCGGAGTCGCCGTTCTTCATGACGACCTCGGGCTTGGTGTCGCCCCACTTGTCCTTCACCCAGGGCCACTGGGTGTTGATGTCAGGGCTCTTGCCCGGAGGGTTGGGGTACTGGTCGACCATGCCGACGGGCTTGATGCCGAACGCCAGGATGGTCTGGTCGTCGGTGTAGCCGACGGAGACGACCCGCTTGGGCGCCTTGTCGACCGTCGTGGATCCGAAGGCATGCTCCACGGTGACCGGGAAGGCACCGGCGGCCGCGGCCTGCGTGCCGTCGTTCTGCTGGTCCGTCTTGTCCGCCGAGTCGGAACCGCATCCCGTGAGGAGACCGACGCCGAGGGTGGCGGCGGCCAGTGTCGCCGCCATACGCCGCCAGGGCCTTCTGAGCGTCGTTCGATGGAGGAGCATCCAAAACCCCTTGCTTTCGCGCTAGTTCGCTGCACCCTCGCCTAAGGGCAGGCAAACCTTACCGTGAGGGAATGAGGTTAGCCTAGCCTTACTTCTCCGTCTTTATCGGGATGTGTCCAACTGGACGTGCGTGCGACCGATCGGCACGATGAGCGGCCGGTCCCCCACCGGGTCGTCGATGACCTGTGCGCGCAGCCCGAACGCCTCGTGCAGCAGCTCGGCGGTGATCACGTCGCGCGGGTGGCCCTGCGCCAGGATCGAACCCTCCCTCATCACCACGAGGTTGTCGCTGTAGCGCGTGGCCAGGTTGAGGTCGTGCAGCACCATGACGACGGTGCAGCCCGACTCGTGCAGGTCGTCCACCAGGTCCAGGACGTCGATCGCGTGCGCCAGGTCCAGATAGGTCGTCGGCTCGTCCAGCAGCAGCAGATCGGTGCCCTGAGCCAGCGTCATCGAGATCCAGACGCGCTGGCGCTGCCCGCCGGACAGCGCGTCGACCGGGCGGTCCGCCAGATCGGACACGCCCGTCATGGCCAGCGCGCGTTCCACCACCTCGGCGTCGTCCGAGGACCACTGCCGCAGCCAGCTCTGGTGCGGATGGCGGCCCCTGGCGACAAGGTCGGCCACCGTCAGCCCCTCCGGCGCGACCGGCGCCTGCGGCAGCAGGCCGAGCTTCTTCGCCACGTCCCGGGTCCTGAGCCGGCCGATGTCCTCGCCGTCCAGGACGACGGTTCCCCCGGTCGGCTTGAGCAGCCGCGACAGCGTCTTCAACAGGGTCGACTTGCCGCAGCCGTTGGGGCCGATGATCGTGGTGACCACCCCTGGCGGTATCGCCACGTCGAGCCCGTCGATGACGACCCGGCCGCCGTACCCGACCGTGACACCCCTGGCTGCCAGCCGCGAGGCGTCATCGACCCCGGCCTTCGCCTCGGTGATGGACTGTGCGACCACAAGCCCCCCTTACTTAGGTATGCCTGACTCTTGTACACCTATCTGAGGTTCGCCCGCACCAGCAGATAGACGAGGAAGGGGCCGCCGATCGCGGCGGTGACCACGCCGACCGGGAGCGAGACCGGCAGTGCCGTACGCGCGACCAGGTCCGAACCGATCAGCAGCAACGAGCCCACCAGACCCGACGCCACCATCGGCGGTGTCGGGCACCGCGCCAGACGCATCGCCACCTGCGGCGCCACCAGCGCGACGAAGGGGACCGGACCCGCCGCGCTCACCGCCACCCCGGCCAGCAGCACCGCGCACAGCAGCAGGACCGCCCGTACCGCCGCGTACCGGACGCCCAGGCCGGCGGCGACCTCGTCGCCGAAGTGCATCGGCTTGAACTGGAACGCGACGAAGGACACCACGACGAGGAGGACGAGCGAGCACCACAGCGCCACCCGGACCTCGCCCCACGCGCGGTCCTCCAGCGAACCGACGAGCCACGCCTGGGCCTTGGCCACGTCCCTGATGTCGGCCGTGACGAGCAGCCAGGTCGTGATCGCCTGCATCACGGCGCTCACGGAGATGCCGATGAGGATGAGCCGGAAGCCGTCGATCCCGCGCCGCCAGGCCAGGAAGTACACCAGCAGGCCCGTGCCGAGCCCGCCCGCGAGCGCCGCCGCCGACAGGCCCACGGAGTTGACGATCGCGGCGGCGGTGCCACCCGACACGGTCACCAGGAACACCGCGACCGCGCTGGCGCCCGAGGTGATGCCGAGAACATCCGGGCTGGCCAGGGGATTGCGGGCGATGGACTGCGTGATCGCCCCGGAGACCCCCAGCGCGATGCCCACGACGAGCCCGGCCAGGGCCCGCGGCATCCGCAGGTCCATGATCACGAACTGGTCGACCTGCTCGCCCCGCCCGAGGATCGTCGCGATCACCCGCGACAGGCTGATGGGGAAGTCCCCGACGCCGACGGACAGACAGAACACCAGGAAGGTCGCCGTCGCCAGCAGCAGCGTCACGCACAGGATCCAGGGCCGCCAGACGAACGACACACGGCCGAGCCGCACGCCCGGCATCACCGACGGCTTCACATCTGTCACGTTCATGCTTTCCTGAACTTTCCGCGCCACACCAGAACCGCGAAGAACGGCGCGCCGAGGAGCGCCACGACGACACCCGCGTCCAACTCGCCCGGCCGCACCACCAGTCGGCCCACGATGTCGCAGACCAGCAGGACGACGGCCCCGAGCAGACCGGCGTACGGCACCAGCCAGCGGTAGTCCGGCCCGGTCAGGTACCGGGCCACGTGGGCCACCATGAGCCCGAGGAACGCGATGGGTCCGCAGGCGGCCGTCGCCGCGCCGGCCAGCAGGGTGATGGCGGCGATGCCGACGGTCCGGCTCAGCGCGATGTTCACGCCCAGTCCCCGCGCGACGTCGTCACCCAGGTTCATCAGGTTCAGGGAAGGCAGCGTGGTCAGGGCCAGCACGAGACCGGCGGCGATGAAGGCGGTGACCGGCCAGATGACGTCGAAGCCGGTCCCGTTCAGCGAGCCCGAGTTCCAGAACCGCAGGGCGTTCAGGGCCTGCTGGTCCGAGAGCGCGACCGCCGTGGTCATCGCCGCCAGGAACACCGTGACCCCCTGTCCGGCCAGTGCGAGCGTCAGCGGGTTGCCGGCCCCCCGGCCGATGCTCGCCAGCCCGAACACGACGACACCGGCGATCCCCGCCCCCAGGAAGGCGAACCAGACGTACTGGAACGGGTTGCCGAACCCGAACACGGAGATCGCCACCACGACCGCGAACGAGGCTCCGGAGTTCACGCCCAGCAGGCCCGTGTCGGCGATCGGGTTGCGCGTGTATCCCTGGATCAACGCCCCGCCGACGCCAAGGGCGATGCCCGCCACGACCCCGAGAACCGTCCGGGGCACCCGCACGGTCCGCACGATGAGCCGGATCTCGGTGAGCCGCTGGTCGGAGTCCGGGTCCGCGAACAGCCCGTGCCACACGTCGGCGGGACTCAACGCGCGAGCGCCGACGGCCAACGACAGCACCGTGGCGATCACCAGGAGCGCCACGAGGGTGCCCAAGCCCACGGCCCGCCGCCGACGGGCCTTCGACGTGCCCCTGGGCGTGGGGCGCTCAACTGCAGCAGTCGTGCCCATGTCGACGTACGTTATCCCTTGTGCGGTCGGCGACTTGACCTGGCGGTGTCTGTTCCCGCCCTGAAGTGGCGCGGGGCTGTGTCGATATGCGGTCCGCCGCGTGGGCGCGATCGGCCATGGCGGCGGCGCGGCCGGTCGACGACCGGTCTCGGCCCCCGCGGCGGAGCGCCTAGCGGGCGGGGCTGCCGGTGTCGTCGGCGAGCGTCCGGGCGTCCTCGGCGGCGGGTCCGGAGCCATGGCCGAGGAGCGAGTCCAGTATCTCGCCCACCCTGATGGCCGTGTTGGAGAGCAGGGACGACGTGATGCCGTGGGTGTGCTCGGTGCCGCCCTGCAGGTAGATGCCGCAGCGCAGGCCGGGGTCGGTCGCGATGCGGTAGTCGCGCTCGACGCGCACGCGGCCCTCGTCGTCGCGGGCGCAGCGGTCGGCGACCTCGCCGAGCAGGCCGGTGGGGTCGGCCTGGCTGTAGCCGGTGGCGAAGACCACGACGTCCGCGTCCAGGTCGGTCTCCTCGCCGGTGACGAGGGACGTCACGGTGGCCCGGGCGCCGGTTGGCGTCTCCTTGACGCCGGTGAGCCTGGAGACGTTGAGGAAGCGCAGGCGCTCGGCGCCCAGGACCTTCTCCCGGTACGACTGCCGGTAGAGGTCGTCGATCAGGTCGATGTCCACCACGGAGTAGTTGGTGTTGCCGTGGTAGTCCATCAGCCGGCGCTTGACGTCCTCGGGTGCCGAGAAGTACTCGTCGACCGCCTGGGGGTCGAAGATCCGGTTGGCGAAGGCGCTGTCGTCGGCGGGGCTGTAGCCGTAGCGGGAGAAGACCGCGCAGACCTCGGCCTCGGGGAAGCGACGGTGCAAGTAGGCGACGTTCTCGGCGGCGCTCTGTCCGGCGCCCACGACGACGAACCGGGAGGGTGACGTGCCCTCGAGCTCGTCGACCTTCGCCAGCAGTTCGGAGTTGTGCCAGACGCGGTCGCCGCGCTCCACACCCTCGGGCATGAGGGGGCGCAGCCCCGTGCCGATGACGAGGTTGCGGGCCCGGTGGACCTCGAGCCCCTCCCCCGACCGGACGGTCACGTCGAGGTACTCCACGACGCCGTCTCGGGTCACGGGCGCGACGCCGACGACCTCGTGGCCGTAGGAGACCATGTCGTCGACCTGGGACGCGGCCCACTCGAAGTAGTCGTGGAACTCCACGCGCAGCGGGAACAGGTTCTTGTGGTTGATGAAGTCGATCAGCCGGCCCTTGCTCTGCAGGTAGCAGAGGAAGCTGTACTCGCTGGACGGGTTCCGCAGCGTCACCAGGTCCTTGAGGAAGGAGACCTGCATGGTGGCGTCGTCGATGAGCATGCCGCGGTGCCAGCCGAAGCGGGGCTGCTGCTCGAAGAAGTGAGCGGTGACTGCCTCCTGCCTGCCGACGCGCGCGTTGTGCTCGCGGAGCGCGATAGCCATGGCCACATTGGACGGTCCGAAGCCGATGCCAATGAGGTCGTGGACCGGTTGTGCGTCACCAGGAAGAACCTGCGACATGTCACTCCCATCGTGCGGGGCAGCCGCGTGTCAGGTGTGGAGAGAACGAAAGGCGGGCATGCCAACGAAACGGCACGCCAGGGAACTTAGGTGAGCCTAAGCTAAACCCATCACGGTGTCGACTGGACAAAACGGACAGCCTCCGGATGGCACCTCACCAACTGGGGCACTATGCACACCCGTTGCAAACTAAGGTAAGGCTTGCTTTACTTACGTCGGCCATACCCTTGCTCTGAGGAGGAACCCCATGCGGGTCGTCATGTTCGGTTACCAGACCTGGGGGCATCGCACCCTGCAAGCCCTCCTGGAGTCCGAGCACGACGTCGTGCTGGTCGTGACGCACCCCAAGAGCGAGCACGCGTACGAGAAGATCTGGAGCGACTCGGTCGCCGACCTCGCCGAGGAGCACGGCGTGCCCGTGCTGATCCGCAACCGCCCGGACGACGACGAGCTGTTCGAGCGCCTCAAGGAGGCCGACGCGGACATCATCGTGGCCAACAACTGGCGGACGTGGATCCCCCCGCGCATCTTCGACCTCCCGCGCCACGGCACGCTGAACGTGCACGACTCGCTGCTGCCCAAGTACGCCGGCTTCTCCCCGCTGATCTGGGCCCTCATCAACGGCGAGCCCGAAGTCGGCGTCACGGCGCACATGATGAACGACGAGCTCGACGCCGGCGACATCGTCCGGCAGGAGGCGGTGCCGGTCGGTCCCACGGACACCGCCACCGACCTCTTCCACAAGACCGTCGACCTCATCGCCCCCGTAACCATCGGCGCGCTCGGCCTCATCGCCTCCGGCCAGACCGAGTTCACCAAGCAGGACCGCTCCCAGGCGTCCTTCTTCCACAAGCGCGCCGACGAGGACAGCCGCATCGACTGGACCTGGCCGGCGGCGGATCTGGAGCGCCTGGTCCGCGCCCAGTCCGAGCCGTACCCCAGCGCCTACACCTTCCACCGCGGCAAGCGGCTCGACGTCCTGGCCGCCTTCGTGTCCGAGGGCCGCTACGGCGGCACTCCCGGCCGCGTCTTCTACCGCGAGGGCGACGGCGTGGTGATCGTCGCCGGTGCCGACGCCCGCACCGGCCGCAACCAGGGCCTCGCCATCACCCGCGTACGGACCGAGGACGGCCGGGAACTGCCCGCGGCCGAGTACTTCACCTCCATGGGCGGCTACCTCACCAACCGCCCCTGACGTGCCGGCCCCGGTACGGTCCCGGGGCCGGCCACACATCGCCGCCGCGCGGACTTCGGTCCGCGCGGCGGCGATCGCGTGCTCCCTCCGGGTCACAGGACGAGGCTCCTGAGGCAGTCGCGCCACGCCAGGACGAGAAGCACCAGCAACACGGCGTAGCAGACAGCGGGGACGGTGATCCAGGCGTCCATGTGACGGGTCGCCTTGGCGAGCAGCAGGGCCGTGTAGGCGAGGTATATGAGGCCCACGCCTCCATAGGCCAGGAGGATCACCGCGCGCTGCGAGGTCGTGGCGGTGTGGAGGTTGGAAGCTCGTTCGCTCGCCGCGACACCGATGACGTCACGGTCCAGCGTGCTGCCGGGCGACTCGACCGCGTCGAGGAGGGTCCGTTCGAGGATGAGGATGGAACGGGCCCGGACTGCGGCGAGATTGACCAGGTGGGCCTGGAAGGCGGCGACACAGAAGAGCGGGGACGGCAGGAGGCAGATGGTCCACCCCAGGAGGTCGAGTTTGTCGTAGAACGCGATGGTGCCGATGAGGTAGGTGACGGCGGCGGCGACGGTGGCGAGGCTCACCGTGAGAGCGGTGGAGCGGTCGGAACGGTCCGACTGGTAGATGGCGGTGAGTACGTGCAGACGGTCGGACAACTCCACTCCTTGGCTGACCGGCGGTCGGGGCGCCGCGGCGGCCCCGTGTGAGCTCACTCCTGGTCGGACGGGTCGCCCAGCACGTCGATGAGGGCGTTGATCGCGGCCACGTGGTCCGGTGCCGCGCGCGCCGCCCAACGGGCCAGGTTCACGGCCCGCGCCCGTCGCTGGATCGGCGTGGCGACGGCCGCACCGGCCCGCATCTCCTGTACGGCCGACTCGAGATCCCCTTGGTCCAGGTCCAGAGCCGCCCGCAACACGAAGCCGGCGCCTGGTTCGTCCAGGGCGGCCGGGTTGGCGTCGGTGAGCAGCCTCAGCCGCGCCGGATCCGCCCGCTCCAGCGCCTCAAGGGCATGGTCCGCGGCTGTCGCCGCGTGGGTGACGAGTCCGGCCACCGTCTGCATGGACATCGTCCTGGCCAGAGCGGCCACCGCCGCGTGTTCTCCCGCGGAAGGGGCGGTCGAGGCGGCGAGGACCTCGGCCGCCGCGTCGGCGCACAGGTGCCCGCGGTGCCTTTCGAGATATCCGAGCCACTGCTCCCGGGTGGGCTGGTCCATCCAGGCGCGTACGAGCTCCTCGACGGCGTGCCGCTCGCGGCGTTCGGCGAGTACGGCTTCGAGGCCCTGGCGTTCGACGGCGCACACGAGCTCCCGCAGCTGCCGCAGACTGTCGTCGTCCGGGCGCAGCATGACGTGAATGTCCACGCCGGCGGCGACGGTGGAGCCCGTGACCACATCGGCCCGGGCGCGCAGCACTGTCTCGGCGTCCGGCCAGTCCGGGGCGGCCCGCCAGGAGCGGATCAGTTCCAGGTCGGCGTCGGGGACCGGGCTCACCGCCCACTCGGGCAGTCCGGACGGTGGAGCTTCGAACGACAGCGCGACAGTGCGGATCTGCTGCCGGACCCGGCGGGTCAGATACGCGGGTGCGAGGTCGTCTTCACGGTGGGCAAGCTCCGCGGCACGGACCAAGTCCTCGGCCGCCGCGGGCCCCTCGCCCCGGCTCGCGTACCAGTCGGCCGCGCCCGCCCGGACTTCCGCGCGCCCGTGGCCCTCGGGAACGGCATCCGCCGAGGCCTCCCAGACGGCGGACGCCTCGGCGGGCGACCGGATCATGAGCAGCTCCGCCAGGTCCCAGGTGGCCACGGCCAGTTCCGGAGTGAACGACGCCGGATCGTCGCCCGCGAGGTCGCGAAGAAGCTCCACGCCCTCCTGGCCGGCCGCCAGCGCTCCCTCGAAGTCCTGTGTGAGGTAGAGCGCCGAGGCGAGGGTGCCCAGCGTGACGGCCAGGTCGAAGGCGAAGGCGGGCTCGGCCAGGACCAGGGCGCGAAGCAGTTCCGCCGCCTCCCGGACCGCTTCCAGTGCCCCGCCGCGGTCCCGCAGGGCCAGTCGGGCGGAGGAGACGTTGTTCAGCGCCTTGCACAGGTCCGGCACGAGGGCCGTCGGGTGGGCCGCCATCGACGCGCGATACAGACGCACCGCTTCCTCCGCCGAGTCGAGCGCCCCCTGGTGGTCCTCGGTGTCCGCCCGGACAGCGGACAGGTTGTTCAACGCCCTGGCCAGATCGGCGGTGAACGCGTCGCCTCTCTCCGTCACGGCCTCCCGGTACAGACCGACCGCCTCCTGAGCCGCGGACACCGCCTCGGGGAGGTTCTCCGACTCGTAGCGGCACCGGGCCAGGTTGTTCACCGCCATGGCGAGGTCAGGGAGGAATCCCTCGCGGTTCACCGTGGCCAGTTCGCGGTAGAGGCCGACGCTCGCCTCGGCGGCTTCTGACGCCCGCTCGTGGTCACCGGCTTCGGTCAGCTTCACGGACCGGTTGTTGAGCGCGCCGGCGAGACCGGGATTCCAGGCGTCCCCGTTGATCCTGGCCAGCTCGCGGAAGAGCCCGATCGCCTCCTCGTCGAGGATCAGGGCACGTTCGCGATCGCCGGCCTCGCCCACCAGAACCGACAGGTTGTTCACCGCGGCGGCCAGATCCGGCAGCACGGCCGCCCTGTTGACCGCTGCCAGGCGGCGGTACGACGCGACGGCCTCCTCCCCCGCCTTCGCCGCCCCCGGGCGATCGCCCACCAGCCAGAGGCGGTGGGCCAGGTTGTTGAGCGAGATCGCCAGCTCACGGGTGAAGGCACCGGGTTCGGCCGATGCCAACTGCCGCCGTATGGCGACCGCTTCCCGGGCGACGGCGAGCGCACCCGTCTGATCGCCCGCGTCCGAGCGCCGGAGGGACAGCGTGTTCAGCGCCCGGGCCGTTTCGGCGGCGAAAGCGCCGCCCTTCGTGTCCGACGCGTGCCGGCACAGCCGGGCGGCCTCCTCCGCCGCCTCCAACGCGCCGCCGGTGTCTCCGTCCGCCGCCCGGCCGGCGGACAGGTTGCCGAGCGCCCCGGCGAGGTCGAGGACGTACACGTCCTGGTCCTCGTCGAACAGGCCCCGGTACAGGTCCACCGCTTCGCCGGCCGCCGCCACCGCCCCCTGGCGATCGCCCGTCTCGGCACGCCGGTTGCCCAGTGTGTTCAGCGACATCGCCAGGTCGGCGGCGAACACGTCCGCGTCGTCCGCGGCCAGGGCGCGGTACAGCGCGGTGGCCTCCTCGGCGTCGTCCAGGGCCGCTTCCGAATCGCCGGTGCGGGAGCGGCACACCGACAGGTTGTTCAGTGATGCCGCCAGCTCCTCGGTGAAGACCGCGCGGTTGACGACCACCAAGTGCCGGTACAGGGCGGTGGACTCAACGGCCGCCTCCAGAGCGGCGGCGTCGTCACCGGCAGCGGAACGGTGTCCGCTCACATTGTTCAAGGCGTGCGCCAGGTCGGCGGCGGTGTCGTCGGTCTGCCCGGACAGCAGCCCGCGCCGCAGGGTGACCGCCTCCTCCCCCGCGGCGCGTGCTCCCTCCCGGTCCTCCATCGCCGAGCGGCAATGGGAGAGGTTGCCGAGGGACACCGCCAGATCGGACACGTAGGCGTCGCGCAGGCCCTGCGAGGTGGCCGTGCGCACGAGGTTCCGGTGGATCCGCACGGCCTCGTCGGCTGCGGACAGCGCGCCGGCCCGGTCGTCGGTCGCGGCCCTGCTGGTCGCCAGGGTGTTCAGCGATCTCGCCAGGGACTCCTCGTGTTCCGGCCCGAGTTCGGCCACGAGCCTGCGCTGCAGCCGCACGGCACTCTCGGCCGCGTCCACGGCACTGTACCGATCGCCCGTGGCGCCACGGTGGGTGGCCAGGTCGTTGAACGCGCCCGCGAGGTTGGGGAGATGCAGTCCGGGATCGAGGAGAGCGAGGTCGCTGTAGAGGGGAACGGCCTCCTCGATCGCCTCCAGGGCGCCGGAACGGTCCCCTGCGTCGTCACGGCGCCGGCTGGCCAGGAACAGCAGTTCCCCCAGCTCGTCCGGCTCCGCGCCGCCGGCCCGGCCGTCCTCCAGCCTGCGTTCCTCGACGATCAGGGCCAGCCGCCACAGGCTGGCGGCCCCGAACGGAAGGGCCGCGGAGATGTCGTCCAGAGGGAGAGGGGTGTCGGAGGCGGCGGCGAGTTCCTCGAGCACGGTGCGCGCGGCGCCTCCCAGCGCCGCGGCCACGGTGGCGGCCAGCGGCCAGCGCCCCGGCTCGGACCGCAGCAACGCCTCGATGTGGGCGGCGGCGGCCGGTTCGTCGTTGCGTCCGGCGCGCGTCAGCACGGTGAGGGCGCTGCGCAGCCCCTCTCCGAGGTCGTCCTCGTCGAGCAGCGAGCCGACACGCAGGCAGCGCTCCAAGAGGTCCGGACGTTGTTCGAGGGTGGTCAGCAGATGGTGGTCTCCCACCGGATCGGGCCGGATCGCGACGTACTCCCCCGGCCCGGGGTCCATACAGGTGACGAGGGTCTCGGCGATCTGCTGCCGGAGGGCGTCGGCTTCGGCGAGCCGGGCCACGGCGGTCAGGGCTTCGGCGGCCCGGTGCGGGGCGGGGGTGAGGAGGGTCAGGCATGCCGCGGCCTCGGCGATGAGGCCGGTGTACCGCAGGGGCGTGCCGGTGCGGTGCTCGAAGGTGGTGTTCCAGTACCGGCGTTCGTGGCGCAGCACCTCGTCGTACAGGGCGGCGGAGGTGACCGGCAGCGTGTCCTGGCCGCGGGCCGCGAGCCAGCCGAGCAGCACCAGGTCCAGGCTGGTCCACCGGGTTCCTCTGTCCGGGTCCGGCAGGCGGGGCGGGCCTGCGTGGGGGCCTTGCCGGACCGCCGCGCACGTGTGCCGGAAGAGATCCTCGGGCCGCGGGTGGGCGTCCGGCAGTTCGATGTTCTCCAGCCGGTGGGGGTGGGCGTCGGACTCCAGCGCGTCGGTGATCCGGGTCAGCCACTCCCCTTCGCGTTCCCTCGCGGTGAGCACGACGACCGCCGGGCGGGGTCGGCGCGCCACCACGCGCAGGAGGTCGATCGTGGAGCCGGCTCGGGCGTCGGCGTAGTCGACGAGGACGAGCAGGGGTGCGGTGACCTCGGCCAGCCACTCCCACGAGCGGCCCGACCCGGCCTGCTCCCGCAGGACGCCCGCGTACCAGCCGGCTCGGGCCGTCCGGTCGACCAGCTCCAGACCGAGCCGGGTCTTCCCGGAGCCGCCGCGACCGGTGATGACGGCGATCGTGGTGTGCGGACCGCGGAGCGTGTCCTCGCACAGCCCAGACAGCACGGTCAGCTCGTCACGGCTCTGGAAGGGCGTGACCTGGAATTCGGCCCTCAGCAGGCGCAGTGCCGACTCGGCCGTGCCCGGTTCACGGTACGGGTCCCGCAGCGGCAGCACCGCGGGCAGCGCCGCGGGGGTGTAGGGCGTCACGTCCGGATCGGCGGGCACACCGACACGCCAGCGGTAAGCGTTCGAGGTGAGCTGGGCGTATCCCGTCGCCGCGGCTGTGGCGAGGTCGGTGTCCGTCCCGGGTCCGGCCACGCCCACGGGGTGGGAGATCCCGTTCGGGTCCAGGACCAGCATGCTGCGTGGCGGGCCGTCCAGCCCGGTCTGTACCTCGTCCGGCAACTCCCGTGGTGGAGCGGACCATACGCCCTCGCCGGGCAGTCCGGCCGGCCACGTACCGGCCGGCGCGACCGCCACCAGGGCATGCCCGGGCCGCCCCGGTTCGGCCGCGTCCAGGACCACGACCGCCGTCCGCAGCCCCGCGTGCCGGAAGGCGCCGGCGAGCAGGACGGCGAGGTCGAGACACGTGCCGTTGCGGGGCGCTACGAGCACCTCGGCCGGGGGCCTGATCCACTGCCCGTCCGGCCCGCTGTCGACCGGCTCGTGCGCGTAGCCGATCCCGGCCTGTCGCAGCCGGTCCCAGACGACCCGCACCCGCTGCAGGACCGGAGCATCCGAAGGCCCGGGAATCCGCGCGTGCATGCGTACGGCGTGGGGCACGACGTAGCGGGCCAGGTCGGCGGGAGCCGCGTCGGCCGACCAGGGCGGCCACGCGGTCCGGCGGTCACTCGAGGCCGGTGTCATCGAGCACCTGCACCGTCTGAACGGCGGTCGCGTCGGTCAGGTCCCGGGCGACGACGCTCACCTTCACCAGGCCGGGCGGCAGTCCGGGCAGCCGGCCGTGGAAGGCGCGCTGCCCGGCGTCCCACTCCAACCGGACATCGATGCGGGCCCAGGGCGGCCGCCCGTCCTCCGTCACCGGTTCCGCTCCGGCCCACACCGTGGCCCGTGCGGCGTCGACACGTTCTCCGGCGAGGGTCAGAGGGGTGACGGCGACGGTGATCGGCCGGTCGCGCAGCTGCAGTTCGTCCAGGTCCAAACCGAGGGCGACCGGGCTCTCCCGCCGGGCCCGGTACGCGGAGAGAGCCGCATCGCTCCGGAAGGCGTCGAGCAGCTCCGCGGTCTCCCTCAGTTCCGCGATGGGGCCGTGACGTCGGTGGACGTGCAGATGGGTACGGGGGTAGTTGTCCATCTCCACGGGCAGGCCGCAGAACGCGGGGACGGTGCCGTCGCCGAGCCCGGTACTCCAGCCGCCGAGCTCGGGGCCCGGGGGGACGTCCTTGGTGACGGTCACCTCACTGCCGTCCCAGGAGCAGGACCGCAGGGTGGCGTGGCCGAATCCGATGCGGGGCATGACCGCCGGCGGGACACGGAGGTTCTGCCAGCCCTGTTCGATCTTCCGGTGCATGGTGTGGGCCCGTCGGGCCGGCTCGCGCAGCCAGGGCAAGGGCAGTTGGTGCGGCCGGAGCAGGCGGGGCGGGCGAGGAGGACCGTCGCCGCTGGACGGGCGCACGGCGTCGAGGGCGCTTCGGTCGTCGACGGCGCGGTAGCGCGGCAGCAGGTCCGCCAGTCCCTGCCAGCCGCGCACCACCTCGACGGGCCGTGTGATGCGGAAGGGTCCGACGGGCAGTCCGTGCGCCATCACCTCGAGGGCCTTCGGTGCGCCCCGGTGGGGAGTGCCGAGGGTGATGACGCCGCGGCACCAGCGGGCACCGCCGAGTACTGCGGCCCAATAGCGGGCCACCAGGCCGCCCATGGAGTGGGCGACGATCACGACGCGGGCCTCGCGGGCCTCCTCGTCCGGCCAGAGGTGCTCCAGCCGTGGGAGCAGTTGGGCGTCCAGTGTCCGCGCGGCATCGGCGACTCCGAGGCGGAAGTCGTAGCCGACGGCGACGATGCCGGCGTCGAGGTCGGGTTCCGGCGCGGTCCCGTCGTCGACGACGGCTCCGGCTCGCGTCCCCAGCCGGGCAAGGAGGCGGTCGTAGCCGGGAACCACGGTCCACAGCCCGAACGCCCTGGTGGCCCGGACGAGTCCCGCGGGGGCGAGCCGCGGGTACCTGTCGGTACTCAGCTGCTCCGGGTCCCGCAGCACGTCGAGGTCCTTCCCGAGAGTGCCCCAGACCGACTCCCCGCTCGGGCGCCCGCGTCGGTCGGGGACGGCGAGGACCGTTCCCCCCAGCCCCGGCAGGACGACGACCAAGTGATCGCAAACCCCCAACGCGCTCCCCCTCGCTACGAGTCACCGTCCTCCAGGACTGTACGAATGGTAATCGGACCGTCGCCCACCGTGCCGCGCCTTCTGCTGCGGCACCGGATCACAGCCGGCGGCCGTAGCGGCGTTCCGGCCGCCCCGCCGCGCCGTACCGCAAGCTCACCTCCACGCTCCCGGTGCTGTGGAAGTACTCCAGGTAGCGGCGGGCGCTCACGCGGGAGATGCCGGTCAGGGCCGCGCACTCGGTCGCGGACAGGGTGCCGTCCGTCTCGCGCAGGGCCCGCTCGACCAGTTCCGCGGTCTCCACACTCATGCCCTTGGGCAGAGTGAGGGCAGGGGCGGGGACGATCGCGCCGGCCAGGACGCGGTCCACGTCGGCCTGGCCCCGTACGACCGTCGTCAGCAGGCGGCCCCGCTGGGCGGCGTAGCGCTCGAGGCGGGGGCGCAGGTCCTCGAAGTCGAAGGGTTTGAGGAGGTAGTCGACGACGCCTCGGCGGACGGCGCCGCGGACCGTGCCTGCCTCCTGCGCGGCGCTGATGACCATGACGTCGCAGTCGTGGCCTGCGGTGCGCAGCCGGGGGATGACGTCGAGGCCGAAGAGGTCGGGGAGATACAGGTCGAGGAGGACGAGGTCGGGGCGCAGTTCGCCCACGGCCTCGATCGCCTGCCGGCCCGTGTGGGCCACGCCGACGACACGGAACGGCTGGACGCGTTCGACGAAGGTGCGGTGGACGCGGGCCACCATGAAGTCGTCGTCGACCACCAGGACGTCGATCGTGCCCGCCTTGTCGCGCGTCCCGGGGATCATGGGGCCGCTCCTTCCGTCAGTGTGCCGGTGAGCCGGCCGACGGTCATGCGTGCGGTGAACACCGCTCCGTCGGGGGTGTTGGACACCGAGATCTCGCCCCCGTGCCGTTCGCAGACCAGCTTGGTCAGGGCCAGTCCGATGCCGCGCTCGCCCTCGCGCGCGGCCTTGGTGGTGAAGCCGTGGGAGAAGACCTCGTGGGCCAGTTCGGGAGCCACGCCAGGACCGGAGTCGCGCACCACGATCTCCACGCTGGAGGCGTCCTGCCGCAGCGCCACCTCGACCCAGCGCTGCCCGTCGGGCGCGGCGGCGTCGACGGCGTTGTCGACCAGGTTGCCCACCACGGTCGCGACGTCGGCGGCGTCCTCCGGGGCCAGCCGTTCCAGTGCGGTGTCGTCGGAGATCCGCAGGCTGACCTTCCGTTCGGCCGCGAGGGACGCCTTCGCCATCAGCAGGGCGGCCACCGCCGTGTCGCGGACGCGGCGGCTGAGGGTGACGTCCAGGGACTGGCGGCGCTGGTTCAACGCGCGGATGTAGCACACGACTTCGTCCTGCTCGCCGATCTGGATCAGTCCGGAGATGGTGTGCAGCTGGTTGGCGAACTCGTGCGCCTGTGCGCGCAGCAGCTCCGAGGAGCTGCGGAAGGAGCCGATCTCCCGCTCCAGCCGGGCCAGTTCGGTGCGGTCGCGCAGGGTGGTGACGGAGCCGAGGAGCCGGCCGTCCTTGGTGACGGTCATCCGGTTCATCACCAGCACCCGGCCGCGGCGTACGACGACCTCGTCCCGTTTACCGGCGGTGGTTCCGGCCAGCACGTCGCGCAGCCGTCCGTCGATGCCCAGGCCGTCCAGGCTCTGGCCCACGCAGTCCTCGGGCAGATCGAGCAGGCGGCGGCCCATGTCGTTGACGAGGGTGAGCCGGTGCTGCGGGTCCAGGGCGATCACACCCTCGGCGATCCCGTAGAGCATCGCCTCCCGGTGCTCGGCGAGCCCGGCGATCTCCCGTGGTTCCAGCCCGAGGGTCTGCCGCTTCACGCGCCGCGCGAGCAGCCAGGAGCCGGCCACGCCGAGCCCGCTGGCGATGCCCAGATAGGCCAGCAGGTACGAGGAGGCGCCGCTGAGCCGCTGCCACACCGTCGGATCGGCCTCGCCGATCATCACCGTCCCGAGGATCCGGCCGAGGTTCTCCTCACTCGCCCCGAGGACGGGGACCTGGGCGGCCAGCTGGCGGTTGCCGTCCAGTGTCAGCTGCCCCGACCAGCCCCGCTCCCGGGTGGTGCCCGGCCCGAGCGGCAGCCGCTCGCCGACGACCGTGGGGTTCGTGGAACTGACGATCCGGCCGGCGGCGTCGGCCACCGTCACCGAGGTCACCCCGGACTGCGCCTGCGTGGAGTGCACCAGCGGGGCGAGCGTCTCCCCCGATGCGGGACGCACCAGCTGGCTGCGCACCAAGGGGTTGGCGGCCAGTTGTTCGGCCAGCGCGCTCACCCGGCGTCCCTCGACCCGGGTGAAGGTGGCCTGCGACTGGGCGAGGGAGACCGCGGCGACCGCCAGCAGCACCACCACGACGATGGCGAGCTGGAGCACCAGCATCTCGCCCGCGAGCGAATGGCGACGAAAGGTGGCGACCACAACGAACTCAATCTTCTATGCCGACACAAGCGGGGCGGCTCAGGTGCCGAGTCGGACAATCATGACGCCCACCAGTGGAAATCGAAAGGGAGGCGTCATGAGGGGCCCGGCACGCGCCTTACCCGGCGCCTTCGCCGTCCTGGCGCTGCTGGTGGTCTGCGCATGCGGGGCGTGGCCGGGCGGCGGCAACGCCGCGAACCTGCGGCTCATGGTGCCCAACACGCCCGGTGGCGGCTACGACACGACTGCCCGTACCGCGGCCCGGGTGCTGGAGGAGACCCAGATCGCGTCGGGCGTGCAGGTGTTCAACCTGCCGGGTGCCGGCGGCACGGTGGGTCTGCAGCGCATCGTCGACGAGAAGGGCAACGGCGAGCTCGCGCTGCAGATGGGGCTCGGGGTGGTGGGCGCGTCACACGCGGCGGGCTCGAAGGTGGCCGTCACCGACACCACCCCGATCGCCCGGCTGATCGAGGAGGCCGGCGCGGTCGTGGTCCGCGCGGACTCGCCGTACCGGACGATCGGTGCCCTGGTGGCCGCCTGGCGCGAGGACCCGGGGCGCCTCAGGGTGGGCGGCGGCTCCTCCGCCGGCGGCCCCGATCATCTGCTGCCGATGGAGCTGGCACAGGCGGTCGGCATCGACCCGCGGAAGGTGGCGTACGTCCCGTACGACGGCGGCGGCGATCTGCTGCCCGCGCTGCTCGACGGCAGGGTCGACGTCGCCACCAGTGGGTTCGGCGAGTTCCTGGACCAGAAACGCGGCGGCCGGCTGCGGGTCCTCGCCGTCACCGGAGAACGGCCGGTCGGTGTCCTGCCCGGTGTCCCGACCCTGAGGTCCTCCGGGATCGACCTGGTCTTCGACAACTGGCGGGGCATCGTGGCCCCGCCCGGCATCAGCGACACCGAGCGGCGGCGCTGGGTCGACGCGCTGACCGAGCTGCACGGCTCCCGCCGGTGGCGGGCCGAACTCCGCCGGCACGGCTGGACCGACGTGTTCGCCACCGGCCGCGCCTTCGAGACCTTCCTCGCACGGCAGGACGCACAGGTCGCCGGCCTCGTCCGCCGTCTGGTCCCGGAGTGACGTCAGGAGGGGTTCGCGGAGGGGCCGATGCCCTGCAACTCCTGAACGGTGCCGCCGAGTTTGGCGCGGAGGTGCTCGTACATGCCCGGCTTGGCGCTGACCACCCAGCGCATGCCGACGAGGTACTTGCCCCCGTACACACGGGCCGACTCCAGCCAGGTCTCCTTGAGCTTCTCCTCGGGGAAGGTGGTGATGAGGAAGTCGCCCTTCTTGGTGTGGCACACGCCTTCGCGCAGCTCGTCCGCCTCGGTGCGGATCTTCGCCTTGCAGCCGGCCAGCCCGGCGATGACCTCCACCTTCGCCGGGGCGACGACACCGGCGGCGGGAGCGGCGGACCCGCCCGGCGTCGCCGCCTCGCCGCTGCCGGCCGGCTTCCTGTCGTCACCGCCGCCGCAGGCGGTGACCAGGGGGAGCACGACCAGGGCGCCCACCGCCGCGGCGGCGCGCAGCCGGTGGGCGCGGGACGGGGTCCGGCGGTTGGATGGTGCGTGCGGTTGCTGCTGGGACACGTGCCTCTCCGGATGCGCGCTGTTCTGCCCTGGTGGGCAGGCTGGAGTACTCGGAAGAGGTACGGACGCGCGCCCGGAGCCGTTCACACGCTGTCGACGACCGTGCGCTCCGTCTCGCTGAACTGCGTGCGGTACAGCTCCGCGTACCGTGCGCCCGCCGCCAGTAGTTCCTCGTGCGTGCCCCGTTCCACGATCCGGCCGGCCTCGACGACCAGGATCTGGTCCGCCGACCGGACCGTGGACAGCCGGTGGGCGATCACGACCGCCGTCCTGCCTTCGAGGGCTTCGGTGAGTGCCTCCTGCACGGCGGCCTCGGAGGTGTTGTCGAGGTGAGCGGTGGCCTCGTCGAGGATGACGATCCGTTGGCGGGCCAGCAGCAGCCGGGCGATGGTCATGCGCTGGCGTTCGCCGCCGGAGAGCCGGTAGCCGCGTTCGCCGACCACGGTGTCGAGGCCGTCGGGCAGGGACCGTACGAGGTCGTCGAGGCGGGCCCGGCGCAGGGCGTCCCACACCTCCTCCTCCGCCGCCGCGGGGCGGGCCAGCAGGAGGTTGGCGCGGACGGTGTCGTGGAAGAGGTGCCCGTCCTGGGTGACCATGCCGAGGGTCTCCCGCAGGGCCCGGGCGCTCAGGTCGCGGACATCGACGCCGCCGACGCGTACGGCGCCCTCGTCGGCGTCGTACAGGCGGGGCAGCAGTTGCGCGACGGTCGACTTGCCCGCGCCGGAGGACCCGACGAGCGCCACGGTCTGCCCCGGTTCGGCGCGGAAGGAGATGCCGTGCAGGACCTCGTCGCCGCCCCGTCGGTCCAGGGTCGCGACCTCCTCCAGGGAGGCCAGGGAGACCTTGTCGGCCGCGGGGTAGCCGAAGCGGACCTTCTCGAACTCGACCGCCACGGGCCCGTCGGGCACCCCGCGCGGGTCCGGCTTCTCCTCGATGAGCGGCCGGAGGTCGAGCACTTCGAAGACCCGCTCGAAGCTGACCAGTGCGCTCATCACCTCGACCCGGGCACCGGCCAGGGCGGTCAGCGGCGCGTACAGCCTGGTCAGGAGCAGTGCCAGCGAGACGACCGCGCCCGGTTCCAGGGCGCCGCGCAGGGCGAACCAGCCGCCGAGGCCGTAGACCAGGGCCAGGGCGAGGGCGGAGACCAGGGTGAGGGCGGTGATGAAGGCGGCCTGGGCCGTGGCCGTCCGGACACCGATGTCCGCGACGCGGCGGGCGCGTTCGGCGAACTCCCGCGACTCCTCCTCGGGCCTTCCGAAGAGCTTGACCAGGGTGGCGCCGGGTGCGGAGAAGCGCTCGGTCATGCGGGTGCCCATCGCCGCGTTCAGCGTCGCCGCCTCCCGCTGCATCCGGGCCATACGGCTGCCCATGCGCCGGGCAGGGATCACGAACACCGGCAGCAGCACCAGCGCCAGCAGGGTGATCTGCCAGGACAGGGTCAGCATCACGACGAGGGTGAGCACGAGCGTGACGAGGTTGCTGACCACGCCCGACAGGGTGTTGCTGAAGGCGCGCTGGGCGCCGATGACGTCGTTGTTGAGCCGGGAGACGAGGGCGCCCGTACGAGTGCGTGTGAAGAACGCCACCGGCATCCGCTGCACATGGTCGAAGACGGCGGTCCGCAGATCGAGGATGAGGTGCTCGCCGAGCGTCGCCGACAGCCTCCGGCCGAGGATGCCGAGCGCCGCCTCCGCCACCGCGATCAGCGCGATGAGCAGGGCCAGGCGTACGACTCTGTCCTCGTCACCGGCCGAGACGATCACGTCCACCACGCTCCCGGCCAGGACGGGGGTCGCCACGGCGAGCAGGGCGGTCCCCACGCCGAGCAGGACGAAGAGGGCGATGCGGCGCCGGTGCGGGCGGGCGAACGCGCCGATACGGCGCAGGGTCGCCAGGGCGAAGGGGCGGCGTTCCTGCTCGGCGTTCATGACGCTGTGCAGCTGTGTCCACGCTGTGGTCTCCATGCTCATGGCACAGAAGGTAGAACCTCAAGCAATCTTGAGGTCAAGGCGCTCGCGCATCGCCCCCGACATCCCGCACAATCAGCCCGATCCCCCTCTTCCCGTCCCCAGCGCGAAGGCCCCGATGACGATCTCCTCCCAGCCGCTCCCCGCACGTAAGCCCCAGTCCCCGCTTCCGCAACCCGCCGTTGGCACGGCATGGGAAGCCTCTGCGGATGTGACAGCGGTACAACTCCCCGAACTCCGCCCGGGACGACTCCCCCGTCGCGTCCCGGTCCGCCGCCTGCGTCAGATCCTGTGCCTGCTCCCGCTCCTGCTCGTCACCGTGGTCGCGGTGCAGCACCGGTCGGTGCTGGCCGAGGGCTTCGCGCACCTGGGCACCGCCGAGTGGCCATGGCTGCTGGCCGCGGTCGGCGCGACCTGTCTGACCTGGGTCGCCGCCGCCTGCACCCGGCAGGGCGCGGTCGTCGAACCACTGCCCAAACGGCGGCTCCTCGCGACCCAGTTCGCGGCGGGCGCGGCCAACCACCTGCTGCCGACCGGGCTCGGCGCGAGCGCGGTCAATCTGCGGTTCATGACGGTGTGCGGGCTGCCGCTCGCCCGCTCCTCGGCCGCCCTCGCCCTGTACCTGCTGGCGGAGAGCATCGGCCGGGTGGCCCTGCTGGGCGCCCTGTTCCTCGCGTTCCCCGACGCGCTGAGGCTGAGCACCCTAATTCCGGAGACGGCGTTCGGCCCGCTGCTGGCCGGTGCCGGCGTGGTGCTCGTGGTCGCGGCGGCCGTGGTCGCCCTCGTCCGGCGGGTGCGCTCGGCCCTGGTCTCCTTCCTGCGTACGGCACTCGGCGAGGCGCGCTCGGTGCACACCCGCCCGGCCCGGGCCCTGGCCCTGTGGGGCGGGTCCTTCGCCTTCCCGGCGTTGCAGGCCTCCGTGCTGGTGCTGGTGGGGCAGTCGCTCGGGCTGGACGTGCCGCCCGCGCACATGGCGGTGGCCTACCTGGCGGCCACCGTCGCCGTCGCACTGGTGCCCACCCCGGGCGGGCTCGGCTCGGTGGAGGCGGCGCTGGTCGTGGCGCTGGTGGCCGCGGGCGGCCCGGCCGCGGTGGCCACGGCCGTGGTCCTGGCCTTCCGGGTCATCACCGTCTGGCTGCCGCTGCTGCCGGGCGCCGTGACGCTGGGGGCACTGGTGCGGCTGAAGGTGATCTGACCCGGGTGGCGTGCGGCTGTCGTCCGCCTGCGGGCCGGTGGGGGCTGTTCGCGCAGTTCCCCGCGCCCCCAGAACGGATCGTTCACGGACCTGTGAGCGAGGCGGATGTGCGCGAGGCGGATCCGGCGCACGCGACGGCACGTCATGTGCAGTAACTCACCCCCCGCTCACCCCTGTCTCCGGTACGAAGCCCCGTGCGGGATGCGGCAGGATGAACGATTGCGCCGACCCCGGGTCAGGGTGGTCGGGCGCGATCGGACTTCCCCCCGAAAACGAGCAGGTGACTACGTGACGAGACTTCACATCCGGCCGTCGACGAAGGCGTTCGCCGCGGTTCTCCGCCCCGGAGGTGACCGGTGAACCGGGCGCTCACGGTGGACGACCTGGTCTTCGCCGGCATCGCCCTGGCGTCGGGCCTGCTGGCGGCCTTCGCGCTGCGCATCCTGCTGCGCTGGCTGGGCGGACACGCAGACCGCACCCGCTGGAGCGGGGACGACGTCATCGTGCACGCGCTGCGGGCCGTGGTGCCGTGGGCCGCGGTCGTGGGCGGTGCGGCGGGCGCGGCGGCGGTGCTGCCGCTGACCCGGACGGTGCAGCACCACACCAACCAGGTGCTGACCGTGCTGCTCATCTTCGTCGCGACGGTGTCGGCGGCCCGGGTGGTGGCCGGCCTGGTGCGCACGGTCACCCAGTCCCGTTCCGGTGTCGCCGGATCGGCCACGATCTTCGTCAACATCACCCGGATCCTGGTCCTCGCGATCGGCTTCCTGGTGGTGCTCCAGACACTGGGCATCTCCATAGCCCCGATGCTCACGGCCCTGGGCGTCGGCGGTCTGGCGGTCGCGCTGGCGCTTCAGGACACGCTCGCCAACCTCTTCGCGGGCATCCACATCCTCGCCTCCAAGACCGTCCAGCCCGGTGACTACATCCAGCTCAGCAGCGGCGAGGAGGGCTACGTCGAGGACATCAACTGGCGGCAGACGACGATCCGCAACCTGTCCAACAACCTCATCGTGCTCCCCAACGGTCAGCTCGCACAGGCGAACATGACCAACTTCATGCGCCCCGAGGAGCAGCTGACCATCCTGGTCCAGGTCGGAGTGGCCTACGACAGCGACCTGGAGCACGTGGAGCGCGTGACCAACGAGGTCATCGCCGAGACCATGACCGAGGTCGAGGGCGCCGTGCCGGACCACGAGCCCATCATCCGGTTCCACACCTTCGGCGACTCCCGCATCGGTTTCACCGTCATCCTGGGCGTCGGCGAGTTCAGCGACCAGTACCGGATCAAGCACGAGTTCATCAAGCGCCTGCACAAGCGCTACCGCGCGGAGGGCATCCGCATCCCCGCCCCGGCCCGTACGGTGGCGCTCCAGCAGGGCGCGGTCGCCATTCCGCAGCAGCGGAACGGCGAGTTCGAGCCGGGCGACATGACGTCCGCCCGGCTCGACTGAGACATCTCGCCTGAGATCTCGGCTGAGACATCCGGCCTGAGACATCTCGGGTGAGAGCTTCTCCGCCGCGGCTCCTACAGCGTCGCGGAGTTGTCGTGGTGGCGGCTGTCCCTCCGGCTGCGCGGTGCCGCGAGGGACGGCTTCACGGGCGTCACGGTCCAGTCCGGGTGGCCCGGCATCCGGGGCGTCTTCGTCCCGTACAGCCAGTCCCGCAGGAAGCCGGTCAGGTCCTGGCCCGAGACCTCCGAGGCAACGGCGATGTAGTCATCCGTTGACGCCGAGGAGTCGCGGTAGCGCTCCAGGAAGGTGCGCTCCAGGGCTGTGAAGGCCGCCTCGCCGACCTGCTGGCGCAACGCGTACAGGACGAGCACGCCGCCCAGGTAGCGCTGGCTGTCGAACAGGGTGGCCGCGGTGGGTGCGGCGACCGGCCCGGAGGTGTGGCGCCACTGGTCGCCGAGGGCGTAGGTGTCCTTCATCCGGGCTTCCATGGTGGTCATGCCCTTGGAGTCGGGCCAGCCGCGCTCGTAGCGGTACAGCAGCCCGTAGAAGTCGGCGTGGCCCTCGTTCAGCCACAGGTCGGCCCAGGTGGCGGGGCTGACGCTGTTGCCGAAGTAGGAGTGGACCAGCTCGTGCATCATGTGCGAGCCGATCTTGCTCTCCTCCTGGAGGAGGTAGTTCGGCTTGTAGATCGTGAGGGTCTGGGTCTCCAGGCCCGTGAAGTCGAAGGCGTCCGGGGCGTCGTTGTTGCAGGGCAGCAGGCCGTACGTCTCGAAGGGGTACGCGCCGAGCCGCTGCTCGACCCACGACACCAGCGCCGGGGTGAGCGCCAGGGCGGGCTCCAGGGCGGCGGCCCGGGCGACGGGGACGACGTCCCGCAGCGACAGGCCGTGCGGGCCCTGCCGGTCCTTGATCACATAGTCGCCGACGGTGATCTGCACGACCTCGGTGGCGATCGGCGAACGGGAGCGGTACGTGTACGCGGTCCGGTCGCCGGACAGCTGCTCGGTACGCACCAGGCTGCCGCTGGCGACGCCCCGCAACCCGGCGGGCACGGTGAGGCGGAACGTGAAGTCGGCCTTGTCGGAGGGGTGGTCGTTGCAGGGGAAGACGGTGTGCGCCAGGTCCGGCTGGCAGCACACCGCGAATCCGTCCGGGGTGGCCACCCAGCCGCCGGCGGGCGGCGGGGTCCGGCGCGGGTCGGCGCCGTAGGCGACGCACACGGTGACCCGGGCCTTCGCCGCGAGCTGACGGGCGGGGGTGATCCGCAGCTTCTCGGCCACCTGCTCGAAGGCGGCCGGGCGGCCGCCGACCCGGACGGAGCGTATGTCCAGGCCGCGCGCGTCCAGGGAGAAGCGGCTCAGAGCCTGGGTGGTGCGGATGGTCAGGGTCGCGGTGGCCTCGACGAGCTTGGTCGTGGCGTCGTAGGCGAAGTCGAGGTGGTAGGCCGAAACGCGGTATCCGTCATTGCCGAGGGCGGGGTAGACGGGGTCACCCAGGGTCTCGGCGCCCGGGGTGGCGCCGGTGCCGGGGGCCGCCTGGGCCGGAATCCCCGTGGTGAGTGCCGCCGCCGTGCCGATCAGGGCGGCCGCAGGGGCCGTCACTCTGGTGCGATATCTCATGGTCCGCTTTCGCTCGGACGGCCGGGTGGTCAGGTCCGGCCGTGTCATGGAGTGAGTGATCTCTCTCCATGACAAAGGAGCGGGCCGATCGGTTGCCCGAAACTGGCGGCGGACCCCTGTCGAGACGAGGCCGGTCAGGAGATATCTTGATGTCGAGCAATGTTGCAGACGTGGAGCGGAGCACCCGGTGACTGACTCGACCATCATCTATACGCACACTGACGAGGCCCCCGCACTGGCGACGTATTCCTTCCTGCCGGTGGTCCGGGCGTACGCCTCGCAGGCGGGTGTCGCTGTGGAGACCCGCGACATCTCGCTGGCCGGGCGCATCATCGCCGTGTTCCCGGAGTACCTGACCGAGGACCAGCGCATCCCGGACGCCCTGGCGGAGCTCGGCGAGCTGGCCAAGACGCCCGCCGCCAACATCATCAAGCTGCCGAACATCTCGGCGTCCATCCCGCAGCTCAAGGCCGCGATCGCCGAGCTCCAGGGCCAGGGCTACGCGCTGCCGGACTACCCGGACGACCCGAAGACCGACGAGGAGCGCGAGATCGGCGCCCGCTACGACAAGATCAAGGGTTCCGCCGTGAACCCGGTCCTGCGTGAGGGCAACTCCGACCGGCGCGCCCCCGCCTCGGTGAAGAACTACGCCAAGTCCCACCCGCACCGCATGGGCGCCTGGACCTCCGAGTCCAAGACGAACGTGGCGACCATGGGCCAGAACGACTTCCGCTCCACCGAGAAGTCCGTGGTGATCGCCGAGGACGGCGCGCTGCGCATCGAGCTCGTCGGCGACGACGGCTCCACCACCGTGCTGCGTGAGTCCGTACCGGTCCTCGCCGGTGAGGTCGTCGACGCCTCCGTGATGCGGGTCGCCGCGCTGCGCGAGTTCCTGACCGCGCAGGTCGCCGAGGCCAAGGCCCAGGGCGTGCTGTTCTCGGTGCACCTGAAGGCGACGATGATGAAGGTCTCCGACCCGATCGTCTTCGGCCACGTGGTGCGCGCCTTCTTCCCGAAGACCTTCGCGCAGTACGGCGACAAGCTCGCCGCGGCCGGTCTGACCCCGAACGACGGTCTGGGCGGTATCTACAAGGGCCTGGAGGCCCTGCCCGAGGGTGCCGAGATCAAGGCCTCCTTCGACGCCGAGCTCGCCGAGGGCCCGGAGCTGGCGATGGTCGACTCCGACAAGGGCATCTCGAACCTGCACGTCCCGTCGGACGTCATCGTCGACGCCTCCATGCCGGCCATGATCCGCACCTCCGGCCACATGTGGGGCCCGGACGGCCAGGAGGCCGACACCCTCGCGGTCCTGCCGGACTCCTCCTACGCGGGTGTCTACCAGGCCGTGATCGAGGACTGCCGGGCAAACGGCGCCTACGACCCGTCGACCATGGGCTCGGTGCCGAACGTCGGTCTGATGGCGCAGAAGGCCGAGGAGTACGGCAGCCACGACAAGACCTTCGAGGTCCCGGTCACGGGCACGGTCCGGCTGGTCGACCAGAACGGCACCGCGCTGATCGAGCAGACGGTCTCGGCCGGTGACATCTTCCGCGCCTGCCAGACCAAGGACGCGCCGATCAAGGACTGGGTGAAGCTGGCCGTCACGCGCGCCCGCGCCACCGGTGACCCGGCCGTGTTCTGGCTGGACGAGACCCGTGCGCACGACGCCAACCTGATCGCCAAGGTCAACGCCTACCTCGCGGAGCACGACACCGAGGGCCTGGACATCCGGATCCTGTCCCCCGTCGAGGCGACGAAGCTGTCGGTGGAGCGCATCCGCCGCGGCGAGAACACGATCTCGGTGACGGGCAACGTCCTGCGCGACTACCTGACCGACCTGTTCCCGATCCTGGAGCTGGGCACCAGCGCCAAGATGCTGTCGGTCGTCCCGCTGATGGCGGGCGGCGGCCTCTTCGAGACGGGCGCCGGTGGCTCCGCCCCGAAGCACGTCCAGCAGCTCGTCAGGGAGAACTACCTGCGCTGGGACAGCCTGGGTGAGTTCTTCGCCCTCGTGCCGTCCTTCGAGCAGCTGGCGAAGGTCACGGGCAACGCCCGCGCCCAGATCCTGGCCGACACGCTCGACCGCGCCACGGCGACCTTCCTCAACGAGGACAAGTCCCCGACCCGGCGCGTCGGCGGCATCGACAACCGCGGCAGCCACTTCTTCCTGTCCCTGTACTGGGCGCAGGAGCTGGCCAAGCAGACCGACGACGCGGACCTGGCGAAGACCTTCGCCCCGCTCGCCGAGACGCTCTCGGCCAACGAGCAGAAGATCGTCGACGAGCTGATCGCCGCCCAGGGCAAGCCGGTCGAGATCGGCGGCTACTACCAGCCCGACCCGGCGAAGGCCGCGCAGGCCATGCGCCCGTCCGCCACGTGGAACGAGACCCTGGCGTCCCTGTCCTGACGCCCGGGCCCGCATAGATCCACTGACTCCGCCCCGACCGGCACTCCTGCCGGCCGGGGCGGAGTTCTGCATGGGTCAGGCCTTGATCCTTCCGCACGCCGCTGACAACCCCCTGGAGCCGCCCCATGACCGACGCCCCGCACTCCTTCGAGCTGCTGGCCGGGGCCGGCCGCTCTCCCGTGATCCTGCATGTCCCGCACTCCGCACGGGTGATACCGGATGACGTGCGCGCGGGCATCGTGCTCGGCGACGAGGAGCTGGAGCGGGAGCTCGGGCACATCACCGACGCGCACACGGCGGAGATCGCCGAGGTGGCGGCCGGGCTCGCGGGGGTGACGCCCTGGCGGTTCGTCAATCGGCTGTCGCGGCTGGTCGTCGACCCGGAGCGGTTTCCGGACGAGCGGGAGGAGATGCGGGCCGTCGGTATGGGCGCGGTGTACACGAGGACCACGCACGGCGGTGTGCTGCGGCCTGCGGACATCGATCCCGAGCCGCTCGTCGAGCGGTACTTCCGGCCGTACGCGCGGGCGATGACCCAGGCCGTGGCGGACCGGCTGGCGGCCACCGGGCGGGCCGTGATCATCGATGTGCACTCCTACCCGAGCCGGAGGCTGCCGTACGAACTGCACGGGGGCGGACCCCGGCCGGCGGTCTGCCTCGGAACCGACCCGTTCCACACCTCGCCCGGCCTGCTGGACGCCGCCCGGGAGGCGTTCGGGGAGACAGGGCTCGACAGCCCGTTCAGCGGGACGTATGTCCCCCTGGAGTTCTACGGGAAGCAGCCCGAGGTCAGCGCGCTCATGGTGGAGATCCGCCGCGACACCTACATGACCGAGCCGGGCGGTCCCGCCGGTGCCGGGCTGGAGCGGCTGGCCGGCGCGCTGGCCCGTCTCGTCGACGCCGTGTCCCGTTGAACGCCGCACGTCACCGGCTGGAGCACTCCCGCGCGACAAGCGGCAGGGGCCCGGCGAGGGTGGGTGCATGACGGAGGAGACCACCACGCTGACCGGCCAGTCACCGCCCCCGGTGCGGGACTGGCCCGCCCTCGACCTGGACGGAACGGAGTTCGACCCGATCCTCGCGGAGCTGATGCGCGAGGGGCCACTGACCCGGATCCGGCTGCCGTTCGGCGAGGGATGGGCGTGGCTGGCCACCCGCCACGACGACGTGAAGCTGATCACCAACGACCAGAGGTTCAGCCGCGCGGAGGTGACCGGACGTCAAGTGACGAGGATGGCACCGCACTTCAAGCCGCGGCCCGGTTCGCTGGCCTTCGCCGACCAGCCCGACCACAACCGGCTGCGCAAGGCGGTGGCCGGGGCCTTCACCGTCCGTGCGATGAACCGGCTGCGGCCGCGTGCGCAGGAGATGCTCGACGAGCTGGTGGACGGGGTCGTACGGGACGGGCCGCCGGCCGACTTGATCGAGCGCGTGCTCGAACCGTTCCCGATCGCCCTGGTCAGCGAGGTGATGGGCGTGCCCGCCGCCGACCGGGAACGGGTGCACACCTGGACCCGGCAGATCATCTCCACCTCGGGCGGGGCCGAGGCCGCCGACCGGGCCAAGAACAGTCTGTACGGATGGATCACGGACACGATCCGCTCCCGCGCCGGCAGCACCGGCGAGGACGTGTACTCCCTGCTGGGCGCAGCCGTGACGCGTGGTGACATCAGCGAGACGGAGGCCGTCGGCCTCGCCGGTCCGCTGCAGATCGGCGGCGAGGCCGTCACCCACAACTGCGGGCAGATGCTCTGTCTGCTGCTCACCCGGCCCGAGTTGCGGCAGTGGTGGCACGAGCGGCCCGAGGCACGCGACGCGCTGCTGGACGAGCTGTTGCGCTTCATCCCCCACCGCAGCTCCGTGGGCTTGGCGCGGATCGCCCTGGAGGACGTCGACCTGCACGGCCACCGTATCCGCGCGGGCGACCCGGTGTACGTCTCCTACCTCGCGGCCAACCGCGACCCGGACGTCTTTTCCGAGCCGGACCGGATCGACCCCGGCCGCGACTCGAACCCGCATCTGGCCCTCGGCAACGGACCGCACTATTGCACCGGCGCCGTCCTGGCCCGCCTGCAGACCGAACTGCTGCTCGGCACCCTGCTGGACCGGCTGCCGGGCCTGCGGCTCGCGGTCCCCGTCGACCAGGTCGAGTGGCGGCGCAGGACGATGATCCGGGGGCCGCGGACACTGCCGTGCACCTGGTGACCCACGGCGGCCTTCGCGATGGGCGCCGAGGGCGTCGCGTGGGCGGCAGCGCGCCGACCCTCCTGCGCCTCGGGCAGGCGCCCGCGGTGCGGCATCGCACCGGGGCTCACCCCCGGTGCCCGGCCCGCCCGCCGGGTGGGCGCGCCCGGCGGCCGGTGGCCTTAGCCCCCGGTCCCGGCTTGGCTTTTCAGACGAGCGGCCATTCCGTCCCCACCACGCTCCGATAGGTCCGCCGCCGCGGCTCGTCCCCCGGCGGCCGATCCGGCGAACCCGAGAAGACACCCAGCGCCCCGTCCTTCAGCGCGCCCGGCGGCCAGCCGCCCAGGCTCGCCCGCAACCGGATGGCTAGGCCCGCAGCCACTCCGTCACCACCACGCTCCGGCCGGTCCGCCGCCGCGGCTCGTCCCCCGGCGGCCGGCGGCCGATCCGGCGAAGCCGAGAAGACGCCCAGCGCCCCGTCCTTCAGCGCGCCCGGCAGTCAGCCGCCCAGGCGCGCGCCCGCAACCGGATGGCTAGGCCCGCAACCACTCCGTCACCACCACGTCCCCGCCGGTCCGCAGCCGTAGCGCGAACGGGCCGGAGAGCGGTACGTCGCCGGTGAAGCGACCCAGGTCGTCGGCCGTGAGCGTGGAGCCGGGCCGCGGGCCGCCCAGGACCTCGATCCGGGCCGGTTGCGGGGGCAGCACCTGTCCCAGGAGTCCGTGCGTGGTCACCTCGACGTCGACGGTCACCTCGCCCGCCCGGAAGGTCAGCATCCGGGGCGTGTCGGTGACGCCCCGGACCGGGAGGGCGTCGACCAGAGAGTCGAAGGTCAGCTCGGCGATGCGGGCGTCGAGGTCGTGCAGCGCGTACGCGTCGACGGCGATCTGCTGGAGCTCCGCCGGCACCGGGTCCAGGACGGCGGCGGCCTGCCGCAGCTCCTCCTCCAGCAGCCCGGCGTCGAACTCGTCGTCCTCCCAGCCGTCCTCGTCGAACGCGTCGTCATCGTTCATGCCGTTCATGCCGTTCACGTCGCTCATATCGCCCCCCGTGCCTCGAGCCGGGCCCGCAGACGCCGCAGACAGCGCTGGCGCAGCGGCCCGATGCTGCCCACCGCGATGCCGAGCGCGGCGGAGACGTCCTGATAACTGGGCGGCGGCGTGGCCATCAGCACGCGCAGCAACTGCCTGCATCGCTCGCCCAGTTCCTCGAACTCCTGCCACAGCCGCCGTACACGTTCGCTCTGGGCGGCGGCCTCCTCGGAGTCGAGCAGCGACTGTTCCGGCGTGCCCTCCTCGCTGACCCGGTCCAGGAGCCGCGGATCGTCCGTCAGGGTCAGCCGTTGCGAACTCCGGATGACCTTCAGGCACTCGTTGCGCGCCGTGCTCGCCAGCCACGCGCCCGCCTTGCCGGGTTCGCGGATCCGCCCGAGGTGCTGGGCGAAGCGGAACCACGCGGTCTGGTACACCTCATGGGCGTCCGCGTCGGAGAGCCGGTGGGCCCGCACCACGGACCACACCAAAGGGCTCAGCCCCTCCACGAGCGCCTTCCAGGCCGCCGCGTCGCCGTCGGCGGCGGCCTGGACGAGCGCGCCGGCATCAGTACGGTCCACGGCAGCCCCACCCCTCGAGTACGGCAGGTCATGGTACGCCGTGGAGGGGGCGGCTTCGGCCCTCACGAGCCGGGGACCAGGCGCACGACCGGGACCGGGCGCCAGGTGGGCGGACGCAGCGCGGGAACGGGCGCCCCGCGCACTTCGGCGAGCCCGGTGTTGGCGTCGAGCAGTTGCTGCCTGGCCGCGCGCGGGTCGGTCTCCTTGTGCGCCGTCATATGGGCGGCGACCATGCCCGCGGTCACGGGGGTGGCGAAGGAGGTGCCGCTCCACTGCGCGTACCCCTCGAACATCACCTGGTCCGGCTTCGCGGCGCCGTTCTCGTCGCTCAGCACTCCGGTGTGGCGGGGGTGCCGGCAGGTGCAGCCGTAGCGGAAGCCGTAGCGGCAGGCGTCGTACGTGGAGTGCTGGTACACGTACGGGACGGGTGTCTCGAAGCCGGTGAGGGCGCTGGTGAGGCGCTCGCCGGGGGCGTAGACCCGTACCCAGGAACCATGGTTGGTGAAGCAGGCGCCGAACTCGCCGTCGCTGCGCAGCGCGCCGACCGACAGCACGGAGTCCTCCCAGCCGGGCAGGTCGGCGTAGGCAGCGGGCCAGAACGGCGTGGCGCTGCCGTTGTTGCCCGCGGCGGCGACCAGCAGGGTGCGCTGCTCGCGCAGTTCCCGCATGAAGTTCTCCACGCCCAGCAGGCCGTCGGTACGGCCGTTGGAGGTGCCGGCGGAGAGGCTGAGGACGTCGGGCCAGCCGCCGGCGTCGACGGCCTCGAAGAGCTTCTCGCCGAACTCCGACTCCAGGATGGCGCCCGCGTCGTTGAGGCTGCCGCGCACGGTGATGTCGGTGTTGGGCGCGACGGCGGCGACGAGTCCGGCGATGAACGTGCCGTGCCCGACGTACTGCTGGAGGATGCCCTGGTCGTCGCACTCCTGTACCTGGGCGTCGCCGCCGGTGTGGGACAGCAGGCCGCAGGAGCGGTAGTCGTTCATCAGCCCGGTGTCGACGACGAGGACGCCGACGGCGGTGTCCGGGTCGTACGCCGTGTCGGCGGCCGCCGGGTTGGGGGGCTCGCTGAGCGGGACGGGGACCGGTTCGTCGCCGGGGCAGGCGTTGACCGCGATGTGGACGACATGGTTGCGGGCGGCCATCCGGTGCCCGGCCCGGACCTCCCGTTCGCGTACGGACCGCAGCGCCCGTGCGACGGCGCGGTCGGCTTCCCGGCCGCCCTCGCCGGGGTCGCCGACCCGGATCCGGATGATGCCGCTGCGGTTGGTCTGCGGTCCGGCCCGGCGGACCTGGTCCTGGTCGAGGTCGGGTGCCGCCGTGAAGTGCGCCCGTACGGTGTCCTCGACGATGCCGGCCTCCTCGCCGTCGCGGACGAGGACGACGCCCTTCTCGTACATGAACTCGGCCGAGTCGTCCGGCCCCATCGCGAGGGGGACGTCCGGCATCGAGCGCTGGATCTGGTCGAACTGCTCGTGGAATCGCTGAGGTGCCATGGCGGGTCCTCCCACTGGGCGACGGCGTCGATCGGTGCGGCGGAGCGGTCGTCGGTACGCGCCGATCCTCCTCGACATGAGCCGCCGGGCGGTCATTTGATACAGCGCCGAACCTGTGTGGTGTGGTCGGGGGCCACTACCATCCGAGGAGTGACAGCGGGAAGCGACTCGGTGGCGGCGCTGCTGCCGATGGTGTTCGCCGATCCGGGCGAGGCTCTCGCCAGGGCCCGGGCGCTGCTCGACGCCGATCCCGACCCGCTGCACGCCTCCGTCGCCCACCAGGTGATCGGCATCTGGCAGCGGGACTTCGGCGATCTGCGGCTCGCGCTGCACCATCTGCGACGCGCCCGGGAGTTGGCGGCGCGCGCGGACTCGGCCGACCGGGAGGCGGACGTGCTGGCCACGCTGGGCGTGGCGCTGGTGCACGCGGGCCGCACCCGGGAGGGCCTGGCGGCGTTCGAGCGGGGGGCGGCGCGGGGCGGGGGGCACACGCGGGCGCGGGTGCTGTACCGGCGGGCCTACGTGTGGTGGGTGCTCGGCCGGCATCGCGAGGCGCTGGAGGACGTACGCCGGGCGGTTCCCGTGCTGCGGCAGGCGGAGGACGTGATCTGGACGGCGCGGGCGCTGACCCTGCGGGCGACGGTGCATCTGGCGCTGGGGGCGGTGGAGCGGGCCGAGGCGGACTTCACCGCGGCCGAGGCGCTGTGGGAGACCACGGGCCAGGAGCACGACAAGGCGGACGCGGTGGAGAGCCGGGGGCTCGCCGCTTTCCGGTCCGGTGACGTGCCGGTGGCGCTGCGGCTGCTCGACGAGGCGGAGGAGCGGTACGCGCGGCTCGGCACGCCGACGTTCATGCTGAACATCCGGCGCTGCGAGGTGCTGATGGCGGCCGGTCTCGCGCCCGAGGCGCTGGCCGAGGCGGACGCGGCGATCAAGAAGCTCGACGGGATCGGCGGGCAGTCCACGCGCAAGGCGGAGCTGCTGCTGGCCGCCGCGCGGGCCGCCCGGCTGGCCGGGGATCCGCACACCGCGATCGCCCGTGCCGCTCTCGCGGTACGGCTGTTCGCCGGGCAGCGGCGCACGTGGTGGGAGACGCACGCCCGGCTGGTGCTGATCGAGGCGCGGCACGCGGCGGGGCGCGGGTCGGGCCGGCTGGTCGCCGACGCCGCCGCGGTGGCGGAGAAGCTGGCCTCCTTCGGCGCACCGGCCGCGCCGGAGGCGTCGCTGCTCGCGGGCCGGATCGCGCTGGGCCTGGGCTGGACGGCGGACGCGGAGCGGCATCTGGCCGTCGCCGCCCGCAGCAGGCGCGGCGGTCCGCCGCTGGCGCGGATGACGGGCTGGGCGGCGCAGGCTCTGCGGGCGCGGGCCGCCGGGTCGGGCCGTGGTGTGCTGGAGGCCTGCCGGCGGGGTCTGGACGTGCTGGACGATCACCGGATGACGCTGGGTGCCTCGGAGCTCAGGGCGCGGGCCACCGAGCAGGGCGCGGAGCTGGCGGCGCTCGCCCAGCGGGCCAGTCTGGTCTCGGGCGGGCCGCGACGGCTGCTGGTGTGGAGCGAGCGCTGGCGGGCCACCGTGCTGTCCACGGCGCCGACCCGGCCGCCCGCCGACCCGGAACTGCTCAGCGGTATGACCGCGTTCCGCGAGATCGCCTCCCGTGCGGAGGCCGCCCGGATGGAGGGGCGGCCGGTTGTGGCGCTGGAGCGTGAACAGCGGCGCCTGGAGCGGGAGATCCGGTCCCGCACCCTGCACATGCGGGGCGAGGCGCCCGGGGACGGGGACCGGTTCGATGTCGGCCGGCTGCTGGAGCGGCTGGGCGACGAGGTACGGCTGGTGGAACTCGCCGTGCTCGACGGGCGGGTGCAGGTGCTGCTGTGCGGGCAGGGGCGGGTACGCAGGTTCGAGGCCGGGCTGCTGGCCGAGGCGGAGACGGAGGCCGAGCACGTACAGGCCGGGCTGCGGAGGCTGGCCCATCCCGGGGCCGAGGCGCGCCTTCCGGTGGTGGAGGCGGCCGGGCGCCGGCTGGAGGAGCTGCTGCTCGGCCCGGCGGCGGCGCAGCTGGGCAGCGGCCCGGTGGTGGTGGTGCCGCCGGGGCGGCTGCACCGGGTGCCGTGGGCGCTGCTGCCGTCGCTGCGGGAGCGGGTGCTCAGCGTGTCGCCGTCGGCGGGCAGTTGGCTGCGGGCCGGGGAGACCGCGCCGCCGCCCGACGGCTGCCATGTGCTGGTACGCGGCCCGGGCCTGGCGACCGGCGGCGCCGAGGTGCCCGAACTGGCCGGGCGGTACGGCTGCGCGACGGTCCTGGAGGACGGCGAGGCGCGCGTACCGAGGGTGCTGGAGGAGCTGGACGGGGCCGCGCTGGCGCATATCGCCGCGCACGGCACGTTCCGAGCGGACAGCCCGCTGTTCTCCTCCCTGCGGATGGCCGACGGGCCGATCGTCGTGCACGACTTCGAGCGTCTGGACCGCAGCCCGTACCGGATCATCCTGTCCTGCTGCGACACCGCCCGCCTCGCCTCCGTCGGCGCCGACGAACTGCTCGGCCTGGTCACCGCGTTGCTGCCGCTGGGCACGGCCGGGGTGGTGGCGTGCAGCGCGCCCGTCAACGACGCCGCGGTGGTGCCGCTGATGCTCGCGCTGCACAAGGGCCTCGACGCCGGCCTGTCCCTGGCGGAGGCACTGCGCGACGCCCGGTCCGCCCTGCCGGGCGACGCGCTGCACCAGGCCACGGGGTGGGCGTTCTCTGCGTTCGGGGCGGCCTGACCCGTCCCCTGTGCGGGTCAGGCCGCCGGTCCGGGACGGCTCAGGCGGGCTGGGCCTCCGGCATTTCGGTCAGCCACGGCAGGGCGCCGCGGTCGTTCGCGCCGAGCCGGGCGTAGGCGCTGTACAGGTGGTTGCCGACGGTGCGGATCGACAGGGTGAGGCGTTCGGCGATCTGCCGGTTGCTCAGTCCCGCCGCCGCGAGGGTGACGATCTGCCGCTGCCGGGTGGTGAGTTCGCCGAGGACCAGCCCGGACAGCGCCGGTGTGCGGGCGCCCTGGCAGCGCCGGGCCAGGGCCACGGCCCGGGTACGGGAGTGCCGGGCGGCACGGGGATCGCGGTGTGCCCCCACGGCCTGGGCGTGCGCCTCGGCGGCGAACAGCGCGAAGCCGCGCCGCTCCAGCTCCTCGGCGACCTCGTCCAGGGCCGGGCCGTCGGCGCGGGTGAGCGCGTCGGCGTGCCGGGCGAACACGCCGGTGAGCCGGTCGATGACCTTCTCGGGGGCGCCGAGGCGGACGGCGTCGTAGGGGTCGGCGAGGTTCGCGAGGGCGTCGAGGTCACCCCGGATGTCGACTGCCGGTTCTCCCAACCAGGCGGAGGCGCGGTCGAGTTCGTCCTGGCACGACGCGTCCGAGGGGGTGCCGCGCAGCCCCTCTCTCGCCCAGGCCGCCGCGTCCCGCAACTCCCCGCGCAACCGCGCGAACCGGGCGCGTACGGCGGCGTACCCGCACGGCAGCGTGCACCCCTCGGCGACCAGCCACTCCCCCACCGGCGTGGGCACGGCCCGTACGTCGGCCAGGTCGATCCGGTGCGCCAGGGCGGCCGACTCGGCGTCGAGGGCGGCGGCGTACACGTCCGGTGTCCGGGCCAGCCGGCGCGCCCGCAGCCGGCCGGCCGCGGCCCTGAGCACCGGGCCGTGCAGGGGGTGCGCGAGGCGGACGGTGCCCGCGTCGTCGACGCGGATCAGGCCGTCGGACTCCAGGACTTCCAGGGCCCCGATGTCCGCGTCGTCCAGATGCAGCGGCAGGGGTTCGGCGAAGGCGACGCGGTCCAGGGTCTCGCGTTCGCGGGGGCAGGCGCGGTCGAGGACGCGGGCGGTGCGCTCACGCACGGCCGTGGTCAGCGGCACCGGGCCCCGCCACGCGCGTTCGCCGGTGCCCGGGACGTGTGTGAGCCGCCCCCGCACCGCGCCCAGCAGGTCGCGCAGCAGCCGCAGATCGCCCTGGCTCAGGCGGTGCAGCCGGCCGGCCGTGAGCGGGTCGAGAGGGCCGGCACCGGCCGTGAGGAGCTGTGCGATCTCCTCTTGGGCCGGCGGCTCCAGGGTGAGGCGCGGCAGGAGCTCGCCGGTCCACAGCCGGGAGACCGCGCCGGGCGCCGGGGTGCCGTCCGTGGCGACGACCAGCAGACGGGTGCGGCCGTGTACGGCGAGTTGGTGGACCAGGGCGGCGGAGGCGTCGTCGAGGAGGTGTGCGTCGTCCACGACCAACGTACGTACGCCGGCCAGGAGCTGGACCGCGCGGTGCAGGGTGACCGTCTCGGGCAGCAGATGGGCGAACGCGGCGAAGGGAAGGGCGCGGCTCTCCGGCGTACCGGCCGCCCGGGCGCAGTCGGTGCCGCGGACCGCCTCGGTGACGAGGCGGGTCTTGCCGCAGCCCGCCGGGCCCGTCACCACGATGCCGCGGCGTCCGCCGGTCAGGGCCCTGCGGACCAGCTCCAGTTCGTCCTCCCGCCCGGCGAACGGCCAGGGCAGCTCCAGGGGCGTCGCGTCCCTCTCGTAAGTCGTCACACAGACATGAGCGCGGCTACTCACTTCTGATACAGGGCGACTTGAGTAGTCCCCGACTCAGGCGCCCGGGAGGGTCCGCGGGGCAGGCTGTGGCCATGACCGCACGCTACTGCTCGCTGGCTCAGGCGCCGGCGCCCGCCCTCGCACCGGGGCTGGCGGCCGAGCGGCTCAGCGCGCTCGCGAGCGGGCGGCGGATGTGGGTCAACGGCACTGTGCTGCACTACTGGTTCTTCGACGGCGACACCGACGCGTCCGTCATCCCCGTGCCGGGGAGGGGGATGACGCGACGCGTGTCGTGGGCCGGCGCCGAGGAGCAGCGGGACGTGGTGCGCGCGTGCTTCCGGGAGTGGCAGGGCCTCGGCGCGGGGATCTCCTTCGCCGAGGTCGACGACCGCTCGGAGGCCGAACTGCGCATCGGCTTCCAGCTCGGCGACGGCTCCTGGTCGGCTGTGGGACGCGACGCGCTCCTGGCCGGCCGGCACGAGCGCACCATGAACTTCGGCTGGGACCTGACCGCGCCCGGGGAGCGCGGGACGGCCCTGCACGAGATCGGGCACGCGCTCGGCATGCTGCACGAGCACCAGAGCCCGTTCGCCGGCATCCACTGGGACGACGAGGCGGTGTACGCCGAACTGGCGGGCCCGCCCCACCACTGGAGCAGGGAGAGGACGCACTACAACATTCTGCGCAAGCTCGATCCGGACGAGGTCAACGGCTCCGTCTGGGACCCGCAGTCGATCATGGAGTACCCGTTCTCGTCCGGGCTGGTCCTGGAGCCGGAGCAGTACCGCGCGGGTCTGAACCCGCCCGGCACCCTGTCCGCCGCCGACAAGGAGTTCGTGCTCCGCTGGTATCCGCCGGCGGATGTGCCGGGGCCGCCCGCGCTGGTGCCGTTCTGCTCGGCCCCGCTCGGTCTCGGCCCGGGCGAACAGGCCGACTTCGTCATCGATCCGCCGGAGACCCGCACCTACACGCTGGGCACCTTCGGCGACAGCGACGCCGTCGTCGTGGTCTTCGAGGAGCGGGACGGGGAGCCCCGTTACCTCGCCGGTCAGGACGACGGAGGGACACCGCAGAACGTCACGATCAGCGCCCGGCTCGTCAAGGGCCGCCGCTACCACGTCCGCGTACGCCTGTACTCCGCCTGGGGTTCCGGCGAGACGGCGGTGATGTGCTGGTGACAGCACCGACGCGCCGCGCGGACACCTGAGCCACAGTCCGGCACCGGGGGAGCGGTCGAGGACGTCGCCCATGGGGGTGGGTGACGTCCTCGACCACGCCATGTCCTGGTTCACGGCCGGGGCGGGGGCGCACGATCGACAGACGCGTTGCCGTCGAGGGTCTCGCCGAGGGCGGCGGGGCGGACGCGGGGCGCACCGGCCCGGCGCCGTGGATCCACCCCAGGGGTGAAGAGCGTTCATCGGCAGCCGACATGGGGCATCGTGCAAGGGAACGGCTGGCAATGGCGTTACGCCGTCCGAGTATTGATGCCTACGCTTGATTGCTCTCGCGGCTGCACGTCCGTACCGGAAGACCCACGAGGTGCCGGCGGCCCGACTACGCTCGCGGCGTAACACCGGGGGATGGGGGGGAGCAGGTGGAGACGTCCCGACGCGACCGTGCCCGGCGGCCGAAGCTGCCGGCGGCGGTTCCTGCCGTCCTGCTCTGGGCGCTGGGCGCTCTGGTTCTGGGAACGGTGATCGGCCTGGCGGCGGACCCGTCGCGCCTGGTCGGCACCACCGGGTACGTCTTCGCCACCGGACTGCTGCTGGCCGTGGGCCTGTACGGCAGCACGTACGGCATCGACCTCGCCGATCTGCGCCGTGACCTGCGCGGTGTGGTGGCGGCGGTCACGCTGGGAGTCGTCCTGAAGGCGGGGATCGTCTCCGGCGTCATGGTCTGGGCCTTCGACCGCCCGGAGTATCTGATCCTCGGCATCGTCGTCGCCCAGATCGACCCACTGTCGGTGGCCGCCCTCGGCAGGGACGGGCACATGTCGCAGCGCGCCCGGTCGCTGCTCACGGCGTGGGCGTCCTTCGACGATCCGATGACGGTCCTGCTGACGCTGTACGTCGCCGGGTACGCCTACACGGCCGCGGGGCACCCGGGTGCGCCGTCGGTGGTGGGCGGCGGAGCCCGTGGCTACGCCGTGGGACTGGCGTTCAACGCGCTGCTCCTGGCCGGTGCCCTGGTGCTGTGGTGGGCGGGCGGCAGGCTGTGGCCGGCACGGGCCCGAAAAGAGTCCGCGGAGCCCGGCGAACTCGACGGCCCCCGGCGGCCGGTGACGCCGCTCGGTGCTCTGCTGGTCGTGGCCATGCTCGTGCTCGCCGCGGCGAACATGCTGATGCTCGCCGTGGCGGTGGCCGGACTGTTCCTCCGCACGCGGGCGTTCGCCCGTCCGCTCGCGCGAGCGGTCACCAGCGCCTTCGTGCTCGCGACCGTTCTGCTGGGCCTGTTCGCCGCCCAGGGGGTGTCGCTCGGCCCGGGGGTGCTGCTCGGCGCCTCGGCGTTCGGGGCACAGGCGGTGGTGGCCGTGCTGCTGATGCCTCTCTTCGTCCGCGGCCTGTCCCGAAGGGACCGGATCCTGCTGGGGATCGGCCAGCAGAACGGCCTGACGGCGGTGCTGCTCGCCCTCACACTCGAACGCGACTTCCCGATGACGGTCGGCATCGTCGCCCCGGCCGTGGTGACCGTCAACCTGCTGCACTACGGGGCACAGATCGCGTTCGGCTGCTGGTCGCGCCACCGGTCCCGCACGAACCGGCAACCCTCGGGCGGGCAGCAGCGTCTCCCCCGGCATCCGGCGGCCGACGACGGCAGGGCGAGCGAGGCACCGACGGCCACCGACGGACTGCGGTCCTCCGCGTAGCCGAATGTCGTGCGGCGGCCCGGACGGGTCGCGGCCAGGGGAACGGGGGAGGCCGGATGGATGAGCGGAGAGAGAGCCGTGCCAGGCGTCCCTGTAAGGGACCGCGCTGGAAGCCCGTGCTGCTGCTCGGCGCACTGACGCTCCTCCCCGCGACCGCCGGGCAGGCCGCCGCTGACACGGGCAGGAGCGATGTCCGGCTGGTGTACTGCCTCGCCGACGAGCACCGGGGCGACCTCGGGGACGCGGCGGTGCGGCTCGGTGTGGTGCGGCGGGCCCCGGGTCCGGTCGGCGGTGCGGACGCCGTACGGGTGCCCGGCCGCAAGGGCGGCGTGATGTCGCTCGACGACTGGGCCGCCCGTCGCCCGGGCGACTTCGAACGGGTCTGCGACGCGGTCATGGCCGCCGCGGGCGACCCGCCGGGGGCGTCCGCGGACAAGGGCGGCGGTGGGCTGGGCGGGTTTGCCGACGGTGCTCTCCTGCTGGCGACCGGCGCCGTGCTCACCGTACTCGGACAGAAGACAGAACGGATCTCGGCGGAGCGGCGCACACACGGCCGGCAACTCGCGGCGGCCGTGCTGGAATTCCGGAGGATCGCATGGCTGTATCTCGCGGAGTACGAGCAGGTGGCCGAGACGGACCACGCCGAGGTGTCGCGGGCCCGGGAGACGCTCAGCGGCCTCCTCGCTCTGGTGCCCGGCCCGGCCCCACGCCGCTCGGCGGCCCGGCTGCTGGCGGGCTCCCTGCCCCTGGCGGACAGACTGCCGCGCAGCCGGGACGGGCAACTCCTGCAGCCGCACGACAGAAAGAGCGAGGCGGACGCCGTGCGCACCACCCTGGAACGGCAGACACGGGAGGTGGGGGATCTGCTGCGCCCCGCACCCGTCTGGTGGCTGCGCGGATCACGACACAGCGGCCGTCCCACAAGCGCCGGAGGGCAACACGGATGACCAACTCCGACTGGGCTAACCCCTACGGAGTGCGCAAACCGTACGGATCGAACGGCGCGGGCACGGGCGACGGCCGTGACAACAGCGCGAACGGTTCCGCCGCGCTCAGCGCCGACCACCCCCTGGTGCCGTGGAAGCAGCCGGACCACATGAATCAGTGGGTCGATGTCGACCACTCCCGTGACGAACTGGACCGCTTCGAGGAGGACTGGCCCACCCTCGGCGAACTCCTCGACTCGAGCTCGGGGCACGGCCGGGTGGTGGTCGTCAGCGGACAGCCCGGGATGGGCAAGACCTCGCTCATCCACCGGTGCATCCACGAGGCACGCCGGCGTGTGGCAGCGGCCGCGCCCGCGGCCGGGAACCCGCTCGTGCTGTTCGCGCCGACCGCGGGGCTCGACAACGACGGCCGCCGGATCAGCGTTGACCCGGACGGCCGGTCGTTCGCGCCGACCCGGCTGATCAACGCCCGCATACGCCGCGAGATCGCCAAGAAGCTGCTGCTGCACGAGTTCTCCGAGTCCCGGGTGCAGGCGATCATCGCGGAAGAGGACCCGTTCCAGGCCTACAGCGAGATGAGCGACCTGCTCATCCAGCACAACGCGCTGCTCTTCGTGGTGATCCCGCACATCCGGTGGAACGACGCTCATCTCCGGGCGGCATTTCTGCGCACCTGTCTGAGCCCCGCGCACCCCAGGATCGTACTTTTCGTCGAAGTGAGCCACGGCGCCGCGGAGACGCCGAGGGAAGTGACCGCCGCCCTCAGCGGATCGGCGGCGGTCACCCATCTCGCGCTGCGCGAGCTGGACTCCGAGGACATCTGGAGGTTCAGTCACAGCGCCCGGGCCGCCGACGGCGGACCGCACGGCCTGGTCGAACCCGACAGGAGTTCCCTGATGGCAGCACACGACGAGTGGAAGCCCTCCGACGTACGCGAACTGCGGAAGGTCTTCCACTCGGCGGCGAACGCCCTGCGCAGCGCGCCTCACCCCTGGCCGATCGACGCCGACGCGCTCAGACCCCACTGGGAGAGCCGGCGGGCACGCCGTGACGCCCTGCTCCGTGAGCCGATCCTGCCCCGCCCCGGCGGCTGATGCCCGCCGCCACCCCGACCGCGCCTCTCCGGACCCGCAAGGAGTGCCATCGTGGCCGCAAGCAGCGCAGACACCTGGTACAGCAACCCCTTCCCCCTGGTGCCGGTCGTGCGGCTCGGCCCGTCGGCAGACCTGGGTGAGGCACCGGTCGAGGCCGCGGACTCGGGCAACGCCCATGTCTCCACCCAGTTCCTCGGGGACCTCGAGGGCCTGGTGCGCGACTACCTCCGGGACCGGACCCGGGGCGGCCGGCGCGGCCGGGCGATCGCCGTGGTGGGAGAGTTCGGCCTGGGCAAGAGCCACGCGGCGCGCGAGGTCTGCAACGGGCTCGCCCGTCCGGACGGCCCTGCCATGTGGATCGTCGACGAACCGGTGCAGGACTTCGGCCGCATGTACCGCGACCGGCTGCGGGGCCCCGCCGACACCCCGGAGGGCAGGGCCGCGTTCGAGGAACTCGTCCGGGACTACTACGCCTATGTGACGGCGGCCCGGGTCGGCGAGCAGAGCTCCGATTCGCGGCCGGGCCGGGCGGACGACATCCCGCTCGGCGACATCGCCCTCGACGACATCGCCACCGGGCTGCGCGACCGCGTCCTGGACCCGGACAAGGTGGTCTCCGCCCTGCGCTACGACCCCGAGGTGATGCACGCCGATCTTCGGGTCACCCTCGGCGAGGTCACTGAGCACAGGAGGTTCGCCACCGCGTTCGCCCTGCTGCAGGACCCCCGGTTCAGCTCGATGGTCTGGGCGTGGCTGACCGGTGACGAGCCCGCCCCGCAGTTGCGGGAGCGCGGCATCAAGGACGCCGTCACGGGTATCGACCCGGTCTTCGACGCGCTGGCCGTCCAGGGCTTCCTGCACGGCCGGGTCGGCAAGCCGTACGTCCTGCTGATCGACTCGCTGGAGAAGGTGCTGGACTGGCCGGAGGACTCCCGGCGTACGTTCGTCGACGCGTTCGAGCGCCTGGTCAACGTGTATGTGAGCCGGGGCGGGCTGCTGGTGTTCTGCACCTCGCCGAGCGGGCTCAACGCGTTCCGCCCGAGCCTGCACGAGCGGGTGGTGCAGCTGTGGCCGAACCGCTTCACCGCGGAGCTGACGGCGGATCTCGTCGCCGAGTACATCGGTTCGGGTGCCCGTCCGGGCCCTGCCCTGGACGCGGGCGCGATCGAGCGGTGGCCCGCGCCCTTCGGCTCCGAGTCGGTCGCGATCCTCCAGGAGCTCAGCGGCGGGGTGCCGCGGGAGATCCTCAAGGCCTGCCATCATGCCTGGCAGTTGAGCGAGGACGGCGGCGGGGCGGTCCGGGAGGTGACCGCGGCGACCGTGCTGCGAGCCGTGCGCGATCTGCACGACAACGTCTCCGAAGACCAGGTGCTCTCCACGATCCATGACGCGCTGGCCCTGGGGCAGTGGCGCATCGCCTCGGTCGACCCGGTCCCGGCGCGGGGGCCGGCCGCGGACGGGCCGCTGGTGGTGGCGTACTGGCTGGAGCCCTTCCCGAACGCCTACATCGCGATCGTGGTCACCCCGTCGGTGCTGGTCGCGGACGACCAGGAGCGCATCACCGCGCGCGTCCGGGCGCTGCGCGGCGCACTGCATCCGGCCCGGGCCGAGGTGCTGCTGGTGGTCAACGGCCTTGTGTCGCGGACCATGCGGGACCGGCTGGCACGCTCGCTCGGCTCACAGCCCCTGCTGTACCGCCCGGGTGACTTCGAGCGGGCCGTGAACGAGGCCCTGGACCGGCTGCGCGCCCGGCTCACGCAACTCCGCCAGGAGGCCGATCTCGCGGAGCTGACCAGCGAGCTGCGCGGTGCGCTCGGCGAGCACAGTTCCCAACTGGGCCGGCTGCGCCGGACGGTGAGCGATCTGGCCCGGCGTGATCTGGTCGCGGCCGCGCCCGGCCCCGCGCGCACGGCACTGCCGGAGCCGGTCGAGGGCCGGTTCGAGGAGGTGTTCTCGCTGCTCGACGCGGCCGTGGAACGGCTGGCCGCCCGTTCCTCCGGCGGTGGCACGGGCGAGAGCCCGCCCCTGCGGGCGGGGCGGGCCGATCTGACGGCGCTGGGCTGCGCCACCCTGGTCCGGCAACTGACGGAGAGGTTCCGCACGGGCGCCGACGCCTGGTTCCGTGCCGCCTCGCCCGGCGCGCCGTCCGAGGAGCAGTGGGCGGGGCTGCGCCGGGTCTGCCGGGAGTACGAGACGGCGGTCGAGGTGCTGCCCGTGCAGTCCCTCGGCAGTTCCGGCCCGGCCCACCGGCCGAGCGCGGCGCGTGCGGTGGAGGCGCTCGCCGACGAGGTCTGGGGCGGGCTGGTCAGTGCGGTCCGGGCTCCGTGATCTCACGCAGGGCGCCCGCCAGTCGGTGCAGCCGGCTCTCCGCGTGGGCGACCTGCCGCTGGTCGAGCGTCACCCCGAGGACGTAGTCCCGCGGCGACAGCCAGGTCACGTACACGGCTCCCTCCTGGACGTCCAGGACCAGACGGTCGGCGGGCGGCTGCACCACCAGCCGCAGCGCGTCGGTCAGCCGGGCGAGATGGCCGCGCAGGCCCTGGGCGAGGTCGCGGTACCCGGTGCGGCGTGAGCGCACGCTGGTCTCGAGGAAGCGAGGGCCGAGCTCGGCGTTCTCGAAGACGTCTCCCGCGCAGACGAGTTTCCAGTCCCGGTAGAAGGCGGCGTAGTGCAGGTCGAGGGTGTTGAGGTGACCGCCCCACACGGCCCGCAGTCGCATTTCGGACAGGTTCTCGTGCTCGGCCGCCGCCGTACCGAAGTCGATGCGCAGCTTCTCCTTGTGTTCCGGCAGCGGGTCCGGAGGGTCCGTCATGCCACCGGGCAGTTCGTCGGGCAGGTGGTGCACCTGGGTGCGGATGGTGGAGACGAGGGTGTTCATGGCCGCGTCGGCGGCGGGCATCCCGCCGGGCGTGTCGGTGAGCGCGGCCAGGTACTCCCCCGGTTTGACGCGACCGCCCCACAGGCCGCCGCGTGCGTTGGCGACCACGACGCGCATCAGGTCGCCGGTGCCCAGCGGCCGCATCAGCGCGCCCAGGTCCTGGGTGCACAGCAGGAGCCGGCTGCCGGGCAGGGCCTCGTTGGCGATGTCCTCGCCGCCCACGGTGACCAGGCTGGACAGCGGGGCGCAGCCGCTTCTGCGGAGGACGAAGTCGATGATTCCGCTGCTGTAGTGGGACACCGACCTGAGAGCGGGGACGCCTGCGAAGGCCCCTTGGCACAGCTCGGTTATTCGGCCGTGGCCCTCCGGGAACCAGTGGGACTCGGTGAAGAGCTCGGTCTCCGGGTGCGGGGCTGCTGCCACGTACGCTCACCTTTCCGTCGGGGGAACCGTCCGGGTGCCGGGGCCGGTGTCCGGCCCTAGATGCCGGGCAGTTCCAGATCGATGTCGAAGTCCCTGGCCGTTGCCGTGCGGGCCGTGGGGCGGGAGGTGAGCCAGGCGTGGTGCGCGCGCACCCGCCGGCCATCGGGCCGATGCCCCATGTCCAGGTCCCGCAAACGGCGCAGGGCGCGCTCGGCGAGTCCGGTCGCCTCGTCCACGCGTCCGGCCGCGGCCAGGGTGGCCGCGAGGGAGTTCTCCGCGGCGGAGATCCAGGGGTGGCTGTCGCCGAGCCGGTCCTCCAAGAGGTGCAGGGCGGCCCTGCCGGTGGCCTCGGCCTCTTCCAAGGCGCCGGTGGCCCGCAGGTACACCGCGTGCCGGACCCCGGCCAGTCCGGCGTAGGGGTGCCAGGCGCCGAGGGTGCTCTCCAGGGCGTGGCCGCACTGGCGGGCCTCGTGTTCGGCCTCGTCGTGCTTGCCGAGCGCGTGCAGGTCGGCCGCCAGACTGAAGCGGCAGCGCAGGGTGTCCAGGTGGTCGGCGCCGAACCGGCCGGTGGCTTCGGCGAGCACCCGCCGGTCGCGCTCCAGTGCCTTCTCGTAGCCGTAGACCGTCTCGTGCGAGCGGGCGGAGTTGTAGGTGATGCGCCGTTCGCTGACGGCCAGGCCGAGTTCGATGCTCAGCCGGGTGCCGGTCGCGACGTCGCCGTGCCGGTGCAGCCACTGCCGCAGCAGGTCCTGGGACTCCGCGTCGCGGCCCAGCGTGCGGTAGACCCAGGCGAGCAGGTCGGCGGACCGCCAGACGGCCGGGTCGTCCTCGCCGCCGACGGCCTGGCGGTAGCGGAACCGGGCGAGGAGCCGGGCCAGCGAGTCGGGAGCGCGTCCGCTGAGCGCCTCCGTGAACGCGAGGTTGTGCTCGGCCTGCACGGTCGCGCGGTGCCGCGGTCCGAGCAGCAGCGTCAGGCCCTCCAGCACCGGCCTGGCCTGGAAGAGCGCGTCGGAGAACCTGCCGAGGGAGCGCAGCACGGCGCCGTAGGAGTCGGCGGACAGCAGCGTCCTCGGGTGCAGGGGGCCGAGCAGTCTGCGGTGGCCGCGCAGGGCCTGTTCGGAGAGCCAGCGGGCGTGTTCGTAGGCGCCGTCGAGGCGGTGGGCGCGGGCGGTGAGGTTGAGCAGGCGCAGATACTCGGGTGACGGGTCGTCATCCTGCGGGCTCCAGGCCTCCTGCGCGCGTTCGGAGATGTCGAGCAGCCGGGCCAGGTCGGCGGTCTCGCCGCGCTGGCTCAGGGCGTTGAGATGGCGCAGCAGGGAACGCCGGACGCGGGGGCGGTCGTCCTCCCACAGACGCAGCGAGTACACCTCGCGTGCCCAGTCGGCGGACAGGCCGCGGTTCTCGTCCGGGGTGAACTCGGCGAGGGTGCCGCGCAGCACCTGCTCGATGCGGGCGCGCTCGGCCGGTTCCATGCCGTCGCGGAGGGCGTCCCGTACGGCGTGGTGCTGCCCGAGGGGCTGGTCGGGCCGGTCGAAGTCGACCTCCAGGAGCCCGACCCGGGACAACGCCCACAGGGCGACGCTCACCATGTGCTCGTCGGGCAGCCGCAGGTCGGCCGGGGTGCGGCGCGCGCCGGGGTTCCGGGCGCTCGTGTCGTCGCGGGCCAGCTCCGAGAGGATGTGTCTCGACCTCAGCAGTTCGAGTCCCATGCCCCGGCCGGTGAGCAGCGAGGCCGCGTTCAGCAGCCAGCCGAGGGCGTCGCTGGTGCGGCTCTCGGCGCGCCAGGCGGCGGCTCCCGGGGTGTGCAGCACGGTCTGCCGGGCCACGCGCACCATGACCGCCACGGGCGGGGCCGCGCCCTCCCGTTCGAGCAGGGCCTCCTGGGCCGTGCGGTATTCGGCGAGCAGGTGTGCGACGGCGGCACGGGCCGCTGTCTGGTCGCCCATGCTGTCGTCGCGCCGGTGTGCCGCGGCGCGCTCGGCGAGGCAGAGGGCGGCGATGCGCACGGCGAGCGGGACGAAGCCCAGGACCTGCCCGACCCGCTGGGCCTGCTCCTCGTCGATCTCCGCGAGCCGTTCGCCCAGGACGGCCCGGCATTCGGCGGGCGACATGGGCGGCAGGGCGAAGGCCGCCATGTCCTCCGTGGCGGGGGCGGTGCGGCTGGTGATGAGGACGTGCCCGCGGGCGTGGGGCGTGGGCAGCAACTCCCGCAGCCCGTCGGGGGACTCGGCCCCGTCGTACACGAGCAGCCAGCTCTGCGTGTCGGCGCGGGAGAGGTGGTCGAACAGCGCCGGGGAGGCGCCGTCCCCCGTCGTGGCCAGGTCCAGCCGGCCGGCGAGCCGGTTCAGGCCGCGGTGGGCGCGGGGGACCTCCCAGGAGCGCACCCACCACACCACGTCGTAGGCGGAGCCGAAGCGGTGGCACAGCTCCCGCACGGTCTCGCTCTTGCCCCAGCCGCTCGCGGCGTGCACGACCAGCGGGGTGTGGTCCCGGCCGGCCGTGTGCAGTTCCTCCCAGAGACCGCCGAGGACGTCGTCCCTGCCGACGAAGCCGCTGTAGCGGGGGGCCACGTTGGTGACGGCGGGCAGCCGCGGGAACCGCGCGCCGGGCGGGCCGTCCGCGGGTGGCGGGGCGCCGAGGCCGAGTCCGGCGTACAGCCGCCGCACGGCCTCGTCCTCGTCCGTCCCGCGCAGGTCGATGCGTTCGTGGTGGGCGGCGCCCGCGTCCGGGAAGGGCTCGTCGGCCAGGACGATCCGGACGTCGGGGTGGGACAGCGAGGCGAGCTGGGCCAGCGCCGCGTGGTCCATGTCCGCCGGAGAGAGGAACAGCAGCGCCGTGCCGGGGGCCGGCCGGTCGCCGGAGTAGGCGTCCTGGGCGCGCAGCTCGGTACGGATGCCGCCGCGCCGGAACTGGTCCTCCAGCCAGGCGGCCCAGGGGGCGTGGCGCTGGGAGTGGACGAGGGTGACCCGGCTGAGCGGCACCGGCCGCCGGTTGCGGAGCCAGTCGGCGAGCCGTTCGTAGTAGGGGCGCAGCCCGGTCACCGAGCCTTCGGGCTCGCTCTCGACGGCGAGTTGCCGGGTGTCCAGGTAGAGCGGGTGGTACGGGATCTCCAGGAAGGCGACCTCGGATGTGCGGGAGGTGCGCGAGAGAGGGCCGAACTTGCGGCGGACCCGTTCGCGGGCGCCGCGCAGCCGGTCGTGCGACTCGACGTTGCTCTTCAGGCCGAGGGCCAGCAGCGGAACGGGCCGGTCGGCGCGGCCGCCGCTCAGCTGCTCGGCGAGGGCGGCGGCGCCGTCGATGGACCAGGCCGTCATGGCGAAGCAGAAGACCAGCGAGTCGGCGAGGGACCCGAGTCTGCCCTCGGGCGGTGCGCCGGGCGCGTCGGGCAGCGGGGCTTCGACGAGGACGTGGTCGTGGCGCAGGGCGTCGGGGTCCGAGGCGAGGGCGAGGAGGGAGGCGGCGTCCGGGCGGGTCACGGAGGCGATCCGGCCGGGCACCGGCTCGGGCACCGGTGCGCCCGGCGGTGCGCCGGTGGCGCGGCCGTCCACGATGAGCACGCTGCGGTTGCTCGCGGCCAGCAGGTCGGCGACGTTGCGTACGGTCGTGCTGACGCCGAGGTTCTCCGCGGTGGAGCAGAAGAGGGCGAACCGTCCCGAGCGGTCGGCTGCGTGGGTGTCGGGCATGGCCACTCCGCTTCGGACGGCAGGTGCTGGACGGTGGTGCACGACAGTCAGGGACGGTCAGTATAAGGCGAGTTGCCCCTGATCAGGCGGTTTCGCGCTCGACGGTGGCGTCGCCACGCGGTGCCGGTCACTGGCTCTCGCTGAACCCGGTGACGAAGGGATCTCCCGCCGTGCGCCCGGTGCGCAGCCGGCGCAGGGTCTCCCCCAGCACCGAGGGCGGCAGTGCGGCGAGGTCGTCCAGCGGCACGTCGGTGAGGTCCAGCACGACGGACTCCAGGGTGGCCTCGCCCTGCTCGGCACCCGCTTCCTCGAGCTCTGCCATGGCCCATCCTCCGCGGATTGTGTCCAGTGTTGACGTCCCCACCGGGTGGCTTCCGAAACCGGCTACTTTCGGGCGGGGGCCGCGGGGACGACGGAATCTCGATGTTGACGGTCTGTCACCGGCACCGAATACTGGGCCAAATGGCGTGGCCGGCCGGGTGGGCACCGGGCCGGCCGGCATGCGAACCGGGGGGTACGTATGAATCGACTGCGCCATGCGGAGCCGCCGTGGCCGGTCGCGGCCGACGTCGTGGCGAGGGAAGCCGCCGGATGGGTGCCCGCCCCGTTCCACTCCTTCGTGCTGAAGACGCACAGCCGCTGCGACCTCGCCTGCCGCTACTGCTACATGTACCGCTCGCACGACACGAGTTGGCGTGAGCAGCCGCGCGTCATGGCGTCGGACGTCCTCGACCGTACGGCCGAGCGCATCGCCGGACATCTGGCGGCGCACGGGGTGCGCGAGGCCGGGGTGGTGCTGCACGGAGGCGAGCCCCTGCTCGCCGGGGAGGCCGCGCTCGGCCGTGCCGCCTCGGTCCTGCGCGCCGCCGTCGGTCCCGGGGTACGGCTGCACCTCGCGCTGCAGACCAACGGCGTACGGCTGACCGAGCGCTGGCTCGACCTGTGCGCCGCGCACGGCATCCGCGTCTCGGTCAGCCTGGACGGCGACCGCGCGGCGCACGACCGGCACCGGCGCGGCGCCGACGGGCGCGGCAGCCATGCCCGGGTCGCCGCCGCCCTGCACCGGCTGGCCGACGGGCCGCATCGCGAGCTGTTCGCGGGCCTGTTGTGCACCATCGACCTGCGCAACGACCCGGTCCGCTGCTACGAACACCTGCTGACGTACCGGCCGCCGGCGGTGGACTTCCTGCTGCCGCAGGGCAACTGGCACACTCCCCCGCCGGGGTTGCGGCCCGGCCTGCCGGGCACGCCGTACGCGGACTGGCTGTGGCGGGTGTTCGAGCGGTGGTACGGGGCCAGCCGGCGGGAGACCCGGGTGCGGCTGCTCGAGGACATGATGGCGCTGCTGCTCGGCGGCGCCCCGGAGACGGAGGCGCTGGGCCTGGCCCCGGTGCGGTACGCCGTGGTGGAGACGGACGGCTCCCTCGCCCAGGACGACACGCTGCGCACCGCCTATCACGGCGCCGCGCGGACGGGTCTGCACGTCGGGCGTGACTCCTTCGACGCGCTGCTGCGCCATCCGGGCGTCGCGGCCCGCCAGTGGGGCGCCGACGGACTGTCCAAGCAGTGCCGCGACTGCCGGCTGCTGCGGGTGTGCGGGGGCGGCCACTACGCCAACCGCTACCGGCCGGCCACCGGGTTCGCCAACCCCAGTGTCTACTGCGCCGATCTGACCGCTCTGATCGACCGGGTCAGGGAGCGGCTGGCCGGGGACCTGGACCGGCTGCGCGGCGCCCCGGCGGAAGCCGCATGAGGCCCGTGCCGCTCCGTGTGCCCGGCAGGGTCTTCACCGCGGTCGCGACGGGCGGCGGCGGGGCCGAGGCCCTGGAGCTGCTCGCCCGCGCGGAGTACAGCCGCCGTCTGGCCTGCGCCCACGCGGTCACCGAGGCCGCCCGTGACATCGGCGGCCGCGTGGCCGATACGGCCGGACAGGCCTGGGAACTCCTCGCCGCCGCCCACCGGGCCGATCCCCGGGAGGTGTCGGCGGTCCTGACGCACCCGTCGGCGGGCACCGCGCTGATCGGCCTGCTGGCCCGTCTCGACCGCGTCGTCGAGGGCGAGGCCGAGGCCGGTGCGGCGGGCGGGCTTCCGGTCCACCGGTTCAGCGCCCTCGCCGCGGCCGCGGCGGTGCGCGCGGGGGTGTCCGCACGGGTGCGGTGGTCCCTGACGGCGGACCGGGTCTTCCTGCCCTCGCTCGGTGGCGCCCGCTTTCCCGGTGCCTGCCCGGATGACGTGGCCGAGGTGGTGGTCGGTGCCGACGGAGCGGCCCGGATCGGGGTGGCGGGACGGAGTTCCGTGCCCGGTCCGGTCGACGTGCCGGAGGCCCCTGACGCATCCGAACCGACGGGACGGTGGCAGTCGGCACACCGGCTCCTGGTACTGGACACCGGCGCGCCGCTGCTCCTGGACGACGTCGACCCGCTGCGCTTCCCGGGCGTCCCGGAACAGCCCCTGGGCCTAACGGCGGACGATCTGCGCTGGTGGAAGGCCACGACCCGGGAGGCCTGCGACACACTTCGGTCCCATCACCCGGGGACCTACGCCGAACTCGCCGCCGGCCCCCGCACCCTGGTCCCCCTCGACAGCACCGGCAGCTTCAGCGGCAGCAGTGCGGAGGCGTTCGGCTCCATGGCGCTGTCCCGGCCGCGCACCGGGCGCGGTCTCGCCCTGTCCATGACCCACGAATTGCAGCACAGCAAGTTCGCCGCCGTACTCCACCTGTTCGATCTGTTCGAGCCCGGCGGTGAGGAGCGCTACTACGCGCCCTGGCGTCCCGACCCCCGGCCGTTGCTCGGACTCTTCCACGGGGCGTACGCCCATCTTGGCGTGACGGACTTCTGGAACCGCCACCGGGCCGTGGAGCAGGACGCCGAGGAACTCGCCCGGGCCGAGGCCCAGTTCGTCCGCTGGCGCACGGGCGCCCGGGAAGCCACGGAGGTCCTGCTGGCCTCCGGCCGCCTCACGTCCCTGGGGCAGCACTTCGCTGGGACCATGCTGAACACCCTGGACGGCCTGTGCCGCCTCCCGGTACCGGCCGAGGCCCGGCGCCGGGGGCTGGCCCTGGCGGCGGAGCACCGGGCGGAGTGGGTACGGAGGAACGGGGTGCCGGAGGCGCTGCTGATCTGAGGGGACGACCAAGAGGCCGTATCGGAACTTTCCGATACGGCCTCTCCGACCTGCTTTCGCCGGCGCGCCCGCAGGGCTTCCTCAGGACTGCGGACGGCTGCCGTGGTTCGCGCCGTTCTTGCGGCGGGCCTTCTTCTTGCGACGTCGCTTCGAGGACATCGAACCTCCTCTTTCTGGCTTCTCGGTCACTATCCACCGGATTGTCGCATCCGGTGATCACAGAGCGCCTTTCCAGCCGTCACTACGGCAAACACACCCGCTGCGCATGCACATGGGTGGCCTACGTCACGGTGGTGGCGTGGGCGGGATCGCGCCCTGTCGGTGCCTCGTCAGTCCGCCCGCACTGGATGCGTGAGGTTCGCTCCGGTCGCCGGGTCGAACACGTGAGCCTTGGCCATGTCGACCCGCAGCTCGACCGGTTCTCCCTCGCGGGCACGCGTGGCGGCGTCCAGGCGGGCCACGAGGTGACTGGTGTCGGCGCCGGTGTCGCGCAGGCCCGACTCCTTGGCGAGCTCCTCCAGTTCGGTGGTCGTCGCGGGCCCGCCCTCCGCGGCGAAGTAGACATACGCATCGGAGCCCAGCGACTCCAGTACCTCCACGGTGGCGGTGAAGACCGGGCCCGTCCGGGCCCGGTCATGTGACAGGGCCACGTCCTCGAAGGCCTCCGGCCGCAGCCCGACGATGACCTCGCGGGGCGCGTTCTGGCGTTCCAGCGCCTGCCTCGTACGGTCGTCGAGGGTCAGGTCGCCCAGGGACGAGCGCAGGGCACCGCCCTCCAGAGTGGCGTTCAGGAAATTCATCGCCGGGGAGCCGATGAAGCCGGCGACGAAGATGTTGCGCGGCAGGTCGTACAGCTCGGCGGGTGTGCCGATCTGCTGGACCAGGCCCTGTCTCATGACCACGACGCGGTCGCCCAGCGTCATCGCCTCGGTCTGGTCGTGGGTGACGTACACGGTGGTCGTGCCGAGGCTCCGCTGCAGCCGGGAGATCTGGGTGCGCATCTGTACCCGGAGTTTGGCGTCCAGGTTGGACAGCGGCTCGTCCATCAGGAACGCCTTGGGATCACGGACGATCGCCCGTCCCATGGCCACCCGCTGGCGCTGACCGCCCGAGAGGTTGGCGGGCTTGCGGTCCAGGTGCTCGGTGAGGTCGAGGATCCGGGCGGCGTGCGTCACCTTGGCGTCGATGGTGTCCTTGTCCACCTTGGCCAGGCGCAGCGGGAAGCCCATGTTCTCCCGGACGTTCATGTGCGGATACAGGGCGTAGCTCTGGAACACCATGGCGACGTCGCGTTCCTTGGGAGCCAGGTCGTTGACGACTCGGTCTCCGATGCGCAGGGTGCCCTCGGTGATGTCCTCGAGTCCGGCGATCATGTTCAGGGTGGTGGACTTGCCGCATCCGGACGGACCGACCAGGATCACGAACTCGCCGTCTGCGATGTCGAGGTCCACGTCCTTCACGGCGAGGGCCCCGTCGGGAAAACGCTTGGTGACTCCCTCGAGGATGATCTCGGCCATGGGTGGTGCCTCCTTGCCTTCCCCGTTCAGCCCTTGACTGCCCCGGAGGTCAGTCCGGCGACGATCCGCCGCTGGAAGAGCAGGACGAAAACGATGATCGGGATGGTGATCACCACAGCGGCGGCGGCGATCGACCCTGTGGGCTGCTGGAACTGGGAGCTCCCGGTGAAGAACGCGATAGCGGCCGGCACGGTGCGCGCGGACTCGGTGGAAGTCAGCGAGATCGCGAACAGGAAGTCGTTCCAGCAGAAGATGAACACGAGAATGGCCGTGGTGAACACGCCGGGCGCGGCCAGCGGCGCGATGACCAGCCGAAAGGCCTGCGCGGGTGTCGCCCCGTCGACCTTGGCGGCCTTCTCCAGATCCCAGGGGATCTCCCGGAAGAACGCCGACAGGGTGTAGATCGCAAGCGGCAGGGAGAAGGTCATGTACGGGATGATCAGCCCGATCCAGGTGTCGAAGATCCCGATGATCCGCTCGATGTTGAACAGCGGTGACACCAGGGAGATCGGCGGGAACATGGCGATCAGCAGTGACATCCCGATGAGTACCCGCTTGCCGGGGAACCGCAGCCGGGCCACCGCGTAGGCGGCCATGGTGCCCAGTGCCACCGCGATCACCGTGGCGATCAGGGCGATGCCGATCGAGTTGATCAGCGCGCGGGTGAACTCGGCGGTCTCGAAGATGCCCCGGTAGTTCTCCCAGGTCCAGTCCCTGGGAATGTAGTCGCCGTCCGTGAGGGTGCCGGGGTCCTTGAACGACAGCGCGGCGATCCACCACACCGGGAACAGGGCGTACAGCACCACCACCACGTTCAGGACACCCCATCGGGCGGCATGTGTCTTTCCCACCGCGGCCATCAGCGCTTCACCTCCGCGCCGGGTGCGGCGGTGCCGAACAGTTTGACGAAGGTGAAGGCGATGATCCCCACGCAGATGAAGATCAGGACCGAGATCGCCGACCCGATACCCAGGTTCAGCGCGGTGAACAGGTTGTCGTACCCGAGGATCGACAGAGAGCCGGTCCCCTGGGCGCCCGCGGTCAGGATGTAGATGTTGTCGAAGATCCGGAACGCGTCCAGGGTGCGGAAGAGCAGTGCCACCAGGACGGCCGGCTTCATCAACGGCAGCATGATCTTGGTGAAGCGCTGCCAGGCGGTGGCACCGTCCACCATGGCCGCCTTCAGGGTCTCCTCGGGAACCAGCGCGAGTCCGGCGAGCAGCAACAGGGCCATGAACGGCGTCGTCTTCCACACCTCGGCGAGGATGATCAGCCAGAGGGCGGGCCACTGCTCGGTCAGCGGAGCCTCCCCGCTGGGCAGCAACTCGGCGAGGTATCCGAGATCAGGGGTCCAGGCGTACTGCCAGGAGAACGCCGCGACCACGGTGACGATCCCGTACGGAATGAGGACCGACGTGCGGACGACGCCGCGCCAGAAGATCGTGCGGTGCATCACCAGGGCGAGCCCCATGCCGAGGACCAGCTCGATCGCCACGGACACGGCGGTGATGAAAAGCGTGACCCAGAACGCGTCCCACCAGAACGGGGAGGACAGCACCGCCCCGTAGTTGCTCAGGCCCACGAACTCCGCCCGTCCGGGAAAGCGCAGGTCGTACCGCTGGAGGGACAGATAGACGGCGTACCCGATGGGGTAGGCGGTCACGGCGGTCATGACGACGACGGCGGGCGCGCAGAGCAGCCAGCCGAGCCGCCGCTCCTGCCTGGCGCCCGCCGAGAGTGCCGCCCGGTCCGGCCCCGCCTCCGTCGCCGGCTCGGGGGGCGGCGGGGCTCCGGCCGCCTGTGCCCTCGTGCTCATCTCGGGCCGCCCGAGGACGAGGCCCGCGCACTACGGCGCCGGCCGACGGGGTGCTGCGGGAAGAGATGGCTCACGGGATCACACCCTCGGATCGCAGGGCATCGTCGATCTGCTCCCTGATGGTGTCGACGGAGCTCTCCGGTTTGATCCCGGACGGCGGAGACAGAGTGTGGGAGACCGCGATCGACACGTTCTGGTAGACCGGAGTGATCGGGCGCACGCTCGCCGACTCCAGGGCGGCCAGCACGTCCTTGGAGAAGGGGTACTCCTTCATGAACGCGGGCTCGTCGTACAGGGCGCGCAGGGTGGGCGGCAGACCGCCCTCGAGCGCGGCGGTGAGCTGGTTCTCCCGGTTGCGCAGGCACAGCGCCGCCTCGAAGGCCAGGTCGGGGTAACGCGAGTAGGCGCTCACCGCCAGATCGATGCCGCCGATGGTGGGCCGTGCCGGGCGGTTCGCGTCGACGCGGGGGTACGGCGCCCAGCGGAAGTTCTTGAACAGCTCCGGGTTGTTCGCCTTCATCGACGGAAAGACGAACGGGTAGTTGAGTTCGAACGCCGCCACCCCCGACTCCATGGCGAGGCGGTTCTGGTCCTCCATCTGGTTGGGCAGGGAGGGGTCCGCGGCCGGGGACTTCGCGAGATCACGCATGATCCCGGCGGCCCGCACGGCAGGAGGACCGAGGGAGGGCTCGGTCGCGCTCGCGTTGAGGATGGAGCCGCCCGCGCTGTTGATCAGCGTGTTGAACCAGGCGGTCAGGCCCTCGTACTGGGCGCCCTGGATCTCCACGAAGTGCGGTTTGCCCTGCCGCGCGAGGGCGCCGGCCATGTCCAGCATCTCGGCCCAGGTCCTGGGCGGGGTGGGCACCAGGTCCTTGCGATACCACAGGAGCTGGGTGTTGGTGTTGTACGGGACGGCGTACAGCTTGCCCTTCCAGGTCGAGGTCCGCAGCGGTACGCGCAGGGTGCCCTCGACTGCCTGCCGCTTCGCCGTCCCCGTCCACTCCCGGATCCAGCGCGCCTCGGCGAACTCCGCCGCCCAGGTGACGTCCAGGCCCAGGATGTCGAGCGAGTCGTCCTCGGCGGCGAGCCTGCGGACCATCTGCTGACGCTGGCCGTCGGCGGCGCGCGGAAGCTTGTTGTAGCTGATGCGGTAGCGGCCGCCCGACGCCTGACCGCACCGGTCGGCCGCTTTCTGGAGCGCACCGGAGTCGTCCGGGAAGTTGTACCAGTTGAGGGTGGGCCTGCCGGAGCCCTCGTCACCGCCACACGCGGCGAGCACGGACGCCAGCAACGGCAGTACGGCGAACGCCCGCAGCCATCGCGTCCCTCGGGGACGTCCTTTCTGACCCGAAACGGGCCGGCAGCCGCACCTCGCGTGCACGCGCTCCACACCTCGCTTCCGGACGGTGGCACGGACTCGGACCTCGCAGCATTTCCCTCCCGGCGAACACTAAAGACCACATAAAGCAACATCAAGGACATATCGCATCTAATCGTTCACAGCCCCGCTAGTGGCGGCCCGGCCCGTTGTCCGTGCTCAGCCGGCGCCACGCGGGGCGGCTTGTGCGAGCAGGCCGTAGACGAACGTGCGGAGCCCCTCGGGGTAGATGTCCCGTGCGGCCAGCGCGGCCCATCGGACGCCGATGGCGGCCAGGTGGGGCACATGGGACGGGTCCAGGTCGTCGCGGTAGGCGAAGGGCCGGCCCTCGCCCAGCCGGCGGGCGGAGTGAGCGCGGACGAGGACCTCACCGACGGTGTAGTACCAGATGTTGCGGAAGACGTCGACGCTCTGTTCGGGTGTGCATCCGTGGTCGCCGGCGCCGGCCACGATCGCTTCGACCATCCACATCGCCGATTCGTCGAGGAGACCGACGAACCCGTCGGCCGAGAGAACCTCCGCGGCCCATGGCCACGCCGCGAGGGCGTCGTGCAGCGCGGTGGCGGCCGTAATGACGCGCTCCCGTGGGTCACCGGGCAGTTGCGGGCGTTCGATCTGCTCGATGTGGTGATTGAGCAGGAGGAGCAGCAGGTCGTCCTTGTTCCGGATGTGGTGGTAGAGGGTCGTCGTCCCGATGCCGATCTCGGCGGCCAGGCGGCGGATCGTCAGCTTCTCCCAGCCGTCCTGGTCGATGAGCCGCCGGGCGGCCACCAGGATCTGCGCACGGGAGGTCAGGGGTGGCCGGCCGGTGCGGCCGTGCGGTGCGGGCGCTCGGGACATCGTCCCATCATGCCGCCCCACCGCCCTCCGCCTCGAAACGGGTGCGGTTCGGCTTTCGTGTTCACGGCGGCCTGACCCGTGCTACTTTCGGAACGTGTTCGAAAAGTCAAAAGGCAGCGTCAGGAGGGGAGTTCGTGATGACGAACAGTTCCGGTGCTCGGCCAGGTCTCACGCTCGGCGCGGTGGCCCTCGTGCAGTTCATGGTGTCGCTGGACCTGTCGGTCGTGAACGTCGGACTCCCGCAGATCGCCGCCGGTCTCGGCTTCAGCGCGGTGGGCCTGACCTGGGTGATCCACGCCTACGCCCTCACCTTCGGCGGGCTGCTCCTGCTGGGTGGCAAGGCCGCCGACCGGTACGGCCGTAAGCGGATCCTGCTGCTCGGGCTCGGCCTGTTCGGGCTCGCCTCCCTCGTCGGCGGCTTCGCCCAGGAACCCGGCCACCTTGTCGCCGCCCGAGCGGCACAGGGCATCGGGGCCGCCGCGCTGGCTCCGGCCGCACTGGCGCTGCTGACCACGACGTTCCCGGCGGGCAGGGCCCGCATCCGGGCCTTCGGGGTATGGAGTGCGACGAACGCCGCCGGAGGCGCCCTCGGCGTCCTGTTGGGCGGCCTGCTCACCGAGTACGCCAACTGGCGATGGGTCATGTTCGTGAACGTGCCGATGGCCGCTTGTGCGCTGGCGCTGGCCTGGCGCGGCGTCGCCGCCGGCCCGCCGGCCGCTCGCGGTGGCCGTCCGGACGTGCTCGGTGCAGTCCTGGTCACGGCGGGCATGACCCTGCTGGTGTTCGGCGTCGTCCGCACGGATCAGTATGCGTGGACCTCGCCGGTCACCCTGACGACTCTGGCGGTCGCCGCCGCACTGCTGGCCGCGTTCATCCATGTCGAGCTGACCACCGCCCGCGAACCTCTGGTCCGGCTCGGCCTGTTCGCCAACCGCTCGGTCACCGGCGCGAACGCCTACACGCTCCTGATCGGCGCGGCCATGACCCCCTGCTTCTACTTCGCGTCCCTCTACCTCCAACACGTCCTCGGGACGGGGCCGGCCCGGACCGGGATCATGTTCCTGCCGTTCGCCCTCGCAGTGGTCGCCGGCTCCGTGCTCGCCGTCACATTCGGCTACCGTCTCGCCCCCCGCACCCTTCTGGTCATCGGTGGACTCCTGGCTGCGGCCGGGCTCGCCTGGTTCGGCCTGATCAGCCCCGATGGCGCCTTCACCACCGACGTCCTCGGGCCCTCGATCGTCACCGGCGGCGCCTTCGGGCTCTGCCTCGGACCGGTCGCCTCCCTCGCCACCGCCGGCGTCGCACCCCACGAGACCGGCACCGCCTCAGGCCTGCTCAACAGCTCACGCCAGATCGGCGCCTCACTCGGACTCGCCGCCCTCGGCGCCGCGGCTCACCACCGCACCGGCCGGACCGCCACACCCGAGGCACTCAACGACGGATACGCGCTCGGGCTGACCCTCAGCGCCGCGCTCCTGGTCGCCGCGGTCATCGTCGCCCTCGCCGTCCTGCCTCGAACAAGTCCACCGTCACGGGTCGAGCGGACCGATGACCTCGGCTCGGCTCCGGGCCCCGTCGCGAAGAGAGAGTCGAAGACAGGAGGATCATGACATCACCACCCGATGCCGATTCCACGGTGGGACGGAACATGGCGGGGCTGCTGCGCCCCTATTACTTACGCTTCGCTGCCCTGGTGACCCTTCAGGTCATAGGCGCCCTCGCGGGTCTGATGCCGCTGCTGGCGGTCGTCGAACTGGGGCGCTCTCTGCTGGCGCCCGGCCCGGTCGATCACGGTCATGTCTGGTTCGTCGTGACCGCGGGTGCGGTCGGCTTGTTCCTCCGACTGCTGTTCACGGCCGCGTCGTCGGGAATCGGGCACATCCTCGACGGTCAGGTGCAACTGACGTTCCGCCGGCAACTGGCCGCGCAGCTGGGGCGCGTACCGATCGGCTGGTTCTCCCGGCGCGGGACCGGCGAGCTGGCAAAGGTGGTGGGCGAGGACGTCAGCGCCGTGCATCCGTTCATCGCCCACACCCCCGGCGAGCTCGTCTCCGCCTTCGTGGTGCCGCTGGTGTCGCTGATCTACCTGTTCACCATCGACTGGCGGCTCACACTGGTCACGCTGATACCGGTCCTGCTGGCAGTGGCGCTGGTCCCCCTGATGATGACCCCGACGCGGCTGCGTGAACAGGAGGAGTTCGACGCCGGCATGGGGCGGATCGCGAGTTCGGTCGTCGAGTTCGTCCAGGGCATCTCGGTGGTCAAGGCGTTCGGCGGAAGCGAGCGGGTCCACCGTAGGTTCCTCACGGCCGTGGACGATTTCGTCGGCAGCTTCTTCCGGATGGTGCGCGGGCTCGCCGGGATCGCCGCCGGGATGCAGGTGGCGCTGTCGCCGCCGTTCGTGCTGCTGGTCGTGCTGATCGGCGGTACGGCTCTCATCACCGCCGGTGACCTGGCCGCGGCCGATCTGCTGCCCTTCCTGCTGCTCGGATTGGGCCTGACCGCTCCCGTGGCGGCCCTGGGCCACGGCTTCGACGACATGCAGGCCGCCCGGCGCGCGATCGGCCGGATCCGGGACGTGCTCGAGGTGCGGCCGCTGCCCGAGCCCACGCACCCGGCCACGCCCCAGGGGCACCGCGTGGAGTTGCGTGACGTCCGATTCGGCTACGAAGCCGGTCACGAGGTGCTGCGCGGGATCGACCTGGTGCTCGAACCGGGGACGGTCACCGCGATCGTCGGGCCGTCGGGGAGCGGGAAGTCCACGCTGGTGCAGCTGTTGCCGCGGTTCTTCGACCCGACCCACGGTTCGGTCGCCCTCGGCGGCGTCGATCTGCGCGAGCTCGGCAGCCGGGAGCTCTACCGAAAGGTCTCCTTCGTCTTCCAGGACGTCCGGCTGCTGCGCGCGTCGGTCGCGGACAACATCGCGCTGGCAGTACCGCACGCCGACTTCGACGACGTGGTGCGCGCCGCCCGGCTGGCGCACATTCACGATCGGATTCTCACACTGCCCCGCGGCTACGAGTCGGTGATCGGCGAGGATGCCGGGCTGTCGGGTGGCGAGGCACAGCGGATCTCCCTCGCACGCGCACTGCTCGCCGACACGCCGGTTCTCGTGCTCGACGAGGCGACCGCCTTCGCCGACCCGCAAACCGAACAGGCGGTGCGCCGCGCACTGGCGACGCTGGAGGGAACCCGGACGATCCTGGTCATCGCCCACCGCCTGGAGACGATCGCTGAGGCCGACACCGTCGTGATGCTGGACAACGGGTCGATCGTCGAGCGCGGCAAGCCCGCCGAACTGCTGGCACGGAACGGAAGGTTCGCCGCGTTCTGGCAAGCCCAACGGTCGGCGATCGCCGACCGGACCGAAGCCCACAGTGGCGTACAGCGAGGAGGTGAGCCCCGATGATTCGCATGCTGCTGCGCGTGCTGGGGCACGAGTACGCCCGGCCGGTGCGTCGCACCGTGGCCCTGATGACGACGACCGCCCTCGTCGAGGGTTTGTCCTACGCCCTGCTGGTTCCCGTGCTGCGGGCGCTGTTCGGGAACACACCCGAGGACGCCTGGCCCTGGCTGGTCGCGTTCGGGGCCGCGGTCGCCGTCTACGCGGTGCTGCGCTATGTCAGCGATCGGTTCGGCTTCCTGGCCGGGACCACGCTGTTGCGCGGCACGTACCACCGACTCGGCGACCATCTGGCCCGACTGCCCATCGGCTGGTACGACGCAGGCCGCCTCGGGGAGGTATCCGTCCTGGCCAGCCGCGGCGTCCTCCAGGCGATGAGCGTGATCGCGCATCTGTTGGCACCGTTCATCTCCGCCTGTGTGACCCCCCTGACGATCGTCGCCGTCATGCTCGCCTTCAACTGGCAGCTGGGCCTGGCCGCGTTGGCCGCCGTTCCGGTCGTGGCGGCGATCCAGATGCGGACGGGACGCTCGATGGCCGCCACGGACATGGAGCGCCACGAACGCGACCACGAGGCCACCGGGCGAGTCATCGAATACCTCCAGGCCCAGCCGGTGCTGCGCGCCGGCGGCCGGACCGTCGAACGCTTCCGGGTGCTCGACGACTCGCTGCGAGAAGTCCGGCGCGCCTCCCGCCGAACCGCGCTGTCGGCGCTGCCCGGCGTGGTGGGTCTGGCACTCGCGGTGCAGACGATGTTCACCATCGTGCTGGCCCTGGGCGCCCATCTCGCACTCGGCGGGAACATCGGTGCGGCGGAGGTCCTGGCGATCCTGGTGCTGGCCGCCCGCTGCGCGGATCCGCTGCTGTCGCTGTCGGACATCGGCGGCCAACTCCGCGGCGCTCGACACCAGTTGGCGCGGCTCGACACGGTATTGCGCACCGAGCCGCTGCCGGAACCAGCCGAACCGATCCAGCCGGTACGCCATGACCTGGAGTTCGAGTCCGTCGTCTTCCGGCAGGGCGACCGCACGGTGATCGACAACGCGTCGTTGTCCGTGCCGGAGGGACAGCGGCTTGCCGTTGTCGGACCGTCGGGTGCGGGCAAGAGCACACTGCTGCAACTGATCGCGCGGTTCCACGACGTGCACTCGGGTGCTGTGCGCGTGGGAGGGGTGGACGTGCGCGCCATCGACACGGAGGTGTTGATGGCGCGGATCGCCATCGTCTTCCAAAACGTCTATCTCTTCGACGGCACGATCGAGGAGAACGTACGCCTCGGTCGTCCCGACGCCGACGAAGCCGAGGTGCGGGCGGCGGCGACCGCTGCGCGACTGGACGAGGTGATCGAGCGGCTGCCGGGCGGATGGGCGGCGCATGTCGGCGAGGGCGGCGCACTGCTGTCGGGCGGTGAACGCCAGCGTGTCTCGATCGCGCGAGCACTGCTGAAGAACGCGCCCATCGTGCTGCTGGACGAGGTGACCTCCGCATTGGACCCGGTGAACGAGGCAGCCGTCCACGAGGGCATCGAGCGCCTGATGGCCGGCCGGACGGTGGTGATCGTCGCGCACCGGATGCGGACCGTCCAACGCGCCGATCACATCGTCTTTCTGGACGGCGGCCGGATCGTGGAGAGGGGCACCCACGACGAGTTGCTGCGGCGCGGCGGCCGCTACGCCGATTTCAGCAAGGCGGACGGCTCGGTCTTGTCGTAGCGACCGGCCAGGCCGCGCCACTGCTCGAGTCGTCGTCGGGGTGCGGCGGAGCTCGGTGCTGTCCGGCTGGTTCGGCTGGGAGATCGCCTCACCCCGCATCGAGATCATCAGGGCATGAGGCCAGTCGCCACCCGCGTGGAAGGCATGGCAGGATCGCGGCCATGTCTCTCAGCGTTCCTCGCCTCTGGATCGGCTCGACCGAGATCATCGCCCTCGCCGACGGCGAGGGCCCGTTCTTCTCCCCGCGCGCCGAGGCCTTCCCCGAGGCCACGGCCGCTCAGTGGGCCGAGGCCGACCGCTACGACCCGGGCTCGGTCGACGCCGAGGGCCGCTGGCGGCTCCAGTTCCGCGCGTACGCGATCCGCGGTGACAAGGGCCTCACCGTCGTGGACGCCGGGATCGGTCCGGCGGACAGCCCGGCCGGCTCGTGGGCGCCCGTGCCCGGTGTGCTCCCCGAGTCGCTCGCCGCCGCGGGCATCGACCCGGCCGAAGTCGACACCGTGGTGCTCACCCATCTGCACACCGACCACGTCGGGTGGGCGGTCGTGACCGAGGCGGCCGTCCCGTCAGCGGGCGGCGCGGTGGACGGAAACACTTCGGCCGGCGGCCGCCGCCCTTACTTCCCGAACGCCGAATACCTGCTCCAGCGGGCCGAGTTCGACGCCCTCGACGCGCTCAACCCGCAGCTTCGCGAGACCCTCACCGACCCGCTCGCGGCCGCCGGCCGGCTCCGGCTCCTCGACGGGGACACGCCGCTGCGCGCCGGGCGCGCGGTCGCCACGCCCGGTCATACGCCCGGACACCAGAGCGTGCTGGTCTCCGACGGGCGTGAGCTGGCGCTCGTCACCGGCGACCTCCTGGTGCACGCGCTCCAACTGCTCCACCCCGAGCTCGCCTACGCGCACGAGTCCGACTTCGAGCAGGCCAGGCACTCGAGGCAGCGCATGCTCGGCCGCGAAACCGGCACCACGCTGCACCTGGCGACGCCGCATTTGACGGAGCCGTTCCACTCGGCGTGATCGCGGAGTTCGGCTGGTCACGGCTCAGCGCGAAGACGCGAAGAACAGCTGCAGAAACGATCAAGAGGTCGTGCCGGATTCCTCCGATACGACCTCTGACCTGCGACTCTTACGAGTCGGGACGACAGGATTTGAACCTGCGACCCCTTGACCCCCAGTCAAGTGCGCTACCAAGCTGCGCCACGTCCCGATGCGTCTCGAGCGGGTGAACCGCGTGATCACGCAGGTCAACCCTACCGCACCTGGGGAGGAGTCTCAGCCTCGCGGCCCTCGCACCGGCAGGTGCTCGGGGTGGGCCGCGCGGTGCGGGTGCGTGCCGAGCATGTGCTCACCGGAGTCCGGGGGCTCGTCCCGGGGGCCACGGCCGATCTGGGCCCCGGTCCGGCCGGCGAGGCCCGCGGTCGAGACGGCGACGGCGAGGACGGCCCACCAGGGGATCTCCGCTTTGGTCGCGTGTCCGGCGCAGGCCGCGACGGCCAGGAGCGCCGGGACGGCACCCCCGATCAGTCCGGCACGCCGGACGGGCCGGTGCCGCGTCTCGTCCACGTCGTGGTCCCCCTTCGCCTGCGCGATCGCGCGCCCTGGGAAGCTCAACCCCCGGGCATATGCCGCAAACAATACGCTAAGTCGACGGCAACTCCGTACCAGGGCATACGGGTTGAGACGGACACCGGGCAGGTACTCAGTCAAGGAGGGCTTCGGTGAGCACGGTCGCCAGGGTGAACCTCGTGATGTCGGCGAGATAGCCGTAGTCGAGCGTGTCCGGAGCGTCGGAGGTCCGGTGGTAGTGCGGGTTGCCATCCCCCTCGTAGGCACCGATCGCCACGTCGCCCCGCGCTTCGAAAGGCATGTAGTCACTGGCGTAGATGGGCCCGAGGCGCACCGGCAGCGCCGTGTGGTCCGCCGCCGCCTGCGCCATGACCGCGCCGAAGGCGTGCGAGGCGGCGTCATTGCCCGGCACGGCGTTCCCCAGGTCGCGCTCCACCGTCACGGTGCCGTCCGCGGGAGGTCTGCCCACCATGTCCAGGTTCACCACCCGGCAGGCCGAGGCCCCCGCGGCCCGCAGCGCCGCCGCGTACGCCGTGGCTCCCCACAGTCCCTGTTCCTCGCCCGAGAAGGCCACGAACCGGACCGTGCCGGCCAGGGCGACAGGGGCGAGCAGGCGGGCGATCTCGAGTGTCGCGGCCACCCCGCTGGCGTTGTCGTCCGCGCCCGGCGCGCGGGCTGTGGCATCGTCCGGGTCCTGCATGCGGCAGTCGTAGTGGGCGCACAGGATGATGACGGGCCCGTCGGCCGCCGTGCCGGGCTTGGTGCAGATCACGTTGTCGGCGCTGTGACCGGCATTGGTCCAGGCGCGTCTGGTCACCTCCGGGTATCCCGCCGCCGACAGCCGGCCGACGACCTCGTCGGCCGCCGGTGCGATGAACGGCGAGAAGGTGTGCCGTGTCGGGAAGTTCGCCAGTGCCTCCACGGTGTCGCGCAGCGCGTCCGCCGACACCGACGCGACGAGCGGGGCGATCGACTCGTCCGCCCGCTTGCCCGTCAACCCGCGTTCCGCCGGCACGAAGGGTTCGGCGGGGCTGGGCGGGTGCCCCTTGAGCGGTGGCGCCAGGGGCAGGCCCTCGAGTACGTCGCGGTCCATCTCCTGCCTCCTCAGCCGGCGTGGAGGGCGGGCTGGCAGTAGGCACAGCCGTTGTAGCCGCGGGCGAGTGCGTCCTCGGCGCGCAGGAAGGGCACCTTGCTGCCGGCACCGAGCCTGGACCAGTGCGGGCAGGTGGAGACGTGCAGTTCGCCGCTGCGCGGGTTGCCGAAGAAGAAGTCCTCCAGTTCCCTCACGGCCGTGATCTGGATGGTCATCCGCCCCGCGATCAACCCGTCCTGGTACTGGGTGGCGACGAAGGGATAGAGCCGGAGGTGCTCCGCGTGCTGGGAGAAGTCGATCGTGATGTCGGCCGCCACCCGGTCGTCGGGCTCCAGCGTGAACCCGTCGACGACGGCCGTCCCGCCTCCGGGCATCTCCAGCGTGGAGCGCACCGCGCCCGTCTCGCTCACGGTGCAGCCGGTCAGCTCCGCGTCCTGCGTGACGCGGGTCAGCGTGCGGATCGAGACCCGGGTGTCGTCCGGCAGGGCGGTCGCGTCCAGCTGCCAGGAACCGGTGGTCTTGGCGAGACCGCCGCGCAGCGTGATCGACATGTGGGTCTTGCCGCCCGGTGCGGCCAGCTGCGGCGCCACGTTCCGCTGCGCCACGTTGTTGTCGAACCGCACCAGGAGACCGTGCGGCACAGGGCCGTTGAGGGTGGCGGTGATGGCGGGGTCGGGGGCTCCGTGCACGACGGCGACCAGGCATTCGTGGTGGGCGATCTGCGGGGTCCACGCCAGCGGCCCCACCCGCACCGCCCCGCCCGCGGGGATCGGCTGGTCGATCACCACAGTGCCCAGCGACCGGAAGTGCGTCGGCCAGAGCATCCCCGTGCCCGGATCGCACCGGAACGCCTCCACCTGGAACGCTCCGCTCGCGGCCTCCTGGGTCCCTCGGTTGTGCACCCGCACATAGAGGTAGTTGGGCCGGTCGTTGACGGGCGGCTCGTGGCCGAGCTCGGGATTGTCGCCGGTGCTGATGTCGTTGTTGCGGACCCAGATGTCCGGCGACGTCCAGTACGGGACGCCGCTCGGCACTGTGCCGAGGTCGGCGGGGTTGTCCCCGATGTAGACGTCCACCGGCCGCGGCGCCCACAGTCCCTGGTTCACGAAGGCCTCGTCCATCACCTTGCTGTAGAGGCCGCCGGTGAGCGTGGAGTCGGCGGTGATGCAGCCCCTGGCCATGCTCACGGCATGGCTGCGCGCCGAGGAGGTGTCGTCCGGCACGATGAGCAGCATCTCCAGCATCGTCCTGTTGATCGCGTCGGCCGCCGCGATCCGTACGGCGGCATCGGGCGAGTCGCCTCCCATACCCAGGTAGCACCGCCACAGCGCGGTGCCGAGCATCGAGTTGCGCAGGTTGAAGTCGAAGCCGTTGAACGCCGGTGCGTCGAAGCGCTGGGGGAGGTCGAGCCGTCGCACGGCGCTCCACCGGTCGGTCGCGTTGTTGTCGAAGGGGAACGTCTCCGTGCGCCGGTGCCCGTCGGGGTTGAACCGGTCGCGGTAGATGGCGGGCAGGGCGTCGCAGACGCTGTGCTCGTACGACGAGGAACCGCCGTGCTCTGCGCCGAGCCACTGGAACACGCCGTGGGTGTACTCGTGGCCGATGACCCCGAGGTCGCCCGAGTCGGGTGCGCCGCCCTCGCCGAAGCGGATCCGCGGGGGCGTCGCCGAGCCGAGCCACGAGCTCTGGTCGGCGCCGTTGTGGGCCTGGGCGTCCACGTCGACCTTGACCATGTTGGTGTTGAGCGCCGTGTTGCCCAGACTGCGCAGATAGCGCGCGAAGGAGTCGAGCCAGTAGTAGGCGTTGGCGCTCAGGAAGGCACGGTCGGCGGGGTAAGTCTCGTAGGAGAAGTCCGGCGACGTCTCCTCCGGCTGGGGGAAGGTCGGGCTGTCCCGGTCGATACACCTGAACCAGTCCCCGTCGAGCCGGAACCTGCCACCGACGGCGGGAGCGACCTCCGCCCGGACGTCGTGGCAGAGGGCGTCGAGGGTGGCCGTGCTGGAACGGCCGTGCACCGTGCCGTCGTCGGACTCGGTCACGGGGTCGGGCATGAAGACTCTGAGGCCGGCTGTCACGTATTTCCCCGCGAGGGCGAGCCAGAGCAGTTTGCCCGAGACGGCGTCCATGACGACCCGGAAATGTTCGAAGGGGCCGGTGGTCTCGACGAGCAGATCGTGGACGAGATGGAGGGCGCCGTCGGGCTTCTGCCCCTTTTTCAGCAAGGCGATCGACGCTGTGGGATAGTCGGTTTCCGGCAACGCGGGCCTGGCCGTGTCCCGCAGGTACACCAGCTCGTCCCCGACGATTCCGGCGGATGCGAAATCGCCCTGGAACGGCGCGAGGGCGTTCTTCCGCACGGCTTCGAGCGGCTGGGCCGTGCCGGGGTCGGGGGCATCCGCGACATCGACCTCCGCCGTGTGATCGACCTGGATGACGGCGGCCTGTTTCACATCGGCCACGGCCTGAACGGTGGCGCCCACGATCGGCAGATCGTGGTGGAACTGCTGGTAGCGCACGCGCAGTGTCGCCGCGCCTTCGGCGGAATCCACCTCGCGCAGGTCGATGCGGTCGGTCCTGAGGTCATGGGAGCGCGCCTTCATGAAACGGTCGATCGCCTTGCGAGCCGTCGGCGCGCGGGTCAGGGTCGCCCCGGGATCCACGTAGGCCCGCAGGACACCGTCGGCGTCCGCGTGTTCACCCACATCGGGAGCCATTCTCAGCGGCTTGTCGGCCTCCGGGCCCGGCATGTTCCTCTGCTGTCCGGTGTGGTGCGCATTCATGAGATGCCTCCTCCAGCGAACGTGGAGGGAAAGAGAAGAAAACGCCAAGCCGCCTTGGCACTCTCGGATTTGGGGTGTCGGGATAAATTCTAGTCCCGCGTACCAGGGGCGGCGACTTGGGAAATCCCGCCGGAATCAGCCTCGTTGAAAACGAAACGTCGTCCCCCGGACTTCCAGCGTCGGCGTCGCGAGGTGTACACGCCCCTCTCCCCCGGGCCGTTCGAACCGGTCGAGGAGGAAGCGGGCGGCGCGGCGGCCGACCTCGTGGCCGGCGTTGTCGACGGTGGTGAGCCACAGATGGCGCAGCCGGGAGATGCTGGTGTTGTCGTAGCCGACGAGGGACACGTCGTGCGGGACGCGCAGGCCGAGTTCCTCCGCCGCCGAGAGGGCGCCGACGCAGGTGATGTCGTTGACGGCGAAGACGGCCGTGGGCCGGTCGGGGCGGTTGAGGAGGCGGACGGCGGCGCGGTAGCCACCCTCCTCGGTCATGTCGCCGGTCTCGACGACGGCCCGGTCCGCCAGGCCGTGCTCCCGCATCGTCGCCTCGAAGCTGCGGCGGCGCAGTTCGCCGACGGCGCCGTAGCCGGCGAGGTGTGCGATGCGGCGGTGGCCGAGGCCGATGAGGTGCTCGGTGACCAGCCGGGCACCCTTCTCGTCGTCGCCCGCGACCTGGTCCACCCCGGGCGGCACCGGCTCGCGGGCGCCCGCCAGGACGACCGGCATCCGCGCGGCGACCGCGCCGAGGGCCGCGGGGTCGGGCAGGGTACCGACCACGATCAGACCGTCGACGCGCAGGTCCAGCAGCGGGTCGGCCGGGTCCTGGCCGGTGCGGCGGTTGAGGCGGGCGTCGGCCAGCAGCATGTGCAGGCCGTGGGCGTGCAGCAGGGAGTTCAGGCCGTCGAGGAGGTCGACGAACCAGGGGTTGCGCAGGTCGTTGAGGAGGACGCCGACCGTGCGGGTGCGCTGTTCGCTGAGACTGCGGGCGGCGGCGTTGGGCCGGTAGCCGAGCTCCCGGGCGGCCCGGAGCACGGCTTCCCGCTTCTCGGGTCGTACCTGGTCGGAGCCGCGCAGCACCAGGGAGACCAGCGACTTGGAGACGCCGGCCCGTTCGGCCACGTCACGGATCGTCGGCGGTCTCATGACATGGACCGTTCCATACGGGTCGGCGGCTTGTCAAAAGCTTGACATCCAGGGGAAACCGCGCTCAGGGTGGGCTGGATAGGTTCTGGAACGGTCCAAAGAGGGGCTCTCATGGTGGACACGCTCGGCGTCGCCGTCATCGGATTCGGCTGGATGGGACGGGTGCACACCCAGGCGTACGCGCGCGTGCGGCACCACTACCCGCGGCTGTCCCTCGTTCCGGAGCTGGTGACGGTCGCCGAGGAGGTTCCGGGCCGGGCGGAGGAGGCCGCCGCGCAGTTCGGGTTCGCCTCGACGACGCGGGACTGGCGCGAGGTGGTGGCCGACCCGCGGATCAAGGCGGTCAGCATCACCGCGCCGAACTTCCTGCACCGCGAGATCGGCGTCGCCATGGCCGAGGCGGGCAAGCACATCTGGATCGAGAAGCCGGTGGGTCTGACCGCCGAGGACGCCGGTGCGGTGGCGGACGCGGTGACCAAGGCGGGCGTGCAGGGCACCGTCGGCTTCAACTACCGCAACGCGCCAGCCGTCGAAGCGGCCCGCGAGCTGATCGCCTCCGGGGAGATCGGCACGGTCACGCATGTCCGCATCCGGTTGTTCAGCGACTACGCGGCTCATCCCGAAGGTGCGCTGACCTGGCGGTACGAGCGGGAGCGGGGCGGCAGCGGGGTACTGGGCGACCTGGCCTCGCACGGCACCGACCTGGCCCGGCATCTGCTCGGTGACATCACCTCCCTCACCGCCGACACCGCGATCTTCCTGCCCGAGCGGGCCCGCCCGACCGGCGCCACGGCGGGCCACAGCCGCGCCTCCGGCGGGGAAATCGGCCCCGTCGAGAACGAGGACTACGTCAGCTGCCTGCTGCGCTTCGCGTCGGGGGCGCGCGGTGTCCTGGAGGCCTGCCGGGTCTCGGTCGGCGAGCAGAACAACTACGGCTTCGAGGTGCACGGCACGAAGGGTGCGGTGTTCTGGGACTTCCGCCGCATGAACGAACTGGGCATCAGCCGCGGCACCACGTACCAGGACCAGTCCGTCACCACGGTGTACGTCGGCCCGGGCCACGGCGAGTTCGCCGCGTTCCAGCCCGGTGCGGCGAACTCGATGGGGTACGACGACCTGAAGGTCATCGAGGCGTACCGCTTCCTCCGGTCGGTCGCGGAGGGCACCCCGCACGGGGCGACGCTCACGGACGCCGTGCACAGTGCGGCCGCGCTGGACGCGATGGCGCGGTCCGCGTCGAGCGGTGCGTGGGCGGAGGTGACCGTGGGTGCCTGACGTTCAGCCGGCCTTCTCGAGGCGGCGGCCCAGGACGAACCTCACCGGGACGAGGACGAGCCACAGCCACATGGCCGGGGCCCCGGTCACCAGGGCCAGCGGGACGGTCACGGCGAACACCACCACCATCGTGGCGCTCTCGAGGAGGTAGGGCGTGCTGCCGGTATCGGAGGGGGTGCCGTCGCGGAGCCAGGGGCGCTTCGCTAGGACGGCGGCCAGTGCCAGATGGCAGGCGCCGAGGGCGGCGACCGCCGCCGCGTAGACGGCGACCGACACGGGCTCGTCGCCGTACTCCGCCAGCAGCCTGGTCGGGAAGGGCACCAGGGCCGCGACACCCAGGCCGGTGAGGGACAGGATGATCACGTGCCCGTCGACCTCCCGTACGTCACGGAAGATCCTGCGGTGGTCGCGCCAGAAACTGCCGAGCACCGCGACGCTGAGCGCGTAGGCCCCGAGGTCCGGGAGCAGCCGGTGCAGGGCCGCCTGGTACCGGTCCGCGTCCAGTCCCCGCGGGACGTAGAGGTCCAGGACCAGCAGCGTGATGGCGATGGCGAACACGCCGTCGGCGAGTGTCAGCAACCGGTCGGGCCGGCCGTCCGGGCGCGATGTCCACATGAGGACGACGGTAGGGGGCCGTGGCGCACGACGTTCCGGATACACGCCGGGGCCCCGCCCGCGACACCGCCCCGGCTCACACGGCCGTCGCCTGCGGCGGCATGTTGTACGGCGTCACCACCTGGATCGCCGACGGCAGGGTCGGTCCCGCCGGCGGCAGCGCGTCGTGCGCCCGCATCACGGTGTGGCAGGCCTCGCGTACGTCCTGGCGCAGGTCGTGGTGGAGCACGGCGGACAGACGGCGCTCGCGCAGCAGCCGGGTGTTGTCGTGGTCGAGGTCGTGGGCGACGAACACGGCGCACTCGCGGCCGAGGTCCTCGAACGCCCTGAGCGTGGCGATGTTGCCGCCGCCGATCGAGTACACCGCGCGGATGTCCGGGTCGCGTTCCAGCGCGGCCCGCACGAGGTCGTACTGGGTGGCGTCAAGGCCCTGCCCCTCGGCGATCTCGACCAGCGTGCGCTCGGGGTGCCGGGCGCGCATCCCACCGCGGAAGCCCATCTCGCGCTCCTCCTCGTTGCGGAAGAAGCCGCTGCTGAGGCTGGTGAGGATGTTGCCCGGGCGGTCGCCGAGCCACTGGCCCATCAGATACGCGGCCGTCGCCCCCGCCGCCCGGTCGTCTATGCCGACATAGGCACGGCGGGCGCTGGCGGGCAGGTCGGTCACCAGGGTCACGACCGGAATGCCGGCGGCTTCGAGCCGGCCGACGGCCGCGGTGATCTCGGGGACGTCCGGGGCCTTGAGGATGACGCCCTGCGAGCCGCGCCGGGCGATCCGGTCCAGGGTCCGCACCAGTTCCCCGACCGGGCCGGTCTCGCGGAAGTGGAAGCGGGAGCGCAGTACCGCCGGGTGCAGGGACGGCAGCTCGGCCTCCAGTGCGGCGCGGATCGCCGTGGTGAAGCGCTCGGGTGCCTGCATCACGATGTCGACCATGAACGTCCGGCCGACGAGCCGGACCTGCGTGCGCTGCCGGTCCAGGTCGGCTATCGCCCGGCGTACCTCCCGCGCGGTGCTCTCCCGCACCCCGCCCCGGCCGTTGAGCACCCGGTCGACGGTCGCCTCGCTCAGGCCCGCCTGACGAGCGATCTCCCGGATCGGGAAGGGGTGGCCCATGCGCCGGCTCCTTGAGGGGTTTTTGATGGCTGCCTGCTGGTTGTTCGAGGGGTTTGTACTGACAAGAATGACAGGGCTGCGTCGCTCCGTGACCCCGAAGGGACGACGATGTCCTTCACTTCCGTACACCCCCGTGCCTGGCTGTCCGAGCACGACTGCGATCTCGACGCGTTCCGCGCGCTGGTCGAGCAGTCGACGGACCCCGCCGACTATCCGCACGCCTCCGCCGTGGAGCGGAACGTGCCGGTCTACGACACCGGCCTGCTCGAGGGCGACCGGGTGGTCCAGGCCGAGCTGGTGCGCGCGCTCGCCGACGGTCCCGGCATCGTCGTCTTCCGCGGTGCCTTTCCCGACTCGGACGTCGTGGACCGGGCCACCGCCGTGTTCGACGCCCTGATCGCCGAGCAGCGCGCCTCGGGTGCGACGGCCGGTGACCATTTCGCGCAGCCCGGCGCCAACGACCGGGTGTGGAACGCGCTGGAGAAGGCGGCCCTGTACGACGCGGAGGCCTTCGCCGACTACTACGCCAACGAGGTGCTCGCGCTGGTCGCCACGGCCTGGCTGGGCCCCGGCTACCAGGTCACCTCCCAGCTCAACGTGGTCAACCCGGGCGGCGCCGCGCAGAGCGTGCACCGCGACTACCACCTGGGCTTCCTGTCGAACGAGGTCGCCGCCGCCTACCCCGCGCACGTGCACCGCCTCTCCCCCGTGCTGACCCTCCAGGGCGCGGTCGCGCACTGCGACATGCCGGTGGAGTCCGGGCCGACGATGTACCTGCCGCACTCGCAGAAGTACGAGCCGGGGTATCTCGCCTGGCGGCTTCCGCGGTTTCGGGCGTACTTCGAGGCGCACCAGGTGCAGCTGCCACTCGCGAAGGGCGACGCGGTGTTCTTCAACCCGGCCCTCTTCCACGCCGCCGGCACCAACCGCTCGGCGGACATCCGGCGCATGGCCAACCTGCTGCAGGTCTCGTCCGCGTTCGGGCGCGCGATGGAGACGGTGGACCGGGAGGCCGTGGCGAACGCGGTGTACGCGGTGCTGCTCAAGCGCGGGGCCGAGGGTGCCGACCAGGCGTGGCTGGACCGGGTGATCGCGGCGAGCGCCGAGGGCTACCCCTTCCCCACCAACCTCGACAGCGACCCGCCGGTCGACGGGCTGGCCCCGCCCTCACAGGCGGATCTCCTGCGGCGGGCGCTGCGCGAGGAGTGGACACCGGAGGCGCTCCGCGCGGAGCTGCGTGCCGGTACCGAACGGCGAGAGAGCTGAGGAACTCGATGGGACTTCTCGACGACAAGGTCGTCCTGGTCAACGGCGGCAGCCAGGGGGTCGGCGCGGCGATCGCGCGGGCCGCGGTCCGGGAGGGGGCGGTCGTGGCCGTCACCGGGCGGCGCCCCGAGCCCGGCGAGGCTCTGGTGGAGGAACTGATCGCCACGGGCGGCAAGGCCCTGTACGTACGGGCCGACCTGTCGGACGCCGAGCAGGCGAAGGCCTCCGTGGCCCGGGTCGTCCAGGCGTACGGCCGCGTCGACTGCCTGGTGAACTCCGCCGGGCTGACCTCCCGCGGGACGCTGCTGGACACCACGCCCGAGCTGTTCGACCAGCACATCGGGATCAACCTCAAGGGACCGTTCTTCGCCATGCAGGCGGCGGTCGCGGACATGGTGGGGCGCGAGGCGCCCGGCACGGTCGTCAACATCATCACGTCGTCGGCGCACGGCGGGCAGCCGTTTCTCGCGCCGTACGTCGCCGCGAAGGCGGGGCTGATCGGGCTGACCCGCAACGCCGCGCACGCGCACCGGTGGGACCGGGTCCGGATCAACGGGCTGAACATCGGCTGGACCGCGACGGAGGGCGAGGACGCCACGCAGCGGGCCTTCCACGGGGCCGGGGACGGCTGGCGTGAGCAGGCCGCCGCGAAGCTGCCGATGGGCAAGTTGGGTCAGCCGGACGAGATCGCCGAGTTCGTGGTGTTTCTGCTGTCCGATCGGTCCGGGGTGGTCACCGGGTCGATCATCGATTGGGATCAGAACGTGCTCGGTGGACTCGACTGAGGAACAAAGCGCGTAGCAGCACCCCCCGTTTACACCTAGGAGCAATACCCATGCGTATCGGAATCCTCGGCCTCGGCCGTATCGGCGCCTTCCACGCCGAGACCCTCTCCGGGCTCGATGCCGTCGAGTCGCTCGTCGTCACCGACCCTTTCGCGGGTGCCGCCAAGGCCGCGGCCGAACGGTTCGGCGCCGAGGTCGTGGACTCGCCCGAGGCCCTGCTGGCCGCCGGCGTGGACGGCATCGTCGTCGCGGCGGCGACCGACGCCCACCCGGCGCTGATCCTGGCCGGGGTCGAGGCCGGTGTGCCCGTCTTCTGCGAGAAGCCCGTCGCCAAGACCATGAGCGAGGGCGTCGAGGTGCTCAAGGCCGTCCGGGGCAGGGACGTGCCGATCCAGATCGGCTACAACCGCCGTTTCGACGCCGGGTTCGTCGCCGCGCGGGCCGCCGTCCAGGCCGGTGAGCTGGGCAAGCTGCACACCGTGCGGTCGACCACGCTGGACCCGGCGCCGCCGCCGGCCGCGTACATCGCCGCCTCCGGCGGCATCTTCCGCGACTGCTCGGTGCACGACTTCGACATCATCCGCTGGGTGACCGGCCGTGAGGTGACGGAGGTGTACGCCGTGGGCGGCAACCGCGGCGCCGACTTCATCAAGGAGGCCGGCGACGCCGACACCACCGGTGCGATCCTCACCCTCGACGACGGCACGATCGCGGTGGTCTCCAACTCCCGCCACAACGCCCGTGGTTACGACGTCCGCATGGAGATCCACGGCTTCACGGACTCGATCGCCGTCGGCCTGGAGGACAAGCTGCCGCTGCGCTCGGTCGAGCCGGGCGTGACGTTCCCGGCGGGGACCCCGCACGACTTCTTCATGGACCGCTTCACCGAGGCCTACCGCGCCGAACTGACCGCGTTCACCGAGGTCGTCGCCGGCACCCGCCCCTCCCCCTGCACGATCGAGGACGCCCTGGAGGCGGGCTGGATCGCCGACGCGTGCACCCTGTCGCTGCGCGAGCACCGTCCCGTGACCATCGAGGAGGTACGGGCGGTCTGACATGGAGGCCGCCGCGGCTCACACACCGCGCCAGACGTTGGCGAACGCCTCGTCCTCGATGGTCCGCCGACGGCGGACGGCGTCCAGCTCCGTCACGGCGTCGACCACCGCGGCGAACACGGCCTGGGCCGCGTCGTCGGGCACCGGAAGGTCCTCGGGCACCTCGTCGCGCACCCCGACGGCGGCCGCGAGTGTGGCGAGCACCGGCTCGTCGGTCGCCCGGCGGTGCCAGGCGCGCTGCCGGGCAGGGGACTCGACCGGTGTCGGCCAGGTGGCGCGGCGGAAGGGGAGCCAGGAGGCCCGGGGCCGTGCGACGAGCCCCTCTTCCTGGAGGACGGTCATGTACTCCTCGGCCAGTCCCCGGCCCCTGCGCCACAGCCAGTCCTCGATCGGCTCGTACGGCGCGTCGCGCACGAGCGCCGCCGCGGCCTGCTCCAGCAGGGGGTCGTCGAGCGGCGGCGCCGGGCGGGACACGATGCGGTCCCCCTCCAGCGTCACCACTTCGGCACCGAGCAGGTCGATCACCTCGGCACCGGCCAGCCCGAGCGACAGGTCGCCCTGCGTCACCGGCCGGCCGGTGGCCGCGTCCATCGCCACGATCATCAGGTCGCGTGCTGTGCCCATGGCAGCTCCCCTCGAAGGCACTGATCACGCTACGCCGCTGCCGCCCGCGGGGCGACCAGGATCTTTGTGCACACTGTCGACGCACGAGCACCGTCCCGTGACGAACGAGGAGGAATGGCGGGCATGAGCGAACCAGGCCGGGAACCCCTGCGCATAGGACTGCTGGGAGCCGCGCGGATCACCGAACGCTCCCTGATCGACCCGGCCCGGGCGACCGGCCACCGCCTCGTCGCGGTGGCCGCCCGCGACCGCGCCCGCGCCGGGGCGTTCGCCGCCGGGCACGGCGTGGAGCGGGTGGCGGGGTCGTACGCCGAGCTGGTGGCCGATCCCGAGATCGACGTCGTCTACAACCCGCTGGCCAACGGCCTGCACGGCCCGTGGAACCTGGCCGCCCTCGCGGCGGGCAAGCACGTCCTGTCGGAGAAGCCGTCGGCGAGCAACACGCAGGAGGCGACGGAGGTACGGCAGGCCGCCCGGGAGGCCGGGACGGTCTTCATGGAGGCCTTCCACTACCTCTTCCATCCCGTCACCCGCCGCCTGCACGAGCTGCTGGACTCGGGCGAACTCGGCGCACTCCGGCACGTGGAGGCCATGGTCGCCATCGCCGCGCCGCCGGACACCGACCCGCGCTGGTCGCTGCCGCTGGCCGGCGGCGCCCTGATGGACCTGGGCTGCTACAGCCTGCACGCGCTGCGGATGCTGGCCCCCTGGGCGGGCGGCGCACCGCGTCTGGCCGGGGCCCGGGGCGGGGAGCGGGCGGGCGCGCCCGGGGTCGACGAGTGGCTGGACGCCGATCTGGAGTTCCCCGGCGGTGCGACGGGCTCCGCCCGCTGCCACATGGCCTACGACGGGCTGGAGATGAGCATCCGGATCGTCGGCTCCCGGGGCGAGGCGACGGCCCCGAACTTCGTGCTGCCCCAGCTGGACGACCGGATCGTGGTCCGCACTGCGGAGGGCGAGCGCACGGAACGGCTCGGGACGCGCTCGTCGTACACCTACCAGCTGGAGGCGTTCGCCGCCGCGGTGCGGGACGGTGCGGCGTTGCCGCTGGACGCGGACGACGCGGTGACGACGATGGCGCTCATCGACGACTGCTACCGCGGGGCGGGGTTCGAGCCGAGGCCGCGTACCCGGAGCTGACAGCACTGAAGCCGTGCCGCCTCGCGGCGGCACGGCTTCGGCACATGCGCTCACGCGTACAGCGCGGGCTTCTCCACCAGTTCGACCTCGACCCGGCCGCCGTCCTCCAGCGCCCGTACGCCCGCCTCGCACACGGCCGCCGCGGCGTAGCCGTCCCAGACGCCCGGGCCGGTGACCTCTCCGCGCCGGGTGGCGTCGACCCAGGCCTGGATCTCGTGGTCGTAGGCCGTCTCGAAGCGCTCGGTGAAGTCCTGGGCGATGGTTCCGCCCCAGCGGCCGGCCATGTTGGTGACCAGGGCGTGGCCGTCGCCGATACGGGCGGTGCCGCGTTCGCAGACCACCTCGGCCTGGACCTGGTAGCCGAAGCCGCAGTTGACGAAGATCTCCACGTCGGAGAGGGCGCCGCCGTCGGTCTCGAAGACGACGAACTGCGGATCGCGCAGCCCGTCGGGGGCGTTGGCGGAGGAGGTCGGGCGCAGCACCGTGACCGCCGTGATCTCGTGGTCCAGCAGCCAGCGGGTCGCGTCGGCCTCGTGGGCGACGGAGTCGGTGACGAGCATGGTGCTGGTGAAGAAGGGCGGGCTGGCCGCGTTGCGGTGCCGGTTGTGCACCATCAGCGGGCGGCCCAGCTGGCCGGTGGCCAGCAGCGCCTTCAGCTTCGCGTACTCGGGGTCGTAGCGGCGCATGAAGCCGACCTGGACACGGCGGTGGCCGAGGCGCAGTTCAGCTTCGAGGACGCGCAGGGCGGAGGCCGCGTCGGGGGTGAGCGGCTTCTCGCACAGGACGGGCAGGTCGTGCTCGAAGGCGGCGAGCAGTGTGGCCTCGTGGGCCGGGCCCGGTGAGGCGATCAGGACGGCGTCGACGTCGGCCGCCGCCATCGCGGCGGCCGGGTCCGTGTAGGCGGTGCAGCCGTCGACGCGGGCGGCGACGGCCTTGGCGCGCTCCGCGTCGACGTCCACGACGGCTGTCACCCGTGCTCCGCTGGTGACTTCGTGGATGCGGCGCACGTGGTCGGCGCCCATCCTTCCGGTACCGATGACCGCGACTCCAAGGGTGGTGGCGCGCTCAGTCATGGCCGTCCTTTCGGGTCGTCAGGCGCCGCAGGACCTCAGGAACTTACGGGTGCGCACCGCGATCGGCAGCGGCTTGTCCGGCTCGCAGGGGTACATGTCCTGCTCGACGATGGCGAAGAGGTCCACGCCGAGCTTCTGCGCGGCCGTCAGGACCGGGCCCAGCTCGGGGACACCGGCGGGCGGTTCGCACATCACGCCGCGCTGCACGGCGGGGCCGAACGGGATCTCGTTCTTGACGACGTCGGCGAGGATGTCCGGGTCGACCTGCTTGAGGTGCAGATAGCCGATGCGCTCGCCGTACGTCTCGATCAGCTTGACGCTGTCGCCGCCGCAGTAGGCGTAGTGCCCGGTGTCCAGGCAGAGGTTGACCACGTCGGAGTCGGTCGAGTCGAGGAACTGCTCGACGTGCTCCTCGGTGTCGATGTGGGTGTCGGCGTGCGGGTGGACGACGATGTCGAGGCCGTACTTGTCCTTCACCTCACGGCCGAGGCGCTCCATGCCCGTGGTGAGGTTGCGCCACTGCTCGGTGGTGAGCTCCGGGGGCTCCAGGATCTCGGCGGTCTTGTCGTCGCGCCAGAAGGACGGGATGACGACGAGGTGCTCGGCGTTCATCGCCTGGGTGAGGGCGGCCACGTTGCTGACCTGCTCCCAGGTGGAGTCCCACTCGGAGGGGCCGCGGTGCAGACCGCAGAAGATCGTGCCGGCGGAGACCTTGAGGTTCCGCTTGGTCACCTCGTCGGTGAGCCGGGCCGGGTCGGTCGGCAGGTAGCCGTACGGGCCGAGTTCGATCCACGAGTAGCCGGCTTCGGCGACCTCGTCGAGGAAGCGCACCCAGGGCACCTGCTGGGGGTCGTCGGGGAACCAGACGCCCCAGGAGTCGGGGGCGGAGCCGACCCGGATGCGGTCGAGCGCGAGGGCCATGTCAGGACTTTCCTTCCGAAGACGAGGCTACGGTGGCGGTGAGGTCTCCCGCCTCGGGGAGCTCTTCGACGTCGACGCCGCGTACCTGCGCCAACTCGTGCTTGAGGGAGGCCAGTTCGGTACCGCCGGCCATGTGGTTGGTCAGCTCCTCGAGGCTGACCTCGCTGCGGGAGGCGGACAGTTCCATGGTGCCGAGGCGCAGCACGCTGAAGTGGTCGCCGACCATGTAGGCGTGGTGCGGGTTGTGGGTGATGAAGATGACGCCCAGGCCCTTCTCGCGGGCGGCGGCGATGTACTTCAGCACGACACCGGACTGCTTGACGCCGAGGGCGGCGGTCGGCTCGTCCAGGATCAGGACGCGGGCGCCGAAGTAGACGGCGCGGGCGATGGCCACGCACTGGCGCTGGCCGCCGGAGAGCGTGCCGATGGGCTGCTCCATGTCGTCCAGGACGATGCCCATGTTGCGCAGCTCTTCGTCCGCGGTCTTCTTCATCTTCTCGATGTCGAGACGGCGGACCGGCCAGCGGCCCTTGGTCATCTCGGAGCCGAGGAAGAAGTTGCGCCACACCGGCATCAGCGGGACGACCGCGAGGTCCTGGTACACCGTGGCGATGCCCCTGTCGAGGGCTTCGCGCGGGGTGGAGAAGCGCACCGGTGCGCCGTCGACGAGGAACTGGCCCTCGGTGTGCTGGTGCAGCCCGGAGATGATCTTGATGAGGGTGGACTTGCCGGCGCCGTTGTCGCCGAGGACGCAGGTCACCTTGCCGGGGTGGACGGTGAGGTCGACGCCGTGCAGGGCGCGGATGTTGCCGTAGGACTTGCCGGCGCCCTTGAGTTCGACGAGAGGAGCGTCCTTGGTGGCGGCCTCGTCGGTGGCGGTTGCTTCGCTGGTCATTGCGGTCACCTCCGGGTCGCCGTGCGCTGGACCCACAGATTGATGAGGACGGCGCCGAGGAGCATCACGCCGAGGAAGGCCTTGAACCAGTCGGGGTTCCAGCCGGCGTAGACGATGCCCTGCTGCACCATGCCGAACATGAAGGCACCGAAGACCGGGCCGATCGCGGAGCCGTAGCCACCGGTGAGCAGACAGCCGCCGATGACGGCGGCGGCGATGTAGATGAGCTCCTGGCCCACGCCCTCGCCGGACTGCACGGTGTTGAAGGAGAACAACTGGTGCATGCCGACGAACCAGGCGCCGAAGCCGACCAGCATGAACAGGGAGATCTTGGTGAAGGTCACGGGCACACCGACGGCCCGCGCGGAGAACTTGTTGCCGCCGACGGCGAAGATCCAGTTGCCGTACTTGGTGCGCAGCAGCACCCAGGTGGCCAGGGCCGCGAAGACCAGCCACCACACCACGGTGATCTTGACGTTGACCCCGCCGACGTTGAAGGTCGAGGCGAAGAGCTTCTGCGCCTGGGCGAAGCCGTCCATGTCGCTGATGTCGTCGGTGGCCACGTTCCCGGTGACCAGCTTGGTGACGGCGAGGTTCACGCCCTGCAGGATCAGGAAGGTGCCCAGGGTGACCAGGAAGCTCGGCAGGCCGGTCTTGACCAGCAGCCAGCCGTTGAACGCGCCGATCGCGAGCGATACGAGCAGGGCGACGATCACGCCCACCCAGACGTTCAGGGTCAGCTGGTAGCTGAGCATCGACGCGGTCAGCGCCGAGGTGATGACGGCGACACCGGCCGACAGGTCGAACTCGCCGCCGATCATCAGCAGGGCCACGGGCAGCGCCATGATCCCGATGGTCGACGACTGGTACAGGATGTTGGCCATCGAGCTGCCGTCGCGCACCGGCGGCGCCGTGAACAGGAAGAACACGAGCACGGCGACGGCGCCGAGGAAGACGCCGACCTCGGGCCGGGCGAGCAGCCGCAGCGCCAGCGGGCGCTGCCGCGTCCGGCCGTCGGACTGCTTCTGGCCGGGAGCCGGCGGTGTGTCCACCGCCGGCGTGGCCTGCTGGGTCATGCTCATCACCGGTTGCCCTTCGCGGCGAACTCCCCGATCTTGTCGACGTTCGACTTGTCGACGAAGGCCGGGCCGGTCAGCACGGGCTGCTCACCGCCACCGCTGTAGTTGCCGTTGTTCTTGTAGAGCCACAGGCCGTCCACCGCCAGGTAGCCCTGGAGGTAGGGCTGCTGGTCGACGGCGAACTGGATGTCGCCGCCCTTGATGGACTTGATGAGGTCCTTGTTGAGGTCGAAGGTGGCGACCTTCGCCTTGCTGCCGGCGTCACCGGCCGACTGCACCGCGGTCAGCGCGAAGGGGGCGCCGAGGGTGACGATGTAGTCGATGGAGGGGTCCTGCTTGAGCTTGGCGGTGATCGTCGACTTCACGGCGGGCATGTCGGTGCCGTTGACGTTCTGAGTGTCGAGCTTGCCGTCGAAGGTCTTCTCCACGCCGTCGCAGCGCTGGGTCAGGCCGACGTTGCCCTGCTCCTGGACGACACAGAGGGCGTGCTTGGCGCCGACCTCGTTGAGCTTCTTGCCGAAGGCCTCGCCGGCGACGGACTCGTCCTGGCCGAAGAACTCCAGCATGTTGAACTTCTTCCAGTCGCTCAGGCCTGAGTTGAGGCCGACGACTGGTATGCCGGACTTCTCGGCCTTGCCTATGACGCCCTTGAGCGCGTCCGGCTTGGCGAGGGTGACGGCGATGCCGTCGACCTTCTGGTCGATCGCGTTCTGGACCAGGTTGGCCTGGTTGCCCGCGTTCGGGTCGGCGGAGTAGACGAGCTTGATGTTGTCCTTGGCGGCCGCGGCCTCGGCACCCTTGCGGACGGTGTCCCAGAAGGTGTCGCCGGGTGCCTGGTGGGTGACGAGGGCGACGGTCATGCGCGGCGTGGTCGCCTTGCCGGCGGAGGCGTTCGCTGCGCCTTCCTCGGCACCCTTGCCCCCGGAACTGCTGGAGCAGCCGGCGAGAGCCAGGGCCGCTGCCGCGGCCACGGCGACGACGGGCGCGATTCTGCGGGAGCGGGGGTGAGAAGAGCGGTCCATCTTTCCTGGCACCTCACTGTGCTACTGCGGGGGAAAGGGGAGGGATCACGAAGGGATCCGTGGTCCCGGAGCCTTACGGAGTCCGGATCATGATGCCGCAAACAGACTGTGGCGATGCCACGGGATACAAGTCCCTGCCGCGCCCGCTGTCAATACTTTGTTAAGACATCATTTCACAAGCAGGTCCGAATGTAAGTACAAACTATTGACAGCGCCGCCCTCCGAGACCTACACCTGAGGGGCGGCAGGTCCCATGGATCCACGCCCCCACCGTGTCAGGGCGCCCCGGGACCCGCATCCCCAGCTTCCCGAGGAGGTCGCGCATGGCCGGGCCAGCCCAGTATTTCGACTTGATCACGATGGGCCGCATCGGAGTCGACCTCTATCCCCTGCAGACCGGCGTCTCCCTGGACCGTGTGGAGACGTTCGGGAAATTTCTGGGAGGTTCGGCGGCCAATGTGTCGGTCGCGGCGGCCCGCCTGGGACGCCGTACGGCGGTGATCACCCGCACCGGCGACGACCCCTTCGGCACCTACCTGCACGAGGAGCTGAAGTCCTTCGGCGTCGACGACCGCTGGGTCACCCCGGTCGAGGCGTACCCCACTCCGATCACGTTCTGCGAGATATTCCCGCCGGACGACTTCCCGCTGTACTTCTACCGCCGCCCCAAGGCCCCGGATCTGGAGATCCACACCGACGAGCTGGACTTCTTCGCGATCCGCGGGGCCCGCATCTTCTGGATCACCGGCACCGGCCTGAGCGAGGAGCCGAGCCGCTCCGCCACGCTCGCCGCCCTCAAGGCCCGCGACAAGTCCGGCATCACCGTCTTCGACCTCGACTGGCGGCCGATGTTCTGGCGCGACCCCGACGAAGCCCGCCCGTACTACCGCGAGGCGCTGCGCCACGCGACCGTCGCGGTCGGCAACCTCGACGAGTGCGAGATCGCCACCGGCGTGCGCGAACCGCAGGCCTGCGCCGACGCGCTGCTGGAGGCGGGCGTGGAGCTGGCCGTCGTCAAGCAGGGCCCCAAGGGCGTGCTCGCCGTGCACCGTGACGGCACCCGGGCCGAGGTGCCGCCGGTGCCGGTCGAGGTGGTCAACGGCCTGGGTGCGGGCGACGCCTTCGGCGGCTCGCTCTGCCACGGTCTGCTCTCCGGCTGGGAGCTGGAGAAGATCATGCGCCACGCCAACGCCGCCGGCGCCCTCGTCGCCTCCCGCCTCGCCTGCTCCTCCGCGATGCCGACCGAGTCCGAGGTCGCGGACCTCCTCGCCGAGGCGCCGTCGCCGAGCACGAGCCTCTGAAACGGAGCCCGCATTGAACATCGGCATCCCCGACCTCACCACGGTCAGAGCCCGCAACCCCGAGGCGGTCGCCGAAGCGGCCGCCCGCCGGGTGCGCCGCCCGCTGATCGGCGACAGCGGCCGGCTGATGATCGTGGCCGCCGACCACCCGGCGCGCGGCGCCCTCGGGGTCGGCGACCGGCACCTGGCCATGGCCAACCGTGCCGATCTGCTGGAACGGCTGTGCGTCGCGCTCTCCCGGCCCGGCGTCGACGGGGTGCTCGCCACCGCCGACATCCTGGAGGACCTGCTCCTGCTCGGGGTGCTGGAGAACAAGGTCGTCATGGGCTCGATGAACCGGGGCGGACTCGCCGGGGCCTCCTTCGAGATGGACGACCGTTTCACCGGTCACCGCGCCGAGGACATCGCCCGGCTCCGCTTCGACGCGGGCAAGCTCCTGGTGCGCATCGATTACGACGACCCGGGCTCGCTGACCACCCTGGAGTCCACGGCCCGTGCCGTCGACGCCATGGCGGCACACCGGCTCCCCCTGTTCGTCGAGCCGTTCATCTCCCGGCGGGTCGACGGAAAGGTCCGCAACGACCTGTCCGCCGACGCGGTCACCCGGTCCGTCGCCATCGCCTCGGGCCTGGGCGGCACCTCCGCCTACACCTGGCTGAAGCTGCCCGTCACCGACGACCCGGACGACATGGCCGAGGTGCTGGAGAGCTCCACACTGCCCGTCGTCCTGCTCGGCGGCGAGGTGGGCGAGGACCAGGACGGCGCCTACGAACGCTGGCGCAAGTCCCTGCGTCTGCCCACCGTCCAGGGCCTGGTCGTCGGGCGTTCGCTGCTCTACCCGGCCGAGGGCAGCGTGGAACAGGCAGTGGACACGGCCGTCGGCCTGCTGTGATTCAAGTGGCACCTGCTGTGATCCGAAAGGGACACGATGACCTATCACCTTCCCGCGGGTAAGGCCCTCGGCGGCCCCTACATCGTCGACATCACGCCCGAGAAGGCCGGCTGGGGCCACTCGAGCCTGCGGATCCTCGAGCTGCCGCCGGGCGGCACGCACTCGTTCGAGACCGGCGACAGCGAGTGGATCGTCGTCCCGCTGAGCGGCGGCTGCACGGTCGCCGCGGCGGACGACTTCAGCGAGGACACCTTCGAACTCCAGGGTCGCCGGGACGTCTTCAGCGGCGTCAGCGACTTCGCCTACGTGCCGCGCGACGCCCGGGCGACCGTGACCTCCGCCGCCGGCGGGCGGTTCGCGCTGACCGGCGCGCGCTGCTCCCGCCGGCTGCCCGCCCGCTACGCTCCTGCCTCCGACGTGCCCGTGGAGCTGCGGGGCACCGGGAACTGCTCCCGGCAGGTCAACAACTTCGGCGCGGCGGGTGTGTTCGAGTGCGACAAGCTCATCGCGGTCGAGGTGATCACGCCGGGCGGCAACTGGTCGTCGTTCCCGCCGCACAAGCACGACGAGCACCGGCCGGGCGAGGAGTCCGTGCTGGAGGAGATCTACTACTTCGAGTTCGCCGGTCACGACGGCACGCCTGGCCTCGGCTACCAGCGGGTCTCGCCGTCCGGGCAGGGCCAGGGCACGGATGTGCTGGCCGAGGTCCGCGACGGTGACGTGGTCCTCATCCCGGACGGCTGGCACGGCCCGTCGATGGCCACGCCCGGCCACCACATGTACTACCTCAACGTCATGGCGGGCCCGGAAGCCGATCGCGCCTGGCTGATCTGCGACCACCCCGACCACGCCTGGGTCCGCGACACCTGGCCGGACCAGCCGGTCGACCCCCGGCTCCCCCTCTACACCGCCCCGGAGACCTCCGCATGAACGCCCGCACCCGCCGACTGACGACCGCCCAGGCCCTGGTGCGGTTCCTGTCCGCCCAGTACACCGAGCGGGACGGCGTGCGGCGCCGGCTGATCGCCGGGACCTGGGGCATCTTCGGCCACGGCAACGTGGCGGGCGTCGGCCAGGCCCTGGTGGAGGCCGGTGAGGACGTCATGCCGTTCCACCAGGGCCGCAACGAGCAGTCCATGGTGCACGCGGCGGTCGGCTACGCCCGGCAGCTGAACCGCCTGTCCGCGCAGGCGGTGACGACCTCGATCGGCCCGGGCGCCACGAACCTGGTCACGGGTGCGGCCCTGGCGACCATCAACCGGCTGCCGGTGTTGCTGCTGCCCGGCGACTACTTCGCGTCGCACGCCCCCGACCCGCTGCTCCAGCAGCTGGAGCACCCGGTCGAGGCGGATGTGTCGGTCAACGACACGCTGCGCCCGGTGTCGCGGTACTTCGACCGGATCACCCGTCCCGAGGCGCTGATCCCCTCGGCGCTCCAGGCCATGCGCGTGCTGGCCGACCCGGCCGAGACCGGCGCCGTCACCCTCGCCCTGCCCCAGGACGTGCAGGCGGAGGCGTACGACTGGCCGGAGGAGTTCTTCACCGAGCGCGTCTGGTACGTACGGCGTCCCGCGCCGGACCCGGTGGAGCTCGCGGCGGCCGTCGAGGCGATCCGCTCGGCCGGGCGGCCGCTGATCGTCGCGGGCGGCGGCGTCCACCACAGCGAGGCCGAGGAGGCCCTGAAGGCGCTCGTGGAGGCCACGGGCATCCCGGTCGCCTCGACCCAGGCCGGCAAGGGCTCGCTGCGCCACGACCACCCCGCCGACCTCGGCGGCATCGGCCACACCGGCACGGCGGTCAGCGACGACCTCGCCCGGACCGCCGACCTCGTGATCGGCGTGGGCACCCGCTACACGGACTTCACCACGGCCTCCGGCACGCTCTTCCAGAACCCGGAGGTGCGATTCCTCAACCTCAACATCACCGGCTTCGACGCGCACAAGCTGGCCGCCCGCACTCTGGTCTGCGACGCGAAGTCCGGCCTGGAGAAGCTACTGGAGGCGCTCTCCGGCCACCGGGTGGGCCAGGAGTACGAGGCGGAGTACCGCTCCGGCAAGGACCGCTGGGACGAGGTCGTCGATGCCGCCTACCGCGCCGACGACGAGAACGCCGTGCCGACCCAGACACAGGTGCTCGGCACACTGGACGCGGCCGTCGGCGACGACGACGTGGTGATCAACGCCGCCGGCTCGCTCCCCGGCGACCTCCACAAGCTGTGGCGCTCCCGTAGCCCGCGCCAGTACCACCTGGAGTACGGCTACTCCTGCATGGGCTACGAGATCCCGGCCGGCATCGGCGTCCAGCAGGCCGCCCCGGGCACCCCGGTCTGGGCGCTGGTCGGCGACGGCACCTACCTGATGATGCCGACGGAGATCGTCACGGCCGTCCAGGAGGGCCTGCCCGTCAACATCGTCCTCATCCAGAACCACGGCTACGCCTCCATCGGCGGTCTGTCGCAGGAGACCGGCGGTGAACGCTTCGGCACCGCCTACCGTTTCCGGGCCGCCGACGGCACCTTTTCCGGCGCCCCGCTCCCCGTCGACCTGGCCGCCAACGCCGCCAGCCTCGGCATGGACGTGCGGCGCGCCAAGACCGTGCGCGAGCTGCGTGAGGCACTGGCCGCGGCCCGCGCCTCCGACCGGCCCACGTGCGTCTACGTCGAGACCGACCCGGCCCCGACCGCTCCCCCGGCCGAGGCCTGGTGGGACGTGCCGGTGGCCGAGACCGCCTCCCGCGCGGCCGCCGTCGAGGCCCGCGAGCGCTACGACCGCCATGTCGCCGGACGCCGCCGCCACCTCTGAACTCCCCGCTGACATCAGTTCCACGAAAGGCCCGTGCACACGATGAACACCATCACCCACTGGATCGACGGCAAGCCCGTCGAGGGCACCTCCGGCCGCTACGGCCCCGTCTACAACCCGGCCACCGGCGCCCAGGAGAAGCAGGTCGCGTTCGCGACCGTCGACGAGGTGGACGCCGCGGTCGCCTCCGCCAAGGCCGCCTTCGAGTCCTGGGGAGAGTCCTCGCTGGCCAAGCGCACGGCGATCCTGTTCAAGTACCGCGAGCTGCTGGACGCCCACCGCGACGAGATCGCCGAGCTGATCACCGCAGAGCACGGCAAGGTGCACTCCGACGCGCTCGGCGAGGTCGCGCGCGGCATGGAGATCGTCGAGCTCGCGTGCGGGATCTCCGTCCAGCTCAAGGGCGTGCTGTCGACCCAGGTCTCCACCCGGGTCGACGTGGCCTCGATCCGCCAGCCGCTCGGCGTGGTCGCCGGCATCACGCCGTTCAACTTCCCGGCGATGGTGCCGATGTGGATGTTCCCGCTGGCCATCGCCTGCGGCAACACCTTCGTGCTGAAGCCGTCCGAGAAGGACCCGTCGGCCTCCTTCAAGCTCGCCGAACTCGCCACCGAGGCCGGGCTGCCCGAGGGCGTCCTGAACATCGTGCAGGGCGACAAGGTCGCGGTGGACCGCATCCTGGAGCACCCGGACATCGAGGCGGTCTCCTTCGTCGGCTCGACCCCGATCGCCAAGTACATCCAGCTCAAGGCCGTCGAGCACGGCAAGCGGGTGCAGGCCCTGGGCGGCGCCAAGAACCACATGCTGGTCCTGCCCGACGCCGACCTGGACCTCGCCGCCGACCAGGCGATCAACGCGGCGTACGGTTCGGCGGGCGAGCGCTGCATGGCCGTGTCGGTCGTGGTCGCGGTCGGCGACATCGGTGACGAGCTGGTCGGCAAGATCACCGAGCGCGCCAAGAACCTCAAGATCGGCCCCGGCAACGACCCGGCCAGCGAGATGGGCCCGCTGATCACCCGCGAGCACCGCGACAAGGTGGCCTCGTACGTGGCGAGCGCGGCCGAGCAGGGCGCCGAGGTCGTCGTCGACGGCACCGGCTACTCGGTCGAGGGCCACGAGGACGGCTTCTTCCTGGGTGTCTCGCTGCTGGACCGGGTGCCGCTGACGGCGGACGCGTATCGCGACGAGATCTTCGGTCCGGTGCTGGCCGTGGTGCGCGCGGAGACGTACGAAGAGGCCATCAAGCTGATCAACGACTCCCGCTGGGGCAACGGCACCGCGATCTTCACCCGGGACGGGGGCGCCGCCCGCCGCTTCCAGCTCGAGGTCAAGGCGGGCATGGTCGGCGTCAACGTGCCGATCCCGGTCCCCGTGGGCTACCACTCCTTCGGCGGCTGGAAGGACTCGCTCTTCGGCGACCTGCACATCTACGGCAACGACGGCATCGCCTTCTACACCCAGGGCAAGGTCATCACCACCCGCTGGCCGGACCCGTCCGACGGCGGCATCAACCTCGGCTTCCCGAGCAACTCCTGACACCCAAAGGGGGGTTCATCCATGGCGAAGGCCGGTGACCGGGCCCGCACCACGGCCGCCCCGGCGCTCAGCTCACTGGACTTCGCCCTGGACCGGGGCAGTCCCGTGCCGCTGTACCACCAGCTCGCGCAGCAGCTGGAGGCCGCGATCGAGCACGGGGTCCTCACCCCGGGCAACCTGCTGGGCAACGAGGTCGACCTCTCCGTGCGCCTCGGGCTGTCCCGCCCCACCGTCCGCCAGGCCATCCAGTCCCTCGTCGACAAGGGGCTGCTGGTCCGGCGGCGCGGGGTGGGCACGCAGGTGGTGCACAGCCAGGTCAAGCGCCCGCTGGAGCTGAGCAGCCTCTACGACGACCTGGAGGCAGCCAAGCAGGGGCCCACCACCGAGGTCATGCGCAACGAGGTCGTCCCGGCGTCCTGCGACGTTGCGGCCGCGCTCGGCGTCGCGGAGGGCAGCGAGGTCACGGCCCTGGAACGGCTGCGCCGCACACACGGCCAGCCGGTCGCCCTGCTGTGCAACTACCTGCCGTCCGCCCTGCTGGACCTCGACAGCACCCGCCTGGAGTCGACGGGCCTCTACCGGATGATGCGCTCGGCGGGTATCACCCTGCACAGCGCCCGCCAGACCGTCGGCGCCCGCGCCGCGACCGCGGAGGAGGCCGCCCGCCTGGACGAGCAGGAGGGCGCGGCGCTGCTCACCATGCAGCGGACGGCATACGACGACACCGGGCGCCCCGTCGAGTACGCGACGCACATCTACCGGGCGTCGCGCTACACGTTCGACTTCCAGCTGCTGGTGAGGCCTTGAGACGGTCTTACGAGCGGCCCTTGCGCAGCATCCGGCTGAAGGGTGTGTCCGGGCGGTCCAGACGCTCGCCGTCCAGTGTGATGTCCACGGCCTCGTTGAAGAAGGCGACGCGCCCCCGGACCGCCGCCACCGCGGGCAGCGGGGCGGCGTAGCTCCAGAGGATGTTGGGCGGCACCTCGCCCTCGCCGCGCCAGGACCAGTACTCGGCGGTTCCCTTGTAGGGGCAGCCGGTGCTGTGATCGGTGGCGTCGAACAGGTCGAGGCGGACGTCCTCGCGGGGGAGGTAGTACCGGGTCGGCAGGGAGGTCTCGAAGAGCAGGACGGGATCGCGGGTGTCCGCGACCACCTGCCCGTCGATCTCGACCCGGACATGGCGGCTGCTCGTTAGCGCGTCCACGCGTTTGTGCGGGTCACGGGGGTGGATGAAGATCTCCTCGTCCTCCTCGTACCAGTGGTCGAGGCCCGTGTCGGTGCGCAGGAACCACTCGAAGGCGATGTGACCGGCCAGGTCGTCGGCGGGGAACGTCCAGGCCGCGTTCTCGCGCACCTCGCCGTCCGCGTCGAGGTCGTAGAAGATCCGGGAGCCGGTGTGCTTGCCGGTGGGCGGGTTCTTCGCCGGGCGGAGGAGGTCGGTGCGGACGTCCGCGTGCGGGAAGACGTACTGCGGCACGGGCAGGTGGGGTTCCCAGACGAGCACGGGGTGCCGGCTGTCGACGACGGTGACGTCGCCCTTGCGGCCGCGCACCCAGCGCTCGCTGGGTTCCCACAGGAGGCCTTCGGGGGTGGTCCTGATCGACGGGGCGGCGGGGTGGGCCGGGCGTGTGGTCATGGCCGGTGCTCCTCGGGGAGGTCCGGATGTCCGTTCCCCTCCACGGTCCCACGGCCGCGGGGGACGGCGCCGAGCCGGGCGGGAAAGCCGCACCAAGCCCAAGTGCGCCGGCCCCGGGGTGCCCCGCTGTCCCGATGGGTGGAGGGGATCCTGCTCGTGGCGGTCACGAGCTGCGTCGGCTTCGTCGAGACCGGCACCACGCCGCTGCTGTTCCTCGGCTTCCCGCCGCTGATCTGGGCGGTCTTCCGCTTCGGGCCGGCCGGGGCCGCGCCCTGCGCTCTCGCCGTGTCGACCTACGCGATCATCGCGGCCGCGCAGAGCACCGAAATGACGAAGGGCCCCGCCCCACCGAAGTGAGGCAAGGCCCTGCCCGGGGAGAATTCCCAGGCACTCTGTCGGGACGACAGGATTTGAACCTGCGACCCCTTGACCCCCAGTCAAGTGCGCTACCAAGCTGCGCCACGTCCCGATGCGCTCCCACTCGCGGTAGAACCGCGTGATCGCGCGAACGAACAGCACCTTACCCCACACCCCTGGCCGCGCCGAAAACGGCCCGGGCGGGACAATCGGCGTATGGGCAGCACAGGAAGCACGGGACAGACGGGAAGCACCTCCGCGGACCGGTCGGGCGACGCCCGGGACCGCGACAGCGAGGGGCGGGCACGCAACGCCCGGCCGCGGGACGGTCTCGGGCGGCCCCTGCCGTACGGCACGGACGGCGTGCCCCGGCAGCCCGAGGGCGTGGTCCGCACGCCGGAGGAGACCGTCGCCGAGGCGCAGCGGCTGCTGGACGAGGGGAAGCCGTTCCACGCGCACGAGGTCTTCGAGGACGCCTGGAAGTCGGGCCCCGACGCGGAGCGGGAGCTGTGGCGCGGCCTCGCCCAGCTCGCCGTGGGCCTCACCCACGCCGCCCGCGGCAACCTCACGGGCGGGGCACGGCTGCTGCGACGCGGGGCGGGCGCGACCGAGACGTGGGCCTCCGGCTCCGGGCGGCCGCTGCCGCACGGCATCGATCTCGAGGGCATCGCCACCTGGGCCCGGGAACTGGCCCAGGACGTGGAAGTCCACGGCCGCGCCGTGGACGCGGGGGCACGGGCGCCTCGGCTTCGGGGAGCGGGCGCGGGGCCCTGACCAGGGGTGCTGAGGCGGGGCGTGGTGCCGGCACTGTCAGTGGTGTGCGGCAGACTCGGGGTGTGCGAAAGATTCATGTCATCGGTATCGGCGCGGGCGACCCCGAGCAGCTGACCCTGCAGGCGGTCAGGGCGCTGCGGAGCACGGACGTGTTCTTCATCCTGGACAAGGGCGAGGTGAAGGCGGACCTCACCCGGCTGCGCCGGGACATCCTCGACACGCACCTGCCGCAGGGGACGTACCGCGTCGTCGAGGCGCGTGACCCGGAGCGGGACCGGGCCGCCGACGGGGCGGCCTACTCCCCCGCCGTCGGGGACTGGCGCAGCGCCCGCGCCGGCATCTACGAGCGGCTGATCGCGGAGGAACTCGGCGAGGAGGAGACCGGCGCGTTCCTGGTGTGGGGAGACCCTTCGCTGTACGACAGCACGTTGGGGATCCTGGAGGAGGTGCTGGAGCGGGACGCGGTGGCGTTCGAGTACGACGTCGTCCCCGGCATCAGCAGCGTCTCGGCGCTCGTCGCCCGGCACCGGACGGGGCTCAACCGCATCGCCCGGCCCGTGCAGATCACCACCGGGCGGCGGCTCGCGGAGGGCTTCCCGGCGGGCGTGGACGACGTGGTGGTGATGCTCGACGCCCAGCAGACCTTCCGGCAGTACGCGCGGGAGGACGTCGACATCTACTGGGGCGCCTACATCGGCACTCCGGACGAGATCCTCGTCTCCGGCCCGCTCGCCGAGGCCGCGCCCCGCATCGAGCGGTTGCGTGCCGAGGCCCGTGAGCGCAAGGGCTGGATCATGGACACGTATCTGCTGCGCCGGCGCCCTCGCGACTGACACGACCGGGCGGGTATTCCTGCGGCTGCCGGACAGTCCTGCGGTGGTGCCCGCCACCGGCGGCTATCGTCCGGACATGGAGTCCGTGCGTGCCGTACTGATCGACATCGACGGGGTGCTCACCGTGTCGTGGCGGCCCTTGCCCGGGGCCGTGCAGGCACTGCGGGAGATCCGGGAAGCCGGGCTCGCCGTCCTGCTGGTCACGAACACGACCTCCCGTACGCGGGCTTCGATCGCCGGGACTCTGGCGGACGCGGGATTCCCGGTGTCCGCCGAGGACATCCTGACCGCCCCCGCGGCCACCGCCGCATACCTCGCCGAGCACTGTCCCGGCGCCCGGTGCGCCCTGCTGAACAGCGGTGACATCGAGGAGGACCTCGACGGCGTGACCCTCGTGGACGCGGCGCACACCGGGACCGTGCCGGATGTCGTGCTGGTCGGCGGGGCCGGTCCCGAGTTCGGCTGGGCGGCGCTCGACCGGGCCTTCGGGCACCTGCAGCGCGGGGCCCGGCTGGTGGCGATGCACCGCAACCTGTACTGGCGTACGGACGAGGGGCTGCGGCTGGACTCCGGTGCGTTCCTGGCCGGTCTCGAGCAGGCCGCCCGGGTGGAGGCCGAGATCACCGGCAAGCCGGCGCGGGCGTTCTTCGAGGCGGCGCTCGCCCGGGTGGGCGCCGGTGCGGGCGAGGCCGTGATGGTGGGCGACGACGTCGAGTCCGACGTGCTCGCGGCGCAGCGGGCCGGTGTCACCGGCGTCCTCGTGCGGACCGGCAAGTTCCAGCCGGAGGCGCTCCGGGCCGCCGACGGCACGCCCGACCACGTGATCGACTCCTTCGCGGACCTCCCGGCGCTGCTGCGGAGCCGCACGCAGCGGTAGGCAACCGTCAGCGCAGCAGGAGTTGCAGTCCGCCCACGATCGTCGCCGCGATGACCAGCTGCTCGAACAGCCGCTGGTTGATCTTGTGCACCGCCCACTTGCCGAAGAGCGCGCCGGGCACGACGAACACCACGAGCGCCAGGTCGAGGAGCAGCGAGCGGCCGTCGATCAGGCCGAGGCCGGCGCTGAAGGGCAGCTTGGAGACGTTGACGATCAGGAAGAAGAAGGCCGACGTGCCGAGGAATCCGAGCTTGCGGAAGCCCGCGGACAGCAGGTACATCGACATCACCGGGCCGCCCGCGTTGGCGACCATGGTGGTGAACCCACCGAGGACGCCGTAGGAGCGGGCCTTGACCCGGCCCGCCCGGCTGGTGACCGAGTCCGGTTGCCGCTCCGCTTCCGCCGTACGCCGACGCCACACGGTCACGGCCGCCATCAGCAGCAGGATCGTGCCGATGGAGGTCCGTACGATCGCGTCGTCCGCCCACATCAGGAACACCGTGCCGACGACGACGCCCGCGGCGACCGCCGGGAACAGCCGCCACAGGGTGGGCCAGTGGGCGTGCCGCCGGTAGGTGGCGACGGCCAGCAGGTCGCCGGCGATCAGGACCGGCAGCAGGACGCCGGTGGAGGCGCGGGCGGGCAGCACCGCGGCGAAGATGGCGAGGCTGACCGTGTTGGCCCCGCTCACGGCGGTCTTCGAGAAACCGACCAGGAGGGCCGCGAAGGCGAGTGCGGCGAACTCCCAGCCGGTGATGTTCCAGAGCGTCATCGTGTTCATGCGAACACTGATGCTATGTGCAACGAACCGGGCGCCGTAGTGCCGTCTCGCCTGGTGGCCCGGGGGGCGTTGGCCTACCCCCGCTCGACCAGAAGCGCACTCCCCTGCCCGACCCCCACGCACATCGTCGCCAGCCCGCGCCCCGCACCCGTGCGCCGCATCCGGTGGAGCAGCGTCGTCAGGATCCGGGCGCCCGAGCAGCCCAGGGGGTGGCCGAGGGCGATGGCGCCGCCACTCGGGTTGACCAGGTCGGGGTCGATGCCGAGCTGGTCCACGCAGGCCAGGGCCTGCGCCGCGAAGGCCTCGTTGAACTCGGCCTCCTCGAGGTCGCCGACGCTCCAGCCGGCGCGGGTCAGTGCCTTGCGAGTGGCGGGGACCGGGCCGATGCCCATGACGTCGGGGTGGACACCGGCGGAGGCGCCGGCGACGTAGCGGCCCATGGACTGAAGGCCCAGTTCGTTGAGGGCCTCCTCGCTGACCAGGAGGAGACCGGCGGCGCCGTCGTTCATCGGCGAGGCGTTGCCGGCGGTGACCGTGCCGCCGTCCCGGAAGACCGGCTTCAGCCGGGACAGCTTCTCGTAGGAGGTGTCCTCGCGGACGCACTCGTCGGTGTCGACGACCACGCCGTCGGGGCGTTCCACGGGCAGGAGTTCGTCGTCGAAGTGGCCGCGTCTGCGGGCGAGGGCGGCCCGCTGGTGGCTGCGCAGCGCGAAGTCGTCCTGGCGTTCGCGTGCGATGCCGTACCGCGCGGCGACCTCCTCCGCTGTCTCGCCCATGGACAGCAGGCCGTGCAGATCCCGCATCGCGGGGTTGACCAGGCGCCAGCCGAGGCGGGTGTCGACGGTCTCGATGCGGTGCGGCAGGGCCTCGTCGGGTCGGGGCAGGACGAATGGGGCGCGGCTCATCGACTCGGAGCCGCCCGCGATCACGATGTCGGCCTCGCCGGCGGCGATGGTGCGGGCGGCCATGGTCACGGCCTCCAGGCCCGACGCGCAGAGGCGGTTGACCGTGGCGCCGGGGACGGACTCGGGGAGGCCGGCGAGCAGGGCGGCCATGCGGGCGACGTTGCGGTTGTCCTCGCCGGCCTGATTGGCGGCCCCCCAGTAGACGTCGTCGACGCGGGCCGGGTCCAGCGCGGGCACGTCGCCGGCCAGGGCGCGGACCACGGTCGCGGCCAGGTCGTCGGGCCGCACTGAGGAGAGGGCTCCCCTGAGCTTGCCGATGGGGGTGCGGCGGGCGGCCGCGAAGTGGACGGGACGCACGAGAGGCTCCTCACATCGCGCATTAATTAGCACTGCTAGTTTCGGACTATAGACCCTCGTCCCGCCGCCTGTGAAGATTGCGCGGGCGCACCGGTTCGGGGCGGGCATTACCGCAGGTCGGCACGTGGCTCCGGGGCCGATCAGCGAGCGTGACGGGTCGCGTTTGCACCAGTGCGCCCGGGGCACCCGCGCGTTCATGGAGTGGTTGCGGAGCGCCGCCTGCGTGGACGAGGACCCCGAGTTGTTCTTTCCCGTGGGCACCGCGGGCCCGGCCCTGCGGGACGTCACGGCCGCGAAGCGGATCTGCTCGCGCTGCCCGGTGACCGACCAGTGCCTGAGCTTCGCGCTGAGCAGCGGCCAGGCCTCGGGCGTGTGGGGCGGGACCTGCGAGGAGGAGCGCGACGCACTGCTCCGGAGGACGAAGAACGACGCGAGGAGGAGAAGCGCCCTATGACGGCCGTGAGGAGCACACTGCCCGACGAGGCCCGCCGGGTCTCCTGCGAGGCACTCCAGGACACCCTGGTCGATCTGCTCGGACTCTCACTGATCGGGAAGCAGGCCCACTGGAACGTCGTCGGACCGCGCTTCCGGTCGATCCACCTCCAGCTCGACGAGGTGGTGACGGCCGCGCGGAACTTCGCCGACACGGTCGCGGAGCGGTCCGCGGCGCTCGGTGTCCCGCCGGACGGCCGGCCGGAGACCATCGCCAAGACCTTCACGCTGCCCGCCCCCAAGGAGGGCTGGGTGCGTGACTCGGACGCCGTGCGGGTGCTGGTGGAGTCGCTCCAGGACGCCATCAGGCGGCTGCGCGAGCGCATCGACGCGACCGAGAAGGCGGACCTGGTCACCCAGGACCTGCTGATCAGCATCACCGCGGAGCTGGAGAAGCAGCGGTGGATGTTCGACGCCGAGAACTTCCCCCGTGAGGGCTGACCGGCGCGCACATACGCACGAAAGGGGCACACCCCATGACCGACGCCCTTGAACTCGACGCGCTGTGGGAGGACTTCCACCGCGTGGTGAACATGACCTCGCAGGAACTGGCGGCCTGGTTGCGGATGCGCGACGCCGACGAGAACGCGGAGCCGCTGCCCGACCAAGCGGGAAGCGAGACCGGACAGCACGTCCTGGCGATCCTCCAGAAGCGGCGCACCGACCTGACCGAGGACGATCTGCGGGTGATGCGGAACGTCGTGGACCGGGTCACCTCCCAGGTGGACCTGGAGAACGAGCCGATGCCCGAGGTGACGGCCGAGGACACGCGCCGTCGGCACCGGCTGATGACAGTCGGCCACGACCCGCTGAAGGCGTAGCCATGAGCCGCCAGGAGCGCGTCATACGCGAACTCGTCGGCGCGCACGGCCGGACCTACGCGGACGAGGCGGGCATCCGGCTGAAGGACACCCCGCAGCCGCTGTACCGGCTGCTGGTGCTGTCCCACCTGCTCAGTGCCCGCATCCGCGGCTCGATCGCGCTGGCCACCGCCCGTGCCCTGCACGAGGCGGGGCTGCGCGATCCGCGCCGTATGGCCGAGGCCGACTGGCAGGAACGGGTGGACGCGCTCGGGCGTGGCGGCTACCGGCGCTACGACGAGCGCACGGCCACCCAACTCGGCGAAGCAGCCGAGCTGTTGACCGAACGGTGGGGCGGCGACCTGCGGCGACTGCGCCGGGAGGCGGACGGCAAGGTGTCCGAACTGCGCCATCTCCTCCAGGAGTTCCCCGGGATGGGGCCGGCCGGCACCGACATCTTCCTGCGCGAGGCGCAGGGCGTCTGGCCCGAGGCGGCCCCCTACCTGGACAGCAAGGCCCTCCAGGGCGCCGAGCGACTGAAACTGCCGAAGGACCCGGAGCGGCTCGCCGAACTGGCGGGGAAGACGGACCCGGCCGTCCTCGCCGCGGCGTTGGTGCGGGCGGCGGTGGACAAGGAAGTGGCCGAGGACACGCTGCGCCGGGCCGGGTGACCTACGCGGGCTCCGCACTCACCCCAGCAACCAGCCCCCGTCCACGGTCAGTTCCACCGCGTTGACCGAACGGTTGCGCAGCAGGAAGTCGACCGCGTCCGCCACGTCCGCCATCGTGGCGAGATTCCCCGTGGGCGTCTCGGTGCGCAGCACGTCGAGCACCTTCTCCGGCTTGGCCTGCCAGTACGGGCTGTCGCCGACGACACCGGGATGCACGGCGTTGACCCGGACGGGGGCCAGCTCGACGGCGAGGGAGTGCATCAGGCCCCGCACGCCCGCGTTGACCGTCGCCACCGTCGTCGCGCCCGGGTAGGGGCGCTCCTTGGCCTGTCCGCCGAACAGCACGATGGCGCTGTCGTCGCACAGCCGGGTGCGCAGTGTGTGCACGACCTCGGTGTAGCCGACGAGCTTGAGGGTGACCAGCCGCAGGGCGGCGTCGATGTCGTACTCGGTCACCTTGTTGTCGTCCCGGGAGACACCCGCGAGCACCAGATGGTCGACGCGTCCGACATCGGCCAGGGCCGCGGTGATCTCCAGCGGCCGGCCCAGGTCGAGGGCGAGGCCCCGGGCGCCGATCTCCTTGGCGACCGTGTCGGCGCGCTGGGCGTCGCGGCCGGTCAGGACGACGTCGTCCCCGCGCTCGGCGCGTACCCGCGCGAACTCGCGGCCCATTCCCGATGTGCCGCCGACGACAAGGACAGTGCTCATGACTCCTCCTGAAGCGCCTGGCGCAGGTAGTCCCAGTCCCGGGTGAACCGGTAGGAGTGCCGTGACGGCGGCTGCGGCGCCTGTGTCTCCAGCCACCGCAGGGGCCCCTGCCCGGCGTTGACGAACCCATGCACACAACCGGCGCCCGCCCACGCGAGGTCCCCGGGTTTTAGCCGGTACCGCTCGCCGTCGAGGGTGGTCTCCGCCACGCCCTCGAGGATCAGATACGTCTCCTCGAAGGGGTGGTCGTGCGTGCCGATGACGCCGTCGGACGCGTACCGCACCATGAACATCGTCGAGGCGACCGCGCCCAGGTCGCCGTCGACCATCATCTTCACGGTGATGCCGCTGTAGACCAGCAGCGCGGTCCGCATGCTCGCCGTGGCGGCCAGCAGGTCCTGGGACTGTTTGCCGGGATCCATCTGGTCGGGCTCGAAGTGCCCGAAGGTCCGGGTGCGCGGGTCGCGGACGTCGATCCGGACCGGGGCGCGAGCGGGCAGCTCCGGCACCGCCTGGGTGTCGTGTCCGTAGCGCGCCCGCGGCACGGGGGCCAGCATGTCCGCCCAGCGCCCGCCGGTGCCCCCTGCCCCACGCCAGGCGTGCGGAACGCCGGTCGGCAGGAGGCCGTAGTCGCCCTCCTCCAGGAGGTACGACCCCTCGGGCACGTCGAGGATCACCGCCCCGTCGAGGATGTGGAAGGTCTCCTCGTACGAGTGCACATGGGCGGGCACGCGGCCGTCCGGCCGCAGTTCGCAGAGGCCGAAGCCGGTGTGCACACTGCCGTCGTCCTCGCCGACCAGCGTCCGCCGCCGGTGGCCGTGGCCGTCGTACGGCGGATCGGGCTGGTCGGCGGCGCGGCGCACCACGTGGTTCGTCATGCGGTGGCCCTCTCCCCCTTCGCCTCCTTCGCCGCGAGGAGCCGGTCGCGGGACTCCTCGACGAGCCGGCGGGCACGCCCGGTGTCGGCGAGCAGCCTCCCGTCGCGCTTGTGGACCACACCGTCGACCAGGACGGTGTCCACGTTGGACACGTCCGCGCACAGGGTCACCACGGCTGCCGCGTCGTGCACGGGGGCGGTGTTCGGCGCGGTGGCGTCGATCGCGACGATGTCGGCGCGCTTGCCGGGGGTCAGTGAGCCGGTGCGGTCCTCGAGCCCGGCGACATGAGCGCCGTTGAGGGTGGCGATCTCCAGCATCCGGCGTGCTGTCAGCATGGTGCCGGGCACCGGCATGTTGGCCTGCCAGCAGTCGGCGTTGACGCGGGCGCGTTCGGCGCCGAAGGCGGCGCGGATCTGGGTGAACATGTCGCCGGGCACGGTGGTGACGACGTCGATGCTGAGCGAGGGCCGCAGGCCGTGCTCGATCGCCAGCATCACGGGCGGCCAGCCGTGCCCCATCTGGAGCTCCACCTGCGGCGCGACGGACACCGTGCCGCCACTGTCGGCGACCATCCGCCACTCCTCCTCGCTGAGATAGCAGCAGTGGACGTAGGTGGTGTCCGGGCCGAGGAGCCCCATGCCGTGGAGCTGCTTGACCATGCCGAAGCGGCCGGCGAGGCGCCCCATGGCGACGTGCACGGTGATCGGGATGCCCAGCTCGCGCGCCATGGCCCACTCGGCGGCGACGACCTCGTCGACACAGAAGCCGGGGCCGCGTGTGGCGAGGCCCATGGTCAGCAGACCGTCGTCGGACGCGAAGTGCCGGGCGCGGATCCGCCGTACGTCGTCCGCCGGGATGGCGATCGTGCTCTCGAACCAGTAGTCGGCGAGAGAGGTGTTGGCGCTGCCGTACGCGTACTGCGCCCGGATGCCGGACTCCGCCAGGCCCTGGATCGCGGCGTCCGGGTGCTCGGGGGTGTTGTTGATGTGCGACCAGTCGACGAGCGTGGTGATGCCGGCGTTGAGGCATTCCAGCGCGCCCGCGAGGTTGCCGACGTAGACGTCCTCCGGGGTGTACAGGGGTGCGAAGCTGTCGAGGACGTCGACGAAGTAGTCGTCGAGGGTGGCGTCGGGTGCAACGCCCCGGATCGGGGCCTCCCAGGTGTGGCGGTGGGTGTCGACGAAGCCGGGGATGACGATGCGGCCTGTCATGTCGAGGACCTCGGCGTCAGCGCTGATCTCGGGCCGCACGGCCGCGATCCTGCCGTCCTCGACGAGGACGTCCCCCTGGGGCAGGTCCCCGATGCCGGGGTCCATCGAGATCACGTGACCGGAGCGCAACAGTGTCCTTGTGGTCATCGCGCTTCCTCCCATGGGGTGTGCGGTACGGGGACCAGCGAACAGCTCAGTAGGCGGCGAGTCTTCGGACCGCCGTGACGACCTTGTCGACGGTGGGGATGACCTGCTCCTCCAGCGCGTCGGCGAACGGCAGCGGGACGCACTCCCCCGCCACCCGCCGCACGGGCGCGTCCAGCAGGCCGAAGCCCTCGTCGGCGACGACCGAGACGACGGTGGCGCCCCAGCCGCCCTGGTACGGGTTCTCCTCGACGATGACGAGCCGCGAGGTCCTGCCCAGTGAGGCCAGGACGGTCGCGGTGTCCAGCGGGACCAGACAGCGCAGGTCGATCACCTCCGCCTCGATCCCCTCCCCCGACAGCGCGTCGGCGGCCCGCAGGGCCAGCGGCACCATCGAGGCCAGCGCGACGAGCGTGACGTCCGCGCCCTCGCGCACGACGGCGGCCCGTCCCAGCTCGACGACGTGACCGGGCGGTGGCGGGGCCCCCTTGGTGGCCAGGAGGGCCTTGTGCTCGAAGAAGACCACGGGGTCGTCGCTGCGGATCGCAGCCGCCATCATGCCGATGACGTCGGCGGGCGTCGCCGGTGCCGCGATCTTCAGGCCGGGGACGGTCAGCGCCCAGTTCTCGGTGGCCTGGGAGTGCTGGGCGCCGAAGCCGAGTCCGCCGCCGTTGGCCGTGCGCACCACGAGCGGCACGGTCACCTGACCGCCGGTCATGTAGCGGACCTTGGGGATCTCGTTGGCGAGGTAGTCCCAGCAGCAGGCCAGGAAGTCGGAGAACATGATCTCCGCGACGGGCCGCATCCCGGTCATGGCGGCACCCATCGCCGCGCCCACGATGGCCTGTTCGGATATGGGCGTGTCCCACACCCGCTCGGACCCGAACTCCTTGAGCAACCCCACGGTCGTCTTGAACACCCCGCCGGCCGCGCCGATGTCCTCCCCGAGGCACACCACCGACGTGTCCCGGCGCATCTCGCGTGCGATGCCCTCGGCGACCGCCTCCCGGTAGGTGATCACGTCCGCCATGCGGCACCTCCGTCCGCCCACACGTCGGTCAGTGCCTCCCGCGGGTCGGGCGGCGGCGCGGCCTTGGCCGCCTCGACGGCCTGCTCCACGACGGCCCGGGCCCGCTCGTCGGCCTCCGCGACCGCCTCAGCCCCGACCCCCAGCTCGGCGAGCCGTCCCCGCGCGAGGTCCAACGGGTCGTGCTTGAGCCACCGTTCGACCTCCTCGGCCGGGCGGTAGGTCCCCGGGTCGGTGCGGCTGTGCCCGAAGTGGCGGTAGGTCTCGGCCTCCAGCACGGCGGGCCCGTCTCCGGCCCGGGCCCGCGCCGCGAGTCGCCCGACGGCCTCCGCCACGGCCACGACGTCGTTGCCGTCGACGACCTCGCCCGGGATGCCGTACGCGGGCGCCCGGTCGGCGGCGGGCCGGGGCACGGCCGTGACGTCGGCGATCGGCGTGTACTCCATGTACAGGTTGTTCTCGCAGACGAACAGCACGGGCAGTTTCCACACGGCGGCCAGGTTGAGCGACTCGTGGAAGGCGCCGATGTTGGTGGCGCCGTCGCCGAAGAAGGCGACCGCGAGCTGTTCGGTCCCCCGCAGCCGGGCCGACCAGGCCGCGCCGACCGCCATCGGCAGGTGGGAACCGACGATGGCGTACGAGCCGAGCATGCCGGTGGCCGCCTTGGTCAGGTGCATGGAGCCGCCCTTGGCCCGGCACAGCCCCGTCATCCGGCTCATCAACTCGGCCAGGCACTCCTCGGGGGTGGCACCCCGGGCGAGGGCATGGTGGTGGCCCCTGTAGGTGGCGAACACATAGTCGTCCGGGCGCAGGGCGGCACTCGCTCCCACGGCGATCGCCTCCTGCCCGGCGGCGAGGTGTGTGGTGCCCTTCACCAGGCCCTGCAAGAACAGGTCGTGGGCGGCCTTCTCCGTACGGCGGATGACTGCCATCCGCTCGTAGGCGTCGAGGAGTCCGGCCGGTTCCATCAGTCCGCCCCGTCGCCACGAGAGGAGTTGAGGTGGGACTGCGCCTCGCGGCGGGTGTTCAGCTCGCCGCCCACCGTCCAGTACTTGCGCCCGGCCACCAGCAGTTCCTCGGCGGGGAACTTGGTGATGACCTCGCAGCCGTCGGCGGTGACGACCAGTTCCTCCTCGATGCGGGCGGCGGACCAGCCGTCGGCGGCCGGCCAGTAGGTCTCCAGGGCGAACACCATGCCCTCTTCCAGGACTTCGGGGTGGTCGAGGGAGACCAGGCGGCTGAAGATCGGCTTCTCCCAGATCGACAGACCGACGCCGTGGCCGTACTGCAGGGCGAAGGCGGCGGTCTCGTCGGCGAAGCCGAACTCCTCGGCGCGCGGCCAGACCTGGACGATGTCGGCGGTGGTGGCACCCGGCCGGACGAGCGCGATCGCCTGGTCCATGTACTCCCGGCAGCGCACGTACGCGTCCCGTTGCGCGCGGGAGGCGCTGCCCACGGCGAAGGTGCGGTAGTAGCAGGTGCGGTAGCCGAGGTGGCTGTGCAGGATGTCGAAGAAGGCGGGGTCGCCGGGGCGGATCAGGCGGTCGCTGTAGACGTGCGGGTGCGGTGAACAGCGCTCGCCCGAGATGGCGTTGACGCCCTCGACGTACTCGCTGCCGAGGTCGTACAGGACCTTGGCTACGACTCCGACGCACTCGTTCTCGCGGACACCCGGGCGCAGGTAGCCGTACAGCTCCTCGTAGGCCGCGTCGACCATGGCGCAGGCCTGGGTGAGCAGGGCGATCTCGTCGCCGGTCTTGATCCTGCGGGCCTCCAGGAAGACCTGCTGTCCGTCGACGACGTCGATGCCCTCGGCGCGCAGGGCGGCGAGGACGGGCATCTCGGCGACGTCGACACCGAGCGGTTCGTTCGCCAGCCCGTGCTCGCGCAGCTCGGCGGCGATCTTGGCGCCCACGTCCTCGGCGATCTGGGCGTCCGGGTGGAAGGCGCCGCGCAGGGTGGAGATACCGGCGCGGGCGCCGGTGGGCGGGCCGCCCTTTCCGTCGCTGTAGTCCAGCCACGGGTTGTACAACTGGTGGTGGCGGGCGGCGGAGCCGAAGTCCCAGACGACCGGTTCGCCGCCGCGCACCAGCAGGGCGAAGCGGATCAGCTTGTCGATCGCCCAGGTGCCGATGTGCGTGGCCGTCATGTAGCGGATGTTGGCGAAGTCGAAGCTGAGCACCGCGCCCAGCCCGGACCGGTTCAGGGACTCGTGCAGCCGGGCCAGCCGCTGTCCGCGCAGCCGGTCCAGGTCGACGCGCTCTTCCCAGTCGACGGCGTTGGGTCCATATGTGCGGATCGCCATGGCGAGCACCCCCACTTCGGAGTGAACGCCCGGGTGGCACGGGTGTCAAGTGTCACTGAACACCGCCGGTCACGAACCAGACGCCCACAGCGGGTACCTCTCCATCGTTGCGGTAGCGGTGGGGAGTCGTCGACTCGAAGCTGACGGCGTCGCCCGGGCGCACCGTGTACTCGTCGAAACCGAGGGTGAGGATCAGCTCGCCGGAGGTCAGACAGCCGTACTCGGTGCCCGCGTGCCGCATGAGTCCGCCGGAGCCCGCGGAGGAGCCGCCGGGCCGGTAGGTCACCAGCAGGAAGTCGACATCCGCGCCCGGCACCCGGCCGAGGCGCTCCCACACGACCCCCGAGTCCAGCTCCAGCGTCTCGCGCTCACCCGCGCCGACCAGCGGGCCGATACGCCGGCCCGGGTCGGCGGCGAAGGCCGCGAGGGCGTGCGGGAGGGAACCGGCCGGGCTCGCACCCACCAGGGGCGACGAGGCCCGTGCGTCGAAGAGGGACTCCACGGAGATCCCGAGGGCCGTCGTGATCGCGTACAGCGTGCTGACCGAGGGCTGGCTCTTTCCGGTCTCGATCTGCGACACGAGGCTCGCCGACACGCCGATCTCCCGTGCCAGCGCACGCAGACTCGTACCGCGCTCCAGTCGGGCCTGCCGGATACGCGCTCCGACGGGCGGCACGACGACGGGGGACACGGGCGGCTCCTCTCTCGCTCGGCGGTGTACAGCTTCATTGAACAGTGCGCGGGAGCCCGGAAGCCAGGTCGCTCACCGCTTCCCCGCCGGAACATGGAGGCCAGGGCCTCGGTCGCCGTGCGCTCGATACCGGCCAGGACGGGGTCCAGGTCCTGCGACCGCTGGACGTGGTCCGCCTGGTCGCCCTCGGCCGAACCAACGCCGAGATCGCGGCCTGGGCCTGGCAGAACGGGCACGCACGGGCCGGAGCGTGAGGCGTCCGCGCTCCGGGCGCCGCTCACCCGAACAGTCCGGTGCCAGTGGTGGGCCGTCGGTGCCGGTGGTGCGCTGAGGACCCGCGTCACGTTCTCAGGAGGCACTCCCGATGGCCCGTCGTCCGTCCCCGCTCGCCCGCGTTCTCTCCTCCGCCCTGGCGGCAGGCACATTGCTGAGCACCGCCGCCTGCTCGGACGACGGCGACAGAGACGGATCGCGAGCGTCGGGCATCACCGCGACACAGGTCGCCGGGAAGCAGCAGACCACCTCTCCCACCGCCGACCTCACCACGGAGGCCGCACGGACCGCGCTGATCACCGAGGCGGACATCGAGGACGACTGGAGCCAGGTCAAGGACACGGAGGCCGAGAACTGGCACGACAGCCTGTTCATCGGCACGGTCGACGTCTCCGACTTCCTCACCGCCAAGGCCGACGCCGCCGACTGCCAGCGGCTCCTCGACTCCCTCTTCGACGACGATCTGCTGGGCAGACCGTCGGGATCGTCCGCGCTGCGCGGCTTCGAGGAGGGCAACTCACGCCTGCTGTACCAGGTCGCCTCCTATGACCGGACCGACCCGCAGGGCCCCATGAACTGGATGGCGACCCTGCCGGAGAAGTGCGACCAGTTCACCGCGACCGACGGCGGCGAACAGCGCACCGTCCAGGTCGTCGACACCTCGCTGCCCAAGGTGGGCGACGCGCGTGAAGGCCTGCGCGTGACGGTGCGGGGCACGACCGGGGGCACCCAGGCCACACTGACCGTGGACGTCGCCGCCGTACGCGTCGGCAACGACGCCATCACCGTCACGGCGGGCGGGCTCGACGGGGGCGAGACCGACTCCGTCGAGCAGGCGGTGAAGCTCGGCACCCAGCGCCTGAAGGACGTGCTGGCCGGCAAGACGCCCGCTCCGGACCCCAGCGAGGTCGAGTAGCACGGCCCACCGCTCTCTCCCACGCCGACCCGCCCCGCCGCCCGCCTTCCCGCCTCCGCCGATTCCCGGGACAACGTGATCACCGGAACGGCACAATGGCGGCGATGGCCGGTCTTCCGGTCGCCCGTGCGAGGAGAGGAAGAGACGTGAGTGAGAGCCACACCCCGCCGAGCGGCTCGGCGCGGCTGAACACCGGTGTGGCGCACAACGCGCGCGTGTGGAACTACTGGATCGGCGGCAAGGACAACTACGAGGTCGATCAGCAGGTCGGCGAGCACGTCGCCGGCATGTTCCCGATCATCCGGGACATCGCCCGGGCGGACCGGGAGTTCCTGGGCCGAGCCGTGTCGTTCCTGGCCGGCGAGCGCGGAGTGCGGCAGTTCCTCGACATCGGCACGGGGCTGCCGACGGCGGACAACACCCACGAGATCGCCCAGCGGATCGCGCCCGACTCACGGATCGTCTACGTCGACAACGACCCGATCGTGCTGGTGCACGCCCGCACCCTGCTGACCGGCACCCAGGACGGCGTCACCGCCTACATCGACGCCGACGTGCACGACCCGGACGCCATCCTCGAACGGGCCGGGCACACCCTCGACCTCACCCGGCCCGTCGCCGTCATGATGCTGGGCATCCTCAACTTCGTGCTGGACACCGAGAAGGCCCGGGACATCGTGCGCCGCGTGATGGCCGCGGTCCCCTCCGGCAGCTTCCTGGTCCTCACCCACCCCACCTTCGACGACGAGCTCGGCGGCGCGGGCCAGATCCCGGCCATGAAGTTCTGGAACGAGAACGCCACTCCCCCGATCACCGCCCGCAGCGGCACGGACATCGCCGCGTTCTTCGACGGTCTCGAGCTCCTGGAACCGGGCCTGGTGTCGTGCGGGCAGTGGCATGCCGGGGCCGGCTCGGCCGTGCTGGTACCGCAGTTCGGCGCGGTGGCCGTGAAACCCTGACCCTGGGCGCCGCCCGGTCGTGGAGACGCGGAGGACGAGGAGGACGTATGACCACCCTGCCCGATCCCGTGCCCGGCGGCCGCCCCGGCGACGTCGAGCGGGCCACCGCGCTGAGCGGCGAGCTCTCCGGGCGGGGCGTGCACGGCGTCGTGCTGGCCTATGTCGACACCGCGGGCATCGGCCGGGTGAAGACCGTCCCGACGGCCCGGCTCGCCTCCGCCGCGGCCTGGGGCGTCGGCATGTCCCCGGTGTTCGACACGTTCCTGGCGAACGACTCCATCGTGACCACCGACGTCCTCGGCTCGCCCGACGGCGACCTGCGCCTCTACCCCGACCTCGACCAGCTGGTGGTGCTGGCCGGGCAGCCCGGCTGGGCGTGGGCGCCGGTCGACCGGATCACGCAGGACGGGGAGCGGCATCCCGGCTGCACGCGCACGTTCCTGCGCCGGATCGTCACCGAGGCGGCCGAGCGCCACGGTCTCGCCTTCCGGGCGGCCATCGAGATCGAGTGGACCGTGGCCCGGGGCGACGCGCCCGGCGACACGTTCACGCCCGCGACGACGGGACCGGCGTACGGGGCCGCCCGGCAGGTCGAGCTCGGCGACTACACCGCCGACCTGCTGGCGGCCTGCGCGGCGCAGGGCATCGACGTCGAACAGCTCCATCCCGAGTACGCCGCCGGGCAGTTCGAGATCTCGGTGGGCGCGGTCGATCCGGTGGCGGCGGCCGACCGCAGCGTGCTGGTGCGGCAGACCGTCCGCGCGGTGGCCCAGCGGCACGGGTTCCGGGTCTCCTTCGCCCCCGCCGTCGTGGGACAGGGCGTCGGAAACGGCGGCCACGTCCACCTCTCCGCCTGGCGTGAGGGCGTCAACCTGCACTCCGGGGGCGAGGGCCGGTACGGCACGACGGCCGAGGCGGAGTCGATCACGGCCGGCATCCTCGCCCACCTGCCCGGCCTCACGGCCGTGACCGCCCCGAGCCCCGCGAGCTATCTGCGGCTCAGGCCCTCCCAGTGGGCCGGCGTGTTCACCGCCTGGGGCCGCGAGACGCGGGAGACCGCGCTGCGCGTCATCACCGGCACCGCGGGCCTGCGCGACCAGGCGGCCAACCTGGAGATCAAACCCGTCGACCTGGCCGCCAACCCCTACCTCGCGATCGGCTCCCTGATCGCCGCCGGTCTTGACGGCCTGACGTCGTCCGCCGCCCTGCCCGGGGAGACCACCGGCGACCCGGCACGGCTGGCCGAGGCGGAAGCGGCGGCCCGGGGCGTGAGGCGGCTGCCGGTCTCGCTGCAGGAGGCCGTCGAGGAGTTCCGCGCGGACGAACCGCTGCGGGCGGCACTCGGACCGGTCCTGGCCGACGCGGTGATCGCCGTACGACGGGGCGAACTGGCGTCCGTGGCCGGGCTGGACGACGACCAGACGGCGGCGGCGTACCGCTGGAAGTACTGACGTGAGCGCGGTCCGCGAGACGCTCGACGCCCTGAGCCTGGTCGACCACCACTGCCACGGCACCGTCACCGCCGACCTCGACGGCGCGGCCTTCGAGTCACTCATCACGGAGGGCGACGCCTGGCCTGGCATCTCGCCCTTCGACAGCCCCGTGGGCGTGGCCGTGCGCCGCCACTGCGCTCCCCTCCTGGACCTGCCCCGGCACGCCCCGGTCGAGGAGTACCTCGCCCGCCGCTCGGAACTGGGGTGGCACGAGGTGCAGCGGCGCTTCCTGCGCGCCTCGCGCACGGACGTCCTCTGCGTCGACACCGGCTTCGCCCCCGACCGGCTCACCACCCCGCCCGAACTCGCCGAGGCCGCGAGCGGGTCCGCGTACGAGATCGTACGACTGGAGGGGGTCGCCGAGTCGGTACATGCCACCGGGGTCGAACCGGACGCGTACGCGGACGCCTTCCGCGCGGCCGCGCTCGACGCCGTGCGGCGGCCCGGCGTGGTGGCCGTGAAGTCGGTGGCGGCCTACCGCACCGGCTTCGACCTGGACCCGGCCCGCCCCTCGGACACGGAGGTCACCGAGGCCGCCCGGGGATGGTCGAACCGCGGCGGCCGCCTGGCCGACCAGGTCCTCGTACGGCACCTGCTGTGGACCGCCGTCGACCTGGGGCTGCCGCTCCAGTTGCACACCGGGTTCGGCGACAACGACATCCGGCTGCACCGGGCCGACCCCACGCACCTCACGGACTGGCTCCATCTGACCGCCGGCACGATCCCCGTACTGCTGCTGCACTGCTGGCCCTACCAGCGGCAGGCCGCCTACCTCGCGGCGATCTTCGAGCAGGTGTACCTCGACGTCGGTCTCACCCTGCACTACGTCGGCCCCGCCCGGGCCGGTGCGGTCCTCGCGGAGGCCCTGGAGATCACACCGTTCCGCAAACTGCTGTACAGCTCCGACGCGTACGGTGTGGCCGAGTTCTTCCACCTCGGGGCGCTCGCCTTCCGGCACGGGCTCGCGGGGCTGCTCCAGGAGCGGGTGGACGCCGACGAGCTGTCCCTGCCGGACGCGCTGCGCATCGCGCGGTGGGCCGGGCGGGACAACGCCCTGCGGGTCTACCGGCTGCCGGACGACAGGCCGGAAGGGGATTAGGACGGCGTGGGGCCGGTCACAGTTCCCCTGGAGCGGCTATCCAGGAAGTCCGAACGGCTGAAAGTATGATCAATCAATGTCTGACATGACCGAAACCACGCCCGGCTGGCTGTCCTCCGACGAACTGGAGATGACACGCGCTCGCATGCCGATCCTGTACGTCGACGCCGTTCCGGTACGCGTCGACGACAGCGGCGAAGTCACCAGTGTCGGCGTGCTGCTGCGCATCGGGCCCGACGGAACGGTCAGCCGGACGCTGGTCTCCGGCCGCGTCCTGCACCACGAACGCGTCCGTGACGCCCTCCTGCGCCACCTGGAGAAGGACCTCGGCCCGGTCGCGCTCCCCCGCGTGCCCGCGTCGCTCCAGCCCTTCACGGTCGCGGAGTACTTCCCGACGCACGGCGTCACGCCGTACCACGACCCCCGCCAGCACGCGGTGTCGCTGGCCTACATCGTGCCGGTGACGGGCGACTGCCGGCCCCGGCAGGACGCGCTCGACCTTGATTGGTTCAGCCCGCAGGAGGCCGTCTCGGAGGCGGTGCAGAGCGAGATGCCGGGCGGACACGGCGTGCTGCTGAAGCAGGCGCTGGCCCACGCGGGCTGTGTGATCTGACGGGCGCGGGCCCTCACGAAGGGGAACCGATGCGGCTTCCCGGCATGCCGCTGCACGATCCGTTCGTCGTCGCCGACGGCGAGACCCGCACCTACCACCTCTACACGTCCAACGTCCCGTCCGTGTCGGGCGTGGACGGCACCGGCACGATGGTCTACCGCAGCCACGACCTGCGCGACTGGACGCGCCCCGTCGTGGTGTTCCGGACCGCCGAGCAGGAGGGAATCTGGGCGACGGACGGTGCGTGGGCGCCGGAGGTGCACGCGTGGGACGGCAGGTACTACCTGTTCACCACGCTGCACAACGAGGACAGACCCCTCCCGGTCCCACCGCCCAACCAGTGGGGTGTCCCGTTCGGGACCCCGACCCATATGCGCGGCACGATCACGGCGGTCTCCGACTCACTGCTCGGCCCCTTCACCGTGCTCGACCCCGCACGCCCCGTCCCGCCCGAGCACCTCATGACCCTCGACGGCACGCTGTACACCGACCCGTCCGGGCAGCCCTGGATGGTGTACGCGCACGAGTGGCTCCAGACCATCGACGGAACGATGGAGGCGATCCGGCTGTCTCCGGATCTGTCCCGGACGACCGGCGACCCGGTCTACCTCTTCAAGGCCTCGGACGCGCCCTGGACCGCCGAGCAGATCCCCGCCGGCGTACCGCACCAGCTCCCGCCCTACATCACCGACGGCCCCCAGCTGTACCGCACCCCTGACGGGTCCCTGCTCATGCTGTGGTCGACCTACGAGAAGAACGCGGCCGGCCGGGACGGCACCGTCAGCGGCGGCTACGTACAGACCTACGCCGTATCGAGATCCGGGCACGTCCAAGGGCCGTGGGAGCAGCACCGGCCGCTGGTCCGCGGCGACAGCGGCCACGGCATGCTGTTCCACACCTTCGACGACCGGCTGATGATGATCCTCCACCGGCCCTTCGAGAACGCCCGCGGGAAGCTGTACGAGATGCGGCTGCGCGATCACGAGCTGGAGGTACTGCGCCGGCGCGACGACCTCGACGGCGGCGGCTGACGCCACAACGCAATCAGCGGGCCCGCCTTCCGGCAGACCCGCTGGTCGACTCTGTCGGGACGACAGGATTTGAACCTGCGACCCCTTGACCCCCAGTCAAGTGCGCTACCAAGCTGCGCCACGTCCCGTTGCCCGTCTGACCTGGGGGTTCCCCCGGCCGAACGCGCAGGGAAACAATACCGCACTCGCGCCGGTGACCGCGCATCCGTTTCCGGGGTCCGACCCCCCGAGGACGTCACGCTTCCGTCGGGAGTCCCAGCCGGGGATGCGCCTCCAGGAGCCGGTTCGGGGCCGCCTGGCGCCAGGAGTCGGCGAGGATGATCCGCAGTTCACCCTCGTCCTCCAGCGCGTCGAGCCGGGCCCGCACCCAGGCGAACGACGCCTCGTGGTCGGCGATCCAGAATTTCTTCGGCTCGGCGAGCACCAGTTCGTCCCGCTCCACCTTGGGGCAGCGCACGGCGACGGACGTCTCTTCCTCGGGCAGCGTCGCGAACATCTTTCCCGCGACCCGGAACGTGGGCATGCTCCAGGCGATCTTCTCCGTCGTGTCCGGCAGGGAGAGGGCGATACGTCGTACGTCTTCGGCATCCGGCATGGCAGGCACGGTAGCCGCTCCCACTGACAGTCACCTGGTGAGAGCGCCTGCGGGTACGTGCTTGTAGTAGATCGTCGTCGGCCGGAGCACTCCGTCGGGGCTCGCCGCATAGTCCGGGATCGCGCCGATCGCGGTCCAGCCGGCGGACCGGTACAGACGCTCGGCGGGGCTGCCGGTCTCGGTGTCCAGGTGCAGGAGGGTGACCCCGGCCGCCGCGGCGGCCTCCTCCGCCGTCGCGAGGAGCCTGCGGCCGAGGCCGCGTCCGCGGGCGTCCGGGTCCACCATGAGCTTGACGAGTTCGGCGCGGTGACGGCTGTTGGCCTTGCCGGGGAAGGCGAGGCTCACGGTGCCCAGCACCCGGTCCCCGTCGTACGCGGCCCACACGACGAGCCGGCCCGCGGCCACGTCGGCGGCCCGCTCCTCCCACCAGGCGAGAGCCTCGGCGCGGTCGAGCGGAGCGAGGAAGCCGACCGAGGCACCGGCGTTGACGGTATCGGCCAAGAGACCCGCCAATCCCCCGGCACCCTTGCGGAGTTGAGCTTCGTCGAGACGGTTGACGATCATGGCCGCACCACCGCCAGCAGATACCGCACGCCGTCGGGAGCGGCGCACCGGAACCGGGTCGGCCCCCACACACGCATGCGCAGGCAGTCGCCGGTGCCGAGGTGGTGCTCGGTGTCCTGCGCGGTCACGTCGAGGGCGCCTTCCAGGACCCAGATGTGCTGCTCGAGGCCGGCGACGGGCGGACGGTCGTAGGCGATGTCGGCGCCGGGCGAGAGGCGGGCCTCGACGAGTTCGCCGCGCAGGGCGGAGTGCGGCGGGGACACGGACCGTCGGACGAAACCGGAGGCCTGGTCCTGCCACAGGGGCTGGTCGGTCGCGCGCACCACGGGTGCCGGTTCGGCCTCGACCTCGCTGAGCAGCTGGGACATGGTCCGCCCGTAGACGGCGCACAGACGGTTCAGGAGCGAGGCCGTGGGGCTGATCTCCGCCCGCTCGGCCCGGGACAGGGTGGACCGGCTCACTCCGCTGCGGTCGGCCAACTCGCCCAGGGACCAGCCGTGTTCGGCCCGCAGCTCGGCCAGGCGGACGCCCAGCCGGGTGTCGACGGGGTCCACACCATCATCATCGATTCTCACATCCGGGACGCTATCCCGGATATGAGACACCGAGGTTTCGCGGTCCTCACACCGGTAGCGGCTGCGCCTGGGCCGCCGCGCCGAGCGCGTCCAGCACCGGGCGGATCAGGGGATGCTCCTCGGCTCCCCGGCGTACGGCGGCGAAGACGCGCCGGGTGGGGGCGGTGCCGTCGACGGGGCGGACGACCACGCCCGTGAGGTCCATGCCGCGCAGCGCCGAGCGCGGTACGAGGGCGACGCCGGCGTCGGCGGAGGCGAGGGCGACGACCGCGCGGAAGTCGTCCGAGGAGTGCTCCATGCGGGGCTGGAAGCCGGCGTTCTCGCAGGCCAGGACGACCACGTCGTGGCAGGGGTTGCCGGGGTACGGGCCGATCCAGGGGTCCTTGGCCAGTTCGGCGAGCGGGACCTCCGGCGCGCCGGACAGACGGTGGGTGACCGGCACGACCGCGTCGAAGGGCTCGGCGTATAGCGGGACGTGGGCCAGCCTCGGGTCGTCGGCGGGCGGGGCACCGCGGTACTCGACGGCGACGGCGACATCGACCTGCCGGTCCAGCACCATCGGCAGACTGGCGTCGCCCTCGGCGTCCTGGACGCGGAGATGGATCCCGGGCGCCGACTCGGCGAGCCGGGCCACCGCGGGCGCCACGACCAGGGCGATGCCGGTCGCGAAGGAGGCGACCGTGACGGTGCCCGCCGCTCCCGAGCTGTACGCGGCCAGCTCGGCCTCGGCCCGCTCCAGCTGGGCGAGGACCGCGTTGGTGTGGTCGAGCAGGATCTCGCCGGCGGGGGTGAGCCGTACGCCCTTGGCGCCGCGCTCGACGAGCCGGTGCCCCGTCTCCTGCTCCAGCGCGGCGAGCTGCTGGGACACGGCCGACGGGGTGAGGTACAGCGCGGCGGCAGCCGCCGTCACCGTACGGTGGTCCGCCACCGCACGGAGGATGTGGAGCCGCCGCGCTTCGATCATGCGATCGATTGTCTCAAATGCGCCGCTCAGGCCTGCTCGGCGTCCAGCTCGGCCCGCGCCGCCACGAACGCGTCCACCGCTCGGTCGACGTCCTCCGTCGAGTGCGCGGCCGACAGCTGCACCCGGATCCGGGCCTGCCCCTGCGGCACGACCGGGTAGGAGAAGCCGATCACGTAGACGCCGCGCTCCAGCAGCAGCTCCGCCATACGGCCGGCGACCGCCGCGTCACCGATCATCACCGGTGCGATCGCGTGATCGCCGGGGAGGACGTCGAAGCCCTCCTCGGTCATACGGCCGCGGAAGAGGGCCGTGTTCTCGGCGAGCCGGACCCGCAGGTCGTCCGCCGACTCCAGCAGGTCGATGACCTTCAGGGAGGCCGCCGCGATCACCGGGGCGAGCGTGTTGGAGAAGAGGTACGGCCGGGAGCGCTGGCGCAGCAGGGCGACGATCTCGGCGCGGGCCGCCACATAGCCGCCGGACGCGCCGCCGAGCGCCTTGCCGAGGGTGCCGGTGATGATGTCGACGCGGTCCATGACACCGTGCAGCTCGGGCGTTCCGCGCCCGCCGGGGCCGACGAAGCCGACGGCGTGCGAGTCGTCGACCATGACCATCGCGTCGTAGCGGTCGGCCAGGTCGCAGATATCGCGCAGCGGCGCCAGGTAGCCGTCCATGGAGAAGACGCCGTCGGTGACGATCAGCCGGCGGCGCGCGTCGGACGCCTCCTTCAGCCGGGCCTCCAGCTCGGCCAGATCCCGGTTGGCGTAGCGCAGGCGGCGGGCCTTGGACAGCCGGATGCCGTCGATGATCGAGGCGTGGTTGAGCGCGTCGGAGATGACCGCGTCCTGAGGACCGAGCAGTGTCTCGAACACGCCGCCGTTGGCGTCGAAGCAGGAGGAGTACAGGATCGTGTCCTCCTGGCCGAGGAACGCCGACAGCCGCGCCTCGAGTTCCTTGTGCACCTCCTGCGTGCCGCAGATGAAGCGGACGGAGGCCATGCCGTAGCCCCAGCGGTCCAGGGCCTCGTGGGCGGCGGCGACGACCTCGGGGTGGTCGGCGAGGCCGAGGTAGTTGTTGGCGCAGAAGTTGAGGACCTCGCCGGGGCGGCCGCCGGCGGTGACGTTGACGGTGGCGGACTGCGGGGTGCCGATCACGCGCTCGGGCTTGTGCAGGCCTGCGGCGCGGATCTCGTCGAGGGTGGCGCGCAGGTCGTCGCGCACGGAGTCGAACATGAGGGGCTCCTGAAATGCTTGCGGGACAGGGGGGTTTACGCGGTCCAGTCGAGGATGACCTTGCCGCCGCGGCCGCTCGCCGCGTCGGCGAACGCCGCCTCGAAGTCGCGGAAGCCGTACCGGCCGGTGATCACGGGCGAGAGGTCGAGGCCGCCTTCGAGCAGCACGGACATCGCGTACCAGGTCTCGAACATCTCGCGGCCGTAGATGCCCTTGACGGTGATCATCGAGGTGACGATCCGGGCCCAGTCGACGGGGAACTCCTCGGCGGGCAGGCCGAGCATCGCGATCCGGCCGCCGTGCGTCATGTTGGCGATCATGTCGCGCATGGCCTCGGGGCGGCCGGACATCTCCAGGCCGATGTCGAAGCCCTCGCGCAGACCGAGCGCGCGCTGCCCGTCGGCGATGGTGGCGCCGGAGACATCGAGCGCGAGGCTCACACCGATCTTGCGGGCCAGCTCCAGCCGCTCCTCGCTGACGTCGGTGATCACGACGTTGCGGGCGCCGGCGTGCCTGGCCACGGCGGCGGCCATCAGACCGATCGGACCCGCACCGGTGATCAGGACGTCCTCGCCGACGAGCGGGAACGACAGCGCGGTGTGCACGGCGTTGCCGAACGGGTCGAAGATCGCGGCCACGTCGAGGTCGACGGGCACCCGGTGCACCCAGACGTTGGCGGCGGGCAGAGTCACGTACTCGGCGAACGCCCCGGCCCGGCCCACACCCAGCCCCACGGTGGCACGGCACAGATGGCGGCGGCCCGCCTGGCAGTTACGGCACTTGCCGCACACCAGATGGCCCTCGCCGCTCACCCGGTCACCGATGCCGATGTCGGTGACGTCCCGCCCGGTCTCGACGACCTCGCCGACGAACTCGTGGCCGAGCACGAGCGGGGTGCTGATGGCCTGCCGCGCCCAGCCGTCCCAGGCCCTGATGTGCAGGTCGGTGCCGCAGATCCCGGTGCGCAGCACCTTGATCAGTACGTCGCCGGGCCCGACGGCGGGCTCCGGGACGTCCGTGAGCCACAGCCCGGGCTCCGCCTTCTCTTTGACCAGCGCCTTCACCGCTAGGGCTCCTGTGGGTGAGTCCCGGCTCCGGGCATGCCGAACAAGCCCCTGGGCCGGGAGAGGAGTGGGATCGCACAGCAATCTGCCGTACGGCGGCCGCACTGGTCCATCGAGGATTTCTTAAGCGCCGTCGCAGCTTTCCTTCACGCCCTCAGTAAGGCAGCGAGCCGTCCAGACCCTCCAGCCGCAGGACGAGGTGCGCGGCGTGTTCCTTGATGGCCGTCAGGCCCGGCTTCCCCCAGGGCCGCGGCTCGACGTCGGCGACACTGACCGTGCCCAGCACCAGCCCCGTGCCGTCGAGGAGCGGTGCCCCCAGATAGGAGCGGATGCCGAACTCGTCGACCACCGGATTGCCCGCGAACCGCGGATAGTCGCGGACGTCCTCCAGGACCAGGGCCTTGCGTCGCGCCACCACATGGGGGCAGAAGCCATGGTCGCGGGGCAGGGCACGGCCCACCTGAGGGCTGGTGCCGTCGCCGCGCACCACCGGCGCGACAGCCGGGACGTACAGGCCCGCGTAGAACTGCCGCTGCTCGTCCGGGAAGTTGACCATGGCGTACGGCGCCCCGGTGAGCTCGGCGAGACGGCGCGCGAAGGCGTCGAGTGCGGGTTCGGGGCGTTCCCCCAGACCCAGCCTGCGCAGTCGGTGGGTGCGGGCGGGGGCCTCCTTGTCCTCGGGGGTGAGCAGCAGACGACCGGCCGGGCGCGGCGGGTCGTAGCTCATGGGCGAACTCGCGAAGTGTGGGCATGCGTCATATAGGGGCTCCGTGGCAGGCGTTGAGGGGTCACATGTGGGCGCCGTAGCCCGTCGTGGGGGCCGGGGTGTGGGCAATGAGGTGGCGCACGAGGGTCAGCAGGGTCCGGACACCGGAGCTGGAGATCCGGGCGTCGCAGCACACGACGGGGACGTCCTCGGTCAGGTCGAGGGCCCCGCGCACCTCCTCGGGGTCGTAGCGGTGGGAACCGTCGAACTCGTTGACGGCGACGATGAAGCCGAGGCCGCGCTGCTCGAAGAAGTCGACCGCCGCGAAACACTCCTCCAGACGGCGGGTGTCGGCGAGGATGACCGCCCCGAGAGCGCCTTCGCACAACTCGTCCCACATGAACCAGAACCGCTCCTGGCCGGGTGTGCCGAACAGGTACAGCACGTGTTTCGGGTCGAGGGTGATGCGGCCGAAGTCCATGGCCACGGTCGTCTCGACCTTGTTCTCGATGCCGTCGAGGTTGTCGGTCGCGGCACCGACGGTGGTGAGAAGCTCCTCCGTGCTGAGCGGCGCGATCTCGCTGACCGCGCCGACGAAGGTCGTCTTGCCCACGCCGAACCCGCCCGCGACCAGGATCTTGAGCGCGGTGGGGAACGGATCGGCGCTGTCGCGCGGTCCGTCGGCGTAGTCAGAGCTGTCGTCGTAGTCCATCGAGCACTGCCTCCAGAAGAGCCCGGTCCGTCGGGTTGTGGTGGAACGCGGGGGGCTTGGTGGTCAGCGCCCCGCAGTCCACGAGGTCCGCCAGCAGCACCTTGGTGACGGCCACCGGCAGTTTCAGATGGGCGGCGACCTCGGCGACCGCGACGGGCACGCGGCACCGCTCGAGCGCCTGCGCGTGTTCGGGGCCGAGGTAGCCGAGGGGGGTCGCCCCGGTGGCCATCAGCTGCGACACGAGGTCGAGCGCGACGGTGGGACGGGTTCGGCCGTTGCTGACCGTGAACGGGCGCACCAGGCGCCCGGCCGCGTCGTCGAGCCAGGGCCCGTCACCGGCCGCCGTCATGGTCAAGGCCTCATCGCCGGGGATTCGACGGACTGCTGCCGGGGAGCGGTGACCAGGTAGGGGCGGACGCTCTTGACGAGCATCGCCATCTCGTAGCCGAGCACGGCCGCGTCGGCCTCGCGGCCGGCGAGCACGGCCAGGCAGGTGCCGGAGCCGGCGGTGGTGACGAACAGCAGGGTCGAGTCGAGTTCGACGACGACCTGCCGAACGTCACCGCCGTCGCTGAAGCGGACACCGGCGCTGCGGCCGAGGGAGTACAGGCCGGAGGCCAGGGCCGCCATGTGGTCGGCGCTGTCCGGGTCGAGGCCGTGCACGGACTTCACGAGCCCGTCGCAGGACAGGAGCACCGCAGCGTTCGTGTGCGGTACGCGCTGCACGAGGCCGCTCATCAGCCAGTCGAGATCGGATACCTGGGCGGTCGGCGCATCGCTCGCCATGGTGGATCGACTCCTTGGGGTACGAAGGTCTGCGGGAGCGCTGGGGGTGGGGGTGGAAACGGGGGTGGTCATCCGGCGGGTGCGCTCCCGTCCTGCCGGGTGGCGGTGCTGTGGTCGGTGTGCGCCGGCTCCAGGTGCGCCGGCTGCTCCCTGTCGCCCCGGCCCATGTCCCCGGAATCCATGTGCTGTTGTGCCTCGGCGAGGCTGATGCCGCGCTGGAAGGCCGCCATCAGACCGGGGTCGTGACCGACGAGGTACTCGGGGTCCTGGCGCGGCGTGGGACCGTCGCGCAGCTGGGGTGCGATGTGCTCCTGGGCGCGACGGCGGGGCAGTTGGGGTTTGCCCATGGTGCCGCGCACGGCGCCGTTGCGGGGGGTGGGCGGCTCGGTCACGTTCCCGGCGAGGACGCGTCGGTCGTCCGGGCTGATCCCGGGCCGTGCCTCGGCCGGGGTGGGACGCTCCCGACGGGCCCCGCGTACGGGCAAGGGCGCGGGGTGGCCGTTCCTCGGGGTATCAGCACCCGAGTCCGGTTCGGCTTCCCGCTGGTGCGCTCGGAACGCGGCGGGTGCGGAGGGCGGGATCGACGGCCGTGCCTCGGAAGCGGCACCCGACACGGACGAGAATCCGTACCCCGTCGAGGACCCTGAGGACCCTGACGCGGGCGCGGAGCCGGAATCGGGCGAGCCTCCAGGGCCGCCTCCGCCGGGCACCGCCCCCTCGGCCGAGGACGACCTCCGGGTCTCCGCTCGGGCTCCGCCCTCGGGCACCGTCCCGGCACCGGCACCGGCTCCCGCCCCGGCCTGTCCGCCCTCCGGCTGCCCGGCGCCCTCCGGCGCATCCGCCTCCGCCCCCAGCAGCGCCTGCGGCACGACGAGCACCGCCTGCACTCCGCCGTAGATGTTGGTCTGGAGGCGGACGTTGATGCCGTGCCGCCGGGCGAGCTGTGAGACCACGAACAGGCCGATACGGCCGTCCGCGAGGAGCCGGGCGACGTTCACCTGGTCCGGGTCGGCGAGCAGGGCGTTCATCCGGATCTGCTCCTCGACGGGCATGCCGAGTCCCCGGTCCTCGACCTCGACGGCGAGCCCGGAGGTGACGAGGTTGGCGCGCAGCAGCACCTGGGTCTGCGGGGCGGAGAACACCGTGGCGTTCTCGACGAGTTCGGCGAGCAGGTGGATGACGTCGGCGACGGCGTGGCCGCGCAGGGTGCCGTCGATCGGCGGCACGAGCTTGACCCGCGAGTACTGCTCGACCTCGGCGATGGCAGAGCGCAGCACCTCGGTCATGGAGACCGGGTTGCTCCACTGGCGGCGGGAGACCGCCCCGCCGAGCACGGCGAGGTTCTCGGCGTGCCGGCGGATGCGGGTGGCGAGGTGGTCGACGTGGAAGAGCCCCTTCAGCAGCTCGGGGTCCTCCATCTCGTTCTCCAGCTCGTCGAGGATGGAGATCTCTCGGTGCACCAGTGACTGCAGGCGCCGGGCGAGGTTGACGAACACCTCGAGCTTCTGTTCGCTGCCCGCCTGGCTGGAGAGCTGCGCGGCCTCGACGACGGCGGTGAGGGCGCCGTCGTGCGCACGGGTCAGGTCGGCGGCGAGGAGGTCGAAGTCGTCGGCGTCCTCGGCGGGACCGCCACGCTGATCGTCGGGACCCTGCTGGGGCGGGCCGTCGCCGCGGCGCAGCGTCTCGACCAGGGCGCGCAGGTCGGCCTCGCGCCGCGCGGTGGTGCGGCGCAGGACGCCGATGCGGTCGTGCACGGACCGGGCGGCCCGGTTGGCGGCCACCGCGGCGACGACGATGCCGACGAGGGTCACCGAGACCGCCCCGGCGAGCACGGCCCACAGTGTGAGGCCCGGCCGCGCTCCGGTGGACCGGACGGTGAAGAGGACGGCGGCACAGCCGCTGAGGGCGACGGCGACGGGCGGCAGCACGGCGAGACGCAGCAGTTGGGGCCGTATGTGGGTCTCGGGCAGCGCGGGTGCGGTGCGGGCGGCCGGCCGCCCGTGCCGCCCGCCCTCACGGCGGTCTGCGCGGGTGGCCGGGGCGCGGAGGTGAGACATCGGTGTCCTCGTGCTGGTCCGTCGGTCCGGGGTGCCAGGGGGGCTCGCGGCCGTGCGATCGGGCTCGCGTGGCCGCTTCCGCGCCCTCCGGGCCGTCTGGCCGGAGGCCACGGCCCTAGCCGTACCGGCGTCGGTGGTGCGTGGGCGGCGGGGATCCCCGTCGCGTCGACTCCCTCGTCCGCCTTGCGCCTGCACGTGCCGGTCCCCGCTCCCTGATCCGCCCTGTTTCCCGACGGCCACTGACAGTAGTCGCCAGCGCATCATGTGCGGTGGGCAGTTGACAAACTCATACGCTGAGCGTCCTGCTCTGGCATGAGGTCTCGTACGACAGATCGATAACCAACTCGCCCATCCGGCCACGAACGGAAGCGACTCGATCCGACCTGGTCAGAAGCGGTCACACGCAAATGGCGAGGGTCGGGGAGCCTCTAGCTCCCGACCCTCGCCGACTGCCTTCCGTCTGCCCCCGTCAGCCCGCCGGGAGCGTTTCGGGGTCTTCAGTACCCTTGGCCGACCCGCCCCGGTCGTCACTCATCGTATCGGCCTGGGCCATGGCTGCCGCGTCCGACCTGCCCCCGATCGTGGCGTCGGTCCATGCCCGCGCAGGAGGGCCGCCCGCAGGGCGAGCGCGGGCAGCCAGCTCCGCCGCCGCTTCCGCCGCCGCCGGAGCCGACTTGAAACCGGAGCCCGACCAGCCCGCCGCCACCACGGTGTGCGGAAGGCCGGGCACGGGTCCCAGCAGAGCTGCCGGACTGACGTACAGATCGCGGCCGCGGACGCTGGTGAGCGCCCTCGCCGCGGTCAGGAACGGCAGCCGCGGACCCACCCGTTCTCGGAGAAGGCCGACCTGGGCAGCCGTCAGGGCGGTGTCGGTGGTGGGCGGCACGTCCCACTCCTCGACCGGAAATCCGGCCAGTACCGCGTCCAGGCCGTCGGGCCGTGCCCACATCCCGGTGGTCAGGTCGACCAGCGCGGGGAACGGGGCGCTCCCCGTCCCGTCCGGCCGCTCGAATATCACGTACTGGATGCGTTTGGTGCGGGCGGTGTGCCCGGCCGGCCAGTGTTCACCGAGCAGTTCGGGCGTGCCGCAGCCCGCAGCCAGCACCGCCGCCGCCGCGTGCAGCCGACCGTCCACGTCGACTCCGGAACCGGCGTCGCCGGCCAGCGTCCGCGCCGCCGGGCCGGGCACGATGTGCGCCCCGGCACGGCGGGCCCGGTCCGCCATCGCGGCCAGCGCCACGGCCGCCACCGCGTACCCGCCGCCCGGCTCCCACACCGCGCCCTCGAGACCTTCGCCCTCGATCAGGGGCCAGCGGCGGGTCACGTCGTCGATGTCCAGGACCTCGGCGGCAAGGCCCCCGGCGACCAGGTCGGAGACTCCCTCGTCCGCGGCGGCCCTGCCCCCGGGCCCGAACAGGACCAGCGAGCCGGTCCTGCGGAACCCATGGGTGGCCGCCCGCTCTTCGCGACCCCACAGAAGCTGGAAGGATCTGATCCCCCGGGCCCGTTCGGCGGTGTCGGCCTCGTAGGCTCGCACCAGTGCCCCGGAGACCGTGCTGGCGGCGTCTCCAGCGCCGTCCAGCAGCGCCACCGACCGTCCCCGCTCCGCGACTTCGGCCGCCGTCGCCCTGCCGACCACGCCCGCGCCGACCACTGCCACGTCGAAGGAATCCCGGGGCGTGGGAGGGACGGCGACGGGCAGCACCTCCCAGCCGGCGCCGGGCGAGCCGTTCACCGGCTCACCTCGGGCGTCCAGCGCACAGGCCAGTTCGCCCCGCACGGTCTCCACCAGCCGCTCACCACGGCGCTCCGGATGCTTGCCGAGGGCTCCCGCCAACGCCGCGCAGGCCGCCACGACCCGTGCCGCGGGTCCTCCGGTCAGCCGCGCGACCCGTACGCCCTCGACCGCGGCCCCGGCAAGCTCGGCGAACTCGGGTATGTCGCAGTCGTCGGTCGCGACGATCCACTGTCCCGGATCCACCGGCGCCCGGCTCCGCAGCAGTGCGGCCGCCCCGTGGTGGACACCGCACAGCGCGACCGCCGCCCCCGGGGTCGTACGCCACTCGGAGTGGACACCCACCGACAGCTCCGGCTCGGCGGCCTCCCGAAGGAGTCCGGCGAGCCGCAGCCCGTAGCCGGTACCGTCGTGCACCACGTCCAGGCACTCGTACCCCTGCTCGCGGCAGGCCGCCACCACGGCCGCGGCCTGCCCGGCATCGTCGGAGCACAACCTCAGCGCGAGGCCGTCGGACCCGTCGAGCAGTCCGGGGGCCGTGGCGAGCGGCAGCAGCACCGGCAGCCGGTGCTCCCGGTAGACCGGCAGGGCGTCGCGGGCACCGAGGCTGTTGAAGTGGCCGACGACCGCGGCGAACCCGCCGTCGGTGACGACCTCGCACGCCCTGACTCCGCCCTGCTCCGCGTCACCCCGGTCGTCGAAGAACTCCCACTCGACCGGGGCCCGGCGCACCGAGTCGACCGCACCGCTCAGGAGTTCGCCCCAGGCGGCGCGCGGCCCGCTGAAGGGGCCCACCACGGCAACCCGGGGGCGCCGGCGCACTTCCCGTGTTCGCATCGGCCGTCAGCTCCCGAACACCGGGCCGTCCGGCAGCGTGAGCACCGTCCCCGCCGGGGGCGGGGCCAGCGCCGCCGCGTCCACGCGCCGCGCGGGGTCCCACCCCAGGGCCTCGCTCAGCCGGGCGGCGCCCACGGGGACGACCGGGGCCGCCCAGGCGGCCAGCGCCGATGCCACGGCGAGTTCGCCGCTCAGGGCAGCCCGATACGCGTCGCGGCCCGCGGGGCGTTCCCGCTCGTGGCTGTGGACATGTCCGAAGTCCGCCCCGCAGCGTACGACTTCGTCGAGGAGATCGACCGCGCGGCGGGTGTCGAACCCCTCGACGGAGTAGGCCTCGCGCAGCTCGCCGCAGAGACGGGTGAGGCGCGCTTCGAGCAAATCCCAGCCGCCGGCCCCGGCCGGTCGCTGGGCCGGGACGACGCCGCCCGTCTCCGCGCGCAGGGCCTGGACCAGGCGGTTCAGCCAGTCGTTCCACACGGTGTCGAGGTGCTCGCGAGCCCGGACGAGGTCGCCGCGGCTGAAGTTGGTCTGGCGGCCGTTGGGCCGGTCACGGAGCACGTGGAAGCGCAGGGCGTCGGCGCCGCCCTCCTTCAGCGCCTCCAGCGCCCACACCGCGTGGCGGCGGCTCGTGGAGAACTTCTTTCCCTCCAGCCGGTAGAACTCGTTGACGACGAACGCCCTGGCCAGCGGCATCTCCGGGTCCCAGGCCATGAACAGCGCCGGGAAGAGGACGGCGTGGAAGTAGCCGTTGTCGAAGCCGAAGAACTGGACGGGCCCGACACCGGGCCGGGCGGAGTCGGGATCGCACTGCAGGAGGTACCCCGGCGCCATCTCGAACCAGACGAAGATCCGCTGGTCCTCGAAGCCGGGCACGGTCACCGGGACACCCCATTGGGAGGGGTGACTGACCGCGATCTCCGGCATGCCGTCCCCGAGCATCCGCTCGCACAGTGCGCGCAGGTGCGGAGGCATCGGCGTGTCGCGCCAGAAGCGGGCCAGGCGGTCGGCGAAGGGCGCCAGCGGCAGGTAGAGGCGGGTCTGGGGGCGCAGCTCAGCCGTCGCGCCGCACACGGCGCAGTGCGGATCGATGAGGTCACCGCAGTCGTTGGGCCGGCCGCACGGCTCGCAGGCGTTGCCGCTGGAGCCGCTGCCGCAGTGCGGGCAGCCTCCGGAGACGTACGCCTCGTAGAGCCAGCGGTCGCAGGGCGCGCAGTAAGGGAGCGGCCGGGTGCGGGGCACCAGGACTCCGGTGTCGTACAGCTTCTGGAAGAACGCCTGGACGAACTCGGCGTATCCCGGGTCGCGGCGCGGCGCGATCAGCCGGTCGAAGTCGGCTCCGGCGAGTTCCCAACCACGGGTGATGCGCTCGCCGTTGATGTCCGCGACCTCCTCTCCGGTGTGTCCGTCGAGTTCCCCGCGCACGGCGACGTAGCTCTGGTGGTCGTCGAGGCCGCTGGTCATCAGGACGCGCTCGCGCTCGGCGAGAGTGAAGCGGCGCAGCACGTCGGCGGCGAGATAGGGGCCCGCCATGTGACCCACGTGGAGTTCGCCGTTGGGCGTGGGCGGGGTCGCGGTGATCCAGGTAAGGGTGGAGGCGCTCATGCCTCCTCCCCGTTCTTCGGCTCGTGCAGGGGCCAGTAGAAGGAGACCCAGCTGAGGCCGGTGTCACCCAAGTTGTGCACGACGTGGGCCTGGTTGCGGGGAATGACCAGCACCGTGCCGGCGTCGATGGCGGCGCTCTCCTCGCCGACGTCGACCGTGCCCCGGCCGCCTAAGGTGATCATCACCTCGTCCTGATCATGACAGTCGGGTGCGGATCTGTCCCCCGCGGAAAGGAAGCAGGCCATGGCGCCGAAGGGCGGCTCCTCGTCCTGTCCGGCCCAGGGCACCAGGCGCTGGCAGGCCATGCCGAACTCCGGGGCCGCGTTCTCTTCGTGGATACGGTACGTCCTGATCATGTGCCTCTCGTTCTCTCAGCACGCGCTTGTGGGGCGTCCATCGGTCCTGGTCGGCTGTCAGTACGCCTTGACCGGGGCGGAGTCCTGCCGTGCGACGGCCGGGTCCGCTGCGCGTCCGGCGTGTTCCAGCACGGAGTCGAGGATCTCGCCGGCGCGTACGGCGGCGTTGGACAGCAGTGAGGAGGTGATGCCGTGGGAGTGCTCGGTGGCTCCGCAGAGGTACACGCCCGCGTCGGCCTCGGTCGCGGTGGCGACCCGGTAGTCGCGCTCGACGAGCAGCCTGCCCTCCGCGTCACGGCGCAGCAGGTCTCCCGCGGGGCCGAGCAGGTCCAGCGGGTCGGCCGCCCGGTAGCCGGTGGCGCACACCAGCAGATCGGCCTCCAGGTCGGTGGTACGGCCGGAGGGAAGGTGATGGACCGTCAACTTCACGGAGTCGTCGGACTCCTGGACGTCGCATATCTCCGAGACGTTGTGCAGGCGCAGGCGCTCGACACCGGCGATCTTGTCCTGGTAGATCCTGCGGTACATCTCCTCGATGAGGTCGACGTCCACGACGGAGTAGTTGGTGTTGGCGTGGTAGCCGAAGAGCGAGCTCTTCACCTGCGGCGGCGCGCTGTGGAAGTCGTCGACGGCCGAGGGGTCGAAGATCCTGTTGGCCAGGGGGCTGTCGTCGGCCTGGCTGTAGCCGAACCGGGAGAAGACCGCGTGTACTTCGGCGGCCGGGTAGGCGCGGTGCAGATGGTCGGCGACCTCGGCGGCGCTCTGCCCCGCGCCCAGGACGACGAACCGGCGAGGCAGGCGCGTCGACGCGTCCAGCCTCGCGAGGTCGTGCAGCGTGGTCGAGCTGTGCCGCACGTGCGCGGAGACCTCGAGCCCGCTGGGCATGCGAGGCACCAGGCCCGGGGCGAGCACCAGGTTGCGGGCCTTCCTGACGACCAGTTCGCCCTTGTCCTCGTCGCGGGCGATGACCTCGAAGTGGCTGACGACCCCGTCCTCGGCGACCGGCCGGGCGGAGAGCATCTCGTGGCCGTAGCGGACCAGGTGGTCCAGTTGGCCCGCGCACCAGGAGAGGTAGTCGTGGAACTCCACCCGTGACGGGTACAGGACCTTGTGGTTGATGAAGTCGACCAGCCTGTCCCGGGCGTGCAGGTAGGGGACGAAGCCGAAGCGGCTGACCGGATTGCGCAGGGTCGCCAGGTCCTTGAGGAAGGCCACCTGCATGGTGGCGCCCTCGATGAGCATGCCGCCGTGCCAGTCGAACGCGGGTTTGCGCTCGATGAACTCGGCGGTCAGCGGCGCTCCGCCGCCGGTCTCGTTGTGCTCCGTTACCGCGATCGCGAGTGCCAGGTTGGCCGGGCCGAACCCCACACCCAGTACGTCCACGACAGGGCTGTCCGTCCGCGACGAATCCATGTGTTTCCCTTTCAGTCTTGTGCCGGACGCCCCACGAGTTCGGAGCCCTCCCCGTCGAGCGCGGCCCGTTCGCGGGCGCGCGCGACCAGAACGGTGCGGTACTTGAGGATGATCACGACGCCGAAGACGCCGTACAGCGCCGCGATACCCCAGCGCGAGACGACCGCTCCGAGGGTCATGCACAGGGAGGCGATGAGCAGGGCGAGGCGGACGTTGAGGTTGAAGACCGCCATGTACTTGGTGCGCGCCTGCTCGGGGACCAGGTCGGCCAGCATGGTCTGCTGCACGGGTACGTTGAGCAGCTCGCCGACGGTGAGGACAAGCATGGCCAGGAGCAGCAACCAGCCGTTGCCGGACACGGCCATCACCATGTAGCCACCGGTGAACAGGATCACGCCGGCGTACAGCCGCGGCCCATCGCTCATCCGCCGCAGCAGCCGGTGGACGACCAGGGCGAGCAGGACCACCAGGAGCGTGTTCTCGGCGCGCAGGATGCCGAGGATCTCCACTCCGTTGACGGTCGCGTCCCAGGAACCGAAGCTGAACAGCCGCTGTTCCTCGAAGGTCTCGCTGACCCGTACGTTGATGTAGTAGTTGATCTGTACTTCGATGGCCATCCGCAGGGTGGCCGCGATCAGCAGCGCCGAGAAGAGCCGGTCGGCGAGGACCGCGCGGTAGCCGGAGGCGAAGCTGCGGACGTAGGCGCGCGCCGACTCGCTCTTCTGCGAGACCGCACCGGCCGGAGCCGTCTCGTCGATCTTGAAGAAGGTGACCAGGAGCACGGCGAGCGACCCGACGGCGACGGCCGCGAGCATCTGGGGGAAGTAACCCCCGTACAGGAAGCCGCCGATGAGAACGCCGCAGGCGAGGGCGAGGTTGATCGACCAGTAGTTGATCGTGTAGACGAACTGCCGTGACTCGGGGGTACTGACGTCGACGACCATCGCGTCGTTCGCCGGCACCGCGAGGTTGGAGGCGAGGCTCCCGGCGAGGAAGCCGGCGTAGATGACGCCGGCGTTCTCCCACCAGGGCATCGCGGCGGCCGCCATCGTCACGTACGCGACGACGACACCCGCCTCGCCCGCCAGCAGCAGCGGACGGCGGCCGTGGATGTCGGCCAGGTAGCCACCGATCAGCGATCCCGACACCTCGCACACCGCGATGGCCAGGACCAACGCACCCGCCACCGCAACACCGAACCGCTCGGCCAGGAACACGGTCATCAAGGGCATGACCATGACGTGGAGGAAGCGCTGCACGGATCCCACGACGATGCGGATGCGGAGGTTGGGGTGCAGAGACCGGAATTTCATGTCAGGTACGCACTCCGGTGTAGATGTCGTAGTACTCGCCGGCGACGGGCGTCTTGCGCACGTCGGCGAGGCCGCAGCCCTTGAGGATCTCGATGAGCTGGTCGTGGCGCAGGTAGCGGGACCGCCGCTGGAACTCCCACGGGGTACCGTCCACCGTCAGCCTGCTCGACCACGTGCGGATACCCGTGGACCGGTCGATCGAGATGGTCTCGGCGATGTCGACGGTGTGCTGCCCGATCAACAAAGTCGGGTGGACGACCGACTGGTCCTCGCGCCGCTCCAGGTCCGCCGCGCGCGTGATGTCGACGTAGAAACGCCCGCCGGGACGCACGCAGGCCACCCACTGTCCGATGGCCTCGGCCATCGCGGCCTGGTCGGCCAGCCCTTCGTCGTCCCAGGCGCCGGCGTAGATGTAGTTGCCCCCACCGCGGTTCATCACCACGTCGAAGCCCTCGGCATGCCGGCGCGGGAGGTCCTCCCACAGCATGAGCTCGGGCCGCACGTCGAGGCCCTCGAGGCGGGCGTTGCGACGGAAGTGCGTCAGCATCAGTTCGCTGCCGTCGGTGCAGGTCACGTCATAACCGCGGCGGATGAGCTCCAGGGCGGGAAAGCCGCTTCCGCAGGCGCAGTCGAGAATGCGGAGGCCCTCCGCCGGGCCCAGCCACTTGGCTATTCCGTCGGCAGTCTCCTCGCGGTCGAACTCGAAGAGCATGCACAGTTCCCACAGCGTGCCGATATCCGGATCACCGGCATCCAGGGCCGCCTCTATGCGTGCATCGGAAACTGACACGACTTCACTGTTCGACAGAGCTGATGCTTTTCCCACACCCCATCCTTCCCATGCCATATGAGACTTTTACTGTGACCTTCGCAGCGCGAAGAGCTCCCTGTCAAGCGGTTCCTGAAAACAGCTCACCTCGCCTGATCGCGCTATAGAGCCGCGTTATGAGCTGATTAGGAGAAGGAATTGGACAGGGCCTCGGCTTTCGTGCGCCACTGGTTAAGTGCACTCCCGAATGAGAAACGTGCACATTGCTCCGTACCGGAATTTCGTAAGCACGCCGGAGGCAGCCCTGATGCTCGATCAGCACTCGCGTGTGTTCCGCAGGCGGCGATACCTCATGTGTCCGCCGACCCATTTCGACGTCACCTACTCGATCAATCCCTGGATGGACCTCAGCAAACCGGTCGACCAGCGGCTGGCCGTCACGCAGTGGGAGGAACTGCGTGACCTGTACGTCACGCTGGGACACACCGTCGAGTTGATCGATCCCCTGCCCGGTCTGCCGGACATGGTCTTCGCCGCGAACGGGGCCACTGTCGTGGACGGCCGGGTGCTGGCCGCTCGTTTCCGCAACGCGGAGCGCGCCGCCGAAGGGCCCGCCTACACCGCGTGGTTCCGCGCAAACGGCTTCCCCGAGGTGCGCGAGTCCGACCACGTGAACGAGGGCGAGGGCGACTATCTCGTCACCGGCCGCTGGCTGCTGGCCGGCAGCGGCTTCCGCTCCGATCCGGGGGGCCACCTGAAGGCTCAGGAGTTCTTCCAGCGCCCGGTGGTGAGCCTCACGCTGACCGATCCGCGCTACTACCACCTCGACACCGCTCTCGCCGTGCTCGACGACGACCAGATCATGTACAACCCCTCCGCGTTCTCCCCCGGCAGTCTCGCGGTGCTGCGCGACCTGTTTCCCGACGCGCTGACCGCGTCCGACGCCGATGCGGCGGTCTTCGGCCTCAACGCGGTCAGCGACGGATACAACGTGGTTCTGGCACAGGCCGCGACCGGACTGATCGAGCAGTTGCGCGCCCACGGTTTCCACCCCATCGGCGTGGACCTGTCCGAGCTGCTGAAGGCCGGCGGCGGAGTCAAGTGCTGCACACTGGAGATCCGCCCGCCGTTCACCGCCGGGCACCGGACGGCCGCAGTTCCCGCATAGCCGGGGTGTGGGGGATCCGGGAAACCTTCGGACCGTCCGACGGCCGGCCGTGTCTCCCCCGCGCGGCACCGACGGCGTCCGGAGGGGACGAAGCAGGCACGGCCGGTGCGACGGCACCGTGAACGAACGACACGAAGGTGTGCAGGGCGGCATTGGCGTTGTCCTTCCGCCAGGCCAGCGCCATCGGAACGACGACCGGCACGGTGAAGGACCTGAACACCACGCCCGGCACGGCCAGCAGCGCCGCCGACGGCTCAGTGACCAGCGTGATGCCCGCGCCCTGTGCCACGGCCGCCAGCATGTGGGCCTCGTCGGGTTCCAGGCGGCTGATCTCCGGCGCGGCACCAGGTCCGTACACCGCGCCGAGGATGGACTCCCACAGGCCGCTGCGCTCACGCGGGAAGAACACCAGCCGCTCCCCGGCGAGGTCCGCCGGTGAAACGCCCGGCCGGTCCGCGAGAGGGTGGCCGACGGGAAAGGCGACGACCACCTGGTCGTAGGCGATGACGGAGCACTGGAGGTCGTCGCCGTCGATCGGTGGCCGTATGAAGCCGACGTCGATCGTGCGCATCCGGATCCGCTCGACGTTCGAGTGGGTGTGGCCCGTCGCGGTCTCGACCGTCATGTGGGGGTACTGCTCACGGAATCGGCTGGTCAGTTCGGATGCCAGTCCGATGCCGCCCGAGCGGGAGTAGGAGAGGGTGAGCTTCCCGTTGTGACGGCCTGCCAGAACACTGGCGAAGCGATCGAACTCCTCTGCGTGGGCCAGCAGTTGCCGGGCCTTCGGCTCCAGCACCCGGCCCGCCGCCGTCAGGGCGACGCCCTGCCGGTCGCGCTCGAACAGCGGCATGCCGAGCCGGCGCTCCAGCGCCTTGATGCCCTGGGAGAGTCCGGGCTGCGTCATGTGCAGTCGCACGGCGGCCCGGCCGAAGCTCAACTCGTCGGCGACTGCGAGGAAGTAGCGCAGGCCGCGCAGGTCTCCGGCGGTGATGCCCTCACTCTCGAAGACGTTCTGACCGTTCACGGCGCACGCTCCAGCAGCCCGCGGGTACGCAGCACGTACCGTTCCAATGGTGCGAAGACAAGGAGGTCGACACTGATGCCGACGCACAGGATCAGCAGAATCGTCGCGAGGACCAGGGGCATGTCCTGCGCCACGCGCCCGTTCTCCAGCATCTGACCCAGGCCGTATCCCATCTCGGGTGATCCCGCGATGAGTTCGGCGGCCATCAGGGAACGCCAGGAGAACGCCCAGCCCTGTTTCAACCCTGCGAGGTAACCGGGCAGGGCGGCGGGCAGCAGGATGTGACGCACTCCCCGCAGGCCCCGTGCGCCCAGCGACCGCCCGGCGCGCACGAACAGCGGCGGCACCTGGTCCATGCCTGCCACCAGCCCGTTGGCGACGGACGGTACGGCACCCAGCAGCACGACCGCGTAGATGGCCGTGTCCGTCAGGCCGAACCAGATGACCGCGGCCGGGACCCAGGCCACCGAGGGCAGGGACTGCAACCCGGTCAGCATCGGTCCGATCGCGGTCCTGACGGGGCGCACACGCCACACGAACAGCCCGAGCGGTGTACCGATGGCGACCGCCGCCAGGAAGCCGAGGGCTCCGCGCGAGACGCTCTGCCCGATCACGCCCAGGGTGGTGCCCAGGTACCACTGCTCCACCAGGGCGTCCCACACCGCGCCCGGGCCGGGCAGGACGTAGTCCGGCTTGACCCCCGAAAGGTGGACCAGTTCCCAGACCGCCAGGATCAGGACAATGGCCACCACGGGGGGCAGTACGCGCGCCAGCAGCAGCCCGCCCAGTCGGGCGCCGCCCTTGTGCTGTGTACTCTGCAGAGCGTCCAGCCCGGTGCTCAGCCCGTCCAGGTCGACGCCGTCCCGCGGGGCGTCCGGCAGGACGGTCCGGGCGTCGGCCGCCTTCCGCGACCGTCTGGTGTCAGCTCCGGGCATGACGGCTGATTTCCTTGCGTAACTCTTCGGTGATTTCCTTCGCCTTCTCCGCCACTGCCTCGTCCTCCAGACGCCTGGGGTAGGTCAGGTCGATGCGCCACTGGCGGGCGATCCGGCCGGGCCGGGAGGCCAGCAACACCACCCGGCCGCCGAGCCGCACCGCCTCTCGGACGTTGTGGGTCACGAAGAGCACCGACAGACTGCGGGAGTCGGTGGCGGGCTGGTTCCACTCGTGCCAGACCCGGATCAGCTCCTCGTGCAGCAGGTCGCGGGTGATCGCGTCCAGTGCCGCGAACGGCTCGTCCATCAGCAGGACTTGTGACGCCTGGGCCAGGGCGCGGGCCAGCGCGACGCGCTGGCGCATGCCGCCGGACAGCTCGTGCACCCGTTTGCCGTACGCGCCGCTCAGGCGCACGAGCCCCAGCAGGCGTTCGGCCTCGGGCCGGCGCTCGCGCCGGGGAACTCCTCTGAGCCTGAGTGCCAGTTCGATGTTCTTCCCGGCGGTCAGCCAGGGGAACAGGGCATGCTCCTGGAACATCAGCGCGGGGCGCGGGCCCACCGCCGAGACCGCTCCGGCGCTGGGCTCGTCGATCCCCGCCGCCAGGGCGAGCAGGGTGGACTTGCCACAGCCGGAGGCGCCCAGGAGGCACACGAACTCGCCGGGCGCGACGGCCAGACTGATGTCGTCGAGCACGAGCTGATCGCCGCCGGGGTGGCCGAAGGACTTGGACACCCCCCGCAGTTCCAGCGCGGGCGGGACGGCGAAGGCGCGCACCAGGTCCGGCGGCACGCCGGCCGTCGTGGTGGACTCGGACGCCGTCGCGGACTCGGCCGTCGCGGTGGACTCGGCCGTCGCGGTGGACTCGGCCGTACGCGGACTGTCGTACACCGGCCGGGTCACAGCCCTCCCCCGCAGCCGTCCGTGAACGCGGCGCCCGCCATGCCCGCGGCCAGCGTGGTCCCGTCGGCCGGGTCGATCAGCAGGAAGGATCCGGTGCGGCGCGAGTGCGCGTATCCGTCCATGGCGAGCGGCTCGGAGGTGTGCAGCACGACCGTCGCGATGTCGTTGGCCGTCAGGGACTCCGGCCGGGGGCGGCGCGCCAGGCCGTGCGCCGTGTCGATCCGGTAGGGAAGGTCCTTGACTACCGCCTTGACCGTACGCGTGGTGTGCTTGAGCAGCACGTGAGCCCCCACGGCCAGGGGCCGCTCATGCAGATGGCACACCGTCGCCTCGATGCGGCGTGTGAGTTCGGGGGCCGCCCCGGTCGGCACGAGCAGGTCACCGCGCGAGACGTCCAGGGCGTCGGCGAGCAGGACGGTCACGGACTCGGGCGCCGAGGCGCACGGGACGGGGACGCCCAGGGCGTCGATCGCCGCGATGGTCGTCACGCTCCCGGAGGGCAGCAGGGTGACGGACTCTCCGACGCGGAAGCTGCCGGCGGCGATCTGGCCCGCGTACCCGCGGTAGTCGGGGTGCTCGGCGCTCTGCGGCCGGATCACGTACTGCACCGGGAGGCGCGCCTGGTGGCCGGACGGGTCGCGGCTCACCGGAACGCTCTCGAGGTGTTCGAGGACGGTGGGGCCGCCGTACCAGTCCATGTTCGCGGACGGCTCGACGACGTTGTCCCCGGCCAGCGCGGAGATCGGGATCGCGGTGATCTCCGGCAGGCCCAGCTCGGCCGCGTACGCGGTCAGCTTCACCGCGATCCGCGCGAACACCGACTCCTCGTATCCGACGAGGTCCATCTTGTTCACCGCGAGCACCACGTGCGGGACCCGCAGCAGAGCCGCGATGGCGACATGGCGGCGGGTCTGCTCCACCACCCCCTTGCGGGCGTCGACGAGGACGACGGCCAGTTCGGCGGTCGAGGTGCCGGTGACCATGTTCCTGGTGTACTGCTCGTGGCCCGGGGAGTCGGCCAGGATGAACCGGCGCCGCGGGGTGGCGAAGTAGCGGTACGCCACGTCGATGGTGATGCCCTGCTCGCGCTCGGCGCGCAGACCGTCGGTCAGCAGCGCGAGGTCCGGGGTGTCCCGGCCGCGATTGCGGGACGCCTGCTCGACGGCCTCCAACTGGTCGGCCAGCACACTCTTGGAGTCGTACAGAAGCCGTCCGACCAGCGTGGACTTGCCGTCGTCGACGGAGCCCGCGGTGGCGAAGCGCAGCAGGGTGGTGGTGTCCGCCGGCCTCTGGGCGGTCTGCTCGGTGGTCGTCCCCATTTCTAGAAGTACCCTTCGCGCTTGCGGTCTTCCATCGCCGCTTCGGAGAGCTTGTCGTCGGCGCGCGTGGCGCCTCTCTCGGTCACCCGGGTGGCAGTGATCTCCGTGATGACCTGCTCGACGGTCGTGGCGTCCGAGTCCACCGCGCCGGTACAGGACATGTCCCCGACCGTCCGGTAGCGGACCAGACGCTTCTCCACCGGTTCCAACGCGGTGGGCCCGCCCCATTCCCCCGCTGTCAGCCACATCGCGGAGCGCCGGAACACCTCCCGCTCGTGGGCGAAGTAGATCTCCGGCAACTCGATCCGCTCGCGCTGGACGTACTGCCACACATCAAGCTCGGTCCAGTTGGACAACGGGAAGATCCGCACGTGCTCGCCCGGGGCGTGACGGCCGTTGTAGAGCTGCCACAGCTCGGGACGCTGGCGGCGTGGATCCCACTGCGAGAACTCGTCCCGCAGCGAGAACACCCGTTCCTTGGCCCGCGCCTTCTCCTCATCCCGGCGTGCGCCGCCGAACACCGCGTCGAAGCGGTGCTGCCGGATGGCCTCGGTCAGCGGGACGGTCTGGAGAGGGTTGCGGGTGCCGTCCGGGCGTTCGCGCAGGACTCCGCGGTCGATGTAGCCCTGCACGTCGGCCACGAGCAGCCGCAGCCCGTGCCGGGCCACCGTCCGGTCCCGGTAGGCGACGACCTCCGGGAAGTTGTGCCCGGTGTCCACGTGCAGCAGCGGGAACGGGACCGGCGCCGGGGCGAAGGCCTTCAGCGCCAGGTGCAGCATGACGATGGAATCCTTGCCTCCGGAGAAGAGCAGCACCGGGTTCTCCAGCTCGCCCGCCACCTCACGGATGATGTGCACCGCCTCCGACTCCAGTGAGTCCAGGTGGCTCCAGAACCGCGACACCGGCATGTGCGAGTGCGCTGCGGTCGCCCGCGTCACAACAACCCCCTCACGATCAGCAAAGCGTGGAGCATCACGGCGGACTCCTGCACGGTCTGCTTCTGGGTCTCGATGCGCAGGTCCGGGGACTCGGGCACCTCGTAGGGGTCGTCCACCCCTGTCAGACCGGTCAGTTCGCCCGCTGCCTGCTTGGCGTACAGCCCCTTCACATCGCGCTTCGCGCACACCTCCACGGGCGTGGCGACGTGGACCTCCAGGTAGGGGGTCCCGCTCTGCTCGTGGCGCTTGCGCACGGCCTCACGGCTGTTCCGGTACGGGGCGATCACCGGGACCAGGGCGGTGATCCGGTTCCGGGCGAGGATCTCGGCGACCAGACCGATGCGCTGCACGTTCGTGTCGCGGTCCTCGCGGCTGAAGCCGAGGCCGGCCGAGAGGAACGAGCGGATCACGTCACCGTCGAGCACCTCGACGCGGTGTCCGTCGCCGCGTAATCGTTCGGCGAGCGCGGTGGCGATGGTGGTCTTGCCGGAGCTCGGCAGTCCGGTCAGCCAGACGGTGCAACCCTGTTGTACGACGGCCGTCATACGCCCGCGCCCTCCTCGGCGACCGGCCAGTCGGGGCAGACCCGGGCGAACGCCGCCCGGAACGGCTCGTGCAGCTCCGGTGCGCAGACGGCCAGGTCGGGCAGCATCGGGTCCGGCCGGTTGTAGCGCGGCACGCTGCCGTCGAGCCTGAGAACGGTGCAGCCGTAGTGGGCGGCGACCGCCGCGGGTGCCGCCGAGTCCCATTCGTACTGGCCGCCGGCGTGCACGTACAGCTCCGCCTCGCCGAGCACGACGGACGCGGTCTTGGCCCCGGCCGAGCCCTGGGGTACGACGTCCGCGCCCAGTTCCTCGGCCAGCCGTGTAACGAACTCGGGCGCCCGGGTGCGGCTGACCAGCATCCGGGGACGACGCCGGACGGGCGCGCGGGGCGGCACCGGGTCGTCGGTGCACAGGACGGTGCCGCGTGCGGGCAGCGCGACGGCTCCCGCCCTCAGCTCGCCTTCCTCCCACAGGGCCACGTGCACGGCCCAGTCCTCGCGCGGAGGTTCGGCGAACTCGCGGGTGCCGTCGAGCGGATCGATGATCCAGACTCTGCGCGCACGCAGACGACCGTGGTCGTCGGCGGCCTCCTCCGACAGGGTCGCGTCGTACGGCCGGTGCCGCTTGAGCAGGTCGGCCAGGACGGACTGGGCACCACGGTCCCCGGCGGCCTTCAGCTCGCGCGGGTCGGTGTCCGGGGCCGCCGCGGCTCTGATCTCCAGGAGCCGCGCGCCCGCTTCCTCGGCGCAGGCCCGCGCGAAGGCGTGGTCGTCGTCGTGCGCCTCACCCGTGTTGTGTGTGGCAGTGGTACTCATGTGTTCTCCCCGTGCTGGTCGAGCCCGGCCCCGGCACCGCAGAGCCCTGCGGTCCGAGAACTCTTTGAAGGAAGGTGCGAGTGCGTTCGTGGCGGGGATCATCGATGACCTGCGACGGCAGGCCCTCCTCGACGATCACTCCGGCGTCCATGAAGACGACCCGGTCGGCCACGTCCCGGGCGAAAGCCATTTCGTGTGTGACGACGAGCATCGTCATGCCGTCCAGCCCGAGGTCGCGAATGACGGTGAGTACCTCGCCGACGAGCTCGGGATCGAGGGCGGAGGTCGGCTCGTCGAACAGCATCACGCCGGGGTTCATCGCCAACGCGCGGGCTATGGCCACGCGCTGCTGCTGACCGCCCGACAGCTGCTCCGGGTAGACGTCGGCCTTGTCCTCGACGCCGACGCGGGCCAGGCAGTCACGCCCGACGCGCTCCGCCTCGGCGCGGTCCCTCTTCAGTACGCGCCGCTGGGCGATGGTCACATTGCCCAGCACCGTCAGGTGAGGGAAGAGATGGAACATCTGGAAGACCATTCCCATGCGCCGCCGGGCCGCGTCCAGGTCGGTGTCGGGGTGGTTCATGCGGACACCGTCGACCAGGACGACACCCGAGGTGGGCTCCTCGAGCATGTTCACGCAGCGCAGCAGGGTGGACTTGCCGGACCCGGAGGGGCCGATGACGCACACGACCTCGCCCGGCGCGATGCGCAGGTCGACTCCCTTGAGGACGTCGAGCCCTCCGTACGACTTGTGCAGTCCGACCACTTCGACGGCTGGTTGAGCCGTGGTCATGCGTCAGCCCCTTTCGGCACGGCGGCTCTCCAGCCGGCGCACCAGGATCCCGAGCGGGACGGTGATGAGGAGGTAGCCGAGTCCGGCCACCACGAGCGGGGTGGAGTCGGCCTGGTCGGCCGCCACATCGGAGCCGTACTTGGCGAGTTCGGTGGTGGCCGCCGTGACCCCCAGGACGAACGCCAACGAGGAGTCCTTGAAGAGCAGGACAAGCTCATTGGTCAGGGGCGGCACGACGATACGCAAGGCCTGCGGCACCACGATCGAGAACATGGCCCGGCTGTGCGACATGCCCAGGCAACGGGCGCTCTCCATCTGCCCTTTGGGCACGGCCTGGATGCCGGCCCGGAAGGTCTCGGCCATGTACGCCGCCGAGACGAGGCCCAGTGCCAGCGCCACCTGCCCGTAGATGTCCCCGGGCAGTGCGAATCCGGGGAAGGCGACCGGGACCCCGAAGCCGATGATCAGGAAGATCACCAGCGCCGGCAGTCCCCGGAAGATCTCGATGTAGAGCAGGGCGGTCCAGCGGTGCAAGGGCACGGAGGACAGGCGCATCAGGGCCAGCACGATCCCGAGCAGGAAACCGAGGACGTAGCCGGAGAGTGTGTACAGGACGGTGTTGCGCAGCGCCACCGTGAGCAGGCCGGGGAAGGTCTCGCGGGCGACGCCCAGGTCGAGGAAGTGCTCCTGGACGGCGGCCCAGTCGACCTGGAGCGCCACCGCGGCGACGACCATGACGAACAGCGCGTACTGCGCGGTCAGGCTGATGCGTCTGCGGCGGCGAGGGCTGAACCCGGCTGTCGCGGAAGGTGAGGGAACGGGGTCGAGGTTCAGGGGAGCTGCGGACGTCTTGGCCATGGCTCCTCAGGAAGTCGCGCTCTGCTCGGGTGGGACACCGAGCCACTTCTGGTGGAGCCGGGCGTAGCTGCCGTCCTGCTTCGCGTCGGCGATCACCTCGTTGATCACCTTGAGCAGGTGCTCACTGCCCTTCTTCTTCACGACGAAGCCGTAGTGCGCTCCGGTGCTGATGGGCTGTCCTGCGGTGAACTTCCCGGCCAGTTCGGGCTTCTTGAGCCAGCTGGTGACCACGGGGAGGTCCTGCACGATGACGTCGACGCTCCCCGAGCGCAGGGCGGTGAGCTGCTTGCCGGAGTCCTTGTACTCCTGAGGCTCGATGCCCTCGTCCACCGCGGCCTTCATGCTGGTCGTGCCGGTCAGCACGCCGACGCGCTTCTTGCCGGCCCTGGCCTCGTCCAGCGTGGCCACCGGCTTGCCCTCGGGGCTCATCAGGCTGAGCGCCTCGTCGAAGTACGAGTCCGAGAAGGACACGTTCTTTCTGCGCTCCTCCGTGATCGTGATGCCGGCCGCCGCGACGTCGCACCTGCCGGAGTTGAGTGCCGCGCCGCTCCGGATCGGGTCGAAGTCGATGTCGACGATCTCCTGCTTCACTCCCAGCCGCCGGGCCACCTTGTCCATGAGCGCGATGTCGAAGCCGACGACCTCGCCGTTGCGGGTGAAGGAGAACGGCTCGTAGGGCACGTTGGTGCACACCACGATCTTCCCGGACTTCACCAGCGTGACGTTCTTGACCCTCGGTGACACGGCCTTGCCGGCGGCGCCCTCACCGCAGGACGCGGTGAGGAGAGCCACCGACAGCATCGCGCCGCCGACGGCCCAGCGACGTCTGCCGGGACGTGACGCGGTCACGGAGCCTTCTGCCCTTGCGTCTCGTCGGCCACTTCCACGTCGAGCTTCTCCGCGAGGGTGCGTGCCACGTCGTGGACGACGGCGGGGTCCTGGCCGGGCTGCCAGGGGTGCCACACGGACAGCAGGCCGGTGAAGTCGAAGCCGTTCTCACCGGAGACGACGTCCGTGCCGGGCTTGGCCACGGGAAAGTACGTACGGAGGTACGGCGAGTGCATGGCCTCACCCACGCTGTTGCGCACGACACGCCCGTTGCGGTAGATGACCTTGGCGCACACGGTCATCCGGGGCGGCTGCTTCTGGTTCTCCTGGGCGAGGATGTCCTCGACGCTCTCGCCGCACGCCGCGCGCAGGAACATACGCACGAAGTCGATGGCGTACACGTCCTTGATGTGCCGGTACACATGGCCGCCGGAGACGCGGATCGAGAACTCGATGACCCGGTACCGGCCTTCGGCGTCCTGCCGCATCTCGGCGTTGAACAGGCCGTGCTTCACGCCGAGTGCACGGGTGATGCGAGCGGCGATGCCGGCGACCTCGGCCTCGTGTTCCGGGGTCTTGAACGGCAGCGTGTACAGGTCCTCTTCGAAGTGCGGGCCGGCCGAGTGCTTCTTGTTGTGGACGCCGCCGAGGACGAACCGCCCGTCGAGCACGACGCCGTCGAGGGTGATCTCCTCGCCCGGCAGGTACTCCTCCAGGACCGCCCAGGACTCCGGGGCGCCGGAGAAGTAGAAGTTGCGGCCGCTTTCGATATAGCCCTGGATCACCTTGAGGGAGGCCCTCAACCGGTCGACGTCGCTGACGAGTTCGACGCAGTCGCTGGCGGCGGCCCGGGTCGGCTTGACCATGAGCGGCAGTCCTCGGGCGGTTGCCGCCTCGACGGCCGACTCGATGTCGGTGACCGGGTGGAACCAGACCGACGGGATGTCGTGCTCGGCCAGGAACATCCGCTGACGGTGCTTGTCGCGGCAGATGCGGGCGGCCTCGGGGATCGCCCAGTCGAGGCCGAGTTCCGCGTTGGCCTCCTCGACGATCTCGATGTCCGGCTCGATGAAGGTGACGACAGCGGAGGCGTCACGTTCCCGGGCGGTCTCGACGGCGGCCTTCACGAAGTCACGCTGGTCGGCGTCGTGCGGGAGCCGGCGCACGGAGGCGAAGCGGGGATCGTTCGCCCAGGGCTCGGTGTCGACGGTGAGGAGGTGGGTCCGTATGTCCAGGTCGAGCATGGTCTGAACGTGGTCCGGAGACGTGCTCAGCCCGCGTCTCATCACGAGCACGAGGGTGCGTGTCCGGCTGATGGCCTTGGTCATGCGGCTTCGGAGCTCCTTGGTTCGGCGTGCGAGGGGAACAGCGTCCGCGGGCGACGGCCCAGGGCGGGGGTTCAGGCCTGGTAGCCGTACAGCTCCAGGGCCTTGGCCAGGCGCTCGTGGGCCAGTTGCTCGACCCGGGGGGTGAACGCCTCCCGCCAGCTGCCGATCTGGCCCTTGAAGAAGGAGAACGAGTCCCTGCTGAAGATCCCGTCAGCGGTCTTCTCGGGGTCCGCGTCGGCACCGACGAACTCGATCACGCGCCGTACGGTGTCGAGCTGGGCCTCAGCCGAGCCACCGCCCCGTGCCCCCACCATTTCCTCGAAAGAGATGTTGCAGACCTTGGGGTGGTTCAGGAGCCAGAGCATCCGCTCATGGTCACCGCTGCCCGGGAAGGCCGGATCCGACAGCGCGTAAAGAAGGCGCTCCTCCAAGGAGCCCTTGGCCGCCAGAATGTTGTTGAAAATTTGAAACTCGCTGAAGTTGCCGAATCCCTTTGCGGTCTTCCCGAGCAGGAAGTTCACCATCGACAGGACCATGTCGCGGGGATCGCGGTACATGAAGAGGATCCGCGGCTCACCGGTGCTCGTCCATTCCTCGATGAACTTCCCGTCAACCTTTTTGATGTCGAGTTCAGGAACGATCCAGGAGGTGTTCTCCGGCGTCCAGGAGAAAGGTGTGCCGGAGGTACGCCGCAGGGCCTGATCGACGGCCTCGGTGTGAGTGAGCTGAGCGCCGTAGCGGTTGACCAAAGGCATTCCGAGACGCTGCTGCCATGCCCAGCCGAGTGCCTCCCACGCCTGGTCGGCGCCGGCCCGGAAGGCGTCTTCACCCTGCGCCCTGAGGGCATCGGCCGCCTGGTCGCCGTGCACCATGCGCACGACTCGATCACGAGTCTCGTCACCCAAAATGGGCCGGTTTTCCTGCGGAATCCTGGACTGGCCGTAAATCTTGTAGCCGAGAGCCAGCATCAGTTCCTGCACGAGATGGGTGCCGGATTTCATCAGCGAGACAACGACGACTCTTTCCGCACGTATACCGCCGACATCCGGAACCTGTTGCTGCACAGCCATCCCCTCACTTGTCCGCCGATAGCTTTTGGCACGCAGCGAACAACTCTGACTCTAATGTTGGCCAAATCGTTGCAAGTGCTTGACATCACTGTCAACCAAAGAAACTTCTGCCCCATCCGTCCAGGGCGCCTTTCAGCCAAGAATGCTTCACCCCTGACGCACCCGCCATCCTCGCGGCGCTGATAAGCGCGCCTTATCACGAAATCAGGGCGAACTGGACAATCGACGCATCTTCTGCTGCCAGGCGCCCCCGGGGGACTCGCACCCCTCATAACATTTACTTTCGCCCGGCCGCGCCCAAGAAGAGGAAGGGTGCATTCCGGGCGGCGAAGAACGGTGCACATTGCAGTTTGCGAGAGCCATCCGATTGTCCGAGAAGTCTCCTGGAGGCCCATCGACCGGCTGATTCGACCCGAATCCCCCAATCCTTGAACCCTCAACTCAACCTCGATCACGCCGAGTTGAGGACTCCCTGATCGGGCGTAAGATCGGAAATCCCCGTCAACTCGCAAAGCCTCACGTCTGAACAGGAACACCGCATGATGCACCTCACCGTCCTCGGCGGCTGCGGAGCATGGCCGGTCAAGGACCAGCCGTGCAGCGGATATCTGGTCGAGAGCGAGGGTTTCCGCCTGTTCGTCGACCCCGGCTACGCGACGTTCCCCGCGCTTCAGGAGTACGCGACGGCCGAGCAGGTCGACGCCGTCCTCGTCACGCACGGGCACCCCGACCACTGCGCCGACCTCAACCCGCTGCTGCGCGCCCGCGTCCTGAGCGAGGAGCCACCGGCACCCCTGCCCGTGTACACGCTGCCGTCCGCGCTCGACGCCGTGCTCTCCCTGGACCGGCCCGGGATGCTGGGGGACTCCTTCGAACTGCGCGAGTTCCGGGGCGGTGACAGCTTCGAGATCGGCCCGTTCCGTATCGACACGCGCCTGCTGCCGCACTTCGTCCCGAACGCGGGGGTGCGGCTGACCGCGGGCGGCCTGTCCCTGGCCTACACGGGGGACACCGGGCCCAGCCCCGAGGTGACCGCCCTGGCGCGGGACGCCGACGTCCTGCTGTCCGAGGCCACGTACGTCGACCAAGTGCCGCGCGCTGACGAGGAGTTCCTCTTGAGCGCACGTCTGGCGGGTGAGTACGCTGAGGCGGCCGGGGCAGCACGGCTGCTGCTCACCCATCTGTGGCCGGGCACCGGTCAGGCAGCCTCCGTGAGCGCGGCAGCCCAGGCCTTCACGGGGCCGATCGACGTGGCGCGCCCCGGCCTCATGGCCCACCTCCCCACGGCAGCTTCCCCGCCCTCCGCCGGTCTCCACCCCTGACCTCAAGGACCCCGCCATGCGCTCTGCCCCGTCACCGTTAGGGCCCCTGACCCGGCTGGCCGCAGCGGCGGTGGTGCTCACCGCCGTACTGAGCCTGCTGGCCGGATGCGGATACGGAAAGAACCGGCCGACCACGGCAGGGGCGGCGGGGCCACCCGCCCGGGGCCCCGAACTCTCCGTCGACACCGTGCGTATCGGCTACCTCCCCAACCTCACACACGCCACAGCGCTCGTCGGCCTCGAGCGAGGCTTCTTCGCCCGGGAGCTGAAGGGGACGAAGGTCGCTCCCCGGACCTTCAACGCCGGCCCGACCGTGATCGAGGCCCTCAACGCCGGTTCCGTGGACATCGCGTGGACCGGCCCCTCGCCCGCGATCAACGGATATCTGCGGTCGGGCGGGGACGCGCTGAGGATCGTGGCGGGCTCCGCCTCCGGCGGCGTACGGCTCGTGGTGAACCCCGACCGCATTCGCTCCCTGAACGAGGTGAAGGGCAAACGGATCGCCACACCGCAACTGGGCAACACCCAGGATGTGGCTTTCCTGCACTGGGCGGCGAGCCGTGGGTGGAAAATCGACCCGGCGACCGGCAGGGGCGACGTCTCCCTCGTCCGCACCGACAACCGGGTGACGGTGGATGCCTTCCGCTCCGGCTCCCTGGACGGCGCCTGGGTTCCCGAGCCGACCGCGTCGATCCTGGTCGCGGAGGGGGCGCGCGTGCTGCTGGACGAGGCGGACCTCTGGCCCGGTCGCCGGTTCGTCACGACGAACGTCATCGTCTCGCCCACGTTCCTGGCGAAGCACCCCGACGTGGTCGACGCCGTCCTACGGGGATCCGTCGCCGCCAACACCTGGATCGCCGACCGTCCCCGGGAAGCCAGGACCGCGGCAGGCGCCCACCTCAAGCGCTTGACGGGACAGGCGCTCCCGGCCGCCGTACTCGACGCCGCCTGGCAGGGCCTCACGTTCACGAACGACCCGCTGGCCCCGACCCTGCGCGCCCAGGCCCGGCACGCCGCCCGGTTGCGCCTGCTCGAATCGGCTGACCTGACGGGAATCTACGAACTGGGCCCGCTCAACAGGTCGTTGCGGTCGGCGGGGCTTCCGCGGGTCACGGAAGGAGCTCCGTGACCATGGCGGGCCTCCCCGCTCCTCAGGCGCGGCGACACCGCGGGATCACTTCTCGCCCGCGAGGTCGAGACCGCCCGGAGCGGCCGGCCCTGGGGCCGCTTCGGGCGGAGCAGCCGGCGGCAGGGGGGCCGGCGCGGTGACCCCCCTCGCGGAACGGCGCCACGGATGGGCAATGGGTGCGGACACCGCCCGCCACCAAGGCTGCCCGGGAAGCTTCCCAGCCGGCTCGAAGGGCTCGCCCGGCCGGGGGAACGCCACGTCCTGACCCGCCGCCCCGGCCAGGTCCTTCGTCCACTCCCCCGGCTCGGCCCAGGGATGGGTGGCAAGGTTGAACGTGGCCCAGTGGATCGGCAGCAGCACGCCGTGCGGCTTGCCTCCCTGCAGGTCGAGCTGAGCCTGGAGCCCCTCAGGGGGCGTCATGTGGATGTCGGGCCAGAAGTCGGAGTACGCACCGAGCTGGATCATCGTGGCGTCGAACGGCCCGTGCTCGGCGCCGATCTCCTTGAAGCCGTCGAAGTAACCGGTGTCCCCGCTGTGGTAGATCCGGTGCTCCTCCCCGGCGACGACCCAGGAGGCCCACAGGGTGTGCTGGGTGTTGCTCAGGCCCCTGCCGCAGAAGTGCCGGGCCGGGGTGGCGGTCAGGGCGAGGCCGCCGATCTTCGTGGTCTCGTGCCAGTCCAGTTCGCGCAGCCGGTCGGCGGACACGCCCCAGTGCTCCAGGTGCGCGCCGACGCCGAGGGGCACGGCGAACAGTGTGTCCGTGCCGGCCAGGGCCTTGATGGTGGGCATGTCCAGGTGGTCGTAGTGGTCGTGCGAGATGACCACCACGTCGACCGGGCCGAGCGCGGCCAGCGGCAGGGGCACCGGGTGCAGCCGCTTGGGCCCGGCGAAGGGGAACGGGGAGCAGCGCTCGCCCCACACGGGGTCGAACAGGACCCGCCGGCCGTCGATCTCCGCGAGCACGCTGGAGTGCCCCATCCAGGTCAGCCGCAGCCCCGTGGCCGGGGGCCGGGCGATGTCGGCGAGGGTGGTGGAGTGCACCGGCACCGTGCCCTTCGGGCTGCGGCGGGGCCGGGTCTCCTTGTCGAAGAAGACCTTCGCGAAGTCCAGGGTGGAGCCCGAGGGCCGGGTCCGCGCGGGGCCGCCGGGGTTCTGGAAGACCCCGTCCTTGAAATGGGGCGATCTGCGGATGCGCGCCATGCGCTCACCGCGCGGATCCGCACCGAACGCCCCGGGCCGCAGCGGGCGGAGCCCGGCGCTCAGGGAACGGAAACCGGCCACGGTACCTCCAAGTGGAGTCGGTCAGGCTTTCCATTATGGTCGGCCCCTCCGACAACACCGGGGCACAGGGGTCCTCCGAGGGTGATACTGACCGGTGATTCAGTAACCCGGCGAAGGAGCCCGCATGGCCAGCCCCCTGCTGTCCCTCACCTGGACCGACCACCTCACCGGCCACCAGGGCTTTCTGGTCGTCGACCGGCTGGTGCGCGGTGTCACCAGCGGCGGTCTGCGGATGCGCGCGGGCTGCACCCTGGAGGAGGTCACCGGTCTGGCCCGCGGGATGACCATGAAGGAGGCCCTGCACTACGACCCCGGGAGCCGCTACGTCCCGCTCGGCGGCGCGAAGGGCGGCATCGACTGCGACCCCCGGGACCCGGAGGCGTACCCCCTGCTCGTGCGCTACCTGCGCGCGGTGCGGCCGTACATCGAGAGCTGCTGGACGACGGGCGAGGACCTCGGGCTCACCCAGGACCTGGTGGACCGGGCCGCCGCCGAGGCGGGGCTGGTCTCCTCCGTACAGGCCGTCTATCCGCTGCTGGACGACGAGGCCGAGGCGCGGCGGCGGCTCGAGGACGCGTTCGCGATCGAGGTGGACGGCATCGGTCTCGACGAGTTGGTCGGCGGCTGCGGTGTGGCCGAGGCGGCCCTCACGGCCCTGGACCGGGCCGGCGTGCCGTACGCGGGGACGCGGGTCGCCCTCCAGGGACTGGGCACGATGGGCGGGGCGACCGCCCGCTTCCTCACGCGCGCCGGGCTCACGGTCGTGGCCGTCGCCGACCTCAAGGGCACGATCGCCAACCCGGCGGGCCTGGACGTCGAGGCGCTGCTGGCCGCGCGGGACGCCCACGGCACCGTGGACCGCTCCGCGCTGCGGCCCGGCGACCGCGACCTGTCCGGCGACGCGTGGCTGTCGGCCGACACGGACGTCCTGGTACCCGCTGCCGTCTCATACGCGATCGACGACGAGAACCAGGAGCGGATCACCGCCCGCTGGGTCGTCGAGGCGGCCAACATGCCCGTACGACCGGAGGCGGAGCCGCTGCTGGCCGCGCGCGGGGTGACCGTGCTGCCGGACGTGGTGGTCAACTCCGGGACGAACGCCTGGTGGTGGTGGACGCTCTTCGGGGATATCGGCGCCGACGCGGAGGAAGCGTTCGCCCGCACCCGCGGCTCGATGCGGGCCCTGGTGGAGCGGATGCTGGCCCGCGCGCAGGCCGACGGGACGACGCCGCGCGCGGCCGCCCACGCGATCGCGGCGGACCGGCTGCCGCTGATCGCGGAGCGCTTCGGCTGGTACCGGTGACGGACGGCGAACCGGCCGCGCGCCCCCTGCCGGACCGGCCGAATCCACACGTCAAGAGGGTGCACCCGCCTGTGTAGGGTGACGGCGTGACGAGAGTCCGGTTGAGCGTGGCGGAACGGCGCGGGGACCTGCTGCGGGCCGCCGTCGAGCAGATCGAGGCCCGAGGTGTGACGGCGGTCCGCATAGCCGACATCGCCTCGGTGCTCGGTGTGAGCAACGCGCTGGTCCTCTATCACTTCTCGACGAAGGAACAGCTCGTGGCCGCCGCGTTCCGGCACGCGGCGGAGGGGGACCTCGCGCAGCTGCGCAAGCTGCTGGGCCGCCGCACGTCGGCGCTGCGCCGGCTGCGGTCGGCCGTACGGTGGTACGCCCCGACGGGCCAGGCCAAGGGCTGGCGGCTGTGGATCGAAGGCTGGGCGGCGGCACTGCGCGAGCCCGCGCTGCGGGAGGTCGCCCAGGACCTCGACCGGCAGTGGAAGGCGTCCATCGCCGAGGTCATCGCGGAGGGTGTGGCGGCCGGGGAGTTCCACTGCCCCGACCCGCACGGCACGGCCCTGCGCCTCACCGCCCTGCTCGACGGGCTCGCCGTCCAGCTGACGTCCTACGAGGGCGCGGTGCCGCGGGCGCGGGCGCAGGAGTGGGTGGAAAAGGCCCTGTCTCGCGAACTGGGCTTGGAATCAGCGGCCTTGCCATAAGCCACCCAGCATCGGTGCTGGGGCCGGGTGGGTCCGCAGCCCGGCGTAGCGGGGTGCCTCCCCCACTCTCGGCTTCGCTCGAGCGGGGGGACCCCCACCGCCCACCCGTGCCGCCCCCAGCGGCACGCATGCCCGCAGCTGAGCGGACCCGCACCCGCCGACGCACGGAAGGGGCCGTGTCGGGGGGTGTCCGCCCGCAGCGGTTGGCGCGTCAACGAACAGCGAGTCGGTATCCGACCCCATCGCGCCGTTCCGAGGACGGACACCCCCCGACACGGCCCCGACCCACACCCGGCGAACAGGCGCAGACGCGCACCGTCACGCCACCGAACCGATCCGCAGCCTGATGTCCTCCGGCGACAGCGCCCCCTTGGCCGTCACATGGTCCCCCGACGACTCCCCGCGCAGCCGGCGCCCGATCCATGGCACCAGGAACTCGCGTGCCCAGTGGACATCGTCCCGCCGGATGTCGAGGGTGCCGCGCACCGGCAGCGGAGGCCATTCCTGCTCGGGATCGGCCGGCACGTCGAGGCCGAGCACCTGCCCCGCGCGGAGCGCCACGCGCGTGTGCCCCTCGGGCGACAGGTGCAGCCGGTCGGCGTCCCAGGCCCGACGGTCCTGGACACTGCGCAGGGACCACAGGTCGAGCACCGGGCAGCCGTACCGGTCGGCGACGGCCCGGACATGCCCGTTGTACGTGGCGATCTTGCCGCGCAGGTGCTTGAGCACGGGCATGCGACGGGTGTCGAACCCGGTCGTCACCATCACCGTGCCGGCCACGGCGGTGAGCTCGGCAATGGCCCGCTCGAAGCGCTCGGCCACCTCGTCCGGGTCGGTGCCGGGCCGGAGGATGTCATTGCCCCCGGCGCAGAACGAGACGAGGTCCGGGGCCATGTCGACGGCCCGCGGGAGCTGGTTCGCCACGATCTGGTCGAGGAGCTTTCCGCGTACGGCAAGGTTGGTGTATTGGAAGTCGCCTTCGGGCCTGCGGTCGGCGAGCAGGACGGCGAACCTGTCGGCCCAGCCGACGAACGCCCCGTCGGGGCCGGGATCGCCAACGCCCTCGGTGAAGCTGTCCCCCACCGCCACGTACGACCCGATCACCGCTCTGCTGTCACTCTTCGAATCGTCTGCCACAGCCGCTCATAATTCACCCTCGAATGTGACCTACGCGACCGTAGGAAGGGGTTGACGGACGGTGAGATAAGCCACTGCTAAAGTGTTCGCCAACTTCGGAATAGGCCGCCCGTCAGAGATGTTGCGGGGTCAGTCGCCAGACCCGGAAGCCCGTGATCCGGAAGTGACTCCACACGGTCCGGAAGGCGAAGTGCCCGCTCGTGTACGGCTGTGGGTCGGTGTAGTCGAAGACGAGGCGCCCGTTGTTCCACCATCGCACCGTCGACCCGTCGGAGACGATCCGGACCCGGTTCGGCTCGCCCGGGACCAGCAGCGGCTCTGTGTAGTCGTAGATCAGGGGACGCACACCGGCCAGGCCCACGTAACGCCGAAGCCGGGTCGTGCTGTTGTAGTTGGCCCCGTACCCGGCGTAGTACGTCGTCAGGTGGTCGTACTCCTCCAGCGCCCCGCCACGCGACGTCGCGAAGAGGTCGTCCGGGGAGCGGACGTCGGTCGCGTTCCAGAAGTTGTTGAGGTCCGAGACCCGGTCGTTGACCCCACCCTCGGAGACGGGCGTGGCGGTGTACTCGAGGACGTACGGCCCTTCGATCCGCTGCCGGAACCAGACGGTCGCTCCGCTCGGTACGTCGATCTCCAGGACCCCGCGGGAGGCGGTGACGGTGCCGCCGTCCTGGAGTTCGGTCGCCCACCTGCCGAGGCCGTGGCAGAAGTCGTCGTGGGCGATCAGGCGGCGGTGACGGGGAGCGGCGTTCGCGGTCGCCGCCGGGGCGAGGGCGGCCAGGGCGGCTCCGGCGGCCAGGGCTCCGAACGTTCTCCGGGTGGTCGGCACGGGACACAACTCCTTCGGAAAGCGCTTGCACTCACGACGGGATCACTGTGTCCCAACTGCCGCGTCCTGTCGATCCCTTGAGACGATCGGCGGCCGCGCACACACCGAAGGCCGGACCCGGGGATCAGGGTCCGGCCTTCGGCCGCGTGTCAGGCAGGTGGTCGTGCGGTCGGTCAGCCCACGGAGACGCCGTGCGAGCGCAGGTAGGCGACCGGGTCCAGGTCCGAGCCGTAGTCCGGCGTGGTGCGGATCTCGAAGTGCAGGTGCGGTCCGGTCACGTTGCCGGTCGCACCGGACAGGCCGATCTGCTGCCCGGCGGTCACAGTTTGGCCGGCCGAGACGGAGAGCGAGGAGAGGTGGGCGTACTGCGCGTACTTGCCGTCCTCGAGCTGGATGACGACCTGGTTGCCGTACGCGCCGCCCCAGCCGGCGGAGACGACCGTGCCCGCGCCGACGGCCTTGAGCGAGGTGCCGGTCGGGACGACGAAGTCGACACCGGTGTGGTAGCCGCTGGACCACATGTTGCCGGACATGTGGTACGGCGTGCCGACAGAGGCGCCGTCCACCGGAAGGCTGAAGCCGGAAGCCTCGGCGGCCGGCTTGGCGGCAGCCGGCTTCGCGGCGGTGTCGGCCTTGGAGGACGACTCGCCGGCGGACGACTTCTCGGCCGAAGCCTTCGGCGCCTTCGGCGCGGACGACTGCGCCTTGGGCTCACCCGCCGCCTTCTTGCCGACCGAGAGCTTCAGGCCCGGGTGGATCAGCGACGGGTCGGCACCGACCGCGTCACGGTTGTCGGCGTAGAGCTTCTTCCAGCCACCGCTGACGTTCTGGTCTTCGGCGATCTTCGCGAGATAGTCGCCGGCCTTCACGGTGTACGTGCGAGCGCCCGTGGCCTTTTCGGCGGCCTTCTTCCCGGCGGCCGGAGCGGACTGGACGGCCTTTTTCGGAGCCGACTGCGGGGTGGCGGCGTGGGCGCCGGCGGCCCCCATGAGCGGAAGGGCGAGGGCGGCCCCGCCGGTTCCGGCGACGGCGATGGAGCGGGTGAAGCGCTGGGTCTTCGGGCGGCGGTGCTTACCCTTCGCGGGCATGGCGATTTCCTCTCCGTCGCCTGCGAGGTGAGCTGTCGGGTTCGGGCTGGAGATGCCCGGCCGCGCCGAGGCGCGGCTTAACCCCAAGCCGTTCCGGGAACCGGAACAGGCGTCTTACCTGTGGGTCCCCCGCTCCTGCCGTACGTCGGGTCAGCGTGTGGGGCTCCGGGCGGCGGCAGGATTAGGCGTCCGTCCGGATTGGTGTGGAACGTAAGCGACCAAGACGCAATGGGACAAGCTTGCGGTTGCCGGTGAGAGCGTTTTTCTTGACGCGTCGGCACATTTCCCGTCACCGAGCGTGGATTACCGATCTCCGACTTTCCTCAATGTCCCTGAATAACGCAGGAATTACGTGAACATGACGACAACAGATCGTCACGAATATGACGATGGTCACGCACCCCGACCTCATCTCCTTTACGATCGGGGCACGTTATACCGAAGCACCTTAAGTGCCCTATTCGCCTTATTCGGACAGAACGACTACTTGAGCCTAAGGCGGACGACCGCGGCATCCAGGTCGCCCCGCAGGCCGACTCGCAGCCCATGATGGGCGAGTACGACCCCTCGGTGAACTTCGCCCGTTTCAAGGCATTCGTACGTCGCTGTCGGGTCGAGGCCTCGCAGCCGGAGCGCCGGAACAGGCTCGCCGTAGCGCTGCGCCTGGAGCCAGGCGAGGACGACGGTCTCGTCACCGAGGACGTACTGGACCGCACTCAGGCCGCCCTCCGGGGGCCGCAGCCGGTACAGGTCGCCGCGCTGCACCACGGGCCGGATCTCCTTGTAGAGCCCCACCCACTGCCGCGCCTCGGCGAGCTCCTCCGCCGTCCACTTCGTGAGGTCGCCGCCCACCCCGAGCACCCCGGCCATGGCACTGACGAACCGGAACCGCAGGGAGCTGGCCCGCTGGTTGAGCATGGCGTTCGGACTGTCGGTGACCCAGGCGGCCATGACCCGGGCCGGATGGATCTGGCTGAAGCCGTGCTGGATGGCGAGCCGGTCGAGCGGGTCGGTGTTGTCGGAGGTCCACACCTGGTCCGTACGGCCCAGCACCCCGAGGTCGATCCGGCCGCCGCCGCCCGAGCAGGACTCGAAGGCCACGCCCGGGTGGGCCGCCCGCAGTCGGTCCAGCAGGCCGTACAGGGCGCGGACGTGGTCGACCCACAGCCGCTGCGGGTAGGGGTCGTCCGGCCAGCCGGCATCGGAGAAGCAGCGGTTGAAGTCCCACTTGACGTAGTCGATCGGCGCACCGGAGAGCAGCCCGTCGAGCCGCTCCCACAGGTACTCCTGGACGTCCTCGCGGGCGAGGTTCAATACGAGCTGATTGCGGAACTCCGTCCGCTTTCGTCCCGTTTGGTGCTGCACCCAGTCGGGGTGCGCGCGGTACAGGTCGCTGTCCGCGTTGACCATCTCCGGCTCGACCCAGATCCCGAACTGCATGCCGAGACCGTGCACATGGTCGGCGAGCGGCTTCAGCCCGCCCGGGAAGCGGTCGGGGTTGGGCGTCCAGTCACCGAGCCCGGCCCGGTCGCTGGTCCGGGACCCGAACCAGCCGTCGTCGACCACGAACAGCTCGACGCCCATGGCCGCGGCCCGCGCGGCGAGCGCCCGCTGCTGCTCCTCGGAGATGTCGAACTCGGTGGCCTCCCAGGAGTTGAACAGCACCGGCCGGTCCCGGTCCGCGTCCGGGACGACGTGGGTCCGCTGGTAGGCGTGCCAGGAGCGGCTCGCCCCGCCGAAGCCGCCGTCGCTCCAGAGCCCGGCGAAGACGGGGGTCGTGTACGACTCGCCCGTGCCCAGCATCAGCAGGCCCGAGTCGTCGTAGCCGGCGCCGCCGGTGATCTGCACACGGGCGTCCGGGAGCTGGGCCACGGCGACGCGCCAGGACCCGGACCAGCCCAGTGCGCAGCTGTAGACCTCGCCGCGCTCCTCGGTGGCGTCGGTGTCGAGGGCGACCCACGGCAGGTGCTGGTGGGAGGTGTGGCCGCGGCGGCTGCCGATGACCTTCTCGCCGTGGGTGAGGGCGGAGCGCGTCAGCCGCGACTCGGCGCCCCAGCGGCCGTGCAGCTGGGACAGCCGCCAGGTATCCCGGTCGGGCAGGGTCCAGGTGGCGGAGTCGGCGCGCAGCAGCTCGACGGCCGGCCCCCGGTTGTCCAGGGTCACCCAGCGCTCGACCACATCCGTCGAGGAACGCATCCGGTAGTGCAGCGTGACGGCGAGGTCGCCGTCACGGAACCGCAGCCGCAGCTCTCCGTCCTCGGTGTCGTGCCCCTCGAGCACCCACTCGGTGCCGCGCCGCTCGGGCGTGCGTACGGACAGGGCGGGGCGGACGAAACGGGGGCCGCCCTCGACCGGGTACTCCTCGCGCCCGTCGAGCGGGGCCTCGAAGGGCCAGTAGTCCGGCAGCGGCCGGACGGCGAGGGCCTCGGCGTCGGCGAGGCCGATCCGTGGGCCCCAGTGCAGGTGCAGCAGCTCGTCCCGGTCGGTGACATGGACGGCGTAGCTGCTGGCCGGCCCGGAGAGCACCCACGTACGACCGTCTTCGGAGATGTCCACCATCATGCCCTCACAGATTCGAACAAGCCCGATCAGGTGCGACCAGACGGCAACATCATCAAGGGCTGTGGGGGCTCCGGGCAACGTCTGTGGACAACTCATTGCCCCAGGCAGGCATGTCGTATCGTCGAGTGGTGCCCGCCGACGAGCCGCGGCGGGCGGCGCCGAAGGGGAGGAGCCCTCGTGACACAGCAGGTCCCGTCGACCGAGCCCGAGCTGGCCGGAGTGCGCAACTTCCGTGATGTGGGCGGACTTCCGACCGTGGACGGACGGCGGGTGCGCCAGGGAGTGCTGTTCCGCAGCGGCCACCTCGCGCACGCGACCGGTGAGGACGCCGCCTTCCTGACCACCCTGGGCCTGCACACGATCTTCGACTTCCGCAACGGGGCCGACCAGAAGCTCGAGGGGCCGGACGTCGAGCTGCCGGGCGTGCGCAATGTGAACCTGCCGCTGAGCGACCCCGCCGAGGGCGCCGAGTTCTGGAAGATGGTCCGCGACGGCGACCTGGACCAGCTGCGCGAGATCCTCTCGGACGGCAAGGGCGCGGGCCGGATGATCGCCTCCTACCGCACGATCATCAAACACCGCACCGCCGAGCACTCGAAGGTGCTGCACGCGCTCGCCGAGGACAGCGTCCCCGCGCTGATGCACTGCGCGGCGGGCAAGGACCGCGCGGGCCTGTCGGTCGCGGTGACGCTGCTCGCGGTGGGTGTCGAGCGCGAGGCGATCGTCGAGGACTACCTGAAGTCGAACGCCAAGCACCGCCGCTACAAGGTGCGGCGCAGCGGCTCCGCCGACTCGGCCTACTCCCCCGAGGTCATGGAGCTGCTCAGCCCGCTCTTCGACGCGCGCGCCGAGTACCTGACGGCGGCCTTCGACACCATCGAGGAGGCCTGGGGCGGCGTCGACGCCTATCTGGAGAAGGGGCTCGAGATCACTCCGGAGACCCGCGAGCGCCTGCGCGAGCGGCTCCTCGACTGAAGGCCTCCAGGGAGTGTCCGCTAGCGGGCCCCCGCCTCGAACAGGAAGTACACGAACGCGGCGAAGACGTGCCCCATCACGAGGTAGATGAACAGCCGCACCCACAGGGCGCGCGGGAACTTCTCCTCCATGTCGCTCAAGGCGTCTCTCCAGGGGTGGGGCCCAGGCACAGGGTTGCCGTGGGGCTCTGCAGCAGGGTATGGACGAAGAGCAGCTCGACGCCGTCGTGGTCCTCGGCGGCGATCCGGTGCGGGGTGAGCGAGTCGAAGTGGGCGCTGTCGCCGGGCGCCAGCCGGTGCGTGGTGTCCCCGAGGCGCAGCCGCAGCCGGCCCCGCAGTACGTGGAGCCACTCCTCGCCCGGGTGCACGCGCACGACGTCGCCCTGGGAGCCGTGGGGCACGTGGACTCGCAGGGCCTGCATCCCGCGGCCGGAGGCGCCGGCCTGCCAGTACGTCCAGCCGCCCGCCGTGGTCGGTTCCATGTCGGCAGCGCGGACGACGGCGTCCCGGTCGGCGATCGTCTCACCGAGCAGCTCGGCGACGGTCGTACCGTAGACGCGGGCGAGCGCGAGCAGCATCGGCAGCGAGGGCTGGCGCTGTCCGGTCTCCAGACGGGAGAGGTGGGCGGGCGACAGCCCGGCGGCGCGGGCCGCGGCCTCCAGCGTCAGGGAGGCCTGGTGCCGCAGCGCGCGCAGCTGGGGCGCGACGGCGGGCAGCGCACCGGGCTGGTCGGCCGGCGAGTCGGCCCCGGAGGACCGCTCGGTCTCGGAGGAGCTCATGCCTCCATTCAGCCGGAGCCTTGCCCTACTGGCAAATTTCTTGCCTCACAGGCAAAACAGGTAAAACGAACGGCTCATCGGTTGGCCACCGCCTGCTTGACCAGGGTCTTTCCGAAGTCCCACACCAGACCGCCGTTGTGCGCGTCGTCCATCACGGCGGTGAAGGCGTCGACGAACCGGTCCACCTCCCGCTCGCCGATGATCAGCGGCGGGATCAGTTTGATCACCTCCATGTGGTCGCCGGAGACCTGGGTGAGGATCCGGTGCCGCTGGAGCAGCGGGACGACGACCATCTGCGCGAACAGTCCCTTGCGCGCGGCCTGGAGCATGGCCCAGCGGCTGCGCAGCTTCAGCGACGTCGGGCGGCCGAACTCGATGCCGATCATCAGGCCCCGGCCGCGGACGTCGGCGAGCATCTCGTACTTGTCGGTGAGCGCCGCAAGCCGTGACCTGAGCTGTTCCCCGGTGGCGCGGACATTGGCCACGACCTGCTCGTTCTCCATCACCGACAGCACCGCCAGGCCCGCGGCCATGGCCTGCGCGTTGGACCCGAAGCTCGCCGAGTGAACCAGCACCCGGTCCATGGACGAGTAGACCTTCTTGAAGATCCAGTCCTTACCAAGGGTGGCGCCGACCGGTACATAGCCGCCGGAGAGCGCCTTGGCCACGCACACCAGGTCGGGTTCCACACCCTCCTCGTGCTGGTAGCCGTAGAAGTCGCCGGTCCGGCCGAGGCCCGTCTGCACCTCGTCGGCGATGAGCAGCGCCTTGTGCCGGTGCAGGAGTTCCTGCGCGGCGAGCAGATAGCCGGGCGGGGCCGCCAGCACGCCCTTGCCCTGGATCGGCTCGACGATCAGGGCGGCGACGTCGCCCTTCTTCAGCTCCCGTGCCAGCGCGTCGAGGTCGCCGAGGGGTACGGCCGTGTCGGGCAGCAGCGGGGCGAAGCCGTCGCGGAAGCCGGACTCGCCGTTCACGGAGAGGGAGCCGGTGGTGAGGCCGTGGAAGGCGTGCGCGCAGTACAGCACCCTGGGTCTGCCGGTGACGAACCGGGCGAACTTCAGCGCTCCCTCGACCGCCTCCGTGCCGCTGTTGCCGAAGAACACCCGGTCCAGGTGCGGGCTGTGCGCGAGCAGCTTCTCGGCCAGCAGGCCGGGCAGCGGCTGGCAGTCGAACCGGGTGAGATCGGCGAGCCGGGCGTCCAGGACGTCGTGCAGGGCCTTGCGTACGACGGGGTGGTGGCGGCCGATGCCCATCACCCCGAACCCGGCGAGCATGTCGAGGTAGTCGTTGCCGTCCGCGTCGTAGAAGTAGGCGCCCTCGGCGCGCTCGTAGACCTTGTCGAAGCCGATGGTGTGCAGCATGCGCGGGAGCTGGTGGTTGAGGTACCTGGTGTGCAGCTCGTAGCGCTCGGCCGCGCGCTCGGCCAGCAGCTTGCCGAGGTCGAACTCCCCGGCCTGCGACGACTGAGACGCGGACTCGGCGGTTGTCATTCCAGTGGCTCCTTGGACAGCTCTTGCTTGACGGCCAGGCTCGCGCTGATCCGTCCGGCGATCTCGACGGGTGTCAGGCCGATGTCGGCGAGCACCTCGCCGCGCTTGGCGTGCGCGAGGAACTGCTCCGGGATGCCGAAACGCCGTACCGGTACGTCGACGTCGGCGTCGCCGAGGGCCAGCGCCACGGCCGAGCCGACCCCGGCCGCCCGGCTGTTGTCCTCGACGACGGCGACCAGGCGGTGTTCGGCGGCGAGGCCCGGGAGCGCCGGGTCGACGGGCTTGACCCAGCGGGGGTCGACGACGGTGCAGCCGACGCCCCGGGCTTCGAGCAGTTCGGCCGTTTGGAGGCAGACGGGCGCCATGACGCCGACTGCGACGAGGAGCACCTCCGGCCGGTCTGCCCGGTGCAGCACGTCCAGTCCGCCCACCCGGTCGAGAGCCGGGACCGACGGGCCGACGGACTCCTTCGGGAAGCGCAGCAGGGTCGGGGCGTCGTCGACGGCGACCGCCTCGCGCAGTTGGGCGCGCAACTGGTCGGCGTCGCGCGGCGCGGCGATCCTCAGGCCGGGGACGACCTGGAGGACGGACATGTCCCACATGCCGTTGTGGGAGGCCCCGTCGACGCCGGTGACTCCGGCCCGGTCCAGGACGAAGGTCACCCCGCAGCGGTGCAGGGCAACGTCCATCAGGAGCTGGTCGAAGGCGCGGTTGAGGAAGGTGGCGTAGACGGCGACGACCGGGTGCAGACCGCCCGTCGCCAGGCCCGCCGCGGACACGGCCGCGTGCTGCTCGGCGATGCCGACGTCCCACACCCGGTCCGGGAACCGCTCGGCGAACCCGCCGAGGCCGACCGGATGCAGCATGGCGGCGGTGATCGCCACCACGTCGTCCCGCTCCTCGCCGATGCTGACGATCTCCTCGCCGAACACGGAGGTCCAGGAGGGGCCGCCCGCCGGTGAGAGCGGCACGCAGGTCAGCGGGTCCATGACGCCGACGGTGTGGAAGTGGTCCTCCTCGTGGGCGAGGGCGGGTTCGTAGCCGCGGCCCTTCTCGGTGAGGCAGTGGACGAGGACCGGTCCGTGGAACCGTTTCGCGCGCCGCAGGGCGGACTCCACGGCCCCGATGTCGTGCCCGTCGATCGGGCCTACGTACTTCAGGCCGAGGTCCTCGAACAGGCCCTGCGGGGCGAACGCGTCCTTGAAGCCCTTCTTCGCGCCGTGCAGGGCCTCGTAGAGGGGGTGGCCGACCAGCGGCGTGCCCTGGAGCACCTCCTTGCCCCAGGCCAGGACCCGCTCGTAGCCGTCGGTCGTGCGGAGGGTCGCGAGGTGGTTGGCGAGGCCGCCGATGGTGGGGGCGTAGGAGCGTTCGTTGTCGTTGACGACGATGATCAGCGGCCGGTTCTTGGCGGCCGCGATGTTGTTCAGGGCCTCCCAGGCCATGCCGCCGGTCAGGGCGCCGTCGCCGATGACCGCGACGACATGGCCCTTCTCCCCCTGTACCTGGCGGGCCTTGGCGAGCCCGTCGGCCCAGCCGAGTGCCGTGGAGGCGTGGCTGTTCTCGATGACGTCGTGCTCGGACTCCTCGCGCGAGGGGTAGCCGGACAGGCCGCCCTTGCCGCGCAGTTTGGAGAAGTCCTGCCGTCCCGTCAGAAGCTTGTGGACATAGCTCTGGTGGCCGGTGTCCCACAGGATGCGGTCGACCGGTGACTCGAAGACCCGGTGCAGGGCGATGGTCAGCTCCACCACGCCCAGGTTGGGTCCCAGATGGCCGCCGGTCCTGGCGACCGCGTGCACCAGGAACTCCCTGATCTCGTCGGACAGTTCACCGAGTTCCGCCTCGGACAGCGCCTTCAGATCGCGTGGTCCCCGGATGCTCTCCAGAATCGTCACGTCGGGCCCCCTTCGGTTCCGTGCTGCTCAGCTCACGGTGACGGCGGGCTCCCCCGGCCCCGTGCCGTCCTGCTCCATCTGCTCGGCGAGCTTCATCGCCTCTTCGATCAGCGTCTCGACGATCTTCGACTCGGGGACGGTCTTGATGACCTCGCCCTTCACGAAGATCTGCCCCTTGCCGTTGCCGGAGGCCACCCCCAGATCGGCCTCCCGCGCCTCGCCGGGTCCGTTGACCACACACCCCATGACGGCCACGCGCAACGGCACTTCCATGCCCTCGAGTCCGGCCGTGACCTCGTCGGCGAGCTTGTACACATCGACCTGGGCGCGTCCGCAGGACGGACAGGAGACGATCTCCAGCCGGCGCTGCCGCAGCCCCAAAGACTCCAGGATCTGGATGCCGACCTTGACCTCCTCGGCCGGCGGCGCGGACAGCGACACCCGGATCGTGTCGCCGACGCCCCGGGACAGCAGCGCCCCGAACGCCACCGCGGACTTGATCGTGCCCTGGAACGCCGGGCCCGCCTCCGTCACCCCCAGGTGCAGCGGGTAGTCGCACTGCTCGGCGAGCTGCTGGTACGCCTCGATCATCACGACCGGGTCGTTGTGCTTGACGGAGATCTTGATGTCCTGGAAACCGTGCTCCTCGAACAGCGAGGCCTCCCACAGCGCGCTCTCCACCAGCGCCTGAGGGGTCGCCCTGCCGTACTTCTGGAGCAGCCGCCGGTCCAGCGACCCGGCGTTGACGCCGATCCGGATCGGGGTGCCGTGGTCCTTGGCGGCCTGCGCGATCTCCTTGATCCGGTCGTCGAACTGCTTGATGTTGCCGGGATTGACGCGGACGGCCGCGCAGCCCGCCTCGATCGCCGCGAACACGTACTTCGGCTGGAAGTGGATGTCCGCGATCACCGGGATCTGCGACTTGCGCGCGATGGTCGCGAGCGCGTCCGCGTCGTCCTGGGTCGGGCAGGCGACCCGGACGATCTGGCAGCCGGACGCGGTGAGTTCGGCGATCTGCTGCAGGGTGGCGCCGATGTCCGACGTACGGGTCGTCGTCATCGACTGCACCGACACCGGGGCCCCGCCCCCGACCGCCACCGGACCAACCTGGATCCGGCGCGATGCGCGCCGCTCGGCGACCGGCCGGGCCGGCACCTCGGGGACACCCAGCGAAATGGCGGTCATGGCATCTACTCCCGGTTCCCGGAGACCGTCTCGCGCAGGGCGCGCAGGGACTCCTTCAGCGATCCCATGGTGGCGAGCACGGCGGTGGGCTCGTAGCCGCAGTGCGCCATGCAGTTGGCACAGCGCGGGTCCTTGCCGCGTCCGTACTTGTCCCAGTCGGTGTCCTCGACCAGCTCCCGGTACGTCGGCACGTACCCGTCGCTCATCAGGTAGCAGGGGCGCTGCCAGCCGAACAGCGAGTAGTTCGGGATCGCCCACGCGGTGCACGGGAAGTCGACCTTGCCCTCCAGGAAGTCCAGGAAGAGCGGGGAGTGGTTGAGCCGCCAGCGCCGCCGGTTGCCGCCCGCGAACGCCTTCTTGAACAGCTCGCGGGTCTGCTCCACGCCGAGGAAGTGTTCCTGGTCGGGAGCCTTCTCGTAGGCGTAGGCGGGCGAGATCATCATCTCGTCGACCTTCAGGTCGTCGTTGAGGAAGTTCAGCACCTCGATGATGGTCTGCGGGGTGTCGGTGTTGAAGAAGGTCGAGTTGGTGGTCACCCGGAAGCCGCGCTGCTTGGCCTCCTTGATGGCCTCCACGGCCTCGTCGAAGACGCCCTCCTTCGCCACCGACTCGTCGTGCCGCTCGCGCAGCCCGTCGATGTGCACCGCGAAGGCGAAATAGGGGGAGGGCTTGAACTTGTCCATCTTCTTGCGCATGAGCAGCGCGTTGGTGCACAGGAAGACGTACTTCCGCCTGGCCACCAGCTGACGCACGATCTCGTCGATCTGCGGGTGCATCAGCGGCTCGCCGCCGGCGATGGACACCATGGGGGCACCGGACTCCAGCACCGCTCCGACCGCCTGCGCGACCGGCATCCGCTGCTTGAGCACCCCGGCCGGGTGCTGGATCTTGCCGCACCCCTCGCACTTGAGGTTGCAGGCGAACAGCGGCTCCAGCTCGACGATCAGCGGGAACTTGTCCCGCCGGCGGAGCTTCTGTTCAGCCAAATATGTAGCGACCTTGATGGACTGTCGAAGCGGCATGGCCATCTGGCTCACCTCCTGGGGAGCAGCAAGGAACGGTGCCATTCGAAGAAAGCGGGAAGGACGGAACGAAGGACCCGGAAAGCTGATATTCCACCGCGCACCGTGCCGATCCGGACGAGTTCATGTTCTGGAGCGTCCACGACCACCCGGACGGCCGCAACAGGGCGCTCGCCCGCGCGCACGGCGCTCAGGAGCGTGACGGCGGACTCCATGTCGACCGCGATCGCGCCGGTGGCGAGGAGATCGGACCGTTCGGGACCGCGTACGACGTGGTCGGAGCCGGTGAGCGGCCCGGTGTGCACGGTCCGCCCGGGTACGGCCCGGGCCAGCTCCTTGACCAGCAGCTCGGTTCCGACGCAGGCGGTCGTGCCACGCGGGTCACGGGTCTCCTCGGCGACGACCAGGTCACCGGGGTGCATGCCTGGTGCGAGGCCCGCGCAGAAGCCGGTGGCCAGGACGGCGGCGTCGCGCAGGGCCGGATCGGCGAGCATCCGGGTCACGGACCGCTCGGCCGCCGCCGGCCCCATGCCCGTGCGCAGCACGGTGACCGGACCGCCGGCGCCGCCCCGGTCGCCCGCGCGCAGGGCGAGCTGCTCGATGCCGAGCGCGCAGGCGATCAGCAGCGGGGCCGGGGCGGGCTGGGTGCTCATCAGCTCCCCTTGTGCCGGTCGGCGAAGGGCTCCCCGTGGACGTACCGGCCGAGCGCGGTGAGCGGGAACACCTGCCGGTAGAGGTGGTAGTTGATCGAGAAGTCCCACGGGAAGCCCGTCCCCGTGAAGTACGGCTCGTCCCAGGAGCCGTCCTCCCGCTGGGTGGCGGCGAGCCATTCGACGCCGCGTTCGACGGCCTTGGATTCCCGCTCCCCCGCCGCGAGCAGGGCCATCAGGGCCCACGCCGTCTGGGAGGCGGTCGAGGCGCCCTTGCCGCTCCACTCCTTGACGTCGTGGTAGGAGCGCAGATCCTCGCCCCAGCCGCCGTCGTCGTTCTGGACCGCCTCCAGCCAGGCCACGGCCCGCCGGATCGCCGGGTGCGCGGCGGGGATGCCCGCGGCCACCAGGGCGGGTACGACGGATCCGGTGCCGTAGACGTAGTTGACACCCCAGCGCCCGAACCACGAGCCGTCCGGCTCCTGTTCGGCCAGCAGCCACTCGATGCCGCGCCGGGTGCGCGGGTGGTGGGCGAGTCCTTCCACCGCGAGCATCTCCACGACGTGCGCGGTGACGTCGGCGGAGGGCGGGTCGATGACCTCGCCGAAGTCGCAGAACGGCAGCCGGTTCGGGAACGGGCTGGTGTTGTCGACGTCGAAGGCGGCCCACGCGCCGTTCTTCGACTGCATGCCGAGGGTCCAGCGCATGCCGCGCCCGATGGCCTTGTCGATCCGCTCCGGGTCGTGGTGAGTGATCCGGCGCAGCGCGAGGATCACCTCGGCGGTGTCGTCGATGTCGGGGTAGTTGTCGTTGTGGAACTCGAACGCCCAGCCGCCGGGCGGCAGTGCGGGCCGCTTGACGGACCAGTCGCCGGGTCTGACGATCTCCTCGCCCAGCATCCAGTCCGCGGCCTTCACCAACTGGGGGTGGTCGGCGGGCAGTCCGGCGTCGACGAGCGCGATGGCGGCGAGGCAGGTGTCCCAGACCGGTGACTGGCACGCCTCGACCATCCGGGCCCCGTCCTCGCGCCACACGGCGAACCGGTCAAGGGACGCCAGTCCCTCCCGCATCACGGGGTGCTCAAGGTCGTAGCCGAGCAGGTGCAGGGCGATGATCGAGTACACGGCCGGGGGCTGGATGCCGCCCCAGCAGCCGTCGTTCTCCTGGCGTTCGACGATCCAGCGGGCGGCGCTGTTCATGGCGGCTCTGCGCAGCCGGCGCGGCGCGACCTTCCGCAGGGCGTGCAGGCCCTTGTCCATCCGCTGGAAGGCGCCGTCCCAACTGACCATCGGTGCCAGGGGCTTGGCGGGGTTCGGGGCGGCCGGGTCGGTGTGCAGCTCGTCGAGCGGGAAGGGCGCGGGGCGTACCGGCCGCTTCGCGGAGACGATCGTCAGCGGCACGATGGTCTGCCGGGCCCAGCAGCCGAAGTCGTAGATGTTGAGCGGCAGCCACTTCGGGAACCAGATGAGTTCCGGCGGGAGTTCGGGCAGGTCCTCCCACTTCCACCAGCCGAACAGCGCGAGCCAGATCCGGGTGAAGACCCGGGCGGCTGCGATGCCGCCCCGCTCGCGGATCCAGGCGGAGGCCTTGGCCATGTGGGGCGCGTCGGGCGCGTCGCCTGCCAGGCGGAGGGCGACGTAGGCCTCGATGCTGGCGGAGAGCTCGCCCGGGCCGCCGTAGAAGGTGGCCCAGGCGCCGTCCTCGCGCTGCTCGCCGCGGATGAAGAGGGCCGCGGCCTGGGTGGTCTTCTCGTCGCGGATGCCCAGGAACTGACGGAGCAGCAGGTCCTCGGCGTCCATCGTGACGTTGGTCTCGAGGTCGCCCTTCCACCAGCCCTCGGCGTCCTGGCGGGAGAGCAGGAAGTCGGTGGCGCGCCGGGTGGCGCGTGCGGCGGCTTCTGGTACCCCGGCCGCCGCGGGGATGTCGGTGTCGTGTTCGCTGGCCGCGGCGGCACGGGGAGGCAGGGCCCCGGTACTTCCGTCGGTCGTCGCTGTCATGGCTTCCCCTTCGTGCAGTGGTGCAAGGTGTGCAGCTGCTGTGGGTCCGCCGTCGGCCGGTGCTCCGTGCTGTCTCGCGGCACCGGCCGGCGACTACGCGAGGGCTATTCGACCGATAGTGATCATCTCTTTCGTACGACGACGAAGTCGGCGAGCGCCGCGAACTGGTCCCGCACCCGGTCGGGCATGTCGACGGCGTCGAGGGCCTCGATGGCGATGGTGTGCTGACGGCGTGCCTCGTCGGCGGTCCACTCGCGGCCGCCCGCCTCCTCGATGAGGGCGGCGCGGGCCGCGAACTCCTCCTCGGAGAAGTTCTCGAAGTCGCTGCTCTTGGCGTCGGCGGCGAGGATCTCGCCGAGCCGCTCGGAGGCGGAGCCACCCGCCGCGAGGGCGGCCACGACCGGCAGCGACTTCTTGCGCTGGCGCAGGTCGCTCCAAGTCTGCTTGCCGGTGGAGACGGGGTCGCCCCAGATGCCGAGGAGGTCGTCGACGGCCTGGAAGGCGAGGCCCAGGTGGTAGCCGTACTTCTCCAGCGTGTCGGCGGTACGGTCGTCGGCGCCGCCGAGCACCGCGCCGATGGAGCTGGCGCAGGCGAGCAGGGCGCCGGTCTTGTTGCCCTCCATCTCCAGGCACTCCTCGACGGTGACGCGGTCGCGGTGCTCGTAGGAGATGTCCTGGGCCTGACCGTCGATCAGGGCGCGGGTGGCGGTGGTCAGACGGCGGGTGGCGCGGCCGGCCTCGACGGTGCCGAGTTCGAGGAGCACCTCGTTGGCGAGGGCGAACAGGGCGTCGCCGACCAGGATGGCCTGGGCGGGGCCGTGCACCTTCCAGACCGTGTCGCGGTGACGGCGCTGCTCGTCGCCGTCCATCAGGTCGTCGTGGAGGAGGGAGAAGTTGTGGACGAGTTCCACGGCGACGGCGCCGGGGATGCCGGTCTCGGGGGCGGCGGACATGACCTCTGCGGACAGCACCGCGAGGGCGGGGCGCACGGCCTTGCCGCCGTCCCCCGCCGTGGGCCTGCCCTGGGCGTCGATCCATCCGAAGTGGTAGGCGGCAACAGTGTCCATGGGAGGTGCCAGGCGGTCGATGGCCGCCCGCAGTACCGGCATGGCCAGGGTCCGACCGCGCTCCAGGAGCGCGGTCACGTCCACCGCGGTCTCTCGAGCGGCCTTCGAGGCCGGGGGCACAGTGGGCACAGTCTCTCCTCTTGTTGCGGTACCGGAGGTGCGGGGGCCGCCTGCCGTGTGGTGCTGGTGATCGAGCATCACGCCGCCTCCTCGAACTCGAAGAGGTGGCGTGGGCGGGGCCGGCCCAGGGCGCCCAGCACGGCGTCCGCCGCGCCGACTCCACTGCGGACCGCACTCTCCATGGTCGCGGGCCACCCGGTGGCGGTCCACGCTCCGGCCAGGTAGAGGCCGGATGCCTTGGTGCGGGCACCGGGCCTGAGGCGCCCGACGCCGGGGGTGGGAGCGAAGGTCGCGGTGCGCTCCCGGGTGACGAAGAAGTCCTTCACCTCGGCGCCACGGGTCAGCGGCAGCAACCGCTCCAGCTCGGGCAGGTACCGCTCGCGCAGCACGGCCACGGGCTCGTCGATCTCGTCCTGCGCCGCCGACTGGGACAGGGCGAGGTACTGCCCCTCGCGCAGCCCGGAGGCCTCGGTCCGGTCGAAGACCCACTGCACCGGGGAGCCGAGGGCGGTGAAGAACGGCCGGGCGAGCACCTTTCGGTCGTACACCACATGGACGTTGAGGATCGGCGCGGTGCCGATCTCCAGGAGCCGCTCGGGGGCGTCCAGGGCCCCCTCGGGCAGCAGGTCGTGGGCCTCACGCTGCGGTACGGCGAACACCACCGCGTCCGCCTCCAGCGTCTCGCCGGGTACCTGGACGCTCCAGCCGCCGTTCACGTTCCTGGAGACGGCGGTGACTCGGGTACGGACCTCGGTGCGGACGCCCGCGGAGTCGAGCGCCTTGCGGGCCAGCCGGTCGTGCAGTTCGCCGAGCGGGACGTGCGCCCAGCCGATGTCGGCCGCGCCCGGGTCGGACAGCAGACCGGTCTTGAACACCATCGCGGCGAGCCCCAGGGAGGCGTCACCCGCGACCGCGTTGAGGGTGGCGACCCCGACCAGGTCCCACAGGGCCTCGACGGCACGCTCCGACTGGCCGTGCGCGGCCAGCCAGCTGCCGAAGTCCTGCGTGTCCAGCGCCGGATCGGCGAGGTCGAGCCCCTTGAGCGCGAGCGCGGCCCGGCCCACCTTGGCGCGGTCGGCGAGCGACAGGTGCGGGTAGGTGGCGAGGCTGCGCCCCAGATGCAGGGGCACGGGCAGCGCGTCGCGGCGCAGCCTGCCGAGCCGGCGTCCCTCGGGCCGCGCGACGTCCAGGACGGGTACGTCCAGCCGGTCCTGCAGCGGAGCCAGCGCCGCGCCCTCGACGCGGTCGAGGAACCAGCGGTAGGCGGTGCAGCAGCGCAGGTACACGTGCTGTCCGTTGTCGACGGTCAGATCGCCGCGCTGGAAGGAGAAGGCCAGTCCGCCGAGTCGCGGCCTGCCCTCGAGCAGGGTGACGCGCACTCCGGCGTCGGCGAGCGCGAGCGCGGTGGTGATGCCGGCGAGCCCGCCGCCCACCACTACGGTGTGCCGCCCGTCCGCGACCGGTCCCTGGGACCGCGTGCCGTGGGTCATCGCGCACCCTCCTCTGCGCGGCGGCCGTGCGCCGAGAGCGGTGCGGGACCGGCCGTCTCCGTCTGGGACGCGACGACGCGACGGAGGGTTGCCCACCGCTTGTCTCCGACGGTGTGGCGGAGGGGGGTGTCGTCGCCGCGCCGGGCCGCCACCACCTCGGCGGAGCCGCCCAGGCCGACGCCGACGAGCGGGCGGAGAGCACCGTCGTAGCCGCGCTGCACCGCCACCACACCGGAGCCACCCGGCCCGGTGCCCACGACCGTGACGCGTCCCCGGTGGCGTGGGGAAGGCGCCGGCCGAGCCACCCCGCAGGCGCGCGGAGTGCGCGCCGGGATGGCGCCGATGGTGTCCGGCCCGTCGTGGGCCTCCCCGCAGGCGCGCGGAGTGCGCGCCGGGATAGCGCCGAGGGTGTCCGGCTTGTCGTGGACCTCCCCGCAGGCGCGCGGAGTGCGCGCCAGAATGGCGCCGAGGGTGTCCAGCCCGTCGTAGGCCTGCCGGCAGGCGCGCAGGTCGCGCGCAGGTACGCCCGCCCACGCCGCATGGCAGACGTGTGCCTCGTCGCCGGCGGCCTCCTCCTGGCCCCGTTCCTTTGTCACGCACGCCTCCTGACGGCCCGTCGGGTCACATGCCGGGCGTCCAGACCGGACAGACCGCGCACGGCGACGTACGCCTTCTCCCGCCCGGGGAGGGAGACCCGGCCGCGCAGCACGGCCTCCGGGTCGCGCTCGATGCGGTCCAGGAGACGACGGTAGATGCCGGCCATGGCGGCGACACAGGCGCCGCTGCGCCGGTCCAGCATGGGGAGCAGCCGGTAGCCCTCGGCGAACAGAGCGCGGGCCCGTCGCACTTCGAAGTGCACGAGGCCCGCGAAGTCGGAGCCCTCCGGTGGCCGTGGCCCGCTGAAGCCGGCCGAGCAGCCGAACTTGGCGAGGTCGTCGGCCGGGAGGTAGGTACGCCCGCCCACGGCGTCCTCGCGCACGTCTCTGAGGATGTTGGTGAGCTGAAGCGCGAGCCCGAGCGTGTCGGCATACTCGGGCGCGCGGTCGACGCCGCGCGCCCCTGGCTCCGTGCCGAACACACCGAGCGAGAGGCGGCCGATGGCGCCCGCGACACAGCGGCAGTAGACCTTCAGGTCGTCCCAGGTCTCGTAGGTCTCGCCGCGGACGTCCATCAGGACGCCGTCGATGAGTTCATCCAGGCCGCCCAGCGGGATCGGGAAGGCCCCGGCGGCGTGCGTGAGCGCGACGGCGACGGGGTCGATGTCGTCCTCGTCGACCTCGCCCTCACGGATCCGGGTGAGCAGCGCCCGGGTCTCCTCCATCCTGGCGACCTTGACATCGTGGGCGAGCGCGCCGTCGCCGATGTCGTCGACCCGCCGCGAGAACGCGTACAGCGCCGACATCGCACGCCGCTGAGACGTCGGCAGCAGCCGGATGCCGTAGGCGAAGTTACGGGCCTGCCGCCCGGTCACGGCCTCGCAGTAGCTGTAGGCGGCGAGTACCGGTGGGGACGCGTGTGGTTCCGACTCCACGGTCCGGATCACCCCTCTCCTCGCAGAGTCACGCCCACCTCACGCAGCAACTGGACCTTGCCGGGCTTGGGCGGGCCGGGAAGTACGTCGTATTCGGCGGCGGCGATCGCGCGGACGGCCGCCCTTCCTCCCGCCACGAACCCTGCGAGCAGCAGCTTCAACCTGCCGTGGACGCTACCCACCAGGGGGGCGCCTTCATTCAGGAGATCCCGGGCCCTTTGCGCTTCATACGCAATCAGCGCACGGACCGACGCTCCGGCGGTTTTCGTGGCGAGATCCGCCTCCTGGACGTGAAAACGCCTCATGTCGGCGGCGGGCAGGTACACGCGGTCGCGGCCGAGGTCCTCGGCCACGTCCTGGAGGTGCTCGACGATCTGCAGGGCCGTGCAGATCATGTCGGAGCGGCGGATCCGCTCGGGCGTCGAGGTGCCGGTGACGGAGAGGACGAGACGGCCGACGGGGTTGGCCGAGAGCTCGCAGTAGGCGAGGAGATCGTCGTACGTCTCGTACCGGGTGACCAGTTGGTCCTGGCGGTTGGCGGCGATCAGGCCGAGGAACGGCTCCGGGGTCAGCGAGCGGCGGCGGACGGTCGGCTGGAGGCGGCGCAGCAGTGGGTGGCGCGGGGTCGAGTCGAAGACCCTGCGCAAGTCGGCCTCGAAGGCGTCCAGCAGGACCAGCCGGTCCTCGGCGTCCTGCGGGGACACGCCGAGCAGCCGGGCGTCGGCACCACCGGGGGCCAGGTCGCCGTCACCGATGTCGTCGACCAGACGGGCGAAGCCGTAGACGGCCATGAGGTCGGTGCGCCAGGCCCGGGGCAGGAAGAAGGGGGCCACGGGGAAGTTCTCGCCCGCGGCCTTGTCGAGGGTGCCGCGCTCCGGATCGAGGGCGCGCGCCGTGCCGGTTCCCGTCACCGCCGGCTGCCCGGCGCGGGGACGGCACGTGCTGCGTGGAGCTGGGGAGTATCCGTAGCCATTGCCGTCACATCTCCCGTTCTACACTGCCGACCCAATACACACTATTTCGGACACGCCGCCCAGCCGTCCGCACGGCTGCCCGACGGGCGGTGTCGCGCATTATCGCCCTGATTGCCGTGTTTCGGGACCTGTACAGCTTACGTTGTACAACGTGTCGGGGTTCGCCAGGGTGTCCCGCACATCACGAGAACACACCGATTGGCCCCAAGCTTCCTGAGATGGACCGGAGTTGACGTTTCCTTTGCAGACGCGGGGCCCCGCCGGAACAGTTGCGGCGGGGCCCTGGCCGATCCGGGCTACTTACCGGTGAACTTCTCGTACTCCTTGAGCACCTCGTCGGTCGGGCCGTCCATCCGCAGCTCGCCGCGCTCCAGCCACAGGACACGGTCGCAGGTGTCGCGGATCGACTTGTTGTTGTGGCTGACCAGAAACACGGTGCCGGCTTCCTTGCGCAGCTCCCGGATGCGGTCCTCGGAGCGCTTCTGGAACTTGCGGTCGCCGGTGGCCAGGGCCTCGTCGATCATCAGGACGTCGTGGTCCTTGGCCGCGGCGATGGAGAAGCGGAGCCGGGCCGCCATGCCGGAGGAGTAGGTCCGCATGGGCAGGGTGATGAAGTCGCCCTTCTCGTTGATGCCGGAGAAGTCGACGATCTGCTGGTAGCGGTCCTTGATCTCCTCGCGGGACATACCCATGGCGAGCCCGCCCAATATGACGTTCCGCTCGCCGGTGAGGTCGTTCATCAGGGCCGCGTTGACGCCGAGGAGCGAGGGCTGGCCGTCGGTGTAGACCTTGCCCTGCTCGGCGGGCAGCAGACCGGCGATGGCACGCAGCAGCGTCGACTTGCCGGAGCCGTTGGAGCCGATCAGGCCGATGGCCTCGCCGCGGTACGCCACGAAGGAGACTCCGCGTACGGCGTGCACCTTGCGCACGCCCCGCGCCGCGTCGTCGGAGCCCCGCTTCAGGATGCGGCTGAGGGCGGCGGTGGCGCTGCCTTTCCCGGACTTGGTGCCGTTGACGCGGTAGACGATGTGCAGGTCGTCCGCGACGACGGTGGGGATCCGCGCGTCCTGCTTCTGCTCAGCCACGGCCGTACCTCTCCTCCGCCTTCCAGAAGTACACGAAGCCGCCGAGGGCGAAGAGCACGGCCCAGCCGCCCGCGGCCGCCCACACGTGGTCGGGGAGGTACTCGGAGCCGTAGTCGTCGATGAGGGCGAAGCGCATCAGGTCCATGTAGATCGCTGCCGGGTTCCACTGCAGGACGTTCGCGATCCAGTCCGGCTTGTCCTCGAGGAAGATCGGGATGGAGAACATCACCCCGGACGCGTACATCCACGTCCGCATCACGAACGGCATCAGCTGCGCGAGGTCGGGGGTCTTGGAGCCCGCCCGGGCCATGATCAGCGCCAGGCCGGTGTTGAAGCAGAACTGCAGGACGAGCACCGGCACGATCAGCAGCCAGGACAGGTCGGGGTAGTGGCCGAAGCCGATCGTGATGGCGAACAGCACGATCATCGAGAACAGCAGCTGCTGGAGCTGCTGCAGCGCGAAGGAGATCGGCAGCGAGGCCCGCGGGAAGTGCAGGGCGCGGACCAGACCGAGGTTGCCGGAGATGGCGCGCACGCCCGCCATCACCGAGCTCTGCGTGAAGGTGAACACGAACACGCCCGTCACCAGGAACGGGATGTAGACCTCGCGGGACATGCCCCGGTCGGCCTCCAGGAGCAGGCCGAAGATGAAGAAGTACACGGCCGCGTTCAGCAGCGGCGTGGCCACCTGCCACAGCTGGCCGAGCTTGGCCTGGCTGTACTGGGCGGTCAGCTTCGCGCGGGAGAAGGCGAGGATGAAGTGCCGCCGGTCCCAGAGCTGACGGACGTACTCGATGAGGGACGGCCGGGCGCCGCTGACGCTGAGCCCGTGCTTTTCGGCGAGCTCCCTCGCCGTGAGTCCCTCGTCGGGCGCCGCGGACGCGCTCACCGCGACCGGGGCATCGTGCGTTGTCTCACTCACTAGTGGAAACTTTCGTCTTCGAGATGCGCGGCCTGTACGGGCCTGCATGAGCCGGGGGCCAGAGTACGGCCCCTCCCGGATACTCCCGGATACGAGCTTGTCAGATGACGGGGGGCCGGCCCAGTCGGGTCAGCCGCCACACCGTACGCCACTTCATGGGCCGGCGGGGTCCGCACGGGGTCGTCCAGCCTTCGCGGAATCCGCCGAACCAGGCCCGCAGGGCGGGGCGGGAGGGGCGGCGTACAAGGGTGAGCAGCAGCCACACGCCGAGATAGACCGGGACCAGCGGCGCGGGGAGGTTTCTGCGGGCCAGCCAGACGCGGTTGCGGGCGACCATGCGGTGGTAGACCGCGTGCCGCGAGGGAGCGGTCGTCGGGTGGTAAAGCACCATGTCGGACCGGTAGTCGATCATCCAGCCCGCGTCGAGGGCCCGCCATGCCAGGTCGGTTTCCTCGTGGGCGTAGAAGAACTCGTCCGGGAGTCCGCCGACATCGGCGAAGACCCGGGTGCGGACGGCGTTGGCTCCGCCGAGGAAGGTGGTGACGCGCGAGGAGCGCATCGGGTCGGCGGCGCGCAGCCGGGGCACGTGGCGGCGCTGGGTGATGCCGTTCTCCGGGTCGGCTATGCGAAAACTCACGATGCCGAGCTTCGGGTCGGCCTCGAAGGCCTTCCGGCACAGCGCGGCGGTGTCGTGGCTCGCGAGCAGCCCGTCGTCGTCCAGGAAGAGCAGGATGTCGACGTCCCGGCCGGCCGGGCCGAAGGCCTCGATGCCGACGTTGCGGCCGCCGGGGATGCCGAGGTTCTCGGGCAGCTCGATCGTGCGGACGCCCTCGGGGACGTCCGGGACGGGCGAGCCGTTGCCGACGACGACCACCTCGACCGGGTCGCCGTCCTGCTTGGCGACCGAGTCGAGGAGGGCGCGCAGTTCGTCGGGGCGGTTGCCCATGGTGATGATGACCGCGCCGACCTTCATGCCGCTCACTTCAGCCTGCTCGAAGCGAGGATGGACACGAGGTGCAGGAGGGTCTGCACCAGCGCGATACCGGCCAGCACCGCCACGCCGAGCCGGGAGAAGAACAGGTCGCCGCGGGCCTGGTCGACGATCGCCAGCACCAGGATCAGCAGGGACGCCTCGATGCCGAGGATCAGCCGGTGGAACCTCAGGGCGCCGACGGCCTTGCGGGCCAGCGCCATGCCGGAGGAGCGCATCTCGGAGGCGGTCTCCTGGACCGGCGGCTTCCCGGTCTGGTGCCGGGCGACGCCGACGAGGTCGGTCTCGGCCTTGATCAGGATGGCGCCGAGGGCGGCCAGGGTGCCGAGGAAGGCCCACAGCCAGTCGATCCGGCCGCTGCCCCACAGGTCGGCGGCGCGCAGGCCGAAGCCGACGAGGACCGCGGCGTCGGTGAGGTAGGCGCCCACCCGGTCGAGGTAGACGCCGTTGAGCGAGTACTGCTTCTTCCAGCGCGCGATCTCACCGTCGACGCAGTCCAGCAGGAGGTACATCTGGACCATGACGACGCCGAGCACCGCGCCCGCGATCCCCGGCACCAGCAGGGCCGGGGCCGCGAGCACACCGAAGACGGTCATCAGGTAGGTGAGCTGGTTGGGCGTGACCCTGGTGTTGACCAGGTAACGGTCGACCCGCAGGGACACCTCACGCATGTAGAGGCGTCCCATCCAGTGCTCACCGCTGCGCCGGTCCTTCACCCCCGCGGGGTGAACGACGGGGCGTAGTTCAGCTACCGATGGCCTTGACATAGTCGGCGTAGATGTCCTTGATCTGTTCGGTGTTCAGGTCGAGGTGTTCGAGGATGGTGTAGCGGCCGGGCCGGGTCTCCGGGGCGAACTCGACGGCCTTGACGAACTCGTCCGTCGTGAAGCCGATCTCGTCCGGCAGCACGGGCAGCCCGTGCCGGCGCAGTACCTCGGCCATGTACGCCGATTCCTCGTGGGCTCCGCGCAGCCACATCGCGAAGGCCGCGCCCAGTCCGCACTGCTCGCCGTGGGCGGCGGCCCGCTTCGGGTAGAGCAGGTCGAAGGCGTGGTTGATCTCGTGGCACGCCCCGGAGGACGGCCGTGAGTCGCCCGACACCGACATGGCGATGCCGCTGAGGACCAGCGCCTCGGCGAGCACCTGGAGGAAGTCGTTGTCACCGATGCCGCCGGGATGCCGGAGCACGGCCTCGCCGGCCTGCCGGGCCATGGCCGCGGCGAGGCCGTCGATGCGCTCGCCCTTGACACGGTTGGCCAGCTCCCAGTCGGCGATCGCCGAGATGTTGGAGACGGCGTCGCCGATGCCGGCGCGGACGAAACGGACCGGGGCCTCACGGATGACGTCCAGGTCGATGACGACCGCGATCGGGTTCGGCACGCCGTACGAGCCGCGGCCCGCGTCGTTGTCGAGGGTGGCGACCGGCGAGCACAGGCCGTCGTGCGCGAGGTTCGTCGGGACGGCGACCAGCGGCAGGCCGACGCGCGCCGCGGCGAACTTGGCGCAGTCGATGATCTTGCCGCCGCCGAGGCCGACGACCGCGTCGAAGTGGCCGGCCTTTATGTCGCTCGCCAGCCGGACCGCGTCGTCGAGGGTGCCGCCGCCGACCTCGTACCAGGTGGCGCCGGGCATGCTCGGCGAGATGCGCTCGCGCAGCTTGGCGCCGGAGCCGCCGCTGACCGCGACGGCGAGGCGGCCGGAGTGCGAGATGCGCTCGTCGGCGAGGACACAGGCCAGGTCGTCGAGGGCACCCGGGCGGATGTCCACGACGAGCGGGGAGGGGATGAGCCGGGTCAGTACTGGCACGCGATCTCCCGTCCACGGGCGAGATCGTCGTGGTTGTCGATCTCCACCCACTTGACGTCGCCGATCGGCGCCACGTCGATACGGAAGCCGCGGTTCACCAGCTCCTGGTAGCCGTGCTCGTAGAACTGCTGCGGGTCGGTCTCCCACACGGTCTTGAGCGCGTCGGCCAGCTCGGGGGCCGCGTCGCCCTCGATGAGGGTGACGCCGATGTACTCGCCGGTGGCCTCGGCGGGGTCCATCAGCTTGGTGATCTTCGTCATGCCCTTCTCGGGGTCGACGACGACCTTCATCTCCTCGTCGGCCAGGTCCTTGACCGTGTCCAGGGCGAGGATGATCTTCTTGCCGTCGCCGCGGGCGGCGAGCAGCGTCTTCTCGACGGAGACCGGGTGGACGGTGTCGCCGTTGGCGAGGATCACCCCGTCCTTGAGGGCGTCACGCCCGCACCACAGGGAGTAGGCGTTGTTCCACTCCTCGGCCTTGTCGTTGTCGATGAGGGTGAGCTTGACGCCGTACTTCCGCTCCAGCGCTTCCTTGCGCGCGTACACGGCCTCCTTGCGGTAGCCGACGATGATGCCGACCTCGGTGAGGCCGACCTCGGCGAAGTTGGCGAGGGTCAGGTCGAGAACCGTCGGTTCGCCCTCTATGCCCGCAGGACCCACCGGCACCAGAGCCTTGGGAAGGCTGTCGGTGTAGGGGCGCAGACGCCGTCCGGCGCCGGCCGCCAGCACGAGGCCGATCATGCGGGTTCTCCTTCATCGTGTACGGCGGGTGCCCCTGCGGACACCCAGAAGCGGATGCTCTCGACGAGCACCACCAGGGCCACGGCCACGGCCAGAGCCGTGAGCGCGACCGTGAACTGCGAGGCGGTGAGCAGCGCGGCGAGGACGGTGACGAGCAGCGTCCGTCCTTCGTGCCCCCCGATGGAACGCACCAGCCAGGCCGGGGGCGCTCCGGCGTTTCCGCGGATGCGGTACACCGTGTCGTAGTGATGGTAGGCGACCGCGGCCACCAGCCCGAAAGCCGCAGGAAGGGCTCCGTTCACGTCCGCCCTGGCCGCGAGGACGAGGACCGTGCCGTACTCGGCGGCGCGCAGGAACGGGGGGACCAGCCAGTCGAGGGCGCCCTTGAGGGGGCGGGCGACGGCAAGGCCCGAGGTCAGGACGTAGACGACGGCCGCGACGATCACCCACGGTGCGCCGAAGCCGGTCAGGGCGCCCGTGAGGACGACGGCGAGGCCTCCGAGGAGGGCGACGACGGGGGCCGTGAAGCCCGGCAGCCCGCGGGCGGGCTTCTTGAGCGCCTCGGCGAAGCCCTGGGCGAGCGGTCCGCTGTCCGCGAGGTCGGCCAGCGCCCCGGCCGCCCGGTCGGTCCGCCGGGCCTTGCGGGTCAGGGAGCGCAGCACCCGGCCCGCCGTGGTGTACGTCGCCGCGAAGGCGCAGCCGATGAGCAGCGCGTAGAAGGTGATACGGGGAGTCGTGGCCGCCGTCAGGACCGCGATCATCGCCCAGCGCTCACCGATGGGCAGGACGATCATGCGGCGCACCCAGACCGTCCAGCCGACGCTGTCGAGCTTGTCGGAGAGGGCGGCGGTGGGACTGGTGTTGGCGGTGGCGTCGTGGTTGGCCTCGTTGAAGGAGAAGTCCACGACGTGCCGGCAGGTCTGCAGGACCATGGCGCCGAGGGCGAGGCCCCATACGTCGTCACCGCCGCGGGCGGCGCCGAGCGCGAGACCGGCGTAGTAGGCGTACTCCTTGGCCCGGTCGAAGGTGGCGTCCAGCCAGGCGCCGAGCGTGGAGTACTGAAGGGAGTAGCGGGCGAGCTGGCCGTCGGTGCAGTCCAGGACGAAGGACGCGATCAGCAGGACGCCGGCCGCCACGAAGCCGCCGCGGGTGCCGGTGGCCGCGCAGGCCGCCGCTATGAGGGCGGTGATGAGCGAGGCGGTGGTGACCTGGTTCGGGGTCAGGCCGCGGCGGGCGCACCAGCGGGCGATGTAGCGGGAGTAGGGGCTGATGCAGTAGGTGGTGAAGAAGCCGTCGCGGGACTTCACGGCCGACTTCAGACGTACGGCCTCGTCGTCGACCTCCGTCAGGGCCTGTCGTGCCTCGTTGCGGGCCTGCGGGTCCGCGGGGACGGTGGCGACGAGGCTGCCCAGCTCGGGGCGGTGCACCTCGGTGCCGTCGGTGTCCAGGGCGGTGAGGATGCGGTCGGCGAGGCTGTCGACCAGGGTGGTTCCGCCGCCCGCGGAGTTCTCGCGGGCCATCGCCCGGGTGAGGGCCTGGCGGCCGGCGGGCTGGGCGGTGACGGCGCCGGGGATCGCGGCGAGCGGGAAGCGGGGGTCGGTGAGGCCGAGCCGCAGCGCGTGCACGTGCCCCACGAACCGGGCGTCGACCAGGGCGACCCGCTCCTCGCCCGGCACCGCGGCGAGCAGGGTCTCGGCCTCGGCGGTGTCGGCCGCGCTCCGCACGGCGAAACCGAGGGAGCGCAGATCGGCCTCGATCGACGAGCCGGGGACCGGCTGACCGGTGAGGATGGCGGTCGACAACCGAATTCACTCCCTGGTACCGACGCGTCCGCGCCAGTGCTGTGCTGGGTGGGGGCGCCCGCTCCGGTGGCTCCCGGGCGGCATGTCGGCAGAGGCTATCGGATACCGGGAAGGCCACGTTCACCGCCTGTTCGGCAGATCGATCAACGTGGTTCGCACAAGCCTTTGCCGCGATCATCATCGTGGATTCGGGGCCCGCCCCACAAACCGCGCCTCCCAGACCGGACATCGAGGACATTGCGTGGGTCCCGGCCGTGGCGGCATAGGGTGAGCGACCATGACTTGGCTGATCACAGGCGGGGCCGGCTACATCGGGGCACATGTGGCGCGGGCCATGACCGAGGCCGGGGAGCGCGTCCTCGCGCTGGACGACCTCTCGGCCGGCGTGCCCGCGCGGCTTCCTGGCGACGTCCCGCTCGTGGAGGGGTCGTCGCTCGACGGTGAGCTGCTGAAACGGGTGTTCGCCGAGCACGGTGTGACGGGTGTGGTGCATCTCGCGGCGCGCAAGCAGGTCGCCGAGTCCGTCGCCCAGCCGACGCGGTACTACCGGGAGAACGTCGGGGGCCTGGCGACCCTGCTGGACGCGGTCGCCGGAGCCGGTATCGAGCGCTTCGTGTTCTCCTCGTCGGCGGCCGTGTACGGCGACCCGGGTGTGGACCTCATCACGGAGGACACGCCCTGCGCGCCGGTGAACCCGTACGGCGAGACGAAGCTCACCGGTGAGTGGCTGGTGCGGGCGGCGGGCCGGGCACACGGGATCTCCACCGTATGTCTGCGCTACTTCAACGTGGCGGGCGCGGCAGCGCCGGAGCTGGCGGACACGGGTGTCTTCAACATCGTCCCGATGGTCTTCGACCGGCTGACGCGCGATGAGGCGCCGAGGATCTTCGGCGACGACTACCCGACGCCGGACGGCACCTGCGTCCGTGACTACATTCACGTCGCCGACCTGGCCGAGGCCCATCTCGCGGCGGCCCGGCGGCTCGCCGACGGGGACGTCACGGGCGATCTGACGGTCAACATCGGCCGCGGCGAGGGCGTCTCGGTGCGCGAACTCATCACGGTCATCGGCGAGGTCACCGGCGACCGGCGGCCACCGCTCGTCGAGGAGCGCCGCCCCGGGGACGCCCCGCGGGCGGTGGCCTCGGCGGCCCGGGCGGCCGAGGAGCTCGGCTGGACCGCGCGGCGCGGGGTGCGCGAGATGGCCGAGTCGGCCTGGCGCGGCTGGCTGCTGCACCACGGCTCCTGACGCACTGAGGGCCCTGACCTGCGTATCGTTTGCGCAGGTCAGGGCACATGACAACGGTGTTCAGTGCCGCGTTGCACATACCCCCTCCCCGTAGTTCACTGGGGTGCCCGGGCACGATCGGACGGACACAGGAGGCGGCTTTTCATGGGGGCTGGACACGATCACGGGCACGCACACGGGGCGCCGGCCGGAGGTACGGCGACCTCGGCGTACCGCGGCAGACTGCGGATCGCGCTGGCGATCACACTCGGCATCGTGGTGGTCCAGATCGTCGGCGGGCTGCTCGCGGACTCGCTCGCGCTCGTCGCGGACTCGGCGCACATGGCGACGGACGCGCTGGGCCTGGGCATGGCGCTGCTCGCGATCCACTTCGCGAACCGCCCGCCCAGCGACCGGGCCACGTTCGGCTACGCACGCGCCGAGATCCTCGCCGCCCTGGCCAACTGTCTGCTGCTGTTCGGGGTCGGCGGGTACGTCGTGTACGAGTCGGTCCAGCGCTTCATCACACCGGCGGACACCGAGGGCGGGCTCACCGTCGTGTTCGGTGTGATCGGCCTGGTCGCGAACATGGTGTCGCTGGCGCTGCTGATGCGTGGCCAGAAGGAGAGCCTGAACGTGCGCGGCGCGTTCCTGGAGGTGGCGGCGGACGCGCTGGGCTCCGTCACGGTGATCGTCGCCGCCACAGTGATCATGCTCACCGGCTGGCAGGCCGCCGACCCGATCGCCTCGCTCGTCATCGCCCTGATGATCGCGCCGCGCACCTGGAAGCTGCTGCGCGAGACGCTCGACGTCCTGCTGGAGGCAGCGCCCAAGGGCGTCGACATGGCGGAGGTACGGGCCCACATCCTGGCGACCCACGGGGTGGAGGACGTCCACGACCTGCACGCCTGGACGATCACCTCGGGCATGCCGGTGCTCTCGGCACACGTGGTCGTCAGCTCGGAGGCCCTGAGCGCGATCGGCCACGAGAAGATGCTGCACGAGTTGCAGGGCTGCCTCGGTGACCACTTCGACGTGGAGCACTGCACCTTCCAGCTGGAGCCGACCGGGCACGCGGAGCACGAGGCGCATCTCTGCCACTGACGCGGTGGCTCATGAGGTGCCTGAGGCTGGTGGGGCGCATTCCGATGTGAGTGCGCCGGGGGACGCAGCCCTCGGCGCACGTCTGCGCCCCGCTGCCCCTCGCCGCACCGGCAGGGACGATTTTCGGCCCACCACGCCGGGCACGATCAGCTACTGGGTCCCTCTTCCGGCGTCCGAGCGCCGCCGTCCGCTCTCTGCGCGCCATCGCGCGGGACATGCGGGCGGGCCGCGAAGTGCCGGGAGTGCCGGATTCGTACGGCAGACTTGGGGCGCGAAGACCGATGTGAAGGATGGGTATGCCGATCACACCTGCCACCGCGACGCACAACCCGTCGAACGGCACCGCAGACGCGATTTTGCTGGAGCTGGTCGACGAGGACGGCGTCACGATCGGCACCGCGGAGAAGCTCGCCGCCCACCAGCCGCCCGGACAACTGCACCGCGCGTTCTCCGTGTTCCTCTTCGACGAGTACGGCCGGCTGCTGCTCCAGCAGCGCGCGCTGGGCAAGTACCACTCCCCCGGTGTGTGGTCCAACACCTGCTGCGGCCACCCCTACCCCGGCGAGGCTCCCTTCGCGGCGGCGGCGCGGCGGACCTTCGAGGAACTCGGCGCCTCCCCCTCCCTGCTGGCCGAGGCGGGCACGGTCCGCTACAACCACCCGGACCCGGAGTCCGGGCTGGTGGAGCAGGAGTACAACCACCTCTTCGTCGGCATGGTGCAGGCCGTGCTGCGGCCGGATCCGGAGGAGGTGGCGTCGACGGCGTTCGTGACCCCGCCCGAGCTGGCGGAGCGGCACGCCAAGGACACCTTCTCGTCCTGGTTCATGACCGTCCTGGACGCGGCCCGGCCGGCGGTCAGGGAGCTGACGGGCACGTCGGCCGGCTGGTGACGAAGGCCGTGACGGCGGGGGCCACGGCTGGCGACGACGGCCCTGGCGGCAGAACCTAAGAGAAGTGTGCGGGCTTGAGCGGCAGGGCGGCCCAGATCACCTTGCCGCCACTCGCGGTGTATTCGACCTCACACCTGCCGCCCGCCTCCCGGGTGACCTCGCGCACCAGGAGCAGTCCGCGGCCCCCGGTCCGGCCGTGGTCGGTCTCCAGGGCGGTGGGCCGGTACGGGTGGTTGTCCTCCACGGAGACGCGCAGCCACTCCGCCCCGACGGCAACTTCGACCGCGACCGTCGGCGACAGCACCGCCGCGTGCTTCACGGCGTTCGTCACCAGCTCGGAGACGATCAGCAGCAGCCCCTGGGCCAGGTCGTCCGAGACCGGCACGCCCTGACGCAGCAGCAGGTCCCGTACGGCGTGCCGCGCCTGCGGGACGGAGGCGTCGACCGCCGGCGCGGTGAACCGCCAGACCCCCTCGTACGGCAGCGGATCCGCGGGCCCGAGAGGCACCGCGCCGCCCTGTGGACGTGGGCCGGACCCACGCCCCTCGTCGTCCATCGTCCGGTCGCCACCCTCGCGCTCGATTGTCGCCACATCTCGAGTGTTGGTAATGATGCGCTCCGCACCCCAGGGCTGAACAGAAGTCAGCAAGTATCGAGCGCTTCTGACCATTGGCGTATGACACGGTCAGTTGTGGGACTGGTCCTGTCCCTGTTGTGCCATCTCGGCGAACTATTCGGGTTGTACGGGTTTGCCTTGCGGATAGCATCCGGCGCATGGAGCCGCAGCTGCTGTACAGCGTGACCCACTCGGTCGCGACGGTCGTCATCCGCCATCCGGCCAAGCGCAACGCCATGACGGCCGCGATGTGGCGCTCGCTGCCGCCGCTGCTGGAGGGGTTGGCCGGCGATCCGGCCGTGCGGGCGCTGGTGCTCACCGGCGAGGGCGGGACGTTCTGCGCCGGGGCCGACATCTCGACGCTCCGGGGCTCGCCGGAGGAGGCGCAGGGGCTTGCCGTGCGGGCCGAGGAAGCGCTCGCCGCGTTTCCGAAGCCGACGCTGGCCGCGGTGCGCGGGCACTGTGTGGGCGGCGGGGCCCAGCTGGCGGCGGCCTGTGATCTGCGGTTCGCCGAGGAGGGCGCGCTGTTCGGTGTGACGCCCGCGAAGCTCGGCATCGTGTACCCGGCGTCCTCGACCAGGCGGCTGGTGTCCCTGGTGGGGCCGGCCACCGCCAAGTACCTGCTGTTCTCCGGTGAGCTGATCGACACGGAGCGGGCGCTGCGCACCGGTCTGGCCGACGAGGTGCTGCCCGTGGGCGAACTCGGCGAGCGGGTCGCCGAGTTCACCCGGATCCTGGTGTCCCGTTCGCAGCTGACGCAGGCGGCGGCGAAGGAGTTCGCGAACGGCGGTACGGACCGGGACGCGCACTGGGCGGGCCAGGCGCGCGCGAGCGGCGACACCGCGGAGGGCGTCGCCGCGTTCCTGGAGCGCAGGCAGCCGCGATTCGGCTGGAGTACGCCTACGTCAGGATGATGCCGGCGTGCGACCGGAGCAGTTCGACGACGCGCGCGGGCGCCTTCCCGGGTGATCCGGCGTCGTAGGGCGGCTGCGGGTCGTATTCCATGGCGAGCTGGACGATCTGGGCGTGTTCATCCCCCGCGATCCGGCCGAGGAGGGTCAGCCCCATGTCGATGCCGGAGGAGACGCCGGCCGCGGTGACGTACTTTCCGTCGGTGACGACCCGTTCCCCCGTGGGCTCGGCGCCGAAGCTCTTCAGCTCCTCCAGGGCCAGCCAGTGGGAGGTCGCGCGGCGGCCCCGGAGGAGTCCGGCGGCGGCGAGCAGCAGGGAGCCGGTGCACACGGACGTCGTCCAGGTGCTGCCGGCATCTGCGGCGCGCAGCCAGCCGAGCAGGGGTCCGTTTGCCGCCAGCGGGAGCGGGCCGGGGCTGCCGGGGACCACGATGATGTCGGGGTTCGGTACCTCGGCCAGGGTCCGGTCGGCGACGAGCGCGAGGTTGCCCGTGTCGTTCCGTAAGGGGCCGGTCTCCTCGGCGACGAACACGGTCTCCGCGCCCGGGAGCCGGCCGAGGGTCTCGTACGGGCCCACGGCATCGAGGGCGGTGAAGCGGTCGTAGAGGACGATGGCGATCTGCATGGGGCCCTTTCCGTCGGTTGATGGGGATCAAGGCGTGGTCGCGGGGCGGAAGCGGCGGCGGTATTCGGCCGGGGGCGTTCCGAGGGACTTGACGAAGGCGCGGCGCATGGCCTCGGGGGTGCCGTAGCCGCTGGTGCGGGAGATCTCCTCGATGCCGTCGGCGGTGTCCTCCAGGAGGCGGCGGGCGTGTTCGAGGCGGACCCGGTCCACGTACCGGCCGGGCGTCATGCCGGTCTCGGCCCGGAAGGCGCGGGCGAAGTGGCGGGGCGAGAGGCGGGCGCGGTCGGCGAGAGCCTCGACGCAGAGGTCGGCGTCCGGGCGTTCGGTGATGAACCGCTGGACGTCCCGGAGGGGCTCGCGGTGTGCGGTCTGGGCGGCGAGCTGGGCGCTGAATTGGGCCTGGTTCCCCGGCCTGCGCAGGAAGACCACCAAGTGGCGGGCGATGGTGAGGGCGGCGTCCCGGCCCAGGTCCTCCTCGACCAGGGCCAGGGCGAGGTCGATGCCGGCGGTGACACCGGCCGAGGTGGCGATGTGTCCGTCGCGGACGTAGACGGGGTCGGGGTCGATCTCGACGGCCGGGTGGTCGCGGGCGAGCCGGTCGCAGTACGCCCAGTGGCTCGTGACACGGCGGCCGTCCAGGAGGCCGGCCTCGGCGAGCACGGCCGCGCCGGTGCACACGGAGACCAGACGCCCGGCGCGCGGCCCGTGCTCGCGCACCCAGTCGACCAGACGCGGGTCGGGCCGCAGACTTCCCGTTCCGCCCGGGACGAGAAGGATGTCCGGGTCGGGTGTGGCGGTCAGGGGCCCGTCGGGTACGAGGGTCAGGCCGCTCGTGGTCCGCACGGGCGCGCCGTCCAGGGAGGCCGTGCGGATCCGGTACGCGCCCGGGGAGAGCACATCCGCGCCCGCGAAGACCTCCACGGGCCCCGTGACGTCGAGACTCTGCACGCCGTCGAAGAGGACGGCGAGAACGGTTCGCTGGGCCATGCCGTCGATTCTTCGCGAGCCGGGAGCATGGCCGCAATGACCTCCTCCCCACCTTTCCTGCCATGGGAAGTGCGGCCATGGAGGCCATACCAAGCGGTTGGTAACCTGCCGGGCATGACGACTGCCGCCCTTGAGCCGCTCGCCGGCCGCCGCTGCCAGAACGTGCTCAACTCCCTGCACGCGACGCACTACTTCTCGCCGGATCTGGGACGGGAAGTGGGTGCTGCCGGGATCACCCATCCCCACGCCGTGAACTTCGCCGTGCGGGCCGCCGCACTGGGACCGGTCGGGCCCGGTGCGGTGACGGCGGCCTTCTACAACTACAAGTACGAGCTCGTGGCCCGGCACGTGCCGGCGGTGTGGGAGAGCGCCACACCCGGCCAGGTGCTGACGGCACGCGCGCGTGCGGTCGACGCGACCCTGCGTCGCCTGCTGGGCGAAGAGGCCCTGGCGTCGGCGGAGATGGCCGAGGCCGCGCGGCTCGCGCTGCGCGCCACCGAGGCCTGTTCGCGCGGCGCGAGGCCGCTGTACGCCGCCCATGCCGATCTGCCCGTCCCCGAGGAGCCGCACCTCGCGTACTGGCACGCGGCGACCCTGCTGCGCGAGCACCGGGGCGACGGGCACCTGGCCGCCCTGATGTCCGCGGGGCTGGACGGCCTCGAGGCGATGGTGACCCACACGGCGACGGGCAAGGGCATGGCACCGAAGTGGGTGTTCACCACCCGGGGCTGGAACCAGGAGGACTGGGACGCGGCGACGGACCGGCTGCGTGAGCGCGGGCTGCTGGACGAGGCCGGAGAGCTCTCCGAGCGGGGTGTCGCCCTGCGCGAGGAGATCGAGCGGGAGACGGACCGGCTCGACAGGGCCCCGTACGAGCACCTGGGCCCGGAAGGCGTGGCCCGGCTGACTGGGCTCGGTGCCGGTTTCGCGAAGGCCGCGCTCGTGGCCGGGGCCTTCCCGGCGGATCTGATCGGCAAGGGCTGAGCCTGCCCCCGCGGCCGTGCCCCCGCACGTGTGTTCTGCTGTGATGCATGGTGAGGCGTGGGTGAGGTACCCGGCCTCTCCCGACCGGTGCGGTCGGGAGAGGAAAGGGGAATCGCTGTGTTCCGTGCTATCGCAGACGTGCTGCGCCAGATCGGCGGCGCCATCGCCACCGTCGTGACCCTGCCCTTCCGGGCCCTGGCCCGGCTCTTCGGCGGGGCCTCGTCCTCCACCCGCAGCCGCAGGGTCTGATCGGGGGCCACCGGCGACCTGCCGGGCCGCCCTGGACCCCGAGTGTCGGTGCCACCTGCCACAATTGCCGCGCAACCCCAGTGGAGAAGGCGGTACGGGAGTGACGACACCCGGGTCCCTCGAAGTAGGGTCCATCGAAGGCAGGATCGCCGAGGAACTCGGCGTACGGGAGCGGCAGGTCAGGGCCGCCGTGGAACTGCTCGACGGCGGTTCTACGGTGCCCTTCATCGCCCGCTACCGCAAGGAAGCGACCGAGATGCTCGACGATGCGCAGCTGCGCACGCTCGAGGAGCGGCTGCGCTATCTGCGGGAGCTGGAGGAGCGGCGGGCGGCGATCCTGGAGTCGGTGCGCGAGCAGGGCAAGCTCACCGAGGAGCTGGAGGCGCGGATCCGGGGCGCCGAGACCAAGGCGCGCCTGGAGGACATCTACCTCCCGTACAAGCCCAAGCGGCGCACCAAGGCGCAGATCGCCCGCGAGGCGGGTCTCGAGCCGCTGGCGGAGGGGCTGCTCGGCGATCCGGGCGTCGAGCCCCTCGCCGCGGCCGCAGCGTTCGTCGACGCCGACAAGGGCGTGGCCGATCCGCAGGCCGCCCTCGACGGCGCCCGGGCGATCCTCACCGAGCGGTTCTCGGAGGACGCCGACCTGATCGGCGAGCTGCGCGAGCGCATGTGGGTGCGCGGGCGGCTGGCCGCCAAGGTGCGGGACGGCAAGGAGGAGGCGGGAGCGAAGTTCGCCGACTACTTCGACTTCGCCGAGCCGTTCACCGAGCTCCCCTCGCACCGCGTTCTGGCCATGCTGCGCGGCGAGAAGGAGGACGTCCTCGAACTGGCCCTGGAGCCCGAGGAGGCCACGGACGGCCCGTCGTCCTACGAGGGGATCGTCGCGAACCGGTTCGGGATCTCCGACCGGGGCCGCCCCGGGGACAAGTGGCTGAAGGACACGGTCCGCTGGGCGTGGCGCACCCGCATCCTCGTGCACCTCGGCATCGACCTGCGACTGCGGCTGCGCACGGCCGCCGAGGACGAGGCGGTGCGGGTCTTCGCGGCGAACCTGCGCGACCTGCTGCTCGCGGCCCCGGCGGGCACGCGCGCGACGCTCGGCCTGGACCCCGGCTTCCGTACGGGTGTGAAGGTCGCCGTGGTGGACGCCACCGGCAAGGTCGTCGCCACGGACGTCATCCACCCGCACGTCCCGGCCAACCGGTGGGACGAGGCCGTCGCCAAGCTGGCCCGGCTGGCGAAGGAGCACGCGGTCGAGCTGGTCGCCATCGGCAACGGCACGGCGTCCCGCGAGACCGACAAGCTCGCCGGGGAGCTGATCACCAAGCATCCGGAGCTGAAGCTCACGAAGGTGATGGTGTCCGAGGCCGGCGCGTCCGTGTACTCGGCGTCCGCCTTCGCCTCGCAGGAGCTTCCCGACATGGACGTGTCGCTGCGCGGCGCCGTGTCGATCGCGCGCCGGCTGCAGGACCCGCTGGCCGAGCTGGTGAAGATCGACCCGAAGTCGATCGGCGTCGGCCAGTACCAGCACGACCTGTCCGAGCTGAAGCTCTCGCGTTCGCTGGACGCGGTGGTGGAGGACTGTGTGAACGGCGTGGGCGTGGACGTCAACACGGCCTCGGCCCCGCTGCTCGCCCGGGTCTCGGGCATCACCTCCGGGCTCGCGGAGAACATCGTGGCGCACCGGGACGCCAACGGGCCGTTCACGTCCCGGGGCGGACTGAAGAAGGTGGCGCGGCTCGGCCCCAAGGCGTACGAGCAGTGTGCGGGCTTCCTGCGGATCCGCGGCGGTGACGACCCGCTGGACGCGTCCAGCGTGCACCCGGAGGCTTATCCGGTCGTGCGGCGCATGGTCAAGACCAGCGGCCAGGAGGTCGCCGCGCTCATCGGCAACACCGGTGCGCTGCGCTCGCTCAAGCCTCAGGACTTCGTGGACGAGACGTTCGGTCTGCCGACCGTCACCGACATCCTGAAGGAACTGGAGAAGCCGGGCCGCGACCCGCGTCCGGGCTTCAAGACGGCCGCCTTCCAGGAGGGCGTGGAGAAGATCTCCGACCTGTCGGCCGGGATGGTCCTGGAGGGCGTCGTGACGAACGTCGCCGCCTTCGGGGCGTTCGTCGACGTCGGTGTGCACCAGGACGGCCTGGTGCACGTCTCCGCGATGTCGAAGACGTTCGTCAAGGACCCGCGGGACGTGGTGAAGCCCGGGGACATCGTCAAGGTGAAGGTCCTCGACGTCGACATTCCGCGCAAGCGGATCTCGCTGACGCTGCGGCTGGACGACGAGGCGGCCCCGCAGGGCCAGGGCGGCGACTCCGGCGAGCGCCGGCAGCGTGGCGGGCGTCCGCCGCAGCAGCGGCAGGGCGGCCGTGGCGGTGGCGGCGGCGGTGGCCGTGGCGGTGGTTCGCGTCAGGCGCCGCCGCCCGCCAACAGCGCGATGGCCGACGCGTTGCGCCGCGCGGGCTTGGCCGACCCGAAGAACGGCCGTCGCTGACGGCTTCGCCGGGGGGTCGTGGGGAGCTGTGGGGCCGTTGTGGCCGGTCGCGCCCGCGCGGCGGAGCCGCAGATCGAAACGGTCCCGCGCCCCTGGAAAGAGGCGCTTCGCGCCCTTTCCTCACCAGCACCATGCCGGTGTTCCGGCACAGGCTGGTCTGACGGTCCGTCAGCGCTCGGTCACCTTGCCGTCCGCGACCTCCAGGCGGCGCGTCACATGGACGGCGTCCAGCATGCGGCGGTCGTGCGTGACCAGCAGGAGCGTGCCCTCGTAGGCGTCGAGGGCCGACTCCAGCTGCTCGATGGCGGGCAGGTCGAGGTGGTTGGTCGGCTCGTCGAGGACGAGGAGGTTGACGCCCCGGCCCTGGAGCAGCGCCAGGGCGGCTCTCGTGCGCTCGCCCGGGGAGAGGGTCGCCGCGGGGCGCAAAACGTGCTCCGACTTGAGGCCGAACTTGGCCAGGAGGGTGCGGATCTCCGCCGGCTCGGTGTCCGGGACGGCCGCGCGGAAGGCCTCGAGCAGGGGCTCCTGGCCGTGGAACAGCTTGCGGGCCTGGTCGACCTCGCCGAGCAGGACGCCCGAGCCGAGCGCGGCGTGCCCGGCGTCGAGCGGGACGCGGCCGAGCAGGGCGGCGAGCAGCGTGGACTTGCCGGCGCCGTTCGCGCCGGTCACCGCCACCCGGTCCGCCCAGTCGATCTGGAGGGACACCGGGCCGAGGACGAAGCCGCCGCGGCGCACCTCGGCGTCCCGCAGCGTCGCGACGACGGCGCCCGAGCGCGGAGCCGACGCGATCTCCATCCGCAGTTCCCACTCCTTGCGCGGCTCCTCGACGACGTCCAGCCGCTCGATCATGCGCTGGGTCTGCCGGGCCTTCGCGGCCTGCTTCTCGCTGGCCTCGCTGCGGAACTTGCGGCCGATCTTGTCGTTGTCGTTGCCCGCCTTGCGGCGCGCGTTCTTCACGCCCTTGTCCATCCAGGACCGCTGCGTCTGGGCGCGATCCTGGAGGGCCGCCTTCTTGTCGGCGTACTCCTCGAACTCGTCGCGGGCGTGCCGGCGAGCCACGTCCCGCTCCTCGAGGTAGGCCTCGTAGCCGCCGCCGTAGAGGTTGATCTGCCCCTGGGCGAGGTCGAGTTCGAGGACCTTGGTGACGGTGCGGGCTAGGAACTCGCGGTCGTGGCTGACGACCACCGTGCCGGCGCGCAGGCCTCTCACGAAGCGTTCGAGGCGTTCCAGGCCGTCCAGGTCGAGGTCGTTGGTCGGCTCGTCGAGGAGGAAGACGTCGTAGCGGGAGAGCAGCAGGGAGGCGAGGCCGGCGCGGGCCGCCTGGCCGCCGGACAGGGACGTCATCGGCTGGTCCAGGTCGATCGCGAGGCCCAGTGAGTCGGCGACCTCCTCGGCGCGTTCGTCGAGGTCGGCGCCGCCGAGGCCGAGCCAGCGCTCCAGGCTCGTGGCGTAGGCGTCGTCGGCGCCGGGGGCCGCGTCGACCAGGGCCTGGGTCGCCTCGTCCATGGTCCGCTGGGCCTCGGCGACGCCGGTGCGGCGGGCCAGGAACGCCCGTACGGTCTCGCCGGGACGGCGGTCCGGCTCCTGCGGGAGGTGGCCGACGGTGGCGGTCGGCGGGGACAGGCGCAGTTCGCCCTGCTCGGGCGCGGTGAGTCCGGCGAGCATCCTGAGCAGGGTGGACTTGCCGGCGCCGTTGGCTCCGACCAGGCCGATCACATCGCCGGGCGCGACGACGAGGTCGAGCCCGGTGAACAGGGAGCGGTCGCCGTGGCCGGCGGCGAGGTTCTTGGCGACGAGGGTGGCAGTCATCAGGTCGCTGATTTTAATGCGCCGCTCAGTGGGTCACTGCCGCCACCAGGACACTTCCGGAGGTGCGCGCCACGACGTAGGACCGTCCCCTCACCGCCCCGGCGTCGAGGGCGATGTGGTGACGGCCGGGTTCGAGGACGCCGTCGAAGATCTCGTGGGTGTGGGTGCGGGAGAGCCGGTCGAGGCGGTACGCGGTGAGGGTGACCCGGCAGGCGGAGGTGACCTCGATATCCGCCCCGCCGTCGGTGGCGGTCAGGCCGGTGAGACGGCGCTGTGCCACCGGGCCGCGGTCCAGGGCGTGTTCGATCTGGGCGACGAGGAGGGGGACGATCGGGGCGAGGCCGTCGACGTAGGCGACGGGGACCTGGGCCTGCTCGAAGGCGCGGCGGACGGCGGCACGTTCCCGCTCGCCGGTCGCGCGGCCGAAGGCGACGGCGCCGTAGCCGCGCAGTTCGTCGGCGGGCACACCGTCGGCGTCGTGGGCGATGTCGGCGCCGACGCCGATGGTGCGCAACGCCGCGGCCAGCTTGGCGAGGACGGCGACGCGGGCGCCGATCAGCAGGACGCGGCGCCGGGTGTCCGGCGCGGAGCCGTGCAGCAGGGCGCTCAGGGCCGTCCGGTACTCGGCGCCGCGGAAGCGGAACGGGCCGATGCCGTGGTAGCCGTTGAGGTCGAGGTCGGCGTGTTCGTCGGTCTGCCAGGCGAAGTCCCGCCAGATGAAGTCCTCGCCGTCGCGCCGGATGACCGCGGTGACGGCTCCGCAGGCCAGGTCCTCGCACTCGGGGCAGCCGTAGACGACGTAGCGGCCGCCGGGCAGGGGGGCCGGGCTCTCCAGGAGCAGGCTGCGGACCTGCGCGGTGAAGATGGCGGGCGGGATGTCGGAGGCGAGCGGGGAGACCGCGTCGAGGTCGGAGAGCCGGAACAGCAGCGGGCGTCCGTCGACGATGAAGTCCACGAAGTCCCGGTGGACCTGGTAACCACCGTCGTGGAGAACTCCGCCGGCCCGCATCGCGGGTGCCAGGCCGAAGGTCGCGTATTCGGCACACATGCTGTGAGTATCCCCATACTGCGCGTGATGTGAGCACGGCATGACAGATTCCGCTACGGTCCCGGCATGGCGAGCGAGCGAAGTGGCGAGATCGTGGTGGTCGGTGGCGGGGTCGTCGGGCTGACGACCGCGGTGGTGCTGGCCGAACGCGGGCGTCAGGTGCGGGTGTGGACGCGGGACGCCGTCGAGGCGACCACCTCAGCGGTCGCGGGGGCGCTGTGGTGGCCTTACCGGATCGAGCCGGTCGCGCTCGCGCGTGAGTGGGCGTTGCGGTCACTGGAGATGTACGAGGAGCTGGCTGCGCGGCCCGAAGCAGCCGGCGTACGCATGGTCGAAGGGGTGCTGGGCGAGACCCGCCTCGACGAGGTCGACGGGTGGCTGGCGGGGCGAGTGCCGGAGCTTCGGGCGGCCACGGCCGGGGAGTACGCGGGGACGGGCGTCCACGCACGGCTGCCCCTGATCGACATGCCGGCTCATCTTCCGTGGCTGCGGCAGCGGTTCGTGGCGGCGGGCGGGGTGGTCGAGGCTCGTACGGTGTCCTCGTTCGCGGAGGCCGACGCGCCGGTCGTGGTCAACTGCACGGGTCTGGCCGCGCGGGAGCTGGTGCCGGATCCGTCCGTGCGGTCCGTGCGCGGGCAGTTGGTGGTCGTGGAGAACCCCGGGATCGACACGTGGCTCGTCACCACCGACGCGGCCGGGGAGTACGCGTACCTGTTTCCGCAGCCGGGCGGGCTCGTTCTCGGCGGTACGGCGGAGGAGGACGCGTGGTCGCCTGAGCCGGATCCCGCGACGGCCGAGGCGATCGTCCGCCGCTGCGCGGCACTGCGGCCTGAGATCACCGGCGCACGTGTCCTGGAACACCGGGTCGGACTGCGTCCCACCCGCCCCGCGGTCCGCCTGGACCGCGAGACCCTGCCGGACGGCCGGCTCCTGGTGCACAACTACGGCCACGGCGGCGCGGGGGTCACGGTGGCATGGGGGTGCGCGCAGGAGGCGGCGCGGCTGGTGGGCGACGGAGGCGGCGGGTCGCCGCGCGACTGACTGCCCCCAGCCGGGGCGAGGGGCGGACGCCGCCGGGCGCAGGCAGCCGGGCCGCTCGGCCCGAAGCACCCCGGCCCAGCCGTAGCCGCCGGGGCCGCGCGTGCCGGCAAGGGCCCCGGTGCCGCGGAGCTCGAAGCACCCCGGCCGAGAACGCCCAGGCCGCCAAAGCCGGATGCCCCCGGCCGAAGGCATCGGAGCTGTCGGGCTCCGACGCCCCGGTCGGGGGCATCCGGCAGGGCGGTCGCTCGGGTCAGTGCTTGCCGATGGGGTCGCCCTCGACGTCCGGACCGACGCCCGGCCCGACGCGGAACTCGAAGTCGCCGTCGTACTTCGTGTGGCCTGCCATGACGGCCATTTCGACGGCCTCGGAACCCATCTGCTCACGCACGATCACCGGGTCACGGCGCAAGTCGCGCATGAGGGCGACGCACATGAAGGTCATCACGACGACGAACGGCGCCGCCGCGAGGATGGTGAGGTTCTGCAGACCTGTCAGCGCGTCGCCCGAGCCGCTGCCGACGAGCAGCATGATCGCGGCCACCGCACCGGTGACGACGCCCCAGAACACCACGACCAGACGGCCCGGTTCGAGCGCGCCCTTCTGCGAGAGCGTGCCCATGACGATCGACGCCGCGTCGGCACCCGAGACGAAGAAGATGCCGACGAGGACCATCACCAGCAGGCTGGTGGCGGTGGCGATGGGGAACTGCTGCAGCACGTCGAAGAGCTGGCCCTCGGGGGTCGCCTCCTTGCCGAGCTTGCCCTCCTCCTGCATCTTCATCGCCGAGCCGCCGAAGATCGCGAACCAGATCAGGCTGACCGTGCTGGGCACGAGGATGACGCCGCCGACGAACTGCCGGATGGTCCGGCCCCGGCTGATCCGGGCGATGAACATGCCGACGAACGGCGTCCAGGAGATCCACCACGCCCAGTAGAAGACGGTCCAGCTGCCCAGCCAGTCCGCGACGCCCTCTCCGCCGCTGGCCTCCGTACGGCCGGCCAGCTGGGGCAGATCGCCGAGGTAGGCGAAGACGGACGTCGGCAGCAGGTCGAGGACGATGATGGTCGGGCCCGCCACGAACACGAACAGGGTGAGGATCAGCGCCAGCACCATGTTGGTGTTGGACAGCCACTGGATGCCCTTCTCCACACCGGAGATCGCGGAAGCGACGAAGGCCAGGGTCAGCACCGCGATGATCGTGACGAGCAGCCCGGTGCTCACCTTGTCCATCCACTTCAGCTCCTGCACACCGGAGCCGATCTGGAGGGCGCCGAGCCCCAGCGAGGCGGCGGAGCCGAAGATGGTCGCGACGATCGCGAGGATGTCGATGACCCGGCCGGCGGCGCCGTTCGCGTGCTTCTTGCCGATGAGCGGGGTGAAGACGGCGCTGATGGTCTGGCGGCGCCGCCTGCGGAAGGTGCTGTAGGCGATGGCGAGGCCCACCACGGCGTAGATCGCCCAGGGATGGAGCGTCCAGTGGAACAGGGTGGTGGCCATGGCCGTCTCCATGCGTTCACCGGAGTCGGCCGGGTCGGTGCCCGGCGGGGGCGTCGAGTAGTGCGACAGCGGCTCGCTCACGCCGTAGAACATCAGGCCGATGCCCATGCCCGCGCTGAACATCATCGCGACCCAGGACACCGTGCGGAACTCGGGCTCTTCACCCTCCGCACCGAGGCGGATACGGCCGTAACGGCTGATCGCGAGCCAGAGGGCGAACACGACGAAGCCGGAGGCGGCGAGCATGAACGCCCAGCCGCCGTTGTGCATCAGCCCGCTGAGCATGCTGGTGGAGACGGATTCGAGCGAGTCGGTCGCCGTGGCACCCCAGATCACGAAGGCGAGCGTGAGCGCCGCCGTGACACCGAAGACGATCCGGTCGGTCTGGGGCGTCTCCTGACCGGGGAGGCCCGCTTCCGATCCCGGCAGCGCGCCTCCCTTATGGGGGTCGTTCTCGCTTGGTCGGTCGTGTGTCACAGGCGGCACCTTTCATTGAAACGTAGGAGGAACGTAAGTCCTCCGTAACGCCCCTACCACGTGTGGCGCAAATTCATCCTCCTCAACATTGCGTTTCGGACTCGGCTGCCGTGAGGTGGTACGTGGCTCGTTCGTCGAGCAGCAGCGGGACGAGTGCCCGCAGGGGCTGGCGCAGGGGTACGAGCACGCCCTCGGCGTCCCGTCGTACGCGCACACCGTGCAGCGCGAGTTCGTCGCCGACCTCGGCGAACTGCGCGGCGGTGAGCCGGTAGCCGCAGGGCGGGTTCTGGATCACCTCGGCGGGTTCGGGTGTGTCGTTGTCGGCGCCGCCGACGTAGACCGGGCCGGTGGCGAGGTAGCCGGCGAGCCGGGCCTTGGCCGTCGTCGCCTCGATGCGGCCCCGGCGCTGATCGGTGTACCCGAACAGGCCCTTGAGCGCGTCCAGTTGGGAGGTGACCCGGCGCCGGTTGTTCAGCGCCTCGTCCGCCTTCTCCGCTTCGGTGAGCGGGTCCACACGGCTCTCGATGAGCAGTCCCACCGAATGCTTTACACCGGACATATTGCGCAAAATGCGCTCCTGCCCGTCTCCGGCAACCTGTTTGACCGGTTCGCCGGTTTCGGGGTCGGTCCAGATGCCGTACGTGCCGGTCGAGTGGCCGGCGCGCTGCGCCGCGGGGCGGACGTACGCCTCGGAGAGGGTCTTCGCCTCGTCGTGGACCGCGTCGTGGGTGTTGAGGTTGCGCGGCCACAGATCGAAGAGGGCTTTGTCATAGTACGGGGGTGTTGCGCCGTATTCATGCAGATCGTAGATGATGTCGGGGCGTTGGTCGCGGATGAGCGCGGCCAGGGCGCGGCCCTCGGCGGTCTGGAGGGCGAGGTGGTCGCGGTTGATGTCGACGCCGTCGCTGTTGCCGCGCGTGTCGGCGGCCCGGCCGTCGGGGTTGGCGGTGGGCACGACGAGGACCGTGGTGCGGTCCAGGAAACGCCGCGTGCGGCTGTCGCGGGCGTACGCCAGGTCGCGGACGGTGGTCAGGCAGGCTTCGCGGCCGGAGGGTTCGTCGCCGTGCTGGCTGCACACCAGGAGCACCTTGTTCGGGCTCGGGCTGGTGCCGATCCGGACGAGCTGGAGCGGTCGGTCCTGCTTGGTCGTACCGAAGCGGGTCATGGAGACCCGGCTGCTCGACCGGTCGACGGCCCTGAGGAAGTCCTGCTCCTCGGGCTGGGTGGTCCACCGGGCACCGTCGGTCCGCTCGAAGCCGGTGCGTGGCGGGGAGTCGGTGGCCGTGGCCGCCTGGGCGGGGACGGCGACCAGGGATGCGGCGAGGGCGGCGGCTGTCAGGATCAGGGCGCGGACGCGGTTCACTGGGTTCCCTCCGGGACGCGGTGGGTGGTGCGCGGTTCCCGTACGCCGTCCAGGAGCGCGGCGACGGGCGGGGTGAGCGCGGCACCCGCGGTGGCGCGGGCGAAGGCGGCGGGTCCGCCGACGAACGGCACGTCGGCCGAGGTGCGGGACAGGTCCAGCGCCAGCTTCGGCGTGTCGGCGGGAGGGTCGATGAGGCCCTTGTCGGTGCCCGCGACGATCAGCGCCAAGCGGTGGCCCTTCGGGACGACGTGGTCGGTCGCCGCCAGGTCGAGGGTGATCGTGTACCGCTTGCCCGGGGTGAGCGGGGAACCCTTGCCGTCCGAGGCGTGGTTGCCGAGATCGGCCCAGCCGCGGCTGACGACCGTGTAGTCGACGTCGGCGGTCTTCGCCTTCGCCTCCTTGAAGCAGGAGCTGTCGCCGGCGGTGCTCGCGCCCCAGCAGGTGCGGTTCGTGAGGGTGGTGATGCCCTCGCCGGCGTCGGCGTAGTCGCGGATGGTGTCGGGGCCGACGTCCACGAGGACGGCGGAGAGGTGGGCCGTCGGGGTGGAGGGCGTCGCGGTGACGGTGACCTCGGAGGAGCCGGACAGGCGCAGGTCACGGGTGAGCGGCCCGGTGACGAAACCGGCCTTCTCCGGTGTCGACTTGTCGATCTGGGCGGCCCAGTCGGTCTCGCTCAGCTTCGGGTCGTCGGTGAAGGTCTCGGTGCCGTGGCCCCGGTCCAGGCCGAGGGTGCCGACGCCGGCCTGGGTGCCCCGGTCGGGACGCAGGGTGGTGGCCCGGGTGCCGGTCGGCGGCCAGACCTTGGAGGTGCTCCACTGGTCGGGACGGCGTTCGATGTCGGCCATGGGCTCGCGGTCGATGCCGTTGTCGTAGCCCATGAGTTCGTGGTCGAACCAGCGGTGCAGGGTGTCGACCCAGGTGGCGCGACGGAAGTCGAAGGGGTCGACGTGGCCGGTCTGCGAGAGCCAGATCTTGCGCTCGACGCCGTGCTTCGCGAGGGCGTCCCACCACTGGCCGACGTGCTTCATGCGCACGTTGAGGTCCTGCATGCCGTGGACCAGGAAGACGCTGGCTTTGACCTTCTTCGCGGCTTTGACGTAGTCGCGCTCGGTCCACAGCGGGGTCCAGTCGCCGGTGCGCGGGGCCCCGTCGACGAGCTTCTGCTGCACGGCGCCGCACTTCTCGCGGGCGTCGGGGCTGTTGACGTAGTCGGACAGCCACTCGGGGCCGGAGTCGTAGAGCGGGGCGCCCTGCTGGAAGTAGTAGTCGTACCAGGAGGAGATGGCGCTGATCGGGACGATGGTCTTCAGGCCCTTGACGCCGGTGGCGGCGACGCCGTTGGCGATGGTGCCGTCCCAGCTCTTGCCGATCATGCCGGTGCGGCCGTTGGTCCAGGCGGCCTTGGCGCGGGTGGTGCCGGTGCGGGTCGTATAGGCCTTGGCGCGGCCGTTCAGCCAGTCGACGACGGCCTTCGCGGACTGGATGTCGGAGCGGCCGCCGACATCGTCGCAGCCGTCGGAGCGGTTGGTTCCGGCCAGGTCGACGCCGACGAAGGCGTAGCCGCGGGGCACGAAGTAGTTGTCGTAGTACAGCGGCATCTGGACGACGTCGCCGTTCGCGTCGTACGTCTTGCGCTGGCTCTCGTTGCCACGCCCGCAGCAGGAGTAGTACGGGCTGGCGTCCATGATGACGGGGATCCTGCGGCCCTGCCGGGCGGGTTCGCGGGGGCGGACGATGTCGACGGCGACCCGGTCGGCCTTGCCGTCGCCGTCGCCGTCGAGTCCGGTGTCCACCCAGACGGCCTCGTGGATGGCCTTCTCGTACGAGTAGACGGGTTCGCTCCCGCGCGGGGCGGCCTGGGCCGCGGCCGGGGTGAGCAGTGTGGCCAAGAGGGCGGCCGTGGCCGCCGTCGCGAGCGGTCTCCAGGTCGTGAAGCGCGTGCGTTTCGGCATGCGCCGGACGCTACATCGGTGAACTCCTGTTCAGAAGAGGGCAGCTGACGGACCGGCGTGTCCGGAAGGGGCCCGAGGGGCGGGTGTCTCATGTCGGCGGAATGGCGATCGTGTGACAGCAGGGACCATGGACATGACTGGTGACACGGGGAGTCAATAGGCTCCGTACAGACTTCGGGACCTACGACTTGGAGCCTTGCGTGCACCGCAGAATCATCGCGCCGGGAGCCCTGGCAGCGGCCGTTCTCCTGCTGGCGATCCCGGCATCGGCCGCGCCCCACTCCCCCGGCGCGCCGGGTATCGGTGACCCCTACTACCCGGCCTACGGGAACGGCGGATACGACGTCTCCCACTACGACCTCCGGCTGAAGTACCAGCCGGCCACGGACGAACTGGAGGGCACGGCGACCCTCGTGGCCCGCACCACGCAGGAGCTGTCGAGGTTCAACCTGGACTTCCTGCTGGACGTCAGCGAGGTGCGTGTCAACGGCGCGAAGGCCTCGTTCACGACGTCGGGCGAACACGAACTGGAGATCACGCCGAAGACACCACTGGCCAAGGGCACGCCCGTCACGGTCGTCGTGCGCTACCGCGGGGTGCCGTCGTCGAAGCAGGCCTACGGTTTCACCAGCTGGCACCGCACTCCGGACGGCGGTGTCGCGGCGAACGAGCCCGAGGCGGCGGCGTGGTGGTTCCCCAGTAACGACCACCCGCTCGACAAGGCCACCTACGACGTGTCCGTACTGGTGCCGGACGGCACGCAGGCCATCTCCAACGGCACGCTCCAGTCGACGAGTTCACGCCTCGGCTGGACCCGCTGGAACTGGCGCTCGAACAAGCCGCAGGCCACGTACCTCGCCACGCTCGCGGTCGGGAAGTTCGACATCACGACGGGCACGACGGAGAGCGGCATTCCGGTCCTCAACGCCTACAGCAAGGACCTGGGCGACCACGCCGGCGCCGCACGGGCGAGCATCGAACGGACCGGGGAGATCGCGGACTGGCTGGCCGGGTACTTCGGGCCGTACCCCTACAACGCGCTCGGCGGCTATGTGCCGAACACCACCACGGGGTACGCGCTGGAGACGCAGACCCGGCCGTACTACAGCCCGCGGCAGTTCGCGAACGGGACGAACGTGTCCCTCGTCGTCCACGAGATCGCCCACCAGTGGTACGGGGACGACGTGTCCCTCATGCGCTGGAAGGACATCTGGATCAACGAGGGGTTCGCCCGGTACGCGCAGTGGCTGTGGTCCGAGCACGAGGGCGAGGGCACGGCGCAGGAACTCGCCGACCACGTGTACGCCTCGCATCCGGCGGACGACTCGTTCTGGACGGTGAAGCCCGGGGACCCGGGTCCGGAGAACCAGTTCGACGCGGCGGTCTACGACCGGGGCGCGCTGGCCGTCCAGGCGCTGCGCAACGAGATCGGTGACGAGGCGTTCTTCGCGATCCTCAAGGGCTGGCCGCGGAAGTACGCCCATGGCAACGCGTCGGTCGCCGACTTCCGGCGCTACGCCGAGGAGGTGTCCGGGAAGCCCCTGGCCGCGCTGTTCGACACGTGGCTGTTTCAGGCGTCCAAGCCGACGTCGGCGGCGGCCCGGACCGCGTCCGTCGCGAAGGCCGGCGGGACGGTGTCGCAGCCGAGGTCGTGGAAGAAGATCGCCGCCACCAACGGGGTGCACGAGCACGGGGAGCACGGGAACGGGGAGCACGTGCGCTGACGCGCCTCCTCCCGCACGGCGGTCTACGGTGGGCCCATGCGCGTCCGGCGTATGGGCCCGGGCGGCGCGTCGGCCGGTGGGTGAAGGGAGCCGGGGCGTGCGTGACGTGGCGATCGTCGAGGCACCGTCCGTGCTGGGGCTGCGGCCGACCGGCGTCGAGGAACTGCCGGAGGCGCTGCTCGCGGCTGGGCTGGCCGAGGGCCTGGGCGCGGTGCGGGCGGGCCGGGTGGAGCCGCTCGCGTACGACCCGGAGCGGGATCCGGACACCGGGGTTCTCAACCCGGACGGCATCGCCGCATACTCCGTCGCCCTGGCCGATGCCGTCTCCGCCGTCCTCGACGACGGCCGGTTCCCGGTGGTGCTGGGCGGCGACTGCAGCGTGCTCCTCGGCAACCTGCTCGCGTTGCGCCGCCGGGACCGGCACGGGCTGCTCTTCCTCGACGGGCACACCGACTTCTACCAGCCGTCGGCGGAACCGGCCGGTGAGGCGGCCTCCATGGAACTCGCCCTGGCCACCGGGCGCGGCCCGCGTGTCCTGGCCGACCTGGAGGGCCGGGGCCCCCTGGTGCGGGACGAGGACGTCGTCGCCCTGGGGTTCCGGGACACGGAGGAGTCCGCGGCGTACGGCATGCAGCCGCTGCCGTCCGCGCTGCACGCGATGGAGCTCGACACCGTGCGTGCCCTGGGGGCGGCCGAGTCGGTCCGGCGCGCGGTCGGGCTGCTGACCGGCGACGGCGCGGGCGCCGGGTACTGGATCCACCTCGACGTCGACGTGCTGGACGACGCGGTCATGCCCGCCGTCGACTACCGGCTGCCGGGCGGACTGTCCTGGCAGGAGCTGGAGACCGTCCTGCGCACGGCACTGTCCGGCGACGGAGCCGTGGGCCTCGACGTCGCGATCTTCAACCCCCGGCTGGATCCCGACGGATCGATCGCGCAGCGGCTGACCGAGTGTCTGCTGGGGAGCTTCGACGGGCAGGGCTGAGCCGGTCCGAGCCGCGTCGCCTCGGTCCCCGTGGTCGTACACCGTCACCCGTATCCCCTGTCGCACCAGGCGAGCCCTTCACCGACGGAACGGTGGCGTCACCCCGGACATACCTGATCCCGGCATGACGCCACCGTGGACGCGGCCACTGACAAGGGCCCCCGCCTGCTACTTCGTGAGCTGTGACAGCTCCTGGTCGGCCGTCGCGGACACCCGGCGGCGGATGCCGAACCAGCCCGCGACCAGCATGGCCGCGATCAGCGGGACGAGCAGGAGCGTCTTGCGGCCGACCTCGGGGTCGTTCCACATCATGCCGAGGCAGGCCAGCAGGAAGACGATCGTGGTGATCTCCGTGAACGGGCTGCCGGGGAGACGGAAGGAGGGGCGATCGACGAGGCCCTCCTTGGCGCGGCGGACGAAGACCAGGTGGCAGATCATGATGATCACCCAGGTGCTGATGATGCCGAGGGAGGCGATGTTCAGCACGATCTCGAAGGCCTGTGCCGGCACGAGGTAGTTCAGGCCGACGCCGAGCACACACACCGCGCAGGTCAGCAGGATGCCGCCGTAGGGGACCTGGCTGCGGTTCATGCGGGCGGTGAACTTCGGCGCGGAACCGGCCATCGCCATGGAGCGCAGGATGCGGCCCGTGGAGTACAGGCCCGAGTTCAGCGAGGACATGGCGGCCGTCAGGACGACCAGGTTCATCACGTCGCCCGCCGCGGGGATGCCGATCTTCGACAGGACCGTGACGAAGGGGCTCTGGTCGGCCGAGTAGACCGAACCGGGCAGGAGCAGGGCCAGCAGGACGACCGAGCCGACGTAGAAGAGCCCGACCCGCCACATGATCGAGTTCACCGCGCGCGGGACGACCTTCTCCGGCTCTGCGGTCTCACCCGCTGCGACACCGACCAGCTCCAGCGCGGCGTACGCGAAGATCACGCCCTGCATGACCAGGACGACGGGCATCATGCCGTGCGGGAAGACGCCGCCGTTGTCCGTGATCACGCTCAATCCCGGCGTCTGGCCGCCCACCTTGTGCTGTGTGGCGAGCAGGAAGATGCCGATGAGCATGAAGCCGACGAGCGTGGCGACCTTGATGATCGAGAACCAGAACTCCATCTCGCCGAAGATCTTCACCGAGATCAGGTTCACGGCCAGCACGACCGCGAGGGCGGCCAGCGCGAGTACCCACTGCGGGATGTCGGTGAACAGGCTCCAGTAGTGCGTGTAGAGCGCGATCGCGGTGATGTCGGCGATGCCGGTGGTCGACCAGTTCAGGAAGTACATCCAGCCGGCGACATAGGCGCCCTTCTCGCCGAGGAACTCGCGCGCGTACGAGACGAAGGAGCCCGAGGACGGACGGTAGAGCACGAGTTCGCCGAGGGCCTTCACGACGAAGAAGGCGAAGACGCCGCACACCAGGTAGGCGATCGCCAGCGCGGGGCCCGCGTTGTGCAGCCGCCCGCCGGCGCCCAGGAAGAGTCCGGTGCCGATCGCGCCGCCGATGGCGATCATGTTGACGTGGCGGGCTTTGAGGTCCTTGCTGTAGCCGGCGTCGCCCGCGTCCGCGGGCACCTGGGCCGCATCGGTACGCGGCGTCGCCGCAGCCGTGTTGACGGCGTCCTTGCTCACGGGTGGTTCCACTCTCTGGATCACCCCGGACGTCGTGGGCCCGGGGTCCGTACAGTGCGATGGTCCGCACCACCCTTGTGACGCGGCGCGGACCAAGGCTGCACCTTCCCACACCGGTCTGCTCGCATTCGGTGACGGGCGTCACACAGCGTCACTTCTCACAAGGTCCACCAGGAACAGGCACAGTGACTACCGGCTGTTCACTTCACGGTCATGCGGGGATGCCACCGAGGTTTCACAGCACTGGTGAGACAGCGATACTGCTGCACATGACGACCGACGCCGAGGAGCCGACCCTCACGATCGACGAGCTGGCCGCCCGGGGCGGTGTCACGGTGCGCACGGTCCGCTTCTACGGCACGAAGGGGCTGCTGCCGCCGCCGGTGCTCGGCCCCCGGCGGGTGGGGCACTACGGGCGGGAGCACCTGGCCCGGCTGGCGCTGATCGAGGAGTTGCAGCGGCAGGGCATGACGCTGGCGGGCATCGAGCGCTATCTGCGGCAACTGCCGCCGGACCTGAGCGCGCACGACCTCGCCATCCACCGGGCCGTGGTGGCCTCCTGGGCGCCGGACACCGTCGAGACGCTCACGCTCGGGGAGCTGGAGCGGCGGGCCGGACGGCCGCTCGGCGCCGAGGACGTCGAGCGGCTGGTCGCGATGGGCGTGGTCCGGCCCGGGGACGGCGGGTACGAAGCCGACCTCGGTCTGCTCCGGCTGGGTGCCGGGCTGCTGGACGTGCCGCTCTCCCCGGAGGCGATCTTCGCGGCGCGCAAGGTTCTCATCGAACACACGCGCGCCGCGGCCCGTGAACTCTCCCAGCTCTTCCGGGGCGAGGTGGCGGAGCGTGACGCCCGGGACGTGCGGTCCCTGTCGGCGCACATGCACCCCTTGGTGGTGCAGGCGCTCCTCACGGCCTTTCAGCGGTCGCTGAAGGAAGAGCTGGGCGAGTGGCTCACGGAACCTCCGGAAGAGTCAGCTCCGGGCTGAGTCGCTGAACCGCTCCCCCTTCTCCGCCTTGTCCACCAGCAGCGCGGGCGGTGTGAACCGGTCGCCGTAGCGCTCGGCGAGTTCACGCGCGCGTGCCACGAATCCGGGCAGGCCTCCCTCGTAGCCGTTGATGTACTGGAGCACGCCGCCGGTCCAGCCCGGGAAGCCGATGCCGAAGATCGAGCCGATGTTGGCGTCGGCGACCGAGGTCAGCACGCCCTCCTCCAGCAACCGGACGGTGTCCAGCGCCTCGGAGAAGAGCATGCGCTCCTTCATGTCCTCGAACGGGATCTGATAGCCGGGCTTGGTGTAGTGCTCGCGCAGTCCCGGCCACAGCCCGGCGCGCTTGCCGTCGTCGCCGTAGTCGTAGAAGCCGGCGCCGCCGCTGCGGCCCGTGCGGCCGAACTCGTCGACCATGCGGTCGATGACGGCCTCGGCGGGGTGGGCCGTCCAGGTGCCGCCCGCCTCCTCGACGGCGCGCTTCGTCTCGCCCCTGATCTTGCGGGGCAGCGTCAGCGTCAGCTCGTCCATCAGGGACAGCACCTTGGCCGGGTAGCCGGCCTGGGCTGCGGCCTGCTCGACCGACGCGGGCTCGATGCCCTCGCCGACCATGGCGACGCCCTCGTTGATGAAGTGCCCGATGACGCGGGAGGTGAAGAAGCCGCGCGAGTCGTTGACGACGATCGGCGTCTTGTTGATCTGGCGGACCAGGTCGAAGGCGCGGGCCAGGGCCTCTTCGCTCGTGCGCTCGCCCTTGATGATCTCGACCAGCGGCATCTTGTCGACCGGCGAGAAGAAGTGCAGTCCGATGAAGTCGGTCTGGCGCTCGACGCCCTCGGCGAGTGCGGTGATGGGGAGGGTGGAGGTGTTGGAGCAGAGCAGCGCGTCGGGCGCGACGACGTTCTGGATCTCCTGGAACACCTTGTGCTTGAGGGAGGTGTCCTCGAAGACGGCCTCGATGACGGCGTCGCAGCCGGCCAGGTCCTGCGCCTCGGCGGTGGGCGTGATGCGGGCGAGCAGCGCGTCCGCCTTCTGCTGGGTCGTACGGCCCTTGGAGACGGCCTTGGCGCACAGCTTCTCGGAGTAGCCCTTGCCCTTGAGGGCCGACTCCAGGGAGACGTCCTTCAGGACGACGTCGATGCCGGCGCGGGCGCAGGAGTAGGCGATGCCCGCGCCCATCATTCCGGCGCCGAGGACGGCGACCTTGCGGACCTTGCGGGGCTCGACGCCCTTGGGGCGGTTGGCGCCGGAGTTGACGGCCTGGAGGTCGAAGAAGAAGGCCTGGATCATGTTCTTCGAGGTCTGCCCGGCCGCGAGGTCCACGAAGTAGCGGGCCTCGATGACCTGGGCGGTCTCGAAGTCGACCTGGGCGCCCTCGACGGCGGCGGCGAGGATGTTGCGCGGCGCCGGATAGGGGGCACCGCCCGTCTGCTTGCGCAGGGTGGCCGGGAAGGCGGGCAGGTTCGCGGCGAACTTGGGGTTGGCGGGCGTGCCGCCCGGGATCCGGTAGCCCGGCTTGTCCCAGGGCTGCCGCGACTCCGGGTTGGCGTCGATGAAGGCGCGGGCCTTGGCGAGCAGGTCCTCCTGGGTTTCGGCCACGTCGTCGACGAGGCCGTTCTCCTGGGCGCGGCGCGGGCTGTACTGGGTGCCCTGGAGGAGGACCTTCAGCAGGGCGTCGGCGATGCCCAGCAGCCGGACGGTGCGGACGACGCCGCCGCCTCCGGGGAGCAGGCCGAGGGTGACCTCGGGGCAGCCGATCTTCGAGCCGGGCGCGTCGAGCGCGACGCGGTGATGGCAGGCCAGGGCGATCTCGTAACCGCCGCCCAGGGCCGCGCCGTTGAGCGCGGCGACGACGGGCTTGCCGAGGGTCTCGATGCGGCGCAGGTTCCGCTTGATCGCCATGCCGCCGTCGAACAGCTCCTGAGCCGTCTCGGGGGTGACGCGGATCAGGTCGCGCAGGTCGCCGCCGGCGAAGAAGGTCTTCTTGGCGGAGGTGATGATGACGCCCCGGATGGAGTCCTTCTCGGCCTCCAAGCGGTCGGTGACGGCCGCGAGCGAGTCGCGGAACGCCTGGTTCATGGTGTTCGCCGACTGGTTCGGGTCGTCGATGACGAGGGTGACGAGGCCGGTGCGGTCCTGTTCCCAGCGGATGGTCGTGGACTCAGTGCTCATGGGGAGATGCTCCGTAGTGATCCGTTGGGAGGTGGTCAGATGCGCTCGACGATCGTGGCGACGCCCATGCCGCCGCCCACGCACAGCGTGGCGAGGCCGTAGCGCTTGTCCTGGCGCTCCAGTTCGTCGACGAGCGTGCCGAGGATCATCGCGCCGGTCGCGCCGAGGGGGTGGCCGAGCGCGATCGCGCCGCCGTTGACGTTGACCTTGTCCAGGGACAGGCCCATGTCCTTCACGAAGCGCAGCACGACCGCCGCGAACGCCTCGTTGATCTCGACGAGGTCGATGTCGTCGATGGTCAGCCCGGCCTTGGCGAGGGCCTTGCGGGTGGCGGGGGCGGGGCCGGTGAGCATGATGGTGGGCTCGGAGCCGGACACGGCGGCGGAGACGATCCGCGCACGCGGCGTGAGGCCGTAGCGCTCGCCGACCTCCTTGGAGCCGATCGCGACGAGCGAGGCGCCGTCCACGATGCCGGAGGAGTTGCCCGCGTGGTGGACGTGGTCGATCTTCTCCACCCAGTGGTACTGCTGGAGCGCGACCGCGTCGAAGCCGCCGAGTTCGCCGATGTCCGCGAAGGACGGCTTGAGCTTGGCCAGGGAGTCGGCGGTGGTGCCGGGGCGCGGGAACTCGTCGTGGTCGAGGACGACGAGGCCGCTGCGGTCCCTCACCGGGACGACGGACCTCTCGAAGCGGCCGTCCTTCGTGGCGGTGGCCGCCCGCTCCTGGGAGAGGGCCGCGTACTCGTCGACGTCCCGCCGGCTGAAGCCCTCGATGGTGGCGATGAGGTCGGCGCCGATGCCCTGCGGCACGAAGTTGACGTCGAGGTTGGTCATCGGGTCGTTGAACCAGGCACCGCCGTCGGAGGCCATCGGCACCCGGGACATCGACTCCACACCGCCGGCGAGGACGAGGTCCTCCCAGCCCGAACGCACCTTGGCCGCGGCCAGGTTGACGGCCTCCAGGCCCGAGGCACAGAAGCGGTTCTCCTGCACACCGGCCACCGTGTCGGGCAGGCCCGCCGCGATGGCGGCGATCCGGGCGATGTCCGAGCCCTGGTCGCCGACCGGGCCGACGACGCCGAGCACGATGTCGTCGACGGCGGCCGGGTCGAGGTCCGGGAAGCGGGCGCGGATCTCGTGGATGAGTCCGACGACCAGGTCGATGGGCTTGGTGCCGTGCAGGGAGCCGCCGGCCTTGCCGCGCCCGCGCGGGGTGCGGATCGCGTCGTACACGTACGCTTCGGTGCTCACGAGGAGGCCTTTCACTGAGGGTTTCGGGGCGCTGTGAGGAGCCCGGGGACGTCCCAGTCCCGGGCGACGTCCGCCGTGTCGGCACCCGGCCGCGCCGGGCCGGTGCGGACGGAGGTCGGGGTCGCGGAGAAACGGGGGGCCGGGGCGGGCTGGGTGATGCCGCCGTGGTCGGTGAAGGTGCCGCGGGCGGCGAGATGCGGGTGGTGCGGGGCCTCGCGCAGGGAGAGGACGGGCGCCACGCACGCGTCGGAGCCCGCGAAGACGGCCGTCCACTCGTCCCTCGTCCGGGTCTTGAAGCGGACCGCGATCTGTTCCCGCAGTTCACCCCACCGGGTGACGTCCTTGCGTGCCGTGGCCTGGTCCTCGATGCCGAGGAGGGTCAGGAACTCCTCGTAGAACCGCGGCTCCAGCGCGCCGACGGCCATGTGCCGGCCGTCGGCCGTCTCGTACGTCCCGTAGTATGGGCAGCCGCCGTCCAGGAGGTTGGCGCCGCGGCGGTCCTGCCAGCCGCCGGCGGCGAGCATGCCGTGGATCATCGTGGCGAGGTGGGCGGTGCCGTCGACGATGGCGGCGTCGACGACCTGGCCGGTGCCGGTAGCGCGCGCGTGGTTCAGGGCGGCGAGGACGCCGACGACGAGGTACAGGGAGCCGCCCGCGTAGTCGCCGAGCAGGTTGGCCGGGACGGCCGGCGGCTCGTCCGGCCGGCCGATCATGCCGAGCGTGCCGGTCGGGGCGATGTACGCGATGTCGTGCCCGGCGCGCTCGGCGAGCGGGCCGTCCTGCCCCCAGCCGGTCATCCGGCCGTAGACGAGACGCGGGTTGCGGGCGTGACAGGCCTCGGGGCCGACGCCCAGGCGCTCGGCGACACCGGGGCGGTAGCCCTCGACCAGGATGTCGGCGCGTGCGGCCAGGTCGAGCACGTGGTCGGCGCCGGCCGGGGATTTCAGGTCGACGACCACCGAGCGCTTGTTGCGGTTGGTGACGTCGTACGCCGGGTCGATCGCGAGTCCGGGGCCGCCGGGGCGGTCCACGCGCACGACGTCGGCCCCGAGGTCGGCCAGGAGCATGGCGGCGAACGGGCCGGGCCCGATGCCGGCCAGCTCGACGACGCGCACGCCGGTGAGCGGGCCGTGTCCTGGCGTCCTTGCCGTGGTCATCCAGCCCCCAGTGCTGTGACACATCTGATGTAACACCAGTGATGCTAAGAACGCGTCCCGATCGGCACAAGACCTGAAGAGAGCAAGCGCTTAGTAATCTGCCCGACGGAGTCAGTCTCCGTCCAGTTCCGCTATCAGCCGTTTCGGCGCGATCACCCGGTAGCTTTCCTCCACCCAGTCGCAGAGCATCTCCGCGGCCGGGGCGCCCTGCTGCTCCAGGGGGACGCTCACCCAGCCGGCCTTTCCCAGTCCGTAACCGGCGGGCTCGGCGCCGGGGCTGGACAGCGCGTGGGCATGGGCCGTCTCGTCCCTGAGCTTCACCGTCACACCCAGGGGGTAGCTGCCGTCCTGGACGCCGAGGAAGACGAACACCTTCTTGTTGACCTTCGCGACGGACTCGCCCCAGGGGAACTCCTCGACGGCACCCGGCAGCCCCAGCGCGAACTCGCGCACTTTCTCCCACTTCTTCAGGGCATTCCTGGGCACGGCCATCGTCGTTCCTCCGGGCTCGTCGTCGGGCTCCGCACCCCTCACGCTAGCCTCGGCCACCGACAGCGGCACGGGCTGCACGACCGAGGGGTGTCATGAGCAGGCTGAACAGGACGGACCGTCCGTACGACATCGTGCTCTTCGGAGCCACCAGTTTCGCCGGAGCGCTCACCGCGGAGTATCTGGCCGCGCAGGCCCCGGACGGGCTGCGCTGGGCGATCGCGGGCCGCAGCGCGCAGAGGCTGGAGCGGCTGCGCGAGCGGCTGCCGGACGACGCGGAGATGGGCGTGCTGCGGGCGGACGTCTCCGACCCGGCCTCGCTGCGCTCCCTGGCCGAGCAGGCGCGCGTGGTGGCCACGACGGTCGGCCCGTACGTGACGTACGGCGAGGAGCTCGTGGCCGCCTGCGCGGACGCCGGCACCGACTACCTCGACCTCGCGGGCGAGCCGGAGTTCGTGGACCTGATGTACGTCCGGCACGACGCACGCGCGCGGGAGACCGGAGCACGGCTGGTGCACGCCGCCGGCTTCGACTCGATCCCGCACGATCTGGGCGTGTACTTCACCGTGCGGCAGCTGCCCGAGGACGTGCCGTTGACCGTGGACGGCTTCGTGACCGCCGACGCGGCCTTCTCGGGAGGCACCTTCAGCTCGGCCCTGAACCAGTTCGCCCGGCAGCGGGAGATGGCGGCGGCGGTGCGGGACCGGCGGCGGCACGAGCCGCGGCTGGTGGGACGGCGGGTCTCCGCGCCGATGGGCACGCCGCGGTTCGCCAAGGAGGTCGGTGCCTGGGCACTGCCGATGCCGACCATCGACCCGCAGATCGTGCGCCGGTCGGCGGCGGCCCTCGAGCGGTACGGCCCGGACTTCCGCTACCGGCAGTACGCGGCCGTCCGGCACCTGCCCGTCGCGGTGGGCGGGGTCGCGGCCGTCGGCGCGTTGGTCGCTGCGGCCCAGGTGCCGCCCGCACGGCGCTGGTTGTCGGACCGGCTCAAGCCCGGGGACGGACCGAGCCCCGAGAAGCGGGCGAAGAGCTGGTTCTCCCTGCGCTTCGTGGGCGAGGGCGGCGGCCGGCGGGTGTACACGGAGGTCTCGGGCGGCGATCCGGGGTACGACGAGACGGCGAAGATGCTCGCCGAGTCGGCGCTGTGCCTGGCCTTCGACGAACTGCCGAAGACGGCTGGTCAGGTGACCACGGCGGTCGCGATGGGCGACGCGCTGATCGACCGGCTGCGCGCGGCGGGGATCCGCTTCCGCGTCGCGTCGACCCGCTGAGGGGACGCCGAGGGGCTCCGTCCTACATCGGCCACTCGGCGATGGTGTAGATCATGCCGGCGATCCAGGCGAGACCGGCCAGCACGGCGAGGATCAGCCCGACCGTGACGGCCCGCTCGACCGTCTGGGTCGGTCCGGCAACAGGCTTGGGAGCGCGGTGCGTTGTCATGCGCCCCAGCCTGCCGACCGGCGCCACGGCCGGGCATCCGTACAGGTACTCAGAGCCGGTACTCAGATCACACCGGCCGGCCCCGCAGCCGGCGTGTGGCCGGTCAGGCCGGACAGGTGTCCCGCAGGGCCCTGCGGCAGAGGGCGTCCGCTCTGCGGGTGGTTTCCGGGAGGCGGTACTCGGGGGTCAGTGCGAGGGTGTGGGCGCAGGCGACCTCGAGCGTCACGCGGTGGCCGACCGAGACGAAGACCGGCTTGACGGCCTCCCGGGTGCGCAGGGCGCGGCCGACCTCCTCGGAGCCGGCGAGCAGCGGCGAGCTGCTGCCGCGCGGAGTGTCCGGGTCGTCGTAGGCGAAGGTGAAGGGGTTCTTGGCGACGCCGATCGTGGGGAGGCCGGTCAGGACGCCGAGATGACTGGCGAGGCCGAAGCGGCGGGGGTGGGCGAGCCCGTAGCCGTCGCAGACCACCAGGCCGGGCGGGCACGGCAGGGCGTCGAGGGCGGCCAGGACCGTCGGGATCTCCCGGAAGGCGAGCAGTCCGGGCACGTAGGGGAACGGGACGCGGCCCACCGCCGTGGCCTCCGCGACGACCTCGAGACTCGACGCGTCCAGGACGACCGCTGCCGCCGCGACGACGTCGCGTTCGTCGTCGTAGGCCACGTCGACCCCCGTCACATGGCCCGTGCCGGGCGGCGGTCCGGGTTCGTCGAGGATCACGCGCTCGCGCAGTTCGTCCTGGACGGCGCGGGCCTGCTCCTCGGTCGCGGGCCAGTGTTCGGGGATGCGTACGGTCGTCATGGTGGGCCCGAGCCTACGGGCAGCGCGAAGGCCGGCAGGACCAGGGAGTCCTGCCGGCCTCGGGAGTCATGACCTCACTTGCCCAGTGCGCGCTGCAACTGGCTCTTGTTCATGCTGGAGCGGCCGTCGACGCCTCGGCGCTTGGCCTCCTGGTACAGCTGGTCATAGGTGGGGCCCTGAGAACCCTGGCCCGACCGCTGGCCACCGCGCTTGCCCGAGGACATGTCCTTCGTGGAGGTGCGGCTGGCGGTCTTCGACTCGCCGGAGCGGGCGCGTTCCTTGTTCACCGTCCGCGCGGCGATCTCCTTGGCGCGGCCGGTGCTCTCGCCCCGGTCCTGCGCACTGTCCTTGATGTGCTCGTACTGGCGCTCCCGCTTGGAGCTCGAACCTCGTGGCATCACCGCTCACTTCCTTTCACGACCAGTGAACGAGTACCCACACTGCCAACGATCAGGGCAGTCCGCATGCTCAGTGCTCCAGGCGGGCAACCCGGCCCTTCTCGCCGGCGGCCCAGCACCCTCGGTCCGGGGTGCAGTCGACGGTGTCGTAGGAACCGGTGTCGACCGTCCGCCAGGTGCGGCCGCCGTCCGCGGTGAGGTCGGTGCCGGCGGGGCCGACGGCGAGGGCGGCGGTGCGGCTGTGCGGGAGCCAGGCGACGCCGGAGCGGTAGGCGGGCGGGGGTGTGGCGGCGGGGCGCCAGGTGCGGCCGCCGTCGGAGGTGCGCGCGGCGGCCTGCGGGGAGGGCTGGTCGGGGCGGAAGTCACCGCCGACGGCGAGGCCGTGGGTACGGTCGCGGAAGGCCAGCGCGAAGACGCCGCGGGCCGGGTCGCCCGCCGGGAGGGCCGTGTCGGTGGCCGTCCAGGTGTGCCCGCGGTCGGCCGAGTGCAGCACCCGCGCGCGTGCGGCCCCGCCGGTGGCGAGCCAGACGTCCTTCGGCCCGGAGGTGACCAGACACTGGCCGCTCGCCGCGAATCCGGCCTCGCCCTCCTGCGCGGCAGGCATGCCCGCGTCCGGCAGCACCTTCCAGGTACGGCCGCCGTCACCGGTCGACAGGATGCGGAACCTCCCGTCCACCGGGTCGCTCATCGCGAGGCCGTGGCGGGAGTCGAAGAAGGCGAGGCAGTCGTAGAAGGCCTTCGGGTCGGTGTTGCGGAAGGACTCCGTCCAGGTCGCCCCGCCGTCGTCGGTGCGGTACACCCGGGACGCCTCGCCCTCGCCGATGGCCAGGACCACGGCCCGGCGCGCGTCGAACGCCTCGACGTCCCGGAACTGCAACTCCGCCGCGCCCGGGGGCGAGACGTTCCGCCAGGTCGCCCCGCCGTCGGTGGTGCGCAGGACGGTTCCGCCGGTCCCGGCGGCCCAGGCGGTGTTCCGGCTGACGGCGGCGAGGCCGCGGAACCGCACCTCCGGGGTGCCGGTGTCCTTCAGCTCCCAGTGCGGCACCCGGCGCTGCTCGTGCGCCTGTGCCGGTACGGCGGTCAGGGCGGCCAGTGCCGCCGCGCACGCCGCCGCAGCGGTCACCCTGCGCCGTGTTCGTCCCGTCCGTCGCATGCTCCCCAAGCGCCTCATGGCCGGGGAAGCTAGCCCACCGCCCGGACGCCGTCCAGACGGCCTCGCGGACGCGGCGGGTGTTCCGGCGGGCGCCACAAGTGCCCGCCATGGCACATGAGGAGAGTCACGTCACTCTGGTGCATGAACACGGTGACAGAGGTCACTCGCCCTTCGTGTGCACGGATTGGCTGAATCCGGCGTCTCTTCCAATGCCCGGCCGCAATCCGACCGGAAGCCCGTCCAGCCGTCACAAGGGAGCAAGGCGTTGTCCATCGTCATCGAGCAGCCCGTGGAGGCCCGTCTCGTCGCCGCCGCGCCGCGTATGCCGAGCATTCCCGCGACGCTGCACTACGACCGACGTGACCCGTTCGCCGTCCGCATGACCTTCCCCGCCCCGGCCACGCTGGAGGGCGTCGAGGTCTGCTGGACGTTCTCCCGCGAGCTGCTCGCCGCGGGCCTGAAGGAGGCCGAGGGACACGGGGACGTACGGGTGCGGCCCTACGGGTACGACCGCACCGTCCTGGAGTTCCACGCCCCCGAGGGCACCGCCGTCGTGCATGTCCGCTCCAGTGAGGTGCGCCGGTTCCTGGAGGCCACGAGCGAGCTCGTGCCCGTCGGTCTCGAGCACCTGCAGCTGGATCTGGACCACGGCCTGGCGGAGCTGATGCGGGACGCGTGCTGAGTCGACGCCCCCGCTCCAGCAGGGTGTTGACCTCGCCGTAGTCGGGCCCGGTCGCTCCGGGTGGCCGGCAGGAATCCGGCGTGAGCGTGGGTCAGGGCCGGGCGGGCGCCGTCGACTCCGCCGCCACCGCCGTACGCACCTCGCGCACGATCTTCCGCAGCCCGGGCGCCGTCGCCCCGGCACGCTCGGTCAGCTCCTCGACGCGCTGCTGGTGGACGCGGACGTCCTTCTCGGGCAGCAGTTCCGCCGCCGCGGCGAGGGCGACGAGCGCCGCGTCACGCGCGGAGGGCTCGGTGACCAGCGGCGGCCCCTGGAGGACCTGCCGCGTCTCCTCCCGCAGCGCGTCCACGGCGGTGACACGCTCCAGTGCGTAGTCGACGGAGGGGAACACGCCGAGGACCCGCTTCTTCTCCGCCCGCAGATACCCCCCGGCGACGAGCTGCTCCCGCACGGCGTCGAGGGTCACGCGGGCCCGCAGTGTCACCCACGTCCGCCACGAGTGCGGGCACGACTCGTGGACCAGTTCCAGCAACCCGTCGAGGACGGCGTCACCGGCGCGCGCGTCGAGGTCGACCGGCGTGGCGATGCCGTCCTCGTCGGTGAGCAGGCCGCGCTGGGCCAGTTCGGTGAGGGCACCGGCACGCACCAGGCCGGCCAGGTGGCCGGTACCGGCGGCCGTCGGCGGCGCGGAGTCCCAGGCCAGCAGGCAGAGCCGGGCAGGCAGCGAGAGCGGGCCGTCGGTCACGGGGCCTCCTCGGGGCGCTCGGGCCTCACGTTAATTCGTTGACAGGTCCGACGCCCCCTCGTACGTTGTTCAGCGTCCTGTTGCCGCCGATTGGAGAAGGACGTTGCTCGTCTGAGGTCCTGAGACACCGCGTCACACACCTGGGGTGTGTGCGCTGCGTGCGACCTCGGCGATCGAGCCGTCCTCCGGTGCAGGGCTTTCCTCATGCCCGTGGAGTCCCTCCTCCCTGGTCGCAGGTGTCTCGATACGCGTTTGCCCCTGACCGCATCAAGCAACCGCGAAAGAGGCCCGCATGCCTACTTCCATCACTGTCACGTCCCTCTCCTTCACCTGGCCCGACGGCTCCCCCGTCTTCGAGGGCCTGGACGTCGCGTTCGGCCCGGGCCGGACCGGCCTGGTCGGCGCCAACGGGTCCGGGAAGTCGACCCTGTTGAAGCTGATCGCCGGTGAGCTCGCACCGGCCGACGGCTCCGTCCGCGTGGCCGGTGAGGTCGGTTACCTCCCGCAGAACGTCACGCTCGACACCACCCTGCGCGTCGACCAGGCGCTCGGCATCGCCGCTCAGCGGGTTGCGCTGCACGCCATCGAGGCGGGCGACGTGGCCGAGGCGCACTTCGAGACCGTCGGCGACGACTGGGACGTCGAGGAGCGTGCCCTGGCCACCCTGGGCGAACTCGGGCTCGGACACGTCGAGCTGGACCGCACCATCGGCGAGGTCTCGGGTGGCGAGTCGGTCCTGCTGCGACTGGCGGCGCTGCTGCTGCGCCGGCCCGATGTGCTGCTGCTGGACGAGCCGACCAACAACCTCGACCTGTACGCGCGCCGGCGGCTGTACGCGGCCGTCCAGTCCTGGCCGGGTGTGATGGTCGTCGTCAGCCACGACCGTGAACTCCTGGACCTCGTGGACCAGATCGCGGATCTGCGCTCCGGAGAGATCACCTGGTACGGCGGCAACTACTCCGCCTACGAGGAGGCCCTCGCCGTGGAACAGGAGGCGGCCGAGCGCATGGTGCGCGTGGCCGAGTCCGACTTCCGCAAACAGAAGCGCGAACTGGCCGATGCCCAGGTCAAGCTGGCCCGCCGCAAGCGGTACGGGCAGAAGATGTTCGAACAGAAGCGCGAGCCGAAGATCGTCATGGGGGCGCGCAAGCGCGCGGCGCAGGAGTCCGCGGGCAAGCACCGCATCATGCACGAGGAGAAGCTCGCCGAGGCCAGGGAGCGGCTCGACGAGGCGGTGGAGGCCGTACGGGACGACGACGAGATCCGTGTCGACCTGCCGTACACGGCCGTGCCGCCGGGGCGTACCGTCCTCACCCTCCAGGATCTCGGGCTCCGGTACGGCGCCCGCGTGGAGGGCGGCTTCGAGCTGCGCGGTCCCGAGCGGGTCGCGCTGATCGGGCGCAACGGCTCGGGAAAGACCACGCTGCTGCGCACGATCACCGGCGAGCTGGATCCGGAGTCGGGCGACGTGCGGACGCATGTCCCGCTGCGGTTCCTGCCGCAGCGGCTCGACGTTCTCGACGGGGAGCTGACCGTCGCGGAGAACGTGGCCCGGTTCGCGCCGGACGCCACCAACAACCGGATCCGGGCGCGGCTGGCCCGCTTCCTGTTCCGGGGTGCCCGGGCCGACCAGAAGGCGGCGACGCTGTCCGGCGGCGAACGCTTCCGGGCGGCGCTGGCCGCACTGATGCTGGCGGAGCCCGCGCCGCAGCTGCTCATGCTCGACGAGCCGACCAACAACCTCGACATGGCGAGTGTGCGGCAGCTGACCACGGCCCTGGAGTCGTACGAGGGGGCGCTGATCGTGGCCAGTCACGACCTGCCGTTCCTGGAGTCGATCGGCATCACGCGCTGGCTGCGGCTGGAGGACGGAGAACTCAGGGAAATCACGCCAGAGGCTGTCGGGTATTCCGCCTAGCGTCGGCGGCATGACCGACTTCACGCACGATTTCATCACCCTGACCGGAGCACGCGAGAACAACCTCAAGGACGTCACCCTCCGCATCCCGAAAGGCCGGCTGACCGTGTTCACCGGCGTTTCGGGGTCGGGGAAGTCGTCCGTCGTCTTCGACACGATCGCCGTGGAGTCGCAGCGCCAGCTGAACGAGACGTATCCGTGGTTCGTCCGCAACCGGCTGCCCAAGTACGAGCGGCCGCACGCGGACGGTCTTGAGGACCTCTCCCCCGCGATCGTCGTCGACCAGCGGCCGGTCGGCGGCCATTCCCGGTCGACGGTCGGCACCATGACGGACGTCTACTCGGTGATCCGGGTGCTGTTCTCCCGGCACGGCACCCCGAGCGCCGGGCCGGCGACGGCGTACTCGTTCAACGACCCGTCGGGCATGTGCCCCGAGTGCGACGGCCTCGGCCGGACGGTACGGCCCGACTGGGACCGCATCCTGGACCCGGACCGCTCCCTCGCCGACGGGGCGGTCCGCTTCCCGCCGTTCGCCGCCGGGACCTGGCAGGGGCAGGCCTACACGAACAGCGCCGACCTGGACCCGGACAAGCCGGTGGGGCGGTTCACGGCCGCCGAGCGGGAGTTCCTGATGCGCGGGCGGCCCGGCAGCAAGGTCACCGTCAACGGCAGCGGCGGCACCTGGACCACCGAGTACGAGGGGCTGGCCGACCGCTTCGAGCGGCTGTACCTGAAGCGGGACCTGTCGGCGATGAGCCAGAAGACCCGCGACCTGGTCCGGGGGTTCCTGGTGGAGGGCGCCTGCCCGGCCTGCCGGGGAGCCCGGCTCAACGCGGCGGCGCTCGCGACCCGGATCGACGGCCGGTCGATCGCCGACTGCGCACGGATGCAGGTCACCGACCTCATCGCCGTACTGAGGGAGATCGACGACCCGGTGGCCGGGGTGGTCGCGGGGGCGGCGGTGGCCGCGCTGGAGCGGATCGAGACGATCGGGCTCGGCTACCTCAGTCTCGACCGGGAGACGGCGACGCTCAGCGGCGGGGAGGGGCAGCGGCTGAAGACGGTGCGGCACCTCGGCTCCAGCCTGACCGGTATGACGTACATCTTCGACGAGCCGAGTGTCGGCCTGCACCCGCGCGATGTGGGCCGCCTCGGCGATCTGCTGCTGCGGCTGCGCGACAAGGGCAACACCGTGCTGGTCGTCGAGCACGACCCGGACGTGATCGCGCTCGCCGACCATGTGGTGGACATGGGGCCGGGCGCCGGTACCGGGGGCGGCACGGTGGTGTTCGAGGGAACGCCGGGCGAGCTGGCCGCGTCCGGCACGCTCACCGGGCGCTGCCTGCGCACCCGTACGGCGGTCAAGGGCGAGGTGCGCCGGCCCGTCGGAGACCTGTGGGTCAAGGGCGCCGACCGGCACAATCTGCGGGACGTCACCGTACGGTTCCCGGCCGGTGTGCTCACGGCGGTGACCGGGGTCGCCGGGTCGGGAAAGAGCACCCTGGTCGCGGAGTTCACCGCCGCCCACGACGAGGCCGTGGTCGTCGACCAGTCGTCGATCGGGATCTCGGGCCGGTCCACTCCGGCGACCTATCTGGGGATCATGGACACGGTACGGAAGATCTTCGCCCGCGAGACGGGGGCCGAGGCGGGCTTCTTCAGCTTCAACTCGAACGGTGCCTGCGGCACCTGCGAGGGCCGGGGCATCATCTACACCGACCTCGCCTTCATGGACCCGGTGACGACGACCTGCCACGACTGCGAGGGGCGGCGCTTCAGGGACGAGGTGCTGCGGCTCACCGTGCGGGGCAGTTCCATCGCCGACGTCCTGGAGATGACGGCCGAGCAGGCGCTCGGCTTCTTCGACGACACGGGCGTACGGCGCCGGCTGCGCGCCCTGCGGGACGTCGGGCTGACGTATCTGACGCTCGGCCAGCCCCTCTCCACCTTGTCCGGGGGCGAGCGGCAGCGCATCAAGCTGGCCACGCGGCTGCACCGGACGGGCGCGGTCTACGTGCTGGACGAACCGACGACCGGCCTGCACATGGCGGACGTGGAGGGACTCGTCGCCCTGCTGGACCGGCTGGTCGACACGGGCAACACGGTCATCGTCGTCGAGCACAACCTGGACGTGGTCGCCCGGGCCGACTGGGTGATCGACCTCGGCCCGGACGGCGGCAGGAACGGCGGCGAGATCGTCTTCGAGGGGACGCCGCGGCAGCTCCTGGAGGCGGAGGGTTCGTTCACCGGGGAGCATCTGCGGCGGGCGGTGCGGGCCTCGGCGGGCCTGCCTCCGGAGGTCGTTCCCGGGCGTTGACACGTCAAGGTGCGGTCCGCGCATTGGATCGATGGGGTGGTTTGGTCCTCTGGCGGCCGATCACGCGTGCAGGTCCGCGAAGACTGGGGTGCGGGGGTGGCGCGGGGCCGCCGGGAGGGGAGCCACATGGCCGACAACACGGTCTTGGTCGCGGTTGCGGAACATCCGGAGGAGGGGGGCGCCGCCGCCGGGCAGTTGGCGAGGATCGCCGAGGCGATCCGGACGCGCGGCTTACAGGTCCGGTGGGTGGTGGGTGTCGCCGACGCCGAGGCGGTACTCAGGACCGAGGCGGGGCTCGGCGCCGCGCTGGTCGCCTGGGATCTGCCGCCCGGGCCGGGGGCCGAAGGAGAACCCGGCGGTGCGGCGGTGCTGCGCCGGATCGGACGCCGGTTCCAGAACCTGCCGGTGTTCCTGGTGATGGCGGGCGAGGAGCTGCGTGACCTGCCGCTGTGGGTGTCGCAGTCGGTGGTGGGCTACGTGTGGCCGCTGGAGGACACGCCGGCGTTCATCGCGGGGCGGATCACCACGGCCGCGCGCGCCTACCAGGACGCCCTGCTTCCGCCGTTCTTCAAGGCGCTGCGCCGCTTCGACGACGCGCATGAGTACTCGTGGCACACCCCTGCGCACTCCGGCGGTGTCGCCTTCCTGAAGTCGCCCGTCGGCCGGGCGTTCCACGACTACTTCGGGGAGCGGCTGCTGCGCAGCGACCTGTCGATCTCGGTCGAGGAGCTCGGCTCGCTGTTCGAGCACACCGGGCCGATCGGCGAGGCGGAGCGCAACGCGGCGCGGGTCTTCGGCTCCGAGCACACGTACTTCGTGCTGCACGGCGACTCCACCTGCAACCGTCTGGTCGGCCACTTCAGCGTGACTCGCGACGAGATCGCCCTGGTGGACCGCAACTGCCACAAGTCGGTCCTGCACGGCCTGGTGGTCTCCGGCGCCCGGCCGGTGTACCTGGTCCCCACCCGCAACGGCTACGGTCTCGCCGGGCCGCTGCCCCCGGCCGAGATCGCGGCGGACTCGGTGGCGGCGCGGATCGCCGCGAGCCCTCTGACGGCGGATGCCGTGTCGTCGCGCGCCCAGTACGCGGTGTTCACCAACTCCACGTACGACGGGCTGTGTTACGACGCGGTGGCGGCGGCCCGGGCCTTCGCCGCCGGCACGCCCCGGCTGCACTTCGACGAAGCGTGGTTCGCCTATGCCCGCTTCCATCCCCTCTACGCGGGGCGCTACGGCATGTCGGTGGACGAGGAGACCTTCCCCGGACCCGACCGTCCGACGGTCTTCTCGAGCCAGTCGACCCACAAGCTGCTGGCGGCGCTGTCGCAGAGTGCCATGGTGCACGTGAGGCCCGCGCCCCGGGCGCCGGTGGAGCACGACCGGTTCAACGAGGCGTTGATGATGCACGGCACCACCTCGCCGCTGTACCCGATGATCGCCTCGCTGGACGTGGCCACGGCGATGATGGACGGTCCGCAGGGGCAGTGGCTGATCGACGAGGCGGTGACCGAGGCGGTCCGGTTCCGCCAGGAGATGGTACGCCTCGGGCGGCGGATCGAGGCCGCCGGGGACCGGCCGCCCTGGTTCTTCGGCGTATGGCAGCCCGGTGAGGTCACCGATCCGGGCAGCGGCACACGCCTGCCTTTCGACGAGGCACCGGCGGACCTGCTGCGGACCGAGCCGTCCTGCTGGCATCTGGAGCCCGGCGCGGACTGGCACGGCTTCCCCGGGCTGACCGACGGCTACTGCATGCTCGACCCGATCAAGGTCACCCTGACCTGCCCCGGGATCAGCGCGACCGGCGACATGGCGGACTGGGGCATCCCCGCGCGGGTGCTCACCGCGTACCTGGGCACGCGCGGGATCGTCGTGGAGAAGACCGACAGCTACACCACGCTCGTGCTGTTCTCCATGGGCATCACCAAGGGCAAGTGGGGCACGCTGCTGGACGCCCTGATGGACTTCAAGGACCTCTACGACGGTGACGCCCCGCTCGGCCGTGTGCTGCCCGCGCTGGTCGCCGAGCATCCGCGGCGCTACACCGGGCGGACTCTGCGCGAACTCTGCCAGGAGATGCACGACCATCTGCGCGAGGTCCGCCTGGTCGAGCTGCTCGACACCGCCTTCCAGCAGCTCCCGGAGCCCGTCGCCCCGCCCCAGCTGTGCTACCAGCGCCTGATCCGCGGCGGGACGGAACGGATCAGGCTGGCCGACGCGCCCGGACGCGTCGCCGCCGCGATGGTCACCGTCACGCCGCCCGGGATCCCCGTACTCATGCCGGGCGAGAGCGTGGGCGCCCCGGACGGTCCCCTCCTGCGCTACCTCCGCGCCCTGGAGTCCTTCGACCGCCGCTTCCCCGGCTTCGGCAGCGAAACCCACGGAGTCACCCGCGACCCCGACACGGGCGACTACCTGATCGAGTGCCTGCGCCCCGACGGGCCGGAGCGGACCGAGGGCGGGACGACACCGGCACAGCGAAGCGCCCCGGGGGGCGCCAAGCCGGTGGGGTGAGTCCGGGGGCGGCGGGTTGACGGTGGGACGGCGGCTGAGTCCCGTCGCCGTGGGGGGGGTGGACGGCCGGACGGCCGCTGAATCCGGCCGCCGTCGAGGGGGGACGGCCAGACGGCGGCTGAATCCGGCCGCCGTCGAGGGGGGACGGCCAGACGGCGGCTGAATCCGGCCGCCGTCGAGGGTGGACGCCCGGGCAGCGGCAGAGTCCGGAGGCACAGCGAGAGGTTGGCAGTCGGACCGCCGAACTGAGTCCCGAGGGCCGCCGGGGGGCTGGCGGCCTGCGGCAGCGTCCCGACAGCGCCGAGTGCAGGCCCTGGGCTGCAGGGGCGCAGGCCACGTGGGCAGCAGACCGGGCCGGGATCAGCGCTCTCCCGGGCACACCACTGAGGCGCCGGGCCAGGAGCCGCCCGCGTCAGCAGCAGACCGGGCCGGTAATCGGCGCTCGCCCGGACACCCCGCAGATGCGCCGGGCCAGGAGCCGCCCGCGTCGGCGGCAGACCGGGCCGGGATTCGGCACCCGGCCCGCCACCCCGCTGAGGCGCCGGGCCGGGCCGGCTGTCAGCCGGGGCGGGAGGCGGCGCTGCCCTGCTGCCCACCACGGCGTCGGCCACCCCGTCCCTCTGCCCCTCCGCCTCTCCCCTGGGGGTGTCCTCACGCGGGATCGCCCTGCATCATGGTCGGCTGACGCCCGATGCGTTCCGGTCGACCCCGGAGGCCCCGTCGGTGCGGTCCAGACACGTCTCATCCCATACGGAGTCACGCTCGTGCCCAGCAAGAAGGCCCTCGTCCGCCGCCCCAGCCCACGTCTCGCCGAGGGGCTGGTGACGCACATCGAGCGGGAGAGGGTCGACGCCGACCTGGCGGTCGAGCAGTGGGAGGCGTACGTGACGGCCCTGCGCGCGCACGGCTGGGACACCATCGAGGTGGATCCGGCCGACGACTGCCCGGACTCGGTGTTCGTCGAGGACACGGTCGTGATGTACCGGAACGTGGCCCTGATCGCGCGCCCGGGCGCCGAGTCCCGGCGCGCGGAGACCGCCGGGGTCGAGGAGGCCGTGGCCGGTCTGGGCTGCTCGGTGAACTGGATCTGGGAGCCGGGCACCCTGGAGGGCGGCGACGTCCTGAAGATCGGCGACACGGTGTACGTGGGCCGGGGCGGGCGCACCAACGCCGTCGGCGTCCAGCAGTTGCGCGCCGCGTTCGAGCCGCTGGGCGCGCGGGTCGTCGCCGTACCGGTGAGCAAGGTGCTGCACCTGAAGTCGGCGGTCACGGCGCTGCCGGACGGCACGGTCATCGGGCACATCCCGAAGATGGACACGCCCTCGCTGTTCGCGCGCTTCCTGCCGGTGCCCGAGGAGGCCGGCGCGCACGTGGTGCTGCTCGGTGGTGACAAACTGTTGATGGCGGCGAGCGCGCCGAAGACCGCGGAGCTGTTCTCGGACCTCGGGTACGAACCGGTCGTCGTGGACATCAGCGAGTTCGAGAAACTCGAGGGATGTGTGACATGCCTCTCGGTGCGGCTGCGGGAGCTGTACGCCTGACCGGGCCGGCGCCTCACTCTTCCGGCCCTCGACCTGCGGATCCGGGGACGACGACGCCGGGCACACGAGCGACCCGCTGATCAGCGGCCTTTACAGCGCTCTTAACCTACGGCATCGTAACCTACGGAAACGTAGCCTACGATTCCGTAAGTTACCGCTCACCGCTCGTACGTATGTCCCCTGGAGAGTCCATGACGATCGCCACTCCCCACCTCGGCAGCCCCGCCGGCGCCTGGACCGACGCTCAGCTGCTGTACGCCCTGGAGGAAGTGGTCGAGAAGGAGCTCAACCGGCATCTGGAGGTCGCCAAGGACTGGATGCCGCACGAGTACGTGCCGTGGAGCGACGGGCGCAACTTCCCCGGGCTCTTCGAGGACGGCGAGGCGTGGGAGAAGGAGCAGTCCCAGGTCACCGAGATCGGCCGCATCGCGCTCATCGTCAATCTCCTGACCGAGGACAACCTCCCCAGCTACCACCACGAGATCGCCTCGCTCTTCGGCCGTGACGGCGCCTGGGGCACCTGGGTGCACCGCTGGACGGCGGAGGAGGGCCGGCACGGCATCGTGATGCGGGACTACCTGCTCACCTCGCGTGCCGTGGACCCGGACAAGCTTGAGCAGTTCCGCATGTCCCACATGAGCGAGGGCTTCGAGTCGGACAACCGCCACTCGATGCTGCACTCGGTCGCCTACGTCGCCTTCCAGGAGCTGGCCACCCGCATCTCGCACCGCAACACCGGCCACCAGTCCGGCGACCCGGTCTGCGACCGCATGCTGGCCCGCATCGCGACCGACGAGAACCTGCACATGGTCTTCTACCGCAACCTGCTCAAGGCGGCGTTCCAGCTCGCGCCCGACCTGACGATGCAGGCGGTGCGGGACGTGGTCGTGAACTTCCGGATGCCCGGTCACGGCATCCCCGGCTTCGAGCGGGCGGCCGCGCAGATGGCGATCGGCGAGGTCTACAACATGCGCATCCACCACGACGACGTGCTCCAGCCCGTGCTGCGCTTCCTGAAGATCATGGAGATCGACGGCCTGGGCCCCGAGGGCCGCAAGGCGCAGGAGGAACTGGGCCTGTTCATGGGCGGCCTCGACTCCGAGGCGACGAAGTTCGACGAGAAGCTGGCCGCGCGCAAGGCCCGCATGGCGGCCCGGGCGGCCGGCGCCTGACCCGGTAGACAGCCACATACCGAGCCCCTTGGCAGGACGTCCTGCCAAGGGGCTCGGCGTGCGACAGGCCCTAGCTCGACCTGCGCCGCAGCTCCAGGCGTTCCTTCTCCGACAGGCCGCCCCAGACGCCAAAACGCTCGTCGTTGTCCAGCGCGTACTCGAGGCACGCCGCACGGATCGGGCACAGGCCGCAGATACGCTTCGCCTCCCGCACCGAACTGCCCGGATCGGGGAAGAAGAAGTCCGCCCCGGTCTGCGCACACAACGCTTCCTGCTGCCAGGCGAGTTCGGGCGAGGTGATGGTGTCGATGTGCATGGCCAGAAGCGTTGCGGGCGGCGAAAAACGTTCGATCAACGCGGGATCAACACGGCGTTCAAGGGCCCCCGGCCACCCCGATCATCACCTCCCGGAGGAGCCGACGCACGGCGGCGCGCGGGAGCGTCGCAACACGCCCCGGCAGTGCTCCAGCGGCGCTTGTCAGTGGGCGGTGCGAGACTCGGCAGAGAGACGACGGGACCCTGTGCGAGGAGGGCGGCCATGCTCACCACCCGTTATGTCACCGGCGCTCCGAACTGGATCGATCTCGGCACACCCGACATCGACGGCGCAGCGGCCTTCTACGGGGACCTGTTCGGCTGGCGGTTCCAGCCGGGCGACCCCGAGGTCGGGGGGTACGGTCTCTTCCAGGTCGGCGGCAGAACCGCCGCCGGCGGCATGCAGACCACGCCGGAGCAGGGCCCGCCCTCCTGGACGGTGTACTTCCAGGCCCCGGACGCGGACGCCACGGCGAAGGCGGCCGGGCAGGCGCGCGGCTCGGTGCTGATGCAGCCCATGGACGTGCTGGACCTGGGCCGCATGGCGATCCTCGCCGACCGGGCGGGCGTGCAGTTCGGCCTGTGGCAGCCGGGGCGCAACAAGGGCCTGGACGTCGTCCAGGAGCACGGTTCGCTGTGCTGGGTGGAGCTGTACACGGCGGACGTCCCCGCAGCGGCCGCCTTCTACCACTCCGTGCTCGGCCTGGAGACCTTCGGCGTCGACTTCCCCGGCGGCGCCTACACCACCTTCGTCCCCGCCGGAGAACCCGAGGACGCCATGTTCGGCGGCGTCGTGCCGCTGGCGGACGACCCGGTCGAGGAGGAGGCGTACTGGCTGCCGTACTTCGAGGTCACCGACCCGGACGCCCTCGTCGCCCGGGCACAGGAGCGGGGTGGCACGATCCGCCTGCCCGCCACGCACCTGCCGGGCGTCGGCCGCCTCGCCAAGCTCGCGGACCCGTACGGGGCACGCTTCGCGGTGATCCGCAGCGAGCCGCAGGCCTGAGGCCGACTCGGGGCGGCCTTCCCCGGACGACGCCGGCCGGCTACGCGGACGCGCGCCGGATCAATGTCGTCGGCAGGACCACGCTGGAGGGTGTGTCGCCGGCGGCCTCGCCCGAGCCCCCGTGCGCGGTGCCGCGGTCGAGTTCGCGCAGCAGCAGGCGAGCCATCAGGCGGCCCATCTCCTCGATGTCCTGACGGACCGTCGTGAGGGGCGGGTCGGTCTGTTCCGCGACGGGCAGCATGTCGTCGAAGCCGATCACGGCGATGTCGTCGGGGACACGGCGGCCGGACTCGCGCAGGACGCGCAGGGCACCGGAGGCCGTGAGGTCGTTGGCGGCGAACACCGCGTCCAGGTCCGGGCAGCGGTCGAGGAGCTCGCGCATCGCACGCTCGCCCCCGGCCGGGGTGAAGTCGGCCTCGGCGATCAGCCGCGGGTCGGCGTCGGCCATGACGTCCCGGTAGCCGTCGAGCCGGTCCGCCGCGGAGGTCTGGTCGAGTGCGCCGGTGATGTGCGCGATCCGGGTGCGGCCGAGGCCGGCCAGGTGGCGGACGGCGTCGCGGGCGCCGCCCCGGTTGTCGCTGTCGACGTACACCACGCCCTGCCGGTCGCCGCTCCAGCCGGGCCGGCCGCCGAAGACAGTGGGAACGCCTGCCCGCTGGATCAGCTCCGGCAGCGGGTCGTCGAGGTGCAGGGAGAAGACGAGGGCCCCGTCGACATGTCCGCCGGCGAGGTACCTGCCGACCCGGGCGTGATCGTCCCTGCCCTCCGTGAGCAGCAGGACGAGCTGGTTGTCGTGGGCCGTGAGTTCCTTGCTGATGCCGCGCAGCTGGAGCGCGAAGAACGGGTCGGCGAAGACCCGCGTCTCGGGTTCGGCGACGACGACCGCGATCGCGTCGTGCCGCCGGGTCACCAGGGAACGGGCGGCCTGGTTGGGCACGTACCCGAGTTCGTCCACGGCCTTGCGGACCCGCTCCACGAGAACATCCCGCACCCCGTCCCCGCCGTTGACCACACGCGAGACGGTGGCCCGCGAGACACCGGCCCGGGCGGCCACGGCCTCCAGAGTGGGACGCGGCGCGGTGTCGGTCACTTCGGGGCTCCTCATCTGCGGTTGCGGATCAGGATAGCCCCGGGCGACCAGCGCCGTGAGAGCGCTCTCGCGTCTGATGTCAGTGCTCGTGCCCGTGCTTCGGCTGTGCGCCCCCGTGCTCGTGCGGTTCGTACCCGGGAATCGTCCCGTCCGGCTTCTTCACGAGGAACAGCCCCACCATCCCCATGTCGGAGTGGCTCTGCACATGGCAGTGGTACATCCAGGCACCGGCCCCGACCCCCTCCCCCGCGATCACCTGGAAGCCGAAGGAGTCGGCGGGGCCCGTGATCTTGTTGTCGATGACCTGGCTGGGGTCGTCGGGGCCGGTCAGCATGCCGGTGCGGTTGTCCGCCCAGCGGTGACCGTGCATATGGAACGTGTGGTAGAACTCGCCGTGCGTGATCACGATGAACTCGACGCGATCGCCCACCGTGGCCTCGAAATCGGGCCCGGAGTGCGGCGGCCTGTTGTTGATGAGCATGTCGTTGAAGACGACCGTGTGCGTCCGATCCGGCAGGACGTCGCCCTTGCGACGGACGATCACCGGGCCGTAGAGGCCCTTCTGGAGCCCCTGAGTGCCGTGTTCGGTGCCGACGACGTGATCGTGGTAGTGCCAGTAACCCGCGCTGCCCGCCCGCCAGGTGCCGTCCTTGCGACGGCCCGGGGCGTGGGTGCGCCAGGTGTAGGTGCGGGTGCCGCCCGGTTCGACATGGCTGCGGTTCATCTTCGTGCCGTCGCTGGTGATTTCGTAGTCCAGGCCGTGGACGTGCAGACTCACCGCCACGTCCATCGTGTTCTCGAACTCGATGTGCAGGGTGTCGCCCTCGTTGAGCTCGATCATCGGGCCGGGGACGGTCGCCTTACCCTTCTCCAGCCCGTAGCCCATCTGGCCGTCGGCGAGCTTCTCGGCGTACAGCTTGATGCGCTTCACCTCGCCTCCGGCGGGTGCCGTCTTCGCCGGCCCGTCGGCACTGATGGCCTCCGGGGCCACGGACAACGATGTCGCGACGGCCGCGCCGCCCAGCAGGACCCGCCGGTTGAAGCTGCGTCTGTCCATGCGGAACTCCCCACCCTGGTAAGGCTTTTACGGAGGCGTACCTGTGATGAACCTGTGCGACGGTACCGGCCGCGCTCCCGTTTATCCACACTCGAGACAAAGTTGGGGCCATTTCGGTCATAGGTATTGGCGAGCCGCGCAAAGGGGTTTAGCTTCCTTGGCGGTGTTGCTGTGACCGAGGAGGTGCCCATGCACTTACGAGGGTTGAGCAAGGGAAGACGTGTCTGGGCGGCCTCCGTGGCCGCCGGAGTCGTGACCGCCGGGCTGCTGTCGGGGCCGGCCGCGAACGCGCGGCCGTATCCGGAACCCCCGCTGACAACGATGTCGATCAAGTCGCCGCCGGGCGGCGCGAATGTACGGGTGCTGATCTTCCACGGTTCCGCGGCGGCCGGGGAGGAGTCCCCTGTCGTGAACGCCGGGATCGAGGCGATCGAGAAGATCGGGCTCTCGGGCCCGGCGAACCGCCGTTTCAAGGTCGAAGCCACCGACGACGCCTCGGTGTTCACCAACGAGACGAGACTCGGCCGCTTCAACGCGATCGTGTTCCTGACCGGCGGGGGCGACGTCCTCGACGCGGAGCAGGAGGCGGGCCTGGAGGCGTACATGGAAGCCGGCGGCGGTTTCGTCGGACTCCATGACGCGGCGCGCGCGGAGCCGTACTCGGACTGGTTCACCGGGCTGGTGGGAGCCCGCCCGGCCGCGTCGAGCCCCTCGGCCGTGCAGCGGGCGACCGTCGAGGTCGGCGACCGCCGGCACCCGGCCACCAAGGACCTGCCGGTGCAGTGGAAGCACCCGGACAAGTGGCTGAACTGGGCGAAGAACCCGTCGGGCGACGTCCATACGGTGGCCCGGGTACGGGAGTCGAGCTACCAGCCGGGCGCAGGTGCCAACGGCTGGGATCATCCCGTCAGCTGGTGCCGTGACTACGACGGCGGCCGCTCCTTCTACACCGGCATGGGCGGCACGGTGTCGTCGTACGACGAGACCGACTTCCGTGCGCATCTGCGCGGCGCGCTGATGTGGACGACCCGGCTGGAGCAGGCCGACTGCAAGGCCACGATCAACGCCAACTACGCGGCGGAGCGGCTGACCAAGCCCAATCAGCCGGGGCAGAACGACCAGATCGGCGAGCCGCACGGGCTGGTCACCGCGCCCGACGGCCGGGTCTTCTACATCGGCCGGGGCGGCGCCGACTCCTCGCAGCCGGTGGTCACCGACTGGAGCAACCCCGACATCGGCAAGGGCAAGGGCGAGATCCACGTCTACGACCCGAAGACCAAGCAGGTCACGCTCGCGGGTGCGCTCACCGTCTTCGGCAACAAGGGCGGCGGCGACGAGCTGATCAAGGTCGAGGAGGGGCTGCTCGGAATCGAGCTGGACCCGGAGTTCCAGCAGAACGGCTGGGTGTATCTCCACTACACGCCCCACTCCGGGATCGACCGCGACACACGGATGGCGGAGCGGCGCGTCTCCCGCTTCACGCTCGACCAGACCACGAACAAGCTGGACCTGGCCAGCGAGAAGGTGCTGCTGAAGTGGCCGGTACAGATTCACAGTTGCTGCCACTCGGGCGGCGGGATGGCCTGGGACTCGAAGGGCAATCTGTACATCGCCACCGGTGACAACAACTCCAGCGGGTTCAGCGCCGGTTACTCGGGCAACAATCCGCAGCCGAACTACAAGGGCGTTTCCTTCGCCGACGCGCGCCGCACGGCCGGCAACACCAACAACCTCAACGGCAAGATCCTGCGCATCCACCCGGAGCCGGACGGGACGTTCACGCTTCCCGAGGGCAATCTCTTCACGGGGAAGGAGACCGACGAGGGCGGCGGCAAGACCCGCGGCGAGATCTATGTGATGGGGGTCAGGAACCCCGCCCGTATCTTCGTCGACAAGTCGACCGATGTTCTCTACGCGGGCTGGGTCGGTCCGGACGCCATCGCGCCCTCGACCACCTGGGGTCCGGCCAAGTACGACACCTTCGCCGCCATCACCAAGGCGAGCAACCGCGGCTGGCCGTACTGCATGGGCAACAAGCAGCCCTACCGCGACCGCAATCTGCCGGACCCGTCCAAGCCGCTGGGCTGGTACGACTGCGACCGCCCGAAGAACGAGTCGCCGAACAACGACGGCCTGGTCAACCTGCCGCCTGTCACCGGCAACAACATCTGGTACTCGCCGCAGGGCGGCGCGCCGGACTTCCCGCGGGACGCGAACGGCGTCCCCTCGTACAAGCCGGAGGAGGCGTCGTACCGGCTGCCCTGGCTGAAGGGCGGCGGCCAGGCAGCGATGAACGGGCCGGTCTACCGGTACGACACCGGCAGCACGAGCACGGCCAAGTGGCCGGCCTACTGGGACGGCAAGTGGTTCGTCGGTGACTTCTACGACGCCGACCAGCCGCGCAACGCGGTGCTCATGGACCCGAAGACGCAGGGCGACGGCGGTCTGCCGGTGCACTCGGAGTCGCTGAAGAAGATCGTGCCGATCGGCAACGACGGCATCAAGAACCTCATGGACTGGAAGTTCGGTCCGGACGGCGCGCTGTACGTCCTCGACTACGGCCGCGGCTTCTTCACCTCGGACTCCAGGTCGGCCCTGTGGCGGGTCACCTACAAGGGCGGCGGGCCGACCCCGGCCGCCGACCGGCTGGCGAGGGGGACCGAGTGATCCGGCAACGAAGAATCTGGGCCGCCCTGCTGGCCGCCCTGCTCATGATGCTCGGCGTGCAGGCGATGCCCGCCGCCGGACAGCCGGAGGCACCGGCCGCCGAGCAGGTCCTCACCTGGACGGCCGGCAATGACATCGACAAGTACCTCTCGGCTCCCAAGACGGCGGTCGCCGGTACCGCCACGATCGTGTTCGAGAACAGCGTGGCCACCGGCAACACCACGGGCATGCCGCACACGCTGACGTTCGTGACCAGTGATCCCGAGTTCAACAACGATGTGCAGCTCAACATCCTGGCCAACCCGAACGACGCCCAGGGCGGCAAACACACCGCGCAGGTCACGCTCACGCCCGGCCGGTACTTCTACCACTGCACGATCCCCGGCCACGGCCAGATGCAGGGCATCCTCGTGGTGACCGAGGGCACCGGCGAGGACACCACGGCGCCCGAGGCGTCGGCCCATGTGAGCGGGACGCAGAACACACAGGGCGAGTACGTCGGTTCGGCGAGCGTGGCGCTGCACGCCATGGACGAGGGCGGCTCGGGCGTCGAGAGGATCGAGTACGCGATCGGTGACGCGGGTGCCTGGCAGCCGTACACCGCGCCGGTCGTCGTCGATCAGGTCGGCGCCCACAAGATCCGCTACCGCGCCTTCGACAAGGCGGGGAACGTCTCCGCCGAGAAGAGCGCCGCGTTCACGGTCGTGGCACCGCAGTCGGACGACACGACCGCGCCGGAGACCTCGGCCACGGTGAGCGGTGAGCGCGATCCCGACGGGGCGTACATCGACATGGCGACCGTCACCGTCTCGGCCTCCGACACGGGCTCCGGGGTCAACACGATCGAGTACGCGATCGGTTCCGGGGCTTGGCAGCCGTACACCGCCCCGGTGATGGTGCACCAGGTCGGCGCGCACACCGTCCGCTACCGCGCCACCGACAAGGCGGGCAACGTGGCGGGCGAGAAGAGCGTGCGGTTCACGGTCGTCGCGGCACCGCCGCAGGACACCACCCCGCCGGTGACGGGCGTGACAGTGGAGGGCACGAAGAACTCCGCCGGGGCGTACGTCAACAGCGCCCGGGTGACCGTCACGGCGACCGACGAGCACGGCTCGGGCGTCGAGAAGGTCGAGTACTCGCTGGACGGCGGGCCGTACCTCGCGTACTCGGCCCCGGTGGTGGTCGACCGGGCGGGCGCGCACACCGTGGCGTACCGGGCTACCGACAAGGCGGGCAACACCTCGGCGGCACGCACCGTGACCTTCACGGTCGTCTCCGGCCAGGTTCCGGCGCCCGACTGCCCGGAGTACGACGAGCGGTTGACGGTGATCGTCGGCTCGGTCGACTCGGGAGTGCGCAACCGGGTGACCGACAACCGGTGCCGGATCGGCGAGCTGATCGAGGACGAGAAGGAGTGGACGTCCCACGCCCTGTTCCTCAAGCACGTGACGTCCGTCCTCGACGCGCTGCTGAAGGAGGGCGTGATCGACCAGCGCGAGTACAACGCCGTCCGGAAGGCGGCCCGCCAGTCCGGCATCGGCAAGCCCGGGCAGACCGAGGGCTATCGCACGATCCTCGACGGCAGTGCGGAGTCCTTCGGCAAGTGGCAGCAGGTGGGCGGCGGCTCGTTCGGGCTGAACGCCGACGGGACGATCACCTCCAGCACCACGACGCCCGGCATGGGCATGCTGTGGTTCCCCGAGCGCAAGTACGGCGACTTCTCGCTGCGGCTCCAGTGGCGTGACGACGCCCCGGGCACAAGCAACGCCAACTCCGGTGTGTTCGTGCGCTTCCCCTGGGTCCACGACCACCCGGAGGAGTCACGGCCGGAGTGGGCCGCCATCAAGTACGGGCACGAGGTGCAGGTGCTCGACCGGCCCGACGGCGACATGTACAAGACGGGGTCGGTCTACGGCTTCGACCGGGTGGGGCTCGCCGGTGCCGGCGTGACGCAGAAGGGCACCTGGAACGACTACGAGATCCGCGTGGTCGACCAGCACTACTCGGTGTACCGCAACGGCGTGCTGATCAACGAGTTCGACAACACCGGCGGCCAGGCGTTCACCCCGCCCCGCTCGGACGACCCGGGCACGGACGGGCGGCGGTTCGCCTCCGGCTACATCGGGCTCCAGGTGCACGGCACGACGGATGTGGTGTCCTACCGGGACATCCGGATCAAGGAGCTGTAGTCGTCAAGGAGCGGTAGGGGGCGTCTCCTTGCGGGCCCTGCTCGGCTGTACCCGTCTGGGTTCTCCCGGCATCTTCGGATACTCCGGCGGGTACGGCAGGTCTCCCAGCCCGTGGTCGTGTTCGTCGCGGCGGGCGAGGTCGAGCAGGGACTCCAGGGAGTAGCGGTGGTCGTCCATGTCCGCGTGCACGTCGCCGAGTTCGGCGAAGCGCGCGGGCATCGTCGCGAGGTCGAAGTCCTGGGGATGAGCGACCCCCACCTCGTCCCAGCGCAGCGGCGCGGAGACGGGGGCGTGCGGGCGGGGCCGTACCGAGTAGGCGGAGGCGATCGTGCGGTCGCGTGCCGTCTGGTTGTAGTCCACGAAGATGCGTCTGCCCCGCTCCTCCTTCCACCACTTGATCGTCACCTGGTCCGGCATCCGCCGCTCCATCTCCCTGCCGACGGCGATGGCGGCGCGCCGGACCTGGGTGAAGGTCCAGCGCGGTTCGATGGGCACGAAGACGTGCAGGCCCCGGCCGCCCGAGGTCTTGGGGAAGCCGCGCAGTCCGCCGAACTCGTCGAGCACCGCCCTCAGTTCGTGAGCGGCCCGGGCGGCGTCGTCGTAGTCGGTGCCGGGCTGCGGGTCGAGGTCGATGCGGAGTTCGTCCGGGTGGTCGACGTCGTCGCGGCGTACCGGCCAGGGGTGGAAGGTGAGGGTGCCGAACTGGGCGGCCCACACCACCGCCCCCACCTCGGTGGGGCACATCTCGTCGGCGCTGCGGCCGCTGGGGAAGGTGATGTGCGCGGTCGGGATCCAGTCGGGCATGTTCTTGGGGGCCCGCTTCTGGAAGAAGTTCTCGCCGTTCACGCCCTCGGGGTAGCGCTCCAGGGTGGTGGGCCGCTCGCGCAGGGCGCGCAGGATGCCGGGGCCGACGGCCAGGTAGTAGCGGGCGAGGTCCAGCTTGGTGAAGCCGCGCTCCGGGAAGAACATCTTGCCGGGGCTGGACAGCCGTACGGTCCGGCCGCCCGCCTCCAGTTCCACCGCGTCACCCATGCTCGCCACGGTAGGCGCAGCGCGTGGGCCTCGCATGCGGAGCGCTCAGGCGTCACGGGGCGCGCAGGCGGGTGGCGAGCAGGGTGACGTCGTCCTCGGTGGTGCCGTGCACGAGGCGGGCGAGGAGGGCGTCGACGACGCTCTCCAGGGGACCGTCGAGGTCGAGGCGCAGATGCGTCAGGCGTCGCAGCGAGGCGTCGATGTCCCTCCGGCGGTCCTCGATCAGACCGTCGGTGTACATGAGCAGCACGGTTCCGGGCCGCACCGGAAGGGTCAGTGCCTCGTACCAGCCGAGGTCGGTGCCGAGGGGAGGTCCGGTCGGGATGTGCACGAGTTCGGCCGGGGCATCGGGGTGCAGCGGCACGGGCGGCGGGTGCCCGGCGCCGGCGAAGGTGCAGGTGCCCTGGCCGGGGTCGACGAGGGCGAGCAGACAGGTGGCCACCCGGTCGATGCCGATGCTCGCCAGCCGGTGGTCGGCCTCCTGGAGGACCCGTTCGACGGGGACGCCGGAGGCGGCGATGGTGCGCAGCAGGGAGCGGTACTGGCTCATGGCGACGGCGGCGGTGAAGCCGTGGCCCATGACGTCGCCCATCACCTGGAGGGTGCGGCCGCAGGGCAGGGCCATCGAGTCGAACCAGTCCCCGCCGACGAGGGCGCGTTGCCCGGCGGGGAGGTAGCGGGAGGCCGTCTCGACGTCCGGGTGCGGACCGCCCGGCTCGGACAGCAGGGCACGTTGCAGTTCCAGCGCCATCGAGTGTTCGAGGGTGTACTGGCGGGCGTTGTCGATGGCGACGGCAGCCCGGGCGGCCAGTTCCTGGGCTATGACCACGTCCTCGTCGGTGAAGGGGGCCGAGTCGCCGGCGCGGAACAGGTGCAGGACGCCGACCGGGTGCTCACGGGTCGGCAGCGGAACCACGACGATGGAGTGGATCCCGACTTCGCGGACCACGTCCAGGTCGAGTGGCGTGCGCAGCATCTTCAGCAGCACGTCGTCCGAGGCGAGGTTCCCGACCCACGGGCGGCCCGTGTCCAGGCAGCTCCGGACCGGCGAGTCGCGCGGGACGTCGAAGTAGTACCCGTTCTTCGCGGTCAGTCCGATGCGGGCCACGATGTCCGGACCGCCCGCCGAGGCCATGACGCGCAGCCGGAGGACGCCGGGGGCCGGCGGCGGCAGGTCGTCGGCCTCCTGCGTGTCCACGATCCGCACGGACGCCCGGTCGGCCAGACTCGGCACGACGAAGTCGGCCAGCTCCGCACAGGTCTGTTCGACTCGGAGCGTGGTGCCAATCCTGGTCGCGGCGGTGTCCAGCAGAGCGAGGCGCTGGTGGGCCCGCTCCAGGTCGTCCATGTACTGGCGCAGCCCGCTGACCTCCACCGCGATGCCGCACAGGCCAAGCACGCGGCCCCCGTGGTCGAGGCGGTGGTACACCGCGCTCCACTGGCGCTGCCGGAACGGCGACGGGGCGTGCGTGGTACCGGTGACGGACAGCGCCCGGGGGCAGCCGTCGCCGAGGATCATGCGCAGGACGTCCTCGGAGCGGTGGATGCCCGGCAGCACTTCGGCCATGGTCCGGCCATGGAACGCGTCGGGCGGCACTCCGCCCATGCGGGCCATGGCGTCGTTGACGTACCGGAAGCGCAGCCGGTCGTCGAGGATGGCCACCGCGGCCGAGGTGCCGTCCAGGACATCGCGGAGGATCTTGTACTCGTGGGCCTTCTCGACGGCCTCGGCCGGCGCGTCGGCCAGCATCGACAGCAGCGCGTTCTCGGCGCCGGTGAATAGCGACTTCAGCGGAAGCTGGTCGAAGCTCACGCGGATCCTCCTCGTCCGCCCCCTGATCAGAGCACGCCACGTTCCAGTGTGTCGCCGGGGCCCCGCCTCCGCATCCTCGGGCGATCCCTTCCTGACCTGCGGCTTTCGCTTTCGCGCTCAACAGGCGGACCGTTGCGGCGGCTCTTAGAGTCGAGGCATGGATCTCCCGGTGATGCCCCCCGTGCTGCCCATGCTCGCCAAGTCCGTGGCGGCGATCCCCGCGGGCATGCAGTACGAGGCGAAGTGGCCACACACCTCTTCCTACCTGCGAAGATAGCTCACTGGGCGACCTCAAGGGCACTTCCAGGGCACAAAACACAAAGGGCCTGGGCCCTCCTACCCCACCCGCCCGGCAGGGCCTTGGCGGGGGTTGCGAGCCTGCCGGGGGCTGGCCGCCTGCACAGTGGGGCGGGCGGGGGCCGACGTACAGCACGGTCCGTGGCGCCCGTCGGACCAGTCACGCAGATCGGCGAAGCGACGGTCGCCGACTTAGTCAAGCCGACCTAACAGCACCCGCCGCCGGGGGCTACCGCCCGAGATGCGTCAGGAAGTCGGTTACGAACTTCTCGACCTCAGCACGGCTCGTCGTCTCCTCGACATCCAAGCGGTCGATGTACTTGAGCCCAGCGTGCCGGAGCAGCCGTTCGCGGCTCCGGTCGGCAGAGGCACGTCCCTTATGCTGCGGACCGTCGATCTCAATGACGCCCGCATGTCCCCGGTACGTGACCAAGAGATCAGGTTCGAAGGTGTGCCCCCGGACCCGCATGCCGCCGAGCGGCATGATCCCGATCGTCTCGTTGTCCGGCAGGGTGACCTGGCGCTCTTTGAGTACCTGGTACACCCGGTGCTCCCACTCGTTCGTGAAGTGGAGACCGTCCTCCGTCGGGTGGCGGGGCTCCAGCCGGACCTTGCGAGCATGGTTGCTCTGGCTCCCGCCCTTGAGTTCGCGAGCCAACTGCTCTCGCCAGTTCGCCCCAACTCTCGGGATGACCTCTCGGACCGAGACGTCTTCGATGTTCCGTCCACACCCGATCCCGACAGCCTCAAAGGCTGAGCGTATGTGGCTAACGAGGTGGCCATAAGGCTGAGCCATCAGGTGCGGCTCGACCTCAAGGATGACGTCCTGGAATTCCCTGTCGTAGGAAAAGGAGGCCGAGTCCTCGTGAACAATGCCCCTCTCGATATAGATGGCCGTCGCGTCCAGCATCAGAGCAGCTGCCTGCCTGTGTCCGCGCTGAGCCAGAAGGACCGAGGCGGCACCGATCACGTCGTCGTCACTCAGCTCGCTACGTGTGCCCGGCAAGTGCACCTGTTCACTCATGGTCGGATTGTCGCATCACCCACTGACAACCGGGGAGCAGCGCAAGGGAGTTATGTAGAGGTGGCAGTACGCATGGCCTCGGCGATCTTCTCGGCCACGTCCGCGCGGACCACCATCCCCAGGTGCACGTACGGCTTGCCGCTGTGGGTCACCATCGGGCGCACCGAGCCCCAGACCCGTTCGGGCAGGCCGAGACCGGCAAGGGCTCCACGGATCGCCTCCGCCGCGTCTGTGGCCTGCTTGCGGCCGTCCCTGTACGTATCCATGTCCATCGTCACGAGTGCGCGCCCCCGGCGTGATCCCTGACCGCTGTGGCGTGCCGGGCGGCCTGGGCGATGTTGCCTGCCTTCTTCGCCATGTTCAGCTTCCGCCATTCGGACTGGCACGTCGTGCAGCCATTGACCGGCGCACAGTCCAGCAACCAGGCGTCCAGGCCGATCGGCAGCACTACGGGCGGTTCCTGTGTCGTCCTGTGTCTCGTGGCTGCCATCGTGTCTCCCCGACTCGTGTGACTCCAGATACGACCGTAGGAAGCCGGGAGATGGGGGGTCCACGAAGTTGCACGCGGTTGCACGACGGGTACGTTCGCCCTTGACCACCTCTTCCGCCCAGGTGAGGCTCACTCTGCAACCAGCAGCAACCGGCTCGACGCAAGGAGAGGCAATGCAGCTACGGTTCGTCGGCAAAGATCCGGAGTCCGGAGATCACGGCTGCCCGGCCGTGTGGGTGGACGAGGAGACGCAGGATCTCGTCATCCAGGGTGTGAAGGCCGATGCAGCGACACTGGCCCGGACCGTCCGGGACAGCCCGCTCCCGGACCATGAGGGCGTGATCCGGCTACCGCAGCGGATGATCCCGCTCGTGAGGGAGGCACTTGATGGCGCAAAGCCTCGGTAGCTTTGCGGACTTGATCCGGTCCGTGAACCACTCCGCTGTGCACTTGGAGATGCGGGACACATACGCGATCTCCAACGAGGATGAGGGCTTCGCAGCGTGGAAGCAGGGGCACCGGCTCGACCCGGACGACCGCGAGTCGTGGTGGCGCCCCTGGCTCGACCTCGTCCAGGAGGTCACCGCCAGCGGGGTCGTCATGCGCCGCGCGAGGATCGTAAGCGAGCCACAAAGCGAGTACATCCGGTACGAGCACTCGTTCACGTTCACCAACGTCGCCGCAGGCGAAGAGATCCGCTGGCTCCCGAGGCGGAAGGCTTCCGACCTCACCCTTCCGGGGAACGATTTCTGGCTCTTCGACGGTCGTATCGTCCAATTCAACGTCTTTGACGGCGACGGGCGTTGGGTGCACACCGACGAGACCGACGAGCCGGCGGTTGCACGCCTATGTGCCACCGCGTTCGACGCCGTCTGGGAGCGGGCCATCCCGCACGAGAAGTACGCCATCTGAGAAGCCGGTACGCCAGTTCATGTCCACGTCCCCGCTCTCCACCGCGCAGGCTGCCCGCGCCGCCATTGCTGCTCGCCTGGACGACATGAGGAGGGACGCCGGACTCAGTGGGCTTGAACTGGCGACACGGTGCGGCTGGCACAAGTCGAAGGCGTCCCGCATCTCGCGGGGCAAGACCGCCCCGTCTGATGAGGACATACGGGCGTGGTGCCGGGCCTGTGGCGCCGAGGAGCAGGCGGCCGATCTGATCGCCGCATCTCGCACCGCCGAGTCCATGTACGTCCAGTGGCGGCAGATCCACCGCGACGGCATGCGACGCGTCCATGAGAAGACCGTCCCGCTGTACCAGCGCACGCGTCATTTCCGCGTCTACGCCTCGAACCTGGTTCCGGGCATGCTCCAGACCGCCGACTACGCGACGGGGCTCCTGCGGTCCATCACGCACTTCCAGGGCACTCCTGACGATGTCGACGACGCCGTGCAGGCACGCCTAAACCGCTCCCGAGTCGTTAATGCGGGGGATCACCGGTTCGCCCTAGTTCTGGAGGAGGCCGTTCTCTACTACCGGGTCTGCGACGACGCAGCGATGGCGCGGCAGCTCGGGCATCTGTTGGAGATCATGTCTCGGCCTAACGTGTCCCTCGGGATCATTCCCTTCACGGCCCGACGCACGGTGTGGCCGCTGGAAGCCTTCTACGCCTTCGACGACACCCAGGTGGCAGTGGAGACGTTGACAGCCGAGGTCAACATCACGACCCCAGGCGAGATCCGCACGTACCTCAGGGCGTTCGCCGAGCTGTCCCGCACCGCTGCGCACGGCTCAGAGGCAAGGTCCCGCATTACCAGGGCACTTGGGTCTCTGGGCTGACTGGAGACAGTAGTCGGGCCCGGCCCTCAGCCGAGAAGCTGCCCCATCTGATCAACAGCCGCCGTCAACTCCACCGATGTCGTCGGCATCAAGTGAGCAGCCACCCTCCTGATTCGGGCTAGACGCCTTCGGGCTGTACCGGGCTCGACCTCACCGTCCTGGATGTCGCCATCCAAGTCATCAGCAATGTCGCGCAGTTCCTCGGCCTCATGCTCATCGACCTGCGGATCGTCCGCGCACCGACGCAAGAGATCCGCCAACGCGGCAAGCTCCTGCACGCCCAGGCCCTGCTGGACCGTATTCGTTTGCGTGATCGTCTCTCCGATGTTGCCGAACTGATGACCCTGACCGCCCCGAACGTTGAACTCCATACGAGTCCCCGGCTCGCGGTCCCGAAGGTACGCCTCCACATCACCGCCTTGGTACAGGCAGTCACGCCCGTCCACCGTCAGCGCCAGGTGCACCGGTGCATCGGTCATTGCCCTCAGCACCACCAGCAGCCCACGCGCCTCCATGAAGGCCACGGCGTGCTCAGCCAATTCAGGATCGGCACCCACCGCCCGCGCCTGATCCGAGGCCAAGAACAACTCCAGACTGCGGCGAGGGTGGTCACCCATGTCCTTCACCCATCGGAGTATCGCTGCGGCGATGATGCTCCTTGTCGATGCGTTGCTCATGAGACGTGAGTTTAGAGACACAGGGGCTTACCGTCCGCGAGATCGCTCCGAGACTCCTTCGCAGACCCTCAGTCCTGCCAAACTCTCCCCATGGACGCAGGGTTGGCAGCAGTGCTGGGCGCGTTGGCGGGGGCGGTTGCAACGACCGGGGCGGCGTTCGCCACCGGGTGGGCCACGCGCGAGCAGGCGAAGATCGCGGCGAGGGCGGAGCACCGTCGACAGCGACGCGACGCACGGCAAGCCGTGTACGAGGATTTCATCAATGCCATTGATGAGTTGCATCAGAAAACAAGCTTGATCGAAGAAACGCACTCCGTCGAACTCAGCCCACAACAAGCGGGATCCCTTAGCGATTCCATCGGGAAGCTCTGCACAAAAGTAATGCTGGCCGGACCTGCACATATCAGCAAGAGGGCTTCTGCAATAAGACTGCACGCCACCGGGCTAATTCTTGCTCTAGTGATCATAGAGGCCCAAGCGCAAGCCGACACCGACATTACGACCGAAACTGCCAACGAAGACTGGATGAAAGCAGTATCCTTCAAGGATAAGCTAGCTCAGGAAATCGCAGGTTTCTCAACGGATGCCCAAACGGTTCTAGATGACGACGGAACCAAGTCGAAAAGCCAGTGACTTCCCGCATGCCGCGACCCCGACGCCGGCTTTTTTGGGCGCCGCAAAAAAACGCGGACGAGGTCGGGTGGATCGGAGTCATAATGATCTTGGCGACCCCCTCCCCCCCTTCTGTTCCCTGGGGCGCACCCTCAGCCTTAAGAGACGCCTTAGGCCTCAAACGAATCCGCAGCTCTTTTCATTCTTTATTGTTTTTCACTTTGATAATAATTTTGATTTGTTGATGCAACACTGAAGAACGCACGAAGAGGCATGCGTAACGAGTGGGTGGATGGGGAGCAGGGGGGAGAGGGGGCGGCGGACTCTCCACCCCGAGGCCCACCCTCCGGCCGAGGGGTAGTGCCCATCACCTGCCCCCGATGTCACACCGCCTCTGGCCAGCTCGCCCGGTCCCGGGCGATACGCCTCGCCTGTTCCGAGTGACGCACAGCCTGACCGGCTTTCACCCGGGCCTTCCTCAGCAACCGCTCCGCCTCGTCCAACTCCTCCCGTCGCTGGGCGAGTTCACTTCGAAGCCGATCAAGGCGGGGGTGCGGCTTCGGTCCCCGCCCGCTGCAAGAGGCCGCAAACGCCGCCTCGGCGTCTTCATTGACAGCGGCCCGCACGGAGAGTTCGGCATCGGCCCACGCCTTCGACTTGGCCTCGTACTCCTCTTCCGCCTCGGCCTCCACCTTCAGAGCCTCGGCGATACGGGGCGTCCACTCGTCGATGACCTCTTGCTCGATCTCAAGGATTGGATCCGGCGTCCGGGGTCGCGTGCGGATTTTCCACAGGGCACCACCATTGACACAGTAGGACCCCGAGGTTACTTCGCGGCATCCGTATTCGCTAGTCGCGCCGTTGCAGTAGCCACAGACAGCAGGGGTGCCGGCTGACGTCCCAATGGCCTTGTTCACAGCCTGCTTTCGCATTAGTGCCCCCGAGTGAGGTAGATGGTCTTTGCCCTCTTCACGGCCTGGATGACGTGCTCCGTGCGCTTGAGGAGGTTTTCGCGGTGGCTCATGTTCAGTAGCCCATTCTTCGTAGTTTTGCCCGGCTTTCGTAAAGCCGTACGTCTTCCTCTGATTCTTCGGGGTGAGAGAGGTGGCGCAGCTCGTGGGGGACGACGCTCCAGCAGTCGTCTTCCGTGAGGCTCGCGTTCAGTTCGATGACGTTGGGCGCCATCCTTGGGCGGCACCTACCGAGGAGCGGTACACTCGACCAGAAATCCACAAACTCGCCTTTCACGGCTGCCCCTGTGCCGTCCTCGGCCGAAAACCAGCGGACACGGATCTGTTCCCGGTCGAGACCAAGTTCGGGCGCATAAACCCCGACAGCTGCACGGGCGGCGTCGCGTACCGTCTGCGGAACGATCGCTTCCCGGTCGTAGCTGTAACCGACGCCCACGTCTTTGACGTAGTTGGCGTAAAGGCGTTCAACCTCGGTCCGAAGCGCTTCCCGGTGGCATTCGTCGGCCAGTCGTGCCTTCGACTCCGTCAGGATGTCGCGGTAAAGATTGTCCCGGATCCGCAGCAGATCGGCGCGAGTGGCGTCGGCGCTCTTTATGGCCAGCGTCCTCGTATTATCGTTCGCGCCGCGCAGAACGGGACTGACCTCAAACAGGCGCACCTTCTTAATGAACCTGACGCGCTGGCCATTGAACGTTCCGCGTTCGCTGTCGATCACGTCAAAGCCCCAGCTCCAACGCGCCAAAGGCCCAAGCTGCTTAAGCGTTTCGTAAGTGTCCCGACCCCCCGTAGTGTCGAAGAGCTTCGCCGTGAACGTCGCTCGCCCGGCGTCGGTGCTAACTACGCCCTTGCCAACGGGAAGTTGGTCTTCCCAGCTCTTGTGGTTAAAAGCCGACATCGGCACTTCAACGCCGTGCGGGATAGCCCCCGGCAGTACGACGTCGCCGTCGCTGTCAACCTCGTTGAAGATGCTGAAGGCCGCCACTACATCTTTGCCGGTCGATTTGAGCTCGACGTCCGCTGGCTCGTATGTCTTCCGCTGCATGTCCGTTAACCCCTCCCTTCCTTCCGCTTCTTCTCGTCCATGACCAACGGCCTTGGGAGCTGCCACTGGCCCTTGACCTTGCGCCCGCCGAGGGACTCCGCTACGCGGCGCACGTAGGAGTCCGAGACGCTCAGAATTCGAGCCGCCTCAGTCACAGACAATTCTCCATCGCTAGCCACATCCGGAAGTTCCGAAGTTGCGTTTGGCCTCGATTTCCCTTGCGAACACGACGCGCAGCGAGTTCCGTCCAGTTCGGCCAGAAATTCGAGCCCGGCCCTCCGCTCGAATTCACGGAGAAAGCCTTCACCCCGGGTGAGGCCGACGACGAGGACGCGGCGCACAGCAGCCGCTCTGGGGCTCCCAGGCGTCAGCAGCGGACCCATCAACACCGACCACCCCCCTTGAACTCCGGGCCCCCAGAAGCGCCCTTCGTTGTGCGGTACGGGTTCTGGATGACCCGCGTGAATCCGGCCAGAGAGCGGGCCTCTATTAGGCGACCGGCGGGCTCGTCGACGACCAGTGCGCAGCCCTCGTCCGACCAGGCCGCGACTGGCAGTGTCGTCGCGCCGTTGCCGTTCCGGAACTCGGCGTCGAAATGAATGAGTGTCGTGATCATTGATCTTTCCTTCGGTGTCTCGCGAGCGTGCGGACGCGGACATGTCCGCAGCGGGGTGTGTAGTTCTGTCGTCCAGGATCAAGTGCTCTGACCTGGGAAAATAGATAGATCTTTTTACTCACGCGTAGAGCGCACCAGGGGGCGAATGCGGACGTCCGCATGTCCGCAAGATCTTCAGTCCTGGGCGCCGAGGATCAGAAACCCATCGGCCTCGTGGAGCCGACGCGACTGGACGGCGTGTTCGATCGCCTCGTCGAGGTAGCCCCGGTCCCGCCCGGCGTTCCTACGAAAGGCCGTGACCTTCATGCGTCCGTCTTCCCTGCCCACGGCTTTGACCAGTCGTTTCGCGACGCGCTGGATGTGGGCCTCATATTCACCGTTCGCTTCTGCGCCCTTCCGATCCGCCGCCCGCTGGTGGTCGGCCTTCCTGGCTTGCTCTCTCTGCCGCTCCCCATGCGCGACGACCTCATTGCGGACGGCGCAGGAGGTCTTCCAGATCGTCTCGGCCAACTCCCAGTCCTCTTCGGAAATCTTGCGTCGACCATCGAGGAGACACAGCAGGCCGGCGACCTTGATCCGCACCAGGTCGGCATGGGCATCGAGCGGGTCCTCCAGGGGCAGCGCCGCCCCACCCTCGCTGAAGCCGCGCGTCTTAGCCACGGCCTTGAGACGCAGTTCCTCCCTGACGCTTGGCGGGAGACTGAGGGTGGACGGCTCCATGAACGTCGACCGCCCTCCGATGGCCGTCGTGATGTCGAGCGGCCCGGGCCATTCGGCGACATCCGAGATCCAGGGATCCTCGGTCAGCGTCCAGAGGAACCGCTGAGGCCCGCCCAGGGAAGCCTCGGAGAGCAGGTGCAGCGCGGCGTCAGGCTGGAAGCCAACGATCACGCCAAGGCTGTAGCAGTGACGCGGCACCAACCGGGAGCGGTCAGCGGTTGCGTTCGTCTGGCCGAGCGCTTCACCCCCGAACGCACGTCGCAGCGTCTCGCCCAGGGTTGATCCCGACCGTTCGGCCAGCTTCGCCAGGGCGGCACCCTCGTCCACGTAGAACAGGGCGTTGTGGCGTACCTGGGCCCTCCGTTTCGGACTCCCCTCCGTTCCCATGAATGCCTCGGCGATGCCCTCGCCGGAGCCGACCGGAACCGCGTCGTGGAAGTCGAGCCCGGACGGCGGGCGAAGTAGATCGGCCGCCGCTCCGTGTGCTGCGGACTTCCCTCCTCCGGAGTCCCCGATCACCGCGACGTACAGGTTCAGCGTCGCGAACCCTCGATGCGTGGCGACCCTGGTCGCGTGTGGGGACATGGCGGCCACGCGTGCGAGCACCATGAGGAAAACGGCGTCGGCGGGCGCACAGCGTGCATGGGCGGCGGCACGGATGTATTGGAAGACTCCCCGCCGGACCCAGAAATCGTCGGGCAGGCACAATTGCGGACGGCCGAACCGGTCCGCTTCGATCCGCCGCACCTGCTCGTCGGATGGCTGCTGCTCGGCGTCCGATGACGGACGAGGTCGAACGAACGTATGATTTTGTGCAGTCACTAAACATCATCACTTCCTGTGCGGGTCGTGAGTGAATGTGGGATTCAGCCCTCGGCCGTCTACCGCCGGGGGCTGCGTCATGCGCTGTCGCCCAGCCGGTCGGCTTCGGCCTCCCGGAGGCGTCCCAGCGCTTCGGCCAGTTCCTGGGCTTCAGCCCACACCGACGGCGGCGGAGCGCCGTACGGGGCGTGCTGCCGGTGCCATTCGCGCCGGGCGGCTCGCCATCGGGCGTGGGCGGCCAACACCGCCTCTCTACTTGCCGGGGCGGCGCCGTCGAGCCACTGGCTGGGGTCGAACGTCGACAGTCGCCGGGGTTGGCGGCGGCTCGTCGTCACGCCGTCCCCGTCCGGTCACCGCGTTCGACACGGCGACTTTCGAGCCAAGCGGCGATGTCCTCAGCGGCGTACCGGACATGCTTCCCGAAGCGGCGGTACTTCGGACCGGTCCCCGCGTAGTTCCACTCGTAGATCGTCTGTAGCGGCATACCGAGGAATTCGGCTAGTTCCTTCGGCGAGATCATTTTCTGCATTGGCTACAGTCCTTCGCTTTCGCTTACCGGTCACTCCGGTTCCCTATCGAAATATCCGGTAGCCGCCGTACGGTAAACCGTATGAAGCGCCTGCTTCGATTGGAAATGGGCAACTCCCTTAGCGCAGCGGCTAGTTGACTCATTTAAAGTGACGCGCATCACGTGTTGCTAATTCCCTAATGCGTGGCCATTTAACGTATTCGGATACCTGTCGCGCTCAACTGCATACCCGCCACACAGTTAGCAATGGAGAATGTAGTTAAGGAATTGCGATGCGTTGAAGGAGCGGAAACACCCTCGCAGAGAGCCGGGAACGGGCACGACGTCATCCGGCCGTCCGTCGTGTCACACTTGGAAAGCCACACCGTGCCCGTGCGAGAGGGGCGCAGCGCAATGACCAGAGCAGTGCAGATAGCCGACCGGTGGCACCGCCGGACCTCGGCCGCCGACGGTGCCGAGGAATGTAAGTGCGGTTCGAGGGATCACCCGTACCCGTCCGCCGGCCATGGGACGGAACTGCGCTGGGCGGTCCGCTGGAGGGACCCTCAGGGAAGGCAGCGGAAGAAGCTTTTCAAGCGGAAGCCCGATGCCCACAGGTACGCGGCGGAACTCAAATCTTCGATGGATAAAGGGACTTATATCAACCCGGCCACAACTCGGACTACCTTTCGGGAAGTTGCCGCCAAATGGCAGACAGCGAGCGGAATACAGCACCGGCCTTCAACGCTCGCGAACACCGACCGCGCCCTGAAGCGGCACATCCTTCCGGCGTTCGGCGACCGGGAAATCGGGGCCATCCGCAAGCCGGACATACAGGCGTGGGTGACCGACCGGGCCGCCGTCCTCGCCCCTTCCACACTCGAAGTCGTGTACGGAACGCTGCGAGCCGTGTTCGCCTGGGCCGTCGGTGAGTACATAGCGCTGTCCCCCTGCGACTCCAGAGGCCGCGCGGACCGTGTCCGGCTGCCGACCGTACCGGCGAAGGAGATCGTTCCCCTGTCGGTCGCCCAGGTGGCCGCGCTGGCCGATGCCGCACCCGATCGGTACCGGGCTGCAATCCTGCTGACGGCGGCGTCGGGCTTGCGACAGGGTGAGCTGTTCGGACTCGAACCGGGGCACGTCCGGGACGGGGAGATCGTCGTACGACAGCAGGTGTCCGTGATCGACGGGAAGGGCGTCCATATCGCTCCTGTGAAGTCGTCCAGTAGCCGCAGGGTGGTTCCGGTGCCGGTGGCCGTCACGGTCGCCCTGAGCGCCCACCTGAAGGGGTTCCCGGCACGTTCTCAGGCCATGGCCGACACGACCGACGGCAATCGGCGGGAGCGCCGGGTACAGCTGGTGTTCACGACGGCTTCGGGTGAGCCGGTGCAGCGCTCGCCGTGGGCGAGGACATGGCGGAAGATGGTGGGCGACGCGAACAAGATCCTTGCCGACCAGGGCACAGAGCAGATTCCGGCAGGGACCACGCTGCATACGCTCCGCCACACGTACGCCTCACTGCTGATCAAGCACGGGGAGTCCGTCAAGGTCGTCCAGAAGCGGCTTGGCCACGCGTCGGCGGCCGTCACGCTGGACGTGTACGGGCATCTGTGGCCCGACTCGGACGAGTCGACCAGGGCGGCCGTTGAGCAGGGACTGAGCGGTCTCCTCGGGGACGGCACTCGACAAGATCAGGGCACGGATGAGGGCACTCCGCAAGCAGAATCCACCGGAATGGACGAGAAGCAATGAGAACGATCTGTCCGGTCACCCTCAGTAGTAACGGGAGGTGAAGGCCCATGGATCTGCCGGTGATGCCACCCGTGAAGCCGATGCTCGCCAAGTCGGTGGCGAAGATCCCGCCGGGCATGCAGTACGAGGCGAAGTGGGACGGGTTCCGGGCGATCGTGTTCCGCGACGGGGACGAGGTCGAGCTCGGCAGCCGTACGGGCAAGCCGCTGACCAGGTACTTTCCCGAGCTGGTGACGGCTGTGCGGGAGCGGTTGCCGGAGCGCTGTGTGGTGGACGGGGAGATCGTGATCGCGCGGGAGGGGCATCTGGACTTCGACGCGCTGACGGAGCGGATCCATCCGGCGGACTCGCGGGTGCGGATGCTGGCGGAGCGGACGCCGGCCTCACTCGTCGCCTTCGATCTGCTGGCGCTGGGGGACGAGTCGCTGATGGACGTCCCTATGACCGACCGGCGGGAGCTGCTGGCCGGGGAGCTGTCGGAGGTGACGGCGCCGGTGCACCTGGCGCCGGCGACCACCGACATCGAGGTGGCGCGGCAGTGGTTCGAGCAGTACGAGGGGGCGGGTCTGGACGGTGTCATCGCCAAGCCGCTGACGGTGCGCTACCGCCCGGACGCGCGCGCGATGTTCAAGATCAAGCACGAGCGCACGGCGGACGTGGTCGTCGCCGGGTACCGCCTGCACAAGAGCGGCCCTGTCGTGGGTTCGCTGCTGCTCGGCCTGTACGACGAAGGGGGCGCCCTCCAGCACGTGGGCGTGTCCGCGGCCTTCCCGATGAAGCGGCGTGCCGAGCTGGTGGAGGAGCTGGAGCCGCTGCGCCTGGAGGACGCCCAGGGGCATCCGTGGGCGGCCTGGTCCGACGAGGCCGCGCACGAGAAGGCCCGGCTGCCCGGGGCGCCGAGCCGTTGGTCGGGCCGGAAGGACCTGTCGTGGGTGCCGCTCAGGCCGGAGCGGGTGGCCGAGGTGGCGTACGACCACATGGAGAACGGGCAGCGTTTCCGGCACACCGCCCGGTTCCGCCGCTGGCGCCCGGACCGGACTCCCGAGAGCTGCACCTACGCGCAGCTGCAGGAGCCGGTCCGCTACGACCTGGCGGAGATCCTCGGCGCCTGAGGACGCCGGCTCAGGGCTGCATCAGCACCTTGACCGCGCCGTCCTGCTTGTGCTGGAACATCTCGTAGGCGTGCGGGGCCTCCGACAGCGGCAGCCGGTGGGTGGCGAAGTCCTCGACACCGAGCGGGTCCTCGTCGGTCAGGTACGGGATGATGTCGTCGCTCCAGCGGCGGACGTTGGCCTGGCCCATCCGTATCTGGATCTGCTTGTCGAACAGGGTGAGCAGCGGCAGCGGGTCCGCCAGGCCGCCGTAGACACCGGACAGGGAGATGGTGCCGCCCCGGCGCACCAGTTCGATGGCGGTGTGGAGCGCGGTGAGCCGGTCGACGCTGAAGCGTTCGGCGAGCGGGCCGCTCAGCTTGCGGGGGAGGATCGACGCGGCGTGCTGCACCATGCGCGCGGCCGCGCTGCCGTGGGCCTCGGTGCCGACCGCGTCGATCACGGCGTCGGGGCCACGGCCATCGGTCTCGTCACGGATCGCGGCGACGAGTTCCTTCTCGTCGTCGAAGGACCTGAGGTCGTACGTCTCCACGCCTCGCGCGCGGGCCCGGCGCAGCCGCTCCGGGACCCGGTCCACGCCGAACACCCGCCCGGCGCCGCGGAGTTGGGCGACGCGGCAGGCCATGTCGCCGATGGGTCCGAGGCCGAGCACGGCGACGCTGCCGCCCTGCGGGACGTCGGCGTAGGCGACGGCCTGCCAGGCGGTGGGCAGGACGTCGGAGAGGTAGACGAAGCGGTCGTCGGGCGGGCCTTCCGGGACCTTGATCGGGCCGAACTGCGCCTGCGGGACCCGCAGGTACTCGGCCTGGGCACCCGGCACGGCCCCGTACAGGCGGGTGTAGCCGAACAGGGCGGCGCCCATGCCCTCGCCGCTGACCTGGGTGGTCTCGCACTGTGTGGGCAGGCCGGTGAGGCACATCCAGCAGCTGCCGCAGGCGATCTGGAACGGCACCACGACCCGGTCCCCGGCCTGGAGGTCCGGTACGCCGGCGCCGACCTCCTCGACGATGCCCATGGGTTCATGGCCGAGGATGTCCCCCGGTGTCATGAACGGCGTGAGCACTTCGTACAGATGCAGGTCGGACCCGCACAATCCGGTGGAGGTGATGCGGATGACCGCGTCCGTCGGCTCCTGGATCGTCGGATCGGGCACGTCCTCCACCCGCACGTCACGCTTGCCCTGCCACGTCACTGCCCTCATCGCCTCGCGCTCCCTCCGTCAGCGTGCGCGTCGGTCGGTCGGCGAGGCCCGGGTACCCGGGCGCCCCGCACTGAACCTTGAGCCGATCGACGGACGCGACAGGACACCGTCCCGTCCTAAACAACCAGACGTGGCCATCAATGCTCAGATAAGCGCACAATCAGAACAAACACATGACATGAGGCGCGGTGGCGACGGTGGGCATGGGACGAGAGGCGCGCGGGCGGCGAGCCACGACGACGGCGGCGCTGCTGGCCGCGACGGTGACGGCGGCCCTGGCGGCGGGTTGCACGAGCGGGGGCGGGCCGCCCGACGACGGGCGGGGATCGGCCGCCGCGTCGGAGCGCGGCGCGTCACCCGAGGCGACCGACGGCTCCGTACTCGCCGTCAAGATCGACAACGCCGACGCGGCCCGGCCGCCCACGGGTGTCGATGCCGCGGACGTGGTGTACGTGGAGCAGGTCGAGGGCGGACTGAGCCGCCTGATGGCGGTGTACGCGACGAAGCTGCCGGAGGCGGTCGGCCCGGTGCGCAGCGCCCGTGAGTCGGATCTGGAGCTGCTGCGCCAGTTCGACCGGCCCACACTCGCCTTCTCCGGCGCCCAGACGAAGCTCCTGCCGCTGATCGACAAGGCACCGCTGCGGGCGGCGACGCCGGGCAGCGCCTCCGACGCCTTCTTCCGCGACCCCGACAGGTCAGCCCCGCACAACCTCTATGTGCGGCCCGAGCGGATCATGCCGGAAACCCCGGGCCGGGACGCCCTGACCACCGGCTTCCGCTACGGCTCCGCCCCCGCGGGCGGCACCGAGGCGAACTCGCAGACGGTGCGCTATCCGGCGGCCCGTTTCACCTTCACCTGGTCGGACTCCCGGGACCGCTGGCTGGTCGGCATGGACGGCACGCCGGCCACGACGGCGGACGGCAAGCGGATGGCGGCCGCGACGGTCGTCGTGCAGTACGTGAAGGTGCGCGAGTCCGCCTTCCGCGACTTCCTCGGCAACAACACGCCGTACACCGAGATGGTGGGCTCGGGGAAGGCGAAGGTACTGCGCGACGGGCGAACCCACGACGTGAGCTGGGAGCGCGAGGACGCCACGGACGGCACGGCGTTCACCACCCGCGACGGCACACCCGTGAACTTCGCGAAGGGCCAGGTGTGGGTGGTGTACGCCAAGGCGCCCTGACCGGCCCACGCGGGCCGCACCGGTCAGCGGGGCGCCACGAGGGGCTCTCCCGGATTGCGCAGGCCTTCGGCCGCGTCCGACACGCGCCGGATGAGGTCGAAGAACACCGTCTGCTCCTCGGCGGTCAGCGGCGCGAGGAAGATCTGGTTCATCCGGGCGGTGCGCACGGTCAGCTTGCGGTGGGTGCGTACGCCCTCGTCCGTGAGACGCAGCAGGAAGCGGCGGCCGTCCTGCGGGTCACGGACCTTGTCGAGCAGTCCGCGCCGGGTGAGCCGGCTGATCACCTCGGCGATGGTGGACCGGTCGAGCCCCACCCGCTCCCCCACCGTGCGCTGGTCCAGGCCGGGCTCGGCGACGAGCGCGTTGAGGACCGCGTACTGGGGCGAGGTGATCTCCTCGGAGACCATCGTGTTCCACAGCAGGTAGTGCGCCTGCTGAAGCCGCCGGGCCAGGTGCCCGGGGTGGGTGGTGAGGTCGGCCGCCGCCATGTGCACCCCTCGGTCGTTTTCGTTGGTGCACTGAATAATACCGACCCGCTCCCGGGCTGTCTGCCGACCACACAAGGGATCAGGGGCGCATATGCCGAGGCCTTGACGCCCTGCTGCGGCGATGGCAGCGTGAGAGGAGCTTCACGGAAATACTCAGTGCACTGACTAAATAACGTCGGGGCGCTCGGAAGAGATGGGGCTTCTCGGATGGACAAGGTGGTCGCCACAGCCCTGGAGGCGGTGGCCGACGTTCCGGACGGTGCGTCGCTCGCGGTGGGCGGTTTCGGGCTGAGCGGTGTGCCGAACGTGCTGATCCAGGCGCTGTACGAGCGCGGGGTGGCCGGGGTGTCGGTGGTCTCCAACAACTGTGGGGCGATGGAGTCGGGCCTGGCGGTCCTGCTCGCCGCCGGCCGGATCGCCCGGGTGACGGGCTCCTACATCGGTGCGAACAAGGAGTTCGCGCGGCAGTACCTGGCCGGGGAGCTGGAGGTCGAGCTGATCCCGCAGGGGACGCTGGCCGAGCGGCTGCGGGCCGGCGGCGCCGGGATCCCCGCCTTCTACACCCCGGCCGGGGTGGGCACCCAGGTCGCCGACGGTGGCCTGCCGTGGCGCTACGACGGGCAGGGCGGTGTCGCGCTGGCCTCGCCACCGAAGGAGGTCCGGGAGTTCGACGGCACCGAGTTCGTGCTGGAGCGGGGCATCCGTACCGACTTCGCCCTGGTCCGGGCGGCGAAGGGCGACCGGCACGGCAACCTGGTCTTCAACAAGTCCTCCCGCAACTTCAACCCGCTGGCCGCGATGGCCGGGCGGGTGACGATCGCCGAGGTGGAGGAGTTGGTGGAGCCCGGCGAGATCGATCCGGACGCGGTGCATCTGCCCGGCATCTTCGTGCAGCGGGTGCTCGCGCTCACTCCTCAGCAGGCGGCGGACAAGAAGATCGAGCAGCGGACGGTGAGGTCCTGATGGCCTGGACGCGTGAACAGATGGCTGCGCGGGCCGCGCGCGAGCTGAGAGACGGCCAGTACGTCAACCTCGGCATCGGCCTGCCCACCCTCATCCCCAACTACCTGCCCGAGGGCGTCGAGGTCGTCCTCGAATCGGAGAACGGCATCCTGGGCACCGGCCCCTACCCCACCGAGGACACCGTCGACCCGGACCTGATCAATGCCGGCAAGGAGACCGTGACGGTCCTGCCGGGCGCGTCCTTCTTCGACTCGGCGCTGTCCTTCTCGATGATCCGGGGCGGGCACATCGACGTGGCCGTACTCGGCGCCATGCAGGTGTCCGAGCGAGGCGACCTGGCCAACTGGGCGATCCCCGGCAAGCTGATCACCGGCATCGGCGGGGCGATGGACCTGGTGCACGGCGCCCGTACGGTCGTCGTCGTCATGACCCACACCGCCAAGGACGGCTCCCCGAAGATCCTCACCGAGTGCGCCCTGCCGCTGACCGGCAAGGAGTGTGTGAACCGGATCATCACCGACCTCGGCGTCCTCGACGTCACCGAGGACGGGCTCGTCCTGGTCGAGACCGCGCCGGGCGTGACCGCCGGCGAGATCGTCGCCAGGACCGACGCCGAACTGAACGTGCCGGAGGGTGTGAAGTGAAGGACGTCTACATCGTCGACGCGGTCCGCACCCCGATCGGACGCTACAACGGCGGCCTGGCCTCGGTCCGCCCGGACGACCTGGGCGCACACGCGATCCGCGAACTGCTCGCCCGCACCCCGGCCTTGGATCCGGCGCGGATCGAGGACGTGTACTTCGGCAACGCCAACGGCGCCGGTGAGGAGAACCGCAACGTCGGCCGGATGGCCGCTCTGCTGGCGGGCCTGCCCACCTCGGTGCCGGGCGTGACCGTCAACCGGCTGTGCGCCTCCGGTCTGGAGGCCGTGATCCAGGCGGCCCGCGCCATCGCGCTCGGCGACGCCTCGATCGCGCTGGCGGGTGGTGTGGAGTCGATGACCCGGGCGCCCTATGTGCTGCCCAAGTCCGACAAGCCCTTCCCGGCCGGGCACACCGAGCTGTACTCCACGACTCTGGGCTGGCGGATGGTCAACCCGCGTATGGAGCCGCAGTGGACGATCCCGCTGGGCGAGTCGGCCGAACTCATCGCCGACAAGCACAAGATCGGCCGCGAGCAGCAGGACGAGTTCGCGCTCCGCAGCCATGAGAAGGCCACACGGGCACAGGAACAGGGCCTGTTCGACGTCGAGTCGGCGTCTGTGGCGGTCCCGCAGCGCAAGGGCGATCCCGTGGTCTTCGCCGCCGACGAGTGTGTCCGTCCGGATGCCTCCCTGGCGTCGATGGCCAAGCTGAAGCCGTCGTTCCGTAAGGAGGGAGGCACCGTGACGGCGGGCAACGCGTCACCGCTCAACGACGGGGCCGCCGCGTTGCTCCTCGTCGACGAGGAGGGCCTGAAGGCCACGGGCCGTGAACCGCTGGCGCGGGTGTCCGCCACCGGCGTCTCGGCGACCGACCCGCACTACTTCGGGCTGGCACCCGTCGAGGCCGTCAACCGGGCGCTGGCCAAGGCGGGCAAGGAGTTCGACGACCTGTCCGTGCTGGAGTTGAACGAGGCGTTCGCGGCGCAGGTGCTGGGGTGTGTGGCCGAGTGGCCCGAGTTCGATTCCGCGATCCTCAATCCGCAGGGTGGTGCGATCGCCCTCGGGCATCCGCTCGGTGCGTCCGGGGCCCGGCTCGCCGGGACGGTTGCGCATCAGCTTGTCCGGCGCGGGAGTGGCGTCGGTGTCGCCACGCTCTGCATCGGGGTCGGCCAGGGCCTTGCGCTTGTTCTGGAACGTTAGGCGTTCGGCTGCGGGCCGTCCGTGGCTGGTCGCGCAGTTCCCCGCGCCCCTTTGGGGCGAGACCCTCAAGCACCTCAGGGAACCCCATGACTCTCACACAGCACGACATCGATCAGGAGATCGCGGCCGAGCACGCCGCGTACGAGAAGCGGCTCGCCGACGGCGGGCCCGTCGAGCACCAGCCGCGGCGGGACTACGCGCCGTACCGCTCCTCGGTGCTCCGGCACCCCAAGCAGCCGCCGGTCACCATCGACGTCAGCAAGGACCCGGAGCTGGTGGAGCTGTCCTCCCCGGCCTTCGGGGAGCGGGACATCACCGAGATCGACAACGACCTCACCCGGCAGCACGACGGCGAGCCGATCGGCGAGCGCATCACCGTCTCCGGCCGGCTGCTGGATCGCGACGGCCGCCCGGTGCGCGGCCAGCTCGTGGAGATCTGGCAGGCCAACTCGGCGGGCCGCTACGCCCATCAGCGCGAGCAGCACGACGCCGCGCTGGACCCGAACTTCACCGGTGTGGGCCGCACGCTCACCGACGCCGAGGGCCACTACCGCTTCACCACCGTCCAGCCGGGCCCGTACCCGTGGCGCCAGCACGTCAACGCCTGGCGGCCGGCCCATATCCACTTCTCGCTCTTCGGCTCGGCGTTCACGCAGCGGCTCGTGACGCAGATGTACTTCCCGAGCGATCCGCTGTTCCCCTACGACCCGATCATCCAGTCGGTGACGGATGACGCGGCCCGGCAGCGACTGGTCGCCACATACGACCACAGTCTCTCGGTGCCGGAGTTCTCGATGGGCTACCACTGGGACATCGTGCTGGACGGGCCGCAGGCCACCTGGATCGAAGAAGGGCGCTGACCTGCCATGACGAGGATCGACACCAGCAGCCCTGAGAGCGTGCTGCCCACCCCCTCGCACACCGTCGGCCCGTTCTACGGCCACGCCCTGCCGTTCCGCGGCGGCGAGGACATCGCGCCCGTCGGGCATCCGGACACGGTCACCGTGCACGGGTACGTCACCGACGGCGAGGGCAAGCCGCTGCCGGACGCCCTGATCGAACTGTGGGGCCCGGACCCGGAGGGCACCCTGCCGACGGCCGACGGTTCGATGCGTCGCGACCCGGCCTCGGGCGGCTTCCTGGGGCGCAACGGCGTGGAGTTCACGGGCTGGGGACGCATCCAGACCGACGCGAACGGCCACTGGTACGCACGCACGCTGCGGCCCGGCGCACGCGGGCGGAACGCCCCGTACCTCAGCGTGTGCGTCTTCGCGCGCGGACTGCTCCTGCACCTGTACACCCGGATCTACCTGCCGGGTGACGCGGCGGTGCTCGCCGCCGACCCACTGCTGTCCCGGCTGGAGGACGGGCGCCGCGACACGCTGATCGCCGTGGAGGAGGCGCGCGGCACGTACCGTTTCGACATCCGCCTTCAGGGCGAAGGCGAGACGGTCTTCCTGGAGTTCCAGTGACAGCTGCGCACGGTGACACCGGCCTGCTCGCCCCCGGGTGGGCCGACTCGGCGGCCGCGTCCGCGACGAGCGACCACGCGTACCTGCGGGCGCTGCTCGACGCGGAGGCCGCGCTGACCCGGGTCCAGGCCACTTTGGGGCTCGCCCCCGTTGAGGCGGCGACGGCGGTGACCGAGGCGGCCTCCGGCGCCTTCGACGTACGCTCCCTCGCCGAGCGGGCCCGCGCGGGCGGCAACCCCGTCATCCCTCTGGTCGCGGAGCTGACGAAGGCCGTCGGCGACGAGTACGGCCCTTACGTCCACCGGGGCGCGACCAGCCAGGACATCATGGACACGGCGACGATGCTGGTCGCCGCGCGGACCCTGGACCTGGTCCTCGCCGACCTCGGCCGCACCGAGCAGGCCCTCGCCCGGCTGGCCGCCGAGCACCGTGACACGGCGATGCCGGGGCGGACGCTCACCCAGCACGCCGTACCGACGACCTTCGGGCTGAAGGCGGCCGGATGGCGGGCGCTGGTCCTCGACGCGCGGGACCGGACGACGGCCGTACGGGACGCGCTGCCCGCACAACTCGGCGGCGCGGCGGGCACGTTGGCGGCTTTCGGTGCGTACGGCTCGAGCGATCCGACCGGCCTGCCGAGGGCGTACGCCCGTGAACTCGGCCTCAGGGCACCCGATCTGCCCTGGCATACCCTGCGGACGCCCGTCGCCGATCTCGCCGGGTGCCTCGCCTTCACGGCGGGCGCGCTCGGCAAACTCGCCGTGGACGTCCTCACCCTGTCGCGCACCGAGATCGCCGAGGTCGCGGAGGGCAGCGGCGGGGGCTCGTCCGCCATGCCGCACAAGTCCAACCCCGTACGGTCCACCCTCATCGCCTCCGCGGCGCGACGGGCCCCGCAGCTCGCGGCCACGCTGTACGGCTCGCTGGCGGCTGAGGACGAGCGGCCGGCCGGGTCGTGGCACGCCGAGTGGGAGCCGCTGCGGGACCTGCTGCGGCTGGTCGGCGGGGCCGCCCGGGACGCCGTGGAGCTGGCGGAGGGACTGCGGGTCAGTCCCGGCGCCATGCGCGAACACCTGGACCTCACCCACGGGTTGATCGTCTCCGAGCGGCTGTCCGCCGAACTGGCCCCGGTGCTGGGGCGCGCCCGCGCCAAGGAACTCCTCACCCGGCTGGCCGCCGAGGGACGCCCGCTCGCCGAGGCACCGGAGCTGGCGGACGTCGACCTCGATCCCGCCCACTACACCGGCTCCGCCGGAGCCCTCACCGACCACGCTCTGGAGCGACGTTGACACTCCTGAACCACCGCACCGAAGGGCCCGCTTCCGCTTCCCCGCTGTTGCTCGGCTCCTCCCTCGGCACGTCGTACGCCCTGTGGGACAAGGTGGCGCCCGAGCTGTCGGTCACCCACCGGGTGGTCCGCTGGGATCTGCCGGGACACGGCGGTTCGGCGGCGGATCTCATCGGGGCGGGTGCGACGGTCGGTGACCTCGCCGGTCTGGTGCTGGCGCTCGCCGACTCCCTCGGCATCGAACGGTTCGCGTACGCGGGTGTGTCGCTGGGCGGGGCGGTGGGCCTGCATCTCGCGGTGCACCATCCGCAGCGGCTTTCGTCGCTGGCCGTGATCTGCTCGTCGGCGCACTTCAACGGAGCGCGGCCATGGCAGGAGCGGGCCGCTCTGGTGCGGCGGGAGGGGCTGGCCGGGCTCGCGGAGGGGGCGGACGCGCGCTGGTTCACGTCCGGGTTCACCGTTCCGGAGCTGGTGCGGGACCACCGGGACGCCGACCCGGACGCGTACGCCGCCTGCTGTGACGCGCTCGCCGCGTTCGATCTGCGGGAGCGGCTGCCCGAGATCGCCGTACCGACGCTGCTGGTCGCCGGTCGCGAGGATCCGGCGACGCCGCCCGCGCATCTGCGGGAGATCGCCGACGCGGTGCCGGGCTCGGCGCTCGTCGAGCTCCCGGGCGCCTCGCACCTGGCGCCCGCGCAGTGCCCGGAAGCGGTACTGACGGCGCTGCGGGCCCACTTCGGCGGGCCCGCCGGACGCGGGATGGAGGTGCGGCGCGAGGTGCTCGGCGACCCGCACGTCGACCGGGCGCAGGCCCGGCAGACGCCCTTCACCGCACGCTTCCAGGACTTCATCTCGCGCTACGCCTGGGGCGAGATCTGGACCGACCCGACGCTCTCGCGCCGCGAGCGCAGCATGATCACCCTCACCGCGCTGGTCGCGCACGGCCACTACGACGAGCTGGCCATGCACGTCCGGGCGGCCCGCCGCAACGGGCTCACGCCCGAGGAGATCGGCGCGGTGCTGCTGCAGACGGCCGTGTACTGCGGGGTGCCGGCGGCGAACGCGGCGTTCGCGACGGCCCAGCGGGTGCTCGCGGAGGAGGGCTCTTCGTAGGCGCCGGAGGGTGATCCAGCTGGTCGTAGCCTCGGCGGTAGCTCGCTCGGGCCCGCACCGCATGCCTACGGTGGAGTCATGTCCACCATCCTGATCACCGGTGCCACCTCGGGCCTCGGCCGGTACGTCGCCTTCGAACTGGCCCGTTCCGGACATGTCGTCCTCGTCCACGGCCGTGACGCGGGCCGGACCGAACGGCTGGCCGAGGAGTTGCGCACGGAGGGGGACGCGGAGGCGTTCGTCGCGGACCTGGCCTCGCTGTCCCAGGTACGGGAGCTGGCCGGGCATGTCACCGACGCGCATCCCGAGCTCGACGTGCTGGTCAACAACGCGGGCGTGGGCTTCGGGGCGCCCGACGCGGACCGTGAGCTGAGCGCCGACGGGCATGAGCTACGGCTCGCGGTGAACTATCTGGCCCCCGTGGTGCTGACCCGGGCTCTGCTGCCCGTGCTGCGGGCGAACGCGCCGGCCCGGATCGTCAACGTCGGGTCGGCCGGTCAGGAACCCCTCTCCTTCGACGATCCCGAGTTCACCCGCCGCTACAGCGGCGTCTCGGCGTACTGCCGCAGCAAGTTCGCGCTCGCCGCGCACACGTTCGCCCTCGCCGAGGAGCTGAACGGCACCGGCGTCTCGGTGAACGTGCTGCACCCGGCTACCTACATGGACACGGGGATGGTCCGCGAAGCGGATATCACACCCTGGAACACGGTCGCCGACGGCGCGGCGGGCGTGCTGGCCCTGGCCACACGGGAGTCGGGCAGCGGCCGGTACTTCGACGGGACGAGTCCGGCACGGGCCCATGAGGCGGCGTACGACCCGGGAGTGCGGGCGCGGCTCGCGGCGGTGACCGACCAGCTGCTCCGCGTCTGAGCTACGCCGGTCCGGCGCCGGCCTCGAGCACGGCCCGCGCCCGCTCCGCCAGTCCGTCCGCTCCGCACGAGACCGCCAGGTCCAGGCCGCGTCCGAGGTCGCTCACCGAGCGGGCCGCGATGCCGTACTCGATGCGGGCCGCCGCGTGCTCGTACTGGCAGGGCGACGCCTCCAGGTAGGTGACGGCCTGGGCGGCGAGCCGGACCGCGCGCTGCCCGGTCTCCAGGGCGGCGGCGCAGCGCAGGGCCTCGCCGATGGCGGTGTCCGTGCCGAAGCGCTCGGCCTGCCGGCGGACGTCGACGGCGAGCCGGGCGGCACGGGCCGGGTCCTCGGTGCTGAGGGCCCGGGCGAGGTCTGCCGCCCAGGGGACGAGCACGGGGTTGTGGTGCCCGCGTGCTGCCGCCGCCTTCTCCGCGGCCTCCAGTTCGTTGACGCCGTCCTTGGTACGGCCGACGGCCAGCAGCAGCCGGCCGCGCACCGAGCGCGGGTCCGGCAGGACGATGGTGGAGGGGTAGGGCGGGGCGAAGCCGTACCGTTCGGCGACCTCCCAGGCCTCCTGGACATGGCCGCGGGCGAGCAGCGTGTCGACGAGGTTGCAGGTCGCGGACCAGTACAGCGGCAGACCGCGGCCGACGCGCTCGGCCAGGCGCAGCGACTCGCGCAGGGACGACTCCGCCTCCTTCAGCCGGCCCCGCCTGCGATGGCCGAGCCCGACGTAGGCGTGGGCCAGAGCGAGGTGGCCGCCGCTCCAGCCGGCCGTCTCGTAGGCGCGCAGGGCCTCGTTGTAGAGGGTCTCGGCCCGGTCGAGGCGGTCGGTGAAGGCGTACGCGTTGGCCAGCATCAGCAGCAGTTCGATGCCCCACTCGGTGTCGGTCCAGCCGAGCCCGGGGGCCAGGCGGCCGTTGACGAGGGCGCGGTCGCACAGTTCGGCGACCTCCTCCGCGTTCTCGCCGTGCATGAGGGCGTCGAAGCCGCGAAGCATGAGCAGCGCGCGTTCGGAGTTGTCCCGGCCGGTGCAGGTGGCGGCGAGGTCGGCGAGCCGCCGGGAGCGGTCGGGCGAGGTGGCCTCGCCGGCGTGTATGCCCTCCCACATGAAGTGCACGGCCTGGAGCCGCATCCGGGCGGGCCCGGGCCGGAGCCGGGCGGCCTCCGCCTCGACCGTGCGGACCGCCTCCTCCAACTGGTCGTTGTGGAGCAATGCCTGGGAGAGCCGGAAGACGGCGTCCACCCGCTTGTCCCCGCCGAGGCCGGGCATGCCGAGCGCGGTCCGCAGATGGCCGATGGTGCGGGCCGGCGCGGTCAGGAAGGTGGCCTCGGCCAGTTCGTAGAGCACGTGCGGGTGGGACTCGGGCCGGGGCGGTTCCTCCAGGGCGCGCTCCAGGCAGCGGCGGGCGGCGTCGGGGGCGCCGACGGCGAGGTGCTCGCGGGCGGCCTCGCGCAGCTGCCCGACGAGTTCCTCGTCGTCGTCCGGGTGGACTTCGAGGAGATGACGGGCGGCTGCCGCGGCGCCGCGCCCCTCGTCGGTGACGATCCGGGCGGCTATGCCGTGCATGGCGGTGCACAGGGCGTCGGGTATGGAGTTGTAGACGGCGGTGGCGATCAGCGGGTGGACGAACTCCAGGTCGCCCTCGGCGCTGCGGCCGGTCGCGGGGTCGGGTGTGGTGAGGATGCGGGCGGTGCGCAGCAGTTCGGCGCAGCGGCGGGCCTCGTCGGGCCCCAGGGTGGCGAGCTTGGCGACCAGGCCGGTGGAGATGCCGGTGCCGAGGATGGCGGCGGCCCAGGCGAACCGGGTCGCGTCGATACCGAGTTCCTCCAGGCGGGCGACGAGGCCGCCGCCGCGGGCCGAGCGGTTCAGTTCTCTCAGCTCCGCGGCCCGGGCCTCGACCGGTTCGAGTTCGCTGTCCTGGACCTTGGCGAGGAGTTCGACGGTCTCGTAGGGGTTGCCCGCGGTGACGGCCCAGACCTCGCGGCAGAACGCGGCGTCGGCGTGCGGGCCGAGGGTGGCGCGGGTGAGTCCGGCCGTCGCGTCCGGGGTGAGGGCGCTCAGCGTCGTGACGGGTCCGTCCGCGGCGGCGGCGACGGTGTCGAGGTGACGGGCGCTGGTGCCGGAGACCTCGCCGGGGCGGCGGGTGATCACGACCAGCACGGACATCTCGTCCAGGCGCTCGGCGAGCCCGGCGAGCCAGCGCAGGGTCTCCTGGTCGGCCCAGTGGGCGTCGTCGATCAGCAGCACCAGCGGCCAGTCCCGGCGGGCGAGCCGGCGCACGGCGACGACCAGTCCGTCGCACACGCCCTGCGGGTCGGCCTGCCGGTCGCCGGGATCCGCTATGCCGAGGGCGGGCCCGGCGATGTCGTACCAGTCGCCGAGATATTCGCGTGCCTCCTCCGGGAGCATCGACACCAGTGCCGGCTGCAGCAACTGCCGTACCACGTTGAAGGGGACCGATCTGAGGGTCTCGCCGCCGCGTGCCGACCAGACCGTGCAGCCGCGGGCCTCGGCGATACGGCGGGTTTCGGCCAGCAGCGTGGTCTTGCCGAGTCCGGCCTCGCCCCGGAAGACCAGCAGTCCGCCGGACGAGGAGCGGTCCGCGCACAGGCCATCGACCGCCCGCGCGACGGCGGCGACTTCCTCGTCGCGCTCCCAAAGGGAAGCCGAGGCGCCGGCCGTGGGCCGTACCTCCGTCATCCCGCTACCTCCCCAAGTCGCCCGAACGACGTACAGACGTCGAGCGTAGCCGTCCGATTGCCTGAGTGGAGGGCGGTCCGGGCACCTGTTGCCATGACGGGTGACACCGACATCGATCGGACGGCGCATCCGGCCCGCCACCAGCCGCATTCGGGTCAACAAGCCACAACGGTACGGGAGGTGACGTTCATTCACCAGGGACGGGACACACGGCACGGCCGGCAGGCGCTGGTCGCGGGGTCGGTGGGCAATCTCATCGAGTGGTACGAGTTCGGCGTCTACGGCTACTTCGCGACGATCATCGCTGCGCGCTTCTTCACACCGGAGGGCGGCAGCGAGATCGAGGCTCTGGTGAAGACGTACGCGTCGTTCGCGCTCGCGTTCTTCTTCCGACCGGTCGGGGCGGCGCTTTTCGGCCGTCTCGGGGACCGGGTCGGCCGTCGGCCGGTGCTGGTCCTGGTGATCACGCTGATGACGGTGGCGACGACGCTGATCGGCGTGCTGCCGACCTACGCGCAGGCGGGTGCGCCGGCGCCCTGGCTGCTCACTTTCCTGCGGGTGCTCCAAGGGCTTTCGGCCGGCGGGGAGTTCGGCGGGGCGGTGTCGGTGATGACGGAGTTCGCTCCGCCGGGCCGGCGGGGGCTGTACGGATCCTGGCAGTCGTTCACGGTGGCACTGGGGCTGCTGGGTGGTGCGGGCGCGGCGGCACTGCTTGCCACCGTGCTGTCCGAGGAGCAGCTCGGCGCGTGGGGCTGGCGGCTGCCGTTCCTGCTGACGCTGCCGCTGGGGCTCGGGGCGTTGTGGCTGAGGCTGCGGCTGGACGAGACACCGGAGTTCGAGGCGGAGCGGTCGCGGGAGACGCCTCCCCCGCGCGAGGTCGCGAGGGCGATCGCGCTGGGCGCGGGGCGGATCATGGGCTGGGCCGCGGCCGGTTACACGTTCCTCGTCGTGCTGCCGTCGTATCTGCAGAGCTCGCTGGGTGCCACCTTTCAGCAGGCGCTGGTCGCCACCGTGCTGGCCAATCTGGGCTTCGCGGTGACGATCGTGCCGGCGGGGCTGCTCAGTGACCTGCTCGGCAGGCGGATGGTGATGCTGACGGGCGCGGTGCTGGTCGTGGCCCTCTCGGTGCCGCTGCTCGACCTTCTGCAGGAGCCCGGTGTGTCGAACACCGTGAAGGGTGTGGCGGTGTGCGGCGCCGGTGCCGTGGTGGGGCTGATGGCGGGGCCGGGTCCGGCGATGCTGTCGGAGATGTTCCCGACGCGGGTGCGCTACACGGGCCTGGGACTCGCCTACGCGCTGTCCAACGCGGTGTTCTCGGGGTGCGCCGGGCTCATCATCACGGAGACGATCGAGCGGACGGGGAGCGTGGACATCCCCGCGTACTACGCGGCGGCGGCGTGCGCGGTGAGCGTACCGGCCCTGCTCACGCTGCCCTCGCGGCGGGTGCGTGGGGCGAAAGCGGTGGAGGAGAGGACTGGTTGAGGCGATGCGGGTGATCGGTCTCATGTCCGGAACGTCGTACGACGCGATCGACGCGGCGGCGGCCGAGCTGGACCTCGTCGGCGACAGCCTGGTGCTGAAGCCGCTCGGCATGGTGAGCGAGGCGTACGACGGCGCACTGCGCGAGACCCTGTCGGCCGCCCTGCCGCCGGGGACCACCACGCTGGGCGAGGTGTGCCGGCTGGACACCCGGATCGGGCAGGCCTTCGCGGCGGCCGCGCTCCGGGCCGTCCGCGAACTGTGCGAGGGGCGGGCCGAGTTGGTGGCCTCGCACGGGCAGACCGTGTACCACTGGGTCGCCGAGGGGAAGGTCCACGGCACACTCCAGCTGGGGCAGCCGGCCTGGATCGCCGAGGCGACCGGGCTGCCGGTCGTCGCCGACTTCCGGCCGCGTGACATCGCCGCCGGCGGGCAGGGCGCCCCGCTGGTCGGCCTGGTCGACCTGCTGTGGCTGCGCGGCCGGCCGGGCCGGCCCGTCGCACTCAACGTCGGCGGTATCGCCAACCTCACCGCACCCGACGGGACCGCCTTCGACACCGGGCCGGGCTGCGCGCTGATCGACGCGGCGGCCCAGGGGTTCAGCGGCGGAGCGCTGTCCTGCGACACGGACGGGGCTCTGGCCGCCCGCGGCCGGGTGCACGGGCCGCTGCTGGACCGGCTGCTTGAGGAGCCGTACTACGCGCTGCCCGCGCCCAAGACGACGGGCAAGGAGCTGTTCCATCTCGGTCATCTGCGGGACGCGCTGGCCGGGTTCGGGACGCTGCCCGCCGAGGACGTCGTCGCCACCCTGACGATGCTCACGGCCCGGACCGTGGCGGACGCCGTGCGGGCGGTGGGCGCGACGGAGGTGATCGCCTCGGGCGGCGGGACGCGCAACCCGGCGCTGATGGGGATGCTCGGGGAGCTGCTGCCCGGGGTGGCGGTGCGCGCCTCGGACGAACTGGGGCTGCCGTCCGGGGCGAAGGAGGCCTACGCCTTCGCCGTCCTGGGGTTCCTGACCGTGCACGGCCTGCCCGGCACCTCACCCGCAAGCACCGGTGCCCGGCATCCGAGCGTGCTGGGGTCTGTGACGCCGGGCCGAGACGGGTTGCGGCTGCCACCGGCCGCCCGCCTTCCGCCGACCCGCTTGCTCCTGGAATGACCGATCCTGTTCGACTCCTCTCATGCCTCTTTCACCGATGCCTCATACGGTGGGGGGCATGACGCAGGAGACTCCTTCCGGGTGGTACCCGGACCCCGGACAGAAAAGTGACGGGCCCGCCACCGAGCGCTGGTGGGACGGCAAGGCCTGGACGGCCCGCATCCGTCCGGCACAGCCCCCCGCCGCATGGGGTCCCCCGGACCAGCCGCCGCCCCATCCGGCGACTGCGGAGAGTCCGGCCTCTGCGGGGGACTCGGGCGCGGCGGGGGGCTCGGGCGCGGCGGAGGGCGCGGGCACCGCAGCGGACTCGGGCACCGCGAACAGCCCGGCTCCTGCCACAGGCTCCACCGCCGGGGATCCGGCCACTGCTGAGGGCTCGGGCGCTGCGCCAAATCCGGCCTCTGCCGGAGACTCGGCGGCTGTGACAGATTCGGGCGCCGCCGGCGACCCTGCCCCTGCCCCTGCCCCTCCGGGGGATCCGACCGCTGCCGGGCACGGCAACGCCGCCAGGCATCCGGGCCCTCCCGGATACCCAAGCACCACCGGACAGCCGAACACCCCCGGGCACCCGGGCACCGCGGAACATCCGGGCACCGCCGTACACCCGAGCACCCCCGGATACCCAGGCACCCCCGGCCACCCGGGCGCCACCGCATACCCAGGCGCTCCCGGCCACGCAGGCACCCCCGGGCAATACCCAGGGCCGGCCCATTACCCAAATGCCCCCGGGTACACGGGCGCCGACGCGTATCCCGGCTACCCCGCCACGCCCCCGACCGCCCGCGGAAGCCGGCTTCGGATCGGGATTGCCGTCGCGGCGGCCGTCGTTGTTCTCGCGAGCATAGGTGTCGGCGTGTACGCGCTGACCGGCGACGGCGGCTCGGGCGGCGGTTCGGCCACCTCGCAGGGGCCGGGCGGCCCGGGTGGAACCGGTGGCCAGGGCGGGCCGTTCGGCGGGCCGGGCGGCTCGGGGGGATCCGGAGGCAATGGCGGTTCCGGCGGCTCCGGTGGCCAGAGCCCGTCTCCCGAGCGGTCCGAGCCGCCGAAGATCAGGAGCGGGTCGGTGACCGACGCCGTCAGCGGGATCAGCATGCCGATCCCCAAGGGCTGGTACGGCCAGGAGATCACGGTCGGCGCGCAGGTCACGTCCGACGACTCCTACAAGTGCCCCGGTGACACCTCCTCGACCTGCACGAAGGGCGGAGCCTACTCCGCACCGGCCCTGGCCCTCGGCACCAAGGGCAGCACCGCCGAGGAGATCGCCAAGGCGGACATCTCGGCCAACGCCGAGGAGTCCTACGGCGGCAAGTCCTACGGCGGGATCACCTCGCACGACGTGCTGGCGGCCAAGGCGGTGACCGTGGCCGGGCAGAAGGGCTACCTGGTCCGCTGGAAGGCCGTCACCACCAAGGGCGCCGACGGCATCGTGGAGTCGCTCGCGTTCCCCTCCCCCGCGAACGCGAAGCAGATGGTCGTCGTCCGGTTCGGCGTGGACGCCGACCAGAAGGAGTCGGTCCTGGACGACATCGCCAAGGGCATCAAGGTGTCGACGGGCAGCGGCAACGGTCAGGACGTCTGACAGGGAACAACCGCCCCGCCCGTAAACGGTCGGCCGGGTGGGGCGCCCCTGCCGCTCACAGGGGAACCCCACCCGGCCGGGTGGTGCGCGCCGCCCCCGTCCCCACGGGTCGGCGCGGTCGGGGCACCGTCCTGTCATCCGAGGGACGGCGGCCCGGGTCTCATCTCAGGCCCAGGGCCGGCAGCACGGCGGCCTCCACGAACCGGACCAGGTAGTCCGGGTCCGCGTACTCACCCTCCAGGACGGGCCGGATGCGCAGGACGCCGAACATCTGCGCCGGGATGTACTCCAGCGCCGGGTGATCGGCGGGCACCTCTCCCCTCTCGACCCCGCGCCGGATGATCTCCTTCAGCGCGGCGATCTCCGGTTCGACCAGCGCCTCGCGCAACGCGCGCTGCAGCTCCGCATCCTGGGGGGCCGCGTGGGCGAGCGCCTGGAGGAGCTTGGTGTCCCGGCCCGACAGCTCTCCCGCCGCCCGGGCGGCCTGGCGCAGGTCGTCCGCGAGCGAGCCGGTGTCGATGCAGCGCGTCCGCCGGTGGGAGCGCAGCGCCGCCGCCACGAACTGGGGCTTGGTCTTCCACTGCCGGTAGAGCGTGGACTTGCTGCAGCGGGTGCTGGCGGCGATCCCCTCCATGGTGACGGAGTCGTAGCCGCACTCGCGGAGCTGTTCCAGCACGGCCTCGAAGAACTCCTGCTCACGCTCGGGCGTGATCTTGGAGCGGCGCGTGGCACCGACCGGCTCGGGTCGGTCCCCAGCCTGCGACGTCATGGGCTCTGCTCCTGGCTTTCGTCGGCGGCCGAAAAATTCCGGCTGGCAGTGTGTTCTACGTCTATCGATACGCCAGTGTACCGGAACGCAACCGTATCGGTACACTGGCGTATCGGTACGCACTCGTACCGATAACAGCACCACCGTCACCGAAGGGGCCGGGGGATGAATGCCCGCACCGAGCCTGCGCCGGCGGGGTCCGACGCGACAGCGCGACCGCCGCACGTCATAGCCCGACCGCCGCTCGTCCGGGAGCTCCTGCTCGTCGCTGGGCTCTTCCTCGTCTACAAGTTCGGCCGGCAGCTGGCCACGGGCCACACCGGCGAGGCCTTCCACAATGCCCAGCGCGTGTGGGACTTCGAGCGAGCGGTCCGGCTGCCCGGCGAGGGGGCGGTGCAGTCCCTGCTGCTGCACGGCGACGGTCTGACGCATGTCGCGAACACCTACTACGCGGCCGTCCACTTCCCGGCCACCGTCGCCTTCCTGGTCTGGCTCTATCTGCGCCGCCCGGCCCACTACGTGTGGGCCCGCCGGGTCCTGGCCGCCGTCACCGCCGCCGCGCTGGTGCTGCACCTGCTGTTCCCGCTCGCGCCGCCCCGGATGCTGGCCGCGACCGGTCTGGTGGACACGGCGCGCGTGTACGGGCCGTCGGTGTACGGCGATCCCGCGACCGACTCCCTGTCGAACCAGTTCGCTGCGATGCCGTCGCTGCACTTCGGCTGGGCCCTGATGGTGGCGATCGGCCTGATCGTCGCGACCCGGTCGCGGTGGCGCCGGCTCTGGCTGCTGCATCCGCTGGTGACGCTGCTGGTGATCGTCGGCACCGCGAACCACTACTGGCTGGACGCGATCGTGGCGACGGCCCTGCTCGGTCTCGCGCTCGCGCTGATCCTCCCCCGGACTTCGTCCGGGGAGATCCCCGTGTCGCTCCGCTCGCCGCATCGCACGGCGACCACGGCGGGCCGCGCGCGGGCCACGCTCGTACCGGCCCAGGGCCGATCCGAGGAGCAGGCGCTCGCGGGAGCCGGCCGATGAACGCCGTCGTCGTCGCCGTCGCCCTGTCCCTCGTCTCCGCCGTCGCCTACGCGGCTGCGGCGGTCGCCCAGGAGCGTCTCGCCTCCCGCTCCCCCGGCTCGGGCGTGCTGCGGCTGCTCGGCAGCGGCGCCTGGTGGTGGTCGGTCGGGCTGAACGCGTCGGCCGCACTGCTGCACGTCGTGGCCCTGAGGTACGGGCCGCTGACCGTGGTCCAGCCGCTCGGCGCGCTCACCCTGGTCGCGGCGGTGCCCATGGGGGCGCGGCTCGCGGGACGGCGGGTGAGCACGGTCGAGTGGAAGGGCACCGCGCTGACGCTGCTCGGCCTGGGCGCGATCCTGGTCACGGCATCCGGCCCGGCGCCCGACGATGTGCTGAGCGTTCCCGAGGCGCTGGTGGTGGCGGGTGCCACCGCTGCCCTCATCGGGGTGCTGTCCCGGCCGGGCACCCGCCCCGGGCTGCGGCACGCGACCGCCTCCGGCATCACGTCGGGCGTCGCCTCGGCCCTCACCCAGACCGTGACGGTGGCCGCGACGGACCGGTCGGGTCCGCTGCTGAGCGTCCAGGTGGTCGGGGTGGCGCTGCTGGTTGCGGCCTTCGCGGCCGGCGGGCTGCTGCTGTCGCAAGTGGCGTACCGGGGCGGTCTGGGCGCCCCGCTCGCGATGGTGACGCTGGCCAACCCGCTGGCCGCCGCGGTGATCGGGCTGTCGCTGCTGGGCGAACGCCTCCAGGGCGGCCCGGCCGGTGTGCTGCTCGCGCTCGCCGGGGCCGGCCTGGCGTCCTGGGGCGTGGCGCTGCTCAGCAGGGCGGCGCCCGTGGACCCCGGCCGCCCGGTGGACGACGACCATCCGGTGGCCGCCGTCCTGGCCCTGGAACCCGGCTCGGCCACGGCCGAACCGGCGTTGGTGCCCCGGCCGCACGATCCGGGGCACCTCACCACGGCTACCCGGTGATGATCGCCGGGTCGCTCACACCCGGCCTGCCGTTCTCGACGTGCCCCGCGAACCGCCGCAGGAACGCCGTGTCGCCCTCGGCGGTGACGGTCAGGTCGTACCAGCGGCGGCTGCGGTCGAGGTCGACGGTCCGCCGCACCGTCGCGCCCGGGCGGACGGTGACGGTCGAGGGCCGCCCGCCGTAGCGGTCGGAGAGCTTCAGCCGTGCCGTGCCGGAGCCCCTGTTGGTGAAGGTCAGTTCGACGTCGTCACCGGTGTGGCGTGCGGTGACCTCGCAGCCGGCCGTCTTGTTCGATCCCTTGAAGACCCGCACGAAGCCGTTCGGGCCGTGCACGGTCAGGTCGTACGAGCCCGCCGAGTAGGCCGAGTTCCAGGTGTCGGAGAGGGACTTGCCGGCCTCGGTGGTGTACATCCAGGGGCCGTCGGCGCGGTTGCCGGACGTGATGTGGAAGGCGGCGCCCGCCTTCGACCCGGAGGCGAAGGCGAGGGTGAGCTTCCCGGCGACGGCGTCGACCGAGGCGTCCACGTGCGGGGCGTACTTCAGCGGCCGGGTGCGGCGCGGGCCGCGTTCCTGGCGGGGCATGCGCGGGTCGGCGGGCGGGGCCGGCTTGTAGTCGGGGTGACGTTCGCGGTCCTGCGGCTCGTACGCGTCGGTACCGGGCAGCGGGACCGGCCGCGCGTCCTTGCGGGAGAAGTCGAACGCGGACGTCAGATCACCGCAGATCGCCCGGCGCCACGGCGAGATGTTGGGCTCGCGCACGCCGAAGCGGCGCTCCATGAACCGCAGGATCGAGGTGTGGTCGAGGGTCTCCGAGCAGACGTAGCCGCCCTTGCTCCACGGCGAGACGACCAGCATCGGCACCCGGGGGCCGAGGCCGTAGGGGCCTGCCGTGTTCTTGCTGTCGCCCGGGAAGAGGTCGAGGGAGACGTCGACGGTGGACAGGCCGCGGGAGGCGTCCTTCGGCGGCAGCGGCGGCACCACGTGATCGAAGAAGCCGTCGTTCTCGTCGTAGGTGATGAACAGGGCGGTCTTCGACCAGACCTCCGGGTTGGAGGTGAGGGCGTCCAGGACCTGGGCGATGTACCAGGCGCCGTAGTTCGACGGCCAGTTGGAGTGCTCGCTGAAGGCCTCGGGGGCGGCGATCCAGGAGATCTGCGGCAGCTTTCCCGCCTTGACGTCCGCCTTCAATCGGTCGAAGTAGCCCTCGCCCGCCTTGGCGTTCGTGCCGGTGCGGGCCTTGTCGTACCAGGGGTCCCCGGGCTGGGCGTCGCGGTACTTGTTGAAGTACAGCAGGGAGTTGTCGCCGTAGTTGCCGCGGTAGGCGTCCTCGATCCAGCCCCAGGAGCCCTTGGCGTCGAGGCCGTCGCCGATGTCCTGGTAGACCTTCCAGGAGATGCCGGCGTGCTCCAGGCGCTCGGGGTAGGTCGTCCAGCCGTAGCCGAGTTCGTCGTTGCCGAGGACCGGGCCGCCGCCGGTGCCGTCGTTGCCCGTGTACCCCGACCACATGTAGTAGCGGTTCGGGTCGGTGGAGCCGATGAACGAGCAGTGGTAGGCGTCGCAGACGGTGAATGAGTCGGCGAGGGCGTAGTGGAAGGGGATGTCCTCGCGAGTCAGGTATGCCATGGTCGTGGTGCCCTTGGCGGGCACCCACCGGTCGTACTTGCCGCCGCGGTAGGCCTGGTGGCCGTCGGGCCAGGAGTGCGGCAGGCCCTCCAGGAACTGCATGCCGAGGTCGTCGGCGTCCGGATGGAACGGCAGGATCTCCTTGCCGTCCTTCTCCTGGTGCCAGACCGGTTTGCCGTTGTCGAGCGTGACCGGGCGCGGGTCGCCGAAGCCGCGGACGCCTCTCAGGGTCCCGAAGTAGTGGTCGAAGGAACGGTTCTCCTGCATCAGGACGACGATGTGCTCGACGTCCTCGATCGACCCGGTGCGGTGGTTCGCCGGAAGCGCGGCGGCGCGCTGGATGCTGGCGGACAGCGCACTGAAGGCCGTGGTGGCACCCGCGAGTTGAAGAAAGCGGCGCCGGTTTACTTCGGACATGAAGGACAGACCTCTCATCCTGAGGTGCTGGATGGCCGGAACGTGACGGAATCTGCGCGGAAGGAGTGTTTCAGGGACACCAAACGCCAAGGAAGGGGCTGGTGACACTCATGTGAAAGTCGCCGGTACGACAGGTGTGCCGGGGCGTTGCCCGGGGAGGGTGATGAGCGTGACAGAGACGCAGACGGTTTCCCCGCCGACGAAACGGCCCGTCCGCCAGCTCCTCGCCGCCTCCGTGGGCAACGCCGTGGAGTGGTACGACTGGTACGCCTACACGTTCCTGGCGACCTATATCGCCGCCCAGGTCTTCCCCGCGAGCGCGGACAACTCTCTGGTGCCGCTGCTGTCGACGTTCGCGGTCTTCGCGGTGGGCTTCTTCATGCGGCCGGTCGGCGGGCTGCTGATGGGCGCGGTCGCGGACCGGCACGGGCGGCGGGCCGCGCTCACGGTCACCATCCTGCTGATGGGCGGCAGCAGCCTGCTGGTCGGGCTCACCCCGACCTACGCCTCGGTGGGCGTACTGGCGCCGGTGGTCCTCGTCTTCGCCCGGCTGCTGCAGGGCCTGTCCGTGGGCGGCGAGTTCGCCGCCTCCACGACCTTCCTGGTGGAGTCGGCGGGCCCCGGCCGGCGCGGGCTGTTCTCCAGCTTCCAGTATGTGTCGACGACCATCGGGCAGCTCGTCGCCTCCGGCGTCGCCACCTTGCTGGTGGACACGCTGAGCGACGGGCAGATGAACGGCTGGGGCTGGCGGGTCCCGTTCGTGCTCGGGGCCGTGCTGAGCCTGGTCGGCTTCTGGATCCGGCAGGGTGCGCAGGAGACCCGCAGCGCCGAGCAGCGGGAGGCCCCGCGCCCGGGCCTGTTCGAGGCGCTGCGCCGGCACCCGCGCGAGTCGCTCCTCATCGGCGGCATCACGGCGGGCGGTACCATCGCCTACTACACGTGGACGTCGTACCTGCCGACGTACGCGGAACTCAACGCGGGTGTCGAGAAGTCGGACGCGCTGCTCGCGGGCACGATCTCACTGGCCTTCTTCGCCCTGCTGCAGCCGCTCGGCGGACTGCTCTCGGACCGCTTCGGCCGCCGTCCCCTGCTGCTCTTCTTCGGCCTGGGCTTCGCCCTGCTCGCGGTGCCGCTGCTGCACGCCCTGCGCGACTCGTTCGCCGTGCTCCTGCTCGTGCAGTGCGCGGGCATGGTGCTGCTGACCGGGTTCACCTCGATCAGCGCGGCCGTGAACGCGGAGATCTTCCCGCCCCGGGTCCGCGCGGCCGGTATCGGCTTCCCGTACTCGCTGACGGTGGCCCTCTTCGGCGGCACGGCGCCGTACGTCGGCACCCTGTTCAAGGAGATGGGGCATGCGGGGCTGTTCCCCTGGTACGTCGCGGTGCTGTGTCTGGTGTCGTCGGTGGTGTACCTGCGGCTGCCGGAGACGGCTCACACACCTCTGAGGCGCTGAGCGAGCGGCCGGGCGGCCGGTCAGGGCCCGCCTCGCGGTCGAGCCGCCTCCGCCCCCTCGTCCACGGGCTCTCTCGCGCGCGTCCCCTGCTGCGCCCCCTCGTGCGGTCCCGCGCCGTCCCCGAACGCGGTCGGCGGTCCGGGCGCCCCGGTCTCTCCCAGCACGTCACTCTCCTTGACCGCGGCTCTCTCGGGGTCGATCATGGCTTCGGTCGTCCTGCCCACCTCCGCCAGCGTCATCTGCGCGCGGTCGTCGACCAGTCGGGTCACAAGGTGCTGGGCGGCGCCGAAGGCCGCGGCCCAGCCGAGGACCTGCGCCCTGCTGTCGAGGTCGCTGAGCCCGGGGACGAAGGCGCCCCGGATCAGCAGCAGTCCGAGGAAGGCGGACAGGGCGCCAGTGGGGAACTTCAGCACCGCCGATGCCAGGGGCAGCATGTAGGGAGCGTCGGTGCCCCGGATGTGGCGCAGTGAGGCGATGACGGTGAGTGCCGCGCCGGCGAGCCCGGCGATCTCGACGGTGAGGATGTCCCTCGGCTGAGCCAGGCTGCCGGCGGGGGTGCCCACCTCCTCGTCGGGATGCTCCGCCGTGGGGCACACGACATCGATCCCGCTCGTGTCCCCAGGGTTGACCTTGGGCGTGAAGCACATGCTCAGCGACTGGGGGAAGAACCAGCCGTAGACAGCGAGGCCGGCCACGCCGAGCAGGACGAGGAACGTCGCGGTCCACAGGATGTTGCGCAGGCTGCGCACCCGGGCCAGCTCGTCGTCCAGCGCGTTGTACGCGGCATCGAGCGCCCGGACCATGAGGTCACGGTCGCTCGGTGAGATCTCACCGGAGATGATGGAACGGAGCCGCCGGGCCAGGCGGACGCGTCGTGGGTCGTCCGTTTCCAGATGGTCCTTGACCAGCGCCATGACCTCGCTCGCACGACCGGCGACTTCCTCGTCGGAGACCAGTTGCAGGAGCATCACCTCCGCGCTGCGTATGTTCGACCAGACGCCCTCACGCGCGGCCGATCCGGACCAGGCACGCCGCCATCCGAAATCCTCGTCGGCAGCCGCTCCGGCCTTTTTCAGATGGCCCCGCATTCCCTCGACGAGCGCCTTGTGGTCTTCGGAGCACGGCTTGACACGTTCGCGTTCCAGCTGGACTTCGAGATAGGCGATCCGGGTTTTCGCCCGTGCGCGCCAAGCGGTCCGCGATGGCCGTCCCGGAGCGGTTCCGGTCACTCGTAGACGGCCGGTACGTGCAGCCTATTCCACGACTTCCGGCCCGGTATGCCGTCAGCGTCCCGGCCCCTAAATCCGAGTTTCCACTGCCAATTCGCGTACGACTTCCGGTCCGCTTCGCTCCAGCGCGAGTCGGGCCCGTCGGCGTACACCCCACAGTCCTCATCGATGAGGCGGTAGCCCATGGCCTCGATGACCGGGCTGCTCACGGAGGGCTGGAAGAAGTCGGCCCCCGGGAAGGGTTCGAACTCACCCTCCACTTCTGGGGGAGCCACGCGGATCCGCTGTGCGGGGTAAATGATATCCGGATCCGCGATCCAGGGATTCCACTCCAGAATCTGCTCCAGCGTCACGCGATGCATCACCGCGATCTTACCGAGCGTGTCGCCACGTTTCACTGTGTAGAACTCTACTGTTCTTTCCATGCACCCACAGTAAACGCATTCCCTGCCACGGGAAAGTCGAGAATTCCGTTTCGATTTCACTTTTTGATATGGAAACGGCTTCCGTGGAAACCTGCTCAGAGGCGGACGACGACCAGGGCCATGTCGTCGTCCTGACCACCTCCGGGGACGCCCATCTCGGCCAGCAGTCCGTCGGCGAGTTCCTCCACCGGGCGAGGCGCCGAAGTCACGCGCCGCCTCCAGGCGCGCCGGTGGTGTCCGGAAACGCCTCCAGGATGTACCGCCCGAGCAGTTCTTCGCGGCTCCTGCCGGTGACCCGGAGGTAGGCCCGGTTGGCATGGCAGACCACCAGGTCGGCGTCCAGCACCAGGTACGGATTCGGTGCGGCGTCGAACAGCTCCTCGAAATCCATCTCCGCTGACGTCACGCGTGACCTGCCGATCTTTACAGGCGCGACCGCTGCAACTCCAACCTACGAGCAGCCCGGCGGGCACGCCCGCCGGACGACGCGTCGCGCACTGCAGTCCGACCTCCGTCGTGGCGCTCGACTCCTCGCACCCGCTGTCAGGAACGCGCACCGCCGAGACCGCCAGACTGCCGGGTTCCGGCAATGACCACAGTTCGGGGCAGAGGGGGGGAAGGCCGACGGCTGATGGCGGCCGGGAGGCCGAAGACCATGGCGAGACGCCACCGGGGGTCCTCGCCGGTGAGGGTGTCGCGGACATTCGACCAGACGCCCTCGCGGGCGGTCGAGCCCGACCGCGGACTGGGCCAGCCGAATTTCTCGTCGGCGGTGGGGGCCCTTTCGAGATGCCCCCGCATTCTTTCGATAGCGTAGGGCGCTCTTCCGGGCGGGGACTGACGCTTTCGTACTCGAGTTGCGCTTCGAGATAGGCAACCCGCGTTTTCGCACGCGCGCCATGCCGACCGCGACGGCCCGTTACGCAGGCCTGTCATTCGGCTGCGCGTACGGGCCGACCGGCTTTCGGTTCTGGTCATTCACTCTGATACGCACCGCCCTCTCCGCCCGCTCCCCGGGGCGGGGCCACGCGAATCCGGTCGCCGGGGTGGATGAGGTCCGGATCCTCGATCTGCGGGTTCCACTCCAGAATCTCATCCAGACTCACGTGGTGCATCCGCGCGATCTTGGTGAGATTGTCACCGCGTTTCACTACGTAGAACTGCGCTCTTGTCTTTGCCATGCATCCAGCCTAAGACAATTCTCCGCGAGAATAAAGTGCAGAATTCTGTTTCGATTTCACTTTTTGATTCGGAAACCGCTTCTGCCGAAGACCCTTCCGCCTGGCGGAAGGGCCGTTGCGGTGCCCGGAGGGCCGCCCCGACGATGACGGCACGACCAGAGACGGGAGCCAGTGCCCATGCCTCACATGACCGCCTTCGCCAGGAACCAGTGGTACGTCGCCGCCTACAGTCAGGAAGTCGGGCGGGAGTTGCTCGGCCGGACGATCCTCGGTGAGACGCTCGTGCTGTACCGGACCGAGGAGGACGGCACGCCGGTCGTCCTGCACGACCGGTGTGTGCACCGCCGGTACCCGCTGTCCGAGGCCCCGACCCGCCTCGACGGCGACCGGATCGTGTGCGGGTACCACGGGTTCACGTACGACACGACCGGTGCTTGCGTGTACGTGCCGGGGCAGAAACGGGTGCCGCGCACCGCCCGGGTCGCCTCCTACCCCGTCGTCGAGCAGGACTCGCTGATCTGGGTGTGGATCGGCGACCCGGCGCTCGCCGATCCGCAGACCATCCCCCGGGCCAGGCACCTGGACTCCCCCGGCTGGACCACGGTGCGCGGCATGGAGCCCATCGACTGCGACTACGGTCTGCTCGTCGACAACCTCCTCGACCTCTCCCACGAGACGTATCTGCACGGCGGGTACATCGGCACCCCCGAGGTCGCCGAGACGCCGATCACCACGGAGGTCGACGAGGGCGCCGGGATCGTCCGGGTGAGCCGGCACATGGACGACGCCGAGTGCCCGCCCTTCTACGCCAAGTCCACCGGTATAGAAGGCCGGATCACCCGCTGGCAGGACATCGAGTACCACGCGCCCTGCCTGTATCTGCTGCACAGCCGCATCGCCCCGGTCGGGGTGCTGCCCGAGCCGGACGGCAGCGACCCGAACGGCTTCCACACGGAGATCACCTACGCGATCACTCCGTCGGGCGACGGCAAGGTGTACGACTTCTGGGCCGTCTCGCGCGACTGGGCGACCGACGACGCCGAGGTCACCGAGTTCCTGCGGGGCAACAACCACACGGTCGTGATGCAGGACGTCACCGCGCTCAACCTGCTGCAGAAGACGCTCGGAAGCGAGCGCACCGGCTACCAGGAACTCAGCATCAACATCGACACAGGTGGTCTGGCCGCCCGCCGTATCCTCGCCCGGCTGGTCGAGGAGGGCGACAAGCCCCTGGAGCAGGTCCAGTGACATCGCCCTCTGCCTCCGGGACCGGCGAGATCTACCGCATCGACTGGCTGCCCGGCACCGACGTCCTGCACGGCACCTGCCACTGCGGCCGTGAGCACACCGCGCAGGACCCGGTCGAGATGTGGGAGTGGATGCTCGCCCACCCGCAGGGGCACTCCGCCCACGAGCCGCGAGGGAACAGCTCATGAGCGTGTACGAAGCCGAACTCGTCGTCGAGCGGCGGGAGTCCGCCGCCGACGGCGTGCTCGCTCTCACTCTGCGCCACCCGCTGGGCGAGCCCCTCCCGGACTGGGAACCGGGCGCCCACATCGATGTCGTGCTCGGCCCCGGGCTGGAACGGCAGTACTCGCTGTGCGGCGATCCGGCGGACCGGTCGGCCTGGCGGATCGCGGTGCTGCGCGAGCCGGACGGGCGGGGCGGATCGGCCCATGTGCACGAGCAGGTGGGGCCGGGCGACAAGGTCCGGGTGCGCGGGCCCCGTAACAACTTCGGCCTCGAGCCCGCCCCGCGCTACCGATTCGTCGCGGGCGGTATCGGCATCACCCCGATCCTGCCGATGCTGGCGGCAGCCGAGGCGTCGGGAGCCGAGTGGACGCTGCTCTACGGCGGTCGCACCCGCCGGTCCATGGCGTTCGGCGAGGAACTCGCCCGGTACGGCGGCCGGGTGACGATCGCGCCCGAGGACGAGACAGGGCTGCTGGACCTGCCCTCGGTGCTGGACGACGTACCCGAGGGCACGCTCGTCTACTGCTGCGGGCCCGGCCCGCTGCTGGACGCGGTGGAGGCCCGGAGCCCGTCCGGAGTGCTGCGCGTCGAGCGGTTCCGGCCGAAGGAGCGGGAGACCGGCGGCGACACCGAGTTCGAGGTGGAGCTGGCACGGAGCGGCAGGACGCTCACCGTCGCACCGGACGTGTCGGTGCTCGACACCGTGCGCGCCGCCGGGATCGAGGTGCTGTACTCCTGCGCCGAGGGCACCTGCGGCACGTGTGAGACCGACGTCCTGGAGGGCGAACCGGACCACCGCGACTCGGTCCTCACCGACGACGAACGCGCGGCGGGCGAGACCATGCTCATCTGTGTGTCCCGCTGCCGTGGGAAGCGGCTCGTGCTGGACCTGTGATCCGGACGGTCAGGGCGCTGCCCACAGGCCCCGGACATGCCCCAGGTGCCGGGTCATCACCGTCCGTACGGCCTCCTCGTCGCGGGCGAGCAGTGCGTCCAGGATCTCCAGGTGCTCCTCCGCCGACGCCTCCAGCCGCCCCTGCCCGGCGAGCGCGGTCAGCCCGTACAGCCGGGAGCGGCGTCTGAGGTCCCGTACGACGTCGACGAGGTGGTCGTTGCCGGCGAGGGCCAGCAGGCCGAGGTGGAAGCGCAGGTCGGCCCCGACGTAGGCGATGAGGTCGCCGGCCGCCGCGGAGGTGACGATCTCCTGGGCGACCGGGCGCAGCGCCTCCAGCGCCACCGGCTCGGCCGTGAGCGCCAGGCCCGCCGTCGTGGGGATCTCGATCAGCCCCCGGATGTGGGTGTACTCGTCGAGTTGCCGCTCGGAGACGGCGGTGACGCGGAAGCCCTTGTTGGGCACGGTGTCGACCAGGCCCTCCTTGGCGAGGTCGAGCATCGCCTCGCGCACGGGCGTGGCGGATACGCCGAAGCGGGCGGCGAGGCCGGGGGCCGAGTAGACCTCGCCGGGGCGCAGTTCACCGGCGATCAGGGCGGCCCGCAGCGCGTCCGCCACCCGCTCCCGGTGACTGGGCTTCCTGCTGCCCAGCAGGGGCAGGGCGGGGGTGTGCTGCGGAGCAGCCATGACGGTCGCGGTTTCCTCTCGTGGCCGGGGCTTACAGGACGAATCCGGCCGGGAACGGGTCCTCGGGGTCCAACAGGTACTGGGCGGTCCCGGTGATCCAGGCGCGTCCGGTGAAGCTGGGCCGTACGGCCGGGCGGCCGGCCACCTCGGTCGTGCCGAGCAGTCTGCCGGTGAACCGCGTGCCGATGAAGGACTCGTTCACGAACTCGGTGTGCAGCGGGAGTTCACCGCGCGCGTGCAGTTGTGCCATGCGGGCGCTGGTGCCCGTGCCGCAGGGCGAGCGGTCGAACCAGCCGGGGTGGATGGCCATGGCGTGCCGGGAGTGGCGGGCGGTGGAGCCGGGGGCGGCCAGGTAGACGTGGTGGAGGCCGTGGATGGACGGGTCCTCCGGGTGGACGGGCGGGTCCTCGGCGTTGACGGCGGCCATGAGGGACAGGCCCGCCCGGAGGATGTCGTCCTTGCGGGACCGGTCGAAGGGCAGGCCGAACTGCTCCAGCGGCAGGATGGCGTAGAAGTTGCCGCCGAAGGCGAGGTCGTACGTCACCGTCCGCCCGTCGGCGAGGGTGGCCTTGCGGTCGAGGCCGACGGCGAAGGAGGGCACGTTCTGGAGGGTGACCGCCTTCGCGACGCCGTCCTCGACCGCCACCTCGGCGACGACCGGGCCCGCCGGGGTGTCGAGCCGGATGGTGGTGACCGGCTCGACGACCTCGACCATGCCGGTCTCGACGAGCACGGTCGCCACGCCGATCGTGCCGTGCCCGCACATCGGCAGATAGCCGGAGACCTCGATGTAGGCGACGCCCCAGTCGCAGTCCGGGCGGGTCGGCGGCTGGAGGATCGCACCGCTCATGGCGGAGTGGCCGCGCGGCTCGTTCATCAGCAACTGCTTGATGTCGTCGCGGTGTTCGCGGAAGTACAGCCGCCGCTCGTTCATGGTGGCGCCGGGGATGATGCCGATGCCGCCGGTGATCACACGGGTGGGCATGCCCTCGGTGTGCGAGTCGACGGCGTGCAGGACGAGTCTGCTGCGCATGGTCCCTATGCCAATCCGGCCGCTACGGCCTTCTCCGTGGCCGCGCGGACCGCCGCCTCCTGCTGGGGCAGCAGCGGCACACGGGGTGGTCGGCAGGGGCCTCCGTGGCGGCCGACGAGGTCCATGGACAGCTTGATGGCCTGGACGAACTCAACCCGCGAGTCCCACCGCAGCAGCGGATGCAGCTGCCGGTACAGACCCCGCGCGGTGTCGAGGTCGCCGGCGACGGCCGCGTGGTACAGCTCGGCCGAGGCCCGGGGCAGCGCGTTCGGGTAGCCCGCGACCCAGCCTTTGGCGCCCGCGACGGCCAGTTCCAGCAGGACGTCGTCCGCGCCGATCAACAGGTCCAGTTCGGGAGCGAGTTCGGCGATCCGGTAGGCCCGGCGGACATCGCCGGAGAACTCCTTCACGCCCCGGATGTGCCCCTCGCCGTGCAGCCGGGCGAGCAGCTCCGGCACCAGGTCGACCTTGGTGTCGATCGGGTTGTTGTACGCCACGACCGGCAGGCCGGCCTTCGCGACCTCGGCGTAGTGGGCGACGACGGACCGCTCGTCGGCGCGGTAGGCGTTCGGCGGCAGCAGCATCACCGCCTCGCACCCCGCCTCGCCCGCCTGTTCGGCCCAGCGCCGGGACTCGGCGGACCCGTACGCGGCGACGCCGGGCATGACGCGCCGCCCGCCGATCGCGGCGACGGCCGTCTCGACGACCCGGGCGCGCTCCTCGGGGGTGAGCACCTGGTACTCGCCGAGGGAGCCGTTCGGCACGACGCCGTCGCAGCCGTTCCCGACGAGCCAGGCGCAGTGCTCGGCGTACCGGTCGTAGTTCACGGAGAGGTCGTCGTTCAGCGGGAGCGCGGTGGCGACGAGGACGCCGCGCCAGGGGCGGTGGTCGGTCATGACTGTCCCTCCTGGGAGTGTTGCCGTGCGAGGACGCCGAGCGGCACGGGATGGGCGAACGGCCTTCTGGCCGGGGTCGGTGGGCATCCGGCGAGACCTGCGACCGCGGACTGGCACATCCGGCCCTGGCACCAGCCCATCCCGGCCCGGGTGAGCAGCTTCACGGTGCGCACGTCACCCGCCCCGAGGTCCAGGGCGTCGCGCACGGCACCGGCGGTGACCTCCTCGCAACGGCAGACCACGGTGTCGTCGGTGACCTGCTCGGGCCAGTGCGCGGGCGGCACGTAGGCGGCGTCGAGGGCGGCGGCGGATCTCCCGAGCCGCGTACGGGCCTTGAGAGCGGCGGGGGCCGGGTCGGGGTCGGTGCCGTGCAGGGACGCGGCGGCGGAGCACCCGGCGATGTGCCCCTCGGCGAGGGCGAGGGCCGCGCCGCCGACGCCGGTGGCCTCGCCTGCCGCCCACACGCCGGGCACGTCCGTGCGCTGCTCGGCGTCGACGGCCACGGCGACCCCGTCGAGGCCGCAGCCGAGGCCCTCCGCCAGGTCGGTGTGCGGGAGCATGCCGTGCCCGACGGCCAGGGTGTCGCAGGTCAGGTGCCGCTCGGTTCCGGTCCTGACGCGTCCGCCGCTGTCGAGGGCGGCGACCGTGACACCGGTCAGCCGCTCGTCGCCGTGGGCGCGGACGACGGTGTGCCGGGCGAGGAACGGCACGCGGTGGCGCAGCAGCCGGGCGGCGTATCCGGCGCCCTCGGGGAGCTTGCCGGCCAGGGCCGGGCCATGGCGGGCGAGGCGCGCCGGGCCGGCGGACTCGACGAGCGCGGCGACCTCCACACCGGCTGCCGCGAGCCCGGTCGCCACGGGCAGCAGCAGCGGCCCGGTCCCGGCCACGACGGCTCGGCGCCCCGGCACCACCAGTCCGCCCTTGAGCATGGCCTGGGCGCCCCCGGCGGTGACGACGCCCGGGAGGGTCCAGCCGGGGAAGGGCAGCACCTGCTCGTAGCCGCCGGTGGCCAGGAGCACGGCACGGGCGTGCACCTCGGCCGGCTCCTCCTGCTCCGGTCCGAGCAGCGCGTGCACGACGAAGCCGCCGGGCCCGCGCTCCACACACCACACATGATGATCGGTCAGCACCCGTACCGCGCCGGCGGCGAGTCCGTCGCGCAGCCGCTCCCAGGTCCGCCACCGGTGGTGCAGCGCTTCGGGCCGCCCGGCCCCGAGCCCGGCGGCGGGCTGCCGGTAGAACTGCCCGCCCGCCTCCGTGGCCCCGTCGACGAGCGCGACCCGCGTGCCCCGCGCGGCCGCCGCGAGGGACGCGGCGAGACCGGCCGGTCCGGCCCCGATCACGACCAGGTCAGTCCGCATGGCGCACCCCCTCATGGCCCGTCCCCTCCTGTGTGCCGATGACGTCCCCCGGCCGTACCGGCACCAGACAGGCGCGTTGGTTGGGGCGGCCGTTGACGGTCACCAGGCAGTCGAAGCAGACGCCGATCCCGCAGAACACCCCGCGCGGACGGCCCTCGCCCCGGGTGGCGTGCCAGGAGGTGATGCCCGCCGCCCACAGCACGGCGGCGACCGTCTGCCCGGGCAGCGCCTCGACGGGCCGCCCGTCGAACGTGACCGTGAAGGCGGGGCCGGGCCTGGCTCCCGCCAGCTCCAGCGGATTCACTCGGCCTCCTCGGTGAAGCGGTCGGGCCGGAACGCGCCGAGGTCCAGGTCCGGCACCTGCCCGGTCAACGCCTGGGAGATCAAACGGCCCGTGCCGGTGGCGAGACCGATGCCCGCGCCCTCGTGCCCGCAGGCGTGCAGAAGTCCGGGCGCCCGGGGATCCGGCCCGATCGCGGGCAGATGGTCCGGGAGATACGGCCGGAAGCCCACGTACGTGCGCAGGGCCCGGACCTCGGCGAGGAAGGGGAAGAGGTCTGTCGCGCCCGCCGCCAGCGCGCGCAGTGCCGGGAGCGACAACGACCGGTCGAAGCCGACCCGTTCGCGGCTGGCGCCGATCAGGACCGGCCCGGCGGGCGTGCCCTCCACCACCGGGGAGGTCTGCAGCGCCGCCGAGTCGCTCGCGACATCGCCCACGTAGTCGGCGGCGTACACCTTGTGCCGGATGCGGGGCGGCAGCGGCTCGGTGACCAGGACGAAGCCACGCCGGGGCAGCACGGGCAGGGACACGCCCGCGCGGGCCGCTGTCTCGCCGCCCCAGGTGCCGGCCGCGTTGACTACGGCCGGGGCGTGGATGTCGCCCCGGTCGGTCCGCACCCCGCGCACCGCACCGCCGGGCCCACGCGGCACCGCGGTCACCTCCCGGCCGGTGACCAGCCGGGCGTTCGAGGCGCGCAGCAGGTGCGCCGCCGCGAGGGCGGGCATCACCTGGGCGTCCTGCGGGTAGTGCATGCCGCCCGCGAGACCGGGAGCCAGGTACGGCTCCAGGTCGGGCAGCCGGTCGGGCGGCACGGGGACGGCCTCGACCCCGGCCGCGCGCTGCCCGGCGGCGAGTTCCTCTAGACCGGCCAGTGCCCCGTCGGTGCCGGCGACGACGACACCGCCCTTGGCCTCGTACTCGACGGCCTCGCCCAGCCCCTCCCGGGCCAGTTCGGCCCACAGCCGGGCGGACAGCAGGGCGAGTTCGAGCTCGGGTCCGGGCTCCTTGTCGGAGACGAGGAGGTTCCCCTCCCCCGCGCCGGTCGTACCGCCGGCCACCGCGCCCCGGTCCACCACGACGACATCGAGGCCGGCACGGGCCGCGTACAAGGCACAGGCGGCGCCGACCACTCCGGCTCCGACCACCACGACATCGCAGGTCAGCGACTCGCTCACGCCAGTACTATGTCACACACCACATCGTCTGGGAATGGGGCGAGCGCCGGTTGAGCGAGGCCGGGAGCGCTCAGTCGGCCGCCGGCACGACCCTCAGGTGGGAGGCGGTACGACGCGTCCCGCGCTGCCTGGACGGGGCACGGCGGGCCTCGCGCAGCACGAACGTGAACCGGGTGCAGCCCAGCTCCTCGAGCGTCCTGGACGTCTCGACGACGACCCGGCACTCGGTGGCACCCCGGCGCGGGTCCGGGTGCAGCAGCGGCCGTACGGCACCGTCGTGCTCGACGGCACCCTCGCCGACCGAGCGGATCCAGTGCGGCAGGCCCTGCCGGTACGCGGCCTCCATGATCGGGTCCTGGGCGATGTCACGGCGGATGGCCTGGAGCCCGTGGTCGGGGCCGTGGCTCTCCACGGTGCGCGCGAAGTGCGCGAGCATCGGCAGACACCAGCTCGACTCGTGCTCGCCGAGCACGGTGGGGGCGTCGGGGTGGAACAGCACGAACCTGAGGAAGTTGTCGCCCGGCATGGCCGTCGCGTGCGGACCCACGCCACCGAAAAGTGACCGGAACGCGCTATTGGTCAGCGCCACGTCCCAGCAGTGGTCGACGACGAATGAGGGGGAGGAGACGGCCTCAAGAAGCCCGGCGTAGTCCTCCAGATAGGCCTGGGCCCCTGGAGTCTCGGCGACGGGCCGCGGTGCCGGCCGCTGCCCTCCTGCCTGATATGCCATCGGGAGGTCACCCCTCTTGCCTGTGCGGCCTTGACGCGGCGCCCCGATCCTGCTGCCCGAAGCTGAGGCGTGTCAACTATCGTGGCATTTCGTGCCTGTTGACGGCTGAAATTGGCCACAGTTGTGGCGAGACCTGGATGTGAGTTCGAAGCACCGGCTACGCTCCGGGAAGTTCACGCCGGGGAAAGTCACGGCATCCACTTGTGAGAAGCCTGTGAGAGACGTAGGAGATCTGTCGGTGACGGGTGGCTTCGTCGAAAGTCCGGGCGCCACGCCGACGGCCGTGCTACCGGCCGTCGTCTCCCGTGTCACCGCGCTTGCCGACCGACTCGGCGTGCCGCACGCCGAGGTCTTCGGCATCGGCCGGCTGTCCGTCGCCTCCGGGGTTCCGGAACCGGTGGTGAAGGCCCTGCTCTGCGGCAGGCCCGCGGGCGAGCCCGATGTGCAGGCCCGGTTCCTGCAGCGCCTGGACCTGCTGCGCCGGACCCGGCTCAAGCCCACCGGCCGCAAATACACCCAGCAGGAGATCGCCGACGGTGCGGGCATGTCCCGGCAGCAGGCCGGCGCCCTGATCAACGGCGACCGGCGGCCGACCATGGAGCACTGTGACGCCCTCCAGCGGTTCTTCCGGGTGCACGCCGGTTTCCTCACCGCGGAGGACCCCGAGGCGCTCGTGAGCGCCCTCCAGCACATCGAGCAGGAGCTGTTGCAGAAGCTCGCCGACCGCGAGCGGGAGGCGGCCGCGGCGGCCGACGACCCGCTGGAGCGGCTGTTGCAGGACCACGGCGTGCGCGGCATCGCCTGGCGGGCCGCGCAGCTGCCCACCGACCAGCACCGCGACAAGGTCGCGGAGTGGCTGGACATGCTCCTGGAGAGCGTCAAGCGGCCCGATTCGTGACCGTGGGGAGAACTGTGGGCATCGGTAAGGAAATGCGCCGCCTGTGCGGCGAGCTGGTCGCGGAGCTGACCCTCCCCGCGCCGGCGCGGCCCGACGAGCTGTACGCCGCGCTGTGCGACGCCATGAGCAGACGCCGTGGCCGGCCCGTCCACTTCCGTACCGCCGCCTTCCCGATCGGAACCGCCAGCGGGCTGTGGCTCGACATGGCCGAGCAGGACCTCGTCGTGATCGAGGAACGCACCGCGCCGGACCACCAGTTGGTGATCCTGGGCCACGAGCTGTGGCACATGAACGCCGGGCACTGCTCCCACCACGTAGAGGGCGCGGCGGTCGCGGCCCGGCTGCTCGACGACAACGCCGATCTCCAGGCGACGGTCCTGAAGGTCGCGGCGCGCACCCGCTTCGACCAGGACGACGAGAAGGAGGCCGAGAGCTTCGGTCTGCTGCTGGCCAGCAAGTGCCGTGCGTGGCTGGCCGGTTCGTCGTCGCGGGGGCCGGTGCAGCGCGACCATCTGGCGGGGCGGATCGAGGCGTCGCTGGGGTATCGGGGGCCGCAGGGCTGACCGGCCGTCCTGGTTCCTCCGCCGAGCGGGCGAACCGAGGGGCGGCGGGGCCGGATTGTCAGTGGTGGACGGCAAGCTGGAGGTGCGCCCTTCCTGTGGGGGGGGGCGTGCGTGCCGCACCGGCGCGGGACCGATGACGCCGACACGGGGAGAGCCGACCGATGCAGACCGCCGTACTGACCGACCGTGAGCGCACCGCCGTCCAGGCCTATCTGCGACTGCTGCACACCGTCCGGGCCGCGTTCGATCTGGAGACCGGCAGCCGCCCCGCGATCGTGCCGCCCGCCGTTCTCGCCGAGGCGGAGGTGGCTCTCGAACGGGCCGGGCTGACCGGTAATGAGGAGGAGTTCTTCGGGTTGCTGCGGAGCTGGTGTCCTGAGTCGTAGCGCCTGTCCGGGGGCGGAGAGTCGAGCTCGGGAGTGCGGGTGGTCTTCCGGGTGCGGGCTGTTCGGGGCTGGTCGCGCGGTTCCCCGCGCCCCTGAGGGGCGCGGCGCCTCAGTCGTGTGAGACAGCGACGGCCGTTGCGACCAGACCGCGGGATGTTGTCCAGCGGCCCTCGAAACGGTCTAGGCGGTGGCCGCCCACCAGCGGGCCGGGGACGAGGAGCGTCGCGCGGAAGCCCCCGTCGACGGAGATCTCGATGTCCGCCTCCATGAAGTCCAGCCACTTCCCGGTGAGGGGGAACCACGCCTTGTAGACGGACTCCTTCGCGCTGAACAGCAGCCGGTCCCAGTGGACGTCGGGACGCTGCGCCGCCAGCCGGCGCAGCCGCTCCGCTTCGGACGGCAGGGACACCGAGGGCAGGACCCCCTCGGGCAGCGGCCCGTGGACCTCGGCGTCGACACCGAGGGAGGCCAGGTCGGCGGCGCGGACCAGGGCGGCGGCACAGTAGCCGTCGCAGTGCGTCATGCTGCCCGCCAGCCCGGCCGGCCAGCCAGGGGCGCCGCGCTCCCCGGGCAGGATCGGCTGCGGCGGCACACCGAGCTTCTCCATGGCGCGGCGGGCGCAGGAGCGTACGACAGCGAACTCCCGCCTGCGCTTGGCGACCGCCCGCGACATGAGCGCCGCCTCCTCGGGGTACAGCGGGGTGTCCGCGCCGTCCTGGCCGTAGGCCTCCACGGTGACCACGCTCGCGGGCAGCAGTTCCTCGATCACCTCTCCTCGCCCTCCCTCGGCAGGATGCGCCGCAGCCGCCCCGGCGGCTCGGACCGCTTGCGCCACTCGCGGGGATAGCCGACCGACACCTCTTCGAAGCGCACGCCCTCGTGCCAGGTGGTGCGGGGGATGTGCAGGTGGCCGTAGACCATCGTGTGGACGCGGAACCTGCGGTGCCAGTCGGCGGTCAGGCCGGTGCCGCACCACATGGCGAACTCGGGGTGCCACAGGACGTCCATCGGATGCCGGTCCAGCGGGTAGTGGTTGACGGGGATCACGGGCAGGTCGCCGGGCAGCTCGGCGAGTCTGCGTTCGGTCTCGGCGACCCGGGCCCGGCACCAGGCCTCCCGGCTCGGGTACGGGTCGGGGTGCAGCAGATACTCGTCGGAGCACACGATCCCCGTGCCGTGGGCGTACTCCAGGCCCTGCTCCTTGGTCGTGCACCCGGCCGGCAGGAACGAGTAGTCGTACAGCAGGAACAGCGGGGCGACGGCCACCGGGCCGCCGGGGCCGTCCCAGACGGGGTAGGGGTCCTCGGGTGTCGTCACGCCGAGTTCCCGGCACAGCTCGACCAGGTACTCGTATCGGGCGACGCCGCGCAGGGTGACGGAGTCGCTCGGATGGGTCCACAGCTCATGGTTCCCGGGCACCCAGACGACCTTGCGGAAGCGGCCCGCGAGCGTCTCGAGGGTCCAGCGGATGTCGGCGACGGTCTCCGCGACATCACCGGCCACGAGCAGCCAGTCGTCGTCCGTCACGGGCGCCATGCGCTCGACCAGGGCGCGGTTCGCCGGGTAGCCGATGTGCAGATCGCTGATGGCCAGCAGTTGTCCGGCCCCACCGGCCGTCGATGTCACCCTTCGTCCCCCTCCGCACACACGAACGCCACCAAGAGATCACATCTCGGCGCCCGGGGACAAGACCGGCCGGATGACCGCGACGGGAGGAATCCTTCACACGCGCGTTGCACGAGAGAGCCCGCCGAAGCCGTATGATCGGCCCCAACACCACCGCTGAAAACTTCCCTTCGCAGGGGCGGTTTGGTGTACCCACATTCATCCTGCCCGGGCACGGGCCGCTGAGCCCTGCCCGCGAACCGTGAAAGGCGGCCTGCATGGTCTCTCGCGTACGCGTCTGGCTCAACCGCACGTACGCGGAGAACGTGTTCTTCATGGATCAGCTGCGGAGAAATCCCAGCGACCGGGCCGTCGAGATCCATGCCACCCACGGCGACCCCGACTCCCCCGTGCTGGCCGCCGCCGACACCGCCGAGCTGGAGCCCGAGGGCCTGTCCCCGGCCGGGTACGTCGAGTACGCGCTGGTGCAGTGCGCGCGGCGCGGCATCGATGTGTTCGTGCCCCGGCTGCACCAGTCGGCGATCGTGGCGCACCGCGCGGAGTTCGAGGCGGCCGGTACGGCGGTGCTGGCGCCCCCGCCCGAGGCGGTGGCCGTCTTCCACGACAAGGTGATCGCCTACGAGGCGGTCCAGGCGATCGGCGTGCCGGTGCCGCCGTGGTATCGGGTCCGCTCGGAGGGCGAACTGGTAGCCGCTGTCGAGGAGTTGGAGGCCGGCGGGCACACGGCGTGCTTCAAGCCGGCGTCCGGAGCGGGCGGGGTGGGCTTCCGCGTGATCACGCGCTCGCCCTTCTCGCTGTCGCAGCTGAACGGGTTCCCCAGCCCGTACGTGCCGCTCGATCTGGTGCTTGAGGCGCTGCGGCAGGCCGAGGAACCGGTGGACTGGCTGGTGATGCCGCGCCTGGAGCAGCCCGAGGTGTCGGTGGACTGCCTGACCGGTCCGGACAACCGGCTCCGGATGGCCGTGGGCCGCACCAAGAACGGCCGCCGCCGGGGCTTCACGCTGCACGAGCAGTGGCTGGACCCGGCCCGGCGGATCGCGGAGGGCTTCGGTCTGCACTACCTGTCCAACATCCAGTTCCGGATGTTCGGCGACCGGCCGGTCCTCATGGACGTCAACACCCGCCCGGCCGGCGGCCTGCACCAGCTGTCCCTGTGCGGCGTCAACGCCCCCTGGGCGGCCGTGCGGCTGGCGCTCGGCGAGGACCCGGGCGAGGTGGCTCCGCCGTTCCTGGGCCAGGACTACACAGTGGTGTCGGGGCCGCGCCCGCTGCGTCCGGTGTCGCTGCCCCAGCAGCGGGCGGAGGCGGCCGAGCCGCTGCCGCCGATGCCGGTCGACTCCGTCGGGGCGGCCCCGCAGACCGCGGTCGGGGCCCTGCCCCTCTAGGGCCCTCCAGCTCCCTCTAAGCGCTGTACCCCCACGCCTGGGCCAGTTCCTTCAGGCGTGGGGGCAGTTCGACGTCCGGGTCCGCGGAGCGGGCCGTCTGGATGCGGCCGGACTTGATGGTGCTGGACCAGTCGCCGAGCTGGGGGCGGAAGGTGCCGTGGTCCTTGCTGCCGTAGTCGAGCATGCCGGGCTCCCAGGGCACGCCGAGGTGGTCGCAGATGCCCCGGGTGACCTTCTCCGGTTCGGCGGTCAGCTCCTCGTACGTGATCACGTGCGGGTCGAGGTTCCGGCGGGCCTCCTCCAGCTTCTCGCTGTACTCGAGGACCTCGGCGCGGACGGCCTCGTGATCGGGGTCGGTGCGGCGGCTGGTGAGGGAGGCGACGACCGCGCCGGGGTGGCGGAGCAGCAGGATGTAGCGGGCGTTCGGCCAACATCGGCGCAGGCGGGGCCAGATGAGGGTGTTCGGCGGCGTCTTGTCGACGATGACGTCCTTGCCGCTGCGGGTGAGTTCGAGGTGCAGCACCCGGTCCCACAGCACGTGTTCCAGCTCGTCCTTGTCGAGGTGGAGCGCCTGCATGGCGTCCGCGGTGAAGTCGCGGGACAGGCTGACGTGCACGGTGCGCAGGTGCATCTCGTGCGGGGCGCGGACACGGCTGTGGCTGTTGAGCAGGACGCGCAGCAGGGTCGAACCGGAGCGCACCGACGACAGCACGAAGACGGGCGAGTCCACCAGCCGGGGAGCGGTCGGGGCGGTGTAGGTGTCGGCGGCCGGGCGGGGGGCGGGGATCGCCTCGAGGTTCCGGCGCGGGGGACTGACCGCCTCTATCACCAGCCTTCCGCGACGCTTCAGTCCCTTGCCGATGGCGGACATACGCGGGTCTCGCACGGTGACACCTTTCTTTCGCTGTGCGTTCCGATCCCAGGGGGGCCGGGCGAACCGCAGGTGTCGCACAGGCGAACCGGCCTGCTCACGGGCGTCCACATACCGCCCGTGAGCAGGCCTTTTGCCACTTTCTTAAACTTTCGTCAGAACCGGCCCGCGCCGCGGTACAGCTCCAGTTCCCCTTCCAGTTCGACGGCCAGCACCGTGGCATACGGGTCGAGGTCCGCCGCCGCCGGCGGTTCGATCCAGAGGATGCCCGGTGTCTCGTGCAGGCCGCCGGTGACGCGGTGGGGCAGTTCCGTGCCGCTGCCCAGGACCGACACCCCGCGCACCTTGCTGAGCAGGCCTCGGACGTTGATCTCGGCGCGTGGGGCGTCGAACAGGGTCAGGTAGAGGGTGCGGCGGTCCTTGGACAGGGTACTCGGGCCGTAGTGGTGGCCCGGCGGGAGCCCCCGGACGGTGCCGTACACCGCTTCCGCGTGCTTGGCGATCCAGGTGCCGAGTCCTTCCAGCCGCTCCGCCTGCTCGGCCGGGATGGTGCCGTCCTCGCGCGGGCCGACGCTGAGGAGCAGATTGCCTCCGCCGCCGATGGTCTCGGTGAAGTAGCGGATCAGCTGGTCGACCGACTTGTGGTTGTGGTCGTGGTGCTGGTGGCCCCAGGAGTCGTTGATCGTGAGGCAGAGCTCCCAGGGGCCCTCCGGTGGGATGACCGGCGCGCCCTGTTCCGGGGTGGCGTAGTCGCCCTCGCTGAGCATGCGGGCGTTGAAGACGACGTCCGGGGCCTCGGAGCGGATGAGGGCGGCGAGTTCGGGGATGCGCCACTGCTCCTCGCTGCGGTCCCACTCGCCGTCGAACCACAGCAGGTCGGGCTTGTAGCGTGACACCAGTTCCCGTATCTGGCCGTCCCGGTAGGCCAGGAAGCGTTCCCAGGCGGCCAGGTCCTCGAACTCGGCGGCGACCTCGGAGTAACGGTTGTCCTCCAGCTCCGGCGGGCGGCCGGGCTTGCGGGTGGAGGCGTAGTCGGGGTGGCTCCAGTCCGAGTGCGAGTAGTAGAGGCCGACCTTGAGGCCCTGCTCGCGCAGGGCGTCGGCGTAGCCCCCGATCAGGTCGCGGCCCACGTTCAGTTCGCCGTGGGCGCTGTCCCACAGGGCGACGCCGTCGTGGTGGCGGCTGGTCAGCACGGCGTACCGGGCGCCGGCCCGCGCGAAGAGCTTCGCCCAGTCGCGCGGGTCGTAGCGGGAGGCCGTGAAGCGGTCGAACTGGGACATGTACTGGTCGTAGGGGACGATGTCGTCGTAGAACGACCAGGACTCCTGCACGCCGTCGACGGCGTAGATGCCCCAGTGGATGAAGATCCCCAGCTTGGCGTCGGTGAACCAGGGTTGCATGGCCATGGGTCAGCCCCTGCGCAGACGGAGTGTCAGGATCTGGAACGGCCGCAGGGTGACGGAGACACCGCCGTCGGCGAGGTCCGCGTCCTCGAGCGGTCGCTCCAGCAGGTCGGTGATCTGGGCGCCTGCGAGCGGGAAGCCGGTGCGCAGAAGGCCCTGGGCGCGGCCGCCGCGGGACTCGTACAGCCGTACGACGAGGTCGCCCGACGCGTCGTCGGCGAGCTTCACGGCCTCCACCGTCACGCCCTCGCCCTCGACCGAGACGACCGGTTCCGGGGCGCCTGCCGCTTCGGCCACCCGGAGCGGGAGATTGAGGGCGTAGCCCTCGGCGACGGCGTCCTCGACGGTCGCGCCGGGCAGCAGCGCGTAGGTGAAGCGGTGGCGGCCCTGGTCGGCCTCGGGGTCCGGGATGCGCGGGGCGCGGACCAGGCTGAGGCGGACGGTGGTCGTGGTGCCCCCGTCCTCGCGGACCGTGCGGGACACGTCGTGGCCGTACGTCGAGTCGTTGATGACCGCGACGCCGTAGCCGGGTTCGCCGAGGTGCACCCAGCGATGGCCGGAGACCTCGAAGCGGGCCGCCTCCCAGCTGGTGTTGGTGTGGGTGGGCCGCTGGATGTGGCCGAACTGGATCTCGGCGGAGGAGTGCGGGGCGCGGATGTCGACCGGGAAGGCCGCCTTGAGGATCTTCTCGGTCTCGTGCCAGTCGATGTCCGTCTCGATGTCGATCCGGGGGCTTCCGGCGCGGACGGTGATCGTCTGGGTGATCGTGGAGCCCTTGCCGAAGGACCGCTCGACGCGGACCGCGCCGACCAGCGGGTCCTGCTCGACGACCGTGACGGACGTGGCGTCCAGCAGGTCCGTGTAGCGGTTCTGGTAGTGCTTGTCGATGTCCCAGGCGTCCCAGTAGTTGGGCAGGTCCGTGTGCAGGCGCAGCAGGTTGCCCTGGTCGGCCAGGACCTCGCGGTTCGCGCGCAGGTCGCGCACGGAGGACAGGGTGCCGTCCTCGGCGATCTCCACGCGGACCAGCCCGTTGTCGAGCACCCGGCCGCTCACCGTCACGGGCTGCGGGGGCTGGGCGTCGGCGAGGGGCGCGGAGCCGCTCGCGGGCACCTCCACGTACACCGGCGTGCCGTCGGCGGTGCGGACCACCTCGGCGCGGTCGTAGGGGCTCGTGTTGAAGGCACGGGGTCCGCCGGCGCCGAGGGCGGCGAGGGCCCCGGCCGTGAGCTCCTTGAGTTCACCTGCCACGCGGGCGTACTCGGCCTCGGCCTCACGGTGCACCCAGGCGATGGAGGAGCCGGGCAGGATGTCGTGGAACTGGTGCAGCAGCACCGTCTTCCAGAGCCGGTCCAGCTTCTCGTGGGGGTACGCGTACCCGGGTGCGTGCAGCGCGGCCGTCGTCGCCCACAGCTCGGCCTCGCGCAGGAGGTGCTCGGAGCGGCGGTTGCCCTGCTTGGTGCGGGCCTGGGAGGTGTAGGTGGCGCGGTGCAGCTCCAGGTAGAGCTCGCCGACCCAGACGGGCGCGTCCGGGTACTCCTCGCGGGCCTTGGCGAAGAACTCGTCGGGATGTTCGACGACGACCTTCGCCGAGCCCTCCAGGTCCGCCAGCCGGCGGGCGCGTTCCATGATCTCGCGGGTGGGGCCGCCACCGCCGTCGCCCCAGCCGAAGGGTGCCAGGGAGCGGCTGGCGCCGCCCTTCTCCTGGTAGTTGCGGACCGCGCGGGACATCTCCTCGCCGCTGAAGCGGGCGTTGTAGGTGTCGACCGGCGGGAAATGGGTGAAGATGCGGGTGCCGTCGATGCCCTCCCACCAGAAGGTGTGGTGGGGGAACCTGTTGGTCTGGTTCCAGGAGATCTTCTGGGTGAGGAACCACTCGTTGCCGGCGAGCTTTGCGATCTGCGGGTAGGCCGCGTTGTAGCCGAAGGAGTCCGGCAGCCAGACGCCCTTGGTCTCGATGCCGAAGTGCTCGATGAAGAACCGCTTGCCGTGGATGAACTGGCGGGCTACGGCCTCGCCGCCGGGCAGGTTGCCGTCGGACTCGACCCACATGCCGCCGACCGGCGCCCACTGGCCCTTCTTGACCGACTCCTGGATGCGGGCCCAGACCTTGGGGTAGTTGTCGCGCACCCACTCGTACTGCTGGGCCTGGGAGCAGGCGAAGATGAAGTCGTCGTACTCGTCGGCCAGGGACGTGACGTTCGAGAAGGTGCGGGACGTCTTGCGCTTGGTCTCGCGGATGGGCCAGAGCCAGGCGGAGTCGATGTGGGCGTGGCCGACGCCGGAGACGGTGTGCGCGCTGGCGTGCGCGGGGCGGGACAGGACCGGCTTCAGCGCCTCGCGGACGGCGGGTGCGGAGCCGGAGACGTCGTCCAGGTCGAGCAGGTCCATCGCCCGGTCGAGCGCGTGCGCGATCTCGTGCCGGCGCGGGTCGTGCTCGCCCAGCTCCAGCATCAGCTCGCGCAGCACCTGGACGTCGAGGTCGAGGTGCCAGACGTCCTCGTCGAGGATCGCGATGTCGGCGCTGCGGAAGGTGTAGATCGGCTGGTCGCCCGCGGTCAGTTTGTCGCCGAGCGGGGTGATCTTCGAGAAGTTGTCCGCCAGGATGTCCGGGTTGGAGGCGGCCTCGACCAGGTAGTCGACCGTCTCCCCGCCCGTCGCCGGGTTGGCGATCGCCACGTACTGGTTGAGCGGGTTGACGGCCTTCAGCGGGGTGCCGTCCGTGAGGTGCACGAGGGCTTCGGCCTGGTTGCCTGGCCAGTCGCCCACGAACCCGAGGTCGATGACGGCCTCGACACGCTTGCCGGCCCACTCGGCGGGCACCTGGCCACGCATGCGGAACCAGGTGGTGCCCCAGGGCGGGCCCCAGGGGGTGCCCATCGCGAACGGCTCGTACGAGGCGGCGGCGGCCTCCTCGAACGGGACCGGCTCCCCCGGCGCCTGCCAGGCCTCCACCTCGAAGGGGACGGTGGCCGCGTAGATCGCGGTCTTGATGCGCTGGTCGTGAAGGCGCTGCACGCGCTCCTCGATGCGGCGGCGTTCGTCGTGCATGAAGTGTCTCCAGATACGGGAAGAGCGGGAGGGGAAAGCGCTTACCGATCGGCGCTCACCTAAGGTACGCCAGCCCGGGATGGACCTCGGTGTAGCCCTCGACCAGCCGGCGGGCCACATTGACGGAGTCGACGAGCGGGTGCAGCGCGAAGGCCTTCACTGCCGTCGCCTGCGAGCCGGAGTCGGCGGCGGACAGCACCTCGCGCTCGACGGCCTTGACCGCGCAGACCAGTCCGGTGGCGTGGTCGGGCAGCGGCTCGACGGTGACGGGGTGGGCGCCGTTGGCGTCGACGTGGCAGGGGACCTCGATGACGGCGTCGGTGTCCAGGACCGACAGGGTGCGCCGGTTGCGGACGTTGAGGATCAGGGTCGTGCGCTCGTCCCGGGCGATGGCCCGCATCAGGGCCAGGGCCACCTTCTCGTAGCCGCCGGACAGATCGTCCTCGTCGCGTTCGCCGGCGCCCGCCGTCTCACGGTTCTCGGCCATGTAGGTGGCCTCGCGTTCGGCGCGGGTGTCGTCCCAGACCTTCAGGGCGGGGGCGTCCGGGTTTGTCATCTCGGCGTAGAAGCGGGCCTGCTGGTCGTGCAGGAAGGCACCGCGGGTCTTCTCGGCCTGCTGGTACGCCCGTACGGCCTCACGGTTGAAGTAGTAGTAGTGCAGGTATTCGTTGGGGATCGCGCCGAGGGACCGGAGCCAGTCGACGCCGAAGAGCTTGCCCTCCTCGAAGGAGCCGAGCAGATCGGGGTCGCCGAGCAGACGCGGCAGTTCGTCCCGGCCGGCGACGTGCAGACCGCGCACCCAGCCGAGGTGGTTGAGACCGACGTAGTCGATCCACGCCTCCTTCGGGTTCGCGCCGAGCACGCGGGCGATGCGGCGGCCGAGGCCGACCGGGGAGTCGCAGATGCCGATGACGCGGTCGCCGAGGTGGCGGGACATGGCCTCGGTGACCAGGCCGGCCGGGTTGGTGAAGTTGATGACCCAGGCCTCGGGCGCGAGCCGGGCCACCCGCCGCGCGATGTCGACGGCGACCGGGACCGTGCGCAGGCCGTAGGCGATGCCGCCCGCGCCGACCGTCTCCTGGCCGAGAACGCCCTCGGCCAGGGCCACCCGTTCGTCGTTCGCGCGGCCCTCGAGGCCGCCGACGCGGATCGCGGAGAACACGAAGTCGGCGCCGCGCAGGGCCTCGTCGAGGTCGGTGGTGGCGCTCACCTCGGGCGCGTCGGGGACGCCGGCCGCCTGCTCGGCGAGGACACGGGTGACCGCCGACAGCCGCCCGGTGTCCAGATCGTGCAGGACGACGTGCGTCACCCGGCCCTCGGCGTGGTCCTGGAGGAGCGCCCCGTACACCAGCGGCACGCGGAATCCTCCGCCGCCCAGAATCGTCAGCTTCACCGGATTCCTCCGATTCGGTAGGCTGCGTGCAGCACGTTGCGAGAACCAAGCACGCGCCACCTCCTTGAACTTGCTTCAAGACCCCGGGCTGGTTCCAACCCGGCTGGTGCTGAGGGTGTAAGACCTTGCCGTTCGCTGAACGGTGGGGCGGCCCGAGCCAGGAATCCCCCCGCCTCGGCTGGGGGAGGGTTCAAGTCTGCACCCTTCCCGTCACGATGATTTCGACGCGGGCCTCCTGCAAGGAGGCCCGCGTCGCCGTGTCGACCGGCGCGTTCGTCACCACCACGTCCAGGTCCTCGGGGCCGCAGACCTTCGCCATCCCGTGTCCGGGGAACTTCGCCGTGTCGGCGAGCAGGGCGACCTTCTCACTGGCGTTGATCATGGCCCGTTTGACCGGCACCTCCACGACCGTCGTGTCCATGACCTGCCCGCCGGGCCGCACACCGCTGGTGCCGAGGAAGAGCCAGTCGGCATGCAGCTGGCGCAGGTTGTCCTCGGTGAGGAAGCCGACCAGGGAGCGGTACTCGCGGCGGACCATGCCGCCGAGCAGGACCAGCTCGATGCCCTCGTCGTCGGCCAGTTCCTCGTAGACCACCAGGTTGCTGGTGATCACGGTGAGCCGGCGGCCGTGCAGCTGCCGGGCCAGGCGATAGGCGGTCGTCCCGATGTCCAGCAGGACCGACTGGCCGTCCTCGATCATCGCCGCCGCGCGCTCCGCTATGGCGTCCTTCTCGGAGACGCGCACCTCGGCGACCTCGGCGAAGGGCTGGTCGCCCTCCTCGACCACGGCGCCGCCGTGGACGCGAGTGAGAAGCCCGTCTTCTTCCAGTTTGACCAGGTCACGCCTGATAGTGGCAGGGCTCACACCCAGCCGCTCGGAGAGGTCGGTCACAGCCGCGGGGCCTCCGGAGCGAAGGGCCCGCAGGATGAGTTGGTGTCGTCGTTCTGCCAGCACGGCCGGAACACTACTCGTCATCTTCAATCATTTCCATGCTCAGTTCTGCTCGGGTATTGACCAATCTCTCCGAGCGGCGCACGATTCCGGTCACGGAAATGAAGAGTTTTGACGATCTCCGTCAAACTCGAGCGAGAGGACACCTCCGTGGACGATGACCGGCCCGATGTGCTGCTGACCGGGCTGCTCTTCTACGACCTCGTCCTCACGGGGCTCGGCAAGGCGCCGACGCCCGGCGAGGAGATCTGGACCGAGGGCATGGGCTGCGGCCCGGGCGGCATCGCGAACCTCGCGGTGGCGGCCTCCCGCTTCGGCCTCAGGACCTCCCTGGCCACCGTGTTCGGCGACGACTTCTACGGAGAGCACTGCCGGGACGTCCTGTGCGACCAGGAGGGCATCGACCTCTCGCTCTCCCGGACGGCGGACGGCTGGCCGACCCCGGTCACCGTCTCCGTCGCCTTCGGCCACGACCGCGCCCTGCTCACCCATGGCCAGGAGCCGCCGTACTCACAGGACGTGCTGATGGGCGACCCGCCCGAGGCGCGTACCGCCCTGGTGCACCTCGAGGCCGAGCCGCGCGAGTGGCTCGCCAAGGCCGCCGCGAACGGCACGCAGGTCTACGCCGACGTCGGCTGGGACCCCACGCAGGAGTGGCCGCCGGCTCTCCTGGAGCAGCTGGCCCTGTGCCACGCCTTCCTCCCGAACGAGACGGAGGCCATGGCCTACACCCGCACCGACAGCGCGGTGGCCGCGCTCGGCACGCTGTCCGAGCTGGTGCCGGTCGCCGTGGTCACCCGGGGCGGGGACGGCGCACTGGCCGTCGACCAGATCACCGGCGAGTACGCGGACGTGCCCGCCCTCGACGTCGACGTGCTCGACGCGACGGGTGCCGGGGACGTCTTCGGCGCCGCCTTCGTCACCGCCTCGCTCGGCGGCTGGCCGCTGGCGGAGCGGCTGCGGTTCGCGGTGCTCGCGGCCGGGCTGTCCGTCGGACACCACGGCGGGGCGCTGGCCGCCCCCGGCTGGTACGGCGTGCACCGCTGGTGGCACTCCCTGACCGATCCCGAACTGAAGCGGTCGTACGGCTTCCTGGCCGACCGGCTCCCGGTGGATCCCGGGCCGTCGGTCGCGTACGCCCCCCTCACCCCGCCGGCCCCTCACACGTCCGTCGGCCCACGCGCCTCCGAACGGCGGCACTGATCCCCGCACCCCTCTCCACGTCGAACAGCAACAACAGGAGTGACCCGTGGACCTTTCCCGCAGACGCTTCCTCCAGGCCGCCGCGTTCACCGCGGCCGCCTCCGGTCTGACCGTGGCATGCGGCAACGGCTCGGATTCGGCCGGCGGCAAGAACGGCAAGAACCTCACCTTGTGGTACTGGGGAGGCGCGCTCAGCGACAAGGTGGTCGCCGAGGCGAAGACGCACTTCAGCAAGGAGGTGAAGCTGACCGTCGCCTCCATCGGCGGCGACTTCAAGTCGAAGCTCACCACCACACTCTCGGCGGGTACCTCCGTGCCCGACATCACCGGCATCAAGGGGGAGGACATGGCGTCCTTCCTGCCCAACGCGAACCGCTTCCTCGACCTGAACGACCTGGGCTTCAAGGACATCTCGTCCCAGTACCTGGACTGGAAGACCAAGCTCGCCCGGACCGAGGACGGCAAGCAGCTCGGTTTCCCGATCGACATCGGCCCCACCGCGCTCTTCTACCGAATGGACCTGTTCGACAAGGCCGGGCTGCCCACCGCCCCCGACAAGGTCGCGGCCCAGGCGGGGACCTGGGAGGACTACTTCGCGCTCGGCACCGAGCTGAAGAAGAAGGTGCCCGGCACCTACCTGGTCAACAACATCGGCTCGGTGTTCAACATGGTGGTCGGGCAGGGCACCGAGCGGTTCATCGACAAGGACAACCGCTTCATCGGCGACCAGGACCACATCCGCACCGCGTGGACCACCGCGGTCCGCCCCTACACCCTCGGCCTCGACGCCAAGATCAACGACAACACCTGGAACGCCGCCGTCGGCAAGAGCCTGAGCACCGAACTCGGTGCGGCCTGGCACGCGCTGGACATCGAGCAGGCGGCCCCGAAGACGAAGGGCAAGTGGCGGGTCTGCGCGATGCCCGGCGGCCCGGCCAACCAGGGCGGCTCCTACCTGGCCCTGCCCAAGCAGTGCCGGAACCCCGAAGAGGCATTCAAGATCATCAGCTGGATCCTCAGCCCGGCGAACGACGCCCGCGGCTTCGCCGACGCCGCGATCTTCCCCGCCGCACCGGCGGCGTACGCCATGCCGGCCATGACGGGCGGCGACCCCTTCTTCGGCGGGCAGAAGGTCATCGAGGTGTTCGGCCCGGCCGCCAAGGCCATACCGGCCAGTTACGAGGCACCCGCGGACGCCGCCGTCATGGCTCCCTTCATGACCGAGCTGAGCAGCATCGAGGCCAAGGGCAAGAAGCCCGACGCCGCATGGCGGGACGCGGTCAGCCAGGCCAAGCAGATCGCCCGTCGCCAGGGGGTGAGCTGAGCGATGGCCTCCCCTCCGGTCACCGGACCCGCCGCGGTGCCCCGGCGCCACGGCGGGCCGGGCCCGGCCCGCTTCCGTCCCCGGCGCACGCCGCCGGCGGGCGCCGTACGGCCGAGACGTCGCCGGGTGCTGTCCCACTGGCGGCAGTACCTGGCGATCTCGCCCTTCTTCCTGATCTTCGGCGCCTTCTCGTTCTTCCCGGTCTTCTATTCGCTGTACCTGGCCTTCCAGCGCTGGGACGGCTTGGGCACCATCCAGTTCGTGGGCCTGCAGCAGTTCCGGTTCCTGTGGGACGACCCGGTCTTCTGGATGTCGATCCGCAACACCCTGGTGATCTGGGTCCTGTCCACCGTTCCCACGCTGTTCGGCGCTCTGGTGCTGGCGACGCTGCTGCATTCGGTGCGGCGCTTCAAGGGCTTCTACCGCATCGCCCTCTACATCCCGAACGTCACCTCGATCGTCGCCGTGTCGATCTTCTTCGGCGCGGTGTTCAGCAACAACTTCGGCCTGGTCAACGCGATCCTGGGCACCGTCGGAATCTCACCCGTGCCGTGGCTGAGCAATCCGTGGCTGATCAAACTGGTCATCGCCCTGCTGATGACCTGGATGTGGACCGGCTACAACATGATCATCTACCTGGCCGGCCTCCAGGCCATCCCCACGCAGATCTACGAGGCGGCCAGGCTGGACGGCGCGGGTCCCATCCGCACGTTCTTCCAGATCACCATGCCGATCATGCGGCCCATCATCCTGTTCACGGTCGTCATCTCGACCATCAACGGCCTGCAGAGCTTCAGCGAGCCCCAGGTGCTGTTCGGCAGCAACGCCGCCAACCCGAACCTCGGCGGCCCGGGCCAGGCGGGCCTGACCACGCTGCTCTACTTCTACCAGTCGGCCTTCGTCAACAACGACTACGGCTACGGCGCGGCCATCGTCTGGGCCTTCTTCGTACTGATCATGCTGCTGGTCCTCGTCAACTGGCGCGTCGTCCAGCGCGGGAGGAAGTCATGACCGCAGTCGTCAAGAGGCGGTCACGGCGCCCCAAGGGGCTGACCGCGCACATATTCCTCGGTCTGGCCGTGCTGATCTCGGTCTTCCCGTTCATATGGACGATCGTCATGGCGACGAACACCACCGAGGACATCTACAAGAGCCCGCCGAAGCTGACCTTCGGATCCCACCTGCTGGAGAACGTCCGGCACGTGCTCGACACCATCGACTTCTTCGGGTCGATGCTGAACACCCTCGTCGTCGCGACCGTCACCACCGTCCTGGTGCTGTTCGTCGACTCCCTGGCGGCCTTCGCCTTCGCCAAGTTCGACTTCCCCGGCCGCAAGGTGCTGTTCGCCATGCTGGTGGGGTTCATGATGCTGCCGCTCCAGCTGGCCGTCCTGCCGCAGTTCATCCTGATGTCCGACATCGGCTGGGTCGGCACGCTCAAGGCGCTGGTCCTGCCCGCCCTCGCCAACGCCTTCGGCATCTTCTGGCTGCGCCAGTACATCGAGAACGGCGTGCCGGACGAACTCCTCGACGCCGCGCGCATCGACGGCGCGGGGTTCTTCCGCCAGTACTGGAACATCGTGCTGCCGATGATCAAGCCCGCGTTGTCGTTCCTCGCCATCTACGCCTTCGTCGGCGCCTGGAACGACTACATCTGGCCGCTCATCGTGCTCACCGACCCCGGCCACCTCACGCTCCAGGTGACGCTCGCCCAGCTCCACGTCGGTCACACCACCGACTACAGCATGGTCATGGCCGGTGTGCTCATGGCGTCGGTTCCGCTGGTCGTGGTGTTCACCATCTTCGCCCGCGGGTTCATCGCGGGCGCCACCGAGGGAGCGGTTCAGGGGAGCTGACCGGGACAGCCGCGCCCCGACAGGGGCGCGGGGCTGTGTTGATATGCGGCTCCGCCGCGTGGGCGCGACCAGCCACAGGGGACGCGCAGCCGAAGCAGCCGGTCCCGTCCCGAGCTCTCAGCAGCCACACAAGAGAGGCACCCAGTGACGGACGTCAACTCAGAGGCCCCACGCGCCAAGGTGCTCGTCGTCGGCATGGACGGGCTGCGCTTCGACCGGCTGGCCCTCTCCGCGTCCGCGGCACCCGTGCTGCACGGCCTGATGGCCGCGGGCGCCCACGGCACGAGCCTGCTGCCCTACGGGGAGGCCGACGGCCAGGCCGGGAACGGGCCGTCGACCAGCATGGCCTACACCGACTCCGGGCCGGGCTGGTCGAGCGTGCTGACCGGTGTGTGGCCCGACCGTCACGGGGTGACCGGCAACGACTTCACCGGCGCCGACTACACCCGCCACCCCGACTTCCTGAGCCGCGCCGTGGCAGCCCGGCCGGGTCTGCGCACCGCGGCCGCGGTGTCCTGGCCGGAGCTGGTCCGCCGCGGTGCCCTCGGCCCCGCGATCGGCCGACGGGTCTACTACGACGGCGAATCCGACGGCTACGCGAGCGCGGACCGCCGCGTCGCCGACACCGCGGCACGCTGGCTCACCGAGTACGACCCGGACGTGGTGTTCGTGTACTTCGGCGCCACCGACGAGGCGGGCCACGCCACGGGCCCCCTCTCCCCCGCCTACGATCGCGCCCTCCTCGCCCAGGACGCGCACCTCGGTCGGCTGCTGGGGACGATCGACGCCCGGCGCTCGGACCCGGCGCACGCCGAGGAACGCTGGACCGTGCTGGTGACCACGGACCACGGTCACCTCGACTCCGGCGGCCACGGCGGTGACACGCGTGCCGAGCGGGAGGTCTTCGTCGTCCTCGCCGAGCCGGGCGGGCCCGCGGGCACCCGGCTCGACTCGCCCCGCCTCATCGACATCGCCCCCACCGTCCTGGACCGTCTCGGCATCCCCGTCGACCCCGCCTGGGGCCTGCGGGGCCGTGTCCTGCCCCGGCCCACCGCACCGACTTCGAGAATGGTCATGAACGACGCACCCCTCGATCCCCTGATCGCCCTGCGCCCCTGGGAGGCACCCGAGGTGACCTCCTGGGGGCGTCTGCCCATGAACGCCGTCGACCGGCGGGCCGGCGCCCATTCCCTGGACGGCGACTGGCGCTTCCAGTTGCTGCCCGCGCCGGACGCCCCGCTCGGGGAGGTCTGGTCGTCGTCGTACGTACCCGGCGTGTGGACCATGCAGGGCACGGAAGATCTCCCGCGGTACCTGAACATCCGCATGCCGTTCGCCGAGTTCCCGCCTCGGGTGCCCGCCGCCAACCCGACGGGGGTGTACGAGCGGGCAGTGGACGTGCCGGCCGAGTGGGCCGGGCAGCGGATCGTGCTCCAGGTCGGGGCCGCCGAGAGCGTGCTGCTGGTGCACGTGGACGGGCGGCCGGTCGGGATCTCCAAGGACTCCCATCTGGCCGCCGAGTTCGACCTGACGGGACACGTGCGCCCCGGGGAGCGGGCCACCCTGCGCCTGACCGTCGTGAAGTGGTCGGACGCCTCGCACATCGAGGACCAGGACCACTGGTGGCACGGCGGGATCACCCGCTCGGTGCTGCTGTACGCGAGGGACCCGCTGCATCTCGCGGACGTGGCCGTGCGGGCCCGGCGGGACGGCGACCTGCGGGTGGACTGCCGGGTGCGGGACACGGACGGGGCGCTGCCCGAGGGCTGGTACGTCAGCGGGGAGCTGGACGGGCACCTGCTCACCCAGGACGCGGAGTTCGACCGCGCCAACACCGATGACGAGCGCGTCTCCGACTTCCTCGGCGAGGCCCGGCTGCGGACCGCCGTGCCGGACGTGCGGGCCTGGACCGCCGAGACGCCCGAGCTGTACGGCCTGACCGTACGGCTGCACCGCGCCGACGGCACGATCGCCGACACCTCGCACCACCGGATCGGTTTCCGTGACGTCGAGATCTCCGGCCGGGACCTGCTGGTCAACGGCGAGCGCATGTTCATCAGGGGCGTCAACCGGCACGACTTCCATCCGCTGACCGGCCGGACGGTGTCGTACGACGACATGCGCGCGGACCTCGTCCTGCTGAAACGGTTCGGCTTCAACGCGATCCGCACCGCGCACTACCCGAACGACCCGTCCCTGTACGACCTGGCCGACGAGCTCGGTTTCTACGTCGTCGACGAGGCCGACCTCGAGTCCCACGACCACGCGCACGAGATCGCCGACGACCCGCGCTATCTGGGCGCCTTCGTCGACCGGGTCGCGCGGATGGTGCTGCGGGACAAGAACCACCCGTCCGTCATCATCTGGTCGCTGGGCAACGAGTCCGACTACGGCGCCAACCACGACGCGGCGGCAGGCTGGGTACGCCGGCACGACCCCGCCCGGCGGCCGGTGCAGTACGAGGGCGCCGCCAAGCTCGGCTGGGCCGATCCGGACCTGGCCTCCGACATCGCCTGCCCGATGTACGCGCCGCTCCAGGAGTGCCTGGCGCACGCCATGTCCGGGACCCAGACCAAGCCGCTCATCCAGTGCGAGTACTCGCACGCCATGGGCAACAGCAACGGCACGCTCGCCGACCATTGGGAGGCCATCGAGGCCACCCCGGGTCTTCAGGGCGGGTTCATCTGGGAGTTCTGGGACCACGGCATCCTCCAGCGTGTGAACGACGGCAGACCGGCCGGGCGTGGCGGCGCCGGGCTCTATGACAACGGTGTCGCCGCGCCCGGGCATCGCTGGGCGTACGGCGGCGACTTCGGGGAGACGGACCACGACGGGGCCTTCATCGCCGACGGGGTCGTCTTCCCCGACCGCACCCCCAAGCCCGTGATGTTCGAGCACCGGGAGATCGCGGCGCCGGTACGGATCGAGAGCTTCCGGCACGAGGGCGTCGTCCTGGGCAACCACCAGCACTTCCGCGGCCTGGACTGGCTGTCGGGCGCGTGGGAGCTCTCCCTCGCCGACGGCGGCACGCTGACCGCTCCCGCCGAACTGCCCGATCTGCGGCCGGGCGAGACGGCCGCCGTGCCGCTGCCGTTCGAGCTGCCGAAGGACGGCGGCGAGGCCTGGCTGACGCTGCGCGTCACGACGGCCGGGGACGAGGCCTGGGCGCCGCGCGGCACGGTCGTGTGCCTGCCGCAGGTGCGGCTGCGGGCGGCGGAACCGGTGCGGCACACCCCGGTCACGAACCGCCCGGTGGAGGTCGACGAGGACGGGCTGCTGGTCCATCCGCTGCTGGCGGCCGCGCCCACGCTGTCGCTGTGGCGGGCGCCCACCGACAACGACGAACTGGGCGGCATGGCGGGCCGCTGGCGTGACTGGGGGCTCGACGCGCTCACCCGGAAGGTCGTCGCCGTACGGCGTGACCCGGGACGGGTGGCCGTCGTCGCCGACCATCTCTGCCCGGGCGGGACCGTCCGTCACGAGCAGGTGTTCACGGCCGTCGAGGGCGGGCTCCTGGTGGAGGAGAGCGCCGAGCTGCCCGAGGCGCTGGACGACGTGGCCCGGGTCGGTTCGGTCTTCGAGACGGTCGCCGGGCTGAACCTGCTGGAGTGGTTCGGGCAGGGCCCCTGGGAGTCGTATCCGGACCGGGGCGCGGGCGCGCCCGTCGGCCACCACGGTCTGCCGGTGGACGAGCTATTCACGCCGTATCTGCGGCCGCAGGAGAGCGGCGGGCGGCACGGCGTGCGGCGGTTCACGCTGTCCGCGCCGGACGCCACCGGGCTGGCTGTGCGGCTGGACCGGCCCTGCCAGGTGTCCGTGACCCGCCATCGCGCGGCCGACCTCGCCTCGGCGGCCCATCACGACGAACTGGTGCCGCGTGCCGGGTGCGTGGTGCACATCGACGCGGCGCACCGCGGGCTGGGCACGGCGTCCTGCGGGCCCGACACCTTCGCTTCCTACCTCGTCGCGGCCGGCGTCCATCGCTGGAGCTGGACGCTGCGCGTTCTCTGAGTTCCTCCCCTCTCAGTCACCTCATGGAGCACCTGTGTGCACTTCGCATGACCACGACCTGGGCGAGGCGCCCCAGGCCGGTGCCGGAAGACGCAGTTTCCTTCGTGCCACGGCGCTGCTCGGCGCGACCGCCGGGGCGGTGGCCGCGCTGCCGGCCGTCACCGCCGTGGCGGCGCCGTCGACTTGGCGTCCCGATCCGCACAGCCGCCGCTTCACGCTGGCCGTGATGCCGGACACCCAGTACCTCTTCGACGGGCCGAGCATCGACAAGGCACCGGTGGAGGCGTCACTGCGCTATCTGCTGGAGCACGGCAAGGAGGAGAACCTCGTCTTCCTGTCGCATCTCGGGGACCTCACGCAGAACGGCGCGAAGGAGGAGTTCGCGGCGATCGGCGAGGCGTTCCGGCTGCTGGACCGGCGCGGCGTCGGCTACAGCGTCCTGGCCGGCAACCACGACGTGAAGTCGTCGACGACCGACCAGCGCGGTGCGACACCGTACCTGGACGCCTTCGGTCCGCGGCGGTTCAAGGGGCAGCGGACGTTCGGCGGTGCCTCACCGGACGGCTACAACACCTTCCACCTGTTCACCGCGGGCGGCCGGGAATGGATGGTGCTGGCGCTGGACTGGCGGCTGTCGCCGCAGGGCTACGCGTGGGCGAAGGAGGTTCTGGCGAAGCACCCGAAGACGCCGGTGATCCTCACGACGCACGAACTGGTCGTCGAGGACGGCTCCCTGTCGGAGTACGGGCAGCAGCTGTGGGACCAGCTGGTCGAGGACCACGACCAGATCTTCCTCACCCTCAACGGGCACTACTGGCCCGCCGCCCGGGCGACGCGCAAGAACGCGGCCGGGCACGACGTCCAGCTGCATCTGACGAACTACCAGAACCGCTACTTCGGCGGCGCGGCGATGATCCGCCTCTACCGGTTCGACCTGGACCGGAACGTCATCGACGTGGAGACGGTCTCCCCGTGGATCCTGGGCCGTGCGAAGAAGGGGCTCAACGAGCTGGAGCGGCAGGAGATGGAGCTGAGCGGCGACGCCGACCGGTTCTCCGTCGAGATCGACTTCCAGCAGCGCTTCTCCGGCTTCGCCCCGGTTCCCGCGCGGCCGGCCAGGCCCGCCGCGAAGCTGCTGGTCCCGGGCACGATGGCGTACTGGCGCTTCGAGAAGCCCGTCGACGGCACGGACAGCACGGCCGGCACCGTCCGCGACCTGTCCGGGCGGGGCAACGACCTCTCCCTGATCACGGTGGGCGGCGGCGCCCTGGGCTGGTCGGCGGACCACCACCCCGACCAGCCGGGCCACGGCAGCCTGGAGTTCCAGGGCTTCAAGTCGCCGCTGAAGGGCGCCTATCTGCGCACGGTCGACGGCGCCCCGCTCAACTCGGCCACCTTCGAGGGCGGCTACACCATCGAGGCGTTCTACCGTCTGCCCGCCGACTGGGACCCGGACCACAACGCCTGGTCGGGCCTGGTCTCGCGCACGGGCACGGGCGGCGCCGCCGGCAAGACCGCCGACGACCCGGACGAGCCGCTGGCCACGCTGTCCCTGTCCAACGACCGTGAACCGCAGTGGGCGATGCGCCCGCTCAACCAGCAGGGCATCGCCACCAACTGGGCCCAGGAGACCCCGCTGGAGACCTGGTGGCACCTCGCGGTCGTCAACGACGGCAAGCACAGCACGCTGTACGTCGAGGGCTGCCCGGTGCTCCGCAATCCCAAGGCGTCCTTCGTCGGCATCACCTCCGTGGGGCTGCCGTGGCTGCTGGGCGGCTACGAGTACGGCGGGAAGATCGACCAGATCCTGCACGGACGTCTCGGTGACGTCCGCATAGTCGAACGGGCGCTGCCCGTCACCTCCTTCATGACGCACTGACTCCCTTCTCGAGGATCACCATGACCGAGCAGCAGCTGCCCGACTGGGCCGACCCCTCCGTCTCGCCCGCCGCACTCGATCCGCAGGGCCTGTCCAGGCGCGGACTCCTGCGCCACGCGGGCCTGTTCGGCGCCTCCTTCACCCTCGGCTCGGCCGCCTTGCCCGCCGCGGCCTCACCGCAGCGCCTCGGTGGCGACGACCCGCGGCTGGCGTATCTGGTGGGCGACCACCACGTCCACTCCGTCTACAGCCACGACGCCAAGTACACGTTCTCCCAGCAGGCGAAGGCCGCCGCCAAGTACGGCCTGGACTGGATGGTGTTCAACGAGCACTCCAACTTCGGGCACGCCTACTACGGCGCGCAGCTGGAGCACGAGGAGATCCTCAAAGCCCGTGCGGAGAACCCGCGTCAGCTCATCTTCCAGGGCCTGGAGTGGTACATCCCGGCCGCCGAGCACTGCACGGTGTTCGCGGCGCCCGGCCCCCACGAGGTGGATCTGCTCACGCGGTTCGAGCTCGCCTACGACGGCAAGCTGCTCAACTACACCGAGGGCTCGGCCGGCGCGACCGACACGGCCCGCAACGAGGCGCACGCCGTCAAGGCGATCAAGTGGCTGGCCGAGCAGCGCCGTTCGGGCTATGTCGACGACGTCCTCGTGCTCGCCAACCACCCGCTGCGGCTCGGGATCGACTCCCCGCACGAGATGCGCAACTGGCGGGACGCGGCTCCCGAGATCATGATCGGCATGGAGGGTGCCCCCGGTGCCCAGGGTGCCGCCATCCCCGGCTGGCGCGGCACGACCTCGATCCGCGGCGAGTACGAGAACAAGCCGTCCACCCAGTCCTGGTCCGGCTACCCGGCGGACGCCTATCTGACGTACGGCGGCTTCGACTGGGCGACGGCGACCGTCGGCGGGCTGTGGGACGCGCTGCTCGCCGAGGGCAGACTGTTCTCGATCACCACCAACTCCGACAACCACCGGACCGTCTTCGACACCTGGAAGAACGGCGACTGGCCGACCGGACAGAACTTCGACAACACCGGCAAGCTCCCCGACCCGGTGAACACCGACACCCCACAGCCCGGCAGCGACTTCTGGCCCGGCCAGTTCAGTCGCACCCACGTCGGTGTCACCCGCTACGGCTACCGCGCGGTCATGGCGGGCCTGCGCGCGGGCCGCGTCTGGCTGGACCACGGGCATCTGCTCGACGGGCTCGACGTCCGGGTCAAGCGGGACCGCGACGCCGGTCGCGGCGTCACCCTGGGCGGCCGGCTGCGCGTTCGCAAGGGCGAGAGGATCAGCCTGTACGTCACCGTCACGACCGCCTCCCGCCCCAACGCGCAGGGCATCCTGCCCGAGCTCCGGCACGTCGACGTGATCCGGGGTGCGGTGCGGGGCCCCGTCACCGACCGGGACACCTGGAAGGCGCCGGACACCAAGGTCGTACACACCAAGGACGTCAGCGGCCGCAAGGGGACGTACACGCTGCGCATCCCGCTCACCGCCGGGGACGAGTCCTTCTACGTCCGGCTGCGCGGCAGCGACGGCAACCGCAACGGCACCGGCTACCTCGGAGCCTCGGTCGACCCGCACGGTCCGGTCCCGCACGCGCCCGGGGACGGTGACCCGTGGGCGGACACGTGGTTCTATGCGAACCCGGTGTTCGTCGATGTCGAGGGTTCCTGACCCCGGGTACCAGCAGGTCATGGACTGATCCGGCGGAGGTACGGTGGGCCGCGTGACCGGTGAAGAGTCGCTGCGGCCCCAGTCCCTCATGCTGACGTTCCTGGGCGACCAGGTGCTCGGGCGTGATGTCTGCGTGTACTCGGGCAGCGTCATCGACGTGTTCGCCCGCGCCGGGATCGGTGAGCAGGCGACCCGCTCGACGCTGACCCGCATGGTGAACCGTGACCTGCTGCGCCGCCAGCGCGAGGGCCGCCGGATGTACTTCGGGCTGACCGAGCGCTCGGAGGCCGTGCTGCGCGACGGTGAGCGGCGCATCTGGCAGACCGGCGCCGTCAACCGGCACTGGGACGGCACCTGGACCCTGCTCGGCTTCTCCCTGCCCGAGTCCTGGCAGCGCCAGCGCCACGACCTACGCTCCCAGCTGACCTGGAGCGGCTTCGGCCCGCTGTTCAACGGCCTGTGGATCGCCCCGGGCGAGGTCGACGTGTCGGCGCTGGTCGCCGAGCTCGGCCTGTCCGCCCATGTGAAGGTCTTCCGGGCCCACGCGGACACCGGCATGGACATCGGCCAGATGATCGAGGAGACCTGGGAGCTGTCCGACCTGGCCGGCCACTACGAGGCGTTCGTACGACGCTGGCAGCCCTGGGAGGACGACCTGCCGGACGCCGACGACGCTCCCCCGGCCTCCGGCCGGGGGGACCCCCATCTCGCTGCGCTCGTCCTGCGCCTGCGTCTCCAGACCGAGTGGCTCCGGATCGTCCGGCGCGACCCGCGCCTGCCCGTCAAGCATCTGCCGGACGACTGGCCGGCGGACCAGGCCGAGAAGACGTTCCGGGCCGTGCACGACCGGCTCTCACCGCTCGCGCGCGACGCCTCTGAACGCCTGCTCGACCTGGTGCCCGCGCGGCCTCAGGCGTAGAACCGCGACAGGCTCTGCAGCACCGCCGCCGGCTTGGAGCCGCCCTCGATCTCGATGGCGCCCTCGACGGTGATCTGCGCGCCGCCCGGCACGTCCTCGACCTCGGCGAGCTTGGCCACCAGCCGGATGCGGGAGCCCACCTTCACGGGAGAGGGGAAACGCACCTTGTTGAGGCCGTAGTTGACCTTCGTCGTCACGCCCTGGACGTCCAGCAGCTCGGTGAACAGCGGGATGAAGAGGGAGAGCGTCAGGTAGCCGTGTGCGATGGGGGCGCCGAAGGGGCCCTCCTTGGCCTTCTCGGGGTCCACGTGGATCCACTGGTGGTCCCCGGTCGCGTCGGCGAAGGTGTCGATCCGCTCCTGCGTGACCTCGATCCACTCGCTGGTGCCAAGGTCGCTGCCCGCGAGCTTCTTCAGTTCGTCGAGACCGTTGACGGTGATGCTCATACCGCTGTCCTTCGCTAGGAGTTGGTGCCGTAGCGCTTGCGCACACGGGACTTGAGGAGCTTTCCGGAGGCGGTGCGCGGCAGTGCGTCCGCGACGACGACCGACTTCGGGATCTTGTACTTGGCGAGGCGTCCCGCGAGCGACGCGAGCACCTCGTCGGGGTCGAGTGCGGCGCCCTCGCGGGGGACGACGACCGCGCGCGGCACCTCTCCCCACTTGTCGTCCGCCACGCCGATGACCGCGCACTCGACGATGTCCGGGTGGGCGAGGAGCTGGTCCTCGATCTCGGCGGGGTAGATGTTCTCCCCGCCCGAGATGATCATGTCCTTGATGCGGTCGACGATGTGGACGTAGCCGTCCTCGTCGACCTGGGCCGCGTCACCGCTGCGGAACCAGCCGTCCGCGAAGGACGCGGCCGTCTCCTCGGGCAGCCCCCAGTAGCCGGGCATGACGTGCGGTCCGCGCACCACGACCTCCCCGACCTCGCCGACGTCGACCGGCGCGAGGTCCGGCCGCACGACCCGTACGTCGCTGAAGAAGTGCGGCACGCCCGCCGAACCCGCCTTGCTGACGGCGTGCTCGGCGTCGAGGAACAGCGTGCCGGGCGCGGCCTCGGTCATGCCGTAGCCCTGCAGGAAGGTCAGTCCGCGCTCCTGGTAGGCCGCGATCAGCGGGGTGGGGACCGGGGAGCCTCCGCAGGTCAGGATCCGCAGCGAGGAGAGGTCCGCCCCCGGCCAGCGCGGGTGCCTGGCCACCTGGTCGAACATCGTCGGCACGCCGAACATGAAGGTGATCCGGTGCCGCTCGATCAGGTCGAAGGTGGCGTCCGGGTCGAAGGCCTCGACCAGGACGCAGGTGCCGCCCTTCAGCAGGACCGGGAGCGTCAGCATGTTCAGGCCGGCGGTGTGGAACAGCGGGGCGGAGACCAGGGCGCGTTCGTCGGCCAGCAGATCGTGGTCGATGAGGACGTTGACCGCGTTCCAGGTGAGGTTGCCATGGGTGAGCATGGCGCCCTTGGGGCGGCCGGTCGTGCCCGAGGTGTACATGATGATGCAGGTGTCGTCCGGGGTGACCGGTGTGTCGATGGACTCCTCGGAGGCCGAGGCCAGTGCCTCCTCGTACTCGACGCCCACTTCGACGTACGTACGGACGTCCGTGCTGCCCGGCAGTCCCGCGACCAGACCGGCGTGCGAGGGGCCGTAGACGAGGGCCTTGGCACCGGAGTCGGCGAGCTGGTAGGCGATCTCGGGGCCGGCCAGGCGCGTGTTGAGAGGGACGAAGACCGCGCCGAGCGTGCCGGCCGCGAACAGGGTCTCCAGATAGGAGGGGTGGTTCGGGCCGAGGTAGGCGATGCGGTCGCCGCGCCGGATGCCCCTCGCGCGCAGGGCGTGGGCGAGGCGGGTGGTGCGCTCGTAAAGGCCGGCGTAGGTGCGGGTGGTGTCGACGTGGATCAGGGCGGTGCGGTGCGGGGTCTTGCGGGCCCGGCGTGCGGGCCATGACCCCAGTCCCTCGTTGCGCATGTCACGCCCCTTACGGTTTCGTCAGCCCGAGCAGACGGGCGGCGTTCTCCTTGAGGATCTTCGGCCGGACCTCTTCCTTGATCGTCAGCTTGTCGAAGTCGGCGAGCCAGCGGTCCGGGGTGAGGACGGGGAAGTCGGAGCCGAAGAGGACCTTGTCCTTCAGCAGGGTGTTCGCGTACTGCACGAGCTGCGGCGGGAAGTACTTCGGCGACCAGCCGGACAGGTCGATGTGCACGCCCGGCTTGTGCGTGGCGACGGCCAGGGCCTCGTCCTGCCAGGGGAAGGACGGGTGCGCCAGGATGATCTTCAGATGCGGGAAGTCGGCGGCGACGTCGTCCACGTGGAGGGGGTTCGAGTACTTGAGACGGATGCCGCCCCCGCCGGGGACTCCGGCGCCGATGCCCGTCTGGCCGGTGTGGAACAGGGCGATGGTGCCGGTCTCCTCGATGACCTCGTAGAGGTCATAGGCCACCGAGCGGTCGTTGGGGAAGAAGCCCTGGATGCTGGGGTGGAACTTGAAGCCCTTCACCCCGTACTCCTCGACCAGGCGGCGGGCCTGCTTGACGCCCGCCTTCCCCCGGAAGGGGTCGATGGAGGCGAAGGGGATGAGGACGTCGGCGTTGGCGGCGGCCGCCTCGGCGACCTCCTCGTTGGGGACGGGCGGGGTGCCGGTGGCGGACTCGGCGTCGACCGTGAAGATCACGGCGGCCATCTTCCGCTCGCGGTAGTACGCGGCGGTCTCGTCCAGGGTCGGCTTCCGCTTGCCCTCGACCTTGAAGTAGGCGGAGGAGGCGTCGTGCAGGTCGTCGTCCAGGGAGGAGTGGCCCTTGGAGGACACCTCGGCGTGGGTGTGGACGTCGATCGCGACGAGGTCGTCTGCGTTCATCGAGGGGGCCATCACGCCTCCGGGAACTTCGGCGCCGGGATGCCGACCGACTGGAGTTCGGCGCCGACCGAGGTGGGCCAGGCGTCGGCCAGGGCGCCGGGGGTCCAGCCGCCGTCGGCGTACGCCGCCCTGATCTCCTGCGGATGCGACCAGAGTGCCACCTTGTCGCCGCCGATGCCGACGCACTGGCCGGTCACGCCGCGCGCCGCCTCGGAGGCGAGGAACGGGACCAGGGCCGCGCAGTCCTCCGGGGTGCCGAAGCCCTCGCCCTTGCGCAGGAAGTCCGGCAGGGGCTCGCCGCCGCGCATGGCCTCGATGTACGGGGCGAAGGCGGGGATCGTCTCGGTCATGGCGGTCGCGGCGACCGGCACGATCGCGTTGACGGTGATGTTGGCCCGGCCCAGCTCCATGGACCAGGTGCGGGTCATCGCCGCGATGCCGGCCTTGGCGGCGGCGTAGTTCGTCTGGCCGAAGTTGCCGCGCTGCCCGGCCGGGGAGCCGACCAGGATCAGCGAGCCGCCCTCGCCCTGCTCGCGCATCCGGACGGCGGCGGCGCGGGCGCAGGTGAAGGTGCCCTTGAGGTGGGTGGTGATCACCGCGTCGAAGTCCTCGTCGGTCATCTTCCACAGCACCTTGTCGCGCAGGATGCCGGCGTTGGTGACGAGGACGTCCAGCCGGCCGAACTCCTCGACCGCCCGGTTCACCAGCCGTTCGGCGGCCTCGGAGCTGCCGACCGGGACGACCTCGGCGACGGCCCGGCCGCCCGCTTCCTCGATGGACTTCACGGCCGCCTCGGCCACGGCCTCGTCGACGTCGTTGACCACCACGGACGCGCCGTGGGCGGCCAGGGCATGCGCGTAGGCGAGGCCGAGGCCCCGGCCGCTGCCGGTGACGACGGCGACCTTGCCGGAGAGATCGATGCTGGGCACGGGTGGGTCCCTTCACGAGCTGATGCGGGTGGTGCGGCTTCGAGATCGAAGCTAAGAGCAATAATTGTTGACGTCAATAGTTGTTGATGACCCACGGGTACGAGATGCTGGAATTCCAGGAAGCACCGAGCACAGGGAGCCCGCCATCGCACGCCAGAACGTCACCCCGAAGCCCATCGACGCGCACGAGCCGTGGATGCGCGGGCTGCACGCCGACACGGGCTACCTGCTGTACCGCCTGGGCCTGCGCTCGGGGCAGCTCTTCAACGCCTGCCTCCAGGAGTCGGGCCTGCGCCTGCGCCACTACGCGGTACTGCGCTTCCTCGCCACCACCGATGGCACCCTCCAGCGCGAGCTGAGCACCCGGCTGGGCTACGACCCGAGTGCCATCGTCGGCCTGGTCGACGACCTGGAGAAGCAGGGCTTCGCCGAGCGCCGCCCCTCCCCCGACGACCGCCGCAGCCGGATCGTCGTCCTGACCGAGAGCGGCCGCGCGTTCCTGCGTGACACCGACGAGGCCGGGTTGCGGGTGACCAGCGAACTGCTGGGCCCGCTGGAGGAGGCCGAGCGGGAGGCGCTGCACGCACTGCTGCTGCGGATCGCGGAGGACGGCCTGAACTGATGTTGTGCAAATGATTGACTGCTGCACGATGGATGCATAACTTCACGGGCTATCCGAGACCCGTCCCCAGGGAGCTCCCCGTGCAGCCATCCCCCTCAGCCGCTCAACCCGCCCCGGATTCACGTCAGTTGCGCCGTGTGGCCATCTCCGGCCTGCTCGGCACGACGGTCGAGTTCTACGACTTCCTCGTCTACGGCACGGTCGCCGCGCTCGTCTTCGGCGACCTGTTCTTCCCCCAGGCCGACCCGGCCGTCGGCACCATCGCGGCGTTCGGGACCTTCGCGGCGGGCTATCTCGCCCGTCCGCTCGGCGGCATCGTCTTCGGCCACTTCGGCGACCGGATCGGGCGCAAGTCGATGATGCTGCTGACCATGGTCCTGATGAGCCTGGGCAGCTTCCTCATCGGCCTGCTGCCCACCTACGACGCGATCGGCGTCTGGGCCCCGGTCCTGCTCGTCGCGCTGCGCGTCGTGCAGGGCATCGCGATCGGCGGCGAGTGGGGCGGCGCCATGCTGATGGTCGTCGAGCACGCCGAGCGCACGCAGGGCTCCCGGCGCGGCCTGTGGTCCAGCTTCACCCAGCTCGGCGCCCCGCTCGGTTCCGTGCTGTCGGCCGGTGTGGTCACCCTCGTCGCCGGCCTGCCCGACGACGACTTCCGCTCCTGGGGCTGGCGAGTGCCGTTCCTGCTGAGCATCGTGCTGCTGGCCGTCGGGCTGTTCGTGCGCCTCAAGGTCGCCGAGAGCCCGCTGTTCGCGCAGGCCAAGCGGGAGCCGGTGGACAAGCCGCCGATCGTGGAGCTGCTGCGCCGCCCGAAGCCCGTGCTGCTCGCCGCGTGCGTCGGCATCGGCGCCTTCACCACCCAGTCGCTGCTGACGAGCTTCATGATCTCCTACGCCGTCGACGAGGGATACACCCGGCCGCAGGTGCTGACCGCGGTCACCGTCGCCTCCTGCGTGGCCCTCGCCGTCCTGCCCGCCGCGTCCGCGCTGTCGGACCGGGTCGGTCGCCGGCCCGTCGTGCTCGCCGGCGCCATCGCCTCGGCCGCGCTCGCCTTCCCCGTACTGGCTCTGGTCGACTCCGGTTCGCCCGGCCTGCTCATCCTCGCGCTCGCCCTCGGTCACGGTGTCGCCCAGTCCACGATGTACGGACCGCTCGGCGCCCTGCTCACCGAGATGTTCGGCACCCGCGTCCGCTACACCGGCGCCTCCCTCGGCTACCAGGCGGCCACCCTGGTCGGCGCCGGTTTCTCCCCGCTGATCGCCGGCAGCCTCCTCGCCTCGTACGGGGGTGGCAGCACGCCCGTCTCGCTGCTGCTGTGCGCCGGCGCGGCGATCACCGCCGTCACCGTGTGGCGGCTGCGCGAGACGCACACGGACGCCCTGGACTCCCCCGCCGCCACCCCCACCCTGGAAGGAACCCCGCGTTGAGGATCCGCCTCGCCCTCCTGACCACCTGCCTGTCCGTGGCGACCGCGCTGCCCGCGCAGGCCGCCGACGCCACCGACGCCCACTTGGAGGGCGAGCTTTCTTCCGGCGCCGTGTACGTGATGGACGTGCCCGCCTCCTGGAACGGCACGGTGCTGCTGTACAGCCACGGCTACGCCCCGGCCGGATCCCCCAAGCGGGCCCAGAACACGCCGAGTACGGCCGCCCTGGACAAGCTGCTGGCCGAGGGCTACGCCCTGATCGGCTCCTCGTACGCGACGAACGGCTGGGCGGTCACCGAGGCGGTGCCCGACCAGCTCGCCACGCTGGACCTGTTCACCGAGAAGTTCGGACCGGCCCGGCGGACACTCGCCTGGGGCACCTCGTACGGCGGCTTCGTCACCACCATGCTCGCCGAGCGGCACGCCGGCCGCTTCGACGGCTCGCTGTCGATGTGCGGGCTGGTGCAGGGCGGCGTCGCCAACTGGAACAGCACCCTGGACCCGGTGTTCGCGCTGCGCACACTGCTCGCCCCGGACTCCGGCATCCGGCTGGCGGGGTTCGCCGACCAGGCGGAGGCGGTCGCCGCCGCCAAGACGCTCACCACGAAGGTCGACGCCGCCCAGCAGACCCCCGAGGGCCGGGCCCGTATCGGCCTGGCCGCCGCCCTGCACAACATCCCCGGCTACAACGACGCCTCGCAGACGAAGCCGGGCCCCACCGACTGGGGGACCCAGCAGTCCAACCAGTTCACCGCCGTCCGGGGACTCCTCCAGATGCCCGCCTTCAGCTGGCGGCAGGAGGCCGAGAGCCGGGCGGGCGGCAACCCGTCATGGAACACCGGCGTCGACTACACCGCCATGCTCGCCCGGTCCCCGCTGTACAAAGAGGTGACGGAGCTCTACAAGGAGGCGGGACTGTCCTTGCGTACCGACCTCTCGGCCCTCGGCCGGGCACCCCGGATCTCCGCGGACCCGAAAGCCGTCGGGTGGATGCGGAACACCAGCGTGCTCTCCGGCCGGCTCACCGACCCCCAGCTGAACATCCACACGACGGGTGACGCGCTGATCCCGGTGCAGGCCGAGAGCGCCTACCGGCGGGCGGCCACGGCCGGGGGCTCCGCGGGGCTGCTGCGCCAGGCGTACGTCGACGGCCCCGGCCACTGCACCTTCACCACCGGCGAGACGCTGGGCGCCCTGGACGCCCTGGAAGACCGTCTGGACACGGGCCGCTGGGACGTGTCGCCCGGCACGCTCAACTCCCGTGCGCAGCAGGAGGACCCGACGACCGAGGCCCGCTACATTCCCTACCGCCCGACCGCCTACCCCCGCCCCCACGACCTCGCCCACCCGGGAGACGCCCGGCCATGACCGGCCCCACCGCGCCCGACCGGCTGCTGTCCGTGCTCGCGGCCTTCGACCACGAGCACCCGGCCCTGTGCCTGACGGACATCAGCCGGCGGGCCGGGCTGAGTCTGACCACCGCCCACCGGCTGGTGGGCGCGCTCACCGAATGGGGCGCCCTGGAGCGTGACGAGTCCGGGGTCTACCACGTCGGTCTCCGGCTGTGGGAGCTCGCCGCCTTGGCACCGCGCGGCCTCGCCCTGCGGCAGATCGCGCTGCCGTACCTGGAGGACCTGTACGAGGCCACGCACGAGAACGTGCAACTGGCCGTGCGGGACGGGTCCGACGTCGTCTACATCGAGTGGCTGTCGGGCCGCTCGGCGGTCGGCGTGCACATCCGCGTCGGCGCCCGCTGGCCGCTGCACGCCACCGGCGTCGGACTCGCCCTGCTGGCCCACGGCGACCAGCGGCTCCAGAAGGAGTACTGCGCGGGCGAACTCGCGTCCTTCACGCCGTACACGATCACCGACCCGGCGCGACTGCGGCGGGTACTGGCCGAAGTACGCCGCACCGGCGTGGCGGTGAGCGACCGTCAGATCACGGAGGACGCCCTGTCGGTGGCCGCGCCGGTACGCGGTGCGGACGGCACGGTGACCGCCGCCGTGTCGATCGTGGTGCCGCATGCCGACGCCCAGGTACCGGTGCTGGTCCCGGCGGTGCGGGTGGCGGCCCGGGGGATCTCACGGGCCCTGGGGTGGCAGCCGGAGCGAGCCCTCACCTGACGCCCCGTTCAAGCTGTGCACTCACCGACCGGCCCGTACTTTTCCCGGCTTTACCTCTTGACGGCCTGGGGGACGTGGAGCACATTGGCGGCACTTTGAGAGCGCTCTCATCCCTCCACTCGAGAGGCATCCCCCCATGAGCGATACCTCCCGCACCTCCCGCGGACGCCGCCCCCTCCGACGGGCGTTCGTCGCCGTCGTCAGCACGCTCGGCCTCGCGGCGGCCGCCACCACCGCCGCCACTCCGGCCGCCAACGCCTCCGCCCCGCCGCCCCCGTCGGGCTGGACGCAGATGTTCGTGGACGACTTCAACGGCGCCGCGGGCAGCGGCGTCAACACCTCCAACTGGCAGTACGCGACGGGCAAGGGCTACCCGGGCGGCCCGGCCAACTGGGGCACGGGCGAGATCGAGACGATGACGAGCAGCCCGGACAACGTCTCGCTCGACGGCAACGGCAACCTCCGCATCACCCCCCGGCGGGACGCCGCGGGGAACTGGACCTCCGGCCGCATCGAGACCAACCGCACCGACTTCCAGCCCGCTGCCGGCGGCACCCTCCGCGTCGAGTCGCGCATCCAGGTGCCGAACGTCACCGGGGCCGCGGCGAAGGGCTACTGGCCCGCGTTCTGGATGCTGGGCGCCCCCTACCGCGGCGACTACTGGAACTGGCCGGCCGTCGGCGAACTGGACATCATGGAGAACACCCAGGGCATGAACACGGTGTTCGCGACCATGCACTGCGGCACCTCGCCGGGCGGCCCCTGCAACGAGACCAGCGGTATCGGCAGTTCGACCACCTGCCCGGGCACCACCTGCCAGGCCGGTTTCCACACCTACCGGATGGAGTGGGACCGCTCGACAAGCGTCGAGGAGATCCGCTTCTACCTCGACGGCACCAACTTCCACACCGTGCGCGCCAACCAGGTCGACGCGACGACCTGGCGGAACGCAACGGACCACGGCTTCTTCGTCATCCTGAACGTCGCGATGGGCGGTGGCTTCCCGGACGCGTTCGGCGGCGGCCCGGACGCCGGGACGCAGCCGGGCCACGCGATGGTCGTCGACTACGTCCAGGTGCTGTCGTCCGGTGGCGGCACCACGCCCCCGCCGACCGGCAACCGCGACGCCTACGGCACCATCCAGGCCGAGTCCTACGACGGCCAGTCGGGCGTGAGCACCGAGACGACGGCCGACTCCGGCGGCGGCCGGAACGTCGGCTCGCTGGCGGACGGCGACTGGCTGCACTTCAAGGGCGTCGAATTCGGCCCCACGGCGGCCCGGCAGTTCAGCGCCCGGGTCGCGAGCGGTGCGACGGGCGGCGTCAGCGGGCTGGTCGAGGTGCGGCTGGACAGCCGTGGCAGCGCGCCCGTGGGGAGTTTCTCGGTGGGCAGCACCGGGGGCTGGCAGTCGTGGCAGACGATTCCGGCGAACATCAGCTCCGTGACGGGCACGCACGACGTGTATCTGACCTTCACCAGCGGTCAGCCGCAGGACTTCGTGAACGTCAACTGGTTCACCTTCGGGCGCTGACAACGCCCGTGAAGGGGCTCCACGCGCGCGTGGGGCCCCTTTCCGCTGCCCTCAGCGCAGTTCCGCCCGGAACGCCGCCGGGGTCTGATCCGTGTGCTGGTGGAAGAACTTGGAGAAGTTCGCGGCGTCGGGGAAGCCGACCGCCGCGCCGACCCGGCCGATCGGCAGGTCGGTGTGGGCGAGGAGCCGTTTGGCCTCGAGGACCACGCGCTTGTCGATGAAGGCCTTGGGAGTCTCGCCGGTGGCGGCGCGGACCGCGCGGACCAGGGTGCGGCGGGAGTAGCCGAGGGCGTCGGCGTAGGCGCTGACGCTGTGGTTGGTGGCGAAGTCCCGCTCCACGGCGTCCCGGAAGAGGGTGAAGGTGGAGTCCGACTGCCGGCGCACCGACTCCGCCGAACTCGCGGCGAGATGGGCGAGCCGCAGCAGAAACGCCGTCAGCGAGTGGCGCAGGACGGCGGTGTGCAGGCTGAGCGGCAGCGTGGCCGTGTCCTCGTACTCGCGCCGCAGGTGTTCGAGCGCGGCGCGCAGCCCGGCGAGCTCCGCCGGCTCGGGACGCAGCAGCGGCGGCAGGTCGTAGCGGTAGAGGCCGGTGGCCTCCACGGTCGCACGGGGCAGGAAGCCCGGCTGCATGGTCAGCACCGTTCCGCGGTACTCGCTCGTCCGCGAGAAGCGGTGGACCTGCCCCGGGCGGATCCACAGCAGGTCCCCGGCCGTGGCCTCGTGCTCGGTGAAGTCGACCATGTGCCGGACCGGGCCCTCGGCGAACAGCATCACGACATGGAAGTCGATGCGGTGCACGCGCTCCAGCGGCGCGTCGGCGTGCCAGGTGCGGCCGGTGCCCATCGGGCCGACCTGCATGCCGACACCGCCGACGCTCAACTCGACCGGGAAGGGGAACGTTCTGATCCCGTCGCCGCCTTGGATGGTTCTGTCTGCCATGTCCGTCTCGTACCGCCCCGTTCGCGTGCCGTGCTGCCGGTGGGTGTCCCAGTTTCACCACAGGCTGGCACACGGCGACCTTCCGTCGAAAAAGTCAGACTTTTAGTTTTGAAGACGTCAGACCAGCTACTTCGCTCCTATCGAGGACTTCTTGAAGATGAGCACGCAGACAGCGGACAGCTTCGAATGGACCGAACTCGACCGGCGCGCCGTCGACACCGCCCGTGTTCTGGCGGCGGACGCCGTCCAGCGGGTCGGCAACGGCCATCCCGGCACCGCGATGAGCCTGGCGCCGGCCGCCTACACGATCTTTCAGAAGGTGATGCGGCACGACCCCGCCGACCCCGAATGGGCCGGCCGTGACCGCTTCGTCCTGTCCCCCGGCCACACCTCGCTGACCCTGTACACGCAGCTGTACCTCGCGGGCTACGAGCTGGAGCTGGACGACCTGAAGGCGTTCCGCACACACGGTTCGAAGACGCCCGGCCATCCCGAGTACGGGCACACCGCGGGCGTGGAGACCACCACCGGTCCGCTCGGCCAGGGCGTCGCGAACGCCGTCGGCATGGCGATGGCCGCCCGTTACGAGCGCGGCCTGTTCGACCCGGACGCCCCGCAGGGCGAGTCGCCCTTCGACCACACCGTCTGGGCCATCGTCTCCGACGGCGACCTCCAGGAGGGCGTCTCCGCCGAGGCCTCCTCGCTGGCCGGCCACCAGAAGCTCGGCAACCTGGTCTTCCTCTACGACGACAACCACATCTCCATCGAGGGCGACACCGCGACCGCGTTCTCGGAGGACGTGCTGAAGCGGTACGAGGCGTACGGCTGGCACGTGCAGCGGATCGAGCCGCAGCAGGACGGCGACGTCGACGTGCCCGCGCTGTACGCGGCGCTGAGGGCGGCTCAGGCCGAGACCGGGCGCCCCTCGATCATCGCGATGCGCACGATCATCGCCTGGCCCGCCCCGAACGCCCGCAACACCGAGGCCTCCCACGGCTCGGCGCTCGGCGAGGACGAGGTGGCCGCCACCAAGCGCATCCTCGGCTTCGACCCGGAGCGGAGCTTCGAGGTCGCCGATGAGGTGCTGGCCCACACCCGCGGCGCCCTGGACCGGGGCGCCGAGGCGCACACCGCCTGGGACAAGCGGATCGCCGCCTGGCGCGCCGACAACCCGGAGCGGTCCGTCACCTTCGACCGCGTCAGCAAGGGCGAGCTGCCCGAGGGCTGGGAGGACGCCCTGCCGGTGTTCGAGCCGGGCAAGGCGGTCGCCACCCGGGCCGCGTCCGGCAAGGTCCTCCAGGCCCTCGGCGCGGTCGTCCCCGAGCTGTGGGGCGGCTCGGCGGACCTGGCCGGTTCGAACAACACCACCATCGACAAGACCTCGTCCTTCCTGCCGCGGGGCAACCCGCTGCCGGAGGCCGACCCGTACGGCCGCACCATCCACTTCGGCATCCGCGAGTTCTCCATGGCCGCGGAGATGAACGGCATCGCCCTGCACGGCAACACCCGGATCTACGGCGGCACCTTCCTGGTGTTCTCCGACTACATGCGCAACGCCGTCCGGATGTCGGCCCTGATGCAGCTCCCGGTGACGTACGTGTGGACGCACGACTCCGTCGGCCTGGGCGAGGACGGCCCGACCCACCAGCCGGTCGAGCACCTCGCCAGCCTCCGCGCCATCCCGGGGCTGAACGTCGTACGCCCCGCCGACGCCAACGAGACCGCGATCGCCTGGGCCGAGATCCTCAGGCGGCACACCACCGACCCGGCCCCGCACGGCCTCGCGCTCACCCGCCAGGGCGTGCCGGCGTACGAGCCGAACCCGGACGCGGCGCGCGGCGGCTACGTCCTGGAGGACTCCTCGACCGAGGTGCCGGACGTGGTGCTCGTCGCCACGGGCTCCGAGGTGCAGCTCGCCGTCGCCGCCCGCGAGGCCCTGGAGGCCGAGGGGGTCGGCACCCGGGTGGTGTCGATGCCGTCCGTGGAGTGGTTCGAGGAGCAGCCGCGCGAGTACCGCGAGCGTGTCCTTCCGCCGTCCGTGAGGGCCCGGGTCGCGGTCGAGGCCGGTATCGGTCTGACGTGGCACCGGTTCGTGGGGGACGCGGGACGCATCGTCTCCCTGGAGCACTTCGGCGCCTCCGCCGACGCCAAGACCCTGTTCGCCGAGTTCGGCTTCACCCCCGAGAACGTCGTCGCCGCCGCGCGTGAGTCCCTCGCCGCGGCCCGTGGCTGATCCGACCGCCCGAAAGAAGATGATCACTGTGACCGAAGCGACCGCGAGCGCGGGAGCACTCAAGCGCCTGTCCGACGAGGGCGTGTCGATCTGGCTCGACGACCTGTCGCGCCGGCGGATCGAGTCCGGCAACCTGGCCGAGCTCGTCGCCACGAGGAACGTCGTCGGCGTCACCACCAACCCGTCCATCTTCCAGGCCGCCATCGGCTCCGGGGAGGGTTACGAGGCGCAGCTCGCCGACCTGGCGGTGCGGGGCGTCACCGTCGACGAGGCCGTCCGGATGATGACCACCGCCGACGTCCGCGCCGCCGCCGACGTCCTGCGGCCGGTGTACGACGCCACCGGCGGCCGGGACGGCCGGGTCTCCATCGAGGTCGACCCGCGCCTGGCCCACGACACGAAGGCGACCGTCGCCGAGGCCCGGCAGCTGGCCTGGCTGGTGGACCGCCCCAACGTGATGATCAAGATCCCGGCGACGAAGGCCGGCCTGCCGGCGATCACCGAGGTGATCGGCGCGGGCATCAGCGTGAACGTGACGCTGATCTTCTCGCTGGAGCGCTACCGCGAGGTGATGGACGCCTACGTCGCAGGTCTGGAGCAGGCCCAGGCGGCCGGTCTCGACCTGTCGGACATCCACTCGGTCGCGTCCTTCTTCGTCTCCCGCGTCGACGCCGAGATCGACAAGCGGCTGACGCTGCAGGGCACGGACGAGGCCCTCGCCCTGAAGGGCAGGGCTGCCCTGGCCAACGCGCGGCTCGCCTACGAGGCGTACGAGCAGGTCTTCGCCGGGGCGCGCTGGCAGGCGCTGGGCGGGGCCCGTGCGCACCGGCAGCGCCCCCTTTGGGCCTCCACCGGTGTGAAGGACCCCGCATACAAGGACACCCTGTACGTGGACGAACTGGTCGCCCCCGGCACGGTCAACACCATGCCGGAGGCCACGCTGAACGCCGTCGCCGACCACGGCGACGTCCAGGGCGACACGGTCACCGGCGGTTACGCCCAGGCCCGCGCCGACCTGGCGGCCGTCGAGCGGCTCGGCATCGCGTACGACGAGGTGGTGCGGCAACTGGAGAACGAGGGCGTGGCCAAGTTCGAGGTGGCCTGGCAGGACCTGCTGGACGCGGTCACCAAGTCCTTGAACAGCAAGGGAGTTGACGCGGAATGAACGAGGGCATCCCTCAGACGGCCGATCAGGAGACCATAGGGACCAAGGAGGACAAGGAGGCCCGGGCGGCCCAGGAGGCGGCCGGTGTCGAGCAGACCGGGGTGAGCGGCAAGGCCGAGGCCGCCCCCCGCGCGGTGCAGGCCGACGCCGATTTCGCCAATCCCCTGCGCGATGCGCGCGACCGCCGTCTGCCCAGGATCGCGGGCCCGTCCGGGCTCGTCATCTTCGGGGTGACCGGCGACCTGTCCCGCAAGAAGCTGATGCCGGCCGTGTACGACCTGGCCAACCGCGGCCTGCTGCCGCCGGGCTTCTCGCTGGTGGGCTTCGCCCGCCGGGACTGGGAGGACCAGGACTTCGCGCAGGTGGTGCACGACGCGGTCCGCGAGCACGCCCGGACCCCGTTCCGCGAGGAGGTCTGGCAGCAGCTCGCCGAGGGCATGCGGTTCATCCCGGGCGACTTCGACGACGACACGGCGTTCAAGCAGCTGCGCTCCGCCGTCGAGGAGCTGGACGCCTCCCGGGGCACCAGCGGCAACTACGCCTTCTACCTCTCCGTGCCGCCGAAGTTCTTCCCGAAGGTCGCCCAGCAGCTGAAGAAGCACGGGCTGGCGAACGCCCCCGAGGGCTCCTGGCGCCGCGCGGTCATCGAAAAGCCGTTCGGGCACGACCTGGAGTCGGCCCAGGAGCTGAACACGATCGTGCACGACGTGTTCGACCCGGAGCAGGTCTTCCGGATCGACCACTACCTGGGCAAGGAGACCGTCCAGAACATCCTGGCGCTGCGCTTCGCCAACCAGATGTTCGAACCGATCTGGAACCGGTCGTACGTCGACCATGTGCAGATCACCATGGCCGAGGACATCGGCATCGGCGGCCGCGCGGGGTACTACGACGGCATCGGGGCCGCCCGTGACGTCATCCAGAACCACCTGCTCCAGCTGATGGCGCTCACCGCGATGGAGGAGCCGGCAGCCTTCGACGCGGCCTCGCTGCTCACCGAGAAGCTGAAGGTGCTCCGGGCCGTGCAGGTGCCGCAGGACCTGGGGCTGAACACCGTGCGCGGGCAGTACGGGGCGGCCTGGCAGGGTGGCGCGAAGGTCGGCGGCTATCTGGACGAGGACGGCATCGACGCCTCGTCGAAGACCGACACGTACGCCGCGATCAGGCTCCAGGTGGACAACCGGCGCTGGGCCGGCGTCCCGTTCTACTTGCGCACCGGCAAGCGACTCGGCCGCCGGGTGACTGAGATCGCGGTCGTCTTCCAGCGGGCCCCGCACTCCCCCTTCGACTCCACCGCGACCGAGGAGCTGGGCTCCAACGCGATCGTCATCCGCGTCCAGCCGGACGAGGGCATGACGGTCCGGTTCGGCTCCAAGGTGCCGGGTACGTCGATGGAGATCCGGGACGTGACGATGGACTTCGCCTACGGCGAGTCGTTCACCGAATCGAGCCCGGAGGCGTACGAACGGCTGATCCTTGACGTCCTCCTGGGCGACGCCAACCTGTTCCCCCGTCACCAGGAAGTGGAAGAGTCCTGGAAGATCCTCGACCCGATCGAGCAGTACTGGGCCACGCACGGCAGGCCGGCGCAGTACGCCTCGGGCAGCTGGGGACCCGCGGAAGCCGACGAGATGCTCGCACGAGACGGACGGAGCTGGCGCAGGCCATGAAGATCGACCTGACCGACACCACGGCAAGCAAGATCAACAAGGCGCTGGTACAGGGGCGCCGCGCCATCGGCACGCCCGCTGTGGGCATGGTCCTGACGATGGTGATCGTCACGGACGAGGAGAATGCCTACGACGCGATCAAGGCGGCCGAGGAGGCCTCGCACGAGCACCCCTCGCGCACCCTGGTCGTCATCAAGCGGCACGCCCGCACCCCGCGCGACCGCACCCAGTCCCGGCTGGACGCCGAGGTCCGGGTGGGCGCCGACGCGGGCACCGGCGAGACGGTGGTGCTGCGGACCTACGGCGAGGTGTCCGACCACGCCGACTCGGTGGTGCTGCCGCTGCTGCTGCCGGACGCGCCGGTGGTGGTGTGGTGGCCGATGGACGCCCCGGAGGTGCCGTCGAAGGACCCGCTCGGGGCACTGGCCCAGCGGCGGATCACCGACCTGTACGCCGTCGCGAACCCCCTGGAGGTACTGGAGAGCCGGGTCCGCGCCTACGCGCCCGGTGACACCGACCTCGCCTGGACCCGGCTGACGCCCTGGCGTTCGATGCTGGCGGCGGCGCTGGACCAGGCCCGGGTACCGGTGACCTCGGCGGCCGTGGAGGCCGAGGTCGAGAACCCCGCCGCCGAACTGCTGGCCCGCTGGCTCGAGGCGCGGCTGCACGTCTCGGTCGACCGCGTGGTCACCGCCGGGCCGGTCGTCACCGCCGTCCGCCTGGGCACGGAGACCGGCGAGATCGTCATCGACCGTCCCGAGGGCCCGCTGGCCACGCTGACCCTGCCGGGCCAGCCCTCCCGCACCCTCGCGCTGAAGGTCCGTGCCACCTCCGAACTCATCGCCGAGGAGCTCAGGCGCCTCGACGCCGACGAGATGTACGCCATCGCCCTGAACGGCGAGGCCACCGAGGAGACCCCTGCTCATGTCTGACTCCCCCTCCGGCTCCCCCGAGCTGACGCGGCGGCCCGAGTGGACCGCCCTGGAGGACCACCGCACGGACGCCCTTCCGCAGCCGGACCTGCGTGAGCTGTTCGCGGCGGACCCGGGGCGTGCCGAGCGCTACGTCGTGCGCGTGGGCGATCTGCGCATCGACTACTCCAAGCACCTGATCACCGACGAGACGCTGGCCCTGCTCCAGGAGCTGGCCGCCGCCACCGACGTGTCCGGGCTGCGCGACGCGATGTTCCGCGGTGAGCGGATCAACGTCACCGAGAACCGGGCCGTGCTGCACACCGCGCTGCGCGCCCCGCGGGACGCGGTGATCGAGGTCGACGGCGAGAACGTCGTCCCGGGCGTGCACTCCGTGCTCGACAAGATGGCCGGCTTCGCCGACCGCGTCCGCTCCGGGGAGTGGACCGGGCACACCGGCCGCCGCATCCGCAACGTCGTCAACATCGGCATCGGCGGCTCGGACCTGGGCCCGGCGATGGCGTACGAGGCACTGCGGCCGTTCACCGCGCGGGATCTGACGTTCCGCTTCGTGTCGAACGTGGACGGCGCCGACCTGCACGAGGCCGTGCGCGACCTGGACCCGGCGGAGACGCTGTTCATCGTCGCGTCCAAGACCTTCACCACGATCGAGACGATCACGAACGCGACCTCGGCGCGGTCCTGGCTGCTGGAGGGCCTCGGGGTTGGGGGCACCTCCCGCTCGAGCGAAGCCGAGAGTGGGGGAGAAAAGGCGGTGGCCAAGCACTTCGTGGCGCTGTCGACCAACGCCGAGAAGGTCGCCGACTTCGGCATCGACGTCGACAACATGTTCGAGTTCTGGGACTGGGTCGGCGGCCGCTACTCGTACGACTCCGCGATCGGCCTGTCGCTGATGATCGCCATCGGCCCGGACCGCTTCCGCGAGATGCTCGACGGCTTCCGCATCGTCGACGAGCACTTCCGCAACGCCCCCGCCGAGGACAACGCCCCGTTGCTGATGGGCCTGCTCGGCGTCTGGTACGGCAACTTCCTCGACGCCCAGTCGCACGCCGTCCTGCCGTACAGCCACTACCTGTCCAAGTTCACCGCCTACCTCCAGCAGCTCGACATGGAGTCCAACGGCAAGTCGGTGGACCGCGAGGGCCGTCCCGTCCAGTGGCAGACCGGCCCGGTGGTGTGGGGCACGCCCGGCACCAACGGGCAGCACGCCTACTACCAGTTGATCCACCAGGGCACCAAGCTCATCCCCGCCGACCTGATCGGCTTCGCGCGGCCGGTCGCCGAGCTCGGCGACGAACTGAAGGCGCAGCACGACCTGCTGATGGCCAATCTGTTCGCGCAGGGGCAGGCGCTCGCCTTCGGCAAGACCGCCGAGGAGGTGCGGGCGGAGGGCGTGCCCGAGGAGCAGGTGCCGCACCGCACCTTCCAGGGCAACCACCCGACCACGACGATCCTGGCCACCGAACTGACCCCGTCGGTCCTGGGCCAGCTGATCGCCCTCTACGAGCACAAGGTGTTCGTGCAGGGCGCGGTCTGGAACATCGACTCCTTCGACCAGTGGGGCGTCGAGCTCGGCAAGGTCCTCGCCAAGCGCGTCGAGCCCGCCCTGACCGAGGGCGCTGACGTCCCCGGTCTCGACCCGTCCACGGCCGCGCTGGTGGCCGCCTACCGCAATCTTCGGGAAGTGAACTGACATGCAGATCGGTCTTGTGGGTCTCGGCAAGATGGGCGGCAACATGCGCGAGCGCCTGCGCAACGCCGGCCACACCGTCATCGGCTACGACACCAATCCCGAGAAGTCCGACGCGAGCAGTCTGGCCGACCTCGTCAACCAGCTGGAAGCGCCGCGCACGGTCTGGGTCATGGTCCCGGCCGGCGACGCCACCCAGCACGTCATCGACCGTCTGGCGGATCTCCTCAAGCCCTACGACACGGTGGTCGACGGCGGCAACTCCCGCTGGACGGACGACGAGAAGCACGCCGAGGAACTGAGCAAGCGCGGTATCGGCTTCGTCGACGCGGGTGTCTCCGGTGGCGTGTGGGGCCTGAAGAACGGCTACGCCCTGATGGTCGGCGGCGAGAAGGAGTACGTCGACCGGTTGCAGCCGATCTTCGAGGCGCTCAAGCCGGAGGGCCCGTACGGCTACGTCCACGCGGGCAAGGTGGGCGCCGGCCACTTCGCGAAGATGGTCCACAACGGCATCGAGTACGCGATGATGCAGGCCTACGCCGAGGGCTGGGAGCTGCTCGAGGCCGTGGACTCGGTGGACAACGTCCGCGAGGTGTTCCGCTCCTGGCAGGACGGCACCGTCATCCGCTCTTGGCTGCTGGATCTGGCGGTGGACGCCCTGGACGAGGACGAGCACCTGGAGGAGCTCCGGGGCTACGCCCAGGACTCCGGTGAGGGACGCTGGACCGTCGAGGCCGCGATCGACAACTCCGTACCGTTGCCCGCGATCACCGCCTCCCTCTTCTCCCGGTTCGCCTCCCGTCAGGACGACTCCCCGCAGATGAAGATGATCGCCGCGCTGCGCAACCAGTTCGGCGGCCACGCCGTCGAGTCCGCGAAGAAGGCGTAGCACCGTGGGCGATCTGCTGCTGGTCCGTCACGGCGAGACGGAGTGGAGCCGGAGCGGACAGCACACCAGCTTCACCGACCTGCCCCTCACCCCGCGCGGTGAGGAACAGGCCAAGTCGCTGGTTCCGCTCCTGTCGGGCCGCCCCTTCGCGCTGGTCCTCACGAGCCCTCTCACCCGCGCGGTGCGCACCGCCGAACTCGCGGGCCTGACGGGGGCCGTGCGGGACGCGGACCTGCACGAGTGGTACTACGGCGCCTACGAGGGCGTCACGACCGACGAGATACACCGCACCCGCCCGGACTGGGACCTGTGGACCGACGGAGGCCCGCCCGGTGCCGACGGCAAGCCGGGCGAGTCCCCCGAGGAGGTCGGCGAGCGCGCCGACCGGGTGCTGTCACGGGTGGCGGGGGCGCTGCCCGAGGGCGATGTGATGCTGGTGGCCCACGGCCACTTCCTCCGCGCCCTGACGGCCCGCCGCCTGGGCCTGTCAGCGGCCGAAGGGCGACTGTTCCGCCTGGAGACGGGCACGGTCAGCCGGCTGTCGACCGAGCACGACCGGCCTGTGATAGCGGAGTGGAACACCAGGACGTAACCGGCCCCGGCCGGAGGTGAGTTGACAGCCTCCGGCCGGGGCGTCAGAGTCCCCGCTGATGGAGATCGACGATATGACACCCGCCGAGGAGCGGGTGTGGCGCGCCTTTTCGGGTGGGCAGGACGTGGACTTCCGGGAGTCGGCGGACGAGGATCCGGAGCGGGGCGCGGATTGGGGACCCGAACGGACCGTACGGGCCGCCGTGTTGCGGGCCCTGCTGCTGAGCGCTCCGCAGGAGGACGGGGAGACCGCCGCCCTCAGACTGGGGGGTGCGCGGATCACCGGGTCGCTCGACCTCAAGTACGGCGACATCGACCACGCCGTGCGCCTGAGTCACTGCTACTTCGAGAACGTCCCGGTTCTGTACGCGGCGCGCCTGCGCCAGTTGAACCTGCGCGACTCCGTCCTGCCCGGCCTGGACGCCGCCACCCTGCGGGTGGACGGCGTCCTGCGCATGTCGGACTGCCTGTTCGACGGGCCCGTGCGGCTCGGCGGCGCGCAGATCTCCGGGGCGCTGTTCCTGGACCGTGCCGACATCGACGCACTGTCCGCCGGTCAGCCGGCACTCCAGCTCAACCATGTGACCGTCGGGGACGGCCTGTCGGCGCCGGGCCTGCGGACGCGGGGCGGGGTGCTCCTGACGGGCGCGTCGGTCGCCGGGTCCGTCGACCTTGGCCAGGCCCGGCTGGAAGGCAGCGGGGGTGAGGTCGTCCTCGACGCGGAGCTGGCCGCCGTGGAAGGCGACGTCCTGCTGCGCGGCGTGGAGGTGTACGGCTGGATCGGCCTGCGCGGCGCCCGGATCGAGGGCCGTCTCGACCTGTCGCACGCGCGCCTGTCGAACCCCGGGGACGCCGCGCTGCGGGCCAGCAGCTGCACCATCGGGGAAGTCTGGCTGCGCAAGAGCCCGCCCATGGAGGGCACGCTCAATCTGCGTCGCGCCCAGGTGGACGTCCTGTGGCTGGAGCCGGACGTGGTCCCGGAGGAGGTCCTGCTCGACAGCCTCGTCTACACCTCCCTCACGCCGCACGCGCCCGCCGAGCGCCGTCTGGCGATGCTGCGGCGAGACGGCGAAGGCTATGTCCCGCACGCCTACGAGCAGTTGACCGCCGCCTATCGACGGATCGGCGACGACCACGCCGCCCGCCAGGTCCAGCTCGCCAAGCAGCGCCGCCACCGCGGCACCCTCCCCTGGTACGGCCGGCTCTGGGGCTATGTGCAGGACGCCACCGTCGGCTACGGCTTCCGCCCCCTGCGGGCCGCGGGCTGGCTGGTGTCGCTGCTCGTGATCGGCTCGGTCGCCTACGCGCTGCACCACCCCCAGCCGCTGAAGGCGGACGAGGCCCCGCAGTTCAACCCGGTGTTCTACACACTCGACCTGCTCCTGCCCGTGATCTCCTTCGGCCAGGAGGGGGCGTTCGCGCCGGCCGACGGCTACCAGTGGCTGTCCTACGCCCTCGTCCTCACCGGCTGGATCCTCGCCACGACCGTCGTCACGGGCATCACCCGGACCGTCAGCCGCCAGTGAGGCCCCGCACCGCGTGCTGTGCCGCCAGCCGCACCGGGGCGTTGGCGGCGCCATAACCCCGGTAGCCGTCGTCGCGCTGGACCAGTTCGAAGAAGACGCGGCCGACGGTGCGGGTGTAGCAGTGGCGGAAGACGCCGTGGACGTCGCGGTCGTAGAGGATGCCGAGGTCGCGGTAGGTTTCCAGCTCGCCGTCGGCGAACTCGAAGCGTGCGGCGAGGTCGTCGTAGTAGTTCGCCGGGACGGGCAGCAGCCGGCCGCCGACCTCGCGGAAGCGGCGTGCCGCGGCGACCACGTCGTCGGTGGCGAGGGCGATGTGCTGCGCCTGGACGGTCTCGTCCGTGGGCGCGGCGCCGACGGTGAGGGCGATCCGGACACTGCCGTCGGCGTTGGTGACGGCGCGGCTGCGCAGCAGTCCGTAGGGGTCGGCGACGTCCACGCTCTCCTGGGCGTGCAGCCCGAGCACCCCGCGGTGGAAGAGGGCCGCCTCGTCGAAGTGATGCCAGGGCTGGGTGAGGGCGAGGTGGTCGATACGGCGGATGCCCGTGGGGGCGGGGCCCGGGCCGGTGTCCTCGAAGTCGGCCCGCCAGTCGGGCAGGCCGGGGCGTCCGGTGGCGCAGAAGAAGAGCTCCGTGCCGTCGGGGGCGGCGACCGCGTCGAGCGGGGCGTCCTCAGGTGCGCGGCGGCGGGGCAGGACGGGTGCCAGCAGGGCCTCGGCACGCCGGGCCGCCGCTGCCGGGTCGGGTGACTCCAGCCCGATCGCGGCGAGCTGGGTGCCGTCGCGGCGGACGGCCGGCCCGGTGTTGACGAGGATCCGGGCCTCGCCCTGCTCCCACAGGGCGACGGGCTTGCCGCGGTGCCGGGCGGTACGCGTGAAGCCGAGGCAACCGAGCAGGGCGGTGAGGGGCTCGGCGTCGGGTGTGACCAGCTCGGCGAAGGCGACGCCGGTGGGGACGACGGGGTCGGGCAGGGGCGCCCGGCCGACCGTCTCCTGGAGGACCAGCAGCGAACGCCGGGCGTCCACGGCGGTCGGTCCGGCGTCGGCCTGCCGGAAGACGTCGTTGAAGACCTCCAGGGAGAGGGGGCCGTCGTAGCCGGTGCGCAGCACATGCCGCACCAGCCCCGCGACGTCGAAGCCGCCCTGGCCGGGGAAGCAGCGGTAGTGGCGGCTCCACTGCAGGACGTCCATGGCGAGCAGCGGGGCGTCGGCGAGCTGGAGGAAGAAGATCTTCTCGCCGGGGATGTCCGCGATGCCCTTGGGATCCGAGCCGCGCGAGAGGATGTGGAAGCTGTCCAGGCAGGTGCCGAGCGCCGGGTGACCGGCGGCCTCGACGATGCGCCAGGCGTGGTCGTACGTACTGACGTGCCGCCCCCAGGCGAGGGCCTCGTAGGCCACCTTGACGCCGGACTCCCGCGCGAGGTCCGCGAGCCGGCTCAGCTGCTCGGCGGCGAGGGCGTCGTCGTCCACCGCCTGCGGGGAGACGCTGGAGCAGACCAGGACGGTGTCGGCGCCGAGCCTGCGCATCAGGTCGAACTTGTGGCGGGCCCGCCGCAGGTTCCGGGAGAACTCGGCCTCGGGCACGGCCTCGATGTCCCGCATGGGCTGGAAGAGGTCGATGGTCAGGCCGAGGTCGGCGCAGCGGGCGCGGATGTCCTCGGGGGTGAGGCGGCTGGCCAGCAGGTCGTTCTCGAAGATCTCCACCCCGTCGAAGCCGGCCCGGGCCGCGGCGTCGAGTTTCCCGGTGAGGGATCCGCTGAGGGAGACGGTGGCGATGGACGTACGCACGTCGGTACCTCTCTCTAGTTCGGTGCCCCTACGACCCCGGCCAGTTCGGTCAGGTCCGTCAGCATCCGTGCGGCGTCGGGTTCCCGCCCGGTGAACAGGCGGAACGCGTCGGCGGCCTGGAAGGCGGCCATGCCACCGCCGTCGAGGGTGGCGCAGCCCAGCGCTCGGGCGGTGCGCAGCAGTTCGGTCTCCAGCGGGCGGTAGACCACCTCGGCGACCCACAGCCCCGGGTGGAGCAGGTCGGCGTGCAGGGGCAGGCCGGGGTGGGCCGCCATGCCGGTGGGCGTGGCGTGGACGATGCCGTCGGCGTGCGCGAGCAGCTCGGCCTGCCGCTGCGGGGGCGCGGCGGCCGCACGGCCCTGACCGAAGGCGCGGTTCAGGGAGCCGGCCAGGGAGGCGGCCCGTTCGGGCAGGGCGTCGACGACGGTGACCCGCTCGGCGCCGAGGGTGAGCGTGGCGTGCGCGACGGCCGCGCCCGCACCGCCGGCGCCCAGCTGCACGACCCGCTCCAGCGGTGCGTCGGGCAGTCCGCGCGCGAAGGACGCGGCGAAGCCGGTGACGTCCGTGTTGTGGCCGACGGCGCGGCCGTCCTCGAAGACGACGGTGTTGACCGCGCCCAGCGCCTCGGCCTGCGGGGCGAGCGCGTCCAGGTGCTCGATGACGAGCTGCTTGCAGGGATGCGTGATGTTGAGTCCGTCGAAGCCCAGGTCACGGGCGGCACGCACCAGATCGCCCACCGCCTCGGGCGGCACCCCGAGCGGATCGATGTCGATGAGCCGGTACAGCAGGCGCAGTCCCTGGCGGTCGGCCTCCCGCTCGTGCAGCGCCGGACTGAGCGAGGGGCCGATGCCGGAACCGATCAGTCCGACGAGATACGAGTCCTTGGGCACACGGGCCTCCCGAGCAGCTCACTAATGTACGAACTAGTACGTTAGCTATATCAGCCGAGCCCGGTCACGGGAAGCCCCCGTCGGGGGCGGGCCCCTGCTTCTAGAATCACCGGCACCGGACCCTCCCCCCGAAGGAACCTGATGACCAGCGTCGAAGAACCGGCACGTCCTGGCGAGCGCGAGCGCGTCCGTGACGCCGCCCGCACCCGGGCCGAGATCCTCGACGTCGCCACACAGGAGTTCGCGCGGGCCGGCTACGACGGGGCCCGGGTGGACGAGATCGCCGCCCGCACCCGCACCACGAAGCGGATGATCTACTACTACTTCGGCGGCAAGGAACAGCTGTTCACGACCGTGCTGGAGCGGGCGTACGGCGTGATCCGGGAGGCCGAGCAGCAGCTCGACGTCGACCACCTGGACCCCGTGGCGGCGATCAGGCGCCTGGCCGAGGTGACCTTCGACCACCACGAGCAGCACCCGGACTTCATCCGCCTGGTCAGCATCGAGAACATCCACGGGGCGCAGCACATCGCCGCCTCCGAGAAGCTCGGCAAGATCGGCTCCCCCGCCCTCGACGTGATCCGCCGGATCCTGACGTCGGGCCAGGAGTCGGGCCTGTTCACGGCCGACGTCGACGCCGTCGACCTGCACGCGATGATCTCCTCCTACTGCTTCTTCCGGGTCTCCAACCGGCACACCTTCGGCGCGCTGTTCGGCCGCGACCTGCTCGACCAGGGGCAGCGCACGCACTACCGCACCATGCTGGGCGACATGGTGATCGCGTATCTCACGGCGGAGCGCACGGCGGACTGAACGTCCGGCGCGCGAACCCTTGACACCGACGGCACACGGGCGCAGCATCACTGGCCATCCCCTACTAACTACCCAGTGGGTTAATTAGCCGCGATCCGGCCCGCCCTCTCTGCTCGCCGTTCGTCTCACTCCGCCTAGGGTGGAGCCCGCTAAGGAGCCGCCGTGTCCGTCCCCGCCACGCCCCAAGGGGCCGCCGCCCCACCCGGTCAGCCCAGGAAAGCCGCGACCGCCGCCTGGATCGGCAGCGCACTGGAGTACTACGACTTCTTCATCTACGGCAGTGCCGCCGCGCTGATCTTCCCCGCCGTGTTCTTCGACGAGTCCGACCCGGCCACCGCGACCCTGCTGTCGCTGGCCACGTTCGGCGTCGCATACGCCGCCCGCCCGGTCGGCGCGCTGGTCCTCGGGCACTTCGGGGACAAGCTCGGCCGCAAGAAGATCATGGTCTTCACGCTGATGCTGATGGGCCTGTCGACGTTCCTCATCGGCTGTCTGCCCACCCGGGGCCAGGTCGGCAACCTCGCCCCGGTCCTGCTGGTGCTGTGCCGGGTGCTCCAGGGCATCTCGGCCGCGGGCGAACAGGCCAGCGCCAACTCCATGACGCTGGAACACGCGCCACCGGGCCGGCGCGGCTTCTTCACCAGTTTCACACTCAGCGGCACACAGGGCGGCCAGCTGCTCGCGACCCTGGTCTTCATCCCGGTCGCCGCGCTGCCCGAGGAGCAGTTGCTGTCGTGGGGCTGGCGGGTGCCGTTCTGGCTGAGCGTCGGCGTCGCCGTCGTCGGCTGGGTCATCCGGCGCAAGCTGGACGAGACCCCGGCCTTCGCGCAGCAGGCCGCCGAGGAGGGCGTCGTCAAGCTGCCGCTGGTGGTGCTGATGCGCGAGCACTGGGCGGATGTGCTGCGGGTGATCGCGGGCGCGCTCATCGCCTCGGTCAGCACGATCTTCACCGTGTGGGCGCTGGCGTACGCCACCAGCGACGCGGTCGGCATGTCTCGTACCGCCATGCTGTGGGTGGGCGCCCTGGCCAATGTCGTCGCGCTCGCCGCGATCCCGCTGTGGGCCACGCTGTCCGACCGGATCGGCCGCCGCCCGGTGTTCCTGATCGGCGCGGCCGGCAGCGCGGTGACGATGTTCCTGTACCTGTGGGCCGTCTCCACGGGCTCCTACCCGCTGACATTCCTGACGGGCGTCCTCTGTTTCGGCGTGGTCTACAGCGCCGCGAACGGGGTGTGGCCCGCCTTCTACGGCGAGATGTTCACGACCCGGGTCCGGCTGTCCGGCGTGGCCATCGGCACGCAGATCGGTTTCGCCGCGGCCGGTTTCGCGGTGACGTTCGCCGCGCAGATCGCCGGGCCGGGCGGCGACGACTGGTCGGCGGTGGCGCTGTTCACGGCGGCGCTGTGCGTGCCGCCGGTGATCGCGGCGCTGTCCGCGCGTGAGACGAACCGGGTTCCCACGGAGGTGCTCGGTGAGCGTGCCGCTCGGAAAACTGTTCAGCCGGCGAAGGTGACGGTCTGACCACCCTTTGGTGCCGGGTGCGGGCGCGTGGGGGCTGGTCGCGCCCACGCGGCGGAGCCGCACATTGAAGCAGCCCCGCGCCCTCAAGGGCCTGTCTTCAGCTGTTGGACCAGGCTCGACGGCACAGGACCAAGCGGTAGCCGTCGGGGTCCTCGATGGTGACGCCCCACTCGTTCCAGTAGGGGTTGGGGGATTCCACCCGCTTGCCGCCGTGCTGCTCCAAGCGGGTGATCAGATCGTCCGGGACCGGGCCGTCGGCGTAGATCACGAGCAGGTCCTCCTCGGTGGGGCGGGGCTCGACCGGCCGGGCTGCCTCGTACACGAGCTCCAGATGCCAGTCGGCGTCGGGCCACCCGAGCATCAGCAGGTCGTGCTCCCCCGGTTCGCCCCCGCCCTCGGCCCGCCACACCACGTCGAGCCCGAGCCCCTCGCGCCAGAACCGCTCGGCCGCCGCGAGGTCCCGGGAGGGACGGGCGACGCGGATGTGGCTACGACCGTTCACGGGCATGGCGACCTCTTCTCGTGGCGTCCTGGGCTGCGACGGCGACCCGTCTCGCAGCTTAGGAAGCCGACCGCCACGGAGTCATCGGCCATCGGACCTGCACCCCGCGGCCTAGGTCGCGTCTCTCAGGACTTGGTGTGCACGATCTGGATGAGGTTGCCGCAGGTGTCGTCCAGCACCGCGGTGGTGAGCGGGCCCATCTCCAGCGGCTCCTGCGCGAACCGCACCCCGAGCCCGCGCAGCCGCTCGAACTCCGCCTGTACGTCGTCCACGGCGAACGAGGCGGCCGGGATGCCGTCCTCGACCAGCGCCGTCTTGTACGGCTGCACCGCCGGATGGCCCGAGGGCTCGAGCAGCAGCTCGGTCCCCTCGGGATCCTCCGGCGAGACCACGGTCAGCCACCGGTCCGTCCCCACCGGGACGTCGTGCTTCTTCACGAAGCCCAGCACGTCGGTGTAGAAGCTCCGGGCCTTTTCCTGGTCGTCGACGAACACGCTGGTGATGTGGATCCTCATGAGTTGCTCTCCGGAGTGTCGGACCTGATCTCGGACAGGTGCGGCCGTCCCGTTCGACGGTACCCGTGAGCTCTGACATTCACCTGTTCCCGCACGGTCCGGGCGGGGTATGCCGGATCTCACCTCGACGAGCGCGACGGAGGAAGAGCGATGGCACAGCTGCGGCAAGAGGTCGATCCGGGTGAGGCGGGGCTGGATGCCCGGGTGCTGGACCGCATGGACCGGCACTTCGCCGGACTGGTCGACGAGGGGCGGCTGCCGGGCTTCCTCGTGTCCGTCGCCCGCGCCGGACGCGTCGCACACCTCGCGACGCACGGGCTGCGCGACATCGCGGCCGGGCTCCCGGTCGAGCCCGACACGCTGTGGCGGGTCTACTCCATGACGAAGCCGGTCACCGCGGTCGCCGCACTGATGCTGGTGGAGGAGGGCCGGCTGTCGCTGGACGACCCGGTCGCCGACCATCTGCCGGCCTTCGCCGAACCCCGCGTGTACGTCAGTGGCTCCGGGGCCGACGTACGGACCCGCCCGGCCGACGGCCCCATACGCGTCCGGCATCTGATGACCCACACCTCGGGTCTGACCTTCGGCTTCTACCACACCCACCCCGTCGACGCCCTGTACCGGGCGGCCGGCCTGGAGTCGTCGGTGCCGCCGGGCGCCGACCTGGCCGAGACCATCGAGGTGTACGCGAGTCTGCCGTTGCAGTTCGAGCCGGGCACCCAGTGGAACTACTCGGTGGCCAGCAATGTCCTGGGCCGGATCATCGAGGTCGTGTCGGGGCAGCCGCTCGACGTGTTCTGTGCCGAGCGGATCTTCGGCCCTCTCGGCATGACGGACGCGGGCTTCCACGTCACGGACGAGCAGGCGCCCCGGCTGTCGGAGATGTACGGGGAGCAGGAGGGCGGCGGCATCGCGCCGATCCCGGGGCTGCCGCTGCGCGGCCGGCCGCGGTTCCTGTCGGGCAGCGGCGGCATGGTGGCCTCCGCCCACGACTACCACCGCTTCATGGAGTTGCTGCGCCGCCGCGGCGAACTCGACGGCGTCCGGCTCCTCGCGCCCGGGACCGTGGACCTGATGACCCGCAACCACCTGCCCGGCAACGCCGACCTGCGCGCCTTCGGCAGCCGTCCCGCCCACGACGAGCCGGGTAACGATGGGGTCGGCTTCGGCCTCAACTGCTCCGTGGTCATCGACCCGTCCCGCATACTCGCGCCGTCCGGACTCGGCGCCTACGGCTGGAGCGGGGTGGCGACGACGACGTTCTGGGTGGACCCGGGCCGCGACCTGACGGTGCAGTTCATGACGCAGGTGCGGCCCCGGACCTCGCACACGGTGTTCCGGGACCTGAAGAGGCTGGTCCACGAGGCTTTGCCGGGCTGAGCCCCGCTACTGGTCGACGCGCAGGGTGAACTCGACTCCGTCCTGGGCGAGTTCACGCAGCCACTGTTCGGACCGGGCCGCCGTCTCGGCTGCGCGGTTCAGGCCCGGGGGCAGGGATCCGTCCAGGACGTGCCGGACGCCCAGGGCGAGGGTGCGCGAGACGCAGCGGGCCATCGCGCTCTCCCGGGCGTCGCCCACCAGGTCGAGGAGGTAGCCGCCGGCCCAGGTCCGCCCCGTCTCGGCCCGTACCTCCAGCGACACGGCGAGAACGACCCGGTCACGGTCGTCCTCCGTGGTGGGGTGGGCGGCGGCCAGTTCCTGGGCCAGGGCGGCGATCCGGGTGTCGTCGCCCCGCTTCAGCTCCTCGAAGACACCGTCCCAGGCCCGCAGCCAGCCCTCCAGACGCAGGGTGCCGCGTACGAACGTCCGCGGCGTCCAGGCATCGGGGAGCCCGTACTGCGCGACGAACGGGACGCTGTCGCGATTGGGGTAGACCTCGAACGTCTCCCCTTCGACGACATGCCGCCGGGCCGCCTCCCACGGACGGTCGGCGACGGTCTCGGCACCGCCCTCGATGTAACGGGCCGGGGAGCGCAGGGCGTTGAGGACACCCGCGGGTGCCCAGCTGAAGCGGTACGTGAAGTCGTTCGGGACGGCGGGGACACCGCCGCAGTACGAGGTGAGGGCGTACGAGGCGGGCGTCCCGTCGCCGATGGCCTCCCGGGCCCGGGCGACGAGGGCGTGCGCGAAGAGGTGGTCGATGCCCGGGTCGAGCCCGGCCTCGGTGAGGACGACGACCCCGGCCTTCACGGCGGCGGGCACCTGCTCCAGCACCGCCTCCGACACGTAGCTGGAGCAGGCGAAGTGCGCTCCCCGCCGTACACACTCGGCGAGCAGCGGCGCGTGTTCCGGCGCGGGCAACATGGACACGACGATGTCGCCGGGCGCGAGTTCGGCGGCGAGCGCGGGCAGCGTGTACGCACGGGGCTCGGCCCGTCCGGCGAGGCTCAGCCGGTTCAGGGCGTCGGCCGCGCGGCTCTCGGTGCGGTGCCAGAGCCGTACGCGCTCGGCGGTGTCGCACAGCGCGGCCAGTCCGCTGCCGGTGGAGAGACCGGCGCCGATCCAGTGGACGGTGCCGCTCGCGGGTACCGGGTCAGTGGTCATGGAACTCCCGCTCGTGGAACTCCCCCTCGGCAATTCCGTGTTCACGGCAGGCCTGCCGGAACCGGTCCAGGCAGCGTCCCCAGGGCCCGGCGACTCCGAAGTCGAGGAGATGGGGATACAGGGCGGCCGAGAAGTCGGCGCTGGACTCCAGCGGCAGCAGGGAGGGGAGGTTGTCGATGGCGATCAGGTCGAGCGCGGGTGCGGCGCGCAGCCGGCGTACGGGCTCGTCCCAGTCGGTGGTGTCGTCGTACACCGGAAGGACGTTGAGCGGGGAGCCGACGTCGCAGGTCACGTCGCACAGGGTGCGCAGCCGGCGGTCCGGGGTGTCGAGGTCCTGCTCGCGGAGGAAGGGCGGGACGGGGGTGGTGGCGAGCACCGCGTTCACCATCACGTCGTGCTCCAGCAGAGCGTGGCGGTCCAGGTCGCGGGTCTCGGCGAGGTCCCAGCAGGTCGGGTCGACGCCGGCGGCGGTGAACGCCACGCGGGCACCGCGGCCGCTGCGTCCCAGGGCGCCGATGACCAGGCCGGTGAACTCGGCGTCGTCGGAGGCGGGCTTGAGGATCTCGTCCAGCTCCTCCTTGTTGGTGGGCGTCAGCGGTGCCCGCAGCCGGCCCCGGTGCTGGAGCACCGCGAGGGCGGCGCCCAGATAGCCGGCCCAGAAACCGAAGGCGGCGAGGCGCCGCCCGGTGTCGTCCACCAGGTACTCCAGGTCGAACAGCGCTCCGCCCCCGGCGGTGAACCGGCGCAGCAGACCGGCTGCTCCCGGCTGGCCCTTGTAGGCGTGGCCGAAGAAAATGTGCCGGTGCGTCAGTTCCGCCGGGTCTCCGGGCAGTTCCTTCAGGCCGAGCACAACGGCGTTCCGCGGCGCCGTCACCCAGGAACCCGCGGGCGCGACGCGGCAGCCGGCCGCCTCGTACTCCTCGATCGGGAAGACCCGCTGCGGGGACTCCTCGACGGTCAGTTCCACTCCGTTCCCGACGAGCCGCCGGGCGTCGTCGGGCACGATCGGTGTGCGTCGCTCGGTCGTTCGGGCCTCGTGGCGCAGCCACAGATGGAGCTCGCTCATACCAGGGGGGCCTCCGGACGTGAGGCGTCGGCCGCTGAGGGCCGACGCTCAAGGGGCTGACGTCCACGAAGCGTACGCGGCCCGCCCGCGAGTCGCGCACGATTGCGCCCAGGTCACGCCGAGGAGAACCGGAGCCCGCCCGCGCGGGCGCCCGGCGCCTCAGGAGGAGCTGACCACCGCGTCCAGATGGGGCAGGTGGTGGTCGAGACGCTCCCGCTTCGTCCGCAGATAGGTGATGTTGTTCTCGCACGGCGGGATCAGCAGCGGCACCTGCTCGGCGACCTTGATGCCGTGGCTCACCAGGGCATCGCGCTTGCGCGGGTTGTTGGACATCAGGCGGACGGACTTCACGCCCAGGTCGTCCAGGATCCGGGCGGCCACCCCGTAGTCACGGGCGTCGACCGGAAGCCCCAGGGCGAGGTTGGCCTCGACGGTGTCCAGGCCCTCCGCCTGCAGGGCCATCGCGCGCAGCTTGGCGAGCAGGCCGATGCCGCGGCCTTCATGCCCTCTGAGGTAGACGACGACACCGGCGCCTTCGGCGACGACCGCGCGCAGGGCGGCGTCGAGCTGGTCGCCGCACTCGCAGTGCTGGGAGCCGAAGGCGTCGCCCGTCAGGCACTCCGAGTGCAGCCGGATGAGCACGTCGTCCGTGCCGAGCTCGCCGTAGACCAGCGCCACCTGTTCGTCACCGCGGTCGTGGTCCAGGTAGCCGACCGCCTGGAATTTCCCGTACACGGTGGGCAAGGGCGCATTCACGACGCGTTCCACGCCGGTCCGCTGCGGTGACTTCTTGCCGAGTACACCAATTTTTTCTGTCATGATTCTCGAGTTCCTAAGCAGAGACGAAAGGCCGTGACGTGATGAGTGATCTGGTGCCGGCGGACACCACGGAAGACGTACGGACGCGGGGCGCCGGTGTCTCACGGCAGGTCGCGGTGCTTCCCGTGGGGAGCTTCGAGCAGCACGGTGCGTTTCTTCCGCTGGCGACCGACACGCTCGTCGCCTGTGCCGTCGCGCGGGAGATAGCCGGCGCGTACCCGGTGCACCTCCTTCCTCCGGTGACGATCTCGTGCTCGCACGAGCACGCGGCCTGGCCGGGGACCGTCAGCATCTCCTCGGTGACCCTTCATGCGGTGGTACGGGACATAGCGGCTTCGCTTCGCCGGTCCGGCGTCGACGCCCTGGTGGTGGTCAACGGGCACGGCGGAAACTACGTACTGGGCAACGTCGTTCAGGAGTCCTCCGCCCGCGGCGAGCGGATGGCGCTCTTCCCGGCCCCGGAGGACTGGGACGAGGCGCGGGAGCGGGCGGGTGTGGTCACCTCGCTGCTCACCGACATGCACGCGGGGGAAATAGAAACCTCCATCCTTCTGCACGCTCATCCCGAAATGCTCCGACCCGGTTATGAGACCTCCGATTTCGTCGCTGACGACCGGCGTCATCTGCTCACCCTCGGCATGTCCGGCTATACCGATTCCGGTGTCATCGGCCGTCCTTCGCTGGGTTCGGCGGAAAAGGGGAAGGAACTCCTGGCGAGCCTTGCGGATTCCTTCGGAGCGTATTTCTCGACGCTGACCTCCGACGGGTAGTCACCTGTGGGCCCGTGGCCGGATCCCGGGGCCGGTGCCGCGGCGGCCCGGGACCGGCCGCGCAGGCCGGTGTACCAGCGGGCGACGAGCACGATCAGGCCGGGCAGGCTCGCCGCGAGGCTGAGCACCCCGTAGACGACCGCGACGGCGAGTCCCCGGCCGGCGCCCAGGCCCGCGGCGCCGAACGCCCAGGCGGTGACGCCCTCCCTCGGCCCCCAGCCGCCGACGTTCAGCGGCAGTCCCATCGCCAGCAGCGCGAGGACCGCGAGGGGCAGCAGGACGGCCACCGAGGCGGTGGCCCCGGCGACGCGGGCGGCGAGTACGAACATGGCCACGTAACCTGCCAGAACGACCACGGAGGAGACAATGACTCCGGGCCCGTTGCGGCGGGACAGCAGCCCTTCGCGTGCTTCCGCGAGGACCCCGCGCAGCTTCCGGCCCCGGCGTGAGGGCGCCGCCCGGTTCATACGCAGGGCGAGGAGGACCGCGAGGGCGCCGACCGCGGCCAGGGCCGCTAGCGGGGCGATGTGCCGGACCTCGTCGAGCACGGGGGACGGCATGGTCAGCAGCACCACGGCCCCGGCGGCGAACAGCGCGATCTGACCGGCGGCCCGTTCGAGAACGACCGCCTTCACGCCCCGGCCCAGGTCACCCTCGCTCTGCCCGTGCCGAACCGCCCGGTGCACGTCGCCGAGGACGCCGCCGGGCAGCGCCGCGTTGAGGAACAGCGCGCGGTAGTAGTCGGCGACGGCCGGTCCGAACGGCAGCCGGATCCTGAGGCCCCTGGCCACGAGCGCCCACCGCCACGCGCTGAACACCGTGGTGACGAGCCCGATCCCGAGCGCCAGCACCAGCGACGTCCCGTCGATCCGGCTCAGCCCGTCCAGGAAGACACCGGTACCGAGCCGCCACAACAGCACACCGAGGATGGCGACTCCGGCGAGGGTGCCGAGATGTGTACGGACCTTGCGGGAGCCGATCCGGGCCAGGGCGGCCCGGATCGGGCCGGGCGACGGGGAACCGGCAGGGCGGGGAGCCTCCGGTGCCGGAGCATCGGGTTCCCCGAGCGGACTCCCGCTGTCGCCGCTCCGGGGCAGCCGGTCACTCTCGAGGGACGTCGGTCGTGGACGTGTCCCCGTCGCCTGGGGGCTCATGACGCTCCGCCCGCCGGACGGCTCAGGGCCAGGAGATCGGTGTGGTGGACGATGACGCGCAACTGGCCGGCGGCGCAGGCGGCCAGGCGTTCGGTCAGATAGGCGTCGGCACGCTCGCGCAGGTCGGGGCGCTGCTCGACGGCGGCGCCGACCCAGCCGCGCAGCCACTGTTCGGTGAGCGCGGCCTGCTCGGGGCCGAGCCGCCAGGGGCTCGGGTGCAGCCGCACGGTAGCGCCCTGTTCGGAGAACGCCTCGGCCGCCGCCGTGACCGCGTCCGGGCCGAGCAGGCCGTCGCGACGCTGGTGCTCGTTGAACGCCTGGGCGATCTCCGTGTCCAGCGGGTGGGACGGGGTCAGTTCGACGCGCCCGGCGACGGACAGCGTCAGCAGGGCGGGGCAGCCGGCTCCGGCGCAGGCGGCGGCGAGGGCGTCGATCTCCTCGCGGGTGAGGACGTCCAGCAGCGCGGACGCCGTCACCAGGGACGCGCCCTTCAGGGCGTCCGGCGTGAGGCGGGCGACATCACCGCGCCGCGTCTCCACCGAGACCCGGCTGCCGTCGGCGGCGGAACGCGGGGAGGCGACGGCGGCGAAGTGCAGCAGGTAGGGGTCGCGGTCGTGCAGGACCCAATGCTGGGCACCGTCCAGGCGGGGAGCGAGCCAGCGGCCCATCGACCCGGTGCCGCAGCCCAGGTCGTGGATGGCGACACCGCCCGACTTCCCCGGCAGGTTGGCGAGCCGGATGCGCAGCGGGTCGAGCAGGTCGTGCGCCCGCGCGTCGGCATCGGCCGGCTCCCGCAGCTCCAGCCACTCGGGCGCGTAGCGGGGCGGATCGTCGGGGTCGGCCTCGCGCAGCTTCACGGTGGGCCGCGAGCCGGGTGTGCCGCTGGGGCCGGCGCCCGGGATGACGGCGCCGTCGGCGCCCGCCATGAGGGCGTCACCCGCCCACGCGATCACCGCGTCACCGGGTGCCGCCACGGTGTCACCCGGCTTCGGAACCGTGGCGTCCGCGTCCGCCGACATGACGGCCTCCTTCGACTCGGCAACCTCTCTCGGTCCGGGCTGCGTCGGAATCGCCCCGCTCTGCTGGGTCGTCACCGGGTTCGTCATGCGGCCCTCCGGGGTTCGGTCGGAAGCCGGCGCAGTACCGCCGCCAGGCTCTGTGCGGTCGTCGCCCAGCCGCCGAGGGAGGCGCGGCGACTGCGGGCGGCGGCCTTGAGGCGACGCCGTACATCCGCCTCGCCGAACCAGCCGCGCAGTTCGGCGGCGATCGCGGCGGGGTTCTCCGGCGGGACGAGGATGCCGGGCACGCCGCCGTCGGGGGCGCGGCCGACCGCCTCGGGGAGCCCGCCCACGTCCGTGGCCATGACCGGGATGCCCCGGGCCAGTGCCTCGGTGACGGCCATGCCGTAGGTCTCGGCGTAGGAGGTGAGGACCATCAGGTCGGCAGTGGCGTAACTGGCGTCGAGTGCGGCGCCGGACTTCGGGCCCGCCAGCTCCAGCCGGTCCTCGAGGCCGTGCTCGGCGATGAGGGACCGCAGATGGGCGACGTACTCGGGCTCCTGGGTGAGGCTGCCGACGAAGACGCAGCTCCAGCGCAGGTCGGTCACCGTGGCCAGCGCCTCCACCAGCCGGTGCTGCCCCTTGCGCGGGGTCACGGCGGCCACGCACAGCAGACGCGAGACACCGTCGGTGCCGGGCGCGAGGGGTGCGATGTCGGCACCCGGGGCCGCGACGTGGACCCGCTCCGGGGGAAGGCCGTGGTGGGCGACCAGGCGGCGGACCGCCCAGTCGCTGGTGGCGATGACCGCCGGTACCGCCCGCAGCACCGCCCGCTCCTTGGCGTCCAGTTCGGCGGCCACGACCGGGTCGAGCCCCGTCTCGTCGCCGAGCGGGAGGTGGACGAGGACGGCCATGCGCAGCCGTTCCGCCTCCGGCACGACGATCTCCGGGACCCCGCAGGCCACCAGGCCGTCGAGCAGGACGGCGGCACCGTCCGGCAGTTCGCTCAGGGCGCGGGCGAGTTCCGTACGGGCCGCAGCCCCCGGCCGGGGCCAGTCACCGGCGACGGCGTGCTTGGTGACCTGCCAGCCGAAGCCGGGCAGGTCCAGGCAGACGCGCCGGTCGTAGGCGTTGCCGCCGCTGGGCGCCGCCGGGTCGTCGATGCCGCCCGGGAGCACGAAGTGCACGGTGCGCAGGGACATGGGGATGATCTCGGCGTTCTTCAGGGCGGCGTGCTGCACCGGAACATAGTTCAGGCGTGCCGGTCCGGTCTGCCCGGGCCGCTCGATGGTCGTGTCGGTCACAGCGCACGCTCGTAACTCGCCCAGGCGATGTGCGACTCGTGCAGGGTGACGGACAGGCCGGCGATGCCCTTGGCGCCCTCGCCCAGCGCCCCCTTGTGGATGCGCTCGGCGAGCCGGTCGGCGATGACCTTGGCGAGGAACTCCGTGGAGGTGTTGACACCGGCGAAGTCGGGTTCGTTGTCGAGGTTGCGGTAGTTCAGCTCGCTGACAACGGCTCCGAGTTCCTGGGTGGCCAGCCCGATGTCGACGACGATGTTGTCCTCGTCCAGCTGCTCGCGCCGGAACGTGGCGTCCACGAGGAACGTGGCCCCGTGCAGGCGCTGCGCCGGTCCGAAGACGTCGCCACGGAAGCTGTGGGCGATCATGATGTGATCGCGGACGGTGATGCTGAACAACGGACGACCCTCCAGGTGCGGCGCGTCTGCTCCCCCGCTGTTGGCTGCCGGGGATGCCGGGTAATACGGCTCCTTGCCTTCCCCTGTTCAGCCTCGGCTACGGCTTTTTCTCAGGTCAGGCGCTCTTGGCGTACCGATGTCGTACCGGATGGAACGAATCGTCAGCCGATGCGTCAATCGCTCTCGTCATAGCGGACGCGGTGGCACAGGGCGGGGATCTCGCCGGATGCGAGCCTCGGCAGCACGTCCGGCAGCTCCTCGAAGGCGGACTCGCCGGTGACGAGGGCGTCGAGCGCCGGGTCGGCGAGCAGGTCGAGAGCGACGGCGAGCCGGTCGGCGTAGGTGCGGTTCGGGCGGGCCGGGGAGACGGTGCCGACCTGGCTGGAGCGGATGACGAGGCGCCGGGAGTGGAAGGCCTCGCCGAGCGGCAGGCTGATCCGCCGGTCGCCGTACCAGCTCAGTTCGAGCACGGTCCCTTCCGCGGTGAGGAGTTCCAGGGACCTGGCGAGGCCCTGCTCGGTGGCGCTGGCGTGGACGACCAGGTCGCACTCGCCCTCGGCGTCGGCGGGGGTGGCGAAGCCGACGCCCAGGGCCTTGGCGATGGCGGCACGGGAAGGGTCGGCGTCGACCAGCTGGACGCGGACGCCGGGGAACCGGGCGAGCAGGGCGGCCACCGAGCAGCCGACCATGCCGCCGCCGACCACGGCGATCCGGTCGCCGACCAGAGGCGCGGCGTCCCACAGGGCGTTGACGGCGGTCTCCACGGTCCCGGCGAGCACGGCCCGTTCGGCCGGCACGGTGTCCGGCACGGGCGTGACGGCATGCGCCGGGACGACGTACCGGCTCTGGTGCGGATAGAGGCAGAACACCGTACGGCCGGCCAGTTCCTCGGGCCCTTCCTCCACCAGGCCGACGTTGAGGTAGCCGTACTTCACGGGGCCCGGGAAGTCACCCTCCTGGAACGGTGCCCGCATGGCCGTGTGCTGGCTGACGGGCACGCCGCCGCGGAAGACGAGCGTCTCCGTGCCGCGGCTCACGCCGGAGTACAGCGTGCGGACCAGCACCTCGCCCTCGCCGGGCTCCGGCAGGGTGACGTCCCGGATCTCCCCTCGCCCAGGCGAGTCGATCCAGAACGACCGTGCGGTGTGCTTCATCGAAGTCCTCCTGAACGATCGGGAAGCTGCTTGCGTACCGAGGGGTGCACAGGCCGCGCACAAGGTAGCGGCGTTGATCGACTCTGTCACACGGCCGGAGGGTGTTCGGTGGCCCTGAACAACACTTACGACGCGAGGCTCGTACAGCAGGAGACCGCCCTCGGGGCGGGAGTGCAGATCCTGCTGCTCGCCCTGATCGGCACGGCGATCGGGATGGGCCCGGCGGGCTGGCTGACCGGCCTCGCGTTCGCCCTCGCCACCTGGGCGGTGCTCTCCCGGGCCCTGCACCGCTCCCGGCTGCGCTCCTTCGGCGCGGCCAACCGCGTCACGCTCGGCCGCGCCACCCTCGTCGGCGGGGTCACCGCCCTGGTCGCGGACTCCTTCCAGAGCTCGCCGCCCGTGTCACTGTTCGTCGGCCTGACGGCGGTCGCCCTGATCCTCGACGGCGTCGACGGCAAGGTGGCCCGCCGCACCGGCACCTCGACGGCGCTGGGCGCGCGCTTCGACATGGAGGTCGACGCGTTCCTGATCCTGGTGCTGAGCGTGTACGTGTCGATGGAACAGGGCCCGTGGGTGCTGCTGATCGGCGGTATGCGGTACGTCTTCGTCGCCGCCGCGCGGCTCTGGCCCTGGCTGACCGCCGCCCTCCCGCCGAGCACCGCCCGCAAGACGGTGGCGGCGCTCCAGGGTGTGCTCCTGCTGGTGGCGGGCGCTGATCTGCTGCCGTACGCGGGCAACTTCGGGGTCGCCGCCCTGGCCCTGGGCCTGCTGGTGTGGTCGTTCGGGCGTGACGTGCTGTGGCTGTACCGGACCTCGCGGGTCGAGGAGACCGCGGCCCGGCGGCAGGTGCGGGAACTGGTCGCGAGCTGACGCCCCGGCCGGTCAGGCTTCGAACCGCCCTCGCGCCGTCTCGATATGACCGAGGTACTGGTGGGTCCAGCCGCAGAGCAGGTCGACCGTGGCCCGCAGGGCCCGGCCCGGCTCGGTGAGCGTGTACTCGACCTTCGGCGGCACGGTGGGGTACACCTTCCGGTCGACCAGGCCGTTGCGCTCCAGCATCCGCAGGTTCTGGGTGAGCATCTTGTGGCTGACGCCCTCGACCTCGTCGCGCAACTCGCTGAAGCGCAGGGTGCGCTCACCGAGGGCCTCGATGATCAGCAGCGCCCACTTGTTGGCGACGTCCGAGAAGATCTCGCGCGCCAGCGAGTCCGCCCGCCGCAGATCCGCGTCCGCGGGCAGACCGCTCAATTCCTGCTTGGTCACCATGTGGTTCCCCAGTCACCGAAAAGTGCGTTCTTCCAGGTCGGCGGTCACTCTCCTACAGTTCCCGAGTAACCGCAAGAGAGCACGCGGATGCGTGCCCGACGGAAGGACAGGAACTGTGACGACTCCCGATGTCTACGACCACGGCATTCCGGCCGAGCCCCACTTCGGCTACGCCCAGGCGATCAGGTCCGGCGACCTGATCCATGTCTCGGGGCAGCTCGCGTTCGACGAGGCGGGCGGCTTCCGCCCCGAGGACGACGTGGCCACCCAGCTCGAGCAGACCTACGTCAACATCGACAAGGTCCTGGCCCACTACGGCGTCACGCGCAACCAGGTCGTCTCCCAGACGCTGTACGCGGTGGACCTGGTGCGCAACGCCGAGGTGGTGGCGGAAGGCAACCGGGCGTATTTCGGCGCCCATCGCCCGGTCAGCACGGCCCTCGGCGTCACCGAACTGACCTTCCCCGGACAGTTGGTCGAGATCAGCTGCGTGGTGGACACGAAGCTGCCGGCGTGAAAGAGCCTCAGCGACGCGTGCCGGTGCCCACCAGGGTCCGCTCGTAGGGGTCGAGGACGACGCCCCGGACCTTGGTGGAGACGCCGGCGATGATCTGCTGGTGGGCCAGCGGCACGACGGCGTCCGTACCGAGGATCGCGGCCTCGGCGGCCATGGCGGCGTTCTGCCGCTCACCGGTGCCGTCGGTCCCGTCGGCCTTGGTGACGGCCCGGTCGGCGTTCTTGTCGCACAGCAGGGCCAGGTTGTAGCTGCCGTCGCAGGTGTAGTCGCTGCCGAGGACGCCGACGGGGTCACCGGTGTCGAGGAGGCTGTTGCGGGCGCCGATGAACGCGTCGAACTTCCCGGAGAGGGCGTCGCTCTCCAGCCGTGAGTACTCGCGCACTTCCAGCTTCACCGTGAAGCCGGCCTTCTCGAGCTGCTGTTGCACCACCTGGGCGGCCTCGGGCAGCTCGGGCCGGTTGTCGTAGGTGGCGAGGGTGATCCGCTCGCCGTCGGGCTTGGCGGCGTGCGCACGTCCGGCCGGCTTCAGCCGCTTGCTCTCGGCCCAGGTGACGGCGGGACCGAAGATGCCCGCGCCCGGGTCTGCGTACCCCTCGAAGACGCCCTTGACGATGGTGGAGGAGTCGATCGCCGCGCGGGCGGCGGCGCGCAGCTTCGGGTCCTTGAAGGGACCGGTCCTGGTGTTGAGCTGCAGGCTGGTGGTGCGGGTGGTGCCGGCTTCCTTCAGGGTCGCCTTGTCGAGCGTGGCGGCCTGGGCGACGGGGATCGCCTCGGCGATGTCGACGTCGCCGGTGCGGACCGCGTTGGCGCGTGCGGTGCCGTCCTTGACGAAGCGGGCGTCGATGCCGGAGGCCTGGGCGCGGCCGCCCCAGTAGTCGTCGAAGCGGTCGAGGGTGGCGGAGCCGCCGCCTCCTACCTTCGTGATCTCGAAGGGTCCGGTGGCGGTTCCGACCGGGTCGGGATTGCCCTTCTCGCCGTACGCCTTCGGGGAGAGGACCGCGAGGCTCGGACTGGACAGACGCATGGGCAGGACGGGATCGGCCGCGGCCGTGGTGATGCGTATGCCGCGGTCGCCGTCGGCCTTCGCGTCGAGGGTGACACCGGCGAGGGCGGCGGGCGCGGGCTTCGCCTTCGTGGCGCGGGTGAGAGCCGCGGCCACGGCGGACGGGGTGACGTCCGCGCCGTCCTGGAAGGTGGCCTCGCGCAGGGTGAACCGCCAGGTGCGGTCGTTCTCGCGGCGCCAGGACTCGGCGAGTGCGGGAGCCGCGGCACCGTTGGCGTCCAGGGCGGTCAGGCCCTCGGTCACGCCGAGGCGACTGAGGAGCGTGGCGTCCGCTCCGTACGGCGAGAAGTTCTCGGCGGGCGGGAAGGCGAGGGCGACGCGCAGCCGGGAACCCGGCTGCCCACCGTCCGACGACGACTCCCCTCCAGGGGAGGCGAAGCAGCCGGCCAGGCAGGGGACGAGGACGAGGGCGGTGAGGAACCGGAAGCGGCTCTTGATGCTATGGGGACGCACTTGCACAGCATATGCATCAAGCGGACGCGCACGATCGGCCGGGTGAGCCGTGCCCTGACGGACGGCAAGTCCCATACGGCCCAAGCAATTTGACAGCGGCGGCGATCACTCCCTAAACCTAACCACATGACATCCATTTTCAAAAAGGTGGAGCGGCCGTGAGGATCGCGTTCGTCGGCAAGGGCGGCAGCGGCAAGACCACGCTGTCGGCACTCTTCTCCCGCCACCTGGCGCGCTCCGGCGCCCCGGTCCTCGCCATCGACGGCGACATCAACCAGCACCTGGCCGAGGCGCTCGGCGGGCAGGAGAAGTCCGCCCCTCCCCTGGGCGCCCACCTGTCCTCGATCAAGGACTACCTGCGCGGCACGAATCCCCGCATCACCTCCCGCGAGGCGATGATCAAGACCACTCCCCCAGGACGCGGCTCCCGCCTCCTGCGCCCGCTCGGCGACGACGAACTCCACGCCCGGCACGTCGGCCGCGCGGGCGGCGTACCCCTGATGGTCACGGGCGAGTTCGACGAGTCCGACCTGGGCGTGGCCTGCTACCACTCCAAGCTCGGCGCGGTCGAGCTGTACCTCGGCCACCTGCTGGACGGCCCCGGCGAATACGTCGTGGTCGACATGACGGCGGGCGCGGACGCCTTCGCCTCCGGCCTGTTCACCCGCTTCGACATCACCTTCCTGGTGGCGGAACCCACCCGCAAGGGCGTCTCGGTCTACCGCCAGTACCGCGACCACGCGGAGCAGTTCGGCATCCGTATCGCGGTCGTCGGCAACAAGGTGACCTGCGAAGACGACATGCTCTTCCTCAAGGAACATGTAGGGGACGACCTCCTGACCCACCTGGTCCACTCTCCCTGGGTCCGCTCGGCCGAACAGGGCCGCGTGCAGGACGGCCCGGACGCCCTGGCGTCCCTGGAACCGCACAACCGCCACGCCCTCGACATCCTCCGCGAGACGGTCGACTCCCACCCCCGCGACCGGGACCGGCTCCACCGGCACGCCGTCGAGTTCCACTTGCGCAACGCCCGGGCGTGGGCGGACGCGCGCACGGGCGAGGACCTGGCCGCCCAGGTGGACCCGGACTTCGTCCCGGGGCCGGCCGCCCTGGCCTGAGGCACACCCTTCATGTCCCTCGGCGTCTGCCCGAAGGTCCTCTTCGAAGCCCAGATCCTGAACCAGTCGCTGGAGTTCAGGGCTTGCTGTCCCACCCACCGGCTACTCGATCCCCGTGGCGTCGAGTAGCCGGACCACGTCCTTGCGCCCGTACCCGAGCAGTCGGGCGCGGTCGGCGGTCATCAGCACCAAGTGCGCGACGGTCTTCGCCGCGTATCCGTTCTTGTTGTCCGCGTCGAACCATTCCTGGGGCTTCTCGACACCCAGGCTGTTCATCACCAGCCCGTGCTCTCGGCGGACCTCCGCGACGCTGCCGGCGACCGCGTCCATGAGCGTCTTCCCCGGCCGCTCGCACTCCAGGGCGAAGCACCCCCAGTCGACCGGCACGCACCCCTCCGGCGGACGCGCCCGCAGTCCCGCATACCTCTCGTCCCCGAACCCGGAGGCCCGGAACTCGTCGTGCACCAAGGAGAACCGATGGAACCCGGGCGGGACCGGAGGCGGAGGAGGCGTGTACTCCCACCCGGCGTCCTCGGACAACCGCCGCTTCACCTCTTCTTCCTCGGCATGCGTCACGGTGAAGCCGTTGGCCTCGTTGCGCCCGGTTGTCGTGCCGTCCGGGTTGCGGTGGAAGGTCAGTCCCATGGTGTGCTCCCTTTACCGTACTGAGAAGGGACAACAAGTCCCGTCACCAGCTCGAACGGCCCGCAGACCGGACAGGTGCCCGCTCCCCGAACCACCATCCGATCGCGTGAAGAAGGGCGTTGCGGGAACTGCTCGGTTCAGCCGGCACGGACTGCTCGGCAAACGAGATCCTCGAAGCGGAGGGCTTCCCCGAAACTCTCCGCCGCTTCGGCGCGGACAAGGTGACCGCCTTCCAGACCCTGCGCGCGGCGTTCGGCGCCCCCGACCTCACCGGGCCGGTACCAGGGGTCGAAGCAGAGGGACTGTTCGCTACCGGATGCTCTGCAGCAGCTGCCCCGTAGCGGTGACGGTCCAGAACGACCAGCCGTTGCGATTCGGCGAGGGCGGGGATCTCATGGTCTTCCACAGCAGCAGGGCACCGACCGGGTAGCCCCGGTAGAGAGAATCGAAAAGATCACGTACATCGGGCCTCATCCAGACGAAGTCGCGCTGGATGGAAGGAATGACGACACTGCCCTGCAGCAGGTTCTCGATCTGAGAAATGATCTTGTCGTTTGCCAGCCCCATGGGTCCGCCCCAACGTGCGAGTGATCTACAGCACACACGATAACTGTCGTCTCCGCCTGCCGTGTTGCCCGCACGAAACGCGCCACGCCCCGGACCGTGGATCAGCTCTCGGCGGCAACGGGCCGTACGAGTGCGTCATCAGTCGTACCCGTGAAGGGGTCGGGCCCCTCCCGGCACAAGAGGGGGGAGGGGCCCGACCAGGCACTACCGCACCGGCGTCGCGACCGGCGCCGGCGCGTAGCCGGTGGGCCGGGCCGTGAAGGTGCCACGCCCCTGGGTGCGGCTGCGCAACCGGGTCGCGTAGCCGAACAGTTCGGCCAGCGGCACGGTGGCGGTGACGACCGCCGCGCTCGCCCGGGTGACCGAGCCGGTCACCCGGCCCCGCCGGGCGGCGAGGTCGCCGAGCACGCCGCCCACCGCGTCCTCGGGCACGGTGACCGTGACCTCGACGACCGGCTCCAGCAGGACCATCGCGCAGGCGCGCAGGGCCTCGCGGAGGCCGAGGCGGCCGGCCGTGCGGAACGCCGTGTCCGAGGAGTCCTTCACATGGGTCGCCCCGTCGGTGAGCGTCACGCGCAGCCCGGTCACCTGGTGGCCGCCGAGCGGCCCTTCGGTGAGGGCGTCGCGGCAGCCGGCCTCGACCGCCCGGACGTACTCCTGCGGCACGCGCCCGCCGACGACGGCCGAACGGAAGGCGAAGCCGCCTTCGTACGGCTCCACGTCGAGGACGACATGGGCGAACTGCCCTGCCCCGCCGTCCTGCTTGACGTGCCGGAACACCAGTCCGGACACGCCCCGGCCGACCGTCTCGCGGTAACTGACCCGGGGGCGGCCGATGTTGACGTCCAGCCCCAGCTCGCGCCGGAGTTTCTCCACCGCCACCTCCAGGTGCAGTTCACCCATGCCCGACAGCACCGTCTGCCCGGTCTCCGGGTCGGTCCGCACGGCCAGCGAGGGATCCTCCTCGGTCAGCCGCGCGAGCCCCGAGGCCAGCCGGTCGGTGTCGCCGGTCCTGCGGGACTCGACCGCGACCGAGACCACCGGCTCGGGCACGCCCGGAGGCTCCAGGACCAGCGGGGCGTCCGGCGCGCACAGGGTCGAGCCGGCGCGGGCGGACTTGAGCCCGACGACGGCGACGATGTCGCCGGCGACCGCCCGGTCCAGCGGGGCGTGCCGGTCGGCCTGGACGCGCAGGATCCGGCCGATCCGCTCGGTGCGCCGCGCGCTCGCGTCCCACAGGGTGTCTCCCTTCTCGATCGTTCCCGAGTAGATCCGCAGGTAGGTCAGCCGGCCCGTCGGGGTGGCGTGCACCTTGAAGGCGAGGGCGGCCGGCGGTGCCGCCGGGTCGGCGGGCCGCTCCTGCTCCTCGCCGTCGTCGGTGCCACGGACCGGCGGCACGTCCAGCGGCGACGGCAGATAGGCCACGACCGCGTCGAGCAGCGGCTCGACACCGCGGTTGCGGTAGGCGGAGCCGCACAGCACGACCACGCCGTCGCCCTCCCGGGTCAGGTCCCGCAGCGCCGAGGAGAGGGTCCGCTCGCCGAGCGTGCCCGTGTCGCAGAACTCCTCCAGTGCTCCCGGATGGAGTTCCGCCACGGCTTCCTCCAGCGCCCGGCGGCGTGCCCGGGCTTCGGCCCGGAGGTCGTCCGGGACCGGTGCCTCCTCGCAGGCGTCACCGTCGCTCCACAGCAGTGCGCGCAGGCGTACGAGGTCGACGACGCCGGTGAAGGCGTCCTCCGCGCCGACCGGCATCTGCACGACCAGCGGCGCCGGGTGCAGCCGTTCCCGGATCGACGCCACGGCCGCGTCGAGGTCGGCACCGGCACGGTCCATCTTGTTGACGAACGCGATCCTCGGTACGCCGTGCCGGTCGGCCTGCCGCCACACCGACTCGCTCTGCGGCTCCACCCCGGCCACCGCGTCGAACACGGCCACCGCACCGTCGAGCACCCGCAGCGCACGCTCCACCTCGTCGGCGAAGTCGACGTGCCCCGGGGTGTCGATCAGGTTGATCCGGTGGCCGTCCCAGGCGCAGCTCACGGCCGCGGAAAAGATGGTGATGCCCCGGTCCCGCTCCTGCGGGTCGAAGTCCGTGACGGTCGTGCCGTCGTGGACCTCGCCGCGCTTGTGCGTGGTTCCGGTGGCGAACAGGATCCGTTCGGTGACGGTGGTCTTGCCGGCGTCGACGTGGGCGAGGATGCCGAGGTTGCGGACGACGGCGAGCGGGTTGTGGTTGATGCGCACGGCCCATGGCCTTTCGAGGCGATCAGGAAAGGGGCAGCGCGATTTCCGGGCGAGGCAGGTGTGATGACACACGCCTGCTTCGGCGTGCCGACCCTAGGTCAGCACGCCGAAGCAGGCGCTCTCAGACGTTCGTCCCGGTCATCCGGCGCCGGCCGCGCAGCGGGCACCGGAGCGACGAGGACACGAGGATCACCTCGTAGCGCGGCAGGGAGACGGCGGCAGCGGTGCGGTCACGCATGGCGGTCTCCCTTCGTTCGTCACGACAGTGCACGCCGCTCAAGTCGTGGGCGGCGCCGGGTACTCCGTGAGTGTAGGGAGGGCGGCGGGATCCGTGCCAGGGATTATTCCGGTGGGGTGGGGGTGTCGTGGGTGCGGTACATCGCCTGGACGTCCAGCTCCAGTTGGACCGTCGGCCCGACCACCGCGATGCCACGGGCCAGCATGGTGCGCCAGTTGAGGGTGTAGTCCTCGCGGTGCAGTTCCGCCGTCGCCAGGGCCGCGCAGCGCAGCTCCTGCCCGTAGCCGCCGTTCACCGTGCCGAGGTACGTCGTGTCGAGCGAGACGGAGCGGCTCACTCCGTGCATCGTGAGGGAGCCGAGCAGTGACCACTTGCTGCCGCCGCGATAGGCGAAGCGGGTGCTGTTGAAGTCGATGTACGGGAAGCGTTCGACGTCGAGGAAGTCGGCGGACCGCAGATGGTTGTCGCGGGTGGTGTTGCCGGTGGTGATGCTGGAGGCGTCGATGCGGACGGACACCCGGGAGTCGGCCATGTCCTGGGCGATCTGGATCCCGCCGTCGAAGCGTTCGAATCGGCCGTGGACGTTCGCCATGCCGACGTGCTTGGCGATGAACCGGATCGCGGTGTGGGGCGGATCGAAGAGCCACGTTCCGGGCGCGGGCAGCTGGAGCGCCTCGGCCGGCTGCAGCCAGACGCGCTCGGTGGGCGTCGATATGCCGGCGCCGATCTCGATCGTCTCGCGGTGCGGCCGCAGGCCCTGCGCCGCGACCAGCAGGCTGTACCGGCCGGGCGGCAGCGCGGCGAGGAAGTAGCCGTACGGGTCGGTCGTCCCGCGGGCGGCCACCCGGTGGGTGTCCAGGGCGGTGACGGTGACGTCCGCGGCAGCCAGCGGCGAGCCCATCGGGTCGACGACCTCACGGGCCACGGCACCCGCGCCGGACGGAAGGGGGAGCGCGAGGCCCGCCGCCGCGGCGGAGGCGCCCTTGAGCCGCCGGCGCCGGAGCAGTGCGAGGGCCATGATGTTCACCTTTCATCAGGTGGCGCGGCCGTACGCGCGGCGGTTCAGCGCACACCGACGGCCGCACCCTGTTGCGGTCACACCCCCTCTTCGATCTTGCTGCACCGGGCTCCGGGACGGGTGTCTCAATACGAGACAGTCAGGCCTGTTTCCGGAAAACGTCGGCGTGTTCGCCGGCCCACTGGGCGAAGGTGCGGGCCGGGCGGCCGGTGACCTTCTCGACGGTGCCGGACACCGTACGGCCCACCTCCGGTGTGTTCCCGTACGCCTCGAGCAGGAAGCCGATCACGTCCTCGGGGAGGAACGCCGCCCGCCACTGGGCGACGGCCTGCTCCTCGGTCAGCTCGACCAGGGCGATCTCCCGGCCGGCCGCGGCGGCGACGGCCGCCACCTTGTCGCCGACGGTGAGCACTTCGGGGCCGGTGATCACGTACTCCTGGCCCGCGTGCCCCTCCTCCGTGAGCGCGACCGCGGCGACGGCGCCGATGTCGCCCTCGTGGACCATGGCACTCAGCCTGGCGACGAACGGCTCCCGCACCTCGCCCGCGGCCTGGATCCCGTCCGCCCACTCCATGGCGTTGGCCATGAATTCGACGGGCATGAGCACGGTCCAGCTCACCTCGTCGTCGCCGCGTACGGCGTCCTCCAGCGGACTGGGCCCGCCGCCGTGCAGCACGGTGATCCGGCGGACACCGGCCGAGCGGGCCAGTTCCAGGATCCGGGGGCCGGTCTCCAGCGGGGTGAAGGCGGCCCCGCCGAAGGTGATCAGGTGGAGTCCGGTGATCCCCTCCAGGGCGGGGGCCAGGCTGCCGGGGTCGGTCAGGTCGCCCTCGACGACCTCGACACCGTCCGGGAAGACGGCTTTCGCGGCGTCCCGTGTGAGGGCGCGGACCGCGTGGCCCCGGGCTAGCAGTTCGGCGACCACCTGGCGGCCGACGGTTCCGGTGGCACCGGTGACAAGGATCTTCTGCGTCTGCGTCATGCCACGACCGTAGGAACCCTTGCGGTCATCTTCTGTCCGCGAGCCAGTGGCTTCTCCGTGGGAGAAGTCTGGCTGGCGGGGCGGTCCTAGCCCTGGTCGGCTGTCATGGCGCGTCGGACGCTCTCGCGGAGCAGGGCGCGACGCTGTTCGTGCAGTTCGGGGGGCTCCTGTGCGGTCGCCGCGTAGACGTTGCTGACGGGTGACCAGGCCATGGACATGGCGATCACCATGGCCATCACGTCGAACGGGTCTCCCTGGCGTACCAGGCCGGCGGCCTGGGCCTCGGCGATGGCGCGCAGTTTGTGGTCCTCGAGGCGGTCGGGGTCGTCGACCAGATGGCCGGCCGGGCGTCGCTCCAGGCGTGCCCAGGTGGCCAGCCGGATGAGGTCGGGGCGGCGGAGATACTCGTCGTAGAGGCGTACGGCCCAGTCCGCGAGGTCGGCGGCGTCGATCGGGACGACGTTCACGATCCGCTCCAGCGAGCCGAAGAAGATGGCGTCGAAGAGCCCTTCCTTGCTGCCGAAGTAGGCATAGAGCTGCGCCTTGTTGGTGCGCGCGGCGGCCACGATCCGTTCGACGCGCGCTCCGGCGATCCCATGCTCGGCGAACTCCTGGGTCGCCACATCGAGGATGCGCTGGTACGTGGCGGCTCCGCGCGAGGTCAGGGGTTGTTCAGCCATGCCCTCACGCTACCAAACAGAACAGTTGGTTTGCTTGGCGGACCAGATGCCCCTACGCTCAAATAGACCAACCAGTCTGTCTATGGGGAGGCGTCATGAGGAACACCGTTGGCTGGCAGGTGGAAGGTCCGTCCCCGGCACTGCGGCGGACGCCGCTGGAACGGCGCGACCTGCGCCCCGACGACCTCGCGGTCCGGGTGGACTACTGCGGTGTCTGCCACACCGATCTGCACGCCGTCAGCTCGTGGGACGGCGCAGGGGGCCGACGCCTGGTGCCGGGGCACGAGTTCACGGGCGTGGTGACCGAGACCGGACCCGCGGTCACCCGCTTCACCGTCGGCGACCCGGTCGCGGTGGGCAACATCGTCGATTCGTGCGGCGAGTGCGCCATGTGCCGGGCCGGTCAGGAGAATTTCTGCCACGCATTCCCGACCCTGACCTACGACGGCACCGACCGCCACGACGGATCGGTCACCCTGGGGGGCTACTCCCGCGAGTACGTCGTCCGCTACCGCTTCGCCCACCCTCTTCCCGCCGGTCTGGATCCGGCCGCCGCCGCTCCCCTGCTCTGCGCCGGGGTCACGGTCTGGGAGCCGCTGCACGCCCTCGGGGTGGGGCCGGGGACCCGCGTCGCGGTGGCGGGACTGGGCGGTCTGGGACACCTCGCGGTCAAGATCGCCGTGGCGCTCGGCGCCCACACCTCGGTTGTCAGCCGCTCACCGGACAAGGCCGACGACGCCCGTCGTCTCGGCGCCCACGGTCTCATCGTCACCACGGACCCGGAGCAGCTGGCCGACGCCCGCGACCGGTTCGACGTCGTCATCGACACCATCTCCGCACCGCACGACCTGGGCCCCTACCTGCGCCTGGTCGCGATGGACGGGACGCTCAGCCATCTCGGGCACCTGGGACCCGTCACCGTGGAGACCCTCGACCTGCTCATCGGACGCAAGAAGCTCAGCTCCGCGGGCAGCGGCGGCATGCCCGCGACGGCCGCCATGCTGGACTTCTGTGCCGAGCACGGCATCACCGCCGACATCGAACTGCTGCCCTCGGCCCGGGTGAACGAGGCCCTCGACCGTCTCCGGCGAGGCGACGTCCGCTACCGCTTCGTACTGGACATGTCCGACCTGGACTGAACGGTCTCCTCGCGAGCGCGCAGCTCCCCGTGGAGCCGGGCGAACACCGCGCACACCAACGGCATGACCACCGGGGGCAGCAGGAGAAGGGCCACGGCTGTGGGCAGGATCAGCACCAGCACGCCGGTGATCCACACGTTGTCGTCGCTGAGCCACAGCATGCCGAGTCCGGCGAAGTGGGCGAGAGGAGCGGCCGCGTACAGGGCCAACCAGAAGACGAGCACGGCGACCGCGGTGACCAGCGCGCCCACGCCGAGGACACGCCATCGGGCGGGGCGGGTCAGCACCCAGGAGCGGTACAGCGCCACGAACGGGGAACGGCGCTCCAGCACCGTCTCGGCGGTGGCCAGCGCCAGACGGGAGTACAGCAGCGGGCCGAGACACCCGACGGCGATCGGCAGCACCCAGCCCACCAGCGTGTACTGCGGGGACGCGGTTCCGCCCAGCGGCGTGGGCTCGACACCCGGCACCTCGCCGCTCTCGACGAGGCCCCACATCACCAGGGCCGCCAGCTCCACGGCGCCCACAGCCAGTCCGGTCAGCGCGTTGACCGCGAGGGCGGCGGGAAACCGCCGAGGGGTGAGCCGCCACAACTCGCGGATGGAGAGCGACCCGGCGTCGCGCGTGGCATGAGAGTCGCCGACGGCGTACGCGGTGTGCAGGACGGAGACGACGAGGAGTCCCAGCACGAGCAACAGCACCGACACCACGGCGCCGACCCGTACCAACGGGGGCAGGCCGCCGTCGGCGTAGGCCACGTAGGAGTCCTCGTTGGCGATGTTGCGGTCCGCGTAGTCCCGGACGTTCTCGAAGGCGTCCCATGCCGCCGCGAATCCGCCGGCCAGGATCGCGCAGCCGAGTACGACTGTCAGGAGGGACACGAGCAACGTGAAGCCGTACAGCGCCCGGCGGTGGCGTCTGAGGACGTCGAGCGCCCCGCCGATGCCCTCAGTCGACTGGTTTCCCTCGCGTGCCATGACCTGGGCCGACCTCCGTGCGGATCTGTGGTGACAAGATCCAAGACGTCGCGCCGGGCGCGTGGGGTTCCCCGGGGACCTTCCCGGACAGGCCTAGGCGGGCCGGTATCGGTCCCGGACCTCGGGGAGTTGACGGAAGCCGGCCGCCTTGTAGGTGGCGACGGCGCCGGCATTGGAGTTCGGGGTGCAGACGAGCGCGCTCGAGGAGCCCAGTTCCTGGAGTGCGGCCGCCGCGGCGACGGTGATCGCCTTGCCGTAGCCGAGACGGCGATGTTCCCGGTGCACGCCCATCGGTTCGAGCAACCCGGGCCTCCCCGGACCGGCCGACCACACCGTCACCGCCGCCACCGCGTTGCCCTGGTCGTCGTACGCGAGCAGACACCGGGCGTCGGCGTACGGCGGTCCGGCCGCCATCGCGTGCCAGTGCTCGTCCGTGAACCTCGACCCGTCGAACGATGCCCGCTGTACGGCGGCCCGCAGGTGCGCCCGCTCCGGCCCGGCCACCTCGATCCGCACGCCTGGGTCCTTCACCGGTTCCGTGAGGTCGCGGCGCAGCGGCGTCCACGGCTCGTCGGTGTTCCAGCCGTTCTCGGACAACAGGTCCTGGACCAGTGCGCCCATCGGCGCCTCGATGTTCGCCTTCCCCTCGGGCAGCACGCCGCGTTCCGGATCGGTCACGTCTGCGACCAGCCGCTGTGCCAGTTCCTCGTCCCGATGGGCGGCGGGCGCGATCGTCAGCCGTAGCAGCCCGGGGCCGTCCAGCAGCCCGACGGCGAGGATCCGTCCGTCCCGGCTCCAGGTCCGGACGGCCGCGGCGGTCGCTTCCGCACCCGACCGCCAGAACCAGCCCAGATCCCCTGGATGCAGTTGCATCGGCGCCCCCTCGTACTGCCACTCCCGCAGCACGCCCACAGCCTCGCCCAGCCCGTCGACTCCCGGCTCGCTCAAGACAATCGCCATGGACCCGATCACACACCACGGCACCGACAGTCCGCACCCGGTTTCCGACCGGCCTGCGTGGTGCGGGTTCGGGACAGCACACCTAGAGGGTTTTCCCGACGGGCTCCGGCGGCGCTCCCTCGTACGCCGCCCGCAGCACGGCCCGGGCCCCGTCCGCCGTCACCGGGCGCGGGTTGGCGTACGGCTCGCCCGCGACCCGGGCCGCCGCCGGTGCCACGTCGGCTTCCGTGAGGCCGAGTTCGGCGAGGGAGCGCGGTGCGCCGAGGCGTCCGGCAAGCTCCCACAGGGCGCGCGGCACGTCGTCGGTGCCGAGGGCCCGCCCCAGTACGGTCAACGCCTGTGGGGCGGGGGGGGCGTTGTAGGCCAGGGCGTACGGCAGCACGACGGTGTGCGTCTCGGCGTGCGGCAGCCCGAACGTGCCGCCCAGCACGTGGCACGTCTTGTGGTGCAGCCCCATCGTGGTCGCGCCGAGGCACGCGCCGCACAGCCACGCCGCGTACAGCGCCCGGCTGCGCGCGTCCAGGTCCTGCGGGTCGGCGGCCAGGTGCGGCAGTGCCCCGGCCATCGCCCGCACGCCCTCCTCGGCCATGACCGAGACCAACGGCGAGGCGTCCGGGGCGTACAGCGCCTCGACGGCGTGCGCGAGCGCGTTGACACCGCTGGTCACGGTCAGCGGCACGGGCAGGGAGAGGGTGAGCCGGGGGTCGTAGACGACGCTTCGGGGCTGGACGACCGGGTCGCGGCCGGTGCGCTTGGCGCCGTGCTCGGTCAGGCCCCAGACCGGCGTCATCTCGGAGCCCGAGTACGTCGACGGCACGGCGATCAGCGGCAGCCCGGTGCGCAGGGCGATGGCCTTGCCGAGCCCGATGGCGGAGCCGCCGCCGACCGCGACGCACCCGTCCGCCCCGGCCGCGCGCACCGCCTCGACGGCCCGGTCGGCGTCCTCGGCGGGTACGTGCATCCGGGCCTCGGCGTGCAGCCCCGCACAGGTGTCGCCGAGCGCGTCCGCCACCGCGCGGGCAACCGTTTCGCCCCTGCTGCCGCACACCACGAGCAGCCGCCGCAGGCCCAGGTGTGCGGCCTCGTCCGGGGTCGCGGTGACGGCCGCGCCGGGCCGGAAGACGACCCGCACGGGCCGGGTCTCGTACGAGAACTCGCTCTGGAACGTCATTCGGCACGCTCCAGGACGAGGTCGAAGCGGGCGAGCCGGAACGGGTTCGGCACACCGAACTTCCGGGCCAGGGCGGGGTCGTCGGTCTCCGCGAAGTCCTGGACCAGGCTCTGCTTCACGGCGAACACCGCGTCGGAGTCCAGGTACTCCCCGCCCGCCACGAAGATGTGGGTGGTGACGGGCGTGTGGCCCTCGGCCGTGGCGATGAAGTGGATGTGCGCGGGACGGTAGGGGTGCCGTCCGGTCGCGCGCAGCAGACCGCCGACCGGACCGTCGGTGGGGATGGGGTACGCGGCCGGAACGCAGGTGCGGAACCAGAAGCGGCCCGCGGCGTCGGCGGTGAACAGCCCGCGTCCGTTGCCCGCAGGCTGGACGCCGGGCTGCTGGACGTCGTAGAAGCCCTTGTCGTCGGCCTGCCAGACGTCGACGACGGCGCCGGGCAGCGGTGTGCCGTCCCGCGCCAGCACCCGGCCGCTGACCACACACGGCTCGCCGCCGCCCACCAGGTCGATGTCGTCGCCGAGTCGGCGGACCGGCGACTCGGTCATGTGGAAGGGACCCAGCACGGTCGGCTCGGTGGCCCCGGGCGCACGGTCGCCGTTGACGGTCTCCACCAGCATAGACAGGCCGAGCACGTCCGACAGCAGGATGAACTCCTGCCGGGTGTCGGTGCAGGCCTGCCCGGTCGCCGTCAGAAAGGCGATCGCCCGCTCCCACTCCTCCTGGGTGAGCCGGGTCTCCCGCGCGAAGTCGTGCAGATGGCGGACGAGTCCGGTGAGCAGCTCGCGCAGCCGCGGATCGGCGGTCGCGCGGAGGCTGGCAAGGGCCTGCTCGGTGATGTCCGCCCCGGTCGCGTCGGTGGTCATCCCGGCTCCTCGTCGTCGGCGTCCGCTTCTTCCACTTCTTCCACGGTGACGGCCGCTTCTTCCATGGTGACGTCCGCTTCTTCCATGATGGCGCGCTCAGGCGTGACCGAGGATCCGCCGCAGCGCGTCCGCGAGCAGTTCTCCGGCGTCCGGAGCAGCGGACGCGTGCCGGAAGGCGACGAAGCCGTCGGGGCGTACGAGGAGGGCGCCCGTGTCCGTGATCTCGCGCAGCCGCGCCCAGTCGCCGTACGGGTCCTCGTACTCCTGCCCGGGACCGATCACCACGGTGGCGATCTCGACGTCCTGGGCCTCGGCCGCGCGCACCCAGTCCTCTCCCCCGATGCCGGTCAGCAGCGTGAAGCGGCCCCGGCCGACCGTGTCGAGGGTGGAGAGCGTGCGGGTGCCTGAAGTGATCCAGGCGTGCGGGAGCCGGGCGCCGGGGCGGGAGGACGGCTGGTGGTGCAGTTCGGGGTCGCGGTCGAAGCCGGGGTCGGGCGTGCCGTCCGGGACGATCGCGGCTGAGCTCTCGGCGGAATAGCGCTGGTTGAGGTCGACGCCGTGCGCGTTGAACTCGTACACCTTGAAGGCGATCGCCTCGCGCAGCCGGTCGCGCTGCTTCTCGGCGGCCTCGGTGGCGTCCTTGCGGGCGGCGATGTTGGCCCACAGCTGCTCGGGGGTCTGCGGGGAGAGCCCGTCGAGGGCCTCGAAGACCGGGGCGGTCTCGCGGATGGACTGGTTGGCTCGGGTGACGATCTGCCTGCCTATCGCGGCGCGCTCGGCCGTGTAGGAGTCCAGCAGGGCCGGTCCCGCGGTGCCGTCGAGGACGAGCTTGAGCTTCCAGGCCAGGTTGTAGGCGTCCTGGATGGAGGTGTTGGAGCCGAGGCCGTTGGACGGCGGATGGCGGTGCACGGCGTCGCCGGCGCAGAAGACGCGGCCGTTGGCGTACCTCTCCGCGTACATCTCGTTGACCGTCCACGCGGACGACGACTTGATGGTCACGGGGATGTCGTCGTCGCCGACGAGCTTGCGGACGACGGATTCCGCGTACGCGGTGGTCAGATCGGGGGCGCCCGCGGTGACGTCGTAGCCCCACACGATCAGCCACTCCGTCCAGGGCCGGACACAGCGCACCAGGCCCGCGCCGATGCCGCCGACCGTCGCGCCGGGGGCGAGGACCCAGTAGAGGGTGGAGGGGCGGTGGGCGGTGTACTTCGTCAGGTCCGCCTCGAAGACGATGTTGACGCTGCCGGCCACGCCCATCTGGCCGCCCATCGGCAGCCCGGCGTCCGCGGCGACCTTCGACCGTCCGCCGTCGGCGCCGATCAGGTACTTGGCGCGGATCTCATAGGTGTCCCCGCGCAGCCGGTCGCGGACGGTGGCCGTGACGCCGCCGGCGTCCTGGGTGTGGGACAGGTACTCGGTCTCGAAGCGCAGCCGGGTGCCACGGGCCACGGCCGCGTCCACGAGCACCGGCTCCATGAGGTGCTGCGGCATGTCGCACATGCGGGTGGGGCTGGCGAGTTCGTGTTCCGCCTGGACGAGCGGGTCGTTGCCCCAGGAGCGCACCCGGCCCAGTTCCTCGCCCGCCAGGCTGGTGCAGAAGGTCGTGTTGCCCATCAGGTGCTGCGGGGTCGCCTGCGCGACGACCTCCTGCTCCACGCCGAGGTCGCGCAGCACCTCCATGGTGCGCTGGTTGGTGATGTGCGCCCGGGGTGTGTCGGCGAGGCTCGCGTAGCGGGTCACCACGAGGTTGGGCACGCCGTAGGTGCTCAGGGCGAGCGCGGCCGAGGCACCGGCCGGGCCGCTGCCCACGATCAGGACGTCAGTCTCGACGACGGTGGACACAGGGCGCTCCTGCGGGGGGAATCGGACTTCGGCCACTCATGATCATGGAGCGGTTCGGCAGGTGGTGGGTGTCTCATTACGAGACATCGTGTGGGCCGGACGTTCCGGACACGGCAGTTGTTGTCCGTTCAACGGAACCCGATACGGTGGAACATGTCGTGACCACCACAGAGCACACCCCCGCCGCCACCGCCCTCCCCTCGCTGCATGACGCCCGTGAACGCTTCCTGACGGGGCGCCCGTTGCCCGACGGCGTACCGGAGGAGGTCGCCGCGGCGTGGCGACGGGCGCGGTTCTTCGGAGTGCCGCACGACTTGAAGGCCCCGGCAGCCCGTCCGGTACGACCGGTGGAGTCGGCTCTGCTCGACGCCGCCCGCCCGGTGCTCGACCGGATCGTCCCCGCCCTGGGCGCGGGCAGGTCGCTCCTCATGCTGACCGACGAGCGGCTGCGCGTGCTCTGGACGGCGGGGAGCGTGCCCGGACTCGAGACGTGCCCCGTGCTGTCGGAGCAGGAGGTCGGCAACAACAGCGCGGCCCTCGCCCTGCGCACCCGGCGCCGGGCCGAGATGCACGGGCCGGAGCACTACCTCGACCGGTGGCAGGACGTGTCCGCGGTCACCGTCCCGCTGCTCGACCCGGAGAGCTCCCAGGTGCTCGGCACGGTGACCGTCGCCTCGCGGCTGAGCACCGCGCGTACGCCGCACCCGCAGGCGGCCCTCGCCGAGGCCGCCGCGGCCGCGGTCGAGACGGAACTGCGCACACGGGCCGGCCGGGCCGAGCGGGTACTGCTGGACGCGTATCTGCGGGCGACCGGGCCGGACGGGGCACGTGGGGCGGACCTGGCCGTGGTCGCCCTGGACGGCCGCAACCGGCTGGTCAGCGACGCGGCGCAGCGGTTGCTGACACCGGAGGTGCTCGAGGCGCTGGAGCGTACGGCCGTGAGCGTGCGGCGTGGGGGTGGCGCGGGCGGGGCGGAGGGCACCGGGGAAGCCGGGTGCCCCGCGCGACTGGGGGACGGTCCGGTCGAGGCGGAAGGGACCGAGCCCGGCGGGCGCACCGCCCGGCTTGGAGACGGTACGGATGCGGCGGGCGCGACGGAGCCCGGCGAACACACCGCGCGGCTTGCAGACGGTGCGGCTGCGGCGGAAGGGACCGAGCCCGGCGAACGCGCCAGACGGCTCGAAGACGGGGTGAGTGGGCCGGGGGTGATCGAGGGAGCCGGGTGTGCCGCGCGGATCACCCCCGCGCGTCTGGAGGACGGCACGGTCCTCGGGATCGTCGCCGTCCTGGAACCGCTCGGAGATTCCGTACCGTCGGCGCCGGCCTCGCCACGCCCGCCCGTCGCCCTCACCGGCTCCTCGGTCCCGTGGCGGCACGCCGTCGCGCGCGGGGTGGAGCTGGCGCGCTCACCGGAGCCGCTGCTGCTGACCGGTGAGCGTGGCACGGGCAAGTCCGCGCTGGCCCGGGAGTTGCTCGGCCAGGGCCCGGTCCGGGTCGCCGACGCGGCGCGGGACACCGGGCTCGACGGGGCCCTGGCCGCGTGGCCGGGCGACCGGCCGCTCCTGCTGCGGCACGCCGAGCGTCTCGAACAGCCGGGCGTGGCCGCGCTCAACTCCCTGCTCGACACGCACCCTGACACCCGCGTGCTGGTCACGTACACGCCCGGCGCGCAGGTCGGCCCGTGCTTGCAGCGTCTGCTGGACAAACTGTCCGCCCGCTCGGTGACCCTGCCCCCACTGCGCGAACGCGCCGAGGACATCCGGGAACTGCTGCCGGTCCTCGCGCCACGAACGCTGCCCGGACAGCCCCCGCTGACCTGGACCTTGGACGCCCTGCGCGCGCTCGAGCTGCACCCATGGCCCGGGAACGTCACCGAGCTGGCCCATGTCGTCCGGGCCCTGGCGGAGCAGCGGCGGATGTCCGGACCGGTCCGCCGGGCCGAACTCCCGGACGCGGTGCGCGAGGGTCCGGCCGCGCGGCCCCTCAGCCCGATGGAGCACGCCGAGCGCGCCGCGATCCTGGAGGCACTGCGCCGCCACGGCGGCAACAAGGCACGCGCCGCGGCCGCGCTGGGAATCGGCAGGGCGACGCTCTACCGCAAGTTGCGGGGGTATCGGGACTGAGCGATCGGGGCCTTCGGGACTGGCGGACCACGCACAACAGCTCGGGCGGGTCGAGGAGAACCTCGACCCGCCCGAGCCGGTCTGTGTCCGAGGGGGGACTTGAACCCCCACGCCCGATAAAGGGCACTAGCACCTCAAGCTAGCGCGTCTGCCATTCCGCCACCCGGACAAGGTGTCCGTCGCCTGGCCAGGGGTGCTCCCCGCGGCGACATGGACAACAATACCAAGGTTTCGGAGTGCCTTTCACCTGCGTTTCCGTCCGCCTGGCGGGGGTCCGGGACCTCGCGGCCCGATACCCCTAGGGTCGCACCATGAGTGACTGGATGGTTACGCAGAGCCCCGCTCCGGGTCGCCGCCCGCGTGCGCTGTCGCCGCTCCGGGAGCATCTGCGGGACACGTTCTGGTTCGCTCCCACCATGGCCATGGTGAGCGTCTTCGTGGTCTGGGCGGGGGCGCAGATTCTCGACACGGTCATCGTCGACACGCTCCAGGAGGACGGCGACTACGAGACGCTCGACGAGCTGCTGCGGTTCGCGGAGGACGCGAAGGCCGTCGTGACCGTGGTCGGCTCGGCGATGATGACCTTCATCGGTGTGGTCTTCAGCATCTCCCTGGTGGCCGTGCAGATGGCGAGCGGACAGTTCACCCCGCGCGTGGTGCGGCTCTTCGTGCGGAGCCGGATCACCAAGGCGACCTTCGCGGTGTTCCTGGCGACCTTCGTGCTGACCCTGCTGGTCCTGACCTCCTTCGACAGCACCGACGACCCGCGTGCCGTGACGTCGGTGCCGCTCGTGCAGTCGGTCCTCACGCTCTGCATGGTCGCGCTGAGCCTGTTCCTCTTCGTCCTGTACGTGAACACCACCCTGCGGCTGATGCGGATCAGCCATGTCATCGCCCGGATCGCCACGGAGTCCTTCCGGGTGGCCGCCTCGATGCCCGTGCCGACGGGCGGACAGGACGGACAGGACACCGCCCGCCTCGGTTCCGCGACCGCGTGGGTGCCGCACGAGGGCCGGGCGGGTGTGCTGCGGGACGTGCACATCGCGCGGCTGGTGCGGGTGGCGCGCAAACACGGGGTCGTGCTGCGGCTGATCCCGCGGATCGGGGACTTCGTGGTGCCCGGCACACCTGTGCTGGCCGTCCACGGGGGTCCGGCCCCGCCGCGCGGGGCACTGCGCTACACGGCTTCGGTCGGGGTGGAGCGGACCTACCACCAGGATCTCGGCTTCGGACTGCGCCAGTTGTCCGACATCGCGCTGCGCGCCCTGTCGCCCGCGATCAACGATCCGACGACCGCCGTCCAGGCGCTGGACCGCGTCATCCAGTTCCTGGCCTCGCTGAGCCGACGCCCTCTGGACGCCGCCCTGCACCGGGACCGGGCCGGTGCGGTGCGGCTGGTCCAGCCCGTGCCGGGGTGGACCGAGCTGGTGGATCTCGGGTTCACCGAGGTACGGGGGTGCGCCATCGGGAGTCCGCAGGTCTCCCGGCGCATGCTGGCCGGACTGGACGACCTGCTCCTGCTCGTGCCGGCGGAACGGCGGGAGCCGCTGCTGCGCCACCGCGAACTGCTCCGCCAGGCGGTCGACCAGGCCGAACCGTCCCCCTCGGACCGCGCGTTCGCCCTGCGACCGGACCGACAGGGCATCGGCTGAGACCGACGCCGGCGCCACGCTGGATGTCTCATGGCGAACCGGCGTCGGGCATGACACCTCGTCTCACGGCAGGAGCTGGTACTCCGGGAAGTTTCCCGGCAGCCGCTCCCCCGCCGGCCCCCGCGTCACCGCGCGCACCAGCAGCTCGCCGCCGACGAACGCACCGCGCCAGGACGCGCCGAGCCCGCCGAAGAGCTCGTCGCGGTCGCCGCGGGAGCGGGGCCGGCCGTGGCCGACCTTGAAGGCGCGGATGTGCGGGGCGAGCCGCTCGTAAGTGGCCCGGTCGTCGGTGGACAGAGTGGCCACGAGCGCGCCGTTCGAGGCGTTCATCGCGGCGAGCAGCTCCGCCTCCGTGTCGACCAGGACGATCGTGTCGACCGGGCCGAACGGCTCCGCGTGGTGCAGCGGAGAGGACGAGGGCGGATCGAGGAGCGTGACCGGCTGGACGTAGGCCGAGGTGTCCTGGCCGTCCAGGAAGCGGGCGTCGGCCGGGCTGCCGCGGTGCAGTGGCACGGCGCCGCGCTCGATCGCCTCGGCGACCTGGTCCTGGAGATCCTTCGCCTTGGCGGCGTTGATCACCGGCCCGAAGTCCAGCTCGGCGTACGGGTCGTCAGGCTTCTCGACGGCGAGCGGGTGGCCGACCCTGACGTCGCGGACCGCCGGGAGGTACGCCGCCAGGAACGCGTCGAACAGGTGCCGCTGGACGACGAAGCGCGGGTACGCCGTGCAGCGCTGCTTGCCGTAGTCGAAGAGCTTGGGAATCAGCGCGGTGAGCGCGTCCCAGTCCGAGTAGTTCCAGATGCCCCAGGTGTTGAGTCCTTCCTGTTCGAGTACGTGTCGTTTGCCGAGGTCGGCGAGAGCCGTGGCCACCGCGGCGCCGGTGTCGCGGCCGCCGACGAAGGAGACGCAGCCGATCTCGGGCGCCCGCACCAGCGCCTGGGACAGTTCGCCTCCGCTGCCGCTGACGAGGGTCACGGGGATCCCCTCGCGCGCGGCGAGGGCACTGGCCAGGGTCAGGCAGGCGACACCGCCGTCGGTCGGGGTCTTGGCGATGACCGCGTTGCCTGCCAGTGCCTGTACCAGTAATGCGTGAACGAGCACGCTCATCGGGTAGTTCCAGCTGGCGATGTTGGACACCGGGCCGTCGAGCGGGGCCCGTCCGGCGACCATCGGTTCGATGCCGTCGACGTACCAGCGGACCCCGTCGATGGCCCGGTCGACGTCCGCCTGGGCGAGCCGCCAGGGCTTGCCGATCTCCCACACGAGCAGAAGCGCGAGCAGCCGGCGGTGTTCGGTGAGGGCGTCGAGCGTGGCGGCGACGCGGGCCCTGCGCTCCGCCAGGGGGACGTGCCGCCAGGCGCGGTGCTGATCGAGGGCGGCGCGCACGGCCTGGCCGGCGGTGGGCCCGTCCAGGCGCGGTGGACCGGCGATGGGACTGCCGTCGACCGGGCTGACGGCGGGCAGGACCCTGCCGTCCTCCTGCCAGGCGGAGTTCCAGAGGTTGAGGACCCGGTCGTCGCGGAAGGCCTCGGGCGCGACGGCGTGGCAGCGCTGCCACGCGCCGGGCCAGGACGTGCCGGATTTGAGGGTGAGGGTGGGTGCCATGGGGTTGCTCCGCTCTCGGTGCACAGTCGGGGGCGGGAATCAGCCTTGGGTGGACCGCTGTCGTCCTTCGAGACGCGCGAGCACGAGCTTCGCGGTCTCGGTCGGTGTGCTTCCCACGCTCACCCCGACCGCCTCCAGCGCCTCCTTCTTCGCCTGCGCGGTGCCGGACGAGCCGGACACGATCGCGCCCGCGTGGCCCATGGTCTTGCCCTCGGGTGCGGTGAACCCGGCGATGTAGCCGACGACCGGCTTGGTGACCTGCTCGCGGATGTACGCCGCCGCGCGTTCCTCCGCGTCGCCGCCGATCTCGCCGATGAGGACGATCAGTTCGGTGTCGGGGTCGTTCTGGAAGGCGGCGAGGCAGTCGATGTGCGTGGTGCCGACGACCGGGTCACCGCCGATACCGACGCACGTGGAGAAGCCGATGTCGCGCAGCTCGTACATGAGCTGGTACGTCAGCGTGCCCGACTTGGAGACCAGGCCGATACGGCCCGGCTTGGTGATGTCGGCCGGGATGATGCCCGCGTTGGACTGGCCGGGGGTGATGAGGCCCGGGCAGTTGGGGCCTACGACACGCGTGCCCTTCTCCTTGGCGTACGCGGTGAAGGCGACGGAGTCGTGGACGGGGATGCCCTCGGTGATGACGACCGCGAGGGCGATGCCCGCGTCGGCGGCTTCGACGACGGCCGCCTTGGCGAAGGCGGGCGGTACGAAGACGACGGTGACGTCCGCCCCGGTCGCGCGCATGCCCTCGGCGACCGAGCCGAAGACCGGCACGGCACGGTCGTCGAAGTCGACCGTGCGGCCCGCCTTGCGCGGGTTGACTCCGCCGACGACGTTCGTGCCGGCCGCGAGCATGCGCCGGGTGTGCTTCATGCCCTCACCGCCGGTCATGCCCTGGACGAGGACCTTGCTCTCCTTGGTGAGGTAGATGGCCATGGTGTTCCCTCTCCTCAGGCCGCGATGGCGAGTTCGGCGGCGCGGCGGGCGGCGTCGTCCATGGTGGTGACCTGCTGGACCAGCGGATGCGCGTGCTCGTCGAGGACGGCCCGGCCCCGGGCCGCGTTGTTGCCGTCGAGGCGCACGACGAGCGGTTTGGTCAGCCGGACGGTGTCCAGGGCCCGGACGATGCCGTCGGCGACCGCGTCGCAGGCGGTGATCCCGCCGAAGACATTGACGAAGACGGACTTCACGGCCGGGTCGGTGAGGATCAACGACAGTCCGTCCGCCATGATCTGGGCGCTCGCTCCGCCGCCGATGTCGAGGAAGTTGGCGGGGCGTGCGCCGCAGCCCGCGACCACGTCCAGAGTCGACATGACGAGTCCGGCGCCGTTGCCGATGATGCCGACCTCGCCGTCGAGCTTGACGTAGTTGAGGCCCTTGGCGGCGGCCGCCGCCTCCAGCGGGTCGTCGTGGGCCGCGGCCTCCGCGCCCCAGCGGGCCTGCCGGAAACGGGCGTTGCCGTCAAGGGTGACCTTGCCGTCGAGGGCCATGATCCGGCCCCCTTCGGTGCGGACGAGGGGGTTCACCTCGACGAGGAGGGCGTCCTCCCGGACCACCACGTCCCACAGCCGTACGAGGACGTCGACGCACTGCGGCGGCAGCCCGGCCGCCTGGGTGATCGCGCCCGCCTTCGCCGAGGTCACGCCCTCGGCGGGGTCGACGGGGATGCGCGCCACGGCCTCGGGGCGGGTGGCGGCGACCTCCTCGATGTCCATGCCGCCCTCCGCGGAGGCGATCGCGAGGAAGCGGCCCGCCGCGCGGTCGAGGACGTAGGAGACGTAGAACTCCTTCTCGACAGCGACGGGTTGGGCGAGCATGACCGTGCCGACCGTGTGGCCCTTGATGTCCATGCCGAGGATCTGGCGTGCGGTCAGCTCCGCCGCGGCCGGGTCGGCGGCGAGCTTCACACCGCCCGCCTTGCCACGCCCACCGGTCTTCACCTGTGCCTTGACGACGACACGACCGCCGAGCCTGCGCGCGATCCCGCGTGCCTCCTTGGGCGAGTCGGTGACCTCGGCCCTCGGCACCAAGATGCCGTGTTCTTCGAAGAGTTCCCTTGCCTGGTGTTCGTACAGGTCCATTTCCGGCTCCTGACTGAAAGTGCCGCACGCCCCCTGGACACCACCCACCGGATGCGGGATAACAAGCTTCATACAGTATTCGTCGACTGTATGCAATGTACCGCGAGCCGTTCCAACCCCCCTACGAAGGGACAGGACTTCGCCATGCCCGACGACACCCAAGACGTGATTTCCGGTGGTCATCTCGTAGCCAAGGCGCTGAAGGCCGAGGGGGTCGACCGCATCTACACGCTGTGCGGCGGCCACATCATCGACATCTACGACGGCTGCGTCGACGAGGGCATCGAAGTCGTCGACGTACGCCACGAACAGGTCGCCGCGCACGCCGCCGACGGTTACGCCCGCATCACCGGCAAGCCCGGCTGCGCGGTGGTCACCGCGGGCCCGGGAACGACCGACGCCGTCACCGGTGTCGCCAACGCCTTCCGGGCGGAATCCCCCATGCTGCTGATCGGCGGTCAGGGGGCCCTCACCCAGCACAAGATGGGGTCCCTTCAGGACTTGCCGCACGTCGACATGATGAGCCCCATCACCAAGTTCGCTGCGGCCGTGCCGGACACGGCACGCGCGGCGGACATGGTGTCCATGGCGTTCCGCGAGTGCTTCCACGGCGCGCCCGGTCCCTCCTTCCTGGAGATCCCGCGTGACGTACTGGACGCCAAAGTGCCCTCGGCCAAGGCACGCGTGCCCCAGCCCGGCGCCTACCGCGCCTCGACCCGCTCGGCCGGCGACCCCGAGGCGATCGAGAAGCTCGCCGACCTGCTGGTGCACGCCGAGAAGCCGGCCATCCTGCTCGGCAGCCAGGTGTGGACGACCCGGGGCACCAAGTCCGCCATCGATCTGGTGCGCACGCTGAACATCCCGGCGTACATGAACGGCGCCGGCCGCGGCACCCTCCCGCCCGGCGACCCGCACCACTTCCAGCTCTCCCGGCGGTACGCCTTCTCCAACGCCGACGTCATCGTCATCGTCGGTACGCCCTTCGACTTCCGGATGGGCTACGGCAAGCGGCTGTCGCCCGAGGCGACCGTCGTGCAGATCGACCTCGACTACCGCACGGTCGGCAAGAACCGCGACATCGACCTCGGCATCGTGGGCGACGCGGGGCTCGTGCTGAAGTCGGTGACCGAGGCGGCCTCCGGGCGCGTCAACGGAGGGGCGTCGAAGCGCAAGGAATGGCTGGACGAACTGCGGGCGGCCGAGCAGACCGCTCTGGAGAAGCGGCTGCCGAGCCTGAGGTCGGACGCCTCGCCCATCCACCCGTACCGGCTGGTCAGCGAGATCAACGACTTCCTCACCGAGGACTCGATCTACATCGGCGACGGCGGCGACATCGTCACCTTCTCCGGGCAGGTCGTGCAGCCCAAGTCACCCGGGCACTGGATGGACCCGGGGCCCCTGGGCACACTCGGCGTCGGCGTCCCCTTCGTGCTCGCGGCCAAGCAGGCACGGCCCGACAAGGAGGTGGTCGCGCTCTTCGGCGACGGCGCGTTCTCCCTCACCGGCTGGGACTTCGAGACTCTCGTCCGCTACGACCTCCCCTTCGTCGGCATCGTCGGCAACAACTCCTCCATGAACCAGATCCGCTACGGCCAGGCCGCCAAGTACGGCAAGGACCGCGAGCGGGTCGGCAACACCCTCGGCGACGTCCACTACGACAAGTTCGCCCAGATGCTGGGCGGTTACGGCGAGGAGGTCCGCGACCCCGCCGACATCGGCCCGGCCCTGAGGCGCGCCCGCGAGTCGGGCAAGCCGTCCCTGATCAACGTCTGGGTCGACCCCGACGCGTACGCCCCCGGAACCATGAACCAGACCATGTACAAGTGAGGTGCCCCGATGACCGCTCCGTCCACCAAGGCCCTCGAAGGCATCCGCGTCCTGGACATGACCCACGTCCAGTCCGGGCCCTCCGCGACCCAGCTGCTCGCCTGGCTCGGCGCGGACGTCGTCAAGCTGGAGGCGCCGACCGGTGACATCACGCGCAAGCAGCTGCGTGACCTGCCCGACGTCGACTCCCTGTACTTCACGATGCTCAACTGCAACAAGCGCAGCATCACCCTCAACACCAAGACCGAGCGCGGCAAGGAGATCCTCACCGAGCTGATCCGGCGCTCTGACGTCATGGTCGAGAACTTCGGACCGGGCGCGGTCGACCGGATGGGCTTCACCTGGGACCGCATCCAGGAGATCAATCCACGGATCGTCTATGCCTCCATCAAGGGGTTCGGCGAGGGCCCGTACACCAACTTCAAGGCGTACGAGGTCGTCGCGCAGGCCATGGGCGGGTCGATGTCGACCACCGGTTTCGAGGACGGGCCGCCGCTGGCGACGGGAGCCCAGATCGGGGACTCGGGGACGGGGGTGCACGCCGTGGCGGGGATTCTCGCGGCGCTGTACCAGCGGGAGAACACCGGGCGTGGTCAGCGGGTCAACGTGGCCATGCAGCATGCCGTCCTCAACCTCTGCCGGGTGAAGCTGAGGGATCAGCAGCGGCTGTCACATGGCCCGCTCCGTGAATATCCCAACGAGGACTTCGGCGACGAGGTTCCCAGGTCCGGAAACGCGTCCGGCGGCGGCCAGCCCGGCTGGGCGGTCAAGTGCGCGCCGGGCGGCCCGAACGACTACGTGTACGTCATCGTGCAGCCCGTCGGCTGGCAGCCGCTCAGCGAGCTGATCGGCCGGCCGGAACTGGCCGAGGACCCCGAGTGGGCGACGCCCGAGGCGCGGCTGCCCAAGCTGAACAAGATGTTCCAGCTGATCGAGGAGTGGTCTTCGACGCTGCCCAAGTGGGAGGTGCTGGAGCGGCTCAACGCGCACAACATTCCGTGCGGGCCGATCCTGTCCACGAGGGAGATCATCGAGGACCGGTCGCTGGTCGCCAACGAGATGGTCGTCACCGTCCCGCACCCGCAGCGGGGCGAGTTCGTGACCGTCGGCAGCCCGCTCAAGCTGTCCGACTCCCCCGTCGAGGTGACCGGTTCACCGCTGCTCGGCGAGCACAACGAAGAGGTCTACGTCGGCGAACTCGGCCTCGGCGACGAGGAAGTGCGCCTGCTCAAGTCGAACGGAGTGATCTGACGTGATGGCCGAAGACCGGATCCTGCGGGTGCGCGGCCTCCTCGACTCCGTGCGGGCCGAGGGGCGGGCCGCGCTGACCGCGCCCGAGGGCAAGGTGATCGCCGACGCGTACGGGATCGCCGTACCGGGCGAGGAGCTGGCGACCGACGTCGAAGAGGCCGTGGCTTTCGCGGCGCGCTTCGGCGGGCCCGTCGTGATGAAGATCGTCTCGCCGGACATCCTGCACAAGACCGACGCCGGCGGGGTCATCGTCGGCGTCGAGGGCGCCGCCGACGTACGGGCCGCGTTCCACACCATCATCGACAACGCGCGTGCCTACGACACGGATGCCCGCATCCAGGGTGTGCAGGTGCAGGAGCTGCTGCCCAAGGGGCAGGAGGTCATCGTCGGCGCGGTCACGGACCCGACGTTCGGGAAGGTGGTCGCGTTCGGGCTCGGCGGGGTGCTCGTCGAGGTCCTCAAGGACGTCACCTTCCGGCTCGCCCCGGTGGACGCCGACGAGGCGCTGTCGATGCTGGACTCGATCCGGTCGGCGGAGATCCTGCGCGGGGTGCGCGGCCAGGCGGGCGTGGACCGGTGGGCCGTGGCCGAGCAGATCCGCCGGGTGTCCGAACTCGTCGCGGACTTCCCGGAGATCGCCGAGGTGGACCTCAATCCGGTGATCGCGACGGCGGAGGGGGCCGTCGCGGCCGACATCCGGGTGATCCTCGCCGAGTCGCAGCCCGCGCCGCGCCGGAAGTACTCGAGGGACGAGATCCTCGCGTCCATGCGCCGGCTGATGCAGCCGAACTCGGTCGCCGTGATCGGCGCCTCCAACGAACAGGGCAAGATCGGCAACTCCGTGATGCGCAACCTCGTCGACGGGGGCTTCGCCGGGGACATCCACCCGGTGAATCCCAAGGCCGATGACATCCTGGGCCGCAAGGCGTACAAGAGTGTCACGGACGTTCCCGGTGAGGTGGATGTGGCGGTCTTCGCGATCCCCGCCAAGTTCGTGGCCTCGGCCTTGGAGGAGGTGGGACGCAAGAAGATCCCGAACGCCGTGCTGATCCCCTCCGGCTTCGCGGAGACCGGCGAGCACGAACTCCAGGCGGAGATCGTGGAGATCGCCGAGCGGCACGGCGTACGGCTGCTGGGGCCGAACATCTACGGCTACTACTCGACCTGGCAGGACCTGTGCGCCACGTTCTGCACGCCGTACGACGTCAAGGGCGGGGTCGCGCTGACCTCGCAGTCGGGCGGCATCGGGATGGCGATCCTGGGGTTCGCGCGCACCACCAAGACAGGTGTGTCGGCGATCGTGGGGCTCGGCAACAAGTCGGACCTGGACGAGGACGACCTGCTGACCTGGTTCGGGGAGGACCCGCACACCGACTGCATCGCGATGCACCTGGAGGACCTCAAGGACGGGCGCGCGTTCGTGGAGGCCGCGCGGGCGACCGTGCCGAAGAAGCCGGTGGTCGTGCTGAAGGCGGGGCGTACGGCGGCGGGCGCGAAGGCGGCCGGTTCGCACACCGGTGCCCTGGCGGGCGACGACGCCGTGTACGACGACATCCTGCGGCAGGCCGGGGTCATCCGGGCCCCTGGGCTGAACGAGATGCTGGAGTACGCGCGCGCGTTGCCGGTGCTTCCCGCCCCCCAGGGCGACAACGTCGTGATCATCACGGGGGCCGGGGGCAGCGGCGTACTGCTCTCGGACGCGGTGACGGACAACGGGCTGTCGCTGATGGAGATCCCGCCCGATCTGGACGAGGCGTTCCGGAAGTTCATCCCGCCCTTCGGGGCCGCGGGCAACCCGGTGGACATCACCGGGGGCGAGCCGCCGTCGACGTACGAGGCGACGATCCGGCTGGGGATGGAGGACCCGCGCATCCACGCGCTCGTCCTCGGCTACTGGCACACCATCGTCACACCTCCCATGGTCTTCGCGGAGCTCACGGCGCGCGTGGTGGCCGAGTTCCGGGAGCGGGGCGTCGAGAAGCCGGTCGTGGCGTCGCTCGCGGGTGATGTGGAGGTCGAGGAGGCCTGCCAGTACCTCTTCGAGCGCGGGGTCGTGGCGTACCCGTACACGACCGAGAAGCCGGTGGCCGTGCTAGGCGCCAAGTACCGCTGGGCGCGGGAGGCGGGAGTGCTGGGGGGCGGTACATGAGGTGAGGGAGCGGGGGCCGGCCGACGGTGCGCGCCGGCCGGCCCCGGGACCCGTACGCGCACGAAAGGCATGGGACAGGGGGCGCTGGCCAGATCTTTCGACGCAAGGGGTGCGACACGACATGACAACGACCGATCTGCCCACAACGGTTCCCTACCGGGAGGTCACCGACGCGAACGGTCGCGTCTACCGCCTCGGTGAGACCGACATCGACATCATGGGGCGCAAGCGCAAGTGGATGGTGATCCTGCCCTGGATCGGCATGATGGGCATCTCCTCCGCCGAGTACGCGTTCGCGTCCGCCGAGGACACCCTGCACACGGCACACAGCTGGAACAGCATGCACATCTTCTGGATGATGACCGTCTGGGTCTTCTTCCAGGCCGCGGTGGCCTTCCCTGCGGGCAAGCTGCGTGAGAGCGGAAAACTGCCGGCCCGCTGGGCCATGATGCTCGGCGCCACCGGCACGCTGCTGGGCTACCTGTCCCTCGCCTTCGCGCCGCACGTGGTCTTCGCCTACATCGGCTTCAGCATGTTCAGCGGCATGGGCGCGGGCATGGTGTACGCCACTTGCGTCAACATGGTCGGCAAGTGGTACCCGGAGCGCAAGGGCGGCAAGACCGGCTTCGTCAACGGCGGTTTCGCCTACGGCTCGGTGCCCTTCGTCTTCCTCTTCAACGGCTACATGGACCTGACCAACTTCCGCTGGGTGCTGGTCTCGGTGGGTGTGTTCCTGGCCGGAATGGTCGCGTGCTCCGGCTACTTCTTCAAAGACCCGCCGAAGAACTGGTGGCCCTCCACGATCGACCCGCTGAATCCGCCGGATGACCCGCGCGCGGCCCGCTCGCTGCGGATGAACCCGCCGGCGGTGCGCCAGTACTCCCCCAAGGAGGCGTGGAAGACCGGCCGGGTGGCCCTGATGTGGTTCTGCCTGGCGTGTACGTCCGGCGTGAACATCTTCGGTATCGCCTTCCAGGTGGAGATCGGCGAGCAGGCCGGATTCGCGGGCGGGATCGTCGCCACGGCCATGTCGCTGAAGGCCATCGTCAACGGCACCGGCCGCGGTGTCATCGGCTGGCTCTCCGACCTGTACGGCCGCAAGCGGTGCCTGCTCGTCGTATGCGTGATCCTGGGCCTGTCCCAGTACGGCATCCTCTGGTCGGCGAACGCCGAGAACCTTCCGCTGTTCCTGGTCTTCTCCTCGATCTCCGGTTTCGGCGGCGGCGCCATCTTCCCGATGTTCGCGGCACTCACCGCCGACTACTTCGGTGAGAACAACAACGCGTCCAACTACGGCATGGTCTACAGCGCCAAGCTCGTCTCCGGCCTGGGCGCCGGCATGGGTGCCGTGGTCGTCGGCGCCTGGGGGCACTCCGGTGCCTTCATCCTGGCCGGCTCCATCTCCCTCTTCGCCGGCTGCGTGGCGGTGTTCCTGACCCCGCCGGGACGCGACAAGAAGACGGGCCGCATCACCCCCAACCCACAACCGCTGGGCGAGGACACGACCTGACATGACGTCGGATCCGACCGCGGCACGCAGACCGTGCGCACCGTCCGCCGTGCACCGTCCCCATCGTCGAACGACCGACTGCCACCCCCGCGTCCACCGCCTCGGCGGGACGGGCTGGGACGTCCCGGGCCGGACGCGGCCCGTGGGCTGACCGTCCCCACGTGAGGAGGCCCTTCCCCAGCTGGGGAAGGGCCTCCTCACGTTTCCGGGATCGTCAGCACTTCTCCCGCAGGGAGTGCAGGTGCGCGCTGGAGCGGCGTGCGAACGTGAAGGACTCGGTCGGGTTGTCGTGCTCGGCCTGCCAGTGGTGGGCCATGCGGTGGCCGCGCAGCCGGGTGACGGCGGAGATGAACCGCTGGTAGTCGATGTCGCCGTCGCCCACGTCGGTCATGTTGTAGCCGTACGGGTTCGACGGGTCGCTCTCGCCGTCCTTCACGTGGAACAGCGGGTAGCGGTCGGGCCGCCTGAGGACGTAGTTCAGCGGTTCGAACGGCGCGGGTGTGCCGTCGGGCCGCTTGGAGAAGCGGAACTGGCCGACGTACGCCCAGTAGATGTCCATCTCCAGGTAGACGAGGTCCGGGTCGGTCTCCTTGAGCAGGATGTCGTAGAGACGGACCTTGGGGTTGTCCGTGGCGAAGGAGAACTCCTCGGAGTGGTTGTGCTGGTAGAACTTCATGCCTCTGGCCTTCGCGGCAGCGCCGTAGGTGTTGAAGTCCTCGGCGGCGCGCTTCCAGGCGTCGACGGTGGAGCCGTAGCGGAACGGGCCCGCGGCCGTGCCGATGTGCTTGAGGCCGAGGGCCTGGGCGTCGTCGAGGACCTTGGTGAGGTTCTGGGCGAAGGTGTAGGCGCCCGGGTCGTTGGAGTAGTAGCCGACGTGGCTGCCGATCGGGTTCAGGCCGTGGTTCCGTGCCAGCCGCTTGAGCTGGGCGAGCGTGATGGGGCCCGCGGAGCCCTGGGTGTAGCCGGCGAACTCGACCTCGTCGTAGCCGTATCGCTCCAGTTCGGCGAAGACGGGGCCGAAGCCGAGGGTGGAGACCTTGTCGCGCAGGCTGTAGAGCTGGATACCCAGGCGGCCGGGCGGCAGCACGGGCCGGCCGCGGCCCTTGGCGCCGGACGCGGTGCCGGTGGCGCCCGTCGCGTTGCCGGTGGCGGCGGTCGCGGGGGCCGCGGCACCGAGCAGGGCGGCGGCGGTGGCGCCGGCGGCCACGCCGAGCATGCCGCGTCTGCTGAGGCGGTGGGTGAGCTCGGGATCGGGCTGGGAGAAGCGGCTCATGCGTGGAACTCCTCGTGATCGCGGGGCGTTGTCAGTGGTGAGTGCTTCACTTGTGACCAGTCGGGACTGAGGTTCTGTCCTCAGCCGAGACCGGCGAGTTCGAGCAGCAGTGACTTCACATCGGTGGCCGCGACGCGGTCGCCGACAGCACGGGGGGTGGAGCAGATGAGGAGCGGACCGTCGTCGTCGCTCGCCGGAAGGCGGCCGTGGCTGCCGCGAATAGGTGAGGGGTCCAGGGGCACGACCGCCATGCGGTAGCGCATGCCGAGCTTCTTGCGCGCCAGTGCGGTTGCCGCCTTGACCTTGACGTAGGGGTCGAGGGGATCCATGAAGAGTTCGACCGGGTCGTAGCCGGGTTTGCGGTGGATCTCGACGAGTCGCGCGAAGTCGGGCGCCTGGGCATCGTCGAGCCAGTAGTAGTACGTGAACCAGGCGTCGCGTTCCGCCACGGCGACGAGTTCGCCGGCGCGCGGATGGTCGAGGTGATGGGCCTTCTTGCCTTCGTCGTCGAGGAGTTGGCCGAGGCCGGGCAGCCCGTCGAGGGCGGCCCGGGTGGCGTCGAGGTCCTCGGGGCGGCGCACGTAGACGTGGGCGATCTGGTGGTCGGCGACCGCGAAGGCCCGGGACGCCATTGGGTCCAGGTACTCCATGCCGTCCTGGGTGTGCACCTCCAGGAGGCCGGCGCGGCGCAGAGCGCGGTTGATGTCGACGGGCCGGTTCACGCGGGTGATGCCGTACTCGGACAGTGCGACGACCGTGCGGCCCTCGGCGAGGGCGTCGTCCAGGAGCGGGGCCAGGGCGGCGTCCAGGTCGGTGGCCGCCTTCAGGGAGCGCGGGTCGTCGGGGCCGAAGCGCTGCAGGTCGTAGTCGAGGTGAGGGAGGTAGCAGAGCGTCAGATCGGGGTGCCGGGTGCGGATGATGTGGCGGGTCGCGTCGATGATCCACCGGCTGGAGACGAGGTCGGCTCCGGGACCCCAGAAGTGGAAGAGGGGGAACGTGCCGAGTTTGTCGGTGAGTTCGTCGTGCAGCGCGGCCGGCCTGGTGTAGCAGTCGGGTTCCTTGCGGCCGTCGGCGTAGTAGACCGGGCGGGGGGTGACGGTGAAGTCGGTGTCGGCGCCCATGGCGTACCACCAGCAGATGTTCGCGACGGTGTAGCCGGGGTGGGCGCGGCGGGCGGCGTCCCAGAGCTTGTCGCCGGCCACGAGCCCGTTGTGCTGGCGCCACAGGAGGACGTCGCCGAGTTCGCGGAAGTACCAGCCGTTGCCGACGATGCCGTGCTCGGAGGGCATGGTGCCGGTGAGGAAGGTGGACTGGGCGGCGCAGGTGACGGCGGGCAGGACGGTGCCCAGCGGGGCGCGGGAGCCGGACTGGCCGAGTGCCTTGAGGTGGGGCATGTGGTCGAGGAGCCGGGGGGTGAGGCCGACGACGTCGAGGACGAGGAGGGGTGTGGGGCCTGCCGGGGCCGGGTGGGTGCCCGGGGCGGAGGGGTGGGCGCTCACGGCAGCTCCTTCAGGCCGAGGTCCGTCAGCAGGTCGCGGGCGAGGGTAAGTTCGGCGGCGATGCCCTCGGCGAGCTGGGAGCGGCCCCGGGGGCGCAGCTCGGGCGGGAGGGCCTGCCAGGTGTAGGTCTCGACCTCCAGGTGGCGGGTGAGCGGGGCCGGGCCGCCGACGAGCCGGGTCAGTGCGGTCCTCAGGACCGGGAGTGTGGAGGTGAGGGGCGCGGCGGGGGCCGCGTGCAGGGGGACGTGGAAGTGGGCGCGCCAGGGTGCGCCGTCCGGCAGGGCGTGGCCCCCGAGGGCCTCGTCGAGGTCGTCGGTGGCGCGCAGGCCGGCAGCGGTGGCGGTACGGGTCTGGTGCAGGAAGCGGGGTTCGGCGAACGCGGAGAGGGCCTCGCGGACCTCGGGCAGATGGGGGTGTTCGGCGTGCAGGGCGGCGGACAGCTGGGATTTGACGACGGGGACGCGGGCCTCGGTGAGGGCGTCCAGCGCGGTGTCCGGATCTTCGAAGGAGGTGGCGAGATGGCAGGTGTCGACGCAGATGCCGATGCGGTCGTGGGCGATCGCGGTGAGCGGGGCGATGGCGTCGCGGGTGGTCTCGACGACGCAGCCGGGTTCCGGTTCCAAGCCGACGCGGATGGAGCGGCCGGTCAGTTCCTCGATGGCGTCGAGGCGTTGGGCAAGGGTGCGCAGGGCGGTGCGGGCGGTCTCCGCGCGCTCGTCGTCGTACGCGGTGCGCCAGGCGAGGGGCAGGGTGGAGATGGTGCCCTCGGCCACGTCGTCGGGGAGAAGCCCTGCGAGGACCCGGGCCAGGGCGCTGGTGTGGTCGAGGCGTTCCGGGTCGGCCCAGTCCGGCTTGTAGACGCGGTACTTGACCTCTTCGGCGCCGAAGCCCTCGTAGGGGAAGCCGTTGAGGGTGACGACCTCGAGGCCGCGCCGGTCGAGTTCGGTGCGCAGGCCGCGCAGTGCGGAGGGGTCGGTGACGAGAGCGTGGGCGGCGTCCTTGGCGAGCCACAGCCCGATCCCGAGCCGGTCGCGGCCCAGGCGGCGGCGGACGGGCTCGCAGTGGTCGCGGAGCTGGGCGAGGACCCCGTCGAGGGTTTCGGCGGGGTGGACGTTGGTGCAGTAGGCGAGGTGGACGATGGACCCGTCGGGGTGGCGGAAGCGCATGGTTCACACCTCCGCGACGGGGACGCGAGCCGGCTCGTCGCCGTCTCCCGGGCCGGGATCCGGCTCGTGCGGGTCCTTCGGGGCGCCGCGGAGGATGGAGTTGCCCTCGTGAGTGGCTTCCGTGCCGGTGACGTCGAGGTTCAGGCGGCCGCTGAGCCCGTAGAAGGCGACGGGGTTGCGCCACAGCACCCGGTCGACGGCGTCCTCGTCGAAGCCCTCGGCCAGCATCAGGTCGCCGACCTTGCGGGTCTTGAGGGGGTCGCTCCTTCCCCAGTCGGCGGCGGAGTTCACCAGGACCTGCTCGGTGCCGTAGGCGCGCAGGATCGCGACCATCCGTCCCTCGTCCATCTTGGTGTCCGGATAGACGGAGAAGCCCAGCCAGGAGCCGCTGTCCTTGGCCTCCTTGACGGTGGTCTCGTTGAGGTGGTCGACCAGGACGCGTTCCGGGGGCAGGGCGGACTCCCTGACGGCGTCGAGGGTGCGGCGCAGGCCGGCGAGCTTGTCGCGGTGCGGGGTGTGCACGAGCGCGGGCAGGCCGTGGTCGGCGGCGAGCTGGAGCTGCGTGGCGAGGGCGGTGTCCTCGGCGGGGGTCATGGAGTCGTAGCCGATCTCGCCGACGGCCACGACGTTGTCCTTGACGAGATACCGGGGCAGTTCGTCGAGGACGGGCACGCAGCGCGGGTCGTTCGCCTCCTTGGGGTTGAGGGCGATCGTGCAGTGGTGGGCGATGCCGTACTGGGCGGCGCGGAAGGGTTCCCAGCCGAGCAGCGCGTCGAAGTAGTCGCGGAAGGAGGCGGGCGAGGTGCGGGGCTGGCCGAGCCAGAAGGAGGGCTCGACGACGGCGCGGACACCGGCGGCGTACATGGCCTCGTAGTCGTCGGTGGTCCGGGAGGTCATGTGGATGTGGGGGTCGAAGATGCGCATCAGGACTCCTTGCCGTGGGGGTGGTCCGTGCCGGGGGCCGGGGTCACGGACTCGGTCAGGTCCAGGACGCGGTTCAGGTCCTCGGGGACGGTGCGGCCGGCGGCGGTGCGCTCGGCGGCGTAGTCGCCCAGCATGCGGGCGAGTTCACCGTCGCCGTGGGCGCGCCGGGGCAGGTCGGCCACGTGCTCGACGGGGACGCCGGTGAACAGGCACTTCAGCACGGCGTGGCGCCAGTCGTGGGGGGCCAGGTGCCGGGCGGCGTACGGGCCGACGGCGGCGGTGAGGAGCCGGGTGTCGTTGGTGCGCAGGGCGTCCTCGACGAGGGGGAGGGCGCCGGGTCCGGACACGAGGTGGGGCAGGGCGTGCAGGACGGCGCGGCGCTCGTCGGCGGTGCCCTGGAAGTACACCCGGGTCAGGGCGTCGGTGCCGGCGCGGGCCGCGTGGAGGATGAGGACCCGGGCGGCGTCGGCGTGCGCGGCACCGCAGCGGCGACCGGCCTCGGCGAGACGCAGCTCCCACGGGGAGATCGGCCCGTGGATGCCGGGGTGGGCGGCGGCCTCGTCGAGGGCGTGCTCGAGCCAGGTGCGGGCGGCTTCGTCGAGGTGGGTGGTGAGGTGGCGACGGAGGTCGGCGGGCGAGGGGGTGCCAGCGGTGTGGGTGCTGTGGGTGTCGTCCTGGGCGTCCCGGGTCTCGGCGTCCTCGGGGGCTTGGGCACTGTCGCTGTTCCCGCGGTCCTGGGTGGTGTCCTGGGTGCTGTCGGTTCTCGCCGCCGGTGTGGCGCGGGGCTGGGTCATGGGGTGCTGCTCCCTTCAGGGGTGGCGGAGGGAGCGCCGTGGGGTGGCGCGGCCTGCTGGAGGGCCGGAGCGGGGTGGGGCGACGCGGTGGCCGCGGTCCGCTCGGCGTGGCGGAGGAACGGGAGGGAGTGTGCGGCGAAGTGCGGGCCGGCGTGGGAGTGGCGGGGCAGTTCGACGACGGTCAGGCCCTGGTAGCCGGTGGCGGCGAGGGCCGCCAGGACCGGCGGGAAGTCGATCTCCCCGTCTCCGAAGGGGAGGTGCTCGTGGACGCCGCGCCGCATGTCCTCGATCTGGACGTGCCGCAGCCAGGGAGCGGCGGCGCGCACGCAGTCGGCGGGAGGGAGGGGTTCGAGGCACTGGCAGTGGCCGAGGTCGAGCGTGAGGCCGAGAGGCTCGGGGTCGCCGAGCGTGCGGCGGAGGTGGTGGAAGTCGGCCAGGGTGGCGAGGAGGTGGCCCGGTTCGGGTTCCACGGCGAGCGGGATCCCGGCGGAGGCGGCGGCTTCCAGGACGGGCGTGAGGGCCTCGGCGAGACGCTTCCACGCGGTGTCCGTGTCGGTGCCCTCCGGGAGGACGCCGCTGAAGCAGTGGACCGCGTGGGCGCCGAGGTCGGCCGCGACCCGCACGGCTCGGACGAGGAGGTCGGTCCGGCGCGCCCGGTCACCGGGGTCCGGGTCCAGCAGGGAGGGGCCGTGTTTGCGGCGCGGGTCGAGCACATAGCGGGCGCCCGTCTCCACCGTGACGCTCAGTCCGAGCGCGTCCAGCCGCCGCGCGACCCGTCGGGTGCGGGTGGCGAGGCCGGGGGCGAGGGGGTCGAGGTGCATGTGGTCGAGGGTCAGACCGACACCGTCGTAGCCGAGCTCGGCGAGGAGGGAGAGCGCGTCGTCGAGCCGGAGGTCGGCGAGACCGTTGGTGCCGTAGCCGAAGCGGAGGGGCTGGAGGGGAGCGAGAGGAGAGTTCTGCGGACTCACGTCACGCTCACCTTCTTCGCGAACCTCGCTCCCAGCGGGGCCAGGGCCGCGATGAGGAGGGCCGTGGCCGTGCCCTTGGAGCGGGCGGTCAGGGTGGCCTGGAGGGGGATCGTGGCGCGGACGCCGGCTCCGACGGCTCGTTGGGTGAGCGGAGGTGAGGGGTTGAGCGTGGCATGGAAGTAGGGGCGGGCGGTGGCCGCGACGTAGGCGGCCGCGAGAGCGGTGGTGAGGTGTGCCGCAGGTTTCCAGCCGAGCGCAGTTCCTGGAGGCCGAGTCGTTCGTGGCCCGAGAGGGTCACGAGCGGTTGCCCCTCGGTGCTCTGAAGGGCGGTGCGTCACCACACGGGCCAGCAGGGCGGTCGCCGCGAGCGCCGCCAAGGGGGCCAGAGGCGATCCGCCCTGGGCTTCCTGGCGGGAGACCGTCGTGACGGCCAGTGTGTGGGTGCCGAGGAGGGCCGCTGAGGGGACTGCCGGCCGGGTACGGCCGGTCGTTGCGGCGGCTCCCAGGAGCAGGTCGAGTCCGCGAGCTGCGGCCATGGCCACGGGGCCCGCGGGTGTGTGCTTCAGGCCGAGGTCGTACGCCCAGACTGTGGCTGCCAGGGGCGCGGCGACGGCCAGGGCCGGGCGGCCGGCCCGGGCGGCCAGGGCCAGCCCCGCCCCGGTGAGGGCACAGGCCGCCGTGAGGGCGGAGGCCGGGCGGATGCGGCCCGAGGGCAGGGGGCGGTGCGGGCGTTCGACGGCGTCGATGTCGCGGTCCCCCCAGTCGTTGAGTGCCATGCCGGCCTCGTAGAGGCAGAGGGAGGAGCCGATGGCGAGCAGGGTGCGGGCGTTGGGTGCCGCTCCGGTCGCGGCCGTGCCGGCCAGGGCGTCGCCCGGGACGCTGAACAGGGCGGGCAGACGCAGGAGTTCGGCCCAGGCGTGCCGGCGCGAGCGGCCGGTGCATGCGCAGGGGGACGTGGCACCGGCGCTGTCTCCAGGAGCGGCTGGGGACGCGTCCTCAAGGCATCCGCAGGAGCTGTTGCGTAGCGTCACAGCGCCTCCCCCACGTCGTCCCGGTGCTCCACCGGCCCCACGCCATGGCTCTCTTCATCGGCCCGCCCCAGGCTCCGCCCGAACCGGACCAGTTCCTCGTACTGCTCGGCGAGACCGGACGGCCCGTCCCCGACGGGGTCCTTGAAGTAGAAGCCGAGGGCGTCGAGCGGACCGGACAGCCCTGCCTCGTGGGCGCGGGCCGTGAGCCGGGCCAGGTCCAGCACCAGGGGGGCCGCGAGCGCCGAGTCGCAGCCCTGCCAGATGGTCTGGAGGATCATGCGGGTGCCGAGGAAGCCGTCGAAGGCGATGTGGTCCCAGGCGGTCTTCCAGTCGCCGAGGGCCGGGACGTCGTCGATGTGCACCTCGCCCTCGGGGACGGTTCCGAGGGTGTCGGCGAGGACGCGTTCCTTGCCGGCGTTCTTCGCCGCGGCGGCGGCCGGGTCGGCGAGGGCGGCGCCGTCGCCGCCGCCCAGCAGGTTCGTTCCGGACCAGGCCCGGACCCTCAGCGCCCGCTGCGCGAACATCGGGCCCAGCACGGCCCGCAGCAGTGTCTGTCCGGTCTTGCCGTCCCGGCCGGCGTACGGCAGGCCGCTGCGCTCGGCCTCGCGGGCGGCGGCGGGGTGGTGGATGCCTTCGGAGGGGGTGAAGTTGACGTAGGCGCAGCCCGCGCGCAGGGCCGCCAGCGCGTACAGGGTGCTGGCCGGCGGCGGGGCGTCGGGCCCTTGGGACGCGGGTTCGGTGGAGGCGACGTTCGCCACCACGGCCCGCTCCAGTTCATGGCGGTGCACGAAGTCGCGTATGTCGTCGGCGAAAGCCGCGATCAGCTCGGTCTCGCTCCTGGTGTCCCCCGAGGTGGGGCCACCGGGCCTGATCTCCCGGTCGGCGGCCTCGAGTTCGGCGGCGACGGCGGTGGCGACGCCCGGCGGGAGGACACCGCCGGCGGTCAGGGTCTCGGCGCGCTTGGGCAGGGGGCAGTCGAGGGTGTCGTGGCCGCCGAAGACGAGGTCGGACAGCGCGGGCAGACCGCTGCCGGTGAACGCCGGGGTCTCGGTCACCATGCCGGTGGGCGGGTGCAGTCCCGCGGTGATGGCGGCGCACCCCGTGACGACGGTGGTGGCGACGGAGCCTCGGGCTCCGATCAGCCACACCCCCACACGCGGTCGGGAGAGGGACGCGGACATGGGCAGCCTCCTGGTCGTGCGCGAACCCGGGGGGGGAAGGGAGACGGCGGGCGGGGGTCCGGCGTCCCCCGCCCGCCGCCGTTCAGTCGCCCTTGACGGGCAGCTCCTTCAACTGGATGTTGCGGAAGGAGACCTGGTCGTCGGCGCCATGGTTCTGGAGGCCGATGTAGCCGTCGGTCAGGCTCCGCTGGGGGTCCTTGTTGGTGAAGTCGTTGATCTTGACTCCGTTGAGGAACACCTGGAGGCGTTCGCCCTGGACCTTGATCTCGTAGGAGTTCCACTGGCCGGGCGGCCGCAGAACCTGGTCACGGGCCTTGATGTTCGCCGACTTGAACGAGTAGACGGAGCCCGTGGTGCGGTCGGCCTCGTCCGTGGCGTCGATCTGGATCTCGTAGCCCTTGTTCACCGCTGACCAGGGGTCGTCGGAGGCGGGGAAGCCCACGAAGATCCCGGAGTTGTCGTCACCCCGCATCTTCCAGTCGAGCTTGAGGGAGTACGACTTCAGTTCCTTCGCCTGGTACCAGAGCAGGCCCATGCCGCCCTCGGACTCCATCACGCCGTCCTTGACGACGAACTTGCCGGGGCCGGCCTGCTTCCAGCCGTCCAGGGTCTGGCCGTTGAAGATCTTCCGGTAGTCCTTGCTCGGCTTGCAGTCCGCCTTCACCTGGCCGGTGGCGTACTGCAGGCCGCCGAGCAGGTGGGCACGGAAGGCCTCCTCGGCGTAGGACTCCTTGGTGTGGCCGCCGCCGGTGTAGAAGGACCGGCCGCCGCCGTAGCTCTGGCACCAGGCGATCGGGTGGTCGCCCTTCATGTTCCCGCCCTGGTAGGTGGTCTCGTCCAGGGTGGCGAGGATCTTGGCCTGCGCACGCGGATTGGTGCGGTAGTTGTACCACTCATCGGTGCGTTCCCAGGCGTCGCCCAGGTGCGCGGTCGACGGGTGGTCGTGGTCCTCGACGCGGACGGTGGCCTTCTGGTTGGCCGGGTGCGAGTCGAAGTAGGCGCCGACGAGGCCGCCGTAGAACTCCCAGTCGTACTCGGTGTCGGCTGCGGCGTGGATGCCCATGTAGGCGCCGCCGTTCTTCACGTAGTTCTCGAACGCCTGCTGCTGCTCGGCGTTGAGGACATCACCCGTGGTGGACAGGAAGGCCACCGCGTCGTACTTGGCGAGGTTGGCCGTGGTGAACTGCTTTGCCTCCTCGGTCGCGTCGACGGTGATGCCGGCCGGGCCGCCGAGCTCCTTCAGGGCGGTGATGCCCGCCGGGATGGAGTCGTGCCGGAAGCCGGCGGTCTTGGAGAAGACCAGGACCTTCTTGCCGCCCTTGAACGGCTCCTTGGAGAACTCGAAGTCGTCCACGTCGTACAGAGCGCCCTCGCCGCCCTTGAAGACCAGGTAGATGTCGGTGGTCTTCTTGGGGAGCGACCGCAGCGGCACGTCGACGTTCTGGAACGTGTCCCAGCTTCCGGTCGGCGGGATGTACGCCGAGCCGTGCAGCGGGCCGTCGGGCGAGCCGGTGCGCAGCTCGATGAAGCCGCCCGCGCCGCCGGAGGAGGCCCGCACGGTCATCTTCTTCTGCCCGTCGAACCGGTAGGGGGTGAAGGAGATCCAGTCGCCGTCGTCGATGTCGCCGACGGTCTTGCCGCCGTTGGCGCCGGTCTTCTCGATCACCGACACGCCCGACTGGGTGGTGAAGTGCTCGCCCTGGCGGTGCAGCGGCTGGAGCACGGTGCGGGCGGTGCCCGTCAGGGCCTCCTGACCGTTGGCCCCGCCGTCGGTGTAGCCGGCGCCGACGACGCCGTAGATGTCGGCGTTGGGGTCGTGGCCGCCGTCACCGGGGGGCGGCTTCAGAGTGCCTTCGCAACCCATTTCGCTGGTCAGCTCGTGGGCGTGGGAGTCGTGGCCGAGGCTGTAGACGACCTTGACCTTGGAGCAGTCGACCGTCTCCTCGGGGTCGGTGACGGTCACCTTGAACGGGACGGGCTTGCCGAACTCGGCCAGGGCACCGTTGCCCGGGATGTCGATCCGCACCTTGGGCTCGGTGTTGCCGACCACGATCCGGGTGCTGGCGTTGCCGGTGTTGCCCTCGGCGTCCTTGGCGGTGAAGGTGGCGGTGTAGGTGCCGACCTTCTTGTACCTGTGGGTGGGGTTGAGACCCTCGCCCTTGGTGCCGTCGCCGAAGTCCCAGCTGTAGGTGAGGTCCGGGGAGTCGGCGTCCTTGGCCGAGCCGGTGAACTTGACCTTCAGACCGGCCGCTCCGGACGTCTTGTCGGCGCTCACCTCGGCGATCGGCGAGAAGCCGTCCTCGGCGTTCTCGATCCGGTACAGCGCGGAGTTCTCGTCGCCCTGGAACCAGGAGACGCCGTAGTCGAGGACGTAGAGCGCGCCGTCGGGGCCGAACTCCATGTCCATGATCTGGGTGCCGGTCCACGGGAAGTCGTTGATCTTCGCGACGGAGCCGTCAGCGGTCTGCTCGATCCGCTTGATCCAGCGGCGGCCGAACTCACCCGCGAAGAAGTCGCCGTCGTACGCCTCGGGGAACTTCACGCTGGAGTCGAGCTCGGGGTCGTAGCGGTAGACCGGGCCGGCCATCGGGGACTCGGAGCCGGTGCCGAACTCGGGCACCGACCCGTCGTCGTACGGGATCCAGGCGGCCTGCGCGGGCGGCAGGTCGACCAGGCCGGTGTTGTACGGCGAGGTGTTCTTCGGGGCGGCGCAATCGAACTTCTCGCCGGACTCCTTGGTGGCGAAGTCGTAGTCGACGTAGGCGTCGTTGTCGCCGGTGCAGAACGGCCAGCCGAAGTTGGCCGCCTTGGTCACCTTGGCGAACTCGACCTGTCCTGCCGGGCCGCGCTTCGGGTCGGCGGCGCCCGCGTCGGGGCCGTAGTCGCCGACGTACACGATGCCGGTCTTGTCGTCGACGCTCATCCGGAACGGGTTGCGGAAGCCCATCGCGTAGATCTCGGGACGGGTCTTCTCCGTGCCGGGGGCGAAGAGATTGCCCTGCGGGATGGTGTACGAGCCGTCCTCGGCGACCTTGATCCGCAGGATCTTGCCGCGCAGGTCGTTGGTGTTGGCCGAGCTGCGGCGGGCGTCGAAGGCGGGGTTGCGGCCCTCACGGTCGTCGATCGGCGTGTAGCCGTCGGACGCGAAGGGGTTGGAGTCGTCACCGGTCGACAGGTAGAGGTTGCCGTCCGCGTCGAAGTCGATGTCGCCACCGACGTGGCAGCAGATGCCGCGGGAGGCCGCGACGTCCAGGACCTTCTTCTCGCTGGCCGTGTTCAGCGTGCCGTTGGCGTTCAGGACGAAGCGGGAGAGGCGGTTGACGCCGTCGAACTTCTTGAAGTCCTCGGCGGTGCCGGTCTCCGGGGCGTCGCCCGCGGGGGTGTCGAGCGGCGGGGCGTAGTAGAGGTAGATCGCCCGGTTGTTCTTGAAGTCCGGGTCGATGCCGACGCCCTGGAGGCCCTCCTCGTCGTGGCTGTAGACGGGGATCTTGCCGGCGACCTTGGTGACGCCTCCCTGGTCGGTGAGGCGCAGCGTGCCGTCGCGCGCGGTGTGCAGCACGCTGCGGTCCGGGAGCACGGCGAGCGACATCGGCTCGCCCATCTCGGGTTCGCCCTTGGCGAGCGGCACCTGCTGGAACTGGCCCTCGGCGGCTGCCGGTTCGTCGTGTTCCGGGTGGCCCGGGTGGGCGCCGGCGACGGTGGCCGGGGTGCCCACGGCCAGGAGCAGGCCGGTGAACAGGGCGATGGCGGTGCGGAGTTGGGGACGCCTCGCGGCGCGGGCGCTTCTTGGTCTGGTTCTGTGCACGAAGTCCCTCCGGGAACGGGGTGGGCCGTACGGGATGGGTGCGAAGACGTGCGGTGCGGGCGCCGGGGTGCGCCGTCACCCCGGAGGTGTGTGACCTGAATCCAAGGAAGGTGCGTGGCTCAGCTGTTGAACGCGGCGTCGAAGGACGCGCTCGGTGGGTCGAAGTCGAAGGCCTTCAGCCGGGTCAGCGCCTCGGGCGCCCCCTGAAGCCGGTCCATGCCGGCGTCCTCCCACTCGACCGAGACCGGGCCCTGGTAGTCGATGGAGCGCAGCATCCGGAAGACGTCCTCCCACGGGACGTCGCCGTGCCCGGCGGAGACGAAGTCCCAGCCGCGCCGCGGGTCGCCCCAGGGCAGGTGGGAGCCGAGCCGGCCGTTGCGTCCGTCGAGGCGCTTGCGGGCCTCCTTGCAGTCGACGTGGTAGATCCGGTCGCGGAAGTCCCAGAGGAAGCCGACCGGGTCGAGGTCCTGCCACACGAAGTGCGAAGGGTCGAAGTTGAGGCCGAAGGCGGGGCGCCGGCCGACCGCCTCCAGCGCGCGGACCGTCGTCCAGTAGTCGTAGGCGATCTCGCTGGGGTGCACCTCGTGCGCGAACCGCACGCCCTCGGCGTCGAAGACGTCCAGGATCGGGTTCCAGCGGTCGGCGAAGTCCTGGTAGCCGCGTTCGATCATCGCGTCGGGGGCGGGCGGGAACATGGCGACCAGGTGCCAGATGGCGGAGCCGGTGAAGCCGATGACGGTGTCGACACCGAAGGCGGCCGCGGCACGCGCGGTGTCCTCCATGCGTTGCGCGGCCCGCTGCCGGACCCCTTCCGGGTCTCCGTCTCCCCACACCGCGCCCGGCACGATGGCCTGGTGGCGTTCGTCGATGATGGCGTCACAGACGGCCTGGCCGACGAGGTGGTTGGAGATGGCCCAGCACTTGAGGCCGTACTTGTCGAGCAGGGCCCGGCGGCCGTCGAGATACCCCGGGTCGGAGAGCGCCTTGTCGACTTCGAAGTGGTCGCCCCAGCAGGCGAGTTCGAGACCGTCGTAGCCGAAGTCGCGGGCGAGTCGGCAGACCTCCTCCAGGGGCAGGTCCGCCCACTGGCCGGTGAACAGCGTGAACGTACGCGGCATCCGCGTCAGCCTCCTCAGACCGCGATCGGCGTGTAGACGGAGTTCTTCTCGGCGCTCTCCTCGACCGCCGCGAGCACGCGCTGCACCTGCAGCCCGTCGGCGAAGGAGGGTTCGGGGCGGCGGCCCTCGGCGACGGCGTGGACCAGGTCGCGGGCCTGGTGGACGAAGGTGTGCTCGTAGCCGAGGCCGTGGCCCGGCGGCCACCAGGCGTCCAGGTAGGGGTGGTCGGGTTCGGTGACGAGGATCCGGCGGAAGCCGGCCTCCGCGCCCGGCTCGGTGCCGTCGTGGAACGACAGCTCGTTGAGCCGTTCCAGGTCGAAGGCGAGCGAGCCACGCTCCCCGTTGAGTTCGATGCGCAGGGCGTTCTTGCGGCCGGTGGCGTAGCGGGTGGCCTCGAAGGAGGCCAGGGCGCCGGAGGGGAAGCGGGCGGTGAACAGGGCGGCGTCGTCCACGGTGACCTGGCCGGTGCCGGCGGACGAGACGGCGGACAGCCCGCTCGTGGCGCCGGTGGGCAGCGGCCGCTCCCGCACGAACGTCTCGGTCAGCGCGGAGACGCCCGCCAGCCGCTCCCCCGTCAGATACTGCGCGAGGTCGATGATGTGCGCGCCCAGGTCGCCGAGCGAGCCCGAGCCGGCCTGCTCCCTGCGCAGCCGCCAGGTCAGCGGGAAGTCCGGGTCGACCAGCCAGTCCTGGAGGTACGTCACGCGCACGTGCCGCAGCCTGCCCAGGCGGCCCTCGTCGACCATCCGGCGGGCCAGGGTAGTGGCCGGCACCCGGCGGTAGTTGAAGCCGACCATCGCCACCTGGCCGCGTGCATACGCCTCTTCGGCCGCGCGTTCCATCGACGCGGCTTCCTCGACGGTGTTGGCGAGGGGTTTTTCGCAGAGGACGTGCTTGCCGGCGGCCAGGGCCGCGAGGGCGATCTCGGCGTGGCTGTCGCCGGGGGTGCAGATGTCGACGAGGTCGATGTCGTCCCGTTCGACGAGGGCACGCCAGTCGGTCTCGGTGGACGCCCAGCCGTGCCGGTCGGCCGCCGCCTGTACGGCGGCCCGGTCCCGGCCGCAGATCGCGGCCTGCACCGGGTCCAGCGGCAGGTCGAAGACGCGGCCCGCGGTGCGCCAGCCCTGCGAGTGGGCGGCGCCCATGAAGGCGTAGCCCACCATCCCCACGCGCAGGGGTGGCTTGCCTGCCTCCTCGGTCCCTTCTGACTGCTGCTGCGGCTGTCCCATGTGGGAGTCCTCCTCGTCCTGGTCGGGGTCGCGCACGTGGGGGGTGCGGGGGCGGAACCGGTCACCGGAAGCCGGTGGGCATGTACTGGTCGACGTTGGTCTTGTCGACGACGGCCGAGTAGAGCGTGATCGACGCGGGGATCTCGAACTCGGCCATGCCGCCGATGCCCTTGCCCTGACCGAGGGCGCGGGCGAGGTCGATCGCCGAGGCGGCCATGGTGGGCGGGTACAGCACCGTCGCCTTGAGAACGCCGTCGTCCTGCTTGATGGCCTGGAAGGCGGAGAGCGCGCCCGCGCCGCCGACCATCAGGAAGCCGTCGCGCCCGGCCTGCTCGATGGCGCGCAGCGCGCCCACGCCCTGGTCGTCGTCGTGGTTCCACAGCGCGTCGAACTTGGACTGGGCCTGGAGCAGCTGGGCCATCTTGGCCTGGCCTGACTCGACGGTGAAGTCGGCGGCCTGGCGGGCGACCTTCTTGATGTTGGGGTAGTTCTTCAGGGCGTCGTCGAAGCCCTTGGTGCGCTGCTTGGTCAGCTCCAGGTTGTCCAGGCCGGCCAGTTCGATGACACGGGCGCCCGACTTGCCCTTGAGCTTCTCGCCGATGTAGTGCCCCGCGTTGAGGCCCATGCCGTAGTTGTCGCCGCCGATCCAGCAGCGGTAGGCCTGCGGGGTGTTGAAGATCCGGTCGAGGTTGACGACCGGGATGCCCGCGCGCATCGCCTTCAGCCCGACCTGGGTGAGGGCCTTGCCGTCGGCGGGCAGCACCACCAGGACGTCGACCTTCTTGTTGATGAGGGTCTCGATCTGGCCGATCTGCTGAGCGGTGTCGTTGGAGCCCTCGGTGATCTCCAGGGTGACGTCCGAGTACTTCTCGGCACGCTCCTTGGCGTTGTCGTTGATGGCGTTGAGCCAGCCGTGGTCGGCCTGCGGTCCGGCGAAGCCGATGGTGACCTTCTTGCCGGGCTTGTCGTCGGCGGCGGGCTGGTCGTTCCCGGCCGGTTCGTCCTTGGAGTCGGAGGGCTCGTTGCTCGTGCACCCGGTGAGGAGGGCACCGGCGGAGACGGCGGCGGCCCCGAAGAGCAGTCCTCTGCGGCTCGTGATCTCTGTCATGGCGGTGAACCCTTTCCTCAGGTCGTGCTCGCGGTACGGCGCTGGACCAGCACGGCGGCGACGATGATCGCGCCCTTGGCGATCTGCTGGACGTCGCTCTGCAGGTTGTTCAGGGCGAAGATGTTGGTGATCGTGAAGAAGATCAGGACGCCGAGCACGGAGCCGGTGATGGTGCCGCGGCCGCCGGTGAGCAGGGTGCCTCCGATGATGGCGGCGGCGATGGCGTCGAGTTCGTAGAGGTTGCCGTTGGTGTTCTGGCCGGAGCCGGACAGGACGATCAGCAGGAAGGCGGCGATGCCGCAGCACAGCCCGGACAGCAGGTAGAGGTAGAGCCGCTGGCGGCGTACGTCGATGCCGGCGAGCCGGGCCGCCTCCGGGTTGCCGCCGACGGCGACGGTGCGGCGGCCGAAGGTGGTGCGGTTGAGCACCAGCCAGCCGATGACCGTCACGACCGCGAAGACCAGGACCAGGGGCGGGATGCCGAGGATGTAGGCGTCGCGTTCGCCCAGGTCGAGGACGGAGGGCACGGTGACGATCTGTGTCTTGCCGTCGGTGATCTGCAGGGCGAGGCCGCGGGCGGAGGCCAGCATGGCGAGGGTGGCGATGAACGGCACCATCGCGCCGTAGGCGATGAGCACCCCGTTGACCAGACCGCAGCCCACTCCGACGATCAACGCCGTGAACAGGATGCCGGCGAAGCCGTACTCCTGGGTGGCGACCGTGGTCGCCCACACCGAGGCGAGGGCGACGATCGCGCCGACCGACAGGTCGATGCCGCCGGAGATGATGACGAAGGTCATGCCGACGGTGACGACGCCGACCACGGAGGCCTGGGTGAGGACCAGTTGCAGGTTGCGGGTGTCGAGGAACTCGTCGGGCTTGGTGATGCCGCCGACGATGATCAGCGCGGCGAGCACGCCGAGCAGGGACAGGGTGCGGACGTCGGCGCGGGCCGGCAGGCCGCGCCAGGCCGGGGGCCGGGCCTGGGGCACCTTGTCGGTGCTGTCCCGCGGTGGGGAGACGGGCTGCGTCATGACGCCGGGCTTCCTTCCATGACCAGGTCGAGTACGCGGTGTTCGTCGAGCTCGCGCGCGGGTGCCGTGTGGACGACACGGCCCTCGCGCAGCACCAGGACGCGGTCGGCGAGGCCGAGCACCTCGGGCACCTCGCTGGAGACCAGCAGCACGGCGAGGCCTTCATCGGCCAGCCGGCGGACGACGGCGTACAGTTCGGCGCGCGCGCCGACGTCGACGCCGCGGGTGGGTTCGTCGAGCAGCAGCACCCGGCAGCCGCGCAGCAGCCAGCGGGCCAGGACGGCCTTCTGCTGGTTGCCGCCGGACAGGGTGCGCACGGGCACGGACGGGTTGTCCGGCCTGAGCGACAGCTCGCGCGTCGCGGCCCGGGCGGCACCGAGTTCGGCGCCCCGGTCGATCCAGCCGCCGCGCGAGAAGCGGGACATGGAGGAGACCGACACATTGCGGGTGACGGACTCCAGCATCAGCAGGGCCTGGGCCTTGCGTTCCTCGGGGGCGAGCCCGAGTCCAGCCCGGACGGCGGCCCGTACGCTGCCCGGCTTCAGGGGCTTGCCGTCGACCAGTACCTGACCGGACGTCGGTTTGCGGGCCCCGTAGACGGTCTCCAGGATCTCGGAGCGGCCCGAGCCGACGAGTCCGGCGAGGCCGACGATCTCACCGGGCCGCACCTCGAGGTCGAAGGGCTCGAACTCCCCTTGGCGGGCCAGCCCTTGAATCCGGAGGACCGATTCACCGGTCGGCGGGGAGACGGGCCGGTCGGGGAAGACGTACTCGACGTTGCGGCCCGTCATCAGCGCGACGACCTCACGGGTCGGCGTCGACTTCGCCGGAAGCCCGTTCGCGACGGCCCGCCCGTCCTTCAGCACGGTGACCCGGTCGCCGATGCGGCGGATCTCCTCCAGACGGTGCGAGATGTAGACAACGGCGACACCGGCGGCGGTGAGATCGCCGACGATTCGGAAGAGGTTGTCGACCTCGTCCGGGTCGAGGGCGGCGGAGGGCTCGTCCATCACGATGAGCCGCACGTCGTGGGAGAGCGCCCGGGCCATGGACACGATCTGCTGCTGCGCGGCCGACAACTCCCCGACCAGGCGGGCCGGATCGACCTCCGGATGCCCGAGTCGCTCGAGAAGGGCGGCGGTAGAGGCCTTCGCCGCCTTCCCGCGTACGACGAACCCGGCGGCGGTCGGCTCGTGGCCGAGGTGGACGTTCTCGGCGACCGACAGATGCTCCACCAGGTCGAGTTCCTGGTAGATGGTGGCGATGCCGAGTCGCATGGCGGCGATCGGCGAGCGGAGCGTGACCTCCTCGCCGCGCCAGCGGATGGTGCCGGTGTCGGGTTGGTGGGCACCGGCCAGGACCTTGATGAGGGTCGACTTGCCTGCGCCGTTCTGGCCGAGCAGGCAGTGCACCTCACCGGCCTGGACGTCGAGGTCGACGCCGTCGAGCGCCCGGACTCCGGGGAACGACTTGGTGATGCCGGACATGCTGAGCAGCGGTGGTTCTGGTGCCATGCGAATTCCCCTTGGCGGGCGGGCCGGTTTCAGGGCAGGGCAGAGCAGGGCTGGGTACGAAAGCGTCGTGCTGTACGTGCTGACGTGCGCTTAAGCGGGTGAGAACAGGTGATCGCTGATGAGCCGGGCCGCGCCGATGACACCGGCGGCGGGTCCCAACTCGCCCAGGACGATGGGCAGGTTGCCGGTCGCCAGCGGCAGCGACTGGCGGTAGACCTGGGTACGGATCGCGGCGAGCAGCGTGTGGCCGAGGCCTGTCACCCCGCCGCCGATCACCACCAGGCCCGGGTTGAAGAAGCTGACCAGGCCGGCGATGACCTGGCCGGTGTGATTGCCGCCCTCGCGGATCAGATCGAGTGCGGTGGCGTCGCCCGCGGCCGCCGCGGCGGCGACGTCGACGGCGGTGAGGCCGCCGTTCGTCTCGAGACGGCTCGCGAGCTCCGCCGAAAGCCCCTGCTGGGCGGCCTCCGTGGCATCGCGGGCGAGGGCCGCCCCGCTGAAGTGGGCCTCCAGGCATCCCCGGTTGCCGCAGGCGCAGGGACGGCCGTCGGGCACGGCCTGGATGTGCCCGATGTCGCCGGCGCTGCCCGTCGTACCGCGGTAGACCTCACCGCCGACGACGATGCCGCAGCCGATGCCGGTGCCGATCTTGACGCAGAGGAAGTCGGCGACGGTGCGGGCGACGCCCGCGTGCTGCTCCCCCATCGCCATGAGGTTCACGTCGTTGTCGACCATGACCGGGCAGCCGAGTTCCTGGCTGAGCGCCTCCCGCACGGGGAAGCCGTCCCAGCCGGGCATGATCGGCGGTGCCACCGGGATGCCCTCGGGGAAACGGACCGGGCCCGGGACGCCGATACCGGCGCCGTCGAACCCCTCCGCGAGCCCGGAGGCCTTCAGTTTCGCGGCCATGGCCAGGACCTGCTCGAAGACCGCGACCGGGCCTTCGCGTACGTCCATGGGCTGGTTGATGTGGCCGAGGGTCTCCAGTTCGGCGTTGGTGACGGCGACATCGACCGAGGTCGCGCCGATGTCGACGCCGAGGAAGCGCAGACCCGGGTTGAGCCGAATGTTGTGGGAGCGGCGGCCACCGCGCGAGGCGGCGAGTCCGTCGGCCACGACCAGCCCCGTCTCCAGCAGCCGGTCCACCTCCACGGCGAGCTTGGACCGCGAGAGGTCGACCTGGTCGCCCAGTTGGGCACGGGAGTTGGGGCCGCCGTCGCGCAACAGCGTGAGCAGTCGGGCCTGGTGGGCGTTTCCGGGTCGTGCGGTCATACGTCTCACGAGCCCCTCCCCGCCTCGATCGGCCTGTGCGCGCCGGTTTTCCGCCACATCAGTGGCTTGCTTTCGGAGGGAACGTAGCAGCGGCTGCCGGAGGTGGGAAGAAGTCGCGCAGGAATTGCCCTCTACTTTTTCCACTCACAGGACAAAGACACGAGGGGCGGGTGTGAGCCGGCAGCCCAGGGGCCCAGGGGCCCTACGAACGCGACCGCGCGTGATACGACCGTCGCGTGTGCTCCGTGTGTTCGCGCATCAGTTGAGTCGCCCGCTGTTCGTCCCGGTCGGCGATCGCGGCGATCAGTTCGCGGTGTTCGATCCAGGACTGGTGGCCGCGCTGGCGCGCCACCGGCGTGTAGTACCAGCGCACACGCCGGTCGACCTGGGCCGCGAGTTCGGCGAGGACGGCGTTGCCGGCGAGCTCCATGATCTTGGCGTGGAAGCGGGCGTTCATGGCGACGGCGCCGTCCACGTCGTCGGCCTCGACGGCCTTCTCGCCCTCCACGCAGAGCGTTTCCAGGGCGGTGAGGCCCGAGCTGTTCGCGTTCGCCGCCGCGAGTCGGGCCGCCTCGGCCTCCAGGAGCGTACGGACCGTGAGGAGCTGGTCGGCCTCCTCCTCCGTCGGCTCGTGCACGAACGCGCCCTGGGCGGGCCGCAGATCGACCCACCCCTCGGTGTTGAGCCGCTGCAACGCCTCGCGCACCGGCTGCCGGGAGACCCCCAGATGCCCGGCGAGTTCGCTCTCGACGAGGTGCTGGCCGGGCTGGAGGGCACGGGTGGTGATGAGTTCGAGGAGTGCCTCGTAGACGCGGTCACGCAGCGGACCCGGGCGTTCCAGCTTGGGTACCGCCCCCTGGGGCAGGCCTGTCGACAGCATCGCGGTCCCCCTCCTCGGCAGGGCCGTGCACAGCGCGGCGGCTACCGGTGTCGCCGCAGGATCAGTATCGATTGTCTTTCGTCTACAGTCTACGGCGCACAAAGACCAGGCTTACGGGCAGTTGACCGCGTCACACCACGACGGCCGGAGGGCTCAGGGGCAGCGCACGACCTGGCCCGCGTAGGACAGGTTCCCGCCGAAGCCGAACAGCAGGACCGGGTCGCCGGTGGAGACCGCGCCCTGTTCGACGAGCTTGGAGAAGGCGAGCGGGATGCTCGCGGCGGAGGTGTTGCCGGACTCGGTGACATCGCGCGCGACGACGGCGTTCACCGCGCCGATCTTCTGGGCGAGGGGTTCGATGATGCGCAGGTTCGCCTGGTGCAGGACGACCCCGGCGAGGTCCGCCGGCTCAAGACCGGCCCGCTCGCACGCCCGGCGCGCGATGGGCGGCAGCTGCCTGGTCGCCCAGCGGTAGACGCTCTGCCCCTCCTGGGCGAAACGCGGCGGCGTGCCCTCGATCCGCACCGCGTTCCCCATCTCGGGCACCGAACCCCACAGCACCGGCCCGATGCCGGACTCCTCGGCGGCCTCGACCACCGCGGCCCCGGCCCCGTCGCCGACGAGCACGCAGGTGCTGCGGTCGCTCCAGTCGGTCACCTCGGACATCTTGTCGGCCCCGACGACCAGCACACGGCTGGCGCCCCCCGCGCGAACGGCGTGGTCGGCGGTGGCCAGGGCATGGGTGAAACCGGCGCATACGACGTTGAGGTCCATCGTGGCCGGCTGCGGCATCCCGAGGCGGGCCGCGACCCGGGCGGCCATGTTGGGCGAGCGGTCGACGGCCGTGGAGGTGGCGACCAGCACCAGGTCGATGTCGGCGGGGGCGAGGCCGGCCGCCGCGAGGGCCTTGGCGGCGGCGTGGGCGGCCAGCTCGTCGACCGGTTCGTCGGGCCCGGCGATGTGGCGGGTGCGGATGCCCACGCGGCTCCTGATCCACTCGTCACTGGTGTCCACCAAGCCAGTCAGGTCCTCGTTGGTGAGCACCTTGGCGGGCTGGTAGTGGCCGACGGCGGCGATGCGCGAGCCGTTCATGTGAGTGGGTCCCCCTCGTTGCCTTGGGTAGCGTGACCCACCAGTCTGATCAGTGACCCGCGGGTACGACGGCAGCCAAGGCAACAGGAAACGAGCGCCAGGGTTGTCAGCTTCGGTCAGGAGCTCGGACACCCGAGCACCTGTCGCACGCCGGGATCCGGTCCCACCGCAGGGCTCAGCCGGTGAACAGCTGCGTCGCCTTCCGGACGAGCTCGTACAGCCCGTAGGCGAGCGGTACGCCCACCCACACCCAGGCGAAGGCGATCAGCCACCGCCGGTCCGGGCTAGGCGGACTCTGACTGCTGCTGGACACGATCGGCCTCCTTCGGCTGCGGGACGTGATGGCGGGGGTGGACGGGCCGGACCAGTTCGTTGGCGACGAAGCCGACGACGAGCAGCCCGATCATGATGACGAACGAGAGCCCGTACAGGGACGCGCCGTGCCGGCCCGCCTCCTCCTGCCGGTCGGCGATCCAGTTCACGATGAGCGGCCCGAGCACACCGGCCAGGGACCAGGCGGTGAGCAGCCGCCCGTGGATGGCGCCGACCTGGTACGTGCCGAAGAGGTCCTTCAGATACGCCGGGATCGTCGCGAAGCCGCCGCCGTAGAAGGAGAGGATGACCAGCGCGCACAGGATGAACAGCGGCTTGGAGGAGTCGCCGAACAGGGCGATGAGCGCGTACATCAGCGCCCCGACGCCCAGGTAGACGCGGTAGATGTTCTTGCGGCCGATCAGGTCGGACGTGGACGACCAGCCGATGCGGCCCGCCATGTTCGCCGCCGACAGCAGGGCGACGAATCCGGCGGCGGCCGTCACGGACACCGGTGTGGAGGTGCCCGCGAAGAAATCCGTGATCATCGGGGCGGCCTTCTCCAGGATGCCGATGCCGGCGGTGACGTTCAGGCAGAGCACGAGCCACAGGCACCAGAACTGCGGGGTGCGGATGGCCTGGTTCGCGGAGACCTGCGGGCCGGTGAGGACGCTCGGCCCGCTGTCCACCGGCTTCTCCGTGCGCGGCACCCGCACCAGCAGCACACCGAGCAGCATGAAGACCGCGTACGTCAGCCCGTGCACCAGGAACGCCAGCGCGATGCCGCCGCTGTCGGACCCGAAGGACTCCAGCATCTGGGCGCTCCACGGCGAGGCGATGAGCGCACCGCCGCCGAAACCCATGATGGCGATGCCGGTGGCCATGCCGGGCCTGTCCGGGAACCACTTGATCAGTGTGGAGACGGGCGAGATGTAGCCGATGCCGAGGCCGATGCCGCCGACGAAGCCGTAGCCGAACACGATCAGCCAGTACTGCTCCAGGGACGCGCCCAGCGCGGAGAGCAGGAAGCCGGACGAGAAGCAGACCAGGGCGACGGTCATCGCCCAGCGGGGGCCGTTGCGTTCCACGAGTGTGCCGCCGAACGCGGCGGACAGGCCCAGCATGACGATGCCCAGCTGGAAGGGCAGCGCGCTCTGCGTGCCGCTGAGGCCGAGCGCGGACTCGAGGGGCGGCTTGAACACGCTCCAGGCGTAGGCCTGGCCGATGGAGAGATGTACGGAAAGAGCGGCGGGCGGAACGAGCCAGCGGCTCCAGCCCGGGGGCGCGACTGGGGGACTCATGAATCCCGGACGGTAGGCAGTCGCACGGTAGTTGAGAAGGCGGCGCGTCGATCGTATGCGGTGAGCGGTATTCAGCATGCGCCGAACGGTCGCCGCACGGACCCTTGCCGCCCCAACCTCCATACTGTAGACAATATTTCGTCGACACAAGCCGCACGGCGGTCCCTGAGCGGTCGTACGGCAGTCACACCTCCGCGGTATCCCTCAAACCGAACGGAGTGTTCCCGTGAAAGTCGCAGTTCTCGGCGCCGGTGCCATCGGCGCCTACGTCGGCGCCGCGCTCCACCGCGCGGGTGCCGATGTGCATCTCATCGCCCGTGGACCGCATCTGGCGGCCATGAGGCAGCACGGAGTCCGGGTGCGCAGCCCGCGCGGCGACTTCACCGCGCACCCCCACGCGACCGACGACCCGGCCGAGGTCGGCCCGGTCGACTACGTCTTCCTGGGCCTGAAGGCCAACGCGTACGCGGCGTGCGGGCCGCTGATCGCGCCGTTGCTGCACGGGACGACGGCGGTCGTCGCCGCCCAGAACGGCATCCCCTGGTGGTACTTCCACCGGCACGGCGGCCCCTACGACGGCCACCGCGTCGAGAGCGTGGACCCGGACGGCGCGGTCAGTGCGGTGCTCGCGCCCGAACGGGCCGTCGGATGTGTCGTCTACGCGGCGACCGAGCTCGAAGGGCCGGGCGTCGTACGCCACTTGGAGGGCACGCGGTTCTCGATCGGCGAGCCCGACCGCAGTCTCTCGGCACGCTGTCTCACCTTCAGCGAGGCGATGCAGGCGGGCGGACTCAAGTGCCCGGTGGAACCCGGCCTGCGGGACGACATCTGGCTCAAGCTGCTCGGCAACATCTCCTTCAACCCGATCAGCGCGCTGGCCCGCGCGACCATGCGGCAGATGTGCCTGCACGGCGGCACCCGCCGGGTCATCGAGATCATGATGACCGAGACGCTCGCGGTCGCCGAGTCCCTCGGCTGCGAGGTCGGCGTCTCCATCGAGCGCCGGCTCGCGGGCGCCGAGCGGGTCGGCGACCACCGCACCTCCACGCTCCAGGACCTGGAGCGCGGCAAGCCGCTCGAACTCGACGTGCTCCTCGCGGCGGTCGTCGAGTTGGCGGAGATCACCGGGGTGGAGGTGCCCACCCTGCGCACCGTGCACGCCATCTCGGACCTGCTCGCGCTGAGGAGCGCCGCATGAGGAAACGCGATCGAAGCCCGAAGACCTACACCCGGCTGACGCACCCGCTCGTACGTGATTCCCGCGACCAGCCGTTCCGGCAGGCGAGCTGGGAGGAGGCCCTGGACCGCGCGGCCCGGGGCATCGAGGCGGCGCGCGGCGCCTTCGGGATGTTCAGCTGCGCCCGCGCCACCAACGAGATGAACTACGTCGCCCAGAAGTTCGCCCGGGTCGTCATGGGCACCAACAACGTCGACTCCTGCAACCGCACCTGTCACGCCCCGAGCGTGGCCGGCCTGTCGGCGGCGTTCGGCTCGGGCGGTGGGACGTCGTCGTACGAGGAGATCGAGCACACGGACCTCGTCGTGATGTGGGGCTCCAACGCCCGTTTCGCGCACCCGATCTTCTTCCAGCACGTGCTGAAGGGGATCAGGAACGGCGCGCGGATGTACGCGGTCGATCCGCGCCGGACCTCGACCGCCGAGTGGGCGGAGAGCTGGCTGGGGCTCAACGTCGGTACCGACATCCCGATGGCGCACGCGATCGGCCGCGAGATCATCCACGCGGGCCTCGCCAACGAGGCGTTCATCGAGCGGGCGACCACCGGTTTCGAGGAGTACAAGGCACTGGTCGAGCCGTGGACGCTGTCGCTCGCCGAGAAGGTGACGGGCGTACCGGCCGCCGCCATCCGCGAGCTGGCGCACGCCTACGCCCGTGCCGAACGCGCCCAGCTGTGCTGGACCCTCGGCATCACCGAGCACCACAACGGCACCGACAACGTCCGCGCGCTGATCAACCTGTCCCTGCTCACCGGCCACGTCGGACGCTACGGCTCGGGCCTGCAGCCCCTGCGCGGGCAGAACAACGTGCAGGGCGGCGGCGACATGGGCGCGATCCCCAACCGGCTGCCGGGCTTCCAGGACATCCTCGACCCGGACACCCGGATGAAGTTCGAGTCGGCCTGGGACACCGTCATCCAGCCGCACTACGGCCTGAACCTCACGGAGATGTTCGAGGCGATGGAGGACGGCAGTCTCAAGGCCGTCTACTGCATCGGCGAGAACCCGGCCCAGTCGGAGGCCGACAGCGAGCAGGCCGTACGGCGGCTCAGCGCCCTCGACTTCCTCGTCGTCCAGGACATCTTCCTCACGAAGACGGCCGAGCTCGCGGACATCGTCCTGCCGGCCACCGCCGGCTGGGCGGAGACCGAGGGCACGACCACCAACAGCGAGCGGCGGGTGCAGCGCGTCCGCAAGGCCGTCACCCCGCCCGGCGAGGCGCGCGAGGACATCGACATCCTCTGCGACCTCGCGGCCCGCCTCGGTCACGACTGGAAGTACGCCGACGCCGAGACCGTGTGGAACGAGCTGAGGTCCATCTCGCCCGACCACTACGGCATGACGTACGAGCGTCTGGAGGAGCACCAGGGCATCCAGTGGCCGTGCCCCAGCACGGACCGGCTCGAACCGACCTATCTGCACGGCCGCTTGTGGGAGCCCGACCCCTCGGCACGTGGCCGGCTCGCACCCTTCGGGATCGTGCAGCACGACCCGCCCGTGGACCTCACCGACGAGCGGTACCCGATCCGGCTCACCACCGGGCGGCGGCTGGACTCGTACAACACGGGTGTGCAGAGCGGCGGTTACGCCTCGCCGCTGCGGCGCGGTGAGTTCATCGAGCTGTGCCCGGAGGACGCCGAGCGCTACGGGGTCGTGGTCGGTGAGCAGGTGCAGGTCACCTCGCGGCGCGGGTCGGTGACCGCGCCCGTGTGGGTGGACACCGCGCTGCGGCCCGGCCTCGCCTTCATGACCATGCACTTCCCGGACGAGGTGGACACCAACGCGCTGACGATCGAGGCGAACTGCCCGATCGCGGGGACGGCGGAGTTCAAGGCGTCGGCGATCCGGATCGAGAAGCTGCCCATCGCGACCATCGTGGGGTGACGTAAGTGGACCTGCACTTCGGTGACAGCAAGCCGACGGACGAGGAGCGGGCGGCCGTCGACGCCCTGCTCGGCCCTCCGGAGTCCTCCTGGGAGGGCGCCGACCGCGATGAGATGAGGGCTGCCGATCTGAGGTGGGCCCGGGGCGGGCGCGAGGCCCGGGACCGCCGCGACCTGCTGTTGCCGGGGCTGCACGCGATCAACGACCGGATCGGCTGGATCAGCGACGGCGCCCTCGACTACCTGTGCCGGCGGCTGACGGTGCCGCCGGCGGAGGCGTACGGGGTCGCCACCTTCTACGCGATGTTCTCGGTCAAGCCTCGTCCGGCGACCGTGCTCCAGGTGTGCACGGACCTGGCGTGCGCGGCGGCCGGGGCGCCGGAGCTGTGCGCCGGGATCGAGGCCCGGCTCGGTCTCGGCAGCGGTGTCGCCGTGGAGCGCAGCCCGTGTCTGGGCCTGTGCGAACGGGCCCCGGCGGCGCTCGCGATCAGGGCCGGGGATCCCGTGCGTACGGCGGTGTCGGCGCCGGCGACCATCGACAAGGCCGTCCTCGCCGCGAGCGCCCCCGACTCGGCGCCGGAGGAGCCGCCCGCCGCTCTGGCGGTGCCCCAGGCCGGGCAGGACGGCCTGATGCTGCTCCACCGCATCGGCGTGGTCGACCCGGCGTCCCTCGACGACTACCGCGCACACGGCGGCTACACCGCCCTGCGCCGGGCCTTCGAGCTGGGTCCCGCCGGGGTCATCCGCGAGGTCACCGACTCGGGCCTGGCCGGGCGCGGAGGTGCCGCCTTCCCGACCGGCCGCAAGTGGCAGGCCACGGCGTCCCAGCCCGACCATCCGCACTACCTCGTCTGCAACGCCGACGAGTCCGAGCCGGGCACCTTCAAGGACCGCGTGCTCATGGAGGGCGATCCGTACGCGCTGGTCGAGGCGATGACGATCGCCGCGTACGCGACCGGCGCCCACCAGGGCTACCTCTATCTGCGCGGCGAGTACCCGCGCGCCCTGCACCGGCTGGAGCACGCGATCGCGCAGGCACGCGCGCGTGGACTGCTCGGTGACGACATCCTCGGCCAGGGCTACGCCTTCGACCTCGAGATCCGGCGCGGCGCGGGCGCCTACATCTGCGGTGAGGAGACGGCCCTGTTCAACTCCATCGAGGGCTACCGGGGCGAGCCACGCTCGAAGCCGCCGTTCCCGGTGGAGAAGGGCCTGTTCGGCAAGCCGACGGTGGAGAACAACGTCGAGACGCTGGTCAACGTCCTGCCGATTCTCACCATGGGCGCCCCGGCCTACGCGGCGATCGGCACGGACAGGTCCACCGGGCCGAAGCTGTTCTGCGTGTCGGGGAGTGTGGAGCGGCCCGGTGTCTATGAGCTGCCGTTCGGCGCGACGCTGGGCGATCTGCTCACGCTCGCCGGGGTGCGGGAGGGGCTGCGGGCGGTGCTGCTCGGCGGGGCGGCGGGCGGTTTCGTGCGGGCCGACGAGCTTGGCGTCCCGCTCACCTTCGAGGGGACGCGGGAGGCGGGCACGACGCTCGGCTCGGGGGTCGTGATGGCCTTCGACGACAGTGTGCCCCTGCCCCGGCTCCTGCTGCGCATCGCCGAGTTCTTCCGGGACGAGTCGTGCGGGCAGTGCGTGCCGTGCCGGGTCGGGACCGTGCGGCAGGAGGAGGCGCTGCACCGGATCGTGGAGCGCACCGGCGCCGACGCCGCCGGGGACATCGCCCTGCTGCGGGAGGTGGGCCGCGCGATGCGGGACGCCTCGATCTGCGGTCTCGGGCAGACCGCGTGGAACGCCGTGGAATCCGCCATCGACCGTCTGGGGGCGTACGAATGACCGTCACACCGCTGGGTATCCCGCGCCGGCTGCTGGAGTTCACGCTCAACGGGGAGCCGGTGCGGGCGCCCGAGGGCTCGACGATCCTCGACGCCTGCCGGGCCGCCGGTAAGGACGTCCCGACCCTGTGCGAGGGCGACACGCTCCGGCCCAAGAACGCCTGCCGCGTCTGCGTCGTCGAGGTCGAGGGCGCCAGGACCCTCGTCCCGGCCTGCTCCCGCGAGGCCGAGCCCGGCATGGAGGTGCGCACCGACACGGAACGGGCCCGGCACAGCCGCAAGATCGTCCTCGAACTGCTCGCGTCCTCCGTGGACCTGTCGACGACACCGAAGGTCGCCGGGTGGCTCAAGGAGTACGAGGCGAAGCCGGACCGCTTCGGCCCGGACGCGGCCCGGCTCAACGAGGAACCGAAGGTCGACAACGACCTGTATGTACGCGACTACGACAAATGCATCCTCTGCTACAAGTGCGTGGACGCCTGCGGCGACCAGTGGCAGAACAGCTTCGCGATCTCGGTCGCCGGGCGCGGTTTCGACGCCCGGATCGCCGTGGAGCACGATGCGCCGCTGACCGACTCGGCGTGCGTGTACTGCGGGAACTGCATCGAGGTGTGCCCCACGGGCGCGCTGTCCTTCAAGTCCGAGTTCGACATGCGCGCGGCGGGTACGTGGGAGGAGTCGCGCCAGACGGAGACGACCACGGTGTGCGCGTACTGCGGAGTGGGCTGCAACCTGACGCTCCATGTGCAGGACAATGAGATCGTGAAGGTCACCTCGCCGCACGACAACCCGGTGACCCACGGCAATCTCTGCATCAAGGGCCGCTTCGGCTACCAGCACGTACAGAACCGGGGCTGATCAGGACATGGGACGGGTCACGGAACGACGCAAGGTACTCCGCATCCGGGACGGGGTGGTCTCCAGCCGCCCGGACACCCTCGTCGCGGAGGAACCCCTGGAGATCAGGCTCAACGGCAAGCCCCTGGCGATCACCATGCGCACCCCGGGCGACGACTTCGCACTGGCGGCGGGCTTCCTGGTGAGCGAGGGGGTGCTGGGCGGGCAGGACGACCTCCAGAACATCGTCTACTGCGCCGGGGCGATGGTCGACGGCTCGAACACGTACAACATCGTCGACGTGAAGACGGCCCCTGGCGTGGTGATCCCCGACATCACGCTGGAGCGGAACGTCTACACCACCTCCTCCTGCGGCCTGTGCGGCAAGGCGTCGCTGGACGCGGTGCGCACCACGGCGCGGTGGCCCATCGCCGACACTCCCCCGGTCCGGGTCACCCCGGAGCTGCTGGCGAGCCTGCCCGACCGGCTGCGCGCGGCCCAGCGGGTCTTCGACCGGACCGGGGGCCTGCACGCGGCCGCCCTGTTCACGGAGGACGGGGAGCTGCTGGACGTCCGCGAGGACGTGGGCCGGCACAACGCGGTCGACAAGCTGGTCGGCCGCGCCCTGCAGAACGGGGACCTGCCGCTGTCGCGGACGATCCTGCTGGTCTCGGGCCGGGCCTCCTTCGAGCTGGCGCAGAAGGCCGTGATGGCCGGCCTGCCGGTCCTGGCGGCGGTGTCGGCGCCGTCCTCGCTCGCGGTGGACCTCGCTGCCGAGACAGGTCTGACGCTGGTGGGCTTCCTGCGGGGCGGCTCCATGAACGTGTACGCGGGTGAGGACCGCATCGCCCTGCGGGCCGCGGCCGCCCAGGGCTGAGCAGGTTCCTCCCGCGACACGGCGGCGGGGCCCCGACCGGCGGGGAGCGCCCCCTGCGCCGCAGGGGCCCCGTCTCGAACCTGTCCCCCGGCTTCAGCCGGCCGTGCCGGATATCCGCCGGAGCATGTCGGTGAACCGCTCGCGTTCGGCCGCCGACAGGGGGGCGAGCAGCTCGTCGTTGGCGGCCCGGGCGGCCTTCTCGCAGCGCTTGAGCAGCCGGGCTCCCCGCGCGGTGAGGGACACCGCGTTCTTGCGGCGGTCCTTCGGATCTGGCTCGCGCACCACCAGGTCCGCCGACTGGAGGTCGTCCAGGATGCCGACCAGGTCCTTGGGGTCCAGCCCGATTCCGCGGCCGAGGTCGGCCTGGGCGACGGGGCCGAGATCACGGACGGCGGACAGCACCACGTGGTGCCACATCCTCATGTCCTCCTCGGCCAGCGCCTCGGCCACCAGGGTCCGGCCGCGGGCGGCGGCGCGGCCGAGCAGCCAGCTGGGCAGGGAGCGGATCGCGGGGAGAGGGACTTCCGACATGGCCGCAGCCTAACCAAGAAATCGTTGGTTCTTCCTATGATCGTCCTATACCGTTGGGCTCCCCAATGAATTCGTTGGGAGGTCCAACGATCACCGGAGGTGCGATGCGCCGCGTCCGCTACGAATCCCGAGGCGGCCCCCTGTTCGTGGAGGAGACTCCGGTCCCCGAGCCCGGCCCCGGAGAACTGCTCGTACGCGCGGAGGCGATCGGCGTCACGCTCCCGGTCGTACGCAAGGTCACCGAGGCGGCCGAGCCCGGCCCGCTCGGCGGCGAGATCGCCGGAGAGGTCACGGCCGTCGGCGAGGGTGTCACCCGCTTCGACACCGGCGACCGCGTGACGGGGCTCTGCGTCGGCCACGGCTACGCCGACTTCGCCCTCCTGCACGAGGCCATGGCCTCCCCGGTCCCGGCCGGTGTCCGCGCGGCCGACGCGGTCGCCCTGGTCCGCAGCGGCCTTGTCGCCCTCGGCGCCCTGGCGGCGGCCCGGCCCGAGCCCGGCGAGACGGCCCTGGTCACGGCGGCGGCGAGCGGCGTCGGCCATCTGGCCGTTCAGCTGGCCAGGACGCGGGGCGCCGGACGGGTCGTGGGGGCCGTTTCCGACCCGGCGAAGACCGACTTCGTCCGCCGCCTGGGCGCCGACCATGTCGTCACCTACGGCGAGGACAGCTGGGGCTCCCCGGTCGACTACGCCCTGGACGCGGTCGGAGGCGAGTTGCTCACCCCGGCACTCGGCGCACTCGCCCCGGGAGGACGACTGGTGGCGTACGGCTCGGGCGGCGGCACCGTCCGGGCGTACGACCTGCTCGTGGGCGCCAAGTCGGTGATCGGGTTCCAGACGGCCCGTATCGCCCGCGGGGAACCGGAGTTGTACGAGCGGTGGCGCGAAGAGCTGTGGCGGCTGTTCGCGGCGGGAGAGATCGAGCCCGTCGTCCACGGGGAGTTCGCCCTGGCGGACGCCGCGAAGGCACACGGGGAGATCGAGGCGCGGGCCAACCGCGGAAAGGTCGTCCTGATCCCCTGACGCACGCTTCTTGTGGGGGGTCTGTGAGTCCAAGTACCGTCTGTGGCTCCACACATGGGACGTGGGATGTCCGGTTGTCCGCATCTGCCGCCCGGATGTCCGTTCCCATGCCTCGGTGGTCCAGCCGACAGACGCATGAAGGGCAGGTCGCACCATGCCGTCAAGTCTTCGCGCACGTCTGAGATCCACCCTGACAGCCGTTCTCGCCGCCGCCGCGCTGCTCGCGCCGGCCCTCCCGGCCCAGGCCCGACCGGCCACGGCCTTACCGGAGTTCGAACAGCAGGTCCTCTTCAAGGCCTCCCAGGACCCCGGCTACGCCTGCTTCCGCATCCCGGCGATCGTACGGACCACGACCGGCACGCTGCTCGCCTTCGCCGAGGGGCGCGTCCTCAACTGCGGTGACGCGGCCGACATCGACATCGTCCTCAAGCGCTCCACCGACGGCGGCCGCACCTGGGGACCGCTCCAGGTCGTCACCGAGGGCGCCGGCGACACACACGGCAACCCGGCGCCCGTCGTGGACCGCAGGACCGGCCGGATCCTGCTGGCCGAGACGTTCAACACCGGCCGTACGGACGCCGGGAACTGCACCGTCCCCTGCGACCGCACCCCGCATCTGCAGCACAGCGACGACGACGGCCGGACCTGGTCGAAGCCGCGCGACCTGAGCGGCCAGATCCTGCCCGCGCACTGGAACTCCTGGTACGCCACCGGGCCCGTGCACGGCATCCAGCTCACCCGCGGCAAGCACGCCGGACGGCTCGTGTTCGGCGTCAACACCGAGACGTGGGACGGCAGCCGGGTCACCGCGAACCACGCCGCGCTCATCGTCAGCGACGACGGCGGCGACCGGTGGCGGGTCGGCGCCACGGACTCCTGGCCCATAGCCCAGGACGGCACGTTCCGGCAGAAGCCGTCCGAGGTGACACTCACTGAACGCGCCGACGGTGTCGTCCTCATCAGCGGGCGGGAACAGGACGGCACCGATCTGGGCCACCGCACCCAGACCCTCAGCCGGGACGGCGGCGACAGCTTCGCCACTCCCTTCCGCGACCTCCCGGACCTGTACACCCCGCAGGTCCAGGGCGCGACGGTACGCCTGGGCGACCGGCTGCTGCTGTCCGCCCCGGCCGACCCCGACCGCCGCCGGACGATGATGGTCCGCTCCTCCTACGACGGCGGGCGCACCTGGGACACCGTGGACCGGGGCACGGTCGTCACCACCGACTGGTCCGGCTACTCCGACATGGCGGCGGTCGACGGCACGACGGTGGGCCTGCTGTACGAGGGCGGCGCGGTCGACGCCCGCGACGAGATCCGCTTCGCCCGCTTCACCGAGGACTGGCTGACACCGCGCCGGGGCCCCGACCCGACCACCCGCGACGCCGCCTCGGCCGGGACGCCAGCGGCCGTGCTCGGCGGTGCGGGCCGGACCACCGGCGTCCGCGGCGGTGCGCTGTCCTTCGACGGTACCGACGACGCCGTACGGCTGCCGTACCGGTCCCGGCTCCCGCTCGGCGAAGGGGACTTCACGGCCTCGCTGTTCTTCCGCTACACGGCCACGACCGGCGAACAGCCCTTCCTGTGGATGGGCGGCATCGGCAGCACCCAGCCGCAGATCTGGCTGCGCGGGGAGCCGGCGAGCGACCGGGTCCGAGGGCTGATCACCACCCGGTCGGGCGCGACGACCGTCAGGTCGGCCTCGGTGTGGACGGCCGGCGCCCACAACGACGGCCGCTGGCACCACATGGCGCTACGCCGGGGCGGCGGGAAACTGACACTCTTCCTCGACGGCAAGCCGCTCACCACCACGGACGTGCCGGGCTCGGTCAGCCGTAACTCCCCGTTCGGCGTGCACGTCGGCCAGCGTATGGACAGCAGGGCGTTCCTCAGCGGGGCCATCGACGACGTCCGCGTCTGGAACCGGGCTCTGTCCGATGAGGAGTTGGCGTCCGGTGCCTCGGGGGCGGCCGCCAAGGGCACCGTCCTGTGGCTGCCCATGGACCAGGTGAGCGGCAGCAACTAACGTCACGGAGCGTGCCCGACGACTCAGAAGCAGCACGAGCACGACAGCGCACCGGAACCGGGATCGGCCTGCTGCTGGTCCTGGTTCTCGGTGCCGCGCTGCTCATCGCCCTGCCGGAGGACGAGAGTCCGGACGACGACGGCGCCTGCCGGGCACGGACGGTGGACTCCTGGCAGGCGGAGGACGCACTCACCGCCGAGTTCGCCCGCTACGGCGACGACGCGAGCCGCACCGACGACTGGACCGGCGGCGACGGCACCCACTCGCTGCGGCTGCCGGACGGCCGGGTGCTGTGGCTGTTCTCGGACACGTTCCTGGGCCGGGTGTACGGCCCGCCCAACCCGGCCGGTGAGTCCTACGCCTGGCGGGACACGGCCGAGCCGCTGGTGCGCAACTCGGCCGTGCTGATGCGCGAGGGCCGGCTGGAGACCACGCTCCCCGCTCCGCTCTTCGCCGACCCGGCGCCGAACCAGTGGCGCTGGCCGGTCGCCGCCCGTGTGGAACCCCGCTCCCCCGGCTCCTCCGAGCAGGTGGTCCGGGTGCTGCTGTGGGTGCGCACGGCAGGCCAGGCCCCGTGGATCTTCGGCGTGCCCACCGCCACCGAGGTCGCCACCCTGTCGCTGCCCGGTCTGCGACTGGAGTCGATCGTCAAGGTGCTGGACCAGCAGCTGGTCCCCGACCCGTCCCGGCGGGTGCTGTTCGGCACGACGCTGGTCGAGGAGGACGGCTGGACGTACGTCTTCGGCGGCGACGACGGCCAGGCCGCCTCCCGCCCGGCCTCGCACGCGTACGTGGCGCGCGTACGGGAGGGCAGGCTCGGGGACCCGGCGGCCTGGCGGTACTGGAACGGCTCGGCGTGGGCGGCCGCCGCCCGCCCCCGGCCGGTGCTCGGGGACGGGCAGCGCAGGGGCGTGGGCAGCGCGTTCTCGGTCGTCCGGGACGGCGGCACGTACGTGCTGTTCACGATGGCCACGGGCACGAAGGGGCTGACCACCGTGGCCTCGTACTGGGCGTGCTCCCCGGCCGGCCCGTGGCACGGGCCGGCGAAGGAGTTCAGTCCGTCGCTGCCGCAGGGCCAGGTGGCCGCCTACAACCCACAGATCCATCCGGTGCTGAGCGGCGACGGACGTCTCGTCCTGAGCTACGACGTCAACTGGCTGGAGACGACCGGTGCGGCGGCCCAGCTCAGCCGGAACGTGTCCCTGTACCGACCGCGGTTCGTGTCGCTGCGGCTGGCTCCGGCGAGGTGACCTCCGCCCGGGGGTCGTGCGAGCGGCGCTTGGCGATCACCGCGCACACCATGAGCTGCATCTGGTGGAAGAGCATGAGCGGCAGCACGGCCAGCGAGGCGTGCGCGCCGAACAGGACGCTCGCCATGGGCAGTCCGGCGGCCAGGGACTTCTTCGAACCGGCGAACTGGAGGGTGATCCGGTCCTCCCGGCTGAATCCGAGCGCCTTGCCGCCGTACCAGGTCAGCAGCAGCATCACGGCGAGGATCACGGCCTCGACGACGAGCAGCCCGCCCAGCCGGACGGGGCTGACCTGGTGCCAGATGCCCTGGACCATGCCCTGGCTGAACGCGGTGTAGACGACGAGCAGGATCGAGCCGCGGTCCACCAGCCCGAGGACCTTCTTGTGGCGGGTGACGAAGCTACCGATCCAGCGGCGCAGCAGCTGGCCTGCGAGGAACGGCACGAGCAGTTGCAGCACGATCTTCAGCAGCGAGTCGGCGGAGAACCCGCCCCCGCTGCCGCCGAGCAGCGAGGCCGCGAGCAGCGGGGTGGCGATGATGCCGATGAGGGAGGAGAAGGAGCCCGCGCAGATCGCGGCGGGCACGTTGCCCCGGGCGATCGAGGTGAAGGCGATCGACGACTGGACGGTCGACGGGACGAGCGTGAGGAAGAGCAGACCCTGGTAGAGCGGGTCCGTCAGGATCACCGGCACCAGCCCGCGGGCCGCCAGGCCGAGCAGCGGGAAGGCGACGAAGGTGGCGGCCAGCACCGTGACATGGAGCCGCCAGTGCCGCAGGCCGTCCAGCGCCTCACGGGTGGACAGCCGGGCGCCGTAGAGGAAGAACAGGAAGGCGATCGCCGCCGTGGAGGCCCCGGACGCCACATCGGCGGCCGCCCCGCGGGCCGGGAACAACGCGGCGACGCCCACCGTCGCCAGCAGGAGAAGGATGAACGGGTCGATCGGCATCCGGCGCGGCCGGCGCAGGCGTTTCACGGTGCTCCACTTGCTCGGTACGTACAGGCGCGACTAGGGCCGGGGAGGCCCCCTCCCATCCTGCTCCTCGGCCCGGCGATCGGGAATCCCGTATACCGCTCTTACTGCCATCGCGTTCCGCGATAACCTGAGGGCATGTATGACCCCTCCCATCTGCGCACTTTCCTGTCGGTGGCGCAGACGCTGAGCTTCACGCAGGCCGCGCGGCGGCTCGGGCTGCGGCAGTCGACGGTCAGCCAGCACGTGCGGCGACTGGAGGACGCCACCGGGCGGACGCTGTTCACCCGGGACACGCACTCGGTGGAGCTGACGGAGGACGGCGAGGCCATGCTCGGTTTCGCGCGCCGGATCCTGGAGGTGCACGAGCAGGCGGCGGCGTTCTTCACGGGCACCCGGCTGCGCGGCCGGCTGCGCTTCGGCGCCTCCGAGGACTTCGTGCTGACCCGGCTGCCCGAGATCCTCGAGGGCTTCCGGCACGAACACCCGGAGGTCGACCTGGAGCTCACGGTCGAACTGTCGGGCACGCTGCACGAGCAGTTGGCGGCCGGGAAGCTGGACCTCGTCCTGGCCAAGCGGCGCCCCGAGGACCCGCGCGGCGAGCTGGTCCGGCACGACAGGCTGGTGTGGATCGGCGCGGAACGCCTCCGGCTCGACCCGGACCGCCCGGTGCCGCTGATCGTCTACCCGCCGCCGGGCATCACCCGCGCGCTCGCCCTGGAGGCGCTGGAGCGGCAGGGCCGCGAGTGGCGTGTGGTGTGCACGAGCGGCAGCCTCAACGGCCTCGTCGCGGCGGCCCGGGCGGGCCTCGGCGTGATGGCCCACTCGCGCGGCCTCATCCCGCCGGGTCTGGTCCGGGTTCCGGACCGGGCGGGCCTGCCGGAACTGGGCCAGGTCGACTTCGTGGTGGTCCACGGTCGGCGCCGCCCCTCCGCGCAGGGCGCGGCGGACGCCCTGGCGGCGGCGATCCTGGCGGGCGGGGACCGGCTGCACCGCAGCTCACGCAAGGAACTGTGACGAGTGGAGTGACAGAATCCGCTGCCGCCGCGCTGACAGAAGAGGGCGTCCTCGGGACGCACCGAACCACACCTGGAGTCGTACAGATTCGGTGGAGATTACGGCACCGAAACTTACTCAACCGTCAGGATTCTGTCCGACCCTTCCCCATGTGAGCGCTTTTCTCCCTCGCTGACCAGCGCCGATGAGAGCGCTACTCACCATCGACCCCCCTCCCGCACCCTGGCCCCGTGGGGTAGCTTTCACGGCGCTGTGCGGAGCGTCACTCAACAAAAGCGCTGAGGAGCGGGGAGCGGGGTTTGCGCGAGTTCACCAACCCTCCGTTGGCGTTGGCACCTCCGGTGGGCGGTCTGGCCGACGTGGTCTTCCAGCATGCCCAGGAAGACCCGCTGTACATCGCCCTGGGCCGCAAGGACGACGCGGGGCATTGGCGTGATGTCACCGCCGCCGAGTTCCGCGACGAGGTGCTCGCCCTGGCCAAGGGCCTGCTGGCGAGCGGCATCCGGTTCGGCGACCGGGTCGCGATCATGTCCCGTACGCGCTACGAGTGGACGCTCTTCGACTACGCGCTGTGGACGATCGGCGCCCAGGTCGTGCCGGTCTACCCGACGTCCTCGGCCGAGCAGTGCTTCTGGATGCTGTACGACGCCGAGGTGACGGCAGCGGTCATGGAGCACGAGGACCACGCGATGACGATCGCCACCGTCATCGACCGGCTGCCGCAGCTGCGCCGCCTGTGGCAGCTCGACTCCGGTGCCGTGCACGAGCTGTACGACGCCGGCGCGCACCTCGACGACGAGGTGGTGCACCGCCACCGGCAGGCCGTCACGCCGGACTCGGTCGCCACGATCATCTACACCTCGGGCACGACCGGACGCCCCAAGGGCTGTGTCATCACGCACGGCAACTTCGCGTACGAGGCGGACACCGTCATCGAGCGCTGGGAGCCGGTGTTCCACTCCAGGCGGGGCGACGAGGCCGCCACCCTGCTGTTCCTGCCGCTCGCACACGTCTTCGGGCGCATGGTCCAGGTCGCGGGGATACGCGGCAAGGTGAAGTTCGGCCATCAGCCCCAGCTGAACGCGGCGGCCCTGCTGCCCGATCTGGCCGCGTTCAAGCCGACGTTCTTCCTGGCCGTGCCGTACATCTTCGAGAAGGTGTTCAACGCGGCCCGCCGCAAGGCCGAGAAGGAGGGCCGTTCCGGCCCGTTCGAGAAGGCCGTGGACATCGCCATCAAGTACGCGGACGCCGTCGAGGCCAAGGCCTGGGGCATCGGCCCCGGCCCCTCGGCGGGGCTGCGCATGCAGCACCAGCTCTTCGACAAGCTCGTCTACTCCAAGATCCGCGCCGCGATGGGCGGCCGGATCCGGCACGCCATGTCAGGCGGCTCGGCGATGGACCGACGGCTCGGTCTGTTCTGGGCCGGGGCGGGCGTACACATCTACGAGGGCTACGGGCTGACCGAGTCCACGGCCGCCGCGACCGCCAACCCGCCCGGACGCACCCGGTTCGGGACGGTCGGCCAGCCCATCCCGGGCATGACCGTGCACCTCGCGGACGACGGCGAGATCTGGCTGCACGGCCAGAACGTCTTCCAGGGCTACCTCAACAATCCCAAGGCCACGGACGAGACCCTGCACGACGGCTGGCTGGCCACCGGTGACCTGGGCTCGCTCGACGAGGACGGCTACCTCACCATCACCGGCCGCAAGAAGGAGATCCTGGTCACATCGGGCGGCAAGAGTGTTTCGCCCGGTGTGCTGGAGGAACGCGTCCGGGACCATCCGCTGGTCAACCAGTGCATCGTCGTCGGCAACGACCGCCCGTACATCGCCGCACTCGTGACCCTAGACCAGGAGGCCGTGGAGCACTGGCTGGCGATGCGGGGCAAGCCGCAGTTGTCCGCGTCGGAGCTGGTGCGGGACGCGGACCTGGAGACGGAGGTGCGGCGCGCGGTGGTCGCGGCCAACACCCTGGTCTCGCAGGCAGAGTCGATCCGCACCTTCCGCATCCTGGCCCAGCCGTTCACCGAGGAACACGGGCTGCTGACCCCGTCCCTGAAGCTGAAGCGCAAGGCGATCGAGAAGGCGTACGAGAACGAGGTCGAGGCGCTGTACCGGGCGTGAACTGCCTGTTAAAGGATGGTGTGCCGCCCGTCTGAATTCTCCCGTCAGGAATGCATCACGGCTCGTGATCGTTGACGATGGGAGTACACCTGACCACAAACCTAAGGATCGAGAGCTCGTGAGCAAGGTCCCCCAGATCACCCTGAACAACGGCATCACGATGCCCCAGCTGGGGTTCGGCGTCTGGCAGGTGCCGGACGACGAGGCCGAGTCGGCCGTCACGACGGCGCTCGAGGCCGGGTACCGCAGCATCGACACAGCGGCGATCTACGGCAACGAGGAGGGCACCGGCAAGGCCATCGCCGCCGCCGGTCTCCCCCGCGAGGAGCTCTTCGTCACCACCAAGCTCTGGAACGCCGACCAGGGGTACGACTCCACGCTGCGCGCCTTCGACACGTCGCTCGAGAAGCTCGGCCTGGACTTCGTCGACCTGTACCTGATCCACTGGCCGCTGCCGGCCCGGGGTACGTACGTCGACACGTACAAGGCGTTCGAGAAGCTGCACGCCGACGGCCGGATCCGGGCCATCGGTGTCTCCAACTTCCTGCCCAAGCACCTGGAGCGGCTGATCGGCGAGACGTCGGTCATCCCGGCCGTGAACCAGATCGAGCTGCACCCGCACCTGCAGCAGAGCGCCGCCCGTGAGTACCACGCGGAGCAGGGCATCGCCACGGAAGCCTGGTCGCCGCTCGGCCAGGGCAAGGGCCTCCTGGAGGTTCCGGCGATCGTGGCCATCGCCCAGAAGCACAACCGCACGCCGGCCCAGGTCGTGCTCCGCTGGCACCTCCAGCTCGGCAACGTGGTGATCCCGAAGTCCGTGACGCCGTCGCGGATCAAGGAGAACATCGAGGTCTTCGACTTCGAGCTGGACACCGAGGATTTGGCGGCCATCAGCGCCCTCAACGAGGACCGCCGCCTGGGCCCGGACCCGGCGACGTTCGACGGAGCCTGAGCCCTCTCCCGGCCCTGCTACTGCCCGCAGCCTGTCACTCGGCTGCGGGCAGTCGTGCTGTTCGGGGCGGTGGGTTCCCCCTGCTCAGACCGCCCGAACCGCCGTGTGCACCGTGTGCGCCTCCAGCACGAACACATCCGACCGCCGGTACAGACTCGCCTCGTCGTCAGGATCGAGAAGCCGGTCGAGGGTGGCGAGATCATCCGCGTCGAAGCCCTCCGGAATCCGCTCCCGCAGATGCGACAGGGACCCGACGACGTACTCACGGGCCCGGTCCGAGGCGGGTGCGGGCAGGTCCAGCAGGAAGGTGTGCGTCCTGCCCGGTTTCAGCCCCGCCGACGCCAGCAGGGCCGGCCAGTCCTCCGTCTCCGCGACATGGCCAGGCAGCTCCGTCCGCATCCGCGTGAACCACTCCGCCTCCAGCGCGTCGAGCCGCGCCTGGAGCCCGGGCCGGCCGATACCGATGTCGCGCGGCAGATACCGTGCGGGCAGGCCGCCCTCCATGAGGGCCAGCGTGCCGCCGGGCGCCAGCCGCTCCGCGAACGCGGCGAGCGCGGCCCGCTGGTCACCGAGGTGGTGCAGGCTGCGGCTCGCCCAGAGCAGGTCGGCCGGGTAGTCCAACTCGTCCAGCACGTCAGGGAGTTCACCCGCGATCGTGCCGAAGCGGTCGGCGACGCCCAGCCGCTCGGCCCGTGCCCGCGCCCGCTCCAGCAGCGGCTCGGAGCCGTCCACCGCGACGATCCGCGCGCCCGGGAACGTCTCGGCGAACAGACACGACACGACGCCCGGCCCGCTGCCCGCGTCGACGATCAGGCCCGGCTCGGTCACCTCGTGCGCCAGCCAGCCCAGGGCCCGCTCGTACAGGGAAGCGAACAGCTCCGCCTGGGACTCCAGCCTCGGGGCCATCGCGGCCCAGTCGAGGTGGGTGTGGTCGTGAAGGTCGTGATCGTGACGGTCGTGATCGTGGTCGTGCGCCATGGTGGTCAGCCTCTCCCTCGGATGCCGCCAGACTGCGCCGACGCACCGGGAGAAGGCCACCGTTGTTGCCGCCCCCGCCAAAATGATCCGCCGGGGCCGAAGCCCCGGCGGACCCGTGGGGACGGAGTGTCAGCCGGTCAGGACAGCGGCGGGTACGCGTTCTGCATCAGCTGCCGGAACTGGGCGGAGAACCAGTGCCCGGACAGCGGCGCGTCCGCCAGAGCACCGGACATGTTGTGGTTGTTGCGCGGGTTGCCTGTGTAGGTCGGGTCGCACATGCGGTCGAAGCCCTTGCCCTCGTCGTTCGGGATGGCCTTGCTCGCCCCGTCGGACTCACCCGGGGGCTTCATCCACACGTAGGCGTCGATCCCCGCCGCCGGGGCGGCCTGCGGACGCTCGCCGAGACCGGCTCCGGACTGGTTGCACCAGTTGCCGCCGTTGAAGCGGCGGTCGTAGCGCCCGCCGTCGACATACGTGTCGACGCTGGTCGTAGCGCCCGGTCCGGTGGGCCGTGCGGTGCCGCCCCAACCGTTGCGGGAGGTGTCGATCAGCATGCCGATGTTCGAGTTGAAGCCCGACGAGACCAGCTGGTTGCGGAACGCCTGGGCGTAGGACAGCTCGTCCACGTAGCGGTTCCAGTCGAGCCACTTCGACTCGCGGACGGACTTGCCGGCCACGGTGTCGTTGATGGTGAAGTTGTCCTCCTTCAGGGCGCTGTAGTTCGCCGTGTTGGTGATGAAGCCGTGGACGTCGTTCACCGTGGCGCCCTCGGCCGTCGCCGCCTCCTTCATGATGGTGGCGGTAGGGCCGAAGTTGTCGTCCCAGCCGATCCAGCCGTGGTGCCCGGCGTCGACGTAGTTGTAGACGTTGGGCACGTCGCCGAGCTTGTTGAGCGCGTAGCCGACGCCCTTGACATAGTTGCCGTTGGCCTTCATCACGTCGCACTGCGGGACGGCCGTCGGGCGGCTGCCGGTGTTGGTGACGAGGTTCGGCAGCGAGTCGATCTCGACCGTGGTGACGATCCGCAACGAGGAGTACTTCGAGTCGGCGAGGATCGTCTTGATCGGGTCGATGTACTCCGTCTTGTACCGGTCGATCTCCGTCGGGCCGAGTTCGCCGTTGGAGGCGAGGGCGGAGCAGTCACGGCCGGGCAGGTTGTAGATGACGAGCTGGACGACCAGTTCGCCGGAGCCCTTCTGGCGCAGTGCCTCGTCGAGATGGGCGCGCAGGCCCATCTTGCCGCCCGCGCCGTTGACGGCCGCGGTCCGGTCCAGCCAGACACCCGTGGGCTGGTTGGAGACACGGCTGCCGCCCGGCTCGGCGGCGGCCTTCTCGGACCACTCCGGGTTCACGTACACCTTGGCGCCGTCATAAGGGTTGTTGACCCGGTTGGCGGGGCCGCCAGGGTCCGGCGGATCCGTGGGGCCGCCGGGGCCGCCGCTGTCGACGTTGCAGGTCACGCCGTCGAGGGTGAAGGTGGCCGGGATCGCGTTGCTGCCGCTGTAGCTGCCCTGGAAGCCGAAACTGACCGAACCTCCGTTCGCCAGCTGGGCGTTGTAGCTCTCGTTGGCCGCGGTGACGGCGGCACCGCTCTGGCTCAGCTTGGCGTTCCAGCCGCTGGTGACCTTCTGGTTGCCGGCGTAGGACCACTTCAGCGACCACGACGACTTGGCGGCGCTGTTGTTGGTGACGGTCACGGCGGCGGTGAAGCCGGTGCTCCACTGGTTCTGGATCTTGTAGTCGACGGTGCAGGGGACGGCGGCGACCTCGGCGCCGCCCGGGTCCACGGCGAACGCCGTGCCGGTCGCGCCGGCGACCAGGGCCATGGCGGCCAGTAACGCTGTTCTCGTACGGCTCATGAGTGCGGGTTTCCCTTTCGCTGGTGGGGGTGTCAGCCGTTCAGGGCGCGCTCCGACAAGGACATGAGGAACTGAGGAACCGGCAGGGCACTCGCGCAGACGGGGACGACCGCGCTGGGGGCGGCTCAAAGTACTGAACGCGAGAGGTGTCGCATGAGCGACTCCTTGCAGGCCGGGCACGCCGTGACGGACGCGTCGACTGATGGAACCGCTCCCACTGGTGTCAAGGAAGGTAGCGCCAAGTGTCTGCAAAGAACAGGGGAGTCGCTGACTTTCGCTCAACATGCGGCGTCGAATCTTTTCGACTCTTCAAGGCCCTTGACCGATTCCACACCCGTCCTCACGATGGGAGCGCTCCCACTGGTTCAAGCCTTGACTTCTCCGAGCCGCAAGGAGGAACCAGCACCATGCATCCCCCACCCCGGAGACGCGGAGCGGTACGGCGCGTGTGGATCGCCGCCGTCGCAGCTCTCGCGCTTCCGTTGACGATGCTCTCCTCAGGGTCGACCACCGCGCAGGCGGCCGCACTTCAGTGCAGTGTCGATTACAAGACGAACGACTGGGGCTCCGGCTTCACCGCGGACCTGACCCTCACCAACCGCGGCACGGACGCCATCGACGGCTGGACGCTGACCTACGCCTACTCCGGCAACCAGAAGCTGGGGAACGGCTGGAACGGCACCTGGTCGCAGTCCGGCCAGAACGTCACCGTCAAGAACGCCCCTCACAACGCGCGGGTCGCCGCGGGCGCCGCCGTCTCCACCGGCGCCCAGTTCACCTACAGCGGCACCAACGCCGCGCCGACGTCCTTCGCGGTCAACGGCACCCCCTGCACCGGCGCGCACCAGCCGCCGATCGCCGTGCTGACCAGCCCGGCCGCGGGCGCCGTGTACACCCAGGGCGAGGCGGTTCCGCTGGCTGCCACCGCGGCTGCCGCGGACAACGCCACGATCAGCAAGGTGGAGTTCTACGACGACACCAAGCTGCTGGGCACGGACACGAGTGCGCCTTACTCCCTTTCGGTCTCCGACTTGACCACGGGCAGTCACTCCCTGGTGGCGAAGGCGTACGACAGCATGGGCGCCTCCGCGAACTCCACCCCGGTCGGTATCACGGTCTCCTCCGGTCCGACCGTCGTCGCCTCGCCGCTGCAACTGGGCGTCCAGTCGGGCAAGTCGGGCACCTACGAGGTGAAGCTGTCCAAGCAGCCGGCGTCCGACGTGACGGTGACGTCGGCCCGCGCGAGCGGCAACTCGGGCCTGTCGGTCACGGGCGGCGCCTCGCTCACCTTCACACCGCAGAACTGGAACACCGCGCAGAAGGTGACCGTCACCGCGGCGGCCTCCGGCACCGGTTCGGCCGTGTTCGAGTCGACGGCACCGGGCCACGCCAAGTCCTCGGTCACGGTGACCCAGCTGGCGGCGACGAAGGCGTACGACGCCCGCTTCCTCGAGCTCTACGGGAAGATCACCAACCCGGCGAACGGCTACTTCTCCCCCGAGGGCATCCCCTACCACTCGGTCGAGACGCTGATCGTCGAGGCGCCGGACCACGGCCACGAGACCACCTCGGAGGCGTACAGCTACCTCCTCTGGCTCCAGGCCATGTACGGCAAGGTGACCGGCGACTGGGCCAAGTTCAACGGGGCGTGGGAGCTCATGGAGAAGTACATGATCCCCACCCACGCCGACCAGCCGACCAACTCCTTCTACAACGCATCGAAGCCGGCGACCTACGCACCCGAGCTGGACACGCCGGGCGAGTACCCGGCCAAGCTCGACACCGGCGTCTCGGTCGGCCCTGACCCGATCGCGGCCGAGCTGAAGAGCGCGTACGGCACGGACGACGTCTACGGCATGCACTGGCTCCAGGACGTCGACAACGTCTACGGCTACGGCAACTCGCCCGGCAAGTGCGAGGCGGGCCCCTCGGACACCGGCCCGTCGTACATCAACACCTTCCAGCGCGGCTCGCAGGAGTCGGTGTGGGAGACGGTGCCGCAGCCGACCTGCGACGCCTTCAAGTACGGCGGCAAGAACGGCTATCTGGACCTGTTCACCGGTGACGCCTCCTACGCCAAGCAGTGGAAGTTCACCAACGCCCCGGACGCCGACGCACGGGCCGTACAGGCCGCGTACTGGGCGGACATCTGGGCGAAGGAGCAGGGCAAGGGCAGTGCCGTGTCCGCGACCGTCGGCAAGGCCGCCAAGATGGGCGACTACCTGCGCTACTCCATGTTCGACAAGTACTTCAAGAAGATCGGCAACTGTGTCGGGCCGTCGACCTGTCCGGCCGGCACCGGCAAGGACGCCTCGATGTACCTGATGTCCTGGTACTACGCATGGGGCGGTGCCACCGACACCTCGGCCGGCTGGTCCTGGCGCATCGGCTCCAGCCACGCCCACGGCGGCTACCAGAACCCGCTCGCCGCTTACGCGCTGAGCAATTACGCCCCGCTGAAGCCCAAGTCGGCGACGGGCGCGGCCGACTGGGCCAAGTCCATGGACCGGCAGCTGGAGTTCTACCGCTGGCTGCAGTCGGACGAAGGCGCCATCGCGGGCGGCGCGACCAACAGCTGGGCGGGCCGGTACGCGACCCCGCCCGCCGGGAAGTCGACGTTCTACGGCATGTACTACGACGAGAAGCCCGTGTACCACGACCCGCCGTCCAACCAGTGGTTCGGCTTCCAGGCGTGGTCCGTGGAGCGGGTCGCCGAGCTGTACCAGCAGACGGGGAACGCGAAGGCCAAGGCGGTCCTCGACAAGTGGGTCGACTGGGCGCTGTCCAAGACCACGTTCAACCCGGACGGCACCTACCGCATCCCGTCGACGCTGCAGTGGTCGGGCCAGCCCGACACCTGGAACGCGTCGAGTCCCGGGGCCAACAGCGGGCTGCACGTCACCGTCGCCGACTACACCAACGATGTGGGTGTGGCGGCCTCGTTCGCCAAGACCCTGACGTACTACGCGGACCGCTCCGGTGACACGGAGGCCGCGGCGGCGGCGAAGAAGCTGCTGGACGGTATGTGGGCGAACCACCAGGACGATCTCGGGATCGCCGTCCCGGAGAACCGCGCGGACTACAACCGGTTCGACGACCCGGTGCCCATCCCGAGCGGCTGGACGGGCACGATGCCGAACGGTGACGCGATCAACTCGTCGTCGACGTTCGACTCGATCCGGTCCTTCTACGAGAACGACCCGGCCTGGTCGAAGATCGAGAGTTATCTGTCGGGCGGTGCCGTTCCGTCGTTCACGTACCACCGGTTCTGGGCTCAGGCGGATATCGCCTTGGCCATGGGCTCGTACGCGGAGCTTCTCGAATAGCCCCCGCCGGACGCTCCGCGGGTTGTGCGGTTGTCGTCGGCGGGCCGTGTGTGGCTGGTCGCGCAGTTCCCCGCGCCCCCAAAACAGCGTCCGAAGCTCTGCGTACATGGCCCCGCACCTGACGCGGGGCCACGGCCGGGCGGCTCCACCCGCACTGGGGCCGCCCGGCCCTCGCACGTTCCCCCTCACGGAAGGAACCCCACCGTGCGAAGAACCCGTATTCTCACGGCCGTGCTCGCGTTGGCGGCCGGGTTGTTGTCGGGTGCGCCCTCCGCCCTGGCCGCCGATCCCCCGTCGACGAAGCTCGCCGCGGACACCTACACCTGGAAGAACGCCCGGATCGACGGGGGCGGCTTCGTCCCCGGCATCGTCTTCAACCGCAGCGAGAAGAACCTCGCCTACGCCCGTACCGACATCGGCGGCGCGTACCGCTGGCAGGAGTCGTCGAAGACCTGGACGCCGTTGCTGGACTCGGTCGGATGGGACGACTGGGGGCACACGGGTGTCGTCAGCATCGCGTCCGACTCCGTCGATCCGAACCGGGTGTACGCGGCGGTCGGGACGTACACCAACAGCTGGGACCCGAAGAACGGTGCGGTCATGCGGTCCTCGAACCGGGGCGCGAGCTGGCAGAAGGCGAATCTGCCGTTCAAGCTGGGCGGCAACATGCCGGGGCGTGGCATGGGTGAGCGGCTGGCGATCGACCCGAACCGGAACAGCGTGCTGTACCTGGGCGCGCCCAGCGGCAAGGGGCTGTGGCGGTCGACGGACTCGGGGGTCACCTGGTCGCAGGTCACGAACTTCCCCAACGTCGGCAACTACGCGCAGGACCCTAGCGACACGTCCGGCTACGCGTCCGACAACCAGGGGATCGTCTGGGTCACCTTCGACGAGTCCACGGGCACCTCGGGCAACGCCACGAAGACGCTCTACGTCGGGGTCGCCGACGCGGACAACGCGGTGTACCGCTCGACGGACGCGGGCGCGACCTGGCAGCGGCTGGCCGGACAGCCGACGGGCCAGCTGGCCCACAAGGGCGTCCTGGACGCGAAGAACGGCCACCTCTATGTCGCCTACAGCGACAAGGGCGGCCCGTACGACGGTGGCAAGGGCCGGCTGTGGCGGTACGCGACCGGAACCGGTAGCTGGACGAACATCAGCCCGGTGGCGGAGGCCGACACGTTCTACGGCTTCAGCGGGCTGACGGTGGACCGGCAGAAGCCGGGCACGGTCATGGCCACGGCCTACAGCGCCTGGTGGCCGGACACACAGATCTTCCGCTCCACGGACAGCGGGGCGACCTGGACCAAGGCGTGGGACTACACGTCGTACCCCGACCGCGAGAACCGCTACACGATGGACGTCTCGTCCTCGCCGTGGCTGACCTGGGGTGCGAACCCGGCGCCTCCCGAACAGACCCCCAAGCTCGGCTGGATGACGGAGTCGATGGAGATCGACCCGTTCGACTCCGCTCGCCTGATGTACGGGACGGGCGCGACGATCTACGGCACCGAGAACCTCACGAACTGGGACAGCGGCGGGAAGTTCACCGTCAAGCCGATGGTGCGGGGCCTGGAGGAGACGGCGGTCAACGACCTCGCCTCTCCCCCGTCCGGGGCCCCGCTGCTCAGCGCGCTCGGCGATGTCGGCGGCTTCCGTCACACGGACCTGAGCAAGGTGCCGTCGATGATGTTCACGCAGCCGAACTTCACGACGACCACGAGCCTGGACTTCGCCGAGTCGAGCCCGAACACGGTCGTCCGGGTAGGCAATCTGGACTCGGGCCCGCACATCGCGTTCTCGACGGACAACGGCGCCAACTGGTTCGCGGGCACCGACCCCTCGGGCGTGAGCGGCGGCGGCACGGTCGCGGCGGCGGCCGACGGCAGCCGGTTCGTGTGGAGCCCGCAGGGCGCCGGCGTGCACTACGCGACGGGCTTCGGCACGTCGTGGCAGGCCTCCGGCGGTATCCCCTCCGGGGCGGTCGTCGAGTCGGACCGGGTCGACCCGAAGACCTTCTACGGCTTCAAGTCAGGGAAGTTCTACGTCAGTACGGACGGCGGGGCGACGTTCAAGGAGTCCCCGGCCGGCGGCCTGCCGAGCGGCGACAGCGTCCGCTTCAAGGCCCTGCCCGGCGGGAAGGGCGATGTGTGGCTGGCGGGCGGAGCGAGTGACGGGGCGTACGGCCTGTGGCACTCCACGGACGGCGGGGCGAGCTTCACGAAGCTCTCGAACGTCGAGCAGGCCGACACCATCGGCTTCGGCAAGGCGGCGCCCGGCGCGTCCTACCAGACGCTGTACACGAGCGCGAAGATCGGCGGCGTGCGCGGCATCTTCCGCTCCACGGACAAGGGCGCGAGCTGGACGCGCATCAACGACGATGCCCACCAGTGGGGTTGGACAGGCGCGGCCATCACCGGCGACCCGAGGATCTACGGCCGTGTATACGTCGCGACGAACGGCCGTGGCGTCATCTACGGCGACAGCTCCGACGGCGGCACGACGGACCCGGGGCCGGGCCCCGACCCGACACCGACGGGCGCCTGCAAGGTGACGTACAAGGTCACCAACCAGTGGTCGGGCGGCTTCCAGACGGACGTCCAGCTCACCAACACCGGTACCACCCCATGGAACGGCTGGTCGCTGAGCTGGCCCTTCCTCGACGGGCAGAAGCTGACCCAGGCCTGGAACGCCGAGGCCGCGCAGTCGGGTTCGACGGTGACGGCGAAGAACATCGGCTGGAACGCCAACGTGGCGGCGGGCTCGTCGGTGAGCTTCGGGTTCACGGCGAACTGGTCGGGGACGAACACGAAACCGGCCGTGTTCAAGCTGGGTGATCAGACCTGCACGGTCGCCTGACGGCCCCGCTGTCGTGACCGGTGGGTGCGTGCTCCCCCGGGGTACGCACCCACCGGGGTCTCACGGGGTGTAGACCGTCGGCCTCGGAGCCGTCGGCATGGCGTTGCCGATGAAGAAGCTCGGGTGCGGCGGCTGGTTGTACGCGGTGTTCTGCCACGCGAGGGCCGTGCGGTACTGCGTGTCGTGGAGCAGGGTCGTGATCCTCGTGTTCGTCTCGTGCGGGGTCGAGTAGATGCGCAGGGCCGTGTTGTCCCCGGTGCGCCAGACGACTTCCTCACGCCAGTCGCCGAGGAGGTCGCCGGACAGGACGGGCGTGGACTTCGTGCCGTTGTTGGAGGAGACCCCGGATCCGGTCAGCAGGCGGGTGTCGCCCGACGTGCCGTACTTGTCGATGCGGGTGCCGTCGAGGAGTTCGCGGACGGGGTCGCCGTCCCACCAGGACAGGAAGTTGATGCTGGAGGGTTCCCGGCCGAGGGAGGCGCCGGTCGCCGAGCGCAGGGTGGTGTCGGCGGCGGACCAGGCCTCGGCGCCCGCGCTGGCCGCGTAGATGTCGGCGGCGACCCCGCGGCCGTTGTCGGCGCCGGAGGCGGTCTTCCAGAGGATCGCGCCGGTGCGGGCGTCGGCCATCCAGGAGCCGGGCTGGCTGGTGCTCTCCGAGACCTTGAAGTACTCCAGGCCCGCGCGGGACGGGTTGAGGTCGCCGACGTGACCGGCGTCGCCGTGGCCCAGTTTGGTGGTCCAGAGCCCGTTGCCGTTGTCGTCCACGGTCATCGCGCCGTAGACGATCTCGTCCTTCCCGTCCGCGTCGACGTCCGCGACGGACAGGCTGTGGTTGCCCTGGCCGTCATAGCCCTTGCCGCTGTTGGTGGAGGAGTTGGTGTCGAAGGTCCAGCGGCGGGTGAAGGAGCCGTTCCGCCAGTCCCAGGCGGCGATCACCGTGCGGGTGTAGTAGCCGCGCGCCATGATCAGGGAGGGGCGGGAGCCGTCGAGGTAGGCCGTGCCCGCGAGGAAGCGGTCGACGCGGTTGCCGTAGTTGTCGCCCCAGGAGGAGACGGTGCCGCGGGCCGGGACGTAGTCGACGCTCTGCATCGCCTTGCCCGTCCGGCCGTTGAACATGGTCAGGAACTCGGGGCCGGACAGCACATAGCCGCCGGAGTTGCGGTGGTCGGCCGAGGAGCTGCCGATGACCGCGCCGGTGCCGTCCTTGGTGCCGTCGGCGGTCTTCATGGCGACCTCGGCCTTGCCGTCGCCGTCGTAGTCGTACACCTGGAACTGCGTGTAGTGGGCGCCGGAGCGGATGTTGCGGCCCAGGTCGACGCGCCACAGCCGGGTGCCGTCGAGCTTGATGCCGTCGACGATGGTGTTGCCGGTGTAGCCGGACTGGGAGTTGTCCTTGGCGTTGGTGGGCTGCCACTTCAGGACGATGTCCAGGGCGCCGTCGCCGTCGAGGTCGCCGAGGGAGGCGTCGTTGGCCTCGTAGGTGTACGCCGAGTTGCCCGGTGCGGTGCCGCCGGCGGGCGGGGAGATGGGCACGTCCTTGTAGCCGGTGCGGAACTGGACCGCGTGCACCGAGTCGCCCTGCTCCGTGCCGTTCACGACCGCGCGGACGGTGTAGTCGGCCTGGGCGGGTGCGCCGGAGTGGAAGTAGTTCGTGGAGCCGGTGACCGGCGTGGAGTTGACCTTCGTACCGGCCCGGTAGACGTTGAAGGAGACGTTGTCCGGGTCGGTGCCGAGCCAGCGCCAGCTGACCAGGTTGCCGCTGCCGGTGTGGACGCTGACCACGCCCCGGTCGAGCTTCTCGACCTGCCGTGCGGTGGCGGCGGCCTCGGCGGTGTCGTCGGTGGCGAACGTGGTCAGGCCTGCGCCGACGAGCGCAGCCGTGGCCACGGCCACGGGGAGGAGCACACGGCGTCTGCGGTGCCTGTGGGGGTGCTTCACGTGACGGACCTCCTGGGAGGACGGGCGGGTTCCGCCTCTCAGTCGCCGCCGGGGGCGCGGGAGTTGCCGTAATGCTCGACGGACTCGACGGGGACCGTGGCACGCGTCCAGCCGTCCTCGTCCGTACGTCCGTCGCGGCGGACCGCCGCCCACGCCGGGCCGAAGTCGCCGGGGTGGGAGAACTCCTCGTCGCCGGTTCGAGCTGGGCGGCGGTCAGGACCGAGCCGGCGCCGAGCTGGACCGACTGGATCACGGACTTCACCCGGCCGGAGGGTCCATCGGCTTGCGGAACGCCCGGAGCGTGAAGACCGGGTCGGGGCGCGGCCGGTCCTGGTCGGGGAGTTCAGCCAGCCGGGTGGCGAAGCCGTCGGCGAGCGGGTCGCCGGGCGGCAGCGTGACGAACCAGCCGCGCCTGAGGTCGGCCACCGTACGGCGGGGGCTGCGGCCCTGCCCGTGGCCCCGGAAACAGGCCTGCCCGGCCGGGACCAGGCCGTGTCCGGCGGCGTGGGACACGACGTCCGCCGCTCCGTCCCGGACCGGGCTCGGTGGACGGGAGGACAGGACGACATCGATGTCACTGCCCACGTTGTGGGAAGCGGCCTTGTCGACCGTGGTGACGTAGACCCCGCCGGGCCGCAGCACCCGGGCGCACTCGCCGACGATGGTCCGCACATCGGCGGGCCCGGCGGCCAGGTGCAGCAGCCACACGCTGCTGACGGCGTCGAACTCCCCGTCCCGGAAGGGCAGCCGCCTGCTGTCGGCGAGCACGACCGCACCGGGCAGCCGGGCGGCGGCCTGCCGGGCCATCGCGAGGGCGAGGTCCACCCCGGCCACCCGCATGCCGTCGCGTGCGGCCGCGAGCCGCCGGGTCACTATGCCGGTGCCGCAGCCGAGGTCGAGCAGGCTGCGGGTGTCCGGCGGTACGAGGCTCAGTACCGCCTCCGCGGCGGCGGCCGCCCTGGGCTCGCCGCCGCGCGAGGCGTCGTACCGCTCCGCTTCCTTGTCGTAGTCGAGCACGCGGTCAGTGTGCCCCGTGCCCGGGGGCCAGGTCCTCCACCCTGCGGGCGAGCTCGAAGTCCTTCTCGGTGACGGCGCCGCCCGCGCTGTGGGTGTGGACGGACAGCGCGACGGTGTTGTAGCCCAGTGTGAGGTCGGAGTGGTGGCCGAGCTCCTCCTGGACCTGGGCGATGTGCACGACCATCGCCGTCGCCGCGAAATGCGAGCCGAGCCGGTAGGAGCGGGTGAGGCGGTCTCCGTCGAGCGACCAGCCCGGCAGCTCGGCCAGCCGGTCCTCGACCTCCTTCTGCGACAGCGGTTCGACGGGCATGGGCTGCGCTCCTTCCCTTGCGCCGGGGTCCTCGGTGTCCTCTCAGCCTGCCACAGCGGGGCGCCCGAGACCCTGGTCAGAGGCGTGCGCCTGTCCGGCACGGCCGGTTCTCGACTACGGTCCTGACATGACCACTCACCCGTCCACGGCCGGCCAGGGCGTGGGTCCGCTGCTGCGGGCCTGGCGGGAGCAGCGCCGGGTCAGCCAGCTGGAGCTGGCGCTGCGCGCGGACTCCTCGGCCCGGCACATCAGCTTCGTCGAGACGGGCCGGTCCCGGCCCAGCGAGGAGATGGTGCTGCGGCTGGCCGAGCATCTGGACATCCCCGTGCGGGAGCGCAACACGCTGCTGCTGGCGGCCGGTTACGCCCCGCGCTACCCGGAGACGCCGCTGGACGACCCGGCGCTGGACGCGCTGCGCGAGGGCATCGAGCGGCTGATCGGTGGCTACGAGCCGTATCCGGCGCTGGTGGTGGACGCGCTCTACAACGTGGTGGCGGCCAACCGGGGGATCATGACGCTGGTCGACGGCGTCTGCGCGTCCCTGCTCGAGCCGCCGCTGAACGCGATGCGGCTCGCCCTGCACCCGCGGGGCCTGGCCCCCCGCATCCGCAACCTGCGCGCCTGGCGCGGTCACCTTCTGGAGCAGATGGAGCGGCAGATCGCGCTGCACCGCTCCGAGCCGCTGCGGGAGCTGTACGAGGAGGTGGCCGCGTATCCGGTGCCCGAGGAGGATCCGGGGGCCGGGCCTCAGGAGCCCTCGGAGCCGGTGCCGTACTTCGCGCTGCCGCTGCGGATCGAGCACGAGGGGCGGACGCTGTCGTTCATCTCCTCGATCTCCACGTTCAACACCCCGATGGACGTGACCGTCGCCGAGCTGGCCATCGAGACGCTCCTCCCGGCCGACCCCGCGACGGCCAAGTACCTTCAGTCGCTGCTGTCCTGACGTGCCTTCAGTGCCGTGTGCTGCAGGACGGCGAACCCGGCCACGGTCAGTGCCTGGAGCACCGTCCACACGGCCCCCGCCGTGCTCGGCGTGAGCCACAGCGCCAGGGCCACGAGGCTCACGACCGTCCAGGCGAGGTTGGCCTCGACGACGGCCCGCACACCCAGCGCCGTTGGGTGCCGGCGGGAAGCCAGCAGGCCGACGCCCGCCGCGTAGACCGCGAGGAACGCGCCCAGTGCGAGCAGCAGCGTGGAGTCGACGCCGAAGAAGCGCCCCAGGGGGCCGGGGAACGCGAGGTAGGCGAGGGCGTTGGCGCCGGTCACCGCGGCGTCCAGGGCCAGGAAGCGGCGCAGCATCGACTGCGGCTCGGAGGTCCGGGCGAGTGCGGCGAGCTGGATCGCGGACATGGGGCATCACCCTCCGTCGGGTCATGGTGCGGCTGGGAGCCGGGCCCCGGGCCGGAGTGCGCCGGCCCGGGGCCCGGTACGTTCACGATCCCGTTCCGGCCGCGCCCGGTCCATTACCCGCGGGGTAATGCGCCGGCGACACGTCGTCTTCCGTGATCTCCTCACCGTCGGCCCCTGGGAGACTGTCGGCGGTACGTGACAGACTGATCGCAGGCTTGGGCGCGTTGGGGAGGCGTGGCGTGAGTGAACGGCGGGCCGCACCCACCGTGGGCCAGGTGGTGCTGGGCAAGCGGCTGCAGGAGCTGCGCGAGGCGGCGGGCGTCGGTCGTGACGAGGCCGCCCGGGTGCTGCGCGTCGCCCCCGCGACGGTCCGGCGGATGGAGACCGCCGACGTCGCGCTGAAGATCCCGTACGTGCAGATCCTGCTGACCGCGTACGGCGTGGCCGAGGACGAGGTGACCGCGTTCGTCGACCTCGCCGAGGAGGCGAACCGGCCGGGCTGGTGGCAGCGGTTCCACGACGTGCTGCCGGAGTGGTTCAGCCTGTACGTGAGCCTGGAGGGCGCCGCCCGGATCATCCGGTCCTACGAGCCGCACTTCGTGCCCGGGCTGCTGCAGACCGAGGGGTACGCGCGTGCGGTGCTGGAGGCCGGCACCATCGCGAACGCGGGACCGGAGGCCGTGGAGCGGCACGTGTCGCTGCGCATGGAGCGGCAGCGGCTCCTGGAGCGCGAGAACCCGCCGCACCTGTGGGTGATCATGGACGAGACGGTGCTGCGCCGCCCGGTGAGCGTCGACGGCCAGGTGATGCGCGACCAGCTGGACAAGCTGCTGGAATACGCCGCGCGCGACCGGGTCACGCTCCAGATCGCCGAGTTCAAGGACGGCCCGCACCCAGGGACGTACGCCCCGTTCTCGCTGTTCCGCTTCGCCGAGCCCGAGCTCCCCGACATGGTCTTCACCGAGTATCTGACGGGCGCGCTGTACCTGGACTCCCGCAAGGAGGTCTCCGCGCATCTGGAGGTCCTGGACCACATGACGGCCCGCGCCGGTTCCGCCCAGCGCACGGAGGAGCTGCTGCGGGAGTACCACGACAGCTTCTGAACGGCTCGGGAGCCGGGCTAGGACAGCCACTGGGCGACCGCCTCCGAGATCGGCTGCCCGGTCTCCAGCTCCACGAAGGCGAACTGGCCACTCTGGTTGCACTCGAGTGGATCCACCCAATGCCGCGCCCCGTCCCGGCGGCGTTTTTCAGCCACCGGTTCCGGACCCTGCGGCGGATCCCCGCAGGGTGAGTCGGCCGCACGTGACCTGACCCGTACGGACCCCGCCGACGGGTGTGCCCCTCTGCCCGCCCCTAGCGTCGGGATGACGGGGGCACACGCGAAGGAGGTCCGATGCCCGGATTCGAGGTGCTGTACCAGGCTGCCGCGCTGTGCCTGATGTTCCCCGACGACGACTTCCGTGCCCGACTGCCACTGCTGCGCGAAGCCGCCCCGCAGCTGAGGGAGTTCGCCGACCACGCGGCGGTCACCCCACCGCGTGAACTGGCCGCGCACTACATCGAGGTCTTCGAGGCGCAGCCGGACCACAGCCTGTATCTGAGCGTCTGGCGCGAGGCGGCACCGGCACCCTCCGAGGAGCTGTACCGCGCGCACGGCTTGGAGACGACCGGCGAGGAACCGCCGGACTTCCTGCCCGCGGTCCTCGAGTGCGCGGCCCGCACCGGCGACATCCAGCTCCTGACGGGCCACCGCGACGGTCTGGACCGGCTCCGCTCCAGGCTCACCGACTTCGGCACGCTGTACGCGACCGTCCTGGACGCGGTGTGCGTGACACTGCCGCCCGCCGCCCCAGGACGCCGGACCCCGTCGTAGACCTGCCGGGCCGGCTCGCCCTAGGCCGCGCCGCCCTTCTCGTCCCGGCCGCCCTTCTCCTCGTCCACGATCTCCGCGTCGACCACGCCCTCCTCCTGCGCGGTGCCAGGAGACTCCTCGGTGGGTGCCTGCTGGGCCTGGGCGTACATCGCCTGGCCCATCTTCTGGCTGACCGAGGCGAGCTTCTCGACCCCGGTGCGCAGGGCGGCGGTGTCCGCCTGCTGTTCCAGCTGTCCCTTCACCTCGGTGACGGCCGACTCGACCTCGGCCTTGGTGTCGGCCGGGATCTTGTCGCCGTTCTCGCGGAGGAAGTTCTCCGTCTGGTAGACGAGTTGCTCGGCCTGGTTGCGGGTCTCGGCGGCCTCGCGGCGGCCCCGGTCCTCCTCGGCGTACTGCTCGGCCTCGCGCATCATGCGGTCGATGTCGTCCTTGCCCAGCGCCGAGCCGCCGGTGACGGTCATCTTCTGTTCGCGGCCGGTCGCCATGTCCTTGGCGGAGACGTGCATGATGCCGTTGGCGTCGATGTCGAAGGCCACCTCGATCTGCGGCACGCCGCGCGGTGCCGGCGGCAGGCCCGTCAGGTCGAAGACGCCGAGCTTCTTGTTGTAGGCGGCGATCTCGCGTTCGCCCTGGTAGACCTGGATGCCGACCGAGGGCTGGTTGTCGGCCGCGGTCGTGAAGATCTCCGAACGCCGGGTCGGGATGGTCGTGTTGCGCTCGATCAGCTTCGTCATGATGCCGCCCTTGGTCTCGATGCCCAGGGACAGCGGGGTGACGTCGAGCAGCAGCACGTCCTTGACGTCGCCGCGCATGACGCCCGCCTGGAGCGCGGCACCGAGCGCCACGACCTCGTCGGGGTTGACGCCCTTGTGCGGCTCCTTGCCGGTGAGTTCCTTGACCAGCTCGGTCACCGCGGGCATCCGGGTCGAACCGCCGACGAGAATCACGTGGTCGACCGCGGAGAGCTTCACCCCGGCGTCGTCGACCGCCTGGTGGAAAGGCGCCTTGCACCGGTCGAGCAGATCGGCGGTGAGCTCCTGGAACTGGGCCCGGGTCAGCTTCTCGTCGAGATGCAGCGGCCCTTCGGCGGAGGCCGTGATGTAGGGCAGGTTGATCGTCGTCTCGGTGGAGCTGGACAGCTCGATCTTGGCCTTCTCGGCGCCCTCGCGCAGCCGCTGCACCGCCATCTTGTCGTTGCCGAGGTCGACGCCGTACTGGCCCTTGAAGCGCTTGACGAGGTAGTCGACGATCCGCTGGTCCCAGTCGTCGCCGCCGAGGTGGGTGTCGCCGTTGGTGGCCTTCACCTCGATGACGCCCTCGCCCATCTCCAGCAGCGACACGTCGAAGGTGCCGCCGCCGAGGTCGAAGACGAGGACCGTCTGGTCGTTCTCCTTGTCCAGCCCGTACGCCAGCGCCGCCGCCGTCGGCTCGTTGATGATCCGCAGCACCTTCAGGCCCGCGACCTCCCCGGCCTCCTTGGTCGCCTGCCGCTGTGTGTCGTCGAAGTAGGCCGGGACGGTGATCACCGCGTCGGTGACCTCCTCGCCGAGGTAGGACTCCGCGTCCCTCTTCAGCTTCTGCAGCACCCGGGCGGACAGCTCCTGCGCCCGGTAGCGGGTACCGTCCACGTCCCCCTGGTCCGGGAAACGCCAGCTCGCGTCGCCCATGTAGCGCTTGACCGAGCGGGCGGTGCGCTCCACGTTCGTCACGGCCTGGCGTTTGGCGACCTCCCCGACCAGCACCTCGCCGTTCTTTGCGAACGCCACGACCGAGGGTGTGGTCCTGGCCCCCTCCGCGTTGGCGATGACCGTGGGCTCACCGCCCTCCAGCACGGCCACCACCGAGTTCGTGGTCCCGAGGTCGATCCCGACCGCTCGTCCCATCGCTGTCCCCTTCCGTCAGGGCACTGGCCACTCACTCCCCATTTTCCAGCACAAAACTTGAGTGCGCCGTTGTCAATGCCGCGAAGGGGTGATGGGCCCGCGCAGGGCCACGGCCCGCCGGGGCCGGTCCGTGACCAGCACGTCCACGCGCGGGTGGGTGAGGAACGCCCGCATCAGGGTGTCGTCGTTGACCGTCCACACCATGGTGAACAGGCCGCGCCGGGTCGCCTCGCGCAGCACGGTGGTCCTGGCCAGCCGCTGGTGCACGGCGACGCCGTGGGCGCCGCAGGCGCTGATCCGGCGGGCGGGGAACAGCTCGCTCAGCCGGGTCCCGGGCAGCCGGGCCAGGGCCAGGTCCCTGCGGTCGCGCCCCAGTGACAGCGCGGTGCGCACCCCGGGGAAGGCCCGCGTCACGGCGGCGACGGAACGGTCCTCCAGCGTCGTCACGACAAGCCCGTCCGTACCGAGCAGGGCCACCGCCCGGTCGACCACCTCCTGCTCGTAGCCCACCTCCTTGAGGTCCAGGTGCGCCACGAGCCGCCCGGCGATCAGTGCCATGACCTCGTCCACCACCGGCACGTCGTAGCCGGCCCGCTCGCTCAGCTCGGTGTGCGTGAGCCGGGACAGCGGCGGCCCGGTGGGCCCCACCCGGGGGTCGTGGTAGACGACGAGAACACCGTCGGCCGTGCGGCGGATGTCGAACTCGGCATACTCCGCGCCGGACTCCAGCGCGTCCTTGTACGCCTCCCAGGTGGCGGCGTCGGCGCGCTCGGAGCCGCCCCGGTGGGCGGAGACGGCGGGGCGTGGCGTCATGGTCGGGGGCTCCCGGAGGGCGGGCGTGGGGGCGGTACGGGTACGGCGTCGTCGTCGGACGTCGGCAGCAGTGAGCCCGATCGGGTGCTGATGCGTCTGAGCAGGACGTATCCGATCACGACGAGGACGACGAAGGGGAGCCAGGCCAGCGCGTAGGCCGTGCCGTAGGCGCGCAGGTCGAGGATGGAGCGGTGGTCGTCGACGTTCGTGCCGTTCACGCCGAAGAAGGCGAGCAGCAGGGTCGGCGGCAGGGCGATCAGTGTGGCGGCGGCGACGAGACCGGACACGGTGCGGTCGCGGCGCTCGTCGCGCTCGGCGAGTTCGGCGTCCAGGGCGGCGGAGCGGGCGCTGATCACCGAGGTCAGGCGCTCGACCATGCGGGCCGAGTTCTCCAGGCTGTCGCGGATGCCGAGCGCGTCGCGCTGCGAGGACTGGAAGGCCTCCATGACCATCTCGGGGATCAGCAGGCTGTCGACGTAGGCCTCGACGCCGAAGGCGAGGTCCAGCTGGAGTTCGTTGACGCCCGCGGACAGGCGGGAGATCAGGGAGCGGATCTCGGTGGGCGAGTCGGTCAGGGCCTGCTCGTTGGCCTTCATCATCGCGAAGGCGGCGAGCCGGGTGCGCTGGAGCACGGCGAGGGCGGAGACCATGCCGACGGCGACGAGCATCAGGCCGTTCTCGACGTGCGGGGCCCAGCCGGCCTGGACGGAGACGCCCCGGCCGAGGGCGGACAGGGTGAGGCCGTGGTTCCTGAGGTGCGGCGCGAGGCTCGCGTCGTAGGGCGTGGCGGGGTTCCAGGGCATCCGGCCGCGGTAGACGATCTCGTTCAGCAGGATCGCCTTGCGGTCCACGTCCGCGCTGAGCAGTTCGCGTTGTAACCGTCCGCCGGGGAAGACGAGTTGGTGCACGTTCTGGCCGAGGGCGAGCGGGCGGCCGAGCTGCTCGGTCAGCGTCTGGAGGAGCGGGCGGTCGTCGAGTTCGATGCGCTCCCGGTCGAAGCAGGTCGTGGCCAGCCAGGCGGCGAGGTCGCCGGCCGTGGTCTCGCCCGCGAAGGCGCAGTCCACGACCAGGGTGGCGTCGCCGCGCGGGGTGGCGACGACGAGGATCCGCAGGGACGCGAGGCCCAGGCCGTGGTCGCCGTGCGGCAGCCGCAGCCGACGGGGCGCGGCCTGTTCGTCGAGGACCGGGACGGGGAGTACGTCCTGGCTGGTCATCAGGTGGGAGGCGAAGCGGCCGTAGTCGTAGCGGTCGACGAGGGCGCCGAGGGCGGTGTCCCGGGGGCGGAGCCGTCCGGAGAGGCTGAACAGCAGCAGGACGCGGGTCCGGTCACGGGTGGCGGAGTCGAGCACCGTCGCGTTCGGGGACGTTCCCGGCAGCATCGCGTTCCTTCCGGCCCGTCGGTTCCAGAGCGTCTGGTTCCTACCCCGGCCGCGGGTGGCGAACCGACGACGTCGCGCGGGCCGCCCCCGGTGGGCGGGCCCGCGCGACGGGGGTGTTCCGGGTCAGGCGAGCTTGGCGGTCAGCGTGATCGGCGTGGCCTTCAGCGCCTGGCTGACCGGGCAGCCGACCTTGGCCTCCTCGGCGGCGGCGAGGAAGCCCGCCTCGTCGATGCCGGGGACGGTGCCCTCGACGGTGAGGTGGATGCCGGTGATGCCCTCGCCGGGCTGGAAGGAGACGTCGGCGGAGGTGACGAGCTTGGTGGGCGGCGTCCCGGCCTTGTTCAGGATGTTGGAGAAGGCCATGGAGTAGCAGCTGGAGTGGGCGGCGGCGATCAGCTCCTCGGGGCTGGTCTTCCCGTTCGCCTCCTGGGCGCGCGACGCCCACGTGACCGGCTGCTCGCCGATCGCACCGGAGGAGTCGAAGGTGACGACGCCGTTGCCCTCGAGCAGGCTGCCTTCCCAGACGGTGTGTGCGGAGCGCGTGGTAGCCACGGTTATTCCTTTCGCGTACGGACTCGCGGTGGGACCCGTCTCCGGGTCCCGTTCCCCCATCCGATCACACCCGTGGCGCCGCGTCCGTGCACGCACCGAATTTCAGGCCGCGCGTTCCTCGCTGGTCTCCAGCGGCACCTGGGGGCCGTTCGACTCGCGCAGCCAGCGGCTCAGGACACGGTGGACCTGCTCGGCGCCGACGAGTTCCGCCCCGTCCGCCACCGGTGCGGTCAGGACGAGCGGGGACAGCAGGAAGGGCCTGCCCTGGGCGCCGCCGAGGCCGCCGTGGGAGCCGATCTGCTCCTCGAAGGCGAGGACTTCGCCGTCGGCCGGGTCGTGGAAGGAGTTGACCATGATGTCGGCGGTGTGCGGGAAGGAGTGCGTACGGCGCACCGCGTCGGCCGCGCCCGGCCCGAACGCGGCGAGCGGGCCCGGGTCGTCGTCGAGGCCGGCCAGCGGGATCTCGGCGCCGTTCGCGCCGAGGACGACGCCGCCGTGCTCGTCGCTGCGGACCAGCAGGAAGCCTATGCCGGGGTGGTTGGCGAGGGTCGGCAGCAGCGCGGGGTGGCGGGCGTCGATCTCCTCCTTGCTCATCCGGTGCGTGACGTCCGGGAAGGAGACCAGGCCGAGGTTGCCGGAGGCCAGCACGATCGGCTCGGAACGGCGCGCGGGGCGGTGCCGCTCGCCGCCCTCCTCGACCGGGATGCGCAGGGCGGCACGCACGGCGGTGCGGGCCTCCGCCCCGCTGCGGGTGCGCTCCGCCCTGCGCGACACGGGCAGTCCGCAGCCGGCCCGTACCAGGTCGCCGAGGGTCAGGCCGTAGCGGGAGCGGAAGGTCTCGCCGGGGCTCTGGCCGTGATCGGACAGCACGACGATCCGGTACGGGCGCGGGGCGTGCTCGGCGACGTTCTCGATCAGGGCGAGCGACCGGTCGAGGCTTTCGAGGACCTTCTGCGCGTCGCGGCTCGCCGGGCCGGAGTGGTGGGCGACCTCGTCGTAGGCCACCAGGTCGGCGTAGACGGCGGTGCGGCCGACGAGCATGTCGCCCGTCACCGAGGCGACGACGACGTCTCTCTCGACGACCGTCGCGAAGGCCCTCACGAACGGGTAGAGGCCCGCGCGGGAGACCCTCGGGCGCTGCTTTCGCAGGCGGGCCCGGCTGGACTGGCCGATCTCCCTGCCGACGTCGGCGACGAAGGACAGGGCGGTGCGCACGGCGTTGGCCGGATCCGAGAAATAGGCGAAGTAGCCCGCCCGGGAGCGGTTCTCGCGGCTGCGGCGGCGGGTGGCGATGGACAGCACGAGGGCCTGCTGTTCGGCGCCGCCGCTGAACAGGTTGCCGCGGCTGGCCCCGTCGACGGTGAGCAGACCGCCGTGTCCGGCGTATCCGACGGCGCGGCGCTGGAGTTCGGCGGCGCTGGTCGGGCGGTTGCAGACGACCACCTCGCGGGTGTCCTTCTCGTACCAGCGGAACGCGGGGACGTCGTGGTTGCTGCCGTGCAGGATGCCGAGCTGGCTGGCGCCGGTCTGGCTGGACCAGTCGGTGCGCCAGGGGGTGAGGCGGTGGGTGGAGCGGCCGCCGTCACCGAAGTCGAGCCAGCGGGCGACGGTGGGCATCAACCCCTTGCCGACCGCGTCCAGCAGGACGTCGTGGCCGACGCCGTCGAGCTGTACGAACACCGTGCCGGGGCCGGCCGGGCTGGGCGGTCCGGACCGGCGGCGGCGGTCGGAGAGGCGATACAGCCTGCGGCGATAGGCGTCGTCGTCGCGCACGGCCAGGGCGGCGCCGGTGGCGGACGCCACGGCGGACATCACGGCGGCGACCACGACGGCGGTCTCCGGGGCGGCGGCGCCGCGCTCTGCGGGGTTGAGACGCAGGGCGAGCAGCAGCAGCGCGCCGTTCAGGAAGAACACCAGCAGCCCGAGCACGAGCGCCGGTACGAGGAGCAGGAGCCGCACGAGCAGCGGCCACACCACGGCCGACAGCAGACCGAAGGCCCCGGCGCCGACGGCCGCCGTGACGGCGATGTCGGTTGCGCTGTCGCCGTCCGCCGACCGGAGCCGGAAGTCCGGCAGGATCCCGGCGAGCAGGAGCAGGGTGACGGTGGAGACCGCCCACACGGCGACACTCCGTCCGACCTGACTGGCGACCCGCCGCCACCGCACGCCCCGCACGCCCAGCCACCTCACGTCCCGGCCCGCCGCCGCGGGCCCTCATCCACCCTGTCACAACGCCCGGGGAACGCCTTTCGTCCCTCGCACCGCCGAGCACCGCCGAGCAGGGCCGAGCAGGGCCGAGGTGACGCCGTTCGCTGTCGCCGCGTCAGCGTCCGTCGTAGCCGGCCGTCGGCATCGACAGCCGGCGGTGCACGCACGCCTTCATCGCCGCGTCGTACGCCGGTTCCGCGTGCCCCACCGTCTCGACGCGCACCCCGCGTTTCGCGCACTCCGCGGTGAACTCCTCGACGGACGCGAGCGCGCTCTCGAGTACCCGCCGGCTGGGCGCCACGAACAGGTCGAGGCCGGGCCGGACGCCGTCCCACAGCGCGCAGTGGTCGGGCCGCAGTCCCCGGACCAGTAACTCCCGGCTGACCACATACCCCCGCTCGGCGGCCCAGCGGGCGCACATCGCGTGCTGGCTGCGGGAGTCGACCAGGAACGGATCGTCGTCCAGTTCCTCCAGCGGCGTCAGACTCGCGATCGCCGTCACCCGGACCGGCACCATGGCGTCCCCCCTCACCTCCGGTTTCGCCGCCGACCCTACTCCTGCCCGTAGGCTTCGGGGAGTCGCGCGAAGGAGGCAAAGAAGTGCCGGTGGAGATCACCTGGTGGGGTCACGCCACTTGCACGGTCGAGGACTCGAACGTACGCGTGCTCACCGATCCCCTGTTCGCACGCCGGCTCGCGCACCTGCGCCGCCGGCGCGGAGCCCTGCCGCCGTCCGGCGCCCGTGACGCGGACGTGGCACTGGTCTCGCATCTGCACGCCGACCATCTGCATGTGCCCTCGCTGATGCGGCTCGCTCCGGGCACGCGCCTGCTCGTGCCCCGGGGCGCGCGCCGAGCGGTGTCCGGACTGCGCCGGCTCGCGCACCTGCGGGTGAGCGAGGTGGCGCCCGGGGACGAGATCCCGGTCGGCGACGTGGTCGTACGGGCCGTGCCCGCGCGGCACGACGGGCGGCGGCTGCCGCTCGGACCGCACCGCGCCCCCGCGCTCGGCTATGTCATAGCCGGCGAGGCCCGGACGTACTTCGCCGGGGACACCGGGCTGTTCGACACGATGGCCGAGGAGGTCGGGCCGGTCGACGTGGCGCTGCTGCCGGTCGGCGGCTGGGGGCCGTACCTGGGCGAGGGCCATCTGGACGCGGGTCGGGCGGCGGAGGCGCTGGCACGACTGGCGCCGTGCAATGCGGTGCCGGTGCACTACGGAACGTACTGGCCGATCGGGATGGACGCCGTGCGCCCCCACGAGTTCCACGCGCCGGGCGACGAGTTCGTACGGCTGGCGGCCAGGCGCGCACCCGGGGTGGCGGTGCACCGGCTCGGGCACGGGGAGAGCGTGCGCCTGAAGGTCGCGCGGTGACCTGGACCGCGCCCGTGGCGCAGGCCGGTCTGCCCCTGCTGGCGGCGTCGGCCGTCACCCCGGCGTCCGTCGTGCCGACGTCCACACAGCAGGCGGTCGGCTATCCGACGCTCTTCCTGCTGGTGCTGGTCGGGGCGCTGGTGCCGGTGATTCCGACGGGGGCGCTGGTGAGTTCGGCGGCCGTGGTCGCCTTTCACCAGACGTCGCCGTTGTCGCTGTTGATGGTGTTCCTGACGGCGTCGCTGGCGGCCTTCCTCGGGGACGCGACGCTGTACTGGCTGGGGCGGCGCGGGCTTAATTCGAAGAACGGCTCACGCTGGCTGGAGGCGCTTCGGGCGCGGGCGCCGGAGGACCGGCTCGCTCAGGCGCAGGAGAAACTCGCCGCGCACGGTGTCGCCGTGCTGGTGTTGTCCCGGCTGGTGCCGGCGGGGCGTATCCCGGTGATGCTGGCCTGTCTTCTGGCGGAGTGGCCGTTGCGGCGGTTTTCCCGGGGGAACCTGCCGGCGTGTCTGGCGTGGGCCGTGACGTATCAGCTCATCGGGATTCTCGGGGGGTCGCTGTTCGATGAGCCGTGGGAGGGTGTGGTGGCGGCGATCGTGCTGACCTTGGTGATCAGCGCGGTGCCGAGTGTGGTGCGGCGGGTACGCAGTTCCCCGCGCCCCTGAGGGGTCAGTTTCCCTGCAGCACCCTTGAAGCGCCGATCGGCATGTCCCACAGGTTTTCCCGTGGCAGGCCCGCCTTGTCCCACGCCTCACGTACGCGCGTGAGGGGTTCCAGGACCGGTTCTGCCGAGAGGACGAAGGTCGCCCAGTGCATGGGGGCCATCCGCCGGGCGCCCAGGTCCTGGGCCGCCCGGACCGCCTCCTCCGGGTTGCAGTGGACGTCCCTGAGCCACCAGCGCGGATCGTAGGCGCCGATGGGGAGGAGGGCGAGGTCGATGCCGGGGTAACGACGGCCGATGCGGGAGAACCAGTGGCCGTAGCCCGTGTCGCCGGCGAAGTAGACGCGCTGTCCGTCCCGGTCGGTGAGCACCCAGCCGCCCCACAGGCTGTGGCAGGTGTCGGTGAGGGTGCGCTTTGACCAGTGGTGGGCCGGGACGAAGTCGAAGCGGACGCCGTCCAGTTCGGCCGCTTCCCACCAGTCGAGTTCCGTGACGCGGGTGAAGCGGCGGCGGTGGAACCAGCGGGCGAGCCCGGCCGGGGCGAACACGGGGGTGTCGCGCGGGAGCCGGCGCAGGGTGGGGGCGTCCAGATGGTCGTAGTGGTTGTGGCTGATGACGACGGCGTCGACGCGCGGCAGCTCTTCCCAGGGGACGCCCACGGGAGTGATGCGGGCGGGGGTGCCGAGGATCCGGCGCGACCAGACCGGGTCGGTGAGGACCGTGAGCCCGCCGATGCGCAGCACCCAACTGGCGTGTCCCGCCCAGGTGACGGCGATCGTGCGGGCGTCGACGCGGGGCAGCGGGCCGGGAGCGTAGGGCAGTCGGGGGATGTCGGCGAGGCCTTCGGGACTCGGTCGCACGGCGCCCTCGCGAGCGAAGCGGGCGATGGCCTTCAGGCCGGGGAGCGGGGCGGTCAACCGGTCGTGGAAGGTGCGCGGCCACACTCTCCGCTCGGCCGGCGGCCGGGGTTCGGCCAGGGGCGGGTGCGGGGGCGCGAGCGGGGACGGGAGTGCCGGGTCGTCGGCTTCCCGGGTGGTCGTACCTGTGGTCGACTCGGACTGCTGTGTCATCGAGAGGACTCCCATCGCTGAGCGTCGTCGCGGAGATCGTCGAAGACCGACTTCAGCCGGCTCAACGCGCGTTGCACGTGCGGCAGTTCCAACGGCGTGGGTGAGGTGAGGCATTCCGCGCGTTCCGGGTCGGAGCCGGACAGCAGGGCGCCGGTGGACAGCCGCACGCGCGGGGCTTCGAGCTCGTCGCCGAAGCGGTGGCCGCCCGGCGCGGGCATGCCGATGCGGGCGGAGAGGAAGTCCTCCAGTTCCTGTGCGTCGCCCACGCCGTGCGCGGTCAGCGCGGGGCGCAGCGGGGCGAGGTCCACGTACAGGTGCCGGCCGGCCTGCGGGGGCCGGGAGAGGGCACCGGCGGCGACGACGGCGGAGTGCGCCGCGGCGGCCACGCGCGCGTGCAGGCGTACGGTTGCGGCCACACGAGCCGTGACAGGTTCCGGTTCGGCCAGGGCGTACCCGGCTGCCGCGGCGACCGGGGCAGCGACGCGGGCGTCGAGCGCGGTGAGGACGTCGAGCACGCGCGCGTGGAGGCCGTCTCCTTCCTCGCCGGCCGGGAAACGGGCCGCGGCGGCGGGCCAGCCGGGCGGGAGCAGGGAACCGGCCAGGTCGGTGACGACGGTGACCCGGTCGGGCAGCATCTCGGCGGGGCTGAGCAGCACGGTTCCGTGCGGGTCGTGCAGGGTGTCGCGCCAGGTCTCGTCGCTGACCAGGTGCAGGCCCTCCCCCTGAGCGGCCTCGAGGGTCTCGTGCAGCAGCTCGGGAGGGGTGACGGTCGCGGTGGGGTCGTCGGCGACGGACAGCACCAGCAGGCGTGGGTCGCCGCCCTCGGCACGGACCCGGCGCACGGTCTCCAGCAGGGCGTACGGATCGGGGACACCGCCGCTCTCGGGCGGGGTCGGCACATGGAAGGCGGGCCGCCCCAGCAGGCGTGCGTACGGCGCCCACCAGGCGGCACAGGGCCTCGGCACCAGGACGTCGCCGCCGAGGGCTGCGGTCAGCGCGAGCAGCAGGGAGGGCGCACCGGGGGCGGCGGCCGCGCGGTCGGGGGCGCAGTGCAGTCCGCGCCGGTCCCAGTAGCCGCAGGCGGCCTCCCGCAGCGCGGAGCCGCCGCCGACCGGCTCGTGGTCACCGCGGGACGCCGCGGCGGCGAGCACCGCGGACAGCTCGGGCAGGACCGGCAGCCCGTCCTCGGGGAGCGGCGGCCCGAACCGGACGGGGCCGTGGCCTTGCGGGTCCGTCCGCCGCATCCGTACCTCCGCAGTGCCTGGTGCCGCCTTGTTCTGGTGATCCGTACGGTGCGGCTCGTGCCCTCGGCCACTGAGTACCCAGGGTGCCGCCGCCCCATGAGCACCCGCCGGGTTGTGACGGTCACAGCATGAGCGGGCCGAGCCGGGGAAGCGGGGCCCTTCCGGGCGCTGCGGAACGGTCCGGGCAGGTCAGCGGTAGGGGTCGCTCTCCCGGTTGCGCAGCCGGTGCGCGGCGGCGCCGAAGGCGCCCGCGATCAGGAGCCCGCCCGCGACCAGGGCCGGCACGGAGTCGGTGAAGGCACCGCCGTCACCGGCCCGTACCCCGCGCTGGATCACCGCTCCGCCGCATTCGGTGTTGTCGTGGGGGTGGTGCGATTCGGGGCACGGCTCGTGGGTGGGCCGGTGAGACGGCTTGTGGTGGCCTCCGCCGCCGTGGGCCACCGTGAACGTCGCGCTCCACTCCTTGCCCTCCCCGCCGGGAGCGGCCGGGCAGGTGCCGTCGACCGTCCATGCCGAGTCCTCGCCGAGGGCGTCCGGATCGCCCTCGAAATTCTCGGCGGACGCGATGCGGGCCGTGCCCCGGTAGGCGGGCCCGGACACCTTGTCGTCGTTGCCGGTGACCCTGCGCAGCGGGACGGTGCCCTCGTCGAAGGCCTGCGAGGTGGCGTCGATGGTGTCGGGCGGCGGCCCACCGGTCGGATCACAGCTGACCGAGACGGTGAGCGTCCCTCCGGGCTCGACGGTGGCGGGACTGACCTCGGCGGCGGGTTCGGCGAAGACGGCTGGTGCGATTCCCATCAGCGCGGACCCGGCGAGAACGGCGGCGGAGAGAGCGTGCACGGTGCGGCGCATGGAGGGGACTCCTTCGGGCGACGGCAGAATGTCCCTCTGCCATCACAGCCCGCCCACGGGAACGCCGCGCGCGTCCGGGCCCCATTAGCGGGACAGCACCCTCCAACCGGGTGAAGTGGGACGTCCCCCCTTCAAGGGCGGCACTACGCCACGTCCCGCATGACCTGCTCCCGCACCCTGCCGCAGCACCGGCTGATCAGCCGGGACACATGCATCTGCGAGATCCCCAGCTCCTCGGCGATCCGGCTCTGCGTCATGTCGGAGAAGAACCGCATGTACAGAATCGCCCGCTCCCGCTCCGGCAGCGCGGCCAGCCGGTCCTTCACCGCCTCCCGGTCCACGACCGTGTCCAGCGCGGGATCGGGCGACCCGAGCGCGTCGCTCAGGGAGTACCCGTCCTCGCTGCCGGGCAGCTCCGCGTCCAGGGACAGGGCGGTGAAGCTCTCCAGCGCCTCCAGGCCGGTCTTGGCGTCCTCCTCGCTCAGCTTCGCGTGCTCGGCGATCTCGGCCACGGTGGGCCGGCGGCCGGAGATGGTCTGGGACAGGTCCTGCGAGGCGAACCGGACGCGGTTGCGCAGGTCCTGGACCCGGCGGGGTACGTGCAGGGTCCACATGTGGTCACGGAAGTGCCGCTTGATCTCGCCGGTGATGGTGGGCACGGCATAGCTCTCGAAGGCGTTGCCGAGCTCGGGGTCGTACCGGTCCACGGCCTTGACCAGACCGAGGGCCGCGACCTGGCGCAGATCGTCCAGGCTCTCGCCGCGGCTGCGGAAGCGTCCGGCGAGGCGGTCCGCCATGGGCAGCCAGGCCTCGACGATCTCGTCGCGGAGCGCGTCGCGCTCCGGGCCGGCGGGGAGGGCGGCGAGCCTGCGGAAGGCCTCGGCGGTGTCCGGAGCGTCGTCGTGGGGGTGCTGCTTCGGGCTCGTGTGAGTCAGCATGATGCGTCGCAATTCCCTTGGGGTGCTCTGGTTTGGACCGTCACCGTGGGAGCGCATCCGCTGCGGGACAGGGGCGCCGGTGGCGACGCTTCACGCCGCTCCCACGGACGTGCCTCCTGTCCGAAGCACTGAGGTGCGCCTGCCCCCGGCCCTCACACGCAAACCCGGAGAGGTCTTCCGCGGTCGCGCAGGGTGACCCGACGCGAACCGGGGAGCGATGGCCGAGCAGGGCTTCAAGGCGAAGGGGCGGCGGTTCCCGCCGGGGCGGGAGAAGGAGCAGCGGCCGCGGAGGCCGGGGCTACGGGTACGCCGGCCGGTTCACCCCGGTCGGCGTTCTCCTGCGGCAGCAGCACTTCCTCGTATCGGCCCAGGACGAGCACCACTCCGAGCATGAGCAGCGGGATGAGCACAGCGAGCATCGCCATGGCGGGTCCTTCCCCAGGGAGGTGTGGGGGGTGTGATCCGGGTCTCCCCCGGGCCGTGGCGCAAACCAGGGCGGTGTGGTGATCCGGTGTGCCGAACCCGTGTCGGCTTCCGGTGTTCGGGTACGCGGTGCGGACCCCCGAAGGTCTGGAGGGAGACATGCAGCGAGGCAGCGACCGGCTGAGCGTCCACCGGGACGACGAGATGAAGCACGAACTGCAGGGTCTGCTCAGGTCCGGGCACCCCACGCGCAGTGAGGAGTGGCACGACCCGGAGCCGGCCGCCGAGGACGACCCCGAGGTCGCGTACGGGCCGGTGACACCGAGCCGTGCGCCGACGTCTCTGGATTCGGTACGGCTGGAGCTGGCCCGGATCCTTGGCCGCAAGGCGTTCCCCGCGAGTTCGCGTGAGCTGGCCCGCGAGCTGCGCGGCCACCAGGCGCCCGACACCCTCGTCGAGGCTCTGGAGCGGCTGCCGCGGCAGGAGCGCTACGGCAATGTCCAGGAGCTGGCCCAGGCCCTGGTCCGGGCCCGCGAGACCGGTCCGGAGGAATACGCGTAGTGACCGCTGTGGAATACGCGTAGTGACCGCACAGGGGACCGCGGCGCACCGGCCGGTGCGCCGCGGTCCCCTGCCGACCTTGGAACAGAGAGAGAGCCCCGGTGATGGCCGAGTTGGTGAAGGACGTGATGACTCCGGGTGTGGTCGCCGTGCGCCCGGACGCCTCGCTCGTCGAGGCGGCCCAGTTGATGCGCACACAGAACATCGGTGACGTGGTGGTCGCCGACGGGCAGGACGTGATCGGAGTGCTCACCGACCGTGACATCGCGGTGCGGGCCGTCGCCGACGGCGCCGATCCGATGACGGTGAGCGCGCAGACCGTGTGCACTCCGGATCCGGTGACGGTGTCGCCGGACGACCGGGTGGCGACCGCGGCCACGCTGATGCGCGAGCACGCGGTGCGCCGGCTGCCGGTGGTGGAGAACGGGCTGCCGGTCGGCATGGTGAGCCTCGGCGACCTGGCCGAGGCCCAGGACCCCGCGTCGGCGCTCGCCGACATCAGCCGCGCCGAGCCGGACGCCCGGGGTGGTGCATGAGCACGGACCAGGCGAAGGAGATCAGCGCCTCCGGCGTCACAGTCGACGTCGGTGACGCCACGACCCGCTATCTGCTGTACGGGCTGCTGCCCAGCTGGTTCGTGCCCGGTGTGGCCGACTGGGTGATGCACCGCCGGACTCGCATCGAGGAGACGGCGGGCACCAAGGAGTCCCTGATCCACTCGCTGATGATGGCCGAGGTGGGCATCCCAATCGCGCTGACGCTGCGCTACGAGGTCAATCCGCTGCTGCTGAGCGTGCAGCTGGGCGGGGCCGCGGTGCACGAGGCGACGGCGCTGTGGGACGTCCGTACGGCGGTGAAGAGCGAGCGGGAGGTCAAACCGATCGAGCAGCACATCCACAGCTTTCTGGAGTCGCTGCCGTTCGGGGCACTGGCCGCCCTGATGTGCCTGCACGCCGACCAGGTGAAGTCGCTGCTGCGCGGCGGCGAGGGCGATCCGGACGCGTGGCGTCTCGTGCCGCGCCGACGACCGCTGTCGCGCGGCTATCTGGCGGGCATCGCCGCCGCCATCGGCACGTGCGTGCTGCTGCCGTACGGCGAGGAGCTGCTGCGGTGCGTCCGCACGGGCCGCAAGAACGACAAGAGCAGCAAGAGGAACAAGCGGAACAAGAGGAACAAGAAAGGACGCTGAGCATCATGCGTATCGCGTTTCTGGTCGCGCCCGAGGGCGTCGAGCAGATCGAGCTGACCGATCCGTGGCAGGCGGCGAAGGACGCCGGGCACGAGCCCGTGCTGGTGTCGACGAAGCAGGGTGAGATCCAGGCGTTCGAGCACCTCGACAAGGCGGACACTTTCCCCGTGGACGAGGTCGTGGGCGAGAGCGCACCGGACTCGTTCGGCGGGCTGGTGCTGCCGGGCGGCGTGGCCAACCCGGACTTCCTGCGGATGGACGACAAGGCCGTCGCGTTCGTCCGGGACTTCTTCGAGCACGGCCGCCCCGTGGCCGCGATCTGCCACGCGCCCTGGACGCTGGTCGAGGCGGACGTCGTACGCGGCCGGGAACTGACCTCCTGGCCCAGCCTGCAGACGGACATCCGCAACGCGGGCGGCACCTGGGTGGACAAGCAGGTCAAGGTCTGTGACCACGGCGCGGGAAAGCTGGTCACCAGCCGCAAGCCGGACGACCTCAAGGCGTTCTGCGAGACCTTCCTCGACGTCTTCGCCGAGGAGGCCGCCTGATGGCGCCTCTCGCCGACCGCAATCAGGAAGCGTGAGGCGTTCCGGGCCGGCGAGCGAGGAGTTCCTGAACGCGTTCGTGGAGGCGATCACGGCACATCGGCACCGCGGGCGCCCGCCGGTGCGGCGCTGAGCCGGGGCGCTGTCGCCGGTCGCGTCTCCGGCGAGGGGCTCAGGTGCCGGGGGTCGTGGGAGTCGCCGACTCCCCGCTCCCCCGCTCCCGGGCCCCTTCACGTGTGCGGCCGGCGGCCACCGGGCGGCGCGGGTTGCGGCGCAGGTACTCGCCCTCGAGCTGCGCCATGCGCTCGTTGTGGGCGCGCAGCGCGTCGTTCGACCCGTACAGCAGCGTGTCGTGGCGCGTGCGGTGGATGGTCTCCAGCTCCTTCATGAGCTGCTGTTCGTCCAGCCGGTCAGGGTCCACTCCGGTCATGGTGTCGCCCCGCTCGTCGTGTTCGTTCATGCGGTACGGGTACCCGCCCGGGGCAACTGAGCACTACACCCGATCGGCACCCGGGAGGGAGCCATGGATCTCGCCTTTCTGCACCCACTCTACGAACACTCGGGGCCGTGGGCCTCTGTGTACGTCGACACCTCTCGGCACACGGAGGACACGCCTCACGAGCGGCAGCTGACGGCCCAGGCGATGGCCAGGCAGCTGGCCGCGCAGGGCGCGGACGAGGCGACCTGCAGGGCCGTACAGAACGCCATCGAGGATTTGCGGCACTCCTCCGAACCGCACGGCCGGGCCCTCTTCGCCCGCGAGGGCGAGGTCGTCCTCGACCCGCCGCTGGCCCGGGCTCCGCAGGCCGGTGACTGGGCCGAGTGGGCCCCGCTGCCGCGCGTCACACCACTGCTGGAGCTGGCCGGCGAGGACCCGGTGTGCGTGGTGGCCTACGTCGACCGCAAGGGCGCTGACTTCGAGCTGCGCAGCGCACTGAGCCGGGAGGACGCCGGGGGCGTCACCGGGCGCCAGTGGCCGGTGCACCGGACGGGCTCCGCGGACTGGTCCGAGCGGCATTTCCAGCTGCGGGTGGAGAACACCTGGGAGCACAACGCCGCGGAGATCGCCGACGCGCTCGCCGTGTGCCAGGAGGAGACGCAGGCCGACCTGCTCATTCTCGTCGGCGACGACCGGGAGCGGCGGTCCGTGCACGACCGGCTGCCGAAGCGGCTGCTCGACCTGGTCGTCGAGGCGCCGCACGGCACCGGCAGCCGGCTCCTCGACGAGGACGTGGAACGGGCCCGTGCCGAGCATGTGGCGCGGCAGGCCGAGGCGGAGCTGGAGCGGTTCCGGGCCGGCCGGAGCCCGGACGACGAGGGCCGGGCCCGGGCCGTGGAAGGCGTGCCCGCGCTGATCGAGGCGGCGCGCGAGCACCGTATCGACGAGCTGCTGATCAGGCCGAACGGGCCGGACGCGCATCGCGAGGTGTGGATCGGCGAGGATCCGGACCAGGTGGCTGTGCGGCGCACGGACCTGAAGATCCTCGGCGAGCAGCACTCGTGGCCGGCCCGGGCGGATGACGCGTTGATCCGGTCGGCGGTGGCCACGGACGCGCCCGCGCTGGCGGTTGCCGAGGAGGAGGTGCCTGTGGGTGGACTCGGGGCGTTGCTTCGTTGGAAGTGAGCCGCCAGGTGTGGTGCGCCTCATCGCCGTAGGCGTGCTTGCCGCAGTGCGGGTGCGCGTGCGTTGTGGCTGGTCGCGCAGTTCCCCGCGCCCCTAGGGGCGCGGCCCCAGGGGCGCGGCCCTAGCGGGCGCGTTCCACTCTGCGTTCGTCCCAGACCGGGTCCGGGGTCTCCCGGACCCGGCCGTCGCTGCCGAAGACCAGGTAGCGGTCGAAGGAGCGGGCGAACCAACGGTCGTGTGTGACCGCGAGGACCGTGCCCTCGAATGCCTCCAGGCCCTCTTGGAGCGCCTCAGCGGACTCCAGGTCGAGGTTGTCGGTCGGCTCGTCGAGCAGCAGCGCCGTCACGCCCTGGAGTTCCAGCAGGAGAATCTGGAACCGGGCCTGCTGACCGCCGGACAGCCGGTCGAACGTCTGCTCGGCCTGGTGCGTCAGCTCGTAGCGGCGCAACCGGGACATCGCGGCGCCGCGGTCCTGGGCGTGCTCCTTCCACAGGATGTCGAGGAGCGTGCGGCCCTCCAGCTCCGGGTGGGCGTGGGTCTGCGCGAAGTGCCCGGGTACGACTCGGGCCCCCAGCTTCCAGAGCCCCGTGTGCGCCACGTCGCCACCGGCGAGCAGGCGCAGGAAGTGGGACTTGCCGGAGCCGTTGGAGCCGAGGACGGCGACGCGTTCGCCGTAGAAGACCTCCAGGTCGAAGGGCTTCATCAGGTTGGTCAGTTCCAGGTGCTCGCAGGTGACCGAGCGGACGCCGGTGCGGCCGCCCTTGAGGCGCATCCTGATGTCCTGCTCGCGCGGCGGCTCGGGGGGCGGCCCGGCCTCCTCGAACTTGCGGAGCCTGGTCTGGGCCGCGCGGTAGCGGGAGGACAGGTCGGCGCTGTTCTCCGCTGCTTGACGGAGTGTCAGGACCAACTTCTTCAGCTGGGCGTGTTTCTCGTCCCAGCGCCTGCGCAACTCCTCGAAGCGGGCGAAGCGTTCGCGGCGGGCGTCGTGGAACGTGGTGAAGCTGCCACCGTGCACCCAGGCATCGGCACCCGCGGGGCTCGGTTCCAGGGCGACGATGCGGTGTGCGGCGCGGGCGAGGAGTTCGCGGTCGTGCGAGACGAACAGCACGGTCTTGCGGGTCTCGGCGAGCCGCTCCTCCAGCCAGCGTTTGCCGGGTACGTCGAGGTAGTTGTCGGGCTCGTCGAGCAGCAGCACCTCGTCGGTGCCGCGCAGCAGTGCCTCCAGCACGAGCCGCTTCTGCTCGCCGCCGGAGAGGGTGCGCACGAGTCGCCACTGCGCCTTGTCGTAGGGGATGCCCAGGGCCGCCGTGGTGCACATGTCCCACAGCGTCTCGGCCTCGTAGCCGCGTGCCTCGGCCCAGTCGGCGAGGGCCTGGGCGTACGTGAGCTGGGCGGCCTCGTCGTCGACGGACATGATGGCGTGCTCGGCGGCGTCGACGGCACGGGCCGCCTCGCGGATGCGGGGCGTCGCGACCGACACGAGCAGGTCGCGTACGGTCGTCTCGTCGCGTACGGATCCGACGAACTGCCGCATCACGCCGAGGCCGCCTCCGACGGTGACGGAACCGCCGTGCGGCTTCAGCTCACCGGCGAGCATGCGAAGCAGGGTGGTCTTCCCGGCACCGTTGGGCCCCACGAGGGCCACGACGGCCCCCTCCCCCACCCGGAACGACACATCACCCAGCAGCGCCTTTCCGTCGGGCAGGTAGTACTCCAGGTGCGCGGCTTCGAGGTGACCCATGTGCAGGGATTCTGCGGCGCCGGGATCTCCGGGGCAAACCCATTTAGCGCCGGGGACGCCGAGCACGAGGAAGCGACGGTGTGCCCACCCCCCTCCGGGTACCCGCAGCCCCATGACAACCCCCGACCTGGACCTCACCACGACGAAGCCCGGGCACCACCCCCTGCGCGACCGCGCCCTCGCGCTCGACCGCCGTCTCTTCGAGGCCGCCGCCGACCGGAACTGGCCCGGGGCCGGCCCCGTCCTGCCCCGGCTCAGCCGCTGCGCGAACCACGGCGCCCTGTGGTTCGCGGCCGCCGCCGCCCTCGCGGCGAGCCGCACGCCCCGGGCCCGCCGTGCGGCGACCCGCGGGCTGGCCTCGCTGAGCCTCGCTTCCCTCGCCATCAACACCCTCGGCAAGCGCTCGGTGCGCCGCCCCCGCCCCGCGCTGGATCCGGTCCCGCTGATCAGGCAGCTGAAGCGGCAGCCGATCACCACGTCGTTCCCCTCCGGGCACGCCGCGTCGGCCGCCGCCTTCGCGACCGGTGTCGCCCTGGAGTCCCCGGTGTGGGGGGCGGTCGTCGCTCCGGTGGCCGCCTCGGTCGCCCTCTCCCGCGTCTACACCGGGGTCCATTTCCCGAGCGACGTCCTGGCCGGGGCGGCCCTGGGCGTGGGGGCCGCCTTCGCCGTGCGGGGCCTGGTGCCGACGCGCTCGCAGGCCACCCCGCCGGCCCGCCCCCGTGCGGAGGTCCCGGCGCTGCTGGAGGGCGAGGGGCTCGTGCTCGTGGCGAACACCGCCGCGGGAACGGCCGAGCGTGCCCGCGCCCTGCGGGACGACCTCCCGCGGGCCGAGGTCGTCGAGTGCGAACCGCAGGACGTGGCCGCCGAGCTGGAGAAGGCGGCCGGCCGCGCCCGGGTCCTGGGCGTGTGCGGCGGCGACGGCACCGTGAACGCCGCCGCCCGCGTCGCCCTGAGGCACCGGCTGCCCCTCGCCGTGCTGCCCGGCGGCACCCTCAACCACTTCGCCTACGACTTGGGCGTGGAGGACGCACGCGATCTGGCCCGCGCGCTGCGCCAGGGTGATGCCGTACGCGTGGACGTCGGCCGGTTCTCCTGCGGCGACGAGCACGGCGTCTTCCTCAACACCTGCAGCGTCGGCGTCTATCCGGAGCTGGTGCGCGAGCGGGAGCGCTGGTCGCACCGGATCGGCGGCTGGCCGGCCGGCGTGCTCGCGGCCCGGCGCGTGCTGCGGGCCGGCCGGCATCCGCTGGAGGCCGAGTTCCAGGGCCGCACGCGTCCGCTGTGGCTGCTGTTCGCCGGGAACGGCACCTATCACCGCGTGGGGCTCGCGCCCGGGCGCCGGCTGGACCTCGCGGACGGGCAGCTCGACGTGCGGGTCGTGCACGGCGGGCGCCGGCCCGCCGCACGGCTGCTGGCCGCCGCCCTCGCGGGACCGCTGACCCGTTCACCCGCCCACGCGGCCGTCCAGGTGGGGCGGCTGCGCCTGGACCACGTGGCTCCCGGGACGCTGCTCGCCTACGACGGCGAGGTCATCGACGTCGAGGGCCGCGTGACCCTGGAGAAGCTGCCCGAGGCGCTGACCGTGTACCGGCCCATCACCGGATACTGACACTCCGTCAGTCCATATAGCGGGATTCTGGTCTCATCATTCGACCCCGGTGCGTACGGTGATCCCATGCCGACCGGAAGAACGGAAGGGGTGGGATCCACCATGCCGGAACCACGGGAGACCGCCGTCTACACGCACGGACACCACGAGTCGGTGCTCCGCTCGCACACCTGGCGGACCGCCGCCAACTCGGCCGCCTATCTGCTGCCCTCGCTCAAGCCCCACATGAAAATCCTGGACATCGGCTGCGGCCCTGGCACGATCACCGCCGACCTGGCGGAACTCGTGCCCGGCGGGCGGGTCACGGGCGTCGACCGGGTGCCGGAGACCCTGGAGCAGGCGCGCACCACGGCGGCCGGGCGGGGGCTGACCAACATCGACTTCGCCGTTGCCGACGTGCACGCCCTGGACTACCCGGACGACACCTTCTGTGTGGTCCACGCCCATCAGGTGCTCCAGCACGTGGGGGATCCCGCGCGGGCCCTGCGGGAGATGAGGCGGGTCGTCAGGCCCGGTGGCCTCGTCGCCGTGCGGGACGCGGACTACGCGGCGATGACCTGGTATCCGGCGTCCGCAGGCCTCGACGACTGGCTGGACCTCTACCGCCGGGTCGCCCGGGCCAACGGCGGTGAGCCCGACGCCGGACGCCGGCTGAAGGCCTGGGCGCTGCGGGCCGGGCTCACGGACGTCACGGCCAGCTCCGGGACGTGGACCTTCGCCACGCCTGGGGAGCGGGCCTGGTGGAGCGGGCTGTGGGCCGACCGCACCCTTGCCTCGACCTACGCGGACCGGGCCCGGCTGGGCGGGCACGCCGACGAGGAGGAATTGCGGGCCGTGGCCGGAGCCTGGCGCGAATGGGGCGAGCAGGAGGACGGCTGGTTCAGCGTGCTGCACGGAGAAATTCTGTGCAGAAAGGGTGCCTGAAACACCGTTTCGGGGACACCCTAAAAGCAGGAGGTTCGAATTATGGTTCCCATTCTGCTGGTACTGCTTCTGGCTTTGGTTCTGTTCGGTGCCGGATTTGCGGTAAAGGTTCTCTGGTGGATCGCGTTGGCGGTTCTCGTCCTGTGGCTGCTGGGATTCTTCGTGCGGGGCACGTCGGCAGCCGGGGGCAGGGGCCGGTGGTACAGGTGGTGAATTAGCCCGCTGATTCAGCCCCCGTCACGGGGAAGCAGCGGTCCGAGCGGCCCGAGGTCCAGATTGAGGTCCTCGGGCCGCAGTCCGTAGCGCTCGCGCAGCTCTGTCATCCGCTCCTCGAGCAGCATCAGAGTGAGCCCGATCCGCTCCTCCTGGTCCTCGCTCAGGTCCCCCACGTCGAACCGGCGCACCGCTTGGCGCTCCATGAGCTGGCGCAGCAGTTCCACCACCGTCAGCACGAGTTTGACCAGGTCACGCTCGACGGTGTCGGGATCCAGGTCCATCCGATTGCCATGCGGACGAGGGTTGGGCCGAGGGTGGGGCCGGGGGCTGTCGGCTGACGTCACAGCAACTCCTCGAACGGTGAGGACACCTGGGCGTTCACCGAGCTGATGAGCGCGTTGAGGTCGATTCGGACCAGGTCGACGTCGGCGATGCGCAGCGTGATGTCCCCCGTGATCACGACGCCGCCGGCGAGCAGCCGGTCGAGCAGGTCCACGAGGGCGACCTCACGGCGTTCCACTACGGTCACGGCTTCTCTCCGTCGGTCATATGGCCTCCCCGGCGAAGGAATAGGCCGCCCAGGGGCCGGTGAGTTCGATGCGCATTCCGGGCACCTCGCCCTTCGTGCGGTCCACCAGTTCCACGAATTCCTCGGAATTGGCGCGCGGCACCAGATATGCGGCATTCAATACGTTCCGCCCGGTCGCCTTGGAAAGCGCGGGATTCTGCGGGGGGTGCAGCCGGGAATCCTCCGCGAATGCGGAAAGATTTTCGTGCAGTCGCGTCGAGAAACGCTCGGCCTTCTGCCACATCTCCTCGTGCGACCTGGTCTGCATACGCCGCTGCCGCAGATAGTCCCGGCCCGACGCGGCTTTCTGCGCGGGCCGGGGACTTTCCTGCTGTTCGGACTCGGCGTACACCTTCACGCCCCACTCGACGCGGCCCTCAAGCCGGTCGAGGGTGCGCTGGAAGTCCTCTTCGCGGGCTTCCATCATCGTCCGTACGCCACTGTCGTCCCGGAAGACGGTGCCGAGACGCAGCGGCAGCGGGGTCGTGACGGTCGTGAGCGCGTCGATCACGCCCTGGTGGGCGCGGGCGGTCTCGGTGAGCCAGTCCAGGTCCTCCAGATGGGCGTGGAGCGGTTCCTCGGCGAAGTCCCGCTCCGGCACATGGCTGACCACGGCGACGAGACCGTGGTGGGTCAGCGCGCGGGGCGGATCGCCCGCCACCCCCGACAGCTGTGACTGGAGCGGCGTACCGAAGGGGCGGCAGACGGCGTAGACGTACCGCAGTCCGGTCACGGGGCCTCCTTCTTCTCCGCGCGGCCGGGCTCCAGCTCCTCCAGCCGGGCCAGCCTCTCGCGCAACTCGGCGTTCTCACGGGTCAGTTCATCACGGCGGGCCCGAGAGCTGAGGTTCGGGTCGCTCTCCCACCAGTCGATGCCCATCTCCTTGGCCTTGTCGACGGAGGCGACGATGAGGCGGAGCTTGATCGTGAGGAGTTCGATGTCGAGCAGGTTGATGCGGATGTCGCCCGCGATGACGATGCCCTTGTCCAGCACCCGTTCCAGGATGTCGGCCAGGTTGGCACTGCTGCCCTGGCCGTAGGGTTCGGGCATCCTGCTGGGCGTCGTCATCGACGGCTCCCGCTGTCGGCGTACTCGTCCTCGTCCTCTTCTTCGTACTCCCCTTCAGCTTCCTCCTCGGGCTCCTCGTCGTACTCGTCCTCGGCCTCGGCGTCGTCCTCGTACTCGCCCTCGGGACCTTCCTCTTCTTCTTCCTCTTCCTCGTACTCGTCCTCCGGCTCCTCGCCCTCGCGCTCCTCCTCGGACTCCTCCTCGGTCAGCGCGTCCTCGTGGCTGCGGACGACCTCGCCGTCGCGGATCTCGCCGCGCCAGCCGTCCTCCGCCTCGCCCTTGATCGTGATGAAGCGGACGAAGTTCTTCAGGTCGAGCCGGGCACGGCGGCCCTGGGCGCGCCAGATGTTGCCGGTCTTCTCGAAGAAGCCGGCGGGGTAGTACTCGATGACCAGCAGGACGCGCGTCAGGTTGTCGGTGAGCCGGTGGAAGGAGACGACGCCCTTCGTGCTGCCCTTGGCGCCCTCGGAGGTCCACGCGATGCGGTCGTCGGGGACCTGCTCGGTCGTGGTCGCCTTCCAGCTGCGGTTGGACCACCAGACCTTCAACTGCCAGTCGGAGGTGGTGTCGTCGGCCTTGCTCGCGGCCTTGACACCCTTCGCGAAGGTGCTGAAGTCCTGGTACTGGGTCCACTGGTCGTACGCCGTGCGCAGCGGTACGCCGACATCGATGTGCTCGATGATGACGGTGGGCTTGTTGCCGGAGCGGCCTTTGCCCTTGCCCTTGCCGCCGAGGCCCTTGAAGGCACCGGTGACCTTGTCCTTGAGGCGTGAGCCGCCGGTCTCCAGTGCGGCGCGCAGCGGCCCCTTGCCCTCGGCGAGCTTGCGTCCGCCGTCGAGGGCGAGCTTGCCGAAGCCGGGGCTGTTGCCCTCCGCGATGTCGTTCAGTTTGCCCGTGGTCTCGCCGAGCTTGCGTCCCACGCCGGTCAGCATGCGCGTGGCCTGGGCGGCTAGATACTCCTGCAGTTCGGCCTTCAGCCGGTCGGCGGCCTCGCTGTGGGCCACGTCTGTGAGCGGGTTCTTCGTCGCTCCGTCGGCGGCGGACTTCGCCGAGCCGAGAGTGTCACTCATCCCTCACCGCCTCCCTTCGGCAGTCGGGACCGGGCGCTGCCGCCCCGGCCCCCGGAAGTCGCCTTCCTTGCGGGCGTGGTCTTCTTCGCCGCCGCCTGGCGGCCTGCCGCCTTCTTCGCGGGGGCCTTCTTCGCGGGGGCCTTCTTGGCGGGAGCCTTCTTCGCCGCCTTCTTGGCCGGCGCCTTCTTCGCGGGGGCCTTCTTGGCGGGAGCGTTCTTCGCGGCCGGCTCCTCGTCCTCTTCCTCGCCCTCCTCCTCGTCGGCACCGGAGTCCTCGGGCTCCTCGCCCTCGTCGGGTCCGGAGTCCTCGGGTTCCTCGTCCTCGTACTCGGCGTCCTCGGCGTCGTCCTGACCGCCGGGCACCACGCCCGTCAGCTGGTCGCGCACCTGGGCGGTCCGGCCGTGCAGCCGGTCGGCGAGGGCGTCGATCTGCCGCTCGACCATGGCACCGGAGGCGGCCTTGCCGACTCCGCGCAGATCCTGACGCAGCTGGTCGCCGATCTCCTTGAACTGCGGGTTGTTCCGCAACTGCTCCTGGAGCAGCTCCGCGACCATGCGCGGGCTCAGGTTCAGCTTCTTCCCGGCGACCAGACCGCCGATGGCGATCGCCATCTTCAGCTTCTTGGTACGCCCCAGGAGGTATCCGGCCCCCACCGCGAGGCCCAGTCCCGTTCGGTTCATTGCACCGTCCCTTGTTGGCCTGTTCCCGCGCTCTCGCGCGAAGCGGTCTCCAACCGGTCGAGAAGTTCGTCCTCGAGGCGGTCGAACTCCTCCTCCGATATCTCTCCGGCCTCCAACTGCTCCTCCAGGCGGGCCAGTTCGGCCTGGACCGTGGCGGGGTCGTAGTAGATCCGCTCGGCCTCCTGGAGCACCTGTCTGACGGCCCAGGCGCTGCCGCGCACCGGTGCGAGCGGCAGCAGCAGCACTTCTGAGATCAGGCCCATCTCGTCACCCCGCTCCGGTGTCCGTGCCGCTCACCACGGTGCCCGCCGGCTCGGCCGGGCCGGGCTCGACAAAGCTGTACGGCGGCAGCGGGCCATTGATCCGCACCTCCAGGTGCGGCATGTTCTTGCGGGCCTGCTCGACCGCGGCCAGGAAGTTCTCGGCCGACTCCCGGTCCACCAGGTACGACACGTTGGCCAGCCAGCCGGTGGACTCGGGGCCCACACTCACGTCCTCGGCGGCGGAATCCAGGGCACCCCGCAGTGCGGTGGCGTCGTCGGCCTCCCGGGCCTTGACCGCTGCCGCGACCATCTCGCCGAGCCGGATCTTGTCGTCGTAACTACCGCCGCCGGACTCCCGGTTGGCCTCCGCGAGACCGCGAATGTCGGGGCTCTGGGCCATCACCTGGTGCAGGACGGCCTCTTCGACGTGGTTGGCCTTGACGTTGTACTCCACCCGGCCTTCGAGGGCCCGCAGGCGTTCCTTGTAGTGCTCGGCGCGCTCGGCGAGCACCCCGGTGATCGAGTTGTCGTCCGGGGCTACGCTGCCGAACCGCATGGGCAGCACACACCCGGCCGCACCCGCCTCGCTGAGGACGCTCTGGTGGGCGAGCAGGTCCCTGCGCTTAGGCCGCAGCCCCTCGGGCGCCTCACTGACGACGGCCGCCAGCTCGCCCTCGCGCAGAATGCGCACCGGGCGGGGCGGGTCGCCCACACCGCCCATGCCCTCGGGCAGCGCCGGGTGCGCGCTCGCCGCGATGCCGTAGACGTAGGTGCTCACTCCTGCTCCTCCTTCCGGCGGGCCGAGGTGCTCTTACGGGCGCGCGGACGGGACTCGCCCTCGCGCTCGGAGCCTTCCTCACGCGCCTGCTTGAAGGCGTCGGAGATGGTCTCGGCGGCTCCGGACAGCGCCCCCTTGGACTTGCCGCGCGCTCCGGACTCGGTCATCTCCCCGACCAGGTCGGGCAGGCCCGGGTCCTTGCGCGGCCCGGCCTCGAGGTCGAGCCGGTTGCACGCCTCGGCGAAGCGCAGATAGGTGTCGACGCTGGCGACGACGACGCGTACGTCGATCTTGAGGATCTCGATGCCGACCAGGGAGACTCGCACGAATGCGTCAATGACGAGCCCCCTGTCCAGGACAAGTTCAAGTACGTCGTAGAGACCGCTGCTACCGCCTCCGCCGCCGGACTGTTGTGCCGGTACGACTGTCATGCCGGGTGTTCCTCCTCGTGTGTGGGTGCGGGTCCGGTCGGGCGGCCTAGCGGCCGCCGGACCTGCGCGCGTCGGATCGACCGCGTTCGTAGCGGCGGACGCGCCGGTAACCCGTGAGCTGCCCCTCGGTGTCGAGCTCCACCTGGTAGCTCGCCATCAGGCTCATCGTGTCGGGCACGCGCTCGAGTTCGAGGACCTCGACCTCCAGCGCCCAGCCCTCCTCCGTCTGCTCGAAGGACGAGACGGACTCGGCTTCCATGCCGGTGAGCTCCGCGAGCTGGCCGCGCGCCTGACGCAGCACGTCCATCGGGCTCGGCCGCTTCTGGGCCGTCTGCTTGTCGTGTGATTTGCTCGAATTCTGAGAGTCCTGGGATTTCTGTGAACCCTGTGACTCTTGCGTGTTTCTTGTGTTCGACATGGCCACCTCCCCCTCCGTGTGGCCGCAAGAGTGTTCGCCAAACCTCTGCGTTCTCATGCATCTGCCATCCGCCGGGGATCTACGGGTGGCTCAGCCGCGCAGGGCGTCCAGCCGCCGCCGGGCCGGTCCCAGCGCCCGGCCGCGGCTCAGCAGGCCGGACCAGGGGTTGGTGCGGGCCTGCTCGACGGCGTCGGCGATGGTCCAGCCGCGGGCGTGCAGCTCCGGGTCGTTCAGCTGGTCCCAGGTGATGGGGGTCGCCACGGGCGCGCCCGGCAGGGGCCGGACCGTGAAGGGCGCGACGGCGGTCTGTGCGTAGGCGTTGCGCTGCACGTCGAGGTAGAGCCGCTCACCGCGGTCCTTCTTGCGGGCGGCGGTGGTGAGCCGGTCAGGGTGGGCTTCGGCGAGGGTGTCGGCTACGTTCCGGGCGAAGGAACGCACCTCGTCGAAGTCGTGCCGACCGTTCAACGGCACGATCGCGTGCAGTCCGCGCGAGCCGGTGGTCATCAGCGCCGAGGGCAGCTCCAGCTCGTCGAGCAGTTCCCCGAGCAGTCGGGCGGCCTCGCGTACGGCCTCGAAGTCGTCGCCGGCGGGATCGAGGTCGAAGACCATCCGGTCGGGGTGGTCGACGCTGTCGGCGCGGGACAGCCAGCGGTGCAGGGCGATGCTCGCCTGGTCGGCCAGGTAGAGGAGGGTGGCGGTGTCGTCACAGACGGTGTGAAGGACGGTGCCGCCCTCCTTGGCCACCTCGACGCGGGTGATCCACTCCGGGTAGTTGTCCGGGGTGTTCTTCTGCATGAACCTCGGCCCGTCGAGCCCGTCCGGGTGCCGCTCCAGCATCAGCGGACGGCCGCGCAGGTGCGGCAGCATGAAGGGCGCGACGGCCCGGTGGTAGTCCACCAGGTCGCCCTTGGTGTACTCCTTGGCGCCCCCGTTGCCGGGGAAGAGCACCTTGTCCGGCCGGTGGACCGTCACGGTGCGACGGCCAGCCCGCACCTTGCGCGTACCGTCGCCGCCGCTCACGGCACGACCGCCTCCTCCACCAGCAGCCGCCCGGCCGCCGCGATCGACTCGGCGTCGATGCCCGCGGCGTGCAGCGACTCGGCCGGGGACGCCGAGCCGGGCACCGACCGTACGCCGAGCCGCACCAGGCGCGGGACGGGCCGCCCGTCGGCGAAGGCGTCGAGGACCGCGTCCCCGATGCCGCCCTCCGGGTGGTGGTCCTCCACGGTCACCAGGCAGCCGGTCTCCTCGGCGGCCCGGCGCAGGGTGGCCCGGTCGACGGGCTTCACGGAGTACAGGTCGATCACCCGCGCCTGGATGCCCTCCCGCTCCAGGGCATCGGCGGCGGACAGTGCCTCGTGCACGGTGACACCCGCCGCGACGAGGGTCAGCCGGTCGCTCTCGGAGGAGCGCAGCACCTTGCTCCCGCCGACCGGGAACTCCTCGTCGGGGCCGTAGATCACCGGACTCTCACCGCGCGAGGTGCGCAGGTAACGGACGCCCTCCAGGCCGGCCATCGCGCCGACGAGCCGCGCGGTCTGGTTGGCGTCGCACGGGTACAGCACGGTCGAGCCGTGCACCGCCCGCATCATCGCCAGGTCCTCCAGGCCCATCTGGCTGGGCCCGTCCTGGCCGATGGCGACGCCGGCGTGCGAGCCGACCAGGTTGATGCCGGAGCCGCTGACGGACGCCATCCTGATGAAGTCGTGGGCCCGGGTCAGGAAGGCCGCGAACGTGGTGGCGTACGGCACCCAGCCGCGCGCGGCGAGCCCGACGGCCGAGGCGACCATCTGCTGCTCGGCGATGTAGCACTCGAAGTAGCGGTCGGGGTGCTCCTTGGCGAAGAACTCGGCGCGGGTGGAGTCGCCGACCTCGCCGTCCAGGGCGACGATGTCGCCGCGGCCGGTGCCGAGTGCGGCGAGTGCCTCGCCGAAGGCGTTGCGGGTGGCGACCTCGTCGCCCTTGTCCCACCTGGGGAGTTCGTAGTTCCCGGTGTGGACGGCATGCAGCATGCGGGCGGCGGGCGGTTCCTGCACCGCTACGCGGATGTCGCGCGGTCCGCCGAGTTCGGCGATCGCCTCCTCGGCCTCCGGCAGCGGCTTGCCGTGCAGGCCCTCGCGGTCCTGGACGCCCTCGACGCCCTTGCCCTTGAGGGTGCGGGCGAGGATCGCGGTGGGCTGGCCCTTGGTGGACGCGGCCTCGCCGTAGGCGCGGTCGACGGCGTCCACGTCGTGCCCGTCGACCTCGATGGTGTGCCAGTCGAAGGCCTGGAAGCGGCGGGCGTAGGCGTCCAGGTCGTGGCCGTGCCGGGTCGGGCCGCGCTGGCCGAGCCGGTTGACGTCGACAATCACGGTGAGGTTGTCCAGGTGCTCGTACCCGGCGTGCTCGGCGGCCTCCCACACGGATCCCTCGGCGAGCTCGCTGTCGCCGCACAGCACCCAGGTGCGGTAGCCGGTGCGGTCCAGCCGCTTGCCGGCCAGCGCGATGCCGACACCGACCGGCAGACCCTGCCCGAGCGAGCCGGTGGCCGTCTCGACCCACGGCAGCCGCTGCGGGGTGGGGTGCCCTTCGAGGCGGCTGCCCAGCTTGCGGAAGGTGAGCAGTTCCTCGTCGTCGATGGCGCCGGCCGCCTTGTACGCGGAGTACAGCAGCGGCGAGGCGTGTCCCTTGGACAGGACGAAGCGGTCGTTGCCGGGGTGGGCGGGGCGGTCGAAGTCGTAGCGGAAGTGGTGTGCGAGCAGGACGGCCAGCAGGTCGGCCGCGGACATCGAGGACGTCGGGTGCCCGGAGCCCGCGGCGGCGGCAGCGCGGACACTGTCCACGCGCAGCTGCTGTCCGAGATCGGTGAGTTCACCGGTGTTCATGAGTCTCCTTTCGCGGAGTCGTCCGGTGGGTCGGAACGCTTGACGGGGCCGGGGGCGATATCGGGGCCCGGGGGTGGTTGGTCGTCAGGGGGTCGCGGAGCGGGCGCGGGCTGGTTCCTGGCGGGTTCACCACCGGGCTGGTTCCTGGCGGGTTCACCACCGGGCTGGTTTCGCGCGGATTCACCACCCGGCCGGCCCTCGGCAGGCTCGTCGGCGGGCCCGCTCCTGGCCTGCGTACCGCCGAGCGGTCCCTTGGCGGGCTCGTCGGCGGGCCAGGTCCCGGCCGGCTCTCCAGCCGGTCGGCCCTTGGCGAGCTCCGTTTCCGAGCGGCGCTCCGCGGCCCCGGATCCGGACAGTGTCACACCGGATCCGGGCTGCCCCTTCGCGGGCTCGTCGCCGGCCCGGCCCTTCCCGGGCCCGGTGCCGGTCCCCCCGTCGTGTGTGTCGGCCTCGACCGCGGCGCCCGGCCCCGAGCGGGCGCTCGCCTCCTGGCGCGTCCCGGGCCCGCCCGGCACCCGGGCCACCTCCGGCGACGACGTGTCCAGAGGCACGGACCAGGACCGTACGAGCCCCAACTGCACGGCCTGGCGCGGCAGTACGGCGTCCAGCAGCCAGTCGGCGGCGACCCGGACACGGTTGCCGGGCATGGCGGCGAGGTGGTAGCCACGCGTCACCGCACCCGCCGGTACCCCGGACAGCGCCACACCGAGCGGATTGGCCGCCGCCTTCGCACCGCCCAGGTCGACGACGAAGCCCAGGTCGCGATGGCGGTAGGGCTTGCGTTCCCCGCCGAGGCCGAGCGACGCGGCGACGTTCTCGGCCGCGACCTTGCCGTGCCGCCAGGCGTGCTGCGCGGTCATCGGCGTATAGCTCCCCGGCTTCTCCAGATCGGGCACCGCGGCCACGTCACCGCACGCGAACAGCTCCGGACGGCCCGGCACCTGCAGGTTCGGGTCGACGAGCAGACGCCCCTTCTCCATCGGCAGCCCGAGGGACTCGACCAGCGGGTCGGGCCGTACGCCCACGCACCACACCAGCGTCCGGGTCTCGACGAACTCGCCGTCGGTCAGTACGACCCCGTCGGGCGTGGCCTCCTTGACGGAGGTGCCCATCCGCACGTCCACACCCCGCTGCCGCAGCACGCGGTCGGCGGTGGAGGAGAGTTTCCCGTCCATCTCGGGCAGCACCCGCGGCGCCACGTCCAGCAGGATCCAGCGCGGTCGCATGCCCTGCCGCAGCGGGTGCTTGCGGACCTGCGCGTCGGTGAACATCTGCCCGTGCGCGGCGACCTCGGTGCCGGTGTAGCCGGCGCCGACCACGACGAAGGTGCATCGCGCGGCGCACGTCTTGGGGTCCTCGGCGGCGGCTGCCAGCTCCACCTGCCGGGTCACGTGGTCGCGCAGGTACAGCGCCTCGGGCAGCCCGCGGAAGCCGTGCGCGTGCTCGGCGACGCCGGGGATGGGCAGCAGCTTGTTGACGCTGCCGGCGGCGAGCACCAGACGGTCGTAGGAGAGCGTGCCGCCGTCGCCCTCGGGGCCGGTGTAGTGCAGGGTGCGTCCGTCGAGGTCGATCCGGTCGGCCTCGCCCAGCACGAGCCGTACGGCCGGCAGCGTGTCCGAGAGGGAGACCGTGACCCGGCGTGGCTCCAGGACGCCGGCGGCGACCTGGGGCAGCAGCGGCACATACAGGAAGTAGTCGGTCGGGTTCAGCAGGGTGATGTGGGCCCGGCCCCGGGTCTGCCGGGACAGGGTGCGGGCCGCGCGGTAACCGGCGAAGCCGGCACCGACGATCACGATGCGGGGTCGACTCACGGTTTGCTCGCCTCCGGCGCTGTCGCGTACCTCGGGAGCCTTCCGCGTCCCCCTGGCCAGGGCACCCAAACGTCCGCCGGGGTCCTCCCGGCCCGAACGCCGCCGGTTTCCGGCCCGGCGCCCGGGTACCCGGTGCGGGATACGGACCGCCCACGTCGCGGAGGCACTCCCCCATGCCCGAGTACGGTTATTTCCTCTCGTGCGAGCAGTACGGACCCGCCGAGCTGATCGAGCAGGCGCGGATGGCCGAGCAGGCCGGATTCCAGGCGCTGTGGATCTCCGACCACTACCACCCGTGGAACGACGAGCAGGGCCAGAGCCCGTTCGTCTGGTCGGTGATCGGCGCGCTGTCCGAGGCGGTGTCCCTGCCGGTTGAGACGGCGGTGACCTGCCCGACCGTGCGCATGCACCCGGCGGTGGTGGCGCAGGCCGCGGCGACCAGCGCGGTGATGACGGACAACCGCTTCCGGCTCGGTGTCGGCTCCGGAGAGGCGCTCAACGAGCACATCCTGGGCGATCACTGGCCGCCGGCCCATGTCCGTCTGGACATGCTGGAGGAGGCCATCCAGGTGATGCGCCGGCTCTTCACGGGCGAGGAGGTGAACCACCACGGGCCGCACTACACGGTGGAGAACGCCCGCCTGTACACGGTGCCGGCCGAGCCGATCCCGATCGACATCTCCGGGTTCGGCCCGGCGGCGACCCAGCTCGCGTCCCGCGTCGGCGACGGCTACATCACCGTCGCGCCGGACGAGACGATGGTGGAGCAGTACCGCAAGGGCGGGGGCGGCGGAAAGCTGGTCAGCGGCGGCACCAAGGTCTGCTACGACACCGACAAGGACGAGGCCGTACGCACCGTCCACCGGCTCTGGGCGAACGAGCAGCTGCCGGGCGAGCTGGGCCAGGTGCTGCCCTCACCGAAGCACTTCGAGCAGGCGCAGCAACTGGTCACCGAGGACATGGTGCGCGAGAACCGGGTGTGCGGCGACGACGTGGACGACCATGTGGCCGAGCTGAAGCAGTTCGCCGACGCGGGCTTCGACCGGGTCTACGTCAACCAGATCGGCCCCGACCTGCGCGGCTTCTTCGACTTCTACCGCACGAAGGTGCTGCCGCAGCTCCAGCAGGCCCTCTGAGAATCTGCGAGATGTCGGCGGGCGACGCGACCGGCACGGGGCGCAAGGCGCGGCTGCGGGGCCGCGAGGTCGCCCGTGACCTGCGCCGCGCCCGGGCCGCCCGCCATGTCGTCGGCGACGAGGCCGAGTTGCACGTCGACGCCAACGGCGCCCTGGACCCCACGGGCGGCGCGGTCCGCCCGGCCCGGGGCGTCGGCCACGCACTGACCCCTGCGGACGCAGGAGGTGGCGGAGTACCGGGTCGCCTGGAAGGAACTAGCGGCGGACCAGCCCGGCCAGTTTGCGTGCGCCCAGGATCCCCGCCCCCACGGTCAGCGCCGCGCCCAGCCGCCCCCGGTTGCGCGACAGCCACTGCTGCGGGCTGTGGGCGACGGCCTCGTCGTCGAAGCGCCCGTGCGCGCCGAAGTCGTGGCCGTTTGGCCCGTCCGCCGGGGCCCACAGGTTCACCGGGCCGTCCGGCGTGCCCTCGTCCTGCTGCGCGTCGAAGTTCGTACGCGCCAGATAGCGGTCCAGCAGTCCGGGGACGACGGCGTTGGCGATGAGCGTGGCAACCGTGGAGCCGCCCACCCAGTACTCCCGGCGCCGCGCGTGCGACGCCGCGTGCACGATGGCGCGGGCGGCGACCTCCGGCTGGTACACGGGCGCGACGGGCCTGGCCCGGCCCCCCATCCGGTTCAACACCCAGTCGAACTGTGGGGTGTTGAGACCCGGCAGCTGCACCATCGTCGTCCGCACCCCGCTGCGCGTGTGCAGCAGTTCGCAGCGCAGCGACTCGTTGAACCCCTGGATCGCGTGCTTGGCCCCGCAGTACGCCGACTGCAGCGGGATGCCCCGGTAGGCGAGCGCGGAGCCGACCTGCACGATGGTGCCGCGGTCGCGCGGCCGCATATGGCGCAGGGCGGCCCGGCTGCCGAACACATAGCCGAGGTAGGTCACTTCGGTCACCCGGCGGAACTCGTCCGGGGAGACCTCCGTGACCGGCGCGAAGACTCCGGTGAAGGCGTTGTTGACCCAGACGTCGATGTGGCCGAAGGTGTCGACGACCTGCTGTGCGGCGGCGTCGACGGCCTTGGCGTCACAGACGTCCACGCCGACGACGAGGGCCTCGCCCCCGGCGCGCCGCACCTCGTCCGCCGCCGCGGCGAGCCCCTCACGTCCCCGGGCCAGCAGCGCGACCCGGTCGCCCCGGGCGGCGAAGGCGCGGGCCGTGGCCCGTCCGACACCGCCGGTGGCTCCGGTCACCACGATCACGCGGCCGTGCTCGTGCGATGCCCCTTTCCCGCGCACCCGGGTCACGCCTTGGGACCGGGGAGATCCGGGTCGTCCGTCGGGCGCGGGGGCACGGTGCCCGGGGCGGGCCCGCCGGGCGGGGCCGGCGGCACGGGCGGATACGGCAGACCAGCGGCCGCCGCCGCGGCGGCCTGGCCCGCGTCATCGTGGCCCGGGACCACACCGGCCCCGTGCCCGGAACCCGGACGGGTCGGCCGGGCCATGCCACGCAGGACATAGGCCGCGGCACCCAGGATCACGGCGGTGATCAGCGCCGCCGCCCAGTCGGGCAGGCCGAGGGCGAGGGCCAGTCCCACGGCGAGTGCGAGGGCCGCGCCCGCGTACAGGGCGAGGGCGCCGGACGCGGCGTACAGCGTGGCCCTGCGGCGCTGCTTGCGTGTCTGCTCGCGCAGTTCGTCCCGTACGGTCTCACGCGCCACCTGTGCCAGCTCGTCAACCAGATGCTTGTCCAGATGCTCCAGGTGATCCATCGGCTTCATACCCGGCCGGGTACCCTCGCCCCCTGGCCCGTAACTAGGCTCGTCCTCATGGAGATTCTGGGTGCCACACTGCGCGTCTGCGTCGACGACCTCGAGACTGCGATCCCCTTCTACGAGCGGCTGGCGGGCGGCAGCGCCCAGCGCTTCGAACGGGGCGGTGTCGAGGTGGCGGCGATCGGCTGCTTCCTGCTGATGAGCGGCCCCCCGGCCGAACTGGAGGTGCTGCGCAAGGTCTCCGCGACGATCGCCGTCAAGGACGTCGACGACACCCACCGGGTGCTCACCGAACTGGGCGCCCACATCGTCGCGGGCCCCATCGCGTCGCCGGCCGGCCGCAATCTGATCGCGCTGCACCCGGACGGGTCGATCTACGAGTACGTGGACCGCAACGCGTGATGTCCGGTCACGGGGCCGGGCTCAGGGCCGCCCCGGCCCCGTGACCATCTCGGCGGTGATCGCCCAGCGTTCGTGGTCGCGCCAGGCCCCGTCGACGAAGAGCATCTTCGGCGAGAAGCCCTCCAGGCGGAACCCGCAACCGCGGGCCAGGGCGATCGACGCGGCGTTCGTGGGCTGGACGTTGATCTCCAGCCGGTGCAGCCGCATCGGGCCGAACGCGTACCGCACGACGAGGTCGAGGCCTTCGCGCATCAGCCCCCGTCCGGCGGCGTGCGCGAAGGCGCCGTAGCCCAGCGCCCCGGACTGGAAGCCGCCCTCCACGATGTTGTTGATGTTGATGAACCCGGCGATGGCCCCGTCGCCCTTCTCGCGGACCTCGCCCTTCTCGCGGACCTCGCCCTTCTCGCAGACGAGGAAGCCGGCCTTGGACGGGTCCTCGATCAGCCGGCCTGCGTACGCGGTGTAGGCCTGGGCGCTCTCGGGCGGGAAGAGCCAGGGGTGGTGCAGGTCCTTGCTCTCCCGTGCCCGGGCGGTGAACTCGGCGCCGTCCCCGTAGGTGAAGTGGCGTATGCCCACCCGGGGGCCTTCGGCGAGGTAGCGGAATGCGTTGTGGGGCACCCCGCCACAGTAGCCGCGCCTCCCGTCAGGAGCCCGCGACCGGCAGCCGGAGCATCCCGGTGTTCCGTGGCCCGCTGACCACGGTCACCGGTTTGATCCCCCGGTTGCCGAAGTACGCGTCGTCGCTCGCCGCGATCACGAACCGCAGCCGGTGCCCCTTCTCGTACCGGTGCACGATCCCGGGCAGCGTGACGGTGAAGCTCTTGGTCACGTCCGGTACCCGGACCGGCGCGACCAGTCGGCGCACCAGGGTGCGGGTGCCGTCGGGGGCGACGTCGTAGAGCTTGGCGAACAGGACGAGCTTGTCGGCCGCGTCGCCGGAGTTCTGGGTGCGCTCGGCCTTCGGGGAGTGCACCTGGAGCGTGGCCCGGGGCGCGCCCACGACATCGAGGGGGCGTGGCAGTGGGGCGCTGGTCCAGTCGAGGTAGGTGCCCTTGGTGTCGTGCGGTGGGGTGTCGGGGAGCCCGATGAGGCCGGCCAGCGAGCTCTCGGAATGGCTCGTGGGGAGCAGCCCGTTGGCATAGCCGCGGCTGCCCCGGGCCACCTTGTTCCGGTTGTCGACGAGCTTGCCGTCGCCGGAGAGGTACAGCGTGCGGCTCGGCGCGGGGAGGTGGCCGGCGGTGGCGTAGGCGCGGTCCGGGTCGGTGATCCAGTCCCGGTGATAGGCGAAGGCCGGCCCCGTGTCGACCTGTGTCCGGCCGCGCAGGTGACGGTCGAACCAGGCGAGGACGCGCCGGCCGACGTAGCTGGTCTCCAGGTTGCCCTTCGACAGGTCGAGCTCTCCGGCGGCCGGGCCGGTGAGCCCGCCGCTGTGGCCCCAGGACTGCCAGATCATCTTCACGGGGGTGCCCTGTGCGCTGAGCGTCCGGTACGTCGCCGTCGCCTCGTTGAGGTTGAAGAGGGTGTCGGCCTGCCCCTGGACCAGCAGGGTGGGTGTCTTGACGCGGTGGAGATACGACGCCGGGGAGACGCCGCGTGCGAAGGCGAGCAGCTCGGTGGTCCGGTCGGCGGGGTAGCTGCCGGAGTTGAGCGTGTGGATGGTCCGGCAGGCCTTGGTGACGAAGTGCAGACAGGAGAGGGAGTTGATACGGGACGGGTCGAGGCTGGGCTGGAGCAGGGGCTGGCCCTCGCCGATGAGGTAGAAACCGTTGGTCCACTGCCACTTGAAGACGCCCGGGACGCCGGTGCCGCCGGTGGCGTTGTTGGGGTCCAGCGCGTACGCCAGATCGTTCCAGGTGATCATGGGGACGAGCGCGTCGAGGCGGTGGTCGACGGCGGCCGTCGCCAGCTGGACGGCACCGCCGTAGGAGCCGCCGATCATGCCGACCCGTGGGTCGCCGGGCCGGTCGAGGGCGACGTAGTCGGCGGTGGTGCCGTCGTCGGCGGCGCGTTTGCCGCCCAGGAAGTCGACCAGCCGCGAGGCGGCGGCGCCGTCGATGTCCGGGTCGTCGAGGGAGATGAGGCAGCCGCTGCGGCCGAATCCGAGCCCCGAGTAGATGAGGGAGACGTAGCCGCGCTGGGCGAAGGCCTTGCCGATGGTGTCCGTCGAACCGTCCGACTTGCTGCCGCCGAAGCCGTTCGTGCCGAGCACGGCGGGCGCCCGGTGGTCCCGGTCCACCCCCGCCGGGCGGTACAGGTCGGCGTCGACCGTGCAGGGCCGGCCGCCCGCCTGGACGGTGAACTTGAGCGGGGTGACGGTGTAGGAGTCCGCCGCGGTGGCGGGCGGAGTGAGGGTGAGGGGGACGGCCAGGGCGGCGCCCAGAGCGAGAGCGAGCGGCGCGCGGGATCTGGGCACGCGTCGGGACACACGGACCTCCACGGTGGGGGACAACCCGAATACCGACCAGTAGGTACTTGGTCGGTAGTCATCGTGTGACACGTGTCAGGAAGCGTCAATCACCGAAACGAGGGTTTCTTGACAGGATTTCAGTAACGGCATGATCAGCTCAGGGCCGGTTCGTCGAACGTCAACGTGCCGTTCCCGGCGTCCAGTTCGGCCACCAACCCCAAGGGCATCGTCAGCGCGCCCTCGCCGTGCCCGAACCCGAACTCCTCCACGACCGGGACACCGAGCCCGCCGAGCCGGTCGGCGAAGACCGCGCGCAGGTCCTCGTACGGGCCGCACGTCGCCCAGGACCCGAGCACGATCCCGGCGACGCCGTCCAGCCAGCCGGTGCGCAGGAGTTGGGTCAGATACCGGTCCAGGCGGTACGGGCTCTCGCCGATGTCCTCGATCAGCAGCAGTCCGCCCCGGGCCGCCGCGTGGGCGTGCGGGGTGCCGAGGTCGCTCGCGAGCAGGCTCAGACAGCCGCCCAGCGTGACGCCCCGGGCCCGTCCGGGCACCAGCGCGCTGCCGCCCGGGGGCACGGCCGTGAGGGTCCGCACGGACTCCGGCTCGAAGAGGGTCGCCCGCAGCTGCTCCTGGGCCCGGGCGTTCTTGAGGAAGTCGACGCCGGCGACCCCGGGGCCGTACAGGGTGACCAGTCCGAGGCGGGTGGCGAAGGCCTGGTGCAGGACGGTGATGTCGCTGAACCCGGCGAACACCTTCGGGCCCGCGGCCCGCATCGCCGCCCAGTCGAGCAGGTCGACCATGCGCTGCGCCCCGTACCCGCCCCGGGCGCACAGCACCGCGGCGACGGACGGGTCGCACCAGGCGTCCCGCAGATCGGCGGCCCGCTCGGCGTCCGTGCCGGCCAGGTAGTCCAACGCGCGGTGCCGGCCGAGCACATGGGGCGCCACCACGGGGTCGAGGTCCCAGCCGCGCAGGATGTCGAGCCCGGCCTGGAGCCGCTCCTCGGGCACGGGCCCGCTCGGCGCGACGACGGCGACACGGGCGCCGGGGGCGAGCCGGGGCGGTCGCGGTAGCTGGTTCACCTGTCGAGCTCCAAGGTCGGGACACCGAGCGGGTTGAGTCTGAACACCTGGGCGTACAAGGAGAGTTCGGCCTCCAGGGCGCGCACCATGGTCTCCGCCCGGCGGAACCCGTGCCCCTCCCCCTCGAAGGCGAGATAGGCGTGCGGCACCCGCCGCCCCTCCAGCCGGGCCAGGAACCGCTCGCACTGGACGGGCGGGCAGATCACGTCGTCCAGGCCCTGGAGCAGCAGGAACGGCACGCGGAGGCGGTCGGCGTGGGTGGCGGGCGAGCGCTCCGCGTAACGTGCGGGCACCTCGGCGAGCGGCCCGATCAGGCTCTCCAGGTACTGCGACTCGAAGTCGTGGGTCTCCCCCGTGCCCCAGCCGGTGAGGTCCAGGATGGGGTACTTGATCGTGCCGCAGGCGTAGACATCGGTCGTGGTGAGCGAGGCGGCCGCGGTCCAGCCGCCGGCGCTGCCGCCCCGGACGGCGAGCCGGTCGCGGTCGGCGGTGTTCTCGTCCGCGAGGGCCAGGGCGACGGCGGCGCAGTCCTCGACATCCACCACGCCCCACTGCTCGCGCAGCCGCTCGCGGTAGGGGCGGCCGTATCCGGTGGAACCGCCGTAGTTCACCTCGGCGACGCCGATGCCGCGTGAGGTGAAGTAGGCGATCTCCAGGTCGAGCACGAGGGGTGCGTGGCCGGTGGGCCCGCCGTGCGCCCAGACGACGTACGGCGGCAGTTCGTCGCCGGGCGGGACGCAGCCGGGATGGTGGGGCGGGTAGATGTGAGCGTGGATGTCGCGTCCGTCCGGGCCGGTGAAGGTGCGGATCTGCGGCTCGGGGTAGTACGCGGGGTCCACGGCGTCGTCGTGCTCGGCGCCGATGACGCGGGCGTGGCCGGTGGCGGCGTCCAGTTCCACGACCTCGTAGGCGCTGCGCGGGCTCGCCCCGACGGCGGCGACCAGTTCGCCGTGCGCGGCGAGGGTGGGCGCGAACTCGGTCCAGGGCCCGGCCGCGTCGACGACCTCGCCGGTCTCGGGGTCCAGGATGCCGAGGGCGGTGGCGCCCCGGCCGTGCACGACGGCGATCAGGCCGCTGTCGAGCGGCGCGAACCATCGCATGCCGAGCTTCCACAGCGCCCCGCCGAACTCCTCCTCGCGCGGGCACAGCGGCTTCCCGTCGAGGTAGAGGTTCCACCAGCCGCTGCGGTCGCTCGCGTACAGGAGGCGGCCGTCGTGGGTCCAGTCGGCCTGGGCGATGGACTCGCCGGGCCCGCCGGCCACGGTACGGGCGCCGTGCGGGGTGCCGTCGGGGCCGATGTCGGCGAGGACCAGTTCGGTGCCGTCCCACGGCATGCGCGGATGGTCCCAGGCGAGCCAGGCCGCCCGCCGCCCGTCCGGGGAGAGCTTCGGACCCGTCACGAACCGGTGCCGGGCATCGGTGAGTTCGCGTACCGCGTCCCGGTCCTGGGCGGCGGAGCCGTCGAGCGGGACCGCGGCCAGGACGCGGCGCACATCGGTGGGTCCGTCGCCGGTGAACTCCTCCAGCACGCACCACACCTCGCCCCGCTCGGGCCGCGGCAGCGGTTCCGCCCAGCGCAGGCCCGCGCCCACGGGGGACACCGGTGTGAGCGGGCGGGGCTCTTGGCCCGGCTCATACCGGTACAGCCGCTGGTCGGCGAAGTTCACGAACACCACCAGCGGGCCGTCGTCGCCCGCGCACGCGGCCCACGGGTGCCCGCCGTACTCGATGACCCGGCTGCGCACGTTCCACGGCGCGGGCAGCACCGGCTCCTCGGTGCCGTCGGCGTGCCGCCGCACCAGGGTGCGCCGGCCGCCCTCGGAGGGGCGGGGCTCGGTCCACCACACCTCGTCGCCGGCGAAGCCCACGTACTCCGGGTGCCCGTCGTGCGCGGCGGCCAGGGCCGCGTCGATGGGCGAGGGCCACGCCCCGTACGCCAGGGTCCGCACTCTCTCCCCCACTCCCCTAGGCCGTCCGCAGGAACCTGTCGAGTACCCGCACACCGAAGTGCAGCGCCTCGACCGGGACCCGCTCGTCGACCCCGTGGAACATGGCCCCGTAGTCGTAGCCCTCCGGCAGCTTCAGCGGTGTGAAGCCGTAGCCGGTGATGCCGAGGCGCGAGAACTGCTTGGCGTCCGTGCCGCCGGACATGCAGTACGGCACGACGTGCCCCTCCGGGGCGAACTCCTCGACGGCGGCCCGCATCCGGGCGAACGTCGCCGAGTCCACCGGCGACTCGAGGGCGACCTCGCGGTGGTGGAACTCCCACTCCACGTCCGGCCCGGTGAGCCGGTCGAGGGTCTCGCGGAACTCGTCCTCGCCGCCGGGCAGGTACCGGCCGTCCACGTGTGCCACGGCCTGGCCGGGGATCACGTTGACCTTGTAACCCGCGTTCAGCATCGTCGGGTTGGCGCTGTTGCGTACGGTCGACTCGACGAGCTTGGCGGCGGGGCCCAGCTTGTCGAGCAGCGCGTCGACGTCCGTCAGGTCGCTGTCGATGCCGTAGAGCGCGGCGAGTTCGGTGAGCGCCGCGCGTACGGTCGGGGTCGGCCGCAGCGGCCATGCGTGCTCGCCGATCCGGGTGATCGCTGCCGACAGCCGGGTCACCGCGTTGTCCCGGTTCACCTTGGAGCCGTGGCCGGCGCGTCCGCGCGCGGTGAGCTTCAGCCAGGCGGTGCCGCGTTCCCCGGCCGCGATCGGGTAGATCTGCCGCCCGTCGCCGTCGTGGAAGGTGAAGGCGCCCGACTCGCTGACGCCCTCGGTGCAGCCCTCGAACAGTGCGGCGTGTTCGTCGGCGAGGAACCCGGAGCCGTCCTCGGCACTGGCCTCCTCGTCCGCTGTGAACGCGATGACGATGTCCCGCCGGGGCCGTACGCCCTGCCGGGTCCAGGCGCGCACCACGGCGAGGATCATCGCGTCCATGTTCTTCATGTCGACGGCGCCGCGCCCCCAGACGACCCCGTCGCGGACCTCCCCGGAGAACGGGTGCACGCTCCAGTCGGCGGCCTCGGCGGGTACGACGTCCAGATGGCCGTGGAGCAGCAGCGCGCCGGCTCCGGGGTCGGTGCCCGCGACGCGGGCGACGACATTGGTCCGGCCCTTGGTGCGCTCCAGGAGCGTCGGCTCGATCCCGGCCCCGGCGAGCCGCGCGGCGGCGTACTCGGCGGCGGGCCGCTCCTGGCAGTCGCCCCCGCCCCGGTTGGTGGTGTCGATCCGGATCAGGTCGGACGTGAACGTCACGACCTCGTCCAGCGCCTGCCCGTCCACCTGCTCAGCCATACTGCTCCTCCACCGCGGCCGAGACGATCGTGGTGACCGCCTTGAAGGCGCGGATGCCCTCGTACATGGTCTCGCTCGTGCAAGCCACCTTCCGCTCCCCGATCCGGTCCACACCCGGCACGATCGTGGCGGCCATGGCCAGATGCTCCGCGTCGAACTCGACGGCGACGGTGAACGGTCCGCCGCGCACGGGTTCGTGACGCACCGCCAGCGCGGCGGCCTCCTTGGCCGCCGCCCGGATGTCGGCGGCGGTCCGGGCAGGGGTGCGGCACACCGCCGCGTACCGCGACACGTGGTCCTTCACCGCGACCTTCAGCGCCTCGGGCGCGTACCCGAGGGCGTCCTCGCAGGCGACGTCGTCCCCGGTGACCAGCACGACCGGCACCCCGAACTCGGCGACGACATGCGCGTTGAGGAGCCCCTCGCTCGCCCGTACGTCGTTCAGCCACACGCCCGTGATCTGGTTCGCGAGGTAGGTGTGGGCGAGGACGCCCTCCATGCCGGCGCCCGCGTGGTAGCCGACGAAGGCGATGCCGTCGATGTCGCCGTGCTGCACGCCCTCCACCATGGAGAGCTCCTTGTGCCGGCCGGTGAGCAGCTGGGCCCGTTCGTCCAGCCGCTCCAGCAGCAGATTGCGCATCGTCGCGTGCGCCTCGTTGATGATCACCTCGTCGGCGCCGCCGTCGTGGAAGCCGAGCACGGCGGCGTTGACGTCGGAGGTGAACAGCGAGCGGCAGCGCTCCCACTGCGCGGCGCCCGGCACGACGTCGTCCGGCCAGGTGACCCCGGTGGCGCCCTCCATGTCGGCGCTGATGAGGATTCTCATGACGACCCGTCCCGGATGGAGATCTTCATGGTTCGTCACGTTACGCGCTGCGGGCAGAACCGGCTACGACGTCACCAGCGGATCGGCAGGTCGCCGAGGAACGAGGTGAGCCGGTCGGCGAGGAGCCGGTGGTCCTGAGCCGAGTAGTGCCAGTGGCAGCCCGTGTGGTCCAGGTTCGTGTCGTCGAGCCGCCAGTAGCGGGCCCGGCTGTCGCCGGCGCCGGTGCGCTCCTGGACCACCTGCTCGACATGTCCGGCGAACGGGCCGGCACCGACGGCGAGCAGGATGGTCCCGGGCCCGTAGCGCGTCCGCAGCTTCTGGAGGAAGCCGCTGTAGGCGCTCCGGTACGCGGCGGCGAGGCTCTCGTCCGTCCAGGGCTCGCCCGGGTTGAGAGGGGTCGAGAAGTCGTTGGTGCCGAGGTGGACCACGACGAGCCGCGGCCGCCAGGTGCCCGGGTTCTGCCAGACGTCGCCCGGCACGTTCAGCAGCGCGCGGTCGTAGAAGGTGCGGTAGTTCTCCTCCGGCGAGCCTCCGTTGTAGTTGCGCACCATGCCCCGGCCCGAATAGGCGTTGATCTGGTAGTCGGCTCGCAGCCGCCGGGCGGTGAGGGCGGCATAGCTCACGTCGGCGTTGGTGGTGCGGGCGACTTGCTCGCCGGTGCAGTCGCGGGAGGCCGAGAGGTTGCCGTAGCCCGCGGTGAGGGAGTCACCGACGAACTCGATCTGGCGGCCGCGCGCCGTCGGCCGGGCCAGCACCGCCCCGCCCGGCGCGGCGACGAAGCCGCCGAACGCGCTGGTGGCCCAGGGGGTGTCGTTGCGTTTGACGAGCCGGACGGTGTGCACGCCGTCGCGCAGGCCGTTGACCCAGTGGGTGGTCTTCCCCGGCGTGACGAGGGTCGCGACGGTGGCTCCGTCGACCTGGACGTCGTAGTCGGCGGCCGGGTCGTCGAGCACGATGCCGACGCCGGTGCCCCTGATCCGGCCCTCGAAATACACGCCGGGCCAGCTGTACCGGAGCACGTCCCCGCCGTCCTTGACCCGCCCGGCGGTGTGCACGCTCGCCCCCACCGAGTCCTTGTCCGGTGCGGCGGCGGTGGCCACGGCGGAGGTACCGAGCAACACCATCGACGCGGCCGACGCGACCAGCATCCGTAACCAGGGCAACGTCATGACTGTCCTCCGAAGGACGAGACAGGTGCACGAACGGGCGGATAGTGACCGTACACCGACAAAAAACTCGGCCACCAGACCGCGTTCCGGCTCACTGTGCGGTCCTCAGCAGTGTCGTCACCCGGGAGCCGCCGAGACAGCCCGCCGCCACCGCTGCCGCCACGGCTCCCGCGGAGGCGGCGGCAAGCCCCAGCCACGGCCACAGCGACCAGCCGATGTCCAGGGAGAACAGCAGAGCGGGGGTGGCGACGGCGGTCACCCCGACCCCCATCAGCACTCCGAGGAGCGTCACCTGACCGGCGTACACACCGGTGAGCCAGGACCGGAACCGCCGGTCGGCGCCTGCGGCGGCCAGTGCCGACAGGTCCGGCCGCATCTCCTGAGTGGCGAGGCCCACCGTGAGGAAGGCCAGCGTGGCCGCCACCAGCATCAGCACCACCGCGCTGCCCAGAGTGGTGGCCCTCAGCACCTCGGCGGCGACCGGGCCCCGTTCCACCTCCAGCGTGAAGTAGCCACTGCCGATGTCCGAGGCGAGCGCTCCGCGCGCGCGGTCCTCCTGTTCCGCGGAGATCGAGCCCTCCGGCGCGGGAAGGTAGAAGTAGGCGGAGTTGGGCTGCTCGACACCGCCGAGCGCCTTGAGGCCGGCCGCGCTGACGTAGACCACCGGCAGGTTGCGGTACTCCGAACGCCGCTGGGCCGCGACCGCGTCGAGGCTCTTGGTGTCCAGCTCCGTTCGTCCCGTGTCCATGACGGGGGACTTCGGCGCGGTCACGGTCAGCCGGCCTCCCGGTGCGAGCCGCTCGTCCAGGACGACCGCGCCACCGGCGGACAGCGCCCCGCGCTCCCGGGCGGTGGGTTTCCTGCCGAGCACCGTGGAGAGGTCCGCCTCACGGATCACCATGACGGCGGAGGGCCGGTCGGGCAGCGGTGAAGCGGCCTGGTACTCGCCCCAGTAGGACCACGCGGTGCCGTCCGGGGCCGTGCCCTTGGGGGCCGGCGGGCTGGCGATGGCCATGGCCGTCAGCCGCTCGCCCCCGAGGGCCTCTTCCATGGCGGCGACGGTGGCGGGCCCGGGCACCTTCGTGGCGTAGGCGAAGGCCGAACCGTGCGGGGAGTTGGGCTCGTACGACTTGCCGACTTCCGCGGTGAGCCCTCCCATGGCCGCCAGGACGAGCCCGGTCAGCACCGTGAGGCTGGCCACCACCGTTCCCATGGTCGCCGAGCGGGACGCGGAGCGGGCCAGGAGCCGCGCCCCGATGCGCTGCATCAGCCGGAGTCCGTCGGCGCGGCCGGCGCTCGACGGCAGCAGCCTCCGTACGAGAATGCCCGTGCCGATGACCAGGCTCAGCGCCCCGATCATGACGGTGAACGGGGCCTTGAGCCACGCACCGGCGACGGCCAGCAGCAGACCGCAGGTCAGCAGGACGCCGAGCATCACCTGCCCGCGGCGCGGCGCACGGTCCTCGAAGCCGGCTTGGTCTCGCAAGGCGGCGACCACGTTGCCGCCGACTCCGCGTGCCGCGACCCGGGCCGCGATCGCCGGAGTGAGGACGCCGAGCAGTGCCAGGACCGCCGTCGGCCAGGCGTCCAGACGCAGCCCGCCCCAGAGTTCACCGTTGCGCTCCGCCGCCCACGGCTTCAGCAGCCACGCACCGGCCACACCGGCCCCGACGGCGAGTCCGGTGGCGAGAAGTCCCACCAGGATCCCCTGGTGGGTGATGACCGACCGCCTGGTCTTCGGTCCCGCACCGGCCGCGGCCAGCAGGGCGAGTTCACGTCGGCTGCTGCGGACGACGATCGCGTAGACAGCCCCCATCACCAGGCCGAGTTCGCCGAGCACCAGGACCGCCAGTCCGAGGACCCAGGCGGCCGCGGACTCCTCGGGAAGCAGGGAGTCCGGGGCGTCACGGGCGACGTCGAAGGCACTGGAGCGGGGTTCGAGGCGCCAGCCCTGCTCGGTCATGGCCCGCTGCGCCCCGGGGGTGAGCGCGTACGGGGTGTGCCACACGACGACGGTGCCGTCCTGCGCGGCGGCCATGGAGCTCTCCTGCCCGGGCTTGGGGAGAGCCGGTGCCTGGCCGGCGACGACGGCCGGGAGGGCCACCACGAACTTCCGCAGGGTGTCGGTGGGAATCGCCGCGATGCCGGTGACCTCGGCCTTGGCGCCTCCCTCGCCGAGGTCCACCCGGTCTCCCAGCCGTACCCCGAGCCGTGCCACCACGCTCGGCGAGAGGGCGACCTCGTCCGGTGCCCGCGGCGCCCTGCCGTCGGTCAGCACGAACCTGCCCCGGTGCAGCGGCCGGTCGAGTTCGAGGCCGTAGCCGAAGGAGTCGACCTGCAGACCGTCGGAGGAGACGGCGAGCGGGCCGTTGACCTCGGGGACGACCTCGAGGTCCCGGCCGACCGCGTCGGCCAGCGCCTGCGGCCCTTCGGCCAAGGCGCGCTCCGCACCCCGCTCCGCGACGAATTCGAGGTTGCGCAGCACCCCCTGCGACTGGCCGATGAGTGTGCCGACCCGTTCATCCTCGGAGATCTCACTGGTGGCCCGGAGCGTGACCAGCGTGACGGCCAGCGTCAGTGGAACCAGCAGCGCCGCCGTGAGGGCAAAGGTCCGCTTGCGGTCACGCCGTACTCGCCGTAGGGCGACCCGAAGGGCGATCCTGCGTGCGCTCACGCGGCAGCCCCGGTGCCTTCTCCGACGACGCCGTCGCGCATCCGGACGACGCGGTCGGCTCGGGCCGCGACCGCCTCGTCGTGGGTGACGATCACGCAGGTCGCCCCGGACCGCACCAGCGACTGGAGGCTGTCGAGGACCTGGGCGGCGCTGTCGCTGTCCAGCGCCCCGGTCGGCTCGTCCGCGAGGATCAGTCCACGGCCGCCCGAGAAGGCCCGGGCCAGGGCGACGCGCTGCTGCTGCCCACCGGAGAGCGAGTCCGGGTAGCGGTCGGCGTACGCTTCCATGCCCACGGAAGCGAGCGCCTCTCGCGCCTGCGCGCGGGCCTTGCGGCGGGACATGCCGTCGAGTTCGGCGGGCAGAGCCACGTTCTCCGCCACGCTGAGGATTCGGACCAGGTTGTAGTCCTGGAACACGTAGCCGATATGACGGCGCCTGTGCTGGTAGAGCTCCGCCTCCGCGAGGGTGTCGATGCGTACCCCGGCGACCATGACCGTGCCCGTGTCCGGGGGCTGCAGTCCGCCCGCCATGGTGAGCAAGGTGGACTTGCCGCATCCGCTGGGCCCCATGACCGCGGTGAGGGTGCCCTCGCGGGCTGTCAGACTCACCCCGCGCACCGCCTGAACCTCGACCTCGCCACTGCGGTAGCGCCGGGCCACGCCGTCCAACACCAACACCTGTGTACCTCATTCATCCGTACTCGACGATGGCTGCGAAACTGGATGAAGGCTGCCGGGCTGCTTTCCTCAGCCCGGCAGCCGTCAGTCGTGCTTCACCGCCGTTTCACACCGGTCAGCGGTGCTGGAAGCCCGACTCGCCCACGCCCCACGTGCAGCTGGAGGTGGAGAAGCTGGCTCCCGAGAAACTCCCGCCCTTGTAGGGCGAGTACACGGCGAACGGCGAGAGGTCGCACTCGCCGTAGAGGCGGACGTCGTGGGCTCCGCTGTGCGAGCAGCCGCTGGCCCACGCGTTGCCGCCGTTGCCGGAGTTGTGGCCCTGGTTGCTGCACGACACGGTGCCCGCCTGGGCGGGCAGCACGGTGGCGGCCGTCACGCCGCCGGCGAGCGCGGCTCCGATGGCCAGAGAGGCCAAAAGACGCTTCATGCGTTACCCCCTCAAGATCCGCTGACCGAAGTTCCCGGACAGCGGACCAGGTGTCCACGGCCGGGCTCTCCGACCGTCAGGTGTCACCTTTGCAACTCACGCCTCGCTCGCCCATCGGACCTTTGGGTATTGCCCCAAGGTCCGATAGCGCTTTCTGGGATCTCTGTGCTAGAAGGGCCGCTTCCACGCGGGATTCGACGCCGAGCTTGCGCATCAGACTCGTGAGGTGGGCCTTCACCGTGCGTTCGGCAATTCCAAGTCGATGCGCAAGCCGACGGTTCGAGTCACCTGTGACCAGCAGAGACAGAACCTCCAGTTCACGGCTGGTCAGTTCGGTCAGTTCCTTGAACTGCGATCCGTCAATCCCCGGATCACCGACCCGAAGGGTTGTCTCGTCACTCGGCGTTGGTGACGAGTTCGCTGACCAACAGCTCGGCTGGCGTGACCAGTTTCGCCAGGCCCCAGTCGTGCAGCTGCTCGCGGACCACCGCGCGGGCCCGGCCGGCCTCGGCCGGGTCGAGGGCGAGCCGCCACTCGGCGACGTCGTCCGGCTCGATGCCGTTCAGACGAGCCATCAGCAGCGCCACGTCGTCCTTGCGTCCGCCGCAGGTGTTGAGGGCGCGGATGATGGTGTCGCAGGCGTCGTCCATGGACGCCGCCGGGTGGGCGGCCGACTCGCAGAGCGTCGCGAGGCCCACGCCGATGTCCTCGCCGCGCACCTCGACCAGCCCGTCGGTGCACATCACCAGCCGGTCGCCGGGCTCCACCCGCACGCGTACCGCCTCGAAGGGCACTCCCCCGACGCCGATCGGCGCTCCCGTGGGCAGGTCCAGCAGTTCGCTGCGCCCGTCGCGGGCCCGGACCAGGACGGGTGGGATGTGCCCGGCGTTGGCGAGGCGCAGCTCGCTCGCGATCGGGTCGTAGACGGCGTACAGGCAGGTCGCGAGGTAGCTGTCGCCGAGGCGCTGGGCCAGGTCGTCGAGGTTTCGCAGGAGCTGGGCGGGCGGCAGGTCGAGTCCGGCCATGGTCTGCACGGCCGTACGCAACTGACCCATCATCGCGGCCGAGTTCAGGCCGTGGCCCATGACGTCGCCGACGACCAACGCGGTACGGCCGCCGGGCAGCTTGACCGCGTCGAACCAGTCGCCGCCGACCCGCCCGAGCAGCGTGCCCGGCAGATAGCGGGTGGCGATGTCGCAGCCCGCCATGCGGGGCGGGATGTGCGGCAGCATGCTGTCCTGGAGCGTCTCGGCGACGTTCTCCTGGTAGGTGTACATACGCGCGTTGTCGAGCACGAGGCCCGCGCGGGCGGCGAGTTCGGCACCGGTGACACGGTCCATGTCGTCGAAGACGGGCCGCTCCGGGTGCCGCAGCAGGATCATGAAGCCGAGCACGACATGGCGGGCCTTGAGGGGCACGACCAGCATGGAGCGGCCCGTGATGAGCGGCCGGATGTCGCGCTTCTCGAACTGCGCGGCGATGGCGTGGCCCATCTCCTCGCTGATGCGCGGCACGAGGACGGGTTCGCCGGAGGTCATGCACTGGAAGAACGGCGTGTGCGCGGGGAACGGCATGGCCTCCCCGACCGGTACGACATCGTCCCAGCGGCCGGGCTCGTCGGTGTGCTCCAAGGCGACGCGGTGCCACATGGTGGTCGTGTCGGGCACGCCCTCCGGGAACCCCTCGCCGGCGACGACCTGTTCGCGCAGATACGTCCCGGCGACGTCGGTGAACCGGGGCACGACGGCCCTGCTGACCTCGACGATCGTGCGGGACAGGTCGAGGGAGGTGCCGATGCGGCCGCTGACCTCGTTGAGGAACTCCAGATGCTCGCGGACGGCCGCGTACTCGAGGTCCTCGCCCTCGTCGCACAGCTCCTCCGGTACGGGCTCGCCGGCGGCCAGGGCCCGCGCGGCACGTTCCCTGCGTGCCCTGCGCTCGGCGCGCCGTGCCACGCCCCAGTCGGGAGTGACGGGCACCCGGTCGTTCTGGCTGAACTCCAGGATCGGATAACCGAGTTCGAGGACCTGCCCGACGATACGGGCGCTCTCGCCCACGCTCATGCTGGGCAGGATCTCGGGCAGCCGGCGGGCGAGCTCCTCCGCCCCGCGAAAGTCCGTGTGCAGCGCGAAACCGGGCGCTATCCGCGCCGGCGCCCCGTCGCCGATGCCGCCGGCGCGCAGCCCGTCCGCGTCGGCGGCCAGCACGAGCAGCCGTTCCGGCCCGGGGCCGATCAGGGGGTAGGCCCACCACAGGACGTCGACCCGGTCACGGCCGGGTGCGCTGAGCCGGGCGCGGCCCGCCGCCGGGTAGGAGAGGCCGCCGTCGAGGGACGATTCGAGATCGGGCCCGAGGCCGTCGCAGTCGGCGTACGGGCTGGTGTCCTCCTCCTCGGGCAGGGCGCCCGAGACGGGGAGCAGATCGAGGGCCGTGCGGCCGATCGCCTCGTCCTTGGGGACGCCGAACAGACGCCGCGCGCCCCGGCTCCAGTGGGACACGAGGCCTTCGCGGTCGACCACGACGACGGCCAAGGGGACCCGACCGGGCTCGGTGGGTTCCGTCACCGCGCCGTGTCCAGCTCCAGGGCTGGGAGATGCGTCCCTCTCGGTGCCACGGTCCATGGCCCAGGCCCTCTCTCCCCACGGATCCGCGAGATCTGTGCCGGCGTCACCACCGTACGGCGCCCGCCGGTGGCGATGTGAGGCAATGCGGGAATTGCTCGCGCGGGCCTCGCACCGGCGTACGACCCGCGCGCCGGTGCGCCTCAGTCCTCGTGTCCCAGCTGGAGGTCCCGCTCGGTGCGGCCTCCTCCGGCCACCTGGAGGACGGTGGCGACGGGCGGGTATCCGGCGGCGATGACGGTGTACTCGCCGGAGGACAGGTCGACGAACCGGAACGTCCCGTCGGGGCCGGTGGTGAGGGTGTCGACGACGTTGCCCGCCACGTCCAGCAGGGTCACGCGGGCGTCCTCCACGGGCCGGCCGCCGCCCGCCCGGACGGTGCCGCGCAGGACAGCGCCGCCGGACAGTTCGATGTCCCGGCGGGTCTCGCGGTCGGCCTGGACGGTGACGAGCAGCGCGGCCGGGCGGAAGGCGGGCGCGCCGGCGGCGAGGGTGTACTCCCCGGCGACCAGTTCGGTGATGACGTAGCCGCCCTCCCGGCCGCTGCGGGTGGTGGCCACGACCGCGCCGTGCGCGTTGGTGAGGGTGACGGTGGCGTCCCGCACGGGGGTGCCGTCGGCGGTGACGACGCTGCCGACGAGGTTCCCGGCGCCGCCCAGGACGATGTCCAGTTCGACGGGGCGTTCGCCGACCGTCACGGAGACCGCCTGCGGCTGGTGTCCGCCGGCGGCGGCGATCAGCACGTAGGCGCCGGGGCCCGGGGTGGGGAGCGCGTAGCGCCCGTCCTCGCCGCTCGCGCCGCGCCCGGTCTGCTGCCCGGTGACGTCGATGAGCGTGAGCGCCGCGCGCGGCACGACGGTCCCGTCGTGGTGCTGCACCGAGCCGCAGACGGGCATTCCGGCCGCGTGCGGTGCGCGCGCCTGCGGGATCGCGGCGTTCCCGAGCGCCGTGTCCGGGTCGGTGGCGGGGGCGTTGTGGGACACCAGTGGTTTCTCCTTGAGGAAGAAGGCGATGACCAGTCCGAGGACGAGCACCGGCACCAGGTAGAGGAAGATCCGCGGCATGGCGTCGGCGTACGCCCGGATGTAGCCGTCGCGCAGGGCCGGGGGCAGCGAGTGCACGAGCTGCGGGGTGATGGCCTCGGGCTCGGGCAGCCGGTAGTCCGCGCCCGTGGGGAGGCGGTCGGCCAGCGCGTCGGCGAGCCGGCCGGCGAAGAGGGTGCCGAAGACGGCCGCTCCGACACTGCCGCCGATCTGCCGGAAGTAGTTGTTGGCGCTGGTGGCGGTCCCGAGGTCGGCGGGGCGCACCGAGTTCTGCACGGCGAGGATCAGCACCGGCATCACCATGCCGATGCCGGCGCCGAGGACGGCCGTCCAGATGCTGTAGTGCAGCCGGGGCGTGTCGGCTTCGAGGCGGGAGAGCAGCCACATGCCGGCGACGGAGAGGGCGCCGCCGAGGATCGGGTAGGCCTTGTAACGGCCGGTGTGGCTGATGAGCTGTCCGGCGATGATCGAGGCGACGACGATGCCGCCCGTCATCGGCAGCATGAGCAGGCCCGACTCCGTGGCGGAGACCCCGTCGACCATCTGCAGCCAGGTCGGCAGGTAGCTGGCGGCGCCGAACAGTCCGGCTCCGGTCACCAGGCCGATGAGACCGGTGACGTTGAAGACGGAGTCCCTGAACAGCCGCAGCGGGATGAGGGGTTCGACGGCGAAGTGCTCGACGACGAGGAAGAGGACGGTCGCCGCGGCCGCTCCGGCGCCGAGGCCGAGGATCACGCGCGAGTCCCAGGCGTACTCGGTGCCGCCCCAACCGGTCAGCAGCACCAGGCAGGTGGAGGCGGTGGTCAGCAACAGCGCGCCCAGGATGTCCAGCCGGGCCCGGGCGGCCGGCTTCGGGAGCTTCAGCGCGACGGCGACGACGGCCAGGGTGACCAGGCCGAAGGGCACGTTGACGTAGAAGCACCAGCGCCAGGAGAGGTGGTCCGTGAAGTAGCCGCCGAGCAGTGGTCCGGCCACGGAGGCGAGGCCGAACGCGGCGCCGATCAGGCCCAGGTAGCGGCCGCGCCGCCGGGGCGGCACGATGTCCGCGATGATCGCCTGGACACCGATCATGAGGCCGCCCGCGCCGACGCCCTGGAGGGCGCGGAAGGCGATCAGCTGGTCCATGGTCTGCGCCCGGCCCGCGAGCGCGGAGCCGGCGACGAAGACGACGATCGCGAACTGGAAGACGCCCTTGCGGCCCAGCAGATCGCCGAGCTTGCCGTAGATCGGCAGTCCGACGGTGGCGGTGAGCAGGTAGGCGGTGATCGTCCAGGACATCCGGTCCAGGCCGTGCAGCTCGCCGACGATCTTCGGGAGCGCGGTGGCGACGATCATCTGCTCCAGGGCGGCCAGGAGCAGGGCCGGCATGAGTGCGAAGAAGATCAACCGGACCCGGCGAGGGCTCAGTTCGGCGGCCGGGGCCGGTGGTGGGGCGGGGATGTCGGGTGGCGCCACCGCCGGTTCGTCCTGCGCCAGAGTGATTCCGCCCACCTACCGCTCCCCTCGCCGCGCTGCCGCACAATTCCCACGTAAAAGCGACAACTATGAGCAAGCACGACGAGTTACGGCATGCGGCGGGTCCGCCCGGAGATCACCCGAACCGGTGAGGAGGCGCAACGGCCCCCGCAAGGCTGGATCTTGGGGAGGCGGGCGGTTACTTCTCGACCTCGGAAGCGAGCTTGACGAGCATCGCGTCGTAGATCCGGCCGAGGCCCTTGGGGGCGAAGGTCTTCTCGAAGAAGCCGCCGATGCCGCCGGCGCCGGTCCAGGTGGTGGTCACGACGACCCGGGACTTGCCCTCGCCGGCCGGGGTGACCCGCCAGGTGGTGACCATGGAGGAGTTGCGGTCCTTCTCGACCAGCTCACCGTCGGTGGGCTCGCTGACCTCCAGGAGGCAGTCGCGCACACGCTTGCTGGTCGCCTGGAGCTTCCAGTGGACGAGGGTGCCCTCGCCGTCGCCGCCCTCACGCACCTCGTACTCGCTGAAGTGCTCGGGCAGCAGCTTCTCGCGCGTGCCGCTGTAGTCGGCGAGGGCGTCGAACACCGTCTCCGCGTCCGCCGCGACGATCCGCTCCGTAGTGGCCTCGACCTGCGCCATCAGGTTCCTCCAGGACATGGTTTCTCGGGGGTCGGGGCAAGCCAACCACCCCGCTGCCCGGCCCCCCAAATCGGGGTCCCCGAACCCGGTCGAACACGTTCGTAAAACACCCTCGCACGATCAAGGGAACATGTGTTCTATTCTGTGGGCAGTGCTACCGAGGAGGCGTCATGCGCTGGGACAACCTCACAGAGGACTCCGAACACAGCCGGGCCGACGCCGCGCTGTTCGGCGCGGACGCCGTGACCACCCGTACCTTCGACACTCCGGAGTTCCGCGGGATCACCTTCCACGAGGTCCGGGCCCGCTCGATCATCAACCGGGTGCCGGCGGTCTCCCGGATGTCGTTCCAGTGGACGGTCAACCCCTATCGCGGCTGCTCGCACGCGTGTGTGTACTGCTTCGCGCGCAAGACGCACAGCTATCTCGACCTCGACACGGGCCTGGGCTTCGACTCCCAGATCGTGGTCAAGATCAACGCGCCGGAGCTGCTGCGCCGCCAGCTCGGCTCGCGCCGCTGGCAGGGCGAGCACATCGCGATGGGCACGAACGTGGACTGCTACCAGCGCGCCGAAGGCCGCTACCGCCTGATGCCGGGCATCATCTCGGCCCTGCGCGATCACGCGAACCCCTTCTCGATCCTGACCAAAGGCACGCTGATCCTGCGCGACCTGGACCTGATCAAGCAGGCCGCGGAGGTGACGGACGTCGGCATCTCCGTCTCGGTCGGCTTCACCGACCCCGAGTTGTGGCGCACCGTCGAGCCGGGCACGCCGGCGCCGGAGCGGCGCCTGGAGGTCGTACGGACGCTGGGCGAGCACGGCATCGGCTGCGGTGTGCTGATGGCTCCGGTGATCCCGTTCCTGGGCGACCGGCCGGACCAACTGCGGGCCACCGTGCGGGCGATCGCGGCCTGTGGCGCCACGTCCGTCACACCGCTGGTGCTGCATCTGCGGCCCGGCGCCCGCGAGTGGTTCATGGCCTGGCTGGGTCAGCACCATCCCTACCTGGTGGCCCGGTACGAGCGGCTGTACGCGGAGGGCTCCTACGCCCCGAAGTGGTACCAGCGCCGGATCACCCGTCAGGTCCACGAACTGGCGGAGGAGTACGGGATCGGGCCCACGCGCGCGGACCTGCCGCGCCGGATCCGGCCGCCCGAACCGGCCGAGCCGCCGACGTCCGAACCCACCCAACTGTCGCTCATATAGGAGCGTTCGAGCGCATCTCGCGACCCAATCGGGTCAAGTCTTGACAGAAAACGTTCTTCCAGAGCCGCTTGCCGGGACGAATCGGCGATGACCGTGAACTCCGCGGTCCGACGCCTCTCCGCCCTGGAAGGACTCCATGAGAACACGCGCAGCCGTGCTGTGCGGCGCTGCCGTCGTGCTGGCCGGGAGCCTTACGGCCGTGCCCGCCGAGGCGAGCGCACCGCACTCCGCGGGAACGTTTCGCGCCGCGAAACCCGGCTGGAAGAAGTGCGGCACCACCGACTATCCGATGCTCCAGTGCGCGTCTCTCAAGGTGCCGCTCGACCACGCGAACCCGCGCGGTCCGCAGATCACCCTCGCGCTGTCCCGCGTCCCGCACACCGCCGCGACGTTCCAGGGCCCGCTGCTGGTCAACCCCGGCGGTCCCGGCGGCGACGGTCTGGCGCTCGCCGGTTTCGTCGCGACCTCGCTGCCCAAGAAGGTGGCGGCCCAGTACGACGTCATCGGCTTCGACCCGCGGGGAGTGGGCGAGAGCAAGCCCGCGCTGGACTGCGAGCCCGGCTACTTCGGCCCGGTGCGCCCGGACTCCGTGCCGAGCACGCCCGAGGCCGAGCGGGCCAACCTCGCCCGCGCCAAGTCCTTCGCCGTCGCCTGCACCGAGAAGTACGGGCACCTGCTGCCGTACATCAACACGGTCAGCGCCGCGCACGACATCGAAGCGATCCGCCGGGCACTGGGCGCGCGGAAGATCAACTACTTCGGCTACTCCTACGGCACCTATCTGGGCGCGGTCTACGGGAGGCTGTACCCGCAGCACGTCCGGCGCATGGTCCTGGACTCGATCGTCGACCCCACCGACGTGTGGTACACGGCCAACCTCAACCAGGACCACGCCTTCAACGACCGCCACCGCGCCTTCCTGGCCTGGGTCGCCAGGCACGACGAGCGGTACCGGCTCGGCACCGACCCGGAGAAGATCGAAGCCACGTGGTACGCGATGCGGGCGGCGCTGGCCAAGAATCCGGCGGGCGGCAGGGTGGGCGCCGCGGAGCTGGAGGACACCTTCGTCCCGGGCGCCTACTACAACGGCTACTGGCCCTATCTGGCGGAGGCGTTCGCGGCCTATGTGAACCGCAAGACCACCGCGCCGCTGGTCGAGGTGTACAAGAACTTCGGCGCGATCGACGCCGCCGACGACAACAGCTACAGCGTCTACACCGCGGTGCAGTGCCGGGACGCGTTCTGGCCGCGTGACTGGCACCAGTGGCGCAAGGACAACTGGGCGGCGTACGAGAAGGCGCCGTTCATGACCTGGAACAACGCCTGGTACAACGCACCGTGCGCGTTCTGGCCGACCGACGCGGCGCGTCCGGTGAGCATCGCCAACGGGCAGCTGCCGCCGGCCCTGCTGTTCCAGGCGACGAACGACGCGGCCACTCCGTACGAGGGCGGCGTCACCGTCCACGACCTGCTGGCGCGCTCCAGCCTGGTCGTCGAGCAGGGCGGCGGCAACCACGGCATCACGCTGAGCGGGAACGCCTGCCTGGACAAGTACCTGGCGACCTATCTGTCCGACGGCACCGTGCCGCGTGGCTTCGGCACACGGGACGCGACGTGCGACGCCCTGCCGGACCCCAAACCGCTGACGTCGAAGACGGCGTCGATGTCCGCGCGCGGCTCGACACTGCACCGCCTGCTCGGTTTCCGCGGCTGAGCACTTGACCGTCCGTCGGGGCGGGCGCTGTCAGACCCGTGGTCCACAATGGATCCATGAGCGAGCTGACGAGGATTCCCGCCCCGGACGGGGTCGCTGCCGCCGCCCAGTACAGCCATGTCGTCATGGGCACCGGCCGTTTCGTGGCCGTCGCCGGTCAGCTCGCGCTCGACGAGCGGGGCGGGCTGGTCGGCGAGGGCGACCCGGCGGCGCAGGCCCACCAGGTCTTCGAGAACCTCGGGCGCTGTCTGGCCGCCGCCGGGGCGACCTTCGACGACGTCGTCAAACTCACCTACTTCGTCACGGACATGGCCCATATGCCGGCCATCCGTGCCGCCCGCGCCGAGCACATACCCGACGACCGGCTGCCGGCCGCCTCGGCAGTGCGGGTCGCAGGGCTGGTCCGACCGGAATTCCTGATGGAGGTCGAGGCCTTCGCCGTGGTGGCGGAGTGAAGGGGCTCCGGGTCCGGGAGATGGCGCTCGCCGACTGCGACCGTGTCGCGGAGATCCGCATACGCGGCTGGCAGAGCGCGTACCGCGGCCTGATCCCGCAGGCGTACCTCGACGGCCTGAGCACCGCCGAGGACGCGGAGCGCCGCCGTGCGCGCTTCGCGCAGGCCGACGGCGGCGTGGTGAACCTGGTCGCCGAGGACGCCGGGGGCGAACTCGTCGGCTGGGCCTGCCACGGCCCGTACCGGGACGGTGAAGTCCGTACGCCGGACGCCGAGTTGTACGCCATCTACGTCCACCCGGAGCACACGGGACGCGGCGTGGGGCGGGCGCTGCTCACGGAGTCGGTGGAGCGCTGTTCCCGCGCGGGGCACGGCCGGCTGCTCCTGTGGGTCCTCAAGGAGAACGGCCGGGCCCGCCGTTTCTACGAACGGGCCGGCTTCCACGCCGACGGCGCCGAGGAGCCCTTCGAGGTGGAGGGCACCACCGTCCCCGAAGTGCGCTACGCGAGCCCCCTCCCCCGCTGACCTCACCGCTGCTTCGGAATCCTCCCCAGCGCACGCACCGCCGCCTCGGCGAGCACCGGATGGGCGAGGGCCTCGTCCAGTACGGGCCTGGCCCGGGCGTCGCCGAGCGTGCCGAGTCCGTCCACACAGGCGAGGGCCACGCGACGGTAGGGGTCGTGCGGCCGCAGCCGCCGCCGCAGGGTGGTGATCAGCGCGGGTACGGCCTCCGGGGCGCGCAGCTCGACCAGGAGCCGCACGGGGTGGAGGGCGTAGGCGACACGCAGTTCGTTGGTGGCGAGGGCGGCGGCCGCGCGGGCGGTGCGCGGGTCGCCGAGGCGGGCGAGGGCGTAGGCGGCGGAGGCGCAGCGCGGCGGGTCACGGTGGTTGAGCAGCAGCACCAGGGCCTCGAAGGCCCGCCGGTCCCCCGCGAGCCCGAGCCGGAACGCGGCCAGTTCCCTCGCCCACAGCTGCTGCCCGGGTTCGGTCAGCACGCCTGCCAGGGCATCGACGTCATCGGTCGCCACGAGCCGCTCGAACGTGGGCGTCGCCCCCGACTCCTGCCGTAAGCGCAGCGTGAGTGATCGCAACTCTTCGTCCATGGGTGAGAGAGTAGGGGCGCCGCGAGCTGCGCGGGACGTACATCACAAAGACGAGGGCTGGCGCGCTCGTTACCCGCCAGTTAAGCTCAGACGAGCGAGTTACCCACTCGTATTTCCTCGCGGCAGTCTGGTGACGCGGCCGTCGTGAGAGCAGTCGGTTCGGTACTTCAGGTACCGCGGTGCGACTCGGCCCCGGGACAGGGCCGGTCCTCCCTTCACCGGGCGTGTGCGCTTGCAGCCCGGCAACACCCGCACTTCTCACGCACCCGGTGCGCCCCTCGGCGCACCCGGTCGTGTTCCCCGTCGTCACCCTCATTCCTGGAGTCCCGCGATGGCCACTCCCCTTTCCGACCCGTCCCAGTCCCCGCTGCAGACCATCGCCGTCGTCGGCCTCGGCACGATGGGCACCGGCATCGCCGAGGTCCTCGCCAAGGCCGGTCGCACGGTCGTCGGCATCGACATCAGCGAGGCCCAGGCCGCGAAGTGCGTCGCCGCCCTGGAGGCCTCCACCGCCCGTGGCGTCGAGCGCGAGCGGCTGACCGAGCAGGACCGTACGGACATCCTCGCCCGGGTCCGCACCTCCACCGACCTCGGGGCGGCGGCCGACGCCGACCTGGTCATCGAGGTGGCGCCGGAGTCGTACGAGGTCAAGCAGCAGATCTTCCGGGAGCTGGACGGGATCGTGCGCCCCGAGACGATCCTGGCGACCGGCACCAACGCCCTGTCCGTCACCCGGCTGGCCGCCGACTCCTCCCGTCCGGAGCGGGTGCTGGGCCTGCACTTCTTCAACCCGGCCCCTGCGATGCGGCTGGTCGAGGTCGTCTCCTCGGTGCTGACCGCGCCGGCGGCCGTCACGGCGGTCACCGACCTCGCCCTGGACCTGGGCAAGGAGCCCGTCGCGGTCGGGGACCGCCCCGGATTCGTCGCCGACGGCCTGCTCTTCGGCTACCTCAACCAGGCCGCCGCGATGTACGAGGCGAAGTACGCCTCCCGCGAGGACATCGACGCCGCGATGCGGCTGGGCTGCGGGCTGCCCATGGGCCCGCTGGCGCTGCTGGACCTGATCGGCGTCGACACCGCGCGCACGGTCCTGGAGGCGATGTACGCCGCCTCCCGCGACCGCCTGCACGCACCGGCCCCGATCCTCAAGCAGCTGAGCGAGGCGGGCCTGACCGGCCGTAAGGCGGGGCGTGGTTTCTACACGTACGAGGCGCCGGACAGCCCGGTCGTCGTGCGGGACGCGCTGACCCCGCTGGAGGGCGGCAGCCTGACCGCGGGCCGGGAGGTCCGCTCGGTCGGTGTCGCGGGCTCGGGCACCATGGCCTCCGGTATCGCCGAGGTCTTCGCCAAGGGCGGGTACGAGGTGGTCATCGCCGCCCGCAGCGAGGAGAAGGCCCAGGCCGCGAAGGCCCGGATCGGCAAGTCCCTGGCCCGCTCGGTCGACAAGGGCCGGCTGACCGCCGAGGCCGCCGCGCAGACCCTGGACCGCATCACGCCGACGGGCACGTACGACGACTTCGCCGACGTCGACCTGGCCGTGGAGGCGGTCGCCGAGGACCTGGAGGTCAAGCGGCAGCTGTTCGCCGCGCTGGACAAGGTCTGCAAGCCGGGCGCGATCCTGGCCACCACCACCTCGTCCCTGCCGGTCGTCGCCTGCGCCCGTGCCACCTCGCGCCCGCAGGACGTGATCGGCATGCACTTCTTCAACCCGGCGCCGGCCATGAAGCTGGTCGAGGTCGTCCGTACGGTGCTGACGGCCGACGACGTCCACGCGACGGTCCGCGAGGTCTGCGGCCGGATCAGGAAGCACGCGGTCGACTGCGGGGACCGGGCGGGCTTCATCGTGAACGCGCTGCTGTTCCCGTACCTGAACAACGCGATCAAGATGGTGCAGGAGCACTACGCGTCCCTCGACGACATCGACGCGGCGATGAGGCTGGGCGGCGGGTACCCGATGGGCCCCTTCGAGCTGCTGGACGTCGTCGGACTCGATGTCTCGCTCGCCATCGAGAAGGTCCTGCACCGCGAGTTCCGCGACCCGGGGCTCGCCCCGGCGCCGCTGCTGGAGCACCTGGTGGCCGCGGGCTGCCTCGGCCGCAAGACCGGCCGTGGCTTCCGCGAATATGCCAAGCGCTGAGGGTCCCGGCGACTGGTTCCGGTCCGGCACCGAGTGGGGTGGCCTGCTCGGCCCGGACCGGTTCCACGAACCAGGCCATGCGCAGCGAGCTGCGCACATGCAGTACGTTCAGGGCATGCCCCAGCCCGCCAAGTCCTCACGTACACCAGCTACGACCGACGCGCCGGAACGTGCCGCAGGCTCACGCGCCGCCGTCCAGCGGCTCAAGATGCGCCGGGAACTGGCGGCCGCCGCGATGGAGCTGTTCGCGACCAAGGGGTACGAGGCGACCACCGTCGACGAGATCGCGGCCGCGGCCGGGGTCGCCCGACGCACGTTCTTCCGCCACTTCCGCTCCAAGGAAGAGGCGATCTTCCCCGACCACGACGACACCCTGATCCGTGCCGAGGCGGTGCTCAACGCCGCGCCCGCGCACGAGCATCCGCTCGACACGGTGTGCCGCGGCATCAAGGAAGTCATGAAGATGTACGCGGCCCGGCCGGAGATCTCGGTCGCCCGCTACAAGCTGACGCGCGAGGTGCCCACGCTGCGCGAGGCGGAGATCGCGTCGGTGGCCCGCTACGAGCGCCTGTTCACCCGCTATCTCCTCGGACACTTCGACGAGCGCGCGCACGCCGACGACGCCAACGACGACCCGCTGCTGGCGGAGGTCGCCGCGTCCGCCGTGGTCACCGCCCACAACCACGTCCTGCGGCGCTGGCTGCGGGCCGGCGGGCAGGGGGACGTGGAGACGCAGCTGGACCACGCCTTCGCGATCGTGCGCAAGACCTTCGGCACGGGCATCGGGGCCGGGCGCTCCACGGACCCTCAGCCGGCCGCGGCCACGGCCTCGGCCCAGGGCGAGGTGCTGGTGACCGTCGCCCGCACCGACGCCCCGCTGGACGAGGTCATGCGGACGATCGAGCAGGCGCTCAAGGAGCGCTGAGCAGCTCGCACCACTGTGATGACGGCCACCCCACGGGGTGGCCGTTTTGGCATGTCAGGGGCCGTTTTGGCGTACCTGACCGACGCCATTCGATCGATCATCGCTCATTTGTTACGTAAAGATTTCATCTGAGAGCAAGTTCTGGCACTCAGTGCCTTGCGAGGTGACACGCGGTGTCATACGTTGGAGAGGTCCGGGCGACGTCCCAGCAAGCCCACCGCCTGCTCGCCCGGACGCCTGCGTCACAGGCAACCTCCCGCGCCACAAAGCGCTGCCGAACAGCACCACCGCCGAACCGACGGCACACCCTCAACCCTCAGCAGCACCGCCGTAACCCTCAGCGCCCCTCCCTCAGGGCGCACACCGCCGGAGGCAACACCGTGACCATGAAGGACATCCTGGCCGCGATCCAGTCGCCCGACTCCGTGTCGGAGGACTTCGCCGCCCTGCCGCTCCCCGAGTCGTACCGCGCGATCACCGTGCACAAGGACGAGACGGAGATGTTCGCGGGCCTCGCGACCCGCGACAAGGACCCCCGCAAGTCGATCCACCTGGACGAGGTCCCGGTCCCGGAGCTCGGCCCGGGCGAGGCCCTGGTGGCCGTCATGGCCTCCTCGGTCAACTACAACTCGGTGTGGACCTCGATCTTCGAGCCGCTGTCGACGTTCGGCTTCCTGGAGCGCTACGGCCGGCTCAGCGAGCTCACCAAGCGCCACGACCTGCCGTACCACGTCATCGGCTCCGACCTCGCGGGCGTCGTCCTGCGCACCGGCCCGGGCGTCAACGCCTGGCGGCCCGGTGACGAGGTCGTCGCGCACTGTCTCTCCGTCGAGCTGGAGTCCAGCGACGGCCACAACGACACGATGCTCGACCCCGAGCAGCGCATCTGGGGCTTCGAGACCAACTTCGGCGGCCTCGCCGAGGTCGCGCTGGTCAAGTCGAACCAGCTGATGCCCAAGCCCGACCACCTCAGCTGGGAGGAGGCCGCCGCCCCCGGCCTGGTCAACTCCACCGCCTACCGGCAGCTGGTCTCCCGCAACGGCGCCGGCATGAAGCAGGGCGACAACGTGCTCATCTGGGGCGCGAGCGGCGGACTCGGCTCCTACGCCACCCAGTTCGCGCTGGCCGGCGGCGCCAACCCGATCTGCGTGGTCTCCAGCGACCAGAAGGCGGACATCTGCCGGGCTATGGGCGCCGAGGCGATCATCGACCGCAACGCCGAGGGCTACAAGTTCTGGAAGGACGAGAACACCCAGGACCCGAAGGAGTGGAAGCGCTTCGGCAAGCGCATCCGCGAACTCACCGGCGGGGAGGACATCGACATCGTCTTCGAGCACCCCGGCCGCGAGACCTTCGGTGCGAGCGTCTTCGTCACCCGCAAGGGAGGCACCATCACCACCTGCGCCTCGACCTCGGGCTACATGCACGAGTACGACAACCGCTACCTGTGGATGTCGCTGAAGCGGATCATCGGCTCGCACTTCGCCAACTACCGCGAGGCCTGGGAGGCCAACCGGCTCATCGCGAAGGGCAAGATCCACCCCACCCTGTCGAAGGTGTACTCCCTGGAGGACACCGGCCAGGCCGCCTACGACGTGCACCGCAACCTCCACCAGGGCAAGGTCGGCGTGCTCGCGCTGGCCCCCGAGGAGGGCCTGGGCGTGCGCGACCACGAGAAGCGCGCCAAGCACATCGACGCCATCAACCGCTTCCGGAACATCTGAGGTCCGTCCATGAGTGAGCGTCAGAAGGACCGGCCGTGGCTCATGCGCACCTACGCCGGTCACTCCACGGCCGAGGCGTCCAACGAGCTGTACCGGCGCAATCTCGCCAAGGGGCAGACGGGTCTGTCGGTGGCGTTCGACCTGCCGACGCAGACCGGCTACGACTCCGACCACATCCTCGCCCGCGGCGAGGTCGGCCGGGTCGGTGTGCCGATCGCGCACCTCGGTGACATGCGCCGGCTGTTCCAGGACATCCCCCTGGAGCAGATGAACACCTCGATGACCATCAACGCCACGGCCATGTGGCTGCTGGCGCTCTACCAGGTCGTCGCCGAGGAGCAGGGTGCGGACATCACCAAGCTCCAGGGCACGACCCAGAACGACATCGTCAAGGAGTACCTGTCCCGGGGGACGCACGTGTTCCCGCCGGGGCCGAGTCTCCGTCTGACGACGGACATGATCGCGTACACGGTCTCCCACATCCCGAAGTGGAACCCGATCAACATCTGCAGCTACCACCTGCAGGAGGCGGGCGCCACGCCGGTGCAGGAGATCGCGTACGCGATGTCCACCGCGATCGCCGTGCTCGACGCCGTGCGCGACTCCGGCCAGGTGCCGCAGGAGCGTATGGGCGACGTCGTCGGCCGGATCTCGTTCTTCGTGAACGCGGGCGTCCGGTTCGTCGAGGAGATGTGCAAGATGCGCGCCTTCGGCCGCATCTGGGACAAGGTCACCCGCGAGCGGTACGGCATCGAGAACCCCAAGCACCGCCGCTTCCGCTACGGCGTCCAGGTCAACTCCCTGGGCCTGACGGAGGCTCAGCCGGAGAACAACGTCCAGCGGATCGTGCTCGAGATGCTGGCCGTGACCCTCTCCAAGGACGCACGCGCGCGTGCCGTGCAGCTCCCCGCCTGGAACGAGGCGCTGGGACTGCCCCGCCCCTGGGACCAGCAGTGGTCGCTGCGCATCCAGCAGGTGCTGGCCTACGAGAGCGATCTGCTGGAGTACGAGGACATCTTCGAGGGCTCGAAGGTGATCGAGGCGAAGGTCGGGGAACTGGTCGAGTCCGCCTTCGCGGAGATCGACCGCATCCAGGAGATGGGCGGCGCGATGGCGGCCGTCGAGTCCGGCTATCTCAAGTCGCAGCTGGTCGCCTCGCACGCCGAGCGCCGGGGCCGGATCGAGTCGGGCCAGGAGAAGATCATCGGTGTCAACGCCTTCGAGGGCACCGAACCCAACCCCCTGACCGCCGACCTGGACACCGCGATCCAGACGGTCGACCCGGAGGTCGAGGCCCGCGTCATCGCCTCGCTCCAGCAGTGGCGCGACAACCGCTACCAGCCGCCCTTCAACCACCCGCGCCCCTGCAAGGCGCTGGAGCGGCTGAAGGAGGCCGCCCGCGGCACCGGGAACCTCATGGAGGCCACCCTGGAGTGCGCCCGCGCCGGGGCGACGACCGGCGAGTGGGCCGGGGCCCTGCGCGAGGTGTTCGGCGAGTTCCGCGCCCCGACGGGCGTCTCGTCGGCGCCCGTGGCCGTCCCGGTCGAGGAGGGCAGCACGCTGGCCCTGGTCCGCCGCAAGGTGGATCTGACGGCCAAGGACCTGGACGTCGGCAAGCTGCGCTTCCTGGTCGGCAAGCCGGGACTGGACGGGCACTCCAACGGCGCGGAGCAGATCGCGGTGCGCGCGCGTGACGCCGGCTTCGAGGTGGTCTACCAGGGCATCCGGCTCACGCCCGAGCAGATCGTGGACGCGGCCATCGCCGAGGACGTGCACGCGGTCGGCCTGTCCATCCTGTCCGGCTCGCACGCCCAGCTGGTGCCGGACGTGCTCGAACGGCTCCGTGTGGCCGGTGCCACAGACATCCCGGTGATCGCGGGTGGCATCATCCCCAACGGGGACGCCGAGCAGCTCAGGGCCGCCGGAGTGGCCGCCGTCTTCACCCCGAAGGACTTCGACATCACCGGAATCATCGGCCGCATCGTCGACGAGATCCGGAAAGCGAACAAGCTCGACCCCCTGGAGGTCCCCGCATGACCGTCAACCGTCTGCGTCCCCGCCGCTCGTGTCTCGCGGTGCCGGGAAGCAACCCCCGCTTCCTGGAGAAGGCGCAGGGCCTCCCGGCGGACCAGGTCTTCCTCGACCTGGAGGACGCGTGCGCCCCGCTCGCCAAGCCCGAGGCGCGGCACACCATCGTCAAGTTCCTCAACGAGGGCGACTGGACGGGCAAGACGCGCGTCGTGCGGGTCAACGACTGGACGACCGAGTGGACGTACCGGGACGTCGTCACGGTCGTCGAGGGCGCCGGCCAGAACCTCGACTGCATCATGCTGCCGAAGGTGCAGACGGCCCAGCAGGTCGTCGCCCTCGATCTGCTGCTGACGCAGATCGAGAAGACGATGGGCTTCGAGGTCGGCAAGATCGGCATCGAGGCGCAGATCGAGAACGCGCAGGGCCTGAACAACGTCAACGAGATCGCGACGGCCTCCCCGCGCGTCGAGACGATCATCTTCGGCCCGGCCGACTTCATGGCGTCGATCAACATGAAGTCGCTGGTCGTGGGCGAGCAGCCGCCCGGCTACCCGGCGGACGCCTACCACTACATCCTGATGAAGATCCTGATGGCAGCCCGCGCCAACAACCTCCAGGCGATCGACGGCCCCTACCTCCAGATCCGCAACATCGACGGCTACCGCGAGGTCGCCCAGCGCGCCGCCGCGCTCGGCTTCGACGGCAAGTGGGTGCTGCACCCGGGCCAGGTCGAGGCCTCCAACGAGATCTTCTCGCCGTCGCAGGAGGACTACGACCACGCCGAGCTGATCCTGGACGCGTACGACTACTACACGTCCGAGGCGGGCGGCAAGAAGGGCTCCGCGATGCTCGGCGACGAGATGATCGACGAGGCCAGCCGCAAGATGGCCCTGGTCGTCTCCGGCAAGGGACGCGCCGCCGGCATGCAGCGCACCAGCAAGTTCGAGATCCCGGAGGCGTGACGACGATGCAGTTCGGACGCACTTACGAGGAGTTCGAGGTCGGCGCGACGTACAAGCACTGGCCGGGAAAGACGGTCACGGAGTACGACGACCACCTGTTCTGTCTCCTCACCATGAACCACCACCCGCTCCACATGGACACGAACTATGCGGAGAAGACGACGGACTTCGGCAAGAACGTCGTCGTGGGCAACTACATCTACTCCCTCCTGCTCGGCATGTCCGTCCCGGACATCTCCGGCAAGGCGATCGCCAACCTGGAGATCGAGTCGCTCAAGCACGTGGCGCCGACCTTCCACGGCGACACGGTCTACGGCCAGACGACCGTGCTCGACAAGTGGCCGTCCAAGTCGAAGAACGACCGCGGCATCGTCTACGTCGAGACCAAGGGCTACAAGCAGGACGGCACGCTCGTCTGCGTGTTCCGCCGCAAGGTGATGGTGCCGACCGAGACGTACATCAAGGAGCGCGGCGGCGAGCAGCCCGGCCGCCCCGAGCTCACGGAGCAGGAGAAGTAGCCATGGCGCGACTCGCCCAGACCGCCGGTCTGACCGACATCCAGCAGGAGATCCTGTCCACCGTCCGGGACTTCGTGGACAAGGAGATCATCCCGGTCGCGACGGAGCTTGAGCACCGCGACGAGTACCCGCAGCAGATCGTCGACGGGCTGAAGGAGTTGGGCCTGTTCGGCCTGATGATCCCCGAGGAGTACGGGGGTCTGGGCGAGTCTCTCCTGACGTACGCGCTGTGCGTGGAGGAGATCGCCCGCGGGTGGATGTCGGTGTCCGGCATCATCAACACCCACTTCATCGTGGCGTACATGCTCAAGCAGCACGGCACGCAGGAGCAGAAGGACCACTTCCTGCCGAGGATGGCGGCCGGTGACATCCGGGGGGCGTTCTCGATGTCGGAGCCGGCCCTCGGCTCGGACGTGTCGGCGATCACGTCAAAGGCGGTGAAGGACGGCGAGGAGTACGTCCTGAACGGCCAGAAGATGTGGCTGACGAACGGCGGAACGTCGTCTCTGGTGGCCGTTCTGGTCAAGAGTGACGAAGGTCACCCCGAGGGCACGGCGCCTCACAAGTCGATGACGACCTTCCTGGTCGAGAAGGAGCCCGGTTTCGGCGAGGTCCGCCCCGGCCTCACCATTCCCGGGAAGATCGACAAGATGGGGTACAAGGGTGTCGACACCACCGAACTCATCATGGATGGCCTGCGGATTCCTGCGGATCGCGTGCTCGGCGGGGTCACCGGCCGTGGTTTTTACCAGATGATGGACGGCGTCGAGGTCGGGCGCGTCAACGTGGCGGCACGTGGCTGCGGCGTCGCTCAGCGTGCGTTCGAACTGGGCGTCCGGTACGCGCAGCAGCGTCACACCTTCGGGAAGCCGATCGCCCAGCACCAGGCGATCCAGTTCAAGCTGGCCGAGATGGCTACCAAGGTCGAGGCCGCGCATGCGATGATGGTGAACGCAGCTCGCAAAAAGGACTCCGGTGAGCGAAACGACCTCGAGGCTGGGATGGCGAAGTACCTCGCCTCCGAGTACTGCAAAGAGGTCGTCGAAGACGCCTTCCGGATCCACGGCGGCTACGGCTTCTCCAAGGAGTACGAGATCGAACGCCTCTACCGTGAGGCGCCGATGCTGCTCATCGGTGAAGGTACCGCCGAGATCCAGAAAATGATCATCGGTCGGCGACTGCTCGAAGAGTATCGATTCCAGGGCTAGATGTCCGGATACGGGGTGTTTTCTTGGAGAAGAAGATCACACCCCGTCAGCACTCTTCAGTCGCCGACTCGGCTGCCTGGCTTACCCAGTTACGGCCCCGAGCCGCTACGATCGCCGGAAAGCCGCCGTCCCCCGTCAGAGTGCGGCCTCATCCGCTACGAAGGTCATCCATGCCCCACAGCCAAACCTCTGCACCACGCGACAGCCGGGCCGGCGTACGCCTCGCGCGCGGAGCATCGCCGTGGCTCCTTCCGACCGTCGCCACCGCAGCCCTCAGCCTGGCCCGTGCCCGCCGCTCCGGCGCCGCCAAGGCCGTCGCCGTTCCCGCCACCGCGCTCGCGGCGGGAATGCTGTGGTTCTTCCGCGACCCCGAGCGCGAGATCACCCAGGGCCGGGTCATCTCGCCCGCCGACGGTGTGGTGCAGAGCATCATGCCGTGGAAGGACGGCCGCACCCGCGTCGCGATCTTCATGAGCCCGCTCAACGTGCACGTCAACCGCGCGCCGCTGGCCGGCACGGTGACGTCGGTCGAGCACATCCCCGGTGGCTTCGTCCCCGCTTTCAACAAGGAGAGCGAGAACAACGAGCGGGTCGTGTGGCACTTCGACACCGAGCTCGGCGACATCGAGATGATCCAGATCGCCGGCGCGGTCGCCCGCCGCATCGTTCCCTACGTGCCCCAGGGCACGAAGGTCGAGCAGGGCGAGCGGATCGGCCTGATCCGCTTCGGCTCGCGTGTGGACCTCTACCTGCCCGAGGGCGTGGAGGTCGCGGTCGAGGTCGGTCAGAAGACCGTGGCTGGGGTGACTCGCATTGACCGTGATTGATCCTGATACCAAGGCCGGCTGGATCCCGGAGGCCGACGAGGTCGACGAAGAAGAAGAGATGCCTCTCTCGCTTCGCCTGTCGATAGCGGACACCCTAACGCTCGGCAACGCCACGTGCGGCTTCATGGCGGTGTACTTCACCACCACCGGCATCCTGATCCCGGACCTCACGGGCAGCCAGGAGCCCGGCATGGCCCGCCACAGCGCGGCCACGGCGGTCATCCTGATGCTCTGCGCGGCGGTCTTCGACCTCTTCGACGGCCTGGTGGCGCGCAAGCTGCGCTCCTCCCCCATGGGCGCCGAGCTGGACAACCTGTCCGACCTGATCAGTTTCGGCCTCGCGCCGGCGTACTTCGTCCTCGTGTACGGCATGGTGGCCGACGACGCGCATCAGCGGGTGGCGGCGGTCGGGGCGATCGTCGTGTTGTTGGCGGTGGTGCTGCGGCTTGCGCGGTTCTCGTGCGTCACGGTCAAGGACGGCACGTTCCAGGGCATGCCGTCGCCGTTCGGGGCGCTGACGGTCGTGTCGATCGTGCTGCTGGAGCTGCCCTTCGTGGCGACGCTGCTGGCGATCCTGGGTACGGCGTGGCTGATGGTGAGCCGGGTCGAGTATCCGAAGCCGCGGGGGCGGCTCGCGGTGGCGATGCTGTCGTGGATCGTGCTGGGCATGGGCCTGATGGCGGCCTGGGCGTTCGACGCGCCGAGCGGACAGCTGCTGCTGCAGACGGGGTGTGCGCTTCAGCTGGTCATGGGTGCGGTGATTCCGCTGTTCGCCACGGCCCGGCGGGTGAACAACTTCCGTGGCAATCGGCGGGAGGCGCGGGCGGCACAGATTCCGTAGCGCCGTAGCGGTTGGATTCAGCTTGGGCCCCGGACCGGGATTCGGTTCGGGGCCCTTCGCTGTGCGGGTTCGGGGGCGGTCGCTGTCCCTGGGGGCTCCGCCCCAGACCCCCGGCCTATGCCCACCCACCGCCCGAATCGGTCGGACAGGAGGTGCGGTCGAGGGAGGGACAGCCGGCGTACGGAGCCCCGCTCGGATCGGGCAGCACCCGGCTCAGGTCAAGAAGTCCCTGGCGATGCGTTCTGCCACTCGCTCCAGGATCGGGCCCGCCTCGGCGATGCACTTCGCCACGTCCGGCTCCGCATCCGTCAGGGGGTAGGCCCGGCGGAAGCCGGACCGGCCCAGGACCTCCGGGGGCAGAGCGAGGCGGCCGCAGACCGCTACGACGTCCTTGCCGGCGGCGCGGGCCGCCGCGGCGACACCCGCCGGGGCCTTGCCGTGCAGGGTCTGCTCGTCGAGGGAGCCCTCGCCGGTGATCACCAGATCGGCACGGTCCAGCGCGGGTGCGAAACCCAGGACGTCGAGCATCACCTCGATGCCGGGACGGAAGCGGGCGCCCAGCAGCAGGGCACCGTAGCCGATACCGCCCGCAGCGCCCGCGCCGGGCGAGGCGGCGTACTCGGCGGCCTTCGGACCCGCCGGCCCCTCCAGCACCTTCGCGAAGTGCGCGAGGGATGTGTCCAGGGCCGCCACGTCGTCCGGCGAGGCGCCCTTCTGCGGGCCGTAGACCGCGGGTGCGCCCTTCGGGCCGGTCAGCGGATTGTCGACGTCGCTCGCGAGGACCAGTTCGACCTCGGTGAGACGCGGGTCGAGGCCCGACAGATCGGCTGTGGCCAGAGCGGCGAGGCCGCCGCCGCCCGGGGGTACCGGCTCGCCGTCCGCGTCGAGGAACCGGGCGCCCAGCGCGGACAGCATTCCGGCGCCGCCGTCGGTGGTGGCGCTGCCGCCGACCCCGAAGACGATCGTGCGGGCACCCGCGTCCAGGGCGGCCCGCAGCAGCTCGCCGGAGCCGTACGTGGACGCCGTGAGCGGTGCGAAGACCCCGGCGGGCAGCCGCTGGAGTCCGCTCGCCTCGGCCATCTCCACGACCGCGGTGTCCTCGCGCAGCGCGAAGGCCGCCGTCACCTCGTCGCCGAGGGGATCGGCGACCCGTACCTCCCGGCGCTCGAACCCGGCCGCGACCGCCGCGGCCACGGTTCCGTCGCCGCCGTCGGCCACGGGCAACGCCTCGACCTCGAGGTCCGGCACGGCCCGGCGAAGCCCCGCCGTCACCCGCTCGGCGACCTCCACGGCCGTCAGCGACCCCTTGAACTTGTCCGCGGCGACGAGCACCCGCTGCGTCGTTCGGGTACCGCTCACTGCAGCGTCCGCCACTTGCACTCCCCTTGCTCTCCGGGCCCTCACGCACGTCAGGGCCAGTCGCGCCGCTGTGACCTTAACCGGAGCACGCCCCGGCCGTCAGCCTCTGCCCGACTCCTGGACCAGCGGCCTCACTCCCCCGGGCGATCCCGCGGAAACGGGTAGACCGTAACCATGACTCTCGTCGACACGGACGCAGCGCTCGCCGACCGCATTCTCGGCGGCTGGCTGGGCCGCATCGCGGGCAACATGCTCGGCAAGCCGGTCGAGCAGGGTGAGGTGTGGACGCGCGACCGTATCGACCGCTACCTGCGGCAGGCCGCCGCCCTGCCCCTGACCGACTACCTGCCCGAGCCGCTCAGTGAGAGCGACGGATTCGAGCTGCGGCCCGAGTGGCGCCAGTGTGTGCGCGGCCGGATCCACGGCAGCTGCCGTGACGACGACGTCGACTACGCGATCCTCGGCCTCCACCTGCTGGAGACCCACGGCTTCGGCTTCAGCACCGAGCAGGTCGGCGACCTGTGGCTGCTGCGACTGCCGTACCTCCAGACGTTCACCGCCGAGCGGGCCGCGTACCGCAACCTGGCCGACGGGCTCAAGCCGCCGCTGACGGCGACGTACGACAATCCGTACCAGGAGTGGATCGGGGCGCTGATCAGGGCCGACATCTACGGCTGGACCTGTCCGGGCGTGCCGCGCCGGGCCGCCTCGCTGGCCCGGCGGGACGCGGTGCTGTCGCACACCGGCAACGGGGTCTACGGGGCGATGTGGGCGGCGGCGCTGATCGCGGCGGCGTTCACGGCACCCACCGTGCGGCATGCCGTCGACCAGGCCCTGACCGTGATCCCGGCGAGCAGCCGCCTGGCCCGCACGGTGCGCCGGGTGGTCTCCTTGCACGACACCCGGATGTCGTGGGAGGACACGCTCACCACGATCGCCGAGGAGACCCTCGGGATGGGCTGGATCCACACCATCCCGAACGCCGCCGTCCTGACGGCCGGGCTGCTCTACGGCGACGGCGACTTCACACGCACCATCACCCTGACCGTCCGCGGCGGCCTGGACACCGACTCCAACGGGGCGACCGCGGGTTCGGTGGCGGGGGTGTTCGGCGGGGCGGCCGCCATCCCGGACCAGTGGAAGGTCCCGCTGGAGGACACGGTCCGCAGTGCCGTGTTCGGCTTCGACGGGGTGCGGATCAGCGAGCTGGCGGAGCGGACACTGCGGCTGGCGGAGCTGGAGGCCTGACCGTAGTCGTTACCCTGCCCCCATGACCACCTCTGCTGACTTCGCCGCCTACATCGCGTCCCTGCCCCGTGTCCTGGCCGGCGCTGCCGCGCTGTTCCGGGACGGCGAGGGCCGGGTACTGCTCGTCGAGCCCAACTACCGGGACGGCTGGACGCTGCCCGGCGGCACGATCGAGTCCGACGACGGCGAGACCCCGCGGCAGGGCGCGCGGCGCGAGACGGCCGAGGAGATCGGCCTCGACCGTGAGCTCGGCCGGCTGCTGGCGGTGGACTGGGTGCACGGTCCGGGACGTCCGCCGCTGGTGGCGTATCTGTACGACGGCGGGGTGCTCGGCGAGGACGAGCTCAAGGCGATCCGCCTCCAGGAGGAGGAACTGCTGTCCTGGCGGCTCGTACCGCGCGAAGAGCTGACCGAGTACCTCCCGGGCGCTCTCGGCCTCCGCGTCCTCACCGCCCTGGACGTGCTCGCGGACGGCTCGGGCACGGCGGAGCTGGAGAACGGCCACCGGGTGGCCTGACGGGCACCGCGATATCCACTCGCCGCCCCGGGAGGCCCGGCCTACCCTCGACGACATGACCAAGCCCCTCGTCGCCCTCCTCACCGGTGCCGGTATCAGCACCGACTCCGGGATCCCGGACTACCGCGGGCCGAACGGGCTGTGGCGGCTGGATCCGGAGGCCGAGAAGCTCGTGACGTACGAGTACTACATGGGCGATCCGGAGATCAGGCGGCGGTCCTGGCAGATGCGGCGCAAGAACCGGACACTGCGGGCCGAGCCCAACGCCGCGCACCGGGCCATCGCCGACCTGGAGGGGTCGGGGGTACCGGTGCGGGTGATCACGCAGAACGTGGACGGGCTGCACCAGCTCGCCGGGATGCCCGCCCGCAAGGTCCTCGAACTGCACGGCACTGCACGGAGTTTCGTGTGCACCGGCTGCCACACCCGCGGCCCGATGCAGGACGCGCTCGCACGGGTCGAGGCCGGTGAGGACGATCCGCCGTGTCTGGAGTGCGGCGGTGTCCTGAAGTCGGCGACGGTGATGTTCGGCGAGCGGCTCGACCCCGTCGTGCTCGGCGAGGCGGCCGCCATCAGCAAGGCCTGCCAGGTGTTCGTCGCCGTCGGCACGAGCCTCCAGGTCCAGCCCGCCGCCGGCCTCGCCGGTGTCGCCGCCGACCACGGCGCCCGTCTGATCATCGTCAACGCCGAGCCGACGCCGTACGACGAGCGTGCCGACGAGATCGTGCGGGAACCCATCGGCACGGCGCTCCCGGCCCTGCTGCAGCGGCTCGGTGAGGCCGGAGGAGTCTGACGGTTCATGGTCCTGACCGGGCTCAGCCCGGCCCGGGCCCGGTCGGCAGACGTGACTCGAGCAGTGCCAGCCGATCGCGGACACGGTCCACGCACGCGCTCCACTGACGTGTGAAGCCTGCGTGGGCCTCCCACTGGTCCCAGATGTCCCGGAAGCCGGGCGCGACCACTGCGCCGGGCATCCACAGATGGACCAGGTCGTCGACCACCGGACGCAGCCGCATCAGGCCGATTGCCGCGCCGCGGCCTGCGCGGGCCCGGTCCGCAGCGGCCGCGACCGTGGTCAGCAGCCAGTCGTGGAAGGCCAGATCCTCACAGAGAAGGGTGATGTGGTCCGGCGATGCCCCGGCCGATGGTGGAACCACGATCCGGAACGTGCGGAGCTCGTCGCCGACCAGCGTGAACGTGCCCCCGAAGCGGGGGGAGCTGTCGTCCACGACAGCCGACCAGCGCAGCCGGGTGCGTCTCGTGCGCAACGGCGGGCGCTGGTCCAGCAGTCGGGAACGCTGGAGCCGGGCGAGCAACAACGCGTTGACCGCCCCCGGCTCCAGGCTGTCGGGGCCGCACCCGGCCACGAACCTCGCCGCGAGGTCCGTCGGTGTGCTGCGGCCGGTCACCTCGACCACGCCCGGCCGTTCCACATAGTGCGTCCAGGGCAGTCGGAGGCCGCTCCCGGTCTCCAGAACGGCACGTGTCGAGCACTGCAGAACACGACCGCCCACCACACGGCCCCGGGCTTGCAGGGTGCCGATCCCACGCAGCCGAGCGCCCGGTGCCGTCGACAGTCGGCAGTCCACGCCGTGGAGGAGGTCAGGGGAGACGGTGCGACGCACGGGCCGTTCGTAGGAGCGCACGCGCTCGCCCGCCACGACGCTCAGCAGCTCGGCGACCGCTCTCGTCGGCAGGGCCACCCGGTTCATGACCAGTCCGGTACGGATCTCGCCCACCATGATCAGGGAGCACCGCAAGCCGTTGCTGGCCGGTGCGGTCATGCGTCGCCGCCTTGGCCGCTCTCCGAGGCGACGAAGGCGTACATGACGCGCTCGGACAGGCCCGAGGGCACGGGCACTCCCTCCTTCGCGCTGCGCTCGGCGACCTGGGCCAGCGCGTCGGCATCCGCGGCCGTATGCTCGAGGATCACCCTCACGGCGTGCTCGACCGGCAGGAAGCGGCTGCCCAGTACCGAGAAGGTCCGGTAGGCGCAGAACGGCGTCGCATCGCGGTCGAGCCTGATCAGCGGCGGCAGGGCGTCCCACTCCTCGGGGAACGCCTCCTCGGACCAGGTGTGCACGGGCATGACCGCTTCGCCGTGGTCTCTCAGCAGTCCCAGTCTGAGCATCTGCCATACCGCGCCGAGCAGGGGGCACGCCCACTGGCGCGTATCGCCGGGGCCGTCCGCCCAGAGTTCCGCATCGAGGAAGACCGAGTGGCGGTGCGCCCCGAACTCGAGCGGCGGCTCCCACGCGGAAGCGGGGGACATGGCTTGTGGCGTGCCCGCGCCCGGGGACCGGGTGCCGTTCGCCAGCCAGCCGCTCTCGGTCGCGGAGGGCCGTCCTGCGTGGCCGCCCGCAGGTGGCGAGGCGACCAGCCGGGCCAGGAGCAGGGCCGCGACCTGGACGCCGTCGGCCGTGGCGCATCCCGACTCCCGCGCGATGTAGTCGATCCGCAGTCCGGCCCGGGCCGCGGCGTCGGTGACCAGGGGGATGATCTCAGCGGGTGAGGAGAAGCGGGTGAAGTAGTCGTCGATCAGGAAGCATGTGCTGATCCGTGGCTTTCTCGGTTCCGCTGTCCGAGCGAGGGCGCGGGCAGCCGTCTCGACCCAGGGTGCGACCTGGGTGAAGTGGGCGAGCAGCCGTTGTGGCCCGGCGGCGAAGTCCTCCATGTACAGGTGGCCGAGCTCCACTGAGAGGTGGGAGTAGGGGACCGCCTGGGTCGGTGGCTCGGCCGCTCCCTCCCGGAAGATCCAGTCGGTTTCGTGTCCGGAGGGGTCTGCTCCTCCCGCCGCTCGGCCGGTCACGGCGCCTCCCGGCCCGTGCTGCAGGCAAGGGCGTCGGCGAGGTCCGTGAACACCTGCGCCGTCTCCTTGCCGGCCGCAGGTGAGACTGCCACGTCCTCGTCGGTGATGAGTTGCTCGCGCCAATGCAGTACGGGGTCCAGCGGCACCGTGCCCAGGGTGGCCGTGCGGTCCAGCTTCAGGCGGACCGCCAGGTCCTCCAGCTCGGCATCGCGGGCCCTCAGCCATGTCGCGGGCCCGGCGGCCTCTCCCCCGTCCTGCGGGATTCCGAGCCCGGGGACCGCGGTGCGCACATACCGGATCCGCTCCGAGAGAGCCGCTTCGTCGTGTCCCCACAGGACTCCCGCTCGCAGGATCCCGCGGTCGCCGTGCACGAGACCCACTGCTCCAGCGATGTGCTGACGGGTCCAGCGGTGGAAGACGAGCCACCGAGTCGGGACGTACCGCAGTTCCGCTCGCGCGGTGGTCCGCAGGGCGAGGTCGACGGCGTACGACCGGCCGGCCCTCAGGTCGACGATCGTCAGATCGAACTCCTCCTCCAGGGCCAGCAGCAGTTCCGCACATCGTCGCGCCTCGCCGGCGCCGACGGGGAACTCGCCCCCTCCGTGGTCACCCGGTACGAGGCAGAGCCGGCCGGAAGTCATGTGGTCGCCCCGCAGCGCCTCGCGCCGGGAGAGGGACCACACATCGAGGCGTGCAGGTTCGCGGACGCGTCCCTGAAGGTACGAGTGCACTCCTCGGTCCGCAACATCGCGGGCGGCTGCATCGAGTTCGAAGACGGCCGCGGCGCCAGGGGAGCCGAAGTCGAAGTCGGCGTACGCGACGTCATCACCGGCCAAGGAACGACGGTAGGCGATGTTGGCGCACGTGACGGAGCGGCCGGTGCCGCCCTTGTCGGAGGTCGCAAAGATGATCACCGGGTCTCGGTCTCCTCTGGCGCCCCGTGGTTACTTGGCGTATCCGTGCACAAGGATCATGCCGCTGTAGCCGTCCCTGAGAGGCTCGGGTCCGACGCCGAACCGGTAGAACTCCATCCCGTTTCCCAGTCCGCACATCTCCTCCTGCAGATCGCCCATGTCGATGCCGAGAGCCGGAAAATGGCGGCCTCCCACCTCGTACCCTTTGGAGTTCTCCATGAAGGTCATGGCGAACGGCGCTCCGGGCTTCAGCAGTGAGCAGAATCCATGGAGAGCGGTGGTGAATTCCTCGCGGAAGGTGGTGATCGACTCCGCGACGAAGAACATGGTTCCCAGATCCCACTTCATGTCCGGGACGGAACCGAGGATGTCCCACTTCTGCACGGAGGTGCGCCGGTACAGGCAGTCGCGTGGCTGGTCGACCGTGCGATACGGCTCCCGCTCGGCCAGTACCCGCCAGAACCTGTCCCAGTTCTCGGAACAACAACGAAGCTGGCTCGAAAGCCACCTCCTGTTCGCCTCCGACAATTCGAGCAGGCTGATCCGGTCACAGAACGGGAGCATCGCGAGAGCCGGATAGAGATTGGTCCCCGTCCCCACGTCCACGCCTCGGGTGTCCGCGTCGAAGGACTGACCGCACAGAAAGTCCCGGACGATTTCCAGGATGCGCCGGTCCTCGTCATGCAGCTCGGCGTAGTTGTGTTCCAGGTAATCATCCGAGTCGAATGCGTCCCAGTCGTACGCAGCGTTCCCTGCCATGCGTCTCCCCGGAGCGAGGTTCCTGAAAAGATGGACGTACTACCAACTCGCGTGCCCTGGTGCTAGTTTGTGGGGCTCTGCGCCACTCTCACGAGCAAAGATCAAGCCGTTGCCCATTCTTGCTGAAACGGGCGCCACCGAAACTTTCTGATTCTGTCAGGGCTGGCGAATTGATGGGCGGAAGGTCTGTTCGACGACCGCACACGCCGTACCGGCTGGGACACGGGGGATGGAGATGTCCAGGAGAAACGGCACGGGAACAGACGGAGACGAGGGGGCTGGTGCGGCTCGGGCGTGGCTCATTCTGGCGCTGGGCATCGTGACCACCGGTTTCGGTGTCTCCTTCGCCGCGGCCACCGAAGACGACGGCAAGATCTCGCTGGTCAATCAGGAGATCTCCGGTGTGCTCACCGCCGTCGGTGGCGGAATCGTCGGCGCCGTCATCAGCATCATGGTCGCCAGAGCCTCGAACCAGGAGACCCTCCAGCGCATGACGGGCGTGCTGGAGGGTTCGCTCACGAGCACCCTCAGATCGGACAACGCGCGCCTGGCTCCGGTACGGCACCTGTGGCACCACTACTTCGTGACCACCGTGCGCGGCAGGAGCGTCTGGCGCTACGAGCAGTACCCCTTCCACCTCAGTGCCCACGTCGGCTCCCTGGCTGTGGAGATCGACGTCGAATCGGACATGGGCATCGTCAACAAATACCTGGTGGAAGCCTTCGTGCGGCATGAGCGGCTGATCGTCGTGAGCCACAAGGCGCACGACGAGTCCAATGTCTTCGTGGAGGTCTACCCGCAGTTCGGGGGAGAACTCTCCGAGTATTTCGGCTTGGGCTTCGTGAGGACCTGGGACTCCACGAACATCGTCACCAAGGTCGTCGTCAGCCGCCTTCCCCTGGTGTCCGGCTCGATAGGAACGCTCACCGAGCACGACTGCGCGGAACTGGAGCAGATCTGGGAACTGGGTTTCAAGCGCCAGAACGAGGTGTTACCGGACTGCGGATGAGGCGGCACGGGTGCGTGGTGCGCTCTCGAACTCCAGCAGCCGGCGCTTGCGGTCCAGGCCGCCGCCGTAGCCGGTGAGGCTGCCGTTCGCGCCCAGGACGCGGTGGCAGGGGACAATGATGCCGATGGGGTTGCGGCCGTTGGCGAGTCCGACCGCTCGGGAGGCGGTGGGAGTGCCGAGGGTGGCGGCGAGTTCGCCGTAGGTGCGGGTCTCGCCGTACGGGATGCGGCTCAGTCGCTCCCAGACTGTGCGCTGGAACGGGGTGCCCGTCAGGCGGAGTTCGACGGTGAACTCCTTGAGGTCGCCCGCGAAGTACGCCTCGAGTTGTTCCTCCGCCTCCGCGAACAGGGTGTCGTCGCGGGTGCCGAAGGTCTCCTGCGGCGGGCGGTGGCGCTGTTCTGTCATGTAGAGGCCGCACAGGACCCCGTCGTCGGCGACGAGGGTGAGGGGGCCGTAGGGGCTGTCGGTCACGGTGTGGTGCTTCATCGAACGTCCTTATACCGGGAGGAAGTTGATCGGGTGGCTGTCCGTCGCCCAGAGGTACTGGACGGCGTAGGCCCGCCACGGACGCCAGGACGCCGCGCGTGCGGTGAGCGCGGCGGGCGTGGACGGCAGGCCGAGTTCCCGGGCGGCGCGGCGGATGCCGAGGTCGGTGGGGAGGAAGGCGTCCGGGTCGCCGAGGGCCCGCATGGCGATGACGTCGACCGTCCAGGGGCCGAAGCCGGGCAGGGCGAGGAGCTGGGCGCGGCTCTGCGGCCAGTCGCTCTCCACTCCCAGGTGGAGATCGCCGTCGGCGAGTCGGCGGACCAGGGTGGTGAAGGTGGTGCGGCGGGTGCGGGGCATCGCCAGCGACTCGGGGTCCAGCGCCGCGAGGGCCTCGGGTGCCGGGAAGAGGTGGGTGAGGCCGCCCTCGGGGTCGTCGACCGGTTCGCCGTGCGCGGTGACCAGGCGGGCCGCGTGGGTGCGGGCGGCGGCGGTGGAGACCTGCTGGCCGAGCACGGCCCGGACCGCGAACTCGGCCTCGTCCACCGTGCGCGGGACACGCCGGCCGGGTGCCTTGTCGACCAGCGGCGCGAGGACCGGGTCGCGGCGCAGCTGGTCGTCGATCGCGACCGGGTCGGCGTCCAGGTCGAGCAGGCGGCGGCAGCGGCTGATGGCGACGGTCAGGTCGCGCAGGTCGCTGAGGGTGAGGCGGCAGGCGATGTGGTCGGGGGTGGGGGTGAGGGCGACGATGCCGTGGCCGTACGGGAGACGCAGCGTGCGGCGGTAGGAGCCGTCGCGCCACTCCTCCACCCCGGGTACGGCCGTCGCGGCGAGGTGGCCGAAGAGGTTGTCGGGGTTGAGCGGGGTCCGGAACGGCAGCCGCAGGGAGAGCGCGCCGGGCGTGCTCGTGCCCTGCCGCCGCGGGGCACGGGTGCGCAGTTCGCTCGGGGACAGGGCGAAGACCTCGCGGACGGTGTCGTTGAAGGTGCGGATCGAGGCGAAGCCGGCGGCGAAGGCGAGCTGCGCCATCGGCAGGGTCGTCGTCTCGATGAGCAGCCGGGCCGTCTGGGCTCGCTGGGCCCGGGCGAGCGCGAGGGGACCCGCGCCCAGTTCGGCGAGCAGCTGGCGCTCGACCTGCCGGGTGCTGTAGCCGAGCCGGCCGGCGAGGCCCGGCACGCCCTCGCGGTCCACGACGCCGTCGGCGATCAGCCGCATGGCGCGGGCCACCAGGTCGGCGCGCTGGTTCCACTCCGGGGAACCCGGGCTGGTGTCGGGCCGGCAGCGCTTGCAGGCCCGGAACCCGGCCTGCTGGCAGGCCGCGGCGCTCGGGTGGAAGACCATGTTCTCCGGCTTGGGCGGTACGACCGGACAGCTGGGACGGCAGTAGATGCGGGTCGTCAGGACGGCCGTGAAGAACCAGCCGTCGAAGCGCGCGTCCTTGGACTGGACGGCGCGTACGCAGCGCTCGGTGTCGGTGTGCATCCCCATCTGCATACGTCCAGCATCGGTCACCACCGGCGGGCGGGTCTGGCGAGAATCCGACATCGACCTGCCCGGACCGGGACAGATGAAGATTCATTCATGTGTTCGTGTGTGCCCGGTACGATGACGTCATGGGTCATGGAGCCGTCACCACCGCGCAGGACGCCGGCGAGCGCGTACGCCTGGACGCGGACAACGTCGCGAAGGTGGCCACCACGCTCCAGGCCCTGTCCACGCCCTCCCGCCTGCTGATCCTCGCGCGGCTGCGGGAAGGCCCGCTGCCCGCCACCGAGTTGGCGGCCGAGGTGGGCATGGAGCAGTCGGCCTGCTCGCACCAGCTGCGGCTGCTGCGCAACCTGGGCCTGGTGGTGGGCGAGCGACAGGGCCGTTCGGTCGTGTACACACTGCACGACCACCATGTCGCCGAGCTGCTCGACCAGGCCGTGTACCACGTGGAGCACCTGCGCCTGGGCATCAGCGACGCCGCCGACTGAGGCGGCGCCGCTGTCACGCCGTCGGTTCTATTCGGTGGCCGTCGGCCGCCGCGAGGCCTCCATCGCCTCGCTCACCCGCGTCAGGGGACGCAGCCGGTAGGTGAACGCGTAGTCGCGGCCGGCGAGCAGCTTGAACTCGTCGTGCGTGTGCGCGCCCCAGCTGTTGTCGCCGCCCACGCCCATCTGGCGGTGGTTGATCCGCAGGACCACCGTGTCCCGCGGGGTGAGCTGGTAGTCGTGGCGGGCGCCGACCGACAGGTCCTCCGGGGTGAAGCGGGAGGCGTTGACCTCGAGCAGCGGCTCGGCGGAGACGAGCAGTCCGCGTCCGCCGCCGTCCGTCAGCGCGGCCCAGCGGACGTCGGTCTTGTTGCCGTTCTCCTGGGGGCGCAGATAGGAGGTCCACTGCCCGGAGACGGTGCCGGAGTACAGGCCCACGTCGGTGCTGTTGTTGCGGTCCCACATGTTCTCCTCGGGGCCGCGGCCGTAGTAGTGCAGCCGGTCCAGCCGGCGCGGCAGGAACAGCAGGGTGCCGACCTCGGGGATGTACGGCAGGTTCGAGGCGCCCGGGTGCAGGGTGTTGTCGACCTTGATCTCGCCGTTGCCGAAGACCGTGTAGGTGGTGGAGTACGTGGACTGCGGGCCGGTGGGCAGCGTGCCGGTGACCGTGACCTCGACGGCCCGGTCGCCCAGCGGCCGCACGCGCACGTCCGCCACCTTCCGCTTCGCCCCGGCGTCGCGCCACATCTGGTTGCGGGTGTGGTGGCCGTTGCCCCGGTCGTTGTCGGTGGGCGCCCGCCACAAGTTCGGGACGGGGCCGGAGGTGATCAGAGGCGTGCCGGCCGCCTCGTACGATGTGATGGTTCCGGTGCTCTTGTCGAACGTGACCGTGAAGTTCTTGCCTCTGACCGAGAGGGTCTTGTCCCCGTCCGTGTGGCGCAGGGTGGGCACACTGCCGAGCGGCGCCGGTTTCACCGCCGGAGTGCCCGCGTCGAGGGCCAGTTGCTGCTTGGCCACCTCGAATCCCGCCCGGGCCCACTTGGCGGGCTCCTTGGTGGTGAAGGAGAGCTGGAGGAAGTACTCCGTGCCCGGCTCGGGCTTGGCCGGCAGCCGTACCGGCACCTTGATGTCCTTGCCGGTCAGCGGCGCCACATCGAGCTGGTCACGGGTCAGCCGGCCGCGCTGGACGACCTTGCCGTCGGCGAGGAGGGACCAACGGCCCTCGAACTCGCGGAGGTTGGTGAACAGGTACTCGTTGGTGAGCTTGACGGCACCGGGGCCGCCCGGGGCCGGGGCGGCGTTGATCGCCTGGTAGATCTGCTTGACCTCGGCGGCCTTGCCCGTGTGGCCACGGTCGGCGGTGATGATGCCGTCGCCGGCGAAGGCTCCGTCGTTGGGGTTGTCGCCCCAGTCACCGCCGTAGGCGTAGAAGGTCTTCTCGCGCGGGCGCTTCTCGGTGAGCTTGACGGTGGCGGCGTCGAACCAGAACCGCACACCGTCGTCGTCCGGGCCGCGGTCGTCCGAGGCCAGCTCCGCCGTGCTCAGCGGGCGGGCGTACACGCGAGCGCGCCGGATGGTGCCGCTGAACTCCCGGGTCGGGTTGTCCACGTCGGTGGCGAGCGCCAGGGACGCCGTGTTGTCGCTGGGGCGCCGGGTGGTCGTGCGGGTGCCTCGCACCGATCCGTCGACGTACAGGGTGAGCGTCCCCGCGTCCGCGTCGAAGACGCCGGCGACGTGGTGCTCCCTGCCCGTCCAGTCGTCGGGCAGCGCCCAGCTCGCGGTGACCCACTGGCCGCCGCCGTGGATGAAGAACTCCAGGGTTCTGTCGGACTGTTTGAGGGCGTACTGGGTGTCGCCCTTGGCGATGATGGGCTGGTGGAAGCCGGTCACGTGCGGGGTGACCCAGGCCTCCAGCGTGAGGGAGCCGGTGAGGTCGAGGCGGGGGTCGCGGGGGAAGACGGTGCCGCCGGAAACGCCCTTGGCACGGTCGAAGGTGCCGGCGGGCGCGATGATCTCGCCGCGCAGGGTGCCCGGGCCGGACTCGGTCAGCAGTTTGCGGGCCGGGGTGGGCCAGCTCAGGGCCTGGTCGGCGAAGTCCCAGATCCAGCCGCCCTGGAGGACGTCGTAGCGGCGGACGATGTCCCAGTACTTCTTGAAGTTGCCGTTGGAGTTCCCCATGCCGTGGGAGTACTCGATCATCACGTACGGCCGCTTGTCGTTCGTGTCCTTGGCACGCTGCTCGACCCGCTGCGGGCTGTCGTACATCTCGGAGCGGATGTCGCTGATGCCCGGGCGGTCGTCGCCCTCGTACTGGATGACGCGGGTGGGGTCGTAGCCGCGGATCCAGTCGTACATGGCGTTGAAGGTGGTGCCGCCGCCCGCCTCGTTGCCGAGGGACCAGATGACCACCGAGGCGTGGTTCTTGTCGCGGTGGACCATGTTCTGGGCGCGGACCACGCAGGCGTCGGTCCACTCGGGGTGGCCGCTGCCGGGGTACTCGTCGCGGATGCCGTGGGTTTCGAGATTGGTCTCGTCCACGAGGTACAGGCCGTACTCGTCGGCGAGCTCCAGCCACAGCGGGCTGTTGGGGTAGTGCGAGGTGCGGACGCTGTTGATGTTGAGGCGCTTGATGATCTCGATGTCCTCGATCATCTGGGCCCGCGTGAGCGCCGAGCCGGTGACCGGGTGCATCTCGTGCCGGTTCGTGCCTCGGAACGAGACCGGCTTGCCGTTGATGCGCATCAGGCCGTCCTTGAGCGCGAACTCACGGAAGCCGACCCGGTGCGAGAGGGTCTCGACCACCTTGCCGGCCGGGTCGCGCAGGCGCAGTACGGCGGTGTAGAGGTTCGGGTGCTCGGCCGACCAGAGTTTCGGCGAGGGGACGGCTCTGGACGCCTCGACGGTGGCCTCGTCGCCGGCCGGGACGTCGACGGGCTGCTGGAGCGGCCGGGACCAGACGGCGTGACCGCGCGCGTCGTAGAGCTGGGTCTCGACGGTGTAGCGGCCCGCGCCCTCGCCCCCGTAGTCGCGGACCTGCGCGGTGACCTTGAGGTCGGCGGAGGCGTAGTCGTCGCCGAGCGGGGTGTCCAGTTTGAAGTCGCGCAGGTGCACGGAGGGCGTGGAGTACAGGTGGACCGAGCGGAAGATGCCGCTCAGCCGGATCATGTCCTGGTCCTCCAGCCACTCGGCGTCGGAGTAGCGGTACACCTCGACGGCGATCTGGTTGGTGCCCGGCTTGAGGTGGGGGGTGATGTCGTACTCGGCGGAGGTGTAGGAGTCCTCGTGGTAGCCGGCCAACTCGCCGTTGATCCACACGTAGTGGGCGGACTTGACGCCCTCGAAGTGCAGGAAGGTGCGTCGGCCCGACCAGTTCCTCGGCACGGTGAACGTACGGCGGTACTGGCCCACGGGGTTGTAGCGGGTCGGGGCGGCCGGCGGCTGCGCGTCCTCGCCGCCGCCGTTGGGGCCCCACCAGGGGTAGGTGATGTTGACGTAGATCGGGAAGTCGTAGCCCTGGAGCTGCCAGGCCGAGGGCACGGGGATGGTGTCCCAGCCGGAGTCGTCGACGTCGGTGCGGTAGAAGTCGGTGTCCCGGTCGTCGGGCCGGTCGGCGTAGGCGAACTTCCACTTGCCGTCGAGGCTCTGCCGGTACGGCGAGCGCGAGCGGTCGGCGTCCAGCGCCTGCCCGAGGTCCGCGTACGGCATGAGTGTGGTGTGCGGTGGCTCGGTGCCCACCCGGTACACGGTCAGTCCGTCGTTCCACTCCGGAGGGCCGGCCGCCGCCGGGCGCCGGCCGGCCGCGTGCGATGCGGTGGGCGACGCCGAGAGGGCGAGCGCGCCGAGCACGGCGGCGCCCCCTTCGAGCAGACGACGGCGGCTGACTACGGGCCGGTCGGCGGGAGACGGGAACGGGTGCGGGTGCGGCATGACCGTGGCCTTCCTCGGTTCGACAGGGTGCTGCACGGACTGAGGGCACGTCAGACGCGATCCTCAACTGCACATCCGTGATGGGTGTTTCTGTTGGGATGCGTGTCAACTGACGGTGACGGAGCAACTGCTGAGCAGGCACACCCTAGGACTCGCACACAATCGAATCAATGACCCCCGTCGGACTTTGTGCGGTCCTGATGGTTCAGCCTCCGAGGAAGGCGAGCAGCGCACTCGTCAGCCGGGCAGGCGCGTCCAGCGGGACGAGGTGGCCGGCCTCCGGGACGGGCACCAGCCGCGCGCCTGGGATCAGGCCGGCCAGTTCCTGCCCCTTCGCGAAGGGGATCCAGGTGTCCTCGGTGCCCCAGCACACGGTGACGGGCAGGTCGATCGTGGGGTAAAGCGGCTGGATGTCGTCGGTGTAGCGCTGGTCGGCCTGCGCGATCTGGCGGTAGAAGGCGGCCTGGCCCCGCTCCCCCGTCCACGGCCGGACCAGCTCTTCGAGCGCGGCGGGACGCAGACCGAGGTGGCTCGCGGACGTCACGTACTCCCGCACCAGGGCCTCGTGCAGCGGCGCGGGCAGCTGCTCGAAGACGTGGCTGTGCTCCGCGACCAGCCGGAAGAAGGGCGAGCCCCAGGGTTCCAGGGCCACGGGGTCGACCAGCGCGAGCCGCCGGTAGCGGGCCCCCTGCAGCAGATGGGCGCGCAGGGCCACACACCCGCCGAAGTCGTGCGCCACGACGGACGGCTCCCGAAGACCCCAGTGCGCCAGCAGCTCGGTGAAGACCTCGCCCTGGGCACCCAGCGAGACGTCCTGGCCGGGGTACATGCCGGACGTGCCGTAGCCCGCCATGTCCCACACGTGCACACAATGCCCGGCGGCGGCGAGAGCGGGGGCGATCTCGTGCCACACGTACGACGAGAAGGGCGTCCCGTGCAGCAGCACGACCGGCTCGCCCCCGGGATCCCCGAGCCGGTCCCAGCGGACGGTGCCCGACGCCGTGTCCAGACTCTCTCGCAACGACCAGTCGCCCAAGACGGCGCTCCCTCGCTGTACGGAACTGCGTTCCGACCCTCGATTTTTTGTCATTTCGGCGCGACATTGCCGCTCCTCCGAACGTACTGTGACCTCATCGGACAGCCTGCGCAACGGATCTTGGCCGGACCTTTTGCCGCGCCGGAAGGAGCGGCTCGCATGAACGGGTATGCGACCTCGGATCGCGATGCCGTCACGGCCGCGCCCGGAGGGTTGCTGGACCTGCTGAAGGTCGCGGCCGTTGTCCTGGACGCGGGCGGGCGCATCGCCCTGTGGAGTCCGGAGATCGAGCAGCTGCTCGGCTACACGCCGGCGGAGGCCCTGCGCCAGCGCGCCGACACGCTCCTGGTGGCGCCCGAGAACCGGACCCGGGGCAGAGAGCTGTTCGCCCAGGTCCGGTCGGGGGCCCGCTGGGCCGGTGTCTTCCCGCTGCGGCACAAGGACGGCACGGACCGCGCCGTGGAGTTCCGCACGATGCGTCTCCTCGACCCCGAGGGGCAGCCCCATCTGCTGGGCCTCGCCACGGACGCGACGACCGTACGGAACGTGGAGCGGGACCTCGCCCTCTCGCACAGCCTCGTCAACCAGACCCCGCTCGGCATCGCCGTCTTCGACAATGACCTGCGCTGGGTCGGGGTCAATCCCGCGCTGGAGCGGATGAACGGCGTGCCAGAGGAGGCCGTGCTGGGGCGCCGGGTCGGCGAGGTGCTGCCGGACCTGGACGTGGAGGCCATCGAGGCCCGGATGCGGCACGTCCTGGAGACCGGCAGACCCCTGCTCGACCAGCAGACCATCGGCCGTACGGCGGCGGACGTCCAGGACCGCGCGTACTCGGAGTCCTACCACCGCATCGAGGACACCGACGGGCGGGTGCTGGGCCTCGCGATGGCCGTTCTGGACGTCACCGAGCGCCAGCAGGCCGCGGCCGAGGTCGCCCAGGCCCGCCAGCACCTGTCGGTGATCGCCGATGCCGGGGTGCGGATCGGCACCACGCTGGACCTCCAGCAGACCGCCCGGGAACTGGCCGACGTGGTGGTGTCGCAGCTCGCGGACCTGGCCGCCGTGGACGTGCTGGAGTCCGTCGTGGCCCGCGGCACCATCGCGCCGGTGTCGGGCGGCGCGCCCGCCGAGTTCAGAGCGCTGGCCGTCGCGGCCGGCTACCCCACCGACGCCATCCACGCCGCCGACCCGGTCGGCGAACTCGCCACCTACGGTTCGTCACGGATCATCACGCAGTGCGTGCGCAGTGCCCGGCCCGTGCTGGTCGAGCGCGTGGACGCGAAGATGATGCGGCGCATCGCCCGGGACGCGCGGGCCGCCCAGACCCTGCACGAGGCCGGTGCGCACTCCTACCTGGCGGTGCCGCTGGTGGCCCGGGGCAAGGTACTCGGCACGCTCACCCTGTACCGCACGGTCGACGAACGCCCCTTCGACGACCGGGACCGGGTGCTCGCTTCTGAACTCGCCGCGCGCGCCGCCATCTGCATCGACAACGCCCGCCTCTACGGACGTGAGCGCGGCACCGCCCTGACCCTCCAGCGCAGCCTGCTCCCCGCCGCGCCCGCCGAGCAGGAGGGGCTCGACATCGCCGCCCGCTACCGGCCGGCCCTCAGCGAGGTCGGCGGCGACTGGTACGACGTACTGCCGCTGGGCCCGGGGCGCACCGCGCTCGTCGTGGGGGACGTCATGGGCAAGGGCGTCCAGGCCGCGGCGATCATGGGGCAGCTGAGCACGGCCACGCGGGCGCTGGCCCGGCTGGACCTGCCGCCCGCCGAGCTGCTGCGGCACCTCGACGACATCGCCGACTCGCTCGGCGACGCGATCGCCACGTGCGTGTACGCCGTGTGCGACCTGCGGCGCGGCACCTGCGCCCTGTCCAGCGCGGGGCATCTGCCGCCCGTGCTCGCCGGGGCGGACGGCAGCGCGAAGCTCATCGACGTGCCCGGGGGCGTACCGCTCGGGGTGGGCGGCGTGGAGTTCGGCACCGTGGAGGTGGGCCTCCCCCCGGGCTCCCTGCTCGCCCTGTACACGGACGGGCTGGTCGAGAAGCGCGGGGAGCCGATCGACACCGGCCTCAGCACGCTGACCCACCTCCTGCGGAACGCGGGCCCCAGCCTGCAGCGGACCAGCGACAGCCTCCTCAGCGCGCTGAGCCCGGAGCCCGACGACGACGTCGCGTTGCTGCTGGTCCGCACGCGCGCCTGAGCGCGCGGCGTTCAACTGTTAGCATGTGCATGTGAGTTACGTTCTCTACCTCTGATCCGGGCCACCGGCTCCGCCCTCGCACGAGGCGCTGAGAGCCGCGATGTCGCCCACGGCCCGCCCTGTTCCGGGCCGGCCGTCCGTCGGATCCGATGGCCCGCTCGCATCCCCGCCCGAACCGGGGGTGAAGTGTGCCTCCTCACGGAGGAAGAGAACGTGACCACCCTTGTTCTGCCTGCCCGCGACCGGGCCCAGCTGACCTGCGCCGCGATCCGCGTCGACCGCGGTGGCCGCACCGTGCTGCACGACGTCGACATGAAGGTCTCCCCCAGGTCGCGCTGGGGCGTCGTCGGCGAGAACGGCCGCGGCAAGTCGACCCTGCTGCACGTCCTGGCCGGGCTCCTGGCCCCGGACGAGGGGACCGTGCACCGCGTGGGCACCCTCGCCCTGGCCGAGCAGGAGATGCCGGCCGAGGACGAGCGCACGGTCGGCGACTTCATCGACGCGTATCTGGCCGACGCCCGCGCGGCCCTGCGGGATCTGGACGCCGCTGCGGACGCGCTCGCGGCGGAACGTCCCGGTGCCGAGGGGGCCTACGCCCATGCCCTGGAGGTGGCGCAGGCGCTGGACGCCTGGGACGCCGACCGGCGGGTGGACATCGCCCTGGACGGACTCGGTGCGGTCAGCGACCGGGCCCGCCCGCTGGCCACGCTGTCGGTCGGCCAGCGCTACCGGATCCGGCTGGCCTGTCTGCTGGGTGCCGAGTACGACTTCCTGCTCCTGGACGAGCCCACCAACCACCTGGACCTGGCGGGGCTCGAGTACCTCACCGCCAGGCTGCGCGCCCATGCCGGCGGCGTCGTGGTGGTCAGTCACGACCGGGCTCTCCTCGCGGACGTGGCCACCACGGTCCTCGATCTCGACCCCACCCGCGACGGACGGCCGGGCGTGTACGGCGGCGGCTACACCGGCTACCGCGAGGGGCGGGAGGCCGAACTGGTCCGGTGGGAGGAGGAGTACGAGCAGCAGCAGACCGAGCACGTCCGTCTGAAGCAGGCCCTGTCCGAGGCGCAGAACCGGCTGAGCACCGGCTGGCGTCCGGACAAGGGCACCGGCAAGCATCAGCGCGCCACCCGGGCCGGTGCGCTGGTGCGTTCCGTGCGCCGGCGCCAGGACGATCTGGACCGGCACAAGGTCACCGCGCCGGTGCCGCCCCAGCGTTTCTCGCTGCCCGAGTTGCCCGCGCGGCCGGGTGCCGTCCTGCTGCGGGTGGAGGAGGTGACGGTCGGCGGGCGGCTGCACCACCCGACGAGCCTGTCGGTGACGTCCGGCGGCCGGCTGGCCGTCACCGGCCCGAACGGGGCGGGCAAGTCCACGCTGCTGTCCGTCCTGGCCGGGCACCTGGCCCCCGGCTCGGGCCGGGTGCACCGGGCGCGCGGCGTGCGGCTGCATCTGCTCGGGCAGGAGTCGCCGCGGGCGACGCACCGGCGGGCCCGTGACCTCTACGAGGCGCACACGGCTGAACTCGTCACGGCGGGCGTGCTGAAGGAGGGCGACGTGGTGGGGCTCGGATCGCTGGGCCTGCTCACCTCACGCGACACCGACAAGCCGGTGGCCGAGCTGTCGATGGGCCAGCAGCGGCGCCTCGACCTGGCCCTGGCCCTCGCGTCCCGCCCCCACGTCCTGCTCCTGGACGAGCCCACCAACCATCTGTCCATCGCCCTGGTCGACGAACTCACCGAAGCGCTGCACTCCACGGAGGCGGCGGTCGTCCTGGCCACGCACGACCGCCAGTTGCAGCGCGACATCGCCACGTGGCCGAGCCTCACACTGTCGCAGCGGCGGGCGGCGGAGACGGGGGTGAGTACGACGACACGCTGACGGCGGCGCCGCCCGGGCGCGTCCGGCGTGCCCGGACGGGTACGGCCGGCGTGCCCGGACGGGTACGGCCGGCGTGCCCGGACGGGTACGGCCGAGCGCGCCCGGACGGGTACGGCCGAGCGCGCCCGGCGCGGCCGGTACCCCCGAGCGGGTCCGCCCGCCCTGGCGCGTCCGCCTGCCGGAGCATCAAGCCGTACGGCGCGAGCCGACGCACCCGGAGAGGCGCGGCCGCCCACCCGAATCGCACGGGTCGCACAGGTCGCACGGCGCAAGCCAACGCATCCGGGCGGGTCCGATCACCCGCCCGGAGCGCCAGGCCGTGCCGGCGCGTGCCTTGGCGCTCCGAGCCGGCTCAGCCGCCTGCCCGGAGCGCCAAGGGGGACCTCACGGATTGCTCGGAGTCTGTTCGAACGGCTCCCAGGCGTCGTCCTTCTTCACCGTGCACAGGGCCCAGATGATGAACCCGGAGATCGCGATCATCACGACCGACCAGACCGGGTAGGCCGGCAGGGAGAGGAAGTTGGCGATGATGATGAGTCCGGCGATGCCCACGCCGCCGACCCGTGCCCACGTCGACGCCTGGAACAGGCCCATGCTGACGAGCACGGCGACCGCGCCCAGGGCCAGATGGATCCAGCCCCAGCTCGTGAGGTCGAACGCGAAGACGTAGTTGGGGGTGGAGAGGAACACCTCGTCCTCGGCGATCGCCGCGATGCCGCGCATGATGCCCAGGATCCCACCGATCATGAGCATGACGGCCGCGAAGACCATCAGACCGACGGCCCACTCGCGTTTCGCCGTGTGCGCGTGCGTAGGGTGTGTGGCGGTCATCCTGCTGCCTCGTTTCTGTCGGGGGCTAGGGTTCCGACGGGCCGGAGCCGCTCAGGACCAGCTCCTTCGCCCTGCGGAACTCGTCGTCCGTGATGTCGCCGCGGGCGCGGATCTCGGACAGCCTGGCGAGTTCGTCGACGCTGCTCCCCCGTCCCTCGCCGCCCTTGGCGGTCTCCCGTATGTAGCTGTCGTAGGCCTCCTGCTGCGCGCGGGCCTGGGACACTTCCCGGCGGCCCATGTTCTTGCCGCGCGCGATGACGTAGACGAACACGCCGAGGAAGGGCAGGACGATGCAGAACACCAGCCAGCCGGTCTTGGCCCAGCCGCTCAGATCGTCGTCACGGAAGATGTCGAAGACGACCCGGAAGAGCAGCACGAACCACATGATCCACAGGAAGAACCACAGCATCGCCCAGAAGGCGCTCAACAACGGAAAGTCGTACGCCAGGTAGGTCTGCGCACTCATGTCACTCCTCCGTTCCGGGCGCACGCCCGGCAGCCGTTCCGTGCCGTTCTCAGCGTGCCCATGTCCGGGACGGAGCTGCCTCACCCGGGACGGGTGAGCGTGTCGGTGCCGCGGAGTGCCGCCCGCCATACGAAGGCGAGCCCCGCCTCGGCCAGCCCGAGCAGGACGAGCCACAGGCCGAGCAGCCGGGTCAGCGCACGGGCCGATTCCGCGGGCAGGGCCAGCACCACGACGCCCGCGACGATGCCGAGCACCGCCGTGCCGAGGACGAACCCGCGGTGCGGCAGGTCCCGGGCGGCAAGGGCCGTGTAGAGGGTGAGCATGCCGGACACCAGCCAGACCAGTCCGACGATCAGTGACAACGCGGTGACGGTCTGCAGCGGGTTCCTCAGGCGCAGGCCAGGACGCACAGCACGGCCAGGAGCAGGCTGGGCAGGCGATGGCTCTGTTCCTGCCGGGCGAAGGTCTCCACGAACCGGAACGCTCCGGCCGCCAGCAGGTACAGGCCGACCAGGACCGCGACGACGTGCAGGGTCGCCTCCGGCCAGACCAGGACCAGGACGCCCGGTACGAGGGTCGCGACGGCCGAGGCGAGGATCCTCGTCCAGGAGCGCCCCAGGGCTGTCGGCACCTGCGCGGGATCGGGCGCCGTTGCCTCGGGCCCGGGCTCCGCCCCGGTGCGCGGTGCCTGACCGGACGGCATGGTCATGGCTCTCTCCTCATCACGTCCGCGACCCTCGGCGACGCGGCCGGCCTCGCGCGGCCCCGCCGGCGGCCGGGTCACCCGCGGCGGGTGATCCGTACCCGACGCCGTGGCGGTGAGGTGGAGAGCGCACCCGACAGGATCGAGAGACATGAGATGAACGATCCAGCGGCCGCCCGGACCGAGCCCGCCCGGCCCCGGCAGGTGCCGGAGCGACACCGGCAGCCAGAGGGCCCGAGGCGGCGCGCGAGGGTCGCCGTCCTGGTGCGGGCGGCGCTCATCGCGACCGGACTCGTCACCGTCTACTACGTGCTGCCCCTGGACGGGCGCAGTACGGGCGGCACTTCGACGCTGCTGGTCTGCGGCCTGCTGGTGGTCGTCCTGGTCTTCTGGTGGGAGGTGCAGGCCATCACCCACTCGCCGTTCCCCCGGCTGAAGGCCGTCGAGGCCCTGGCCGCCACGCTCGTCCTGTTCCTCCTGCTCTTCGCGGGCACCTACTTCCTGCTGGAGCACTCCACCCCGGGTTCCTTCAGCGAGCCGCTGACCAAGACGGACTCCCTGTACTTCACGCTCACCACGTTCGCCACCGTCGGGTACGGCGACATCGTCGCCCGTTCCCAGACGGGACGGGTGCTGACGATGCTTCAGATGGCAGGCGGGCTGCTGCTGGTGGGCGTGGCGGCACGGATCCTCGCCGGAGCGGTCCAGGCCGGGCTGCGCAGGCGGGGCCACGAGCCGTCGGAGGACTTCTCCTCACGGCCGGAGGGCTGAGCCATGACCGTACCGAGCCCCTTGACGACGTTCCTGTCCCCGGCCGAGCGGGCGGAGTCGGGCCGGGGCGCGCGGCGGCGGGTTCCGCGTTCGTCCCACAGCCGCTTCGTGGTGGGGCCGGAGCGGCCCGACCCGGTCGAGGTGGTGGAGCGCCAGTCGGCCACCCGGGTACAGGAGTTGGTGCCGGTCCGCTACGGCCGCATGCTCGAGTCCCCCTTCCGCTTCTACCGGGGCGCCGCGGCGATCATGGCCGCCGATCTCGGCGCCGCCGCGGACACCGGGCTGTGGGTGCAGCTGTGCGGGGACGCTCATCTGCTGAACTTCCGGCTGCTGGCCTCGCCGGAGCGCCATCTGGTCTTCGACATCAACGACTTCGACGAGACCCTGGCCGGACCGTTCGAGTGGGACGTCAAACGGCTGGCGGCCAGTTTCGCCATCGCGGGCCGGGCCAACGGCTTCGACACCGCGGAGCAGAACAGCGCGGTGGAGACGTGCGTACGCGCCTACCGGCGGCGGATACGGGAGTTCGCCGGCATGCGCACACTGGACATCTGGTACGCGCAGGACGACGCCGACCGCATGCGGGAGCTGATGGCCGCGTCGATGACCAAGGAGGCCAGGCGCCGCACCGCCGAGGCCACGGCGAAGGCCCGCACCCGCACCCACCTCCAGGCCTTCGCGAAGCTCACCGGGACCACGGCCGAGGGGCGGCGGATCACACCGGACCCACCGCTGATCACCCCGCTGCGGGACCTGGTGACCGATTCCTCGCCCGGGCAGGAGAAGGAGCTGCTCGCCGTCCTGGAGGGGTATGCGGACAGTCTGTCGTCGGAGCACCGGTACCTGTTGCGCCACTACCGCCTGGTGGACATCGCCCGCAAGGTGGTCGGTGTCGGCAGTGTCGGCACCCGCTGCTGGATCGTGCTGCTGCTCGGCCGGGACGACGACGATCCCCTGCTGCTCCAGGCCAAGGAGGCACAGGCGTCGGTGCTCGCCGCCCAGACCGGCGGGGACAGCTACGACAACCAGGGCCGTCGCGTGGTGGCGGGACAGCGGTTGATCCAGACGACCAGTGACATCCTCCTGGGCTGGACGCACGCCGTGGGCCTCGATGGACACGAGCGGGACTTCTACGTACGCCAGCTGCGGGACTGGAAGGGCATCGCGCGTGCGGACACCATGGACCCGGCCATGCTCCGCCTGTTCGCGCAGCTGTGCGGGGCGAGCCTGGCACGGGCCCACGCCCGCTCGGGCGATCCCGTCGCCATCGCGGCGTACCTGGGCGGCGGCGACCGGTTCGACCGCGTGCTCGCCGCGTTCGCCCAGTCGTACGCCGATCAGAACGAGCGCGACTTCGCGGCGCTGGGCGCGGCCGCCCGCTCCGGCAGGATCGCGACGGCGGTCCTGTGACCCCCGGTCACTACGGCACACTCACTCCGGAAGCTGGCGCATCTCCACGACCCTCAGCCCCAGCGACTGGAAGCGGGTCAGCAGTCCGTACAGGTGGGCCTCGTCGATGACGGAGCCGAACAGGACCGTCTGACCGGACATCACCACGTGATCCAGCTCCGGGAAGACCCTGGCCAGCGTCTCCGACATGTGTCCGTCGACACGGATCTCGTAGCGCATGAGCTGCTCTCCCGCGGGGACGGCGTGGGGCGGGCCGTGCACGCCCTTCCCTTGCGATGGTCCGCCCTGGCGCACCGTCCGCCCTCACCCGGCGCAGGTGAACCTGCGTCGCGCCTCATTCCTTCAGGACGATCTTGAAGATGATGATCAGCAGACCGAGCAGCAGGTTCACCGAGGCGGAGACGGCCATCTGCCTCCGGGAGGCGCCGGCCCGGGCCGCCGCGGCCATCGACCAGCCGACCTGCCCCGCCACCGCCACGGACAGCGCCAGCCACAGGGTGCCCGGCATGTCCAGGGGCAGCAACGCGCTGATCGCCACGACGGCGGCCGGCGGGACGGCGGCCTCCAGGATCGGCCACTCCTCACGGCACACCTGCAGCACGGCCCGGCGGCCCACGGCCCCCTGCGCCAGGCGTGCCCCGAACAGCTGCGCGTGCACGTGCGCGAGCCAGAACACCGCACCGGTCAGCAGCAGCAGCGCCACCAGTTCCACCCGGGGCAGCGAACCCAGGGTTCCGACACCGATCACCACGGAGGCGGCGAGCATGGAGCCGTAGACGCCGCCGGTGTAGTCGGCTCGGGTCCGCCACTCGGCACCCCGTGCGGGGCCACGGGTCGTCGCCGGGGTCCCTCTCACAGGAGCCGCCGTTCGCGCGCCCGGCGGACCGCCTCGCCGCGTCGGGTGACCGCGAGCTTGCGGTAGATGCTCTTGAGGTGGGTCTTCACGGTGTTCACCGACACGTGGAGGTCCGCGGCGATCTCCTCCGTCGACATCATCTGGGCCACGCGCCGCACCACGTCACGCTCACGGGCGCTCAGCTCCTCGACGGCGAGCTCCGGGGCCCCGTCGGGTGTGGCGAGGCCGGGAGCGCGGTACCGGCCGGGGCCCGGCAGGAGCCAGCCGGAGGCCAGTTCCCGGGGCCGGCCGGTGCTCAGCAGCGGCCGGATCCAGGGGCCGGCTTCCAGGAAAGGGCGTCGCAGCCGCTCGCGCCGGCCGTCCAGGAGTGCCCGGGCGACCAGGCGGCGGGCGGTGGCGGGATCCCCGGTGTCGAGGGCGGCCCGGGCGCGTACCAGCGTGGCGCGGACGGTCACCGCAGGGCCGGACCGGTCGTTCTCCGGCAGGCTGTCGAGCAGGTCGAGCGCACCTTCGGGGTGGCCCGCCGCGAGCCGGACGCGGGCCGCCTCGACGGCGCACGCCCTCCGGTGGTGCGCAACCCTCTCCACGGCCTGCCGGGCCGGCTCGGGATGCCCCTGGGCCAGGTGGGCGGCGGACGCGAGCAGGGCGGCGTGGTCCTCCGCCCAGGGTGAGCTCACGGCCGCCGGGACGGTCGCGTCCGCCGCTGCCGCCAGCGCGGCCCGGGCGTCCCCTCGGGCCAGGAACAGCCGCCCTCGGGTGAGCGTCCGGCCGGCCTGCACCACCGGGTCCTCGACGAGCGGGTGGGAGACGGCCGCTTCGTCGAGGAGCGCCTGCGCCTCGTCGAGTTCGTCGCGGTCGATGAGGACGGCGGCCAGGACCAGCGGGCCGATGCCGGACCGGGAGCACTGCGGGAGGCTGTACCGCTCCGCCTGGCCCGCCGCCGCGAGGGCCTTGTGCTCGGCCGGTCCGAGCCAGCCGTTGAGGTAGTCGATCAGTGCCAGGTGGCCGAGGGCCTCCCACCGGGGCAGTGCCGTGGCCGCTCCGTCCGGGGATCCGGCCACCGCCGACAGGGCGGCACGGGCGTCGTCGAAGCGCCCGGCCCACAGACGGGCGGAGCCCAGGTGGGTGAGGAGGAGGGCGGTGAGTTCCGGGTGCTCGTCGAGGAGCTGCCCGGGGACCTCCCGCCGCAGGAGCGTCGCCTGCTCGGCGGCACGCTCCGCTCGGTCCGGGGAGCCGGTCAGCCGGGCCGCCAGGGCTTCCAGGAGGGCACAGCTGAGCCGCACCGGTGCCGCACCGGCTCCCTCCCGGCCCAGTTCCTCCTCGGCCCTGCGCAGATGGGCCAGGCCGTGGTCGAGATCGCGCAGGCCCAGCTCGCGGGCGGCGCGCACGAGGTCGGGCGCCGGTCCGGTGGCCTCGGGGCTCATCCGTGCGAACAGGGCGGACAGTTCCTCGGAGCGCAGCCCGGTGAAGAGCTGCCCGATGGCGAGATCGTCGACCACGGCGCGGGCGGTGAACTCCCAGTCGTCAGCGGCGGCACCCTGGACGAGCGCGTCCGGCAGGGCTCCGGAACGCCGCAGCCACCGCGCGGCCCGGCTGCGCAGCTCCGGCTCCAGGCCGGGGAAGCGCTCCCCCAGGTGGGCGCGGAGGATCTCCGCGAACAGGGGGTGCAGGCTGTACCAGGAGTGTCCGAGGTAGTGGACGAACGCGTTCTCGCGTTGCAGCGCGGCCAGGATCGGCTCCGCGTCGGTGCGCAGCGTCAGCGCGTTCACCAGGTCGGGGCAGCAGCGGTCCAGGACGCTGATGCGCAGCAGCAGGTCCTGGGTGCCGGGTGTCTGCCGGTCGAGCACCTCTGCCAGCAGGAAGTCGGCCACCGTGCTGTGGTCGGCTTCGAACTGCTTCAGATAGGCGTCGGGGTCCGTGCCCTGCCGGGCGGCCAGGGCGCACAGCCGGAGTCCCGCGGCCCAGCCCTGGGTCCGCTCCACGAGGGCCCGGACGGCGTCGGCCCGCAGGTGCAGTCCGTGCCGCGACAGCAGTTCATGGGCCTCCTCGGAGGTGAAGGCCAGCTCGGCGTTCCGGATCTCCGTGATCTCGCCCGACGCCCGGTAGCGGTGCAGCGGGAGCAGGGGTTCCGTGCGGGAGACCAGGACCAGGCGCATGCCTCGTCCGGCGTGGTGCAGTACGAACTGCAACTGCTCCGCGATCTCGGGGGAGGTCACCCGGTCGAACTCGTCGAGTACGACGACGGTGATGTGGTCCCGGCGCTCCAGGTCGGCGGCCAGGCAGGTCAGCGTCCGCTGGTCCACGTGGGCCGCCTCCGCCGGGCAGCCGACGTCGCCCGTCACCGGCACGCCCGCGGCGCGCAGCGCCTCCAGCAGATACGCCCAGAAGATCCCGGGCGCCTGGTCGGCGGTGTCGGTCGTGAGCCAGGCGACCGGTTCCGTGAGGCCGGCGGCCCAGTCGGCGACCAGCAGGGTCTTGCCGGCGCCGGCCGCCCCGTTGACCATCGTCAGCGGTGTCCCGAGAGCCTGGTCGAGGTGCCGGACCAGGCGGTCGCGGCGCAGGAACGTGGCGGGCCGCTTCGGCAGGGCGAACCGGGTGCGCAGCAGCGGGTCGCCCGTGGGGTCGACGCTCGCGGACGCCGGTTCCGCACCGGTCTCCTCGGTCACGGCCATGGGGCCCACCCTGTTCGCCGTCCGTCGGATCACGAGCAGCGCTCGTACCACCCAGGATCTCAAGCTTCACCCCCCTGCGCACCCCGCGGCCGGGCCGTGACCGGCCTCGACGGCTGCCGCGCAACCACCCGCGACGGGCGATGCGCCCGCGGGGCGAGCGAGGTTCGCTGAGGCCACGCACACCACCGAGGCAGCCGTGCGGCACGGTCCGGGCGGCTCGGAACGGGAGTACCGACCATGTGCCGCTGGCTCGCCTACTCGGGCACCCCCGTGCTGCTCGACGACGTCCTCTACCGGCCGCAGCACTCGCTGATCGACCAGAGCCTGCACGCGCGGATGGGTGTCGAGACCACCAACGGCGACGGCTTCGGCATCGGCTGGTACGCGTGGCATCTGCGGACGCCCGCCGTCATCCGCGACACCGGTCCGGCCTGGAGCAACCGCAATCTGCGGGAGATCGCCGACCACGTCCGCTCGTCGCTGTTCTTCGCCCATGTGCGCGCCTCCACCGGGACGGCCGTGCAGCAGACCAACTGTCACCCCTTCCGCCACGGACGCTGGCTGTGGATGCACAACGGGGCGATCACCGGGTTCCACGACATGCGCCGGGACCTCATGCTGACCGTGGACCCGGTGCTCTTCCCGTCGCTGGAGGGCACGACGGACTCCGAGGTGATGTTCCACGTGGCCCTCACGTTCGGGCTCGACGGCGACCCGCCGGGCGCGGTGGCCCGGATGGCGGGGCTCGTCGAGCGGCTGGGGCACGAGCACGGAGTGCCGCAACCGCTTCAGATGACGGTCGCGGTGACCGACGGTGAACGGGTGTGGTTCTTCCGGTACTCCAGCGGCGGGAACTCACGGTCGCTGTACTACAGCAGCCGGGTCGACGACGTGCGCGCCCTCCACCCCGACCTCGCGTTCCTGAGGCACATCTCCGAGGAGACCCGGCTGGTCGTGTCGGAGCCGTTGGGCGATCTTCCCGGAGTCTGGAACGCGGTACCGGAGAGCAGCTACGGCGTCGTCCAGCCCGGCCGGGACCTGATGCGGCACTTCGAGCCCGAGCCCGTCTGAGTGCGCGGGTGCCTCAGCGGAGCTGTGCGGCGAACACCTCGTACGCCGACGCGTCGAAGAGGACGAACCGGACCTCCTCGACGTCGGTCCGCGCCGTGCGCACCGTGTCCACCGCGATGCGGGCGGCGTCCTCCATGGGATAGCGGTAGACGCCGGTGGAGATCGCCGGGAAGGCGACGGTGCGGGCGCCGAGTTCGTCGGCGACGCGGAGGGACTCGCGGTAGCAGGAGGCGAGGAGGTCCGAGCGGTCCTCGGTCGCGCTGAAGACGGGTCCGACCGTGTGGATGACCCAGCGGGCGTCCAGGTCGCCCGCGGTGGTGGCCACGGCCTGGCCGGTGGGGAGACCCTTGCCGAAGTGGGAAGCACGCAGCTTGCGGCAGTCCTCGAGGATCGCGGGGCCGCCGCGCCGGTGGATAGCGCCGTCGACCCCTCCTCCGCCCAGCAGGGAGGAGTTGGCCGCGTTGACGATGGCGTCGACGCTCTCGCGGGTGATGTCGCCCCGGACGAGTTCGATGGTGGTCATGACTGCCTCAGTCGCCTCCATACGGCCTTCGCAGCGTTGTGTCCCGACATGCCGTGCACCCCGGGGCCCGGCGGCGTCGCCGACGAGCAGATGAAAACGGCCGGGTGGGGGGTGTGGTACGGGAACGGGGTCACCTTGGGGCGCAGCAGGATCTGCAGTCCGGAGACGGCGCCGGAGGCGATGTCGCCGCCGACGTAGTTGGCGTTGCGGGCGGCGAGCTCGCGCGGGCCGGCGGTGGCCCGGGCCAGGACACGGTCGCGGAACCCCGGTGCGAAGCGCTCCAGTTGGCGCTCGATGGCGTCGGTGAGGTCGCCGGTCCAGCCGTGCGGGACGTGGCCGTAGGCCCAGAAGACGTGCTTGCCCGCCGGGGCCCGGGTGGGGTCGGCGACGCTCGGCTGGACCGTGATCAGGAACGGTTTGTCGGGGGCCCGGCCCTCCCGGGACGCCGCGCGCAGTGCCGCGCCGATCTCCGCGCTGTTCGCGCCGATCTGGACCGTGCCGGCGAGGCGGGCCTCCTTCGCGGTCCACGGCACGGGCCCGTCCAGCGCGTAGTCGATCTTGAAGACGCCCGGTCCGTAACGGTAGTTGGCGTAGTGGTCGCCGAAGCCGGCGATGCGGGCCAGGGCGGTGGGTGAGGTGTCGAAGACGTACGCCCGGGCCGGCGGCAGGTCGTCGAGGCGCTTGACCTCGTAGTCGGTGTGGACGCTGCCGCCGAGGTCCCGCAGGTAGGCGGCGAGGGCGTCGGAGAGGCTCTGGGAGCCGCCGCGAGCGACGGGCCAGCCCCGGGCGTGCGCCGCGAGGGCGAAGACCAGGCCGATGGCGCCGGTGGCGAAGCCGCCGAGCGGTGCCATGACATGCGCGACGAGCCCGGCGAACAGCGTCCTGGCCGGTTCGTCGCGGAAGCGGCGCATCAGCAGGGTCGACGGGGGCAGGCCGACGAGGCCGAAGCGGGCGAGGGTGACCGGGTCGCGGGGCAGCGCGGTGAGCGGCAGGGACATGAAGTCCCGGGCCAGGGTGTCCCACTTGGGCAGGAAGGGCTCGACGAGCCTGCGGTACGCCCCGGCGTCGCGCGGCCCGAAGGAGGCGGCCGTCTCGCCCACCGACCGGGACAGCACGGCCGCCGTGCCGTCCGGGAAGGGGTGCGCCATGGGCAGCTCGGCGTGCAGCCACTCCAGGCCGTACCTCTCGAGCGGCAGGGCGCGGAACGCCGGTGAGTTGATGCCCAGCGGGTGCGCCGCGGAGCACGGATCGTGGCGGAAGCCGGGCAGGGTGAGCTCCTCGGTGCGGGCTCCGCCGCCCACGGTGCCCCGGGCCTCGAAGACGGCGACGGAGAAGCCGCGGCGGGCCAGCTCCACGGCCGCGGTCAGTCCGTTCGGCCCCGCACCCACTACGACGGCATCGAGCATCGACCGCACCTCGGACCCCTTCGTCAGCCGACGGCCACTGAGGATCAGGATATGCCCGGGGACTGACAGTCACCGGCCGCGGGTGGTTTCTCGCCCGGACAACGCCTGCGGGACGCCTGGAACGCCGTTCGAGCGACCAGGTGTGTACGGTCGGTGACTGTCACACTCCGCCCGACAGCAGTCCCGCCACGTGGCGGGCGGTGGCCGCGTCGCGGGCCGCGGTGAAGGGGAGGTCGTTGCCGCCGGTGATGCGGAACGGCTCGCCCGTGCGGGTCAGGTGGGTGCCGCCCGCCTCCTCGACCAGGAGCAGCCCGGCGGCGTGGTCCCAGGCGGCTTCCCACGAGAAGGCCGTCGCGTCCGACTCGCCCCGGGCGATGGCGAGATACTCCAGTCCGGCCGAACCGCACGGCCGCGGCGCCACGCCCTCGGTGCGCAGGCCGATCAGGGCGTGCTTCTGTTCGTCCGTCGTGTAGTCCGGGTGGGAGGTGGCCACGCGGAGGTCCCGGCCGGGCTCCGGCACACCGGCGAACAGCCGCTCGCCGTCGAGGTAGGCGCCCTTGCCGCGCTGGGCGGTGGCGAACTGGTCGCGGGCGGGGGCGTAGGTCCAGGAGGCGAGCAGGGTGCCGCCGTGCGCCAGCGCGACCAGGGTGCAGAACCCGGCGTCGCCGTGCACGAACTGCCGTGTCCCGTCGACCGGGTCGACGATCCAGACCGGGGCGTCGCCGCACAGCGCCTCGTACGACGCCGGGTTGGCGTGCACCGCCTCCTCGCCGACCACGACCGAGCCGGGCAGCAGGTCGACCAGGACGCCGGTCAGGTACAGCTCGGCCTTGCGGTCGGCGTCCGTCACCAGGTCGTGCGGGCCGTTCTTCTCGTCGACCTCGTGCGCGGCGAGCCGGCGCCAGCGCGGCATGATCTCGGTGGCGGCGGCCTTGCGGATCGCCTCCTCGACGTCGGAGGCGTGCTGTGCGAGAAACTCTTCGATGGTTTCGTTGCTGTCGATCACCCCTCCATGACAACACGGGCCACTGACAATCCCCACCCTCCGGGTGCACTCCGGATGGCATCACGATGAACAGCGACGTGTCGGGGCGGGCCGGACGGCGGCGGGCCCCGCGGGATCACCGGCCGACGGCGTACCCCTGCATGCCCCGCGGGTTCGCCGCCGCCGACAGGACGCCCGTCTCCGGGTCCCGCGCGACCACGCACAGCCGGCCCTCCGACCAGGGGCCGCCGACGGTCACCTCGTGGCCGCGCCGCCGCAGCTCCGCGACGACCTCCGGGTCGGTGCGGGACTCCACGGTGACGCTCCCCGGGCGCATGCCGCGCGGGTAGAAGGAGCCGGGGAAGCTGTCGTTGTGCCAGTTCGGGGCGTCGATCGCGCCTTGCAGGTCGGGGCCGCCGCGGACCTGGGCGCGCAGTGCGACGGCGAGGAAGAAGTGCAGCTGCCACTGGTCCTGCTGGTCCCCGCCCGGGGTGCCGAACGCCATGACGGGCACGCCGTCGCGCAGGGCGATGGAGGGCGTCAGCGTGGTGCGGGGGCGGCGGCCGGGGGTGAGAGAGTTGGGCAGGCCCTCCTCGAGCCAGGCCATCTGGAGCCGGGTGCCGAGCGGGAAGCCCAGTCCGGGCACGACGGGGTTGGACTGGAGCCAGCCGCCGCTGGGCGTGGCCGAGACCATGTTGCCCCAGCGGTCGACGACGTCGAGGTGGCAGGTGTCGCCCCGGGTGGTCCCGTCGGCGAGGATTTCCGGTTCGCCCGGCACAGGGGACGCCGGGCTCTTGGCGACGGTCGGTTCGCCGACGCCCAGGGCGTCGAAGCCCTCCTGGGCGGCCGCCGCCACGCGCGCGTGCGCGCACAGCCGCGGGGTGCGTCCGCCGGGGCTGCCGGGCCGCAGGTCGTGGTCGGACCGCTCGACGACGAGGGCACGCCGGGCCGTGTTGTACCCGTCGGACAGCAGGTCGTCGAGCGGCACGTCGGCGGCGTCCCCGTACCAGGCCTCCCGGTCGGCCATGGCGAGTTTGCAGTTCTCCACCAGGAGGTGGACGTAGTCGGCCGAGCCGTACCGGGGCAGCTCGGGCGGGAGCAGGGCGAGCTGCTGGAGGAGGACCGGGCCCTGGCTCCAGGGGCCGGGCTTGCACAGGGTCCAGCCGTTCCAGTCGTACGTCACCGGCGTCTCGTAGGTCGCGGACCAGGCGGCGAGGTCGGCGGCCGTGAGGGTGCCGGTGTGGTGGGTGCCGCTGGTGTCCAGGGTGGGGCGCGCGGCCTGGCGCACGAGGGCCTCGGCGATGAATCCGGTGCGCCACACCTGGCGCGCGGCCTCGATCCGGGCCTCCCGGTCGCCGGCCCCGGAGGTCTCGCCGAGCAGCCGCTTCCAGGTGGCGGCGAGCACGGGATTGCCGAAGAGCTCGCCGGGACGTGGCGACTTCCCACCGGGCAGGTACACGTCGGCCGACGACGTCCACTCCGTCTCGAACAGCCCGCGCACGGTCTCGACGGTCTCCCCGACGCGCTCCACGGGCGCGTGCCCGTGCTCGGCGTACCCGATGGCGTACTTCAGGACGTCGCCGAGGGACTTGGTGCCGTGGTCGCGCAGCAGCAGCATCCAGGCGTCGAACGCGCCCGGTACGGCGGCGGCGAGCGGACCGGTGCCGGGGACGAGGTCCAGGCCGAGGCCCCGGTAGTGCGCGACGGTCGCCCCGGCCGGTGCGACGCCCTGCCCGCACAGCACCCGCACCTCGCCACCGGCCGGGGCCAGCAGGATCGGCACCTCGCCGGCCGGACCGTTGAGGTGCGGCTCCACGACATGCAGCACGAAGGCGCCCGCCACGGCCGCGTCGTAGGCGTTGCCGCCGTCCTCCAGAACGGCCATCGCCGACTGCGAGGCCAGCCAGTGGGTGGAGGACACCATGCCGAAGGTGCCCTGAAGGGTCGGGCGGGACGTGAACATACGGGCTGTCACCTCTCGTGGTCGTACCACCCGTCCCCTCCCCCTGTCGTGGCCCCGCCAAAACTCCGGCACCCTACGTGCTCACCCGGCCTGGGCAAATCACCCACTCGACGCCGAATCAACCGAAACCCCGGCGGCGGACAGTGAGGCACCGTCACCACGCAAGCACGGAGCGAGTTCGCACTTCCGTGCCACAGGGACTCGTGTGAAACTGTCCGTCCCGTCCGCCGTGCGGGCCCGCTCCGCACCGTCCGTCCCCCACAGAAGGGCGCCGTGCGTTCCCTACCTCTGCCCCTGGCCCTGACCGCACGCCTGTCCCCGGTGGTCGTGCTCGCCACCATGGGCTGGGCTCTGTCGTCCGGTCCGCTCGCCGCGCCGCAGGCCGCCGAGCACACCTCGGCCGACGAGAAGACCGAGACCCAGTCCGCGTCCGGCCCGTCGACAGAGACGGTGTCGAAGGCGTACTCGGCCGCGCCGGCGCCGTGCGAGAGCGTCGCGAAGAAGACGGTCGAGTCGCTGGTGCCGGGCGCCAAGACGGCCGGGAAGGAGATCCCGTCCACGGACTCGGAGCTGCGCCGCACCTGCTCCTGGAACGGGCTCGAGGGCTACGACTACCGCTGGCTCGACGTGTCCTACGAGGTGCTGGAGTCGGACGAGGCCGCGCAGAAGGCCTACAAGAAGCGCACCGAGGAGAAGAGCGGCGGCGGCGCCGTCCCCGGCCTGGGCGACACCGCGTACTCCATCGTCAACCTCACCACCGAGGACAAGCAGGAGACCCGCGAGGGCCAGGTGTTCGTCAGCGCGTCCAACGCGCTGGTGACCATCACGTACAACGGCAGTGACTTCGAGTCGAAGAAGGCGCCCAGTACGGACACGATCAACAAGGGCGCCATCAAGGCCGCCAAGGAAGCGGTGGCCGCGCTGGAGGCCGAGGGCGGCAAGGGCTGATCGCCCTCCAGCGCATCCACCCGCGTCAGACGACGGTCCGGTTCCTGCCTCTCGCCGCCATCAGCAGCAGGTACAGCAGCATCGACGTGCCCAGGCCCACCGCCCAGCCGTAGTCGGCGAGGTCGGCGAGCGCCGGGATCGGGCGGCCGTCGATCAGCGGCTTGAAGCTCGCGCCGCCGACGGCGAGGATGCCGCCGGCCGCGAAGGCGACGACGGCCCGCCAGTTCCAGCCGCCCTCGTACCAGTAGCGGCCGCCCGTGCGGTACAGGTCGGCCAGGTCCAGCCGGGCGCGGCGCAGGATCCAGTAGTCGGCGATGAGGATGCCCGCGACGGTGCCGAGCAGCCCGCCGACCAGGCCGAGCCAGGTGAAGATGTAGCCCTGCGGGTCCGAGTACAGCTTCCACGGGAAGATCAGCACACCGAGGACGCAGGTGGCGAGGGCGCCGGCCCGGAAGCTGATCCTGCGGGGCGCGATGTTGGAGAAGTCGAAGGCCGGTGAGACCAGGTTGGCCGCGACGTTGACCGACAGTGTCGCCACCAGGACCGTGACCAGCGCGAAGAGCAGGCCCACCGTGCTGTCCGTCTTGGCCGCGAGCTGTACCGGGTCCCAGATCGCCTCGCCGTAGACGGCCTGCGAACCCGAGGTGACCATCACGGACAGGAAGGCGAAGAGCGTCATGGTCGTCGGCAGACCGAGCGCCTGGCCCCGGGTCTGCGCCTTCTGGCTCTTGCCGTAGCGGGTGAAGTCGGGGATGTTCAGCGACAGCGTGGACCAGAAGCCGATCATGCCCATCAGGGCGGGCGCGAACAGCTTCCAGAAGTCGGGGCCCCAGCCGAGCTTCGACGGCTGGTCGAACAGCGGTCCGAAGCCGCCCGCCTTGTCGCTCATCCACCACAGCATCACGAACGCGCCGACGAGCACGAAGGGCGCCGCCCAGTTCTCGAAGCGGCGGATCGTCTCCATGCCCCGGTAGATGATGACGACCTGCAGCGCCCAGAAGATCGCGAACGACAGCCACATGGTCCAGGCGTAACCGCCGACCTTCGCGGCGTCCGTCCAGCCGCTCCCGATGAGCTTGCCGGCCAGGAAGTAGATGGCCTCGCCGCCGATCCAGGTCTGGATGCCGAACCAGCCGCACGCGACCAACGCCCGCACCACGGCGGGCAGGTTGGCCCCGCGGATGCCGAAGGAGGCACGGGCGAAGACCGGGAAGGGTATGCCGTACTTCGGTCCGGCGTGCCCGGTGAGCAGCATCGGTATCAGCACGATGACATTGGCCAGGGCGATGGTGAGCACCGCCTGCTTCCAGTCCATGCCGACGGCTATGAGCCCGGAGGCCAGGGTCCAGGAGGCCGTGTTGTGGGCCATGCCGACCCACAGCGCGGAGAAGTTGTACGTGGTCCAGGTGCGCTTCTCGACGGGAACCGGCAGCAGGTCCTCGTTGGCGTAGGGACCGGTCGGTGCGGGGGCGCCCGGGGCGATCTCCACCCGGCCGTCGGCGAGGGTGATTTGGGAGGTCGGCGGTGTGGCCGTGGGAGCGGTATCGGTCATGTGCCAGGCCAATCAGGGGAGGTGGGACGGGAAAGGCCATGCGGGTGACGCCGATGGGGGGGTGCGCTCGGGAGCGTCCTGGGCCCCCTTCCCGGGCCGCCGGGAAGGGGGAGTTCGAGGGGAGGTGGTGCCGGGCGGGTACGTCAGCCGACGACAGCCGGGATGACCCGCGTCCCGTACGCGTCGATCACGGCCTCCTGCGCGTCGTGCATGTCGTAGACGGCGAACTGGTCCACGCCGAGCTCGCGCAGCGCGTTGAGCTTCTCGATGTGCCGCTCGACCGGGCCGATCAGGCAGAACCGGTCGACGATCTCGTCGGGCACGAACTGGGTGTCGGGGTTCCCGCTGCGCCCGTGGTGGGAGTAGTCGTAGCCCTCGCGGGCCTTGATGTAGTCGGTGAGTTCGTCGGGCACCTGGGCGGAGTGCTCGCCGTACTTGGAGACCAGGTCGGCGACGTGGTTGCCGACCATGCCGCCGAACCACCGGCACTGCTCACGCGCGTGGGCGAGCGCCTCGGGTGAGTCATCCTCGGTGACATAGGCCGGGGCGGCCACGCAGATGGTCACCTCGGCGGGGTCCCGGCCGGCGGCGACGGCCGCGTCCTTCACGGCCTTGACCATGGACTCGGTCAGATACAGGTCGGCCAGCTGGAGGATGAACCCGTCCGCCTCCTCCCCGGCCATCTTCAGGGCCTTGGGGCCGTACGCGGCCATCCACACGGGCAGTTCGGCGCCCTCACCGATCCACGGGAACCGGACGGAGGTGCCGCCGAGGTCGGCCTCCCGGCCGCTGCCGAGCTCCCGGATGACCTTCATGGCCTCGCTGATCCGGGCCAGGGTGTTGGGCTTGCGACCGGCGACGCGCATCGCGGAGTCGCCGCGGCCGATGCCGCAGACCGTGCGGTTGCCGTACATGTCGTTGAGGGTGGCGAAGGTGGAGGCGGTGACCTCCCAGGTACGGGTGCCCGGGTTGGTCACCATCGGCCCGACCTTCAGTCTGGTCGTGTTGGCCAGGATCTGGCTGTAGATCACGAACGGTTCCTGCCACAGCACGGCGGAGTCGAAGGTCCAGCCGTACGAGAAGCCGTTCCGTTCCGCGCGTTTCATCAGGCTGATCACCCGCGAGGCCGGCGGGTCGGTCTGCAGGACGAGTCCGAAGTCCATCCGCACCACTCCTAGTTGAGGTACTGACAGGTGGAACGCGGGGTGAAGACGCCGTGCCCGGCGTGTCCGGTGTACTCCCGCTCGGTGATGACGAGTTCGCCGCGCGAGAGGACCGTCTCGACCCGGCCGGTGGTGCGTTTGCCCTCGTACGCCGAGTAGTCGACGTTCATGTGGTGCGTCTCGGCCGACATGACCTGCTCGGCGTGCGGGTCGTAGATCACGACGTCGGCGTCGGCGCCCGGCGCGATGGTGCCCTTCTTCGGGTACAGGCCGAACATCCGGGCCGGTGAGGCGCAGGCGATCTCGATCCAGCGGCGGCGGGAGATGTGCCCGTCGAGGACCGCCTGGTGGAGCAGGTCCATACGGTTCTCGACGCCCGGGAGGCCGTTGGGGATCTTGGAGAAGTCGCCGCGGCCGAGTTCCTTCTGCCCCACGAAGCAGAAGGGGCAGTGGTCGGTGGAGACGACCTGGAGGTCGTTCGTGCGCAGGCCCCGCCACAGCGCGGCCTGGTGCTCCCGGGGCCTGAGCGGTGTGCTGCACACGTACTTGGCGCCCTCGAAGTCCGGCTCGGCGAGGTTGTCGGTGGACAGGAACAGGTACTGCGGGCACGTCTCGCCGAAGACGTTCAGCCCCTCGTCGCGGGCCCGGGCCAGCTCGGCGACCGCTTCCGTCGCCGAGACGTGCACGACGTACAGGGGCGCACCGGCCACCTGCGCGAGCTTGATGGCACGGTGGGTGGCCTCGGCCTCCAGCAGGGCCTTGCGCACCTCGCCGTGGTAGCGCGGGTCGGTCTCGCCGCGGGCCAGCGCCTGTTCGACCAGCACGTCGATCGCGATGCCGTTCTCGGCGTGCATCATGATCAGGCCGCCGTTGTCGGCGGAGCGCTGCATGGCGCGCAGGATCTGGCCGTCGTCGCTGTAGAAGACGCCCGGGTAGGCCATGAACTGCTTGAAGGAGGTGACGCCCTCCTCCACCAGGTGGTCCATCTCCTTGAGCGTGTGTTCGTTGACGTCGGAGACGATCATGTGGAAGCCGTAGTCGATGGCGCAGTTGCCGTCGGCCTTGGCGTGCCAGGCGTCCAGGCCCTCGCGCAGGCTGTGCCCGACGCTCTGCACGGCGAAGTCGATGATCGTCGTCGTGCCGCCCCAGGCGGCGGCGCGGGTGCCGGTCTCGAAGGTGTCGGAGGCGAAGGTGCCGCCGAAGGGCAGCTCCATGTGGGTGTGGGCGTCGACGCCGCCGGGGATGACGTACCTTCCGGTGGCGTCGATCGTGCGGTCCGCTGTGAAGGTTTCGGCGGCGGGTGTCCCCGCGGCCGCGAGGGCGGCGATGCGGCCGTCCTCGATCAGGACGTCGGCGTGCAGTTCGTCTGAGGCGGTGATGACCAGGCCACCGCGGATGACTGTGCGGCTGCTCATGTCGTGGTCGCTCCTCGCTGTGGGTTGGTGCGGGTTGTGTGTGGCTGGTCGCGCCCACGCGGCGGTAGCCGCAAATCCGATACAGCCCCGCGCCCCTGAGGGCACGTCCCCCACGGACGTCTCAAGGTGCTGTCAGTGGCCCGTACGCCCCCGGCGCCCGGTCCCTGTAGAACTGCCAGCGGTCGCGGACCTCTCGGAGTTTGGCCATGTCGAGGTCGCGGACGACCAGTTCGGGCTCCTTGTCGCTCGCCACCTCGCCGACGAACTGGGCCTCCGGGTCCACGAAGTACGACGTCCCGTAGAAGTCGTTGTCGCCGTACTCCTCGACGCCCACCCGGTTGATCGCGCCGATGAAGTACTCGTTGGCGACGGCCGCCGCCGGCTGTTCCAGCTGCCACAGGTAGGCCGACAGGCCGCGCGAGGTGGCCGAGGGGTTGAAGACGATCTCGGCGCCCGCGAGGCCGAGTGCGCGCCAGCCCTCCGGGAAGTGGCGGTCGTAGCAGATGTAGACGCCGACCTTGCCCACGGCGGTCTCGAAGACGGGCCAGCCGGAGTTGCCGGGGCGGAAGTAGAACTTCTCCCAGAAGCCGCGCACCTGGGGGATGTGGGTCTTGCGGTACTTGCCGAGGTAGGAGCCGTCCGCGTCGATCACGGCGGCGGTGTTGTAGAGGACGCCGGGCTGCTCCTCCTCGTACATGGGCAGCACCAGGACGATGCCCAGTTCCTTCGCGAGTGCCTGGAAGCGCCGGACGATGGGGCCCTCGGGGATCTGCTCGGCGTACTCGTAGAAGGCCGGGTCCTGGACCTGGCAGAAGTACGGTCCGTAGAACAGCTCCTGGAAACACAGGACTTGGGCACCCTGCGCGGCCGCGTCGCGGGCCGCCTGCTCGTGGACCTGGATCATCGACTCCTTGTCGCCCGTCCAGGCGGTCTGGAAGACGGCGGCACGGATCACTCTGCTCATCGGGACCTCCGGTCGCTCGGTGTGCCGTGAGCCTAGGAAGTCGCGAAAGAGTCTTTGAGTTGCACCGTGTCACGTCTGAGGGCGTGCGGCGTGCCACCGTGTCACCCTGCCGTGGGTCCATGTTTCACCGCCGTTTTCCCAGGTGGTCACGTGTTTCACTGCTGTTGCGCGTCGTGCGCGAGGAGTGCGATGTGTACCGAGGCGGCCTGCTCGAAGTCGTCGAGGTCCACCCCGAGGCGGACCTGTATGGCCTCCAGGCGGCGGTAGAGGGCCGGCCGGGAGACGTGGTGGAGCTGGGCCGTGCGGGACTTGTTGCGGCCGGTGGCGAGGTAGGTGCGCAGGACGGACAGCAGGTCCTCGTCGGTCTCGCACAGCAGCCCGTCCAGCTCCCGCTCCGCGAAGGACTGCACCTGCGGATCGTCGCGCAGGAGACGGATCAGACCGCGCAGGTGGACGTCCTTCAGGCGGACGACCGGTGGGATGTCGAGGGCCGCCGCGGAGTCGGCGACCGCGTCCGCCACGTGCTGGGCCTCGCGCAGTCCCGCGGGTACGTCGTCCCAGGCGACCCGGGGGTCGGCCGCGGCGACGATCGTGCGGGCCGCTCCGGACTCGGTCCGCAGCCGGGTCGCGAAGTGCGCGGCGAGGGCACCGGCGTCCTGGTCGCGGGCGAGGCTGAGGAGTACGGCGGTGGCGCCGACGGCCAGTTCGGCGACCAGCCCGGGCAGGCCCAGCAGCCGCAGCAGCCGGTCGAGCCGGCCGATGTCGCCGTCGCGGACGACCAGCGGCACGAAGGTCCGCCGGTTGACCGGCAGGCCGGCCGCACGCGCCCTGGGCAGCAGCTGCCGGGCCGGTACGACGCCGCTGACCAGGTCGGTCAGCAGGCTCTGCGCGGACTGCTCCTCCCAGGAACACGCGGCGGTTCCGCCGAGCATGCGGTGCAGGACGAGGGCCTCGGCGGCGCGGTCGGCCAGCAGCCGCCCGGTGGCGGTGTCGCCGCGGTAGCCGCACAGCACGATGCGGCCCCAGCGCTCCCCGCGTCCGCCCAGTTCGGCACGGATCCAGCCGTCGCCCTCGGTGCCTCCCCCAGTGCCTGAACGGCCTGGGTGGTGCCCCCATGCCTGGCGGGCGATGCGTTCCCAGTCGCGCAGGACGTCGTCCACCGCCGGCCGCTCCCCCGCCGTGCCGAGGACGCGATGCGCGAGGTTGGTGACGACGACCGGGCAGGCGCTGTGCCGGGCGACCTCGTCGAGCAGGCGTTGCAGCGGGGCTCCCGCGGTGATGAGGGCGGTGAGTTCGGTGCGGACCGCCTCCGAGAGGCTGACGGCGGCGAACTTGCGCCGCACGAGCCGTGACTGGACCTCCTCGGTCAGCTCGGCGAAGGGGAAGGGCCGGTGCAGGACGACCATCGGCAGCCCGCACCGCTCGGCCGCCCGGCGCATCACGTCCGGGGCGGCCGGGAAGGCGCGGCCGAGTCCGAGGACGACGGCTGCGGCCTCCGCGCGGTGCAGCGAACGGACGTACTCCGCCTGCTTGTCCTCGTCACCGGCGAGCAGCACGCCGGTGGTGAGGACCATCTCGCCGCCGCTGAGCATCACTCCGACGTCGGCGGCCTCGGCGACGTGCACCCAGCGCACCTGCCGGTCCAGGTGGTTCGCACCGGCCACCACCTCGGGCTCCCCGGCGAGCACCCGCTCCAGGGTGAGGACCTGCCGGACCGACAGAGCGGGTTCCCAGGTGTCCAGGGTGGTGGCCATGGCGGACTTCCCTTGCCTCAGTGCACTGCTACTGGATGCTCCTCAGAGCGTTCTCGAGGATCTCGGCGCCTTCCTCGGCCTCCGCGACGTTGAGGGACAGCGGCGGGGCGACGCGCAGGCAGCTGGTGTTGTGGCCGCCGCCCTTGCCGAGCAGCAACCCGCCCTCGCGAGCCGCCTCCAGGACGGCGGTGGCGGCCTGATGGTCGGCCTCGTCGGTCCCGGGCTTGGTCACCTCGATGCCGATCATCAGCCCGCGCCCGCGCACCTCCCGTACGGCCGGCACCTGCGCGGCGGCGGATCGCAGCCGCTCGATGAGCAGCCCGCCGACGCGCCGCGAGTTGCCCTGGAGGTCGTGTTCCACCAGGTAGTTGAGGTTGGCGAGGCCCGCCGCCATGGTGATCTGGGTGCCGCCGAACGTGGAGATGCTGTTGGAGTCCAGGCAGTTCATGATCTCGGAGCGGGCGACGACACCGCCGATGGACATGCCGTTGCCGATGCCCTTGGCGAAGGTCATGAGGTCCGGCGGCCCGTTGCGCCCGTGCGCCTGCCAGCCCCAGAAGTGTTCGCCGGTGCGGCCCCAGCCGGTCTGCACCTCGTCGGCGATCCACAGGATGCCGTGCTCGTCGAGCACCTCACGGAACGCCGCGTACAGACCGTCCGGCGGTGCGGTGAAGCCGCCGACGCCCTGGATGGGTTCGGCGATCAGCGCGGCAGGCGCGCGCGTGTGGCCGAGCAGGTCCCGCAGGTCCTCGACGCAGGCGGCGATGAAGTCCGCGTCGCTCAGGGCGGCGTAGGGGCCGCGGGTGCGCACGCCGCCGTGGACGTACAGCGTCTGCAGCGGGGACAGCGAGGTCGGGGACCAGCCCCGGTTGCCGGTGATGCCGACCGAGCTGAAGGAGCGGCCGTGGTAGCTGTTGCGCATCGCCAGGACCGTGTTGCTGCGCCGGTACGTCGTGGCCAGCAGCAGGGCGGTGTCGTTGGCCTCGGTGCCCGAAGTGGTGAAGAAGACCCGCGCGTCCGGGATGCCGCTCAACTGGGCGATGCGCTCGGCGAGTTCGACCATCGGCCGGTTGAGGTACAGGGTCGAGGAGTGGATGATCCGCCCGGCCTGCTCGCTCACCGCCTTGGCGATCTCGGGCAGCGCGTGGGCGGTCATCGTGGTGAGGATGCCGCCGAAGAAGTCGAGGTACCGGTTGCCGTGGGCGTCCCAGACGTGGCGGCCCTCGCCGTGGGTGATCTCGATGGGGTCCTCGTAGTAGAGGGCGAGCCAGTCGGGGAGCACGCTGCGGTGGCGGCCCAGGAGGTCGTCGGTCACGGCTGCACCAGCCCTTCGTAGGCGTCGGGGCGGCGGTCGCGGTAGAAGGCCCACTGCTGCCGCACCTCCTCGACGAGGCCGAGGTCCAGGTCACGGATGACGAGTTCCTCCTTGCTGTCGCTGGCGACATCGCCGACGAACTGTCCGCGCGGGTCGACGAAGTACGACGTCCCGTAGAAGTCGTTGTCCCCGTACTCCTCCTGGCCGACGCGGTTGATCGCGGCGACGAAGTACTCGTTGGCGACGGCCGCGGCGGGCTGCTCCAGCCGCCACAGGTGGGACGACAGGCCCCGGTGGGTGGCGGAGGGGTTGTAGACCAGCTCGGCGCCCTTCAGGCCGAGTTCGCGCCAGCCCTCCGGGAAGTGGCGGTCGTAGCAGATGTAGACGCCGACCTTGCCGACGGCGGTGTCGAAGACGGGCCAGCCGAGGTTGCCGGGTTTGAAGTAGTACTTCTCCCAGAAGCCCTTGACCTGCGGGATGTGGTGCTTGCGGTACTTGCCGAGGTAGCTGCCGTCGGAGTCGATCACGGCCGCGGTGTTGTAGTAGAAGCCGGACTGCTCGACCTCGAACACCGGCACGACGATCACCATGCCGGTCTCGCGCGCGAGCGCCTGCATACGCTGCACCGTCGGACCGTCCGGGACGGGCTCGGCCCAGCGGTAGTGCTCGGCATCCTGGACCTGACAGAAGTAGGGGCTGTTGAAGACTTCCTGGAAGCCGATGATCTTCGCGCCCCGGCGAGCCGCCTCGCGGGCGTGCTCCTCGTGTTTCGCCACCATGGACTCGGTGTCGCCGGTCCAGGTGGCCTGGACCAGAGCGGCACGTACGACGTTGGCCATGAGCTGCTCCTTCGACGCGACGTCTGCGTCTCTACGCCCGTAGAAGCGGGCCGTAGAGCCACGAACGTAAGCCTCCGGCCCGGGCTTGCCAAGACCATCGTCGCCAACCCGCGGGGCAGAGCGCGATTCGCACTCCTGTGGGTGAGTCGCCCGCGGCACGGCAGCGCCGGTCAGGCGGGGAATCCGGCGACCCGGAGCGCGTGCACGAGATCCCAGCGGCGCTCGTCCGACACGCCCTGGGCGGCCTCCAGCAGGAGCGGTACGAGGCGCCCCGGATCGGGCTCGGCGCTGCGGGCGGCCTCCTCAGGGGTGCGGGCTCTCACGTACGCGTCGAGCAGCGCGCGCACCTCGCGGTGACGCCCCTCGGCGACCAGGGAGAGGACGGCCTCGCCGACCTCGGTCGGAGGCCGGGCGACACCCTGCCGCAGGATCTGCTGCCCGTCCCCCACGCGCCCGGCAGCGCCCAGCGCGTCCGCCGCGGCGACCAGCCGCCCCGCGGGCAGCGAGGCGGCCTCCCACAGCAGGGTCTGCCAGTCCGCGCCCAGCCCGGCCCGCTCCAGCTCGCCCGCGAGCAGCGGGAACCGGGCGGGGGCCGAGGAGGTGAGCTCGACCAGCAGCGCGTGGGCCTCCCCGCTGCGCCCCTCGGCACGCAGCCGCGCCAGCGCCTCGACGGTCCGCGCGACCTCCGTCCGGTCCGTCGCGCCGCCTGCCTCGCCCCGCGGCTCCACGTGCTGGACCGCGGCTTCCTCGGCGGCCCCGGCGAAACGGGCGCCGCGCCGGGTGCGGCCGGTGACAGGGGCGGGGTCGGGGAGCGTCGGCACGGCCGCCGGCGGCACGGCGACGGGCGCGGCCTCCTCCTCGTCCATCCCGGCGAAGCGGGCACTGCCCCGACGGCGTTTGCGCTGCTTGGGTGTGGGCTGTCGGGGTGCCGGGGGCTCGGGGGCCGGAAACGGGGTGGGGGTGCCGCCGGCCTCCGGGGGAACGGCCCGGCCCGCCGGATGCTCGTGGGCGTCGCGCTCCGGATCCGGGCCGGCGGCCGCATGCCGGGTGTCGTGCCGGCCGGCGCCACCGACGGTGCCGGACGCGGGCCGCTGCTGGGCAGGGTGCCACGGCTCGGCGGGCGTCCCGGGGGCGGAGGGGCCGCCAGGGGCACGCTGAGCCCGGGGAGACGCCCCGGCCGCAGGCCTTCCGTCGCCGTACGCACGGACACCGCCGTCGACCGCATCGCCACCGTGGGCGCGGACACCGCCCTCGGCCGCACCGTCACCGAACGCGCCGGCACCATCATCGGCCGCACCGTCGCCAATCACGCCGACACCACCATCGGCCACACCGCCGCCACCAAACACGCCGACACCACCCGCGGCCCCGCCGCCACCAAATACGCCGGCACCACCCGCGGCCCCGCCGCGACCAAGCACGCCGGCACCACCCTCGGCCGCACCTCGGCCGGACGCGCGGGATCCGTCCGCGGGCGCACCTCGGCCGGACGCACGGAATCCGTCCGCGACCGCACCCGCCCCGAACGCGGGTGCGCCCGCCGCCCTCGCGCCGCCGAACACATCAGCCGGCCCGCTCGGGCCGGCGCCGCCGTGCGGAGCACCCGTCGGCGCCCCACCGCCGGACACCGCCGCGGCAGCCCCTGACGCCTCCCCACCACGCAGACCTCCGGCAACCCCTGGTGCCTCCTGACCACGCACACCCGCGGCACGCCCCGAAGCGGCCCCATCACGCACACCCTCGGGTCGCCCCGAAGCCGCTCCACCACGCCCAGCCCCGGCCCCTGCCCCGCTGCCGAACTCCCCCGGCGCGTCCACCGGCTCCCCCTCGCTCCTCGCACCAGAGACACCCCCCGGTCCGGCCGCGACACCCCGCCCCTCGAAAAACGCGGCTGCGCCGTGGTCGCGGCGGTCCAGGTGGGCCATCCGCCCGCGCAGCTCCGCGCAGCGCGCCCTCGCGCGTTCGTGGTCGTCGTGGGCCCAGGCGAGGTCGATGCGGAGGGCGTCGGCCTGCTCTCGGGTGGCGGCGGAAGCCAGGAGGCGGCTCAGGTCGGCCTGGCGCTCGGCGGCGTACCTCTGCTCACGGAGCATGACGTCCAGCCGGTCCCCGAGGGCGTCGCGACCGCCCGGCCGGGCATCGTAGGCGGTGAGCGCGGCGGCATGCAGGGACCAGGCGCGTTCCGTCTCCGGGCTTGCGCCCCCGGGGCCGTATTGCCCGGCGAGGTCCTGCAGCAGCGCCTCCACCACGTCCCAGGGCGGCATCTCATGCCCGTCGAGGCAGGCCCGCATGCCCTCCGGGTCGCGCTGCCAGAACACCGCGCACCAGCCTTCGGACGAGTCAAGGCGCGCCAGCAGACCGTCCAGGTATTGTGCGAACTCCCGGACCCTGCCCGGGAGTTGATCCGCTGCCATCGCTCAACTCCCGCCTGACCGGAGCGCTCCGCCCCGTAGGCAACACCAGTCGTGTTACAGGAGTGCTACGGGGAGTTTTCGCGCGCGACGCGGGAGCCTCAGCGCCAGGTCGTCAGACCGGTGCAGGCACGCACCGCTCCGCCACCTCGTCCATGGACAGTCCGAGCACGCCGGCCAGCGCGGCCACCGTGAAGAAGGCTGGGGTGGGGGCCCGCCCGGTCTCGATCTTCCGGAGGGTCTCGGCGGAGATGCCCGCGTTCGCGGCGATCTCCGTCATGCTCCGGTCGCCACGCGCCTCACGCAGCAACCGGCCCAGCCGCTCGCCGCGTTCGCGCTCTTCGGGGGTGAGAGGGGTGCGTACCATGCCCCCATTCTAATACCGGTATAGTAATTGGCATGGTGGAACTCAAGACCGACACAGCTATCGACGCCATGTACGAAGCGGGCCAGGTCGTCGGCCGCGCCCTGACGGCCGCACACAAGGCAGCCGACGTGGGCGTCTCCCTGCTGGAACTGAACGAGGTGGCGCACGACGTGCTGCGCGAGGCGGGGGCGGCCTCGCCCTTCCTGGGGTACCGGCCCTCCTTCGCGCCGACCCCCTTCCCCGCCGTCCTCTGCGCCTCGGTCAACGACGCGATCGTGCACGGCGTCCCGGGCCCCTACCGCCTGCGCGACGGCGACCTCGTGTCCCTGGACTTCGGCGCCGAACTGGGCGGCTGGGTCGGCGACTCGGCCCTCAGCTTCGTCGTCGGCACCCCCCGCAAGGCCGATCTGCGCCTGGTCGAGACCGCCGAGCGGGCCCTCGCGGCGGGCATCGAGGCAGCCGTCGTGGGCAACCGCATCGGCGACATCGCCCACGCGATCGGCACGGTGTGCCGCGGCGCCGGTTACGGCATCCCGGACGGCTTCGGCGGCCACGGCATCGGCCGCCGTATGCACGAGGATCCCGGGGTACCGAACGAGGGCCGGCCCGGACGGGGCATGCGTCTGCGGCACGGCATGGTGCTGGCGATCGAGCCCATGGTCATCGGGGGCGGTACGGACGACTACCACGCGGCTCCCGACGGCTGGACCCTGAAGACGAACGACGGCTCCCGCGCGGCCCACGCGGAGCACACGGTGGCGATCACGGATTCCGGGCCGAGGATCCTGACGGCGCGCTGAACCACCCCGGCCACCCCGGCCACCCCGAGCCCTCCGGAAATGTCCCGAAGGTGCCCGCTGCCGACGATCGTGCGAAGGTGTTCTACGAGCGCGCCCCAGGTGTAACCGGCTGCCACCCGGGTTACCCGACCCCGGCACGTCGACCAGCGAGGGCGTCCCCCCGCGCGGGCGCCGGGGACGCCGGGAACGGAAGGCCCATGAGCAGCGGCTTCACCAGCCCGGAGGGCTACGGCTCGGACCCCTTCGGAGAATTCCTCGCACGCTTCTTCGGCGGACCGCGTCCGGGTCCCCGGCAGATCGACCTCGGGCGGCTGCTCAGCCAGCCGGCCCGGGAGCTCGTCCGCGGCGCCGCCCAGTACGCCGCCGAGCACGGCAGCCGGGACCTCGACACGGAGCATCTGCTGCGGGCGGCGCTCGCCACCGAGCCCACCCGGACCCTGCTCAGCAAGGCCGGGGCCAATCCCGACTCGCTGGCGTCGGAGATCGACGACCGGTCGGGCCCGGCCCAGCACGGCCCTCAGGACGCACCGCCGCCGACCGCGCTGTCCCTCACCCCGGCAGCCAAACGGGCCCTGTTGGACGCGCACGACATGGCCCGGGCCCGCGGCTACGGCTACATCGGCCCGGAGCATGTGCTCAGCGCCCTGGCATCGAACCCCGACTCGGCCGCCGGACACATCCTGAACGCGGCCCGCTTCGCGCCTTCCACCCCGCCCGAGGCGCCGGAGGTCCCCCAGGCCGAGCGGCCGCGCCCGACGAACACGCCGACCCTGGACAAGTACGGCCGCGACCTCACCGAACTGGCCCGGCAGGGGCGTATCGACCCGGTGATCGGCCGGGACCAGGAGATCGAGCAGACCGTCGAGGTCCTCTCCCGCCGCGGCAAGAACAACCCGGTGCTGATCGGTGACGCGGGCGTCGGCAAGACCGCCATCGTGGAGGGGCTGGCGCAGCGCATCTCCGAGGGGGACGTGCCCGACATACTGAGCGGGCGCCGCGTGGTCGCCCTGGACCTGACGGGCGTGGTCGCGGGCACCCGCTACCGGGGTGACTTCGAGGAGCGGATGAACAACATCGTCAGTGAGATCCGCGCCCACTCCGAGCAGTTGATCATCTTCATCGACGAGCTGCACACGGTCGTGGGCGCCGGTTCCGGTGGCGGCGACGGCAGTTCGATGGACGCCGGCAACATCCTCAAGCCGGCCCTCGCCCGCGGCGAGCTGCACATCGTGGGCGCCACCACCCTGGAGGAGTACCGCCGGATCGAGAAGGACGCGGCGCTGGCCCGCCGCTTCCAGCCGATCATGGTCCCGGAGCCGACCCCCGCGGACGCGATCGAGATCCTGCGCGGCCTGCGGGACCGCTACGAGGCCCACCACCAGGTCCGCTACACCGACGAGGCGCTGGTGGCGGCCGTGGAGCTGTCCGACCGCTATCTCACCGACCGCCGCCTGCCGGACAAGGCCATCGACCTGATCGACCAGGCCGGTGCCCGGGTTCGGCTGCGGGCCCGGACCAAGGGCACGGACGTACGGGCCCTGGAGCGGGAGCTCGAGCAGCTGACCCTGGACAAGGACCAGGCGGTCGCGGACGAGCAGTACGAGCAGGCCACCCAGTTGCGCGACCGGATCCTGGATGTGAAGCAGCGGATCGCCCAGGCCGGCGGCGACAGCGAGATCGACGAGGGCCAGGACCTCGTCGTCGAGGCCGAGTCTATCGCCGAGGTGGTGTCCCGCCAGACCGGCATCCCGGTCAGCAGCCTCACCCAGGAGGAGAAGGACCGGCTGCTGGGCCTGGCAGAGCATCTGCACCAGCGGGTGGTCGGCCAGGACGAGGCCGTACGGGTCGTCTCCGACGCGGTGCTGCGCTCCCGAGCGGGCCTGGCCAGCCCGGACCGGCCGATCGGCAGCTTCCTCTTCCTCGGCCCGACCGGGGTCGGCAAGACCGAACTGGCCCGGGCGCTCGCCGAGGCGTTGTTCGGCAGTGAGGACCGCATGGTCCGCCTCGACATGAGCGAGTACCAGGAGCGGCACACCGTCAGCCGCCTGATCGGCGCCCCGCCCGGCTACGTCGGCCACGAGGAGGCCGGCCAGCTCACCGAGGTCGTCCGCCGCCACCCGTACTCGCTCCTGCTGCTGGACGAGGTCGAGAAGGCGCACCCGGACGTCTTCAACATCCTGCTGCAGGTCCTCGACGACGGCCGGCTGACCGACTCCCAGGGCCGCACGGTGGACTTCACCAACACCGTCATCGTGATGACCAGCAACCTCGGCTCCGAGGCGATCACCCGCCGCGGCGCCACGCTGGGCTTCGCGTCAGGCGGCGCCGACGCGGACGAGGAGGCCAGGCGCGAGCAGATCCTGCGCCCGCTGCGCGAGCACTTCCGCCCCGAGTTCCTCAACCGCATCGACGAGATCGTCGTCTTCCGCCAGCTCACCACGGAACAGCTGCGCAGGATCACCAATCTCCTGCTGGACCGCACCCGTTCCCTCGTGCACGACAAGGGCATCACGGTGACCTTCACCGACCGGGCGGTGGAATGGCTGGCCGACCACGGCTACCAGCCGGAGTACGGCGCCCGCCCACTGCGCCGCACGATCCAGCGCGAGGTGGACAACGAACTGTCCCGACTTCTGCTGGACGGCAGGGTGGAGGAAAACGGACAGGTGACGGTGGACGTGGAGGACGGTCATCTCGCGTTCCAGACAGCGCCCTGAGGGGCGCGGGGAACTGCACGACCAGCCCCCACGCACCCGCGGACGAAACCCGTCAGCGAACCGGCCGCACCACCATGGCCGATCCCCCACCCCGCCGCACCGTCTCAGCGGCTGCCAGCCACTTCCCACCCGGCAGCCGCTGAACACCCGTCGCGGCACCGATCTCAGGGTTCGCCTTGAAGGAATGCCCGATCGCCTCGAGCTCCTTCCGCAACCCGGCGTTGTCATACAGCCCGGGCTCCAGCTCGGTCTGAGCGGCATTCCGCTGACTCGCCCGAGGCGCGGCGATCGCATCGACCAACGGCAACCCCCGGTCGACGAACCCGGTGAGCGTCTGCAGAACAGTCGTGATGATCGTCGCCCCACCCGGCGATCCCAGCGCCACCACGGGCCGGTCATGCCGGTCGAGCACGATCGTCGGCGACATCGACGACCGGGGCCGCTTCCCGGGCCCGGGCAGGTTCGGGTCGTGCACGGCGGGGTTCGCCGGCGTGAAGGAGAAGTCCGTCAGCTCGTTGTTGAGGATGAACCCCCGCCCCGGCACGGTGATCCCACTGCCACCCGTCTGCTCGATGGTGAGCGTATAGGCGACGACGTTCCCCCACTTGTCGGCCACCGTCAGGTGCGTGGTGCTGTCGCCCTCGTACGTCGTCGGAGCGGCCTTACCGCCGGATCCACAGCGCGCGGGGTTGCGCGGATCGCCCGGCGCCACCGGACTCGTGAGCACCGCGTCGTCCTTGATGAGGCACTCGCGCGAGTCGGCGAACCTCTGCGACAGCAGTTCCCTCGTCGGCACGTCCTCGAAGGCAGGGTCACCCACCCACCGCCCCCGGTCCGCGAACGCGATCCGGCTCGCCTCGATGAAGCGGTGCAGGTACCGCGCCTTGCTCGCCTTCGACAGGTCGGTCCGCTCCAGGATGTTGAGCGCCTCGCCGACCGTCGTACCGCCGGAGGACGAGGGCGCCATGGAGTAGACGCCCAGGCCGCGGTACGACGTTCTGGCGGGTGCCTGGAGCTTGGTGCGGTAGGCGGCCAGGTCCTTCGCGGACAGGTCGCCGGGGCGGGCGTTCCAGCCGGAGGCCGGGTCGACGGGCGGCTTGTTGACCGTGTCGACGATCTCCTGGCCGAGTCCGCCGCGGTAGATCGCGCCGACACCCTTGTGTCCCAGCTCCGCGTAGGTACGGGCGAGGTCGGGGTTCTTGAAGGTGGAGCCGACGACGGGGAGCCGGCCGCCCGGCAGGAACAGCTCGGTGGTGTCCGGGAAGTAGCGGAAGCGGGTCTCGTTGGACGCCGTCTGCGAACGGAAGGTCTCGTCGACCGTGAAACCGTCGCGCGCCAGCCGCTCGGCCGGCTTCAGGACACTCGCGAGCCGCTTGCTTCCCCACCGGTCCAGCGCCGTCTGCCAGGTGGCGGGCGTGCCGGGCGTGCCGACGCTCAGGCCGCTGCTGACGGCGGCGGCGAACGGGATGGGCTTGCCGTTCTCGGTGAACAGGTTCTTGTCGGCGGACAGCGGGGCGGTCTCGCGGCCGTCGATGGTGCGCACCGTACGGGACTTGGCGTCGTAGTAGACGAAGTAGCCGCCCCCGCCGATGCCGGCGGAGTAGGGCTCGGTGACGCCGAGCGCGGCGGCTGTGGCGACGGCCGCGTCGACGGCGTTGCCGCCCTTGCGCAGGACCTCGATGCCGACGGCCGAGGCGTCCGGGTCGACGCTGGAGACGGCGCCGCCGTAACCGACGGCCAGGGGCGTTTTCTCACCGCCGGTGGTCTGCGCGGCGGGTGGCGCCGACGCCCCCACCGACATCACTACAGCGGCCGAAACCGCCAGGACCGTCAGATTCCGTGCGACAGGGCGACGCATCCGCACCTCCAGTCAAAGGCCGTTCGCGCAGCTTAATTCATCGCCATGGTCGCGTCAGGCACGCATAGAACACCGGTGCGTCGGCGCCCGCTAGCATGCGCGCCCATGAATGACGACGTGCGCAACATAGTCCTGGGTGTGGTCGCGGCGGGGATCAGCGCCGCGCTGGGCTGGGTGGCCCGCACCTATCTGTGGAAGCGCAGGCTCCGCCGGAAGCAGTCCTTCTTCGGGCTGCCCGACAACTCCGAATCGCTGCTGGTGGTGAACCGGGGCGCCGGGGGGCCCGAATTCGCCGTGATGCGCTACGACGTGTTCGCGCTCCTCGAACTCGCCGCGCTGATCAAGGACTGCAACGCCCACGCCCAGATATTGCCGCACGACACGGCACGTCAGGGCTTCGGCGAGCGGACGGAGTTCTGTGTCGGCGGCCCTGCCTCCAACCGCCGCATGGCGGCCCATCTGTCCTCCCTGCTCCCCGGGGTGCGGGTGAACATGGACTCCGAACCGGGGCCGGACCGGGGATCGTTCCAGATCGGCTCCGAGCGCTACCGCGTGGACAACGGCAAAGAGGAGTACGCGCTGCTCGCCCGGCTGACCGCCCAGCGCAGCCAGAACACCCGGCCCGTCTACCTCTTCTGCGGCCAGACCTCGATCACCAACCAGGCCACCACCCGTTACCTCGCCCGCAATCACGAGAAACTGGCCCGCAAGTACGGCAACAGCTCCTTCGCGCTGCTGCTGAAGGTGATCAACTCGCAGGCGTACGGGCCGGACGTCGTCGAACTCGTGGACGACGTGACCCAGGCGGCGCAGACTCCGATTCCCGCCGCCGCGAATCCACGCAACAGCCACCGCGCCTCCTGAAGTCCTCCACTTCTCAACAATCGTTACTGGCACGTAACTTACCGACGGGTTACCCCTGGTAAGGGCGCGAGGTTACCGTCTGGTCACTTTGCACTTACACGAGTGAGGAGTGACCCGTGGGACACACCCGCAAGGCCCTGCGCACCACCGCCGTAGGCGCCGTCTCGGCAACCCTGGTCGCCGGCACAGCCCTCGGACTCGCCCCCACCGCACAGGCGGCGCCGAACCCCGTCCGCTTCGTCGACATCACCGGCGACGGTGGCACCGTCCTCAAGGCCAATGTCGTCACCCCGGCCGGGGCCGACGGCACGCACCGCTACCCGCTGCTCGTCATGCCCACGAGCTGGGGCCTGCCCCAGGTCGAATATCTGGCCCAGGCACAGAAACTCGCCGACTCCGGGTACGTCGTGGTCACGTACAACGTGCGCGGCTTCTGGCAGTCGGGCGGCGAGATAGAAGTAGCGGGCCCACCCGACGTCGCCGACGCGTCGAAGGTCATCGACTGGGCGCTCGCTCACACCCCCTCGGACGCCGGGCACATCGGCATGGCGGGCGTCTCCTACGGCGCCGGCATCAGCCTGCTCACCGCGGCGCAGGACAAGCGGGTCAAGGCGGTGGCGTCACTGAGCGGCTGGGCGGACCTGATCGACTCCATCTACGCCGGACGCACCCAGCACGTCCAGGCGTCCGCCCTGCTGGACGGCGCGAGCATCGTCACGGGCCGGCAGAGCGCCGAACTCCGGCAGACCTTCGACGACTTCTACAGCTCCAACCTGGCGAAGGAGCCGGAGCTCATCGCCTGGGGAAAGAAACGTTCCGCTGCTACCTACGTCGACCAGATCAACAAGAACGGCGCGGCGATCATGCTCGCCAACGCCTGGGGCGACACGATCTTCCCGCCCAACCAGTACGCCGACTTCTACGAGAAGCTGACCGGCCCGAAGCGGCTGGAGATGCGGCCCGGAGACCACGCCACGGCCGAGCTGACCGGCCTGTTCGGGCTGCCCAACGACGTGTGGAAGGACACCACGCGCTGGTTCGACCACCACCTCAGGGGCGAGGACAACGGCATCGACCGTGAGCAGCCCGTCCAGCTCAAGTCCCGTTCCGCGGGCGGCTACGAGGGCTACCCGGACTGGAAGTCGGTCGCCGCGACCGACCGGAAGATCGCCCTCGGGGGCACGACCACGATCCGCGCGAACGTGAACTCGGGGGCGGACGGCGGCGTCGTCTTCCTGTCCAGCATCCTCGACCAGGTGGCCCAGCTGCCCCCGATGGCCTCGATCCCGCTGCTTCCCCGCCGCTGGGCCGCCGTGTGGCAGTCGGAGAAGTACACGCAAGCCCAACAGGTGCGCGGCACCGCGAAGTTGCACACGACCCTCACCCCGACCAAGGAGAGCGGCACCCTCGTCGCCTACCTCTACGACGTGGGGCCGCTCGGCCTCGGCAAGCTGGTCTCCAACGCGCCGTACACCTTCCACGGGCGCACCCCCGGAAAGCCGTTCGGCGTCGACCTGGAGCTGAACTCCACGGCCTACGACGTCCCGGCCGGGCATCGCCTCGCCCTGGTCGTCGACACGGTCGACCCGCTCTACATCGAGCACAACCCGTCCGGCGCGCAGCTGACCTTCTCCTCGCCTGCGAACGACCCGTCGTACGTGTCGGTCCCGCTGCGCGAGCAGTGATCTCCGGCTGCCGCCGGACGGGCCTGGCCGATGTGAACCGCCGCCCCCGTGGCCGGAAGGGCCGTGGGGGCCACACCCGGCGGGAACGCCCCGCGGACCGGGCGGGCGGTCTGCTCACCCCTGACGGGATCGGCGGATTTCGGCGAAGTCCCCCTCTCCGACAGGGATGAAGGGCACATCGTAGTCGAGGTCCGATCCGATGAGCCGTCCGGTGCCTGCCCGTTCAGTGCTTGAGGATCTTGGAGAGGAAGTCCTTGGCGCGGTCGCTGGTGGGGTTGGTGAAGAACTCGTCAGGGGTGCGGTCCTCGACGATTCCGCCGTCGGCCATGAAGACGACGCGGTTGGCGGCCGAACGGGCGAAGCCCATCTCGTGCGTGACGACGATCATGGTCATACCGTCGCGGGCCAGCTGCTTCATGACCTCCAGCACCTCGTTGATCATCTCCGGGTCGAGGGCCGAGGTCGGCTCGTCGAAGAGCATCGCCTTGGGCTCCATGGCCAGGGCACGGGCGATGGCCACGCGCTGCTGCTGACCGCCGGAGAGCTGTGCCGGGTACTTGTCCGCCTGGTCGGCGACGCCGACCCGGTCGAGGAGTTCCCGGGAGCGTTTGTCGGCGTCCTCCTTCTTGCGCCCGCGCACCTTGACCTGCCCCAGGGAGAGGTTCTGCAGGACGGTCTTGTGGGCGAAGAGGTTGAACGCCTGGAAGACCATGCCGACGTCGGCGCGCAGGCGGGCCAGGGGCTTGCCCTCCTCGGGCAGCGGCTGTCCGTCGAGGACGATCGTCCCCGACTCGATGGTCTCCAGCCGGTTGATCGCCCGGCACAGTGTCGACTTTCCCGACCCCGAGGGGCCGATGACCACGACCACCTCCCCCTTGCCGACGGTGAGGTTGATGTCCCGCAGGACATGCAGCTCCCCGAAGTGCTTGTTGACGTCACGCAGCTCGATCAGCGGATCTACGGCCATACTCAGCCCTACTCACTCTCAGCTGTGTGGTGGTTGCCGCAACGTATCCAGGCAAGATCGGACTTGTCGGGCGACACGCACTTTTCGATCATTAGCCGTATTTACATCGCACTTTGGCTCAAAGAGTACGACCAAGGGTACGGTCATGGGCCTCACGCCTCCGCGACTTCCGCGTAAAGCTGCGACAGCTCGGGCACGCCGTACGCGGCCCACTCGTGCCCGGAGTCCACGACGTCGAACTCCCTCCCGGAGGTGAGCCGCACGACGGGCTGACCGTCGGAACGGATCTCCCATGCTGCTCCCGGCACGGAGCGCACGATGACGGTGCCCAGGTAGAGCCCGGCGTCGTTGCCGAGCCAGGCCAGGGTCTCCTCGTCGTCCCGCCAGCGCGGCAGCAACTGGTCCAGCGCCTCCAGCGAGGCCGCCGAGTCGTCCAGCCGGACCCCCGCCCGGGACGCCTGGGAGCGGAGCAGTTCGCACTCGGCGAGCAGGTCCGCGATGCCCGCGGGGTCGGGGAACCCGACCTTCTGGCGCCGGTTGCCCAGGAAAGGGATGTTCATACGTCCAGCGTGTCATTCGTACCCCCGTACGCACCACAGGCGCGCGGGCCTTCGGTGACGGTCGAGTTCACGCCGAGTTCGCGCATGGCTCGTTGACGAGTCCCTGATGTCTCCCTAGCTTCACCGTGCGTCGTGCGTCACGGCTTTCGTCGTGTCTTCTGTTCCGTCCCTGCGTTTGATGTTGTCGCGTCGTGTGTCGATGAGCGGGAGGAGTCGGCCGTGCGCCGATGTGTCCGGGGGGTCCTGGTCGTCCTGACCCTGTGCGGGTCCTTGATCTCGGCGGTATCGGCGCAGGCCGTCGAGGAGAGACGGGCCGCGCCGGTCCCGCTTGAGCGGCTGTTCGACAACATCGCCGTGAGCGACGACAGCCGGCCCGCGGCGGCCGACTTCGACGGCGCCGGTGCCTCCCTGTCGGCGCGGGACCTCACGGCCGCGGGCTGGGCGCCCGGCCGCACCCTGACCGTCCAGGGGGCCCGGCTGACCTGGCCGCGGCGGCAGGCGGGCGAGCCGGACAACGTCCGCGCCGCAGGGCAGAACGTGCGCGTCACGGGGCGTGGCGACGCCCTCGCCTTCCTGGTGGCGGGCACGGCCGGCACGGAGGCGGGCGGCCCGGGCACGGTCACGTACGCGAACGGCACCCGCTCCGGTTACCGGCTGACCGCGCCCGACTGGCGCACCGGGCCGCTCGCGACGAAAGCGGTTGCCCTGCCGCACGTCAACACGCCCGGCGGGCAACTCGCCGAGCAGGCCCGCCTGTACGTCGTGACGGTGCCGCTGACGCCGGGGCGCGAGCTCGCCTCGGTCCGGCTGCCGCGCGCCGCCGGACTGCACGTCTTCGCGGTGTCGGTACGCACCGCCACGCAGGGCTGGACGGGCAGCTGGACGACGTCGACGGGCGGCTACGCGGCCGTGGGGCCCTGGACGGACCGGACGCTGCGGCTGGTGGTGCGCACGTCGGCGGGCGGGCCCCGGGTGCGGATGCGGTTCGACAACACCTTCGCGGCGGCCCCGGTACGGATCGGCGGCGCGACGGTCGCCGTGCAGGCGTCGGGCGCGGCGGCACGCGGGACGCCGGTGCCGCTGTCCTTCGGCGGTGCGCAGAGCGTGGAGATCCCGGCCGGGGCCCAGGCGTACAGCGATCAGCTGGGCTTCGCGGTACCGGCGGACGCCAACCTGCTGGTCAGCTTCCATCTGCCCGGCCCGGTGCCGGCGGCGCCCCTGCACCGGCTCGCGCAGCAGCGGTCGTACGTCAGCGAGCCCGGCGACCACGCGGCGGACGGCTCCGCCGGGGCGTACACCTCGGTGATCACCAGCTGGCCGCTGCTCGCCGGGGTCGACGTGAGCGGCGGGCCCGGGTCCGTGGTGCTGCTCGGGGACTCGATCACCGACGGCGACAAGTCCACGGTGGACGCGAACCGGCGGTGGCCGAACGTGCTGGCCGGCCGGCTGCTGCGGCAGAGCGCCGTGCCGCGCTACGGGGTGCTGAACCAGGGTGTCTCGGGCAACCGTGTGGTCACCGACCGGTATCCCGGCGACGGGGTGTCCACGGACACGGCCGGGGTGAGTGCCCTGCACCGGTTCGACCGGGACGTCCTCGCCCAGCCGTCGGCCCGTACGGCGATCGTCTTCGAGGGCGTCAACGACGTGCGCTGGGGCACCTCGGCGGAGCAGGTGATCGCGGGGATGCGGGAGCTGGCGGCGCGCGGGCGGGCCCGGGGGCTCAGGATGCTCGCGGCGACGATCCTGCCGTGCGAGGGCGAGACGCGGTGCACGGCAGCCGTCGACGCCGAGCGGGTCGCGGTGAACGAGTGGATCCGCGAGGGCGGTGTCTTCGACGGGGTGCTCGACTTCGACGCCGTGGTACGCGACCCGGCCGACCCCGCACGGATGCTGCCCGCGTACGACAGCGGCGACCACCTGCATCCCGGCGATGCGGGGCTGGCGGCGCTGGCGGACTCGGTGGATCTGCGGCTGCTGTGAGCCGGGCCGGGCTCTAGAGGTCCAGGTCGACCACGACCGGGGCGTGGTCCGACGCGCCCTTGCCCTTGCGCTCCTCGCGGTCCACGTACGCGTCCTTGACCGCCCCCGTGAACGGCGCGTTGGCATACACGAGGTCGATGCGCATGCCGCGGTTCTTCGGGAAGCAGAGCTGGCGGTAGTCCCAGTACGTGAAGGGGTGCTCGTACTTCAGGGGCCGCGGGACCACGTCCGACAGGCCCGCCTCGCGCAGGGAGGCCAGGGCGGCTCGCTCGGCCACGGTGACGTGGGTCGCGCCCTCGAAGGCCGCGCGGTCGAAGACGTCGTCGTCCGTCGGCGCCACGTTGTAATCGCCCATCACCGCGAAGGGGCGGCTGCCGACCGCGTCACCGGCGACGGCGGCCTTGAGGGACTCGAGCCACTGGAGCTTGTAGGCGTAGTGCGGGTGGTCCACCTCGCGGCCGTTCGGCACGTACACCGACCAGACGCGGAGCGGGCCGCAGGTCGCCGAGATGGCGCGGGGCTCCACCGAGCCGTCGAAACCGGGGTCGCCGGGCAGGCCCTTGACGACGTCCTCGATGCCGACGCGGGAGAGCACCGCCACGCCGTTCCACCGACCGGTCGCGTGGACCGCCGACTCGTAGCCCAGCTCGCGCAGTTGCTCCACGGGGAACTGCTCCTCGGCGACCTTGGCCTCCTGGAGGCACAGCACGTCCGTACCGCTGCTCTCCAGCCAGGCCAGGAGCCTCGGCAGGCGGGCGGTGATCGAGTTCACGTTCCAGGTCGCGATGCGCATGTCCCACAACCTACCCGGAGGGTCTGACAACGCCGCCCGGGCCTCAGAGGTCGGCCGACGCCCCGGGGGTGAGCCGCAGGTGTTCCGCCCCGCCGAGGCCGCCGATCTGGCGGTCGTAGATCGGGCGCGCGAGGTCGGTGAGGTAGGCGTCGTGGATGTCGTAGGCGCGCTGCGGCTGAACCTCGCGGACGTAGTCGATGACCTCGGAGATCTTGCTCCACGGGGCCATGACCGGGAGCATCAGCGTCTGCACCGGGTGGTCGGGGACCGTGAAGGCGTCGCCGGGATGGAAGACCTTACCGCCGTCGACGAGGTAGCCCACGTTGGTGATGCGCGGGATGTCCGGGTGGATCACCGCGTGGAGTTCGCCGTGGACCTGGACGTCGAAGCCGGCGGCGGTGAAGCTGTCGCCGTGGCCGACGGTGTGCACGCGGCCGGGGAAGGCGGACGAGATCGTCTCCGCGACCGACCGCAGGGTCCAGATCTCCGCGGCCGGGTTGTTCTCCATCGCGGCGCGCAGCCGGAGCTCGTCGAAGTGGTCGGGGTGCTCGTGGGTGACGAGGATCGCGTCCGCGCCGAGCGCGGCGTCCTCCTCGCTGAACCCGCCGGGGTCGAGGACGAGGGTCCGGCCGTCCTTCTCCAGGCGGACGCAGGCGTGCGACTTCTTCGTGAGCTTCATGAGTCCATCCTGCCTTCCGGGGTCGCGCGCACCCTCACTCCTGGGGCGTGGTCTCCTCGCGGATGACCTGCTGGGCCACCTTGAACGCGCTGTTCGCCGCCGGTACGCCGCAGTAGACGGCCGCCTGGAGCAGCACCTCCTTGATCTCGCCCGGGGTGAGGCCGTTGCGCAGGGCGGCGCGGGTGTGGAAGGCCAGCTCGTCCAGGTGGCCGCCGGCGACCAGGGCGGTGAGGGTGACGCAGCTGCGGGTGCGCCGGTCGAGCCCGGGGCGGTCCCAGATCTCGCCCCAGGCGTAGCGGGTGATGAACTCCTGGAAGTCCCCGGAGAAGTCGTCGGCCTGCGCCAGCGCCCGGTCGACGTGCGCGTCGCCCAGCACCTCGCGGCGGACCTTGATCCCGGCGTCGTACGGGTCGGGCCGCCCCTGCGCCGGGGGTGCCACGACCGGGGCGATCTCGGCGACGGGCCCGGACTGGAGGGGCTGCGGCGGTGCCGGGGACAGGACCGGCTTGAGGGCGGCCGCGGGCAGGGCCGTCTGGCCGGTGGAGGTCTCGAAGGCGGGCTGCCAGGCGGTGGAGAAGTGCCGCACCAGGAGGTCGGTGACCGCCGCGGGCTGCTCCACCGGCACCAGGTGGGAGGCGCCGGGAACGACGGCCAGGCGGGCGTCCGGGATGCCGGCGACCAGGGTGCGGGCCTCGGCGGGGCCGGTGACCTGGTCGTCCGAGCCGACGAGGACCAGGGTCGGCACGCCGACGCGGCCGAGTTCGGCGCGGACGTCGAACGAGGCGAGCGCCTCGCAGGCGGCGATGTAGCAGCCGGGGTCGGTGGTGCGGACCATCTGCACGGCCCACTCGGTGATCGCGGGCTGCGCGGCGGCGAATCCGCCGGTGAACCAGCGCTCAGGCGAGGTGCGGGCGATGGGGTCGAGGCCGTTCGTGCGGACGATCACGCCTCTCTGCCGGAACTCGTCGGCCGTGCCGAAGCGGGGAGAGGCCGCGATCAGCGCCAGGGAGGCGAGCCGCTCGGGGTGGCGCAGGGCCAGCTCGATGCCGACCGCACCGCCGAGCGCGCAGCCCGCGTAGCCGAAGCGCTGCACGCCGAGCCCTTCGAGGGTGGCCAGCAGCCGTGTGGTGAGGTCGTTGACCGAGCCCGCCGGGTACGCGGGAGCGCCGCCGTGTCCCGGCAGGTCGAACCGGAAGACGCGCCAGTGCTTGATCAGCTCGGGGATCTGGCGGTCCCACATGTGCCATGTGGTACCCAGTGAGGGACCCAGGATCAGGACGGGAGCGTCTTCTGGCCCGTCAAAGCGGTATTGCAGGGTGTTCGGTGGTGTCTCGCTCACCCGTCTGAGCCTCTCATCTGTCACGACAGCCCCAATGAGCGGGGGGCTGGCTGTAGCTGTTTTACCAGGTGGAAGACCTCCCGGGCCGCGTAGCGTTTGAGGCAGCGGACGATTTCGCGCCGCGTCTTGCCCTCCTTGATCCGGCGCTCGTAGTAGTCCTGGGTGCGCGGGTCGACCCGCAGGCGGGTGAACACGATGCGGTGAAGCGCGGCGTTGGCCTGCCGGTCGCCGCCGCGGTTGAGGCGACGGAATTGCCTGCGTCCCGAGGAACGCTCGACCGGGCTGACCCCGCACAGCGCGGCGAACGACGCCTCGCTGTCCAGCCGTTCCGGGTTGTCCCCCACCGTGATCAGCAACGTGACCGCCGTGTCCGGGCCGATCCCCACCACGTCGAGCAGCTGCGGGGCATGCCGTTCCACAAGCCGGGTCAGACGAGCCTCCACGTCGCGGACCTCCTCGGAGAGCTGGCGATCCGGTGGGCCAGCAGTCCCAGCGTGATCCGGGTGGCCTCCACCACTGACTCCGCGCCGGCCTCCTCGCGACTACGCGCATCGGTGAACTGTGCGCAGGTGCGGAAGAGTTCGGCATTGCCCAGTCCGGCCAGTTCCTCCCGCAAGACGGGGTCCGCAGTGACGAGTACGGCTTTGAGCTGGTTGATGGCCTGGGTGCGGGCTTTGACGGCCGACGCCTTCGTGAGTTTGTACATTCGCGCGATCTGTACCGGCCCGTCGCCCGTTTTGGCCCGAGCGGAGGCCCGCCCGCTCAACACGGCTCGCGCCGCATTCTGGGCATCGAGCTGATCCGACTTGCCACGCCGCCGGCGATCCGCCCGGTCCATCCAGTTCACGTCGAACACGTCCACACCCTGGGCCAGCAGATAGCGGGACAGGGACGCTCCATAGGAGCCGGTCCCCTCCACCCCGGCCCGCCTCACGGCTCCCGACTTCCTGGCCCACTTCAGCAGATCACGGTATCCAGCCGCGGTGGCCGGGAACTCGTCGGTGGCAAGGACTGCCCCTGTCACGGAGAGCACCGAGGCTACGTGGGCATCCCGGTGCGTATCCACTCCCAGAACCACCTCCCCTGCCGGGCGACGACGGCCGGTCTTGGGAGCAGGCGACGTACTGGGCACGGTCGAACCAGACATGCCCGTTCCTCTCCTCCCGTCCGATACCACGTCGCGTTGCCGGTACCGGGCCGCGTCAGACGGTCAGAATCGTGAGGACGCCACAACTATCGACAGGCCCCTATCGGGACACACCCCGCCAGCCCGGCACCGACAACGCACCATCCCCGACCACCGGCCGACACTGTGACACCAGGACACTTCAGTCAGAAATATCATGAGTCAGACCATGGGCCCGGGACAGCACCCGCCCATCCTCCCGCCCCCATCTCACCACCACTCAGGAACCGCAGGACATGCTCAATCCCCTTCACGCAACACCCCGAAACTGATCCCGACCGAGCGCAACAGCACGTAAAGGCAAGCAGTGCGATCAGAGGTCACCAGCGGCAAGAGCGGGGACCTGGGCGCCGACCTCGTCAGCCACCTCACCGATGGCCTCGCGCTGGCCACGTAAGACTGCACATCATGCACCGGGCCCTGTAGTGGGCACCGCACCCCGATCGCCGAGCTGCCCCAACGGGCGCGCTTGCCGGCGCCCGGGACCCGGATGCATACCTTGACATCCGTCTTGCCCAAGTCGGCGCCCCCGCACCGCTCTTCGACCACATCCATGTCCCGCCCCGCCCTTCCTGACGGTCAGGAGGGTGCCGGGCCAGTCGAAACGGCGCGGGAATCCGGGACGCGGGTCGTACATAGCCCCGCCCGTCGGCGTTCGACCGCCCCGCACGCGGGGGGGGCGACGCGGGCGTCGATTCCGCAGCCCATGGTCACGCGAGCAGCCTGCCCCGCACCTCACCGCTCGACGTCGGCCCCTCACCCGTCGACCGGGCTGTCCCGGCTCCAAACACCACCTGCTCGTCGACCGTCGCGGAACCCCGCTCGCCGTCACGCTCACGGGTGGCAACCGGCACGACGTCACCCAGCTGCTGCCACTGCTGGACGCCGTCCCATCGATCCGGCGCTCTTGAAGCCACCGGTCCCGGGATCAATTTGTCCCACGGAACCGTGAACGTATTGCCCGGCCAGGTTGGGACGGATGCAAGGAAGTGGGCGGTTGTGGCATTTGCGGCCGAGCGTACGTCGTGTGGGGTGCAAACGACGGGCGGGGTACGGTTCGGGTCGGACAGCGCAGCGCTCCGGCGAGTAAGCGAGTGGGAGGGAAGCCGGGTGGCAGAGCGGTACCGCGTGGAGTGGACCTACGAGGGCAGCTCGATGGCGTCATACGACACCTATGACCTTGCCGACGCCGAACGCTACCTGGCCAGGGTCATGGAAGACCCGATCGCCAAGGACGTCAGGATCGTCGAGGCCGAGCCCGAGTAGCGGGCGTCGACGCGCGGCGTCGGCCGGCGCCTGCCAGGTGCCATGGCAGGTCGGACTTCATGCGATTCAGGGCCCGGTGTTTGCGGCGAACACGGATTCTGTGGTGCCGCGGTCATCACCGCCGGCGCGAGGGGACGTCTTTCGTCCGCTCATGGAGGTCGCCCACGCCCCGCTACTCAACGGGCTTCTGTGCAGTCGTCTTGTCAGGCTTGCCCCGGAAGCGTTCGGCGGGAGTGCGCCTGCCCTGGCGGAAAGCGGCGAGCCCGGCGTCGAAACCTATCGCGGATCCCACGAACAGAACCGACTCGTCGCATCCCACGAGGATGCTTCCTCCACCCCGGACGCCGGCTGGCCACACACAGATTCCGAGTCCGTCGGGCAACTCCCGTACGGTGAGCGCTCCAGCAGCGCCGAGGTCCCCAAAGAGCGTCGCTGCTATGCGTGCCAGGCGATGGACATCCATGTCACACTCCCCTTCGTTCCACCCGGAACGTACCTTCTCACGGGCAAGGCAGAGTGCCTGGCGGCGTCACCTGCTTGGCGCTTGCCCTTAAACCTTCCGCATTTTGAAGAAGGAGCTTGTTGTGGATGCCGCCACGGCTCGATTCATTGCAACCGTCGCGGCTCTGCCGCCCGAGGCTCTCGCCGCCGCGTTCGACCACGCCGTCAGCCGGCGTCGGCAGGGCGGCCGTGAGGCGAGCCGTGCCCTCCGGCTCTCCGCATCGGAAAATTCCGAGCTCGACCACGCCGTAAGGTCGGCACTGCTTCCGCGAAGTGAGGAACTCAACGCATACCGCGCGGGACTCCACTCGGATGCCAAGTCCGTCTGCGTGATCGCAGCCAGGGCCGTACGGAAACCCGCCACGCTCCCAGCCGAGCAGTACGCCCTCCTCACCGCCCCGTTCACAGTCGTCGGTGTCGCAGTCCCCCGCCACCACGCCAACTAAGAGCTCGTAATGCGATCTTGTTGAGGTGTCCTGGTCGGGCGTGTCCGGCTGGTTGATTTGGCCGTTCGTGATGGTGTGAGTACGCGGCCGTGGATCGTGGACGACGACTTGTGGGCGCTGATCGAGCCGCTGCTGCCGCCCTGGCCGGAGCCGTCGCCGGGGCCTCGGCCGGTGCCCGACCGGTTGTGCCTGCAAGGGCATCCTGTATGTCCTGCGCAACGACATAGCTTGGCAACTGCTGGGAGAACCGCAGTCCCGTCGACGGCTTCTCCTTCGGCCAAGCACCTGGCGGACGGGTCACGGTCCGCTTCCTGCCCGACAGCATTTGGGACCGCCTCCTGCTGAAGTGCCTCGGGCAGCACCGAGCCGCTGGCCGTCGTCGTCGACCGCAACGCCGACGGCGCTGCTGCACAAGACATCGGTCCCGGGTCCGTGAACCTGCTCACGGGTAATTACACGATTGACGAGACGGACACCTCCTACTACGGCATGGGAGTGAACCGCACTGCCTCCTCCCGCACCCCCGAAGCAGGAGCGAAACAGGAGGGCCAGGCGGCGATCTTCGGCAAGGAATGGGTTGCCGGCACCACCGCGGAACTGACCGACTCGGACTACTCCCACGTGAAGCAGATCTCGGCCACGGCCGTGTCCGTCGTCACCGCCGACGGCAGCGAGGTGCACTTCACGGCCAACGCAGCCAAAACCGGCTGGGTCCCCGAGCCCGGCTCGGAGCACCTCACCCTCAAGGGCAGCACCAGTGGTTCCTTCACTCTCTCCGACACCGAAGGCACGGTGACGGAGTTCACCAAGCCCGACAGCGGCGCAACCACCTGGCAGGTCTCCAGCACTCTGCTGGACGGGCTGTCCAACTCCACGATCACGGTGATCTCCGAGGCGGTGACGGTGAGCGGGGCGAAGCTGGCCCGTCCCAAGCGGATCATCGCCCCAACCTCGGCGGTGTCCGCGGCGACCTGTAACACGACGCCCACCACCAAGGGCTGCCGAGTGCTGGAGTTCGTCTACGCGACGTCCACCACGGCTACGCTCGACTCGTTCGGCGACTACACGGGACAGGTCAAGGAGATCCTGCTCTACGCGTCCGGAAAGGGTGCTTCATCCGCTACCGCCAGGGCTGTAGCAACGTACCGCTACGACGCCGGGGGCCGTCTGCGCCAGTACTGGAACCCCCGCCTGGCCCAGTCGACACAGACCCAGTACACGTACGACACTGCGCGCCATGTCACGTCCTACAGGACGTCCACCGACCAGCCGTGGACCTTCACGTACGGCAAGGCTGGCTCGACCGCAGCCGCTGGTGACGGCATGCTGCTCAAGGCGAGTCGCCCGGCACTCAAGCAGGGCACCACTGACACGGTCGAAGGCACTGCGGCCACGACCGTCGTCTATGACGTCCCGCTCACTGGTACCGCTGCCCCCTACAAGTTGGGTGTCTCGGACGTAATGGCGTGGAGCCAGACTGACGCCCCGACCGACGCCACCGCCGTTTTCCCAGCCGACGTCACACCGGCCTCGAATTCGGGCAGTGACCTGAGTGGCGGTTCCTACACCCGCGCCGAGACCCATTACCTCGGCGTCTCCGGCCGCGAGGTCAACACAGCATCTCCGGGCGGGCACATCGCGACCATCGAATACGACCGCTTCGGCAACACAGTGCGCGTGCTCACCGCCGCCAACCGGTCTGTCGCCCTTGGTCTCACCGCGACCGACAAGGCGACGCAGTCGGACCTCGGCATCGCCCAGCTGACCACTGCTGAGCGCGCGGACCTACTGGCCACCCGCACCGTCTACAACGGCACCGGCATTCGCGAGCTGGAGAAGTTGGGCCCGCTGCACCGGATCGACCTCACCGCGGACCTGAAGTCCGGCACGACCACCCTCGCCTCAGGCGGCTCCTCGGTGACCGCCCGCACCTGGACGGTTAACGAGTACGACGGGGACCGTCCGACGGACGGCACCGCCAAGATCAGGGACCAGATCACCAAGACGACGGTCGGTGCCCAGGTCCGGGAGCACCCCACTGTCCACGGCGATACCCGGGTCACGCAGACCGTCTACGACTGGGCCAAGGGGCTGCCGGTCAAGACGATCCAGGATCCGAACGGGACGGCCCTCACCACGGCGAGGGAGTACGACGCCCAGGGACGGATCAAAAAGGAGCAGCTACCCGGCGCCACCGGCACCGATGCCGCGACGCAGGTGACCACCTACTGGTCCGCCACGGGCACCGGCACCTGCGCCGGTCGCCCGGAATGGGCCGACCTGCTCTGCTCAACCGGCCCGGCCGGGACCATCACTGGCGGCGGCAACAACCCGGCCCAACTGCCCACCTCCACGTACGAATACGACTCCTGGGATAACACCACGGCGGTGATCGCCACCGCCAACGGCGTGACCCGCACCACCAGCACGACATACGACGACGCCGGCCGCCCGACCACCACGACGGTGACCGGCGGCACGGGACAGGCCGTCCCGACCACCAACATCGGCTACGACAGCACCACCGGCCGCCAGGTCACGACCAGTTCGGCAACGGCCGGCACCATTACCAAGGTCTACGACACGCTGGGTCGCCAGGTCTCCTACACGGACGCCGACGGCGGAACCACCACGGCCGAGTACGACCTCAGCGACCGCCCGGTCAAAACCACGGACAACTCCCCGTCAACCGTCACCTACACATACGACGCGGCCGTCGAGCCGCGCGGTCTGGCGACCAAGGCCACCGACTCGGTCGCGGGCGCCTTCCAGACCACGTACGACGCCGACGGCACCCCGAGCACCGAGAAGCTGCCCGGCGGATACAGCCTGACGGTCGTCAAGAACCCCGCAGGCGAGATCGCCGAGCGCACCTACACTCGCGACAGCGACAGCACCCTGGTGTACTCCGACACCGTCACGTCGTCCGTGCACGGCCAGGCCACCTCGCACGCCGGGTGGTCCGACCAGACCTACCGTTACGACGCTGTCGGACGTCTGGCCGAGGTACAGGACACGTCGGCAACGGTCTGCACCCGCCGGTCCTACACGTTCGACGCCCGTGCGAATCGCAAGTCGCTGACGACGGCCACGGGCAATCCGGGCGTGGACTGCCCCACCAGCGGAGGCACGACCGTCTCCAGCACCTACGACAGCGGCGACCGCATCGTCGACACCGGCTACACCTACGACGCCTTCGGCCGCACCACGGCCCTTCCCGGCAACGGCACCATCAGCTACTACACGAACGACCGCGTGTACCAGCAGATCGCCAACGGTCAGCGGCAGACGTGGCAACTGGACCCCGACCTGCGCCTGCGATCGTGGAAGACAGAAACGGGCAGCGGCAGCACCTGGACCGAGACCGGCACCAAGCTGAACCACTACAGCGGTGACGACGACGGACCCCGCTGGATCGTCGAGAACACAGCCACAGGAGAGATCACCCGCAACGTCGACTCCCTCTCCGGCGACCTCGGTGCCGTAACCGGCAAAACCGGCGGCACCGTACTGCAGCTCAGCAACATCCACGGCGACGTCGCCCTGCAGCTCCCGCTTGACCCCTCCCGGGCCCCGACCGCCCTGGACAGCGACGAGTACGGCAACCCCAGGGCGGGCCAGTCCGCCACCCGCTACAACTGGCTCGGCGCAAAGCAACGTTCCACTGAAACCCTCACCGGACTCAGCCTCATGGGCGTGCGTCTCTACAACCCCACAACCGGACGCTTCCTGTCGACCGACCCGGTCTTCGGAGGCAACGCGAACGCGTACGAGTACTGCGTGGGAGACCCCGTCAACTGCTACGACCTCAACGGAACCTTCCGCTACAGCTACTGGAAGAACGCGTGGTGGTCCCCCATCCAGTACTTCTGGCTGTCGGTCAAGTTCACGCGCGGAGAGACAAGGACCCTCGCGTGGGGTGCGGGAGCCGCCGGCGGCCTGCTCGGCATCGTGAAGGACTACGTCCCGGGCTACTGGAAGCATGTCGTCAACGGCATGCGCTTCTACGCCTGGTACGTCGCCGTCTCGGCCGGCTGGATCTACTACCACACTCGTGACTGCGCGAAGATCCGCGGTGGATACGCCAAGTTCAAGTGGAGCCCGGTCTGGAAAGGGTGGTACCTCTTGCCCACCGTATGGAGGACCCGATGCTGACCCCGAGGGCGGACCAATGAAACCGAACACCAATCTCCTGATGGGCGTCGCAGAGGCAGTCGCGTGTGTGGCCCTCGCCTGAATCTGCGTCTCAGCAGCGGTAGACGGAGATCACATCGCCTGGCTCTTCGGCTTCGGGAGCCTGACGTTCGCATGGGATCTGTGGCGCAGGTTCGGCAAGACGAGGGGCGAAACGAATCCGACGGGTCAGCGCGGACGCTGATTCACCTACTCCCTACAGGACAGGGGGCTGCCGTGGAGTCACGGTAGCCCCCTGCGCGGCGAATGCGAGCCTGGTCAGCGAGTGGAGTTCCGATTTCGTCTGCGGGCTTTTCGGCGTGCTGCGAGCCCGCCACCGCGTTCCGCATGCCCCACGCTCTGGGCGGAGGGCTCGTCGGCCAGAACCTCGGGCACCGTGCTATCGGGTCGGGCGAACTCATGGCCCTCAGGGTGAGGCTGGTTCAACGCACGGGTCAGCTCCCTGTTGGCGGCCCGCGCTGCTTCCTGCTCGTCCGATCTTTCCTCGATCTCGCCCCTCTTCTCGGCGAGTTCCTGTTCCAACATGGCGATTCGTCTCCGGAGTTGGTCGATGTCCGGTGGGGACCCGATCCCGGACTCGCTCCACCCCTGCTCGCCGAGTTGCCCGGAAAGCCGCCTCTCCAACTGGCGCACCCGCGCGGCAAGACGGGTGTTCCGTTCCTGAGCGTTGGCCAGGTCAGCCTGCAAGGATGCTCGGCGGACCGCGGCCAGCCCCGGCAGCCACCGCCTTACCGACGAGTCCGTCGGCGCCATCGACCCACCCAGCGCCGTCACCCCCGACATCACCGGAACGGACGCAGTTCTCTTCGAGAACCGGACCTGGCACACCGGAGGCATCAACCTCTCCGGCCGGCCCCGCATTGGCCTGATGCTCCAGTACGGGTATCGCTGGCTCCACCCCGTCGATGACCGGCCACGGAGCTTCGAGCGGACCCCGCTCTCACCTCCATAGAACAGCAGCTCTTGGGCCTGCCCGACCGCCACCCAAACGGATCCCTCGCCAAGGGCAGCGGAGCCGCCCCTATGCGCTCGTGGTGGCAGTCCGGCCCGTCTGTTGCACACTGCCGCTAGAGCCAGGGGTACGCCCCAACGCCCCCACCGGTACGAGCACCACGAGGGAGCACGACATCGTGAGCGAGGTCGACCGCCGTCCTGCTCATCGGGATTACCGGCTCCGGCAAGACGCACCTTGCACAGGCCCTCTCCGCGAGGGGCGTTGTCCGTCTCAGCGTTGACGAGGAGGTTCACCGCCTCCACGGCCGGTACGGCGTCGACCACCCCGAGCACGAGCATTTCGAGCGCGAGGCCCCCGCGGTCGAGACCGTACGGGCGCAGCTTACGGAGCTGCTGGCGATCTGCGGCCGTCGTCTGGTGCTGCTGAACCGGCACGCGATCAGCGCCCGCCACGGGCTGATCGTTTCCGGCCCGGCGGGAACCGGAAAGACCATCGCCATCACGCAGTTGGGGATCCCATGAACTCCTGGACCGGGCCCGGCACCCTCATGCCACACACCGGATTCCGGTCGTCTATGTCACCGTCCCGCCCGCCGCGACCGCCCGCATGATCGCGACCGAGTTCGCACGCTTCCTGGGCCTGCCGGTGCGGGCACGCTCGAACATGACGGACATCATCGAGGCTGTCATCGGTGTCTGCACCGATACCCGCACCGCTCTGGTGCTGGTCGACGAAATCCACAACATCTCGCTCACCAGCCGCCACGGCGCCGAAGTCGCCGACACCCTCAAGTACTTCTCCGAACGTCTGCCCGCCACCTTCGTCTATGCCGGTATCGACATCGACGAATCCGGGCTGCTGTCCGGGACACGCGGCGCCCAGATCGCGGGCCGCTTTGCCCTGATCCCCTCCCGCCCCTTCCCCTACAACAGTGAATGGAAGGGCTTGGTCGCCGCCATGGAAGACACCCTGCGGCTGCACGAACACCGCTCCGGCACACTCACCGACCTGGACCGCTTCCTGTACAACCACACCGGCGGCATGATCGGCTCTCTCTCCCACGCCGTCCGCGGAGCCGCCCTCGACGCCATCCTCACCGGCACCGAGAAGATCACCAAGAAGAGCCTCCGGGCCATTCCGCTCGACCACACCGCCCAAACCACAGCGTCGATGGCCTCGAAGACCGCTACGTCCCGATGAACAGCGAACTGCCGCCCCGGTTCGCGCCGCTGCCGGTCCGACTCCGCCCCTGCCTCGGAGAATCCACCAACTCCTACGTCCGGCGCCTGGCCCACGCCAACCATCTCCAGCCCAGCTTCCTGCACTGCTATCTCTGCGGCCCACCGCAGTGGTTCGGCAGGCCGCTCCTCGAACACCTCGCCACCACCGCCGGCCACTCGCCCGAAGCACTCGAACGGGCTCTCGCCGATGCCAACTCCCTGGGCGGCACAAACAGACCACGCCGACGCCTCCCCAGGAGAAATCCCTTCGCCAGGCGCCGAGACCTGGCCCACCGCATCGCCCAAGAGGCCCTCTAGGGGACACAGATCCGCACGCTCGCAAAGCGCCACAACCTCCGCTGCTCGGACATCCGCTTCGCCCTGGAGGTCCCACGCCTGATCACCGCAGAGACGAGTCCGCTGACCGACCCCATCACAGGGGAACTCGCCGACCTGGTCGAGGGCATGATCGGCAGGAAGCTCAACGGAAGGCAGATCTGGACAGAACTCATGGACCACCACGACTACTTGGTCACATACGACAGCATCCGCCACTACATCCGATACACACGATCCCGAATAGCGTCAGCACGAGCAGAATCGTTGACATCCAACCTAGTCGGCCCAGGTCAGGGGACTGCACACGACTACAGAACCGGCACCCGGCTCCACCCCGCCGGGTCCTACCCGGGCCAGCCGAGGAGGAAGTGAGCGCTCCGCTACAGGCGCGGGGTGGAGGCGATCCCGGAATCCGCGGTGGTGACCATCACCGAGCACAGCGTGCCCGGCCGGGCTCAGGGCATCGCTGCGGGCCCGGACGGCAACGTCTGGTTCACCCAGCCCCAGGACGTCCAGATCGGGAGGATCACCCCTGCCGGGGTGGTCACGGAGGACGACGTGCCGGCCGGGAACTCCACTCCGGTGGGGATTGCCGCCGGTGCGGACGGCAATCTGTGGTTCACCGAATACAACAGCCACAAGATCGGGAAGATCACCCCGGCCGGGGCCATCACCGAGTACTCGGTGCCCACCGCGGGCTCGCGCCCGGAGCAGATCACCACCGGCCCCGACGGCAAGATGTGGTGCACCCACTTCAGCACCAACAAGATCGGCAAGGCCACCACCAGCAGTTTCGTCGACGAGGTCAGCGAGACAGTCCAGCTGGCCCGGACGTCGCGTCGTTTCTTCGATCCGCCCGACAGGGATCAGGCCGTCGAGGACGTCGACGACGAGGCGGGACGCGGGGCATGACTTCGAACTCGTCTCGTGAGTCGTCGTTCAGCACCGTGTGCGTGTCAGGTGACGGATGCCCAGCGATGGCTGGGCCCGCCGGTCAGTCGATGCCTTCGACGATGCGGAAGTCGCGCTCGAAGCCGTCGGGGAGGGCCACCAGCGCCTTCTGGTATGCCTCGCTCTCGTATGCCGCGACCGCCTGTTCAAAGCCGTCGAACTCGATCAGAACGACGCGTTCGGTGATTCCGGCCTCGTGGGCGACGACTCGACCGAAATTGGACAGGACGCACCCGCCCCCAGCCCGGACAGCCAGACCCGCCAGCTCGTTGTAGTCAGTCAGCCTCTCAGGATCGGAAATGGCGGGGTAGACACTGACCCAGTAGCCCTTAGCCATGGAAACCTCCTGTGTTCGGCCGGACACGTCCGACTTCGAAACGAAACTCAGATCGATCGATCCCGGCGACGGGTACTGCGGTCAGCTGAATCGCCATATGCGCAGGTTAGGGCTTGATGTGCGGTCGAGGGAAAGACTGGTACGGGATAGACTCAGAACGGATCGTTATCAACCGGCAGGGAGGGCACGTGGCGCCGGATACGGTGAGCCTGCGGTACTTCCTGGTGCTGGCGCAGGAGTTGAACTTCACCCGCGCGGCCGCACGGATCGGTATCGCACAGCCCGCACTCAGCGCCCGGATGCGCCGATTGGAGACGGAACTCGGTACGGCCCTGCTGGTCCGCAACACGCGTAGCGTCGTATTGACCACGGCCGGTGCGGCTTTGGCGGAGTCCGCGCCGCCCGCGCTGGCGGCGCTGGACCGGGCATGGGACACCGCCCGGAGCGCGGCGGCCGGTGAACTGGGCACGCTGCGCATCGGATACAGCCTCAGCGCCGGGGCCGAGACGGCACCGGCCCTGGTGGACAGGCTGATTCGCGGCAACAGCGGACTCGAGGTCGGCGCGGTCCCGATGGCGACACCGGAGATCTCCCCCGCGGTCGCCGACGGCCGCATCGATGCCGGTATCACCCGCGGTGAACAGCCGGGCCGTGGCGTGCGCCGGTTCCTGCTGCGGCGTATGCGCGTCGGAGTCCAGCTGGCGCAGCACCATCCGCTGGCCGAACACCCGGAGATCGAGATCGCCGACGCGGCCGCGTATCCGCTGCGACTCACGGACCGTGCGGCCAACCCCGTGATCCACGATCAGCTGTCCGCACTGTTCCGAGACACCCGACCACACCCCCGATTCCACACGCCCGCAGTCTCTTTCGACATGTCTCAGCGCGACCTGCGCGACGGGGTCACCCTCGCCCCGGCCGGAGAAGCCGCGGCCACGGCACAACCGGCCGGTCTCACCTGGCGACCGCTGCGGGGCGCGCCCAGCCTGACGATCCACCTGGTCCTCCCACGCGAGCAGTCGCCACTACACCGCCGCATCCGTGCCGTCGCCAAAACCCTGGCGCACGAGCAGCACTGGCTGCCGGACTGACGCGCAAGAGGTCAAGCAAGACGGACGCCTGCGGTGGCGAGGCCGAAGACCTTGCGCCCGGCGGACTTCGCGGTGATGACGACGACGGCGGTCTTGCTGAATGTCCGACACGACCTCGCTACGCCGGCGGATCAGCATCCGATGATGGCCCCGGGTCCGGTCCGAGTCGTACACCGCGGCGACGTCCTCGCCCAGCCCGAGATCTCGGCGGATACCGCGCCTTCGCCGACGCCGAACCGGACAAGCACGGGTAACTGAGGAATCGTTGACATCCAACCTAGTCGGCCCAGGTCAGGGGGCTGCACACGACTAACTTCGATCTCAAAGGACAACTGTTGTCCTCTGCCATCCAATCGAGGCGTTTGACAACGAACCTGAACCGCTCCGGGATCGGTGGAGGCTCTATGCGTTGACTCCAGCCGCCGGTCGGGGCTGGTGGTGAGCGTAGTGGTTGGTTTCGTGCTCGTGGGGCGGGATGTCTCCGATCGCGGTGTGGAGGCGCTGGTTGTTGAACCAGTCGACCCATTCCGCGGTGCCGAGTTCGACGTCGGCGAGGCCGTGCCAGGGCTTGCGGGGTTTGATCAGCTCCGTTTTGCAGAGGCCGATCTGGGATTCCATGAGCGCATTGTCCAGGGCGTCGCCGACGGTGCCGATCGAGGCGTCGATGCCGGCCTCGGGGAGGTGTGCGGTGAACGCGAAAGACGTGTACTGACTGCCGGCGTCTGAATGATGAACCAGCCTCGGGCCAGCGGGAGTTGCGGCCCGGTCTCGGCGCCACAACGCCATGTCGAGGGCGTCGAGGACGAGCTTGGCCCGCTTGCTGGTGGCGGCGGACCAGCCGACGACCGCCCGGGAGAAGATGTCCACGACGAACGCGACGTAGACGATCCCGGACCAGGTGGCGACGTAGGTGAAGTCCGCGACCCATCGCTCGTTCGGCCGGGATGCGGTGAAGTCGCGTTGCAGCAGGTCGGTGGCCCGATCATGGCCGTCGTCCCGGACAGTGGTGCGGATCTTCTTCCCTCGCCGGGCGCCCTCAAGGCCCAGGTCGCGCATCAGCCGTGCGACGGTGCAGCGGGCCACCGGTATGCCCTCGCGATGTAGTTGCCGCCAGACCTTCCGGACGCCGTAGACGCTGAAGTTGTCCTTGTGGACGCGGCTGATCTGCGTCTTCAGCTCAGCGTCGCGGACTGTCCGGGTGTTGGGGGTGCGGCTTTTCGCCGCGTAGTAGGTGCTCGTTGCGATCTTCAGTCCGTGGCTGGTCAGGACTCGGCAGATCGGCTCGACTCCGAACACCTGGCGGTGTGTGTCGATGAACGCTACGAGCGCTTCGCTGGCCGGTCGAGCTCGGCCGCGAAGAAAGCTGATGCCGCCTTGAGGATCTCGTTCGCCCGCCGCAGTTCGGCGTTTTCCGCCTTCAGGCGCTTGATCTCTGCTGCCTCGTCCGAGGTCACGCCCGGACGCTGGCCTGCATCGACTTCGGCCTTGCGGACCCAGGTTCGCACCGTCTCAGCGGCACCGATGCCCAGCTTCGCGGCGACCGCCTTCATCGCGGCCCACTCCGTCGGGTAGTTGGGGCGGATCTCCGCGACCATGCGCACCGCACGCTCACGAAGCTCGGAAGGGTAGGGGGACGGACGTGCCATGACTCGATCCTCTCAGGGAATCGAGCCTCCATCAGACCCGGAGCGGTTCACCAACAGCGTTGACGCGCCTGGACGGCAAGATCCCAACTCGGTTCAAACGCTCCCGACCTGGACCACATGGGCACCAGAAGACAGCTTCGCCTACCTGACCGCGGGTGGGACGCATACTGCACACAACGCTGCACCCACTGGGCCGAGGAGAACATTCCGGAGGTATTCGCCGCCCGCGAGCCTTACGAGACCCTGCGCTGACTTCCTTTTCTGTCATCCCGTCTCACGACGCCGCGTCAGGAGCCGGATCCGGGATCGACAGCGCCCAGGTGGCCATGGCTTCGAGAACTTCGCGCAGTCCCTCGCCGAGTGGGGTGAGGCGGTACTCGACGCGTGGCGGGATCTCTGCGTACGCGGTGCGGATGACGATGCCGTACTGCTCGAACTGGCGCAGGCGGCTGGTAAGCGTGTGCGGGCTGATGCCGGGCAGGGCGTCGCGCAACTCGGTGAACCGCCTGGAGCCAAGGAGGAGTTCCCGCACGATCAGCGTGGCCCACGGACCGTTGAGCAGGGTGAGGAAGCGGGCGACCCCACAACCGTGCTCACAGACCTTGTTCATTTTTCGAGACTATCCCATTAGTGCAGTTGATGTAACCGGTGCACCCTGTGCACCAATAGGCGCATGACCTACGTAATTCATGGCGCCACCGGCGCTCAGGGTGCTCCTGTCGTCACCGCCCTCGCTGCTGCGGACAAGTCCGTCGTGGCCCTGACCCGCAATGCGGAGGCCACCGTCGCCGGCGCGCGCGTGGTGGCTGCCGACTACTCCTCCGTCGAAAATCTGACCGAGGTCTACCGTGACGCCGAGGGGGTGTTCATCCACCTGCCGATAGTCGCGGAAGAGGATCGCCGGGCCTGTGCACGCAATGTCGTCGCCGCAGCCGCGCGGCCCAGCCGGACCACGTGGTGTTCTCCACCAGTGGCTTCGTCCTCGATGACCCTGGTAACGGCTATCAGGACGGCACGGCCGAGAGCGCGGTCGCGACGCTGGCCGACGGGCTGGCGGGCAGCGGAGTGTCCTATGCGGTGACCGAGCCTCGGCTGTTCTTCGAGAACCTCCTCATGCCACACGTGATCGGCGCGGTCCGCGAGCAGGGCGTGCTGCGCTATCCGCTGCCCGACGGCTTCCGTGTCTCGTGGGCCTCCCACCTGGACATCGCCGACGTCGCCGCCGCGCTGTTCAAGCGCCAGGATGTCACCGGTGTGGTCTCCGTCGGGCAGTACCCGGCCATCACCGGACAGGACCTGGCCGAGGCGTTCAGCGCCCGACTCGGGCGGGACGCGGTCTATGAGGCGATCACCCCCGACGCCTTCCGCGCATCCGCCGCGCCCCTGATCGGGGAGGGCCCCGCCGCGGACGTCGCGGACAGCTACAAGGCCATGGGAGCGTTGCCGGACCGCTCGATCACGCCCGAGCGCTCCGCCCAGAAACTGCTGGGCATCACTCCCCGGACCGCGATCCAGTGGCTGACCGACATCGGAGTGGCATAGCACCTGCCCGACGGCATTGGGGCCGGGCAGGTGCACGCAGGACCACCCGGCCCCCTCTCAAGGCCACTGGTCGCCACGGTCTGCATCATGGCTTCGGATCACTCTCTTCGCGTTCTGCTACCCGCCGGCGGCTGCCGACAGGGGCTTTCACGAGTGAGTTCCGGTGGAGGCGCCAACCGCGACTTCCCGGCAGCCGGAAAACGCCGTCCGAGAGGGGGTATTTGCGTCGCGCGACAGCAGGGCCGTGAACGCCGGTGCCGCGCAACCCAGGGCAACACCGAGGCGATGTGTGATGTGCGACACGTCGGTCCATTGGTTACGTTGAGGTGCCTGGTCACCGAGGGTGAGTATGGCGGTGCAGCAGGACGAACGCACTGAAGGAGAGGGGCCGGCCATGGGTTCCACCGCCGCGCTCAGGATTGCCCGGCAGTACGCCGACGCGGTCTCCGCCAAGGACTTCGCCACAGTCACGGGCTTGTTCGCCGACGACATCGTGTGGCACCAGCCGGGCGACAACCGCTTCTCCGGTTCGCATCGCGGCATGGCCGCGATCGGCGAGATGTTCGGCGGCATGATGACGGTCACCGAAGGGACGTTCGCACTTGAGCCGACCACCGAGCCCATGGCGAACGGCTCGCTGGTCGCGGTATCCGTCCACTTCTCGGCCGAGCGAGACGGCGTGGTGATGGGAATGAACGGCGTCGACCTGCTGCGGATCGAGGGCGAGCGCATCGCGGAGGTGTGGCTCTTCTCGGCCGGCCAGCAGGGCGAGGACGAGTTCTGGGGCAATGCCTGAGAACGGGCCCGCCAAAACCTGACCGGGCGTCATCGATCCATTCCGAGTCGCGTATGTCGCGCCTCGCATCCACCCTGTAACAGCAAGTCGTACCGCCTCTATGCCAGGGGCATAAGGAGTGTTGTCATGAGCAGCAAGAACGTCGACATCGCGAGTGAGTACTTCCAGGCCGTGCGCACGGGTGACTTTCCCAAGGTGGGCGAGCTTCTGGACGAGGGGATCGTCTGGCACCAGCCGGGCGCCAACCGGTTCTCCGGTGAGCACAAGGGGCGCGACGCCGTCTTCGCGATGCTCGGCGGGATGATGGAGGCCAGCCAGGGCTCCTTCGCCATCGACACGATCCACGCTGTGATGGGCAACGGCGACATGGTGGCCACCTCGATCCACTTCGCCGGCCGACGCGAGGACGCCTCCATGAGCATGGACGGTGTGGATGTCCTGCGCCTCAAGGACGGCAAGATCGTCGAGATGTGGCTGTTCTCCGGCGACCAGGCGGCCGAGGACGCCTTCTGGGGACAGTAGGCCGCCCGCATCCTTCCCAGGCGGAATCCGTCCGGCACTGCAGTATCGTGCCGGACGGCTTGTTGCGTGGGTTACCAGGCGACCGACGGCAGGATCCCTCGACTCCGGGCGGCTCCGGCGCGAGTTCAGGGCGCCTCCCGCACCGTCGGGTGCACCTTCACGACGTTCCGCTCGCCGGTGAGAGCGGCGGACATCCAGTGCCGAGGCGAGGTCCTCCTGACGCCGAATGTTCACCTCTGGTGACCGGTCACGGACACTGGCGGGCGTCGTAGCTCTCGCGGGCCGCGAGTACTTCGGAGATGTGGTCCTCGGCCCAACTGCCCAATGCCTGAATCGGGGCGTGCAGGGTGCGACCCAGTGCGGTCAGCTCGTATTCGACCCTGGGTGGCACCTCGGCGTACACGTGCCGGGTGACGATTCCATCCCGTTCCAGGTCTCGGAGGGTCTCGGTGAGGACCTTGGAGCTGATGCCGTCGACGGTGGCACGCAGGTCGCGGAAGCGCATGCGGTCGGCACTGAGGGCGATGACCACCATGGCCGTCCACTTGTTGGCGACACGAGCGAGTGAGGTGCGGGACGGGCAGGTCGCCGTCATGACGTCGAAGGCCGGCAGTTGTGGCATGCGTGACATCCCCTCATTGGTTACGTGGAGGCGACTGGATACCGGTGGCCGGTTACCGGTGGTGAGTGTAGGGCCCCAGCAGGCAGTACTCGACCGAGCTCGGCCGAGGAGAATCGATCGTGGAGCCCACCACCACGCTTGCCGTCGCCAACCGCTACGTTGACGCGGTGTCCGCCGAGGACTTCGCCGGGGTCGCCGACATGTTCGCCGACGACATCGCCGGCGTGACGTGGCAGATCAGCTAGCGTCTCCTCGCCGATGAGGCGCATGCAGGCGCATGCAGGCGCATGGAGGCGCGGTTGACGAGGGTGTGGCCGTCCCCGGATTGTCCGCAATGCCGTCGCGGCCGGGGCGCCACGCCGGTAAACCGTCCACAGCAGCGCCGGGAACTTCCGGTGGGGCCGAGCCGACCAGTGAGGAGAGAACTCTCACTGGGAGGTAGTCCATGGAACGCCGTACTTTCCTGCAGGCGTCCGCGCTGGTGGCGAGGGGCGCGCCCCTGCACGGGCGTGATGGCCTTGTCGGCAGCCGGATTCACCCGCGGCAGGCCGGCCACCACCCACTCGGACAGCAAGGCCGCACTCGCCGCACAGGGCGCGAAGGTGGTCAACGCGCGCGTGGTCGATGACGGTGACCTCGTCACGTGCGGTGGCATCACCTCCGGCCTGGATGCCGCGGTCTGGCTGGTCGAGCGGTTCCTCGGCGCGCAGTTCGCCAACCAGATCGAGACCGTATTGGAGTACCAGCGCCGCGGCACGGTCTGGCGTAACTCGTAGCGCAGCTTGAAGGATTGATCACTCTCGGCGACGAACGCGCCCCGGGGGTGGTCCATCGACGTCAACGAGACGATGCCGCGGTCGTAGGGCACCGCGTCCGGCGTAACGGCGTCGACCACGGACGCAGACGACCGTCGCCGTTCCTCCTCTACAGCAGCCTGTAGAGGAGGAGCGGGGCGAAGGGCAGGTCAGGACGGGATGATCTGCCACTGCTGCCGCGTCTGTGACGCGTACGGCTGCTGCTCGACGTTGGCCCCGTCAGCGGTGCTGCCCTCGTCGCCGCCGAGGGACAGCCCGCTGTAGCGGTTGATGAGGAAGTAGTTTCCGTCACCGGTGGGCGTGACGGCCCAGTGCTGCTGGGGGGCGCCGGCGTCTGACCAGATGCCGACGTTGCCGCCGTCCGCGCGGGAGAGATCCGCGACCTCCAGGAGCTTGCCGCTGCCCACACCCTTGATCTTGTAGTAGCCGTCACCGGTGCTGCTGAACGTCCACTTCTGGTTCGCCCGGTTGAGCCACGGCCACTGCAGGACGTTGGTGCCGTTGGCGGTGCCCGCGCCCTCCACGTCGGCGACCTTGCCGCTGTGCCGGGCGACCAGCCGGTAGACGGTGCCGTCGCCGGGCAGGGTGCTGGACACCAGCGCAGGCTTGGCCGTCCGGCCGCCGATCCTGACGCCGCCGATGTTGGCGTAGCCGCCGGTGGCCGCGTTGACCTGGATCCGTACGAAGCCCACGTTCCGGGCGGACCACTCGACCAGCTTGGTCTTGTGGTTGCCGGCCCAGGTGCCGGTGGCAACCTGGGTGAAGGTGACCCCGTCTGTGCTGGTGGAGATGGTGTAGGAGGTGATGTCGCCGTCGGTGGAGTTGGTGCGGTTCCACTGCTTGGGCAGGTACTCCAGGGTGGAGACGTTGCTCCACACGCCGCCCAGGTCGATGGTGATGGACTGCGGCAGCGACAGGCTCCATGTCGACCAGCAGGTCTCGTAGCGGACGTCGCTGAGTCCGTCGATGGCGTTGAGCGGCCCCTCGCCGGTGTGGAAGGCGGTCGCATACGCGTTGATCGGTGTGAGGGGGTGCTCGGCGCGCAGCAGCTGGGTGGGCAGCGGCGGCCTGGAGGCGTCGGGGCTCCAGGCCGCGCCGACCTCGGCGAGCCGGTTGACGATGTTGGTGTCCAGCAGGCCGTTGCGGTTGGGCGGGCAATTGAGGATGAACGAGGTGTACTTCGGTTCCAGGTCGGCCAGGTGCGAGAGGATCGCGGACTTGCTCATGAGGCCCTCGGTCGGGGTGGAGGGGTGCCAGAACCAGCCGTTACTGATGGTCTGTCCCTGCATACCGGCGTAGGTGTTGCCCGCCGGCGCCGTGACGCCCAACGGCTCCTCGAAGAAGATCGCGTCGCTGAGGAAGGGCTCCGACAGCCCGCCGATGTCGATCATGACGCAGTCCGGCTGCAGCTGCTTCACCAGCGAACGGATCCTCTGGTAGGAGACGGCCTGCTGCCCCATCTGCCATGCGTAGCCGTCGGTCATGAACATGTCGATGGTGCCGTAGTTGGTCAGCAACTCGGTGATCTGACCGAGGATGAAGGTCATGTCGCCGGGCTGGATGGCATCGGTGATCTCGAGCCCGGTCACCTTGTGCCGGCTCTCCCATGCCTCGACGCCGAAGGTGCGGTCCCAGATCGAGTAGTAGAACCCGACCTTCAGCCCCTTGGCCCGGAAGGCGTCGCAGTACGCCCGGACCACGTCCTGCTTGTAGGAGCTGTTCGCGACGTTCTGGGTGCCGTACGCGCTCGGCCACAGGGCGAAGCCGTCATGGTGCTTGGTGGTCAGGATGCCGTAGCTCATCTTCGCGGCGGCCGCCGCGTCGGCCCACTGCGCGCAGTCGACGCTCGGGGGAGCGAAAAGGGCGGGGCTCTGGTTGGGTTCGGCCCACTCCTGGTTCGTGAACGTGCCCATGCTGAAGTGGTTGAACATGCCGAAACGCATGTCGACCATCTTGCTCAGGTTGGTCTGTGTGTCCGCGGCGGTCGCCTGTGACAGAAGGCCGGAGAAGCCGGGGAAGACCGGCAGGGCGGTCGCGGCGGTCGCCGCACCTGCGGCGCCGAGAAACGTACGGCGAGACATTCTTGATGAGGGCATGGCCCACTCCTGAGGATCGGTGGCGTTGATCGCGATGACGACATGCCAGGTGGCAGTCGACGTCGGCCTGGGTGCCGGGGCACGAACGGATGGGCAACGTGGCTGCGAAACGGTGCTCCGCTTGAACCTGCCGGCTGGGCAGGTGCCAAGTGGCAGGTGACCGCCCGAGGTTGGCGACCGGGCTGTCGTGGAAGGCGTAACCGCCTCGGCGCTGAGAGGTAAACGTGCAGGTCAGGTCTTCCCGCTGCCAGGTGCCCCTGGCCGGTTCGCACCAATGTCGCCTGGAAGAGGGGCGCGTCGCGGGACATGGCATCGCTCGAGGCAGGCCGGAAGCCACCTGGCCAGGTGCGGTCGCCGTTGGCGGTGTCGGTGTCGGTGTCGGTGAAACCGGTATGCGTTGGTCACGGTGCCGGAGCGACCTGGGCGCGCAATCCGTTGATGAGCAGTGGGAGCACACTCGGTCACCGTCTCTTCCAGCCGCAGGAGAGGGCGGTCGAGGTGACGCAGGCGCGTTGCTTGACGGCCACCGCCGTCTCCCGCAGGTCCTCCCAGCTTTGGCGACGAGCGCCAGCCGCCTGTCCCGGATGGTGCCGGTGGCCCGGCGCAGGTTCGCGCAGCCGGGTGTCGGCGAGCGCGGCGCGCGCCGCCTCGGGATGGCCGGGGTGCCCAGCCATACGACGTTGTCGGCGCCGCTCACCGTACGTCCCTTTCCGGGGAGGCCAGGATTTCGGCCAGGTGCATTGTGCCGACGCCGGTACGCATCCGGGACAGACCGCCGCCGATGTGGGCCAGGCAGGAGTTGTCGCCTGCGCAGAGGTACTCGGCGCCCGGTATCCAGGACATGGCGCATCTCGTCGGCCAGCATGGCGTTGGACGCGTCCGCGTTCCTGAATGGGTGACCACGGCGTCGTAACCCGCGAAGACCTCCGCGAAACACCATGGGCAGGGTCTCTGGGCGGTAGCCGGTGTTGAAGTGCATCTGACCGCAGCAGTTCTGGCCCTGCGGGAACTCCACGGTGTGGCCGAGCCGTTCCAGCAAGCTACGTGCATGGTGCTTCCTCAGGAACCGGGGAGCCGGTGACGGTCAGTCCGTAGGTCCGCAGGGCGGTTCCGGTGAAGACCTCTCGGCGTTCGGCAGGATGGAGTGCTGCCGTCAACTCCTGTGCGGCGGCAACGACTTCGGCGTAGGTGGCGGCCAGTCGGCAGACGGGCCAGTCGGAGCCGAACATCAGCCGCCGCGGTCCGAAGGCGTCCAGCACTGTGTCCGCGTACGGCCGGAGGTCCTCGGCGCTCCACCGGCCCCAGTCCGCCTCGGTCACCATGCCGGAGAGTTTGCAGACGGTGTTGGGCAGCGAGGCCAGCAGGCGCACCGCGTCCGCCCATGGCCGTAGCTCGCGCGAGGCGATGGGGGGTTTGCCCGCATGATCGAGTACGAAGGTGAGGCCGGGAAGCAGTCGGGCGGTCTCGTGGGCGGCCGCGAGCTGGTGGGGTCTGACGACCAGGTCGTACACGAGCCCTGCCTCGGCCACTGCGGCGAGCCCGCGCAGCACGTCCGGCCGCACCAGCCAGCGAGGATCGGATTCGCCCTGCACCTGGTGGCGGATGCCTACCAGGCGCTCGCCACCCGGCCCCTCCCGCAGCGCCGCGAGCGTGCGGGCGACATCCGGGGAGGTCAGGTCGGTCCAGCCCACGACGCCGGCCACCAGGTCGCTGTCCTGGGCCAGGGCCAGGAACTCGGGCGTTTCCTCCGGTACATCGATCGTCTGGACCAGGACCGTCGCGGTGACGCCGGCTGCCCGGGCTTCCGGCTCCAGGTCGGCGAGCGTGAAGTCGCGGCGCAGCGGGGCGAGTTCCCGTCCGGTGATCCAGTCCTGGTCACGGAGGGAGAGGTTCCACACGTGGTGGTGTGCGTCGATGACGCCCTCAGCCGTGTTCGTCTGCATGTCCATGGCGGTCACCGCCACGACTCCTCCTTCGGCCGATCGGCTTCGTCGACCGGCATGGCAGCAGGGACGGGGACGTGCGAGGGCAGCAGCCCCTCGGCGCGCAGCCCGTCCCAGACCGCGGCCGGCATCGTTCGCCGTAGCTGGTCCACTGTGTCGCGGACCTCCTCGGCGGAACGAGCTCCGGACAGTACGCTCGCGACCGCCGGATGGCCGAGGGGGAAGCGCAGAGCGGCTGCGCGCAGCGGTATGCCGTGGCGTTCGGTGACCGCCTTCATGCGCTCCGCCCGGTCCAGCACGTCTACCGGGACAGGCGCGTAGTCGTACATGGCCCCGGGTTTCGGGTCGGTGAGCAGACCCGAGTTGAACACCCCGCCGACGATGACACTCCTGCCGCGGGCGGCGGCCTCCGGCAGTACTTCAGCAAGCCCCTCCTGCTCCAGCAGGGTGTAGCGGCCGGCGAGCAGCACCACGTCGATGTCGGTCTCGCGCAGGAAGCGGGCGGGGAGCGCGCACTGGTTCACTCCGATGCCGATCGCCTTGATGACACCTTCACCTCGCAGCAGTTCCAGCGCTGGGTATGCCTTGGTGAGAGCCTTCTCGGCGTGGTGGTCCGGGTCGTGCAGCAAGGCGATGTCCACATGGTCCAGGCCGAGGCGGTCCAGGCTCGCTTCCAGGGAGCGCAGGACTCCGTCGCGGCTGAAGTCCCAGACTCGCCGGTGGGTGTCGGGCACGGCGAAGCCGTGGGCGAGATCGTCGCCGCGGCCGCCTTCGGGGTTGGGTTCGAGCAGACGTCCGACCTTGGTGGAGACGGTGTACGTGTCGCGGTCGTGTCCGCGCAGCGCGGCGCCCAGGCGTCGTTCGGACAGCCCGAGTCCGTAGTGCGGGGCGGTGTCGAAGGTGCGTATGCCCGCGTCCCAGGCCGCCTCCACCGTGGCGAACGCGGCCTCGTCGGTGACCGGGCGGAAGAGGTTGCCGATGGCGGCTGCCCCGAACGACAGCTCGGTGACCCTGACACCGGTGGCGCCCAGCGTGGTCGCTCTCATGAGCCGACCGCCGGGCGCAGCCGGAGCCCTTGCATGCCGCCGTCGACGGCGAGGGCGATGCCGGTGACGGACGCCGCGGCGGGGCTCGCCAGGTAGACCACGGCCGCCGCCACCTCGTCAGCGGTGACCAGGCGGCCCAGGGGCTGGCGTGCGTCGAGGGCGGCGCGTTCCGTTTTCGGGTCGTCTGCGGCGTCCAGGAGCCGGGTCACCCAGGGTGTGTCGGCGGTGCCGGGGTTGACGCAGTTGACGCGGATGCCCTCACGGACGTGGTCCGCGGCCATCGCCAGGGTCAGCGACAGCACCGCGCCCTTGCTCGCGGAGTACAGGGCGCGCTGAGGAAGGCCCGCGGTGGCCGCGATGGAACATGTGTTGACGACCGCCGCGTGTGACGAGCGCCGCAGATACGGCAGGGCGGCCCGGATGGTGCGCACCGTCCCTAGGACGTTGACATCGAGGACGCGGTGCCACTCCTCGTCCGGGTTGTCCTCGACGGTACCGACGGCGCCGATGCCCGCGTTGTTGACCAGGATGTCCAGGCCGCCGAGCTGCCCGGCAGCGGCCTCCACGACGGCGCGTACCGAGGCGTCGTCGGCAAGGTCGGCCTTGATGGCGATCAGCGGCTCGGGGACGCCGGAGGGGTCGAGGTCGAGGACGGCCACCGTGGCGCCGTGCCCGGCCAGCATCCGGGACGTGGCCAGCCCGATGCCGGACGCGCCGCCGGTGACGACGGCCTTGAGCCCTGACAGGCCGCTCATGCTGGTCAACTTGCTCAAGGGGGCCCGGTCGACACCGTCCGAGGTGTCGATGTCGGAGGTCACGGAGGACAGATCCAGCGGTCGGCCCTCCTCGGTGCGGACGGCGGGCCGCTCCTCGCCGGGTGCGCCGACTCGTTGAAGTCTCACTGGGCGTCTCCTTGACATGGGTGTTGTCAGGTGGCTGTCGCCGAGGGGGTCAGATGCCAGATCTCGGTCAGGACGGTCCGGTGAGCTTCCACCAGGCTTGGGTGGCCGCGTCGGCGCCGATCGCGGCCATGTCGGCCTCGAAATCGTCGCCGTGGTACTCGAAGTAGCCGAACAGCGTGTCCTCGCGCAGAAAGATGCTGTAGTTGCGGATGTTCGCGGCTCGCAGCGCGGCTTCGACGCCCGGCCAGACCGCGGAGTGCAGACGCAGATACGCGTCACGGTGCTCGGGCCGCAAGCGGATCGTCTGGGCAACGCGTTTCATCGGGGTCCTTCCGTGAGTGTGGGCGGCGTTGCCGGACAGCCCGCCATGGGCCTGCCTGGTGACGCACTGGCGTGGCTGTCCGCACGGCGTGGGTCTTGGGACGACGCCGAGGTCAGGGAGCGCCGGTTGAGTACGGCGCCGGCGCCGAGGGGGCGGCTGCCGCCTCACTCCTTTGTCGCGCCGGCGAGCATGCCGGACACGAGAGCGCGTTGGGAGAAGAGGAACACGATCAGAACAGGGACGATGGTGACCAGGGTGGCCAGGGCCAGTTCGGGCCGCATGATCTGGTTTCCGGTGCCGCTGGCGGTGTTGAACAGCGGCGAGGCGGCGAGCAGGTTGTTCAGTCCCACCTGCGCCGGGTATTGGGAGCTGTCGGGCAGCATCACGAACGGCAGGAAGAAGTTGTTCCAGTTGCCGACGAAGTTGAAGAAGCCGACCAGGGCGATCACGGGCTTGGCCAGCGGCATCGCGATGAGACGGAAGACCTGCCACTCCGAGCAGCCGTCGATGCGCGCCGCGGCCAGCAGGTCTGAGGGGACGTTGGAGGAGAAGTAGATGTAGGTGAGGTAGACCCCGAACGGGAAGAAGGAGAAGGGCAGGATGACCGACCAGATCGTGCCGTCCAGGTGCACGGCGTTCATCCCCAGGTACAGGGGCAGCACCATCGCGGCCGTCGGCATGAGCATCACGAGCATGGTGACGGTCAGCAGCATCCGCCGCCCGATGAACTGGGTGAGAGCCAGCGCGTACCCGGCGGGGATCGACGTCACCAGGGTCAAGGCCAGCGCGCCGAACGTGTAGAGCGCCGAGTTCAGCAGCCAGGTGAGGATGGCGCCGTCCTGGAACGCGTAGAGGTGCTGCCAGGTGTCGGCGATCGCGCCGAGAGAGCCGAAGGAGAACGGGCTGTCCCGCACGATCTGGCTGTCGGTCTTGGTAGGGGCCAGCAGGAGCCACACCACTGGCACGCAGAAGAACAGCGTGGACAGGCCCATGACGATGAGCCAGACCAGCCGGGCGGCCAGTGAGCTTGGGCGGCGCTTCCGGCGCATGGGCTTCCTCGGGCTGGTGCGGGCGCCGGCGGTACGGGGCGGCCGGGTTCGGCGGGCTGTGGTCGTGTGAGCGGTGGTCATCCTTCGTCCCTGTCGAACAGGCCGGTACGGAAGACGACGAGCGCCGCGCAGGCGAGGCCCAGGATGAGGAGGTCGACGGAGAGCGCCGCCGCGCCGTTGAAGTCGCCTGCCTGGAAGGCGTACTGATAGGAGAGCTGGTTCGGTGACCAGCTGTCGGGGATCATGCCCCAGCTGGCGAGGGAGACCAGTTGCGGCTCGACGAAGAGCTGGGTGCCGGCCGCGAAGGCCAGGATCAGCATGTACGCGATCCACTTGGTGATCATCGGGATCTGGATGCGCAGGGCGATCTGGAGCGTACTGGCGCCGTCGATGCGAGCGGCCTCCAGGATTTCGTCGGGGATGCTGTTGAGCGCGCCGTACATGACCACGATCCAGCCGCCGGCCCCGGTCCAGAAGGCGATGACGGTGAAGAGCACCGGCAGGTGACCGGGGGCGTTGACCTGGGCGAGGGTGTTCCAGCCGAAGCTCTTCAGCAGCCAGCCGACGGGACTGGCAGCCGGGTCGAGGAGGATCAGGAAGAGCAGGACGCTCGCCACCCCGGCGAGGGCTCCCGGCAGGTAGAACAGGAACCGCAGGGTGGTGGAGGCCCTGCGCATGCGGCCGTGCAGCATCAGGGAGAGCAACACCACCAGAATCATCAGGCTGGCCAGCCAGACCACCAGGTACAGGCCGATGTGGAGGAAGGCCGGTCCGAAACGGTAGTCGGCGAACGTCCGGGTGAAGTTGCCGAGTCCGACCAGCTGGTTGCGGGAGTTGGACAGCGCCAGCCACACCGCGTAACCGGTGGGCAGGACGCCGAAGGCGAGTAGGAGGAGGACATAGCCGGAGACGAAGACGTAACCGGCGCGTCCGACCGGGTTGCGGGCCGAGCGGCCGCCGCGGCGGCCGCTCGGCTCCGTTTCGAGGTGGGTGGTCATCGGTCCGCTTCGCTAGTTGACGGTGTATCCGAGGGACTTGGCCTTGTTGGTGATGGCCGTCTGCCAGGTACCCAAGGTGTCGGTGATGGTCTTGCCGGAGTTCAGGGCCGGGACCACGGTGGAGGAGTAGATCGCTTCCTGGCTGTACTGGGTGGCGGACCAGCCGGGCCAGATCAGTTCAGCGGCTTCCTCGAAGACGGGGCTGACGTCCTCGGCGAAGTAGCCGGTCTTCTTCTGGTTGGCGAGCCAGGTGGTCGCGGCCTTCTTGTACGCGGGGTAGGTGCCCGCGGTGCCCTGGTAGGCGTCGGAGGTTGTCATCCAGGTGACCAGGTCGGCGGCCGCCTTGAGGTTCTTGCTGTGGGAGGAGACGAACCACAGTCCGCCGCCGACGTTGCCGGTGTAATTCTTGGCATCGCCCTCGAACTTCAGCGGTGCGGCGGCGGCGATCTGCCCCTTGGGGATCTTGAACGTGGAGTTGAAGAGCACCTGGCCGAACCAGGAGGGGCCGGGGAGCATCAGGACCTTGCTCGCCTGGTTCTTGATGAAGCCGGCACTGAAAACGGTGTCCTTGGAGACCGAGCCCTTGGCGATCAGGCTGTCGAGCAGCTTGGCCATCCGGGTGCACTTGGCGTCCTGCAGATCCACCTTCACCTTCTTGGCGCCGGTGGTGGTGCTGGCCGTGCACTGGCTCGCCCAGAAGTACACCTCAGGAGTCCAGGCGTCCCCGGCGGTTCCGACCAGGTAGCCGGGGTGCTCCTTGGCGACCTTCTCGCCGAGTGCCTGGTACTCCTCCCAGGTGGCCGGGACCTCGTACCCGAACTTGTCCATGAGCTTCTTGTTGTACCAGAGCACGTTCTGGGCCAGGTCGTTGCGCACGCAGTAGGTGTTGCCGTTGAAGACGCAGGGGTCCAGGGCGCCGTCGGAGAAGCCGTCGAGGGTGGTCTTCGGGATGATGTCCCGGTTGACGGGGGCGGCGTAGGGCGTCTTGCCCTGGGAGGCCCAGGTGCCGTCGTTGACGTTGGCGCTGAAGGCGACGTCGGGCCAGCCGCTGCCGGTGCGATCGAACAGCTGGACCTTGGTCTGCAGATCATTGGCGCCGTTGGCGTCCCCGCTGTAGGTGACGACCTTGATCTTCACGTTCGGGTGCGCCTTCTGGTACGCCTGCACGCCAGGAACGCGGGTGGCGTCCGCCCAGACCGTGATCTCGCTGCCTTCCTTCTGCGCGACGGGTTTGAACGCGTCGGGGGAGGAAGTCGCCGTGGGTGTGGGGTCCGCGCTGCCGCAGGCGGCGAGAGCGAGCAGGGAGACGGCGCCCAGGACGGCGACGGCCGTGCGCCTGAGCCGGCGGCGGGAGGAAACCGGAACGTCGTCGTTCATGTCTGACCTCAGATCTTGGGAAATGGCGCACAGCGGGAGAGGTGCCGCGTTCGGGGGGTTCGAGACAGCCGTCGGGCCTGGGGCTCCGGTCATCAGGCTCGGGGCGGGGTGACGGTGTCCTCGTCGACAAATCTCTGAAGGGCGGGCGGGTAGTCCAGCCCCGCCGGAAGGGCGACGCCCGGACCGGTGGGGGCATGAACGAGGCCGTGGGCGTCGATGCCGCTCTCGCGGCTGATGGGATTACCCATGACCAGCGACTCGTAGTACGTGGTGTTCGAGATGGCCATGCACAGGTGCCGGTTGGGGATCTCCGGCCCATGCACCTCGGCACGCAGCCGGAAGGCGTCGGCGAGGTGGGCGGTGCGCATCGCGCCGGTGAAGCCGCCGCGCAGCTGGGTGGAGGCGCGGACTCCGAAGGTGGCGGCGCCGGCCTGGATGAAGTCGGCCGAGTTCATGTGCGCCCCGTCGGAGGTCTCGGCCACGAGGAGGGGAACGGCCACCGCGTCTGCGAGACGTTTGTACGCAGTGACACTGAACTCCCTCATCGGCTCCTCGTACCAGAGGTAGTCGGCGTCCGAGAGAGCGCGCCCGAGATAGATCGCGTCGGGGAGGTCGAAGCCCGCCGACCCGTCGAACATCAGCGGGATGTCGTCCCCCACATGTTCACGCAGAGCCACCGACAGGCGGGCGTCGCGGCGGGCGTCACCCCAGGCGTGGAGCTTGATGGCCGGGTAGCCGAGCTCCAGGGCCTGGTCGGCGATGTCCAGGTACTCCTCGACCGAGGAGTAGGTGACAGTGGAGGCATACGCGGGTATCGAGGTGCGGTAACCGCCGAGCATCTGCCAGGTGGGCCGGTCGGCGAGTCGTCCGGCCAGGTCCCAGAGCGCGGTGTCGACCAGACCCAGCAGATAGAGCGGTAGCTCCTCCGTGCGGTCCAGCTCCCACATGCGGTGCCAGAGCCATTCGCGCTGCAGGGGGTCCTGCCCCACCAGCTCCTTGCGCAGTACGCGGTCCAGCAGGTCCGCCAGGATGACCCCACTGCCCCGCCGAGGGGACATCGCCACCCCCTCGACCCCTTCGTCCGTGCAGATGCGCAGCACCGCGGCCTCACCCTCGGAAGGGCTGCCCAGGAGTCCGTCCCGCCAGACGAACGGCGGACTGACTCCCGGCACCCGGACCCGATGGCACTCGACTTCGGCAATGCGCACGGCTTGCACCCCTTGCACGGGAAAGTACCGCTGAGAAATTTTCGTGTAACGTAAGTCGTCATACGAATGCTGTCAAGAAGTTCCGCGCAGTAGACTCGCCGCCATCCGCATCAGCAAAGGGGGACCCGCATGGCCAAGGACAGCACAGGCAGGACAGGAGAGCCTCCTGTTCTCAAGCCCTGGCCCAAGCGTCCGGCCCGACTGGCGCAGGCCGTCATGGAGAGCCTGACCGACACGATCGTGTCGGGCGCCATTTCCCCAGGGTCGACCCTGCCGGTGGAGCCCGAGCTCTGCGAGACGTTCGGCGTCAGCCGGATCACCATCCGCGAGGCGGTCAAGTCCCTGGAGGCCAAGGGGCTGGTCCAGGCCCGGCAGGGCTACGGCACCACCGTCACTCCGCCCGAGGAATGGAACCTCCTCGACCCCGTAGTGCTCGCCGCGACCGTCCAGCATGACGATCAGCTCGTCGTCCTCGACCAGTTGGTGGACATCCGGTCGACGCTGGAGGCCCAGATGACAGCCCAGGCCGCGGAGCTGGCCACCGACGACGACCTGAGAGCCATCGAGCAACTGCTCGCCCGGCTCGACGAGGAGACCACCGTCCCGGCACTCTTCATCGAGACCGATGTGGCCTTCCACGACCGGATCCTGCAGGCATCCCACAACAGGCTCGGCCGTTCCATCATCCGGATCCTCCACGCCCAGGCGCGCACGACGTTCCTGTACAACGGCACGCCGGACGAGACCGCATGCGAGCAGGCCAACGAGGAGCACCGCGCGGTCGCCGAGCGACTGCTGGCCCGGGACTCCGAGGGGGCCGCGCAAGCCATGGCGGCACACATCCAAACCGCTTGGAGCCGCCGCCGCGTGCCGAACGTCGGCTCGCCCGCCTCCTGAGAGCACCCTCACCGACTCGCCCCCGAGCCAGACAGGCCGGGGGCGTTCGCATGTCCGGGTCCGGCCCAGTCGGCAGCGCGCGACCTATTGACGAAATTCGTATGACGTCTAATGTTACATCGCGCTTCCCCCTTCCCCTCTTGCCGCTGGGCTCTCCCCTGCCCGCCAAGAGCACCACGGGCCCCCTGAACCTCCCGGAAGGTGCCACATGCGAACAAGCCGCATACGTCCCGCGGTTCCTGATCGTCTCCGTTCCTGGCTGGCCACAGCTGCCGTCCTCACCGCCTCGACCGCTGCAGTCCTCACCCAGGCCGGCCCCGCGTTCGCGGCCGGCACGACGCTCCACGTCTCACCGAGCGGCTCCGGGACCGCCTGCTCCGTGAGTCGGCCGTGCTCCGTCACTCAGGCCAAGGCCAAGGTGCGGGCGATCAACAACTCCATGGCCCGTGACATCACCGTCGAGCTCGCCGGCGGCACCTACCGGCTCTCCGCGCCGCTCGCCTTCACCTCGGCGGACTCCGGCACAGGCGGCCACACGGTGACCTGGAAGGCCGCGCTGGGCGCCCGTCCCGTCATCACCGGAGCGCGGAAGGCCACCGGCTGGACCGTGCAGGACCCGGCCAAGAACATCTGGAAGAGCAAGGTCGGCACCGGCTTCGACACGCGCCATCTGTCCGTCGACGGCACCCTGGCCACCAGGGCCCGCGCCGAGGTCAGCCGTTCGGACCTGACCGCGACCACCAGCGGTTACACGTTCACCAAAAGCTCGCTGAGTTACCTCAACAGCCTTGCGCAGCCCGGCCGGACCGAGATCCACGGCGTCGGGTCCTTCACCGACCGCTATGCCCCGGTGACCGGCATCAGCAGCGGCACCATCACCATGGCCCAGCCCTCGTGGAACAACAACACGTTCGGCTACGACACCCTGTCGAGCCCCTTCCGGGCCGGCCCTCTCTACATCGAGAACGCCTACGAGTTCCTCGACACGTCCGGCGAGTGGTACCTCGACACCACTACCGGCACCCTGTACTACAAGCCGCTCAGCGGGCAGGACATGAGTGAGGCCGACGTCGAGGTGCCGAAGCTGGAGTCACTCATCAGCGTCGGAGGGACGTACTCCTCCCCCGCCACCCACATCACCTTCTCAGGGCTGCAGTTCTCGGGCACCAGCTGGCTGGACCCCACCACCCACGGCTACGCCAGCCAGCAGACCGGCGCGTACCTCTCCGGTACCTGGGACCGCCCGTCGGACGCGCTGACCTCGTGCCAGAGCGGCTGCCCGCTCTTCGAGGCGGCACGCCCTCACTGGAAACAGATGCCCTCCGCCGTCCAGGTCTCGGCCGCCGACCACATCACCTTCACCGGCAACCGGTTCACCCAGCTCGGACAGAACAGCCTCGGCATCGGCAACGACGCCAACGCCCACACCACCGGCGTCGGACTCGGCGCCCGCAGCATCACCGCGACCGGCAACGTCTTCACCCAGGACGCGGGCGGCGGCATCGCCGTCGGCGGCGTCCGGGCGGACGCGCACCACCCCAGTGACAGGCGGATGACCAACCGGGACATCACGCTGAGCAACAACCTCATCCATGACGTGGCGCTGGAATACCGCGACATGTCCGCCATCCTCCTCACCTACGTGAACGGCGCGACCGTCTCGCACAACGAGGCGTACAACCTGCCCTACTCCGGCCTCACGATCGGCTACGGCTGGGGCGCCAACGACATCGGCGGCAGCCAGGACTACGTCAACCGGGGCCTGTACGAATACCAGCCCATCTACAAGACGGCGACCACCGCCGCGAACAACCACGTCACCGACAACTACATCCACGACCTCATGCAGCAGATGACCGACGGCGGCTGCATGTACACCCTGTCGGCGTCACCGGGCAGCACCTTCGAACGCAACTACTGCCACAGCAACAACGGTTGGTTCGGCTTCTACCACGACGAGGGCTCCCGGAACTTCACGGACACCAACAACGTCTTCCGGAACACCGGCGAATGGGGCCATGAGAACAGCAACGCGACCAACAACACCGGCGCCCTGACCCTGACCGACAACTGGACGAACAACAGTCACGCGAACATCACCAACACCAACGGCCGCGGTGACGTGGTCAGCGGCACCGTCGTCGTCAGCGACGGCAACTGGCCGTCAGCCGCCAAGACGGTCATGAACAACGCCGGTATCCAGCCCCTGTACCGTCCACTGACCACCGACCCCGTCAGCTCCCCCTACCGTGCCTACTCCTCCACCCCCGCCAACACCGGCCAGAGCGGCGGCCACTTCACGATCACCGACGCAGGCGAGGACATCTGGGGTGCCGGCGGACAGCACGAAGACGAGTACGGCACCGTCTTCCGAAACGGCGCAGCTGTCGACGGCACGTCGGTGACCGCCCGGGTCGACAACCTGGACAACACCAACGCCTGGGCCAAGGCCGGCGTCGTCCTGCGCAACGACCTCACGGACGACGGCTCCTCCGCCGGATACGCGGCTGTGGTGGTGACCCCGAACCACGGCGTCAGCTTCCAGCGGGACTCCAACGCCGACGGCTACCTCGACCAGCTCACGTCCACCGCTGCCACCGTCAAGGCACCGGTCTGGCTGCGGCTCACCCGCACTGCCACCCAGGTGTCCGCCTCCTACTCCACCGACGGATCCACCTTCACGCAGGTCGGCTCGACGGTGACCCTGCCGTCCATGGCGACCACCCAGGATGCCGGTGTCATCCACACAGCCCACAGCACCACCACCGCCGGCAGCGCGACATTCAGCAACCTGCGGATCGTCACCTCTCCCTACACGGCATACAGTTCGATCCCGGCAGCCGTCAGCCAAAGCGGCGGAGTGACCGCCCTGACCAGCGCGGGCATCGACATATGGCGCTCCGGCACGGCATACGACGACGAGTACTCCGCCGCCTACCGGACGGAGGCCGCCGGAACGTCCTCGACCGTCACCGTCCGCGTCGCCAGTCAGGACAAGACCAACAGCTGGGCCAAAGCCGGCCTGATGCTGCGAAACAACATCGCCTCCGCCGGATCGTCCACCGGGTACCTCATCCTCGCCACCACCCCCGGCAACGGAATCGCCCTGTCGTCGGACTCCAACGGTGACGGCTACCTCGACACCAACACCATCAAGACCGGCAGCGCCACCGGCGCCCCTGTCTGGCTCCGCCTGGTCAGGAACGGCACGTCGGTCACCGGCTCCTACTCCGCCGACGGCACCACCTGGACCACCGCCGGCACCGCGACCCTGACCGGGGCGAACAGCACCCTGGACGCGGGCATGTTCTCCACAGCCCACGCCGGAACCATCGGCACCGCGACCTTCAGCCAGTTCTCCGTCCGCTGACGAAGCGGTTCGGGTCACGATCTCCGAAACACACTCCGTGTGCCGGTGCGACCCCGCACCGGCACACGCAACACCGTCATGTCCGGGCCGACCTGAGTGCGGCATGGCCACGCGCACACGGCATCGAGCGTGCCGCACCCATCCCAGACACGAGTCGAAAGTGAGTTGATGAGCAAACACAGAGTGGCCGCGGGCGCCATGGCGGCGGTCGTGCTGGCTGCTGGGCTGGTGGTCAGTGGTACGGCGGAGGCGGCAGCAGCGTGCACCTTCTACGTCTCCGCGTCGGGCAGCGACGGTAACGCCGGAACCTCACCGGATCACCCCTGGGCGACCTTGGAACGGGCGCGGGACCACATCCGACAGCACGAGCTCAACAAGGACATGCGGGCCGACCTCCGCGTCTGCCTGCGCGGGGGCCGGCATACCCGGACGGCCACCTTCAACCTGACCGAGGCGGACTCGGGTTCCAACGGGTTCAAGGTCGTCTACCAGGCGTATCCGGGTGAGACGCCCATAGTTGACGGTGGTAAGGCCGTCACGGGCTGGAAGCGGGTAACCGACCAGCCTTACTTCGTGGCCGACGTACCGGAGTCGGCGGGCTACGCCGACTACTTCCGGCAGCTCTACGTCGGCGGCCGGCGGGCTCAGCTGGCGATGGGCAAGGGCATCGTGGGCAGCGGCTTCTTCGATGAGGCATCGATCCCCAACCCGCCGGCCAACCCGGAGCGGCCGACCCGCTCCTACGACGGCGTGCAGTTCCCGGCGGCCGGCGTTCCGGCGTACACCAACGTCCGCGACATCCGGCTGCTGCACATCGCGATCGGCTTCAAGATCGACTACTTCCCCGTCGTGGACATCAGTGCGAGCGGCGCCGATAAGCGGGTGCGCCTGGCACAGCCGCACTTCCAGGCGCGGCTGAACCGCGACGACGGCTTCTCGCTGGACTACGACGACACGTTCTACGTGCTCAACGCGTTCGAGGAGCTGGACTCCCCCGGCGAGTGGTACCTGAACCGGGCAACGAACAAGGTGTACTACTACCCGCGGGCGGGAGAGGACGTCAACCAGGCCGGGGCGTACGTGCCGACGGTGGAGACGCTGGTGAACGTGGCCGGGTCCAGCCCGTCCGCCAAGGCGAGCGCGATCGCTTTCGACGGCATCACGTTCGAGCACGGCAACTGGCTGCTGCCTCGCGACCGGTTCATCGGCGGCTCGCAGGCTGAGGCGCAGTACGCGGATGACCCCTTCAAGGATCCGAACCAGGACGGCTACGGCGGCGAGGTGCCCGGTCAGATCAAGCTGACCAACGCCCGCGACATCACCTTCACCGACAACACCGTGCGCAAGATGGGCAGCGGCGGACTGCAGCTGCTGACCGGAGCAGAGGACGTCACCGTCACCGGCAACCTCTTCCACAACCTGACCGCCGCCGGGGTCATCGCCGGCCGGTGGATGGACGTGCACGTCAACGGCGCCCAGCGCACCAAGAACGTGACCATCAGCAACAACGTCGTGACCGACACCGGTGACGACTTCTTCCCGGCGACCGGGATCAGCCTGATGAACACCTACAACGTGGCAGTCACCCACAACCTCGTCTACGACACCGCATACAGCGGCTTCCATCAGCGCAAGGCGGAGGAGACCAGCCTCCTCGACGGGGTGGATGGGATCGGCAAGACGACGTTCAGCCACAACGAGGTGTACAACGCCACGTCCAAGCAGCCCTGGGGGGTGCACGACTCGGGGGCCGTCTACTCGTTCGGGTCGTGGCCGGGCAGCGAGATCAGCCACAACTACGTGCACCACTCGACGTCGACGGCGAACTACTACAGCGACAACCAGAGTCACCAGACCCGCTGGGACTACAACGTCGGAAAGGGCGGGCGGTTCGATTTCTCCCCGCGCTACCGCCAGCCACTGTCGGTGTACGCGTCACACAACTACACCGACTTCGCCGACAACTGGCTCAACGGGGCCATCTACGACGGCGACGGGCGGCCGCACGTGGTGACAGACGGTGCGTGGCCGGCCGAGGCACGGACCATCATGAACCAGGCGGGCCTGGAACCGGCGTACGCCGGGCTGCGGTGGAAGGTGCCCAGGGAGAACCTGGCCGACCACTCCACCCTGTCGCAGCGCAGTTCCTGGGACAGCAGCCTCGGCAAGCTGTGGGACGGCGTCACCGAGACCGGCGAGGCCGGCTCCAACGGGAACGAGTCCTGGGTGCAGTTCGATCTCGGCGCCGACTACGAGCGGTTCGCCTTCACCATCCAGCAGGACAACTGCTGCACCTGGATGACCAGCCACTGGAAGGTGCAGCGGTGGAGCGCCGGCCAGAACACCTGGATCGACATCATGCCCTACCAGGCGATCAACACGGCGGCGCCGGTCGTCTACCGACCGCCGGCCAACGTCGCCACCACCAACATCCGGCTCTACGTGCGCAACAGCAACCAGAACGGAAAGGTCGGCGTACAGGAGTTCAGCGCGACCGGCGTGCGGAAGTAACGGCCTCAACATCACGCGGCGGGCGTAGCGCAGCGGGCGGGTGCACCGGGTCGTGCGCCTGCCCGGCCGCCTTCTGTGGAATCCGCACATCGAGGTTCCCCCGACGTGCGGGAGGAATGGGGTCGGCGCGGACCTTGGTGTGCGCGGCGATCCTCATGACGGCCCCTTTGGTGGCACAACTGCCCCGGCGGGGCCCCGCGTCGCGGATGGTGGCGGTACGTTCCTCGGGCACCTTCCGGTGCGCGGCCTCGTACTCCTCGATGCCGGCATTGGGCCCAGTGCCGAGCGGGGTGGCGGGGCGTCGTCTCAGGTGGGAAGTGGGCGCGCCTCGACGATCTTTTTCATGACGATGGTGGAGGTCAGTTTCTGTACACCTGGCAGCCTGGTCAGTTGCCCTTCGTAGAGCTTCCGGTAGTCGGCGAGGTCGACGGCCACGACGTGCAGGAGGCAATCGGGATCGCCGAAAAGGCGTTGTGCCTGCAGAACGTTGGGAATTGCGGCGACGGCCTCGTCGAAGGCCGCCAGCGTCGACTGATCCTCCCGCTGCAGCGTCACGAAGACCAGCGCTTCGAAGCCGAGTCCCATCGCCTCCGGATCCAGCACTGCCTTGTATCCGCGAATAACGCCTGCGCGCTCGAGCTCGCGCAGCCGCCGCTGGCAACGCGAGATGCTCAGCCGGACCTTCTCCGACAGTTCCGTGATCGTCTGGCGACCGTCCTTCTGTAGCTCCGCAAGAATTTCGCGATCCACCCGGTCAATGGGCAACTCTCTCCCCAATCCGTCTGGCTGCTAGCAAAGATGGCAAGAATATAGCGGTCGATCCCGCCTAGCCTCGTCTTTGAGAGTTGGCGCGGTCGACTGCTTCTTCAGGGGCGAAGTGTGCGCCGCGCCGCAACACATTTCTCAGCCCTGAGGGGCGGTCCGATGGCCGCGGCCATCGCTCACCCCTGACGTGCCCCACGCCAATCGGAGGAACCAGTACTGATGTCCGTAGTCAACGAGATCGACGTAAAGGCTCTGCGGGAGACCATCGACGCCGTTCGGGCCACTCCCAAGCTCGGCCAGGTCACCTTCGCTGTCGACGGTGCGTGGCAGGGCGGTTTCCGGATCAAGGCGCAGACCGGCGCCTTGACACAGGGCGGTGAGCGCGACGAGCAGCGTGTGGCGAAGTACACGATGACCAGCGACGAGCCGACCGCGCTGCTGGGCACCGACACCGCGGTCTCGCCCGCGGAGTACGTTCTGCAGGCGCTGGCAGGCTGCTACACCGTCACACTCACCGCCAACGCCGCCTCGCGCGGCATCGAGCTCAAGAGCTTCCGGCTGGAGCTCGAAGGCGACATCGACCTGCGCGGGTTCCTCGGTATCGACACCGCAATCCGTCCGGGCGTGCAGCAGCTGCGCGTTCGCGTCCACATCGAGGCCCCTGATGCCACCCGCGAGCAGCTCGAAGAGCTGATCACCCTCGTCGAGAGCCGTTCGCCCATCCGCGACACCCTCGTCAACCCGGTCGACGTCGTCACCACGCTTGTCTGAGCACGCGACAGCCCGGACGCCCGGCCTGTAAAGGACAGTCGCGGCGCACGACCCGCTGCCCGCATCCGCCCCAAAGCGGCATCGGACGGCGGGTCAGCCACGTGCGCCGGTGCCTTCCAGGGTGGGCATCCGCAGGAGGAGCCTGGAGACCCCGCACGGCGGTATCCGGGCTCAGCCGCGCCTGTTTCCCTCAATTGCGCATGGACTCGTCGCTGAGATGCCCATGGGCTGAGACGCGCGGAACCGAATGCCCAGGCCCGCTTCTCGCCCCGCCTGGATGGGACCCCCTCCTGGGGAACCGGGAGCTCGTCAATGAGACCAAGAGTGGCCCGAAGACGGATCGCATGGGCCGGCCTCCGAGACGCGGCACGGCACTGCGGCGGCGCACAGAACGGGCGGTTACCTACGCAGTCCTGCTGAGCGGACCGCAGAGGCTACCCCTCACGTCCCTTTCGAGTCGACGAGCTCACAGTACGGAGGCCATCCTGCGGACCCCTTCGGCGAGGATTTCCGGGGAGGTGGCCAGGTTCATACGGACAAACCCCGCTCCGCCCGGCCCGAAGGCCATCCCGGAGTTGAGGGCGATCCGGCCTCGTTCCAGGAAGACGGCCGCCGGGTCGTTGCCAAGGGCCAGTTTCCGGCAGTCCAGCCAGGCCAGGTAGGTGGCCTGGCCTGGGCGGCAGCGCACGGCGGGCAGGTGGGTGGACAGTAGATCGCCGAGCAGATGACGGTTTTCGTCCAGTCCGGCCAGCAGGCTGTCGAGCCAGGCACCGCCCTCCCGTAGGGCCGCGGTGTGGGCGATGACGCCGAGGTGGCTGGGGCCGTGACCGACTTCCTCGGGGAGGCGGGCCAGGTCGTCGGCGGCCTCGGGGCCGGCGATGGCGAGGGCGGCTTTGAGACCGGCCAGGTTCCATGCCTTGGAGGCGGACATCACCGACAGGCTGTTCTCCGCCCCCGGCACGCTCAGGTAAGGAACGAAGGAGGTTCCGGCAGCCACGATGGGAGCGTGGATCTCGTCCGCCACGACGCGCACGGCGTACCTGCGCGCAAGCTCGGCAACATCGGTCAGTTCAGTGGCGGTGTGTACGGTGCCGGTCGGATTGTGCGGACTGCACAGCAGATACACCGGCCGCCCGCCGCGACCGGTGGCTTTCTGGAATGCGACCTCCAGGGTGGTCAGGTCGATCCGCCCTTTCTCGGTCAGCGGCGCCTCGACAACCGGCCGGCCGTCGTTGCGGATGAACTGATAGAAGGGCGGATACACAGGGCAGTTGACCACGACGGGGTCCCCGCGGCCGGAGACCAACTTGAGCATCTCGACGATGCCCAGCATCACGTCAGGCACGATCGCCGTCCGCTCAACAGCCAGGTCGTCCCAGTCCCAACGTCGCGCGGCGAAGTCCGCGAATGCCTCGCCATAGGCGGTTCCGGCCGGATACCCGGTATCTCCGCGCTCCACCGCACTGTGGATGGCTCGTGCTACGGGCTCGGCGACCGGCACGTCCATCTCCGCCACCCACAGTGGCAATACGTCGTCCTGGTAGGTCGTCCACTTCATACTCGTGCGCTGCCGCAGCTGCTCCAGAGACAGCTGCCGCAGTGGGCTCACGCCGCGAGTTCCAGTGAGGTCCTTCAATGAGTCATCCATGAAACGAAAATAGACCGCATCTCGCGCGCATTGTTTGCCTTTCTTGTGCTATCCGCCTTCGGAGCGGCAAAGAGTCACCCAGTGTGGATCGCGATTCAGCAAGGAAGTTGCGCCTGCCTGGTTGCGACTCTTGCTCTGTGTCTCCCGCTCAACGCAGTGATCCTGCCGAGCATGGGCTGTCTCGATGTCGCCGTCCTCCAGTCGCGAGCCCAGGGGCACATCACAAGGACGGCTCTGGTTGTCGCGGACGCGGCGCAGGACGCCGCACGCATCGGCGTGACGGGCCGCGACAAACCCGGCGCAGAAACTCGGCAGCGACAGGCAGAGCACCCAGACGCTTCTCCACCACGGAGGTGACCACACATTCCATGCGCGGGCGCACCGTCCGCAGCCGCGGGGACCGGCAAGACTTCGCCACACGCGGTCAACACGACCAGCCCGGGACCGGACACGACCAGGCAGCAACTCCACCCGACTCAGCCACCCGCGAAGTACGGAGCTAGCTCAAGGAGGGAGGCGCCAGGTCGGAGAGATGGACGGGTCAGCGAATGTTGTCAGTGAGCTTCTTCGAGTTGGCCACCGATCAGGTGACGGTTCACGAAGCGCAACGAGCGAGGCCCCCGGGCTGTTGACCGAGATGTCTGACGTCTCAACCACGCTGCTCGGGGGCCTCGTTGGTCATCTATCCTGCCGCACTCGACCTGCCCCATGCGCTCGTGGAGTGAGTCTCAATGACCGTGTCAAGCCGGTCGGGAGGCTGGCGGGGTGGGGGTGAACAGTCTCTTGTCGCGGAGCATGGCCCACAGCACGTCGACTCGGCGGCGTGCAAGGGCGAGCAGTGCTGCCCTTCAGCGCGCTTCTTGAGGTAGTAGTCCCGGGAGGGCCGGGCCGCATCATGGCGGTCTGGGCTGCCATGTAGAAGACGTGTCGTAAGCGGCGGTGGTAGCGCTTGGGCCGGTGGTGGTTACCGGTCCGGCGGCCGGAGTCGCGCGACACCGGGGCCAGTCCCGCGTGGGCGGCCAGGTGGCCGGCGTCTGCGTAGCCGGACAGGTCTCCGACGATGGCGGGGAACTCGGCTTCACGTACCACCGCTCGGTGGTCGCCACGTTTGCCGGCCAGGCACGTGAGGCACGACGCGCGTGCATCGTACCGACGCGCCGCACATCACGGTGTGTGCGCGTGGATCGTCAGCCGTGCTGCGATCCGGTTGCCCACATCAGGGGTTCCAGAAGACGTCGGTGAACGCACGGTCGAAGCGCCGCGCGGCCAGGTCCTCGCGCTGGATCACCCAGTGGACGGAGGCGCTCTCCCAGTCCGAGACGTCGCCCGAGACCGGCCCGTCCCACCGGCCCGCCTCCGCCGCTTTCACGGCATGGGACGCGGCATCGGCGACGGGGGCGGTGTAGATGGCCTCCTCCCAGGCGTATCCCCCGATCTGCAGCGGTCCCGCGGGGGCGATGGCGTCCTGGGTGCTGTCCCTTGAGGAGTTCCTCGGAACGGGGATGCCCGGAAGCGGCCCGCTCCCGGGCTCCCCGGGAGACATCGAGCCGCGGGGCCTCAGAGGTCGCTCGGCAGGCCGAGGCCGGTCAGCGCGCCCACCGGGTCCAGGTCGGGGGTGCCTCTCGGCCACCAGTCGTCGTGGCCCGGCTCGGACTCGTAGGCGTACCACAGGCCGTCGCGGCCCAGGCGGAGCTGGACGTGGCCGTGGGGGTGGGTGAGGTGGTTGCGCCCGGGGCGGAAGGCGGGCAGGTCGGCGGCGAGGAGGAGGGGGCGGGCCCGGTCGAACCGGCCGGCCGGCGGGTCCCACGGCTCCTCCAGTACGGCGAGGCCCTCCAGTCCGCCCTGGCGCCAGGCGGCGACCGCGCGGGCCAGCTCGGACGGCGTGCGGCCCGCCGCGGAGGCGAGGGAGGAGTAGAGCGCCCGGGTGCCAGCGGTGAGTCCCGAGCCGGGGCGGGCCGCGGCCAGGCGGACCGCGTCCTGCCAGAGGGTCAACTGCCCGACCGGGTCGCGGCCGGTGGCGAGCAGGGCGTGCGCCCGGGCGGCGGCGTCCGTGGCCAGTTGGTCCAGCGCGAAGGGGTCCGGGCCGCCGGGGGACGCCGGGTAGGCCGGGGGCTGTTCGGGGTGCGCGGGCGTGGGCAGCGGCGTCGGCAGGGGCGGGAGGGCGCGTGGCGTGAGGGCGTCACCGGCCCGCACGCCGGGAAGAGGTTCCGGTTCTTTGTCCTGGGCGGCACGCGCCGCGCGGGTGGCGCTCAGCCGGGACAGGGCGTCGAGCAGGTCCCGTTCACCGCGGCCGCGCAGCAGGAGCAGGACGAAGGGGTCGGCGTCCAGCAGCCGGGCGGTCTGGTAGCAGAGGGCGGCGGCATGCTTGCAGGGATGGCCCCGGTCGGGGCAGCTGCACTGCGGTTCCAGGTCGCCGGGGCCCGGCAGCAGGGGCACGCCGCAGTCCGCGAGGGAGTGGGGCATCTCCTTGTCCAGGAGCGCCGCGATGTGCCCGGGCCGGTCGACGGCGGCGTCCAGGAACCGCTCCCAGTCGGCGTCGTCGAGCGTGCGCAGCCGCACCTGCACGCGGTACGGGCGCGGGCGGCTGCCCTGTACGTACGCCAGCACCAGTCCGGGCGTCACGGTGATGGCGTCGACATTCCCCTGCCCCGCATATCCGCGCCCGCGCTCCAGCCGCTTGGCGTCCAGCGCGCCCTGCTCGAGCGCCGCGACCCACGCGTTCCCCCACCAACTCTCGGCGAACCCCTGGCCGTCGGGCTCCCGGGGCGGGAAGGCCGGGAAGGTACGGCGGAGTTCGCTGTCGCGGCTGGGGGCGGCCATGGAGCGGGGCTTCCGGGGGGTGGTGTGAGGGGGTGCAGCTTTTCGGGGGGTTGTGGGCGGGGTGGACCAGGGGTGGGAGGTCGCGGGGCCGGGAGTCGGCGTCTCGGGGGTCGCCGGGCTGTGCGGCGCGTCGGCACTGTGGTGAGGCGAGCGCCCGTGGCGCGTTTCGTCGGAGTCCTCGGGTGCCGCGTCCGGCTCGTCCGCCGCCGGAGGCATCCGGAAGGCGTCGCCCAGCAACTGCAGTACGTCTCGCGTCCCCCTGCCGACGGTGTGCTCGCCCGCCCTCCGCTCAGGCCCCGGCCTCTCGTGCGCGGCGCTCTGCCGGGCAGCCCGGCGCCTGCGCCGGATCCCTTCGCGGGCGGTCTCTTCCCGCGCCCGCCGCGCCTCGTCCCGAGCCGCACGCAGTGCCTCACGTGCGACATCCCCCGCGCGCGGACCCGGCTGCTCGGTGGCGCCGCCGGGAGCATCGTCAGGGGTGCCCTCCGGTACGTCGGCGGGCGCGCTCCTGTCCTCGTCCTCGGCCGGTCCGTCGGACGCATCGGACGCATCCTCCCCCGGTCCACTGCTGCCGTCATCGCCCTCGGTGCTTCCGCTGTGGTCCCCGCTGTCGCCGCTGTGGCCCGACGCGCCACCCGGCACCCCGGCCATCGCGTCATCGGTATCCTCGGCCGCCCGCGCGTCGACCGGGAAGCCCGCCTCATCCCCATCGGCCTCGCGACGCTCGGACACCGCCCTGCGCAGGGCCTCGCGGGCCGCGTCTCCCGGGCGGGAGGTCTCCTGGTCGGCGGGTGACGGGGCCGGGGAAGGTGCCGGACGGGGAGCGGAGTCCGGGTCCGGGTCCCGGGTCGCCTTCTCGCGGGCCGCCCGCAGGGCCCGGCGGGCCTCGTCGGCCCCGCTGTGGGTCATGACGTCCTCCGCAGGGAGACCAGGTCGGACAGCTCACGGTCCGTCAGTTCGGTGAGGGCCGACTCGCCGGAGCCGAGGATGGCATCCGCCAGGGCGCGCTTGGCCTGGAGCATCTCGGCGATACGGTCCTCGACGGTGCCCTCGGTGATGAGGCGGTGGACCTGGACGGGCTGGGTCTGGCCGATGCGGTAGGCGCGGTCGGTGGCCTGTTCCTCGACGGCCGGGTTCCACCAGCGGTCGAAGTGGACGACGTGGCCCGCGCGGGTGAGGTTGAGGCCGGTGCCCGCGGCCTTCAGGGACAGGACCAGGACGGGGGTCGAGCCGGCCTGGAAGCGGTCCACCATGCGCTCCCGCTCCGGGACCGGTGTGCCGCCGTGGAGGAGGTCGACCGGAACTGCCCGGGTGGCCAGGTGAGTGGTGATCAGACGGGCCATCCCCACGTACTGGGTGAAGACGAGTGCGGACCCGTCCTCGGCGAGCAGCGTGTCCAGCAGCTCGTCCAGCAGGGCGAGTTTGCCGGAGCGGGTGGCGAACCGGTCGCCGCCGGGCCGGGCGTGCTCCGGCGCGTGGTCCTCCTTCAGGTACAGCGCGGGGTGGTTGCAGATCTGCTTCAGGGAGGTCAGGAGCTTCAGCACCAGGCCCCGGCGGGCCATGCCCTCGGAGGTCTCGATGGCGAGCAGCGACTCGCGGACCACCGCCTCGTACAGCGCGGCCTGTTCGCGGGTGAGCGGGACCGGGTGGTCGGTCTCCGTCTTGGGCGGCAGTTCGGGGACGATGCCCGGGTCGGACTTCTTCCGGCGCAGGAGGAAGGGGCGGACCAGGCGGGCCAGGCGCTCCACCGCCTGCTCGTCCTCGCCGGTCTCCACGGCCCGGGCGTGCCGGGCGCGGAAGGACTTCAGCGGGCCCAGGAGGCCCGGTGTCGTCCAGTCGAGCAGCGCCCACAGCTCCGACAGGTTGTTCTCGACGGGCGTGCCGGTCAGGGCGACCCGCGCGGGGGACGGGATCGTGCGCAGCGCCTTGGCCGTGGCCGAGTAGGGGTTCTTGACGTGCTGCGCCTCGTCGGCGACGACCATGCCCCAGGTCCGCTCGGCCAGGGCGGGGGCCGCCGAGCGCATCGTGCCGTAGGTGGTGAGGACGAAACCGCCGTCCAGGTCGGCCAGGCTGCGGTCAGGGCCGTGGAAGCGGCGGACGGGGACGCCGGGCGCGAAGCGGGTGATCTCCCGCTGCCAGTTGCCCAGCAGCGAGGCCGGGCAGACCACCAGGGTCGGCTCGCCGCGGGCCCGCTTCAGGTGCAGGGCGATGAGGGTGACGGTCTTGCCGAGGCCCATGTCGTCGGCGAGGCAGCCGCCGAGGCCCAGGGAGGTCATCAGCTCGAGCCAGGCCAGGCCTCGGCGCTGGTAGTCGCGGAGGGTGGCGTGCAGGCCCGGCGGCGGCTCGGCCGGGCGGATGCCCGCGGTCAGGCGGTCGCGCAGGCCGGCCAGCGCGCCGACCGGGACGGCCTCGACCGTCTCACCGTCCACGTCGGCCGTGCCGGTGAGGGCGACGGACAGCGCGTCGACCGGGTCGAGCAGGCCCAGGTCCCGTTTGCGGGCCTTGCGGACGAGGGCCGGATCGACCAGCACCCACTGGTCGCGCAGCCGGACGACCGGGCGGTGGGCCTCGGCGAGGGCGTCCATCTCGGTGTCGGTGAGCGGGTCGCCGCCGAGCGCCAGCTGCCAGCTGAACCGGAGCAGGTCCTCGCTCTCGAAGAAGCCGGTGCCGTCCTTCGCCGAGCCGGGGGCCGGGCGGACGACCGCCGTGGCGGACAGGTCCTGGGCGAGGTCCCTCGGCCAGTGCACGGCGACCCCGGCCGCGGCGAGCCGGGTGGCCGCGACCCCGAGCAGGTCGTTCAGCTCCTCCTCCGTCAGAGCCAGCACGTCGGGCACGTCCTGGTCGGAGAGCCGGTCGAGCGGGGGCCAGACCCGGGCCGCCCGGCGGACCGCGAGGGCCGCGTCCACGCGTGCGCGTGGGCCGAAGGCGTCGTCGGCCCCGCCCGCCCACAGGGCGGCCGCGTCGGCCACGAGGGTGGGGTCGGCGAGGCTGTGCACCTGGACGATCGCCGCGCCGGCGCTGCGTACGCCGCCGTCGGAGGCGTCGTCGAAGAGGTCGTACGCCGACAGGTCCAGGCGGAGCGAGATCCGCACTCCGGCGTCCATGCCGGCGGCGACCTCGGCGGCCCAGTCGTGGGCGGCGGGCAGGTGCTGGGCCTCCCGGGCCGCGAAGGGCCTGCCGGAGGTGTGGGGCGCGGCCGGGGTGCGGGGCAGGGTGTCGGCGACCGCGTCCAGGAAGGCGCGCACCAGCGCTTCCGGTTCCGGCAGGCGGATCGGGCCCGGGCCGGGCAGCGGGACGGCGTGGCCCTCGTACGGCAGGGCGGCGGCCACCGCGCGCAGGTGTGCGATGTCGTCCGGGCCGAGGGGGCCGGCGCGCCACGCGTCGTGCCCCGTGGCGGTCAGGCCGGGCAGCAGCCGGCCGCGCGCGGTCAGCCGCAGGGCGTGCAGGGCGGCCGCGCCCCAGCAGGCGGTGGCGGGGTGGGCCGCGGGGTCGTGCCGGGCGCGCACCAGGAGCGGCAGGGCAGCGTCCAGCGGGAGGGACAGCGCCGGGGTGGTCCGCCGCCGGACTCCGGCTCCGTGCCGTCGTACGACGGTCAGCTCGGTGGCCGCGGCCTCCTCGGCGTCCTCCGCGTCCCCGGTGGGCAGGGGCTCGCCCTCGGGGTCCCAGAAGGCGATCCGCCCGTCGCGCGGGAGGGGTGCGGGCAGGAAGACGGCCGGGAGCCGGACGGGGACGACCGTCGGCTCCCCCGCCCGCTCGGCCACCGCGGCCGTGTCGCCCATACGTCCTGCCACCTCCCGTCCCGCGTGCCGGATCAGTCGTCTCCGACTCTACGGGCGGGGTCTGACAATCGGCCCCCGCGGCCGCACCGGCCCCAGGGGTCAGGGCACGGTCCGGGACACCACGAACACCCAGGGGTACGCCGGGTTGGACAGGTCCACGACCACGTCGTGCGTGGGGGCCGGCTTCTTCTGCCGGTGGACGAAGCCGGACCACATGCCGTTGTCGGCGAACTTCCAGCCGGTGACCTTCCGGTCGCGGGCGCCGATGGTGACGTGGCCCTTCTTCAGGTCGTCCCGGGTCAGGCCGAGGCCCGTCAGATACGCGTCCAGACCGGCCGAGTTGGTCTCGAACTGGGCGTACAGGCGGCTGGTCTTCCAGTTGTTGGTCTCGTAGTACGCCACGTGCCAGGCCGGGTGCGGGACGGGCACCTGGTAGATCCGGCGCTGGAGCTTGGAGGGCCAGCCCTCGGTGAGGCCGGTCGCCGAGTACTTCGCCTCCTTGTCCTTGCCGCTGTCCCGGCTCTGGTTCGCGGAGATCACCAGGTAGCCCGCCGGGATGCCGATGAGCAGCACGATGATCAGCAGGGTGAGCGCCCTGCGGCGGATCATGTGGCGGCGGCCCTCGACCGGGCGTTCCGGCTCGTCGGGCCACGGGCCCTGGTGGGGCAGCGAAGCGGTCACAGCGTCTCCTGGGTACTGCGGCGGGCCTGCGCGTACCGCTCGTAGCGCTCGTACCGTTCCACCCGGCGGCGCTTGGCGCGGCGGAAGCGCCGGGCGACCAGCCGGGCCAGGTCGGCGGCGCCGACCATGCCGGCCTCGGGGCCGAGCTGGGCCCGGGTGATGCGGGCCTCGGGGCGGTAGCCGCGGCCGGTCAGATGCCGGCGGAACGCGTCCCGCGCGGGGCCGATCAGCAGGTCGTCGGCGGCCGAGACACCGCCGCCGATCACGAAGCAGGAGGGGTCGAGGGCGGCCGCGAGGTTGGCGATGCCGACGCCGAGCCACTGGCCGATGTCCTGGAGCAGCTCGATGCACATGGCGTCGCCCTCGCGGGCCAGCTCGGTGATCATCGGGCCGCTGATCTCGGAGATGTTGCCCTTGACGTGCTCGATGATCCCGTACGCCACCGGCGAGTCGGCGGCGGCCAGCTCACGTGCCTCGCGGACCAGGGCGTTTCCGGAGCTGTACTGCTCCCAGCAGCCGCGGTTGCCGCACGGGCAGCGGTGGCCGCCGGGCACGACCTGCATATGGCCGAACTCGCCGGCGACGCCGTACTTGCCGCGCTTGACCTGGCCGTCCTCCAGGATCGCGCCGCCGATGCCGGTGCCCAGCGTGATCATGACGAGGTGGTCCTCGCCGCGGCCGGCGCCGAAGCGCCACTCGGCCCAGGCGGCGCTGTTGGCGTCGTTGTCGACCAGGACGGGCACGGCGAGCCGCTCGGCCAGGCGGTCGCGGAGCGGTTCGTTGCGCCAGGACAGGTGGGGGGCGAACAGCACGCGGTTGCGGTCGGCGTCGACCCAGCCGGCCGCGCCGATGCCGACGGCGTGCACGTCGTGCCGGTCGGAGAGGTCCAGGACCAGTTCGGCGATGGTGTCCTCGACGACCTTGGGGCTCTTGGACTTGTCCGGGGTCTCCGTGCGGAGCTTCTCGAGGATGTTGCCGTCGGCGTCGACGACACCCGCCATCACCTTCGTACCGCCGATGTCGATGCCGACCGTCGGCACGCGGGGGGCCGTCAGGTGTGAGCGGCGCTCCCGGGTGCCGACGGTGCGGAGCACGGTGGCACGGCGGGAGCCGATGGGGGCGGTGAAGTCGCGGTAGGTGCTCATCGGGCCCGATTCTGCCTCACCGTGGGGGTGTGTGCGGAGCGGGGCAGGGGCGGGGTGGTGCGGATCATTGCCGGGTGCGGGTGAGTGGGGGTCGACCGCGCCCACGCGGCGGAGCCGCACATCGACGCAGCCCCGCGCCCCCAGGAACCTAGGTGCGTACCAGCAGCTGGAACTCGAACGAATAGCGCGTCGGGCGGTAGGTGTGTGTGCCGTATTCCACTGCTCGGCCCGTGTCGTCGAACGTGACGCGTTGCATGGTCAGCAGCGGGGCCCCGGCCTCCTCGGCGAGTCGCTCCGCCTCCGGCGGTGTCGCCGCTCGCGCGCCGATGGACTGGCGGGCGCTGTGGAGGGTGATGCCGGCCGCTCGCATCAGGCGGTAGAGGCCGGTGCTCTCCAGTTGGCCGGTGTCGAGTTCGATGAGGCCTGGGGGCAGGAAGTTGCAGAGGTAGGCCATGGGCTCGCCGTGGGCGAGGCGGAGGCGTTCCACGCGGTGGACGTCGCTGTCCTCGGCGACGCCGAGTGCGGCGGCGACCTCGGCGGAGGCGGGTTCGAGCGTGTTGACCAGGACCTTCGTGGCCGGGCGCTGGCCCGCCGCCTCCAGGTCGTCGTAGAGGCTGCTGAGTTCCAGCGGGCGCTTGACCTGGCTGTGCACGACCTGGGTGCCCACGCCGCGGCGGCGTACGAGGAGGCCCTTGTCGACGAGCGACTGGATGGCCTGGCGGACAGTCGGCCGGGACAGGCCGAGCCGGGCGGCGAGTTCGATCTCGTTGCCCAGCAGGCTGCCGGGGGTCAGCGTGCCGTGCTCGATCGCGGCCTCCAGCTGCTGGGACAGCTGGAAGTACAACGGCACGGGAGAGCTGCGGTCCACGCTCAGCTCGAGCTGCACGGTCGGGTCCACTTCTGGTTTCGGCACGGGCCGAGCGTAGCTCCGTGCGTTGTTGACGGGAAGTTGTGTAGTCAGATTGTCCGGACAAACAGATTGACAGCGGCGGGCTGTGGACGCACTTTGTTTCCATGCGCATCGGGGTCATCGGGACGGGCCGCATCGGCACGATCCACGCGAACACGCTCAGCCGGCACCGCGACGTCGGGTCCTTGATCCTCACGGACGCGGACCCCACGCGGGCCCAGGATCTGGCGCACCGGCTGGGCGAGACGGCGGCGCCGGGCGTGGAGGAGATCTTCCGCTGGGGGGTCGACGCCGTGGTGATCACGACCAACACGTCCGCCCACGCCGAACTGATCGGTCGGGCAGCACGCTCGGGCCTGCCGGTGTTCTGCGAGAAGCCCATCGCGCTGGATCTGCCGGGGACCCTGAGTGCGATCGCCGAGGTCGAGACGGTCGGGACGGTCCTCCAGATGGGCTTCCAGCGCCGCTTCGACACGGGCTACACGGGCGCCCGTGAGGCCGTGCGGTCCGGCAGGCTGGGGCGGCTGCACACCGTCCGGGCGCTGACCAGTGACCAGTCGCCGCCGGCCGCCGCGTGGCTGCCGCTGTCCGGCGGGCTGTACCGGGACACCCTGATCCACGATTTCGACGTCCTGCGCTGGGTGACGGGCCGGGAGGTTGCGGATGTGTACGCGGCCGGGTCCGACGCGGGGCCCGCGATGTTCCGCGAGGCCGGCGACGTGGACACCGCCGCCGTGCTCCTCACCCTCGACGACGGCATGCTCGCCACGATCACCGGCTCCCGGATGAACGGGGCCGGCTACGACGTGCGCATGGAGCTCGCCGGGGAGCTCGACCAGATCGTGGTCGGCCTGGACGACCGTACGCCGATCGCGTCCACCGAACCGACCGGGCCGCCGGCCGCCGACAAGCCGTGGACGGGCTTCCTGGAGCGCTTCGGCCCGGCCTACGAGGCGGAGCTGAACGCGTTCGTCGAGGTCGTCCGGGGCGAGCGGCCCAACCCCTGCGACGGGCGCGAGGCGCTGCAGGCCCTGCGGATCGCCGAGGCGTGCGAGCTGTCGCGCCGGGAGCGCAGAGCGGTACGCCTCGCGGAGATCCCCGGTGGCGCCGCCTCGGCGTTCGCGTGACGGCTAGGGGGCTTCTGATGGATCTCCGTGGAGGAAGGAGCGGCGTTCGGTGCGTGCTGTCGGCGTGCCGGGCGGAAGGCCTCGATGGGGGTCCCCCCGCTCGAGCGAAGCCGAGAGTGGGGGAGGAGCTACCAGGCCTTTTGTCCGGTGCGGCGAGAGTGCGTGCCGGGCGTCGCGACGCCGCGGAGATCCATCAGAAGCCCCCTGCCTGTAGGGCGGGTCAGCGCCCCTCCTGTTCCTCCGCCCGCTCCTCGTCCAGGAGTCCCGCGTCGTACGCCAGCAGCGCGATCTGCACCCGGTTGTTGAGGTCGAGCTTGGCCAGGATGCGGGAGACGTGTGTCTTGACGGTGGCGACGCTCATGAAGAGGCCGGTGGCGATCTCGGCGTTGGCCAGGCCCCGGCCGACCGCTACGGCGACCTCGCGCTCGCGGTCGTTGAGGACGGCCATCCGTGCACGCGCGCCTGCGCGGCGCGTGTCGGCGGCGGTGCCGAGCGCGTGCTGCATCAGCTGACGGGTGACCGTGGGCGACAGGACCGGGTCGCCGGCCGCGACCCGGCGCACCGCCGCGAGGATCTCGGTGGGCGGGGTGTCCTTGAGGACGAAACCGGCGGCGCCCACGCGCAGCGCCCGCAGCACCTGTTCGTCGGCGTGGAAGGTGGTGAGCACCACCACCTGCGGCGCGTCCTCGCGGGCGCGCAGCCGCTCCGTGGCCGTGAGACCGTCCACCGTCGGCATCCGGATGTCCATGAGCACGACGTCCGGGCGGGTGCGGTCGACGAGCGCCTCCACCTCGCCGCCGTCGGCGGCCTCTCCGACGATCTCGATGTCGTCCGCGCCGCCCATCATGAAGGACAGTCCCGCCCGCACCAGCGGATCGTCGTCGACGAGGAGCAGTCTGATCGCAGTCATGGGCCCTACGTAATCACGGGCGGGCGGGGCGAGGCGGGGGGACGTGCGGACGGTCCGCGCCAACTCCCCGGCCGGAAAGTGAGGTTGGACGGGCGGCCGTACGGTCAGGCGCGCAGCGTCACGCCGTACAGGGTGCGCAGGCGGCGGATCTCCCACCAGACCACCGCCGTCACCGAGGCGGGGCCGCCGAGGACGGCGAGGGCCTGGATCACCGGCGGGCCGGGCGGCAGGCCCCCCGCGACCATGCTGATGACCGCGAACTCCCACACCAGGGTGCCGGTCAGCAGGGCCGGGAGCGCAGCGTGCACGGCCGCGGTGTTGAAACCGGTGCGGATGGCCGGGCCGGTGGCGAAGCCGATGAAGAACAGGAGCCAGACCAGGGGCAGGGCCGCCGCGAGGATCAGCCAGGGTGCGGCTGCCGACACCCCGGCGGAGGGCGACCGGTTCCGGTCGAGCAGGATGATCGCCCCGCCGAGCAGCGGAAGGGCCGTCACGGCGCCGACGTACCACCCGGCCGACCGCAGGGCGGCCCGCACGCTTGCGCGCATGGCCGACCGCCTCGCCGCCGACGCCCAGCGGAAGAGCACCGCGATCACGACGGGCGCGCTCAGGAGCAGCAGCGGCGGGGTGACCGCCAGCCGCATCATGTACTGCTCCTGGGCCTCGGCGACGTCCTCCGGTTTGCCGTAGACGCCGAGCAGCATCAGGGACATGGCGGCCGCGGTCCAGGCCCGCACTTTCTGCACGCGCGTGACGTGCCGGTCGTCGACGGCCCGGTGCCCGTGCCGCGGGAAGAGCCGGTGGGCCCGGTTGCGGGCCGAGCGCGCGAACGAGTAGCCGAGCACGAGCGGCAGGAACGCGAACCAGGTGCACGGGGCGAGCAGCACCAGCCACATGCAGCCGGAGGTGCTGGACCGCCCCTGCCGCAACAGCTGGCGCAGCGACGGCCATTCGCCACCGCGCAGAGCGCCCGGCCCCGGATGGGGCTGCGGTGGATACGGATACGGCTGTGGCTGCGGGTAGCCGTACGGTGCCGGGCCCGGCTGGGGCGGTACGTAGGGGCCCGTGGCCGGAGGCGGCGGGTACGGTCCCCCGGCCGGCGGCCCGGGCGGCTGGTACGGGTTGGTGGGTCCCCCGAAACTCACGTGGTGTTCCTTCCGTTACTCGCGGTGCTGAAGGCGGCACAAACATCAGCCATCTCCGCAGTCAAGTCAACTGGACTGGGCGCGGGGGGTCATGGGGTTGCGCGCGGGCGCCCGGCATGCGCCCCGGAAACGCCCTGCCCGCGCCCGGCGAACCTGGAAGGATCACCGTATGCGCACCGTGTACGCCCTGTTCGTGGGCATCGACGACTACCCCGGCGCGCCGCTGCGCGGCTGTGTCAGCGACGTACGGGCGGCGGAGACCTGGCTGCGAGGCAGGACCGGTCCGGAACCTCGCGTCCGGACGCTGTACGACGCCGGGGCGACCCGGGCGGCGGTGCTCGCGGGCCTGGAGGAGCACTTGGGGCGCAGCGGTCCGGGTGACACCGCGCTGCTGTGGTTCAGCGGGCACGGCAGCCAGAGCCCGACGTCCGACCCGGGCGAGGCCACCGGCTGGTCCCAGGCGCTGGTGTGCCACGACAGTCTCGTTCCGGGCGGGCAGCCGGTGCTGCGGGACACCGAACTCGGGGCGCTCCTGGACGGCATCGCCGCCCGCGGCACCCATGTCGTCGCGGTGCTGGACTGCTGCCACTCGGGCGGGGCGACACGGGAGTACGCGGACGGTCCGGACGGTGCGGCGGTCCGGGGCGTGCCCTGGCAGTCGTGGTGGCACACGGGGTCGCGCGAGGGCGGCGGGCCGGGACCCGAGCCGGGTCGGCATGTCCTGCTGGCCGCGTGCCGTCCGCAGGAGCTCGCGCACGAGAAGGTCATCGACGGGCTGACCCGGGGCATGTTCAGTCATGCGCTGCTGAGCGCGCTCGACGGGCTCGGTCCCACGACCACGTACGGGGAGGCGCATGCGCTCGCCCACGCGCGCGTGCGCGTCAGCGGCCACATCCAGCATCCCGAGCTGCGCGGTCCGGAGGACGGGGGCTTCCTGTCCGGCGAGCCGGTGCCGGCCTCGCCGTTCCTGCTGCGGCACACGGCGTGGGGCTGGGAGGTCAACTGCGGCGCGGCGCACGGACTGCGGTCCGCGGGCGCCGAGTTCACCCTGTCCGGCGCCGCCGGGGAGCGCACGGTCGTGGTCCGGGAGGTGCGGACCGAGTCGGCTCTGGTGGACCCGGTCGACTGGCAACCGACCGCTGAGGATGAGCAGGTGGCGCACGCCGTCACTCCATCGGCCCTGGCCTTCCCGCCGGCCGTCGTGACGCTTTCCGGTGAGCCGGCCGCCGTACGTCTGGTCGCGGAGGCCGTCGCGGCGGTGCCCGCGCTGGCCTTGGAGCCGGACGGACCACCTGCGCCCGAAGGGGCTGTGCGACTGCACGTGGAAGCCGGATATGGCCGGGCCCGGGTGTCCGGCGGCGCCGGGTATCCCGTGCCGGACCTGCCGTTGCGGTCCCCCGCGGACGCGGCCGGCGTCACCGACTGCCTCGCCCACATCGCCCGCTGGCACCACATCCGGGACCTGGCCAATCCCGATCCGCTGCTGTCGTCACTGGTACGGATCACCGTCGAGGAGACCTCGGTGGGCGGTCTGAGTCACTCGGCGGACGGCGAGGTCGTCTGCGCCTACACACCCGACGGGCGTGAACCGCAGGTGCGGGTCGGGATCCACAACTTCTCCGGACGGCAACTGTGGGCGGTACTCCTCGACCTGACGGATGGGTACGCCTCGTCCCCGCACCTGTTCGAGGGTGAGTTCATCGGGGACGGCAGGGTCGGATGGGCCCGGCGCGGGCAGCCCGTGTGGTTGCGGCTGCCGCCGGGGCGTTCGACGGTGCGGGGTGCCTCCACCCGGGACTGGCTGAAGGTGATCGTCGCGGAGGACGAGCTGAACCTCGCACCCTTCCGGCTGCCCGCCTGGTCCACTGCCGCCCCCTCCGGTGCACGCCTCAGCCCGGCCCCGGCCGGTGGAGGCGGCCTGCTGCGGCTGATCGGGGCGGGTGCGAGGGACGGCCGGGACGCGGGCGGTCCGGCCTACGGGTACGACCGGGACGCGGGCGGTCCGGCCTGCGGGGCGGCCCGTTGGGGGACGGCACAGGTGGTCGTACGCACCCAGGTGTGAGGGGCCGTCACCAGCCGAGGTGGGTGAAGCCCGCCCACGCGGTCAGGTCGTCGCCGTCGATGTGCCCTACCCGTGCCCGCAGCCGGTCCGGCATGCCGGGCGGCGCCTCGCGGCGTTCGTTCAGCATCCACGACTGGGCGCTGCGCAGCGCCGCTCCGGGCGGCAGGCCCTCGTGGCTCATGAAGTGGTGGGTCATGTACATCAGCAGGGACGTCGCCTCGTCGGGTACGGGCCACAGGGAGCCGATGACCGAGCGGGCGCCCGCGACGAGGAAAGCGGTGGACAGGCTGTACGCCTCGTCGTAGCCGTGCCCGGAGACGTTGGTACGGCAGGCCGCGAGCACGACCAGGTCCAGGCCGCGGTAGCGGGTCGCGCCCTCGGTCAGTTCCTCGGCGGCCAACCGCCCGCCGGACAGGGCGAGATAGGCGCTGTGCCGCTCGCCCTGGCGCACCACTCCGTGGCAGGCGAGGTGCAGCAGTCCGCCCTGCTGCCGGCGCAGCCAGTCGGTGACGGCGGCGGGCGTGGCGGCGCCGGGGCCGAGCAGGTCGCCTTCGGGGTGGAAGACGCTGTGGACGGCCTCGGCCTCTTCACCGGCGTGGTGCAGGTCGCGGGTCGGGTTGCCGACGACCAGGGTCCGGCGGGTGCCGGCGGCGGGCCGGGCGGCCACGTCGCACAGCAGCCGGGCGGAGGGCAGGTAGGAGATGTCCACCTCCTCGCAGGCGTATCCCTGCGACCGGCGCCGGCCACGCACGCGTGCCGCGTGCCAGGGCACGACGCCCAGGTCGCCCATGGGGACGAGCACCAGGGACGGCACCCGGCCGTAGCCGCGTGGGAGCCGGCTCAGCAGCGGTTCCATCACCGCCGTTCCGGCCCAGGCGCACACCTGCTCCAGGGCGGCGCGGCTCGTGGCGGGGCTCGGGGCCGGCCCGGGCAGGGTGTCGGCCTCGGGCGGGCCGCCGGCGTCGCGGCCGGGGGTGCCGGTGGCGCGGTAGGTGGTGAGCGGGGGTGCGTCGAGGGTGAGGTCGGGCAGCTCGAGGGCGTCTGTGCTGCCGTCGGCCGTGACGATGACGGCCGCGCCGGAGCCGTGCGGCGGTCCGAGGAGTCCGGCCACGTCCTCGTCGCCGGGCACCAGGTAGACCAGCGCGGTCGCGCCCATCGCGCGCAGCGCCGAGCCGATGTCCCCGGGTGAGGGCACGTCCAGCAGGCCGTGCTGCCGAGGGGAGTCGGCCAGCGCCTCCAGGACCCGCCGGCGCAGTCGGCTGGGGGGCCCGGCGGCCGCGGCCTGAGCGGTGAACAGCATCTCCTCCCCCAGCTCGGGCACGCTGCCCGCGGCCTGCCACTCCTGCGCGAGCTCCGCCTGGCCCAACTGCCGCAGCATGTCGGGCACGGTGGTGACCACGGTCGCCGCGTGCAGGACGAGGCCGCGCCCCGCGTCGAGGGCTCCTACGGCGTCGGCGTGGGCGCCGTCGGCCAGACACCAGCGCGCCACGTCGAGGGCCTGGCCGCCCGCCAGCCGGGCGGTCTGCGCGGCATGGGCCGTACCGGCCTGGAGCAGGGAACTCCAGGCCGCCGCGCGCAGGCATGCGAGGCCGACGCGGCGGGAGGCGTCGTAGTTCAGGCGTCTCGTGCGGGCGTCGTGCGTGTACTCGTCGCCGCGCAGGCGGTAGGCCCTCGCCAGCGTCATGCCGGTGCCGCCCCACAAGGGGTGGTGCGGCCCGCCGGTGAGCTTCAGGGTGTGCCGCAGCCAGGCGATGCCCTGGTCGAGGTGGTGGGGGCGGTCGGCCGGTGGTGCGACGTGGAGCCCGGCCATGGTGCAGTGGGCCACTCCCAGCGCGCCCGTGGCCCGGATCCATCGCTCGTCGTCCGGTTCGAGCAGATCCAGTGTGGCTTCCTGCAGCTCTACGGCCTCCAGCATTCCCTGGTGGTCCATCGCCGGCAGGGCGCGTGCCCCGACCGCGAATGCCACCTCGGCCAGTTTGTCGGCCTGGGCGTTGCGCGGCAGCCCCTCGATCCGGCGGCGGATCTCGTGTGGGGGTGTCGCGGCGCCCGCCCCTTCGGCAGCGGGTTCGAAGCGTCCGGTGCGCCGTGCTCGCAGGAGGCTCAGATGGCTCCGGGCGGCTTCCAGGTTCGATTCGAACGCGAGCATGTCGACGTGTTCGGCGGGCAGCTCCGCCAAGGCCCGTTCGAGGACCCGGATCTGTTCGGCCATGGCCTCCTCGTCGGCGCGGCGGGCGGCCTGGTGAACGCGGAACAGGGCGATCTGTGCGTTCAGGGCCAGACGTTCGTCCGGCCGCAGTGCCGCGGTCTCGACGATGCGGGCCATGTCGTCGACGGCGGTGTCGAAGTCGTCTTCCCCGCCGCCCAGCTGGGCCAGATAGGTCCGCAGGATGGCATGGGCGAAGTCGAGATTCTCGCGGGTCCGGGTGCCGGACGGGAGCGTGGCCCTGGCCCCTTCGATCCGGGCGAGCGCTCCTTCGATCTGGGCCGGTTCGGTGAGGTGCCGCAGGCCGAACGCGCTGTTCTTGACCACGACGCCGGCCTGCCAGGTCTCGTCCGCCGGCCCGTGGTCACGCACCTCCTGCCAGAGCTCCTCCTCGCGCACGGGGTCGAAGAGCGGTTTTTCGAGCCGCAGGATCGGCAGCACGCTCAGCACATGTCCGGCCCGCAGCCCGGACATGACGGTGCCGCGGGGCAGCTCCGCCCAGTCCTCGCACAGGCGGTCGTAGGCCTGCTGTGCCGTCGTACAGCCCAGCCGGTCCAGCACCAGCTCGGTCATCCCGGCCAGGTCCGCGCCGCTGACGACGCCGTTCGCCCGCTGCTCGATCTCCCACACCAGCGCTTGGAGGTCGTACGGAGTCGTCATCTCACATCCCCCGCTCCCGCGGCCGCGGCGCGGTTCGCGTCCGATACGGCGCCAGCACCCCGTTGAGCCACCGTTCCCCCTCCTCGGTCCCGAAGTCGACGCCGGGCGCGCCCGTGGGTTCCAGCACCGGCGGCCCGCCCCGGTCGTCGAAGAGGATCGCGACCCGGTCGGCGGGCTCGCGCTTCGACGGCCAGACGAAACCCTGCGCCCAGGGCTCGGTCCGCCGGCGGATCCAGTGGCCCCAGTCGCGGGTCTGCGGATAGTCCGCGCCCTCGGTGTGCACCAGCCATGAGTCCTGCGCCACCGCCGCGAGATCCGCGCCGGACATCAGCGAGACGACCTCGATGTCGGCGGCCAGCCGCAGGAAGGACAGGCTGCGGCGTTCGAACGCCACGCGGGGCAGCAGCCGGTGGCCCGCCTCGGAGTCGAACGGCAGTGAGCGCAGCAGCACCTCGCAGACGGCGGCACCGACGCCGAAGCCGACGTAGAGGTAGCCGTAGCGGTCGTAGGGGGTGCTGTCGAAACGGCCGCCGTAGTAGAAGGCGTGCGAGGGGCGGGCGTTGTACGCGGTCGGCGGGCGGTGGGTGGAGTGCACGCGGTAGACCGGTGTGCCGGCGCGCAGCACCGCTCGGGTCGGTTCGCCCGGCAGGGTCTCGGGCGGCGGGTACTTGCCCATGGGCTACTCCTCCCCCTCCGGGCCGGTCAGTTCCCTTGCCGCGCCGAGCAGTTCGGCGTCGCGGCCGCGGCCCAGCAGGGCCGCGGGGGTGCCGTCCCACCATGTCGTACGGGCCAGCCACCAGTCGGCGGCGCCCCACGGGTCGGTGGCGGCGCGCAGGACGGAGTTGACCTCCAGGACGATGCGCCAGGGCATGCCCCCGGCCTCGAACTGGAAGAGGGGCAGCCGTCTGCGGCCGTCCGTATCGGAGAGGGCGATCAGCCGTGGGTCGGCGCCCTCGGACCAGGGCGTGGACGGTGCGCTCAGCAGGCGTTCGCGGACGGGGCCCAGGACGGGGCCGACCATGGGGTTGCCGTCGAGGACGAGCATGCACAGGTCGGCCGCCGCGTATCCCTCGTACAGCTCGGACTGGGGCTGGGGCGTGAACCGCGCGGTGCCGCCGTGCTGTCGGAGTCGGGCGGACTCGTCCGCGGGGAGGGCGTCGAGGAGGGTCTGTGCGGCGGCCAGGACATCGGTCGGGTCCGAGGCGTCCGCCCCGGCTCGCAGTCGGGACAACCGCTCGCTCAGCGTCCGCCGGGCGCCCGGTTCGAGCAGGCCGGACAGTCTCTGCCAGTCGGCCGCCGCGGCGGCGAGCACCGTGGAGGGGTTCACCCGCACCGGTGTCCCTTCTCCTCGGTGTCGGCCAACGCGTGTGCGGACAGGGGACGTTCGCGCGCGCCCAGGGTCTCGGCCAGCAGGTCGGCGACCAGGGGGCGGCGGACGACGAGGTGGAGGTCGGTGTCCGCGTCGGTGCCGGCGTCCAGCGCGGCCCACAGGGCGCTGACTCCGGTCTGCGGGGGCAGTCCGCCGCGGCCCGCGCCGAGCAGGGGGAAGCAGATCGACCGCAACGGCGGTGTGAAGGCGGCGCGTTCCTCCGACAGCAGGGCCAGGGCGCGGGCCACGGCCGTGGCGACGTCCTGGGCCGCGACGTCGTAGTCGTTGGTGCCGGGCCTCGGGACGGCGACGGCGGCGTGGTAGAGACGGCGGACGCCCCGGGCCGCGAGGGCGCCCGGCTCGGTGGGGGCGACCGTGCCGGGCAGGGCGGGGCGCCCCAGCAGCCCGTTCGCCGTACGCCAGCCGAGCAGCGCGTCGTGCACGGGATCGGCGGTGACGTCCCCGGCCGAACCGCGCACGGCACCCGCGCGGCGCAGGGACGCGGACACGGAGGCCTTGAACATCGCGGGCAGGGAGAGGTGCGTGTTGGTCGGGGAGACGATCACGTCGACGTTCCGGAGGAGTTCGACGGGGTGGACGTGCAGCAGTACCTCGCGGAATCCGACGCGGAGCAAGCGATGCTGCAAGTGCGGGGCGAGCAGGGGAGGTTGGGGCGTGGCCGTGCGCTGCGGGGCGATGCCGGCCAGCCAGCACACCTGTTCGGCGATCTGGGCCAGGACCATCTCCTCCTGGCTCTTGCGGAAGCGCTCGACGCTGACGCTGTACACCTGGGCGGCGAGCCGGCGCCGGTCCGCCGCCGGGCGGTCGCGCAGGCCGGGCGCCAGGCCGAGCGAGTAGCCGGCCGCCTGCTCCAGGTCGCCGCCGCCGAGCCGGGACACGGCCGTGCGCAGCAGGTTCTCCACCTCGACGGGCCAGGCGTCGGTGACGGCGGCGGAGTGCGCGGCCGATGCCCGGCGGAGCAGCGGGACATGGAGATCCCGGATCCGGACCAGACCCTCGACCCGGACCGTCTTCACCTCCCTCAACACGGACGCGACCTCGAACTGCGGTGCACCAGGCGACATATGCCCATGATCCGCCGCCCGCCTCACCCGCCACAAGGGCCGTGGGGACGTCCCGGCCGGACCAGCCGGCCCTTCACGCCCACGGCAGCCACGCCCGCACGTCGAATCCGCCCTCCGGTGTGTGCCCGTGCTCCAGGCGGCCGCCCGCCAGCGTCGCCCGTTCCGTCAGGCCGATCAGGCCCTGGCCGGAGCCGGGTACGGGGGGCACCTCGCCCTCGGGGGGCGGATTGTGCACGGAGACGGTGAGGCCGTCGCCCGGTGCGCCGGTGACGGACAGCGTGACCTCGGTGCCGGGCGCGTGCTTGCGGGCGTTGGTCAGGCCCTCCTGGGCGATGCGGTAGGCGGTGCGGCCGACGGAGGACGGAACGGCGGCGGGGTCGCCGACGCGCTGGTCCAGGGAGACTTTCATGCCGGCCTGGCGGGACTCGGCGACCAGCGCGTCCAGTGCCCCGAGGGTCGGCTGCGGCCTGCCCGTGTCGTCGGGCTCGTCCGCCCGCAGCACGCCGATGATCTCCCGCAGGTCCTGGAGGGCCTCGTGTGCGCTCTCCCGGATCACGCCCGCCGCCCGCGCCGTCTCCGCAGCGGGCGCATCGGGCCGGAACTCCAGGGCCCCCGCGTGCACGCTCAGCAGCGTCAGCCGGTGGGCGAGCACGTCGTGCATCTCCCGCGCGATGGCCTCGCGGGCGAGCCGCTGCGCCTGCTCGGCCCGCAGCCGCGCCTCCGTCTCGGCCCGCCGGGCACGGTCCCTGAGGCTCACCATCAACTGCCGCTTGGCCCGCACGAACATGCCCCAGCCGACGATCGCCACCGTGAGCAGCACGGCGAAGAGCACGCTCACCAGGTAGTGAATGTCCCCGTCGGGGCGCAGCCAGTAGAACAGCGGGATCAGCGCGACGTTGACGCCGCCCACCCAGGCCACGTAGCGGAAAGGGCGGTGCACGGCGAGGGTGAACAGGGCGATCACGGCCGCACCGCCCGCGGTGTCCGAGACGAGGGTGACGGGAGTCAGCGCCACGGCCAGCCCCAGCGGCCGGCGGCGGCGCAGCCAGACCGTCGCGCAGGCCAGCGCGCCGATCACCTGGTCGACGACGGCCAGCCCTTCCGGGACATGGGGGTTCTTGACGAGCGCCTCGACGGCGACCATCCCCACCAGCACGGCGAGCAGGAAGAAGCAGAAGTCGACGATCCAGTCGCGCGCGGTGCGCCGGGGCCGCGCGCCCCGTTCGGGGCCGGGGTCGAGTTCGTGCAGCAGGGCGGACGGGATGAACCATCTGTGCCCGGTGAACAACGAGGGTGTCTCCCCCGTCAGCACCGTGGCGGCCTGCCCCGCGTTGTCACCACTCACGGTCGACAAATCTACGCAGCCCGGTCCCGTTCCACCGCTTTCTGGGCGGGATCGTCGACCAAAGTCGTCACACCGGAGACTTTCGAGGGGGTAGGCCGAGCCGGAACAGGGACTTCGGTCCCCGGATACCCTCCGCGCGGCCGACGCGCGTGGGGGGTCCGCGGGGCGAGGCTCGCGACATGAAGCAGGTACTGGAGATTCTCGGCTTCCTCGCCCTCGTCCAGGGCGTGGCGGGCCTGGTGCACGAGTTCACCGACTGGAACTGGGGGCTCGTGCAACGACTGGGGTTCCTCGACGGCTACGAGGTCTACGCGAGCGTCACGCTGCTGGTGCTGGGCGTGGCCCTGTTCGCGGCGGCCGGGAGCCGGAAGTCCGTCTGAGTGTCCGGGCGGACTTCCGGCCCGCGTGCACCGAAGTGGCCGCCCGGCTCAGCAGCCGTAGTCGACCAGGTCGAACGACTCGTAGTGGTCGGCCGTGTAGTAGTCCTCCTGGTTCTCCTCACCGGTGACGATGCGCCGCGCACCGCGGTTGGAGGAGCCGGGGGTGATGACCGTGTACTCGTGGTAGTAGCCGGTCGACTGCTGGGGCAGGATGCGCTCCCGGTTCTGGAAGACGGTGCCGTCCTGCTCGAACGGGTAGGGGCCGCCCTGCTCGATCAGGTCGAGCGTGTCGTGGGCCTGGGACGGCAGTTTGCTGTAGCAGATGTCGCCGACGGCGGTGGGGGCCGCGTCGGCCGTCGTGGCGGAGACGGTCCCGCCGATGAGGAGAGCGGACACAAGGGCGGCTGCTGCGCCGAGCCGCGAGGCGCGTGGGGGGAAGTTCATGCGCTCATGATGACGCGCGTAGACAGTGGCATGTCAATGTCAAGCGCGGAGATTTTCCCGTCAAGTCCGATGAGTTCGCGGGAAGTTAACCTGCCTTCCGGCGCCCTCGTCCGCTGTTCACCAGGGCCGATGAGGACGCCGGGCGGGGTCGGCTACGCGTCCTCCGGCAGTTTGTACTCGCCGTACTCCGGGCGGCCCGCCAGGTCGTACGTCTGCATCGAGACGCCCGCGCCGGAGACGCTGCCTCCCGTGTGCCGGAACGCGGTCGGTACGGCACCCTCCGGGAACAGCCGGAAACCTGCGCCGAGCACGACCGGGAAGGTCAGCAGGTGGAGGGTGTCGACGAGGTCGAGCGACAGCAGGGAGCGGACGAGAGCGCCGCTGCCGTGCACCTGGACCTCACCGTCGATGCGCTCCTTCAGGGCGGTGACCTCCTTGGCGAGGTCCCCGGAGAGCACGGTGGTGCCCGCCCACTCGGGGCCCTTCAGGGTCGACGAGGGGACGTACTTCGGCAGTGAGTTGAGCTTCGAGGCGACCGGATCGGCCGGGTCGGTCACCTTCGGCCAGTACGAGGAGAAGATGTCGTAGGTGCGGCGCCCGAGCAGGAAGGCGTCCGGGCGTGCGAAGAGGTCGTTGACGAACCGGCCGAAGTCCTCATCGGCGTACCAGAAACTCCAGCCGCCGTGGGTGAAGCCCCCGCGGGTGTCCTCCTTCGGCCCGCCGGGGGCCTGGTAGACGCCGTCGAGGGTGACGAAGAGGGTGGAGACGAGCTTGCCCATGGCGGGTGCCTTCCCATCCGGAACGAAGAGGGTCCGTTGTCATGGGTTCAGACCCCGCCGGCACCCGCAACTCATCGCTGGGCCGTACGCCACGCGCGCGTGCCGTCCCGTTCGAGCGCGCGCGTCCCGCCGACCTCGATGTCCGTTCGCCGCCAGCGTCGCCGCCGGGCGGCCGCTGGGATGGAGACATGACTTCACAAGGAATCTCTCGAGCGACTTCTCAGGAAACCCTGCACGGCAAGGTGGCTCTCGTGACCGGCGGGAGCCGTGGCATCGGCGCGGCGACGGCCCTGCGGCTGGCCCAGGAGGGCGCGGACGTGGCCGTCGGCTACGTGAACGGCAAGGAGGCGGCCGAGGAGGTCGTACGGGCCGTGGAGGCGCTGGGGCGCCGGTCGGTGGCGCTGCGGGCGGATTCGGCGGACGCCGCCGAGGCCGCCGGTGTGGTGGCCGCGGCGGCCGAGGCGCTGGGCGGCTTCGACATCCTGGTGAACAACGCGGGCGTGGGCCTGCTCGGGCCGCTGGAGACCCTGTCGCTCACGGATGTGGACCGGGTCCTCGCCGTGAACGTACGGGCGGTCTTCCTGGCCTCCCAGGCGGCCGCCGCGCTGATGCCGGAGGGCGGACGGATCATCACCCTCGGCAGCTGCATGGCACAACGTGTGCCGGGGCCCGGCGGGGCGCTCTACGCGATGAGCAAGGCCGCTCTGGCCGGTCTGACGAAGGCCCTGGCGAGGGAGCTGGGCGAGCGCGGGATCACCGCGAACCTCGTCCTGCCCGGACCGATCGACACCGACATGAACCCGGCGGACGGGCCGTACGCGTCCGGCCAGGCGGCGATGACCGCGCTGGGCCGGTTCGGAACCGCCGGTGAGGTGGCGTCCATGGTCGCCTATCTGGCCGGGGCGACGTATGTGACCGGTGCGGAGTTCGCCGTGGACGGCGGGCACGCGGCGTGAGGTCCGTGGGGCGCACGTGACGCACATGGGGCGCATCGGTGCTGTCAGGCCGGTGCGCCCCATGGGTCGTGGCCGGCTCAGCCGCCCAGCTCCTGGTGACGCGCCGCGAGACGCCTCGCGCCGTCCTGCGTCAGGGAACCGAACAGACGCAGCCGGGAGATGCCGCCGTCCGGGAAGATGTCCACGCGCGCGTGCGTGCCGACGGCCGGCTCCGGGAGGACGAAGCGGTGGTTGGTGTCGGGCTGGAGGCGGGTGCGGGGCAGGATCTCGCGCCACTCGCCGTCCTCACCGTCCTTGACCGACACGGACGCCCAGCCGGCGCTGTTGCCCTTGAGGTAGGCGGTGTCGATCTCCAGGGCGCGGATCCGCGCCTGGGAGGCCAGCCGGTAGCGGATCCAGTCGTGGCCCTGGTCGCGGCGGCGCCGGGTCTCCCAGCCGTCGTCCATCTTGCGGGAGCGGCCCGGCTGGATGGTATTGGAGGCGGGCGAGTAGAAGAGGTTGGAGGCGTCCTCCGCCTGGCCGCCGTTCTCCAGGGCGACGACGTCGAAGGTGCCCAGCGTCTCCAGCCACGCGGGGTCGGGGACGACCTCGCCGTGGACGCGCAGGCGTGCGATGCCGCCGTCGGGGTGCTGGTTGACCCGCAGGTGGGTGAAGCGCTGCTCGACGGCGACGGAGAAACCGTTCGCCGCGTGGCCGCCGACCGGGGTGCGCGGGACCAGGGTCGTCCACTTCACGTCGTCCCCGAGGAGTTCCTCCGGCGACGGGGAGCCCGGCACGGAAGTGCCCTCGACGGACACCGCCTGCGGGTAGTTGCCGCGGAAGTGGGCCGTGTCGACGACGATCCCGCGGATCACCCCGGGCGCGCCGAGACGCACCAGTGCCCAGTCGTGGTCCTCGGCCGTCGGCCACGGGTGCCCGGCGGAGGCGCCGCGCCGCCGCCGCGTCTCCCAGCCGTCCATGATCTTGCCCTTGTGCCCGAAGTGCTCGGGGTCGAACTCGGCGGGCTCGGGCACCAGCAGGTTCTCGCGCTGGGCGAAGAACTCGTCGTTGGCGGCGAGGACACCGGCCCCGAGGCGCCGGTCGGCGAGGTCGGCGTACTGGGTGAAGGGGAAGTCGGCGGTGCGGTAGTCCGCGTACGGGTCGCCGCCTCCGTAGGGGTTCGCGTCGCCGGTGAAGCTGGGAATCGCCGTCACGGGATGGGTGCCTTTCGGGAGTCGGCCGGATGGGATGCGGGTGCGGGGAGGTCTAGGACTGCCGGGTGAGGAGTCGGCCCTTCGGTTCGGTGAACTCGCCGTCCGCGACGATGCGCTGCCCGCGCAGCCAGGTGGACTTCACGACGCCGTACAGGGTCTTTCCCGCGTACGCCGTGACGCGGTTGCGGTGCTGGAGGGCCACCGGGTCGACGGTGAAGGTCTCGTCGGGTGCGAGGACGGCGAAGTCGGCGTCGCGGCCCGCCGTGATGGCGCCCTTGCGGGTGTCGAGCCCGACCAGTTCGGATGTCCGCGTGGACATCCAGCGGACCACGTCCTCCAGGCCGTGACCGCGCTCGCGGGCCTGGGTCCACACCGCCGCCAGGCTCAGCTGGAGTCCGGAGATGCCGCCCCATGCCGTCGCGAAGTCGTCCGTCTTCAGGTCGGCGGTGGACGGGGAGTGGTCGGTGACGACGCAGTCGATGGTGCCGTCGGCCAGCGCCTGCCAGAGCAGGTCCTGGTTGGCGGACTCGCGGATCGGCGGGCAGCACTTGAACTCGCTGGCGCCGTCGGGGACTTCCTCCGCGGTGAGGGTCAGATAGTGGGGGCAGGTCTCCACGGTGATGCGGACGCCCTCCGCCTTCGCCTCGGCGATCATGGGCAGGGCGTCGCTGGACGACAGGTGCAGGATGTGCACGCGCGCGTGCAGGGCCTTCGCCTCGCGGATGAGCTGCGCGATGGCGGTGTCCTCGGCGTCCCGGGGGCGGGAGGCGAGGAAGTCGGCGTATCTGGGGCCGGGCCGCTGCGGGGCGGAGGCGAGGAGGTGGGGGTCCTCGGCGTGCACGATGAGCAGGCCGTCGAGGGCGGCGATCTCGGCCATGGAGCGGGCGAGCGGATCACGGTCGAGGTGCGGGAACTCGTCCACGCCGGACGGCGACAGGAACGCCTTGAAGCCGAAGACGCCGGCCTCGTGCAGCGGGCGCAGGTCCTTGACGTTGTCGGGCAGCGCGCCGCCCCAGAAGCCGACGTCGATGTGCGCCTTGTCGGCGGCGACCCGCTGCTTCGTACGGAGATGGGCGACGGTCGTGGTCGGCGGGAGGGAGTTGAGGGGCATGTCGACGAGAGTCGTGATGCCGCCGGCCGCCGCGGCGCGGGTGGCGGTCCAGAAGCCCTCCCACTCGGTGCGGCCGGGGTCGTTCACGTGTACGTGGGTGTCGACCAGGCCGGGCAGCAGGACGTGGTCGCCCAGATCCTCCAGGCGGGCGCCCTCCGGTACGGGTGCGTTGTACGGGAGGACGGCCGTGATCGTGCCGTCGGCGACCGCGACGGACGCGGCGCGCGTCCCCTCGGGAGTGATGACACGCGTCGAGCGAAGCACCAGTTCAGCGTCGGACACCCGAACCCCTTACTTCCACTTACTGCCCTTTGCTTCCGCTACTTCCGCGTAACGGAATTCAACTTTCTGTTGAAGGAGTCTTCACTCCCTCCCCCATGCCGTCAAGGGCACACTGAACCTTGGCGCCCTTCAGGTGACTACTCCTGGACGTTTCCACAAAGCGGAATTAAACTTTCAGTACGCAGAACGTAGCTACGTACGAGCGGGGAGTCAACCGACTGCCGGGTAGGCTTCTGCTCTTCCGCCGCCAGCCCCGAAAGGAACGCGCCGTGCCGACGTCCAGCGCCAGCACCACCGACTCCGCCCGGTCCTCCGCCAACGGCGGCGTACAGTCCCTGGAGCGCGCCTTCGACCTGCTCGAACGGATGGCGGACGCGGGCGGCGAGGTCGGCCTGAGCGAGTTGTCCGCGAGCAGCGGGCTGCCCCTGCCGACCATCCACCGCCTGATGCGCACGCTGGTGGCCTGCGGATACGTACGCCAGCAGCCGAACCGGCGGTACGCGCTCGGCCCGCGCCTGATCCGTCTGGGCGAGTCCGCCTCCCGGCTGCTGGGCACCTGGGCACGGCCCTACCTCGCCCGGCTGGTCGAGGAGACCGGCGAGACGGCGAACATGGCGCTGCTGGACGGGGACGAGATCGTGTATGTCGCGCAGGTGCCGTCGAAGCACTCGATGCGCATGTTCACGGAGGTCGGCCGGCGGGTCCTGCCGCACTCCACGGGCGTGGGCAAGGCCCTGCTGGCGAGCTTCCCCGCGGAGGAGGTGCGCGCCCTGCTCCACCGCACGGGCATGCCCGCCGCGACGGAGAAGACGATCACGACGCCCGACGGGTTCATCGCGGCGCTGGAGGACGTACGCCGGCAGGGTTACGCGATCGATGACAACGAGCAGGAGATCGGGGTCCGCTGCCTGGCGGTCTCGGTGCCCGACTCCCCCACCGCCGCCGCCATCTCCATCTCCGGGCCGGCGGGCCGGGTCACGGAGGCGGCGACGGACAAGATCGTGCCGGTGCTCCAGCAGGTCGCCGCGGAACTGTCGGAGGCCCTGGCCAGCCAGAGCCCCGCGTCATGACCGCGCACTGACCGGCCCCGGGTGCGCGGCGCGCTAACCCTCCCCGCGCACCGGCCCCCCGAAGAGGTCCACGGCCCGGCGGACCTCCGACAGGCCGGGGGACAGCGCGCTCACCGAGCCGATCGCGCCGGCGATCAGCAGCAGGGAGCGGCGCAGCCGCGGGATCTCGGGGATGCCGGCGACGGCCATCGCGTCCAGCGCGGCCAGTTCCTCCTCGGCGATGCTCCGGTCGGCGAAATCGCCGGGATGGGCGGCCAGCCGGCGGCGCAGCCCGGACACGGCGGAGCGCAGCTCCGTCACGCGCGGGTCCTCGTCGCCGCTGGTCACAGGCCCCTGCCGCTTCTGCTCCACGCTCCGCAACACAGTCCTCCCCCTCGCACCTCGTCGTGCGCGTGCCATTCCGACGCGAAGTCCCCCACACCGGGCACCGGTCGGGCGCCCGGACCGTCGGTGCGGGCGAGATTAAACGACAGGGCCCACCAGGCGCCAGTCCATTGCGTCATCGACTTGCTCCGCTGCGTAACTTCTCGGCCCGGGATCGTGCGGTATGCAGGATCCATGACGACACGGAAGACGCCGGACAAGGCCCGAGAGGTTGCCGGGGTACTGCTCGCCGCCGGGGGCGGGCGGCGGCTCGGAGGGCGGCCCAAGGCACTGCTCCTCCATCGGGGGCGGCCGCTCGTGGAGCACGCGGTGCGGGTGCTGCGGGAGGGCGGTTGCACACGGGTCCACGTTGTACTGGGCGCCCGGTCCGAAGAGGTGCGTGAACAGGCCGCCCTGCCGGACTGCGTCCTCGTCGACAACCCCGACTGGGAGCAGGGCATGGGCACGTCCCTGCGGGCCGGGCTCGACTCGCTCGCCGGTACGGGCGCCCGGGCCGCCCTGGTCTCGCTCGTCGACCAGCCCGGCATCGGCGCGGCGGCGGTGGCCCGGGTTTTCGGGGCGCACGACGGCGAGGAGTCGCTGGTGTCGGCCGCGTACGACGGGGTGCGGGGCCATCCGGTCCTGTTCGGTGCCGCCCACTGGGCGGGCATCGCCGCGACCGCCACCGGGGACCGGGGGGCACGCGCCTATCTGAAGGAACACGAGCCGGCGATCGCGCTCGTCGAGTGCGGGGACGTGGCCCGGCCCTTCGACATCGACACCGAGGCCGATCTGGCGCACCTTGAGTGAGCGGGGTGGCACGGAGCGCCACCTTTCCTCGACCCGAAGAGTCTCGACGTCAACACACGATTGAACTTCCACTATGAGGAAACTAGTATCCACAGTTCAGAAGCGCCCGAGGGCTCCGCGGGCGCCGAACGCTTGTATCCGGGAAGACTGGCACCCGGTGCCGAACCGCCGGCTCGTCTTCGTAGCTCGCTGAAGGAAGTGACCGTTCATGTCCGCACCAGCGCCGTCCCCGCTGGCCATCGTCGACGCCGAGCCCCTGCCCCGGCAGGAGGAGGTCCTCACCGAAGCGGCGCTGGCCTTCGTGGCCGAGCTGCACCGGCGGTTCACACCCCGGCGTGACGAACTCCTCGCCCGCCGCGCCGAGCGCCGCGCCGAGATCGCCCGCACCTCCACCCTCGACTTCCTCCCGGAGACCGCCGCGATCCGCGCCGACGACTCCTGGAGGGTCGCCCCGAGTCCGGATGCCCTGAACGACCGCCGGGTCGAGATCACCGGCCCGACCGACCGCAAGATGACCATCAACGCCCTCAACTCGGGTGCCAAGGTGTGGCTCGCGGACTTCGAGGACGCCTCCGCACCCACCTGGGAGAACGTGGTCCTCGGCCAGCTCAACCTGAGCGACGCCTACACCCGGAACATCGACTTCACGGACGCGAAGTCCGGCAAGTCGTACGCCCTGAAGGCGAACGAGGAACTCGCCACGGTCGTCATGCGCCCGCGCGGCTGGCACCTGAACGAGCGTCACCTCATCGACGCCGACGGCACCCCGGTGCCCGGCGCGCTGGTCGACTTCGGCCTGTACTTCTTCCACAACGCCAAGCGCCTGCTGGGCCTCGGCAAGGGTCCGTACTTCTACCTCCCCAAGACGGAGTCGCACCTGGAGGCCCGCCTCTGGAACGAGGTCTTCGTCTTCGCCCAGGAGTACGTCGGCATCCCGCAGGGCACCGTCCGCGCGACCGTGCTGATCGAGACGATCACGGCCGCGTACGAGATGGAGGAGATCCTCTACGAGCTGCGCGACCACGCCTCCGGGCTGAACGCCGGCCGCTGGGACTACCTCTTCTCCATCGTCAAGAACTTCCGGGACGGCGGCGCCAAGTTCGTCCTGCCGGACCGCAACGCGGTGACGATGACGGCCCCGTTCATGCGCGCCTACACCGAACTCCTCGTCCGCACCTGCCACAAGCGCGGCGCGCACGCGATCGGCGGCATGGCGGCCTTCATCCCGTCCCGCCGGGACGCGGAGGTCAACAAGGTCGCCTTCGAGAAGGTCCGTGCCGACAAGGACCGCGAGGCGAACGACGGTTTCGACGGCTCCTGGGTGGCCCACCCCGACCTGGTGCCGATCGCCATGGAGTCCTTCGACAAGGTCCTCGGCGAGAAGCCCAACCAGAAGGACCGGCTGCGCGAGGACGTCGACGTCGAGGCGGCCGACCTGATCGCCATCGACTCGCTCGACGCCAAGCCCTCGTACGCGGGCCTGGTGAACGCCGTGCAGGTCGGCATCCGTTACATCGAGGCCTGGCTGCGCGGGCTCGGCGCGGTCGCGATCTTCAACCTGATGGAGGACGCGGCCACCGCAGAGATCTCCCGCTCGCAGATCTGGCAGTGGATCAACGCGGAGGTCGTCCTCGACAACGGCGAGCAGGTCACCGCCGAGCTGGCCCGCAAGGTCGCCGCCGAGGAACTCGCGAACATCCGCGCCGAGATCGGCGACGAGGCCTTCGCGGCCGGCAACTGGCAGCAGGCGCACGACCTGCTGCTGACGGTCTCCCTCGACGAGGACTACGCCGACTTCCTGACGCTGCCGGCGTACGAGCAGCTCAAGGGCTGACTGTCGGGTCGAACCGCTAGCGCTCCGAGTGGCCCAGGGTCTTTCCCGGGGCCACTCGGTCGCGTACGGCCTTCTTCACGGCGGTCGGCTCGGGGAAGCCCTGCTCGCGCCGGTCCCAGACGACCTCGTCGCCGACGCGGACGACGAACACGCCGCCCTTGCCCGGCTTCAGCGCCAGTTCCGTCAGTTCCGCCTCGAAGGTCGTGAGCAACTCCTGCGCCAGCCATGCCGCTCGGGGCAGCCAGCGGCACTGGGTGCAGTACTCGATCTCCACACGGCCACTCATCCGAGGTGCACCGACCAATCCTGTTGGGCCGCGGGTTTGCCGTGCAGGTCGGGGACCTGCTTGAGCCACGCGGGTCGTCCTTGCTGGGTTCTCGCCGCCCGGACGGCCTCCTCGGCGGCGAGCTCCTCCCGGGTGGGGAATCCGGTGGGCAGCCAGGCCTCGGAGGACCGCACGCGCGCGTGGAGGTACGTCACATACGCCTCGCGTGCCTCGTCCGGGGTGGCGAAGCCGGGCTCGTCCGCGAGCCAGGCGTCGGGGACCTCCGCGAGGATGCCGCGCAGCAGCTCCTCCGTCACCCGGGGAGCCAACTCGGCGTCGGCGGCCCGCACATCGGGCCCGTAGTGGCCGAGGGCGTGATGCCGGAAGTCGTAGGCCTTGGCCGGGTCGGCGCCGTCCCAGCGGTGGTGGAAGACGAGGGCGGCGCCGTGGTCGATCAGCCACAGGCGCGGGGGCGCGACGCCCAGGGTGGGCCAGACCATCAGGTTGGAGCTGTGGACCGTGCGGTCGACGTTCACGGTGAGGGCGTCGAGCCAGACGATGCTCCCCGCCTCCAGCGGGTCCACGGGAAAGACCCGGGCGACCTCCGGCGTGAAGTCCCGGGCGCCCGGCAGATAGTCCATGCCGAGATTGACGCCCGCGCTGGCCGCGTGCAGGTCCCGCACCTCCTGGTGGGGCTCGCTGTCGGCGATCGCCGGGTCGAAGTGCACGAGGACCAGCTCGGGGAACCGCAGCCCGAGGGCGCGGGCCAGTTCGCCCACGATCACCTCGGCGACCAGCGCCTTACGGCCCTGCGCGGAGCCGGTGAACTTGACGACATAGGTGCCCAGGTCGTCCGCCTCGACGACGCCGGGGACGGAGCCGCCGGATCGCAGAGGCTCGACATAGCGGGTTGCAGTGACCTCTCTCAGCATTTCCTCAGGCCACCTGACCTTCATCCTTGCGATCCACGGCCAACCTGGTGGGGCGCCACACAGCGGGAACTGCCCGCCGTCAGCCCTGGGGAGAATCTGGGGAGTTTCGACTGGCGTACACATCTCCCTGCCTCCCCAGCAGTCCGTCAATGGCCGTCCGCCCCTTGCTTCGTGCTTCCGGCCTCCGGCATGAAGTGAGCATAGTAACCAAGGGTGATCGCCAGCGAGGACGCCTTGGCGTCCTCCAGGGTCTCGAAGGAACGGTCCCGGACGCGGAGGGGCCCTGGTGCCATATGGCACCAGGGCCCCGAAGGAACTGCTACACCATCTGCCGGCCCTGATACTGCACCGGCCTTCTGTTTCCGCAGACCCGGCCGGGATGCTGCCGGGGATGCGGGGATCGCGGTTGCCTGACCGGAGACCACCTCACTATCGATGTCCTGCGGTTACCCGGGCTCAGCGATTGCGCCCAGGCGATCCTGATGGCGCTCGGCTCCTCCGTTCTTCCCTCTTGATCAACACTGCCCGGCAGGAACTGCGTACTGCCGTACTGCCGGTCCTGCGCACTGCATTTACTGCTAGGTGATGCGAACGTGCTGGTGACCTGAGTAAGCGTCACTCTTCGACAGCCAGCCCCGTCGCCCGTCCTTCGTCTGCTCTGGCTTAGAACCCCGCTGCCGAACCTCCCGGTGCGCGCGTCCGCAGCCGACGCCTTCACCGAGGTGCTGCTCACTGACTTCACTGCTGAGTACTGCGAACTGCACTTACGGGTACTGCCACGGCGGCCCCTGATCGCTGCGGGCCACCCGGTGCGGTCGTCAGTCCCGTCGCCGTCCTGCAAAAACCCTGGCTTCGGAACTCCACCACCGCACCGTCCTGCGCACTGCAACTGCGGTTACTGCTGCCTGACAGTTCGTGTCTGTCAGGCCCTGCGGTCTCTCTGAGCTACGAGAGAAACCATAACCAGGCCACCGTCCAATGTCTACTACGGCCACGATAGATTTCCGCGCGTTCGAAGGTGAGGTAAGTGACATCGAACGTGGACGGAGACCAACGCCTGTCACCAGCCGGCCATGCGGCGAGCTGCGCGAGCCAGAACGTTGTCCGGTCAGTCGGTGGCAAGGGAGATGGCGATGTCGTGCGCGGTGAAGGCTGCCACCGTCAGGGCGTGGAAGACCTCGTGGAAGCCGCACCAACGCGGCGGGGTCGGGGCACTGGAGGGGGCCCTCGGACACCGTGGAGGAGGCCGTCCGGCACGCCCGCAAGCACCGGGACGGCTTCGTCTGGCTGAGCCTGCACGAACCCGGCGAGGCGGAGATCGCCGGGGTCGCGGAGCTGTTCGGCCTGCATCCCCTGGCCGTCGAGGACGCCGTCCACGCCCACCAGCGCCCAAGGTCGAGCAGTACGGCGACGTCCTGTTCGCCGTCTTCAAAACCGTCACCTACGTCGAACACGCCGAACTGACCGCCTCCAGCGAGGTGGTGAACACCGGCGAGATCATGGTCTTCACCGGCCCCGACTTCGTCGTCACCGTCCGCCACGGCCGTGACGAGCCCCTGCGCGCCTGGTCGTCAACCTCACGGCACTCGGAGGGGCGGCCCCGACGACGAGGGCAGCCCCCCGGCTGCCTGACGTCGCTCAGGAGAACGCCCTGGTCACGGCTGCTGCTTCGCGCGGGCGCCTGAGGCTTGCCGGGTGTCCGCGCCGGAGCTGACGTGCCGCTGGGTCTCCTGGGGGCCGTGCCAGTCCAGGCGCATCACGGTGGCATCGTCTTCGAGCCGGCCGCCGGCGGCGTCCCGGACCGCGGACGTCAGTGTCAGCGCTGTCTCCCGTGGGTGCAGATCCCGCGTGCGCTCCATCAGGGCGAACAGGTCGACCTTCTCCCCATGACGTTCGAGCATGCCGTCGGTAAACATGAGCAGACGGTCACCGGGGCGCAGATCGATGTCCTGAACGCGGTAAGGGTGGGGCACGGACATGGACAGCCCGAAGGGATGATCCACCTCGCAGGTGATCTCCTCCGCAGCGCCCTCGCGCATGCGCAGTGGCCATGGGTGGCCGACGTTGACGAGCTGGGCCTGCCCGGTGCGGAGGTTGATGCGCAGCAGCTGCCCTGTGGCGTGACCGCGACTGTGGTCGGCCAGCGCCTGGTCGGCCCGGTGCGCCTGCTCGGCCAGGCCGACTCCTGCGCGGCGGGCGCCGCGCAGGGCGCTCACCAGGACCGTGGCGGCCAGAGCGGCATCGATGTCGTGGCCCATGGGGTCGGTCACCGACACGTGCAGGGTGTCGCGGTCCAGGCTGTAGTCGAAGGTGTCGCCGCTGAGGTCTTCGGACGGCTCCAGGCTCCCGCACAGTGTGAACTGTGCAGCCTCGCACGACAGTGACAGGGGCAGCAGCTGGTACTAAATTTCTGCTGCCAACGTGGGGGCCTGGAGCGTTTGCCCCAGGTGTAGTGGTCGGTGAACCGCCCGCTGGCGATCACGACATAGGCCAGGACGTGGGCTGCTTCCCCGACCGCATCAAGGACGTCCTCGCCGGGGTCGGCCGGCAGGAGCAACTCCAGCAGCCCGATCGCATCCCCCCGGTTGGTCACCGGCGCGATCACCCGCTGTCCTTGGCCGGTCGCCTCCTGATACAGCCGCTGGGTGCGGATCACCTCCTCGTAGACGCTGCCGAACAGGGAGATCCGCTCCGCTTCCCGCCCGGCCTGCACGGCGCCGACGGTGGACAGCCGCGCCTGTTGCTTGCGGTGGGTTACCCGTCAGGAAGGGTGCAGGTCGCCGACCACGCTGGTACAGAGCAGGAAGGCGACATAACATCCCAAAAGGTCATCAATGGCTAAAATGCCTCACACCTGCCTGTTGTATGGATCCACGCACAACGGGAGTGAGGGAGCATGGCCAAGGACATCACGGACGCGGGCCCGCCACCGTCCGCGAGCCTGAAGCCCAATGCGATCGGGTTCCTCGACGCGCTGGTCATCGGGCTCAACGCGACCTCACCGGCGTACTCGGTGGCGGCGGTCATCGGCCCGGTCGTGGCACTGGTGGGCATCTACGCCCCCGGGGTGATGGTCGCGTCGTTCGTGCCGATGCTGCTGATCGCGTCGGCGTTCTACTACCTCAACAAGGTCGACCAGGACTGCGGTACGACCTTCTCGTGGGTCACCCGGGCCATGGGGCCGTGGGCGGGCTGGCTGGGCGGCTGGGCCATCGCGATGACGGGTGTCCTGGTCGTCGGGTCGCTGGCCGATGTGGCCGTGACCTTCTTCCTGCTCGCCGTCGGCCTGGACAGCTGGGCGGACAACGACGTCGTGCGCCAGGTGCTGACCGTGCTGCTCATCCTGGTGATGACGGCCGTCTGCGTGATCGGCATCGACGTGTCGGCCAAGGTGCAGAACGTCCTCATCCTGGCGCAGGTCGCCTGTCTGCTGGTCTTCGCCGTGGTGGCGCTCTACCGCGTCTACGCCGACACCGGCACCCTCGACTCCATCGAACCGGAGTTCAGCTGGCTCGATCCCTTCGGAGCGGGCGGGGCGTCCCTGACCGCCGCCCTGCTGCTGGGCGTGTTCATCTACTGGGGGTGGGAGTCGGCGGTCAACCTCACCGAGGAGACCGAGGACTCCGCCACCGCCCCCGGCAAGGCGGCCGTGTGGTCGACGGTGCTGCTGCTGGTGACCTATGTGGCGGTCGGCTTCGCGGTCGTGGCCTACGCCGGAACGGCCTACCTGGCCGAGAACGCGGCGGAGGAGGAGTTCATCTTCGCGCTGCTCGCCGAAGAGGCGATGGGCGGCTGGGACTGGGTCGTGCTGCTGGCGGTGTCGACGTCCGCGCTCGCGTCCACGCAGACGACGATCATCCCGGCGTCGCGCACGGGTCTGTCGATGGCCCGCCGGCACGCGCTGCCCGCGCACTTCGGCCGCATCAACCCCCGGTTCCGCACCCCCGACGTGAGCACCTGGTGGGTCGCCGGCATCGCCATCGTCTGGTATCTCGTCCTCTACCACATCAGCGAGAACGCCCTCTTCGACTCGCTGACCGCGCTGTCCCTGCTGATCGCGTTCTACTACGCGCTCACGGGTGTCGCGTGTGCGGTCTACTACCGCCGCCAGCTGACCCGCAGTGTCCGCGACTTCTTCCTGATCGGGCTCGGCCCCCTGGTCGGTGCCGGGCTGCTGGCGTGGCTGCTGGTGGAATCCGTGGCGGACATGTCCGACCCCGCCAACTCCTACAGCGGCGTCTCGTGGTTCGGGCTCGGTCCCCCGCTGGTCATCGGTATCGGCATCATCGTCACGGGCGTGATCCTCATGGTCGTGTGGCGGCTGATGGCCCCCGTTTTCTGGTCGGAACACCCCAGCGTGGTCGACCCCGGCCTCGTCCCCGGCAAGCACGGCAAGGAGTCCTGAGATGTCGGTGGTCCTCGGCTACGACGAATCCCCGGGCGCCCGGCGCGCGCTGCAGGTCGCGATCGAGGTGGCGTCCGCGTACGGCGAACCGCTGGTGCTCGTCTACGGCGCCGCGGCCCCCGGCGTCACGGGGGACGAGTACACGGCGCACCACGAGGCCGTCCGCGAGGCCGGACACTCCGCACTCGGCCACGCGGTCCGGGTGGCCGGGGAGGCCGGCGTGCGCACCACGGTCGAGATCATCGACCAGCGGCCCGCGCAGGCCCTGATCGACGCCGCGGCGCGCCATCGCGGCAGGGTGATCGTGGTGGGCACATGGGGCGAGAGCCCGGTGCGCGGGGCGCTGTTGGGCTCGACTCCCCACAAGCTGCTGCACCTCTCGAGCGTCCCCGTCCTCTGCGTCCCGGCCGCCGAGTCATGAGACGTCCGTGCGGGGCCTCCCCCGTGGGCTGAAGACGTACAGGTCGAGGATGTCGGGCAGGGGGGCGACACCGGGGCCGCCCTCGCGGACCCAGGAGACGACGTCCTCGGTCGCGGCCGGGTCGTTGACCAACCCGAGCCACACCGGCCGGGCCCCGGCGGCCCGGCCCGCCGCGGACGGCTGTACGACGATGACGTTGGCCTGGTCGCAGACGTCGAGGCACTCGGAGACCCGCACGGGCGCCGCCTCGCGCAGCCGCTCGGTCTGGGCCGTGTGGTCGACGCCGGTCACCTTGCCGCTGCCGCAGCAGCAGTCCCGGCACACGACGACGCGGCACGGAACCCCTCCGGCCGGGGTTGCGGACATGCCCGCACCCTTCCTCTCTCCGGGGAGATCCGCCCCGGTGGTTCGTCGAGGAGGCGACCGCGTGAGTCTCCTGGCTCCCGGCCGAGGCCGGTCACAGTGGCGGGACCGCGCCGGATTCACACCGGCTTCCTCGTTCCGCCGTCGCCTTGTTCGACGATCATCCTCGCATGCGGCCGTCGCTCGACGAGGGCGCCAAGGTCTCACCCCGCACCGACCACCTGGGCGCGAGCCGGGTCATGTCCCTTCCCTGAGCGGGTTGGGCAGCGGAAGGTAGCGGGCGTCGGCGCCGTCCGCGCCCGTCCAGCGCAGCAGGAGGTTCGTCTTGGCGGGGAGGGTGGGCGAGGTGAGCAGGCCGGAGATCTCGGGCAGGTCGTGGCGGGCGAGTTCGCGGCGGGCGGCGGGCCAGGGGTCGAAACCGGGGTGGCGTTCGGTGAGGGCGGCGGCGATCTCGGTGAGGTGGTTGACGACCAGGCAGTACACGAGCCGCTCCCAGCCGGCTTCCCGGGAGACGTCCGGCAGCAGTTTCACGCCCTCGGCGTCCCGGTACAGCGCCTGCACGGGCAGGCCGTCGGCGTCCACGGCGACCAGGGTGTTCTGCAGATGAGCCTCGATGACGACGCCGTGCCGGGCGAAGGCCTCCAGGGCCGGGGGCACCACCTGCGCCAGATACGCCGCCCACCAGGCCCCGGGGTCGGCGGCGCTCTCGAGCGGGCTGCCGTCGAAGCCCTCGACGAGTCCGGCGGCGAGCAGCGGGGTCGCGCCGGGCCGGAGACGGCCGGCGAAGCCGTCTCGGACGAGGACGGCCAGGGCCTCGAAGGCGAAGTCGGCGGTGCGGTACCCGCGGTCGCCGAGCCAGGCCGGGGGGCCGTCGAACGTCTCGAAGGCGGCGCACACGGCCGCGTCGGTCCGGCGCAGGGCGAGCAGGTCGTGGCGCCACAGCCGGCGGATGTCGTTGGTGATGCGCACGTCCAGGCTGAACTTCAGGAAGAGGTCCTGCCCGGGTGCGTAGAGCGTGCGGATCGCGGCCGTGGGCCAGGTGTCGAAGGCGGTCGTGCCGAGCCGGACCAGCCTGCCGTCCGCGAAGGCCGCGGCGAGTTCCGCGCTCGCCAGGTCCAGCTGCCAGGGGTGGGCCGGCAGCAGCCGGTAGCCGGGCGGGGCGGTGCCGAGGGCGTCGAGGGCCGCGGTGTCGCCCTCCTCGACGACGGTGTCCTCGCGCAGCCCGAGCAGGATCAGCGGGAAACGGGCGTACGCCTCGGGCGCGTACGGCAGCCAGCCCGCGGCCGGGCCACCGCCGCGCGCCTTGGGGGCGGGGTGGTGGGTGTGGCCGGTGAGGAGGCACTGTTCGGAGCGCAGGTAGGGGTCGCCGGGCGGGGTCACGCCGTCCCGGGCCTCCAGCAGGGCGGCCACGGCGTCCCTGCTGTCGATCATTTCGGCGGGCAGTTCGTGGTTGGACAGCCCGGTGTGCCGGCGCAGTTCCTCGGCGACGAGTTTGACCAGCTCGGTATGGCCGACGCGCTGCCAGCCGTCCGGCCCGTGGACCTCGGGTTCGGCGGGCCGCCGCGTCCCGCGCACCCGCAGCAGACGGTCTCCGCCGGGCAGGCGGTAGATCAGGTGCTCGCCGGTCCGGCGCACCGGCCGGGCCACTTCCCGCAGCAGGCAGTTCAGCAGCGGCACGGCGGCGTACGCGTCGGCGGGCGGGGGCATGAGATCCACGCGATCCACTCGTTTCCCTGCGTTCCTTGTGTTCTCTACGTTCCCCACAGCCCTTCCGGGGCTTCCGGACTTCCTGGCGGAGATGATCAGTATGTCGGTCGTCGTCATCGCGCCGTGACGCCCTATTCGTACCCGAGGAGCCCGCCCGTGCACCGTCCCCCCACCGCCGAGGCCGAGGTCGCCGACGAACTGGCCGTCGTCCGGCCCGGCCTGCTGCCGCGGTACGAGGCCGAACTGCCCGGCGCCCGGGCGGCCGTGCTGTCCCGTCTGTGGCGCGGTCTCGCGCATGATCCGCTGCCCTGGGTGGCCCGCAGGGAGCGGGGCCGGGACGGGCTGACCCTGTCCCTGTCCGACGGCCGCCGGCTGCACGGCCCGCCGCCGGATCCGTACGCGACCGGCGACTACGTCACCGTCGCAGTGCTCGACGGGGCGGAGTACGACGATCCGGCGCGGCTGGTGACGGACCTCGCCGTACCTCACTCCGCCTCCTTCGCCGCTGAACTCGGGCACAGCGTCGCTTCGTTGGCGCTGTCGAGAGCGGGGCAGGAGGTGCACGCGGCGGACGAGTGGCCGGGGAACGACTGGGAGTGGGAGCAGCGGATCGTCGACGGGCATCCGTTCCACCCCACCTGCCGGTCCCGGCCGGGTTTCTCGGTGGCCGAGCAGCTCGCCTACGGGCCCGAGCACCGGCCGGTCGTGGAGCTGGGGCTGGTACCGGTGCGGGCGGAGGAGTGCCTGGTGACGGGGGCCTGGCCGCGGGATCTGCGGGACGGGCGGCGCGTGGTGCTGCCGGTGCACCCCTGGCAGGCCGCGCATGTGCTGAAGCGGGAGTGCGAGGAGCGGCGCGCCGCGCATCCGCTGATGTCCCTGCGGACACTCGCCCTGCCCGGCGGGCCACACGTCAAGACCTCGCTCAGCGCCCGGCTGACGTCGTCGGTGCGGGACATCTCGCTGCCCTCAATCGCCGCGTCGGCGATGCTGTCGGACTTCGCCGAGACGCCCGCCGCCCGCACGGACGGCTTGCTGCACGTGACCCGCACCCTGGGCGCCGCGGCGGCCGGTTCCCCCGACTTCGCGGCCGTTCTGCGGGAGTCGCCGCAGACGTACGCCGGGAGCGGTGAACGGGTCCTGCCCGTGGCGGCGCTCGCCACCAGCGCGCTCCCCCGCTCCCCCGCCTGGCTGGCCGGCTTCGCGCGCCTCGCCCTCACCGTCGGGCTGCGGCTGCTGGAGCTGGGCGTGGCCCTGGAGGCACACGGCCAGAACCTCCTCGTGGTCCTCTCACCCAAGGGCGATCCGCTGCGGCTGGTCTACCGCGACCTGGCCGACATCCGCGTCAGCCCGGCCCGCCTGGCCCGGCACGGCATCACGGTGCCCGACCTGCCCGCCCGGATGATCACGGACGACGAACGCACGCTCCGCCGCAAGCTGTTCGGCTCGCTGGTGGCGGGCGCGCTGGCCGGGACGGCGGGGTCGGAGCCGGCGCTCACGGCGGCACTGGAGACGGCCGTGGACGATCTGCCGCACACCCCGGACCTCGCGGCACTACGAGCGGAGCCCCTGCCCACCAAGGCGCTGACGCTGATGCGGCTCTCGCCGCAGACGCCCGGGGACCAGTGGGCGGAACTGCCCAACCCCCTTGCGTGAGCCGCGTTTTGGAGCACGGCCCCGCCGGTCAATAAGATCCGCCGATGATCACAAGAAAACGGCTGGCGGCGGGCGTGGGTGCCCTGCTCGCCGCGTTGACGGCCGGGATCGTCCTCCCGGCCGGAGCGGCCGCCGGCGAACCCACGGGCCAGGCCGCCCCCAAGGTCGACCTCGTCCTCGATGTGAGCGGCTCGATGCGGGCCCGGGACATCGACGGACAGTCGCGAATGGCCGCCGCGAAAAAGGCGTTCAACGAGGTGCTCGACGCGACGCCCGAGGAGGTCGAACTCGGCATCCGCACCCTCGGCGCCGACTACCCCGGGGACGACCGGAAGACGGGCTGCAAGGACACCGCGCAGCTCTACCCGGTCGGCCCGCTGGACCGCACCGAGGCCAAGACGGCCGTCGCCACGCTCACTCCGACGGGCTGGACGCCGATCGGCCCGGCCCTGCTGAAGGCGGCCGACGACTTGGACGGCGGCGATGGCTCCAAGCGGATCGTGCTGATCAGCGACGGCGAGGACACCTGTGCCCCGCTCGACCCGTGCGAGGTGGCCCGCGAGATCGCGGCGAAGGGCATCGGCCTGACCATCGACACGCTGGGCCTGGTGCCGACGGCCAAGCTGAGCAGGCAGCTGAGCTGCATCGCCGAGGCCACCGGCGGTACGTACACCTCGGTGGAGCACCAGGACGAACTCACCGACAAGGTCAACCAGTTGGTGGACCAGGCGGCCGATCCGGTGGTGACGCCGGTGCCGGCGGAGGGCGCGTCGCGGTGCGTGGAGGCACCGGCACTGAAGTCGGGCCTGTACACCGACCGGGAGGAGTTCGGGCAACAGCGCTGGTACCGGGTGGAGGTCCTGCCGGGGCAGGAGCTGCGCGCCTCGGTGAGTGTCGCGGCCGACCGGGCCGTGAACCCCGGCTACGGCGTGCTGCTGCGGGCCGTGACGGTCAACGGCCGGGAGATCGTGCGCGGCGAGGCGGCGGGCAACGGCCGTACGGACGTGATCTCGACGGGGCTCAGGTGGCCCGAGCCCGAGCGCGACGGCACCGACGGTGACAAGCCGGCCGCGGAGACCGTGTGTCTGGCGGTCACCCACTCCTTCTCGGCGGCCTCCGGGGTGAAGACCACGCCCGGTCTGCCGCTGGAGCTGACCGTCGACGTCGTGGACGGCCCGAGCCAGTCGGGCGACGTGGCCTCCTTCGGCCTCGGCCGTGGCTGGTGGCTGCTCGGCTCGCTGATCCTCACCGGCTTCCTCGCCGGTCTCGTCTGGGGCTGGCTGTCGCGCTGGCGGTTCGCGGTCTGGAGGACCAACTGATGCGAGTAGTACGTGCGTTGAGCGCCGCGTTGCTGACCCTGGGACTGGCGGCAGCTCCTGCCGCGGCCGACTCCTCGCCGAGTCCGTCGCAGGACGCGTCGGCGGTGCCCACCCGGGCGGGCACCTCCTTCCGCACCGCGACGGAGATCGAGCAAGGGCAGCGGGCCACGGCGAGCGGCTCCACAGGTGACTACCTGTACTGGTCGTTCCCCGCCGACACCGGGCAGCGCCCCACGGTCGGGGCGACGGTGAAGCTGCCGGACACCCACACCACGCAGACCTGGCAGATCGACGTGTACGACGGTCTGCGCCGCCGCCAGGCCTGCCAGTACGGGGCGCAGACGCGCACCGCCGCCGCGGACGCCCCCTCCGTCGAACTGGCCTGCGTGCTGCGCACGGTCCGCGCCTGGTCGGAGCCCTGGGCGAACGACCCGCTGCCGGGCACGTACTACGTCCGGCTGACGGCCACCGGCGTAGCCGCCTCCGACCTGGGCCTCCCGGTCGACTCCGAAGTGCGGGTGGACTCCCGGGACATCGGCGGCTCGGCGGCGGTGGACGGCTCGCTGGCCGAGCCGCTGGTGCCGGGGATCGCGACGAGGTCCGGGGACGAGGAGGAGTCCTCGGCGGTCCTGGCCGGGCTCGAACCCGAGGACGGCTGGGCGTCCGGCTGGTGGTCGGACCGGTGGGTGTGGACCGCGATGGGCGGGGCGCTGGCCGCGCTGGCGGGTGTCGCCGGGTACGCGCTGACGCGCGGCTCGGGGCGGCCGTCACGGATGCCGCCCGCTGCCTGACCCGGACTCGGAAGGCCCGCTTCGTGGGGGCCTTCCGTCATGTGTCGTGCAGTGACTTGGCGAGCGTGCCGTCGCCGCTCACCTCGACCCGGCCCTCCCTGACAGCCTGGACCAGGCTCAACTCGCCCCGGCCGATGGCCGTACAGGTGCCGGTGTCCAGGACCAGCAGGGCGTCCGGCTCGCCGGGGGCGGGCCCGTCGCCGTACACGGGCCCGTCCTCGGCACCGGCGTAGAGGTGGAAGTGCCCTTCCTCCAGGCGGACTTCCACGATCCCTTCCCCGTCCAGCTGACGCAGCAGGGGCAGGGAGAACCAGTGTGCCCGTACCGCGTCCGTCGGCCGCCGCTCCCCCAGTTCCGCCTGTCCCCACGCCCCCAGCGCCTGGAGCACCGGCAGCAACGCCCTTCCACGGTCGGTGAGTTCGTACACCGAGGCCGCACCGGGCGGTGGCAGCCGGCGGCGGGTCGCGAGGCCGTCGCGCTCCATGTCCCTGAGCCGCGAGGCGAGTACGTCCGTGCTGACGCCGGGCAGGTCCGCGTGCAGGTCGGTGTAGCGGCGGGGACCGGCGAGGAGCTCCCGGACGATCAGCAGGGTCCAGCGGTCCCCGACCAGGTCGAGCGCGCGGGCGGCGGAACAGTACTGGTCGTAGCTTCGGCGAGGTGGCATGCGACGCAGTCTAGACAAGTTGTTGGACTTTCCAAGCGGCTACTTGGTAAAACCAAGCAACACCAGTCAGCCGAGGAGAAGCGCGCGCATGGAGTTCCGGCAGTCGAGCAAGCTCAGCGAGGTCTGTTACGAGATCCGCGGCCCGGTCATCGAGCACGCCAACGCGCTGGAGGAGGCGGGGCACAGTGTGCTGCGCCTGAACACCGGCAACCCGGCGCTCTTCGGGTTCGAGGCGCCGGAGGAGATCCTCCAGGACATGATCCGGATGCTGCCGCAGGCGCACGGCTACACGGACTCGCGCGGTGTCCTGTCAGCCCGCCGGGCGGTCGCACAGCGCTATCAGACGCTGGGCCTGGAGGTGGGCGTCGACGACGTCTTCCTCGGCAACGGCGTATCGGAGCTGGTCTCCATGGCCGTACAGGCACTACTGGAGGACGGCGACGAGATCCTCGTCCCCGCCCCTGACTTCCCCCTCTGGACGGCGGTGACGACCCTCGCGGGCGGCAAGGCCGTCCACTACCTGTGCGACGAGCAGGCCGACTGGTACCCGGACCTGGACGACATGGCGTCGAAGATCACGGACCGGACCAAAGCGGTCGTGATCATCAACCCGAACAACCCCACCGGCGCGGTCTACCCGAAGGAGATCGTCGAGGGCATCCTCGATCTCGCCCGGCGGCACGGCCTGATGGTGTTCGCCGACGAGATCTACGACCAGATCCTCTACGACGACGCCGTGCACCACTCGGCCGCCGCGCTCGCCCCCGACCTGGTCGTTCTCACCTTCTGCGGGCTGTCGAAGACGTATCGGGTGGCGGGCTTCCGCTCCGGCTGGCTGGTGGTCACGGGCCCCAGGCAGCACGCCAAGGACTACCTGGAGGGCCTCACCATGCTGGCCTCCATGCGGCTGTGCGCCAACGCGCCCGCCCAGTACGCCATCCAGGCCGCGCTCGGCGGGCGGCAGTCCATCGGCGACCTCACCAAGCCGGGCGGGCGGCTGCTGGAACAGCGGGACGTGGCCTGGGAGAAGCTCAACGAGATCCCGGGCGTGACCTGTGTGAAGCCGAAGGGCGCGCTGTACGCCTTCCCGCGCATCGACCCCAAGGTGCACAAGATCCACGACGACGAGAAGTTCGTCCTCGACCTGCTGCTGCGGGAGAAGATCCAGGTGGTCCAGGGCACGGGCTTCAACTGGCCGACCCCGGATCACTTCCGGATCCTCACTCTGCCCCACGCCGATGACCTGGAGGCGGCCATCGGCCGGATCGGGCGGTTCCTGAGCGGGTACCGGCAGTAGGCCCGGATTGTCAGTGGCGGGTCGTAGCCTTCGAGCAGGTGGGGCGAGTGCCCCGGGCCTGTTGGAGGCCGGAGAGGAGCGCACCGTGACCCGACCGCCGACCGCCGCGCAACGGCGCGTCATCGACACCGCCGACCCGGTCACCGGGCGGCTCAGGGGTACGGAGGCACAGCTCGCCGCGCTGGTCAAGCGCGGGCTGGCCTTCCGGCATCCCCGGCCGCCGCACGATCACTTTCTTACGCCGGAGGGACATCGGGTACGGCAGGGCGTGCTGGAGACGCCCCAGCCCGCCACGGAGGCTCCCGCGTCGGCGGGCGTGTTCACGGCACGCGTCGGGGGCGAGGAGACCCCGCCGGAAACCGGGCCGGCCCGGCGCCGAGAGGTGCACAGCGCCTGGCAGGGGTTGCTGGAGCTGCGCCGGATGACCAACCCGGGCGGGGCCATGGACCGGCCCTGCGGCTGGGAGCGTACGCGTCTGGCGGAGGCCGCCGCGCTCGCCCTGGAGGCGGCCGGGCACCGTCCGGCCGGGCCGGGGCCGGGCGCCTCGGGGTACCGGGTGCGGACGACCCCGCAGCCGGAGGCCGTGGCCGTGCACGAGCCGGACAGTGAGGCACTGCGCGCCTGCGCGACCACGCTGGAGGGGGCAGGCTGGCAGGTGAGCGACCACCGCGAACCGCGCACCGGAACCCGGTATCTCCTGGCTTCACCACGCCGAGCGTGATGAGCATGCCAAGATCGGTGGATCGTTGCGCAGTGCACCAAGTCCGGTGCGAGAGGGGAGAGTTGTGAGCGAGCCGTTTTCCGTCCCAGTGACCGTCCGCGGTTACGAGACCGACGTGCAGGGTCACCTCAACCAGAGCGTGTACCTGAACTACGCGGAACACGCCCGCTGGTCGTTGCTCCAGGCCGCGGGCATCAGCCAGTCCGCACTCGTGGGAACCGGCGTGGGCCCGGTCGCCCTGGAGACGACCATCCGCTACCGGCGGGAGCTGCTCGCGGGCGACGAGGTCGAGGTGACGTGCGCCTTCGAGTGGGGCAGCGGCAAGACGTTCCGTATCGAGCAGACCGTCCGCAAGACCGACGGCACGGTGGCGGCCGAGATCACCGGGGTCGGCGGCCTGATGGACCTGAAGGCCCGCAAGCTGGTCGCGGACCCACAGGAGTACTTCAGGAAGCTCGCGGCGGACCCGGAAGTGTTCGGACTGTAGCGCCCGGCCCGCCTGTCGGCCCCGATCTCATGGGGCGGCCGGGGCCCGGCTCGCCCCGGTGATCTCCTCGCCGGCCTCCATGGGGTGGGTGACGTCCTGTGCGTCCTTGTTGCCCAGGTGGTTGAAGACCAGGTTCAGCAGGACGGCCGCCACACACCCCGTCGAGATGCCCGAGTCCAGGACGATCCGCGCCGTCTGAGGGAACGCGTGGTAGAACTCCGGCGCCGTGATGGGGATGATGCCGACGGCCAGGGAGACGGCCACGATCAGGACGTTGTTGTCCTTGTCCAGGCCGGCCCTGACCAGGGTCTGGATGCCGCTGGCGGCGACCGAGCCGAACAGGACCACGCCCGCGCCGCCGAGCACCGGGCGCGGTACGACGGCGATCAGCGAGGCGGCCATGGGGCACAGGCCCATCAGCACCAGGAAGCCGCCGCCGGTGGCGACGACGTACCGGCTGCGGATCCTCGTCATGGCGACCAGGCCGATGTTCTGCGCGAAGGCGCTGCACATGAAGCCGTTGAAGAGCGGGCTGACCGCCGAGCCGAGGGTGTCGGCGCGCAGACCGGCCGCGATGGTCTTCTCGTCCGCCGGGCGGTCGACTATCTCGCCCAAGGCCAGCATGTCGGCGGTCGATTCGGTCATCGAGACCACCATCACCACGCACAGCGAGACGATCGCGGCCAGCTGGAACTGCGGGGCGCCGAAGTGGAACGGGGTCGGGAAGCCGATGACGGCCGCGTCCGCGACAGGGCCGAAGTCCGTGGCACCGAACGGGATCGCGATCAGCGTGCCGGCGACCAGGCCGAGCAGCACGGCGATCTGCTTGACGAAGCCGGTGGTGAAGCGGCGCAGGAGCAGCACGATCAACAGGGTGACGGCGGCCAGCCCCAGGTTCGTCGCCGAACCGTAGTCGTGCGCCGCGGGGTCGGGTCCCTGCGCCCAGCCGAAGGCGACCGGGAGGAGGGAGATGCCGATGAGGGTGATGACCGTCCCCGTGACCACCGGCGGGAAGAAGCGGACCGCCTTGCTGAAGAAGGGGGCGGCTATGAAGCCCAGGAGTCCGGCGACGATGACCGCGCCGAAGATGATCGGCAGGGCGTCGGACTTGTCCTCGGTGGAGGCGACGATCGCCGTCATGGGGGCGACACCGGCGAAGGTGACGCCGTTGACGAAGGGCAGCCGGGCACCGATCTTCCAGATGCCGAGGGTCTGCAGGAAGGTGGCGAGGCCCGCGGTGAACAGGCAGGCGCCGGTGAGGAAGGTCAGGTCGGTGGCGGTCAGGCCGATGGCCGCGCCGACGATCAGGGGTGGGGCGACGACTCCGGCGTACATGGCGGCCACGTGCTGGAGGCCGGTGGTCGCCATCTTGAGCGCGGGGAGTTTTTCGTCAACGGGGTGGTCGGCCACGGCGGCTTCCCTCCGGTCGGGTACACGGCCGCGTCCATGGCTGCCGTGGGTGTCAAGGAGGTGGTGCGGGTGGTCGTGCGGGACCGGACTTGCGGGTGACGGGGGGCCGTCCCGGGGCGCACGCGTTCACGCGCGCCCCGGAGGCGGCCGCCGTGGTCCCCGCTCGGGTCCACGGCCACCGTCCGGGAGCCGTCCCTCCCGGCCGGAGTCATCGGGGTGTTCAGCCCTGCGCGGCGATCCTCGCCAGCCGCTGGGCCTCGTCCCGCGTCGAGCGGGCGATGGCGTCCTCGTCGGCCGTGAGCAGCCGGCCGTCCTCGACGATCTGCCGGCCGTCGACGAAGGAGGCGGTGACCGGAGCCGCCGCGCCGAAGACCAGGGCGGTCACCGGGTCGGCGATGGAGGCGTGGGCGACCGTGTCCAGCTTCCACAGGACCAGGTCGGCGAGCTTGCCCGGCTCCAGGGAGCCGGTCTCCGCCGCCCGGCCCAGGACCTGGGCGCCGCCGTACGTGCCGAGGCGCAGGGCCTGACGGGCGTTCAGGGCGGCCTCCCGGTGCGGGCCGAGGCGGTTGATGAGGAGGGCGTTGCGCAGCTCGGTGTGGAGTTCGCCGGACTCGTTGGACGCGGTGCCGTCGACGCCGAGGCCGACCGGGACGCCGGCCGCCAGCATGTCCGGGACACGGGCGATACCGGCCGCGAGGCGGGCGTTGGACGACGGGCAGTGCGCGACGCCCGTCCTGGTCCGGGCGAAGGCGGCGATGTCGGAGTCGTTCATGTGGACGCAGTGCGCCATCCACACGTCCTCGCCGAGCCAGCCGGTGGACTCGAAGTACTCGGTCGGGCCCATGCCGAACAGTTCGTGGCAGAACTTCTCCTCCTCCACGGTCTCCGAGCCGTGGGTGTGGAGCCGTACGCCGAGCCGGCGGGCGAGCTGGGCGCCGTCCCGCAGCAGTTCGGTGGAGACGGAGAAGGGCGAGCAGGGCGCGACGGCGACCTGGGTCATCGCGTCGAAGGAGGAGTCGTGGTGCTGCCGGACGGTCTCCTCCGTCGCGGCCAGCGCCCCGTCCAGGGTCTCGACGGCGAAGTCCGGGGGCAGGCCGCCGTCCTTCTCACTGCGGTCCATGGAGCCGCGCGCGAGTGTGAAGCGGACGCCCATGTCGCGGGCGGCGCCGATGATCGCGCCGGACAGGTCGCCGGAACCCCGCGGGAAGACGTAGTGGTGGTCCATGGCGGTGGTGACACCGCCGCGGGCCATCACCGCCAGCGAGCCCTGGGCCGCCGCGCGCACCATCGGCTCGTCGATGCGCGCCCAGACCGGGTACAGCGCGACCAGCCAGTCGAAGAGGTTGTGGTCGGTGGCCAGACCCCGGGTGATCCACTGGTAGAAGTGGTGGTGGGTGTTGACCAGGCCGGGGGTCACCAGGTGACCGGAGGCGTCGATACGGCGTACGACGTTCTCCAGGCCCTCGGGGGCCGTGCCCGCGCCGAGCGACTCGATGCGGTTGCCCGCGAGGACGACGTACCCGGAGGCGTACTCGGTGTCGTTCGCGTCGACGGTCGCGATCGCACAGTTCTCGATGACGATGCGCAGGTCTGCTGCCATGGTTCGTCCTTTGCGCTGATGTGGAGAGGGCACGGCAGGACCCCGGTTGTTTGAGTGCCGTGGCCGGAGAGACAGGTTCCCCGGCCACGGGTGCCGAAAGAGGGAACGTCAGAGATTGGTGAGATCCACGGGGATGCGCGGCTCGCAGCCGTCCCGCAGGATCGTCGCCTCGATCAGGCCGTAGGGGCGGTCGGCGGCGAAGTACACCTCATTGTCGTTCTTCAGCCCGAACGGCTCCAGGTCGGCCAGGAAGTGGTGCTTGTTCGGCAGGGAGAAGCGGACCTCGTCGATCTCGCCGCGGTTGTCGATGATCCGCGAACCCATTTGGTACAGGGTCTGCTGGAGCGACAGCGAGTACGTCTCGGCGAAGGCCTGGAGCATGTGCTTCTTCGTCTGCTCGTAGGACTTCTCCCAGTGGGGCATGCGCTGGTCGTCGTCGGTCCAGTTGAAGCGCCAGCGGGCGGAGACCTGGGTGGCCAGGATGCGGTCGTAGGCCTCCTTCAGCGTCGTGTACTTGTCCTTGACGTAGCCCCAGAACTCGGAGTTGGTCGAGTTCATCACGACGAGGTCCTTGAGGCCGGAGACGACCTCCCACCGCTCACCGTCGTACGTGATCTGCGTGAGCCGCGTCTCCTGGCCCTTGCGGACGAAGGAGTGCTTGACCTCGTCGGCCCCGATGAACCGCGAGTTGGCGTCCGCGGCCTCGATCCGCTCCCAGGCGTACTCCTCGATGCGGATGCGGGCCGTCTTGATCGGCTCCTGCGAGGTCACGAAGTGCCGGGCGAGGTGGATGCCGAACTGCTCGGCCGACTCTATGCCGTGCTCCTTGGCGAACGCGTACACCGTGTTCTTGGTGGTGTCGGTCGGCAGGACGTTGGCGTTCGAGCCGGAGTAGTGGACCTCGTCCATATCGCCGGAGAGCGCGACCGAGACGTTCAGGTCCTTGATGTGGTGGGTGGCGCCGTCCCGCGTGATCTTTACGACTCGGTTCTCGGCCTTGCCGTACTGGTTCTGTCCCAGGATCACAGGGCGGGCAGGGCGGGAATTGTCTGCCATCTCTAGCTAGCTCCCTCGGTATACGGAGTAGCCGAACGGGTTGAGCAGCAGCGGTACGTGGTAGTGCTCGCCCGGTACGACGGCGAACGTGATCGCCACCTCCGGGAAGAACACACCGGCGCCGCTGTCCCGATTCGCGGGGGCGTCCTGCTGCGCATCGGCTTGCTTCTTCGCGACGTTCGCGAACTTCTCGAAGTACGGCTCCACCGCGAAGTCGAGCCGCACGTGGGTGGTCCCCTCCGGCAGGGCCGGGAGGTCCTTGCACCGGCCGTCCGCGTCGGTCGCGGAGCCGCCGAGCGCCTGCCAGTCCGCCCCGCGCCCCGAGCGGGCGGACAGGTGGACGGCGACGCCCCCGGCGGGGCGGCCGACGCTGGTGTCCAGGATGTGGGTGGACACGGACGCGGTGGCGGAGGTGCTCATGCTGCTGTCAGTCCTCTTCGACGAGTCGGGCCAGACGGATGCGGTTGATCTTCCCCAGTTCGGTGCGGACGATCTCCCGCTCCCGCTCCGGCGGGTTGCCGATCCGTTCCCTGACCGCGTCGCGCATCTGCTCGCCGGTGCGGCCGGTGGCGCAGATCAGGAAGACATGGCCGAACCTCTCCTGGTAGGCGAGGTTCAGTTCGAGCATCTCCGTCTTGAGTTCCTCGGAGGCGCCGGACATGCCGCGCTGTTCCCGGGCCGACGTGGGGTCGCCGGCCTTGGGACGGCCGATGGGCGGGTGGCCGGCCATCGCCTCTTCGAGATCCGTGACCGTCAGTTCCGCCATGGCGGCGTCGCTCGCGGCGTACAGGTCCTCCGGGGTGGCGTAGGGGCGGGCGGCGAGCAGTCGCTTCGCCCACGCCGTGGAGGCACACGCCTCGTGGAGTGCGGTGAAGGCCGCATGCTCCTCGACGGCGTTGAACCGGGCCAGGCCCGGCGGCGTGGAAGTGGAAGTCACGGGAGCCTCCGTGGCCGGATACGGCCTTCGTGCTGAACGGGCGTGCCGATAGCTAACGCCCTCCCGCGACGACACGTCAACAGTTTGTTGAAAATTCGCGACGAGGACACGGAGGCGGATACGGAGGCCGGTCAGGCCCCCTTCTCGCGGTTGAGGTAGTTGTAGACGGTGAAGCGGCTGACACCCAGGGCGCTCGCCACCGTCTCCACCCCGTGCCGTACGGAGAAGGCGCCGCGCGCCTCGAGTATCCGCACGACCTCCTGCTTCGCCTTGCGGTCCAGGTCGGCCAGCGGGCCCTTGCGGCGCTCCATCGCGGCGAGGATGTGATCGAGGGAGTCGGCGAGCTGCGGCAGCCGCACGGCGACGGCGTCGCCGCCCTCCCAGGAGAGGACGACGTCGTCGGGGCCGGCCTCGTCGGGCGGGATCATCTCGCCGCCCATGGCGTCGACCAGGGGCTTCACGGCCGCGATGAACGGCTCGTCTCCCGCGCCGCTCACGCCTCACCCTCCTCGGCCACGTTGACCTGGAGCGAGATCCGGGTGGCGCCGGCCTCCAGGGCCTTGCGGAGCAGGGCGTCCACGGCGGTGAGCACCGCGTCGGCACCACCCTCCGCGGTGTTGCCGAACGGGCCGACGTCCACGGCGTCCAGCTCGGCGGCCTCCACGACCTCGCGGGCCACCAGCGCGTGCGCGGGCGCCTCGTCCAGGTCGAAGGGCTCGGTCGTGAACTCCACTCTCAGTCGCACGCGCTCAACCTAACGCGCGGGACGGACTTTCCGGCAGCCCCTCTTGACAGCCCTCGCACACCAGGGGCAATCTTCCGTTAAGCAGAAATGAGATTCCACAATGTGGAAAGTCTAACGGAAGATAAGGAAGGGAGCGCCGCCCCGATGGGATTCGCAGACCAGCGCTTCAACGTCAACCTGTCGATCCTCTTCACGGAGCTCCCCCTCCTGGAGCGCCCCGCGGCCGCCGCCGCGGCCGGCTTCACCGCGGTCGAGCTGTGGTGGCCCTGGGTCGACTCGCCCGTCCCCGAGCGGTCCGAGCTCGCCGCCCTGAAGCGGGCGATCGGGGAGGCGGGCGTCCGTCTCACCGGCCTGAACTTCTACGCCGGGCAGCTCCCGGGCCCGGACCGCGGCGCCCTGTCGCTCCCCGGCGAGGAGTCGGAGCGGTTCCGCGCCAACATCGACGTGGCCGCCGACTTCGCCGCCTCCCTGGGCTGCACGGCCCTCAACGCCTTGTACGGCAACCGTGTCGAGGGCGTGGACCCGGCCGAGCAGGACGCGCTCGCGCTGGAGAACCTGACGCTGGCGGCCCGGGCCGCGGACCGGATCGGCGCGGTGCTGCTGATCGAGGCACTGAACCAGCCCGAGTCACCGCTGTACCCACTGGTTTCCGCCCCTGCGGCCGTGGACGTCGTCGACAAGGTCAACGAGGCGACCGGACTGGACAACGCGCGGTTCCTGATGGACCTCTACCACCTGTCCATGAACGGCGAGGACCTCCCGTCGGTGATCGAGCGGTACGCCGCGAAGACCGGTCACGTCCAGATCGCCGACAACCCCGGCCGTGGCGCCCCCGGGACGGGCTCACTGCCCCTCGAAGACCTCCTCGACCAGCTGCGGAAGGCGGGCTACGACGGCTGGACCGGCCTCGAGTACAAGCCGGGCGACCGCCCGAGCGTCGAGGCCTTCGACTGGCTGTCCCGCTGACCCCCGCACCGAAAGGCACCCCATCATGAGCACCACACTCACAGCTTCCTCCCACCCGACCCGCCCAGCGATCGCCTGGATAGGACTCGGCATCATGGGCTCCCCCATGTCCGAGAACCTGATCAAGGCGGGTTACCAGGTCACCGGCTTCACCCTGGAGCGGGACAAGCTGGACCGTCTCGCGGCGGCGGGCGGTACCGCCGCCTCCTCCATCGCCGAGGCCGTGCGGGACGCCGACGTCGTCATCACGATGGTTCCGGCTTCTCCCCAGGTCGAGGCCATCTCCTACGGCGCCGACGGCATCCTGGAGAACGCCAGGCCGGGCACCCTGCTGATCGACATGTCCTCGATCACGCCGCAGACCTCGGTCGACCTGGCGAAGGCCGCGAAGGACAAGGGCATCCGTGTCCTGGACGCCCCGGTGTCCGGCGGTGAGGCCGGTGCGATCGAGGCCGTGCTGTCCATCATGGTCGGCGGCGAGCAGGCCGACTTCGACGCCGCGAAGCCCATCCTCGAGGCACTCGGCAAGACCATCGTGCTGTGTGGCCCGCACGGCTCGGGCCAGACCGTGAAGGCCGCCAACCAGCTGATCGTCGCCGTGAACATCCAGGCGTGCGCCGAGGCCGTGGTCTTCCTGGAGAAGTCCGGCGTGGACCTGAAGGCGGCCCTGGACGTCCTGAACGGCGGGCTCGCCGGCTCGACCGTGCTGACCCGCAAGAAGGACAACTTCCTCGGCCGTGACTTCAAGCCGGGCTTCCGTATCGACCTGCACCACAAGGACATGGGCATCGTCACGGACGCCGCCCGCAACGTCGGCGCGGCCCTGCCCGTGGGCGCCGTGGTCGCCCAGCTCGTCGCGAGCCTGCGTGCGCAGGGCGACGGCGGCCTGGACCACTCGGCGTTGCTGCGGGCGGTGGAGCGGCTGTCCGGCGCGCAGATCTGACCCCTTCCGGACCTCGTAGCCCCGGGAGTCCCCAGACCCCGGGCGGCGCCGCCGCTGACACCTGTCCTGTCGCGCCCAAAGGGGCGGCGCCGCCCGGCTCAGCCATACCCACCACTTCAACAAACTGTTGACGCTCGGTTCACCCCGACCCTAGGCTCCACGAAGCGGAAACATTTTTCCGCTGCCCTCTCGTATCGGAAGGTCACGATGTCGCAGCGCGTGCTCACCACCGAGTCCGGCGCCCCCGTCGCCGACAACCAGAACTCCGCCACCGCCGGCGCCGGCGGCCCGCTTCTGCTCCAGGACCAGCATCTGCTGGAGAAGCTGGCGCGCTTCAACCGCGAGCGCATCCCGGAGCGTGTGGTGCACGCCCGCGGCTCGGGCGCGTACGGCCACTTCGAAGTGACCGACGACGTCACGGAGTTCACGTACGCCGACTTCCTGAGCACCGTCGGCAGGCGCACCGAGGTGTTCGTGCGTTTCTCCACCGTGGCCGACTCGCTCGGCGGCGCGGACGCGGTGCGTGATCCACGCGGTTTCGCCGTCAAGTTCTATACGGAGGAAGGCAATTACGACCTCGTCGGGAACAACACCCCGGTGTTCTTCATCAAGGACCCGATCAAGTTCCCGGACTTCATTCACTCGCAGAAGCGCGACCCGTTCACGGGCCGTCAGGAGCCGGACAACGTTTGGGACTTCTGGGCGCACTCCCCCGAGGCGACGCACCAGGTGACCTGGCTGATGGGCGACCGCGGCATCCCGGCCTCGTACCGGCACATGAACGGCTACGGCTCGCACACCTACCAGTGGACGAACAGCGCGGGCGAGGCCTTCTTCGTCAAGTACCACTTCAAGACCAACCAGGGCATCCGCTGCCTCAGCGCCGAGCAGGCCGCGGAGACCGTCGGCAGGGACGCGAACTCCCACCAGACTGATCTGCTCCAGGCCATCGAGCGGGGCGTGCGCCCGTCCTGGACGCTCTACGTCCAGCTCATGCCGGCGGCCGAGGCGGACGGCTACCGCTTCAACCCGTTCGACCTGACCAAGGTCTGGCCGCACCAGGACTACCCGCTGCGGCGCGTGGGCCGGCTGGTGCTGGACCGCAACCCGGACAATGTCTTCGCCGAGGTCGAGCAGGCCGCGTTCTCCCCGAACAACTTCGTGCCGGGCATCGGTCCCTCCCCCGACAAGATGCTCCAGGGCCGCCTGTTCGCCTACGCGGACGCCCACCGCTACCGCCTGGGCGTCAACCACACGCAGCTGGCCGTCAACGCGCCCCGGGCCACGACCGCCCAGAACTACGGCCGGGACGGCTTGATGGCGTCCAACGCCCAGGGCCGCGCGGCGAAGAACTACGAGCCGAACTCCTACGACGGCCCGGCCGAGACCGGCCGCCCGCTGGCGGCCCCGCTGGCGGTCGCCGGACACACGGGCACCCACGCGGCGCCCCCGCACACCAAGGACGACGACTTCTTCCAGGCCGGCGAGCTGTACCGGCTGATGTCCGCCGAGGAGAAGTCACGGCTGATCGCGAACATCGCGGGCGGCCTCTCCCAGGTCTCCCGCGACGACGTGATCGACAAGAACCTCGCGCACTTCCACGCCGCCGACCCCGAGTACGGGCGGCGCGTGGAGGAGGCGGTCCGCGCTCTGCGCGAGGACTGAACTCCCTGACCGCGTCCGACCGCGCGGGGCGACCCGGATGAGGGGTGGTCGCCCCGGGCACGGACGCGGGCAGGGTGTGGACCGCGGCGGCGGCGAGCCAGTGCGGTGGTGAAGGACCGGGAGCGGCTTCTCGACCCGAGGGAAGACCGTTCCGGGCTCCGTCGCACCCGCCGCGGTCCCAGCACGTTCCTGTTTCCTCCCGCAGACCCGTCCGGCGGCGCGAATGTCCTGTCGCGCCCAGCCTCGCGCCGTCGGGCGGCCAGCCCCTCAGGGTGCGGAACAGATGCGTCCGCAGGAGCCTGAAGGCATGGCACAACCAACCGAGCATCCCCATGTCGTGGTCCACTCCCCCGCCCTGGACGGATCCCGCCGGGTCACCCTGGGTGAGGAGCCCCTGGGCGTCGCCACGCACGCCGACGACGTCGCCGAGATCTTGCGGCTGGCCGACCTGTACGTCACCGATGTCGCGGAGAGCGACCTCGTCGAGTGGCAGGGCGGCGGCCCGGACGACTGGCCGGGGCTGTCGGAGCACCACGAGGCGTGAACACGCCTACGCCACCGGTCGTAGACCCCGTACGAAACCCTCAAATGAACCTCTGAACCCGGCCCCGGGGGCTTCAACCGCCCCCGGGGCCGGGCACATTCTCGTCACACGGGGCCCGCCGGCACGGGGGCGGCGGACCCCGTCACGGGGGTGAGGCCATGAGCGACGGTACGGCGGTCCTGGAGCCGCACGAGATCGCACTGCTGGGGGACGGCCGGCGGGCCGCCGTCACCGTCGCCGTGGTGGACCTGTATCTGCGGGGCCTGGTGGAGGCCGACCGGCCGGGGACGATACGGAAGGACATCGCGGACGTCGTGTCCGCGGAGCGGCCGCCGTCTCCCTTGGCGCAGGCGGTGCACACGTCCCTGCGCGAGCCCGCCGGTCTCCGGACGCTGGTGAGGGACCCGGACATCCGGATCGCGGTGGCGCTGATGCGCATCCCCCTCGCGGAGGCGGGCCTGCTGCGCTACCCGCTGCTCGGCCCGACGCGCGCCGCCCGCCGCCAGGTGCGGGAGCTGCGGCAGAGCAACCCGCTGCCCGCGAGCCGGCGCGGCCTGAGCGACGACGAGAGGCTGCTGGCCGTCGCACTGCACGGCGAGCAGGCCCTGCACCTGCTGGTGCCGCGCTTCGCCCTGCGGGCGGGCCTGGTCCGCCGGGCTGAGGTGGGCGGCGAGAACCTCCTCAAGAACTCACCGCGCGGCAGGGGTGGCGGTGGCGGGGGTTACCACTACTGCGGTGGAGGCGGGGGCGGATGCGGAGGCGGCGGGAGCTGACCCCCTGCGGGAGGGGCCGGCCCTGCGCAGGGACGCGGCGCAGGCATGCGTGAGGGGCGGTCCGCCCCCACGGACGGACCGCCCCTCTCCTCGTACGTTCTCCTGGGCGTCAGACCTTCAGCGTCTTGATCGAGGTCGGCGCATGGCCGGGCTCCGTGGCGATCTCCTCGAACTCCACGACGTTGCCGATGTCGTTGGTCGTCGACATGGAGATGTTGGTGACCCGCTCCAGGATCGCCTCGACGACGACCGGGACCCGGTACTCCGCGGCGAGCTTCTTGGCCTGCTCGAGGGCGGCGCCCAGCTCGGCGGGGTCGGTGACGCGGATCGCCTTGCAGCCGAGGCCCTCGGCGACCTTGACGTGGTCGACGCCGTAGACGCCGAGCTCGGGCGCGTTGATGTTCTCGAACTCCAGGTTGACCTGGAAGTCGATGTCGAACGCCCGCTGCGCCTGGCGGATCAGGCCCAGGTAGGAGTTGTTGACGAGGACATGGACGTACGGGATCTTGTGCTGCGCGCCGACGGCCAGTTCCTCGAGCATGAACTGGAAGTCGTAGTCACCGGAGAGCGCCACGACGGACGCCTCCGGGTCGGCCTTGGCGACGCCGAGCGCGGCGGGGATGGTCCAGCCGAGCGGACCGGCCTGGCCGCAGTTGATCCAGTGGCGGGGCCGGTAGACATGGAGCATCTGGGCGCCGGCGATCTGCGAGAGGCCGATGGTGGAGACATAGCGGGTCTCCGGCCCGAAGGCCTTGTTCATCTCCTCGTAGACGCGCTGCGGCTTGATCGGGATGTCGTCGAAGTGCGTACGGCGCTGGAGCGTGGCCTTCCTCTCCTGCGCGGCGGCGGCCCACTCGGTGCGGTCGGGCAGCTTGCCCGCCGCCTTCAGCTCCCGTGCCACCTCGACGAACAGCTCAAGCGCGGCCTTGGCGTCGGAGGCGATGCCGTAGTCCGGGGCGAAGATCTTGCCGATCTGGGTGGGCTCGATGTCGACGTGGACGAACTTCCGCCCGGCCGTGTAGACGTCGAGTTTGCCGGTGTGGCGGTTGGCCCAGCGGTTGCCGATGCCGAGGACGAAGTCGGACTCCAGGAAGGTCGCGTTGCCGTAGCGGTGCGAGGTCTGGAGGCCGACCATGCCGGCGTTCAGCTCGTGATCGTCGGGGAGGACGCCCCAGCCCATGAGGGTGGGGACCACCGGAGTGCCGGTCAACTCGGCGAACTCGACGAGCAGTTCCGCGGCGTCGGCGTTGATGACACCGCCGCCGGCGACGATCAGCGGCCGCTCGGACTCATTGAGGAGCGTGATCGCCTTCTCGGTCTGGGCGCGGGTCGCGGCCGGCTTGTAGACCGGGAGCGGCTCGTACGTCTCCGGGTCGAACTCGATCTCCGTGAGCTGGACGTCGATCGGCAGGTCGATGAGGACCGGCCCCGGGCGGCTGGAGCGCATCAGATGGAAGGCCTGCTGGAAGACGCCGGGGACCTGTGCCGCCTCCAGGACGGTCACGGCCATCTTGGTGACCGGCTTGGCGATCGAGGCGATGTCGACGGCCTGGAAGTCCTCCTTGTGGATCACGGCGGTCGGGGCCTGGCCGGTGATGCACAGGATCGGGATGGAGTCGCCGGTCGCGGAGTACAGGCCCGTGATCATGTCGGTGCCGGCCGGGCCGGAGGTGCCGATGCAGACGCCGATGTTGCCCGGGTGGGTGCGGGTGTAGCCCTCGGCCATGTGCGAGGCGCCCTCGACGTGCCGGGCGAGGGTGTGGGCGATGCCGCCGGAGGCCTTGAGTGCCGCGTAGAAGGGATTGATCGCCGCGCCCGGGACACCGAACGCGTCGGTCACGCCCTCGCGCTTGAGGATCTCAACTGCCGCGCGGGCAGCGGTCATTCGAGCCATCGAGTACTCCTGCTTCGGCTGTGGGATTCGCACTCCGGTCGCGCCCCGCGGTGAGCTCTTCCGTATTGTGGAAATTGTTTTCTACTATCTGGAATGAATGTATGCGGGGTGGACGAAGGCCGTCAAGAGATGGCAAGGGGCGGACAGGCAGGGGCCCGAAGGAGCACGATGGAGCCGCTGTCCCCGACGCGACGCCGTTCTGGAGTGACATGGCCGAGACCGTCCCGGTGCGCTGCCCGGCCTGCCACCGCGAGCACCGTTACAGGGCTCCGGCGTACCCCTGCGTGTGCGGTGCGCCGGTCGCCCCGCCCCTGGACCGCCACTGTTCGGCGACGCCCGTCTCGCATCGCGTCTGGCAGGACGACTGGGTGACGGTGCGCTGCGCGTCCTGCGGCCGGAGCGGGGAGTGGCCGCGTCCGGAGCTGGGGTGCGCGTGCGGGACGGTGCTGCGGGTGCCGGTGGCGGAGGGGCCGGGGCCAGCCGGCCCCGATGACGGGACAGACCAGGGCCCCGGTGCCGCGCGGCGGCGATTCACGCAGGACGCACGCGACGCCACGGCCGCCACCGCCATCGCGGGCGCCACTGGAGCGACCGCTGCCGGTGCCGGTGCGGCTGCGGCCAGGCCGCCGTTCCGCTCCGTCACCATCCGTACCGCGCTCGACGCCGTCACGGCCACCGCCCTGTATCTGCGCTGGCTCGGCTACCGGGACGTACGCCGGGCGGACCAACGGCCGCCGTCGGGCATCGGCCTCGCCGCCCGGGGCGTCCTCGCGCAGGTCGACCCGGCCGTGCGCCCGGCGACGCTGCGGGACGTGGAGTGCCTGTGGCTGACGGCCATGACGGAGTCCGCCGACTGCCTCTACTTCTCCCTCGCCGGATACGCGACCGACGCCCGGGCCCGCGCGGACGCCCTCGGAATCCCCCTGTTCGTCCTCGACCTCACGGGCACACCGCGCCCGGTGAACGCCCCGGCCGACGCACTGGACACCTCCGGCACCAAGAAATCGGCACCCTGACCGCGCCACCGCGCTCCATACTCACGGGATGCGCACCCGCATCCGCACGGCGGCATCCGCCGAACTCCCCGCCCTCCAGGACATCGAGCGTGCCGCCGGCGCCCCCTTCCGCGACCTCGGCATGCCGGAGATCGCCGACGACGAGCCGCCGGGGCTCGACGTGCTGGAGCGGTACCGCCGGGCCGGCCGCTGCTGGGTCGCGGTGGACGAGCGGGACCACCCGGTCGCGTATCTCCTCGCCGAACCCGTGGACGGCGCGCTGCACATCGAGCAGGTCTCGGTCCACCCGAGCGCCGCGCGCCGAGGCGTGGGCCGGGACCTCCTGGCCTACGCCGCCGACCGCGCCCGCGAGGAGGGCCTGACCGCCCTGACGCTGACCACCTTCGCGGAGGTCCCGTGGAACGCCCTCTACTACGCCCGCCTCGGCTTCCACGCCCTGACCGAGCCGGACCTCACCCCCGGCCTGCGCGAGATCCGCGCGACGGAGGCCGACCACGGCCTGGACCGCTGGCCACGAGTGTGCATGCGCGCACCGCTGTGACCGGCCGGCCCGCAATCACCTCTGCCCTCCCGAGAAACTCTCCCGCAGCTCCACCTTGCGCACCTTCCCCGACACCGTCATCGGGAAGGAGTCGAGGATCTGAAGCCTGCTCGGGATCTTGTAGTGCGCCAACCGCCCCTCGCAGAAGGCCCGTAGATCCTCCAGGGTCGGCGGGGCGTCCGGATCGCGGGCGATGACGCAGGCCAGGACCTCCTCGCCGTAGTGGTCGTGCGGGATGCCCACGACCTGGACGTCCTGGATGCTGGGGTGGCCGTAGAGGAACTCCTCGATCTCGCGGGGGTAGATGTTCTCCCCGCCCCGGATGATCATGTCCTTGATGCGGCCGACGATCTCGACGTAGCCGTCCTCGCGCATCACGGCGAGGTCGCCGGTGTGCATCCAGCGGCCGGCGTCGATGGCCTCGGCGGTCTTCTCCGGCTCGTTCCAGTAGCCGAGCATCACGCTGTAGCCGCGGGTGCACAACTCGCCCGCGGTGCCGCGGGGTTGTGTCACGCCCGTCGCGGGATCGACGATCTTGACCTCGAGGTGCGGCAGGACCCGGCCCACGGTGCTGGTGCGGTGCTCCAGGTCGTCGTCCCTCCGGGTCTGGAGGGACACCGGGGAGGTCTCGGTCATGCCGTAGCAGATGGAGACCTCCGCCATGTGCATCTCGGCGACCACCCGCTTCATCACCTCGACCGGGCAGGGCGAGCCCGCCATGATGCCGGTGCGCAGGGAGGAGAGGTCGTACGCCGCGAAGCCTGGGAGGTTGAGCTCCGCGATGAACATGGTCGGGACGCCGTAGAGCGAGGTGCAGCGCTCCTGCTGGACCGCGTCCAGCGTGGCCTTCGGGTCGAAGGACGGGGCCGGGATGACGATGCAGGCGCCGTGCGAGGTGGCGGCGAGGTTGCCCATCACCATGCCGAAGCAGTGGTAGAAGGGGACGGGGACGCACACCCGGTCCTGCTCGCTGTAGGCGATCGACTCGCCCACGAAGTAACCGTTGTTGAGGATGTTGTGGTGCGAGAGGGTCGCGCCCTTGGGGAAGCCCGTCGTGCCCGACGTGTACTGGATGTTGATCGGGTCGTCGCAGGACAGCTCCGGGTACCGGACCTCGGAGCCGCCGCGTGCGAGCAGCGCCTCCCAGCTCGGGTCGCCGAAGTGGACGACCTCCCGCAGCTCGGAGCAACGGCCCCGCACCTGCTCGATCATCGCCCGGTAGTCGCTCGCCTTGTGGCTGAGGGAGGCGAACAGCAGGGACACACCCGCCTGGTTGAGGACGTACTCGACCTCGTGGGTGCGGTAGGCCGGGTTGATGTTGACCATGATCGCGCCGATGCGGGCGGTGGCGTACTGGACGAGCACCCACTCGGGGCAGTTGACCGCCCAGATGCCCACCCGGTCGCCCTTGGCGACACCGGACGCCATCAGGGCCGACGCCAGCTCGTCCACCGAGGCGCCGAACCGCGCGTACGTCCAGCGCCTCCCGGACGGGACGTCGACCAGCGCCTCGCGCTCCGGCCAGGTGGCCACCGCCCGGTCCAGGCCGGCCCCGATCGTGTCGCCGAGCAGAGCCGTCCCGCCGGTTCCATGGCTGTACGAATTCACCGGAAGTCCTCCTCGCGGTACTCGGCGTCCGATCCGGCCGCCGTGGCCTCGCGCAGCTCGATGCGGCGGATCTTGCCGGAGACGGTCTTGGGCAGGCCGCCGAACTCCAGGCGGCGGATGCGCTTGTAGGGGGCCAGTGCCTCCCGGGAGTGCTCGAACAGCGCCTTCGCGGTGTCGGGGCCGGGCTCCCAGCCGTCCGCGAGGACGACGTACGCCTTCGGCACGGCGAGGCGCACGTCGTCCGGGGCGGGGACGACCGCCGCCTCGGCCACCGCCTCGTGCTCCAGCAGCGCGCTCTCCAGCTCGAAGGGCGAGATCTTGTAGTCACTCGCCTTGAAGACGTCGTCCGCGCGGCCGACGTAGGTGATGTAGCCGTCTGCGTCGCGGGCGCCGATATCGCCGGTGCGGTAGTAGCCGCCGGCCATCGACTCCGCCGTCCGGTCCGCGTCGCCGTGGTAGCCGGTCATCAGGCCGACGGGGCGGCCCGACAGGTCGAGGGCGATCTCCCCCTCGCTGGCGCCCGGCGCGCCGGAGACGGGGTCCAGCAGTTCGACGCGGTAGCCGGGGCTCGGCCGGCCCATCGAGCCGGTCTTGAGGGGCTGGCCGGGGCTGTTGGCGACCTGTACGGCCGTCTCGGTCTGGCCGAAGCCGTCCCGGATGGTGACGCCCCAGGACCGGCGGACCTGCTCGATGACCTCCGGGTTGAGCGGCTCCCCGGCGGCGACGACCTCGCGCGGCCGGGTGCGCAGCTGGGTCAGGTCGGCCTGGATGAGCATGCGCCAGACCGTGGGCGGGGCGCAGAAGGTGGTGACGCCCGCCCGGTCCATCTCGGCCATGAGACGGGCCGCGTCGAAGCGCGTGTAGTTGTACAGGAAGACGGTCGCCTCGGCGTTCCAGGGGGCGAAGAGGTTGGACCAGGCGTGCTTGGCCCAGCCCGGGGAGGAGATGTTCAGATGCACGTCGCCGGGCTTGAGGCCGATCCAGTACATGGTCGACAGGTGCCCGATCGGGTACGACGTGTGGGTGTGCTCGACGAGTTTGGGCCGGGCGGTGGTGCCCGAGGTGAAGTAGAGCATCAGCGGGTCGTCGGACCGGGTCGGGGCATCGGGGGCGAAGTCGGCGGGGGCGCCGTAGGCGTCCTCCAGCGGCAGCCAGCCCTGAGGGGCCGTACCGGCCGCGATGCGCGTGTAGTCGCCGGGGACCTCGGCGAACTTGCCGGTGTCCTCGGAGCGCGCGATGACATGCCGGACCCGGCCGCGGTCGACGCGGTCGCGCAGGTCGGCCGGGCCGAGCAGCGGGGTGGCCGGGATGACCACGGCGCGCAGCTTCATCGCCGCGAGCGCGGTGATCCACAGTTCGGCCTGGTTGCCGAGCATGACGAGGATCCGGTCCTCGGCGCGCACGCCCCGGGCGCGCAGCCAGTTGGCGAACCGTGCCGAGCGCACGGACATCTCCCCGAAGGACAGCCGGGTCTCGCGGCCGTCCTCCTCGACGATGTGCAGGGCGGTGCGGGCGTTGCCGTCCGCGATCTCGTCGAACCAGTCGAGCGCCCAGTTGAAGTACTCGGGACGGGGCCAGCGGAAGCCGTCGTAGGCCGTGGCGTAGTCCTCGCGGTGTTCCAGCAGGAAGTCCCGCGCCCCGCGGAACATCTCCGTCACCGATGTCATTTGTCCTCCTGGGTGCCGGACCATTGCCGGGCGGCTCATAACCATCGTGTAATCCGTGATGCAGGACTCACTACCCCCGAACGGGGGGTGCGCCCGCACAGGAGCCGCAGTGAAGGGGCGAACAGGTGATGGCAGACGCGTCCGACGCGGTCGAGATACGGAACGCGCTGCTGCGTCTGCGGCGCGTCACCGGCCTCCCGGTCGCCTTCGGCGGCCTGATGGAGGCCGGGCGGCAGATGCGCATCAGCGAACTGAGCGGCACGGCGACGGACGCCCTGCGGTCGTTCGTGGTGACGTCGGGGAACGGGCTGGGCGGCAAGTCGGTGGTGCTCGCCCGGCCGTGCGTGGTGACGGACTACTCGGCCTCGCGGCAGATCAGTCACGAGTACGACGCCCAGGTGGCCGTGGAGGGGCTGCGCTCGGTGCTGGCCGTGCCGGTGGTCGTACGGCACGGGGTGCGCGGGGTGCTGTACGGGGCGCTGCGCACGGCCCTGCCCCTGGGCGGGCGCATGCTGGAAGCGGCGGTCGAGGCGGCGCGGGACGTGGAGCGGGCCCTGGTCGTGCGGGACGAGGCGCGGACGCTCGCCGCGGGGGGCGGGGCGGGCGCGGGGTGGGAGCAGGTGCGGGAGGCGCACACGGCGCTGCGGGCGCTGGCCCCGAAGATCGCGGACCCGGAGCTGCGGGACGAGCTGCTGGAGGCGTGTGCGCTGCTGACGGCCGGGTCCGCCTCGCCGGCCGGATCCTCCTCGCCGGCCGGGGTCCGGCCGGCGCCCCGCGAGGTGGACGTGCTGGCGTGTGTCGCCGCGGGGGCGACGAACGCGGTCGCCGCCGAGCGGCTGGGCGTGACGCCCGAGACGGTCAAGGGGTATCTGCGGTCGGCCATGCGGAAGCTGCGGGCCCGGACCCGGGGCGAGGCCGTGGTTGCCGCGCGCCGGGCGGGATGGTTGCCGTAGGTAGTTTTGTGATGTTTTCTGTAGTGCCGGTCCGTTCGATATGCCGAAGGGTTCCCGACCGGGCGCCTACGGCGTCCACCGCCACATTCGAGTGCCCAATGAATTCGCCCGTCGGCGTCGGTTGTTATTTCCCTCACCACGCCGTCCGTCCGAAATTCAAAGAGCTGTTGCCTAATATTGGCCAGGACACGACACAGGGAGGGGAGCGGTGACCGTGCGACGGGACTTCCAGGAGCCTCCCAGGAGCCGCCCCGACCTGGTCATCGGCCGGGAGGATCTGTTCACTTCGGCGCGTGAACAGCTGGGCCGAGGCGGAAGTGTGCTGCTCCACGGCCCTGCGGGAATAGGAAAGTCGACCGTCCTGCGGGCGCTGGCCGCGGATTACGGCGCCTCGGCCCGGACCGTGTTGCGCTGCTCGGCCACCGAGTCCGAATCCCACCTGCCCTTCCTGGCGCTGGCCGACCTGTTCGGCCTGGTCCTGGACGAGGTCTCGGGACAGCTGCCCGCGGCCCAGCGCACCGCCCTGGAGTCGGCGCTCACCGGCCGCGGCGAGTCCACCCTCCAGCGCGACGGGCTCGCGCTGCGCCTCGCCGTGCTGTCGGCGCTGCGCGCCCTTGCCGCCAAGGGCCCGGTGCTGGTCGTCGCGGACGACTTCCAGTGGCTGGATGCCGCCAGCGCCGAACTGCTCGGCTTCGCCGCCCGCCGGCTGGGCGACACGCCCGTGCAGATGCTGTGCGCGGTGCGGACCGAGGGCCAGGAGTACGACCGCCATCTACGCGCGTCCCCGCCCGACACGCTCGCCGTCCGGCTGGGCCCGCTGACCCGTACGCAGGTCTCGGCACTGCTGGACCACCGCGGCTACACCCCCTTGTCCCGCTCCACGATCCGCGACATCCACCGCACCAGCGGCGGCAACCCGCTCTTCGCGCTGGAACTGGGCCGCGCCCTGGCCGAGAGCCCCACCCGGCCCCGGCCCGGCGAGCCGCTGCCCGTGCCCACCTCGCTGCGGGCCCTGGTGCTGAGCCGGCTGGAGATGCTGTCGGACGAGGCGCGCCGCACCCTCCTGGTGGCCAGCGCCGGTGCCCGCCCCACGCTGGCCCTGCTGCACGCGGCCGGCCGGGAGCACGCCGAGGCCGAGACCGCCCAGGCGGCGGCGCTCGGGCTGCTGGCGACCGAGGCGGAGGGGCCCGCCGTACGGTTCGCGCATCCGCTGATCTCGGCCGCGCTGTACGCGGAGGCCCCGGCGCAGGAGCGGCGGGCCGTGCACGCCGCGCTGTCCACGGCGGCCTCCGACCCGATCGAGCGGGCCCGGCACCTGGCTCTGGCGACCACCGGCACCGACCCGGAGGTGGCGGCCCGGCTCGCCGAGGCCGCCGCGCTGGCCCGGGACCGCGGGGCACCCTCCGTGGCCGCCTCGCTCGGGCTGCTCGCCGCCCGGCACACCCCGGCGGACAGCACCCCGGGCCCGGACGAGCGGCGCCTGCAGGCCGCGGAGGACGCGATCACCGCCGGCGAGGCCGATCTCGCCCGGGACATCGCCCGCGACGTACTGACGCGTGCCACCGTGCCCGCCGAGCGGGTGCGGGCCTGGATGGTGGTCATCGAGGCCGCCGGACAGGCGCTCGGCGAGGTCGACGCCGTCTTCCCGCAGGTCCTGGCCGACGCGGGCGACGACCCGGGGCTGCTCGCCCTGGTCCACTACCAGCTGGCCTGGCGCGGCCTGGTCGTGGAGGGCGACTTCGCCGAGGCCCGCCAGGAGGCCGAGCACGCGGCGCGGCTGGCCGCCGAGGGCGAGGACCGGCGCACCGAGCTGATGGCACTGTCCTTCCAGGCCTCGACCGAGACCCTGATGGGCCATCCGGGCGCGCCCGCGACCGTCGAACGAGCGCTGCGGGAACCCCAGGACCCGTATGTGGCCTGCCACCACAACGGCGCCGGCTCGGCCCGGTTCCGCTGGCTGATCATGAGCGACCAGCTGCCCGAGGCGCGGGCGACGATCACCGCGCTGCTGCGCGAGGTGCGGCGGCGCGGCATGGTCGAGAGCGAGGTGCACTTCCTGCGTTTCCTCGCCGACACGGAGCTGCGCACCGGGCACTGCGGCCGGGCCCTGGACCTGGCCCGCGAGAGCCTGCGGCTGGCCCGGGACGCCGGGATCGGCGAGGGCGCCTCGGCGATGCTCGCCTCCCTCGCGGAGGCCTCGGCCGGGGACGTGGACCGGGCGCTGGCGCTCGCGCGTGAGGCTGCCGACCACGCCGAGGTCGACGGCGACCAGATGTACCTGTCCCGGGCTCTGGCGGCCCTGGGCTACGCCCAGTTGGTGGCCGGGGACCCGGCGGCCACGGTCCGTTCGCTGCGCCGGGTGCGGGAGCTGGAGCACGGCCTCGGCATCAACGACCCGGCGCGCGGCCGCTGGCACGGCGACCTCGCCGAGGCCCTGGTCCGCATCGGCGAGCCGGGCGAGGCCCAGAACGTCATCGACACGACCCGCGCGCACGCACTGCGGCTGGGCCGGGAGAGCGTGCTGGCCGTGCTCGACCGGGCCGAGGCGCTGGTACGGGCGGCACGGGGCGAACACGAGGGCGCCCTCGTCCGGTTGGCGTCCGTCCGGGACCGGCTCGGCAGGCTGGGCTACGGCCTGGAGGAGGCGCGGGCCGCCTTCGCGCTGGCCCGCCTGCGTGCCCAGGCCGCCGCCCTGCCCCGCACCGGCCACGCTCCCCTGCCGGGACCGGCGTCGTACGACGAGGCCGCCCGGTTGTTCCGGCGCTGCCGTGCGCTGCCCTGGCTGCGGCAGGTCGACGCGGCCGTCGCGGCCGGTTCCACGCCGGTGGAGCCTGCCTCCGTCGCGCCGCCCGTCGCGCTCGACGCGCTGGAGGGCCTCGCCTCGATGGAGCGTCAGGTCGCCTCGCTCGTGATGGAGGGCGCGACCAACCGGGAGATCGCGGCCCGGCTGTTCATCAGTGTCAAGACCGTCGAGGCGACTCTGACCCGGGTCTACCGGAAGTTGGGGATCCGTTCGCGGGTGGACATCGTCCGACTGGCCGCCGGCCGCCGCACGACCTGACCCTCATCTGGGTTTACGGGGCGCGACCGAGGGTTTTCCCTGCCCAACTCCCTTAGGGGCTTCCCTCATTGGGAGCCCCCGGTGCCGGGCTCTAGCTTGGGGGCGTGCCGCTCGCCGGGCACACGGAGATCCGAACAACGGCGTCAGGGTCCCCGTGCTTCACGACCACCCGCGCGACCCCCCACCGGCAACTCCCTGAGGAGACCCATGTTCGGGCTCGACCTTGCCGCCAAGAAGGCCGCCGCCGTCGCCGCGGCGACCGCTGCCGCCGCCACGACCGCGCTGCTCGCCGCCCCCACGGCCGTCGCCGCGCCCCAGCCGATCGTCGGCGGCAGCACGACCACGACGACCGCGTACCCGTTCGTCATGCAGATCACGGACGCCTCGCAGAACCAGTTCTGCGGCGGCACGCTGGTCTCGCCCACCAAGGTCGTCACCGCCGCGCACTGCATGGTCGGTGAGACCACCAGCGGCGTGCGGGTGGTCGGTGGCCGCACCTACCTCAACGGCACCAACGGCACGGTCGCCAAAGTCAGCAAGATCTGGATACACCCGAGCTACACCGACGCCACCAACGGCGACGACGTGGCCGTGCTGACGCTGTCGACGTCGATGCCGTACACCGCGGCGAAGTACGTCTCCTCCTCCCAGACCTCGGTGTACGCGGCCGGCACCACCGCCCGCATCCTCGGCTGGGGCACCACCTCCGCGGGCGGCAGCTCCTCCAACCAGCTGCGCACCGCGACCGTACCGACCGTGTCCGACTCGAGCTGCGCGAGTTCCTACGGCTCCGACTTCGTGCAGAGCGACATGGTGTGCGCCGGAAAGACCTCCGGCGGCGTGGACACCTGCCAGGGCGACAGCGGCGGCCCCCTGCTCATCGGGGGCGTCCTGGCAGGCATCACTTCCTGGGGCGAAGGCTGCGCCCAGGCCGGTTATCCGGGTGTCTACAGCCGGCTGACCACCTTCTCCAACCTGGTCACGACGCAGGTCAACTCGTAACCACAAATAGCTCCTGAGCACCCCTCAGGTGAAAGACCAGGGGGCGTTGCGGGCCTCCACGAGCGGCCCGCAACGCCCCCTCTCCATGTCCGGCCTCAGCCCCGTACGACGCCGAAGCGGATGTCGTGCGACGACTCCGGGTGCATCACGCGCAGCATCCGCTCGCCCTCGGCGGTGACCTCGTCCCGCTGGGCCCTGGTGAGCCGGTCGAAGGGCTCGATCACGAGGGCGTGGTCCTCCAGTCGCCACAGGCCCGCGAGGAAGCCGTCGACGAGGAGCGTGCGATAGGCGATGTTGCCCTGCCAGGAGCGGCCCCGGTGCTCCGGCGGGACGACGCGGGTGCGGTCGGCGTGGGAGAGAAGCAGGTTGTCGAACTCGGGCAGGAAACGCGGCGGGGCCGGGGTGTCCGGGTCGGGGCGGGAGGCGTCAGGGAGATCGAAGAGCTCGACGCCGTTGTCGTCCTGGAAGGTGACGAGTCGCGGGCGGAGCCGTTCGAAGGCGTCCCGCAGGCGGGTCAGTCCGGCCCAGGTCTGCATGTCCTTCACGGAGGCCGGGCCGAACGCGGCGAGGTAGCGCAGGACGACCGCGTCGGGGGTGGGGGCGGGTTCGGCCGGGCGGCCGAGCCAGTGCTCGGCGGTGGTGAGACTGACCTGCCCGCTGCGGCCCCACAGGCCGCGTGGCGTCACCTGCACGAGCGGCAGACGGCACCGGGCGGCGACCGCCAGGGCCTGCGGATCGGCGTCGGGCCACTCCTGGAGCAGGGCCTCGCGCAACTGTTTCATCGTGCGGGGCTCGGTCTCGACGAGGTCCCGGGCGAGACCCGCGAGCCGGTCCAGGTCGACACCGGCGAGGCCCTTGCGGAAGGTGACCAGCTCCCGGTCCCGGGCGGGCTGCACCAGCGGCCTCAGGGTGAGGCAGTCGTCCGCGGTGTGGGTGTGGATGGTGGAGCGCATCGTGACGATACGAACGACCTCGCGGCCGGCCATCGGCGTCGACAGCGCCTCGGGGTCGAAACCGTCGAGGCGGGCGGCGAGCGCGTAGTACGGAGGCTTGACGTTCTGCGCCTGAAGACCGACCAGATGCTCGACGGCCGCGACGGCGGACATCCGGGCGGGGCGCAGCAGCAGTTGCCGGTCGAGGGTGGCGCGGTTGAGGGCACGGGTCCCGAGGACGCTCCGCTGGGTGTTGTTGTTCGCCATGAGGGCACGTTGACATGCTCCTCGCCCTGAAGGGCGAGGATTCTGGCCTTCTCGACTTGTTGCGGTGCCGCTGGGCGGCACTGGGTTCGGTCGGGAATCCGTGGCTTCCTGTTTCTTCGCGCCGTGCCGGGACTGCTCCCGGTCTTACCGGCGCTCCGCAGGCCGATACCGCCAGTCCGGCGGCCGTCTTCACGTTGATCGCGGCATTGGCGTCCCGGTCGTGGACGGTGCCGCAGGCGGTACAGGTCCACTCCCTCACGTTAAGAGGTTTGGGCCCGTCCTTGACGCCGCAGGTGGAGCAGGTCTGAGAGGTCGGCTCGAACCGGCCGATCTTCACCAGGGTGCGGCCGTACCGGATCGCTTTGTACTCCAGCATGCTGAGGAACGAGGACCATCCGGCATCGTGCACGCTCTTGGCCAGGTTGGTGCGGGCCAGTCCCGCCACCGACAGGTCCTCCACGGCGATCCCTTGGCTCTCGCAGATCAGCTTGGTGGAGAGCTGGTGGTGGAACTCACGGCGCGCGTCGGTGACCTTGGCGTGGGCGCGGGCGACCTTCAGGCGGGCCTTCTCGCGGTTCTTCGAGCCTTTCTGTGTGCGGGACAGCTCCTGCTGGGCCTTCTTCAGCTTCTTCTCCGCCCGGCGCAGGAAGCGCGGAGAGTCGATCTTCGTGCCGTCGGAGAGGACGGCGAAGTGGGTCAGGCCGAGATCGATGCCGATCGTCTGGTCGGTGGCGGGCATCCGGGTCGCGTCTGCGGCGGGGTCGGTGTCGATGACGAAGGAGCCGAAGTACCGCCCGGCCGCATCCTTGATCACGGTGACCGAGGTGGGGATGGCCGGCAGGGTCCGGGACCACTTCACCCTCACCGCGCCGATCTTCGGCAGGCTCAGCCGGCCGCTGCTGGTGATGTTCCAGCGGGCGTTCGCGGTGAACCGGATCGACTGCCGCTTGTCCTTGCGGGACTTGAAGCGGGGCGGGCCGGTCCTGGGGCCCTTGCGGGTGCCCTTGAGGGAGGCGAAGAAGTTGCGGTACGCGCTCTCGGCGTCCCGCAGGGACTGCTGCAGCACCACCGCGGAAACCTCACCCAGCCAGGACCGCTCCACTGTCCGCTTGGCCTCGGTGATCAATCGCGTGGACAGCTCCCCGGCCGTAGGGAACGGCTGCCCGGCCTTGCGGGCGTCCTCCCGGGCGCGGACCGCGTCGTTGAACACGACCCGGGCGCACCCGAACGCCCTCGCCAACGCGGTCTGCTGGCCGGCGTCCGGGTACAACCTGAAGGCGTACCTGAGCTGCATGACGATCACATTAGGGACGTCGCACAGGTGTCACCAGAGAGAACATGTGGACGAATCATCACCCTGATTCCCTCACCTCGCCCCGCCACCGCAGCGTCCGGCTCCGCCGGAACGCTGCCGCGACGCCCCGCACCGCGACCACCAAATTCGCTTCCCCCCGGCCTGAAAGCCCGAGCATCGTGAATGAACCCCGGCAGCCGGGCTCGCGGACAGGTTCTGGCCGCGATGGCCACGACTCGGCACGGATGAGCCGGCAGTAATCCGGGCACGACGGGGTAATGGGACGTCTCAGCCCCCGCCGAGAAGGAGCCGAGGATGACCGACGACGCCTACCTGTTCCTGCTTGACGACCCGTCCGCGACGCTCGGCGTGGCCCCCGCCGCCGTCGGCGATCTCGCGTGCATGGAGACTCCCGCGGTGCGCGCGTGGCTGGACGCACAGGGAAGCACGCCGGTCTCCCCGCACTTGCGCCTGCTGCCGCCTGAGGAGACGGCGGCCATCCCCGAGGGAGCGGAACGGCTGCCCGTCCCGCTGGGCGACGAGGAACTGAGCCGGGTCCGCCATCTGAACGCACCGCAGTCGCTCGCCCGGGTCGAGGAGGAGCTGCTCGCCTTCCGCGACTACGCGGACGGCCGGGACGGCCTGATCGCACGCGCGCTGGCCGCCGGTGTGACACCGCACCGCATCGTCGAACTGACCGGGGTGGACCCTGCGACGGTGACCGCGGCGGCGAGCGGCTGACGGCACGGCGGCGGTTTCGGCTGCCGTACGGAATCAGCTGCCGGACGGCCTCACGCACCTGGTCCGGGGTCCGGCTGTACAGCCGATTCGATGCCGGCGCGGGCCGCTTCCAGCTGGGCGGCGAACGCGATGCCGAGGAAGAGCGCCACAGCGGTGAGGTTGGCCCACAGCAGCAGCGCGATGAAGGCGGTGAGAGGCCCGTACACGGCGCCGAAGGCACCGCTCTCCTCGACGTACAGCGCGAGCAGCCAGGTGGCCGACACCCACAGCAGGAGGTGCACGGCCGAGCCGAAGGCCAGCCAGGTGTAGCCGGGCTGGACGCGGCGGGGCGACCAGCGGAAGATCACGGCGGAGGCGACCCAGGCCAGCGCGAGCCCCACGGGGATGTCGAGCACCCCCCACCACTGCGGCCCGCTGCCCTCCCAGCCCGCGGACCTCGCCACCGCGTCGCCCACGGCCTCACCGGCGACGAGTGCGACGAACCCCAGCACCAGGGGCAGTCCGGCGGCGAGCGCGAGAACGATCCCCCGCGCGTACTTGCGCGGGAAGGGACGGTCGCGCTCGATGCCGTAGATACGGTTGGCGCCGCGCTCGATCTGGCCCATGGCCGAGGCGAGGTTCAACAGCGCGAATCCCAGGCCGAGCCACAGGGCGAGCGTGCTCCAGACGTCGCCGTGAGCGGTGCGCCGCGTCCCCTCGAAGGCGTCCTCGACGATCTCGGCGCTTGCACCCGGCACGATCCGGCCGAGCGTGAGTTCGATGATCCGGCCCACGCCCTCGGTGTGCACCGACGTGGCCAGCCCGACGAGCGCCACGGTGCACGGAACCAGTCCGAGCACCACCTGGAAGGCGAGGGCCCGCGCGTTGCTGAAGCCGTCCGCGTAGCGGAACCGCGCGAAGGAGTCGGTCAGCAGCCGCAGTCCCCCGTAGTGGCGCAGGGCGGTGAACGCCTCGTCTCCGGAGAGCTCGTCTCCGATCATGTCCCGGGTCTGCGGTACGTGGACGGCGGTACCCATGGCGTGGACGCTCCTTGTCGTACGGCTGGTCCTTGTCCGGTTTCCCCGTCCTTATCCCCCGACGCCGCGCCCACCGGTACCGGCCGTCGGGGGAATTCCGGGTCGGCTCCGCGGTCCGGCGGGGGTGATCTGCCGCGGTGGCCGTACCGCTGGTGGCCGTGGTGTGGTCCGTGTACCAGGCGCTGCGAGGGCCCGGGGACCAGGTCACGACCCAGGCGTGAGGACGGACCGCGCGGATCATGGAGACCGAGGCCACAGTCAGGGCGAGGGCAAGGTCACAGCCGCGCCCACTCCTGCTCTTTCGTTAACGTGGCCTAACATCCGAGCATGACGGTCCTGCCTGACGACGGGCTTGAGCTGGCCGGCGAGTTCCCTGATGTGCCCCATGAGCAGTGGCAGCGCCTTGTGGCGGGTGTCCTGCGCAAGTCGGGCAAGGACGTCGAGGGAGCCGAGGCCGAGGAAGCCCTGTCCACCGCCCTGGAGGACGGGTTGCGCACCCGGCCCCTCTACACCGCCCGCGACAAGGCCCCCGAGCCTGGTTTCCCCGGGTTCGCGCCCTTTGTGCGCGGCGGCCGTGCCGAGGGGAACACGGTCGGCGGCTGGGACGTACGGCAGCGGCACACGGCGGCCGACGGCACCGCGGTGCTCGCGGACCTGGAGAACGGTGTCTCCTCCCTCTGGCTGACCCTGGGCGAGGACGGCATTCCGGTGCCCGCCCTCGGCGCGGTCCTCGACGGCGTCTATCTCGACCTGGCACCCGTCGTCCTCGACGCGGGGCGCGAGACCGAGCCCGCCGCACGGGAGCTGCTGCGGCTGTACGAGGAGCGGGGCGTCGCCCGGGACGTGGCGCGCGGCAACCTGGGCGCTGACCCGCTCGGCCACGAGGCCCGTACCGGGCAGGGCTACGACGTCGCACCGGTGACGGATCTCGCGCGGCGGTGCGCCGAGGAGTACCCGGGGCTGCGGGCGCTGACCGTGGACGCGCTGCCGTACCACGAGGCCGGCGGTTCGGCCGCCCAGGAGCTGGGCTGCTCGCTGGCCACGGCGGTGGCGTATCTGCGGGAGCTGACCGAGGCCGGGCTGAGCGTCGAACAGGCCGGCGCACAGCTGGAGTTCCGGTATGCGGCGACCGCCGACCAGTTCCTGACGATCGCCAAGCTGCGGGCCGCGCGCCGGCTCTGGGCGAGGGTCGCCGAGGCCTGCGGGGCCCCGCGCGCGGGGGCGCAGCTCCAGCACGTCGTCACCTCACCGGTGATGATGACGCGCCGCGACCCGTGGGTGAACATGCTGCGCACGACCATCGCGACGCTGGCCGCGGGGGCGGGCGGGGCCGACTCGGTCACCGTGCTGCCCTTCGACCACGCGCTCGGCCTGCCGGACGCGTTCGCCCGCCGTATCGCCCGCAACACCTCCACGATCCTCATCGAGGAGTCGCACCTGTCCCGGGTGATCGACCCGGCGGGCGGCTCCTGGTACGTGGAGCGGCTCACCGACGAACTCGCGCACGCGGGCTGGGAGTTCTTCCGGCGGATCGAACGACTCGGCGGCCAGGCGGCCGCCCTGCGGTCGGGCGACCTCGGCCAGGACCTCGCCGACACCTGGGCGGCCCGGAGCGGGAAGCTCGCCAGGCGGCGCGAACCCATCACCGGCGTCAGCGAGTTCCCCCACATCGCCGAGAAGCCGGTCGTCCGCGAGCCGGCTCCCGAGCCGCGCTCCGGCGGGCTGCCGCGGGTGCGCCGCGACGAGGCGTACGAGGCGCTGCGTGCCCGCTCCGACGCCCACCTCGCGGCGACCGGCTCCCGGCCCCGGATCTTCCTGGCAGCGATCGGCCCGGCCGCGGCCCACACCGCACGCCTGACCTTCGCCTCGAACCTCTTCCAGGCGGGCGGCATCGAGCCCGTCACGGAGGGCACCTTCGAGGAGAGCGGCGCGAGCGAGGCCGTGCTGTGCTCCAGTGACGCCCTGTACGAGGAGCGGGCGGAGGCGGTGGCCGGGCAGCTCAAGGCCGCCGGCGCCGCGCAGGTGTTCCTCGCCGGGCGGCCGGGGAACCACCCCGGTGTCGACTCGTACGTCTTCGCGGGCTGTGACGCCGTCGCCGTGCTGTCCGCCACCCTCGACCGCATGGGAGTGTCCTGATGGGAATCCCCGACTTCTCCGGGATCGAGCTGGGCTCCCCGGCCGCCGACGGCGGGCCCGACGAGTGGCGTACGGCGGTCAAGAACGCGTCCGGCGGGGACGACCTGCTCTGGGAGACCCCGGAGGGCATCGCGGTCAAGCCGCTGTACACCGGCCGTGACCTGGAGGGCCTGGACTTCCTGGACACACGCCCGGGCGCGGCGCCGTATCTGCGCGGCCCCTACCCGACGATGTACGTCAACCAGCCCTGGACGATCCGCCAGTACGCGGGCTTCTCCACCGCCGAGGAGTCCAACGCCTTCTACCGCCGCAACCTCGCGGCCGGCCAGAAGGGCCTGTCGATCGCCTTCGACCTGCCCACGCACCGGGGTTACGACAGCGACCACCCGCGTGTGACCGGTGACGTCGGCATGGCGGGCGTGGCCATCGACTCGATCTACGACATGCGGCAGCTGTTCGACGGCATCCCGCTGGACAAGATGACCGTGTCGATGACGATGAACGGCGCCGTACTGCCGGTCCTCGCGCTCTACATCGTCGCGGCGGAGGAACAGGGCGTACCGCCCGAGAAGCTGGCCGGGACCATCCAGAACGACATCCTCAAGGAGTTCATGGTCCGCAACACCTACATCTATCCGCCGAAGCCGTCGATGCGGATCATCTCCGACATCTTCGCCTTCACCTCGCAGCGGATGCCCCGCTACAACTCCATCTCCATCTCCGGCTACCACATCCAGGAGGCGGGTGCGACGGCCGACCTGGAGCTGGCGTACACCCTCGCGGACGGCGTGGAGTACATCCGGGCGGGCCGTGAGGTCGGCCTGGACGTGGACGCGTTCGCGCCCCGGCTGTCGTTCTTCTGGGCGATCGGCATGAACTTCTTCATGGAGGTCGCCAAGCTGCGGGCGGCGCGCCTGCTGTGGGCGAAGCTGGTCAGGCAGTTCGACCCGCAGAACGCCAAGTCCCTTTCGCTGCGCACCCATTCGCAGACCTCGGGCTGGTCGCTGACCGCGCAGGACGTGTTCAACAACGTGACGCGCACCTGCGTCGAGGCGATGGCGGCCACCCAGGGGCACACGCAGTCGCTGCACACCAACGCCCTCGACGAGGCCCTCGCGCTGCCCACCGACTTCTCGGCGCGCATCGCCCGCAACACGCAGCTGCTGCTCCAGCAGGAGTCCGGCACGACCCGGGTGATCGACCCGTGGGGCGGCAGCGCGTACGTGGAGAAGCTGACGTACGACCTCGCCCGTCGCGCCTGGCAGCACATCCAGGAGGTCGAGGCCGCGGGCGGCATGGCCAAGGCCATCGACGCGGGCATCCCCAAGCTGCGCATCGAGGAGGCCGCGGCCCGCACCCAGGCCCGGATCGACTCCGGTCGCCAGCCGGTGATCGGAGTCAACAAGTACCGGGTGGAGACCGACGAGCAGATCGATGTCCTCAAGGTCGACAACTCCTCCGTGCGGGCCCAGCAGATCGAGAAGCTGCGGCGGTTGCGTGAGGAGCGGGACGAGACCGCCTGCCGGGACGCGCTGGAGGCGCTGACCCGGGCCGCCGGGGGCGAGGGCAACCTGCTCGAGCTGGCGGTGAACGCCGCCCGCGCCAAGGCCACCGTCGGGGAGATCTCCGACGCCCTGGAGAAGGTGTACGGGCGGCACGCGAGCCAGATCCGTACCATCACCGGCGTGTACCGCAACGAAGCCGGAGAGTCCCCGTCCGTGGACCGCACCCGCACCCTCGTGTCCGACTTCGAGGAGGCCGAGGGCCGCCGTCCGCGCATCCTGGTCGCCAAGATGGGCCAGGACGGCCACGACCGCGGCCAGAAGGTGATCGCCACCGCCTTCGCCGACCTCGGCTTCGACGTGGACGTCGGCCCGCTGTTCCAGACCCCCGCCGAGGTGGCCCGGCAGGCCGTCGAGGCGGATGTGCACATCGTCGGGGTCTCGTCGCTGGCGGCCGGTCACCTCACCCTCGTACCGGCACTGCGCGAGGCGCTGGCCGAGGAGGGGCGCGAGGACATCATGATCGTGGTCGGCGGGGTGATCCCGCCGCAGGACGTGCCCACGCTGCTGGAGATGGGCGCGGCGGCCGTCTTCCCGCCGGGGACAGTGATCCCGGACGCGGCGTACGACCTGGTGAAGGGGCTGGCGGCCGACCTCGGGCACGAGCTGTGATCGATGTCGACGCGTATGTGAAGGGCGTACTCGACGGGAAGCGGGCGATCATCGCCCGCGCCATCACGCTCGTCGAGTCGACCCGGCCCCAGCACCGGGCGCTGGCCCAGGAGTTGCTGACCGAGCTGCTGCCGCACAGCGGGCGGGCCCGGCGGATCGGCGTCAGCGGGGTGCCGGGCGTGGGCAAGTCGACGTTCATCGACGCGTTCGGCACGCTGCTGACCTCGCAAGGGCACCGGGTGGCCGTTCTCGCGGTCGACCCCTCCTCCAGCCGTACCGGGGGCTCGATCCTCGGCGACAAGACCCGGATGGAACGCCTGGCCGTGGACCCGGCGGCCTTCGTCCGCCCCTCCCCCACCGCGGGCACGCTGGGCGGGGTGGCCAAGGCGACCCGTGAGTCGATCGTGGTGATGGAGGCCGCCGGCTACGACGTGATCCTGGTGGAGACGGTCGGCGTCGGTCAGTCCGAGACCGCGGTCGCGAACATGGTCGACTCCTTCCTGCTGCTCACCCTCGCCCGCACGGGCGATCAGCTCCAGGGCATCAAGAAGGGCGTCCTGGAGCTGGCCGACGTGATCGCCGTCAACAAGGCGGACGGCCCGCACGAGCGCGACGCCCGCGCCGCCGCGCGTGAGCTGGCGGGCGCGCTGCGTCTGATGCACGGCAAGGACGCGGCCTGGACCCCGCCCGTGCTCAGCTGCAGCGCCCGCGAGTCGGCCGGTCTGGACACCGTGTGGGAGCGCCTCGAACAGCACCGCACCCTGCTGGACTCGACCGGCCGCCTCGCCGCCAAGCGCCGTGACCAGCAGGTCGACTGGACCTGGACCATGGTCCGCGACGAGCTCCTCGGCCGCCTGCGGGCCGACCCGGCGGTACGGGCACTGGCGCCGGCGCTCGAACAGCGGGTCAGGGACGGCGAGTTGACGCCGACGCTGGCCGCCGAGCGGATTCTCGGGGCACTCGGCGGCTCCGGGCCGGACGTTCTCTGAGCTGATTCCGGCCGGAGCGGGGCGAGTCCCGGACCCCCCGGCCGGAATCCATGCACACCACTTGCATGATTATGCGTGATGATACATACTCTTCCTATGTCCAAGGTCCTCACCTCCCTGCCCGCCGGCGAGCGCGTCGGCATCGCCTTCTCGGGCGGTCTCGACACGTCCGTCGCGGTCGCGTGGATGCGCGACAAGGGTGCCGTCCCGTGCACCTACACCGCCGACATCGGCCAGTACGACGAGCCCGACATCGCGTCGGTGCCCGGCCGTGCGAAGACCTACGGTGCCGAGATCGCGCGCCTGGTCGACTGCCGTGCGGCGCTGGTCGAGGAGGGCCTGGCCGCGCTGACCTGCGGCGCGTTCCACATCCGCTCGGGCGGGCGGGCGTACTTCAACACCACGCCGCTGGGCCGTGCCGTCACCGGCACGCTCCTGGTCCGGGCGATGCTCGAGGACAACGTCCAGATCTGGGGCGACGGCTCGACCTTCAAGGGCAACGACATCGAGCGGTTCTACCGCTACGGCCTGCTCGCCAACCCGCACCTCAGGATCTACAAGCCCTGGCTGGACGCGGCCTTCGTGACCGAGCTCGGCGGCCGCAAGGAGATGTCGGAGTGGCTGCTCGCCCACGGGCTGCCCTACCGCGACAGCACGGAGAAGGCGTACTCCACCGACGCCAACATCTGGGGCGCCACCCACGAGGCCAAGACCCTGGAGCACCTGGACACCGGCGTCGAGACCGTCGAGCCCATCATGGGCGTCCGGTTCTGGGACCCCGAGGTCGAGATCGCCACCGAGGACGTGACGATCGGCTTCGACCAGGGCCGCCCGGTGACGATCGACGGCAAGGAGTTCGCCTCCCCCGTCGACCTGGTCATGGAGGCCAACGCCATCGGCGGCCGCCACGGCCTGGGCATGTCGGACCAGATCGAGAACCGGATCATCGAGGCCAAGAGCCGCGGCATCTACGAGGCGCCCGGCATGGCCCTGCTGTACACCGCCTACGAGCGGCTGGTCAACGCGATCCACAACGAGGACACCCTCGCCCAGTACCACGCCGAGGGACGGCGGCTCGGCCGGCTGATGTACGAGGGCCGCTGGCTGGACCCGCAGGCGCTGATGATCCGCGAGTCGCTGCAGCGCTGGGTGGGCGCGGCCGTCACCGGCGAGGTGACGCTGCGGCTGCGGCGCGGTGAGGACTACTCGATCCTCGACACGACCGGCCCGGCGTTCAGCTACCACCCGGACAAGCTGTCCATGGAGCGCACCGAGGACTCGGCGTTCGGCCCGGTGGACCGGATCGGCCAGCTCACCATGCGCAACCTCGACATCGCCGACTCGCGCGCCAAGCTGGAGCAGTACGCCGGCATCGGCCTGATCGGCACCGGCAGTCCCACCATCGGCGCCTCCCAGGCGGCCGCGACCGGGCTCATCGGCACCATGCCGGAGCTGCCCGAGGGCGGGGCCCAGGCCATCGCCTCCCGCGGCGAGGTCTCCGAAGAGGACGCGTGGCTGGACCGGGCCGCGATGGAGTCCGGCACGGACTGACCGCTCCCCGCACGGAAGGGCCGGCTCGACACCGTTGGTGTCGAGCCGGCCCTTTTCGGCTCAGCGCGACGTCCCGGCCATCTCCGGGACCGGCGCGTCGAGGGCGTCCAGGCCGCGCAGGATGTCCTCCACCCGCTGCTTGGCGTCGCCGAAGAGCATCTGGGTGTTCTCCCGGAAGAACAGCGGGTTCTGCACACCGGCGTATCCGGCGGCCATCGACCGCTTGAAGACGACCACGTTGGCCGCCTCCCACACGTGCAGCACCGGCATGCCGGCGATGGGGCTGGCCGGGTTGTCGGTGGCGGCCGGGTTGACCGTGTCGTTGGCGCCGATCACCAGGACGACCGAGGTGGCGGCGAAGTCGTCGTTGATCTCGTCCATTTCGAGGACGACGTCGTAGGGCACGTTCGCCTCGGCGAGCAGCACGTTCATGTGCCCGGGCAGCCGGCCGGCGACGGGGTGGATGCCGAAGCGCACCTCGACGCCCCGCTCGCGCAGCTTGCGCGCCAGCTCGGCGACCGGGTACTGGGCCTGGGCGACCGCCATGCCGTAACCCGGCGTGATGATCACCGAGGAGGCGTCGCGCAGGAGTTCCGCGGTCTCCTCGGCGTTGATCTCCCGGTGCTCCCCCTGCTCGCCGTCGTCGGCGGCCGCCGCCGGGGTTCCGAAGCCGCCCGCGATCACCGAGATGAAGGAGCGGTTCATCGCCTTGCACATGATGTACGACAGGTAGGCACCGGAGGAGCCCACCAGCGCGCCGGTGACGATCAGCAGGTTGTTGGCGAGCAGGAAGCCCGAGGCCGCCGCGGCCCAGCCGGAGTAGCTGTTCAGCATGGAGACGACCACCGGCATGTCACCGCCGCCGATGGAGGCGACCAGGTGCGCGCCGAGGGCGAGCGCGATCACGGTGACGGCGATGAGCAGGCCGATGTTCGGGCGGGCCACGAACGCGACGGTGAGCACGACGAAGGCGACCAGGGCACCCACGTTGAGGATGTGCTTGCCGGGCAGTGTCAGCGGGTTCGACTTGATCCGCGCGGACAGCTTCAGATACGCGACGACCGAGCCGGTGAAGGTGACGGCGCCGATGAACACCCCGATGAACACCTCGGCGTGATGGATGCCCAGCAGCGAACCACTGAGCTCGGCGTCGACGTCGAGGTAGCCGTTCCAGCCGACGAACGCGGCGGCGAGGCCGACGAGGCTGTGCATGATGGCGATCAGCTCGGGCATGCCGGTCATCTCGACGACCCGGGCGCGCCACAGTCCGATGCCCGCGCCGACGGCCGTGGCGACGGCGATCAGCACGAGTCCGGTGGCGGTGATGCTCCGGGAGGCGAGACCGACGGTGGCGGCCAGCGCGATGACCATGCCCGCGATGCCCCAGACGACTCCCGAGCGGGAGGTCCGGTGCTGCGAGAGGCCGGCCAGGCTGAGGATGAACAGCAGCGCGGCGACGACGTAGGCGGCCTCTGCGGCCGTGACTGTGGTCATCCGTGATCAGCCCTTCGAGAACATGCCGAGCATGCGGCGGGTGACGGCGAATCCGCCGAAGACGTTGATGCTCGCCAGCAGGATCGCGGCGAACGACAGCACGGTCACGGCGGTGTTCCCGTGCCCGATCTGCAGCAGCGCGCCGACCACCACGATCCCGGAGATGGCGTTGGTGACCGACATCAGCGGGGTGTGCAGCGCGTGGTGCACATGGCCGATGACGTAGAAGCCGATGACGATCGCCAGGACGAACACCGTGAAGTGGCCGATGAGTTCACTCGGCGAGAAGGCCGTCACCAGGAACAGCGCGAGCGCCCCGGCACCGACGAGGGCGTACGGCGTCCACGCGGGCCGGGCGGGCTTGGCCGGCGTCTCCGAGGGCAGGGCCACGGGTTCCGGGGCTCCTGCCGGGGCGGGCGCGGCGGACACCTGGACCGGAGGCGGGGGCCAGGTCTTCTCGCCCTCGCGGACCACGGTCATCGCCCGCTGCACCACGTCGTCGAAGTCGAGGACGAGCCGGCCGTCCTTGCCGGGGGTGAGCAGCTTCATCAGGTTGACGATGTTGGTGCCGTACAGCTGCGAGGCCTGGGCCGGGAGCCTGCCGGGCAGGTCGGTGTAGCCGATGATCGTCACGTCGTTGTCGGTGACGACGGCCTTCCCGGCGACCGTGCCCTCGACGTTACCGCCCTGGGCCGCGGCCATGTCGACGATGACGCTGCCGGGCTTCATGCGCGCGACGTCCTCGGCGGTGACGAGCCGGGGCGCCGGGCGGCCCGGGATGAGCGCGGTGGTGATGATGATGTCGACGTCGGCGGCCTGCTCGGCGTAGAGCCGCGCGGCGAGCTGGTTGTAGTCGTCGGAGGTGGCCTTGGCGTAGCCGTCGGTGCTCACCTCCTGCTCGGCACTCACCGCCAGGAACTCGCCGCCCAGCGAGCGGACCTGTTCGGCGACCTCGGGCCGGGGGTCGGTGGCGCGGACCACGGCGCCGAGGCTGCGGGCCGCGCCGATGGCCGCGAGTCCGGCCACGCCGGCGCCGGCCACCAGCACCTTGGCGGGCGGCACCTTGCCGGCGGCGGTCACCTGGCCGGTGAAGAAGCGTCCGAAGGCGTGTGCGGCCTCGACCACGGCCCGGTATCCGGCGATGTTCGCCATCGAGCTGAGCACGTCCAGGGACTGGGCGCGCGAGATCCGCGGCACGGCGTCCATGGCGAGCACGGTGACCGGCCGCCCCGCCAGTTCCTCGACCAGTTCGGGATTGAGCGCGGGGCTGATGAGCGCGATCAGTGTCGACCCGTCGCGCAGCCGGCCGATCTCCTCGCTCGAGGGGCCGTTGACCTTCAGTACGATCTGCGCCTGCCACGGGTCCCCGAGGCGGGCTCCCGCCTCCTCGTAGGCCGTGTCGGAGAAGCGGGACGAGGCTCCCGCTCCCGGTTCGACCACCACGTCGTATCCGAGCGCGACAAGTCTCCCCACGGTGGCCGGCGTCGCCGCCACCCTGGTCTCGCCCGCAGTGGACTCGGCGGGTACGCCGATCCGCTGGGGTTCCGGTTCCGCTGGGGCCATCGTCTGCCTCTCTCGTCGTTCTTTGTCGTCGTGCTTTCTGCCGTTCGACTGCTTGTCCTCCTTGGTGCCCGCATCCTGCACCTTCGACGCGGCAACTGTGGCGGACCGTGGTCACATGGCCGAGGAGGTCGTCCTCACACCGCCCAGGGGTTGCCGCAGGACGCGTTTGGGGGTATCGGTGCGGCGCGCGATGCTGGAGTGGTCTTGTGATGCGAGGGGGACGGCCGGACGCAGACTGGGTGCGTGAGCAGCACGCGCCGGGGGCACGGCGAGGCCGCGCCCCCTCCCGATCGGCGCCGCAGCAGCAGACCGTGGCACTGGCGGCGATGATGTTCGCCGTCGCCATGACCTTCATCGACCAGACCATCGTGTCGATCGCGGCTCCGGACATCGTCCGCGAGCTGAACCTGTCGTCCTCCGGCATGCAGTGGGTGGTGAAACGCCTATCTGCTGGCCCTCACCAGTGGCCGTACGCGGCCCTCGCCGGTGCAGGCATCGGCTTCATCATCGCGCCGGCCTCCACGGACGCCGTCAACCGGGCCATCGGCGCCTCGTACGGCGAGGTCACCGGCATCACCCAGACCGTGCGCAACTACGCGGCGAGCGTGGGCCTGGCCGTCTACGGCACGATCCTGACGCACGTCATGACCGACAACGTGGTGAACACCCTGGAGTCCCGCGGCATGTCCGCAGGCGACGCGGACACCGTGGCCCGTGACATCACCGAGTCGATCACGGGCAACGGCGACGCCCAGGCACCCACCGGAACGGGCCCCGCCGCCGAGGCCACCCGGGACGCGATGGGAGCCGTCCGCATGGACTTCGCCGAGGCCAACCAGTGGGTGTTCTACGGCATGGCCATCGCCCTGGGCATCGGGTACCTGTGCGCCCTGCGCCACCCGGGCGGGCGGCCGGCCGCGAACGCGGCGGTGGCGGAACCGGTCGCGCAGAAGCACTGACGGCGCCTCACGACCGTAGGGCGGCGGGCTCGTCAGGTGAACAGGTCGGTCGTACGCGCCTGGATCTCCTCGGGCGTCAGCTCCTCGATCGGCTGGGAGATCATCCAGAGATGGCCGAACGGGTCGGCGAGACGGCCGCCACGCTGCCCGTAGTGCTGGTCGGCGACGGGGTACACCACCGTCGCGCCGCCCCGCAGCATGGCCTCGGCGACGGCGTCGGCGTCGGACACGTCGAGCGCCATGATCACCGGGGAGCCGCCGAGGGAGTCCGGCGCCGGGTCGCCGTCGTCGGCGTCCTTGACCGCGATCACGGCGCCGCCGAGACGCAGCATGGCGTGCACGATCCTGCCCTCGGGGTCGGTGTACCGCTCGATCTCCACGGCGCCGAGGGCGGCCCGGTAGAAGTCGATCGCCCGGGGTCCGTCGGAGACCACGAGCCGGGCGTAGAGCCTGGTGACGGCCGGGGCGTCGGGTGGGGTGTCGGGTGTGTTCGTCATGCCTTCACGATCGCGGGTCCCGGAGGCCGTGGATTGTAGAAAACGGTCGGCCGGGCCCGTCACCCGCCGAGCGGAACGTGGTTGCGCTCCAGCGGCGAGCGCGGTGCGTACGCGGTCGGGGTGATCCCCGCGAGCGCGCGGAACTCATGGATCAGATGGGCCTGGTCGTGGTAGCCGCAGTCCGCGGCGAGGACAGCCCAGTCCGGCGCGCCGGCCCCGGATGTCACGCGCCGCAGCAGCCGCTGGAAGCGCCGTACCCGCGCATACCGTTTGGGCGGGAGCCCCAGCTGCTCGGCGCATCTGCGGGCCAGCCGCCGGGAGGTCCAGCCGAGCCGGTCGGCGACCTCGCCCACGGGCGTGCCGCGATCGAGCAGTACGGCGGCGAGGCGGACCGCCGGGTCGGGCTCCAGCGGACGTTCCGCCCGCCCCAGCAGGGCCGTCTCCAGCTCCCGCAGCCCCGCCTCCGGGCCACCGGCGGCCATGGCCTCCAGCAACCGCTCGCGCAGCACGGCGCCGTCCGCGCCCCACAGCTCGTCGAGTCCGACCAGCTCGTCGCGGAACGCGGAGACCGGGGCGGTGAGGAAGGGATACGCCCCCGCCGGGCGGAACGCCACCCACACGACGGCGCGCTGCTGCGCCGGGTCGATCAGGGCCGGCTCGGTGTACGGCCCCTGCACGGCCGCGCCCCGGGTACGCCGGTCAGCGCCCCTCAGCGGCGACGAGGAAAAGGCGTCCCCGTCGAGGTTCACCAGCAGCTGCGCCCCACCCGTCGGCAGGGCCAGCTCGGCGCCATGCGCGAATCTCCCCTCGACATACCCCAGCGCACCGATCAACGGCACGAGCCCGGCCGCCGACGGCCGGACCGTGAGCGAGAGGGCCGTGTCCTCGGCCGCACGAGCCATGCGTCCAGCCTACGGCCGGGCCGGGCCGCGAAGACCGTCCACGGTTGAGCAAAGCCGAAGTCAGTGATCAGCAAGGAGACGGGCGGCATGGTCTCCTTGCAGTCCGTACGCGATCACGATCGAGGAGGAGACCCCGATGGAACCCGGCGCCGCCCTCGATCCGCTGGACCTGAAGCTGCTGCAGGCGCTCCAGCTGGACGGGCGGGCGCCGTTCAGCCGGATCGCTCAGGTGCTCGGCGTCTCCGACCAGACCGTCGCCCGGCGTTACCGGGGGCTGCGCACCCGCGCGCGTCTGAAGGTGCTCGGCGTGACCGACGAGAACCGTCTCGGCCGCAGCAGCTGGATCGTCCGGCTGCGCTGCACCCCGGACGTGGCCGAGCAGCTCGCGGGCGCGCTCGCCCGCCGCCCGGACACCTCGTACGTCAGCCTGAACTCCGGCGGCACGGAGGTGATGTGCACGATGAAGCCCCGCAGCCGGGAGGCCCGCGACGAGCTCCTCTTCGACCGGCTCCAGCGCACCCCGCGGGTCACGTCGGTCAGCGCCCACTGCGTCCTGCACCCCTTCTACGGCGGCGCACTCGGCTGGCTCAACAAGGCCGACGCCCTCTCCCCCGACGAGGAGGCGGCACTGCGCCCGCCGCCCGTCGCGACCGCCACGGGCCCGGTCGGCCTGGACGCGGACGACGAGTCGCTCCTCGACGCCCTCCGGCACGACGGACGGGCCACGCTCACCGAACTCCAGGCGGCCACCGGCCAGTCGGAGTCCATGGTCAAGCGGCGCCTGGAGCGCCTGCGGTCCACCGGCGTGCTCTACTTCGACGTCCAGCACGACGCCGGGCTCCTCGGCCACGAGGTGGAGGCGATGCTGTGGCTCACCGTGGCCCCGGCCTCCCTCGCCTCCGTCGGCCGCGTCCTCGCCGAACACCCCCAGGTCCCGTTCGCCGCGGCCGTCACGGGCCAGGCCAACATCCTCGCCGCGACCCTGCACCGCAGCGCCGGGGACCTGTACACGTACCTGAGCGAGAAGATCGGGGCCCTCGAAGGCGTCCAGTCCGTCGAGACCGCACTGACCCTGCGCCGCATCAAGCAGCTCTCCTACGAGCCGAGACGCACGGCCGCGCCGTAGCACGGCGGGGACTACTCGGGCGATACGTCCGCCACTGGGAGTACCTGCTGAACGTGCAGACGGTGAGCACGGCGACCGACCGGGCGGACGCCACCTTCTACACTCAGTGACGGCAGGTTAAATGCACGTAATGCCCTGATTGTCTTCCTAGTGGGATGGGCACTCAGGGCATGTGCACTCACAAGACGGCAAGCGACCGCGCAGGGTTCTGCTGACCGGGTGGTTCAGCTTCCGGGACAGGGAGGCGACCGCCGGAGACGTCCTGGCCCTGCGCCGGGTGGAGGACGTGCTGGTGGGGACGGGCATCCCCTACGACGTCGCCTGGAGTCCGGGCTTCCGTCCGGAGGCCCTGCATCTGGACCGGCTGTGGCCCGAGGACTACACCCACCTGGTGTTCGTGTGCGGCCCCTTGCACGGCCCGCAGGTCGAGGAGCTGCACCGGCGGTTCGCGCACTGTGTGCGGATCGCCGTGGGCACCTCGGTGATCGACCCCGGCAGCACGGCCGTGACCGGCTTCCACCGGGTGCTGCCGCGGGACGCTCCCGACCGTGAGCCGGTGGAGGATCTGGCGGCCCGCGCCCCGGACGTGCCCGCCCGGCCCGTCGTCGGGGTGATCCTCGCGCACGGGCAGCACGAGTACGGGCGCCTTCGGCGGCACGGGCAGGTCGCCGAGGAGGTGACGCGGTGGCTGGCCGGGAAGGACTGCGGCAGGCTGGAACTGGAGACGCGACTCGACACGCACGACTGGCATCTGAGTGCGACTCCGGCGCAGCTCCAGTCCGTGCTGGCCCGGATGGACCTTGTCGTCACCGACCGGCTGCACGGGCTGGTGATCGCGCTGCGGGTCGGCACGCCGGTACTGGCCGTCGACCCGGTCGCGGGCGGCGCGAAGCTGACCGCGCAGGCCCGCGCCTGTGGCTGGCCCGCGCTGGTGGCCGCCGAGCGGCTGGACGTGCGGCAGTTGGACCGCTGGTGGGACTGGTGCCTGACCGGCGGCCGGGTGACCGCCCGGCAGATCCGCGACGGATTCCGCGAGGGCACCGTGCCGGACAGCGCGGACCGGCTCGTCGAGGCGCTGGCACGGCCGGTCGCCGGTTAGCTCCGTGACCTCACGGGGCATCCGCATCTACGTTCCCCGCTGTACTTCCCCGCTTCCCCCGCCGCACGTCCCCCCGGGAGGAGAGACGGTCCGGCCGCCCGGAAGGAGAGAGCGTGTCCATCGGCCGACTTCCCGATCACGAGCAGCGCATCCTCGACGAGATGGAACGCGCCCTGCGCCGCGACCGCCGCCTCGACCGCCGGCTGCGCACCCTGCGCGTGCGCCGTCGCCCCGACCCCGCCCGCGTCCTGGCCCGCCTGGCCGGCTACCGCCCCCGCGTCTGGACCGTGGTGGCCCTGCTCGCGATGTCGGCCGGCCTGCTGGTGGCCGGCATCGTCACCTCCGAGCCGGGGGTGATCTGGGCGTTCGCCGCCATATGCCCGCTGACCCTGTACGCGACGTTCCGGCTGATGTGCCGGTGGTGCGGGACCTGAGCGTCCGCCGGTAGCGCCGAGGGCCTCTCTACGGGCACCGCGTACCGGGCCGTTCGCCCCTACCCGGGATCGGCCGTGAAGGCTTCCTGGATGGGGCGTTCGTCAGCGAGGACGCGGCCCCTGGGCGGTCCGTCCAGGAGTGCGCGGACGGCCGTCAGCAGGTCCGGGGCGACATGATCCGCGCGCGTGGTCTCCTCGGGGCGGGTCCGCCCGGTCGGGACGAGGATGCCGTGGCAGCCCGCCCGGCGTGCGGCCTCCGCGTCGGCCCCGGTGTCGCCGATGACGACGAGGTCGGCGGGCCGGGTGCAGATCCGCCCGGCCGCCCACAGCACCATGCCGGGCCGGGGCGTGCGGCAGTGGCAGCCGTCGTCGGGGCCGTGCGGGCAGACGGCGAACACGTCGAAGGGGCCGAGGAGTTCGTCGACGCGGTGGTCGACGCGGCGCACGTCGGCGTCGGTGAGCAGCCCGCGCGCGACGCCGGACTGGTGGCTGACGACGCCGGTGCGGATGCCGCGCTCGCGCAGCAGGGCGAGCGCCTCGCGGGCGCCCTCGACGGGGCGCACGCGGTCGGGGTCGGCGTTGTCGGGGACGTCCTCGACGAGCGTGCCGTCACGGTCGAACAGCACGGCCTTCACCGGACGCGCGGGGCTCGTGGAGCGCACGGGCCTCATGAGGTCACTTCCTCCCGCCAGGCCGAGGCATGGCGGTGGCGCCAGGCGCCCGTCAGCCGGTGCCAGGTCGCGGCCGGCGGGATGAGCACGCTGGTCGCCACCATGGTCGTCACTTCGTGGCGGGTGCGCGGGCCGAGCACGATGCGGGCCCGGGCGAACTCCGCCGTGCCGGCCGCCCAGCCGAGCGCGCAGGCCGTCGCGGCCCGTCCGTGCCCGGCGGCGGCCAGGGCGCACGCGGCGACCCCCGCGGTCGTGATCGCCGCATGGGTGCGGATCCGGCCGCGCGGCGCGACCGCCTTGTCCCACCAGTCGGGCCCGTGCAGATGCCGCATGAGGGCGTCGTCGGCGTTGCCGCGTTGCTGGCGCACCGACACCCAGCGGGAGGCGGGGTGCACGGGGTGCCGCGTGGTGCGGCGGCCCTGCCGGATGCGCCAGCCCGAGTCGAGCACGCGCAGCGCGAGGTCGGCGTCCTCGCGGAAGGCACGCTGGAAGCGTTCGTCGAAGCCGCCGACCTGCTTGAGCGTCTCCGTGCGGTACGCCATGTCGGAGGTGATCCAGTGGGCGCGGGCGAGTCCCGCCGTGCCGCGTTCCCAGTCGGTGGGGCGGCGTTCGCCGGGCAGCGGGACGGCGATGACGCCCTGGACGCCGGCGATGTCGGGCGACGCCTCGGCGAGGTCCTCGGCCAGCTGATCGCACCAGTGGGGCCCGACCTGGACGTCGTCGTCGAGGAACACGGTCCACGGCGCCGTCACGGCGCGCAGCCCGGTGTTGCGGGCGGCGGCGGGCCCACGACCGCCGCCGCCCAGCACTGTGGTGCGCTCCCGCAGGTCGCCGAGGACGCTCAACGGGTGCTCGAGCTGCCCAGGGGCGGGGTCGGTCCGGTCGTCGACGAGGACGATCTCGCCGGGGCGCGGTCCGGTCGCGGCGGCGAGCGCCGCGAGGCAGTCGGCGAGGGTGTCCCGTACGAGGGTGGGGATCACGACGGCGTACAAGGTCATACGGCTGTGCTCCGTCCCGGGCGGCGTGCGGGGCCTAGATGCTGGCGAGTGCCGCGGTGCGGCCTTCTCAAACACCAGGTCAGACCGGTCGGGAGCCTTTCGGGCCACTATGAACCGCGCGTATGGCCGCCGCGTACGGCCCGGGGTCCGGTCTGGGCCGAGTGGGTGAGCCGTACCCGAGCGGGCCGCTGGGCAGCGTGGGTTCCCTACGATCGGGACGTGGCGAACATCCTGCTCGAACGGACGGTCCCGCTCCCCCTCGACGAGGCGTGGCGGCGGATCACGGAGTGGCGGCGGCACGGTGAGGGGGTGCCCTTGACGCGGGTGGGGCCGGTCCCGTCCGAGCCGACCCGCGTCGGCACTCTCGTCGTGGCCCGCTCGGGCGTCGGACCGCTGTCCTTCGACGACCCGATGGAGGTCACGGTGTGGGAGCCGCCGGAGGACGGGGCCCCGGGGATGTGCCGTCTGGAGAAGCGGGGCAGTGTGGTGCTGGGCTGGGCGGAGCTGGAGGTACGGCCGGGGCCCGGCGGCCGCACCCGCGTGGTGTGGCGGGAGGAGATCCGGATCCGGCTGCTGCCGTCGCTCTTCGACGGCGTGGTGCGGCGCTCGGCACGATATGTGTTCGGCCGTGCGTTGAACCGCCTGCTGAGACAGGCGTGACGGGCGCCGGGCACGCTTCTGTACAAACGTTCGTCCAAGACTTTGTACGGAACTTTCGTCCAAGACAGACGCCCGGATGTCGGCGACCGTGGAGACATGCGCAGCTACGAAGCGGAGTCCGAGCCCGGCTGGGACGTCGTCCTGCCCCGCGGCGACCTGTCGCTCGACGGTGTCCGGATGGCCGGGTTCCGTGAGCGGACCGCCGGTGGGCTGGACTTGCGGGTGCTGCCTCAGCCGGCGGTGATCGTCGTCATCGGCCTCGGGGACGAACCGTTCTCCGTCGAGGGCGCCACCGGGCACCGGCCGTTGCGAAGTCTCGTCGCCGCGCTGTCGCCCGGACCGGCCCGGATCCGCGGTGCGGGTGTCGAGTGCGTCGAGATGAGCCTGTCGCCCCGGACCGCCTATGCGCTGCTGGGTGTCTCGCCGCGCGAGCTGGACGGGTCCGTCACCGGGCTCGACGACCTCTGGGGGCGGGACGGGCGACGGCTGAGGGAGCGGATGGCCGACGCCCCCGACTGGGAGCACCGTCTCGCGCTCGTGGACGAGTTCCTCGCCGGGCGGGCCGCGCGGGCACCGGCGATGGCGCCGGAGGTCGCCGCCGCCTGGGAGACCATCGTGGCCCGGCGGGGCCGGGTACGGGTCGGTGAGCTCGCCGCCTCCTGCGGCTGGAGCCGCAAGCGGCTGTGGTCCCGGTTCGGCGACCAGATCGGCCTCACCCCGAAGCGCGCCGCCATGCTGGTCCGCTTCGACCACGCCGCCCGGGCACTCGTGGCCGGCGAGAACGCCGCCGACGTCGCTCTGGCGTGCGGCTATGCCGACCAGCCCCATCTCCACCGCGACGTACTGGCCTTCGCGGGCTGCACGCCCACCGCCCTGGCCGGCCGCGCCGCGTCCGCCGACCGACCGGACCCACCGCACAGGAGGAAGGACCCGTGGCGAACACCCACGTTCTCGCGGCCGACGTGAAAGACCGCGACCTGCTCGTACGGCTCGTCTTCGGCAGCATGGCCGCCCAGACCGTCCGTGCGGCCGTCCGGCTGAGGATCGTCGAGCTGATCAGCGACACACCGCGCCCCGCCGCCGACGTGGCCGCCGACGCCGGAACCGCGCCCCAGCCCATGACCCGGCTGCTGCGCTCCCTGGCCGGCCTCGGCCTGCTCGAGGAACACGCCCCCGGCACCTTCGCGGTGACCTCCGCGGGCGCCCTCCTCGACTCGAACCGCCCCGACTCGCTGACCTCCTTCGTGCGGATGTTCACCGAGCCGGCGATCATCCGCGCCTGGGAGCACCTGGACGACAGCGTCCGCACGGGAGAGGTCGCGTTCGACGCCGTCTTCGGCACGGACTTCTTCAGCCACCTCGCAGGGCAGCCCGAGCTGTCCTCGATGTTCAACGCGGCGATGAGCCAGGCCACCGCGGAGACCGCCGCCGCGCTGCCGGGCGCCTTCGACTTCGGCCGGTTCGGCTCGGTCACGGACGTCGGCGGCGGGGACGGCACGCTCCTGGCCGGCGTACTCACCGCGTTCCCTGGCCTCAAGGGTGCCGTGTACGACACGGCCGAGGGTCTGGCCCAGGGGCCGGAGACCCTGCGCCGGCACGGACTCACGGAACGCTGCTCCCTGGCCGCCGGGGACTTCTTCCGCTCGGTTCCCGAGGGCTCGGACCTCTATCTGATGAAGAGCATCCTGCACGACTGGCCGGACGACCGTGCGGTCACCATCCTGCGCCACTGCCGCGCGGCGCTGCCGCCCGGCGGACGCGTCCTGATCCTCGAACCCGTCCTGCCCGAGGCCGTCGGGACCGACGGTGACGGGGGCACCTACCTCAGCGACCTCAACATGCTGGTGAACGTGGGCGGCAGGGAACGCACCCGCCAGGACTTCGAGGACCTGTGCCAGGCCGCCGGGCTGTCCCTGGTCACGGTCACCCCGCTGCCGGAGGCCGAACCGTTCTCGCTCCTGGAGGCCGAGGCAGGCTAGTCCCCGGGGGTCTCAGGCCACCGTCCCGATCCGCCCCACCGCCCCCGGCTCCGGATCGTGGTGGATCGGCGTGTGGGCCCCGGTCAGCGAGACCCCGCTGCCGCCGCGCCGCCCGGCGACGATCTCCGACGCGATCGACAGGGCCGTCTCCTCGGGCGTACGGGCCCCGAGGTCCAGGCCGATCGGGGAGTGCAGCCGGCTCAACTCCATTTCGGTGACTCCGACTTCACGCAGGCGGGCGTTGCGGTCCAGGTGGGTGCGCCGGGAGCCCATGGCGCCGACGTACGCCACCGGCAGGCGCAGCGCCAGCTTCAGCAAGGGCACGTCGAACTTGGCGTCGTGGGTCAGGACGCACAGGACCGTACGGGCGTCGACGTCCGTGTCCTCCAGGTACCGGTGGGGCCACTCGACGACGATCTCGTCGGCGTCCGGGAAACGCGTCCTGGTCGCGAAGACGGGCCGCGCGTCGCACACCGTGACGTGGTAGCCGAGGAACTTGCCGATGCGCACCAGCGCCGAGGCGAAGTCGATCGCGCCGAAGACGATCATGCGGGGCGGCGGGACCGAGGACTCGACCAGGACCGTGAGCGGTGCTCCGCAGCGTGAGCCCTGCTCTCCGATCTCCAGGGTGCCGGTGCGGCCGGCGTCCAGGAAGGCGCCCGCCTCGGCGGCGACCGTACGGTCCAGCTCCAAATGGGCGCCGAAGCCTCCGTCGTAGGACCCGTCGGGGCGGACCAGCAGGGCCCGGCCCGTCAGTTCGCGCGGGCCCGACACGATCCGCGCCACCGCCGCCGCCTCCCCTTGAGCGGCGGCGGTGAGCGCGGACGCGACCACCGGCCGGACCGGATCCGCGGCCCGTACCGGGGTGACCAGGATGTCGATGACGCCGCCGCAGGTCAGGCCCACGGCGAAGGCGTCGTCGTCGCTGTAGCCGAAGCGCTCCAGGACGGTCTCGCCGTCCCGCAGCGCCTGTTCGCACAGCTCGTAGACCGCGCCCTCCACACAGCCGCCGGAGACCGAGCCGATCGCCGTGCCCTCTGCGTCCACCGCGAGCGCGGCGCCGGGCCGGCGGGGCGCGCTGCCGCCGACGGCCACCACGGTGGCCACGGCGAAGTCACGGCCCTGCTCGACCCACCGGTTGAGCTCCTCGGCGATGTCCAGCATCTGTCTCGGTCTCCTTAAGGCTGCGAGGCTGCGAGGGCGGTGCGACGGGGGTCAGTGGACGCCCAGCCAGCTCTCGATCGGGTTGAGGGCGAAGTAGACGAGGAACACCGCCGTCAGGATCCACATGAAGGCGCCGATCTCGCGCACCTTGCCCTGGGCGGTCTTGATGGCGACGTAGGAGATGACGCCCGCGGCGACACCGGTGGTGATGGTGTACGTGAACGGCATCAGGACGACCGTCAGGAACACCGGGATGGCGGTGGCCCGGTCGGCCCAGTCCACGTGCCGGGCGTTCATCAGCATCATCGCGCCGATGACGACCAGGGCGGCGGACGCGACCTCCTGCGGCACGATCGCCGTGAGCGGTGTGAAGAACAGACAGGCGGCGAAGAACGCACCGGTGACGACCGAGGCCAGGCCCGTGCGCGCGCCCTCCCCGACACCCGTCGCCGACTCGATGAACACCGTCTGGCCCGAGCCGCCGGACACGCCCCCGATCGCGCCGCCGGCCCCGTCGATGAACAGCGCCTTGGACAGGCCCGGCATCCGGCCCTTGTCGTCGGCGAGTTTGGCCTCGGTGCCGACGCCGATGATGGTCGCCATCGCGTCGAAGAACCCGGCCAGCACCAGCGTGAAGACGATCATGCCGACGGTCATCGCGCCGACCTCGCCCCAGCCGCCCAGCTCCACGTCCCCGAAGAGCGAGAAGTCGGGCATCGACACCGCGCTGCCGTGCAGTTCGGGGGCGCCGGCCGCCCACTGCTTGGGGTCTACGACGCCGGCGGCGTTCAGGATCGCGGCGACGATCGTGCCGCCGACGATGCCGATGAGGATGGCGCCCGGGATGTTCCGGGCCTGGAGCATGAAGATCAGCAGCAGGGTGCCGGCGAAGAGCAGGACCGGCCAGCCGGCCAGTTCGCCCGCCGGGCCGAGTGTGACGGGAGTCGCCTCCCCCTGGTGCACGAAGCCGGACTTGTAGAAGCCGATCAGGGCGATGAACAGGCCGATGCCCATCGTGATGCCGTGCTTGAGCGCGAGCGGGATCGCGTTCATGATCATCTCGCGTAGGCCGGTGACGACCAGCAGCATGATGATCACGCCGTACATCACGCACATGCCCATCGCCTGCGGCCAGGTCATCTCGGGCGCGACCTGGGAGGCGAGGACTCCGGAGACGGACAGGCCCGCGGCGAGGGCGAGCGGCGCCTTGCCGACGAACCCCATCAGCAGCGTGGTGAGGGCCGCCGCGAACGCGGTCGCGGTGATCAGGCCCTGCTGCGCGAGGGTGTCCCCCGCCACGTCCTTGCCGGACAGGATCAGGGGGTTGAGCAGGAGGATGTACGCCATCGCCATGAAGGTGGTGACGCCACCGCGCACCTCACGCGCGACCGTGGACCCTCTGCGGGATATGTGGAAGTACCGGTCGAGCCAGGACCGTCCGGCCGGGACGCGGGTGCCTTCGCCCGCGTCTTCGGCTGTGGTCCTCGGCTCAAGTGACTGGGTCATGTGGGCCTACTCCCAAGTTTCATAGGGGGTTGGGATGCACGACCCGGGGGACGGCCCGAGACGAACTAAGGGGTCCGGGGGACACGGCCCCCCGGACGGAACTCTCCTGCTCAGGCCTCGGAGAGTGACGTACCCGTGAGGTGCTCGGGCCGTACCGGAGTCCGGTTCAGCTCGAGCCCGGTCGCGTTCCGGATGGCCGCGAGGACCGCCGGAGTCGACGACAGGGTGGGTGCTTCGCCGATGCCGCGCAGCCCGTACGGGGCGTGCTCGTCGGCGAGTTCGAGGACGTCGACCGGGATGGTCGGCGTGTCGAGGATGGTCGGGATCAGGTAGTCGGTGAAGGAGGGGTTCTTCACCTTCGCCGTCTTCGGGTCGACGACGATCTCCTCCATCACCGCCACGCCCAGGCCCTGTGTCGTGCCGCCCTGGATCTGGCCGAGCACGGACAGCGGGTTGAGCGCCTTGCCGACGTCCTGGGCACAGCCCAGCTCGATGACCTTCACAAGACCGAGCTCGGTGTCGACCTCGACGACGGCACGGTGCGCGGCGAACGAGTACTGCACATGCCCGTTGCCCTGCCCGGTGCGCAGGTCGAAGGCCTCGGTCGGCCGGTGCCGCCACTCCTCCTCGACCTCGACGGTCTCGCCCTCCAGCACGTCGGCCAGGTCGCGGAGGACCTCACCGCCGTCCGTGACGACCTTGCCGCCCTCCAGCAGCAGTTCTGCCGTCGCCCAGGCCGGGTGGTAGGAGCCGAACTTGCGGCGCCCGATCTCCAGGACCTTCTCGCGCACGATCTCGCAGGCGTTCTTCACGGCGCCGCCGGTGACGTACGTCTGCCGGGAGGCGGAGGTCGAACCGGCGCTGCCCACCTGGGTGTCGGCCGGGTTGATGGTCACCTGAGTGACGCCCAGCTCGGTCCGGGCGATCTGCGCGTGCACGGTGACACCGCCCTGCCCGACCTCGGCCATGGCCGTGTGGACCGTGACGACCGGCTCACCGCCCACGACCTCCATCCGCACCTTCGCGGTCGAGTAGTCGTCGAACCCCTCGGAGAAGCCCACGTTCTTGATGCCGACCGCGTAGCCGACACCGCGTACGACGCCTTCCCCGTGCGTGGTGTTGGACAGGCCGCCCGGCAGCTGCCGTACGTCGGCGCCCTCGCTGCTCTCCCACTGGCGCTCCGGCGGCATCGGCATCGCCTTGACGCGGCGCAGGAGTTCGGCGACCGGGGCCGGGGAGTCGACCGGCTGCCCGGTCGGCAGGAGGGTGCCCTGCTCCATGGCGTTGAGCTGCCGGAACTCCACCGGGTCCATGCCGAGCCGCTGCGCCAGCTTGTCCATCTGCGCCTCGTAGGCGAAGCACGCCTGGACCGCGCCGAAACCGCGCATGGCGCCACAGGGCGGGTTGTTGGTGTAGAGGGCGACGGCCTCGATGTCCACGTCGTCGATCACGTACGGGCCGACGGACAGGGAGGAGGCGTTGCCGACGACCGCCGGTGAGGCGGAGGCGTAGGCGCCGCCGTCCAGGACGATCCGGCACTTCATATGGGTCAGCTTGCCGTCACGCGTGGCCCCGTGCTCGTAGTACAGCTTCGCCGGGTGGCGGTGGACGTGCCCGAAGAAGGACTCGAACCGGTTGTAGACGATCTTGACGGGCTTGCCGGTGCGCAGGGCCAGCAGGCAGGCGTGGATCTGCATCGACAGGTCCTCGCGGCCGCCGAAGGCGCCGCCGACGCCGGAGAGCGTCATCCGCACCTTGTCCTCGGGCAGGCCGAGCACGGGCGCGATCTGACGCAGGTCGCTGTGCAGCCACTGGGTGGCGATGTAGAGGTGGACGCCGCCGTCCTCCTCCGGCACGGCGAGACCGGACTCGGGGCCGAGGAAGGCCTGGTCCTGCATGCCGAAGGTGTACTCGCCCTCGACGACGACGTCGGCCCGCTCGCGGGCGGCGTCGACGTCACCGCGGATGATCGGCTGGCGGTGGACGATGTTCGGGTGCGGGACGTGCCCGGCGTGGTGGTCGTCGCGGCCCTCGTGGACGAGGATCGCGTCCGGCGCGGTCGCCGACGCCTCGTCGGTGATGACGGGCAGTTCGCGGTAGTCGACCTTGATCTTCGCGGCGGCGCGCCGCGCGGTCTCCGGATGATCGGCGGCGACGATGGCGACCGGCTCACCGTGGTGGCGGACCTTGCCGTGGGCGAGGACCGGGGTGTCCTGGATCTCCAGCCCGTAGTTCTTCACCTCGGTGGGCAGGTCGTCGTACGTCAGCACGGCGTAGACGCCCGGCGTGGCCAGCGCCTCGCCCGTGTCGATGGACACGATCTCGGCGTGCGCCACGGTCGACCGGAGGATCTGGCCCCACAGCATGTCCTCGTGCCACATGTCGGACGAGTACGCGAACTCGCCGGTGACCTTGAGGGTGCCGTCCGGGCGGAGCGTGGACTCGCCGATGCCGCCCTTGGTCCGGGAGCCCTGGGTGATCTTCGTAGGTGCGCCATTGGTGGGCATGCTCAGACCGCCTCTCCCTGCCGGGCGGCCGCCAGGCGGACCGCGTCCATGATCTTCTCGTAGCCGGTGCAGCGGCACAGGTTGCCCGACAGCGCCTCACGGATGTCCGCGTCGCTCGGGTTGGGGTTGCGCTCCAGCATCTCGTCGGCGGCGACCAGCAGACCGGGTGTGCAGAAGCCGCACTGGACGGCGCCGGCGTCGATGAACGCCTGCTGGATCGGGGAGAGTTCGGTGCCCTCGCCGGTGTGCGAGTCGGTGCCCTTGGCCTGCCACCCCTGGGCGTTCTGCAGCGACGTACCGCAGGCGCCGGTCGCGCAGCCGCTCTCGGCGCGCTGCTTGGCGTAGTCGGCGAGCCCTTCGACGGTGACGATCTCGCGGCCCTCCACCTGACCCGCCGCCACCAGGCACGAGCACACGGGCTCACCGTCGAGACGGACCGTGCACGACCCGCACTCGCCCTGCTCACAGGCGTTCTTCGAACCCGGCAGCCCGAGCCGCTCCCGCAGCACGTACAGCAGGGACTCGCCCTCCCACACGTCGTCGGCTTCCTGCGGACGGCCGTTGACCGTGAAGTTGACGCGCATTACGCAGCTCCCTCGGTGATGCGGCGGGTGCCGCGGTAGGACTCCCAGGTCCAGGTCAGCGTGCGGCGGGCCATGACGCCGACCGCGTGGCGGCGGTAGCTCGCGGTGCCCCGGACGTCGTCGATCGGGTTGCAGGCGGCGGAGCACAGGTCCGCGAACTGCTTGGCGACCGACGGGGTGACGATCTTCCCGTTGTCCCAGAAGCCGCCCTCCTCCAGAGCGGCGTTCAGGAACTCCTCGGCGGCCTTGGCCCGAAGGGGCGTAGGGGCGGCCGAACCGATCCCGGTCCGCACGGTCCGCGTCTCGGGATGCAGCGCCAGCCCGAACGCGCACACGGCGATGACCATCGCGTTCCTGGTCCCCACCTTGGAGAACTGCTGCGGCCCGTCGGCCTTCTTCACATGCACGGCCCGGATCAGCTCATCGGCCGCCAGCGCGTTGCGCTTCACGCCCGTGTAGAACTCGTCGATCGGGATTCGGCGCGACCCGCGCACCGACTCGACCTCCACCTCGGCGCCCGCGGCGAGCAGGGCGGGGTGGGCGTCGCCGGCCGGGGAAGCGGTGCCGAGGTTGCCGCCGACGCCGCCGCGGTTGCGGATCTGCGGGGAGGCGACCGTGTGCGAGGCGAGGGCCAGCCCCGGCAGTTCGGCACGCAGGTTCTCCATGATCTTCGTGTACGGCACGGAGGCACCCAGCCGTACGCCCTCCTCGCCGACCTCCCACTCGGAGAGGTCGCCGACGCGGTTCAGGTCCATGAGGTACTCGGGCCGGCGGTGGTCGAAGTTGATCTCGACCATCACGTCGGTGCCACCCGCAATCGGCACAGCGGTGGGGTGCTCGGCCTTCGCGGCGAGCGCCTCCTCCCAGCTGGCGGGGCGAAGGAAGTCCATGACCGGCTCTCTTCTCCGTCTTCTCGTGGGGCGTTCAGATTGAGCCAATCCGTGTGCGGCGGTCCCGGCTCGTTCATGTGCTGTTTACGCGTAGTGGCCTCAGTACACAGCGCGGTACTCCGACGGGGTCAGTCACGGAAACCATGAAGGAGTTGGCTGGCCAGGACGGGCATCTTGTAGATTCGTATGAACGGAGGCCATCAGAAACCTCCTCGTTCTCCTGTGGAAACGCGCGACACAGCCGCGTGACCTGGGACACAGCCGGGACACGGCTCGGACCCGGCGAGCATCGCTCACCAGCCCGACGAACAGACGTTCACCCCGAAACCCCACACGATCCACCACTGATTTCGAGACAGAGAACGGCGGCGACGAGAATGCGGCTGCGCGCACTGCTGGACACCGACGCGCTGGGCCTCAAGCTGCTCGGCGGCGAGGAAGAGCTGGACCGCACGGTGCGCGGCGTGATGACCACCGACCTCCGCGACCCCAGCCGCTACCTCTCGGGCGGCGAACTGGTGCTCACGGGCCTGGCCTGGCGCCATGACGCCGAGGACTCGGAGCCGTTCGTGCGGATCCTGGTGCAGCAGGGCGTGACGGCCCTCGCCGCGGGCGAGGCCGAGCTCGGAGACGTCCCGAACGACCTGGTCACGGCGTGCGCCCGTCACCGTCTCCCCCTCTTCGCGGTGCACGAGTCGGTGGCGTTCGCGACGATCACCGAGCACGTCGTGCGGCAGGTCTCCGGCGAGCGCGCCGGAGACCTCGCGGCGGTGGTCGACCGCCACCGCCGGATGATGACCTCGGGCCCGGCGGGCGGCGGCCCGGACGTGGTCCTGGACCTGCTCGGCTCGGACCTGGACCTGCGGGCCTGGGTCCTCGCCCCCACGGGCCGGCTCATCGCGGGCTCGAAGGCCGCGGGCCCCGCCCTGCCCGCCGAGACCTGCGGACGACTGGCGGCGGAACACCTGACCGCCACCCGCACGGGCCGCCGCGCCCCGCACCGCGTCCTCCTGGGCGGTACCACCTACTCCCTGTTCCCGATCCGCTCCACGGGCCGCTCCCCGCAAACCGCCCGCGATGCCCGCGAGACTCTGCTGTCCGACTGGCTGCTGGCCGTCGAGGCGGACGCCGGGGACTGGGCCGAGGAGCGCCTCGACCTGCTGCACGGCGTCACCCAGCTGATCGCGGTCGAGCGGGACCGCCGCGACGCGGCCCGCACGGTCCGCCGCCGTCTCGCCCAGGAGGTGCTGGAACTGGTCCAGACGGGCGCGGCCCCCGCCGAGATCGCCGCCCGCCTGCGCGTGGCCGCGCCGGTGCTGCTGCCCGGCCTCGGGGCCGCGCCGCACTGGCAGGTGATCGTGGCCCGCGTCGACTGGGACGGGGACGAGATCGAGAGCGGCCCGGTGGCCCAGGCCCTGCTGGAGGAGATCCTCGTCGACCCCCTGGCGGCGGGCCCGGAGCACTCCGACCGCATCGCCGTCGCCCACACCGGCGACGAGGCCATCGCCCTGGTCCCCCTCTCCGCCGTCGCGGCGGAGCACGACGGCTCCGAGACCGGCGTCCTCGCGGACGTACTCCTGGAATCCGTACGTGACCCCCTCACAGCGGGTCTCGACGGCGACGGGCACCTCACCCTCGGCGTCAGCGCGGCCGTGCACTCGGCGGAGGGCCTGCGAGGCGCCCTGGAGGAGGCCCGCCACGCCCGCCGGGTGGCGGCGGCCCGGCCGGGCCGGGTCTGCGCGGCGGGCCACCAGGAACTGGCGTCGCACGTCCTCCTGCTCCCGTTCGTCCCGGACGACGTCCGCCGCGCCTTCACGGCCCGACTCCTGGACCCCCTCCGGGACTACGACCGCCGCCACCGGGCCGAGCTGATCCCCACCCTGGAGGCGTTCCTGGACTGCGACGGCTCCTGGACCCGCTGCGCAGGCCGCCTCCACCTGCACGTCAACACGCTGCGCTACCGGGTCGGACGGATCGAGCAGTTGACGGGCCGTGACCTGTCGCGGCTCGAGGACAAGCTGGATTTCTTCCTGGCCCTGCGCATGAGCTGAGACACGGGGTGTCCCGTCCCAAACACGGGACGCCCCTGAGTCCCACGACTTTGTGAAATCCTTCACCCACCCTCTTGGCCCGACCCCGCGATTCGTGCTGAGATGCCGCCACCACTCAACAGCTCGATGGCGTGCTCGGGGAGGGCAACGTGGCGCAAACCGCCATGTCTGGTAACGGAACGACCCCTGGTGACGATCCCCTCCAGACCGCGGTATGGCGGCTGCGCTCACGCGGGTGCTGGGCCGACGCGGCCGCCCTGCTGCTGCCGGATACACCCGCGGCGGCGCTTCAACGTGCGTCGCTGCTGGTGGAACGGTGCCTGTACACCGAGCGGGACTGGGAGGAGGCCGAGGACGCGCTGCGGACGGCCGAGGCGCTGGCCCACACCGACGACGAGCGGGGCGCGGCCGCTTGTGAACGCGGTTACTTGGCCTACGCCTCGACGCTGCTCGCGGTCCGGGACCGGGCCGACGAGGCGCGGGCCGCGCTGGGGCGGGCGGCAGCGCTGATCCCTCCGGGGGCTCCGCAGCGGGCCCTGCTGGACTTCCGTCGCGGTCTGCTGGCGGAGAACCTGACGAGCGCTCCGCAGGCGGCGCGGGCGGCGTACCGCCGTGCTCACGCGGGGGCCACGGCGCATGCCAACCCGCTGCTGCTGTCGTTCACGTGGCGCCATCTGGCCGGACTCGCCCTGCGGGACGGGGAGTTGGCGGAGGCCCGCCACGGTTTCGCGGAGTCGCTGCGGATCCGGGAGGAGCTGGGGTATCTCGTGGGCACGGCCCCCGCGCTGGTGTCCCTGGCCGACACGGAGACCGAGCCGGAGGCGTCCCGGCTGCGGGAGGAGGCCCGGCGGCTGTTCCGGCTGCTCGGGGGCGTACCGACCTGGCTGGCACGGCAGTTGGCCCCGTTGCCGCCGGCGGCGACAGCTTGAGCACGTCACGAGGCACCCGGCGTCGTCGCTGAGGCGGGGTGGGTCCGCAGCCCGGCGTAGCGGGGTGCCTCCCCCACTCTCGGCTTCGCTCGAGCGGGGGGACCCCCACCGCCCACCCGTGCCGCCCTTAGCAGCACGATTGCCCGCAGCTGGGTACGCACGGAAGGGGACGTGTCGGGGGGTGTCCGCCCGCAGCGGTTGGCGCGTCAACGAACAGCTAGTCGGCGTGAGACCCCATCGCGCCGTTCCGAGGACGGACACCCCCCGACGCGGCCCCGACCCACCACCCGGCGCTACGCGCGCGGCCCTCAGCCCGCGCCCGCGAAGTGCTCCCCCACCAGCACCCGCACCACATCCAGATCCCGGGCGATCAACGCGTCCAGCAACGCCGTGTGTTCATGCGCGTCCGCCACCAGATCGGCCCGCCCCCGACCACCCGGCCCGCCCCCGACCAGCGGCCACTGCGCCCGCCGGTGCAGGTCCTCCGCGATCTGGACCAGCTGCTCGTTGCCGGAGAGGGACAGCACGGCCCGGTGGAACACCCGGTCGGACTCCGCGTAGGTCGCGCGGCAGCCGGAGGACGCCGCGCGGACCGTCGCCTCGGCGAGGGGCCGCAGCTCGGCCCAGCGTTCGGCGGGAACCGTACGGGCCAGCTTCAGCATCACCGGGACCTCGATCAGGGACCGGACCTCGGCCAGTTCCGCCAGCTCCCGCGCCCCCCGCTCGACCACCCGGAACCCACGGTTCGGCACGACCTCGACGGCACCCTCGATGGCCAGCTGCTGCATCGCCTCCCGCACCGGCGTCGCCGACACCCCGAACCGCTCACCGAGCACCGGCGCCGAGTACACCTCCCCGGGCCTCAGATCCCCGGCCACCAGCGCGGCCCGCAGCGCGTCCACGATCTGCCCGCGCACGGAGGACCGCTGAATGACGGGCCTGGGCCGCGCGAGGGCCGGCTCACCATGCGTGTGCTCACCGCGCGCCGCCCCGTCGGCCCCCGCCGCCCCGGCCTGCCGCGGCACCCGAGCCTGCCCGGCCGGCACAGCCGACCAGGGCTCCCCCGTCCCGGCGGAGCCCTGCGCGTCCTGCTTCACGGGTCCCCCTCCGGACGTATCGGTACTTGCGGTCATTACGGCGGGTTGTTACTCGGCCGTCAAGCACCATAAGCGCCCCGAGCGTCAGTTCAAATCCCAGCGATCTTGGGTTAGGTTAGGCTTACCTCCAGAACCCCCGCTCTCCTCCAGACGTGGATCGGTGATCGCATGCCCGTGCCCCGTTCGGCCGTCTCCGGCGCCTACGCCCGTCTGGCCGAGGTCCTCCCGGGGCTCGCCGTCACCGAACTGAACCCCGAGGACACGACCCCGCAAGGCGGCGCCTGGGCCACGGCCGCCGACCTCGCGGCCGCCGGACCCGCCCTCGACGCCTTCCTGTCCTGGGACGAGGATCAGATAGAGCGGGACTACGACCAGCGGGCCCGCCCCGACGTCATCGCCAGCTTCGGCCTGCACCGCTACGCCTGGCCGGCCTGCCTGCTGATCACCGTCCCCTGGTTCCTGAACCGCCGCGTACCCCGCTACCCCGTGACGCACGTCTCGTACGACCGTACCGCCCCCGGCCACCCCATCGGCCGCATGGCCGTCCGCCCGGCCGGCTTCGCCTGCCTGCCCGGCGACGAGGCCGCGACGCTGCCCGGCGCCCGGGTCGTCCCGGACGAGGAGGCGCTGCGGGCCGAGGTGCGGTCGGCGGTCGCCGAGCACCTGGAGCCGGTCCTGACCGGTTTCGGACCCCGGATGCGGCGCCGCGGCCGGGCCCTGTGGGGCATGGCGACCGACGAGATCGTCGAGGGGCTCTGGTACGTCGCCCAGCTGTTCGGCGAGATCGAGGAACGGCGCGCGATGCGCGAGCTGGAGCTGCTCCTGCCCGGCGCGACGAAGCCGTACGTGGGCACGGCGGCGTTCCGGGAGCTGACCGGCCCCGGCGGCGAGCCGCTGCGCACCCGGGACCGCGCGAGCTGCTGCATGTTCTACACACTGCGCCCGCAGGACACCTGCGCCACCTGCCCGCGCACCTGCGACGCCGACCGGGTCACCAAGCTGCTGGCCACGGCCAGTTGAGACACACTCAGAAACAATCTGATCCTCCGTAAGATCATCGCGGAAAACTCGCAGCAACCTTCCGGAGAACCACCCGTACGGGTAGTCCTGTTCGAACTCAAATCAAGCCCTTCACGCGGCAGTTCGAGCAGAACACCGTCCTGAACATTCCCTTGCACTTCCTTGGCGGCCTCTTGCCCCGAAACCCCCTGAGGGCCGTTGGGATTGGGCCACTATGGCGGGCGTTAGGCCCTATCCCAATGCAAGGGACCACCCAGATGAAACTGACCGACATATCGCTGAACTGGCTACTTCCGGGCGCCGTGCTTCTCCTGGGCATGCTGGCGGCGATAGCGGTTCTCGCGCGCGGCAAGCGCTCCTCGGTCAAGGACACGAGCGCGGACGATTCCTGGGAGCGCAGCGAGGAACGCCGCAGACGCAAGGAGGCCCTTTACGGCACCGTCTCCTACGTCCTCCTCTTCTGCTGCGCGGCCGTCGCCGCCGCACTCTCCTTCCACGGCCTGGTCGGCTTCGGCGAGCAGAACCTCGGCCTCAACGGCGGCTGGCAGTACCTCGTCCCGTTCGGTTTGGACGGCGCGGCGATGTTCTGCTCCGTACTCGCGGTGCGCGAGGCCAGCCACGGTGACGCCGCCCTCGGCTCCCGGATACTGGTCTGGACGTTCGCCCTCGCCGCGGCCTGGTTCAACTGGGTTCACGCGCCCAGGGGCATCGGCCACGACGGCGCCCCCCACTTCTTCGCGGGCATGTCCCTGTCCGCGGCGGTGCTCTTCGACCGCGCGCTGAAGCAGACCCGCCGCGCCGCCCTGCGGGAGCAGGGCCTGGTGCCGCGCCCGCTGCCCCAGATCCGTATCGTCCGCTGGCTGCGGGCTCCGCGGGAGACGTACAGCGCCTGGTCGCTGATGCTCCTGGAGGGCGTGCGCAGCCTCGACGAGGCGGTCGACGAGGTGCGCGACGACAAGCGCAAGAAGGACGAGACCCGGCGGCGGCGCCGCGACCAGCAGCGCGTGGAGCGGGCCCAGCTGAAGGCGATCAGCCGCGGTCACCGCGGCCACTTCGGCCGCGGTGGCGGCCGGCAGCTCGAGGTGCAGGTGGAGCGCGGCTCCTCGCAGGTCTCCGCGGAGCCTGCCATATCCGCGCCGGAGCCCCTGCCCGTCCGCTCGCGTCCCTCCCTGCAGCCCGCTCGCAAAGGAGCTGACCCGGTGACCGTCGACCTCACCGCCGAGGACGACACCATGGCACTGCCGCGTCTCGACTCCCTGGAGCGCAAGCTCAAGGACCTGGAGCAGCAGTTCGGCTAGTCCGGCCGGACAGAGCCGGGAAGGGGGCGTGGCCCGCGGGCCGCGCCCCCTTCCCGTTCACGCCGCCTCGGCCCCCAGCTCGAACCAGACGGCCTTGCCCACTCCGTGCGGCCTGACGCCCCAGACGTCCGCGAGGGACTGCACAAGGAACAGGCCCCTGCCGTTCGTACCGTCGTCGGCGATCGGTACGCGCAGCCGGGGTCTGCGTGCCACGAAGTCCCGTACCTCCACCCGCAGTCCACGCGGTCCGACCGTGGCCGTCAGGAGCGCGTCGTGATCGGTGTGGACGATCGCGTTGGTGACGAGTTCGCTGGTGAGCAGTTCCGCTACGTCCGATCGTCCGGTCCTCCCCCACTGCCCGAGCAGTTCCCGCAGGGCTCTGCGGGCCTCCGGCACGGCCCGCAGGTCCGCCCGCCCGAGTCTGCGCCTCAGTTGAGGCACGGGCACCTGCTCCGTGTCGTCGTCGGTCTTGTCCTCCACCGTCTTCGCCGAGAAGGCCCCTATCGCTATGGGACCGCCTCCTCGTACCTGCCTCTCCATGACCCCCGCCCGCGCGCCGATGTCGGTTCCCCTCCTGCTCGAACACGTTCACGGGGATCCATGCCCCATCGGACACGCGGCAGTCATGTCGAGTCGTCAACGACCGGGTGTTCGGCCAATCGGACGGGACCGGCGGGCCGGGCCGCGGGCCGCTGAGCGGTGCGGCGATGGCGGGGAGGGGGACAAGAGGATAGCCGGTACATGTCCTCGGGCGGATCGTGACCGCAGGAGATTCGGACGATGTGCCGATGGCCGGCTGCCGATCCTTGCGTACGCGACGAAGGAGCGGGGCAGCCGGCCCCCGTGCGCGGCGGTCCGGTGAAGTTGGCCGAAGTACGACGGTCTCCCCCGGGCCCTTGACCGGAACAAGGCCGTCCTCCCGACCCCCGTGACGGGAGGACGGCCCTGGTTCTCTCCGGCTGTCGCGCGGTCAGTACAGCTTCTTGACGGCGGTGGTCGTCGTCTTCTTGAAGGCGGCCACGGGGGCGTCACCGAAGTCGCCCATCTGCCCCCACTCCACGACGGTGACGGTCCTGCCGTCCCGCCCGACGGACAGCAGCGAGATGTCCGTGGCACCCCAGGACGTCTCGGTGTGCAGGCCGCGGACGCGGGCGCCCTCCTCGACGGGCAGCGAACCGTAGTCCCGGCCCTCGGCCTCGACATCCGGGGAGGACTCCTCGATGCGGTCGGCGCAGGTGCGGATCAGGTCGTCGTAGTGCTTAGCCAGGGCCTTGGCCTGGGCCGCCGTGCCCGTCACGACGGTCAACTGCACGGCGCTGGTCTCCAGGTCGGTCCGGAACTCCCGGTGCCGGTAGTCGTGGTCGAGCGCGCCCTCCGTACTCACGCAGAAGCCGAGTTCCTCCGGGAACCCGTCGGTGACCGGCCCGGCGGTCCAGGACGACGTCGGGTGCGGCGGCAGCTGGGACGCCGACAGGAACTTGGGCGCGGCGGCCTTCGGCGCGGCGCCGGCGGCCGGTGCCGTGAGGACCGTGCCCGCCGCGAGGGCGGCGACGGTGAGTGCGGTGAGAGCGCTCGTTCGGATGCGCATGGACATGGGTGTTCCCCCCGTGGATGAGTGCGTTGGCGTGGTGCCGCGGCGAGGCCGGCTGGTCGGCCCGGGCCTGGTCGGTGCGGCACCAAGAGCATCAGCGGCCACAGCCGGCGAGCGCAACAGCCCGCGGCCGATCGGCCACGGTGGAACCATCCCAGCCCGTCTGACGTGCAGGTACAGGGATGCCTGGGATGCCGTCCCGGGCCGGGTCGGACCTTACGAGGGCGGGGAAACGTGTCGGCAGAGGAAGACGTGGACGACGTCGGGGAGTTCGCGGCGCTGCTGAGAGCGCTGAAGGAGCGCACGGACCGCAGTTACGGTTCGCTGGCCCGCCGTCTGGCCATGAACACCTCGACCCTGCATCGCTATTGCGCGGGCGAGGCGGTCCCTGTCGACTTCGCGCCCGTGGAGCGTTTCGCGGCGCTCTGCGGAGCGACTCCGGAGGAACGCCTCGAGCTTCACCGCCGCTGGCTCCTGGCGTTGGCGGCACGCCGGCGGCCTCGTACGGCGAGTGCGCCGGAGGACGAACCGGATACGGCGGCCGACCCGCCCCCGCTCCCCCGCCGCCCCTGGTACCGCCGCAGACGCGTCGCGGTCGGGCTGGCCGCCGCCTGCGCGTTACTCGCGACGCTCGGAAGTCTGTCCGCTCTGCCGGACGGCCGGCGCCCCACCGCAGAACGTGCCCCTACGGCCGGGCCCCTCGCGTCGGGCACGACGGAAGCGAAGGCACCGGACCGGAGCGGCACCTCGCCCACCCCGAGCGACTCGCCCACCACCAGGCAGCCTTCGGCATCCGCCACCCCGAGGAAGAAGCCCTCCCCCGCGCCCTCCTCCGACCGGACCACCACCCCGCCGCACAGCGGGAAGAAACCCTCCGTACCCCTCACCTGGTCCGCCAACTCCCAGGCCTGGAAGCTCGGCTGCGGTCACGACTACGTCGTCGCCAAGCCGCCGCGGCAGGTTCCCCCGCCCCCGACCCCGCAGGACGCCGGCGTCTGGGCGGCGACGCAGGGCGCGGTGCACGGCGGCGAGACGCTCGTGGAGCTGTCGGTGCAGGGGCGGACCGACACGGCCGTCGTGCTGAACGCGCTGCGCGTACGCGTGGTGGGGCGTACGGCCCCCGCCCCGGGCAACGCCTACGCCATGGACCAGGGCTGCGGCGGTGCGGTCACCCCGCGCTCCTTCGACGTGAACCTGGACAAGGACCGCCCCATCGCCCACGCGGTCGCCGGGAGCGACACGGGCGTGCCGATCCCGGCGGTGCGCATGCCGTACCGCGTCTCGGCCGAGGACCCCGAGGTGCTGCTGGTCACCGCACGGACCGTGACGTGCGACTGCCGCTGGTACCTGGAGCTGGACTGGTCCTCCCAGGGCCGCAAGGGCACGGTCCGCGTCGACGACGCCGGCCGCCCGTTCCGCACCAGCGGCATCAAGGGCCTGCCCCGGTACATGTACGACACCTCTGCACGCGAGTGGGCGCCGTACAGCTGACCGCGCTCAAGGCCGGGGCACGTTGCGCAGGTTGGAGCGAGCCATCTGGAGCATCCGGCCGACCCCGCCGTCCAGCACCATCTTGGAGGCGGACAGGGCGAAGCCGGTCACCATCTCGGCCTTGATCTTCGGCGGGATGGACAGGGCGTTGGGGTCGGTGACGACGTCGACGAGGGCCGGTCCCTTGTGCTTGAAGGCGTCCTTGAGGGCGCCGGCGAGTTCCTTGGGTTTCTCGACCCGTACGCCGTACGCGCCGCAGGCCCGGGCGACGGCGGCGAAGTCGGGGTTCTTGTTGGCGGTGCCGTAGGACGGCAGCCCGGCGACCAGCATCTCCAACTCGACCATGCCGAGGGAGGAGTTGTTGAAGAGGACGACCTTGACCGGGAGGTCGTACTGCACCAGCGTCAGGAAGTCGCCCATCAGCATGGAGAACCCGCCGTCGCCGGACATCGACACGACCTGCCGCTCGCGGTCGGTGAACTGCGCGCCGATCGCCATGGGCAGCGCGTTGGCCATCGAACCATGGGAGAAGGAGCCGATGACGCGGCGGCGGCCGTTGGGCGTGATGTAACGGGCGGCCCAGACGTTGCACATGCCGGTGTCGACGGTGAACACGGCGTCGGCGGCGGCGACTTCGTCGAGCACGGACGCCACGTACTCGGGGTGGATCGGCGTGTGTTTCTCGACCTTGCGGGTGTACGCCTTCACCACCCCCTCCAGCGCGTCCGCGTGCTTCTTGAGCATCCGGTCGAGGAAGCGGCGGTTCTTCTTCTCCCTCACCCGCGGGATCAGGCAGCGCAGCGTCTCCCGTACGTCGCCCCACACCGCGAGGTCCAGTTTCGAACGGCGGCCGAGGTGTTCGGGCCGGACGTCGACCTGGGCGATCTTCACGTCGTCGGGGAGGAAGGCGTTGTAGGGGAAGTCGGTGCCGAGCAGGATCAGCAGGTCGCACTCGTGGGTGGCCTCGTAGGCGGCGCCGTATCCGAGGAGCCCGCTCATGCCCACGTCGTACGGGTTGTCGTACTGGATCCACTCCTTGCCGCGCAGCGCGTGCCCCACCGGGGACTTGACCTTCCCGGCGAACTCCATGACCTCGGCGTGCGCGCCCGCTGTGCCGCTGCCGCAGAACAGGGTGACCTTGTCGGCCTCGTCGATCATCCTCACGAGCCGGTTGATCTCCTCGTCACCCGGGCGGACCGTCGGCCGGGAGGTGACGAGGGCGGTCTCGGCGGCCTTCTCCGGGGCGGGCTCGTCGGCGATGTCGCCGGGCAGGGAGACGACACTGACGCCGCTGCGGCCGACGGCGTTCTGGATGGCGGTCTGGAGCAGCCGGGGCATCTGCTTGGGGCTGGAGATCAGCTCGCTGTAGTGGCTGCACTCGGCGAACAGCCGGTCGGGGTGGGTCTCCTGGAAGAAGTTGAGGCCGATCTCGCTGGAGGGGATGTGGGAGGCGAGGGCGAGGACCGGCGCCATGGAGCGGTGGGCGTCGTACAGACCGTTGATGAGGTGGAGGTTGCCGGGCCCGCAGGAGCCGGCGCAGGCGCCGAGTCTGCCGGTGATCTGGGCTTCGGCGCCCGCGGCGAAGGCGGCGGTCTCCTCGTGCCGGACGTGGATCCAGTCGATGGCGGAGTTGCGGCGGACGGCGTCGACGACGGGGTTCAGGCTGTCGCCGACGACCCCGTAGAGACGTTTGACTCCGGCGCGGGTCAGGATGTCGACGAACTGTTCCGCGACGTTCTGTTTGGCCATGGCTCTCGTCTGCCCCTTCGGTCTCCTGGGAGTCCCTCCGGGTTCCATCAAGTCACAGGGTGCGCGCTCACGCCTCCCAAACGGCGGCGGCCGTACGGTCGTCCGCATAACCCTTGACCCGCACTTGGGAGTCCGCGAGGAACGCGGCGAGGCCGGGCGGCTCGGGGCGGGACCACCGCTCGGCGAGGTAGTCGCCCAGTTCGGGTTCGCCGCGCAGCGGGTCGGCGAGGCCGCCGCTGCACAGCAGGAGCGTGTCACCCGGGCGGGCGACGGAGGTGCGGAAGCGGAAGGGTTCGCGGGGTGGTTCCGGGGCCGGTTCGTAAGGGCTGGGCGGGGTCGGGATGCCCAGGTCCATGGTGAACCTGTCGCCCTCGGGCGTCTCGGAAGGCGGCGACCCGAACCCCATCACGGGCTCGCCCTTGATCTCGGCGACCTGCGGTTCGATGTCCTGCCACTCACCGTCCCGCAGCCGGAACAGCCCACCGGGTCCGACGCCGAAGAAGACGCGCGTACGGCACTCCGGATCGGCGGACAGCAGCAGGCAGCGCAGGCCGGCGGCGTACTCCTCCGGGTCGACGCCCTGTTCGGAGGCGCTGGCGCGGAGCTTGCCGAGACTGCGGTCGGTGAGGCGGTGCAGTCCGGACTTGAGGTCGCCGCGCCGGCCGTCCCTTATGTCCGCCACGAGCCGGGCATGACTGCGCCCGACGGCCCGCCCGATCCAGTGACAGGCCTCGGCGGCGGCCCGGTGCGCCCCCGGCGTGGCACGGGCCCCGGTCGCCATCGCCACCAGCAGCAGCGCGTGCTCGCCCGTGCCGAAGCGCGCGGTCAGCAACGAGTCGCGCCGCGGCTCCCCCCGGTACCGCGCGGAGTCCCCCCGCACGGACACGGCCCGCAACGTACAGGCCCCGTACCGGGCCCCGTCGAGCACGGTGTCCGCGACGAGATCATCGAGATCATCGGGGTCGGCCGCCGGAAGGGCGACGGGTTCGGCCTCGTAGGTGGGCGGCCGGGACCCCACGTACCCACGGGGCCGGGGGGAGGTCGCGGGCCGCTCGATCCGGGGGGCGGTCCGGCCGGACGGGGGATCGGCGGGAGGGGGCGGTGGGAGCGGTGGATCAGCGGGGCGAGGTGGGGCGAGCGCCGGGTCGGCGGGGCGGGGTGGGGCGTCCGGCGGGGCGGGGCGGAATTCCGGGCTGGGCCAGGAGGGTGGGGTGGTGGGCAGAGGTGGAGGGGCCGGTGGTGGGACCTCGGGGGTCCCGGAGGTGGGGGCCGCCGTCGCGGGGGGCTCCGTCGGGCCCTCCGAGGCCGGTGAGGTCGCGCCGGCCGTGGGTGGCCGATCCGGTACCTGCCCGGACCGCCCTGGCGGCTTCGTGGCGGTCGGGAAGGTCACCGGGTCCGTGAGCCGGGCCGACGGCGGCTCCCAGGGCGCCCGGCGCGCCGTGTCCGTGACCTCGGCGGCCCCTGCCCGGGGCGCCGGGAGCACCGGCTCGGAGGCGGGCCGCTCGTCCACCGGGTCCCCTACCGCCCCCGCCGCCGAGGCGAAGCGGTCGTCCAGGGAATCCGGGGCGGGTGTGGGGCCCGTGTCGTCGGTGGAGTCGTCGTACAAGTGCCTCCACCAGTCGTCGTCATGACCGGTGGGCCTTCCCCCCTGCTGACTCATGCCCCTGATTGTCCACCGCACAGCCGGGATGAAAACGGGGCTTCCGGAAAAACCGGCCCGTCACGGCACCGTGAAACGGCGGCTCGAGTGATCCCTAGAACGTCCATGCGATAGGGGCAGACGACGGGCTCCGGGCGGCTGACCTGCGGGTCCTGACCGAGGCCACGCTCCTGACCTGCGTCTTCTCATGGATTCCGGCAGGCTGGTCAGATGGGAGTGTGGGACCTCCTGCTGGTCGGGCTGGTCATCCTGCTCGGTCTGTTCGGAGTGCTGCTGCCCGCGATGCCCGGGTCGTTGCTGGTGTGGGCCGCGGTCATGTGGTGGGCGCTGAAGGATCCCCAGCCCGTCGCGTGGTGGGTCCTGGTGGGTGCCACGGTCCTGATGTTCGTCTCCCAGGGCGTGCGCTGGGCCCTGCCTCCCCGCAAGCTCCGGGCGAGCGGCGCCAACCGTCGCATGCTGGCCTGGGCCGGGGCCGGATCCACCCTCGGCTTCGTCCTGCTCCCCGTACTCGGCGCGATCCCCGGATTCCTGGCCGGAATTTACCTCTACGAACGCCGCCGCCTCGGCCGCCACGGCGACGCGGTCGCCGCCCTGCGCACGGTGATGCGCTCGGGCGGCTCCAGCATCCTGGCCGAACTCTTCACCTGCCAGCTGATCGCGGCTGCCTGGATCGGCGCGGTCTTCTGGGGCTGAAAACGCCCCGGCGAGGCCTAGAGCACACCCTCGTGCGTGAGCAGCCGTACCTTGCGGTCCAGTCCGCCCGCGTATCCGGTCAGTGTGCCGTCGGCGCCGATCACCCGATGGCACGGCCGGACGACCAGCAGCGGATTGGCGCCGATCGCCCCGCCGACGGCCCGTACGGCCGCCCTGGGCGCTCCGATCCGCGCGGCGATCTCGCCGTAGGTCACGGTCGAGCCGTAGGGGATGGCGTCCAGCGCGGCCCAGACCTTCTCCCGGAAGGCCGTGCCTTCGGTGCGCCACGGCAGCCGGAACTCCTTCAGTTCCCCGGCGAAGTAGGCGCCGAGCTGCTCCTCGGCCTCACGGAAGGGTCCAGGGTCCTGCCGCCAGTCGTCCAGCACCACGCGTCCGCCCTTCTGCCCGGGCACCGACAGCGAGGTCAGCTCGCCGGTCGGGGCGGCGGTGAGGAGCAGCGGCCCGAGCGGGCCGTGCGCGGTCGTCCAGTACGTCGTGGTCATCACAACTCCCACTCCCCTGCTGCACGCAGGTGGTTCAAGGCGTACGAGCGCCAGGGGCGCCAGCTGTCGGGGACGTCGAGGCCGGGCGGGGCCACGTCCGGGTCGCCGAGGGCGCGGGTGCGGATCTCGGCGATGGTGCGGGCGTCCAGGCCGGGCAGGGCGCGCAGGGCGTCCTGCGCGTCGTCCCGGTCGGCGCCCGGGTCGAGGCGTACGGCGTGGTCGGCGAGGGCGGCGGTGAGCGTGCCGAGGGTGCCGCCGGGCTCGGCACCGGCGAGGACGGCCGGCTCGGGGAAGAGGTGGGTGAGGCTGCCGCAGGGGGCGTCCAGCGCCTTGCCGTACCGCCGTACGAGCCGTTCCGCCTCCGTCCGGCCGGTCAGTGCGCGCACCGCGAGTTCCTCCGGGTCGGCGGTGCCCGGCGAGCGCAGCCCGGGCCGGGCGGCGACCAGGGGCGCGAGCCGTGGGTCGGCGGCGAGGCGCTCGTCGACGGCGTAGGGGTCGGCGTCGAGGTCGAACAGCCTCCGCAGCCGCTGTACGGCGGTGGTCAGGTCGCGGGGGTCAGTGAGGTGCAGCCGGGCGTCGAGCCAGCCGCCTGGGTGGGCGCCGAGCCCGGTACGGGCGGTGCCGGGGCGCTCGTCCACGGCGACGATGCCGGTGCCGTACGGGAGCCGGAGCGTGCGCCGGTAGGTGCGCGTGCCGGGCGGGCCGCTCACGTCCTCGACGCCGGCTACGGCCTCGCGTTCCAGCAGGTCGAAGACGGGTCCTGCCTGGTAGGGGCCGCGGTGGGCGAGCCGCAGCGGGATGCCGGCGTTCGGGGTGGCCGTACGGCGGTTGCGGCCCCCCTTCGGGACGGCGGCGGCCCGCAGCTGGCTCGGGGTGGAGGCGTAGACGGCCCGGATGGTGTCGTTGAACTGCCGCACGCTGGCGAAGCCCGACGCGAACCCGATCTCGGTGACCGGCAGCCCGGTGGTCTGGAGCAGCACGCGCGCGGTGTGGGCCCGCTGGGCCCGGGCGAGCGCGACCGGCCCGGCGCCGAGCTCGGCGGTGAGCTGCCGCTGCACCTGCCGTGCGCTGTAGCCGAGCCGTGCGGCGAGACCGGCGACGCCCTCCCGGTCGACCACGCCGTCGGTGATCAGCCGCATGGCCCGGCCCACCACGTCCGCGCGGACGTTCCACTCGGCGGAGCCGGGCACGGCGTCCGGCCGGCACCGCCGGCAGGCCCGGAAGCCCGAGCCCTGCGCGGCGGCGGCCGTGGCGAAGAACCGTACGTTGGCCCGCTTCGGGGTGACCGCGGGGCAGCTCGGCCGGCAGTAGATGCCGGTCGTCTCGACGGCGAAGAAGAACACGCCGTCGAAACGGGCGTCGCGGCTGCGTACGGCCTCGTACCTGGTGTCCTCGTCCGTCAACTGGTCTCTCACACGTCCAGTCTCCGCCGTCGGCCGGCCTGCCGCTGGCGGAAATCGGACATGGCGCTTCGGGTGCCGGCTGCGTCGCGCGGCGTGCGAGGCGGGCCTCCACGGCACCGCGGGCGAGGGCGGCCACCCGCCCCTCGGACCATGGCGTGGGGTCGGCCGTCGGCCGGTTGTGCGCATGTGGAGCAAGAAGGCCAGCACTGCGTCGGCGTCGGCAGGCGCCTCGGCGAGGCCGGTGGCGACGCGCCTACGAACGCCAGTGCGATCCGCGCTTCGCCTCCATCGCGGCCCGTCCCATCGCCCCCTTCCGCTTCCAGTCCTTGCGGATCTCCGCCCGGAGCCGGGCGTCCGTCTTGGCGACGATGCGCTGGTTCTCCCGCAGGAGCTTGCGGTAGCTGTCCAGTCGCCGCTCCGGCAGCTCGCCGGTCTCGATGGCGGCCAGCACCGCGCAGCCCGGCTCGGCTTCGTGGGCGCAGTCGTGGAAGCGGCACCGCTCGGCCAGTTCCTCGATCTCGGAGAAGACCTGCCCGACGCCGGTCCCGGCGTCCCAGAGTCCGACGCCCCGCAGTCCGGGGGTGTCGATCAGGACTCCGCCGCCGGGCAGTGCGAGCAGGTTGCGGGTGGTCGTGGTGTGCCGGCCCTTGCCGTCGGCGTCCCGGGTGGCCTGGACGGTCATGACGTCCTCGCCGAGCAGTGCGTTGGCGAGGGTCGACTTGCCCGCGCCGGACTGCCCGAGCAGCACGGACGTACCACCGCCGACGATCGCCGCGAGCACGTCGAGCCCGTCCCCGTCGACCGAACTGACGGGCACCACCGGCACGCCGGGCGCGCTGGTCTCCACGTCCTGGACGAGATGGGAGAGGGTGACGGCGTCCGGCACGAGGTCGGCCTTGGAGAGGACGACGACGGGCTGAGCGCCGGACTCCCAGGCGAGTGCGAGGAAGCGTTCGATACGGCCGAGGTCGAGCTCGACGGCGAGGGACACGGCGACGATGGCGTGGTCGACGTTGGCCGCGAGGATCTGCCCCTCGGACCGCTTGGAGGAGGTGGAGCGGACGAACGCGGTGCGGCGCGGCAGGTACGCGCGGACGTAGCGCGGGTTCCCGCCGGGTTCGACGGCGACCCAGTCGCCGGTGCAGACGACCCGCATCGGGTCGTGCGGCGTGACGAACGCGGTGTCGGCCCGCAGGATCCCGTCGGCGGTGACGACGTCGCACTGCCCACGGTCGACCCGTACGACGCGGCCGGGCAGCAGCCCTTCGGCGTCGTACGGCGTGAACGCCTCGGCCCATCCCTCGTCCCAGCCGTAGGGAGCGAGCGCGGAGGAGACGGAAGTGGAGTTCATGGAACTCAAGGGGATGACCCTTCGGGAGGGTGGCCCCGGCGGTCGCGTGCGTACGCGACGGAGAAGTGAGGAGTGTCAGCCGGTGGCCACGGAGGTGGACTTGATGGATTCCTGGATGCGGGCAGCGCCCATCGCAATGACAGCCATCGGTCAACACCTCCTGGTCCCTGGGATCTTCGGTTCTTCGTGGAACCGCCGTAACGCTATCCCGTCACGGCGGAGTCGCGTCAACCGGTTTTCGCGCAGTCCCGGCCGTTCAGCTCGAAGTCGTACGGCGGGGAGTTCTTGCCGTGCCAGGAGGAGAGGAAGCCGAAGGCCAGGTCGTCGCCCGCCTGGACCGACTTGTTGTAGTCGGCGGCGGTGGCGGTGACGCGGGAGCCGTTCTGGGAGACGGAGGCGTCCCACATCTGGCCGACCTGCTGGCCGTCCCGGAAGGACCAGGACACGCGCCAGGAGTCGAGGGACTCGTTGGTGGTGACGGTGACGGTGGCCTGGAAGCCGTCGGGCCACTGGTTGACCAGGTCGTACTCGACCCGGCAGGTGGGGTCCTCGCTCTCGCGGCCTTCCGCGCGGTCCGTGGGAGAGGAGGTGCCCTGCGGTTCGGTCCGGCGGTCGCTGCTCTCGGGCTTGCCGGGCTTCTGCGACTTCCCTGTGCTCTCGGTGGCCTTGCCGGCCGGCTTCGAGGTCGCGGGAGGCAGTGAGGGGACGGACGGCACGGACAGTTCGGGGTCGGCCACCGGCTGACGGCCGGCGTCGCCGCGCGCTCCGAGGTCGTCGCCGCTGCCGCCGAAGGGCATCATCGAGACGCCGAGTGCCAGGGCGGAGACCAGGACGGCGGCCACGAGGAGACCGTTGCGGGCGACGCGCGCCTTCTGCGCGCCGTCCTCCGGTTCTGCGGCCGCCAGTTCCGCCCGGCCGGGACGGCCGGCGCCGAGCCGCACCTCGGCGGCGCGGCGGCGGCGCTCCAGGTATGCGAGCCCGCCCCAGCCGATCACCCCGCCGGCCAGCGCCCCGGGCAGTCCTCCGCCGTGCAGGCGCAGGCAGGCGGCGGCCTCGGCGCACTGCACGCAGGTGGCGAGGTGCCGGGAGAGGTCGCCCGGGGCGTCGGCGGCGGGGGCACGGGTGACGGCGTCCAGCAGCCGGGCGTAGCTGCGGCACCGGGCGTCCATCGGCGTGTCGAGGTGGTTGCGGTGGCAGCGGTCCCGGAACAGGGTGCGCACCTGCTGGAGTTCGTCGGCGGCGGCGGCCGGGTCGAGGCCCAGGCGGCGGGCGACCAGGGACAGCGGCAGCGCCTCCACCTCGGCCAGCCACAGCAGTTCCGCGTCCGCCTGCTGCAGATCGCGCAGTCCGCGCAGCGCGAGCGGGCGCTGCAGGGGCGGTCCGGTGTAGCGGGCCGCCTTGTCCGAGTTGAGCCACAGCCGCAGGTCGGGGTCGAGTTTGTGGCCCTGCCCCGCCTCCTCCCAGGCCGCGGCCGTGGTGCGTACGGCGGTCAGCAGCAGGGGTATGCGGGGCAGCCGGGCGGGGCGGCGCCCGGAGGCGCGGACCGGGCCGGCATCGGCGGCGCGTGCCTCACGTATGCCGTGTGCGAACGCCTCGCGGCCCAGCTGTGCGGCGGCGGTGGAGCCGGACGTGCACAGGTCGGCGTAGGCGAGGACCGCGTCCCAGCACTCGGAGAACAGCGCGGCCTCGGAGGCGTCCTGAGGGGTCGGCAGGTCGGGCATGAGTCTCCTGCATCCACAAGCGAGGTCAACTCACCATGTTGGCAAAGGAGTTGGGGGGAACCTCGGGGCAGGAGACGAGTTTTTCACGTTCTCGACACAACTGACAAGCCACGTATTCAAATCCTGACGCGGCCGACTCCGGAAGTAGATACGTACGGAACGCCGAAACGTCTCGATGGCGACCCGAATCACATCGGGTCGCCATCGGGACACAGCGGCATACGGGGCTCCGGCGTCAGATCTCGACCGGCTCGTCCGCGGGCAGGCTGTCCATGAAGGAGCTGACCGAGAAGACCGCGTTGCCGGCGCCGGGGGGACCGTAGCCGGGGGGCGAGGAGAGGCCGAAGTCCTCCATCGTCTGCCGGTACGCCTGGAGCAGACGGATGTGGTACTCCAGGGGCGCGCCCTGCGGGTTGGCCTTGCCGAGCGGGGTCGTCGGCTCCGGGCACCAGGTGGTGAAGCGGGGCGTGATGCCGTGGGACATGAAGAAACGCAGGCCCTCGGTGGTCGAGTCGATGGCCTCGTCGACCGTGGTGAAGCCGAACGGCTCGGCCATCTCCACGCCCGCCACGAAGTTGGGGATGACGTTGCGCGCGCCGAAGATGTCCGCCGAGTCGAGGATGCGCTTGTGCCACTCGTCGCGGCCGACGTAGCGCTCCTTGCCCGGGCAGTACATCTTGAACAGGTACTCGTCCCACACCTCGTAGTTGGGGTGGTAGATCTGCACGCCGTAGTCCTTGAACCGCTGGACGTCGTCCTTCGGCAGCGCCTGCGCGACGACCTTGCCGATCCAGCGGCCCGGGAAGTGCTCCTCGATGGCCTTGGCGTACCGCCCGTAGAAGTCCGCCTCGTCCAGGCCCTGGACCTTCGACGTGATCGCGCCGCCGGTGAGCGTGTACGCGGTGGACACCTTCGCGGTGTCGTACTTGTCGATGATCTCGAGCGCCTCGAGGACTTCGTCGACGTCCTTCACGCCCGTGTACGGGCGACCCGCCGCCTTGTGCTGGCGCCAGTTGTGGTTGATGTCGCAGTACTGGCACTCCTCCTTGGCACCGAAGTACTGGCAGACGCGGAACGCGGTCAGGTAGATCAGGTAGCCCCACTGGATGGTCGGGGCCACCTCCATGACCGACTTCCCGTTGGCGAGGGTGTGCCGGTAGTACTCGGGCATCGGCGGGACGCCGACGTCGGAGATCCGCTTGCCGTCGAGGTAGAGGCCGAGCACGCCGTCCTCGTCGGCGGCGACGCGGTACGGCGAGGAAGGGTTCACCCGGACCGAGACGACGGTCCGCCGCAGGTCGTACGGGCCGCCGGTGAGGATGATCTCCTCGGGCGGGCGGCGCAGTGCGGCCTCGCCCAGCTCGGGCAGGGTGCCGTGGTCGAAGGAGAAGATGAAGTACGACTTCGGCTTGACCTCGCCGCCCTCGTTGTCGCTGAGCGCGGACGGGTCGAATGCCACTCCACCCCGGAGCAGGTCCTCCTTGAAGACGGCCTCCCGCGGGACATGCGGGAATCGCTCCATCAGATCCTCGACCAGCGCGGTACGGCTGCCGCTGCTCATCCCGTCTCTCCTCCCGGCTCGGACGTACGACTCCTCACGGTATGCCCATGGGGGTGCGAGGCCGGTACCGGGTCCCCCCGACCCGGGTGAATGGCTCCTTATGTCAGCAAGTGCCGGGGTTGGCGCCTATCTGCACGCCTCAGGCCGCGCGCTCCAGTGCCGCCGGGTCGACCGCGTACGCCGGTTTCCCTCCGGCCAGGAGCCGTTCCGCCTCCTCGGCGACCGTCAGACCGAGGCGGGCCAGCTCGTTGCCCTGGGAGCCCGCGAGGTGCGGGGTGACGAAGGCGCCGGGCAGGTCGTAGAGGGGCGAATCGGCGGGGAGCGGCTCGGGGTCGGTGACGTCGAGGATCGCGGACAGGCGCCCGGCGCGCAGTTCCGCCACCAGGGCGTCGTGGTCGACCAGCGCGCCGCGCGCGGTGTTGATCAGCACCGCGCCGTCGGGCATCAGGGCCAGTTCGCGGTGGCCGATCAGGTGGTGGGTCTCGGGTGTCTCGGGGGCGTGGACGGTGACGATGCCGGAGGTGCGCAGCAGGTCGTCGAGCGACAACAGGGGGACCCCCAGGGCGGCGGCCCCCTCCTCGCCGACGTAGGGGTCGGTGAGGGCGGGCCGCAGATCGAAGGGGCGGAGCAGTTCGAGGACGCGGCGGCCGATGCGGGAGGCGCCGATGACGCCGACGCGGCGGCCGTAGTTGCCGATACCGGGGACGATGCCCCAGCCGGAGGAGGTACGGGACGTGCGCATCCGGTCGCGGGCGACCAGGACGTCCTTCCCGGCGAGCAGGATCATGGCGAGGGTGTACTCGGCGACCGGCAGCGCGTTGGCGGCGGCCGCCGAGGAGACGGCGATGCCGCGCCGCCAGATCCCGGGGGTGGCGAAGGACTTCACCGAGCCGGCCGAGTGCAGCACGGCGCGCAGCCGGGGAGCCGCGTCGAGGACCGCCTCGTCGAGCCGGGGGCAGCCCCAGCCGGTCACCAGGATCTCGGTCCGGGCCAGCGTGTCGAGCACCCGCGGGTCGGTGAAGTCCTGCGCCACGAGGGCGGGATCGATGTCCACGGACTCCCGCAGCCGCGCCAGCACCTCGGGCGGGAAGACCTGCGGCACGTTCTCGGCGGCCATGGCGAACAGTGCCTGGGGGCGCTGACTCAAGGAGGTGACCTTCCGGCTCGGCGACACGCTGACGCATACGGATCAGCGGCACGGGTAGAAACCGCTCTCTACAACCTCTCCACGGTAGGCCGAGCCGGGCGGCGGCGGCAATGGACATCGGGCCGGGGTAGGTTCCGGCGGGGGCTTGCCGCCCCCCACAGCCTCGGGGAAGGACGACGCGGATGACCGGCACCGTGACCAACTGGGCGGGCAACATCACCTACGCGGCCAAGGAGCTGCACCGGCCGGGGTCGCTCACGGCGCTGCGCGCGCTGGTCGCGGACAGCGACCGGGTGCGGGTGCTGGGCAGCGGGCACTCCTTCAACGGGATCGCCGAGCCGGGCGCCGAGGGCGCCCTGCTGTCGCTGGCCGGGCTGCCGCCGGAGGTGGACGTCGACACGGCGGCCCGTACGGTCCGCGTCGGCGGCGGCGTGCGCTATGCGGAGCTGTCCCGCCGGGTGCACGGGCAGGGTCTTGCGCTGCACAACATGGCGTCCCTCCCGCACATCTCGGTGGCCGGGTCGGTGGCGACCGGCACCCATGGCTCGGGGGTCCTCAACGGCCCGCTCTCGACGGTCGTGCGCGAGGTGGAACTGGTCACGGCGGACGGCTCGACGGTGACGATAGGACGGGACGAGGAGCGGTTCGGCGGGGCCGTGACCTCGCTCGGCGCGCTCGGTGTCGTCACCGCGCTCACCCTCGACCTGGAGCCGGCCTTCGACGTCGAGCAGCACGTGTTCACCGAACTGCCGCTGGAGGGACTGGACTCGGGGACGTTCGAGACGGTGATGGCGACGGGGTACAGCGTCAGCCTGTTCACCGACTGGCGGGCGCCGGGCTTCCGGCAGGTGTGGCTGAAGCGGCGCACCGACCAGGCTCTGCCGGCCTTCCCCTGGGCGGCTCCGGCCGCCGAGAAGATGCACCCGGTGCCGGGCATGCCCGCGGTGAACTGCACCGAGCAGTTCGGTGTGCCGGGGCCGTGGCACGAGCGGCTGCCGCACTTCCGGGCGGAGTTCGTCCCGAGCAGCGGGGCGGAGTTGCAGTCGGAGTATCTGCTGCCGCGCGGGCACGCCGTGGAGATGCTGAACGCGCTCGACGCGATCCGGGAGACGGTCGCCCCGGTTCTGCAGACCTGCGAGGTGCGCACGGTCGCCGGTGACGACCAGTGGCTGAGCCCGTCCCACGGCCGGGACACCGTCGCGGCGCACTTCACCTGGGTCGAGGACACGCGGGCGGTGCTGCCGGTGGTCCGGCGGGTCGAGGAGGCGCTGGAGCCCTTCGGGGCGCGGCCGCACTGGGGGAAGGTGTTCACCGTGCCCGCGTCCGTTTTGGGCGGGCTGTATCCGCGGCTGGGCGACTTCCGTGCGCTGACGCGGGAGCTGGACCCGGAGGGGAAGTTCGCCAACACCTTCGTGCGGGACGTGCTGCTGGACGCGTAACAGGAAGGGCCCGGCCGGCCGTCCGGGGGCGGACGGCCGCAGGGTCAGGTCGTGGCGTGCGGGCGGCCGCCGGGGGCCGTCGCGCGGTCGACCTCGTCCTTGACGAGCAGGGAGAGCAGCGACGCCACGGTCAGACCGGCCTCGGCGGGGTGGCGCAGCACCTTGCCCGGGTCGATTTCGTACGTGTTGCTGCGGCCCTCCCTTGTATGGGAGAGATAACCGTCCTGCTCCAGATCGGCGATGATCTTCTGGACAGCGCGTTCGGTGAGCCGGCAGTGGGCCGCGATGTCCCGGATACGGGCGCTGTGATTATCGGCGATGGCAGCCAGCACGCGGGCGTGGTTGGTGAGAAACGTCCATCCGGTGTGTGACTCGGGCACTCCATCCATGCCCCAACTCTACCGACCAGAGGTTCACGCACTCAAAAACACGTACTTCGTTTCATGTATCGGTTGACGGGTGTGGGGTAGAGAGGTGACGCTGGATAAACGAAGGCAGGGCGAACGGACAAGGGAGAACAGGGCCATGTCGGAGCCTGCGTACTCTGCGCGGTCTCACACCCACGAGGGCGCCGTATCCGCGGCGAGCGACAGTGTGCCGACGGCGGTCCCACCCTGCATGGCGACCATGGACGTCGCACCGGACGGCGACCGGATGACCGTGACCCTGTGGGGCGAACTCGATCTGGGCAGCCGGCGGCTCCTGCCCGATCTGCACGACATCCTCACGCTGTCGGGCAGCGGCATCGACCTGCGCCTGGACGCCATCGGGTTCTGCGACTGCTCGGGCCTGAACATGCTGCTGGATCTGCGCATGCGCGCCCTCGACCAGGGCAAGACGGTCACCCTCCGCTCCAGCGGCCTGGCGGTCGAGCGCCTGCTCGGCCTGACCGGCACCAGGGAGCTGTTCTCGGACTCGGGCCCGGGCGCCGGGGGGACGACACCCTCGGCCGCCCGCATCGCGAGCCCGCGGGAGGAGGCCGTGCGCCCGGCCGGGTCCGGCACGCCCCCGCGGGAGGGCGCCGACCAGGAGCTGCGCACCGAAGTCGCCCAGCTGCGACGGGCCATGCAGACCCGGCCGACCATCGATCTCGCCCGCGGCATCCTGATGGCCTCCTTCGGACTGAGCCCCGAGGCGGCCTGGAGCGTGCTGGTCAGGACCTCCCAGAACACCAACACCAAGCTCCATCACCTGGCCCAGGACCTCGTGAGCACCGTGCACGGCACCGAGCTGCCGGAGCAGGTGCAGCAGCAACTGGCGGCCGCGGTCGCGAGCGCGGGCGTCCTGAGCGAGGCAGCCGCGTCTCCGGTGAGCGGGGCGGTCGAGGACAGGGTCTGACGCGCCCCGCCCGCGCGCCCTGAGGCATCATGAACGAGCCACGGCCGGCCACCACCGGCCTCACCAGGAGCGCACTTTATAAAGCCCCTTTCCAAACCCCTTGTCGAAAGTCCCGCCAGCCCATAGCCTTGCGCCGCGCCGGTGCCGACGTCGACCCCGGCCAGGGCCGGTCCGGGAAGGAATGGGGCACTCCGGTGAAGCGCACATCACGCGACATCCGCACCGCGAACCGCTATGAGGTGCTGCGCCAGATCATCGCGGAGTCACCCACCTCCCGGCAGGAGCTGGCGGCCGCCACCGGCCTCAGCCTCGCCACGGTGGCCACACTCGTCGGCGAGCTGCTCGACCTCCGCATGATCACGGAGGTCGGCTTCGAGGACTCGGCCGGCGGCCGGCCCCGGGGCCTGGTGGCGGTCAACGCCTCGGGGGGCGCGCTGATCGGCGTCGACATCGCCGAGACGTACGTCCATGTCGAGCTGTTCGACCTGGGGCTGAACGTCCTGGCCCGTGCCGAGGAGGACGTCCGCGCGAGTGAGAGCCGGCCCGAGCAGGTGGTGGGCCATGTGGCGACCGCCGTCGGCTCGGTGGTCATGCAGGCCGGCATCGAGGGCGCCCGGGTGCTGGGGGTCGGTGTGAGCGTGCCGGGGCAGGTGGACCGCGCCACCGGCACCTCGGAGTACGCGCCCAACTGGGACTGGCACGACGTACCGCTGCTCGACCTGCTCACCGAGCACATCGCCTACCCGCTCCACCTGGACAACCCGCTGCGCGCCAGCGCGGTCGCCGAGCTGTGGTTCGGGGCCGCACGCGGGGCCGGGACCGCCGTGGTGGTCAACCTCGGGACCGGGGTGGGCGCGGGGCTCGTCCTGGGCGGCGGGCTGCACCGGGGCGTGAGCAACAGCGCCGGCGAGTGGGGCCACACCACGATGGTGCTGGACGGGCGGCTGTGCCGCTGCGGCAACCATGGCTGTGTGGAGACGTACGTCGGCGCGCGCGGCATCATGCTGAACCTGCGGGAGATCGGCCCCGACAGCGCGCTGCTGCACGCGGACGACCAGACGGCGACCATCGACGCACTGGCCCGCGGGATCGCGGCCGACGACCCGGTGGCACGCCGGGCCGTCCACGAGACCGCCCGCTATCTGGGCGCCGGCGTCGCGGACCTGGTGAACCTGTTCAACCCCGAGATCGTCGTGCTGAGCAGCTGGGTCGCCCGCACCCTGGGCGAACCACTGCTGCGCGAGGTGCGCGAGGCCGTGACCCTGCACGCGCTGCCGCGGCCGCTGGCCGCCACCGAGATCGTCCTCTCCCCGATCCCCACCGACCCGGTGTGCCTGGGCGCGGCGACGTTCGCGCTGGAGGGCGCCCTGCAGGCCGTCGGGCAGAAGAACGGCAAACGCACCGCCCCCGTGAGGAGCCGTACCGCCGCACCACCCTCGTAGCGGCGGAAGCAACTCCTCCACTCTCCCCCCGCATGTTCGAAATCACGAACCGGACACAACGCTTCGAACAGACTTCGTCCAACCCCTTGCCGAAGCCTTAGCCGAAGCTCTAGCGTCCCGCACCGCACCTCTCTTTGAGCCATCTGGCGCGAGCCCCCGGGCCCGTGAGCCATCAGGCAGTGAGCCGAAGAGCCGCAGCCGCACTCGAGACAAGGACGTCAGCATGTCGGCATCGAGCAACATGAACTGGGACCGCCGAAACGTACTGCGGGCCGCGATGGGCCTGGCCGCCGCGGGCGGACTCGCCGCGTGCGGCAGCAACACCGGACGCGGCGGCGGGTCCGGGTCGGGCACCGGCCTGACGCAGATGTTCCACGCGTACGGCGAGGCAGGCACCGAGCAGGCCATCAAGCGGTACGCGAAGGCGTACAAGGACGCCAACGTGACCACGCAGTGGATCACCAGCTCGGACTTCGAGAGCAAGCTCTTCTCTGCGCTGCTCACCAAGAACGCGCCGGACCTCTTCGAGTTCCACCCGCAGATCCAGATGGTCAGGAGCGGCCAAGTGGCGGATCTGACCGACATCGTCGACCCGGTCAAGGACGACTTCAACCCGGCCGACATCAAGTCGCACACGGTCGACGGGAAGATATACGGCGTCCGCATGATCGACGACCCGCAGTTCTTCTTCTACCGCAAGTCGATGCTGGAGAAGGCCAAGGTCGAGGTGCCGACCACGCTCGACGAGCTGATGGAGGCCGCCGCCAAGCTCACCACCGGCAAGGTCAAGGGCCTGTACATGGGCAACGACCTGCACAGCGTGAACGACACGTTGATCTGGTCGTCCGGCGCCCAGCACCTCAACGAGAAGAACGAGATCGCCTACCACACGGACGGCGTCGTCGAGGGCCTGAAGAAGATGCGCCAGCTGTTCACCAGCGGCGACCTTCTCCTCGGCGCTCCGACCGAGTCCTGGGACCCCTCCTCGTTCAACCAGGGCCTGTGCGCCATCCAGTTCTGCGGCATGTGGGCGATGCCGGCGATCCAGGACGCGCTCGGCGACGACTGGGGCGTCTTCCCCTTCCCGAAGGTCACGGACTCCGGAAAGCCGTCCGTCTACAACGGCGGCTGGTCGATGTTCGTCAACGCCAAGAGCAAGAACGTCGACGCGGCCAAGGAGTACGTGAAGTGGCTGTGGATCGACCAGGCGGAGTACCAGGAGGACTGGGCCACCTCCTACGGCTTCCACATCCCGCCGCGCACCTCGATCGCCGCGAAGGCCGACAAGCTCAAGTCGGGGAACGCCGCTGAGGGTGTCAAGCTCTTCAACGAGTTCGGGCACTTCGACAACATCGGCTGGACCCAGGCCATGCGCACCGCTTTCGAGGACGTCTTCGCCAACTGCGTCCGCAAGAACATGGACCCGGAGAAGGCTCTCGACAGGTGCGACACGGCAGTCAACCGCGAGCTCAAGAAGCTGTTCGGATAGGTCGCGGGACGGACCACGACATGTCGACGACCACCAAGCTCGACGTCCCGGACTCCGCCACGGCCAAGGCCTCCCCGGCCAAGCCGCGGCGGAGTCTGCGGGGCAGCCCGACTCTCACCTTCTGGCTCTTCACCGGCCCGTTCCTGATCGGTCTGGCGATCTTCGTATACGCGCCCATCCTCTGGAGCCTCTGGCTCAGCTTCTTCGAAGCCCGCTTCACCGTCACGCCCGACAAGTTCGTCGGCTTCGACAACTACGTCTACATGCTGACGAACGACGACTTCGTCGGCTCGCTCGGCACCTTCACCGTCTTCGCCGCGTTCATCGTGCCCACCACCTGGGCGCTCTCGCTGGGCCTGGCCCTGCTGGTGAACCGGCTGCGCTTCATGCGGGCGTTCTTCCGGTCGGTCTTCTTCCTGCCGACCGCGGTCAGCTACGTCGCCGCGTCGCTGATCTGGAAGATGTCCATCTTCAGCGGGGTCCGCTTCGGCCTGATGAACACGGTCCTCGGCTGGTTCGGGGTCGAGAACATCGCCTGGCTGATCGACCCCAACCCGCCCTGGTACTGGCTGGTCATCGTGACCGCCCGGCTGTGGCTGCAGTCCGGCTTCTACATGATCCTGTTCATCGCCGCGCTGCAGAACATCCCGGAGGAGCTGTACGAGGCCGCCGCCATCGACGGAGCCAAGTCGGGCTGGCAGACCTTCTGGCACATCACCCTGCCCCAGCTGCGGGCCACGTCCACCGCGGTGATCCTGCTGCTGCTCGTCGCCGCCTACCAGGCCTTCGACGAGTTCTTCAACCTGCTGTCGAAGACCACCTGGGGCCGCCCACCCCTCATGGAGCTGTACTACAAGGCCCTGGGCGAGAGCCAGGACTACGGCGCCGGCAGCGCGGGCGCACTCATCCTGACCGTGCTGATCTGCGCCGTGACCCTGCTCCAGGGCAAGATCATGGGCTTCGGAAGGGGGGACGAGTCCAAGTGACCACCACCATCCCCAAGGTGCGCAAGTCCGCACCGAAGGCGGACACACCCAGCCGGGTCGGGCGCGGCGGCGGCGTGATGAGCTCCACCGGCCTCTACATCGCCACCGGCGTCGCCGCCCTGCTCTTCCTGATCCCGTTCTACATCCTCGTCCGCAACGCCCTCTCCACAGACGCCGATATCACCGGAGAGAACTGGAAGCTCTTCCCCACGGACATCCAGTGGGGCAACATCAGCGAGCTCTTCAGCGACGAGACGGTCCCCTTCGCCCAGACCCTGTGGAACTCGGCGGTCGTGGCCACCTTGCACACCGTGGGCGTCCTGCTGGTGTGCTCCCTCGCGGGCTACGGTCTGGCCCGCATCCCGTACAAGCACGCCAACAAGGTGTTCTACGCCGTTCTGGGAACCCTGATGGTCCCCACGGCCGTCACCTTCGTGCCGAGCTTCGTGCTCGTCTCCTCGCTCGGCTGGGTGGACACCTACCGGGGTCTCATCATCCCGGGCCTGTTCAGTGGTTTCACCTGCTTCCTCTTCCGGCAGTACTTCCTGGGGTTCCCCAAGGAGCTGGAGGAGGCGGCGCGCATGGACGGACTGGGTTACTGGGGTGCGTACTGGCGTGTCGTCGTACCCAACTCGCTGAACTTCTTCGCGGCGATGGCGACCATCACCTTCATCGCGGGCTGGAACGCCTTCCTGTGGCCGCTGGTCATCGGGCAGGACCCGAGTTCGTGGACCGTCCAGGTGGCGCTCTCCAGCTACATGACCAACCAGACCGTCGTTTTCCACATGATCTTCATGGCCACGGCCATTTCCATCCTGCCCCTAGTGTTCGTGTTCCTCTTCCTCCAGCGCTGGCTGGTGCAGGGGATCGCCCAGACCGGCATCAAGGGCTGAGCAAGGAGACCGATGTCTTTCCGCACCACCGCCGACTATGTCGAGGACGTCTCCCCGGGCAGCGGGGCCCTTCCGGCCCGGGCCTGGTACGCGTCCTCGGACGCCAAGGCCCTGTCGCTGAACGGCAGCTGGCGCTTCCGGCTGTCGGCCACCGCCGACGCCGAGGACGACTCGTTCGCCGAGGAGGGCTACGACGCCCAGGGCTGGGCCGAGGTCACGGTCCCCGGGCACTGGGTCCTCCAGGGCGACGGGGCGTTCGGGTCCCCGATCTACACCAACCACCTCTACCCCTTCCCGGTGGACCCGCCGCACGTCCCGACGGAGAACCCGACCGGTGACCATCTGCGCGTCTTCGACCTGCCGTCGGACTGGCCGTCGGACGGCGGGGCGGTGCTGCGGTTCGACGGCGTGGAGTCCTGCGCCCGCCTCTGGCTGAACGGCACGGAGCTCGGCGAGTTCAAGGGCTCCCGGCTCCCGCACGAGTTCGCGGTGGGGCATCTGCTGAAGCCGGGCGGCAACGTCCTCGCGGTGCGGGTGCACCAGTGGTCGGCGGGCTCGTACCTGGAGGACCAGGACCAGTGGTGGCTGCCGGGCATCTTCCGTGACGTGACGTTGCTGCACCGCCCGGCGGGCAGTGTGGGCGACTTCTTCGTGCACGCGTCGTACGACCACACCACCGGCGAGGGCACCCTGCGCGTCGACTCCGACGTCGACGGGCGGGTGACCGTCCCGGCCCTGGACATCGATGTCGCGGCCGGCGAGCCGGTGACGGTGGCCGTCGAGCCGTGGACCGCCGAGACGCCGAAGCTCTACGACGGTGTGCTGGCCACCGAGGGCGAGCGGGTGCCGCTGCGGATCGGTTTCCGGACCGTCGCCCTCGAGGACGGGCTCATCAAGGTCAACGGCGAGGCCATCCTCTTCAAGGGCGTCAACCGGCACGAGTGGCACCCCGAGCAGGGCCGGGCGCTCGACCTGGAGACGATGCGCGAGGACGTGCTGCTGATGAAGCGGCACAACCTCAACGCCGTGCGCACCTCGCACTACCCGCCGCACCCGGCCTTCCTGGACCTGTGCGACGAGTACGGCCTGTGGGTCATCGACGAGTGCGACCTGGAGACCCACGGCTTCACCGAGCAGGACTGGCGGGACAACCCGGTCGACGACGACCGCTGGACCCCGGCCCTGCTGGACCGTGCGGAGCGGATGGTCGAGCGGGACAAGAACCACCCGTCGGTGGTGTTCTGGTCGCTGGGCAACGAGGCCGGCACCGGGCGCGGACTCACCGCCATGGCCGAGTGGATCCACGACCGCGACCCCGAGCGGCTGGTGCACTACGAGGGCGACTGGAACTGCCGCGACACCGACGTGTACTCGCGGATGTACGCCTTCCACGACGAGGTCGAGAAGATCGGGCAGCGGCTCGACGGCGGCACGCACGGGCGCCGCGCACTGCCGTTCATCCAGTGCGAGTACGGGCACGCGATGGGCAACGGCCCGGGCGGGCTCGCCGACTACCAGGAGCTGTTCGAGAACTACGAGCGGCTCCAGGGCGGGTTCATCTGGGAGTGGATCGACCACGGCGTCAAGCACGCCGAGCTGGGCTACGCCTACGGCGGTGACTTCGGCGAGGAACTGCACGACGGCAACTTCGTCTGCGACGGGCTGGTCTTCCCGGACCGGACGCCGTCGCCGGGTCTGATCGAGTACAAGAAGGTCATCGAGCCGGTCCACATCGAGGGCGACGGCGCGAACGGCATCGTGCGGATCACCAACAAGCAGGACTTCGCGGACCTGTCGGCGCTGGCGTTCGAGTGGTCGTGCCAGGTGGACGGCGAGACGGTCGAGTCGGGTGCGCTGGCGGTGCCGGCGCTGGCGCCGGGCGAGAGCGCCGAGGTGAAGCTGCCGGAGCCGCCCGTGGACGGCCGGGGCGGCGAACGCCAGTGGACGGTGCGGGCGCTGCTCGCGGACGACACGGTCTGGGCTCCGAAGGACCACGTCGTGGCCTGGGGTCAGTTCGCCGCGGGGGCACGGCCGCTGCCGTCCTTCCCCGCGAGCGACCGGCCCGTGGCCGACCCGGACCGGATCACCCTCGGCCCCGCCGAGTTCGACCCCCGCACCGGCGCCCTGCGCTCGATCGGCGGCGTGGCGGTCGGCGCGGCACCGCGGCTGGACGTGTGGCGGGCGCCGACCGACAACGACGACGGCGCCGAATGGCAGACCGACACCCGCTACGGGATGCTGTGGCGCACACTCGGCCTGCACCGCATGCGGCACCGCCTGGTCTCGGTCGAGGCCGGCGACGACGCGCTGACGGTCCGCACCCGGGTCGCGCCCGCGGCCCGCGAGGTCGGCCTGGACACGGTGTACCGCTGGACGTCCGACGGCGAGCGGCTCCGGCTGACCGTGACCGTGACCCCGGAGGGCGACTGGACGGTGCCGCTGCCCCGGCTCGGGGTCCGCTTCGGACTGCCGGAGGCCGACCGGGTGGAGTGGTTCGGCGGCGGTCCGGGCGAGGCGTACCCGGACACCAGTACGGCGTCGATGGTGGGCCGCTGGCAGTCGACGGTGGACGGGCTGCAGACCCCGTACGTCCGTCCGCAGGAGAACGGCGCCCGCGCCGATGTCCGCTGGGTGGAGCTCGGCGGGCTGCGGATCGAGGGCGACCCGGAGTTCTGGTTCACCGCGCGGCGCTGGACGACCGAGCAGCTCGAGGCGGCCCGGCACCGCACCGACCTCACGGCAGGCGACACGGTGTGGGTCAACCTCGACCACGGGCAGCACGGCATCGGCTCGCAGTCGTGCGGGCCGGGCCCGCTGCCGCAGTACTTCCTGAAGGCGGAGCCGGCGGAGTTCTCGTTCGTGTTCTCGACCACCGGGTAAGAAGAACGCCAGGTAAGAAATCGTTTAATCGATTGACCAATTGATCGACATTCCGACAGTGTCGGGACGTCATCCGCGGCCGGTCGGCTCGAAGCCGACCGGCCGCATCTGTGTTCACCGCAAGGAAGTGGGTGGGTCGATTGAGTGTCTCCATCGAGGTCCGCGGGCTGTCCCGGACCTTTCACACCACCGTCCGCCGCCCCGGCTTCCTGGGCGCCGTCCGCTCACTCGTCAACCCCGAGCGGGTGGCCAAGCACGCCGTCGCCGACATCACCTTCGACGTGGCCCCGGGCGAGCTCCTCGCCCTGCTCGGCCCGAACGGCGCCGGCAAGTCCACCACCATCAAGATGCTGACCGGCATCCTCACCCCCACTTCCGGCGAGGCCCGGGTCGCGGGTGTCGTGCCGTACCGGGAGCGGGAGCGCAACGCCCGGAACGTCGGCGCGGTGTTCGGGCAGCGCACCCAGCTGTGGTGGGACCTGCCGGTGCGCGAGTCGTTCGCGATCCTGCGGGACATCTACGAGGTGCCGAAGGCCGAGCACGCCGCCCGGCTGAAGGAGTTCGACGAGATCCTGGACCTGTCGTCCTTCTGGGACACCCGGGTCCGCCACCTCTCCCTCGGCCAGCGGGTGCGCAGCGACCTGGCCGCCGCCCTGCTGCACGATCCGCCGGTGGTCTTCCTCGACGAGCCGACCATCGGTATGGACGTGGTGGTCAAGGAGCAGGTGCGGGAGTTCCTGCGCCATCAGGTGGAACAGCGCGGCCGTACGGTCCTGCTGACCACGCACGACATGACGGAGGTCGAGCGGCTCGCCGAGCGGGTGGTGCTGGTCAACCACGGCCGGCTGATGCTGGACGGCACCCTCGACGAGATCCGCCGGAAGTTCGGCTCCACCTGGCAGGTGCGGGCCACACTCGCCGGCCCGCACGCCGAGGTCGTGCCGCCGCCCGGGATCACACTGCTGCGGCACAACGGCGCGCGGGTCGTCTTCGGCCCCGACGGGGCGGACGCGCCCACCGTCCACCAGGCGCTCAAGGCGGTGATCGAGCGGTACGAGGTGACCGACATCGCCCTGGACGAGGCGGACCTGGAAGATGTGATGCGGGCCGCGTACGTGCATGCCGGGGAGGTCTGACATGGCCGTGCTGCACGCCTGGCGCGCCGCCCGCGTCACCCCGCTGGGCGAGCTGAACGCACCGCCCAGGATGACGGCCGTCGCGCTCCGGCTGGCCGTGCAGGTGGTGCTGGTCTGGTCGCTGTGGCGCGGCCTGTACGCGCATTCCGGCACGACCGCCGGCCTGAGCCGGGACCAGGCCGTCACCTACGCCGTGCTGGCCGTACTGGCCTCCCGGCTGCGGGAGCTGGACCAGTACACGGGCCGGGACACGGTCCTCCAGCACATGCACTTCGGCACCATCGTCTACTGGTATCTGCGCCCGCTTCCGCCGCAGCGCTACTACGCCCTGCGGGCCGCCGGAGAGCAGCTCTACGGACTCTCGTGGGCGCTGGCCGGGTACCTGGTCTGTCTGGCCGTGGGCATCGTCGAGCCGCCTCGCTCGGCGGCCGTGGCCGGGGTGTTCGTGCTCAGCATGCTGCTGGGCCAGTGGGTCCTGTACTACGTCATGCTCGTGCTCGACCAGTTGTGCTTCTGGACGATCCGCAACAACGCCGCGTTGCTCATCCTGCTGTTCGCGCAGAACCTGCTGTCCGGGGTGTACGCGCCGCTGTGGTTCTTCCCGGACTGGTTCGTGACGATGAGCGCCTTCCTGCCCTTCCAGGCCACGCTGAGCGTGCCGCTGTCGCTGTACGTGGGCCGGATCCCCTTGTCCGACGCGGCCTTCCAGCTCTCCGTACAGGCGGCCTGGGTGGTGGCGCTGGCGTTGTTCACCCGGCTGCTGTGGCGGCGGGCCGCCCGGCGCGTGATCTCGCAGGGAGGCTGAGATGTCGCTGAAGGCTCTGCGGATCGTGTGGCGCGTGACGGCGCTCAACTTCCGCGCGCAGATGGAGTACCGCACCGAGTTCCTGCTGATGATCGCGATCGGGGCGATCTGGCAGGTGTCGGTGATCGTGTTCGCCACGGTGCTGCTGTCCCGGTTCGCCGGGATGGGCGGCTGGGACAGCTCGGACGTGCTGCTGATCCCGGCGACGCGCATGCTGGCGCACGGTCTGTTCGTGCTGTTCCTGGGGCGGATGCACTGGGCCGGCCGGCAGATCCAGGAGGGCCGGGTCGACATCTACCTGATGCGCCCCATGCCGGTGCACCGGCAGATCCAGCTGGCCTACTTCCCCACCAACGCCATCGGGGACCTCACGGTCGCGGCGGGCCTGATGGTGGGCGCGCTGTCCCGCAGCGACCTGGACTGGACGGCGGGCCGGATCACGTATCTGATCGCGGCCGTACTGGGCGGCATGCTCCTGGAGGCGGCCCTGTTCACGGTCGTGGCCAGCGCCTCCCTGCGCTTCCCGGCGGCGGACTACTGGGGCCGCTGGCTGGAGGAACTCCTCGGCACGTTCGGCAGCTACCCGCTGAACGTGCTGCCCAAGGCGGTGGGCGGCTTCCTGACCTACGGCCTCCCGCTCGCGTTCGTCGCCTTCTTCCCGGCCGCGGTACTGACCGGCCACGGGCATACGACCGGAGTGCCGTACTGGCTGGCGGCGGCCTCACCGCTGCTCGGGCTGCTGGCGTATCTGGGGGCGCGGGTGCTGTGGCGGTGGAGTCTGCGGCACTACAGCGGCGTCAACGGCTGACGGTCCGGCCCTGGCCGCGGATCGGGGTGAAAAGGGCGCTCACGGCGAGCAGGACGCAGGTCGCTCCGGCGGCCAGGGCGACCGGCTTCGTGCCCTGTTCCTCCGCCGCCCAGGTCAGCACGGCGGCACCGATCGGTGCCGCCGCGTAGTGCAGGGTCCAGAACGCGGAGGTGACCCGGCCCAGGAGGTGTTCCGGGGTCACCTCCTGGCGGAGCGACATCGAGCAGGTGCCTCCCATGGCGGCACAGGCGAGGAAGGCGGCGCACAGGGCCGCGACCACCGGCACGTCACGGGCCCAGCCGAGGCCGGCGAAGGCGAGTCCGCACACCGCGACCGAGCCGGTCCACGTCGGCCCGAACCCGAGGCGACGGCGGATCCGGGCCACGAGCAGGGCACCGGCGATGGTGCCGAGCGCGCCGGCGGCCATGACGGTGCCGACCGTGCCGTCGTCCTGGCCGAGGTCGTGCTTGAGGTGGTAGATGACCAGGTCGTGGATGCCGAGAGTGAGGAAGCTGAAGACGAACAGCAGGACGGTGAGCGAGCGCAGCACGGAGTGGCCGTAGAGGAAGGCGATGCCGGTGCGCAGGTCCTGCCACAGCCCGGTGCGCTTGCCTGGCTGTTCGTCCGGGGCGCGTCTGCGGAACCGTACGAAGAACAGGAGCGTCGCCGACACCCCGAAGCTGGCCGCGTTGACGCCCACGGCCGCGGCCGGACCGGACCAGGCGGCCACCAGCCCCGCGCACAGCGGCCCCAGGACACCCGCGGCGGCGGCGGTCGCGTTCAACCGTCCGTTGGCCTCGGTGAGTTGCTCGGTGCCGACCAGGCCGCGTACGACGGTGACGTAGCCGACCGCGAACAGCATGCCGACGGCCTCGCACAGCGGCAGCACCACGTACAGCAACCAGATCTGCGGGCTGAACAGCCACACCAGCGGGATCACCCCGTACAGCCCCATGCGCACGAGGTCGCAGGCGATGAGCAGCCGGCGCCGGTCCACCCGGTCCACCACCGCCCCGGCGAACACGGCCGCCGCGACCGACGCCGCCCCGCCCACCGCGGTCAGCAGCCCCATCCGCGCGACCGAACCCGTGGCCTCCAGGACCAGCAGGGGCAGGGCGATGAGGGCGAAGGAGTCACCGAGGACGGAGAGGGTCTGCGCGGTCCAGAAAATCCCGAAGTCGCGCTGCCGCCACAGCGGGCGGGTGCCGCGTAAGCCGTCGTCGCCGACGTCCGAGGGCGGGCCGCTGCCGGGCTCGTCCTCGCGCCGTGCCGCCTCGTGCGTCATGCGCCCTCCCCCGTCGCCGTCGCACGGCAACCTTACGGCCGACCACGGCGGCCGGGGGGTGTCGCACCCGCGTCCCCGCCCCCACAGGAGGAGCCGTGCCGCACTCCGCGAGAGGCCACAGCCGCCGCGCCTTCCGCCATGAAGTGGGGGCTCCATCCGCAGCCGTAGGCGGAAAACCGTTACCGGCGGGCGGTGCGGGCGGGCTATCGTCCGCAGCGTGAGCTGATCTCTCCCGGGGTGTCCCGGACACCACAGACGCGCAAGGAACTTGCTTTGTCGTGCCCGTTCCACAAGGGGAGATCACCATGCACATCGTCCTGGGCAACACCCCAGACGACACACTCTCGGCCTTCACCGCACGGGCGGCCGAGGATCCCGGCGTCGTAGGTCTGGTCCTCAGCGGCTCCCGGGTCCACGAGGGCATGCCGACGGTCCACTCCGACTACGACCTGCACGTGATCCTCCGGGACCGGCAGGCCTCCGAAATCGCCGAGCTGGACTGGTTCCGTTCCGCCCACCTCGATCTCGTGGTCATCTCGCTGGCGGAGTTCCGGACCCGCGGTATGCCCGGCCGGCCCGACCACTTCGCGCGCTACTCCTACGTCCACGCGGAGGTCCTGCTCGACCGGCTGGACGGGGCCATCGCCCAAATCCTCGACGAGAAGCGGAGGCTGGGCGCCGAAGAGGCCCGGGCCGCGGTCGACGGCTGGCTCGACGCCTACGTCAACCAGACCTACCGCTCCTTGAAGAGTTACCGCGACGGCCACCCGGCCATGGGCCACCTGGACGCCGCCGAGTCCGTCCCGTACGCCCTGGAGGTGCTGTTCGCGCTGCACCGCCGCGTCCGGCCCTACAACAAGTACCTGCGGTGGGAGCTGGAGCGGAGCCCGCTGGGCGACCGGCGGTGGGAGGCGGACCGGCTGCTGCCCGTCGTACGCCGCCTGCTCGCCGACGGTGCCCCGGACACGCAGCGCGCGCTCTTCACCGGCATCGAGGAGGCGGCACGGAAGGCCGGGCACGGCGAGGTCCTCGACTCCTGGGGCACGGACCTGGAGCTACTGCGCCACTCCTGACGCCGGGGCGTCTCCCACTGTTTTCCCGACTTCCCTTGCGCACCAAGGGCGTTGCCCACGAACCTGAGCACCGTTCAACTTTCCTCCCTCCGCCTCCCCGACCGGAGACACCCCCATGAAGAGACTGATCGGCACGCTCATGGCCGCCGCCCTGGCCGTCACAGGTCTTGCCGGCACCGCCGCGACACCCGCCGTGGCCGCGGACTCCGGCTCCTTCAACGTTCTCACCTACAACGTCGCAGGCCTTCCCGAGGGCCTGAGCTCCGGTAATCCGGAGAAGAACACCCCGCTGATCTCCCCTCGCCTCGGGGCCTACGACATCGTCAACGTGCAGGAGGACTTCAACTACCACGCCGCCCTGTACGCCGGCGACAACCACGCCCACCGCACCGCGACCAGCGGCGGTGTCCCCTTCGGAGACGGCCTCAACACCCTCTCGGACCATCCCTTCGAGGACTTTCAGCGGGTGAAGTGGAACAACTGCACCGGCACCAACTGCCTCACCCCCAAGGGCTTCTCGCTGGCCCGGGTACGGCTCGCCGAGGGCGTCTTCGTGGACCTCTACAACGTGCACACGAACGCGGATTCCACGGACGACGCGCTCGCCGCCCGCCGGGCCAATGTCGAGCAGCTCTCCGACTTCATCCAGGCGAACTCCGCGGGCAACGCGGTGATCGTCATGGGCGACACGAACACGAGGTACACGCGCACCGGCGACAACATCCGCACGCTCCTGAGCGAGAACGGCCTGACCGACGCGTGGGTCCAGCGGGTGAAGGGCGGGACGCCCCCGGCCCAGGGCAGTGACGCGCTGGTCTGCCCCACGACGGCACCCACCGACGACTGCGAGGTCGTGGACAAGGTCCTGTACCGCGGCAGCAAGCTGCTCGGCCTCGACGCGACCCGCTACAGCAACGAGTGGGCATCCTTCCTCGACTCGTCCGGAGCCAACCTCTCCGACCACTTCCCGCATGCGGTCGACTTCTCCTACACGCTCAACTCCTCCCTGCGCACGAGCGACTTCTTCGGCGGCCCGCACGGCACGGCCTTCAACGACGCGGACGACCTGCCGGCGACCCCGGCTCCCCGCACGCTGACCCTGCGCGGCAGCGCCCGCCTGGACGCGGTGTCCCTGACCCACGACGGCGGTACGACCGTGGCCCACGGCGGCACGGGCGGTACGGCGACGTCCCTGACGCTCGCCTCCGGTGAGCACCTGACCTCGGTGAAGCTGACGCAGGGCCAGAAGGACGGCCGTACGCGCCTGTTCTCGGCTGCCTTCACGACCGACAAGGGCCGCACCCTGTCCACCGGTACGGCCACGTCCGACGCGAAGACCTTCACGGCCCCCGCCCATTGGCAGATCGTGGGCTTCACGGGCCGCGCGGGAGCCGAGGTCGACAAGCTGGGGGTGGTGTACGCGCCGATCCGCTGAGTCGACGGATTACGGCAGGGGTCGGGGCCGGGGCTCGACGAGGACGCCCTCGGCTATGCGCCTGCTCAGTTCCCCGGCCGTCAGGCCGCCCGGCTCCCGGCCCTGGGACACGCTCTCCCGGGCGGCGTGCTGAAGGGCCGCGTTCACCGGGGTGGGCACGCCGTGCTCCCGGCCGCGCAGCGCGATCTCGCCGTTGAGGTAGTCCGTCTCGATCGATCCCGCGCCCCGCGCCAGGCTCTGCCAGGACGAGCCGCGAGTGGGTTCGCCGGCGATCGGCTGCGGGTCGACCGTTCCGCTGCGCAGCTCGGTGATCTCGGCCTCGCTCGCACAGGCGATGCCCGCGGCGTCGAGGACCGCGGCGCCCTCGGCCTTCGCCTTGGCGACCAGGTCCTTCGCGGCGGCGTCCGAGGCGGAGCCGCACACGGCCTCGACCACGTTGGCGAGGTTGCCGAGGAGTTTGCCGTACTTCCAGCGCATCACGTCCGTCACCACCGGAGCCAGGAAGTGGGCCTTCTCCAGGTCGTCCGCGATCCGCCGGGCGGTCTCGTCCGAGCCCGTCCCGTACCGGCCGGTGACCAGGGCGCCGGTGTACGGGCCGCAGGGCGCGACGACCTCGCCGGGGTTCAGATAGGTGCTGGGCAGAACGACGCACATGCCGTACACCTCGTGGAAGCGGCGCAGTGCCAGGCGCTCGTTCTCCACTCCGTTCTGGGCGCACACCAGCGGCAGGCGTTCGCCCGCCGTGCCGCCGCCCGCCACCGGCCGTGCGGCCCAGGCCTCCAGGGCGGCCACGCTGTCCTGGGTCTTGACGGCGAGGACGAGCACGTCGTCCTCGCGCAGTTCGACGTCCTCGGGACCTGCCACGACGGGAACGTCGAGGGTGAGCGTGCCGGCGGGGACTCTGAGCCGCAGCCCCTTGTCGCGCAGCGCCTCGAAGTGTGCGCCGCGGGCGACCAGGACGACGGACCGGCCGCTTTCGTGCAGCCGCCCCCCGATCGAACCGCCGATGGCTCCGGACCCGATGAAGATGTAGCGCATTCCGCTCCCTGGTTCTCCGCTTCAGGTGCCGTACAGGTCGTACAAGCTCGTACAAGTCGTACAGGGGCATACGGCTCGAAGCGGGTTCGAACTGCTGTCAGTCGAGGGCCCCGTGGTCGTCTTCGCCGTGGTGTCCCGTCCACCGCACCCCCGGGGCGTACCACCGGGCGAGTTCCTGCGCCCGCCGCTCGATCTCATGGTCGTCGGCACCGGTCAGGACGTAACCCGCCACGTACACACCGGACTTCACTCCCCCTTGGTACGTCGTTCCCACCGTACCCCGCAGGCGTTCCTCCACCACGAAGGACGGGGGATCGGCGGGCAGGGCCGCGAGCGTGCCCCGCTCGGGACAGGTACACCGGCACCGGCCGCCGGCCCGGGTCGTCTCGATGATCGAGGACGGACTGGAGTCGGCGGCGGCCGCGACCACGGCGCTCGGCCTGCCCGGCACCGGCCTCGACACCGTCCGCGTGCTGCAGGACAAGCTGGCCTTCCGGGAACTGCTCGCCGACCGCGGCATCGAAGGGGTCGCCGCCCGGCTGGGACACGACGAGGCCGACGACTGTGCCCTGCGGCGGTGGACTTCGCCGACGACCGCACCGGCTGGGCCGTGGGCACCGGCGGCACCGTCTTCGCCACCCGGGACGACGGGGTCACCTGGGAGACGCAGGACGGCAGCGGCACGGACGACCTGATCGACATCCACGCCGTGGACCCCGCCACGGCCTGGGCCGTCGGCCACCGGGGCACCGTCGCGCACACCCGGGACGGAGGCCGTACCTGGGAGCGCCGGGGAGAGCCCCATCCGGCAGAACTTCACCGCCGTGCACTTCACGCCCGACGGCCGGACCGGCCGCGTGGTCGGCCGCAGCGACACCGTCATGGCCTCGCTCGACGGGGGCACGTCCTGGCAGGTCGGTACCACGGGCACCGGGATGTCGCTGTGGAACGTGCGGACTTTCTCCGAGCGTGAATCATGGATCGTCGGTGACGAAGGCACCGTGCTGTCGACCTCCGACGGCGGTGCCACCTGGGATCAGCACTTCTACAGTCCGGAGAAGGACGCGATCCCCGTTCGCTGACCGATCCACCGGCCGTGGCACCACCCCACCGATACAGAGGAAGCAATGGACAACGCATTCAAGGACGTTCCTCCCACCACCCTCGCCGACCTGCTGGGCCGCGCACAGGTCATGGACACCGGCATCCGTCCGCTGTGGAACTCGCCCCGCGTCGCCGGCCCCGCGTACACCGTGCGGTGCGAGCCCGGCGACAACCTGATGCTGCACGCCGCGATCTACCGCGCCGAGCCCGGCTCGGTCATCGTCGTGGAGTCGGGCGACGTGGACTACGCGCTGGCCGGCGGCAACGTGTGCGCCGTCGCCCAGCGCCGGGGTGTCGCGGCCTTCGTGGTCGACGGTGTCATCCGCGATCTCGGCGAGGTGCGCGAGGCGGGTTTCCCCGTCTTCTCGCGCGGTGTCATCCCGATCCCCGGAACCAAGAAGAAGATCGGCGCGCTCGGTGAGCCGGCCCGTGTCGGCGGCGTGCTCGTGCACCCCGGCGACATCGTGGTCGCCGACGAGGAAGGCGTCGTCGTCACTCCCGCCGCCCGCCGGGAGGAGATCCTCGCGGCGGCTCAGGCGAAGCTGGCCAAGGAGGCCGAGGAGTCCCTCGACGCCTGGGAGGCGAACCACCGGGCCCGCATCGACAAGGCGCTGAGCGACCAGGGCTTCACCGGCTGACCGGACCGACTTCCCGTCGACAGGCGCCCCACAGCCGAAACCGTTTGGAACGCCTCGAGTTCCGGCTGCGGGTTCCCGGCCGGCGTGGTGCGACGGTGACCTTCGGTGCCGTGGCGGCGTTGGCGGTGGGTGTACGTGGTCATCGCTGCCACGGCCGGCGGTCCGGGGTGAAGTGCGGCTCGGCGCAGACGGTGTGCCAGGGCAGGTCGATGTCCGGCTGTTCTCGTTTCCGCCCTGGTCATGGGCACCGCAACCGCCGGACCTCAGGCTACGATCACCGTGCGCCTGTGGGACCTTCACACCGACGCGGCAGCACCGTCGTGGCCCTCTTCGAGAGGTAACCCCCGGAACACCCATGCCCAGAGCCGGACTCACCCCCGACCGCCTCGTCGCGGCCGCAGCCGACCTCGCCGACGAAGCCGGCTTCGAGCGTGTCACCCTGTCCGCGCTGGCGCGGCGCTTCGGCGTGAAGGACGCCAGCCTGTACACCCACGTCCGGAATCTCAAAGACCTCCGCACTCGCATGGCCCTCCTCGCGGGCGGCGAGATGATCGACCGGATCGCGGCGGCGGTCGAAGGGCGGCAAGCCGGCCGGGACACGCTCGCCGCCTTCGCCGGTGCCTACCGGGCCTACGCCCTCGAGCACCCCGGCCGGTACGCGGCGACGCAGATCCCCGTCGACCAGGACCTTCTCACCGGCTCCCCCGCCATGCGCCGCACGGCCGACATCACTTACGGCATGCTCCGCTCCTACGGCCTGGAGGAACCCGACCTCACCGACGCGGTGCGCCTGCTGCGCAGCACCTTCCACGGCTACTGCGCCCTGGAGTCCAACGGCGCCTTCGGCGCACCCCGTGACCTCCAGGCGTCCTGGGACCGGGCGATCGACGCCCTGCACGCACTGCTGCTGAACTGGCCCCGCGAGGAGAGGAGCCCCGATGCGTGACACAGCCGGTTCCATAGCCGAGATCTACTCGCTCGGCACCGGCCCCTGGACGATGACGCCCGTCACCCGGGGCGCCCTGGGCCAGATCTGGAAGCTCTCCGGGAACGGGTCCTCGTGGGCCGTGAAGGAGCTCCTCTTCGGCTGCGACGAAGCCCAGGTACGCCGCGAGGCCGACTTACGGGACTCCGCGGAGCGCCTCGGCATCGCCTCGCCCCGGCTCCACGCCGACCGGCACGGCGCGCACGTCTCCCGCCTCGACTCCCCGAGCGGCGGCTCCTGGGTGAAGCTCTACGACTGGGCCGAGGGCACGCGGGCGGACGCGTCCGACCCGGACGTCGTGGACTGGTTCGGCCGGACCATGGCGCTGCTGCACCAGGCCGGGGAGGGCGCCGTCGAGACGCCGGACGCCTGGTACGAGCGGTGTCCTGACGACGCCGAGTGGGAGGACGTGCTCAAGAAGGTGCGGGACGCCGGCCTGCCCTGGTCGGACGAGCTCAGCGGCTTCATCACCACGTCCGCGCCCCCGCTGGCCCACTGGGTCACCCCGTCGGAGTCGCGCGGCCTCGTCACCTCGCACCTCGACCTCCAGCCCCAGAACGTCCTGGTCGGCCCGGACGGGCCGGTCCTGCTCGACTGGGACAACGCGGGGCCGGTCTCGGCGGAACGCGAGTTCGCGCGTGCCGTCCACGTCTGGTCGGGTGGCAACGAGGTGGACATCGAATCCGCCCGGCGGCTCGCGCGGGCGTACCGCGGTGCCGGGGGCCCGGCCGTCATCACCGGCCCGGAGTCGTTCTCGATGCTCTTCGCCACCGCCCTCAACTACGTCCATGTGCAGGCCGAAACGGCCGTCGATCCCGCGGTGACCGATGCGCAACGCGAGTTCGCGGGTGAGCAGGCCCTCGCCTTCCTGCGCGGTGTGCCGGATCTGGCCGCCGTCGCCCTTCTGGTCGCCGCGCTCGACATCTAGTGTGTCGGGGGCAGGGCCACCTCGTCGTACGACGGTGTCAACCCCTTCGGCGGCCGGCCCGCCCGGATGTCCGCCACCGCCTCCAGTGCCGCGCCCAGCGCCCTCCGGTACAGCAGCGAGCCGAGGCTGATCCGGCGGACGCCGACGTCGGCGAGGTGGGCGACGGGCGGTCCGCCGGGCGAGTAGAGGACGTTGAGGGGGGCGTCCACGTGGTGCACCAGGGCGGCGATCTGGTGCAGGTCGGTGAGGCCGGGGACGAACACGCCGTCCGCGCCCGCCTGTCGGTAGGCGTCGAGGCGGGTGAGCGTGTCCGTGGTGTCGCCGTCGCCGAGCCAGTGGGTGTCCGTGCGGGCGTTGACGAAGAGGGCGGGTGCCGCCTCCTTGACCGCGGCGATCTTCGCCGCGTGCCGGGCGACGGGCCCGAGGCCGTCCTCCAGGTTGATGCCGACCGCTCCCACGGCGTACAGCTCGCGCGCGAACTCCGCCACCTCGTCCGGATCGTCGCTGAAGCCGCCCTCCGCATCGACCGACAGCTGGAACGGTTCGGATCCCAGGGCGTGGGCCAGCCGGAGCGTCTCCTCACGGGTCGCCGCCACACCGTCGGGCAGTCCCGCGATCGCGGCGACGCCCAGGCTCGTCGTCGCGATCGCCCGGAAGCCCTGCCCGGCGAGGGCCCGGGCCGAGGCGTGATCCCAGGCGTTGGGCAGCAGGAGGGGCTCGTCTTCGTGGTGGAGGTCGGCGAAGGCAGTCATGGCGCCACGCTAGGACCGACTCACTTCGGCGCACACCGAAGCACGGCATCCGGGTGCCGTGGCAACCTTCCCCGCCCCACGGCAACCACAGATCATGACATCAGCACAACCGGAAACACAGCCCCATCGCACCACACGCCACCGCCGCGTCCGCGCGGCCCGCGAGCCCGCGATCGGCGCGCTCGCGGCGGCCGTTCTGCTGGCCGGGGCGTGGTACGCGACCGCCGGTGCGGCGACAGCCCCCGCCCTCGCGGTCACCAGCACGGCGGTCGGCCTGCCGGCCGCGTTCCCCTACCTGTCGGCCGGCTACAACAACACCCGCGAGTGGACCCGCACGGCGACGGCGGCCGCACCCGACGGCACGCTCCGCGTGGCCTGGCCCGCGGCGGACGGCATCCACGTCACCCCGCTGACCAACGCCGGAAAGCGGGCGGGCGCGGACACCGTCGTCAAGGGCGCCAAGGAGGTCGGCGGCCTGGTCGCGCACAACGACGGTTTCGCCCTGCTCACCCGCGTCTCCGACAGCAACAAGTGGAAGGAGACGGCGGCGGCGCTGGTCCGCTACCAGAACGGCAAGCAGACCTTCCGTACGAAGCTCACCGGCACCGCGTCCAAGGACACCGCCCCGCTGCTGGACGGGCAGCTCACCTGGAACGGCAGCAAGTACGGGGCGTACTTCGTCGTGCACGGCGCGGGCGGCCCGGCCGACGGTCACTTCGGCGACAAGCTGGCGTACGTCAGCGCCAAGGGCGCCGAGCTGAGCGGCGGCTGGAGCTGGGGGTGCAGCCACAACGAGGGCATCGCGCTGCACGCCGAGAAGACCGGCCCCTTCACCTCCCTCTGCTTCGACGACTGGCGCTCGGGCCTGTTCGTGTCCACCGGCATCGGCGCCCCGGACGACGCGCCGGTCGTGCAGCGCGAGCGGTGCTGGGCGGGCTACTGCGGCGGCACCTTCCCGAGCCGCACCGGCGACCTCGTCGGCCACCGGCCGCTACGCCACCGCCTTCGCCTCCCGCGGCGCCGCCTCCGCCAAGAAGAACCCGGACGACGCGAGCGGCCGTGGCTGGACGGTCACCCCGAGGACAGGCACGCACCAGGTGGCGGTGGCGTTCCTGAAGGACCGCAACTCCGGCCCCGGCAAGGCGATCCGCCTGTCCGAGACGAAGGGCGTGGAACACGTCAACGTCCGCCTCGCCCCCTACGGCAAGGACCGGCTGCTGCTGTCCTGGGAGTCGATCAAGAACGCCACGTGCAAGGACGGCACCTGCACCGGCACCTTCGCGGGCACCCATCTGCGCCTCATCGACTGGAACGGCAGGTTCCAGAGCCCGGCCAAGGTCGTCCAGGAAAGGATCACCGGCGACATCGCGGTGTCCGCTGACGGCAGTCTGACCTGGGCGTATGCCCCGGCGACGCCCTCCTACGCGAAGCCGCTCACCGGTGCGTCCCCGACGTCCACGACCCTGAAGATCGCCCGTCTCAAGCCGTGACGTCCACGCCCGACTCGGTCAGCCGGACCCGTGTCACGCCGCCGTCGCTCCAGCGGACCTCCAGTGCTCCGGCATCGTCCGCGCGGACGGAGACCAGCTCCTCCAGCGGGACCGGCTCCGGCTCGGCCGTCAGACGGGCCAGGGCGACGAACACCGTGGCGTCCTCGCCCACGACGCCCGTCAGGGAGTCCGTGAGTCCGACCGCCGGTACGAGTTCGGCCCGGACGCCCTCCCCGGCCGGCCAGCCGGTCACCCGGACCGGCGTCCCGGGCTCCGCCCCCGTCACCAGATGCGCCCGCACCTCCGCGGCCCCGCGCGCCAGCACGGCACTCGTCACCCGGGCTCCCCCGCCCGCCGTGTGCCGTGAAGCCACCCAGCCCTCGCCGACGCCCAGCGGTTCGATGCCGGTGCGGCTCGGGTCGTCGCCGACGATCACGCTGTTGTCGCACAGGGCGGTCGATGCGGGCGACGCGGCCGGGGCCGTCATCGTCGAGTACGCCAGCCGCGTGTAGTACGGGTCGTAGCGGACGTCCTCGCTGCCGTGGTTGTGGAGACGGACCACGCCGTCCGAACGGGTCGACTGGAGCAGCCAGTTGGGAGGTCCGACGGGTGTGACGGCGTCCGTGCGCTCGGCCGGGCCCGGTTCCTCCGCCGCCGTCCACACCTCGTGGTCCGCCGGCAGGAGCAGGCCGAGGAAGCCCTTGCTCGCCCAGTACGGGGAGGCCGGGCCCGAGTAGCCCTGGAGGACGGACGCGTCGGGACCGTGCCAGCCCAGGGACAGCAGGTCCTTGTCGTCCACCGCGCCCCGGTCGAGGAAGTACCGCAGCGCTCCCGAGGCCAGCCGCCGGGTCTCCCCCGGCGGCAGGGGCGTACGGCCGGTCAGCGCGCCCAGCCACAGGGGGGCCGTCGTCGCGAAGCGGTACGTCAGGGAACGCCCCTGGTGCATCGGGGCGCCGTCGCCGCCGAACAGCCGGGCGTAGTCGGAGAGGTGGCGCGACAGCCGGCCGCCGTAGAGGTCCAGCAGTCGCTCGTCGCCCTCCAGCCAGGCGTGCAGCACCGGGTAGAGGTGCATCGCCCAGCCGTTGTAGTAGTCGAACTTGCGGCCGTCGCCGTCGGTGTACCAGCCGTCGCCCAGGTACCACTGCTCGATGCGTTCCAGGCCGCGGTCGATCGCCGCGCGGGACGCGTCCGGCTCGTGGCCGATCTCGGCCAGGAAGCCGCCCACGGTGACCGGGAACAGCTCCCAGTTGCAGGGCCAGGCCTCGGCGGTGAGCGCGTCGCCGAGCCAGGCGGCCGTCCGCTGCCGTACGCCGTCGTCCAGCCGGTCCCACAGCAGGTCCCGGGTCAGGCGCAGGGCGAGCGCGATCGACGCCGCCTCCACCAGGGGCTGGCCGCGGTCCTCGATACGGGGCCAGACGCCCGAGACACCGGCGGCGAGGCCGGTGGCGTAGCGCTCCAGGGCCTTCTCGTCGCGGCGGAAGGCGGCCAGCAGCAGGGTGCGGGCGTAGCCCTCCAGGCCGTCGGAGAGGCGACCCGACCAGCTGGTCCGCTCGCCGGGCAGGTGGTACAGCGCACGGTCCTCGGTCGCGTACGGCTCGACGGCGGTGAGCAGGGCGTCGGCCGCCGCCTCCCAGTGGGCGCGGGTGTAGCCGGTGAACGCGGACGTCGTGCCGTCGGCCGGAGGCAGGTGCATCGGTTCTCTTTCGTGCGCGGGTTCGTGCTCAGACGCTGGGATCGGCCGGAACAGGTCGGACCTGGAGCGCCCCGGTTCCGGTCGGGGCGCCCCAGGGGCTCTATCCCACCCGCATCCTGCCCTTCGGCACCAGATGCTGGGTGACGAGTTCATCGCGGACCAGGCCCGCGTAGGCCGTGGCACCACGCACGGAGGTGTGCGTGTTGTCCCGCGCCTCGTTGTAGAGGTACAGCGCCTTGGAGCCTTCCACGCCCAGGGACTCCACGAGCGCCTTCGTTTTCGCGGTGAGGTCGATCAGCGGGACGTTCCGCGCGGCGGCGACGGAGCGGGTGACCGCCGGGTGGTCGACACCGAGGCCGTTGACCAGGAGGGCGGTGCCGTTGTTCAGCGTGCCGTCCGGGTTGAACCAGCGTCGCACGATGGGAGTGACAAGGACCGGCTGTCCGCCCCGCGCCCGGACGCCCGCCACCAGGGTCTCCAGGTTGGCCCGATAGGTGGCCTCGTCCGTGGTCTTGTCGTTGTGGGCGAGCTGGACCAGGACCAGATCGCCGGGGCGGATCAGGGGCCTTACGGTGGCCCACAGTCGCGGGTTCCCCAGATACGAGACCGTACTCTCGCCGGAATCGGCGTAGTTGGCGACGGACACGCCCTGGCGGAGGTACTGGGGCAGCTGCTGGCCCCAGCCGGAGTACGGGTCGCCGGGCTGGTCACAGACGGTGGAGTCGCCGACGAGGAAGATCTGGCGGGTGTGCCGGGCGGGGGTGACCCTGATGTCGGCGAGGGCGGGTGCGGAACCGCCGATCCACAGGTCGAGGCCGGGGGTTCCGTCGGGGCCGGTGGGCTCGCCCTCGGGCGTGCGGACGTTCACGGTGAAGCTGCGGGTGACGTGCTTGCCCGCCGGGGTGGTCGTCTCGGGGAGCAGGGTGCGGCGGGTCTCGCCGCTGACGCTGGTGGCGGACGCGGCGGTTCCGCCGAGCACGACCCGCACGTCGTACGTACCGGGCGGGACGTCGAAGTGGCAGGTCCCGGCGGCGCACTGCGCCAGGCCCGGGGACGGGCTGCCCGGGTGGGCCTGCGCCGGTACGGACGGCAACGCGCTCCCCAGGGCCACCGCCGCCACGACGGCGATGCTGAAACGTCTCACTCGCGGCTCCTCCCAGTGAACGACAAGACCTGGAGGTGGACCGTACCGCTCTGGACAAGCGCTTTCTAGACCTCGAGCAGCATTCACGAGATGGACGCCTTCACATGACCGAAAGCCCTTTCGCGAAATCGATTCAACGTGGAGCGCTGCTCCAGGAGGCAGCCAGATCCAGAAATCCCCTCCCCTCAGGGAGGGGAGGGTTCAAGTACAGCGTCCCGGCGTCATGTCCCGCGTGTCCACTGCTGGTTGGTGCCTCCGTTGCACGTGTACGTGATGACGGCGGCGGAGTCGGCGGTGGACGCGCCGTTCACGTCCAGGCACTCGCCGGTGGCACGCGACTTGACGTTCACGTACGAGCCGGTGGTGGTCAGCGACCACTGCTGGCTCGTCGCGGAGGAGCAGTTCTCCTGTGTGACCGTGCTCGCGTTCTCCTGGACGCACAGGGAGCTGTTGCGGACCATCAGCTGGTAGTAGCCGCCGCCGACGGACTTGAACCAGTACTTCTGGTTGGTGCCGCCGTTGCAGCCGTACTGCTTGAGCTGGGCACCGGCCCAGAGCGACTGGCTCGTCACGTCCGCGCACTTGGAGGAGTGGCGGGCGATGAGGGTGTTGTAGGTGGCGCTCGTGCCGGTGACGGTCCCGGCGGCCGTGTCGAGGGTGACCTCCGGCGACCAGGACATGGACATCGTGGTCGAGTTGGAGAAGGTCAGGGGCAGCCACACGTACCGCGAGTCGTTGACGGTCCCGCCGAAGGAGTTGCCCCAGCGGTCGCCCAGGTAGAGGTACGAGGTGCCGGAGGTGCCCTGGACCGGCAGCACGAACGCGGTCTGCGAACCGTACGTCGTCGAGTCGCCGATGTTCTTCATGGCCGACCAGGGGCCGGCGATGTTCGTGGCCGTGGCGTACTGCTGCTGGTTGGGGTTCCAGCCCGTGGCGCCCGAGGTCAGCATGAAGTACACGCCGCCCCGCTTGAACAGGGCCGGCGCCTCGCGGTGTCCGCCGGGCCACGGGTTGCCGACCAGGCTCGCGATGCCGGTGTAGTCGGCGGTGAGACGGTAGATCTGGAGGTCGTAGTTCTCCCGCGCGGCGGAGATCATGTACCCGGCGCCGTCGGTGTCGACGAAGACCGTGATGTCCCGGGACATGTGCTGGCCGAGCGGCCGGAAGCTGCCCTTCCAGGTGTAATTGCCGTCGACGGTGTCGGAGACGGCGACGGCGGAGCGGGCCTCGCTGTAGTCGGTGCCGTTCTCCTTGTGCATCCACATCACGAACTTGCCGGTGGACGCGTTGTACATGACCTTGGGCCGCTCGATGTTGGCGGTCGCGAGCTCCGGGGCGCTGGCCTCGGTCAGGACGTGGTTGCAGAACTCCCAGTTCTTCAGGTCGGTCGAGCGGTAGGCGTCGACGTACCGGAAGGTGTTGTCGGCGTTGCGGTGCTCGCCGAACCAGTAGTAGTAGGAGCCGACCTTGAGGACCCCGCCGCCGTGCGCGTGGACGGGGTTGCCGGAGACGTCCTTGAACTGGGTGCCGTTGGTGATGGTCTGAGGCGCGGCCTGGGCGGGACCGGCGGTGGCGAGGGCGCCCGCCATGGCCAGGCACAGGGCGATGAGGACCGCGTAGGCACGTCTCATCTCAGTCACTCACCTTCACCGTGTCGGCGACCGGGATGCCGAAGTCCGGGGTGCCGTCCGGCTTCCAGCCGAGCTTCTGGATACGGGTGTGGCGGTTGGGGTCGTTCAGCGGGTCGCCGTTGATCTCCTTGTACTGGCGGGCGTGGTAGACGAGGACGTCGGTGCGGCCGTCCTCGGCGACCGTGAAGCAGTTGTGGCCGGGGCCGTACTGCTTGGTGGTGTCGTTGCTGGTGAAGACCGGGGTCGGCGACTTGACCCAGCTGATGGGGTCCAGGAGGTGGCTGTCGGCGTCGGCGGTCAGCAGGCCCATGCAGTAGTTGAAGTCGGTGGCGCTGGCCGAGTACGTCATGAAGAGGCGGCCGTTGCGCTTGAGGACGTACGGGCCCTCGTTGACCTTGTAGCCGATGCGCTCCCAGTCGTACTCCGGGGTGGAGAGCCGCACCTGCGGGCCCTTCAGGGTCCAGGGGTTCGCCATCTCGGACAGGAAGATGCCGGTGTTGTTGTCCATGCCGGGCTCGTGCTGCGCCCAGGCGAGGTAGCGGGAGCCCCGGTGGGTGAAGGTGGTGGCGTCCAGGGAGAAGGTTTCCCAGGCCGTCTTGACCTGGCCCTTCTCCACCCAGGTGCCCTTGAAGGGGTTGGGGTGGGCGTTCTCCAGCACCCAGATGCGGATCGCCCAGACGTCCTCGGCGGGCGCGGAGGCGAAGTAGATGTACCACTTGCCGCCGATGCGGTGCAGTTCGGGCGCCCAGATGTGCGCGCCCATGGGGCCGGTGGGGTGGGCGCGCCAGATCACGGACTCGTCCGCCGTGCCCAGGCCGTTCAGGGTGCGGGAGCGGCGCAGGATGATGCGGTCGTACTCGGGGGCGGTGGCGGTGAAGTAGTAGAAGCCGTCCTTGTGCCGGTGGATGTGCGGGTCGGCCCGGTTGCGGACGAGCGGGTTCACGAAGGGGGCCGGCTTGGGGCGCCTGGCCGGGGCGGCCGCCTGGGCCACACCGGGGACGGCGGGGACGGCGGCCAGGGCGCCGGCGGCTGCGGCGCCCTTCAGCAGCAGTCTGCGGCTGGGGGGTTCGGGCAGAGCGTGGTCGCGGTCGCGGCTCATGCGGTGGGGCCTGCCTCTCACTGGGGACACACGGCGTTGTCTGATGCGCTGTCTGATACGTCGTCTGACATTTCGAACACCATCTGTCATTACGAACGCCGAAAAGGTAAGGGTGTGCCACGAGGAGGTCAACGGGTCTGACGGGACCAAGACGCCCGGGTCCTGGAAGGGCGGCAACCTTTCCGGCCCCGGCGACCACTGGTGAGTCGGAAACGCGCATTCTCCTGAACCACGTAAGGACTCATCCGTGGCATCCCATTCCCGCCGCCGTCCCCTCCGCGAGCGGCGCACGGCCCTCGTCTTCGCCGTCGCCGTGGCAGCGGTGGGAGTTCTGCTGTCCCTGGTGGTGGCGCTGCGCCCCGACAGCGAGCCGAACGCCGTGCGCGCCGCTGCCGAGCCCGCCGCGAACCGACCGAGTACCCCGCGTACGACACCGGAACGCAAGCCCGAACCGAAGCCGAAGCCGAAGCCGTCCAAGGCATCCCCGACGCCGACCGCGGCCACCCCGTCGGCGCGGCCCTCGCCCACCAGCGCCCCGCGGTCCTCCTCACCACGGCCGGCTTCCGGCACGGCACCGCTGGCGGGACGTATCCAGCCCCAGGTCACCTACAAGGGAGTCGCCACCCACTACGACGCCGCGGACGGCGACGGCGCCTGCCTGTACGGCCCGAGCCCCGACCTCATGGTCGCGGCGATGAACCACACCGACTACGAGACGTCCAAGGCGTGCGGGGCGTACATCCTCGTCCGCGCGGGGAACGGCGCCTCCGTCACGGTCCGGGTCACCAACGAATGCCCGCTGCCCTGCGCCCCCGGCCAACTCGACCTCAGCAAAGAGGCCTTCGCCAAGCTCGCCGGCCTCTCCGCCGGCCGGATCCCGATCACCTGGAGCCTGCTCAGCCCCAGCACGTCCGACACCGTCTCGATCCGCTACAAGTCCGGCTCCAGCCGCCACTGGTGCGGCATCCAGGCGCTCGGTCACCGCAACCCGCTGGCCCGGCTGGAGATCAGGACCGGCAGCGGATGGAGCCGGCTGACCCGTACCGAGTACAACTACTTCCTCTCCCCCGACGGCACCGGCTGCGGAGGCCCCCTCAGGCTCACCGACATCTACGGCGAACAACTCACCGTCGACGGCGTCGCGATTCGTCCGGACGCCGTACAGCCGACGCGTGTGCAGTTCGCCCGGCACTGAGCGGTCGAACGGCAACCGTCGATTTTCTGTTATCGGCCGCCTGTCGCCCGCGTCTCCCCTCCCGTGCGCAGTCTCACCCACACCACAGCAGCGGTCGCCGGTGTCCTCGCGGCGGTCGCCTCCCTGCTCGTCGCTCCCCCGGCGGCGGCCGCCGGTCCACGGGACGTCACCGCCGAGGTGCTGGCCGACCGGGACGTGACGCTCACCGGCGACACGGTCGTCACCGTGCCGCCCGGGACCACGGCGTACGACGGCGTGTTCCGCGGTGAGGGCACGCTCACGGTGCGCGGCAACGGCACCCTGGTCCTCACCAGGGACAGCGACTTCACGCTGCCCCGCTCCCGGCAGCGGCAGTCGGTGCGGACGCTCGGCGGCAACCACCCGTACGTGACCGTGGCCCGCCCCGACCCGCCCGCGATCACCGTCGAGCGCGGGGCCACCCTCCAGTACGGCAACGGCGGCACGACCGGGCTCATCGGCCACTTCCCGTACGACACCCCGGCGTTCCGGCTCAACCAGGACAACATCCGGGTCGACGGCACCCTGCGGCTCGCCCTGAAGAGCGCCTACAACCTCGGCACCCTCAGCGGCTCCGGGCTGATCACCCAGCCTCGCTTCCTCTGGGGCACCTGGGACCTGTCGGGGACCCACCCGTTTTCCGGGGTGATCGACAACGGCACGCAGGCGAACGCCGGCCGACCGGAGTTCGCGACCTCGCTGCCGCGGGTGCGCAAGATCCTCAACCAGGTCACCTGGACGGTCGACACCCCGCTGGGCAGGACCGTCACGATGGGCATGGATTTCTACCAGCGCGAGTACGGCAGCGACATCAACGTCCAGTCGCGGCCGGGCGGCAAGGTCGTCCTGGCCGGGCAGTACAGCTGGTCGGACCGGGGTGGCGACGGCGACCCCTCGCTCAGCGACCCCGCCCTGAACTGGACACCCGCCCGGAAGAACGTCAACAAGCGCGGCACCAACATCAAGGGCGCGAACGTCCAGTGGGGCGACGGCACCACGAACCGGATCTTCATGCCGGGCACCGCGGAAACCGTGTACATCAACCTCCTCGCTGCCCGGGAGCGTTCGAAGCTCACCTTCGACTACAACGGCCCGGTGACCCTGGGCGCCCCCATCGGCGGCGGCCGATTCCACGACACGCTCTCCGCCCCCGGCGCCGGCGACATCGTCATCGCCGGAACCCCCGGCAACGACGTGACCTTCGCGGCCGTCCAGTTCTACGACGGCTCCACGACGGTCGAGAAGGGCGCGGTCCTGCGCCTGGGCAGCGGCAAACGGGGCGGCGACGGCGGCCTGTACACGCGAGGCGCCCTCTCCGAGGTCGTCAACAACGGCTCGCTCGTCCTGCGCAACACGGACAAGCCCCTCACCCTGTCCCGCGTCGGCGGCAGCGGCTCGCTCACACAGTCGGGCGTGGCCACGACGACACTGACGGGCGGCGCGGTGACGTACACCGGGACGACCACGGTCTCCAGGGGCACGCTGGCCCTGCGCCGAGGCGCCACCCTCGCGCGCAGCAAGGCGATCCGGCTCACCTCGGCCGGAGCCCGGCTGGACACGGGCCGGGCGGGCCTGCACATCACGACCGCCCTCACCGGCAAGGGCACGGTCGAAGGCGCGGTCACCAACGAAGGCACCGTCACGACCGGCCTCACCGTCGACGGCCCCTACACGCAAGGCCCGAGGGGCTCCCTGCTCCTGCGGGACAAGCCGCTGGAGGTGTCGGGTGCGATACGGCTGGCCGGGGATCTCGACGTGTCGGACGCCGGGAATCGACCCGCTCGTGAGATCACCGTGCTCGACAACAAGGGCGGCTCCAAGCCCTCGGGTAGCTTCACCGGCCTGAAGGAGGGCGCCCGCCTGAAGCTGGCCGACACCACCTACCGCCTCAGCTACCGCGCCGGCGACGGCAACGACGTCGCCCTCACCGCCGAAAACACCCCGAGTCGCTCCCCCACAGCGCCTGAGGCGTCCTCGTCCGGCGCCGTGACATCCAGGAGCGCCGGCGCATCCGAGGACGTCGGCTTCGGTTGGTGGCCGTACGCACTCGGGCTGGCCCTTGTCGTCAGCCTCGCCATACCGATGGCGACACGACGCGGCCAAGGCCGGCGTCGCGGCGGCCGGCATGGGGGCCGCGCGCGGCAGTGAGGCTCGCACCTGGTCCCTGCCGCCCGCCCGGGGTCCCTCCACCCCGGGTGGTGGCCATGGCGCACCTCCGTCGCGAGCGCCTGGACTGGAATACTCCTCAGCAGTAGCGCGCTCGTCCCGTCATCCCGGCTCGTGGGGTGGATCGCGGAATGCTGGTGACACCATGCGAATGTTCTGTGTCCTCGCTGTCCTGGTAGGCGCGAACCTGCTCAACAATTGGCTCGCGCCCGGCGCCTACGTACTCACCTGCGTGATCGCGGCTGCCGCGCTGCTGCTGATCGCCCGGTGGGACGGTCTCACCCGCGCCGATCTCGGGCTCGATACGGTTGCCTTCTACCAAGGGCTGCGGTGGGCATCAGTCCTGGTGGGCGCGGTTCTTGCCGTCTTCCTGGCCGGGCTTGCTCTGCCGGCCACCAGGGAAGCGTTCGAGGACGAGCGCGCCGCCGACCTGGCCCTTGGGCAGCTGCTGTGGCGGGTGCTGATCCGGGTGCCGGTCGGCACCGTGCTGCTGGAGGAGGTCGCCTTCCGCGGTGTCTTGCGGGCCATGGTGCGGCGTCGGCACGGTACTGCGTGGGCCACGGCTGTGTCGTCGCTGCTGTTCGGGCTCTGGCATGTGCTTCCCTCGCGCGGGCTGAGCCGGGCCAACTCCGCCGCAGCGGTCCTCGGCACGGGACCGGCGGGCAGCGCGCTGTCGGTCGCGGCCGCCGTCGTCGCCACGACCGCAGCCGGGGTCGTCCTGTGCGAGCTGCGGCGGCGGTCCGGAAGTCTGCTGGCGCCCGCGGCGCTGCACTGGGCCGTCAACGGCTTCGGCTATGTGCTGGCCTGGTCAGTACCTCGATGGCGGGGCTACGGCTGAAGCCGTAGTGCTGGATCACGTTCGGAACCGTTCATCGACGCCCTGACCGAACTGGTCCAGGCGCAGGCCGACACCACCGGCTTCGTCGTCCTGCACCGCTGGGCTGAGATCCTGGAGCCGCGCTGACCGCCCCGGCTCCCCGGCCTCGACCGCACCACCGAGTAGCCCCGAAAAGGCCGGCGGTCCCGATGCTGTCCTCCTGCCCGTCACAGCTCGGACTCGCCCCACGACGTGACGACCGCGTCGTCGCCGACGGACATCCTGCCGGGCCGCAGCACGGCGAACTTCGCGCCGAAGGCGACGCCGCCCTCGGACGCCCGCCGGTAGCAGGCGAGGGTGCGCAGCGGTTCCGGGCCCGCCTTGGCCCCGGATTCCTGCTCGACCAAGGTGACGGCGCAGCGGATGGCGAGCTTGGCATAGCCCAGTTCGGTGTCGCCGATCCGGATGTGGCGGGCGCGGTCCTCGGTGTGGGGTTCGTCCCAGCCGTCGAGCACGAGGTTGGGGCGGAAGCGGTTCATGGGCAGCGGGCGGGTCCCGCGGTCGGTCAGTTTCCGGTTGAGCAGGTCGAGCGTGGAGCGCGAGACGACGTGCAGGGCGCAACTGTCGGCGTAGCCGGAGATGCCTGGTGTCATGCCGTCGGTCACCCGGTCGTGCTCCGGCGGTACGCGCACGAGCCGGCTCGGGGCGCGCAGCACCTCCGAGAGCCAGGCGGCTGCCGCGTCGCCCTGGTCGATGCCCTGGTAGGGGGTGCCGAACAGGTCCACCTTCTGCCGGGCGCCGGAGGTGTCCACGCGGAGGTGAAGGGCCTCGGTTCCTGGCGCGCTGAGCGTGAGGCGTTCGCCGTCGGCGGTGATGGCGGGCCGGATGACGGCAAGGCGGGGATCCCGGCGCTGGGTCCGGTACACGCCCTCCTCACTGACGACCATGAAGCTGCGGTCGTGCGCCAGTCCCGCGGGGGTCAGCGGCGCCTCGCGTGCCGATATTCCGGCGCATCCCTTGACGGGGTAGTACGACAACTCGACGACTCGGGCCATGGACTTCCGTTTCCCGTTCGGCGGGTCAGCGGCCACTCGGCGCCTCCGGGAAACCGAGTTGTGGGGCCAGTAGCCGTGCCTCCGCCGCCCACTCGGCGAGAAAGGCGAGGGTCAGACCGCGTTCCCGGTAGCGGAGTTCCGCGGAAACCGCGCCTTCGCCGCCGTACCCCACCTGCTCGTCGTCCGCCCGGGCCAGCATGAGCGCCGTGAGCCAGTCGTACTTCACCGCGGAGGCGCACACGCCGAGCCGTACGAGTCGTTCGTCGCCGCGCCAGCCGCTCTCGCGCAGGCCGAGCACATAGGCGTCGTAGGCCGCCTTGGCCAGGCCGGGGAGGTCGGCGGCGGGGACGAACAGGTCGAAGACGGAGTCGGGGAGGTAGTTGCCGAGGTCCTCGCCGAGCGCGCCGTCGCCGGCGAACGCCCAGTCGAACAGGACGCTGTCGCGGCCGTCGGAGCGGACGTTGGCCGGCCACTGGTCGAGGTGGGAGAAGGTACGGGGCAGAGACTCCATGACCGTGAGGAACCACTCGCGGTCGTGGTGGAGGCGGACCATGTCCGCGCGCAGACCCGCCGGGAAGTGCTCCCGGACCAGGGGGTGGCGCCAGGCCTCGTCGTCGTCGAGAAGGTCCTGGCCCGTCGTCCGGTCGGCCGTGTAGTCGCGCAGGAAGCGCTGGGACAGCCACGGCTGGTCCTCCCCCGCTTCCGTCACGCCCTGCGCGGCGCCGAGCCGGTAGGCGTGTTCGACGTGGCGGGCGAGCGGCCAGGCCGTCGCGGGTGCGCCGGGTACGTCCTCCAGCCACAGCGCCACATCGCCGTCCGGGCGATCCACGCACTCCAGCAATCGGGGCGCGCGGATGCCGTGCCGCTGCCAGACCTGGGCGAGCCCGGACCGGTAGACGTACGCCTCGCGGCGCCAGAAGTTCCAGTGGCGCGGGTCGTTCGACGCCGCCCAGGTGACGCTGGTCTCCTTCGTGCGCGTCAGCACCTTCAGGACGGCCGAGCGGTCGCCGCCGGTGACCCGCCACACTCCGGCCGTGACGCCGTTCCACGGGTTGTGCGTGAGCGGTTCGAACACCGCCCCCTCCCCCGGAACTCCCAGGACCTCACGTACTTCGGCATCAGCGACAGCGACCTCGGGCATCCCCCGATGCTATGCCGACGCCTGCGCCGTGTCCTTGCGTCCGCGCAGCCACACGTACACCGGGATCCCGGCGAACAGGAACAGCACGCCCTGGTAGACGGCCGCGTATCCGGCCCCGGCGATCAGCCAGAAGGAGAAGCCGAAGGAGAGGGCCGCGACGATCAGGTCGCGGGTGAGGCCTGCGGGGCGGACGCGATCGCGGGAGCCGCGGGCCAGCCAGTACAGCTGGGCCGCCGCCGACAGCAGATACGGCACGCAGCCGGTGAACGTGGTGATCAGGACGAGGACGCGGAAGGTGGTGTCCGGGCCTGCCGTGTAGTTGAGGGCGATGAGGAGCGTGCCGAGGACCGCGCAGGCCCACACGCCGAAGCCGGGGACGCCGCCCTTGCCCAGCCGCGCGAACGGCGCCGGGAAGAGACCGTCGCGGGCGGCGGCGTACGGCATCTGCGCGGCCATGAGGATCCAGCCGTTGAGGCAGCCGGTGATCGAGGCGACGGCGACCAGGGCGATGGCGGTGCCGCCCCAGGAGCTGCCGGTGATGGCGTTGACGGCGTCGGCGAACGGCGCGCCGGAGTCGACGAGCCGGTCGTGCGGGACCAGTCCGAAGACGGCGACCGTGCCGAGGATGTAGACCAGGGCCGAGGCCAGTGTGCCGAGGACGCTCGCCCGGCCGACCGTGCGCTCCGGGTCGCGGACCTCGCCCGCGCTGACGGCGGCCGACTCGACCCCGAGGAAGCTGTACAGCAGCAGCGCGGCGGAGGCGGCCAGCGCCCCCGAGACGCTCTGGCCGGAGGCGTTGAACGGGCCGAAGTTGTCCGCGTCGACGAAGAACAGGCCGATCGTGGCGAGCAGGAGCAGCGGTACGAACTTCAGGATCGTCGAGACGACCTGCACCGTGCCGACCCACCGTGTGCCGGCGAAGTTCGCCGCGGCGGGCAGCCAGAGGGCGGCCATGGCGACGGCGGCCTGCAGGGCGTGGTTGCCGTGCAGGGGTATGAGGACGTCGACGTAGCCGACGACCGCGACGGCCAGGGCGGCGATGCTGACCCAGCACATCGTCCAGTACGACCAGGCCGACAGGAATCCGGCGAACTCGCCGAACGCGTCGCGCGGGTAGACGTAGAGACCGCCGGTGACCGGGCTGCGCCGGGCCAGTTTGCCGAAGAGCAGCGCGAGCAGCACGGCTCCGACCGAGAGCACGAGGAAGGCGAGCAGGCTGATCGTGCCGTAGGGGGCGACGGTGGCGGGCAGGGCGAAGATGCCGCCGCCGATGATGTTGCCCATGACGAGGGCCGTGGCGGCGGCGAGGCCGAAGGTGCGGCGGGGAGCGGGGGCCGCCGCGGGGGCCGGATCGGCGGGTTCGGCGGCCTCGGTGGGGCTGGGGACGGTCATGAGCGATCCTGACAAGCGGAGGGGGAGAGTCCTGATCGTAACCGCCATCCCACATGGTGGTCGATCTGTTCATGTGCTGGACACAATCGGCTGGGGTCCGCCGCCGGATCTCGACTACCGTCGTGCCTATGACGAGCACCATCACCCTCGCCGAAGCCCTCGCCGCCGGAACGGTCGTCCTCGACGGCGGCATGTCCAACCAGCTCGAATCGGCCGGGCACGACCTGAGCGACGAGCTGTGGTCGGCGCGGCTGCTCGCCGAACAGCCGGAGGCGATCACCGAGGCACACCTCGCCTACTTCCGGGCCGGCGCGGACGTGGCGATCACCTCCAGCTACCAGGCCACGTTCGAGGGGTTCGAGAAGCGCGGGATCGACCACGACCGGGCGGCCGAACTCATGGCGCTCAGCGTGGAACTGGCGCGGGAGGCGGCTCGCCGGGCACGCGTCTCCCGGCCCCTGTGGGTGGCGGCCTCGGCGGGCCCCTACGGTGCGATGCTCGCGGACGGTTCGGAGTACCGGGGCCGCTACGGGCTCACGGTCGACGAACTGGAGCGTTTCCACCGCCCGCGCCTGGAGGTGCTGGCGGCGGCCCGCCCGGACGTCCTCGCCCTGGAGACGGTCCCCGACGCCGACGAGGCCACGGCGCTGCTGCGGGCGGTGCGCGGGCTCGGAGTGCCGGCCTGGCTGACGTACTCCGTCGCCGACGGCCGCACGCGCGCCGGGCAGCCGCTGGACGAGGCCTTCGCCCTGGCCGCCGACGTGGACGAGGTCATCGCGGTCGGCGTGAACTGCTGCGCGCCCGAGGACGTGGACGCCGCCGCCTCGACCGCGGCTCGGGTCACCGGCAAGCCGGTCGTCGTCTACCCCAACAGCGGTGAGACCTGGGACGCCGAGGCCCGCGCCTGGACCGGAGACTCGAGGTTCACCGCAGACCAGGTGACGGGCTGGCAGCAGGCCGGGGCCCGGTTGGTCGGGGGGTGCTGCCGGGTGGGGCCGGAGGCGATCTCGGGGATCGCGGGGACGCTCGGGGCGGCGTAGCGCACGACGGCACCGGCTGCGGGCGAACACCTACCGCCGCCGGTTCGTGCATGTGTCTCCTCCCTTCCCCCGGCCACTGCTAGCCTCCGTCCCCATGGGAACCGGTTGCCATCGTGTTGCCGCAGCTCCCCGGTGCCCGGGAGAGACGAGGCAGGCATGACGAGGAAGAGCGGGGACGCGAGCCGCAGCACCATCCGGGACGTGGCGCTGCGCGCGGGCGTCTCGGCGTCGACGGTGTCCCGGGTGCTGGGCGGCGTGTATCCGGTGAGCGCCGCGACGCGCGGGAGCGTGATGCGGGCGGTCCGTGACCTGGACTACGTGGCCGACGCACGGGCGAAGGCGATCGCGGGTGTCGGCACACCCACCCTCGCCTTCGTGCTGGAGGACATCACCGGCCCGTCGTTCGCGCACATGGCCCACGGCGTCGAGCGCGAGGCGACCCGCCTCGGCCATCTCTGCCTGGTGTGCAGCACGGAGGGCGACGTCCGGCACGAGCTGGAGTTCGTGGAGATGATGCGGGCCCAGCGGGCCGCCGCGGTGATCCTGGTCGGCGGCAGCGCCGACACCCCCGAATACCGCGAACGCACTCATCGCATGGCGGACTCCCTCGCCTCGGCCGGTTCCCGTCTGGTCCTGTGCGGCCGGCCACCGCTGGACCCCGGTGCCCCGGTGACGGTCATCGAGTACGACAACGAGGGCGGCGCCTACACCCTGGTCGCCCGTGTGCTCGCCCAGGGGCACCGCCGGGTGCTGTTCCTCGGCGGCCGGGCGGACCACACCACGGCCCTGGGCCGCGAACGCGGTTACCTCGCCGCCCACCGGGCCCGCGGCCTCACCCCCGACGAGTCCCTCGTCCTGCACGGCGACTTCACCCGCGACGCGGGCCACCGCCTCATGCGGCAGGCGCTCGAGGACGACCTCGGCTTCACGGCCGTCGTGGCCGCCACCGACATGGTCGCGGCGGGCGCCCTCACCGCGCTGCACGAGGCCGGCCTGTCCGTCCCGGGCGATGTCTCCCTCGCCGGCTACGACGACATCCCCTTCGCCCGCGATCTGCACCCCGCCCTGACGACGGTCCACGTCCCCTACGAGGAACTGGGCCGTCTCGCCGTCCGCACGGCCCTCGAACACACCCCGGGCGCCGCGGACGAACACCTGCTGCTGGGCACGCACGTGGTGGTACGGGACTCGGTGGGACCGCCCCCGGGCCGGTGACTCCCCCGGGACATGCGTCCGGCGCCGGCGGCGGGGACGCTACGCCCGCGACGTCGGTGCGAGCGGGGTGGCGGCGGGAGCCGGCGACGCCGGAACGCCGCGCCCGTGCTGGGAGTACGACAGCACGCCCGTGAGGACGATCCTGAGGACCTCGCGCAGTTCGATGTGGAGCGGCACGCGCCCGCCCGGGTCCTGTGACCAGCGGTAGAGCAGACCCAGGTAGGAATCACGCAGGATGTTGCCGACCCTCATCGGATCGATGTCGAAGCTGACCTCCCCGCGCTGGCGGCCGGCTTCGATGATGTTGGCGAAGACCTGGCCCGCGTAGGGCTCCTCGAGGAGGGGCTGCCCGGCCTTCACCCAGGCCTGGAGCATGGCGGCGGTGATCTCGCGCTCGGACTCGTTGAACTCCGCCAGCGCCGCCATGCACCGCTCCAGATGCACCGTCACATCGTCGTTGCGCGACTTCATCGACTCTTCCATGGCCAGCTCCAGGCGCCGCTTGCGGGCCTCGGCCCAGGCGGTGACCAGGTCTTCCTTGCGCTGGAAGTAGTTGAAGAAGGTGCCCCGGGCCACGTCGGCGTGCTCGGCGATCTGGTCGATCGTGGTGCCGTCGTAGCCCTGCTCCGCGAAGAGGGTCAGGGCCGATGTGTAGATCCGGTCCCGGACTCGCTGCTTGCTGCGCTCTCTGCGCCCGAGGGGGCGGGCAGGTTCAGAGGCCATGTGCTTCCTCGCCTTCTCACGTCGTTGTGCGGGCTCCCCCGGCCCCCAAAAATTATACCACGGTACATCTATGAGTCATGGTCTTCGTTTACGCATGACATCAGGGCCCGGAGGCCACGGAATCGGCGATCACACCTATGGGTTCGCGGCCCAGCAGCCGGGTGGCGGGTATGTCGACACCCGCCGTGCGGTGCAGTCGCACCCTGAGCTCGGTCGCCAGCAGTGAGTCCAGCCCCATGGTCCGCAGCGGCCTGCGGGGATCGAGCCGGGTCGCAGAGAGGCCGAGCACGGTGGCGGCCTGCTTCAGAACGTCGTCGGCCGCTAGGGCGGGCCCGGGTTCGGCGACCGCGGGGGGTGAGGGAATGGCGGTCGGGGTCGCGGGAGCCGGCGCCGGGCCTTCCTCGTCGAGCGCCTCGGAGGCGGAACCGGCCGCTCGCTCGCGCAGGCGTATGTCCCGGAACTCCGCGATCAGGTGCCCGTCCTCGGCCGTCAGCCACACATCACAGCGGGCGTCGTCCATACCGTCGGAGGGCGTGAAGCGGGCCACGCACCAGTGGTCCCGGCCGACGGCCGCCTCCTCCCGGACCAGGACACGGCCGAAGGACACCGGCACGTAGCCGTCCGGTCTCCCCCCTGCGCCCGTGGAGTGCGGCCACGCGGCGAGCATCGTCAGCAGTCCAGCCTCGAGTCCGGTCGCCCCCGCCCCCGCGCCGCGCATACGAGCCACCGATTCGCCGTCGGAGCACCACAGTTGGGCCACGGTGCGCAGCGAGGCGTCGATGGTGTAGCCGCGGCCCTGGGCACGGCGGTAGAACTCCCTCGCCGGCACGTAGGAGGTGCACCGGGTCAGGCTGGAGTCCAGCGGCTCCCGGCCCCGTGGCTCGGCCGCCGCGCTCCCGCCGGCCGCGCGGAACCTGCCCGTCATGCACAGCTCGCCGTCCCGGGTGCCGTCCGGGGTGCGTACCGCGGTGACGGTGAACACGAAGGTCCCCTCCTGCGCGGCGGGTGCCAGGCGCACGCGTACCGCGGCATCGCGCGCCCGCTCCAGTTCCCAGGGCCGGCTCCCGAACTCGACGTCCTCGAGCACGCCTTCACCGCATGACGCGATGTCGTCCGCCGCCCGCAGGACGGCCTTGAAGTAGAGCACCGGCGGTACGACGGCCGCGCCGCCGCGCGTGCGGACGCTCTCCCCGAGGTCGTCCAGGCCCAGCTCGCGCAGCCCGATCTCCCGTACGTGCTCGGCCGGCCCGGCGGGCGCCGGTGCGGGGACCGGATCCTTCCTGAACTGCTCCTGGTCCCAGGCGTACGTCGGCAGCGGCACGCGGGGCGCGGTCCCCCGGAAGAAGCGGCTGAAGTCGACGCGTCCGCCGTGGGAGAAGAGCTGTCCGAGCGCCCGGGTGATGTTCTCGCCGTCGTCCTGGTGGCGCTTGAGGGTGGCCACGGCGGCCGGTGCGTCGCCCTGCTCCGCGAGGACCGCCGCGACGGACTGGACGAGCAGCGGGTGCGGGCCGACCTCCAGGAACACCGTCTCCTCCTTGGCGGCCGCCCGCACGGCCTCGACGAAGCGCACCCGCTCGCGAAGGTTGTCCACCCAGTAGGCGGCGTCCAGCTCGGGTCCGTCGACCGGCTCGCAGCGGGTGGTGGAGAACATCGCGGTGCGGGCGGGCAGCGGGGTGAGGTGGGCGAGGGCGTCGGCCAGGTCGTCCCGCAGTTCCGCCATATAGGGGGAGTGGGACGCCACGTTGACCTTGACGTGCCGGCTCGGCACCCCCTCGGTCTCGAGGCGTTCGGCGATGCGGTGCAGAGCGTGTGTGTCCCCGGCGAGGACCGTACTCCTGGGGGCGTTCTCCGCCGCGACGCACACCGCGTCGCCATGGGGCGCCACGGCGTCCGCCGCGGTCAGCGCGTCGAGTTCGACGGCGAGCATCGCGCCGTGCCCGGCCAGCCTCTGCATCAGGGAGCTGCGCCGGCAGATGACCGAGGCGGCGTCCTCGATCGACAGCGCCCCGCAGACGTGGGCGGTGGCCACCTCACCCATGCTGTGTCCGATACAGAGGTCGGGGTCGACCCCCTTGGCACGCAGCAGCGCGGCCAGCGACACCTGCATGGCCCACAGCAGGGGTTGCACCACCGAGACGTCATCGGGGAGTTCCCGCGGCGGTGCGTCCTCGCCGTCGCCGGTCAGCAGGCCGATGACCGACCACCCCAGCTCCTCCCGGACGGCGGCGTCGCATTCCTCCAGGGTGTGCCGGAACACCGCTTCGGAGGCCAGCAGGTGGCGCCCCATCCCGAGCCATTGCGAGCCCTGGCCGGGAAAGACGAAGGCGATTCTGCGGTCGCCCGCGAAGCCGGCGTCCGCCGTCCCCCCGTCCGGGGTCTCCTCACCGGCGGCCAGGGCCCGCAGAGCGGCGGCGAGTTCGTCGTGGGTGCGGCCGACGGCCCACAGACGGTGGGGGTGGGCGTCACGGCCCGTCGCGGCGGCGTGGCAGATGTCCCGCAGCGCGAAGGCACGCCCTTCGGCGCCTTCCAGGAAGGCGGCGTAGCGCGCGGCGAGTTGGCTGAGGGCCTCCGGGGTGCGGGCACTGAGCAGCAGCAACTGCGGCTCCTCGCCTGCCGGGGCGGCCGGTTCCGGTGCCGGCTCGTGCGCCGGCTCGGGCACGTACTCGCCGACGATCACATGCGCGTTGGTACCGGAGAGGCCGAAGGAACTGACGCCCAGGACCGCGGCCCGGCCGCCGGGCACGAGCGGGGTGTTGCGCGCGACGCATTCGAGGGGGGCGCCGCCCCCGGCCAGGACGGGGTGCGGGGTGCGCAGGTGCAGTGACGCGGGGATGGTGCGGTGGCGGGCGATGAGCGCGGTCTTGATCAGGCCCGCGATCCCGGCGGCGGCTTCGGCGTGCCCGATGTTGGTCTTGACGGAACCGATGAGCAGCGGGCGGGACCGCTCTTCCTGGTCTCCGTCTCCCCATACCTCGGCCAGGGCGCGCAGTTCGACGTCGTCTCCGACCGGTGTGCCGGTGCCGTGCGCTTCCACGTAGTCGAGCTGGTCCGGGGTGATGCCGGCGCTGCGGCAGGCGGAGCGGATCATCTCGGTCTGGCCGGACACGGCGGGCTGGAGCAGCATTCCGCTGCCCTGGCCGTCGTTGGTGACGGCGCTTCCCCGCAGTACGGCGAGGACCTGGTCACCGTCGCGCAGCGCGTCGGGCAGGCGCTTGAGCAGGACCGCCCCCACTCCCTCGCTGCGGACGAAGCCGTCACCGGAGGCGTCGGCGAACTTGCAGCGTCCGTCGGGCGCGAGCATGCCGCCCTGGGAGTAGGTGATGGCGTCGGACGGTGAGAGCACGGCGTTGACTCCCGCGGCGACGGCCATGTCGCTCTCTCCGGTCAGCAGGCTCTGCCGGGCGAGATGCACGGCCACCAGGGACGAGGAGCACGCGGTGTCGACCACCAGGCTGGGGCCCCGCACATCGAGGGCGAAGGAGAGGCGTCCCGCGGTCATCGTCCGCAGCCGGCTGCCCGCCATGCCGTGCACGTCCTGGAATCCTTCGGACTCCGCCAGGTCCCCGTACTCGGCGGTCGCCTGCCCCACGAACACACCGGTGCGGCTGCCCGCCAGCGAGGACGGGAGGATGTGCGCGTCCTCCAGCGCTTCCCAGACGACCTGGAGGAGGACCCGCTGCTGGGGGTCCATGGCCAGCGCCTCGCGCGGGGCGATGCCGAAGAAGGCGGCATCGAAGCCGTACAGGTCGTCGATGAACCCACCGTGCCGCGAGACGGTCGTGCCCGGCTCACCGGGCTGTGCGGAGTAGTGCCGCCGTACGTCGAACCGGTCCTCCGGCACGGGGGTCACGGCGTCGGTGTTGCCTTCGAGCAGTTGCCGGAACTCACGCACCCCACGCGCTCCGGGAAATCTGCATCCCATCCCGACGATCGCGATTTCAGGCATGCCGCCTTGCTGCACCAGGTCCCCCCTAAGTGATGTGGTGTCAGGATCCAAAAGTACACCAGAGACCAAGTTTGACTTCCCGTCGACTCTGTGAACAACAGGAAACGATCGCGCTACGGGCGACTTTTTGCCCGCTTCGTAAGGTTGGTGACCTGCCGTTACCTCCCGTAAGGCGCCGAACCCGCGAACGACACCGGTAGAAACATGGGCTACAGTCCATTGATAAACCGCTACACAGAAGCCCAGGAGGAGGACGGATGATCGCCAGAGTGCTGGGTCCCCTGCGCGTGACCATGAACGGCGTGTCGGTGGTCCCCACGGCGCTGAAGGCCAGGAAGCTCCTCGCCGTGCTCATCCTGAACCGGGGCCGCGTGGTGCAGCGGGCCGCCATCGAGCGCGAACTGTGGGGCCTCGACGTGCCCATGAGCGCCTCGACGGGCATCCAGAACTGCGTCATGCAGATCCGCAAGAGCATCGGCCGCGCCGTCGACGGCGGCCCCTCGGACCGTCTCCCCAAGGAGACGCTGATCACCGAGGCCACCGGTTACCGGCTCGAAGTCCCCGGCGAACAGTTCGACATCGTCGGCTACCACCGGCTCGTGTCGGCGGCGGGAGAGGCGGAGGCCAGGGGGGACCTGTCCCAGGCGTCGGCCCAGCTCAGCAACGCGCTGAAGCTGTGGCGGGACGCGCCCCTGGCCGATGTGCCGGCCGGGCCCGTGCTGCACCCGCACGTGCTACGGCTGGAGGAGGACCGCAAGGCGGTGCTGAGCCAGCGCGTCGGCCTGGACCTGCGGTTGCGCCGTTACGCCGAGGTCGTCGGCGAACTGCACGCCCTCGTGGCACTCAACCCCTACGACGAGGTGCTGCACGAGTACCTGATGCTGGCGCTGTACCTCTCCGGGCGCCGCAACGACGCGCTGGCGGTCTATCAGGGCCTGCGTGCCGCGCTGACCGACGGGATCGGCCTGGAGCCCTCGCACCGTGTGCGTCGCCTCCAGCAGCAGATCCTGAACTGTGACGACGCGCTGGAGCACACGTTCCTCGACGACCGCTCCCCCCACCTCGTCGGGGCGTAGCGGCTCCGAGCGGGTGGGCGGCGGTCAGCGGGGCAGGGACGCGACGAGCTCTTCGAGCAGGACGCCCTGACCGTACGGGGTGAAGGGGAAGAAGTGCCCGCCCTGGGCGAGCCGGGCACGGAACGGGCCCGATGTGAAGCTGGCCCACAGCGGCAGCACGCCCGGCGGGACGAGCGGGTCGTCCGTACCGGCCAGCGCGGTCACCGGCACGGTGAGCCGGAGAGGCTCCACGGCGCGCAGCGCGTCCCGCGCGAGCGAGAGGTCATGGGCCAGGACCTGCCGTGCGGGGCTGAGCGACGCATCGCGCAGTGCGTCGGCGGGCAGACGGTGGGTCGCGAGGATCTCGGTCAACTCGGCTGCGGAACCCGGGCGTTCCGGGCGCGGCCGGCTTCGAGCGCCCGGTTGGGAACAGCTCACGACCAGACCGTCGCAGCGTCCCCCGCCCGCATGGGCGACGGCGAGCGCCAGCAGCCCTCCCAGACTGTGCCCGTAGAAGACGGTGGGTGCGGGGGCGAGATCGCGCAGTCCGCGGCGGATGCCCGACACGGCCGCGGTCAGCGTCGTACGGGGTGCGAGGCCCGCGCGCCGCTCCCGCCCGGGCAGCGTGACGCCCACCACCTCCACCGTGTCCGGCAGGCCGGCCAGGACGCTCGAGTAGCGCTGCGCGCCCGCGCCGGCGTGCGGGAAGACGACGACGCGGCTGCCGCGCCGTGCCGAGGGACGCAGCACGTGCGTCCAGTCGTCGGAGTGGGGAAGCATGCTCATTCCTTGGTGGGTCGGCGCGGCGGTCGGAACGACGCGGGCTCTCCGGGCCGGGAGCGTGCTCCCGGCCCGGAGAGCCCGGCCTGCCGTGGGACTCAGGCCGCCGTGATGACGAGCGCGGCGTTGTGGCCCCCGAATCCCAGCGAGGTGCTGACGGCGACGTCCACCGGGGTGGTACGGGGTTCGCCGCTGACCACGTCCAGCCCGATGGCGGGGTCCGGGTTCTTCAGGTTCGCCGTCGGCGGCACCGTGCCGTGCTGCACGGCCAGCACCGTGTACGCCGCCTCGATGGCACCCGCGGCCGCCAGCGCATGGCCGGTGACCCCCTTGGTCGACGTGACCAGGGGCGCCTCGCCCAGGACACGGCGCAGCATCCTGCCCTCGACGAGGTCGTTCATCGCGGTGGCGGTGCCGTGTGCGTTGACGTGGCGGACGTCCGAGGGGGCGACCCCCGCGTCCGCCAGGGACGCGCGCAGTGCTCGCTCGATGCCCTCCCCTTCGGGGTGCGGGGCGGTGGCGTGGTGGGCGTCGGAGGAGGATCCGTAACCGCTGACGAGGGCGCGGATCCTCGCGCCCCGGGCGCGGGCGTCCGCCTCCCGTTCCAGGACGAGCACGCCCGCCGCCTCGGCGGCCACGAAGCCGTCCCGCTCCGCGTCGAACGGTTTGCCCGCGTGCTCGGGTGCGTCCCCCGACTTGGAGAGGGCGCCCATCTTGCACAGCCCGGCCATCACCGTGGGAGTCAGCGCGGACTCGCTGGCGCCCGCGAGCACGATGTCGCAGACGCCGGAGCGCAGCAGGTCCCTGGCGGTGCCGATGGCGGTCGCGCCGGACGCGCACGCGGTGGCGGTGACCAGACTCGGCCCCCGGGCACCGCAGTCGATCGCCACATAGCCGGCGACCATGTTCGGCATGTACTTCGTCACCAGGAGGGGCGAGACCTTGTCGGGACCGCGATCGCGCAGCGTGTCGTGCTGCTCCGCGAAGGTGGCGGCGCCGCCGAGCGAGTTGCCGAGCACCACCCCGACCCGGGTGCCGTCCCAGGCCGTGGAGTCCCATCCGGCGTCGGCGACGGCCATCCGGGAGGCCACGATGGCGAGTTGGACGAAGCGCTCCAGCTGCCAGCCGGCGAAGCCGCCCAGCAGTTCACCGGCGTCGAAACCCGGTACCCGGCTGGAGAAGTCCACCGACAGCTCGCCGAGTGCGGGGTCGCGCGTGGCGCAGGAGCGTCCTGACAGCACCCGCTCCCAGTTCTCCTCGACGCCGAGTCCGGCCGGGGTCACCAGGCCCAGACCGGTGACGGCTGTGCCGTTCGTACGACCGTCCGCCATCAGACCGCCGCTCCCTTGGCCGACAGGAGCTGGACCAGGTCGTCCAGGGTGTGCTCCTCGGTGAGTTCACCGTCCGCTATCTCCACACCGAACTCCTTGTCCAGGACGAGGCCGAGCTCGATCAGGACCAGGGAGTCGAAGGACAGCTTGCCGAGGGTCACCTCGGACGCGATGATCTCGGGCTTGACCTTGAACTGGTCGGAGAGAAGGACCGAGACCCGCTCCGCGATTGCCTGCATGGTGTGTCTCCTTGGGATGCGATGAGTGGGGATGCGATAAGTGGGGATGCGATGAGTGGTGAGGGAGGGTGAGGTCGGGGGTGAGCCGGTGTCAGACCGCCGTGATGTCCGGCCATTCGAGCGCCACGGACCCCCAGGTGAGCCCGCCGCCGAATCCGCCGAGCACGACGCGCCGGCCGGGGCGCAGTTCGCCGTCGGCCGACGCGTCGGCCAGGACGAGCGGGATCGAGGCCGCGACGGTGTTGCCGACCCGCTCGATGTTGGCGGGGAACCGTTCGAGCGGCAGGTCGAGGCGTTCGGCGACCGCCGCCAGGATGCGCGCGTTGGCCTGGTGGAGGACGACGTGGTCGATGTCCTCGACGGCCCAGCCCGCGGCCTCGGCCGTTGTGGTCACGGAGGCCGCCATGTGGCGCACGGCCTCCCCGAAGACCGGGCGGCCCTCCATGGTGAAGTAGGCGGCCTCCGTCTCGGCCGGCAGGCCGGTGGACCGCTGCCGTGAGCCGCCGGCCGCGACCTGGATGAGGTCGCTCTGGCTGCCGTCGCTGCCGAGGTGGAGCCCCTTCAGCGCGCCCGGCTCCGTCGCCTCGCCGGCGCGCAGGTACACCGCTCCCGCGCCGTCCCCGAAGATGGCCCGGGTCGTACGGTCGGCCGGGTTGAGGATGGTGGAGAAGGTGTCCGCCCCGATGACCAGCACGGAGCGCGCGAAGCCCGCCTGGAGGAAACCGGCCGCCGTCCCCAGGGCGTAGACGAAGCCCGTGCACACGGCGGCGATGTCGAACGCGCCGACACCGCCGAGCCCCAGCCGGTCGGCGACTTCGGGCGCGGTGGCCGGGCAGGGGCGGTCCGGAGTGCTGGTGGCGACCACGACGACGTCGGCCCGCTCCTCGCCCGCGGACTTCAGGGCCCTGCGGCCGGCCTCGACGGCGAGATCCCCGGTCGATCCGCCCGGGTCGATGACATGGCGGCGGCGGATCCCGGTCCGGCTGCTGATCCACTCGTCCGAGGTGTCCAGCTGCCGGGCGAGGTCGTCGTTGGTGACCACGGTGGGCGGTACCCAGCTTCCCAGTCCGGCGACGACCGCCGCGCGGTCCGAGCCGGTCATCCGGCGTCTCCGGCACCGTAAGACGTCTTCGAGGTGCTGCTGTCAGCCACAGCCGTTGTCGCTGTCGTAGCCGTCACTGCGTTGTTCCTCCTGGCTGGTGTCGTGGTGCACCGATGCGCTCCGGCGCCTCTCGGAGGTCTCACTGTGGCAACGCGTGCTCCGCTTTCCCTCACCACCGGCCCACGCAGGGCACATGTGCCGCTCACGTCGGCCGTGAGCGGCACATGAGTGGTGCGTAAGTACGCGTTGCCAGCATGGAGAACGTCCGGTGGCGGCCCTGCCGCGCGGTGCAGGCGGAACGTGCTCCGGACACCGCTTCACACGACCCGGCTCACGACCGCGCACGAGGAGAACTGAGTGCAGCAACGCAGGATAGGAACCGACGGTCCGGTGGTCTCCGCGATCGGTCTCGGCTGCATGGGGATGTCGGAGTTCTACGGCCCGACCGACGAGGCCGAGTCCCTGGCGACCCTTCAGGCGGCCCTGGACAGCGGGGTCACGCTGCTCGACACCGCCGACATGTACGGCAAGGGCCACAACGAGCGCCTGGTGGGCCGGGCCATCGCGGGCCGCCGCGACCAGGTGGTCCTCGCGACCAAGTTCGGCATCCGGCGCGACGACAGCGACCCGAGGCAGGGCCGGAACATCGACTCCAGTCCGGAGCACTGCCGGAAGGCTGTCGACGCCTCGCTGCAGCGCCTGGGCGTCGACCACATCGACCTCTACTACCTTCACCGCAAGAGCCCCGACATCCCCGTCGAGGAGACCGTCGGAGCCATGGCGGAGCTGGTGCGGGCCGGCAAGGTCGGGCATCTGGGGCTGTCCGAGGTGACCGCGGAGACCCTGCGCAGGGCGCACGCCGTCCACCCCATCGCGGCTCTGCAGACCGAGTACTCGCTGTGGACCCGCGAGGTGGAGCAGGAGGTCCTGCCGGTGGCCCGGGAGCTGGGCACCTCGCTCGTGGCGTACTCGCCGATCGGGCGGGGTTTCCTGACCGGTGCGATCAGCCGGCCCGAGGACCTGGACCCCACCGACTTCCGGCACTCGCACCCCCGCTTCCAGCAGGAGCACCTGGCGCGCAACATCCGCATGGTCGAGCGGCTGCGCGAACTCGCCGAGAGCTACGGCTGCAGCCCCGTACAGCTGGCGCTGGCCTGGCTGCTGGCCCAGGACGACGACATCGTCCCCATCCCGGGCACCCGTCGGATCGGCTACCTGCGCGAGAACGTCGCCGCCGCCGAACTGCGGCTCACCGACGAGCAACTGGCCGCCGTGTCGGCCGCGGTGCCCCACGACGTCGTCTCCGGCGAGCGCTACGACCCCGCCGGCATGGCGACCGTCGGCCACTGACCGGCCCGCCCCGCATCTCCCTTCGCCTCACTTCACCACCAACCCCCGATCCCACGAGGAATCCCATGGCAGACAAGCTCAAGCAGCTCAAGCTGGCCGCCGTCAACATCGACGGCGTCCTGCTGAACGACACGTTCAGCCCCGTCATCCACAACTTCATCGTCAGCCGTGGCGGCGAGTACACCGCCGACGTCGAGCGGAGCATCTTCTCCCAGCCGCAGCTGGTGGGCGGCCAGGGCATGGCGAACGCCGCCCGCGTCCCGTGGACCGCGCAGGAGGCGATCGACGTCTACTTCAAGGAGCGGGAGGAGTACACCCGCGAGCACCCGGTCGAGCTGCTCGACGGTGCGATCGACCTGCTGCGCCGGCTGCGCGGGCTGGGGCTGAAGACGGTCAGCTACGGCGGCCTCGCCAAGTCGCACTTCGACCACTTCCTGGGCGAGCACGCCGACCTCTTCGACGAGCCCGGCTACGTCTGCACCAACGACTTCCGCCCCGGCCTGCGCGAGATCACCACCGAGGTCTTCGGCCTGAAGTACGACGAGGTGCTGTTCATCGACGACGTGGCCCGGGTGGCGGAGGTCGCCAAGGCCCTCGACATCCCCTTCATCGGCCACCCCAGCTCCTTCGAGCACAGCTTCCAGCCGCAGCTGATGCGCGAGTCCGGCGCCCGGCACATCGTCGACTCGCTGCACTCCATCGACGAGGAGCTGCTGCGCACCCTCGACGCCGAGGCCGCCGCGCACTCCGTCTGGCGCGACTGAGCCGACGCGCCGTCCCGCGTGCCGGACCGGCCGCGGGCCGGCCCGTCCGGCACCGCCGGCGCCCCCCTCCCTCGCCCCGCGCGGTCCAGGCCTTCCCGGCCGCGCCTCCCTTCACCCACCCAGGAGTTACGCCTTGGACCGCGCCGCTTCCCCGCAGACCGTGCTGCTGGACTTCGACGGAGTGCTGAGCCTGAACGCGTCGAGCCTGCTGCTGCTCGCCCTGCACGAGGGCATCAACCGCCACACCGAGTTGCCGATCGAGGCGACGGTCACGCAGTTCAAGGCCATCAGCACCTTTCCCCAACGGGAGAGCCTGCGCGTGCTGTTCGCGGGCCTCGGTATCGAGCAGCACCTGAACGCCGAGATCGACGCGCTCAGGTCGCTGACCTCCGTCCAGGGCACGCCGCTGGCCCTCGGCGAGGGCGTGGAGGTGTTCTGCGCGCAGCAGCGGGCCCTGGGCGTGCGGTTGCGGGTGTTCTCCACGATGGACCGCACCACCGCGCGTCGCTCGCTGCTCGACGGCCTGTTCGGGCCCGAGGACTATGTGGCGCTGGACCACGCCTCCAAGGCCGATCCGGACACCTACGCGGCTCTGCTCGCGACCGAGGGCGAAGTGGATCCGGGACAGTGGCTGCTGGTGGACGACTCCCCGCTCGCCCTGCGCGCGGCCAAGATCGCGGGGCTGCGTACGGTGCTGATGCGCGGCGCGGTCTTCTCGGACGACGACGCGTCGGCGTTCGGGTCCTTCATCGACGCGCGGGTGAGCACGTTCGCGGAACTCGGCGCTCTTCTCACCGCCCAGGATGCCTCGCCGGCCTCCCGGCTCTGAAAAAACTCCCCCTCCCCCGATAGGTTCCGATGTCCCAGTCACCTGTTGATTCCGAGCTGTCACCCCCCAGGACCGTCCCCGCGGAGACCGCCCCCCGGGCGGACAGTGCCGTCGGTCCCACACGGGTGCTGGTGGCCATCGCTCTGGCCGCCGTGATGCTGCCCATCTCCGTCACGGGGCCGGGCGTCGCCCTCGCCGACATGTCCGGCGCGCTCAACGCCTCGGCCGCCTCCACCCAATGGGTGCTGAACGCCTACAACGTGGCGTTCACCGCCTTCATGCTCGCGGCCGGTTCCGCGGCCGACCTCTTCGGGCGCCGCCGGCTGTTCCTGAGCGGCACGACCGTCTTCGCGCTGGCCTCGCTCGTCGCGGGCACCGCCCCCACGATCCTGCTCGTGGACCTGGCGCGCTTCGTTCAGGGCATGGGCGCGGCAGCGGTGCTGACCAGCGGTTCCGCGCTGCTCGCCCACACGTTCAGCGGGGCTGCCCGGGCCAGGGCCTTCGGCATCTTCGGCGCCTCGATCGGCTTCGGCCTGGCGATGGGGCCGTTCGTGTCCGGCCTGCTGGTGGGCGTGGCGTCCTGGCACGCCGTGTTCCTGGTCAACGTCCTGCTCGGCGCGGTCGTGCTCGTCCTGGCCCGGCCGCTGCCCGAGTCGAAGAACCCGGGTGCGCGGCGCATCGACCTGCCCGGTGTGCTGACCTTCACCCTGGCCCTCATGCTGCTCGCCCTCGGCTTCGTCGAGGGACCCTCGCAGGGGTGGGGCGGAGTCGTCACACTCGGATCCTTCGCGGGCGCGGCGCTGTTCCTCGCTCTGTTCGTCGTGGTCGAACTGCGCGTCGCCGAGCCGATGTTCGACCTGAGCCTGCTGCGGCGCCCCACGTTCGTCGCCATCATCTGGCAGCCGGTCAGCATCGTCTTCGCGTTCGCGGCCCTGCTGGTCTACCTGCCGCCCTACTTCCAGGGCGCGGGCGGCGCGGGGTCGACGATGTCCGGTGCGATGCTGCTGCCGCTGACACTGCCTGTCTTCATCCTGCCGCTGTTCACCGGCACGCTGGTGCGGTTGCTGTCGGTGCGGATGCTGCTCGCCGTCGGACCTGCGGTGCTGGCCGTCGCGCTGTTGCTGATGACGTTCACCGACCCGCTGTCGTCCCGCACCGGGCTGTACGCGGCGCTGTTGCTGGCGGGTGTCGGCATCGGTCTGGCCTTCGGCGTCATGGACAACGCGGCGGTCAGTGTGGTTCCGGCCGAGCGCAGCGGTATGGCGTCGGGCATGTTCAACACTCTCCGGGTCGCCGGCGAGACGATCGGCGTCGCGTGTGTGGGCGGGCTGCTGCTCACCTCGACCCGTCAGCAGTTGGCGGGCGGCGGAGGCGGCGCCAGTGGTGCGATGGCCGACGACGTGGTCCAGGGCCGTCTGGGCTCCGTGCGCGAGAGCGGCGGAGAGGACCTGGTGGACCGGGCGGTACAGGGTCTCCAGCACGGGTGGAGCGTCGTCTACGTGGTGCTGGCCTGTGTGGCCCTCGCCGGTGCGATCGCCATCTTCACCATGGTCCGCGACCGTGACCTGGACCAGTCCTCCACCGCCCAGGACGTGTAAGCCGCTACGAGAAGACGGTCCGGACCCTTGGGGTCCGGACCGTCTTTTCGCGGTTACCGTCCCGCGCCGCCGCGTTCCAGCGTGAAGGCCGCCCGGGCGACACTGCGCCCGCCCTGCTCGAACGTCACGGGTATCGAGACGACCCCGGCACCGGCGTCCCCCGACCCATGGCCGTCGCCGCCGTCGCCGACCACCGTCAGGGGTTCGTCGAGTTCCGCGTAGGCGTTGAACGAGGCCTCGAGGCCCGTGACCGACCACGCCGCCGCCGGCGCCCCGTAGAGCTCCTCGGCGGTCAGCAGGGCCGTCTGCCGTCCCGCCTCCATCAGCACCATGCCGGGCACGTGGTCCTGGGCGTGGTCGAAGAGGCTGGGGTGCCCGCCGGCCACCAGCAGCCGTGCCCGCACCTGCCGGCCGTCGGTGACCGGGTCGAGCAGCACCACGTTCTCCGGCCGCTGCCGGCCCACGCGCCCGGGCCGCACGAGGCCCTCCGTGGCCGGCCGCCGGTAGGACTCGGACGTCGGGGTGCCGCCGCCGTCCCGGCGGCCGCGGAGCATCCCGTACACGCTGTCGGCGACGTACTTCACCCGCATGGTCACCTCGCCCACCGGCCGCCCGGACACGGTGATCGCCATGCGGTACCGCAGACCGCGCAGCGAGCCCCCGACCCACTGCGCGTCGTGCGTCGTGACCGCGATCGTCACCTCGGCCGGCCCGTGGGCCGGCGCGAGCGCGGCCAGGCCCGGCAGTTCCATCGACCACTGCTGGAGAACGAACTTGGTGCCGTCCGGCGCACCGAAGTGCGCGTGCACCGCGTGCGTCTCGGCCTGGCGGCAGCACTCCAGCAGGAACAGCGGATCGACCGCGGACCAGGTCGTGTGGTCGGTGTAGTAGGCGTGGGACGGCGGCAGTTGCGCCCCGGCCACGAAGTGGCTGTCGTCGACCGCCGTGCTGTCGGTCAGGAACACCTCCGACAGCGCCCGGCGGTGTACGAGCGCTTTCGCCACGGTGTGCTCGAACGTGAGCGCACGCAGCGCAGCGCCGACGCTGTCCGTCTCGGCCATCACGGTCACGCGAATCCCCTTTTCCCAGACTGTCCTTGACGACGGCCCACGCTCCCAGCGACGGCTCACGCCCACCTCACGCACTCATCACGCCGCGTGGATCCTCAGTGCCGGCGGAGTGCGCCGGAGCGACGGAGCCGCCGTACGGCTGACCGCAGTTCCGTACTGCGTGCGGGCGAACCGTCGGCCGGGTCGGATGCGCGGGTGGATTCCTCGGGCGTGACGGCGTCGGCCGCCCAGAGGGCGAGTTCACGGTCCCGGGTGCCGTACGCCGTATAGGCCACACCGTCCTCGGCATCCGGTGCGCGGTCTCCGAAGACACGCACCGGATGGGCCGCGTCCCAGCGCTCCCAGCCCGGTTCGCCGTCCGTGGCGAAGCGCACCCACGCCGCGTGCATCGCGTCGGCCAGGTCCTGCGGAGCGCCCTCACCGGCCAGTTTGCGGGACTCGGGGACCTCGCCGGTGTCGAAGACGAAACCGAGCTCCAGCGCGTGGCAGGCGCCGAGGCCGGGGAGGTTCGAGGGCCAGGCGAACTCGTAGACGTACGAGGGTTCCGTCCGGGCGTCGGCCAGGTGGTGCAGGGGGATGCGGAGGAGGTGGTCGGTGACGAGCTGACCGACGAGGTCCGCCGTGCTCGCGTCGGGGTGCAGGGCGCGGTAGCCGCGGGGGACCTCGCTGCCGCAGTGACAGCGGGCCATGGCACCGGCCAGGGCGACGGCCCCGAGGCGGTCGACCCGCTCCAGGAGGCCGCCCGGGACCAGCCACAGCCGGTACTCGTCCCGGGTCCAGCCCAGCAGCAGCTCGACCCCGGGGGCCGCGCCGCCCTCGGTGAGGGCCTCCAGGGGGTCGCGCGGGACGGTGTCGCCGTCGATGACGATGCCGAAGGCGGGGCCGCCGACGACCGGGCTGCTCAGCTTGCCCACCTCGGCCTGGGTGCTCAGCAGCAGGTCGCGGTCGACGGCGGCGAAGGCCTCGGCGGTGGCGGGGATCTTCAGCCGGGTGGCCATACGGCGCACCATCCGCCGTACCTTGGCCCGCTCGGACGCCTCGGGCGGCCCGCTCTGCAGGACCGCCCGCCGGACCAGACCCTGGGTCTGCGGGGCGGCGACGAGGGCGCCGATACTGATCGCCCCGGCGGACTGGCCGGCGAGGGTGATGCGGCCGGGGTCGCCGCCGAAGGCCTCGATGGCCCCGTGCACCCAGGTCAGGGCGACGATCTGGTCGCGCAGGCCGGGGTTAGGGGGCGTGTCGGGGAACAGTCCGTAGCCCTCGACGCCCAGCCGGTAGTTGACCGAGACACAGACGACGCCGTCGCGGGCGAAGGCATGGCCGTCGTAGACGGGTACGGCGGAGGACCCCCTGGTCAGGGCGCCGCCGTGCAGCCAGACGAGGACGGGGAGGCGGGCTCCGGGATCCGGCTGCGGGGTCCAGACGTTGAGGTTGAGGCAGTCGTCGCCGGGCAGGACCGGGTCGGACAGATAGTGGGCGAAGGCGTCGGAGTACGGGGGCTTCGGCGGGGTGGGGCCGAAGACACCGGCGTCCCGCACACCGTCCCAGGGCGGGAGGGGGACGGGCGGGCGGAAGCGGCGGGGGCCGAAGGGCGGCGCCGCGTACGGGATGCCGCGGAAGACCGCGACTCCCCGCTCGTACCTGCCGCGTACGGCCCCGTACGGGCTCCTGACCACGGGATCCGTCTGGCCTGCCGTCATGTGCCACCAGCCCTTCGCCGCGCTCGTGCACCGGTATCACCAGAGCACCACATCGCTCACGGGTATTCCGGTGCACGAACCGGCAGGACGGCTATTTGGCGTACATCAGCGTGCCGAACCCGAGCTGGTCGAAGCCGCCGCTGTCGGTGCCGTAGTCACCCCCTCCGCCTTCGGGGGCGACGGAGAAGCACATCTGGGAGATGTACTTGTCGTCGAGGAGCAGGCGCCGGCCGTAGTGGTAGTGGAGCATCGCCCACACCGGGCGTACCTGGCCGCGTGACCCGGCGCCGGGCACCGTCTGCGACTGCGGGGAGCAGTTCTGGCCGCTTCCCCAGTTGTAGGTGGTGAAGGGCACGTTCATGTTGAGGTTGTACTTGGCGACGTACTGGGCGGCCTTCATGAAGCGGCGGCCGTCGTAGGAGTAGAGGTCCTCGCCCTGGTTCCAGGCCATCTCGCAGATGGCGCCCATCTGGCCCATGCCCATGACGGTGTGGCCCTGGTCGCGGCCGGACTCCTGCCACTGGCCGAGGTCGTAGCCCTCGACGTTGCTGTACAGGAACGGGACGGCGTTCTTGATGGAGCCGTTTCCCGCGCCGTTCTTGAAGTAGTTGACCGCCTGGTCGTACTTGGCGCCGTCGTTGTTGAGGATCCCGATGGCCAGCACGGAGGCCATGTTGCACAGGTCCCAGTTGGCCCAGTAGTTGGTGATGCAGGCGTCGTTGTGGCCGGTCAGGAACTGGTTGTTGAGCGGGTAGAAGACCTTGACCATCATCTCCTGGAAGGCGCCGAGGTCGAAGGCGCCGTAGTCCCGCATGAGTTCGGCCGCGTTGGCGAACTGCCAGCCGTAGAGGCCGGCGGCGAGGAACCGGTCGGCGTTTCCGGTGACCGTCGTCAGCGTGGTCGCCCAGGCGTTGAGGATCCGCGCGGCGCACTGGGCGTTGGCCTCGGTGCCGCCGACCTTCCAGCGCAGCGCGTTCTGGTAGGCGGCCGCGATGTCGTTGTAGAGGAGACCGTAGTTCTGTCCGGTGCCGCCGCGGATGATCGTCGCGGTGGCCCGGGGGTTCCAGGTGGACTGGGAGTGGGAGTTGGCGGTCAGCCGGTTCCAGCCGGACAGCCAGGGGTCGTCGCCCGCGGCGACCCTGACCTTGGCGCGGTTGATGTCGCCGGCGTTGTGGAGCATGCCGGGGTGGGTGAAGGTGCCGGGGGCGGCGTCCGCCGTGGTGGCGGCGGCGCCGGCGCCGAGGGCGAGGGCCGCGGTGAGGCCGCCGGCGGTCTTGAGCAGACCGCGGCGGCTCACCTGGCCGCCCTCGTGGTGCGTGTGGGGGGAAGTGCGGCTCATGTGTCGGCTTCTCCGATCGGTGGAGGGCTACATGGGGGTGATGCTCACCTCGTCGAACTCGGTGGTGCTGCGGGCCAGGGGGTCGCGGGAGCAGACCACGAGGCCCACGTAGTAGGGGGCGTCACCAAAGCCGGGGATGTCTCCCTCGGCGAGGGGGGTGAAGGTGGCGCCGTCGTCGGACGAGGCGGATGCGGTGAAGTGCGTCCCGGTGCGCCTCAGCCGCAGCAGGCAGGGAGCGGTGACCGCCCCGTCGCCCGTGAAGGTGGACTTTCCGGCGACGGTCGGGCGCAGCATCAGCTGGGCGCTCGTGCCGCCGGTGACGATCGCCCCGGCCGCCTGGTCGAACGGCGACAGGGACTTGGCCATGAGCAGACCCACCCGGTCGCCGCCGGCTCCGGCACGGGAGACCAGGCGGACGGTGACCTCGCAGTCACCGCTGACGGGCCGTCGTACGAACTGGCCCGTCATGCCCTGGTTGTTGACGGTGAGGTCGGTCCCGGCGCCCCGCACCACGAAGGTCCCGTCCTGGTGGGCGGTGCAGCCGGGGGTGCGGACGGCGACCACGCCGAGGGTGCCGTAGGCGCGGTCGTCGAGGATGACGTCGCCCAGGTCGCCGTAGGTCCAGGGCGCGGGCGGCGGGGTGCCGACCGAGACGGTGAGGGTGCCGGTCGCCTGCCCGGCGGCGTTGCCCGCGGTGGTGGTGACCGTGAACTCGCCGGTCCGGGTGGGTGTTCCGGAGATCAGGCCGGTGCGCTTGTCGACGCGCAGGCCGTCGGGCAGTCCGTCCGCGGCGAACCGGACCGGCTCGTGGGAGGCCCGCAGGAGGAACGTGAAGGGCACGCCCTTGTTCGCGAACGCCCTGGCGGCCGCGGTGAGCCGGGGCACGGAGGGCGTCGGCATCGTCGCGGCGGCGGACTGCGACAGGGGACCGCGTCCGGCACGGTTGGTCTTGGCGACGGCGTAGTGGTACGTCGTACCCGGTGTGCCGGTGGCGTCGGCGTACCGGACGCGGGTGCCGAAGCCGACCGCGCCGATGCCGGTGGCGATCGTCTCGTAGGGGGCGTCGGCCGCTGCGGCGCGCAGCACCTTGTAGCGGGCCGAGAGGTCCGGGTCGGTCCAGGCCAGCTCGACCGCGTCGGCGCCCGCGGTGGCCCGCAGGTCGCCTGCGGCCGTGGCCGGGCGGGGCACGGACCAGACCTCCCCGGAGGTCCGGGAGACGACGTCGACGTTGTCGAAGGCTCCGGTGCCGGTCTCGGCGTACTCCTCGTCGACGCCGAGGCAGGAGGTGAGGGTGAGGCCGACGTAGGCGGTCGTGCCCAACTCGACCGGGCTGGAGCCGACTTCGGTCCAGCGAATGCCGTCCGGGGAGATGGCTCCGGTGCAGCGGTCGCCCCGGCGGGTCACGCGGACCCAGTACGGCATGCGCAGCCGGTAGCCGTCTCCCGCGCCTTCGACGTACGGGGACTCGAGCGGGGTCGCCGACTCGGGCAGCTCGCCGAGGGAGGAGATCGGGAAGGCGGCGCCGGTCGTGATCGTCTGTTGCTGGGACGGCGGCACGGGCGTGCTGCCGGTGCCCTTGATCCCGGCCCCCGCCTTCGCACGTACGCTCCACACACCGCTCCAGGTGTGCAGCGGCAGGCCCTGGATCAGCATGGCGGCGTGCGCCGCGTCCGCGTCCAGGCCGGCCCGTACGGTGACGCCGATCTTGGAGTACTGGGAGCTGAGCGGCCACACGATCCGCGCGGTGATCGTGCCGTCGCCGCGCAGCGGCAGGTATGCCAGGCGGTGGGTGTCGGCGGTGCCGGACGCCTCCAGCACGAACCGCTCGCCGTCGAAGACGGCGGAGCCGGGGTCCTTCACGTCCCCGACGTCCCGCGTCGACCAGGGGTCGGGCAGCCCGGGCACCGCGGCCGCCCAGGCGGAACGGGCACTGGTGCCATGGGAGTTGGTGGCCGTGACCGTGTAGTAGGACGGCCTGCCCGGGCGGGCGTCACGGTCGGTGTACGCCGGCTCGTCGAGTCCGGTCGCGATCTTCTCGTACGGTCCGTCGGCGCCGGCGGCCCGCAGGACCGTGTACGACTCGGCCCACGCCGACGGCAGCCATGCCACGGTGACGGACTTGCCGCCGCCCACCGCCGTGACACCGGCCGGAGCCGTGGGCTCGGCCGGGGCGGGGGCCTTCGTGCCCGCGAAGGTGAGGGTGCCCCAGCCGGGCAGGTCGTCGTTGCCGCCCTCGACGACGCGGGTGCCGCCCGTGCCGCGGAATACGGCGGCCTTGGTGTAGGGGGTGTCGAGGCCGCGGACGCCGGCGTAGTGCGCGTACGCCATCTCGTAGATCGGGGGCAGGTTGCCGCGTCCGACGGCGGAGACAGACGTCTTGACGTACTTGCCGGTGCGGTCCAGGTCGGGGACGAACGGCACGTCGCCGCCGAGGTTGTAGCGGGCGGCGTACTCGACGTTCTTCAGCAGCCGGTTGCCGTCGAAGGCGTACAGGTCGACGCCCTGGTTCCAGGCGACCTGCGCTGCGTCGGCGAGCAGGCCGACGGCGAGCTGCTCGTGGCCCTGGTCGCGTCCGGACTCCTGGCCCTGTCCCGCGTCGGTGACGATGCGGTGCGGGACGCTGCCGTTGCCCGCGCCGGCGGCGGCGAAGCGCAGCGCGTCCTCGAAGAGGGCCGGCTCCTCGCAGAACACGCCGATGGCCAGGATCGACTGGACGGAGGTGAGGTCCCAGTTGCCGTTGGCGTAGAGCATGTAGCCGGAGATCGCCGGATACCAGACGCGCAGGAAGGACTCCTCGCAGCGCGCGATGTCCTCCTTCGCCCAGCCGTCGTAGCCGCTGTGCCTCAGCAGTTCGGCCGCGTTGACGAACTTGAAGGCCTGGAGGCCCGCGCCGAGGGGCCCGTCGGCGCCGGTGATCGCGGTGAGTGAGGCCGACCAGGCGTTGAGGATGTCCCGGGCCTTGTCGGCGTAGGCGCGCTCGCCGGTGACGCACCACATCAGCGCGGTCTGGTAGGCGGCGGCCGAGTCGGCTACGGCCTGGTTCTGGAAGTTGGTGGGGCCCCGGCCCCAGGAGCTGATCTGGCCGGTGTTCTGGACGGTGTACGTCGACTTGGAGCGTGCGTGGGCGGCGAGGGCAAGATAGCCGTCGTAGACCGGGGATTCCTTGGCGGCGACGGCGGCCTTCATACGCACTATGTCATCGACTGTATGCAGCAGGCCGGGGTGTGTGAACTGAGTGCGACTGGTCTGGTGGCCGGCCGCCCGGGCGGTGGTGGGCGTGAGCAGTCCGCGCGCTCCCGCCACCAGCAGCAGGGCCGCCGTGCCGCCGAGGAAGTTCCGGCGACTTGGAGCAGATGTGGTCATGACGCGGCGGCCGCCTCGGCCTCGGCGGTGGTGAGGAACTTGAGGTTCGTCACATGCTCGTTGACGAACATGGGCACGCCGTCCGAGGCCAGATACCAACTCGGCTTGCCCCTGCTGTCGGCGATCACCCTGCCGTTGACGCGGAGGTTCTCGAAGGTGACGTCCTTGATCGCGTGCTCCGCGTCGAGGCCGGCGATGATCGAGAGGTCGGCGTTCTTGCCGTTGTAGCTGAGGTCCTTGATGTAGACGGACTCGATGCCGCGGCCTGCCGACGTATTGTACTTCGGGTTGTACTCGACCCGCATGTGGATGAACTGGCCCCAGCGGAAGTCCTCCACGCGGATGTTGTCGAACCTGACGTCCCGGACGATGTTGCTGTCACCGACCATGAAGGCGATGGCGCCCTGGTAGGTCACCTGCGGCTCGCGGTGGTCGAGGATGTCGATGTTCTCGTAGCGCAGGTTCTCCAGCACCTCTGGGGTGTCGGAGTTGCCGTGCACGCCGATGTTGACCGGGTGGGCGACGTCGGCCCAGAGGGAGCAGTTCTTGACGGTGATGTTGCGGGTGTCGCCGTAGAAGTCCCAGCGGTGGGTGTAGAGGGCGACGCAGTCGTCGGAGGTGCGCAGGAAGCAGCCGTCGATCGTGACGTTCTCGGAGCAGTAGAGCTGGATGCCGTCACCCCAGCCCTGGTGACTGAAGGCACGCAGATTCCTGATGGTGAGGTTCTTGGACTCGGCGACCCTGATGTTCTCGTACCGGGGGTTGAGGATCGTGACGCCGTCGATCGTGACGTTCTCGCACTTGCGGACGAAGACCGCGCCGCCGGTCGTGTCGTAGACCACGCCGCGGCCGATCAGCCGGGAGTTCTCCACGCCCTCGAAGATCACGTTGGAGGTGAGGACGGCGCCCGGGGCCAGGTAGACGGTGGTGCCGGTGGGCACCTTCAGGGTTCGGTCGGGGTGGGTGTGCAGACCGGGCCCGAAGTACATGACCTTCTTGTCGCCCTCGGTGGGCACGTCCTGCTCGATCGGGTTCGCGAACAGGTGCAGGCAGTCGAAGATCTTGTCGTCGATCTGGACGACGAGGTTGCGGGGCCGGTCCAGGGTGAAGCGCGTGGTGCTGCCGAGCACCTCGGGCTTGATGCCGTACGAGTCCGGGCGGATGCGGACCTTCTCGCCGCCGCCCGGGTTGTACGTGACCTCGACCTCGACCGTGCCGGAGAAGTCGAAGGCGGCCCAGGAGGAGTTCTGGGCTCTGTTGCTGCCGGTGTTCGCGTCGATCAGTGCGAGCTTGGCAAGGTAGACGCCGAGCTTCTGCCAGGTGCCGCCGAGCGGCCGGACCTTGACGGTGAAGGAGTTGTTGACAGGCACCTTCGGAAGCGTGGGGTGGATGACCACGCTGTCGCCGGTGGTGCCGTTCTCCGCCGCGGCGGCTTGTGCGGTGCCGGCGATGCTGCCGGCCAAGCCGGCGGCAGCGATGACACCGGCGGCCTGGAGGGTGGTCCGGCGTGACAGGGGCGTGTTCATGCGCAACTCCTTGCAAAAGGTTCGGTAAGAGGGGTTACTTCAGTCCGGTCGTGGACATCCCGGCGACGAACCCGCGCTGGGCGATCAGGAAGATCAGCAGGATCGGCACGACGTACATCACGGAGGCGGCGGCCTGGAGATTGGCGACGGGCGTTCCGGCCGAGGTGACGTAGGTGGTCATGACGGCGACGGCCAGCGTCGACTTGTCGGTGGACAGCAGCAGTTGCGGGGCGATGTAGTCGCCCCAGGACCAGGTGAAGGCGATCACGAAGCTCGCGGACAGTACCGGCCAGGACTGCGGCAGGAAGATCCGCCAGAAGATCGTGCCGTAGCCGCAGCCGTCGACGATCGCGGCCTCCTCCAGCTCACGGGGCAGCCCGGCGAAGAACTGGCGGAAGAGGAAGACCAGATAGGGGGCGGCGGCCAGTCCCCAGAACACCCACGGCCAGTACGTGTCGACCATGCCGAGCTTGGCGAAGATCAGGTAGGTCGGCAGCAGGGTGATCATCTGGGGCAGCATCATCGAGCCGATGAGAACGCCGAACAGCGTCTTCTTGCCGGGGGCCTCCAGCCGGGCGAAGCCGAAGCCGACCCAGGCCGAGCTGAGTGTGACGAGTGTGGCGTAGATCAGGGCGATGAGCAGGGAGTTGCGGGCGTAGCCGAGGAAGTCGATCAGGTTGAAGGCGTCCGCGAAGTTGTGCCACTGGACGTGGGTGGGCAGCCAGTGCACGGGCGAGGCGGCCAGTTCCGCAGGGGTCTTCAGGCCGGAAAGGATCAGCCACCCGAAGGGGCCGACGAACAGCCCGGTGAGGGCGACGAGCACCGTGTAGAGGACGAGGCGGCCGGCGCGCACCCGCACCCTGGGCGCGGAGTTCGGGGGCAGGCTGGTGGCGGTCACTTCTTCGCCTCCGGGTCGACGTTGTAGAACACCACGCCGGACGTGAACCTGAAGATGAGTCCGGTCACGATGAGGATCAGGACGAAGAGCACCCACAGCAGTGCGGAGGCGTAGCCGTAGCGGCCGAGCGCGAAGTACTGCGAGAACACGTGCATCATGTAGAGGTAGTTGGACTGTGGCAGCGCGGTGACGCCCGCGGTCGTGCCGTCCGGCGACAGCAGCAGCGGCATGATGGTCTGCACGGAGGCGATCACGCCGGTCACCGTCTGGAAGAGCAGCACCGGCGACAGCAGCGGCACGGTGATGCTGCGGAAGGTCCGCCAGGCGCTCGCCCCGTCGATGCGGGCGGCCTCGTGCAGTTCGCGGGGTACGTCCTGGAGCCCGGCCAGCGAGATGATCATGACGTTCCCGGCCGCCCACAGCACGCTCATCAGCAGCACGTAGCGGGCGTAGGGGTCGGCGAGCCAGCCGAGCGCGTCGAAGCCGAAGAGGGTGATGACGCCGTTGGCGGCACCGGAGTTCTGGTCGAAGAGCGCCTTGAAGGTAAGCCCCACGCCGACCGGGGGCACCACGGCCGGCAGATAGAGCAGGGTGCGGAACAGTCCGCGCGCCTTGACCGGCCGGTTGACCAGGACCGCGAGCCCCAGCCCCGCGATGATCGACAGCGGCACCGAGGTGAGGGCGAACAGGCCCGTACGGCCCAGGGAGTTCCAGGTCTGCGGGTCGGAGAACAGCTCGGTGTAGTTGCCGAAGCCGACATAGCTCCAGTGCGGCGAGATGCCGTCGTAGGTGGTGAAGCTCAGCCACAGCGCGTACGCCATGGGTACGACGGTCAGCAGCAGGAAACCGATGATCCAGGGCGAGGTGAACAGGTAGAAAGCGCGATGCCTGCGCGCGGTCATGGAGAGCCGGGGCCGCTGGGCCGGCGTGATGCGGTCGGCGCGCGCGGCCGGGCCGGTGCTCCCCGTGACGGGTATCTGGTCGACCGTCATCCCACCTGCTCCTTACCGCGCTTCAGCTGCTCGTTCATCGCCGAGTTCAGGCGGCCCGCCAGGGCGTCGACGGACATGCGGCCGTTCATCGCGGCCGGAGCTTCCTGGTTGAACAGTGCGTAGAGGGAATCCGCCGTGGCGTAGGGGGTGTAGGCGATCACCGAGAAGTGCTTCAGCTCGGCGTTCTGCACCTTCAGCACCCGCTTCTGGTGGTCCTCCTGGGCCGGCATCAGCGGGCGCAGGGACTTCAGGGTGGGGATGCCCCAGCCGCCGGCGGCGCGGGCCTTGGCCGGTCCCTCGCCGAAGAACCACTCGAAGACCCGCCAGGCGGCGTCCTTGTTCTTCGCCTTCTTCGGCATCCACAGGCCGGTGCCCGCCTGGCAGGGGCTGACCCGCCGGCCGCCCTCGAACACCGGGGCCGGTGCGAGCCGGGCGTGCGGCGCCAGCTTCTTGTCGGAGTTGATCAGGCCTCCGAGCCAGTAGCCGGAATTCGACATGGCCATGCGGTTCGCCTGGAAGGTGGGCCCGTCCCAGGTGTTGGGGTCGGGCTGGATGATGCTGGGGCCGACCTTGGCCCTGCCGTACTCGATGTACCAGTTCAGCGCCTTGCGGGCCTCGGGGGTGGTGAAGTCGATGCGGGAGAAGTCGTCGGTGAAGAGACTGCCTCCGGCCGCCGCCGTGAGGCTCGCCAGCAGGTTGGGCGTGGACACGCCGTTGTAGCTGCCGCCGAAGACGGTCGTCTGGCCGTTCTTGCGCCGCGTGAGCCGCTCGGCGTTCTCCAGCCACTCCTCGAACGTGACCGGCTCGGTCTCCGGCGGGTACTCGACGCCCGCCTGGTCGAAGAGCTCGGTGTTGTACCAGAACATGGAGTCCTGGGAGAAATCCTTCGCCATGCCGTAGCGGGGGCCCTTGCCCTGGGTGCGGCCGTCGAAGCGCCACAGGTCGTTGACGGGGTCCAGGTCGTCGACCTTGAGGACACTGCTCCTGGCGAAGTAGGGGTCCAGACTCTCCATCACGTCGCGCGCCGCGAAGTAGGGCGCGTCCGTGGCGCCGACACCGCGCACCAGGTCGGGCGGGGCGCCGTTCGTCATCATGCCGATGAGCTTGGTGATGTCGTAGCGGACCGTCACGATCTTGACGCCGATGTCCTTCTGGGCCTGTCTGACCAGCTCCGGGGAGAGGTCGTCGGGCTTGGCCATCACCGTGACGGTCTCGCCGTCGCCGCTGACGCCGCTGGAGACCCGCATCGCGCAGCCGCTCAGCGTCGCCGCGCCGGTCGCGGCGCCCGCTGCCGAGAGGGCGAGGAATCGGCGGCGGCTCAGGGAAGCACCAGCACGTGGGTGCATGAACGCACACCTCCTTGCGTTTCCGGCGTGCTTAGCAACCGGTTGTTGTGCGTTGGGGCAGAGCTTCTTCCGGTCGGCATGGCGCGTCAAGGGCCTTGACGAATTTTCGAAAAGACTGTGTAACCTCGGCGTCATCAGCTTGAGGGCGGGTCGGACCTGTTTTCGATAGGCGTGATCAAGCCATCGGAGAGCGCCTCGACCGTCATGACCAGGGGATGTTCGCGAGGTCGAGTCGGCAGGAGATTGGGAACCGGTTGCCGAACGGGCCGTCTGGGCGTCGAGACGTCGACGGAAGGGCACACAGGCCTCGTCCTCCCTCACTGAAACCGCAGTAATCGATTTCCACGACCAGATCTCGTGCCGAGCTCGACCAGGGATCGCCACCCGGGCCCGATCCGCCCGCCCGCACCCACCCCACTCCCCCCACCCCACCGACCTCACCCTCTTCCGTCGCGCCACGACCTGCACTCATCAAGGGCGTTGCGCCGAACCGGCACCTCCCGCCGTCCTCCCCGCCCTGCCGATTGACCGTCGCTTCCCGGCGGACCTACGGTAGAAGGCGCTTTCAGAAACAGTTTCCGTTCTCCGCCCTCTGCTCCAGGAGAGTCATGCCCAGCCCTCAGCTGCCGCGGACCGTGTTCGCGATGGACCCGGTGCACCTCCCGCTGCTCTTCCCTCCGCCGCTGATGGAGCGACTGAGGCGCACGGCCGACATCGACCCCGGGTTGGTGGTGCGGGACTTCGCCGATCCGGCCGCGGCCGGTGCCCTGGCCCGCGCCGAGGTGCTGATCACCGGCTGGGGCTGCCCGCACCTGGACGCCGGTGTCCTCGCGGCGGTCCCGAAGCTCGACGCCGTGCTGCACGCGGCGGGCTCCGTCCGCTCCCTGGTCGGCGAGGCCCTGTGGGAACGCGGGGTCACCGTCTCCAGCGCGGTGACGGGCAACGCCCTGCCCGTCGCGGAGTTCACGCTCGCGATGATCCTGCTGGTGGGCAAGGACGCCTTCGACCACCGCGAGCACTTCCGCCGTACCCATGCCTATCCGGGCCCCGCCGAGACCGCCGCGACCGGCAACCTCGGCCGCCGCGTCGGGGTCATCGGCGCGTCCCGTGTGGGCCGCCGGCTGCTGGAGCTGCTGCGGCCGTTCGACCTCACCGTCCTGCTGCACGACCCGTATGTGAGCCCGGTTGAGGCCGCCGCGCTCGGTGCCGAGTCGCTGTCGCTGGAGGAGCTGCTCAGACGCAGCGACATCGTGAGCCTGCACGCCCCCGACATCCCCGAGACCCACCACATGCTCGACCGCGACCGGCTCGCCCTGGTGCGGGACGGGGGCGTGCTCATCAACACCGCCCGGGGTGCGCTGGTCGACCACGAGGCGCTCACGGGTGAGCTGGTCTCGGGCCGGCTCAGCGCGGTCCTCGATGTCACCGACCCGGAGCCGCTGCCCGTCGGCTCGCCGCTGTACCGCCTGCCCAACGTGTTCCTCACCCCGCACATCGCGGGCTCGCTGGGCAACGAACTGGAGCGGCTCGGCCGCATCGTGGTGGAGGAACTGGAGCGCCTGGTGGCGGGCGTGCCGCCGGTCCACGAGGTACGGCACGCGGATCTGGCGCGGGTGGCGTGACGCCTCCGCGGGCAGGCCGTCCGGCCCTGACGCACGGCGGGCCCGGCGGCCCGGGGCACGTCCGGCAGGCCCTTTCGGACCGCTGTCCACAGGCCCTCCAGCCTGGAGTAACGATGGGATACGGTTTCCGCACCGGTGCGGGACGGGTGCCCGGACCACGAGTGCGGCGGGGCCGCTTCGGACCGGGGCGCGACAGACCGGAGCGCACGGCAACGGGCCGCACATCGGCCACGCATCGGGCCACTACGTGAAGGAGCCGCAAGGGTGAGTCAGCGCAAGGCGACGAGTGACGCCGGCCGGGCGACCATCCGCGACGTCGCGGAGCGCGCGGGCGTCTCCGTGGCCAGCGTCTCGCGGGTGCTGTCCGGCAACTACCCGGTGTCGGAGGAGCTGCGCCGCCGGGTGATGAAGGTGGTCCGGGACCTGGACTACGTCACCAACGCCCACGCCCGTTCCCTCGCAGGCGGCGGCACACCGACGGTGGCGATCCTCATCAACAACATCACCGGCGCCGCGTTCGCGCACGTCGCGAAGGGCGTCGAGGGCGCCGCCACACTGCGCGGCTGGCTCTCCCTGGTCGGCACGACCGGCGACGACCCGGAGCGTGAACTGGCCCTGGTGAACCTCATGCGCCAGCAGGGCGTGGCCGCCGTGATCCTGCTCGGCGGCGCCTACGACTACGACGAGTACCAGCTGCGGATGGCCCGTTTCGCCCGTTCCCTGGACGCCGCCGGCTCGCACCTGGTCCTGGTGGGCAGGCCCCCGCTGGAGGGCGACGTCCCGGCGACGACGGTCGACTACGACAACGAGGGCGGCGCCTACGCGATGGCCAGCCACCTGCTGTCGGCCGGTCACCGACGCGTCCTCGTCCTGCCGGGCCACGCCGAACTGACCACCGCGCAGGGCAGGCTGAAGGGAGCACAGCGGGCCTTCGAGGCGTACGGCGTGCCCTTCGACCCGGGCATGGTCAGGCACGGCCCGTACGACTACGAGCACGGCTACGAGGCGGTGGAGGCTGCCCTGCACGACACGCCGGACTTCACCGCGGTGCTCGCCGGCACGGACGTGGTCGCCGCGGGCGCCGCCCAGGCCCTGCGCGCGGCGGGCCTGCGGGTGCCCGAGGACGTCTCGATCGTCGGCTACGACGACATCCCGCTCGCCTCCCAGCTCACGCCCCAACTGACCACCGTGCACGTGCCGTACGAGGAGATGGGCCGGGTCGCGCTGCGCGCGGTGGCCGACCGGCGCGAGGGCGGCGCGGGCCGCCGCAGGAGCGCCGACGGCGATCATCTGGTGCTGGGCACGCATGTCGTGGTCCGCAATTCGGTGCGGCCGCCGGCTGCGCACGTCTGACGCGGAGTCGTTACGTAACCGGTTTCCCGCGGCTTTGCGGCCACTTGCGGGATGGCGTCGGCGTGCCCGCCACGCTGTGGACCGGCGACCCTGACAGCGCTTTGACCTGTGCATATATCGAGCCGGACGTGAGGGTTCGCCACGCTCCCGGCGCTGACCCGCCGGACAATCCGCCGAAATAAATCGACGCGCACCTCTTGCTCTGAGTGGATCCATCCGCCTACCGTCCCAGCAACCGCTTACTACAGCTTCTGCTTGGCCGACCCCCCGCAACCGCGAGCCGACGGTTTTCCGGCCGCCGTTCCCGGCCGGCACCACCGAGCCGCCGCCGTCCTCTCGTTCTGAGAACGTCCTATTCCGAAGGATCACGGTCAGATGAACTTCACCAGCCCCCGGAGAAGGTTCGCCTCCGCCGCTGTCGCGGGCATCGCGCTGACAGGTCTGCTCTCCGCCTGCGGCGGATCCGGCTCGGGCGACGACGCCGCGTCGAAGTCCGGCCCGGTCACCCTCCCCTTCTGGGGCTGGGCCAACGGCCAGGAGGCGGTCGTCAAGGCGTTCAACGCCTCACACAAGGACATCCAGCTGAAGTACACGAAGGTCACCGACCAGCTGACCATGCAGAAGCAGCTGACCAACGCGGTGAAGGCCGGCAACGCCCCCTGCCTGGTCCAGAACACCGCCGAATACGTGACCAGCTGGGTGTCACAGGACGCGCTCGCCGACATCACGCAGTACGTCGAGGGCGAGAAGGACAAGTTCAACACCGGCGCCTGGGCGAGCGCGCAGGTGCAGGGCAAGCTCTACGGTGTTCCCACCAGTTCGGCGCCCCAGTTCACGATCTACCGCACGGACATTTTCGAGAAGTACGACCTGAAGCCCCCGGCCACCTGGGACGAGTTCATCGCCGCGGGCAAGGTGCTGAAGAAGCACGGCATCAAGATCACCAACTACGCCGGTGAGGACCCGAGCACCCTGGAGGTGCTCGCGATGCAGGCCGGGGCGCACTGGTACGCGATCGACGGCAACGCCTGGAAGGTGGACTTCCAGGACGAGGGCACCCTCAAGGCCGCGAAGGTGATCCAGGACATCATCGACAACGACCTGAACGCCAAGCTGTCCTTCGCCGACTACGCGGCCGTGCAGCGCAGCTACGACACCGGCGCCACCGCGACCCGGCAGATCTCCACCTGGCAGATGGCCGGCATGGTGCAGAACTTCACCAAGTCCTTCGGCGACTGGGCCCTGGCGCCCTGGCCGACATACCGGGGCGAGGCGGCCAAGACGCCGGCCGGTACGAACCTCACCGGCAGCGTGACCCTGGTGACCAAGCAGTGCGAGAACCAGGAGCAGGCGGCGAAGGCGGCGCTGTGGATGTCGACGAACCAGGACGCGGTCAAGACGATGGCGAGCCCGGAGACCGGCAACGGCGTGATGCCGGCGCTGGCCGACAGCGACTCCTACGTCGGTGAGTCGATCTCGCGGAAACTGCTCGGCAAGAACTACGACCCGGCGCAGAAGGTCGTCACGGACAGCCTGGGAACGGTTACCACCGACTGGACCTACGGTCCGAACTGGACCGCGATGTTCACCGAACTCCAGGCGGGCTGGGCCAAGGTGGTCAACAAGCAGGAGAAGGTCACCGACCTGCTCGCGCACATGCAGGAATGGACGGTCAAGGACCTGACGTCCCGCGGTATCAGCGTCAAGGGCTGAGGCATTCGATGATTCGCTCCCTGCGCTGGAAGGGTGCCGCGTTCACGGTGCCCTTCCAGCTCGGCTTCGTCTTCCTGTATCTGCTCCCCATCGGCTACGCCGTCTACGAGTCGCTGTTCGCCCGGAAGCAGTCCGGGCTCGGCCTCGGTGGCGCGACGACGGAGTTCGTCGGGCTCGACAACTACTCGCAGGGCCTGACCGACTCGGCGTTCATGAACTCGATCCTGCGGGTGGTGCTCTTCGCCTGCGTGCAGATCCCGTTCATGCTGCTGATCAGCCTGCTGCTGGCGCTGTTCCTGGACGCGCTCACCTCCAGGGCGGCGAGCCGGTTCCGGATCCTGCTGCTGGTGCCGTACATGATCCCCGGCGTGGTCGCGGCGATCGTGTGGGTCAACCTCTACAGCCCGGACGTCGGTCCGCTCACCCCGATCGGCAAGGCCCTCGGCTTCGACTGGAACTTCTTCGCGCCGTCGATGGTGTGGCCGTCCATCGGCAACCTGCTGACCTGGCACGGCATCGGCTACAACATGGTGATCATCTACTCGGCGCTGCAGGGCGTGCCCCGCGAGCTGTTCGAGGCGGCCCGGCTCGACGGCGCCTCCGAGCTGCGGATCGCGCGCAGCATCAAGATCCCGTTCGTGCGCGGGGCTCTGGTCCTGACGGGTCTGCTGTCGATCATCCAGATGCTGCAGATCTTCAACGAGCCGGCGCTGTTCCGGAACATCACTCCGCAGACGGTCAGCGACAGCTTCACGCCGATCATGATCATCTACAACCAGGCGTTCAACGCGGGCGACTACAACTACGCGGCCGCCCTGTCGGTGCTCCTCGCCCTGATCCTGGGCGTCGCCTCCTTCCTCTTCTACCGGCTCACCTCGAAGGAGGCCGACTGATGGTGCTGACCGAGCGGACCACCACCGAGCGGCCCGAAGTCCGCGGCGTGCGGCGCCTGTCCCGTCCGGATCCGGCCTCGCGCGGGCGGGGCGGTCAGCGCTTCCTCCTCGCCGGGCTGGCCCTGGCGAGCGCGTACAGCCTGTTCCCAGTGTGGTGGCTGATCGTCGCCGCGACCAAGGACCGCACGGCGCTGTACCAGAGCAACGGCCTGTGGTTCTCGGGCTGGCACCTGTGGGACAACCTGCAGCAGGTGTTCACGTACCAGGACGGCATCTTCCTGCGGTGGACGGCCAACTCGTTCCTGTACGCCGGTGTCGGCTCGCTCGGCGGCACGCTGATCGCCCTCGCAACCGGTTACGGACTGGCCCGCTTCGACTTCCCGGGCCGTAACGCGATCTTCGCGTGTGTCGTGGGCTCGTTCCTGATCCCGATCGCGCTGCTCACGCTCCCGCTGTATCTGCTGTTCTCGGCGATCGGCATGGTGGACACCCCCTGGGCGATGCTGATCCCCTGCCTGATCAACCCGTTCAGCGTGTACCTGGCCAAGGTGTACACCGAGGCCACGGTCCCCTACGAGCTGCTGGAGGCGGCCCGGATCGACGGCGCCGGCGAGCTGCGGATCTTCTTCAGCATCGTGCTGCGGATGATGACGACGGGCGGCGCGACGGTGTTCCTGCTGGCCTTCGTGAACACCTGGAACGCCTTCTTCCTCCCGCTGACCGTGCTGCGCGGCAAGGAGAACTGGACACTCAACCTCGGCCTCTACAACTGGACCGGCACCCGGCTGGAGTCCGGCATCGACCTGACCGGGCTGGTGCTGACCGGCGCGCTGCTGTCCATCGTGCCGATGGCGATCATGATGGTCGCGATGCGCCGCTACTGGCGGACGGGCGTGACGCTCGGCGCCCTCAAGTGATCCCGGCCGTCCTTCTTCCCTGACTCCTGGGGGCCGTGGGTGACCCTGACTCCCCGCGGTCCCCGGGTGCCCAACTCCCCGGGAGTCCCGGCGTGACAGTGCTGCACAACCCCGTCCTCCGCGGCTTCGCCCCCGACCCCTCGCTGGTCCGGGCCGGCGACTGGTACTACGTGGCGACCAGCTCCTTCGAGTGGTTCCCGACCATCCCGGTCCACCGCTCCCGCGACCTGGCCCACTGGGAGTTCGCGGGGCACGTCGAGGGGGCGGCCCCCGGGGGCTCGCTGGCCGGGGTGCCCGACTCGGGCGGCATCTGGGCTCCTTCGCTGAGCTGGGACGGGGAACGGTTCTGGGTGACCTACACCGTCGTGCGCTCTGTGGGCACGCCCTACTTCGACCTCGACACCTACATCTCGACGGCCACCGACGTGAGCGGCGAGTGGAGCACCCCGCGCCGGGTCGCGAGCCACGGCTTCGATCCGGCCCTGTTCCACGAGGGAGGCCGGCTGTGGCTGCTGAACCTGCAGAACGACCACCGGCCGGGGGGCCGGAGATTCGCGGGGATCGTCGCCACGGAGCTGGACCGGGACACGCTGACACCCGTCGGTAAGACGCGTCTGCTGCTCCAGCACGACCGGCTGATCGAGGGGCCGAAGCTGCTGCGGCGCGAGGGCTGGTACTACCTGGTGCTCGCCGAGGGCGGCACGGGCTGGGAACACGGGGTGCGGGTCGCCCGCAGCCGGGAACTGACCGGGCCGTACGCACTCGACGACCGGCCGCTGCTGACGACGCGGGACGACGAGAGCGTGCCGTTGCAGAAGGCCGGGCACGGCGAGCTGGTCGAGACGCCGGACGGGCAGTGGCTGCTCGGTCATCTGACGGCCCGTCCGCTGCGCACGCCGCGGGGCCGCCGTTGCACGCTCGGCCGGGAGACCGCGATCCAGGCGGTGACCTGGGACGCGGAGGGCTGGCCCCGGCTGCGCCAGGGCGGTTGGCACCCGGCGGTGGACGTCGAGGTGCCGACCCGGCCCCACCCGCTGCCGCCCGCCGCCCCGCCCGAGGACCTGTCCTGGCCGTGGAGCACCCTGCGCGAGGCACCGGACCCGTCCTGGGCCGACACGACGGCACGCCCGGGCTGGATCCGGCTGCGCGGCCGGCACGGGCCGGAGTCACGCTGGGCGACCAGCTTGCTCGCCCAGCGCGTCACCGAGCATCACGCGGAGGCCGAGGTGACGGTCGAGGCGCGGCCGGTCACCTTCACGCAGGCAGCGGGGCTGGCGCTCTGGTACAACCCGGAGGCGTATCTCAGCCTGGACCTGACCTGGGCGGAGCCGGAGGGCGAGCCGCAGCGCGGGCAGCAGTGGCAGGACTCGCCCGGTGCGGGGGGCCGTACGGTGCTCGGCCTCGTGGAACGCGACGAGGAGGGCACGCGGCAGGTCGCCGTCGTGGAGGTGCCCGTCGGGACGCCCGTGACGCTGGGGGTGACCGTCGAGGGGGCCGACGCCCGTTTCTGGTACGTACGGGACGGGGTGCGGACGGCGATCGGAGCGGCCCTGGACTTCAGCCGGTTGTCCGACGACCACGGCTCCCGCCTGCGCTTCACCGGTGCGATGGCGGGCATCCACGCCCGGGATCCGGTCGACGCGGCGTTCACGGCCGATTTCACGGGTTTTCGGCTGACCTGCACATCCGACTGAGCCGGTCCGACGGCCCGTCAGCCCCCACTTGATGCTCGATCCTGCTTGAAAGTGCTTCCTATCGAGCACGTATTGACATGTAACCGTCGAAGCCCGCAGAGTCATGCCCCGAAAGTCCCGACAGTGCCCCGGCAGTGATGCGAGCCACCCCATCGAGGAGTGTTGCCGTCATGTCCGAAACACCCGCTGTCTCACGCCGACTGCTTCTGGGCGGAGCCGTAGCCACCGGCGCGCTCGCGGCCGGGATGACCGCGGCACCGTCCGCGTCCGCCGCGACCGGGCAGACGCCCCGCCGCCGTCCCGGGCAGAAGTCGATGATCGGCGTGCCGTTCGAGGCCCACAGAACCGTCCGCGTGGGTGTCATCGGCCTGGGCAACCGTGGCGGAGGCATGGCCGAGGGCTGGGCGGCCGTGCCCGGCTGCACCGTGACCGCCGTCTGCGACGTCCGCGCCGACCGCGCGCGACGCACCGCCGACCGGCTGGTGAGCAAGGGCGAGCCCCGCCCCGCCGAGTACGGCGGATCAGCCGGCTCCTACGCCCGGATGCTCCGGCGCGACGACATCGACCTGGTGTATGTCGCCACGCCCTGGGAGTTCCACCACGAGCACGGCAGAGCCGCGCTGCTGAGCGGCAGGCACGCCGTGGTGGAACTCCCCGTCGCGACCGAACTGCGCCAGCTGTGGGACCTGGTCGATACCTCCGAGCGCACCCGGAGGCACCTGCTCCTCGCCGAGAACTGCAGCTACGGCCGCAACGAACTGGCCATGCTGAGGATGGCGCACGCGGGCGTGTTCGGCGACATCACCAACGGCCATGGCGGTTACCTCCACGACCTGCGTGAACTCCTCTTCTCCGACACGTACTACACCGACTCCTGGCGGCGGCTGTGGCACACCCGCAGCACCGCGTCCCTCTACCCCATGCACGGGCTGGCCCCGATCGCGGCGGCCATGGACATCAACCGCGGCGACCGGATGGCCACCCTGTCCGCCACCGCGACCGCCCCGAAGGGACTGGCCGACTACCGCGAGCGCTTCGTTCCCCGGGAACACCCGTCCTGGAAGGAGACGTACATCAACGGTGACCTGGTCACCTGCCTCATCGAGACGGAGAAGGGCAGGGTCGTCCGGGCCGAGCACGACGTGAGTTCACCCCGGCCGTACAGCAGGATCAACACCCTCGCCGGCAGCCGCGGGATCGTCGAGGACTACGCCGGGCCCGCCCCGACCGGCGCGCGTGTCTACCTGGAGCCGGACCACGGCGGCCACACCTGGCGCGACTTCGCCGACTACCGCAAGGAGTTCGACCACTGGCTGTGGCGGAAGGTCGGCGACGACGCCGCGAACAACGGCGGTCACGGCGGCATGGACTACGTTCTGCAGTGGCGCACCGTCCAGTCGATGCGCGCCGGACTGGTGCCCGACATCGACGTGTACGACTCGGCCGCCTGGTGCGCGGCGGTCCCGCTGAGCGCCGCGTCCCTGGCGAGGCAGGGACGCCCGGTCGAGATCCCGGACTTCACCCGTGGCGCCTGGGCCGGCAGACGGCCCGGCCTCGACTCCGGCCCGACGGAGATGCCGCCCGTCGGCTGAGGCGACCCGGTCGGCCACGACACCCGACCCGGACGTGATCGACCGGTATTCAGTCGCCTGTCTACCCGCCGTCCTGCCCCGCACCTAGAGTAGGAAGCGCTTTCTGCCCGGTGGAGAGGTGGGTTCCCGATGGTCCGTACGGCGAGTGCGAGCGTGGCGGCAGGTCCGACGCTGGCGGTCGTGGCCCGTGAGGCGGGGGTGTCGGTGCCGACCGCGTCCAAGGTGGTCAACGGCCGGGAGGACGTGGCGCCCGAGACCCGCCGCCGGGTCACCGAGGCGCTCGACCGGCTCGGCTATGTGCGCAGACCCCGGTTCGACGCGGCGAAGGCGCCCCGGCTGGTCGACCTGGTCGTGCACTCGCTGGAGAGCTCCTGGTCGGGCGCGGTGCTGCACGGGGTGGAGGAGGCGGCGCACGACGCGGGCCTGGAGGTCGTGGTGTCGGCCGCCCTGACCCGCTCCCGGGTCGGCCGCCCGGAGCGCGGCTGGCTGGACAAGCTGGTCGCCCGGGGTTCCTCCGGGGTCCTGTTCAATCTGGCCGAGCTGAGCGCCTCGCAGTACGCCTGGCTGGAGCAGCACCGCATCCCGTTCGTGATGATCGACCCGATCCAGGAGCCGCCGGAGGGCGTGGTCTCGGTGGGGGCCGCGAACTGGCAGGGCGGCCTGACGGCCACCGAGCATCTGCTGTCCCTGGGGCATCAGCGTGTCGCCGTCATCGCCGGCGACCGGCGCACGATGTGCAGCAGTGCCCGGGTCGCCGGTTACCGCTCGGCGCTCGCGTCGGCCGGGGTCCGGCACCGCGCGGAGTACGTCCGGCACGCCGGTTTCGACGAGAGCCTGGCCCGCCGCCGCACGCTGGAACTGCTCGACCTGCCCGAGCCTCCGACGGCCGTCTTCGTCTGCTCGGACCGGATGGCGCTGGGGGTGTACCAGGCCCTGGCCGAGCGGGGGTTGAGGGTCCCGGACGACGTCAGTGTGGTGGGCTTCGACGACCTGCCCGAGGCCCGCTGGGCCTCACCCGGCCTGACCACGGTCCGCCAGCCGCTGTCGGAGATGGCCGCGACGGCCCTGCGCTCGCTGCTGCGCATGATGGACGGGCACCGCCCGGAGAGCACGCGGACGGAGTTGTCGACACGGCTGGTGGAACGGGCGAGTACGGCGGCGCCGCGGGCGTAGGTCCTGTCCGAGGCAGGTGGGCCCGGCGTTGCCGGGCATGCTGTTCGAGGCCGACGCGGGGGGCGGTACGCCCTGGTGCGGGGGACAGCGGCTGACGGTCCCTGCGGTCGCCGTACCCCGGCGCACCGTCGCCGACCGGCGGTCGCTCGGCCGGCGGTCTCTCACACCCCTACGCGCGCCGCGCGCCCGTCGCTGTGGGGAACTGGTCCGGACGGGCCGGCGTCGAACGATGCGGTGGGAAGGGGCCGTTGTCCGGGGGTGGGGTGGCGGCGGGAAGTGGGGGGACGACCATGACACGCTGGCAGCCGCTTCCGGACGCACTGCCGAGGGAGGCACGGCATCTGGTCGAGCAACTGCGGGCCCTGAAGGACCGCACGGGTCTGAGCCTGGCCGACCTGGCACGGCGGACGGCGTACAGCAAGTCGTCGTGGCAGCGGTATCTCAGCGGGGTCAAGCAGCCGCCGAGGGGCGCGGTGCAGGCGCTGTGCCGGGTGGCCGGGGCGGATCACGCGCGGCTGCTGGCGGTGTGGGAGCTGGCCGACCCGACGTGGCCGCGCGGTGCGACGGGGCCGGCCGGGCAGGCGGTGGAGCTCGCGACACCGCCGCCCGGTGCCGAGTACCGGCGGTGGCGGGCGGCGGCGCTGGTCTCCTTCGCGGTCATCGTCGTGCTCCTGGCTGGGCTGCTGTGGGCGCTGCCGACGTGGAGCGGGTGACCCCGGGGTCACCCGCTCGTCCGGGCACTCAGCCGACCGTGCGGTAGTGCGCGTTCTTCCAGGGCCCTACGTTCTTGAGCTTCACCTGGTACTTGCCGCCCACGCGCTTGAAGTTGACGTTCCGCGCGTCGCCCTTGTACTGGACGATGTTGCCCGGGAGGCTCTGCAGCCGGGTCTGGGCGAAGTCCCAGCTCTCGCTGACCACGACGCCGTCGGTCTCCGGGAGGTTGTGCTTGCTCTGCCACCACTGCGTGGCCGACTCGGTCTCCGGCCCGAACGAACCGTCGATCTGGCTCTTCTTGAAGGGGCGCCACTCACCCTCGTCGTCCTCCCACAGGGCGCCGTCCGCCCACAGGACGGTCTCCCACAGGGCGATGGCGTTGCCCTTGGGGTAGGCCTCGACGCCGAGGTTCTCCTCGTCCTCCCAGTCGTTGGTGACGGCACCGCCGCCGTCGATGCCGAAGTAGGGGCGTTCGCGGCCGGTGCCAGGGCGATCCCGGCGGCCCCGCCCCCCAGCAACACGGCCGTCACCATCGCCATGGCCCGATTGCGCATGCTCATGCGGTGTTCCTTTCCGAACCGCCGTCCCCCGCGGGTCACCCCTGGGGCGGCTCGTCTCGTTTGGCACGGCACAGCGTCGCGTCCGGCCCTCTTGCACGGCGAGCCTTCCCGGCGTTCACGGACCGCCCAGGGACGGCTCACGCGCGGGGCGGCGGCGTCCCGGCCGAGCGTGGGACGCGCGGGGTCTCCATGGGCCGGACTGGGCCGGGCTGGGCCGAACCGGGCCGGAAGGCGGGCCCCGGCATCCCCCCGGTTCCCAACAACAGCCTTTGTTGGGTCGCCCGGACTCCGCACCCTCCTCGCGACCAGGACAATGCGTGCATGGATGATGACTGGCAGCAACAGATCGACGCTCTCCAGGAGGAGTTGGTCCGTCGCGACGACCCCGCCGCCTGGGTGCGGGAGGCCGACGCGATGGACGCCTCGCGGCGCTATCCCGCTCTGTCGCTGCGCGGGCCGGTCTTCGGGGTCGCCGCGCAGGATCCCGCGGTGGGTCCGGGGTGGCGGCTGCTGAAACCGGTGACGGACGGCATGCCGCAGGTGGCACGGGACGGGCTGCACTCGTACCTGTGGTTCACGGCCAAGGACGACACCGACGAACCGGCCGTCCGGCGCGAACTGCTCGCGGCCGTCGCGGTGATGGAGCGCGAGCCGGTGAACGAGGTGGAGGCGTGCGGGGTGCGCTACCGGGTCGTACGCGGCGACGAGTTCGCGCGCTGCGACGACGACGGGCTGGAGCCGCCGCGCCCCACCGACCTGGAGCCGGCGCGGCGGTCGTGGGACAAGCGGGCGAAGGACACCCCGTCCCCGGACATCGGCTTCGTCCTCGACCCGGCCCGCCCGGACGGCCTGGCGGCGGGCGCGCTGCGGCTGGGCCTGAGCGACTTCGCGTACACGGGCGCCCGCTTTCCCTCCGACGTCCGCGAGGACTCCGAGCGTGCGGTGGCCACACACCCCGACCCCGTGCTGCTGCCCACCGGATTCGGCGTGGTCGAGCGCGGCCGCCACGGCTGGCAGCCCTGCGGCACGCTCATGGCCACGCCCCACGACGCCCGGCGTCTGCTCTACAACGGCATGTCGGAGATCTGGGCCATGCTGTACCGGTACGACGAGGCCAAGAAGGCGAAGTACGCGCGCGCCGCCGAGGAGTACAAGGCACTCGACCGCGCCGACGAGTTCCGCTTCGACGACCGTCTCTTCCGGATCTGCCGCGTCGAACGCTTTCTGCGCATGGGACCCGAGGGACCGGAAGGCCCACGGCCGTCGGACATCGACGAGTACGGCCCCATGAAGATGCACCCGACGATGGAGGAGGACGGCACCATCCACCACGAGTCGGAGGCGTCGGGCTAGGAGCGTTCCGTCAGCCGCTTGAGGGCGGTGAGGTCGGCGGACACCGCCTCGGCGTCGCGGCGGAACTCCTCGTCGCTCATCCCGGGCCGCCGGCGCAGGGTGAACACCACCTCGCAACCGGGGCCGTCGGCGATCACCCGCATCGGATTGTGCACGGTCTGCCCCGAGGGCAGGGTGACGTCGTGGTCGAGCACGCCGAACTCGTTCCTGGGCGTGAACACGACCACGACCCGTCCCATGGGCGACTCCCCCACCCACTGGCCGTCCACCCGCTCGATGGAGCGGGCCAGCCCGGGAGCCCAGCCGGGGACGTTGACGGGGTCGGATACGTAGTCGTAGACCTCCTGGGCGGGGCGGTCGATCGGGATGCCGAGGTGCCGGGATCGCTGTGTCGTGGTCGTCATGGCGGCGACGTTACGGGGCCGGCCGGGGATGGTCTTGAACGGATCGGACACGGGTGCGGAGGGGGGATCCGGTGTCCGTTTCCTTCAAGACCGGCCGCCCCGGGCCTGCCTACGGTGGCCCCATGACCGCACGATTTGATGCCATCGGCCTGGTCGTCTCCGACATGACCGCCTCCGTCGCCTTCTACCGCCGACTCGGATTCGCCTTCCCGGAGGGCGCCGAGAACCAGCCGCACGCCGAGGCCGAACTGCCCGGCGGGCTACGGCTGATGTTCGACACCGAGGAGACGGTCCGCTCCTTCCTCCCCGAGTGGGAGCCGCCCGCAGGCGGGGGCCGGGCCTCGCTGGCCCTGCGGTGCGACGGGCCGGCGGAGGTGGACGCGTTGTACGAGGAACTGGTGGGCTCCGGGTACGACGGAGAGCTCAAGCCCTGGGACGCCTTCTGGGGGCAGCGGTACGCCGTCGTGCTCGACCCGGACGGCAACGGGGTGGACCTGTTCGCCCCGCTAGCCGTGTCCGGCGAGTAGCTCGCCCAGCGGCAGACCCGCCAACTCCCTGACGTCGCGGGCCAGATGGGCCTGGTCGGCGTATCCGGCCCGGGCGGCCGTGTCCGCGAAGGGCACGCCGTGCCGGGCCAGCGCGAGGGCGCGCCGCAGCCGCAGGATACGGGCCAGCGTCTTGGGGCCGTAGCCGAACGCGGCCAGGGCGCGACGGTGCAACTGGCGCGCACCCAGGCCGAGTTCGTCGGCGGTGGCGGCGACCGGGCGGCCCGCGTCGAGGGCCGTGACGACCTGCCGCAGCACGGGGTCCGGGGGATCGGCACCGGCCGCCTGCCGCAGCGCCACCTCCTCCAGGCCGCTCGCCGGGTCGGGGGCCGCGTTCACGCGGTCGGCCAGGCGGCGTACCTCCGAGGCCGGCCACAGATCCGCCAGCTCGACCCGGCGGTCACGCAGCTCGTACGCCGGTACGCCCAGGAGCGCGGGCGCCGTGCCCGGATAGAAGCGCACCCCGGCCCAGGCGCCGGGCCCGTCGCCCGTGAGGTACGCGTGGGTGTCGGGCCCGGCGACCATCAGCCGCCCTTCGTGCCACAGCAGGTCCATGCATCCGTCGGGCAGCACACGCCCCACCCCGTCCCGGTCCGGGGTGTTGCTCCACACGACCGCTCCCGTCAGCCGCGACGCCCACTCCACGTACACGTGTGCCAGGCTACGCCGCCCGTGCCCGGTCAGGCCGCCCGCGCCCGGTACTCCACCGGGCTCACCCCGTACACCCGCTTGAACGCCGTCGACAGGGCGAACGCGCTGCCGTAGCCGACGCGGCGGGCCACCGCGTCGAGCGTGTCGTCGGAGTCGCGCAGACGGTCGGCGGCGAGGGCGAGGCGCCAGCCGGTGAGGTACGTCATCGGGGGTTCGCCCACCAGGGCGGTGAAGCGGCGGGCGAGTGCGGCGCGGGACACTCCCGCCTTGGCGGCGAGGGAGGAGACGGTCCACGGGTGGGCGGGGTCGTCCTGGAGCAGGCGCAGCACGCCGCCGACGACGGGGTCGCCAAGGGCCCGGTACCAGGCGGGGGCCTCCGCCTCCGGGCGGGCGAACCAGGCCCGCAGCGCGGCGATGACCAGCAGGTCGAGCAGCCGGTCCAGGACGACCTCCTGGCCCGGCTCGTCCCGGACGATCTCCTCGGCGATGTACGGCGTGAGCGGGCAGGCCCACACGTCGGCCGGGAGGGTGAGCAACGGCGGCAGGGCGTCCAGCAGCCGTCCGCTCACCTCGCCGCGCATCGGGTACGTGCCGATCAGCAGCACCGTTTCCCCGTCGAGCCGGTCGCCCCAGGTGCGGACGCCCAGGTCCATGGAGCCGTTGAGGGGCCGTCCGTCGGGGTAGCGGCACTCCTGGTCCGGCAGGATCAGCGCCTGCGGGGCCGTACCGGGGTCGTCGGCGCAGGTGTACGGGTCCGGGCCGCGGGCGATGGCGAGGTCCCCGGCCCGCAGCCGGGCCCGCTCGCCCCGGTCGGGCACGACCCAGGCCTCGCCGCGGACGACGAGCATCACGGTGAGCGGGGCCCGGTCCTCCACCCGCACCGCCCAGGGCGGGTCGAAACACGCCCTGATCATGAACGCGCCCCGGGCGCGGGGGCCGTCCAGCAGACCAGCGAGGGCGTCCATGGGGTCAGCGTAGACGCGGTCGTATGGGAATGAGCCGTTCAGCGATGGTCCCGTGCCGCGCACGGCAGTTGACTCGACGGCATGACGAACACACGGAACACGCAGGGCATGACGGTTGTGGTGACCGGGGCCTCGGGCCGTACGGGGAGCCGGGTGGCGCGGGCCGCGGAGGCCGCGGGGCTCACGGTGCGAGGGGCGTCCCGGGCGACCGGCTTCGACTGGTGGGACCGCTCGACCTGGGCGGCGACCCTGAGCGGCGCCGACGCCGCCTACCTCGCCCACCCCTCGGACGTCGGCGCGCCGGGGGCCGCCGAAGCGGTCGGGGCGCTGGCGCGCGAGGCGGTCGGGCTCGGGGTGCGGCGGCTGGTGCTGCTGTCCGCGCGGGGCGAGGACCAGGCTCTGCCGACCGAGGAGGCGCTGCACGCCTCGGGGGCGGACTGGACGGTCGTACGGGCCGCGTGGTTCGCGCAGAACTTCAGCGAGGGCCCGCTGGTGGCGGAGCTGCGGGAGCGCGGTGAGCTGGTGTTCCCGGCCGACGATGTGCGGGAGCCGTTCCTCGATGTGCGGGACATCGCGGACGTGGTGGTGACCGCGCTGACGGGCGGCGACGAGTACGTGGACCGGACGCTCAAGCTGTCCGGGGCGCGGCTGCTGACCTTCGGGGAGGCGGTCGCGGAGATCGCCGGGGCGACGGGGCGGCCGCTGACGTACCGGGCCGTCTCGACCCGGGACTACGGCGAGGCCATGGTCGGCTTCGGTCTGCCACCGGAGGAGGTCGCGGCCATGACCGGCATCTTCGACACCCTCCTCGACGGCCGCAACGCCCACCTCGAGGACGGCGTGCGGGAGGTCCTGGGCCGGGCACCGCGTGCCTTCACGGACTTCGTCCGGGAGGAGGCGGCGGCCGGAACCTGGAAGCCCTGACGAGGACCGGAAGGCGTGACGAAACCGGCCCCTCACTGCTCGGAGGGTGGCGGCGCCTCCCCGTTGGCCTCGCTGTTCTTGGCGTGGGTGCTCTTCGCGTGGGTGCTCTTCACATGCGTACGCGCGTGCGTGCGCAGGCGGGCCGTGACGTCCTCCGGGGGGAGGAAGCGGGACCAGCGTTCGGGGAACTCGGAGGGCATGTCGGGGTCGGCCGTCCCCGCGGCGGCCGCGCGGGCCACGTACTCGGCGACCTGCTCCTGCCGCAGCCGCTCGTTGGCCTCGCGGGCCGCGGCCGTGGCGGCGGCCGGCCAGACCCGGTCGATGGCGGCGTTGACCGCCGCCCCGACCAGCACGGCGAACGCGGACACCCCGATCCACAGCAGCACGGCGACCGGCGCGGCCAGGGAGCCGTAGATCGTGGGTCCCTCGACCGTGCTGGTCAGGTAGATCCGCAGCAGGAAGCTGCCGAGCACCCACATGCCGAGGGCGACGAGCGCGCCGGGCACGTCCTCGATCCACGGGGAGCGGACGGGGACGGACACGTGGTAGAGGGTCGTGAGGAAGGCGATCGACAGCAGGATCACCACGGGCCAGTACAGGACCTGCACGACCGTCGTCGACCACGGCACGATCCGCACCACCGCGTCCGGCCCGGCCACCATCAGCGGCAGCGCGATCGAGCCGATCAGCAGGGCGACGATGAACAGCGCGAAGGCCATCAGGCGGGTCTTGACGATGCCCCGGACGCCGTCGAGGCCGTACATGACAGTGATGGTGTCTATGAAGACGTTCACGGCGCGGGAGCCGGACCACAGGGCGAACAGGAAACCGATGGAGATGATGTCCGGCCTGCCGCCCTTCATCACGTCGTGCAGGATCGGCTCGGCGATCTGCCGCACGCCCCGGTCGGACAGCACCGTGCGGGCGGCCTCCAGGATGTTGGTCTCGAGGCTCTCGATGGTGTCGGCGCCGGTCCAGGCGTCGACGTAGCCGAGCAGTCCGATCATGCTGAGCAGCAGCGGCGGCACCGACAGCAGCGTGAAGAACGCGGCTTCGGCGGCCAGGCCCAGGATGCGGTACTCGACGCAGGAGTTGACGGTGTCCTTGACCAGCAGCCAGGCGGTCCTGCGCTTGGAGACGTTCCGGTAGAGGGCACGCGCCCGGTGGAGGCGCCCGGAGGGCGTGTCGGGGGTTTCACTTGCTGGCTGCACCCCCTAACGGTATCCGTCGCGCCCGGCCGCACTCACCCGGTAGGTTCACAGCATGGCTGGCAGCACCCACTCCGTGAGCAACCAGGTCCCGCCGCTGGTCGGGTACGACGTCTTCACTGCCGACCGGGCCCTCACGGCCGGGGTCGAACGGCATCTGGATCCGCGGCTGCTCGACGAGGTGCTCGGCGAGCTGTCGGCGCTCGGGCGGGCCTCCGGCTCGGCCCAGGTGCAGGAGTGGGGGGCGCAGGCCAACGAGAACCCGCCGCGGCTGCGCACGCACGACCGGTACGGCGAGCGGATCGACGAGGTAGAGTTCCATCCGTCCTGGCACCGGCTGCTCGGCAAGGGCGTCTCGGCCGGTCTGACGGCGGCCTGGAACCGGCCGGGCGGGCACGTCCGGCGGGCCGCCGCCTTCCTCGTGTGGACGCAGGTCGAGGCCGGCAACGGCTGCCCCCTGTCGATGACGCACGCGGCGGTGCCCGCCCTGCGCACGGACCCGGAGCTGGCCGCCGAGTGGGAGCCGCGGCTGACGTCCATGGTGTACGACCGTGAGCTGCGGCCCGCGCACCTGAAGGCCGGCGCGCTGTTCGGGATGGGGATGACGGAGAAGCAGGGCGGCAGCGACGTCCGGGCGAACACGACGTCCGCGCGGCCGCTCGCCGAGGACGGGACGTACGAACTCACCGGGCACAAGTGGTTCTGCTCGGCGCCGATGTCCGACGGTTTCCTGGTGCTGGCGCAGGCTCCGGGCGGGCTGACCTGTTTCCTGGTGCCGCGGGTGCTGCGGGACGGGACGCGCAACGTGTTCCTGGTCCAGCGGCTCAAGGACAAGCTCGGCAACCGGTCGAACGCGTCCGGTGAGGTCGAGTTCGACGGCACCTGGGCGCGCCGGGTGGGCGAGGAGGGGCGCGGGGTGCGCACCATCATCGACATGGTCGCGGCGACCCGCCTCGACTGTGTGCTGGGCTCGGCCGGGCTGATGCGGCAGGCCGTGGCGCAGGCGGTGCACCACTGCGGTCACCGCGAGGCGTTCGGCGGGAAACTCGTCGACAAGCCGCTGATGCGCAACGTCCTCGCCGATCTCGCCCTCGAGTCGGAGGCGGCGACGACCCTGGCGCTGCGCCTCGCGGCCGCCTACGACGACGGCGGCGAGCAGGAGCGGGCGCTGCTGCGGATCGCGGTACCGGCCGCCAAGTACTGGGTGACCAAGCGGTGCCCGCCGGTGGCGGTGGAGGCGGCGGAGTGCCTGGGCGGCAACGGGTACGTCGAGGAGTCCGGAATGCCCCGGCTGGTGCGCGAGTCGCCGCTCAACTCGGTCTGGGAGGGCGCGGGCAATGTCCAGGCCCTGGACGTGCTGCGGGCGTTGCAGCGGGAGCCGGGCGCGCTGGACGCGTATCTGCGGGAGGTCGGGCAGGCACGCGGCGCCGATCACCGGCTCGACGGGGCCATCAAGAACCTGCTGACCGAACTGGCCGATCTGGAGGGCGTGGAGGGGCGGGCGCGACGGCTGGCGGAGCGGCTCGCGCTGGTGCTCCAGGGGTCGCTGCTCGTCCGGTTCGCGCCGCCGCAGGTGGCCGACGCGTTTTGCGCCGCGCGGCTGGGCAGCGACGGCGGCGCGGCTTTCGGGACGTTGCCGCACACGCTGGACCTGGCGGCGGTGGTGGAGCGGGCCCGTCCGGTGTCCTGACCTGGTGTTCTGATCAGCTCGCGCGGGAGCGGGGGTGGTGCTGCGCCGACACGGCACCACCCCCGCCGCACTGGCCCGTTCGAGCCATCGAACGCCGCTCGGGACGGCGCCACACTCAATTTTCAGCCACGGCCGGGCAGTCCACCAGGGTTGCGAGGGGTTGCAACTTGATGCCGACTGTGTGCGGACTGCGCGCGTCCGTCAGCGGCAGACGGCACTATGAGACGGACAGTCAGAAAGGGCTCCGGGGGGACACGCCGATGGACGTCAGGCAGCTCGCCGCCGTGAACGCCACGCGGGCGGCCCGGGTCCTCGACGAGGTCCGTTCCGCCCGGCTCGCCGGGCAGCCGGCACCCGTGGCGCCGCGGCCGGTGATCGAGCAGTCCTGGGAGCGGATGCTGCGCGGCGGCGTCGACCCGGACCACGACTTCCGGGCGGGGCTGCTGCCCCTCGAGGAGGTGCGGCGGCGGCGCGAGTCCTCGGCGCTGCGCCATGTGCTGCCGGTGCTGCGGGAGGGGCTGCTGGCGGTCGCGGACGCCGCCCACCACATCATGGTGGTCGCCGACGAGGATGGCCGGGTGCTGTGGCGCGAGGGCAGCGCTCCGGTACTGCGCAGGGCCGACGGGCTCGGGTTCGAACTCGGCGCGGACTGGCGCGAGGACGTCGTCGGCACGAACGGTCTGGGCACTCCGGCGGTGGTGCGCCGGCCCGTACAGGTCTTCGCCTCCGAGCACTTCGTGCGCTCCCAGGCCGGCTGGACCTGTGCCGGCGCTCCCCTGACGGATCCGCGGGACGGCCGGCTGCTCGGCGTGGTGGACGTGAGCGGGCCGCTGGAGACGATGCATCCGGCCACGCTCGCCTGGGTCGACTCGGTGGCCAAGCTCGCCGAGGCCCGGCTGCGGGAGATGCACGTGGAGGCGCTGGAGCGGCTGCGCGCGGTGGCGGCGCCGGTGCTGGCCCGGCTCGGCGGGCGTGCCCTGGTGGTCGACCCGGACGGCTGGACCGCCGCGGTGAGCGGGGTGCCGTACACGCGGCGCGTCGCCCTGCCGAAGTCGCTGTCGGCGGGCCTGCGGTGGCTGCCGGCGCTCGGGCTGTGCTCGGTGGAGCCGCTGGCCGGGGGCTGGCTGGTGCGGGCGGCCGCCGACGAGCCGGTGCCACCCGGGGCGACCAGGATCGTGCTGGACCTCAGACAGGCGCGCAGATGGTCGGTGGAGGTCTCCGGCGGCGCCGGGTCCTGGGCCCGCGAACTGAGTCCCCGGCATGCCGAGTTGCTGTACCTCCTCGCCGTCCACCGCACCGGCCGCAGCGCCTCGGGCCTGGCCGGGGACGTGTTCGGCGACCCGGCCCGCACGGTGACGGTGCGCGCCGAGATGTCGCGGGTACGGCGGTATCTCGGGGCGGTCCTGGAGCACCGGCCGTACCGGTTCGCCGAGGACGCCGAGGTCGAGATGCTGCTCCCGGACGATCCGCGCGATCTGCTGCCGTACTCGACGGCACCGGAGGTGCGCAGGCTCCGCACCTCCGCACCGGCCCCCTGAGGTTCACCGGACGTGTCGTCCGACTGTCCCCCGGGGTACATCTTTCGCATATTTGCGGGGTCTTCGTCCGCACCCCGCTCACCTGCCGTAGCATCCCTCTACGGGTCACCCCACCTGCTCCTCCGTCAACGTACGGATCATGAGGCGCAGTTGGCCCGCCTCGGGAGGACTTTATGAAGCATCGCGGCAGACACCGGCGGCGCAGGCGGGGCAGGGCGGTACGGGCGACCCTGGCCGGGACGGCCCTCGCGCTCACCGCCGCCGCCACCGTGATCAGCGCTTCGCAGGCCACGGTCACCGACGCCCCGGGGACTCTGAAGCCGCTCAGCGCGTCGGCCGGGGCCGGGCGGCTGCCGCTCGCCGAGCACCGGGTGCCCGGGCGGTGGCTCGACCGGCTCTCCTCGGCGATGGGCCGGCCCGTCGGTGTCGGCACGGTGCTGGAGAGCGCCGACCGACCGCTGCGGGACGCCGCCGACTGCTCGACCGCCGAGAAGCACACGCTTCCGGTCGAACCGGCGGCCACGCGCGCGTACTGCTTCGGCGGCGCCGACACCCGGGGCTGGCGGCCCGGCGCGGTCACCACCTCGGGGGACGCGGACGACGACGGCCGCTGGGGCGGGAACCGCGTGATCCTCTCCGGCTGGACCAACGGCGCCCGGGGCGGCTCCATGGACGGCCCGGCGCCCGGGCAGGGCCTGGCCAAGGTCGCCTTCGTCGACGCGAACGACCCGGACCGGCTCCGCTACACCTGGGCCCTGCTGGCCGTCCCGGTGGACGGCGGCCGGGACTACCGGGGGCTGGTCTCCCCGCTGTCCGGCATGGTCTGGTACCAGGACAAGCTGCTGGTGACGACCCGCGAGGGCGACCGGGACGCGCTGTACGTGTACGACATGGACCGCATCCAGCGCGCCACCGTCGAGTCCGACGCGGTCGGCCGGGTGCGCGGCGGCTGGGCGGCGCACGGCTCCCGGTACGTGCTGCCCGCCGTCGGCTCGTACACCCTGCCCGGCGGCGACGACGTGCCGCGCCCGGCCACCGTCTCCCTGGACCGCAGCACCTCCCCCGACAGTCTGGTCGCGAACGAGTGGGTACCCGCGGACGGCGACCGGCGCACCCGGCTGTGGCGCTACCCGCTCAGCCGTGACCCGGCCCGGCCCGGCCTGCTCGCCACCGACTCCTCAGGGCACGCGGACCCGGTCGAGGCGTACGAGACGAAGACGGCCGACGTGCGGGGCGTGCTGGCGTACCGCTCTGACTGGTACCTCGACCGCGCGGCGGGCGCACCGGGCGGGCACGGGACGCTGTGGCGCCAGGACACGGAGGGCGCCCGGGCGACGGAGTGCGGGACGGACGAGACCCGCCACTGCTGGAGCGGCCGGTCGGGTTCCCTGTCCTACTGGGAGGAGACCGGCGAGGTCTGGTCCCAGTCCGGCCGGATGCTGTTCGCGCTGCCGCTGGCCTCGATCGACAGGGCGCTGGGACGATCGACAGACCAGTAGGTCAGATGATTTTCTGACCCTCATGACCACCATCGCCGTGACCACTTGGTCCATGGAGCAGACCGCCCCGACCGACCTGCTGCCGGCCGTCGCGCCGCAGGGGGACGTCCGGGTCGTCCGCTCCGAGGTGCCCTCGCCCGAGTTCAGCCGGTTCCTGTACGCGTCGGTGGGCGGCGACATCCGCTGGACCGACCGGCTGAGCTGGTCGTACGCCCGCTGGCAGGAGCACCTTGAGCGGCCCGGCGTGGAGACGTGGGTGGCCTACGACCGTGGCACGCCCGCCGGGTTCGTGGAACTGGAGGCGCAGGACGACGCGGTCGTGGAGATCCTCTACTTCGGACTGCTCCCCGCCTCCCGGGGCCGGCGCATCGGCGGGCACCTGCTGTCGTACGGCACGGCCCGGGCCTGGGACCTCGCCGACCGCTGGGCGGGACTGACGCCGACGAAGCGGGTCTGGCTGCACACGTGCAGCAAGGACGGAGAGCACGCGATGGACAACTACCAGCGCCGTGGGTTCAAGCTGTTCGACACCAAGGTCGAGGAGGAGGCGGAGGTCGCCGCTCCGGGACCGTGGCCTGGGGCGTTCCCCGTCTGACCTGGACGGACACCCCGGGGCGGCGGGATGTGACCAAGGACACGCATGTCTTGGATTTCGAGACACGAGTGTCCGAATCTTGGACGAAGCTGGACTGTGTCCAGATCGCCGTGACACGCTTCCGTCATGTCTGGAACTGGAATTGCCTTGGTGAGTCGACGGCACGTCGACCTCGGCCGCATGTCCAGCGCCATCTGTCCGGCGCGCTGAGAGCACCTGAGAGCACTCACGCAGCGCCCGACATCCTCCTTCTTGTCTTCTTTCCGCGCAATGACGCGCACGTATGCCCATGCGCCCGCGCGCGCAGGTCAGAGCCGCTTTCCCGCCTGTCCCGAAGGACGTATCAACCATGGCCGCCACCCCGCAGAAGCCTGCCGCCGCGACTCCCCGCCGCAAGGTGAGCCGTCACCGCGGTGAGGGTCAGTGGGCCGTGGGACACCACACCCCGCTCAACGGCAACGAGCAGTTCAAGAAGGACGACGACGGTCTCAATGTGCGGACACGCATTGAGACGATCTACTCCAAGCGGGGCTTCGACTCGATCGACCCGAACGACCTGCGCGGCCGGATGCGCTGGTGGGGCCTGTACACCCAGCGCCGCCCCGGGATCGACGGCGGCAAGACCGCGATCCTCGAGCCGGAGGAGCTGGACGACGAGTACTTCATGCTGCGCGTCCGCATCGACGGCGGGGCGCTGACCACGCGGCAGCTGCGGGTCATCGGTGAGATCTCGCAGGAGTTCGCGCGCGGCACCGCCGACATCACCGACCGGCAGAACGTGCAGTACCACTGGATCCGGATCGAGGACGTGCCCGAGATCTGGAACCGGCTGGAGGGCGTGGGCCTGTCGACGGTCACCGCCTGCGGCGACACCCCGCGCGTGATGATCGGCTCGCCCGTCGCCGGTATCGCCGAGGACGAGATCATCGACGCCACCCCGGCGCTGGAGGAGATGAAGCGCCGCGTCCTGAACAACCCGGCCTACTCGAACCTCCCCCGCAAGTTCAAGACCGCGATCTCGGGTTCGCCGGTGCTGGACGTGGTGCACGAGATCAACGACGTCGCGTTCGTCGGCGTCCGGCACCCCGAGCACGGCCCGGGCTTCGACGTGTGGGTCGGCGGCGGCCTGTCCACCAACCCCAAGCTGGGCGTGCGGCTGGGCACCTGGGTGCCGATCGACGAGGTCCCGGACGTCTACGAGGGCGTCATCTCGATCTTCCGCGACTACGGCTACCGCCGGCTGCGCACCCGCGCCCGGCTCAAGTTCCTCGTCGCCGACTGGGGCGCGGAGAAGTTCCGGCAGGTGCTGGAGGACGAGTACCTGAAGCGCAAGCTGGTCGACGGCCCGGCCCCCGAGCAGCCGTCCCAGCTGTGGCGCGACCACATCGGCGTGCACCGGCAGAACGACGGCCGGTTCTACGTCGGCTTCGCCCCGCGCGTGGGCCGCGTCGACGGCGCGACCATCACGAAGATCGCCGACCTCGCCGAGGCCCACGGCTCGGGCCGGGTGCGCACCACCGTCGAGCAGAAGATGATCGTCCTCGATGTCGAGGAGGACAAGGTCGACTCGCTCGTCGAGGGCCTGGAGGCGCTCGACCTGACCGCCCGGCCGTCCTCGTTCCGGCGCGGCACCATGGCCTGCACCGGCATCGAGTTCTGCAAGCTCGCCATCGTCGAGACCAAGCAGCGCGGCTCACAGCTGATCGACGAACTGGAGCGCCGTCTGCCGGACTTCGACGAGCCGCTCACCATCAACCTCAACGGCTGCCCGAACGCCTGTGCCCGTATCCAGGTCGCGGACATCGGTCTCAAGGGCCAGCTGGTCGTCAACAGCGAGGGCGAGCAGGTCGAGGGCTACCAGGTGCACCTCGGCGGCGCGCTGGGCCTGGAGGCGGGCTTCGGCCGCAAGGTGCGCGGTCTGAAGGTCACCTCCGACGAGCTGCCCGACTACATCGAGCGCGTCCTGAAGCGGTTCGAGGCGGAGCGCGAGGACGGCGAGCGGTTCGCCGCCTGGGCGGCCCGGGCCAGCGAGGAGGCTCTCTCATGAGTGAGCGCGCGGCCCCCTTCTACTGCCCCTACTGCGGTGACGAGGACCTGCGTCCGAGCGAAGAGTCACACGGCGCGTGGGAATGCGCGGCGTGCAGCCGAGCCTTTCAGCTGAAGTTCCTCGGGCTGCTGGCCCAGGGGCTGAAGCGATCCGACTCCGGAGGGGCAGAGATATGACGACCACTCAGGAAGAGCGCGCCACCGACGATCTGAAGGCGCTCGCCGAGCAGGCGGGCCGCGACCTGGAGGACGCCTCCGCGCTGGAGATCCTCCAGTGGGCGGCCGAGACGTTCGGCAAGCGCTTCTGCGTGACCTCCTCGATGGAGGACGCGGTGGTCGCCCACCTCGCCTCCCGCGCGATGCCCGGCGTCGACGTCGTCTTCCTCGACACGGGCTACCACTTCGAGGAGACGATCGGCACCCGCGACGCGGTCGACGCCGTGATGGACGTCAACGTCATCACGCTCACGCCGCGCCAGACGGTCGCCGAGCAGGACGCGGAGTTCGGCCCGAAGCTGCACGACCGCAACCCCGACCTGTGCTGCGCCATGCGCAAGGTGGAGCCTCTGGAGCGAGGCCTGAAGGACTACCAGGCCTGGGCGACCGGTCTGCGCCGCGACGAGTCCCCGAGCCGGGCGGATACCCCGGTGGTCGGCTGGGACGAGAAGCGGCAGAAGGTGAAGATCTCCCCGATCGCCCGCTGGACCCAGGACGACGTGGACGCCTACGTCACCGAACACGGCGTCCTGACGAACCCGCTGCTGATGGACGGCTACGCCTCCGTCGGCTGCGCCCCCTGCACCCGCCGGGTCCTGGCGGGCGAGGACGCCCGCGCCGGCCGCTGGGCGGGCCGCAGCAAGACCGAGTGCGGGCTGCACGGATGACGACGACGATTCAGGAGACCGACGTGACGACCGGAGCCACCGTCTGGCTCACGGGTCTGCCGAGTGCCGGCAAGACCACCATCGCCCACGAGCTGGCCGGCCGGCTGCGCGCCGAGGGCCACCGCGTCGAGGTGCTCGACGGCGACGAGATCCGCGAGTTCCTCTCGGCGGGCCTCGGCTTCAGCCGCGAGGACCGGCACACCAACGTGCAGCGGATCGGCTTCGTCGCCGAACTGCTCGCCCGCAACGGTGTGCTCGCCCTCGTCCCGGTCATCGCGCCCTACCAGGACAGCCGCGAGGCGGTGCGCAAGCGGCACCAGGCGAACGGGACGGCGTACGTGGAGATCCACGTGGCGACTCCGGTCGACGTCTGCAGCGAGCGGGACGTCAAGGGCCTGTACGCCAAGCAGGCGGCGGGCGAGCTCACGGGACTCACCGGGGTCGACGACCCGTACGAGGCGCCCGAGTCGCCCGATCTGCGCATCGAGTCGCAGAACCAGACCGTGCAGGAGTCCGCCGCGTCCGTGTACGCCCTGCTCAGCGAAAGGGGACTGGCATGACGACCGCCGCCACCGTTTCCGAGGAGACCGACAGCCCCTACGCGCTGTCCCACCTCGACGCTCTCGAGTCCGAGGCGGTGCACATCTTCCGCGAGGTGGCGGGCGAGTTCGAGCGGCCGGTGATCCTCTTCTCCGGCGGCAAGGACTCCATCGTCATGCTGCACCTGGCGCTGAAGGCATTCCGGCCGGCGTCGGTGCCGTTCTCCCTGCTGCACGTGGACACCGGGCACAACTTCCCCGAGGTCCTCGACTACCGGGACCGTACGGTCGAGCAGCACGGGCTGCGGCTGCACGTCGCCTCCGTGCAGGACTACATCGACCGGGGTGTGCTCAAGGAGCGCCCGGACGGCACCCGCAACCCGCTGCAGACGCTGCCGCTGACCGAGAAGATCCAGGCGGAGAAGTTCGACGCCGTCTTCGGCGGCGGACGGCGCGACGAGGAGAAGGCCCGGGCCAAGGAGCGGGTGTTCTCCCTGCGGGACGAGTTCTCCCAGTGGGACCCGCGCCGGCAGCGCCCGGAGCTGTGGAACCTGTACAACGGCCGGCACGCCCCCGGCGAGCACGTGCGCGTGTTCCCGCTGTCCAACTGGACCGAGCTGGACGTATGGCAGTACATCGCCCGCGAGGGCATCGAGCTGCCGCAGATCTACTACGCGCACGAGCGCGAGGTGTTCTCCCGCAGCGGCATGTGGCTGACCGCCGGCGAGTGGGGCGGACCGAAGGACGGCGAGACCGTGGAGAAGCGCCTGGTGCGCTACCGCACGGTCGGTGACATGTCCTGCACCGGAGCCGTCGACTCCGAGGCCGACACCATCGAGAAGGTGATCGTCGAGATCGCCGCCTCCCGGCTCACCGAGCGCGGCGCCACCCGCGCCGACGACAAGATGTCCGAAGCCGCGATGGAAGACCGCAAGCGCGAGGGGTACTTCTAGAGATGAGCACCATCACGACCGAGGAACTCTCGGAGACCACCCTGCTGCGGTTCGCCACCGCCGGCTCCGTCGACGACGGCAAGTCCACCCTGGTGGGCCGGCTGCTGCACGACTCCAAGTCGGTCCTCACCGACCAGCTGGAGGCCGTGGAGCGCGCTTCGGCGAGCCGGGGCCAGGAGGCACCGGACCTCGCGCTGCTGACGGACGGTCTGCGGGCCGAGCGGGAGCAGGGCATCACCATCGACGTGGCGTACCGCTACTTCGCCACGCCCCTGCGGCGGTTCATCCTCGCCGACACCCCCGGCCATGTGCAGTACACGCGGAACATGGTCACCGGCGCCTCCACCGCCGAGCTGACGGTGATCCTGGTCGACGCGCGCAACGGCGTCGTCGAGCAGACCCGCCGGCACGCCGCCCTCGCCGCCCTGCTGCGCGTCCCGCACGTGGTCCTCGCGGTCAACAAGATGGACCTCGTCGCGTACGAGGAGAAGGTGTTCGCCGCCATCGCCGAGGAGTTCACGGCGTACGCGACCGAGCTGGGCGTCCCCGAGGTCACCGCGATCCCGATCTCGGCGCTCGTCGGCGACAACGTGGTGGAGCCTTCCGCGAACATGGACTGGTACGGCGGCCCGACGGTGCTGGAGCACCTGGAGACGGTGCCGGTCAGCCACGACCTGAGCCACTGCCACGCCCGGCTGCCCGTGCAGTACGTGATCCGCCCGCAGAACTCCGACCACCCGGACTACCGGGGCTACGCCGGTCAGATCGCGGCCGGTTCCTTCCACGTCGGCGAGCAGGTCACCGTGCTGCCCTCGGGCCGCACCTCGAAGGTCGCCGGCATCGACCTGCTGGGCGAGCCGGTCGACGTCGCGTGGACCACGCAGTCGGTGACCCTCCTGCTGGAGGACGACATCGACATCTCGCGCGGCGACCTGATCGTGCCCACCAAGGACGCGCCCGCGACCACCCAGGACATCGAGGCGACCGTCTGCCATGTCGCGGACGCCCCGCTGACCGTCGGCCACCGGGTGCTGCTCAAGCACGGAACCCGCACGGTCAAGGCGATCGTCAAGGACATCCCGTCCCGCCTCACGCTCGACGACCTGTCCCTGCACCCGCACCCGGGACAGCTCGTCGCGAACGACATCGGCCGGGTGAAGATCCGTACCGCCGAGCCGCTGCCGGTCGACTCCTACTCCGACTCGCGGCGCACCGGCTCGTTCATCCTGATCGACCCGAACGACGGCCAGACCCTCACCGCGGGCATGGTCGGCGAGTCCTTCGCCGCTCCCGAGCCGGTGAAGGACGAGGCCGACGACGACGGGTGGGACTTCTGACATGAACTCCCCCGACTTCTACTCCACGTTCGCCAAGGAGGGTGGCCGCGTCGGCAGCGGTGCTCTCGGCAGCGGGCAGGGCGGAGTGGCGCGATGTGTGCGCTGACGTACGCGCACTGCCTGCGCGCCCCCACTCCCCACCGCCGTAGACGAAAGCCTGCCGACCTCCCGGCCACGACCTGAGAGACACCGTGACCGCCGGGCCTCCGAGAGGAACACCTCCCGTGCCTGCAACATCCGCTCTGCGCCGATCCCTCGCGGCCATAGCCGCACTCCCGCTGCTCACGCTGGCCGCCTGCGGCTACGGCTCCCAGGCCAAGGACGACGGGGAAGCCAAGGTCGCCGCCGGGGCGAAGAAGATCGACGGTCTCGACAGTGTCAAGATCGGCTACTTCGGCAACCTGACGCACGGGACCGCTCTGGTCGGCATGCAGAAGGGCTTCTTCCAGAAGGCCCTCGGCGCCACCGAGGCCGACCCCGCGATCTTCAACGCCGGTCCTTCGGAGATCGAGGCGCTCAACTCCGGTTCGATCGACATCGGCTGGATCGGCCCCTCCCCGGCGATCAACGGCTACACCAAGTCCGCCGGCAAGAACCTGCGCATCATCGGCGGTTCGGCGTCCGGCGGCGTGAAGCTCGTGGTCAACCCGGACAAGATCAAGTCCCTGAAGGACGTCAAGGGCAAGCGGATCGCCACCCCGCAGCTCGGCAACACCCAGGACGTGGCGTTCCTCAACTGGGCCGCCGAGCAGGGATGGAAGGTCGACCCGCAGAGCGGCAAGGGTGACGTCACGGTCGTCCGCAGCGACAACAAGGTCACCCCGGACGCCTACAAGTCCGGGTCCGTCGACGGTGCTTGGGTGCCGGAGCCGACCGCGTCGAAGCTGGTCGCCGAGGGCGGCAAGGTGCTGCTCGACGAGTCGTCGCTGTGGCCGGACAAGAAGTTCGTGATCACGAACATCATCGTGCGGCAGGAGTTCCTCAAGAAACACCCGAAGGTCGTCGAGGCTGTGCTCAAGGGCTCGGTCGAGACCAACAAGTGGATCAACGCCAACCCGGACCAGGCGAAGGCGGCGGCGAACAAGCGGCTGGAGGAGGACTCCGGCAAGGCGCTGCCCGCCGATGTGCTGGACCCGGCGTGGAAGTCCATCCAGTTCACCGACGACCCGCTGGCCTCCACCCTCAACACCGAGGCCGCGCACGCCGTGAAGGCGGGGCTGCTGGAGAAGCCGGACCTGAACGGCATCTACGATCTCGCGCCGCTGAACAAGGTCCTCAAGGCCGAGGGCGAGCCCACGGTCGACGACGCCGGTCTCGGCGCCAAGTAAAGCCCGGTTCCCGAAGACTCCCAGGAGGTGACGACCATGGCCACCACCCTCGCCAAGGCCGCCGACGGCACCGAGGCGGCCACGCACGCCGCCCGGATCGAACACGTCTCGAAGTCGTTCGCGGGCCCCGCCGGGCAGCAGCTCGTCCTGGACGACATCACCCTCGATGTCGCGCCCGGCGAGTTCGTCACCCTCCTGGGGGCCTCGGGCTGCGGCAAGTCCACCCTGCTCAACCTGGTGGCGGGCCTCGACCGGCCCTCCGTCGGGGAGATCACCACGGACGGCCGCCCGGCGCTGATGTTCCAGGAGCACGCGCTGTTCCCGTGGCTGACCGCGGGCAAGAACATCGAACTCGCCCTGAAGCTGCGGGGCATCGCGAAGGCCGAGCGCCGCGAGCGGGCCGAGGAACTGCTCGAACTCGTCCGGCTGAAGGGCGCGTACGGCAAGCGGGTGCACGAACTGTCGGGCGGTATGCGCCAGCGTGTCGCGCTGGCGCGCGCGCTCGCCCAGGAGAGCAAGCTGCTCCTGATGGACGAGCCGTTCGCGGCGCTGGACGCGATCACGCGGGACGTGCTGCACGACGAGCTGACCCGCATCTGGCGCGAGACCCAGCTGTCCGTGCTGTTCGTCACGCACAACGTGCGCGAGGCGGTCCGGCTCGCGCAGCGCGTGGTGCTGCTGTCCTCCCGTCCGGGCAAGATCGCCCGTGAGTGGACGGTGGACATCCCGCACCCGCGCCGCATCGAGGACACCCAGGTGGCGGAGCTGTCCGTCGAGATCACCGAAGAACTGCGTGGGGAGATCCGCCGTCATGGCCAGCACTGATTCGACGACCGTCGCCAAGGACGGCAGCGATCTCGAGGGGCTGGAGGCGGGCCTCGACGCGCTGGAGACGAGGCAGACGCACCGCACTCCGTTCCGGCAGACCTTCGTCGAGAAGATCCTGCCGCCCGTCCTCGCCGTCGCACTGGTGCTGGCGGTCTGGCAGGGCCTCGTCTCGTTCAAGGTCGTCGCCGACCCGACCAAGCTGCCCGCGCCGTCCGCCGTGTGGGACGTCGTCCACACGGCGTGGCTCCAGGGCGAGCTGCTCGGCTACATCTGGACCAGCGTCTCGCGCGGTCTGCTCGGCTTTGGCTTCGCCCTGCTGATCGGCACGCCGCTGGGCCTGCTCGTGGCCCGCGTGAAGTTCATCCGCGCGGCCCTCGGCCCGATCCTGTCCGGCCTCCAGTCCCTGCCCTCGGTCGCCTGGGTCCCCCCGGCGGTCATCTGGCTGGGCCTGAACAACTCGATGATGTACGCGGTGATCCTGCTCGGCGCGGTCCCCTCGATCGCCAACGGCCTCGTCTCGGGCGTCGACCAGGTGTCGCCGCTGTTCCTCCGCGCGGGCCGCACCCTCGGCGCGACCGGCCTGAAGCACACCTGGCACATCGTCCTCCCGGCCGCTCTGCCCGGCTACGTGGCCGGTCTGAAGCAGGGCTGGGCCTTCTCCTGGCGCTCCCTGATGGCCGCCGAGATCATCGCCTCCTTCCCCGACCTCGGCGTCGGCCTCGGCCAGCTCCTGGAGAACGGCCGCAACGCCAGCGACATGGCCATGGTGTTCGAGGCCATCCTGCTCATCCTGATCGTCGGCATCGCCATCGACCTGCTCATCTTCAGCCCGCTGGAGCGGCGGGTGCTGCGCAGCCGCGGCCTGCTGGTGAAGAGCTGAAGTCCCATGACCAACAAGCCTGTCCTCCTCGTCATCGCCCACGGCAGCCGCGACCCGCGGCACGCCGCGACCGTGCACGCCCTGGTACGGCGGGTGCGCACCCTGCGCCCCGACCTGCGCGTGGAGACAGGCTTCCTGGACTTCAACGTGCCCTCGGTGCAGGGGGTACTGGAGTCCCTGGCGGTCCAGGGCGTCCGTGACGTCGTGGCCCTCCCCCTGCTGCTGACCCGGGCGTTCCACGCGAAGGCGGACATCCCGGCGGTCCTCGCTGACGCGCCGCCGCAGCTCCGCATCCACCAGGCGGAGGTCCTGGGCCCGTCCCCGCTGCTGCTGGCGGCACTGGAACGGCGCCTGTACGAGGCGGGCCTGTCCCCCGCCGACAAGTCCTCGACCGGGGTCGTCCTGGCCTCGGCGGGGTCCACCGACCCGGAGGCGATCGCAGTGATCGCAGAAATCGCGCGGGAGTGGCGGCACACCGGCTGGTGCGCCGTGCGGCCTGCGTTCGCCTCCGCATCCCTCCCTCGTACCGAGGACGCGGTCCGAGAACTCCGCGCTCTGGGCTGCTCCCGGGTGGCCGTCGCCCCCTACGTCCTCGCGCCCGGCTTCCTTCCGGACCGCATCGCGCGGGGCGCGGCTGAGGCGGACGTCCTGGCCGATGTGCTGGGACCGGCGCCGGAGGTGGCTCGGGTGGTGCTGGAGCGGTACGAGACGGCCCGGGCGCCGATGCTGACGGCCGTCAGCGCCTGACACAAGCCGGAAGCCGTCACCGGGGTGGTGGCAGCAGGGTGCCCAGCGGGCCCAGGTCCAGGTTGAGGTCCTCCGGGCGAAGGTCGTAGCGCGCGCAGAGTTCCCGCATGCGGTCGTCGAGGAGCATCAGGGTCAGGCCGACGCGTTCCTCCTGTTCTTCCGTGAGATCGCCGATGTCGACGCGGTGGAGAGCCTGGCGTTCCATGAGCTGGCGGAGGAGCTCGACGACCGTCAGGACCAGTTTGATGAGGTCGCGTTCGACCGTGTCCGGGTCGGTGGTCAGACGGCGGGTGGCCGGGGACATGGAGCCTCACTGATCTGGGAGAGTGCCGACGCGGCCACGGGGGCGATGACCGCGCGCAGGTCGATGCGGACCAGGTCCACGTCCGCGATGGACAGGACGAGGTCGCCGGTGAGGACGACGCCGCCTTGGAGGAGCCGGTCGAGGAGGTCGATGAGGGCGACGGGGCGGTCGGCGTAGGGGGCGACGGTCACGCGGCGGGCTCCGGCTCCGGCTGGAGGGCGAAGGAGTAGGGGGCCCAGGGGCCGGTGACCTCCACGCGGAGGCCGGGGACTCCCTCGGCGGCCGCGAGTATGCCGGCGCGGAAGGCGTCGACGCGGCCGGCGGGGACGAGATAGGCGTCGTTGCCCACGTTGGTGCCGGGGCCGGGGCCCGCGAGGCTGCCGCGTTGCGGGCTGTGGGCCACGCGGTCCACGGCGAGGGTGGCGGCCGTCTCGGTGAGGTGTGTGGCCGCCTGGGCGACTCTGCGCCAGGCCTCCTCGTTCCTGCGTTGTCTGCGGCGGCGGATCGACAGATAGGCGCGGCCGGCACCGAGGCCGGTGGGCTGTTCCTGTCCGGCGCCGGTGTCCGCTTCGGGCGGGGTGATGTCGGGCGTGGCGTAGATCTTGACGCCGAGTTCCACATGGCCGGTCAGGCGGTGCAGCAGGGACAGGAAGTAGTCGCGTCTGGTGTCGAGGGCCTGCCGGGCGCGGTCCTCGTCGTGGTAGACGGTGGCCAGGCGCAGGGGCAGTACGGCGGCGCCGCAGCCGACGAGTGCGGCCACCACGGCGTGGTGGGAGCGGACCGTGGACTCCAGCCAGTCCAGGTCGTCGAGGTGGGCCTTGAGGGGCGTCTCGTCATAGTCGGCGGCCGGGACATGGCCGACGGCGAAGGCGAGCTGGGGCGTGCCTTCCGCCGGGTCGACCAGGTGGATAGGTTCTCCGGCGACTCCGCGCAGGTGCGTCACCGCCGCGGTGGCCTCGGGGGTGCGGCGCAGGACGGCGTACGTGTACACGAGGTTCGGGTCGGTCATGGCTCCGGGCTCCTCTCGGCCGCCTTGAGTGCGGCGATCTCGGCACGCAGTCGTTCGTTCTCGTCGGCCAGGGACCGCTCGGGCCGGGCGGCCCGGGAGGAGAGGGAGGGGTCGTGTTCCCACCAGTCGATGCCCATCTCCTTGGCCTTGTCGACGGAGGCGACGAGCAGGCGCAGCTTGATGGTGAGCAGTTCGATGTCGAGCAGGTTGATCCGGATGTCGCCGGCGATGACCACGCCCTTGTCGAGGACCCGTTCGAGGATGTCGGCGAGGTTGGCGGTCTGGGCGCCGGGCCCCTGGTCGTAGGGGGAGGGAAAGCGGGGCGGTCCGGCGAGTCCGCCTGCTGCCGGGTGGGTCATGCTCTTGGGCCTCGTCTCCGGGCGTTGATCTCGTCGAGCCGGTCCAGCAGTTCGTCCTCGCGGCGGTCGTACTCGGCCTCGTCGATCCGTCCCTCGAGCAGGGCGCGCTCCAGGTCGACGAGGGCCTGCCGGACGGGGGCCGGGTCGTAGTACTGCGCCTCGGCGGCGGCCTGAAGCTGCTCGGCGGCCCAGAGGGTGGTGCGCAGGGGCGCGAGCGGGAGGGTGAGGATGCCGGTGAGCAGGCCCATGGGTGGTCCCGTCAGGCGGCGAAGCTGTAGGGGGGCAGCGGGCCGCGCAGCCGGAAGTCGTAGGCGTCGCCGTAGTCGTGGGCCAAGCCCCGGCCGGCCGCGGTGAACTCGTCGGCGCGGGCGCGTTCGACGAGGAAGGAGACGTTGAGGAAGTCGTCCTTGGACGGGTCGGCCACGACGCTGGCCCGGGCGAGACCGGACAGCCGCCCGACGATCTCGTCGGCCTGCCGCCGCTGCCGGGCTTCGACCTGCCGGGCCACCAGTTCACCGAGGGCGAGGCGGTCCTCGTAGGCGCCGCTGCCGTCGCGGGTGTGCTGGTTGAGCCGGCGGGCCTCCTCCGACTCGTCGAGCACCTCACGCAGCAGGTCGTCCTGGGAGCGGGCGGCCTTGAGGTTGAACTCGGCGGTGCCGTGCAGTTCGCCGAGCCTTCGGGCGTAGTCCTCGCTCTTCTCCTCCAGGGCCGTCCTGACGGCGGTGTCGTCGGGGGCGAGCAGGCCGAACCGCATGGGGAGGACCGATCCGTCGGCCATGAGGCGTTCCTGGAGTTCCTGGTGGGCGGCGAGGTCACGGCGTTTGGGCCGCAGGCCGGGGGGTGCGGCGCTGACCACGGCGGCGAGCGGGCCGTGGACGAGCACGCGCGGGGAGTCGTCGGTCCCGCCGACCGTGCGCAGGCCGTCGAGCCGCAAAGGGTGGTCGGAGCGGGTGACGGCGTAGACGTAGACGCCACTCACCGCTCCTCCTCCCTGCGGTCCTTGTCGTCGCGGTCGAAGATGTCGCCGATCGCGTCGATGGCCCCGCCGATCGCGCCGCTGCTCTTGCCCCGGGCGCCGCTCTCGACGAGGTTGCCGACGATGTCGGTGAGCTTGTCGGGGGCCTTGCGGCCGGCCTCCAGGTCGAGGCGGTTGCAGGCCTCGGCGAACCGGAGATAGGTGTCGACGCTCGCGATGACGATACGTATGTCGATCTTCAGGATCTCGATGCCGACCAGTGAGACCCGGACGAACACGTCGATGACGAGCCCGCGGTCCAGGATCAGTTCGAGGATGTCGAAGAGGCCGGCGGAACCCGAACCGCTGGAGGTGGCGGCGGGTTGCATCCCGCCGGACTGCGTCATGACGGTCACGTGGGCGATTCCTCTCGCGAGACTCGTTCTCGTGCCGTCCGTAGGTACGGGGGTGGTGGCGGCGGTGTTCACGTGAACGCCAAAAGAGTTGTCGCGAGCGGGAGTTGGGGAGAGGTCGGTCGGTGCTAGCGCTGCCGCTCGAGCTGGCCGCGGGCGTAGCGGCGCACCCGCTCGTAGCCGAGCAGTTGGCCCTGCGGGTCGAGGGTGACGCGATAGGTCGCCATGATGGTCATGGTGTCGGGGACCCGCTCCAGCTCCACGACCTCCACGTCCGCGGTCCAGCCGTCCGGGGTCGGGCGGACGGCGGTGACGGAGTCGGGCGTCGTGCCGAGCAGTTCGGCGAGCTGGGCCGCCGCTCCGCGCATGGCCTGGACGGCCGTCGTACGACCGGATGGAGTCGTCGGGTGATCGGTGCTCGTCATGGCCCTACGGTGCCAAGGCCCCGGGCCGCGTGGGGGTGATTCGGCCAAACGTCCGGTGTCACCTTGCCTGTTCGCTGAACGGTGTCGCCTGGTGGAAGTAGAGCAGCCACCCGGCCTCCGTCCGCCGCCACAGCGAACTGCGGTGCGCGCGTCTGCCGTCGTGCTCGGTGTCGAAGGTGAGGTGGACGAGGTCGGGCGCCAGCCGTACGCCGTGCATCCGGGAAGTGACGACAGGCGGGGACTCCGCGTCTGTGGTCTCGGCCAGGAGGGCGATGATCGCGGCCCGGCCCCAGTGTCGTCCGGAGGCGCCGAACTCGTGGAAGTCAGGGTGCAGCAGAGCCCCGACCCGCTCGGGCGAGCGGCGGACCTCCGGGCTGAGCAGGGCCAGTTCGCGATCGATGGCGGACTCGACGGCGGGGTCGTGCTCAGGCACTGGTCATCTCCACCAGCTTGACCACGGTGTTCCAGTTGCGGGTCGTGGCGATCACGCCCTTGTTGATGCGCGGTTTCGACAGGTGTTCGGCCAGCTTGGAGCGGCCGAGGCCGTTCGGGGCGTACAGGTACAGGGCGCGGTCGCCCAGGCGGAACTCCTCGGGGAGGTAGGCGGCCTGGTCGATCTCCGCGAAGCGGTCGGGGGCCACGGGCGCGGAGAAGTAGGTGACGTGGAGCTGCTTGGCCTCCAGATCGGCGGCCGGGAAGGGGCACGCGTCGGCGATCGCCTTCAGATAGGCGTGGTCGCGCACGATCACATCGACGCCGAAGCCGAAGTGCTTCTCGATGGCGTGCGTGATCTCGGCCGCCGGCGACTCGGCGTCACCGTGGCCGGATGTGAACACCGCCTGGCCGCTCCGCAGATACGTGCGTACGCCCTCGTAACCGAGGCCTTCCAGGAGCGTGCGCAGGTCCGCCATCGGGACCTTCCTGCTGCCGCCCACGTTGATTCCGCGCAACAGTGCCGCATAGGTCGTCGTCATCCGCACACCTTAGGGCGGCCGTCGTGCCCCGTGGGGGTGGGCACGAGGGCCGCCGCCGGGCAGCTGCCCGGCCCCGTAAATTACTCATCGGTCACCGCGGGGCACAACCTTCTGCTCAGGATCCACACAGACGGGGGGCCCGATATGTGTAAGGGGCCACGGTCATTCGCGGTCCTCCCCAGTGGGGAGAGAGCGAGGTCCAGGGGGATGAGTTCCGGCCCCGCCACTTCACCGGGCAGCACGACGAGATGGCTTTATCCGGCCCATACCTTCGAGACGAGAGGGGGCGGCAGGGGGCCGCCACCGCATCTCGAGGGGGCAAGCCCGTCATGGGGAACGGAGAAGCACGGGTGCGGGGCCTGGCCGCGCGGGCCGGCGGCTGGAGCGCCCGGCACCGATGGGCTGCCGTCGGCATCTGGGTACTGTTCGTCGTCCTGGCGATGGGGCTCGGTTCGGCGGCGGGCCGGGCCGACGTCAAGGACAGTGACCAGCTGAAGGGGGAGACGCACACCGCCGCGAGGATCATCGAGGACGCCGGGATCGACGAACCGGCCGGTGAGACCGTCCTGATCCAGGCCAGGAGGGGTGGCCTGAAGGCCACGGACGCCGAGTTCAGGGACGCCGTCACCGCCGTGGTCCGGGCCGTCGAGGGGACCGGCCGGGTCACCGAGGTGACCTCGCCGTACGACACGAAGACGATCTCGAAGGACGGGCGCAGCGCGCTCGTGCAGTTCGACATGCGCGGCGAGGCGGACACCGCAGGCGAGCGGGTCGAGCCGGTGCTGAAGGCCGTCGAGGGCGTCCAGAAGGACCACGGGTCGCTGCGGATCGAGGAGATCGGCGGCGCCAGCATGATGAAGACGTTCGACGACGCGTTCGGGGACGACTTCAAGAAGGCCGAGTACTCAGCGGTGCCGGTGGCCTTCGGCATTCTGCTCATCGCCTTCGGCGCGCTGGTGGCGGCGCTGCTGCCGGTGGCGCTTGCGGTCACCGCGATCATGGCGACGATGGGCCTGATGGGCATCGTCAGCCATCTCCAGCCGATGAGCGACACCGCCAACTCCGTGATGCTGCTGGTCGGCATGGCGGTCGGCGTCGACTACTGCCTGTTCTACCTGCGCCGGGAGCGCGAGGAGCGCGAGGCCGGACGGGACGCGCAGACGGCCCTCAGGATCGCCGCCGCGACCAGTGGCCGCGCGATCGTCGTCTCCGGTGTCACGGTCTGCGTGGCCATGGCGGGCATGCTGTTCACCGGGCTCGCCGAGTTCGAGGCGATGGGCCTGGCCTCGCTGATGGTGGTGGCCGTGGCCATGGTGGGGTCCGTGACGGTGCTGCCCGCGCTGCTGTCGCTGCTGGGCGGGCGCGTGGAGAAGGGCCGCATTCCCTTCCTGCGTCGGCGCAAGGCGGGCGGCAGCCAGGACAGCCGGTTCTGGACGGCCGTACTGCGGCGCGTCCTCGCCCGGCCCGTGATCTCCGCGGCGGTGGCGGCCGGGGCGCTGCTGGCCATCGCGGCTCCCGCGCTCGGCATGAAGACGCAGCAGCTCACGCTGGACCAGGAGTTCGGCGACTCGCTGCCGATCGTGCAGACGTACAACCGGCTCAACGACGCCTTCCCGGGCGGCTCGGAACCGGCCGAGGTGGTCGTCAAGGCGGACGACATCAACGCGCCGGAGGTGAAGTCCGCGCTCGCCGGCTTCCGTGACCGTGCGATCAGTTCGGGCGCCTCGCGCGGCCCGGTGGAGGTCAGGCTGCACGACGCGCAGAACGTCGCGTTCGTCTACGTCCCGCTGGTCGGCGGCTCCGACCTGGACCGGGCGGGCGCGAGCCTGGACAAGCTGCGTGACGAGGTGCGTCCGGCCACGCTCGGCAAGGTCGACGGCGTCGAGGCGCCGATCACGGGGCAGGTCGCGGGCTCGAAGGACTTCAACGACCAGCTGACCGGAGCCGTCGTTCCGGTCTTCGCGTTCGTCGTCGTCTTCGCCTTCCTGCTGATGCTGCTGTCGTTCCGGTCGCTGACGATCGCGCTCACGTCGATCGTGCTGAACCTGCTGTCGGTGGGGGCGGCGTACGGCGTGCTCGTCGCGATCTTCCAGCACGGCTGGGGCGCGTCCCTGGTGGGCGCGGAGGGCGTCGGCGCCATCATCACCTGGCTGCCGCTGTTCCTGTTCGTCATCCTGTTCGGCCTGTCGATGGACTACCACGTGTTCGTGGTCTCCCGGATACGGGAGGCGCGACTGCGGGGTCTGGCGACGAAGGACGCGATCCGGCACGGCGTGGTCACCACGGCGGGGGTCGTCACCAGTGCCGCGGTCATCATGGTCGCCGTGTTCGCGATCTTCGGGACGCTGTCCATGCAGTCCATGAAGCAGATGGGCGTGGGGCTCGCGGCCGCGGTGCTCATCGACGCGACGATCATCCGGGGTGTGCTGCTGCCGGCGGTGATGGCGCTGCTCGGGGAACGCAACTGGTACCTGCCGAAGTGGCTGCACCGGCTGCCGGACCTCACGCACGACGAGGCGCCGGGGGCGGTCGTCGCCGGACCTGCGGCGCGGGACGACGAGGGCGAGCCCCTCAAGGTCTGATCCCCGCCGCGAGTCCTGATCTCCGCCGCTGTCCGAAGGGCCCGTTGGTTGCCGGGGCAACCAACGGGCCCTTTCAGTTCGTGAGTCGGCGCACGTGCAGCACGGTCTCGTCGCAGCGCAGGATCTCCAGCTCCCGGTCCGGGCGGGCGCCGTCGAAGGTGAGCGCGATATGACGGTCCGCCACGAGCCGCCAGCGGCCGGGCACGGCCCCGGGAGCGTCACCGCGTCCCAGCGGGTGGTCGACGAAGGCGCCGTCGGGCGCGAACTCCATACCGCGGCGCCCGCGCGCCGGCGGGAAGGGGTAGTCGTCGGGCCGGTACACCCGCACGTCCTCGTGGTCCTCCTCGTAGGAATGGATCCAGGAACGGAACAGGTCCGACGAGGGCTCTCTCATGACCCGGCCCCCTCACTCGCCCAAAGCCGTTCACATTGCCGGTTTTATGCCCAAGTGGCTAGGATTATCAGTGTATGGGTTCGGAGGGAACGGGCAACCGACCGCTCCGCCCGGTGTCGCCCGGCCCTCGCGGCGCGTGTCAGACGCGCACTTCCGCAGCCGCGTGCGCGGCACACCCTCAGCCCCCGAGAGGGGCAGTCATGTCCGACGCCCAGTCCTACCTTCGCGTCACCTCCGCCGACTACAGCCGCTGGTGCGGCGCCATGGAGGTACACCGCAGACTCCTCGACCTGAACCCGGAGTACGCCGAGAACCGGGCCCTGATCGAGAACACCGCGTTCACCTACGAGCAACTGGAGCGGGTCACCGGCCGGCAGAGCCTCGTCGACATCCCCGTCGTCGTGCACGTCGTGCACAGCACCCCCGAGCAGAACGTGAGCGACGCCCAGATCCAGAGTCAGATCGAGGTGCTCAACCAGGACTTCCGGGCCGGCAATCCGGATGTCAACAAGGTTCCGGCGGCCTGGCAGGACCTCGTGGCCGATGTGCGCCTGCAGTTCCACCTCGCCCGGACCGACCCGCTGGGCCGCCCCACCAGCGGCATCACACGGACCCAGTCCTCGACCCCGGACTGGGGCACGGACGACCTGGTCAAGTTCAGCCTGAGCGGGGGCCGGGACGCCTGGCCCGCGGACATCTACCTGAACCTCTGGGTCTGCCCGCTGCGCCGGGGGCTGCTGGGCTACGCCCAGTTCCCGGGCGGCGCCGCCTCCACGGACGGGGTGGTCGTCACCACCTCCGCCTTCGGGACCACCGGCACCGCCAAGGCGCCCTTCGGCGGCGGCCGCACGGCCGTGCACGAGATCGGGCACTGGCTGAACCTGCGGCACATCTGGGGCGACGACGACGAGGGGTGCAGCGGCAGCGACTTCGTGTCCGACACCCCCAACCAGGCGGGGCCGAACCTCGGTTCACCCGACTTCCCCCAGGTGACGTGCGGCAACGGGCCGAACGGCGACATGTTCATGAACTACATGGACTACACCGACGACGCCGCGATGTTCATGTTCACCAAGGGGCAGGCGGCGCGCATGGACGCCACGCTCGACCAGGCCCGCCAGACCCTCACCCGCCAGGCCGTCGCGGTGTGACAGCCCGGCACTTCCATGGGACCGACTAGCCCTGACGGGCGGGCAGTTCGGCCTCGATGAGATCGGCAGCGCGGCGGGTGCCGCCCTCCCGGAGCAGCTCCGCCTGGATCTTCAGGCGGCGGGCGACCTCGGGGTCGCCGACGAGGGCGAGGGCCGCCTCGCGCAGGGCCTCGCCGGTCGCCTCCTCCGTGGGGAGGTACCGGGCGACGCCGAGGCTCCGGAGCATCTCCGCGTTGCCGAACTGGTCCGCGGCCTGCGGTACGGCGATCATCGGCGTGGCGGTGGCAAGTCCCTCCTGGCTGCCGCCCGCACCGGCGTGCGTCACGAACAGGTCGGCCTGCTTCAGGATCGCCAGCTGCGGCACCCAGGAGCGCACCTCGACGTTCGCGGGGACGTCCCCGAGGCCGGCCGGGTCGACGTGCTTGCCGATCGACAGCACCAGGTGCCAGCCGGGCAGGTCACCGAACGCCTTGACGCACTCCCGGTAGAAGCCGGGCTGCTTGGTGAAGGCGGACCCGAGGGAGACGAGCGCGACCTTCTCGGCACCGGGCGGGCGCTGCCAGCCGCCCTCGGCGGGGCGATCGCCCTGGCAGGCTACCACGAAGGAGTACACGGTCTCGTCGACGCGGTCCGCGTTCGGCTGGAGCGCCTTGGGGATCAGGACGATCGAGCGGTCGGGACGGCCCGCGAACGGGTCGGGGTGCCGGGTGATGCCGTTCCCCTCCAGCCAGGCCTGGAACCGGGCGTAGTAGGCGCGGCCGCGCTCGGTCTTCTTCGGCTCCGCCCACATGGGCTCGGCGACCTCCTTCTCGTACCCCTCCCAGGCCACCATGGCCGGTGACAGGGAGACCGCGGGGACACCCCAGCGGTGGGCGAGGACGCGGGCCGGGTAGGAGGCGATGTCGTGCAGGACGAGGTCCGGCTCGTCTCCCTCGTACGCCTCGATCAGCTGCGGCAGCGCCTGGATCGCGTCGTCGAGGAACGGCTCGACGTTGTCCAGCAGCGTGCTCCCCCACGCCTCGGGGTCGTCGTCGGGCGAGGGCAGCGTGGAGTTCCAGGGCTTCACCTCGGCACCGGTGTCCGCGACCTTCTCCGTGAAGACCGGCGGGATGGCGTAGGTCACCCGGTGGCCGCGCGCCACGAGCTCGCGGATCACCTCGAGGCTCGGGTTCACGTGGCCGTGGGCGGCGATGGAGAACATGGCGATGTGCGCGCGACTGGTCATGCGCCGACCTTAGGCGAGACGATACGTCTCGTGCAACCTCTTGGCCGGGTGTCCGCGGGCCGAGCGCGCCGGTCACTCAGCGGTGCAGCGCGCCGCTGTGCCCTCGATACGGCGGCCGTCCTGTCCGGCGACCGCGGCCGTCACCTCCTCGTCCCCGGGGCCGGCGACGCGGTGGGCCTCGACGGCGGTGCAGATCAGCTGGGTCACCGCGAGGTCGGGCAGATCGCCGGCGGAGGACAGGGACAGCTCGATGGACACCCGGTGGCCCCGCGTCGTGACCTTCGCGAAGTCCGTCGCTTCGACAGCCCGCGGGACCTCCGTGGCCGGCGGCCGGTCAGGGTCGGCCGGGACGGCCGTCGGCAGGTCCGCCCCGGTCAGAGGCAGCAACGACTTCAGTCCCACGGCCTGTTCTTCCGCTGTGGGCCCTTGCAGCAGCACCTCCACGGCCGACGCGGCGCCGATCGGGGTGACGACCCTGCGCGAGACGGGCGCGGGCTTGCCGTCCGCCACGAAGTAGACCCGTACCGTCGGTACGACCCCGCCGGCGGGACCGCCCGCCTCCACCACGCCGGTGGCCGGGATGCCGCAGGAGGCGAGCCCGCACAGCGCCGGGACGACCAGCAGCGCGGCTCGGCGCCGGGCCGTCACAGGTACTCCCCGCGGGCCGGCTCGTCCCGCCGCAGCGGGAGTTCGACGGTGAAGACCGCGCCGCCCTCCGGACGGTTGGCCGCCCGGACGCTGCCGCCGTGCACCCGGACGTTCTCCGCGGTGATGGCGAGACCCAGACCACTGCCCTCGGTCCGGGTGCGGGCGGTGTCCGACTTGTAGAAGCGCTCGAAGACGTGCGGCAGGACGTCCTCGGGGATACCGGGACCGCTGTCCAGCACCTCGATGACCGCCGACCGCCCGCCGTCCGCGCGCAGGCGCAGACGGACCGGCCGGGCTCCGTGCCGGAGCGCGTTGCCGACCAGGTTCGCCACCACGACGTCGAGCCGGCGCGGGTCGACGCGACCGCGCACGGCGTCCGGCGGCGGCAGGTCGGCGTCCACCATGCCGGCCCAGGCGCGGTCGGCGAGGGTGCGGCGCAGCGACTCGGCGAGGTCGATCTCGTCCAGGTGCAGCACCGCGGCGCCCGCGTCGAAACGGGAGATCTCCATCAGGTCGTCCACGAGACGGGCCAGCTTCACGGTCTCCTCGCTGATCAGCCGGACCGCGGTGGCGGTGTCCGGGTCGAGACGGGCGGCATCCTCGTCGAGGACGTCGGTGACTGCCGCCATGGCGGCCAGCGGGGTGCGCAGTTCGTGCGAGACGTCCGCGGCGAACCGGCGGGCCCGGGCCTCCATGCCGCGCAGTTCGGCCACCGACTCCTCCAGGGCGGCGGCCGTCTCGTTGAACGTGTGGGACAGATCGGCGAGTTCGTCGGAGCCGTTGACCGCGAGCCGGGTGTCCAGCCGCCCTTCGGCGATGCTGCGGGTGGCGTGCCGCAGTGCGCGCACCGGCCGCAGCACCCCGCGCGCGGCGAGCAGCGCGAGCAGCACGGCGACGCCCAGCGCGGGTACGGTGGCCCGCTCCACGGCGGTGACCAGGGCGTCCACGTACCGCTGTTCGGTGGCCTGCGGCACCGTGAGGAAGACCTGGACCCCCGAGGCGATCCCCCGGTTCTCGTCGCCGGCGAAGGTGACCGACATGCCGACGACGAGTGAGGTGTGGTCACCGGTGTTCACCCGCTGGAAGACGGTGGCCGCACTGGAGTCCACGGCTTCGCGCAGATCGGGCGTCAGCTCGTCGAACGGGTCGTCCGGGAGGGACGTGGCGCTCAGATCCTCGTAGCCGACCAGCACCCGCCAGCTTCCGGACGGCTCGGCGCGGGCCACATCACCGGCGAAGCGCCGAAGTTCGGCCTCGCCCGGGGGGAAGGAGAGCTGCGGGGCGAGCCGGTCGACCTGGGTGCGCAGCAGCTTGATCACGGTGTCCTGGCTCTGCTGGAGCACACCCGTGCGCGCCTCCCGGAAGCTCAGGGCGCCGGTGGTCGCCGCGGTGAGCGCGGCGACGAGCGCGAACGCCACCACCAGGCGGGTGCGCAACCCGCGCAAGCGTGGGAACAGGCCGCGCAGACGTGGGAACAGGGCGTTCCTCGCGGAGAGGTTCCTCACGGGGACACGAATCGGTAGCCGAAGCCGCGCACGGTCTGGATGTAGCGCGGCTCGCGCGAGGGCTCGCCCATCTTGGCCCGCAGCCGTCTGACGCAGGCGTCCACCAGGCGCGCGTCGCCGTGGTAACTGTGTTCCCAGACCGCTTCCAGGAGTTGCTGCCGGCTGAACACCTGGCCGGGTGCGGCGGACAGCGTCAGCAGCAGCCGCAGTTCGGACGGGGCGAGCGGGACCGGGACGCCCTGCCACGTGACCGAGTGCCCGGCGCGGTCGATGGCCAGCTCTCCGTACGTGTCGATCTTCGGTATCCCGCCGTCGGTCGCCGCCGCGGCCGTCGCCCGGCGCAGGACGGCCCGGATGCGCGCCTCGAGGACCCGGGCCTGCACGGGCTTGACCACGTAGTCGTCGGCTCCGGCCTCCAGCCCTACGACGATGTCCACGTCGTCGCCGCGCGCGGTCGCCATGAGGATCGGCAGCGTCTGATCCAGGGCGCGCATGGCGCGGCACACGTCCAGGCCCGGCATGCCGGGCAGCATCAGGTCGAGCACCACGACGTCCGGCCGGAAGGACCGCAGCCGCTCCAGCCCCTCCTCCCCCGTCTCGGCGGCGGCGACGTCGTGCCCGTGGCGGCGCAGGGCGAGGGCGACTCCTTCCCGGACGGCGCGGTCGTCTTCGATCAGCAGAACTCGTGGCATGGGCTCAGTATCCGCAGGCCCGCGCACGGTCCGGGCTCCTGTTACCGGATGATCACACAGGCCCCCGGCAGATCTTCGTTACGTTTTTGTTACCATTCGCGCCAGATTCGATCACATGACCCTCGCAATCTGAATGACCATGACCGCGCACTCCGTACCTCCGTCCCGCGGCCGCCGCAGAGGCCGCCCTACGCACTCCGCCGGGCGGCGCGGCCGGAAGGGCCCGCTGTTAGCGGGTCTGTCCGCGCTGGCGCTGCTCGGGGCCGCCGGTCTCGCGGCGGTGGAATGGACGTCGGCGAAGCCCGGAGGAACGTCGGCCGAGGCCGGCCCCGGCCCGGGGACCGAGCCCGCCCCGGACTCCCCGGCCACCACCGCCCCGGCCAGGCCCCTCACCCCGTCGGAACCGTCCTCACCGTCCGCCTCGCCCTCCCCCTCCCCCTCCGCACGGCCGGAGATCCCGGCCACGGGCCCCGGCACCTTCACCGTCGCCCCCGGCTCGGGCCCCAAAGTGGGGCAGGGCGCGACACTGCGCTACCGGGTGGACGTCGAGGACGGCATCGACCTGTCCGCCTCGGACGTCGCCGAGCAGGTGGAGGACGTCCTGGCCGACCGGCGCGGCTGGACGGCGGACGGCCGTTCGGCGTTCCGGCGGGTGTCGAGCGGGCCCACCGACTTCGTCGTGAAGGTCGCCACCGCCCGGACCGTGGACAAGATCTGCGGGCAGTACGGCCTGGACACCGGCGGCGAGGTCAACTGCAACGTCGCCAAGAACGTCATGGTCAACCTCAAGCGCTGGCTCCTGGCAACTCCCGTCTACGCCAAGGACGTCAAGGCCTACCGGGCCCTCATCATCAACCACGAGGTCGGCCACTTCCTCGGCCACGGCCATGTCGGCTGCCCGGGCCCGGGCAAGCCGGCCCCCGCGATGATGCAGCAGATCAAGGGCATGCGCGGCTGCGCGCCCAATGTCTGGCCGTACGACGAGGAGGGCCGGTACCTCACGGGACCCGCCGTGCCTTGAACGGAGCCGGACCGGCGACGCCGTCAGCGCTGATAGCGCGCCAGCACCAGGTTGCCGTCCTCCTCCAGCCGTTCGCGCAGTTCGCCGAGTCCGATGGCTCCGCTGTAGTACTCCTGCAGGGCCGGGGTCGCCACCTTGTCCTTCCACTCGGGGTAGCCCCGCACCGTCTGCGCTGGCGCCGGCCGCAGGTGCCCGGCGAGGGCGGTGCCGGTGGCCCAGCCGTGCTCGGACGTGCGCAGGGCCGGGTCGCCCAGCGCCCGGGTGCCGGTGGGCAGCATCCAGTCGCCGAGGGCGAGGCGGACCATGTTCGGCGGTCTGAGGAGGAAGTCGATGAAGGCGGCGGCCTCCTTCTTGTGCGGGCAGTCCTCGGCGACGGAGAGGGTCTGCGGGCTGACGCCCTGGGTGAGCCCTCCGGCGCCGGCCGGGGCGGGCAGCACCTGCCAGTCGAAGCCCTTCGGCGCCTGCCGCACGATCTGCTGACGGTAGGAGAAGCCGAGCGGGACCATCGCGTATCTGCCGCCGAAGAACCCGGGCAGGGTGTCGGAGCCCCCGCTGCCCAGGGTCGTGGGCGAGGCGCTGCGGTCGGTGCCGACCTGCTCGTGGATGGTGCGCGGCACCACCTGGTCGGCCGTCCCGAAGCGGACCGTCACCTTGCCGTCCGCCCCGCGGTGGAAGAGCTGTCCGCCTGCCGACAGGGAGAGGTTCAGCGTGGCGGAGACCGGTTCCTTCAGAGGCCAGGCGATGCCGAACTTCCCCTGACCGCTGAGGTGTTCGGTGATCCGGCGGAATTCGGCCCAGCTCCATGGCTTCTCCGGAGTCGGGATCCGCACTCCGGACTGCCGGAGCCACTTCGCGTTGGCGATCAGCACCCGCGGTTCCTGGAGGAACGGCACACCGTAGACGCCGTCCCCGAAGGTGGTCGTCGCCCAACTGCGCCGCGGGATGTCCGACTTCAGTCTCGCGGGCAGCAGGTCGGTGAGATCGGCCAGATAGCCGCCGTAGGCGAAGTCCGCCAGGTCGTCGGAGGCATCGTGGATGATGTCGGGAGCCTCGCCGCCCTCGAAGGCGGTGAGGAGCTGGTCGTGGACGCTGTCCCAGGTGCCCTGGACGTACTCGACCCGGACGTCCGGGTGGGTGGCGTTCCACTCCTTCACCAGCGCCTTGTTGGCCTCGACGGACTCCTCCTGCCAGGCCAGGGACTGGAAGCGCAGGGTGATCCGGCCGTCGTCGCGGGTGCCGTCGGAGGAGCAGCCGGCGAGGAGCAGCAGAAGGACCAGGGCCAGCAGGCGGGCGCGCATCAGCTCTTCACCGCCCCGGTGAGCATGCCGCCCGTGATCCGCCGTTGGATGAGCGCGAAGACGACCAGTGAGGGCAGCGTCGCGAGGAAGGCGGCCGCGGCGAGCGGGCCGAGGTCGGCGACGCCCTCGGCCCCGATGAAGTGGGTGAGCACCACCGGCAGGGTCTGCTTCTCCGGTGTCTTGAGCAGCACCAGCGCGAAGAAGAACTCGTTCCACGCGGTGATGAACGCGAACAGTGCCGTCGCCACGATGCCCGGCGCGAGCAGCGGCGCCGTCACCGACACCAGCGTCCGCACCCGGCCGGCCCCGTCGACCGCGGCGGCCTCCTCCAACTCGGTCGGCACGGCCCGCACATACCCGGCGAGCATCCACAGCGCGAAGGGCAGGGCCCACACCACGTACACCAGCACCAGCCCCGGCACGGAGTTGATCATTTTGAGGTTCTTCAGCACGAGGAACAGCGGGATGATCAGCAGCACGAACGGGAACGCCTGGCTGACGACCACCCAGCCCGTCACCGCCTTCGCGAGCCGGGTGCGGCGCCGGGCGACGACATAGGCCATCGGCGTCGCGATCAGCACGGCGATGACCGCCGCTCCGAGCGCGGCGAGCAGCGAGTTGAGGGCGGCGTGCAGCAGCGGCTGTTCGTCGAAGGCCTGCCGGAAGTTGGCGAGGGTGGGGTCCTTCGGGATCCACGTCGGATGCAGACTGCCCAGCTCGCGCGGCGGCTTGAACGCCGTGGAGACCAGCCAGAGGAACGGGAAGGCGAGGAAGACGAGGTAGGCGAGCAGCGCGGTGTACTGGCCGGCGCGGGCCGGTCTGCTGGTCCTCACGCGTCGTCACCTCCCCGGAGGCGGCCGGCGAGGAAGACGGCCAGGGCGATCGAGATCACGGCCACCATCACGCAGCCCATCGCCGCCGCGTAGCCGAACTGCCCGTAGCGGAAGGCCTCTTCGTAGGCGAAGAGCATGGGCAGTCGGGTCCGGCCGCCGGGGCCGCCGTTGGTGAGCACGTAGACCAGGGCGAAGGAGTTGAAGTTCCAGATGAGGTTGAGTGCCGTGATGGCCAGGGCGATGGGTCTGAGGGCGGGCCAGGTGACCGTGCGGAAGCGGCGCCAGGCGCCCGCGCCGTCGACGGCCGCCGCCTCGTGCAGTTCGCGCGGGGTGTTCTGCAGCCCGGCGAGCAGCGCCACCGTCGTCTGGGGCATGCCCGCCCAGACTCCGACCAGGATCACGGCGGGCAGCGCGGTCGCCAGCCCGCTGAGCCAGTCGCGGCCGCCGCCCAGGCCGGCATCGCGCAGGGTCTCGTTGAGGATGCCCGCGTCCGGGTTGTAGACGAGCCGCCACATGATGCCGACGACGACCTCGGGCATGGCCCACGGGATGATCGCCAGGGCACGGGCCAGCCAGCGCAGCCGCAGGTCCTGGTTGAGCAGCAGGGCGAGGCCCAGCGCGAGCAGGAACTGCGGCACGGTCACCCCGACCGCCCACACCAGCCCGATCCGGAACGACTCCCAGAACAGCGTGTCGTGCAGCAGGTCCCGGAAGTTGAGGCCGCCGATCCACTGCGTGGGCTCGGTGCGGCCCGACTGGGCGTCGGTGAAAGCCAGCAGGATCCCGTACAGCAGCGGGCCGACGCTGAGGACGAGGATGGGGATCAGGGCGGGCAGCACCAGGAACCAGGCGCCGTGGTCCACGGCCCGGCGGGGCCGAGCCCGGCCTGGTGCCGGATCGGCCGGTCTCCTCACCTCGGTCACCGACGTCACGGCATCAGCCCCTTCGCACAGCTCGGACGGGCCACGTCATGGTCGTGAAGGCGGCCTGCGTCGTCAAGGCACCGCGCACACGGTCCGACCTGTGTGAATGCGACACTGACGGACGGATGGCCAGAACCCGACGGTGACGTACTGGAACCGGGACCACGGAGGCGGACGATGGACGAGGCAGGGGCGCGGGACGTACTGGCCGTGGCGGGCGTGCCGGGCGGCGCGGCCCGCGAGGCGCGGCTGCTGGCGCTGGGCGAGAACGCGGTGTTCGCCGCCGGTGACCTGGTCGTCAAGGTCGGCCGCGACGCCGAACTCCTCGACCGGGCGCGCCGCGAACTGGACATCGCGGTGTGGCTCGCCGAGGCGGGCGTGCCCGCGGTGCGGGCGGCCGAGCCGAACGCGCTGCTGGTCGAGGGGCACCCGGTGACGGTGTGGCACCGGCTGCCCGATGCCGTACGGCCCGCCGAGCCGCGGGATCTGGCCGAACTGCTACGGGTCGTGCACGCCACGCCTCTTCCTCCTTTCGAACTGCCGGCCCGCGATCTGCTGGGCGGCGTTGAACGCTGGCTGCGGCTCGCGGGCGACGCGGTCGCCCCCGCGGACGCGGCATATCTGCGCGAGCGGCGGGACGGCTTCGCCGCGGAGGCCGCCGCGCTGACGCCGCATCTGCCGACCGGGCCGATCCACGGCGACGCGCTGCCCCGCAATGTGCATGTCGGCCCGGACGGGCCGGTTCTGGTCGATCTGGAGACGGTCTCCGCCGACCTGCGCGAGCACGATCTGGTGGTGATGGCGCTGTCCCACGACCGGTACGGGCTCGCGGACGAGGCGTACGAGTCCTTCACCGGGACGTACGGGTGGGATGTCCGGGAGTGGGACGGGTGCTCGGTGTTGCGCGGCGCCCGGGAGACGGCCAGCTGTGCGTGGGTGGCTCAGCACGCGCCGAGCAACCCGAAGGCGCTGGCCGAGTTCGAACGGCGGGTGGCGTCCCTGCGGGAGGGCGACGAGACGGTGCGGTGGTATCCGTTCTGAGGGCCTGAGGGTCCTTGAGCTATGCCAGCTCAGACCGGCTCGTCCGCCAACTCCCGCAACGGCCACGCCCCGTCCACCAGGGCGGTCGCGTCGCCCTTGCGGCGCAGGAAACCCTGGAAGTCCGCCGCCCACTCCGCGTACCACTCGATCTGGCGGTGGTGCAGATCCGCCGGGCCCAGGCTCGCGATCTTGGGGTGGCGGTCGGCTATCGCACAGGCCAGCCGGGCCGCCGCCAGGGCGTCGGCCGTGGCGTCGTGGGCGGAGTCGAGGACCACGCCGTACTCCGAGCAGACCGCCTGGAGGTTGCGTTTGCCGCGCCGGTAGCGGTCGACCCAGCGGTCGATGGTGTACGGGTCGATGACCGGGGCGGGGTCCACGCCGCCCAGGCGGTCACGCAGGGACGGCAGTCCGTACCGCCGCAACTCGGCGGAGAGCAGGGTCAGGTCGAAGGCCGCGTTGTAGGCGACGACCGGCACGCCCGACTTCCAGTAGGAGGTGAGGACATCGGCGATGGCTTCCGCCACCTGGTCGGCCGGTCTGCCCTCGGCCGCCGCGCGTTCGTCGCTGATGCCGTGCACCGCCACCGCTTCCTCGGGGATCGGCACCCCCGGGTCGGCCAGCCACTCCCGGCGCCCCATCGGCTCCCCGCCCCTGACCTCGATCACGGCCCCCGTGACGATGCGCGCCTCGCGCGGATCGGTGCCCGTCGTCTCCAGGTCGAAGCCGATCAGCAGCTCCCGGTGCCAGCCCATGGGCGGTCCCCCTTCTTGTGGTGCGTCCCCCGGTGGTGTCCCCCAGTGGTCTCCACCTTCGCATGCACCACTGACAATCCGAGGAGCGCGTTCCGCTTACCCCCGGCGGCAGCCGGGTGAACCACCACAACCGCCGCACAGCGGGGCACCGTTCACGACACGGGCCGCGAATCCGCCCACATCACCTCGAACTCTTCCCGGTACGTGGGGAAGAGGCCGCTTTCGTCGATCTCGCCCGACTTGACCACCTTGCTGCCGTTGCGCAGCACGAACACCGGTGCCTCCATGCCGCGTGTCCGGCGCAGATAGTTCTGCACGACCGCGATGCCGTCGGCCCCGTCGCCGTCGACCAGATACGCCGTGAAACGGGGTGTCTCGTCGAAGACCTGGATCTCGAAGGCACCCGGGTCGCGCAGCCGGGCGCGCACCCGGCGCATGTGCAGGATGTTCATCTCGACGGCCCGGCTGAGCTCGCCGCGCTTGATGCCCAGTTCGCGCTCGCGCCGCTTGACCGCGCTGGAGGCCGGGTTGAGGAACAGCAGCCGCACCCGGCAGCCCGACTCGGCCAGCCGCACCAGACGGCGGCCGGAGAAGTTCTGCACGAGCAGGTTGAGGCCTATGCCGATGGCGTCGAGGCGGCGGGCGGCGCCGAAGATGTCCTCGGCCGGGAACTGGCGCATCAGCCGCACCCGGTCCGAGTGGACGGCGACCACATCGGCGTACCGGTCGCCGACCAGGTCCTCGACGGCGTCGACGGGCAGCCGGCGTGCCGACGGCACGTCACCGTCCGCGCCGAGCATCTCCAGCAGCCGGGCCGAGGCGCGCTCGGCCTGGTTCAGGACGGCCTCGGACAGGGCCCGGTTGCGGGAGACGACGTTCCGGGTGACCTCCAGCTCGTCCAGGGCGAGCTCCACGTCCCGGCGGTCGTCGAAGTAGGGCTCGAAGCAGGGCCAGTGCTGCACCATCAGCTCGCGCAGCTGCGGCAGGGTGAGGAAGGACAGGACGTTGTCGTCGGCCGGGTCGAGCAGATAGCCCTTGCGGCGGCTCACCTCGCGTACCGCGACGGCGCGCTGCACCCATTCCTGCCCGGCGGGTCCAGCGGCGGCCACCACCCAGTCGTCGCCGTGGACGGGTTCGTAGATGGGCCGCAGTACGGCGGCGACTACCGAGCGCAGCCGCTGTTCGACGAGGTTCAGCCAGATGTAGGCGCGGCCGGCCCGCTGGGCGCGGGTGCGCACCTCGCGCCAGGCGTCGGCGTCCCAGTCCAGTTCCGGGCCGATCGAGCCCGTCGCGTCCATCGGCCGCGCCAGGGACACGGCACCGGTCGGGACGTCTGCGGAGTTCCCCTCGTGACCCTCGTCACCAGGGGGCAGCTCCAGCCCTCCCGAGCCCACCCGCGCACCGCCTTCCGCTCCCCCGAGCCTCCCGAGGGGCCTGGCCCCACCCAACGATCAAGGAAGGGTACTCCGGGAGCGGTCGGCGGTGCAGCCGGATGGGCCGGGCAGTTCTCAACGGCGCGGCTGCCAGTGCCCGTTCTGCCAGCCGAGTTCGGCCGGAGTGAGCGGGTTCATGGCCGTGACGTCGCGCGGGGCGATGGAGAATCCCTGCCAGTGGACGGGCATGGGCTGCTGGTCCTCGTCCCGGGCTATGTGGTGGAAGCCGATGTTCGTCCAGACCACCGGGTGCTTGAGGTCCTGCCCGTTCACCCACTTGTCGACGGAGGTGCCGGCTCCGGCACCGCAGTCGCCGGGGTTGTGGCTGGCGAACAGCTCGCACTTGTTGTACTGGGTGACGTACACGTCGTGCTTGGTGTAGCTGCGGCCCGGGTACTTGGTCGTCGGGCCGGGGACGATCTCGTAGGAGCGCGGGTGCCCGTCCTTGTTCTTGCCCGCCGCGCTCACCACACGCCACCAGCGGTAGTTCTTGCTGTCCCCGGCCAGTTCCTTGTCCACCTTGGTGCGGGTCGTCTTGGTGGTCGGGGCGCGCTGGCCCCTGGCCGGGGCGGTGACGGTCGAGTCGTACTGCTCGATCTTGTTGGCGGTGGAGCCGTCGAGGGCGAAGTCGAGCCGCCAGAAGGCGTTGTGGCTGTGGCTGGTGGCCTTGGCGCTCGCGTTCTTGCCGATCGGCCAGCCGCGGCCGTCCCCGGCGTCGTAGTCGTCCCACGACAGGCTGCCGGTGGCGCCGACGTTCATGGTGATCGTGCCGTCGTCCTGGAAGCGCCACTCGGTCATGTACTCGTACCAGCCGACCTGGTTCACGGTGTAGACGAGCAGGTCCTTGCCCTGGGCCTGGTAGACCTTGTTCGCGGTGTCGCCCTGCATGCGGTAGGCGTGGCCGCGGGAGCGGGTGGTGGTGCACAGGCCCTTGACGTTCGGGTCCTCGTTCCAGGAGTCCGGAACCTTGATCGTCTTGATGGTGCCGCCGGGGCACTCACCGGGCGCCAGGTTCATCAGGCCCTGGGCGAAGTCGAACCCGGTCAGGTCGTCGTACTCGATGTTCCCGTCGTCGTACGGGACGTGGATCTGGCCGAGCCTGGCGCTGTTGAGGACCTTGATCGGCTTGGGTTCGCCCTTGGGCTGGTACGAGATGTTCTCCAGGACGAGGCCGGCCTTGCCGTCGTAGCGCCAGCACATCCGCCAGGTGGTGCCGGTGGAGAGCTTCTGCTCGATGCGGTGGGCGGCGCCGCAGTAGGGCGCTGCCGGCGCCGCGGGGGCGGCCTTCGGCTGGGCGGTCGCCGGTCCCGCGCCGGCCGTGACGCCGGCGGCGAGCGCGGCCACGGTCAGCCCCACGGCCGCCCGGGTGCGGACCTTGCTGTGTCTGTTCACGCGCATGACGAGATGACTCCCTGACAGTGACAGTAAGAGCGAGGCGAGCGGGTCAGCGGTCGAGCCTGGCTGCCTTGCGGGCGCTCAGGTCGATCACGATCGACCTCGCGTCGACCCAGGGCCCGTTCTTGATCTTCGGGAACAGCCGGACGCAGCGGTGCTCGCCGCAGCGGTCGAGCACGTCCGGCTGGGCGCCCGGCGCGGCCCGGTAGACGGCGCCGCTGAGCTGCAGCTGGTCCGGGGAGGTGAGCTCCTTGCCGGTGGCGTCCCGGTAGTCGGCCTTGAGGCCCGCGCCGAGCGGGTCGGCGATCAGCAGCCTGGCCGCCTCGGCCTTCTCGTCGCCGCTCAGGGGCGGCTGGACACCGCGCCGGCTGCCGGTCCGCACCACCTTCCCGGTGCCGAGGTCGACGGTCCTGGTGACGAGGGTGTCGTCCCGGTAGTCGTAGAACGTCACGTCGGCGCGCCGCGGCGCGCTTGGGTCGCCGACCTCGTCGGCCTCCGGTTCGGCGAGGTCGACGCCGAGACGCTGCGGGCCGCGCTCCCCGTCGACGCTCTCACTGCCCTGGAGCAGCTGCCGGTTCAGGGCGATCTTCGCGACCCGCTCCATCTCGTCGTCGGTCAGCGGATCGCGGCCCGTGCCCTTCTCCCCTTCGGCGGGCGCCTCCTCCACCACCCCCGGCGCCACGGACCGGCCCGCCTCCTGCCGCACGGACTGCCCCGCCTGCCCCGCCCTGGTCCCCGTGTCGTCCGCCCCCGCCGTGCCCGGCAGGGTGATCCCCACCATCACGGCTGTCCCGGCCACGGCGATGGCCGTACCGGCCACCACCTTGCCCAGGTGGCGATGCACTACATTGCGCACATCTTCCCCCTACTCCCCCAACGGCCTCGGGAGTACGTTCTTGCCCCATTGGTTCGGCATTCCGCGTATGCACTGGTCACCGGGTAAGAGGGACATAAGTCATAGGAGGTTCCCTCACTTTCGGGGAGACTCGGGGCCAAGGCGTCCCCACCGGCGCCACACACCTGAAAGAGTCGTATCCATGCAGGTCTGGCCTGGAGAGGCGTATCCACTCGGTGCCACGTACGACGGCGCCGGTACCAACTTCGCGGTGTTCTCGGAGGCCGCGGACCGAGTAGAGCTGTGTCTGCTGCACGACGACGGCTCGGAGACGGCGATCGAGCTCCGGGAGAGCGACGCGTTCGTACGGCACGCGTACGTGCCGGGCATCATGCCGGGGCAGCGGTACGGGTTCCGGGTACACGGCCCGTACGCCCCTGAGCGCGGGCTGCGCTGCAACTCCGCGAAGCTGCTGCTCGACCCGTACGCGCGTGCGATCAGCGGTTCGATCGGCTGGGGCGAGGAGGTGTACGGCTACCACTTCGACGAGCCCGACCAGCGCAACGACCTGGACTCGGCGCCGCACACGATGACGTCGGTCGTGGTCAACCCGTACTTCGACTGGGGCGACGACCGGCTCCCGCGCACCGAGTACCACCACACCGTGCTCTACGAGGCCCACGTCAAGGGCCTCACCATGCGGCACCCGGGCCTGCCGGAGGAGCTGCGCGGCACCTACGCGGCCCTCGCGCACCCGGCGGTCATCGAGCACCTCACCGAGCTCGGGGTCACGGCCCTGGAGCTGATGCCCGTCCACCAGTTCGTGAACGATCACCGCCTGGTCGACATGGGCCTGAACAACTACTGGGGCTACAACACGATCGGCTTCTTCGCCCCGCACAACGCCTACGCGTCCTGGGGCGACCGCGGCCAGCAGGTCCTGGAGTTCAAGTCGGCGGTAAAGGCGCTGCACGAGGCCGGGATCGAGGTGATCCTCGACGTGGTCTACAACCACACCGCCGAGGGCAACCACCTGGGCCCGACGCTCTCCTTCAAGGGCCTCGACAACTCGCGCTACTACCGGCTGACGGACGACCCCCGCTACTACATGGACACGACAGGGACGGGAAACTCCCTGCTCATGCGGTCCCCGCACGTACTCCAGTTGATCATGGACTCGCTGCGGTACTGGGTGACGGAGATGCACGTCGACGGGTTCCGCTTCGACCTGGCCGCGACGCTGGCCCGGCAGTTCCACGAGGTGGACCGGCTGTCCTCGTTCTTCGACCTGGTGCAGCAGGACCCGGTGGTGTCCCAGGTGAAGCTGATCGCCGAGCCGTGGGACGTGGGCGAGGGCGGCTACCAGGTGGGCAATTTCCCGCCGCTGTGGACCGAGTGGAACGGCATGTACCGGGACACGGTGCGCGACCTGTGGCGGGGCGAGCAGCGCACGCTCGCGGAGTTCGCCTCACGGCTGACCGGCTCGTCCGACCTGTACCAGGACGACGGGCGGCGCCCGCTGGCCTCCATCAACTTCGTGACCTGCCACGACGGCTTCACGCTGCACGACCTGGTGGCGTACAACGACAAGCGCAACGAGGCCAACGGCGAGGACAACCGGGACGGCGAGAGCCACAACCGGTCCTGGAACTGTGGCGCCGAGGGCGAGACCGACGACCCGGACGTGCTGCGGCTGCGGGCCCGGCAGATGCGGAACTTCATCGCGACGCTGATGCTGTCCCAGGGCGTGCCCATGATCAGCCACGGCGACGAGTTCGCCCGCACCCAGCGCGGCAACAACAACGCGTACTGCCAGGACAACGAACTGGCCTGGGTCGAGTGGCCTCAGGAGGGCGAGGAGAGCCAGGACGGCGAGGACAGCGAATACAGCGAGGGGCGCCTTAGCCGGGAGCTGCTGGCCTTCACCCGCGCGATGGTCTGGCTGCGCAGGGACCATCCGGTCTTCCGCAGGCGGCGCTTCTTCCACGGGCGGCCCGTGGAGGGCACGCACGACGACCTGTCCGACATCGCCTGGTTCACTCCGGAGGGCCGGGAGATGACCCAGCGGGACTGGGACTCGGCGCGGGCGTCGGCGCTGACGGTGTTCCTCAACGGCAACGCGATCTCGGAGCCGGGCGCGCGCGGGGAGCGCATCTCCGACGACTCGTTCCTGCTGATGTTCAACGCCTCGCCGAAGGCGCTGGAGTTCGTGGTGCCGGTCGACCACGGGCGGCAGTGGCAGGTCGTGGTCGACACCGCCCGCGCGGACGGTGTTCCGCCGGACGCCGGCGAGAAGGTGCAGGCCGGGGACCGGCTGACCCTGACGGACCGGAGCCTCACGGTGCTCCAGCGGCCCGTGTAGCCGCCCCTGCCGTCTCGCCTGGGAACGCCGCCGCGTCGTCCGGACAGGGCCACTCGTCCGGGCGACGCGCGGCGCACCTGGCGCGGGCGATGACACGAACGGCGGCGGGGCGGGTACGTAGGGTTCATGACACCTGAGCGACCTGACCCGGTGGTGCCCACGGCCACGTACCGGCTGCAGCTGCAGCCCGAGTTCCCCTTCGGGGCCGCGGCGGACGTCGTGCCGTACCTGGCCTCGCTCGGCGTCTCGCATCTGCACCTGTCCCCCGTCCTGGAGGCGGTGCCGGGCTCGACGCACGGCTACGACGTCGTCGACCACGCGCGCGTGCGTGATGAGCTGGGCGGCGAGGAGGGGCTGCGGGCGCTGGCCCGCACGGCGCGTGAGCACGGGCTCGGCCTGGTGGTGGACATCGTCCCGAACCACATGGCCATGGCCCCGCGCCACAACCGCGCCCTGTGGGAGGTGCTGCGCGAGGGCCCCAAGTCGCCGTACGCGCGATGGTTCGACATCGACTGGGAGGCGCAGGACGGCCAGGTGCTGCTGCCGGTGCTCGGCGGGCCGCTGGGCGAGGTGCTCGGGGAACTGCGCGTCGACGGTGACGTCCTGCGCTACTACGACCATGTGTTCCCGCTGCGCGAGGGCACCGAGGACCTGCCGCTGCCGCATCTGCTGGACGCCCAGTGGTACCGCCCGGCGTGGTGGCGGCTGGCCCGGACCGAGCTCAACTACCGGCGGTTCTTCAGCATCTCGGAGCTGATCGGGGTGCGGGTGGAGGACCCCGAGGTGTTCGAGGCCACCCACGGCAAGATCCTCCGGCTGCTGCACGAGGGCGTGATCGACGGGCTGCGCGTCGACCATCCCGACGGTCTCGCCGACCCCGACGGCTACCTCCGGACGCTGCACGAGGCGACGGGCGGCCGCTGGACGGTCGTGGAGAAGATCCTGGCCGACGGTGAGCAGCTGCCGGCGTCCTGGCCCGTCGCCGGGACCACCGGCTACGACGCCCTGCGGCACGTGGACGGGCTCTTCACGGACCCGGCCGGGTTCGGGGACCTCCTGGGGCAGTACCGGCGGTTCGCGGCCCCGCAGACGGACCGGGGCGGGCAGTGGGAGGCGACGGTGCGGCGGGCGGCGTACAAGGTCCTCACGCACGAGCTGGCCACGGAGATGGACCGGCTGACCCGGGTGGCGGTCCGGCTGTGCGCGACCTCGCCCGAGCCCGCCCTGCGCGACCGCGCGCCCTGGGCGCTGCGCACGGCGCTTCAGGAGCTCCTGGTGCGCATGGACGTCTACCGGCCCTACGAGTCGGCCGACGCCGCGTCCGTGGTCACCGAGGACGCCGCGGCCGAGGCCCGGCAAGCTTTCGCCGTGCCCGAGGAGGCCGGCGCTGTGGACGTCGTACGGGACCTGATGCTGGGGCGGTACGGCGACGGGCCCGCGCAGGTGGAGTTCCGGACCCGGTTCGCGCAGACCGCGTCCGCCCTGCGGGCGAAGTCGGTGGAGGACACGGCGTTCTACCGGTACGTGCCGCTGCTGTCGGCGACCGAGGTGGGCGGGAATCCGGGCTCCCCGGCGCTGTCGCCGCAGGAGTTCCACGCGTACTGCGCGCGCGTGCAGCGCGACTGGCCGGTGAGCGGGACGGTGGCCTCGACGCACGACACCAAGCGCAGTGGCGATGTCCGGGCGGCGCTGAACGTGCTCACCGAGTGCCCGGACCGCTGGGCGGACGTCCTCGCCGAGGTGACGCGCACCGGCGAGGGTGTGCCGGACGCGCAACTGGCGTGGGCGGCCTGGCAGACGGTGTTCGGGCTGGGCCCGGAGCCGGGGTCGCCGGAGCGGGTGCGGGGGGCGTTGCTCAAGCATGTGCGCGAGGCGGGCATGTACACGAGCTGGACCGAGCAGGAGCCGCCCTACGAGGAGGCGGTGGCGCTGTTCGTGGCGGCCGGGCCGTGCGGGGCGCCGGGCGAGCGGATCGCCGAGTTCCGGGAGTCGCTGGAGGCGCACATCCGGGCGAACGTGCTGGGCACGGCCCTGGTCCAGCTGACGATGCCGGGCGTTCCGGACGTCTACCAGGGCACGGAGGCCGAGTACCGGGCGCTGGTCGATCCCGACAACCGGCGGGCGGTGGGCTTCCCACCCGAGGAGTCCGGTGGCACCTCCGGCGAGAAGGCCGCGGTGACGCGGGCGACGCTGGGGCTGCGGGGGCGGCGGCCCGGCGCCTTCGGCGACACGGCGACGTACGCGCCGCTGACCGCCGAGGGCCCTGCGGCGGCGCACTGTGCGGCGTTCGTCCGCTCCGGCGAGGTGGTCACGGCCGTGACGCGGCTGTCCCTGCGGCTGGCGGAGGCGGGCGGCTGGCGGGACACACGGCTGCCACTGCCGCCGGGGCGCTGGGCGGATGTGCTGCGGCCGGGGCGTGAGTTCACGGGGCACGCACGCGTGGAGGAGCTTTTCGTGGGGCTGCCGGTGGCATTGCTCGAGAGGGTGGGCGATTGAGGCGGGGCTGATCGCGGCACGGCATGCGGGCGCGCCGGGCACGGCAGCGCGGCACAGACGCGTGGCCGGGCACTGGGGCGGCTTTGGAGGCGCGCTGCGGCGCGGCGCCGCACGCGCGCGGGCCCGCGCCTGCCCCCAGCGCCTCGCTCAGGCGGCCGCCGGGCCGTCCTCGGGGCAGTCCTCGTACGCGCGCAGCGGTGCGGCGGGAGCCACGCCTGGGTAGGGCCAGGCCGAGCGCAGCAGGTCGATGAAGGCCGCCGCCGCGCCGGTCGGTGCTACGCGGGAGAAGACCGTCAGCGTGCGCTTCCAGGGCGGGTCGTGGGACAGGACGGCACAGTCCTCACCGACCGCGTCGCGTACGAGGTGGGAGGGCACGGCGCAGACGCCGACCCCGGCGGCGGCCATCCGCACCGCCGTGGAGCTGTGCTCGGTGAACACGGCGGTGCGCGGGGTGAATCCGGCCCGGTCGCAGGCCCGGTCGAGGAAGCGTTCGCCCTGGACGACGGGTTCCATGGCGCAGCGCACCCAGGGGCGGTCGGCGAGTTCGGGCAGCGTCACCGTCGTCCGGCCGGCGAAGCGGTCGTCGAAGGGCACGACCAGGACGATGTCCTCCTCGCCCACCGGCACGACGGTGCCGGGCCAGTCGGCGGGCGCCGGGCCGACGGCGAGGTCGGCCGTGCCCCGCTCGACCTGTTCCTCCAAAGCCTCGGAGGAGGCGTACTCGTGGAGGTGCAGCAGGACGCGCGGGTGGGCGGCGCGCCAGCGGGCGAACACGTCCGGGAGGACACCGACCGCGACGGAGTGCACGGCGGCGATGTGCAGTTCTCCGCCCTCGGCGCCGGCGGCGGCGCGGGCCGCGCGGCGGGCCTGGACGGCGCTGCGCACGGCGAGCTCGGCGTGCGGCAGGAAGGCCCGTCCCATCGGCGTCAGGCGCACGCCGCGCGGCAGGCGCTCCAGGAGCGCACCGCCGACGGAGCGTTCCAGGGCCTTGATCTGGTGGGAGAGCGCGGGCTGCGACACATGGAGCAGCTCGGCCGCGCGGGTGAAGGACGCCTCCTCGACGACGGTCACGAAGTACTCCATCTGCCGCAGGCTCAAGACCCCTCCCATAAACGCCCTGCATCGATTCCACAAGAACATTGCCTTGGACGCATGGCAAGGGGCGGGCGGAGGCTGAGGGCATGAACTCATCGGACGTCAACTCATCGGACGTCATCGTCATCGGCGGCGGCACCGGCGGTTACAGCACCGCCCTGCGTGCCGCCGCCCTCGGTCTCGACGTCGTGCTCGTCGAGCGGGACAAGGTCGGCGGGACGTGTCTGCACCGCGGCTGCATCCCGAGCAAGGCGATGCTGCACGCGGCCGAACTCGTCGACGGCATCGCCGAGGCACGCGAGCGCTGGGGTGTGAAGGCGACCCTGGACGCCGTCGACTGGCCGGCGCTGGTGGCCACGCGGGACGACATCGTGGCCCGCAACCACCGGGGGGTGGAAGCCCATCTCGCGCACGCGGGCGTGCGGGTGGTGAGGGGCAGCGCCCGGCTGACGGGGCCGCGTTCGGTGCGGGTCGAGGGCGATGGCACGGACCAAGGCGCGCAGGACTTCACCGCCCGCCGCGGCCTCGTGCTCGCGACCGGCTCACGCCCGCGCACGCTCCCGGGGCTCGAGCCGGACGGCCGGCGTGTGGTGACGAGCGACGACGCCCTCTTCGCGCCCGGGCTCCCGGCGTCCGTGCTGGTGCTCGGGGGCGGCGCGATCGGCGTGGAGTACGCCTCGTTCCACCGTTCCCTGGGCGCGGAGGTCACCCTGGTCGAGGCCGCCGACCGGATCGTCCCGCTGGAGGACGCCGACGTGAGCCGTCATCTGACCCGCGGTCTGAAGAAGCGCGGCATCGACGTCCGGGCCGGCGCCAGGCTCCTGGACGCCGAGGTCCTCGACGGCGGCATACGCGCACGCGTGCGCACCGCCCGCGGCGAGACCGTCACGGTAGAGGCCGAGCGGCTGCTGGTCGCGGTCGGGCGGGCCCCGGTCACCGACGGCCTGGACGTGGCCGCCGCGGGCCTCGCCACGGACGAGCGGGGATTCGTCGTACCGGCCGACTGGGACCGGCTGGAGACGGCCGTGCCCGGCGTCCACGTCGTGGGTGACCTGCTGCCGCCGCCGTCGCTCGGACTGGCCCACGCGTCCTTCGCGGAAGGGCTGCTGGTGGCCGAGACGCTGGCCGGTGTGCCGTCCCTGCCCGTGGACTACGCGGCCGTGCCCCGCGTCACGTACTCGTCGCCGCAGACCGCGGCCGTGGGGCTGAGCGAGGCCGAGGCACGCGCGCGTGGGCACGAGGTGGAGGCCAACAGCATGCCGCTGACCGCCGTCGCGAAGGGCATGGTGCACGGGCAGGGCGGCATGGTGAAGGTCGTCACGGAGGCCGGCGGCGGGCGCGTGCTGGGCGTGCACCTGGTGGGCCCGCACGTGTCGGAGATGATCGCCGAGAGTCAGCTGGTCGTCGGCTGGGACGCCGAGCCGTCCGACGTGGCCCGGCACGTCCACCCGCACCCGACCCTGTCGGAGGCGGTCGGCGAGGTGTTCCTGACCCTGGCCGGACGCGGCCTCCACCAGCAGTGACACCGCGCCCCTGACGCCACACCACCAGCAGCGCCGGCACACCGCCCGTGGCGCCTGCCGCACACCCGCCGTCAGTGCTTCCGGGCGCCCCCTGGAGCCTCCCCGGCCGCGCCCTTGACACCGCACCATGGCCGTGGGGTACTGCGACTGCGAACTCGGGCGGATGTGACGGGGGTGAGTGTCCTGCCGGAGCTGCGCTACCCAACGGTGACCGAGCTGGTCTCTGCTGCCCGGGCGCTGGCCGCTCACCGCCCCGGAGTGTGCACCCTGCGGCAGGTGGGTGCCTCGCGGGCCGGCAGACCTCTGCACCTGCTGTCCGTGGGCCGCGCCCGCCGAGCCGTACTGGTGGTCGCCGGCGCCCACGCCAACGAGCCGACCGGCTCCTGCACCCTGCTCGCGCTCGCCCGGCGGGTGCTGGCGCAGCGGGAGTTGCGGGACGGCATGTCCTGGCACTTCCTGCTGTGCGCGGACCCCGACGGGGCGAGCCTGCATGTGACACCGGCGCCGCGCAGCCTGTTCGACTACCACCTCGGCTTCTTCCGTCCCGCGGGCCCGGAGCAGCCGGAGTGGGCGCCGTCCGTGCTGCCGCCCGACCGGCTGCCGCCCGAGACCCTGGCCCTGACCGGCGTCATCGACGAGCTGCGGCCCTACCTCCAGGTGACCCTGCACGGCACGGATCTGGGCGGCAGCTGGGTGCAGCTGACGAAGGACGTGCCCGGGCTGGCCGAGCCGTTCGCCAAGTCCGCGGCGGAGCTGCACATCCCGGTGGAGACCGGTGCCTCGGACGCCGCGGGCTGGCCCGCCTCCGGGCCGGGAGTGCATGTGATGCCCGCGCCCGGGGTCGGCCCGGCGTACCCGAGCCTGCCGGACGACGCACGGCACAGCACCTGGTTCCACGCCCATCGGTACGGCGGACTGACCGCGGTGGTCGAGGTGCCGATGTGGGCGAGCGACCTGGTGGACGACCCGGCTCCGCATCCGGCTCCGGCGGCGGCGATCGGCCGGCTCGCGCGCCGGCTGCAACGCGACGCGCTGGAGGTGACGCGCGTACTCGACGGCGCGCTGCCCCGGCTGGCGGACCTGGACGGGCCGTTACTGCGGGCCGCCAAGTGGGGTCTGGAGCTGGTGCCGGGGCTGGCCGCCGACCTGGTCCACACCCCGCCCGCGGACCGCACCATGGCGTACGTCGGCAGCGTGGACGCGTTCGTGCGGCGGGTGCCGCTGCGGGCGGCGGCCATGCTGCTGCGGGTGCTGCGCGGGACCGACGAAGGGGCGGCCAATCAGCTCGAGGAGCTCGTCGCGACCTGGAGCGACGCTTTCGCGGAACGGTTCCGTGCCCGCTGGGTCCCTTTGGAGCACCAGGTCGAGCACCAGTCCCGCACGGTGGTCGCGGCGGCGCTGCACGCGCGCGAGGGGGCGTCGTAGGCCCTGCGGCGTTCAGTCCCGCTGCATCGGCACCGCCGCGCCGGCCTCCCACCCCGGCTCAGCCGCACCCGAGCCGGAACCCGAGTCCGGCCCCGGACCCGAGCGCACGCGCGTGTGCCGCGCGGCCAGTTCGAAGGCGGAGAGCACCACGCGTGTCTGGTACTCCGCCTGGCGTGCCACCGGGATCCAGCGCGCTCCGCAGCCGTCGCGGTAGTCGGCGCACCGCTCGTCGATCAGCCGGTCCAGCTCCGGCAGGGCCCCGGCCGGGTCGCGGCCCGCCGCCCGCACGAGCTGGTGCAGCAGCCCCGCGGTGCGCAGCACCAGCCGTCGCCCGGAGATGCGCAGGGCGGCCAGGTGGGCGGTGCTCAGGGGCGGGAGGGGGTGGGCCGCGCCGTCGCCGGTCTCGGGGTCCCAGGCGTCGGCGAGGCCGGGGCAGACCAGTAAATAGTCGTCGACCGGGGCGAGCAGGCGCGCCGCGTCGGGCACGACGGCGAGGTGCGGGCGGATCCGGGCCAGGAGGTGCCGCAGGAGCCCCGTGTCGTGGCGCAGGGCGCGGCTGACGGCCCTCAGCACCGTGTCCCGGTCGGCGGGCGGGGAGCCGTCCGACACGGCCGCCACGCCCCACATGGGCGCCTCGACGACCGCGGTGACGGTGCCGTGGCGGTGCGGGTGGAACCACGTCGACTCGACGGCCGCCTCCGTGATGGCCGCGGCGAGGCCGGCCCGGCGCGGCGGCGGGATCCGGTAGACGGCGGGTCCGAGGCCCGGCCAGTACAGGGCGTCGTACGCGCCGAGTTCGCGGGGGACGCCGAGCCGGGCGGCGATGTGGGCGAGGCGCGGGGCGAGGCCGGGCAGGTCGCGGGTGAGCTCGACGAAGCCGCCGCCGATGTCCACGCCGTGCAGGGAGCACTGGAGGAACGGGCGCAGTTCGTCCTGGACGTCGAGCAGCGCACGGGTCTCGGGCAGGGCGGCGCCTGCCGCGCCGTCGGGCAGCCATTCGGGCTGTTCCAGGAAGCCGGGCCGGAAGAAGTTCCGGAAGTACTGGCCGAGGGTGTACGGGCCGGTGAGCCAGCCCTCGTTGCGGCGCAGCCCGTCCGGGTCCAGGCACAGCAGCAGGTTCCAGGTGGCGTCGGCGCCCTCGGTGTGCCGCGCGTCGGCCAGCACGCGCTCGGCCAGGCGCAGCACGGTGGCGCCGCCCACGGGTTCGTTGGCGTGCGGGCCGGCGACGACGAGGGCCTGGCGGCTGCCGTGGCCGACGGAGAGCAGCCACATGGGGGTGCCCGCGCGGGACGTGCCGATCCGGCGCAGCCGGGCGTCACGGGGGTGGCGGGCGACGAGGGCGGCGGCCCGGGCGCCCAGTTCGTCGACGGTCGGGTAGCGCGGGAGGGGCGGCAGGGCACACCTCCCCAATGCGGTGCCGTCGGTTCACCAGGTGTAGATGGCGTAAGCACAGTGAGTCACGACTTCAGGGGTACGTCAACACCATGGACGGCAACGGGATTTGAGCCACCCATGACGGACCGTCGGCCGACAACTCCCAGGCCGGCGCCGAAAGGCGCCTCGGTTTCAGGTCAGCCGGACGCCGGCCGGACTCCGGTCAGCCGGAACGTCATCTGCCCGAAGCCGACCTGGTCGCCCTCGCGGACGAGAGCCGCGCCGACGACCCGCCGGCCGTTCACCGTCGTGCCGTTGGTGGAGCCGAGGTCGCGCAGGACCCACATGCCGCCCTGGTGGCGGAGTTCGGCGTGCACGCGGGAGACGGTCTCGTGGCTGAGGCGCAGCCCGCTGGCGGGGTCGCGGCCTATGCGCAGCGGATGGCCGTGCGCCGGGTGGGGCAGCAGCAGTTTGGGCAGCCGCTCGGCCCGCCAGGCCCGGCGCAGCCGCACGGTGAACCCGGAGACCGCCTCGACGGTGCCGAACACCATCCGGGAGAGCCGGCTCTCCGTGGGCAGGTCGGCGGTGAGCACGGCGAGCTCGTCCGGGCGGCGGGCGGCCAGCGCCAGTTCCATGCGACGGACGAACGTGTCGTGGGACAGGCGGCCCACGGCGACGCCCTCACGGAGCACCTTCAGCGCCCTGTCACGCTCCACGTCGGAGAGCCGCGCGGGGTACGTGTTGAACTCGAAGGACGACGTCACGCTGGTGATTGTCGGGCAGCGCGGCCGGGCTGTCCAGAAAACGGGAAAACGGCCGCCCCGCGCGCGTACCCGGCGACACCCGCCGCAAAAGGGAGGATGCGCCAGCGGATTGATCGCGTTTGACGCACCATGGACGGGCTACATCACGGTGAGCAGACGAAGGGGAACCGTCCGTGCAGTTCGAGGTGTGGGCACCACAGGCCGGCCGTGTGACGCTCCGGTGCGACGAGGTCACGCGTGCGTTGGAGCGCGATCCGGAACGGCCGGGGTGGTGGCGGGGCGAGGCGGAGGCGCGCGACGGGTCCCGGTACGGCTTCGCGCTGGACGACGGGCCCGTGCTGCCCGATCCGCGCTCACGGCGGCAGCCGGACGGCCCGGACGGGCTGAGCGCGGTCGTCGACCACGAGCGGTACGCGTGGCGCGCGCGGTGGCCGGGGCGGCCGCTGCCCGGCGCGGTGCTGTACGAGCTGCATGTGGGGACGTACACGCGCGAGGGCACTCTGGACGCCGCCGCCGAGCGGCTCGGCCATCTCGCCGAACTGGGCGTCACGCATGTGCAGCTGATGCCGCTGTGCCCTTTCCCGGGCACGCACGGCTGGGGGTACGAGGGCGTGTCGCTGTGGGCGGTGCACGAGCCGTACGGCGGGCCCGAGGCGCTGAAACGCTTCGTCGACCGGGCCCACGAACTCGGCCTGGGCGTGGTCCTCGACGTGGTGCACAACCACTTCGGTCCGTCCGGCAACTACCTGCCCGTCTTCGGGCCGTACCTCACGGACACGCACCACACGCCCTGGGGCGCCGCGGTCAACCTGGACGCGCCCGGGTCGGACGAGGTGCGCGCGTTCCTCGTCGGCAGCGCGCTGGCGTGGCTGCGCGACTACCGGATCGACGGGCTGCGCCTGGACGCGGTGCACGCGCTGGTGGACACGCGCGCGCAGCACTTCCTGGAGGAACTGTCCTCGGCCGTGGACGCTCTGGCCGCCGAGGTGGACCGGCCGCTGTTCCTGGTCGCCGAGTCGGATCTGAACGACCCGCGGCTCATCACCTCCCGCGCCGGGGGCGGCCTCGGGCTGCACGCGCAGTGGAACGACGACTTCCACCACGCCCTGCACACCACGCTGACCGGCGAGTCGCAGGGCTACTACGCCGACTTCGCGCGCGCTCCCCTCGGCGGGCTCGCCAAGACCCTCAGCGGCGGCTGGTTCCACGACGGGACGTACTCGAGCTTCCGCGAGCGGCACCACGGGCGCCCCCTGGACCGCACCCGCGTGGCCGGACACCGGCTCCTCGGCTACAGCCAGACCCACGACCAGGTCGGCAACCGCGCCCAGGGGGACCGGCTTTCGGCCCTGCTCTCGCCCGGGCTGCTGGCCTGTGCGGCGACGCTGACGCTGACGGCGCCGTTCACGCCGATGCTCTTCATGGGCGAGGAGTGGGCGGCCGGCACGCCCTGGCAGTTCTTCACCGACCACACCGACCCGGAGCTCGCCGACGCCGTACGGCAGGGCAGGCGGCGGGAGTTCGCGGCGCACGGCTGGAAGGAGGAGGACGTGCCCGACCCGCAGGATCCGGCCACCCGGGACCGCTCCTGCCTCGACTGGTCCGAACCGGAACGCGAGCCCCACGCGCGCGTGCTGGCCTGGTACCGGCGGCTCCTCGCGCTGCGCCACGAGCAGCCCGACCTGACCGACCCCGATCTCGCCGACACCAAGGTGGCCTGCGACGAGCAGCGCCGCTGGATCGCCTTCCGGCGCGGGGACGTCCTCGTGGCGGTGAACCTGGCGCGGGAGCCGGCGGCGCTGTCGCTCGGCGTGCCGCACGCGCGCGTGCTGGCCGCGTGGGAGCCGGTCGAGACGCCCGGGGCCGACGGGGTGGTGCGGCTGCCCGGGGAGTCGGGCGTGGTGCTGTTGCAGGGGTGACGCACCCGCGACGGCGCTCGGCTACAGGGCGTCGTCGTCCGTCTCGCGCAGGTCCGTCACGCGTTCCAGCAGGATCGGCTCCCAGGCGTGGCGCAGCTGCGTCCGCGACACGCCGAGCCGGCCCACGTCCCCGCCGGTGAGGGCCTCGGCGAGGTGGACGACGGTGTCGCAGCGGGCGAGCCACAGGCCGCGCAGACAGGGCCGGGCGCCGTAGCCGGCGAGGGTGGCGGCGCGTACGGCGGCGGGTGAGCCGACGGCGAGCGCGAGGCCCGCGATGTCCTCGGCCGGGTCGCCGACGACCGCGCCGGCCCAGCCGAGGACGCCGCGCACCCGGCCGTCGGCGCTGACCACGAGGTGGCCGCCGGTGAGGGCGTGGTGGGTGAGGACCGCCGAGCCGGACTGGGCGGCGAGCTGGGCCGCGGCGGACTGCGTGAGCTGGTTCAGACGTGCGGCGTCGAACTCGTCGGCGTCGGCGCAGCGTTCGGCGGCGCGTACGGCGGCCCGGCGCAGCGCCTCCAGGGAGCGCGGCGCGGCGCGCGGCACACCGAGGGTCTCGGCCTGCCGGACCGGCACCTCGCGCAGCCCTGTGAGCAGCGCCGCGAGGTCGGCCTCGCCCACGGCGGACACGTCGTGCTCCTGCCCCGAGCCGCCCGGCACCTTGGTGTCCAGCGTGTAGGTCAGCCCGGCCGCCCACTCGCCGTGCGCCACGCTGGCCGGCACCGCCACCGGGATGTGCGGGCGGACGAGGTCGCGCAGGCGCAGTTCGCGGCGCTGGCGCACGGTGGCCTCTCGGTCGGGGGCGAGGCGCAGCACATGGCGGGTGCCGACCCACCAGGTGGCCGGTTCGGCGCCCTGGGTGGCGGGCCGGACGTCGGGGCCGGTGCCTTCCCCGCCCTGCCTGGTGTCCTTTCCGTCCTTGAGGAGGGACAGGACCAGCCGGCGGACGGTGTCCGCGGTGGGTGTCGGTGCCTGGGTCATGATCGCGCCGTTGCCGTTCGGGAGGCGTGGTGGGGACATGGTGGCGTCACTCCACTATGACCAGCTCGCGGGAGGTGGTGTTCAGGCGCCGCCCGCCGTCCTCGGTGACGGTCACGATGTCCTCGATGCGCACGCCGAACCGGCCCGGCAGGTAGATGCCCGGTTCCACGGAGAAGCACATGCCGGGCACGAGGGGCTGCGGCTCGCCCTCGATCATGTATGGCGGTTCGTGGGTGGTGACGCCGATGCCGTGTCCGGTGCGGTGGATGAAGTACTCGCCGTAGCCGGCGTCGGCGATGACCGCGCGGGCGGCCCGGTCGACGTCCTGGCAGGCGGCCCCCGGCCGCACGGCGCCAAAGCCGGCCTCCTGGGCCGCGCGCACGATGTCGTGCACGCGGCGTTCCTCGTCGGTGGGTTCGCCGACGTGGACCGTGCGGGAGGTGTCGGAGCCGTAGCCGTCCCGCAGGCCGCCGAAGTCGAGGACGACCATGTCACCGCGTTCGATGACGCGGTCGCCGGCCTCGTGGTGCGGGTTGGCGCCGTTCGGGCCGGAGGCGACGATGGTGAAGTCGACCTGCTCGTGTCCGTGCCGGCGCAGGTGCCGGTCGAGGTCCGCGGCCACCTCGGATTCCCGGCGGCCGGCGAACGGGACGTTCCGGATCTCCTCGAACGTCGCGTCGGCGGCGGCTCCCGCGGCCGCCATGAGCTCCAGTTCGGCCGCGTCCTTGACGGCGCGCAGCATCGGCAGGGCCTCGGTGAGCGAGGTGTAGGAGCTGCCGGGCATGGCCTGCCGCAACGCCAGCAGGTGCAGCGCCCAGGCGTTGTCGCTGATGCCGAACCGGCCCGAGGCGTCGAGCAGGGCGGCGGTGGCGGCGTAGGGATCCTTGCCGTCGGTCCAGTCGCGCAGGGTCAGGGCGGACGCTCCGGCCGCCTTGTGCGCGTCCGGGGCCTCCAAGGCGGGGACGACGAGGACGGGGTCCTGTCCGGCGGCGAGGACCAGCAGGGTGAGTCGTTCGGTCACCGCCGGGGGCGTGTACCCGGTGAGCCACACCAGGTCCGGTCCGGGGGCCACCAGCAGGCCCGCGAGACCGGCCTCGGCGGCCGTCCGCGCGGCGCGGTCCATGCGGGCCCTGTAGTCGTCGGCGGTGAAGGACGCGGCCGTGCTTGCGGTCATCCGGGCCTCCCAGGACGGGCGAAGGGGCTACGGGCAGACATCCTGCCCGGCCGGAGAGGGCGGCGCGAGCCGTCTGCGCACTTCACCTGAGCATCACTGCTAACGGCAAGGTATTTCCGAACCGTTAGATCTAATGCTTAGATTCGCTACACCCATTAATGGGCATCCATCACTCGTTCGAACGAGGGGGCGTGCGGCCGTGCTCGTACTGGCACACATCAGCGATCTGCATCTGGACGGGAGCGCGCGGGCGACGGAGCGTGCCGAGCGTGTCCGCGACCGGTTGCGGGAACTGCCGGGTCATGTCGACGCGCTGCTGGTGACCGGGGACATCGCTGACCACGGCACGGAGCCCGAGTACGAGGAGGCGGCCCGCCTGCTGGGGCTGCGCGACGGCGACGCCCCGTTCCCCGTGCTGACCTGCCCGGGCAACCACGACAGCCGCGCGCCCTACCGCAAGGCGCTGCTGGGCCTGCCCGGGGCCGAGGGGCCGGTCAACAGCGTGCAGGTCTTCGACGACGGCGCCGTTCTGATGTGCGATTCCAGCGTCCCGGGGAGCGACGACGGGGAGCTGGACGAGGAGACGTACGACTGGATCGAGGCGACCCTGGACGAACTCGACGGCGGCCTTCCGGCCCTGCTCGCCTTCCACCACCCGCCGGTGGCATTGCATCATCCGCTGCCCGACTCCTTCCGACTGCGTCACGCCGACCGGCTGGCCGCCCTGCTGGCACGCCGGCCCGAGATCGCCGGACTGATCACCGGCCACGCCCACACCCCCGCCGCCACCTCGTTCGCGGGGCGGCCGCTGGTCGTCGGCCCCGGAGTGACGTGGACGCTGCGGCTGCCCTGGGAGGGCGATCAGGTCGCGGACCGGGACGCGCCGCCCGGACTCGCCTTCCATGTCCTGGACGACACGGGACGGCTCACGAGCCACTTCCGGGTGGTCACGTGACGAGGGCAGGTACGACCGTCAGCTGCTGGTAGCCGCCGCGGTGCCGCACCGTCAGCCGGACCTCGACGCCGGGCCGGGCACGGGCGACGACTCGGGCCAGGTCGGCGGCCGTGTCGATGCGGGTCGTACCGAAGACGAGGAGCAGGTCGCCGCGCTCCAGGCCCGCCGCGTGTCCCGGGCCGGGGACATGGATCCCGACGACCAGGGCTCCCGGCTTCCCGGCGTCCATGACCTGCACGCCGAGGGTCACGGCTGCGGGCACGGGCGCGGCGGCGGACGGCGAGGGGCCCGGGGGCGACGGCTTGTGCCACCCTCGCGGGTCGAGGACTCCGCCCGTGCCAGCCACCGTGGCGCCCACCGCCCCGAGGCCGATCCCGGAGAGGACGAGCAGCGCACCCAGGAAGGCGGCGAACAGCGCTTTGACGAGCCTCCGGCCGCGCCGCCGGGCGACGCGCGGGCGCGGCCGGGCCGGACCGGCCTCGGTGGCCGGCGCCGCCGCGTCGGGTTCCTGACCAGGCATCGGCTTGGGTCGCAGCGCGGTCTGTTCCATGGCTCGCCTCCGGATGGTGCCGATCGCCTCCGGCGGACGCGGAACGATCACGGCTGGTGCTCTACCCGGCACCTCGGCACGCGACGAGCCACGAACGAGTGAGACTGACCGGCACCGGTGGGGGCCATGGGGCCTGCCACTGAGGCCTGAACCAGGGCACGGCTCGCACCGCGCCCGACGTGCCGGGCACGGTGCGAGGCGAGCGATCCGTCAGCCCGTGTGTCCCTCCCCGTGGCCGCCGTGGGCCCCGCAGTGGTCGACCGGACCCCGATGGTCGGGCCGGCACCTGACCGTCGTAGCCCCACATCAGGGTCAGCGGGAGCTGCGGGTGCAGGCGCACCCAGGCCGGGCGCAGGGCGATCTCGGTCTCGCGCAGGACGTCGCCGGAGGCGGGTCGCAGGACGGGCGGACGGGCAGCGGCGTGACGTACGGCGTCAGTTCGGCCGGTGCGGGTCCTGTGCCTGATGCCCCGTCTGCTCGGTGACGTCGAGTTGATCTGGCCGGAAAACGCCGCCTCAGCCGAGAGCGGGCACGGGCACGGCGGGGGCCCGGTCCGGGAGGAAGCCGTGGGCGCGCCGGGCCAGCCAGTGGGCCTTGTAACGGTCCACCTCGCGGTGCCAGTTCAGGATGCCCGCCATCCAGTTCTGCAGATCCGTCACGTACTCCCCCATGATGGCGCGTGCCTCCTTCGAGAGCTGGAAGTCCTCGTACAGGACGGGCAGTTCGTGCTCGACCACGTGCTCGAACTGCCGCATGCGCTGGCTCATGAGGTCGTGCACGATGCCGAGCGCGGCCGGGTAGTCGCAGCCGAAGAAGGACTGCACGACGAGGATCGCGTTGTGGATCTCGCCCTCGTACTCGATTTCCTTCTGGTACGAGAAGACGTCGTTGATCAGGCACGCGAAGTCGATCGCGGCGTTCTCCAGGGAGCGGACCGGGCCGCTGCGGTAGACCTCGGGCGGGACGGCCGGGCCATGACCCATCCGGCACAGGCTGAGGGTGAGGTCGGAGCCGAAGGTCGAGCGGCGCATCTCCAGGTAGTCGACCGGGTCGGGGACCCGGTTCTGCATCTGGTTGGACAGCTCCCAGACCCAGCTCTCGGTCATGACGTTCACCGCGTCCTTCAGGGTGCGCCGCGACTCGGGCGTCATGTCCGCGGTGGTGCGCAGCCACAGGTCGACCAGGCCGCGCTCCATGGCGTTGGCCGGGACCGGCGCCTGCTCGCCGGCGACCGGCATGCAGTCGGACAGGCGGGCCGTGGTCAGCCGGGCGGCGGCCAGGTCACGGCGGTGGCCGTAGACCAGCGGGTAGTAGTCGTCGCCGTAGGTGCCCCAGGCGAGCCACTGCGCGCTGAGGTCGAGTGCCTCGGGTGTGGCGTCGGGGTCGAGGCCCGCCGAGCAGAGCGGGAGGTCGTAGGCCCTGAGTTTGTCCTCGTCCCAGACGCCCTCGGCGAGGATGCCCATGCGGTCCACCCAGTGGCGCAGATTCCGGCGGGCGTTGTCGAGGTGCGGGCTGAGTCCCAGCGGGAACGGCATGCGGATGTCGGGGATCCGGGACGGCCCGACCTTCTGGTACGGCACGTGCGTGTAGGAGCGCAGCCGCTCGGCTCCGGCCGAGGCGAGCAGGGCGCGCACATCGGCGGCGGAGGTGCCCATGCCGCTGCAGCCCGGCCAGGGCTTGCTGCCGCGCGCGTTCTCGTTCATGTAGCGGCTGGAGCGCATGTGCCACTCGTGGCCTCCGGACTGCCAGTCCTGCAGCCCCTTCGTGTACGCCGCGACGGCCGCCACCTCGTCCGGGGTGAGGCCCTTGTCCAGGGCCACAGCGGGCACTTCGGTGAACGCCGTGTGCTCGAACTGGTGGAGGCGGGAGGTGAGGACGTCGTTGACGGTGTCGGCGGCCTCCTGGGTGGTGCAGCCGAAGAAGGTCTCCAGGACGAGCACGCCGTTGCTGAGCTCGCCCTCGTCCTCGACCTCCCGCTGGTAGGAGAACAGGTCGTTGCGCAGATGCACGGCGTCGGAGAACGTCTCCATCAGCACCCTCAGCGGCCTCGACCCGGCGACGGCGGCGGGCACTTCGGCGGTCGCGTACTCCACGAGCCCCGCCGACCAGGGGGCGCCGCCCACCTTGCGGCGCATCTCGATGTACTCGACGGGGTTGGAGATCCGCCCCTCGTTGATGTTGGACAGCTCCCACATGGACTCGTTCAGAAGGTGCTCGGTGGCCACGGCGAAGCGGCGCCGCCAGCCCTCCGACATCTTCGGCACGGTGCGCGCCCACAGATCGGCGAGGCCCGCCTCGACGGGGTTCACCGGTTCCGGTACGGGAGTCGAGAGGTCCAGCGGCATGAACAGCGGCAGCCGGTCCAGGTGGGCCTTGCCGGCGAGGCGGTCCTGGCTGCGCTTGTACATCTCCAGGAAGTGGTCGTCGAAGAAGAAGACCCAGACGTACCAGTCGGTGATGAGGGAGAGGGCGGGGCCGTCGCAGTCGGGGTGGGTGTAGGCGCAGAGCAGGCCGTAGTCGTGCGCGTCGAGGTCGGCCTGCTCCCAGACGCCGGATCCCTCCAGCATGCCCATCTCGCGAGCCCACTGCGACGAGTGGGCGCGGGCCTCGTCGAGATGGGGGTTCAGCCGCGCGGGGTGCGGCATGTAGAAGTGCGGGAGTTCGAACGGCTGCGTCATGGCCGGGCCCTACCCGGCGCCCCACGGCGGCATCCACGGGGCGGGACATGATCACACCATCGCGTGAATCGGGAGCGAACGCGGGAACTTTGAAAGCGGTCGGCCTACCCTGGCGTCCTCACCTGGATCAGCGCGTGTGTGCCGCTGGTGCGCCAGCGCTGATCCTCCGCCGCGACCAGTTCCGCCTCCGTACGGCGGTCGAGGCCGGTGATCACGTCGGACTTCAGGGTGCGCAGGGCGGCGACCGGGCCGGGGAAGTACGCGGTGACGTCCGTGAAGGAAGTCGTCGGGGACCAGAGCCGGTCGCCCACCAGGCGGCGGTAGTTGAGGTCGCCCTTGACGATGGTGAGCGTGGCCGAGGCGAATTCGGCGCGCAGGTCCCCAGGCATCTCCTCGTAAGGCAACGGGGCGCTGGAGAAGGGATGGGCGCGCAGGATGAGGCGGCCTTCAGCCAGGGCGGACCACAGGTGGCGTCCGTGGTCGGCGGCCGCTCCCCCGGCACCGGTCAGCCGGCGCAGTGCGTCGACGACGTCGGCGGTGGTGGCGTCGGAGACGTAGTAGGGGTACGGCTTGACGTGCAGGACCGCCCGTCCGATGCGGCCGTGGGCCAGGAGGTGGGCGATGAGCAGCAGGTCGGGTACGAGTTCGCGGCCCGCGTTGTCGGCGACCAGGCACAGGGTGCCCGTGCCTGTGCCGCCGAGCAGGGACCACAGCCGGTCACTGTCGTCGGCCACCAGACCAGGGGCGGCGTCCGCGTCCCGTGCGCCCTCGGCGGAGAGGCGGAAGCCGAGGTCGGCCCGGTTGCCCCAGAGGGAGCCGTGCAGCAGGGCCTGTGCCTGTTCACCGGCGGGCCGGTTCGCGAGGTCGTCGAGCGCGGCCAGTTCCTCGTCGGTCTCGGCGGAGTCGAGTTCGGCCAGTTTGAAGGGGCGGAAGGGGTCGATGCCCTGCCAGGGGCCCGGGCCGAAGTAGCCGACGGCCTGGAGCAGTCGGCGGTAGAACCAGCTCTCGGACCACAGCCACGGCACGTCGAACCAGGAGCGGCCGGTGTACTCGCGCAGCCCCCAGGTCCCCCAGAGGTCCCGGTCGTGCGCGTCGGCGGGGAGCGGTTCGATCTCGCCCTTGGTGCAGTTCGCCAGCAGGTCGTCGAGCGCGCGGTGCTGCCCGGATTCGTAGGGGAAGGCCTCGCGGACCTGCCGGATGATCGCGGGGTGCCGCTCGGCCAGCACGCTGTGGGGGAACGAGCCCGGCTGGTTGCCGAGGAGCAGGGGTGCGGAGGGGGTGTCGGGCATGCGGCTCACCGTAGCGCGCGGCCCTCATGCCCGGGTGGGGCCCGTCAGACCGGCGCGATCTCCCGCTCCAGACGGGCCGCCAGGCTGAGGTAGCGGGCGCGGCGGGTCACCGGGACCAGGCTGCGGAGGAGTATGTTCCACATCTCGGCCGTCCTGCGGGGCTGCCGCGCGACGGGCTCGCGGGAGCGGCCCACGACCCGGGTGCCGACGAAGAAACAGACCAGGGAGTGGGCCACGACGTCGATATCGATGTCCGGGTGGACGTCGGATTCCTTGACCGCGCCGACGAGCCGGTTCGTGACGATGTCCAGCCACTCCGTGAAGGGGTGACTCAGCGGCGGCCGCGGCTGGATCCCGCCCGTGGCGAGCCGCAGGCCGGCCCGCAGGACCGGGTCCTCGACGGACTTGCGGGTGATGCCGAACGTGAGGCGCATCAGCGCCTCCAGCGAGGTGTGGCCGCGGTTGTCGGTCTCCGTCGCCAGCCGGCGGGCGGTGTGCGACTGGAGTTCGAGGATCGCGTGGGCGAGATCCTCCTTCGCCGCGAAGTGGAAGTACAGGGCACCCTTGGTGACCTGAGCGTGCTCCACGATGTCGCTGAGACTGGTCGATTCGTAGCCGCGACGGTCGAACAGGTCAGCGGCGGCTGTGATGATCGTCGAGCGGGTCTGCTCGGCTCGCAACTGCCTCGCCATCGGCTGAACTCTCCCGGGACGGAAATGAACGGGTCATGCCGTTTGTTTTTACCCCCCGTACACGATAACTCACCCTCAGACGGCGTTCATCACACCAGTGTGCCGGAGTGCGGGTGCACATCCGGCAAAACAATCGCAACTGGTGAAAGAAAACAGCGCGTTCGGTATCTACCTGTGGGAGTTGTGCGGGCAGACGTAAAGGCGGGCCGGCCGGTGCCCCATCCGCACCGGTCGACCCGCCCGCTTGGTGATGGCGAATCAGAAGGTCAGCTTCCAGCTGTTGAGCGTGCCCGTGTCCTGCGCCGCCGTGTCCTGGACGCGCAGCTTCCAGGTGCCGTTGGCGGTCTCGCTCGACGCGTTGACCGTGTAGGTGGTCTTCACGTCGTCGGCGGAGTCCGAGGCGGCGGACTTCAGGCGGTACGTCGAACCGTCCGGCGCGACGAGGTCGATGACGAGGTCGCCACGGTAGGTGTGGGTGATGTCGACGCCGACCTGGAGGGCCGAGGGGGCGTTGCCGCTGCGGCCGGTGACGTTGATCGGCGACTCGATCGCCGCTCCGTTGTCCGGGACGGCGACGGCGGTGGTACTGGAGAAGGTCGTGCCGGTGGACGTACCGCCCTTGACGGCCTGGACCGTCTTGGCGGCGTCCGCGAGGCCGGCGCCGCAACCGCCCGAGCAGGTGCCGGGCAGGGTGCGGGCGTTGGCCTTGATGGCCGACTCGATCTGAGCCGGGGTGAGGGCGGAGTTGGCCGACTTCATCAGCGCGGCCAGGCCCGCGACGTGCGGGGTGGCCATGCTGGTGCCCTGGTAGTAGGCGTAGTTCTCGCTCGACGGCGTCTTGGTGCCGGAGTTCAGCGTGGACAGGATGCCGTTGGCGGTGGAGGTCCGGGTCTCGCCGCCGGGGGCGGAGATGTCGACGAGCGAGCCGTAGTTGGAGTACGAGGCACGGCTGCCCGCGCGGTTGGTCGCGGCGACGGAGATGACGTTGTTGCAGTTCGCCGGGGAGGAGTTGGAGACGTTCTGGTTCTCGTTGCCGGCCGCGACGACGACCGAGGTGCCGCGGTTCACCGCGCCGGTGATGGCGCTCTGGGTGGCGGTGGAGCAGGCGCCGCCCCCGCCGAGGCTCATGTTGATGACCTTGGCGACGTTGGTGTTGGCGGGAACGCCGGAGACCGTGCCGCCGGAGGCCCAGGTGATGGCGTCGATGATGTCGGAGTCGTAGCCGCCGCACTTGCCGAGGACGCGGACCGGGGAGATCTTCGCGCCGTAGGCGATGCCGGCGACGCCCTTGCCGTTGTTGGTGGCGGCGGCGATGGTGCCGGCCACGTGGGTGCCGTGCCAGGAGGAGCCGGAGGCCGGGATGCCCTGGCCGCACTCGTTGGCGTTGTACCAGTCGCCGGGGTCGGCCGGGTTGCTGTCACGGCCGTTGCCGTCGACGGAGACGGCGGTGTCGGAGATGAAGTCGTAGCCGCCGACGATGTTCGCGGCCAGGTCGGAGTGGGTGACGTAGCCGGTGTCGATGACGGCGACGGTGACGCCGCTGCCGGTGGTGGTGTCCCAGGCGGCCGGGACGTTCATGCCCGCGGTGGACTCGAACAGGTCCCACTGCTTGCTGTAGTCGGTGTCGTTCGGGGTGACGGCCGTCGGCTTGTTCAGGCGGTCCGGAACGACGTAGGCGACCTGCGGGTCGGCCTCGTACTGGGCGACGACGTCGGCGACGGACGTCCGGGTGGGGTTGGTGCCCAGCTCGACGAGGGCCGCGCCGGTGCCGAGGCGGCGCTGGAAGTCGACGTCCTCGCCCGTCTTCTCGGCCTTGGTCTCGGCGTCGGCGGCGGCCGCCTTGTTGGACTTGGCCTCGGCGGCGCCGGACTTGTAGCCGACGATGAGCCGCTCGGCCGGGGCGCCGGGCGCGGCCTCGGTGAGGGCGGCCGGGACGGCGGCGGGACGGGGTGCGGACTCCTGGGCGACGGCGACCGAGGCGGGGGCGGCGGTCAGCAGGGCGGCGGAGACGACGGCGACGGATATCAGCTTCCGTCTGAGCTCTGGGGAGGTACGCACGGTCGTTGCCTTTCGTGGCCTGACTCCGGGCTGGGCGGAGCGGCGGTGGAGTCGCTTCGTCGTCGAAGCGGAGGGGGGTGGTTCGAAAAGCGACGCGATGGCCGGCCAGGCGCAGAGAAGGCGAGCGGACCGTTCGGGGTTACCTGTGGGTCGGCTGTGGTCGAACGATAGGCAAAGGGAAGGTCATCGGGATACGGGGGAAACCCTCGATCGGGCCGGAAACCCACCCTCTATGGCGGGCAGTTGGGCGCGCCTGGCCCTTTTCGAACGCGCCGTGCGCGGTGAACGCGCCGGGGCGGTTTCCCGTACTGCACTACCGACGTTGCCGCCCCGGCCGAGGAGACGCAGAGGGATGCCTCGTACGACCGCACACCGCACCGCACTCGCGGCCGCCCTCGTGACCCCGCTGCTGCTGCCACTGTGGGCCGCCGGGCCGGCAGGGGCGCACGGCGCGCCGACTGATCCGGTGAGCCGGGTGGTGGCCTGCTCCCCCGAGGGCGGCGATCGCGCCGGCTCGGCGGCGTGCCGCGCGGCCGTGGCCGCGAACGGCGCGCCCTTCACGGCCTGGGACAACCTGCGGCTGGCGAACGTGAACGGCCGGGACCGGCAGGTCGTCCCCGACGGGAAGCTGTGCAGCGGCGGGTTGCCCGCCTACCGGGGCCTCGACCTCGCCCGCGCCGACTGGCCGTCGACCCGGGTGACGCCCGGCGCGACGCTGACCATGCGGTACGTCTCGACGATTCCGCACACCGGCACGTTCCGGATGTACCTGACGAAGCCCGGCTACGACCCGGCCGGGCCGCTGTCCTGGTCCGACCTGCCCGAGAAGCCGTTCGCGGAGGTGACGGACCCGGCCCTGACGGACGGCGCCTACCGCCTCGAGGCGACCCTGCCGTCCGACCGTACCGGGCGGCACGTGCTGTACACGGTGTGGCAGAACAGCAGTACACCGGACACCTATTACTCGTGCTCGGACGTGGTGTTCCCGGAGAAGGACACGGAGGACACGGTGCCCCGGGAGAGGACGGAGCGGAAGGCGAACAAGAAGGAAGACAACAAGGGGGCGAAGGAAAGGGAAGGGCCGGGGGAGAACGCCGCCGGCCCGCAGCCGCAGGGCGACCACACGCCGGTGGCCGCCACCTCCGGCTCCGGCCCGGGCCCTTCCACGCCCATGCTGGCGGGCGGCGCCGCGGCGGTGCTGTTGCTCACCGGCGGCGCCGCCCTGGCCGTACGACTACGGCGACGCTGAACTACCGCTGACGGACGGTCAGTTGACGTTGATCGCGACACCACCCTTGGTCACCGGGGCGTACTTGGCGGTGAAGAAGGCGTTACTGAAGCACAGCGACGAACCGGACGTCTTCGTGAACTGCTGCTTGGTGAAGGCGATGCTGTGGTCGGCGTTGCTCGCGGTGCCGGTCAGGCTGGGGGCCTGGTAGACGCAGGTGATGGTGCCGAGGAGGGTGCGCAGCTTGACCGTGGACTGGATGGCGGAGCTCGCGCCCGGGGTCACGGAGACGGTGCCGTCGGAGGACACGCTGGTGGCGTAGGGCAGGTTGTCGACGGTGATGCCGCTGACGCCGAGCACTCCGACGACGTTGGTGGTACAGCCGCTGGTGTCGAAGGTGTGTGAGGCGAGGGACTCGGTGGCGGTGCCGGGAGCGGCCGGGTTGGCGGTGACCTTGGCGGAGAACGCCGACGAGGCGCACGAGATTCCGCTGGTGCCGGTCGCGCTGGAGTAGAAGGTGGCGGCGGTGCCGCTCGCCAGGGACGCGTCGAGGACGTCGCCGACCGCGACGGCCGCACCGTCGGTCGTGGTCAGGACCGGGGTGTCGGCCGCCGAGGCGGGGGTGGCGAGGCCCAGGGCGGCGACGGTGGCGGTGAGGGCGATCAGGGTGCGTGTACGCATGCGGGTGTACCTCTTTCGGAAGCGAGGGTGAGGGGGGAACGCGCGTCGGCGTGCGCCGTTGCCGGCCCGTCACGCCTTCTCCGTACGTGACGGGCCGGCAACGGCAAACCGGTCACCGGCCGGAGGCACGCACGGGAACGCGGCTCCGGCCGGACCGGGCGGGGGGGTGGCTGGTGGCGCGGCTCCAGAGGAAGCGGCCGTGCCGTGGAGGATCGGACTCGGGCGATGGAAAGCCCGTGCGGAACGCACCGGGCGGCGAGATGCCCGTCCGGGACCGGGGGTCCGGGGCGCGCGGACGGCGCCGCGCGGTGGATCCGGCGCCACGGATCCGGTGAGACGAGGAGAGTTGTAGACCTACCGGCCAGTCAACGTCAAGGCATTGCAGGGGAGTTGTGCGTGCGCTGAGGGTTTCTGAACGCCATTGACTCACATGCGGCGCACATTCCACACTCTTTGTTCACACTTCCCTTGACCCTTCATGTAACCCCCGGTAACTTCCGAGTCGGCTACTGCGGCGTAACGAGAAAACCCTTGCAACCGCCGGGAGTTGCGGGGAGACGTACGTACGCGGTCGGTGTCCGCGCCAGGGCAACGTGCCACCGAAGTCCGATCCGCACCGACGCACCTGGAGCAGACATGACCTCCTCCGCCGAGCACACCCCCGAAAGACCGGACGGCCCCGCCGCCGTGGACGTCGGTGACGTTCCCGCGCGCCGCGGGCGGGTCCGGGCACGCCGGGCCGCGGTGATGGCGGTGCCGGCCACCCTGGTCGCCGCGGGCCTCGCGGTCCTCACCGCCGAGGGGGCCCTTGGCGTGCAGTTCGCCATCTCCGGCATGCCCTTCACGGTCACCGCCACCGAGCTGAAGGGCAACGGCTTCGCGCAGTTCGGCGGCCTGGACGAGATGGCCGAGGGCAGCCCCAACGCGGGTGAGACCGGCGGCCAGGTGCTGGTCGTCACGTCCGTGATCAAGGACGCGACCCTCACCAAGCTGTGCCAGAGCGTGGACCTGGGCGGCACGAACCTGATCATCAGGGCGGGTGAAGGTGCGAAGAAGGTCCGGGCCACCGACCTGACCACGGACTCCACGCAGCTCTCGGGCGACGCGGCCTTCACCAACATCGAGATCGGCAACGACGCCAGCAAGCTCAACAAGGCCGGCCCGCTGGGCAAGGGGCCGATAGGCGTCTTCAGCCAGCAGTCCGACACCGTGCGCATCAAGAACCTGAGGCAGACCAACTACGCCACCACGGCCGGTGTGTTCAAGCTGCCCGGGCTGAAGCTGGGCTTCAGCGAGTCGGGCTGCTGATGCCCGGCGGCTCACACGGGACGTTCCGGCCCGCCTTCCGCCGGTGGCGGGCGGGCCGCCCCTTCTGGGGCGGGCTGCTGCTCGCCCTGGGCGGGGCGGAGGTCCTGCTCACCCTGAAGGCGTCGCTGGACGTCATCCTGCACGTCGGCATGCAGGGTCTGGCCGGCTATCTGTTTCCGGCCGTGATGCTGCTGTGCGGCGTACTGATCCTCTTCAACCCCTCCCAGCGCCTGTTCTACTCGGTCATCGGGGTGCTGGTCTCACTGGCGACCTGGATGACCTCGAACCTGGGCGGCTTCTTCGTGGGCATGCTCCTGGGCATCGTCGGCAGCTGCCTCACCTTCGGCTGGCTCCCGGACCAGGAGCCGCGCGTCAGCCGGCGGCAGCGCAGGAGGGCGGCCAAGGCCGCGGCCGTGGCGCGGCCCCTGGAGCGGGAGGCCGGCCAGACCGTCTGAATCGGGCCAGTGCTCCCCTTCAGGCCAGTGATCCGCCACCCCCTGGCGTCGCCCGGCCGCGGCCACTTGGCTGGACGTGTCGCGCTCTCGCCCACGAGGCGGGCGCGCGGCGTACGAACAGCCTTCAGCCCAGGGAGAGTCCGATGGATCAGACCCACCCGATTGTGATCGACCCGACCGGCCGCGACATCCACGGCGAGGCGACCCGGATCCGCGAGCGCGGACCCGTCACCCCCGTCGAACTCCCCCACGGTGTCCCGGCCTGGGCGGTCAGCAGCACCCCGCTTCTGAAACGGCTGCTCACCGACCCGCGGGTGTCGAAGGACCCGCGCCGGCACTGGCAGCGCTGGATCGACGGCGAGGTATCGGCGGACTGGCCGCTGTTCACCTGGGTCGCGGTGCAGAACATGTTCACGGCCTACGGCACCGACCACAAACGGCTGCGCGCCCTTGTCTCCAAGGCGTTCACCGGCCGCCGCACCAACGCGCTGCGGCCACGGATCGAGGAGATCACCGCGGCGCTGCTCGACCGGGTCGCCAAGGCCGGGGCCGGCGGTGGAGCGGACGGCCACGCGGTCGATCTGCGGGAGGAGTTCTGTTACCCGCTGCCCATCCAGGTCATCGGCGAACTGCTCGGACTTCCCGAGGAGTTGGGGGCCGAGCTGCGGGTCGTGGTGGACGGCGTCTTCCACACCTCGGCCGACGCGGCCGAGGTCGCCGACATCTACGCCCGGTTCTACGCCGTCCTCGGTGAACTCGTCGCCGCGAAGCGGGCGGCGCCCGGCGACGACCTCACCTCCGCGCTGATCGCGGCCCACGAGGAGGAGGGCGGCACGCGGCTCAGCGAGCAGGAACTGCTCGACACACTGATGCTGATGATCAGCGCCGGTCACGAGACGACGGTCAACCTGCTCGACAACGCTGTCCACGCGCTGCTCACCCACCCCGACCAGCTCGAGCACGTCCGCAGCGGGCGCGCCTCCTGGGACGATGTGATCGAGGAGACCCTGCGGGTCGAGGCACCGGTGGCCAGCCTGCCGCTGCGGTACGCCGTCGAGGATCTGCCCCTCGGTGAACTGGGCGGCCCGGACGGCGCGGTGATCCGCAAGGGCGAGGCGATCCTCGCCGCGTACGCCGCCGCCGGACGCGACCCGGAGCATCACGGCCCGGACGCCGCCGTCTTCGACGTCACCCGCGCCGCGAAGGACCATCTGGCCTTCGGGTACGGCGTCCACCACTGCCTGGGCGCCCCGCTCGGCCGGCTGGAGGCGCGCGTGGCCCTGCCGGCCCTGTTCGCGCGGTTCCCCGGCCTCACCCTCGCCGTACCGGCCGAGGAGCTGCGGCCGGTGGACTCGTTCATCTCGCACGGCCATCGGACGCTGCCGGTCCTGACGGGCTGACGGGCACCGCGGAGGGCGCCGGATCCCGGAGACCCGGCTCTCCGGAGGCCGGTCCCCCGGCGCCCTCCTCGGAAAGCCGTTTCTTCCCCCGCGGGGCCATGAGTGATGGAATCGCGCCCATCGGTCCGGCTGTGGTCGGTGACAGGCGAGTTGCGTACTGGGAGGCCCGGATGCCGGAGCACCGCATCGACACCGAGAGCGCGCACTCCGCGCGGATCTACGACTACATCCTCGGCGGCGACGACAACTACCCCGCCGACCGGGAGGCGGGCGACGCCATGTGCCGCGAATGGCCCGCCCTGCCGGTCCACATGCGGGCCAACCGCGACTTCATGCACCGCGCCGTGCGGTATCTCGCCGCCGAGGCGGGGATACACCAGTTCCTCGACATCGGCACCGGCATCCCGACCCCGCCCAACCTGCACGAGATCGCCCAGGCGGCGGCCCCGGACGCGCGGGTCGTCTACGTCGACAACGACCCGCTCGTCCTCTCCCTCTCCCAGGGCCTGCTGGCCGGGACGCCCGAGGGCAGGACGGCGTACGTCGAGGCGGACATGCGCGACCCGGCGGACATCCTCGGCGCCCCCGGGTTCCGGGACACCCTCGACCTGTCGGAGCCGGTCGCGCTGACCGTCATCGCGATCGTGCACTTCATGCTGGACGAGCACGACGCCGTCGGCATCGTCCGCCGGCTCCTCGACCCGCTGCCGTCGGGCAGCTGCCTCGCGATGTCCGTCGGCACCGCCGACTTCGCCCCGGACGAGGTCGGCCGCGTGGCCCGGGAGTACGCCGCGCGCGGCATGCCGATGCGGCTGCGCACCCTCCCCGAGGCGGCGGAGTTCTTCGAGGGCCTCGACCTGGTGGAGCCCGGCATCGCGCAGGTCCACAAGTGGCGCCCGAACCGCACGGACGGTACGGAAAACTCCGGTCTCGGGATCCGGGACGAGGACATCGCGATGTACGGGGCGGTGGCGCGCAAGCCGTAGCCGGGGAAGAGGCCCTGACCTCGCCGTTCGGCCCGTCGGACGGATCATCACGATGCGGCAGCATCAACTCACGGCTTGTGGCCGCTCACTTGACGACCAGTGGTCACACACGGTTGGCTCCGAGCCAGCGAGAGTCATCGGGTCGTGCGGTTTTCGGCCCCGCTGTGCTCTCACCCTGCTCTTGCTCGGCCGCACAGCGAGGTCCACCCCCCATGAACACTCCTCCCCCGCAGCCCACCACCGTGAGACTCTCCCGAACCGTGGCCCTGGCCTCCGCCGCGTGTCTGCTGGTGTCCGGCTGCTCCGTCCTCGGCGCGGCCGACGACGCGGCGGATACGGCAGACACGTCCGGCGGCGGGATGAAGGTCGCCCTCGTCACGCACGGCGGCAAGGGCGACGCCTTCTGGGACCTGGTGCGCAGAGGCGCCGAGACGGCGGCCGCCAAGGACGGCATCGACCTGACGTACGCCGGGGACTCCGACCCGGCCGCGCAGGCCGCGCTGGTGCGGGACGCGGTCCGCGACAAGGTCGACGGGATCGCCGTGACGCTGGCCAAGCCGGCGGCGATGAGAGGCCCGGTCGCCCAGGCCAAGGCGGCCGGCATCCCTGTCGTCGGGCTCAACTCCGGCATCGACGCCTGGCGGCCGACGGGACTCCTGGAGTACTTCGGCCAGAACGAGTCCGTCGCGGGCCGGGCCGTCGGCGACAAGCTGGACGAGGTCAAGGCCAAGCACGCCCTGTGCGTGGTGCACGAGCGGGGCAACGTGGCGCTGGAGGCCCGCTGCGCCGGCGTGCGGAAGACGTTCCGCGGCGACACCGACAACCTGTACGTGGACGGCGCCGACATGAACGCGGTGACCGCCACGATCGCGTCCCGGCTGCGACAGGACTCGAGCATCGACGAGGTCGTCACCCTGGGCGCCCAGTACGGGCTCAGCGCGGTCAAGGCCGTCGAGCAGGCCGGCAGCAGAGCCGAAGTGGCCACCTTCGACCTCAACAAGGACCTGGTCAAGGCGGTCCAGGACGGCGATGTGCAGTTCGCCGTGGACCAGCAGCCGTATCTGCAGGGCTACCTCGCGGTGGACGCCCTGTGGCTGTACCGCACCAACGGCAACATCAGCGGCGGCGGGACGGCTCCGGTGCTCACCGGACCCGCGTTCGTGACCAGGTCGAACGTGTCCGTTGTGGCCCGGTTCGCCGCCGCCGGGACCCGGTGACCGGACACTTCCTGTGACGGTGTCGCCAAAGATTCGGTCAGGCCCGGTTCGCACGCCCACTTGTACGGATAACATCCTGCGCATCCCATGTGCCGTGCCCGGCACGCCCCCACCCCCGCGCCCGTCCCCCACCCTCCCCGACCGTTCCGCTTCCCCGTTCCTCGCTCCCCGCTGATCGCCCTAGGACGACGATGTCTCGACGGACAGGTGCCCGGCGCCGTCTCGGTTCCATACGCCTCTCCCTGTGGCTGCTGGCCCTGGTGCCCGGCGTCACCCTCGCCGCCATGTGGGGCGTGACGACGATCCAGATGTTCTCGGAGGGCCTGCGGCTGCGTGACCAGACGGAGCTGAGCCGGTCGACCGGCGCCATGGGCACCGACGCGACGCTGGCGCTGCAGCGGGAGCGCAGCCTGTCGGCCGCCTGGCTGGCCTCGCCGCACGGCTCCCGGACCGCCCTCGACAACCAGCGCGAGGACACCGACAAGGCGGTCGCGAAGCTGGTCGGGCAGGCGGACGCGATCGAGAAGGCGCCCTCCCGCGTCTCCGACCGGCTGTACTCGGTGCTGGGATCGGTCGGCAGCCTGGAGTACTACCGGGACCAGGTGGACAACCCCACCGACATCACAGCCCAGCAGGCGCTGGACCAGTACTCCTCGATCATCGACGAACAGATCCACGCCTTCCAGGAGCTCTCCCAGGTCGACGACGGCGACCTCACCTCGCAGGCCGGCCCGCTGGTCGCGCTGGAGCACGCGGCGGAGCTGGTCTCCCGGGAGGACGCGCAACTGACCCTGGCCTGGCCGTCCGGGCATCTGGACGACAAGGCGTGGGTGCAGTACGCGGAACTCGTGAACACCCGGCGCTGGCTGGTCCAGGACCAGGTCGTGCCCCAGCTGACCGGCCAGGCCAAGGCAGAGACCGAGCGGATCCTGGCGAGCCCGGAGTGGCAGACGCTGCAGTCGATCGAGGACCAGGTGCTGGCGGCCCGGAACTCCAGCGCCGACGCGGACCGGATCGCCCTGCCGGACGCGCAGAAGCGGTGGAACGCCGCCATGGACAAGCTGTCCGCGCACTACGCGACTCTCATCGAGCAGCAGACGACGGGACTGCTGGAACGCAGCGCCGACAAGGCGGACGGGACGCTGATCAAGGCGGCGTCCCTGAGCGCCGGCGGCCTGCTCGCACTGCTGCTGTGCGTCGGCATGTCCTGGCGGATCACCCGCTCGCTGTCCCGGCGGCTGCGCGGTCTGCGCCTGGCCACGCTCAGCCTCGCGAAGGAGCGGCTGCCGGACGTGGTGGCCCGGCTGGAGCGGGGCGAGACGGTCGACCCGGAGTCGGCGACGACCCCGCTGGACTACGGGCACGACGAACTCGGCCAGGTGGCCCAGGCGTTCAACACCGCCCAGCGCACGGCCGTGCACACCGCGGTCGAACTCGCCGACACCCGGCGCGGCTTCCAGAAGGTCATCCTGGGCATCGCCCGGCAGAGCCAGAACCTGGTCAACCTCCAGCTGAGCAAGCTCGACGCGCTGGAGCGCGAGCACAGCGATCCCGACATCCTCAAGGGCCTGTACGAACTGGACTCCACGGCAAGCCAGTTGCGCCGCTACGAGGAGAACCTCGTCATCGTCAGCGGCGAACGGCCGGGCCGCAGCTGGACCGAGCCGGTCGCGCTGATGGACATCCTGCGCAGCGCGGTCGGTGAGGTCGCCGAGTACCAGCGGGTGGAGGTGCACACCGAGGAGGAGGTGTACGTCGCCCCGCCCGCGGTCGCCGACGTCATCCATCTGCTGGCCGAGCTCATCGACAACGCGACCGCGTACTCCCCCGCCCCGAGCCCCGTCACGGTGCGGGCCGGGATGGTCGCCAAGGGCCTGGCCGTCGAGGTCGAGGACCGCGGCCTCGGCATGTCGGAGGAGGACTACGCGTCCTTCAACGAACAGCTCGCGGTGCCCCCGCAGTTCGACGTGGTCGCGCTCGCCGACGACCTGCGCCTCGGCATGTTCGTGATAGCCCAGCTGGCCCACCGGCACGGCATCGCCGTCACCCTGCGCGCGTCGCCGTACGGCGGGACCACGGCGATCGTGCTGATACCGCACGACATCGTGGTGCGGGAGATCCCGGACGCGGGAACACCCGGCGCCCGGAACGCCAAGGCCCTGAACGGCACGCACAGCCTCGCGGCCGTCGGCGGCCCTCGGGGGGCCGGCGTCCCGGCCGCGAGCAGGCCGAAGGACGGCGGAGGCGCGGAGGATGGGCGGGGCTCGGACGATGGGCGGGGCTCGGTGGACGAGAGCGGCTCGGGCGACGGGCAGAGCTCGGTGGACGGGCAGAACTCCGGAGACGGGCAAAGCCCCGGATACGGGCAGGACTCCGGAGACGGGCGAAGCTCCGGAGACGGGCAGGACTCCGGAGACGGGCGAAGCTCCGGAGACGGGCAGGACTCCGGAGACGGGCAGAGCTCGGTGGGTGCCGAGCGCGCCGAGGTCTCCGACAGCGCCACCGGTACCGGCGACAGCGCCGGCAACGCCGGTTCCGCTCGCGAGCCGCGGCCGCTCGCCGCGCCCCGGACCGTCCCCGCCGGTGCCTCCACCCCCCGCGGGGACGGTCTCGCCCCGCTCCCCCGCCGCGTGCCGCAGACCAGCCTGGTGGAGGAACTGCGCGAAGAGTCCGCGCCCGACGACGACAGCTCCCTCGACGACTTCACCGCGGAAGCCGCCGCCTCCTCCCTGGCCGGCTTCCAGCGCGGCACGCTCCGGGCCCGTGACGAGGACCCGGCCGCACCACCCCGGCAGGCCGCCGCCGACGCCGTCCCCTCGACTCCGCCCGCCGACCGCTGACGAAGGACACCGCAATGACACGCCCCATCCCCGCCACGCACACCCAGCTCGACCAGCTGCTGACCGGACTCGTGGAGCGGGTCGCCGACGTCAACCAGGCCGTGGTGCTCTCCGAGGACGGCCTGGTGGTCAGCAAGTCCACCGGGTTCCTGCGCGACGACGCCGAGCGGCTCGCGGCGACCGCGTCCGGCCTGATGAGCCTGAGCAAGGGCGTCAGCATGGACTTCCGGGGCGGTCCGGTGCGCCAGGCGCTCATCGAGATGGCCAACAGCTATCTGATCCTGACCTCCGCCGGGCCCGGCGCCCATCTGGTCGTGCTGACCGGGCCGGGCGCGGACGTCGGTGTGGTGGCGTACCAGATGAACATGCTGGTGAAGAAGATCGGCGAGCACCTCAGCGCGGCACCGCGGGGCATGGCCGGACCCGTCGTCGACCCAGGCGTGTGAGGTGGGCGAAGGCGACTCGGCGGGCCGGCTCGTCCGGCCGTTCGCGCTGACCGGCGGCCGGACCCGGCCCAGCCGTGCCGACTTCACGCTCATCGCGACGGTGACCGCGGTCGATCCGCCGCCGGCCGCCACGGCCCGGTGCCAGCCCGAGCACACCCGGATCCTCCGGCTGTGTGCCGAGCCGCTCGCCGTGGCGGAGCTGGCAGCCCGGCTCGACCTGCCGGTGAGCGTGGTCGTCATCCTGCTCTGCGACCTGCTGGAGGCGGGCCGGATCACCGTCCGCCCGCCGCGCCTCGTTTCCCGTACTGCTCCGGACCTGGACCTGCTGCAGAAAGTGAGGGACGGCCTTGGCCGGCTCTGACCCCGTCACTGACGCGTCCTCGGCACCCGACACGGTCAAGATCCTCATCGCCGGGGGGTTCGGCGTGGGCAAGACCACCATGGTCGGGTCGGTCAGCGAGATCGCCCCGCTGCGCACCGAGGAACCCCTGACCATGGCCGGTCTGGGCATCGACGACCTCGACGGCATCGAGGAGAAGCGGGCCACCACCGTGGCCCTGGACTTCGGCAGAATCAGCATCAGCCGGGAGCTGGTGCTGTACCTGTTCGGTACGCCGGGGCAGCAGCGGTTCTGGTTCATGTGGAACGACCTGGCGCTCGGCGCACTGGGGGCCGTGGTCCTGGTCGACGTCCGCAGACCCGAGTCCAGCTTCGCCGCGATCGACTTCTTCGAACGCCGGGAGATCCCGTTCGTCGTCGGGGTCAACGGCTTCCACGGGAAGCACCCGTATCCGGCCGAGGACATCCGGGACGCGCTCGCGGTGCCGGAGCATGTGCAGGTGCTGCTGTGCGACGCGCGGGACCGGGAGTCGTGCCGGGACGTGCTGATCGCCCTGATCGACCAGTTGATCGCGTCGGCCGTTCAGGCCTAGCGAGACATCGCGCGGCCCGGGCGGTGCGCACCGCCCGGGCCGTGGGACCGGAGCGTCAGGTCAGGCCCGCCGACTTCAGCCATGCCTTGGCCACGTCCAGCGGGTCCTGCTTCTCGAGCTGGACCTTCGCGTCCAGGTCGAGCAGCGCGGCCGTGTCGAGCTTGGCCGAGACCGCGTCGAGTGCCGCGGCACCCTCCTTGGACAGCTCGCCCTTGCGGACCAGCGGCTGCACGTTCTGGAAGCCGAAGAGGTTCTCCGGGTCCTTGAGGACGACGAACTTGTCCCGGGCGATGGTCGGGTCGGTGGTGAAGAGGTCCGCGGCCTGCACGGTGTTCTTCTTCAGCGCCGTCTGGGTCAGCGGGCCACCCGCGTCGAGGGACTTGAAGGACTTGAACTCCAGCCCGTACACCGACTTCAGGCCCACCAGGCCCTGGTGCCGGGTCTGGAACTCCGGCGAACCGCCGAAGTCCAGGTCCCCGGCGACGTCCTTGAGGTCCGCGATGGACGAGTCCGCGGTCAGCTTGTACTTCTTCGCGGTCTCCGCGTTGACCGTCACGGAGTCCTTGTTCTGCGCGGCCGAGGGCTTGAGCAGCTCCAGCTTGGAGTCGAGCTTGCCGTTGATGGCGGTCGTGGTCTCCTCGACCGTCTTCGGCTTGGCCTTGGCGTCGAGGTAGGCCAGCAGGGAGCCGTTGTACTCCGGCAGCACGGTGACGCTGCCGTTCTTCATCAGACCGTACGTGGTCTCCCGGCTGCCGATGTTGGGCTTGTAGGTGACCTTGATGCCCTTGGCCTTGAGGGCCTCGCCGTAGATGTCGGCGAGCAGGATGCTCTCGGCGAAGTTGTTGGAGCCGACGACGACGGCGCCGCCCTCCGCCCCGCCGCCCTTGAGCGGGTCGTCGGAGGTGCCGCCGGAGGAACAGCCCCCGAGAAGAGCTGCCGCCGCGGCCAGCGCGACCGCTGCCGCGCCGGGGTGCCTCGTTATGGACCGGGTGCTGCTCTTCCGTGTAGTAATCACCCACTGATCCAAGCCAGCGGATATTCGGTCAGTCAAGAGCAGCTTGGTCACCAATTGGCGTCATCTCCTGCGCACACCCGGCGACACCGCGATCCGGGCCGCCGCCCAGAACAGCGCGAGCGTGACCAGCGCGAGGACGGCCACCAGCGTCGCGCCGCCCACCACCTTCTCGTAGTCGCGCTGGTAAAGGCCGTCGACGATGTACCGGCCGAGGCCGCCCAGGCTGACGTACGCGGCGATGGTGGCCGTCGACACGATCTGGATGGCCGCCGAGCGCAGGCCGCTCAGGATCAGCGGCAGGGCGACCGGCAGTTCCACCTGGAAGAGGATCCGGGACTCGTGCATACCCATGCCGCGGGCGGCGTCCACCGGCGAGGGGTCGACGGAACGCATCGCCTCGTAGGTGGTGACCAGGATCGGCGGGACGGCGAGGATGACCAGCGGGATCATCACGGGCAGCATCCCGAACCCCAGCAGGGTGGTCATCAGCACCAGCAGACCGAAGCTGGGCAGGGCCCGCCCGGCGGTGGCGACCAGGGACAGGGCGTTGCCGCCGCGCCCGTAGTGACCGGTGACCAGGCCGACCGGCAGTCCGATCGCGGCGGCGAGGAGCAGCGCCTCCAGGGTGTACTGGACATGCTCCCCGAGCCGGGCCGGGATGCCGTCGTACCCCTGCCAGTGGGCGCTGTCGCTGAAGAACGCGTTGACGAAGTTGAGTACGTTCACCGGGCGGCGTCCTTGAGGGCGGGCGCAGGCTTGCGGCGGACCGTCCCGCTCGGCATCCACGGCGTCAGCAGCACGCGGACGAGGACCAGCAGGGCGTCGACGAGGATCGCCAGGAGCGCCGTGGTGATCACGGAGTTCCAGGTGAGCTCGGGCCGGTTGTAGATCTGCGCGTCGTGGAGCAGGTTGCCGAGCGCGCCCTGGTTGCCGATCAGCATGCCGACGCTGACGAGGGAGATGCTCGACACGGTCGCCACCCGCAGGCCCGCGATGATCGCCGGTACCGCGATCGGCAACTGCACCTGGAAGTACCGCCGTACGGGCCCGAAGCCCATGGCGGTGGCGGCGGCCAGGGTCTCCGGGGGCACCGAGCGCACCCCGTCGACGATCGCCGGGACGAGCACCACCAGGCTGTACACGGCCAGCGGGATCATCACGGTGAGTTCGGTCTGCCCGGTGTAGTCGATGAGCACGACGAAGAAAGCCAGGGACGGGATGGCGTACAGGACGGTCGTCAGGCCGAGGACGGGCGGGTACAGCCAGCGGAAGCGCACGCACAGCTGGGCGATCGGCAGCGCCAGGAGCAGTCCGGCCGCCACCGGCAGCAGAGCCTCCCGCAGGTGCAGCCCGATCAGCCCGAACCAGCTGTGCTGGAGGTCGCTCGGGATGTCGAAGAAGTCGTGGAGGTAGTCGCTCATCCGGCGGCGACCTTCTCGTCGTCGCGCTCGTCGTCGCGCCGCGCCGCGTGGGCGCTGCGGATCGCCTCGCCGATGGTCTGCTGGGCGACCACTCCGGTCACCCGTCCGCCGGCGTCCACGGCGACGGCCCAGCCGGTCGGGGAGAGCACGGCGCAGTCGAGGGCGGCCCGCAGCGAGTCGGTGCCGGGCACGAACGGCCGTCCGTAGGACAGGAGTTGGTCCGTCCTGATGTCCCCGGCCGCCAGATCCTGCGGCGTGCTCCAGCCGAGCGGCCTGCCGTCCGCGTCGGTCACCAGGAGCCAGGGGGCGCCGGGGGCGGCGATCCGCTCGGCGGTGGCGTCGACCGGGATCACCGGGTCGGTGGTCAGCGTGAGCCCCGCGGACGGGAAGAACGACAGGCCCCGGATGCCGCGGTCGGCGCCGAGGAAGTCCTCGACGAAGGCGTCGGCGGGGCTCGCCAGCAGCTCGGCGGGGGGCGCGTACTGGGCGAGGTGGCCGCCTTCACGCAGCACGGCGACCATCGTGCCGAGCTTGATCGCCTCGTCGATGTCGTGGGTGACGAAGACGATGGTCTTGCCCAGCTCGTCCTGGATGCGCAGCAGTTCGTCCTGGAGGACCTTGCGCACCACGGGGTCGACCGCCGAGAACGGCTCGTCCATGAGCAGCACCGGCGGGTCGGCGGCGAGCGCCCGGGCCACGCCGACGCGCTGCTGCTGGCCGCCGGACAGCTGGTACGGGTACCGCTTGGCGAGCGCGGCGTCGAGGCCCACGCGCTCCATCAGTTCGGCCGCCCGGGCCCTGGCCTTCTGCTTGCCCCAGCCGAGCATGCGGGGCACGGTCGCGATGTTGTCGACGATCGTGCGGTGCTGGAAGAGGCCGGCGTTCTGGATGACGTACCCCATGGACCGGCGCAGGGTGGTGACGGGCTGCCGCTGGATGTCCTCGCCGTCGAGGAGGATCGTTCCCTCGCTCGGTTCGACCATCCTGTTGATCATGCGCAGGGTCGTCGTCTTGCCGCAGCCCGACGGTCCGACGAGGACGGTGATCGAGCGGTCGGGTATCTCCATGGAGAGCCGGTCGACCGCCACCGTGCCGTCCGGGTACCGCTTGGTGACTGATTCGATCCGTATCAAGGCGCCGGGGCCCCTTCGGGTTGGCGGAGACTTTTGGCCATGGTCGTACGGGCTGTTGCCGGACGAGTCTAGACGGCGGTGGTTTCCGGACCCGGGGCGGCCGGTGGCCCGTTCCCGTTCAGTGGCAGGCGGACGGTGAAGGCCGTCGCCCCCGGCTCGCTGTCCAGCTCGATGCGGCCGCCGTGCGCCCGGACCAGGGACTGGGCGACCGCGAGGCCGAGGCCGCTGCCGCCGCGGTCGCGGCTGCGGGCCTTGTCGACGCGGTAGAAGCGGTCGAAGACCCGGGCCCGGTCGTCGGGCGGGATGCCCGGACCGGTGTCGGCGACCCGCACCTCGGCCGAACCGGGCGCGACGCACACCTCCACGGACACCTTCGTCCCGGCGGGGGTGTGCACGGCGGCGTTGGTGAGGAGGTTGTCGACGACCTGCCGGATGCGCAGCGGGTCCATCCGCAGCCGCACCGGACGCGGCCCCACGAGCACGGTCAGCGGGTGGCCGGGGCGGCCCGCGCGGAAGGCGTCAGCCGCCTGGCACACCAACTCGGCCAGGTCGGCGTCCTCCAGCCGCAGCGGCTCCTCCACCTCCGCCGCGTCCAGCCGGGCGAGCAGCAGCAGGTCGTCCAGGAGGACGCCCATCCGGGCGGCCTCGGCGCGCAGCCGGGCCAGGTGCCGGTCGCGTTCCTCCGGGGCGTTGGCGGCGGCGTACTGGAAGAGGTCCGCGTAGCCGCGTACCGACATCAGCGGGGTGCGCAGCTCGTGCGAGGCGTCCGCGACGAACCGGCGCAGCCGCTGCTCGGCCTCCGCGCGCACGGCGAGGGAGTCGTCGATGTGCTCCAGCATCGTGTTGAAGGCGGTCCGCAGTTCGTCCACCTCGGGTCCGCCGTCCCGGCCGTCGGCGCGCAGCGGCAGCCGGGCCGCCGACTCGGTCAGGTCGTGCGAGGTGATGCCGTGCGCGGTGGACGCCATGTCGCTCAGCGGTTTCAGTCCGCGGCGCAGCGTCCGGCGGCCGAAGACGACCAGAGCGAGCAGGGCGGCCCCGAAGGTGACGACCTGGATCGTGATCAGCTGCCCGACCGTGTCCTCGATGTCCTCCATGGGCGCGGCGCTGACCAGGACGACCCCGGGCTCGACCTGGCAGGCGCGCAGCCGGTAGGAGCCGGCGCCCTTGAGGTGCTCGGTGCGCAGGAGTTCCGTGTGCGCGGTGGTCTGCGCCCGGGCCATGGAGGTGAAGTCGTCGACGTCCTTCGGCAGGTCGGCGGGGTCCTCGGGCCTGCGGAGCTCGGGCGTGCCGTCCGACACGTCGTACACGGCGTAGAACCAGCTGTAGTACTTCTTGCCCGAGAGCGTGCCGTAGTCCGCGATGCTCTTGGACTGGGCGATCTGGGCCTGTGCCAGCTGGGTGTCGAGCTGGGCCGAGAGATAGTCCCGCATGTACGTGGTCAGGGCCGTGCCGACGACGGCGAACACGACCAGTGCCAGGGCGCCGAGGCCCAGGGCCAGCCGGGTGCCCAGGCGCATCCTGCGGTAGGTCCGCCGCAGCCGGGCGATCACTCGGAGGCCCGCCGCAGCACGTACCCGAATCCCCGCACGGTGTGGATCAGGGGCGCGCCGCCGTCGTCCGTCTCGTCGAGCTTGCGGCGCAGCCGGCTGACGACCAGCTCGACGACGTTGGAGCGGCCGCCGAAGCCGTACTCCCAGACGTGGTCGAGGATCTGCGCCTTGGTGAGCACGGTGGGCGACTTGCGCATGAGGTAGCGCAGCACCTCGTACTCGGTCGGGGTCAGCGACAGCGGTCGCTCGCCGCGCCGCACCTCGCGGGTGTCCTCGTCCATCGTCAGGTCGCCGACCTGGAGTACGGACCGCTGGAAGGCGGGGCCGGCGCTGCGCCGCAGCACGGTCCGCAGCCGGGCCATCAGCTCCTCCACGGCGAACGGCTTGACCAGGTAGTCGTCGCCGCCCCGCGTCAGGCCCGCGACCCGGTCGGCGACGCCGTCGCGCGCGGTGAGGAACACCACCGGCACCATCGTCCCGGAGGCGCGCAGCCGGTCCAGGACGCCGAAGCCGTCCACGCCGGGCAGCATCAGGTCGAGCACCACGATGTCCGGGTGGAACTCGGCGGCCCGCTTCAGCGCGTCCTCGCCGGTGTACGCCGTGACCGCGTCCCAGCCCTCGTAGCGGGCGACGGTCGCGACGAGATCGGCGATGGGCGGGTCGTCGTCGACGACGAGGAGGCGTACTTTTTCCACCCGCTCATAGTGCTTCACCTGTCCCTCGCCTCCATAGCCGTCCGCCCCTTCGTCGCGCGATCGATAAACACTTGAAAGTTGAGCGACAGTATTTCGACAGCTCCCCCGCGACAAGCTCGGTGTCCCAGGATCCGATCAAGGAGCTGCCGACCGTGACGACCCTCCGACAACCTCCCGCGGCGACCCGCCAGGGCGTGCGCCCCACAGTGGTGGGGCGCACCGGCCTGTACGCGGTGCTGCTCGCCAACGCGGTCGTGGTGGCCGTGTTCTTCGTCCAGGCCGGCTTCGCCTCCAACACGCTCATCGTGCTGGGCCGGCTGACCGGGCTGTACGGTTCGCTGCTCATGGCGTTCCAGCTGCTGCTGGTGGCGCGGCTGCCGTGGTTCGACCGGCGGATCGGCATGGACCGGCTGACGTCCTGGCACCGCTGGACCGGCTTCTCGGTGCTGTGGCTGCTGCTCGCGCACGCGGTGTTCATCGTCTTCGGCTACGCCCAGTCCTCGTCCTTGGACCCGGTGAACCAGCTGGTGGACCTCGCCGAGACCGTCGAGGGCGTGCTGCGCGCGATCACCGCCCTGGCGATCATCATCGTGGTCGGCGTGGTCTCCGCCCGCTCCGCCCGGCGCCGGCTGGCCTACGAGACCTGGCACTTCATCCACCTGTACACCTACGTCGCGGTGGTGCTGGCGTTCACGCACCAGGTCGCGGCGGGGACGACGTTCACCTCGTCGTCCACGGCGAAGACGTACTGGTACGCCGTGTGGGGCGTGGCCCTGGCCGCCGTGTTCACGGGCCGCCTGGTGCTGCCGCTGTGGCGCAACCTCCGTCACCGACTGCGCGTGACGGCCGTCGTCCCGGAGAGCGACAACGTCGTCTCGATCTACATCACGGGTCGCGACCTCGGCCGGCTGCCCGCCCGGGCCGGCCAGTTCTTCCTGTGGCGGTTCCTGACCAAGGACCGCTGGTGGCAGGCCAACCCGTTCTCGCTGTCCGCCGCCCCGGACGGCCGTACGCTCCGGCTGACCGCCAAGCGCGCGGGCGACGGCAGCGCGGCCCTGCGGCACCTGAAGGTCGGCACGCGCGTGTTCGCCGAGGGCCCCTACGGCGCCTTCACCACCCTGCACCGCACCCGCCCGGACGCCCTGCTCATCGCGGGCGGCGTCGGTGTCACGCCGATCCGGGCCCTGCTGGAGGAGCTGCACGGCCACGCGGTCGTGATCTACCGGGTGGCCACGGACCAGGACGCCGTCCTCTACGGCGAACTGCGCGACCTCGCGCTCGCCAAGGGCGCCGAACTGCACCTGGTGACCGGCCCGCCCGTGCCGGACCGGCTGGCGCCGCGGGAACTCGCCCGCCTGGTGCCGGACATCGCCGGCCGGGACGTCTACCTGTGCGGCCCGCCGCCGATGATGAACGCGGTGCTCGGCAGCCTGCGCGAACTCGACGTGCCCAAGGCGCAGATCCACTTCGAACGCTTCAGCCTGGCCGGATGACGAGGAGAGATTCGTGAAGCGAGCCATACCCGTCCTCGTCCTCAGCGTCGCGGGCCTGATCCCGGTCTGGCGCTACGCGCCCTCGCACGACACCGGGTCGTCGTCGACCGCCACGGAGGCCGCGGCGCCGGCGTCCACGCCCTCGGCGTCGTCGTCGGGCGGAACCACCTCCACCGTCGTCTCGGGGTCCACGATCGACACCGAGAAGGGCCCGGTACAGGTCGAGGTCACCTTCGACGGGGACAAGATCGCCTCGGTGCGGATGCTCCAGCAGCCGGACCATCCGCAGACCACGGCCGCCGTGCCCCAGCTGATCGAGGAGACGCTCCAGGCACAGAGCGCCGACATCGACACGGTGTCCGGCGCCACCATCACCAGCGACGGCTACAAGGAGTCGCTCCAGGCCGCCATCGACGCGAGGGGCTGACCGGATGCGGCGCGTCGAGCACGTCATGGGGTTCCCGGTGTCGGTACGCGTCGACGACGAGGGCTTCCCCGAGGCGGCGGTGGACGGCCTCTTCGTCTGGCTGCACGAGGTCGACGCGCGGTTCAGCCCGTTCCGGCCGGACAGCGAGGTGTCGCGCCTGGACCGGGGCGAGGTGTCCGAGCCCAGCCCGGCGCTCAGGGAGGTCCTGGACCTGTGCGAGGAGTACCGGGTCGCGACCGGGGGCGCCTTCGACGTACGCCTGCCCGGTCGCGGCCTCGATCCCTGCGCCGTGGTGAAGGGCTGGTCGGTGCAGAAGGGGGCCGCGCTGCTGGCGGCGGCCGGGGCGCGGCGCTTCTGCCTCAACGCGGGCGGTGACGTGGTCGCCGCCGGCGGCCCATGGCGCGTGGGCGTACGCCATCCCGAACACGCCGACCGGCTGTGCACGGTGCTGGACCTCACGGACCGGGCCGTCGCGACGTCCGCCCGTTACGAGCGCGGCGACCACATCATCGACGGACGTACCGGCCGCCCGGCGACCGGGCTGCTCAGCCTCACGGTCGTCGCTCCCACCCTCACCGAGGCCGACACCGTCGCGACGGCGGCCTTCGCCATGGGCGCCGAGGGCGTCGCGTGGGCGGCGGCGCGGGAGAACTGCGAGGTGTTCGCGGTGGACGCCGGGCGCCGGGTCCTGCGGTCGCCGGGGTTCCCCGGGGAACGGACGGCGACGCAACCGACCGGTTAGGCTCCTGAAAGGATCACTGCCGAACGGAAGGGGGCCGAAGGCATGAGCGCGACGGTGACGGCGGTCAGCAGCAACGGCGAGTACTCGTTCACGAAGCCGAACCGGGACAGCATCACCCTGCTCGCGGGGCTGGGGGTGGAGGGCGACGTCCACGCGGGAGTGACGGTCAAGCACCGTTCGCGGATCGCCCAGGACCCTACCCAGCCGAACCTGCGCCAGGTCCACCTCATCCACGAGGAGCTCTTCGCCGAGGTCGCCGAGACCGGGTACGCGGTGGCGCCCGGCGAGCTCGGGGAGAACATCACCACGCGCGGCATCGACCTGCTCGGCCTGCCGGTCGGCACCCTGCTGCACATCGGCGATACCGCGGTGGTGGAGGTGACCGGCCTGCGCAACCCCTGCGTCCAGATCGACGCCTTCCAGGACGGGCTGCTGAAGCAGGTCGTCGGCCGCGACGAGGCCGGCCGGATCGTGCGCAAGGCCGGCATCATGAGCGTCGTACGGGAAGGCGGCGTGGTGCGGCCCGGGGACTCCATCGAGGTGCGGCTCCCCGCCGGACCGCACCGGCCGCTGGAACGCGTCTGAGCGAGCCCTGGTGACGGGCCTGTCAGCCCTCGGGCAAGGCCTCCAGGAAGCCCGCCGGCGGCACGAAGAACAGGCTGCCGGTGACGGCCCGTGAGTAGTCCAGCAGCGGGTCGGGCACGAAGGATGGTTGCTACGGCGCCTCGTCCTGAAGCACCTTCACGTCCCACGGCCCGAGAGGCACCGTGTCGCCGTAGACGGTCTCCGACAGCACGTCCCGCACGGCGGGGGGCACCGGCACGGACACCTCGTCCCACGACCAGTTGTGCAGGAAGCGCACGCGGCGGCCGTCCCGGGCGGTCGCCGAGGTGGCCGTGACGCTCGGGTGGGCGGGACGCCAGGCTCCGTCCGGGGCGTACCGGTCGAACAGGGCCCGGGCGAAGACGGGGTCGGGCACGGTGCCGACGTAGGTGATGCGGCCGGCGCCGTGGCGGTGCGTGGTGACCGCGGGCCAGCGGCCGAAGTGCGGATGGGTGTACGCCGCCAGCGTCTCGGCGCCCTGCGGCCGCAGTCCGTCCGCCCAGTGCAGGGCGTGCGCGTCGGCCGGGAGGGGGAAGGAGTCCGTTCCGGTGACGGGCAGCGGGTCGCGCAGATTGCTGAACTCGTCGTACGCCACCCCGGCCGCGTCGGCCAGCCGGCCGGGCTGGAGGTCGGTGCGGGCCCTGGCCTCGGTGTCGCCGTAGCCGGTGCGGGGGCCGAGGACGAGGTGGCCCCCGGCCTCGGCGTAGGCGCGGAGCCGGTCGAGGACGGTGTCGTCGGCGGCGTAGTAGGCGGGGACGACCAGCAGGGGCGGCAGGTCGGCGTCCGGGAGCTGCCCGGGGTGCAGCACGCGTGCCTGGAGTCCCGCGTCGAAGGCGCCGCGGTAGAAGGCGTCGAAGATCTTCTCGTACGACCTCCCGTCCGGGTTTCCGTCGGCGTCGGCGAGCGGAGGCTGGCCCTTGAGCGCCCATTTGCTGGGCCCGTCGTACAGGAAGGCGATGTCGGCGTCCGGGGTGAGGGCCGACACGAGGTCCCCGGCCTTCTCCAGCTCCGCGCCCAATGCGGCCAGTTCGCGATAGACACGGCCGGGCCTGCCGTTGTGCGGGAGGATGCCGCCCCAGTAGGTCTCGGTGCCGAAGTGCAGGGTGTGCCAGTGCCAGTACTCGATCATCGAGGCGCCGCGGGAGATCAGCGCCCAGGCGGCCTGGCGCCACTGGCCGTCGTAGGCGGGGCGGTTGTCCCACGGCCCGCTGATGGCCTGCGCGTTGGTCTCGGTGACCAGGTAGGGCTCCTGGCGCGATGAGTACATGCGGTCGGCGCTGCGGTACAGCGCCCAGGTGCCGTTGGTCGTCCAGTGCTGCCCGTCGCCGTTCACGTCGGGCAGGGCGAGGGCGTCCTGCATCGTGTAGTACGGGTTGCCCGCGGTGACGTCGAGACGCTCGGTGAGGCGGTCGTCCTCGACGCCCTGGCGGTCGTAGGAGATGCAGGTCGTGACGAACTGGCCGGGGTGGGCGTACTCGCGCACGATCTCGGCCTGCCAGGCGATGAACTCGGTGGTGAGCCGGGCCTGGAAGCGCCGCCAGGCCAGGTCGTACTGCGGCTGGGCGTTGCCGTCCGGGGTCCACAGGTCGGCCCAGGTGGACAGCCGGTGCGACCAGTAGACCAGGCCCCATTCGCGGTTGAGGGTCTCCACGTCGCCGTACCGTTCACGCAGTTCGTCGGTGAAGCGCTGGAAGACGCCGTGGTTGTGGAAGAGGTGCAGGCCCGGTTCGTTGTCGACCTGGAAGCCGATGACCGCCGGGTGGCCGGCGTACCGGCCGACGACCTTGCGGATGATCCGCTCCGCGTGGAAGCGGAACGCGGGGTGGGTGAAGTCGACCTCCTGGCGGGCGCCCCAGCCGATGCGCTCGCCCGTGCGGGACTCCCCCGCGATCTCCGGGTACTGCCGGGCCAGCCACGGCGGCACCGCGTACGTCGGTGTCCCGAGGATCACGGAGATGCCCCGCTCGTGCGCGCCGTCCAGGACCGGCTGGAGCCAGTCGAGGTCGAAGCGGCCGTTCTCGGGCTCCCAGGTGGACCAGACCGACTCGCCGACGCGGATCACCGTGAAGCGGGCCTCGGCCATCAGGTCGAGGTCGTCCTTGAGGCGGTCGTACGGCTGGTACTCGTGGTAGTAGGCGGCGCCGAACAGGACGCGTCGGGGCAGCTCGAACATGCTTCTCCTTCAGGTGAGTTGGCGAGTCAGCCTTTGACCGCGCCCGTGGACAGGCCTTCGAGGAGCTGTTTGCGCAGCATCACGAAGAGGGCGACGGCGGGCAGGACGGCGAGGACGGCTCCGGCGAGCACCAGGTCGTACTGCCGTTGCTCCGACACGAACAGGGTCTGCAGGCCCAGCGGCAGGGTGTACTGGGAGCTGTCGGAGACCAGCACCAGCGGCCACAGGAAGCTGTTGTAGCTCTGCAGGAACTGCCAGACGGCCAGGGCGCCCAGCGAGGGCCGCAGCAGCGGCAGCACGATGGTCCGGAAGATGCCGAACTCGCTCGCCCCGTCGATCCGGGCGGCCTCCAGCACCGAGTCCGGGATGGACTGCACGATGTACTGCTGCATCATGAAGATCCCGAACGCGGGCGCCACCCACGGCACGATCAGCGCGAACCACGGACTGCCGAGCCCGGTCTTCACGAGGATCACGAACAGCGGCACGAGGATCACCGCGAACGGGATCGACAGCGAGCTGAACATGACGTTGAACAGCAGCCGCTTCCCGGCGAAGCGGAACTTGGCGAAGCCGTAGCCGGCGAGCGCGCAGACGAAGACGGACACGGTCGTGGCGACGACGGCGACCACCGTGCTCATCAGGAACCAGCGGCCGAAGGGCTGGTCGGTGAGCAGGGTGCGGTAGTTGTCCAGGGTGAACGGGTCGGGGACGAGCTTCGGCGGATAGCCGAAGATCTCGCCGCGCGGCTTGAACGAGCCGCTCAGCGCCCACAGCAGCGGGGCGAGGAAGCCCAGGAACAGCAGGACCAGTACGCCGTACAGGGGCAGCCGGGCGCGTGTCATGAGGCGGCCCTCCCGATGCCGAGGAGACGGTTGATGAGTTGGCTGAGGCCGAAGACGAGGACGAAGAGGACGACGGCTGCGGCCGCCGCGTAGCCGAACTGCTGGCGCTGGAAGGCGGCCCGGTAGATGAACATGGTCACCGAGAGGGTGGACTCGGCCGGTCCGCCGCCGGTCAGCAGATACGGCTCCTCGAAGATCTGGGCCGCGCCGATGAAGGACGTGACGACGACGAACGCCGTCACCGGCTTCAGCGCCGGCAGGGTGACGGTGGTGAAGGTGCGCAGCCGCCCGGCCCCGTCGATCGCGGCGGCCTCGTACAGCTCCCGGGGCACGTTCTGGAGTCCGGCGAGGAAGAAGACCGTGAGGTAGCCGGTCCAGCGCCACAGCATGACCAGGGCGATGCTCACCTTGGCCAGGCTCGGATCGCCGAGCCAGTCGACGCCACCGGTGCCGAACAGGGCCCGCAGCACCGCGTTCGCGAGCCCGAACTGCCGGTCGAAGATCAGGCCGAAGACCAGGGCGACGAGGATCGGGGAGACGACGATCGGCACGAAGTAAGCGGTCCGCCACAGGTCTCGTGCCCGCAGGCCCCGGGTGTTGAGCGCCTGGGCGATCAGCAGCGCGAGCGGGACGATGACACAGACCGAGACCAGCACGAAGACGGCCGTGTTGCCGAGGGCCCGGTGGAAGCTGATGTCGGTGGCGAGCAGCCGGTAGTTGCGCAGCCCCACCCAGTGCGGGGTGCCGAGCCCCACCCACTCGGTGAGGCTCAGCCACAGCGAGACACCGACCGGGACCAGCATGAACAGGACGTAGAGGAGATAGAAGGGCGAGATGAAGAGGTAGGGCGCCCAGGACCTCTTCGGCCGACGCCGCATGTCCGTCTCACCGACGCGCTCGCGGGTGGATCGACTCGGCCCGGCTACAGCGGTGGTCATGATGAGGGACCTCCTGAACAGCGCCCCGAAAGGGGCGCGGGGGACTGCGCGACCAGCCACGACGCGGCCGCGGACCAACGACGGCACATCACGGCAGCCCCTAACGCCCGGCCTGGTCACGGAAGTCGGTCGCGGTCTGCTTCAAGGCCTGCCGTGGGGTCAGGTTGCCGCGATAGGCGCGCAAGAGGTTGCCCGCCAGAACGTCGTAGAGAATCGACTGGTCGGGACTCTGATGAAACGGCGGCACATCCGGCAGCAACGAGCGATAGAGCCCGAACAGCCGCTGCCCGCCACAGAACTCGTCCTCGTACGCACCCAGCCGCGGATCCTCGTACACGGACCGCCGCGTCGGCAGATAGCCGGTCTCCACGAACCGCCGCACCTGGCCGTCGTGGGTGAGCCACGTCTTGAAGAGGAACTCCGTGGCCGCCCGGGTGTTGGCCTTGTCCTTGATGACACTGAAGCCGGTACCGCCGAGCGCGGCGGTCACCCCGCCCCCGGCCGCGAACCGCGGAAGCGCCCGCACCCGCCACTTGCCCTTCTGCTCGGGCACATTGGGCAGCAGGCCGTAGTTCTTGTACCAGATGGCCATGGGCAGACCGATGACCCGGCCCTGTTTCAGCGCCGTCTGCATGGCGGCCCCGTAGTAGTCGGCGACGTCGACGACGAACCCGCTGCGCAGCCCCTCGCAGAGGAACCGCAGCACCTCCTCGGCCTCCGGCGAGTCCAGCCGCAGGTTCCCGTCGGCGTCGAAGAACGCGCCGCCGCGCTGGTAGAGCAGCATCTGGAAGGACTGCACGACCTGGCCCGGGTCGCTGCCCACCGTGGAGACGACGCACATCGACGCCTCGTGGTCCCGGTACACCCGGGCTCCGGCCTCGGCGAACTCCTCCCAGGTCTGGTCGCCTTGAAGGAGCCCGTACTCGTCGAAGAGGTCCTCGCGGTAGAAGTACACGACCATCGGAGTGTCCGAGTCGAAAGCGTAGACCTGGCCGTCCCTGCTGAAGGGGGCGATGCGGGCGGGCAGCAGGTCGTCCTTCAGGCCGGGGACGGCCTCGATGTCGGGCGTGAAGTCGTGCAGCAGCCGCTCGGCGATGTCGCCGCGCAACATGCGCGGGAAGCTGCCGATCTCGAAGCCCACCAGGTCGGGTGTGCCACGTCCGGCGACGGCCTGGGCGAGCAGCTTGGTGACGATGTCCGAGGGCCCGGAGCGGGTGACCTTCAGGTGGTAGCGGAAGTCGGTGGCGCGGTCGGCCTCCTGGACGCCCTTCACGAAGAACGCCTCGTAACCCGGGTCGTGGGTCCACAGGGAAAGGGTGACGTCGCCGGAGGTGCGGGGGGTCGTATCGCCCGCTCCGCAGGCGGAGAGTGCGGAGGCCGAACCGAGGCCGAGGGCACCGCGCAGCAGGGCGCGGCGAGTCGGAGGGGCGGGGGACGGTGGGGTGTACACACGTGACTCCTCACGTGGTGCGGCTACGGGCGGGGATGCGCGGGGCCCGGATCGCGTACCGGGCCGGTGGAGGCCCGGACGGTCAACTCGACCGCCTGGTCGGCGGGTTCGGCCGGTGCGGGGCGGCCCTCGATGAGGGCGATCAGTACGTCGACGGCGCGGTCGGCGACGGCGGCGAAGTTCTGCCGGACGGTGGTCAGCGGCGGGGAGAGATAGGCGGCGGCGGGGATGTCGTCGTAGCCGACGACACTCACGTCGCCGGGGACGGCGCGGCCCGCGTCGGCGAACGCGCGCAGGGCCCCGATGGCCATGTCGTCGTTGGCGGCGAACACGGCTGTGACATCGGAGAGGCGAGCGAGCTGCCGTCCGGCGGCGTACCCGGAGGCCGGGCTCCAGTCACCGGTCGAGGGCAGGGGCGGTTCGGGTGCGCCGGCGGCGGCGAGCGCCTCGCGCCAGCCGCGCAGACGGTCTCGGGCGGCCCACCAGTCCTGCGGGCCGGGCAGGTGCCAGACGGTGCGGTGGCCCAGGGAGAGCAGATGCTCGGTGGCGATCCGGGCGGCGGCGACGCCGTCGCCGCCGACCACGGCCCCGGTGCCGCGGGTCAGCTCCACCCCCTCGCCGACGCTGACCATCGGCACGTCCGCGCTCAGCCTGAGCGGCGTGCCGTCGTCGATGGGCTCGGAGAGCACGACCCCGTCCACGCCCTGTTCCAGCAGCGCGTCCACGGCGACCGAGACTTTCTGCCCTTCCAGGGTGCTGGCCAGGGCGATGGAGTACCCGGCGCGCTGCATGGCCCGCTCCAGGGCGATGAGCAGGGTCGACGGGCCGTAGAGCGAACTGCCCAGCGAGACCACGCCGATCCGCCGGTAGCGGCCGAGGAGCAGGGCCCGTGCCGCGGTGTTGGGACGGTAGTCCAGTTCGCGGATGGCCCTCAGGACGCGGTCGCGCACCTCCGGGCTGACATGCGGCTCACCGTTGACGACCCGCGACACGGTCTTCTGTGACACCCCGGCGGCTCGTGCGACCTCGGTCATGCCGGGACCACGACGGGGACGCCCGCCGGCGGCGGCACCAGTCGCTGTCATGAGGGCTCCCAGAGATGGCACGGGGCATGGACTACGTAGTCAAGCGCACTCCACTGAAGAGAAGGGCTTGCATGACTACGTAGTCAGGCCAGTGTGGGAGTCGCGGCGGGCGGGGTCAATGGCACGGACGGAACCTGTCTCCGGCGCCCTGTGGACTCCGGCTCAGGCTGCCTCCTGGAGCAGCGCTCCAGGCGCCGTCCCTACGGTTCGGTTCGGTCCGGTTCAGCTCGCGGTGCGGCGGATCCGGCCCTCGTACTTCTTCTCCAGTTCCAGGTTGCCCTCGAAGCCGCCGGGCACATTGGCCGAGACGTAGACCGGAGGGCGTTCGCCGGCCGCGAGGAGGCGTCCGGCCGCCTCGGCGACGGTCATCTGGACCAGCATCACGCCGGTGAGCGTGGACAGGGCGCAGACCGAGCCGCCGCCGGGGAGTTCGAGCAGGGAGTCGCCGGGCGGGGCCGCGTTGTCGAGGACGACGTCGGCGATGTCGGCGAGCTTGCGGCCGCTGGGGTGGGCGGCGGGGACGGCCCGGGTGTGGGAGAGGGAGGTGAGGGCCAGGACGCGGTGGCCGTGCTCCTTGGCGTGCAGGGCCATCTCCACGATGACGTTGTTGACACCGGAGTTGGAGATGACGACGAACAGGTCCTGGGGGTTCGGGGCGGCGAGGTCGTAGATCCGCTGCGCCACCCCGGCCTGCCGTTCGAGGAGCGGATCGTCGAGGACGGCCGGGTCCTCGCCGCCATGGAGGACGAGGTCGGCGATGCTCAGCCGGTTGGTGGGGACCAGTCCGCCGGCCCGGCCGGCGAGTTCGAGGACGAGGGCCTGCGAGTGGCCCGTGCCGAAGGCGTGGACGACACCGTCCGCGCGCACGCACTCGGCGACCAGGTCGGCGGCGGCGGCCACATCGTCGCGGGCGGACTCGATGACCTGCTGGAGGACGGCGAGGCTCTCCCGCGCGAACCCCTGGGCGCTCACAGACTCGACGGACACGCGACACACTCCCCACTGATGGATTGAACCACCCTATACTTCTCCATCGATGAATCAATAAATCGCCCTTCAATAAATCACACAGCTTCTCGGCGTTCAATCGGGTCCTGGTATCCAAGTCATGCCATGAAGGGTGGCTGGTACCTTCTCCCCATGCCTCCCACGGACGTCACCACACTGATCCGTACCGAGCTGCCCCGGCTGGCGGGCTCCCTGCGGAAGGTCGGCGAGCTGATCCTGGAGGATCCGGCCGCCGTCACCCACTGTTCGGCCGCCGAGCTGGGCCGGCGCACCGGCACCTCCCAGGCGACGGTGACCCGCTTCTGCCGGGCCATCGGGCTGGACTCCTACCAGCACCTGCTGATCGAACTGGCCCAGGAGCGCGGCCGGGGCGAGGTCTCCGAGTGGGGCACCGCCGAGATCGGCCCGGACATCTCGCCCGACGACAGCCTGGAGCGAGTCGTACAGGTCGTCGGCAGCGCGGATCTGCGGGCGGTGCAGCAGACCATCGACCGGATCGATCTCGACGCGGTCGAGCGTGCGGCGCAGGCCACGGCCCGGGCCCGCCGTATCGACGTCTACGGCGTCGGCGGCAGCGGGGCCGTGGCCCAGGAGACCGAGACCCGGCTGTTCCGGATCGGCTGCGCGGTGCGCGGCTGGACCGAGGTGCACGCCGCGACGACCTCCGCCGCCCTGCTCACGCCCGCGGACGTGGCGATCGGCATCTCCCACTCCGGGGCGACGCGCGAGACCATCGAGCCGTTCGAACTGGCCAAGGAGCGCGGGGCCACCACCATCGCGATCACGGCCGACACGCGCTCGCCGCTCGCCCGGGCCGCCGATGTCCGGCTCGTCCCCTCGTCCTCGGAGACCAGTTTCCGCACCGGCAGCATCGGGGCCCGGCACAGCGTGCTGGTGCTCATCGACTGCCTGTACGTCCGGGTCGCCCAGCTCTCCTACCAGCGCGCGAGCGCCTCGCTGGCGCTGACCGACCATATCGCCGGGCAGCATGCGGTGAAGTCCCGAAGGGCCAGGTGAGCATGGCCGAGGGGGCGCGAGACGCCGAACGAGCATGGCCGAGGGTGCATGGATGAACCACCAAGTTGACGTGAAGATGGTTGTTTGAATCACTCCTGCCGTGCAGGATGGGGCTCCCCCAGAGCACTCGTAGGAGCCCCATGCGCGTCACCTCTGTCGAGTCGACCGAGCTCTTCACCGGGACCACCGAGCAGCCGCGCCAAGTGGTGGCCGTCGAGCTGAGCCACGCCCCTGGCCGGTCCGTCCGGCTCACCATCGAGGGCCCTGGCCTCACCGGCACCACGGAGACCACCGTCGGCGAGGACGGCACCGTACGCGCCGAGATACCCGTCACCGGCGAGGGCCTGGTTCCCGGCGACCGCCGCGAGATCACCGTCACCGCCACGGACGGGGACGAAGTCACCACCCGCACCGGCGAGTTCACGGCGGCCGAACCCGGCTGGACCATGTTCATGGTCAGCCACTTCCACTACGACCCCGTCTGGTGGAACACCCAGGGCGCCTACACCGAGACCTGGGACGTCGCCGACGATCCGGCCACCAGCGGACTGCCCGCCCGCACCTTCGACTCGCGCGGCCAGTCCGGCATGAGCCTGGTCCGGGCCCACTGCGACCTGGCCCGCCGCGACCCGGCGTACACCTTCGTGCTCGCCGAGGTCGACTACTTCAAGCCCTACTGGGACTCCTTCCCGGAGGAGCGCGCCTTCCTGCGGCAGCTGATCCGCACCGGCCGGGTCGAGATCATGGGCGGGACCTACAACGAGCCCAACACCAACCTCACCGGCGCCGAGGCGACCGTGCGCAACGCCCTGTACGGCGACGGCTTCCAGCGCGGGATCATCGGGGCGTCCCCGGAGACCGCCTGGCAGCTGGACGCCTTCGGGCACGACCCGCAGTTCCCGGGGCTGATGGCGGACGCCGGGGTCAGTTCCAGTTCGTGGGCGCGCGGGCCGTTCCACCAGTGGGGGCCGACGCTGTCGGTGTTCGGCGAGGAGCCGAGGGACCCGGGCCGGATGCAGTTCCCGGCCGAGTTCGACTGGATCGCCCCGTCGGGGCGCGGCCTGCTGACCGCGTACATGGTCAACCACTACGGCGCCGGCTGGGCCATCGACAACGCGCCCACCCTGCCGGAGGCGAACGCCGCCGCGTACAAGCTGTTCCAGCGGCTCAAGCAGGTCGCCCTCACCCGCAACGTGCTGCTGCCGGTGGGCGGGGACTACGCGCCGCCGTGCCGCTGGGTCATGGACATCCACCGCGACTGGAACGCGCGGTACGTGTGGCCGCGGTTCATCAGCGCCATCCCCCGGGACTTCTTCGCCGCCGTCCGCGCGGAACTCGAGGCGGAGGGCCGCAAGGCCTCCCCCCAGACCCGGGACATGAACCCGGTCTACACGGGCAAGGACGTCTCCTACATCGACACCAAGCAGGCCCAGCGCCACGGCGAGTCGCTCCTCGCCGACGCCGAGTCCTGGGCGACGCTCGCCTCGCTCGTCACCGGGCACCCCTATCCGGACGCGGCCCTGGACAAGGCCTGGCGGCAGCTCGTCTACGGCGCCCATCACGACGCCGTCACCGGCTCGGAGTCGGACCAGGTGTACATCGACCTGATGACCGGCTGGCGGGAGCTGCACGACCTGGCCGCGAGCGTGCACGCCGACGCCACCCAGGCCCTGGCCGACCAGGTCGCCCCCGGCGACGGCCCCGACCTGGTCGTGTTCAACTCCGCGACCTGGGCGCGGCGGGACGTGCTGACGGTCGACGACCCGGGGCTCGTCCCCCGAGGACTCCCCGCGGTCCGCGAGGACGGCCGCCTCCATGTCGTCGTCCCGGAGGTTCCCGGCATGGGCCTCAAGGCCGTCCCGCTCGCCGAGGGGTCCGTCCCGGGATGGGCGCCCGCCGAGGGCCTCACCATCCGCAACGAGTTCTACGAGGTGACGGTCGACCCGGCACGCGGCGGGGGCGTCAGCAGTCTGCGCGCACTGACCGAGGGCGGCCGGGAGCTGCTGCGCGCCGGGGACATCGGGAACGAGATCGTCGTCCAGGAGGAGTACCCGAGGCATCCACGCTTCGGCGAGGGCCCCTGGCACCTCACCCCGACCGGCACCACCGCCGCCCGCGGCCGGGACGTGACCGCCGAGGTGCGTGCCGAGCACTCCGCCGCCGGTTCCCGCCTCACCGTCACCGCCGACCTCGGCCTCTTCCGCTGCACCCAGCGCCTGACGCTGTGGCAGGGCGTCGACCGGCTCGACGTCACCACGACCGTCGACGGGTACGACGGCACCGACCGGCTCATCCGGGTGCGCTGGCCGTCGGACGTGCGGGGCGGACTGCCGGTGCACGAGGTGGCGGACGCGGTGATCGGGCGCGGGTTCGGGTTCGTGGAGGTGGACAGCGAGCGGTTCCCCTGGACGCTCGACAACCCGGCGAACACCTGGTTCGGCCTGGGCTCCACCGCACGGGTCGCGGTGCACGACGAATCCGGCGCGCTCCTCGGGCACCGCTCGATCGGCGTCGCCGAACTCGTGTACACCGACTGGGACGTGGCGGGCGACCTCGGCACTCCGCTCGCGGCGGCCCTGGTCCGGGCCGGGGTCACGGCGACCTCGACCATCGCGGGCGGCCCCCGCTACGGCGACCTGGAGGTCGACTCCAACCTCCCCGACATCCGGATCGCCGTCGGCGGCCCCGACCGCAACCCCGTGGTCGCCGAGGCGCTCGGCTGGGACCCTGCGGCCGGACGGGAACTCGGGCGGCAGCTCGCCGAGCGGGGCGTGGCCGCCGTCTGGGTCGCGCCGCGCGCCTCTCTGCGCGAGGAGTGGATCCCCGGGGCCGACCTGCGCGACCTGGAACGCCTGCCGCTGCTCGTGGTGGCGGGCGCCCGCCCGGAGGACGACGCCAAGGCGGTCGACGCGCTCGTCACCGACCTGGACGACTTCACGGTGACGGCCACGGCCGCCGGGGGCGGCGAGGCCCTGCCGCCCGGTGACGCCTGGGACGGGCGCGGCTTCGCCGTCCTCAACCGTGGCACGCCCGGCTGCGTGGTCACCTCCTCCGGCGACCTCTACATGTCCCTGATGCGCTCCTGCACCGGCTGGCCGTCCGGCATCTGGATCGACCCGCCGCGCCGGACCGCCCCCGACGGCTCGGGGTTCCAGCTCCAGCGCTGGTCGCACACCTTCGAGTACGCCGTCGTCGCGGGCCCGGGCGACTGGCGTGAACTGCGCCTGCCCCAGGCCGGGCACGCGTACAACCGTCCGCTGACGGCACGGCTGCGGCGGTCCTCGGGTGCGCTTGCGAGGGAAGTCGCTCTGCTGGGCCTGAAATCCGACGGCGAGGTGCTGCTCGACGCGTTCAAGCCGGCCGGCTCCCCGCTGGCCCGGGGCAGCGCGGCGCCCGTGGATCCGGGGCAGGGAGTCGTCGTCCGCGTGCACGAGGCCGACGGACGCCCGGTGCGGGCACGGGTGACCGGCCCGGTGGCATGGGCCTCGGGCGCCCGCGCCGACGTCCTGGAGACGCCCGGGGAGCCACTCGCCCCGGGCGGGGACGGCTGTCTGGACGTCGCTCTGACCGGCTTCGAGGTCGCCACGATCCTGGCCACACCGGCCCACGCGCCCGACCTCGCGCCCGGACCGGGCACCGACGCCCACGAGCCCGCCCAGCCGATCGCCACCCGCTACTGGCTGCACAACTCCGGCCCCGCCCCACGCGGCAACATGCCGGTCGCGGTGTACCTCTCCCCCACCGCCCTCACCGCCGACGGCCCCGTCACCGCGACCGTCCGGGTCTCCTCGGAACTGACCGACGCCCCCGTGTCGGGCACGGTGGCCTTCGAGACCCCATCGGGCTGGACCGCCGAGCCGGCCGAACTGCCCTACAGGCTCGCCCCCGGCGGCTTCACCCTCACGGACATCACGGTGACACCACCGCCGGACGCCGCCCCCGGCCGGCACCGGCTCGCCGCACGGCTGTCGTACGGCGGCCAGACGTACGAGGACGTGGTGGCCCTGGACGTGCCTGACGGGCACACCGGCCCGACTCTGGTGACGGATCTGGGAGTCGAGCGAGTGACCGTCCGCCGGGGAGAGCGGGCCCGGATCCCCGTGACCCTGCGGAACCCCACGCGCGGCCCCGTCAACGGCACGATCTGGGCCGTCTCCTCCTGGGGCACCTGGCCCGGCGTCACCCCTGCCTGCCAGGGCTTCACGGCGCCCGGCGGGGAGCGGGTCGAGTGCGTGATCGAGGTGGACGGCACCGCGATACCGCCGGGTTCGTACTGGCTGATGGCCAAGGCGGCCTGGCACGGCCGCGTGGCGTACACGAAGGCCGTGGTACTGGAGGTGACGCCTTGACGGAGGACTACGCAGCGCGCGTTCAGGGTGAGGCCATCCTGAAGGAACGCGTGGCCCACTTCCTGAATGCCGGCTCTACATCGCCCTCCAGGGGCGCGGGGAACTGCGCGACCAGCCACAACGGCGCCGCACGTGCAGATCGCCAACGACAACGCTGGGCAACCCAGGTAGTCATCACAGACGAACTCGCCCGCCGAGCCTGCGCGCAACGAAGCCTCGCCCCACCGGACGACGTCCTGCCGACGCAGCTGCTCACCGTTCCCGAAACCGACATCGCCGACCTAGGCAGCATCATCGCGGCAGCCCTGGCCCACTCCCCCGCAGCCCGAGCCCTGCTCGCCGACCTGGAACGCGACCAAGACATCCCGGAAACGGCCGTACAGGACTACTACACCCGCAACCGGGACCGCTTTCTCACCCCCGAAGCGCTACGCCGCGGGGTCGACCCGTTCGCCCCGGCGGAACCCTCGGACGTCCTCCCCTACGACCACGTCCGCGAGGACATCGCACACGAACTACGCCACGCCGCGGCCCGCCGCGCCTTCTTCAACTGGCTCGACGAGGCCCGGGCGGACGTCGAGTACGCCGAAGGCTACGAGCACCCCGGCGACCCCACGCACCAGGACCACGAACACCGTCACTGAGCAAAACCATTGACCTCCGATGAATTCTGGTCCACATTTTCATCAATCGAAGTCCAACTTGGTGATTTGAGCCAGCACCGACTGGTTCCCAGGAGGGCAGCAATGCGCGCAAGAAGACTCACCGGCTCCCTGACCTGTCTGGTCGTCCTGACCCTGACGGCCGCCGGCTGCGGCCTGTCCGGCGGTGGTTCCGACGGCGGTGACGCCACAGCCGGCGGCTGCAAGGTCGACAAGGGCAACGTCGGTTCCGGCAAGCTCTCCGGCGAGGTCAAGGGAAAGATCACTTTCCAGACCACCAACCTGAAGAAGGACTTCGGGAAGTACTTCAACGGCGTCATCGACGCCTTCGAGCAGGCGCACCCCGGCACCGAGGTCAACTGGATCGACGACCCGGGCGACGCCACCTTCACCCAGCGCCTGGTCGCCGACGCCCAGGGCTGCACGCTGCCGGACGTGGTGAACATCAACGTCAACACGGCGGTGGCGCTGACGAGGAACGGCTACCTGCTGAACCTGGACGACAAGGCACCGGAGGCGGGCAAGCCGTTCGCCCCCGCGCTGTGGAAGTCCAGCATGTACGCCGACGCGGACGGCAAGAAGGTGCACAGCGTGCTGCCCTGGTACTCCGGCGGCATCGTGCAGACCTTCAACACCGACCTGATGAAGAAGGCGGGCCTGGACCCGGCCAAACCTCCGACGACCGTGCTGGGCCTGTTCGACGACGCGGAGAAGGTGGCCAAGGCCTCCGGCGGCAAGTACTACGCGTTCCTCGCCAACCCGCAGCTGCGCATCCCGGCCGACTGGCAGCAGATGGGCATCGAGATCCTCTCGGCCGACGGCAAGAAGTTCACCTTCGCCGACGACCCGAAGACCGCGCAGTGGGTCGAGGCCATGGCCGAGCTCTACAAGGCCGGCGGCATGCCCAAGGACTCCCTGTCCTCCACGCAGGACCCGGCCAACGTCTACGGCCAGGGCAAGCTCGTCTACGGCCCGACCAACCCCAACTTCCTGCGGTTCATCCAGCAGAACAACCCGAGCGTCTACAAGAAGACCGGCGTCGCCCCCTTCATGCTCGACGCGCTCGGCCACACCGTCGGCGCCCCGCAGTACGTCGGCACCGCGTCCACCAGCAAGAACGCCTCGACGGCGCTGGCCTTCGCGCAGTTCCTGACGAACGCCGAGAACCAGCTCGCCTGGGCCAAGGACCCGAACGTCGTCATCTTCCCCTCCACCACGGCCTCCCTGAACGACCCGTTCTTCCAGTCGGTCAAGGGCGACGACCCCTTCGCCGAGGCCCGCAAGATCGTCGCCAGTGACCGCAAGACCGCCACGGCCGACGAGATCGCCCTGACGCCCGGCGAGCTGAACGCCATCTCGGCCCAGATACAGCTGGCCATGCAGGGCAAGAAGAGCGCCGAAAACGCTCTGAAGGAGGCGCAGTCCAAGGCGAACCAGCTGATCGAGCAGGGCAGCTGAGGATGACTCAACCGACCGTCCACGAGGCGCCCGTCCCCGCTCCCCCGGGTGCGGGCGCCCGACGCCCCGGCGGCGCTTCCCCCTCGCCCCGGCCGCCGGGGCTCCTGCGCCGCGCCCTTCGCTTCGTGACGCCCGGCCCGAGCGCCGACGCGGGGGGCGCGGCGCTCCACCGCCGCTGGTGGCTGCCCTGGCTGTGGATGACCCCGGCACTCGTCGGCGCGACCGTGTTCGGGGTCTTCCCGTTCCTCAACACGGTCGTCGTCTCCTTCACCGACGCCAAGCCGCTCGGTGGCGCCTACAACCTCGTCGGCCTGGACAACTACCGCCGGATGCTGGGCGATCCGGACTTCTGGCTGGCCACCCGCAACAGCCTGCTGTACGCGCTGTTCGTCGTCCCGCTGATGGTGCTGCTGCCGCTGCTGCTCGCGATCCTCGTGGAGAAGAACCTGCCGGGCATCGGCTTCTTCCGCTCCGCCTTCTACACGCCGGTGCTCGCCTCCAGCGTGGTCGTGGGCCTGAGCTGGCAGTGGCTGCTGAGCGACCAGGGGCTGGTCAACACCTGGCTGCAGCAGGCGCACCTCATCCGGGAGGCCATCCCCTTCCTGTCGGACTCGTGGCTGATCCTGCTGTCGGCGATGGGCCTGACGCTGTGGAAGGGCCTCGGCTGGTACATGATCTTCTACCTGGCCGCCCTCGGGAACGTCCCCAAGGAACTGCACGAGGCGGCGGCCGTGGACGGCGCGGGCGCCGTGCGCCGCTTCTGGCACATCACCGTGCCCGGCGTACGCCAGTCGATGATGCTCGTCGGCACCCTCACCGGCATCGGCTCGCTGCGGGTCTTCACCGAGATCTACATGCTGGGCGGTTCCACCGGCGGCCCCGGCGGCGCCGACCGCACGCTGCCCTTCTACATCCGCGACGTCGGCCTGGACCCGCTCACCGGCAACGCCGGCTACGGCGCCGCCGTCAGCGTCGCCCTGTTCGCCCTGACCCTGGGCCTCACGCTGCTCGCCCAGCGCCTGACGAAGGAGGACGAAGCATGACGACCGCCGTCGACAAGCGCCATCGCCTGATGCCCCGCTGGCGGGACTACGGCCGCCCGCGCGAACTGGTCGTCCGCTACCTGCTACTGGTGTTCGTCCTCTTCATCACCATCGGCCCGCTGCTGTGGCAGCTGCTGTCGTCCCTCAAGGGCGCGGGCGAGGACGTCTTCGGCGCCGGTGCGTCCCTGATCCCCCACCACCCGACCCTGCGGGCCTACCGCGAGATCTTCGACCAGGTCCCGGTGTGGACGTACATCGGGAACAGCCTGGTCATCGTCGCGCTGTCCGTCACGAGCCAGCTCGTCTTCTCCACCCTGGCCGGCTACATGCTCTCCAAGCCCGGCTGGAAGGGCCGCAAGCTGGTCTGGGTGGTGCTGATGGCGTCCATGATGTTCCCCTTCGAGTCGATCATGGTGTCGCTGTTCCTCAGCATCCGGGACATGGGCCTGGTCGACCATCTGGCCGGTGTCTGGCTGCCCGGCTTCGTCGCCGCGATCAACGTCCTCATCATGCGGGCCGCGTTTCTCGCCGTACCGCGCGAGATCGAGGACGCGGCCATGCTGGACGGTGCGGGTGAGTGGAAACGCTTCCGGTACCTGTATCTGCCCTCCGCCTACGGCGCGATCCTCGTCGTCACCATCAACACCTTCATCAGCGCCTGGGACGACTTCCTGTGGCCGCTGATCGTGCTGCGCTCGGAGGAGCACTTCACCCTGACGCTCGGTCTCGCCCGGCTCCAGAGCTCGTCGTTCGGCTACGACCAGCGGATGGTGATGGCCGGCTCGGTGATCTCCGTGATCCCGGTGCTCGTGCTGTTCGTCATCACCCAGCGGTGGTTCTACAAGGGGGTTTCCTCGGGGGCTGTGAAGCTCTGAGTCGGTACGGCGGTCAGGGCGGCCCGCGCGGATTCGGCGACGCGGAACTCGACCACCGTGCCGGGCGGAACGGCGGTACGGAGGTCGGCGCCGAGCGGGAACGCGACCGTGCGGGTCTCGCCCGGCGCCAGATCGACAGCCCGGAATCCGTGCAGCTCCAGCGTGCGCGGCCAGACGGGGGTTCGCAGCCGCCGCAGGTAGAGCTGGGCGACGGAACGGCCCCGGCGCCGGCCCGTGTTGGTGATGTCGGCCTCGACGGTGTGCCCTGACAGCCGCGGCGGGCCGTACGCGAAGCTCGTGTACGACAGCCCGTGCCCGAAGGAGTGGAGCGGCTCGGCGCTGTCGTCCACGTAGCCGCCGTACTCGGTTTCCTTGTGGTTGTAGTGGACGGGGAGCTGGGCCGCGGAGCGGGGCAGGGAGACGGGCAGCCGGCCGAGAGGCTCGGCGAGGCCGAGCAGCACCTCGGCGATCGCCTCACCGCCCCACGGGCCGGGGTACCAGGCGGTGAGCAACGCGGCCGCCATGTCGGGCACGAGGTGCGGGCGGCCCTGGATCAGCACGACCACGGTCGGCGTCCCCGTCGCGACCACGGCGTCCAGGAGCGCGTACTGTGCGTCGCCCAGCCGCAGTCCGGCCAGATCGACGCCCTCGCCGCAGGTCATCTCGGACACGACGGTGCGCGCGGCGCCGTTGGCGTCGAACTCCGTGCCGGGCGTACGGGCGCTGCTGCCGCCCAGCACGAGCACGGCCAGATCGGACGCGGCGGCCTCGGCGATCGCCTCGGGGATGCCGGAGAGGTCGTCGCCGGTGAGGGCGCAGCCCTTGGCGTGGCGTACGTCGATGCCGGTTCGCCGGAGTGCGTCGAGGACGCTGGTGCCGGTGCCGGGGCGTTGCGGGGCGGTGTAGTCGCCCAGTTGGTGGGCGACGGTGCCGGCGTGCGGCCCCAGGAGGGCGATACGGGAACCGGTCGATACGGGCAGCACGCCGTGGTCGTTGTGGAGCAGGGTGACGGCGGCACGGGCGAGCGCGGTGCTCAGCTCGCGTCCGACGGCCGGGTCCGGGAACGGGACCGCGCTGTAGGGCTGTTCGAAGAGCCCCAGGCGGAACTTGAGCCGCAGCACCCGGGCGACGGCCTGGTCCAGGGCCTCCTCGCTCACCAGCCCCCGCTCGACCGCCTCCTCCAGATGCGTGAAGCCCTCGTCCCACAGGCTCAGGTCGACCCCGGCGTCCAGGGCGAGGGCACCGGCGGAGACCTTGTCGCCGGTGACGCGGGCCAGCCGGTCCACGGCCAGTCCGTCCGCCATGACCAGTCCGTCGAAACCCCAGCGGTGGCGCAGCAGTCCGGTGAGCAGGGCGCGGTTGCCGCAGCAGGGCATCCCGTCGACCTCGTTGTACGCGGCCATGAGGGCGGCGGCTCCGGCCCGGACACCGGCGTGGGCGGCGGGCAGGTGGATCTCGTGCAGTTCCCGCAGGCCGAGTTCGGACTCGGCGGAGTTGCGGCCGCCGACGGTGGCGCCCTGTCCTGCGAAGTGCTTGAGGACGACGGGGGCCTTGTCCGGGGCGAAGGGCCCGCCCGGTTCCCGCTCTCCCTGCATGCCGCGGACGAGCGCCTCGGTGAGCCGGGCAGCGAGGTACGGGTCCTCGCCGAAGCACTCCTCGGTCCGGCCCCAGCGCGGGTCCCGGGCGATGTCCAGGGCCGGGACCAGGGCGACATGGCCGCCGCGGGCGCGCAGTTCGACGGCGGCGTGGGCGGCGGCCCGCTCGTACAGCGCGGGGTCCCAGCCGGCGCCGACGGCCAGGTTGACGGGCAGGACCGTGCCGTCGAGGGCCATGTGCCCGTGCGGCACCTCCTCGACGAACAGGGCCGGGATGCCGAGCCGGCTGTGCTCGACGACGTGCCGCTGGACGAGGTGGGCCAGTTCGGCACCGGCCTCGGCGCCGGACCCGGTGGTGTGGCCGACGCCCGACCAGGCGTCGGCGCGCAACAGCCCGTACAGGGCCCCGAGTCCGGCGAAGCGCTCGGTCTCGGCGTGGAGGGCGTCGGTGAGCGCGAAGCCGCCGTCGGAGGTGCGTCGGTAGGCGTCCCAGCCGTACATCCGCTGGTTGAGCTGACCCGCCTTCTCGCGCAGGGTCATACGCGAGAGCAGGTCGCGGACGCGGTCGTCGACCGGGGCGGTGGGGTCGCGGTACAGGGGCGTGCCCTGCCGGGTGGCGGTCACGTACGGCCCTGGTGAGCGAGCCGGGCCAGGGCCACGGCACCCCGGCGGCCGTCGGGGACCCAGTCGAGGTGCAGGCCGAGGGACTGGAGGAGGCGGGCTTCCAGGCGCGGGGTGAGCGGCCCGCCGGGCCCGAGCAGACCTCCGGTGGCCACGACCCGTTCCCCTGGGCGTGGGTCCAACGCCCTTACGGCTTCAGTGAGTTGGTCGGCCGCCTCGTCCAGGATGGCCAGAGCGACGGCGTCCCCGGCCGCCTCGACGACCAGCGGTGCGAGCCGCGCCAGACGGATGGGCGGCTCGGCCATGACGGCGGGGAGCAGGTGCCTGCGGTAGGCCTCGCGGTGGAGGCGGGACCAGGGCGTGTCGTCGTGGGGCGGGAGGGGGCGCCGGTCGACCGGGGAGCCGGTCCCGGCCGCTCCGGTCCGTGCCGGGCCGGCCGACTGCCCGCCCGCGGGCGGCACCGCCTCGCGCCGCGCCTCACGCGAGGCACCCTCCGCGCCGCCCTGGACCACGTCGGGCGACAGCCTCCGCACCGCACCACCGGACGCTCCGCCGGGCAGCACCTCGCCCGGCACCCCGAGTTCTCGCCCCACCAGCTCCGCCAACACGGTCGGCGCGCCCCTCCCGTCGGCCATCCGCAGTGCCGCCCGGACCGCCGCGCGGCCGATCCAGAAGCCGCTGCCGTCGTCGCCGAGGAGCCAGCCGTCGCCGTCCACGGTGGCGGTGCCGCGCCGGCCGGTGATGCGCATGGCGACCGCGCCGGTGCCGGCCACCAGGGCGAGGCCGTCGGCCGGGGCGCCCGGGGCGGAGGCGAAGGCCGCTTCGATGTCGCTGCTGATGACGGGCGGGCCGGCGTCGATGCCCAGCCGGCGCAGGGCGGCGGTGAGGGCGGCCAGGGCGTTGCGCCGCCCCGGTTCGTCGGCGACGGCGTCCGTCGCGCCCGCGAAACCGCCGGCCACGGCCACGACCCGGTCACGGACGGACTCGGGCACGGCCTGTCCGACGGCCTCGGCGAGATGCTCGGTGAGCTGCGGCACCGGGACGGTCAGGGCGTTGCCCGGCCCGGCGGCGCCCTCGCCCAGCGGACGTCCGTCCGCGGCGGTCGCCAGGACCGCCCGGGTCCGCGTGCCGCCCGCGTCGAGGCCGACCACCAGAGACGAGCCGCCTTGACGCTCCTGGTTCAATTCATTACCCATCGCCGACTATGGTGATTGATGCATTCACCCAGAGCAAGGGATCTGGGTGCTCGACCCGAGGAGGATCCCATCCCCACGCTCCGCTTCGGCGTCAACTACACGCCCCGCCGCGGCTGGTTCCACGCCTGGCACGACTTCGACCCGGCGCATGCCCGCGAGGACCTGGACCAGATCGCCGCGCTCGGCCTCGACCACGTCCGGGTCTTCCACCTGTGGCCGCTCCTGCAGCCCAACCGCACGCTCATCCGCCCCGCCGCCGTGGACCAGCTGGCGCACCTGGTCGACCTGGCCGCCGAGGCCGGTCTCGACGTCCTCGTGGACGGCGTGCAGGGCCATCTGTCCAGCTTCGACTTCTACCCGGAGTGGACGCGCAGCTGGCACCACCGCAATGTCTTCACCGACCCGGAGGCCGTCGCCGCCCAGGCCGAGCTGATGCGGACCCTCGGCCGCGCCCTGGCCGGCCGCCCCAACCTCATCGGCCTCCAGCTCGGCAACGAGCTCAACAACCTGGTCGAGCACAACCCCGTGACCGCGGACGAGGTGGACCACTACCTCGACATCCTGCTGTCCGCCACCCGCGAGCACCTGCCATCGGGCCGGCTCGCGACCCACTCCGCCTACGACGCGGCCTGGTACGGGGACGACCACCCCTTCACCCCCGAGGCCTCGGCCCGCAAGGGCGATGTCACCACCGTCCACCCCTGGGTGTTCTCCGGCGACTGCGCCCGCCGCTACGGCCCCCGCTCCCCCCAGGTGCTCCACCTCGCCGAGTACGGCACGGAACTCGCCAAGGCCTACGCCGAGCACCCGGCCCGCCCGGTCTGGGTCCAGGAGACGGGCGCCCCGGAACCCCACATCCCGGCGGCCGACGCCCCGGACTTCGCGCGGGCGACCGTACGGAACGCGGCCGGGTGCGAGGGACTGTGGGGCGTGACCTGGTGGTGCTCCCACGACGTGGACCGCTCCCTGGCCGACTACCCCGAACTGGAGTACACCCTGGGCCTGTTCGACGCGCGTGGCGATGCCAAGCCGATCGCCACGGCCCTGTCCGAGACCGTCGCCGAGGTGCGCGCGGGGCGCCACCCCGCCCGGTCCCGCGGCACAGCCCTGGTCCTGGACTGCACGCCGTCCACGCGTTCCGTCTCCGGGCCGGGAGGCGCGTACTTCGACGCGTGGATGGCCCTGCGCACGGAGGGCGTCCACCCGGCGGTGGTCCTGGCCGGGCGGGCGGACGACGCGGCGTACCTCGCGGCGCGCGGCATCAAGGAGGTCGTACGGGTGCCGTGAACTCTCAGGTGCCCGCCAGCGCCTCGGCGACGGCCCGCAGATTCACCCGCCCTCGCCCGTAGGAACAGAGCGCGCCGCCCTCCGGCAGCCCGGTGTCGATCCGTACGGCATCGGGCCGCCGGGACATCAGGGCGGCGCGCAGCCGCTCCTGCCAGGGATGGAGCCCGGCATCGCAGGTGGCGACGGCCAGCGGGGTGTCACCACAGGCGCGCAGAATCTCCTCCACGACCGCGTCCGGGTCCGTCGGCTCTCCGGTGACCGCGGTGCCCGTGGCCGTGGGGTCGACGGCGCGCACCGCCGTCAGCAGGTCCTCGCCGCCCCAGTTGAGCGCGGGATGCGGCGGCGGGAACAGGTCGACGACGTGGGCGCCCCGCACGGCCGACGGCACCGGCCGGCCGCGGACAGCCCGGCGGGCGGCCTCGAGACCGGCCCACGCGTCCCAGCCGTCGGCCGCCCCGGCCGGAGCGGCGTACCGCACGGCGAGGCGCCGCACCCGCCCGGCGGCCTCCCGCACCCGTTCCTCGGGCAGCACACCGGTGCGCAGCGCGCCGAGCACCGTGTCCCGGCAGGCCAGGGTGATTTCCAGGTCCGGCACGGCCACGATGACCTGGTCGGCGCCCGCCGCGAGGGCGATCCGCGCCCCGGCGGCCTCGCCGTAGCGGTCGGCGATGGCCTTCATCTCCAGGGCGTCGCTGACCAGGACCCCGTCGAAGTCCAGCTCGTGGCGGAGCAGATCGCCCAGGATGCGGCGGCTCAGGGTGGCGGGCCGCTCGGGGTCCAGCGCCGGGTAGACGACATGAGCGCTCATGATCATCGGCACGCCCGCGTCGACGGCCGCGCGGAACGGCTCGAAGTCGGCCCGCAGTTCGTCGTACGACCGCGGGTCGACGGCGATGCCGTGGTGGCTGTCGGTCTCGGTGCCGCCGTGCCCGGGGAAGTGCTTGGCGCAGGAGGCGACGCCCCGCCGCTCGGTGGCGGCGATCCAGGCCCGCAGATGGCGGGCCGCCAGCGCCGGTTCGGCACCGAAGGACCGGGTGCGCACGATCGGGTTGCGCGGATGGTGCTGGAGGTCGGCGACCGGCGCGTAGGACACCGTGATGCCGAGCGAGGCCAGATGCCCGGCCAGGGCGTCGGCGCAGCGGCCGGTCAGCGCGGGATCGTCGGCCACTCCGAGCGCGAACGATCCGGGCACCTCGGGAGCGCCGGCACCCACCAGGTGCCCGATCCCGCCGCCCTCGTTGTCGATCCCCACGAGCAGGTCGGGCCGCAGGGCCCGCAGCTCCGCGGTGAGCCGCCGCACCTGCTCCGCGTCCCGCACGTTGCGGGTGAACAGGATGACGCCGCCGAGCCCTCGGTCGACGAGCCGCTTCAGCTCGTCCGGAACCCCGGCCGTCCCGTCGAACCCCGCGACGAGACAGCGGTGAGCGGCCTCGTCGAGATCGACGGGAAGGCCGGCGGGACGTGCGGGCGGATGCGCGGAGGAGGTCACTCCGCCCATTTTCTGGCTCGATCATCCATTAGTCAACAGGGTGATGGATCATTCATTCAGCACGAGGAGGGTGACGGACCAGGCAGAAACGTTCCTGAAGTTCCTCCGTCACCCACTCCCGCCCCACCCCCACCCGCTAGCCTCGTAAGTCACCGAAGGCGAACGGGGGATTGCCCATGGTGAACGCTGATCGCACGCCGCCGGACTGCCCTGGGGGGCATGAGGGCATGCCGGAGCGTGGCGCCGGGCTCCACCTCCAGGATCAGCTCGAAATCCTCATCCAGGACTTCCGCACGAGCGCCGAGCCGCCGATGCCGGTGTTCGTCGTGCACGCGCAGGAGGGCGCGGACGACGACGCGGTGACCGGTCTGGTCCGGCAGCTCCACGCGGGCCAGGAGGCGCACGGCACGCGTTGCGCGGTGGCGCAGGACTCCTACGAGGGCGCCACAGAGGTGCGCCGGGCCGCGGCCATGGTGCGGGCGCTGAGCGAACCGAAGAAGTGGGGCGGCCCGAAGGCGGTCTACCGGCGCTACGCGTTCCCGCGGCTGCGACTGGTGCATGCCATCGACGACGCGGTCGCGGCCCTCGGCGAGACCTGGCCGACGCCCGAGCCGGGCAGCCCCGAGGCCGGCCAGGACCAGCGGCAACGGCTGCTGAACCAGCTCGCCCAGCAGCGCTGGCGGCCGAAGAACACCGCGCGCTGGCGCTCCGGTCTGCCGCTGTTCGACATGGCGCACATCCTCCCGGCGAGCCTCGTGACCGTGCTGGCCGCGCTCATGGCCCGCAGCGAGTGGTACGTGGCGGTGGGCGCCGGCCTCGTCTTCCTGCTGCTGCTGACCGTCCTCAACTACGTCCTGCCGGGGCGGGCGCCGATCTTCCTGTGGCTGCGCCGGGAGAGCCGCTGGTTCATGACGACGACCTTCCTCAGGGCGGCGGACCACGAGGATCCCACCGAGGTCTCGCTGCTGCGGCCGGTGCGCTCCTGGAAGGCGATCGCGGCCCGGGCCTACGACGTGGCCGAGGCGCTCACGGCGGGCGGCGACTTCCACCTCCAACTGTGCGTGCTGGCGCTGCGGGAGGACCTGCGGGACAACCACCGCCGCTGGAGCTGGGACCTGCGCGGCTTCAAACGGCCGCGCCCGCCGATGCTGTTCCTGCCCCACGCGGACGCCCGCAACGGCGGCGTCGAACTGATCCGGGCCATCAGCGACGTCCGCAGCCGCCGCAGCGAACTCGACCCGCTGGTGGTGGTCGCCGCGGTGCACACGCACGACGTGCCACGCCTGGAGCGCGGCGTGGTTCCGACGAGGCCCGACCCGGCCGCCGTACCGCCCAGGTTCGGCGAGCGGCTGCGCACCTGGCACCGGGAGTGGGCGCACAACCTGCGCGCCGAACAGTCACCCAGCCGGGAGCGGTCCGTCCTGCCCTGGGTGATGAAGATCCCGCTGCCGCACGACCAGCTCGGCCCCGTCGAGGAACGCACCCGCCATCTGCGGGCCTCCGCCCGCCCCACGCCCGCCCGGCTGGTGTGGGCCCTGCACACCCTGGTCCTGGTGATCGCCCTGCTGACCGCCGGGACCGTCATGCGGGCCGAGGCCCTGCACGACCGGTACTGCTCGGCGTCCGTGCTGACCGCCAACCGGGACACCCGGCGCGAGCAAGCACCCGGCGGCGGCACGGAATGCATCGGCATAGCGACGGACGGCGTCCGCTTCGCCGACTGGCTGCCCGCTCCCGGCCCCGGCGACGAGCCGAAGGCCCTGACGGCCGGGGACGCGACACCCTGGACGGTGGACGAGCTGGAGGACCGCATCGCCGGGCAGAACGCGAACGTCCTCGCTCACCACACCGGCAAGTACGTCACCGTCGTCTACGCCGGACCGCTCAGCGCCGATTCCTCGGACGGCTCCTCGCTCGTGAAGGGCGCGGAGGAACTCGCGGGCGTGTACCTGGCACAGGCCGTCATCAACAAGAACTCCAGTGTGAAACTGCGGGTCCTGCTCGCCAACGGCGGCGTGGACCTGGGCCACCAGGAGGTGATGGCCGAGGAGATCGCCGCGTACGCCGCCCAGGACCCGACCGTGGTGGGGGTCGTGGGCACCGGCCGCGACCTGAAGTCGAGCAGGGCGACGACCCGCACGCTGATGGAGGCCGGCCTGCCGATCGTCTCCGGCACGAACTCCGCCACCTATCTGCCCCGCGAGTTCGCCAACTGGTTCAGCCTGGCCGCCACGGACCAGTGGCAGATCGAGCAACTCGGCCTGGTCGCGGCCCAGTTGCGCACACCGAAACGTCGGCAGTACGCCCTCGTCCTCGCCCGCGACACGGCGAAGACCGATGACCTATACACCGACGAACAGGCACGCTACGGCCAGGACATGCTGCGCGGGCAGGGCTTCACCCCGCTCGAGCAGCGCCGCTACACCCTCAGCGGCGGCAAGCCGGAACTCCGCTCGCACGCCCAGGAGATCTGCCGGGGCGGCCGGGTCCCGTCGGTGATCTACTTCGCCGGCCGGGTGGAGGACATCGATCCCCTGATGACCCAGCTGGGCACCGAGCCGGGCTGCGCCGGAACGCCCCTGGCCATCCTCACCGGCGACGACCTCTCCAAGGCCGACTTCACCGCCGGCGGACAGTCCGTCGCGCCGAAGGTCACGCTGTACCACTCGGCCCTGGCCGAGCTGAAGACGGCCGCAGCCAGGACGACCTTCTACCTGGACGCCGCCACGTACCTGCCGGGACTGCGGGGCGGGAACCTGCGCTACGACAGCCCCGCCCTGGCCAGCGGCCAGACCGCCCTGGCACACGACGCGACCCGCGCCCTGTACTGGGCGGCCACCCGGGACGACCGGCCCCAGAGCCGCGCCTCGACCTGGGTCAACCTGCGCAACGTCAAGATCGAGGGCATGGCCACCGGCACCATCGACTTCACCCGTGCCCCGCTGTACGGCGACCGCACCGGCCACAGCATCGTCCTCAAAGTGGTCCGCCGCGTCGGCGACGGCACCTCCAAGACCGATGTGGTGTGCAGGCGCACCGCAGGGGACACGAAGCGCCTCACCCAGAAGGAGTGCCGGATCCGCTGAGGGCTCTCTCAGTCCTCGGCGGCGGTCAGGCGGAGCGCGATGCTGTTGATGCAGTACCGCTGGTCCGTGGGCGTCGGATACCCCTCGCCCGCGAACACGTGCCCGAGGTGCGAGCCGCAGCGCGCGCAGCGCACCTCGGTACGCACCATGCCGTGGGTCCGGTCCTCGATCAGTTCCACCGCGTCGGTGTCCCTCGGGTCGAAGAAGGACGGCCAGCCGCAGTGGGACTCGAACTTCGTGTCCGAGGTGAACAGCTCCGCACCGCAGGCACGGCAGGAGTAGACCCCCTGGGTCTTGGTGTCGGTGTACTCACCGGTGAAGGCGGGCTCCGTGGCCGCCTGGCGCAGCACCGCGTACTCGCCAGGGCTCAGCTCCGCGCGCCACTGCTCGTCCGGCTTCTCGACGTCGTACGGCATGAGCCTCCAGCCCCTCAGTTCGACAGACGGTCCAGGATGCGCGGGCCGAGGTCGGTGACGTCGCCCGCTCCCATGGTGAGAACGAGATCCCCCGGCTTCGCCATTCCCGCGACCACGGAGGGGACGTCCGCCTTGTCGTGCACCGGCGTCACGTCCGCGCCCGCCGCCCGGGCCGCCTCGATGATCAGCTCGCTGGTCACGCCGGGGATCGGGTCCTCGCGGGCCGGGTAGATGTCCAGCACGACCGAGGCGTCCGCGAGGGCCAGGGACCGGCCCATCTCCTTGCCCAGCTCCTGCGTGCGGGAGAAGAGGTGCGGCTGGAAGACGACCAGGATCCGGGAGTCGCCCGCCGCCGCGCGCATCGCCTCCAGGTCGGCGGTCATCTCGGTGGGGTGGTGCGCGTACGAGTCGATGACCTGCACGCCCGCGGCCTCGCCCTTCAGCTGGAGCCGCCGCTTCACGCCCGTGTACGCCCCCAGCGCCCGGGCCAGCTCCTCGGCGGGGACGCCGAGCGCCACGCCCGCCGCCAGTGCGGCCACAGCGTTGTGCGCGTAGTGCCGGCCGGGGACGGACACCGTGAAGGTCAGCTCCTGCCCCTCCAGCACCACGGTGACCTCGCTCTTCAGGCCCTGCGGCACGACCGACAGGATGCGCACCCCGGCGTCCTGCGACTCGCCGTACGTCACCACCCGCACGCCGCGCCCCGCGACCCGGCGAGTCAGCTCCCGGGCGCCCTCCTGGTCGGCCGCGATCACCAGCGTGCCGCCCTCGGTGATCCGGTCCACGAACGTCTCGAACGACTCGTAGATCTCCTCCATCGAGGCGTAGTTGGCGTGGTGGTCGAGCTCGACGTTGAGGACGATCGCGACCTCGGGCGCGTACTTGTGGAAGCTGCGGTCCGACTCGTCCGCCTCGGCGACGAAGATCTCGCCGTCGCCGTGCAGCGCGTTGGAGCCGGGCGCGTCCAGGTCCCCGCCGATCGCGTACGACGGCGTAAGGCCCAGCTCCCGCAGCGACACCGCCAGCATCGAGGTCGTGGTCGTCTTGCCGTGCGTACCGGCGACCGCGATCGGCCGCAGGCCCTCCATCAGGGCGGCGAGCGCGTCGGAACGGTGCACGACGGGGATGCCGAGTGCGGCCGCCCGGGCCAGCTCGGGGTTGTCCTGCCGGATCGCCGACGACACGACCACACAGCTCGCGTCGTCGGCCAGGTGCTCCGTGGCGTGCCCGATGTGCACCGTCACGCCCAGCGCCCGCAGCGCCTCGGCCGTCGCCGACTCCTTCGCGTCACTGCCCGCCACGGCGGCCCCGCGCTGGGCGAGGATCTTCGCGATACCCGACATCCCGGCCCCACCGATACCGATGAAGTGCGGTCGGTCCATGGCGGTGGGAAGGCCGGGTGCCATGCGTATCTCCAAGAGCGTTCTGGGACGGTGAGCGCCCACAGCCTATTTCAGAAGCGCCACTGCATCAGCCCGGCACTACGACTACGCCTTGCTGTGCGAGAACAGCTTCAGCACCGGCACCCCCACCTTGTGCCGGGCCCGTGACGCCCAGTCCCGGTGGAAGAACTCCTCCACGTAGTGGGGGTCGGTCAGCACGATGACCTCGTCCGCCCCGACCTCCTCCACCAAGGACTTCAGCGCGTCCAGCGGATGGTTCTCGATCAACCGTCCCTGCGCCCCGCTCCCGGACGTCCGCAGCGCCGCGAGGGACACCTCCAGCGCCCGCTGCCCGACGCTCAGCGCCTCCTCGCCCTCCGGCGTCTCCCCCTCGCGGACGGCATCGTCGAGTTCGCCGAGCGCGACGTCGTCGATGGCCCGCAGCAGACGGTCCGCCTGCTCGCCGCGCGGCTGGAGCAGCACCTGGAAGGAGACCTGCTCCTCCCCGTGCAAGGTGGTGACGAACTCCACGTCGGCGGACGTCAGGGCCTTCTCGATCATCAATACGCTTGTGAACACCAGGCGCCCCTTCTGATCCTTGCGGAAACCATCCTGCCCCGTGTTCGCACGGGAACTGCCGGGTCCAGTGTGCCCTCCAAAATCCAAACAGAACGGCATATTCCGAACGTACCGACCGGTCCGGCTTCCTGAGCGCCGACACCTGTACCCACGTGCCGCTACCCCGTGCCGCGCGGTTCAGTACGTCAGGACCGCCCGTACCGCGTGAACAGGAAGCCGTCCTCCTCCAGCATCGACACCAGCGCGAAGCGCCGCGGGACCGTGACGGCGGGCCCCCCGGCGATGCGCTGCGCGCCGCCCGCCGTGAGCATCGGGGAGACCGTCAGACAGAGCTCGTCGAGCACGCCGGCCGCCACCAGCTGCCCCAGCAGCCGCGGGCCGCCCTCGGTCAGCAGCCGGGTGTGGCCGAGGGCGGCGAGGGCCTGGACGGCGCGGGCGGGGTCCACGCCGATGCCGTCCCCGGCGGTCACCACACGGGCGCCCGCCTTCTCGGCGGTGGCGACGCGGTCCGCGGCGGCCGCGGCTCCCGTGAGGACCAGGGTGGGCACCAGGGGTGAGGTGAACAGCGGGAGCGAGAAGTCAAGGTCGAGGCTGGCGGTGACGACCGCGATCGCGGGGGCGGGGGCCTGCCCGGCCGCCTCCCGCGTCGCGGCGAACTCGGCCCGCGCGCGTGCCGGCCGGTACCCCTCCTGGCGCACCGTTTCCGCGCCCACGACGACCACGTCCGCCAGCGCCCGCAGTGTGCCGAAGATCCGCATGTCGGTCGCGCTGGAGATGGGCTGGGAACGGCCGTCGTGCTGGGCGGCCCCGTCCAGCGTGGACACCATGTTGGCGCGCAGCCACGGCAGCGGCCCCCCGGCCCCCGGCTCGGGATAGGCGTACGCGGCCGCCAGCTCGGCCAGGCCCCACTCCCGCCCGACACTCTCCTCGCCGGACGCGCCACCCGGGGCCGGAGCTGCTGTTTCATCGGTCACAGGGAACAGACGTCGCATGCCGTGCAGTGTTCCACGCGCCGTAGCATGGTGAACCGTGTCCTCCTCTCCCGCCCCCTCCGGTACCGGCTCGATAGCCGACGCGGCCCCGCTGTCCCTGTGCGCCCGTGAGCCGCACGTTCCCGCGGATCGGCTGGTCGCCGAGATGGTGCCGCCGCCACGGTTCGACTCGGTGCGCTTCAGCACGTACATCCCGGACCCGAACCAGCCCAGCCAGACCGAGGCCGTCCAGGTCCTGGAGAGCTTCGCGGCGGGTCTGGGCGGGACGGCCGACTCGGGCAAGCGGCGGCTGTTCGGTTTCGGCAGGGCGCCGAAGAAGGCCCCGGCCGGCCCGCGCGGCGTCTACCTCGACGGTGGCTACGGCGTCGGCAAGACCCACCTGCTGGCCTCCCTGTGGCACGCCACCCCGGCCGAGCCCGAGCTCAAGGCGTTCGGCACCTTCGTGGAGCTGACCAACCTGGTCGGCGCCCTCGGGTTCCAGAAGACCGTCCAGACCCTGTCCGGCCACCGGCTGCTGTGCATCGACGAGTTCGAGCTCGACGACCCCGGCGACACCGTCCTGGTCTCCACCCTCCTCGGCAAGCTCGTCGACGCGGGCGTGGCGCTCGCCGCCACCTCCAACACGCTGCCCGGCAAGCTCGGTGAGGGCCGGTTCGCCTCGGCCGACTTCCTGCGGGAGATCCAGGGCCTGTCGGCCCACTTCCGCGCCCTGCGCATCGACGGCGAGGACTACCGCCACCGCGGTCTGCCCGAGGCGCCGCCGCCGTACTCCGACGAAGAGGTGGCCAAGACGGCGCGCGCCACGGAGGGCGCGTCCCTCGACGCATTCTCGCCCCTCCTGGAGCACCTCGCCCGGGTCCACCCCAGCCGGTACGGCGCGCTGACCGACGGAATCAGGGCAGTGTGCCTCACTGGTGTGCGGCCGGTTCCCGACCAGTCGACGGCCCTCAGGCTCGTCGTCCTGGCGGACCGGCTCTACGACCGCGAGGTGCCCGTGATGGCCTCCGGTCTACCCTTCGACCAGCTCTTCAGCGAGGAGATGCTGAACGGCGGCTACCGCAAGAAGTACTTCCGGGCGATCTCCCGGCTCACCGCCCTGGCCCGCGACGCGGGCAAGCTGGCGAACTCCCGGTGACCACAACCCCAATACCGCACCAACTGCCGTGAGGCCAAGGGGTGTTTCAAGCCAACCCACCCACGGTTTTCAGGCTCTCTTCAGCTTGAAACGTTAAGTTAACCCTGCAAATGACTTTGCAGGGTTAACGTGTTTCTTGACCAGTCATTGACCAAGTGTTGGTCAGCGCTAGACGTGTGAATCATCTGAAGGGGGGCGCATGTACCGAGGTACGACGGTACGGACCATGGTTTCGATCCTCGCCGCCGTCCTGCTCGCCCTTCAGTTCTTCGCACCGACGGCGTCCTTCGCATCCGCGCACACGCCCCGTAAAGCCGAGGCCAAGGCACAGCCCGGAACTGAACCCTCCGACACGACCTCGCGCCCCGGAATCAAGTTCTCCGGGAAGGCACTGCGCGACGAGATCGCCACCTGCCGCGCCGGACACCACGGGGACCCGACCGGTCCCCTGCGGACCCGCGACCGGTTCCACCACGCCGACTCCGCGCCCTCGGCGCCGGAGCGGCCCCTGCTGCGGCACATCCCGCCGACAGCACCGGACCAGGTCAGAGCCGGCGCCGCGCACCATCGCGCGTCGAGATCCTCGACGTCGCACACACCGGCAGCGCTTCAGGTCTTCCGCTGCTGAGGAACAGAGTCGTTCCGTCCCCCACCTCTGTCATGCCCGTCCGACGCGCCCCCACTGCGCGCCAGGAGGAGTCACCACGCTCATGCAACCCCTCATCGACAACGCCCGCATGTTCGGACAGCGCCCTGAGGAGTTCGCTCGCCTCGCCGAGGGCCAGTCCCCCGACGTCCTGTTCATCACCTGCTCCGACTCCAGGGTCGTACCGGCCCTGATCACGGGCGCCCGGCCCGGCGAGCTCTTCGAGCTGCGCACCGCGGGCAACGTAGTTCCCCCCTACGCCTTCGAGCACCCCACCTCGGAGGCGGCCACGATCGAGTACGCCGTGGAAGTGCTGGGCGTCAAGGAGATCGTGGTCTGCGGCCACTCGCACTGCGGCGCCGTCGGCGCGGTGGTGCGGGGCGACGACCTCACCGGCGTACCCGCCGTGCGCGACTGGCTCGCGCACGCCTGCGACGAGCCCAAGTGCGCGGACCCGACCGACAAGACGGTCACCGAAGCCGTGCAGAACCACGTCCTGACCCAGGTGGAGCGGCTGCGCGCCTACCCGTGCGTGGAGAGCCGTCTGACGGGCGGCCGGCTCCGGCTGCACGCCTGGTTCTACGAAGTGCACACCGGAACCGTGCGGGAACACCGCGCGGACACCGACTCCTTCGAGAAGCTGTGAGGGACACCATGACCAAGTTCCCTTACCTGAGGCAGGACTTCCTCGCCTCCATCGTCGTCTTCCTCGTCGCCGTGCCGCTCTGCATCGGCGTGGCCGTCGCCTCCGGCGTGCCGGCCGAACTCGGCCTGATCACCGGCATCGTGGGCGGCCTCGTCACCGGCTTCATGCGCGGCAGCAGCCTCCAGGTGTCCGGGCCCGCCGCCGGCATGACCGTGCTGGTCTTCGAGGCCGTCAGCGAGTTCGGCGTGGCCGCACTCGGTGTGATCGTGCTGATGGCCGGTCTGCTCCAGCTCGCCATGGGCTTCCTCGGGATCGGCCGCTGGTTCAGGGCCATTTCCGTCTCCGTCGTCGAGGGCATGCTCTGCGGCATCGGTCTGGTGATCATCGCCGGGCAGATCTACGCGGCGGCGGGCCTGAAGGCCCCGGAGACCGGCATAGGCAAGATCGCGGGGCTGCCGGGGGCGTTCACCGACGCACTGGGCAGCACCGAGGCCATGACCTCGCTCGCGATCGGCGCGGGCACCATCGCCGTCATCGTGCTGTGGAAGAAGCTGCCGAAGGCCGTGCAGTCCGTGCCGGGCGCCCTCGCGGCGGTGGTCCTGGCCACGCTCGCCACGCTCGCCTTCAGCCTGCCGGTCGCCACCGTCGAGGTGGAGGGCCTCCTCGGCGTCATCCAGCCGCCCGGGACCGAGGCCCTCAGCCAGCTGGCCGGTCCGGCCATCTGGGGCACGATCATCGCGTTCGCGCTGATCGCCTCCGCGGAGAGCCTGTTCAGCGCGGCGGCCGTGGACCGGCTGCACGACGGTCCGCGCACTCAGTACAACAAGGAGATGATCGCCCAGGGCGCGGGCAACACCGTGTGCGGTCTGCTCGGCGCGCTGCCCATGACCGCGGTGATCGTCCGCAGCTCGGCGAACGTCAACGCGGGTGCGAAGACCAAGGCGTCCCGTGTGCTGCACGGTGTGTGGCTGCTGCTGTTCGCCGCCGCGATGCCGTGGGCCCTGGCCCTGATCCCGCTGCCCGCCCTCGCCGGCATCCTCGTGCACGCGGGCTGGAAGCTGATCCCGTTCCGCCAGGTCGTGGCACTGTGGCGGGCCCACAAGGGCGAGGCGCTGATCCTCGTGGTCACCGCCGTGTCGATCGTCGCGGTGAACATGTTCGAGGGTGTCCTGATCGGACTGGCCCTGTCGGTCGTCAAGACCGCCTGGGAGGCCTCGCACGTCAAGCTCGAGGTCATCGACAAGGGCGCCGGCCCCATCCAGGCGTACCTGTCGGGCAACGCGACGTTCCTGCGGCTGCCGAAGATCCTGGACAACCTGGAGAGCCTGCCGCAGGACCGCCCGGTCGAGCTGGACCTCTCGGGGCTGCACCACCTCGACCACGCCTGCCGCACGGCCCTGGAGAACTGGGCCGAGCGCCACAGCGCGACGGGCACGGAGCCGGTGAAGGTCACCGAACCCGAGCTGGAGTCCGAGCAGTCGAAAGAGAGCGAGAAGGTGACGGTGGCCTAGCGGCCCGCCGCAACGCCGACACCCTTGGCCCGGGACGCGCCCCCAAGCGCGCCCCGGGCCATTCGCACGTCCGCCGCGGGCCGGTGAGGGCTCGTCCCGCAGTTCCCGCGCCTCCGAGGCATGGCCCCGAACCCCAGTCCCGGCATATCGTTGCAGAAATAGACGAAACGGACCTCTGGACGAGGAGGTCGGCATGGTCCAAGAGCTGATCGGGGCGGTGGCGGCGGTCGGCGCCTGTGGTCTGGTGTATCTGGCCTCGGCGGCGCGGGTCGTCAAGCAGTACGAGCGAGGGCTCGTCTTCCGGCTCGGGCGCCTGCACGGTGACGTGCGGCGGCCCGGGTTCAACTTGATCGTTCCCGTGGTGGAACGGCTGCGCAAGGTCAACATGCAGATCGTGACCATGCCCGTGCCCGCCCAGGAGGGCATCAGCCGCGACAACGTGACCGTGCGGGTCGACGCGGTGGTGTACTTCAAGGTCGTGGATCCGGCGGCCGCGATCGTCAACGTCGAGGACTATCGCTTCGCCGTCTCCCAGATGGCACAGACCTCCCTGCGCTCGATCATCGGCAAGAGCGAGCTGGACGATCTGCTGTCCAACCGGGAGAAGCTCAACCAGGGCCTGGAGCTGATGATCGACAGCCCGGCCGTGGAGTGGGGCGTGACCATCGACCGGGTGGAGATCAAGGACGTGTCCCTGCCGGACACGATGAAGCGCTCCATGGCCCGCCAGGCCGAGGCCGACCGTGAGCGGCGGGCCCGTGTGATCAACGCCGACGCCGAGTACCAGGCCTCGAAGAAGCTGTCCCAGGCCGCCCAGCAGATGGCCGACACGCCCTCGGCTCTCCAGCTCCGGCTGCTCCAGACCGTGATGGCCGTGGCGGCGGAGAAGAACTCCACGCTGGTGCTGCCCATCCCGGTGGAGCTGCTGCGGTTCCTGGAACGAGGCCATGAAGAGGGCCGGCAGGCACAGACAGGGACACAGACACAGGCACAGACGGAGTTGGAGACAGAGGCACCGGCACCGGCGGAGCACGCCCTCGACGTCGACGAGACCGACCCGGCCATCGAGGAGCTGCGACGGGCGGTGGAGCAGTGACCCGCGCTACGCGCGTGGTTCACGTTGCCCGCACCAGGTGATAGACACAGCGGGATCACAGTTCCTGTCCGCCAGCAGGAAGGTTCCGCCATGACCACTACCGGTCGTTCCGCCACTCGACGTCAGATGCTCGCCGGGACAGGTGCCCTGGGCGTCGGGATCGCGTTCTCCGGCGCCCTGTCCGAACTCTTCGCAGGCACCGCCGCCGCACAGGGCCTGGGCCACACCGGCTACGGCCCGCTCGTCCCCGACCCGAAGGGCCTGCTCGACCTCCCGGAAGGCTTCCGCTACCGGGTCCTCTCCCGCGAGGGAGACCGACTCCGCTCGGGTGAGGGCAAGGTCCCCTCCAACCACGATGGCATGTCGGCCTTCGCGGGCAGAGAGGGCCGGGTCCATCTGGTCCGCAATCACGAGAACCGCGCCGACGGCAAGGTCCCGGTCCCCACGATCGAGGGCCTCACCTACGACCCGGCCGGCAAGGGCGGCTGTACGGCCCTGACGCTGGACTCCCGCGACAACGTCCTGTCGGAACGCGTCGCGATCGCCGGCACCGCCGTGAACTGCGCGGGCGGCCCCACCCCGTGGGGCACCTGGCTGACCTGCGAGGAGACCGAGGACAAGGCCGGTACCAACGGCTACACCAAGGACCACGGCTTCATCTTCGAGGTCGACCCGGTCGACCCGCGCCGCACCGGAGCCGTACCACTGACCGCGATGGGCCGCTTCCAGCACGAGGCGATCGCCGTCGACCCCCGGCGGGGTGTGGTGTACGAGACGGAGGACGCCTTCGAGAAACCCTTCGGCCTCTTCTACCGTTTCCTGCCGAAGAAGCCGCTGGGCGGCCGGGGTTCGCTGCGCGCGGGCGGCCGGCTCCAGGCCATGCGGGTACCCGGCGTGCCCGACCTGTCCACGATCCAGGAGATCGGCGCCGAGTTCGACGACATCGAGTGGGTGGACGTACCGGACCCGCGGGCCGCGCAGACGCCGATCCGGTTCCAGGACTTCGGCCGCGGGGGCATCACGCACGCGCAGAAGCTGGAGGGCTGCTACTGGGGCGGCCGGTCGGTGTACTTCGTGTCGTCCTTCGCCCGACGCTCGGACGGTTCGACGGCCGACCACTACGGGCAGATCTGGCGCTACGACCCCGAGTGCCGCCGGCTGACCCTGGTGATCGTCTTCGGCCCGGACACCGACATCCAGATGCCGGGAGAGTCGCCGGACAACATCTGCCTGGCACCCAGCGGCGGCCTCATGGTCTGCGAGGACGGCAACGGCGCCCAGCACGTCTACGGCGTGACCAGGCGCGGCGAGGTGTACGCGATGGCCCGCGGCCGGCAGAACATCGGTACCCCGGAGGAACCCGAGTGGGGTGAGTTCGCCGGTGTGACCTTCTCCCCCGACGGCGACACGATGTACGTCAACTGCTACACACCCGGCACCACGTTCGCGGTGACGGGCCCCTGGCGCCGGTAGCCGCGGCCGCGCTCCCGGCCGGGGCGCCGGGTGCGGAACCCGGCGCCCCGGCAGACGATCGGTACACAGGACCGTAAGGGGGCCCGGTGGCGCAGAAGGACAAGAAGAAGCACAGCACCTCGCTGCGGGAGCGGCTGCGCGTCCCCGGCGGCGAGCCGCTCGACCTGTCCCGTCACGACGCCGCCGCCACCCCCGGCGGCCCGGACGGCAAGCGGGCGGGCACGGCCGCCACGGCTCGGATCGGTGAGCGCCTCGCCGCCCTCCAGGAGCGGCTGTGGGCGGCGAGCACCGCGGGCGACCGGCGCCGCGTCCTGCTCGTCCTCCAGGGCATGGACACCAGCGGCAAGGGCGGCACGGTCAAGCACGTCATCGGCCTGCTCAACCCGTCCGGCTGCCGGATCACGGCGTTCAAGGCACCCACGGCCGAGGAACGCGCACACCCCTTCCTGTGGCGCGTGGAGAAGGCGCTCCCGCTCCCCGGCGAACTGGGCATCTTCGACCGCTCGCACTATGAGGACGTCCTGATCGCCCGCGTCCGGGGCCTCGCACCCGCCACCGAGATCAACCGGCGCTACGAGCAGATCAACCGCTTCGAGAAGTCCCTGGCCGACGCCGGCGTGACCCTGATCAAGTGCTTCCTGCACATCTCCTACGAGGAGCAGCGCCGCCGACTGCTCAAACGTCTCGACGAGCCGGAGAAGCACTGGAAGTTCGCCGCTTCCGACATCGACGACCGGGCCCTGTGGCCCGCGTATCAAGAGGCCTACGAGATCGCCCTGGAGCGCTGCGGCACCTCGTACGCCCCCTGGTACCTCGTCCCCGCCGACCGCAAGTGGTATCGCAACTGGGCGGTCAGCACCCTGCTCCTGGAGCATCTGGAGGAGCTGGACCCGCGGTATCCCGAGGCGGACTTCGACGTGGCGGAGATCCGGAAGCGGCTGCTGGGGCAGTCCTGATCCGGCCGGTCAGGCGGCCAGCAGGGCGTCGATCTGGCCGACGGCCTCCTTCAGGCCCTCCTCCATGCCCATGGTGACCAGTTGCTCCATCTGCTCCCGGGAGTCGAAGAGGGAGTGCATCTCCATCCGGGTGCCGCCTTCGTGTTCGGTGAGCCGCACCCGCACCGAGGTGGTCGGCATGTCGTCCTTGGGCTTGCCGTCGTCGTCGGCGAAGCCGTCGGTGAACTCCAGGGCCGTGGGCGGGGTGACCGAGGAGATCCGCCACCAGCCGCGGTGCCGGTCGCCCTCCGGGCCGGTCATGAAGTACGTGACCTCCCCACCCGGGGTCAGGTCGTGCTGCTCCACGGTCGCCGGGTAGGTCGGCGGCCCCCACCAGCGCTCCAGCTGCCGGGGGTCGGCCCACAGCCGCCACACCCGCTCGACGGGGGCGGCGAAGTCGGCGATCAGGGTGAGGGTGAGGTGGTCGAGATCCTTGTCGACACTGGTGACACTCATCTCTCGGGTCCTTCCGTCGTGTCGTTCTCTTCGGTGTCGTTCTCTTCGGTTCCGGGGTCCTCGGCGAGCAGCCGGGCCATCCGGTCCACGCGCCCGCGCCATGCCGACTCGAGCTCGTCGAGGGCCTGGCGTGCGCGGCCCACCGCTTCGGGGTCGGTGCACACGAGCTGCTCCCGTCCGCTGCGCTGCTTGGTGACAAGACCCGCCCGCTCCAGCACGGCGACGTGCTTCTGCACCGCCGCGAAGCTCATCGGGTAGGCCTCGGCCAGCCGCGACACCGACAGCTCCCCGCGCACGCAGCGGCGCAGTATGTCCCGGCGCGTGGCGTCGGCCAGGGCGTGGAACAGCCGGTCCACCGTCTCGTCGCTCAGCTCATCTACAACCATTTGGTTGTACGTTAGCTCTGCCGGCCCCGTCTGTAAAGCGACACATCGGACACTGAAGCGGGCGGAAGGGGGTACTCAGTGCCCCATGAGCGAGAAGCAGCAGGTCAGCAGCTCGTACTGGCTAGAAACGGCACCGGACGGCCACCGCCCGGCCCTGACGGAGGACCTGGACGTCGACGTGGCGGTGATCGGCGCCGGGATCGCCGGACTGTGCACGGCGTGGGAGCTGACCCGGGCCGGGCGGAGCGTGGCGGTCCTGGAGGCCGGGCGGGTCGCGGCCGGGGTCACCGGGCACACCACCGCCAAGGTCACCGCACTGCACACACTCGTCTACGACAAGCTGCGGCGCACCCGCGGCCCCGAGGGCGCGCGACTGTACGCCCGCTCCCAGTCCGAGGCGATCGAGCGCGCGGCCGGGATCGCCGGGGAACTGGGCATCGACTGCGAGTGGGAGACCCGGGACGCGTACACCTACGCGTGCGACGCGGGCCGGGTGGACGAGCTGCGCGCCGAGGCACGGGCGGCGGCCGAGGCCGGGCTGCCCGCCTCGTTCGTGACGGAGACCGGGCTGCCCTTCCCGGTGGCGGGCGCGGTCCGGGTCACCGGGCAGGCCCAGTTCCATCCGCGCAAGTACCTGCTGGCCCTCGCCGCCGACCTGGTCGAACGCGGCGGGCGGATCTACGAGGACACCGCCGTCCTCGGCCTGGACGAGGGCGAGCCGTGCCGGCTGTCGACCACGACCGGGGCGCCGGTCAGGGCCCGGGACGTCGTCGTCGCGACGCACTACCCGATCTTCGACCGGGCCCTGCTGTTCGCCAGGCTGTCGCCGCGCCGCGAGCTGGTCGTCGCCGGGACGATCCCGGCCGGCCAGGACCCGGACGGCATGTTCATCACGCCCGACGAGGGCATCCGCTCGGTGCGCACCGCCCCGCACGAGGGGGGCCGGCGGCTGCTCGTGGTCACCGGCGAGCACTTCACGCCCGGCACGGGCGACCCACGGGCCCGCTTCGAACACCTCACCGCCTGGGCCACCGGCCACTTCCCGGACCTGGACGTCACCCACCGCTGGGCCACGCAGGACATCGACCCCACCGACACCGTGCCGATGGTGGGCCCGCTGCACCCGGGTGCGCGGCACGCCTATGTGGCCACCGGCTTCGGCGGCTGGGGCATGAGCGGCGGCATGATGGCGGGCCGCCTCCTCACCGCGCAGATCACGGGCGAGGAGTGCGCGTGGAGCGGGCTGTACGACCCGCGGCGGCTGCGTCCGGCCGTGCGTGAGGCGCCGTCGTTCCTCAAGACGCAGGCCAAGGTCGCCGGGCACTTCGTGGGGGACCGGCTGCGGCCCGTGCCGCCCGTGGAGTCCCTGCCGCCCGGCGAGGGCGCCGTGGTCCGCGCCGACGGCCACCGCCTCGCGGTCTACCGGGACGACGACGGCACCCTGCACGCCGTCTCCGCCCGCTGCACCCACCTGGGCTGCCTGGTCGCCTTCAACGGCGCCGAGCGCGCCTGGGAGTGCCCCTGCCACGGCTCCCGCTTCGACACGGACGGCAAGGTGATCCAGGGCCCGGCGACCAAGCCGCTGGAGCAGCGGGACATCTGACGGCCGGGTGACACCCGCGGTCGTGACGCATAAGGGATCGATTCCGCTCATATCTTCATACGGTGATCACCCTCCTCCGCCGTGCCCTCGCCGTATGCGCCCTGGGCACGGCCCTCGCCGCCTGTGGGATCGCCCGGCCCCCACAGGCGGCCACCCCACCGGTGCCCGCACCACCGCCGAGGCCCCCGACCCTCGCCCCCGGTCCGGGCGGCCTCACGCCCGTCTTCGAGCACGGTCCCCGCACCCGAGGCCGGACCGTCGCGCTCACCTTCGACGCCGACATGACCGCCGGGCAGGGGGCGCGGGCGGCGGCGGGTGAGCGGTTCGACCATCCGCGGCTGATCTCGACGCTGCGGGCGCTGAAGGTGCCGGCCACCGTCTTCATGACCGGACGGTGGGCCGAGGAGTACCCGGACCAGGCCCGCTCCATCGGCCGGGACCCGCTCTTCGAGGTCGCCAACCACTCCTACAGCCACTACGCCTACACCCGGGACTGCCACGGCCTGCCGACCGTGCCCGAGGAGCGGGAACGCTCGGACGTGGAGCGGGCGTACGCCGCGTTCCGGAAGGCCGGCGTACGGGATCCGATGCCGTACTTCCGCTTCCCCGGCGGCTGTTACGACCGCCGGGCCCTGAAGGCCCTGGCCCCGGCCGGGGTGACCGCCGTGCAGTGGGACGTGGTCGGCGGCGACGCGTTCGAAACGGACCCGGACGTGATCGTCCGGCAGGTGCTGGACGGGGTGCGGCCCGGCTCGGTGGTCGTGCTGCACTGCACGCGCAGTGCCGCCCCGGCGACCGAGCGGGCCGTGCGCACGATCGTGCCGGAGCTGCGCCGCAGGGGCTTCGGATTCGTGAAGGTGTCCGAGCTGATCGGCGCCGTGGGCGAGCGCCGCTGACCGGCCTACGCTGGACATATGAGCGAGGACGACTACTGCCTGATCGACGCGGCCAGGCCGCCCAGGGCGGACGGGCCGCCGTACGCCGAGTGCGTGCTGTGCCGGAAGCCCACGGAGTACCCGGAGTCGTACAAGGGCATCACTCTCTGCCCGGTCTGCGAGTGGCAGGAGGCGCAGCGCACGAGCTGCTCAGGGTGATCGGCGGGAGGCGAGCGCACCGGCCAGGGCCAGCGCCGCGGCCGTGACCAGGGCTGCCGCGGCAAGGGGCAGCAGCGGGAGCGGGACGGTGCCCGACCGGGAGCCGGTCACCAGGCCCTGCACCGCCGCCTGGGCCGGGGAGCCGGTGGCCACCAGGGACAGCAGCGCCGCGAGCAGTAGGGCCAGGACGGCACGGCCCCGCGACCGCAGCAACGGCCGGCTCGTGAGCGCGCCGACCGCCGTACCGAGCAGGGCGCAGGCCAGGGCGGCGAGCAGCCCGGCACCGCAGGCGGGGGCGAGCGGCACCCGGGTGCGGTGGTCCGAGGCGACCGGGTCGCTGAGCAGTGTCACGAGAAGGGTCGTGACCGAGCCGAGCGCCGCCGCGCCGGCCAGCCCCACCAGCAGGCAGGCCACATGGGCGCGGGCGGGCCCGGCGGCCGCCGCCACACAGCCGCGCGCGGCCTCCGGCTCACTCGTGACGCAGATCCGGGCCAGCCAGGCCGCGACGGGCAGCAGCGCGGCGGCGGAGTAGCCCAGCGAGTCGAGCACCGGCTTGCCGGCCTGGACGCTGATGGCGAGGAAGGCGGCGTACAGCAGGAACGGCGGCAGCCAGCGCTGTGAGCGCAGCAGCAGAGCGGCGTGGTAGCGCAGGAGGGCGGTCATCGGCTGCTCCCGGGGGTGTCTGCCCGCGGTGCCACGCTCACCACGTGCCAGGGCGGGCGGGCCGCGAGCAGGGCGCGGAGCAGGACGTCGGACTGCGGGGCCGGGACGGTGAGGCGGTAACTGCCGGGCGCGGTCTCCTCGGCGGAGGTGACGGCCCGCCGCACGTCGCCGGGAAGCCGCCCGTCCGGCGGGCCCTGTGCCTCGACCGTGACGTGCGGTCCGGACGGAAGCGGTCCCGCCACGTCACAGGGGACGAGGCTCCCGTCGCGCACGGCGTACGTCGCGTCCGGCAGGCCCGCGAGGCGGCGCGGGTCGTGGTCGACGAACACCACGGATCCACCGGCCGCCGTGCGCTCGGCGACCGCCCGCTCCAACTCGGCCCGGGCACCGCTGTCCAGACCGGTCCACGCCTCGTCGAGCACCAGCAGCTCCGGCTCGGCCAGCAGGGCCTGGGCGACCGCGACCTTCTGGCTGCTGCCCTTCGACAGCCGGGCCATCGGCGTATCGGCGTACGCGGCGGCCCCGAGGCGCTCCAGCCATTCGCCGGCGGCCCGGGCGGCCGCCGTGCGGGACAGGCCGTGCACGGTGCCGAGGTGGGTGAGGTAGCCGGCGGCCGTGAAGGGCAGGGCCGGCGGGAACCGCTCGGGGACGTAGGCCGTGCGCGGCCTGCCGGTGATCCGGCCTTCACTGGGGGCGTCGATACCGGCGAGCAGCCGCAGGAGGGTGGACTTGCCGGTGCCGTTGGCGCCCTCGACGCGGACGAGCCGGCCCGGGGCCACCGTCAGGTCGACGCCACGCAACACCCAGGGGCCGCGCAGGCCGTAGCGGCGGCCCGCGTTCTCCAGGCACAGGTCGGGTCGCATGGGGCCCATCCTGCACGATCTCGCGGCTGGCACACTGGGCTTCGTGAGCGAAGACCCGACGTCCGTGAGTGACAGCCCTTTCCGGTCCGAGACCTCGCTGCGCGACGCGGCACCGCAGTTCGTGCTGCCGCTGGTCGTGCGGATCGAGCGGGCGGACCCGCCGGCGCGTGCGGACGCGCTGGCGACGGCCGCTCGGGCCGTGCTGACCATCCTGGGCGACGAGCGGTCGGCCGGGGACGGCGAGTGGGCGCAGGCCATGCGGGACTGGCAGGACGCCCGGATCCGCAAGGTGGTGCGGCGGGCGCGCGGCGCCGAGTGGCGTCGGGCCGAGGCGCTGCCCGGCATCACCGTCACCGGCAAGTCCGCCGAGGTGCGGGTCTTCCCGCCGGTCCCGCTGGACGGCTGGCCAAAGGACCTGGCCCGGCTCCAGGTCTCCGGCACCGACCTGGACGACCCGGAACCGCCGGTGGACGCGGACCCGGCCGCCCCCGTGCTGTGGCTGAACCCCGATCTGGGCATGTCGGCCGGCAAGGCGATGGCCCAGGCCGGACACGCCGCACAACTGGCCTGGTGGGAGCTGTCCGAAGAGGAGCGGGCCGGCTGGCACGACGCGGGCTTCCCCCTCGCCGTACGGACGGCCGACCCGGCCCGCTGGCCCGAACTGACCGGCAGCGGACTGCCGTTGGTCCGCGACGCGGGGTTCACGGAGATCGCGCCCGGCTCGTGCACGGTCGTCGCGGACCACCCGGCGTTGCGCCGGGAGCGGTAGGCCCCCGGCGGCCACCCGTTCGGCGCAGCCGCAGGCGCGCATGTCGGGGGCGGGTGCTCCAGTGGGGTTACCAGACTCCCGACCCAGGAGGCAGCCATGACCAGTGCCGCGCCCCCTCCCCCCGCTCCGCCCGCCCCCGACAGCGGTCCCGGCGACCGGGGTGGTACCGGCGACCCCTGGGCGGCCGGTGGCCTGACGCTCGGCGGCACCCTGATGGTCGTCTACGGCCTCTTCGCGGTCCTTCAGGGCATCACCGCGATCGCCGACGACGAGGTGTACACGAGCTTCGGCGAGTACGTCTTCGCGTTCGACCTGACCGCATGGGGATGGATCCACCTGATCGTCGGTGTGCTCGTGGTGGCGGCCGGGCTCGGCCTGTTCACCGGAGCCACCTGGGCCCGGATCGTGGGCGCGGTCGTGGTCGGTCTGGCGCTGATCGCGAACTTCATGTGGCTGCCGTACCAGCCGTTCTGGTCGATCATCATGATCGTGACCGGTCTGTTCGTCCTGTGGTCGGTGTTCAACTACCGCTCCTCCCGCCCGGCGTAGCCGCCGCCCGGGTCAGGACGGCGGCGGACGCCGGTCGCGTTCGGCGACCACGGTGTACAGATGGCGCGTCAGCGCGGTGGCCGCCGCCGTGAGGAAGACGAACGCGTACAGGATCTGGACGACCGCCACCATGCGGGCCTCCTGCCCGCTCGGGGTGATGTCGCCGTAGCCGACGGTCGCGAGCGTGACGACGGTGAAGTACAGCGCGTCGACCCGGGTGCGCAGGCCGGTGAACTGGCCCGGCTGCTGGGCGAGGGCGTAGTAGCCGGAGGAGAAGACCAGCACGGCCAGGCACATCAGCAGCGAGATCACGAGGCCCGACCGGGTGTGCGGCCTCTCCAGCACGATGTCGCGCACCTGGCGCAGCAGCAGCGCGGCCACCAGCCCCAGGCACAGGACGAACAGCGGCCAGCCCAGCCAGGGGCGGTCGGCGGCGAGCCCTTCCAGGGGGAGCAGGAAGTAGGCCGTGCCCCCGGCCAGGACCAGGGCCCCGGCACCGGCCCACAGCCACCGGACCACGGCCGGACTCCCCGGGTCCCGTCTGCGCTTCCGCGCGGGGTGGTGCGCCTGCTCGCCGTCGCGCATACGTCCGGTCTACGACGCATCAAGGGGTGGCGCGAGCCCGGTGCTCCGTCGGTGAACCTCAAATGTTCCTCTGAAGGAGTCGGTGGCAGGGTTCGGGGCCGGGCGGCTGGGCCATACCCCCCTCACGTTCGAGGATCGGGCCGTGCGGAGGAGGGGGACGAATGGAGCGACTGGGGACGGGCATCGGGTGGCGACCGGAGATCGCGGACGCCGTGGAGCGCATGCCGGGGATCGACTGGGTCGAGGCCGTGGCCGAGAACGTCTGCCCCGGGCACCTGCCCGAGTCGCTGGAGCGGCTGCGCGAGCGCGGCGTCACCGTGGTGCCGCACGGCGTCTCGCTGGGCCTCGGGGGCGCGGACCGGCCCGACGAAGGCCGGCTGGCCGCGCTGGCCGAGCGGGTGGAGGCGCTCGGCTCGCCGCTGGTCACCGAGCACATCGCGTTCGTCCGCGCGGGCGGTGCGCTGACGGCGTCCCCGCACCTGGAGGCGGGCCATCTGCTGCCCGTCCCCCGGACGCGGGACGCCCTCGACGTCCTCTGCGAGAACGTCCGCATCGCGCAGGAGTCACTGCCGGTGCCGCTGGCCGTCGAGAACATCGCCGCGCTGATCTCCTGGCCGGGCGAGGAGATGACGGAGGGCCAGTTCCTGTACGAGCTGGCCGACCGTACGGGGGTCCGCCTCCTCATCGACGTGGCCAACCTGCACACCAACCACGTCAACCGCGGCGAGGACCCGGCCAAGGCCCTCGCCGAGCTGCCCCTCGAGGCCATCGCCTACGTCCATGTCGCGGGCGGCTTCGAACGCGACGGCGTCTGGCACGACAGCCACGCCCACCCCGTCCCCCGGCCGGTCCTCGACATCCTGACCGACCTCGCCTCCCGCGTCTGCCCACCGGGCGTCCTCCTGGAACGCGACGAGAACTTCCCGGAACCGGCGGAGCTGGAGCGGGAGCTGGGCGCGATCCGGCGGGCACTGGGGACGGGAGCGGTCGAACGCGTGAAGACACAGCTCCTGGAGGCGGGCAGCGCGGCGACCCGACGGGCGGAGGCGGGGGAGGTCGGACCACGGAACGGCGACGCACCCGGGGACGGCGACGCGTCCGGGAACGGTGACGCACCCGGGGACGGTGAAGCGTCCGGGAACGGCGACGCGTCCGGGAACGGTGACGCGTCCGTGCGGACCCGAGGGGCCCGGGGCGCCGAAGGCGAGCTGCTTGCGGGGGCCGGCGCCGAGCGACCCGGCAACGAGCCCGAGGACGCCGAGGGCCGGTTGCTCGCCGGCACCGAGCGACCCGGCGAAGAGCCCCGGGCCGCCGAAGGCCGGCTGCTCGCCGATGACGGTGCCGGGCAGCGGGGCGAAGAGACCGGGGCGGTCGGGGCGACACGGGGCGCCTTCGACCTGCCCCACCCCAGTGAATGCCGTGCCGCTCGTCAGCGGCTGGGGCTCGCGCAGGCCGCGTTGCTGTCCGCGCTGGTCGCCGGGACGCCCGTGCCCGAGGGGTTCGACCGGGTACGGGTCGGCGTACAGGCGCGGGCGCTCGCCGCGAAGCGGGCGGATGTCGTGGCGAAGGTCGCGCCCGAGCTGCCGGTGATCCTCGGAGAGGACTACCGCACCGCTTTCCTCGGCTATGCCCAGACCCACCCGATGACCGGCGGCTACCGACGCGACGCGCTCACCTTCGCCGAGCACCTGCTTTCCGCCGGGCGCCCCGGGGGCGCGCAGGCGCGGCGGGAACTACGGGAGTGGTGGCTGGAGCGGTCGGGGCCCTCGCCGCGCTCCCGGCGCCCGGTCCACCGACTCGCTCGCGCCACGCGCAAGGTCCTGCTGCGGCGTTGAGGGGACCCCCACATCTCACTCGCGCCGCGAGCCCGGCCCGCCGGAGGCAGCGGCCCGCTTCTCCGGTACCGCGTCGCCCGCCAGAGCCTCGCCCCGGCCGTAGTGGTTCGTCGTGAACATGTAGATCAGGCCCGTCCCCACCACCACGCCGCCGCAGAGCAGGACGATCCAGTTCTCCCACCAGGCCTTCTCCGGGGTGCGGGCCCAGCAGATGTTGATGATGGCGAGGATGCCGTAGGCCAGCGCGGCGATGTTCACCGTGAGGCCCCAGCGGCCCAGGGTGAACTCCCCGGCCGGTTTCCAGCCCTTGAGCCGGGCGCGCAGCGCGGCCAGGACCACCATCTGGAACGAGCCGTAGATGCCGAGGATCGCGAACGAGACGATGTTGGTGAGGGCGTCCTCGGAGAGCAGTGAGGCGAAGGCGATGATCAGCGGCACCGCCGCGGACACGAACAGCGCCCAGCTCGGCACCGCACGGGCGTGGACGAACCGCCGCAGCAGCCGGTACCCGACGATCATCTCGTCCCGGGCGTAGGAGTAGATGAGCCGCCCGGCCGCGGCCTGGAGGCTGATCGTGCAGGACAGGAAGGAGATCAGCACCACGGCCATCACCATCCGCGCCCCGGTCTCGCCCATCGCGTCGAACAGCACGTCCACCACCGGGTCAGCCTGCTCGCCCGAGATGATCGCGTTGAAGTCCGTGACCGACAGCAGCAGCGACATACAGGTGAACGTGGCCGCCGAGCCGCCGATGTAGATGGTGCGGCGCATCGCGCGGGGGATGACCCGGCCCGGGTGGGCGACCTCCTCGGCGGTGTCGCCGCACGCCTCGAAGCCGTAGTACTGGTAGAGGCCGATGATGCCGGCTGCCAGGAACGCCGGCAGGTAGGAGCCGTCTCCCTCGGTGCCGTAGGTGTCGAAGATGACGCCGAGGCCCTGGTGGCGGTGGGTGGACAGCAGGTAGACGCCGACGACGAGGGCGCCGATGAGCTCGCCGGCGAAACCGATGAGCGCCGCCGTCGACAGTGCCTTGGTGCCCATGTAGTTGATGAGGATGGCGACGACGATGAGCACGGCGGTGCACAGCACGGTGGTGTGCACGGTGGCTCTGAAGCCGAAGAGGATGGCGATGTAGGGGCCGGCGCCGTAGGCGACGGAGGTGATGGTCACCAGCAGCGCCCACATGTACACCCAGCCGGTCATCCACGCCCAGCGCTTGCCCCAGAGCCGCCGGGCCCAGGGGTAGACGCCGCCCGCGATCGGGTACTGGGCGACGATCTCCCCGAAGATCAGCGCGACGAGGAACTGGCCGCAGCCGGCGACCAGGAACGCCCAGATCATCGGCGGTCCGCCGTCGGCGATCGCGATGCCGAAGAGGGTGTAGGTGCCCACCACCGGGGAGAGGTAGGTGAAGCCGAGGGCGAAGTTGGCCCAGGGGCTCATGTCCTTGCGGAACTCCGAGCCGGGCTCCCCTCCCGGGGTGCCGGCCGCCGGTGCGGGAGGCTGTGCGGCGGTCACTTTCCGGCCCTCCGTGCCGCGGCCGGCGTGCGGCCGCTGATCAGGTCGGCGGCGCGTTCGGCGGTGAGCAGGACGGTCACCATGGGGTTGATCGTGGGCATCGTCGGGAACACCGACGCGTCGATGATCCGCACGCCCTCGAAGCCGCGCAGTCTCAACTCGGGGTCGCAGACGGCCAGCGGATCGTCCGGGGCGCCCATGCGACAGGTGCCCGCGGGGTGGTAGACGGTGTGGGCCGCCCGGCGGCCGTACTCCGACAGGTCGGCGTCGGAGACGACGTCCGGGCCGGGCGCGACCTCGCGGACGAGCCAGTCGCGCAGCGGGTCGGTGGCGGCGACCTCACGGGCGACCTTCAGCCCGTCCACGATGGTGCGCTCGTCGTGCCCCTCGGGGTCGGTGAAGTACCGGAAGTCCAGGGCGGGGTGCTCGGCGGGGTCGGCGCTGCGCAGCCAGATGCGGCCGGTGGAGCGGGCGCGCGGCACGTTCGGCGTCATGCACACCCCATGCTGCGGCACGGGGTAGCCCAGGCGTTCGGTGTTGACGGTGAACGGCACCTGGTAGAAGTGGAACATCAGGTCGGGGCGCGGCCCGCTCTTGTCGCGACGCAGGAACAGTCCGGCGTCGGAGTCCATCGCGGAGTTGGGCGGCAGCGGGCCGTCGGTCTCCCAGACGATCACGGACTCGGGGTGGTCCAGCAGGTTCTCGCCCACGCCGGGCAGGTCGGCCCGTACGTCGATGCCCAGCTTGCGCAGGTCGTCGGCCGGGCCGATGCCGGAGAGCATCAGCAGGCGCGGAGTGTCGATGGCTCCGGCGCACAGCAGGAGTTCGCGTTCGGCGCGCACGGTGGCGGGTTGCCCGTCGGCGCCGCGGACGGCGACCCGGGTCAGCCGCCCCGACTCGTCGGTGAGCAGCCGGTGCGCCCAGGTCTCCAGGAGGAGCGTGAGGTTGGGCCGGTCCATGACCGGGTGGAGGTAGGCGACGGACGCGGAGGAGCGCAGATTGCCCTCCGGCTCGTAGGCCAGCGAGAAGAAGCCGGTGCCGTCGGCGAAGGGCTTGGCGTTGAAGTCGTCGACGACGGGGACGCCGAGGGCGCGGGTGGCCGCGGTGACGAAGTCCTTGGCGATGGGATTGCGGTCGGCCTCGGCCACCGGGACGATCTGCGTGCGCAGCCGGTCCCGGTAGGGGAGGATCGTCGCCGGGTCCCAGCCGGGGCAACCCCGGGCCACCCAGTCGTCGAGATCCTGCGGCAGCGGCAGGAAGCTGATCAGCGTGTTGTGGGAGGAGCAGCCGCCGAGCACGCGGGCCCGTGAGTGCAGGATGTGGGAGTTGCCGCGCGGCTGTTCGACGGTGGTGTAGCCGTAGTCGAACTCCGAGCCGAGCAGGTTGATCCAGTTGCGCAGACGCAGGATGCGCTCGTCGCCGACATCGCTGGGGCCGCCCTCGATGACGCAGACGCGGCAGTCGGGGTCCTCGCTCAGACGGGCGGCGAGCACGCAGCCGGCGGTGCCACCGCCGACGATGACGTAGTCGTAGGCGGTCTCGGCGCCCTGCGCGGTGGTGGGGGCCATGCGGTGCCTTTCTTCGGTGGCCTTTGCGCCACGGGCGGGCGGGCGGCCGGTCTTCGGTGGTCGTCGCGCCACGGGCGGACGCTGTGCTGCCAGAAGGTCAGCCCTTGAACCAGCCGGAGGGGGCGGGGGCGAGGTTCTGGTAGATGTGCTTGGCCTCCTGGTACTCGCGCAGCCCGGTGGGGCCCAGTTCGCGCCCGACGCCGGAGCGGCCGAAGCCGCCCCACTCGGCCTGCGGCACATAGGGGTGGAAGTCGTTGATCCACACGGTGCCGTGCCGCAGCCGCTGGGCGACGCGCTGGGCGCGGCTCGCGTCGGAGGTCCACACGCCGCCGGCCAGGCCGTAGCGGGTGTCGTTGGCCAGTTCCACCGCCTCGTCCTCGGTGCGGAAGCGCTCGACGGTGACCACCGGGCCGAAGACCTCCTCCTGCACGATGCGCATGGACCGGTCGCAGTCGGCGAAGATCGTCGGCAGCAGGAAGAAGCCGCGGCTCAGGGCGGGGTCGTCGGGGCGGGTGCCGCCGGTGACGAGCCGGGCGCCCTCCTCCTTGGCGACGGCGATGTACCCCTCGACCTTCTCGCGATGCTCGGCGGAGCTGAGCGGGCCGCTCTCGGTGCCCTCCTCCAGGCCGTTGCCCAGCCGGATCGCCCGCGCGCGGGCGGCGTAGGCCTCGACGAACCGGTCGTGCAGCGAGTCTTGGACCAGCAGGCGCGAACCGGCCGAGCAGACCTGCCCGGAGTGCAGGAAGGCGGCGTCCAGGGCGAAATCCACGGCGGCGTCGAAGTCGGCGTCCGCGAACACGATGTTGGGGTTCTTGCCGCCCAGTTCCAGGGCGATGTTCCTCGGCCCCTCGGCGGCGCTGGCCATGATGGACCGTCCGGTGTTCAGGCCGCCGGTGAAGGACACCAGGTCCACGTCGGGGTGGCTGGTCAGGGCCGCGCCGACGGTCGCCCCGGAGCCCAGCACCAGGTTGGCGACGCCGGGCGGGGCGCCGGCCTCCTCGATGAGCTTGACCATGGCGATCGTGGTGAGCGGTGTGGTCTCGCTGGGCTTGAGGACGAAGGTGTTGCCGGCGGCCAGCGCCGGGGCCACCTTCCAGGAGGCCTGGAGCAGCGGGTAGTTCCAGGGGGCGATGAGCGCGCACACGCCGACCGGCTGGTAGACGACGCGGCTGAGGACGTCCGGGCCGACGTCCACGACCCGGCCGCCGTCCTTGCCCGCGAGTTCGGCGAAGTAGCGGAAGGCGTTGGCCACGTCCTCCACGTCGATACGGGCCTCGGTCAGCGTCTTGCCGGTGTCGAGCGTCTCGGTGCGCGCGATGTCCTCACGGTCGCGCAGCAGCAGGTCGTGGACGCGCAGCAGCAGGTCGGCGCGGCGGCGGGAGGGGGCGTTCGCCCAGTCCTCCTCGGCGAAGGCGCGCCGGGCGGCGCGTACGGCGCGGTCCACGTCAGCGGCGTCGGCCTCGTCGACGGTGGTGACGACGGAGGCGTCGTAGGGGTTGACCACCTCCCGCCGTCCACCGGCCGTGGCCTGTGTCCACTCGCCGTCGATGTACAGCTCACCCACCGCGGGGCCTCCTTCGCATCCGGCCGGTGCCGATCGGCTCGACGGTCAGCAACATGGCCCATCGGGAGGTCGGCGGCCACGGGGCACACCGCCGCGACGGCGTCCGGGCGGCCCAGAGGACCCGGGTGGGCTAGTCGCCCGGCCCCGCGCCTGCGCGCCCGAGTGTGCCGGGACTAACACCCGGGTCACGCCCGCCCGGAACCTGGGAATGTTTTGCGTCTCTTTGCCCCGGCGAGTCCTCCGTCACGACTCCCACAATCGCCCCTTCCCACCCCCGATGGAACCATTCGCCCCTGTACGGCACTTGGCGTAGACCCCGAAGTAACATGTCAACTCCGCACCCGAAGCGCACTAGCGTGCGGTGCCGTACCAGGAGGCACCACCATGCGACCCCGACCCCCCGTCAAGGGCCGAGGCATCGTCAGCGGCACGGGGCTCATCGTCACGTGCCTCGCGGCGACGCTCGCCGCGCTGGTCTTCTCGCTCTGGCCCTACACCGGCCGGCCGGAGACAGCGCCGGACGCGCTGAGCGCGCAGACGCTGCGGACGAGCTACGGCCCGCTGTCCGCCCTCGATCAGGACTTCCTCGTCAAGGTCCGGCTGGCCGGGCTGTGGGAGCCGGCCGCAGGGCGGCAGGCCCGGACGAAGGGGACCACCCCGGCCGTGCGGACCGCCGGCCGGCATCTCGTCGAGGGGCACCGCTTCCTGGACGAGCGGGTCCGCGGTGCCGCCGCCCAGCTGAATCTCACCCTGCCGGACACGCCCGGCGACCAGCAGAAGCAGTGGCTGGCCACCCTGAACGAGACGCGGGGCGCGGAGTACGACCGGCAGTTCGCGACCGTGCTGCGACTGGCCCAGGGCCAGATGCTCCCCGTGGTCGCCCAGGTCCGTGCGAGCACCCGCAACTCCCTGGTGCGCGCCCTCGCCGACGACGCCACCACGACCGTCCTCGACCACATCAAGGCCCTGGAGGCGACGGGGGACGTCGACTACGACGCCGTGGCCCGCGACATGGCCACCGGCAGCGGTTCCCCTGCCCCGACCTCGGCCCCGTCCCAGACGCTCCCGCCTCCCGCCTTCCGCCCACCACCGGGGCAGTGAAACGGAACGTCACATACCGACAACACTCCGTCCGGATTGTGAACAAGGCATGGTGTTTTCGGGACCGTGTCACATACAAACAACATATGCTCTGGGCTCTTTTCCTGCTGACGGCCTGGGCCGTGGCGGGCACGGCGTGCACGCGGCTGTGCCTGGCCGCCGTGCGCGCCGCGGCCGGCGACACGGACACCGGCCAGGTCCGTGAACTCACCCTGTACGAGGCCGCGTTCCTCTCCGGCGGACCGCGGCGGGTCGCCGACGTGACCCTCGTCGCCATGGCGCGTCAGCGGCGCCTGCTGCTGGCCCACACGGGCTGGGCGACGGTCGTCGACCCGCGCGGGCGGGACGCGATGGAGCGGTCGGTGATAGGAGCCATCGGCCCCGAGGGCCAGTCCCGGATCGCTCCGGTGCGGGCCACCGCCGCCACGGCGGACGCGGTGCGCGGGATCGCCGACGGGCTGGTGCGCGCGGGCCTCGCGGTGCCCGACAGCGCCCGTACGACGGTCGCGGCGGGGGTCCGGCAGGTGCGCGTGGCGGCGGTCGCGGTGCTCGGTCTCGGCGTCGCCGCCCTGCTGACGCCCGCCCCGCCGGACATGCCGCGCACCCTGGTCGCCCTGTGGTTCGCGCTGCCGCTCGCCCTGACCCTGAGCTGCCTCGCCATCGCACGGGTCGAGATCCACCCGTACTCGCGCTGGGCCTCCCCGGCGGGTCAGCGGCTGCTCGGCGCGCTGACCCGGAACGCGGACGGCGCCGCCGACGACCGTACGTACCTCACCTCCGTGGCCGTACGCGGTGTGCGCGCGGTCGGCGAACCGGATCTGCGCGCCGCCTTCGCGCACCGCGAGGCACACGACTGACAGGCCGGGGGCGCACGGGAGCATTGACGCCGACACCGGCGTACGGTGCTTGCCTTCCTCAATCGACGCACCAAACATCCCTTTTGTCGCCACCGTGCACCGAAGGGATACGCGATGAGAGCCGCCCTCCTCTACTCGGCCGCAGGGTCCTTGCTGTTGAGCGCCCTGACCGCGGCCCCGGACACCGAGGGCCGATCCGCGGCGCCCGAGCCGCACGGCACCGCGGTGGCCGCCGCGCGCGCGAAGGCGGCCGGTGTCCGGTTCGGCCGGTGCGGCGACGCACAGGACCTGCCGGGCAGCATGCAGTGCGGCACCGTGACCGTCCCACTGGACTACGCCCGGCCGAACGGCCGGCAGATCCGACTCGCCGTCAGCCGGACCCGGGCCACGCAGAAGGACCCGCACAACAGCAAGCGCAAGGTCCGCCGGCAGGGTGCCCTGGTCTACAACCCCGGCGGGCCCGGAGCCACCGGCCTGTACTTCCCGGTCGTCGGACTGCTCCCCGAGTGGAAGCGGATCGCGGCCGCCTACGACCTCGTCGGCTACGCCCCGCGCGGCGTCGGCCGTTCCGCGCCGCTGTCCTGCCAGGACCCCGAGCAGTTCTTCAAGGCGCCCACACAGGCGCAGACGCACCCCTCCACGGCGTTCAAGAAGGAACGCATCGCGCAGGCGAAGGCGTACGCGCGCGGCTGCGCCGAGCGGGCCGGCGGCACACTGCGGCACTACCACTCACTGAACAACGCCCGCGACCTGGACGTACTGCGCGCCGCGCTCGGCGAGACGCGCTTGACGTTCCTGGGCTCGTCGTACGGCACCTACCTCGGGGCCCTGTACGCGACGCTGTTCCCCGCACATGTACGGCGGATGGTGTTCGACTCGGTGGTCGATCCCGACCCGGCGGAGATCTGGTACCGCAACAACCTCGCCCAGTCGGCGGCGTTCGAGGGCCGCTGGCGGGACTTCCGGAGGTGGACCGCCCGGCACGACGGCGTGTACGGCCTGGGCAGGACCGCGCGGGAGGTACAGCGCGGCTACGAGCGGGCAAGCGCCCGGCTGGCCGCCGAGCCGGCCGGCGGGAAGGTCGGGCCGGGGCAGTTGCAGGAGGCGTTCCTGCAGGCCGGGTACTACGACGACCATTGGCCACTCCTCGCGCACGCGCTCTCGGCGTACCTCAAGGGCGATCCCAAGCCGCTGGTCGAGCAGGCGAGCCGGTATCCGGAAGCGGCCGCCGAGGCGGAGAACACCCGCGCGGTGTACCTGGCCGTCGAGTGCAACGACGCCCCCTGGCCGACGGACTGGAGGGTGTGGGACCGGGACAACACCCGGCTCGCGCGGACGGCGCCGTTCGAGACCTGGGACAACGTGTGGACGAACCTGCCGTGCGCCTACTGGCAGGGGCCGCGGCAGCGGCCGCTCGATGTCGGTACCTCGCCGGGCGAGCTGCCGCCCACGCTGATCCTGGCCGCCGAGCGGGACGCCGCCACGCCGTACGACGGCGCCCTGGAACTCCGCCGCCGTCTCGCGGGCTCGGTCCTGGTCACGGAGCGGAACGCGGGCGCGCACGGCTTGGCGGGCGGGCCGAACGCCTGCGTCAACGGCCACCTGGAGGCGTATCTGCTGGAGGGCCGGCTGCCGGGGCGGCGCGCGCAGTGCGCACCGCACGCCGAGCCCGAGCCGCGGTCGACGGCCCCGGAGAAGCCCGGGGCCGAGCGACGGCTGCGCTGATCAGGCCAGACCGGCGACCAGTTCGGCGACGTCCTTGCGGCGGCCCGTGAAGAACGGGACCTCCTCGCGGACGTGCATACGGGCCTCGGAGGCGCGCAGGTGACGCATGAGGTCGACGATGCGGTACAGCTCGTCGGCCTCGAAGGCGAGAAGCCACTCGTAGTCGCCGAGGGAGAACGAGGCGACGGTGTTGGCGCGCACGTCCGGGTAGCCGCGGGCCATCTTGCCGTGGTCGGCGAGCATGCGGCGGCGGTCCTCGTCGGGCAGCAGGTACCAGTCGTAGGAGCGCACGAAGGGGTAGACGCTCACGTAGTTGCGGGGCGTCTCGTCGGCGAGGAACGCCGGGATGTGCGCGCGGTTGAACTCGGCGGGGCGGTGCAGCGCCATGTTCGACCACACCGGTGTGAGCGCCCGGCCCAGCTTCGTGCGGCGGAAGAGGTTGTACGCCTCCTGCAGCGCGTCGCTGGTCTCCGCGTGCCACCAGATCATGAGGTCGGCGTCGGCGCGCAGGCCCGAGACGTCGTACGTGCCGCGGATCGTCACGTCCTTCGCGGCGAGCTGGTCGAACAGCTCCTGGACCTCGTCGGCGTACCCGGCGCGGTCCTCGGGGAGCACGTCCTTCAGCTTGAAGACGGACCAGAGCGTGTAGCGGATGACCTCGTTGAGGTCCTTGGCCAGCTTGCCCTTGTTCGGGATCCTGCCGGTCTCGGGGGTTGAGGCGTCGTTGCTCATGTCCTCATTCTCCTGCTCCGCCGTGCAGGCTCTGCACCGGGTGGGCGGTGAGCTCCTGCACGCCCGCCCGTCGCCCACCACCGCCCTCGAAGCGCTTCGCGCTGCTCCTTTCATTGCCGGTCACCGTGGATCTGGTCGACGGCGGCGTGCGCGCTCGCGATGCACGCCGGGATGCCGACGCCGTCGTACGGAGCGCCGCACACGGCGATCCCGGGCAGTGCGGCGATGTGCTCGCGGACGCGGGCCACGCGCGCGTGGTGGCCGACCGGGTACTGGGGCAGGCCGTCGTCCCAGCGGGTGACGCGGGTGGCGACGGGTGTGGCGACCAGGCCGGTCGCCGCCTTCAGGTCGTGCCGGGAGACGTCCACGAGCTCGGTGTCGTCACGGTCGAGGATCTCCCTCTCGGCGTACCGTCCGACGGAGGTGCGCAGGACGAACAGGTCGGGGTTCTCGTCGGCGATCCAGCCCCATTTCCGCGAGGCGAAGGTGGAGGCCTTGATGGTGCGCCCGTCGACCGGCGGCACCAGGAAGCCGCTGCCGTCGGGCAGGGCCGCCTCGGCACGGCGGTAGGCGAGGGTGACCAGGGCCATGGAGGCGTACTCGACGCCGCCGAGCTCGGCGGCGGCCCCGGGGCTCTCGGTGCGCAGCAGGCCGGCGGCTGCCGGGGCGGGGACGGCGACGACCACCGCGTCCGCGTGCCACACGCGCACACCGGAGACGACGCGCCACCCGCCGTCCGCCGGGGTGCGGCGCAGCTCCGTCACCGGCGTTCGAGTCAGGATCTCGCCGCCGCGGGCCCGGACCGACTCCGCCACCGCGAGGGGCAGGGTGCCCACGCCGCCCTGGAGGCCCATGAACACCGGGCCGGTCTGCTGGTCGGCGGCCGCCTTCGCCTGGATCTCGCGGACCCCCTCCGTCAGGGAGGTGTGGCTGCGGGCAGCCTGGAAGAGCTGGGGGACGGCCGAGCGCATCGAGATGCGGTACGCGTCGCCCGCGTACACGCCGCCCAGCAGGGGCTCCACCAGGCGGTCGACGACCTCGCGGCCCAGGCGCTCGGCCACGTACTCCCCGACGGCCACGTCGTCCCCGACCTCGGTGCGGGGCAGCTCTGCGTCACGCTCGATGCGGGCGAGGCCCTCGTCGGACAGCAGGCCGGACAGGGCGGCGGCGGTGCCGGGGACGCCCATCACATGCCCCTTGGGCATCGGACGCAGCGCGCCCCGGGTCCAGATCGAGGCCGTGGCGGTGGCCGGGGGCTGGAGACGGTCGGCGAGGCCCACCTCGCGCGCGAGCGCCACCGCCTCGGGGCGGCGGGCCAGCATCGACTCCGCGCCGAGGTCCACGCGCGCGCCCGCGATCTCGCCGGGCAGCAGCTTCCCGCCGACCCGGTCGGAGGCCTCCAGCACGGTCACCCTCGCCCCGCGCTCCAGCAGCCGGTGTGCCGCGGCCAGGCCCGCGATGCCCGCCCCGATGACGATGACCTGCCCCGTGCCCGCACGGGCTTGAACTTCGCGCATGCCCCCAGCCTCTCAGACCCCACTGACAGCGCCGCCGTGCCCCGGTGTCCTGCACGAGTCCCGACCGTGACCGCATCGGAACCGTCCCGGGCCAAACGTTCGGCACCGCCCGGACGTCGAAGAAGCGTCAGCAAAATCGAACCCCGGGGGAAGCCCGCATGCGCACACGACGACCCGCACGCCATCCCGTACCTGCCCTGGCCGCGCTTCTGCTGGCCGCGGCCCTCGCACTCACCGGGTGCAGCGGCGCGGGCGAGGACTCCGCCGGCAGCACCGCCGACCGCGGAGTCGCCGCCCCGCAGGCGGACGGCAAGGGCGCCGCGAACGAGGCCGCCCCCGGCGGTGCCGGAAGCGGAGCCCGGGCGACCGCCCCGCCGAAGCTCACCGCGAGCCACATCATCCGTACGGCCTCGCTGACCGTGCGGGTCAAGGACGTCCCGAAGGCCCTGGAGAAGGCCCGCACCGGCACGGAGAACGCGGGCGGCTACGTCGGCAACGAGACCACCACCACCCGGGACGAGGAGGGCCACGAGCGGACCCGGGTCGTGCTGCGCGTGCCCGTCGAGAAGTACGACGAGGTCCTCGCCGAGCTGGAGGGCGCCGGAAAACTCCTCGACCGCAGCGCCAAGGCCGAGGACGTCACCGATCAGGTCGTGGACGTGGAGAGCCGGATCAAGTCGCAGCGCGCCAGCGTGGCCCGGATCCGCGAGCTGATGGACCAGGCCACCAAGCTGAGCGACGTGGTGACCCTGGAGGGCGAGCTGAGCACACGCCAGGCCGACCTGGAGGCGCTGCTCGCCCGGCAGACGTCCCTGAAGGACCGCACGAGCCTGGCCACCATCACCCTCTCGCTCTCCGAGACCCCAGTGAAGAAGAAGGAGGCGAAGGACGACGACCCGGGGTTCGTGGACGCGCTCGCGGGCGGCTGGAACGCGTTCGTGACGATGCTGCGCTGGCTCGCGGTGGCCCTCGGCGCGGTCCTGCCGTTCGCCGCGGTGGCGGCACTGATCGCGCTGGTGTGGCTGCGTGTCGTACGGCCCCGCCTCCCGCGCCGCCCGCGGCCCGAGCCCGCACCCGTGGCGGGCGCGCTGGGCCCGCTGCCGACGGCCCGGCCGGCCCCGGAGTCCGCGCAGCCGCGCACGCCCGGCGAGCAGGACTGAAATGACCTGCTCCCGTAGCGTGTTCGCATGAGCATGAGCCGTACGCGGGGTACACGGGAACGACTGGTCGTGATCGGCGGCGACGCCGCGGGGATGTCCGCGGCGTCGCAGGCACGCCGTCTGAACAAGCCCGACGAGCTGGAGATCGTGGCGTTCGAGCGCGGCAACTTCACGTCGTACTCGGCGTGCGGCATCCCCTACTGGGTGGGCGGTGACGTCCCCGACCGGGACCGGCTCATCGCCCGCACCCCCGAGGAACACCGCGCGCGGGACATCGATCTGCGGCTGCGCACCGAGGTCACCGAGCTCGACCCCGACCTTCAGCGGGTACGCACCCGTGACGTGGACTCCGGCGCCGAGTCCTGGACGTCGTACGACAAGCTCGTGATCGCGACCGGCGCCCGGCCGATCCGGCCCGACCTGCCCGGAGTGGACGCGCCCGGGGTGCACGGGGTGCAGACGCTGGACGACGGCCAGGCGCTGCTCGACACGCTGGCACGCACGCCTGGCCGCCGCGCGGTGGTCGTGGGGGCCGGCTACATCGGCGTGGAGATGGCCGAGGCGCTCATCAACCGCGGCTACGAGGTGACGGTCGTCAACCGCGGCAGCGAGCCCATGTCGACCCTGGACCCCGACATGGGCCGTCTGGTGCACGAGGCCATGGAGGGCCTGGGCATCACGATGGTGAACGACGCCGAGGTCACCGGGATCCTGACGGATGACGGCGGCCGGGTGCGCGCGGTGAGAACGAAGGACCGGGACTTCCAGGCGGACGTCGTCGTGCTCGGCATCGGCGTACGCCCCGAGACGACGCTCGCGCGGGCGGCAGGCCTCCCGCTCGGCGCCCACGGCGGACTCCTCACGGACCGCTCGATGCGGGTGCGCGGGCACGAGAACATCTGGGCCGGCGGCGACTGCGTCGAGGTCCTCGACCTGGTCTCCGGCCAGCAACGGCACATCCCGCTCGGCACCCACGCCAACAAGCACGGCCAGGTCATCGGCACCAACGCCGGCGGCGGCTACGCCACCTTCCCGGGCGTGGTCGGCACGGCCGTCAGCAAGGTCTGCGACCTCGAGATCGCGCGCACGGGACTGCGCGAGAAGGACGCCCACCGCGTGGGCCTGCGCTTCGAGACGGTCACCATCGAGTCGACCAGCCGCGCCGGCTATTACCCGAACTCCTCACCCATGACGGTCAAGATGCTCGCCGAACACCGCACGGGCCGCCTCCTGGGCGTCCAGATCGTGGGCAGGGAGGGCGCGGGCAAACGCGTCGACATCGCGGCGGTCGCCCTCACGGCGGGCATGACGGCAGAACAGATGACCACCCTGGACCTGGGCTACGCCCCACCGTTCTCCCCCGTCTGGGACCCGGTGTTGGTAGCGGCCCGAAAGGCGGCGGCAAAGGTCCGCGAAACATCGTAGGGACGGCGGGGCGACGCCCTTCTTTCCAGGGGCGCGGGGAACCGCGCGAACGGCCACGCCGGCCCCGCACCCGGCAACGAACCCGCACCCCCTACGGCAATCCCCCTACGCGGTCCCAACAGTCCCGTTGATCCGGTCGATCGCCTGCCGAGCCTGCTCCGCCGGCGGCCGGGACGGCAACGACGACACCGACGCCGAAGCCGTCACAGCCGGCGGCTGCTCCCCCGCCGGCTTCGCGTGCGCAGCGGCCCGCGACGAACGCAACCGATGACTCACCGCCTCCTCCAGCGTCACGGGCCGGCGCATCTGGGAGGCCAGTCGCCCGGCCTCCTGGCCGAGACGGGCCACGTCCTCCCAGGGCAGCCGCACCACCAGCGTGAGCTCCGCCTCGCCGTCGGGCAGTGCGTGCATCGCGGGAGTAACTCGGTCGTTCATCGCCTGTTCCTCACGTCGGCCCCGCGACCCGCCTTCCCCGCGCCGCGGGCGGTTGCCGACACATACGCACGCCCCGACGGCAGCGTTCACCGAACTCACCGATTCACGGGCAGCACCAGGACATGGCGAAGCTCCTGCCGGTACGCGGGAAGCAGCACCTGCGAGGTGACGGTCAGGACGGGGCACCAGCGCGAAAGCAGGCAGCGCGAGGTACCGCGCGGCGTGCAGGGGCCAGTCCTCGATCTGCTCGCGGGCCACGGTCGTGGTCAGTGCCCAGCGCGTCAGGTTGGCGCCGGGCCCCAGGACCCAGGGGAACCAGCGGGCCATGGCCGCGTTGTGGTCGAGGAGGTTCCACGCCTGGTCGGTATCTCGCCCGGCGCTATGCGGAGGCGCTGCGGCCGCCGGCCGAGGAGGGCGTGATCGAGACGCCCGCCTTCGCTCCCGACCACTCCTGGCACCTGTTCCCCGTCCTCGCGGCCGGCGGTGCGGCGGTCCGTGACGCGCTGCTGGAGCGGCTGGCGGGGGCGAGCGGGGCGGAAACGGACGTCTACTACCCCGTCCTGACACACCGGCAGAAGACACCGGTGCGCGAGCGGTTCTTCGGGCAGGCGGACCTGCCGCGGAATCAGTGGCTGCACGACCGGGTGCTGCATCCGCCGTTGCACGCGGGGCTGCCCCTCGGCGAGCTGGACCGCGTGGTCGAGGCCCTGTACGCGGCGACGCGCCGGACGGCGGCATGACCAACACCCTGCCGTTCGGGCCGGCGGCGGCCGGGACCCCGGTCCGCCGCCCCGTCTGCGCCTGCCGGACCCGGTGGGCTGGGCCGCGTTCTCCGACTTCGACGAGACTTACCTGGCCCATGCCGCGACTCCCGGGCAGCGCGCCCACCTCACCGCGCTGGAGGCCGCCTCGATGATCGGCGGGGTCGCGGCCGGGCCGGTGCTGGGCAAGGGGATCGAACTGGCCGGTGTCGACGCCGTACCGGTGCTGCTGGCCCTGCCCACGGCCGGTTGTCTCGCGGCCACCTGGTGGCTGATCCGGGCGACCCGGGAGGGCCCGTCGTCCTGACGGAGTTCCGTCAGCGTGCCGTGTGCGTGTGGACGTACTCCACGAGCCGCGTCAGCGCGTCCGGGTCGGTGGACGGCATGACGCCGTGGCCGAGGTTGAAGACATGGCCCTCCAGGCCCGCCGCCGCTTCCAGGACCTCCCGGGTCTTCGCCTCGACGGCCTCCGTCGGGGCGAACAGCACGGTCGGGTCGAGGTTGCCCTGGAGCGCCTTGCCGGGGCCGACGCGGCGGACGGCCTCGTCCAGCGGGACGCGCCAGTCGACGCCGACGACGTCCGCGCCGGCCTCGCCCATGAGGCCCAGCAGCTCGCCGGTGCCGACGCCGAAGTGGATGCGCGGGACGCCGTAGCCGGCCACGGCCTCGAAGACCTTCGCCGAGGCGGGCAGCACCGAACGCCGGTAGTCGACGGGGGCCAGGGCGCCGGCCCAGGAGTCGAACAGCTGGACCGCGGAGGCGCCCGCCTCGATCTGCACCTTCAGGAAGGCGGTCGTGATGTCCGCGAGGCGGTCGAGCAGGTCGGCCCACAGCTCGGGGTCGCCGTACATCATCGCCTTGGCGTTCTCGTACGTGCGGGACGGGCCGCCCTCGACGAGGTAGCTGGCGAGGGTGAACGGGGCGCCGGCGAAGCCGATGAGGGGCGTGGCGCCGAGTTCGCGCGTCAGCAGGCCGATGGCCTCGGTGACGTAGGAGACGTCCTCGGGGGTCAGGTCGCGCAGCTGCGCGAGGTCCGCGCGGGTGCGGATCGGGCGCTCGACGACCGGGCCGACGCCGGGCTTGATGTCGAGGTCGACGCCGATGGCCTTGAGCGGGACGACGATGTCGCTGAAGTAGATCGCCGCATCCACGTCGTGCCGGCGCACCGGCTGGAGCGTGATCTCGGTGACCAGCTCGGGCCGCATGCAGGACTCGAGCATCGGAATGCCCTCGCGCACCTTGCGGTACTCCGGCAGTGAGCGCCCGGCCTGCCGCATGAACCACACCGGAGTGTGCGGCACGGGCTCGCGCCGGCAGGCCTTGAGGAAGGCCGATTCGTACGTGGCGGACGGCTGCTGGGCCCGGGGGGCGTCGTTGGCACTCACGGGGCCAAGTTTCGCACGCCGTCAAGGAGCGCGATTCAGCCCCTGGAGAGGCGCGGGGTGTCTAGCCCGGCGCCCGGGGCCCGGTCCCCGTAACCTTCCCGCATGGCTGCGGCTCAGGGACGACTGTCGGACGGCGCTGGCGGAATGGACGAAGGGAAGGACACCGAGAACGACCGGAGGGAGGCGGACACCGCCCCGCTGCCCTTCCGGTCCGCCGTCGACGCGCTCAGGACGGCGCGGCTGCGGCCCCAGATCGAGATCGAGCCGACGCGCCCGCCGCAGCGGCTCGCCCCCTACACCTACGCGCTGGAGGCGGCGGTCGTCGACGGCGACCAGGACCTGGCCGACGGCCGGCTGGTGCTGCTGCACGACCCCGCGGGGCACGAGGCCTGGCAAGGCACGTTCCGGCTGGTGACGCTGGTGCGCGCGGAACTGGAGCCGGAGATGGCGTCGGACCCGCTGCTGCCGGAGGTGTGCTGGTCCTGGCTGACCGGCGCGCTCCAGGCGCGCGGGCTGACGTGCGGGGAGCCGAGCGGCACCGTCACGCGCGCGAGCTCGCACTACTTCGGCGGTCTGTCCGCGCGGCCGGCCGCCTCGCAGATCGAGATCCGCGCGTCGTGGACGCCGCGCGAGGGCCTGGGCGGAGTTCCGGACACGGCCGCGCACCTGGCGGCCTGGTGCGATCTGCTCGCCCAGGTCGCGGGACTGCCGCCGGCCGGGCCGGGGGACGCGTCGGTGGTGACGCTGCCGCAACGGCGAGGGCCACAGTCCCGCTGATCGAACCCGCACCACCTGCACCGCCCCCGCACTGATCGACCCTGTGCGGGGGCGGTCGGCGTTGTCCTGTCGACGATCACACCCGCGTCCCCCTCTTGGCCGAATCACTTTGTCGATACGGCCACTTTCGACCGCGTATCGATGCAGAGTGAAACCGTTCGACCTTCGAATGATCGACCGCGTGTCCGAATTGCACGGATTGTTATCACCGAATCGTGATCATTCTCTAAAGGCGGACGGGTTCGGTGCCGAAGACGACTGTGACCTTGAAAGCACGGTTCGTCCCGGCTTCATCCCCACGAGCCGGCCCCGTCCCGCACCCCAGGAGGCCTGGTGTCCGTTCTCCTCGAGCAGCCCGCAAGCCTGGTCGCCTACCGCCCGAACAAGCCGACCGCCATGGTGGTCGTGGCCGACCCGCGCGTCCGCTCCACCGTCACCCGCCACCTGTGGGCGCTCGGTGTGCGCGACGTCATCGAGGCCTCGTCCATCGCGGAGGCTCGTCCCCGCATCGGCAACCCCCGCGACATCTGCGTCGCCGACGTCCATCTGCCGGACGGCTCCGGCCTCACCCTGCTGTCGGAGACCCGCGCCGCGGGCTGGCCCAACGGCCTCGCCCTCTCCGCCGCCGACGACATCGCCGCCGTGCGCAACGCGCTCGCCGGCGGGGTGAAGGGCTACGTCGTCACCGGCACCCGTACCAACGTCGGGCTCCCCACCCGGCCGGGCGCCGCCCCCATCGGCGCCGCCGCCGCGCGTCTGCACCGCCGCCCCCCGGGTGCCCCGAGTCACCCGGGCGGCTACCGCGAACTGTCCGGCCGCGAGGTCGAGGTGCTGCGACTGGTCGCGGAGGGCCAGTCGAACAAGGCGATCGGCGTCTCGATGGGCCTGTCCGCACTGACCGTCAAGAGCCACCTCGCCCGCATCGCCCGCAAGCTCGGCACGGGCGACCGCGCCGGCATGGTGGCGGTGGCGCTGCGGACCGGGATCATCCACTGATCCGCTCCGCCATGACCCTTTGTGATCATTCACTCACGTGAACGGGATCGGCCGCCGGTCCCCGTCACCCCACGCGCGGCTCGCGAACCCCGTACTTCCCCGACGTGACTGGTTTGCGACCCTCGGGCGCCCGCCGACGGAACGTTCCGTCGGCGGGCGCTGTCCATACATGGATACCCTTGACATGTGACCGACGCCCACGACACCGCAGCAGACAGCTCACTGCGAACCACCGGAGGCGCCCCTCCGGACGACGGCGGATCTTCTGCTACGGAGGCGCCGATCCCCTTGCTGGAACCGCGCGAGGGCATTCCGCCCGTGATCGCGGACGAGACCGCCCTGACCCGGATGATCGCCGCCTTCGAGGCGGGTACCGGCCCCGTCGCCGTCGACGCCGAGCGGGCGTCCGGCTACCGCTACGGCCAGCGTGCCTACCTGGTGCAGCTACGCCGCGAGGGCGCCGGCTCGGCTCTGATCGACCCCGTGGCCTGCCCCGACCTTTCCGCCCTGGGCGAGGCCCTCTCCGGCGTCGAGTGGGTGCTGCACGCCGCCACCCAGGACCTGCCCTGCCTGCGCGAGATAGGCATGGTGCCGACACGGCTGTTCGACACCGAGCTGGCCGGGCGGCTCGCCGGATTCCCCCGGGTCGGCCTCGGCGCGATGGTCGAGGGCGTGCTCGGTTTCGTCCTGGAGAAGGGACACTCCGCAGTCGACTGGTCCACCCGGCCGCTGCCCGAGCCCTGGCTGCGGTACGCGGCGCTGGACGTCGAGCTGCTCGTCGACCTGCGCGACGCGCTGGAGAAGGAGCTGGACCGGCAGGGCAAGCTGGAGTGGGCCCGCCAGGAGTTCGACGCGATCGCCTCGGCCCCGCCGCCCGAGCCCCGCAAGGATCCCTGGCGGCGTACGTCCGGCATGCACAAGGTGCGCCGGCGGCGGCAGCTGGCCGTCGTCCGGGAGCTGTGGCAGACCCGGGACCGGATCGCGCAGCGCAGGGACGTCTCGCCCGGCAAGGTGCTCGGGGACACGGCCATCGTGGAGGCCGCGCTGGCACTTCCGGCCAACGTGCACGCGCTCGCCGCGCTGAACGGCTTCGGACACCGGACGGGCAAGCGGCAGCTGGAGCAGTGGCAGGCTGCCGTGGATCGGGCGAAGGCGCTGACCGAGGCGCAGTTGCCGCAGCCGGGGCAGCCGGTTGCGGGGCCGCCGCCGCCGCGGGCCTGGGCCGACAAGGATCCGGTCGCCGCGGCGCGGTTGTCCGCGGCGCGGGCGGGGGTTTCGGCGCTGGCCGAGCAGATCAACATGCCGCAGGAGAATCTGATCACGCCGGATACCGTGAGGCGGGTTTGCTGGGAGCCGCCGGTGGCTGTGGATGCCGAGTCCGTAGAAGCCGCGCTTACGGGGCATGGTGCGCGGCCGTGGCAGGTGGAGTTGGTGACTCCGGTGCTGGTGGAGGCTCTGTCCGTCAAGGAGGCCTAGCCGCCGTAGGGCTTCGCGCGTACGGCGGCTGCGGGTGGTCTTCGGCTTGTCGCGCAGTTCCCCGCGCCCCTGGGGGGTGTCCGCAAAGTCCCGCTTCCCCGCGGGCGGACGACGGACTTTGCGGACACTCCCAGGGCATCGTCATCACTTGGTCGCTCCCCTGGTGAAGCCGTTGTAGATGAAGCGCTGCAGGAGCAGGAAGACGACCAGCGTCGGGGCGATGACCAGGATCGCGCCCGCCGAGATGGTCTCCCAGTGGGCACCGAACGGGCCCTTGAAGCGGAACAGGGACGTCGAGATCACGCCAAGATCTTCGGAGGGCATGTAGAGGAAGGGGATGTAGAAGTCGTTGTAGACGTTGATCCCCTTCACGATCACGACCGTCGCGATCGCCGGCTTCAGGAGCGGGAAGATGATCTTCCGGTAGACCGTGAAGGCGTTGGCGCCGTCCAGCCGGGCCGACTCGTCGAGCGAGACCGGGATCGATCGTACGAACTGCAGGAAGATGTAGATCGAGACGATGTCCGTGCCCATGTAGAGCGCGATCGGCGCCCAGAGGCTGTCGAACATGCCGACGCTGTTGACGATCTGGAAGGTGGCCACCTGGGTGGTCACCCCGGGGACCAGCGCGGCGACCAGGAACAGGGCCAGGACCAGCTTCCGGAAGCGGAACCGGAAACGGTCGATGGCGTACGCCGTCATCGAGCCGATCAGGACCGTGCCCCCGATGGCGACGACCAGGATGATCGCCGTGTTGCCGAAGGCCGAGAGCATCCGGCCGTCCTGGAACGCGGTCACGTAGTTGGAGAAGTTGAGCGGGTCGTCGGGCAGCGTGAGGGCGCCGCTGTCGTCGGCCATCTCCCCGGAGGTCTTCAGCGAGGTCAGGAAGACCACGGCCAGCGGCAGGAACACGACCAGTGTCGCGAGGATCAGGGACAGATGCACGAGGGCGCGGGCCACCGTACGGCGCGTCATACGAGGTCCACCTTGTCGTCCGGGACGAGGCGCCGCTGCACCCAGGTCACCGCCAGGATGATCAGCAGCAGTACGACGGCCGCCGCCGAGGCGAGGCCCGTCTTGTTGAACTGGAAGGCCAGCTTCACCGTCTGGATCACGAAGGTCTCGGTGCCGGTCGCGCCTCCGGTCATGATGTACGGGATCTCGAAGACCGACAGCGACCCGGAGACGGACAGGATCACCGACAGACTCAGCACGGGCCGGATGCCGGGGGCGATGATGTGGCGGAACTGCTGCCACCGGTTCGCCCCGTCGATCTCGGCCGCCTCGTACAACTCCCCCGGGATGGACTGGATCGCCCCGAGGAAGAGGACGAAGTTCAGGCCCATGTAGCGCCAGACCGAGACGCCGGCGAGGGAGACGTTGGCCGAGGCGGGTGTACCGAGCCAGGCGCGGTCTCCGTCGTAGCCGACGAGGCCCAGGATCGCGTCCAGGGTGCCGCCGTCCTGGAAGAAGTACAGGAAGACGAAGCCGATCGCGACGCCGTTGATCAGGTACGGGAAGAAGAGCACGCCCTTGAAGAAGTTGCGGAAGCGGACGTTGAAGCTCAGGACGGTGGCGAAGTAGAGCGCGGCAACGATCTGCACCACGGAGGCGGCGAGGTAGTACCCGCTGACGAAGAACACCTCGAACAGCTCGGAGCGGGTGAAGAGTTCGGCGTAGTTCTCGGCGCCCGTGTAGTGCAGCTCGGGGCTGACACCGTCCCAGTCGGTGAAGCTGTACGCGACCATGTTGACGATCGGCGCGTAGGTGAACGTGATCAGCAGGACGAGCGGGGCGAGGAGGAACAGCCAGGGAGTCACGCCCCGCCACCGCCGGGTGGGGTGGGCCATCAGGACCCCAGGTTCCGCTGCGCCTCGGTCCACTTGTCGCCGAGCCCGGCCAGGAAGTCGTCCAGGCTCCCCTTGCGCGCACCCCGGGCGAGATCGACGAGGTCCTGGCGGTAGTCGGGCTTGTAGATGCCGACCTCGGACTGGTTGTCGAGGGACTTGACCTCGGCGCCCTTGGTGTCGTCGATGTCGAGGAGCTTCACACCCGCCTCCTCGTACGGCTTCAGGACGTCGGGCAGCGGGGCGTCCTTGAGAGGCGAGAGGGCGAGGTTGGCGCCCGCGTAGCCGGACTTGTCGGTGAACCAGTCGATCCAGGCGCGGGCGGCGGCCTTGTGGTCGGAGTTGACGTTGACGGCCTGCTGGTAGTCGGGGGACGTCACCGCGCAGAACGTGCCGTTCTTCTGGGCGGGGAAGGGCATGAAGCCGATATCGGCCGGGTCGGTGCCGGCCTGCTTCGCCGCGGCCTGCATCTGCACGATCGCCCAGGATCCCAGCCACATCGTGGCGATCTCGCCCTTCGCCAGGCGGGGCTTGGACGCCTCCCAGTTGGTGGTCGTCGGGTCCTTCTCGATGAGGTCCGACTTCACGATGTCGTGGAGCAGCGTGTCGGCGACCCGCAGGTCGGCGCCGTCGGCCCACGGGTTGCCCTCGGCGAGGCGCGTGGTGGCCCCGGTGTCGCAGCCGACCGAGCCGTTGACGTTCGTCCACTGGGTCAGCGGCCACATGTCCTTGAAGTTGGTGTAGTACGGGACCGCCTCGGACTTGGACTTGATCGCCTTGAGGTCGTCGAGGAACTCGGCAGGTGTCGTGGGCCAGTCGGTGATGCCGGCCGCGCTCCAGACCTTCTTGTTGTAGACGAAGCCGGGGACCACGCCGATCGGGCTCTGCCCGTAGACCTTGCCCTGCACGGTGGTGTAGTCGGTGAAGCGGTACTTCTTGCTCCGCTCGGCCCGGGTGCCCAGCGAGGCGAAGAACTTCGGGTAGTCCTTCTTCTCGATCACGGCCGGGATCATGAGGACGTCGCCGTAGTTCTCCGTGTTCATACGGATCTTGACCTCGCCCTCGTAGTCGGTGAGGCCCTCGAACTCGACCTTCACCTTGGGGTAGGTCTTGTTGAACTCGGCGGCGTACTTCTTCATCGTCCCGTCCTGCACGAGGTCGGTCCGGTGGGTGAGGACGGTGATGGTCCCGCCGACCTTGGCGGGATCGTCGGGCGCCTCGGCATCAGCACCCTTGGAGGTGCCTCCGGTGCCGGTGCAGCCCGAGGCGAGCATGGCCGCGCCCACGGCGAGGGCGAGGACGGTACGGCGATTCATGTGCGTCAGCTCCGTTCGCGGAGAGGAACTCGGGACGGAAGAGCACGTGCGGTATGGCTGGTTCGGCACTCTGACAGCGCTTTCCTCAACCGGTAAAGTCCCATTCCCGCCAACGATGCGAAAACCTGAACACGACACTTCACTGGACCGGTTAAGGGAGTGCGCATGCTGGAGGCCACACCGCTCGGCGACGGATGGATCCTGCGGCACGAGTCGGACCCACTGCCGGCCTCCGTGCCGGGCTGCGTGCACACCGACCTGATGGCGGCCGGGGTGATCCCGGATCCGTTCCTGGGCCAGGGCGAGTCCGAGGTGGCGTGGGTGGGGCGCCGGGACTGGACGTACGAGCGGGAGCTCACGGGGTCGTCCGCGTCGTCCGCGCAGGAGCAGACGGACCTGGTCTTCGACGGGCTCGACACCATCGCCGAGATCTCCCTGGACGGGCGGCTGCTGGGCACGGTGCGGAACATGCACCGCTCGTACCGGTTCGATGTGACGGGGCTCTCCGGGCTGCTGTCGGTGCGGTTCGTCTCCGCCTACGCCGAGGCCGAGGCCGTGCGGGGACGGCTGGGCGAGCGGCCCGCCGCCTACGCCGAGCCGTACCAGTACCTCCGCAAGATGGCCTGCTCCTTCGGCTGGGACTGGGGGCCGACCCTGGTGACGGCCGGCATCTGGCGGCCGGTGCGCCTGGAGCGCTGGTCGACGGCCCGGATCGCCCGGGTGCGTCCACTGGTCACCCTTGAGGAGGGCGTGGGAGTCGTCGAGCTGGCCGTGGACGTCGAGCGGACCCGGGTCGAGGTGCCGCTGGCCGTGGAGGCGACGGTGGGCGGGGTGCGGGCCCGGGCGGAGCTGGACGGGGCGCGCGGGGTGGTACGGCTGCGGGTGCCGGACCCGGAGCTGTGGTGGCCGCGCGGGTATGGCGAACAGCCGCTGTACGACGTCGAGTTGAGCTTGCTGAGCGAGGACGCCGCCCTGGACGTGTGGCGGCGGCGGATCGGCTTCCGGACCGTCGAGCTGGACCAGCGGCCCGACGCGCACGGCACCGGGTTCACCCTCGTCGTCAACGGCGAGCGGCTCTTCGCACGCGGCGTCAACTGGATCCCCGACGACGTCTTCCCGTCCCGCGTCACCCGCGAGCGCTACCGGGAGCGGCTGGGGCAGGCCGCCGGGGCGGGCGTGGACCTCGTACGGATCTGGGGCGGCGGGCTCTACGAGAGCGAGGACTTCTACGACGCCTGCGACGAACTCGGGCTGCTGGTCTGGCAGGACTTCCCTTTCGCCTGCGCGGCCTACCCGGAGGAGCAGCCGCTGCGGGGCGAGGTGGAGGCCGAGGCGCGGGAGAACGTCGTACGGCTGATGCCGCATCCGTCGCTGGTGCTGTGGAACGGCAACAACGAGAACCTGTGGGGCTTCCGGGACTGGGAGTGGGAGCCGAGGCTGGCCGGGGACTCCTGGGGCGAGGGCTACTACCTGGGCGTGCTGCCGCGTGTGGTGGCCGAGTTGGACCCGACCCGGCCGTACACGGCGGGCAGCCCCTGGTCCGGGTCCTGGCGGCACCACCCGAACGACCCGGCGCACGGCACCCACCACTCGTGGGAGGTGTGGAACCGGGAGGACTACGCCGACTACCGGCTGAGCGTGCCGCGGTTCGTCGCCGAGTTCGGCTGGCAGGCGCCGCCCGCGTACGCCACCCTGCGCCGCGCGCTGCCCGGGGAGGAACTCGCGCCGGACTCCCCCGGCATGCTGCACCACCAGAAGGCCGACGACGGGAACGGCAAGCTGGAGCGGGGGCTGGCCCGTCATTTCGCCGTACCGGACGGGGACTTCGACCGCTGGCACTACCTGACGCAGGTCAACCAGGCGCGTGCGGTCGCCGCCGGGATCGAGCACTGGCGCTCGCACTGGCCGGTGTGCGCGGGCACGGTCGTCTGGCAGCTCAACGACTGCTGGCCGGTGACCTCGTGGGCGGCGGTCGACGGCGACGGCCGGGAGAAGCCGCTGTACCACGAGCTGAAGCGACTGTACGCGGACCGGTTGCTGACGCTCCAGGAGGAGGACGGCGGGCTGGTGCTGGCCGCCGTGAACCAGGGCGCGGAGGACTGGACCGGGACCCTGACCCTGCGCCGGATGTCCGTCGAGGGCGAGGTGCTGGGGCAGGCGGCCGTGCAACTGGCTGCCGATAGGCGGACCGTGGCCCGGGTCGGTGTCCCGCTCGAGCTGACGCCCGCCGGGCCCAAGGAGTTCCTGGTCGCGGACGCTGATCTCGGCGCGGACGGGCCGCGGGTGCTGCACTTCCCGGTGCCGGACCGCGAAGTCCTCTATCCCGCACCGCGGTTCGAGGTCGCGCTCGCCCCGGGCGGCATCACCGTGACCGCTCGCACCCTGGTCCGGGACCTGCTGCTCCAGGCCGACCGGCTGGATCCGGCGGCCCGGGCCGACCGAGGACTGGTCACGCTGCTGCCGGGTGAAGAGGTGACCATCGGGGTGCGCGGCTGGAAGACTCCGGACGCCCGGAGTGCCCGTTCGGCCCTGTACTGCGTGGAGCCCACCCGATGACGGCAACGCCGGCCTCCCGCGTCACCATCAAGGACGTCGCCGCGCGTGCCGGTGTGTCCAAGGGTGCCGTGTCGCTCGCCTTCAACCACAAACCGGGCCTGTCGGAGGCGACCCGGGACCGGATCTTCCGGGCGGCGCGGGAGCTGGGCTGGGCACCGAACCTCACGGCGCGGACGCTGGCCGGTTCGCGCGTGGACGTGGTGGGTCTCGCGGTGTGCAGGCCGGCGCGGGTGCTGGGGCTCGAGCCCTGGTACATGGAGTTCATCTCGGGTGTCGAGAGCGTGCTGGCCGAGCACTCCTGCTCCCTGCTGCTGAGGCTCGTACGGAATATGGACGAGGAGATCGGGGTCCAGGAGTCGTGGTGGCGGGGGCGGCAGATCGGCGGGTCGATCCTCGTCGACTTCCGCGCCGACGACCCCCGGGTGGGACTGGCGGAGCGGCTCGGGCTGCCGGTGGTCGCGGTCGGGCATCCCTCGCTGACCGGGGGGCTCACCTCGGTGTGGACGGACGACGCCACGGCCGTGACGGAGGCGGTGCGGTATCTGGCCGCGCTCGGGCACCGGCGGATCGCCCGGGTCGGCGGGGCGGCGGCCCTCGGGCACACGGCCATCCGGACGGCGGCGTTCGACGAGGCGGCGGGGGCGCTGGCCGGGGCGTGGCAGGTCGCGACGGACTTCTCCGGCGACGCGGGGGCGCGGGCGACGCGGTCGCTGTTGACCGCCTCGGCGCCGGATCGGCCGACCGCGATCGTCTACGACAACGACATCATGGCGGTGGCGGGATTGTCGGTCGCGGCGGAGATGGGGCTGCGGGTGCCGGACGATGTGTCGCTGCTGGCGTGGGACGACTCGCAGCTGTGCCGGCTGACGCATCCGACGCTGTCCGCGATGAGCCATGACGTGCACGGGTTCGGGGCGGAGGTGGCCCGGACGTTGTTCGGGGTGATCACCGGAGAGGGGACGGCCGGATCGCATCCCGTGCCTACGCCGGTGCTGACGCCTCGGGGGTCCACGGCACCCCCGAAGGTGTGACCTTCACCGCTCCGCCTGTCAGGGCTGTGCAGCTACGTTACCCATAAGTAGCATGGGCCTGAGCGCGCGCTCAGCGCCTCTCGCAGCAGCAATGCAGTTCCGGACCCTGGAGGAGAGCCATCGTGCCTCGTACCGTCAGGGACGTCGTCTTCGTCGACGGCGTCCGCACCCCATTCGGCAAGGCGGGACCGAAGGGCATCTACCACGAGACCCGTGCCGACGACCTCGTCGTGAAGGCGATCCGGGAGCTGCTGCGCCGCAACCCCGGTCTCGACCCGAAGAAGATCGACGAGGTCGCCATCGCCGCGACCACGCAGATCGGCGACCAGGGCCTCACCATCGGCCGTACCGCGGGGATCCTCGCCGGTCTGCCGCAGTCCGTGCCGGGTTACTCCATCGACCGCATGTGCGCGGGCGCCCTGACGGCCGTGACCGCGGTCGCCGGTTCCGTCGCCTTCGGTGCCTACGACGTCGCCATCGCCGGCGGTGTCGAGCACATGGGCCGCCACCCCATGGGCGAGGGCGTCGACCCGAACCCGCGGTTCGTGAGCGAGAAGCTGGTCGACGAGTCGGCCCTGTTCATGGGCATGACCGCGGAGAACCTGCACGACCGTTACCCGCAGATCACCAAGCAGCGCGCCGACGAGTACGCCGTGCGCTCCCAGGAGAAGGCCGCCAAGGCGTACGCCGACGGCAAGATCCAGGCCGACCTGGTGCCGGTCTCCGTACGCCGTACCTCCCCCGAGGCCGGCGAGACGGGCTGGGGCCTGGTCACCGCCGACGAGCCGATGCGCCCGGGCACGACCCTGGAGAACCTCTCCGGCCTGAAGACCCCGTTCCGTGTGCACGGCCGGGTCACCGCCGGTAACGCGGCCGGTCTGAACGACGGTGCCACCGCCTCGGTCATCGCCTCCGAGGAGTTCGCGCGGGAGCACGACCTCCCCGTCAAGATGCGCCTGGTCTCCTACTCCTTCGTGGGCGTCGAGCCGGAGGTCATGGGCTACGGCCCGATCCCGGCGACGGAGAAGGCGCTGGCCCAGGCGGGCCTGTCGATCTCCGACATCGGCCTGTTCGAGATCAACGAGGCCTTCGCCGTCCAGGTCCTGGCGTTCCTCGACCACTACGGCATCGCCGACGACGACGCGCGCGTCAACCAGTACGGCGGCGCCATCGCCTTCGGCCACCCGCTGGCCTCCTCCGGCGTCCGTCTGATGACGCAGCTGGCCCGCCAGTTCGAGGAGCAGCCGCACGTCCGCTACGGCCTGACCACCATGTGTGTCGGCTTCGGCATGGGCGCGACGGTCATCTGGGAGAACCCGCACTTCGAGGGGGACAAGTGAGCACCACCGCCGAGCTTCTGAAGCAGGCTTCCGAGCTGTTCCCGGACGAGGTCGTCACGCAGGCGCACGTCCGCCACTTCGACCTCCCCCTGGGTGCCGGGCGCTTCGCCCTGATCACCCTGGACAACGGCCTGGACCACACCAAGCCGACCACCTTCGGCCCGGCCTCGCTGGCGAATCTGAACGCCGCGATCGACCAGGTGGAGAAGGAGGCCGCGGACGGCGAGATCGTCGGCGCCGGCCTCACCGGCAAGCCGTTCATCTTCGCGGTCGGCGCCGACCTCAAGGGCGTGGAGATCCTCAAGGAGTACGAGCACGCCCTCGCCATCGGCAAGGGCGGCCACGAGGTCTTCAAGCGGCTGTCCAAGCTGGCGGTCCCGACCTTCGCGTACTACAACGGCGCCGCGATGGGCGGCGGTGTCGAGGTCGGTCTGCACTGCACCTACCGGACCGTCTCCGCGGCCCTCCCGGCGTTCTCACTCCCCGAGGTCTTCCTCGGTCTGGTCCCCGGCTGGGGCGGCTGCGCCCTGCTGCCGAACCTGATCGGCCCGGAGAAGGCCGTCTCGGTGATCATCGAGAACAGCCTCAACCAGAACAAGCAGCTCAAGGGCAAGCAGGTCTACGAGCTCGGGATCGCCGACGCCATCTTCGAGGGCGCGGACTTCCTGGAGCAGTCGCTGATCTGGACCGCGACCGTCCTCAAGGGCGAGATCGAGATCGAGCGCCCGGTGATCGACCGCGGCGAGGCCTGGGACCAGGCCGTCGCCAAGGGCCGTTTCATCGCGGACTCCAAGGTGCACGGCGCGGCCCCGGCCGCCTACCGCGCCCTGGACATCATCGCCGCCGCCAAGAACGGCGACCTCCAGCAGGGCTACGACGCCGAGGACAAGGCGCTCGCTGACCTGATCATGGGCGGTGAACTGCGCTCCGGCATCTACGCCTTCAACCTGGTGCAGAAGCGCGGCAAGCGCCCGGCCGGCGCCCCGGACAAGAACCTGGCCCGCCCGGTCACCAAGGTCGGTGTCGTCGGCGCCGGTCTGATGGCCAGCCAGCTCGCGCTGCTGTTCCTGCGCCGCCTCGAGGTGCCGGTCGTACTGACCGACATCGACCAGGAGCGCGTCGACAAGGGTGTGGGCTACGTCCACGCCGAGATCGACAAGCTGCTCGGCAAGGGCCGTATCAACCAGGACAAGGCCAACCGCCTCAAGGCGCTGGTGTCCGGTGTGCTGGACAAGGCCGAGGGCTTCGCGGACGCGGACTTCGTCATCGAGGCCGTGTTCGAGGAGATCGGCGTCAAGCAGCAGGTGTTCGCGGAGGTCGAGGCGGTCGCCCCGGCGCACGCCATCTTCGCGACGAACACCTCCTCCCTCTCCGTCTCGGAGATGGCGTCGAAGCTCAAGAACCCCGAGCGGGTCGTCGGCTTCCACTTCTTCAACCCGGTCGCGGTCCTCCCGCTCCTGGAGATCGTGCGCGGGGAGAAGACCGACGACGCCTCCCTGGCCACGGCGTTCGCCGTCGCCAAGAAGCTGAAGAAGACCGCGGTCCTCACCAAGGACGCCCCGGCGTTCGTCGTGAACCGCATCCTGACCCGCTTCATGGGCGAGATCCAGAGCGTCATCGACGAGGGCACCCCGGTCGCCGTCGCCGAGAAGGCCGTCGAGCCGCTCGGTCTGCCGATGTCGCCGCTGGTCCTGCTGGAGCTGGTCGGCCCGGCTATCGGTCTGCACGTCTCCGAGACGCTCAACAGGGCGTTCCCGGACCGCTTCACGGTCTCCCCGAACCTCGCGGCCGTCGTCAAGGCCGGCAAGCGCGGCTTCTACGTCTACGACAGCGGCAAGCCGGAGCTGGACCCGGAGGTCGCCGCGCTCCTCAAGCAGGGCGACAGCGTCCTGACGGAGGAGCAGGTCCGCACGCGCGTGCTGGACGCGGTGGCACAGGAGATCGGGATCATGCTCGACGAGGGCGTCGTCGCGGAGGCGCAGGACATCGACCTGTGCCTCATCACGGGCGCCGGCTGGCCGTTCCACCTGGGCGGCATCACGCCGTACCTGGACCGCGAGGGCGTCTCCGAGCGGGTCAACGGCAAGAGGTTCCTCGCGCAAGGTGTCGCGAGCGTCCCGGCGTGACTCCCCCCGTGGGGTGAGTGAGGAGGGCCTCCGCGGTGCGCGGAGGCCCTCCTCTCATGTGCCGCGCTGTTCGGCGGCTTCGAACCGTGTCCTCAACGCGGCGTTCTCCGCCTCCAGGACGGCGATGCGCTTACGAGCGAAGTACAGCTCCATCACGGCGTCCTGGAACTCCGCTACGAGCTGCTCGGGTGTCAGTTCCATCGCGGTCCCCCTAGGCCTGGGCCAGGAGGGTGACCTTGCCGTTGCCGCCCTTCCAGTACAGGGCACCGCCGCGTGCGAAGAGGGAGCCGCCGCCCTGCTCCTTGGCCGGTTCGGCGGCGACGTCGTCGAGGCGCGCCGTACCGTCGAGCCGCGTCGTGCCCTCGACGAGCAGGGCGGGCGCCTCGGACCGCTGGACCACGTGGAGCTGGCCGCCGGGAGTGGCTCCGATGCCGATGCCTATGCCGGTGCGTCCGCTGCCCTTGACGACGAAGTCCTCCAGGCCGGGGTTGTTGCGCAGCACTATCAGTGCGCCCTTGGTCGGGGCGTCGGTCGCGGTGACGAAGATGCCCTGGGCGGCCGTCCCCTCCGTCCTGAGGTTGATGGAGATCCCCGAGGCGCCGTGGTCCGAGCCGTCGGCATACCCGTTGTGGGTGATCTTCAGTGTGCCGCGCTGGGCCCGCTCTGCACCACTGAGGTACATCGCGGACGACTCCGGGTTGACCGACGTCACGTTCAACGCCGCCTTGTCGCCGGACGTTGCCGCGTAGTTGATCTTCACGGCGTACTCGGTCGGCGACGCGCCGTAGAACGCAGCGGGGGCGGCGTACTGGGTGTACCCGTCGTCGGCCGCTGCCGCCTCCGATCCGGTGGCGACGGTCACGGCGCCCGCGGTGAAGGCGCCAAGGAACAGTCTTCGTCCCACTGTCATCTGAACTCCCTTTGTCTGCAACGTGCAAAGTCGATCGACTGCTGGTGGAGCTCTGAGAAGTCTCAGAGCTCCTGCCACGCGGTGAGCGCCAGCCCCGGTTCGTCCTTGCGGCGGGCGAGCAGGAGCGTCCCGGTCATTGGGGACACACTCGCGGCAACGACCTGGTCGTGCTCGTCGAGCGCCAGCGACACCGTCGCCTCGACAGGCAGTCGGGGGCCCGACTCGGTCCACCAGGCGCCGGCCGACTCCTGCTCCGTGGGATAGGCGGCGAAGGCGACCCGGCCGCTCGCCGAGCGCTGGGCGAGGACGACGCAGTCGTGCCCCTCGATGTCACAGCGCACGGCGGACACCGGCCCGGGCCCGGCGGACGCGATGAGCGTCACCGGCTTCTTGCCCGGCCGCCAGGCGCACAGGTCGCCCGAGGTGTCCGTGAAGAAGAGGGTGGTGTGCTCGGCGGAGGTGGCGAGTGCGGCCAGGGTCCCCGGACGGACGGCCACGTCCACCCCCTCGGTCCGCACCGGCGTCTTCCCGTCCGCTTCCTGCCGCCAGTGCACGATCCCGCCGGGACCGGAAGCGTACACCTCGACCAGCCCCGACTCCCCCGTCACCGCGGCCAACTTCCCCTCGACACCGCTGCCTTCGAGATTCTGCCAGGCCCCCCAGCCGCCTTTCACCTTCTGGTTCCGCAGGCTCACCCCACCCATCCGGTTCCGGACAAAGACGTAACCCCGCCCCGCGGCGTCGACGGCGACGGCCGGTGGTCCCGTCCGGTCACCCTTCTTGTCCGGGTGCCCGATCGAGACCCAGTCCAGGGGCGCGAGCCGGGGCCGGAAGTGCGTCGAATGCACGAGCCCCGACTCGCCGGGCACCGTGGGCCGCCAGGCGGCCAGATGGGTGTACCCGTCGGCACCCTGGCCGATCGCCGGGCCCGGGTGCAGCTTCTGGCCGCCGCCGACGGTGCGGGGAGCGTCCCAGGAGCCGGCGGGGCCGCGTTCCGCACGGCACAGGACGGCGTCGCCGGAGGGGAGATAGACGGTGAGGCGGCCGTCGCGGCCGCGGATGAGCCAGTCGCCGTTCACCAGTTCACTTTATGCGGGTGGGACGGCTCCGTGCGCGGCCCGCCCCCTGCCTGGCCGACAACCGCCGTGCGACCCTGGCCGCATGAACGACAACACGCCCCTCCTCGTCGTCGTCGACGCCGCGAACGTCGTCGGATCGGTACCGGACGGCTGGTGGCGGGACCGACGGGGTGCCGCGGAGCGGCTGCGCGACCGGTTGGCGTCGGACGGGGTGCCGGGGGTTTCCGGGCCGGTGGAGATCCTGCTCGTGGTGGAGGGGGCCGCTCGGGGGGTGGAGTCGGTGCCGGGGGTGCGGGTGGAGTCGGCGCCGGGCAGCGGTGACGATCACATCACCGAGGTGGTCGCGGGGGCGGCGGAGCGGTCCGTACTGGTCGTCACGGCGGACCGGGAGCTGCGGCGGCGAGTCGGGGAGCTGGGGGCGGACGTGGCGGGGCCGCGTACGGTGCGTCCGTAGGAGCCGGGCGTTGTGCAACTCGGCGCGACGGAGCGCTCGGCGTCGGTGCTCAAGCCGGGTGGGTCCGCAGCTCGGCGCAACGAGGTGCCGCTGCGCCCACCCGTGCCGCCCCCAGCGGCACGCATGCCCGCAGCTGAGCGGACCCGCACCCGCCGACGCACGGAAGGGGACGTGTCGGGGGGTGTCCGCCCGCAGCTGGTTGGCGCGTCAACGGACAGCGAGTCGGCGTCCGACCCCATCGCGCCTTCCGAGGACGGACACCCCCCGACACGGCCCCGACCCACCACCCGGCATCAGGCGCGACGCGCACCCCGCCGCAGGCATCCGGCGGCGACTACGGCGTGTTCTCGGCTTCCTCTCCCTTCCCGAGGCGGCTGTGCGTGCGGCCGTAGAGGAAGTACACGATGAACCCGGCGGCCATCCAGATCCCGAACCGCACCCACGTCTCGGCGGGCAGGTTGATCATCAGCCACAGCGAGGCGCACACCGACAGGATGGGGATGACCGGCACCCACGGGGTCCGGAAGGCCCGCGGCAGGTCGGGACGCGTCTTGCGGAGGATGATCACACCGATGGCGACGACCACGAAGGCGAACAGCGTGCCGATGTTCACCAGCGCGGCGAGTTCGGTCAGCGGCGTGAAGCCCGCCAGCACCGCGATGATCACGCCGAGCAGGATCGTCGGCCGGTGCGGGGTCTTGAACCGCGGGTGGACGCGCGAGAAGAACCGAGGCAGCAGCCCGTCGCGGCTCATCGCGAAGAACACCCGGGTCTGGCCGAGGAGCAGGATCATGCACACCGTGGTCAGGCCGACCGCGGCCCCGAAGCTGATGAAGCCCGCGAACCACGGATGCCCGGTCGCCTTGAAGGCGTCGGCGAGCGGCGCGTCGACCGACAGTTCGCTGTAGTGCTGCATACCGGTGACGACGATCGACACGAGGACGTACAGCGTCGTGCAGATCACGAGGGAGCCGAGGATGCCGCGCGGCATGTCGCGCTGCGGGTTCTTGGTCTCCTCCGCGGCCGTGGCCACGACGTCGAAGCCGATGAAGGCGAAGAACACGACCGAGGCGGCGGTGAAGATGCCCATCACGCCGAAGTTGGAGGGCGCCCAGCCGAACATGAGCTGGATCAGCGGGGAATCGAGACTGGCCCCGGCCTCTACGGGCTGCTCCTTCGGGATGAACGGGTCGTAGTTGTCGCCCTTGATGAGGAACGCGCCCGCGATGATCACGACGAGGACAACCGTCACCTTGATGGCGACGACGATCGACGTGATGCGCGCGGACAGCTTCATACCGACCACGAGGATGCCGGTGAGGACGAGGACGAGCGCGGCGGCGAGGATGTCGAAGCCGAAGGCGTCGGCGCCCTCCCGGCTGCCCAGGGCCGCGGGCATCGTCCAGCCCGCGTTGTCCATGAGCGACTGGATGTAGCCCGACCAGCCGACGGCCACCACCGCCGTCCCGAGCGCGAATTCCAGGACCAGGTCCCAGCCGATGATCCAGGCGGGCAGCTCGCCGAGGGAGGCGTACGAGAACGTGTAGGCGGACCCGGCGACCGGGACCGTGGACGCGAACTCGGCGTAGCAGAGCGCGGCCAGCGCGCAGGCGACGCCGGCCGCGACGAACGCCAGAGCCGTCGCGGGCCCGGCGTTGTCCTTGGCGACGGTGCCGGTGAGGACGAAGATGCCGGTGCCGATGATGACGCCGACGCCGAAGACGGTCAGATCCAGCGCGGACAAGGATTTCTTGAGCGCGTGCTCTGGCTCCTCGGTGTCGAGGATGGACTGCTCGACCTTCTTCGTCCGGAAGAGGGTGCTGCTCACGGAGTACCTCCCACGCTTGTCGTCCTCGACATGATCGAGAGGGGGCAACCATCCGTATGCCCCGGCGGGGAAGATTTCACGCCAACGGGCCGGTTTCACCACCCTTCACGGTGGTGAAACCGGCCCATCCGAACCCGTTCGGCCGTGTCGGCCGCCTGAGCCGCGTCAGTCGCGCACGGACTCCACGGAGTCCACCGCGTCCACGGAGTCAACGGCAGCCCGCTCGTACCGCCCGTCCAGCTTGGCGACCAGCCCGGTCACCTGCCGGGCGATGTCCGGCGCGGTGAGGCCGATCTCGGCGAGGATCTCGGCACGCGTGGCGTGGTCGAGGAAGCGCGGCGGGATGCCGAAGTCACGCAGCGGCACATCCACACCCGCGTCACGCAGTGCCTGCGCGATCGCCGATCCCACACCACCGACCCGGCTGTTGTCCTCGACGGTGACGACCACGCGGTGCCGCTCGGCGAGCGGGGCCATGGCCTCGTCGACGGGCTTGACCCAGCGCGGGTCGACGACGGTGGCGGAGATGCCCTGCTTGTCGAGCAGACCGGCGATCTCCAGGCACATCGGGGCGAGGGCGCCGACCGAGACCAGCAGCACGTCCGGCCGGTCGGTGCCGGGCTCGCGCAGCACGTCCATGCCGCCGACGCGGCCGACTGCGGGTACGGCGGGACCTACGGCGCCCTTGGAGAAGCGGACCACGGTCGGCGCGTCGTCGACCGCGACGGCCTCGCGCAGCTGTGCGCGGACCTGGTCGGCGTCACGCGGCGCGGCCAGCCGCAGGCCCGGCACGACCTGCAGGATCGACATGTCCCACATGCCGTTGTGGGAGGCCCCGTCGGTGCCGGTGACACCGGCCCGGTCCAGCACGAAGGTGACACCGCACTTGTGCAGGGCCACATCCATCAGCACCTGGTCGAAGGCGCGGTTGAGGAAGGTGGCGTACACGGCGAACACCGGGTGCACTCCGCCGCTCGCCAGGCCGGCCGCCGACACGGCGCCGTGCTGCTCGGCGATGCCGACGTCGTAGACCCGGTCAGGGAAGCGCTTGGCGAACTTCTCCAGGCCCACCGGCTGGAGCATCGCGGCCGTGATGGCGACGATGTCCTCGCGCTCCTTGCCGAGTTCGACCATCTCGTCGCCGAAGACGGAGGTCCAGTCGGCGCCGGAGGTCTTGATCGGCAGGCCCGTGTCGGGGTGGATCTTGCCGACGGCGTGGAAGCGGTCGGCCTCGTCCTGGAGGGCGGGCTGGTAGCCGCGGCCCTTCTCGGTGAGGCAGTGCACGATGACCGGCCCGCCGAACCGCTTGGCCTTGGCGAGCGCGGACTCCAGGGCCTCGAGGTCGTGGCCGTCGATCGGGCCGACGTACTTCAGGCCGAGGTCCTCGAACATGCCCTGCGGCGCGATGAAGTCCTTCAGGCCCTTCTTGGCGCCGTGCAGGGTGTCGTAGAGCGCCTGGCCGACGACGGGCGTGCGCTCCAGCACCTCCTTGGTGCGGGCGAGGAAGCGCTCGTAGCCGTCCGTCGTCCGCAGCGTCGCGAGGTGGTTGGCGAGACCGCCGATGGTCGGCGCGTAGGACCGCTCGTTGTCGTTGACGACGATGACGAGGGGCCGGTCCTTGGCGTCGGCGATGTTGTTCAGCGCCTCCCAGGCCATGCCGCCGGTCAGGGCCCCGTCACCGATCACGGCGACCACGTGGTCGTCGCGGTCCATGATCTGGTTGGCCTTGGCGATGCCGTCGGCCCAGCCGAGGACGGTCGAGGCGTGCGAGTTCTCGATGACGTCGTGCTCGGACTCGGCCTGCGAGGGGTAGCCGGACAGGCCGCCCTTCATCTTGAGCTTGGAGAAGTCCTGACGGCCGGTGAGCAGCTTGTGGACGTAGGACTGGTGGCCGGTGTCCCAGAGCACCTTGTCCCTGGGCGAGTCGAAGACCCGGTGCAGGGCGATGGTGAGCTCCACCACGCCGAGATTGGGGCCGAGGTGACCGCCGGTCTTGGAGACCGCTTCGACGAGGAAGCTCCGGATCTCCTCCGCCAGCTGGTTCAGCTCCTCCAGGCTGAGCCGGTCCAGATCGCGCGGTCCCCTGATACGGGTCAGCAGCGGCACCCGTGCCTCCTTGCAGTAGAGCTGATCGAGCTGTTGCCGGGCGTGTCGAGTCTAATGTTCCGCTCCTGAGGGCTGCGCCGAGGCCGTGGGGCATACATCACGCTTTCGGCTGTACCCAAGTTGTGCCACACCTACGACACAACTGTGCCCGGCTACGACACAACTGTGCCCGGCACCTCTCGATGCCGGGCACAGGGGGTCGGTCAGCGCTACGCGCGCCCCGCGGTCTTCTGCGTCTTGCGCGTCACCGCGTCGATCACGACCGTGGCCAACAGCACACCACCGGTGATCATGTACTGCACCGGAGAGGCGATGCCCTCCAGGGCGAGCCCGTACTGGATCGACACGATCACCAGCACACCGAGCAGCGCGTTCCACGTCCGCCCGCGGCCGCCGAACAGCGACGTACCGCCGATCACCGCGGCGGCGATCGCGTTCATCAGCAGGTCACCGCCGCCCGCGCCCTGGTTCGCCGCGGCGATCTTCGACGCGATGAACAGACCGCCCACCGCGGCGAACGTCCCGGAGATCGCGAACACCGAGATCCGGACCAGCTCGACGTTGATACCGGCACGCCTCGACGCCTCGACGCTGCCGCCGAGCGCGAACACCTTCCGCCCGTACGCGGTCCGCCGCAGCACGAAGTCCGTGACCAGGAGCACCACGATGAAGATCACCACGGCCAGCGGCAGGCCCTTGTACTGGTTGAAGACGATCGCGACGGCGAAGGCCAGGACGGCGAGCAGGACCGTCCGCACCACCGTCTCGCTCAGCGGCCGCGACGGCACGCCCGCGGCCTCGCGCCGCCGGTTGCCGAGGAAGGAGCTGAGGAAGTACCCGGCGGTCACCACCGCGGCCAGACCGTAGGCGGCGGCCACGTCGGAGAAGTAGTAGCTGGTCAGCTGGGCCACGACCCCGTCCGGGTCGAGGTTGATCGTGCCGTTGTCGCCCAGGATCTGGAGCATGAAGCCGTTCCAGAACAGCAGGCCGGCCAGCGTGACGGCGAACGCGGGAACGCCGATCTTCGCGAAGAAGAAGCCGTGCAGCGCGCCGGCGACCGTGCCGGTGACGATGGCCAGCGCGAAGGCGAGCCACTCGTTCATGCCGTTGGTGACGTTGAGCACGGCGAAGCTCGCGCCCGCCACACCGCTGACCGAGCCGACCGACAGGTCGATCTCGCCGAGCAGCAGCACGAACACGATGCCGACGGCGATCATGCCGGTGCCGACCATGGCGACGGACATGTCGGACAGGTTGCCCGCGGTGAGGAAGTTGGAGTTCAGGCTCTGGAAGATGATCCAGATGATGGCCAGGCCGACGACCACCGGGATGGAGCCCAGGTCACCGGACTTCATCTTCCGCTTGAACTCGGTGACGTAGCCCGCGAAGCCCTGCTCGCGCACCAGCAGCCGGGGGTCGACCACCGTGGTGGCGGCCTTGGCCGCCTCGGGGTTCTCCACCACGTGGTCTTCGGGGGCTCCCGGAGTCGCGGAGGTCTTATCGATACTCACTTGGAAACCTCCCCGTTCGTGCGCGCCGCACGGCGGGTCACGGCGTTTTCGGTGGCGCCCGTAATGGCGGAGATGATCTCTTCCTGCGAGGTCGACTTGACCTCGAAGATGCCGTTGTTGCGACCGAGACGCAGCACGGCGACCTTGTCCGCGACGGCCTTGACGTCGGCCATGTTGTGGCTGATGAGGATGACGGCGTGGCCGCGCTCGCGCAGCCGCTCGACGAGGTCGAGGACCTGCGCGGTCTGCTCGACGCCGAGGGCGGCGGTGGGCTCGTCGAGGATGACCAGCTTGGGCTCGCCGAGCATGGACCGCGCGATGGCCACCGTCTGGCGCTGGCCGCCGGACAGCGAGGCGATCGGGATGCGCACGCTGGGGATGCGGATCGACAGCGTGTCGAGCAGCTCGCGGGAGCGGCGCTCCATCTCCACCTCGTCCAGGACACCGCGCTTGCGGATCTCCCGGCCCAGGTAGAGGTTGCCGACGACGTCGATGTTGTCGCACAGCGCGAGGTCCTGGTAGACGGTCGCGATGCCCAGGTTCTGGGCGTCGTGCGGCTTGTTGATCTGGACGGACCTGCCGTCCCATTCGATGACGCCCTCATCGATGGGGTGCACGCCGGCGATCGTCTTGACCAGCGTGGACTTTCCGGCGCCGTTGTCGCCGACCAGGGCGACCACCTCACCGGCATGGACCTCAAGCTCTACGTCGGTGAGCGCCTGTACGGCACCGAATCGCTTGGAGACCCCGCGCAACGCCAGCACGGGCGTAGCGGACACGTGAACCATCTCCTTCGCCGCCTGACCAGCGGGAGGTTGTGCAGAAGTGTGGGAGGAGTGATCACTCCGGCGCCCCGCGTAGCTTGCGGGGCTGGTGTGCGGGGCGCCGGAGGAACTCGGGGGAACCGACCGGCTGTTACTTGAGGCCGATCTTGTCGCACGCGGCCTTGTACTTGCCGGTGCAGATCTCGCTCACGGTGTAGATGCCGTCCTTGATGACGGTGTCCTTGATGTTGTCCTTGGTCAGCGACACGACCGGGACGAGGACGGAGGGGACGGCCTTGGTGGTCGGGCTGTCGACCTTGTCCTTGGCGATGGAGTCGAGCGACTCGCCCTGGGCGAGCGCGACGGCCATCTCGGCGGCGACGTCGGCCTCCTGCGGGTAGGGCTTGTAGACGCTCATGTACTGCTCGCCGGTCACGATGCGCTGCACACCCGCGAGTTCGGCGTCCTGGCCGGTGACCGGGATGTCGGCGATGCCGGCGGCCTTCAGGGCCGTGATGATGCCGCCCGCCATGCCGTCGTTGGCGGAGTAGACGCCGACGATCTTGTCCTTGCCGAGGGCGGAGATGGCGCCCTCCATGTTGGCGTTGGCGTTCTCCGGCTTCCACTCCTTGGTGTCGTACTCGCGGCCGACCTTCACCTTGCCGTCGAGGACGGAGTGCGCGCCCTCCTTGAACTGGGCGGCGTTCGGGTCGGTGGAGGACCCGTTCATCATGACGATCTGGCCGTCCTTGGCCTTGTCGCCCAGGGCCTTCAGCAGGGCCTCGCCCTGGGTCTTGCCGACCGTGACGTTGTCGAACGAGGTGTAGGCGTCGATCGGGCCCTCGGCCAGGCGGTCGTAGGCGACGACGGGAATGTTCGCGCCCTTGGCCTTCTTCACCGAGCCGGCGATGGCCTTGGAGTCCACCGCGTCCACGATCAGCACGTCGACCTTGTTGGACACCATCGTGTCGACCTGCTGGTTCTGCTTGGCCGCGTCCTGGTTGGCGTTGGCGTAGACGACCTCGCCCTTGCCGCCCGTGAGTTCCTTGACCTTCTTCTCGATGAGCACCCGGTCGAACTTCTCGTAGCGGGCGGTCGCGTTCTCCGGAAGGAGCAGACCGACCTTGATGTCGTCGCCCTTCTTGGCGGACCCGCTGGAATCGGCGTTGTCGCCGGACTCCTTGGCGCTGCCACAGGCAGCAAGCGAAACGGCCATCGCACCGGCGGCAATCGCAACAGCGGCGCGACGCATACGCGTATTCACTTCAGAAACCTCCCTGACGAGGCCGCGACATTGCGGCCGAGGTGGCTGGAAGTCAACTCGGCCGCACGTGCGACGTCAAGAAGTAAATCCTTAACGAGATGGCAACGGTGCCATCCGTTCTCTAAGTGAAGGCGGGCGTCGCTGTCTGTAGCACTCCAGGGGCAGTTCCGTCCAAAAGCGTCGAATCGCCCATCTCGCTGAGGGCGAGAGCGAGCGCTCCGAGGACCTCCGCACGGCCGCCGAGGGCACCCGGGAGAACGGACAACTGCCGGGCCGCGCTGGGGATCGCGTAGCGCCCCACGGACTCCCGGATCGGCCCGAGCACCAGCTCACCGGCCTCGGCGAGATCGCCGCCGAGGACCACGCGGCTGGGGTTCAGCAGATTGCAGAGGTTGGCCACTCCGCTGCCGATGTGGCGGCCGACGTCGGCGACCACCCGACGGCAGCCCGGGTCCCCGTCCCGCGCGAGCCGCACGACGCCTTCCATCGTCAGGTCGGTGCCGTGGCTGGACTGCAGGAGCGGGAGCACATAGCGCGCGGCCGCGAAGGTCTCCAGGCAGCCGCGGTTCCCGCAGCGGCAGACGGGGCCGGATTCATCGAGTGTGATGTGCCCGATCTCCCCGGCGGTACCGCCAGGACCTCGGTAGATCTTCCCATTGATCACCAGACCGGCGCCGACACCGCTGGCGACCTTGATGTACGCCAGATCGCGCACCCCGCGACCGCTGCCCCAGACCATCTCGCCGAGGGCGCCGAGGTTGGCGTCGTTGTCCACGTGCACGGGCACGCCGAGCCGCCCCCGCAGCTCCTCGGCGGGCTTGGTGCCGGTCCAGCCGGGCAGGATGGCGGTCGAGCCGAGGGTCCCCGACTCGACGTCGATGGGACCGGGCACGCCGAGTCCGACCCCGGCGATCTTGGACCGGTCGACCCCGGTGGCCTCGATCAGCCGGCTGACCAGCTGTTCCGCCCGGTCGAAGCCCTGCGTCGAGGAGGCGTCCACGTCCAGCGGCTCGGACTCCTCGGCGAGCACCTGGTGGGCGAGGTTCCCGACCGCGACGCGCAGATGGGTGTGCCCGAAGTCGACCCCTATGACGATCCCGGCGTCCCCGCTCAGCGACACGCTGCGGGCCCGGCGCCCGCCCGCCGACGTCGGCGTGACCTCGACGGTTCCGCCGTCCTTCAACTCCCGGACGATGTTGGAGACCGTCGCAGCGGACAGGCCTGTCGTCCGCGCGATCTCGGCCTGGGTGAGGGAGCCCGCCAGACGCACGGCTCGTACGACCCGCTCCAGGTTGGCTCGGTGCAGCGACGACTGCGACCCCGGAGTCTCCACGACGACCTCCTGCGCGCGGGGCCGCTTCGATGAGACCCCGTCCATGTCCAACTAGTGAACTCTAAGCTGAGCTGTTCGGGTCGCCTCCCGTCAAGAGGTTGAACCGTTTCCGGGTCCTTGGACACACGCCTGCACGCCGCCCCCGCGACCGGGGGCGGCGTGTACGCGAGCGAACGCGCAGCGTTATTTCAGCGCGCCGGCCGTCAGTCCCTGCACCACCTGCCGCTGGAAGACGATGTACGCGGCGAGCACCGGCAGCATCGCCATCACCAGGCCCGCGAAGAGCCCCGACCAGTCGCCCTTGTAGCCCTGGCTGACCGCCAGCTGCACGAGGCCCTGGGTGAGGACGCGCTTGTCCGGGTCCGTGTTGAGGACCGTGGGAAGCATGTACTGGTTCCACTGGCCCAGGAAGTTGAAGATGCCGACGCTGATCAGGCCCGGCTTGGCCATGGGCAGCATGATCTGGAAGAAGGTGCGGCTATGGGAGGCCCCGTCGACGAAGGCCGCCTCCGCGATGGACGTCGGCAGGGTCCGGAAGAACGCCGTCAGGAAGAACACCGTGAACGGCAGCGAGTAGGCGATGTAGACCAGGATCAGCCCGTGGATGGTGTTCAGCAGGCCCATGTTGTTCACGACGTAGAACAGCGGGACCAGCGCGAGCATGATCGGGAAGCTCATGCCGCCGATGAACAGGAAGTAGATGAAGCGGTTGCCCGGGAAGTCGAAGCGGGCCAGGACGTAGGCCGCCATCGAGCCCAGGACCAGCGTGCCGATGAGCGAACCGCCCACCACCAGGACGGTGTTGAGGAAGTAGTCGCTCATGTTGGCTTCGGTCCAGGCCCGCGACCAGTTGTCGAAATGCAGCGTGTCCGGCAGCGACCAGGGCGAGGAGAAGATGGACCGGTCGTCCTTGAAGGACGTCATCACCGCCCACAGCAGCGGCATCACCACCATGAACGCCCAGATGACGAGGACGCCGTGGGAGAAGACGTTGAGGACCGTGCCTTCCTTCTTCGGCTTCGGCGGCGGGCCCGGCGGGGTGTCCTCCTTGGTGACGGGCGCGCCGGACTCGGCCGGCACGGGCGCGGGGGTCTGCGTCGTCTTCATCAGTACTCCAGCCGCTCGCGACGGCCCAGCCGCATCACCACGGCGGCGAAGGCCAGCGTGACGACGAGCAGGGCGACACCGATGGTGGTGGCGTAGGCGGCCTGCCCGTCACGGAACGCCTTCTGGTACACGTACAGGACCATGACGGTGGTCGAGTAGTCGGGGCCGCCCGGCCCGGTCGTCATGATCTGCACGACCGCGAACGACTCGGCACCCAGGGCGAGGATGCCCATGTAGACCCAGCCGGACTGCACGGTGTCCCACAGCAGCGGCAGGGTGACGCGGAAGAAGGTCGTGGCGCGTCCCGCCCCGTCCAGCAGGGCCGCCTCGTACATCTCCGCCGGGATGGAGGCCATGCCGGCGGAGAAGAGAACCACGAAGAAGCCGACCGTGGACCAGACGAGCACCGCCATCACGGCCCACAGCGCGAGGTCGGGATCGCCCAGCCACAGCGGCTGGACGTCGTCGAGCCCGATCCCGCGCAGGATCGAGTTGATCGCACCGCTGTCCGGGTTGTACGCGAACGCGAACAGCAGCGCGACGATGGCGATGGACAGCACCTGCGGAAAGAAATAGACGATCTTGTAGAACGAGGAGCCCCGGACGCCGGTGACCACCGGTCCGTTCCTTCTCTTCCGTCCTCCGACATTGATCATGAAGGCGAAGAACAGCGCCAGGCTGATCGTCACGACCGGCAGCAGCAGCGCGAACAGCAGGCTGTGCTGCAACGACTTCCAGAAGATCTCGTCGTCGAGCATCCGGCTGTAGTTGTCGAAGCCGACCATCTTGAATTCTGGGCTCAGGCCGGTCCAGTCCGTGAACGAGTAATAGATGGACTGGATGAACGGCCAGACCACGAAGAGCGCGTACAGGCCGAGGGGCAGCGCGAGGAACCCCACGATGAACCGGTACTTGCCGTGCTGCATCGCCACTCCGGTGCCGTTGCGGAAATGAGTTTCCGGTGCCGTTACTGGTGCTTGTAGTGCTTGATCGAGGAGTCCTTGGCGGTTTCGTCCGCGTAGGCCTGGATCTTCTTGATGGCTTCGGCCGGAGTGAGCCGGCCGGCCATCATCTCGCCGAGGCCGGAGACCCCGATCTTCTCCTTCTGGAGCTGCACGTACCAGTCCTGCATCCGCGGATTCAGCACGTTGTCGCCGGCCTTCTCCAGCGCCGCGACCCCCGACTTGAGGCCCGGGGTGAGGGTGATGCCGTCAGTGCCGCCGTTGAACGCGGTGAGCGACTTGACCTTGCTGGTGAAGTTCTTCGAGGACGCCTCGCTGAGCATGATGCGCAGCTGCTCCATGCCACCCTCGGCGTTCTTCGCCTTGGCCGGGACGATGAAGGGCTCGCCGCCGGAGGCCCAGATGGTGCCGAAGGGCATCTTGTCGGAGGAGTCGATACCGGTGGGCGCGGAGACCGCCAGGTTGAAGTCCTTCGGGATGACGTTCGCCGACTCGTTCTCCACCCAGGAGCCGTTCGGGATGAACAGCGCCTTGCCCTGGGCCCAGGCGGTCTGCGACTGGATGTGGTCCAGGCCGGGGGTGCCCTTGAGGATGTAGCCCTTCTTGAAGAGCTCGTAGTAGGCATCGAAGCAGGCCTTGACGGCCGGGTGCTTCCAGGCGTTCGGCTCCAGGTTGTCGATGGCGTCGAGGACCTCGGCACCGCCGACCTTGCCGATCATCGGGTAGAGCGAGAAGGGGAGGTAGTACGGGTACTTGCCCGCGTACGTCCAGCCCGCCATGCCCTTCTTCTTGGCCTTCTCGCACACCGCGAGCATCTGGTCCCAGGTCTCGGGATAGGTGGCGTCGAGCGAGTCCAATGCCTTCTGCGAGTACCAGACGCCGTACACCGTGTAGGCGTAGTACATGATCCAGACCGGGTCGCCGTCGAGCTGGCCCATCTCCACGATGCCGGGGCGCAGCGTGTCACGGACCTTCTTGGCCGGGTCGTCGTAGGAGGGCGCGTCCAGCAGCGGAGTGAGGTCGGTGAGCTGCTTCTTTCCGGCCAGGACGCCCATGTCCATCTGCTCGGCGCCGGAGTTGTCGATGAGGTCCGGCGGGGTGCCCTGATTGAAGCGGGGCTGGAGCGTGGACTGGATCTTCTGCGTGGCGGAGAACTTCACCTTCACCTTGGGGAAGTTCTTCTCGTAGATCTTCACCGCGTCCTCGGCGTACTCCTTGCCGAAGCCGCCGTCGAACAGGACGAATTCCATGCCCGCGGTGTCGTTGACGCCGAGCGGGTTCTTCGCGGTCTTCTTGCCGGCCTTGGCCTTGTCGCCGCTGTCGTCGCCGCCGCTGCTGGCGCAGGCGGACAGGAAGCTCATCGTCGGTACGGAGATCAGCCCGAGCGCGGCCGACCTCTTGATCAGATCACGGCGGCCGACACCCTCGGTGCCGCGGTTCTCGGCGGAAGTGGATCCCATGCTCAAGTCCTCGCCTTCTCCAGGACTCAGGCGGTGAACCGGATCCTCCCGGCACCGCGATCGGGTCACGCTGGGTCGTGCAGGAAAGTGCGGGTGGTGATGTGCGGATGGTGTGAAGCGTCCGACAGGTATAGTCCACTTCCCGCCAGCGGATCAAGATCGAACACAGACTTGGCCGTGGGTCTTATCCGAGTTGAGACCTCGCGGAAAGACGAGCGGTCCGTGCACTCCTCAGCGGAAATACCCCGGCTGTCGCCCCTGAATGCCACAGCCAACACCCTTGACACTCCTCACTACTTGGGCAACTACTGGTCCTTGCGCCTCGAAGTTGACAACGTTGTCCACTGCGCAGGGAGGGTACCCGTTGATGCAGCGGAAAGCTCGGCACAGATGGGGTTCGGCGGTCGTGTCGGCGACCGCCTTCACTTTGGCCCTGAGCTCACAGGGCGTTGCGGTCGCACTGCCTCAAGCCCCCGAGACCCCCGACCGGAGGTTCGCTTCCTCCTTCGAGTCGGACGACCCGGTTCCGGACTGGTCGAACACCGTCGACACCGCCCCCGACGGCAGCAAGCGGGCCTCGGGTGTCGACGGCGGCTACAGCAGCGGCATACCGGGCAATGTGACCGACCAGGTCACCGATGTCCGGGCCAGTGACGAGAACACGGGCGGGGGCGAGGTGAAGGAGAACCTCGTCGACGGCGAGCCGAGCACCAAGTGGCTCACCTTCGAGCACACCGGCTGGGCCGAGTTCGATCTGAACAAACCAGTCAAACTGGTGCGTTACGCACTGACGTCTGCCAACGACCACGACGAGCGCGACCCGAAGGACTGGGCCCTGAAGGGCTCCGCCGACGGCAAGGACTGGAAGACCCTCGACACCCGCTCCGGCGAGTCCTTCTCCGAGCGGTTCCAGACCAAGACGTACGACCTGGCGGAGCCCGCCGAGTACCGGCACTTCCGGCTCGACATGACCGGGAACAACGGCGGCGACATCCTCCAGCTCGCCGACCTCCAGCTGTCCACGGGCGGCGGCGAAGGGCCCGTCCCGCAGGACATGCTCTCCCTCGTCGACCGCGGCCCGAGCGGCTCCCCCACCGCCAAGGCGGGCGCCGGGTTCACCGGAAAACGGGCCCTGCGTTACGCCGGCCGGCACACCGCCGACGGGCGTGCCTACTCGTACAACAAGGTCTTCGACGTGAACGTGGCCGTCGGCCGGAACACGCGGCTGGCCTACCGGATCTTCCCGTCGATGGCGGACGGCGACCTCGACTACGACGCCACCCACGTCTCCGTCGACCTCGCCTTCACCGACGGCACCCACCTGAGCGAGCTGCGCGCCTCCGACCAGCACGGCTTCCCGCTGACGCCGCGGGGGCAGGGTGCGGCGAAGATCCTCTACGTCAACCAGTGGAACAACGTGGCCTCGCGGATCGGGTCGGTGGCGGCCGGCAAGACCGTGGACCGGATCCTGGTGGCGTACGACTCCCCCAAGGGCCCGGCGAAGTTCCGGGGGTGGCTGGACGACGTGACCCTCGAGTCCGCCGCTCCCGAGCGGCCGAAGGCGCATCTGTCCGACTACGCGGTGACGACCCGCGGCACCAACTCCAGCGGCGGCTTCTCACGGGGCAACAACTTCCCGGCGACGGCGGTGCCGCACGGCTTCAACTTCTGGACGCCGGTGACCAACGCGGGCTCGCTGAGCTGGCTGTACGACTACGCGCGGGCGAACAACGCGGACAACCTGCCGACGATCCAGGCGTTCAGCGCGAGCCACGAGCCGAGCCCCTGGATGGGCGACCGGCAGACCTTCCAGGTGATGCCGTCCGTCGCCGCCGGCACTCCGGACCTCGGCCGGGAGGCCCGGGAGCTGGCCTTCCGGCACGAGAACGAGACGGCGCGGCCGTACTACTACGGGGTGCGGTTCGAGAACGGGCTGAAGGCCGAGATGGCGCCGACCGACCACGCGGCGGCCCTGCGCTTCACCTACCCCGGCGAAGACGCGAGCGTACTCTTCGACAACGTCACCGACCAGGCGGGCCTGACCCTGGACAAGGAGAACGGGATCGTCACCGGCTACTCGGACGTGAAGTCCGGGCTGTCGACGGGGGCGACCCGGCTGTTCGTGTACGGCACGTTCGACAAGCCCGTGACCGAGGGCTCGTCGTCCGGAGTGAAGGGCCACCTGCGCTTCAAGACCGACGACCGGACCGTCACCCTGCGCCTGGCGACCTCGCTCATCAGCGTCGACCAGGCGAAGGACAACCTCCGCCAGGAGATCCCGGCCGGCACCTCCTTCGAGGCCGTGAAGAGGAGCGCCCAGCGGCAGTGGGACCGGCTGCTCGGCAAGGTGGAGGTCGAGGGCGCGACACCGGACCAGCTGACGACGCTGTACTCCAGCCTGTACCGGCTGTACCTCTACCCGAACTCCGGTTTCGAGAAGGCCGGCGGGAAGCACCAGTACGCCTCGCCCTTCTCCCCCATGCCGAACCCCGACACTCCGACGCACACCGGCGCGAAGATCGTCGACGGAAAGGTGTACGTCAACAACGGCTTCTGGGACACCTACCGGACGACCTGGCCGGCCTACTCCTTCCTCACGCCGAGCAGGGCGGGCGAGCTGGTCGACGGGTTCGTGCAGCAGTACAAGGACGGCGGCTGGACCTCACGCTGGTCCTCCCCCGGCTACGCGGACCTCATGACGGGCACGTCCTCGGACGTGGCGTTCGCGGACGCGTACGTCAAGGGCGTCGACTTCGACGCGAAGGCGGCGTACGACGCGGCCGTGAAGAACGCGACGGTCGTCCCCCCGAACCCGGGCGTCGGCCGCAAGGGCATGACCACCTCCCCCTTCCTCGGCTACACGAGCACCGAGACGCACGAGGGCCTGTCGTGGGCGCTGGAGGGCTACCTCAACGACTACGGCATCTCCCGCATGGGCCGGAAGCTCTACGAGGAGACCGGCGAGCGGCGCTACAAGGAGGAGTCGGAGTACTTCCTGAACCGCGCCCAGGACTACGTGAACCTCTTCGACACGAAGGCCGGCTTCTTCCAGGGCAAGGACGCCAGGGGCGACTGGCGGGTCGAGTCCTCGAAGTACGACCCGCGCGTCTGGGGCCACGACTACACCGAGACCAACGGGTACGGCTACGCGTTCACCGCCCCGCAGGACAGCCGGGGCCTGGCCAACCTGTACGGCGGCCGGAAGGGTCTCGCCGACAAGCTCGACGACTACTTCTCCACGCCCGAGACGGCCTCCCCCGAGTTCGTCGGCTCCTACGGCGGTGTCATCCACGAGATGACGGAGGCGCGGGACGTGCGGATGGGCATGTACGGGCACTCCAACCAGGTCGCCCACCACGCGATCTACATGTACGACGCGGCCGGGCAGCCCTGGAAGGCGCAGGAGAAGGTCCGCGAGGTGCTGTCGCGCCTGTACACGGGCAGTGAGATCGGCCAGGGCTACCACGGCGACGAGGACAACGGCGAGCAGTCGGCCTGGTACCTGTTCTCCGCGCTCGGCTTCTACCCGCTGGTGATGGGCAGCGGCGAGTACGCGATCGGCTCACCGCTGTTCGAGAAGGCGACCGTGCACCTGGAGAACGGGCGCGAGCTGGTGGTGAAGGCGCCGCGGAACAGCGCGAAGAACGTGTACGTGCAGGGGCTGAAGGTCAACGGCCGGACCTGGGCCAAGACCTCCCTGCCGCACTCGGTGGTCGCCAAGGGCGGTGTCCTGGAGTTCGACATGGGCCCGCGGCCGTCGTCCTGGGGCACGGGGAAGCACGCCGCACCCGTGTCGATCACCCGAGGCGACAAGGTGCCGGCACCCCGCGCGGACGTGCTGGAGGGTGAAGGCGCCCTGTTCGACGACACGTCGGCGACGGACACGGCGGCTACCTCGGTGGATCTGCCGGTCCCCGAGCGTGCCGAGGCGGTCCAGTACACGCTGACGTCGTCGTCGGACCGGGCGAAGGCACCGACCGGCTGGACGCTCCAGGGCTCCCCCGACGGCACGACCTGGCGGACGCTGGACCGGCGCTCCGATGAGTCCTTCGCATGGGACAGGCAGACACGCGCGTTCACGGTGAGGTCACCGGGTACGTACGAGAAATACCGCCTGGTCCTCGACGGCGAGGGCACGCTGGCGGAGGTCGAACTGCTCTCCTGAGCAATCGAGTTGGGGGTCCCATGCCGCTTCCCGTGCCCGTCCTGCCCGAGGGTGTCGACCCGGCCTGGCTGCCGCCCGCCGCCTTCCGGGCGGTCGGCGGCCGGCGGACGCTGATCCGTGGATCGGGTCCGCTGGTGGAGACGGTGCACGGGGAGGTGGCTGAGGCCTGCCTGCGGTTCGGGGGCCGGGTCGTGCGCGACGCCGAGCCGGAGGGGGTCGCGTTCGACCTGGTCCTCGACCTCGGCGGTGCCGACGACCCGGAGCTTCTCGGTGAGGAGGGGTTCGCCTTTGCGCGTGAGGGCGGCACGACGACCGTCACCGCCTCCGGCGGACGTGGGCTGCTGTACGGCCTGTTCCATGTCGTACGGCTCGGGGAAGCGGCGTTCACCGGCGAGCGGGCACGGGAGAGCCATCACCCCGCTCTCGCCCTGCGCATGCTCGACCACTGGGACAACGTCGCCGTGCACCCGGTCATGGGCCAGGTGGAGCGCGGGTACGCGGGCGGCTCGCTGTTCTGGGAGGACGGGCGGGCGCGAGGGGACCTGGAGCGGGTGCGGGCGTACGGCAGGCTGCTGGCGGCGTGCGGGATCAACGCGGTCGCCGTCAACAACGTCAACGTGCACGAGGCCGAGGCGCGTCTGCTGACCGACCGGATCGGCGAGGTCGCCGCGATCGCCGATGTGCTGCGGCCCTATGGGGTCCGCACCCACCTGTCCGTGTCCTTCGCCGCGCCGGTGGTGCTCGGCGGGCTGCCCACGGCCGACCCGCTGGACGAGACCGTGCGCGACTGGTGGGCCACGACCACGGGAGCGGTGTACGAGGCGATACCCGACTTCGGCGGGTACGTGGTGAAGGCCGACTCGGAGGGCCGGCCGGGGCCGTTCGCCTACGGCCGCAGCCACGCCGACGGGGCGAACCTGCTGGCCGCCTCGCTGGAACCGTACGGCGGCTCCGTGCACTGGAGGGCGTTCGTCTACGACCACTGCCAGGACTGGCGGGACCGCGGGACGGACCGGGCCCGGGCCGCGTACGACCACTTCGTGCCGCTGGACGGGGCGTTCGCGGCCAACGCCGTGCTCCAGGTGAAGCACGGGCCGATGGACTTCCAGGTGCGCGAGCCGGTATCGCCGCTGATCGGGGCGATGCCGCGCACCCGGCTGGCGGTGGAGCTGCAGGCCACCCAGGAGTACACCGGGCAGCAGCGGCATGTGTGCTGGCTGGGGCCGATGTGGAGCGAGGTGCTGCGGTTCCGGCACCGGCCGGAGTCGTCCGTGGGGGAACTGGCGCGGGGCGGGCTGATCGCCGTGTCCAACGTGGGCGACGACCCGTTCTGGACCGGGCATCCACTCGCCCAGGCGAACCTCTACACCTTCGGGCGGCTGGCCTGGCGGCCCGATGCCGACCCGGGCGGAATCCTCGACGAGTGGATCCGGCTCACCTTCGGACCGGGGCCGGAGGCGGGACTGCACGCCGTGCTCGACGGCTCGTGGCGGACGTACGAGAAGTACACCGCTCCCCTCGGCGTGGGCTTCATGGTGCAGCCGGGGCACCACTACGGGCCGAGCGTGGACGGGTACGAGTACAGCCCGTGGGGGACGTATCACTTCGCCGACCGGGACGGCATCGGGGTGGACCGCAGCGTGGCGACCGGCACGGGCTACGCAGGGCAGTACGCCAAGCCGTGGGCCGAGCTGTACGAGTCGCCGGACACCTGTCCCGACGAGCTTCTGCTGTTCTTCCACCACGTGTCGTACGGGCACACCCTGCACAGTGGAAAGACGGTGATCCAGCACATCTACGACACGCACTTCGAAGGCGTGGAGGAGGTCGAGGAAGCCCGGGAGGTGTGGGACTCGCTGGCCGGGCTGGTGGATCCCGTGCGCCACGCGCGGGTGGCGGAGCGGTACGAGGAGCAGCTCCGCGGCGCCCGCGAGTGGCGCGACCAGATCAACAGCTACTTCTTGCGCAAGTCCGGGGTGCCGGACGAGCGGGGGCGGCGCATCTACTGAAGGATCGCCACGCCCAGGGGGTCGAGGACCAGGGGTTCGCCCTGGTCCACCCGCTTGCCGGTGAGCAGATCGGTGGCGGTGGTGTGGGCGGTGAGGTGGGCCGGTTCGGGGGCGTGGTTGAGGAGGAAGAGCAGGCGGGTGCCGTCGGGGGCGACACGGGTGGCCGTCTCGACCGCCGGGTGGCCGGCGTAGGGGCCGAGCAGGTCGTGGCGGGCCAGGATCCGGCGGACGACCTCGTCGACGCCCGGCTGGTCGAGGGCGGTGGCGATGTACCAGCCCTCGCCGTCGCCGTAGGGGTTGCGGGTGACCGCCGGGGTGCCCGCGTAGAAGTCGGTGCCGTAGGTGGCGATCGGTTCGGCACCGCGCGGCCGCACGATCTCGAAGACGAGTCGTGCCTCTGCCGCCAGCTCGGGGATGGTCTGGGTGAACTCCGGTGGCCGGGCGTCCCATTCGTCGACGCGGACGCCCATGAGGGGGGCGAGCGGGCCGGGGACGTCGGTGAGGAAGGCGCGGTCGTGTTCGTCGACGCGGCCGGAGAGGAAGGTGGTCAGGACCGTGCCGCCGCGTGCGGCCACGGCTTCGAGGCGAGTGGCGAGGTCACCCTTGACCATGTGCAGGGCCGGCGCGAGCACCACGTCGTAGGGCGTGAGGTCGGCGGTCTGCGGGACGACGTCCACGTCGGCCCCGGCCTCCCGGGCGGCCCGGTAGTAGGCGTGGACCACGTCCGGGTACTTGACCAGCCGGGACGGGCCGTCGGAGATCTCCAGGGCCCACCAGCTGTCCCAGTCGAAGAGAAGGGCGGTGCGGGCCGGGGTGCGGGCGCCGAGTGTCCGGTCGCCCAGAGACTCCAACTCCCGCCCCAGCTCGGCGACTTCACGGAAGACGCGGGTGTCGTCCCGGCCCGCCTGGCCGATGACCGCCCCGTGGTACTTCTCGCAGGCGCCCCGTGAGGCGCGCATCTGGAAGTAGAGGGCGGCGTCCGCGCCGTGGGCGACGGCCTGGAAGGTGGCGAGGCGGAGCTCGCCGGGCCGCCGGAGCGGGTTGACGTCACGGCAGGCGGTGGTCGACGGCGTCTGCTCCATCAGCCAGAAGGGGGCGCCGTCCTTCAGGCCGCGCATCAGGTCGTGGGCGAGGGCGGGCCGGGTCGGCGGGGCGTCGAGGGGCGGGTAGCTGTCCCAGGAGGCGAAGTCGAGGTGGGGCGCCCAGCGGTGGTAGTCGAGGGGGCGAAAGGTGCCCATGAAGTTGGTGGTGACGGGCGTGTCGGTGTCGTGGGCGCGGATCACCTCCTTCTCGGCCAGGAAGCAGCCGAGGAGGGCGTCGGTGGTGAAGCGGAAGTAGTCGAGGGTGATGCCCTGGAAGGCGGTGTGGTCGGGGCCGCGCCAGTGCTCGGTGAGGGCGTTCGGCGGCTCGATCTGGTCCCAGTCGGTGTAGCGGTGCGACCAGAAGGTGGTCCACCAGGCGTCGTTGAGGGCGTCGAGGGTGCCGTGCCGTTCGCGCAGCCACTCCCGGAACGCCTCGGCGCACAGGTCGCAGTAACAGGCGCCGCCGTACTCGTTGTTGATGTGCCAGGCGAGCAGGGCCGGGTGGTGCGCGTACCGTTCGGCGAGGCGGGAGGCCATCGCGGTGGCGTGCTCACGGTACGCCGGTGAGCTGGGGCAGAAGTTGTGGCGCTGGCCGTAGCGGTGGCGGCGGCCCTCGAAGTCGGTGCGGTTGACCTCGGGGTGCCGCTTGGCGAGCCAGGGCGGGAGGGCGGCGGTGCCGGTGGCCAGGCAGACCTGGCGGCCCTCGGCCGCGGCCCGGTCCAGGATGCGGTCCAGAACCGTGAAGTCGTAGGTGTCCGGGGCCGGTTGGGTGAGAGACCAGGTGAAGACGCCGACGGTGAGGGTGTCGATGCCGGCCCGGGTGAACAGGCGGTGGTCGTCGTCCCGGACGTCCTCGGGCCACTGCTCGGGGTTGTAGTCGCCGCCGTACGGGATCTTCGGGGTGCGGGGCGCGGTCATGCCGTGAACTCCTCCTGGGTCTCGGCGATCACCGTGCGGCTGCCGTGCAGCAGGGACAGCAGCAGCGGGGCGGCCAGCAGGGCGGGCAGGGCCTCGGTCAGCAGGGCGGTCAGCGTGGCCGTCAGGATCAGCAGGGAGGCGGCGGCGAGGGTGGCGCGGCGGTGCCGGAACAGGAAGTACCCGGCGAGGCGGGCGGTGTCCCGGGCGCGGAAGGCGAAGAGCGAGGTGAGGACGAGGGCGTGGGCGCCCCAGAGGAGGGCGCCTGCTCCGATCGCCGCGAGCAGCAGCGCCCACCAGCCGGGCAGGCCGGTGGCGGAGAAGTGGGTGAGGGTGAAGGTGATGACCGTCAGCCAGGCCAGCAGGGGCGTCCACAGCTTCAGCGCCGGTAGGGCGTTGAGCCGCCAGCCGCGCAGGAAAACCCGGGCCGGGTGCAGTTCGGTGAGGTCGCGGCTGCGGTGGTGGAGGGCGTAGAGCGCGGCGGACAACGCCGGGCCGAGGGGCAGCAGGCACAGGGCCGCGAGCGGGAGGTTGGCGGGGTCGGGGCCGAGCAGGAGCAGGCCTGCCAGGCCCGGGAAGGCGGTGAGGAGCAGCAGCGCCTCGACGGTCAGGACGGTGTGGATCAGGGCGGAGGCGCGGGAGAGGGCCCGGGTGCCGAAGTCCGACGTCCGTACGGTGCTCATGCCGTCACCTCCCGGCCGAGCGGCCGCCGCTCGTCCCACCAGGGCGGCGAGTCGGGGACGCGGATCACCCGTTCTCCTTCTTGAACCGCTCGTACGCCTTGTTGTGCAGGTCGACGAGCTGCTGCATGTTCTTCGACTTCAGCTCGGCGAGGTAGGCGTCCCACTGGGACAGCGGGCGTTTGCCGAGGACGAACTGCAGGGTGTTCTGGATGACGGTGTCCTTGAGCGGGGTGTCCCAGAGGGTCGCCTGTTCCTGCTCGAAGGACTGGAGCGGGTGAGCCGGGTCGATGGGCAGCTCCTTGCGCTGGGCCATGGCGGCCTGGAACTTCTTCTCGTCCGGGCTGAACATGGAGGAGACGAGCTCCCAGCTGCCGCCGTAGGCGAAGACGCCGTTGTAGAAGCCGTAGTCCTTCTGCATGTCCTTCGGGGCGTCCGGGTCGGACCCCATGAGACTGATGCCGGGCTTGAGCTTGTACTGGTTTCCGGAGCGGGTGTACGTGACGCCCTCGACACCCCAGCGGGCCAGCCGCTGGCCCTCGTCCGAGTACCAGAGCCAGTCCACGAACTGCATCATGGCGACGAAGCTGTCGCTCTTCAGCGCCTTGCTGGAGATCATCACGCCGTTCTCCAGGCGGCTGCCGCCCAGCACCACGGGACCGGCGGGCCCGACGGGCGCCGGGATCATCTCGATCTTCGCACCCTTGACCTGCTTCTCCAGGTTGTAGCGGTAGTTCTGCACCAGCTCCTGGGGGTTGGCGCTCATGGCGTAACACTTCTCGGCGAGCAGCTTCTGCACCGCCTGGTCGTCGGTCTGGCTGAAGCTCTCGGGGTCCATGAGCTTCTCGGCGACGAGTCTGCGCAGGTACTCGACCATCTGGCGGTAGCCGTCCTGGGCGCCGGTGAAGACGAACTTCCGCGCCTTGTGGTCGAAGCTGATGTTGTCGTACGCCCAGCCGGCTCTGACGCCGAAGGCCTGGCCGAGGTAGAGGAACAGGGCGCCGCAGGGGAACGGGGTGTTGGTGCTCCAGCGGTCGGAGAAGGGGTACTTGCCGGGGTACTCCTCCTTGAGCGCCTTGAGGACGTCGTACACCTCGTCCCAGGTGGTGGGCAGGCTCAGCCCGTGCTTGTCGAGGACGTCCGTGCGGAACGACAGCGAGTAGCCGGCCTTGACCTTCTCGTGCAGGCCGGGCAGCAGGTAGTACTTGCCGTCGGACTGGCGGATCGAGTCGAGCTCGGGCTCCAGCTTCCACTTGCGCACCTTGTCGCGGAAGTTGGGCATCAGCTTCACGTAGTCGCTGACCGCGAGGACCGCGCCCGACGAGACGAAGGCGACCTCGGAGGGGTGATACGTCTTCGGGATCAGGAACGGAGCGTCCCCGGCCCCGATGAGCACACTGCGCTTCTTCTCATAGTCGGCCAGCGGGACGTCGACCGGCTTGAGGGTCACCCCGGTGCGCTTGGTGAGCTCCTTCCAGAACAGCCAGCCGCCCTTCATGGGGTACACCGGGTTGTTGTTGTGCAGTACCGAGAAGGACAGCGGCTCGGCTGCCTTGAACTGCTGCCCGGCCCGGTAGTTCTTCATCGCGCCGTTCTGCTTCTTGGACAGGTCCTTGGAGTCGCCTCCGTCCTCGCCGCTGCCACAGCCGGTGAGCGTGGCGAGCCCGATGAAGCCGGCGGCGGCGAGGATCTGGCGCCGCGAGAGCTGTCCTGCGTTCTGCACGGAGACTCCTTTGTTCCGTAAGCGAGTTGAGGAGGCGGCGTCAGCCCTTGACCGCGCCGAGCATCACGCCCGAGACGAAGTAGCGCTGGACGAAGGGGTACACGCAGAGGATCGGCAGGGCGGTGAGGACGATGGTGACGGACTGGATGTTCGCGCCGACCTGGCTGAGCTGCTCCGTGCCGGCACCGGCGTTGCCGCCGCCGGTGGCGCCCTGGATGAGGTTGCGGAGGTAGACGGTGACCGGCATCAGATCGGTCTGGTCCATGTAGAGGAACGCGCTGAACCAGGAGTTCCAGAAGGACACCGAGTAGAAGAGCACCATCGTCGCCACGACCGCCTTGGACAGCGGCAGGACGATCCGGAGGAGGATGCCGTACGTGCTCAGGCCGTCGATCTGCGCGGCCTCCTCCAGGTCGGCCGGCAGGTTCTCGAAGAAGGCCTTCATCACCAGCAGGTTGAAGACACTGATCGCGTTCGGCAGCGCGATCGCCCAGACGCTGTTCTTCAGGCCGAGGCTGGTGACCAGGATGTAGTTCGGGATCAGGCCGCCGGTGAAGAACATGGTGAACACGGCGACACCGACGAGCACGCCGCGGCCCTTGAGGTGCTTCTTCGACAGCACATAGGCGTAACACGTCGTCAGCACCATGGCCACGGCCGTCGCCACGACGGTGTACAGCACGGTGTTGCCGTAGTTCCGCCAGAACATCTCGTCCTGGAACACGATCTTGTACGTGGTGAGGTTGAACCCCTTGGGCAGCAGGGTCACCTCACCGGCCCGGATCTGCCGCTCCCCGCTGAAGGACCGCGCCAGGATGTTGGTGAAGGGATACAGCGTCACCAGCACGACCAGGGTGAGGACCACCCCGTTGACGCCCTGGAAGACCCGGTAGGAACGACTCGGCTTCACCACAGACTCGTCCCCACTGTGCGACGCGAGAGCTGGTTGGCGGACGTGATGAGCACCAGGCCGATGATCGCCTCGAACAGTCCGATGGCGGCGGCGTAACTGAAGCTGTTGGACTCCACACCGGCCCGGTAGACATACGTCGAGATCACGTCGGCGGTCGGATAGGTCAGCGGGTTGTACAGCAGCAGCACCTTCTCGAACCCGACCGCCATGAACGTGCCGATGTTGAGGATCAGCAGCGTGACCATGGTGGGCCGGATGCCGGGCAGGGTGACGTGCCAGATCTGCTGCCAGCGGTTGGCACCGTCGATGCGCGCCGCCTCGTACAGGTCCTCGTCGATCGTGGTGAGGGCGGCGAGGTAGAGGATCGTGCCCCAGCCGGCGGTCTGCCAGATCTCAGAGCCGACGTAGATGGTGCGGAACCACTCGGGCTCCTGGATGAAACGGATCGGTTCGTGGCCCAGCCAGCCGAGGACGTGGTTGACGGGGCCGTCGCTGGCCAGCATCTGCATCGTGATGCCCGCGACGATCACGATCGACAGGAAGTGCGGAAGGTACGACACCGACTGCACGAACCGCTTCAGGGAGCGCCGGCGCACCTCGTTGAGCAGCAGCGCGAGCACGATCGGAATCGGGAAGCAGAAGACGAGCGTGAGCCCGCCCATCCACAGGGTGTTGCGGAACACCTGCCAGAAGGTGGGATCGCTGAGGAACATCCGCACATAGCGCAGCCCCACCCACTCCTCGCCGAAGATCGACCCTCCGGGCTCGAAGCGACGGAAGGCGATCACGTTGCCGATCATCGGCAGATAGCGGAAGACCAGGAAGAACAGCAGCGGCAGGATCGCCAGTGAGTACAACTGCCAGTCGCGGCGCAGCGCCCGCCGCCAGCCGGTCCGGGCGGAAACCCGTGTGCCGCGTCGGGGTGCGGCCCGTGCCGGAGGGGGGTCCTGGGTGCCCGGCGGGGCCGACGTGGTGGACGTGCTCATTGCTCGGGCCTCCCGTGGGCAGGGACGCGGAACCGAAACTTTCGAGCTCTTACCGGTAACTTCGCGGCAACCTAAGGGCACCAGAAAGCGCTGTCAATGGGTGCTGCGGCAGCCAGGTGGGGCGTCTGTGCCGCGTTGCAACCCAGTCGAACCTGGGTAGGCCCCTGGGGCTACCGCCCGTTGTCCGTCGCAAGTTTCTGGATGCCCACCGACTCCTGCGAGGTGCCGCCGTGCCCGCGTTCGACCTGCCGCTGACGGAACTGGAGCGCCATCACCCGGACTTGGAAGAGCCCGCCGACTTCGACGCGTTCTGGCTGAGCACGCTGAAGGAGGCCGGGCAGGCGGATCCGCTGGTGTCGGTGCGGCCGGTGGAGACGGGGCTCCGGCTGACGCGGACCTGGGACGTGACGTTCCGGGGTTTCGCGGGCGACCCGGTGCGGGCGTGGTTCAGCCGTCCCACCGGCGTCGACGAACCCCTTCCCGCCGTGGTCGAGTTCGCCGGGTACGGGCGCGGACGCGGGCTTCCGCATGAGCGTCTGACGTGGGTGAACGCCGGGTACGCGCATCTGCTCATGGACAACCGCGGCCAGGGCGACCAGTACGGGTGCGGCGGGGAGACCCCGGATCCGCACGCCGGGGCGCCTGGCGGGCCCGGGCCGGCCGTGCGCGGGCTGCTCACGCCCGAGGACTATCACTACCGGCGCCTGATCACCGACGCGGTGCGGGCGGTAGCGGCGGTGCGGGTACTGCCCGGCGTGGACGCCTGGCGGATCGTCGCGGCCGGCAACAGTCAGGGGGGTGGGGTGGCGTTGGCTGTCGCGGGGCTCGTTCCCGATGTGGCGGCGTTGCTGGTCACGGCTCCGCTGCTGTGCGGGATCCGACGGGCGCTGGACCTCACGGATGCGGGGCCGTACGGGGAGATCGCCGCGTATCTCTCCGTCCACCGGGGCGCTGAGCGCGAGGCGTATCGCACGCTGTCCTACATGGAGGGCATCTCCTTCGCCCGACGGGCCTCGGCCGCCGCCCACTTCGGCGTGGGGCTGCGGGACACGGTGTGTCCGCCGAGTGGGGTGTACGGGGCGTTCAATCGCTATGGGGAGTTGGCGGGGGCGGAGGCGGGGGCAGAGACGGAGGCGCGCAAGGAGATCCACGCGTATCCGTTCAATGGGCATGAGGGTGGGGACGCGGTGCATGTGCGGCGTCAGCTGGGGTGGTTGGCGGGGGTGATCGAGGGTGCTCCGTAGGGTGCGGTGGTGCGGTGCCGGTTCGGAGGCGACTTGAGACTTGGCCGACGCAGCAGGTAGAGACCTCGCGCACCCGGACGACCAGAACGGCCCGGACTCCGTGCCCTTCGACGAGCCGGTGACGCTTGGCGCGCTACGTGCCGCGGGGACCTTCCATCCTCCGCAGAGCCATCGCTACCTGGAGAGCGCTGACCTGCGTCAGGTATCAGAAGCCGGGCCGACCGTGGGCAGCGCGCTTCGCCGAGTACTGCCGGACAAGGTCCACGCGTAACAGGGCGGGGCTCCGGACGATCGATCGCTGGAGCTCCCGTTCTCGTTCTGCCCCGGACCGGTCAGCGGCTCAGGCAGCCGCCAGCTTCCGGATGCGCGGATGATTCTCCAACGCCCAGCGCACGGTCTTCGGCGGGCGTCCGAGCAGGGTTTCCAGCTGGTCGGTGGCGCCCCGGTAGCCGCCGCCCATCAGCCGGGTCAGGGTCTTCAGGTGCTCCGCGGTGAGGATCTGGGAAACCGTGCACCAGCCGCTGGGTGCTGATGCCGACAAGACCGCGAGCTTCTTCGCCTGCGGCATGCTGGGCAGCACGCTTACGGCCATCGGGCTTCCCGCGAGTGCCGGGAAGTGAGGGAGTTTCCTGAACGGGCGATGCGTCAGCGCACGCCCGCCGTGTCGAGCAGGGTGGTCAGTGTGGGCGCGACGAGCCCGGTCAGGTTGTCGGCCTGGATTCCCGCGCGGGCGCTCGCGCCGTCGAAGACCAGGCTGAGCTGCCGGGCCAGCAGATCGGGATCGCCCGCCCCGCCCTGCTCGGCCTCGGCGCGGAAGAAGCCGGTCAGGTTCGCCTTGACCTGATGGGCGACCCGGCTCGCGGGGTGACTCTGGTCCTTGAGCTCGATCTGCACGGCCAGGTACCGACAGCCTCGGAACTCGGGCGTCCCAGCCTGCGATTCCATCCGCTCGAAGACGTGCAGGATCCGCTCGCGGGGTGACCGGCCGTCGTCCGCCGCAGGCAGGAGGGTTGCCACGTAGGCGGAGGCGCGCTCCTTCAGGCTTACCGCCAGCAGTTCATCCTTGCTCTCGAACAGCTGATACATGGAGCGCTTCGACACCCCCGCCGCCTTGCACAGTGCCTCGACGCCGATGCTGACGCCGTCTCGGTAAGTGAGCGTGGCCGCCGCCTCCAGAAGTCGCTCTCTGGGGCTTGGTTTCACTTCGGTGGTCATACCGCGAGGTTAACCCGAAGCGGACGAAATGAAAACCGATCGGTTTCCGGGATCGCTCCGAGTAATGGCTCGTCTTGGGTGACCTGCCGTTACGCCGGGACGGCGGTCTTCTCGGGCTTCGTCTCCGCCGGGATGCGGTGCAGTCCCTCGCGGTCGTACCACCCCAGTACGCCGAAGCCGAACAGTCCGGCCGCCACGAGACCAACCGCCATCATGACCCAGCCCCGGGTCAGCCCCGCGTCGCCCTGGGCGTCGTAGTAGAGGATCGAGCGGATACCACCGGTGATCTGCCGCAGGGGCTCGAACTCCGCGAGGAAGCGGTAGAAGCCGGGCAACGCCTCGATCGGGGTGGTGGCGCCGGACGTGGGCACCGCCATGCCGATGAAGACCAGCGTGACCACCAGCATGCCGGGCGTGCCGAAGGCCGCGAGGAGGGTGAGTGCACCGATCCCGGAAACCGCGACGGCGCACACCGAGTACACCCACAGCAGCGGCAGGTGGGAGGCGTCCATGCCCATGAGGCCGACCGCGCCGGCCATGACCAGGGTTCCCATCAGCAGAGACAGACCGGCCATGAGGGTGATGCCGATGGTGAGGGTCTGCACCCGGGTCGCCCGGATCAGTGGACGGTGCAGGCGCACGGGGCCCATGTCGTTGTGGGTGTAGCCGAGGGCGTGGTCGACCTGGCCGCTGATGACGTTGGCGGAGAGCATGCCGACGACCACGAGGGTGAGCGCGTAATAGAACGCCGTCATGCCCAGGCCGCTGTGCGAGTCGAGGGGGTGGCCGTCCTCGACCGTGACGGCGGCCGGGTCGGTGAGCAGGACGCGTGCCGCGGCGGGCAGCTTCGCCTGCGCGGTCCCGGTCTGGGCGGCCAGCTCCTTGCCCACCTGGAGCGAGGCGTTCTCGGCCGCCTGGGTCGTCGCCGTTCGGGCCAGGCCGGAGCCCAGGCTGCCGGCGGACTGGTTGGTCAGCACCGTCAGTGTCGGGCGGGCCGGGGTCCCGGTGGGCGCGGTGCCGGTCAGTGCGGTGGTGGAGGAGGTGAAGTCGGCGGGCACGACGAGCGCGCCGAACAGCTTGCCCTTGCCGAGCTCGTCCTTCATCTCCTTCTCGTCCATCACCTTCCAGTCGATCTTGTCCCCGCTCGCGGTCGACTTCTTGATGGAGTCGGTGATCTGCGCCCCGAGGTTGACGTGCTTGCCGCCGGCAGCGGCTCCCTTGTCGGCGTTGACCAGACCGACGGGCAGTTTGGTCAGGTGATCGGCCGGATCGATGTTCGCGCCGACGTAGAACACGGCGAACAGCAGCGCGAGTACGCCCGTGATGACGCCGTTCGCGATCCACAGGGGCTTGGCGCGCAGGACCCGGGAGGGGTGAATGCCACTCATGGCGTACGTGTCTCTCGGTCGGTGGACGCGGAACGTTTCGCCGGGGGCTGCCAGCCGCCGGTGACTTCCTTGACGGGCTTGTGGGGGAAACGGCGCCGGGCATACTCCTGCGCGTGGGAGTCCGGCAGGACGTACAGGGTTTCCTTCTTGTCCTGGAGCGGCCGCAGGACGGTGTCCATGAAGTTCTTGCGGTCGTCCAGGTAGGGACCCAGGACGTCCTCGCCGGCGGGGCAGACGGCGAGGCAGTAGCCGGACTTGTAGCCGGGGGGTGAGCTCAGGCTCTGCCACATGGAGGCGCTCTCGGAATCGGTGACCCGGGAGCGGTAGTCGGCGGCGTCCTCGCTGTCGGCCACGGTCTGCGCCCAGTCGGTGAACCCGCTCATGAACTCGCGGTAGTTGTGCGTGGTGCAGGCGAGCGCGTCGAAGGCGCCGTCCTTGGCGATGGCGCCGACCGGACAGGCGGCGACGCACAACTTGCAGTCGATGCAGGGGTTGTAGTCCAGCGGCTGCCCGTACTCGCTCACCTCCGCGTCCACCAGGACGGTGACCAGCAGGATGAAGCTGCCGAACTTCGGGTGGATGACGTTGCGATGCAGGCCCATCACGCCGAGCCCGGCGGCCACCGCGACCGTCTTGTGCGCCACCACCCAGATCCGCTCACTGGGGAAGCGGTCCATCTCCTGGGGAAAGCCGACCGATGGATTGAGTGCGCGGTAACCGATGTCCTGGAGTGCCTGGGTGACGCTGCGGGCGGCGTGGTTGGCTTGCTCGTCGGTCTGGTGGTACTCCTGGTTGGCCACGCTGCGGGCCGGGGTGCGCAGGTTGTCGCGGTTCATCCGGACCGCCATCGCGATCAGGGTGCGGGTGCCGGGCAGCGCGGACTGTGCGTGCTCGCGCTCTCCGGCCAGGTCAGGGTGGTCCAGGCTGACCGCCGCGGCGTCGTCCGCACCGGCCGCCAGACACAGCTCGCGCAGCCATTCCGCGTCGATCACCGCCGGCGGACTCACCGCGTCACCGGCCCTGCGCCGGGCCAGTACAGCCTGTACCGAGGGGTGGGCGGCCAGCTTCGCCGGAAGCCTGGGAACGGGGGCCGTCGGTTGCCCTTCGGCGTCGCGCGCGGCAGTCATCCGTACTCCTCGGGATTCGGGTTCGAGACTCGCCTTCACGGCGAGAAACCGATCAGTTTCCCCACCGTAAACTGATCGGTTTCCGCACGCAAGCCCGAGCCGGAGAGGTTCAGGCGGAGACGAGTTGACCGGATGGCGCCTTCGCCTTTTCTGAGCTCGAAGATCACTTGAGGCAGGGCCTCCTGGCCCTGGCGTGGGGCCCGTGAACACGTCCGACGACACCGAGGAGCCGTCGGGGAGGGCCGGGGAATGACCGACCGGTCGCCCGACCTGTGTGGCGAGGCCATAGGACCCCACTACGTCCGGCCGACGAGAGGCCGCCACGCCGTTCCCCGTACGTCCGTGCCGATCCGCCTGCGCCTGCCGCTCGGGAAGGCTCTCGCACTGACCGCGCTGCCGACCGTCCTCGTCCTGGGAAGTCAGCGTCCGCCCTCCGCCTCCACCTCACGCCCGACACCGTCCCGGAGTGGCTCTACGACACTGTCGGGAAGCTGGGCCTCAGCTCCAACTCGACCTGGACGAAGCCGACATCGATCAGGCGGGACAGACAGGAGGAGAGCTCGTCATACCAGGGATCCACGGGTACGGAACGCCCCGGTGAAGCCGGGTGCTCTGGCGGGCTTGCGCCCGGAAACCGATCGGTTTACCGTACTGCGGGCGGACTACGCGGACGAGCTCCTCGAGGTGGGCAGCCGCCCCGGCTGACCGAACGTCGCCATGGCCGTGCGTACCAGAACCTGCCCAGCCTCATCGCTGCCCGCTCGCGCCATCCCGAAGTCAAGGGCCCCGTCCACCTCGTCTACGGAGAGAAGGACTGGTCCGGCGCGGAAAGCTCCTGAAGGAATCCGGGCCTGAGTGATCAGGGCTGATCGCTGACGGCTCGGTAGGCCGCGATGAACAGGGTGTGGCACAGGTCGACCAGTTCTTCGACGGTGGCGTTCTGGTGGCCGAGTGTCCAGTCCACGAGGAGTTCGTTGACTCCGCCGACCAGGCTCATCGCGGTCATGGTGAGCCGGTTGGAGGAGGCTTCCGGGCCAGGGAGCGGTGAGACGACGGCAGCGACCATTGCGGCGAATTCGTGCAGAACCTCGCGGCGGCGCACTTCGAGGCGAGGGCTGGCGCCCACGACCTCGATGAGCACCAGGCGGGCCTTGCGGGCGTCGCCGGCCAGTGTGCGGATGAACACCTCGAGGCCGGCGCGCAGCTGGGCGTCGACATCGGGTGCGGCAGCGGCTGCGGCCTGCGCGGTTTCGGCTGTGATCGTAGAGATCAGCTCGTTGTAGACCCCGGCGAGAAGGTCTTCGCGATCGCGGAACGACTCGTAGAAGTAACGCTCGGTCAGTCCGGCGTGCGAGCACACCTGCTTGACGGAGACCGAGGCGTACCCGGCCGTGCCGAACAGGTCGAGGCCCGCCTGGATGAGGCGGGTGCGGCGCTCCTGCTGTCGTTGCGCCGCATCGCGTCCGCCGTAGCGCCGCCCGGCGGTCTGTGTGCCGGTCATTTTTCCCCTTCGCAGAGGTGTTGACACCGGTGTGCTCTGAACTGACACTCTAGCTTGTCAGTTCATCTGACATAGCATCGTGTCAGAATGCGCTTGGGGGCCGCTTGCCGCTCAGCGTTCCGCTCATGCTCAGGGCAAGGAAGGGGCTCGACGACCGTGGCAGCACCGCCCAGGTACCCGTACACGTCCAGCCGGAGAGACCGCGACAGGCTCCCCCGCACGCAACCGCTGACCGGCCGAGTGATCGCGGTCACCGGGGCGGGCCGCGGAATCGGGCGTGCCGTCGCGGCCCGGCTCGCCGCGGCCGGAGCCGCCGTGGCGATCGGCGATCTCGACGCGGAGCTCGCCAGGGAGACGGCCGGCGCCCTCGGCGCGCGTCCCGGTGGCCGACTGCTCGGGCTGTCTCTCGACGTCACCGACACACATTCCTTCGAAGACTTCCTGCGCGCCGTCGAGACCCGGCTGGGGCCGATCGACGTACTGATCAACAACGCCGGAGTCATGTGGGTGGGCCCCTTCGAGGAGGAACCGGAGGAAGCCGCCCTGCGCCAGTTCGACGTCAACGTCCACGGCGTACTGCGTGGGATGAAACTCGTGGTCCCGGGGATGCGGAAACGCGGTCGCGGCCACGTCGTGAACATCGCCTCCGCCGCCAGCAAGGTCGCCCCGGCCGGCGAGGCGACCTACGCGGCGACGAAGCACGCCCTCCACGGCTACAGCACAGCCGTCCGCGCCGAACTGCGCGGCACCGGCGTGCACGTGTCCCTGGTGATGCCCGGCGTCGTGGACACCGAGCTGGCCGTGGGCACCGCGACCGGCCCCACCCGACGCCTGACGACGGATCAGGTGGCCGACGCGGTGCTCGGCGTCGTGCTGCGCCCGCGGTTCGAGGTCTTCATCCCACGTCAGGTGGCCGCCCTGACCCGGTTGGCCGCGCTACTGCCGGGCCGTGCCCGCGACGCCCTGCATCACCTCCTTGTCCCCGACCAGCTCGCCGCCCTGTCCGACCGGTCGGTCCGCGCGGCGTACGAGCAGCGCACCCGGACCGCCCGCCTGCCCGAAGGATGAGCCCGTGACCACCACGCCCAAGCCGGCGCCCAGCGCGACGAAGGCCCAGGACGTCGCCGCTCCGCGTCCCATCCCCGAATTCGAAGGTGTCCACGACGTATGGCCCCGCGGTGACCGGCTGCGCGCCGTGCGCGGCGCCGCGGCCACCTACCGCGAGCGGTTCGTCCAGCAGGGCCGCATCCACGCCGTCCGCAGTTTCGACATCGCCGCCGCCCCGTACCCGACCCGGTTCGGCTTCCACGGCGCCGCGCTCGCCGTCAACCCGTTCGTGAGCATCGTCAACCGGATGCTCGTCGTGCAGTTCGACGGCTTCGACGGTGAGCCGAGAACACTGGTGTGGGAGCCGACCGTCGCCGCCGGAACGGCTCAAGCGCCGTTCTACGCCCAGCTCAAGCGGCTGGCCGGGGACTTTCTCACCGAGCACGTCTTCGCCCGCTACTACCAGGACCCGAACACCGTCCTGCCCTCCTGCGGTCTACGACCCGAGGACGTCGACTTCGTCAGCTTCGACCACCTGCACGTCCAGGACGTGCGCATGATCACGGGAAGTACCAGCACGATTCCCGGCGAACGGGCGCCCCGCGAAGCGCTGTTCCCGCGCGCCCGGTTGTTGGTGCACCGCAAGGAGCTGGGAACTTTCGAGTCGATGCATCCGATGCAGTGGGCCTGGTACGTCGACGGAGGCATGGACGGGGTACCGCCCGAGCGCGTCACCGCCTTCGACGGCGATGTCGAACTCGGGGTCGGCGTCAGCCTGTTGTGGACCCCCGGCCACACGGACGGCAACCACTCCCTGGTGCTGAACACCCCCGACGGGGTGTGGGTCTCCTCCGAGAACGGCATCTCGGCCGACAACTGGCAGCCCGGGCTCTCCCGCATCCCCGGGGTGCGCCGCCACGCCGCGTTCTACGGCCATGAGGTGGTGCCCAACGCCAACACCCTGGAGGACTCCCTCGACCAGTACGACTCGATGGTCAAGGAGAAGACCCTCGCCGACCCCGGCCGGCGCGATCCGCGCTGGCTGCAGATCCTGCCCTCCTCGGAGCTGGCCCCCTTCAAGCGGCAGTGGCCGGTGCTGCCCAGCTTCTTCCACGGCGGCCTGAACTACGGCGAGTTGACCGCTGCCCGTGGTGGCCGGTGACCAGCCCGGCCGCCCGCCGGATCGCCGTGGACGGCGCGGACGGCGTGGAGTTGGCCGCCTACCAATGGGGAGCGTCGACGGCTCCTCCGGTGGTGCTGGTCCACGGCTATCCGGACACCAGCGCCGTGTGGCGCCCGGTCGCCGAGCGCCTGGCCGATCGCTTCCACGTCACCGCCTTCGACGTGCGGGGAGCCGGTGCCTCCCACCGGCCCAGGGGGCTGCGCGCCTACTGGATGTCCCGCCTGGAAGCCGACCTGGAGGCGGTTCTCGACGCCGTGAGCCCCGACCGCCCGGTGCACCTGGTCGGACACGACTGGGGATCGATCCACTCCTGGGAGTCGGTCACCGGCACGCGCCTGGCCGGGCGGATCGCCTCGTTCACCTCCCTCTCCGGGCCCTGCCTGGACCACGTCGGACACTTGATCCGGGCCCGCCTTCGCCCGCGGCATCCGGATCTGCCGAAGATGCTGCGGCAGGCCGCACGGTCCTGGTACATCGCCTACTTCCATCTCCCACTCCTGCCCGCCCTGACCTGGAGAGCACTGGGACATCGCTGGCGCGCCTTCCTCACCGGCTCCCAAGGCATGCCCGGGCACACCCCCTACCCCGCGCCGACGCTGGCCCGCGACGCCGTGTCCGGCACCGCGCTGTACCGCGCCAACATGCTGCCCCGCCTACTGCGTCCCCGGGACCGGCCGACCACCGTCCCGATCCAACTCGTCATCCCCACCCGCGACTTCTGCGTCACCCCGGTGCTGTCGTACGGAGTGGAGCACTGGACGCGCCGGATACAACGGCGCCCGATCGACGCCGGGCACTGGGTACAGCTCAGCCACCCCGAGGAGGTCGCGTCCCGGATCGCGGAATTCGCCCACCGCATCGAAGACGGCTCCCGCCGCAATCCGGACACAGCGCGCCCCATCTGACACACCGGCAGTACGGGACGACTGCCTGACCGCCCCTTCGCACACACTGATCGCTGATGGAGGACCTGCCATGTTCCGAGCCGCACATGCCCGCCCGCAGCATCCGTCCGAGCCCATCGACCACCACGACCTGGTGCTGCAACCCCGGGACGTCACCTTCGACTGGGGCACCACCCCCCTGCACTGGCTACCGGGCGAGCCCTTCGCGACCCACACCTTCGATGTGCTCCACCTCATGCTCCCCGAACTCGAACGCTGGTTCGTGCGTACCTTCGAGCAGGCGCTGCCACTGATCACCGATGACCGGCTGCGCGAGGACGTACGCGGCTTCATCGGCCAGGAAGCGGTGCACGCCGAGGCGCACCAGGAGGTCCTGGAGCACCTGCTCACCAAGGGGCTGGACCCGGCTCCGTACACCCTGCAGTCCGAATGGATCTTCCGAAGGGTGCTCGGAGACCGGCCGGAGCTGACGCCGGCCGCCACCCACGAGCACCTCCTCCAACGGCTCGCCCTCATAGCGGCCTTCGAGCACTTCACCGCGTACATGGGTCACTGGATTCTCAGCAACGGGCACTTGGACCAGGCCGGCGCGGACCCCGCGATGCTCGATCTGTTCCGCTGGCACGGCGCGGAGGAGGTCGAGCACCGTTCGGTCGCGTTCGACCTGCTGGTGCACCTCGATCCCCGGTACCGGCGCCGAGTGGTCGGCATGCTCGTCACCGCTCCGGTGCTGACCCGGCTGTGGATCCGCGGAGTCCGTTTCCTGATGAGCGCCGACCCCGAACTCGACGATCAGGTCAAGGTCCGCTTCCGCGACTACCTGGCCGCGGCCCGCAAGGACCTGTTGCCCCGGCCGGGCGCGTTCGCCCGCTCGGTGCTGCGCTACTTCCGCCCCGGCTACCACCCGACCCAGGAGGGCTCGACTCAGCAGGCGGTCGCCTACCTGGCGGCGTCCCCCGCTGCCCGAGCGGCCGCCCGATGACCCAGCAACCAGCGAGGCATCCCATGGACATCAGCACACCCCTCACTCGGCCGCCGGATCTGTACGGCAGGCCGCGCAGCGACTCCTTCATGCAGAAGCTGGCGGCTTTCAGCGACAACGCGGTCACGGCCCTCGCGCGGCGCAGCACTCCTCCCAGGCGCCCGCCGGCCACCGAGATGCCCTTGACCCGGGAACTGGTGGTCGCCACCAAGCACCAAGAGGCCGAGGATGTCGTCTCCCTGCGTCTGGCAGCACCCGACGGCGGGACACTCCCGCCCTGGCAGCCCGGCGCCCACATCGGACTGCACCTGCCCTCCGGCCGCAAGCGGCAGTACTCCCTGTGCGGCGACCCTGCCGACCGGTACGGGTACCGCATCGCGGTGCGCCGCATCGCCGACGGCGGGGGCGGTTCTGCCGAGGTACACGACGCCCTCGGAGAGGGTGTGCGGGTCGCCATCACCGGGCCCCGGAACGCCTTCCCCTTCGCCGCCGAAGCTCTCATCCTGCTCATCGCGGGCGGCATCGGAATCACGCCGATCCTGCCGATGGCTCGGGAAGCCGCCCGGCGCGGGCTGGACTGGAGGCTCGTGCACACCGGCCGCAGCCGCGGCTCGATGCCCTTCGCGGCAGAGCTGGCCGAACTCGCGGCCGCAGCCCCTGGCCGGGTCTCCATCCGTCCTGACGACGAGTCCGGCATGCCCGAAGCAGCCGGTCTGTTGAGCTTGAGCCCGGCGGCGGGTGCGGTGTACTGCTGCGGGCCCGCGCCCATGATCGACGGCGTCCGGCGCGCGTTCGGTGGCAGCCGCGCGTCAGCCCTGCACTTCGAGCGGTTCGCCCCGGCCCCCATCACGGACGGCCGTCCCTTCGAACTTCAGCTGGGCGACACCGGACGGGTTCTGCCCGTGCCGTACGACCGCTCCGCCCTGGATGTTCTCCACGAGGCCCTGCCGGACATGCCGTTCTCCTGCCGCCAGGGGTTCTGCGGCACCTGCCGGGTACGGGTGGCCCAGGGCAATGTCGATCACCGTGACCACAGGCTCACCGCCGCCGAACGCGCGGCCGGCGCCATGCTGCCCTGCGTCTCGCGTGCACCGGAGGGAGAGCGGTTGGTGCTGGAGGTGTGAGCGAGGGCTGAGGGCCACAACGAGGGAACACCCGTCGCCACGCCGGGCCGCTCCGGACGCGTCTCCAGCTATCTCCGCACCAACGGCGCCGACTTCCTGCCCGGCCGGATCGCCGCCGACGCCGACTTCGCCCTGGCCCTCGCCGCCGTCCGCGGCAGCCTGCCGAGGAATGAAGTGCGTTTCACGGGCGGTGAGCCGACCCCGCACCCCGACCTGCCCGGTCTGATCGCCATCGCCCGGCGCCTCGGACTCACGGTCGGACTCACTTCGAACGGCGAAAACGGCGCCGCGGTCCTGCCCGCCGCCGCGGCAGCCGGCCTCGACCGCATCAACCTGTCCGTGTTCGGCCCACCCCGGCCGAACTCGCTGCCGTACCGGCTCCGCGTTGTGCCTCGCCGAAGCTCGCCGAGCGCAAGCTGGCCGCCCTCGACGCGACGATCGAGACCGCGGTCACGCACGGCATCAAGATCTCCGCCAACGTCGTGGTCCCCGACCGTGGCCACGTCGACCGTGTGCTCCGCGTCATCGAGCGACACGGCCGGTCTGTCGTGGTCCGGATGCTCGCATCGCCGGACGAGAGCGCCCTGCCGCTGATCGCCATGGGGCAGGGGATCCAGTTGCCGCCGGACGCGACCCGCCGGCTCTACCCCCGCCACGGTGTCGCGTACGTCGACGTCACCGACCTCGAACCCTGGACCGCCGCGCTGGGCCGGCTGCCGAGGCGCCGGGACGAACCGCTCGTCGCGGCCCCGCTGCAGGCGGCCGAGCGCGTCCTGCGCCGGGCCTGACCGGCAGGTCCCGGTGTGACAACCGTTTACAAGCGCGCCCCTCGGCGCTAACTTCCGCAACAGGCGGAGTGGGAGCGCTCCCATCACGGTGGACCGGAACCCGCCCTTGAGTCGCTCCCACTCCGCGCATCCCCACACACGCATCCGCAGGCCCGTATCCCAAGGAACGGATGATGCTGTCATGATCCTGACAAAAGAGCCGGGAAGGCTCTCGATGACCCGATTAACGCTCCCCACCCGGGCCAGGGCCCTCTTCCTCGTCCTGCTCTCCCTGCTCGTCACGGTCCCGGCCCTCGGTCTGGTCATGACGGCCGGTGGTGAGGCGGAGGCCCACGGCACGCCCATGAAGCCCGGCAGCCGTACCTTCCTGTGCTGGCAGGACGGCCTGACCGACACCGGTGAGATCAAGCCGGTCAACCCGGCCTGCCGGAATGCCCAGCAGGTCAGCGGCACCACACCGTTCTACAACTGGTTCTCGGTGCTCCGCTCGGACGGTGCCGGCCGCACCCGGGGCTTCGTGCCGGACGGCGAGCTGTGCAGCGGCGGCAACACCAACTTCACCGGGTTCAACACGCCCAGCAAGGACTGGCCGCTCACGCACCTCACCTCGGGCGCGACGGTCGACTTCTCGTACAACGCCTGGGCGGCGCACCCGGGTTGGTTCTACGTCTACATCACCAAGGACGGCTTCGACCCGGCCAAGCCGCTCACCTGGAACGACATGGAGGAGCGGCCGTTCCTGAGCGTCGACCACCCGCCGCTGAACGGGTCCCCGGGCACGGTCGAGGCCAACTACTCCTGGACCGGCAAGCTCCCCGCCGACAAGGACGGCCGCCACATCATCTACATGGTCTGGCAGCGCTCCGACAGCCAGGAGACCTTCTACTCCTGCTCCGACATCGTCTTCGACGGCGGCAACGGCGAGGTGACCGGCATCAAGGAGCCAGGCAACCCGTCCGAGCCGGTGCCCGGCACGTGCACGGCCACCCGCAAGACGACCGGCAGCTGGAACGGCGGCTACCAGTCCGAGGTCACCGTCACCAACACCGGCACCGTCCCGATGCTCGGCTGGATGGTCGACTGGAACCTCCCCGCCGGCCACAAGATCGAGAGCTTGTGGAGCGGCAACGCGACCTACAACGGCCAGTCGGTGATGGTCCACAACGCCGGCTGGAACGGCTCCCTCGCTCCGGGCAAGAGCACGACCTTCGGCTATACCGCCTCCAGCCCAGGCGGTGACAGTACGACGAGCCTGCCCTGCCGGCTGGGCTGAACCGTCACTCCATGCGGGCCCGGTGACCGGTGAGCCTCGGTCGCCGGGCCCGTTGCCGGGTGACGGCACCGCCCCGGGTCACCAGGGGCCGGCCGTGTCCAGGAGGCGCCGCAGGGCGGCCTGGGCCGGTGGGCCCCAGGTGGGCTTGCCGCCGGGGCGGCCGTGGACTCCGGCGTCTCCGATGATCATGCAGACGAGGGCGCGCGCGACGGCCCAGCCCCGGGCGCGGCGCCGGGTCGCTGGGTCCGCGGCCGGGCGGTAGAGCTCGAAGAAGCGGTCCGCGGCGCCGTCCGGCAGCAGGTTCCAGGCGGCGGCGAGATCGCAGGCGGGGTCGCCGGCGCAGAGGTCGCCGAAGTCGATCACACCGCAGAAGGTGCCGTCGGCGGTGAGGACGTTGGCCGCGTGCAGGTCGGCGTGGAGCCAGACCGCGGGGCCCGTCCAGTCGGGCGCGGCGACGGCGTCGTCCAGGATCGCGCGGACCGTCTCCGGGTCCGCGACCAGGCCCAGCTCCGTGGCCGTGGCGAGCTGGTGGGCGAACCCCTCGGCGTGCTCGGACAACGGCCCGCCTCGGCTCCGGCCCACGGGTGCGTCCTCGGGGGCCGGGCGGTGCAGAGCCGTCAGGAAGGCGGCCAGGGCCTCGGCCGATTCCTCGGCGCGGGTGGCGGGGGCGCGGTCGGCGGGGGCGCCCTGCACCCAGGTGGTGACGATCCAGGCGTGCGGAAAGCGGTCGGAGGGCTCACCGAGGCGCTGCGGGACCGGCACCTCGAGGGGCAGCGTCGGGGCGAGTACGGGGAGCCAGGTGTGCTCCTTGCGCAGCAGCATGTCCACGGAACCCGTCGCCCAGGGCAGCCGCACGGCCAGGTCGTCACCGAGGCGCCAGAGCTGGTTGTCCCAGCCGCGTGCGCCGAGCCGCAGGGGGCGATCGGCCAGGTCGGGGTGCTGGTCGCGCAGCAGCTCCCGAATCAGTTCCGGCGTGATCTCGATCTCGGTGTGGGTCATGCGGCGCAACGGTAGCCGGGCGGCGGCACGGAGGGGCACGAGTGGCGGGAAGTCGCGGGGTGTGCCGACCAGGCCGGGCCACCCGCCCCATATGTCGCGGTTATCCAGGTGTGCGATTCTGTTGTGTGGGTGCCCTGCCGCTCATGCGCGGCGTGGATCCGCCGTGTCGTCGTCGCCTGAGTTCCGGGACTCCCACCTGCCGGTGGACGCGGCACGGACGGGAGGTGGATACGGAGATGCCCCATTACGGCGATGCCCGGGCCGCGGTCCCCGGTCTTCGGGCGCCGGGGAACGGGGGCACCGGTCCGCCTCGTCCCGCGCCGGAGCTCGCCGCGCGGGAGCGGGTCCTGGCGTTCGCCGGGGTGGCACTGGCGGCGGTGTACGTACGGAGCGAGGACGGTACGGAGCTCCGCTCGGTGGAATCGGCCGGCGCCGAGCCGGAACGGTACGGGTTGCCGGCTCGGGTGCCGGTTTCGGAGAGCTTGCCTGGGGTGGGGGGTGGAGGTTCGCCGGTGGCGGGGGGTGAGGTGCCCGGGGTCGGGGGCGAAGGTCCGGGACCTGACCCGACCGAGCCGGGACCAGGCGGCCCCGCCGAGCCGGGCGGTGACGACGCCTCCAGGCCGGAGCGAGGCAGCGCCCTATCCGGGCCGGAGCGAGGCAGCGCCCTATCCGGGCCGGAGCGAGGCAGCGCCCTATCCGGGCCGGAGGGAGGCAATTACCCATCCAGGCCGGGGGGAGGCAGCCCTCCATCCGGGCCGAAGGGAAGCAGCTCCCCACCCCTGTCCTCCCCCGGTGGCGCCCCAGGGGCGGAACGCGGAGGGGCGGCCGTCGCCAAGGCCTTCCGGAGTGGGCGGGCGCTGTGGCTCGGGGATGTGGTGTTCGCCGGCCGGGAGGAAGGCTCAGCCTTTGCCGCACCGCTCGGGGCGTTGCCGCTGGGGGCCGCGGGTGGGTGGCTGGGGTGTCTTGTCGTGGTGGGAGAGGCCGGGGAGGGCTTCGGGGCCGAGCAGCGGGAGTTTCTGGAGCGGTATGCCGAGGCGGTCGCCGGGCGGCTCCGGGGCGAGGCCGACCGGTGCGCCCCCTCACCCCTGCTGGATTCGGCGCTGCGCGCCATGGGCGTCGGTTCCTTCGCCCTGGCGCCGGGCACCGGCCTGGTCGAGACGGACCAGGCCCTGCTCGAACTCGTCGGCATCCCCGAGAACGGCTTCGACGGCAAGACCGACACCCTGCTCTCGTACAGCGTCCCGGAGGACGTCCCCGCCCTGATGTCGGTGATCGAACCGTCCGCGCAGACCCCTGGACGCCGCGAACTGGAGTTCCGGATCCGCCGGCCCACCGGTGAACTGTGCTGGCTGCGCCTGAACTGCCGTGTGCGCAAGGGGCCCGACGGCGCTCCGGAGCGGGTGCTCGGCGTGGTGACCGCCGCCCCCGTGCTGCGCCGGAGCGCCAGCGACGTCGCCCGGATCCAGTGGCTTACGGCCGCGCTCGACGACGCCGTGACGGTCCGGGACGTCAGCCGCGTGGTGGTCGCCGCGCTGCGCGAGCCGCTGGACGCCGACCGGGTGGCACTCGCCGAGCTGCTGGAGGACCGGCTGGCGGTCACCGTGCTCGATCCGCCGGGTGCCGGCGCGTGGCCGGAGCTGTGGCGTGCCGAGTGGCGCTCGGAGTGGCCCGACGCGCCGGTCGCCGCCCTGCCCACGCTCCAGGCGGCGCTGCGGGACGGGCGGATGAGCCTGTGGCCGGCGGGTGCCGTACTGGAACCCGGGCTCGAGGGGATCGGCCCCGGCGGGCTCGCGGTCCTGCCGCTGCCGGCCAAGAGCAGGGTGACCGGGGTGTGCCTGGTCGGCTGGGACGCACCGCACGAGTTCGCCCCCGAGGAGCGGGCCCTGCTGACGGCGACGGCGGGGCTGGTGGGGCAGGCCCTGAAACGCGCGCACGCCTACGACGCCGAGCAGGAGCTCGCGACGATGCTGCAGCGCAGCCTGCTGCCGCGCCGGCTCCCCCGGCTGCCCGGCGGCACGGCCGTGGCCCGCTATCTGCCCGCCCGGCGCGGGCTCCAGGTGGGCGGCGACTGGTACGACGTGATCGCGCTGTCGGAGGCCAAGGTGGCCCTGGTCATCGGTGATGTGCAGGGGCACAGCGCCGGGGCCGCGACGATCATGGGCCAGATGCGTACCGCGGTCCGGGCCTACGCCGTGGAGGGCCACCCTCCGGACGTGGTCGTCGGACACGCCAACCGGCTGCTCGTCGGCATGGAGACCGACCTGTTCGCCACCTGCTGCTACGTCGAACTGGACATGGAGGAGGGCAACGCCCTGTTCGTGCGGGCCGGGCACCTGTCCCCGCTGGTGCGTCTTCCGGACGGCGGCACCGAGGAGATCGCGGTGGAGGGCGGGCTCCCGCTGGGCGTCCTCGCGGACGCGGAGTTCCCGCTGACGGCGCTCGCCCTGGCCCCGGGCTCGGTGCTCGCGCTGGTGACGGACGGTCTGGTCGAGTCGGCCGATCTGCAGGTGGACGAGGGCATGCGGCTCGTGCGTGAGGCACTCGCCGCGGCCGACCCCTCCGACCCGGGGCGGATGGCCGACGAACTGCTGGGCGACGCCGGCCGCCGTGAGGACGACGTGGCGTTGCTGCTGCTGCGCTACGACGGGATGCGGATCCGGCCGGTGCGGGCGGGCTGGGTGGTGTGGCGGCTGCCGGACGCGGTCATGCACGCCCGCCGGTTCAGCGCGCGCACGCTGCGCTCGTGGGACGTCGTGGCCGAGGCCGACACCGTCCTGCTGGTGGTGTCGGAACTGGTCACCAACGCGCTGGTGCACACACAGGGCGCGGTCCGTGTCGACCTGACCCTGGCCGCGGACCGGCTGCGGGTGACCGTGAACGACTCCTCGCCGCGCGCGCCCGCCAAGCCGGTGGTGGTGGACTGGGAGGCGACGGGCGGCCGTGGGCTCTTCCTGGTCGAGGCGATGTCTACGGCCTGGGGCTCGGTGCCGGTCGGCGGCGGCAAGCAGGTGTGGAGCGAGATCGTCGTGTCCCGGCCGGATCCGGAAGAGGAACCGAAGTCGGCACCGGAACCGGAACCCGGGCAGGGAGCGGAACCGCCGCGGGTCGAGCCGGAGCGGGTGCCGGAGCCGGGCCGGACCTGGGAGCGCGGCTGGGGCCTGGTCCGCGACCGGAGCTGGGGCATGGGCCGCAACCGCGACCGGAACAAGGGCCGGAACCGCACTCCGGACCCGCCCCCAGGCCGCCGAATCCACGGCCGGCACAGAGACCGGGACCAGCCCCCAAACCCGCCCCCGAGCCGCCGAGACCACGGCCGAAACAAAGACCGGGACCGAACCCCGGACCCGAACCCAAGCCGGCCCCGCGACCACGACCACGACCACGACCACGACCACGACCACGACCACGACCACAAGCCTGACCGGAACAGGCCCAGCGACCAGACCCCTAGCCGGAACCCGGACTGGACGCCGGAGCCAACCCCGAGCCGGACCCCGGACCGAAACCCGGAGCCAACCCCGAGCCGGAACCCGGACCGGAGCCCCGACCGAAACCCCGGCCGAAACCCCGGCCAGGGCCGGACGCGGCCCGACGAAGGAGGTCCGCCGTGAGAGGGCGCAGATGGCGCGTGTTCGTCGCCCTGATGGCCGGTGTCCTGGCCACGTCCCTGGCCGGCTGCACCGAGAACGGCGAACAGGGCGACGACAACCTGACCGTCGGCCTGCTGCTGCCGAGCCGCGCGGTGCCCCGCTGGGAGCAGTCCGACAAGCCACTGATCGAGAAGCGGGTGAAGGAGCTGTGCCCCGACTGCACCGTGATGTACGCCAACGCCGAGAACGACGCGGCGAGCCAGCGGCAGCAGATGAACTCCATGATCACCAGGGGTGTCTCGGCCCTGATCCTGGACGTCGTGGACCCCAAGGCCCTGCGCTCCTCGGTCCGGGCGGCGGACCGCGAGGGCATCCCCGTGGTCGCCTACGACCGGCTCGCCGAGGGCCCGATCTCGGGTTTCGTCAGTTTCAACGGCGGCCAGGTCGGCCGGCTCCAGGGTGCGGCACTCCTGAAGGGCATGGGAGCCAGGGCCGACGACGGCGGCGTCGTCATGATGAACGGCGATCCCTCCAGCCCCAACGCCGCCTGGTACGAGGGCGGGTCCCGGGCCGTCCTCCAGGACAAGGTGCGGATCCTCAAGTCCTACAGCACCCTGGGGTGGCGCACGGAGAACGCGCACGACCACATGTCCGCCGCGATCAGCGACCTCGGCCCGAATCAGATCGACGGGGTGCTGGCGGCCAACGACTCGATCGCCGCCGGCGTCATCGCGGCGCTCAAGAGCGCCCGTATCTCGCCGCTGCCCCCGGTCACCGGCCAGGACGCCGATCTCGACGCCGTGCGACGCATCGTCGAGGGCGAGCAGTACATGACCGTCTACAAGCCCTTCCGGCTGGAGACCGAGGCGGCCGCCGCGATGGCCGTGGCCCTGGCGCGCGGCAACGACCTCGAATCCCTCGTCACGCGGAACGTGGACACTCCGACCACGAAGGACGTCCCGGCGGTGCTGCTCACCCCGATCGCCGTGACGGCCGAAACGATCGGGCGGACGCTCGTCCGGGACGGTGTCTACACGATCGACCAGATCTGTACCCCGAAGCTCCGGCCGGCCTGCGACCGGATCGGGCTCACCCGGTGAGGGGCGTGATTCTCCGTGGCCCATCCCCCTGTTCTGGCGTTGCGCGGCATCACCAAGCGGTTCGGCGGCGTGCAGGCGCTCGTGGATGTCGACCTTCAGGTCCGGGCCGGTGAGGTCGTGGCCCTGGCGGGCGACAACGGCGCCGGCAAGTCCACGCTGATCAAGGTGGTCTCCGGGGTCAGCCCCGCCGACCGGGGCGTCATCGAGTGGGAGGGGCGGCTCGTGCAGATCAAACGCCCGCACGACGCCCACGCCCTGGGCATCGCAACCGTTTACCAGGACCTCGCCATGTGCGACAACCTGGATGTCGTAGGCAACCTCTTCCTCGGCCGTGAGATCGACCGGGTCGGTGTCCTCGACGAGGTGGAGATGGAGCGCCGCTCCCGTGACCTGATGCGCACCCTGTCGATCCGGATCCCCGATGTGCGGGTGCCGGTCGCGGCGCTGTCCGCCGGTCAGCGGCAGGCCGTCGCGATCTCCCGCTCGCTCATGGGCGCGCCCAAGGTCCTGCTGCTCGACGAGCCCACCGCCGCCCTGGGCGTGGAGCAGACCAGCCATCTGCTCGACCTCATCGAGGAGGTGCGCGACCGCGGTATGGCGATCATCCTGATCAGTCACAACATGGGCGACATCAAGGCCGTCGCGGACCGGGTCGCCGTGCTGCGGCTCGGGCGCAACAACGGTCTGTTCGACGTGAGCACCGTGACGCAGGAGCAGATCATCTCCTCCGTCACCGGGGCGGCGGACAACGCCGTGGCCCACCGTTCGAAGGGCGACGAGGAGGCCTGGCCGTGAGCCGGAGCGGGCCGCACCGGGACGGCGGGCCGGGCAGCGCCGGGCCGGTCGCGCCCGACCGTGGGCCGCGCGCCCGGGGCTGGTCCGGCAACCTGCGCGACTACGCCCTGGAGGTGCGCGGCAGTGTGCGGGTCGGTGAGCGCGGGCCGCTCCTGGTCATCGCCGGGCTGATCGTGATCTGGTGCGTCTTCCAGGGTCTTGACGACAAGTTCCTCTCGCCACGCAACCTGTCCAACCTCGGCGTGGGCATCGTCGGGACCGGTCTGGTCGCCGTCGGTATCGTGTTCGTGCTGCTGATCCGGGAGATCGATCTGTCGGTCGGCTCCGTCAGCGGCCTGGCGGGGGCCTCGTTCGCCGTGCTGAACGTGAACCACGGGGTGCCGGAGTGGCTCGCGGTGGTCGTGGCGGTGGCGGTGGGCATGGCCGTGGGCGCCTTCCACGGGTTCTTCTTCGCCTCGCTGGGCGTGCCCGCGTTCGTCGTGACGCTGGCGGGCCTGCTGATCTGGAACGGCCTGACGCTCTACCTGCTGGGCGCGAGCGGCACGATCAACATCGACGAGGAGGGTCTGGTCGCCTCCCTGACCAGCCGCCATTTCGAGGACGACGCGGCGGCCTACACGGTGGCGGCACTCGGCACGGCCGGGTACTTCCTGGCCGCCCGCCGCAAGCACGCCCGCCATCTGGCCGCCGGGATGCCGCACCGGCCGACGGGCGACATCTGGCTGCGCACCGGTCTTCTCGCGGGGATCGCCTTCGCCGCGGCCTACACCCTCAACCGGTTCCAGGGGCTGCCGCTCGCGCTGCTGATCTTCCTGGTGGTCCTGGTCGTCTCGGACTACGTGCTGCGCCGCACCCGCTACGGGCGGCGGGTGTACGCGCTCGGCGGCGGGGTCGAGGCGGCGCGGCGGGCGGGGATCGGGGTGGCGCGGGTGCGGGTCGCGATGTTCATGGTGTCGGGGACGCTGGCCGCGTTCGGCGGGCTGTTCGTGGCCTCGGAGCTGACCTCGGCGAGCCCCACGACCGCCCGTGCCGCCGGTTCCGGGATGCTGCTGATCAACGCGATCGCGGCGGCCGTCATCGGCGGTACGAGTCTGTTCGGCGGGCGCGGCTCGCCCTGGTCGGTGCTGCTCGGGGTGCTGGTCATCCAGTCGATCGCCTCGGGCATGGGGTTGCTGGGGGTCGAGGACGCCGTGCAGTTCATGATCACCGGCGGGGTGCTGCTGGCCGCCGTGGCGGCCGACGCGCTCTCCAGACGCGGAGAGGCCCGCCGGGACCGTCCGTAGGCCTCCCCCTTTTGCCCTCATATGCCTAATAAAAGGCAAAGGTGGGTAGGGGCGGGGTTGTCATGAAACGCAGCCGCCTCGCCCAGATGGCCATGGCAGCCACGGCCGTCCTAGGCCTGGTTGTCGCCGGGTGCGGTGACACGGACCCGCCCGGTGGCGAGCAGGCCGACCTCAAGGTGCTCGCGATGGACGCCTCCCAGGTGCAGACCCTCAAGAAGCTCACCAAGGAGCACTTCACCGCGGAGACCGGCATCACGGTCGACTACACCCTGCTGCCGGAGAACGAGGCGCGGGAGCGGATGAACCGCGAGTTCGCGACCCAGGCCGGCACCTACGACGTCGCGAGCCTCAGCGCCTACGAGGTGCCGATCTACGCGGACAACGGCTGGCTCGCCCCGCTGGACTCCTATGTGAAGGCCGACGAGGACTTCGACCAGGGCGACGTCTTCCCCAACCTGGTGGCGTCGCTGACCGGAGAGGACGGCAAGATCTACGCCGAGCCCTTCTACGGCGAAGGCTCCTTCCTGATGTACCGCAAGGACCTCTTCCGCAAGGACGGGCTGGTCATGCCGCCGAACCCGACCTGGAAGCAGGTCGCCGACCTCGCCGCCCGGGTCGACGGGACCGACGGCACCAGCGGCGTCTGCCTGCGCGGCCTGCCCGGCTGGGGCCAGAACCTCGCCCCGATCAACACGGTCGTCAACACCTTCGGCGGCGCCTGGTACGACATGGACTGGAACGCGCGCCTGAACTCACCCGAGTTCAAGAAGGCCGTCGCGTTCTATGTCGACCTGCTCCGCTCCCACGGCCAGCCCGGCGCCGACCGGATGGGCGTGCTGGAGATCCTGGACCGCTTCGTCGAGGGCAAGTGCGCCATGATGTACGACGCCACGTCGCTGGCCTCGTCGATCGAGGCCGACGGATCCTCGGTCAAGGGCAAGGTGGGCTACGTCCCGGCCCCGCACGACAGGACCGGCAAGGCCGGCTGGCTGTGGACCTGGGCGTGGGGCGTCCAGAAGGCCTCCGACGACAAGGACGCCGCCTGGGAGTTCATCTCCTGGGCCTCCTCCAAGGAGTATCAGGAGCAGGTCGGCCAGGAAATGGGCTGGACCTCGGCGCCCGCCGGGAACCGCAAGTCGCTCTACGCCAACCCCGAGTACCAGCAGGCGGCCGGCGCCTGGTACCGGCAGGAGTACACGGCGGCGACGGACTCCGCCGACCCGAAGAGCCCCGGCGTCGGCCCCCGCCCCTACACCGGCATCGGCTTCCTGGGCATTCCCGAGTTCGCCGTGCTCGGTACGGCGGTCTCCCAGCAGATCGCCTCGGCCATCGCCGGCCAGCAGTCGGTGGACACGGCCCTGGACAAGGCGCAGGACCTCGCCCAGGCCGCGGCGGCGAAGTACCGGGGCGAGTGAGCCGTCGGTCAGCACTGCCCGGAGAGCCCCGACACCTCGGCAGGCAAGGGCAGTTCACCCTCCAGCTCCGATCCTGTCCCGGTCCGCTGGGGGAACCCTGTGTTCAGGCTGAGCACCGGCGATGTCCCCGCACGAACGGCGAAGGCCGCGCCCCCGGGTCACCCGGGAACGCGGCCCTCGAACTGCCCTACTGGTCCGCTTACTTGCGGATCAGGCTGCGCAGCACGTACTGCAGGATGCCGCCGTTGCGGTAGTAGTCCGCCTCACCGGGGGTGTCGATGCGGACGACCGCGTCGAACTCCACACCGGTGTCGGTGGTGACCTTGACCGTACGGGGGGTGGTGCCGTCGTTCAGCTCGGTGATGCCGGCGATGGAGAAGGACTCCTCGCCGGTCAGGCCGAGGGTCGCGGCGGACTGGCCCTCCGGGTACTGCAGCGGGATGACTCCCATGCCGATGAGGTTGGAGCGGTGGATGCGCTCGTAGGACTCGGCGACGACGGCCTTGACGCCGAGGAGTGCGGTGCCCTTGGCGGCCCAGTCACGGGACGAACCGGAGCCGTACTCCTTGCCGGCCAGGATGACCAGCGGGGTGCCCTGCTCGATGTAGTTGCGCGAGGCGTCGTAGATGAAGGCGACCGGGCCGCCGTCCTGCGTGAAGTCCCGGGTGTAGCCGCCCTCCGTGCCCGGCGCGATCTGGTTGCGCAGGCGGATGTTGGCGAAGGTGCCGCGGATCATGACCTCGTGGTTGCCTCGGCGCGAGCCGTAGGAGTTGAAGTCACGCCGCTCGATGCCGTGCTCGGTGAGGTACTTGCCGGCCGGGGTGTCGGCCTTGATGGCGCCGGCGGGCGAGATGTGGTCCGTCGTCACCGAGTCGCCGAGCTTGGCGAGCACGCGGGCGCCGGAGATGTCGGAGACCGGGGTGGTCTCCATCGTCATGCCCTCGAAGTACGGGGGCTTGCGGACGTAGGTCGACTCGGCGTCCCACTCGAAGGTGTTGCCGGTCGGGATCGGCAGCGCCTGCCACTGGGCGTCGCCCGCGAAGACGTCCGAGTAGGACTTGGCGAACATGTCCTCGCCGATGGCGTTGGCGACGACGTCGTTCACCTCGGCCTCGGAGGGCCAGATGTCCGCGAGGAAGACCGGCTTGCCGTCCTGGTCGACGCCCAGGGCGTCACGCGTGATGTCGACCTTCATGGAGCCGGCGATCGCGTAGGCCACGACCAGCGGCGGGGACGCCAGGTAGTTCATCTTGACGTCGGGGTTGATGCGGCCCTCGAAGTTCCGGTTGCCGGAGAGGACCGAGGTGACGGCGAGGTCGTGGTCGTTGACGGCCTTGGAGACCTCGTCCGGCAGCGGGCCGGAGTTGCCGATGCAGGTGGTGCAGCCGTAGCCGACGAGGTTGAAGCCGACCTTGTCGAGGTACGGGGTCAGGCCCGACTTCTCGAAGTAGTCGGTGACGACCTTGGAACCCGGGGCGAGGGTGGTCTTGACCCACGGCTTGCGGGTCAGGCCCTTCTCCACCGCCTTCTTGGCCACCAGGGCGGCGGCGACCATGACGTACGGGTTGGAGGTGTTGGTGCAGGAGGTGATGGCCGCGACCGTCACCGCACCGTGGTCGATCTCGTACGACGTGCCGTCGGGGGCGGTCACGGTGACCGGGTTGGACGGGGCGCCGTTCGGGGCGACGGCCGGGGAGTCGGAGGCCGGGAAGGACTCCTGGCCCGCCTCGTCCACGGAGTCGACGTAGTTGAGGACGTCCTGCTTGAACTGCTCGGCGGCGTTCGCGAGGACGATACGGTCCTGCGGGCGCTTCGGGCCGGCGATGGAGGGGACGACCGTCGACAGGTCGAGCTCGAGCTTCTCGGAGAAGTCGGGCTCGGCGGCCGGGTCGAGCCAGAGGCCCTGCTCCTTGGCGTACGCCTCGACGAGCGCGACCTGCTGCTCCGAGCGGCCGGTGAGCTTGAGGTAGTTCAGGGTCTCGCCGTCGATCGGGAAGATCGCCGCGGTGGAGCCGAACTCCGGCGACATGTTGCCGATGGTGGCGCGGTTGGCGAGCGACGTGGCGGCCACGCCCTCGCCGTAGAACTCGACGAACTTGCCGACGACGCCGTGCTTGCGCAGCATCTCGGTGATCGTGAGGACCAGGTCGGTGGCGGTGGTGCCCGGCTTCAGCTCGCCGGTCAGCTTGAAGCCGACGACGCGCGGGATGAGCATGGAGACCGGCTGGCCGAGCATGGCGGCCTCGGCCTCGATGCCGCCGACGCCCCAGCCGAGGACGCCCAGGCCGTTGACCATGGTGGTGTGCGAGTCGGTGCCGACGAGGGTGTCGGGGTACGCCTGGCCGTTGCGGACCATGACCGTGCGCGCCAGGTGCTCGATGTTCACCTGGTGGACGATGCCGGTGCCGGGCGGGACGACCTTGAACTCGTCGAACGCGGTCTGGCCCCAGCGCAGGAACTGGTAGCGCTCCTTGTTGCGGCCGTACTCCAGCTCGACGTTCTGCTTGAAGGCGTCGTTCGTGCCGAACTTGTCGGCGATGACGGAGTGGTCGATGACCAGCTCGGCCGGGGCCAGGGGGTTGATCTTCGCCGGGTCGCCGCCCAGCTCCTTGACGGCCTCACGCATGGTCGCGAGGTCCACGACACAGGGAACGCCGGTGAAGTCCTGCATGATCACGCGGGCCGGCGTGAACTGGATCTCCTGGGCCGGCTGGGCCTGCGAGTCCCAGCCACCAAGGGCGCGGATGTGGTCGGCGGTGATGTTCGCGCCGTCCTCGGTGCGGAGGAGGTTCTCCAGCAGCACCTTCAGGCTGTAAGGGAGGCGCGCGGCGCCCTCGACCTTGTCCAGCCGGAAGATCTCGTACGACTCGTCGCCCACCTGCAGCGTGCTGCGGGCGTCGAAGCTGTTCGCCGACACGACAGTCTCCTTCATTGATGTGCGCGTACCACCACGATCCTGCCGCCACGACTACTTGGCCGATCCGCTAAGGTAAGGCTAAGTTAGGTAGCCCTTACCGCCGGACCGGTGGTGCCGCGCGGCTGCGGTGTCACCTCGGCAGATATCTCGATGTCGAGATAACTCTAGTACACGAGGGCCGGATGGTCATGCCCGGACCCGGATGTCCTGTCGGCGGCCGCTCCGGGCGTGGCACAGGCGAGCGATGAGATCAGGCCAACGGCACATGCCGGGCTCACCAAACAATTCCGTGCACGCTCCATTAAATGGGGTGAACCTCGCAGCTCGGAAGCGCGATATGCCTGGATTGCCCACAGAATGACGTCGTCTCGTCCACCTCTCCCGCAAGGAGTCCCCACATGTCCGAGACGACCGAGCCCAACGTCGGTTCGTTCACCCTCGGCGGTCCGCTGACCGCCGAACCCGCCGGACCCATCGAGGTACCGGAGCACGACGAATGGCCCCTGCCCAACGGCTTCGCCTGGGTGTTTCCCGGCGAGGGCGACCACGAAGGTCTCGTCCGGCCCGTGATCATGGCCGACGGCTTCAGCCTCGGCCGCAGCAAGCTCGACCGGCTCTACCACGGACTGGAGAGCGGCTACCCGTTCATCAGTGAGCTGCGCCGGCGCGGCAGGGACGTGATCCTGCTCGGCTTCGACGAGCGCAGCGCCTCGATCCTGGACAACGCGCAGGCGGCCGAGGCCGCCATCATGCGGGCCATCGCCGAGCAGCGGAGCGAGGCCCGTCTGGTCGTCGGCGGCTTCAGCATGGGGGGCATCGTCACCCGCTACGCGCTCGCCGACCTGGAGAGCAGGCGGATCGATCATCGGACCGGGCTGTACTTCTCGTACGACAGCCCGCACCACGGCGCCTCCATCCCGGTCGGCGTACAGGCGTTCTCGCACTTCATCCCGTTCCCGAACGACTTCGCGAAGCAGATGAACAGCCCGGCCGCGCGCCAGATGCTGTGGCAGCACTACGACAAGGACACCGGCAAGATCGGCGTCGCCCCGGAACGCACGGAGTTCCTGGCCGCCCTGGACCGGGTCGGCGGATGGCCGCAGATCCCGATCAAGATCGCCGTGGCGAACGGTCGCGCCGACGGGGTCGGCCTGCCGGAGGTGAAGCCCGGCGATGTCGCGCTGCGGATCGAGCGGATCTACCCGGGCACCACCTTCTACACCCAGGCCCAGGGCGACGACGTCACCGTCGCCTACCTGAACCGCAGGCTCCCCAAGGCCGAGAAGACCATCACGACCAACGGCTTCCCGGAACTGGACGGCGCGCCGGGCGGAACCCTGCACACCTACCAGATCCTCGCCGAGACGCTGCGGAAGCTCGGGGGCAAGGCGGACCTGCGCCACGAGGACGTGTGCTTCGTCCCCTCGGTCAGCGCGGTGGCGATCCGCGGCATCGAGAAGCAGGACGATCTGTACGCGGACATCAACGCGCTGAACCCGGACGAGAGCGCGCTGGACGAGTTCCGCTGTTCGTCCACGACCACCGCGCACACGGCCATCACCGAAGAGCTGTGCACCTGGATCATGGACCGCCTCCACGACTGATCCCCGCCACGCGCCGGCCGCCTGCCATCAGAGGACGAAGCCGGGGTAACCGAACGGAGTCGGGGGAACCCGGCGCACCCCGAAAGGAGACCCTGAATGCCCCTCACATTCCGCAAGAGTTTCCGGATTCTTCCCGGCGTGCGGCTCAACATCAACAAGCGCTCCTGGTCCATCACCACCGGCGGCGGGAAGAACGGCCCGCGATACACCCGCAGCAGCACGGGACGTCGTACGACATCGATGGATTTGCCCGGACCTTTCGGGTGGCGGCGCACCACGAAGGCGCGGCGACACTGAGCCCACCGGGCGGGATTGACGTCCCGTCACCCGAATGGACCCCCCGGTCGGGCACCATCTCATATCTGAGATAACCTCAACCTCATGGCAGACGACTACCTCGTACGCATCGGCAAGCTCATCCGTGACGCTCGGCAGCACCGGGGCTGGACTCAGTCGCAACTGGCCGAGGCGCTCGGAACCAGCCAGAGCGCCGTCAACCGGATCGAGCGCGGCAACCAGAACATCAGCCTTGAGATGATCGCGCGCATCGGGGAGGCCCTCGACAGCGAGATCGTGTCGCTCGGCTACGCCGGTCCGATGCATCTGCGGGTGGTCGGCGGACGCCGGCTGTCCGGTGCCATCGACGTGAAGACGAGCAAGAACGCGTGCGTGGCGCTGCTGTGCGCCTCACTGCTCAACCAGGGGCGCACAGTGCTGCGTCGCGTCGCACGCATCGAAGAGGTGTACCGCCTCCTGGAGGTGCTGGGCTCCATCGGCGTCCGCACCCGGTGGATCAACGACGGCGTCGACCTGGAGATCGTGCCGTCGGCAGAGCTGGACCTGGCGGCGATCGACGCGGACGCGGCCCGCCGCACCCGCTCGATCATCATGTTCCTCGGCCCGCTGCTGCATCGCATGGACCACTTCAAGCTGCCGTACGCCGGCGGCTGCGACCTCGGCACGCGCACGGTCGAGCCGCACATGATCGCGCTGCGCCGGTTCGGGCTCGACATCGCCGCGACCGAGGGTCAGTACCACGGCATGGTGGACCGCTCGGTCCGCCCCGACCGGCCGATCGTGCTGACCGAGCGCGGCGACACCGTCACCGAGAACGCGCTGCTCGCCGCCGCCCGGCACGACGGCATCACCGTCATCCGCAACGCCTCGTCCAACTACATGGTCCAGGACCTGTGCTTCTTCCTGGAAGCGCTGGGCGTCAAGGTCGACGGCATCGGCACCACCACGCTCACCGTGCACGGCGTGCCCACCATCGACGTCGACGTGGACTACTCCCCCTCCGAGGACCCGGTCGAGGCGATGAGCCTGGTCGCCGCGGCCGTCGTCACCGAGTCGCATCTGACGGTGCGCAGGGTGCCGATCGAGTTCCTGGAGATCGAGCTGGCCGTGCTCGAGGAGATGGGCCTCGACCACGACCGCACACCCGAGTACTTCGCCGACAACGGCCGCACCCGGCTGGTGGACCTCACCGTCCGGCCCTCCAAGCTGGAGGCGCCGATCGACAAGATCCACCCCATGCCGTTCCCCGGCCTGAACATCGACAACGTCCCGTTCTTCGCGGCCATCGCGGCGGTCGCCCAGGGCCAGACCCTCATCCACGACTGGGTCTACGACAACCGCGCCATCTACCTGACCGACCTGAACCGCCTCGGCGGACGGCTGCAACTGCTGGACCCCCACCGCGTCCTGGTGGAGGGCCCGACCCGCTGGCGCGCCGCCGAGATGATGTGCCCGCCCGCCCTGCGCCCCGCCGTGGTCGTCCTCCTGGCGATGATGGCGGCCGAGGGCACGTCGGTGCTGCGCAACGTGTACGTCATCAACCGGGGTTACGAGGATCTGGCGGAGCGGCTGAACTCGATCGGGGCGCAGATCGAGACGTTCCGGGACATCTGAGACCGCCGGAGCGCGGTCAGTACAGCTTGTTGACCGCCGTGACGGTGGTCTTCTTGAAGTCGGCCACCTGGGCGTGCTGGAAGTTGCCCATCTGGCCCCACAGGACGACCGTCACGGTCCTGCCGTCGCGGCCGACCGAGAACAGGCCGATGTCGGAGGAGCCCCACGCCGAGGCGGTGTGGAGGCCGTAGACGTGGGCCCCCTCCTCGACGTTCAGCCGGCCGTAGGACTTCTGCGTCGCCGTCAGGTCGGGGTCCTGCTCCATCGGCTTCTTCGCGCAGCCGGCGATGTCCTTGCGCAGCAGCGCAGCGAAGTCCTTGGCTCGCTGCGCCGTGCGCTCCACGACCGTGATCTGCTGGGCGTTGGTGTCGAACTCGGTCCCGTACGAGCGGTGGGTGGCGATGGACGGCAGGGCCTCGCCCACGCAGACCGGCAGCGGGTCCGGCTGACCGGCCGTGACGGGACCGGCGTACCAGGGCGAGGTCGGGTGCGGCGGCAGTTCGGCCGGCTCCAGGAACCGGGGTGTGGCGGAGGCCGGTGTGGTGGCGGCGGCCGGTACGGCGACTGCGGCGACACCGGCCACGGCCGCCAGCGCGGCCACGGTGGTACGGATACCTCGGGCGCGAATCTGCATGATCTCCCCCATGTTTCCCCCATGGTTTCTTCGTCGAATGCGCGGGCTTCAGCCCTTGCACCCCCTACGCCCCGCCACCGCCCATATACGTTGCCCTGTCCGCCTGCTACGGGTCCGTCCCGAATGTCACCGGCGCGCTACAGAAGATCGACGTCAGGGGCGGGGACCAAGCCGATCATGAGAGGGCCGTGATCCCCCTCACTCCCCGCCCAGGTCGACCCAGGGTCGGCAGTTATGGTGACCAGGGCGCATCAAGGTGCCCAACACGGACAATGCGGCGGAGGGCACACGGTGTCGGACCAGGGGCGACTCGTCGCCGGGCGCTATCGGCTCGCCGAGCGGGTCGGCCGGGGCGGCATGGGCACGGTGTGGCTCGCCGACGACGAGGTACTGGGGCGCCGGGTCGCCCTGAAGCGGCTGCACGAGCGGCCGCACCTGTCGGCCGACGAGCTCGGCACGCGTGACGAGCGCATGCGCCGTGAGGCGCGCAGCGCCGCGCGCATCGTCCACCCCAACGTGATCGTCGTCCACGACGTCGTGGAGGACGAGGGCCGCCCCTGCGTCGTCATGGAGTACGTCCCCGGCCATACGCTCGCCGACCTCCTCCAGGAAGGCCGCACCCTCCCGCCCCACGAGGCGGCCCGGATCGGCCTGGCCATGGTGTCCGCCCTGCGCGCCGCGCACGAGGCCGGAGTCCTGCACCGCGACGTCAAGCCCGGCAACGTGCTGCTGAGCGCGGGCGACCGGGTCGTGCTCACCGACTTCGGCATCGCCACCACGGCCGGCTCGTCCACCCTGACCAGAACCGGAGAGATGGTCGGATCCATCGACTACATGGCCCCGGAACGGGTCAGGGGCCTCACCCCCGGCCCGGCCTCGGACCTGTGGGCCCTGGGCGCGACGCTGTACCAGGCGGTGGAAGGACGCCCCCCGTTCCGCCGCGCGACGGCGATGGAGACGGCGTACGCGATCGCCACGGACCCCGCGACCCCACCGACCCAGGCCGGCCCCCTGGCCCCCCTCATAGAGTCCCTCCTGGCCAGGGACCCGGAGGGACGCCCGTCGGCGGAGGAGACAGAACACTCCCTGCGGGCAGCAGTGAACGCCCGGAAGGGGCGCGGGGAACTGCGCGATCAACCACAGACAACCCGCACCCGCCGCCACCGCCGCATCACCACCATCGCCGCCGCGCTCACCGCCACCCTCGCCGCGGCCGCCACCCTCTACGCAACAGCCCCACCCCAATCCGACAAGCCACGCAAATCCGCAAGCCACCCTACAGCCACACCCAGCCCCGTCCCCCAGGGCTACCACCTCGTCCACGAGAAAGAGCTCGGCATCTCCTTCCCCATCCCGGACGACTGGACAGCCCGCACCCGCACCGCGGAACAGGTCACCTACGCCGACCCCACCGGCCTGGCCGGCATCACCATCGGCACGGTCACCCCGGCAGGGCCGAACCCGGCCGACCACTTCGCCGACATCGAGGCGAACACGAAGCTCAACTACCCCACGTACCGCCGGCTGCGCATGCAGCGGACGACCTTCCGCGAACAGCCCGCCGCCATATGGGAGTTCACCTTCCACGGCCGCGCCCGCCCGTTCCGCGCCATCGACCTCGGCTACGGCCGTGAAGGCGGACGCGAGTACGACATCTACCTCTCGGCGCCCGAGGCGGAGTGGGACAACCACCGCCCCGTCTTCGACCATGTCAGGGACGGCTTCAGGTCTTTCAGGGCGTAAAGCGACCGAAGAATGGATAGGGGCTATACGGCGAAACGCGGGGAGTGTCCGACGTGCCCGGATGCCGGGCGCAGCGGCTTCAGGGGAGGGAGCGCGCATGGACGGACGGCCCTTGTATCTCGAACCGCGGCTGGAGCCACGGCTGAGGTCGCTCGTGGCGGCGACCGGGACACTGCACACGCTCACCGACGCGCTCGGTTCACCGCTGCACGTCGTGGTGCCGGACCAGATCGCCGAGAACCTGGAGCGGTTCCGGTCCGTGTACCGCGCGCACCATCTGTCGGGCCAGGTCTTCTACGCCCACAAGGCCAACCGGTCCAGCGCGCTGCTGCGCCGCCTCGCGGCCACGGACGCGGGCGTGGACGTCGCGTCGCTGGGCGAGTTACAGCACGCGCTCGGTGCCGGTCTCACCGCCGACCGGATCACCGCCACCGGGCCCAAGAACCCCGAGTTCCTGTGGCTCGCGGCCCGTGCGGGGGTCACGGTCGGCGTGGACGGCGTGGCCGAGCTGGACCAGCTCGGCGCGCTGGTGCGGGGGCACGCGCTCGCCCCGGTGCGGGTGCTGCTGCGGCTGTCGGGGTTCGAGACGTCGGGGGTGAGAGTGCTCAGCCGGCGCAGCCGGTTCGGCACGCCCGTACGGGAGTTGGAGCTGCTGCTGAAGGCGGTCGAGCGGCACGGCGACGCGGTGGACCTCACCGGGGTGTCCTTCCACCTGGACACGACGAGCGTCGCGGAGAAGGCGACCGCGCTCGAAGGGTGTCTGGCGGCCCTGGAGGCGTGCCGGAGCCGGGGGCTGCGGCCCCGGGCCGTGGACATCGGCGGCGGGTTCGGCGTCAATTACCTCGCCGAGCGGGAGCAGTGGGAGGCGTACACGACGGCGCTCACGTCCGCCGTCCTGGGCCGCCGTCCGCCCCTGACGTGGGGCGGGCACGGCTACGGGCTGCGGAACGAGTCCGGCACCCTGCGCGGCACGCTCGGCCTCTACCCCGCGCACCGGTCCGTCGCCGGCGCGGCCTACCTGGACGAGCTGCTGGCCCAGCCCGCGGCCTCCCTGGGCGGCCGTCCACTGGCCGGACTGCTGCTGGAGCACCTGTACGACCTGCACACCGAGCCCGGCCGGGCCGTGCTGGACCAGTGCGGGCTGACGCTGGCGAAGGTGCTGGAGGTCCGCGACCAGGACACCGGCGGGGAACTGCTCGTACGGCTGGCCGCGAAGGCGGACGACATCGCTCTGGAGGACCACGGAGTGCTGATGGACCCGGTCGTCATCCCCAGAAGCGGGGCCGGGCCGGGCGAGGGGCCCGTCGCCGTCCACCTCTTCGGCAGCCTCTGCCTGGAGACCGACCTGATCACGAGGCGCACGGTGTTCCTGCCCTGCCGTCCGGTACCCGGCGACCTGCTGGCGTTCGCCAACACCGCCGGGTACGCCATGGACTTCCACGCCACCCGCGCCCAGCACCAGCCCGCCGCCCGCAAGGTCGCCGCCTGGCAGGACGGCGACGTGTGGCGCTGGTGCCTCGACGACCAGTTCTGGCCGATCACGCCCTCGGGGGGAGCCCAGTGAGGTACGACAGCATCACCGAGGCGATAGGCAACACTCCGCTGGTGCGGCTGGACCCGGCCGTGCACGGACTGCGGAACATCGACCTGTTCGCCAAGCTGGAGATGCTCAACCCCTGGGGCTCGGTCAAGGACCGGGCGGCCTGGAGCATGGCCCGCCCGCTGCTCTCCGAGGCCGTCGAACACGACAGCCAGGTCGTGGAGTTGTCCAGCGGGAACACGGCGAAAGCGCTGGCGGTCGTCGCGGGCATGCACGGGCTGGGCTTCAAGAGCGTCACCAACCGGATGCGGGTGCCGGAGATCAAGGATCTCCTGCTGCTGCTCGGCGCGGAGATCGAGGAGCTGCCGGGGCAGAGCGAGTGCCTGGACCCGTCCGCGACGGACGATCCGCTGACCCTCTTCCACCGGACGCTGTCCGCCTCCGGCAGCGCCTGTCTGCACACCGACCAGTACTTCAACCCGCGCAACACCGAGGCCCATCTGACCGGGACCGGCCCGGAGATCGTCAAGGACCTGGACGGCCGGGTGCCGGACTGGTTCGTGGCCTGTGTGGGCACGGCCGGTTCCTCCACGGGCGTGGCCCGCGCGCTGCGGGGGGAGGACCCCTCGGTGCGGGTGGTCGGGCTGGTCGCGGCCAAGTCCGACTTCATCCCCGGGATCCGCACGATCGACGAGGTGCAGGAGGTCGGCCTGTTCGACCCGGAGACGTACGACACGATGGAGCCGGTGAGCGCCGACGAGGCCATCGAGGGGATGCTGACCCTGAACCGCCGCTGCGGCATCCTGGGCGGCCCCACCGGAGGGGCGGCCTACTTCGGCGCGGTCCGTCATCTGCGCGCCCTCGACGAGGAGTCGAGCGAACGCCGGACGGCGGTGTTCATCGTCTGCGACCGGGTCGAGAGCTATCTGAGCTACGTCCGGCAGCGGCGGCCCGACCTGCTGGGCCGGCCGGCCCGGAAGAACTCCCCGGCCGACCTGACCGAGGCCGAGGTGCGCGGGGCGCCGTCGGTCACCGTGGCCGAAGCCCAGCGGTGGATCGAGAGCGACCGGCCGCTCGTGGTCGACCTGCGCAGTCCGTTCGCGTACGCGGCGCTGCACATCGACGGGTCGGTGAACATCGTCGACGAGCTGTTCGCCGAACTCCTGCGGGGCGGCCTGCCGTTCAGCCGGAGCCGGCCGGTGCTGCTGGCATGTCCGGTGGGCGAGCAGTCCGCGCGGTACGCGGCGCTGCTGACCCGGATGGGGCATGCCGATGTGCGCAGCCTGACCGGCGGCATCATCGCCTGGCGGGACGCGGGCGCGCCCCTGGTGCGGGACTGACGCCCATGTCCGCACCGATCACCCGCGAGGACCTGCCCCAGTGGCAGCGGGCGCTGCGCGCCCAGTTCCCCATCGTCACCGGGCACCCGGAGCTGGCGTACCTGGACAGCGCGGCCACGGCCCAGAAGCCGCAGGCCGTCCTGGACGCCGTGCAGACGTACCTCACCACCAGCAACGCCAACTCGGCGCGTGGCACCTACACCTGGGCCAACCGGACCACGGAGCTGGTGGAGCGGACCCGCGAGCGTGTCGCCCGGTTCCTCGGGGACGGCCGGCCGGAGCGATCCGCCGTCCACTTCACCAGCGGCACGACCGAGGGGCTGCGCACGATCGCCCGCGACTGGCTGCCGGGGTTCCTGCGCGACGGCGACGAGATCGTCGTACCCGACGCCGACCACCAGGCCAACATCACGCCCTGGCTGGAGGCCCAGCGGCTGCTCGCCCGGGAGGGCCTGCACGTCCGGGTGCTGCCGATGCCGTACCAGAGCGGCTCCGGGGACTACGACCACACCGCGCTGGCCGAACGGGCCGGGCCGCGCACCCGGTTCGTCGCCACGACCCATGTGCACCACGTGTACGGCGGCGACATGAATGTGCAGCGGATCCGCCAGGCGGTAGGACCGGACGCGGTCATCTGTCTGGACGCGGCCCAGAGCGTCGGGCATCTGCCGGTGTCCGTGGCCGAGTCGGACGTCGACTTCGTGGTCTTCTCCGGGCACAAGGCGCTGGCCCTGCCCGGCTCCGGGGCCGTGTGGGCCCGGCAGGAGCGCGGCCCGGCGTTCACGCCCGGCGGGTGGAGCGGCACGCCGAACACCGTGGGCATCGCCTCGCTCGAAGCGGCCCTGGACTGGCTGGACGCCGCCGGAGTGGAGCGCATCGAGCGGTGGACCGTCGCCCTGGCGGCCCGGCTCACCGACGGGCTGCGCCGTCTGGACGCCTACGACATCCTCGGCTGCCCGCTCAGCCTGGCGGCCGACTCGACCGTGCAGCGGCGCCAGAGCATCGTGACCCTGCGGCACCGCGCCATCGACTCGGGCGACCTGGGCTTCATCCTGTTCAGCCACGGTTTCATGGTCCGCTCAGACCACCACTGCCAGGGCGACGCGGGCGAGAAGACCGGTTCGGTGCGGGTGAGTCTGCATGTGTACAACACCGTTGAGGAGATCGACCGACTGTTGTCCGTTCTTGCGTCACTCCAGTGACTCCGCCGACTATGCGTAATGGGAACCGTTTCCACCTGTAGGCTCGGGCCGGCAGAGTCAGGTGCGAGACGGCAAGGTGGCGCGACCGGTGGGGCTGAGTCTGGCGACGGCGGAGCGATGGGTGGAGCGCTGGGAGCTCCAGCAACAGCGGTACGCCGTCGACCGCGAGGAGCGCTTCACGGTGATCGCCGATGTCGTCGAGCACGTGACGGTGGGGCGCACGGCCCGGCCGCTCGTCGTCGACCTGGGCTGCGGGCCCGGGTCCCTCGCGGCCCGGCTGATCCGGCGACTGCCGGACGCGGAGATCGTGGCCGTGGACCGGGACCCCGTCCTGCTGGAGCTGGGCCGGACCCACCACCCGGACGCGGCCCGCTACGTCGACACGGAGATCGGCACACCCGGCTGGACCTGGGCCCTGGACCTGGACCGGCCCCTCGACGCGGCCGTCTCCACGACGGCCCTGCACTACCTCGACCGCGAGACCCTCCTGCGCACCTACCGGCAGCTCGCCACACTGCTGCGGCCCGGCGGGGTCCTCGTCAACGGCGACCATCTCCCCCAGGGCGACGCGGGCCCGGCCGGGATCGCCGCCCATGTCGGGCGGTGCCGGGCCGACCGGCAGCGGGCGTTCGCCCACGAGGACTGGGGCTCCTGGTGGGCCGCCCTCGCAGACGACCCCGAGCTGGCCGACCTCCTCGCGGAGCGCCGCCGCCGCGAGGAGGCCCTCGACGGCGGCCGCCCCACGGAGCTGCCCCTCTCGGCCCATCTGGAGCTGTTGAGGCAGGCGGGATTCGACACAGCGGCGCCGGTCTGGCAGTACGGCGACAGCCACGTGGTCGTCGCGGTCCGTTAGGCCCGGCATCACCCCTTCGCACCCCGCCGGGTGGCGGGCACCTGCGGCCGCTCCGACAATACATGCAGGAATCGCTATATGTTAATGTCGCCATACCGCCCCGGCCGAAGAGCCAGGGGCGGCCACGAGTACACGCAAGGAGTCACCCCATGACCACCGCCGAGCACATCACCCACGAAGGCCACACGCACGCCCACGGCGACGACTGCGGGCACGTCGCCTTCACCCACGGCGATCACACCGACTACGCCCACGACGGCCACATCCACCGGATGCACGACGGTCACGTCGACGAGTGCGCGAACAGCGGTCACGCGGTGCACCAGAACCACGACCACCAGCACGGCGACGACTGCGGCCATCTGGCCGTGCGGCACGACGACCACACCGACTACGTGCACGACGGTCACCGTCACGCCGCGCACGAGGGACACTGGGACGACCACTGACGAGACCCGTCCGCGGCAACCGCTCCATCGAATTGGAAATCGTTGTCATATGCTAATATATGCATATGATGACGACGCCCTCTCCCCCGACGGACGAGCCTGACCAGACCCTGCAGGCGGCCAGCGAGCTGCTGCGCGCCCTGGCCTCGCCCGTACGGCTGGGCATCGTGCGGGAACTGGCCGGTGGCGGGAAGTACGTCCATGAACTCGTGACGGCCCTGGGCGTGAGTCAGCCGCTGGTCTCCCAGCACTTGAGGGTGCTGCGCACCTCCCGGATCGTCACCGCCCGGCGTCAGGCCCGCGAGACGCGGTACACCCTCGCCGACGACCATGTGGCGCACATCGTGCTGGACGCCATCCGGCACGCGCAGGAGTAGCGCCTCTCAGGACAAGCCATCCCAGTCGACCGTGCGGTCGCACCAGCGCCCGAGCAGCGTGCGGTCGTGGCCGACGGCCAGCAGGGCGGCGCCGGTCGCGGCCCGGTAGTCCTCGACGGCCGCGACCAGGGCGGCGGCGGTGGAGGCGTCGAGCATGGCGGTCATCTCATCGCACACCAGCAGGCGCGGGCGCAGCACGAGGGCGCGGGCGAGGCAGGCGCGTTGCAGCTGGCCGTCGCTGACCTCGTGCGGCCGTCGGGTCAACAGGTCCGGGGTGAGGCCGACGACGGGGGCCAACTCGGCCACGCGGTCCGGGATTTCCTTGCTCCGGCCGGTGGCGCGCAGGGGTTCGGCGATCAGGTCGGTGAGCGGCAGCCGGGGGTCGGCGGAGAGTCTGGCCTGCTGGAAGACGACCCCGAAGGCGGTGCGCAGGGCGCGCGGGGCACGGTGGCGCCAGTGCCGTACGGGGTCGCCGTCGAGGACGAGCGTTCCTGAGTCGGGCCGGTGCAGCAGCGCCGCGACCCGCGCCAGGGTGGACTTGCCGCAGCCGCTCGGGCCGAGCAGACCGACGGACTCGCCCGGTTCCACGGTCAGGGAGACATCCCGGACCACCGGCGCGTTCCTGATGTATCCGGCGGTGATGGAGCGCAGTTCAAGCACGGACGTCCTCCGGCGGGTGCGGGTGGTGGCAGGCGACCATGCCCGGGGGCGGCGGAGCGGCGCAGGTGCCGGTGGCCCGGTCACAGCGGGCGGCGAAGGCGCAGCCGTCGGGGAGGTCGCCGAGTTCGGGCGGCATGCCGGGGATGGACGTGAAGGCGCGGTCGGGAAGGGCTTGGAGCAGGCCCCGGCTGTAGGGGTGGCGGGGCCCCGGTGAGCCGAAGAAGTCCTCGGCGGCGGCCAGTTCGACGATCCGGCCCGCGTACATCACGGCGACCCGGTCGGCGATGCGCTCGGCTGCGACCAGGTCGTGGGTGATCATCAGCAGGCCCCGTGCGCTGCCGCCGGCCTCCCCCGGCTCGTCGACGTGCCGCCGCAGTTCGTCGACCGTACGGTCCACCAGGTCGCGATCGAGCCCGGTGGTCGGTTCGTCGGCGAGGAGCAGAGGCGCATCGCCGACGAGGGCGAGGGCGGTGGCGGCGCGCTGAGCGAGACCTCCGGAGAGCTGGTGAGGGTGGCGGTCGAGGTGGTCCGCGGGGAACGCGGCCCGTTCGGCGGCGGCCTCGGCGGCGGCGCGCAGGGCGGAGCGCCCCCGGGTCGCGGTCAACGCGGCGGCGGTCTCCTCCAGTTGGGAGCGGACGGTGCGCACGGGGGTGAGGTGGGCGGCCGGGCTCTGCGGTACGAGGCCGATGAGCCGGCCGCGTACGGCACGGGCGAGGGTCCGCTCGTCGGCCGCGAGCAGGTCCAGGTCGCCGAGGTGAGCCGCTCCCGCGGTCTGCGCGTTGCCGGGGAGCAGGCCGAGCAGGGCGGAGGCCAGCACGGACTTGCCGCAGCCGCTCTCCCCGATCAGGGCGAGACACTCACCGGCCGCCACATCGAACCGGGCATCGGTGACAGCGGCGACAGGACGCCCGCGCGGCATGAGGAACCGCACGGAGAGACCGCGCACGGACAGCACGGGCCGGCCTCCGGCCGCCACCGCGGCGACGTCGCCCGGCCCGGTTTCGACTCCGGTGCTCACAGCATCAGCTCCGATCGATGGCGGGGATGGATCCGCTCCCGCCATGCTCCGGCGAGGCCGGCGATCGCGAGGGTGGGGACGATGAGGAACAGGCCCGGGAACAGGGTCGGCCACCACTGCCCGGCGAGCAGGGAGCCGCGGGCCGTCTGGATCAGGGTGCCGAGGCTCGCCGTGTGGGTGGGCAGTCCGAGTCCGAGGAAGGACAGCGCCGACTCGTGCCACATGGCGTGCGGCACCATCAGCACGGCGGCCAAAGCCGCTTGGGGAAGGACGGCGGGCAGCAGATGCCGGACCGTCACCCGCCACCGGGACGCCCCGCCGGAGACCGCGGCGTCGACGTACGGCCTGGACCGCAGGGACAGCACCTCGGCGCGGACGATCCGCGCGGTGGACAGCCAGTGGGTGAGCGCGACGGAGATGACCACCGGCCAGACACCCGGGCGGAACATCGCGACGATGAAGATGCCGAGCAGCAGATGCGGCACGGACGAGAACGCGTCGACCACCCGCATCAGCGCACGGTCGGCCCAGCCGCCCAGGGCACCCGCCGTCGCGCCCACGGCGGTACCGACCACCGTCGCCGTCAGTGCCGCCGCCACTCCGACGAGCAGCGAGACGCGCAGGCCGTAGACACAGCGCAGCAACAGGTCACGGCCGACGTCGTCGGTGCCGAAGGGGTGGGCCCACGAGGGCGCTTGGAGCTTGGCGGCCAGGTCGACGGCCTGCTGGTCGAGCTGTACCAGCGGCGGTACGAGCAGCACGGCGAGGACGGTCGCGCCCACCAGCACGGCGGAGGTGCGCACGCGCAGCGTGCGGGTGGAGCGGCGTCTCGGGCCGTGCGAGCGCCACTCGGTCTCGGCCGGGGCGCCGACGGGCGCCGGTGCGTCACATGTCACTGAGCTTCACCCTCGGGTCGAACAGTCCGTAGAGCAGGTCGGCGAGCAGGTTCCCGGCGAGGACGGCGGCCGTGGCAAGGGTCGTCAGGGCGGCGAGCAGCGGGAAGTCGACAGCGGTGGCCGCCTCGACGGTCGCGGCGGCGATGCCCGGCCAGCTGAAGACGCTCTCCACCAGCAGGGCCCCGGTGATGAGTTCGGGCACGCGGGAGCCGATCAGGGTGAGCACCGGCAGCACCCCGGAGCGCAGGGCGTGGCCGAGCAGGACGGTGCCTTCGCTCAGGCCGCGTGCGCGGGCGCCGCGTACGGGGTCCTCCGCCAGGGCGTCCCCGACGCCCTGGCGGACGTAGAGCGTGAACCAGGGCAGTTGGGAGACCGCGAGGACCCCGGCCGGCAGGACGAGGTGGTTCGCGACCTGTCCCGCGGTGACCTGTTCGCTGGCGGTGTCCGTCAGACCGCCCGCCGGGAGGACGTCCCACTGGAGGGCGAACAGCCAGACGGCCAGCAGGGCGATCCAGAAGACCGGGGCCGCCTCCAGGGTGTAGGCGAGGGAGGTGACGATCCGGTCGAGGAGCGACCCTGGCCGACGGGCGGCGAGCACGCCGAGGAGCGTGCCCACCAGTACGGCGGCGGCGAATGCGACCGCGCACAGCAGCGAGGACCACACGAGCCGTTCGCCGATCACCTGGGCGACCGGCTGCCGCAGCACGCTGGAGTGGCCGAGATCGCCGGTGAGCGCGGAGGTCAGCCACTGCCACCAGCGGGCGGCGAAGGGCTGGTCCGCGCCGAGGTTCTCGCGCAGCCGGTCCAGGGTCTGCTGGTCGGCGCCGAGCGCGGCGGTTCCGGCGTACGCCTTGACGGGGTCGAACGGGGAGGCGGCGGCGATGGCGAAGACGCCGAAGGTGACGACGAGCAGGACGGGGACGGCGAACAGCGCCCGCCGTCCCGCCAGCCGTGCCATCGCTCCCCAGGGGAGACGGTTCACTGCTTCGGCTGCCAGTCCTCGATGTTCCACCAGGGGCCGCTGGCGAAGCCGTGCTCGTGTGGTTCGAGCTGGGTGCTCAGGCCGTCCCAGCGGTCGGCCAGGACGTAGAGGTGGTCGATGTGGGTGAGGAAGGTGTAGCCGGGGTCCTGCACCAGGGCGCGCTGGAGCTTGTCGTAGGCGGCCTCGCGCTCCGCCGGGTCCTGGCTGCGGCGGCCGTTGTCGAGGGCGCGGTCCACGGCCGGGTTCTCGTAGCGGGCCATGTTGTTGAACCCGTCGCCGGCGAGGGAGGAGTGCAGCAGGGTGTACAGGCCGAAGTCGGGGTCGCCGGTGCTGCCGAAGCCCGCGAGGACGGCGGTGTCCTTCATCCGCGGCTCGATGACCTCCCAGGTGGCGCTCTGCGCCCTCACTTCGATGCCGGCCTTCTTGGCGTCGGAGGCGTAGGCGAGGGCGTGGTCCTGGCGGACCTTGTCGCCGGAGGGGTAGAGGAGGGTGAAGGACGCCCGCTGTCCGTCCTTGGCGCGGATGCCGTCGGCGGTGGGCTTCCAGCCGGCCTCGTCCAGGATCCTCCTGGCCTTGCCGAGGTCCTGGGCGCGCTCGATGGCCTTGGTGAAGGCGGGGTCGTCGACGGGCAGCGGCCCGTACGCCGGGCGGCCGGCCCCGTCGAGGATCTTGCCGACCATGGCCTCGCGGTCCACGGCGGCGTCGAGCGCCTGCCGCACGGCGCGGTCGCCGGTGACCTTGTTCGGGGTGGGGAGGGTGACGGCCCGGAAGTCGTAGGACCTTGCGTCGTGGGTGCGCTTGCCGTCGTCGCTCTTGAACGTGGCGGCGAGGTTGGGCGGGAGGACCGCGCCGTCGAGGTCGCCGGAGCGCAGCCGGGTGGCGCGGACGTTGTCGTCGGCGATGACCGCCATGGTGAAGGTCCGCACCTTCGGTTTGGCGCCCCAGTACCGAGGGTTGGCCTTGAAGGTGAGCTTCTCGCCCTTGCTCCACTTCGAGAGGACGTACGGGCCGGTGCCGACCGGCTCGGTGTTGAAGGAGCCGGTGTTGGGGTCCTGCTCGCCGGCGAGGTGCTCGGGGACGATGGGCAGAACGGTGCGGGCGGCGAAGGCGGCGTAGGGGTACTTGAGGGTGAAGACGACCTTGTCGTCGCCGCTCACCCGGACCTCCTTGACGGCGTCCAGCTCGCTCTTGAAGGTGTTGTTGGTCTTGGTGTCGAGAGCGGTCCGGTACGTGTAGACGACGTCGGCGGCCGTCAGGGGCTCGCCGTCGCTGAACTCCACCCCGTCGCGCAGCGTGTAGGTGTACGTGCGGCCGCCGTCGGATATCTCGGGGAGCGCTGCCGCAAGGGCGGGCTTCAGCTTCAGATCGGCGTCGCGGGCGAGCAGCCCGTCGAAGATCTTGGAGTTGCCGTCCTTGCCGTAGCCGAGCAGCGGGCTGAGGGTGTCCGGCTCGGAAGCCACCCCGATGACGACGGACCCGGACTTGGCGTCGTCCCGGCCGCCGCTGCCGGGGGCCGAGCAGGCGGTGACCGCCGCGGCCAGCGCCGCCGTGACGGCGGCTCCTCGTATCCGACGGGTCGACATATGACCTCACCCCGTTGTTGCTGTAGTCATGCTCTTGCATAGACCTCGCAATTAAACAGTCAAGGAGGGCCTCCGCGCACCACCGCGGTGCGGGAGGCCCAGGTCACCGGCTCGTGCTCAGCGCCGGGTCAGGCTGATGTCCCGTCCGTGGACCGCGTGGAAGCTGGGCAGCGGCAGGCCGCTGAAGGTGCGCAGTTCCATCAGGGTGGCCTCGACGTGGGCCGCTCCGGGCGCGAGTACGCCCGGCGTGGGCCGGCCCGTGTTCACCCAGCGGTGCTTCACGCCGTCGCACACGGCCCGGGTACCACCGATGCCGTAGCGGGTGGTGGAGACGCCCTGGCTCACTGAGGAGCTGACGAAGACCGGGCCGATGGCGCTCCGGCAGCGGTAGGTGCCGGTGAGGGTGACGGTGCCGTCGGCGGTGATCCGGCCCACCGAGTCGACCGTCACGGTTTCGTACGGGGCCGCGGCGGACGCGGTGGCGGGTGCCGCGGTGGCACCGGTGAGCAGGAGCAGCGCGGCACCGGCCGTCGTGCCCAGCAGGGGACGTACACGCATGGGGGGAACCTCCCGGAAGGAGTGGTTTTTTGTTCCACTCGTACCCGGCACCCGGGCCCACGCCCGAGCCCCTCACTCCTTCGGCGGTGAGGCCGCACCGACCGTCGTGGAACCGTCCTGGGAATGTCCGGGGCGTGTCACGCTTCCCTGCGGGCCGTTCCGATGTGTTCGAGTCGGGAGCATGGTCTGTACGTAAGAGTCATACGAATCCTCCGGATGGCCCTACCGACGTGGAGGTGCGCCATGTGTGCCCACCAGACCCAGTGCCCCGCGACCGACTCCTTCGCGGCCCATGTCGTCGCCGCCCACCCCGAGCAGGGCTGGAGCCTGCTGTGCGACGGCGCGATCGTCTTCGACGACACCGGTGAGCTGCTGCCGGACGGGCGCGTGGTGGAGCCGCACCGGGTGACGGCGCAGCGGCTGGCCGTCGCGGCCTGACCGGGACCGTCCCTAGGGCAGCACCGCGAAGCCGTCGAGCTCGACCATCGCCTCTTCGTCCCACAGCCGGACGACCTCGACGACGGCCATGGCGGGGTAGTCGCGCCCGGCCGCCTCGCGCCACAGCCGGCCCAGTTCGGGGGCGTGGGCGCGGTACGCGGCGACGTCCGTGGCGTAGACGGTGACGCGGGCGAGGTCGGACGGTGTACCGCCGGCCGCCGTGAGAGCGGCCAGCAGGTTCGCCAGCGCCTTCGCGAACTGTTCCGGCAGGGTCCGCCCCACCACCTTGCCGTCGGCGTCGAGGGCGGTCTGACCCGCCAGGAACACCACCCTCGACCCGGAGGCCACGACGGCGTGGGAGAAGCCGGCGGGCGGGGACAGGTCGGGCGGGTTGACGCGCTCGGTGGTCACCGGGCCTCCTGGTGGGCGTACAACTCCTTGGCGATGATGCCGCGTTGCACCTCGCTGGCCCCCTCGTAGACGCGCGGCGCGCGCACCTCGCGGTAGAGGTGTTCGAGCAGATGACCGCGTTGCAGCGCCCGGGCGCCGTGCAACTGGACGGCCGTGTCGACGACGTACTGCGCGGTCTCGGTGGCGAGCAGTTTCGCCATGGCGGCGCGCTGGGGCACGTCCGGGGCGCCCGCGTCGTACGCCGTCGCCGCCGCGTAGACCATCAGGCGGGCCGCCTCCGTGCGCAGGGCCATCTCGGCGACCTGGTGGGAGACGGCCTGGAGGTCCTTCAGCTTGCCGCCGAAGGCGTCCCGCCCGGCGGTGTGGGCGAGGGTCGCGTCGAGGGCGGCCCGGGCCATGCCGACCGCGAAGGCGCCGACGCTGGGGCGGAACAGGTTGAGCGTCCCCATCGCGACCCGGAACCCCCGGTCCACCTCTCCGAGCACGTCCTCGGCCGTCACCGGTACGGCGTCGAAGTCGAGCGCGCCGATGGGGTGCGGGGAGAGCATGTCGAGGCCGGTGCCGGTCAGCCCCGGGCGGTCGGCGGGCACCAGGAAAGCCGTGACGCCCCGGGCCCCGGCATCGGGGGCCGTCCGGGCGAAGACGGTGTAGAAGTCGGCCTCGGGGGCGTTGGAGATCCAGCACTTCTCGCCGGTGAGGCGCCAGCGGGCCGGGCCGTCCCGTTCCGCTCGCAGGCTCAGCGCCGCCGCGTCCGACCCCGCCCCCGGCTCGCTCAGCGCGAACGCCGCGACCGCCGTTCCGTCGGCCACCCGGGGGAGCCAGCGGGCGCGCTGGGGGCCGGTGCCGTGGGCGTGGACCGGGTGGGCGCCGAGGCCCTGGAGGGCGAGGGCCGTCTCGGCCTCCGTGCAGCCGCGGGCCAGGGACTCGCGCATCAGGCACAAGTCGAGGGCGCCGGAGGTGAAGAGCCGTTCGAGCAGGCCCAGTCGGCCGAGTTCGGCGACCAGCGCGCGGTTCACATGCCCCGGTTCCCCCTTCTCGGCCAGCGGGCGGAGCCGCTCGGCGGCCAGGGTGCGCAGCTCGGCGCACCAGGCGAGTTGTGCCGGTTCGAGCGAGAATGCGGTCATCGCCGGTCCCTTCTCCGCCACCCTGCTTCCCGGCTGGGCCACTCCGAGGCTATCGCGGACCGTTGACTGTCGTCACCAACACGATACGCTCCAGGGGCGAGCCCACCACGCCAAGGGGGCGAACCGTATGAATCCACGGGACACGGCGCACGTCGACACCTTCGCCCGCGACCATCTGCCACCCCCGGACCACTGGCCCGAGCTCCGTTTCGACCTGCCGGAGCTGCGCTACCCCGAACGGCTCAACTGCGCCGCCGAACTGCTCCACGGACCTCCCGACGACCGGCCCGTGTTCCTCACCCCCACCGGTGAGCCATGGACGTACGGCGAGCTGCGCGCCCGGGTCGACCGCATCGCGCACCTGCTCACCGGTGACCTCGGCGTCGTCCCCGGCAACCGGGTGCTGCTGCGCGGCCCCACCACGCCGTGGCTCGCCGCCTGCTGGCTGGCCGTGCTGAAGGCGGGTGCCGTGGCGGTCACGGTGCTGGCCCAGCAGCGCCCGCACGAACTGGGCACGATGTGCGAGATCGCCCGGGTCCGGCACGCGCTGTGCGACATCCGGGCCGTCGACGACCTCGCCAAGGCCGAGATCCCGGACCTGCGGATCACCACGTACGGCGGTGACGCCCCGGACGACCTGCTCAACCGCCCGGCGCCCGGCACGCCGTACGAGGCCGTCGGGACGGCGGCCGACGACGTGGCGCTGATCGCCTTCACCTCCGGCACCACCGGCCGCCCCAAGGGCTGTATGCACTTCCACCGGGACGTGCTGGCGATCGCCGACACCTTCTCCCGTCATGTATTGAAGCCCCGCGCCGACGACGTCTTCGCCGGCAGTCCGCCCCTGGGCTTCACCTTCGGGCTCGGCGGGCTGGTGGTCTTCCCGCTGCGGGCCGGGGCGAGCGCCCTGCTGCTGGAGCAGGCCGGCCCCAGGCAGCTGCTGCCCGCCATCGCCCGGCACCGGGTCTCCGTCCTGTTCACCGCGCCGACGGCGTACCGCGCGATGCTCGACGAGCTCGACGGCCACGACGTCGCGTCCCTGCGCCGCTGCGTCTCCGCCGGCGAGAACCTGCCAGCGGCCACCTGGCGGGCCTGGCACGAACGCACCGGCGTGCGCGTCATCAACGGCATCGGCGCCACCGAGCTGCTGCACATCTTCATCTCAGCGGCCGACGAACGGATCCGGCCCGGGGCGACGGGCGTTCCCGTACCGGGCTGGCACGCGCGTGTGCAGGACGCGGACGGCCGGCCGGTGCCCGACGGGCAGCCGGGGCTGCTCGCCGTGCGCGGACCGGTCGGCTGCCGGTATCTCGCCGACCCGCGGCAACGGGAGTACGTGCGCGGCGGCTGGAACATCACGGGCGACACCTACGTCCGCGAACCCGACGGCTACTTCCGGTACGTCGCACGCGCCGACGACATGATCATCTCAGCCGGGTACAACATCGCCGGACCCGAGGTCGAGGACGCGCTGCTGCGGCACCCGGACGTGCTGGAGGCGGCGGTCGTCGGACGGCCCGACGAGGCGCGCGGGCAGGTCGTGGTGGCCTACGCCGTCCTCAAGGAGGGCGCGGAACGGGACGCCGGGGCGCTGCGCGGCTTCGTGAAGAGCGAGCTGGCGCCGTACAAGTGCCCGCGCGAGATCGTCTTCCTGGACGCGCTGCCGCGCACCGCCACCGGCAAGCTCCAGCGGTTCCGGCTGCGCGGCGCGGGAGTCCCGGACGGCGGCACCGCGGGCGACCAGGATTGATCCGTACGACCTAAGATGATCAACGTGTCCGACCAGCATGCACCACGGTCTCTCATCGTCACGCTCTACGGCGCGTACGGCCGCTTCGTACCGGGCCCCGTGCCGGTAGCCGAACTGATCCGGCTGCTGGCCGCGGTCGGTGTGGACGCCCCGTCCGTACGCTCCTCGGTGTCGCGGCTCAAGAGACGCGGACTGCTCGTGCCCGCCCGCACCGCGCAGGGTGCGGCCGGGTACGAACTGTCACCGGATGCCCGGCAGTTGCTCGACGACGGCGACCGGCGCATCTACGCCACGGCACCGCCCGAGGACGAGGGCTGGGTGCTCGCCGTGTTCTCCGTGCCGGAGTCGGAGCGGCAGAAGCGGCACGTGCTGCGCTCCCGGCTGGCCGGCCTCGGTTTCGGCACGGCCGCTCCGGGCGTGTGGATCGCGCCCGCGCGGCTGTACGAGGAGTCCCGGCACACCCTCCAGCGGCTGCGGCTCGACGCGTACGTCGACTTCTTCCGCGGCGGCCACCTCGGCTTCGCGCCGACCGCCGAGGCCGTCACCCGCTGGTGGGACCTGGCCGCCATCGCCAAGGAGCACGAGGCGTTCCTCGACCGCCACGGGCCCGTGCTGCACGGCTGGGAGAAGCGCGAGGACACCCCGCCCGAGGAGGCCTACCGCGACTACCTCCTCGCCCTGGACTCCTGGCGCCACCTCCCCTACACCGACCCCGGCCTGCCGTCCGCACTGCTCCCCCGGGACTGGCCCGGGGAGCGCTCGTCGGCGGTGTTCCGGGGGCTGCACGAGCGGCTGCGGGACGCGGGGGCGGGGTTCGCGGGGGTGTGAATCACGTTAGGCCCGCCAGACCACCGGGTACTCGGCAGGACCTTCCCCGAACCCGCACCACACGCTTCACTCGGGAGACGCCATGGAACGGCCGGCAGGCCCGACGCGGCCGGCTCTGATCGTGGTCGACATGATCAACACGTACGACCACGAGGACTCCGAGCTGCTCGTGCCGTCCGCCGAACGGGTCGTGCCCGTCATCGCCGAGCTGATCGGCCGGGCCCGCGAGGCGGACGTGCCGGTGGTCTACGCGAACGACAACTTCGGACTGTGGCGCTCGCACCACGGAGAGCTCGTGGACACCGCGCTGGCCCGGCCGCACGCCGACCTGATCGAGCCGATACGACCGGACGACCAGTCCCTCTTCGTGGTGAAGGCCCGCCATTCGGTCTTCTACGAGACACCCCTGGCCTACCTCCTGTGGAGCCTGGGCGTCGGACACGTCGTGCTGACCGGCCAGGTCACCGAGCAGTGCGTCCTCTACTCGGCCCTGGACGCGCACATCCGCCATCTGGAGGTCACGGTGCCCAGGGACGCCGTCGCCTCGATCCACCCGCATCTGGCGTCCGCCGCCCTGGAGATGATGGAACGCAACATGGGCGCCCGGATCACCTCTGCGAAGGAAACGGACTTCACGCTCAGCACTTCCTGAAAGCCGGGCCTCACAGGCTCAGCCGCGGCTTCGGGGCGTCCGTTCGGCCCGTCTGGGGCCGGCGGCTGCCCGCACGGTACGGGGCGGGCCAGGCGACACCCGGGCCCGTGTAGCCCTGTTCGGCCGCGGCGTGCAGGGTCCAGTGCGGGTCGTAGAGGTGCGGGCGGGCCAGGGCGCAAAGGTCCGTGCGGCCCGCCAGGATCAGCGAGTTGACGTCGTCCCAGGAGGAGATCGCGCCGACCGCGATCACCGGGACACCGGTGGCGCGGCGGATACGGTCCGCGAACGGCGTCTGGTACGACCGCCCGAACTCCGGCCGCTCGTCCGCCACGACCTGCCCCGTCGACACGTCGATCGCGTCGGCGCCGTGCGCGGCGAAGGCCCGGGCGATCTCGACGGCGTCCTCGGCCGTGGTCCCGCCCTCGGCCCAGTCGGTGGCGGAGATGCGCACGGTCAGGGGGCGCTCCCCCGGCCACACGTTCCGTACGGCGTCGAACACCTCCAGCGGGAAACGGAGCCGCTTCTCCGGCGAGCCGCCGTAGGCGTCGGTCCGCCGGTTGGTCAGCGGGGAGAGGAAACCGGAGAGCAGGTAGCCGTGGGCGCAGTGCAGTTCGAGCAGGTCGAAGCCGGCCCGGGCGGCACGGCAGGCGGCTGCCGTGAACTGCTCACGGATGTCGGTGAGCTGGGCTCGGGACAGCGCGCGCGGGGTCTGGCTGTACGGCTTGTACGGGAGCGCCGACGCGGCCACGAGCGGCCAGTTGCCCTCCTGGAGGGGCTCGTCCATGCCCTCCCACATCAGCTTCGTGGAGCCCTTGCGGCCACTGTGGCCGAGCTGCACGCCGATCGCGGTGCCGGGAGCCTGGGCGTGCACGAAGTCGGTGATACGCCGCCACACCTCGGCCTGCCGGCCGGTGTAGAGGCCGGCGCAGCCGGGCGTGATCCGGCCCTCCTCGCTGACACACACCATCTCGGTCATCACCAGCCCCGCCCCGCCCAGCGCCCGCGCGCCCAGATGGACGAGGTGGAAGTCGCCGGGGACGCCGTCGACCGCCGAGTACATGTCCATGGGCGAGACGACGACCCGGTTGCGCAGGGTCAGACCGCGCAGCCGGAACGGGGTGAACATCGGGGGCGTGCCGGGCGGGCAGCCGAACTCGCGCTCCACCGCCTCCGTGAAGCGCGCATCGCGCAGTCGCAGGTTGTCGTGGGTGACGCGGCGGCTGCGGGTGAGCAGGTTGAAGGCGAACTGGCGGGGCGGCTGGTCCAGGTACAGGCCGAGGTTCTCGAACCACTCCAGACTGGCGCGGGCCGCGCGCTGTGTGGAGGCGACGACGGGCCGCCGCTCCGCCTCGTACGCGGCGAGGGCCTCCTCCAGCGAGTCCCGCTCCTCCAGGCCGGCGGCCAGGGCCAGGGCGTCCTCGACGGCGAGCTTGGTGCCGGAGCCGATGGAGAAGTGGGCGGTGTGGGCGGCGTCGCCGAGCAGGACGACGTTGCCGTGCGACCAGCGGTCGTTGACGACCGTGCGGAAGGTCGTCCACGCCGAGTTGTTGGACCGCAGGGGGCGGCCGCGGAGTGCTTCCGCGAAGATCTTGCCGCAGCGTTCGATCGACTCGGCTTCGTCGAGCTCGTCGAAGCCGGCCTCGTGCCAGACCTCCTCGCGCATCTCGATGATCACGGTGGAAGCGCCGGGCGCGTAGGGGTAGCCGTGCAGCTGCATCACGCCGTGTTCGGTTTCGGCGATCTCGAAGCGGAAGGAGTCGAAGGGGAAGTCGGTGGCAAGCCAGATGTAACGGCAGCGGTGGGTGGTGACCTGGGGATGGAAGACGTCCGCGTGGGTCTCGCGGGTGGTGCTGTGGATGCCGTCCGCGGCGATGACCAGGTCGTGGGTCTGCGGGAGGTCCTTCGGGGCCTCGGTGTGGAAGCGGAGGGCCACGCCGAGTTCGCGGCAGCGGGTGTGGAGGATCTCGAGGAGCCGTTTGCGGCCGAGGGCGGCGAAACCGTGGCCTCCGGAGGTGTGGCGGGTGCTGCGGTGGACGACGTCGATGTCGTCCCAGCGCACGAAGTCCCGCTGGAGGGCCTCGTAGACCTGGGGGTCGGCGTGTTCTATGCCGCCGAGGGTTTCGTCGGAGAGGACCACGCCGAAGCCGAAGGTGTCGTCGGGGGCGTTGCGTTCCCAGACGGTGATGTCCCGGGTGGGGTCGAGGCGTTTGAGGAGGGCGGCGGCGTAGAGGCCGCCGGGGCCTCCGCCGATGATTGCCACGCGTAGGGGGTGGCTTGTGTCGTTGTGCGAGTGCGGGCCGGTTGTGGCCGGTCGCGCCCCGCGGCGGAGCCGCATATCGACACAGCCCCGCGCCCCTGAAGGCGAAGCGCTCACCGTCCGCTCCATTTCGGGGGGCGTTTTTCTGTGAATGCCGCGTGGAACTCCGCGTAGTCCTCCCCGGTCATCAGGAGGGCCTGAGTGGAGGCGTCCAGTTCCACTGATGCCGCCAGGGGCATGTCCAGCTCGGCCGTCAGCAGGGCCTTCGTCTGGGCGAAGGCCAGGGCCGGGCCGTCCGCCAGGCGGTGGGCCAGTTGTTGTGCGGCCTCGTCGGCTCCGCCCTCCTCCGTCAGTTCGCTGATCAGGCCGATGCGCTCGGCCTCGGGGGCCCGGACCGGGTCGCCCAGCATCAGGAGGCGGGTCGCGTGGCCAAGGCCCACGACCCTGGGCAGGAGGTAGGCCGCGCCCATGTCGCCGCCGGACAGGCCGACCCGGGTGAAGAGGAAGGCGAAGCGGGCCGAGGGGTCGGCGACACGGAAGTCCGCCGCCAGGGCGAGCACCGCTCCGGCGCCCGCCGCCACCCCGTGCACCGCCGCGATCACCGGGAAGGGGCACTCCCGGATGGCGCGCACCACCTGGCCCGTCATGCGGTTGAAGTCCAGGAGCCGGGCGGTGTCCATACCGAGCGTGGCGCCGATGATCTCGTCGACGTCGCCGCCGGAGCAGAAGCCGCGTCCCTCGCCGGCCAGCACCAAGGCCCGTACGGACCGTTCCCGGGACAGCTCCGCGAGCAGATCCCGCAGGTCGGCGTAGGCGCCGAAGGTGAGCGCGTTGAGCTTCTCGGGGCGGGCCAGGGTGACGGTGGCGACGCCGTCGGTGAGATCGACGCGCAGGTGCTCCCAGCGGGGGGTGCGGGCGGCGGAGCCGGTGAAGGGACTCATGACGTGCGGCCTCCTCGGGCGGGCACTGTCTCACTGAGCTCTACCCCACGAAGCTATCACTCATCCGTGACTGTCGTCATGAGTGCGCGATAGACCGTTCGGGTAGGACTTCTGTGTGGATCCGGGGTGACCCGGGCCGGTTACATCCGTCACAGATCATCCACACCGGCGTAACGGCGGGAGCAGCGGTGCGCGGCACCGCGTTCACCTGGGTAAGCCGTCCGGCAAGGGGGCGAAGGCGCCCCCGGCGACGGCCCCTCGGACGCCTCTGAAGAGCGGCGCCGTACCATTCATCAGGTTGAAAGCAGGATGTCCTGCTCCATGAACGGACCCGCCTTGTACGAACTCCCCTCAGCCCCCGCCTCCTGGCGCATCGCGCTGCCGCACACCGTCGCGGCCGTGCCCGTGGCCCGTGCCCTGGTCCGTACGGCGCTGGCCGAGCTGGAGTACGGGGCCGACTGCGACACCGCGGAGCTGCTCACGGCGGAGCTGGTGGCCAACGCCGTGGAGCACACCACCGGTGAGGCACCGATAGAGCTGGTGGTGGAGCTGATGCCGTCGGGATGTCAGGTCGAGGTACACGACACCGACCCGGCACCGCCCGGCGATCTCACCCGCCCGGCCGGCGGGCCGCCCGACCCCTGGCAGGAGCACGGGCGCGGGCTGCTGCTGATCCGCACGCTGAGCTCGTCGTGCGGGCACCGGCCGACCGAGTCGGGCAAGGCCGTCTGGTTCAGGCTGTCCGCGGTACCGGCTCAGCGGCGCCGGTCAGCGTAAGGCCCGTTCAGGCCAGGGTCGCGACCAGGACCGCCTTGATGGTGTGCATCCGGTTCTCCGCCTCGTCGAAGACCACCGAGTGGGCCGACTCGAAGACCTCGTCGGACACCTCGAGGTACGCCAGTCCGTGCGACGCGTGGATCTCGCGGCCGACCTTGGTGCCCAGGTCGTGGAAGGCGGGCAGGCAGTGCAGGAACCGCACGTCCGGGTTGCCGGTGGCGCGCAGGACGTCCATGGTCACGGCGTACGGGCCGAGGGCGGTGATGCGCTCGTCCCAGACCTCCTTCGGCTCGCCCATGGAGACCCAGACGTCCGTGGCGACGAAGTCGGCGCCACGGACGCCGTCGTCCAGGGTCTCGGTGAGCGTGATCCGGGCACCGCTGCTCTCGGCGAGCGCGCGGGCCCGGTCGATGACCTCCTCGGCGGGCCAGTAGGCCTTCGGCGCGACCAGACGCACGTCCATGCCGAGCAGAGCGCCGGTGACCAGGTAGGAGTTGCCCATGTTGAAGCGGGCGTCGCCCAGGTAGGCGAAGGAGATCTCGTTCAGCGGCTTGGCGCAGTGCTCCGTCATGGTCAGCACGTCGGCCAGCATCTGGGTGGGGTGCCAGTCGTCGGTGAGGCCGTTGAAGACGGGCACACCGGCGTGGGCCGCCAGCTCCTCGACCTTCTGCTGGCTGTCGCCCCGGTACTCGATCCCGTCGTACATCCGGCCCAGCACCCGCGCGGTGTCCCTGACCGACTCCTTGTGACCGATCTGCGAGCCGGACGGATCGAGGTACGTGGTCGAGGCGCCCTGGTCGGCGGCCGCGACCTCGAACGCGCAGCGGGTGCGGGTGGAGGTCTTCTCGAAGATCAGCGCGATGTTCCGGCCCCGCAGGTACTGGGCCTCGGTCCCGGCCTTCTTGGCGGCCTTCAGCTCGGCGGCCAGCTCGACCAGACCGCGGAACTCCTCCTCGGTGAAGTCCAGCTCCTTGAGGAAGTGGCGGCCGGCGAGGGCGCTCGGGGCTGTCGCCATGGGGGCGCTCCAGGGATACGGGGACACAGACTCCTGGAATACTATACGAAGCTCAGCATGTCTATACGGGCTCCCTCTCGACGGGACAGCTCATGCAGCGTGGCCCGCCCCTGCCCCGCCCCAGCTCGCTGCCCGGGATCTCTATCACCTCGATGCCCTGTTTGCGCAGGTGGGTGTTGGTGGTGGCGTTCCGTTCATAGGCGACCACGACGCCCGGTTCGACGGCCAGCACATTGCAGCCGTCGTCCCACTGCTCGCGCTCGGCTGCGTGCACGTCCTGGGTGGCGGTCAGCACCCGGATCTCGTTCAGGCCGAGAGCGGCGGCGATCGCGCGGTGCATGTGCTCCGCCGGATGGTCGGTGACCTTCAGCTCCTTCTCGCCGACGCCCGGCTCGATGGTGTACGAGCGGAGCATGCCGAGGCCCGCGTACTGGGTGAAGGTGTCGCCGTCGACCATCGTCATCACGGTGTCGAGGTGCATGAAGGCCCGCCGCTTGGGCATGTCGAGGGCCACGATCGTCTCGGCGGAACCGGCCGCGAACAGCTTGTGCGCCAGCATCTCGACGGCCTGCGGTGTGGTGCGCTCACTCATACCGATGAGGACGGCCCCGTTGCCGATGACCAGTACGTCCCCGCCCTCGATGGTCGACGGATAGTCGGCCTGTCCCTCGGACCACACACGGAAGGTCTCGTCCCGGAACAGCGGGTGGTACCGGTAGATCGCCTCGAAGTGCACGGTCTCGCGCTGCCGGGCGGGCCAGCGCATGGCGTTGATGGAGACGCCGTCGTAGATCCAGGCGGAGGTGTCGCGAGTGAAGAGGTGGTTGGGCAGGGGGTCCAGCAGGAAGTCGTCCAGGTCCATGACGTGGAAGCGCACCGAGGTCGGCTCCGGGTGCCCGTCCAGGAACTCGCGCTTCGTCATGCCGCCGACCAGGAGCTCGGCCAGTTCCCGCGCGGGCAGGTTCTCGAAGGCGGCTCTCAGGTGGTCGGTGGCCAGGGGGCCGTACTCCTTCTCGTCGAAGACCCGGTCCAGGACGAGGGTTCTGGCCGCCGGGACCTGAAGTGTCTCGGCCAGGAGGTCACCGAAGAGGTGGACGGCGACGCCCCGGTCGCGCAGCACGTCGGCGAATCCGTCGTGCTCGGCGCGGGCCCTGCGCACCCACAGCACGTCGTCGAAGAGCAGCGAGGTCTTGTTGCTGGGGGTGAGCCTTTTGAGCTCGAGATCGGGCCGGTGCAGGATGACGCGGCGCAGCCGCCCGGCCTCGGAGTTGACGTGGTATGCCATGCCTCCATCCTGACCATCGCAGCGCCGGTTGACGCGCTGCTCGCGCGTTTCCACGAACTCTTGTTTGTGTCTGCCTGACGACAATCAGCTGGGCCGGGACGCCCCCGCCCATCCCACGGTCAGCCGCTGGGCAGCGGCTGGAGCAGTTCCGGCCGGGCCAGCATGCGCCGCGTCGCCCGGCCCGGGTCGAGCACGGCCCGGGCCACGATCCAGCCGGCCAGGGCGTGCGGCTCGGCAGGGTCGGCGGCCAGCTGTCCGGCGTACCCGGCGAGCGCGGCTGCGGCGTCCCCGGCGGCGAGCTGCTCGTCGGCGGTGCGCGGGGCGACGGGGCGGGCGGCGAAGGCATGGGTGCGGACATCGGGCCAGGAGGCGCGGTCGGCGCGGAAGCGGGGGCCTTCGGAGCCGGAGGAGGGCGGGGCGACATTGCGCAGGCGCCACTCGGTGCGGTGCAGTGCCGCGGCCGTCCTGGCACGGGTGAGCGCGGCGTACGGGACCGGTTCGCGCAGCCAGCCGTCGAGCGTACGGGCGAGCCCCGCCACGAGGGCCCGGCCCTGTGGGGTGAGACACCCCTCCACCAGCAGAGTGCGTACGACGAGCCGGCTCTGCAGGCGGCGCAGCGCGAAGTGGTACCCGGCCGTGTCGGCCGCCTCCTCGTCCCGCGCCACGGCCATGCGGTCCCGCCAGAAGCCCGCGACACCGGTGAAGGCGTACGCCCCGTGCAGCAGACCGGTGAGATGCCGCGGGTCGGGCCGCCAGGGGGCGTAGTAGCACTCCTCCCGGTCGTCGTCGAGCAGCGGGAAGAGGTGCAGGAGGGCGGCCAGTTTGCTGTGCTGGAACTCGTGGACGAGGGTCTCGGCGAGCGCGAGCGGGCAGGAAGGGCGGGCGATGACCATGGCGCCGAAGGAGTCGCCGCTGGTGGCGGACACCCGCACGGTCGGCGGAGCGGGGGGCGTCGTGCTGGTGCGGCCCCAGGGCACGATGGCGCGGATCGAGGCCGGGTCCAGCCGTCCGGGCCCGGTACCGCCCGGCAGGGCGAGCAGGGCGACGGCCTCTTCGAACAGCCGTTGCCAGGTTTCCGCCTCCGCCGCGTCCAGCCTTGCCGGAGGCAGAGGGTCGTCGAGGTCGCGGTAAGGACCAAGATCGTCGAGAGGGATGGGGACGGGGCCCCCGGGACCGCTGTGGGTCAGAGTGCGCAGGGGGAGGAAGGACGTCGTGGGTGTCGGAGACGGCCCGGAGGTGCCGACCGGTAGTGGTAACGCGCTCGGGCGGGTCGTTGAGGACGTGGTACAACCGTCCCGATCCGTTCCCGTGAGTGTCAGTTCTCCGTCACTAGTACGTGCTCGACCGACCGACGATCCGGATGCTACGTCCGGGAGTCCGGCGAGCCCCAGGCCCGGCAGGTACAGCTGCCCGTCCGTGAGGGGTACTCGGAGGTCCGCCACCGTACCGGCATGCAGGGCCGCGGTGACAGCCAGCGCGCAGAGCTGTCCCGCTTCCGCCCACACCGGGGGACCGTCCGCGGTGCCGTGCAGCCGGCGCAGCAGGTGGGCGATCCAGCCTCCGGTGGCGGGCGCCAGCAGCATCCGGTCGACGGGCTCCGGCGCCAGCGCGGCCGACTCCTTGATGACGCGCCAGGCCTCGGCCGGCGGAGTCAGCGGCGACGGCAGTCCTTCGAGGCGGTCCAGCAGCGTGCGCAGGAGTAGCAACCGGCGTGCCCGCTCGGCCCGTTCGAGAAAGGCCACGGCCTGCTCGGAGCCGCCCCCCTCAGCCAGCTCCATGAGGAGCCGCACAGGCATGCGGAACGGCGACCCTGTCGGCTCGCTGGTCATGGGCAGAAACCTCCGGCAGGACAGGCGCACTTGGCCCGGTCAAGGTACTCGGGTCCGGTGAAGGGCCCAGCGCGGCGGGCGGGGGCTATTCGGCCCGGGCAGTCCCTTCGCCGCCACCTGTCATGCTGCTGCGCGCCCGCAGGACCTCGGTGAGAAGACGCGCATCGGACCGGAGCGGATCCAATGCGTCCACGGCGGTGAGGGGCAGACCCGACAGATCAACGAGATCCGATTCCCATTCATGGGCTTGGCCCGTACCGGAGGACGACGACTCGGGGACGGCGGTATCAGCCCTGTGGTGGGTGGTCGACTGCTCCACGGTGTCTCCCCCTTCTCGGTCCATGGTGGCACACAGGGCACCAGGGCCCGTGCGCAGTCCGCCAGATCATCGCACATGGTGCCCCCTGTCTCCGTGTCTGCTGCCCGACCGGGCGAGCAGGCGCAGCGCGGTGAACAGTTCGGACTGTCTGTCGGGGTCGTCATCAACGAGAGTCACGGCGTCGTACAAGTCCCAGAGCGCCTCAGGCCGTCGGCGGACGAGCGACGTGATGATGCCGACCGCGTCGGTCCGGGCCTTGCTGTGCCGAGGCAGCGTTCTGACGAGGGACGGGCTCAAAGCCGCGACCACGGCCTGCCGTTCGATCGGGTCCTCCATCAATGGGTAGGCGAGCAGCGCTTCCACCGCCCGGAGCAAAGCAGGGACGGACCGCTCCCCCGGCCCCGGGGCGTCGTCCGAGACGGCCAGATCCTCCGTGCGCCCTGGACCGCGGAGTTGTATCTCGGGGTGCTGGAGGGTTCGCCCGGCCTCCCGGAGCACCGCGATCCGCTCCCGGACCTCGTCGAACAGTTCCTCCGGGTCGGGCACAGCGGGCAGGACGTCCGCATGACGCACCAGGATGTCGAGGAGTCCGTCCGAGAAGAGACCGGTGGCCCGGACGGGATCATTGGCGGCTCTTCTGCCCCGGCCCGCCGCTCGTATCAGCGTCTGCCGGTGGGTGAGCGTGCGCCGTCCGGCCGGCAGAGCGTCGGACGGCAAAGGGTCGCGGAAGGCAAGAGCCTCCTCGAACGTTTCGCACGCGTCCACGATCCAGAGCTGCTCGGTGAATCCCGGCACGGCGTCACTGGCGTAACGGGCAAGCGCGGACTCCAGGTCGAGGCAGACCTTGTCGCTCGTGGTGGCATCCGAGCAGAACAGCCGAGTGTGCCCGGCCCGGTCGAGGACCCCGTGCCCACCCCACCACACCCAGAGGACCTCTCCGTGAGCTTGTGCCAGTTCCCGCACCAGGGTGCGGCGCAGCGTGGCATGGTCCGCGGGCCGGTATTCGACCTGTGGTTCATAGGACGGCAACGGCGCCAGGTGCAGGCGCAGCTGATGCTCGGGCACTCCCGCCGAACGCAGCATTCGATGGAAGGCGACGGCGTCACGGGCGGGCCCGGGCAGATCCCAGGCGGAGCCCGCCTCGTACGCCTCGATGCCTACGATCAAAGCGTGCACCCGGGCAGGGTCCACAGGCAGTACCGGCGGCCGGTCGCGGCCGGTCACGGGAGGCGCTCCGCGATGCTCCGGTACACATCCAGGTTGGTCCAGTAGGCGCTGTGGGCCGCCGGGAAGGGCTGGCCGTTGTCGACGGGCGTATCGGTGATCCGGCCGGGAAAGAGACGAGCCCCGACGTAACTCAGCAGGTCTCGGGGGTCGTACAGGTTCAGCCAGTCGGGGAACTGCGCGGGCAGTTCTTGGGGGTGAGTGAGAGACGGCAAGGAGCCGGATTCGTAGAGGAAGGGAGCCTGGGAACCGACGGTCACCAGGAGCCGGACCTGCGGCAGTGGAGCGGCGACGAGGGTGTCGAGGGCGATGATCCCGCCGAGACTGTGCCCGATGAGCGCTACCGGGGGGTGCAGGTCCGCGACCAGGTCGCGCAGTTCCGTGCGGACGCCCTCCCCTCGGCAGAGGTAGCGCAGCACGTCGCCCGCCGCCGGATGGGCGGCTTGGCTGAGCGCGTGACGGCGCGAAAGGACGACTCTCGAAGCCACGGCTCCCGCCGTCCCCAGCAGGATGGTGCGCAGGCCGCGTTCGAATCCCCTGGGTCCCGCGCCGAGGTACCGCGCGAGGCTGTCGAGGAGTTCATCACGGCTGCGGCCGTCCGGAACGAGGGGATGACCGGCGTCGAGGGCTGTGGTGACCGCCTCGGCGACGAGGGCCCGGGCCGCGAGGACGGCGAGTTCGTCAGCGGATACGGACGCCGCGGCGGGGCCGAGGAGTGGGTGCCCGTGCAGACGCGCGGCGGCGTCGGCCACCCCGGCGGCCAACTCGGGTGCGACGTCGCTGGCTTCGGCTCTCAGTGTGGTGAGGCGGTCCTGGAGCCGCTGTTCCGGGAGTACTGAGCCCGGTGGCCGCTCACCGGGCCGGTGCGCCGCCGCGAGACGCAGTTCGGCGTCTGGGTCGGCGTAGAGGGCGGCCCAGGCCGCCGCCGAGTCGTCAGGCAAGCCGCCGATCCCGCGGTCACCGCCTGCCTCCGGCGGGATGCTGGCTCCTCCGGCGGCGAGTTCGGCGCCGTGGGTATCACCCCAGTAGTAGGGCACGAAGCGCAGGTCGTCGCGCAGAGCGGTGAGCCCGGCGGTGACACGTCCGACCAGCACCGAAAAGCCTGTCCGGCGCACTCCTGTCCCGTGCACGAGCACCACTGTCGTCATGAGCCTTCTCTCTGCTCTTCCGGTGAGGAAGCAATTCCGGGGTGCGGGTGGTCGTCGGCAGCCTCTAGAGCGGCATGGGCGCCATGTCGCACTCGATGCGGCGGCGCTGTCCGGCCGCGAGTAGCCAGGGATGGTCGGCACGGAGCGCGCGGGAGAAGCCCTCCACCGCCTGCCGCTGCAGCTCTTCCGCCTCCGGCCCCCGGCCCAGCCCGCGTAGGTCGAGCGCGAGGTTCGCGGTGCCGGCGAGCGCCAGCGGATGTTCTTCGCCCAGAACCTCGGCCAGCAGCGGCACAGTCGCCCTGTCGATCTCGTGTGCCTCGTCGAAGTCGAGCCGGAGGTAGGCCGTGTTGGCCCGGCCGAGCGCCGCGGTCAGAGTGATCACGTGACCGGGCCCCACTGTCTCGCCGAGCCTGCGGGCCGCGTCGTCCTCCAGCTCCCGCGCCTGGTCGAGGCAGCCGAGCGCACGCAGGGTGGCGGCCAGGTTGGCCCTGGTCAGCAGGGAGTAGGCATGCTCCTCACCGAGGAGGTACGCATACCGTCCCAGCGTCTCCTCGGCCAGCCCCTGAGACTCCTCGAGCTGGCCGGCCAGGCGCCGGTCGACCGAAACGTTCGTCGCCGTCTGCAGCGTGTCGAAGTGGTCAGGTCCGTAGCGCGCGTTGAAGCGCCGCAAGGTGGCCTCCGACAGCCGGGCGGCCTCGGTGAGCGCACCGTCACGGCGTCGGCAGACCGCGAGGGTACGGGCGATACGCAGGCTGAGCGGGTTCTCCGCTCCGAGCGCTTCACGCACCCGGCGGTGCACGTCCTCCTGGAAGCCTCGTGCGCCCGCGTAGTCGCCGGCTTCCAGCATGTCCAGGGCAAGGGCGTTGAGGCTGTTGAGGGTGAAAAAATTCGCGGGACCGAACATCAGATCCCTCAGTCGGGCATTCTCCTGGTCAAGGCGCAGCGCCTCCTCGAACTGCCCGCACCAGCGCAACGTCACCCCCCAGCTGTGGGTGGCACGCAGGGTCATGGGGTCGTCCGGACCGAATTGCGACCGTGCCAGCTCGGCGGCTTCCCTGCACAAGTCTCTCGCCTCTTGGAATCTGGCCTGGTAGCCACAGGCGTCGGCCATCTCGCACAGGGAGTCGATCAGGTCCTCGGACTCGACCCGCATCCGCCGGGAGACCTCCAGCGCCCTCTCGGTGAGCGGGATGGACTCGGGAACCTGACCGATCTGGCGCAGCAGGAACCCGAAACTCTTCATCACGCGGATGACGTGGAAATTCTCCTCTCCCGAAGCCGCCAGCCAGGCGCTCCAAGCCTGCCGGGCCAGGTCCGCCGCGCCTTGGTGATCGCCCCAGGTGTAGAGGAACCAGACGGTGTCGAAGACCAGTTCGCGCACATAAGTGTCGATGCTGGTCACCGCTTGCGAGGTGAGTACGTGGGGAAGCAGCGCCTGGTAGGCACGCCATTCCAGGGCTGATCCGTACGGTCCCGGCTTCGCGGCCGACAGCAACTGGTGTGCCGCGTCCCGCATGTGCTCCCTTTCCTCAGGGCTCAGCTTGGCCAGGAGTACCGTCTGCAGCAGGCGGTGCATCTGCAGGGTGTCGGTCCGCGGGTCGACCTTGACCAAGGAGAACTGGCTGAGATCCCGGACTGCGCGGTTCAGCTTGATCGACTCCCGCAGCAGCGGGTCGATTTCGGGCGTGATGGTGACGCCGCGGCTGCCACGCAGGATGGACCTCGGAATGGGCTCAGGGGCCATGCTGGCGCAGATGTCGAGAAGCTGCCGGGCACCGGGGTTGCTCTGCCGGAGCCGTTCCAGTGAGATGTCCCAAGCAGCGGCGACGGAGACGGGGTAGTCAGGTGCCGGGTCGAGATCGAGGATCTCGGGGCTGCGCCGGTCGAGCAGGTCGAGATACTCATCGACCTGCATGCCCGTCACGGCGTGCCAGGTACCCGCCTGTTCCACGGCGAGGGGCAGATCGCCGAGAGCCTCGGCCAGCCGGTCGGCCTCCTCGGTCGACAGGTCGGGGGACCGTTTCTGGAGCAGCTCGACGGACTCCGCACGTTCGAAGACGTCCACCGGCAGGGGCGTGGCCACCCGCTCCCAGGTTCGGTTCCGGGAGGTGACGATGATCTTCCCGGGCCCGTTGGCAGGGAAGTAACTCCGCACCATTTCGACGTCCTCGGCATTGTCGAAGACAAGCAGCCAGTCGTCGTACGGCACTCCGGTGCGCAGCGCTTCCAGGGCCGCGGGGACGGCCGTGCCCGCGGCAGGGACGCCCACGCTGTCCTGATCCGTCGGGGCGACGCCCAGTTGAGCGGCGAGAGTCGCCAGTGCGGCGAGGACCAGACTCTCTCGCTCGGCCGCGATCCAGCAGATCACCTTGTAGTCGTACTGATGGGTGTAGACGTATTCCAGCACAAGCTGAGACTTGCCCACGCCACCTAACCCGTGCAGCGCATGAGGCAGTACGGCCGCAGTGTCCTGGGCAGCGAGTTGTTCCTCCACCGTCCGCAGCAGTGCCTGACGGCCGACGAACGTCGTGTTCCGCAACGGAACGTTCACCAGGAGGGCAGGCGATGCCGCCGAAGTCCTGTTCATTGCCTGCCGTGCCTCCGTCGGGTGCTGGTTGAGGTCGAACGGTCCTGCCGCCGTCTGCGCGGCCGGTCCCTCGTGTGCGGGCCCGTGCGTCAGCCCTGTGGAACGCTCTGCGGGCCGGTCGCCGACCATGCCCGGCGTGCCTCGCTCGGCCTCGATACGGCGGGCCCGTTCGGAGTACGAGCCGGCCAGCGCCCGCATGACCGCGAGCTCGGACTGCTGCCAGGCCGCTGCGTTCGAGTCGGGCAGAGCCGCGCCGTAGGGGTCACGCAGGGCGGCCCGCAGCGCGACGCCGCGTTCTCCTGCCGCGGGCAGTTCGCCGAGGATCTGGATGATGCGGGCCAACTGGGAGCGGGTCGTGGTGGCGAGCAGTGCTTCACGGATTCCTGCGGCGAACTCGGGAGGCTCCGTGTCGTGGCCGTCCCAGTCGATCAGGCCGCCCATGAGGATCTCGGCGAGGTGTTCAGGGCCGGCGGACGGCATGGTCCGCTTGCGCAACTGCTCGATGAGCTCGAACTCGAGGGGGATCGCGGCGATCTGCGTCGCGAGCCTACGGGCCGCTGGTGTGGCCAGAGTGAAGAAGCGGCCCACCGTGTCGCTCGCTCCTGATCGGCTAGGGGCGCGCAGTCCGGGCGCGGGAGTTCCCCGGTGCAGCGATCCCACGACTACGGCGGGCAGCGCACGGCGCACGCCCCGTTCTCCCATGACCAGGTCGGCCCAGGCAGCGAAGGAGCCAGCCTTCAACGACAGTACCGGGACGGGCACGGCTTCGTCGGACAGGTGAGGCAGGGGACGCATCGGGTCGGGCCCGCCCGCCGACGGCCCGAGGCCTAGGCGGTGGTTGGCCTCGCCGAAGCCTCCGGCCTCCAGCTCCGCGGGGTGGGGATACAGGGAGGAGCGGTGTCGCATGTGCGGCGGCAGCAGGTGCACGAGGGCGGTGGGGCCGGCCCGGCCGAGGCGATCGAGGAGGTGGTCGGCGCCGGATGCGGCCCAGCCATGGGCGAGCCCGTCGGTGACGACGAGGAAGACACGGTCTCTTCGGCCGTTGAGGATCTCCCCTGGGTCGAGTGCGGTCCCCGCCGCGCTCCATCGCAGTGTCGGTTCACCGCTCGGGGTCACCGCCATCCTCACTGTCCGTACGGCCCGGAAGGCACCGCTGTGTTCGGCTGCGGCGGCCACAGCGGCCGTCTCCTCACCCCAGATCGCCATGGTGGGGGCGTCGTCGACGAGGAGCACCAACTCGAACGCGGTGGCGTCGGCGGGCTGGAAGGTGGGGATCCAGAGCTCGTCGAAGACGCCCCGTTCGGCGGTGGCCTCTTCGTCCAGTCGCACGGCGTCGTGGGAGGGCACCTGGCGGGCGAGGCGGTGCAGGGCCCGGGCGAGCGCGGCGGCAGGGCGGTTCCGCTCCGATGTGCGGGACGCTGTCCGGGGGAGGACGGGTCTGCCGAGCTGCACCCGGTCGTAGCCGTCCGGGTCGGGCGTGAACAAGGAGGGTGGGGGTGTGCTCGTGTCGTCCCTCGGCGGATCCGCGGGCTCCTCGGGCGGCGGTGGGCTCGCAAGTCCCGCTGTCCCGCCTTCCCGCTGCTCCTTGTCCGGCGGGTTTGCGTCCGTGCGGACGGGGCGACCGGTGCGCGTCCAGTGGGCGCTCAGCCAGACGGCGTCCGCGAGGTCTTGCCAGCGGGGGGTGGGCGATTGCGGAGCGGACAATGAGGGTCCCGGCGGGGGCTGCGCCGCGGTTCTCGTGCCGGCGGCGCCCGCGTCGGGCCCCGGTGCGGGCTTGTCGGGCACCCCGTCCACTCAACGGCCCTTCGCCAGGTCACGCAGCAGCATCTCCAGGAGCTTGCGGCCACCCTCATCGGCCCGGAAGGTACCCGCGGAAGTGAGCTGGACAGCATTGAGCAGCTGGTCCAGGGAATGCATTCCTCCCGCCTCGATCCGTTTGACGAACAGGTCCACGAGGGCCTCGGCGTCCGGCGGCCGTGCCCTCAGGTGGCTTTCCACGATGGCGAGCAGTTGCTCGCGGCTGGGGGTGCGCATCGCAAGCGGAAGACAACGCCGACGGAATGCGGCCGGGAACTCCCGTTCCCCATTGCTGGTGATCACCACGACAGGGAACTCCCGGCATTCCACCCGGCCTCGCCGCACCACGGCGTGCACCCCTGGATCACTGGTGTGCACAGTCGCGCTTTCCTGCGTGTCCCGCACCAGCTCCGGGATGTCATAGCTGCCGTTCTCCAGCACGTGCAAGAGGTCGTTGGGCAGGTCGATGTCGCTCTTGTCGAGTTCGTCGACGAGCAACACGCGAGGACGCTCGTAGGGCAGCAGGGCTGTGCCGAGGGGGCCAAGCGTGATGAAGTCACCGATGGTGGGGGGTGGTGGTCCGTCGCCGGCTCCGGCGGCATCGCCGGCCGCTCCTGCCGAGCTCAGCCCGGCTCGCCATGCCGCGATGGCCTGAGCACGGCCAAGCGCGTCATGGGCGTACAGCCCGTCGCGCAGGGTGGTCCGGCTGACGATGTTCCACTCCAGCACGCGCCCGAGACCGAGCTCGCGAGCCATGAGGTAGGCGAGTGTCGACTTGCCCACGCCGGGTGAGCCGGTGACCAGCAGGGGCCTGCGCAGCAGCAGGGCGGCATTGACGATGTCGGTACTCTCGCCGTCGAGCTGTGGAACGGCATCGACCTGACCGAGGCGGCGCGTCGCGGACTCCTCGTCCTCGGGTGGTGGAGGCTGCGGTGGGTCGCCACGGAACCGGCGCCAGGGCGGCACCGGCGGCAGCGGGGGCAGCGTCCCTCGCGGGGCGGCTCCCGTGGCTCGGAAGACTCGCCAGTTTTCCGCCTCCGCCGGTTCCGACCCGCTCATACCGGGGCCTCCTCACTGTCGGTGGTGTTCTTGCTGTCGGGCTGACCGATGGCGGACTCGTCCGCCGGGTCGTGGTCGGCGGCTGTCTGGATGTCCACGAGCCTGTTCGGGTCGTCCCAGAAGAAGGCGATGTGCCGACCGAGCAGCAGGGGCCCGGCGGCGTCGAGTTCCGCCCTGCGCCGGAGTCGATGGATGACCAGGGGGAGCTGTGTCGGCCGCTGCACGGCGGCGAAGACGGCCGTGACCACCTCGCGGCGCTCCTCGAGGAACGTACCCCTGCGGTCCCAGACGGCGAGGGCGATCCCTTCGGCGATGGCCGCCTTGAGGGCTTCCGTGGCCGGGCCTCCGTCAGGAGCATCGAGCACCGCGGCCGTGCGGCCGGGTTCGGCGGCGAGGGCGGCCTGCCACTCGTCAAGTGCGTCGGTATCGGACACCCGCCAGCCGTGGACGGCGATGCCCTGGCTCTGCAGTCTGATCCACCGTTCCTGCCACTGAGCCCTGACCAGGACATCGTCGGTGCGCATCCGCTCCAGGCTGCGGAGGTGCACTGCGTACTTCAGCCCGAGGGGCAGCGGTTTACCGTCTCCCGAACGGATGGTCAGACCCGCCACGTTGTGATTCAGCAACGTGTACGGGAGGACGAACTCGACGTAGGGCGGCGAGGCTTCGGCGCCGTCCGGCGCGGTATCCGGAAGCCCTGAGGCGAGCCGCACCACCTGGCGCAGAGCACGCTCCACCGCGTCGCCGAGTCCGTCGAGGCTGATCGTCTCGGGCAGGGACGGCTGTGGTTGCCAGTAGCCGGGGACCGTGTTGAGCCAGGGACGGACCACGATGTCTCCGGATCCGTCGCCCGCTGGTTCCACGGTCACGACCAGGCTTCGGGGAATCGTCGGGTCGGGAGTGGCTCTCACCCGGTGAGCCCGGCGCCGTTCGAGTGCCGTGAGCAGGCCCGACCTCTCTGCCCAGCCCCGGGCCCAGGAGGACAGGGCGTGTTGCCAGCCTGGCGCCCGGATCAGCCCCGCCGCGTGCTCGATGAGAAGCACGGCCGGCGGTAAACCGTCCGGCTGCACGTTCAGCTCCGTGAGGTGCACGAAGAGCCGACCGGGGGTAAGCCGTGGTGGCATCTCGAGGTGCAGCTCTCTGGCGAGTCCGTCGCGAAGTGCTGCCCCGGGCAGCTGCCCGTCCACAGCGTCCAGAAGCGCGAGAGCCGCATCCGTGTCACGCCGGGTCAGCGGTCCGGGCAGAGGTAAGGAGAGACTCTGCTGATGTCTTCCGGAAGTCAGCAACTGCTCGAACTCGGCGGCGACCGACGAACCTTCGAAGAGCCGCACCACGTCGACCAGCGCACGCTCGCCGTCGGGTACGCTCAGCGAGGCTCGCACCAGAGCGATGACGTCTTCGCGCTGCCTGGTTCCGCGCAGATCGACGTGCACGTTCAACTGATCCGCGAGAACTCCGGCGAAGAAGACCCGCCCCGGCTGATCCTCGACACAGTTCAGTTCGCACAGCGCCTCTGTCAGGCGGAACAGCAGAGATCCTCCCGGCGCACGCCCGAACTCGCCTAATCCAGCCGCTGTCTCCACCGACCTTCCCCCACGAGCCGGTACACCTGACTGACCAGCGAACGTAGCACGTCGATCCCTCTCTAACCAGGGTCGCTCGGCATCGGGCGTCACAAAGCGCAGGTGGGCGACAGTAGTTCATCGCCCACCTGCTCACAGCCTCGGGTCCACCGGTTCCGATTCCAGGGCCAGCACGCCGAAGACCGCCTCGTGCACCCGCCACAGCGGTTCGCCGTCGGCCAGCCGGTCCAGGGCCTCCAGACCCAGGGCGTACTCGCGGATCGCCAGGGACCGCTTGTGGTTGAGGAACCGCGAGCGCAGACGGGCCAGGTTCTCCGGGCGGGTGTACTCGGGGCCGTAGATGATCCGCAGGTACTCGCGGCCGCGGCACTTGATGCCGGGCTGGACGAGACGGCCCTGGGGGTCGCGGACGAGTGCGCCAGCCGGCTTGACGACCATGCCCTCGCCGCCGCGGCCGGTCATCTCCAGCCACCAGTCGACACCGGCCTGGACGGACTCGGGGTCGGCCGTGTCGACGTACAGCCGCCGGGTGGTCCGGAGCAGGCCGCTGCCGTCGTGTTCGACGAGCCGGTCGAGCAGGGCGAGCTGCTCGTCGTGGGGCAGGGCCGTGAGGCTGCGGCCCTGCACCGCGAGGATCTGGAACGGTGCCAAGTGGACGCCGTCCAGGCCGTCCGTGGTCCAGCAGTAGCGGCGGTACGCCTCGGTGAACGCGGCGGCGTCGGCGGACCGTTCGCGGGTGCGGGCCAGCAGGCCGGTCACGTCCACGCCCCGCGCGGCCGCGCCCTCCAGCGCGGCCCGCGCTCCCGGCAGCACCGCGCCGGACGCGGCACCCACGGCGGCGTACTGCGACCGCAGCAGCCCGGACGCCTTCAGCGACCAGGGCATCAGCTCGGCGTCCAGCAGCAGCCAGTCGGTCGCCAGTTCGTCCCACAGGCCGGCCTCGCCGATCGCCGTGCGCACCCGGTCGAGGATCTCCGAGGTGAGGGCGTCGTCGTCGAGGAACCGGCGGCCGGTGCGGGTGTAGAGGGACCCGGTGGGGCCTCCCCCACTCCCGGCTGCGCTCGAGCGGGAGGTGCCTCCCACCCCGAAGCGCCTGCGGGCCGTCTCCGTGTCCCTGCACACCAGGACCACGGCCCGCGATCCCATGTGCTTCTCCTCGCACACGACCCGCTCGACACCGTCCGCCGCGTACTGCGCGAAGGCCTCCACCGGGTGTTCGAGGTAGCCGTCGACCTTGCTGGTCGCCGTCGGTGCCATCGTCGGCGGGAGGTACGGCAGCAGCCGTGGGTCCACCGCGAAGCGGCTCATGACCTCGAGGGCCGCCGCCGCGTTCTCCTCACGGATCGAGATACGGCCCTGGTGGCGGGTCTCCACGATCCTGCGGCCGTGCACGTCCGCCAGGTCCAGCGGGCGGCCGTCGTGCCCGCCGGGGGCCTCGGTGCGCAGCGGCTTCGCCGGCTCGTACCAGACGCGCTCCGCCGCTACGTCGACCAGCTCTCGCTCCGGCCAGCGCAGCGCGGTGAGCTTGCCGCCGAAGACGGCGCCGGTGTCCAGGCAGATGGTGTTGTTGAGCCAGGTGGCCTCCGGGACGGGGGTGTGGCCGTAGACGACGGCGGCCCGGCCTCGGTAGTCCTCCGCCCACGGGTAGCGCACCGGCAGCCCGAACTCGTCGGTCTCCCCGGTCGTGTCGCCGTACAGGGCGTGGCTGCGGACCCGGCCGGACGTGCGGCCGTGGTACTTCTCGGGCAGACCGGCGTGGCAGACGACCAGCCGGCCGCCGTCGAGGACGTAGTGGCTGACGAGGCCGTCGAGGAACTCCCGTACCTCGGCGACGAACTCCTCGCTCTCGCCCGCCATCTGCTCGATGGTCTCGGCGAGGCCGTGGGTGTGCTGGACCTTGCGGCCGCGCAGGTGGCGGCCGTACTTGTTCTCGTGGTTGCCGGGCACGCACAGGGCATTGCCGGACTTCACCATCGCCATGACTCGGCGCAGCACGCCCGGGCTGTCGGGGCCGCGGTCGACCAGGTCGCCGACGAAGACGGCGGTACGGCCCTCGGGGTGGACTCCGTCGGTGTAGCCCAGCTTGCCGAGCAGCGACTCCAGTTCGGCGGCGCAGCCGTGGATGTCGCCCACGATGTCGAAGGGGCCGGTGAGGTGGGTCAGGTCGTTGAAGCGCTTCTCGGTGACGATCGTGGCGTGCTCGACCTCGGCGGCGCCCCGCAGGACGTGCACCTTGCGGAAGCCCTCGCGCTCCAGGTGCCTGAGGGAGCGGCGCAGTTCCCGGGTGTGGCGGTGGATGACGCGGCGGGGCATGTCCGCGCGGTCGGTGCGGCCCGCGTTGCGCTCGGCGCACACCTCCTCGGGCACGTCGAGCACGATGGCTATCGGCAGGACGTCGTACTGCCTGGCCAGGTCGATCAGCTGGCGGCGGGCGTCGGGCTGCACGCTGGTCGCGTCCACGACGGTGCGGCGGCCGGCGGCGAGGCGCTTGCCCGCGATGTAGTGCAGGACGTCGAAGGCGTCCTTGGTGGCGCTCTGGTCGTTCTCGTCGTCCGAGACGAGGCCGCGGCAGAAGTCGGACGAGATGATCTCGGTGGGCTTGAAGTTCCTGCGGGCGAAGGTGGACTTGCCGGAGCCGGAGGCGCCGACGAGCACCACCAGGGAGAGGTCGGTGACGGGCAGGACGCGCCCCTCGCGTACGTCGGTCATGCCGCCTTCGCCTCCTTCGGGGTGGTCAGGGTGAACACGGCCATCTGGGTGGGCGGCCCCACCTCAGGGTCGTCGGGGCCGACAGGTACGAACTCCGCGCCGTACCCGTGCCGTTCGGCCACCGCCTCCGCCCAGGCCCGGAACTCGGCGCGGGTCCATTCGAAGCGGTGGTCGCCGTGCCGGACCTGGCCGGCCGGCAGGCTCTCCCAGCGCACGTTGTACTCGACGTTCGGGGTCGTCACGAGGACCGTACGCGGGCGGGCCGAGCCGAACACGGCGTACTCCAGGGCCGGCAGCCGGGGCAGGTCGAGGTGCTCGATCACCTCGCTGAGCACGGCGGCGTCGTAGCCCTTGATCCGCTGGTCGGTGTAGGCGAGCGAGCCCTGGAAGAGCTTGACGCGCGCGGCCTGCCGCTCCCCCATGCGGTCCAGCTTGAGCCGCCGGGAGGCGATGGTGAGCGCCCGCATCGACACGTCCACTCCCACGATTTCGGTGAACGCCGGGTCCTTGAGCAGCGTCTGCACCAACTGGCCCTGGCCGCAGCCGAGATCCAGGACACGGGCGGCCCCGGACGCCTTGAGTGCGGCGGTGATGGCCTCCCGGCGCTGCACGGCCAGCGGGGTCGGCCGTTCCTCGGTCTCGGTCTCCGCCCCGACCGCGTTGTCGATCTCCTCCACCTCGCTGTCGTCCGTCTCGGCCAGCCGTACCAGCTCCAGCCGCTCCGTCGCGGCACGGGTCAGCGACCAGCGGCGCGCGAGGTAGCGGCTGGTGATCAGCTTCTGCTCCGGGTGGCCGGGCAGCCAGCCCTCGCCGGCGCGCAGCAGCTTGTCCACCTCGTCGGGGGCGACCCAGTAGTGCTTGGCGTCGTCCAGGACCGGGAGCAGGACGTAGAGGTGGCGCAGGGCCTCGGCGAGGGTGCGGTCCGTGGACTCCAGTTCGAGGCGGACGTAGCGCGAGTCCCCCCACTGCGGGAACTCGGTGTCCAGGGGCACGGGCTCGGCGGTGACCGTCCAGCCCAGCGGCTCGAAGAGCCGCCGTACGAGCCCGGGGCCGCCGCGGGCGGGCAGCGCCAGCACCTCGATCCGCAACGGCCGGGGCAGGGCGGGCAGTTCGGGCCGGGCGTTGCAGACGCCCTTCATCGCGCTGGAGAAGACGCCGCTCAGTGCCACGGCGAGAAGGGAGGAGGCCGCGTACGGGCGGTCGTTGACGTACTGCGCGAGTGCCGCGTCCGGGGCTCCGCCCCGGCCCTTGCCCTTGCCACGCCTGACCAGTGCCACCGCGTCCACCTCCAGCAGCAGCGCCGCCGTGCAGCGCTCGGCGTCCGCCTCGGGGTAGAGGACGTGGGCCGTGCCGTAGGAGGTGGAGAACGCCTGGGCCTTCTCGGGGTGCTTGTGCAGCAGGTAGCCGAGATCGGTGGCGGGGCGCTCCGGGGTGCCGGTCGTGGTGATGGTCAGAAACACGGTAGGTCGACCTTTGATCAGTGGTCTGAACTGCGGATACGGCCACCGTACAGAGAGGGCGCCGACGGGACCCGGGAATTTTCGCTAGCCTCCCGGTCGACCGGGCGTTCGAGGGGATGCGGACATTGCGCGAGGGGCGCCCACGCACGTACAGATCACGCACGTACAGATGTGGAGGCCTCACGTGACAGACGCCGGGCGCAGCGCGGACGACATCGACACCGGAAAGCCCCACTCGGCGCGGATGTACGACTACTTCCTCGGCGGGAAGGACAACTACCCGGTCGACGCGGCAGCGGCCGAGCAGGTGACCTCCCTCTTCCCCGCCGTCAGCACGATGGCGCGGACCAACCGTTCGTTCATGCAACGCGCCTCCCGGCTGCTGGCCGAGCGAGGGCTCCGTCAGTTCCTCGACATAGGCACCGGCATACCGACCGAGCCGAACCTCCACCAGATCGTCCAAGGGGTCGCCCCGGAGGCCCGGGTGGTGTACGCGGACAACGATCCGATCGTCCTCCGGCACGCCGAGGCCCTGCTGCACAGCACGCGTGAAGGTAAGACCGCCTATGTCGCGGGCGATGTACGGGAACCGGGAAAGATCATCGCGGCGGCACGGGAGACCCTCGACTTCGGCCGGCCGGTCGCGCTGTCCCTCGTGGCTCTGCTGCACCTGGTGGCGGACGAGGACGAGCCCCGCCGGATCGTGCGCGAGCTTCTCGAACCCCTGGCGTCCGGGAGCTGCTTGACGCTGTCCCATGCGACGGGGGACTTCGACCCGGAGACCTGGGAGCGGGTCGTCGAGGTGTACCGCAAGGGCGGCACGGCGGCACAGGTGCGCAGCCTCGGAGAGTTCTCGGAGTTCTTCACTGGCCTCGAGCTGGTGGACCCCGGTGTGGTCCTGGCCGCGCGGTGGCACCCCGAACTCGGCGAACCGCGCGAAGGCGACGGCGGGGGCGAGGAGATCCCCCTCTACGTGGCGGTCGCACGCAAACCCTGACCCAGGCCCGGCGGATCGCGCTCCACGGCCCGATCCGCCGGACGGCCGACGTGCCGTGCCGGCCTTACGGCAGCTGCGACCGCACCTGCGAGGAGATCAGCTCCAGGTGGTCGAGGTCGTCCAGGTCGAGGATCTGGAGGTAGATCCGCCGGGCGCCGATCTCGGCGTAGCGGCCGATCTTGTCGACGACCTCGGACGGGGAGCCGGCCAGGCCGTTGAGCCTCAGCTCGTCGGCCTCACGGCCGATCGCGGCGGCCCGGCGGGCGACCTCCGCCTCGTCCCGGCCGACGCAGACGACGAGGGCGTTGGAGTAGGTCAGGTCGTCGCCGTCGCGGCCGGCCTCCTCGGCGGCGGCGCGTACCCGGCCGAACTGGCGCTCGCTGTCCTCGACGGAGGCGAAGGGGATGTTGAACTCGTCGGCGTACTGTGCGGCCAGCCGCGGGGTGCGGGTGGCGCCGTGTCCCCCGACGAGCACGGGGATCTTCTTCTGCGCGGGCTTGGGCAGCGCCGGAGAGTCCGTGAGGTCGTAGTGGGTGCCGTGGAAGTCGAAGGTCTTGCCGAGTTCCGTCGCCCAGAGGCCGGTGACGATCTCCAGCTGCTCCTCGAGGCGGGAGAACTTCTCCTTGGGGAACGGGATGCCGTAGGCCTTGTGCTCCTCCTCGAACCAGCCGGTGCCGAGGCCGAGCTCGACGCGGCCGCCGGACATCTGGTCGACCTGCGCGACCTGGATGGCGAGCACGCCGGGCAGCCGGAAGGTGCCGGCGGTCATCAGGGTGCCGAGCCGGATGCGCTTGGTCTCGCGGGCGAGTCCGGCCAGGGTGAGCCAGGCGTCGGTGGGGCCGGGCAGGCCGTCGCCGGAGCCCATGCGGAGATAGTGGTCGGAACGGAAGAAGGCGTCGAAGCCGAGGTCCTCGGTGGCCTTGGCGACGGCGAGCAGCGTGTCATAGGTGGCCCCCTGCTGGGGCTCGGTGAAGATGCGGAGATCCATGCTTCCATCCTGCACGCCGGGGTGCGGGGCGACGTGGTCGGTCCCCTGTCCCGCGCGGTCCCCGGTCGGGTGAAATTACGTGCATACCGCGGGTGCCGCCTGCCCCGGCCAGTGACCGGCCCCGGTGGTGATCGTTGGCTCGGGCGGAGCCGGAGCCCCCGGCTTCCGCACCGGCCGACGACCGCCGGGGCGTCACCCGCGTCGGCCTCCCCGGGGGCCATGGGCCGAGGAGGCCGTCATGTCCGAAGAGACCGTGCCGCAACAGGGCGGGACCGGGCAGCCGAAAGGGCTGTTGCAGCAGATGGAGGAGCTGATGGCGGCGTTGAACGCGGACCTGTCGGCGTTGGACGCGGATCTTCAGGCAGCGGGGGACGCCGGCCGGGGGCCGGGCGAGGAGGGCCCGGTCGGCTGAGGGCCGGGGTGGGGGTGTTCGGGGTGGGGGTGTCCGGGGTGGGGGTGTTCGGGCGGGGGTGTCCGGGGCGGGGGTGTCCGGGGCGGGGGTGTCCGGGGCGGGGGCGACGTTCGTCGGCGGGGCTTGTGCCGGGGCGTTCGGCCTGAGGCGGTGTCGTCCGGGATCGCTCTCAAGGGGCGCGGGGCTGTGTCGATATGCGGCTCCGCCGCGGGGCGCGCCCGGCCACAACGGCGCCGCGGCAAAGGCAGGGGCCCAGCAATGACCCGGCCCCAGGGGGCGCGGGGAACCGCGCGAACAACCCCCACCCGCCCGCACCGGGCACTCCCCCGCCGGCCGGCACGCCAGGAACGGTTCCTCTCCTAGCCCGCCTCCCTCTCCGGTACCACCTGCTCGCGGTCCGCGAGTCTGCGGAGCATTTCGAGGACGCGGTCGCGGGACTCGTCCGCCGCGTCGATGGCCTCCATGCACTGCCAGTACGTGCCCTCGTCGTCCGCGGCGCAGGCGAGGCCGACGAGGGCGATGCCGACCTCGCCGAGGAGGCCGCCGAGGAACATCAGGGTGTGGCGGGCGTCGCCCAACTCGGTGAGCTGGCCCGCCCGCAGCTCACCAGGGGCCAGTTCGGGCGGGTCGAGGACGCCGCAGCCTCGGCCCGCCAACTCCGTCAACCCCAGTGCCTCGCCTCGCAGTTCGGGCGGTCCGGCGACCGCGAGACGGCTGCCGATCGCCTGTGCGAGGGCCTGCGCCTGCCACACCTCGGCCAGGACCTCCCGCACGTCGCCGCCCGCGGCCAGGGACCGCCTGCTCGTCACGATGAGCCGCACCGCGTCCATGCGCTGCCCCCGTCTGTCCCGACGCGCTCCCGCGCGTACGCCTGCCCGAACTCCCTAGTTCACTACCCAGAGTGAAGGGGTGTGAGACCAAAAGCCAGAGGAAGACGGAAAATTGCGGACAACAATTCGGATTCGAACCGCATTTTGGTTACACAGCGTACAAACGGACTTGGCTACTCCTGGGCCGGGAACCTCCGCTCGTTCCGGTCGATCTTCGCATCCAGCGCCGCCAGTGGGTCGATGCCGAGCACCTCGCACAGCTGGAGCAGATACGCGAGGACGTCGGCGACCTCGTCGGTGACGCGGGGCGCGGTGTCGGGGTCGGTCATGACGCGGGCCGACTCCTCGGGGGTCAACCACTGGAAGATCTCGACCAGTTCGGAGGCCTCCACGCTGAGCGCGGCGACCAGGTTCTTGGGGGTGTGGTACTGCTGCCAGTTCCGCGCGGCCGCGAAATCGGCCAGGCGGCGTTGCAGTCCGGCCACGTCCAGGGGATCAGTCACGGTTCAGGTGTACCACCGTGACACCCTCCGTCCCGGCGGCCCATGAGGCGTCGCTGACGGCGCCGACGAGCCGGATGTGCCCTCGGTCGCACATCCGGGCCGCCAGTCGCAGCAGTTCCAGCCGCTGCCGTCCGTCCAGGCCCCGGTCGAAGCCGTCGGCGAGGACGGTGAGCGTCTGGAGCGCGGCGGGCACCTCGCCGGCCGGGTCGACCTCCAGCACGCCCGGTCCGGTGAGCAGGACCAACGCGAGTGCTACGTACCGCAGTTCGCCGTCGCCGAGCCGTCGCAGGTCGGTACGGACACCGTCACCCCGGTCGAGCGTCGCACGGACCGTTCCCGTTCCCTCCTCCGCCCGGGCGAGGACGTCGGCGACCGGCCCGGCGCAGCCAGCGCGTACCGCCGCCACGAACAGCGCGTGCCGCCGTCCGCACTCGGTGCGGGTGCGCTCCAGTACGTCGGCCAGATTGCCGCAGCCACCGAGCAGCCGGCCGGAGCCGGACGGTACGGTGCCGCGCATCCGGGCGGGCTGGGGGTCGCAGGCGAAGACGGCGCGCAGGGCGACCACCATCTGCTCGGCCGCGGCAAGCACCCTGCGCTGGCCGGGTGTCTTTCCTGCCACGCGCAGTGGCAGCAGGGCCGTGCCGAGCCGGTCGTCCGGCAGCGGGCCGCGGGTCACCGGCGTCGGCCCGGCCGTGTGCCAGGCGGCCTGTACGGCGCGTTTCCCGGGGTCGCGCAGGGCGGTTTCCAGGAGGATCAGACCGTCGGCCGTCAACCGCTCGCCCACGATCCGCAGTTCGGGTTCGGCCTGCACGGCCACGTCGAGCCGGACCGGGCCCGCGGGGCCGTCGGCCGTGCAGCCGATACGGAAGCCGCGGCGGCGCTGCGCGTCGGGCCGGGCCCGCTCCGGCACGCAGGCGACGGCGTCCGGGAACGCCTCGCCGAGCCCGGCGCCGCCGCCGAGCCGGGCGAGCGCCTCGTACGCCCGCAGTGCGCTGGTCTTGCCGCAGCCGCTGGGGCCGGCGAGGAGGGTGAGCGGCCCGAGCGGGAACGCGGCGCGGCGGTGGGTCGTGAAGGCGGCAAGGCGCAGTTCGGTAAGGCGGGGGCGGTCGGGATGCCTGAGGGGTGCGGAGGGCGTGGACGTGGGGGCGGGGGATGTGGGTGCGGGGGGCTGGCTCATATCCGGACCGTAGGGCTCCGGCGACAGGACGAACCGTTCCGTCTCCGGGGCGTTCCTACGATCGAGCTACCGTCACACCCCTGGAAGCCCGGCCCCCTCCATCAGCCCCGTCACCTCGGTGCCCGCCGGTGTCAGCAGGAACACGTTGCGGTCCACGCGGTGCATCCCGCTCGCCAGGCCGAAGACGACGCCCGTGCTGAAGTCGAGGACGCGTTTGGCGACCTCCGTCTCCGCGCCGGTCAGGTCGAGCAGCACGGGCACCCCCGCCATCAGCCTCTCGGCGACGTCGCGGGCGTCGGCGAAGACGTTCACCCGCAGGACGACGAAGCGGCGGCGCGTCTCCGTCTCGGCCTCGGGTATGGAACGGTGGCCGACGGAGGACGGCCAGGCGTCCCGGCCCCGCAGCGGCACGACCTGGGCGAGCCCCTCCCACTGTTCGTCGGTGACATCGTGGCTGTTCACCGGCATGCTCCGTCCTGGCTCGCGCTGACTGTCTGCATCGGGCAATTCTTGCGCAGAGTCACCCGTTCGGCCCAACAGCGACACGCTCCGCGACCTCAATGCACCTCACAACGGCCAGAAGGCGGCTGTGTGACGGGCGTAACCCCTGTTGATCAAGCGGTGTGACAGCGGCGTAACGGGCGATTCGTACCCTCAGGGGCATGACCACGACCCCTGAGACCCGGCAGGAGACGCGGCAGGTGCGCACCGTCTGCTCGTACTGCGGTGTGGGCTGCGGTCTCGTACTCGATGTCGGGGCGGGGCCGGACGGCCGGCGCACGATCTTGAAGGCGTCCGGCGACAAGGCGCATCCGGCCAACGCGGGGCGGCTCTGCACCAAGGGCGCGACCACGGCCGACATGCTCGCCGCTCCCGGGCGGCTGACCAGCGCGCTGGTGCGGGACGACCGGGGCGAGGAGGCGGTCCCGGCGCCGGTGGCCGGCGCGATCGCCGAGACCGCGGCGCGGCTGCGGGCGATCGTCGACGAGCACGGGCCGGACGCGGTCGCCTTCTACGTCTCGGGGCAGATGAGCCTCGAGGCGCAGTATCTGGCGAACAAGCTGGCCAAGGGGTTCGTGCGGACGAACCTGATCGAGTCGAACTCGCGGCTGTGCATGGCGAGCGCGGGCACCGGCTACAAGCTGTCACTGGGGGCGGACGGGCCGCCCGGGTCGTACGAGGACTTCGATCAGGCGGATGCCTTTCTCGTCATCGGGTCGAACATGGCCGACTGCCATCCGATCCTCTTCCTGCGGATGATGGAGCGGGTCAAGGCGGGCGCCAAGCTGATCGTCGTCGATCCGCGGCGGACCGCGACCGCGGCGAAGGCCGATCTGTTCCTGCAGGTCAGGCCGGGGACTGACCTGGCGTTGCTGAACGGTCTGCTGCATCTGCTGCACGAGGGCGGCCACACCGACCCGGAGTTCGTGGCCGCGCACACCGAGGGCTGGGAGGCCCTGCCCGGGTTCCTCGCCGACTACGCCCCGGCCGCGGTCGCGGAGATCACCGGGATCGCGGAGGACGAGCTGCGGACCGCCGCCCGGCTGATCGGCGAGGCCGGCCGGCGGTGGATGAGCTGCTGGACCATGGGGCTCAACCAGTCCACGCACGGCACCTGGAACACCAACGCCCTGGTCAATCTGCATCTGGCGACGGGGGCGATCTGCCGTCCCGGCGCCGGGCCGTTCTCCCTCACCGGTCAGCCCAACGCCATGGGCGGGCGCGAGATGGGGTACATGGGCCCGGGTCTGCCGGGGCAGCGGTCGGTGCTCGTGGACGAGGAGCGGGCGTTCGCCGAGGACGTGTGGGAGCTGCCGCCGGGGACACTGCGCAAGGACGGCGTCGGGAAGGGCACCGTCGAGATGTTCCGGAAGATGGCCGACGGGGAGATCAAGGCCTGCTGGATCATCTGCACCAACCCGGTCGCCTCGGTCGCCAACCGCCGTACGGTCATCGAGGGCCTCGAGGCAGCCGAGTTCGTCGTCACGCAGGACGTGTTCACCGACACCGAGACGAACGCCTACGCCGACGTCGTCCTGCCGGGCGCGATGTGGACGGAGGCGGAGGGCGTCTTCGTCAACAGCGAGCGCAACCTCACGCTGACCCGGCCGGCCGCGGACCCGCCCGGGGAGGCGATGGCCGACTGGCGGATCATCGCGGAGGTGGCGTGCGCGATGGGGTACGAGAAGGGGTTCTCGTACGACAGCGCCGAGCAGGTCTTCGAGGAGATCCGGCGGTTCTGGAACCCGAAGACCGGGTGGGACCTGCGCGGGGTGTCCTACGAGCGGCTTCGTGAGACGCCCGTGCAGTGGCCGGCCGCGCGTGAGGACGGGCCGGAGCGCAATCCCATCCGGTACGTCGGTGACGACGGGCTGCGTTTTCCGACGGCCTCCGGTCGGGGCGTCTTCTTCGCACGCCCGCATCTGCCCGCCGCCGAGATGCCGGACGACGACTATCCGTTCGTCCTCAACACCGGGCGGGTGCAGCACCAGTGGCACACGCTCACCAAGACCGGCAAGGTCGCGAAGCTCAACAAGCTGAACTCGGGGCCCTTCGTGGAGCTCCACCCGCAGGACGCGGAGGCGCTAGGCGTCGCGGAGGGCGATCTGGTCGAGGTCGCCTCGCGGCGCGGGCGGGCCGTGCTGCCGGCGGTGGTGACGGACCGGGTGCGGCCGGGGTGCTGCTTCGCGCCGTTCCACTGGAACGACCTGTTCGGCGAGTATCTGAGCATCAACGCGGTGACGAGCGACGCGGTGGATCCGCTGTCGTTCCAGCCGGAGTTCAAGGCGTGCGCCGTCTCACTGGCGAAGGTGGCCGCACCGGCACCGGCGCCGCCCGCAGAGGCGCTCGTACCGACGGAGGTGACCCCGGGCGCCGCCGATCCCTTCGGCCTGGAACCCTCCCCACCGCCGGTCCTCTCCTCCCAGGAACGCCGGTACCTCACCGGTTTCCTCGCCGGGCTCGGCTCGGGCACCCTCGGCGGTGTCCCGGTGCTGCCGCCCGACGCGCCCTTCTCCGCCGAGCACGCCCTGTGGGTCAACGGGGTCCTCGCCGGCATGTACTCCCGGACGTCCCGGACCCCGACCGCGGCGCCGCAGGAACCGGCCGGCCGCGAGATCGTCGTGCTGTGGGCCTCGCAGACCGGGAACGCCGAGGAGTTCGCCTCCGCCACCGCCGAGCGCCTGACCGCGACAGGGCACCACGCGACCCTCGTCGGCATGGACGAGGCCGACATCGGGACGCTCGCCCGCACGGCCGACCTGCTCTTCATCACCAGCACCTTCGGGGACGGCGACGCGCCCGACAACGGCAGCGGCCTCTGGGACGCGCTCTCCGGCGACCCCGCCCCGCGGCTGGACGGGGTGCGGTATGCCGTCCTCGCCTTCGGGGACTCCTCCTACGACGACTTCTGCGGGCACGGGCGGCGGCTGGACGCGCGGCTCGACGAGCTGGGCGGGGTGCGGCTGGCCCCGCGTACGGACTGCGAGCCGGACTACGAGCTCTCGGCCGGGGAGTGGCTCGACCAGGTGCTCTCGGCGCTGGGCGGCACGGGCACGGCCCCGGCACCTGCCCCGGCCGAGAAGCCGAGGACCAAGTCCAAGCCCGCCGCCACCGCCGCCCGGCTCGTCGGCAACCAGTTGCTCAGCCGGCCCGGCGCGGGCAAGGAGGTCCGCCGGTTCACGTTCGACACGAGCGGGACGGAGCTGGCGTACGAGGCCGGGGACGCGCTCGGTGTGCGGCCGGTCAACGCGCTTGCCCTCGTGGAGGAGTGGCTGGCGGTGACCGGCCTGGACGCGACAACACCCGTGCAGGTCAAGGGCGTTGGTGAGGTGCCGTTCGCCGAGGCCCTGCACCGGCACTTCGACATCACGAGGATCACGCCCGACCTGCTGCGCTTCGTCGCCGAACGCGCGCGGGACAAGCACGAGTTGCGCAGGCTGCTGCGGCCCGACAACAAGGACGGGCTGGCGCAGTGGAGCTGGGGCCGGCAGGCCGTGGACGTGGTCGCCGAGTACGCGGTGCGGGCGAGTGCCGAGGAGTGGGCCGGGGTGCTGCGGGGGCTTCAGCCGCGGCTGTACTCCATATCGTCCAGCCCGCTGGTCGACGCCGGGCGGGTGTCGCTGACGGTGTCCGTGGTGCGGTACGAGAACCTGCACGGCCGGGCGCGCGGCGGAGTCTGCTCGCCCTTCCTCGCGGATGCCGAAGCGGAGACGGAGGTACCCGTGTTCGTGCAGCGCTCGCCGCACTTCCGGCCCCCGGGAGACGCCTCGACGCCGATGGTCATGGTCGGCCCGGGCACCGGTGTCGCGCCCTTCGTCGGCTTCCTCCAGGAGCGGCGGGCGCTCGGCCACCGGGCTCCCAACTGGCTGTTCTTCGGCGAGCAGCACCGCGCGACGGACTTCTACTACGAGGACGAGCTGGCCGCGCTGCTCGACGAGGGCACCCTCACGCGTCTGGACACCGCCTTCTCCCGTGACCAGCGCAACAAGGTGTACGTGCAGGACCGGATGCGCGAGCACGGACCCGAGCTGTGGCACTGGCTGTGCGAGGGGGCCCGCTTCTACGTCTGCGGTGACGCCTCCCGTATGGCCAAGGACGTGGACCGGGCGCTCAGGGACATCGCGGTGACGCACGGCGGGCTGAGCGAGGCGGAGGCCACCGCGTACGTGAAGCAACTCGCGGCGGACAAGCGGTATGTGCGGGACGTGTACTGACCCACGGGCCCACGGGGAGTGACCCACGGGCCGACGGGTGCTGCCCCTGCTCGCCGGCATCAGTCTGCCGCACGGTACGAACTCCCCCCTCGGGCCGGTTCGTTCTGCCCCGGCCCAGCCTGTCAGCCCGTGGCGCGGACGAAGCGGAGGGCGGCGGTGACCGTGGTCCGGCCGCGGATCATGCCCAGCTGGTTCCAGCCCAGGCCGAACTGGTCACGGTCCACGCTGAACTCGGTGTCCAGCGTGAGCCCGGTGGCGTCCCCCTCCGTCAGGCGGGCGGTGAGCGACAGCGGCCTGCTGATGCCGCGCACGGTCAGCTGGCCGACGACATGCACCTGGTCGCCGTCGCGGAGCTCGGCGCCGCGGGCCGCGAAGGTGATCTCGGGGTGGTGGTCGGTGTCGAAGAAGTCGGCGGACCTCAGATGGGTGTCGCGCTTGGCGTTGCCGGTGTCGAGGGAGGCGGCGTCGAAGGTCAGGGTGCCGACGGCGGAGCCGTCGGGCCGGACCTCGCCCGTGCCGCTCAGTGCCCCGAAGCCGCCCTTCACGGTGACCAGGCCCCACATGGTCTTGTGCCGGATGCCGACGGTCGAGGCGGTCACGTCGAGCTGCCACAGTCCGGTTTCCACAGCGACGGTCATGATCCTTCTCCCACTCGTATGGTCCAAATTTGGATTACTGCAACGATTGCACGCTAGCCGCTAGTCCAAAATTGAACAACCCCCTGCTCCAAATTTGGACGACAGGTACGCTGTAACGCATGGCCGACCCCCAGGAGCACCCCGCCGACCTGCCCGGATGCCCGTCCGGCGAGGGCAGCGGGCTGCTGCCCGCCGAGCTGCGCGCCTGGATGCTGCTGCTCGCCGCGACAGGGGCGGTGGAGCAGCGGCTGCGCGCGGTCGTGAAGGAGAAGCTGGACATCTCGCACGACGAGTTCCTGATCCTGTGCCTGCTCGCCGAGCAGCCCGAGGGCGGCCTGCGCATGACGCGCGTCGCGGAACTCCTGGGCCGCCCCAAGACCCGCCTCACCTACCAGATCGCCTGCCTCCAGCACGCCGGCCTCGTCACGCGCAGGTCGGTGTGCGGCGACAAACGCGGTATCGAGGTCGCCCTCACGGACAAGGCCCGGGACCTCCTGACCGAGGCCTCCGGCCCGCTCGCCGAGACGGTCACGCGGGCGCTCACCCGATTCATGGGCCCTGACCAGCGCGCGGCGCTGTGCGGGCTGGTGCCGGATCTCGCCGAGGAGTCCCGCTCGGAGTGAGGGGCACTCGGAGAGGGTCACCGTTCTCTACAGCGCCTCTCTACAGCGTCGTAGAATTCGGGAACACGGGCGCGACGACGGTCGTTGACCCGAGTACACACCACACATGAGGAGCGAGTTCTTGTCCGCCAGACCGACGGACCCTCCGGGGCACAGTCCCCGACCATCCCGCCACGGAATCAGTGATCGCGGCACACGGCGGGGCGCCCCCTCCCGATCGATGCGCGGGTGAGTGTCGCCGAGGCCCTGCTGGGCCTGCTCGCCGTGTTCGTGCTGACCGCCGGCACCGGCTACTTCGTGGCCCAGGAGTTCGCCTACGTCTCCGCCGACCGGCTCGCCCTCGCGCGTGCGGCCGAGGCCGGGGACCGCAAGGCCGCCCGGGCCCTGAAGGTGCTGGAGCGGCTGTCGTTCATGCTGTCGGGCGCGCAGCTCGGCATCACCGTCACCGGCCTGGTCGTCGGCTTCATCGCCGAGCCGTCGGTGTCCGCGCTGCTCAGGCCCGCCCTGTCCGGACTCGGCCTGCCCGACGCGGCCGTCAGCGGTATCGCCGTCGTCCTCGCCTTCGTGCTGGCCACCGTCGTGCAGATGGTGCTGGGCGAGCTGGCCCCGAAGAACCTCGCGATCGCGGTTCCCGAGCGGCTGGCGAAGGCGCTGGCCCCGTCCACGCTGGCGTATCTGAAGGTCGTCGGCCCCATCGTGCACATCTTCGACAGCGCGGCGAACAAGCTGCTGCGCAAGGCCGGTATCGAGCCGGTCGAGGAACTGCACCACGGCGCCACGCTGGAGGAGCTGGGCCATCTGATCGGCGAGTCCCACGAGCGGGGCGCGCTGCCGAAGGACACCGCCGCCCTGTTGGACCACGCGCTGGAGTTCTCCGAGCGCACCCTCGACGAGGTGATGGTGCCGCGCGCCGACGCCGTCTTCGTCCGCAAGGACGCCGGTGCCGAGGAGGCGATCGGCCTGATCGCCGAGCACGGCCACTCCAACTACCCCGTCCTGGGCGACCACCCGGACGACATCGCCGGTGTGCTGGGCGTGCGCGAGCTGATGGCGCTGTCCGCCGCCCGCATCGCCGGCGCGAGGGCCGGTGAGGTGGCCCGGCGGCCCCTGCTGCTGCCCGACACGCTCGCGCTGCCCGACGCGGTGACACGGATGCGGGAGCAGGACGACGAGTTCGCGGTCGTCCTCGACGAGCACGGCGGCGTGGCGGGCATCGTCACCTACGAGGACATCGCCGAGGAACTGGTCGGTGACATCGCGGACGAGTCCGACACCGTCACCGTGCTCGCCGTCGCGGACGGCGACGGCTGGCTCGTGGACGCCGGCCGCCGGCTGGACGAGGTGGCCGAGGCCACCGGTGTCCGGCTGCCGGAGGACGACGACTACGACACGGTGGCCGGCCTGGTCGTGGACCGGCTCGGCCGCTTCCCCACGGTCGGCGACCGGGTCACGGTCGAGCTGCCCGAGGGCGGCCGGGCCGCGATCGACGTCCGCACGCTCGACCGGCACGTGGCCGACCGGGTGCGGATCAGCCCGCTCGTGGAAGCCGAGGAGATGGCGTGAGTTTCCCCATGGCGGTCTTCGTGACCGTACTGCTGCTGATCGGCAGCGGTTTCTTCGTGGCGGCCGAGTTCGCGCTGGTCGCCGCCAAACGGCACCGTTTGGAGAAGGCTGCGGCGGAGGGGCGGAGCGGGGCCGGGGCGGCACTGGCCGGAATTCGCGAGCTGTCGCTGATGCTGGCCGGCGCCCAGCTGGGCATCACCGTGTGCACGCTGGGCCTGGGCTCGGTGTCGAAGCCGGCGATCTCGCACGAACTCGACCCGCTGCTGCACAAGCTGGGCCTGCCCAGTGCCGTGAGCTACGGCGTCGCGTTCGCCGTGGCGATGGTCGTGGTGGTGTTCCTGCACATGGTGGTCGGCGAGATGGCGCCCAAGTCGTGGGCGATCGCCCACCCCGAGCGTTCGGCGATGCTTCTCTCCCCGCCCTTCCGGGCCGTGGTGCGGGCCGTGCACCCGCTGATCCGGCTGCTCAACGCGGTGAGCAACGCACTGGTACGGCTGTGCCGGGTGGCCCCGCGCGACGAACTTGCCTCGGTGCACGACCGGGAGCAGCTGACGCGGCTGGTGGAGGAGTCCGAGCGGCTGGGCCTGATCAGCGCGACCGACTCGGAGCTGCTGACCCGCTCGCTGACCGAGCCGGAGACGCCGGTCGCGGCGCTGCGGATCCCGGCCGCGGAGATCACCTGGGTCGAGGGCGGCGCGGACGTCGACGCGCTGTTGCGTTCCGCAGCCGAGCACGACCGCACCCGGCTGCTCGTCCGGGAGAACGGCATTGTCCTCGGCTCCGTCCATGCCCGTGACGCCCTGGTCGCCCGGGCCCGGGGGCGTGCCACGACCGCGCGCGAACTGGCCCGGCCGGTGCCCGAGCTGACGGAGTCGACCACGGTCGCGGACGCGATCGAGGTGCTGCGCCGCCGCCGCTCGTCCCTGGCCGTCGTCCGCGACCCCGCCGGCGGGCTCACAGGACTGGTCATCCTGGACGACCTGCTGGCCCGTCTGATGCAGCCGGCCGCGGCGGCCTGACGGGGCGACCTGACAGGGCGGGACCGAACATCCAGCACATCTGCACACCGCCCGCCGGGACGTCCTGGGGTGGCGCGCCCGGCGCCAAGTCCGTCCTGGGGCATGAGAACTTGGCACCGAAGTGCCCGCTTCGGAATTCGGGGCGCAATGCACCTGTGTGCCGCCGGGCGACGGGATGTGTGAAGGAGTGTGCGCAATTCGGCGACCCCGTGGTCATGGCGGTGAAGGCGGTCACCTAAATGCCGGGTGCGGCGACGGCATGCGGCTGGCCCTCCGCTCAGCGGAATGTTTTGATCCTGCGCACGGCGGCACCGCGGATGCGGGATCCCGGCCCCCGGAATCCCGCGATCACCCGCGCCGCTCCGCCATTGCGCACATTCACGCGAAGGGAAACACCCCCATGAACCTCACCCCCCGGGTCGACATCGCCGAGCTCTCCGACGCGGACCTGGAGCAGGTCTCCGGCGGCAACGCGGGTGGCGCTGCCTCCGCGGGCCTCGCGGGCGGCCTCTCCGCCGGCCTGGTCGGTCCGCTGACCGCCGAGGTCTGCGGGAACCTGCAGGCGGCGCTGTCGACGGAGGGCGCCGCGGCGGGCGCGAACGCGGGCGTTCACACGACCTCGCTCTGACGAACCCCCGCGAAGGGCCCCGGGCACGAATCCCGGGGCCCTTCGCGCTGTCCACGGTCGCAATGTTGGGGAATTCGCGAAGCACGTGACGGAAATATGAGCATGACGGGGGTGGGTAACACCGCAGAGGGTCATGACGCAGACTTACACGGGCCCCTCAGACCCGGCAGTAAAGCGATAGGACCAACCCTGTGAAAACCGACTCGATCCGGACCGAAGAACTTCCGATCTACGAGAGCCTCATCCGCGAACGCGGTGACGTCGTCGAGGAGGCCCGCGTGGTGGCCGAAGAGACGCAGCACCAGATGACGGAGGCGCTGAACGGTCTCACGCCGACGGGTCGTGGCCCCAGTTCATGAGTGAGGGGCGCCACCGGCTGTCCTCCACGTCGCCGGAGGGCCGCCGAGCCAGATGCGGGAAGCGTGCCCGGTGGACTCGCCCCGCCCTGCTGCTGGCCGGCGCTCCTCGCCGTCCACGCCGGCTCACTTCTTCCTCTTGAGCGCGGACGGCTTGTGCACGGCGGACCTGCCGGACTTGTCGCTGCGCACCTGGTACCGCGGATCGTCGGACGAGGCGTCGACGGTGCGGCCCGCTGCCCGGGTCCGCTCGGTGATCTCCTTCTCCACCTCGCCCTCGGTCCGGCTGCCGTGACTGCTCCAGGTGACCTTGTCGCCCTTCTTCTTCGGCTTCCCGCCCTCACTGCGGCGCCTCGCCATGCCCGTGCTCCCTCGCGGAGAAGTGTGCTGTCTCTCCAGCGTGCGGGCTCGACGCTCACCCCGCAGCTCGGCGGAAGGCCCCCTCCATCCCCGGTTCCGTCACGCAGCGGAAGAGACGCCGTACGGACGGCGTGCACAGCGCTGTCATGACCGCGGCGGCCACCAGGGTGGCCGTGAGCGCGCCGACGGGCCCCTGGACCCAGGCCGGTTCGTACCAGCCCCAGTGCTTGGCGGCCTGCGCGACGAAGCCGTGCAGCAGATAGCCGCACAGCGTGCCCGCGCCCAGCACGGTGAACCACATCCGGCGCCCCGGCACCCAGGCGAGGAAACAGACGACCAGGACGACCGAGCAGCCGAAGGCGGCCAGGGTCATCAGGGGCCCGTACCAGAAGGGCGCGGCCAGGGCCCGGGCGCTGTCGGCATGGAAGAACCAGGCGTAGTTCATCCGCGGAACCGCCCAGTACGCCACGGCGAGGGCGCAGAGGGCGACCGGCACGGCGAGGATGCGCACCTTGCGCCGGCGCACCAGCCGGAAGTGCTCCGGCCGCAGCAGCAGCCCGAAGACGAAGTACGGCAGGAACTGCAGGGTGCGTTGCAGGTCGAGGTCGTTGCCGAGGGACGGCGAGAGCGTCGCCAGCATCGCGATGACGAAGGCCAGCGGCAGCGGCCACCGCACATGCCGCCACACCGGCGTGGTCAGCCGCCAGATGAACAGCGCCGCGAGGAACCAGGTCAGGTAGAGCGGGTCCAGCAGGCTGATCGGCCGGTCCGGGTCCTGGCTGGTCCAGCGGGTGAACAGGGTGTACGCCGTCTCGAACACGACGTACGGGACGACGACGCCGGTGACCAGGCGCTTCAGCTTCCCCGGGCTTCCGTCGAAGGTGCGCGAGAAGTAGCCGGAGATGATGATGAACGCCGGCATGTGGAAGGCGTAGACGAGCATGTAGAGAGCGGTGACGGCCCTGCTGCCCGGCCGCAACGGCTCCCAGGCGTGCCCCACGGCCACCAGTACGATCGCCAGGTACTTGGCGTTGTCGAAGAACGCGTCCCGCTGCCGGACCGGTCGGGCCGGCGTGTCCTGCTCTTTCGTCCGGGTAGCCCGGGCCTCTTCGGCCGCCGGGCGGGCCGTTGCCACCGTGTCACTCACGGGCCCTCCCCCAGCGACTCGAAGCGGCTGTGCCTCGTCTGGCCCGGGGTAAAGGTGTGGTGTCTGCGCAGAACATCGCCCGCACCTTAATCACAGGGCCGTGCCCTCGTTCAACTCGTAACGGGTGTGACTCGCTTCGGTTCATGCCCGGGTATACGTATCGAGACGGGCGATCGTCTCCGCGAGGGCGGCGGTGAAGGGATGGCGCGGCTCGGTCAGGACCCTTCGGGCCGGGCCCTGTTCGACGACTTCGCCCGCGTCCAGCACGGCGATGCGGTGGGCGAGCGCCGCCGTGTCCAGGTCGTGGGTGATGAGCACGAGGGCGAGGTCGTCGCGGTCGCGGACGAGTGCGGTGAGCAGGTCCAGGATGCCGCGGCGGGTGACGGTGTCGAGGCCGGAGGTGATCTCGTCGCAGACCAGGACGCGGGGGCGGGCGAGGAGGGCGCGGGCGAGGGCGGCGCGCTGGAGTTCACCGCCGGAGAGCTCGCCGGGGCGGCGGCGGACGAGGCCGTCCGGGAGCCCGAGGCTCGCGAGCGTGGTCAGGGCCTCGTCCGTGGCCGTCTTCTCGTCGGTGCCGCGCAACCGGACGGCGGTGCGGGCGACCTGGGCGAGGACGGGCCGGTGCTCGTCGAAGGCGGCCCGGGCGTCCTGGAAGACGTACTGCACGGCCGCCAGTTGGGCACGGCTGCGCTGCCGCAGGCTGCGCGGCAGGGCGGTCCCGTCGAGCAGGATCTCGCCGTCGTGGTCCCGGTGGAGTCCGGCCAGGCAGCGGGCGAGGGTGGTCTTGCCGCTGCCCGAGCGGCCGACGACGGCGAGGCATTCGCCGGGGTGCAGGTCGAGGTGCGGGGCGCGCAGGACGGTGGTGGTGCCTCGACGGCCGCCGCCGTGGTGCCGGGCGATGAGGTGGCTTACGCGCAGGACGGGGGGACGGATCAGGTCGGGGGTGTGCTCGGCGGCCTGGGCACGGGCAGGGCGGTCGGGTACCGGCCGGGCGGGGGCGGGGCTGACGTCGTCCTGCGCCACGTCAGTGCCGCTCTCGTCAACGAGAGCTGTGCCGGGTTCGGTGAGGAGACGGCGGGTCCATGCGTGGCGAGGTGCGTGCCACAGGCGTTGGGCGGGGCCCGACTCGACGACGCGGCCCGTGTGCAGGACGAGGACCTCGTCGGCGAGGGCGCGGACCACGTCCAGGTCATGGCTGAGCAGGACGACCGCGATGCCGCGGGCCGCGACCGCCGCCAGCTGGTCGACGACGCCGCTCTTGGTGAGCGCGTCCTGGCCGGTGGTGGGTTCGTCCGCGACGATGACGCGGGCGCCGAGGAGGAGGGCCTGGGCGAGGACGACGCGTTGCTGCTGGCCGCCGGAGAGCTGGTGGGGATACCGACGCAACAGGGCGTCCGCGTGGGGGAGCTGGGCCGCTGTCAGGGCTTCGAGCACCCGTTCCCGGGCCGCCGTGCGGCGCTGCGCGCGGGGCAGGTGACGTACCTGGGCGCGGGCGATGTCGTCGAGCAGGGCGCTGACGCGGCGGGCCGGGTTGAGGACGGCGGCGGGATGCTGCGGCACGTACCCGACCGGGCCGTCCCCGGACCGGCGGACCTCCCCGGTGACCCGGGCCCCGGCCGGATACTCCCCCAGCAGCGCGAGGCCTGTGGTGGTCTTGCCGCTCCCGGAGGCGCCGACCAGGGCGGTCACCCGGCCGGGGACGACGCGCAGGTCCACCCCGTCGACGATGGCCCGGCCGGCGATCTCGACGCGCAGGTCACGGATCTCGGCGACCAGGTCGGTCTCATGGCTCACGGGCGTCGCCCTTTCTTGTCCAGTGCGGCGTCGAAGAGCAGGTTGGTGCCCGTCGTCAGCGCGACGATCAGCAGGGCGGGCACGACCACGGCCCAGGGCTGGATGAACAGGCCCGTGCGGTTGCGGTCGACCATGACGGCCCAGTCGGCGGCGTCCGGGGCGACGCCCACGCCGAGGAACGCGGCCGTCGACACCAGATACAGCACGCCGGTCAGCCGGATACCGGCGTCGGCGGCCAGGGTGCGCAGGGCGCAGCGGCCGACGTAGCCGACGGCGACGCGCCACCACGACTCGCCCTGCATACGCAGGGCCTCCACGGCGGGCCGGGCCGCCGCCTCGGCCGCGGCGGCCCGTACGATCCGGGCGGCGTCGGGCACGTTCACCAGCGCGACGAGCAGCGCGAGGCCGGACGTGCCCGGCGAGAACACGGACGCCACGAGCAGGATCAGCAGCAGCGACGGTACGGCGAGCAGCACGTCCAGCGGCCGCATCAGCAGCTCCTCCAGCCACCGTGCGCGGGTGACCGCTCCGGCGAGTCCGACCGGCAGGGCGACAAGGTAGGCGAGGGCCGTCGCGGCGAGCGCGGTCAGCACGACCGTTCGGCCGCCGTGCAGCACCTGCTGCCAGACGTCCCGGCCGACGAAGTCGGTGCCGAGCCAGTGGCCGCCGCCGAGGGTGAAGGAGACGGCGCGGGTGCCGGGGTCGTCGGCGAACAGGGGCCCCAGGAGGGCGAGAAGCAGGGGGACCGCGACGACGGCGAGGCCGAGCAGCAGTCGGCGCGGGGCCCTCACGCCGCCACCCCCGCCCGCGGCGTCAGCCGGTACGCCACCACGTCCGCGCCCAGGTTCAGTACGACGGTCAGCACGCCGAACACCACCGCCAGCCCCTGCACCACCGGCACGTCCCGCTCGGCGACCGCGTTGAGGAGGACCGTGCCCAGGCCGGGGATCACGAAGAGCGCCTCCACGACGATGACGCCGCACAGCAGCCAGTCGACGGTGCGGGCGAGTTGCTGCGCGGCCGGGGCCAGGGCGCCCGGCAGGGCGTGGGCGTAGCGGACACGGGCGCCGGAGACGCCGTAGCGGCGGGCGTGGGCCACGTAGGGCGAGGCGAGGGCGTCGACCATGCCGGCCCGGACCAGGCGGGACAGGGAGCAGACCGGGCGGGACAGCAGGACCAGCACCGGCAGGACGAGCACGGCCGGGTGGCCGAGCAGGTCCGTGCCGTAGCCCACCGCCGTCGGCGGCAGCCAGGCCAGCTTCAGCGCGACGACCGTCACCAGCAGCACCCCGAGGGCGAATTCGGGCACGGCGTACACGGCGAGCGTCACGGAGCTGACCAGCCGGTCGACCAGTCGTCCCTCGTGGTGGGCGGCGAGCACGCCGAGACCGAAGCCGAGCGGGACGAGCAGGGCGACGGTGAGCGCGGCCAGCAGCAGGCTCGGGCCGAAGCCGTCGGCGATGTAGTGGGCGACCGGGCGGCCTGAGGTCAGGGAGGTGCCGAAGTCGCCGTGCAGGAGGCCCGTCGCCCAGTCGGCCAGACGTGCGTAGGCGGGCCGGTCCAGCTCCAGGGTCTCGCGGATCGCCGCGATGCGCGCGGGGTCGGGCTGGTCGCCCGCGAGGGCCACGGCGGCGTCGCCCGGGAGGGCCTCGGTGAGCGCGAAGACCAGCAGCACCACGGCCACGGTCTGGACGAGGCCGAGGATGAGCCGCCGGACGACGAACGAGCCCAGGCCGCTCTCTTTCACGCGAGCCACACCTTGTCGAAGCGGGCCCAGTCAAGGGTGTTGGCCGGGGCCTTGGTCTCGACTCCCCTGACCTTGCGGGCCGTTCCGAGGATCCAGTCGGCGAAGCCCCAGACGAGGAAGCCGCCCTCGGCGTACAGGCGCCGCTGCATCCGCTCGTAGACGGCGGCCCGCCCGGTCTTGTCGCGGGTGGACTGCGCCTGCTGGTAGAGGGCGTCGAAGTCCTTGTGCCGCCACCGGGTGGCGTTGGTCGTGGAGTCGGTGAGCAGCCGCTGGGAGATGTGGGCCTCGATGGGCATGGCGCCGGAGCGGTAGCAGCACAGGGTGCCGCTGTCGAGGATGTCGCTCCAGTAGGAGTCCTTGCTGCCCATCCGCACGTCGATCGTGACGCCCGCCTTGGCGGCCTGGTCGCGGAAGATGCCGGCCGCCTCGGTGAAACCGGCGGCGACGGCCGAGGTGTCCAGGGTGACCTTCAGCTTCTCGGCGCCGGCCCGCTTCAGCAGGGCGCGGGCGCGGTCGAGGTCCTGCTCGCGCTGGGGCAGACCGTCGGCGTAGTACTCGTAGCCCTTGCCGAACAGGTCGTTGCCGGCCTCGCCCGCGCCGGACAGGGCACCGTCGACGAGTTCCTTGCGGTCGGCGATGAGGAAGAACGCCTCGCGCACCCGCTTGTCGTCGAAGGGCGGCCGGTCGGTCTTCATGCAGAACGCCTGCATGGCGCTGTTGCGCAGCCGGACGATCTCGATCTGGCCCCGGCCCTCGTGGGCGCGGGCGGTGGTGGGGTTGAGTTCGTGCGCGTACTCGACCTGGCCCGCGAGGAGGGCGTTGACGCGCGCGGACTCCTCGTTGGCGACCACGAATTCGAGCTCGTCGAGGTAGGGGGCACCGTCCCAGTAGTCCTCGTGGCGGCGGAAGACTGCGGAGCGGCCGGGCGCGAAGGAGACGAAGCGGAAGGGGCCGGAGCCGATCGGCCGCTGGTCGAAGTCTTTGCCCGTGGCGTTCTCGGGGACGATGTAGGCGCCGAACGCGGCCAGGACGTTGGGGAACTCGGCCGTGGGGCGCTTGAGGACGAACTCGACGGTCCGCTCGCCGGTGGCGCGGCTGGCGTCGAGGTCGATGGGTTCCAGGGACGCCTTGGCGCGGAACGCCTGCTTCGGGTCGGCGATACGGCGGTAGCTGTAGAGGACGTCCTTGGCGGTGACCGGCTTGCCGTCGTGGAAGGTGGCCTTGCGCAGGGTGACCTGCCAGCGGTCGAGGGCCTTGTTCGCCTGCCACGCGGCGGCGAGGCGGGGGCCGGCGGAGAGATCGGCGTCGTAGTCGGCGAGCTTGTCGTAGAGGGCCTTGGCGCGGGCGACGTCGGCGAACAGGTTGGCCAGATGCGGGTCGAGGGTCTCGCTCGCGCCGCCTCCGGCGAAGGCGGCGCGCAGCCGTCCGCCGCGCTTCGGCGTTCCCCCGCTGCCGCTGTCCGCCTTGTCGTCCGTGCCGCCGCCGCAGCCGACGAGGGCGAGGGCGGCGGCGCCGGTGGTCGCTGCGAGGAAGCCGCGTCGGCGCAGAGCGGGGAAGCGTTGGTCGTTCATGACTGGTCCTTCGTGTCAGTGGGTGTGGTGGCGCGCGACGACGTGCAGCCGGTCCCCGTCGGTGGCGGTACCGGGCAGTTCGCCCTGCCGCCACAGGGGTTCGGTGCGCGGCCCGGGGCCGTCGTGGAGTTCGAGCACCTCGAAGTCGTGCGCGGCGAGGAAGTGCCGTATCTCCTGCGGGAGGAGCAGCCGCCAGGCGGAGTGCTGTTCGACGGGCAGGGATCCGTCGTCGGTCGTCCACACCCGGGTGCGGCGGAGCAGTTGGGCGGTGCGATCGACGGTCAGCGTGGTGTGCGACCGGTAGGCCGTCCCCTGCCAGACGAACTCGTTGACGGCCGGCCGGTCGAGCAGGTCGGTGCGGCCGAGGAAGTACGCGCCGTTGCGCATCTCGGCGACCAGCAGCCCGCCCGGTGTGAGGGCGCGGCGGCAGGAGGCGAGGAAGCCGTCGAGCTGGTCGTTGGTGTGGCAGTACAGCAGGGAGCTGTCCAGGCAGACGACCGCGTCGAAGGTGTCACGGCCCAGGTCGAAGCCGTGCAGGTCGGCCCGGACGTACTCGGGGCCGGGATGGCGGGTGCGGGCGTGGGCCAGCATCGTCTCGGAGAGGTCGGCGCCGGTCACGGTCCGGCCGGACCGGTGCAGGGCGGCGGCGTCGCGGCCGGTGCCGCAGCCCAGGTCCAGCACGCGCGGCCCGGCCCCGTGGCGGCGCAGGCAGTCCTCCGTCCACCGGGCGGCCAGCCGTCCGGGGTCGGGGAAGCGGGCCTCGTACAGCTCCGGGTTGTCGGTGAGCAGGTTGGCGCTGGTCATGCGCTTCTCCGCTCACGCACCGGGTCCGTATGGACCGGCAGCGCACCGCGGCGGTACAGCCACGCGACCCCACCCGCCGAGGCCAGCCCGAACAGGGCACAGCAGACCCACGGCAGCCAGCTGTGCCCGCCGCTCTCGCCCGTGTCCATGGCCCAGCCGACGGCCGTGTTGCCGAGGGCGGCGGCGACGCCCGAGACGACGTAGAAGATCCCGAAGTACGTGCCGGTCAGCTCGGGCCGGCCGAAGCGAGGAATCAGCTCCATCACGAACGGTGACGCGATCATGATGCCGAGGTAGAGCAGCAACGCGCTCACCAGAACGGGTACCACACCCGCCGCGATCGTCGGCGGCAGGAACGCGAGACCCATCACCGCGAGCCCGACGGCTATCCAACGCGCCCTGTCGCCTCGCGACTTGAGCCGCTTGGTGATCCTCAGCTGGAGCGCCAGGTTGGCGACCGTGCCGACGAGGAAGACGATGCCCGCCGCCCCGTCCCAGCCGGTCGCCTCCCTGGCCCCGTCGGGCAGCAGCAGATACAGCTGGTTCTCCAGGGTGAACATGCCGACCATGGCGAGCGCGAAGGCCACGAAGGCCCGGTTGCCGAGCACCTCGCGCCAGTCCCCGAGGACGCCGCCGCCGCTCGGCTCGACCTTCCGGGCGGGCAGCACCAGGGCCTGCGCCACGGTGAGGACGGCGAAGATCCCGGCGGCGGTGAGGGCGGAGGTGCGGAAGTCGACGAGCAGCAGGGCGCTGCCCAGCAGTGGGCCGATCAGCGCGCCGGTCGTGGCGAACACGTTGAACAGCGCGAAGGCCTCCGCCTTGCGCTCCCCGGCCTCCTGCGCGAGATAGGCCCGCACGGCCGGGTTGAACAGCGCCCCCGCGAGCCCGCTCAGCACGGACGCGGCGAGCAGCACCGCCAGCCCGTCGCCGAGCGCGAACAGCGCGAACCCGAGGGTGCGCAGGGCACAGCCCGCGATGATGACGCCGCGTGCGCCGAGCCGATCGGAGGCGGAGCCGCCGATGATGAACAGGCCCTGCTGGCTGAGGTTGCGGACTCCGAGGACGATGCCGACGACTGCCGCCGACAGGCCCAGGTTCTCGGTGAGGTGGGTGGCGAGATAGGGGATGAGCAGGTAGAAGCCGGTGTTGACGCCGAGCTGGTTGACCAGCAGGAGCCGCACGGCGAGCGGGAAGCGCCGTATCTCATGCCACGTCCGCACGGACCGCCACCTCCTCGATGCCCAGGCCGGGGAGGCCACTGGCGCGGACGACGCCGTCGGCGCCGCCGATCCCGGTCCACGGGTCGTGGGCGAGCAGCAGATGCCCGTCGAGGTCCGCCCAGCGGGCCCGGTCGGCGAGGTGAACGGCGGGGGCGAGTCCGAGAGTGCTGGCGGTCAGACAGCCGAGCATCAACTCGGTGCCGCTGCCCTCGATCAGCTCGGCGATGCGCAGGGCCGCGTGGACGCCGCCGCACTTGGCGAGCTTGACGTTGACGCCCTGGACGCGTCCGGCGAGGCGGCGGACGTCCTCCAGGGTCGCGGCGTCCTCGTCGGCGATGACGGGCAGCGGTGCGCGCTGCGCGAGGGCGCCCAGGGCGTCCGGGTCGCCGGGCGGGACGGGCTGCTCGACAGCTGCCACGCCGAGGGCGGCGAAGCGCGGCAGCAGGACATCCGTCTGGGTGACGGACCAGGCGCCGTTGGGGTCGAGGAGCAGCCGGGCCCGGGGGGCGGCGTCGCGGATGACGCGCACGCGCTCGATGTCGTCCTCGGGGTCGGGGGCGCCCGCCTTGACCTTGATGACCTCGAAGCCGCTCGCGGCGAGGCGACGGGCCTCGGCCGCCGCACGGGCCAGGGCCGTGATGCCGATGGTGCGGGCGGTCGCGGCGACGGGCGGGGCGGTGGTCCCGAGGAGGCGGTGCACGGGGACGCCCGCGCGCTTGCCGGCCAGGTCGAGCAGCGCCGACTCGACGGCGGCGGTGACCGCGGGTGGCACGTCACTCGCGGTCAGCTCCCTCGCCCGCAGGGCCTCCAGGGCACTTTCCGGATCGGCGAAACGGCTCACGTCCACGGCGGTGAGGAGCCGTACGAGCGTCTCGGTGCCGAGCCCGTAGTACACGCTGGTGACGGCCTCGCCGTGGCCGCGCAGCCCGTCGTGCTCGACGGTGAGCCATACGGCGTCGCGTGCGGCCATGGTGGAACGGGAGATGCGCAACGGCTCGGTGAGTTCGAGGCGTACGGTGCGCAGGCTGGACTTCACGGGCTCTCTTTCTTCACGTTCTTCGAGGCAGGGGCGGCGAGCGGGTCGCTGACGCGGGTGCAGCGGACCCAGCCGGCGGCCTCCGCCGCGCAGGGGTGCGGTATCTCGACGGGCCGGGTGGCCGCGGCGGCCGGGTCGAGGCCGTGGGCGGCGGTGAAGTCGTCGTCGTAGACCGTGCCGAGGTAGCGGTGCGGGCCGTCGGGGAAGACGGTGGCGACGACCGCCCCGGGGTGGACGCGGGCGGCCCAGGCGGCGACCCGGGCCGCGGCGCCGGTGGACCAGCCGCCGCTGACGAAGGCGCCCCGCGCCAGTCGGCGGCAGCTGTCGACGGCCTCGGCGGGGCCGACCCAGTGGACCTCGTCGAAGGCGTCGTAGGCGACGTTGCGCGGGTGGATGCTGCTGCCCAAGCCGCGCATCAGCCGGGGCCTGGCCGGCTGGCCGAAGATGGTGGAGCCGGTGGCGTCGACGCCGATGAGCCGCAGAGCGGGCCAGTGCCGGCGCAGCGGCCCGATGATGCCCGCGCTGTGGCCGCCGGTGCCGACGCTGCACACCAGGATGTCCAGATGGTCGAGCTCGACGGCGATCTCGGCCGCCAGGGAGGCGTAGCCGGCGGTGTTGTCGGGGTTGTTGTACTGGTCGGGCCAGTAGGCGCCGGGTAGTTCGGCCAGCAGTTCCCGCAGCCGGGCCAGGCGCGCGGCCTGCCAGCCGCCCCGCTCCGCCGGACGGTCGGCGATCTCCAGCCGCACCCCGTGGGAGCGCAGCAACTGGCGCATGGACGACTCCAGTTCCCGGTCGCCGACCAGCACGACGGGATGGCCGAGGGCCTGTCCGGCGAAGGCGAGTCCGATGCCGAGGGTGCCTGAGGTGGACTCCACCACCGGGGCACCGGGCAGCAGTTCGCCGCGCTCGCGGGCACCCAGCAGCATCGACACGGCGGCCCGTGCCTTCATTCCCCCTGCGGCGAGCCCTTCGAGCTTGGCCCAGAAACCGGGGTGCGGGCCGGGCAGGTCGGCGGCGATGCGGGCCAGTGGGGTACGGCCGACCAGGGAGAGCAGTTCCCGTCGCGCGGCCGGACGGAGCACGGTCGCGGTCATCGCCCGCCTCCCGGACAGGAGCCGTCGTAGCGGTGCAGGACACCGGGGCCGCCGTCGAGCCAGAAGAACGGGTACGGCTCCGCGCACACCGCGCTGACGCCCTGCCCGAGGAAGCGGGGCAGCACGGCGCTCCCGGTCTGGGCGAACATCACCAGCTGCTTGCCGTGCGCCAGCGCGTGCCGCCGCAGCGGTTCGAAGGTGCCGTTGCCCAGGGTCATGCCGGAGACGAGCAGCGCGTCACACCGGCCGGCCGCGGCGAGCGCGTCGGCGACCACCGGCTCGTCCCACTCGGTCGCGCCGCCCTTGAGGTCACAGGGGATGTACCGCAGATCGCGCGAACGCAGCGCTTCGAGGAGGGAGTTGACCACGCCCACCACGAGCACCGTGGCACCGGGCGGCAGGTCGAGCAGGCCCACGACGGTCTTCGCGCGGGCCCGGGACTTCTCCAGCGACGAACCGGCGGGCACGGAGACGGGGCGGGCGCCGTTCGCCGGGGTGTGCGGCAGGACGTGCATCAGGTAGGCGTCGAGGGCCGCCACCCGCACCGGCAGCAAGGGATGCTCCAGCAGCCGGGCCACGTCCGCGCCCACGCACTCCTCGACCGCGCTGTCCGGCAGCGCCCCGGGCTCGACCGCGCAACTGCCCACGGCCTCGGCGAGGCGCAGGCTGAGCACCTCGTTGCGGTAGCCGGTGCCCCGTCCGTCGTGCCGGACGGCCTGCCGGGTGGTGAAGGCGACGGCGACGCGCAGCGTGCCCGGGTGCGGCCCGAGGGCCCCGGCGAGCACCAGGTCCACGAGGCCGTCGTACGAGGTGCGGGTGCCGGTGGGCGCGGTCATCGGATCACCAGTCCGGCCCGCAGCCCGTCCAGCAGGGTCTCGACGCGTGCGCGGGCGCCGAGTCCGTCTGCGTCGCCCGCCATGACGTGCCCCAGGTACTCGTTGTTGCTGCCCGCCGCCTTCACCGCCCGCCCGGGCTCGGCGAGTTGCACCTCCAGCACACCGGGCAGGTCGCGCACGCTCATGCCGTCCAGGGCTTCGAGGGTGCCCGAGGAGCCGGGCACCAGGAAGCCGACGGCCGCGCTGCGCAGCCCGGTGTCCGTGTGCCGCAGGTCGGGTGCGCGGCCCAGGGCGACCTCCACGAAGGCGGCGGCGAGGTCGATCCCGGTGACGTGCCGTACGAGTTCGGTGATGCGGTTCCCGGCGGGCCGGGGGTTGACCTCGACCACGCGCGGCCCGGCCGAGGTCAGTTTGATCTCCGTGTGCGCCACGACCCCGTCGGTCAGGCCGAGGGCCTTGAGGGCGGCCAGCGCGGTCTGTTCGGCGGCCTCGGCGTCGGCGAGGGGCAGCGCGGCCGGGAACATGTGCCCGGTCTCGACGAAGGCGGGCGCCCCGCCGACGCTCTTGTCGGTCACGCCCACCACCTGGACCGCACCCGCGTACGACACCGTCTCGACGCTCACCTCGGGACCGTCCAGCAGCTCTTCGAGCAGCACCACGGGGGTACGCCGCTGTCCGCGGGCGTTGACCGGGAAGTCGGCCAGTGCCCGGCAGGCGGCGGCGAGTTGGGCCTCGTCGTCGACTCGGCGCACGTACATGCCCGCGCACAGGTCGACGGGCTTGACGACCAGCGGGTAGCCGATGTCCCGCGCGGCCCGCGCGATGTCGGCCCACTCCTCCCGCACGGCGAAGCGCGGGCCCGGCGCCCCGGCGTCGTCGAGGACGCGGCGGGTGGTGTCCTTGCGGCAGGCGTTCTGGACCGCCTCGGGCCCGGGGCCGGGCAGACCGAGCCGCTCCGCGATCCGCGCCACGGTCGGCAGGTAGTAGTCGCAGGAGGTGACGACCCCGTCGAAGCCGAGCACCCCGCGCAGCCGCTCGACCTCGGGCAGCAGCGCCTCGATGTCGTTGGTGTCGGCGGTGATGACGTTGCGGGCGCCGAGCAGCGGATGGGCCGTCCCCTCGGGTGCCGAGCGCAGGTAGTGGTGCAGGTCACGGGTGAGGAACGTGAACGCGTGCCCGTTCTCCCGGATCGCCCGCGGCAGCAGTCGGCTCATGGAGCCGACCCAGCTCTCGACCACCAACAGATGAGCCACAACTCCCCCTTTCTTGCAGTGAGTCAGAGGCGTGCGGGCAGCCCGGCGAGCCCTCCGGGAGGAGGGTGCCGGGGGTTGCCCGCCAGAGACGTTATCGATAATCATTTTCATTGTCATCTGATTGGGCGAAGATTTTCTGGAGACCCCTTGACCCGTCCCGCACGCCGCACCGCACTGCTGTGCGCCCTCGCGGCCGCCACCGCCCTGCTCCCCGCCGCCCCCGTCCGGGCGGCCGAGCCGCGCTCCCCGCTCCGCTTCACCGACTGCCCCGACTCGGTCCCCCGGCCGGCCGCGCCGGAGCTCGTCGAGTGCGGGCGACTCAGCGTGCCGCTGGACTGGCACCGCCCCCGGGGGCCGCGCATCGAGGTGGCGGTCTCACGGGTCCGCGCCTCGGGAACCCCCGCCGAACGCCGCGGCATCCTGCTGGTCAACCCGGGCGGCCCGGGCGGCTCCGGGCTCCCCTACGCGGTCACCAAGCGGGCCAAACTCCCCGAGAGCGTGCGGCGTGCGTACGACGTGGTCGGCTTCGACCCACGCGGCGTCGGACGGAGCACCCCGGTCTCCTGCGGCCCGATGGGCGGCCTCTTCGACAGCCCGGGCAGCGACCCGGTGCCGGCCGGGGCTCCGGCGGAGCGGGCGCACCTGTCGTCCCTGCGCGCCCTGGCCGACGACTGCGCGACGCACGCCGGCCGCCTGCTGCCCCATCTGTCCACCGAGCAGACGGCGTACGACATGGACGCGATACGCGGGGCCCTCGGAGAACCGCGGACCAGCTTCCTCGGCGTCTCCTACGGCAGTTGGCTCGGCGCGGCGTACACCGCCCGCTTCCCGCACCGCGTCGGCCGGATGGTGCTGGACAGCGTGGTCGGGCCGTGGGACTGGTACGACTTCGATGTGATCCAGAGCCGGGCGCTGCTGCGTCAGCGCGGGACCTTCTTCGCCTGGACGGCGGACCACGGCGAGCGTTTCGGGCTGGGAGGGACACCGGGAGCGGTGCGGGAGGCGTATCTGCGGGTGCGCCGGGGTCTCACCGCGCGGTCGGTGGCGGGTTTCGGTCCGGCGGAGTTCGACCGCGCGGTGTACCGCGCGCTGGGCCGCACCGAACGCTGGGAGGGCCTCGCCGACGGTCTGCGGGGCTATTTGACCGACGGCGACCCGGACGGGCTGCGCCCGGCCGCCGCCTTCGACGGCCCGGACTCCCGCAACTACGAATCGGCCAACCGCGTCGTCAAGTGCGCCGACGGGCCGGGCCCCAGTGCCCGCGACATCGTCACGGACATCCGCCGCACCCGCCGTCTCGACCCGCACCCGGTCCTGACGGGCATGGAGGCGAGCACCTGCGCGTACTGGCACCACCGGCCCGGCCACCGCACCCCGCTCGGCAGCCCGGACGCGCCGCCGGTCCTCCTCGTCGCCTCCACGCACGACCCCGTCACGCCCGTCGAGGGGGCCCACGGTCTACGGCGCCTGCTGCCCGGCGCACGCCTGGTCACCATCGACAACGACTACTCCCACGGCGTGTTCGCGAGCCGCGGCGACGCGTGCGTGGACGACACCGTGGCGGCCTATCTGCTGCGCGGAACGGTGCCGTCGGCGGACGTGCGCTGCACGGGCCCGGGCCTGCCGACGGTTCGGTAGAGAGCGCCGGCCTCAGGTCTCCTTCCACACCAGCACGGTCAGCACCGCGTTCGCGACGGTGACGGGCACAGCGGCCTGGCTCAGCAGCCGCACCCGCATGCTGCGCCCCGAGGCGAGCCGCTTCGTCAGGGGCAGGACCACGAAGGAACCGCCCCCGGTCCCGGTGATCTCGTGGATCGGGTGGTCCGCACGGTGCTCGTCGCCCTCGTACTCCGACATGCGCGCCTGCACGACCGCCCCCGCCGGCAGACCGTCGATCTGGAGGCTGACGGTCCCGCTGAACCGGGCCGGGCCACGGGCGAACACGCTCCCGCCGGTGGCGTGGTGGCCGGTCTCGTCGGTCCACTCCGTGGTGAACTCGACCGAGTCCCAGGCGCCGGGCGCGAGCTCGTACTCCCCGGCGACACCTAAGTTGACGTACTGGGGCATGGGGTCCTCTCCTTCCCACCGGCCCGCCGGGAGGGCCAGGGCGTCGGCGACATCACGGCGGAAGTCGGCCATGCCGAATCCGCGCGGGTCGACTTTCCAGTCGCTCCATTCCAGGTGGCCGATCGCGCTCTTGTGGCCCCAGCCGTGCGCGCGGCAGACCGCGGCGGTGGCCTTGACCATGGCGAGGTACTGCTCGCGCGGCCACGGGTCCTTGCCGTCGCCCTTGTTCTCGCACTCCCAGCCGTAGAACCGGGCGTTGCCGTCGACCGCGCCGGCCGAGCCGTCGTGCTCGTGCGTGGCCGGCGGGTACGTGCCGTACGACTCTCCTATGACGGCGTTCAGCACGTCACCGTCACCGCCGCCGGCGTGGTTGGCCCGGCCGTTGCCGGTGAGGTGGACGACACCGTCCTTGGTGATGCACCCGGTGGCGAGCGGACCGGGCAGGGCGCTGTGGCCGTGGTAGATCAACTCGACGACGTCCGTGCCGGGCCCGGTGACGGTGTGGTGGATCATCACGCCGTGCACGGGGCCCCAGGGGCCCTTGTGATTACGGTTGTTGGTGCGCCAGCCGCCGACCTCGTGGACGGCGCAGCCCTCGGCCTTCAACGCGGCGACGAGCCGGGTGGCGGTGAGTGGTGTGGCCATGCTTCGGTCCTCCGTTTCGGCGCGCTCACGCCGGTCCGAAGACTGCGGGCCCGGCGGCGGAGCGTGCCTGCGGAACGCTTCGCCCGAACCTGCCCTGGAAACTCGCCAGGCCCTCACTCACCATTGTTCCGCCGCTTGCCTCCCCGCTCACCTCGCCGTGCCCCCGCACACAAATTCGGCGTGATTACGCCCCTGCCGCGGCAGGCGGGGCAGGGGCACTGTCAGTGGCCCGGCGTAGGGTCCGCTGCCATGAGCATCCCCGCCGTCGAGGAGTCCTGGGCCCGCATCGACGCCTGGCTGACCCGGCACGCTCCCCTCACCCACGCCACCCTGCGTCCACCGGCGGCCCAGGCCGACATCGAGGCGGCCGAGCGCACGCTCGGGGTGGCGTTCCATCCTGACCTGGTGGCGTCGCTGCGGTGCCATGACGGGGTGGAACTCGGTGGCGCCGCACTGGAGTTGACGTATCACGGGCCGCTGTCCGGAGTCGCGGGCATCGTGCGGAGCACGGCATTCCTCCGAAGCATCACAGAGGAGGGCCGTGAGGACGGCCTGCCCGTCACCCTGGGTATCGCCGGGAGGTCCTCGGACAGCCTGTTCCTCTGCTGCCGTCCCGGACCCCACCACGGCCAGGTGGGCCGCTCCTTCGACGAGGACATGCTTTCCTACGCGCACTGGCCCTCGCTGCGTCATGTTCTGGCCGACTTCGCGGACGCTCTGGAGCGGGCCCGCCCGTTCTTCGGCCGTATCCCTCTCGTCGTGGACGGAAAGCTGCTGTGGGAGGAGGGGAGGACCGTGCCCGCCGACCCGGTCTCCCCGCTCTCCCAAGCCACCACGCTCACCGAGCCGGAGTCGGAACCGCCCGCCCCGCGACACCCGGTCTTCGCGTACCCCGAGGGGGACTCCCCGCCGCAGGCCCCGGCCGCGCACGGATCGCAGCGCCTCTTCTTCATACGCACCGGCCGCCCGCGCCCCGAACCGCTCCCGGACCAGCCGGACGTGGCGTTCGCGGAGGGTCTGACACCGGCCGAGATGCTGCGCCGGCTCGGCGCGATCCCCGCCACCGTCCGGCCACGCGACCGCCGCCAGGCCCAGCGGGCGGTGGAGTCGCCGTGGGCCGCGCACCGGCCCCTGGTCCGTGCGGGCACGGCCGGCGGATGGGCGTACGCCACGATCGAGGGCGGCGCCGCGCAGTTCGCCCGGCCCGGGGTGCTGCGCGCCCTGTCCGCCGGCACGCGGGTGGTGGTCCTGACCAGGCAGGGTCCCGAGGTCGCTCTCGCCTTCGCGGAGGACGGCGTGCCGTGCCCGGCGGAGGACACCCGGCGCGTCATGTCACCACGCGAGGGCAACCACGCCGGCGGACCGTGGGCACGGCGCGCCGGTGTGGACCTCTGGCCCGGCTCCACCGCCGCCTACACCGACTTCCTGGCCGTCCTGGAAGAGGAGTTCGGGATCGCCTACGACCCGGACGAGGAGGGGCCGACGGAGCTGACCAGCGCTCTTGTGCTGCCCCTGCTGGACGACCTGCCGGAGCGGGAACCCGAGGCGTGCGTACGGGACTTCGACCTGGCCGGGCTCGTGGAACGCACGCCGCCGCGGCGGCTGCGTACCGCCGTCGCGGCCCAGCTGGCCCGACTGGCGGCCGAGACGCACCTCGACGCCCACCCGGAGGTGACCGAGGCCCTCGACAGGTTCCGGCACGGCCTGCCGGTCGACTGCGACCAGGACGATCCCCTGGCCGTGCGGATGCGGACCCTGGTCGCGGAAGTCCACGCGACCAGGACGATGCTGTACGGCGCCGACAGGGGACCCGTGTCCGAGGATGACCTCACCGCATGGGTCGCGCGCAGCGACGCGGCCGACGCTCTACGGGCCTTCCTCCGGCTCCCGTTGCCCGTCGCCGCGCAGGCGGTCCTCCAGCGGCGGATCTCCCTCCACTGGCGGGACGAACTCGCCGCCGACCTGCGCGGCACGTGAGCCGGCGGCGTGGCGCAGGAACTCCTCCACCAGCGGCTCGTGCCCGCCGTCCCGTGAGACCAGGGAGAGTTCGACGATGTCGGCGGTGTCGCTGAGGGGCCGGTAGGCGATCGGGCCCTGGATCGAGCGGACCGCCACGTTCGGTACGAGGGTGACGCCGAGGCCGCAGGCCACCATCGCCAGCTGGGTCAGGATGGAGTTGGCGACGTGCCGCGCCTCCGGGGTGAAACCGGCTCTGCGGCAGGTCGCCATGAGCTGGTCGTGGTAGTCGGGGGACGCCTCGCGGCGCAGCCACACCCAGGGCTCGTCCGCGAAGCCGGAGAGGTCGACGGGTCCGTGGTGTCGCCGGTCAGCGGGTGCCCGTCCGGCAGCGCGATCACGAACTGGTCGTGCCGCCAGGGCCGTACACGCAGGCCGCGCACCGGGGCGCTCGGCCGGATTACGGCGAGATCGATCTCGTGCCGGGCGACGGCCTCCTGTCCCTCCCCCGTGTCGACCTCCGTGAGGTGCAGGTAAACACGGGGCCGGGCGTCCCGGAAGGCCGCCAGGGTGCCCAGCAGCGGCTCGCTCAGCGCCGAGGTCACCACGCCGATCCGCAGTGTGCCCACCAGGCCGGCCTCGGCCTGGGTCGCCACCTCGTGGGCGTGCCGGGCGGCCGCGACCAGTCTGCGGCACTACTCGGCGAACGCGCGGCCGGTCTCGGTCAGCCGTACCCTGCGCTCACCGCGGTCGAACAGCCGCACACCCAGCTGTCGTTCGAGCTGGAGGATGGCCCGGCTGAGGGGCGGCTGGGACATCCGCAGTTGCTCGGCGGCCGACCAGGACAGCTCACGCTCCAGGACCTGGACGGGGCCGTCCTCGCCGGAGACGAGGCGCACCCGTAACGCGTCGGTCTCGGCGACGACCTGTCGCAGCGCCGCCTCGAAGAGGTCCGGATCGATCGGTCCGTGGATCTCCAGGTACTCGCCCAGGCGCAAGGCCGGGCGCAGGTCCGGGGAGTGCTGCTCGGCGAGCCAGACCTCGCGCTGGCCCGCGGTCACCGGAAGGATCTCGGCCGGCGTGCCGGGTCTCTGGTCCGGGGTCTGCGCCGGGTCATCGACATGCTGTGCGGGAAGCTCGGGAAGCTGACGACGGGACAACGAGGAACCTCCTGTGGTGCCGGCGCCCCCTGATCACGACCGGTCTTCGCCAGATCACCCATCGTGACAGCTACCAGGGCATTCTCCGCGTCCGGAGCAAAATAGCCACCCGGAGGAATGACGTCGGGATCACGTACCGGCATCAGCTGCGCTCGGCCCGCGGCAGGTGCCTCCCGGGTCACGGCGCCAGGAGATCAGGACGTGAACTCCTGGCCGCGCTCAGGCCATTTCGGGTTGCGGCTCCGGCTGGGGCGCCGGGGCGGTCTTCGGCTCCCACAGCCTGGTGGTCCGTACGTAGCCGTAGATCACCGAGGCCATCGCCAGCAGGAGAAGGGGCCCGAATATCCGCGGATGCGCGGCCATCTCCACCGGCAGATAGCGATAGGACACCAGGAGCGCGCCGAACACCGTCGTACCGTAGGCGACCAGCTGGATTCCCGGCCGGTCCCAGCCGCGTGCCTGGGCGCGCATGCCTGCCTCGATGGTGAGCGTGAACACCACGCCGGCGACGAGGTCCACGCCGTAGTGGTAGCCGAAGCCCAGCGTCGCGGTGAGCGTGGCGATCAGCCAGAACGTTCCCCCGATGCGCAGCACGCGCGGGCCCCGGCGGGAGTGGAGGAAGATCGCGGTGGCCCATGCCGTGTGCAGGCTGGGCATGCAGTTGCGCGGGGTGATCCCGTCGAACGGCATCGCCTGCGGGGCGCCGATCGGCGGGGGCAGGTCGGGCCACAGGTTGGCCAGCGCCCAGTGCCCGCCGTCGGCACCGTAGGCGTAGACCGGCCCGACCACCGGGAAGATCATGTAGATGCCCGGCCCGAGGAGGCCTATCACCAGGAACGTGCGCACCAGATGATGCTTCGGGAAGCGGCGCTCGGCCGCCACGTTGCGCAGCTGGTACAGCGCGACGACGACCGCGCCCACCGCGAGCTGTGCGTAGACGATGTCGAGCAGACGGGTGCCGACCGGGTCGGTCGCCGTGACGATACGGCCCACCAGCCACGACGGGTTGCCGAGCGCGTGATCGGCGGACGCCAGGTACTGGTCGAGAACCAGCGGGCGCGTCTTCGACGTGATGAGCAGCCAGGTGTCGCCGGTCTTACGGCCGGCCACCAGCAGCAGGCCGAGCCCGACGCCCTTCAGCAGCAGCACACGCTCCTGGCCGGTGCGGCGTGTGACGGCCATGACCGCGATGCCCAGGATCACCCACAACGCGCCGTTGCCGAAAGGGTGGCCGTCGGCCAGGAAGGGGGCACCGATCGCCCACCGCACCAACTGGAAGACGGCGTCGATGCCGACCGCGATACCGACCGCGATGAACCGTTGCCGCCGGTTGAGGACGATAAGCGCCATGGCCAGGCAGGCATACAGCAGCCAGCCCGATTTGGGAGGGAGTATCACCTCTTGCACCTGGCAGGTGATCGGCCCCGGCACTCCGTAGCGACGCGCGGCGATCTCCAGCGCGATGAGGAATCCGAGGGTGATCACCCCCGCCATGGCCCATAGCAGCACTCGCGGTTGACGCCATGCGGCGAACGTCGTTCTGCTGCTTATTCGCGCAAACAACCGCGATGCCATGGGTATCAATTTTTTAGTCTGTTTTCCGGTGAAGAAGGGCGATGAGGCAACTCGTCACAAGCTCGAACATGCTAGCGGAGCGATGCGGATGAGTCTCGCGATTACGGGTGATTCGAGCCGACTCAGATGGTCAGGGCATCGATGAGGGCCTTGGTGACGTCCTCCGTGGCGGCGGTGCCGCCGACGTCGCGGGTGAGGATGCCCGCGGCCGTGGTCGCCTCGATCGCCTTGTTCAGCCGGGCCGCTTGGTCCGGCAGGCCGAAGTGCTCCAGCATCAGGGCCGCGCTGCCGACCGCGCCGACCGGGTTGGCCAGGCCCTGGCCCGCGATGTCCGGGGCGGAGCCGTGCACCGGCTCGAACATGCTCGGGAGGCGGCGCTCCGGGTCAAGGTTGGGCGCTGGCCGCGAGGTGCGGGCTGCCGGCCAGGGCGCTGCCGAGGTCGGAGAGGATGTCGGTGTTCAGGTTCCGTCCTGTCCGGTCACGCCGCAGTGAACCGTTCGACGGCATCCCAGAGTTCGCCTTCGCGCCGTGGGTCGTAGGACTCCTCCGACGAGCGGTCCACGCGGCTGCGGTCGACGTAGGAGCCGGTCGGCGCCTGGGGCGTGCCGAGCACGACGTCAGCGAGGTAGCGACCCGCGGTGTCGCGGCTGGTGGCGAACGGGGTGAGGGTCATCACCGGCAGGATGCGCCGCATCGCGAACCGGGAGACGGGGTCGGCGTTGCGGGCGAGGCCGGTGCCGGGGACGAAGCCCGGGTTGTAGGCGACGGCGTCGATCCCGGCCGGCAGGCGGCGCGCGTACTCGTGCACGAGGTAGATGGCGGCCAGCTTGCTCGTCGAGTACGCCGTGCGCCCGGCGACCACGGTGTCCGGCTCGGGGAAGGCGCCGGTGCGGGCGAGGAGGTCCGGGGACTTCCAGTCCGGGCCGGGCACCATGCCCATGGTGTGCTTGAAGTCGCCGAAGTGGGTGTCGCTGGCGGTGATCACGATCCGGGCGGGAGCGGCGAAGCGGTCCTGGAGCAGGCGGACGAACAGGTGGTTGGCGAGCACGTTGACCGTGAAGGTGGACTCGAACCCGTCGGGTGTCTCGGTGAGCGCGTTCGTGTACTGGATGCCCGCGTTGCCCACGAAGCCGCGCAGCGGCGGAAGGTCACCCCGATCGAGCCGGTCACGGATCTCGGTGGCGGCCGAGCGGACGCTGTCCAGCGAGCCGAGGTCCGCCGAGACGTGCGAGACCGTGCGCCCGCGCGTGGCGAGTTCCGCGGCGAGCTGTGCGCCGGAGGATCCGCGGGTGACGACGAGGAGGCGCACGTCCGGCGACTGGCGCAGGATGTGCCTGGCGGCGACGCGGCCGATCCCGCGGCTCACGCCCGTCATCACGACGGTGTGCTTCATGGAAGGCTCCTTCACTGGTCAGCCGATGGCGTCCGGCTCGGGCACAGGTCCACGTTCGCCGGGCGGGCCACCGCCAGCCAGTGCCGTCCCCGTCAGTAGGACTGGCAGTACCCAGGCTCGTCCTGGGCCGCTCGGCGAGAATGACCCCCATGGCTTCCCCCCGCTCCGATTTCGGCGCCCTCGTGCGCGCCTGGCGAGACCGCCTCGCTCCGGCCGACGCCGGCTTCGCCGTGACGGACGGCCGTCGTGCCCCAGGACTGCGCCGCGAGGAGCTCGCGCAACTGGCCGGGCTTTCCGTCGACTACGTCCTGCGCCTGGAACAGGGACGCGCGAAGAACCCCTCGGCCCAGGTCGTCGGCGCCCTCGCACGGGCCCTTCAGCTCTCCCGCGCCGAGCGCGACCGGCTGTTCCGAAGCGCCGGGCTCCTGCCGCCGCGGGACGGGATGATCAGCACCCATGTGCCCGCGGGCATCCAACGGCTCGCCGCGCGTCTGGGCGACGTCCCGATCGGCGTGTTCAGCGCGGACTGGACCCTGGTGTGGTGGAACACCATGTGGACCGCCGTGTTCGGCGACGCCGCCGTCGCCCCGCCCGCCGAACGGAACCTCGCGCGTGCGCTCTTCGGCAACGGCCTCGCGCACGCCGCGATGCTGCCCGTCCGGTCCGAGCGCGGACCAGACGTCTTCGAGGCGTCGATCGTCGCCGACCTCAAGGACGCGGTGTCCCGCTACCCCGGTGACGCCCAGCTCGATCGTCTCGTGCAGGAACTGCGAGGCGTGTCCGACGCCTTCGCTCGGCACTGGGCCACGCAGACGACCGCCGCCCGACACACCACCGACCGCAAGACGATCCGGCATCCGGAGATCGGCGACATCCAGCTCGACTGCGACGTCCTCATCGTCCCCGGCGCCGACCTGCGCATGGTCACCTACACGGCAGCGACCGGAAGCAGCGACGCGGGGAAACTGGATCTTCTTGGCGTCACAGCTGTCCATAACGGCATCCCGCTCCCCTGACCGGCCTGACCAGCGCCATGGGCATCACCCCCCGCAAGGGCATGTACGCGGCCTTCGGAGCCGAGCGCCCTAGGTGCCCGCGCAAGCGTGTCGCGCCACCCGAAGCGCGGAACCGCACCCAAATCAGTGGCATCGCCCGTCTGCACAGGCCCGGTCGCCCGAGGCGGTGCCGTCAGCCGGGGGGTTGTGAGGCCGACAGGTCCTGGTCGGTGGCCCAAGAGGCGAGGATGCGCAGGCGCTCATGGGTCGGGGAGCCGGGCGCGGCGGTCCAGACGGTCAGGTGCTGGTCAGGGTCGGTGTTGGCGGTGAGAGTGTCCCAGTCGAGGACGAGTTCACCGACGACCGGATGATCGAGGGTCTTGGTGCCGACGGTGCGGGCGGCGACACGGTGGTCGCCCCACCACTGGGCGAACTGTTTGTCACGCAGGGACAGTTCACCGACCAGTTCGATCAGACGCGGGTCCTCGGGATACTTCGCGGCCTCCATCCGCAGCTGGGCCACGGAGATGTGCGCGGAGGCCTCCCAGTCGGCGTACAGGGTGCGCATGGCCGGATCCGTGAAGATGATCCGCGGGTAGTTGCGGTGCTTCTCCGGGATGCGGGAGAAGTCGGTGACCAGGGCGGCGGCCAGCGCGTTCCAGGCGAGGATGTCCCCGCGCCGGCCCTGCACGATGGCCGGGGTGGCGGTGAGGTCGTCCAGGACCCGTTGCAGTTGCGGCTGGACCGTCTGCCGGCCGCGGCGCCGGGTGCGGGTGGTGGTCTTGCCCGCGAGCTGGAAGAGATAGCCCCGCTCGTCGTCGTCCAGGTGGAGGACCCGGGCGAGGACGTCCAGCACGGGCGCCGATGCCTGCATACGGCCCTGTTCGAGGCGGGTGTAGTAGTCGGTGCTGATGCTGGCGAGCTGGGCGACCTCCTCGCGGCGCAGCCCGGCCACCCGGCGGGGCCTGCCGCTCTCGGGCAGGCCGACCGTGCGGGGGCTCAGCTCCGAGCGGCGCTTCTTGAGGAATTCTCCCAGCTCATTGAGGGGGACGTTGCCGGTCATGCTTCCCAGAATGACATCGATCGCGCCCGGGGAAGGGGGGAGAAAACACTCCCAGGATGTTCCTCTCCCAGGATGGATCTCTCCGCTTCCCGCGCGCGCCCCGCGGTGTGAGGCTCGACCGTGAGCAGCCGTGCCCGACCCCGGCTGCGGCACGTAGATCCTCGCGGTAAGGAAGGTCCACCCATGCGCGGAGCAGTCATCCACTCCCCGGCGACGTGCGCTTCGAGGAGCTCGACGACCCCGCACCCGTACGCCGCTATCTGCCCGGCCTGATCGACCGGTTCCTCTCCGGCCGGATCGAGCCGGGCAAGGTCTTCGACCTCACCCTGCCCCTGGAACAGGTCGCCGAGGGGTACAGGCCGATGGACGAGCGCCGCGCCATCAAGGCCCTCCTCAAGCCCTGACCCGTACGCCCCAGAAAGGACTCATCATGACCACCTTTGCCCTCGTCGGAGCCGGCCCCGGCCTCGGACTCGCCACCGCCCGCCGCTTCGGGACCGCCGGCCACTCCGTGGCCCTCGTCTCCCGCGACGCCCGGAAGCTGGAGGAGCTGGCCGCCGAGCTGGCCCGCGACGGCATCCGGGCCCACGGCTTCGCCGCCGATGTCCTGGACCCCGCTTCCCTCACCACTGCTCTTCGGGAGGCCTCCGAAACGCTGGGTCCCATCGAGATCCTCCAGTACAGCCCCGTGCCCCGCGCCGACTTCATGAAGCCGGTCCTCGACACGAGCGCCGACGACCTCGAAGCGCCCCTGTCCTTCTCCGTCAAGGGACCCGTCACAGCCGTGAACGCCGTGCTGCCCGGCATGCGCGCCCTTGGCCGCGGCACCCTGCTGTTCGTCAACGGCGGCAGCGCCGTACGCCCCCACCCCGACCGGGCCGGTACCTCGGTCGCCTTCGCCGCGGAGAGCGCCTACGCCCGCATGCTGCACGAGGCGCTCGCCCCGGAGAACATCCACGCCGCCCAGCTGATCATCCCCGGAGCCATCCGGCCCGACGCCGAGCACAGCAGCCCCGAGGTCCTGGCCCGGCGCCTGTACGACCTCCACGCAGAGCGCGACGGCTTCCGGCACTACGCCCAGCCGCTGCCCGACTGAGCTTCCCGGACGGCATCCATGATCCCGGCCACCCTCGCCCGTGCCGTACCGGCCGCCGCTCTGCTCCTGGCCGTGACCGCTTGCGCTCAGGACACGCGGGAGTCGTCCGGACCCACGTCGCCCGCACCGCGACAGCGGACAGCGACAGGCCCCGCACCCACCCAACCCTCCGGCAGGACCACCACCGTGACCATCCGGCTCACCCTCGACGGCCGTCCGGTCGACGCCACCCTGAACGACAGCGCCGCCGCCCGCGACTTCGCCGCGCTGCTCCCCCTCACCCTGGACCTGAGCGATTTCCACGGCACGGAACGGATCGCCGGCCTGCCCCGCGGGCTGGACACCTCCGGCGCGCCGGACGCTGCCCGGGCCAGGGCCGGTGACCTGGCGTACTACGCGCCCTGGGGCAATCTGGCCCTCTACTACCGCGACGGCGGCTCCAGCGACTCCGGCCTGGTCATCCTCGGCCACGTCGCCGACGGCGACACCGAGCGCCTCGCCACCGCCGAGCACGTCACCATCGAAGCCGGCTCCTGACCGGCCCTCAACGGAAGAACACCGCATGAACCCCACCTACGACTTCACCGGCCAGGTCGCCCTCGTCACCGGGGCCGGCTCCGGCATGGGCCTGGCCACCGCCCGCGCCTTCGCCGAGTCCGGTGCCGCCGTCGCCCTCACCGACATCGACGGGGCAGCGCTCGACGCGGCCGCGAAGGAACTCACCGACGCCGGCCACCAAGTCCTCGCCCTCCCTTGCGACGTCACCGACGAGGACCAGGTCGCCGCGGCCGTCGACCGCACCGTCGAGACCTTCGGCCGCCTGGACATGGCCTACAACAACGCCGGTATCCAGATCCCGCCGAGCGACGCCGCCGACGAACCCGCCGAACGGTTCGACCGCGTCAACGCCATCAACCTCCGCGGCGTCTGGGCCGCCATGAAGCACGAGCTGCGGCACATGCGCGCCCAGGGCAGCGGAGCCATCGTCAACTGCTCCTCGCTGGGCGGCCTCGTCGGCCTCCCCGGCCGTGCCTCCTACCACGCCTCCAAGCACGGCGTCATCGGCCTGACCACCAGCGCCGCCCTCGAGTACGCCCCGCGCGGCATCCGCGTCAACGCCGTCTGCCCCGGCACCATCGACACACCCATGGTCAGCGACATGATCGCCAAGGGAGAGCTCGACCGCGCCGAAGCCGAGGCCAACCAGCCCGTCAACCGGCTCGGCACCGCCGACGAGATCGCCCAGGCCGTCCTGTGGCTGTGCAGCCCGGGAGCCGGCTTCGTCGTCGGTGTCGCCCTTCCCGTCGACGGCGGCTACGTCGCCCGATAGCCGGCCCTCACCGCTACCGGTCCGCCGCTGCACAGTCACGACGCCGAGGAGCCGGTGCCCATCCTCGAGGGCGAGGCCACCGCCGGGATCGACGGCGAGTTCCTCGACCTGGAGGCCGGCCGGACGACCTGGGCCCCCGGCCGGGACGCCCCTCCGATCCACGCCTACTGTTCGGCGCCACCAAACGCGGCCGCTGCGGCCGGGAGCCGGCCGCCGCCGGCGCCCGCGAATTCATGCGCACCTACTGGGTCAGTCCGTTTGTTCAGGACGGGGATGCCGCTCGGTGGCCCGATCGCCCCGGCCACGGGGATGCCGCCGGCGGCCCGGGCCATCGCTCCGGCGTCGTACCGGTCGGCCATGGCGTCCTCGGTCGGCGTCCCCGGCGCGCCTGCCGCCGGGGGCCCCGGCCCGCCGGGCGGTCGTCCCCGCCGCGTGCCCGTCAGGCAGGCAGGGACCACCGGTCGGCATCGGCCGGAGAAGGGGCAGGACGAACGGACCGCGCCCGTGACGCGGAGGCGACCTGCCCTCGTTCAGCCGCACCGGCAGCGCCGGCACCGGCGGAGCGGCACTCGCGCGCCCCGCGACCCGGGGACCGTTTGCCGTGGCGGCCGCTCAGCAGTGGCCACAGGAACAGCAGCAGACGCCGTACGACCGCCCGGAGCGTCCTGCTCTGCCACAGCAGCCGCTCGGCGAGGGCCCAGCAGACGGGCGGCGAGCAGCAGCGTGACCGTCTGACCGGCCGACACCACCCCGGGCGACGGCCCGGCGACCGCGTCGTGTTCGACCAGCCGGGCCAAGCCGCCGACGGCGCCGCCCTGTTCCGCCACCGCCGCACACGCGCCGGGCAGGGAGTACGCGGCGTGGCAGGCCAGTTGCGCGGCGGCGAGCACGGCCAGCACCTGGGTGTCCGTCAGCCTCCGCCGCGTCAGCACCGTCGCGCCCGGCACCGCCACCGCGGCCGTCCCGGCCACGATGATCCACCGAGGAGCGTGGCACTGCGCCAGCACGTGCCCGGCCAGCGGCAGCAGCACACACAGCACGGCGAGCACACCCGCCCTGAGCCCGCGAAACACGCCGGCCGCCGGGGAGGCGAGTCCTCGCGGGCGGTGCGGTCGCATCAGGTTCGGCCTTCGGGAGCCGTCCGGGATCGGACGGACGGGTGTGGACGTCAGGCTGGATGCGGACATCGGGCGGCGAGGGTCGGGACTCCCCGCACGCCTCGGCAGCGGACCGGCCCACTGCTGACGCCCCTCTCGCAGTGCCCGCCGCTACAGCCAGTCGTGCTCCCGCGCGTAGCGCGCCGCCTCGTGCCGGGTCCGGGTCTGGGTCTTCTGCATGGCGTTCGAGAGGTAGTTGCGTACGGTGCCTTCCGCCAGGTGGAGACGGGCGGCGATGTCGGCGACGGAATAGCCGTCGCGCGTGACGCGCAGGACGTCGATCTCCCGGTCGGTGAGGGGGCAGTCGTCGACGACGGCGAGCGCGGAGACGTCCGGGTCGATCCAGCGTTTGCCGTCGTGCAGCATGTTGATGACCGACGTGATGTGCGCGGGTTCCGCCGACTTGCTGACGAAGCCCTGGACGCCCAGTTTCAGAGCCTTGCGGAGAATTCCGGGCCTGGCATGGCGGGTCAGCATGAGGATCACCTGCTCCGGCCGGGCACGGCGGATCTCCGCGACAGCGCCCAGTCCGTCCACACCGGGCATCTCCAGATCGATGACGAGCACGTCGGGCTGGTGCCGGAGCGTGGCCCGTACCGCCGATTCGCCGTCCTGCGCTTCGGCGAGCACGGTGATCTCGTCTTCGAGGCTCAGCAACGCCGCCAGCGCCTTGCGCAGCAGAGCCTCGTCGTCGGCGAGCACCACGGTGGTCATCGGTCGGTCCTCCCGTACGAAAACGCCGCGGCCGTGCGGAAACGCCCGTCCGTCCGCTCCACCGTCAGCTCACCGCCGTGGTCGCCCACCCGCTCCCTGAGCGTGGACAGTCCGCTGAGCCCGGAAAGGGGAGCCGTCCCCGCGCCGTCGTTGACGATGGTGATGCCCGCCTCCGCGAGAGTGATCCGCACCTGCGTGGCCTGCGCGTGGCGCAGGATGTTGGTCGTCGTCTCCCGCAGGACCTGGCCGAGCAGCTCGTTGACCCGCTCGTCGACGTCGGCCTCACGGTCGACCCGCACGCGGATGCCCGCGGCTTCGAAGAGGTTCTTCGCGTTCTCCAGCTCCACGGACAGATTGAGCCGCCGCTGTGCGTACGCCAGCTCCTTGGTCTGGGTGATGGTGTCGCCGACCAGGGCGCGCACCTCCCGCAGTTCCTCCTCCACCCGCCCGATGTCACTGCGCACCAGCTTCTCGGCCAGCGCGATCTTCAGCTTCACCACATGCAGTGTGTGGCCCTGGATATCGTGCAGATCACTGGCGAAGCGCACGCGTTCCCTGACGACGGCCAGCTCCGCTTCGCGCTCCCGTGACTGCTCCAGCTCTTCGACGAGGTCGTAGAAGACCTGCCCGGCGAACATGCCGCCGGTCACCACGACCATGACGCCTGCCGGGATGAGGACATAGAGGAGCAGGACCTCCGGCACATCCGCCGGTGCGACCAGCGGCCGGGCCGCGCCCACGGCGGCGACGAAGGCGATCAGCCCGACGGCGGCCACGATGCGGTGGCGCGGCAGCTTGGGCGCGTACAGCGGGCCCAGGACGGAGATGCCGTAGAACGCCGTATGGCCGCCCACCACCAGCACCCCGGCGATCCACACCATCGCGGTGATGATCAGGCACGGGAGGACGACCCGCGAAATGCCGTCCGCTGTCCACCGCGCGGAGGCGACCAGCGCCGCTGCCACGCCCAGGCTCAGGACGACGGCGTCCCACCACGTCCGGGCGTCGACCGCCACCAGCAGGGTTCCCACGGAGGCGTTCACGGCGACCATCGTGGTGACGTTCAGCCGGCGCAGCCGTTCCCTTGTTCCCCCGCGGTCCTCGGGCATCAGGTCCTGCCCCGCGGCGGCCTCACCGCTGAGTCCGCACACTGGGTCCGCACGCTGAGCAGCGGGATCGCCGAGGCGCTCGCCACGGTGAGGACCGCGGCCGTCCACATCAGCCACTGGTTGTTCTCGAGCCAGGACTCCATGTCGTCAGGGTAGAGACCGACGCCGAGGTGATGGACGAGGAAAACCACGCATACCAGGATGAAGGCGGCCGTATTGGCCGTCAGCAGTATGCGCAGGGGTCTGGTGTCCATGTACGGCGCTCCGGGGTCGAACAGCAGAGTCTCCCCGCAGTGTTCTGGCTGCTCACGGGCGGCACCAGTGACACCGCGTCATGAGTTCACCCCCCGAAATGTCACGCCGCGACGGTGACACCACGGCACTGCCGGACGAGCGTGACAACGGCTGAGATCGACGCATGACCTCGACACCAGTCATCGACGTTGAACGCCTCAACCTCAGCTACGGCGACTTCCACGCCGTGAAGGACCTGTCGTTCCAGGTGAGGAAGGGGGAGCTCTACGCACTGCTCGGCACGAACGGGGCCGGTAAGACCTCGGCCCTGGAGACCGTCGAAGGCCACCGCGCGGCCACCTCGGGCACCGTACGGGTCTTCGGCCAGAGCCCCCGCGACCGGCGGTCCGTGCGGCCCAGGATGGGCATCATGCTCCAGGAGAGCGGGTTTGCCCCGGACCTGACGGTGAAGGAATCCGTCCGGATGATCGGAACGCTCTCCCGGCGCGGGGACAGGGTCGAACGCGTCCTCGACGTCGTCGACCTCACGCACAAGGCCGGCACCAAGGTGTCCCAGCTCTCCGGCGGCGAGAAGCGGCGTCTGGACTTCGCCACGGCCGTGTACGGGAAGCCTGAGCTGATCTTCCTCGACGAGCCCACCACCGGATTGGACATCCAGTCCCGGGACGCCCTGTGGGAAGCCGTGGACAAACTGCGCGAAGACGGATCCACCATCGTGCTCACCACGCACTACCTGGAGGAGGCCCAGGCGCGCGCCGATCGCGTCGGGCTCATGCACAAGGGCGCCTTCCACCAGGAAGGGACCGTCGCCGAGCTGACGCGGACCCTGCCGGCCGTCATCCGCTTCTCCCTTCCGGCCGCCGCACCGGCGCTGCCGCTGCGGGCCGCGCGTGAGAGTGACGGACGGGTTCTCGTCGAGACCTTCGGCCTGCAGGAGACCCTCTACGCCCTGCTCGACTGGGCGCACGCCAACGGGCTGGAGCTGCGGGAACTCGAAGCCGGGCCGACCCGGCTCGACGACGTCTTCCGCGCCATCGGCGACGACTAGCCCCTCCCCCAACGGCAACCGGCCCCAAGCCCTCCCCCCGGAACCTCCCAGGAAAAGGCCTTTCACCATGCTCTCAATCGCTCTCGGCGAGCTGATCCAGATCTTCCGGAACCGGCTGGTTCTGGTCACCAGTTTCATCATGCCCACGGCGGTCAGCGCGTACTTCATCCGCCAGCACGAGGTCTTCGCGGACCTGGGCAGCCTCGGATACATCGCGGCGGTGGTGGTGTTCACCGTGGGGGCGTTCGGGCTCTACACGACCACGGTGACGACTCTGGCCTCGCGCCGTCAGAACCTCTTCCTCAAGCGGCTGCGCTCCACCCCGGCGGGCGACGCCGGCATCCTCTCCGGGCTGATGCTCCCGGTCACCGTCCTGGCGCTGATCCAGGTGGTGGCGATCCTGGTGGTGCTGGCCTCGGTCGCCGGCGAACCGGCCAACGTTCCCCTCCTGGCGGCGGCGGTCCTCTCCACGGTCGTCATGATGCTCGGCCTGGGACTGGCCACGGCCGGACTGACGAACTCCCCCGAGCACGCCCAGGTGACCACGCTGCCGGTCAGCCTCGGCACCATCGCCGTCGCCAGCTGGGTAGGGATCACCGGCACCGAGGAACTCACCCTGCTCAAGCGGCTGCTCCCCGGCGGCTCGGCCACCGAACTGGTCCTCAACGCCTGGAACGGCGGCGTCCCCGTGGCGGACTCCCTCCTCCTGCTGGCTCCCACACTGAGCTGGGTCGTCGTCGCCATCGCGCTTGCTTCCCGCCTGTTCCGCTGGGAGCCACGCCGGTGAGCGCGGACAGCGCGGAAGGGGATCAGGCCTCGCGGGATCAGGCCTCGCTTCCCCTGAGGCCGCTGCGTACCAGCCCGACCACCTCGTCCTCGGACAGGCCGAGGGCGTTCGCCTCGGACTCACTTCGCCGTCCACCGGACCGAGATGTGCGTTCCGTTCGGGAGAGGCGCTCGGCTCCGGCGGAGGAAAGGCCCGGGCGACCGTGCGTTGCCATCCGGCCGGGCCGGTGACGGCGCGTCACCGCGAACAGGACGGAACAATCCCGTATTGCGTCGGCCTCCCCCGTCCCAGCACACCGTTCCAGGCGGTCAGCGTCTCTGCTGGTCAGCACCCGTTCCAGCGTTCCGGCGTCCCATCATCACCGTGACTTGTGGCGGGCGGGACGGATCGCGGAACAAGCTGCGGTCGTCCCAGCAGCCCGCTGGGCGACCCACTTCTGCACGATGGAGATCTCGATGCGTTCGCGCTTTGCCGCCCGCCCCGCCCGCCTCGCCCTGGCCGCCGTCGCGGCGGTGGCCCTCACCGCCACCGCGACCGCCACCGCCACCGCCACCGCCACCGCCGACAGCCGAGGCAGCGCCGCGCGGGCCTGTGGAACCAAGGACCTGACCTTCAAGCTCACCACGGAGACGCAGGCGGGTGGCTACTTCCTCGTCACCGCCAAGGCCAAGTCGGGCGTCACCTGCTACCTGAAGGGCGTCTTCCCCTCCGCGTCCTTCGGCTCGGCCGCCGATACGGAGGTGGCACCGGCCGAGCACGCTGTCAGCGAGAACGTCGTCCTCTCCGGCTCCACCCGGGCCTACGCCGGCATCAACCCCAAGACCACCAACAACGACTACGGCAAGGAGTTCGACCGGCTCCACCTCTCCATCGCGGGCGACGAGGCCAACTCCATCAGCCTCGACCTCCCCGAGACCGCCCTGGTCGACAGGCCCGTCGCCACCAACTGGCACGCCGACCCGGCCGACGCCGTCCCCTTCTCCGACTGATGCGCACACCGGGCGCCTCCTACGGGGCGCCCCCGACCAGGTGATGACCACCGACGCGCACGCAGTGCCCGCGAAGCGATGAAGTGAGCCCGAGCTTGTGGAAGATGCTCGCTGAGCAGTTGGCTCAACGCTCTGAAGAAAAACAGCCGAGTAGCGCCGATTTGGCCTAGTTACGCATACGGCCCGTGATCGTTCAGCAGTACATGACCAACACGCGACGCACGCTCGCCGCCCTGGCTCTCGCGGGTGCTGCCCTGACCACCACCGGCACCGCTCATGCCGCCGCCCCCGGCGACAAGGGCGACCAGACCAGCAGCACTGCCGTGAGCACGAGCGAGAACAACCTTTTCCGCAGAGCAACCAACGCCCTCAGCCCGCTCACCAGTCTCCTTCCGGTGAACCTCAACGACCTTGGCCACTAGACGAATGTCTCGGCCGTGACTCCGGGCCCCGGGGATCTCATGGAGATTCCCGGGGCTGACCCATGGGGTGTTCGGCAACAGACCACGCACGGCACGGTCCACAAAGGGCGTTTTCCCACCGGCTCGGAATCCTCCGGGTCCTGGAAGCCCTGGAACGCGATTGCCGGTTCAAGGTCTATTACGCGGGTGAGCGGCGCCCGACCAAAGCCAGTTTCGAACGGCCGGATGTGGGGGCGCACCGCGACTCCGCCGCCCTGCGCGAAAGCGCGCGCTTCCTGCTGGTGATGCCGAAGGACCTGGTATCGAGTTCCTACGTCGAGGCCGGATACGCTTTGGCGCTCGGCATACCGTCCGTCTACTACCACCAGAGCGACATCCGGCTGCCGTTCATGCTCCGCCAGGCCGCGCAGTACAGCCCGGACTTCCCACGCTGCAAGGAGTACGAGTACCAGCGGATCGACGACATCGTGCGCGACATCGAGGAGAGCGGGACCTCCCGCTGCGACTGATTCAATGAGCACTCGCGCGACGGGCACCCCGGCGCAGCCCGCAACGGAGGAGTCTTTGTGACACTGCAGGACATCGCGGCACGGCTCGGTTCGCTGCTCCGCGCCGGCGGTCTGTCCGTCAGCACGGCGGAATCCCTCACCGGCGGCATGCTCGGCGCGACGATCACCGGCACGCCCGGCGCATCGGACTACTACCGCGGGGGCGCGATCACCTACGCGACGGACTCCAAGGCGACGGTCCTCTCCGTCGCCGAGGTGACCCTCGCCTCCGACGGCCCCGTGAGCCCGGCGACGGCCGAACAGATGGCGCGCGGTGTACGGGAGTTGTTCGGGAGTTCCCTCGGTGTCTCGACAACCGGCGTCGCCGGACCCACCGGCCAGGACGGCAAGCCCGTGGGACTCGTCTACATCGGCGTCTCCGACACGGAGCGCACGGTCAGCCACGAGTTCAGAAGCACCGGATCGACGCGCGACGAGGTGCGCCGCCAGGCCGTGGAGCGGGCACTGAGCCTGCTTGTCGACCATCTTGACCGGCCGGAGAAGAGCTGACGGAGCCGTGCGGCAATGTGTACGGCCGTAGCGATCATCCTTGAGACAACTGGCCGCCGAGCGCGCCCTCAAGCCCGGCTGGTACTACGGCGACGAGTTCACCACCCCCGAGAACGCCCTCTCCCCCACCCCACATAACCCGACCCACAAGGTGGCGTGAGCCCACGGCAGCTCCTCCTGACGAGGCGGGAGGAGCCGCTTGGTCACCTCACCCGAGGAAGTCGCGGTCGGCGTCAGTATCGGTCGCCGCCAGCACCGCGACCCGGGTCCGGGTGGGATCGAGTACGGCGAACGCCGCATCCGAGGTGTCGTGGTGGAACCAGTCCGTGAACGCCATGAAGCGCAGCCACCGGTAGTCCGCGGCGCGCCGCACTGCATCGACGAGCGGTGTGGCGACAGGCAGCCCCAGCAGCGCGTAGAAACTCCCCCAGGCGTACAACCGTGCGTACGCGCCGCCCTGCCCCTGGCCATTCGCTCCCCCATAGTACGAAGCCGAGAACAGTTCGTTGAGCACGTCGTCGGGTGTCGTCGCGCAGGCGAGCGCGCTGCCCCGGCGGGTGCCTTCTCCTCCCATGCAGTCCAAGGGCAGTCCCTTGATGAAGGAAATGTTGAAGTCCTCAGGGCTGAGCGGGCGCGACAGCGTGAAGAACCGTGCCTCGGGCTGACAGGCCCATCCGCCGGTCGTGAACGGCCGGGCAGCCTCCTTCTCCCGCCCGTCGTCACGTACGTCACCGGCCATGCGACCGGCGACGGCCCCGCTGTCGGTCGGGGGGACTTCCGGGAATCGCGACCGGAGCTGCTTCGCTGTCTTGATCGAACCCAGTCCCCGGACCCGAACCGTGAACCGATGCTCGATGTCGAGTCGCGTCCTGGGCAGCCGAGCCAGCGGGTGTCCCCTCTCACGCAGCCTTTCGGCGTAGGCGTCCAGGGGACGCCGCCCACTCCCCGAGCCGATCAGCGCCAACTCTCCGAGGAGGCAGGCCCGCAGCTCGAGCGCGGGGCCCTCGATTCCCTCCGGCAACTCGCCGAACAGAGGCTCGAGATCCGGCAGATGCTGAGTCCTGACCAGCTTCGCGGCCACCGAGCGCATGAGCGAATCAGCTTCATTGCGATCCAAGGCCTCAGGGGGCAGCAGCTGATCCACGATATCCACGGCAAACGCCGCACAGTCCCGCGAGCGCGTGTCGGCGAGAGTCTCGGCGATTCGCCGGACGGTCCTTGCCGCAGAGACGCCGGGCGTCACTTGGTTGTGGCTCACGCGCCGAGTCTACGAACAGGAGATCAAGTAACTTTGCTGAGGCATAAGTGCCTTGGTAGAGCAATGCGACGGGGGAAGCGCGTGCCATACCGGCCGACAGATACAGCATTGTCAGCTCCAACCGTGCCGGGGCCCAGGACGGTGTCGCCCATCTGATCGCCCACGGGCACCACCGCGTCGGATTCGTCGGCGACCTGCCCGTCAAGCTGTACACCCGCCGCGAACGCCTCGCCGGATACCGCGCCGCCCTGCGAGAAGCCGGCACCCCCCACGACCGCTCGCTCGTCGCCAACGCCCACGACCAGCCGGGCGCCGAGGCCGCGACCGCCCAACTCCTCGAACTGACCGATCCCCCCACCGCCCTGTTCGCCGGCAACAACATCATGGCGCTCGGCATCGTCGCCGAACTCGCCCGCGGCAAGCGCAAAGACGTGGCCGTCGTCGCGTTCGACGACGTATCACTCGCCGAGGCGCTCGAACCGGCCCTGACGGTCGTCGCGCAGGACCCCGAGGAACTCGGCCGCAGCGCCGCCGCCACCGCCCTGGCCCGGCTCGACGGCGCGGCCCAGCCGGAGGAGGCCGGGTCCGGACCGGCCTCCTCCTCGCACCGCGCTCGCCGACCGCTGGGCACGGAGCCGCACCCCCCGGTAAGACCGTCTGGGCCTACCCGCGGAGCGCCACGCACTCACGGAGCAACGGTTCCAAGCGCAACTGGGTGTCCTCGCGATCGAAGACCTGGAGAGCGTCGAGGCAGGTGACGATCCACTCGGCCTCGGCCTCGTCCTCGATCCTGGCCCGTACGGCGACGGCGGTCACCGCGCTCTCCATGTCGAACGGGTCCTCCTTGAACTCGTCGGCGAGGGCCCGGTAGCCCGTCGCGAGCACCGGGTCCGCGTACACACCGGTGGCCTCGGCGAAGGCGCGGGCCTCGGTCCGGTCCGCGCGCAGGCCTGCCAGGCGGCGCAATGCCTCTTCAGGGTCGCCGAGTTCGCCATGCAGTCGGTGCGACCGGTCGACCAGGAGCGGCCAGCCGCCGGTCAACTCGTGGAGCCGGTCCAACCGGTCCTCGCGCTGGAACATGTCGACGCGCTGGGCCCAGCCGCGCAGGCTGCGGCGGTCGTGGCGGCGCAGCACCACCGGGGCGGCCGAGGTCGGCTCGTCGCCGGTCAGCAGGGGGCGCCACAAGGCCAGCTGGGTGGTGTCGATGACGAGGACGACCGCGCGGGTCACGCCGGGGGTGAGAGGCAGCAGCGTCTCGGTGAGGTCGACGGCCTCCCGGCAGGTCTCGGGACGCACCGCGTCCCGGTAGTTGACGAAGTCACTGATGACGACGCGTCGTTCGCGGGGGCGGCCGCCGGTGAGTTCCTGCTTGTAGACGCTGGGTTTGCCGACGGGCGGCAGCGTCCAGTCGGCGATGCCCGCGGTGAGTGCCCGCAGGGCGTGGGTGACGTCGCCGACGCCGGTGGCGGGGGTGCCGAGGACGACCCTCGTCTGGTTGGACCGCCGGCCGAGGAGGTCGTCCAGCTGGGTGTTGGTGAGCGGTGCGGGCCGGCCGTCGGGCAGCTCGGGACGGCCTTCCTGCACGATGCTCTCCTGGAGTTCGCAGTCCTCTTCGGCCCTGAGCAGGCGGGCTTCCACCTCGTGGGAGGTGCCGATCATGCGCAGGGCATTGGGGCCGCGCAGGTGCCAGCCCAGGCCGTCGTGGTTGGGCGCGAGGATGCCGAGGCCGACCATCTCGGAGAGGTAGGCGCGGAAACCCTCGGTGTCCAGCTGTTCGAAGCCCTTCCGCCAGTACGTCTCGCACTCCTCGCGCAGCTCGGTGTCGCTCAGCCGCACCTCGAGGCCGCGGTGGCGGGCGTGGTACGCCAGCACGTTGGCGATCACGTCGTAGCGGTGGTCGAGGCTGAGAGTGTCCTTGAAGGCCGCCGAAATGCTGTCCCTGAGTCCGGCGTCCGACTCCACGATCTCGATGTCGGCGAGCTCCACCGGGTACGGAGGGCCCTCGGCGCCGCGCCGCGCCCGCTTGCGGTGCATCACCTCGACCAGCCTGTGCCCGAACATCTGGAGCAGGAAGGGCTGGTAGGAGCAGTAGCCGAGCACCCGGTTGACGAGATCCAGGTCCTGGATCTCGAAACCGAGTGCACGCATCGGCTCGAGCAGCAGATCGGCGGCGGACTGAGGGGCGAGCGGGCCGATCACCTTGGGGGTCTGCGCGAGATGGCCGAACGGCCCATTACTCGCGAGCTTTGAGAACCGCTGCACGGAGTGCAGACCGGCGAAGACGACCTTGGCACGGTCCTTGGTGTCGGAGCCGAGGCCCTTGAGCTTCTTGGTCTGGTCGAAGCGGGGAGCGTCCGCCTCGAAGAACTGGTCGCACTCGTCGAGCAGGATCAGCAGTCGTCGGCGCGAGTCCCCGTCGAGCCAGGCCCCGATGCCCGTGCGTACCCGTTCGGAGATGTCCTGTCCCGACTTGCGCCCCTGCGGCCGGCCGAGTACCTGCGCCTTGGTCAGCTCCCTGTGCAGGACGCTCCACAGGGCCTCCGGTCCCAGCGAGCTGCCCTTGCCGATGTTCTCCTGGTCGAGGTTGACGTACACCGTCTGGTGGTAGCCCGGGCGTTGCTCCTCGAACAGATCGCCGGCATCGCTGAGCAAGGCCGACTTGCCGAGGCCCCGGCCACCGAAGATGACCTGGGTGCCGCGCGGGTCGAGGATGCTCTTGCGTTCGGCGTCACGGCCGTAGAACATCTCGCCACCGATCCGGCCACGCTTCTCCCTGATGTAGGGGTTGACACCGGAGAACGGCAGCAGGGTGTGGGTGGTCGTGCTGACCTGACGGTTGCCGCGGGCCGCGAGGTAGGCGAGGGCGGCGTCGTCCACCACCAGCAGCGGCTGCGACAACCGGTCTGAGCCGACGGCGAGTTCGACGCGGGACTCACGGCTCAGCGTGCCGAAGTAGACGACGAGGAGACTCGCTCCGCTGGTGTCGCGCTCGGCCCAGCTCATGACGACCTTGGCGGGCGGCCGGCCCCAGACCATCAGCACCCGCAGGTTGCCGCCCTGCTCCCTGATCTGCGAGCCGAACGCGGGCGCCTTCGCCCTGCCGTTGATCTCCACTTCGGTCGCTTCGAAGAGTCGGTACTCACGTCGGCGCAGGTGCGGGGACCGCTCGTCGAGTGGCCTGGCGCTCTTGGCGTCGTAGCCGAGGAGCTTGAGGAGCGGCGGCACCCGCCGCGTCGGGGCCACCTGAAGCCGGTCTTTCGGCTCGGTGGCGCTCAGCACCCGCCACTCGTCGAGGGCGTCGGCCGCCAGTGCCGCCTCGTCGGTGGACAGAGCACTGTAGTCCAGGACGGGGATCGTCGGGTGCTTGCCGCCGGACCGGACGAGGTCGATGAGGTCGCGGTCGATACCCCTTGGCAGGCCGTCGGGTACGGCCGGGAAGAACTCGGTCAGATGGGACTCGCCGGTCTCGATCTCCGGGACGGGTTCGCCGATCTCCAGGAAGTAGACGAGGTCGGCGGCGGTGGCCAGGCCGCCGGTGTCCAGGTGCCGCAGAACCTGGGCGCGCTCCTCCGCAGTGGTGTCCAGGGCGTCGAGCCGCGCCCTGATCCGGTCATCCGCCTGCTGCCGGAAGGCGGGCAGGGCGCTGCGTACGGTGTCGAGCGCCCGTCGCACATCCACCAGGTCATGTGTGTGGGTGCCGTCGAGCCGCTCGCGGACATCGGCCAGCAACTCCTGGAGGCGCAGATCCTGGTCGTCGGTCACCGCGCCGTCGGCCTGTGCGCGGTGCAGCTCGGCGACGAGTTCGTCGTGTGCCGTGCGCAGTTCCGTACGCCTGTTGGCCTCCCGTTCCTCGATCTCGGCAAGCGTGGGCGGCGTGAACTCCTCGGCCTGTGCGGCAGGCAGCAAACCGCGTCCGGCCAGCTCGACGATGGTGCGGGCCGCGGTGAAGGCATCGTGGTCAAGCCGCTCGGCGAGGCCGTCCTGCCAGCTCCGGTCGACCGCGGTGAGCAGCCCGTCGAGTGATGGCCGTTCGTCCGGGGTGTCGCAGACCTTCAGCAGTTCCGCGTCCAGCACGAGCTCAGGGGCGAGCGAGCCGGTGGGGCGCGTGGTCGCGGTGTCACCGGTCAGCAGCGCGAACAGCTCCTCCATGGAGGCGCGTGCCGCCCACGCCGTCGCGTCGGCGACGGCGCCTGAGCGCCGTGCCGGCTGCTCCAGCTCAGCCAGTGCGGCCTCCTTGCCGTCCAGCAGGGAATGACGCAGGGAGGAGATCTCCTTGACCGCCCGGCCGCTGTCGGACCGGTCGCCGCGGCGGGTGCCGTCCACCGCCAGACACCACTCCCTGACCAGGCCGGCGGCGCGCTCCACGACGTGCACCAGGTCCTGGCGCCCGGAGCCCTGGAGCGGTTTGCCGCTGGGCGAACGGTGCTTGCGGTCCATGCGGTCGATCTCGTTGTTGACCTCGGCCGGTTTCGACAGGCGTTCGGCCTGCTCCCGCACATGCGGGAGCGCATCGCGGTTGTCGCGGACCACGGTGATGAGCAGCGATCCGAGCATCCCGTCGGGGGCCAGCCATCGCTTGGCGATCTCCGTCGCCCGCGCGAACCGCAGCCTCTGCGGGGCCAGCAGGGCACCGCACTGCTCGCGCAGCTCCCGCAGCCGGGCATCCCGCTCCGCGTCGTCGGCGATGACGACCAGTGGTGAGGCGAGCAGGGCGCCACTGAGGGCACGGTCAGCAACTGCGGTGGCCGCCTCGCCGAGACGGTCCGGGAGCCGGGGCACCAATGCCTTGAGCTGAGCGCCCGCCAGATGGTCACCGGTGATCAGCGCGGTGCGCAGCAGGGCGGGCAACAGCAGGAGTTCGCTGCCCTCCGTGTCACGGCCCGCGTATCCGCCGTAGCTCTGGAGCAGATCCGCGGTCAGCCGGGCTCCCTGACTGTCGCCTGAGGTGAGCAGCGCGGCGGCACCGGCCAGGCGGAGCGCCGCCGCCTGCGGCTCGGGGTGGCCGGCGGCGCTCGCCACGTGGTGGGCTAGTCCGAAGCGCCGCTCGACTACCAGCCGCGCCAGGGCCCGCTCCGCAGCGGTCTCGTCGGCACCCTCGTCCTCGTTCGCCTCGTCTTCCTGCTCGGACGTGGCCGGGGCGGAGGCCGTTACCGGGGCGGGTACGTGCTCGTCGCACGGTCCGGCGGAAGTGAGCCCGGGCGCGGAGGACGGGGCGGGCGCGGAGCCGGCGTCCGGGGGCGTGAGCGGTGCCTGGTCGCTGTCGGCGGGCGCCGTGGCCCGTGCGTCGTCGGTATCGAGCGGCTCGGAGGCCGTCGTGTCGGGCGCGGCGGCTTCCGGTTGGGGGGCGGGGTGGGCCGCGGACTCCTGGGTGGGGTGGCCTGAGGTCTCGCTCTCCGGGGTCCCGTCTGCCTGCTCGGTGGGCTGTATGCCTCCGTGTTCCCCGATCGTCGGACCGTCGGCAGGCTCCGCAGCCTCCGCCTCCGCCCCGAAGGGCTCGCGGCCGACGGCCTCCGGCTGCGGCAACGTCAGTTCGGGAGCCATGACCGCCGCCATGGCACACGCCGGCAGCACTCGCACGACCTGCTCCTGCAGAGCCAGGATCTCCGCCGCGGCGTCCGCCTGCCGCCCCAGCCGGATGAGCCGGGCCAAGGCGGCGAGCGCAGCGCTCTCCTCTCGTTGCGCCTGCTCCCACACCGGCGCGTCCAGCAGGCGGTGGGCCACACCTCGCACTGCCTCGGCGGCCGAGGCAGCGGGGCTGTCCGGGCGGCAAACGACATCCAGCAGTTCCCGCAGTGTCTCCCGTGCCCGGAGGTCATGTTCGTGTGCCGCCCGGTGCGCACCTGCGGCGCGTGCCATGTCCTCCAGGCGTCGGGGCACCCTCTCGATCCCCGCCGCACGGAACACCGCCTCGGCACCGTCGAACACAGAGGCCAGCGCAGTCAGCGGAGCCAGCGCCTCGTCCTGCGGAGGACAGCCGTCGGCGACCGCGCCTGCCACCTTCTCCACGGCTTGCCGGGCCAGGGAGAGAGCGGACTCCAGCTCTCGGCAGACCGCGTCCGGCTCCGTCACCCGGGCGTCCCGGGCGTCCTCGGACGCCGTCCCGGCCACGTCGTTCGAAGCTGCCGCGAGCGGCGGCTCCGGCTCCTCCGCCGCGCCGGGTGCGAAGCCCGGGTGCGCCACCACAATCGACCGCGCCGCGTCACCGGCAGCGGTGAGTCGTACCGCCTCATTCTCGTCGGCCGTGTCCGCGAACCAGTCCTGGTCCGCCGCCCAGGCAAGGATGCGGGCATCGGCGACGGAGGCGTTGCACCACGCGAACACCGTGGCCCGGACCAGCTTCGCTCCCCAGCGGGAAACCGGGTCGGAAGCCGTCTCACCGGCATGTGGGAAGACGAAACCGCCCACCTGATTCATCACTGTGACCGTGAGTCCCCTGACTCCGCACGTGCAGGTGTGCAGCCGTGCCTCGCGCTGCAACCTGGTGAGAACGTCCCGGCACAGGGACCTGCCCGCCCGTCGAGGAGCCGCCATGCGAATGCCCAGGCTGCCGAGCAACTTCTGTCGATCCCTGGGCGACAGTGAGTTGAAAGCGAGTTCCACCATGTCGACCGTGAGGTCGTTCAGGGCGGTGACGGCCGGGTTTGTCAAGGCGTTGAGCGCGTCGGCCAGGCCTTGGAGTTCCTCGGCCGAGACGCTCGGCGGGGACAACGGCGGCCCCGTGACGACGCGGTAGCAGTCCTGCATGTACGCGTACTCCTTTTCTTCGCTGTTCAGGGATTGGGCGCGTGATCGGCCCACTCGACGCCGAGGAGCCTGGATGAGGGAGGAAGGGATCAGTGACCGCGCGTGTGCTCGGTGACGAAGGTGTATCCGTAGGGCAGTTCCCAGCCGTCCGCCTTGCCGAGCCTGCGGCAGTGCTCCCGAAAGGCCATGCGCTGAAGCTCGCTGGGCGAGCACCCCGGCCGCAGGCGGCGCAGATGGCCGGGGACGAACTGGATACCGCGCAGCCCCCCGCCGCCCGGTTCCGTGCCGCCCCATGGACGTATCACCCGCCGCCGGGCGGGGCGGTAGCCGAGGAGGGGGATGGCCGACTGCCCGTCGAGTGCCGGGAAGTGCGGCTGGCCCCAGGCATCGCGGCTGCCGAGGGCCGGCTCCAGGACCCGCTCCGCAAGCAGTTCCGCGACCGCCGCTTCCAGGGCGGCTGTCTGTGACCGTGCCGGCCGGCTCCCGTAGGCCGCACTCGGCAGGACCGAACGGTCCAGCAGGGCATGGCCGTCGAGGGTGAGCAACCCGCAGCGGCGCAGGGTGCGCATCACCAGCTGCCGGGGGCCGAGCCCGACGGCTGAGTCACCGTCGCGGTCACTGCCGGGAGCATCCTCCCGAGTGAGCACACAGGGGTCGTAGCAGTGCCCGATGACACGGTCGCCGACCTGCACCGGCTCCTCGAGCCGTGTCGTGGTCACCCAGATCACCATGCTGCCGCGGGGCCGGCGCATCTCGAGCATCAGGCCCGGGAAGAAGGCATCGGGCCAGGAGACTCCGGTCAGCCGACCGGTGTCGTCGCCGAGTTCGGCGGTGACGAGCTGAACTACTTCGGTCTCGTCCGATACCTCGCCGACATGGTCGAGTTCGAGGCGTGTCGTGGGGCATCGGCCATGGGACCGGCGAAGTTCTCGCGCCACGTCCGGGTGCAGGGGTAACCAGCCGTCCATGAGCTGGACCAGCCGCAGGGTCGACCGCCAGACGATCTCCTTCGCGTCGCTGCGCACGAGTTCAATGGGGCCGAGGGAGGCATCGTCGGCGAGGGGCAGGTCGACCGGATGCAGCTCCGGCTCCGGCTCCGGTGGCGCGGGGAGCGTGGACGCCCAACCGCGTCCCGCCGGGACCAGCGGATCTTCCGGGGTCTCCGCCTCACCGGGATGATGGGACCGCCACACGCCCCCGCTCTCGAAGGCGTCGTCGAGCATGATCCGGGCGCCGTTCTGGAACAGGCCCTGGTCGCTGTCTCGCTGGACGACATCGGCTAGCGTCACATTGGCCCGGCACACCGCCGCGGCGTACCCCGTTCCCGTGAGCAGTTCCGTCGCCCCGGGAAACCCGCGAAGCCGCGGACCGACGGCCGTGTACACGGTGACCGGTGAGACGAGCCCGTAGCGCCGCTTCGCCGGGATGGCCGCGTGTTCCACCGCGGCCACGAGGGACTTGAGGTCATCACCGCCCAGCGGTCCGCTGTCACGCCAGCAGTTCGCGAGGGAGGTCCGGGTCATGGCGTAGTGGCCCCAAGTGCGCAACGTGTCACTGGAGTCGAGGGCACCCCGCACCGTGTCGAGGAGACCGAGCAGACCCGCCCGCAGGTCCTGGTCGTGTGTGCCGCCCACCAGTTCGGCCAGGGAAACGGGAACGAAGGGACTGAGCAGTTGTTCCCGTGCCGTCGTCAGGAGATGGTCCGCATATGCCGTCAGGTCGTCGCGCCGGGCGGCCTCCGGGGACGGATAGCAGACGTCGACGACGACATGGCCATCCCCGTTGATCCAGCGCTGGCGCGCACGTAAGCGGTGGAGCTGGGCCGGTGTCAGTCTCAGGGCCGGTCCGAAGGCCTGCAGATCCGGGACCAGGAGCTCCCTTCGCCGTGGAGCGGCCCCGCTGTCCGACTCACCCGGCCCTCCGGCCCCCGCCGGCGCCCCCGACACCCAGGCCGGCACATCGCCGTGGAGGCTCACCCCCGGGTGGGCGCCTTCCCGATAGACGATCTCGGCATAGAGCGGGTCCGACCCGGTGGCGACGCACACCATGGCGCCGACCGGCAGCACGGGCGCGCACTCACCGAAGGTGATCACGGGGAAGTCGTCGAGGCGCAGCGGGCTGCCGCCGTACCCCTCGCCGCCGAGGTCGTACCCGAAGTACACGGCGTTGAAGGCGACAGCGGTGTGCACCGGCGCCGAGCGGGCCGCGACAACGGCTTCGAGATAGCGCAGCAGCCGATCCCGCTCCTGCTCGGGCACCGCGTCGTACCCCCTTGTCATGGCGGAAGTCAGCAGGGCCCGGTCCCCGTAGGGATCAGGCACCTCCGTCCCCCCGCGCTCGCCGACCGTCGCTGACACAAAAGGGTCCCCACCCATGACACCTCCGCCGCACCGCGGGCCACCCCGGCCCGGCGTGGGGTAATCCCCGCAGATTAGGCCTACGTATGGCGTTCCAGTGGCACTTTCATCACTTTGCGTTGGTTGACGGTGACCTCACGCCGAGCCCACTGAACGTGCGGCTGCTGGTCCTGGCCCGCATCGACCACGACGCGTCTCAATGAATGAGATCGACGATGATGGATGCCCAGTCGCACCAGAACGACGACAAGGGGGGTGACGTGGCCAGTCTGATCAGGCGCCAGGAGTGTCCGGTGAACGTGGACCACAACGGGTGGGCCTTGCAGGACTTCGACGATACGCAGGTTCCTGTGCTGTTCCCGGAGGGCTTCGACGGCGGCACGTTCCTCACTGGCCACCCTGGGCGCCTTGATTTTTACAGTGCCGGTCACACCCACACCGCGTCTCTGACGGTGGAGATCTGGGACGGGGAGCCCGCGGTGCCCGCCGGGGAGTGGGACGAGGTAGCACTGGCCGGCATCGTTTGTTCCTCGGGCAAGTTGCGCGCCAGGGGGATGGCGGCAGGACCGATGCCAGGGGCGATCGAGTTGTCGGACGGGCCGGGCGTCTGGGCGGTTCGAGTGGTGTGCACTGGCCGTGAGGCGGTGTTCGCGCAGACGCAGCAGGGTGTAGTGCACGGTGCAGAGCGGTACGTCGCACAGTTCTGGCCGAACGCCTAGGTTGCTGAGGGGTGGCTCGCGATCTCGCGAGCCGTCATGGGCGCAGGGTCAGCACGAAGACGTCGGAACCGCTGTGGCGGAACCCTGGCCGTCGGCGCCGGGGACGGGCCGGGTGAAGCGGTAACACTGGTCGACTGCTGCCCCCGAACTCGAGACGAGGACGGAGACGGTCATCGTGTCGCCCTCACGCACCACGTTCTTGACGTCGAAGGAACGCCGTCCGGTGGGGTCGAGGGCATCCTGTACCCCGGCGCGCGTCAAGTCCTCGGCGTACATGCTCGAGATGCGCGTCAGCGCCAGACGGACCCGGCTGCCGATCTGGGTGCTCGGACGGCATACATCGTCGTCCCGTTCGGAAACCCTCGAAGTCCACGCCTGGCCCGGGCGATGGGTGTAGGTGACGACGAAACACCGGGTCACCTGTACGGACCGCCACCGGGGAGCACGACCGCGTGGTCGTACCGCCGGTTCTGTCAGGTCCCACTAGCTGCCTTTGCATCCGATGCCGGCCAGTGGAGCACGATCTGTGCGTACGGCACGGCATGGTCGGCTGGATCAGTCGGCATCGCACTTCTCAAGCCGGCTTGTCTTCGACTGCGGATCGCCTGCGGCGTCCTCACGAAACACGATGGAATAGCAGCGATAGGCACGGGAGTATGAGGTGCCGAACATGGTGGTGTCCTCGAACTCCCCGAAGAAGCGGACGGTGGTGGCCAGTCGGCCTTCCGACCGGGCGTAGGAGGTAAGCCTGCCGTCGTGCCGTTCGGCGATGCCGCGCACGACTTCGCGGCCGGGGAAGCCGTCTGGGGCCGCCGCCACGTCACGCGCGTACGACCGAGCCAGGGCTGCTGTCCTGTTCAGGGCTTCTGCCTCGTTCTGGTCGTTCGCGCGTTCCTGGCGGTAGAGCATGGTCATGAGAACCGCAGCGACGATCAGCACCGTGACAATGGGCACCATGATGGCGGCGAGACACCCTGGGGACGGCACCGTGACGCGGTCGTGCCGCGCCACGGTGCCGTGATCGGACATACTCGTCCTCACTGATCCTCTCGTGTGACGGCCGCCATCGGGCCGGCCGTCATGAATGCCTGTGCGTAAGCGCTGGTCCCCGTCTGGTTCGGGTGGTAGCTCTCCCGGCTGAGGCAGGTGTCTCCCGTGAACCACCAGCAGAGCTGGGTGTTCTTGTCGCCGTGGTGGAAATCGCCGTCGCCGTTCGGCCCTGCCACGACCCCGTTGATTCCTTCCGGCGAATCACAGATACGCTTTCCCTCGAACGCCGACTGCGGGGACCGGTACCTCACGTTGTCTGCGTTCATGGAGAGGGCCAGCTCACGCTGTTCGTTCTCGAAGTACTCGGCCATGTCGTTGAGAATGACACGCTGGGATGCGCTCACCAAGGTCGAGCACGCCTGAGTGCGGCTGAAGAGCAAGGGGTAGCCCATCAGCGAGATCGTAGCGTTCGACGCCTGGGCATGGATCTGTTCCAGCACCGTCCGAGTCTCGGCTACAGCAGAGTCGATGTCTGCCTTCATCGAGGCCTCCGACGGGCACCCATTCCTCACACACGTCTGAATCTTGTTGTCGAATCGCGCGTCGTTTCCACCGATGGTCAGCATGACCGAAGTGGTGTCCGCACTGAGCGCCCCCGAGTCGATCTGGGTCTTCTCGTGGAAGTTCCCGTCAAAGCCCCAGGCATTGGGGTTTCCCTGGGTCATCTGCTGCGTCTTGGCTCCGGAGCATGCGGTGAACTGGAAGTCCAGCGCCGGATCGAAGCTGTCCGCGAGCGTGCCGACGCTTTTCGTCTGGCCCGGGAGAATCACCTTGCGCGGCCAGGAGTTGTCGCTGCGCCGGCAGGCGTTCCAGCTGCTCTTGCCGTGGCCCCTGTCGGACTCGGGCGAATAGGCTCCGGCACCCTCGCCGGAGGTGTAGGAGTCGCCCATGGCGACGACCATGTGCTTCGGCTTGCCCGAGAGCGGCTGGAAGGCGACGGCGTCCCAGGCGACGTCCTCGTCCGCGGTGCCGTCGTCAGTGGTGTTCGTCAGCTCCACCCGTGGGGTGCCGGTGAAGCGGTAGACGCCGAGTTCGACCCAGGTGTTCTTGCTGAAGTGGGTGTTGACGTAGCGGTGGCGGTCACCGCCCGCGACTCCCTTGATCACATAGTGGGCCTGCTGGGTGTGCGCCCCGGTGTCCGGCATGTGCGCGAAGACGCGGGCCCACTCGACGCTGCGGCCGAGGGTCCAGGTGCCGTCGATGGTCATCCGTGCTTTGGGGCCGCCGAGATGAGCGGTGTCGCGGGTGTGGGTGTACCAGAAGTGGCCGCCGTGCCCACCGCCGATCTGGTGCAGGTCACCCTTTGCCTCGAACGGGCCCAGCCCCGGGCCGGTCGCCGCCGGGTTGGGATGGAACGTGAACTGGAAGTTCCCGGCGTCGGTGCCGGACGATCCGCAGTCGCTGTAGGTGTCGACGTTGTCGGGGAGGGAATCCACGATCAACGCCCCGGCGGGGGCAGCGCCGCACTCCGGCGTGCCGTACTTCAGCCGATAGCCGCGGCCCGGCTCCTCGCGCAGCGTGACGTACTTGATGCTCTCGTTGCCGCAGTCGGCGTCGCAGTTCGGCTTCCACGTCACGTTCGAGCCGCGCCACCAGTACCTCTCGTAGCACTTCGCGTCGGGACAGTCCGGCGGGTTGGCGGCGTCGCAGTTGTTGGTGGCGTTGCAGAACGCGTCCAGCGGCGGCTTGACCCGGTCGCGCTGCCCCGGGTTGATCCACCAGGCGGGCCGGAAACCGGCGGAGGAGAACCCGGACTCGCCGGGCCAGTCCTGCCGCCCGGAGGTTGCGTAGGAGAGGCCGGTGTCCATGGACCACGCGGACCAGCCCATCACCTTCTCCTGGTACGGCCAGTTCTGAGGCTTCGCGGCGTCACGCGGGTCGGACATGAACGGATCCCGCGAGGGCGGGTAGACGGGGTTCGCCGGGTTGTTGTACCAACCCAGGCCCCACGGCTTGCCGTCACCGTTGTTCTCGTTGAAGCCGAGGTTGTAGTTCCACAGCGCGGCGAACCAGTTCTCCGGCTTCGAGGGGTCGTCGTTGTTGACGGTGATGGTCTGCCCGGCGGTGTGCACCTGGTTCCACTTGTCCGCGAGGATGTACATCGACGCGGCGATGTTGACGGAGTAGTCCAGGGCCACGGCCTTCTGCTTGGCCGGAGACAGGGACGTCTCGCCGGGCTTCTCGAGTCCGGCCAGGCGCATGCCGTCGGTGACCTGGCCGACACCATAACCGCAGTCCGACAGGTGCCAGTTGATCCTCCAGTAGGCCTCGGAGGTCTCCCCCTTGTGCCCGTAGAACCCCGCGATCGCCGCCTGCGGGTTGCCCATCTGGCCGGGAATGGCACCCCCTTCGGCCTGCCACAGGTTCGACTCCTGGGCGAGTACGCCCAGCAGCACCTGCGCGGGGATACGCGCGCCGGCCTTCCCCTTCAACGTGGGGGCCGGGAACAGTCCCTGCGGGTCGACGGTGCCCAGGCCTGAGCGCCAGCCGCCCTGCTTGATCCACTTGGCGCGCAGTTCGCCGCGGATGGCCATGTTGACGGCCCACTCGACCTGGTTCGAGGTCGGCTGCAGCGCGAGCGCTTTGACGTCGTTTCGGGGAATGGAGCACCAGCGGTCCGTGTCGACCGGATTGTGCGGGTCGGCCGCCTGTGCCGCCCGCCCGCTCTTCCCGGGTGCCCGCCCGGCCCCGTCGGCCGCACGCAGGGCCGGAGAGAAGGCCCCCTTCCCTGTGCCGCTGGTTGTGTCGGTGACCGCCTGGGTGATCTTCTCACCGGTTGCCGTCGCGATACTGCTGATGGTCAGCGGCGCGGCATCCTCATCCGTGGGGTCCTGGGACGTGCGCGCCCGGGGCGAGGGTTCGGCCTTGGTGAAACCCTTCCCGGCATTCCCGATCCGGTCCAGGCCCGCACGCACGCCGGGCATCAGCACAGGGTCGACGGCCAGTCGGCCGTGGCTGGACACATCCGTATCCGACGGCACCTTCAGGCGGGCCACCGCTGTGCCCGTGAGCTTCGCGTTCGTGGTGTCCCCGGTGAGGAACGCCCGCCCACCGGCGCCCTGTTCGAGGGCCAGGTCTCCGAGCTTCCCCGACGCGAGCGTCGACGGCGTGCCCCGGCCCTTCCACAGCTTGGCACGGGCCGTGCTGCCACTGCGGTCGAGGAACGCGATTCCCGTGCGGGTGGGGCGGATGTCGAACGGCACCCCGTCCGCGGCAGCCAGCCTCTGGAGCTTGCTGTCCGCCGGGTCGACGTGCACCAGGTGACGGCCGTGTGCGGCGACGAGACCGTCCTTCGTCGGGACGGCCGAGGTCACCTGACCAGTGACGGTGGTATCGGTGGTCGTCTTGCCGCTGGTATTGACCGTGACGAGCCGGGTCTTGTGGTCGCGGAACGCGGTGAACGCGGCCGTCCGGGTCTCGGGGTTGCACGACGGGTCGAAGTAGGCCAGTGAGCCCGTGAAGGGCAGTTTCGTCACGCGGCCGGACTTCAGGTCGACGACCGCGGTGAACGCCCCACCCTGCATCAGATCCGGCTTGTTCGTGAACGTGCGCGGCGCATACACGACCGCGGCGTGGTCACGGTCCATGACGCAGGAGTTACCGATCCACGAGTCCGCCGGCATGCCGGGCTCCGCCAGCGTGGCAACAGTCCGCCACTGGTAGGCGTCCTTGCTGTCCGCCACGAGGACCTTGAACCCGCCGCTGTCCGCCGCGGTGGTCACCGCCCGGTCCACCGAGGTCTTCCAGTCCTTCCCGAGCCTCTTGCCGGGATTCGGCACACGCGTGGGCGGATCGGACGACGGACTGCCCGAGGGCTTCGGAGACGACTTCGGGCCGGGAGAGCTGGAGTCGGCGAACGCCGGCGCGACTTGTATGAGCCCGGCCAGGACCGCAGTGGCCGCAAGGCCCGCGATCCCGGTAAGGGCAGATCTGAGAACTCTCAACTGCTCTCCTCCAATGGGGAGCTTTCGAGCATGGGTGCCAGGACTGCTTGCGGGCCGGCCGTTGGGGGACGACGCCTTCGCAGTCGGCGAGGATGTCCTGCAGGATCACGAGCTGGTTCGGGAAGAACTCGCTGCACTGCCCGGAGGGGTAGCGGCAGGTCGGATCTGTACCGCAGCACCAGAGGCGAGGCTCGACTCCGCGAGCTCCTCAGGGAACTGCCGGGATGTCGGCATTGCCCATGCGGACCTGGACACCGTCGAGCAGGGGTGCCAGGGACAGAGCGGGGCCGGATGCTGCCGCCGCTCCTGTTGGTCACGTCCCCTGCGACGGCGCGGCGCTCCGGAAATGCCGCGAAGGCAGGAGAGTCTCTTCTGTCAGGGCCGAGCGATCTCGGGCACGCTGAGACAGATCGACCTTGAAGGCGACTGCTGGCATCGCGGCATGACGAACCCCCATTCCCCCGTAACGACGCTGGTTCCCGCGGTCGCTGGCCGAAATGCGCTTGAGTGGGTCGTCATGCCCCGCCCAGCACGACAGTCACTATAGGCACAGGCCAACAGCGGGTAACAAGCGGTAACTTCCGTATCACACACGCTGGTTGGCCAGATATGGCCGCCCGTCGCCACTCGCCATCCGTGAGTTACCTGAGTGGCTCCTGTGAAGCCATGGCGCAGGTCGACCGAAAATCAATTGCGGAAGAGGGGAATCCAAGGTCCTGTCGTCCAGAGTGACAGCCGTGACTCAGGGTCCGCAGTCGACGCCTGTGACACTCCTGCCTGACTGGGGCGGATGCCGCTGTTTTCCTTCTCGAGGCTCTGACCTCGCCCGGGGCACGTAGCGGTCGGCTCGAAAAGGAGCAGGGGTGGGGCGCCGTGTGGCGCCCCACCCCCAGGCCGAAGGGTCAGTGTCAGACGGTGGCGTGAAGCGGCTCGGAGCCGGAAGCCGCCGTCAGGCGGCCGGTCCGGTACAGGCCGTAGAGGGCGGCCGCACATGCCAGGCCGAGCGCGAACAGCGTGATCCATGGCAGCGCGGGAACCCCGGCTGCCCGTGCTGCATCGAGTGCGGCGCCCGTGCCCAGGTTCCCGACGGTGATGCCGACACCGCAGATCGTGTTGTACAGACCGTAGTGGGTGGCGACGAGGCGGTCACCGGAGAGGCGGACGATGGTGTCCATCTCGAACGGGTAGGCGATCATGGTGCCGATGGCCAGCAGCAGCGCGGCAAGCGTCGGTGGTACCGCCGCGAGCAGCCACAGGCCGACTCCGGATTCCGGTACCGGCACGGCGGTGGCGAGCAGTAGGGGCACGAAGGCCAGCCCCATCGCCGCCAGCCCGCGCACGAGCGCCTGTCCTGGCTCGTACCGCGCCTTGCACCACGCCGTCACGCGTGTCTGTCCGAGGATCGTGGTCAGCCCGGAGACGGCGAAAAGCATCGCCACCGCCGCCGTACCGAACTCCCCGTCGCCACCGAGCCGACGCACTTCCAGCGGAAGCGCCAGGTAGACCTGGAAGGACAAGACGTACGAACCGATCATGGCGACGGAGAAGAGGAGGAACGGCCGGTTGGCGAGAATGCCACGCCATTGCGCGAGCACACCTTGGCCGACGCCGTCCTCCTGCCGCTTGGCGTCCTCGGATCGCCGGGCGGGCAGCGCGCGGATCTGCACGACGCTCAGCACCGCGAAGATCGCGGCGGACACCAGGCAGGTGATGCGGAAGTCCACGCCGGTCAGCACCATGCCCGCCAGCGGGCCCAGCAGGATGCCTGCCTGGTAGAACACGTTGAACAGGGCGAACGCCTCGACCCTGCGCTCGCCGGCATCGGCCGCGAGGTAGGCCCGAACGGCCGGGTTGAACAGTGCTCCGGCCAGCCCCGTCGCCGCTGAGGCGGCGAGCAGCGCGGGCAGCGAGTTGACCAGTCCGAGGGTCGCGAAGCCGAGAGTGCGCAGCACGCATCCGGCGACGATCAGCGGCTTGTAGCCGAGGCGGTCGGCCAGCGTCCCGCCGACCAGGAACATGCCCTGCTGGCTGAAGTTGCGTACGCCGAGGATGAGTCCGACGAGCCAGCCGGCCAGCCCGAGCGTTCCGGAGAGGTGGGCGGCCAGATAGGGCATCAGCATGTAGAAGCCGAGGTTGATGGTGAACTGGTTGACCATCAACAGCTGGACGCTGCGTTCGTACGACCGGACCTGGGTGAGCAGCCCCTTCACCGGCCCACCTCCGAGGAGCCGGACTCGGCGCCGGGGACGTCCTCGGCGACGTCTTGCTCCGCGCCCTGCAGAGTGAGGGGATCGACCACGGTGGTGCACCGGGTCCAGCGAGCGGCCTCCTTCTCGTCCAGGCGGCCGATGAGCTCGGGTTCGGGCGCGGGTGGTGAGTTCAGCAGGCCGTGGGCGGCGCAGTAGTCGTCGTCGTAGACCGTCCCCAGGTAACGCTGCGGGCCGTCAGGGAAGATCGCGACGATCCGCGCGTCCGCGGGCATCGTCCGTGCCAGCCAGCCGGCCACCAGCGCGACCGCGCCCACGCTCCACCCTCCGGTGGCGTAGTGGGAGGCTGCCAGTTGACGGCACGTCCACACGGCCTCGTGCGGAGCCACCCAGTGAACCTCGGAGAACTGCTCGTAGGCGACGTTGCGGGGGTAGATGCTGGAGCCGAGTCCGCGCATCAGCCGAGGGCGGGCGGGCTGACCGAAGATCGTGGAACCGGTCGTGTCCACCCCTACGACGGTCACCTCCGGGTAGAGCTGTCGCAGAACTCGAGAGACGCCGGCCGAGTGGCCGCCGGTGCCGACGCTGCACACCAGCACGTCGATGTGGCCCATCTCCGAGGCGAGTTCGAGTGCCAGTGGGGTGTAGGCGGCGACGTTGTCCGGGTTGCTGTACTGGTCCGGGCACCAGGAGCCGGGGTGCTGTTCCAGCAGCCGCTGCACGCGCTCGCGGCGGGCCTGCTGCCAACCGCCGGTGGGATGAGGCTCGGAGACGACGTTGACCTGGGTACCGTACGCGGTCAGCAGCCGGGTCATGGACAACTCCAGCCCCGGGTCGGTGACCAGGGTGACCGGGTGGCCGTACACCATCCCGGCCAGAGCCAGCCCCAGGCCGAGGGTGCCGCTGGTGGACTCGATGATCCGTCCGCCGGGTCGCAGGTCGCCACGGGCCCGGGCCCGCTCCACCATGTGCAGCCCGGGGCGGTCCTTGATACCGCCGGGGTTGAACCCTTCAAGCTTCGCCCAGAAGCCACGTCCGGCCGGAGCCAGTGGCTCTGACACCCGCAGCAGCGGAGTGTTGCCCACCAGCCCGGACAGGGCGGGCTGGCCGGACTCGGCCTTGGTCAATGACTGCATGTCTGTGTTTTCACTCTCGCTCGATGAATGCACGGTGCAGGGTTCATCTCGCGCCCTGCGGCGACAGGGCGGACCGCGGTCCGCGTGCAGGCCTTGGGTGCGCGGCAGCGACGGGGTCCGTCAGCTGCGAGCGAGTGGTCTAGATCCGCCACCGGGACGTACGGGCGAGCGCCACGCGGCCGGTGCGTGTGCTGCGGCGTCTGCGCAGTTCATGCCGTGCCGGCGGTCTTCCCACCACCGCGGACGCGGCGACCAGGACGACCACGGCCATCGCGCCGAGGGGAAGCTTCTCCAGCGACTGGGCCGCCGCACGGACGACCATGTTCGACGCACAGTCCTCGGCTCCGTGGGGGCCGTGGGAGCCGTGGGGCTCACCACCCGCGGCAATCGTCGAAGCAGCGGCGGGAACGGGTCTCGAATCGTGCGTCTCCTCGGCCGTGCCATGAATGACGGCGCACATCATGAGCGCCATGACGAGGGCGCCGCGGATGGCCGAGACGAGTCGGCGTGGCCAGGATGAGCCACCTGGGGCCCATAGGGCATGAGCGGGGATACGGAAGCGTGTCGGCACAGGTCCTCCGCGCTGCTGCCTCATCTCCAAGGAGGATGGAGTGAGGCGCAGACATGGGTTGGGGGGCAGGACGGCATCGACGAGCGTGACGACCCATCAGGAGTACGGGACACGACGCTCGTCTCGTGGTACCAGCGGAACCGGCGACAACCGGCGGGCTGGTCGGAGAGTTCCGTCCTTCTAGACCTGCTGCACCACTGAGGCTGCTCTCAAAGCCGCGGGTGGGGCACCGTCCAGGGGCCTACCAGCCGCGGGAAAACGCGCGGTGGAAGCGTTATCCGCGCTGGCTGATTCGCGAACCGACGCTGCAAAGCAGGGCGATACGAACGCAGAACCCTGCTGAGGCTGCCCCGATGCACACTGCTCACCAGGATGTGACGGCTCATGACCGCCGTGGTCATCGTCGACTTCCCCGGCGATCAATGGTGACGGCTCCGCGGTTGCACGGCGGACGTCATTAACCGAGGGTGCAGCGGATGCGGTTGCACTGGCGGAGAGGTGTCCACTGACGCTTTCGACGTGCACGCCGTGCGTCACGACGACCCCGAACAGCAAAACGGCCAGGGCCAGCACGCGCAGCACCTGGCCCGCGGAGCGTACCCCGAGCATGCGCGAAGGCGACCAAGCCGTAATCATGCCGTGATCCTAACGGCTTGCCGGCAGTGCTCGACCACCACTCTTGAAACACCGGATTAACTCGTCAGACGAATGGCTTGTTTGCTGTGGCGAGCGCATTGGGGCCAGGTTGATGGCTGCACGGGTCAGGCGGCCTCTCCGACCTCCGGCGGTTCGGCCGGCTTCCGCCCATTCAAGACCTGCCGCACCCACCCCTCCGACAGGCACAACCGGGCCGCCAGGTCCGGCACCAGCACCCCACGCCGGTTTGTGTGTCCGACCGTGCCGCCTCGGCCGGCGCTTGCCCAACGGCGGTTATCGCCAGCCGTCTCAACCGGACAGCCGCGTCGGCTCCGAGAAGTCGAGCCTGGGGCGCAACCGCTGGTGATCGTCCGGTGGCGTTCGGTCGATCAAGCGCGGTCGTGGAGCGTGACCTGGTAACCGTCGGGGTCGGCGAAGGTGAAGGTCCGGCCGAAGGGACCGTCGACCGGTGCGGAGACGATGGTGTGACCGTCGGCGACGAACGCGTCGTGGATGGTCTGGACGTCGGTGGCGTGGAGCCAGATCGCGGCACCGATGCCGGGCTGAGCGACGGATGCGAGGTCGGTGCCGGGAATGACGTCGCGAAGTGCGAACGCGATCGGCTTCGTCTCGAAGACGACGGCGTGCGGAGGTCCGGCCGGCGAGCGGACGAGGCCCAGGTACTGCTCGTAGAACGCCTGCGAAGCGTCGAGGTCGCGTACTTGGAGCGAGATGAAGTCGGGGCCGGTGGCGGGCATGATGACGCTCCTTCTTTCCGTGTCAGTTTTCTGACACGCATCAAGCTATGTCAGAATACTGACATGGGTCAAGAAGGTGTCGGCGTCGACCTGGAGACGTCACTGGGCTACCTGCTCAAAGAATCGTCGAGCGCCCTCCGCGCGGCCATGGAGGAAGTGCTGCGGCCGCTCGGGATGAGCGTGACGCACTACTCCTGCCTCGAGCTGCTGGCGCAACGACCGGGCTTGTCGAACTCCGAGCTCGCGCGGGGCGCGTTCGTGACACGGCAGACGATGAACGTGCTGCTCCAGGCGCTGGAACGAGACGGCTACGTGACCAGGCCTGCGGAGGCACCCGTCGGGAAGGTGCTTCCCACGCGGCTCACGCCTCGCGGCCGACGAAGCCTCGAGCAGGCGAGCGCAGCCGTCCGGTCCGTCGAGGCCAGAATGCTGGCCGGCCTGACCGAGACCGAGCAGTCAGACGCGTTCCGGATCCTGCAGAGCATGATCCATTCCCTGCGCGGTGACAACGAGAGTGCATAGCTCGTTCCGCGGCGCACATCTCGTCGCGCTCGGACAGGAGTGCAGCCGAGACTGAAATCCGCGTCGGCGACCTCGAAAACCGACATACCGACAAAACCCTCTACTGCGATAGCGGAGGCCCGGTCGATCTCACGGGCGGTGAGGCGTTCGCCCTCAGAAGGGGACAACGGAGCGTTCAGCACGTCCGCGACGGCAGGCAACAGGTGAATGCGTTTCGCCTAGCGCGCAGGTTCGAACAGTTCGATGAGGTTGCCGGCGGGGTCGGTGAGCAGGATCTGACGCCCGCCGGGGCCCGAGACGACATCGCTGAGGAAGGTGAGTCCGGCGGTGCGTAGCCGGTCGGTCTCGGTGTCGAGGTCGTCGACGGTCAGGTGGATGCGGTTGCCCCCGGCGCCGAGGTCGCTGGGGGTGGCGCGGGCGCCGGAGCTGGCCGGGCCGGACAGCAGCAGCCGCAGCGGCCCGCGGGTCACGTCGGCGAAGGCGGGGGCGGGGTGGCTGCGGAGGGTGAAACCCAGGTGGCTGGTGTAGAAGTCGATGGCCGCCTGGACGTCGTCGACGAGGTAGCGGACGCTGGCGAACTGGTCGGGCGTGGTCACGGCTGAACCTCCTGTGGCGTGAGGGTGAGCAGCGGCAGCAGGTAGCGGATGCGGGTGTCGATCTCTGCTGCCGTGCGGACGAATGCGGGGTGGCCGACCGGGCCGGGGCTGGTGGCCGCGGCGGGGTCGGGGATGCTCCAGTGGACCAGCCGTGGCAGGTCGCCGAAGTCGGGGCAGACCTCGCGGACCTTGTCGCACAGGCTGATCACGTAGTCGAACCGGCGGCCGAGCACGGTGTCCAGGTGTCGTGGACGCTGCCCCGAGATGTCGATGCCGTGCTGCTCACGCAGGACTTGCACGGCGTCGGAATGGAGGCGGGGTTTGGGATGGCTGCCGGCGCTGGCCACCTCGACCCGACCGTCGGTGCGGTGGCGCAGCAGCGCCTCGGCGATCGGGGAGCGGGCGCTGTTGCCGGTGCAGACGAACAGGACGGCGGGCCGCCCTTCCGGCCGAGGCGAGGACGGCGGGGCGGGGGCGAAACCCAGCGCTGGGTGCAGGGCGCTACCGGCGTGGGCGAGCCCGTGGGCGCACTGCCGCAGGTCCAGGTGGTAGTAGCTGTCGCGGGCGTCGAAACTGCTGCGGCGGGCGGTGACCAGCCCGCCGCCGCGGAGCAGCCGCAGATGGTAGGAGACCAGGTTCTGTGGCTGGCCGACCCGCTCCACCAGTTCGCGGACCCGATAGTCACTCGCGGCGAGTTCCGTCAGCAGCTTCCACCGCAGCGGGTGGGCGGCCAGCTGCACGAACGCCGGGGCGGCGGGATCCGAGGCCCTCATGACGCCAGAATACATCAAACTGAATTGATGTACCTTGCTGTCGGGAGTCCGACGCTCAATGCCGGAAGACGGAGGCACGTCATGAGTCAGCCCGCCGAGACCGCGTCACCTCAGCTCCAGCGGCGGCTCGGCGTCGGCGACTCCGTCCTCATCGGACTGGGTTCGATGATCGGCGCGGGCATTTTCGCCGCGCTCGCCCCGGCCGCCCGCGCGGCCGGCTCCGGGCTGCTGGTCGCTCTGGCGTTGGCCGCGGTGGTGGCGTACTGCAACGCCACCTCCTCCGCCCGGCTGGCCGCCCGCTATCCGGCTTCGGGCGGCACCTACGTCTATGGCCGCGAACGCCTCGGCGACTTCTGGGGCTACCTGGCCGGCTGGGCCTTCGTCATCGGCAAGACGGCCTCCTGTGCGGCGATGGCGCTGACCGTCGGCTCGTACGTGTGGCCCGGTCATGCCCACGCGGTGGCGGTCGCCGCGGTGGTGGCGCTGACCGCCGTGAACTATGCCGGGATCCAGAAGTCCGCTTGGCTGACACGGGTTGTCGTCGTCGTCGTGCTGGCGGTGCTTGCGGCGGTCGTGGTCGCGAGCCTCACCTCGTCGGCAGCGGACACCGTCCGGCTGGATGTCGGCTCCGATGCCACCGTCACCGGCGTGCTGCAGGCGGCGGGCCTGCTGTTTTTCGCCTTCGCCGGGTACGCCCGCATCGCCACCCTCGGCGAGGAAGTCCGCGATCCCGCGCGCACCATCCCCCGCGCCATCCCGCTCGCCCTCGGCCTGACCCTGGTCGTGTACGCGGCCGTGGCCCTCGCCGTCCTGATGGTGCTCGGCCCCCGGGGGCTGGGCGAGGCGGCCGCGCCGCTGTCGGATGCGGTGCGGGCCGCGGGTGCGGACTGGCTGGCGCCCGTCGTGCGGGTCGGGGCGGCCGTCGCCGCGCTCGGCTCCTTGCTCGCTCTGATCCTGGGTGTCTCCCGCACCACCCTGGCGATGGCCCGCGACCGGCACCTGCCCCACGTCCTGGCCGCCGTTCATCCGCGCTTCCAGGTGCCGCACCGCGCCGAACTGCTGGTGGGCGCCGTCGTCGTCGTGTTCGCCGCCACCGCCGACGTACGTGGCGCGATCGGCTTCTCCTCCTTCGGCGTCCTGGTCTACTACGCCGTCGCCAACGCCTCCGCCTGGACGCTCACGCCGGACGAGAACCGCCCGCCCCGCATCGTCCCCGCGGTCGGCCTGGCCGGCTGCCTGCTGCTGGCCTTCACCCTGCCCGCCGACTCCGTCGGATGGGGGACCCTGGTCCTGGCCGTCGGCATCGCCGCCTACGGCATCCGCCGGGCCATCAGCGCCCGCCGGGCGACCTGAGCCGCTCACCTGCACGAGCGAGGTGTCGCCTAGGAGGTGGCCCCGAACTCCCGCTCATGTCCGACGCTCCCGGCGCTCCGCTCGGTGCGCCGGGAGCGGGCGAGAGCGCGCCGGCCGAGAGCCATGGCGATCAGCCCCAAGGGGATGGCCGCGATGGCTCCCACCATCCCGTTGCCCGTACCGGGGCCACCGCTGGAGGTGGCCAGATGCAGCGCCGCGAGGGCCGTGCCGACCAGGCCCACCGCCATCGCCGCCTTGGCGCCGGTGCGCGCGTTGCCGGTGCTGATACGGCCGGCGACGCGGGCCAGGGCCAGCCGGCCGATGGCCACGCCGATCAGCCCCACCCCGAGGGCCAGGTTGGCCCCTGTCCGCCCGTCGCCGATGACTCCGCCCTCGGCGGCCACCGTCAGGACATCTGTTGCGCTCATGCCGCTCTCCTCCTTCGTGCGTGGCGAATTCCGCGGTTTCCGTTGTGCCTCGAGATTGCCTGGCGACCGCCCTGCTGGTCGTCCGGCGGCTGCGGTCTTTTCGAGCTGCCGTCGGCATGGCAGTCGACTGCCGCGCGTGCGGCAGGCGGCGGGCGTGTACCGCGGATGCGGTAGCCGGCCGCTCGTCCGCGGGCGGGACTCGCCCGCAACGGGGTCCGGCTAGGGTGCGCGCATGGACACAGGGCGTTTTCGTGTCCCGGCCGGTGCCATGGACTGGGTGATTGCCGTCAGCGTGGCGGCACTGCTGCTGGGAACCGGGCTGTCGGGGCGGCACCCGGCCGGGGAGCGCGAGCTGATCGGTGCCGTGCTGCTGGCGGCGGGCGGTCTGGCGCTTGTCGCGCGTCGTAGGGCTCCGATTGCCGTGCTGGCTGTCACCGGCCTGTGCGCGGTGGGGTACGAGGCGGCGGGTTTTGAGGTGCTCGCCGTCTCGTACCTGGTTGCGGTGTACGGCGCCGTGCGGGCTGGGCACCGTGTCCTGACGGTGGCGGTATCCGTGTCCTTGCTCGTCGTTCTCCCTCTCACGGCGCTGGTCTTCCGCGACGGGCCGGCACGCGAGGCGTTCGCGCAGGCCCGGAACGTGCTGGAAATCGCCTGGCTGATTGCCGCCTTTGCCGCCGGGGAGGCGCTGCGGCAGGCCGAGCGGCGGGCGGACGAAGCCGAGCGCACCCGGGAGGAGACCGCTCGGCGCCGCGCGGATGAGGAGCGGCTGCACATCGCGCGGGAGCTGCACGACTCCCTCACCCACCAGATTTCGATCATCAAGGTGCAGTCCGAGGTCGCCGTCCACGTAGCCCGCAGGCGCGGCGAGCAGGTGCCCGAGACGCTGCTGGCGATCCAGACGGCCGGCCGGGAGGCGACCCGGGAGCTGCGCGCGACGCTGGAGGCCCTGCGCGACGACGACACGACCCCGCCGCAGAGCCTCGAGCAGGTACCGGAACTCGTGGAGCGCGCCCGTTCGATGGGCCTGGACGCGACGCTGACGATCGAAGGGCAACGGCACGACCTGCCGGCCGCGGTGGGCCGGACCGCCTACCGCATCGTCCAGGAAGCACTGACCAACACCGCCCGGCACGCCCGTGCCACCACCGCGACGGTCCTGATCGAATACCGGCCCGACGCCCTTGCCGTCCAGGTCGACGACGACGGCAAGGCCACCCCCGACGACACCCCGGCTCCCGGCCTCGGGCTGCTCGGCATGCGCGAACGCGTCACCGCCCTCGGGGGCCGGCTGCGCGCGCAGCCGCGCACCGAGCACGGCTTCACCGTCCAGGCCGAACTCCCTGTGGAACGAGCATCATGATCCGTGTCCTGCTGGTCGACGACCAGCCGCTCATCCGCAGCGGCTTCCGCGCGCTGCTCGACCTCGAAGACGACATCGAGGTGGTGGCCGAAGCCGCCGACGGCGACGAGGGGCTGGCGCTCATCAAGGATCATCTGCCCCACGTAGCGCTCATCGACATCCAGATGCCGGTCATGGACGGCATCGAGGCGACCCGGCGCATCGCCGCGGACCCGACCCTGGCCGGCGTCCACGTCGTCATGCTGACCAACTACGGCATGGACGAGTACGTCTTCGAAGCGCTGCGCGCCGGCGCCGCCGGGTTCCTGGTCAAGGACATCGTGCCGGAGGACCTCCTGCACGCCGTACGGGTAGCCGCCCGCGACGACGCTCTGCTCGCCCCGTCCATCACCCGCAAGCTGATCCACCGGTACGTCGCCCAGCCGCCCCCCGCCTCCAGTGCCGCGCTGGAGGAGCTGACCGGCCGCGAGCGCGAAGCGGTCGCCCTGGCCGCACAGGGCCTGTCCAACGACCAGATCGCCGGCCACATGGTGATCAGCCCGATGACCGCGAAGACCCACATCAACCGGGCCATGACCAAACTCCATGCCCGAGACCGGGCCCAACTCGTGGTTCTCGCCTACGAATCCGGCCTGGCCGCCCCGCGCAAGGGCTGACAGCCGGCAGTGGCGTCAAGATATCGCCCGTAACACCCACACCGCACATCACACGCACACACAAAGCCACAGGTCAGGGGCCCTCTGTCGCCGGTTCAAGGACAGGACGACAGCGCGCTGCTCACCAATGGTTCGGTCCTCGTCGGATCTGCGCCCACCGCGCTCTCGGGACGCGGCTCAGTGGGGACCCGATCCGAGGTCCGTGAGCAAGTCGTCCAGCACCATCTCCTCCTCGACCCGGACACCGCGCTCGGCGAGAGCGACGGCCAGGGCAGGGTCCCAGGGAGTTGCCGCGGGCGGGCCCATCAGGTCCGGGGCTTCGGCCGCTTCGGTCACGGCTGTTCGGTAATCGGCTGCCGTGTAGCGCCACGGCAGCCAAGGGACGCTTCGCGCCAGCGCTGCGGCGATGCGCACCCCGCCCCAGTCGAAATCGCCGTGGTAGAGGAGGCGGGCTCCCCGCATGGACAGGTCGCGCAGCAAGGTGAGCGCGGCGGCCGACGGTTGCCCCTGGAGGCACACCATGGGCGGGCACTCCGGGCCGAGGGCGTCGGCGGCGGCGGACAGCACGGCCGGGTTCTCGCAGATGTGCACGGTTCCCGCCGCCGCAACGGAGGCGACCGGTGCGAGACGGGTGAGGGAGCGGAGCGTCAGGACGGCCGGTTCCCCCGCGTCGGCCATCCAGTCGAGGGCGGGAGTACCGCGCAGGTTGAGGGTGAGGACGGTCGATGACAGGTCGTCCTTGAGCAAGCCCGCCGAGGCCCACGCCTCCCGCCGCCACTGCGCACCGGATCCGTCGGGGAAGCCGGTGAGGCAACGGATGCCGGACAGCACGAGAGTGGCGAGCGGCGTCCCCTCGTCCAGGGCATGGGCGCCCGAGAGGTTCCGTGCCGCGAACGTCGCCCGCGATGTCGGGGGTGACGCGGGCAGCGCACGCAACGCGCGCACGGCAGCTTCCACCAGGGGGGCCGCGGCCTCCGGTGTACGGGCGAGGCGCCGTACGAGACCGTCACGGCGGATCCGCTCGGCCCAGCGGGCCAGCTCCGCGTCGAGGTTGACGAGCGGGGCGTAAGCCTCCTCCCAGGCCTGTTCCTCCCTGTTCCGTGTCTCGGCGTGGAGTATGACCGGGCCGGTGAGGGCGATGACGGCCGCCGCCAGTCCGTCGGGGCTGACACCGGAGCGACGCAGGATCTCGTCCACGGTGGCGAGGCGCACGCTGAGGGAGCCGCCGGATCGTGGTGCCCGTCCCAGCAGGCGTTCGGCGGCGCGCCGTTGGGACTCGTCGGGGTCGGACAAGGTGACGGAGCCGGTGAGCGGCCGGCCGCGTGCCATGCGCTGCCGCAGGCGGTCCACGAACCAGGTGAGGCCGGAATCGCCGAGCAGACGTCCGAGGCGCTCGGCATCGACGTCGGTCCGGGCTTCTGCCGGTGACGGCCCGGTCTGCACCGCGTCCGCGGTGGCGTCGGGCGGTGTCGTGCGTCCGGCCGCCGCCCGGCCTCCGTCGCGGTCGGGCCAGGTCGCTGAACGGTCTACGTCCACAGGGAATCCTGTCCGCCGACGCTGTCGACCACGGCGGCCCGCTCTGGCTCACCGAAGGGACCCACCGGCCCGTCGGGCCCCTCGTCACAGTCACCGCCAGCGGCACCGGCAGCCGCCGCGAGCGCGTCCGGCCGGGCACCGGGCTGCGTGCCGCGCCGCCGCTCGCTGCCGTCCCATTCCCAACGCGTCACCAGTACGGCGTCGATGTCGTCGACGCGGGAGAGCTGGGCGATGGCGATGCCGGGCACCTGGGGGTAGCAGGCCCATTCGCGTTCGCTGGTCATCACGACGTCGAGGTCGAAGGCGCGCAGCAGACCGAGGCACTTGGCGCGCGAGTCGTCGTCGACGCCGGCGAACGCCTCGTCCAGGGTGACCAGGCGCGGGGCGTGCGCGCCGCCCGCACTCGCGTAGTGCGACGACGCGGCCGCGAACAGGGGCACGGACGCGGCCAGAACCCGCTCCCCGCCGGAGGCCGGTCCGGTGGCCGGAACCCACTTGCCGTGCTGGTGGCGTTCGACGCCGAACTCGTGCCAGGACCGGTAGTCGAGGGCGGCGGTGAGGTCCTCAAGCCAGCTGCCGGCGCTGTCGTCGGCCTGCCGGTGGGCGATCTGTTCCTGGAGGAACGCGCCGACCGCGGCCCGGTCCTCGGCCGACCACGCGTCGGCGGACTGACGCAGCCGTTCGCGGGCCTGGGCCAGTCCCTGCGGGGCCCGGCGGGACGCCCTCCACACCAGCCGCAGTTTCATGCCGGTGGAGGTCGGGCGCTCTTCCAGCTCCCTGTTCATGGCGGCCACCTGCCGTTCGGCCGCGCCGATCAGTTCCTGGAGCGTCCCGGCGACCTCGGTGATCAGATGGGTCTGGAGGACCTCGCGCTCGCGTGCGGACAGGATGCGGGTCAGTTCCGCGACCTCCACGGCCAGTGCCTCGGCGAGTTCGGGCACGGCCCGTTCCCGCCCCTGGTAGACGATGGCGACCCGCATGCCGTCCTCGCTCGGTCGGGCGGTGGCGGTGTGGCCGTGCCGCGACAGCGCGTCCTGGAGCCTGCCGAACTCCTCGCTCAGCCGCTTCTGCACGCGCTCCCAGGCCGCGTCGGTGTCGTCGATCGAGGAGAGCCGTGACTCCACGGCCCGCGCGAGGGCGATGGCGGGGGTCGCCGCCCACGTCCCTCCCCCGTCGTCCGGTACATCGACGTCGGGCAGCGCGACGGCGAGCAGTCCCGTCGCCGCGAACCGCTGGAGCGCCGCGACGGCCTCCTCACGCGCGGCGGTCGCTTCGGTGACGTCCTCGGCGAGCCGCTCGATGCGTCCCTCGGCGCGGCCGGCCCGCCGGTCGGCGTCACCGTACTCCGCCCGGGCCTGCCCCCGCTCCTGCTCGCAGACCCGGGCCGCCTCGGCCGTCTCCTCCAGTTGCCTCTGCAGCTCGGCGACGGCCGCTCCGACGGTGGAGCGCAGGGTCGTGAGGTGTTCGTCGGCCGCCGCGGCCATCCGAGCCGCCTCCGTGGCGCGCTCCGCGAGTTCGGACACGAGGCGTTCGGCCCGGTGGGTCTCCTCCTGTTCGCCGGTCACCGCGCGTTCGGCGTCGACGCGTTCACGCAGAGCGGGCCACAGGGCCGCCAGGAGAGCGGTGTGGTCGGCGAGCGCCTGGCGCACGGCGCCCAGTGCCGTGGGGTCGGTGGGGAGGTTCAGGGCGGCCGCCGTGTCGGCCAGTTCGGCCGCCGCGCGCTCGGCCCTCGACGTGGCCGGAGCGAGTTCCGCGGCCCGTTCGTCCCTCCGGGCGCGGACGCGGCGAACCGCCTCGGTCGCGGCGGTGACGCGGGCGTGGGCGTGCCGCAGGTCGTCGTCGTCCGGCAGTGCGGCGAGTTCGGCGTCCAGCACGGCACGGCGCCCGGCCACGGCGCGGGCCTCCTCGGCCAGCCGTTCCCGCTCCGCCGTCAAGCCGTCGACCTCGGCGCGCAGTTCCCCGATCCGGACGCGACGCGCCTGTTCCCGCGCTCCTTCCCCCACGTACTGGGCGCTGTCCTTGGCCCAGCTCCCGATGAGCGCCCCGACGCGGAAACGCCCGTCCGCGCAGATCCAGGTGTCGTGGCCGCCGTCCTCCCAGGCGGCTTCGCCGGGCCCGTCGGCGTCGCCCGCGGCCAGTCCGATCGAGGCGAGCAGGCGCGCGACTGTCTCCTCCCCCACGGCTGCGGCGCCCGCGTCGGCGGGGTCGACCGCCGGACACAGCGCGCGGTCGAGGCCGGTTCCGCCGAGCAGCCCGACCGGGTCGAGCAGCACGTCATGGCCGTCCGCCGCGACCGCGGAGCCGTCCGGCCGCACCCACGCGTCGAGGAGCCCCGATGCCTCCAGCGCGGCTTCCAGTCCCGCGCGTTCGGCCTCGGTGACGTGCGGGCGGAAGTCGACCAACCGCCACAGCGGAGCGCCGGGGCCCCTGTCCCGCACGCCGGGTGTGCGCGTCGGGGGAGCCGCGGGGCCGCGCTCCCCACCCGTTTCGAGGGCGGTCAGTTCCTCCGCCGCCAGCCGCTGCCGCTCCGCCGTCACCGCCGCGCGGTGGGCCAGTCCGGCCGCCTGTTCGGCCAGGCGGGAGGCGGCGGCGCGATGCGCCTCGCCCGCCGCCGTACGGGCCGGCGGCGGGCCGTCCAGACCGCCGACCCAGTCCTGTACGGCGTCCAGGACCCCGGGCAGCCCGGGCACCCGCAGCTCCACGCACCCGGAGAGGTGCTCCCGTACGGCCGTGACCAGCGCCCGCCCCGCCAGAGCGACGTCCTCCTCCGCCTCGGCCAGCCGCTCCTCGCCGTGCACGACCTCCTCATCGGCCTCGTCGGCGCGCAGCCGGGCCGCCCGGTGCTGCTCTTCGGCCTGCTCGGCGCGCGTGGCGAGTTCCGCCACGTGCTCGACGGCGCGCCGCCTGCTCGCGGTCGCCTCGTCCGCCTCCCGGCGCAGAACCGTCTCGGGGGCTCCCTCCGTCCTGGGGACATCGAGCCGGGCGGCCGCGGCGCTCTCGGCCACCCGGTCCCGGATGCCGTCCAGCGTCTTACGGGCGGCCGTGAGCCGGTTGTCCGCGGTGGCGAGCCGGCCCAGAGCACGGGTGTGCGCCTCGGCCGCCGTACGCCGGTCCGCCTCGGCCCGCTTCAGCTCTCCGGCCGTGCGGGAGGCGTCGTCCGCCGCTCGGTCGAGCGCACGGGCGTCGCGCATCTCGGGCCGGGACCGCAGTGCGGCTTCCTGGGCGGCCAGCCGCGCGGCGCGCTCGTCCAGGGCGCGGCCTCTCTCCCCGGCCTCCTCGCGGTCCGCCTCGGCCCGCTCCCGGTCCGCCTGCGCCCTGACGAGTTCCCTCTGCAGGTTCTCGTACCGGGCGTGTTCGCGGCGGGGCAGGCGGGCGCGCCGCCGGGAGGCGAGGCGGGCATAGCGGCGATAGTGGTCGAGGAACGCCGAGGATGCCTGTTCGGCCTCGCGGGCCGCCCGCAGTTCCTCCTTCTCCTCGTCCAGTGACCGGAACGCCTCCGCCGCGTCGGCGACGACCGCCTGGTCCATCGGCGGCAGCGCCTCGGTCAGTGCCCGGGACAGGGCGGCCTCGCTCGGGCGCTTGGACAGCTGGGGCTGGCGCAGCTGGATCAGGAGGTCGACGAGGGCGCCGTAGCGCCGCTCCCCGAGACCGAAGAGGGCTTCGTCGACCGCCCTGCGGTAGGCCTTCGCCGTGTCGTACACCATGCCGTGGTCGCCGACGGCCTCGGCGAGCCGGTCCCGGGACAGTGCCGTCCCGGTCGCGTCCAGCAGGTCGAGGCCGGCACCGATCCGCTGGTCGGTGACCGCGTACCAGTGGCGGGCGATGCCGCGTCCGGCGACCGCCTTCAGTCCGCACAGCAGCGTGCGGAAGTGCGCCTCGCCGGTGGCGGCGTCGAGTCGTCCGAACTCGATCCAGGTGTAGCCGAGCCGTTCGGGATGCGGGTGGGCGCCGCCCAGGAGCAGGTTCCACTCCATGCGCTTGCCCGGGTCTCCGTCGGGTTCGACACGGCGGGCGGAGAGGTCGCCGTCCAGGAGGAACGGCAGGGTGAGGGCGAGCACCTTCGACTTGCCGGTGCCGTTGTTGCCGCGCAGCAGCAGTCGGCCGTCGCGGAACCAGAACTCCTCGATGTCGTAGTGGAAGAGATCGACGAGTCCGATGCGCAGGGGTCGCCACCGGCCGGGCGCGGGAGCGGGGAGCGCGGGGCCCGGCGACTCGGGGCGGGAGGGCGCGGTCACGGAACGGTTCACCTTTCGTCCTGCACGGGCTGCACGTCCTGCATGGGCTGGACGGGCTGCGCGGTCGCGGCGGCGGGCCGCCGGGCCTGTCCGGGTTCCCTGACGACGGGCTCGCCGACCGCGTACCGGGCGAGGGCCGGCCGCGGTACGACACCCCGTTCGGTGCGCTCGGCCAGTCCCAGCGCCACCAGCTTGGTCAGTGCCCGCTCGACGAGTTCGGGCTCGGCTCCCGGTTCCCGCGCCGACTTGGACCAGAACCCGCCGTGCTCCACGGCCAGTTCCCGTACGAGGGCCGCCAGCTCCGCCGGTTCGACGGGCTTGGGCGCCCGTGCCAGGTGTCCCGCCAGCAGCAGGGTGATGTGACCGTGGGTGCCCTGCTCCGGCATGCGCACGTCTGTGAGGTCGTCCAACGGGTCGACCATGGCGATGCCCTCGGCCCGGACCTCCGGGACGAGTCCCGTCAGCTCGTTGATGCGGGCGGTGATGAAGCCGCGCTGCCGGGTGAGGTAGGCCAGTTCGTCGTCGGTCAGGTCGTCGTAGTACAGCACCGGGTCGTCCAGGAGGATGCGGGTCAGCTTCCAGCGGACCGCCCGGAACCTGAGCTCGTCGCTGTCGAGGGCGGTCCAGGCGGTCATCTCCACCAGGCGCTCCTCGCAGCCCTCGGCCTCGACCATGGACGGGCCCCGCAGGGACGCCGGCATCCCGGCCAGCACGCGCCGCCGCACGTCGTACAGCACGTCACCCGATCCGCTGACGTAGGCGTCCTCGTCGCCGGCCACCCGCCGCAGTACCCCGAGCCGCAGCAGCAGGCGGACGACGGCCGCGAGGTCGAGGCGTTCGTCGCGCCGCTCCAGAGTGAACGTGATCCCGGCGGCGACGAGTTCGGGATCGGCGGCGGCCAGGACGACCTGCTCGGCGAGGCGTCCGAGCGCCACCTGCGACTCGCCCCGCTCCAGCGCGGCCAGGGCCAGGCAGAGCAGGACGTAGCGGCGGCGGGTGAAGGGCAGGGCGCTGCGGCCGGCCTCGCGCGCCGGGTGCGTGGCGTCGGTGAGGGTGCCCGGCGTCTTGCGCAGCCGTACGGCGTCGGCGTCCGTGCGCAGTGTCCAGCCGACGTTGCGTTCGAACCACTCCCGCAGCTCGGCGGTGTGCCGGCGCACCAGCCGGAACTCGTCGGCGTACGGCCCGTCGACGGTGAGCAGCGGCTCCTTCAGCAGGGCGCGTGCGGCCTTCTGGAGGTCGGCCTGCCGCTGGCCGTCAAGGACCTCGGCGAGAGGGCCGCTCATCGGTCCTCCGTGAACTGGGGAGCGGTGTCCCGCCGCGGGACGGGGACGGGGACGGGGACGGGGACGGGAACGGGTGCCGATGCCGGTGCGGTGCGGTCGCCGTGCCCCGACGTGAGGTCGACGATGTCGACCAGGTGGTCGGGACCGCTGAACACACCGTCAACGGTGTGCACTTCGGCCGTCGATCCGTCGTCGAGGGCGGTCAACCGGATCTCCATCGATCCGTCCCCGCTGGTGGCCGCGGTGGTCGTCGTGCCCGGCCGCCAGGTGGCGAGCGCGTCACCGAGCAGCCGCAGGAACAACTGAAAGGCGAGCGGGTCGAGTTCGCCGAGCCGGGACAGCCGCACCGGTCCGCCCGTCACAAGCCGGTCCCTGGCCCGCCTGGTCTCCTCCGACTGCCGGGCCGCGACTTCGGCGAGCCTGCGCTTGGCCAAGCTCCGGTCGGCCACCTTGCGCGGCTTGCCACGCCGCTCGTAACTGCCCGTTCGGCGCAACTGAGGGCTGATCCTGAGCGGTCGGGCCTCGCCCCACGGGGTGGAGGCCGGCTCCGGGGAGGCCGTCCGCTCGACGAGGGTCTCGGCGTCGACGGTGAGGTGCCGGGAGGAGTGCAGCCCGAAGGCGACCCGCCACAGCCGGTGCCGCGCCTCGTCGTCCGGCGCCTGGGCGAACCAGCGCGCCAGCGTACGGAAGTCGGCCGACCGGTCCGAGCGTCCGGCCCGCCGCTCATTGAGCTGCCGTACGACGGCCAGGAGCTGCGGGATCGAGCCCAGCGCCCGCCCGCGCAGCAGCCTGGCCTGCGACTCCCGGCCCTCCCCCGACACGAACCACTCGGCGAGCCCGGACCACCGCGCGACCCACCGCTGGTACGCCACCGCCGCCGCCCGTTCGGCCTCCCCGGGGGCGGCGTCGGCGGCCTCGCGGGCGGCGGCCAGCCGCAGCAGCGGACCGACCCGCTCCTGCTCCTCCAGCCCCCCGATCAGCAGGGCGATCCGCCCGCCGAGGGTGATGAGATCCTGGATGAAACGCTCCAGGTACTGGATCAGCCGGTCCTTGTAGGCGAGGAACGCCTCGACCTCGATGTCGTGCAGGTCGATGGTGCGCTGCAGCGAGCCCATGAAGGCACGGGCGTTGTCCGCGAGGTCGGTGAAGCGCGCCGTCAGCACGGACAGCGCGACGTACGTCTTGGCCGGGTCGGGCTCGTCCTCCGCGGCGATCACCAGCAGCGCCCGCAGCTGCGTGACGATGTCGTGCAGCGCGACCGCCTGGAGTTCCCCGCGCCGCCCCAGCACCTCGTCGTACGTCCCCAGCGCCGCCTCGGCCGCCTCACCGGCCCGGGTGAGCTGGTAGATGAACCGCCTGCGGTAGAAGTCCTCGACCGCCGTCACCCGCGCGTGATCCGGGTCGGCCCGCAGGTTGCCCCACTCCACGAGCTTGTCCAGCGCCTGCGTCACCGCTTCGAGTTCGGCGGGCCGGCTCCCCGCGTCCAGGGCGGCGTACACGTCCTCGGGCCGCAGATGTACGGCGAACCGCTCCTTCGCGGCGAGGAAGGCCCGCATGACCTGGCGGTAGAGAGGGGCGTTGGGGGCGGTGAGGTGGGCGAACGGGCTGTAGTCGCTGGAGGTCATCTCGCCACATTCTTCCACCGCGGTCACGGGCTCACGTGAGAGTTGCGAACACCCACTCCGCCCAGACCGTCTTGCCCAGACCTCCGTGCCGGAGGTGCCAGCCCCAGCGGGTGGCGAGCGCGGCGACGAGAAGCAGCCCCCGGCCGCCGGTGTCCTCCGAGCCGGGGGCGGACAGCGCTTCCGGTTCGGGCGGCGTGCGTTCGCGATGCTCCGCGACGGCACCTTCTACGAACCCAGAACCCCACGCCTCGCTTGAATAAAGACATGGAGGCCCCCCCTAAGCGGGCCCACTTTCTCACCCTCGCCCGTCGACGACCCCGGATTCCCAGGCCCAAGCGGCGATCTCCACACGGTTGCGGGCTGAGAGCTTGATCTGCACGTTGGAGAGATGAGTCTTCACCGTGCCGACCGAGATGGTCAGTTCGGTGGCGATCTCGGCGTTGGTCAGTCCTCTGGCCACCAGGCGCACCAGGTCGTTCTCCCGTGCGGACAGTGCGGTGTGCGGTTCCCGGGGGGCGGGCACGGCGCTGTTGAGGCGCCGCAGCAGCCGGACGGTGATAGCCGGGCTGACCAGCGCCTCGCCGGAGGCGGCCGCCCTGATGGCCTCGACGAGGAGGGCGGGCCCCGAGTCTTTGATCAGGAATCCGGAGGCGCCTTCGCCCAGAGCGAGCTGGACGTACTCGTCGTCGTCGAACGTCGTCACCACGACGACCTTCGGCGGATCAACGGTGCCGGGGCGGGTCAGTCTGCGCAGTGCCTCCAGCCCGTCCATGCGGGGCATGCGGATGTCCATCAGCACCACGTCGGGCCGGTTGCGCTCGGCGAGTTCCACTGCGTGTACCCCGTCCGTGGCCTCGCCGACGACCTCGATGTCGTCCTGCGCGGCGAGGATCATCGCGAACCCGGCACGGACCATGGCCTGGTCGTCGGCGATCAGCACACGGATCGTCATGACGCCGCCGCCTTCGCCGGGGAGGCGGCCGGGGACACGGGGAGGGTCGCCTCGACGGCCCAGCCGCCGGCCGTCACCGGGCCGGCCTGGACGTCTCCGCCGATCAGGCCCACCCGCTCGGCCAGGCCCTTCAGCCCGAAGCCGCTCTGGGAGAGGTGACGCGGCCGTCCGTCATCGCTGACCCGTACGGTGAGCCGGTCTCCCGAGCGGTCCACACGCACCCGCACCTCGGTGCACCCGTGGGCGTGTTTGCGTACGTTGGTGAGGGCCTCCATCACCACCCGGTGCGCGGTGGTGGACACCTCGACCGGCAGGTCGTCGAGGTTCCCCTCCAGTTCGAGCCGAGCATGGGCGCCGCCGACGGCCGAGAACTCCTCGACGAGCGTACGCAGTTCACCGATGCCCGCCAGCGGCGTCAGTGTCACGTCGCCGTCGGCGTCACGCAGCATCCCCACCATGTGCCGCATCGAGGTCAGTGCCTCCGAGCCCGCCTGTTCGATCCGCTGCAGCGCGGGCGGTACGAGTTCGGGCCGCCGGCCGGCGATCGCCTGGGCCCCCTGCGCCTGCACGACGATGCCGGTCACGTGGTGGGCGACGAAGTCGTGCAGGTCCCTGGCGAACTCTGTCCGCTGCTCAAGGCGGAGGGCCGCCGCCTGCCGCCGCCGGTCCACCAGGAGCAGGCGCATGCCGAGGCCGATGCCCAGCGCCGTGACCGCTGCCAGGGCGAAGAGCAGCGCCATGATGGTGGTGGACTGCCGCACCGAGACCGACACCGGCCGCAGCACGATCGCCATGCCCAGCAGAGGGACGGCGAGCGCCACCCACGAGGGCTTCCCCCGTCGGGCGGCAAGCAGCAGGAGCCACACGAGCGCCGCCGGCTCGGCGAATCCCAACGGCTGCGAGGCGCCCACCATTTCCAGGTGTATCCAGACCGAGAGGCACAGCGACCCGACCGCGCTCACGCAGGCGGCCACCGGCAGCGCCCGGCTGTTGAGCCGGGGTGAGACGACGGCGAGAGCGACGATCACCAGGGCGCCGATCAGCTTGGCGGGGCCGTGGTAGGGGATCCAGTAGAGGCCGCCTGCCCAGTCGAGCACGACAAGGCCGACCAGGGCTCCGCCGAGCAACATCCACGCCGTGACGGGCACCGTGACGGGCAGTAACTGCGAACGTCCCGTCTCCCTTGTGGCCGTGGGTGTGGGCGCTTCGTCCGCCGCCTGCACCATCTCTCTCACCGTCCTTCCGGCGGACCGGCCGAAAGTCGGAGCCGGCCTCGCATGATCTGTCTTTCGCCCGATCCGCCGCGAGACGCCGCGGAGGAGAGTCGTGGTCACCGGGCGGCGTTCGCCATTCATCACGCAAGGACCACGTCATGATCACGGCCGACATCACCTTAGTGGGGAGCCCCGGAGGATCTGGAGCCCGCGTCGGCGGCTTCCCGGCAGTGGTCGACCGTACCCAGCCGGCCCTCTCCCCCACACGCACAGGGCCGACCCTCCTCCCACACGCACAGGAGCCACACATGGACCACCCAGGGACGCATCGCGGAAACGGAACGGGATTCGCACCCCTCGTCGGCGCATCGGCGATCGAGGCCCATGGGCTCGGCAAGCAGTACCGGCGCGGCTGGGCATTGCGGGACGTTTCCTTCCGGCTGCCGGCCGGGCGGGTCTGCGGCCTCGTCGGCCCCAACGGCGCCGGCAAGAGCACCCTGATGGGACTGGCCACCAACATGATCCGGCCGACGACCGGCAGCCTGCGGGTATTGGGCGCGGCACCGGGGTCGACGGAGTCGGTCCTGCGCACCGCGTTCCTCACCCAGGAGAAGCCGCTGTTCCGGCGCTTCACCGTGACCGAGACCTTGCGCCTGGGCCGTGAGCTCAACCCCCAGTGGGACCAGGAGGTCGCCGAGGGCATCGTCCACGCGGGCCGGGTGCCGCTGAAAGCGAGGATCGGCACGCTGTCCGGCGGGCAGCGCACCCGCGTCGCCTTCGCCCTGGCTTTCGGCAAGCGCCCCGACCTGCTCATCCTCGACGAGCCGATGTCCGATCTGGACCCGCTGGTGCGCCGAGAACTCATGGCCACGCTGACGGCGGAGGCCGCCGAGCACGGCACCACGGTCCTGGTGTCCTCGCACATGCTCGCCGAGCTGGAGTACATCTGCGACTACCTCCTCGTCGTCGCGAACGGAGGTCTGCGTCTCGCGGGCGAGGTGAACGAACTACGCGCCGCACACGCCCTTCTCGACATCCCCGGGGGCGGCTCGTTGCCCGCCGTCGCACCCCACACCGTCATCGAGCCCCACCGCGGCGAGGGCCGGCCGGGCGTCCTGGTGCGGCTGGGCGCTCCGATCACGTCCGGCGGGCCGGTCAGGCCTCCCACCCTGGAAGAGCTGCTGCTCGCCTATCTGCGTGCACCCGACGCGCCCTCGCTGATCGCCCCCAGCGCCCGCGTCGGCGACATCCACGACATCATCACCCGCGACCGGCAGAAGGCTGTGACCGCATGACCACGCTCACTGACGACCTGGCCCACACGGCGCCCGCCGGGCGCCCGCAGAACGCACCGGGCTCCCGGCAGGCCGGCCCGAGGCTCGGCGGTACGACCTGGCTCGTCTGGCGCCAGCACCGCGCCGCGTTCTGGACCCTCATCGCCCTCACCCTCCTGTGCGTGGTCGTGATGGTCTTTCTGCGCGGGCAGGTGGTGGACTACCTGGACGCGCACCCGCAGAAGTCCGGCGGCCTGCCGCCCGATTTCGAGAAGTACACGGCCCGCCTTTTCAGCTTCGGCGGATACCTGGGCTACGTCCCCCTCCTCACGGGTGTCCTGCTCGGCGCCCCGCTCATCGCGGGCGATCTGGAATCCGGCACCGCCAAGCTGGTGACCTCGCAGTCCGTCAGCCGGTTGCGCTGGCTCACCACGAAGCTCGCCATGCCCGCCGCACTGATCGCACTGTCCACCGCGGTACTCGCCGCCGTCTTCAACTGGTGGTGGAGCCCGGTCAAGGGGCGGTCCGGCACACTGGAGTGGACCAGCGGCGCGTTCTTCGACGTCACCTGGGTGATGCCGGTCGCATACGCCCTGATGACGTTCGTCGTGGGCGTAGCGGTCGGCATGCTCCTGCGCCGCACGCTGGTGTCGATGGTGGTCACGCTCGGCATCGTCGTGGCGATCGGGGTCGTCTGGGACCGATTCCGGCTGGACCTGGGCAACCTTCTGTCGGTCAGCACGGACAAGGGAGTCGGACCCGGCGCCGCACGGCCGAAGCTGCCCGCCGGGGCGGTGCAGCAGGGAGAGGGCACCTACTTCCTCACCAGCTCCGGAGCCCGTCTGGACTGGACCGCCTGCATCGACAAGATCGACAACGACCGGGCGCACACCGCCTGCCTGGAGTCCAAGCACGTCATCGGCTGGTCCATCGACTACCTCCCCATCTCCCAGATGCACTCGATGCAGTGGCTCGGAGCGGGCATCATGCTCGCCGTCGCCGCCGCCGTCGTCACCTTCATCATGGTCTGGGGCCGCAAGCGCCTGCTGTGACGTCCCGGCAGGAAGAAGTCAGGGGCCCGACTCCGAGGAGTCGGGCCCCGTCATTCCGATCACCAGCACCTGTCGGGGGGCGGACGGTGGAGATTTCGCTGTCGGTCACTACCGTGACGATGGCGCCCCGATCGAGGTCTCCAACACGCCGAGGTCGGTCCGCCGCGCCAATCCCTCGCAGCCCCGGGAACCACGCGGCTGATGCGCCCGCACCGGCATGCTGCACGCCGCACTGATCTGGCCGACCGATCAGAGCCCATTTCGCGGCCCGCTGTACCGCCCTGCGGGCGTCCAGAGCGTCATGACCAACAGCCCCTCCCCCTCTTCGAAATCCGGTCCTGCTACCGGGCCCTGGGGTGCCGTTCTTCTGCTGTCGCCTCCCGAAATGACGGATCGGGGTAGGCGGTGATCATCCATAGGGGTTAATTCAGGCGCCTGGCCTGCCGCCCAGGAAGCGGTTCGGTCACCGTGGGGGCATGGACGCCCCGCAGACAAGTTCGGTCAGTTCCGGGCCCGGGACGGTGCTGCGGTGGGCTCGGACAGTGGGACTGGTGGGGGATGAGGTTGAGCAGCGGCGGCTTGCCGCGATGAGGTTGGAGGCGCTCGCTGAAGGAGCTTTGCCGCGGGCCGGCGCCCAGGACGTGGCCCTGACGGCCCAGTGGGCGGTGTTCATCTGCTGGGTGGACGACATGATCGACCGGCGAGGCATGGGGCTGGTAGCCGGCGAGGTGGAGGAGTTCACTGCTCCTTTGCGCGAGGTCCTGGCCTCCGGCGGTGGTCTGATGCCCGCGGCAACGGCCGCCCCGCATGCCGCAGTGCTGAGAGGGCTGTGGGAGCGCACGACCGAGGGGATGTCCGCCCGATGGAGGGAGCGTTTCACCGCGGATTACACCGACTTCCTGGATGCGACCGAGGAGGAAGTGGCCCTGCGCCGCAACGGTGTCCGGCTGCCCCTTGAGCCGTATGTGCGGTTGCGCCGCCGAACGATCACCCTGCTTCCGCTTCTCGACGTGCTGGAACGCACCGGCAATGCCCCGCTGGTGGAGTGTCCGCAGGTCAGTGCCCTACTGGGCGAGCTACGGCAGGCGTTGGCCGATGTGGCGGGATGGGCGAATGATCTGGCCTCGGCGGCCGACGACGCCGCTGCCGGTCAGGACAACTTGGTGACAGTCCTCGCCCGGCAGGACGGCTGCTCCCTGCCTGCAGGCCGCGCACGGGCGGCTGGCATGGTCGCCGGCCGCCGCAGCGACTTCCACACCGCCGCCACCGCTCTGCGCATGGGCCACGGCGTGCCCCCTGAGCGGCAGGTAGACGTGTGCCGGTACGTGGACCTGACGCAGACGTTCATGGCCGCCACGCTGCGCTGGCTGGCCCGCACCGGGCGCTTCACCCCCGAACCCGGGCCGCCCGCACCCCCTCAGGTGTCAGGGCCGCAGCTCTGACCCGAAAGGACCATTCCACCGGACGCACCCAGTACAGGCCGGACACGACGAAGTGGAGGAACTGGCCCCCGATGAGAATCGCTGCCCCGGCCGCGTGCATGCCCCGCTGGCCACATTCCGCGCTGCCTGCCGAACTAGCCCCCGCCACCGCACGGCTGCGCTCTCAGGTCCTGGACCTGATCCGGCCGGACGGAACCCTGCACAGTCCGTGCCGCAGCCGCGTCCTGGAATCCGCACTGCTGTTGGCCCTCTTGGACCGCGCCCGCCTGGAACCCCCCGCCCGCAGCCGCCTGGCCGCCTACCTGTCCTTGCACTGCAACTCTCCCGAACCGCTGGACCGGCTCATGGCCCGGGCCGCCCTGCACCACAGGCCCGGCCCACCCGGCCTGTTGGATGTGGAACAGTTCCTCGCCCGGGCCCCGGACTTCACCGGCCCCCGCAAACGCGCCCTGTTGCATGCCGTCCTGACGCTCCTGGACGCCGCCCCCACCGCCGACGAGATCGCCACCGCCCCCGAGGCGTCCAGTCTGCACGGGCTGCACACCTGGGCGCGCGTCCAGGTCACCGCGGTCAAAGCCGTCCTCGCCCACGCCCGGGGACACCGCCTGATCGACAATGGCGACCTGGAACTGCTGCGCTCGACGCAGCGGCCCGGAACCGTCTGGGAGGCCAACCTGCTCATCCACCTCTCGGTACTGCACGCCCTGCTACCCGTCCCCGGCCAGTACCCGGTGGTCGTCGAGGGAGTGAAGACCGCACTGCAGCACCAGCGTCCCGATGGCGGGATGCCGTTCATCTGCGACGAGGACACCTGGGTCACCGCCACCGCCGGAGTCGCCCTGCACGCCGCCGGAGCCGCCGCATCGGTCATGGACCTCATCGCCCGGCGTCTGGTGGCCCTTCAGCACCCTGCAGGCGGCTGGTCCTACACCGACGGCGTCCAACTCCCCGACGTGGACTGCACCTCGGTGGCCGTCGAAGTCCTCCACCTCGCCGACCCCGACGCCTACCGCGCACCGCTGCGCCGCGCACTACGCGCGCTGCACGCCCTGCGCGGCAAGGACGGTGGCTTTCCGACCTACCTGACCGGCGCGCCATCGGAAGCCTGCATGACCGCCGCCGCGGCCAACGCCCTCAGCACCCAGGGCCCGGCCTACCACCATGAGTTCGAAACAGCCATGAGCTACCTCGCCTCCCAACAGCGCCCCGACGGCTCCTTCCCGCCGGACTGGAGCAGCAGCCGCCTGCACACCGTCTCGCGCGCCGTCCTGGCGGCCTCCCACCACCCCCGCAGAGGCCCCGACAGCCCCGCGCAGCACATCATCAGAAAGGCCGTGAGGTTGGTGGCAGACTGTCAGAACGCCGACGGCGGGTGGGGCCAGCAGGACGGCGACGCGAGCGACGCGCTGAGCACCGCCTACGCCCTGACGGCCCTCACGACGCAGAACACCCCCGGCCCCGCTACCCGGGGCGCCGCCTACCTGCTCACCCAGCAACAATCCGACGGATCGATCGCAAGTATCCCGGACTCGATCGGCCCCCGCCCGTTCGGTTTCACCGTTCCCGCGCTCGCCGATGTCTTCACCCTGCTCGCCCTCGGCCACCTCACCCCCCGCCTGGAACCCGCACCATGCCGAATACCCCCGGTGACCAATGCTGACAAGGGTGAAGGCGTCATTCGTTCATCTCCGGCCCGTCACGGGCCTGCGCAGGCCGTCCCTGAACGCGGCGTCAGAGGTGGCAGTGAGGGAACGAGGTCAGCTGTGGCGAACTCCGCAGCTGGCCGACGGCCACCCTGTTCGACCCCACCAGGCCGCCGGCTCGCCGATCGGGCTGCACACCCACCAGTAACTTTCCGACAGAAGACCGGCATGCGAAGGTGACGAAAGGGAAATATCCCCCCTTCTCCCGCAGTGAAGGAGATTCACCATGACCACGGTTGCAGAACTCCAGCCCGACCCGAATCGGGAGGTGCGCATCGTCAGCCACCGCCAGAGCAGCAACGGCGTGTACCACGACGGGATCGTGCGCACGGTCACCTGCGCGAACGCCGACGAGAACCTGTACGCCGTCACGCTGTACAGGCCGACGTACGGCAGTGAGTCCACGTGCTACGTCTACGGCACGGACCAGGTGACCGAGCCCACCCGGAGGGCAGCGCCCGCGGACACTGAGCGGTCCTACGCCGATCGCCAGCGGGCATTTGACCGGCAGAACTTCGGGTTGCCCCCGGAGGGCAACTAGCCGCTCACAGGTCGTTTTCTTCCTGCCGGGCCGCCGCCCGGGTCTGAGACCACATCGCAGGTGATTCCCTGTCAGGCGGCCGTGTCGTTTCCCAGCCGATCGGTCCAAACCCGTCACGGCCGTCTGTCGTCAAACATCGTTTGACGACAGACGGCCGGCGCGTCCGAGGAACACGGACAGACGGAGGCCAAGCTGGTCGGTCGGGACTGTTTGGCCGTCTGCGACCGGGCGGCGAACTGCGGCGCATCGGCGGTGAGCCATACCGCCGGTGGCCTGGGCCCCCAGCGGGCGCAGCGCAGCACGGCACTGACCTCAACAACCCTGTTCACACGGCTTGATTGGACAGCCTTGGGGCCAGCAAGCAGGGCCCGGCAGGAAGGCCGTCCTCACTGTGATCACCCTGCCTGGACTCTCGCCCTGCGGGGCCGCGGTGAGCGGGAAGTGCGGTGGGTGTGGAGGACGAGCAGCGCCAGGGCGCCGGTCGCTGCGGACCAGGTGAGGGAGAGCAGGCCGTGAGACCAGGGGATGTGCGGGGTCAGGGTTGAGCTCAGCGCCAGCTGGTTCACGCCGTACAGAGGAAGCGCGGACACGCCTGCCACATCCATGAGTGTGTTGAAGACGGGATTCTGCAGGCCGGTGTCTACCAGGCTGAGCATGATGATGAGGAAGAAGCCCTCCAGCTCGCCGCGGACAAGAGAACCGAGCAGAAGACCGATGCCGCCATAGGCGAGGCCGGCACCCGCAAGGGCCAGCGCCAGGGGTGCTGCGTGGCGGACGGGCAGAGAGATCCACAGCAGGATCGTGGTGTAGAAAGACAGCAGGGCGGCAGTAAGGGCGACGGCAGCAAGTTTGGCCAGCAGTATCGGCAGCCGGGGGTAGCCGGCCAGCAACAGACGGCGGTCCATCTCCCGCGATTGGAAGGTCTCGGTGAAGGCGATGAAGCCGGCGACCATGGTGATGGCGCCCAGCGCGCTGGCCACTGGCCCACCTGGCTGGCCGGAGCGGAGACGGGGCCGCTGATGGCGTCCAGCCGGATACGCACCACCTGGTCGGAGGTGCACAAGCGCGCCACGAAAATCCAGATGGGGATGAACGCGACCGCCAGAACCAGGGCCAGCCGGTTGCGCAGGTGGCCCCGAAGAGTGCAGCGCAGCAGTTCGATGAATGCCGTCCAGGAGAGCCTCAACGGTTCGACTCCTCGAAGTGCAGACGCCCTTGGCGCAGATGAGCGATCGCATCGAAGTGGTGCAGGTCGTGCAGCAGGTGCGACACCACGATGATCGACCGGCCCTGATCACGCAGATCGGCGGCCAGGGACCAGAACCGCTGATGGGTGTCCCAGTCGAAACCCTGGTAGGGCTCGTCCAGGACCAGCAACTGCGGATCGTGCATGAGAGCGATCAGCAGGTTCAGCTTCTGCCGCGTTCCGCCACTGAGCTCGCCGACCTGCTGTCGCCGGCAACTGGTCAGCGCCAGCAGCTCCATCAGCTCGTCGGCGCGCTCCAGCGTCGGCAGCCGGTAGGCCATCTGGAACAACCGCAGATGCTGTCCGACGGTGAACGCGTCGTTCAGTACCGCCCGTTGCGGGCAGTACCCGACCGCCCCGGTCCGTGTCACCGTTCCGCGATCGGGCGCAAGGTTTCCTACAGCGATCTGTAACAGAGTGCTTTTGCCCGCGCCGTTCTCGCCGACGACTCCCACCAGCGTCCCGGCGGGCACATCAAGGTCGACGTCGCACAGGACCTGCCTGCCGCCGAACGCCTTGCGGACTCCGCGGATCCGCAGCCGATGGCGCGTCGTTACTGCCTGCACATGAGCCCCTCGAAAGATCGGACAGAGGTAACGAGCAGGCCCGGAGGAAGGCCCGGCACGGAGGCCGGGGCCCCACAGGCGCATGCCTCCCTGACCCGTCCGCTGCACCCGGATCGCACGGTCCGGCCTGGGCGCACCCCTGCCCCGGGGGGCGCTGCCGCCCGGTGTCAAACGAGTCCGTACCGCCGGTGTAACGGCGGCCACCCGCTGTTCCGGTGACGGCCCCGGGACTGGTGGGCTTGCATGTTGAGGTGTCGCATTATTCGCGAGCCGCTCGATGCACTGGGCACGGTGGGTGATCGCCGTGGATCGTGGCGGTCGCGGGCAACTACCGGAGCCAGCGGTCGAGTAACTCGGCCCAGATGAACCCGTGGTAGCCGTCGAACGCAGGTGGATCGATCTTCTTGAGTTCGTCAGCGAGACGCGTGGCACCGTCGGGGACGACACACTCCTCAGTGGCCGCCGGGGCGTATCGGGTCCAGGAAACGCCTCTCAGGCGCCCTCACCCATGTCCGCGCAGGTCACACCCCAGATTCGCGACTTCAGGCGGCGGATTACGCGGAACGCAGCGGAGCGGGCGGGAGGCAGGGAGTACCTCGGGGGTCGGGCGCGCGCCGGCCCTCTCGCGCGGTCGTCGGGGCCGCCCGCGGCACAGGGGCGTCCCGGGCCCGAGCGGAAAGCAAGGTCAGCGACGAGTGACGACGATGCCGACGGCTGCCATGAGCACCCCCGCCACACCAGCTGCCACCGTGGGCTGAACCAGGGCGGGGTCAGGACGGGATGCCGATAGGTCACGTACATCGCAATGCCACTGATCAGCAGGATGACCAGGACGGCCACCAAGCCCAGCAACGCAAGCACATCACCGTTCCTGGACGGCCGGGGTACGCCCGGAACGGGTCGATCGGGGCCGCACGCCATGGCGCAACAGCCCTGCCCACAGGCGGGCCCGGCCGGCCCGGTCCAGGGCCTCGTGGGCGGCCAGCAGGCCGCTGGTGACCGCGCCGAGGAAGCCGCCGGCCAGGCAGTCCTGGCCCGAGAGGTACAGGCCCTTGGCCTCGGTTCGTGGGCGCAGCCAGTCCGCCAGGCCGGGGCGGTGGCCGTCGCCGAAGCCGGCCACGTCCTTGGCCAGCCCGTACAAGCTGCCGCCGGACCAGTCGGCGAAGTGCTCGGCCGTCAGCGGGGTGCCGAGCTCGTGGTAGGCCACCCGGCCTGTGGTGCGGGGCAGCTGGCGGTGGAGTTGGTCAAGGAGCTGTGCGGTCAGCTCGGCTTTCAAGGCCAGGTAGGCGGGGTCCCGGTGCTGCCATCGTGAGCCCTGGAATGGCTCGAACAGCTCTGGCCGTACGTAGGTCAGGATCTCTCCGGTCGACCGGCCGGGGTGGCGCGTGGTCCAGGTCGGGTCCTTGGCGCAGGAGAACGAGAAGAAGTAGCCGCTGGTCCGCCCGCCCGTTCCGTCGAAGAGGGCGTCGCAGTCCTCGTCGGTCACCATCAGGTTGTGCCGCGGCAGCCCGAGTTCCGCGGGGTCGCCGTCCAGTCCGAGGAAGAGCACCACGAACGGGAATCCGCGCCGCATGCCGTCCAGCCGGTCTGCGATGCGGTCGGGTTGGCGTGGCAGCAGGGTGCGGTACGTGTTCTGGGCGCCTGCCGCGCTCACCACCACCGGAGCCCGCACGCGGGTGCCGTTCGCCAGCACCACGCCCGTCGCGCGCGACCCGTCCAGCTCGATCCGGGCCACCGGCGCCCGCACGAAGACCTCGCCGCCGGCGGCGCGGATCGGTTCGAGCATCGCGCGTGCGATCGCGGCACTGCCACCCACCGGGTACCAGGCACCGGTCCGGAAGTGCTCGAACAGCACCGCGAGGAGGAAGAACGGCAGCCTTGCCGTGGAGTCGGCCAGCAGCAGCGCGCTCGGGGTGAGCACAGCCTGCCGCAGCCTCTCATCGCGAACCAGCCCTTCCACCACCTCCCGGGCCGGACACAGCGCCTGGGGCGGCACGGCCGTCGCCCGCAGGACCCGGGCCAGCCGTCGCACCACCGGGCCTGTCAGCCGTCCCAGTGCGAGCGCGGGCAGGACCGCCCGGCACCGCCCGATCAGCCCGAACAGCGCCTCGATGCCCGCTCGTTCGGCCGGGAAGCGCGCGATCAGACCGGACCGATAGGCCGAGAAGCCGACCGGCGCCTGGTACACCTCCCCCGCCAAGCGGTACTCGTCGTACGGGTCCCCCAGCGGGGCCCATTGCAGCGTGCCACCGGTCAGATAATCCGAGAGCACGCGGACCGGCTCTCGCTCCGTCAGCTGTCCCACGTAGTGGATTCCGACGTCCCACTCCCAGCCGCGCCGCCGGTAAGCGTGGGTGTAGCCGCCCGCGGTGTAGTGCTGCTCGAACACCGCCACCCGCCGGCCCTGGCGCGCCAGGCATACCGCGGTGGTCAGCCCGCCGGCCCCGGACCCAACCACCGCCGCGTCGTACTCGTCCGTCAGCCCGCCCGCCGCCAACGGCCGGCCCACCAACACGCGATCCGTCACAGCCACCACCTTCGCTGCAGTTCTACATGCCTACATACACCGGGAAAAACGAGCTGTTCGCCCCCAGTCACGCAACCGCATCGCTGCGGGCCACGGCCTGTGGCTGGCCGAGGCATCCGGCTCGAGCCATGGCCGGGAGGAGCTCGGTGCCGGCCATGTGGAGCCACGCACGCGGTGGTGCTCGCGGAAAGCCGCCGACCCCAGCTCCTCGCCGTGTACGCGCTGGTGCTCGCGCGGTATCTGACCTCCTTGTCGATGGTGGGCATCCCACCTGCCGAGAAGTCGCCCCCGACGACGGTGGCTGCGCTGCCGGGGTCTCCCATCCCCGGGAAGCCTCCCCTACGTCGGCTCCACAGGTGGCAATCTGGGGGATCTGCCCCGGCGGCTCTCATCAGCCTCGCGAGCGCCCTGCGGTCTTTCCCGGGCTGAGCGCGCGGTCGCTCGGGACATCAGGGTGCGGTAGCAGACCTTCCCGCTGTGCGCGAGAGGGATCTCGTCCACCACCAGGAGACGTTCGGGGTGTTTCCGGCGGGCCAGGCCACGGTCCCGCAAGTGGGTCGTGAGGTCGGACAGCGTGAGAACGGGTGTGCCCGGGACCGGGCGGATGCAGGCGCACAGTCGTTCCCCTAGGTCCGGATCGGGCACCGGGACGCAGACCGCCTCGGCCACCGCTGGATGGGTGCCCAGTTCGCGTTCGACCTCGGCGAGACTGATGTTGAGACCGCCGCGCACGGCGATGCGTTTGAGCCGGCCCAGGACGTGCAGCCTTCCGCGCTCGTCCAGCCGACCGAGGTCGCCCGAGCGCACCCAGCCGTCGGAGGTGCGGTAACGGGCGTCCAGTTCAGGCGCGTTGACGTAGCACAGCGGCGTCATGGGGCCCAGGGCCTCGATCTGACCGGTCCGCCCGGTGGGGAGCGGCGCGCCGTCGGGTCCGGTGATCCGGATGCGGGCCACCGCGGGGTCCGGAGTGCCGACGCTGTCGCCCGGCGGGGTGCGTTCTCCGGCCGTGTGGCAGTTCACGCCGTCCGACGAGCCGTACACGGTCACCACCGGGCGGCCGAACCGTTCACGGCATGCCTGGGCGGTGGCCGCCGGCAGAGGGGCGCCGCTGGCGACAACAGCACGCAACGACGATGTGTCCTCGTCCGGCCGCGCCGGGAGGTCGGCGATGCGGCGGAGCATGGTGGGCACCGCGAAGAGGTGGGTGGGACGATGCTCGGCGACCATCCGCAGCGCTCCGGCCGGGTCGAAGGCCGACTGCACGATGAGGGTGCCGCCGAGGGCGGCGAGGGTGACCGGTGTGCCCAGGGAACCGAAAGAGGAGGCCAGCGGGACGAGGACCAGGTGGCGGGGCGGCACCGTGGTGTCGGGGTGCAGGCTCCCGACGTACCGGGTACGGCCGCCGGCCAGGGCGTGATGGCTGTAGGCGACCATCTTCGGCTCGGCTTCGGAACCGGACGACACCAGGATGCGGGCGGGCCCGTACGGGTCGGCCTGCCGCGGCCGCCAGGGCCAGGCCGCGGTCGGCGAGGAGTGCAGCCCGTGCGTCCGTCCGTCACCCGGGCCGGGGGCGAACACGGTGCGCAGATGCGGAAGATCCGCGACGGCCTGTGCCCGGCAGGCCGATGTGAGGACGGCGCCGCGGGCCCGCGAGCGGGCGAGCAGCGCCCGGACGTCCCGGTCGTCGCCGCCCGCGGGGATCGGGAGGGCCACCGAGCCGATCGCGTAGACGGCTAGTTCCGCGGCCACGGCGTCGCCTCCGTTGGGCAGCAGGAGCGCCACCACGTCCCCGTCTCCCAGGTCCTCCTGGGCGAACAGGGCGGCGATCCGGCGCACTTCGGCGTCCAGCGCCGCGTAGGACAGCACTCCGGCGTCGTCCACCAGCGCCTGGTGGTCCGGGTGTTCGCGGACCCGGCCGGTGAACAGTGCGTAGAGGTCGGTGTCCGGGCACAGGCCCGCCGTCACCCAGGCACGTCGTTGGGCGCGGGGCACCAGATCCGGGAAGCGCACTCCGGCGCGTGAGATCCACACCGGCTGCCCGCCCCGGCTCGCGGGTGGGGCGGTACGCCGGGTCGTGGGGGCGGCGGTCATGCGAACTCCCAGGGAGCGTACGGGCGTGCGTGGCCGGTGGACAGATCAGGGGGTGCGACGGCCGCCCGGAAGGCCGGGGCGCGGGCCAGAGCCGTCAGGTCGGTGAGCACGGGGGTCGCGGTCAGACCGGCCTCGGCCAGCCGTACCGTCCACTCCTCGGTGGTGCGGCGGGCGAAGCGGGCCGCGAGGTCCTCGGTGGCCGTGGGGCCGGCGCCGTCCAGCAGGCGGAGCACCGCCTCGGGGCGCACCCGGGCCTCGGGACCGAGGCACAGCTGGCCGTCCGCTGTGCGCAGCGGCCGGTCCAGTGCCGTCCAGCGGGGCCGGTGCGCGGGACGGGGGACGAGAGCGGCCGCGGAGACCAGGGAGGAGTCGACGCGGCTGCCCCGGCCGGTCGCCTCCCGAGCAGCCAGCGCGGCCAGCGCCCCCTGGGCGCACACCAGCCCGCCGAGCACGTCGGTGAGGGTCATCAGGGAGGGGGCCGGGGGCTGGTCCGCCGGCCGTACCGCCGCGGCGAGGCCGCTGTGCACCTGGGCGAGGTAGTCGGTGCCCAGGGGCGGCGGCCGGTCGCCGAAGGCGTCCCCGAAGCCGGATGCCCAGGCGTACACCAGGGCGGGGTGGCCGGGCAGCAGGTCGGACGCGTCCAGGCCGAGCCGCGCGGCTTTTCCGGGGGCCCAGTTGTGCAGGAAGACGTCGGCCTCGGCGGCCAGCGCGCGGGCCATGTCCCGGCCCGGCGCGGTGGTGAGGTCGGCCTCGACCACCGGCTTGCCCGCGTTGAGAGCCGAGAACCGGGCCGAGCAGTCTCCCGCCAGCGGAGGGAGCCAGCGCATCGGATCGCCGCCGGGCGGTTCGATCCGGACCACCTCGGCACCCAGCATCCGCAGGACGTGCCCGGCGAGCGGGCCCTGCACCCTGCGGGTGGACTCCACCACCCGCAGGCCCGTCAGCGGCAGGACGGCACCGGAGAGCGGGACGGCCGGGCGTGGGCCGGGCACGGCGGTGCAAGGGTGCGCCCGGGCCCTGGGGAAAGGTGCCGGTCCCGGAGTGAGGCACCAGGCGGCCGGGCGAACCGCGGGGGCCGGGTCGGAACCGACGGTGAGGAGGCTGACGCCGGTATGGTGCGCGGCGGCCCGCAGCTCCGCCAGCGTGCGGCGGCGGGCGGCCCGGCGCAGTTCGTCGGGCAGCGGGCAGACGGCGGTGGCGAACCGCTGCTGGAACGGCAGCCAGCCACGGCCGGCGAGCACGGGGGCCACGCCGAGCCGGACCCAGAACTCCCGCCACGCCAGGGGGTCGAGGGTCTCGACCTCTACTCGGGCGTCGTCGGACGTCTCCAGGGTCGCCAGACCGCCCGTCGGCAGCGCGTCCGGTCCGGCCGTCGACGGAGCCGGCGAATCCGGCTCGGGCGGACCCGAGTTGTCGCGGGCCGTCTCGGCGGCGAGGTACTGACCGACCGCCAGAAGCGCCCCCTGCGCCACAGAGGTCCGCACCTCGCACAGGTCAAGGCCGCGGGCCCGCGCGAAGCGGAGAGCGGTGACGCCCTGGGCGGCGAGCACCCCCGCCACCACCGAGGCGTAGTCGACGGCCAGCGGGAGCGGCCCGCCCGTCGCCCGGCCGTGGACCTGCATGAGACCGCAGGCGGCCTGTACGGCGCGCTCGTCCGGCAGGTCCGCACCGACCGGCCCCGCCCAGTCGACGGTGTACCGCGGCGTATCCCGGCCTGGGCCGCTCGTCTCCGGCAGGTCCCGCGCGGCGTGCCGCAGCAGCCGGCCGGCGATCGCGGCAGCGACGTCCGGCCGGGCCGCGGCGCGCAGGTGTGGCGTCACGATCGCCCCCGGCCGGGCCGGCGGCCCTGCACCGAGTACAGGACGCTGGATGCGGCGCGGAAGGACGGGTCCTGCATCAGCCGCCCCACGCGGTCCAGGTCCTCCTGGGTCATGCCCTGTTCCGTCAGCCGGTCCCGGAGGTTGTGGGTGTGGTTCAACTGAAGTCCGAGGCCGGGGTCCTGGGCGTGCCGTACGCCGATGTGGAGGTGGACGTCGATGGCGGTCAGCCCCGCCGCCCGCACTGCCGCCGGCACCTTGCGTCCCCAGTGCGGATCGCCGCCCGCGGCGCGCAGCGCGCCAGTCTTGGCCCGCAGGAACCGGACATAGAGCGCCTCCGCCTCCGCGTCCGGGGTCAGCAGCGGCGGCTCGTAGGAGGCGTCGAGCTCGTCGATCTGCAGCAGGCCGCCGGGCTTGAGAGCGCGCACCAGCTTGTGCAGGACGGCGTCCCGGGTGGGTAGGTGCTGCAGGACCAGGCGGGCCACCACCAGGTCGTAGGCCGCCTCCGGCAGCGGGTCGCGGGCCACGTCAAGGGCGGCGACCTCCAGGCGCGGGCCGGGTGCCAGGTCGCGCGGGTCGAGGTCGGTGGCGAGCACCGAGCCGCCCGGTGCCACCCGGCCCGCCAGCCAGCGCGCGATGCTGCCGCCGCCGGCGCCGACCTCCAGGCAGTGCCAGCCCGGGCCGACACCGGCGGCCGCCAGGCGGGGCAGGGTCACCGGATCGTAGGCGGCAGCCAGGCAGGAGTGCTGGTCGCGGCTGTGCGCGGTGCCGTTTCCGAAGACCGCGTGGGTGCCCTCCCGGACGGGAGCGGGCTGGGACACGGTGTGGTTCCTCTCGTGAGAACGCTGCCCGGTCAGGCCCGGCGTCGTCAGGTGCGGCCCGGACGGGGCCCTGCGGCCGACACCGGCGGGTTCGACACCGTCGGCACGCGCCCGGTGGGCGAACGCCGGCCGGGGCGGGAGCCGGCCGCTCCGGCGAGACCTGTCATCGGAGCGGCCCGGACAGCCGCCGCCGGACAGCGGCCCCGGCAGGCCGACGCCGTCGAACGGCCCGGGCCGGCCGGCCGCGTCGAACGGCGCCCCGGTCACGTCCACCGGCCGGTGCCGGCAGGTGCGGCGCCGGTGAGCTGCCGGGCCAGGGCCGCGCGGCGGACCTTGCCGGTCCCGGTGCGGGGCACCTCGTCCCAGGTGAGGACGGTCGGGTCGCGCAGCGCGGGCAGTTCATGCGTGGCCTGCTTCCAGGCATCCGGGTCCAGTCGGCCGTCGGCGGTGACCACGACGGGCAGCGGGTCGCCGTCCGGGGCACCGAGGATCACGCATTCCAGGGCCTGCGGCAGTCGCTGCTCCAGTACGTCCTCGGTCCGCAGGCAGCTCATACCGGGCAGGGTGTCGGCGGCGCGGTCCAGGACGCTGACGCTGCCGTCACGGTGGTGGACGCCCATGTCGCCCGTGGACCACCAGTCGCCGACGCGTTTGGCGTCCCAGCGGTCCTCTTCGCCGACGTAGCCCAGGGCGAGGGCGGGGGTGCGGACGAGGAGCAGGCCGGGACGGCCGCGCGGCACCGGGCGCAGCGTGTCCGGGTCCACCGCGCGCAGCCGGGTCCGGCCCGGCACGGGACGGCCGAGCCGACGCGCCGTGGTCTCCGCGTCCGGTGCGAGCGCGGAACGCCGCGTGTGGAAGCGGAAGGTCAGCGGTCCGGTCTCGGTCTGGCCCCAGCCCTGCATCCACAGCGGGCGGGCGCGGCGGCTGGCGGTCAGGTACGCGCGCAGGGCGGGCGGGTGCACGGCGTCGTAGGTGCTGATGTACAGGCGGACGTCCCGGAAGGGGTTGTCCAGCCGGGTGGTGAGCGGCCGCAGCCGGATGTAGGAGGCGGGCAGGGCCTCGACGACGGTGGGCGGGTGGGCCCGCAGGAGCGGGTCGGCGGCCTCCGGGTCGTTTCCGGTGAGGATGAGGATTTCGGCGGGCGCGAGTGACACGACGACGGCCGTCCAGCAGAAGGTGCGCCCGTGGCCGTACGCGCTGGCGTTGGCCAGAACGTCGTCCCGGCGGATGCCGATGCCCGGGTAGCGCACCGCTTCGAAGCGGGCCAGCTTGTGCACGAGTGTCCGCGTGGAGTGGACCACCAGCTTGGGCACGCCGGTCGTCCCCGAGGTGTGATGGATGACCAGAGGTTCGTCGTCGTGGCGCCGCACCGGTACGCGAGGGCGGGACGCGTCCAGCGCGGCCAGGTGGACCGCGCCGGGCGCGGCGGAGTCGACGGTGACGAGGATCCGGGCCGGTTTGCGGGCGGCGGTGTCCCGGCAGCGGGCCAGCACCGCTGAGGTGGTGACCAGCGCGGCGGGCCGCAGCCGCTCCAGCAGGGTGACGAGGTTCGCGGTGTCGAGGCGGGCGGACAGCAGCGCCGGTACGGCGCCGAGACGGACCGCGGCGCAGGCGAGCAGGTCGTAGTCCCAGTGGTTGTCCTTCACGATCGCCACGCGGTCCCCGGGCCCGACACCGGCGTCGGCGAGGCGGGCCGCGGTGGCGCGGACCAGGCCGGCGAGTTCGGTGACGGTCCACCGGGTGCCGGCGTGCGGGGCGATGTCGAAGGGCCGGTCCAGGTGGACCACCGTCCGGGCGCCGCCTGCCGCCGCCTCGTCGAACAGGGTGCCCATGTCATGCGGTCGCATGGATCTCCTCCGCTCGGTCGTGGCCGGCCGGAGTGTTCCGTCCGAGCCTGCTCAGGACGCGGGACGCGGCCAGCGCGCCCGCCCGGACGGCGCCCTCGGAGGCGGGCCGCAGCATGAGCCAGTCACCGGCGTACTCCACCGCGCGCACCGGCCGGGACAGGAAGCCGGCGCGTTCCCGCAGGGCCTGAGGTGTGGCTTCCGGCAGGCCGTGGCGGAAGGCGTGCACGAGACGGTGGCGGCAGGCGTCGCCGATGCCCGGGACATAGCGTTCCGCCGCGCGGACGAGGAGGTCGGCGGCCTCTTCGGGAGGGCCTTCCAGCAGCTCGGGCACCCGGTGCGGACCGGCCACGAGGGTGACCAGGCCCCGGCCTGCGGGTGCCCGGCCGGGGTGCTTGGCGTGGTCGACGACGACGCCGGAGAGCACGTCCTCCTCGGCGGCCGGGGTGAGCAGGATGTGCACCGGCCGCCGGGCGGCCGGTGCGAGGGGGCGGTCCAGCAGACAGCTGACCTTCATCATGGGCGTGAAGGTGCACGCGGTGAGGAACGGCTGCTCGTCGGCGGGGGCGTCCGGGCGGAGCGCCACCGCGACGGGTGCCGGTACGGCGAGCACGGCGGCCCGCGCGGTGACCTGCCCGTCGTCGAACCGCAGTACGGCGTGCCCGCCCCCGTCGGTGACCTCGCGTACGGCCCGGTGGGTGACGACCTCGGTGCCGGTGGCCAGGCGGCGGGCCAGGAAGTCCATGCCGTCGCGGTAGGTGCGCCAGGAGGCGGTGGAACCGGCCTCCAGCAGCAGGCTGACCATGGGGGCGGCCGTGGACCGGGCGGTGTCCCAGCCGAAGAAGCAGCCGGCGACCGGCTGGAAGAGGTAGTCGTGCAGGTCGCGGTGGTAGCGGGCGGCCACCTCCCGCACGGTGGCGGCGCCCAGCGGACTGTGCTCGGGGCGGTCGCCGTCGAATTCGGCGCGGCGGCGGCCGGTCCATGCGGAGAAGGCGGCCAGGTCGAGCCGCGCCCGGGGGGACAGGCCCGCTCCGGTGACCACGGCCGTGCTCTCGCCGACGCCCAGGTGGGCGCGTCCGCCGCGCCAGACGGCGACCCCGCCGCCGACCCGGGGCACGTCCGCGGGGGCGACGCGCAGCCGGCGCAGCAGCTCCCAGGTCGCGCGGTAACCACGGGAGGGGACCTGCTCGGCGCCCGTGTCCACCGTCCAGCCCTCCTGGCGGATGCTGCGCATCCGGCCGCCGACGTCCGGCAGTTGCTCGTAGACCCGGACGGCCAGCCCGGCGCCGCGCAGCTCGTGGGCGGCGGTCAGACCGGCGATGCCCGCGCCGACGACGGCGACGTCGAGTTCGGGCTTCACTGGGCGGCTCCCGTTCCGACGACGACGTTGGCCACGGTCATCAGCACCACGCTGAGCCGGTGCACCGCGAAGCCCGTCCGGCGGGCGGTCATGATGTCGCCGCGGACGAACCCGGTCAGGTACTGACGGGCCCGCAGCGCGGTCGCCGGCAGCATCAACAGCACGAACCACCAGGGGGCCACCCCCGTGGCCGAGGCGACCGCGCCGATGAGGAGCTCGGCGACCGACAGGGCCCCGATGAAGACGGCGTTGCCCCGCTCGGAGACCAGGGCGGCCACGGTCGGGCGGCCCACGGCCCGGTCGCCGGCCACGTCGTTGGTGTTGGAGTAGACGCCGAACATCAGCGGCCCGAACCCGAACAGCACCGCCTGCACCATCAGGAATCCGGAGAAGCCCCCCGTCACCAGGCCGTACGGAACGATCACCAGCACGGCGCCGAGGGCGACCAGGAACACCTCCTGGAAACCGTGGTAACTGATCTTCAGGCCGTACGAGTACTGCAGCGACACCACGAACAGCGCGCCCGCCGTCAGCAGCGCCCACAGCGGATGGTGCGGCGCGAGCGCGGCGGCGCCCGCCCAGAGCACCGCCCCTGCCGCCGCGCAGGCCCAGGCGAAGCGCAGCGCCTGGGGCACCGTCAGTGCCCCGGCGACCAGGGGTTTGCGTGCCTTGTTGCGCAGCGGGTTGTCAGGGGCGTAGTTGGCGAGGTCGCTGCCGTCCCGGAACCCGGTGACGTCGTCCAGGGCGACCATCGCCATGAGAACCGCGACTTCGCCGGCCAGGAACATCGCCATCACCAGTGCCTGCCGGGCAGTGAAGGCGCCGGCCGGGAACAGGGCGGCGGTCAGGGCGAGGAAGATGCCGAGGTAGTAGTCGTACACGTCCAGCTTGCCGAGCCGCGCGTAGGCGCGCAGCCGACTCTGGCCGTGGACGGTGGCGGCCGGACGGCCGGCCGCGATGCTGTCCGTCATGGGTGACCTCTTGGGGGGTGTCTGCGTCCGAAGGGGGGTGCCGCTCGCCCGGGCAGTGGGATGGGCGAGGCGGGCGGTCGCGGGTCAACGGTTCCGAGGCGGGCGGGCGCGCGTCAGCGGTGCTCGGTGGCGAAGGCGCACACGAGGTCGGCGACGTGCTCGACCTGTGCGTCGGTCAGCAGGTGGTGCACCGGAAGGGCGAGATGGCGGCGGGCGGCTTGTTCGGCGCGCGGCCAGCTGTCACCGGGCGGCGCGTAGGGAGCGAAGGCACGGTGGGCGGGCAGGGGGTGCGGATAGTAGACGTGCGTGGCCACCCCCCACTCGGCCAGGTGGGCGCCGAGAGCCTCCCGGTCCTCGGCGAGGACCGTGTACACGTAGAAGCACCGGCCGTCCGGGCCGGGCGGCGGCGGTACTACACCACAGTCGGCCAGCGGCGTGAAGCGTTCGGTGTAGTACGCGGCGATCTCCGCCCGGCGCGCCAGCCGCGCCGGGAAGCCGGAGTAGCGATGCGTTTGGAAGGCGGCCTGGATCTCGTCGAAGCGGCTGTTGAGTCCGACGGCGTGGTGGACGAACCGCCGCCCGGCGTACTGGCCGTGGTTGCGCAGCATCCGCACTTTCTCGCCCAGTGCCGGGTCCCGGGTGACGACCACGCCGCCCTCTCCGGGCATGCCACAGGTCTTGACCTGCACGAAGGAGTAGAGCCCCGCGTCGCCCCACAGTCCGGCCGGGACGCCCCGCAGTACGCCGCCCTGGGCGACCGCCGAGTCCTCCAGCAGGCGCAGTCCGTGCCGCCGGGCCAGTTCGGCGAAGCGTGGCATGTCGGCCATGACGGAGAACATGTGGGCCGGCATCACCGCCTTGGTCCGCTCGGTGACGAGCCGCTCCGCCTCGTCCGGGGCCATGGTCATGGTGTCCGGCCGGATGTCGGCGAAGACCGGTGTGGCCCCGCAGTCGACCACCGAGGCGGCCAGGGGCGCGCAGCCGAACGCCGGCACGATCACCTCGTCACCGGGGCCTACGTCCATGGCCCGCAGCACCAGCGAGAGGGCCGACGTGCCGCTGGAGCAGGCGACCACGTCGGCCGCCCCCAGGTCCTCGCGCAGCAGGTCCTCGAAGGCGGCGGTGCGCCTGCCCAGGATGAACCGCTGCTCCGGGTCGAGGCCCACCTCGCGGACCAGCCCGATCAGTGCGGAGCGGTCGGCTTCGAAGAGGGCGGGAGGGAAGAACGGGACGGCGGGAGGGAGCGTCGCGGTCATGCGGTCGTCCTCGTTCCGGCGAGGAAGGAGCGGATGGTGTCGCAGACGAGGTCCAGGTCGTCGGACCGGAGATCGGGGTGGAAGGGCAGGGCGACGGCGTGCCGGGCCGCCGCCTCGGCGTGGGGGAACTCGCTCTGGCGGTGGCCCAGGTGCGCGAGGGCGGGCTGGTGGGGCAGCGGCAGCGGGTAGTAGACCTCGGTGCCGATGCCGTGCCGACCGAGGTGGTCGACGAGGGCGTCCCGGTGCTCGGTCTCGATCAGGTAGACGTAGTGCACGTCGCGGTCGTCCGGTGTTCCGGCGGTGGTCCGCGGCAGGCGGAGGATCCCCGGCGTGTCCCGCAGACGGGCGGTGTACGCGTCCGCCAGTTCGGCCCGGCGCGCGATGTGCTCCTCCAGGAGGGACAGCTTGACGAGCAGGACGGCCGCCTGCATGTCGTCCATCTTGCTGTTCGCGCCGGGCAGGGCGCTCTCGGTGGAGATGGCCGGGAAGTTGTTGAGCGTGCGGCCCGTCCTGCCGTGGTGGCGCAGCGCCGCGACGGTGGCCGCCACCTCCGGGTCGTCGGTGAGCACGGCTCCCGCGTCGCCGAGCGCGCCGAGCGTCTTGGAGGGGAAGAACGACAGGGCGCCGCCGGTCCCGTGCAGGCCCGCGTGCACTCCGTACCGGCGCATGCCGATCGCCTCGGCGCTGTCCTCGACGACTGTCAGGCCATGCCGCCGGGCGACGGCGGTGACGGCCGCCATGTCGGCCATCGTGTGGAACAGATGCACCGGCATCACGAACCGGCTCCGCTGGGTGACGGCCGCCTCCAGGGCCGCGGGGTCCATCGCGTACGTCTCCGGGTCGATGTCGACGAACTGCGGTGTCCCGCCTGCCAGTACGACAGCCGAGGCGGTGGCGAAGAACGAGTACGCCGGCACCAGGACACCGTCACCGGGGCGCACTCCGCAGGCGCGCAGCAGCAACACCAGCGCGTCGGTGCCGCTGTTGACGCCGATCACATGCCGGGCTCCGGTGTAGTCCGCGAGCGCCGCTTCGAGTTGCCCGACCTGTTTTCCGTGGGAGAACTTGCCGCTGTGGAAAACGTCATCCAACGCCTTTTCGATGGAAGGCCACAGTCGTTCGAAAGTCGCGGCCTGAGAGAAGAAGGGAATTCGATCGGCCGTTCCTGGCGCAGTCGGTAATGCATCCCCGGCGCGCGCCGGAATCTGTCCACTGGAAGGCAATCTCTCACCTGTCTCCGTCGTGTCAGTGGAATGCCCACGCTAATCGGACTTCCGGTCGACGGAGAAAGGAAAGGATCATCTTCACACGTTCTGGGGAATGACGTTCCGGACGTCTTGACCATTTCCACACGGGGCCGCAACAGTGGTGCGACGCACCGGAGTTGTGCGCGGCGCAGCGAATTGAGCACGCCCGTTTCCTTCCCGTTCCCCTCTCAGGAGGCCCTGTGCTGCAGCCCCTCGTGGTCGGGCTCGGCCGGTCCGGATCAGGACTGCATCTGAACACGCTCGTCCGTCTGGCCCGGCGGACCGCGGCCACGGGAGATCCGCTCGTCGCCCTGCCCGCGGTCGGCTGCGACCCGCGCGCCGGCGGTATGCGGCCCCTGGGCATGCCCGGCGAGGTCACGGCCGTCACCACGCTGGAACAGGCCCTGCGGTACGTGGACCCCGCCACCGCAGTGGTCCACGTGTGCACACCGCCCCGGCTGCGCTACGACCTCCTCGCGGAACTGGCCGGACACGGCTTCCGCCGGATGATCGTGGAGAAACCCCTCGCCGCGTCCGCGGACGAACTCGACGCCCTGATCCGGCTGCGTCAGGAGGCCGGGCTCGATCTCGTGGCCGTTGCCCACTGGATCACCTCCCGGCTCACCGACCGGTTGCGCCGGCTGGTGCGCGGTGGACGACTCGGCTCCCTGCGCCGTATCACCGTCGACCAGCACAAGCCCCGCTTCGTGCGGTCCCTGGCGACCGACGGACATCCGTCCGCCCTGGACGTGGAGATCCCCCACTCCCTGGCGCTCGCGCTCGATCTGGCCGGGCCGGCCGAACTCCGCGCCGCGCGCTGCTGGGACCTGCGCTGCGAAGACCGTGGATTGCCCCGCCTGGGCGGCGCGCACGTCGAACTGGAGCACCGTTCGGGCGTGGTGACGCTGCTGCGCTCCGACCTCGGCGCACCCGTCCGGCAACGCAGCGTCGTCTGCTCGTTCGAGGGCGGGACGGCCACGGCCCACTTCCCGCTCAGCGAGGACGACGACCACGCGCAGTTGGTCATCACCCCCTTCGGCCCCGGTACGGCGGCCCCGCCGGCCGGAGTCCTCGACGCGGACGGGGTGCCCGGAATCGGACACCACGTCTTCCGGGACGACGCCTTGACCGACTTCCTGGACGGCGCCTACCGCGGCTTCGTCTCCGGCGCCAGGGGCGTCGGGAACTTCCCGCTCGCCTGCGCGACCGCCCGGCTGCTGTGCGCGGCCCGTGAGCACTGCGCCGTCACACCGCACTCCCGCGCCGGGAGCCGCTGACATGTCCCGGCACAGCGCCGCCGGACCTCGCGCCCTTGGATTCGGGCCGCTCACCGGCATCGGCGACGAGGCGGCGCCCGGCACCGACGGGCAACTGGCCGCCCTGCGACGCCTGGGCTGGAACGCCATCGAACTGCGCACCGTCGACGGCACGGCCCTCGCCGACCTCTCCGCGGCCGCCTTCGGCACGCTGACCCGACAGCTCGCGGAGGCCGGCGTCACCGTGACCGCCGTCGCCTCCCGGATCGGCAACTGGTCCCGCCCCATCACCGGCGACCTCGGCCAGGACCTGGCGGAACTCGACGTCCTGGCCGAGCGCTGCGCCACCCTCGGCTGCCGTCTGGTGCGGATCATGTCGTACCCCAACGACGGTCTGACGGAGACCGAGTGGGCCGACCGCGTCCTGGCCCGCACGGCCGTCCTGGCGGACCGCGCCGAGCGCGCCGGCCTGGTGCTGGCGCACGAGAACTGCGCGGGCTGGGCCGGGGACCGGGCCGACCGCGTGCTACGACTGCTGCGCGCCGTGGACAGCCCCGCCCTGCGGCTGCTGTTCGACACCGGCAACGGCGTCCCGTACGGCTACAGCGCCCCGGACATGCTCCGCGACCTCGCCCCGTACGTCGTCCATGTGCACATCAAGGACGCCGTCCGCACGCCGGACGGCGGCACCGCCTACACCCTGCCCGGCGAGGGTGAGGCCGGCGTGGCGGAATGCCTGGGGCTGCTGACCGCCCACGGCTACACCGGAGCGCTCTCCCTGGAACCCCATCTCGCCGTGCGCCCCCACGAGGGACTGGCCCGGGCCGGTGAGGACGCCGCCGACCTGTTCGTACGGGCCGGACAGGCGCTGGCCGGGCTGCTGGGCGCCGGACAACTGGCCACTGGCCCGCTGGACGGCTCGGTGTGAGCGGCCTGTTCACCGACCGGCACCGGGAGCTGCTGCTGGACCTGCTGCGCCTGCCGAGCGTCAACCCCCTGGAGGCCGGCCCGGACGATCCGCCGTCCCGGCTGCCCGAGATCCTCCAGCGGTACGCGACGGCCGCCGCCGAAGCGGGGTTTCGCACCGTCCGCCTCGCCAGTCCGCCCGCCGCCTGCCTGGACCGTCCGGGCGTGCCGTCCACGGTCCGCGCCGCCGCCCGCGATCCGCGCTTCCTCGCGGACCAGCCCAGTCTGCTGCTGCGACTGGGACCCGAGCGTTCCCGTGCGCACACCGTGATGTTCAACGTCCATCTGGACACCGTCGCCGGACACGCCCCGCCCGCCTTCGACGGCGTGCGGTTCACCGGCCGGGGCGCGGTCGACGCCAAGGGGCCCGCCGTGGCCCTCCTCGCCGGGCTGCGGGCCGCCACGTCCCACCCCGCCGTCGGCCGGGACGTCACCGTCCTGCTCCAGGCCGTCGCCGGGGAGGAGGGCGGCGCCCTTGGCACCTACGGCACCCGCCCGCTGCTGGAGGCCGGGCACCACGGCCGACTCAACGTGTTCTGCGAACCGACGGGACTGCGCGCGCTGACCCGAGCCACCGCCGCGATGACCGCCCGGATCACCGTCGAGGGCGCGGACTCGGTGGACGACCATCCGGACGCCGGACACAACGCCACCGTGCTGCTGGGATTCCTGGCACAGCACCTCGCCGCCCGCCTGGACGGGGCCGTACCCGGTACGCGGGTGTGCGTCGCCGGACTGCACACGGGCCGCACGCACAACCGCGTTTACGGCACCGGCACCCTGCTGATGAACCTGTCGTACCGCCGCACCTCCGACGGCGACCGCCTGAAGACCGAGGTCACCCGGCACGTCGCCGAAGCCCTGCGCCACTTCACCGAACGGTTCGCCCGCACCCGGGAGTTCGCCCACACGGCGCGGAACGCGGAACGGATCATCCGGCTCGGCTGGGACAAACAGGGCCTGCCCGCGCTGGACGACTCCGATCCGTGGGCCGAGGAACTCCTGGCCCGCGCAGGGGCCCGGCCGGCGGCTGAGGACCCCGGCTTCACGTGCGACGCCATCTGGGCGGCCGACCTGGACGACGCCTTCACCACCGTGCTCGGCCCCGGCTGTCTAGCCGCCAACCGCGCCCACGCGCCCGGTGAGTTCGTCGACCTCGCCGACCTGGAGGAGTTCGCCGGCGTGGTCCGCCGGCTCGTCATGTTCTTCGCCGAAGCGGTGCCGGCGGCGTCAGTGCAGCGGCCTCCGTAGAGCACCACACCCCCAACCGAACGACCTACGAAGACAACTGGCCCGCCCTGTAAGGAATCCCGTATGACGGCACCCACCGCCCCGCGAGCGGCGGTCGAGCGCGCACCCGTCCTCGTCGACCACGCGGAGCTGCATGCCGCGCTCACCCACCTGTTCACCGGCCACGGCATCCCTCAGGCGCGGGCCCGGCTCGCCGCGGACGCGCTGTGCCACGGCGACCTGACCGGGCTCGACTCGCACGGCGTGTTCAACCTCACCCGGCTCTACCTGCCATTGCTGGAGTCCCGCCGCTGCGACCCCCGCGCCGAACCAGAGACGCTCACCGACCTGGGCGCCTGCGCGGCCGTCGACGCCCGCCGCGCCCTGGGCCTGTGGGCCGCGGCCGAGGCCATGGACGACGCCGTGGCACGGGCCGGCCGGCACGGGGTCGGACTGGTGTCGGTGCGCGGGGCCACCCACTTCGGGTGCGCAGGCTTCCACGCCGTACGCGCCGCGCACGCCGGGATGATCGGCGTGGTCGCGAGCAACTGCGGCGGCCAGCGCATCGCACGCCCCCCGGGCGGTGCGGTGGCGATGCTCGGCACCAACCCGCTGAGCGTCGCCGCGCCGGCCCTCGACGGACACCCGTTCCTGCTGGACATGAGCACCACCGTCGCGCCCACCGGACGGGTCCGCGTCGCCGCCCGCCGCGGCGCCTCGGTGCCCGCCGGCTGGCTGGAGAACGCGGCGGGCGACCCGGTGACCGACCCGTCCGCCTTCGACCGCGGCGAGGCCTTTTTGCGCTGGCTGGGCGGCACGGCCGAGACCGGCGTCCACAAGGGCTACGGGCTCGGCATCGCCGTGGAACTGCTGGCCGCCGTGGTGTCCGGCGCGGCCGTGGGGCCCGCGCCCGCCGCACTGGAAGGCGACGGCCGGGCACGCGGCACCGACGACGACATCGGCTTCTTCCTCCTCGCGATCGCCCCGGAGGTGCTGCGACCCGACGCGGACGTGGCCGCTGCGACCCGGTCCCTGTTCGGCACGCTCGTCGACTGCCCGCCGGTGCCCGGCGGCGAGCCGGTGCGCTATCCGGGCTGGCGGGAGGCGGAACTCGCCACCGAGCGCCGCCGCCACGGCATCCCCATGCCCCCGCACCTCCATGCGGAGCTGACCGCCCTCGGCCTCCTCGGCGGTCCCGGGAGCCCGCGATGACCGGGCCCTTGCGGCTCGGCCTCGTAGGTCTCGGCGCCATCTCCCCCTACTACCTGGCCGCCGCGGAGCGGCTGCCCGAGTGGCGGCTGACCGCCGTGTGCGACGCCCGTGCCGAGGTCCTGGAGCAGTTCCCCGGCCGGGCGGCACGCTTCAGCGACCTCCGCACGCTGCTGGACCGGGCGCGACCGGACGCCCTTGTCGTGGCCGTGCCCAACGACGTGCACCTGCCCCTGTGCCGGGATGCCCTGGCCGTCGGCGTCCCGGTCTGTGTCGAGAAGCCCCTCGCCCTGACCGCGGCCGAGGGGTCCCTGCTGGTGGAGCTGGCACAGCGCGGCGGGGTCCCGCTGATGACGGCGTTCCACCGCCGCTACAACGACGCCGTCCGCGCACTGGCACGCCGGACGACGGGCCGGGAGATCCGCTCCGTCCGGGTGCGCTATCTGGAGCGCATCGAGGAGCACCTCGGCGGCGAGGACTGGTATCTGGACCCGGCCCGCTGCGGCGGCTGTGTGGCGGACAACGGCCCCAACGCCCTCGACCTGGTGCGGCTGCTGCTCGGTGAACTCTCCGTCACCGGCTGCGACATCCGCCGCGACGGCTCCGGCATCGACCGTCAGGCGGTGATCCGCCTGCGTGGCCGCACGGGAACCACGGCCTCGGTCGAGCTGGACTGGTCGTACCCGGGGGAACTCAAGGACATCGAGGTGGAGCTGGCCGACGGAGAGGTCCTGCACGCCGACATGCTGGCCGTACACACCGGCTTCAAGGCGTCGCTGTGGCACGAGTACGAGGCGATCCTCACCGAGTTCGCCGCGCTGGTCCGTACCGGTGCCCCGGCCGGCCCGGGGGCGCACGGTGGCCTGCCCTCGCTGGAACTGGTCGAGGCGGCCTACCGCTGCGCCCGGCCCGCACCGCATGCGACGGCAGCAGAGGCGGACCGGTGAATCCGGCGGAGGACGGTCCGAAGCGCATGGTGCGCGGATCACTGGTCAAGGTGCTCGTGCACCGCCGCACGGACCGCGGCATGCGGTTGGAGGAGCACGCGGCACGCTGCGTACGCCAGGGCGAGGTGCACGAACTGGTCACCACCGACCAGTGGGACCCGCACCCCGGCGCACGGATCGACCGGGTCGGTTTCCTGGGCTTCACCGAGTTGCTGTGCGGCGGTGTGATCGACCGGGGTGATCTGGTCCGGATCGCGGACACGACGGTCGGCACGGTGCTCGGCTTCGACGCCTGCCACCTACCGAACCACTACAACATCCTGATCCACGCGGCGCGTCCGGTCAGCGGCAGGGATTTGGGCCTGCGGCCGGAGACCGCCGTCACCTTCGTCCAGGGCCGGGCCGGGGACCAGGGCACGGTTCCCGCGCCGCCCGGTGCCTGAAGGGCATCAGGTCGCGCACCGGATGGCCCCGGCCCGGTGAACGGGCGGCGCCATCCGGTGGCGGTGGAGCCCGGGTGGTTACCCACCCGGGTCACAGCTGCCGCTCGGCAGGTCAGCCGAGCAGATCGACCTCCAGGCTGCCGAAGTGGAAGTCACGGACGACCTGCAGCAGTTCGTCCTCGGACAGCCTTCCGTCGCCGTTCGTGTCCACCTTCTGGAACATCTTCCCGGCCTGGGAGGCCGGCACGCCGACGGCGGACAGCCACGCCTGGAACTCACGGGCGTCGATCTCACCGTCGTGGTTGTCGTCGCACAGGCGGACCAATGCCTTCACGATGGGAGAGAGCGCACGGTTGAAGCTCGCCTCACCCTCCTTGAACAGCAACTCCCCCGTGGCGTCGAGGAACTGCTCCCGGCTGATGGCGCCACCGGGGACGCCGGCCTTCTGGGCGAGGTGCTCGTACAGCCCCTGGAAGGCACTGTGGAGCTCCTGCACCTCAGGGGAGTCGGCGCTCTTGCCGAGGTTCTGGGCGATCCGGGCGGCCTCGCCCTGGAAGTCGCTCGCCTCCAGGACGCCGTTGCCGTCGGTGTCCCACTTCTCGAAGCGCTTCACCAGGCGGTCGTTGGCGACAGCGGTGCTCATGTGTCTCTCCTAGTCTCGGACGGTGTCCGATGATGTCGAGTGGTGTCGGGTGGATGACGGACCGCGGCACCTGGGCAGGGCCGCGACCGCGCAGGGCGGTACCGCCCTGCGCGGGCTCTGGGGCCGGCGACGGCCGGCAGGGGGGACGCCGGCTCAGGCGGGCGCGAGGAGGCACCGGCTCAAGCCGGAGCGAGGGGGGTCAGAGATGGGTGACCCGGCTGCCCACGGCCGTGCCGCGGGTGTCGAGCAGGGCGCAGCGAGCCTGGCCCAGTGCTTCCCTGGCGTAACAGGCGTGATCCTGCAACAGGATCGCCACATCGGCCTGGGCCATGGCTTCCTGGAGGTTCTCGGCGCGCCGCAGAGACCGGTCGCCGACAGTGAACTCGGCTATGTACGGGTCGTGGTAGTACACCTCGGCACCGGCGGCAAGCAATCCTGCCGCCACCGGGTGCGCCGGCGTCTCCCGGACGTCGGCCACATCCGCTTTGTAGGTGATTCCGAGGAGCAGGGCCCGTGCGCCCTCAGAGCGGCCCCGGGCATCGGTGAGCAGGGCCAGCGCCCGGTCCACGACATGGTTCGGCATGCGGCCGAGGACCTCGTGTGCGGCTGCCAGCGTGCGGAAGGCGAATCCCTGGGATTCGGCCCGCGCGGTGAGATAGCGGGGGTCGACGGGAATGCAGTGCCCACCGACGCCGGGCCCGGGCCTGAAGGGTGCGAAGCCGAACGGCTTGGACGCGGCACAGTGCAGCACGTCCCAGATGTCGATGCCGGTCTCGTGGCAGAACAGTGCCACTTCGTCGACCAGGGCCATGTTGACGTACCGGTAGGTGTTCTCGAGAAGCTTGGCCATCTCCGCCTCCCGCGTGCCGCGGGCGAGGACGAGGTGGTCCACGAACCGGGAGTAGAACGCGACGGCGTACTTGGCGCACAGAGAGCTGCAACCGCTCACGACCTTGGGCGTGTTGCGGATGGTCCACATCTCGTTGCCGGGGTCGATGCGCTGCGGCGAATACGCCAGGTGGAAATCCTCGCCCGCCCGCAGCCCGCTGCCGTGCTCCAGCAGCGGCCGCACGACGTCCTCCGTGGTGCCGGGATAGCTGGTGGACTCCAGGACGACGAGCATGCCGGGGCGCAGCCGGGCGGCGACGACCCGGGCTGCGTCCTCGACCGCGGACAGGTCGGGTAAGCCCTCCGGTGTGAGTCCGGTCGGCACACAGATCACCACGGTCTGCGCGCCGTCCAGGACCGCTGGGTCGGTCGTGGCATGAAAGCCCGCGTCCAGCATGACCGCGACCTCGCCGTCGAAGACTCCGCCGACATGGGAACGGCCTGCGGCGAGTCCCGACACCACCGTGCCGGACACGTCGTACCCCATGGTCGCCAGACCTGCCGAGACCGCGGCTCTGGAGAGCGGCAGCCCGACATGCCCCAGCCCGATGACGACGAGATCTGTGGCCATGTGCGTACGTTCTCCTGAGTGTGTGGGGGTGAACGGGAACAGCGGTGTCTCAGGCGGAGAAACTGCCGCTGCCGGGCGCCACGTGCGAGCCGTGTCCGGGCTCCACGGTGAGGCCGGGGGTCAGACAGAACGGGTCGGCGTGGACGGTGACCGGACGATCGGTGTGGTTCGTCAGCACATGCGCGTCGGGCGGAAGCTTCTGGCACCCTTGCGGATCGCGATAGACAGTCAGTGGCGTCGCTTCCGTAGTGAACACCACAACGTCGCCCTGCTCCGCCGCGGCAGCGGTGCCAGTGGCGGCGCTCGCCGCGAGCAGCGCACCGGCAGCGGCGAACATGAAGACCGTGGCGCAGCGCATGAATTGGCCCTTTCGGCAGTGTGTTGTCGAAATGATTCTTTTCGGGAGATGCACCCGCTAAGCACGGCCCAACCCTGATGCGCCCGAACCAGTGATGCAGTCAAATGAAATTGACGCCACGGTCGGTGATCCGCGCGCCCCGTCGGTGTCTGACGCGCACGGGGCCGGGCACCGGTTCACCGTCTCGGCGAGAAACCGGTTGTGGCTCAGGCGATCCCAAGTCGGCTGCCTACCAGCGGCCACCCGGGGAAGATCGTGCCCCCCGCACGGCAGCGTTGCCTGCGAACTCGGGTGCGCCGAAACACCGATCCGCCGTCCCTGTCCGTCTTTCGCATCTGACGCGAGATTTTCGCATCAGATGCGACTCGGGGCGTCTTCGCAGTTCAATCGCTCGCTGGAGTGAGGTCCGCAGATGTCCGCCAACAAGATCGCTACCGTGGCTCGGAGGCCAACGGCCCAGCTTGTCGACGTTCGGCTTCACCCGCCCGTCGTCCTGCACCTCAATGGAGACCTTCGCCGCCGACCCCGCCTCCTCGAGACGCTCGGCGAGCTGTTTCCACCCGGCGTCCATGCCCCGCACCGGCTCCGCCGGGTGCTCCTCGGCTGTTCCTTCAAGGCCGGGTGAACAGCCGACATCGCGACCCCACAGGCTTTGATGCCTTCCGTCGAGCGTGACGTGAGCCGCATTCCGCCGTTGTAAGAGGCGATGCTCCCGACACCACAGCGAGACCTCAGCGCTCCCACGATCGTGATCGGAGCGGGCCCCCACGGCCTGGCGGCCGCCGCACTACTGCGCCGCTCCGGGGTGCTGGCCGTGATCCTGGAACGGTCGGACCAAGTGGGAGCAAGCTGGGCGCAGCGCTACGACCATTTGCGCCTGCACACCACCCTCGGCGCCTCGAAACTCCCCGGCCTGTCGGTGCCGCGCCAAGCGGGCCCGTGGGTAGGCCGTGACGAGTACGTGCGATACCTGGAGAGCTACGTCGCCCATCACCGACTCGACGTCCGGCTGACTACCCTGGTGCAGCGCATCGAACGGGCCGAGCCGGGCTCAGGGGCACAGTGGCTGGTCCACACCCCCGACCGCCCAGTGACTGCTGGTGCGGTCGTGGTGTCCACCGGCCGCTGCCACACCCCGAACATCCCCGACTGGCCCGGACGTTCGACCTTCACCGGCACGCTGCTCCACTCGGCCCACTACCGATCTCCGGCCCCCTACCGCGGGCGGGACGTCCTGGTGGTCGGCGCCGGTAACAGCGGTACCGAGATCGCGAGTGTCCTCGCCGGGGCGGGAGCCGAACGGGTACGAATCGCGGTCCGTACCCCACCCAACATTCTTCCCCGCTCCAGCGCCCGATGGCACGCGGTCGGTCGGCTGACGGAGGTCCTCCCACTCACGTGGCGCGACCGCACCTCCCTGCTCACGCAACGTCTCGCGGTGCCCGACCTGACCTCCCGCGGACTGCCGCGGCCCCGCACGGGCCTGTACACCCGCAATGCCCGCGAAGGGGTCAACCCGGTGCTCGACCACGGCTTCGTGGACGCCGTCCGGTCCGGGCAGGTCGAGCCGGTCGCAGCCGTCCAGGCGTTCGAGGGCCCCGACGTGTTACTGGCCGACGGCACCCGGCTGCGACCCGACACGGTCATCGCCGCCACCGGGTACCAGCCCAACCTGCACAACCTGGTCGGGTCCCTGGGCGTACTCAACGAGGACGGGCAACCCCTCGCCGTAGGGCCAGAAACCCATCCCGCAGCCCCGCGCCTGTACTTCACCGGATACACCAATCCCCTCACGGGTGTCCTTCGCCAGGCCGGCATCGAAGCGCGCGCCATCACGCAGGCGTTACGGCGCGAGACGGCGCGGGTCCCCCTTCCCTCCCCCCGCGTCGGCGACCGCACGGCCGACACACTCCACAGAGGGCACGCTTCAAGTTGACGGGGCCTCGGAATCTCTGTCCTTCAGCGGCGTGCCCGGCAGGGCGAGTGGATGGCCTCGCGCCTACGGCGACACAGTCCCTGCCTCCTAGGCCGCCGGCAGGGGGCGGAACAGCAGGTGCGGTGACCCATAAGGCTCCCCCCAGGACCTGCCGGCCTCCTTCTCGTCAGCTGACGGCGCCGGGCCGCCGCCATGGAGGCGGCCGGTGGATCGCAACCCATGCCCTGCAGCGGGTGGAGGCCGTCCCGGCGAGGAGAAGGTGGCTGTCCCGACGTGGGAAAGAGTGCGGATGCTCCTCCCGTTTGATGTGAGCGTCAGGACGGTTTCCCATACGCCCCAATGGACGAGGAGAACGCGTCCATCACCTCGCGAGACGACCCACGAAGCCGCAGGTCAAACCCACACCCCGGCACCAGGACACATTCCACGCCGTGTATTTCGGGGAACACGTCCAGCGCACCCGGACGCGCCTGAGCAACCAGGAAAACTGCAGGTCAGAGCCCCTTTGTAGCAGGCTCGAGAATCGCCACGCACTCCACGTGCGACGTCATCGAAAAGAGGTCGTCCCGGACGAGTCACGAAGAACACCAACTCAGGGACCGTTTTCCGATAGTTCACTCCTCCTCATCACTCGCGACCGGCATTCGGAACTTCAAGGACGGCTTCCTCCGGCGCCACCAGGATGTGCTCGGGCAGTCGCAGCAGGGAAGACAAGCCTTCGATGCATGCCGGACTCCGGTTGGGGTACTCGGCTCGATTCGGACTTGAACAGAGGAGGGACATGGACGACGTCGCCCTTCCCGGCAGGGAAAGTGTTCCCCTGTCCGGGCATCAGCCGCGTTCTGGCGCCCTGCTCGACGGAACGCTGGAAAACCTGCGGGCGTCCGCCATCGCGGTCGATGACGATGGCCTCATCATCGCGGTCAACAGCGCGGCACAAAGCCTGCTGAGCAGGGAAGCCTCAGAACTCGTCGGTCAGGACTTCCACGACCTACTGCACCGGGACAGATACGGGCACTCGGTGCCGCGCACGCGCTGCCGGATGAGGAAGGCGCTCCTCACGGGGGACACCAAGCATGGCGACGCCGAGTGGTTCGCTCGCGGGGACGGCACTCTCGTCCAGTTGTCCTGGCTGGTCACGCCCTACTCACCCGGCCCGGGCGGGACAGGTGCGCTGGCGATGCTGTACGAGCCGAAGCCAGAGGACGTGCGCCACAGCGACGGCGGGCACTCCGCGCCGCTGACGGAACTGGACCGCCTGGCCCTGCTGGCGGAGACGACCACGCAGCTCACATCCACCCTGGACGTCGACGAGGCGCTGCACCGACTGGCGGCCCTGACCGTGCCCCGGCTCGCGGACTGGGCAGTGTTCGACCTGCTCACCGAACGTGACGAAGTACGACGCGTTCTCGTGATGGAGCACAAGGACGGCATTCTCGTCGAGCGGGACGACCTGCAAGGCCCGATGCCTCCGGTGCCGGCAGAGTCACCGATGCCCCTGTCACGGGCCCTGCGCGGCGCCGCCTCCTCCCTCGCCGGCCCCGCCACCTACCAAGGTCCGCCCGACTCCGGCATAGCGGTCGAGCAGCAGCGCCTGTTCACCGCGACAGGTATGCACTCCGCCGTCATCGCACCCATTCGCGGACTGCGCGACGTACTCGGCGCCCTGACCCTGGGCCGCGCCCAGCGTCACGACGCCTTCACCCCTGCCGACCTGCCGCTGCTGGAGGACCTCACCCGCCGGGCGGGCCTGGCGCTGGACAACGCGCGCCTGTACCAGCGCCAACGCAAAGTCGCCGAGACCATGCAACGCCACCTGCTGCCCCAGCTGCCCGTCCTGCCCGGGCTGGAGATGACCGCGCGCTACGTACCCGCTCCGGACGCCTCCTCCGTGGGCGGTGACTGGTACGACGCCTTCGCTCTGGCCGCCCACGCCCACGCACTGGCCATCGGCGACGTCGTCGGACACGATCTCGACGCCGCAGCCGGCATGGCGCAGGTCCGCAACATGCTGCGCGCCTTCGCCTGGTCCCACCCCGAGGCCGCACCCAGCGCCGTCGTCACACGGCTCGACGATGCCGTGATGCACATAGCCGAGGTACCCATGGCCACCATGATCCTCGCCAGGCTCACCCTCGGGAATGACACACTGTGGCGCCTACGCTGGACGAACGCCGGCCACCCGCCACCCCTGCTCATCACCCACGACGGCCAGACCCGCTACCTCGACGAGGCTCACGGCATACTCCTCGGAACCGGAGTCACCAGACCTCGCCCCGACGCCGTCACCGTCCTGCCACCCCAGGCCACGCTCCTGCTCTACACCGACGGACTGGTCGAATCCCCGCACCACTCCATCGATCACGGGCTTGACCGCCTGCGCCGACACGCGGCCTCCCTCGCCCACCGCCCCCTCGACTCCTTCTGCGACCTGCTGCTGGATCAGGTCCGCCCCAGCGACAACGACGACGACGTCGCCATGATCGCGCTGCGCACACCCCCTCACGTAGGACCCGCCTGACCGGGGCGTGGGGCAGATCGAGTGGGCGGAACGGGAGACGGTCGAAGCTCCTGAGCCGGTGGGCTGAGGCTTCGAACGCCTCGCTCCGCCGCGCGAGAACTTCGCGCGCTGCGGGCCCCGCACTGCTCCGCCGGGGAGCGGGGCCAGAACGCAGTCCTTGACGTCACCCGGGAAGTCGCCCTACCGACGAAGGCCGCCCCCGCGCTTCGCCTTCCCCTGCTCGTCGACCTCCGGACCACCCAGCGAAAGTCCCTGACATGCCATCAGAACGAGCGTCAGGTGAGCGTCACGAGTGGCACCGGACGTCCATGTGAATATCGCATTCCGGAGCCCGGGGCCCTCCTGGCAGCTGTCGACACCGCAGGTCGGAAGCCCTCCCGGACATACGGCAAGACTCCACACCATGCACCTTGGAGAACAGCTCGAGGAACCACCGGCGATCCTCAGGAATCCAGAGGAGCAGCAGGTCAGAGCCCCTTTGCTGCAGGCTCCAAGATGGCCACGCACTCCACATGCGAGGTCATGGGAAACAGATCAAACGCCCGAAGCGTCCGCACCCGATACCCCCCGTCCCGGAAATACCCCAAGTCCCGCGCCAACGCAGCGGGATCGCAAGCGACATACGCAATCCGCCGCGCCCCCAGCGACGACAGATGCTCCACCGTCTTCCGCCCCGCCCCGGCCCGCGGCGGGTCAAGCACAATCAGGTCGACCTCCGTGATGCCCGTGCGCGGCAGCACGCTCTCGACCTTGCCCTGCTCGATACGCACGCGGTCGAACTCGGCGAGATTGTGCCGCGCGTCCTCCACCGCCCGCTTGCCGGACTCGATACCGAGGACCGCCCCGCCGTCGCCGACCCGGTCGGCGAGGGCGCCCGCGAAGAGGCCGACGCCGCAGTACAGGTCGAGGGCCATGTCGCCCTTGCGCGGCAGCAGGCCCTGCATGACCGCCGTCACCAGGGTGTCGGCCGACTTCGGGTGGACCTGCCAGAAGCCGCCGTTGCCGACCCGGTGGGTCCGGCCGTCCGCGCGTTCGCGGACGAAGGGGCGGCCGTGGACGCGGTGGACGCCGCCGGTGCGTTCGTCCACCCTCAGGACGGACACGGGGCGGTCCAGTTCGACCAGCGGCAGGCGCGCGCCCGGCTTCGGCGTCAGGACCACCTGGCGGTCCTGCGAACCCGTCGCCGCGATCGCCTCGACGGAGTCCATGCCGGTCCAGTCGCGCTTCTCGATGCCCAGCTCGCTGACCTCCTCGGCGGCGATCATGCAGTGGTCGATCGGCTCGACCTCGTGGGAGCGGTGCCGGCGCAGGCCCGCCCGGCCGTCGGCGGTGACCGCGTACTGGACGCGGGTGCGCCACGCGGGGACCTGGCCCGCGGGCAGCTTGTCGCCCTCGGCGGGCAGCACCGTGCCGTCCCAGCCGGCCTCCTCCGGCGTGAGCCCGGCGAGCCGCTGGAGCTGTTCGGCGATCACGTCGGCCTTCAGGCGCCGCTGCGCGCCCGGCTTGGCGTGCTGCCAGTCGCAGCCGCCGCAGCGGCCGGGGCCGGCGAACGGGCAGGGCACGTCGATCCGGTCCTTGGAGGCGTCCAGGACGTCCACCGCGTCCGCGCGCAGGAACCGGGCGCCCTCCTCGCCGTCCGTCACCCGCGCCACGACCCGCTCACCGGGCAGCGCGTGCCGTACGAACAGCACCTGGCCCTCGGACGTACGGGCGATGCAGTGGCCGCCGTGGGCGACGGGGCCGACCTCGACCTCGTACTCCTCCCCCACCAGCGACTTCCTCGGTTCTGCCTGCATGGCGGGGTGACTCCAAAAGCGTGAGGGGAAACGACCAAAAGCGAACGGCCAAAGAGAATCGGCCGGACAACAGCCCACCAGTCTACGTGGGTGTCGTCCGGCCGATTCACGCCCGTTTCACACAAGCCTCAGGTCCGTCGGAGCCCTGGTCTCAGCCCTTCGGTTCGGAGGAGTCCTTCGACCGCACCTGCGCCGGCCCCCGCCGTACCGAACCCGGCGCGTTCCAGTCCTGCTGCCTGCGGGCCCGCCGCTTGGCCGCCTCGGAGGACTGGAGCTGGTACGGCACCGAGGTCACCATGATCCCCGGCGTGAACAGCAGCCGGCCCTTCAGCCGCAGTGCGCTCTGGTTGTGCAGCAGGTGCTCGTACCAGTGGCCGACGACGTACTCGGGGATGATCACGGACACCGCGTCCCGCGGCGACTCCTTGCGCAGTCCCTTGACGTACTCGATGATCGGCCGCGTGATCTCGCGGTAGGGCGAGTCCAGAACCTTCAGCGGTACGTCGATGCCGCGCCGCTCCCACTCGGCCCGCAGCGCCTTGGTCTCCTCCGGGTCGACGTTGACGCTCAGCGCCTCCAGGCTGTCCGAGCGCATCAGCTTGGCGTAGGCCAGGGCGCGCAGTGTCGGGCGGTGGATCTTGGAGATCAGGACGACGGAGTGGATGCGGGAGGGCCGCACGGTGTCGTCGTTCGGGCCGTCGGGGGCGGCGATCTCCTCGGCGACGCGGTCGTAGTGCTTCCGGATGGCCGTCATCACCGCGTAGAAGATCACCATGCCGAGCAGGGCGACCCACGCGCCGTGGGTGAACTTGGTGACGAGGACGACCACGAGCACCAGGCCGGTGAAGAAGGCGCCGAAGGCGTTGATCGCGCGCGAGCGGATCATGTGGCGGCGCTTGGCCTGGTCCCGCTCGGTGGCCAGGTGGCGGTTCCAGTGCCGGACCATGCCGGTCTGGCTGAGCGTGAAGGACACGAACACGCCGACGATGTACAGCTGGATAAGGCGCGTGGAGTCGGCGCCGTAGATCCCGACGAGCAGTCCGGCGGCGCCCGCGAGGAGCACGATGCCGTTGGAGAAGGCCAGGCGGTCGCCGCGGGTGTGCAACTGGCGGGGCAGGTAGCGGTCCTGGGCGAGGATCGAGCCCAGCAGCGGAAAGCCGTTGTAGGCGGTGTTCGCGGCGAGGAACAGCACCAGCGCGGTGGCCGCGGCCAGGATGATGAAGAGGAAGCTGCCCTTGCCAAAGACGGCCTCGGCGACCTGGGAGATCACCGGGTTCTGGACGTAGTCCGCGCCGAGCGGGACGCCGTTGTGGACGAGGTCGGTGGCCGGGTTCTCGGCCATGCGGACGTCGGTCGCCGCGGCCAGCGCGATGATGCCGCAGAACATGGTGACGGCCAGCAGGCCCATCGCCGCGAGGGTGGTCGCGGCGTTCTTGGACTTGGGCTTGCGGAAGGCCGGGACGCCGTTGGAGATCGCCTCGACGCCGGTGAGGGCGGCACAGCCGGAGGAGAAGGCGCGCAGCAGCAGGAAGACCAGGGCGAAGCCCGCGAGGCCCTGGTGCTCGGGCTTGATGACGTAGTCCGCCGTCGGGGCCCGCATGGTGTCGTCCAGGACCAGTCCCCGGAAGGCGCCCCAGGCGATCATGGTGAAGACGCCCGCGACGAAGATGTACGTCGGAATCGCGAACAGCGAGCCCGACTCCTTCACCCCGCGCAGGTTCATCAGCGTCAGCAGCACGATCACGCCGATCGCGCAGAGAACCTTGTGCTCGACCACGAACGGGATCGCCGAACCCAGGTTCTCGATCCCGGAGGAGATCGACACCGCGACGGTGAGGACGTAGTCGACGAGCAGCGCGCTGGCGACCGTGAGGCCCGCCTTGGGGCCGAGGTTGGTGTTCGCCACCTCGTAGTCGCCGCCGCCGCTGGGGTAGGCGTGCACGTTCTGCCGGTACGAGGCCACCACGGTGAACATCAGTACGACGACCGCGACGGCGATCCACGGACTGAAGTGGTACGCCGTCACGCCCGCGATGGACAGGACCAGCAGCACCTCCCCGGGCGCATACGCCACAGAGGACAGCGGGTCGGAGGCGAAGACGGGTAGAGCGATGCGCTTCGGCAGGAGAGTCTCCCCCAGCCGGTCACTGCGCAGTGCGCGCCCGATCAGGATCCGCTTGGGCACGTCGGTCAGTTTGGACACAACAGAGGATCGTAAGCGTTCGATTGCGGGCTCGCCCACCCGCCACCCCTCATCGGCCTCCCATCTGCTCTCCGAGTGAATTCAGAGGCCGCTGCGGCTGCGGATTCCGCAGGTCACCTGGTTCCCGTGCCTATATGACTAAGCCCCGTCCGTCTTCCGGCCGTTGTCGACCCTGGAGGCCCCATGCACACGCCCGCAGAACTGATCGGCGCCGCGGCCACCGTCATCGCCCTCGGAATCCTGACTCTCGCGAGCGTGCGCAGCATCAACCGCCGCTGACCAGGCCGGTGACCCGGGCACACAGTTCCGCCCGCCCGATGCTGTCGGCCCGGGTCGACGGCACCGTGCAGGCGTAGGCCCCCGCCACCGTGCCGTACAGGGCGCAGCGGCGGGGCGGCTCGGCGTTCAGCCAGGCGTAGAGGAACGCGGCGGCGAAGGCGTCGCCCGCGCCGTTGGAGTCGACGACCTGCGCCGGGGGTGCGGCGGCGGGTACGTGGGTCAGCCGGCCGTCGGCCAGCAGGTACGCCCCGTCGGCCCCGGCGGTGGCGACGACCGTCCGGGCCCGGCCCCGTTCGGTGATCCGCCGCATGGTGCGCTCCGGGTCGGCCAGGGCGGCGCTGGACAGGAAGACCAGGTCGGCCTGGTGGGCGAAGGTCTCGTGGTAGGGGTTGGACCCGTCCCAGTCGTGGAGATCGGTCGAGACCGTCACGCCGGCCTCGCGCAGGGCGGGCAGCGCGTGACCGCACGGCTGGGTGATGACGACGTGGGCGTGCCGGCTGACGGCGGCCAGTTCCCGCACCGTGGCCTCGGGCAGCCGGTCCGTCTCCGCCGCGCGCGTGGCGTCGTAGAGGGAGAGCCGCCTGCCGTCCGGGCCGACGAGGTTGACCGCTCGCTTGGTGCCGAGCGGCTGGGGGACGGCGGTGAGCGCGATCCCGCGGTCGCGGTGCAGGGCGCGGACCAGGTCGCCCTCGGGGTCGTCGCCCAGCATGTCGAGGTGGTGGGTGCGCAGGCCCAGCGCGCTCGTCCCCAGGGCGACGAAGTCTCCGCTCTGGCCCGCGCGCGTCACGATCCCGGGCTGGATCATGTGGCTGTCGGCGAGCGGCAGGGGCAACTCGGGCACGTGCACGATCGTGTCCACGCCCGCGCCGCCCAGGACCAGTACGTCGATCTCGGTACTCATGGTGTCTTCCTCCCCCGCCGAGGGCCGGGTCGAAGCCGGCTCCGGCCCGGGCAGGGCCGTCGGCAACCCCCTCGACTTTGCCGATACGTTGGAGTCGGGCAGTCGAACGCGGCACCGCCCCCGCAGGGCATCATGGCCTGATTCCACCGGCATGATGTTGCCCGGCGGCCCGCACGCAGGCCGCGTTTGTGATGCCCGGCGAGCCGAAAGAGAGACATGATCACGACATTCATGAAGGTCAGAGGGCCTGCAGGAAGCGCGGTGTGACGCGATGCATATTGTCATCATGGGTTGCGGGCGGGTGGGCTCCGCCCTGGCCCAGAACCTGGAGCAACAGGGCCACACGGTCGCCGTGGTCGACCAGGACCCCACCGCCTTCCGCCGACTGGGGTCCTCCTTCGGCGGCCGCCGGGTCACCGGGGTCGGCTTCGACCAGGACACCCTGCGGGAGGCCGGCATCGAGGAGGCCGGCGCCTTCGCCGCCGTCTCCAGCGGTGACAACTCCAACATCATCGCCGCCCGCGTGGCCCGCGAGATGTTCGGCATCGAGAACGTCGCCGCGCGCATCTACGACCCCCGCCGCGCCGAGGTCTACCAGCGCCTGGGCATCCCCACCGTCGCGACCGTCCGCTGGACGGCCGACCAGATGCTTCGCCGGCTGCTCCCGTCCGGCGCCGAGCCGCTGTGGCGCGACCCCACGGGCGGCGTCCAGCTCGCCGAGGTGCACGCCTCCACCGCCTGGGTCGGCCACAAGATCAGCCGGATCCAGGAGGAGACCGGCGTGCGCGTGGCGTTTCTGACCCGGCTCGGCGAGGCGGTCCTGCCCACCTCGCAGACGGTGTTGCAGGAGGGCGACCTGGTGCACGTGATGATGCGCACCGACGAGGTCGACACGGTCGAGGCGGCGTTCGCCAAGGGTCCCGAAGAGGAGGGCGGTCACTGATGAGGGTCGCCATTGCCGGAGCCGGCGCGGTCGGCCGCTCGATCGCGGGCGAGCTGCTGGAGAACGGCCACGAGGTCCTGCTCATCGACAAGGCGCCGACTGCCATCTCGGTCGAACGCGTCCCGCAGGCCGAGTGGCTGCTCGCCGACGCCTGCGAGATCACCTCCCTGGACGAGGCGGCGCTCCAGCGCTGCAACGTCGTCATCGCCGCGACCGGCGACGACAAGGTGAACCTGGTCGTCTCGCTGCTCGCCAAGACGGAGTACGGCGTGCCGCGGGTGGTCGCGCGGGTGAACAACCCGAAGAACGAGTGGCTCTTCAACGAGTCCTGGGGCGTGGACGTCGCCGTCTCCACCCCGCGTCTGATGTCGGCCCTGGTCGAGGAGGCGGTGAGCGTGGGCGACCTGGTCCGCCTGCTCCGCTTCAGCCACGGCGACGCCAACCTGGTCGAGCTGACCCTGCCGGAGGAGTCGGCCCTGGCCGGCACGCAGGTCGGTGACGTCGAGTGGCCCGAGGACACGTCCCTGGTCACGATCATCCGCGGCACCCGCGTCCTGACCCCGTCCCGGGAGGACTCCCTGGAGGCGGGCGACGAACTCCTCTTCGTGGCCGCGCAGGCGCGCGAGGAGCAGCTGGAGGACCTGCTGTCGGTGCGGCGGGACAGCGCGAAGAGCTGAGGCGGTGCCCTTCGGGGCAAGCAGGAGGGGGCGCCCTGGGCTACCAGGACGCCCCCTCTCTCAGCTCTCGAGGTCAGCTCTCGGAGATCACTGCTCGGCGGACCGGGCGGCGGCCTCCCGCTCCCTCTCCTCGGCGGCCTTCTCCTCGGCCTCCATCTCCGCGAACACATCGATCGGCGCGGGCGCCTTCGCCAGGAACACCCACGTCAGCCACACGGCGAGCAGGAACGGCGGGATCTTCAGGGCGATCAGGACCCAGCCCAGCTGTGTGGTGTCGGCCCACCAGTACAGCGGGAAGAGGATCGCGCACTTGGCGAGCAGGATCGCACCCCACGCGTAACTGGCCTTCGCGTACGCCTTCTTACGGCCGGGGTTCCGCGTACGCCAGGAGAGGTTCTCCTTGAAGACCGGGCCGAGGATCAGCCCGATCAGCGGGACACCGCACAGCGTGGTGACGATGTACGCGAGTCCAAGGCCCAGCGTGTAGAGCATGCCGGGCAGGTAGAAGTCCTTGGCGTTGCCGGTCATCATCGCGAAGACGACACCGAAGGCGACACCGAAGACACCGCTGAAGGCGTGTTTGACGGTGTCCTTCATCACCAGCCGGACCACGACCAGCACCAGCGACACGGCCAGTGCCGCGATCGCCGACAGATGCAGGTCCTTGTTGATCGTGTAGATGGTGACGAAGAGCAGGCCGGGCAGCACCGTCTCGACCATGCCCCGGACGCCGCCGAACGCTTCGAACAGGGCGGCCTCGGTCACCGCCCGGGCGTCGTCCGCAGATGTCTCTTCGGTCGGCTTGTCGAGCGACGTCACCGGCTACTCCCGTCCGAGGGGTCTCAGTTCGTACTTGGGGTTGAACAGCACCCGGCGGCCCCGGCTCATCGAGATCCGGCCCGATGCGATCAGCTTGCGCCCCGGCTCTATTCCGACGATGGAGCGCCTGCCGAGCCACACCACGTCCAGTGCGGCGGAGCCGTCGAACAGCTCGGCCTCCAGGGCCGGGACTCCCGCGCGCGGTCGCAGGGTGACCGTGCGCAAGGTACCAGTAACCGTCACTATCTGCCGGTCCTGACAGTCTCCGATCCGGATACAGCCGGTCGTCTCGGTGTCCTCGCGCAGCTCCTCGGACTCCAGGTCCTCCTGCGACGAGGAGAGCCGGTCGAGCATGCGCCGGAACCGGCCCGCCGGCTTCTGCGAACGAGGAACAGCACTCATGACTAGAGCGTACCGGGGCCCGCTGACAGCTACGCAGCCCTGGGGCACAGGCCCCGCTTCTCGAAGCGGTAGCCCATCCCCGGCTCCGTGATACCGCATCCCCCGGGGGCCGACGCCCGGCCGGGCGCCGCACCGCTCACTTCTCGAAGCGGTAGCCCATCCCCGGCTCCGTGATGAAGTGCTTCGGACGCGAGGGGTCCGCCTCCAGCTTCCGCCGCAGCTGTGCCATGTACACGCGCAGATAGTTCGTCTCCGTGCCGTACGACGGCCCCCACACCTCCTGGAGCAGCTGCTTCTGCCCGACCAGGCGGCCGCGGTGGCGCACCAGGACCTCGAGCAGATGCCACTCCGTCGGCGTCAGGCGTACGTCCTTCCCAGCACGGTTGACCTTCTTAGCGGCCAGGTCGACGGTGAACTCGTCGGTCTCCACGATCATGTCGTCCTCACCTCCTCCGGCCGGCTCGGCCCGGCGTACGGCGGCCCGCAGCCGGGCCAGCAGCTCGTCCATGCCGAACGGCTTGGTGACGTAGTCGTCGGCACCCGCGTCCAGCGCCTCGACCTTCTCGTCGGAGGAGTGCCGGGCGGACAGCACCAGGATCGGCACCCGCGTCCAGCCGCGCAGACCCCTGATCACCTCGACGCCGTCCATGTCGGGCAGCCCGAGGTCGAGGACGACCACGTCGGGGTGGCGGGCGGCGGCGAGCCGGAGGGCGGTGGCGCCGTCGTGGGCGGCGTCGACCTCGTACTTGCGTGCCTTGAGATTGATCACGAGAGCGCGCACGATCTGGGGCTCGTCGTCGACCACCAGCACGCGGGTCATGAGGCCTGCCTTTCGGGTTCCGCCGTGTGGAGCGGCTCCGGGCGTGTTCCCGCCGCGCGGAGGGTGAGGACCATGGTGAGCCCGCCGCCGGGCGTGTCCTCGGCGTTCAGGGTGCCGCTCATGGCCTCGGCGAAGCCGCGCGCCACCGCGAGCCCCAGACCCACGCCGGCGCCGCGCGGGGCGTCGCCGTAGCGCTGGAAGGGTTCGAATATGCGGTCCTTGGCCTCGTCGGGGACTCCCGGCCCCCGGTCGACCACCCGCACCTCCACCCGGTCGGCGAGCGCGCTGGCGGCGACCAGCACGGGCGACCCCGCCGGACTGTACTTGACGGCGTTCTCGACCAGGTTGGCCATCGCCCGCTCCAGCAGCCCCGGGTCCACGGCGACCATCGGCAGGCTCTCCGGCACGTCCAGGCCGGCGCTGCCCTCGGGCACCCCGCCGAGCGCCATCGGCACCACCTCGTCGAGGTCGATCTCCCGGATCAGCGGGGTGACCGTGCCGGTCTGGAGCCGGGACATGTCGAGCAGGTTGCCGACCAGGTGGTCGAGACGGTCGGCGCTCTCCTCGATGCCCTCCAGCAGTTCCGCCCGGTCCTCCTCGGACCACTCGACGTCCTCGGAGCGCAGGGAGGACACGGACGCCTTGATCCCGGCGAGCGGGGTGCGCAGATCATGGCTGACGGCGGCCAGCAGCGCCGTACGGATGCGGTTGCCCTCGGCGAGGGCGCGGGCTCGGTCGGCCTCCTCCTGGAGCCGGCGGCGGTCCAGTACGACGGCGGCCTGGGCGGCGAAGGCGGCCAGCACCCGGCGGTCCTCGGCGGGCAGGACACGGCCGGTCAGCGCGAGCGCCATGTGGTCCCCGACGGGCATGTCCACGTCCGCCTGCTCGGGCCGCTCCACGGGGTGCCCCTGCCCGACACGGCCCGCGCAGGTCCACGGCTCGACGTCGCTCGCCCTCTCCAGCAGGGCCGCCGACTCCATGCCGAAGGTCTCCCGGACCCGTTCGAGCAGCTCCTCCAGGCCGGTCTCGCCGCGCAGCACGTTGCCCGCGAGGAAGGACAGGATCTCGGACTCGGCCCGCAGCCTCGCCGCCTGGTGGGTGCGGCGGGCCGCGAGGTCGACCACGGAGGCCACCGCCACACCGACGGCCACGAAGATCACGATGGCGACGATGTTCTTCGGGTCGGCGATGGCCCACCGGTGCAGTGGCGGTGTGTAGAAGTAGTTCAGCAGCAGGGACCCCACCGCCGCCGAGGCCAGCGCGGGGAGCAGCCCGCCGAGCAGGGCCGCCGCCACCGTCAGCGCCAGGAACAGCAGCATGTCGTTGGCGAGGCCGAGGTCGACGGTGCTGAGCAGCACCGCCAGGACCGGCGGGCCGGCGACGCCGACGATCCAGCCCCACACCCGCCGGGAGCGCCCGAGGCGCGCCTCCCGTGCCACCGGAAGGCCACGGCCCTTGGCGACCTCGTCGTGGGTGACGATGTGCACGTCGAGGTCGGGCCCGGACTCCCGGGCGACCGTGGCGCCGACGCCGGGCCCGAAGACGTACTGCCAGGTCTTGCGGCGCGAGGAGCCCAGCACGATCTGGGTGGCGTTCACGCCCCGGGCGAAGGCGAGCAGCGCGGCCGGTATGTCGTCGCCCACGACATGGTGGAAGGTGCCTCCGAGATCTTCGGCCAGGGTCCGCTGCATCGCCAGTTCCTTCGGCGAGGCCGAGGTCAGCCCGTCACTGCCGGCTATGTAGACGGCCAGTACCTCGCCGCCGGCGCCCTTCTCGGCCAGACGTGCCGCCCGGCGGATCAGCGTCCGTCCCTCCGGACCTCCGGTCAGGCCGACGACGATCCGCTCGCGCGAGCCCCAGATCCTCGACACCCGGTGCTCGCTGCGGTACTGGGTGAGGTAGGCGTCGACCCGGTCGGCCACCCACAGCAGCGCCAGCTCGCGCAGGGCGGTCAGATTGCCGGGCCGGAAGTAGTTCGACAGGGCCGCGTCGACCTTGTCCGGCTGGTAGATGTTGCCGTGCGCCATCCGCCGCCGCAGCGCCTCGGGCGACATGTCGACAAGCTCGATCTGGTCGGCCCGCCGTACCACCTCGTCCGGCACGGTCTCCTGTTGCCGGACCCCGGTGATCGACTCGACGACGTCGCCGAGGGACTCCAGGTGCTGGATGTTGACGGTCGAGATCACGTCGATGCCCTCCGCCAGCAGCTCCTCCACGTCCTGCCAGCGCTTGGCGCTGCGGGAGCCGGGGACGTTCGTGTGGGCGAGTTCGTCCACCAGGGCGATCTGGGGGCGGCGGTCCAGGACGGCGTCGAGGTCCATCTCGGGGAAGACGCCCCCGCGGTACTCCAGCGTCCTGCGCGGCACCTGCTCAAGGCCGTGCAGCATCACCTCGGTACGGGGCCGGTCGTAGTGCTCGACGAAGGCCACCACGCAGTCGGTGCCCCGCTCGACACGGCGGTGCGCCTCGGACAGCATCGCGTACGTCTTGCCGACGCCCGGTGCCGCACCGAGGTAGATCCGAAGCTTGCCGCGTGCCATGGCCTCATTGTCTTCCGGTCTGCTGACTGCGCAGCGTCGACCCTACGACCAGCAACTGCGGCAAATGGGTGCCGGGCGCGGCTCCGGGTCCGTCTTTGACGGAACTCTGACGCGCCCGGCCGGTCAGGTGTTCACGCGGGGTTGTCGCCGTGGCTGAGGGTCTCCCAGGCGACGAAGAGGTTGTTGGTGCCGGCCGGGCGGCCCCGCATGGTCAGCGTCTCGGTGTTGGTCATGGCGTGTCCGAGGCGGTTGGCCAGGGCGTTGTGGCCGACCTCGGGGACGGGCCCGAGCCCGAGCTCGAGCGAGCCGCCGCACAGCCGGCCCGGGGCGGCGGCGCCGAGCTGGTACTTGGCGTGGAAGCCGAGCCCGTGCCGCAGCCGCGCGCCCACGTCGGTGCCGTAGAGGTCCTGGCCCTGTATCCGGCTGGTCTCGGCGATGTGCGAGATGGCGGAGAGTCCGTAGCCGGTGTGGGTGAAGTCCCGGCAGGTCTCCTGGCTGAGCCCGTCGACGAAGGTCGACTGCCCCTGCCAGTACCGGACGATCTTCTGCCGGGTGTTCAGGTTCTGGCTCGGCACGGTCTTGGGCAGCTCACCGTCGGAGGCCAGGTAGACGTAGGCGGCCGTACGTGTACGGAACGTGGCCATGGCCTTGTCGTACGACGACTTGTCCTCCAGGAAGACGGAGATGCCGACGGCGGCCTCCATCATCGACAGCTCCCAGTTCCCGTTGGAGTGGGAGCCGTTGATCACCTCGGGGAGGTAGACGTCGCGGAGCATGGTGGCGAAGCGGCCGGAGTTCGCCCAGGTCCCGGTGTACGTGTACTTGATGATCTCGGCGGCCTTGGGCCAGGAGGAGCCGGCCCAGCCGGTCTGCAAGGGCGCGTTGCTGTTGGTGTGGTCCCTGATCACGGCCGACCAGGCGTCCATCAGCTCGATGGCCTTGCGCGCGTGCCGTTCGTCGCGGGTGACGTACCAGGCGAGGGCCTGGGTGTAGGCGGCGATCGCGTCCTCGCGTTCGTCGGTGCAGCCGTGATTGGGATCGGAGTAGGAACCGCACTCGACGACAGCCCGGGGCTCGGGCCTGCGGTTCAGGTCGGCGTACTTGCTCGCGATCATCCGGTCGAAGGCGCCCTTCCAGGGCTGGGCACCGGAGTCGACCTTGGAGCGGGTGAAGTCCAGCTGCCCCTTGGAGACGGTGACTCCAGGGTGGACGAAGCTGCCGGGAGCGGCGTCGGCGGGCCAGGCGAGGACACCGGCGACCAGGGCCGCCGCGGCCGCTAACAGTGCGGTTCTGCGCATGCGTGAGGGGCCTTCCGTTCTCGTATATGAACGTGAAGCGCCTTTATGAACAGACGCGTGGATCGGAGACAGTAGGTACAGGCCAATGACTCGTCAAGGCGTCTCGCATGAGAAAGGGCCGCACCCACTGAGGGTGCGGCCCTGCTGTCTCTACGAGTCTCAGCGGACCTCGGTGATCTCCGGTCCGCGCTGGAGCTGGCCCATTCCGCCGGCGAAGCGGGAGCCCTCCTCCTGCTGGACGCCCTCGGGGACCATCTGGGCGTCGTTCGGCAGCTTCAGGACGATCGGGTCGCGAGGCGCCATCGGGCCCTCGCCGCGGACCACGACGGTGTCCCGGAAGATCTGCTCGAGCAGCCCGGCGGCCTGCGGCTGCACCGCGCCCTGACCCGAGATGACCCCGCGCAGGAACCACCGGGGGCCGTCCACGCCGATGAACCGCACGACCTGGAAGCCGCCGGTGCCGTCCGGCAGCTGCACCGGCACCTGGGCCCGCAACTCCCAGCCCAGCGGCCCCTCGACCTCGTCGACGATGCCGCCCTGCTGGGTGATGCCCGAGCCGATCTCCTCGCGCACCTCGCCCCAGATGCCCTCACGCTTGGGCGCGGCGAAGCCCTGCAGCTGGACGGCGCTGTCCCGCAGCACGACCGTCGCCGCCACGATCGCGTCGCCCGCGACCTCGACCCTGAGCTCCATGCCCTCGACGCCCGGCACGAACAGACCGCCCAGGTCGACCCGGCCCTCGGCCGGATCGTGCACCTCGGAGCTGTCCCAGGGCCCGTCGGGCCGCGGTGCCGGCTCGAGCCTCAGGCGCTCGCCCTCGGCCGCCTCACTGTCGACACCGTCGACGACCTGCTCGGCCTCGCCGGCCGCGTCCTCGGCGGCATCCCTATTCTTGCGACGTCCGAACACGTCACTGTCCTTCCCGGTCGGATACGACCGAAGCGTATCGATTCCCACCCGTCCGACCGCCCAGGGCGGCCTGACCGCTTGTGCCGCTCGTCCCGTCCACCGCCGCATGGCCTCCGGTGGACCCGAAGCCCCCCTCGGCCCGCGTCGAGTCGGGAAGTTTTGCCACCTCTTGGAAGCGAACCTTCTCGACCTGCTGGACTACCAGTTGGGCAATCCGGTCGAAGCGCTCGAACCGCACGGCCTCGCGCGGGTCGAGATTCACCACGATCACCTTGATCTCCCCACGGTACCCGGCATCAACCGTCCCCGGGGCATTCACCAGGGCGACGCCGCAGCGGGCGGCCAGACCGGATCGCGGGTGCACGAAGGCCGCGTACCCCTCCGGCAGCGCCACAGACACTCCTGTGGGAAGCACGGCCCGCTCGCCCGGCTCCAGTTGACACGCCTCGGTGGTGCGCAGATCGGCTCCCGCGTCACCGGGCTGCGCATACGACGGAAGGGGTACCTCCGGATCGACGCGCCGGATCAGCACGTCCACGGGCTGACGGCTCGCGGGGCTCGTGGGAGTCATGGGGCTTTCCGTGCTCGGGGGGTCGGTGGGGCTCATGGGGCCGGCTGGGCTCACGTGGCTTTCCAGGCTCACGGGTTCACCTCGAAGGCACGGGCGCGCCGGATCTGGTCCGGGTCGTTCATGGCCGCCTGGATCTCCTCCTGGCGGCCGTGGTCGACGAAGTGGTCGACCTTCACCTCGACGAAGAGCGCGTCGGCGCGCACGGCGACGGGCCCGTCGGGGCCTCCCACGCGTCCGGTCGCGGTCGAGTAGATCTTCCGCCCGGCCACCGCCGTCACCTCCGCCTGAAGGTGCAGCGTGGTGCCGACGGGCACGGGACCCACGAAGTCGGTCTCCAGCCGCCCGGTCACGGCGATCGTGCGCAGCAGCCAGTTCAGCGAGCCGAGGGCCTCGTCCAGGGCGGAGGCGAGCACCCCGCCGTGCGCGAGGCCCGGGGCGCCCTGGTGGGCGGGCTGCACGGTGAACTCGGCGGTGAGCGACACGCCCTCGCCGGCCCGCGCCTCCAGGTGCAGCCCGTGCGGCTGGTCACCGCCACAGCCGAAACACTGGCCGTAGTGCGCTCCGAGGAGCTCGCCGGGCGCCGGAGCGTCCGGGTGCCGCACCGGTCGCACGGCGTCGGCCGGAGGCTGAAGAGCTGCGGAAGTACGACTCACAGCCGGAGACCTTACCCGCGCGTCGGCCCGTTCCGGACACCGTGTCAAGCTTGGCTCCATGCAGCTCTCCGCCGCCCCGTACGAAGAACGCCTCACCGCCCCCCGGACCTGGTGGCTGATCTCGTTCCTCGTCGGCGTCTCGATGGCCCTGATCCTGCTTCCGTTCGGCACGCTGCCCATGCTCGGCGGCTTGGCCGGAGGCACCGCGGTCGCGGCTGTCGCCGCCAGTTCGTACGGCTCGGTCCGCATCCGTGTGGTGGGCGATGCGCTGATCGCGGGCGAGGCGAAGATCCCGCTGGCGGCGCTGGGCGAGGCGGAGATCCTGGACGCGGAGGAAACCCGTGCCTGGCGCACCCACAAGGCCGACCCGCGCGCCTTCATGCTGCTGCGCGCCTACATCCCCACGGCCCTGCGCGTGGAGGTCACGGACCCGGAGGACCCGACTCCGTACCTGTACCTCTCCACGCGCGAGCCGGAGCGTCTGGCGGAGGCGCTGAGGACCACGAAGTCGGCGTAGCACATCCGAGCGGCGCTTCACCCGGCGGGCGGCCGGGGGGCTTCAGCGCCCGTCGTGCTTGTCGTCGCCGTTGAATTCGTCGCCCTCGACGTCGTGTTTCGCGTCCGCACGGCGGCCCAGAGGGTCGTTGGTGATCTCGCCCATCTCCAGGGCGTCCGCCGGACGTTCCAGGGCGGGAAGCGCCTCGAGGGCCTCCCAGGGCACCTGGGTCCTGCGCAGGTCCTCACGGATCCGTGCGGCGAGCTTTCTCGTCTCGCTGCGGTTCATGGCCGCCCCCACGGCCGCGCCCACCAGGAACGGGATCAGGTTCGGCATGCTGCGGACCATCCGCTTCATGATCCGCTGTCGCAGCTCCCGCTTCATGCGGCTGTTCAGCGCCACGCTCAGCGTCGACGGCTTGGTCGCGTCGATCCCGCGCTCCCCCGACCACGAGTCGAGATACGCGGTGCTGCGCTGCTTGAGGTTGCCGGGCGGCCGTACGCCGTAGACCTCGTGGAGTTCGGCGATCAGCTTCAGCTCGATCATGGCGACGCCGGTGACCTCGGCGGCCAGTTCCGTCGGCAACGCGGGCGGCACGGGAAGCATCGCGGCCGCGCCGATGCCCGCTCCGACCGTCGCCGTCGCGCTCGCCGCGCCCGCCACGAGTTTGTCCGCGAGCTCTTCGGGCCCGAGACCCGGGAACTGCCTGCGGAGCGTCGCCAGGTCCCGTACGGGGACCCGTGGTGCCAGATCGATGATCCGGTCGGCGAGGTACGCAAGCCCCGCCCGGGCCCGGGCACCGCCCTTGCGGGCGCTCTCCCTGGCCCTCTCCCGGATCGTCCCCGCCCGCCGTCGGGCGACGGGCGCGGGGACATCCACGGACGCCGGGAGGTCAGCCCGGTCCGCGGCCGGTTCGAGCGAGGCCGCCCCCGTACCGGTTGGGCCTCGCTCGTCGTCACGCACGCCGTACTGCGGGCCGTCCATCGGCCCTTCGTCCGCTTTCCGCTTGGAGAAGCGGCGCTTCCAGGGAGGGGTCGAGCCAGTCACGGCCGACCCGTCCTCAGTCGCAGTCGCGGCAGATCGGCTGACCGTTCTTCTCCCGGGCCAGCTGGCTGCGGTGGTGCACCAGGAAGCAGCTCATGCAGGTGAACTCGTCCTGCTGCTTCGGGAGCACCCGGACGGCCAGCTCCTCGTTCGAGAGATCGGCTCCGGGCAGCTCAAGGCCTTCGGCGGCCTCGAACTCGTCGACGTCCACTGCGGAGGCCGACTTGTCGTTCCGCCGAGCCTTCAGTTCTTCGAGGCTGTCCGAGTCAACGTCGTCATCGGTCTTGCGTGGAGTGTCGTAATCGGTTGCCATGGTCGCTCTCCCCCTCTGGGTGTCTGCGGTGTCTCCAGCGCACGTAACGCGTGAGAGGCCGGACTTGTGCCCGACCTGAGGCGGAGATTTTGCCTCACATCAAGGTCTGTTACTCAATCGACACCCAACCGGACTCCTCACGAGTGATCGGCTTGGATGGCGATGGGGACCGTACACGGTCCGAATGCCGCACCTCAAAGGCGTCTCACCCTGTACTTCCCGTGATCAAGACCCCCGAAAACCGGGATTTTCCCGGCTTTACGACAGGACACATGATCACGGAGAGTAGATGACCGGAAAGGCGCCCCTGTGATCGATCCCACACGGGGTGCACGAGGTGAGGCCTCGGAAATTCCGCGTAAAGCGAACATCCCCGTGCACCGCCGAGTTGATCGGCGACATGATCTCAGATGGGCAGCGTGACCCGCATCACGAGCCCACCTCCCTCGCGTGGCTGGGCGTAGATGTGGCCGCCGTGCGCCCGGGCCACGGACCGGACGATGGACAGACCGAGTCCGACGCCCTTGTCGCTGCCCGTGCGCTCCGTGCGCAGCCGCCGGAACGGCTCGAAGAGATTGTCGATCTCGTACGCCGGCACGACCGGGCCCGTGTTCGAGACGACCAGGAGCGCCTGGCCGTGCTGGATCTCGGTGGTGACCTCGACCCAGCCGTCCTCGGCCACGTTGTAGCGCACGGCGTTCTGCACCAGGTTGAGCGCGATCCGCTCCAGCAGCACGCCGTTGCCCTGGACGACCGCGGGCTTCTTTTCGCCACGGATCCGCACGCCCTTGTCCTCGGCCTCGCCGTGCACCTGGTCGATGGCCTGCGAGGCGACCTCGGCGAGGTCCACCGGCCCCCGCTCCACGATCTGGTTGTCGCTGCGGGCGAGCAGCAGCAGGCCCTCGACGAGCTGCTCACTGCGCTCGTTGGTGGCCAGCAGCGTCTTGCCGAGCTGCTGGAGTTCCATCGGTGCGCCCGGGTCGGACAGATGCACCTCCAGGAGCGTGCGGTTGATCGCCAGCGGTGTCCTCAGTTCGTGCGAGGCGTTGCCGACGAAGCGCTGCTGGGCGGTGAAGGCGCGCTGCAGCCGCTCCAGCATGTCGTCGAAGGTGTCCGCCAGCTCCTTCAGCTCGTCGTCCGGGCCGTCCAGCTCGATCCGGCGGGACAGGTCGGAGCCCGCCACCGCGCGGGCGGTGCGGGTGATCCGGCCCAGCGGCGACAGGACCCGGCCGGCCATGGCGTAGCCGAAGGCGAAGGCGATGACCGCCAGGCCCAGCAGGGCCAGGAGCGAGCGACTGAGCAGGTTGTCCAGGGCGGCCTTGCGCTGGTCGTTCACGCACTGGTTCATTGCGTGGTTGAACTCGGCGGGCGAGGCCTGGCTGGGCAGGTTGCAGATGTCGCTGGTGACCTTGCCCTCGACGATCTTGAACGGCAGTTCGCTGCCCACGTTCAGCGCCTCCGCGGCCAGCAGGTAGATGATCGACAGCAACAGGATGCCGGCGATCAGGAACATGCCGCCGTACAGCAGCGTGAGCCGTATGCGGATGGTGGGGCGCAGCCACGGGAAGGGCGGCGCGGGCCTTCTGGGGTCCCAGGTGGGCTTCGGAGGCGCCTGCGGGGGCGCGGGAGTCGCTGCCACGGGGTATCAGATCCGGTAGCCGGAGCCGGGGACGGTGACGATGACGGGCGGCTCGCCGAGCTTGCGGCGCAGGGTCATCACCGTCACGCGCACCACGTTCGTGAACGGGTCGGTGTTCTCGTCCCAGGCCTTCTCCAGCAGCTGCTCCGCCGAGACGACGGCGCCCTCGCTGCGCATCAGCACCTCCAGGACGGCGAACTCCTTGGGCGCGAGCTGGACCTCCTTGCCGTCGCGGAAGACCTCGCGGCGGTTGGGGTCGAGCTTGATGCCGGAGCGCTCCAGGACAGGCGGCAGGGGCACGCTGGTGCGCCGGCCGAGGGCCCGCACGCGCGCGATGAGCTCGCTGAACGCGAAGGGCTTGGGCAGATAGTCGTCGGCACCGATCTCCAGGCCCTCCACACGGTCGCTGACGTCACCGGAGGCCGTGAGCATCAGCACGCGCGTGGGCATGCCCAGCTCGACGATCTTGCGGCAGACGTCGTCGCCGTGCACGAGCGGGAGGTCGCGGTCGAGGACGACCACGTCGTAGTCGTTGACGCCGATACGCTCCAAGGCGGCCGCACCGTCGTACACGACGTCGACGGCCATGGCCTCCCGGCGCAGTCCGGTGGCCACCGCATCGGCGAGCAGTTGCTCGTCCTCGACGACGAGTACGCGCACGTTCCTGGTCCTTCCTCATGTCCACCCGCACGGCGCTTCACGGGCGCATGCGGGCAGGGGCCTTCGACGGTCTGTTGGTGTGTTGCCCTCCATCCTGCCCTTTTCGGCCATAAGTCGGAGGTAAGGCGGGTGAGGAAGAGGTCGGGCGCGGGTGTGGGTGCGGGGAATAGGAGATTTTCTCCTCCGGTTAGGTTTCCCCGGAAGGGAGCTTGGGGAGGACGGCTTTACATCCCACGATCACACTCTGCTGGTACCGCACCACCATGCGGTGCGCATCAATCCGCTTTTCCGCAGGGCGGGCGTGGGTGTCCGGCACCGCCGCCGCCCAGCAGAGCGGCGCTGGGCATCCACCGGAGACGTGATCGTCCCTTCCGAACGGCACACCCCCGTGCCATCGACCCACGACCCAGGACGAGGGGGCGCAGCATGGACGCATTCACCGCAGGACTTCTGCAGCGCATAAGGGCGACCGAGTCCGATCTCGACCGGGCTCGCGACGAGGGCGACGACTTCCTCGTCGAGGTGGAGCAGGGCGAGCTCGACGACCTGCGCCGCCTCGCCGCCGAGCACGGTGTGGAGGTCGGCGCGACGAGCGTCTGATCAGGCCGTACGAAGCGGGCCCCGGCGAATCCAGCGCCGGGGCCCGCTTCGTCGTCGTGCGGGCCCGTTCACGTGGTGTTCAGCGTGCCGCCGGCCGTCGTACGCCGGGCCGGGGCGTCCTCAGTCGTGCCAGGCGCCGAAGTCCTCCAGGAGGCGCTGGAGGGGTTCGAACACACCGGGGGTCCCCGCGACTGCCAGATCACCGGACGGACGCTCTCCGGGGCGTCCACCGGTCAGGACGCCCGCTTCCCGGGCGATCAGGTCACCCGCCGCCAGGTCCCAGGCGTGCAGACCTCGCTCGTAGTAGCCGTCCAGGCGTCCCGCGGCCAGGTCGCACAGGTCGACCGCGGCCGAGCCGCCGCGCCGGATGTCGCGCAGCAGCGGGATCAGCCGCTGGGCGACCTCGGCCTGGTGGGCGCGGACCTGGGCGACGTAGTTGAAGCCCGTCGAGACCAGCGCCTGGTCCAGGGGCGGCGCGGGGCGGCAGGCCAGCCGGCGCTCACCGTCCCAGGCGCCCGTGGCCCAGGCACCGCCGCCGAGCACGGCGTGGAACGTCTCGCCGCGCATCGGGGCCGTGACGACGCCGACGACGGTCTCTCCGTCCTGCTCGGCGGCGATGGAGACGGCCCAGGTGGGGAGCCCGTACAGGTAGTTGACCGTGCCGTCGAGCGGGTCGATCACCCAGCGGATGCCGCTCGTGCCGTCGCTGGAAGCGCCCTCCTCGCCGAGGAAGCCGTCGTCCGGGCGGCGCTCGGCGATCAGGCCGGTGATCAGCTTCTCGGCCGCGATGTCCATCTCCGTGACGACGTCGATGGGGCTGGACTTGGTCGCGGCGACCGCCAGGTCGGCCGGGCGCCCGTCCCGCAGCAGCGCGCCCGCGCGGGAGGCGGCCTCCTGGGCGAGTTCGAGCAGGTCCGTGTGCAGGGGGTCGGTCACGGGGCTCCTCACGCGTAGGTGCTGTCGGCGCCCGCCGCGGCGGGCCGGGGGGCGCGGGCCGGGCAGCAGCCGACCGGGCAGAGGTCGTGGCTCGCCCCGAGGGCTCCGAGGGCACAGGGGGTGACCTCCTGCCCGCGCTCGGCGGCCGCGCGCTCCGCGACGAGTTCGCGGATCGCGGCGGCGAACCTCGGGTCGGCGCCGACGGTGGCCGAGCGGCGCATGGGCAGCCCCAGCTCCTCGGCCTTCGCCTTGGCCTCCGTGTCGAGGTCGTACAGGACCTCCATGTGGTCGGAGACGAACCCGATGGGCGCGATCACGACGGCCGGGACACCGGCCGCGTGCCGCTCCTCCAGGTGGTCGCAGATGTCGGGCTCCAGCCACGGGATGTGCGGGGCGCCGGAGCGGGACTGGTAGACGAGCTGCCAGGGGTGGTCGACGCCGGTGCGCTCGCGGACGGCGTCCGCGATCAGCTTCGCCACGTCCAGGTGCTGCCTGACGTAGGCGCCGCCGTCGCCGTGGTCCTCGACAGGCCCGGAGGTGTCGGCGGAGGCCGTCGGGATCGAGTGGGTCGAGAAGGCGAGGTGCGCGCCGTCCCGGACGTCCTCGTCGAGCTCGGCGAGGGACCGGAGCACACCGTCGATCATGGGCTCGAGGAAGCCCGGGTGGTTGAAGTAATGCCGCAACTTGTCGACCTCGGGCGGCTCCAGGCCCTCGCTCTGCACGGCCGCGAGCGCGTCGGCGAGGTTCTCGCGGTACTGGCGGCAGCCCGAGTAGGAGGCGTAGGCGCTGGTGGCGAGGACCAGAATGCGGCGGCGGCCGTCGCGGACCATCTCGCGCAGCGTGTCCGTCAGGTACGGCGCCCAGTTGCGGTTGCCCCAGTAGACCGGCAGGTCGAGGCCGTGGTCGGCGAAGTCCTTGCGCAGGGCGTCCAGCAGGGCGCGGTTCTGGTCGTTGATGGGGCTGACCCCGCCGAACAGGAAGTAGTGCTGCCCGACTTCCTTGAGGCGTTCCTTGGGGATGCCACGCCCGCGCGTCACGTTCTCCAGGAACGGGACCACGTCGTCCGGGCCTTCCGGGCCGCCGAAGGAGAGCAGCAGCAGGGCGTCGTAGGGGGTGACATCGCGCGCGTCTGGCATGGGTCGATCCTGCCACCCTGCACTGACACCCGGGAAACGGCGGGGTGACACCCGCGCGGCAGCCGGGTCGGGGCGGATCCGTGGCTGGGCCGAACGGGTACCGCGGGGCGTTCCGGGCCGTAAGCTGTGTCGACTGCGTTAGCAACTTACTGAGCCCTACGGAGACCCCGCTGCCCAGCCCCTACCGCGCTCTGTTCGCAGCCCCCGGCTCCAAGGGTTTCTCCACCGCGGGCTTCCTCGGTCGCATCCCCGTGTCGATGATGGGCATCGGCGTGGTCACGATGATCTCCCAGCTCACCGGGAGGTACGGCCTGGCCGGTGCTCTGTCGGCCACCATCGCGCTGTCCGCCGCGGTGGCCGGTCCGCAGGTCTCGCGGCTGGTCGACCAGTACGGACAGCGGCGGGTGCTGCGCCCGGCCACCCTGATCTCGCTGACCGCAGCGGCCGTGCTGCTGTTCGCCGCGCACTACCGGTGGCCGGACTGGGTGCTGTTCGCGGCGTGCGCCGGCATCGGGTGCGTACCGAGCGTCGGCGCGATGATCCGGGCCCGCTGGGCGGCCCTGTACCGGGGCACGCCGCAGCTGCACACCGCGTACTCCTTCGAGTCCGTGGTGGACGAGGTGTGCTTCGTCATCGGGCCGATCATCTCCATCGGCCTGTCCACGGCCTGGTTCCCCGAGGCCGGTCCGCTGCTCGCCGCCTGCTTCCTGGCGGCCGGCGTCTTCTGGCTGACCGCGCAGCGCGCCACCGAGCCCGAGCCGCACCCGCGCGAGCGACACGGCGGCGGCGGTACGGCGATCCGCGCGCGGGGTCTTCAGGTCCTGGTGGCCACCTTCGTGGCGACCGGGGCGATCTTCGGGGCGGTCGACGTGGTCACCGTGGCCTTCGCCGACGAGGAGGGGCACAAGGCCGCCGCGAGCATCGTCCTCGCGCTGTACGCGGCGGGTTCCTGCGTGGCGGGCATGATCTTCGGGCTCCTGCACTTCGCCGGGGCGCCGGAACGTCGGTGGTTGCTGGGCGTGTGCGCCATGGCCGTGAGTATGATCCCCCTCCTACTGGTCGGAAACTTGCCGTTTCTGGCCGTGGCGCTGTTCGTTGCGGGACTGTCCATCGCTCCGACGATGATCACGACGATGTCCCTCATCGAAGAGCACGTACCACGTGCGCAGCTCACCGAGGGCATGACCTGGGTGAGCACCGGGCTCGCGGTGGGGGTCGCACTCGGCTCCTCCGCGGCCGGCTGGGTGATCGACGCGGCCGGGGCGCGTGCCGGGTACGGGGTTCCGGCGGTGGCCGGGGCCGTCGCGGTCGCGGTGGGTTTCCTGGGATTCCGTCGGCTCAAGCGGCCGGCTACGGGTCGGGGAGGCTCCGTTGAGCAGCACAGCGAACGGAAAGAACGGCACGTGGCGTAACTGGGGCGGCAATGTCTCCGCGCGTCCCGCGCGGGAGGTCACCCCGGCCTCCGTCGACGAGCTGGCGGCCGCCGTGCGGCGGGCCGCCGAGGACGGCCTGAAGGTGAAGGCCGTCGGCACCGGGCACTCCTTCACGTCCATAGCCGCGACAGACGGTGTGTTGATCCGCCCTCAACTGTTGACCGGCATACGCGGCATTGATCGCGACGCCATGACGGTCACGGTGGAGGCAGGCACCCCGCTCAAGAGGCTCAACATGGCCCTGGCACGTGAGGGCCTGTCGCTGACGAACATGGGCGACATCATGGAGCAGACGGTCTCCGGGGCCACCAGTACCGGCACGCACGGCACGGGCCGCGACTCCGGCTCGATCGCCGCCCAGATCCGGGGTCTGGAACTGGTCACTGCTGACGGCTCGGTGCTCGTGTGCTCCGAGAAGGAGAACCCGGAGGTCTTCGCCGCCGCCCGCCTCGGCCTCGGCGCGCTGGGCATCGTCACCGCGATCACGTTCGCCGTCGAGCCCGTCTTCCTGCTCACGGCCCGCGAGGAACCGATGCCGTTCGACAAGGTCCTCGCCGACTTCGAGGAACTCTGGGCGGAGAACGAGCACTTCGAGTTCTACTGGTTCCCGCACACCGGCAGCACCAACACCAAGCGCAACAACCGCAGCGCGGGCCCGGAGAAGCCCGTGCCGCAGCTCAAGAGCTGGTTCGAGGACGAGTTCCTCTCCAACGGCGTCTTCCAGGTGGCCAACTGGGTGGGCCGCGCGGTGCCCGCCACGATCCCCGCGATCGCGCAGATCTCCAGCAAGGCCCTGTCGGCGCGGAGCTACACCGACATCCCTTACAAGGTCTTCACGTCACCGCGCCGGGTGCGCTTCGTGGAGATGGAGTACGCCGTTCCGCGCGCGGCCGTCGGCGACGCACTGCGCGAGCTGAAGGCCATGGTCGACCGCTCCGGCCTGAGGGTCAGCTTCCCCGTCGAGGTGCGCACCGCCCCCGCCGACGACATCACACTGTCCACCGCCTCCGGCCGCGACACCGCGTACATCGCCGTCCACATGTTCCAGGGCACGCCCTACCAGCGGTACTTCACCGCGGCCGAACGCATCTTCACCGCTCACGAGGGCCGTCCGCACTGGGGCAAGGTCCACACCAGGGACGCCGAGTACTTCTCCCGGGTGTATCCACGCTTCGGCGAGTTCACGGCGCTGCGGGACCGTCTCGACCCTGATCGGCGGTTCCAGAACGACTACTTGCGGCGGGCTCTGGGGGCGTAGGCCACGCGCTGAGGGTCGCTCGGAGTCCCCCGAACCCCGGGCGGGTAGACGGTTCCCCAAGGAACTCGCCGGGCACCAAAGGTGCTTGTTCCGCAGGCCCGGCCGCTGGCCTGCCCCCTGACCGAAACCAATAGTTCCGTTTCTGGCGATTACGTGAACTTCCCCACGTTCAAGATCACGAATTGCGGGCATGGGGCGACCGAGTCCTCACTCTTGCCAGAAGTTGGACGGCGCGCCAATCCACGCACGTGGCCCAAATGGAGTACTGTGGCGAGCCCTGGGTCCGGTCTCCCACCAGGGTGTACGGGGCCTTTAAGGACCGCCGGGAGGGGGCTAGTTGCACAGGGTGACAGAGTTCGTCACTTAGCGTTGCGAATAGGTAACCGTGCCATAACGGCGATCCAGGGCCTGTGCCCGACACGCCGGGCAACTCGGCAAGGTTGTGGCAGGCTGCACCCGGGCAGGCCACACTCGACTAGCGGAAGCAGCGACGCACGTGACGTCGGCAGGCACCACCCGGGAGGTCCCCATGCCCGAACTGCGTGTCGTGGCCGTCTCGAATGACGGCACACGGCTGGTGCTGAAGGCTGCGGACAGCACGGAGTACACGCTTCCGATCGACGAACGGCTCCGCGCCGCCGTGCGCGGCGACCGTCCCCGCCTCGGCCAGATCGAGATCGAGGTGGAGAGCCACCTCCGCCCCCGCGACATCCAGGCGCGTATACGAGCCGGCGCGACCGCGGAAGAGGTCGCGCAAATGGCAGGCATCCCCGTCGACCGGGTGCGCCGCTTCGAGGGTCCGGTGCTCGCCGAGCGTGCGTTCATGGCCGAGCGGGCCCGCAAGACCCCGGTCCGCCGCCCCGGCGAGAACTCAGGTCCACCGCTGGGCGAGGCCGTGCAGGAGCGGCTGATGGTGCGCGGCGTCGACAAGGACACCGTCCAGTGGGACTCGTGGCGTCGCGACGACGGCACGTGGGAGGTCCTGCTGGTCTACCGCGTCGCCAGCGAGCCGCACTCGGCGAGCTGGACCTACGACCCGCCCCGGCGGCTCGTCCAGGCCGTCGACGACGAGGCGCGCATGCTCATCGGCGAGTCCGACGACCTGGCCGCGCCCGAGCCCAGCTTCCCGTTCGTCCCGCGGATCGCCCGGCTGCCGCGCGACCGGCCGCTGGACCGGCCCGCCGATCGCGAGCGGCCCAGCCTGCCCGCCCAGGCGTCCGAACCGCTCGAGGAGAGCACGGCCACGGGCGAACGGGACTCGCTGACCAGCCTGCTGGAGGCGGTACCGAGCTTCCGTGGCGACCTGGTGGTGCCGGAGCGCCCGGCGCCGGAGCCCGAGGAGGAGGAGCCCCTCGTCGTCGAACCCGAGGAGGAGGAGCCCCCGGCCCCTGCCGCCTCGGCCGGTTCCGCCTACGCGGACGTCCTCATGCCGCGCTCCGTCGGCAGCCACCGCGACCGGCTCATCGGTTCCACCGACCGCCAAGCCGAGGCCGACGGCGTCCGTCCGGGTCGCAGAGCCGCCGTCCCGAGCTGGGACGAGATCGTGTTCGGGACGCGGCGCAAGAAGCAGGAGTAGCCGGGACACACGGCGTTGATCGACCGTACGGACATGAGGGCCGCGCCTTTAGGACGCGGCCCTCTGTGTACGCCGGGCTACTGAGGATCCGGCCCCACCGCGACCGGCCGGTCCGGGTCCGAGGACCACTCCGACCACGACCCCACGTACAGCTCCGCCGGAAGGCCCGCGACCGCCAGCGCCAGGACCTCATGGGCCGCTGACACCCCCGATCCGCAGTACACGCCGACCCGCGAACCTTCGGACACCCCGAGCCCCTTGAAGCGCTCCCGCAGCTCCTGCGCGGGGAGGTAGCGTCCGTCCGCCCTCACGTTCTCGGTGGTGGGCGCCGACACCGCGCCCGGAATGTGCCCGGCTACCGGATCGATCGGCTCCACCTCGCCCCGGTACCGCTCCCCCGCCCGCGCGTCCAGGAGCACCCCGGACCGCGCCAACTCCGCGGCGGCGTCGGCGTCGAGCAGACCCGCCGCCCCGGGCTCGGGCACGAAGTCGCCCTCCGCCGGTGCGGGCACGGACTTCTCCAGCGGCCCTTCCCAGGCCGGCAACCCGCCGTCCAGGACCCGCACGTCCGGGTGACCCGTCCAGCGCAGCATCCACCACGCCCGGGCGGCCGCCCAGCCCTGGCCGCCGTCATAGACGACCACCGGCGTTCCGGACGACACACCCGCCCTGCGCATCGCGGCACCGAAGTGCGCGAGGTCGGGCAGTGGATGCCGGCCGCCCTCACCCGGCGCGGAGGCCAACTCCCGGTCCAGGTCGACGTAGACGGCCCCGGGCAGGTGCCCCGTCTCGTAGTCGGCCCGGCCGTCGTACGGCGGCTCACCGGCCGCCTTGGCCGCGGTGAGCTGCCAGCGGACATCGAGCAGGACCGGAGGGTTGGCACCCGCCAGATCGTTCGCGAGGTCGGATGCGGAGATGATGGCGTTCATGGCCCCATCCTCGCGCACGGGGGTGGCCGAGCCGTCCGTGTCCGGCTACTCTGCTCGGCCGGACCAGGACGATCACGTGGCGTACGGGAACGAGCACATGCTGTACAGCTGAACGACACGTGCCGATAAGCGCGCCGCCAGGGACAGCGCCCAGCACATCGGGCATTCTCCCGGACACGGGTCGCCCCACAGGGCGGGCCCCACAAGGGCTGCGGAGAGCACGGCCACCGCGAGGCCGAGAAGAGAGTGACAATGACCGACGCACGGGAGTCCGCCGGCCCGAACGGCGAAACGCCCGCACGGCACGCGCCCGGCACGCCCTGCTGGGTGAGCCTGATGGTGCACGGACTGGCCTCGACCGAGGAGTTCTACGGGGCGCTGTTCGGCTGGGAGTTCCGGCCCGGCCCTCAGCAACTCGGCCCGTATGTGCGTGCGCTGCTCGACGGGCGCGAGGTCGCGGGCCTCGGCCAGCTGCCGCCCGACCGTCAGCTGCCCATCGCCTGGACCCCCTACTTCGCCTCCCGGAACGCGGACTTGACGGCCGAGACGGTGCGCAGCCGCGGCGGCACGATCGGCGTCGGCCCGCTCGACGCCTCCGACGCCGGCCGCCTCGCCATCTGCTCCGACCCCTCGGGCGCGGTCTTCGGCATCTGGCAGGCCGCCGAGCACCTCGGCACGGCCGTCTCGGGCGTCCCCGGGACGCCCGCCTGGAACGAGCTGCTGACCTTCGAGTCAGCGAGCGTCGCCAAGTTCTACCAGACGGTGTTCGGCTACGAGGAGGAGCCGGTGGTCTCCGCCGACTTCGACTACGTGACCCTGCTCCGCGGCGGCAGGCCCGTCGCCGGCATCCACGGCCTGGGGCAGGCCCTGCCCCGCGATCAAGGCCCGCACTGGGTGACGTACTTCGAAGTCGCCGATGTCGACGACGCGCTGGATCACCTGGTGCATCTGGGCGGGCATGTCCTCAAGCCGGCCCACGACACCGCCCACGGCCGGGTGGCGACGGTGGCGGATCCGGAGGGAGCGCGGTTCGCGCTACTGCAACGGAAGCGCTGACGTGCTGCCGAGCGGTCAGGCGGTCAGGCGGTCAGGCGGTCAGGCGGTCAGGCGGACGACATCGGCAGTACGTCCGGTGACAGAGCCGCCGCGCGGGCCGTCGCCGCGGTCATCCGGCGGCGGTGGTGGCGTCGGCACAGGACCTCGTATCCGACCTCGTCGGCGGAGTGGGTGACGTCGCCCACGACCACCTGGGCACCCTCGACGACCATGGCGCCGCCTATGGTGCGGGCGTTGTGCGTGGCGCGGGCGCCGCACCAGCACAGGGCCTCGACCTGGAGCACCTCGACCCGGTCGGCCAGTTCGACCAGCCGCTGGGAGCCGGGAAACAGCTTGGAGCGGAAGTCCGTCGTGATGCCGAAGGCATAGACGTCGAGGCCCAGGTCGTCGACCACGCGCGCGAGTTGGTCGATCTGCTCCGGCGCGAGGAACTGCGCCTCGTCGGCGATCACGTAGTCCGCCCGGCCGCCCTGCGAGAGGTGGTCGACGAGATAGGCGTAGAGGTCCTGCCCGTCCCCGACCTCCACCGCGTCCGTGACGAGGCCCAGGCGCGAGGACAACTTGCCCTCGCCGGCGCGGTCGTCGCGCGAGAAGATCATGCCCTGGAGGCCTCGCGCCGAGCGGTTGTGCTCGATCTGGAGAGCCAGCGTCGACTTCCCGCAGTCCATCGTTCCGGAGAAGAACACCAGCTCGGGCATGGGAAAGTGAGCACCTTTCGGTGAAGCGGGGATGGGGCGGGACGTCAGGAGCGTACTTCGAGCAGGGGGACCAGCTGCTCGGCAGGGGTCATCGAACCGTGGTTGCCGACCATCGCCGACTCGTTCGGCTCCCGCTCGGAGGCGATGATCAGGACATCGTCCCGGGCGGCGGCGACCACGTCGCCGATCCGGCCGTACACCCGCTCGTCGACCTTCGGGCCGAACCAGCCCGCCGCGATGGCCTCGTCGCGTGAGGCGACCCAGAACTGCTCGCCGAGCACCTCGCGCCAGCAGGTCAGGACGTCGTTCGCGGCACCGGGTACCGCGTAGACATGCCGGGCGCGGCCCTCGCCGCCGAGCAGGGCGACTCCGGCGCTCAGCTCCCAGTCCTCGTCGAAGTCGATGCGGTGCTCCTCGTCGAAGGGCACGTCGATCATGCCGTGGTCGGCGGTGATGTAGAGGGCGCTGCGGGGCGGCAGTTGCTCGGCGAGACGCTGGACCAGGCGGTCGGTGTACATGAGCTGGCCGCGCCAGGTGTCGGAGTCGACGCCGAAGCGGTGGCCTGCGCCGTCGACCTCGGCGAAGTACGTGTAGACCAGGGAGCGGTCGCCCGCGGCCAGTTGCTCGGCCGCCAGGTCCATGCGGTCCTCGCCGGTCAGCCGCCCGAGGAACCTTCCGCCGCTGAGCGCGACCTTGGTCAGCGGGGTGTTCTCGAAGGTCGGGGACGACACCTGCGCGGCGTGCACGCCCGCCTCGTGCGCCAGCTGGAACACCGTCGGGTACGGCTGCCAGGGGCCGGGCGGGGCCCACGGCTGCCAGCGCAGCTGGTTCATCAGCTCGCCGGTGTCCGGATTGCGCACGGTGTAGCCGGGCAGGCCGTGCGCGCCGGGCGGCAGGCCGGTGCCGACGGAGGCGAGGGAGGTCGCGGTCGTCGCCGGGTAGCCGGCGGTGAGCGGGCGCCCGGTGCCGCCGCGCGAGGTGGCGAGCAGGGACGTCATGAACGGGGCGTCCTCGGGGTGCGACCTCAGCTGCTCCCAGCCGAGGCCGTCGATCAGGAAGACGCAGTTCCGGTCGGCGGGGGTCAGCTCGGAGATCGCGGCGCTCATCCCCGGCACGCCGAGGCCGGCGGCCAGGGTGGGCAGCAGGTCGGCGAGGGAGCCGCTGCCGTACTCGGGGACCGGTGCGGAGGCGACGGCGAGCGGTTCGGGATGGTGGTCCCAGGCCGTGTCGGGCAGTGCCATCAGCGGGTGGTGTCCGCGGTCGCCTCGGAGAGGGCCTGCGCGAAGGCGAGTGCCTGGCGCACGGTCTCCGGTCCGTCCCCGGCCTCGCTGACGCGCAGGCTGAGGTCGTCCGCCGTCGAGTTGCCGGTGTAGCCGTGGTCCGCCTCGCAGTTGGGGTCGCCGCAGGCGGCCGGCTCCAGGTCGATTCGGGAGACGGCGCCCCAGCCGATGGTGAGGACGACCTCGCGGGGCAGGGTGCCCGGCTTGTACGACTCCGGGTTGGCTACGACACGGCTGACCACGATCGACGAGATGCGGCCGATCTTCACGGACTCCGTCGACGTCGTGGCGTACGGCGTCGGGGAGGTGCTGTCGGCGGCCTGTTCGTCGGTGTGGCTGACGATGAAGCGGTTGTCGGTGAGGACGAGCACCGTCACGTGCCGCCGCACCTCGTTCTGGTCGAACGTCGTTTCCTGGTGGACCAGGTACGACCGCATGGGCTCGCCGCCCACGGCGGCCTCCACCGCCTCGGCCACGAGAGCCGGGTAGTAGCCGCTGCGCTCGATCGCCGCCCGCAGCCCCTGGGTCGTCGTACTGGTCTTGGCCATGACGCCCATCCTACGGGGGCCCACTGACTGCGAGGCACAGCTCGCCCCCTGTCAGTACGCGGGGAGGGTCCGTGGGCCGAGGTCGTCGCGGGCCGGCGGTGTCGCCAGGCGGACGGAGGCGCCCAGGACACTCAGGCCGTGCGCGGCGACGACGACCGGCTCCAGGGTGACGGCGACGACCTCGGGGTGGTCGTCCACCAGCCGGGACACCCGCAGCAGCAGCTCCTCCAGGGCACGGGTGTCGGCCGGTGCGGAGCCGCGCCAGCCGAACAGCAGGGGTGCGGTGCGGATCGACCGCACCAGCGAGCCCGCCTCCCGGTCGGTGACCGGGATCAGCCGGTGTGCCGTGTCCCCGAGCAGCTGTGAGGCGGCACCGGCGAGCCCGAAGGAGAGCACGGCCCCGGCCGCGGGGTCGATCACGGCCCGTACGACGACGTCCACGCCGCGTGGCGCCATCCGCTGCACCACGGGGCGCAGCTCGTCCGGTGCGCCGAACAGCTCGGTCAACTCGGTGTACGAGCGCCGTAGTTGGTCCTCGTCCGCGAGGTCGAGGCGGACGCCGCCCAGGTCGGCGCGGTGGCGCAGGTGCGGGGCGGTGGCCTTGAGGGCCACGGGATAGCCGAGGCTGCGGGCGGCCTCGGCGGCGGCGTCGGGAGTCGGGGCGGGCAGGGTGCGGTGGACGTGGATGCCGTAGTGGCCGAGCAGGTCGCAGGTCTCTTCCGTGCCGAGCGTGAGTCCCTGCCCGCGCGCGAGCAGCCCGTCGATCAGCGTGGCGGCGCCCCTCTCGTCGATGTCCTCGTACTCGGGCACCTTGCCGGGGTCGGCGGCGTCGCGCCGCCACTGCGCGTAGGTGACGGCCTGGGCGAGGGCGCGGACGGCGCGCTCGGCGGCGGGGTAGGCGGGGATGAGGTGGGCGCCGTCGGGGGCCTCGACAGCGGGGGGCCGTTCTTCGGTGGGCGACGAACGATGGGCGGTTTGTGGAGGTATGCCCGACTCTGCTTGTGGTGCCGTACTCGCCGCCGCCGACAGGGCTTCGGCCAGGCCGCCGAGTTCCACGTGCACGACCAGGACGGGCTTGGCCGGAGCTGCGGCCGCTGCCGAGCGCAGGGCCTCGGCGAGGGCCGCGTCCGCGACCGAGACCTCCCCGACCGCCGGTATGGCCGTGACGACGACCGCGTCGCACCGGTCGTCGGCCAGTGCGCGCGAGAGGGCCGCGTGGAAGTCCGCCGCGGAAGCCGCCGTGGTCAGGTCCTGCGGGGGGTGCGGCCTCAGGCCCTCGGCGAGGCACGCGTCGTACGTGAGCAGACCGAGCGACTCGGAGTTGCCGAGGATCGCCACCCGGGGCCCGGCCGGCAGGGGCTGGCGGGCGAGGAGCAGGCCCGCGTCCACCAGGTCGGTGATGGTGTCGACGCGGATGACGCCGGCCTGCCGCAGCAGGGCCGAGACGGTCTCGTGCGGCAGCCGGGTCGCCCGGACGGCATGCCCCTGGGGAGCGGCTCCGTGCCGCGCGCCCTGGACCACGACCAGCGGTTTCGCCGCGGCCGTCCGGCGGGCGAGGCGGGTGAACTTGCGGGGGTTGCCGATGGACTCCAGGTACATGAGGACGACGTCGGTGTCGGGGTCCTCGTACCAGTACTGGAGTACGTCGTTGCCGGAGACGTCGGCCCGGTTGCCGGAGGAGACGAAGGTGGAGACGCCGGTCACACCCGTGACGCCGCCGCCGCGGCGGTGCAGCCGGGACAGCAGGGCGATGCCGATGGCGCCGGACTGGGCGAACAGGCCGATCCGGCCCGGGCGGGGCGTTTCGGGGGCGAGGGAGGCGTTGAGCCGCACCCGCGGGGAGGTGTTGATGATGCCGAAGGCGTTCGGCCCGATGATCCGCATGCCGTACGTGCGCGCGTGCCGCACGAGTGCGCGCTGGCTCTCGCGCCCCTCGAGGCCGCTCTCGGCGTACCCGGCGGAGACCACGACGAGCCCCTGCACGCCGTGCTCGCCGCACTCGGTGACGACCTCGGGGACGTACTCGGCCGGTACGGCGACGACCGCGAGGTCGACCGGGCCGTCGATGTCGCGCACCGAGCGGTGGGCGGGCACCCCGTCGAGTTCCTTCTGCTCCTCGGGGAGGGCCTTGTTCACGGCGTACAGGCGGCCGGTGAACCCGGCGTCGCGGATGTTGCCGAGGAAGCTGCGGCCCACGCCGCCCGGCGTGCGCCCGGCGCCGATGACGGCGACCGAGCCGGGCGCGAGCAGCCGCTGCACGGACCGGGCCTCGGCGCGGTGTTCACGCGCGTACTGCACGGCGAGGGAGCGGTCGGTGGGTTCGAGGTCGAACTCCAGACGGACCACGCCGTCCTCGAAGCTGCGCTTCTGGGTGTACCCGGCGTCCGTGAACACCTTGATCATCTTGTTGTTGGCGGGCAGCACTTCGGCGGCGAAGCGGCGGATGCCGCGCTCCCGGGCGACGGCGCCGATGTGCTCCAGCAGGGCGGAGGCGACGCCGCGGCCCTGGTGGGCGTCCTGGACCAGGAAGGCGACCTCGGCCTCGTCGGCCGGTGCCGACGCGGGCGTTCCGTCCGCGCCGATCCGGTCGTAGCGTACGGTGGCGATGAACTCGCCGCCGACCGTGGCCGCGAGTCCCACCCGGTCCACAAAGTCGTGGTGCGTGAAGCGGTGGACGTCCTTGGCGGACAGGCGAGGGTACGGCGCGAAGAAGCGGTAGTACTTCGACTCGTCGGAGACCTGCTCGTAGAAGCTGACCAGACGATCGGCGTCATCAACGGTGATGGGCCGGATGCGCGCGGTACCACCGTCGCGCAGCACCACGTCGGCTTCCCAGTGGGCGGGATACTCGTGCCGGTCCGGCGAGGTCTGCATGGGCCCCAGAGTACGGCTAGCGTCCGACAGCGGACGCGAGGCAGTCTGTGGAGGGCGTCAGTCGGGTCGAGGCCGCGATCCGACGGCACCCCGGGGCGGGTCATGAGGACCGCTCCGGCGCAACTTCACGCTATGGGAAACTGGTCTAGACAACCCTGAACACCGAAGGGCAGCAACACATGGCTGAGCGCCGCGTCAACGTCGGCTGGGCCGAGGGCCTCCACGCCCGCCCCGCTTCCATCTTCGTCCGAGCCGCCACGGCCGCAGGCGTCCCGGTGACGATCGCCAAGGCAGACGGCAACCCCGTCAACGCGGCCTCCATGCTGGCCGTCCTCGGCCTGGGCGCCCAGGGCGGCGAGGAGATCGTCCTCGCCTCCGACGCCGAGGGCGCGGACGCCGCCCTGGACCGGCTGGCCAAGCTGGTCTCCGAGGGGCTCGAGGAGCTTCCCGAGACCGTCTGAGTATTTCCCCGCGCCTGACCCGGCGCACCCTGAAGAGCTCGTCCGAATTCATCGGGCGAGCTCTTCGCCTTTCCGGTGAATTCCCTGTCGGCGGGCAGCAGAAATAATCCCCCGCGAATTTCCCGCTCTTTGTATACGGCTCCCGTGTTAATGCCGCAGGCTCGCCGTGTTTACGGCATGTTGCGAGTTCCTCACACGCTCGGCGCGCTCCCCGGCGGAGCCGAAACGCAGCCGGTGCGCGGCCGTCGCGCGCTCGGTGTGCAGCGCCGTGACCGCCCGCGCACGCTCGCTGTCCCCGCGCGCCACCGCGTCCACGATCGCGCCGTGCTCGGCCCAGGACTCCACGGGTCCGGCCGGCACCTCCACGGCGTACATCCAGGCGATCTTGTGCCTGAGCTGGGTGAGCATCGAGGTCAGCGCCGGACTGCCGGAGGCCTGGGCGAGCGTCTCGTGGAACCAGCCCCCCAGAGAGCGCAGGTCGTCGCTGTTGCCCCGGCGGGCGCGCTCCTGGCCGAGCCTGACCAGGCCGCGCAGCACCTTCAGATGGGCCTCGGTGCGGCGCTGGGCGGCGCGAGCGGCACCCAGCGGCTCCAGCAGCATGCGCATCTCCAGCAGGTCGGCGGCCTCCTGCTCGGTGGGTTCGGCGACGCACGCGCCCGCGTGCCGCCGGGTGACCACGAAACCCTCGGCCTCCAGGGTGCGCAGGGCCTCCCGGACGGGGACACGCGAGACGCCGTAGCGGCGCGCGAGGAGTTCCTCGGTGAGCCGGCTGCCGCGCTCGTAGACACCCGCGACGATGTCGTCCCGGATGGCCGTGCACACCGAGTGCGCGGGAATACGCATGACCGACCTCCGCTTAATCCCCGTGAAACGTCGACTGGTGACGTGTGTTCCGTGACTCTATTGCAATGAGCCGGAATTTCCGACGGGAGGCAGGAAACCAGGGATATTTTTTGGACAGCCGGCCGTGGCGCACGCCGAAAGCCCCGGCTCGGGGAGCCGGGGCTTTCGGGGAGAACAGTCGCCGTCAGATGTTCAGACGTTCACGCCGTGCGAGCGGAGGTAGGCGACGGGGTCGATGTCGGAGCCGTACTCGGGGCCGGTGCGGGCCTCGAAGTGCAGATGCGGGCCGGTGACGTTGCCGGTCGCGCCGGACAGGCCGATCTGCTGGCCGGGGGTGACCTTCTGGCCCACCGAGACGCTGCTGGACGACAGGTGGCCGTACTGGGTGTACGTCCCGTCGTTCATCTTGATCACGACCTGGTTGCCGTAGGAACCGCCCCAGCCGGCCTCGACGACCTCACCCATGCCGACCGAGTGGACGGCCGTGCCACTGGAGGCGTGGAAGTCGACACCGGTGTGACTGCCGGAGGACCAGACGGCGCCGCCGGACTTGTAGCCGGTGGAGACGTACGAGCCGGAGATCGGGGACACGAAGGTGTTGAGACGCTTGCGCTCGGCCTCGCGGGCGGCGCGCTCCTTGGCCTCGCGAGCCTTCTCGGCGGCCTCCTTGGCCTCCTTGGCCGCCTCGGCGGCCCGCTTGCGGGCGGCCTCCTCGGCCTTCTTCTTGGCGGCGGCCTCTTCGGCTGCCTGCTTCTGGGCGACGGCCTGGGCGTCGATCTTCTGGGCCACGGTGTCGCCCATGGTGACGACCGGGGTGAGACCGGTCTGCTCGACAGCGGGCTCGGCGGCGAAGGCCGGGGCGGCCACGGTGCCCACGACGCCGGTGGTGGCGAGGGCCGCGACGCCGGCCGCGCGGGCCGTGCTGCGCTGGATCCGGCTGGGACGACGGTGCTTCCCGGTGGCGCGTGTGAACGCCATGTAGTGGCTGGTCCTTTCCTTCCCTCTCGCCTACCGGGTTAGCTGACGGGTTCGGAGCAGGAAGGTCTCCTACGGACCCCCTCGCGACTCGCGCGGGCGTCCGATTCACCCCAGGGACTGCGGTGGGTCCCCGGCTCCCCTGGCTCGCGCCGTACGGGGACTCGGCGATGACTGTCCGGTGCCGCGGGTGCGGCGCACTGCCTGACGAACAGCCCGGACGACGCTAAGCGGCGCCACTTTCAATTCCCAAACGGATCCCGGCTTTTGTAGCGCATCCCACAGGGCAGACGGGCAACTCCTACCTCAATTCGGGCATAAAGGAGCCCTGGTGCCTTAGAAGACAACCAGGGCCCCTACGCGCGCGTGCCGCTCGCCTCCCGCTACTCGGCGGCGACGACGGCGACTTCGCCGATGCCGAGGGCCTCCACCGGGCCCTTGATCTGCGCCGCGTCGCCGACGAGGACGGTCACCAGACGGTCCACCGGGAAGGCGCTGACGGCCGCCGCGGTGGCCTCCACGGTGCCGGTCGCGGCGAGCTGCCGGTACAGCGCGGCCTGGTAGTCGTCGGGCAGGTGCTGCTCGACCTGATCCGCCAGCGTGCTCGCTACGGCCGCCGCCGTCTCGTACTTCAGCGGCGCCACGCCGACCAGGTTCTGCACGGCGACGTCCCGCTCGGCGTCGGTCAGCCCCTCGGCGGCGAGGGTGCGCAGCACCGTCCAGAGGTCCTGCAGGGCGGGGCCGGTGTTGGGCGTGTCCACGGAGCCGCTGATGGCGAGCATCGCGGCACCGGTCCCGTCCGGGGCGGACCTGAGGACCTGGGCGAACGCCCGCACGCCGTAGGTGTAGCCCTTCTCCTCGCGCAGGACGCGGTCCAGGCGGGAGGTGAGGGTGCCGCCGAGGCAGTACGTGCCGAGCACCTGGGCGGGCCAGACACGGTCGTGCCGGTCCGAGCCGATCCGGCCGATCAGCAGCTGCGTCTGGACGGCGCCCGGGCGGTCCACGATGACGACCCGGCCGGTGTCGTCGGCGGTCACCGGCGGCACCGGCCGCGGCTCGGCCGAGGAGCCGGTCCAGGCGCCCAGCGTGTCGCCGAGCAGCGCGTCGAGATCGATGCCGGTGAGGTCACCGACCACCACGGCGGTGGCCGTCGCCGGGCGGACGTGCTTCTCGTAGTAGGCGCGTACGGCCGGGGAGTCGATCGCGGCGACCGTCTCCTCGGTGCCCTGCCGGGGCCGCGACATGCGCGAGCCCGCCGGGAACAGCTCCTTGGAGAGCTCCTTGGCGGCACGGCGGGCGGGGTTGGCCAGCTCGTGCGGGATCTCGTCCAGGCGGTTGCGGACCAGCCGCTCGACCTCGCTGTCCGCGAACGCCGGCGCCCTGAGGGCGTCGGCGATCAGGCCGAGGCCCTTGGCGAGCCGGGAAGCGGGGACCTCCAGGCTCAGCCGGACGCCCGGGTGGTCGGCATGCGCGTCGAGAGTGGCGCCGGCGCGCTCCAGCTCGGCGGCGAACTCCTCGGCGGAGTGCTTGTCGGTGCCCTCGGAGAAGGCCCGCGCCATGATCGTGGCCACACCGTCGAGGCCGGCCGGCTCGGCGTCCAGGGGGGCGTCCAGCAGCACCTCCACGGCGACGACCTGCTGGCCGGGGCGGTGACAGCGCAGCACCGTCAGGCCGTTGTCGAGCGTGCCGCGCTCGGGGGCCGGGAAGGCCCAGGGCTTGGCCTCGCCCGCCTGGGGCCGGGGGTGGAAGTCCATCGTGGCGAGCTCGGTCACTTGGCCGCCTCCTCGTTCTCGTTGGTGGCCGCGGCTGCGGTGTCCTCGATGGTGTCGGCGTCCTCGCCGGTCTCGTCGGCGACGGGCTCGTAGACGAGCACCGCGCGGTTGTCGGGCCGCAGGCGGGCCTTGGCGACCTCCTGGACCTCCTCCGCCGTGACGTCCAGGACGCGCTGTACGGCGGTCAGGGCGAGCTGCGGGTCGCCGAACAGCACGGCGTACCGGCACAGTTCGTCGGCTCGGCCGGAGACCGTGCCGAGCCGGTCCAGCCACTCGCGCTCCAACTGGGCCTGGGCGCGCTCCATCTCCTCGGCCGTGGGGCCCTCCTCGGCGAACCGGGCGAGCTCCTCGTCGATGGCGGTCTCGATGACCGGGACCTCCACGTCACCGGACGTCTTCACGTCCAGCCACCCCAGGGAGGGCGCCCCGGCGAGCCGCAGCAGGCCGAAGCCGGCGGCCACGGCCGTACGGTCTCGCCGTACGAGGCGGTTGTAGAGACGGGAGGACTCGCCGCCGCCGAGGACGGTGAGGGCGAGGTCGGCCGCGTCGCACGCGCGCGTGCCGTCGTGCGGCAGCCGGTAGGCGGCCATCAGGGCGCGCGCCGGGACCTCCTCCTCGACGACCTCGCGCAGCTGCTCGCCGATGGTCTCCGGCAGCGTGCCGTCACGCGGCGCGGGCTTGCCGTCGTGTCCCGCGACGGAGCCGAAGTACTTCTCGATCCAGGCCAGGGTCTGCTCCGGGTCGATGTCGCCGACCACGGAGAGCACGGCGTTGTTCGGGGCGTAGTAGGTGCGGAAGAACGCGCGCGCGTCCTCCAGGGTCGCCGCGTCCAGGTCGGCCATCGAGCCGATCGGGGTGTGGTGGTAGGGGTGGCCCTCCGGGTAGGCGAGGGCGGTCAGCTTCTCGAAGGCGGTGCCGTAGGGGACGTTGTCGTAGCGCTGCCGGCGCTCGTTCTTGACGACGTCCCGCTGGTTCTCCATCGACTCGTCGTCGAGCGCGGACAGCAGCGAGCCCATCCGGTCGGCCTCCAGCCAGAGGGCGAGCTCCAGCTGGTGGGCGGGCATGGTCTCGAAATAGTTGGTGCGCTCGAAGCTGGTGGTGCCGTTCAGCGAGCCGCCCGCGCCCTGGACGAACTCGAAGTGGCCGTTGCCCTTCACCTGGGCGGAACCCTGGAACATCAGATGCTCGAAAAGGTGAGCCAGGCCGGTACGCCCCTTGACTTCGTGGCGCGAGCCGACGTCGTACCAGAGGCACACCGCCGCGACCGGGGTCAGGTGGTCCTCGGAGAGCACCACGCGCAGGCCGTTGGCCAGGCGGTGCTCGGTCGCTGTCAGGCCCCCGGAGCCTGCCTGGGCTGTGGCCGTGTGACCCATGGGCATGTACGTCCCTTCGATCGCGGTGCGGTCGTTCCGACCGCGGATTCCTGCCGGTCCTGCCACTGTATGCAAGCGCGCGAAGCGCTGGTGAAGTTCCCGGGGGCGTACGCGGAGAGCGAGACTCGGTGACCCGCCGTGCCGGGTCCGGACGGCGCGGCGGACGTCAGAGACCGGGTGGTGGTCCCGGTTGTCAGTGCGGCGGTCCACAATGGTCGGCGTCAGATCCGGATCGCAGAGGCAAGGAGCCGGCAGCGATGGCCCGCCGCAGCACGAAGACCCCGCCGCCCGACGACTCGTACGAGGAGCGGATCCTCGACATCGACGTCGTCGACGAGATGCAGGGCTCCTTCCTCGAGTACGCGTACTCGGTCATCTACTCCCGCGCCCTGCCGGACGCACGCGACGGCCTCAAGCCGGTGCACCGCCGCATCGTCTACCAGATGAGCGAGATGGGCCTGCGCCCCGAGCGCGGGTACGTCAAGTGCGCCCGCGTCGTGGGCGAGGTGATGGGCAAGCTGCACCCGCACGGCGACGCGTCGATCTACGACGCCCTCGTGCGCATGGCCCAGCCCTTCTCGATGCGCGTCCCCCTGGTAGACGGCCACGGCAACTTCGGCTCGCTGGGCAACGACGACCCGCCGGCCGCCATGCGGTACACCGAGTGCCGGATGGCCGAGGCGACGAGCCTGATGACGGATTCCATCGACGAGGACACCGTCGACTTCAATCCCAACTACGACGGCCAGGAGCAGGAGCCGGTGGCCCTGCCCGCCGCCTTCCCGAACCTCCTGGTCAACGGCGCCTCGGGCATCGCGGTCGGCATGGCCACGAACATGCCGCCGCACAACCTGCGCGAGGTCATCGCCGCCGCCCGCCACCTGATCAGGTATCCGAACGCGGATCTCGACGCCCTGATGAAGCACGTCCCGGGCCCCGACCTGCCCACCGGCGGCCGCATCGTCGGCCTGCCCGGCATCCGGGACGCGTACGAGACGGGCCGCGGCACGTTCAAGATGCGGGCGACCGTCGCCGTGGAGACCGTGACGGCCCGCCGCAAGGGCCTCGTCGTCACCCAGCTGCCCTTCACGGTCGGTCCGGAGAAGGTGATCGCCAAGATCAAGGACCTGGTCGGCTCGAAGAAGCTCCAAGGCGTCGCCGACGTCAAGGACCTCACCGACCGCGCGCACGGCCTGCGCCTGGTCATCGAGATCAAGAACGGCTTCGTGCCGGAGGCCGTCCTGGAGCAGCTGTACAAGCTGACGCCGATGGAGGAGTCCTTCGGCATCAACAACGTGGCCCTGGTCGACGGCCAGCCGCTCACGCTGGGTCTCAAGGAGCTCCTGGAGGTCTACCTCGACCACCGCTTCACCGTCGTACGGCGGCGTTCGGAGTTCCGCCGCGGCAAGAAGCGCGACCGGCTGCACCTGGTCGAGGGTCTGCTGACGGCCCTGCTGGACATCGACGAGGTCATCCGCCTCATCCGCTCCAGCGAGAACTCCGCGCAGGCGAAGCAGCGCCTGATGGAGCAGTTCTCGCTGAGCGAGGTGCAGACGCAGTACATCCTCGACACGCCACTGCGCCGCCTGACCAAGTTCGACCGCATCGAGCTGGAGTCGGAGAAGGACCGGCTCAACGCGGAGATCGAGGAACTGACCCGGATCCTCGATTCGGACGCCGAGCTGCGCAAGCTGGTCTCCTCCGAACTGGCCACCGTCGCCAAGAAGTTCGGCACCGACCGGCGTACGGACCTGCTGGAGGCGGGCGGCACCCCGGTCGCGACCGTGCCGCTCCAGGTGGCCGACGACCCGTGCCGGGTGCTGCTGTCCTCGACGGGTCTGCTGGCCCGTACGGCGAACGGCGAGCCGTTCGCGGAGGACGCCGGCGCCGAGCGCGTGAAGCACGACGTGATCGTCTCGGCGGTGCCGGCCACCGCCCGTGGCGAGGTGGGCGCGGTCACCTCGGCGGGCCGGCTGCTGCGGCTGAACGTGATCGACCTGCCCCAGCTCCCGGAGTCGATGTCGACGCCGAACCTCGCGGGGGGCGCCCCGCTGGCGGAGTTCGTCTCCCTGGAGGACGACGAGACGCTGGTCTGCCTGACGACCCTCGACGAGTCGTCGCCGGGCCTGGCGATCGGCACGGCACAGGGGGTCGTCAAGCGCGTGGTGCCGGACTATCCGTCCCACAAGGAAGAGCTCGAGGTGATCACCCTCAAGGAGGGCGACCGCATCGTCGGCGCGGTGGAACTGCGTACCGGCGACGAGGATCTGATCTTCATCTCCGACGACGCCCAGCTGCTGCGCTACCCGGCCGCACAGGTCCGCGCCCAGGGCCGCGCGGCGGGCGGCATGGCGGGCATCAAGCTCACGGAGGGCGCGAAGGTCATCTCCTTCACGGCGGTGGATCCGGCAGCGGACGCCGTCGTCTTCACCGTCGCGGGCTCGCGCGGCACGCTGGACGACTCCGTCCAGACGACGGCCAAGCTGACCCCGTTCGATCAATACCCGCGCAAGGGCCGCGCCACGGGCGGCGTCCGCTGCCAGCGGTTCCTGAAGGGCGAGGACTGCCTGTCCCTGGCCTGGGCGGGCCCGACCCCGGCCCTCGCCGCGCAGAAGAACGGCACCCCGGTCGACCTCCCGGAGATCGACCCGCGGCGGGACGGCTCGGGGGTGTCCCTGGCCAAGACCGTGTGGGTGGTCGCGGGGCCGGTCTAGGCGGGCTCCGGCCGTTCCAGGCAGGCTCCGGCCGTCCTGGGGGGCGGCGTCCTGCCGTCCTAGGCAGGGTCCGCGAGATCCTCCTCGGTGCCCGGTACGTACCGCAGGACGCCCCACATGCCGTGCTCGTCGGCGTGTGGGGCGTCGCTCCGGCACGCGTCGAGCTGCTTGTCGAGGGCTGCGGTGTCGATCCCGGAGCCGATGAGGACCAACTGGGAGAGGTGTTCGTCGCCGGCCGGCCAGGGCTCCGGGTAGAAGCGCAGGAACCGTCCGACGGCGTGGACGGCGTAGCGGTTCCGGTCGTCGTAGGGGCCGAAGTCGACGTACCCCTTGATCCGGTACAGCCCCTCGGGCCGACTGTCGAGGAACTCCATCAGCCGGCGTGGGTCGAGGGGCTCCCGGGAGACGAACGACAGGCTGTCGAACGCGCTGTGCAGATGCCCGGCGTGGTCGTCCGCCCCGGTCTCGTGCAGGTCGTCGAAGGACAGTTGCCCCACGCGTTCCTCGCTCGGCCTGCAGTCGAAGAGGAACTCGGGGTCGATCCGGCCGTAGGTGGCCGGGACGACGGCCGCGCGGTCGACGAGGGACCGGACCAGCCCGAGGACGCGCTCGCCGTCCGCCGCCCGGTCGAGCTTGTTGACCACGACGAGGTCGGCCAGCGCGAGATGCCGGTCGATCTCGGGATGCCTGGTCCGGGTGTCGTCGAACTCGGCGGCGTCGACGACCTCGACGAGCCCGCCGTACACGATGCCCGGATCCTCGCTCGCGAGCACCATCCGCACGAGTTCCTGCGGCTCGGCGAGACCGCTGGCCTCGATGACGATGACGTCGATGCCGAGGGACGGCTCCGTGAGCCGCTCGAGATAGAGATCCAGTTCGCCGGCGTCGACGGCGCAGCACAGGCATCCGTTGCCGAGCGAGACAGTCGAATCGCCGAGCGCGCCCGCGACGGCCATCGCGTCGATCTCGATGGCCCCGAAATCATTGACGACCGCGCCGATCCGGCTGCCTCCGCTGCGGTGGAGGAGATGGTTGAGCAGCGTGGTCTTTCCGGATCCGAGGAATCCGGCCAGGACCACGACCGGGATCTGCCGCGGACTCGGGCTCGGCTGGCTCACCGTGCGACCTCTCTCACGCCGACGCGTGCACCGGCTCGCGTTCTCGGCTCAGGGACGAAGAATGAATGCCGACCCAGGATACGAGCCGCAAGAATCGCGCCGAAGTGAACGATTGTTAGCAGCACTTGCGGGGCAGACGTTCGGCAAGGCGCCGGATCGTGCGACCCTCGCTTCCCTCCGTGCGCCGCCTCTCCGCCTCCCCGCCGATCAGAGCCGCTCGGCACTCTGGGAGACGGCAAGCGCCGCCCACTGCTCGCCGGTCCCCTCCAGTCGACCCTCATCCCGACGACCGGCGGACGGCCGCCTGACTCGGGGGTTGACATGGCCACACGGAATATTGGGATACAGGGACTGCGCTCCGCTGCCGCGGCCGGCCTCGGCATGGTGGCCGGCGCTCTCGTCGCCATGGCGGCACAGAAGCAGGCGATGGACACGCTGCACGAACGCCTGGACCAGCTGGAACAGCACGCCCGTACGCAGCGGCGCTCCAATCTGGCCAGGCAGCAGCGGCAGCACTGGGAGCTGTTGAGCAAGGCGATCGACGACACCGAACTCGCCGAGGTCCTGGACATCTTCGAGAGGCCCGTCACCCCTGAGCGGCGTCGGCAGTACCTCTTCGCCAACGCCCTGTACACCAACCTGCTCTGCTACTACCGCATCGGCAACATGGGAAGGGACGAGTTCTTCAAGCACGTCCGGGGCATCTTCCAGAACCCGATCGTCAGGGAGTACTGGTACGCGACCCAGCAACAGCGCGCGAGTCTGACGGGCACCGAGGAGGCGGAACTCGGCCGGCTCGTCGACGACCTGCTACTGCAACTCGAGGAAGCGGACACCGATGAGTGGTGGGTGGTGGGCGAGCCTCCCACCGACCCGTGACGGGAAAAGCCGGCCCAGCGGCACCGCCGAGACGGACCGGCCCCTTCACGATGACGACACCACTAGGCGTCGGGGATGTCCTTCTTCGCCTTGACCAGGGTCTCCCGGGTGATGACGACGATGCGCTCGTAGTCGGCACGTCCGGCATCGTCGGGCAGCTGGGTGTCGAGGGAGTCAGTGACATCCGTGCCGATGACCGCGAAGTTCCCGTCGGCCAATTCAAAGATGTCGGGACATGTCCCGCCACCGGCACTGCCTCGAAAGCGGGGAGCGACACCAAGGCGGCGGATGATCTGACTCACTGTTGAATTCCCTCTGTTCTCAAGGCACAAGCGCCTGCGCCCGCGGCCGCGCGAGCGGTGGCATCCTCGCAGGCCCGAGCCTTGGCCGCCGTGCGACACGCGCACAGTCCGCCCCCGCGCCCCAAGGAAGCAAGGCATCTTTGCGGCCCTGTTTTATCACCCGCGAGGGTGGGGCCACTCACGTTGCTGAAGAACATCCGCAAGAGTGACGGAAGGCAGTGAAGAATCGATCATCAGCCCGTTTAAGACAGTTGTGACTGTTTATGCAGTCGGCACCGATTACGCAGTCGGCACCGACACCGGCGCCGGTGGCCCCACATACCGCGCCACCGGCCTGATGATCTTCGTGTCCTCCGCCTGCTCCAGGATGTTGGCGCTCCAGCCCACCGCGCGCGCGGCGGCGAAGGTCGGAGTGAACATCTCTCGGGGCAGGCCGCAGAGTTCCATGACCACGCCCGCGTAGTACTCGACGTTGGTGTGCAGTTCACGGCCGGGCTTCAGCTCCGCCAGGATCGCCTCGACATGACGCTCGACCTCCACGGCGAAGTCCACGCGCGGCCCGCCGAACGCCTGGGCGACCTCGCGCAGCATCCGGGACCGCGGGTCCTCCGTGCGGTAGATCGCATGACCGAAGCCCATGATGCGATCCCCCGCGAGCACCCGCCGGCGCACCCAGGAGTCGATCCGGTCCGGGGTGCCGATCGCGTCCAGGGTGTCCAGGGCGCGGCTGGGCGCACCTCCGTGCAGCGGCCCGGACAGCGCGGCCACCGCACCGGCGAGGCACGCCGCCACGTCCGCACCGGTCGACGCGATGACCCGGGCCGTGAAGGTTGACGCATTGAACCCGTGATCAATGGTTGAGATCAGGTACTGCTCGATCGCCCGTGCGTGCTGCTCGGTCGGTACCGAGCCGGTCAGCATGTAGAGGTAGTTCGCCGCGTACGACAGGTCCTCGCGCGGCTCCACGGGCTCGAGCCCTTGCCCCAGCCGGTGCAGCGCGGCGAGCAGGGTGGGTACGGCGGCGGCCGCCTCGAGCGTGTCGCGCAGGCGCTGCTCGGCGTCGACGTCGTACACGGGACGGAACCCCTTCGCCGCACCCAGCAGCGACAGCGCGGTACGCATGCCGGCGAGCGGGCCGGAGCGCCCGCCGGCGGCCGCTATGGCCGGCAGAGCGGCTCGCACCTCGTCGGGGAGCCGCCGCAGCGCGGCGGTCTCGGCCGCGAAGGCCGCACTCCGCCCGGCGTCCGGCAGTTCGCCGTGCACGAGCAGGTGCCAGACGTCCTCGAACCCGCGGGTGCGCGCGAGGTCGACGGCCGAGTACTGCCGGTAGTGGTAGAAGCCCTCGAGACCGCGGACGTCGCCGATCCGGGTGTCGGTGACGACGACCCCGGCGAGTCCCCGTGGCACGTCGAGAAGAGTGGCTGCGGACCTGTTGACGGACATGACTTCCTCCCTGGACTTGATTCGACTGTCCACGATTGACTGAAGTCGTGTCAATATTGATTGAATCAATGCATCAATCAATAGGCCGCTAGGCGGATACGGTGACCCCCATGCGCGATCAAGAACCCGTCCCCCGCGACGCGGACAGGCGGCTGAGCACCAAGGAGGCCGCCGAGCTGCTCGGCGTGAAGCCGGAGACCGTGTACGCGTATGTGAGCCGCGGTCAGCTCAGCAGCCGGCGGGTGACCGGCGGCCGGGGCAGCACCTTCGACGCCGGGGAGGTCGAGGCGCTGGCCCGGCGCAACAAGCGGGAGAGCGCGGGTGGTTCCGCATCCGGCGGCGAGCTGTCCGTACGGACCCGCATCACACTCATCGAGAGTGACCGCTATTACTTCCGCGGTGTCAACGCGGTCGACCTGGCCGCACGGCACACCTACGAGGAGGTCGCCGAGTGGCTGTGGACCGGCCGGATGCGCCCGGGCGCCACGTTCACCGCGCCCGCCGACTCCGTCGCCGTAGCCCGCCGCGCCGTCGAGGCACTGCCGGAACACGCCGCGCCCACCGACCTGCTGCGCGTCGCGACGATCGCCGCCGCGACCACCGACCCGCTGCGGTTCGACCTGTCCGAGGACGCCGTGCTCGGCACGGCGCGCACGCTCATTCCCACGCTCGTCGCCGCTCTGCCACCCGTGCGGCACGACCGCCGTGACGAGGGCCCTCTGGCCCACCGACTGTGGACCCGGTTGTCCGGGCAGGACGCCGACGAGGCGTCCCTGCGCGCCCTGGACGCCGCTCTCGCCCTCCTCGTCGACCACGACCTGGCCGCCTCCACGCTCGCGGTGCGCGTCGCCGCGTCGGCCCGTGCCCACGCCTACGCGGCGGTCTCCGCAGGTCTGGGCGTGATCGAGGGTCCGCTGCACGGCGCGGCCAGCGGGCTCGCCCACCGTCTGCTGCTCGATGTGCTCGACCAGGGCGACGCGGCGCCGGTGATCGCGGACGAACTGCGCGCCGGCCGCCGTATCCCGGGCCTCGGCCACCGGCTCTACCCGGGCGAGGATCCACGCGCGCGTGCCCTGTTCACCCTCCTGGAACGGATCCCGCGCGCGGAGCCCGCCCTGCTCGCGGCCCGCGACATCGTCGAGACCACCGCCCGTCACGCCCCGCTGCACGCCAACGTCGACCTGGCGCTCGCCGTGCTCACCACGTCTTGCGGCATGCCCTCGACCGCGGGAGAGACGGTCTTCGCCGTGGCCCGTATGGCGGGCTGGATCGCTCACGCCCTGGAGGAGTACGGCGAACGCCCGCTGCGCATGCGCCCGAGCGGTCTCTACGCGGGCCCGAAGCCGCCTCAGCCACTGCCGGAGTAGGGCCGGGCGGGCCCGGACGTCGCCGCGAGCCAACTCAGGTTAGGCTCACCTGTGTGAGTACGTGCACGAGCGTCTCCCGGGACTTCGACGAGCCCGTTTCGGCGACCGCGGCCACCGCGAAAACCTGGCTGTTGCTGGAACAGCCCGGCCCGTGGGGTGCCAAGGCGCTCACCTCGAGCCACCTGGACCCCGCGCTGGGCCGTGCCCTGGAGGCGGCCGCTAAGGACACGGGTGTGCGGATCGTGCTGATCCGCCGCCCCGGGCGCCACGCGGACCGCCGTATGCCCGCCTCGCGCCGGGTGTACGCGGCCCACACCGTTCCGGGAAACGTCTGGCTGCACGGCGCCACGACCTCGGACCCGGAGCAGCTGCTCGATCTCGACTTCGCCGCGCTCGCCCGGGGCGACCACCACACCTTCGACGCCGTCCTCAGCGGCCGGCCCCACGACGGTGATCCGCTCGCCCTCGTCTGCACCAACGGCAAGCGGGACCGCTGCTGCGCCCTCCTGGGCCGGCCCCTCGCGGCCGAGCTCGCCACGTCGGGGGTCGAGGGCGTCTGGGAGGTCACCCATCTGGGTGGTCACCGCTTCTCCCCGACCGTGCTCGTGCTGCCGTACGGATACGCGTACGGCAGGGCCGAGGCCCACACCCTCAAGGAGGTCCTGCACGGCGCCCGGGAGGGGCGGATCGTCGTGGAGGGCTGCCGGGGCAGCTCGGCCTGGGAACGGCCCGGTCAGGCGGCCGAGCTCGCCGTGCGCACCGGGACCGGCGAGTATGCGGCGGAGGCGCTGAGCGTCGTACGGACGTCGGGCGCTGCCCCGCGCTGGGAGGTGACCGTCGCCCACACCGACGGGCGCCGCTGGCAGGTCGAGGTGGCCCAGGGCGCGGCCCTGCCGCCCCGTCCGGAGAGCTGCGGGGCGTCCGTCCTCGGTTCGCCCGCGCGGATGGCCGTCGTGGCGGTGCGCGAGATGAGGGTGACGACGGCACTCGCGAGCTGACCGGCCGGTCTCCGTGGCGGCTACCGTCCCGATCAAGCATTGATGCCACCTTCGCTCGGTGCCGCCTTCGCAAGCAGTGATCAAGAGATCCACGCCACACCCGTTACGGCAGGTAGGCAGCCGCACGTACGGTCTTGGGTATGAGCCCCACTCCCCCCGCACGCCGCCTGCGCCTCGGCCTCCCACGGCGGGTGTTCTCGCAGGTGCTGCTGATGCAGGTGGCGATCGCCGCGGGAGTCGCGGTCCTCGCGACCGGGCTGTTCCTCGCACCTCTGAGCAACCAGCTGGACGACCAGGCGATGCGCCGCGCCCTTGCGATCGCGCAGACGACCGCCCAGCAGCCCGATCTCGCGCGGGACCTGAGGGACACCCCTCCCTCCCCGAACGGTCCGGTGCAGCAGGAGGCGGAGCGGATCCGTAAGGCCACCCAGGCCGAGTACATCGTGGTGATGGACTGGCGCGGTGTGCGCTGGTCGCACACCGACAAGAAGCAGATCGGCGGCATCGTCTCGACCGACCCCGGCCAGGCCCTGGCCGGCAAGGAGGTCATGGAGATCGACAGCGGCACCCTGGGCCGCTCCGCCCGGGGCAAGGTGCCCCTGCGCGACAGCGACGGCTCCGTCGTCGGCGCCGTCTCGGTCGGCATCGCCTACGACAGCGTCCGGGCCCGGCTGATCCACGCGATCCCCGGGCTGCTCGCGTACGCCGGCGGCGCCCTGGCCGTCGGTGCGATGGCCGCGTGGCTCATCTCCCGGCGGGTCCACAGGCAGACCCGGGACCTGGCATTCTCCGACATCGCGGCGCTCCTGTCGGAACGCGAGGCGATGCTGCACGGCATCCGGGAGGGCGTCGTCGCCCTGGACCGCACCGGCCGCATCCGTCTCCTCAACGACGAGGCGCAGCGGCTGCTGAGCATCGGTGACGCGGCGGTGGGCCGTTCCCCGGACGAGGCGCTGGGCGGGGGTCGCACGGCCGATGTGCTGGCCGGGCGCGTGACCGGCACGGACCTGCTCACCGTGCGCGGCCAGCGCGTGCTGGTCGCCAACCGCATGCCCACCGACGACGGCGGCGCCGTGGCCACCCTGCGGGATCGCACCGAGCTGGAGCAACTGGGCCGCGAACTCGACTCCACCCGTGGTCTGATCGACGCCCTGCGCGCCCAGGACCACGAACACGCCAACCGTATGCACACGCTCCTGGGACTGCTCGAACTGGAGATGTACGACGACGCCGTCGAGTTCGTCGGCGAAGTCGTCGGTGACCACCGGGCCACCGCGGAGCAGGTCACCGAGCGGATCGAGGACCCGCTGCTCGCCGCCCTGCTGGTCGGCAAGGCGACCGTCGCGGCCGAGCGGGGCGTCGCCCTGTGGGTGTCGGACCGGACCCGGCTGCCCGACCGGCTGGTCGACCCCCAGGGGCTCGTGACCGTCGTCGGCAACCTCGTGGACAACGCCCTCGACGCCGTGGCGGGCAAGCCGCACGCGCGCGTGGAGGTCGAACTGCGCGCCGAAGGGCGTACGGCGATCCTCAGGGTGCGCGACACCGGGCCGGGAATCCCTCCGGAGCACCGGGAGTTGATCTTCACTGCGGGATGGTCTACGAAGAAGCCGCCGGCGCACCGCGAGCGGGGCATCGGCCTCTCCCTGGTGCGCAGGCTCGCCGAGCGGCAGGGGGGCAGCGCGACCGTCGACGAGGCCTACGGCGGGGGCGCGGAGTTCACCGTCGTCCTGCCCGAGGCGCTCGCCGATCCGGGCCCCGAACCGGCCCTGACCGTGCCGTCAGCTCCGCAGACCGCCAAGAAGGAGTCGTGATGTTCGAGGTCCTGGTCGTGGACGACGACACCAGAGTCGCGCGGGTCAACGCCGCCTACGTCGAGAAGGTGCCGGGCTTCCATGTCGCCGGCGAGGCCTACAGCGCTGCCGAGGCGCTGCTCCAGCTGGAGGCGCTGCCCCGGCTGGACCTGGTACTCCTGGACCACTACCTGCCCGACGAGACGGGGCTGGCGGTCGTCCAGGAGATGCGGCGGCGCGGCCACCAGACCGACGTGATCATGGTGACGGCGGCCCGGGACGTGTCCACCGTGCAGGCGGCGATGCGACAGGGGGCACTGCAGTACCTGGTCAAGCCGTTCGCCTTCGCCGGCCTGCGCGCCAAGCTGGAGGCTTACGCGGAGCTGCGCCGCACCCTCGACGGCGGCGGGGAGGCCGAGCAGGCCGAGGTGGACCGCATCTTCGGGGCGCTGTCGACCCCGTCGGAGCCCGATCTGCCCAAAGGGCACTCCCCCACCACCGCGGAGCTGGTCCGTCAGTCCCTGATGCACGCCGACGGGCCCCTGTCCGCCCAGGAGATCGCCGAGCGCACCGGAGTGAGCCGCCAGACCGCCCAGCGCTACCTGAAGCTCCTGGAGCGCACAGGACGGGCCAGGCTGACCCTCAAGTACGGGGACGCGGGCCGCCCGGAACACCGTTACGTGTGGGCGACCCGCGCCTAGTCGGAACAGTCCGGCGAGGCGGGGGAAGGCACCGCCCCTACGCTGCTCCCGCCCCGGTCAGCGACCGCACCTCGGTCTCCGCGTGCTTGGCCTCGTCAGGGACCTCCGACGCGGTGACCGTGCCCAGCCAGCCCGCGAGGAAGCCCAGCGGGATCGAGACCAGGCCCGGATTCTGCAAGGGGAAATACTGGAGGTCGACGCCCGGGAACAGCGAGTCCGGGCTGCCCGAGACCACGGGTGACAGCACCACGAGCACCACAGCCGGAACGAGACCGCCGTAGACGGCCCACACGGCGCCCCGGGTCGTGAAGCCGCGCCAGAACAGGGAGTAGAGCAGCACCGGAAAGTTCGCCGACGCGGCGACGGCGAAGGCGAGACCCACCAGGAACGCCACGTTGAGATCCCGCGCCAGCAGACCGAGGACGATCGCCACCACGCCCACTCCGACAGCCGCGACGCGGGCCACCGCCACCTCGCTGCGCGGCTTGCCGCCCCGGCGCCGCAAGGACGCGTACAGGTCGTGGGCCACCGAGGCCGATGACGCGAGCGTGATCCCGGCGACCACGGCGAGGATGGTGGCGAACGCGACCGCGGCGACGATCGCGAAGAGCACTGTCCCCCCGGTGGACCCGGCACCGCCGCCCAGATCGAGCGCCAGCAGCGGAACCGCCGTGTTCCCGGCCGCGTTCGACCCGCGTACGGCGTCCGGCCCCACGATGGCGGCCGCACCGAACCCGAGCACGATCGTCATCAGGTAGAAGCCGCCGATGAGTCCGATGGCCCAGACGACCGAGCGGCGAGCGGCGCGCGCGGTGGGCACCGTGTAGAAGCGGGACAGGATGTGCGGCAGACCGGCCGTACCAAGCACCAGGGCCAGTCCCAGACTGATGAAGTCGAAGCGAGCGGTCCAGTCCCCGCCGTACTTCAAGCCGGGCGCCAGGAACGCCTCCCCGTGACCGCTGCGCTCGGCCGCCGTGAGCAGCAGCCGGTCAAGGTCGCCGTGGAAGCGCATCAGGACCAGCGCCGTCAGCGCGATGGTGCCGCCGAGCAGCAGAACGGCCTTGACGATCTGAATCCACGTGGTCGCCCGCATCCCTCCCAACGACACATAGATCACCATGAGCGCGCCCACACCGATGACGGTCCAGGCCCGCGCCGCCTCGCTCGTACCCCCCAGCAGCAGCGCCACCAGGCTGCCCGCGCCGACCATCTGCGCCACCAGATACAGAACGGACACGGTGACCGAGGAGGTTCCCGCCGCGATCCGTACCGGCCGCTCTCTCATCCGCGCCGCCACGACGTCGGCGAGCGTGAACCGGCCGCAGTTGCGCACCAGTTCGGCGACGAGGAACAGCACCACCAGCCAGGCCACGAGGAACCCGACGACATAGAGCAGCCCGTCGTAGCCGAACAGCGCGATGAGCCCGGTGACTCCGAGGAAGGAGGCGGCCGACATGTAGTCGCCCGCGAGGGCAAAACCATTCTCCATGGGTGAGAAGAGCCGCCCCCCCGCGTAGAACTCCTCCGCCGAACCGCGCCGTTTACGGCTTACCCACGTCGTGATCGCCAGCGTGACCGCCACGAAGGCGCTGAACAGCAGCAGTGCCAGCGTCTGGTGTTCCCCCGTCACGAGACGCCGCCAGTCACGCCGCGCGTCAGTTCCTGTGTGTCCCAGCGCAGTTCGAGCGCCGCCCGGTCCCTGCGCAGCCGCGCGTGCCGCGCGTACGCCCAGGTGAGCAGGAACGTGGTCAGGAACTGCCCGAGCCCCGCAGCCATCGCCACGTTCACCGCTCCCGCCACGGGCCGGGCCATCAGCTCCGGCGCGGTCGTGGCAGCGACGACGTAGCCCACGTACCAGGCGAAGAAGGCCAAGAAGGCCGGCACCACGAACCTCCGGTACCGCCGCCGCACCTCCTGAAAGGCGGCGCTGCGCTGCACCTCCAGGTACACCTCGGCCGGCGCGGCCCCGGTCTCGCCCTCCCCTCGCGCCGACGGCACCACCGCCGGAGCGGGCACCCCGGCGCCGGCCGACTCGCCCCAGCCGGAGGCGAGGGCGTCGTACCAGGGGTCGTCGTACCTGAGGTGCCGGGCCTCTTCGGCCGGGACCGGGTCATGAGCGTCGAGAGACTCGACCCAACTTTCCTGACCGGCCCCGCTTCCGCGGGGACGGCCCTTGCTTGGCTGCATGCCCAAGGATGGACAGAACGGGAAGATCCCTGACTCTTCTTCCCTTTCCTCTTCACTCCTTCAGGTGACTCAACCCGCTGGTGGCCGCACCAGGCCCTTTTCATAGGCGTAACGCACCGCCTGGGCACGGTCCTTGATTCCCGCCTTGGTGAAAAGGTTGTTGATATGGGTCTTCACGGTCGCGGTGGAGATATGGAGTCTGCGGCCGATCTCCTGGTTGCTGAGCCCGTCGGCGATGAGGACCAGCACCTCCGTCTCGCGCACGGTAAGCCCGTCCGGTGCCTCAGCGGGCGCCGCCGGTCTCGGGTCCGCCAAGCGCTCCAGCAGCCGCCTCTGGATGCTCGGCGAGAGCCCAGCCTGCCCGGACAGCACACTGTGCACGGCCCGCACGATCTCGTCTCCGTCCGCGTCCTTCGTGAGATAGCCGCGCGCTCCGGCAGCCAGCGCCGGGAACAGGGACTCGTCGTCCGCGTAGGTCGTGAGCACCACGACCTGCGTCCCGGGGTGCTGTGCGCGGATCCTGCGGGTCGCCTCCACTCCGTCGCAGCGGGGCATGCGCAGGTCCATCAGCACCACGTCCGGGGCCAGTTCGGCGACGAGCCTCACCGCCTCCTCACCGTCTCCGGCAGCGCCTACCACCTCGATCCCGGGCAGCAGACCGAGCAGCATCACGATGCCCTCCCGCACCACGGTCTGGTCGTCCACGACCACCACCCGAGCGGGCTTCCGCTCGGCCTCCTGCGTCATACCGGCACCTTCAACGTCACCACGAACCCCTCCTCGCCGGGCCCGGCCTCGAGCGAGCCGCCCAGCAGTTCGGCACGCTCCCGCATGCCCAGCAGACCGTAACCGGCGCCCGTCCGGGTCAGCTCGCCCGGCGAGCCGCCCGAGTCCCGCACGTCGAGGGTCACTTGGTGCGGACGGTAGTCGAGCCGCAGGCGCACCTTGGCGCCCCGAGCGTGCTTGCGGACGTTCGTCAGAGCCTCCTGGGCGGCTCTGCGCACGGTCTGCGAGGCCTCGGCCGGCAGCGCCCTGCGTTCACCCGTGATGGTGATCTCGGCGCCGTCGACCGAACCCACCAGCTGGTTCAAAAAGTCCTCCAACGGGGTCAGCTCCCCACGCAGGGCCGAGAGCGCCTGCCGGGTTTCGGAGAGTCCGCCACGCGCCATCTCGCGTGCCGCCACCACTCGTTCGAGCACCTGCTCCCGTTCCCCTCCGCGCTCGATCAGTAGCCGGGCCGCCTCCAGGTGTACGAGCTGGGCCGAGAGGCTGTGCGCCAGCACGTCGTGGATCTCCCGCGCTATGCGGGCTCGCTCCGCGAGCGCCGCCGTCTCCGCCTCGGCCGCGCGTGCGGCCCGCTCCTGAGCGAGCAGCCGCTGAGCGCTGCCACGGGCCTCGGCGTCGAGACGCAGCGTGTATCCGGCGAGCGCGAGGCCGACTCCGGTGACCACGGCGGTCAGTACGTCGTCGTTGTCGACGGCCCCGTACGAACCGAGTGCCACGCCGGCCGCGGTGAGGGCGACTGCCGGGGGAAGCCGTTCCAGCGCCGAGACGGCGCACCCGCACCACATGACCAGGGCCGCCACCTTGAACCCCGACATATGGGCCGCGACGGCAAGACCCTGGAGCAGCGCGAGCGATGCCAGCGACAGCCACAGGCGGTGCTGGAGTGTGGTCCGGAAGAACGCCCATGCGAGCAGCGCCGCCAGCAGCACTCCGCCGGCGCCGGCAGTCGCCCTCCAGCCGCCCGCGTGGCCGTCGGAGAAGGCACCCCACAGCAAGAGGCCCAGGACCAGGGCCCTCACCGTCCAGGCCAGCATGCAGCGGGAGCGTGAGATTCCCTCGCGGCTGAGCGCCTCCCGGGAAGGCCAGCGTGTCCAGGCGTTCTTCTTCACACGCGTTCCTTCCCCGCAGGTCGGTCCGTGCTTTCACGGTACGCCCCGCGCATGTTCGCGGCAGGGCGCAGCGACTGACCGCGCCAGGCCAGGACTCCGGCTCGGACGAGGAGGGTTCCGGCCAGCCCCAACAACAGGGCCGAGCTGTCCTGGTGAGCGCCCACCGCGGCCCCCAGCGCGAAGAAGCCGACACGCAGTCCGATGCCGACGACCCAGAGGGCGGCACTCGCCATGCTGCTCCCGCTCCACACGGTGCCGTCCGGCTCCACCCATATGCGGGTGGTCCAGGCCCAGACGGCTCCGGTGGCCAGGCCGACGAGCAGTTCGGCGCCGAGCAGGAGCACCGAGGCCGTGTGGTGATGCGGATCGAGTATGCCGGGCTCGCGCAGCGCGACGACGGCCAGGATCGCGGGCAGGAGCCACCAGCGGCGCTCGCTGTCGATCCGGCTCGCGCGGAACTGACGGGCGATCACCACGAGGGCAGCGGCCACGATCACCAACGCGTCGACGAGCCCGGACATCACGACCTCCGTGAGCGAGAAGGGGGCTGCCGGCAGCGGGTGCCGCCGGCTCCTTCGACGCTACGGAAATCGCCAGGTCACAGGATCGGAGCCAGGGTGGATCACGGGTGGATCCCAGACCGGGCGTCTCTCCACCCACGGGTGGAGAGACGCCTCGTGCGAGCATCGTGACGGGCGGGAGCGGCGCTGGCGGGCTCGGCCGGGGCATGTCCGGACGCCTCATTCGGGCACCGCTGGTGCCGCACCTGAACCAGGGCGGCACAGAGATGTCCCCGAGCGGTTCACGCCGGTCAGCGACGCCCCGCCCCTGCCCGGCTACGGTCCGGAGCAGCGGCTACGCATCGATCCGCGACCGGTCCAGCGTCGCCGCTGAGTTGGAGATGAACTCCTTGCGCGGCGCGACGTCGTTGCCCATCAGCAGGTCGAAGACCTGCTCGGCCGACTCCAGGTCGGAGAGGTTGATCCGGCGCAGGGTGCGGTGGCGCGGGTCCATGGTCGTCTCGGCCAGCTGGTCGGCGTCCATCTCGCCGAGACCCTTGTAGCGCTGGATCGAGTCCTTGTAGCGGATGCCCTTGCTCTGGAACTCCATGAGCTTGTCCCGCAGTTCCCGGTCCGAGTACGTGTAGACGTACTTGTCCTGGCCCTTCTTCGGCTGGACGATCTCGATGCGGTGCAGCGGGGGCACCGCCGCGAAGACCCGGCCGGCCTCGACCATGGGCCGCATGTAGCGGTGGAACAGGGTCAGGAGCAGGGTGCGGATGTGCGAGCCGTCGACATCGGCGTCGGTCATCATGATGATCTTGCCGTAGCGAGCCGTGTCGATGTCGAAGGTCCGGCCCGATCCGGCTCCTATGACCTGGATGATCGCGCCGCACTCGGCGTTCTTCAGCATGTCCGTCACGGACGACTTCTGGACGTTGAGGATCTTGCCCCGGATCGGCAGCAGCGCCTGGAACTCCGAGTTCCGGGCGAGCTTGGCCGTACCGAGCGCTGAGTCGCCCTCGACGATGAACAGTTCACTGCGGTCGACATCGTCGCTGCGGCAGTCGGCGAGCTTGGCCGGCAGCGAGGAGGACTCCAGAGCCGTTTTGCGCCGCTGCGCGTCCTTGTGCTGGCGGGCGGCGATGCGCGTACGGGCCGCGGCGACGGCCTTCTCCATGACCACCCGGGCCTGGGCGGCGGCGTCCCGCTTCGTGGAGGTCAGGAACGCCTTGAGCTCCTTGACGACCACGTTGTTCACGATCCGCCGCGCCGCAGAGGTGCCGAGCACCTCCTTGGTCTGGCCCTCGAACTGGGGCTCGGCGAGGCGCACCGTGACGACCGCGGTGAGGCCCTCCAGGGCGTCGTCCTTGACGATGTCGTCCTCGGCGACGCGCAGCAGCTTCTTGGTGCGCAGCACCTCGTTCATCGTCTTCACGACGGCCTGCTCGAAACCGGCGACGTGGGTGCCGCCCTTGGGGGTGGCGATGATGTTCACGAACGACTTGAGCGTCGTGTCATATCCCGTGCCCCAGCGCAGCGCGACGTCGACGCCGAGCTCCCGGGTGACCTCGGTGGGCGTCATCTGGCCGTGGTCGTCCAGGACGGGGACTGTCTCCTTGAAGATGCCCTGTCCGGAGAAACGGAGGACGTCGCAGACCGGCTTGTCGCTCGCCAGGTACTCGCAGAACTCGCTGATACCGCCGTCGAAACGGAAGGACTCCTCGCCCTTGCTGCCGCCCTCGCCGAGTCCGTACTCGTCGCGCACGACGATGGTCAGGCCGGGCACCAGGAAGGCCGTCTGGCGGGCACGCTGATGCAGGTTCTCCAGGGAGAGCTTGGCGTCCTTGAGGAAGATCTGGCGGTCGGCCCAGTACCGCACGCGCGTGCCGGTACGGCTCTTCGGGATCTTCTTGGCCTTGCGCAGCCCGCCCTTGGCGTCGAACTTGGCGTCCGGGCCGTTCCCGGCGAAAGCCCCCGGGACGCCGCGCCGGAAGCTGATGGCGTGGGTGTGCCCGCCGCGGTCCACCTCGATGTCCAGGCGGGCGGAGAGGGCGTTCACCACTGAGGCGCCGACGCCGTGCAGGCCACCGGAGGCGGCGTACGAGCCGCCGCCGAACTTGCCGCCGGCGTGCAGCTTGGTCATGACGACCTCGACACCGGAGAGGCCGGTCTTGGGCTCGACGTCGACCGGGATGCCGCGGCCGTTGTCCCGGACCTCGACGGATCCGTCGTCCTGGAGGATGACCTCGATGTGGTCGCAGTAGCCGCCCAGGGCCTCGTCGACGGAGTTGTCGATGATCTCCCAGAGGCAGTGCATGAGACCGCGGCTGTCGGTCGACCCGATATACATGCCCGGGCGCTTGCGCACGGCTTCGAGCCCCTCAAGGACGAGCAGGTGCCGCGCGGTGTAGTTGGATCCGTCCCGGTCTGCTCCTGCCAGCAGAGCTGTGGACGGCACGGACGTTTCGGCGGTCACGCGGTTCGCTCCTCGCTGAATTTCAGATGGGGCCCTCATGGGTAAGGGCACGGCTTCAGTCACCGGTGAGAGGGTACCGAGGCCTGGTAGAGCCGTTGTAACGCCACCCTGCCAGAGACTCACACTAGTCCAGGCTCGCATGCGTGTTCGATCCCTCGTTGGAGTGAAGTACACATCACGTTCCCTTCCAGGCATGAACCATTTAGGCTCCGGGCACGTCCTCATGAACAACCGGCAACCCAGCCGGGAGGACCGACCACCGAAACAACGCGAAGCCCCGTAAGACACATAGACACGCAATACGGCACATTCGCCGCCAACCGGCAGCAGACAGCCGCCTCGCAAGATTTTTTCGAGGAAAAGCCACGAGCGGGAACGTTTTATGGCTGGTTGGATGTTGACCCTGGTACGACAGCTCGTCGAGCTAGAGAAGAGGCGACGTGACTACTGTTCTGACCCCCGCGAGCCCGTTGACGGCCGCTGATCGCTGCGACCGCTGCGGCGCCCAGGCGTACCTGCGCGTCGTCCTGCTCAGCGGCGGAGAACTGCTCTTCTGCGCCCACCACGGTCGCAAGTTCGAGCCGGAACTCAAGAAGATCGCCGCTGAGATACAGGACGAGACGGAGCGGCTCACCGTTCCCGCGACCGCCTCCGAAGAAGAGCGCTGACACCTCGCGTTCCGACGACGAGCCAGCCCGGCACAGGCCGGTGAATGGGCGGCTGCCTCTGAGAGCAGAGGCAGCCGCCCGTCCTCGTCCTCCACAAGCCCGCCCAGGCTCCGCCGGACGCCCCCGCGAGTCTCCTCAGCCCCGTGTCCAGCCGAGCGTCCGCATGATGTCGGACACACGCATGTACACCCCGGGGCTGCCGGACCGCCCGCAGCCGATCCCCCAGGACACGAGCCCGATCAACCGCCCCCGGGCCACCAGCGGCCCCCCGCTGTCGCCCTGGCAGGCGTCCCGGCCTCCACCTCTCTCCCCCGCGCACAGCATGCTCCCGGCTTCGTAGGTGCCGTCGGACCCGCCCGGATAGGCGTCCTCGCAGAGCTCATCGGAGAGCACGCGCACGCGCGCAGCGCGCAGACTGTTCGGATACTCGCCGGCGCCGGAGGTGTCGCCCCACCCGTACACCGTCGCAGCCTCACCCACCGCGTACGCGGGATCACCGTCGGCCGCCATACCGATCACCGAGCCGGCGGGCAGAGGTTCGGCCAGGGTGAGTACGGCGTAGTCCCCGAAGTTGCTGACACCGTCGTACACCGGATTCACCCAGGAACGCCGCACGGCGATCTCCCGGCCGCTGCGGTCCGAGAGCAGGTCTGTGCGTCCCGCTATGACCTTGAGGTCACGCACACGCTCCGGCGCTACACCCAAGACCTCCTTGTCCAGGCAGTGGGCGGCGGTGAGCACCGTGCTGCGACCGACCGCCACGCCGCCGCAGAACTGCCCAGCTCGCGTACCCCCGAACCGGTCACGGCTGGACAGGGCGACCGTCCACGGACTCTCGGACACATCTACAGGGAATCCGCCTATGACCACACTGTCGGCGGCCACAGGGGCACTGGAGGCCACTGATATGGCGGATGCCGCGGCTGCCAGGACCAGCGGTCGGGCCAGGGCCCGGGCAAGGCGACGACGCATACCCACTCCTCACTCCGTGGTGTCCACTGAACACCCAGAGTGATTCACCCTGCGCCGCGCCGCACCCCCGGGGAGACACGGCATGGCGGAAGGCCCGGTCCCCTCAGGGAACCGGGTCTTCCGCGTCGTACGACCGGCGACTAGTCGAGGTAGTCGCGCAGTACCTGCGAACGGGACGGGTGGCGCAGCTTCGACATGGTCTTGGACTCGATCTGGCGGATCCGCTCACGCGTGACGCCGTAGACCTTGCCGATCTCGTCGAGGGTCTTCGGCTGACCGTCGGTGAGACCGAAACGCATGGAGACGACGCCCGCCTCGCGCTCGGACAGCGTGTCCAGGACGGAGTGCAGCTGCTCCTGGAGAAGGGTGAAGCTGACCGCGTCGGCCGGGACGACCGCCTCGGAGTCCTCGATGAGGTCACCGAACTCGCTGTCGCCGTCCTCGCCCAGCGGGGTGTGCAGCGAGATGGGCTCGCGGCCGTACTTCTGGACCTCGATGACCTTTTCCGGGGTCATGTCGAGTTCCTTGGCCAGCTCCTCCGGGGTGGGCTCGCGGCCCAGGTCCTGGAGCATCTGACGCTGCACGCGCGCGAGCTTGTTGATGACCTCGACCATGTGCACCGGGATACGGATGGTGCGGGCCTGGTCGGCCATGGCGCGGGTGATCGCCTGACGGATCCACCAGGTGGCGTACGTGGAGAACTTGTAGCCCTTGGTGTAGTCGAACTTCTCCACCGCGCGGATCAGACCGAGGTTGCCCTCCTGGATGAGGTCCAGGAAGAGCATTCCGCGGCCCGTGTAGCGCTTGGCCAGGGAGACCACCAGACGGAGGTTGGCCTCCAGGAGGTGGTTCTTGGCGCGGCGGCCGTCCTCGGCGATGATCTCCAGCTCGCGCTTGAGCTTGGGGGCGAGCTTGTCGGCGTTGGCCAGCTTGTCCTCGGCGAACAGACCGGCCTCGATGCGCTTGGCGAGCTCGACCTCCTGCTCAGCGTTGAGCAGCGGGACCTTGCCGATCTGCTTGAGGTAGTCCTTGACCGGGTCGGCGGTGGCGCCGGCGGCGGCGACCTGCTGGGCGGGCGCGTCGTCCTCGTCCTCGTCGGACAGCACGAAGCCCGCGTTCTCCGGCGTGCTCTCGGGCTCCTCACCGGCCTTGACCGGGGCTGCTTCCTCGAGCACCTCCTCTTCGAGGAGTTCGGCGTCGTCCTTCTTGGCGCTGGTCTTCTTGGCCGCCGTCTTCTTGGCGACGGTCTTCTTCGCGGCCGCCTTCTTGGCGGTCGTCTTCTTGGCGGCTGCCTTCTTGGCAGGCGCCTCGTCCTCGACGGCGGGCTCGGCGGCGGGCGCCGCCGGCGTGGCGGTGGCGGTGGCCTTCCTGGTGGTCACCGCCTTGGCCGCGACCGTCTTGGTGGCGGTGCGCTTGGCGGGACTCTTCGCTGCGACGCTCTTTCGGGTGCGCTTGGGCTCTGCGGCACTGACCATCAGCGTCACACCCTCTTCCTCGAGGATCTGGTTGAGGCTGCGCAGTACGTTCTTCCACTGAGTGGCCGGAATCTGGTCAGCTTCGAAGGCCCGACGCACGTCATCGCCGGCGATCTGCCCCTCAGCCTTTCCCCGCTCAATGAGCGCCATGACAGAGACGGACTCGGCGATCTCCGGCGGGAGCGTACGGGATGTGCTGGCCGACACGAACAACCTCTCGGAACGTTGGAAAACGGCTTCCGGCCCCGTCCACAGTGGACAGGAGCCGACCGCCGGCTTGGGGATGGGCCGACGGCGCGGGCGGGGGCCGGGAAGATGCACAGCGCCGTGAACGACGTCCGTATTCCCTCCGCGGCTGCCACCTCTTAGGTCATCGCGTTCTTCCCGCGAGCGTTACGCCCAATCCGCGTGGCCCGAGTCACACCACGTAAGCGGATAAAAACGGTCAGATACGGATAGAGGCTGTCACTCCTGGACGTGACCTTACCGCTGCGGCGGATGGGTGGCCCCTTCGCGCCGTCGGACCCCGCAGGATCACAAAGGATCCTGCGGGGTCCGACGGGAGGCGGTTCATCGATCGGGCGCTGCCACAGGAGGGGGGTGGCGCACCCGGCCGCGCCGCCCGCGGAACGCGGTCAGTGCTCGCGCGGGGCGGGCACTACCCGTTCCACCTCGGGGTGGACCGTGAGGAGTTGGCGCATCGCCGTCTCGGCCGCGGCTCCGTCACCGGCGGCGAGGGCGTCACAGATACGGCCGTGGTGCGCCAGCGACGCCTCGTTCGGCCGGTCACAGCCCGTGACCGGGCCGCCCGAGACCTGGAGGGCCGAGGACACGATTCCCGAGAGGTGCTCCAGCATGCGATTGCCCGCGACCTGGATGAGAAGCGAGTGGAACTCGGAGTCGGCGCGGGAGAACGTGAGCGCGTCACCCTGGGCCATCGCGTGCCCCATGATCTCGACCATGTCCATCAGGCGCTGCTGGACGTCCTCGCGCCCGTGGCCGGCGGCGAGGCGGGCGGCGAGCGGCTCGATCGTCCACCGCAGCTCGCTCAGCTCGCGGCGCTGGTCGTCGCGCTGCGGCCCGAAGGCCCGCCACTCGATGATGTCCGGGTCGAGGAGGTTCCAGTCGCTGACCGGGCGCACACGCGTGCCGACGTTCGGGCGGGCGCTCACCAGGCCCTTGGCTTCCAGGACGCGGAGCGACTCTCGGACGACGGTACGGGAGACCTCGAAGCGCTGGCCGATCTCCTCGGGCACCAGCGGGCGGTCGGCGCCCAGGTCACCGGAGACGATCATCTGACCCAGCTGCTGAACGAGTTGGCCGTGCAGCCCGCGTCCGCGGCTGCCCGCGGCGCGTCGGCCCACACGGCCCAGCTCGGGGTCCGCGCCGTCCCAGGCAGAGACCCCGACGCGGTCGACGGCGGGCGCCTCGGCGTACGGGTAGCGGTCGAGTTCGCCCGGGCTCGCGAGGCCGGAGTCAGCGGAGCGGGCGGCGGTCATCATGGTGTGCGCAAGGGTACTCACGCTTCCTTTGTCGGCGCCGTCTCCAACTCCCTTGAGGTCTTTGGTGAAAAGCACACGAAAGGGTGATCGCTCACCCCGTCGCAATTGACGCCTTATCGGAAAGAAATGGGCGTTCTGCGGGGAGTTGTGCGCATGGCTGGACGGGGGGTTACGGACAGTCGTCACCGGAATCTGCTCCGCAGGGTGGTGAGCAGGTACGCGCAGAGCAGCGCGGTCAGCGACAACGTCAGTGCGCCGCCGACGGGTTGGGACAGCACTCCGAGCGCGGCTTCCAGATAACGCTCTCCCCCGAAGGGCCACCGCGGTACGAGGACCTCTCGCAGCCGCATGGGCAGTCCGGCCGCGGTTCGAACGGACGGTCCGTCCAGGACCTTGTGCACGACGGGTACGACGAGGAGGGGTACGGCGGCCACCGCGGCGAGCCCGGCCGTGGTGGACCGGAAGACTCCGGCGGCCAGCACGCCGGCCCAGGCACAGCCGATGACGAGACCGATCCAACTCGCACTCAGCGGCAGCCAGTCGGCGGGAACCTGCGCGAGTTCCCGTCCGTAGACGAGATAGAGCACCTCGGTGTCGCAGCCGACGGTGAGGACGGCCAGCACCAGCGCGGTGGCCGAGGCGACGAGCAGTTTGGCGGCCAGCAGCCCCAGCCGGCGGGGCACGGTGCCGCGGTCCGCGGCCAGAGCCGGGTGGCGGAACTCGTCGCCGAAGGCCAGCGCGCCGAGCAGTCCCGCACCGAGCGCCGCGGGCGGCAGGGGCAATTCCCGCGGCCAGGCGGCCAGCAGACGCGCCTGCGGAGTATGCCCGATACGGGCGAGCACGACGGCGGTCACCGCGGACACGACCAGCACAACGGCCCCGGTGAGAAAGCCGGTGCCGATCCCGGCGGCACGGCGGATCTCGTAGCGGAGAGGGCGGAGCGGACTGGGGGCGGGGCGGACGGAGATGGGAGGCGGCAGAGGGGGCAGTGCGTCGAGGGTGCGAGCCATGCGGGCTTCGACGGGGTGCGGCGCAGGGCGTGGGGAGGGGGCGGTCGTCTCCTCCTGGGGAGAGGCGGAGGCATTGTCCACGTGGTCGGCCGCGGGCACGTCTGAGCGCTCGTGAGGCTCGGCGGCGGGCTGCGCCTGGCCGGAGTCGTCCAGCGGCTCGTCGGCGACGGGTTCCGGTGCGTCAGCGGTGAGCCGCAGTTCGAGGGTGGGCCGCAACTCATGGGAGGGCTGCGCCTGGCGAGAGTCGGGCAGCGGCTCGTCGGCGGCTGGTCCTGGTTCGTCAGCGGTGGGCTTCAGCTCGATGGTGGTTCGCAGCCCAGGGGCGATGGCCACGGGGTCCGCTGTGTTCGGCATCGACACGTCGAGGGAAGGCTCCGGCTCACCGGCCCGGGGCGCAGCGGTTGGCCAGGGGGCGTCGGTGACGTGCCTCGGCTGGGCAGGGACTCGCTCCGGCTCGCCACTGGAGGCCTCCGGCTCGACGCTCTCGTGATCCGGCTCGACTCTGTCGCCGTCCGGCTCGACGCCGTCATGATCCGACTCGACTCTGTCGTGGTCCGGCTCGACTCTGTCGTGGTCCGGCTTGTCGGCGGAGGTTCGCGCCGTGGCGACCCGCCGCCGCTCGTCCGCCGGTTGCCCCGAGCCGACCAGGCCCCCATCGCGGTCGCTGTGCGGATCGCCTGGCTGCGCGGCGCCCGCACCGGGACCCATGTCGCCGATCTCGTCGGCGAGTTGGTGGACGACGATGCCGTGGCGGAACGCGGCCTCCCCGACGTCCGCGCAGGTACTTCCGTACACGGAGAGACGGTTGTTGCCCTCGCGTACGATTTCGACAGAGCGCTGCGCTGTGCGGGCCTGCTTGGTCAGGAGAGCCGCCAGACGGGCCGCGTGCGGGCTGCGTACGGCTACACGGGGACGCAGGCGGGTGCGCGAGAACTCCGCGGCCTCCTGGTCGGCCACGAGCCTGCCCTGCTCCAGCGTGACGACGCGGTCGGCGGTGCGTGCGGCTTCCTTGGGGTCGGCCGTCGTGAACAGGACCGTGCCGCCGTGGCCGGCGTGTGCGCGAAGCATGCCGTGCAGCCAGCCGCCCTCGCGGACGGAGAGCCCGTCGGCAGGGTCGTCGAGGACGAGGGTGTGTGGGTCGGCCAGCAGGACGCAGGCCAGGCCGAGGCGGCGGTCCATGCCGCGCGAGAGGGCACCGAGGCGTTCATCGCGCAGGCTCACGAGTCCGACCGCCTCGAGGACTTCGTCAGCGCGCCGGACCGGAACACCCGCGGCGGCACACAGCATGCGCAGGTGGCCACGGACCGTGCGGGCCGGGTGCCCCGGCACGTCGCCCAGCAGCACGCCGACCTCGCGTGAGGGATGGGCGATGCGATGCAGGGGGCGGCCCCGGAAGTAGGTGATGCCACGGCCTTGTTGGAGCTCGAGCATGAGCCTGAGGACTGTCGTCTTGCCGGCGCCCGGCGCTCCGAGCAGCGCGGTGACGCGGCCCGCTCGCGCCTCGAAGGAGACGTCGTCGGCCGCGGGCGGAAGCTCTTTGCGAGGGTTGCTGGTCAGTCCGAAGGCCTGGATCACTCACAGCAAGATAGCGCGCTATGTCCGTTTTTTCGGGCAGCGCAAGGCCGTCTCGGGCAGGGCAATCACCCGAGTTCGGGCTGGGGGCAGGTCGCGTTCCAGGCCCGGCGTCACACCTCGGGGCGCAGCATCGGAGGGTTGAGCAGCGTCGCGCCACCTGCCCGGAAGAGCTGTGCCGGGCGGCCGCCCTGGCGGGTGGTAGTCCCACCTGTGGGCACCAGGAAGCCCGGGGTGCCCGTCACCTTGCGGTGGAAGTTGCGCGGGTCGAGCGCCACGCCCCACACGGCCTCGTAGACACGACGCAGCTCTCCGACCGTGAACTCGGGCGGGCAGAAGGCTGTGGCCAGCGACGAGTACTCGATCTTGGAGCGGGCTCGCTCCACGCCGTCCGCCAGAATCTGCGCGTGGTCGAAGGCGAGCGGGGCGACCGGCTCGGCGTCACGCCCGTAGCCGCCCTGCTGCAGTAGTTCCTCGACCGGAGCCCAGCGCGCGTTGCTGGCGTCGCCGCCCGCCCTGGGCGCGGGCAGGTCGGGAGCCAGGGCGAGGTGAGCGACACTGACGACCCGCATCCTGGGGTCCCGCTTGGGATCTCCGTAGGTGGCGAGCTGCTCCAGGTGTGCGCCGTTGTCTTGGGCGGGGACGGCCGGGTCGTGGACGCGCAGCCCTGTCTCCTCGGCCAGCTCGCGCGCCGCGGCCTGTGCCAGGTCCTCGTCGGCCCGTACGAAACCGCCGGGGAGTGCCCAACGCCCCTGGAACGGTGGTTCGCCCCTCCGTACCGCCAGCGCGCACAGGGCATGGCGACGCACGGTCAGTACGACCAGGTCCACGGTGACGGCGAAGGGCGGAAACGCTGACGGGTCGTAGGGCATGCGGCGATCATAGTCGTCTGCCTGACGATAAACACTCTCTTCGCGACTCGCTTCGCTTACTGATCCACTTCGGTCGGATGTGGGCTTCACTGTCGATTCCCGGTGGTCCAACGGTGATCTGTCGTGGCTGGTCAAGCCCCCAGCTGCAGTCCGTCGGCCGCCTCCTCGACCATGACGAGGCCGAGCCGGCTGACCCGCACGGAGAACGGGGCGCCCACCACACGCAGACCCGTGAAGCCGACCTCGCCCAGGGGTGCGCTGCGCACAGGGCGCAGGGTGACAGTCCCGGCCGGGGCATCGGGCCGGATGCCGGCGAGCGTGGTGAGCAGCAGGACTCCAGCCGCCGCCGGGGTGGCCGCGGGGCGGCAGGCCGCCGGGTGCGGGAGGGGAGCGCTTCCCTCCGTACGCTGTTCCCCCGCGTACATCTCGGGCAGGCGATGGGCGAAGGTCTCGGCGGCCTCGAGTGCGCCGCGCAGGAGCGAGCTCGCCTCCTTCTCGTAGCCTGCGGCGGCCAGACCGGCGACGGCGAGTGCCGTCTCCTGGATCCGTACGGCCCCGGCGCGGTGGCCGAACGGATTGAATCCCGGTTCTTTCGCGCCCAGTCCACGCAGGCCCCAGCCCGAGTCCATGACGGGGCTGCCGAGCAGCCGGGCGAGCTTCTCGGTCTGGACCTTGTCGAGCAGACCGGGTGCCACCGCGCCCCCGCCCAGCAGGCCGGTGTCAAGGAGATGGACGGCGGCCGCGCCCATGTGAGGCACGAGCCTGCCGTCCGGGGCACGGGCTGCCGCGGGCCGGCCGCCTCCGCGGTCGTCGAGCCAGAAGTCCTCCCGGAACGCGGGCCGTAAGGCCTGCGCCCACTGCCGGAGTGCCGCTCCTCCGGTACGGCCGCAGGCATCGAGCAGATCGGCACCGAGCAGTGCGGCACGGTGGGCGTGCGCCTGTGTCTCGCAGCGGATGGGTCCGCCGGGGTGCGGGTCGCGCAGGTATGCGTCGTCGCCCACGGTGGTCCGCAGCCAGGTCAGGCAGCGCTCGGCGGCGGGCAGCAGTTCCTCCGTCTCCTGCTCGCCGAGCCCCCAGCGTCGGGCCTCGGCGAGCAGTACCGGGAAGAGCAGCGTTGCCTCCGTACCGGTGCACTGCGGCGGAAGGTACGGCCCGGCGTCCCGTCTCGGGCCGGGGATCATCCCGGACTGCGGTCCCGGGCCGGTGAGTTGGGTCCGGGCGAGGATCCGCAGCGTCCCCGCTGCCAGGCCGGTGCCGAGCGGCAGGGCCATCCGGGCGGCGACGAGCGCGTCGGCGGGTGCCAGACCGCAGCGCCAGGGTGCCCCGGCCGCGAGATGGGTGTCCGCGGGGTTCGCGGAGTCACGCAGCAAGAGGGCCTGGAGGTCCTCGATGCTCGTCCGCAAGAGGGCGGAGACTCTGGGGTCGTCGCCTTCCGCACACGCCGCAGCCAGGGGGCTGGTCGCGGCGCGGCCCACGGCTCGGAGAGGCCCCGCACCGTCCGGCCGCACCCGCAGTTCCACACTTCTGCTTCCGCCCGGCGGCAGGTCGAACTCCCACCGCAGCAGCCCGGCCGAGGCCAGGGCGTCCGAGGGAGGCGGTTCGGCTGTCACGGACGCGTTGCCGGTGGGACAGGACCAGCGCAGGCCGGAGCCGTGAACGCTGGCGGGGAGTTCGGGTCCCGCGGTGCCCGACGCGATCGAACCGAGGTCGGCCAGATCCGTGCCCAGGACCACCTCGACCGTCAGGCGCATCGGGCGGGGAGCCGCGCTGTGCAGGGTGATCCGCTCCCTGCCGTCCGCGAAGCGGTTGCGTTCCACGACCACGTCCGGGTCCGGTCCGGCCTGCGGGGACGTGCGGAGCGTGCCCACGAACCTGGCGCGGTCGGCCGAGGCCATGCGGGCCTGCACTGCGAGGGGCTCCCGTCCGCCCACGCGGATCTCGCACCGGGAGAGCACGCGCCGGCCGCCGCGATAGAACCCTTCCAGCCCCCGGCCGGTCATCTGCCCTTCCTCCGTCGAGATGGCCAGGCCGGGAAGGGCGACACAGATCATCGCCGTGTGGGCGGGTGGCAGGTCTGCGGACCATCGCAGTCCGGGGATCGTCGCACCACGGGACGGGGGCGGAGGCGTGTGCCCCGTGGGCGCCGATGCCCGGCCCTGAGCCGAGGGCGGTGCGGGTGAGCCGTACCCCGACGTGGATCCGGGGCCACGGCTCTGGCCCGCCCATCGGGGCGACGAACGGCCCGGGCGCGGCGGCGAGGGGGAGCGAGAGTCCGGGCCGGTGGGCGGCGAGACGTGTGAGGCAGCTCCAGGGAACCTGGGCCCGTAACCATCGACCCGGGCCACTGGTCGCGAAGGGGCATCCTGGTCCCCCGACCGCGGAGCGCCGCCCCCGGACAGGCCCAGGCCCGGCACGAAGGGCGGTCGGGGCCCGTCTGCAGAGCGGCGGTCGCCGGCGGCGGAGGGCGGAGTCGGCTGATGCATGGGAAGGCTTCCTCTGCGCTCTGTGCGCCTCGATCGAGTTCGGCGCCGGTGCCGGAGGGCTCCGACGGGGCAGGGGCGGTGGGGCGTCACACGCCGTTCAGGCGTTCCGCCACTCAGGTGAACGCCGTGGACGTCCTCCGAGTCACGCCCGTCCCCCGGCCCTTGTGCGCCAGGGCCACCCGGTTGCAGGGGGCGATGGGTCACTCCTCCCCCTCCGTATCGTGGCCGGGCTGCACGCCTTCCTGCCCCGCGTCCCGGCAGGGCATGGCTGCTTTCCGCGCAGTGCGCGCACGCGTGCCGCCCGTGCGCGCACTGCCGGATCGCGCGGGACCCGTCGTCGCACGTTCGGGGCGCAGGCCGGCTTCCGCGGCACCGGCAGGGCGCGTGGTGCCTGCCGGCTTACGCCCGGGCGAAGTAGGCGTGCTCGTGTCACGGCCGGCACGGGTACGGCCGGAGCCGGTGTCGACAGCACCGGCGGTACGGGAGCGGCGGCGACGGCGTGAGGACGTCGCTGTGGGCGTGGGTTCGGGGTCGGGCTGTGACACCACTGTCTCTCGCCCGACAGCCTCGGCATCGTGCGCACGGATCATGGCGTGGTCGACCACCGCTCGCCCACGGCCTTCGCGCTCCGCTCGCAAGCAGGTACGGATCGACTCCGGGTCGAGGCCTTCGTTGCAAGCCTGGTGCAGAAGACGGGCGAAGAGGTAGTCAGGATCAGCACCCAGGGCCATGGCGAGAGCTTCCCGGGCCTCCAGTTCGTCGCCGGTGGACCATGCGACCCAGCCCGCGAGAGTGAGCGGCGCAGCGGCATGTTCGCCGTAGGGTCCGACGCAGCGGCGGGCCAGCGTCCGCCAGAGACGAAGGGCGCGCGCGGCCTCGTCGCCCTCCATCCACTCGGCCGCGCGGTCGCGGGTCGCGCGGTCCTGCAGACCGAGAATCAACCGGGCGGCCTCGTCGCACCCGAGGAGTTCGTCGTCGCGCAGGTCCGCCAGGAGCATGCCGGAGACGGGCCGCGCCTCGGCGAAGCGATCGAGGATCCTCCCGGCCAGTTCCAGCGTCTCGTCGGCCACGGAGGCGCGGCCCACGTCGTCCAGGAGCCTCGGGACCAGCGTCATGCTGGCGGTGTCGAGGGCGGCCTCCTGTTCGAGGGCGGCGGCGTTCTCCCAAGGCAGCAGCCTGGCCCGCAGCTCCCGCAGCGTGCCGCGCACCTGGATCCCCGCGTAGGTGGCCGCGGCGGCCAGCACGGAGGTGCCGGGCAGGCCCATGGGCGCTCCCTCGGGCGGGCAGCATGCCGCGTTGTCACAGCAGTACGACCAGTAGCGCCCCTCCGAGATGCACAGCGCCTCGACCACCACCACGTCCAGGGAACCGCACTCGACGCGCAGCCTCTGGGCCAGAGGCCTCAGCCGCTCCATGACGTGCTGCCCGGACTCGCCCTTCTGCGGCTCCTGGCACAGGAAGGCGACCATCGATTCGGGCCTGGCTCCTCGGCGCTCGCTGCCCGTCACCAGACCGTGGGCCAGTTGTCCGGCTGCGGACGGCCAGTCGTCCGCGTTGGCGGGGATACCGAGCCGGGCCCGCCCTCCGAACCGTCCGCGTCCGTCCCTGTCGTGCAGGGCGACCAGGACAATGCTGTCCTCGGGACGGTAACCGAGCAGATACGGCAGGGCATCGGCCAGTTCGGCCGGGGTGCGCAGGGTGACCTGATGTTCGCCGCCGTGACTGTCGTGCGCGGGGCTGGGGGCGTGCAGTCCGGCCGCGTCGCCCGCGTTCGGCTCCCGCTTCTGCCGACCGCCGTCCTTGTGCCTGCCCGGTGCATCGGGCCCGGTGATGTCGCCGTTTTCAGAGGATCCAGTCGCTTCGCTGTGGTTCGTCATGCCGAGACGATCTCGCGGAATCCGAAGCTCCGGTTTTCCTTGTGGATAACTTCGATCAGGGACACGTCACCAGAGATCTCCCGACTCTCGCGTCTCCCGGTGCACCGCTCCCGTTGTCACTGCCGTCCTGTTTCATGGAACGCATGGAGCACACGAGCAACGCGGATCTCCGGGCGGCGGCCGACACGGTCCTTGCCCGTCTCGTCGGGGACGTCTCGGGAGCGGCCCGGCTGCGCGAGGACCAGTGGCGGGCGATCGAGGCACTGGTCGCCGACAGACGACGTGCCCTGGTCGTCCAGCGCACGGGCTGGGGCAAGTCCGCGGTCTACTTCGTGGCGACCTCGCTGCTGCGGGCGCAGGGCAGCGGTCCGACGGTGATCGTCTCCCCGCTGCTCGCTCTCATGCGGAACCAGGTCGAGGCGGCGGCCCGGGCCGGCATCCACGCCCGGACCATCAACTCCGCGAACACCGAGGAGTGGGAGTCTGTTCAGGACGAGATCGCCGCGGGTGAGGTGGACGTCCTGCTGGTCAGTCCGGAGCGGCTCAACAACCCGGACTTCCGGGACCAGGTGCTGCCCCGGCTCGCGGCCGCCACCGGGCTCCTGGTGGTGGACGAGGCCCACTGCATCTCCGACTGGGGCCACGACTTCCGGCCGGACTACCGCCGGCTGCGCACCATGCTCGCCGACCTCCCGTCCGGTGTGCCGGTGCTCGCGACCACGGCCACCGCCAACGCGCGCGTGACGGCCGACGTCGCGGAACAGCTCGGCACCGGCGGCAGCTCGGACGCCCTCGTGCTGCGGGGCCCGCTGGACCGCGACAGCCTGAGTCTGAGCGTGCTGCGGCTGCCGGACGCCGCGCATCGGATGGCCTGGCTCGCCGAGCACCTCGACGAACTGCCGGGCTCCGGCATCATCTACACGCTCACCGTGGCCGCCGCCGAGGAGGTCACCGCCTTCCTCCGGCAGCGGGGGCACACGGTCTCTTCGTATACGGGCAAGACGGAGAACGCCGATCGGCAGCAGGCCGAGGAGGACCTGCTCGCCAACAAGGTGAAGGCGCTGGTCGCCACCTCCGCACTCGGCATGGGTTTCGACAAGCCCGATCTGGGCTTCGTGGTGCACCTCGGCTCGCCCTCCTCCCCCATCGCCTACTACCAGCAGGTGGGCCGCGCGGGACGCGGTGTCGAGCACGCCGAGGTGCTCCTGCTCCCGGGGAAGGAGGACGAGGCGATCTGGAAGTACTTCGCGTCGCTCGCCTTCCCCTCGGAAGACCTGGTGCGCCGCACGCTCGATCTCCTCGCGCAGGCGGAGAAACCCTTGTCGCTGCCCGCTCTGGAGCCCTTGGTGGAACTGCGCCGATCCCGCCTGGAGACCATGCTCAAGGTCCTCGACGTGGACGGGGCGGTCAGGCGGGTCAAGGGCGGCTGGATCTCGACCGGGCGGCCGTGGACGTACGACGCCGAGCGGTACGCGTGGGTGGCGCGTCAGCGGGAGACCGAGCAGCAGGCCATGCGCGCGTACGCGTCGACGACGGACTGCCGCATGGAGTTCCTGCAGCGTCAGCTTGACGACGAGGCCGCCAAGCCGTGCGGTCGATGCGACAACTGCACAGGCCCGCGCTTCGTGGCCGACACGTCCGAGGAGGCACTCGACGCCGCGCGCGTGGACCTGGGCCGGGCGGGGGTCGAGGTGGAGCCCCGCCGCATGTGGCCGACAGGGCTGCCGGCGATCGGAGTGGACCTCAAGGGACGTATCCCGGCGGGAGAACAGGCCGCATCGGGACGCGCATTGGGGCGTCTGTCGGACATCGGCTGGGGCAACCGGCTGCGCCCCCTGCTCGCACCCCAGGCCCTCGACGGGCCCGTTCCGGACGACGTGGCGAAGGCGGTCGTGAGCGTGCTGGCCGACTGGGCCAAGGGTCCCGGCGGCTGGGCTTCTGGCACGTCGGACGCCCAGCCGCGCCCGGTCGGCGTCGTCACTGTGGCGTCCCGCACCCGCCCCGCGTTGATCCACTCCCTGGGAGCGCGCATCGCGGAAGTCGGCCGACTGCCACTGCTGGGTGCCATCGAGTACACCGGTGACGCGCGCCCCGGTTCCCGGAGCAACAGCGCCCAGCGGCTGAAGGCACTCGACGGCGCTCTGACCGTGCCGCCCGCCCTCGCGTCCGCCCTGGCCGATGCCCAGGGCCCGGTCCTCCTCGTGGACGACTACACGGAGACCGGATGGACCCTCGCGGTCGCGGCCCGCATGCTCCGACGCTCCGGTGCGCAGGGGGTGTTGCCGCTCGTGCTGGCCTTGCAGGGCTGACGACCGACGCCCTGGGCGAGGTGTCCGTCCCGGAGCACGGGGCACCCGCCACCTGACCACGTGCGCACACCCCTGGACGCCGCACACTCCCGTGACGTACGAACGTGTCGTGCTCGAACGCCCCATGGGGGGCTCGGCGGCGCACAGGGTGGGGATATTAGCCGCGCATCATCTGATAACGGTCGGCGGCCTCAATTGCTCGTTGCCGCATTCAAGTTCGACAGGAAGAATTGAGGTCCGCTCCCGCACGGCGCGCCCGCCGATCCGGTAGGGCTTCGCTGCGGTGCGCGCTCCCAGGAATCCGACCTCGCCCGCAGTGTGGGCGCGTAGCCGAAGGGAGGACCGTGACCTTCGGATTCGCTCCGGCCTCGGCAGCGGCGTCGACGTCCGCCGCTTCCGCCAACCGCTTGCTCGAACCCGCGGAATGGGCCGCCGCCGGGATCCCACTGTTGCGCGACCCCCGTGAGGTCGTCAGCGGTCTGCATGCCCGGCACCACCCGCAGCCGGCGACCGCTGTCGTCGCCGTGCTCGACCCGGACGAACGGCTGCGGGCGAGCGCCTCGTTCGTACGCCGCCCGGCCCCGGCCGACGGCTGGATGTTCCGCAATGTGCTGCTCGCGCAGCTGCGCCGGATCATCCCGCACGATCTGCGGCGCCGCACTCCGGTACGGACCGCGGTGCTGCTCTACTGCCGTGAGGGCGACGCGCGTTGGACGGAGGAGGACGGCGCGTGGATGTGGGGCCTGCGCGACGCCTGCACCCTGCACGGGCTGCGCTGCGGGGCGTACATCACGCTGACGCGTGACGGCTGGCAGGTCCTCGGCGAAGGCCGCGGTGGACGCCGCCCCCACTCGGCCTCGGCACCGGAGCCGTTCGCCACGTCCGAGGCGGCGCCACCGTTGCCGCGCACCGGTGGCGCCGCCTCGGAGGTCCTGCGCCGCGCAGCGGCGGCACGCTGAAGCCCTCTGGCCAGAGCATTTCGCACGGGTGCTGTGCGCGCCTCCAACGCACGGCATGCGAGCCCGTGTGCCGCCCCGCGACCCACGCAGGGCCGCAGGACGCGCTCCCCAACCGGCGAGGCCCGTACGCAACCACGGCGTCCAGTCCTTCGGGCATGCCGAACCGCCCACCCTGCGGAGCCGCCGTAGCAGCATCGGAAGCCCTCAGCGTCCGACCGGACGCTGAGGAAGCGACTCAGACGCCCGCGCCCAGCACCGAGTTGATCTGCTGCGGGTCACCGCAGACGATCAGCAGGGTGTTCGCACGGGAGTGGGCCAGGGACAGCGCGCTCGCGGCTGCGGCCTCGGTACCGCCGTTAACGGCGACCACGACCACCGGACGCGACGCGGCGCGGGCCGCGATGGTGGCGTCCGTGTAGAAGACGTCGTCGCGGGCGTCGTGCTGGGCCCAGTAGGAGGTTTCACCGAAGGACAGCTCATGGGTGGCCCACGGGTGCTGTTCGCCGGTCGTGATCACCAGGACGTCGCTGGGGGCGCGCCCCGCGTCCAGGAGCAGGTCCACGGCCTCCTCGGCGGCGTCGAGCGCGCCCTGTGCGGAAGCCGGGATCAGCTGGATCTGCGGGGCGGCCGGAGCGGCGGCACCGGCGGCGGGCCCGGACGGACCGGGCTTGGCGGCTGCGTCACGCGGCGTACGTTGCACCGGCGGCGCTGGCCGGAGAGGGCCGGGACGACCGGGACGCGACGGAGCCGCGGGACGGGGGCCGGGTACGGGACGGGGGGTCGGCGCGGTGCGGCCGCTGGCCGGAGTGGCGCGGGGACCCTGGGCACTCTCGTGAATCTGAGGCTCCTCGGGAATGAGAGGCATGAGTTGATATTTATCAAACGCTGGTACGGCCCGCGTCGGCGGGTGGCGCATGCGTGCGAACGAAACCGTCAGAAATCGAAGCCGAGCTGACCCTCGATTTCCGGAACACTTCCGTCCGCCCAGCTGCGGACCTTCTTGAGGTGCCGCCACTGGGGCAGCGCATCAAGATACGCCCATGACAACCGGTGGTAGGGGGTGGGGCCCCGCTCCGCCAGTGCGGCCTTGTGCACGGGGGATGGATACCCGGCGTTGTCCGCAAAACCGAAGTCTGCATGGTCGATACCCAGTTCGGCCATCATTTTGTCGCGCTGAACCTTGGCGATCACCGACGCCGCGGCTACCGCCACGCAGGACTGGTCGCCCTTGATCACCGTACGAACCCGCCAGGGAGCACCGAGGTAGTCGTGCTTGCCATCGAGGATGACCGCGTCCGGACGGACCGGCAGGGCATCCAACGCACGCCCCGCAGCGAGCCGCAGGGCGGCCGTCATCCCCCGTTGGTCTATCTCCTCCGGGGAGGCGTGACCCAGGGCGTACGACGTCACCCACGTCCGCAGGGCCTCGGCGAGTTCGGTGCGCCGCTTGATGGTGAGCAGCTTCGAGTCCGTGAGGCCCTCGGGCGGCCGACGCAGTCCGGTGATCGCCGCGCAGACGGTGACAGGGCCGGCCCACGCACCGCGCCCCACCTCGTCGACACCTGCAACGATCTTCGCTCCGGTCGTGGCTCGAAGGGAGCGCTCGACGGTGTGAGTAGGTGGTTCGTACGGCATGGCGCCCCTAGGTTACGCCGCCCGGAAGCGCCCGCGACACCCTGGGCCACCCTGGCGGCGTCACACCCTTCGCGAGCCCCCGTCAGGAGCCGCTCGGCCGCAGCAGCGGAACCATCAACTGGTCGATCATCTCCTCCACTTCATGATCCCGCCATTCGCAGCCGCACATCTTGGAGCGGTACATCATCATCGCCGGGACGGCGTCGAAGACATAGCCGTTAGCAGCGTCAGAACGCACCTCTCCTCGCTGAATCCCACGCTCGATGACCTCCCGCAGCATCTGAATGGTGGGCTCCACGACCCCCTCGAAGATCACGGCATGAAACCGCTCGGCCTGCATTGTGTCGCATTCGTGAATCACTGAGCGAAGCGCGACACCGGGGCGGGAGAACATCGCGTCCCGGGCTCGCAGACACAGCGCCAAGAGGTCCTCACGCACCCCACCCTCGTCGGGTGCCGCGTCGAAATGCGGCAGACCGGCACGCAGAGCGTCGGCGACAAGGTCCTCCTTGGACGGCCAGCGCCGGTAGACCGCGGCCTTGCCGGTCTGGGCGCCGGCGGCGACACCCTCCATCGTCAGGCCGTTCCAGCCGACGGTGCTGAGTTGGTCCAGTGCGGCATCGAGGATCGCTCGCTCGAGCACGGCGCCGCGGCGGCGGGCGGCTGTCTGAGCGGGGGCATCCGCCCAGCTCGGGGTAACCATCTGACTCTCTCCAACGAACAGAGAAGCGGGGATTTCGGGGATGTGAAGGCGTGCTGGACGGCGGCAGAGGGGGACATACCGAACGACAACGCCGTGAGTGAACGCTTGCGTTCACTGTTGGGGACTCACTACCTTTGACGCGGCAGTGAACGCGAGCGTTCACTAACGCACTCGTGGGGGACCCATAGTGACAACCTCTCCATTGCTCCAGGACCAGAAGCCAGGTGCGGCCCGCCGGGAGGGACATCCCGGCATCGCACTCACCGTCATCGCGGCCTGCCAACTGATGGTGGTACTCGACGCGACGATTGTGAACATCGCGCTCCCGCACATTCAAGACGCGCTCAAGTTCAGCACCACCGACCTCACCTGGGTCGTCAGCTCCTACACACTCACCTTCGGCGGTCTGCTGCTCCTCGGCGGCAGGGCCGGTGACATCCTCGGCCGCCGCCGCGTCTTCATGACCGGCATCCTGCTGTTCACCCTTGCCTCGCTGCTCGGCGGGCTCGCCCAGGAGCCCTGGCAGTTGCTGGCCGCACGGGTCCTGCAAGGCGTGGGGGGCGCCATCGCGTCGCCCACCTCGCTGGCGCTCATCACCACCACGTTCCCCGAGGGCCCGCAGCGCAACCGGGCCTTCGGGGTCTTCGCCGCGGTGTCGGCGGGCGGTGGCGCCATAGGCCTGCTCGCCGGCGGCATGCTCACCGAGTGGCTCGACTGGCGCTGGGTGCTCTTCGTGAACGTACCGATCGGCGTGCTGATCGCCGTGCTCACACCGCTCTACATCAGCGAGTCCGACCGGCACACCGGCCGGTTCGACATCGCGGGTGCGGTGACCTCGACCACGGGCATGGCGTCCCTCGTCTACGGCTTCATCCGTGCTGCGGACGAGGGCTGGCGGGACAGCCTCACCATCGGGTCCTTCGGCGCCGCGGTGGTCCTGCTGGTGGCCTTCGGGATCATCGAGTCCCGGGCCAAGGAACCGATCACCCCGCTGCGGATGTTCGCCGACCGCAACCGCTCCGGCACGTACGTGATCATGCTGAGCCTGGCCGCGGCGATGTTCGGCATGTTCTTCTACATCGTGCTGTTCGTGCAGAACGTGCTCGGTTACAGCCCGATCGAGGCGGGGCTCGCCTTCCTGCCCGTGACGGTCGTGATCGCGCTCGGCGCGGGTCTGTCGCAGCGGTTCCTGCCTGTACTGGGCCCCAAGCCGTTCATGCTCGCGGGCTCGGCGCTCGCGATGACCGGACTGGCCTGGCAGGCGCTCATCAGCTCCGACAGTTCCTACGTCGGCGGGGTCCTCGGTCCGATGCTGGTCTTCGGCTTCGGTATGGGGCTGAACTTCGTGACGCTGACGCTCACCGCCGTCTCCGGTGTCGCCCCGCACGAGGCGGGCGCCGCGTCCGGGCTGCTCAACACGACGCAGCAGGTGGGCGGATCGCTGGGCCTGGCCATCCTGACGACGGTCTTCGGCACGGCGACCCGGGACGAGGCGGAGAAGCAGCTTCCGCAGTTCATGGCCGAGGGCTCCGCGGAGCAAAAGGCGGAATTCGCCCGTACGCAGCAACTGCCCGCACCGTGGGGGCACGAGGTGCTGGCCCAGGGCATCTCGACAGCCTTCATCCCGGCCGCGGCGATGGCCGTCCTCGCCCTGGCCACGGCCTGGCTGGTGATCCGGGTCCGCAAGAGTGACCTGGAGGCGCTCGCCGGGTCGGCCGGGCCGGGACTCGGCTGACACCACAGCATCGCGAGCCGGCCTCGGCGGCTCGCCGACGGGCGTGACACGTGCCTGGCGGCGGCTGTCGGGCCGGTTCGCGACCGGTTCGTTCCCCGGACGGCGCACGAAAACGCCCCACCAGTGGATCAGAACCGCGAGCAGGACGCCCATGTTCACCCCCATCGCTCCACTCCGGTGCCTGCGCGCCCTGACGGCTCGCGCAGCGGATGTCCCGACAACGAGCGGTCGATTACACAGAGTTCCCGCGATGTACGGAGAGTTCCCGAAGAGGTGAAAGAGCCTTTGCCGCTAGGCCGACGCGGGCACCCAGTCCGGGAGCGGTTCCGTCCGCCCCACCCACTCGGCGGGTGGTGTCCCGACCTTGCTCGCGGCGATCACGCCGCCGACGATGGCGCAGGTGGTGTCGACATCCCCGCCGACCTGCGCGGTCGTCCAGAACGCCTGCTCGTAGTCACCGAGGCTTCTCGCCGCTGACCAGATGGCGAAGGGCACGGTGTCGTGGGCGGTCGTACGCCGGCCGCACCCCAGTACCGCCGCCACCGTGGCCGGGTCGCCGTAGTCGAGCATGTCCCGGGCCCGGCGCAGCCCCGCGCCCACCGCGCTCTTCGGCACCAGGTCGATGACCCCGTCGAGGAGGGCCTCGGCGCCGGGCGGCCCGCCGGGGGCGGCCGCGAACGCGGCGGCCGCGGCGACGGCCATCGCACCGACGACCGCCTCGCGGTGCTGGTGGGTGGTGTAGGCCGAGATCTCCGCCTGGTGGGTCGCCTGCTCCGGGTCGCCCGCGTACCAGGCGCCCAGCGGGGCGATCCGCATAGCGGCGCCGTTACCCCAGGACCCCTGTCCGTTGAAGAGCGCGGCGGCGAGTTCGCGCCAGTCCCCGCCCTCCCGGACGAGTCGCAGCAGGCGATTGACCGCGGGACCGTAGCCGCGGTCGAAATCGTGGTGCTCTGCGAAGGAACGGGCAAGGGCGTCCTGGTCGACGCGATGGTGGGCGGCCAGGACGGCGACGACGGAACCGGCCATCTCCGTGTCGTCGGTCCATCGCCACGGGCCGGACGGCACCTCGCGGCGCTTCAGCAACGGGTAGTTCACCGGCACGAAGTACTGGGAACCCAGGGCGTCCCCGACGGACAGTCCGCGCAGGCTGGCCAGGGCGCGGTCCAGGCGCCCGTCGGGGGAGAAATCAGCGGTCATCGCCCTGCCACTCTATCCGGTGATCCCGTAGGGTTCGGGATCTCGCCAGCGGTCGAACGGCCGGTCAAGCGTGTACTTGCCGTCGTCTCCCAGAACGAGCATCCGCACCTCGCCGTTCCCCGGGTTCGACAGCGACTCGAACTCCGCGACCGTCCAGTGGAACCACCGCATGCAGAACAGCCGCATGGCCAGACCGTGGGTCACGATGAGGACGTTCGGCGGATGGTCGGGGTCCTCGAAACTACGGAACAGGCTCTCCAGGAAGCCGCCGACCCGGTCGTAGACATCGGCGCCGGACTCGCCTTGGGCGAAACGGTAGAAGAAGTGGCCGTACGCGTCCCGGTAGGCCTTCTGGAGGCGGACCTCGTCCCGGTCCTGCCAGTTGCCCCAGTCCTGCTCGCGCAGCCGGGGCTCCTCGCGTACGCGTATGAGTTCGGGGTCGAGATGGAAGGAGCGCAGCGTCTCGTGCGTACGGCGGTACGGGGAGACGTACACACTGACGCGCTCACCACCGAACCGTTCACGCAACCGCTCGCCCGTCGCCTCCGCCTGCCGCCGACCCCGTTCGGTCAGCGCCAGGGCGTGGTCGGGTTCACGCTCGTACACGGAGTCATCAACATTGCCCGTTGACTCGCCGTGCCGGACAAGGACGATGCGCCGTGGTCGTGCCATGCCAAGACCCTAGATCGGGTGAGGGCTCGTGGAGCACTCCTACCCCACCCATACAGCGTAGGTCACACAGATCCTGCATCACAGGTCACACAGGTCACGCCCCTCGCCGACCAGGAACCTATCCCCCAGACCACTCTGAATCAGACTGTTCTGAAATCGGACCGTTCCCGCGCGGCTCAAGCTCGGCGACCTGGTCCTCGAAGGCCAGACCCTCCGGGCCGGCCCAGTCAGACAGTCCAGCTCGGCTCCATGCCCACGATGTCCCCGGTGAGCGCCGCCACGTCCGCCTCCGTCTGGGCCCTCAGGGCGAGCCGCTCCACTCGCTCGGTGCGGTACTTGCCGTGCTCGGCATCCGAGCGCCACATCGACAGCACCAGGAACTCGTGCCCGGGCGCCTCGCCGAACAGCCCGCGCACCATGCCGGGAGAGCCGGCCATCGCCGGGTTCCAGACCTTTTCCTGCATCAGCACGAAATGCTCGGCCCGCTCCTCGTGAACACGGCAGAGCGCCACCCGCAGCAGGTCGGCGTCCGTGAAGCGCGGTTCGAAGCCGGTCTTCACGTCGAAGCGGTAGTCGAAGAGCCTGACCTGGGCGCCCTTGAAGGTGCCCGACTGGGCCGACGCCAGCCGGTCGTGGGACCGTGCCATGAAGGAGTCGTAGAAGGCGCGGCTCTCCCAGAACGCGAATATGTGTGCCACGTCCGGCCGCCCCCGGCTCCAGCCACCCCCCTGCCCGCGAAATCCCGGCTCCCCCAGAAGCCCCGCCCACTTCCGCTGCCCCCGCTCGAAACCGCGGCGGTCCACCACGGTGCAGCGAATCCACTTGACCAGCACCGCGCCATGGTAAGGCCAGGGAGCGTGGCGCCGGTCACTCTCGGCCGGACCACTCCTCCACGCGCGCACCCGCACCCGTGGCAGGATGGACAAACAGTCGTAAGCGCCAGGCAGTTGGGGCGAACAGGCGGGTCGGTACGGGGAAGGGGACTCTGGTGGACGGGCTCAACAAGGGACTGGGCAAGATCGAGATCGCGATGAGGTGGGATCCCAGTCCGGCAGGGCAGCCGTCCACCGATCTGGACCTCGTCGCGGCGACGTATCTGGCGGACGATCCGCACGGCGATCCCGCCTATGTGGTGCACTTCGACAGCCGCTCCCCCGACGGCACCATCTACCTCAACCGGGACAGCAAGGACGGCCAGGGCTTCGGCTACGACGAGGTCATGACGCTGGAACTCGATCGGCTCGACGGCCGGTACGCGCGCGTGGTGGTCGGTGTCGTCATCCAGCAGCGCCCGGCGGAGCGCACCTTCGTCAGCGTGGTCAACCCCGGCCTGCGCATCCGCGAGGGGTACACGGTCCTCGCGGAGGACGACTTCGGCGGTGTCCTGGGGGCGACAGCCGCGACGGTCGCGGAGTTCGCCCGGGACGGCTCCGGTCCGTGGGCCTTCCACTCCGGCGTCCGTGGTTTCGAGGGCGACCCCGTGGCCTTCACCAGCGCGATGGGGGCGGCACGCCGGCCATGAGCTTGTCTCCGGCGAGTTCGGCGCGGAGACGGCCCTGTGACGACAAGAGGGGCACCGCCCGCAGGCGGTGCCCCTCCGTCATCGGCTCAGGCGCTCAGCGTCAGCTGCAGCCGCTGGTCGAGCCGCAGCCCTCGCAGATGTAGCACGAACCGGCGCGCTGCATCTTCGTACCGCAGGAGAAGCACAGCGGGGCGTCGGCCTGGATGCCCAGCTGCATCTCCACCAGTTCGGCATTGGTGTGAGCCTGCTGCGGGGCGGGCTGGGCCACCACTTCGTTCTTCGGCGCGGAGACGGCCTTCAGCTCCTGGGCGCGCGGCGCCGACTGGGCCAGCCCCTCGACGTCGACCTCGTCATCGCCGATGCTCTGCTCGTACGAACCCGTCTCCAGGTGACGCTGGCGCTCCTCGGCGGAGTGGATGCCGAGCGCGGAGCGCGTCTCGAAGGGCAGGAAGTCCAGCGCCAGGCGGCGGAAGATGTAGTCGACGATCGACTGCGCCATCCGCACGTCCGGGTCGTCCGTCATGCCGGCCGGCTCGAAGCGCATGTTCGTGAACTTCGAGACGTACGTCTCCAGGGGGACGCCGTACTGGAGGCCGACGGAGACCGCGATGGAGAAGGCGTCCATCATGCCCGCGAGGGTCGAGCCCTGCTTGGACATCTTCAGGAAGACCTCGCCGAGACCGTCGTCCGGGTAGGAGTTGGCGGTCATGTAGCCCTCGGCACCGCCGACGGTGAAGGACGTGGTGATGCCGGGACGTCCCTTCGGCAGGCGCTTGCGGACCGGGCGGTACTCGACGACCTTCTCGACCTTGGCCTCGACGGCGGCGGGCTCCTCGGCCTTCTCCTCCCACTTCTTGGTGGAGAGCGGCTGGCCGACCTTGCAGTTGTCGCGGTAGATCGCGAGCGCCTTGACGCCCAGCTTCCAGGCCTCGAAGTAGATCTCCTCGACCTCCTCGACGGTCGCCGACTCCGGCATGTTGACCGTCTTGGAGATGGCGCCGGAGATCCACGGCTGGATCGCGGCCATCATGCGGACGTGGCCCATCGCGGAGATGGCCCGCTCGCCCATGGCGCAGTCGAACACCTCGTAGTGCTCGGGCTTGAGACTCGGGGCGTCGATCACGTTGCCGTGGTCGGCGATGTGGGCGACGATCGCCTCGATCTGCTCTTCGAGGTAGCCGAGGCGGCGCAGGGCCTGCGGCACGGTGCCGTTGACGATCTGCATCGAGCCGCCGCCGACCAGCTTCTTGAACTTGACCAGCGCGAGGTCGGGCTCGACACCGGTGGTGTCGCAGGACATCGCGAGGCCGATGGTGCCGGTCGGGGCGAGCACCGAAGCCTGGGAGTTACGGAAACCGTTCTTCTCACCGAGGCGCACCACGTCCTGCCAGGCCTCGCTGGCGGCGGCCCACACCGGGGTGTCCAGGTCGTCCATGCGGACGGCCTTGTCGTTGGCGTCCGAGTGCTGCTTCATGACGCGCTTGTGGGCGTCGGCGTTGCGGGCGTAGCCGTCGTACGGGCCGACGACCGCGGCGAGTTCGGCGGAGCGCCGGTACGCCGTACCGGTCATCAGCGAGGTGATGGAGCCGGCGAGGGAGCGGCCGCCGTCGGAGTCGTAGGCGTGGCCGGTGGCCATCAGCAGGGCGCCGAGGTTGGCGTAGCCGATGCCGAGCTGGCGGAACGCGCGCGTGTTCTCGCCGATCTTCTGGGTCGGGAAGTCGGCGAAGCAGATCGAGATGTCCATCGCGGTGATGACCAGCTCGACGACCTTCTGGAAGCGCTCGGCCTCGAAGGACTGGTTGCCCTTGCCGTCGTCCTTCAGGAACTTCATCAGGTTCAGCGAGGCCAGGTTGCAGGACGTGTTGTCCAGGTGCATGTACTCGCTGCACGGGTTCGACGCGGTGATCCGGCCGGACTCGGGGCAGGTGTGCCAGTTGTTGATGGTGTCGTCGTACTGGATGCCGGGGTCGGCGCAGGCCCAGGCGGCCTCGGCGATCTTGCGGAAGAGCGCCTTGGCGTCGACCTCCTCGATGACCTCGCCGGTCATCCGGCCGCGCAGCCCGAACTGGCTGCCCTGCTCGACCGCGGTCATGAACTCGTCGTTCACACGGACCGAGTTGTTGGCGTTCTGGTACTGGACGGACGCGATGTCGTCGCCGCCCAGGTCCATGTCGAAGCCCGCGTCCCGCAGGATGCGGATCTTCTCCTCTTCCTTGACCTTGGTCTCGATGAAGTCCTCGATGTCCGGGTGGTCAACGTCGAGGACGACCATCTTGGCGGCGCGACGGGTGGCGCCCCCGGACTTGATCGTTCCTGCGGAGGCGTCGGCGCCTCGCATGAAGGAGACCGGGCCGGAGGCGTTGCCGCCGGAGGAGAGCAGTTCCTTGGAGGAGCGGATCCGGGAGAGGTTCAGGCCGGCGCCGGAGCCGCCCTTGAAGATCATGCCCTCTTCCTTGTACCAGTCGAGGATCGACTCCATGGAGTCGTCGACGGCCAGGATGAAGCAGGCGGAGACCTGCTGGGGCTGCTTGGTGCCGACGTTGAACCAGACAGGGCTGTTGAAGCTGAAGATCTGGTGCAGGAGGGCGTACGCCAGCTCGTGCTCGAAGATCTCGGCGTCGGCGGGGGAGGCGAAGTACTTGTGGTCCTCTCCGGCCTTCCGGTACGTCTTCACGATGCGGTCGATCAGCTGCTTGAGGCTGGTCTCACGCTGCGGGGTGCCGACGGCACCGCGGAAGTACTTGCTGGTGACGATGTTGACCGCGTTCACCGACCAGAAGTCGGGGAACTCGACGCCGCGCTGCTCGAAGTTGACCGAGCCGTCGCGCCAGTTGGTCATGACGACGTCACGGCTCTCCCACGCCACCTCGTCATAGGGGTGGACCCCAGGAGTGGTGTGGATGCGCTCGATACGCAGACCCTTGTTCGCCTTGGTGCCCTTGGCGCGGGAACTCCGTGCCGGACCGCTCGCCGTCTCTGTCATGCCGCCTCCCTGTACGGGCGAAAACGCCCTGAAGTGCCCCGTTGTTCCCGTGGCACGGTGTTCTGTCTGGTGTTGCGGGCACCCACTCACATCGCCCGCAACAGGTCTTCACATCGCCGCCGCCCGGCCGGGCCCGGAGCTGCCGTCCGGGTCCGGCCCGCCGGTCAGTCGGCGGCGCCTGCGGGCTCGGGGACCTGTGTCGTCCCTCCGGACCCGCGGTCGTCTTCCTGGCTCCCCGCGACCGTGTCCTCGCGGTCGCCGTCGTCCGCGTGGGGGCGCCCCGTCTCTTCCCTCAGTTCCGCGATGGCCGTCTCGAAGTCCTCGAGCGAGTCGAACGCCCGGTAGACGGAGGCGAATCGCAGATAGGCGACGAGATCGAGCTCCTGCAGCGGGCCGAGAATGGCCAGCCCCACGTCGTGGGTGGTCAGCTCGGCGCTTCCGGTGGCCCGAACCGCCTCCTCGACCCGCTGGCCGAGCTGGGCGAGCGCGTCCTCGGTGACGGGCCGCCCCTGGCACGCCTTGCGCACACCATTGATGACCTTGGTGCGGCTGAAGGGTTCGGTGACCCCGGACCGCTTGACCACCATGAGCGAGCACGTCTCCACGGTCGTGAAACGACGGGAGCAGTCAGGGCACTGGCGGCGCCTGCGGATCGATGTGCCGTCGTCGGTCGTACGACTGTCGACGACACGGCTGTCGGGGTGCCTGCAGAAGGGGCAGTGCATGAACTCCCAACCCTCCTCACAGCAGACTCAATGGCCTCGCCGGGCCTCTTGCGCCCCACGAAGCAGTCCCAAGCATAGGCGATGACCATGGGCACTGAGACCCGGGGGACCACAACTTGTGGGCTGCTGCTGCAATCCAACCACTAGATGTGGGGATTGGCTCATACATCCACACCGTCCACGCGTGTCGCATGCGTAGACGCAGGTGGGGCGCGACAGACCGCATCACGCCCGCCTTCACCGCACACTGCCGCCCCGCCGTTCACGTCCGATCGCACGCGCCACTCGCGCGCAGCGGCATCCGTCGGCGCACGGCCGTATCGCTACGGCACATGCGGAGATACCGTGGGCGCCGCGAGGAGGGGGCGTAGGACTCCCGCACAGATGAGGACTGATCCCAGGGCAGGGGAATGCCGGATGGCAGACTGGGGCAACAGTCCACAGACGATCATCCCGGCGGTGAAGAGTACAGCAATGGGCCCTTTTGCCCGCCAGGCCACGCGGTAGCCAATACACCCGGACACATGATCGCGACAGTCGATTCGCGATTTTTCACTCGAACGTGTGTTTGGCGCAACCTTTCGAAACCAACTACCGTTGTCCAGCAGGGAGACCATCGAGAGGGGCCGACGTGACCACCACCGCAGACAGTGCCACCATCACTGCCCAGGACCGCTCCCAGAGCCGACTCGAGCCGGTGCACGCGATGAACGAAGCCACGAACCCGGAGGGGCACAAGCGTTCCTTGCCCGGACGACCTCCCGGCATCCGGGCAGACAGCTCCGGACTCACCGACCGCCAACGCCGCGTGATCGAGGTCATCAGGGACTCCGTGCAACGGCGCGGCTACCCGCCGTCGATGCGGGAGATCGGTCAGGCTGTCGGCCTTTCCAGCACCTCCTCCGTCGCACACCAGCTGATGGCACTGGAGCGCAAGGGCTTCCTGCGCCGCGACCCGCACCGCCCGCGCGCGTACGAGGTGCGCGGCTCGGACCAGGCCGCCTCCGTGCAGCCCACGGACACCGCGGGCAAGCCCGCCGCGTCGTACGTCCCGCTGGTCGGCCGCATCGCCGCCGGTGGCCCGATCCTCGCCGAGGAGTCCGTCGAGGACGTCTTTCCTCTCCCCCGCCAGCTCGTCGGCGACGGTGAGCTGTTCGTCCTGAAGGTCGTCGGCGACTCGATGATCGAGGCCGCGATCTGCGACGGCGACTGGGTCACGGTCCGCCGCCAGCCGGTCGCGGAGAACGGCGACATCGTGGCCGCGATGCTCGACGGAGAAGCCACCGTCAAGCGCTTCAAGCGCGAGGACGGCCACGTCTGGCTCCTGCCGCACAACGCGGCCTACGAGCCGATCCCCGGCGACGACGCGACCATCCTCGGCAAGGTGGTGGCCGTACTGCGCCGCGTCTGACGCCACGCACCGCGTCGGGTGGGCCCAGCGGGCCCGCCCTCTGACCGGGCCCCGGGACCTCTGCGCCGGTTCCGGGGCCCTGTGCTGTCCGGGTTCGGTACCCGCGGGTCAGCCTGAGGCTGAGTGGTGGGGGCCGACGTGTGGCTCCGCCGCCGCGGACCGGCCCCCTGGACTCATCCGGCTTCCGTCTGCTGCGCCGCCGCATCGATCGCCGCCAGCGACTTCCGCACCTGATTGCGGTCGGCCGTGAACCAGAAGTCGGGCATCGAGGCCTTCAGATAACCGCCGTACCGGGCCGTCGCGAGCCGCTGGTCCAGCACGGCGACCACACCGCGGTCGCCCGATGCCCGTACGAGACGGCCGGCGCCCTGGGCCATGAGGAGCGCGGCGTGGGTGGCGGCGACCGCCATGAAGCCGTTGCCGCCCGCGTCCTCCACGGCCTTCTGGCGGGCGCTCATCAGGGGGTCGTCGGGGCGCGGGAACGGGATCTTGTCCATCACGACCAGCTGGCAGCTCGGCCCGGGTACGTCCACGCCCTGCCACAGCGACAGTGTGCCGAACAGACAGGTCTTCGGGTCCGCCGCGAAGTTCTTGATGAGCTCGCCGAGCGTTTCCTCGCCCTGGAGGAGGATCGGGAACTCCGGGATCCGGGAGCGCAGTTCCTCGGCGGCCAGCTGGGCCCCCCGCATGGAGGAGAACAGGCCCAGGGTGCGGCCGCCCGCCGCCTGGATCAGCTCCGTGAGCTCGTCGAGCATGTCCGCGCGATCGCCGTCCCGTGCCGGGCGCGCCAGGTGCTTGGCGACGTACAGGATGCCCTGCTTGCGGTAGTCGAAGGGCGAGCCGACGTCGATGCCCTTCCACTTCGGGAGGTCGTCGCCCTCGGTGCCCTCAGGGGCGAGGCCGAGGGAGGCACCGACGCCGTTGAAGTCGCCGCCCAGCTTCAGCGTCGCGGACGTCAGGACCACGGAGCGGTCCGCGAAGAGCTTCTCCCGCAAGAGGCCCGAGACGGACATGGGGGCGACGCGCAGGGAGGCACCGAAACGGTCGTGGCGCTCGTACCAGACCACGTCCCATTCGGAGCCGTTCGTGATCCGCTCCGCCACGTCGTGCACGTTCTCCACGGCTGCCAGAGCCTGTTTGCGGACCGCGTCCTCGTCCTGGACGGACTTGTCGCGGGTCGCGCCGATCGCGGAGATGACGGTGCGGCACGCATCGCGCAATGCCATGAGTGCGTAGCCGAGGTCCTCGGGGATTTCCTCGAGTCTGCCCGGCAGCGCCAGCTCCATCAGCCGCTCGAATCCCTCGGAGGCGGTCTGGAGCTGGTCCGCCGCCTTCTCGTTGACGAGTTTCGCGGCACGGCGCACCGCGCGGTTGACCTGGCCGGGAGTGAGCTCGCCGGTGGCGACTCCGGTGACCCGGGAGACCAGCTCATGGGCCTCGTCGACGATCAGCACCTCGTGCTGCGGAAGGACCGGAGCGCCCTCGATGGCGTCGATGGCGAGCAGCGCGTGGTTGGTGACGACGACGTCGGAGAGTTTGGCCCGCTCGCGGGCCATCTCGGCGAAGCACTCCGCTCCGTACGCGCACTTCGAGGCGCCCAGGCACTCCCTCGACGACACCGACACCTGGGCCCAGGCCCGGTCCGAGATACCGGGCGTGAGGTTGTCACGGTCACCGGTCTCGGTCTCGTCGGCCCAGTCGCGCACCCGCAGCAGGTCCTGACCCAGTTTGCTGGTGGGCGCGGCCGCCTCGAACTGGTCGAAGAGGCCCTCTTCCTCGTCCTGCGGGACACCCTCGTGCAGACGGTGCAGGCACAGGTAGTTCGACCGGCCCTTGAGCATCGCGAACTCCGGGCGACGGCGCAGCAGAGGGTGCAGCGACTCGACCGTTCTCGGCAGGTCGCGCTCCACCAGCTGGCGCTGCAGGGCCAGGGTGGCTGTCGCGACGACCACCCGCTCCCCGTGCGCGAGCGCGGGCACCAGGTAGCCCAGCGACTTTCCGGTGCCGGTGCCGGCCTGGACCAGCAGGTGGGAGCCGCCGTCGATCGCTTCCGCGACGGATTCGGCCATGGTCACCTGACCGGGACGCTCCGTACCGCCGACGGCAGTGACGGCAGCATGCAGGAGTTCGGGGAGTGAGGGCTTCGTCATAGCGCGACCACCCTACGACCCGGCACTGACAAACGGGTGATCAAGGCGGTGGCGGGGGACGGGATCAAGACCTTGGGCTCCTCGGCGGGGGTAGGGGGATAGGACGGGCGGGATGGATCGGGTGGTCCGTGGCCCGTTGAGGCAGAGCAGGTCGCAGCGGACCCCGACGGGCCATTGCGGAAGCACGAAGAGATCCGCGAAGAGATCGACGAACAGGAAGAGATCGTCGAACAGATCGAGAAAACCGTGCGACTCGTGGGAACCACGGCATCACGCGCCGCGTTCAATGAGTGACGGCGCGATGACACAGCGCTACAGCAGATGCCGAAGAGACCGGTCTCGGACCATGAGGGCGGCCCGCTTGGCGGGCAGGTCGACCTCGGCGGAGAACCGGAAACCGGCGGTCAGGAAAGCGGCGATGGAGGGGGTGTTGCGAATGTCGGGCTCCGCGATGACACGTGCGCAGGAGGACCGCTGCGCGAGAGCGAGATCGGCTACGGCTCGCAACAGCAGACCGCCCAGGCCGCGCCCCCGGTCGGCGACAGCACCGACGAGGAGGTGGAGTCCCGTGTCATGAGGCCGGGCGGGGTAGTGGCGGGCCAACGGGTCGAGGTCCGCCCGGTAGATCTCCCAGTAGCTCATCGGCGTTCCGTCCAGCACGCCGATACACGGGACGCTCCGTCCGTCGTCGGCGAGCTGGGCCCGCAGGTGGTTCTCGGTCACGTTCTGCGGTCCGGACAGCTCCCAGAACGCCGCGGCAGGGTCGTTCATCCAGCGGCTGATGAGCGGAAGATCACGGTCGACGCGCACGGGGACGAGGTGGAAGACGCCCGCGGATGTGTGGGCCGGGCCCCACTCGGCGACGCGGTCGAGGAGGTCGGCCTCGGTCGGGAGGAGCGAAGTGTCACGGGTCGCGGTGAGTGAGACGGAGAGTTGAGCGTTGCCCTGGTCCCGCCCCCGCACTCCGTGACGGTCGGACGCGTCGTCCGCGACGAGGGCAACGAGTTCCTCCGGGAGCCTCAGATCCATCGTGTCCTCGCCACGCCCGCCCTCACCCGCGTCCTCCTCACCGGCATCCGCACCGGGATGCGCATCGGCTCCGCTGCGGGGGTCGATGTCGGAACCGGCGCGGCAATGAGCACCGAAGGAGGCATCGAAGCCGGCAGCAGAGCCGAGGCCGGCTGTGACGGGAACAGCGGTGCCGGGATCGGTGGCGGGGTCGGCGAAGGGCACCGAACGCTCCTCTCAGTAAGGGGGCGGCAGGTCCTCAGGGATGAAGGAGGTCGGTTGTGGTCGGGGACGGTCAGGCTGGTCAGGAGTGCAGGGGGTTGGCGATGGTGACGTAGACGGACTGGGTGTCGACCGGGCCGACGAGTTCGTCGAGGCCGTGCAGCCGGGTCAGCAGGTTGGCCTTGCAGCGCAGGACCGGTGAGTCGAGCAGGCGGGCGGGAAGCGACGTGCGCAGCCGGGCCGGACCGGAGGCGACGTTTCCGAGGAAGCGGCGGAGGGCGGCGAGCAGCAGCCGCTCGTCGGCCAGTCCCTGGGAGCCGAACGCGCCGATGAGGCCGAGTACGTTGTTGACGGCCAGGTAGTACGCGAAGCGCTCGTCGGCTACCTCGTCACAGACGAATGTGTCACTCCGCTCTCCGATGCCGGGCAACCGGGCATCGAGCTCCGCGCGCCGGGACTCGCGGAAGTAGTAGCCCTGGTTGTCGCGGTAGCGGCCGCCCATGGGCCAGCCCTCGGCGTCCAGCAGGAGCAGGGTGTTCTGCTGGTGCGCTTCCAGAGCGATGCCGGCCTCGGCGTCCAGCCACAGGACGGGGCGCACGACGTGCTGGAGGTAGCGCAGGAACCACTCGGCGGCAACGGCTCCGAGCGGTCGGCCGGTCTGGCGGGCGAGACGCGTGACGACCTCGGCCAGCCTGGACCGAAGTACTGGGCCGTGTGTCTCCGGGCGGTCCGGAACGGCACCCGGCCGTGCCGGGGAGCTCGGGCGCGGCGAGACGAGTCCGGCAACACAGGAGACGTCGTCGGAGGGGGCGAACGGGTTGTGGCGGATCACCACGTCCAGTCCGGGCAAGGGGGCACCGTCGGGATCGTCGACAGCCAGCCAGGCCGGGTCGCGCACGATGTCGAAGCCCGGATGCGCGGCATGCCACTGCTGCGCGAGTCCGCTGCGGAGGAGACGGTGGACCTCGACGCCCCGGTGGAGTTCCTTACGGAGGTTCTCACGGCGGGAGTTGGTGATACGCAGGCCCAGCGACAGCTTGAGCATCGCGGGGGCATCGGTTCGGTAGACGGTTCGTACGGAGGAGGTGGGCTGCCAGGGACTGCCGTGAGTGCCTAGGTCACGGAGCAGTCCCGTGTTCAGCAGGGCAGCCGTCTCCGGACGGTGCCGGACCTCGCACGCCTGCCAGGGGTGCAGGGGCAGAAGGGCGTACCCGACCGGCAGCGACAGGCCGGTACCGGCCAGGCGTGCGGTGAGCCGGGCGGCGGGGACAGGGCGGCCGCGCTCGGTCCAGGCGGAGTCGGCGGCGAGTGCGGAGGGAGCGACAGCCATCCAGTGCAGGGGGAAGGAACCGCGCAACTCGGGTGAGTACAGCCGGGCTTCGGTCTCGGAGAGGCCCTCGCGGCTCTTCGGCGACGGATGCGAGGGGTGTCCGAGGACGAGTGCCTGTTCCGCGGCCAGGAAGAGGTCAGGGCTGTCGGCCGGATGTTCCCGGCGATCGCTGACGAAGGCGGCGACACGGCGGAGGGAGTCCGCGACACTCGCGACCAGCCCGACGCCTCCTAGGCCGTCATCGGCAGCGCGACAGGCGTCGGGGCTTTCCGCGAACGTCTCTCTGGTGAGCAGGGCGGCGACCGTGACGGCATCGACCGGCGGGGCGTGGTCGGGGGCGTCGGCCAGTCGCGGCAGGCCGAAGCGGTGCCAGCCCGTCGGGGACCAGTAGCGGACCGGGACGAGGAGGGCCGTGCCGCTGGCGGGAAGGGGGATGCGGAGGATCCCGTCGGCGGGGGCGGGCCGGTTGTTCTCACGCACCCAGCAGCGCAGCAGGTTCTCCACGGCGGCTGCCTGGGCGGCGATGTGCGGGTCGGGGTGGTCCAGAAGGTCGGCGACAGGGCCGGCGTTCAGCCCCTCGGCGGGCGGTGCCCCGCGCCTCTGACCGGGGACCGCCGATTTCACGGACGCGCCCGACAGCGGGGCTTCGGCGGAACCCTCTCCCCGCATCGTGGCGTGGTCGTCGGGCTCGGGGACGGCGTTCAACACGAGTACCTCATGGGGTGGTTCAAGGACGTACGGTCGGGGGTGCGAGCCGAGGAGTTCCATTCGGCTCGCCGGTCGGAGCCCGAGGGCTCAAGGCATGCAGCCTCACCGCATGCAGGCTCACGGCGTGAGCAGGCACGGCGTGGAGGGTCACGGCGCAAACGGCACTGCTGCCGCGCTCTCATGCCACCGGGCGGCTGCTCGGATGGCGTCGGTCAGGCGGTCCAGCACGGCGGCCGCCTGTTCGTCGGTGAGGGTCAGCGGCGGCAGCAGTCGTACGACGCTCGCCTGACGGCCGCCGAGTCCGACGATGAGGCCGCGCCGCAGGCACTCCCGCTGGACCGCGGCGGCCCGTTCTGGGGAGGCGGGAAGGGGCCGGCGCGCTCGGTCCGGCATCACCGATGCCCCCGGAACGGTGAACGCCTCCACCGCATCGTCCCGGCAGCGTGCCCCCGTCCCGCCGCCGACCCCATCACCACCTGCCGCAGCCTCGGGAATCCGCCCGTCTCCCCCGGTTTTCCCCTCGGGATCCACGAACTCCACGCCGATCATCAGCCCTCTCCCCCGCACGTCCCCTACGCAGGGGAACTCCCGTGTCAGACCCTGGAGCTGGCTCAGCATGCGCGCACCGAGAGTCGCCGCGCGCTCGGCGAGGCGGTTCTGCCGGACGTGGGCGAGGGTTGCCGTGCCGGCGGCCATGGCGAGCTGGTTGCCTCGGAAGGCGCCGGTGGGGGCGCCGGGTTCCCCGGTGTCGAGGTCGGCGTGGTGGACGACGACAGCCAGCGGCAGGCTGCCTCCGATGGCCTTGGAGAGGACCATCACGTCGGGGGTCACTCCGCTGTGTTCCACCGCCCAGAAAGCGCCGGTCCGCCCCACGCCCGTCTGGATCTCGTCGGCGATCAGCGGGACTGACCGGTCGGCCGTGAGCTGCCGCATGCGCCGCAGCCAGGCGTCCGGTGCGGGGATCACCCCGCCCTCGCCCTGGACGGGCTCGACGATCATCCCGGCGGGGAGTGACGTGCCCGACCCGGGGTCGTCGAGGACGGACTCGGTCCAGCGGGCGGCGAGGTCGGCCCCGGCCGCGCCGCCGACTCCGAAGGGGCAGCGGTAGTCCTGCGGGTAGGGCAGGCGGGTGACCCGCCCGTCGTGGGCGACCGTGGGCGCGTCGGGCGGCCCGGCGGTCCTTCCGTGGCAGGCGCCGGTGAAGGCGATGAGGCCGGTCCGCCCGGTCGCGGCGCGGACGAGTTCGCAGGCGGTCTCCACGGCGTCGCTGCCCGCCGGTCCGCAGAACCGGACCCGTGCCCGCTCGGCGAGTCCTGGCGGCAGGGTGTGGAACAACTCGGTGATGAAGGCGTCCTTGACGGGTGTGGCCAGGTCGAGGACGTTGAGGGGTGCGCCGGAGTCGAGGACCTTGCGGATGGCTTCCAGGACGACGGGATGGTTGTGCCCGAGCGCGAGCGCGCCGGCGCCCGAGAGGCAGTCCAGGTAGCGGCGACCGTCCGCGCCCTCGATGGTCAGCCCTCGCGCCCGCACCGGGACGATCGGCAGGGCCCGGGCATAGGTCCGGGCCGCGGACTCGCGCGCGGACTGGCGGCGCAGAATCCCCTCCTGTGCGACGCGCGTTCCTGGTGCCGTGTCGCTGTCGACCGCACCACCGGGGAGGGTTTTCACCGGCGTACGCCCCACAGCGGCCTCCTCTGACGCACATCCCCCACGGGTGGATTCCGCCACGACTTCCCTGACCTCCCACTGGGCACGGGCACAGAGGACCGCACACAGACAGCAGACCCCCCACCGCTACCAACCCCCGACCGCTCACCGGGTTACGGGTTGCCTCAAGATCCTTACCGTGACGGAACTGTTGCGGTCCCGTCGGAACGCCCCCACAGCCAGCGCATAGTGTGTGGTGCCGTTCCCGGGCGCCGGGAGGTCGGCCTGAACTCCCCGCGAGTTCGGCGGACACCGCGCCCGAGGCGCCAGTTCGTCCCAGTTCGTTCACATCAGGGGGAGTCAGATCATGCGATCCATACGGCCGTCGTCCACCACCAGCCGAAGGGGGTGGACGCGCCGCAGGAACTCCCCCACGCTGGCCGCCGTGGCCCTCGCCTCGGCGCTCGCGCTGACCGCCACCGCCTGCGAGTCGGGCGATGTCGCGGCGGGCGGTGAGGCCTCCGCCTCCGCCACCGCCTCCGACGACGGCAAGCTCAAGATCCCGGACGACATCAGGGACCGGCTCCGCGAGCACGGGATCGACGTCGACAAGTGGAAGAACGGCGCCTGGAAGAACTGGGACCGGGACGACTGGCTGCGCGAGGCCAACGAGTACATCAACCCGATCATCGAAGGCCTCTGGGACCCGGACCGCATGCGGGAGGCCGAGGAGCCCGACCAGGGCGTGGACGACAGCGACCTCGCCGGTGACCAGGGCGTGACCGACCCCACGCCCGAGCCCGTCGAGGCGCAGGCCGTGCCGCCGTCGTACCACGCCAACGCCCCCACGGCCGGGAAGGTGTTCTTCGACTCCCCCAAGGGCTCGGCCGTCTGCTCGGCGACGGTGGTGAAGGACCCCGCCCACCCGGGCAAGTCCAACCTGGTGTGGACGGCGGGTCACTGCGTGCACGCGGGCAAGAAGGGCGGCTGGTACCGCAACATCGCGTTCGTGCCGTCGTACAACGACGACGGCAAGCCGGTCGCGGAACTGGAGAACGCCACCCGTCAGGACGTGGCTCCGTACGGTGTCTGGTGGGGCGACTGGGCGCAGACCTCGGACCAGTGGATCGAGCAGGGCGGTTCGACGGGCGGGGACGGCGCTCCGTACGACTTCGCGGTCATCCATGTGACGCCGGAGAAGGGCAGCGGCGGCAAGTCGCTGGAGGAGATGGTCGGTTCGGCACTGCCGGTCGACTTCAAGGCTCCCGCCGTACCGAAGGCGAAGAGTGTGACGGCGATCGGCTACCCGGCCGCGCCGCCGTACGACGGGCAGAAGCTGTTCCGGTGCCAGGACCGGCCCGGCCGGCTCTCGGTCACGGCGTCGGATCCGACGATGTACCGCATCGGCTGCACCATGACCGGCGGTTCGTCGGGCGGCGGCTGGGTCGCGCCGGGGGCGGACGGCAAGCCGGCGCTGGTGTCCAACACCTCGATCGGCCCGGTGACGTCGGGGTGGCTGGCCGGACCGCGCCTGGGCGACGTGGCCAAGGGTGTGTACGACTCGGTGAGCGAGAAGTTCGCGGTCCGCTGACGGCAGGCTGATCAGCGCGGTGGTGGGGCCGGGGACTCACGGAAACCTTCACCGGCCCACCGCCGTTCGCACTCAACTCCCCGGGCATAGTGGGGTGTCGCGCATCGGAGGCCACGCTGCGGCCTCTGCGTGACAAGCACATGACATTCGCACGCAGCAGCACCTTTGCACGCACCAACGGGGGTCATCGCACCATGCGTTCCACACGTACGTCCGCGGCACCGAGGCGCGGGCGGCGCACCGCCCTCGCCGCCACCGGGCTCGTCGCCGCCCTGGCGCTCACGGCTACCGCCTGTGACGGTTCGGCGGACTCGGCGAGCGACAAGCCCGACGTCACGACCTCGCAGGCCGCGGACGGCGGCGGCAAGGTCCAGATCCCGGCCGAGCTCGCGGGCAAGCTCAAGGAGCACGGGATCGACGCCGACCGGTGGAAGGACGGGGGCTGGAAGGACTGGGACAAGGACAAGTGGCTCAGTGACGCCAAGGACTTCGTCAACCCGGTGATCGAGGGCCTCTGGAAACCGGACCGGATGCAGTCCGCGAAGGAGGCCGACAAGACGGTCACGACGAAGGACGCGTCGGCCGGTCAGGGCGTCAGCGACCCGGATCCCGCGCCCGTCCGGGCGCAGGCGGAGAAGACGCCGTACCACCGGAACGCGGCGCCGGTCGGCAAGGTCTTCTTCGACTCCCCCGACGGCCCGGCCGTCTGCTCCGGCACGGTCGTCAAGGACGTCAACCACCCCGGCAAGTCCAACCTGGTGTGGACGGCGGGCCACTGCGTGCACGCCGGCGGCAGCGGCGGCTGGTACCGCAACATCACCTTCGTGCCCGCCTACAACGACTACGGCAAGTCCGAGGCGGAGCTGACCAACGCGAACCCGACCGAGATCGCCCCGTACGGCAACTGGTGGGCGGACTGGGCCTCGACCTCGAACCAGTGGATCCAGGGCGGCTCGGAGACCGGCGGCGAGGGGGCCGCGTACGACTACGCCGTGCTGCACGTGAAGCCCGAGCGGGGCAGCAAGTCCCTGGAGGAGACGGTCAGCGCCGCGCTGGACGTGGACTTCTCCGCCCCCTCCGCGGCCGAGGCGCGCAAGATGGGCGCCTGGGGCTACCCGGCCGCGCCGCCCTACAACGGCCTGAAGATGTTCAAGTGCGTCGACATCCCCGGCCGGTTCTCGCTCAGCCCGACCCTGCCGACGATGCACCGCATCGGCTGCACCATGACCGGCGGTTCGTCCGGCGGCGGCTGGTTCCGGGTGCGGAACGGCAAGTCCGTGCTCGTGTCCAACACCTCGATCGGTCCGGCCGACAACAGCTGGCTGGCGGGCCCGCAGCTGGGCCGTGACGCCGAGACGCTCTACCAGAACATGAGCGAGACGTACGGCGGTCGCTGACCGAAGCACGCCGAAGGCCCGCTCCCTGCGGACAGGGAGCGGGCCTTCGGTGTGCTTGCGCGCTTACGTCAGAGCGCCGGCGCCGGGGCGTACGGCGTGAGCTCCGCCGCCAGTTCCTCGTGCACCCGCACCTTGAGCAGGGTGCCCTCCGGGGTGTGCTCCTCGGAGATCACCTCGCCCTCGTCGTGGGCACGGGCGACCAGCTTGCCGTGCGTGTACGGCACGAGCGCCTCGATCTCGACCGACGGGCGCGGCAGCTCGTTGTCGATGAGCGCGAGCAGCGTGTCGATGCCCTGGCCGGTGCGGGCCGAGACGGCGATGGACCGCTTCTCGACGCGCAGCAGCCGCTGCAGGGTCAGCGGGTCGGCCGCGTCGGCCTTGTTGATCACGACGATCTCGGGTACGTCGGTGGCGCCGACGTCCCTGATCACCTCGCGCACGGCGGCCAGCTGCTCCTCCGGGTTCGGGTGCGATCCGTCCACCACGTGCAGGATCATGTCGGACTGGCCGACCTCCTCCATCGTGGAGCGGAACGCCTCGACCAGGTGGTGAGGCAGATGGCGGACGAAGCCGACGGTGTCGGCCAGCGTGTACAGCCGTCCGCTCGGGGTCTCGGCCCGGCGCACGGTCGGGTCGAGGGTCGCGAACAGGGCGTTCTCGACCAGCACGCCCGCGCCTGTGAGGCGGTTGAGCAGCGAGGACTTGCCGGCGTTGGTGTAGCCCGCGATGGCGACCGAGGGCACCTTGTTGCGCTTGCGCTCCTGGCGCTTGATCTCGCGGCCGGTCTTCATCTCCGCGATCTCCCGGCGCATCTTCGCCATCTTCTCGCGGATCCGCCGCCGGTCCGTCTCGATCTTGGTCTCACCGGGACCACGGGTGGCGAGGCCGCCGCCCTTGCCGCCGCCCATCTGCCGGGACAGCGACTGACCCCAGCCGCGCAGCCTCGGCAGCATGTACTGCATCTGCGCGAGCGCGACCTGCGCCTTGCCCTCTCGGGACTTGGCGTGCTGGGCGAAGATGTCCAGGATCAGGGCCGTACGGTCGATGACCTTGACCTTGACGACGTCCTCGAGGTGGATGAGCTGGCCCGGGCTGAGCTCACCGTCGCAGATGACGGTGTCCGCGCCCGACTCGAGGACGATGTCCCGCAGCTCCTCGGCCTTGCCGGAGCCGATGTACGTGGCCGCGTCGGGCTTGTCGCGACGCTGGGTGACACCGTCGAGCACGAGCGCGCCCGCCGTCTCCGCGAGGGCGGCGAGTTCCGCGAGGGAGTTCTCCGCGTCCTGCATGGTTCCCGAGGTCCAGACGCCGACGAGCACGACCCGCTCCAGGCGGAGCTGGCGGTACTCGACCTCGGTGACGTCCTCGAGCTCGGTGGAGAGGCCCACCACACGGCGCAGGGCCGCGCGGTCGGAGCGGTCGAACTGTTCGCCGTCCCGCTCTCCGTCGATCTCGTGGCTCCAGGCGACGTCCTCTTCCATCAGGGCATCGGCCCGAAGACCCTCGGGGTGGCTCTGCGTGAAGCGCTTGGTGTCCTGGGAAGGGGAAGAAGAGGAGGTCATTGGATCCTTACGTAGCTGGGAAGCCGTTCACTGTTCGCAACGCACGAGCGGTCCGGGAGATTCCCGGCGCTCCGTGCCGCGCCGACCTGTCGATAGTCGCACGGCACGGGGCGTCTCGTCACCGTGTTATCGGGCGGCTCCCGGCGCGGGCGCGCCCTGCTTCGCCGGCGCAGCCGGTTTCGCGGGCGCCTGAGGCTTCCAGTCGGGGTGGCCCGGCATCGGCGGGGTCTTCTCGCCGTACAGCCAGTCCTTGAAGAAGCCGCTCAGGTCGCGCCCGGAGATCTCGGAGGCGAGCCGGACGTAGTCCGCCGTCGAGGCCGTGCCGTCCTGGTAGCGGCCGACCCAGGCGCGCTGCAGGCGATCGAAGGCGGCGCTGCCGATCTCCTCGCGCAGGGCGTACAGGACGAGCGTCGCGCCCTCGTACACGTTGTGCCGGAAGATGCCGGTCTTGCGGCCGGGCTCGGGAGCCTTCGGGGCGGCCGGCGGGCCGCCGACCGCCCGCCAGCCGTCGGAGGAGCCGTACGCGGCCTTCATGCGGTCCCGCATCGGCTTGCCGCCCCGCACCTCGGCGTACAGCGCCTCGTACCAGGTGGCGTATCCCTCGTTGAGCCACAGGTCCGACCAGGTGCGGGGGCTGACGCTGTCGCCGAACCACTGGTGGGCCAGCTCGTGGACCATGATCGACTCGACGTACCACTCCGGGTAGGCGGACTCGGTGAAGAGCTCCCGCTCGAAGAGGGAGAGCGTCTGGGTCTCGAGTTCGAAGCCGGTCGAGGCGTCCGCGACGAGCATGCCGTACGTCTCGAAGGGGTAGCGGCCGAGCTTCCTCTCCATCCAGGCGATCTGGGCGGGGGTCTTCCTCAGCCAGGGTTCGAGCGCCTTGCGGTCCCGGGTCGGTACGACGTCCCGTACGGGCAGCCCGTGCGGGCCGGTGCGGTGCAGCACGGTGGAGCGGCCGATGGAGACCTGGGCGAGCTCGGTGGCCATGGGGTGATGGGTGCGGTAGGTCCACGTGGTCGAACCGTCGGACCTGGCCACACCGGCGGGCAGGCCGTTGGCGACGGCGGTGAGGCCCTTGGGCGCGGTGACCCGGATGGTGAACATCGCTTTGTCGGAGGGATGGTCGTTGCAGGGGAACACCCGGTGCGCGGCATCGGCCTGGTTGGCCATGGCGAGGCCGTCCGTGGTGCGTACCCAGCCGCTCTCGCGGCCCTTGGCGGACATGGGGTCGCTGGTGTGCCGCACGGTGATCCGCATCCAGGTGCCGTCGGGCACCGCTTCCTGGGGCGTGATCACCAGGTCCTCCCCGACGGTGCTGAACCCGGCGGGCTCGCCGTCGACGTCCACCGAGTCGACCGTGCCGTGGGCGAAGTCGAGATTGACGCGGTCCAGGTCGGCGGTCGTCCGGGCCTTGATGGTGGTGACGGCACGCAGCGGCCGGCTGTTGCTGCCGGGATAGGTGAAGGAGAGGTCGTACGACGCCACGTCGTAGCCGGGGTTGCCCAGGTACGGGAAGAGGCGGTCGCCGACGCCGAGCGGGACGACGGGGGCGCTCGCGGCGACGAGGCAGACGGAGACGGCCGAGGCGAGCAGCGCCGCAGCCGTCTTGCGACGGCGTGAACGGGGGGCCTGGCTCTGGGGGGTGAGGAGCATGCCCCACGGCTATCAGCGCAGGCGAGCGCGATGTGGACGGCGCGCGTCCGGCCCGTCCGGGGCTCACCCACCCGGCCGTCCGTCCGTACCTGCTCAGCCGCCCTGCGTCTGCGGCTGCGCCCGGCTGACGTCGTACACCCCGGCCACGTTGCGCATCGCGCGCATGAGGGCGGGCAGGTGGGCCGCGTCCGGGAGTTGCACGGTGTATGTGTGGCGTACCTGCTGCTGGGTCGGGGGCTCGACGGTCGCGGAGACGATCTCGGCGCCCTCGAGGGCCATGGCCTCGGTGAGGTCCGCGAGCAGGTGGGGCCGGACGAACGATTCGGCGACCAGCGTGACCCGGCACTCGGTGGTGTCCCCCCAGCGCACGCCGACCTCTGGACGCCCCGCGTCCTTCATACGGGCCACGGCGGCGCACTCGACGCGGTGCACGGTGACCGCTCCGCCGCGTACGGAGAAGCCGGTGATCTCGTCGGGCGGTACGGGCGTACAGCAGCCGGCGAGCCGGACGGTCGCGTCGGGCAGGCCGGCGAGGACGTGGCCGGTGGCGGGGCGGACGGACGTCTGCTCGAGGGCCGTCCCGTCCGTGCCGGACACGTCGCCGGTGGCGGGCCGGGGAGCGGCCTCGCGTTCCTCGGCCTGCCGGTCCTCCCGGGCCTCCGTCCGCTGGGCCTCGGCTTGTGCCGGGTGGGCGGTCAGCCACCGCTGGATGGCGATCCGGGCCGCGGGCGTGTGGGCGTGCTCCAGCCATTCCCGGGACGGCTCGGACGCCGGGTCCTGGCCCATGAGGAGCTGCACGGTGTCGCCGTCCTTCAGGACGGTGCTCAGCGTGGCCAGGCGGCCGTTGACCCGGGCGCCGATGCACGCGTGCGCGTCCTCGCCGTACTGCGCGTAGGCGGCGTCCACACAGCTCGCCCCCTCGGGCAGGCCGATCGTGCCGCCGTCGGGCCGGAACACGGTGATCTCGCGGTCCTGGGCGAGGTCCTCGCGCAGCGTCGACCAGAAGTGGTCCGGGTCGGGTGCCGCCTCCTGCCAGTCCAGGAGCCGGGAGAGCCAGCCGGGGCGGGTGGGGTCGACACGCTCGCCGTCGGCGGGGTCGTCGGGGGCCGGTGCGTACGGGTTGCCGAGCGCGATCACGCCCGCCTCGGCGACCTTGTGCATCTGGTGCGTGCGGATGAGGACCTCGACGACCTGGCCGTTCTCCCGGGCTACGGCCGTGTGCAGGGACTGGTACAGGTTGAACTTCGGTACGGCGATGAAGTCCTTGAACTCCGAGACCACCGGCGTCATACAGGTGTGGAGTTCACCCAGGACTCCGTAACAGTCGGCGTCCTCGTTCACCAGCACCAAGAGGCGGCCGAAGTCGGAGCCGCGGAGCCGGCCGCGTTTGCGGGAGACCCGGTGCACGGAGACGAAGTGACGGGGCCGGATGAGGACTTCGGCGGGGATGTCCGCCTCGCGCAGCACGGTCCGCACCTCGTCGGCGACCTCCGCGAGCGGGTCGTCCGCGCGGGCGGCGTTGCGGACGATCAACTCCCTTGTGTGCGCGTACTCCTCGGGGTGCAGGATCGCGAAGACCAGGTCTTCCAGTTCGGTCTTGAGCGCCTGGACGCCGAGCCGTTCTGCGAGTGGGATGAGCACGTCACGTGTCACCTTGGCGATGCGCTCCTGTTTCTCGGGGCGCATGACGCCGAGGGTGCGCATGTTGTGCAGCCGGTCGGCGAGTTTGATCGACATGACGCGGACGTCGTTGCCGGTGGCGACGAGCATCTTGCGGAAGGTCTCGGACTCGGCGGCGGCGCCGTAGTCGACCTTCTCCAGTTTGGTGACGCCGTCGACGAGGTAGCGGACCTCCTCGCCGAACTGGTCGCGGACCTGGTCGAGCGTCACGTCCGTGTCCTCGACGGTGTCGTGGAGCAGGGACGCGGTCAACGTCGTGGTCTCGGCGCCGAGTTCGGCGAGGATCAGGGTCACGGCGAGCGGGTGCGTGATGTACGGCTCGCCGCTCTTGCGCATCTGCCCGCGGTGCGAGGACTCGGCCAGGACGTAGGCATGGCGCAGGGGTTCGAGGTCGGCGGCGGGGTGGTGGGCGCGATGGGCCTCGGCGACGTGGCTGATGGCGTCGGGCAGCCGGTCGCGCGTGGCGGAGCCGAGGAGCGCGGCACGGCCCAGGCGGCGCAGGTCGATCCGGGGGCGGGCCTTTCTGCGCGGGGCTGTCGGCGTCACCGGTGATGACACCGCGCCCGGCATCGGGCCTGGGGTCACGGAATTCGTGGCCTCCGCACTCATGGGCACCTCCGGCTGCGTGGACCGGCGGACGGGTGCCCCAGGGCGGACACGGCTCACGGGGCGGCTTCGGTCCCCCGTCCGGGCCGGTGCTTGATGCTACCGAGCCCACCACGCCCGGCTGACCGCCTCTCGCCGAGCGTGAAACTGATCACCCATTCGAGGGATGAATGTGAGGTTTGCGCCCCGCTATGGCGCGTGCACGACGGTCAGTTTCCGCCAAGTGGCCGGTTCCCGCGTCGGTTTCGGGTCGAGCGGCCGAGGCCGAGCGGCCGTTTCGGGCCGATGGGCCCCTGCTCACGCCCCGGTGACGGATTCCAGCCAGACCGAGTCGATCTCGCCCTCGGCCACGATCACGGCCGGGCCGGTCATCTCGATCTCGCCGTCGGGCCGCTCGGTGATCACCAGGGTGCCGCCGGGGACGTCCACGGTGTACGTCGCCGGAACGCCGGTGTCCGCCGGATCGGCACCGTCGCGCCGGGCGGTGGCCACGGCGACCGCGCACGCGCCCGTGCCGCAGGAGCGGGTCTCGCCGGCACCGCGCTCGTGCACGCGCAGCGCGACATGCCGGGGGCCGCGGTCGATCACGAACTCGACGTTCACACCGTCCGGGTAGGCGGCGGCCGGGCTGAACGGCGGCGGGGAGAGCAGGTCACCCGCGTGGGACAGGTCGTCCACGAAGGCGACCGCGTGCGGGTTGCCCATGTTGACGTTCCGCGCGGGCCAGGTGCGCTCACCGACGCTCACCGCGACATCGCCCTCGGGGAGCAGCGCCCTGCCCATACCCACGGTGACGTCACCGTCCTTGGCGATGTGCACGGCCTTCACGCCCCCGCGCGTGGCGACGGCGATGTCTCCTTCGGTCACATGCCCGGCGCGCTGGAGGTAGCGCGCGAACACCCGCACGCCGTTGCCGCACATCTCCGCGATGGAGCCGTCGCCGTTGCGGTAGTCCATGAACCACTCCGCCTCGGCCGCCATGTGCCGGGCCTCGGGGTGCGCGGCGGACCGCACGACGTGCAGCAGTCCGTCACCGCCGACGCCCGCGCGGCGGTCGCACAGGGCGGCGACGGCGGCCGGGGGCAGGTCGATGGTGTTCTCGGGGTCCGGGACGATCACGAAGTCGTTCTCGGTGCCGTGGCCCTTGAGGAAGGCGATCCGCGTGCGCGTGCTCATGCCTCGATCGTACGGGGCGCTCCGCCGGGAGGGCCGGGTGCGGGGTGGTGGGATCCCTGTGCGGTCCGTCGCGGGCTGCGGGTGCGTCGTGGCTGGTCGCGCCCACGCGGCGGAGCCGCACATTCGACGCAGCCCCGCGCCCCTTTGGGGGCGCTTGCTCTAGCGGAGCCTTGCCACCCGCCAGACGGCGAGGACCACTACGACGCCGACCACCAGGGCATACGCGAGTACGACGCGCCAGTCCGGTCTGCGGCCGGAGCCCCTGGCCGGGAGGCCCGGCCACGTGTAACCCACGCGGCGGGCGGCCATCATGCCCCAGCCGGCCGCGCAGGAGCAGATCAGCAGTCCGAGCATGGCGATGACGGCACCGCTGTCGCCGAAGTCGAAGGCGAGCGGGAAGGCGAACATCAGGGAGCCGAGTGCGGCCAGGCCCACGATGGGCGCGAGCTGCCAGATGCGCAGCCGCCGCTGCGGGCGCAGCTCGACCTCGACCTCCTCCGCGAACATCTCGTCGGGCTCGGGGCCGTCGTCCGTCACACCCTGCGACTCGTCGTCGGGCCCGTCGGAGCTGAGACGGTCCGTCTCCTGCTCGGGTCCGTCCCGGTGCTCCGGTTCATCCAGGCGCTCCGGTTCATCCCGGTCGGCGGTGATGTGATCGGTGCTGTGTGCGGTGTCGCGAGGGCCGGCCTCCATCGCCACGCGCCCTCCCAACTAGGACTCACTCGGTCGATCGAAGCTCGATGATGGCACGCCGCCGGAGGCCCGGATGACGGCCTGGGCGTCCCGATGCCATGACGTGATCAGGCTGTAACCGGTCGTTCGACCAAGGACAGCGCGAGCTGCGGAAGTTCTGTGAGATCGGCCGCGGCCCCACTCAACCAGTGCACCCGCGGATCGCGCCTGAACCATGAATCCTGACGGCGCGCGAAGCGCTTGGTGGCACGCACGGTCTCGGCCCGCGCTTCCTCCATCGTGCACTCTCCGGCAAGCGCCGCGAGGACCTGCTGGTAGCCGAGCGCGCGCGAGGCCGTACGCCCTTCTCGCAACCCCTGCGCCTCCAGTGCGCGCACCTCGTCCACGAGACCGGCGTCCCACATCCGGTCGACCCGGCGCGCGATGCGCTCGTCCAGCTCGGGGCGGGCCACGTCGACGCCGATCTGGAGGGTGTCGTAGACGGAGTCGTGGCCGGGGAGGTTGGCGGTGAAGGGCCTGCCGGTGATCTCGATCACCTCGAGGGCCCGGACGACCCGGCGGCCGTTGCTCGGCAGGATCGCGCGAGCGGCCTCGGGGTCGGCGGCGGCCAGGCGGGCGTGCAGGGCGCCCGGGCCGCGCAGCGTGAGCTCCTCCTCCAGGCGGGCGCGGACCTCGGGGTCGGTCCCGGGGAACTCCATCTTGTCGACGGCCCCGCGCACATACAGTCCGGAGCCGCCGACCAGGATCGGCCAGCGGCCCTCGGCGAGCAGCACCTCGATCCGCTCCCTGGCGAGGCGCTGGTACTCGGCGACGGACGCCGTGACGGTCACGTCCCAGATGTCCATGAGGTGATGCGGGACGCCGCCGCGCTCATCGGGCGTCAGCTTGGCGGTGCCGATGTCCATCCCTCGGTAGAGCTGCATGGAGTCGGCGTTGACGACCTCGCCTCCGAGACGCTGGGCCAGGAAAACGCCCAGATCGGACTTTCCGGCCGCAGTTGGTCCGACGACGGCGATGACGCGGGGGGCGGGGGGTGCACTGCTCACCGACACAGTCTCGCAAACCTCGGACCCCGCTCTCGAACGAGTTACGTGACGCCACTGCCCTCGGGTCGTTGCCCGTTGCGAGGTTCCTGCCGCCGGATCACAGAGGCGGCGGCCCGGGTCGCGCAAACAGACGCACCGGGCAACGCGGGATTTCGCCCGCACGAGTAACGTATGGAGTGGATATGGGCGTTTTTGCAAGACTTCTCCGGCGGTCGAAGGCCACGCCTGAGGCGCCTGCCGCCGAGGCTCAGACAGACACGGCGAAGGCCGGGCCCGAGGCGGAGGAGGCGGCCGAGACCTCGGAGGCGAAGGGGGCTGACGGAACCACGGAAGCGGCCGAGGCTGGTGCCGAGGCCCCCGCCGAGGCCACCGAGGGCGAAGGCGTCGACATCCCCAAGCAGCAGTCCACCGACAAGGCGGCCGACAACGAGGCCGGCGAGGGCGCCCGTACGTGACCGCCCCGCGCGAGGGAAGGTGAAGCGATGGGTCTCCTGCACAACATGAAGGCCAAGCTGGGACCGGCCAAGGGCAAGGTCTCGGACCTCGCGCAGCGGCACGAGGGCAAGGTCCATCACGGTCTCGAGAAGGCCGCGCATGCCGTCGACAAGAGGACCAAGGGCAAGTACAGCGACAAGATCCAGTCGGGCACGGGCAAGGCCAAGGGCGCCGTGGACCGACTCGCGCACAAGGGCGACAACGGACCGGACGCGGCGCACACGACACCGCCGCGCGACGCGGGTGGCGCGACGTCACCGCCGAGCGCGGGCGGCACCACGCCGCCGGAAGGACCACCGCCCACTTCCTGAGTGCGCATCGGCGCGCCGCAGGTTCTGAACGCAACAAGGCAACGACGCAATGCTGAAGGGCACATCGGCGGACGGCCGCGGAGCACAAGGGCTCCCGGCCGTCCGCCGTTTCCCGCGCCCTGCCCTGCGGTCTACGACCAAGTGGCCACGAGGTATCCCACGCCGTACGGCGCGTCCTCGTACAGCAGTGATCCGCCGAGGTTCGCGCCCTCGGCCGCACCCGCCAGGACCTGCCAAGGGGCCCGGCCGGACACCTTCAGTTCGTACGCCAGCCGTGCGTCCAGCGCCGTGAGGGCGGCCATGTCCGCCGCGCCGAGCGCTCGCGCGACCTCCGCGTCGAAGGGCGCCGCCCGTTCGTCCAGATAGCCCGGGGCCTTGAGCGTCCGGCACGCGCTGGCGTCCCCCATCACCAGCAGCGCGACCCGCTCGGCCGGTGCGGCGATGTCCCGTCCGGTCCGGACACACCTCTCGGGCGTGGAGGATTCCCCCACACCGAGCCCCTCGACCGGGGCGTCGCACCACCCCGTCCGCTCCAGCAGCCAGGCGGCCACCGCCAGCGAGTACGGCAGCCGCTGTTCGCCGTGTGGGCCCGCGCCCGGCCCCAGCCGTACCTCGAGATCGACACCGAAGCCCCGGAACGAGCCCCGTGTGCCCTCCTCGTAGGTCTTGAGCCCGGCGCTCTCCACCGGCCCGACGACCACGAGCCGGTCGGGCCGGGCGGCGGCGAGCACACCCAGGGCGTCCGTGCAGGCGGCCCGCGCCACGTCCAGCTCCGGTGCGGCGCCTGCGGCGACCTCGGGGACCAGAAGGGGCGGGCAGGGGCAGACAGCGGCGGCGACAAGCATGATCGGCAGGGTAACCCCGGGGACCCCCTCGCACGCATCCCGCGCCCGGCGAACCGGCTGTGGGTCTTGGCAGGTGGGACCGGTCAGTCCAGGCCGCAGCCGCTCGTCGCGACCGGCAGCGGCTCGGGCACGCCGATCTTCGGCAGGCCGAGCAGCACTCCGGCCTGCTGGGCCGGCTTGCCCGCCTTCTCGGCGTTGCGCTTCTCCCAGGCGTCACCCGCGCGCGTGCGGCGCACGTCCAGCGTGGGGCCCTCGGCGAGGAGGTGGTGCGGAGCGGCGTAGGTGATCTCGACCGTCACCACATCACCGGGGCGGACCTCCTGGTCCGGCTTGGTGAAGTGGACCAGGCGGTTGTCGGGGGCACGGCCGGACAGGCGGTGGGTGGTCTCGTCCTTGCGGCCCTCGCCCTCGGCGACCATCAGCTCCAGCGTGCGGCCGACCTGCTTCTTGTTCTCCTCCCAGGAGATCTCCTCCTGGAGGGCGACGAGACGCTCGTAGCGCTCCTGGACGACCTTCTTGGGGATCTGGCCGTCCATCTCGGCTGCCGGGGTGCCGGGGCGCTTGGAGTACTGGAAGGTGAAGGCCTGGGCGAAGCGGGCCTCGCGAACCACGTGCAGCGTCTGCTCGAAGTCCTCCTCGGTCTCGCCGGGGAAGCCCACGATGATGTCGGTGCTGATCGCGGCGTGCGGGATGGCGGAGCGGACCTTCTCGATGATCCCCAGGAAGCGCTCCTGGCGGTAGGAGCGGCGCATGGCCTTCAGGACCGGGTCCGAGCCGGACTGGAGCGGCATGTGCAGCTGCGGCATCACGTTCGGCGTCTCGGCCATGGCGGCGATGACGTCGTCGGTGAAGTCGCGCGGGTGCGGGGAGGTGAAGCGGACGCGCTCCAGACCGTCGATCGTGCCGCAGGCGCGCAGCAGCTTGCTGAAGGCCTCGCGGTCGCCGATGTCGGAGCCGTACGCGTTGACGTTCTGGCCGAGCAGCGTGATCTCGGAGACGCCCTCGGCGACCAGGGCCTCGATCTCGGCGAGGATGTCGCCCGGGCGGCGGTCCTTCTCCTTGCCGCGCAGGGCCGGGACGATGCAGAAGGTGCAGGTGTTGTTGCAGCCGACGGAGATCGACACCCAGGCCGCGTACGCGCTCTCGCGGCGCGTCGGCAGCGTCGAGGGGAACTCCTCCAGCGACTCGGCGATCTCGACCTGCGCCTCCTCCTGCACGCGTGCGCGTTCCAGCAGGACCGGCAGCTTGCCGATGTTGTGCGTGCCGAAGACGACGTCCACCCAGGGCGCCCTCTTCACGATGGTGTCGCGGTCCTTCTGCGCCAGGCAGCCGCCGACCGCGATCTGCATGCCGGGGCGGCTCGCCTTCTTCGGGGCGAGGTGGCCGAGATTGCCGTACAGCTTGTTGTCGGCGTTCTCACGCACCGCGCAGGTGTTGAAGACGACGACATCCGCCTCGCCATCGGACCCCTCGGGGGCGCGCACGTAGCCAGCGTCCTCCAGCAGACCGGACAATCGCTCGGAGTCGTGGACGTTCATCTGACATCCGTAGGTGCGAACTTCGTATGTCCTGGATGTCTGCTTATCCACTGCCGGGCTCCGGTCGCTGCTGATGGTCATGGCACAAGGGTAGGCGCTCCCGGGCGAGGGCCGTGTACGGACCGGCTCAGGACGCCTGCAGCACCGACGGCCCCTCCTCGGCGATGCGGTCGACGACCGCGGGCGGCAGACCGTCGTCCGTCACGATGGTGTCGAGCCCGCCCAGGGGGGTCACGTTGAACCGCTCGACGATGCCCCACTTCGTGCTGTCGGCGAGCAGGGCGACCGAGGTCGCCGCTCGCATCACGGTCTGCTTGAGCAGCACCTTGTCGGTCGAGGGACTGGTCACTCCGTGGGCCAGGTCCCACGAGCCCGCGCTCAGGAAGCAGACGTCGATGTTCAGTGCCCCGATGGCCTGGGCGGCGAGCGGCCCGCTGCTCGATCCGCTCGACACGTCGATCTCGCCCCCGGTGTGAATGGCGCGGATCTCCGGAAGGCCGCAGAGCGCGATCGCGGCGTGGAAGTCGTTGGTGACGACGGTGAGGTCCTTGCGGCCGGCCAGGAACGGGACGGTGGACTGGCAGGTCGTTCCCGCGTCGAGGAAGACCGCCATGCCGTCCTCGACGAGTCCCGCCGCGGTCTCGGCGATGGCCTGCTTGCGGGGAAGTTCCAGCTGGGCCCGGGACGCCCTCTCGCGGGGCGGGGCGTGCCCCGTCCAGTCCGCCAGCCTGACACCGCCCTGGACCGAGACCACCTGGCCGCTCTTCTCCAGGGCGGCGATGTCACGGCGCACCGTCATGTGGGAGACGTTCAGCCGCGTGATGAGCTCCCGGATGCTCAGCACGCCGGTGCTCCGCAGCAGGCGCAGGAGCTCCTGGTGCCGCTGTTCCGGAATCAGCGGTGCCCTGACCATCTCGTCTCCTCCAGAACGGTGGGGGATCAGATTAACTTCCCGCTCCGGACCTAGTGACAATGTGTTAATCCATGTTCTAGCGTGTTCCGCCATGGTAACGAAGTTTCAATCTCTTGACGCGATCGTCCGCACCGGAGCCCTGCTGATCGTCCGGCTGGACAGCGCGGAAGAGGCCCTGGCCGTGTCCGAGGCCGCGATCGAGGGCGGTGTACGCGCACTGGAGATCACGCTCTCGGTGCCGGGCGCGCTGGAGGTCGTCTCGAAGCTGTCCGAGCGCTACGGCAAGGACGGCGTGGTCGTCGGCGCCGGGACGGTCCTGGACGAGCAGGCGGCCCACGCCTGCGTCTCGGCCGGGGCGAGCCTGCTGGTGAGCCCCAATCTGAACCCGGCGATGATCGCGGCCGCCAACCGCTATCAGGCCGTCACGGTCAGCGGTGCCTTCACCCCGACGGAGATCGTCGACACGATGCAGGCGGGCGCCGACATCGTGAAGCTCTTCCCCGCCGAGTTCATGGGCCCCGAGTACGTACGGACCGTCAAGGCTCCCCTCCCCCAGGCACCACTCATGCCTGCGGGCGGCGTCTCGCCCGACAACGTCAAGGCGTGGTTCGACGCCGGTGTCGTGGCGGTCGGCGTCGGAAGCTCCGTGACCAAGGCCGCCCGTCCCGACGGTGACTACCGGCGGGTGACCGAAGCGGCCCGGACCGTCCTGCGGTCCATCGAAGAAGCCCGGGCCTGACGCCCGGGCCCCGACTCCGCCCACCCCCCACTCCTGACCCTTGCGGTGTCTCGTCCCCCTCCCCAACCCTTGTGGTGATCCCCCAGGAGCCCCCCCCCATGTCCCAACCGCTCTCCGATGCCCAGGTTTCCGAGAGAACTGACGCGGACGCCCCGCGGTCGATCAGGATCCGCTGGGTGCTGGTCGCCCTCCTGGTGATCGGCGGCGTCGTCAACTACCTCGACCGCTCCAACTTGAGCGTCGCGAACACGACCGTCGCCAAGGAGTTCGACCTGAGTTCCACCCAGATGGGACTCCTGCTCGCGGCGTTCGCCTGGCCCTACGCGCTGGCCAACCTCCCGGCCGGCTACCTCGTCGACCGCTTCGGGCCCAAGCGCATGTACGCCTGGGCGGCCGCGCTGTGGTCACTGGTGTCGATGCTCTCCGCGACGGCGAGTTCGTACGGCTTCATGTACGCGGCCCGGGTGGCTCTCGGTGTCGCCGAGGCCCCCTTCTTCACCGCCAGTCTGAAGGTCAACCAGAGGTGGTTCGCACAGCACGAGCGCGCGCTGCCGATCTCGATCGTCAACACGGGCTCGCAGATAGCCAACGCGATCGCCCCGCCGCTGCTCACCACGCTGATGCTGCTGCTCGGGTGGCGCGGCATGTTCGTCACCATCGGCGCGCTGGGCGTCGTGCTCGTGCTCGTGTGGCTGCGTGTCTACCGTGACCCCACGCTGCGCGAGCAGGCGGCCATCATGGGCGAAGGGTCCGCGCCCCCGGCGCCAGAGGCCGAGGCGAAGGCCGGGTGGGGGCAGCTGTTCCGGCAGCGGAACACGTACTTCATGATCCTCGGCGCCTTCGGCATCTTCTACACGGTGTGGGTGTACCTCACCTGGCTGCCCAGCTACCTGGAGACCTCCCGCGGCTTCAGTCTCACCGCGACCGGCTGGCTGGCGTCCCTGCCGTTCCTGTGCGGTATCGCGGGCGTGCTCTTCGGCGGCTTCCTCTCCGGGCGCCTGATCGGCCGGGGAGTCTCCGCCGTCACCTCGCGGAAGATCCCGATCGCCGGCGGCGCGGCCCTGGCGGCCGCCGCCGTGCTGCCCGTGGCCTACGTCGAGAGCACCCCGCTCGCGATGGTGCTGCTGTCCGTGGGGTACTTCGCGGCGCAGGTGCCGATCGGCTGTCTGTGGACCCTGGCGTCCGACGTCGCGGAGCCGCACCAGGTGGCCTCGCTGGGTGCCATCCAGAACTTCGGCGGATTCCTCGGCGCGACGCTGGCTCCCATCGTCACCGGGAGCATCCTCGACGCCACCGGAGGCAGCTACCACCTCGTCTTCCTGGTCGGCGGGCTGCTGCTGCTGGTCGGCGGTTCCTCGTACCTGTTCTTCGTCAAGGACCGCAGGTCCCCGAAGGAGAGCCGCACATGAGCGTTCCACGGGCCTACTTCGTGATCGGGCCGGCCGGGTCGGGAAAGAGCACCGTGGCCCGGCTGCTCGCCCGGCAGACCGGGGCCGCCTACATCGACAAGGACACCGCCTGCACCCGCTTCACCGAGGCGCTCCTCGAGCTCGCCGGCACGGACCGGTCCGAGCGGGACCTCAACCCGTACTACCAGTCGGCGGTGATGGACCTGGAGTACCTGACCATCCTGGACCTGGCGCGCGACAACCTCGCGGTGGGCCGTCCGGTCGTCCTGGACGCCCCGTTCGGCCGGTACTTCTCCCGCCCCGGCTACCTGGCCGAAGTGGCCGAGCGCCACTCCTGGCCCCGCCACGCCGAACCGGTGGTGGTGCGGGTCGAGACCGATTCCGACACCGCCCGGGCCCGCGTCCGCGCCCGCGGCTGCGCACGTGACCTCTCCAAGCTCGCCGACTGGGACGCCTTCTGGCAAAAGGCCCAGGACAACGCGTGCCGGTGGTCGAGCCGTCACAGCCTGGTGTTCGACAACCGGGCCGAGGGTGTCACTCCCGACGCGGTCGCCAGCGCGCTGGGCGGACTCGCCGGCGACGATTCGAGGGCGCCCGGGTTCACGGCTCGATGAGCCCGGCCCGGATCGCGTACCGGGTCAGCTCCAGGCGGTCGCGCATGCCGAGCTTCTGGAGGAGGTTGGCGCGGTGGCGTTCGACCGTCTTGGCGCTGATGAAGAGGAGTTCGCCGATCTCCTTCGAGGTGTGGCCCTCGGCGACCAGCTTGAGGATCTCCTCCTCGCGTTCGGTGATGGCCCGTTCCGGCAGGCCGTCGCCGCGGTGCAGCCGCTCCAGGTAGGAGCGGACGAGGGCCCGCTCGGCGCCCGGGTAGATGAAGGGCTCGTCGCGCACGGCGGCCCGGCAGGCCTCGACCAGGTCGCGGTCGGCGACGGACTTGAGGACGTAGCCGCTGGCTCCGGCCCTGAGCGCCTCGAAGAAGTACTCCTCGTTGTCGTACATCGTCAGGATCAGGATGTGCAGGTCGGGCAGCCTGCGGGAGAGTTCGCGGGCCGCCTGGAGGCCGGTCATGCGGGGCATGGCGACGTCGAGGACGGCCAGATCCACGGCGGTGTCCCGGGCCCGGGCGACGGCCTCGGACCCGTCCCCGGCCTCGGCGACGACCGTCAGGTCCGGTTCCCCGTCCAGGATGAGGCGCACTCCCCGGCGTACGAGGGTGTGGTCGTCGGCGAGCAGCACGCGGATCGGGGTGGGGGCGGACATCAGCGGGCTCCTCGGCCTGACCGGTGGGGACACATCAGCGGGCTCCTTCCGTAGCCGGTACGCGCAGGCGTACGTCGGTGCCCTGGCCGGGGGCCGGTTCGACGGTGAGGGCGGCGCCGATCAGGAGGGCGCGTTCGCGCATGCCCGTGATGCCGGCGCCCTCCGGGGCGTCGCCGACGCCCGTGCCGTTGTCGCGTACGAGGAGTTCGACGCCGCAGGGCACCGGCTGGAGGCGGAGTTCGGCGCGGTCGGCGGTGGCATGCCGGGCGGTGTTGGTCAGGCCTTCCTGGGCCACCCGGTACACGACGAGTTCGGATTCCGGGGGCAGGGCGGGGAGGTCGCCGGTGACATGGTGGCGCACGGTCAGCCCATGGGTCGTGAACTCGGCGGCGAGCGAGCGCAGGGCACTGGCCAGCCCGAGCTCCTCCAGGACACCGGGGCGCAGCCGGCGGGCGATGCGGCGGATCTCGTCCAGACCGGCCCGGGTCGCCTCCTGCGCCTGGCCCAACTCCTCGCGCAGGTCCTCGGGCGCCCGGTCGGCGACGCGCTTGAGCTGGAGCAGGACGGCGGTCAGGGTCTGCCCGACCTCGTCGTGGAGCTCGCGGGCGATCCGGTGCCGTTCGCTCTCCTGCGTGGACAAGGCCCGGGCGGCGCCCGCGGCCCGTTCGGCCTCCAGCCGGTCGAGCATCGTGTTGTACGTCGTGATCAGTGCGGCCGTCTCCGCCGGGCCGGCGACCACCGGGCGGGACCCCGGACGCAGCAGGTCGGCGGTGGCCATGGAGCTGCTGAGCCGTTGCAGGGGCGCGAGGCCGAAGCGCAGCACGAGCGCGTTGCCCGCCAGCAGCATCGCCAGCCCGCCGAGCAGGACGAGCGCCTCGCCCGCCAGGACGGGTGTGGACACGGTGACCGGGCCGAGCAGCAAGGCGGTGGCCACGACGAGGCCCGCGGCGTTGAGCGAGAAGATCCGCCAGAACAACGACACGTTCCTGGATCCGCCCCTTCCGGCCTTCGCGTACGGCCCCTCCCGCTCCACCTTCTCCGGCGACCGGCCGCTGTGTATATCCGTCACAACACCCATGTCGTCACCGTACGGCCGGATGGCAGCATGCGGACTTGACCGGTCCGTTGATCGACACCGTTGACCGGCACCGTCCACGACACCGACACAGCAACACCACCAAGACAAACAAACCAAACAAGACGAAAAAGGGGAAGTAACGTGTCAGCTCCGCGCCTGAGGGCGACGCCGCTGCCGGGTATCGGGGTCCAGTACGACCTGGAGACCCGGGAACACCGCCATCTGTCGGTGGTGGCGCACCGCGACGGCACGCGCACGGTGAACGTGTACCGGGCCGACGATCCGGACTCCTGTGCGCATTCGCTGCGGCTGACCAGCTCGGAGGCGGGTTCGCTGATCGACGCGCTGAAGCCGTCCCACCACAGCCCGAGCCTCCTGTACACCACCGACCTGGGGCTGGTGGCCGAGCGGATCGAGGTGGCCGCGACCTCGCGCTGGAACGGGCGGGTGCTGGGCGACATGCGGATGCGGACGGAGACGGGCGCGTCGGTCGTGGCCGTGCTGCGCCGGGCCGAGGCCATCCCGTCGCCCGCGCCGGACTTCCGGCTGGCGGGCGGTGACACGCTGATCGTCGTCGGGACCCGTGAGGGCGTCGACGCCGCCGCGACGATACTCGGGCGGGAGTGAGCCTGTGCACTCCGCGGTCCTGCTCATCGAGTTCGGTTCCATCATCCTCGGCCTCGGCCTGCTCGGCCGGTTCGCCGCCCGTTTCCGGCTCTCTCCGATACCGCTGTACCTCCTGGCCGGGCTGGCCTTCGGCGAAGGCGGTCTGCTGCCGCTGGGCGCGAGCGAGGAGTTCGTCGCCACGGGCGCCGAGATCGGCGTCATCCTGCTCCTGCTGATGCTGGGCCTGGAGTACACAGCGAGCGATCTGGTCTCCAACCTCAAGACGCACTACCCGTCCGGTCTGGTCGACTGCGCCCTCAACGCGCTGCCGGGAGCGGCCGTGGCGCTGCTGCTCGGCTGGGGGCCGGTGGCCGCCGTCGTCCTGGCCGGTGTCACCTGGATCTCGTCGTCCGGCGTGATCGCGAAGGTGCTCGGCGATCTGGGCCGGGTCGGCAACCGGGAGACACCGGTCATCCTCAGCGTGCTGGTGCTGGAGGACCTGGCGATGGCCGTGTACCTGCCCATCGTCACGGCACTGGTGGCGGGGGTCGGGCTGATGGCCGGCAGTGTGACCCTGGCGATCGCGCTGGGCGCGGCGGGGCTCGTGCTGTTCCTGGCCCTGCGTTACGGCAGGCTCATCTCGCGGTTCGTCTCCAGCGACGACCCGGAGAAGCTGCTGCTGGTGGTGCTGGGCCTGACGATCCTGGTCGCGGGTGTCGCGCAGCAGCTCCAGGTGTCGGCGGCGGTGGGCGCCTTCCTGGTGGGCATCGCGCTGTCGGGAGAGGTGGCGGAGGGTGCGCACACCCTCCTCAGCCCCCTGCGGGACCTGTTCGCGGCGGTCTTCTTCGTCTTCTTCGGACTGCACACCGACCCGTCCAGCATCCCGCCCGTCCTGCTGCCCGCCCTCGCGCTGGCCGTCGTCACCGCCCTGACGAAGATCGCCACGGGGTACTGGGCGGCCCGGCGCGCCGGGATCTCCGTCAAGGGCCGCTGGCGGGCGGGCGGTGCGCTGGTGGCCCGCGGGGAGTTCTCGATCGTCATCGCCGGCCTGGCGGTCGCGGCCGGCATCGAACCGTCCCTCGGCCCCCTGGCCACGGCCTACGTCCTCATCCTGGTCGTCCTGGGCCCCCTCACGGCGCGCTACACGGAGCCGGTGGCGATGTGGTGGAGCGGACGCCGCGAGGCCCGCCGGGGAACCCCGGAACCCGCGCCCCGGAAGACCGAGGCGGAGGCACCGGTGGGCGACTGAGGCCCTCCCGGGGGTGGCTTCTGGGACGGTCAGTCACCCCCACCCGGAGCCCACCCCTGCTTCCGCAGCACCCCCGGCACATCCGGTGCCTCGTAGTGCTCGCCCTTGAGGACCTTGCCGTCCTCGCGTCGGGAGACCGTGCCGTCAGGGCCAATCTTGGTCATGTTGGAGCGGTGGATCTCGGTCAGTACCGCGTCGAGGTCGATGCCGTGGACGAGGGCGGTGCCGTACGCGACGTAGACGACGTCCGCCAGTTCGTGGGCGAGCCGGTCGAGCGGGCCCCGGACCGACACCTCGGCGACCTCCGCGGCCTCCTCCGCGAGGAGTTCGCCGCGGTGGGCGGCGAGTTCCGGGGAGATCTCCGTCGGGATACTGCGGGCGTCCAGGCCGAAGGCGAGGTGGAATTCACGGACCAGGTCAGCGGGCGAGGAGCTCATGGGGACGACAGTAGCGGCCGCCACTGACACCCCTCCCCGCCCCGGTGCCGGGCCCCGCCCCTGGTCAGCGGGGCACCAAGGCTGGCAGGATCTCGCGCATGTCCAAGATGTTCCCCCGTATCGGCAGGCGCCGGGCGCTGCAGGGCGGCACCGCCTCCCTCCTGGTCCTCGGGCTGCTGCTGTGGTGGCTGCGCCCCTGGGCCGAGGAGCCCCCGGGCGGGGCGATCACCTTCAGCACGGGCACGAGGGCCGGGGTCTACCACGAGTACGGCGAACTCCTGCGCACCGAGATCGACCAGGACATGCCGGACCTGAGGGTGCGGTTGCTGACCAGCGCCGGTTCGCAGGAGAACGTCTCGGACGTGGCGACGGGCAAGGCCGACTTCGCGATCGCGGCGGCGGACGCGGTCGCCACGTACAGGCTCGACCACGGTGCGGGCGCCGACCGGCTGCGCGGTATGGCCCGCCTCTACGACGACTACCTGCAGCTCGTCGTACCGCCCGACTCGGACATCCGCTCCGTCGCGGACCTGCGGGGCAAGCGCGTGGCCATAGGGCTGCCGAACTCCGGCGTGCGACTGATCGCGAACGGGGTGCTCAAAGCGGCCGGGATCGACCCGGAGAAGGACATCAAGCCCTCGTCGGACGGCATCGACACCGGTCCCCGGCGGCTGGGGCACGGCCTCGACGCGTTCTTCTGGTCGGGCGGACTGCCCACGGACGGGCTCAGCCGCCTGGCCAAGCAGTCGGCCTCCGCCTTCCGGTTCGTGCCGATCGACGCCGGGCTCGTCGCCAAGCTGCACGACCAGGGCGGTGCCACGCGGTACTACCGCGCCACCAAGATGCCGGAGTCGGCCTACCCCACCATCCAGCGCGGTGACCCGGTGCCGACCCTGGCGGTGTCCAACCTGCTGGTCACGCGCAGCGACATGAACCCCCGGCTCACCGAGTGGCTGACCCGTACGGTGATCGACAGCCGGGACGGCATCGGCGCGACCGTCCACTCCGCCCAGCTGGTCGACGTCCGCACCGCGATCTACACCGACCCGCTCCAGCTGCATCGCGGCGCCCAGCGCTACTACCAGTCCGTCAAGCCGTAGGGCCTGTCCTCGGCACTGTCACCGTCACCCGCAGCCCGTGCGGCTCGTGACGGTCGTACGTGATCGAACCGCCGCCCGCCGTGAGCAGCGCCCGCGAGATGGACAGGCCGAGGCCGGAACCCTTGATGTTCTGGTGGCGGCCGCTGCGCCAGAAACGGTCGCCGATGCGGGCCAGTTCCTCGTCGGTGAGGCCGGGGCCTCGGTCGGTGACGACGATGGTGGAGGTGTCGCCGATGGAGGCGACGGTCACCTCGACGGTCTGGTCCTCGGGCGTGAACTTCACCGCGTTGTCGATGACCGCGTCCAGCGCGCTGGACAGCGCGACCGGGTCGGCCCACGCGGTCGTGGGCGGGCAGTCGCCGACCAGGTGTACGCCCTTGGCCTCGGCGGTCGGGGCCCAGGCCGCGAGGCGTTCGGCGGCGAGCTCGCCGATGTCGGTGATCCGCAGGTCCGCCTCGGTGTGCTCGGCCAGCGCCAGATCCAGCAGGTCGTCCAGGACCTGCGCGAGGCGCTTGCCCTCGGCCTGGACGGAGGCGATCTCCTTGTTGCCCTCGGGCAGTTCGAAGGAGAGCAGCTCGATGCGCAGCAGCAGCGCCGCGAGCGGGTTGCGCAGCTGGTGCGAGGCGTCGGCGACGAAGGCGCGCTGCTGCTCCAGCACGTCCTCGACGTTGTCCGCCATCTCGTTGAACGACCGGGCCAGACGCCTGAGTTCCGGCGGTCCGCCGGCGGCCGCGACCCGGGACTTGAGCCGTCCGGTGGCGATGTCGTGGGTGGTGGCGTCGAGGACCCGTACGGGCTTGAGCACCCAGCCGGTCAGCCGCAGGGCGGCGCCGACGGCCAGCAGCATCGCGGCGCCCTCGCCCGCGCCGATGACCAGCCAGCCGTGCAGGGTGCGCGAGCGCATCTGCCCGGTGGGCGAGTCGGTGACCACGACCGCGACGACGTCACCGTCCCGGATGACCGGCGAGGCGACCACGAGGTTGTGGCGCTGCCAGGGCCAGACCTGCTTCGGGTCGTGGCTGCGACGGCTGAGCAGCGCCTCGTCGAACGCGTCACGCACCTCGCCTTCTTCCGGCAGGGACCATCTGGCCGGTGCATGAGCCATGGCACTGCCACTGCGGTAGAAGACACCGGCCCGGATGCCGTAGACGTCGTAGTAGCTGTCGAGTTCGCTGCTGAGCGTGGCCAGCCGCTCGTTCTCGAACGCGCCGGTGGTCCCGTCGGGCGAGTCGGTGACGAACTGGGCCAGGGCTGCGAAGCGCGCGGTGTCGTCGATCCGGTCGACGACGACCTTCTGCTGCTGGGCCCCGGCCAGGCTGACGGCGAGCGGGACCCCGAGCGCGAGCAGCACGGCCGCCATCAGGATGATCAGCAGCGGGAGCAGACGAGTGCGCACCCGGCCCCGCTACCCGGCAGGCGCGACGAGCCGGTAGCCGACTCCGCGTACGGTCTCGATGAGGGTCGGCATGCGCAGCTTGGCGCGCAGGGACGCGACATGCACCTCGAGAGTGCGCCCCGTCCCCTCCCAGCTGGTACGCCAGACCTCGCTGATGATCTGCTCCCGGCGGAAGACCACTCCGGGCCGCTGCGCGAGCAGGGCCAGCAGGTCGAACTCCTTGCGGGTCAGCTGGATCACCGACCCGTCAACGCTGACCCGGCGGGTGGGCAGCTCGATGTGCACGGGCCCGAGGCGCAGCTCGGTCTCGATGCCGCTGGAGGTGTCCTCGTGGGACGTGCGCCGGCTCACGGCGTGGATACGGGCGAGCAGTTCCCCGGTGTCGTACGGCTTCACCACGTAGTCGTCGGCGCCGAGGTTGAGGCCGTGGATACGGGAGCGGACGTCGGAGCGCGCGGTGACCATGATCACCGGGGTGGCGGTGCGTTTGCGGATCTTGCCGCAGACCTCGTACCCGTCCTGGTCGGGCAGGCCGAGGTCGAGGAGGACGACACCGAAGCAGTCGCTCTCGGGAACGAGTGCCTGGAGGGCCTCCTCACCGCTGCGTGCGTGAGTGACGTCGAACCCGTGCCGCGCCAGGACGGCCGACAGGGCGGCGGCGACGTGGTTGTCGTCCTCGACGAGCAGCAGTCTCATCCGGTCCCCCTTCGGTTCACTGGCCGTACGATCTATCTGTGTACAAAAACGCGTGCACGCGCGCGTGCACGCATTGCAGTCACGCTGATGGATGAGGACGGCGTCAAGAGGGTTCCGGTTGCGGAGAGCTTCCGTTACCCGGCCGATATGAGCGCTGCTCACAAGTGCTACGACACGTGTCCGATTGCTATCGGATCGTGATGCTCAGATTCCCCTCAGATGTAATGACGCAGGTCGTAGAGGGTTACTACTGTCCTCCGAAACCGAGGAGGACGGAGCCTGAGAGCGATGACCGAAGTATCGGTGGTCAAGGAAGATCTGGCCGCGACCGGCGAACTGGTCGTCCTGAAGAGCGTCAACAAGCACTTCGGCGCGTTGCACGTACTCCAGGACATCGACCTGACGATCGCCCGCGGTGAAGTCGTCGTGGTCATCGGACCCTCCGGGTCCGGAAAGTCCACCCTGTGCCGCACCATCAACCGCCTGGAGTCGACCGACTCCGGCACGATCACGATCGACGGCAAGCCGCTGCCCCACGAGGGCAAGGAGCTGGCCAAGCTGCGGGCCGACGTCGGAATGGTCTTCCAGTCCTTCAACCTCTTCGCGCACAAGACCGTGCTCGAGAACGTGATGCTCGGCCAGATCAAGGTCCGCAAGAAGGACAAGAGGGCGGCCGAGGAGCGGGCTCGGGCCCTGCTCGACCGGGTCGGCGTGGGCGCGCAGGCCGAGAAGTACCCCGCACAGCTCTCCGGCGGCCAGCAGCAGCGCGTCGCGATCGCGCGGGCGCTGGCCATGGAGCCGAAGGTCATGCTCTTCGACGAGCCGACCTCCGCGCTCGACCCCGAGATGATCAACGAGGTGCTGGAGGTCATGCAGCAGCTCGCCCGCGACGGCATGACCATGATCGTCGTCACCCACGAGATGGGTTTCGCACGATCGGCCGCAAACCGCGTGGTGTTCATGGCAGACGGCCGAATCGTCGAGGAGGCTGCGCCCGACCAGTTCTTCAGCAACCCGCGCAGTGACCGTGCCAAGGACTTCCTGTCGAAGATCCTGCATCACTGACGGCGCACTCCGCGCGCGACACCACCTGCGTCGCCGCCTGACGGCCAGCATCTCTTCACCAGCCAAAGGATGTTCATCATGAAGCTCCGCAAGGTAACCGCCGCCTCGGCCACCGTGTTCGCCCTCGCCCTCACCGCCACCGCCTGCGGCGGCGACAACAGCACGGGCGGCGATTCCGGCTCCGATGGTGGCAAGACGATCACGGTCGGCATCAAGTTCGACCAGCCCGGCCTCGGCCAGAAGACGCCGCAGGGCTACGCCGGCTTCGACGTCGACGTCGCCACGTACGTCGCGAAGAAGCTCGGTTACAACGAGGACCAGATCGAGTGGAAGGAAGCGAAGAGCGCCGACCGCGAGACCATGCTCCAGCGTGGTGACGTCGACCTCATCGCCGCTACCTACTCGATCACCCCGGAGCGCCAGGAGAAGGTCGACTTCGCCGGCCCGTACCTGCTGGCCCACCAGGATGTGCTGGTCCGCGCCGACGACAACAAAATCAAGTCGCCGAAGGACCTGAACAACGCCAAGCTCTGCTCGGTGACCGGCTCCACTTCGGCGCAGAACGTGAAGGACGAGCTGGCGCCGAAGGCGCAGCTGCAGCCGTACCCGACGTACTCCGCCTGCCTGCCCGGCTTGCAGAACGGTGCCGTCGACGCGCTGACCACCGACGACTCCATCCTCGCGGGTTACGCCGCCCAGTCGCAGTTCAAGGGCAAGTTCAAGCTCGGCGGCTTCAAGCTGACCAACGAGAACTACGGCATCGGCGTCAAGAAGGGCAGCGACCTCAAGGCCGACATCAACAAGGCCCTCGAGGCCATGGTCGCCGACGGCTCTTGGCAGAAGGCCGTGGACAAGAACCTCGGCCCGGCGAACTACAAGAACGAGCCCGCGCCGAAGATCGGCGACATCAAGAGCTGAGGCAACGCCTGACGGGTGCGCCGCCCTACGGGGCGGCGCACCGGGGCATCCCTATACGCGGAAGCGCGGGAGATCGTGTTCGACTTTCTTGAGGATTACGACCTGCTGGGAGCCTTCTGGACGACAGTGCAACTCGCTGCGCTGTCCGCCGTCGGCTCTCTCATCTGGGGCACCATGCTGGCCGCCATGCGCGTCGGCCCGGTGCCGCTGATGCGCGGTTTCGGGACCGCGTACGTGAACATCGTGCGGAACATCCCGCTGACCGTCATCATCCTGTTCACGTCGCTGGGCCTGAACCAGACGCTGGGTGTCTCCCTCGGCGCCGATGACGTCGAGACGATCAACTTCCGGCTGGCAGTTCTGGGCCTGATCTTCTACACCTCGTCCTTCGTGTGCGAAGCGCTGCGCTCCGGCATCAACACGGTGCCGGTCGGCCAGGCGGAGGCGGCTCGGGCGATCGGTCTCAGCTTCCGCCAGGTGCTTGGGCTGGTCGTGCTGCCGCAGGCGTTCCGTTCGTCTGTCGTCCCGCTGGCGAACGTGCTGATCGCCCTCATCAAGAACACCACGGTCGCGGCCGCCATCGGTGTCGCCGAGGCGGCGGTACTGATGAAGGAGATGATCGAGAACGAGGCCCAGTTGCTGCTGATCGCTGCGATCATCGCGTTCGGTTTCGTGGTTCTGACGCTGCCGACCGGTCTGATCCTCGGTTGGGTGGGCAAGAAGGTGGCGGTGAAGCGATGAGCTCCGTTCTGTACGACGCCCAGGGCCCTCGGGCCAAGCGGCGCAACGCCGTCCTCACGGTGGTCTTCGTGGTTGCCGCCGCGGCCCTGCTCTGGTGGGTGTTCGGCACCCTCAAGGACAAGGGCCAGCTGGAATGGGCCCTGTGGGAACCGTTCTTCTCCGGCACCGAGGCCTGGTCCACGTACATCTGGCCGGGTCTGCTGAACACGCTGAAGGCCGCCGCCCTGGCGGTGATCATCGCGATGCCGCTCGGTGCGGTTCTCGGCATCGCCCGCCTCTCGGACCACGTGTGGGTCCGGGTTCCGGCTGCGGTCGTGGTCGAGTTCTTCCGGTCCATCCCCGTGCTGGTCCTGATGATCTTCGGCCTCGCTCTGTTCGCCGAATACACCAACGTCAGCTCCGACGACCGTCCGCTCTACGCGGTCGTCACCGGCCTGGTGCTGTACAACGCCTCCGTCCTCGCCGAGATCGTCCGGGCGGGCATCCTGGCCCTGCCCAAGGGCCAGTCCGAGGCGGCGCAGGCGATCGGCCTGCGCAAGGGGCAGCTGATGCGGCTGATCCTCCTGCCGCAGGCGGTCACCGCGATGCTCCCGGCCATCGTGAGCCAGCTCGTCGTCATCGTGAAGGACACCGCGCTCGGCGGCGCCGTTCTCACCTACTCCGAACTGCTCTCCTCGGCGAACACGATGAGCGGCTACTACGGCGCGAACATCATCGCCAGCTTCACGGTCGTGGCTGTCATCTTCATCGCGCTGAACTTCGCCCTGACGTCCTTCGCGAGCTGGCTCGAGCGCCGGCTGCGGCAGGCCAAGAAGTCGACGGGTGCGGTCGTGGGCGCGGACGAGGCACAGATCGCCGGCACCACCGGGACCGGCGCCGGAGGCACCGTCTGACACTCGGTCAACCCGGATGACATACTCAGGGGCAGTGGCATGATCGCCACTGCCCCTCGTCACTTGACGCAAGCACCGGCAATGGGTTGCATACGTTCTGTGATCGTGCACCCTGCTCCAACTTCGTGTTCACCTGCGTCCCTCAGGACGTCACCACGGGCAGGGGGCGCCGCGCCGTGGACCCGGTGATCGTCGTCGGAGCGGGGCCCGTCGGGCTCACGCTCGCCCTGGCGCTGGCGCGTCAGGAGGTGCCGTGCGTGGTCCTCGACGAGGGGCCGGGCAAGGACGAACCCCGTGCGTCGCGCACCGTTGTGCTGCGCGAGGACACCACTGCCCTCATCGAACGGCTGACCGGCGTTCCCCTGGACCGGGTCGGCGCGCACTGGGCCGGATGGCGGTCGGTGCGGCGCAAGCAGGTGATGCGCGAGGTCTTTTTCGACGGCACCGAGCCCGTGCCGCTGCACATCGCCCAGCACGCGCTGACCGGTGTCCTGCGCACGGCCCTCGCGGGCGAACCGCTCGTCAAGATCGCGGTGGAAAGCCGACTCGACGGCATGGAGCAGGAGTCCTCGGGCGTCACCGCCCACACGCGCGGCCCCAAGGGCACATGGTGGCGCGGCAGTTACCTGGTCGGCTGCGACGGCCCCCGCTCGACCGTACGCAAGCTCCAGGACATCCGCTTCCCGGGCCGTACGGCGGTGGAGCGTCACGCCGTCGCGGCACTGCGTACGGAACTGCCCTGGTACAACGAGGCGTTGCTGCACCGCATGCCGCCGTGGCGCATGTCGGGCCCCTCGGCCGGCGAGGTCACCGCGCGCCCCCTGCCGGACGGCGTCTGGCGTCTCGACTGGCTCCTGCCGCCCGGAAAGGACCTGGTCACCCCCGAGCTGCTGCTGACCCGCATCCGGGAGACCCTGGCGGGTTGGTCGGGCGGCACGACCCCGCCGTACGAGCTCCTGGACACCGGTGTGCACACCGTCCACCACCGGCTGGCCCGCCGTTGGCGCGCCGACCGCGTCTTCCTCGCGGGGGACGCCGCGCACCTCCACGGCTCACTGGGCACGCACGGGCTGGACGAGGGCCTGCGGGACGCCGACAACCTGGCCTGGAAACTGGCCCTGGCCTGGCATCACGGACCGCACGAGGCGCTCCTCGACAGCTACCAGACCGAACGCCGGGCGATCGTGGCGGCCCGGCTCCGCGCAGCCGACCAGGCCCTGCCACTGCTGCGCGGCGGCGGAGGCCTGCGCTCCTACGTCCCCGGTTCGGCCCGGGGCCATGACTCGCTCCTCACGGACGGCCACTTGGGGCACGGCCAACTCGGCGCGCCGGGGGCGTACGCCGACTCGCCGCTCGCACCCCCGTCCCTCGAAGGAGAGGTTCCGGTCCGGACATCGCCCGGCTCGTCGGTCATCGACGTACGGGTCACCGCGGAGGACGGCACCTTCGTCCGGCTGCGGGACCGGCTCGGCCGCGGAGCGCTGCTCGTCGTGCTGATCGCCCCCGGCACGGGCGTGTGGGAGCGCAGGCACTGGGTGAGCGCCGGCATCATGCCCCAGCTCGCTGCCGCGGTCATGGCTCTGCCCCACCACGCCGAGCTGCTGGTCGCCGAGAGCTACCCGGGCGCTGCCGCGCACACGGTGCTCCTGGTACGCCCCGACGGCCATCTCGTGACCGCGCTGGGCGGAGTGCGCCCGGCCGATCTGTACACGGCGGCCGAGGCCGCGGTGGGCGGGCCGGCGAAGGCGCAGGCAGAGGCCGGTGCCACGGCCGGTTCGCGCTGACCTCAGGTACCAGGAGGTACGTGCTCTCTGTCACAGTGCGTCCGCATGGTGACAGTGAGTTGACCGGTCCGGACGGCCGTGGTGTACTCCGGTGCGTGACCGACACCTGTGTGCGCCTGTGGCGGAGGGTCCATATGGACCTCCTCCGCTATGCGGGCTGCGTGTGTCGCCCGTCCTGCTGACTTCGCATCCTTCTTTTCCACCGCGCGCGCCGCGCTCTCCATGCCGGCCGACGCGCCTTCCGTGCGAACCCGCATCAGGACCTCCAGGACGGCACCCGTGTCTGTATCCCCATCCCCCTCCGCGTCCCCTTCCCCTGTCTCCACGTCGGTCTCCTCCGCCTCTTCCGGGCCCACCCAGGCCGACCTCTTCGACTTCGTCCGGCGTACGGCCGCCGACACCGAGCTGATCGACTCCCTGCCGCTCGACCCGGAAGGCCGTACCTGGGTGCGGCTGGAGGGGCCCGGCGGCAGCGAGGCCTGGCTGATCGGCTGGCCGCCCGGCACGGGAACCGGCTGGCACGACCATGCCGATTCCGTCGGCGCCTTCCTGACCGCGTCGGGCGAGCTCACGGAGAACTCGCTCGCCGCGCGGCTGCCCACCGACGGCTGGAGGACCCTGGAACTCTCCGACGGTGTGGACCGGGAACGCCGGCTGTCGTCCGGCCAGGGCCGCGCCTTCGGTCGGCACCACGTCCACGAGGTGCTCAACGAGTCCCCCGAGCGGCACGCGATCTCCGTCCACGCCTACTACCCGCCCCTGCCGCAGATCCGCCGCTACAGCCGCAGCGGACCGATCCTCCGGCTCGAGCAGGTGGAGCGACCGGAGGACTGGCAGTGAGCGCCGGCACACACGAGCCGGTGAGCGGCGGCAGCGATGTCCAGCCTCCCCTCGGCATCGACGAGTTGCTGGAGCGCGTACGCGCGGGCTACGAGCGGATCGAGCCGCGGCAGGCGTACGAGGCCGCCGAGGCCGGTGACGCGCTGCTGGTGGACATCCGCTACGCGGCGCTGCGCGAGCGCGACGGCCTCATCCCCGGGGCGCTAGTCGTCGAGCGCAACGAGCTGGAGTGGCGTCTCGACCCGCAGGGCAGCCACCGAGCCGCCGAGGCCACGAGCCACTCCCTGCGCGTCGTCGTGATCTGCAACGAGGGCTATGCCTCCAGCCTGGCGGCTCAGTCCCTGCACCAGCTGGGCCTGCACCGGGCCACCGACCTGGTCGGCGGGTTCCAGGCGTGGAAGGCGTCGGGGCTTCCGGTCGTGTGATCACGCCGGAGCATCCGAACGGCTCGTCTCGGAAGCGCAGATCTCAGAACTGCTCGTCCCCGAGAAAGTCCGTGTCCTCGCCCTCCTCCTCCAGTGCCTGCCGGACCACGCGCAGGGCCATGCCCTCGGAGTAGCCCTTGCGGGCGAGCATGCCCGCGAGGCGGCGGAGTCGCTTGTCGCGGTCGAGCCCACGGGTGGAGCGGAGCTTGCGCGCGACGAGTTCACGCGCGGTCTCCTCTTCCTGTTCGGGCTCGAGCTGGGAGACGGCCTCGTCGATCAGCGTGGAGTCGACGCCCTTGGTCCGCAGCTCCCGGGCGAGCGCACGCCGCGCCAGCCCCCGGCCGCGGTGGCGGGACTCCACCCAGGCGTCCGCGAAGGCGCTGTCGTTGATGAGGCCGACTTCTTCGAATCTCGACAGCACCTCCTCGGCGGCGTCGTCCGGGATCTGCCGCTTGCGCAGGGCGTCGGCGAGTTGCTTGCGGGTCCGCGGGGTCCCGGTGAGCAGGCGCAGGCAGATCGCCCGAGCCTGCTCGACCGGGTCCCCTGGAGGCTCCTCCTGCTCGGCCCTCGACGAGGAGGGGGAACCTCCGTCTTCGGTAATCACCTCACCGAAGCCCTGTCGGCGACGTCCACGCCCACGACTCGCCCCGCCGTCACGCGAGCCGTCCCTGCGTGAGCCGCCCCCGCGTGAGCCTCTGCCAGGTGAGCCGCCGCTTGGGGAGCCGCCCCCGTACGGCCCCTCGTCCTCCCCGTACAGCCGATCGCTCCCGTACTCGCCCTCACCGTCCACGGCTGAGGCCGCGTCGCCTCCGGTGCCCCTCCCCCGTGGGACACCGAAGGCGGCGTGGTCGTACTCCGCCCAGTCGGTTCGTCGTGTCACGGGTCAGCTCTTGGCTGCGGCGGCCTTGGACTTGACGGTCTTGGCCGCTGCCGGGGCGGGCACCGCAGGCGCGGCGTCGGCCGGAGCGGCGGAGACCGCGGCGTCCTTACCCGGCTCGGCGGCCGGCTCCTCGGGACGCACGCCGACGCCCAGCTTCTCCTTGATCTTCTTCTCGATCTCGTTGGCCAGGTCGGGGTTGTCCTTCAGGAAGTTGCGCGCGTTCTCCTTGCCCTGGCCGAGCTGGTCGCCCTCGTACGTGTACCAGGCGCCGGCCTTGCGGACGAAGCCGTTCTCCACGCCCATGTCGATCAGGCCGCCCTCGCGGCTGATGCCCTGGCCGTAGAGGATGTCGAACTCGGCCTGCTTGAAGGGGGGCGCCACCTTGTTCTTGACGACCTTGACACGGGTGCGGTTGCCCACCGCGTCCGTACCGTCCTTCAGAGTCTCGATGCGGCGGATGTCCATGCGCACCGAGGCGTAGAACTTCAGGGCCCGGCCACCGGTCGTGGTCTCCGGGGAGCCGAACATCACGCCGATCTTCTCGCGCAGCTGGTTGATGAAGATCGCGGTGGTCTTGGACTGGTTGAGCGCGCTGGTGATCTTCCGCAGCGCCTGGCTCATCAGACGGGCCTGCAGACCCACGTGCGAGTCACCCATCTCTCCCTCGATCTCCGCGCGCGGGACGAGCGCGGCGACGGAGTCGATGACGATGAGGTCGAGGGCGCCGGAGCGGACCAGCATGTCCACGATCTCCAGGGCCTGCTCGCCGTTGTCCGGCTGGGAGAGGATCAGGTTGTCGATGTCGACGCCGAGCTTCTTCGCGTACTCGGGGTCGAGGGCGTGCTCCGCGTCCACGAAGGCGACCTGGCCGCCGGCCTTCTGCGCGTTCGCCACCGCGTGCAGGGTCAGGGTCGTCTTACCGGAGGACTCCGGGCCGTACACCTCGACCACTCGGCCGCGCGGGATGCCGCCGACGCCGAGGGCGACGTCGAGCGCGGTCGACCCGGTGGGGATGACCTCGATGGGCTCGTTCGGCCGCTCGCCCATGCGCATGACCGCGCCCTTGCCGAATTGCCGTTCAATCTGTGCGAGCGCGGCATCCAGGGCCTTCTCGCGGTCGGTTCCTGCCATGGGTTCCACCCGATTTGCTTGAGTCGATCGCTTCACGTCAAAGACGCTAACGCCTGCCACTGACAATGCGCCCCGACGCACGTCCGGCCTGTGGATAACTCGGGCACTTCTCTACCCAAAGTACGTCGAAATGCTCGCCGTTGAGCCATGCCGGAGACTCCATAAGAATGGATGTTCGATTTTCGTGTCAAGCGCACCACACGGCACACCCGGGGGCGAGCCGGCCCGACGACGAGTCAGGCGGAGCCCTGCCCGGGCCCCCCGTCCTCCGGCCGTTCCGCACCTGGCCGCCGTGCCCACAGCCGCCTCGTGCGCGCCAGCAGGCCCGGCCCCTCCCCCCGCCAGCGATGGCCGTGCACGCGCGGGTCGTCCGTGACGTCGTAGCGCTTCACGTACGCCCCCAGGAAGGCCTGGAGCGTGGCGATGGCGGGGATGGCGATCAGCGCGCCGACGGCGCCGAGGAGCGCGGTGCCCGCGATGACCGAGCCGAAGGCGACCGCGGGGTGGATGTCGACGGTCTTCGAGGTCAGCTTGGGCTGCAGCACGTAGTTCTCGAACTGCTGGTAGACCACGACGAAGATCAGTACCCACAGCGCGTACCAGGGATCCACCGTGAACGCGATCAGCATGGGCAGGGCGCCCGCGAGATACGTGCCGATAGTGGGGATGAACTGCGACACCAGGCCCACCCACACGGCGAGCACGGGCGCGTAGGGCACATCCAGCATCTGCAGCAGGACGAAGTGCGCCGCGCCCGAGATCAGCGCCATCAGGCCGCGCGAGTAGATGTAGCCGCCGGTCTTGATCACGGCGATCTCCCACGCGCGCAGCACCTCGGCCTGACGCGCGGGCGGCAGGACGGAGCAGAGCGCGCGGCGCAGTCGCGGGCCGTCCGCGGCGAAGTAGAACGAGAACAGCGCGATCGTCAGCAGCTGGAAGAGACCACCGAGGACCTGGGCGGATACGTCCAGGACACCCGTGGCGCTGTTCTGCACGTAGTTGCGCAGCCAGTCGGAGCGGAGCACACCCTCCTGGATGTCCACGCGCTTCAGGTCGGTCTTGAAGTGTGTGTTGATCCAGTGGATGACGGAGTCGAGGTACTCCGGGAAGCCCTCGATCATCTTGATGATCTGGTCCGCGAGGATGGAACCGAGCAGCGTGACGAAGCCCGCCGACACGATCACCACGCCGATGAAGACGACGAACGCGGCCAGTCCTCTGCGCATGCCGCGCGAGGCCATCCAGCCCACCGCCGGTTCGATGGCGAGCGCCAGGAAGAACGCGATGAGGATGTTGATCAGCAGGCCGGTGACCTGGTGGAAGGCCCAGCTGCCCAGCTGGAACGCGGCGACGAGGGCGAGCGCGAGCACCATGGCACGCGGCAGCCAGCGCGGCATGCGGCCGTTCGGCCCGGTGGTTCCGCCGGCGGCGGGGGGCCCGGTCGGCGGCGTCGTACCGAAGGGGGAGGACTGCTGGGCTTCCTGCCCGGTCTCGTCAGTGGGTGCCACGGACCAAGTCTCACCCACGCCACCGACAGCCGTCTGCCCGCCTGCGATCTTCGTGACCCCTCAGCGATCTGTGCGACCGGTCGGCCGTCTGCCGCGACCGCCCGGCCCTCTCCGTGCCGGGTCGGTCAGCGCCTCTCCCGCGGCACGTCCATCACCGAGCAGACCACCTGCCAGACTTCCTTGGCGTCCCAGCCGGCGCCCAGCGCCTCGTGCACGGTGCGCCCGCCGAGCTCCGTCATCACGTGATCGCGCGCGAAGGTGTCGGCGTAGCCCGGACCGAAGTGCTCCGCCATTCGCTGCCAGAAGACCGTCAACCGCATGACTCCAGTATCCCGCCCCTGAGGGTGGGCCTGAGCCAGGACCGCCTGCCGGCACCGGTTTCCGCCCTACGGTCTGACCCATGGCCGAATCAGGAGCTTCCACACTCCCCCCGACGCCCGCGCCGCACAGCCCTGTCACGCGCGCGGAGCGCTTCGTCTGGCTCACCGCGCGCGTGCTCGAGCAGCGCCTCTTCGCCCACCGCTTCCGTGGCGCCGCCGCAGACCCCGTGGAGACCGCGCTGGACGCCTACCGCAACGAGGACGGCGGGTACGGCCACGCGCTGGAGCCCGATCTGCGCGGCCCGGTCAGCCGGCCGCTGCACACCGCCCACGCCCTGCGCGTCCTGGACGCCGTGGCGCGCTGCGCCGGCCAGCGCGTGGAACGCGTGTGCCGCTACCTGACGTCCGTCTCCACGGCGGACGGCGCGCTCCCGGCGACGATCCGCCCCAGCCGGCGCGACTGTCCGACGGCTCCCTCCGCGCCGGTCGTGGCCGACCCGCCCGGCGACCTCCTGACCACCGGGCAGGTGGTGGGGCTGCTGCACCGCAACGAGGTGTGGCATGCCTGGCTGTTCCGGGCCACGGACTTCTGCTGGCAGGCGGTCGAGTCCCTGGAGAGCTCGCACCCGTACGAGATCGAGGCCGCCGTGACCTTCCTGGACTCCGCCCCAGACCGCCCGCGCGCGGAGACGGCCGCCGACCGCCTGGGCCGCCTGGTACGCGCACACGGCCTCGTGGCCCTGGACCCCGACAACCTGGACGCGTATCCGGTCGCCCCCGGCTACGCCTCCGGCGAGCACCACTTCCCGTACGACTACGCGAGGACGCCGCGCTCCCTCGCGCGCGCGTGGTTCACGGACGACGAGATGGCCCGCTCCCTGGACCACCTCGCGGCCCAGCAGCAAGACGACGGCGGCTGGCCCGTCAGGTGGCGCCACCGGGCCCCGGCCCCCGCCCTGGAGGCCCGCCCGGTCGTGACGATCGAGGCCCTGCGCACCCTCAGCGCCTACGGCCGCACCATCGACTGATCACCACGCCCCCATGGCCCGCACCCCCGCGGTCACCACCACGGCCGCCGCGACGACGAGCAGGAACGGGGCGCGCAGGATCAGCGCCACGGCCGCGGCTGCGAGCCCGGCGGCCCGCGCGTCCAGCACCAGCGTCTGCCCGTCGGCGAAGGTCTGCTCGGCCGTGAGAGCCGCGAGCAGCGCGACGGGCAGCAACGCGGCAAGACGCTTGACGACGGGTCGTTCCAGGCCTCCGGCCGGCACCAGCAGCCCGGCCAGCTTGACGGCGTAGCACCCGAGGACGGTCACGCCGATCGCGATCCAGACGTTCACGCCTCGTCCTCCCGGGAAGCAGGCGCACCCCTGCGCCGGCCGTCCGCCCAGAGGACGACCGGCGCCGCCAGCGCGGCCAGCAGCACCGGCACCCCGGCGGGCAGTACGGGCAACAGCCCGAGTCCCAGCAGCACGGCCAGCCCGGCGACGGCCCGCTCGGTGCCGGTCTTCAGCATCGGCGCGAGCAGCGCCAGGAACACCGCGGGTCCCGCGGCGTCGAGCCCCCACGCGTCGGTGTCCCCGATGGCCCCGGCGCCCAGGGCACCGAGCAGCGTGGTGAGGTTCCACAGCACATACAGGCTCAGCCCGGTCACGACGAACCCGATCCGCGCACCGCGCCGCGTGGGCTGAGCCAGCGCGACGGCGGCCGTCTCGTCGATCACCCACTGTGCGGCGAACGGCCGCACCGCGCGCGGGAGGGCCAGCAGCTGTGACAGCCGCAGGCCGTAGAAGGCGTTCCGCACGCCCAGGAAGAAGGCCCCGGCAGCCGCCGTGAACGGACTGCCTCCTGCCGCAAGCGCGCCCACCAGGGCGAACTGGGACGCCCCGGTGAACACCAGCAGGCTGAGCGCACACGTCTGCATCAGGGTGAGTCCGCTGCCCGCCGACGTCACCCCGAAGGCGAACCCGGAGAGCCCGACGGCCACCCCCACGCCCAAGGCGTCCCGCACGACGGCGCGGTCCGCCTTCCCACCGGTCCCTGTATCTCTGAAAGCTGTCCGATCCACCACGCCCCGCACGCTACGAGCAGCCGCTACCCCAGGTCTTGTACGTTCTTGCGCTCGCGCTGATAAGCCCCCGGAGGCACGCCGACGATCCGGCTGAAGTGCCGGTTGAGGTGCGGCTGATCGGTGAACCCCACGGCCACGGCGACCTCCGAGGGCGCCGTCCCGAGGTCCAGCAGCCGCCGCGCCCGCCGGACTCGCGCGTCCGTGAGCCACGCGTGCGGGGGCATCCCGTAGGCGTTCCGAAACGCCCGCAGCAAAGCGAACGGACTGGTGCCGAGATCAGCCGCCAGCTGTTCCAGAGTCGGCGGCTGCGCCATCCGCTCCTCGAGCACCCCCCGCGCGCGTGCCGCGATCCGGGCCCCCGCCGCCCGCACCTGCCTCCGCGGCATGGGACCACCGTTCAACCGCAGCAACCTGGTCACGGCGACCCGCAGCAGCGTGTCCGCGGCCAAGGCGTTGCCCTCGTCGGCGGCCCGCAGCACCTGGTGCACCAGACCGACGGCGTACGGATCGTCCATCACCGGGCTGACGAACCCCGGCGTCCCCCGCAGGGTCGTCGTCTCGGCCGCGATCTCCGTCACCACGTCGACCGACGGATACACGGCCCCGTACCGCCACCCCTCGGGCACACCGGCCCGCCCGGTGTGCGGAGTATCGGGATTCACCAGCGCGAGAGCCCCTGCCCCGGCGTACTGATCACCCCCACCGTGGTGGAACACCTCCACCCCGTCGGCGATGGCGGCGATCACGAAGTTCTCGTGCGTATGCCGGACGAACGTCTTCCGCACGTACCGGGCCCGCAGCAGATCCACCCCGGGCAGCTCTTCGTACTGCCAGTGCCGCGCGCGCTCTGTCATACGACCATTGTCCGCGGGACGAGTGGAACCCACGCGCCCGCGTACGACCCCGACCCACCGCCCGGCATCAGGGCACCCGGCGCAACGGCCGCAGGCCCCGTTGTCAGTACCGAGGTGCACGATGGACGCATGCCCAGCAACGCGCACCGAGCCCTGGACGGCTTCTCCCCCGCGACCCGCGCCTGGTTCACGGGTGCCTTCCCCTCGCCCACCACCGCCCAGGCCGGCGCGTGGCAGGCCATCCACGAGGGATCGGACGTGCTGGTCGTCGCCCCCACCGGTTCCGGCAAGACCCTGGCCGCCTTCCTGGCAGCCCTGGACCAGCTCGCCTCGACCCCTCCGCCCGCCGATCCCAAGAAGCGCTGCCGGGTCCTGTACGTCTCGCCGCTCAAGGCCCTGGCGGTGGACGTCGAGCGCAACCTCCGCAGTCCCCTGACCGGCATCCGCCAGGAATCCGTGCGGATGGGCCTGCCCGAGCCCGAGGTCAGGGTGGGCATCCGCTCGGGCGACACCCCGGCGGCCGAGCGCCGCTCCCTGGCCACCCGCCCGCCGGACATCCTGATCACGACCCCCGAGTCGCTGTTCCTGATGCTGACCTCGGCCACGCGCGACGCCTTGACCGGTATCGACACGGTAATCCTCGACGAGGTGCACGCGGTCGCCGGCACCAAGCGCGGCGCCCACCTGGCACTCTCCCTGGAGCGGCTGGACGACCTCCTCCCGAAACCGGCCCGCCGCATCGGACTCTCCGCGACGGTCCGTCCGGTCGACGAGGTGGCCCGTTTCCTCTCGCCCCAGCGCAGGGTGGAGATCGTCCAGCCGGAGTCGGGCAAGGAGTTCGACCTGTCCGTGGTCGTCCCGGTCGAGGACCTGGGCGAGCTGGGTGGCTCCCCCGTCTCCGACGGCTCGGAGGGGGCCGAGCGCCCTTCGATCTGGCCGCACGTCGAGGAGCGGATCGCCGACCTCGTCCAGTCCCACCGCTCCACGATCGTGTTCGCGAACTCCCGCCGCCTCGCGGAGCGCCTGTGCAACCGTCTGAACGAGATCGCGTACGAACGAGCCACGGGCGAGCCTCTCGACGAGCATCACTCCCCCGCCGAGCTGATGGGCGGCTCGGGAGCCGCCCAGGGCGCACCCCAGGTCATCGCCCGCGCCCACCACGGCTCGGTCTCCAAGGAACAGCGCGCCCTGGTCGAGGAGGACCTCAAGGCGGGCCGGCTGCCCGCGGTGGTGGCCACCTCCAGCCTGGAGCTGGGCATCGACATGGGCGCGGTGGACCTGGTCGTCCAGGTCGAATCCCCGCCCTCGGTCGCCTCCGGCCTCCAGCGCGTGGGCCGCGCGGGCCACCAGGTGGGCGCGATCTCCACCGGCGTCGTCTTCCCCAAGTACCGAGGCGACCTGGTCCAGGCGGCGGTGGTCACCGAGCGCATGCGCACCGGCGCCATCGAGTCCCTCAGGGTCCCCGCCAACCCCCTGGACGTCCTGGCCCAGCAGGTCGTCGCCATGACGGCTCTGGACACCTGGCAGTTCGACGACCTGCTGGCAGCCGTCCGCCGGGCCGCCCCCTTCGCCTCACTGCCCGAGTCCGCCTTCACGGCGGTGCTCGACATGCTCGCCGGCCGCTACCCGTCCGACGCCTTCGCCGAGCTTCGCCCGCGGGTGGTGTGGGACCGCGTCACCGGCGAGATCACCGGCCGCCCCGGCGCCCAGCGACTCGCCGTCACCTCCGGCGGCACGATCCCCGACCGCGGCCTCTTCGGTGTCTTCCTCGCGGGCGCCGACCCCAAGAAGGGCGGCGGCCGGGTCGGTGAGCTCGACGAGGAGATGGTCTACGAGTCCCGCGTCGGCGATGTCTTCACGCTCGGCACCAGTTCCTGGCGCATCGAGGACATCACCCGCGACCGCGTCCTGGTCTCCCCCGCCCCGGGCGTACCGGGCCGGCTGCCCTTCTGGAAGGGGGACCAGCTGGGCCGCCCGCTCGAACTGGGCCGGGCGCTGGGCACCTTCCTGCGCGAGGTCGGCTCGCTGCCCAAGGACGACGCCCGCCTCCGCCTCCTCGCCGCGGGCCTGGACGCCTGGGCGGCGGACAACGTGCTCTCGTACCTGGAGGAGCAGCGCGAGGCCTGCGGCCATGTCCCGGACGACCGGACGATCGTCGTGGAGCGCTTCCGCGACGAGCTCGGCGACTGGCGGGTGGTGGTGCACTCCCCCTTCGGCGCCCAGGTGCACGCCCCGTGGGCGCTGGCGCTCGGCGCCAAGCTCTCCGAGCGGTACGGCATGGACGCGCAGGTCATGCACGCCGACGACGGCATCGTGCTGCGCCTTCCGGACGCCGACCTGATGGGCCTGGACCTGCTGGACCAGGAGCCGGTCAAGATGGGCCGGGAGTACGACGCCGAGCAGGCCCCCGTGGGCGCCGCCGACGTCGTCTTCGAGAAGGGCGAGGTCGACCAGGTCGTCACCGACCAGGTGGGCAGCTCGGCCCTGTTCGCGTCGCGCTTCCGCGAGTGCGCCGCCCGCGCGCTGCTCCTGCCGCGCCGCAACCCCGGCAAGCGCACGCCTCTGTGGCAGCAGCGGCAGCGCGCCTCCCAGCTCTTGCAGGTGGCGAGCGAGTTCGGCTCGTTCCCGATCGTCCTGGAGGCGGTCCGCGAGTGCCTCCAGGACGTGTTCGACGTCCCCGGCCTCGTCGAGCTGATGGGCGACCTGGAGTCCCGCAGGGTGCGCCTCGTCGAGGTCACCACAGCCGAACCGTCTCCCTTCGCGCGATCCCTCCTCTTCGGCTATGTCGCCCAGTTCCTGTACGAGGGTGACTCCCCGCTCGCCGAGCGCCGCGCCGCCGCCCTGTCGCTGGACTCCCGGCTGCTGGCCGAGCTGCTGGGCCAGGCGGAGCTGCGCGAGCTGCTCGACGCGGAGGTGCTGACCGAGCTGGAGCGTGAGCTGCAGTGGCTCACCGAGGACCGCCGCGTCAAGGACGCCGAGGGCGTCGCGGACCTCCTCCGCCTTCTCGGCCCGCTCACGGATACGGAACTGGCGGAGCGGGGCGCCGAACCCCAGTGGGCTCAGGAGCTGGCCGGTGCTCGCCGTGCCATCCGGGTTCGGATCGCGGGCAGAGAGCACTGGGCGGCGATCGAGGACGCGGGCCGGCTGCGCGACGCCCTGGGCACCGCCTTGCCGGTCGGTGTCCCGGAAGCGTTCACGGAGCCCGTCAAGGACCCGCTCGGCGATCTCCTCGCGCGCCACGCCCGCACCCACGGCCCGTTCACCTCGGCCACGGCGGCGGCCCGCTTCGGCCTGGGTGCGGCCGTCACCGAGGGCGCCCTCCAGCGGCTCGCCGCGGCGGGCCGGATCGTCCAGGGCGAGTTCCACCCGGCCGGGATCGGCCAGGAGTGGTGCGACGCGGCCGTGCTGCGCCGACTGCGCCGCCGCTCCCTGGCCGCCCTGCGGCACGAGCTGGAGCCGGTGGCGCCCGCCGCGCTCGCGCAGTTCCTCCCGCAGTGGCAGCACATCGGCAAGGGCCACTCCCTGCGCGGCATCGACGGGCTGGTGCGCGCCATCGAGCAGGTGCAGGGCGCGTCCGTGCCGGCCTCCGCCCTGGAGAAGCTCGTCCTGCCCTCCCGGGTCGTGAACTACACCCCGGCGATGCTGGACGAGCTGACCGCCGCGGGCGAAGTGGTGTGGGCCGGGGCCGGCTCGCTGCCCGGCAAGGACGGCTGGGTCTCCCTCTACCTGGCGGACACGGCCCCCCTGCTCCTGCCGCCCCCGCACCCCTTGGAACTGACCGCCCTCCACCAGTCCGTCCTGGACACCCTCTCCGGCGGCTACGGCCTGTTCTTCCGCCAGATCGCCGACCAGGTCCGCGCCACCACCCACCCCGACGCCACCGATCCCCAGCTGGCCGACGTGCTCTGGGACCTGGCCTGGTCCGGCCGCCTGACGAACGACACGCTCACCCCCATGCGCTCCCTGCTCGGCTCGGGCCGTACGGCCGGATCCACGGCCCACCGCGCCAAGCGCGCGGTCCCGCGTGGCCGGTACGGCTCCCTGACGGCCGCGGCCCGTCCCGCCGCGTCACGCTCCGGTCCGCCGACCGTGGCCGGCCGCTGGTCCCTGCTCCCGTCCCACGAGCCGGACCCCACGGTGCGCGCCCACGCCCTCGCCCGCACCCTTCTCGACCGGCACGGCGTGGTGACCAGGGGCGCGGTCTCGGCGGAGGGCGTCGAGGGCGGGTTCTCGGCGACGTACCGCGTCCTGTCCGTCTTCGAGGAGAGCGGCCAGGCCCGCCGCGGCTATGTGGTGGAGGGGCTCGGCGCGGCGCAGTTCGCGATGGACGGCGCCGTGGACCGCCTGCGCGCGGTGTCCAACGCCCGCGACCGCGGCGAGGACCTGCCCGGCCCTCCTCCGGCCCCCGGCCTCGATCCGTTCCCGGCCCATGACTTCGCCGAGCTGGACGACGCACCCCGCTCCAACGACCACACCGACGACCCCGGCCCCGACGGCTTCCCCGACTTCGGCTCCGCCTACGACACCCCGGCACCCCAGCCGTCCCCGGGCGACTACGTCTCGCCCCGCGACTACGCCCCGCAGGCCTCCCCCGCCTGGCAGAACGGCGGACGCGCGGCGTACGACCCCGGGTTCCCGGGCCGCCGCACCCGCCCGGACCCCGCCTCCCGGGCAGTCGTTCTCGCAGCCGCCGATCCGGCGAACGCGTACGGCGCCGCCCTGGCCTGGCCCGAGCCCCCGTCCGGTGCCGGGCACAAGCCGGGCCGCAAGGCTGGCTCCCTGGTGGTGCTCGTCGAGGGCGAGCTGACGCTCTACATGGAGCGCGGCGGCAAGACCCTGCTGGCCTGGGCCGCCGACCCGGACGGCGCCCCCACCGACGACCCCCGCCTGCACGCCGCGGCGGAGGCACTCGCCGCAGCCGCCCGCGCTGGCTCCCTCGGCACGGTCACGGTGGAGCGGGTCAACGGCACCCAGGCCCTGACCTCCCCCATCGGCACCCTCCTGGAAGAAGCGGGCTTCATCGCAACGCCCCGCGGACTCCGCCTCCGCGCCTGATCACCACCCGCCCACCAGCGGACGCCCACCAGCAGCCCCCGCCCAAGCCACCGACCACACCACGAGCCCCCGCCCAAGCCACCGGCCGCCCACCCCGCCCCCGTGCCACCCTTGACCCATGCCCGAAGGTGACACGGTCTGGCAGACCGCGAAGCGGCTGCACGGCGCGCTCGCGGGCAAGGTGCTGACCCGCAGCGACCTGCGGGTGCCCCGGTTCGCCACGGCCGACCTCACGGGCCGTGCGGTCCTCGACGTCGCCCCGCGCGGCAAGCACCTCCTGACCCGCGTGGAGGGCGGCCTGACGTTGCACTCCCACCTGCGGATGGACGGCTCCTGGAAGGTCTACGCGTACGGCCGGGGCTGGAGCGGCGGCCCCGGCCACCAGATCCGCGCGATCCTCGCAAACGCCGACAGCACAGCCGTCGGCTACCGCCTTCCCGTCCTGGAACTCCTGCGCACCACCGACGAGCACCGCGCGGTGGGCCACCTCGGCCCGGACCTCCTCGGCCCGGACTGGGACCCCGACCTGGCCCTCGTCCATGTCCTCCAGGATCCCGCCCGCCCCCTCGGCGAGGCCCTGCTCGACCAGCGCAACCTCGCCGGCATCGGCAATGTCTACAAGAGCGAGCTCTGCTTCCTGCTCGGCGTCACCCCCTGGCTCCCCGTGGGCGACCTGCCCGCCGAACGCGCCGCGAAGCTGCCCGCGCTGGCCAAGAAGCTGCTGGAGACCAACCGCGACCGCCCGGTCCGCAGCACGACGGGCCGCCGCGGCCAGGACCTCTTCGTCTACGGCCGGGCTCCCCGCCCCTGCCTGCGCTGCCGGACCTCCGTCCGCGTCGCCGACCAGGGCGACGGCTCCCGCGAACGTCCCACCTACTGGTGTCCCACCTGCCAGCCGGGCCCCGCCCCGGCCCCGGCCAGACGCATCCGGCCCACCCCAGGCAATTGACGGCCCGTCAGATCTGCTCGTACGGTCCCTGCATGCCCGTCACGGCGTACGACCTCACCGGCCGCACCGTCTTCGTCACCGGCGCCGCGAGCGGTATAGGCCGTGCCTCGGCCCTCCTGCTCGCCGAGGCGGGCGCGACCGTGCACTGCGCGGACCGCGACCCTGAGGGCCTGCACGAGACGGCGACCCTGATCAAGGACACCGGCGGCACCGCCCATCCGCACCCCCTCGACGTCACCGACCGCTCGCGGATGAGGCAGGCCATCACCTCCTGCGAACGCCTGGACACCCTGGCCGCGATCGCCGGCATCATGCACAGCAGCCCCGTACTGGAGACCCGGGACGAGGACCTCGACCGGGTGCTCGACGTGAACTTCAAGGGTGTGCTCTACGCCTGCCAGGAGGCGGCCCGTCTGATGATCGCCACCGGCACCCGGGGCAGCATCGTCACCATGGCCTCGGGCGCCGTCGACACGGGCGGCCCCGGGCTGCTCTGCTACGGCGCGGCGAAGGCGGCGGTGGTCCAGCTGACGAAGACCCTCGCGACGGAGGTCGGCAGGCACGGCATCCGCGTCAACGCGGTCGCTCCCGGCTGGATCCGTACGCCGATGACCGACCGCCACGACACCGAGGCCCAGAGGCACGCGGAGTCCGTCATGGCCCGTATGTCGCCCCTGGGCCGGGTGGGCGAGCCCGAGGACATCGCTCACGCGGTCCTGCACCTGGCATCCGACGCCTCGGCCTTCACCACAGGCCAGATTCTCCGCCCGAACGGGGGTGTGGCGATGCCGTGGTAGCGCGGGCCCCCTGATCACCCCGCACCCCCCAGGCCCTCCGCCACCGCCCCGAACCGACCACCCCACTCGCCCGCCCCTTCGGCACACAGTGCACCGGCAACACGCTCAACCCCCACCCCCCGGCCGCGACCGCCGCCTCCAGCATTCCGGCCCCGGGCACGACCGCCAGCCGGAGCACGGCCCACCACCACAGCACCCCCAGCCCGAGCACGGCCCCGCGGGCCCCCCAGCCCCAGACCCCCCAGCGCCCTATGCCCGCCATGGCCGCCACCTCCAGCCCGACGCTATTCGGCCGCTCGGACCCGCGGGCAGGGCGCACCAACGGCACACAGGCGCACCGCGCACCACTCGAAGCCGGGCGGCATCGCGCCCGGCCGTCCCATCACCCGGTTCCGTCACCCGTTCTCGGCCTGGAACATCCAGTGATGCTTCTCCAGGTCCGCTGTGATCCCGATGAAGATGTCCTGGCTCACCGGGTCCGGCTCGCCGGTCGCCTCGACCCGCTCCCGCATCCGCGCGATCACCGCGCCCAGCGCCTCGACGAGTGTCCCGACGGCGGTCGTGTCATCGACCCACCCTTCCGGGGTCACGCCGATTCCACTGCCGACGGCCACCGTCGCGGCCCGCCCGTCGGGCGAGACACCGAGCGCCGCGGCGCGCTCCGCCACGGTGTCGGAGTACTTCCGCGCGGTGTCGACGACCTCGTCGAGCTGGAGATGCACGGAGCGGAAGCGCGGTCCCACCACGTTCCAGTGGATCTGCTTCGCCACGAGGGCGAGATCCACCAGGTCGACCAGGGCACCTTGCAGCGCATCTGACACGGTCTTCAAGCTCGCGTCGGACAAAGGGCTCTTCACGACGTACATCCGCACCTCCGTGGACTGCCCCCCACCGTCCCCTCAACGATGACCGCCGTACGCCACACCGGCAAACGCACACGAAACGGGCAGCCGGTGCCGGACTGCCCGCGTGCAAGCAAAAACCCCGGGCGGGCACCCCTCCGGATCGCCCGGAGAGGCCCGGCCGGGGCCTCAGCACTACTCAACGCCTGGTCGGCGCCGTTCGTTTCATGCCGCGTAGGCGAAAACGCTCACGCGGCGACGACGTCCACCGCCTCGGCGGGCGCCTTGATGGTCACCCGTTCCGGTGGCACACCGGTCACCGAAACGGAACCCAGCATCGGACGAACCGGCGTGGGTACAGGCTCGCTGGGGGTGGCCGCAGCAGACTGGGCCAGCTCGGCGAGGGCGAGCTCGTCGCTCACTTCCCGCATGAGCTCGGACATCCGTACGTCCAGCGCGTCGCAGATGGCGGAGAGCAGCTCAGAGGAAGCCTCCTTCTGCCCCCGCTCCACCTCGGAGAGATAGCCGAGTGAGACTCGGGCGGACGAGGAGACTTCGCGCAGAGTACGGCCCTGGCGCTGGCGCTGCCGACGCAGCACGTCACCCAGCAGGCGACGGAGCAGAATCATCGGTGGCTCCCTCCTCGGACCGCGTAGCCGCATCCATTACGCCCCACCGTACCGCCTTGCGCCGCGGCCGTGCGGGGAGCGATGTCGTGTTCACTCAGGGCTGCAAACATCAAAACCCCCCGTTCCGTTCCGTATCCTGTGCCCGCTCATTCCCAGTCTGTTCGCCCGCAAGCTCCTTCAGGAGCAGTGCGAGTACGCTCCGTACACTCTCTCTACGAATTTCCTCGCGGTCGCCGTTCAACCGCAGAGCCTCCACTTTTCCGCCGCCGGCAGAACCGGAATCGACCCCGAAGGGCCCGCCCGCGGCGACGAAACCCGTCCCGACGACCCGTCCGTCCTGCGGCCCGGGACCCGCGACACCGGTGGTCGCGACGCCCCGGCCGGCATCGAGCGCCCTGCGCACGCCGACCGCCATCCGGCCCGCGACCTGCGCATCCACCGCCCCGTTCGCCGCCGGCGCGGTGGCGTCGACACCGAGCGGTTCATGCTCCCGTTCGGTGGCGCAGGCGGTCACGGAGCCCCGGAAGGCCCGGGACGCCCTGGGCACCGATGTGACCTCCACCGCGACGGGGCCACCGGTCAGCGACTCCGCGACGGCGAGCGTCCTGCCCTTCACCGTGAGTAGTCGCACCACGTCAGTGGCCGTGGAACTCACGCTTCCTTCTCCTCCAACGCGGCCTTGCGCTCGGCGATTCCCTGCCTGCGCAGCACAATGGCCTGTTTCACATAGTCGAGCCCGGTCACCACGGTCAGAACGACCGCCGCGGCCATCACCCACCACCTCAGGGTGGCCAGCCACCCCGTCAGTGCCAGCACATACATGCCCACGGCCACGCCCTGGGTGAGGGTCTTGAGCTTGCCTCCGCGGCTTGCGGGGATGACGCCGTACCGGATGACGACAAAACGCAGCAGGGTGATCCCGAGTTCCCGCCCGAGGATGATCCCGGTCACCCACCACGGCAGGTCCCCGAGCGCGGACAGACAGATCAGCGCCGCCCCCATGATCGCCTTGTCGGCGATGGGGTCGGCGATCTTCCCGAAGTCCGTGACCAGGTTGTACGTGCGCGCCAGGTGACCGTCGAAGATATCCGTGATCATGGCGATGGCGAAGGCAGCCCAGGCAAGGGCCCGCCACGCCGGGTCGTATCCGCCGTCCGCGAGCATCAGCGCCACGAAGGCCGGCACGAGGACCAGCCGGAGCATGGTCAGGAGGTTGGCGACGTTCCAGACACTGGCCTGGTTGACGGCCGCGGCCGTCAGCTTCCCGCCCCGCGCGCCCTTCTCCTCGCCCTGAGCGTCGAGGCCGGCGCTGTCCGAGCCCTCACCGACGACAGCCCCACTGCCACCCGCACCGTGCCCCGCACCGGACGTCCCGCCCTCAGCCGACCGCGCGGCCGTACGGCCGACCGCCGACCCGGGCACCTTCCCCGAGGCCGCACCGGCCCCGGCCCTCCTCGCGCCGGAGGCGCCTCCCGCCGCAGCTGCCGGGACACCGGTCATCTGCCCGCCTCCTCACTCCACGCAGGCGACGCGAACGAACCCTGCAGGGGCTCGGCCACCAGGTCGACACCCTCCGTACCGACCACCTTCGCCTCGACCATACGACCGCTGCCGAGCCCCGCGCCGCTCGTGAGCCGCACCTGGCCGTCCGTCTCGGGCGCCTGGTGCGCGGCGCGGCCGTAGACGCCCTCCTCGTCGACGGACTCGACGAGCACGTGCACCGTCTGGCCGAGGCGCTCCTCGGCGCGCTGCGAGACGAGTTCCTCGGCCAGCCGCGAGACCCGGGCCAGCCGCTCGGCGACCACGTCCTCGTCGAGCTTGTTCTCGTAGGTCGCCGCCTCGGTGCCCTCCTCGTCGGAGTAGCCGAAGACGCCGATGGCGTCCAGCCGCGCGCCGTTCAGGAACCGCTCCAGTTCGGCGAGGTCGGCCTCGCTCTCGCCGGGGAAACCGACGATGAAGTTGGAGCGCACGCCGGCCTCGGGTGCCTTGCTCCGGATGGTGTCGAGCAGTTCCAGGAAGCGGTCGGTGTCGCCGAAGCGGCGCATCGCGCGCAGCACACCGGGTGCGGAGTGCTGGAAGGAGAGGTCGAAGTAGGGCGCGACCTTCGGGGTCGAGGTCAGGACGTCGATCAGGCCGGGCCGCATCTCGGCGGGCTGGAGGTAGCTCACCCGGACCCGCTCGATGCCGTCGACCTCGGCGAGCTCGGGCAGCAGCGACTCCAGCAGGCGGATGTCGCCCAGGTCCTTGCCGTAGGACGTGTTGTTCTCGGAGACCAGCATGATCTCCTTCACGCCCTGCTCGGCCAGCCACCGCGTCTCGTTCAGCACGTCGCTCGGGCGGCGGGAGATGAAGGAGCCGCGGAAGGACGGGATGGCGCAGAAGGAGCAGCGGCGGTCGCAGCCGGAGGCGAGCTTCACGGAGGCCACGGGGGTGCCGTCCAGTCGGCGGCGCAGGGGCGCGCGGGGACCGGAGGCCGGAGCGAGGCCTTCCGGGAGGTCGGCCGGGGCGTGCCCGGGCAGCGCGACCCCGGCGGCGGACTCCTGTCGCTGCGCCGGGCTGATCGGCAGCAGCTTGCGCCGGTCGCGCGGTGTGTGCGAGGCGTGGATGCCGCCGTTGAGGATGGTCTGGAGCCGGTCCGAGATGTCCGTGTAGTCGTCGAAACCGAGCACGCCGTCGGCCTCGGGGAGTGCCTCGGCGAGTTCCTTGCCGTACCGCTCGGCCATGCAGCCCACCGCCACCACGGCCTGGGTTCTGCCGTGCCCCTTGAGGTCGTTGGCCTCCAGGAGGGCGTCGACGGAGTCCTTCTTGGCGGCCTCGACGAAGCCACAGGTGTTCACGACGGCGACGTCCGCGTCCTCGGCGGCCTCCACGAGGTGCCAGCCGTCCGCCTCCAAACGGCCTGCGAGCTCCTCCGAGTCCACCTCGTTACGGGCGCAGCCAAGGGTGACCAGTGCGACGGTACGGCGTTCAGGCATGGGCTCAAGAGTACTTCGTCCCGCTGACACCCCACGTCGACGGGGTTGGCCGATCCCGGCCAACCCCGTACGTCGGACACCCCTTCGGCGCGGTCACCCGGCCTCGGGGTCGCCCTTCGTGTACGTCAGGCGCTCCACGGAGCCCGGTTGGAAGTCGTCCTCGATCTTCTTGCCGTTGACGAAGAGGTCGATCGCGCCGGCGTCCCCGAGGACGAGGTGCACCTTCGAGCTGTCCTGGAAGGTCTTGGAATCGCCCTGCTTGAGGACGCCGTCGAAGATCATCCGGCCGTTGTGGTCCTTGGCGGCGATCCAGCTGCGGCCGTCGGCGGCGGCCACCCGGACCGTCACCTTGTCCTGAGGCGCGGCCGCGATGGCGCTGTCGGAGGGTTCGGGCTTGGGTTCGGCGGGCTTCTTGGACTTGGTGGTCGGGGAGGCGGACGCACCGGGCGTGGAGCCCTCGGCCACATTGGCCTCGCCGGCGCTGTCGTCACTGCCCTGGAACATGGTGAACCCGACGAAACCGATCACGACGACGATCGCGGCGACCATGGCCGCGGTCCAGTTGGGCCCCCGCCGCTCCGGACGGATGCGTTCCGCCTCGAACAGGGGAGCTGCCGGGGTCGGCGCCGGACGTCCGCCGTGCGTGTCGCCGTACTGGGCGAGCAGCGGAGCGGGGTCGAGGTGGACGGCCTTGGCCAGGGTCCTGATGTGCCCGCGGGCGTAGACGTCCCCGCCGCAGGCGGTGAAGTCGTCCGCCTCGATGGCGTGCACGATGTTCATGCGGACCCGGGTGGCGCTACTGATCTCGTCGACGGTCAGTCCGGCGGCGATACGCGCCTGCTGCAGGACACGGCCGATGGAGGGGCGGGCTTCCTCGTGGTCGTCTTCGACGCGCTCGTCTTCGAACGGACGCTCGTCTTCAGGGGAGTTGCCGATGGACACGGGGGCGCCTTTCGAGCGTGTAGCCGCCTGTGCTGGAAGTTCAGTCTAGGGGGGGTATGAAAGGGTGGGGCAACCGGGCGGTGTCACTTTGTACGCCATCGGAATGGCCCGACATTCCGATGGTGGGGTCGGTGCTTTTCGCCTCCCTCAACTTGACGTACGCCAGAGGGAAACGGTTGCTCAATGATCCCTAACGGGTGAGTCACGATCCGGACACCCGATCGGCGTACACGTCGCGCGAGGCGACCACCGCTTCCCTATCCTTCAGACTCCCCCCGGATCAGCGCGAGCACGCCATCCAGCTCATCAGGCTTCACAAGAACGTCACGTGCCTTGGAACCCTCGCTCGGTCCGACGATGTTGCGGGACTCCATGAGGTCCATCAGCCGCCCGGCCTTGGCGAAGCCGACGCGCAGTTTGCGCTGGAGCATGGACGTCGACCCGAACTGCGTGGAGACGACCAGTTCGGCCGCCTGGCACAGCAGGTCGAGGTCGTCGCCGATGTCCTCGTCGATCTCCTTCTTCTGCTTGGTGCCGACGGTGACGTCGTCCCGGAAGACGGGCGCCATCTGGTCCTTGCAGTGCTGGACGACGCCCGCGATCTCCTCCTCGGTCACGAAGGCGCCCTGCATACGCGTCGGCTTGCTGGCCCCCATCGGCAGGAACAGCCCGTCGCCCTTGCCGATGAGCTTCTCGGCGCCCGCCTGGTCGAGGATGACGCGCGAGTCCGCCAGCGACGAGGTGGCGAAGGCGAGCCGCGACGGCACGTTCGCCTTGATCAGACCGGTGACGACATCGACCGACGGCCGCTGCGTGGCGAGCACCAGGTGGATCCCGGCCGCTCGCGCGAGCTGGGTGATGCGCACGATCGCGTCCTCGACGTCCCGCGGCGCGACCATCATCAGGTCGGCGAGCTCGTCGACGATGACCAGCAGATACGGGTATGGCTGGAGCTCCCGCTCGCTGCCCTCGGGCGGCTTGGCCTTGCCCTCGCGCACGGCCCGGTTGAAGTCGTCGATGTGCCGGTATCCGTAGGCCGCCAGGTCGTCGTAGCGCAGGTCCATCTCGCGTACGACCCACTGGAGCGCCTCGGCGGCCCGCTTGGGGTTGGTGATGATCGGCGTGATCAGGTGCGGGATGCCCTCATAGGCGGTCAGCTCGACCCGCTTGGGGTCGACGAGGATCATCCGGACGTCCTCGGGGGTCGCCCGCATCATGATCGAGGTGATCAGGCAGTTGATGCAGGACGACTTGCCGGAGCCGGTGGCGCCGGCGACCAGCATGTGCGGCATCTTCGCCAGCGAGTGCATGACGAAGCCGCCCTCGACGTCCTTGCCGAAGGCGACCAGCATCGGGTCGTCGTCCTCAGCGGACTCCGCCAGGCGCAGTACGTCACCGAGGTTGACCATCTCCCGGTCGGTGTTCGGGATCTCGATGCCGACCGCGGACTTGCCGGGGATCGGGCTGATGATCCGCACGTCCGGGGAGGCGACGGCGTAGGCGATGTTCTTGGTCAGCGCGGTGATCCGCTCGACCTTCACGGCGGGGCCCAGCTCGACCTCGTAGCGCGTGACCGTCGGACCCCGGGTGAAGCCGGTGACGCTGGCGTCCACCTTGAACTCGGTGAAGACCGTGGTCAGCGACTCGACGACGGCGTCGTTGGCGGCGCTGCGGGCCTTGCCCGGGCCGCCGCGCTCCAGCAGGTCGAGCGACGGCAGGGAGTACGTGATGTCGCCGGAGAGCTGGAGCTGCTCCGCGCGCGGGGGCAGGTCGCGGGGCTGGGAGGGCGGGGCCTTGGTGAGGTCGCGGACGCCCGCCTTCGGCTTCTCCTGCCCGGGCTCGTCCTGCTTGAGCTTGTCCTGCTCGGGCTTGGCCCTGTCCTGCTGGGGGCGGGCGGCCGGGACGGGCGTCGGCGTGGTCGCCTCGCGGTCCCCCACCCTCACGCCCTGGGTGAGGTCGGCGACGATCGGCGAGGGCGGCATCCCGTGCATGACGGCACCGTCGAGCGCGGCGGCGGCCGCGGCGGCGACGTCCACGGCGTCCATGGGCCGGTCCATGTCGGGCTGCGGCACGGCGGACCGCCGGGGACGGCCGCGGCGCCGCGAGAGGGCCTCCTGCTCGGCGCTGTCGGGGTCGTACTCCGCTGGCGCCGGCGTGCGCCTGCCGCGCGGCCGGGCGGGCAGCGCCTCCCGCCACTGCTCCTCGTAGCGCTCGTCGTCCTCGCCGAACTCGTCCTCGGACGGGTCGCGGACGATCCCGAGCCGCACCCCGAGCAGCCGCAGCCGCTGCGGAATGGCGTTGACGGGAGTGGCCGTGACGACCAGCAGCCCGAAGACCGTCAGCAGGACGAGCAGCGGGACGGCGAGCACATGGCCCATGGCGTACGACAGCGGCGTCGCCATGGCCCAGCCGATGAGCCCGCCGGCGTCCCTTATGGCCTGCATGCCGGCGCCGCGCGCGGGCGAGCCGCAGGCGATGTGGACCTGGCCGAGCACGCCGATGACCAGCGCGGACAGGCCGATGACGATGCGTCCGTTGGCCTCGGGCTGCTCCGGGTGGCGGATGAATCGCACGGCGATGACGGCGAGCAGTATCGGCACGAGCAGGTCGAGCCGGCCGAAGGCGCCGGTGACCAGGATCTCGACCAGATCGCCCACGGGGCCCTTCAGATCGGCCCAGGTGCCGGCGGCGACGATCAGCGCGATACCGAGCAGCAGCAGCGCGACGCCGTCCTTGCGGTGCGCCGGGTCGAGGTTCTTGGCGCCCTGCCCTATGCCTCGGAACACGGCACCGACGGCATGCGCGACGCCGAGCCACACCGCGCGCACGAGCCGGTAGATGCCTCCGGTCGGGCTGGGTGCCGGTTTGGGCGCGGGCTTCTTCGCCGCGGCCTTCTTGGCGGGCGCCTTCTTCGCGGGAGCCTTTTTGGCAGCGGCCTTCTTCGCCGGAGCCTTCGCTGAAGCGGCCGCCTTCTTCGCGGGCGGCTTCTTGGCTGCGGAGGAACGTGAGGCCATGGGTGTGAGGTTACCGGTGCAGACGGCAGGGGACACGTGTGCCTACGGCTTCACCCGTTCGTGTCGCTCAGGAAGAGGCGCGAAACTGACGCGTGTTCATGGGCGGGCAACCACACACGCCCGCAGGTCAGTTCTGCGAAGGCACCGAAGACGTACTCCCGGTGCCCGGCTCCAGCGCGTCCAGCGCCCGCCGCAACCCCGTGAGCTTGCGCTCCAGATGAGCCGCCGTGGCCACCGCGGCCGCGTCCGTCGACTCGTCATTCAGCTGCTTGGTCAGCGCCTCGGCCTGCTCCTCGACGGCCGCGAGCCGCGCGGAGAGCTCCGCGAGCAGCCCGGCCGGGTCCTTGGCCTCGCCGCCCGCGCTCTTGTCGCCGCCCTCCAACTGGAGCCGCAGCAACGACGCCTGCTCACGCAGCTGGCAGTTCTTCATGTACAGCTCGACGAAGACGGAGACCTTCGCGCGCAGCACCCACGGGTCGAACGGCTTGGAGATGTAGTCGACCGCGCCCGCCGCGTAACCCCGGAAGGTGTGGTGCGGGCCGTGGTTGATCGCCGTGAGGAAGATGATCGGGATGTCCCGGGTCCGCTCACGCCGCTTGATGTGCGCAGCTGTCTCGAAGCCGTCCATGCCCGGCATCTGGACGTCCAGCAGAATGACCGCGAAGTCGTCCGTGAGCAGCGCTTTGAGTGCTTCCTCCCCGGACGATGCCCGCACCAGCGTCTGATCGAGCGCAGAGAGGATCGCCTCCAGCGCCAGCAGATTCTCCGGCCGGTCATCGACCAGGAGGATCTTGGCCTTCTGCACCATGGCCCGCCCTCCTCGCCCCGGCGTGGGGCCTCCCCTGTCCGCAGGACCTGAGGACGCACCGGTGGGTGCCGCCCCAGGGGACGACTCCCTTACGTCGCCCGTCCTTGTGCCGGTCATCGTAGCCGCACCCTGCCTGTCGCCACACCCTGTCACCGTGATGTCACTGTGCACGTAGCGGAAACGCAGCAGGAGACCAGAAGGTTCCCCAGATCTTGTACTTCTACACGACTATGCGCACATCGAGTCGGCAACTCCGCGTGAACACCGAACCTTCCCGCCATGGTTGCGTAACGGCCCAACGTTCCCCTCATTCCCCTCGCATCCACTGATCCATCACCGCGAGCAGGTGATCGGGATCGACCGGCTTCGTGACGTAGTCGGAGGCACCCGACTCGATCGCCTTCTCCCGGTCGCCCTTCATGGCCTTCGCGGTCAGCGCGATGATCGGCAGCCCGGCGAACTGCGGCATCCTGCGGATCGCCGTGGTCGTCGCGTACCCGTCCATCTCGGGCATCATGATGTCCATCAGGACGACCGCCACGTCGTCATGCTGCTCCAGCACCTCGATGCCCTCACGGCCGTTCTCGGCGTACAGCACGGACAGGCCGTGCTGCTCCAGGACGCTGGTCAGCGCGAAGACGTTGCGGATGTCGTCGTCGACGATCAGGACCTTCTGGCCGCCGAACCGGATGCCGCGCTGCGGCTTCGGCGCCGTCTCCGGCTCAGCGGGCGTCCACTGCTCCGGCTGCGCGGGGCGAGGCAGCTCGGGCATCCTGCGACGCCGCCGGAACAGGGCTGCCGGTCCGTTCTGCGTATCGCGGTACGACTTCACCTCGGCCGGCGTGTCGACCTCCACATCGGACAGCTCGGCAAGGTCGGACGACGTCATCAGGTCACCGGCCTCCAGGGCGGGCAGCTGCTGCTGGTAGCCCTGCGGCGGCAGTTCGCTGGGGTGCAGCGGCAGATACAGCGTGAACGTCGAGCCGCGGCCCGTCTCGCTCTGCGCGTGGATCTCACCGCCGAGCAGCTGGGCGATCTCCCGCGAGATGGACAGCCCGAGGCCCGTACCGCCGTACTTGCGACTGGTCGTGCCGTCGGCCTGCTTGAACGCCTCGAAGATCACCCGCATCTTGCTGGAGGCGATACCGATCCCGGTGTCCGTGACGGAGAACGCGATCAGCTCGGCGTCCGGGTCGGTCAGCGAACCGGTCTCCAGAAGCTGCTCCCGGATCCGCTGCGGCACGTCGTCCCGCGCCGGCCTGATGACCAGCTCCACCGACCCCGAGTCGGTGAACTTCACCGCGTTCGACAGCAGGTTGCGCAGCACCTGCAACAGCCGCTGCTCGTCGGTGTGCAGCGTGGCGGGCAGCTCCGGCGACACCCGCACCGACAGGTCCAGGCCCTTCTCGGCGGTCAGCGGGCGGAACGTGGCCTCCACGTAGTCCACGAGCTGGACGAGCGCGATACGCGTCGGGGAGACGTCCATCTTGCCCGCCTCGACCTTCGACAGGTCGAGGATGTCGTTGATGAGCTGGAGCAGGTCGGAACCGGCCCCGTGGATGGTCTCGGCGAATTCGACCTGCTTCGGGGAGAGGTTCCCCTCGGCGTTGTCGGCGAGCAGCTTGGCCAGGATCAGCAGCGAGTTGAGCGGCGTACGCAGCTCGTGCGACATGTTCGCCAGGAACTCGCTCTTGTAGCGCATCGACACCGCGAGCTGCTCGGCGCGCTCCTCCAGGACCTGCCGCGCCTCCTCGATCTCGGTGTTCTTCACCTCGATGTCGCGGTTCTGCTGGGCCAGCAGCTCGGCCTTCTCCTCCAGTTCGGCGTTGGACGCCTGGAGGGCCTTCTGCCGCTGCTCCAACTCCGCCGATCGCTCACGCAGTTGCTCGGTCAGCTCCTGCGACTGCGCCAGCAGCAGCTCGGTCTTGGTGTTGACCGAGATGGTGTTGACGCTCGTCGCGATCATCTCGGCGATCTGGTTGAGGAAATCCTTCTGGATCTGCGTAAAGGGAGTGAAGGAGGCCAACTCGATGACACCGAGCACACTGCCCTCGAACAGCACCGGCAGCACGATCACCTGCGCGGGCGGCGCCTCGCCGAGCCCCGAGGAGATCTTCAGATAGCCGCTCGGCGCGTTCTCCACCAGGATCGTGCGCTTCTCCTCGGCGGCCGTCCCGACCAGCGCCTCACCCGGCTGGAACGATGTCGGCATGGAGCCCATCGAGTAGCCGTACGAGCCGAGCATGCGCAGCTCGTACTGGTCGTCGCCCGCGGCGTTCTTGTCCTCGCCGTCGACGAGCGGCATCGCCAGGAAGAACGCGCCGTGCTGCGCGGACACCACCGGCGTCAGCTCGCTCATGATCAGCGAGGCCACGTCCTCCAGGTCGCGGCGGCCCTGCATCAGCGCGGAGATCCGGGCCAGGTTGCCCTTGAGCCAGTCCTGCTCCTTGTTGGCGATCGTGGTGTCACGCAGGTTGGCGATCATCTTGTTGATGTAGTCCTGGAGCTCCTGGATCTCCCCGGACGCGTCCACGTCGATCTTCAGATTCAGGTCGCCACGGGTCACCGCGGTCGCCACGCGCGCGATGGCACGCACCTGCCGGGTCAGGTTCCCGGCCATCTCGTTCACGGACTCGGTCAGGTCGCGCCACGTCCCGTCGACGTCACGCACGCGTGCCTGCCCGCCCAGCTGCCCCTCCGTGCCCACCTCGCGGGCCACCCGGGTGACCTCCTCGGCGAAGGAGGACAGCTGGTCGACCATCGTGTTGATGGTCGTCTTCAGCTCCAGGATCTCGCCGCGCGCGTCGATGTCGATCTTCTTCGTCAGGTCACCCTTGGCGATGGCCGTGGTCACCATGGCGATGTTGCGCACCTGGCCGGTCAGGTTGGACGCCATGCCGTTCACGGACTCGGTCAGGTCCTTCCACGTACCGGCCACACCCGGCACATGCGCCTGCCCGCCGAGGATGCCGTCCGTACCCACTTCACGGGCCACCTTGGTGACCTGCTCCGCGAACGAACTCAGCGTCTTCACCATCGTGTTGATGGTGTCGGCGAGCTGCGCGACCTCACCGCGCGCCTCGATGGTGACCTGGCGCGTCAGGTCACCGTTGGCGACCGCCGCCGAGACCTGGGAGATGTTCCGCACCTGCGTGGTGAGGTTCTTGGCCATCAGGTTGACGTTGTCGCTCAGGTCCTTCCAGATGCCCGTGACACCCGGCACGTGCGCCTGTCCGCCCAGGATGCCCTCGGTGCCCACCTCACGGGCCACCCGGGTCACCTGCTCGGCGAAGGAGGACAGCTGGTCCACCATCGTGTTGACGGTCGTGACGAGCTCGAGGATCTCGCCCTTGGCGTCGACGGTGATCTTCTTCGACAGATCGCCCCGGGCGACCGCGGTCGTGACCTCGGCGATGTTGCGCACCTGGATGGTCAGGTTGTTCGCCATGCCGTTCACGGACTGGGTGAGGTCCTTCCAGGTGCCGGAGACACCCTGCACCTCGGCCTGGCCGCCCAGGATGCCCTCCGTTCCCACCTCACGGGCCACACGCGTGACCTCCTGGGCGAACGACGACAGCTGATCCACCATCGTGTTGAGGGTGTTCTTCAGCTCCAGGATCTCCCCGCGCGCGTCCACGTCGATCTTCTGGGACAGGTCGCCCCGAGCCACCGCGGTCGCGACCTGGGCGATGTTGCGCACCTGGGCGGTGAGGTTGCCGGCCATGCCGTTCACGGAGTCCGTCAGGTCGCGCCACACACCGGCGACCCCGGGCACCTGCGCCTGACCGCCCAGCCGGCCGTCCGTACCCACCTCACGGGCGACCCGGGTCACCTGGTCGGCGAAGGCCGAGAGCTGGTCCACCATCGTGTTGATGGTGTTCTTCAGCTCCAGGATCTCCCCGCGCGCGTCGACGTCGATCTTCTGGGACAGGTCGCCCCGGGCCACGGCCGTCGTCACCTGGGCGATGTTGCGCACCTGGGAGGTGAGGTTCCCGGCCATGGAGTTGACGGAGTCGGTGAGCTCCTTCCACGTACCGGACACGCCGTCCACCCGGGCCTGACCGCCGAGACGGCCCTCCGTGCCCACGTCCCGGGCCATCCGGGTCACCTGGTCGGCGAAGCTCGACAGCTGGTCCACCATCGTGTTCACGGTGTTCTTCATCTTGAGCATCTCGCCGGAGACGTCGACCGTGACCTTCTGCGAGAGGTCACCGTTGGCCACCGCCGTCGTCACCTGCGCGATGTTCCGCACCTGTCCGGTGAGGTTCCGGAACGCCGTGTTGACGGAGTCCGTCAGGTCCTTCCATGTCCCGGCCACACCCGGCACCTGCGCCTGACCGCCCAGCTCACCCTCGACACCGATTTCACGTGCCACACGGGTCACTTCCGCACCGAAGGCGGACAGCTGGTCGACCATCGTGTTGACGGTGTTCTTCAGCTCCAGCATCTCGCCGGCCACGTCCACGGTGACCTTCTGCGACAGATCACCATTGGCCACGGCCGTCGTCACGGCGGCGATGTCCCGCACCTGAGTGGTCAGATTCCGGAAGACCGTGTTCACCGAATCGGTGAGGTCCTTCCACGTCCCCGCCGCACCCGGCACGTTCGCCTGACCACCGAGCCGCCCCTCGGCCCCGACCTCGTTGGCCACACGCGTGACCTCGTCCGCGAAGATCCGCAGCGTCTCGGTCATCTGGTTGATCGTCTCGGCGAGCTGCGCGACCTCGCCCCGCGCCTGCACGGTCACCTTCCGCGACAGGTCACCGTTGGCGACCGCCGTCGTCACCTCCGCGATGCCGCGCACCTGGGCCGTGAGGTTCCCGGCCATGGTGTTCACGGAGTCGGTGAGCTCCTTCCACACACCGTCCACACCGGGCACCTGCGCCTGCCCGCCCAGCGCGCCCTCGGTGCCCACTTCTCGGGCCACCCGGGTCACCTCGGAGGAGAACGCCGACAGCTGGTCCACCATCGTGTTGACGGTGTTCTTCAGCTCCAGCATCTCGCCGGCCACCTGAACAGTGACCTTCCGCGACAGATCACCCTTGGCGACCGCCGTCGTCACCAGCGCGATGTCCCTCACCTGGGCCGTCAGCCGGTACGCCATCGTGTTGACGGAGTCCGTGAGATCCCGCCACGAACCCGACATGCCACGTACGCGCGCCTGCCCGCCCAGCTTGCCCTCGGTGCCCACCTCACTGGCCACACGCGTGACCTCGTCGGTGAACGTCGACAGCTGGTCGACCAGGTTGTTGACCGTCCGCCCGACCTTCAGGAACTCTCCGCGCAGCGGATGCCCGTTCCCGTCCGGGGCCTGCGTCCGCAGCTCCATCCGCGGTGACAGATCACCCTCGGCCACCGCGGACAGCACCCGGCTGACCTCGGAAACCGGCCGCACCAGGTCGTCCACCAGGGCGTTCGAGTTGTCGATCGCCGTCGACCACGAGCCCTCACAGGCCCCGGTCTCCAGCCGCTCGGTGAGCTTGCCCTCACGGCCCACCATCCGCCGCACCCGGGCCAGCTCGCCCGTCAGATGCAGATTGCGGTCGGCCACTTCGTTGAAAACGGCCGCGATCTCGGCCATCACGCCGTCCCCGGACACCGTGAGCCGCTTGCGGAAGTTTCCGTCCCGCATCGACACCAGGGCCGCCATCAGACGGTTCAGGGCTGCAGTGTCCACCTCAGTGGTGCCATTGCGTGTTTTTCCCTGGTTGCTCGGGGACTGTCCGCCTTTCGCGCGCGTCTTCGTGCCACGCGTCGCTGCGCCAGACTCCACTGTGTCCCTCCCGCAGGGGTCGACCGTCACTGCTGTGCTCGGGTACCGCGCTCCGCGTACCAGTTACTACTGCGTATTCTCTGCCCTGCATATCAGGCTCTCGCCAGAGGGCTGCTGCCCGCCGTACGCCTTGGGCACTCAGCCTGCCCGGACCTTCACAAGAAGCTTGCCCAGTGTTTCACCCTGGCCGAACCAGGCCATAACAGTTCGGCAGCTTCGCACATCGTCCGCACACCCTCCGGACGGAAACACTGCAGACCGGCATCCGAATGGACCGCGAAGGTAAGTAACCTTGCATCCGGCTGTCCAGCCGCGCCGGTCCGTCCGGCCTGGGCGGTGGCACGAAGACGAGCGGGCATCGGAGGGGCGGCCGCACACATGACCACCGGACTGATCCCGGGGGGACAGCCCCCGGACCCCCGGCCGACGGGCAGCCTGCCGCACCAGCGGCGCGAGCCGGTCGGTCACGCAGCCCAGCACGTCGAGAACCGGTCGAGGAGTTCTGTGATCACCGCGCGCGCGGCCGCCAGTTTCGAGCCCGTCGGGCGATCTGTCGCGAGCGCCCGCTCCTTCGTCCGCGACACCCTCCAGGGCTGGGGCTTCGCCGACATCGTCGACGACGCCGTGGTTCTCACGAGCGAACTGGTGACCAACGCCGTGGTCCACGCCGGCACCTCCGCCGACCTGCTGTGCCTGCGCAGCGACGAGGGCGTGCGCATCGAGGTGGCCGACCGGTATCCCGAGCGCGAGATCCCGCTCCAGGGCGCGGCCATCAACATGGGCAGCCCCGACCGTGAAGGCGGCCGCGGCCTCCAGCTCTGCGCGGCCCTCGCCGGCCGCTGGGGCGTCGAGTACACCCCCACGCACAAAACCGTCTGGTTCCAGCTCGATCTGCCCGCACGCGCGGTGGGCACCCGAGCGGCCGGACCTGCCCTCCCCGCCGACCTCCTCCCCCTCGCCGACGGCCGGGTCCGCGTGGCCGTCATCCAGATCGACCGCACCGGCCACATCACCGCCTGGAGCGAGGACGCCGAGGAACTCTTCGGCTACCCGGCCGAGCAGGTCACCGGCAAGCCCCTGACCGACCTCGCGGCCTGGCCGCACACCCCGGGCACCAGCACCGGCATCGCCGAGGCACTCCAGCTCTCCCGCTGGGAGGGCAGTTACGGCATCCGCGCCGCCAGCGGCCGCGTCACCCCCGTCTACGCCTCCCACCTGCGCGTCCGCGACACCGGCGGCGAACCGTCAACTGTGTGCCTCCTCGTACGGGACCACGAACGGGCCGTTCTTCAGACGCCCCTGCGCGTCCCCGCCTCCGACACCTCGACCACCTCCGAGGGCCAGGGCACCGACCCCTTCGAGGTGTTCATCGGCTACCCCGCCCCGGACGACCTCGACGGCCTCCTCCAGCGCACGGTGGAGCGCGCCCGCGACATGCTCGACGGCGACTCGGCGTTCCTCCTGCTGGCCACCGACGACGAGACGGAGCTGGAGGTCCGCGCCTCCACAGGCCTGCCCTCGGCACGTCAGCGCTTCGCCCGCGTCCCCGTCGAGGCGGGCCCCGGCCGCTACGGTTCGGCCCGCATGCCGGCCGTACACGACGACCTGACGGCGGTCCCCGGCGCGGTGCCGTTGCTGAACGGCACGGGCATGCGCTCGATCGTCACGGTCCCGCTGAAGGTCGAGGGCCGCCTCACCGGCTCCCTCGGCGTCGCCGCCGAAGCCCCCGGCAGATACTCCAACGAGGAGGCGCTGCGCCTCCAGTTCGCCGCCGACCGCATCGCACTCGCCGTCGAATCGGCCCGCCTCGGCGAACTGGAACGCCTGCGCCGCGGCTCCCTGAACTTCCTGGTCGAGGCCTCCGACCTGCTCGCCGGCACCCTGGACCGCGACCAGACCCTGGCCTTGATGGCCCAGATGACGGTCCCCACCCTCGCCACCTGGTGTGCCGTCTACACGATCGCCCACCAGGCTTCGGAGCCGTACCTGTCGTACGTCCTGCACGAGGACGAGGAACTCATCGACGGCATCAAGTCCCTGCTGTCGAAGGTCCCCCCGCCCGACCCGGTCCCCACCCCCGGCGCGCGCGTCTGGACGGCCCCTGGCGAAGTGGCCCACCAGGCGGCCCTGCGCAGCTCCATGCGCAGCCTCGGCCTCAGCGGCGGCCCGACCCGCCAGGTCACGCCCGGCATCGGCCCGACCCTCGCCACAGCCTCGGCCGTGGGCGGCGAGACGGTCGTCCTCCCCCTGGTCGCCCGCAACCGCGTCATCGGCATGCTGACCCTCGGCAAGCCGACCGACGAACACTTCCGCCAGGAGATCCTGGAACTCGCAGAGGACCTCTCTCGCCGAGCCGCCCTGGCCCTCGACAACGCCCGCCTCTACTCGGAGCGCACGGCGATCAGCCAGGCCCTCCAGCGCAGCCTCCTGCCCCCGGAGCTCCCCGTGATCGCGGGCGTCGAGGTCGAGGTCATCTACCGCGCCGCCGGCGAGGGCAACGAGGTCGGCGGCGACTTCTACGACGTCTTCCCCATCCGCGACGGCGCCTACGGCTTCGCCATCGGCGACGTCTGCGGTACGGGCCCGAACGCGGCAGCGGTCACGGGCCTGGCCCGCCACGCCCTGCGCCTCCTGGCCCGCGAGGGCCTCAGCGGCCCGGCAGTCCTGGAACGGCTGAACTCCGCGATCCTCGACGAGGGCGCCCGCAGCCGCTTCCTCACCCTCCTGTACGGCGAGATGCGGCCCCAGGAGGACGGCAGCGCGGAACTGAAGGTCGTCTGCGCCGGCCACCCGCTCCCGCTGCGCCTGCGCCAGGACGGCTCGGTCGAACCGGCAGCCGAACCCCAGCCGCTCCTCGGCGTCATCGAGGACCTGGAGCTCTACGAGCAGACGGTCACCCTCGATCCGGGCGACGTCCTCCTGTGCGTCACGGACGGCGTCACCGAACGCCGCGAAGGCGCCCGCATGCTGGGCGACGACGGCCTCGCCGACGTCCTCACCAGCTGCACGGGCCTGACAGCCGGAGCGGTCGCGGCCCGCATCATGCGCGCGGTGGAACGCTTCGCGTCGGACGCCCCGTCCGACGACATGGCGATCCTGGCCATGCGCGTCCCGGGCCTCCACAAGGACTAGGACATGCGAAAGGCCCCACCCGTGAGGGTGGGGCCTTTTCTGCTGGAGCCCCCAAGCGGAATCGAACCGCTGACCTTCTCCTTACCATGGAGACGCTCTACCGACTGAGCTATAGGGGCCTGTCGCGTTGCGGTTTCCCGCGCGGCAACGGAATAGATCATACCCCGAACAGACCCGTGCTCCCAACCACGTCAGAAGGCGGGCTGCAGCAGCCCTCCAAGGGCGTTGCACGCGGACACGATCCGCTGCATGTCCCGCTTGGTCAGCGTCGCATCAACGGGCAACGCAAGCGTCTCGTCAGCAGCTCGTTCCGTTTCCGGGAGAGAGACACAGCGCCGGAATTCAGGCAGCCGGTGCACGGGGGTCTTCACCGGCACCCGGCATTCAACTCCCCTGGCCCGCACAGCCCGCGCGAAGGCATCCCGGTCCGGTCGCCCGTTGCCCGGAACCCGCACGACGTACTGCTGATAGGTGTGCCCGTCACCGTCGTCCGGCGTCCGCACACCCCTCAACTTCGCATCGAGATAGGCCGCGCGCTCCCTGCGCTGGGCTATCTCGTCGTACGGCGCCTCGGACTCTCCCTGCTCCAGTACGAGCAGTCCGTGCCGCGCTCCCAACGTGTGCAACCGCGCGAGGTCGGCGAGCCGCCCGAAGCGGTGTACGACAACCACGGCCGCGGTCCGCGGAGTTACCGCCGCTTCCACAGCGGCGGCGTCAAGACAGTAGGAGACAGGATCTATGTCGGCGAACACCGGCATCGCTCCGGCCATGGCAACGGCCTCGGCGACCTCGACGTTCCCGAAGGCCGGCACGACGACCTCGTCACCGAGTCCGACTCCGGCGGCCCTGAGCATTGCAGCAGTACCCATGCTTTGGATGCTGAGCGCGCAACGTGAACTTCAAGTGACGCGGAACAAAAAAGGGTTGGTCCCTTAACCGAAGTTACGGGACCAACCCATTCAATGATTGTTCGGCGGCGTCCTACTCTCCCACAGGGTCCCCCCTGCAGTACCATCGGCGCTGTAAGGCTTAGCTTCCGGGTTCGGAATGTAACCGGGCGTTTCCCTAACGCTATAACCACCGAAACACTATGAAACTGTAAACTGCCGCACCATACCGTGACCTGGCATGGGGCTGTTCGTGGTTTCAGAACCAACACAGTGGACGCGAGCAACTGAGGACAAGCCCTCGGCCTATTAGTACCGGTCAACTCCACACGTTACCGTGCTTCCATATCCGGCCTATCAACCCAGTCGTCTACTGGGAGCCTTACCCTCTCAAGGAGGTGGGAATACTCATCTCGAAGCAGGCTTCCCGCTTAGATGCTTTCAGCGGTTATCCCTCCCGAACGTAGCCAACCAGCCATGCCCTTGGCAGAACAACTGGCACACCAGAGGTTCGTCCGTCCCGGTCCTCTCGTACTAGGGACAGCCCTTCTCAATATTCCTACGCGCACAGCGGATAGGGACCGAACTGTCTCACGACGTTCTAAACCCAGCTCGCGTACCGCTTTAATGGGCGAACAGCCCAACCCTTGGGACCGACTCCAGCCCCAGGATGCGACGAGCCGACATCGAGGTGCCAAACCATCCCGTCGATATGGACTCTTGGGGAAGATCAGCCTGTTATCCCCGGGGTACCTTTTATCCGTTGAGCGACGGCGCTTCCACAAGCCACCGCCGGATCACTAGTCCCGACTTTCGTCCCTGCTCGACCCGTCGGTCTCACAGTCAAGCTCCCTTGTGCACTTACACTCAACACCTGATTGCCAACCAGGCTGAGGGAACCTTTGGGCGCCTCCGTTACTCTTTAGGAGGCAACCGCCCCAGTTAAACTACCCATCAGACACTGTCCCTGATCCGGATCACGGACCCAGGTTAGACATCCAGCACGACCAGACTGGTATTTCAACGACGACTCCACCCACACTGGCGTGCGAGTTTCAAAGTCTCCCAGCTATCCTACACAAGCCGAACCGAACACCAATATCAAACTGTAGTAAAGGTCCCGGGGTCTTTCCGTCCTGCTGCGCGAAACGAGCATCTTTACTCGTAGTGCAATTTCACCGGGCCTATGGTTGAGACAGTCGAGAAGTCGTTACGCCATTCGTGCAGGTCGGAACTTACCCGACAAGGAATTTCGCTACCTTAGGATGGTTATAGTTACCACCGCCGTTTACTGGCGCTTAAGTTCTCAGCTTCGCCACCCCGAAGAGTGACTAACCGGTCCCCTTAACGTTCCAGCACCGGGCAGGCGTCAGTCCGTATACATCGCCTTACGGCTTCGCACGGACCTGTGTTTTTAGTAAACAGTCGCTTCTCGCTGGTCTCTGCGGCCACCCCCAGCTCGAACAGCAAGTGTTCTCACCAGGTGTGGCCCCCCTTCTCCCGAAGTTACGGGGGCATTTTGCCGAGTTCCTTAACCATAGTTCACCCGAACGCCTCGGTATTCTCTACCTGACCACCTGAGTCGGTTTAGGGTACGGGCCGCCATGAAACTCGCTAGAGGCTTTTCTCGACAGCATAGGATCATCCACTTCACCACAATCGGCTCGGCATCAGGTCTCACCCTCATGTCACCCGGATTTACCTAGATGACGGGCTACACCCTTACCCCGGGACAACCACCGCCCGGGATGGACTACCTTCCTGCGTCACCCCATCACTCACCTACTAACCGCTTGGTTCGGCGGCTCCACCACTTTCCTTTCCCCGAAGGGTCCGGAACGGCTTCACGGCCTTAGCATCACGATGCTCGATGTTTGACGCTTCACAGCGGGTACCGGAATATCAACCGGTTATCCATCGACTACGCCTGTCGGCCTCGCCTTAGGTCCCGACTTACCCTGGGCAGATCAGCTTGACCCAGGAACCCTTAGTCAATCGGCGCAAACGTTTCTCACGTTTGTATCGCTACTCATGCCTGCATTCTCACTCGTGAACCGTCCACAACTCGCTTCCGCGGCTGCTTCACCCGGCACACGACGCTCCCCTACCCATCACAGCAGGCGTTGGCCCTTATGCTGCAATGACACGACTTCGGCGGTACGCTTGAGCCCCGCTACATTGTCGGCGCGGAATCACTAGACCAGTGAGCTATTACGCACTCTTTCAAGGGTGGCTGCTTCTAAGCCAACCTCCTGGTTGTCTCTGCGACTCCACATCCTTTCCCACTTAGCGTACGCTTAGGGGCCTTAGTCGATGCTCTGGGCTGTTTCCCTCTCGACCATGGAGCTTATCCCCCACAGTCTCACTGCCGCGCTCTCACTTACCGGCATTCGGAGTTTGGCTAAGGTCAGTAACCCGGTAGGGCCCATCGCCTATCCAGTGCTCTACCTCCGGCAAGAAACACACGACGCTGCACCTAAATGCATTTCGGGGAGAACCAGCTATCACGGAGTTTGATTGGCCTTTCACCCCTAACCACAGGTCATCCCCCAGGTTTTCAACCCTGGTGGGTTCGGTCCTCCACGAAGTCTTACCTCCGCTTCAACCTGCCCATGGCTAGATCACTCCGCTTCGGGTCTTGAGCGTGCTACTCCATCGCCCTATTCGGACTCGCTTTCGCTACGGCTTCCCCACTCGGGTTAACCTCGCAACACACCGCAAACTCGCAGGCTCATTCTTCAAAAGGCACGCAGTCACGACGCATTGAGTAAACTCAATGCGCGACGCTCCCACGGCTTGTAGGCACACGGTTTCAGGTACTATTTCACTCCGCTCCCGCGGTACTTTTCACCATTCCCTCACGGTACTATCCGCTATCGGTCACCAGGGAATATTTAGGCTTAGCGGGTGGTCCCGCCAGATTCACACGGGATTTCTCGGGCCCCGTGCTACTTGGGTGTCTCTCAAACGAGCCGCTGATGTTTCGACTACGGGGGTCTTACCCTCTACGCCGGACCTTTCGCATGTCCTTCGCCTACATCAACGGTTTCTGACTCGTCTCACGGCCGGCAGACCGTAAAAGAGAGATCCCACAACCCCGTATACGCAACCCCTGCCGGGTCTCACACGCATACGGTTTGGCCTCATCCGGTTTCGCTCGCCACTACTCCCGGAATCACGGTTGTTTTCTCTTCCTGCGGGTACTGAGATGTTTCACTTCCCCGCGTTCCCTCCACTTGCCCTATGTGTTCAGGCAAGGGTGACAGCCCATGACGACTGCCGGGTTTCCCCATTCGGAAACCCCCGGATCAAAGCCTGGTTGACGACTCCCCGGGGACTATCGTGGCCTCCCACGTCCTTCATCGGTTCCTGGTGCCAAGGCATCCACCGTGCGCCCTTAAAAACTTGGCCACAGATGCTCGCGTCCACTGTGCAGTTCTCAAACAACGACCAGCCACCCATCACCCCACTGGAAAACCAGCGAGTTTACTGGGGCCGGCGACTGAGGAAATTTCGTTCCCTCAGACACCCAACAGCGTGCCCGGCCACATCCCGCCCGGAGATCATGCGTTCCACGCTCTTACGAGCAGTACTAGCAGCCTCCGACCCGAGGTCTGGCCGAATAGTCAACGTTCCACCCATGAGCAACCAGCATCAGACATTCGCTGATGTACTGGCCTCTGACCTCACCCCGAAGGGATCGGTAAGAAGTGCTCCTTAGAAAGGAGGTGATCCAGCCGCACCTTCCGGTACGGCTACCTTGTTACGACTTCGTCCCAATCGCCAGTCCCACCTTCGACAGCTCCCTCCCACAAGGGGTTGGGCCACCGGCTTCGGGTGTTACCGACTTTCGTGACGTGACGGGCGGTGTGTACAAGGCCCGGGAACGTATTCACCGCAGCAATGCTGATCTGCGATTACTAGCGACTCCGACTTCATGGGGTCGAGTTGCAGACCCCAATCCGAACTGAGACCGGCTTTTTGAGATTCGCTCCACCTCGCGGTATCGCAGCTCATTGTACCGGCCATTGTAGCACGTGTGCAGCCCAAGACATAAGGGGCATGATGACTTGACGTCGTCCCCACCTTCCTCCGAGTTGACCCCGGCGGTCTCCCGTGAGTCCCCAGCACCACAAGGGCCTGCTGGCAACACGGGACAAGGGTTGCGCTCGTTGCGGGACTTAACCCAACATCTCACGACACGAGCTGACGACAGCCATGCACCACCTGTACACCGACCACAAGGGGGCGCCTGTCTCCAGACGTTTCCGGTGTATGTCAAGCCTTGGTAAGGTTCTTCGCGTTGCGTCGAATTAAGCCACATGCTCCGCCGCTTGTGCGGGCCCCCGTCAATTCCTTTGAGTTTTAGCCTTGCGGCCGTACTCCCCAGGCGGGGCACTTAATGCGTTAGCTGCGGCACGGACAACGTGGAATGTTGCCCACACCTAGTGCCCACCGTTTACGGCGTGGACTACCAGGGTATCTAATCCTGTTCGCTCCCCACGCTTTCGCTCCTCAGCGTCAGTATCGGCCCAGAGATCCGCCTTCGCCACCGGTGTTCCTCCTGATATCTGCGCATTTCACCGCTACACCAGGAATTCCGATCTCCCCTACCGAACTCTAGCCTGCCCGTATCGACTGCAGACCCGGGGTTAAGCCCCGGGCTTTCACAACCGACGTGACAAGCCGCCTACGAGCTCTTTACGCCCAATAATTCCGGACAACGCTCGCGCCCTACGTATTACCGCGGCTGCTGGCACGTAGTTAGCCGGCGCTTCTTCTGCAGGTACCGTCACTTTCGCTTCTTCCCTGCTGAAAGAGGTTTACAACCCGAAGGCCGTCATCCCTCACGCGGCGTCGCTGCATCAGGCTTTCGCCCATTGTGCAATATTCCCCACTGCTGCCTCCCGTAGGAGTCTGGGCCGTGTCTCAGTCCCAGTGTGGCCGGTCGCCCTCTCAGGCCGGCTACCCGTCGTCGCCTTGGTGAGCCATTACCTCACCAACTAGCTGATAGGCCGCGGGCTCATCCTGCACCGCCGGAGCTTTCCACCACCACAGATGCCTGCGGTGGTCAATATCCGGTATTAGACCCCGTTTCCAGGGCTTGTCCCAGAGTGCAGGGCAGATTGCCCACGTGTTACTCACCCGTTCGCCACTAATCCCCACCGAAGTGGTTCATCGTTCGACTTGCATGTGTTAAGCACGCCGCCAGCGTTCGTCCTGAGCCAGGATCAAACTCTCCGTGAATGTTTTCCCGTAATCGGGATGACACCACGAGAGCGGAACAGTCAGGCGGAATAAGCCCGACCGTTCACAGCGTCCTCGCTGTGTTTTTTCAAAGGAACCTCGTCCCAGCCTGATGGCCGGAGACGGGGTATCAACATATCTGGCGTTGACTTTTGGCACGCTGTTGAGTTCTCAAGGAACGGTCGCTTCCTTTGTACTCACCCTCTCGGGCTTTCCTCCGGGCGCTTCCCTTCGGTCTTGCGTTTCCGACTCTATCAGATCTTTCCGATCCGATTTCCTCGGTGCTTTCCAGGTTCCCGCTTCCGCGTTTCCCTTTCCGGCGGTTCCGACTTTATCAGAAGTTTCTGAGTCGGATTTCCCCTCCCTCGGCCGAAGCATGATCCCCGGCGCTTGAGTTGGCCGGGTGCCCCGTCGGGAGGAGTTGTAAACCTACTGGAGCGGGGCTCCTCGATGCAAATCGTGGAGCCCCGCTCCCAGTTGGCGCGTGCTCGGGTCCGACGGTCCGTCAGACCTCCACGACCACAGGCAGGATCATCGGCCGGCGCCGGTAGTTGTCCGAGACCCACTTGCCCAGGGTGCGGCGAACGAGCTGCTGGAGCTGGTGGGGTTCGACCACGCCGTCCTGGGCGGAGCGTTCGAGCACCTCCGTGATCCGGGGGGCCACGTCGGCGAAGGCGGAGTCCTCGATGCCGGAGCCGCGGGCCTGGATGTGCGGGCCGCCGGTGATCTTTCCGGTGGACGAGTCGATGACCACGAAGACCGAGATGATGCCCTCGTCGCCGAGGATCTTGCGGTCCTTGAGGGCCGGCTCGCCCACATCGCCCACCGAGAGGCCGTCGACGTAGACGTAACCCGCCTGGACCTTGCCGGAGATCTTCGCCTTGCCCTCGATGAGGTCGACGACCACTCCGTCCTCGGCGATGACGATGCGGTCGTGCGGGACGCCGGTCAGGGCGCCCAGCTCGGCGTTGGCGCGCAGGTGGCGCCATTCGCCGTGCACCGGCATGAGGTTCTTCGGGCGGCAGATGTTGTAGAAGTACAGCAGCTCGCCCGCGGACGCGTGGCCGGAGACGTGGACCTTGGCGTTGCCCTTGTGGACCACGTTGGCGCCCCAGCGGGTCAGTCCGTTGATCACGCGGTAGACCGCGTTCTCGTTGCCGGGGATCAGTGAGGACGCCAGGATCACCGTGTCGCCCTGGACGATGCGGATCTGGTGGTCCCTGTTGGCCATCCTGGAGAGCGCCGCCATGGGCTCGCCCTGGGAGCCCGTGCAGACCAGGACCACCTCGCTGTCCGGGAGGTCGTCGAGGGTCTTGACGTCCACGACCAGGCCCGGGGGGACCTTCAGGTAGCCCAGGTCCCGCGCGATGCCCATGTTGCGGACCATGGAGCGGCCGACGAAGGCGACCCGGCGGCCGTACTCGTGCGCCGCGTCCAGGATCTGCTGGATGCGGTGCACATGGCTGGCGAAGCTCGCGACGATGATGCGCTTGCGGGCGCCGGCGAAGACCTGGCGCAGGACGTTGGAGATCTCCCGCTCGGGCGGGACGAACCCCGGGACCTCGGCGTTCGTCGAGTCCGAGAGGAGGAGGTCGATGCCCTCTTCGCTCAGACGTGCGAACGCGTGGAGGTCCGTGAGGCGGCTGTCCAGCGGGAGCTGGTCCATCTTGAAGTCGCCGGTGTGGACCGCCATGCCCGCGGGGGTGCGGATGGCCACGGCCAGCGCGTCCGGGATGGAGTGGTTGACCGCGACGAACTCGCAGTCGAAGGGGCCGATGCGCTCGCGGTGCCCTTCCGCCACCTCGAGGGTGTACGGGCGGATGCGGTGCTCCTGGAGCTTGGCCTCGATGAGGGCCAGGGTCAGCTTGGAGCCGATCAGCGGGATGTCCGGCTTCTCGCGGAGGAGGAACGGGACGCCGCCGATGTGGTCCTCGTGGCCGTGCGTGAGGACGATGCCCTCGATGTCGTCGAGGCGGTCCCTGATGGACGAGAAGTCCGGCAGGATCAGGTCGATTCCGGGCTGCTCCTCCTCGGGGAAGAGCACTCCGCAGTCGACGATCAGCAGGCGGCCGCCGTACTCGAAGACCGTCATGTTGCGGCCGATCTCACCGAGACCGCCGAGCGGGGTGACTCGCAGGCCGCCTTCGGGGAGCGGCGGGGGCGAGCCGAGTTCGGGATGCGGATGACTCAAAAGACTCTCCTCACCACGCGCGCCACGTACCGGTAGGGCACGTGGCGCGCATGACGTTCGTGCAGAAGCAGTTGTCTGTGTGTGGGGTGCGCGGGCACCGGTGGCCCGCTTATTCAGTTGTGAAGCACGCGCGCGGGGGTCCGCGCGAAGTCTGGTGTCAGAGCTGTACCCCGCCGGCGGCAAGATCGATCTTGAGTTGCTCGATCTCTTCGGGCGCGCACTCGACCATGGGGGCGCGCAGGGGCCCGGCGGGCAGACCCTTCAGGGCGAGCGCGGCCTTGGTCGTCATCACGCCCTGGGTGCGGAACATGCCCGTATAGACGGAGAGCAGCTTCTGGTGGATCTCGGTGGCCTTCTGGACGTCGCCCGAGGTGTACGCGTCGACCAGGGCGCGCAGCTCGGGGGTGACCACGTGGCCGACGACGGAGACGAAGCCGACCGCGCCGACGGAGAGCAGGGGGAGGTTCAGCATGTCGTCGCCGGAGTACCAGGCGAGGCCGGAGGTGGCGATGGCCCAGCTTGCGCGGCCGAGATCGCCCTTGGCGTCCTTGTTGGCGACGATGCGCGGGTGCTCGGCGAGGCGGACGAGCGTCTCGGTGTTGATCGGGACGCCGCTGCGGCCGGGGATGTCGTAGAGCATGACCGGCAGTCCCGCGGCGTCGGCGATGGCCGTGAAGTGCCGGTAGAGGCCCTCCTGCGGGGGCTTGTTGTAGTACGGCGTCACGACCAGCAGGCCGTGTGCGCCGGTGCGCTCCGCCGCGCGGGCGAGTTGGATGCTGTGGTGGGTGTCGTTGGTGCCGACGCCGGCCACCACGTGGGCACGGTCACCGACCGCCTCCAGGACCGCCCGTACGAGATCCGCTTTCTCCGCGTCGCTGGTGGTCGGGGACTCGCCGGTGGTCCCGTTGATGACCAGGCCGTCGTTGCCTGCGTCCACCAGGTGGGTGGCGAGCCGCTGCGCGCCGTCGAGGTCGAGTGCGCCGTCCGCCTTGAAGGGCGTGACCATGGCGGTGAGGACCCGCCCGAAGGGGGTCTGCGGAGTCGAGGTCGGAGCCATGGGTTACACGCTACTCGTTGCTCAGGACCGGGTCTGCCCTAGGGGCAGGCGACAAGTCGCGACAAAGGTGGAGCCCGGCACTGCCTGCTCGGGGGTTCAAGCAGTGCCGGACCCGTTTGATCAGGCTAAGTGAACTTCTCGAAATGCCGCAATACGGACACTTCGCACGGCTGAACCGTACATCTGTGCCTGGTCGGAGAACCGGGCCGTGTTACGGCGCAACGCGGCCGTTCGCGTTGAAGGCGGCGTAGGTGAGCGGCATGAGCCGGGCCCACTCCGCCTCCATCTTCTCGCCGACCATCTCGATCTCACGCTGCGGGAAGGACGGGACCTTGGCCAGTTCGTGCTGGGTGCGCAGGCCGAGGAAGTGCATCAGCGAGCGGGCGTTGCAGGTGGCGTACATCGAGGAGTACAGGCCGACCGGGAGGACCGCGCGGGCGACCTCGCGGGCGACGCCGGCGGCGAGCATCTCCTGGTAGGCCTCGTACGCCTGCCGGTAGGAGTCCTCCATCACACGGCCGACCAGCTCCTGCTGGGCCTGGGTGCCCTCCACGAAGACGTACTTGCCGGGACGGCCCTCCTGGACGAGCTTGCGGGACTCGTCGGGGACGTAGAAGACCGACTGGAGCTCCCGGTACCGGCCCGACTCCTCGTTGTACGACCAGCCGACGCGGTGCCGCATGAACTCGCGGAAGACGAAGATCGGGGCGCTGATGAAGAAGGTCATCGAGTTGTGCTCGAACGGGCTGCCGTGCCGGTCCCGCATCAGGTAGTTGATCAGGCCCTTGGAACGCTCGGGGTCCTTGTCCAGCTCGTCCAGGGACTGCTCGCCGAGGGTCGAGACGCGGGCGGCGAAGAGGACGTCCGCGTCGGACGCGGTGTGCTTGACCAGCTCGACGGTGACGTCGCTGCGGTAGCTGGGCTTGGGGTCGTCGGCTGGGGTGTCGGTCACGGTTGGCAGGGCCTTCCCATCTCGTCGTGTGGCGACGTCACTCTACGGCCCGTCGAAATCAGAGCGATCGGTGGCGTGCCGCAATGAAGTCGGTGAAACAGGGCACCTCTGAGGGAGTTCTTTCGTCTCTATGGATGAGAGTGATCCGTTCCACCCCCGAAGGAGATACAGCCCTGATGTTCGGTCGGCGTGAACCCGTACCGTTTGCCTTCGTCGCCGAGGCCGACAGGTTCCGCAGCAATATCACTCCCCCACCGCGTGAGCGGCTGTCGGTCAGCCAGAAGGCCGGGCGCTGGCTGATGGGTCTGACCATCGTGGCGGGGCTTGTGGGTTCCCTGGTCATCGGGACACCCGCGTTGACGGTCGATCGCCCGGACTCGCAGCCGCAGCAGTCTCAGGCGTCCCAGAACCACTGAGCCACCACGGACCGGCGGTGACTCCGTCCGGCCCCCTGCCAGTGGTGACCGTGGAAACAGATCGGTAGCCTCACCGGGCACAGCCCACGCATGGATCGAGTGAGGACCAGCCGTGCCCCTGCCCTTCCTTACGGCCGACCGCGTTTTCGACGCGGCGGACGATGTTCCGCTGCCGCACGAAGACCGTGACACCTGGCGGCGGCCGTACCGCCCCGGGCCGTGGCGGGTGGGGGCGGCGGCGCTGGCGCTGCTGCTCGCCTCGTTCGTGCTGTTCGCCGCGGTCATCATCGCGGCGACGGCCGAACCGGCCTCGGCCGGGCTGGTCTTCGCCCTCGCGCTGCTCGTCATCGCCGGGGCGCTGCGGCTGCTGCGCATGGGCGTGTGGGTGAGCGCGCGCGGGCTGCGGCACGTGGGTTTCCTCACGACACGTACGGCGCCCTGGGCGCAGGTCGTCTCGGTGCGCACGGTGCAGCAGCCGGTGCGCTGGCTGGGGCTCCCCCGGACCCTGCAGGGGCAGGCGCTGCTGCTCGTCCGGCGGGGACAGGCCGCGGACGGTGTGCCGCCGCTGCTGACGACGCACAACGCGGACTTCCTGGGCCGGACGGAGGCCTTCGAGCGAGCGGCCGACGCGGTGGGCGCGTGGGCCGACGAGTACGGCCCGCGCTGACGTCCCGGTGACATGCCGGAGGGGCCGGACCGTTACGCGGTCCGGCCCCTCCGGCATGAGTGGGCGCGGCTCAGGCGGCTTCGGGCTGCTTGCCGTCGTGCAGGGCGATCGCGCGTTGCATCGCCTTGCGGGCGCGCGGGGTGTCGCGGGCGTCGTGGTAGGCGACTGCCAGGCGGAACCAGGTGCGCCAGTCGCCGGGGGCGGCCTCCGTCTCGGCCTTGCGCCGGGCGAACACCTCGTCGGCCGAGTCCCGGTCGATGCGCCCGCTGGGCGTGCGCCTCAGTTCGTCGACGGGCAGGCCGCCCTCGGCTTCGAGTTCGGCGGCGAGCTGGTTGGCCCGGCGGACGAACTGCGTGTTCTTCCAGAGGAACCACAGGCCGATGACCGGCAGGATCAGCACCGCGACACCGAAGGTGACGGTGAGGAGTGTGCCGGTCTGGATGAGCAGGAGGCCGCGGCTGCCGACCAGGACGAAGTAGACGACCAGGACGGCGGCCGTGAGGGCGTAGGTGAGCTTCGCGCGCATGACGGTCAGGGGCTCAGCTCAGGTCCAGGAAGTGTTCCAGGCCGAACGTCAGGCCAGGAACGCTCCCCACACGGCGAGCGCCGAGCAGGATGCCCGGCATGAAGCTGCTGTGGTGCAGCGAGTCGTGCCGGACCGTCAGGGTCTCGCCCTCGGCGCCGAGCAGGACCTCCTGGTGGGCCAGCAGCCCGCGCAGCCGGACGGCGTGCACCGGGACGCCGTCGACGTCGGCACCGCGGGCGCCGTCCAGGGCGGTGGTCGTGGCGTCGGGGGCCGGGGCGGTGCCGGCGGTCCGGCGGGCCTCGGCGATGAGCTGGGCGGTGCGCGTGGCGGTGCCGGACGGGGCGTCCACCTTGTTCGGGTGGTGCAGCTCGACGACCTCGACGGACTCGAAGTAGGGGGCGGCGAGCTGTGCGAACTTCATGGTCAGGACGGCCCCGATGGAGAAGTTCGGCGCGATGAGCACACCCGTCCGGGGGGACTGGTCCAGCCAGCCCTTCAGCTGCGCGAGGCGCTCGTCGGTCCAGCCGGTGGTGCCGACGACCGCGTGGATGCCGTGGCGTACGCAGTAGTCGAGGTTGGCCATGACCGAGTCGGGCGTGGTCAGTTCGACCACGACCTGGGCGCCGGTGTCGGCCAGCGTCTCCAGCTTGTCGCCCCGGCTCAGGGCGGCGACCAGTTCCATGTCCTCGGCGGCCTCGACGGCTCGAACGGCTTCCGAGCCGATCCGGCCCTTGGCCCCGAGGACCGCCACGCGCAGCTTGCTCATGTTGTGCTTCCTTGTCGGCTTGTGCAGGGGGTTGTCAGGCGACGGCGTCGTGCAGACGGGCCGCCTGTTTGTCCTTCAGCGGACCGATGACCGACAGGGAAGGCCGCCGTCCCAGGATCTCGCGGGCGACCGAGCGGACGTCGTCCGGGGTGACCGCCGTTATCCGGGCCAGCATGTCGTCGACGGACATCTGCTCGCCCCAGCACAGCTCGCTCTTGCCGATACGGTTCATCAGCGCGCCGGTGTCCTCGAGGCCGAGGACCGTGGAGCCCTGGAGCTGGCCGATGGCGCGCCCTATCTCGTCGTCGGACAGGCCGTGCTCGGCGACCTGGTCGAGTTCGTCGCGGCAGATCTTCAGCACGTCGTGCACCTGCGACGGCCTGCACCCGGCGTACACACCGAACAGGCCGCAGTCGGCGAAGCCGGAGGTGTACGAGTACACGCTGTAGGCCAGGCCGCGCTTCTCGCGGACCTCCTGGAAGAGGCGGGACGACATGCCGCCGCCGAGCGCGGTGTTGAGCACGCCCAGGGCCCAGCGGCGCTCGTCCGTGCGGGACAGGCCCGGCATACCGAGCACGACGTGCGCCTGCTCGGTCTTGCGGTCGATCAGCTCGAGGCGGCCCGCGGTGCGCAGGGCGCGCCGGCCGCTGCGCGGGGCGACGGGCTCGGCGCTCGCTTCCTTGAAGGCACCGGCCTTCTCGAAGGCGGCTCGGACCTGCCGTACGACCTTGGCGTGGTCGACGTTGCCCGCACAGGCGACCACGAGGTGGGTCGGGTCGTAGTGCTTCTTGTAGAAGCGGCGGATGCGGTCGGCGGTGAGGGCGTTGACCGTGTCGACCGTGCCGAGGACCGGGCGGCCGAGGGGGTTGTCGCCGAACATCGTGTGCGCGAACAGGTCGTGCACGCAGTCGCCCGGGTCGTCCTCGGTCATGGCGATCTCTTCGAGGATCGCGCCCCTCTCGACGTCGACGTCCTCCTCGAGGATGCGGGAGCCCGTCAGCATGTCGCAGACGACGTCGATGGCGAGAGGCAGGTCGGTGTCGAGCACGCGCGCGTAGTAGCACGTGTACTCCTTGGCCGTGAACGCGTTCATCTCGCCGCCGACCGCGTCGATCGCCGCGGAGATGTCCAGGGCGGACCTGCGGTTGGTGCCCTTGAAGAGCAGGTGCTCCAGGTAGTGCGTGGCGCCGTTCAGAGCCGGGGTCTCGTCGCGGGAGCCGACGTGCGCCCAGATGCCGAAGGTCGCGGAGCGGACCGAGGGGAGGGTCTCGGTGACGATGCGCAGGCCGCCGGGGAGGGTGGTCTTACGGACCGTGCCGATGCCGTTGGTGCCCTTGATCAGGGTTTGGGTACGGGCGACGGCCCGCGCCTCCGAGGAGGTGCGGGCCGTCGCCGTCGAGCTGCTCGACGTCACTTGTCGGTGTCGTCCTTCTTGTCGTCGTCGCCTTCGCCCTCGATCACGGGGATGAGGGAGAGCTTGCCGCGCGAGTCGATCTCGGCGATCTCGACCTGGACCTTGGAGCCGACGCCGAGGACGTCCTCGACGTTCTCCACGCGCTTGCCGCCGGCGAGCTTGCGGATCTGCGAGATGTGCAGCAGACCGTCCTTGCCCGGGAGCAGCGACACGAACGCGCCGAAGGTGGTCGTCTTCACGACCGTGCCCAGGTAGCGCTCGCCGACCTCCGGCATGGTCGGGTTGGCGATGCCGTTGATCGTGGTGCGGGCGGCCTCGGCGGACGGTCCGTCGACCGCGCCGATGTAGATCGTGCCGTCGTCCTCGATCGTGATGTCGGCGCCGGTGTCCTCCTGGATCTGGTTGATCATCTTGCCCTTGGGGCCGATGACCTCACCGATCTTGTCCACGGGGATCTTGACTGTGATGATCCGCGGGGCGTTCGGGGACATCTCGTCCGGCGTGTCGATCGCTTCCATCATCACGTCGAGGATGTGGAGGCGGGCGTCACGGGCCTGCTTGAGAGCGGCGGCCAGGACGGAGGCCGGGATGCCGTCCAGCTTGGTGTCGAGCTGGAGGGCGGTCACGAAGTCCTTCGTGCCGGCGACCTTGAAGTCCATGTCGCCGAAGGCGTCCTCCGCACCGAGGATGTCGGTGAGGGTGACGTAGTGCGTCTCGCCCTCGATCTCCTGGGAGATCAGGCCCATGGCGATACCGGCGACGGGGGCCTTCAGCGGCACACCGGCGTTCAGCAGCGACATGGTGGAGGCGCAGACCGAGCCCATGGACGTCGAGCCGTTGGAGCTCAGCGCCTCGGAGACCTGGCGGATCGCGTAGGGGAACTCCTCGCGCGTCGGCAGGACCGGCACGAGGGCGCGCTCGGCGAGGGCGCCGTGGCCGATCTCGCGGCGCTTCGGGGAGCCGACGCGGCCGGTCTCACCGGTGGAGTACGGCGGGAAGTTGTAGTTGTGCATGTAGCGCTTGCGCGTCACCGGCGACAGCGTGTCGAGCTGCTGCTCCATGCGGAGCATGTTCAGCGTCGTGACACCCAGGATCTGGGTCTCGCCACGCTCGAACACGGCGGAGCCGTGGACCCGCGGGATGGCCTCGACCTCGGCGGCCAGGGTGCGGATGTCGGTGACACCGCGGCCGTCGATGCGCTTCTTCTCCTTGATGACGCGCTCGCGGACCAGGGTCTTGGTCAGCGAGCGGTACGCGGCGGAGATCTCCTTCTCGCGGCCCTCGAACTCCGGCAGGAGCTTCTCGGCGGCGAGCGCCTTGACACGGTCCAGCTCGGACTCGCGCTCCTGCTTGCCGGCGATGGTCAGCGCGGAGGCGAGCTCCGGCTTGACGGCGGCGGTGAGGGCCTCCAGAACGTCGTCCTGGTAGTCCAGGAAGATCGGGAACTCGCCGGTCGGCTTGGCGGCCTTGGCGGCGAGGTCCGACTGGGCCTTGCAGAGCACCTTGATGAAGGGCTTCGCGGCGTCCAGACCGGCGGCGACGACCTCCTCGGTCGGCGCCTCGGAGCCGCCCTCGACCAGCTTGATGGTCTTCTCGGTGGCCTCGGCCTCGACCATCATGATCGCGACGTCGCCGTCCTCCAGGGTGCGGCCCGCGACGACCATGTCGAAGACGGCGTCCTCGAGCTCGGAGTGCGTCGGGAAGGCCACCCACTGGCCGTTGATCAGAGCGACGCGGACACCGCCGATCGGGCCGGAGAAGGGCAGGCCGGCCAGCTGCGTGGACGCGGACGCGGCGTTGATCGCCACGACGTCGTACAGGTGGTCGGGGTTGAGCGCCATGATCGTGGCGACAACCTGGATCTCGTTGCGCAGGCCCTTCTTGAAGGACGGGCGCAGCGGGCGGTCGATCAGGCGGCAGGTGAGGATCGCGTCCTCGGAGGGACGGCCCTCACGGCGGAAGAAGCTGCCGGGGATCTTGCCGGCGGCGTACATCCGCTCCTCGACGTCCACCGTGAGCGGGAAGAAGTCGAGCTGGTCCTTGGGGTTCTTGGAGGCGGTGGTGGCCGACAGCACCATGGTGTCGTCGTCCAGGTACGCCACGGCGGAGCCGGCGGCCTGCTTGGCCAGGCGGCCCGTCTCGAAGCGGATGGTGCGGGTGCCGAAGGCGCCATTGTCGATGACGGCCTCGGCGTAGTGGGTCTCGTTCTCCACTAGCGTTATCTCCTCGTCCTCGTCTCCTGCTGCCCGTGTGGCAGGGAGACGGTTGCGGAGAGCGCGCCGTGCTGTGCGGGCCGGTCTTCGATCGAAGCACCCGGGTCTCGCATTCCCCCGGGGGCCACTACCGAGGACCGGCGGCGGCTAGGTGCGCTTCTCCTCGTTCTGTGTCGCACGTCCTGTGTCGTACGACATGCGTTGTGCTACCACACTACAAAGCGGCGGTGACACTCCGCACGTACAGCAAAGGGAGCGGTCCCCTTCCCAGGGAACCGCTCCCCTCACGGCGTCTTACTTGGCGCCCGCCGCACCACGGCGGATGCCGAGGCGGTCGACCAGCGCACGGAAGCGCTGGATGTCCTTCTTCGCCAGGTACTGGAGAAGACGGCGACGCTGACCCACCAGGATCAGCAGGCCACGGCGGGAGTGGTGGTCGTGCTTGTGGGTCTTGAGGTGCTCGGTCAGGTCGGAGATCCGACGCGACAGCAGAGCGACCTGGACCTCGGGGGAGCCGGTGTCACCCTCCTTGGTACCGAACTCGGACATGATCTGCTTCTTCGTAGCGGCGTCGAGCGACACGCGTACTCCTCATGGTCTGTAAAGGGCCACCGAGTGCCCCCGGTCTGCATCTCGGGGGAGCTTCCGTGACTCGGAAGGCGGGGATCCGCTGGGCGCGGCCTCCAGGGCGGTGAGCTCCGGGGGTGCGTACACAAACGGCCGTCGACCAGGGTACCAGGCGGTCAGGGGCGTCTTTGCCCTGGTCTCCGAACCTCCCGGCCGGGGCGGAGGGGGCCACTAGGGTGAGCGGGTTCGGATCGTTCGCACGTCGATGATCCGCACTTCGGGAACGGGTACGTCGGGAAGGGGTCGCTGCGGCATGGCGGAGACGGCTGAGGAGATCAAGGCACGCAAGGAGCGGGAGCGGGACGAGCTCTACGCCCTCGACATCTCCGGTGTCGAGTGGCACAGCGCGCCGGGCACCGAGGAGCACGAGGAGCGGGTCGAGATCGCGTACCTGCCCGAGGGGGCCGTGGCGATGCGGTCCTCGCTCGACCCGGACACGGTGCTGCGCTACACGGAGGCGGAGTGGCGGGCGTTCGTGCTGGGGGCGCGGGACGGGGAGTTCGATCTGGAGCCGGGGGCGCACAACGGGGAGCCGCAGGCGGAGGCCGGGCAGTAGTTGTCGCGGAGCGCGACGAGGGGTGAGCCGGTGACCGGCCGCCCCTCGTCGCCTTTTTCCGTGACCTCGAGGCACCTTCAAGGCACCTTCCCGGCAAGGTGGTTCGAGGTTCTTCACGTTTATCGCCCTTTTTGTTCACCAAAGTGTGTGCTGCGTACGTCACTTCCGGGCAGCTTCTGAGCAGGTTGTGACGCGGCGGACAGGTGCTCGGGGGTGGACGGGCCTGCCGGGGCGGGGCTTGTGGTGATTAGGCTGGGACGGGGCGCCACGTCAGAACCCGTGGAGTGGGCGTCGGTGCCCCAGGGGGAGAGCGGGGGCGCCTGTGCATCGGACGACCTCGGACGACCTCGGTACGCCTCAAATCGACTTCGTACGACGTCGGACGACAAGCAAGGGTCGCCCCAGCACGGCATGAGGGTGCTCGACCACACCAGGAGGAAGACTGTGAGCAGCGATCGGGACGGGATCCGCGGGGGCTGGGCGACACCCGGCGATGACCAGCCCGACGCGGAGTCCGCAGCAGAGGTGACGGGCGAGTTCACCATCGACTACGCGCCGCCCGCCTGGTACACGCAGAACGCCTCGGCGAGTTCGAGCTCGGGACAGGGGGCGGGTGCGTCCGAGGACTCCAGCGCTTCCGGGGCGCCCGCGAATTCCGGGGGCTCGGGGGCGCCGAAGGGGCCGGTGCCGCCGCTGCCGGGGCTCACTCCGCCGCCGCACGCGAATGCTTCCGGCGGGACCTCGTCCCTTCCGGGGCAGACCTCCGGTCCGTCTCAGGCTCCGTCTCCGTCTCCGGCGCCCGGGGCGCCTTTCACGCCGCCCGCGCCGCCGCCCGCTCCGGGCGCTCCGTTCACGCCGCCCGCACCCGCGCCGGGTACGCCCTTCACGCCGCCCGCGCCCTCTGGGGAGGGTCCTTCCGCCGTTCCCAGGCTTCCGATGAAGGGCGGTTTCGAGCCGCAGGTGTCGCAGCCGCAGGGGCGGCCCGAGACGCCCGCGGCGGATCCGGCCTCCCCTACGGCCGTGCCGAACATCCCCGTCGGTGGGTACCAGGCGCAGTGGACGCCGTCGGCTCCGCCGGAGGCCCCGGCCGCGCCCGCCACTCCGGAGCAGCCTCCGGTGGCTCCTGCCGCGTCGGAGGTGCCGGCGACTCCGGATGCTCCGGACACTCCGGCCGCCGGGGAAGCCGAGTCGGGGAGCGGTGATCTGGAGAGCGGTGATCTGGAGAGCGGTGCCACCATGCGCTTCTCCGCCGTCGCCCTGAAGCGGGAGATCGCGGAGCGTGCCGCCGAGGCGGAGGCTGAGGCCGAGGCCCGGCTGGAGCCGGTGGACGAGGAGCAGGACAAGGACGAGGACGAGGGCGAGGACTCGGGCGGTGACGTCGAGGGGGCGCCCTCCGACGGTGCCGACGAGGACGGTGACGGCGTTTCCTCCGAGCCTGCGGATGCGGCGGACGCGGTTGACGTGGCGGACGTGGCTGACGCGTCCGGTGCGGACGCGCCCGCTTCCGATGATGCCGAGGACGAGGCTTCGGAGGATGAGGCCTCGGAGGATGCGGCAGCGGAGGCCGAGCCCGACGAGGCCGTGTCGCAGGATGCCGAACCTGAGGACTGGGTGCCTGCGCCCCCGGCGCCCGTGGATGCCGTGCCTTCGAATGAGGACTCTGCTGCTCCCGAGCCGGCCGACGCGCGGCCCGCCGACGCTCCGCCCGCCGACGCTCCTCTTGCGGACGCCCAGGCCGTGAGCTCCGAGCCCACCGACGCGGAGCCCTCGGACGCCGTGCCCGCCGACGCCGCTCCCGAGGACAGCGTTCCGCAGGACGCCGCCGGGCCGGGTACGACCGGCGCCCCGCCCGCCTGGACTCCCCCGGCCCCGCAGGGCGTGCCGCCGCTGCCGCCGTCGTACCAGCCGGCCGCGCCGGCGCCCGCGAGCCAGTGGCCCGCACAGCCGCAGGCACAGCCCACGGATCCGAACGCGCCGGCTCAGCCGCAGCCGACGGCCGCGCAGGGGCAGCCGCCCGTGCCGCCCCAGCCGTCGGTACCGGCCCAGCAGCCGCCGTTCCAGCCGCAGGCGCCGCAGCCCGCGCCTGCCGCCTGGAACGAGCAGGCCGCACCGATGCCGCCGCACCAGCAGCCCGCCCAGCCCGCACCGCAGCCCGGCGGTTACGGCTTCCCGCAGCAGGGCGGTCCGGCCCCGGCCACGCCCAACGCAGAGGGCGGATACGGCTTCCCCCAGCAGGGCGCACCCGCCCCGGCGACCCAGCAGCCCGGCACCCCGCCGGCGGCCGCGCCCAACCCGCAGAGCGGCTACGGCTTCCCGCAACAGGGCGCACCCGCCCCGGCCGCACCCAACCCCCAAGGCGGCTACGGCTTCCCCCACCCCGGTGCCCCGGCCCCGGCCGCTCAGCAGCCCCCGGCCCAGCAGCCGGAGGTCCCGCCTGCCCCCGCGCCCAACTCGCAGGGCGGATACGGCTTCCCGCAGCAGGGCGCACCCGCCCCGGCGGCCCAGCAGCCCGACACCCCGCCGGCACCCGCGCCCACCCCGCAGGGTGGATACGGCTTCCCGCAGCAGGGCGCACCGGCTCCCGCAGGGCCCAACCCCCAGGGCGGCTACGGCTTCCCCGGCCCCGGCGCCCCCAACCCCCAAGGCGGCTACGGCTTCCCGCAGCAGCCCCCGGCCCAGCCCGGCGTGCCCCCGCAGGCGCAGCCGCCGCACCCCGGTCAGGCCGAGCAGCCGGTGCATCCGAGCCAGCAGCCCGTGGACCCGCGGACCGGGGCAGCCTGGCCGCAGCCCATGCAGCATGACCAGCGGCAGCCGACCAACCCCGGTGCCGCTCCGCTCGGTTACACCGCTGCCGTGGAGCTGTCGTCCGACCGGCTGCTCAACAGCAAAAAGCAGAAGGCGAAGAGCAGCCGTCCGGCGGCCGGTGGCGGCCGGTTCAAGATCGGCGGCAAGAAGGAGGAGGCCGAGCGGCAGCGGAAGCTGGACCTGATCCGTACGCCCGTGCTGTCCTGCTACCGGATCGCCGTGATCAGCCTCAAGGGCGGCGTGGGCAAGACGACCACGACCACCGCGCTCGGCTCCACGCTCGCCACCGAGCGGCAGGACAAGATCCTCGCGATCGACGCCAACCCGGATGCCGGCACCCTCGGGCGCCGCGTGCGGCGTGAGACCGGGGCCACCATCCGTGACCTGGTCCAGGCGATCCCGCATCTCAACTCGTACATGGACATCCGGCGCTTCACGTCCCAGGCTCCGTCCGGGTTGGAGATCATCGCCAACGACGTCGACCCGGCCGTGTCCACGACGTTCAACGACGAGGACTACCGGCGCGCGATCGACGTGCTGGGCAAGCAGTACCCGGTGATCCTCACCGACTCCGGTACCGGTCTGCTCTACAGCGCCATGCGCGGGGTGCTGGACCTCGCCGACCAGCTCATCATCATCTCGACTCCGTCCGTGGACGGTGCGAGCAGCGCGAGTACGACGCTGGACTGGCTGTCCGCGCACGGTTACTCCGACCTCGTCTCGCGGTCCCTCACCGTCATCTCCGGTGTGCGCGAGACCGGTAAGATGATCAAGGTCGAGGACATCGTGTCGCACTTCGAGACGCGCTGCCGCGGTGTCGTCGTCGTGCCGTTCGACGAGCATCTCTCCGCCGGTGCCGAGGTCGACCTCGACATGATGCGGCCGAAGGTGCGGGAGGCGTACTTCAACCTCGCGGCGTTGATCGCCGAGGACTTCACCCGCCACCAGCAGGCGCACGGCCTGTGGACCTCCGACGGCAACCCGCCGCCGGTGGCCGCCCCGCCGCTGCCCGGCCAGCAGGTCCCGGGCCAGCTTCCGTACCCCGGCCAGCAGGTCCCCGGGCAGCCGATCCCCGGCCAGCCGGGCCCGTACCCGCAGCAGCCGCAGCAGCCGCAGCCCGGACAGCCGTACGCCCAGCCCGGGCAGTACCCCCAGCCGGGCCAGCCCCCGGCCCAGCCGGGTCAGCCGTACCCGCAGGCCGCGGGCCAGCCGCCGTACCCGCAGCCCGGCCAGCAGCCGTACCCGCAGCAGGGTCAGCCTGGACAGCCGTACGCCCAGCCCGGGCAGCCCCCGGCCGCACCCCCGCAGCCGGGCTACGGCTACCCCCAGCAGGGCCAGCCGGGTCAGCCGGGTCAGCCGGCTCAGCCCGACGGTCAGACCCCGCCGCCTCCGCCTCCGACGCAGTAATCGCCTCACCCGATCGGCCCCTTTCGAGGGGCCGATCCCCTTCCTGGCCCGCGCCGTTCGCACTCGGCGCGGGCTTCGGCGCGTTCAGGGGCGAAATCCGTTGCCAGCCCCTGGCCAGGAGGGCGTCAGTGGTCTCCACCAATGAGTGCGAAAAGCTCGCCAATTCGTTATTTCCGCAGGCCACAAGGGGTGAACGCGCCGTTGACGGGTGGAGACGGCCGCTGATACACACACATCAAACGTCTGACAGCTGATCAACCCGTCCTTCCCGTCCGAGCGATGACGCGAGGTCCGACCATGGGCACGAACGATCAGACACGCAGCCTCCCGCGCGGCCTCCGGCTCGTCGCCGTGGCCGGGGCGGCCGCGCTCACCCTCACCGCCGGGCTCGCGACCCCGCTCGACCCGGCGCCCCAGCAGGCCCGGGCGGCCGACGACGGCAAGGTGCTGACCGTCGCGGTGGCGCAGAGCGTGGACTCGCTCAGCCCGTTCCTGGCGGTCCGGCTGCTCAGTACGAGCATTCACCGGCTCATGTACGAGTACCTGACCAACTACGACCCCAAGGACAACCACGCCATCCCGGGTCTGGCCACCAAGTGGGAGTCGTCGCCGGACAAGCTGACCTGGACGTACACGATCCGCTCGAACTCCAAGTGGTCGGACGGCAAGCAGGCCACCGCCGAGGACGCGGCGTGGACGTTCAACAAGATGATGACCGACGACGGCGCGGCCACGGCCAACGGCAGCTACGTCGGCAACTTCAAGAAGGTGACGGCCCCGAGCCCCACCAAGCTGGTCGTCGAGCTGAAGAAGCCGCAGGCCACCATGACCTCGCTCGATGTGCCGATCGTGCCGAAGCACGTGTGGGAGAAGGTCTCGGACTTCTCCGAGTTCAACAACGACAAGAACTTCCCCGTCGTCGGGAACGGGCCGTTCACGCTGACCGACTACAAGGCCGACAGCTACGTCCGGCTCAAGGCCAACAAGAGCTTCTGGCGCGGGGCGCCGAAGTTCGACGAGGTCGTCTTCCGCTACTACAAGGACCAGGACGCGGCGGTGTCGGCGCTGCGCAAGGGCGAGGTGTCGTTCGTCGCCGGGTCGCCGTCCCTGACCCCCGCTCAGGCGGCCTCTCTGGAGGGCGCGGAGAACATTCAGGTCAACGACGCTCCCGGCCGCCGCTTCTACGCGCTCGCCACCAACCCGGGCGCGAAGGCGAAGAACGGCAAGAAGTTCGGCGACGGCCACCCGTCCCTGCTCGACCAGCGGGTGCGCAACGCGCTGTTCATGGCGGTCGACCGCGAGGCCATCATCGAAAAGGTGTTCCGGGGGCACGCCGTCGAGGGCGAGGGCTACATCCCGCCTCGCTTCTCGCAGTACTACTGGAAGCCGTCCGCGGACCAGAAGCTGGCGTACGACCCGGCCGATGCGGCCCGGCTGCTCGACCAGGCGGGTTACAAGAAGGACGGCGACGGCAAGCGCGTCGGCAAGGACGGCAAGCCCATCAGCTACCGCGTGCTGTGCCACGCCACCGACCCGAACGACAAGGCGGTCGGCAAGTACCTCCAGGAGTGGTGGGGCGAGCTCGGCATCGGCGTCCGGCTCAACTGCCTGGACAACGTGACCGACCCCTGGCTCGCCGGGAAGTACGACCTGGCGTTCGACGGCTGGTCGGTCAACCCCGACCCGGACTTCGTGATGTCCATCCACACCTGCGGTGCCCTCCCGGCGACCCCCGAGGACACGGGCGCCACCGACAACTTCATCTGCGACAAGAAGTACGACGAGCTCTACGCCCGGCAGCTCGCCGAGTACGACCCCGCCAAACGGGCGGACATCGTCCAGCAGATGGAGTCGCGGCTGTACGACCTCGGGTACATGAACGTCATGGCGTATCCGAACGCGGTCGAGGCCTACCGGACGGACCAGATCAAGTCGATCACCACCATGCCGGCGAAGGCGGGGAACATCTACGGCCAGGACGGCTACTGGAGCTGGTGGTCGGCGGTCCCGGCGGACTCCGGCGGGTCGTCGGAGAACGCGTCGTCGACGGTGGTCGTGGTCGGGGTCGTCGTCGTTGTCGTGCTCCTCGCCGGGCTCGGCGGTTTCGCTGTCGTGCGGCGGCGGGCCACCGCCGAGGACCGCGAGTAGCGCGGGCGAGCGGGTACACATGACCGCTGACGCGACACCCGCACTGGTCGAGGAGAGGGAACCGGCGGCCGGGCCCCGGGTACGCAAGACCTCCGCGTACCCGCGGTACCTGGCGGGCAAGGTGGCCGGGGCCGCCGTATCGCTGCTGGCCGTGCTCGTCACCAGCTTCTTCCTCTTCCGGCTGATCCCCGGCGACCCGGTGAAGACCATGACGGGCGGCCGTCAGGTGTCGGCCGAGCAGCTGGCCGCCTACCGCAGGGAGTTCGGGCTCGACCTGCCGCTCTGGCGGCAGTTCACCGACTACTGCGGCAAGGCGCTCACGGGCGACTTCGGGACGTCGTACCAGTTCCGCGCGCCTGTGGTCGACAAGATCACCGAGGCGCTGCCGAACACCCTGCTGCTCACCGGGACCGCCTTCGTCCTGTACACCGCGCTGGGCATCTTCCTCGGCACGCGCTCGGCGTGGCGGCGCGGCACGGTCGGGGACCGGGTCAACACCGGTCTCGCGCTGACGCTGTACTCCATCCCGTCCTTCTGGCTCGGGCTGCTGCTGATCATCGTGCTGTCGGTGGGCATCGGCCCGCTCCCCGGGATGTTCCCCACCGGCGGCATGGAGTCGGGCGGCGAGGAGGGCTTCGCGTACGTCCTCGACGTGGCGCACCATCTGGTGCTGCCGGTGGTGACGCTCGTGGCGGTGGAGTACGGGCAGACGCTGCTGGTCACGCGGTCGGCGCTGCTGGACGAGATGGGCAGCGACTATCTGACGACCGCGCGGGCCAAGGGGCTGCGCGACGACCTCGTGCGGCGCCGGCACGCCGTGCCGAACGCGCTGCTGCCGACCGTGACGCTGATCTTCATCAACCTCGGCCGGACGGTGGCGGGCGTGATCCTGGTGGAAACGGTGTTCTCCTGGCCGGGCCTCGGCGGGTTGTTCTACCAGGCGCTGAGCGTGCCCGATCTGCCGCTGGTGCAGGGACTGTTCTTCGTGTTCGCCGCCGCGGTGATCGTGATGAACACCCTCGCCGACCTGGTCTATCCGCTGCTGGACCCCCGGGTGGCCCGATGACGGCGACAACCGACACGGCCCTGAGTCCGCGCGCCCTCGCCCGGCAGCGCCGCCGGGCCTCCGTCGCGCGCTTCTGGCGGCAGTACCGCGCCGAACGGGCGGGGCTGTACGGCCTGACCGCGCTCGCGCTGTGCGCGCTGCTGGCGCTGTTCGCGCCGCTGTTCGTCGGCTCCGACGTGAGCAGTGTGACCGACGCGCCGGGACGTCCTATGCAGAGCCCGAGCGCCGAGTTCCCGCTCGGCACCGACCAGTTCGGCCGGGACCTGCTGGGCCTGGTGATCTGGGGCTCGCGGGTGTCGCTGCTGGTCGGGCTGCTCGCCGCCGTGCTGTCGGTGGCGATCGGCACCCTGATCGGGGTGACCGCCGGGCACTTCAAGGGCTGGTACGCGACGGTGATGATGCGGATCACCGACTGGTTCCTGGTCATGCCGACGCTGGTGCTGGCGATCGCCCTGGCCACCGTGATGTCCCGCTCGCTGACCACGACCGTCGTCGCGATCGGCGTCACCACCTGGCCGACCACGGCCCGGCTGGTGCGGGCGCAGACGCTGGCCGTGGAGACCCGGCCGTACATCGAGCGGGCCAGGGCGCTCGGCGGCGGGCACTGGCACATCATGTCCCGCCACGTCCTGCCCAACGTCATGCCGCTGGTGCTGGCCCAGACGACCCTGATCATCTCCTCGGCCATCCTCGCCGAGGCGACCCTCGCCTTCCTCGGGCTCGGCGACCCCACGGTCGTGTCGTGGGGCGGGCTGCTCCAGGACGCGCGTGAGGCGGGCGCGGTCAGTGCCGGGGACTGGTGGTACCTGGTGCCGCCGGGCATCGCCATCGCCGTGGTGGCGCTGGCGTTCACGCTGTGCGGACGGGCCGTGGAGTCCGTCCTCAACCCCAGGCTGGGGGTGTCGCGTTGAGTCTGCTCGACGTCAGGGACCTGACGGTGACGTACGCGGGCGGGGCGGCCGCCGTGCGCGGTGTCGATCTGCGCCTGGACGCGGGCCAGAAGCTCGGCCTGGCCGGCGAGTCCGGCTGCGGCAAGTCCACACTGGCGCTGGCCCTGCTGCGGCTGCTGCCGACGGGCACCCGGATCACCGGGGAGGTGCTCCTCGACGGTGAGGACGTGCTGACGATGAAGTGGGGCCGGGTGCGGGCGGTCCGCTGGGCCGGGGCCTCCGTCGTGTTCCAGGGCGCGATGCACTCCCTGAACGCCGTGCACCGCATCGGCGACCAGATCTCCGAGCCGATCCTGCTGCACAGGAAGGCGACGCCGGCCGGGGCGAGGAAGAAGACCGGCGAGTTGCTGGAACAGGTCGGCCTGCCCGCCGCCCGCGCGGACGCCTACCCGCACGAGCTGTCCGGCGGCCAGCGCCAGCGCGTGATGATCGCCATGGCGCTGGCCTGCGACCCCCGGCTGATCATCGCCGACGAGCCGACCACCGCGCTCGACGTGATGATCCAGGCGCAGATCCTCCGGCTCATCGAACAGCTCGTCGCGGACCAGGACCTCGGCCTGATCATGATCAGCCACGACCTGGCGGTCCTCGCCGACACCTGCGACCGGCTCGCGGTGATGTACGCGGGGCGGGTGGTCGAGGACGGCCCGGCCGTCGCGGTGTACGAGGACGCCCGGCACCCGTACGCCAGGGCCCTGTCGGCCGCGTTCCCGCGCATCGGCGACCCGGCGTCCCGGTTCGCGCCGCAGGGACTGGCGGGTGACCCGCCCGACCCGGCGGCGCTGCCGTCCGGCTGCACGTTCCATCCGCGGTGTCCGGTGGCACTGGAGTCCTGCGCCGATGAGGACCCGGTGCTGCGCGGGGCGGGGCCGGAACGCCGGGCGGCGTGTGTCCTGGTCGGCCGGCCGGCTGACGGAGCCGGCGAGGCCGACGAGAAGCCTGACGCCCTGGAGGAAGCGAGGCCCGGCACGCCATGACCATGTCCCCCACGGCATCAGACGTCACCACGGCACCCCTGCTGAGTGCCCAGGGCCTGTACGTCACGTTCCCCGGCCGGCACGGCGGGCCCCGGGCCCGCGCGGTGGACGGGGTGGGCCTCGACATCAGGCCCGGCGAGATCGTCGCGCTGGTCGGCGAGTCCGGCTGCGGCAAGACGACCCTGGCCCGCTCGCTGCTGGGCCTGGTCGAGCCGACCGCGGGCCGGGTCACCTTCGACGGCCGCCCGCTGGAGTACTCCGGCCGGTCCCTCAAGGCGTACCGCAAGCGCGTCCAGCTGGTCCTGCAGGACCCGAGCGGCTCGCTCAACCCGCGGCACACGGTGTACGACGCGGTCGCCGAGGGGCTGCGCATCCACGGCTACCGCGGCGACGAGCGGACCGCGGTCGCCGAGGCCCTGTCACGGGCCGGGCTGCGGCCCCCGGAGCGCTTCTTCCTGCGCTATCCGCACGAGCTGTCCGGCGGGCAGCGCCAGCGGGTCGTCATCGCGGGCGCGCTCGTCCTGGAACCCGAACTCCTCGTCGCCGACGAGCCGGTGGCGTCCCTGGACGCCTCCGTGCGCGGTGAGATCCTCGCCCTGCTGCTGCGGCTGCGCACCGAGCTCGGCCTGTCCGCGCTGGTCGTCACGCACGACCTGGGTCTGGCGTGGAACATCGCCGACCGGGTGGCCGTGATGTATCTGGGCCGGATCGTGGAGACGGGCGCGGTGGAACAGGTACTGACCGCACCCCGGCATCCGTACACCCAGGCCCTGCTGTCGGTGCTTCCGGAGGCCCCGGGCGCCCCGGTGGTCCTCACGGGCGAGCCCCCGGACCCGTCACGCGTGCCATCCGGCTGCCGCTTCCATGTCCGCTGCCAGATCCTCGCCGGCGGCGAGGCGGCCCGGGCGGGCGTGGCAGACGCGTGCAGAGGCCAGGACCTGGAGGTGCTGAGCGGGAGCGGGGAATCCCAGGTGGCCTGCCACTGGGCAGTTTCGACAGCGCCCTCAAGGGGCGCGGGGCTGTGCTGATTTGCGGCTCCGCCGCGTGGGCGCGACAAGCCACAAAGCACCCGCAGACGGCGCTCAGCAGCCCTAGGCAGTCCCCTCGGCCGCCACCAACTCCCGGCACTTCTTGACGTCCTGCCCCATCTGCTCCAGCAACGCATCCAACGTCTCGAACTTGGCCTGCCCCCGCACAAAGGCCAAGAAATCAACGGCGACATGCAACCCGTACAGATCCAGCCCGACCCGGTCGATGGCATACGCCTCAACCGTCCGCTCGGTCCCCTCGAACTGCGGATTCGTGCCGACGGAAATCGCGGCCGGCATCGCCTCGCCCTGGGCGTGCAGCCAGCCGGCGTACACACCGTCGGCCGGGATGGCCGTGTGCGGCAGGGTCTCGACGTTGGCCGTCGGGAAGCCCATTTCGCGGCCGCGCTGGGCGCCCCGGACGACCACGCCCTCCACCCGGTGCGGTCGGCCCAGGATCTCGGCGGCGCCCTGGACATCGCCCTCGGCGACCAGACGCCGGGTCAGTGTGGAGGAGAACGGCTCGCCGCCGCCCGCCTCACCGGTCACGTACAGGTCGACGACCTCGACCTCGAAGTCGTAGGTCTTGCCCTGCGTGGTCAGGAACTCCACGTTGCCGGCGGCCTTGTGCCCGAAGCGGAAGTTGGGGCCCTCGACGACGGCCTTGGCGTGCAGCTTGTCGACGAGCACCTTGGCGACGAAGTCGACCGGGGACAGCTTCGAGAACTCGGTCGTGAAGGGCAGGATGAGCACCGCGTCCACGCCCAGGCCGGCCATGAGTTCGGCGCGGCGGTGGTGCGGGGCGAGCAGCGGCGGGTGGCTGCCGGGGCGGACGACCTCGCTGGGGTGCGGGTCGAAGGTGACGACGACGGCGGGCACCCCCAGCTCCCGGGCGCGGTTCACGGCATGCCGGATGATCAGCTGGTGTCCGCGGTGGACTCCGTCGTAGGAGCCGATGGTGACGACGCTGCGCCCCCAGTCCTGGGGGATGTCCTCCAAGCCACGCCAGCGCTGCACTGTGCCTGCTCCTTGTCGAAAGCTCGTCGAACCGTGTCCGTGGTTGTCCGTGGTTGCCTCGTGCGCAGGTCTAAGGGTGCCATGCCGGGTGCCTCCGGCCCGCATCGGCATGGGCTGTGACAGGGCGCACGGCGCCCGGTCCGGTCCGGCCGGACGCCATCCTGTCAGGCGGGGACGCGTACGCCCGCCAGGTTCTCGATCATCCGGCGGGAGCTCGGCCCGACCACCGCCGCCCACCCCTCGGGCGCGTCGGCCAGCCAGCCGGCCGCGCGGGCGGCGAAGCCGGGCACGTGCCGGCCCAGATCGACCAGGGCGCGGTCGAAGCGGCCGGCGCCCTCCGGGGTGCGCGCGAGGAGCAGGCCGACGCGGTGGACGAGGTCGCGCAGGTCGTCGCCGCTGTTCCGGGCGGCGGCCTGGAGCAGCGTGTCCAGCACGTCCGTGTCGTGCTCGCGGGTCAGGAGCGCGTCGCGCAGTTCGCGGCGCAGCGGGCGGGAGGCGGGGATGCCCGGCGGGGTGAGGACGGCGGCGAGGGCGCACCGCAGCCGTACCGTCCCGCCGTCCAGCAGGCCGGTGACCAGGGGCAGCAGCACGGCCCGGGCTTCGGGTCCCCGGTCGAGCCGCTGGTCGACGTACGCGGCCACCTGCCCGGCGAGTTCCGGCCGCCGCTCCGCCGCCTCCCGGATCAGTGCGGCGACCCGCCGGGCCAGGCCGGGCGGGGTGGCGTCGGCGAGCGCCCGTAGTGCCTCCTCCGCGTCCGGCCGCCGCAGCCGCGACGCGAAGGCGCCGAGGACCGGCTCGGGATGGGCCAGGAGGGCACGGGCCGGCACGTCCTGAGGGAAGCGCGGGTCGCCCGCCGCGAAGCACTCCAGCGCCCGTGGGAGGTACTTGGCCCGGGTGTGCGGGTCCTGGACGAGGAGGGCGAGTGCGCCGCCGTGCAGGGCGTGGCCGGCGGGGCGGGCGAGCAGGGCGAGGGCCGCGTAACGCAGGAGGGCGCGGTCGTCCGCCGTGCTCACATGCGGTGCGACACGCAGTCCGTGCGTCACCGCGGCGTCCCGGCGCGCGGGCCGCTCGTCGAGCGCCCAGCGGTCCACGGCCCGGCACACCGCCGACGGTTCCTCCTCGGCCAGCACGGCGAGCAGTTCGTCGGCCCGCCGGTGCGCGCGGTCGACGAGCACATCCGTCAGCTCGTCCAGGGCCCACTCGCGGTGGGTGTGCAGCAGCGCCTGCGCGGCGGTGGCCACGGTCGCGTGCGGGGTGGCGGGCAGCGGTCGCTCGTCGTCGAACCAGTCGGCGAGCAGCGGTTGCACCCCCGTGGGGTCGGCGGTGAGCAGCATCGCCACGGCGTCGAGGAAACGGGGACCGGCCTCGCACGGCGGGCCGTCGGCGTGGACCAGCCGCCGCAGCAGCCCGAGGCGCACGTCCTGCGGCAGTCGTACGCCGGTCCAGAAGGCGGGCCCGACCTCCTCCGGCACGGGCCGCTCCTGCTGCCGCCAGGCCACGATCCGGTCGGCGAGCAGCCGCAGCACCTCGGTGTACGGCGTCGCGTCGGGCACGGCCGCCAGGGTCCCGACGAGCAGCCGGGCGGCCCACCAGGACCGCGGGTCGGCGTCCAGAGCGTGCACCAGGTCCGCCAGACGGGAGGCCAGCCGACCGGTGCCGTGCTGGCGGGCGAGGAACAGCAGGGCCTGGACGACGGGCCCGATGCGGTGGTGCGGGACGGGGTCGGACCGCGGTTCCCGGCGGCGGTGGACGAGGGCCCGCAGGGCCTCGTCGAGGTCGAGGTGCATGCCCTGGAGCCAGTCGGCGAGTTCCTCGTGGGCGAAGCGGTACCCGCGTCCGGCGGGCACGAGCAGACCCTCGGCGAGGACGGCACGCCCCCAGCCGGTGCCGCCGCCGAGCCGCGCGGGGGCGGGCCCCCACGGGAACACCGCCGCGAACGCCTCCCGGTCCACATCCCCCGCCCCGGGACCGAGACCGCGCCGGGCGGCCTCGTGCACCTGCCCCGAGACCTTGGCGGCCAGCCGGCGTACGGCGGTGCCGCACAGGCCGTTCCCGGCGGCCAGGCGCCCGGCGATGCGCAGGGACATCAGGTCCACGTAGGCCGCGAAGACGTCGTGCCGGTCGAGGGTGGCGGCGGGAACGTCGGGGGCATCGGCGAGGGCGGTCCGGATCTCGGCGAGCAGACGGAGGGCCAAGGGGTGCCGGGCGTCCGTGTCGACGAGTGCGCCGTCCGGGATGCCGTACCGCAGGCGGGCCTCCCGGGCCTCGTCCTCGGTGAGATCCCCGAGGCGTACACACGCGGGCCGCGCCTCCGCGCCTCCCGGCCGGTGCAGTACCTCGGCCGGGAACGGCACCCCTTCCCAGTACTCCGCCCGGCACGCCACCACCAGCCGCACTCCCGTCTCCCGCAGCCACCGCACCGTCCCCTCCGTCCACGAGGCCAGCCGGCGGGCCAGGGCCGGCGGCATCTCCTCGGGGCCGTCGAGGGCGATCAGCAGGGGGCGGCCGAGGGCACGGGCGAGGCCGGCGAGGCGATCGGGCGTGGTGTCGCCCAGGTCGGCCGGGAAGGGGGCGCGGTCGGCTGCCACGGCCAGGGCGGCCCGGGCCAGCGCCCGGCCCGCCGCGTCCGCCACCGACCCGTCGTCGTCCCGCAGTTCGGACCCGTGCAGCCACAGCGTGGGGTGCCCGCCACGGTCCCGGCGGGCCGCGAGCGCCGCGAGTTCCGTCGTACGTCCGCTGCCGGGCGGCCCGACGAGGCCGAGGACCGCGGCCGGGCCGGCCGTGAAGGCGCTGAACTCGGCCGCCACAGCCGCCACAGCCGCCCGTTCGACCGGTTCCGGGAGGCGGGCAGGGCCTTCCTGTGCCACCGATGTGCCGGTCAGCTCCAGCACCCCGGCCAAGTTGAGGTCGGCGCCGTAGGCGGGAACCGTCGCCGCGTTCTCGGCGAGCAGTTCGGCGAGCGGGCCCGCCGCTCCGGGGACCCGTGGACGCAGCGGCACGGCGAAGCCGACGTCGCGATGGTCGGAGCTGAGCGCCGTACCGAGCACACCGACGACGGCGCCGGTCGCGGCGTCGAGCACGGGGCCGCCGGCCGCTCCGCCGGCCGGCCGCAGTGCGTCCCGTCCCGCCGTGCCGACCGCCAGCTCCAGCGCGTCGAGGCGGTGGACCCGGTTCGTGGCCGTGTAGGTGGCGGCGGACGAGCCCAGGACGCGTGCCTCGCGCCAGCCGCCGGCGGCGATCCGCACATAAGTGCCCGTCCGGGTCCCGTCCCGCACGGTGACCGGCAGCGGCGGCACATCGAGGCCCTCGGTCCGTACGAGGGCCAGGTCCAGGGCGGGCATCGGGATGACCGCGTCAGCGGCCACGACGCGTCGGCGGTCCCCGGCCCCGCACAGGACGAACCGGGGCAATCCATCGACGGCCTCGTGGCTGGTGACGAGCGTGCCGTGGTGGTCGGCCAGGAAGCCGGTGCCGCGGGGGCGGCCGGCCAGGTCGTGGATACGGACGAGGGCTTCGTCGGGGGCCCGGCCCGCCTGCTCCGCCGCCACCGTTGCCTTATCCGCCGTTCCGGCGCTGTCCTGGGAGTCTCGTGCGCTGCCGTCCGACTCCCGGGACCGGTTCCGCGACGCCATCGTCGAGCCTCCCCGCCGTACACCCGTGCCCTCGCGTGCTCGACGGTAGGGGCGAGGTGATCAGCGGGACAGGCAGCTCTGCGAAAGCGCCCCCTTCCGCTCCCCCCGTTCACTCCGAGCGCCCGCACGGACGGGTGAACCAACGGGTACGGCTGGATACACCCTAGGGGTGGGGGAACCGAGGGGGGACCGTGGAGCGGCGGCAGTGGAGGTACCCCGTGGTCGCCGCTCCACGGGCGGACACCGGTCCGGTCGGTCCGTCAGCCGAAGACGGCCAGGCTCTTGGCCTTGCCCCGCTGCTCCTCGACGAGGGCGAGGAAGCGGCCCTCCGGGTCGAAGACGGCGACGGGGCCGGAGCCCCCGTACTCGTCGGGCATCTCCAGCCGTACGCCGTTGGTGAGCAGCTTGGCCCGGCGGGCGTCGACGTCCCACCGCGGGAAGGCGGCCGTCGCGGCCTCGGCGATCGGCATCACGGCCAGTTCCTGCTGGTGCTGGTCGAGCGTGCGGGCCGCGTCCAGCTTGTACGGGCCGACGCGGGTGCGGCGCAGGGCGGTGAGATGGCCGCCGACACCGAGGTCGGCGCCCAGGTCGCGGGCCAGGGCCCGGATGTACGTGCCGGAGGAGCAGACGACCGACACGACCAGGTCGAGTACGGGCGTGCCGTCCTCGGCGACGGCGTCCCTGACGTCGTACACGCCGAAGGAGGAGACCGTGACGGGCCGGGCCGGGATGTCGAACTCCTCGCCCTCCCTGGCGCGCTTGTAGGACCGCACCCCGTTGATCTTGATGGCGCTGACCTTGGACGGCACCTGCATGATGTCGCCGGTCAGCTTGGCGACACCCGCGTCGATGGCGTCGCGGGTGACCTTGGAGGCGTCGGCGGAGGAGATGAGCTCCCCCTCGGCGTCGTCCGTGAGGGTGTTCTGCCCGAGCCGGATGGTGCCCAGGTACTCCTTCTCCGTCAGCGCGAGGTGGCCGAGGAGCTTGGTCGCCTTCTCGACACCGAGGACGAGAACGCCCGTCGCCATCGGGTCGAGGGTGCCGGCGTGCCCGACGCGTCGTGTTCTGGCGATGCCGCGCATCTTGGCGACGACGTCGTGCGAAGTGAAGCCCGACGGCTTGTCGACGATGACGAGGCCGTCGGGCGTGGTGTGCTTCTGGGTCATTCGGCGGTGTCGTCCGTCTCGTCGTCCTCGTCCGGCTTCCGGTACGGGTCGGCTTCACCGGCGTACTTCGCGCCGGCGGACGCCTCGCGCACCTTCTCGTCGGACTGGCGCGCCTTGTCGAGGAGATCCTCGATGTTCCGGGCCGTGTCGGGGAGGGCGTCCATGACGAAGGTCAGGGTCGGCGTGAACTTCACACCGGCGGCCCGGCCCACCTCGGAGCGCAGGATGCCCTTGGCGCTCTCCAGGCCGGCAGCGGCCTCGTTGCGCTCCTCGTCGTCCCCGTACACGGTGTAGAAGACGGTCGCCTCCCGCAGGTCACCCGTGACCCGGGTGTCCGTGATGGTGACGTGCGAGCCGAGCCGCGGGTCCTTGATCCCGCGCTGCAGCTTCTGGGCCACCACCTCTCGGATGAGGTCCGCCAGCCTTTTAGCCCGCGCGTTGTCGGCCACTGGTCCGTCTCCCGTTCTTTCCTGTCTGGGTCGTTCTCTGGGTCGTCAGTCGTCTTCGCCGTGGAAGCGCCGCCTGACGGACAGCAGTTCCACTTCGGGGCGGGCGGCGACCAGCCGTTCACACCGGTCGAGTACCTCGCTCAGGTGCCCCGCGTCGCCGGACACCAACGCGAGGCCGACGACGGCCCTGCGGTGGAGGTCCATGTGGTCCACCTCGGCCGCGCTCACCGCGTACTTGCGCTGGAGTTCGGCGACGATGGGGCGGACGACGGAGCGCTTCTCCTTCAGCGACCGGACGTCACCGAGGAGCAGGTCGAAGGACAGAGTCCCCACGTACATGTGTATCCGGATGACCCGCCGGTACGGGATCGATGGCCCTGCGGATCGGGTGGCAGGGACATCAAGAACGGTACCGCGAACCTGCCAGTGGCTCGACGGGGTTTTCCTTTGCCCACCCGCCCGACACGGTCGGTCAGGAGGCCCGGCTCTCCGGGGCGCCGCCCCGGAGAGCGGCGGGGACTGCGTCCCCTGCACCCCTCGCAGGGCTTCGCCCCAGCACCCAGCCGACTCGCCTCGGCAACCCGCTCGGTGTGCCTCGGCACGCCGACCGGTATGCCAACGGCCAGCCGGCCGACGCGGCGTGTGCCGCGTCGGCCGGTCGGTGGAAACCGTGGGTCACACCCGCGGCTTCTCGCGCATCTCGTACGTCGCGATGACGTCGTCGACCTTGATGTCGTTGAAGTTGCCGAGGTTGATACCGCCCTCGAACCCTTCGCGGATCTCGGTGACGTCGTCCTTGAAGCGACGCAGGCCCTCGATGTTGAGGCTCTCCGCGATGACCTTGCCGTCGCGCAGCAGTCGGGCCTTGGTGTTCCGCTTGACCTCGCCGGAGCGGATGAGAACACCCGCGATGTTGCCCAGCTTGGACGACTTGAAGACCTCGCGGATCTCCGCCGTGCCGAGCTCGACCTCTTCGTACTCCGGCTTGAGCATGCCCTTGAGGGCCGCCTCGATCTCCTCGATCGCCTGGTAGATGACCGAGTAGTAGCGGACGTCCACGCCCTCGCGCTCCGCCATCTGCTGGGCACGCCCGGCAGCGCGGACGTTGAAGCCGATGACGATAGCGTCCGAGCCCATCGCCAGGTCGATGTCGGACTCCGTGACCGCACCGACGCCGCGGTGCAGGACCCGGATGTCGACCTCTTCGCCGACGTCCAGCTGGAGCAGGGAGGACTCGAGGGCCTCGACCGAACCAGAAGCGTCACCCTTGATGATCAGGTTCAGCTGCTGGACCTCGCCGGCCTTCAGCACCTTGTCCAGGTCCTCCAGCGACACACGGCGCGTGCGCTTCGCGAAGGCCGCGTTGCGCTCGCGCGCCGCACGCTTCTCCGCGATCTGACGGGCCGTACGGTCCTCGTCGACGACGAGGAAGTTGTCGCCCGCACCCGGGACGTTGGTCAGGCCCAGGACCTGCACCGGCGTCGAAGGACCGGCCTCGGCCACGCTGTTGCCGTTGTCGTCGTGCATCGCCCGGACTCGGCCGTACGCGTCGCCGACCACCATGGTGTCGCCGACCCGCAGCGTGCCGCGCTGGACGAGGACCGTCGACACGGCACCACGGCCGCGGTCGAGGCGGGACTCGATCGAGATGCCCTGCGCGTCCTGGTTCGGGTTGGCCCGCAGGTCGAGCGAGGCATCGGCCGTGAGGACCACGGCCTCCAGCAGGGAGTCGATGTGCAGACCCTGCTTGGCGGAGATGTCGACGAACATCGTCTCGCCGCCGTACTCCTCGGCCACCAGGCCGTACTCGGTCAGCTGACCGCGCACCTTGGTCGGGTCCGCACCCTCGACGTCGATCTTGTTGACCGCGACGACGATCGGGACCTCGGCCGCCTTGGCGTGGTTGAGCGCCTCGACCGTCTGCGGCATGACGCCGTCGTTGGCCGCGACGACCAGGATCGCGATGTCGGTCGACCTCGCACCACGGGCACGCATGGCGGTGAACGCCTCGTGACCCGGGGTGTCGATGAAGGTGATCTTGCGCTCTTCCTCGTTGACCTCGGTCGCGACCTGGTAGGCACCGATGTGCTGGGTGATGCCGCCGGCCTCGCCCGCGATGACGTTCGTCTTGCGGATGGCGTCGAGGAGCCGGGTCTTACCGTGGTCGACGTGACCCATGACGGTGACGACGGGCGGGCGGACCATCAGGTCCTCCTCGTCGCCCTCGTCCTCGCCGAACTCGATGTCGAAGGACTCGAGGAGCTCGCGGTCCTCCTCCTCCGGGCTGACGATCTGAACCGTGTAGTTCATCTCGCCGGCGAGGAGCTGGAGCGTCTCGTCGGAGACGGACTGCGTGGCCGTGACCATCTCGCCGAGGTTCATCATGACCGCGACGAGCGACGCCGGGTTGGCGTTGATCTTCTCCGCGAAGTCGGTGAGGGAGGCACCGCGCGACAGGCGAACGGTCTCGCCGTTGCCGCGAGGCAGCATCACACCGCCGACCGACGGGGCCTGCATGGCCTCGTACTCCTGACGGCGCTGCCGCTTCGACTTGCGGCCGCGACGGGCGGGACCGCCCGGACGACCGAAGGCACCCTGCGTGCCACCACGGCCACCGGGACCGCCGGGACGACCACCGAAGCCGGGACGGCCACCGCCACCGGGACCACCCGGGCGACCGGCGAAACCGCCGCCACCGCCACCGGGACCACCCGGACGGCCGGCGAAACCGCCGCCGCCACCCGGACGACCGGCGAAGCCGCCGCCACCCGGGCGACCGCCGCCGCCACCGGGACGACCGCCGCCACCGGGACCGCGGCCGCCGGGGCCACCGCCACCGGGACGCGGGCCGGCAGCGGGACGCTGCGGCATCATGCCGGGGTTCGGACGAGGACCGGCGGAGCCACCGCCGGGACGCGGGCCGCCGCCCTGCGGACGCGGCATGCCGCCCGGCGTAGGACGCTGGCCGCCCGGAGCCTGCGGACGAGGACCGCCCGCCCCACCCTGGGGACGGGAACCGCCCTGGCCCTGGCCCTGCGGACGCGGGGCGCCGCCGGGGGCACCGGGGCCGCCCGGACGCGGGGCACCGCCCGGACGGGGCGCCTGCGGGCGCGCCATGCCGGTGGAGCCACCAGAAGTGAACGGGTTGTTGCCCGGACGGGGACCCGCCGGACGGGCACCGGGACGGGGAGAGCCGCCACCCGGACGCGAGCCGCCGGGACGGTCGCCACGGTCACCGCGACCCTGGCCACCCTGGCCGGAGCCACCCGGACGCGGAGCACCCGGACGCGGCGCCTGGCCGGCCGGACGCGGAGCACCCGGACGCGGACCGGAGCCACCCTGACCGGAGCCACCCTGGCCGGAGGCCGGCGCGGCGGGAGCCGCCGGGGGTGCCGTGAACTCGGGCGTGGTGGGAGCCGGGGACGCCGGGGCGGGCCGCGGCGCGGGCTTCGGGCCCGGGGTGGGACGGGGGCCGGGAGTGGCCGGTGCGGCCGGAGCCTCCGGCTTCTCGGCGGCTGCCGGCTTGGGGGCCGCCGGGCGCGGGGCGGCCGGACGGGCAGCCTGCGCCGGGGAGGGGGCTGCCGGCTTCGCCGGGGCAGCCTTGCGGGCGGGGGCGGACTTGCCGCCTCCGTTGCCCTGCTGGAGGGCGTCAGTCAGTTTGCGTACGACAGGCGCTTCGATCGTCGAAGACGCCGAACGGACGAATTCACCGAGTTCCTGGAGCTTGGCCATGACGACCTTGCTCTCGACACCGAACTCCTTGGCGAGTTCGTAGACCCGGACCTTAGCCACTTCGCTCCTTTGAGGTCCGGGTTACGTCCGGACCGTCGCTAGTTCATGGGCGTACTCATCGCGTACTCATCGAGTGCTCATCGCAATCTCGACCTGCTTTCGACTCGCGAGGTACCAAGCCGCACGGTGTTCCGTGCGACACGTCTTCTTACCGTGTTGCCTGTTCGGCAACTGTTGTCTGCTCGACGTATCGGCGCAACGCCTTTGTGTCGAGCGGTCCCGGGGCGCGCAGTGCCCTCGTGAACGCCCGTCGGCGTACCGCCTGGTCGAGACAGATCTGGGCGGGGTGTACGTACGCACCCCGGCCGGGCAGCGTACCGCGAGGATCAGGGGCGCATGCGTCCTCGATCAACACGATCCGCAACAGATCGGCCTTGGCCGCTCGCTCCCGACACCCCACACAAGTGCGTTCAGGGCATGCGCGGACGCGCGTCCGGCCAGACACCGTTAAGTCTACCTCCCCGTACGCTCCTCACCCCTTTGGGGCAGGATTCGAACAGTTGCCGCGCACGAACCTGTCGCGATCTGAACGACCCGCGGCTTGGATCTATTCCCCGGCTCTACTCCCCGGAGCCGTCCCCGGCCGGTTCCGTGTCCGGGCGGATGTCGATCCGCCAGCCGGTCAGCCGGGCCGCGAGCCGGGCGTTCTGCCCTTCCTTGCCGATGGCCAGGGAGAGCTGGTAGTCGGGCACGGTCACCCGGGCGGACCGGGTCGCCATGTCCACGATCTCCACCTTGGAGACGCGGGCCGGGGACAGCGCGTTCGCCACCATCTCGGCCGGGTCCTCCGACCAGTCGACGATGTCGATCTTCTCGCCGTTCAGCTCGCCCATCACATTGCGCACACGGCCGCCCATGGGGCCGATGCAGGCGCCCTTGGCGTTCAGGCCGGACCGGGTGGAGCGGACGGCGATCTTCGTCCGGTGACCGGCCTCACGGGCGATCGCGGAGATCTCCACGGACCCGTCGGCGATCTCCGGCACCTCCAGGGCGAACAGCTTCTTCACCAGATTGGGGTGCGTACGGGACAGCGTCACGGACGGGCCGCGTACCCCCTTGGCCACCCGGACCACGTACGACCGCAGGCGCATGCCGTGCTGGTAGGTCTCCCCCGGCACCTGCTCCTGCACCGGCAGGATGGCCTCGAGCTTGCCGATGTCGACGAGCACGTTCTTCGGGTCGCGGCCCTGCTGGACCACGCCGGTGACGATGTCGCCCTCGCGGCCGGCGTACTCACCGAGCGTCGCGTCGTCCTCGGCGTCGCGCAGGCGCTGCAGGATGACCTGCTTGGCCGTGGTGGCGGCGATACGGCCGAAGCCCGTGGGGGTGTCGTCGAACTCGCGGGCCTCCTGGCCCTCCTCGAGGTCGTCGGGGTCCTCCTTCGCCCACACGGTCACATGGCCGGTCTCCCGGTTGAGCTCCACCCGCGCGTGACGGCGGCTTCCCTCGGTGCGGTGGTAGGCGATGAGGAGGGCCGACTCGATCGCCTCGACCAGCAGGGGGAAGGAGATCTCCTTCTCCCGAACCAAGCCCCGCAGGGCGCTCATGTCGATGTCCACGGCTACGCCTCCTCTTCCTTCTTGTTGTCCTTGCGGCTGAACTCGACCTGGACGCGCGCCCGGACGATGTCGTCGAAGGCGAGTCTGCGCGCGGTGGGCTTGCGGCCCTTGACTCCGGGGATCTCGGTGTCGACACCGTCGTCGTCGACCTTCAGGATCCGGGCGACCAGCTCGCCGCCCTCGGCCAGCTGGAACTTCACCAGGCGGTCCGTGGCGCGCACGTAGTGCCGGTGTTCCGTGAGGAGGCGCTCCGCGCCCGGGGTGCCGACCTCGAGGGTGTACTCCCCCTCGCCCATCGCGTCCGACTCGTCGAGCTTCGCCGAGAGCGCGCGGCTCACATCGGCGATCTGGTCCAGGTCGGCGCCCGTGTCCGAGTCGACGACCACGCGCAGCACACGCTTCCGTCCGACGGAGTCCACTTCGATCTCTTCGAGGTCCAGGCCCTGAGAGCTGACGAGCGGTTCCAGTAGTTCTCGCAGCCTCTCGCTCTGGGTGGTGCTCATCCGGGTGACTCCTCGGCCGCGTGTGCTGTTGTGGGATGGGGCGCGTGTCTGGTCAAAGGGTATCCGGTCGCAGGGAGTGTTGCCGTCCACCCGGTGACGAACGGTGCCGCTGAGTGGTCCCGGGCGAAGGCCCGGGTACCGTGATCACGGGCGTGCAGCCCTGCCAGTCGCTTCTTTCTCGCACGAGCCCCCCGAGGACGTCTGAAGTGCCGCTTCCCCCATCGCCGCGCGCCCGCTCGGGGCCGCGCAGAAGGAGTCTGCTCGCCGTCGGCTCGACGGCCCTCGCCCTGGCGGGCTGCACCGCCGGCGACGAGGACTCCGGTGACCCGGGCGACGGCCCGTCGGCCGCCGACCGCCGGGCACGCGCGCGTGCGGCTCGGGACAGCGAGGAACTGGCCGGGCGGTACAACGCGGTGATCGCCGCCCGCCCGGGGCTCGCGGAGCGGCTGCGGCCGCTGCGGGAGGAGGTCGTACGGCACGCGCGGGCGTTCGGCGGCGGCCCGAAGGCGTCTCCCTCTTCTTCTGCCTCCTCCGCTCCTTCATCCCCCTCGGCCCCCGCCGTACCGGGGAACGACCGGGACGCGGTCGCCGTGCTCGCCGCCGCGGAGCGGGAGCTCGCCGACCGGCGGGCCAAGGCACTGGTCGGGGTGCCGGGCGAGCTGGCGCGGCTGCTGGCCTCGGTGGCGGCCGCCGGGGCGGCGCACGTCTATCTGCTGACGGAGGGGGACGCGTGAGCGACGCGAAGGACCAGGAGCTGCGGGCCCTCCAGGCGGCACTGGCCGCCGAGCACGCGGCGGTGTACGGGTACGGCGTCGTCGGCGGGCGGATCGGCGACGGGCAGCGCGTCGAGGCACGGACGGCGTACGACGCGCACCGGGCGCGCAGGGATGCGCTGGCGCGCGAGGTGAAGGACCTGGGGGGCAGGCCGGCGGCCGCGGCCGCCGGGTACGCGCTGCCGTTCCCGGTGGCGGACGCCGCGACCGCCGTGCGGCTCGCCGCCGAGCTGGAGGACCGGGTGGCCGGCGTCTACTCCGACCTGGTGCGCGCGGCGGGCGGCGGGCGGCGGGTCCTGGCCGCCGAGGCGCTGCGGGAGGCGGCGGTGCGGGCGGTGCGCTGGCGCGGCGAGAGCGTAGCCTTCCCTGGGCTCGCCGAGCGGGCGGACACGGCTCCGCCCGCGGCGGCGCCCACGGCGTGACCCCGTAGGGCACGCACCGCGGACAGTACGAAGGGAACGACTCGCGCATGGTTTTCGAACCGCCGAAGCGCCTGGTCAGGGCGCTCGGTGAGACGGCACCGGACGGTGACGACTGGCTGGAGAAGCTGCCCGAGGCGGCGCAGCGGGCCGTCGCCCTACGCGAGTTGACCGTGGAGCGGGTGCAGGTGCCCGGCGGGCGCAGCAGCCTGGTCGTGCTGGTGCGGGCGGCCGACGGGACGCCCGCCGTGCTCAAGCTGGCGCCGGTCCGGGCCCGCCCGGAGGCGGAGCGGGCCGCGCTCGCCCACTGGGGCGGGCGGGGTGCCGTACAGCTGCTCGGCCCTCCCTCATCGGCCGAGGGCGTGCTGCTGCTGGAACGGCTGCATCCGGATCTGTCGGTGCGGTCGCTGCCGGAGGCGAAGGCGCTGCTGGAGGCGGCGGGGACGCTGCGGCGGCTGTGGGTGGAGCCGCCCGCCGGCTTCCCCTTCGAGACCGTGGCCGAGCGGACGGGGCGGCAGGCCGAGGCGATGCGGGCACGGGCGCGGGCCGATCCCGAGGTGGCCCCGCTCGTCGACCTGGCGCTCGCGGCGCGGACCGAGCTGCTGGCCGCGCCGCCCGAACACCGGCTGCTGCACGGCACGTTTCGGCAGAGCAAGGTGCTCGCCGGGGAGCGGATGCCGTGGCTGGCCGTGGGCCCCGACCCGGTGGTCGGCGAGTGCGCCTTCGATCTGGCCCGGCTGGTGCGTGACCGGGTGGAGGACCTGATCGCCCAGCCGTCCGGCGCGGCCACGACCCGGCGCCGGGTGAAGCGGCTGGCCGAGTCCCTGGACGTGGACCAGGAGAGGCTGCGGGGGTGGACGCTGTTCCGGGCCGTGGAGTCCGGTGTGCGGGCGGGGCGGGTGGGCCGGCCGCGCGACGCGGAGTTGTTGCTGGAGTTCGCGAGCTGGCTGTGAGCGCTCCGGAGGACCGGAGCGCTCACTGGGCGAGCACGCTCAGGCGGTGAGCCGGGCGATGGCCTCCTCGACCGTCAGCTCCTCGCGCTCGCCGGTGCGGCGGTCCTTCAGTTCCACGACGCCCTCGGCCGCGCGCCGGCCGGCCACCAGGATCTGCGGTACGCCGATCAGCTCGGAGTCCGTGAACTTGACGCCCGGGGAGACGCCGGCGCGGTCGTCGACCAGGACGCGGACACCGGCCTTCGCCAGCTTCTCGGAGATGTCGAGGGCCAGTTCGGTCTGCAGGGCCTTGCCGGCGGCGACCACGTGGACGTCGGCCGGGGCGACCTCCTTGGGCCAGCACAGGCCCTTCTCGTCGGCGCTCTGCTCGGCGAGGGCGGCGACCGCGCGGGAGACGCCGACGCCGTAGGAGCCCATGGTGACGCGGACCGGCTTGCCGTTCTGGCCGAGGACGTCGAGCTTGAGGGCGTCGGCGTACTTGCGGCCCAGCTGGAAGATGTGGCCGATCTCGATGGCGCGGTCGAGGACGAGGCCGGTGCCGCACTTCGGGCAGGGGTCGCCCTCCTGCACGACCACGACGTCGACGTACTCGCCGACCTCGAAGTCGCGGCCCGCGACGACGTTCTTCGTGTGCGTGCCGGCCTTGTTGGCGCCGGTGATCCAGGCCGTGCCGGGGGCCACGCGCGGGTCGGCGATGTAGGTGATCTTCTCCAGGCCCCGCGGTCCGACGTAGCCGCGGACCAGGTCGGGGCGGGTCGCGAAGTCCGTCTCGGTGACCAGCTCGACGGCGGCCGGAGCGAAGTGCGCCTCGACCTTGTCCATGTCGACCTCGCGGTCACCGGGGACGCCGACGGCGACGATCTCGCCGTCGACCTTGACCAGGAGGTTCTTCAGCGTGGCGGAGGCCGGGACGCCGAGGGAGGCGGCGAGGGTCTCGATGGTCGGGGTGTCGGGGGTCGGGATGTCCTCGGCGGCCGGGACCCCGGAGGCGTCGACGGGCTTCAACTCGTACGCGATCGCCTCGGTGTTGGCGGCGAAGTCGCAGTTCGGGCAGTCGGCGAAGGTGTCCTCGCCGGCCTCGGCCGGGGCGAGGAACTCCTCCGACTTGGAGCCGCCCATCGCGCCGGCGGTGGCGGCGCAGATGCGGTAGTCGAGGCCGAGACGCGCGAAGATCTTCTGGTAGGCCTCGCGGTGCAGGGCGTAGGAACGGGCCAGGCCCTCGTCCTCGGTGTCGAAGGAGTAGGAGTCCTTCATCAGGAACTCGCGGCCGCGCAGGATGCCCGCGCGGGGCCGGGCCTCGTCGCGGTACTTGTTCTGGATCTGGTAGAGGATCACCGGCAGGTCCTTGTAGGAGGACGCCTGGTCCTTCACCAGCAGGGTGAAGATCTCCTCGTGGGTGGGGCCGAGGAGGTAGTCGCCGCCCCTGCGGTCCTGGAGACGGAACAGCTCGGGGCCGTACTCGTCCCAGCGGCCGGTGGCGTCGTACGGCTCACGCGGCAGGATGGCGGGGAGCAGCACCTCCTGGGCGCCGATCGCGTCCATCTCCTCGCGGACGATGCGCTCCACGTTGGCCAGGACCCGCTTGCCGAGCGGCAGCCAGCTCCAGATGCCGGCGGCGGTACGGCGCACGTACCCGGCGCGGACGAGGAGCTTGTGGCTGAGGACCTCGGCGTCCGCCGGGTCGTCGCGCAACGTCTTCGCCATCAACTGGGACATGCGCTGGACCGGTACGTTCGCCATGGTTTAGCTCCTGCTGATGGGGGTCCCCCCGCTCGAGCGAAGCCGAGAGTGGGGGAGGGTGATGGCAGGAGGTTATCCGGGGGGCACCGGGCGGTGGAAATCGGTTAGCGGCGGTGCAGCGGGAGGGGAGCGCCCATCACGGCGTACGGCTTCGGGGCGCTGGGGAAGAGGACCTGGCGGGCCAGGTCCTGGTAGCCGAGGGAGCGGTAGAGGGCGCGGGCGGGGCTCTCGGTGTCGATCGCGGAGAGGATCGAGCGGGGTTCGGCGGCGCCGTCGGTGATGGTGGTGATCAGGGTGCGTCCGATGCCGCGGCTCTGGTGGGCGGGGTGGACGTGCAGTTCGGTGATCACGAAGGAGTCGTCGAGCCACTGGTCGAGGTGGTTCGCTCTGAGGTACGGCTCCACGACGGTGGACCACCAGTGGGTGCGGTCGTTGGGCATGCCGTAGACGAAGCCGACGAGGTTGCCGTCGGCCGTGGCACCGAGGGCCCTTGCACCCGGGTAGGTCATGTGGCGGAGGACGATCTGGCGGCGGACCGCGACTTCGTCGGGGCCGAGGCCGAAGGCCACGGCTTGGACGGCCAGGGCCTCGTCGACGTGGGCGGGGAGGTCGAGTGGGCCGATCACGAGGTCCATGGCGGGGAGCCTACAGGGGCGTTTCGGTTGTCACCCGGGTGCGGGTTGTATGTGGTTGCTCGCGCCCACGCGGCGGAGCCGCATATCGACAACAGCCCCGGGCCCCTGGGGCCAGTTCCCCTCACGCACGGTCAAAAGAGCACGCTCATGAAGGCGCCGACCTCCTGGAAGCCCACCCTCGTGTACGCCCGCCTGGCCGCCGTGTTGAAGTCGTTCACGTAGAGGCTCGCCACCGGGGCGACGTCGGCCAGCGCATAGCGCAGCACGGCTGCCATGCCGGGGGCCGCCACGCCGGTGCCCCGGTACTCGGGGGCCACCCATACGCCCTGGATCTGGCAGGCACGGTCCGTCGCGGCGCCGATCTCGGCCTTGAAGACGACCTTGCCGTCCGTGTCGAAGCGGGCGAACGCGCGGCCTGAGCCGACGAGTTCGGCGACGCGGGCCTGGTAGAGGAGGCCCCCGTCGCCGGCCAGCGGGGAGACCCCGACCTCCTCGGTGAACATCGCCACACACGCAGGCATGAGCGTTTCCATCTCGTCCTTGCGGACGCGGCGGACGTAGGGGTCCGGGGCGATGCCGGACGGCAGGCTGTCGGTGACCATGAGCGGCTGCCGGCGGCGGACGTCGCGGGCCGGGCCCCACTGGGGTTCCAGCAGCCGCCACAGGTCGGCGGTGGACCCGGCGGGCCCGACGATGGAGGAGCAGCGGCGGCCGGCCCGGCGGGCCCGGTCGGCGAAGGCGCGCACGGCGCGCGGGGTGGCGCAGATCGGGACCAGGTTGGCGCCCGCGTAGCACAGGGACGTCAGCATGCCGTCCTCGTACCAGCCCCACATCTCACCGCCGAGCCGCCACGGGTCGAGGCCGGCGATCCGCACCCGGGACGTCACAAAGGCGTTCGCGACCGGCTCGCGGTCGAGTACGGCGAGCGCGGCGTCCAGGTCGCTCGGTTCGAGGACCCGTGAGGTCGTCTGCGTCAACAAGTGCGGGGCCCTCACACACTGGGGTCGGCTGGTCTCCGCACTATAGCTGCGCTGCTTGGGCGGGGCGCCTCGGAGCTCGGGGCTTCTCGTCGGCGGGCGGCTGCGGGTTGTCTGTGGCTGATCGCGCAGTTCCCCGCGCCCCCAAAGGCAGGGCGCGGGCCCAACCTGCGTCAAATAGTCAGCCCGCGACTGCTACCGAGGGCTCGCCCGAGATCACGCCGTCCGCCTCCATCTGCTCGGCCAGCTTCATGGCCTCCTCGATGAGGGTTTCCACGATCTTGGACTCGGGGACGGTCTTGATGACCTCGCCCTTGACGAAGATCTGGCCCTTGCCGTTGCCGGAGGCGACGCCGAGGTCGGCCTCGCGGGCCTCGCCGGGGCCGTTGACGACGCAGCCCATGACGGCGACGCGGAGGGGGACCTCCATGCCGGTCAGGCCGGCGGTGACCTCTTCGGCCAGCTTGTAGACGTCGACCTGGGCGCGGCCGCAGGAGGGGCAGGAGACGATCTCCAGGCCGCGCTGCTTGAGGTTGAGCGACTCCAGAATCTGGTTGCCGACCTTGACCTCCTCCACGGGGGGCGCGGAGAGGGAGACGCGGATCGTGTCGCCGATGCCCTGCGAGAGGAGCGCGCCGAAGGCCACCGCGGACTTGATCGTGCCCTGGAAGGCCGGGCCGGCCTCGGTGACGCCGAGGTGCAGCGGGTAGTCGCACTGGGCGGCGAGCTGCTTGTAGGCCTCGATCATGACGACCGGGTCGTTGTGCTTGACGGAGATCTTGATGTCGCGGAAGTCGTGCTCCTCGAACAGCGAGGCCTCCCACAGCGCGCTCTCCACGAGCGCTTCCGGGGTCGCCTTGCCGTACTTCTGGAGCAGGCGCCGGTCGAGGGAGCCCGCGTTGACGCCGATGCGGATCGGGGTGCCGTGGTCCCGGGCCGCCTTGGCGATCTCCTTGACCTTGTCGTCGAACTGCTTGATGTTGCCCGGGTTGACGCGGACGGCCGCGCAGCCCGCCTCGATCGCGGCGAAGACGTACTTCGGCTGGAAGTGGATGTCGGCGATGACCGGGAGCTGCGACTTGCGGGCGATCGTCGACAGGGCGTCGGCGTCGTCCTGCGTCGGGCAGGCGACGCGGACGATCTGACAGCCGGAGGCGGTCAGCTCGGCGATCTGCTGGAGGGTGGAGCCGATGTCGGACGTACGCGTCGTCGTCATCGACTGCACCGAGACGGGGGCGTCTCCGCCGACCGCCACGGCCCCGACCTGGATCTGGCGGCTCTTCCGGCGCTCGGCGAGCTTGGTCGGTACGGACGGCATGCCGAGAGAAATCGCAGTCATCTGCTGTGCAACCCCAAGTCGTGGATCAAGGTCCGGTCCCGTGAGCAGCGGGCTCCGAGCTTCGAGATTACGGCACATGGCTGGGGCCGGGCACATCCCACCCGCATCGCCACCCCATGGGGGGCGGCCCGGCACGAAGTGTGCCGGGCCGCCAGAAACCGCGTACGACTAGGAGATTCTCACCGGGTTCACCACGTCGGCGATCAGCACCAGGATCGTGAAGCAGATGAAGATGCCCGCGACCACGTAGGCGACCGGCATGAGCTTCGCCACGTCGAAGGGACCCGGGTCCGGCCGGCGCAGCACCTTGGCGGTGTTGCGGCGCAGCGACTCCCACAGCGCGCCCGCGACATGGCCGCCGTCGAGCGGCAGCAGCGGGAGCATGTTGAACAGGAACAGGGAGAGGTTGAAGCCGGCGACCAGCATGAGGGCCATGGCCAGTTGCTGGGTCGGCGGGATGTCCAGGGTGAAGATCTCGCCGCCGACGCGGGCCGCGCCGACCACGCCCATCGGGGAGTCGGCCTCACGGGGCGCGCCGTCGAAGGCCGCGTTCCACAGTGCCGGGACCTTGCCGGGGAGGGCGGCGAGGGAGTCCACGGCGTCGCCCATCCGGTCTCCCATCCAGCCCACGGACTCACCGAAGTCCTGCTTGACCACTCCGGTGGCCGCGCTGAAGCCGAGGAAGCCGGCCTGGACGTACTGGCCCTCGACGATCTGCCCGCCGGAGTCCTTCTTGGCGACCTGGTTGGTGGCGATCTTCGCCTGCAGGGTGACGTCCTGGCCCTTGCGGTCGACGACGATCGGCACCTCCTTGCCGGGGGTGGCGCGGATGAGGTCGGACAGTTTGTTCCAGTCGTCGGTCCGCACGCCGTCGAAGGAGACGATCTTGTCGCCCGCCTTCAGTCCGGCGGCGGCGGCCGGGCTGGCCGCGTCGCCCTTCTCGCACTTGTCGCGGTTCTCGCTCTGGGCGATGACGCACTGGGAGACGGAGCTGACGGTGGTCGTCTGCTGGGTGATGCCGAAGCCCATCAGGATGGCGAGGAACAGCGCCACCGCGAGGACCAGGTTCATGAAGGGGCCCGCGAACATCACGATCACGCGCTTCCAGGGCTTGCGCGTGTAGAACAGGCGGTTCTCGTCGCCCGGCCTGAGCTCCTCGTAGGCGGCGGTGCGGGCGTCCTCGATCATGCCGCGCCACGGGGAGGTGGAGCGCGCCGTCAGCCGGCCGTCGGGACCGGGCGGGAACATGCCGATCATGCGGATGTAGCCGCCGAACGGGATGGCCTTGATCCCGTACTCGGTCTCGCCCTTCTTGCGTGACCAGATCGTCGGGCCGAAGCCGACCATGTACTGCGGCACGCGGATGCCGAACAGCTTGGCGGTCGACAGGTGCCCCAGCTCGTGCCACGCGATCGAGAACAGCAGGCCGACCACGAAGAGAACTATGCCGAGGATGAACATCAGGGTCGTCATGCACGGGCCTCCGCCGTCTGTGCCGCCAGTTCCCGGGCCCGGGCCCGCGCCCAGGTCTCCGCTTCGAGGACGTCCGACACGGTGAGTGAGGTTCCCGTACGCGGGGTGCCGTGCTCCTCGACGACCCGGGTGACGGTCTCCATGATGCCGTTGAAGGGCAGCGCGCCCTGGCGGAACGCCTCCACGCACTCCTCGTTGGCCGCATTGAACACCGCGGGGGCGGTGCCCGCGAGCTCGCCGACGTGCCGGGCGAGGTTCACCGAGGGGAAGGCCTCGTTGTCGAGCGGGAAGAACTCCCAGGTCGAGGCCTTGCTCCAGTCGAAGGTGGGGGCCGCGTCGGGGACGCGCTCGGGCCAGCCGATGCCGATGGCGATGGGCCCGCGCATGTCGGGCGGGGTCGCCTGGGCCAGTGTCGATCCATCCGTGAACTCAACCATCGAGTGGACATACGACTGCGGATGCACGACGACCTCAATGCGGTCGAAGGGAATGTCGTAGAGGAGGTGTGCCTCGATGACCTCCAGGCCCTTGTTGACGAGGGTCGCGGAGTTGATCGTGATGACCGGGCCCATGGCCCAGGTGGGGTGTGCGAGGGCGTCCTCGACGGTGACGTGGGCCAGCTCCTGCTTCGTACGGCCGCGGAAGGGGCCGCCGGAGGCCGTGACGACCAGCTTGCGGACGTCGGCGCGGGTGCCGGCGGCCAGGGCCTGGAAGAGGGCGGCGTGCTCGGAGTCGACCGGGATGATCTGGCCCGGCTTGGCGAGGCCCTTGACCAGCGGGCCGCCCACGATGAGCGACTCCTTGTTGGCCAGGGCGAGGGTGCGGCCCGCCTCCAGGGCGGCCAGGGTCGGGGCGAGGCCGATGGAGCCGGTGATGCCGTTCAGGACGGTGTGGCAGTCGGATGCCGCCAGCCGCGTGGCCGCGTCCGGGCCGGCGAGGATCTCGGGGAGCGGCTCGCCCGTGCCGTACTGCGCGGAGAGCGCCTCGCGCAGGGCCGGTACGACGTCCTCGCGGGCGACCGCGACCGTGGGCACCCGCAGCCGGTACGCCTGCTCGGCGAGAAGGGCGACGCGGCCGCCGTTGGCGGACAGGCCGGTGACCCGGAAGCGGTCGGGGTTGCGCAGCACGAGGTCGATGGCCTGCGTGCCGATGGACCCGGTGGAGCCGAGGATCACCACGTCCTTCGGGCCGTCGCCCGCTACGGGGTCGTAGACGAGGTGCGGGTCGGCCAGGGCACGGGGCGCAAGCACCGTCGTCCGCCCGGAGGGCGGGCCCTGCGGCGTCAGGTGCGTGCTCTCGGCGTGCCGGGCGTCGCCCCCTGTACTGGACGTACTGGGGGTGGCGCCCGGTGCGGCGAGAGTGCGTGCATGGCGTCGCGGGGCAGACGGGGCTTGCGGCCCGTGCCCTGAGGGGGCTGGACTGTCGCTCATTCCTCCATTGTTGCCGTAAGGGTGGCGTGTGAGGACAGCGCATCCCCTTCGCGGGGGCGTGTGCCGGTGCAGCACACGCCCCCTTGGGGGCCGGTCAGCGGATCGGCCGGTGGAGGTTCTCCCGCTGGGAGGCTCCCGGCGTCGCGTCCGCGATCCAGGGGCCGTCACCCGACGGGTCGACGATGCCCTGCTCCAGCCACTCGTACGTGCCGGACAGCACACCCTTGGCGACCTTGCGGTCGAGGTCGTCGGTGTTGGTCCACAGGCGGTTGAAGAGCTCCTCGACGCGGATCCTGGCCTGGCGGCAGAAGACGTCGGCGAGCTGGTAGGCCTCACGGCCGTTCTCGCCCCGGCCGCGCAGGAGTTCGGCGCGTACGCAGGCCGCGCTCATGGCGAACAGTTCGGCGCCGATGTCTACGATCCTGCCGAGGAAGCCCTGCTTGGACTCCATCCGGCCCTGCCAGCGGGACATGGCGTAGAAGGTGGAACGGGCGAGTTTGCGGGACGTGCGCTCGACGTAGCGCAGGTGCCCGGAGAGATCCACGCCGTGTTTGAACTCGCCGTAGGCGGTGGGGAGTTGGCCCGGGCCCGCGACGAGCTTGGGGAGCCACTTGGCGTAGAAGGCGCCCGCGTTCGCGCCCGCCTTGGCCTTGTCGCCCAGGGACTTCTCGGGGTCGATGAGGTCGCCGGCGACCGAGAGGTGGGCGTCGACGGCCTCGCGGGCGATCAGCAGGTGCATGATCTCCGTGGAGCCCTCGAAGATGCGGTTGATGCGCAGGTCGCGCAGGAGCTGCTCGGCCGGGACGCCGCGCTCGCCGCGGGCCCGGAGGGACTCGGCCGTCTCGAAGCCGCGTCCGCCGCGGATCTGGATGAGTTCGTCGGCCATCGTCCAGGCCATCTCGGAGGCGTACAGCTTGGCGAGGGCACCTTCGATGCGGATGTCGTTGCGGTCCTCGTCGGCCATCTGCGAGGCCAGGTCCGTCACGGCCTCCAGGGCGAAGGTGGTGGCCGCGATGAAGGAGATCTTGGAACCGACCGCCTCGTGGTGTGCGACGGGCTTGCCCCACTGCTCGCGGACCGCCGTCCACTCGCGAGCGATCTTCAGGCACCACTTGCCGGCCGCGACGCAGGAGGCCGGCAGGGAGAGCCGCCCGGTGTTGAGCGTGGTCAGGGCGATCTTCAGGCCCTGACCCTCCTCGCCGACGCGGTTGGCGGCGGGGACGCGGACCTGGTGGAAGCGGGTGACGCCGTTCTCGATGCCGCGCAGGCCCATGAAGGCGTTGCGGTTCTCCACGGTGACGCCCGGCGAGTTCGTCTCCACGACGAAGGCGGTGATGCCGCCCTTGTGGCCTTCGCTTCTCGGCACCCGGGCCATGACGACCAGCAGGTCGGCTACGACGCCGTTGGTGGTCCACAGCTTGACGCCGTCGAGGACGTAGTCGTCCCCGTCGGGCACGGCGGTGGTGGCGAGCCGGGCCGGGTCGGAGCCGACGTCGGGCTCGGTGAGCAGGAAGGCGCTGATGTCGGTGCGGGCGCAGCGGGGCAGGAAGCGCTCGCGCTGCTCCTGCGTGCCGAACAGCTTCAGGGGCTGCGGCACGCCGATCGACTGGTGCGCGGAGAGCAGCACGCCGATCGCGGGGCTTGCGGAGCCGGCCAGCGAGAGGGCCTTGTTGTAGTACACCTGCGTGAGGCCCAGCCCGCCGTACTTGGTGTCGATCTTCATGCCGAAGGCGCCGAGCTCCTTCAGGCCATCGATCACCTCGTCGGGGATCCTGGCGTCGCGCTCGATGACGGCCGCGTCGACCTTCGTCTCGACGAAGTCGCGGAGCTTGGCGAGGAACTCCTCGCCGCGCTGGGCCGCCTCGTCGCCGGGGAGGGGGTGGGGGTGGATGAGGTCGAGCCGGAAGCGGCCGAGGAACAGCTCCTTGGCGAAGCTGGGCTTGCGCCAGTGCTGTTCCCGGGCGGCCTCCGCCACCTCACGGGCCTCCCGCTCGGTGACGGCGGGACGGGAAGAGGGAGTGGTGGAAGCGGACATGAGGGGCACCTCGCCGCAACTAGGTTTATTGAGGACTGTACGTTACCGACCAGTGCTACTGGATCGTTGGTACCCGAAACCGGACGCTCCCACCAGTCCTCGCGCGTCCGTTCAGCCGAAGGCCCGGCCCTGTCGCGGGCTCCATGGCGGTGGTGCACCGGAACGCCTTCCGGGAGACTGACCCCCTCCCCGGAAATCGGTATCGAAGCGCTTCGACGACCTATGGACACGTACTCCTGCTGGAGCTACTGTCGAACCACCCTCACCCACCCGTATCAGCAACGCGCATTGTCGAAGCGCTTCACAAAGCTTGGAGAGCTGGATGGTCACCCTCGCCGAGGTCGCCCAGCACGCCGGAGTCTCGGCGAGCACGGTGAGCTATGTCCTCAGCGGCAAGCGGTCCATCTCCGCGAGCACCCGGCAGCGGGTCGAGCGGAGCATCCGCGAGCTCGGGTACCACCCGAACGCCGGGGCCCGCGCCCTGGCCAGCAGCAAGTCGAACATCATCGCGTTGATGATGCCGCTGCGCACGGACATGTACGTGCCCGTGATGATGGAGATCGCCATCGCGGTGGCGACCTCCGCCCGTACGCACGGGTACGACGTGCTGCTGCTCACCGGTGAGGAGGGTCCGGACGCGGTGCGCCGCGTCGCCGGGAGCGGGCTCGCCGACGGGATGATCCTGATGGACGTCGAGCTCGACGACGAACGGCTGCCGTTGCTGCGCGATGGGGGTGCCCCCGCTCGAGCGGAGCCGGGAGTGGGGGACGACCAGCCGTCCGTGCTCATCGGGCTGCCCGCCGACACCTCGGGTCTGACCTGCGTCGATCTGGACTTCCGGGCGACGGGCGCGCTGTGTGTGGAGCATCTGGCGAAGCAGGGGCACCACGACATCGCTGTCATCGGGGAGGCCCCGGCCGTCTACGAGCGGCACACCGGCTTCGCCGAGCGCACCCTGGACGGGCTGCGGACCCGTGCCCGGGAGCTGGGTGTGCGGCTGCTGCACCGGCCGTGCGAGGGCGGGTACGACGCGATGGCGGTGACCCTCGCCCGGATCCTCGACGAGCGCCCGGACACCTCGGGGATCATCGTGCAGAACGAGTCGGCGGTCGAGCCGCTGCTCGCGCTGCTGCGGCAGCAGGGCCGGGCCGTGCCGGAGGACGTGTCGGTGGTCGCGATCTGCCCCGACCAGGTCGCGACGCAGGCCTCCGTGCGGCTCACGTCGGTCGCCATCCCGGCGCAGGAGATGGGCCGGCACGCGGTGGAGCATTTGGTCGCCAAGCTCGAGGGGCGCGGCAGCGACGAGGTCGTGCTGATCGCCCCGGAGCTGACGGTACGGACGAGCACGGGGCCGGCGCCGACCCGGCCGTAGGCACCGCTTCCAAAGAACACCGCCCGTTCCAGGGCACCCCCATGTCTGCACTCCTTCAGGAGCACGCCTCGTGAATCAGCCTGCTGAAACCCAGCCCCAGGTGAGCCTGGCGCAGTCCTCCCCCACCGTCGGCACGTTCCGCGAGCGGGACGGCGCGCTGGAGTGGAGCGGCCGCCAGGAGACCGTACGGATCGAGCCGTGGGGTCCGGACGCGGTCCGGGTGCGTGCCCGGCTCGGCGGCCCGGTCCTCGAGGGGCTCCCGGGCGCCCTGCTCGAGGAGGCGCCCGCGACGCCCTCCACGGTGAAGATGGAGGACGGCCACGCACAGCTGACCGTCGGCGCGCTCACCGTCGAGGTGAACGCCGAGGGCCTGGTCCGCTTCCTGCGGACGGAGGACTCCGCCGAGCTGCTCGCCGAGGACCGCGCCCATTTCTGGTGGCCCGGCTCCCGCCTCTACACGGCCGTCGGCAACGGCCACCACCGCCTGGAACAGCGCTTCGCCGCGTACGACGACGAGAAGCTGTTCGGCCTCGGGCAGCACCAGCACGGGCGGCTCGACCAGAAGGGCCTGGTGCTGGACCTGGTCCAGCGCAACGCCGAGGTCGGCATCCCGGTGCTGACCTCCAGCCGCGGCTACACGCTGCTGTGGAACAACCCGGCGATCGGCCGCGTGGAGCTGGCGCACAACGGCACCCGGTGGGTAGCCGACTCGGCCCGGCAGATCGACTACTGGATCACGGCCGGCGAGCCGTCCGGTGCCCAGAGCCGCTACAGCGCGGTGACCGGCCGGACGCCGATGCTGCCCGAGTGGGCGGCGGGCTTCTGGCAGTGCAAGCTGCGCTACCGCACCCAGGACGAACTCATGGCGGTGGCAAGGGAGTACAAGCGGCGCGGTCTGCCCATCTCCGCGATCGTCTGCGACTTCTTCCACTGGACGCACCTCGGGGAGTGGAAGTTCGACCCGAAGGAGTGGCCCGACCCGGCGGCGATGGTGCGCGAGCTGGAGGAGCTCGGCATCAAGCTGGTGGTGAGCGTCTGGCCCTCGGTGTCGCCGCTGAGCGAGAACCACCCGGTCATGGAGCAGCGCGGGTACTTCATCGGCACCCAGTACGGCCCGATGGCCCACGCCGACTGGCCCGACAAGGAGGTCGCGTCAACAGTCCAGGTGGCCTTCTACGACGCCACCAACCCGGAGGCCCGGGAGTTCGTGTGGTCGAAGGTGAAGGAGAACTACCTCGACCCGTACGGCATCACGGCGTTCTGGCTGGACGCCGGCGAGCCGGAGCTTAAGCCGGGCTTTCCGGAGAACCTGCGCTACTGGGCGGGCCCGGGCCTGGAGGTCGGCAACGCCTACCCGGCCGAGAACGCCCGGACCTTCTACGAGGGTCTGGCGGCGACCGGCGAGGAGGAGATCGTCACCCTCAACCGCTCGGCGTGGGCGGGCAGTCAGCGCTACGGCGCCGCCCTGTGGTCGGGTGACATCGGCACCGACTTCCCGACCCTGCGCCGTCAGATCGCGGCCGGCCTCAACACGGCCCTGTCGGGCATCCCGTGGTGGAACACCGACATCGGCGGCTTCCACGGCGGGGACCCGGACGACCCGGCGTACCGGGAGGTGATGGTCCGCTGGTTCCAGTTCGGCGCGCTCTCCCCGCTGATGCGCCTGCACGGCTTCCGCGATCCCGGCATGCCGCTGGGCCCGGAGATGACGGGCGGCCCGAACGAGGTGTGGTCGTACGGCGAGGAGGCCGGAGCCGTCCTGGAGAAGTACCTGCGGCTGCGCGAGCGTCTGAAGCCGTACGTGCTGGACGTGATGCGCGCGGCCCACGAGGAGGGGCTGCCGGTGATGCGGCCGCTGTTCCTGGAGTTCCCGGCCGACCAGGCCGCCTGGTCGGTCGACGACTCCTACCTCTTCGGCCCGGATCTGCTGGTCGCCCCGGTGCTGACCGCCGGCGCCACCGCCCGTACGGCCTATCTCCCGGCGGGGGCCACCTGGACGGACGCGTGGACGGGTGAGACGTACGAGGGCGGCCGGGCCGTGACGGTCGACGCCCCGCTGGACCGCATCCCGCTGTTCCTGCGGGACGGGGCGCGGCTGCCTGTAGGGGAGTAGCCGCGCGAGGGGGCGGCCGGGGCGAGCGGCCTCCGGCCGCCTTCGCGTGTCCGCAACATGCTTGTCATGTACGGCAGTTCAGCGGATAAGGTCTCCGCGTGGCCTCATCACCGCTCGCCCTGACCCTGGCCAATCTGCTGGTGCGGCCGGGCTTCGGCTCCCGTCGTGACCCCAACCGGGTCTTCGACCGCATCGTGGTGGAGGCCGGTGAGGCGCCGGGCGACCGGGAGTTCGTCGACGGCTTCCGGGCCCTGCTGGGGTGGTGGGCGAAGGCCGAGACGCTCACCCCGGTCGGCTGGCAGTCCGCGCAGGTGCACGTCAGACGGCATCTCGCCAATCGCGCCCGGGTGCGGCGGCTGATCGCCGAGCATCCCGAGATCGAGGCCGAGCCGATCGAGAGGCCGGTGTTCGTCGTGGGTCTGCCGCGGACCGCCACCACCGTCACGCACGCCGTGCTGTCGGTCTCGGACGGGCACCGCTGTCCCCTGCTGTGGGAACTGCTCGCACCCGACCTGGAGTTGCCACCCCGGAAGCGGCGAAAGGCGATCACGACCGGGCGCCGGATGGTGCAGGGCACGGACCTCTTCGCGCCGCGCTTCCGCGACATCCACGCGATGGCCGCCGAGGGCCCCGAGGAGTGCACCTTCGCCCTCCCGCACGCCCTGATGCCGTTCTCCCAGGCCCGTATCCCCGAATACCAGGCCTGGCACTGCGCGCGGGACTTCACCGCCGACTACCGGTATCTCAAGCAGGTCTACCAGGTGCTCCAGTACGGCCGTCCGCGGCGGCGCTGGATGCTGAAGTCGCCCATGCACCTGGAGAACCTGGACGCGCTGCGCACGGTCTTTCCCGACGCCACGATCGTGTGGTGCCACCGCGACCCGGTCACCGTCGTGGCTTCCTTCTGCTCGCTGATCGAGCACGGCATGGCCGTCAGCTCCCGCCCTGTCGACCTGGCCGGCATCGGCGCCACCTGGCTGGGGCTGCTGAGCCGTGCCATGACGCGCGGTCTCGCCGCCCGGGCCGCCATCCCGCCGGAGCAGCTGGTGGACGCCCCGTACTCCTGGCTCGGCTCCGATCCGGCGACCGGCGCCCCGAAGCTCTACGCCGCGGTCGGCGCCCCCTGGACCGAGGCCGACGCTGCCCGCCTCCCCGCGGCCGTCGCTCGCCCCAAGGGCACGCGCCGCCACGCCTACGACCTGTCCCGCTACGGTCTGACCCGCGCCGACGTCGAGTCGGCCTTCGCGGACTACAACGCGCTGCGGGCCGAGGCCGACCGCGCTTGACGGCGGTCGGCCCCGGCCCCGGTACGGCGTCAGCTGCTGCTGACGGTCATGCTGTTGGTGCGGAAGTCCAGGCCGCCGGACGATGAGGTGATCTCGAAGCCGAACTGGACGTCACCGATGGTCTCGTTGCCCATCCAGCCCTTGGTGTCCTTGATCCACTTCAGGATCGGCAGGATGTTCACGGTGCCGGAGCTGGAGTTGGAGGTGCGGATGAACGAGAACACCTCGTTGGCGCCGTTGGTGCCCTTGAAGACGTTCCAGGAGTGGCCGCCGAGGCTGACGCTGCCCTGCGAGGTGCCGATCGGGCCGACGGCTCCGGTCTTGTTGACCCAGAGCATGATCTCGTAGTCGTGGTCCGTGTCCCAGATGTCGTAAGACGTGTTGTACGCGCCGGACGACGGGACGCTGACGTTGTAGCTGCTGGAGAGCGAGCCCAGCGAGGTGATGGACTTGTTGATCGCCTTCGTCTGGTTCGGGTAGGACTTGATGCCGCCGGTGTTGGGGTGGTTGGCGTTGACGCCCCAGTTGGTGCCGGAGTTGGCCCAGATGCACTGGGCACCGGCGCCGCCGCCCCAGATGTTGTTGTAGAGCGTGTAGCCGTTCAGGTTCGTGTTGGCCCACTGGCCGCAGGAGTTCCAGACAGCGGCCGAGGCGGGGGCGGAGGCGAGGCCGACGGTCGCGCCGAGTGCCAGGGCCGGGGCGAGCAGGGCCTTGGTGACCCTGCCGAGTGTGCGTGATGCCATGGTGTCCCTTCCATGGGGTGGGGGGATGGGGGGAACTACCACGCCCTCAAAGTGAGGACGTGGTCTTCTCCGGCGACCAGGTGGAGGGATTCTGTGCCGGTGGAAGTCCGCAGTTCGACGCGGTGGGTGCGGCCCGGCCTGATGACGGCGACGGCGCCGTCTTGGGTCCAGGTGAGGTCGATCTCGGCCCCGAAGCGGGTGCGCACACCGCGCAGTGCGCCGCTGGGGTAGGCCGCCGGAAGCGCGGGCAGCAGGACCAGCCGGTCCTGCGTCGACTGCACGAGCATCTCGATCAGTACGGCGGGCAGGGTGTGCGCGGCGTCCGCGTTGTAGACGTCACGGTTCGGGTAGTGGGCGCTCATCAGCGAGGTGTGGAAGAAGTCGCCGTCCAGAACCTGGCCGAGGGCGTGGGCGACGCGGTCGCCGTCCCTGAGCCGGGCCGCGATGAGCGCGTGGTGCAGATGGCCGTGCGCGGAGTCGTTCTCGGCGCCGCGCAGTTCCAGGGCGCGGTGGGCGGCCGTGGCGAGTTCGGGGCTGTCGTAGGGGGTGATCTCGTCGAGCGGCCAGACGCCGTAGAGGTGGCTGAGGTGACGGTGGTCGTAGGAGTCCTCCAGGCCCGGCCAGGCCCATTCGGCCAGCGCCCCGTCCGCGTTGATCCGGTGCGGCGGGAGGCGGTCGGCGAGGGCGTGCCAGCGGTCGGCGTCGGGGCCCGGATGGTAGGAGGCGGCCGTGCGCAGGGCGTGGCGGGCCGCCGAGAGGTCCATGGCCGCGTTGAGGGTGATCCAGCTCGCGTTGGCGGGCCGGTTCTCGGGTGAGTAGGACGGGACGACGACGAGCTGGCCGTTCTCGTCCGTGCGGGTCAGGAAGTCCTCGTAGAACAGGGCGACTTCGGCGAGTGCGGCGGCGGTGCGCGGATCGCGGGTGCCGTGGGTCTCGTCATGGTCGACGAGCGGCTTGAGCAGCCAGTCGGCGCCGGCGGTCCACAGGTGGTGGGGGTACTCGCGGGCGAAGTGGCACGTGTGGCCCGACTCGCCGTCGGTGTGTGTGGGCGCGACGACACCCCGGGCGCCGAAGACCGCGCCGGCATTTTCCCGCCAGTGCGGCAACTGGCGGTGGATCAGGGCGGCGTGGGCCTCGGTGACCTCGGGGAGGGCCGCGGCAGCCGCCGAGGCGGTCTGGAGGTTGAGGTTGGCGTTGGTGGTGAACGCCCCCGACCACGCCGTGTTCCAGTCGCCGGTCCACAGTCCGGTCAGGCGGGGCGGGAAGAGCCCACTGGCGGACAGCAGGTGGTAGCGGCCGGCTGCGAAGAGGCGTTCCAGCAGGGCCGCGCTGCGGGGCCGGTGCAGCAACTCGGAGCCCGGAAGAGCGCGTTCGGCGGGGTCGGCGGCCAGGTCGAGGGTGACGCGCTCGTAGGCGGTGCGGTGGAGGGCGACGTGGCGGTCGAGGAGCTCGTCGTACTCCATGGGCAGATCACGCAGGGCGCGGCCCTGCGCGACGACGTCCAGTTCGCCGGTGTGCCGGTGCACCCGGGTGAGGAGCAGCACGGACCGGGCGCCCTCGATGTGCACGCCGGGGGGCACGAGGGTCGTCGTGCCGCCCGTGACGGCGACCAGGGTGACGCCGGTGCAGGCCAGGTCGCTGTCCGGGTAGCGGGCGCGCAGGCTCAGCTGGGCTCCCTCGGGGGTGAGGACGGCTCCGTGGCCGACGCCCAGTCCGGCCGGGGCGCCGGGCAGCCGGTGGTCCAGGTCGATGTCGAGGGTGAGGCCGGGCCCGGTGACCTGCTGGACGATCACGTCGTCGGCGCGGGAGACGAAGACGCGGCTGGTCCAGCCGGTGCAGACCGCCCGCACGACACCGGTGGTGAAGTCGACGTCGCGCCGGTGGCCGGGGCAGTCGCCCGACGGCCGGCGCAGCCGGACCTGGAAGGCGGGGTGGAAGGGCTGCACCCACTGGAGCGGCCGTCCGTCCGTGAAGCTCTCGGCCGCGGTCGTGTCGCCCGCCAGGAGGCGGTCCTGGAGGGCGGGGAGCTCGTCGGCGAGCTGCGGGGGCCGGGGATCCCTGCCGCCCGGCCGCACCAAGGTGTGGTGGGTGACGACGACCCGCTCGTCGTTCGGGTCACCGAGCACAAGCGCGCCGTGGTGGCCGTTGCCGCTCAGGAAGCCGTCCTCCCAGCGGCCGGCCGGGTGCGGCTCCCACGTGCCGTGGACGGGGGCGGAGGCGGTCATGGCCGGAGCACCGCCGCCTCGTAGCGGCCGAGGGTGACCCGGTCGGTGACGGCCGTGCCCGTCAGCAGGTCGTGGCGGGTGCCGGGGACCTCGACGGTCACCGGCTCGCGGCCGTGGTTGAGCAGGAACAGCAGCTCTCCCCGGCGTACGGCCTCCACCTGCTCGGGAAGGCCGTCGAGCACCGGCCGGACGCCCGCGCCGTCGGCGATCCGGGCCAGCAGGTCCCGCAGCGCCTCCGGCTCCGGGAGGGTGGAGAGGTACCAGGCGTGGTCCTTGCGCAGGACGGCGGGCATGCCGTCCAGTTCGCCGCCCTTGTAGCGGGTCGTGTCGTCGGGGTCCGCGGGCTCGATCTCCTCGGACCACAGCGTGCCCCGGAAGCCCTCGCAGGCAACGGTCTCCCCCGCGTCCAGCGGCCACCACTCGTGCAGCGTGCGGATGCCGAAGAGCTCCCGCAGCCGGGCGTCCATGCCGCCGGGACGCACCCGGTCGTCCTCGTCCGCTACGCCGGTCAGGAAACCGCAGACGAGGGTGCCGCCGCCGCGGGCGTAGGCGAGGAGGTTGTCGATCGCCGCGTCGGTGAGCGCGTACAGCTGGGGCACGACGACCATCGGGTACGGCGTCAGATCGTGTTCGGGGTGGGCGAAGTCGGTGGTGAGGTGGGCCTGCCAGAGGGCCCGGTGCCAGGCGCGCAGCACGTCCGGGTAGTCGACCCGGTTGGACAGGCGGCCGTCCTGGGCGCCGGCCCACCAGGAGTTCCAGTCGTGCAGGACCGCGACCTTCGCGGTGATGTGCCGGCCGGTCACCTCGGGGGCGATCCTCGCCAGGTCCGCCCCGAGCTGCTTGACCTCCTGGAACGTACGGCCCTCCGCCCCGGCGTGGCTGACCATGCCGGAGTGGAACTTCTCCGCGCCCTGGCGGGACTGCCGCCACTGGAAGTAGCAGACGGCGTCGGCGCCCCGGGCCACGGCCTGCAGGGACCACAGCCGGTTGAGGCCCCGGGGCTTGGGGTGGTTCACACCGCGCCAGTTGACCGGCCCGGCCGCCTGTTCCATGAGCATCCACGGCCCGCGTGCCTGGGAGCGGGTCATGTCCTGGACGAGGGCGCCGTTCTGGGCGCCGAGCGGATCGCGCGGGTCGGGGTAGAGGTCGACGGAGACGACGTCCTCCTCACCCGCCCAGCGCCAGGCGTCCTGGCCGAACCACAGCGGCATGAAGTTGCTGGTGACCGGCAGGTGCGGGGTGTGGCACCGGACGATGTCCCGCTCGGCGACGTAACACTCCAGGAGCATGTCGGAGGTGAAGCGCCGGAAGTCCAGGACCTGGCCGGGGTTGCGCAGGTAGTGGGGCAGACGGGGCGGCAGGATGCCGTCCCAGGTGTCGTAGCCCTGGCTCCAGAAGGCGGTGCCCCAGGCCTCGTTGAGGGCGTCGAGCGTGCGGTACTTCTGGCGCAGCCACCGCCGGAAGGAGGCGGCGGCCTCGTCGCCGTAGTCGAAGGTGCAGTACTCGTTGTTGATGTGCCACATCGTCAGGGCCGGGTGGGCGCCGTAGCGGGCGGCCAGGTCCTCGGTAATGGCGGCGGCGTAGCGCCGGTAGGTGGCGCTGGAGTGCGAGAAGTGCTGACGGCCGCCCCACCACTCGGTGCGGCCGTCCTCGGTGACGGGCAGGGTCTCGGGGTGCAGCCGGCCCATCCAGGGCGGGGGCGAGGAGGTGGGGGTGGCGAGGACGACCCCGATGCCGCCCTCGTGCATGAGGTCCATCAGCGTGTCCAGCCAGCCGAACTCCCTTGTGCCCGGCTCCGGTTCGAGCTTCGACCAGGAGAAGACGCCGAGGGTGACCGAGTTGACGCCGGCGTCCTTCATCAGCCGGACGTCCTCGTGCCAGGTCTCCTCGGGCCACTGCTCCGGGTTGTAGTCGCCGCCGAAGAGGAGACGGCCCCGGGTGGCGTCGCTCAGGCCGGGCTGTTTCCTCGCGGTCATCAGGCGGGCTCCCCGTACTGCACGCCGCGTCCGTTGGTGGCGATGTAGACCCGGCCGTACACGCGCGGGTCACCGGTGATGCCGGCGCCGATCCAGCCCCACTGGTGCTGGTCGTCGTTGATCCGCGTCCAGGTCTTCGCCTCGTCGTCGGAGCGGTACACGGCGGTGATGTTCTCCGTGGAGCCGACCAGGTAGACCGCCGGGTAGGAGGCGCCCTCGGCGGCCTTGCCGAAGCCGAGGGTGTACGAGGCCCAGCAGCTGCCGACCTTGCTGAAGGTCGCGCCGCCGTCGGTGGAGCGGTACAGCCCGTTCCACTTCAGGCTCAGCCACAGGTCGCCCGAGCGGCCCGGGGCGGCGGTCAGCTGGAACTCGGTGTCGCCCGAGTTCAGGCCGGTGGCGCGGGCGCTGAAGGTCTTGCCGCTGTCGGTGCTGGCGTGGAGCGTCCCGGTCGTGGTGTCGAAGGCGTAGAAGCGCGTCGCGTCGGCCGGGTCCGCGACCGGAACGGCGCCCTTCGGGAAGGAGGCGACCTCGGACCAGGTGGCACCGTTGTCCGCCGAGCGGTAGCCCGGGTCGGCCGCGCCGAAGGACCACAGCAGCACGCTGCCGTCGGCGTTGGTGGCGATCGGCCCCGGCGCGGACTTGGCCATGGGCGGCTGGGACGTGAAGGGCGCCCAGGTCTTGCCTCCGTCGTTCGAGCAGGCGCCGTTGCCGTTGTCCCCCCACCCGGCCCGTACGACGTACGACGGCTTGGCCGCGGCCAGTGCGAGCCCCGTCGCCGTACCGAAGACCGGGTTGGACGCCATGCCGCGCGAAGGGGACGCGGTGAGCCGTTCGTGGTACATCACGCCGATGTCGCCGGATCCGCTGATCAGGTGTGCCTCGCCGGCCGGAGGGGAGATCAGCTGGCGTATGGACGCCTCCTCCAGCCCACGGATCTGCGGGGCCCAGCGCTTGAGGTCGCGGGTGCCGTAGAGGGTCGCGCCCGTGCCGTACACGACATGCCTGGAGTCGTACGGGTCCACGGCGAGGGCCTGGATCCACCAGCCGAACTTGGGCTGGTCGCCGCCCCACTTGAGGTAGGGCGTCTCGGAGACGTCGAGGACGGCCTTGTCCTTCAGGGACTTCCAGGTGCGGCCGCCGTCGGTGGTCCGGTACAGGGTGTCGACCAGCGCCCAGCGGTTGTTGGTGGAGACGACGACGGTGCCGGGGTGGCGGGCGTCGACGGCGACACCGCCGTACCCGAAGGAGTCGGTCCCGCCGTCCTCCGTCGCCCCGCCGGGCTTCACCGGCGTGACCTCGGTCCACTTCCCGTCCGTCGTCCGCAGCTTGTGCACACTGCCGTCGGACTGGCCGTTGGGTCCCGGGGCGTTGGCGTACGTCACGTACAGCTCGCGTGTGTGCCGGTCGTACGCGGCCCGGATCGGCACCCTGGCGGCGGTGCCGGCGGGCTGCTTCGGGACGGCCTCCCAGGTCGTGCCGTCGGACGTGCGGTACAGGCTGGGCTTGCCGGCCGTACCGTCGGAGTCGCCCCAGCCGGCGTAGACCGTACGGCCCGCCGCGACGAGGATCGTGACGCCCTGGCCGGTGGCGCTGGGCGCGGCCGGGAAGCTCATGGCCTTCCAGGTGGCGCCCCGGTCGGTCGACTTGAGCAGTCCGTCGTGCCGGGTCCCGAGCCACAGGGTGTCGCTGTCCCGCGGGTCGACGAGCAGCCGCTCCCCGCAGCCACGCCCGTCCTCGTTGCCCCCGAGCTTCACGGTGAGGTCGGTGCGTTTCCAGGTGGCCCCACGGTCCTCGGACCGCAGCACGGCCCCGTTGCCGGCCCAGGACTGCGCGTACGTCCCGAGGGCGAGGTACAGCCGGTTCGGGTGGGCCGGGTCGACGGCCATGGCCTCCACACCGAGCAGGTTCCAGTCGTCCCAGCCGATGTGGTCGGTCAGCGGGATCCACCGGTCGGTCCGGTCGTCCCAGCGATAGGCACCGCCTATGTCGGTACGGGCGTAGGCGAGTCCGCGGACGGAGGGGTGGAAGAGAACGCCGGTGACGAAACCCGTGCCGCCCTGGACGGCATTGCGCCAGCGGTAGGCGGTCCCCGCGGCGGCCGCGGGAGCGGCGGCCTGCGCGCTGCCCTGGACCATCGGAAGGGAGACGACCGCGGCGGTGGCGGCGGTCCCGGCGAGCACAGCGCGTCTGCTGAGGTGGAACGTGCTCATGACATACCTCGGTTCATGCAAAGGGGAGGAGTGGATGCCCCTTCTCTGGGGGCGGGGGGGAACTGCGCGACAAGCCCGAACACAGCCGCAGACAGCGAACAGCCAGCAGTCCTACGGCGAGACGTCACTCAAGAGGCGTCACCCCTTGACGGCCCCCGTGAGCATGCCCTTCTTGAAGTGCTTCTGGACGAAGGGGGAGAGCACGGCCACCGGCAGCAGAGCCATCACCATCACCGCCATCTGGATCGCGAGCGGCGAGAGCTGGCCGGTGTTGATCTGCGCCTGGAGGCCCACCGGACGCTGCTGCATCTGCACCAGCTGGATCATCACGTTCTGCAGCGGCATCATCTCCTGGTCGGTCAGGTAGATCGACGCGTTGAACCAGGCGCTCCAGTAGCCCACGGCGTAGAAGAGGCCGATCACCGCGAGGACCGCCCGGGAGAGCGGCAGAACGATCTTCCACAGGATCCGCCAGTCGCCGGCACCGTCGATGCGGGCGCTGTCGATCAGCTCCTGGGAGATGTTCATGAAGAACGCGCGCAGCACCAGGATGTTGAAGACGCTGACGGCGCTGGGCAGGATCAGTGCCAGATAGGTGTCCGTCAGGCCGAGGGCCTGCACCAGCAGGTAGGTGGGGATGAGGCCGGCCCCGAAGAACATCGTCGCCAGCAGTGTCATCAGCATTCCGCGGTGGCCAAGCGACCCGCTGCGCGACAGGCCGTACGCGCACAGGACCGACACCGTCATGCTGAACAGCGTGCCGACCACGGTCACGCCGATGCTCACCAGGGCGGCCTTCTGGACCTGGCCGCCGCTGAGGAGTTCCTGGTAGGCGATGAAGGTGATGCCCTTGGGGATCACCACCAGGCCGCCGGCCTCGTCGATGGTCTTCTTCGACTGGAGGCTGGTGACGATGACGATCCACAGCGGGAAGAGGATGGCCAGGCAGGCCAGGGTCAGGGCGATGCCCTTGCCGGCCAGTCCGGCCCTGTTGGGCGGCTCCTCCCAGACGGGGCGGGGCGGGGCCGCCCAGCGGCTCGGTTTCGGGACGCGCGGCGCGTCGTCGGGCGGAGTGTCGAGGACGGCGGTCACTTCTTGTACACCCCCTGCTCGCCCATGAGATGGGCCACCTTGTTGGCGATCAGTACGAGCGCCAGCCCGACCACGCCCTTGATGAGCCCGGCGGCGGCGGCGTAGCTGAAGTCCTGGTTGCGGATGCCGTTCCACCACACGTAGGTGTCGAGGACCTCCGAGGCGTTTACGCCCACGGCTTGTCGTTGGAGGAGCAGCTGCTCGAAGCCGACGGTGAGGGCGTCGCCGACGCGCAGCACGAGCAGGAGGGCGATCACCGGTCGCAAAGCGGGCAGCGTGATGTGCCACATCCGCCGCCAGCGCCCGGCGCCGTCCATGGCGGCGGCCTCGTACAGGTCGCCCGAGACCGAGGAGAGAGCGGCGAGAAAGACGATGATGCCCCAGCCCGCGTCCTTCCAGACGGTCTGGGCCGTGACCAGGTACTTGAAGACCTCCGGGTCGGTCATCACGTCGAAGCCCTCGTAGCCGTGCTGGCGCAGGGTCTGGGCGATGATCCCGGCGCCGCCGAAGATCTGCATGAAGACGGTGACGACGAGGACCCAGGAGAAGAAGTGCGGCAGGTACATGACCGCCTGGGCGACCGCCCGCACCCGGGGCCTGACCACACTGTTGATGAGCAGCGCGAGCAGGATGGGGATCGGGAAGTAGAGCACCAGCTGCAGGAAGAACAGCACCAGGGTGTTCTGCACCGCATGCCAGAAGGCCGAGTCGGCGAAGATCCGCTCGAACTGCTCGAAGCCGATCCAGGGGCTGTTGAAGATGGCGACGAAGCCGTTGTCGCCGGCGTACGGGTCGTAGTCCTGGAAGGCCACCACATTGCCGAGGATCGGTATGTAGTTGAAGACCAGGATCAGCAGGACCGCCGGCAGTGTCATGAGGATCAGCGTGCGGTCACGCCTGAATCTGAGCTTCAGGCTCAGCTTGCCCGAGTTCTTCTTCTCGCCGCGGGCCCGGCGTCCGGCGGCGCCGCCGGACGCCGCCGGAGTCCTCGCGGGGGTCTTTGCCTCGGTCGTCTCCCGAGGCACCGTGCTGTTGGACACGGCTGTCTCCTTGCCTGAGCCCCGGATCAGTTCGCCGAGCCGTTGTCGTCGAGCAGCTTCTTGTACCAGTCGCGCAGGTCGTCGCCGCCCTTCTTCCTCCAGTCGGCCACGGCCTGCTGCACGTCGCTGATCTTCTTCCGGCCGCGCACCACGTCGTCCTCGAGCTGCTCGAAGTCGTCGGCGAGGTTGGCCCAGCGGTTGGGCTCGGTGACGGTCAGCCCGTAGAAGGTGGACTTCTTGGTGAAAGCACCCATGCGCTGCTGCCACTCGACGATGCCCCGGGTGATGTCCGGGAAGTCGGGGTAGGCGACGTACGGTGCGGGGTTGCCCGTGAGGTCGTAGGTGCTGCTGACCTCGTTGATGCCCTGCTGCGTCTTGGTCGGCAGGCCGTTCTTCACCGTGTAGTCGGTGCCCTCGACGCCGTAGGCGGTGAGCATGAACTCCTTGGTGCCGTAGGGAGCGGCGCAGAAATTGCAGAGCGCGAGGAAGTCCTTGATCTGCTGCTTGCTCGCCTTCTTGCTGATGAAAGTGAACATGCCGCCCGGCTGGCCGGCCCAGAGCGTGGGATCGCCCCCGTCAGGCCCGAAAACGTCGAACACGCCCATCTCGAAGTCGGGGTTCTGGGTCCGCTGTTCGGCGGTCTTGCCCCACCAGTCGGAGATGTTGTTGTTGTAGACCAGAACCTGTCCCGCGGTGAAGCGGTTGGCCGCGCTGCCGCCCGCCTTGCCCGAGACCGCGTCCGGGTGGACCACCTTCGCCGCGTAGAGCTTGCGCGTCCACTCCAGGGCTTCCAGGTACTGCTCGGTCTCGATGCGGTTGACGAGCTTGCCGTCCTCCATGTTCCACCACAGCGCCTTGTCGCCGCCCGGCTGGACACCGAAGATCTGCAGGGCCGACCACTTCATGTCGTCGCAGGCCCAGACCTTCGACTTGGCCCGGGTCGCCTCCTTCGCCCAGGACAGGAACTCCTCGGGGCTCTTCGGGACGGCGTAGCCCTCCTTGTCGAAGATGTCCTTGCGGTACATGGCCGCCATGCCGGTGACGTAGGAGGTCGGCATCGGGATCGCGCGGAGCTGGCCGCCGAAGATGCCTCGCTGCCACGCGTCGGAGGGCACCGCCGCGAGGTTCGGGTAGTCCTTGACCTTGTCGCCGGACAGGTACGGGCCGAGGTCGGCGAACTTGGCGTTGATCGCGGTGGGTATTCGGCCCGTCAGGTTCCAGTCGGGCACCACCACGGCGTCGGGGATGTCGCTGGAGGCGAGGATCGCGCCGAGCTTCTGGTCGTAGGTGACGCCGTCCTGGTTCTGCCAGGTGATGTCCACGCCGATGGCCTTGTTCATGGCCGTGTAGTACGGGTTGTCGCCCTTGGGCGGGGCGCCCCAGTAGGGGGCCATGATGGTCAGCTTGCCGCCGCTGCCCAGCTTCTGCGCCACCGAGGTCTTCAGCTCGGCGGCCGCGATCGCCTTGGTGAAGCCGACCGGCGAGCCGTTCTTCGAGGGGATGTCCGGGGTCACGACGTTCGACGCGACGTAGGCCGGGAGGATCTTCGCGGCCTTCTTGCCCGACGTTGCCCCGTCCTTCTGTCCCTCTTGCCCGCCGCCGCACGCGGCGAGCAGCGGCATCCCGCCCGCCACCGCTGCGGTGGCTACCGCTGTGGAGGCGAGGAAGGATCTCCGGCTCGGTCCGGAGGAGGCGGAGGCGGCGTTCGGCGTCATTGCGTCAACCCTTCATGGCACACCAGGACACCCGGCGGAGGGCCGTCGGCTGCGGTGTCTCGAGTGGAACTGGCTGAGCCGAAGCGATACTCCGACGAGTGACGAGGAATGCGCACCAGTGGGTGGCGGACTTCACAGTCGAAGCGCTTCGATGTTGCTGCGAGATTAAGTGAACACCCAGGGGTGCACAAGGGGCGATTCCAAGATTCTCCGGGGGTGTGCACGATCGCGACCTGACGCAAATGGAGCTTGGAATGGCGCCGCAGGGTCGGAGTTGTTGCGCCGAGGTGTCTTGACACCCGACCCCACGTCGAACCAGCATCGAAGCGCTTCGAAAGCGTCTCGCCGCTCCATCGCAAAGGGAATCCCACGTGACCGCACACACGCCGCCCACGCCGCCGTTCCGCGATCCGCGCCTGCCGTTCGCGAAGCGGATCGACGACCTCCTGTCGCGGCTCACACGGGAGGAGAAGACCGCCTTCCTGCACCAGTTCGCGCCCGGCGTCGAGCGGCTCGGCATCGCCGCCTTCCGCACCGGCCAGGAGGCCCTGCACGGCGTGGCGTGGATGGGCCCGGCGACGGTGTTCCCGCAGGCGGTCGGCCTCGGCGCCACCTGGAACCCGGAGCTGGTGCGACGGGTCGGCGACGCGGTGTCCAAGGAGGTCCGCGCGATGCGCGCCAAGGACGAGCGCGTCGGGCTCAACGTCTGGGCGCCGACGGTCAATCTGCTGCGCCACCCCCTGTGGGGCCGCAACGAGGAGGGCTACTCGGAGGACCCGAAGCTCACCTCGGCGATCGCCACCGCCTACACGCACGGTCTGCGCGGCGACCACCCCACCTACTGGCGCACCGCGCCCGTGCTGAAGCACTGGCTCGCCCACAACAACGAGACGGACCGGTCGACGACGTCGAGCTCGGTGCGCCCGCGCGTGCTGCACGAGTACGACCTGCGGGCCTTCCGCGAGACCGTCGAGGCGGGCGCGGTGGCCGGGGTGATGCCCGCGTACAACCTGGTCAACGGCCGCCCCAACCACGTCTCCCCGTACCTGGGCGAGCACCTGCGGGCCTGGACCGACGAGGAGCTGCTGGTCTGCTCGGACGCGGGCGCGCCGAGCAACCTGGTCGACTCCGAGCACTACTTCGACACCCACGAGGAGGCCACCGCGGCCTCCCTCGTCGCGGGCGTCGACAGCTTCACCGACCACGGCACGGACTCCTCGCAGATGACCGGCCGCCTGCGCGGCGCCCTGGAGCGCGGTCTGCTGGCCGAGGCCGACCTCGACACGGCCGTCCGCCGCCAGCTCTCGGTCCGCTTCCGCCTCGGCGAGTTCGACCCGGAGTACGACCCGCACGATGCCACCTGCGAGTTCGACTCCCCGGCGCACCGTGCCCTCGCGCGGGAGGCGGCCGAGCAGGCGGTGGTGCTGCTGAAGAACGACGGGGTGCTGCCGCTCGCCCCGGACACCCGGATCGCCGTGGTCGGGCTGCTCGCCGACGAGTGCAAGCTCGACTGGTACAGCGGCACGCTCCTGCACCGCTCGACCCCGCTGGAGGGCCTGTACGAGCGGTTCGGCGCGGAGCGGGTGGAGTTCGCGGAGGGCGTGGACCGGGTCCGGCTGAAGACCTCCTCGGGCGCGTTCCTGCACGTGCCGGTCGTGGCGGACGCCGCCGACGAGGTGCGCGGTGCCGAGGGCGCGCTCGACCCGGCGCTGCTCGCGGGCCGCACGGACCTGCCCCCGCTCACCACCGACGCGACCGGCACCGAACTGGCGCTGGTCGACTGGGGCGAGGGCGTCCTGACACTGCGCGCACCCGACGGCCGCTACCTCTCGGTCGCCGAGGACGGCCGGGTCCGCGCCTCCGCCGACCAGCCGGGCGGCTGGATCGTCCAGGAGACGTTCCGCCTGGAACCGCACGAGAACGGGCACCTCCTGAAGCACCTGGGGACGGGTCGCCACGTGTGTGTCTCCGCCGACGGCGTGAAGGTTGCCGAGGAAGATCCCGAGGTGTTCGAGCTGGTCGTCGCCGGGCGCGGCGAGGACGCGGTGGCGCGGGCCGCCGCGGCGGCCGACGTGGTCGTGGTGGTCGCGGGCAACGACCCGCACATCAACGGCCGTGAGACGGAGGACCGTACGACCCTGCGGCTGCCGGAGCACCAGGAGCGGCTGCTGCGGGCCGCCCGCGCGGCGAACCCGGCGACCGTGCTGGCCCTGGTCTCCGCCTACCCGTACGCCGTCGACCCGGCCACCCTCCCGGCCGTGCTGTGGACGGCGCACGGCGGCCAGGCGGCCGGCACCGCCCTGGCCCGTGTGCTGGCGGGCGACGTCTCCCCCGCCGGCCGCCTGCCGCAGACCTGGTACGCCGGAGACGCCGACCTGCCCGGCCTCCTCGACTACGACGTGATCGGCGCCCGCCAGACGTATCTGTACTTCGAGGGCACGCCCCTGTTCCCGTTCGGGCACGGCCTGTCGTACTCGTCGTTCGCGTACGACGGCCTGACGACCCGGGCCGAGGAGGGCACGCTGCATGTCTCGTTCTCGGTCACGAACACCGGTGACGTCACCGCCGACGAGGTCGCCCAGCTCTACACGCGGGCCGTCGACCCGTCTGTGCCGCGTCCGCGCCGCGAGCTGCTCGGCCACCGCCGCGTCGCCCTCGCCCCGGGCGCCACCACGGAGCTGAGCTTCGAGGTCCCGCTGTCCGCCTTCGCGTTCTGGGACGTGGCCCAGGACCGGTGGCGCGTGGAGCCGGGCGCCTACGAGCTGCTGGCCGGGGCCTCGAGCGAGGACGTACGGCTGCGGACGACCGTCACGCTGGAGGGCGAGCCCACCCTGCCGCGCCCGGTCGTCGCGGGCGGTCTCGCCGCGGCCGGTTTCGACGAGCAGAGCGGCATCGAGATCGTCGACCGGACGAAGGTGTCGGGCGACGCGGTGACGCCGGCGGGCGGAACCACGGGTGAGCTGGTCTACCGCGACTGCGACTTCGGACGCGGCATCAGCGAGGTGACGGTGGAGGTGGCCGGCGAGGGCACGGTCGAGCTGTCCCTCGACGGCGGCCGTGCCCTCGCGGTGCTGTCGCCGAGCGCCCCGACCTCGGGCCCTTACGACTACGTCTCCCTCGGCGCGTCCGTCGCCGCCGCGGGCGTGCACGACGTCCGCCTCAGGCTGCGCGGCCCGCTGCGGCTCGCGCACGTCGGCTTCTCCGGTTGAGGGTCCGGAGCAGGCCGGCGCACAGAAGGGGCCCGGCACCGGAAGGCATCGGTGCCGGGCCTCTTCGGGGAGCCTATATGAAAATGGTTCCCATGAGCTAGAGGTCGATTCCGGTCAGGACCAGCACGCGCTCGTAGGTGTAGTCCTCCATCGCGAACCGCACGCCCTCGCGGCCCACGCCGGACTGCTTGACGCCGCCGTACGGCATCTGGTCGGCACGGTAGGACGGCACGTCGCCGACGACGACACCGCCGACCTCCAGGGCCCGGTGGGCACGGAAGGCGGTCTGGAGGTCGTGCGTGAAGACGCCCGCCTGGAGGCCGTACTTGGAGTCGTTGACGGCGGCGAAGGCCTCGGCCTCGCCGTTCACCTTCTGCACGGTGAGGACGGGTCCGAAGACCTCCTCGCAGGAGATCGTGACATCGGCCGGTACGTCGGCCAGGACGGTAGGCGCGTACGAGGCGCCGTCGCGCTTACCGCCGGTGAGCAGCGCGGCACCGGCGTCCACGGCCTCCTGGACCCACGTCTCGACGCGCTTGGCGGCGTCCTCGCTGACCAGCGGGCCGACGTCGGTCGCGTCGTCGCCCGGGTCACCGGTGACCTGGGCCTCGACGGCGGCGACGACGCGCGGCAGCAGCCGGTCGTACACCGAGGCGTCGGCGATGACGCGCTGGACGGAGATGCAGGACTGGCCGCCCTGGTAGTTGGAGAAGGTGGCGATGCGCTGCGCCGCCCGGTCCAGGTCCTCGTCGCTCGCCCAGTCGGCGAGGACGACGGCCGCGCCGTTGCCGCCCAGCTCCAGGGTGCAGTGCTTGCGCGGCACCGAGTCCATGATCGCGTAGCCGACCTTCTCGGAACCGGTGAAGGAGATGACGGGCAGGCGCTCGTCCCGCACGAGGGCCGGCATCTTGTCGTTGGCGACGGGCAGGACGCTCCAGGAGCCCGCCGGCAGCTCGGTCTCGGCCAGCAGGTCGCCGATGATCAGGCCGGACAGCGGGGTGGCCGGGGCCGGCTTCAGGATGATCGGCGCGCCGGCGGCGATGGCCGGGGCGATCTTGTGGGCGCAGAGGTTGAGCGGGAAGTTGAAGGGCGCGATGCCCAGCACGACGCCCTTCGGGAAGCGGCGGGTGAGGGCGAGCCGCCCCTGGCCGCCCAGGTCGGTGTCGAGGCGCTGGGCCTCACCGCCGTTGAAGCGCCGGGCCTCCTCGGCGGCGAACCGGAAGACGGACACGGCCCGTCCGACCTCGCCGCGCGCCCACTTGAGCGGCTTGCCGTTCTCGGCGGAGATCAGCCGGGCGATCTCCTCGGTGCGCTCGACGAGGCGCTTGCTGACGTGGTCCAGGGCGGCGGCCCGCACATGGGCTGGAGTGGCGGCGAACTCGTCCCGCACGGCGTACGCGGCGGCCACGGCCTCCTCGACCTGCGCGTCCGTCGGCACGCTCACCCGGCCGACGAGCCGCCCGTCCCACGGGGAGCGGACGTCGAAGGTGTCCTCGCCGGTGGCCTGGCGGCCGGCGAGCCAGAAGGCGTGGGTGGAAGTCATCTCAGTTCCGGCCCTTCGGCGTCGGGGGTGGTTCCTGTGCTGCGGGTTCCCACGGTAGGGGCGGGGTGGCCGGAGAGCGTTTGTCCGGGGTGTAGCAGTGCCGGCCGCGAACACTACGGTTTGGCAGACGGGGCCGGTTCCGTGGTCGTCGCCTTGAGGGCCAGCCAGAGCTCCATCCGCGCGTCCGGGTCGTCCAGGGACCGGCCGAGGATCTCCTCGACGCGGCGCATGCGGTAGCGCAGGGTGTGCCGGTGGACGCCGAGGTCGGCCGCCGCCGCGTCCCACTGGCCGTGCCGGGACAGCCAGGCGCGCAGGGAGGCGACGAGGTCGCCGCGGCCCGTGGCGTCGTGCTCGTACAGCGGCCGCAGCATCCCGTCGGCGAAGGCCCGTACCGCGTCGTCCGCCAGCAGCGGCAGCACGGATCCGGCCGCCATCTGCTCGTGCTCCACCAGGACGCGTCCGCGCCGCCGCGCCACCGACAGGGCCTGCTCGGCCTGCTTGTAGGCGGCGGAGGCGGCGATGGGCCCGGCCGGTGCCGACAGGCCCACGACCAGCCCGTCCTCCTCGCCACGCGGCGCCTTCTCGCGTCTGCCGGCCCGGGCCGTCTCCAGGGCGGCCGCGTACTCCCCGCAGGCCGCTGCGGCGGCACCGCGGTCCGCGGCCAGCACCACCAGCCGCTCCCCCTCAGGCACCACCAGGACGGCCTCGCCGGCCCGGGCCGCGGCGGACTCCATGACGTCGGCGAGCGCCGCGAGGGGGTCGCCGCCGGTGTCGGCGGCGGCGAGCGCGGCGGCCGACGGCCGGTCCACGGCCGGGACGCCCGCCCGGGCCTCGGCACGGGCCAGCGCGGCCGACGCCGAGACCGGTACCCGCTCCGCGACCAGCATCCGGAACGGCGCGTCCAGCAGCCCGCCGTACAGGTCCCCGGCGACCGTACGCGCGTGGTCCGGCTCCCCGGCCAGCAGCATGCGCAGCACCGCCGCGCCGACCCGCTGCTCGGCGGCCTGCAGGGACCGGGAGCGTTCCGTGGTCAGGGTCAGCAGCGCTATGGCCGAGTGGACGGCGTAGCGCTCGGCGGTGCCGAGGGCGGCGGCCGTACCGACCGCGAGGGCCGCGCGAGGGCGCCGGCCCGTGCCGATGGTGTGCAGCTCGACCCGGTCCTCGTTCTCCGGCCCGCCGACCACCGAGGAGGCGGGCGCGGGCCGCTCCCGCAGCCGCTCGACGTCGCCGGTGAGCCGCGCGGCCCGCCGCCCGGCCCACTCCGGTGCCGTGGCGACGACGGCGCCCGAGGCGTCGTACAGCGCCGCCCACCCGTCCACCTGCGAGGCCAGTGCGGACAGCAGCCCTTCCGGCCCGCCGGTCTGCGCCTGCCGGGTCAGCTCGCGCTGGGCGGCGAACCCGGCCGTGACGGCCCGGTACTGGTCGGCGGCGATCGCGGCGGACACGGCCTTGCTGATGGCCAGGAAGGGGGTGCGGCGCGGCACCTCCAGCAGCGGCAGGCCCTCTTCCCCGGCCGCGTCGACGAGCGCCTTGGGCGTCTCCTCGTAGTTGACGCCTATGGCGAAGCCGAGCCCGACCACCCCGGCCCCGGCCAGCCGCCGCACGTAGCGGCGCATGGCCTCCGGGTCCTCGGCGTCCAGCTTGAGCGCGGTGATCAGCAGCAGTTCCCCGCCCTCCATGTAGGGCACGGGGTCGGCCAGCTCGCTGACGTGTGCCCAGCGCACCGGCACGTCGAGGCGGTCTTCGCCCGCCCGCACGGTCAGTTTCAGCGCGGAGTGGTGGACGAGCGAGGCGAGCGTCGGGGGCATGAGGCCTTCATGTCTGCGTCAGGGCTGTGCGGTGCTGTGTGATCTTTGTGCTCATTTGGCCGCCGCGTATGAACGACCTGTGATGATTCTGCCTCACCGTACGGTCCTCGCGTACCGCACCGGCTCGTAGAGGTCAGCCCCGAAGATCCACCAGCAGCGGCGGCGCGTGCTCGCCCTTCACATCGGTCAGCGACAGCACCGCGTGCCCCGCCGGTACGCCGTGCGCCAGCTCGGACGCGGACCAGCGCTCCCGCTCGACCTGCCGCACGGTCACCGCCCGCGCGGTCGGGGCCTTGCCGGTGATCACCCGGCGCAGCATGTGCACGGCCTTGCCCGCCGGGGTCTCGGCGATGATCTGCCGGTCGGTGACGTCCCGGGCCTCGGTCCACTCCTTGCCCCACACCTCGGCGAAGTCCTGCCCGTCCCAGGGTGTGACCCCCGACAGCGCCATCCGGCATCCGGTGGCCCCGAGCAGCGGTCCGCGCAGCGGCCGGGCCACGTCGTCCAGCGTCCGCAGGGTGAGCACGACACCGGCGTTGCCGGAGCGCAGCCGCTGGATGCCGCGCACGCCCTCCGGGGTCACCACGCCGGTCGCGTCGTCCAGCACCAGACAGGCGAACAGCGACCGGTCCTCGCGCACCGCGACACTCGCCGAGAACTGCGCGAGCACCAGCCGCGCCAGCATCCGGGAGGCGTCGGCGTGCCCGCGCTCGGGCAGATCGATCCGCACCCGCACGGGGTGGTCGAGGGCCTTGAGGGTGAAGGGCCGGGTGGCCCCGGACGTGTCGAAGAACGAGGCGAAGGCGGGACGGTCCAGCAGCGCTACCCGGTCCGCGAGCACCCCGCCGACGTCTCCGGGCTGCCCCATCTGCCGCTCCCGGGCGTCGAGCTCCCGCAGCAGCGACTCCTGCCCGGAGTCCTGCAGCCCCTGCCGCAGCGCGGCGAACGGTCCGGGCGCCCCGTCCAGGAGCTGCCGCAGCTCCGGTACGGAGGGGAAACGCCCGTGCACGGCCCGGAACGGTCCGAGCAGCTGGGCGAGGACGGTCGTGGAGCGCCGGGTGTCACTGCCCGGGTGCGGATCGGCGAGGTCCCCGACGAGTGCCTCGGCGAGCACGGCCGCGGCCTCGTCCGGGTCGGCGGTCCCGCCGTACAGGTCGAGGTCGTACTCGGAGTCCTGGTTCCCGATCCGCACGACGACGTCGTACGCGTCGGCCGGCCCGAGGCCCGCGCCCGCCCCTCCGACCACGACCACGGCGGCCCGTCCGGCCAGGGCGTGCAGACACAGCGACTCGGCGAGCGGCCGGACGACGGTACCGGTCTTGCCGGAGCCGGCCGGGCCGACGGCCACGAGCGAGGTGCCGAGCAGATCGGGCCCCAGACCGAGCCCCGTGCCTCGGTAGGCGTACGGGTTACGGGTGTCGTCGACGGTGGTCCCCAGCCGCACCTGCCCGGTGACGAGGTCGTGCCGGGCGAGGCGCGCCGGCAGGTCGCGCTCTCCGGAGGGGTGGAGGCAGGCGGCCGCGCCGTCCCGCAGGACGGTGGAACTGAAGGTGGCAAGGCTGTGCCGCCCGGTGCGCACGCCCTGCCAGGCACGGAGGATCCGGGCGTGGTCGACGTCCCGCATGAGCCCGGAGCGGGCCTCGGCGGCGAGCCGCTCGGCGGCGTCGACCGCTCCGGCCGCGCGGAGCTCGTTCCACTGGGCCGGGTCGTCCTGAGGATCCCGATGCGCCGTCTGAGGCTCCGGCCGGCGGAAGCGGGGGGCGACGAAGCGGCGCCACACCTCGCCCCAGCGGCCGAGCCGGGCCACCCCGACCATGATCCCCAGGGCGACGAGCAGCTCGTACCCCTGGTACACGATGAACGTGCCGGTCTCGCCGAGATCGCTGTCGCCGCCGCGCCAGGCGTCGGGAATGATCAGGTCGAACGGCACCCACCACCAGTTGCCGAGGTATCCGTTCTGCAGCAGCGACCAGATCAGCCATCCCACCAGGAAGGCGATCAGCGCTCCGCTCAGCAACTGCCGGGTGGGGATCTCCTCGGGCTCCTCCGCGGGCCGCGGCCGGTGGCCGAACCGCCAGACGCCCGGCGCCGCGTCGGGCCGGGGCGTGCGCAGCCACGTCATGAAGGACGAGCCGTCGGGCACCGGCGGGGCCCCGGGCGCCCGCGTGGGCCGGGGCGGCACGGCCGGTCCGCCCGGGGGCGCGCTCCGGCCGCCCGGTGGCTCGCCGGGGCCGTTCGGTGGCACCGCGGGCACCTCCGGCGCCCCCGCCGGACGCGGTACGGGGTTCGCATGCGTACCCCGCGCCTCCGGCGTCCCGTCGCTGTCCATCGCCCTTGCCCCCTGACCAGCCGCTCCGTCCACCATCAGCGAGCCAATCTAACGCCCTCCCCTGGGGAGTTCACCGCTTACACGGCCGGGGCGTGGGCAGCAGCCCACCACAGCGCCATGTCCACCCCGGACAAGCCGCCCCTCCGACAACGCCCACATGGAGCATGCCCACCCCCCTTTCCCCGCCCTAGCCTGCGAGAAAAGAAGCCAAGCGTCCGCAGAACCCCCATCCGCACCACCCCAGGAGCCCCGCATGACCTCACTTCCGCAGGAGCGCCGCGTCGTCACCGCCATCCCCGGACCGAAGTCGCAGGAGCTGCAGGCCCGCCGCACGGCCGCGGTCGCGCAGGGTGTGGGCTCCGTACTGCCCGTGTTCACGGCACGTGCGGGCGGCGGGATCATCGAGGACGTCGACGGCAACCGGCTCATCGACTTCGGCTCGGGCATCGCCGTGACGTCCGTCGGCGCCTCCGCCGAGGCCGTCGTCCGCCGGGCCTCCGCCCAGCTCGCCGACTTCACCCACACCTGTTTCATGGTCACGCCGTACGAGGGGTACGTCGAGGTCGCCGAGGCGCTCGCCGAGCTGACCCCCGGTGACCACGCCAAGAAGAGCGCCCTGTTCAACTCCGGCGCCGAGGCCGTCGAGAACGCCGTCAAGATCGCCCGCTCCTACACCAAGCGCCAGGCGGTCGTCGTGTTCGACCACGGCTACCACGGGCGGACCAACCTGACCATGGCGCTGACCTCGAAGAACATGCCGTACAAGCACGGCTTCGGGCCGTTCGCGCCGGAGGTCTACCGGGTGCCGGTGGCGTACGGCTACCGCTGGCCGACCGGCCCGGAGAACGCCGGTCCGGAGGCCGCCGCGCAGGCCATCGACCAGATCAGCAAGCAGGTCGGCGCGGAGAACGTGGCCGCCGTCATCATCGAGCCGGTGCTCGGCGAGGGCGGTTTCATCGAGCCGGCCAAGGGCTTCCTGCCGGCGATCCGCCAGTTCGCCTCGGACAACGGCATCGTCTTCGTCGCCGACGAGATCCAGTCCGGCTTCTGCCGTACCGGGCAGTGGTTCGCGTGTGAGGACGAGGGGATCGTCCCGGACCTGATCACCACCGCCAAGGGCATCGCCGGCGGTCTCCCGCTGGCCGCCGTGACCGGTCGCGCCGAGATCATGGACGCCGCGCACGCGGGCGGCCTGGGCGGCACCTACGGCGGCAACCCCGTCGCGTGTGCCGGTGCGCTCGGCTCCATCGAGACGATGAAGGAGCTCGACCTCAACGCCAGGGCGAAGGACATCGAGGCGGTCATGAAGGCCCGCCTCACCGCCATGGCCGAGAAGTACGACGTCATCGGCGAGGTCCGCGGGCGCGGCGCGATGATCGCCATCGAGCTGGTCAAGGACCGTGCCACGAAGGAGCCGAACCCGGAGGCGACCGCCGCGCTCGCCAAGGCCTGCCACGCGGAGGGCCTGCTGGTCCTGACCTGTGGCACCTACGGCAATGTGCTCCGCTTCCTGCCCCCGCTGGTGATCGGCGAGGACCTGCTGAACGAGGGCCTCGACATCATCGAGCAGGCCTTCGCCCGTATCTGACACGGCAGTCGCGCATCTGAGCCGCCGTCGGGGCAGGTGAGCCGTCCCGGTTCCGCTCCCGGGGCGGCGAGCGGCAGAGCGTGTGAAGAAGGTGTGCGAGGTGGATGACAGGCGGCCCTACGGCCTGTCCTCCGCCCAGACCCTGTCGTAGGTTCTCACCAGATGAGAGATACACCCCCGCCCACAGGGGACTGTGGGTGACATCAGGCCGGGGCCTCCCCAGCTTCGACCTGGTCGTGCCCTCGCGCACACAACCGGAGCCTGAGGCTCTGGATCTCCTCACCGATCGGACAGTCGCCCGCCCCAAACCCCCCGGGGCGCGCGACGTTCCGGTCCGGACGGCCGCCTCGGAACTCCCCCCCTGTTCCGGGGCGGCCGACCTCCCTCTTCTCCTTCTCCCTCTTTCACCTGCGCCGCGGCGCGAGAGCCGGATCAGCTGTCATCGGCCTCCCGCGCGACGCGCTCCAGCCGACGTCGGTGGTTCTCCCACCGGTCCCGGTCGCCTTCCGGGACGCTGTCGCCGCTCTTCGTCAGCCCGACGCTGCCGTCGATGAGTTCGCGCACGATGTCGGCGTGGCCGGCGTGCCGCTGCGTGTCGGAGATCACCCGGACCAGGATGTGGTGCAGCGTCACCTCCCGGCGCTCCTCGGGCCACCACGGGACGTGACCGGTCGCGTCCAGTGCCAGCGTCTCGATCGTGCGGTTCGAGTGCGCCCACGCCGTGCGATAGAGCCCGGCGATCTGCTCACGCGGCTCGTCCGCGGTGGCCCACATGTCCGCGTTGGGTTCGGCGTCTTCCGTGTACCACCAGGGCGGGGGCGGTTCCTCGACGAAGTACGGCCGCCCGAACGTGTCGCCGAAATACCCCAGCTCCACCCCGGCGACGTGCTTGACCAGGCCCAGCAGGTTGGTTCCGGTCGGCGTGAGCGGGCGGCGGACGTCGTACTCGGACAGCCCTTCGAGCTTCCAGAGCAGGGCGTCGCGGGCGGCCTGGAGGTAACGGAGCAGGTCGGCTTTCGGGTTGGGTTCGGTCATGCGGGGAGTCTGGCACCCGGCACTGACAATCAGACGGGCAGAGCGGGCTCCGGGCGGTGGATGCCACGCGGGCGGTAGCCCAGGGCGTCGGCGACACCGACGACATCCGCGAGCAGCCAGATGATCGCGAGCCACATCTCGGTGCCCTGGAGGCCGGAATCGCGGCCCGGGCCGGTGCCGTCCGGGGCCGGGCCGAAGGCGAAGCCCCGGCCGGGATGCCAGCGGCGCAGGGCGGCGGTGAGCTGGGCCGCCGCCCAGGAGCGGGCCTCTTCACAGCGGTGGGTGGTCTGCCGGGCGCAGAGCCACAGGGGGTGGATCACGTCCAGGATGTTGCAGGCGTTCTCGCGGCCGGGTGCGAAGTGGCGGGGGTCGCGTGCGTGGTCGAGGACCGTGTCGAGCACGCGCTCCGCGTACGGCACGGGCAGGCCGAACTGGGCGAAGGATCCGCGGGTGAGCCGGTAGTAGCCGTTGACCATCTGGAGGTGTCCGTCCCGCGGCGTGGGCGAACCCCACATGCCGGTACGGCGGTCCACCCGGGTGTGCAGCCGGCCGAACAGCGCCTCCAGCGCCCCGGGCGCGGCCGCTTCCGCGCCGAGGCGCAGGTTCCAGTGCGCGGCGGTGGCCCAGGAGTCGACCCACGCTCCGGCGTGCCAGGCACGGTCGTGCCAGGGCAGTTGGGCCAGGTGCGGGACCAACTGGTCCGCGGTGGTACGGCGGACCGCGTGGACGGGGTGGGCGAAGGAACTGCCGAGCAGGTCCAGCGCGTACCCCACGCACAGCACGTGATAGGCCGCAGCCCCGTCGTCCGGCACTCCGGCCGGGCCGGGGAGCGGCGGCGGTGCGCCGTACTCGGGTATCAGGCCGGTGGCCGGATCCTGGAGGCCGCGCAGTCGCGCCACGTGCTCGGCGGCGGGCAGATGAGGCGGCGCGTCCCCGAGGAGGAGATCGGCGATCTCGACGGCGTCGCACTGCGCCCGCACGGTGGGCTCGGCGCCGGGCCGGTCGGCATACCGGCGGGTGTCCGGCCGCCAGCAGCGGTCCAGCACATCGACCGCCTGCGCACGGGCGGTCCCGGCGAAGGCCGAGAGCGCCTCGACGAGGGCGGGGGTGCCGGCGGGGCGCGGCGCGGTACTGGCCGGTGCCGTACTCCCCTCTGCCCCACGGCCGGGCCCCGCTTCGCGCGGATCGCGGCGGTCCCTGATGCGGCGGGCCGGGTTGCCGGCCGCCATCGTCCAGGCGGGCAGGTCCTTGGTGACGACCGCGCCGGCGCCTATGACGCAGTGGTCGCCGACGGTGACGCCGTCCAGGACGACCACGTGCGAGCCGATCCACACGTCGTCGCCGATCGTGATCCCGCGGCTGGTGACCGGCTGCCGGTGGACCGGCAGGTCGGGCGCGGTCCCGTGGTTGAAGCCGAGCAGCGAGCTGTGGGCACCGACGCGTACGCCGTTCCCGAGGGTGACGGTGCCGCGCACCACGGTGAAGGGGTTGATGGTGCAGTCGGCGCCGGTGCGTATGTCGCCGGTGACATACGCGTGGGCCGCGATGTACGAGCGGTCGCCCAGGTGCAGGTGGTCCGGGTACACGGCGGCCGTCTCCGCGACGAAGCAGCCCTCGCCCAGCCGTACCGTCCCGGCCCCCGCGAGGAGCCGCTTCCGACGCCGCTCCTGTGCCGCGCGCTGCGCCTGCGACGCCTGCTCGGCGTAGAGCCACGGGCAGTGGTCGAAGAGGCCGTCGTCGCTCTCCGGCTGGTTCACGTGATCCTCCACTGGGGTCGCGCGGGGTGAACAGGGGATATCTGTGCCCGTGCCAAGCTGTGTACCATGCCGATCTCCGGGAACCAGGTCCGCGCCGAGCCCACCGCGCCATCCTCGCGCTTCCTGTCCCTGCTGCTCGGCCTCCCGGCGCTGCTCTTCGTCCTGATCACCTGGCAGGTCGTCGCCGACGGCCCGCTCATCCGCCTCGACGAGCGCGCCAGCCGCGAACTCGTTCATCCGGACCGCTACTCCGAACTCCTCGCCGACCTCGGCAACGTCCAGGTCGCGGTCCCGGTCCTCGCCGTCGCCCTCGGATACGTCGCCCTGCGGACCCGCCGTACGGAGCGCTGGTGGCTGCCGGTCACCGCCGCGGCCCTGCTCATGGCCCTGGTCCCGGCGCTGATCATCCCGCTCAAGGACCTCACGGACCGCTCCGGCACCCCGGTCGTCCCGCCGGGCACCGGCTACTACCCCTCCGGCCACACCGCCACGGCCGGCATCGCCTACGGCTGCGCCACCCTGCTGCTGCTCCCCTGGCTCCGCACGGCCCTCGCCCGGCTCACCCTCGTCACCGTCTGCGTCGCCCTCGTGCTCGGCGTCGGCTACGGCCTGGTCCGCCGTGGCTACCACTGGCCCCTGGACGTGGCGGCCAGCCTGTGTCTGTGTGCGGTACTGCTGTCTTCACTGTGGCTGTTCCTCAGGCGAGGGACAGCCGATCAGCCGCGGTAGGTCCCCGTCCCCGCGCCCTCAGTCGCCCTGTGCCGTCGCCAGCCGCGCCGCCGCCTCGTGCATCGCCAGTTCCAGCAGCGTCGGGTCCGTCAGCATGCCCGAGCCGTCCGGGGGGATCAGCCAGCGGACGCCGCCGGGTGAGGAACGGCCCGGGTACGGCACGACGATCCAGGTGCCGGCACCCGCCGTCCTGATGCCCGTGCCGAGCCAGCGGGCCGCGGTGCCCGGCGGCACGAAGAACCCGATGCGCTCGTCGCCGAAGTCGACGAGCACCGGTCCGGGCCGGTCGAGCACACGGGTGAGTACGTCGAGCGTGGCGTAGCCGAGGTCTCCGGGCAGGATGAGCACGTCCCAGGCGCCGCCGGCCGGCAACAGGGCGACCCCGAGCGGGTTGCGCTCCCACTCCCAGCGGCAGGCCTCGGGGTCGGGTGCGGCGGATGCGAGCCACTCGACGGCCGTCTTCGTACCGGTCATGAGGAAGACCCCCTGGTCTCTCGTGAAAATCGTGAATCTCGCGGACGCGCGGTGCGTCCCGAGGGCGTCACGAGGGAGAAGGGGGTCTCCGTACGGTCATTACGCGGGTTTCGGCTCCTCGTTGGAGTGAACCGGCTCACACCCCGCTCGATCAGCTGTCGAAGCCGAGCCCCAGCCGGTCCATCGTGCGCAGCCACAGGTTGCGGCGGCCGTCGTGGGCGTCCGCGCGGGCCAGGGACCACTTGGTGAGGGCGATGCCCGTCCAGGCGAAGGGCTCCGGGGGGAAGGGGAGGGGCTTCTTGCGGACCATTTCCAGTTCCGTGCGTTCCGTGGGCTCACCGGACAGCAGGTCCAGCATCACCTCGGCGCCGAAGCGGGTGGAGCCGACGCCCAGGCCCGTGTAGCCCGCCGCGTAGGCGACCTTCTTCTGATGGGCGGTGCCGAAGAACGCCGAGAAGCGGGAGCAGGTGTCGATCGCGCCGCCCCAGGCGTGGCTGAAGCGGACGCCCTCCAGTTGCGGGAAGCAGGTGAAGAAGTGCCCGGCGAGCTTGGCGTAGGTCTCCGGTCGGTCGTCGTACTCGGCGCGGACGCGGCCGCCGTAGGGGTAGATCGCGTCGTAGCCGCCCCACAGGATCCGGTTGTCGGCGGACAGGCGGAAGTAGTGGAACTGGTTGGCGCTGTCGCCGAGCCCTTGGCGGTTCTTCCAGCCGATCGACGCCAGCTGGCCGGCGGTGAGCGGCTCGGTCATCAGGGCGTAGTCGTAGACCGGGACGGTGTACGAGCGGACGCGTCTGACCAGGTTCGGGAAGATGTTCGTGCCGAGGGCGACCTGGCGGGCGCGGATCCGGCCGTAGGGGGTGCGTACGGCCATGCCGGGGCCGTACGGCTTCAGGTTCAGCGCCGGGGTGTGCTCGTAGACGCGGACGCCGAGCCGGAGACACGCCTGCTTGAGGCCCCAGGCGAGCTTCGCCGGGTGCAGCATGGCCACGCCCCTGCGGTCCCACAGACCCGCCTGGAAGGTGGGTGAGTCCACCTGCTCCCGCACGGCCTCCGCGTCCAGGAACTCGACGCCCTCGGCGAGGCCTCGGCGGGCCGTCTCCTCGTGCCAGTCGCGCAGTTCCGCCGCCTGGTACGGCTCGGTGGCGACGCCGATCTCGCCGGTGCGCTCGAAGTCGCAGTCGATGGAGTGCCGGGAGACGGCCGCCTCGATCGCGTCGAGGTTGCGGGTGCCGAGCTCTTGGAGCCTGTGGATCTCGTCGGGCCAGCGGGCGAGGCCGTTGGGCAGACCGTGGGTGAGGGAGGCGGCGCAGAATCCGCCGTTGCGCCCGGAGGCGGCCCAGCCCACCTCGCGGCCCTCCACCAGCACCACGTCCCGGCCCGGGTCGCGTTCCTTGGCGATCAGCGCCGTCCACAGTCCGCTGTAGCCGCCGCCGACGACTAGCAGGTCGCAGGTCTCGGAGGTGGTGAGAGCGGGTTCCGGACGGGGCCGGCCGGGGTCGTCCAGCCAGTACGGGACCGGCTGGACGTCGGAGAGCGACCGAGTCCACTGATTCATGGCGCTCGAGGCCATGATTTCAACTCCCTACGGTTATGCCTTTTTCCTGTTGCGGCGATTTCCGACGACCATGGAAGCCAGCACGAACAGTACGGCGACGACGAACATGGCCGTGCCGATGACATTGATCTGAACGGGCGTTCCGCGCTGCGCCGAGCCCCAGACGAACATGGGGAAGGTGACGGTCGAGCCGGCGTTGAAATTGGTGATGATGAAGTCGTCGAAGGAGAGGGCGAAGGCGAGCAGGGCGCCCGCCGCGATTCCGGGGGCGGCGATCGGCAGGGTGACCCGCACAAAGGTCTGCACCGGGCCCGCGTACAGGTCCCGTGCCGCCTCCTCCAGTTTGGGGTCCATCGACATCACGCGCGCCTTGACGGCCGTGACCACGAAACTCAGGCAGAACATGATGTGCGCGATGAGAATCGTCCAGAAACCCAACTGGGCGCCCATGTTGAGGAACAGGGTGAGCAGCGAGGCGGCCATGACCACCTCGGGCATCGCCATCGGCAGGAAGATCAGCGAGTTCACGGCACCGCGGGCGCGGAACCGGTAGCGGACCAGCGCGAAGGCGATCAGGGTGCCGAGGAGCGTGGCACCGAGCGTCGCCCAGACCGCGATCTGGAGGCTGATCGACAGCGAGCCGCAGAGGTCGGAGACCCCGCACGGATCTTTCCAGGCGTCCAGGGAGAACCGCTGCCATTCGTAGTTGAAGCGCCCCTTCGGTTTGTTGAAGGAGAACACCGTCACGATGACGTTCGGCAGCAGGAGATAGCCGAGTGTCAGCAGTCCCGCGATGACGACGAGATTTCTCTTGAGCCAGTTGACGAAGGGCATTAGACCAGATCCTCCGTCCCCGACCTGCGGATGTAGAGGGTGACCATGAGCAGAATGGCCGCCATGAGAATGAAGGAGAGTGCCGCGGCCGTCGGATAGTCCAGCACTCTCAGGAACTGGGTCTGGATGACGTTTCCGACCATGCGGGTGTCCGTGGAGCCGAGAAGGTCGGCGTTGACGTAGTCGCCGGTCGCCGGGATGAAGGTGAGCAGCGTGCCGGAGACGACACCCGGCATCGACAGCGGAAAGGTGACCGTGCGGAAGGTCGTCCAGGGCCGGGCGTACAGATCGCCCGCCGCCTCGTGCAGCCGGCCGTCGATGCGCTCCAGCGAGGTGTAGAGCGGCAGGATCATGAACGGCAGGAAGTTGTACGTCAGACCGCAGACCACCGCGAGCGGCGTGGCCAGGACGCGGTCGCCGGCGGTCCAGCCGAGCCAGTTGGTGACGTCCAGGACGTGCAGGGTGTCGAGCGCGCCGACGAGCGGTCCGCCGTCCGCGAGGATCGTCTTCCAGGCCAGGGTGCGGATCAGGAAGCTGGTGAAGAACGGCGCGATCACCAGGATCATGATCAGGTTCCGCCAGCGGCCCGCGCGGAAGGCGATCAGATACGCGAGCGGGTAGCCGAGCAGCAGGCACAGGATCGTGGCGGTGCCCGCGTAGAGCACCGACCGGACGAACTGCGGCCAGTACGCGGACAGCGCGTCCCAGTACGTGGCGAAGTGCCAGGTGACCTTGTAGCCCTCCTCCAGTGAGCCCGTCTGCACGGACGTGGAGGCCTGGTAGATCATCGGCAGCGCGAAGAAGACCAGCAGCCAGAGGATGCCGGGCAGCAGCAGCCAGTACGGCGTCCAGCGGCCCCTGCGCTTCGGGGGCTTCGGCTCGGGCGCTTCCGGCGCGAGGGGCGGTGGCGCCTCGGTGAGTGTGGACATCAGACGGCCTCTTCCACTCCCGCGTCGGCGTCCTGGGCGGCGTCCAGGCCGAAGGTGTGGGCCGGGTTCCAGTGCAGGACGACCTCGGCGCCGGGCACCAGCCGGGGGTCGCGGTCGATGTTCTGGGCGTAGACCTCGAAGTCGGAACAGACCGGGCTGTCGACGACGTACTGCGTGGAGACGCCGATGAAGCTGGAGTCGGAGATCCGGCCGGTGATGCGGTTGCGGCCCTCGGGTATCTCGCCGGCGTCGTCCGCGTGGGCGAGGGATATTTTCTCGGGGCGGACGCCGACCAGCACCTTGCCGCCGGTCGTCGTGGGCGCGCCGCACCGGGCCTCGGGCAGGACGAGCTTGCCGCCGCCCGCCTTCAGCACGATCTCCTCCCCGCTCTTGGAGTCGATCTCGGCCTCGATGAAGTTGGAGGTGCCGAGGAAGTTGGCGACGAAGGTGGTGCGCGGGTTCTCGTAGAGGTCGGTGGGCGCGCCCAGCTGCTCCACGCGGCCCGCGTTCATCACGGCGACCGTGTCGGCCATGGTCATGGCCTCCTCCTGGTCGTGCGTGACGTGCACGAAGGTGATGCCGACCTCGGTCTGGATGCGCTTGAGCTCCAGCTGCATCTGGCGGCGCAGCTTCAGGTCGAGGGCGCCGAGCGGCTCGTCGAGCAGGAGCACCTTGGGGTGGTTGATCAGCGCGCGGGCCACGGCGACGCGCTGCTGCTGGCCGCCGGAGAGCTGGTGCGGCTTCTTACGGGCCTGCTCGCCGAGCTGCACCAGGTCGAGCATCTCCCCGACCTGCTTCTTCACGGACTTGACGCCGCGCCGGCGCAGACCGAAGGCGACGTTCTCGAAGATGTCGAGGTGCGGGAAGAGGGCGTACGACTGGAAGACCGTGTTCACCGGCCGCTTGTACGGCGGGAGCGCCGTCACGTCCTGGTCGCCCAGCGACACGGTCCCGGAGGAAGGTTCCTCCAGGCCGGCGATCATGCGCAGGGTGGTGGTCTTGCCGCAGCCGGAGGCGCCGAGCAGGGCGAAGAAGGAGCCCTGCGGCACGGTCAGGTCGAGCGGGTGGACGGCGGTGAAGGCGCCGTAGGCCTTGCCGATGCCCTTGAGGCGGACGTCGCCGGTGGGGTCTGTCTTGTTCGTCATGGTGGTCACGCCCCCGTCAGCTTCGCGAACTTCGCTTCGAACTCGGTCTCTTCCTTCGAGCTCAGCGAGCGGAAGGCGTGGGACTTCGCGGCCATGGCCTTGTCGGGGATGATCAGCGGGTTGTTCGCCGCGTCCTTGTCGATCTTCTCCAGCTCGGCCTTCACCCCGTCGACGGGGCACACGTAGTTGATGTACGCGGCGAGTTCGGCGGCCGGCTTCGGCTCGTAGTAGAAGTCGATGAGCCGCTCGGCGTTCGTCTTGTGACGGGCCTTGTTGGGGATCAGCAGGTTGTCGGTCGACGTCATGTAGCCGCTGTCCGGGACGAGGAAGTCGATGTCGGGGCTGTCCGCCTTGAGCTGGACGACGTCACCGGCCCAGGCGACGCAGGCCGCGAAGTCGCCGCTGGTCAGGTCCGAGGTGTAGTCGTTGCCGGTGAAGCGGCGGATCTGGCCCTTGTCGACGGCCTTCTGGAGCCGGGCGATGGCGGCGTCGTAGTCGTCGGCGGTGAACTTCGCCGGGTCCTTGCCCATGTCGAGCAGCGTCATGCCGACGCTGTCGCGCATCTCCGAGAGGAAGCCCACGCGCCCCTTGAGCTTCGGGTTGTCCAGCAGGTCGGAGAGCGACTTCACCTCGACGCCGTCGAGGGCCTTCTTGTTGTACGCGATGACGGTGGAGATTCCCTGCCAGACGTAGGAGTAGGCGCGGCCCGGGTCCCAGTCGGGGCTGCGGAACTGGGCCGACAGGTTGGCGTAGGCGTGCGGCAGGTTGGCCGGGTCGAGCTTCTGCGCCCAGCCGAGGCGGATGAGCCGTCCGGCCAGCCAGTCGGTGAGGACGATCAGGTCCCGGCCGGTGTCCTGGCCCGCGGCGAGCTGCGGCTTGATCTTGCCGAAGAACTCGTTGTTGTCGTTGATGTCCTCGGTGTACTTGACCTTGATGCCGGTGCGCTTGGTGAACTGCTCCAGCGTCGGATGGTGCTTGCCGCTGTCGTCGACGTCCATGTACTCGGTCCAGTTGGAGAAGGCGACCGTCTTCTCCTTCGCCGAGTGGTCCTCGGCCGAGACGCCGCCCTGCGACTTGCCCGCCGCCGGGATGCCGCAGGCGCTCAGCGTCCCGAGTCCGCCGGCCGCGAGGGCCCCGCCGGCGGAGGCGCGGAGCAGGGACCGCCGGGTGAGGGCGGCCCTGCCGTTCCTGAAGCTGCGCCGCATCGCGGCCACTTGGGCCGGGGACAGGCGGTCGGGCTCGTACTGCTCCATGCGCGTGGTGCCCTTTCGGAGGGTGGGCGGCCGCTGGTCAGGCGGCCTGATACGGCTAGCGGTCCCCGAAGACGGTGCGGTGCCAGTCCTTGGCGGCCACCGCGGTGTTGTCGAACATGACGTGCTTGATCTGGGTGTACTCCTCGAACGAGTACGCGGACATGTCCTTGCCGTAGCCGGAGGACTTGTGACCGCCGTGCGGCATCTCGCTGATGATCGGGATGTGGTCGTTGACCCAGACACAGCCCGCCTTGATCTCGCGCGTGGCCCGGTTGGCCCGGTACACGTCCCGGCTCCAGGCGGAGGCCGCGAGCCCGTACGGCGTGTCGTTGGCGAGTGCGATGCCCTCGTCGTCGGTGTCGAAGGGCAGCACGACCAGGACGGGTCCGAAGATCTCCGACTGGACGACCTCGCTGTCCTGGGCGGCGTCGGCGATGAGGGTGGGCCGGTAGTAGGCGCCCTTGGCCAGCTCGCCCCCGGGCGCTTCTCCGCCGGTCACCACGCGCGCGTAGGCCCGCGCCCGGTCGACGAAACCGGCGACCCGGTCCCGCTGGACGTGCGAGATCAGCGGCCCGAGGTCGGTGCCGGGGGCGAAGGGATCACCGAGCCGGACGCTCTCCATCAGCGCGGCGGTCCGCTCCACGAAGGCCTCGTACAGCGGCCGCTGCACGTAAGCGCGGGTGGCCGCCGTGCAGTCCTGCCCGGTGTTGATGAGGGAGCCCGCGACCGCGCCGTGGGCGGCGGCCTCGAGATCGGCGTCGTCGAAGACCACGAAGGGCGCCTTGCCGCCGAGCTCCAGATGGAGGCGCTTGACGGTGGCGGTGGCGATCTCCGCGACGCGCTTGCCCACGGCGGTGGAGCCGGTGAAGGAGGTCATGGCCACGTCGGGATGGCCGACCAGGTGCTCCCCGGCCTCCCTGCCGGTGCCAGTGACGATGTTGATCACACCGTCCGGGATCCCGGCGTCCGTGGCCGCCCGGGCGAAGAGCAGCGAGGTCAGCGGGGTGAGCTCGGCGGGCTTCAGGACGATGGTGTTGCCCGCCGCGATCGCCGGGAGGACCTTCCAGGCGGCCATCTGGAGGGGATAGTTCCAGGGCGCGATCGACCCGACGACGCCGATGGGCTCGCGCCGGATGTACGACGTGTGGTCCCCGGAGTACTCACCGGCGGACTGCCCTTGGAGATGCCGTGCGGCACCGGCGAAGAAGGCGGTGTTGTCGATGGTCCCGGGGACGTCGAACTCGCGGGACAGCTTCAGCGGCTTTCCGCACTGCAGCGACTCGGCACGGGCGAAGTCCTCGGCCCGGTCGGCCAGGACCGCGGCGAACCGGTGCAGGGCGTCGGAACGCTCGCCGGGCGTGGCCCCCGCCCAGCCGGGGAAGGCCTCGTGCGCTGCGGCGACGGCCCGGTCGACGTCGGACGTGCCGGCCAGTTCGTAGCGGAGGACCTCCTCGCCCGACGCCGGGTCGACGACCGCGTGGGTACGGCCGGAGGTACCCCTGGTCAGACGGCCCGCGATGAACTGCGCGCCCTCCTCGAAGCGCTCCGCGGCCGGAAATCGGTCCGGGGTGGCGTTGCCCGGGTTGTGCATGTGGCTCTCCTCCGTGTCCCCTGGTGGGGCCGGCGTGGCTCAGGCTCGATTTGAGTGCCGATCCTGACAGAGCAATGACACGCCAACAAGTGATTCCGTTGTTGATTTTTGGTTACGCGACGGAATCTGTCGACCAGGTGTCGAGTCCGCCGCGAAAAGGCAGGACGGTGTGTCAGTGGTGCGTGCCAGACTCGCGTGCATGGAGAAGATCACGGGGGCGGTCGCTTCCCGGGAGGCCCTGATCAGGGCGTCCCGCGGCGGGGCGAGGATCAGGTATCTGCACTTCTGGGGGCACCGGCCACGGCCGGACGGCCTGATCGGGCCGAGCTGTCTGAGCCAGTGGTGGCCCGCGCCGTTCACGGTGGCCGGCGTGGAGTACGCGACGGCCGAGCACTGGATGATGGCGGGCAAGGCCCGGCTGTTCGGGGACGCGGCGGCGGAGCGTGCCGTGCTGGCCGCCGGGCATCCCGCCGAGGCGAAGAAGGCCGGGCGGCTGGTGCGTGGTTTCGACGAGGCGCTATGGGAGCGGGAGCGGTTCCGGATCGTCGTGGACGGCAGCGTCCACAAGTTCGCCGCGCACCCCGAGCTGCGGGAGTTCCTGCTGAACACGGGCGAGAGCGTGCTGGTCGAGGCCAGCCCCGTGGACCGGGTGTGGGGCATCGGGCTGGCCGCAGACGACGAGGCGGCGTCGGATCCGGAGCGGTGGCGGGGGCCGAACCTGCTGGGGTTCGCGCTCATGGCGGCGCGGGAGCGGCTGCGCGGGGTCTGAGTGCGGGCATGAGTCATGAGTGAGGGGCCGGCCCATGGGACCGGCCCCCTGTGAGCGGCGGCTTCAGCTCGCCGCGCCGAGTCCGCCCATGATGCTGGCGAAGAGCAGGAAACCGAGCAGCGGCAGGATCACGGTCGCGATGATGCCGCAGACCAGGCCGGCGGTCGCCGCGCCCTTGTTGGTGGCCTCACCGCGGGTGGCCTTGCCGCGGCCGATGGCGCCGAAGATGATCGCGAGGATGCCCAGGATCACGCCGAAGAACCACAGCAGGAAGGTCACGCTGCAGACCACGCCGATGATGCCCAGCACCAGTCCGGTGGTTCCCATGCCGTTGCTCGGCTGCGCGGGCATCGCGTAGCCGGGCGCCTGCGGGTAGGCGGCGGGCGGCGCGGCCGGGTAGCCGGGGCTGCCCTGGGGGTAGCCGTAGCCCGGGCCGGACTGCTGCGGATAGCCGTAGCCAGGGGCCGGCTGCTGCGGGGGCTGGGACGGCGGACCGAACCCACCGGGTGTGGGGTTGGTGTTGGACATGGACGATCTCCCCTCCGTTGTCAGACCAGGGCATCGTAGTAGCCAAGTCCGCCGAGGAGGACGGGTGTTTCAGCGGTGGGACGGGGCGGTGGCCACGGGGCCGTGGGCGCCGTAGTACGGGTCGTCGTCGGACGAGGTGTCGCTGTTGATCGCGGCCGTGATGCCGACGGCGATCAGGACGATCACCGTGATGCCGAGGATGATCCCGATGATGCCCATGATCAGACCCGCCTGGGCCTGGCCGTGGTTGGTGGCCACTCCCGCCTCGGCCCGCTTGCGGCCCTTGATGCCGAAGACCACGGCGAGGATGCCGGTGACCAGGGAGACGATGCCGTACAGGCAGAAGAGGGTGCAGGAGACGATGCCGAGCACCATCGCCGCGATGCCCATGCCGTTCTGGGGGGCCGGGGGCATGCCGGGCCAGCCGTAGCCGCTCTGGGGGTAGCCGGAGCCCGCCTGGGGGTAGCCGGGGTAGCCGTAGCCGCCGGGGGCCGCGGGCGGGGGCGGGACGGTGGGGCCGGAGCCGGTGTGGTCGAACTGCGGTGTGCCGGTGGGCGGGGTGAAGCCGGCGCTGGGCATGGAGGTGACCGTGGCCTGGTCGTGCACGGACGGCGGCCCCGCGGTGGGCGGCTGGTCCTTCTCGAGTGACGGCCGGTTCTCCGGGGGCGCCCACGGGTCGTGGCCGCCTCCGCCGGGTTGCGTCGCGTCCGACATGTTGTATCCCCCCTGGGTCGATCGTGCCGTCATGCTACGGGGCGGTTCGGCGCGTGCCACAGTGCGGGTGCGTTGGGGCTGGTCGCGCAGTTCCCCGCGCCCCTGAAAAAGAAGGGCGACGCACCCACGGCATACGATGACTCCGAGTCATCGATCAGCCGATCACCCGCGCCCGCCCGCCTCGCGCCGGCAGGGGCGCCGTTCCGGGGAGGAACCCTTGACCCAGCATCTCGTCGACCCCCACGCCCCGCGCGACCTCACGGCGTTCATCGCGGAACTGCCCAAGGCCGAACTGCATGTGCACCACGTGGGCTCCGCCTCCCCCCGGATCGTGTCCGAGCTGGCCGCCCGGCATCCCGACTCCAAGGTGCCGACCGATCCCGCTGCCCTGGTCGACTACTTCACCTTCACCGACTTCGCCCACTTCGTCGAGGTGTACCTGTCGGTCGTCGATCTGATCCGCACCCCGGAGGACGTCCGGCTGCTGACCTACGAGGTGGCCCGTGACCTGGCCCGGCAGCAGGTGCGGTACGCCGAGCTGACCATCACCCCGTTCTCCTCCACCCGCCGCGGCATCGACGAACGTGCCTTCATGGACGCGATCGAGGACGCCCGCAAGGCCGCCGAGGCCGAGTTCGGGACCGTGCTGCGCTGGTGCTTCGACATCCCCGGCGAGGCGGGCCTGGAGGCCGCCGAGGAGACGACCCGGCTCGCCACCGACGAGCGGCTGCGCCCGGAGGGCCTGGTCTCCTTCGGCCTGGGCGGGCCCGAAGTCGGCGTGCCGCGTCCGCAGTTCAAGCCGTACTTCGACCGGGCGATCGCGGCCGGGCTGCACTCCGTACCGCACGCGGGCGAGACCACCGGCCCGGAGACGGTGTGGGACGCCCTCACGCATCTGCGGGCCGAGCGCATCGGCCACGGCACCAGCTCCGCGCAGGACCCGAAGCTCCTCGCGCACCTCGCCGAGCACCGGATCCCGCTGGAGGTGTGCCCCACGTCCAACATCGCCACGCGCGCGGTCCGCACCCTCGACGAGCACCCCATCAGGGAGTTCGTCGAGGCCGGGGTCCTCGTCACGATCAACTCCGACGACCCGCCGATGTTCGGCACCGACCTCGACAACGAGTACGCGGTGGCCGCGCGGCTGCTCGGCCTCGACGAGCGGGGCCTGTCCGAGCTGGCGAAGAACGCCGTCGAGGTGTCCTTCCTGGACGCGGCGGGCAAGGCCCGGATCAAGGGCGAGATCGACACGTACACCGCGGGGTGGCTCGACCGGTGACCCCCGTCCCCCTCGCCGTCGGCCACCGGGGCGACCCCTACCGGCACCACGAGAACACCGTCGCCTCACTGCGATCCGCGCTTCGACGGGGCGCGGACGCGGTGGAGATCGACGTACGCCTCACCCGGGACGGCGTGCCGGTGCTGCTGCACGACGAGACGCTGAAGCGGCTCTGGGAGCAGGAGCGGCCGGTGCGCGCGCTGTCCTGGGAGGAGGTGCGCGGGCTGACCGGCGGCGGGGTGCCGTCCCTGGCGGAGGCGCTGGCCGCGACCGACGGGCACCGGGTGATGATCGACCTGCCCGGCTCGCCCGGCGTGCGGGCGGTGCGCCGGGTCATGGACGCCGTACGGGAAGCCGGGGCGGCGGACCGCGTGTACTACTGCGCGGGCGCCGACGCCATGCTCGCCGTGCGCGCGGCGGACCCGGAAGCGGAGATCGCCCTGACCTGGACGACCCTGGCCCCGCCGCGGCCGGTCCTGCTGGAGGCGATCCGCCCGCGCTGGCTCAACTACCGTTTCTCCCTGGTGGACCGGCCCCTCGCCGAGCGGGTGCACCGCGACGGGTACCTGCTGTCCGTGTGGACCCCCGACACCCGCCGCTCCATGCGGCGGCTCCTGGCGGCCGGGGTGGACTCGATCACGACCAACCGCATCGACGTGCTGTGCGCTACACGCGCGAGCGCTGCGGCACCGTCGCCGGATCGGCCGGCGTCGAGCGTGTGACGTACTGCGGCACCGGCGCGCTGTCCGTGCCGGTGTCGCGGACGAGGCCGTAGCGGAGGGCGCCCTGGGCGGGACCCGCGTTGATGTCTTCCTCCACGGCCTGCCGGTTCGACGGCAAGACGGTCAGGCCGTAGTCGCAGCCCCGTTCGTTCTGGGTGAGGGTGACGGTGCCGTCGACGTAGAAGTACTCGTTCTGCCACATCTGCTGGGTGCCTGACGGCAGTTCGGCGTATCCGATGGCCGGCCCGCCCATGCCGGTGGCGTAGCCGTTCGGGGCGCCGGGCAGCGGGTCGTCCATCCGGCGCCAGCCGCCGGACGCCACGTGGAAGACCTTGCCCTTCAGACCGGTCCAGGAGGGCATGACCAGCGCGCCGGGCCGGGACTTGGGCGAGATCTGCCAGCGGACCAGGACATAGCCCCGGCCGCTCAGCGTCACGCTGTCGCCCCGGTGCTGCATGACGGCCTTCGGTCCGCCGGTGCTGGTGATGCCGGGCTCGGGGCGGCGCGGCAGGGCGGCGGGCCGGGTGTTCGGATCGGGGGCGCGGTCGACGGCGTCGACGACCGTGCCGTAGAGGTCGGCCTTCTTCTTCGTCGGCGTGGGCTTCGGGGCGGGCGGGGCGGAGGGCGGTGGGGGCCCGGACGTGGATGCCGTCGCAGTGGGGGTGACCGCTGCCCGGGGCGGCGGGGCGTCCGGCGGCTGGGTGACGACGTAGGCGCCGCCCGCGACGATGGTCGCGCCGGCGGTCATCGCGACGGCCGGCTTGGTCAGGGCGCCGAGCAGCTTGGCCGACCAGCCGGCGGAGCCTGCGCTGCCCGCGGCCACGGCCGTCTTGCCGCCGAAGGCGAGCGACAGGGTGAACCCGACAGGCAGCGGGACGAGCGCGATGCCGACGAGGAGGCGTTCCGCCGGTACGACGGACTCGCGGGTGTCGCCGCAGTAGCCGCAGCCGCGGATGTGCCGGGCCAGCCGTTTGCGCCACACCGAGTCCGGCCGGCCGTTCCAGCGGCCGGTCAGCTCACGCAGGTCGGCGCAGGCGCCGTCCAGGGCGCGGACGATGCCGCGCGAGGTCTCCAGGCGCTCCTTCATCCGCTGGACGCGCACGGCGGCGTGCTGCCGGGTGATGCCGACGGCGGCGGCCAGTTCGCGCCGGGTCAGTTCGCCCGCGACCTCCAGCCACCACAGCGACAGCAGTTGCCGGTCCTCGTCGTCGAGCCATCGCGCGGCCTCGGCGACCTCGCGTCGCTGCCCCTCCAACTGAAGCCGCAGCACGGTCAGTTCGGCGAAGTCGGAGGACGCCGTCTCCTCCAGCCGGTCCGGGGTCCTGCGGCGCGCCCGGTCCCGTATCTGCCGCATGGCGATCGCCACCAGCCAGGACCGGAAGCTGTCCGGGTCGCGCAGGGAGCCGAGGTTGCCGACCGCGCGCAGCATGGTCTCCTGGACGACGTCGTCGACGTCGGCGTGGCCGTTCAGGGCCCGGCCCACGATGTTGTAGACCAGCGGCAGCCAGCCCGCGACCAGCTCGTCCAGCGCCTGCCGGTCGCCGTCCTGCGCCGCCGTGACGGTGGCGCGCCAGTGCTGACTGTCCACGGTGGCCTCTCGACGCCTGGGGTCACTGATGTCCGGATCGCTGATGTCCGGATCGCTGATGTCCGGATCACCGATGTCCGGATCACTGATGTTCCGCACGCACCCTCTCAGCCGGGGCCGGGGTCCTCGCTATGTCGGGGATCACAAAGTGGAGACGGCGTGAAGGACGCGGCGATAACACTTTTTGGCGCCGAGTCCTGGCGACGAGAACTCTCTCCGCGGGGTCGGTCCTCGCTCAGCGCCTGTCCCAGCTCACCTCTCCGCCGTATGCCCAGCTTCTTGTACGTGCTGGTCAGATGGGTCTCCACGGTGCGCCGGGCGAGGTGGAGGAGTCCGGCGATCTCGGCGTTCGTACGGCCGCCGGCCGCCAGCCGGGCGATGCGCAGCTCGCTCCCGGTCAGGGCGCCGGAGCCGGTGCGGGCGGTGGCGGCGCGGCGGGCCCCGCCCTCGCGCAGGGCCTCCTCCGCGAGGATCCGCAGCCGCACCGCGCCCAGTCGTTCGGCGCGTTCCGCGGCGGCACGCAGACAGCCCCGGGCGCGGACGCGTTCGCCGGCGGCGGTCAGCTGCCGCCCCTGTGCGAGGAGCGCGGCCACCAGCTCCCCCTCGGTGGCGGCCGGCGCGTCCTCGAGGAGGGCTACGGCCTCCTCGGCCAGGCGCAGGCCCCGGCGGCCGCCGGTGACCGTGCCGAGCACTCTGAGGGCGCGGCCGACCGTGCGGGGCGTGCCCCACACCCGGGCCAGGCGCAGCTCCTCCTCGGCCAGGGCGAGCGCCTCCTGGGGGCTGCCGAGGGCCAGCCGGCATTCGGCGGCGGCGGACCGCCACGGGGTGACGACCGGGCTGACCACCTCGCGGGCGGTCTGGCGGCGGCCGCACTCCAGGAAGTCGTGCAGGGCCCCGGCGGTGTCGCCCGCGGCGGCGCGCTGCAAGCCCCGCGCGTACAGGAAGCGGTTCAGCTCCCAGTTGTCGGGCGCCTCGCGCAGATCGAAGCCGTCCGCGAGCCGCCGGGCCTCGGCGTGGCGGCCGGTCTCCACGAGTGCGATCAGGGTGGTGGCGTGCACGTTGGAGGGGCCGTGGGCGTGGGTGGGGGGTTCGGCGGGCAGCAGCGTGTACTCGCCGCGCGCGGCGGCGATGTCGGCCCGCGTGTTGAGCAGCGCCGCGTGCATGGGGTGCAGCAGGTCGGGGCGCTGTCCGGCCAGGCCGCGGTCCACGAGGCGGTCGGCCTCGTCGAGTTCGTCGGCCCACTGGGCGATCGCGGCGGACGTGCCGAGCAGGAAGGGCTCGGTCAGCGGGTGGGCCGGCTCGGCGAGCAGCGCGCGCACCTGCCGCATCGCGTCGCCCGCCGAGGTCAGTGCGGCGCTGGCCGCGTACCGGACGAGCAACGCCCGGGTCGCCGGTCCTACGAGTTCCGGTGAGCGCTCGGCGGTCTCGGACAGGCAGCGGTACACGTCGCTGCGGACCGTCTGGTCCTGGTCGGACAGCAGGGCGGACGCGGTCTGCAGGGCACCGCCCAGGTCGGGGTGCCCGGTGAGCTGGCCGTCCACCGTGCGCAGGACCTCCACGGCGGCGCGGGCCCGGCCGCGCCCGGCCAGCGCCGTGCCGAGGGCCACGGCTGCACGCACCCGGTCCTGCGGTGTGCCGTGCAGCCCCAGTGCCTCGGTGAGCCGGGGGATGCCGGCCGAGGAATCCCGGCCCGCGCACTCCAGGGAGCCCAGCTCGGTCAGCACCCGCTGCCGGTGGTCGTCGGGCAGCGGCTCCTCCAGTGCCCTGCGCAGCAACGCGACGGCGTCGTCGGAGCGGCCGTCGCGCAGGGCGAGGGAGGCGGCGTCCCGCAGCACGGCCGGGGCCCAGCCGGCGCCGACGGGGCCGGACCACAGCAGGTGCCGTGCCACGGCCGCGGTAGGGGCGCCGCGATGCAGCAGCGCCTCGGCGGCGGTCCGGTGCACCGCGCGCCGCCGGGACGCCGGGACGCCGGTGAGTACGGCGTCCCTCAGCAGCGGATGGGCGTAGCGGGGCAGGCCGTCCGGGCCGGGGCGCAGCGGGCCGAGCCCGGTCATCGCGGTGAGCCAGCCCGCCACCCGGGCCGGATCGGCACCGGCGAGCTCCCCGAGCAGACCGGCCGGCGCTTCGCGCCCGCCCGCTCCCCCTCCGGCCCGCTCCCATCCCTCCTCGAGCACGGCGAGAGCCCGGGCCACCTCGGCCGTGCCGCTCCCGGCGCTGTCCAGCCACCACTGCACGGCGGCCACGTAGGAGCCCTGGTACAGGGCCGCGGAGGCCTCGGGAAGGTCGGGGTACGGGAGCGGGACGTCGGTCGCGTACCCGGCGGAGGCGCTGAGGTCGTCCAGGAGGGCCCTCAGCAGCAGGGGGCTGCCCGCGCCGGCCCGGACACAGCTCTCGACCCATGCCGTGGGGGCGTTGGGGTGCCCCGCGCGCACCAGGCCTGCCGCCGCGTCCGGTGTGAGCGGGGACAGGGTATGGGTGTCGACTAGGGCGGGAGAGAGGGTGTGGGTGAAGCCCGGGGCGGGCGGATCGATGTCGTACTGGCTGCGTTCGGTGACGGCCAGCAGGATCGGCAGAGGTAATCGGTCCACGTGCCGGGCGGCCTCCACCAGCCAGCGGTACGAGGGGCCGTCGGCGAGGTGGACGTCGTCCACGGCGAGCAGCAGCGGGGACTCACCGGCGTACGAGCGCAGCGCATGCCGCAGCAGGGCGGCCTGCTCGCGTTCGTCGCCGGCCGGGTCGGTCTGCTCCGAGCCCGGTACGGGTCCGAGGAGTTGGAGCACGGCGGCGAAGGGCGCTGCCGCCCAGTCCGGCGAGCAGCGGGCGCGCAGCAGCCGCACGCCCTGGGCGGCGGCGGCCTCCGCCGCCGCCTCCAGGACGCTGGTCCGGCCGGTGCCGGTGGCTCCGCGCAGCAGCACGAGGCCGCCCGTCCCGGACCGGGCGCGTGCGATGCCGGCCGCCAGCAGGGCAGCGGCCTCCCGGTGTTCGGCCGGCTGCGCACGCCGCAACTGCTCGGGCTGAGGATCGGACATTCCTGCCTCCCTGGTCGGACGTGGCGTTTCCCCCGTCGAGGACGGCCCGCGCCCGGGGCTGGTGCCGTGACAAGTGCCACGGCGGCTAGTTCCGGCCCCGGTGGAACCGGACGGGCCGTCACCTCACGGCTGCTCGGCGGCCGCCTGCGATCTCGTGGTCGGCTCGGGGCCGATCTCGTGGTCGGCGCGGGGCCGATCTCGTGGTCGGCGCGGGGCCGATCTCGTGGTGCGTCTCGTGGTGATCCACGATTGCGTCCGGACCGTCCGCCCCAGAAGGCTGAGGAGTGCACATCCGCCACCGACCCCACAGAGGTGGCGCGTACGTGGACATAGGGGAAACGGTTGCTCAGCTCATCGCGGACCACACGCCCCGGCACGGCCGATTCCGCGCCCCGGATACCCGTGGCGGTGCACGCCACGGACCCGATATCGCGCGAGGGAGCGCTCAGCCAGCTGCGCCGGTTCCCGGAGATCGACCTGCGGGAGGAGACCGAGTCCGGCCCCGGCACGGTGGCCCTGCTCATCGACGACGTCCTCGACGACACGGCCCTGACCCGGCTGCGCCGGCTGGTGCGCAGCGAGGGCGCGCGGGCGGTGCTCGTGGTGTCCGCGCTGCGGGAGACGGAACTGCTCGACGTGATCGAGTGCGGGGTCGGTGCCATCGTGTGGCGCCGTGAGGCCACCGCGACCCGGCTGGTGCAGGCCGTGCTCGCGGCCGCCCGGGGCGACGGCGACCTGCCCGCCGATCTGCTCGGCCGGCTGATCAACCAGGTGGGCACCCTGCATCGCGGCGCCGCCGGCCGTACCGGCGCTCCGGTGTCGGGGATGACACCCCGTGAGGTGGACGTACTGCGGCTGGTGTCCGAGGGACTCGACACCGGTGAGATCGCCAGCAAGCTGTCCTACTCCGAACGCACCGTCAAGAACGTGATGCACGGGCTGACCACCCGACTGCACCTGCGTAACCGGGCCCACGCCGTGGCCCATGCCCTGCGGGAAGGCTACATCTGACCGAACGGGCATCCGAAGCCGACCTCACGGGCAGCGCGGTCTGCCCGGCCGCCGTCCCCGGCGTCCCTGCGGGCCGGGCGGGGCGGGGGGCAGGATCGGATGCGGCGGCGCATCGGCGGCAGGGGCCCCTCGGGGACGAGCACGGCACAGCACGGCAGGGCGGAAGCGGGAGCACATCGGTGATCCACGAAGTGGACGAGGTTCTCAAGAACCTGCTCAGCGGCGGCGCACTGGCCGGTTCCGGCATCGACGTCGCCCTCGACGCCCCGACCCGTGACTGGGCCGCCCGCCGCAACGCGCCCACGATCAACGCCTATCTGTACGACATCCGGGAGGACGTCGCCCGCCGCCAGCGGGGCCATCTCCCGATCCACGACGAGCGGGACATCGTCGTCAAGCACCGGCAGCCGCCCCGCTGGTTCCGGCTGTCGTACCTGGTGACGGCGTGGACGAAACAGCCCCAGGACGAACACCGGCTGCTGTCCGCGGTGCTGGCCACGCTGATCCCGCGCGAGCTGATCGGCGCCGCCGACCTTCCGGGTTCTCTCGGCGCGTTGGGCATGACGATCCCGATGTCCGTGGCCGGCACGCAGACCGAGTCGCGTTCCCTCGCGGAGATCTGGTCCGCGCTCGGCGGCGAACTCAAGCCGTCCCTCGACCTCGTGATCACCGCTCCCTTCCCGGCCTACCCCGAGTACGACGCCGGCCCGCCCGTCACCGAGGGCGTGGCGGTCCGTGTCCGCACCGTGGACGGCACACCGCCAAAGACGGAGGAACGCGCGCACAGCGCACGGCAGGTGGCGGCGGCCCAAGAGGCCCGGGAGGCCCGCAGGACGGCGCGCCGGGGCCGGGGGCTGGACCGCAGGACATGACCACTCAGACGTCTGACATCCCCCCCACCGCACTCCTCGCCCGCCTCGCCGAACTGCGGGACCGGGTCGCCCTGCTGGTGGAGCACCGGTCCGCCGGCGACCCCACGGCCGGCGACCCGCTGCGCGGCCTGTACCTGTCGGAGGAGGCCGTACGGCATCTGTTGCGCCCGGCCGAGCCGTTGCCGCTCACCTGCCCGGACACCGGCGGGCCGCCCGGACCCGACGCCGGCCCTGACCGTCTGGCCGGGCTCTCCGCCCGGCTCCGCCTGACCGAGCTCGACACCGCGCTGCTCCTCATCGCCCTCGCCCCCGACCTGGACCGCGGCTTCGAGCCGCTGTACGGCTACCTCAACGACGACGTCAGCCGCCGGCGGGCCACCGTCGCGCTCGCCCTCGACCTGTGCGGGATCCCCGTCCACCTGGCCGAGGGGCGGGCCCGGCTGCATCCCGCGGCCCCGCTGTCCGCGTTCGGGCTGCTCACCGTGGAGGAGCCCGAACGGCCCTTCCTCAGCCGCGCATTGCGCGTACCGGACCGTCTCGTGGCCCACCTGCTCGGCGACGACACTCCTGACGTGTCACTCACCGGGCACCTACAGGCGCTGCCCGCACCGGAGCCCGGCCGGGACGCACCGGCACCCGGCACGGACCTCCGGGAACCTGACCAGGACACACCAGCTCCCCGCGCAGACCTCCGAGGCCCCGGCCAGGACACACCGGCCCCCGACACGGACTCGCCGGACCCCGACCACGGCTCACCTGCCCCCCGCGCGGACCTCCGTGTCCCTGACCAGGTGGTACCTGCTCCCCGCGCAAACCTCCGGGAACCCGGCCAGGACACACCGACCCCCGACACGGGCCACCCCGAACCCGGCCAAGACACACCGACCCACCACACAAACCCCCGAGGCCCCGACCACGACGCACCAACCCCCCGCGCAAACCCCCGAGACCCCGCCCCGGACGACGAGGCCGACCGGATCGCCCGGCGGCTGGCCGCCCGGCTGGTCTCCGGGCCGCCGCTCACCGTGTATCTGCGCGAGCGCCGTGAGGGCGACGGGCTCCCCTGTGTCACCGCCGCCCTGCGCGCCGCGGGCGTCGCGGCCGTGCGTTTCACGGGCCCCGAGGACCTCGTCCCGGACCTGCTGCGCGAGGCCCGGCTGAGCGACCGGGCGGTCGTCGTCACGGGGCTGCCGGAACAACCGGCGGCGCTGTTCCGGGAGTTGGCCGCAGCGGTCGATGTCCCCGTGCTGGTGACCGGGTCCCGCCCGTACGACCCCCGGTGGTGCGACCAGGACCCTCTCGTCCTGGAGGCGCCCGCACGGCGCGCGGGCGCGGTGGACGCCTGGTCGGCGGCCCTCGGCGGGGAACCCGGCTTCGACCTGGCCGCCACCGTCGCCCCGTACCACCTCGCCGGTGACCACATCACCCGTGCCGCCCGTGCGGCCCGGAGCCTCGCCGACTTCGACGGGACCCCGCTCTCCCCCGCCCATCTGCGCCTCGCCGCCCGGCAGCAGTCCGCCTCCGGCCTGGAGCAGCATGCCCGCCGGATCCGGCCCGACGTGGACTGGCGGGACCTCGTGCTGCCCGACGGGCCCCTGACCCAGCTACGGGAACTCGCCCTGCGCGCCCGCCACCGCGACCGGGTGCTCGGCGACTGGCGGCTCAGCGCGGGCGGCGGCCGGGGCCGGGGCGTCCTCGGCCTGTTCGCGGGCGAGTCCGGCACCGGCAAGACTCTCTCGGCGGAGGTCGTCGCGGCCGACCTCGGACTCGATCTCTACGTCGTCCAGCTGTCGTCCGTCGTCGACAAGTACGTCGGCGAGACCGAGAAGAACCTGGAACGCATCTTCACCGAGGCCGACCGCACCGACGCGGTGCTCCTCTTCGACGAGGCCGACGCCGTGTTCGGCAAGCGGTCCGAGGTGAAGGACGCGCACGACCGGTACGCCAACCTGGAGAGCGCCTACCTGCTCCAGCGGCTGGAGTCCTTCGACGGCATCGCGCTCCTCACCACCAACCTGCGCGCCAACATCGACGAGGCGTTCACCCGGCGTCTGGACCTGATCGTCGACTTCCCGTTCCCGGACGCCGGGCAGCGCCTCGCGCTGTGGCGGCACAGCCTGTCGCACGTGCCCCGTGCGGACGGCATCGCACTCGACGCGGTGGCGAACGGCTTCGAACTGGCGGGCGGCTCCATCCGCAGCGCGGTGGTGACCGCCGCGTACCTGGCCGCCGGGCGCGGGGGCGAGGTCACGGCGGACGACCTCCTGGAGGGCGCCCGCCGTGAGTACCGCAAGGCCGGCCGCCTGGTGCCGGGGGAAGGCACCTGGTAGCCGGCCGGGCCGTCAGCCGTCCGAGGGCTGGACGATCTTCCACTCCTGGTCGTCCGTGTTGGAGCAGTGGAACAGGGTGAGGTTGCTGCCGTCACCGCCGGTGCTGTAGCCGGACACGTCCAGGCACTTGCTGTTGCTGGCGTAGTTGCGGATCCAGTAGGCCCCGCTCTCCTGCTTGTCGATCCACCACAGCTGGTTGTCCTGCATCGTGCCGGCGCAGGGGAACTCGGTGATCCCGGACGGCACGGGGGCCGCCCCGAAGTTCGGCAGGTCCATGCAGAGCTGGTCCTTGACGTTGCGGATCTGGAAGAGCGCGTGACCGCCCGGCCCCTTGTTCTTGTACTTCACCTCCAGGTTCCACCGCTGGTTGTCCTGCTGGGTCTCGTCGCAGGTGAACTGCTTGACCGGCTTGTCGGCCTTGTTCTCGGGGGCGGTCGCGCACTTCTTGGTGGTGGGGTTGTACAGCAGGACGTTCATCGCCGGCACCGCGGGCTTCGGCTTCTTCTTGGCGGGCGGCGGCGGTGCGGCACCCCCGCCGCCCTGCCCCGCACCGGCCTCCGACTCCTGCGGTGTCGGCGACGGGGGCGGGGGCGGCGCCGAGGTCAGGGACGGGGTGGGTGTCGGGGACGGCGCGAGGGTGCTGCCGGCGCCGACGGGCGACGCGTCGGCCTTGGTGGTGACCGAGGGCTTGTAGGCGAGCCACAGCATGAGGAACGTGAACGCGAGGGCGAACAGGATCCCGAAGAGGGTCGCCAGCCAGCCCGGCAGGAACCCGCGCTGGACGAACGTCCCCTCCACGGGCATGGCCGTGGCGCCGGACCGCTGCACGGCGAGGGTGTAGGGCCGCTGTTCCTTCGACCCGAACCAGATGATGTTCTTGGGCTTGAGCGTGGTCTTGACGAACGCCGCCCGGCCCGGCTCGATCTGCACGTTGGCCGGGTGGATGTCGTACGACAGCTCGTCGCCGTTGTCGCTGCCGCTCAGGGAGGCGGTCAGCTTGGTGTTGCCCACGTTGTCGACGGCGAGCCGGGGCCGCCCCCGGAACCGCCCCTTGACCGTGGGCGGCACCAGCTCCGCCCGCACCTCGGTGAACGGCGTGATGGTCAGATTCCCCTCGGGGACGGTCGTCGCCTCGGGATGCTCGGTCGGCGTGATCCGCACCGCGTACGGGTTCGGGCCCGCCGTGGCGTCCGGCGTACGCGGCGGCGCGAACGTCAGCTCCACCGTGCCGGTCGTGCCGGGGTAGAGGCGCAGGGACGCCGGCTCGACCGTCGTCCAGGGGGCGACGGGGCCGACCGGTTCGAAGCGGTACTCGTCGACGACGTCACCGGTGTTGCGCAGGCGCAGGCGCACGCGCGTGCTGCTGCCCGGGTCGACGGTCGCGGAGGCGGGTTCCAGAGATGTCCACAGGCTCACGTCCCGACGCTAGCCGGGTGTCCACGGCGCGTCAGGAAGCTCAAGGGCACGATGAGAGGGCCGAACGGGCCACGGTGCGGGCCGTCAGGTCCGGGGCGCCGGTGCTCCGGTCGCCGTCAGGACGAACTGGGCGTAGGAGTCGGCGTTCATGAGGGCACGCCGGCCCAGGGCGTACCAGTTGGACTGCTTGCCCAGGTACGTCTGCTCGTCCTTGCCGTTGAACTCCCTCGGATCGCGCACCTTGCGCCGGTCGAGCATCGCGGGCTCCATCGCGGCCGCCACCTCGGGATCCGCCGAGGCCGTGAACGCGTCCTCCTGCACCTCCTCGAAGTACGGGCTGTACTGGTAGTCGAGCGTTCCGGCGAACCGGTGCGTGGCCTCGTGGACGATGTACCACGCGATCTGGCCCGGCTCCAGCAGGTGGATCGGACCAGAGCGCTCCATCACGGGCGGCAGTTCCTCGCTCATCTTGTCGTGGCCGAGGCTGAACAGACCCGCCACGTTCTCCGACAGGTTCCCGTCGACCCAGGCCGTGGCGTTCTGCGGCACGCCCGGCACACCGCTGCCGACCAGGGCGATCTTCGCGCCCTGCGCGTTCAGTCCGTCGTGGATGCGCTGGATGATCTCGGCGATCCGGGGCAGGAACGGCGCGAGCTGCCCGGGAGGGGCTGTCCGGAACACGGTAAAGCCCGACTCCAGACCCGCCAGCAGCGCCCCCTTGGGGTCGCCGTCGGCCTCCCTCAGCATCTTCAGTGCCGAGGCGATGCGCTGCTTGGCCTCGGCCACCGCCCGGCTGGTCTGTGACCGGCGCCGGACGAGATCCTGCTCGGTGATCCGGCCCTTGGTGGAGAACGCGACGTTCTCGCTGCTGTGGAGCCGCTCGCTCTCGTCGTCGTACGTGTCACCCGGGTGGGGCTTCCTCCCTCCCGGGATCGAGTCCCAGCTCGGCGGAGGTCTTGAGAGCGCCGGCACCGCCCTCGCTCCGCCACCGGTAGTGCTGTCGTTCGCGTTCGTCCTGGACACTGGCCGCCTGGTCGAACGTCCACACGGTCCGCTGAACCGTCCCCCGGTCCGGTGCGCCGCCGCCCGGCCCGGCTGCGCCCTCGGCGGGTGTCGGCTGAACGGCGGGCACCGGCCCGTTCATCACCCGCCGGGCGTTGTCCACCGCGTGCCGCTCGCCCGAGTCGCCGACGTCGGACATCTTGACGCCGGCGCCGTTGTCCGTGCCGGGGACCGGGCCGGCCATCTGGTCCTGGAAGTGGGTGAGTTCGTGCGCCCAGTCCTCCTTGGTCAGCGGTGCGCCCTCGACGATGTGGGCCCCGGAGGTGTACGCCTTCGCGCCCAGCTCCGCCGCCGACTCCCGGGCCAGCGGCCCCTTGTGCACGCGTACGCCGCTGAAGTCGGCGCCGCCGAAACGGGCCTCCATCTCGGTCTGCAACCCGGAGTCCATGCTCTGGCCCGGGGTGTTGAGCACGTCGTGCACCAGGGCGCGGCGCTGCACGGAGGGTGTGTGCCCGCAGTGCGCGTCGTGCTCGTGCCGCTCCTGAGCCACGGTCCGGGCCACGGCCGCGTTGCCTGCCATGCGCTGGAGCGCCAGCATCGGGTGCACCGGCACGCCGGGCGTGTTCGCGCGGACGTCGTCCCGATCGGCGGCCCGCCTGCCCCCTGTTCCGTGTGCGTGCACGGCGTTCTCCTCGACACTCGACGGCTGACCCGCCAGTTTCGCCCGCCGTGGCCGTGGAACGGGAGGGCCACGAGGGCAGAGGTGAGGGCAGGGACCGCGTGACGAGGGCCGGGCACCTTCGGAACTGCCCTTGCGGGCAACCGGATTGCCCCCGCTACGGCACCGGAGGCCGTTTCCCGCCGGCCCGACGCGCGCGAGGGTGGGAGCTGTTCGTGTCTCGTACCCCGAGGAGAGCAGAGCATGCCGTCCTACCTGTCGCCCGGCGTCTACGTCGAGGAGGTGGCCAGCGGCTCGCGCCCGATCGAGGGGGTGGGGACCTCGGTGGCGGCCTTCGTCGGACTCGCGCCGACCGGACCGCTGAACGAGCCGACACTGGTCACCAACTGGACGCAGTACGTGGCGGCCTTCGGTGAGTTCACCGACGGGTACTACCTCGCGCACTCCGTCTACGGCTTCTTCAACAACGGCGGTTCCGCCGCGTACGTCGTCCGGGTAGGAGGCTCCTCCGAGGGCGCGCCCGCCGAGGCCGGCCAGGGCCCCGCCGCCGTCACCGGCCGCTCCGGCAACGCGCCGGCCGCACTGCCCGCGGGCGAGCCGAAGCAGCTCGGCACCTTCGCCGTCACGGCCGTGGCGCAGGGCGACCTGAGCGTCGAGGTCGCGGACCCCGAGGGCGAGGGCCCCGCCGAACGGTTCAAGCTCATCGTCAAGGACGGCGACAAGCCGGTCGAGACGTTCGACGTGACCGCCAAGAAGGGCGGCCGCAACTACGTCGTCACGCAGGTCAAGGAGCGCTCCAAGCTCATCACCGTCACCGAGGCCGCGCCGGCCGCGCAGCTGGCCCGCCCGGACAACCAGACGGTGGCCCTGGCGGCCCCGGCGCCCGCGCCCGCCGCACCCGCCGCCTCCGGGAACGCGGACACCTCGCACCCGGGCCCGGCCCAGTACCTCGGCGACTCCGCCGACCGCACGGGCTTCGGCGGTCTGGAGGCGGTGGACGAGGTCTCCATGGTGGCCGTCCCCGACCTGATGGCCGCCTACCAGCGCGGCGCGATCGACCTGGAGGCCGTCAAGGCGGTCCAGCTCGGGCTGATCGCGCACTGCGAGCTGATGGGCGACCGGGTCGCCGTGATCGACCCGCCGCCGGGCATGAACGCCCGCCAGATCCGGGTCTGGCGCCAGGAGACCGCCGGCTACGACTCCAAGTACGCGGCCCTGTACTACCCCTGGATCAAGACCTTCGACCCGGCCACCGGCCACTCCCGGCTGGTGCCGCCGAGCGGCCATGTCGCCGGCATCTGGGCCCGCAACGACTCCGAGCGCGGTGTCCACAAGGCCCCCGCCAACGAGGTCGTCCGCGGCGCCGTCGACCTCGAGCTCCAGATCACCCGCGGCGAGCAGGACCTGCTCAACCCGATCGGCGTCAACTGCATCCGCGCCTTCCCCGGCCGCGGCATCCGCGTCTGGGGCGCCCGCACCCTCTCCTCCGACCCGGCCTGGCGCTACCTCAACATCCGCCGGTACTTCAACTACCTGGAGGAGTCGATCCTGATCGGCACCCAGTGGGTGGTCTTCGAGCCCAACGACCACAACCTGTGGGCCCGGATCCGGCGCAACATCTCGGCGTTCCTGGTCAACGAGTGGCGCGACGGCGCCCTGTTCGGCCAGCGCCCCGAAGAGGCGTACTACGTCAAGTGCGACGACGAGACGAACCCGCCGGAGTCGGTCGACGTCGGCCGGGTGGTCTGCGAGATCGGCATCGCCCCGGTGAAGCCCGCCGAGTTCGTGATCTTCCGGCTGGCCCAGTTCTCCAGCGGAGGCGGGGAGCTGGAGGAGTAGACCCGGCCGCGCGCCTCCCCTCAACCAAGACCCTCTAGAAGGACAGCGGACAGCACATGAGCCTTTCGCCGGGTGACTCCCTCACCTCACACAATTTCGGGCTGCAGATCGACGGCGTCATGGTCGAGTACCTCGCCGAGGTCAGCGGCCTGTCCATGGAGCAGGACGTCATCACGTACCAGCAGAACACCCAGAACGGCCAGAACAAGGTCGTGAACCTGCCGGGCGTGAAGAAGAACGGGACCTGCACGGTCGTCCGCGGTATGACCCAGTCGGCCGCGTTCACCGAGTGGATCAACCAGTCGATCACCGGCCAGATGAGCACGGCCCGCAAGAACGCGTCCATCATCATGATGGACTACCAGAGCAACCCCGTGAAGCGCTACAACATGCGCAACGCGTGGTGCAGCAAGATCGACACGAGCACCGTGAAGGCGGGCGAGGCGTCGGCGCTCACCGAGACCGTCACCATCGTGTTCGAAGAACTGGACATCGAGTAATGCGGCGTACGGCTGCCAGGGCCGGCGCCGCGGTGATGTACTCCGGCGCCGACCCGGCGCAGGCACCGGCCGTGGGGGCGGGGGCGGAAGCGGTACCCGGGCCGGGGCCGACGCAGGCCCCGCCCGCCGCCCCGGCGCAGGCCGCGCCGCAGCAACAGTACGAACTGCGCACCGAGTTCCCCTTCCAGCTGCCGCGCGGGTACGTCGACGAGGCGGGCACGGTCCACCGCGACGGCGTGATGCGCCTGTCGACGGCCCGGGACGAACTCGTGCCGCTGCGGGACGTGCGGGTGCAGGAGAACCCGGCGTTCCTGTCGGTGGTGCTGCTGGGCCGGGTGATCACCCGGCTCGGCACGCTGCCGACGGTGCACGACGGGACCGTGGAGAACATGTTCGCCTCGGACCTCGCCTTCCTGCAGGACTTCTACCGCCAGATCAACGCGGAGGGCCACACCCGCGCGGCGGTGGAGTGCCCGCACTGCGCGGAGCCCTTCGAGGTGGAACTCGGCGGGAGCCGCCTGGGGGAATCGTGACGTACGCGACCGACCGGCTGCACGAGGAGATCGCGTACGTCGCCTACCACTTCCACTGGAGCATGGACGACATCCTGGACCTGGAACACCGCGACCGCCGCCGCTACGCGGCCGAGATCGCGTCCCTGGTCACGCGGGCCGGGGCGGAGGACTGAGGCATGGGGTTCCTGGACCGGTTGCGGGGTCGGCGGGACGACGGGCTCGACGGCGGCGACCGGGTCGCTGCCGCCGAGGCGTCCGGCGTGGTGCCCGGCGGGGCGCTGCCGGCCGGCGGTGGTTCCGCGCGTTCGGGTGCGGATACCGGTACGGAGTCGGGTACGCAGTCTGGTGCGGACACCGGTGACACCGGTGCGGGTGCCGGCCCCGTGGTGAGCGCCGCCTGGTCGAGGCTGCCGTCGATCCAGCGGGCCCTGGCCTCCGGGCGGGAGGCCGGCGTCGCGGACGCGGGGTTCGGCGGGCGCCTGCCGACGTGGCAGAACCCGTCGTTCGCGGGCACGGCGTCGCCCGCGGTCCTGAACGGGCAGTCACGCACACTGCTCGGCGACCTCTCGCACCCGACGTCGGGCCGACCGGTGTTCGGCCTCGAACGCCCCACGGGGGCTTTGCCGTTGACGGGCCCGGAGCCGGTGGTGCAGCGGGCCCCGGCGGTGCCGTTGCGGGAGATTCCGGCGAGGGCGGTGGGGCCGACCGGGTCCCGCGCCGGGGCTGGTGGCGGTTCCGGTGGCAGTGCCGGTGCCGGTGGCAGTGCACGTTCCGGTGGCAGTGCCGGTGCCGGTGGCAGTGCACGTTCCGGTGGCAGTGCACGTTCCGGTGGCAGTGCCGGTGCCGGTGGCAGTGCACGTTCCGGTGGCAGTGCCGGTGCCGGTGCCGGTGGCAGTGCAGGTTCCGGTGGCAGTACCGCCAGGCCTGGGGGTGTTGCCGGAGTTTCGGGGGCCGCGGGGGTGTCTTGGGGCTCGGACGGGTCAGGGGTTTCCGGGGGTTCCAGGGGTTCCGGGGGTTCGATGGCTTCCGGGGGCTCGGGGATTCCCGGGGCTTCGAACGGTGCCTGGGGCTCGAAGGTGCCCGGGGGCCCGGGAACTCCCGGGGCTTCGAGGGGTGCCGAGGGCTCAAAGACTCCGCGTGCCTCGGAGACCCCCGGGATCTCGCAGGGTGCCAGGGCCTCAGAGACCCCCGGAACCTCGGGGACTCCCGGGGCTTCGGGGACTCCCGGGGCTTCGGGGATTCCCGGGGCTTCGGGGATTCCCGGGGCTTCGAAGGGCGCCGAGGACTCGAAGGTGCACCGAGCCTCGGTGGCTCCTGGGGCCTCGAAGAGTGCCAGGGCCTCAAAGACCCCCCGGGCCTCGGAGACCCCCCGGATCTCGCAGGGCGCCGGGGCCTCTACGAAGGTTCCCGAGGGCTCGGAGCATGTCGGGGGCGGCGCGGAAGCCGGTGCGACCCCGGGGCCTGCCGCCGGCGCGGAGGCCGGCGGGGTCGCGAGGGCTTCCCGGGCGCACGCGGGCGTGGTCCAGCGGCTGGGTACGAGCGGCTCCGCACCGTCGGGTGGCGGATCGGGGCCGGCGGGGTCGACACGTGCTGTGACCGCCCGTTCGACCACTCCCGTCACTCCGGCTGCTCCGGCAGTTCCCGTGGTGTCCCCGATACCGCCGCCCGTCCGGGAGCAGGTCGCCGCACCACTCCCCGCCCCCGGTCTCCACGTGACGCCCGTTCCGGCAAGCAGGCCGCCGCGGCCGAGTTCCCTGACAAGGGCACAGACAGGAGCGGCACCGGTACAGCGACGGACGCTCCCGGCGACACGGCGGACCGCGAGGTCCAAGGGCGGCACAGCAGCGGACGTCACCTCAAGCGCGTCAACCGGCAGCAGTGGGCCGGAAGTTCGTACACCCGCGCCCACGACCCCGACCTCCGTGCAGCGCGCGGTCACCAGCCCTGCCGATGCGGTCCAGGGCACCACCCCGGCCACCGCCGAACGAGGCGGCGATCTCCCCTCGGACCCGGCCGTCGCGAGCCGTACGACGAACAGCCCGGCTTCGGAGGCAGCACTCACGCAGCCGAAGGCGGCCGCGCCCCGGCCCGGTGCGGTGACGCCGCCGTCAGGACCGACCGGGGCGCAAGGCCCTACCGGCGCTCCGCCGATGCCGGGCAACTCCGCGCACAGCACGGCCGACACCACAGCCGCACCGGCTCCATCCGTCCAACGACGCCCGGCCACCCCTACCCGACCGCAGCCGTCGCCCACCGGCACGGGCACCGGACCGGTTCACCCCCCGACCGCCCCCGCCCAAGCGCCACGACGCACACAGGCGATCAACGCTGCTACGACGTCACCCACCGGCAACACCACACCGGCACCCGGCCGGGACGGCCACACGACACCCACCGGCGACACCGCACCGAACCGCACCACACCCACCGCCGGCCCCACACCGCCAACAGGCACGCCTGCCCGCCCCCACACCAGCACCAGCCCGGCCCCGACGGTCCAACGCCAACAGGCCACACCCGCCCGACCGCCACGCCCACAGCTCGGCAAGACCACACCAGCATCCGGCCGGGACAGCCACACGACGAACACCACCCCCACACCCCCGACGGCCACCCCCGCCCCACCCCCACGCCCACACGTCAGCAACAGCGCCACAACGCCCTCCGGCGACACCGCGCCCAACCACACCGCGACCGCATCGACGGCAGGCACCCCCACCCCACCACCCCACACGCCTGCCCGCCCCCGCACCAGCACCAGCCCGGCCCCGACGGTCCAGCGCCAACAAGCCGCCCCCGCCCGACCGCCACACCCACAGGTCAGCAAGGGCGCTACGACCCGCCCCGGCGACACCGCACCAGCGCCGGCCAACGACGGCCGGACCAACTCCCCCGCTCCCACCTCGACAGCAGGCGCCCATACCGATAGGCCTGCTCCGGCACCCACTGACGTCGCACCGTCCCCCACGAGCCCCGAACCGCAGCCGCCCCACGGCACTCCGCCCGCACACCCCGCTGCCAAAGCAACCGTCGGTCCACCGTCAGTGCGCACCGTTCAGCGAGCGGCCCTCCCTCCCACCACCCCCTCGGCCAACCGCACCACAGCACCCGGCCCCACACAGCCCTCAGCCACGCCCCGTGCCGCCCACCTCGGCCTCGGCGCACCGATCACCCCACAGCCAGCCACCTCGCCCCAACAACCAGCTCCACCCACCACACCCCGCCGCCCCCCGCTGGGCGCCCCCGTAAACACACCACCACAACCACCGAAACCCCTGGCCGGCCACACCCCCGCCTCCTCCCTCCCCGTAGTCCAACGCTTCTGGAAGAAGCCGAAGACCGCCACCAAGAACGCCCCCAAGAACACCACCGGCGCCCTCGCCGCCGCCGCGGCCGCCACCATCGCCAACACCCTCACGACCCAGACCGCACCACCTCCGCACACACCCCCCTCACCACCCCAAAGCCCCCCACCCCCGTACTCGGAATCGGCATCCGCGCCCGCATCCGCGTCCGCGAACCAACCGCCCCCGCCCGCCTACACGGAGATCCCGAACGGCGGCTTCGACCCCCGTGAGCTCACCGACTTCCAGCTCGACGAACTGGTCCACCGCCTCATCGGCCGCATCACCCGGCTGATCCGCACGGAACTCCGCATGGACCGCGAGCGGATCGGCAGACTCCGCGACCCCCGCCACTGATACAGAAAGGCCCTCGATGTCCCGCCAGGACCCGGGCTCCACCATCTGGTTCACCCTCAGCATCGACGGTGAGAGCCTCGGCTACTTCAACGGATGCGAAGGGCTGTCGTCCCAGGTGGAGGTCGAGCAGCGCCAGGAGGGCGGCAACAACGGGTTCGTCTGGCAGCTGCCGACCCGTGTCACCTTCTCCACCATCCGGCTGACCCGCCCGCTCACCCCGGACACCACGAAGGTCGCCAAGTGGATCTCGTCCGTGCAGACGGGGATCAAGCGGCCCACCGCCCAGATCGCGGCGCTGCGCGCGGACGGTTCGGAGGTGGCCCGCTGGGGGCTGATCGAGGTACTGCCGGTGAGCTGGAGCGGTCCCAGCCTGGACCCCGCCAACCCGGCCGTGGCCACCGAGGTCCTGGAGATCGCCCACCACGGGTTCACGGACTGAAGGGGCATCACGACATGGCAAGAGCCAGCAGCAGGGGCGCCGGAAAGAGCCTCGTCAGGGCGACGCTCGCGATCCACGAGCCCCCCGTCGGCAAGAGCACCACGCCCGGCGGGATCATCAAGACCTTCGGCTTCGACTTCAATCCCGCGCAGCTGTCCCTGACCCGCCGCGCCCAGTGGAAGTCGACGCCCGCGCAGATCGAACGGGACGGCGCCCTGCCGGAGTTCATGGGCGCCGAGGCGCGGGAGATGGGCGTGGAGATCTTCCTCGACTCCTCCACGAAGCCCTCCGGCAACACCGTGCTGAAGAAGGTGGAGTCGCTGCTCGCCTGCTGCGAGGTGACCAGCGCCAGCATCGCCGCGAAGCAGCCGTCGCCGCCCTGGGTGGTGTTCCAGTGGGGGTCGTTCTCCACGGCCCGGTTCACGGCGTACGTGAGCTCGGTGGAGGCTACGTACTCCCTCTTCGGCACCACCGGCGTGCCCATCCGCGCCACCTGCCGGCTCCAGCTGCACGAGATCCCGAGCAAGACGAAGAGGCAGAACCCGACGTCGGGCGCGCTCACCGCGCAGCGCGTGCACCGGGTCGTGGCGGGCGACTCGCTGCAGTCGCTGGCCTGGCGGGAGTACGGCAACGCCGCCGCCTGGCGCTCGATCGCCGAGGCCAACGGCATCGACGACCCGTCCCGGCTGCCCGCCGGTGCGGAACTGGTGCTGCCCGCCGCCGAGGAGGTACGTCCGTAATGGTGCAGTCCGCGTTCTCCAACGTCGTCGAGGTGAAGCTCGGGGGCGCCAAGCTGCCGCCCGAGTTCGCCCGGGCGCTGGTCGACAGCTACGTCGACCAGGGCGCCGGGGTGCCGGCCGCGTTCCGGCTGACGTTCCGGGACCCGTACCGGATCCTCCTGCGCGATCTGAAGGTCACCTTCGGCACGCCGGTGGTCATCACGCCGGTGTCCGACGGCCAGGGCGCCGCCGACCCGCTGCTGACCGGCGAGGTCACCGGCCTGGAGGCCGACTACGACGGCACCGGCACCTTCACCGTGATCCGCGGCTACGACCTCGGGCACCGTCTGCTGCGCCGCCGCCGGGTGGCCGCCTACCGCAACCAGAGCGCGTCGGACATCGCGCGCAAGCTCGCCGCACAGGGCGGGGTGCCCGTGGGGCGGGTGCAGTCGACGAAGACGGTGTACGAGTTCATCAGCCAGTCGAACGTCACCGACTGGGACTTCCTCGCCCGGCTCGCCGACGAGAACGAGATGGTGATGTCCGTCGACGCGGACGGCGAGTTCCAGTTCGTGAAGCCGAAGCCGTCGTCCGGGGCACCCTCGCCGAAGACCGACGGCGACCGGAGCCCGTTCGTGCTCCAGGCCGGGCGCGACATCCTGCGGCTGCGGTCCGCCGTCACCGCCGCCGACCAGGTCGGCAAGGTCGAGTCGCGGGGCTGGGACGTCACGACGAAGAAGAAGCTGACGGCGACCGCGCCCGCCACCGACAACCCGGGCATCGGCATCGGCACGACACCCGGCGCGGCGGCCGGCAAGTTCAAGCCGGCCAAGCTGGTCGAGACGAGTACGCCGTACGACCGGCAGAACGAGGTGAAGTTCGCCGCCGACGCCCTCGCCGACGACCTCACCTCCTCGTTCGCCGAGATGGAGGTCGTAGCGCGCGGAAATCCCAAGCTGCGCCCGGGAGTTCCGGTGACGCTCTCGGACGTCGGGCAGCCCTTCGAGGGCAAGTACACGGCCACGTCCGTGCGGCATGTCTTCGGCGACGGCAAGCACTACGAGGCGTGGGTGACGGTCAGCGGGCGGCAGTGGCGGTCGCTGTACGGGCTCGCTTCCGGCGGCGCCGACAGCGCGCCGCGGCTGCCGAGCGTGGCCAACGCCCTGGTCACCGACGTGAACGACCCGCTCAAGCAGGGGCGGGTCCGGTTGCAGTTCCCGTGGCTGGACGACAGCTATGTCAGCGACTGGACGCGGACCGTGCAGTGGGGCGGCCTCGGCGGCGGTGGCATCTTCCCGCTGGACGTGAACGACGAGGTGCTCGTCGCGTTCGACCGGGGAGCCCTCGACCATCCCTTCGTCATCGGCGGGCTCTACAACGGCAAGGACAAGCCGACGCCCGTGAACGACGTGCCGCTGCACGACACCGTGCGCAAGAAGGCGAGCCGGCACACCGTCTCGGACCGGGACGGCAACCGCATGGACCTGCTCAGCCAGAAGACCGGCCTCCGCAAGCAGGGTGTTCGGCTGGCCTCCGGCGACAAGCAGCTGGTCATCAACCTGGACCGGACGAACACCGAGATCGTCGTGGACAGCAAGGGTTCGGTGACGATCAAGGGCAGCCGGTCCGTGTCGGTCGAGGCGGGCGGCGATCTCTCACTGAGCGCCCGGCGCAGCCTGACCATCAAGAGTGGCGGCCCGCTCAGCATCCAGGGCGGCGGGGTGGTCAACATGCGGGCCGCCGGAGCGTTCGCGGTGAACGCGCTCGGTGCGCTGAGCCTGGACGCCACGGGCATCGCCAGCCTCACCGGCAAGGCCACCGTACAGATCACCTCGCTCGCCAACACGACGATCAACTCCCCGACCACCCTCATCGGTTCGAAGGTGTTCGGCGTCAAGACCATTCCCGTGCCGATGCCGATCCCGTGACCGATCCCGTGACCGATCCCGTGAGCGATCCGATGACCGTCTTCATGAAGGGCGAGGTGTGGTTCTGATGGCCGAGCAGTTCGTCGGGTCCGGCTGGTCGTTCCCGCTGCGCATCGGGCCGACCGGAGGGATCGCCCTGGTCAGCGGGGAGCGGGAGATCGAGGAGGCGATCCGGCTGGTCCTGTCGACCGCTCCGGGCGAGCGGCCGATGCGGCCGGACTTCGGCTGCGCGATCCACGACCTGGTGTTCGCGCCGGTCAACGAGCAGACCGCGGGCCGTATCCAGCACGAGGTGTACGCCAGCCTGGACCGCTGGGAGCCGCGCATCGAGGTCGACGACGTCGAGGTCACCGCCGGCACCGACCAGAGCGTCCTCTACATCGACGTCCGGTACTCGATCCGCGGCACCAACAACCCGCGCAGCCTGGTCTTCCCCTTCTACGTCATTCCGTCCCACGACGAGCCCGACGCCCCCGAAAGCGACCGCTGATGGCACTGCCCTCCCCCAACCTCGACGACCGCCGCTTCCAGCAGTTCGTCGACGACGCCAAGCGCTACATCCAGCAGCGCGCCCCGGAGTGGACGGACCACAACGTCTCGGACCCCGGCGTCACCCTCGTCGAGACGGTCGCCCACATGGCCGACCAGATCGTCTACCGGCTCAACAGGGTCCCGGAGAAGAACCACTTGGCGTTCCTGGACCTCGTCGGGATCACCCTGTTCCCGCCGTCGGCGGCCCGCACCGAGGTGACGTTCTGGCTGTCGGCTCCGCAGGAGGAGGCGGTGTGGGTGCCGGTCGGCACGGAGGTCGCCACGCTGCGCACCGAGAGCGAGGAGGCGGTGGTCTTCGGCACCGAGCGCGAACTGACGGTGGTGCCCTGCGCTTTGCGTCATCTGCTGGTGCAGCACCGGGGCGAGCCGATGGCCGACCGGACGCCCGACCTCGCCGAGGAGGACAAGGACCTGCTGTGCTTCGCCGAGTCGCCCGGACCCGGTGACGCCATGCTGTTCGGCCTGTCCGCAGCGGTCCCGCACTGCGCGGTCGCCCTGGACCTTGACAGCCGGGTGGACGGCGTCGGCGTGGACCCGCGCCAGCCGCCGCTGGTGTGGGAGGCGTGGACCGCGGACGGCTGGCAGCCCTGTGAGGTCGACCGGGACGGCACGGGCGGCCTGAACCGGCCCGGCGAGGTGGTCCTGCACGTCCCCGGCGGGCATGTCCTGTCCCGCAACGCCGGCCAGGAGGCCGGCTGGCTGCGCTGCCGGGTCACCGAACCCCGGCCGAACCAGCCCTTCTACACCACCTCGCCCACCGTGCGCGCCGCCGAGGTCTTCACGATCGGCGGCACGACCGCCGCCGTGCACGCCGAGACGGTGTACGACGAGGCGCTCGGCGAGTCCACCGGACTGCCGGGCCAGCGGCTGCGCCTGGTGCACGCGCCCGTGGTCGGCGACGACCCGCCGGTGCTGCTGCAGACCGCCGAGCACGACGGCTGGACGGACTGGCGGGTGGTCCCGAACTTCGCGGGATCCGGGCCGGACGACCGGCACATCACCCTCGACGCCACGACCGGCGAGATCTCCTTCGGCCCGGCCGTGCGCGAACCCGACGGATCCCTGCGGCAGTACGGGATGGTCGCTCCCAAGGGAGCACCCGTCCGGGCCCGCCGCTACCGCACGGGCGGCGGGCGCGCGGGCAACGTGGCGCGCGGTGCCGTACAGGTGCTGCGCACCTCCATCCCGTACATCTCCGAGGTCGTCAACCGCGAGGCCGCGCGCGGCGGTGTGGACGGGGAGACGGTCGAGGAGGCGAAGGTCCGGGCCCCCATCACGCTGCGCGCCCAGGAGCGTGCCGTGACGCTGCGCGACTACGAGGAACTGGCCCGCCGCGCCGCCCCCGAGACCGCGCGCATCACCTGCCTGGAGGGCGAGGAGGGCGAGCACGGGGCCTACGCGGTACGGGTGCTGGTCGTGCCGCAGGCCGTGCCGGACCCCGGCGGCCGGCTGCGCTTCGAACAACTCGTGCCCGGTGACGCGCTGCTGGACCGCATCACCCGGCATCTGGACGAACGGCGCCTGATCGGGACCCGGTTGGCGGTGGGCCCGCCGTACTACCAGGGCGTCACCGTGGTGGCCACGGTGCATGCCTTCCGGGGTGTCGACACCGACCGGGTGCGCCGGGAGGCGCACGACGCCCTCTACCGGCACCTCGATCCGCTGACCGGCGGCACGGACGGCACCGGATGGCCCTTCGGGCGGCCCGTCCAGGCCGGGGAGGTGTTCGCGGTGCTGCAACGTGTACCGGGGGTGGAGCTGGTCGACGAGGTGGTCCTGCACCCCGCGGACCCGCTCACCGGCAAACGCGGCGAGCCGACGAACCGGATCGATCTGTCCGCGCCGTCGCTGGTGTTCTCGTTCGACCACCGCGTCCGGGTGATCGGAGACGGTTCCTGATGAGGGGCTCGATCGACGGCCTCGGATCCTCCACGCCGATCGGCACGATGCTGCCGGCCGTCTTCGCCGACGACGACCTGGCCCAGCGGTTCGTCGCCGGGCTCGACGACGTGATCGCCCCGGTCCTGAGCGTGCTGGACTGTCTCGACACCTACTTCCGCCCGTCCCTCACCCCGCTCGACTTCACCCAGTGGCTGGGGAGTTGGGTCGGCGCGGAGACCGCGGGCGACGAACCCGAAGCGCGGCTGCGGGCGGCCGTGGCCGCCGCCGCGTATCTGCACCGCATCCGCGGCACCCGGCGCGGGCTGTCCGAGGCGGTCCGGCTCGCGTTCGGCGTGGAGCCCGAGATCACCGAGAGCGGTGGCGCCGCGTGGAGCGCCCGGCCGCTCGGCCCGTTCCCCGGCGCGCCCCGCCCCCGTCTGCACGTCCACCTATGCCTTCCCGCCCCGACCCCCGCGGACCACTACCGCCTGGAGACCCTCGTGTCCGCCGCCCGCCCCGCTCATATGCCGTACACGGTCCAGGTGACCGCCGGTGCCCCCGCCGAAAGGACCCGGGAGACATGACAACCCCCCAGAACTGCGCCGACTGCGGCACCCGCGCGGAACCGGGCCAGTCCTTCTGCGACGCCTGCGGGGCGGTACTGAGCTGGACGGACCGCCCGGCAGGCGGCACCGGTCCCCGCGCCGAGGCCGCCCGGCCCTCGGAACCGGCCCCGGCGTCCGAGCCGGCTGTGCCGCCCCGGGCATCCGAGCCCGCCAGGGCCGCCAACGGTGAGTCGGGCGGCGGCGCCTCCTCGTCCCCCTCGCCCGAGCCCGGCTGGGACGCCTTCGCCCGGCCGGACGGCGGGACGGGTCTGGCCCGCGCACCCCGCGACCGGCTGGGCACGGGCACGGCGACGCAACAGGCCTCCGCCCGCGCCGCCACCCCCGAAGCGGCCCCCCGTCATCCGGACCACCACGGCACGCCCGACGACAACACCGGCAGCCCCCACACCCACGCCCGCCCCGACACCACCGCTCACCCGGACACCACCCCCCGCTCCCCCTCCCCGACCACCCCACCCCCGGACGAAACCGCCCCCACCGAGCCCCTCACCGAGCCCATCCCCCCGGCCACACAGACCCCGCACCCCACCGACGCCGACGCCGACGCCGACACGCACGGCATGACCGACCGCGCCCGCAGCCTCCTCATCCCGGTCGGCGACCCCGAACCGCAGCCCGCCCCGCACCCCTCCGTCACCCCGGTCCTGCCCGGCCGCCCCGAGCCCCAGCGCCCGCAGGCCGTACGCGCCCCCGGTCAGGAACACGGCATGGACGGCGGCGCCCCCTGCCCCTGGTGCGCCACAGGCAACCGGCCCGAGCGGCACTTCTGCGCCCGGTGCGCGATGCCCATGGCCGGCGACGGACCGGCCGGCCCGGTCCGGCTCCCCTGGTGGCGACGGCTCGGCCCCTTCGGCAGCCAGGAGGCCCCGTGGGCGGGCGATCGCCCCCGGCTGCGCCGTGCCTTCGACCGTGTCCTGTCCTGGCTGGGCATCGTGCTCGTGCTGTCCCTGCTGATCGTTCTGGTGATCAACATCCCCCAGGGCATCCAGGCCACCCGCGACCACTTCGCCAAGCGCGCCGAGGTGTCCCCGGACCGCTACGCCGCGTCCCGCTACTTCCCGGGCCACAAGCCGGACCTGGCCTTCGACAAGCTCAACGACACCTGGTGGGGGCCGGGCGTGTCCCAGGCGGGCGAGGGTCAGTGGGTCGAGGCCCGCTTCGACCAGCCGACCCGGCTCCTGGACCTGATCATCACGCCGGGTGTCTCCACCCGCCCCGACAAGCTCCGCGAGTCGGCGCTCCCGCACCGCGTCGAGGCCACGATCACCGGGGCCGACGGCAAGAAGACGACCCGTCAGCTCACTCTCGACCAGGGCGCGGGCCCCCAGCGGCGTGCCTTCCGCGTGGGCGCGGTCACCGCCGTCCGCTTCACCATCGAGTCCGCCCACGGCATCTCGGCGAGCAAGCAGGTCGCCATCGCGGAGATCGAGTTCTTCGGCCCGTCGAGCGCGAACTCCTCCTGACCCCGGGCCCTCTCACCGACACCGCGGCCCCGGACGGAAACCAACCGTCCGGGGCCGCGGCGCTGACCGGGTGACTACGCGTCCAGCGACGTCATCACGTGCTTGATCCGCGTGTAGTCGTCGAAGCCGTACGACGAGAGGTCCTTGCCGTAGCCGGACTTCTTGAAGCCGCCGTGCGGCATCTCGGCGACCAGCGGGATGTGGGTGTTGATCCACACACAGCCGAAGTCGAGCTTCTTGGACATGCGCATCGCGCGGCCGTGGTCCTTGGTCCACACGGACGAGGCGAGCGCGTACTCGACGCCGTTGGCCCACGTCACGGCCTGGTCCTCGTCGGTGAAGGACTGGACGGTGATGACCGGGCCGAAGACCTCGTTCTGGATGATCTCGTCGTCCTGCTTCAGACCCGAGACGACGGTCGGCGCGTAGAAGTAGCCCTTGTCGCCGACCCGCTTGCCGCCGGCCTCCACGCGCGCGTGCGCGGGCAGCCGGTCGATGAAGCCCTCGACCTGCTTGAGCTGGTTGGGGTTGTTGAGCGGGCCGAACAGCACGTCCTCGTCGTCCGGCTGACCGGTCTTCGTCTCGGACGCGGCCTTCGCCAGCGCGGAGACGAACTCGTCGTGGATGGACTCGTGGACGAGCACGCGCGTGGCGGCCGTACAGTCCTGGCCGGCGTTGAAGTAGCCCGCGACCGAGATGTCCTCGACGGCCTTCGCCATGTCGGTGTCCTCGAAGACCACGACCGGTGCCTTGCCGCCCAGCTCCAGGTGGACGCGCTTGACGTCCTTGGAGGCGGACTCGGCGACCTGGATGCCGGCGCGCACCGAGCCGGTGATGGAGGCCATCGCCGGGGTGTCGTGCTCGACCATCATGCGGCCGGTGTCGCGGTCGCCGCAGATGACGTTGAAGACGCCCTTGGGGACGATCGAGCCGATGATCTCGGCCATGAGGGCCGTCGAGGCCGGGGTGGTGTCCGACGGCTTCAGGACGACGGTGTTGCCCGCCGCGAGCGCCGGGGCGAACTTCCACACGGCCATCATCATCGGGTAGTTCCACGGCGCGACCTGCGCGCAGACGCCGACCGGCTCCCGGCGGACGATGGAGGTCAGGCCCTCCATGTACTCGCCGGCCGAGCGGCCCTCCAGCATCCGCGCCGCACCCGCGAAGAAGCGGATCTGGTCGACCATCGGCGGGATCTCCTCGGAGCGGGTCAGCCCGATGGGCTTGCCCGTGTTCTCCACCTCGGCCGCGATCAGCTCCTCGGCGCGCTCCTCGAAGGCGTCCGCGATCTTCAGCAGGGCCTTCTGGCGCTCGGCGGGCGTGGTGTCACGCCAGCCGGGAAAGGCCTCGGCGGCCGCCGCCATCGCGGCGTCCACGTCCGCCTGCCCGGACAGCGGAGCGGTCGCGTACGCCTCACCCGTCGCGGGATTGACCACCTCGGTGGTCCGTCCGTCGGCGGCGTCCCGGAACTCACCGCCGATGTAGTTGCGCAGACGACGAAGCTCGGTGCTCACTGCCGGCCCTCCAGTTCGGATGTCCAGTACTTGAGACACCCACCCTAGCCGCCCGGTCCACGTTTTCAACACCCCCACTCCCTTCAATCGTGCGGAATCCGCAGGCTTTGGCAACCTAAACAACGGATTTCATCGATCACGCCTTGCGGAAGTGACGAGACCTCGTGCACAGTGAGCGCGTGGCCAGTCGAAGCGCAGAACAGAAGGGGTCGCGGGAACTCCGCGAGTCCTCCCGCGAGTCCAGGAACGGCAGCTCGCCCCAGCTGGACGCCGTCTCCCTCGCCATCATCGAACAGCTCCAGGAGGACGGCCGCCGGCCGTACGCCGCCATCGGCAAGGCCGTCGGCCTCTCCGAGGCGGCCGTGCGCCAGCGCGTCCAGAAGCTGCTCGACCAGGGCGTGATGCAGATCGTCGCCGTCACGGACCCGCTCACCGTGGGCTTCCGCAGACAGGCGATGGTCGGCGTCAACGTCGAGGGCGACGTGGAGTCGGTCGCGGACGCGCTGTCGGCCATGTCCGAGTGCGAGTACGTCGTGATGACCGCAGGCTCCTTCGACCTGATGGTGGAGATCGTCTGCGAGGACGACGACCACCTCCTCGAGGTCATCAACAAACGCATACGGGCCGTGCCCGGAGTGCGCTCCACCGAGAGCTTCGTCTACCTCAAGCTCAAGAAGCAGACCTACATGTGGGGAACCCGATAACCGTGAGGACCCGATAGCCGTGAGCAAGGACCTCTCCCAGTCCGCGTACGACCACCTGTGGATGCACTTCACGCGCATGTCGTCGTACGAGAAGGCCCCCGTACCCACCATCGTCCGTGGCGAGGGCACCTACATCTACGACGACCAGGGCAAGCGCTACCTGGACGGTCTCGCCGGACTGTTCGTGGTGCAGGCCGGGCACGGTCGTGTCGAGCTCGCCGAGACCGCCTTCAAGCAGGCGCAGGAGCTGGCGTTCTTCCCGGTGTGGTCCTACGCCCACCCCAAGGCCGTCGAGCTGGCCGAGCGCCTCGCGCACCACGCGCCGGGCGACCTGAACAAGGTCTTCTTCACCACCGGCGGCGGTGAGGCCGTCGAGACCGCCTGGAAGCTCGCCAAGCAGTACTTCAAGCTGGTCGGCAAGCCCACCAAGCACAAGGTCATCTCCCGCGCGGTCGCCTACCACGGCACCCCGCAGGGCGCCCTGTCCATCACCGGCCTGCCGGGCCTGAAGGCCCCCTTCGAGCCGCTGGTCCCCGGCGCGCACAAGGTGGTCAACACCAACATCTACCGCGCCCCGATCTTCGGCGACGACCCGGAAGCCTACGGCCGCTGGTGCGCCGACCAGATCGAGCAGCAGATCCTCATGGAGGGCCCGGATACCGTCGCCGCGGTCTTCCTGGAGCCGGTGCAGAACGCGGGCGGCTGCTTCCCGCCCCCGCCCGGCTACTTCCAGCGGGTCCGCGAGATCTGCGACCGGTACGACGTACTGCTCGTGTCCGACGAGGTCATCTGCGCCTTCGGCCGACTGGGCACGATCTTCGCCTGCGACAAGTTCGACTACGTCCCGGACATGATCACCTGCGCCAAGGGCATGACCTCGGGCTACTCCCCGATCGGCGCGTGCATCATCTCCGACCGCCTGGCCGAGCCGTTCTACAAGGGCGACAACACCTTCCTGCACGGCTACACCTTCGGCGGCCACCCGGTCTCCGCGGCCGTGGGACTCGCCAACCTCGACCTGTTCGAGCGCGAGAACCTCCCCCAGCACGTCCTCGACAACGAGGGCGCGTTCCGCTCCACCCTGGAGAAGCTCCACGACCTGCCGATCGTCGGCGACGTCCGCGGCAACGGCTTCTTCTACGGCATCGAGCTGGTCAAGGACAAGAACACCAAGGAGTCCTTCAACGAGGAGGAGACGGAGCGCGTCCTGTACGGCTTCCTCTCCAAGGCGCTGTACGACAACGGCCTGTACTGCCGTGCCGACGACCGCGGCGACCCGGTCGTCCAGCTCGCCCCGCCGCTGATCTCCGACCAGTCGACGTTCGACGAGATCGAGCAGATCCTCAGGGTCACCCTCTCGGAGGCCTGGACGAAGCTCTGAGCGTCGTCGCTCCGATCGTCTGACTGGATGATCAACACCAGCCCCGGTGCCGCCCGTTCGAGTGAGAAACGGCGGCCCGGGGCCGCGTGCTGTCCGGCGTCCCGCCGCCTACTGCCTAGCGTGCCCAGTGACTGATCGGCCCCGCCTTCGTTCCCCCGCACGGGGGATGGCACGGGAACTACGGATCTGAACCGAGGTGTACGCCCATGGAGGCCCCGCCGGACAACGACGTGCTCTGGGCACGCGCCCTGCACTTCCAGCACCACGACGGCTCGCCCGCGCTCTGCGGCGTCTCCCTCGGCGTCCGGGAGAGCGAGATCCTCGCCGTCAGCGGCCCGCGCGGCAGCGGCAAGACGACCCTGCTGCGGTGCCTGTCCGGCCTGGCTCCCGTCCGGCGCGGCGAGGTCTGGTTCAACAGCGTGCCCGTGCACACCATGGGCGCCCTCACCCGCGAGCGGCTGCGCCGCGACCGCTTCGGCTGGATCGACCCGGTCCCCTCGCTGGTCCCGGAACTCAACGCCTGGGAGAACGCCGCCCTGCCGCTGATGCTGCGCGGCACCAGCCGGCGCCGCGCCAAGAGAGCGGCCCTGGAGTGGCTGGAGCGCCTCGACATCGGCGACGGCGCCCGCAAGCGCCCGCACCAGCTGGTGCAGGCCGAGCGCCAGCGGGTGTGCATCGCCCGCGCCCTCGCCCCGGCACCCTCGGTCCTGTTCGCCGACGAGCCGACGGCGCCCCTGCACCGCGCCGACCGCGCCCACGCGCTGCGCACCCTCACCACGGCGGCCCGCTCGCACGGCATCACGGTCGTCCTCGCCACCCACGACCCGGACACCGCGGCCCTCGCCGACCGCACGGTCTTCCTGCTCGACGGGCGGCGCGTGCAGACGGTGCACCTGCCGCCGGTCGCCGAGACCACCGAGCCGGAAGGCCGGGCGGCGTGCTCGCTCTCCGTCTGACCCGCGCCGCCCACCCCGCCGTCCAGCTGCGCCGCCTCCTGGTCGCGGCGGCCTCGGCGGGCACGGGTTTCCTGCTGCTCTGCGCCCTGGGCTACGCGCTGGGCCACCCCGGCTCCCCCGGCGCCGCCCTGCTGCGTCTGGCCTGGTGCGCGGCGCCCCTCGCCGCCACGGTGTACTTCGCCCTCGCGGTGGCCCGCACCGATCCCGGCACCAGGCCCCGCACCGGCCTCTCCGCGATCGGCCTCGGCCCGCTGCGCCTGATGGCCGTCTCGGCGACGACGACGGCCCTGTCCTGCACCCTGGGCTCGATGCTGGCCCTGCTGTTCTTCCTGCACCTGCGGGGCGACCTGACGGGCCTGCCGTTCGACGGCGCGGCGGCCGAGGCCCTCGCGGCGGACCAGCCGCTGCCGCTGCCGGGAGCCCTGACGCTGCTGGCGCTCGTGCCCGCGGGCTCGTCCATCGCGGTGGTGCTGGCGCTGCGGCCCAGGGAGCAGCGGGCGGCCGCGGCGGCCAGGGTGGTGTACGGCCGCTTCGGCGCGTACCGGCGCACAAGCACGCTCGAGACCTTCGGGGCGTACGGCCGTTTCGGCCGGCAGATCACCCGACCCGGGGGCGCCCGCGCCGGCGAGCCCGCCGGGCAGCAGAGCGGCCCCCCGCAGGCCCGGGCCGGCGAACCGGCCTCGGCGGCGACCGTCGCGGACGCCGGGAGCACGGTGAGCACCATCGAGGACCCCGCTCAGCCGTCCGCCCGGCACACCGCGGCACCGGACACCGCGGACACCCCCGCTGCGTCCGAGGCGGTGCTGCCGGACGCCGTCACGGCCGGTGGTTCCCCCACCGCCGCCCCCTCCGGCCTCCCCTGGGGCATCACCGTCCTGGCCGCGGGGCTCGCCGTGGAGACCTACGCGAGCCGTACCGCCCCCACGGCGCCCGACCTCACCTTCTCCGGCGCCTCCCCCGGCGTCATGGCGGGCTGGACACTGGCCACCGTCGGCCTGGCCCTGGCCGGTCCCGGCCTGACCCACCTGTGCGGCCGTCTGCTCCAGTCGGCCCGCCCCGGCGCCCTGCGGCTCCTGGCCGGCCGCATCCTCATGACGGAGGCCACCCGCATCGGCCGCCCCCTGGGCGTGGTCTGCGCGGTGCTGTCGGCCACGTACGCGATGGCACTGCTGCACGCCCCGGACGGGCTGTCGCTCGGTCCGCTCACCCTCCTCGGCGTGCTCCTCGTGACCGGCTGCACCGTGGCGACGCTGCTGACGGCCGCGGTCGAGGCCCGTCAGGCCCGGGCCGACACCACCTCCGCGCTGCTGCGGCTGGGCGCCCCCGCGACCATGCTGCGCAGTGCCGCGGCCCTGCGCGCGGGCGCGCTGCTCGCCCTGTTCGCACCGCTCACCCTGACGGTCGCGGAGCTGGCGGCGCTGCCGCTGGCGCGCTGAGGACTCGTGTGAAAACTCGTACGAAAAAAATCTCCGGACCGCGATGAGTTCCGCGCCGGCCCCCGGTCTATCCCCGCGTAACGACACGGACCTGATGGGAGAGACCGGACATGTACCAGCAGATGATCTTCGTGAACCTGTGTGTCAGCGACGTCGCCGCCTCGAAGAAGTTCTTCTCGGAGCTCGGCTACACGATCAACGAGCAGTTCAGTGACGACACCACCGCCTCGGTCGTGATCAGCGAGACCGTCGTCGTGATGGTGCACACCGCCGAGAAGTACTCCCAGTTCACGAAGAAGGAGATCGCGGACTCGAAGAAGACCAGCGAGGTGCTGATCGCGCTGAGCGCCGAGAGCCGCGAGAAGGTGGACGAGCTGGTCGGGAAGGCGGTCGCGGCCGGCGGCTCCGTCTCCGGCGAGACCCAGGACCACGGTTTCATGTACGGCCGCGCCTTCGACGACCTGGACGGCCACACCTTCGAGGTCGTGTGGATGGACCCGGCGGCCGTCCAGGGCTGAGACGTGCTGTGCCAGCATGGGCGGGTGCAGACGATGCCCGCCCATGCGGCCCACCATGACGACCGTGAGATCGAGACGCTCGAGGAGTTCGACGCGACCGTCTCGGCGCGCGGCACACTCGCCGGTCACCGCGTCCAGGCCGTCGACCTGACGGACCGTACGCGCGAACTGCTCACCACGGACACGGCAGGCGCGATCTTCCTCGGCTGCGCGATGCGCGAGGAGGCGGCCGCCAAGATACGCGCCGACGGCGCCTTGGTCTTCCCGCCTGTCCCGGATCTGCCCTTCGACCCGTACCGCGGCCTGGTCTACTCGCCGGACGATCTCTTCGCGTCGCTGGCGGACGGCTACGAGGCCACGCCCGACGCCCGCGCCTACGCCTGGTTCCAGCGCACGAAGGCCGACGGCGACATCTACGCGTCCATGCTGCGCGCGGTCCACGACGACTCCGTCTCGGACGCGCTCGACGAACTCCTGTCCGGCGCCCGGGTCGTGGGCGTGATGGGCGGCCACGCGATGGCCCGGGGCACCGAGGAGTACGCGGGGGCGGCGCGGCTCGGCCGCGAACTGGCCCGCGCCGGTTTCACGGTCGCCACCGGCGGCGGCCCGGGCGCGATGGAGGCGGCGAACCTCGGCGCGTACGCGGCCCCGTTCGGCGACGAGATGCTCACCGAGTCACTGGAACTGCTCGGCAAGGCACCGCACTTCACGCCGTCGATCACCCAGTGGGCAGCGGCGTCCTTCGAGATCCGCACCCGCTGGCCGCAGGGCGGCCGCTCCGTGGGCATCCCGACCTGGTTCTACGGCCACGAGCCGCCGAACGCCTTCGCCTCGCACATCGCCAAGTACTTCGCCAACGCCACCCGCGAGGACGGCCTGCTGGCCCGGTCCACCGCGGGCGTGGTGTTCCTGCCGGGCGCCGCCGGCACCGTGCAGGAGATCTTCGACAACGCGACGCCGAACTACTATGAGTCGCGCGGCGAGCCGACGCCCATGGTGCTCGTGAACCGCGCGCACTGGACGGAGAAGCTGCCGACGTGGCCGCTGCTCCAGTCGCTGGCCAGGGGGCGTTCGATGGAGGCGCGGATCGCGCTGGTCGAGCGGATCGAGGAGGCGCCGGAGGCGTTGAAACGCCTCGGCGGTTAATAAGCAGGCAAAGCAAGTGCTTGCAACCTGCATATGCGTTGACACTACTTATGCAGCGCTTATAAACCTGTGAGTCTCCTGGTAGTGCTGATGTTCCGTCACCACTGCCTCAGCCCCCCGCTTTAACACATCCTGTAAAGGACAAACGTGGCAGTTCTGTCCGTATCTCCCCGCGCACGTGCCGTGCGCGTCCTCGGTGTCGTCACCGCCTCGGCCGCGCTCGCGCTCGGTGCCGCCGGCAACGCGCTCGCCTGCAACATCAACGAGTTCTCCGCCGAGGCGAAGTGTGACGGCGACAAGGGCGTCATCACCGTCACCGACGTGGACCCCGCCGGCATCGCGGCGACGGTCACCGTGTACCTGCAGAACAACGGCGCCGACGCGAAGAAGGTCGGCGAGCAGGTGGTCAAGGGCTCGCGCGAAGGCACCACCATCACCTTCACCGAGGACTGGAAGCCGAACGCGGAGTACCGCATTCACGTGAAGGCCACTCCGTACGTCGACGAGGACATCAAGCCGAACCTCGTCACCCCGGCCACCGCCTGCAAGAAGAAGGAGGAGGAGCCCCCGGCGACTCCCCCGGCCACGCCGACCCCGTCGGCCCCATCGGCCTCCCCCTCGAAGCCGGCCGAGGAGACCGACACCCCGGCTCCTACGCCGTCCGAGAGCGAGAGCACCACGCCGGCGGGCAACGCGCCCGGCCCGGCCGGTGACTCCAACCTCGCCGAGACCGGCGCCAACTCCAACACCGGCATCATCGCCGGCATCGCGGCGGCCCTGGTCGTCGTCGGTGGTGGCGCGGTGTTCTTCGGTATGCGCCGTCGTGGGGCGAGCAGCGACAGTTGACGCCCGCGCTTCCGTGCACGGTGGTGGCCCGTCCCTCTCGCGAGGGGCGGGCCATCGCCCTTCCCGAACCGCCGCGCGGGGCGGCGTGTCCGTCCCGGCCCTATCCGAACGTCGCCCGCTCCAGCCAGAACTCCAGCAACTCCCGTTCCCCCAGCACCTCCAGCTCCGGAGCATCCAGCGGCAGCCGCCGGTAGAACGCGAGCAGGACGGAGGTGAGCGGCCCGCGCAGGGCGACCGTGGCCTTCTCGTGGCCCCGGCGCCAGGTGACACCGTCCTCGGTGAGCGCGACCAGCCACTCGGCGTTCACCTCAGGCCCGGTGTCGGTGGCGTGCAGATGGATGCTGCGGCCCGGGCCGCGCAGTTCCCTCGCCGCCTCGTCGTGCGGGTCCGTCCGCTGCACGTACTCCACGATCTGCAGCCACTCGTCGATCGCGTCGGCGGCGATGTCGGGCGCGACCTCGTAGGGCAGTCCGGCGGCGAGCGTGGCGTCCGCCCGGTGCACGGTGATCTCGTGCGCCATCCGGCGGGCCCAGAACCCGGCGCTGAGGATCCCCGCCCAGCCCCACACCTTCGCGTCCGGCCCGGCCTCCCGCAGCGCGGCGACGACCTGCTCGCCCGCTTCCCCCAGCCAAGCGTCCAGCGCGGCGGCGTCGCCCCGGACCTCGGGCCCTTCGGCGCCCGGCACCTCCTCCTCGGGCACCTCTTCCTGCGCCCGGGTCCGCACCATGAGTTCCACCCAGCGCAGGGCGCCGCCCGTGTGCCGGACCAGCTCCTCCAGCGACCAGTCCGGGCAGGTCGGCACGGTGGCGGACAGGTCGGTCCCGGAGGTCACCATCGACCTCAACTGGCCGATCTGATGGGCGATTTCGTCGCAGTAGCGCTCGTGTGCGAGGAGTGTCATGCCCGCACCATAAGCGGGCGGCGATCAGTCGAGCACGGCGATTTCCGCCGCGTCGAACTCCACCCCGACCTCGTCCCCGACCTCGGGCGCCGCCCGCAGCGCGCACGCCGCCTCCAGGCGCGGGGCGTCTTCCGGCTGGAGGTGGACGGCGACATGGGTGCCCTTGAAGGTGCGGGCGGTCACCGTACAGCGCAGACCCTCGTCGGCGGGCACCAGGCGTACGCCGGCGGGCCGCACCAGGAGGGTCCGCGTGCCCTGCGGGGCACCCTCCGGCACCGGCACCTTGCCCCACGGCGTGTCCGCGGCCTCCGCGCCCACCGTCGCCTCGACGACGTTCTCGAAGCCGAGGAAGCGGGCCACGAACGCGTCGGCCGGCCGCTGCCACACCTGAAGCGGCGTACCGGACTGGGCGATCCGCCCGTCCCGCATCACCACGACCCGGTCGGCCAGCGCGAAGGCCTCCCCCTGGTCGTGCGTCACGGCGAGCACGGTCGTGCCCAACCGGCCGAACAGCTGGCGCAGTTCCACGACCAGCCGCTCCCTGAGCGACCGGTCGAGCTGGCCCAGCGGCTCGTCCAGCATCAGCAGCTTGGGGCTCGGCGCCAGGGCCCGGGCCAGCGCCACCCGCTGCTGCTCCCCGCCGGACAGCGCGGCGACGGCCCGGCGGGCCGCGCCCGGCAGCCCGACGAGGTCCAGCAACTCCTGTACGTGCTCGGCCCGCTGGCGCTTCGACACCCCGTGCATCCGCAGCCCGAAGGCGACGTTGCCGCCCACGTCCCGCTGCGGGAACAGCTGGTGGTCCTGAAACATCAGCCCGACTCCGCGCCGGTGCGCGGGCACGCCCGCCTGGTCGCGCCCGTCGAGCGACACCCGCCCGACCTCGAGCGGTTGCAGCCCCGCCACCGCCCGCAGCAGCGTCGACTTGCCGCTGCCGCTGGGCCCGAGCACGCACACGATCTCGTGCTCGGCGACCTCCAGATCGACGGCGTCCAGCACGGCCCGCCCGCCGAAACGGACCGTCGCGCCCTCCAGCGCCAGCAGCATCAGAACTCCCCTGTCCGGTCGGCGGTCCTGAGCCTCTCCAGCACCAGCAGGGCCACGGCGCACACCACCATCAGAATCGTCGAAAGGGCCATAGCCTGGCCGTAGTTGAGGTCCCCGGGCCGCCCCAGCAGCCGCGCCACGGCCACCGGCAGCGTCGGGTTGTCGGGCCGCGCGATGAACACCGTCGCCCCGAACTCCCCGAGCGACACCGCGAAGGCGAACCCGGCCGCGATCAGCAGCGCCCGCCGCACCATCGGCAGGTCCACCTCCCGCCGCACCCGCCAGGGCGAGGCCCCCAGCACCGAGGCCGCCTCCCGCAGCCGCACGTCCACCGCCCGCAGGACGGGCAGCATGGTCCGGACGACGAACGGCACACCGACCAGCGCCTGCGCGAGCGGCACCAGGATCCACGAGGACCTCAGATCCAGCGGCGGCTCGTCGAGGGCGATCAGGAACCCGAACCCGACGGTCACGGCGGACACCCCGAGCGGCAGCATCAGCAGCGCGTCGAAGCCGCGCACGAACCGCCCGGCGTCCCGGCGGGTGAGGGCCACAGCGGCGAGGCCGCCGATCACCACGGCGATGACGGTGGCGGCGACGGCGTACTCCAGCGAATTGCCGATCGCCTCGATCGGCGGCACCAGGAACACCCCGCCGTCGGCCCTGGTCAGCGCACGATAGTAGCCGAAGCCGGGCGCGTCCAGGGACCGCTGGACCAGCACGGCGAGCGGCAGCATCAGCAGCACGACGACCGTGACCAGCACTCCGCCCAGCAGCGCCCACTGCCCGGCGCCGCGCGGCCGGCGCGCGGTCACCGACGCGTCCACCAGCCGCAGCGCGGTCTCCCGCCGCCGCACGGTCCAGGCGTGCAGGGCGAGGATCCCGCCCACGGCCACGAACTGGATCAGCGTCAGCACGGCCGCCGTGGACAGGTCGAAGATCTCCGACGTCTGCCGGTAGATCTCCACCTCGAGGGTCGAGAAGGTGGGCCCACCGAGGATCTGGACGACACCGAAAGACGTGAAGGTGAACAGGAAGACCATGAGCGCGGCGGCGGCCACCGCGGGCCCGAGCGCCGGCAGCGTGACCTGCCGCCAGGCCTTCCAAGGGGACGCCCCGAGCATCCGCGCGGCCTCCTCCTGCCGCGGGTCGAGCTGCGCCCAGAGCCCGCCGACGGTCCGTACGACGACCGCGTAGTTGAAGAAGACGTGCGCGAGCAGGATCGCCCACACGGTGGTGTCCAGCCGTACGCCCCACAGCTCGTCGAGCAGCCCGCCCCGCCCGACCAGCGCCAGGAACGCCGTACCGACGACGACCGTCGGCAGCACGAACGGGACGGTCACAGCCGCGCGCAGGACCTGCTTGCCCCGGAAGTCGAAGCGCGCGAAGACGTACGCGCCGGGGAGCGCGATCAGCAGGGTGAGCGCGGTGGAGACGAGCGCCTGCCAGGTGGTGAACCACAGGACGTGCCGGACGTCGGGCTGCGCCAGCACCTCCCCGATCCGCCCGAACCGCCAGGCCCCGTCGACCTTCAGACCGCGCGCGACGATCGCGGCGACGGGATAGGCGAAGAAGACGGCGAAGAACGCGACGGGCAGGGCGATGAGCCCGAGCCGCGCCGCGCTCCCGCGCCGGTCCTTGCGGACGGCTGCTTCGGTTACTTCAGTACGAGCGAGGTCCACGACTTGACCCACTGGTCACGGTGGTCGGCGATCTTCGCCGGGTCCATGGTCTCGGGATCCTTGGCCTGCGGCCCGTACTTCACGAACTCCGGCGGCACCTGGGCGCCCTCGCGCACCGGGTACACGTACATGTTGAGCGGCATGTCCTCCTGGAACCGCTCGCTGACCAGGAAGTCCAGGAACGCCTTGCCGCCCTCGGTGTTCTTGGCGTTGCTCAGCAGCCCCGCGTACTCGACCTGCCGGAAGCAGGTGCCCTGCGCGACGCCGGTCGGCGCCGCGCTCGGCTTCGGGTCGGCGTAGACGACCTCGACGGGCGGCGAGGAGGCGTACGACACGACGAGCGGCCGGTCGCCCTTGGCCTTCTTCCCGCCGGCCGAGCCGGAGAACTCCTCGTTGTAGGCCTGTTCCCAGCCGTCGACGACCTTCACGCCATTGGCCTTGAGCTTCTTCCAGTAGCCCTCCCAGCCCTCGTCGCCGTACTTCGCGGCGGTGCCGAGCAGGAACCCGAGGCCGGGCGAGGAAGCGGAGGCGTTCTCGGTCACGAGCAGGTTCTTGTACTGGGGCTTGACCAGGTCGTCGAAGCTCTTCGGCGGGTCGAGCTTGTGGTCGGCGAAGTACTTCTTGTCGTAGTTGACGCAGATGTCACCGGTGTCGACGGGCGTGACCCGGTGCTTGCCCTGGTCGGCGCGGTACTCGGGCTTGATCCGGTCCGAGCCCTTCGCCTCGTACGGCTGGAACAGGCCGTTGTCGAGGGCGCGGGACAGCAGGGTGTTGTCGACGCCGAAGAAGACGTCGCCCTGCGGGTTGTCCTTGGTCAGGATCGCCTTGTTCACGGCCTGCCCGGCGTCACCGTCCTCCAGAACGTCGACCTTGTAGCCGGACTGCTTCTCGAAGGCGGCGATGACGCCCTTGGACGCGGCCCACGAGTCGTGGCTGACGAGGGTCACGGTCTTGGAGTCGCCGGAGCCCTGGTCGCCGCCGGACGACCCGCACGCGGCGAGCGTGCCGGCCATACCGAGCCCGGCGACCACAGCCGTCAGCCGCTTCTTGTTGTTGCTCACTGGATTCCTCCTGGATGACCAGGAGAAGACGCGGCCCCGCCCGGGAACTCAAGGGATCCCGGGCAGGGCGCAACAGCTCGAGTGATGACCGATCTCCCTACCCAGAATGACCTGGGCCAGGTTCGGAGGGTCTGCGGCCGTGTGCCGCACTCTCAGCGCTGTGGCGCTCCCCTGTCGGAATATGCAGGTGTCGGATATGCAGATGTTCTTACGCCGGTCAGACTACCGTTCGGTGGCCGCGAGCTGACCACACGCCCCGTCGATCTCCTGTCCACGGGTGTCCCGGATCGTCACCGGCACACCATGGGCGGCGATGGCCTCGACGAACGCCTTCTCGTCCTCGGGCCGTGAGGCCGTCCACTTGGACCCGGGCGTCGGGTTCAGTGGAATGAGATTGACATGCACGGGCTTGCCCTTGAGCAGCCGCCCGAGCCGGTCACCCCGCCAGGCCTGGTCGTTGATGTCCCGGATCAGCGCGTACTCGATGGACAGCCGCCGCCCGGACCTGGCGCTGTACTCGAACCCGGCGTCCAGCACCTCCCGGACCTTCCACCGCGTGTTCACGGGGACGAGGGTGTCGCGCAGCTCGTCGTCGGGCGCGTGCAGCGAGATGGCGAGGCGGCACTTGAAGCCCTCGTCGGCGAAACGATGGATCGCCGGGACGAGACCGACCGTCGAGACGGTGATCCCCCGCTGCGAGAGCCCCAGCCCGTCGGGCTCGGGGTCGGTGAGCCGCCTGATGGACCCGATGACCCGGTTGTAGTTGGCGAGCGGCTCGCCCATGCCCATGAACACGATGTTGCTGAGCCGCGCCGGACCGCCGGGGACCTCACCGTCCCTGAGGGCCCGCATGCCGTCCACGATCTGGTGCACGATCTCGGCGGTGGACAGATTCCGGTCCAGCCCCGCCTGCCCGGTCGCGCAGAACGGGCAGTTCATCCCGCACCCCGCCTGCGAGCTGATGCACATCGTCACCCGGTCCGGATAACGCATCAGCACGGACTCGACGAGCGTCCCGTCGAACAGCCGCCACAGCGTCTTGCGCGTGGTGCCCTGGTCGGTCGACAGATGCCGCACGACGCTCATCAGCTCGGGCAGCAACGCCTCCTGCAGCTTCCCCCGGGCACCGGCCGGAATGTCGGTCCACTGCTCCGGCTCGTGCGCGTACCGCGCGAAGTAGTGCTGCGAGAGCTGCTTGGCACGAAACGGCTTCTCCCCGACAGCCGCAACGGCCTCCTTGCGCTCGGCAGGAGTGAGATCGGCGAGATGCCGCGGCGGCTTCTTGGCTCCGCGCGGGGCGACGAAAGTGAGTTCTCCGGGCTTAGGCATGACCGAACCAGTGTCGCAGATCCCCGGCGGTGGCCCGTGCCCGCCTGCCCGCCCGCGACACCGGAGGGCACACGCCCTACTCGCCCACGTGCTCCAGCCGCTCCTTGAGGAGCTGCTCGTTGCGCGGGAGTTCCTTGCGGACCTGGGGTCGCATGACGAGCGGTACCAGGACCTTGCCGACGCCGTGGCCCTCGAAGTCGACCTCGATCGTCACGTGGGAGCGCTGTCCCTCGTCGAACGGCTCGACCTCGCCGTGCACCCGCGCCCGGACCGGGCCGTCCACACCGCGCATGCCCCAGGTGTGGGGCGGGTCGTACTCGACGACCTCCATGGTCATCGGCATAACGCGACGGCCGACGTGCCGGGTGACCCGGAACCGGGAGCCGATGCCGAAGGGCCCCTCGTCGAGGCGTTCCGCGGACACGGCGCTCAGCTGCCACTCCGGCATCCGCGGTGTGTCCATGACGTAGTCGTAGACGTCCTCGGGACGCCGGTCGACATCGATGCTCTGTCGAATGGTGGACATGATGGCCCCCTTTGCGGTGTACACCTGAATCGTCCCACTTGCCGCCCTTCGATGCCTCCCCGGAACGACAGCGAGCTCCCGCCCACAAGGACGGGAGCTCACTGGACGAGGTCCACTCAGCCGGACCCCACGAAGAGCACGAACAACAACCACACCACCGGAGCCTGGGCAACAGCGAATCCAGCCGGTCCATGCTGTATCCATGTGCCGCTACCGCGGCGCGGCGCCATGACCCGGCTTCAGCCAGACCCAACGAACAGCACGAACAACAACCACACCACCGGAGCCGTGGGCAACAGCGAATCCAGCCGGTCCATGATGCCGCCATGACCGGGCAGCAGCGTGCCCATGTCCTTGATGCCGAGGTCCCGCTTGATCATGGACTCGCCGAGGTCGCCAAGCGTGGCGCTGACCGCGACCGCGAGGCCGAGCACCAGACCCTGCCACCAGGCACCGTCGTCGATGAGGAACTCCATGCACAGCGCGCCCGCCACCATGGCGAAGGCGACCGCCCCGAGCAGGCCCTCGCGGGTCTTGCCGGGGCTGATGCGCGGGGCGAGCTTGTTCCGGCCGAAGCGCCAGCCGACGGCGTAGGCACCGGTGTCGCTGACGACCGTGAGCAGCAGGAAGGTGAGCACCCGCTGCGGCCCGTCGTCCGCGGTCAGCATCATCGCGACGAAGGTCGCCAGGAACGGCACGTAGAACGCAGCGAAGACGCCCGCTGTCACGTCCCTGAGGTAGCCCTCGGGCGGTTCCGTCATGCGCCAGACGAGCACGGCCAGTGTGGTGAGCGCCATGGCGACCCAGGCGCCCTCGGCGCCTCGGACGTACCCGGCGACGACCATCGCTGCACCGCCGAGCGCGAGCGGAACGAGCGGCGCCCGGATGCCCTTGCGTTCGTCCAGCCGCTTGGTCAGCTCCCACAGGCCGACCACGACGGCGACCGCGACGACGCCGACGAACACGGCCTTGACGACGAACAGCGACGCGACGATCACCGCGCCGAGCCCGACCCCGACCCCTATCGCGGCACTCAGGTCGCGACCCGCGCTCTTCTTCGGCGGCTTGGGTGCCGGCTGCGAGGCGTCGGGCATGGGTTCCGGATTCGTCTCGTTTCGGACCGGGGGGCCGCTCATCCGAGCAGCCCTCCGGTCGTCATCCTGGTTTTCGCCGTGGCCGGCTACGTCAGGCACGATGGGCATGGGGCGAGTCTGAGGCGCTTCATACGCATCGTATGCGGGACCCGCCGGGGCGGCTCCCTGGACGTGCCCATGGCCAGGGCTCTGTACGTGCCCGTGGCCATGCCCTTGGTCGGTGGGCCCCCAGTAGCCGGCCTGTGGCGGCGCCCCCCAGGAAGAGTCGTTCATCAGACCTCGAGCAGCTCCGCTTCCTTGTGCTTCAGGAGCTCGTCCACCTGCGCGACGTACTTCGCGGTGGTGTCGTCGAGCTCCTTCTCCGCACGGCGGCCCTCGTCCTCGCCGACCTCGCCGTCCTTGATCAGCTTGTCGATGGCCTCCTTGGCCTTGCGGCGGACGGAGCGAATGGAGATCTTCGCGTCCTCGCCCTTGCTCTTGGCGACCTTGATGTACTCGCGGCGGCGCTCCTCGGTCAGTTCGGGGAACACCACCCGGATGATGTTGCCGTCGTTGCTCGGGTTGACGCCCAGGTCGGAGTCGCGGATCGCCTGCTCGATGTTGCGCAGGGCCGTCTTGTCGAACGGGGTCACTACCGCCATGCGCGGCTCCGGCACGGAGAACGAAGCCAGCTGGTTGATCGGCGTCGGCGCGCCGTAGTAGTCGGCCACGATCTTGTTGAACATCGCCGGGTGCGCACGGCCGGTGCGGATCGCGGCGAAGTCCTCCTTGGCGACCACGACGGCCTTCTCCATCTTCTCCTCGGCCTCGAGGAGGGTCTCTTCGATCACCACTTGCTCCTGCGTGTCTTGAGTAGGCCCGGCTGCGGTTCCATGTGGGGCGGCGGCCGGCTGCGTCGCGTCTTCTTCCTGCACGGTTCCCGACCGGCAGGACATTGTCCATCCCCCGGCCCGGCTCCGTCCCGTCCGTCCCCCGGACGGGGTGGTGCGGTCCTCAGTCCCGGCTGGCCTGGTCCCCCACAAGCGTGCCGATCTTCTCACCCTTGACGGCGCGCCCGATGTTGCCCTCCGCCAGCAGCTCGAAGACCACGATCGGGAGCTTGTTGTCGCGGCACAGCGTGACGGCCGTGGCGTCGGCGACCTTCAGGTCGCGTGTGATGACCTCGCCGTAGCCGAGGTGGTCGAACCTGACCGCGTCCGGGTTGGTCCGCGGGTCGGAGTCGTAGACCCCGTCCACACCGTTCTTGCCCATCAGCAGCGCCTCGGCGTCGATCTCCAGGGCGCGCTGTGCGGCGGTGGTGTCGGTGGAGAAGTACGGCATGCCCATACCGGCGCCGAAGATCACCACGCGGCCCTTCTCCAGGTGCCGTACGGCGCGCAGCGGGATGTAGGGCTCGGCGACCTGGCCCATGGTGATGGCGGTCTGCACCCGGGTTTCCACGCCCACCTTCTCCAGGAAGTCCTGGAGGGCGAGGCAGTTCATGACGGTGCCGAGCATGCCCATGTAGTCGGAGCGAGCCCGGTCCATGCCGCGCTGCTGGAGTTCGGCACCGCGGAAGAAGTTGCCGCCGCCGATGACGACCGCGACCTGCGCGCCGTCACGCACGACGGCCGCGATCTCGCGGGCGATCTTGTGCACCACGTCGGGGTCGACGCCCAGGCCCCCGCCACCGGAGAAGGCCTCTCCGGACAGCTTCAGCAGAAACCGGCCGCGCACTTTGCCGTCGTCACTCTTCTGGGGCTTGGTGGTCATGGGGGATCCCGCCTCTTTCACGTGTTGCACATACCAAGAAGGCCATTGCCGGTGGGGCGTGTTTCGCATCCCATACGGCAATGGCCTCCTTGTCAGATCTGCTGTCGTCCGCCACCCATGTGACGGCGTACACGGACGACTGCTGCCGACCTTATCGGGGTCGGGCGTCGATCGCGGTACGGACTCAGATGCCGACCTTGATGCGCGAGAAGCGCTTCAGGGTGACACCGGCCTCGTCCAGGACCTTCTGGACGGACTTCTTGTTGTCCAGCGCGTAGGGCTGGCCGAGCAGCGTGGCGTCCTTGAAGAAGCCGTTGAGGCGACCCTCGACGATCTTCGGCAGGGCGGCCTCGGGCTTGCCCTCGGCGCGGGTGGTCTCCTCGGCGACGCGGCGCTCGGACTCGACGACCTCGGCCGGCACGTCCTCCTTGGAGAGGTACTTCGGCGCGAAGGCGGCGATGTGCTGGGCGACGCCCTTGGCGATCTCGGCGTTCGGCTTGTCCAGCTCGACGAGGACACCGATCTGCGGGGGCAGGTCGGGCATCGTGCGGTGCATGTACGCCGTCACGTAGCCGTCGGCGAACTGCGCGAAGCGGTCCAGGACGATCTTCTCGCCCAGGTTGGCGTTGGCCTCGTCGACGAACGCCTGGACGGTCTTGCCGGCCTCGATCTCGGAGGCGAGCAGCGCCTCGAGGTCGGCCGGGGCGGTCTTGGCAACGTGCTCGGCGATGGTGGTGGCCACGGCCTGGAACTTGTCACCCTTGGCGACGAAGTCCGTCTCGCACTTCAGCTCGACGATGACACCGGAGGAGTTGTCGTCGGCGATGATCGAGACGACGGCACCGTTCTCGGCGGAACGGCCCTCGCGCTTGGCGACGCCCTTCTGGCCCTTGATGCGGAGCGCCTCGACGGCCTTCTCGACGTTGCCCTCGGCCTCGTCCAGCGCCTTCTTGCAGTCCATCATGCCGGCGCCCGTGAGCTCACGGAGCTTCTTGACGTCGGCGGCGGTGTAGTTCGCCATGAGTCTGTGAATCTCTCTCGAAGTCTGGAAGATCGAAGATCTGCGGATACGCCCCATGGAGCCGGAGGGCGCTGTCCTTCCGCTGACCTACGGGTGAACGGCGGGAGCGGACTTCACCGCGCCGAAGGCGCTATGGATGGAGTGCCGCTCCCGCCGTCACCTCGGACTGACGGGTCAGGCCTGCTCGGCCTCGGCGGCCTTCTCGCCCTCGGCCGGCTTCTCGGCCTCGGCGGCGGGGGCGGCCTCAGCCTCGGCGGCCGGAGCAGCCTCGGCGGCCGGAGCAGCCTCGGCGGCCGGAGCAGCCTCGGCGGCGGGGGCGGCCTCAGCCTCAGCGGCCGGAGCAGCCCCGGCCGGCTTCTCGGCCTCGGCGGCGGGGGCAGCCTCGTCGGCCTTCTTCTCGCCCTCGAGCAGGTCGCGCTCCCACGCGGCCAGCGGCTCGCCCGCGGCCTTGTCGCCCTTGCCCTCGGTGGCGACACCGGAGCGGGAGATGAGGCCCTCGGCGACCGCGTCCGCGATCACACGGGTGAGCAGGGTGACGGAGCGGATCGCGTCGTCGTTGCCCGGGATCTTGTAGTCGACCTCGTCGGGGTCGCAGTTGGTGTCGAGGATCGCGACGACCGGAATGTTCAGCTTCCGGGCCTCACCAACGGCGATGTGCTCCTTCTTGGTGTCCACGATCCAGACGGCGCTGGGCACCTTCTGCATCTCGCGGATACCACCGAGGGTCTTCTCCAGCTTGGCCTTCTCGCGCGACAGCACGAGAAGCTCCTTCTTGGTCAGACCGGACGCGGCGACGTCCTCGAAGTCGATCTGCTCAAGCTCCTTGAGGCGCTGCAGACGCTTGTAGACGGTCGAGAAGTTGGTGAGCATGCCGCCCAGCCAGCGCTGGTTGACGAAGGGCATGCCGACGCGGGTGGCCTGCTCGGCGATGGCCTCCTGCGCCTGCTTCTTCGTGCCGACGAACATGACCGTGCCGCCGTGGGCGACGGTCTCCTTGACGAACTCGAAGGCGCGGTCGATGTACGACAGCGACTGGAGCAGGTCGATGATGTAGATGCCGTTGCGCTCCGTGAAGATGAAGCGCTTCATCTTCGGGTTCCAACGACGGGTCTGGTGACCGAAGTGGACGCCGCTCTCCAGCAGCTCCCGCATCGTGACGACGGCCATGGCCGTATCTCCTTGAATTTCTCGGTTGTGCCGCGGATGCCGGACGGCTTCCGCGCCTGACGCCCACTGCGCGCCGTTCCACGAGGGACCGAGGGGCGCTGATACAGCCCGTTGCCGGGGTGCGTATCGGGGCGTGCGAAGTCGACCCGGTGACCCGGGTCGCCACCAGAAGTGTACGGGACCCGCGGGGCACCGGGTGACGCCGTTGTCCACAACCGAACAGTGGTCCACAGCCACGGACGGTGACCGGCGGTGGTACGGGACGCTCTGCGCATGCGAGCGAAGCGATGTGTGCGTGTGTGTACGCGGCTGATCCTGCTGGTGGTCCTGACGCCGGCCATCCTGCTGTCCCCGCCGCCGCGGCTGTTCGCGGCGGCACCCGCCCCGGACGCCACGGTTCCGGCGGTGGGACGCGCGTGGCCCGTCGGATCACGCCCGGAGGTCCTCCGCGGCTGGGAGCCCCCGGCGACGGCGTACGGCCCGGGCCACCGGGGCGTGGACCTGGCGGCAGCGCCGGGAACGCCGGTAAGGGCGGTGGCCGGAGGCCGGGTGTCCTTCGCGGGCCGGGTGGCAGGCAAGGGCGTCGTCTCGGTGGAACTCCTCCCGGGGACCGGCGAACCACCCCTGCGGACGACGTACGAACCGGTGACGGCGACGGTGGAGAAGGACGAGGAGGTGGCACCCGGCGAGGTGATCGGCACGGTGGACGCGACGGGCTCGCACTGCACGGCCACGTGCCTGCACTGGGGCCTGCGCAGAGGCGAGACCTACTTGAACCCGCTGTCGCTCCTGCCCCCATGGCTACTGCACAGGGGCCCGTCGAGGCTGCTGCCCGTGTACTGACCCGCTGAGCCTGCGGGCAGTCGTGCCTCCCCAGTGCCTTGAGGGCCTGGGAGGTGCCCCCAGGGCGGCACGGGTGGGCGGTGGGGGTCCCCCCGCTCGACGAAGCCGAGAGTGGGTGCGCACCCCGCTACGCCGGGCTGCGCACCCACCCGCCCCCGGCGCAGACGCAGCTCAGCCCAGCACACCCCGCAGCGCCATACCCACCGCCGCATCCGCGATAACGCCGGGCTCCTCCGCGGCCCCCAGCTCGATCCGCCGCACGGCCGCGTCCACAACCCCCTGCAACAGCATCGCCGCCAGCCGGGGCTGCCCATGCCCCATCTCGGCCAGCGCCTCGACGATCATCGCGACCAGCCCACCGTGCGCCGCCCGGATCTTCTCCCGGGCCCCCGCATCGAGTTCGCTCGCGGAGATCGCGACCACGGCCCGATGCCGCCGGTCCCCGACCAGCTCCAGCTGCTGGCGCACATACGCCTCGACCTTGGCCTCGGCCGTCTCCGCCCGCTCCATCGCCGCCGACACATCCGCCGCCCAGACCGGGAAGTCGACCTCGCACAGCTCCTCGACCACGGCCCCCCGTGACCGGAAGTACTCGTAGACGGACGATCGCGCGAGGCCCGTCCGCTCGGCCAGGGCCGGGAAGGTCAGCGCCTCCGTACCGCCCTCGGACAACAAGGAACGAGCCGCGTCCAGCAGGGCGGCTCGCTGCATCGACCGGTGCTCGGCCACGGAGGCCGCTCGAATCCTTGGCACGTCAACACTCTACGGACGCGTCACGCCCGACGGGAGTGGCTCACGCCGACTCATCGACATCCGTCCAGGTCAGCGGCCGAAGCTCGCCAGTTTCGCTCTGAGCTGCAGCACGGACTTGGTGTGGATCTGGCTGACCCGGCTCTCGGTCACGCCCAGCACGTTCCCGATCTCGGCCAGGGTGAGCCCCTCGTAGTAGTACAGCGTGACCACGGTCTTCTCCCGCTCGGGCAGCGTGTTGATCGCCCGCGCCAGGAACCTCCGCAGTTCCCGGTCCTCGGCGACCTCCACGGGGTTGTCGGCGGCGGTGTCCTCCAGCGTGTCCATCACGCTCAGCCCGTCGCCGCCCTCGCCCCCGCCGTGCAGCAGCTCCTCCAGGGCCACCACGTTGGCCAGCGACAACTGGCTGAACACCGCGTGGAGTTCCTCCACCGCGATGCCCAGCTCGCCGGCCACCTCGCCCTCCGTCGGAGTCCGCCGCAGCCGCGCCTCCAGCGTGGCGTACGCCCGCTCCACGTTGCGCGCCTTCTGCCGCACCGAGCGGGGGATCCAGTCGAGCGCCCGCAGCTCGTCGATCATCGCGCCCCGGATCCGGGTGATCGCGTACGTCTCGAACTTGATCTCCCGGTCGATGTCGAACTTCTCGATCGCGTCGATCAGCCCGAACACCCCGGACGAGACGAAGTCCGCTTGCTCCACGTTGGACGGCAGGCCCACGCTGACCCGTCCCGCGACGTACTTCACGAGCGGCGAGTAGTGCAGGATCAGCTGCTCCCGCAACCGCTCGTCCCCCGTCGCCTTGTACGACCGCCACAGCTCGTCGAGCGTCGAGGGAGCGGGCGGCCGTACGCTGCCACCGTCACGGGCGGCTGGGGGGATCGCCGCCCGGTCGGACCCGGAGGTGTGCTGGGGCATTCGTCGCCTTGTGCCGTTCTGCTGCGGAGTGGTGCTGCTGGGGTGGGCTGTCTGTCTGATGTCGAGTTGCCTGTCCGTGTCGGGATCCTCGTGAGCGTAGCGTGACTGCGGTGTCGCGGTGTGCGAAGGACGGAGGGCAAGGCGGACGCGGATACGTTCCGGAGGTGCCCCGGCGGATCGGCGCGGTCGCTCAGTGTGATCACCGGAGGACCTCAACTGGGCGCATTTCCAAGGGATGTCGAGGTTCCCCCGGACGGCCGAACACGCGCGGTCAGCATGGTCCGGGACCACCGCGGACCGACATCACCGCCTGGCGTGTCAACTTCCAGCCATCGCCGTGTCGTTCGACGTAACCGAGTGCCCGGAGTTCGTACAGTCTCGCGATCGCGTCATCCTGTGCGGTCTGTGCGCGGCGCGCGATCTCGTCCGGCCGGGCGGCCCGGCCACCCGGCAGGGCGGCAAGCACCTGCCGGGTCGCGGGTTCCAGCAGATCCCGGGGCAGGACGGGGCCGCGCCGGTCGGGAGCCAGTTGTCCGATGTCGCCGACCAGTTCGACGACGTCCGCGGCGTCGGTGACCAGGGCCGCCTCGCCCCGCAGCAGTTCGTGCACTCCGGCGGAGAGCCCGCTGGTGGCCGGGCCCGGTACTCCCATCGTGTGACGGCCCAGGCGCTGTGCCGCCCGAGCCGTGACCAGGGAGCCGCTGCGGTGGGCGGCCTCGACGACCACGGTGCCGCGGGTGAGCGCCGCGATCACCCGGTTCCGCAGGATGAACCGGCTCGGTGTCGGATGATCGCCGGGCGGCAGCTCACCGACGACCAGCCCCTGTTCGGCGATTCTGCTGATCAGCTGGGTGTGTCCGCGCGGGTAGGGGCGGTCTACACCGCAGGCGAGGACGGCGACCGTGGCTCCGCCCGCGCCGAGGGCGCCGCGGTGAGCGGCACCGTCGACTCCGTAGGCACCGCCGGACACCACGACCCAGCCCTGCTCGGCGAGGCCGGCGGCGAGGGTGGCCGCCATGTGGGCCCCGTATTCGGTGCAGGCCCGGGCGCCGACGACGGCCACGGACTTCAGCGCCCACATCCGCAGACTGGCCCGCCCTCGCACCCACAGCCCGAGGGGCCGGGCATCCCCGAGATCATCGAGCTGCCCGGGCCACTCCGGGTGCCCGGGGCACACGAACCGCACCCCGGCCTCCCGGGCGACGGCGAGGTCCTCGCGGGGCCGTGCCGCCTCGGCCCTGGCCAGCATCCCCTTCCACCGCTTGTGGCTCACTCCGGGCAGGGGCCGCCCGCCCTCCGTCAGCCGCCGAACCACTTCTCCGGCCCCGAACTCCCGCACCCACCGCCCACCGGCCTCGTCACCGGGCTCGACGACCCGGGTCAGAAACACCCGGGCGAGCAGTTCGTCGTCCGGTGCGCCGACGACGCTCACGTCAGTGCCCCGAGTGCCATCGGGACGCCCCGTGGCACACCGGTGCGCAGCTGGAGCGCGAGGGCGACGTCCGTGGCGTCGGGCTGGTCGTGGCCGACGAGGTCGGCGACGGTCCAGGCCACTCGCAGGACGCGGTCCAGTCCGCGGGCGGTCAGAGCACCCCGCTCCAGGTTCCGCTCGGCCTCGTCCATCGCGCCGGGCACCGCGTACCAGCGGCTGCGCAGCTCGCGGCCGGGTACCTCGCTGTTGGTGCGCCAGGGAGTGCCGGCGAGGCGCTCCGAAGCCCGTTCCCGGGCAGTGCGGACCCGGTCGGCGACCGTCGCCGTGGACTCGCCCCGCGCGCCTAAGGCGGTCAGCTCGGTGCGGGTGACGCGGTCCACCTCGACGCGCAGGTCGACCCGGTCGAGCAGCGGACCGGAGAGCCTGGCCTGGTAGCGGCGGATCGCCGAGGGCGGGCATTCGCACAGGTCGTCCCGCTGCGAGAACCTGCCGCACGGGCAGGGGTTGGCCGCGAGCACCATGAGGAACTTCGCCGGGAAGCGCACGACTCCCGCACTGCGCGCGATCACGACATGCCCCGCCTCCAACGGCTGACGCAGGGCGTCCAGGGCCCGGCTGCTGAACTCGGGCGTCTCGTCCAGGAAGAGCACTCCCCGGTGGGACAGCGACACCGCGCCGGGCCGCGCGATGCCCGGGCCGCCGCCGACGAGTGCCTGCATCGTGGCCGAGTGGTGCGGGGCGCAGTAGGGGGCGACGTCGATCAACGGCTTGCCCGGGGGCAGCAGGCCCGCCACCGAGTGGACCGCGGTGACCTCCAGCGACTCCTGCCGGCCGAGCAGAGGCAGGATGGCCGGCAGCCGCTCCGCGAGCATCGTCTTGCCCGCGCCGGGAGGCCCTTCGAGGAAGAGATGGTGCCCGCCCGCCGCGGCCACCTCCACCGCCGTGCGTGCCGAGGTCTGCCCGACGACGTCCGCGAGGTCGTGACCGTGGTCGTGCTGGGCCGCTCCGACGCCGTGCATGCCCGTGGCCGCGCCCGTACCGGGCACGCGCAGGCCGGCGAGGAGCGGGTCCGGGCGACCCTGTTCGTCCGGCTCCTCGTCGGGCACGGGTTCGTCGGCCAGGATGGCGATCAGCTGCCGCAGGCTCCTGACTCCCAGCACCGACACCCCGGGCACCAGGGACGCCTCGGCGGCGGCGCACTCCGGCACCACCACCTGCTCATACCCCGCGTCCGCCGCCGCCAGCACCGCCGGCAGCACCCCGCGGACCGGCCGGACCCGCCCGTCCAGCCCCAGTTCCCCGATCATCACGATGTCGGCGAGGACCCGCGGGTCGATGCGCTCCGCCGCGCCGAGGACGGCCGCGGCGACGGCCAGGTCGAAGCCGCTGCCGGACTTCGGGACGGAGGCCGGGCTCAGGCCCACCGTGAGTTTCTTCTGCGGCCATGCCGCGCCCGAGTTGACGACCGCGGCGCGCACCCGGTCCCGGCTCTCCGTCAGACTCTTGTCGGGCAGCCCCACCAGCGTGAACGCCGCGACACCCGGTTCGAGATCGGCCTGGACCTCGACGACCACACCCTCGACGCCCACCAGCGCCACCGAACACGTACGGGCGAATCCCATCAGGCCACCCCCCGCACATGCTCGACCACGGCCGCGCCGCGGTTCGGCAGGAGCACGCCCACCACGTCGATGCGGACCCCGCCGGGCGGTGCGCCCCCGTGGGTCTGGATCCACCGCTCGGCGAGATCCCGCAGCCGCTCCGCCTTCGGCGGGGTCACGGCCGCCATCGGATGCTCGAAGGGACCCTCCCTGCGGGTCTTCACCTCGCAGACGACCAGGACGTCACCGTCCATGGCCACGATGTCGATCTCACCCGTCCGGCCGGAGCGCCAGTTGCGCTCCACAACCGTCAGACCGGCCGCCGTCAGCCGCCGCGCGGCCAGGCTCTCGCCGTACTTGCCCATGGCGCTGCGCGCCCGATGTGCGTTCATGTCGGCACCACCTCCGGCGCCAACGATCACGCACCCGCCCCCACGAAGTGGATCTTGGTGGATGACTCAGCGGTTGTGGACAACCCCGTCACCCACTCGAGAGAACCTCACCCGCTCGGCAGCTCGAGATCGCTCTTGTTCAGCTCCTCGATGTTCACGTCCTTGAACGTGAGAACCCGAACCTGCTTCACGAACCGCGCCGGCCGATACATGTCCCACACCCAGGCATCCGCCATGGACACCTCGAAGAACACCTCACCCTGGACCGAGTGCACCTGCATCTCGTAGTCGTTGGTCAGGTAGAAGCGCCGCTCGGTCTCGATCACGTATTTGAACAGACCGACGACATCGCGGTACTCCCGGTAGAGCTTCAGCTCCATCTCGGTCTCGTACTTCTCGAGGTCCTCGGCGCTCATGGCATGTTCCCCTTCAGCCGTGCGATCCCACCATTGTGCGCCAGTCCTGTGAGCCCCTAGACGATTTCCGGGTCAAGGATCACGGGCCTGGCCGGGGGACCTTCGTCGAGCAGCGTACGCAGCAGCCCGGCGAGTCTGGTCGGATACACCGTCTCATGTGCCCGGGTCAGTTCCCGGCACGTCCACCAGCGCGCTCCGGCGACACTGCGCCGCTCCAGCTCGGTCAGCCCGGCGGCAGCGATCTCCGTACGGTCCGTACGAGCCAGGTAGTACCACTCGTCCTGGTCCCAGCGGCGGCCCGCGAACGGGAACGAGCACTTCCGCCGCCACAGCACCGGGCCGAGCTCGACCTCGGTGATGCCCGTCTCCTCCATGAGTTCCCGCAGGGCGGCCTCTTCACGGGTCTCGTCGCCCTCCACTCCGCCACCGGGGGTGAACCACCAGTCGTCGGCCGGATCGTCGGGCTCGTGCCCGTGCAGCAGCAGGATGCGGTCCTGCGGGTCGAGCAGCACGACCCGGGCGACCTTGCGCAGCCCGCCCTCGTAGGAGTCCTGGCCCGCACCCACGGCCTCAGCGGGCACTCGCGGGCTCCGCGTTCGCCCGCCGGGCACGGGCCGCGCCCGCCCGCTTGGCGATCGGGCCGTAGGCGCCCCCGCCCAGGACGAGCACGGCGCCGGCGATCACCAGAGCGGCGATCGTCCGCAGCGGTCCGGGCGAGGAGAGGGCGCCGAGCGGCTCGAAGCCGGTCGGGCGCTCCAGCATTCCCTTCATGGGCCACACGACGGAGTCGACGCGGGCGTCCACGGCGGAGCGTGCCACCGTGCCGCTGGCGGCGTCGGTCAGGTGGGCGGTGGAGTCCAGGGAACTGCCACGCTCGTCTCCGAGCAGGAACAGCCGCCCCTCCGGGACGGTCACGGTCGGGAAGCCGGTGATCTCGGCCGGTTCCCCCTTGGGCAGGTAGGGCTCGTCGATCTCCTTGCCGTTGACCTTGAGCCTGCCGTCCTGGCAGCAGGAGACCGTGTCCCCGCCGATGGCGACCACGCGCTTGACCATCGGCACATTGCCCCAGGTCGCGTCCTTGAAGACGACGACGTCACCACGGCGCACATCACCACCGTCGACGCGCTGCGCCAGCATCCGATCGCCCGCGTCGATCGTCGGCGTCATCGAACCGGTGGGCACGGTGTAGGGCCGGTAGACCACCGCTCCCCAGGCGAACCCCCCGAGGAAAAGCACGAGGCCCAGCGCGACGGCCAGCCCGGACAACCGCTGTCCGGTCCGGCTGCCCACCGGGCCCGTACCTGTGCCACCGCCGCGCGGGGCCGTGTGCGTCATGCTCTCGCCACCCATGGGTCCGCACCCTACCCGGGGGTACCAGCCGGGGTCAGCCCGCCGTCGGAATCACCGCTTCCGGCGCCACCACAGCACCACGGGCACCACACCGGCGAGCGCCAGTCCCTGCGGAGCCACCGCCCAGCCCGCCGCGGCCGGCTGAGCGTTGAGGCCGGACTGGTCGAAGGTGTCCGGCACCGGCAGGTTGTCCCAGCGGTTGATCGGCCAGGCGATGACGACGGCCCGTCCGACGACCTCCTTCACCGGGACCATGCCCTTGTGCCGGTCCGCCTGTTGGTAGCGGGAGTCCCGGGAGTTCTGCCGGTGGTCGCCCATGACCCAGATGGAGCCCTCGGGGACCTTCACCTTGAACTGGCCGCCCTGGTCGTCGACGCTGCACGGCGTGTTGCCCGGGTAGACGTACGACCGGTCGTCCAGCGCCTTGCCGTTGACCTTCAGCGGGCCCGTGCCCTTGCACTCGACCGTGTCGCCGCCGACGCCGACGACGCGCTTGATGAGGTCCTTCTCCTCCACGGACGGCATGAGGCCGATCCAGCTGAGGAACGTCTGCAGGGCGTTCGGATCCGTGGTCGGCTCGCCCGCCAGCCAGTTGTCGGGGTCGTGGAAGACGACGACCTCGCCGCGCTCGGGCTCGGAGCCGAACCAGGGGGTGAGCTTGTCGACCAGGACACGGTCGCCCTGCTGGAGCGTGTTCTGCATCGAGTCGGACGGGATGGAGAACGCCTGCACCAGGAAGGTCTTGATCAGCAGCGCCAGCACCAGCGCGATGCCGATCAGGATGGGCAGCTCCTTCCAGAAGGAGCGTGCCTTCTTCGGCGTCCGGTTCGTACCGCCCGGCCCTTGGTTCTCGGCTGTGGTGTGCTTGCCTGTCACCCTGTCGTCCTCGGCTGCCCCGGAGTCATTCCCGGAGGTCACGGCGCTGTCCGCGGCCGGGACGGCGGATTCCGCAGGGCGCCCGCGATGCTCCTCGCCGTCGTGTCCGGACCGTGCGCCAACCGCCACATCCCCCACGCCAACTCCTCACTCTGTGCCGCCGCCTGCCCCATACACGGCGCAGGCCCACCACTCCCATAACGAGCGGGAGTTCCGCAGGGGTCGGGAGCTGGATCGTTACGTTCGAATCGTCGGAGGCAACCCTATGCGACAGCTGGGCGGCAGCGGTCGACCCGGTGGCCGAGTCGGACACGGAGGCGTAGGTATTCGGTTCCTCCAGCATGTTCCAGTGGCCGAAGGGCCAGGCGATGACCATGGCGCGGCCCACGACCTCGTCCTCGGAGACCGTGCCGCCGTAGTCGGTGTCCTGGTGGGCGCGGGAGTCCGCGGAGTTGTTCCGGTGGTCGCCCATCACCCAGTACCGCCCCTGGGGGACCGTGATCTCGAACGGCGTGTCGGACGGGGCGTTGCCGGGGTACAGGTAGTCCTCGTTCAGCGGGATGCCGTTGACGGTCACGCGCCCTTGGGTGTCGCAGCACTTGACCCGGTCGCCGCCGACGCCGACGACCCGCTTGATGAGGTCCTTCTCGTTCTCCGACGGCAGCAGGCCGATGAAGGTGAGCCCTTCCTTGACCTGCTTGATGACGACGGGGTCCTCCTGCGGGGTGCCGGTCTGCTCGTCCTGGAGCCAGCCGCCGGGGTCCTTGAAGACGACGACGTCCCCGCGCTGCGGCTCGGAGCCGAACCACGGGGTGAGCTTGTCGACCAGGACGCGGTCGCCGATCTGGATCGTCTGCTCCATGGAGCCCGACGGGATGACGAAGGCCTGGACGAGGAACGTCTTCAGCACCAGGGCTATGAGGACGGCGACGCCGACGAGGAGCGGTATCTCCTTGACGGCACCGCGCCTGCGGCGTCGCTTGACCTTGCGCTGGAGCTTGCGCCGCTCGGCACGGGTGCGTCCGCCGGACGGGCTGGCGGCGCGCCGGGCGCCGGTGGGCAGCAGGTTTTCCGCGGCAGTAGTGGCGACGCCGCGCGGCTTGCCGCGGTTACCCATGGGCGCCCGCCCTTCCGGCGGCGGGAGCGGGCACACGCGCGTAGGCGTCGGGGCGCTGCAGCCGGGTGGCGTGGCCGAAGGGCCAGACGATCCAGTCGGCGCGGCCGATCACGCCGCCGACCGGGATCATGCCGCCGCCCGGGGAGCCGAGGTGGTCGCGGGAGTCGCTGGAGTCGCCGCGGTGGTCGCCGAGGACGAACAGGGTGCCGTCGGGCACCACGACGTCGAAGGGAACCGTGGAGGGGCTGTCCCCGGGGTACAGGAAGCCCGACTCGTCGACCGGCCGGCCGTTCACCTCGATCTTCCCCTCCTTGTCGCAGCAGACCACGCGGTCCGCTCCCACACCGACAACGCGCTTGATGTAGTCCGCGTGCCCGAAGTACCCCGTCCCGTCGAACACGACGATGTCTCCCCGCTGCGGCTGGGCACCGAAACGGTACGCCAACTTATTTACGAGAACGCGGTCCCCGATCCTCAATCCTGGCTCCATGGATCCGCTGGGGATCTGGAACGGCCGCAGCACGAACGTGCTGAGCAGCAGCAGGAAAAGCAGGCAGGTCAACAGGGTCAGAGTGATCCGGCCGCCCGGGACCCATGCACTGACACGCGACACCAACGCGAAACGCGACCGTTCCTCCGGCCCTCCTGGGTCCGAGGTCTCCTCGGAGTCGGAAGGGCGGGAAGAGCGGTCGCGCTCCGTCGGCTGTGCTTCGGTGTCCATCGGAGCCAGATGTTATCCGGCCCCGACGCGAACCCCGGAGAGCGCTCAGTTCTCGCGCTTCTCCTTGATCTTCGCGGCCTTGCCGCGCAGCTCGCGCAGGTAGTACAGCTTGGCGCGGCGGACGTCACCCTTGGTGACGAGCTCGATCTTCTCGACGATCGGGGTGTGCACCGGGAAGGTGCGCTCGACGCCGACGGAGAAGGAGACCTTGCGGACCGTGAAGGTCTCGCGCACGCCGGAGCCCTGGCGGCGGATCACAACGCCCTTGAACTGCTGCACACGGGAGCGGTTGCCCTCGATGACGCGGACGTGCACGTTGACGGTGTCGCCCGGACGGAAGGCGGGGACATCGCTGCGCAGCGACGCGGAGTCGACGGTGTCGAGCAGGTGAGACATTTCGTCTGCTTTCCTCGCTGATGCCACAGGTCATCAACGGAAACTAGGTGTTTCGGATCAGGGCTGTACGCGTCGGAACGGGCGTCATCTCCCCCTGTGGCAGGGGCGCACGCCGGACGGACGCACAACAGCGACCTATTGTTCCATGCCCTCGGTCCTGCGCCAAAATCGGCCGTACGGCTCCCCCGCGGGGTCAGGTGCCCAGCCCAGGATGGACAGCATCTCGCGGTCCTTCTTGTCGAAGGCCTTGGGCTCGCACCGCTCGATGAGGTCGGGCCGGTGGGCGGTCGTACGCTTCAGGGCCTCGTCCCGGCGCCAGCGCGCGATCTTCCCGTGGTGGCCGCTGAGCAGCACGTCGGGGATGTCCCGGCCGCGCCACTCGGGCGGCTTGGTGTAGACCGGCCCCTCCAGCAGGCTCGCCATGGCACCGGGCGCGAAGGAGTCGTCCCGGTGGGACTCGGCGTTGCCCAGGACGCCCGGCAGCAGCCGCGCCACGGCCTCCGTGACGACGAGGACGGCCGCCTCGCCACCGGCCAGCACGTAGTCGCCGATGGACACCTCGTACACCGGCATCCGTGTCGCGTACTCGTCGACGATCCGCCGGTCGATGCCCTCGTAGCGGGCCGGCGTGAAAATCAGCCAGGGGCGCTCGGAGAGCTGGACGGCGAGTTCCTGGGTGAAGGGGCGCCCGCTGGGCGTGGGCACGATGAGGGCGGGCTCGTGGGAGCCGGTCTCGTAGCCGTCGGCCAGGACGGAATCGAGCGCGTCCCCCCAGGGCTCGGTCTTCATGACCATGCCGGGGCCGCCGCCGTAGGGCGTGTCGTCGACGGTGTTGTGGCGGTCGTAGGTCCAGGAACGCAGGTCGTGCACATGGACGTCGAGCTGTCCACGCGCGCGCGCCTTGCCCACGAGGGAGACGTTCAGCGGTTCCAGGTACTCGGGGAAGATCGTGACGACGTCGAGGCGCATTACGACTCGTCCCGGCTGGAGGCGATCTCGGCGCGGTCGTCGATCAGGCCCGGCGGCGGGGTGATGACGGCCTTCTGCTCCTCGAGGTCGATCTCGGCGACGATCTCCTCGACGAAGGGGATCAGCACCTCGCTGCCGTCGGGGCGCTCCACGATGAACAGGTCCTGGGAGGGCAGGTGCGAGATCTCCGTGATCCGGCCGACCTCCGTGCCGTCCGCGGTGACCACGTCGAGGTCGATGAGCTGGTGGTCGTAGTACTCGTCCTCACCCTCGGGCAGTTCCTCCGGGTCGATCTCGGCGATCAGGAGGGTGTTGCGCAGGGCTTCGGCGCCGGTGCGGTCGCTGACGCCCTCGAAGCGCAGGAGGAGACGGCCGCTGTGGACGCGGCCCGTCTCGATGGTGAGCGGTCCCGTTGCGGCGGGATCGGTGGCGAGTACGGCGCCGGGCGCGAGCCTGAGCTCCGGCTCGTCGGTACGGACCTCGACGGTGACCTCACCCTTGATGCCATGGGCACGGCCGATCCGTGCGACTACCAGCTGCACGTGTCCAACTCTCCTGTCATACGACTGCGGGCCGGGGACGGCCCTCAGGCCCTCCCCGGCCCGAGCCGGTTGCGATAAGCGTCAGCGGACGTGGTCCACGTCGACGAGGTCGACGCGGACGCCGCGACCGCCGATGGCGCCCACGACGGTACGCAGAGCGCGTGCGGTGCGGCCGTTGCGGCCGATCACCTTACCGAGGTCGTCCGGGTGCACCCGGACCTCGAGCACTTGCCCGCGGCGCAGGTTGCGCGAGGCGACCTGCACATCGTCAGGGTTGTCGACGATGCCCTTCACGAGGTGCTCGAGAGCCTCCTCGAGCATGCTCAGGCCTCGGTCGACGCGGACTCGGCGGCCGCCTCGTCCTTCTTCTCAGCCTTCTTCTTCTGGGTGATCGCCTCACCCTTGCCCTCGTCCTCGCCACCGATGGCCTCGAACGACGGGCGGGCCGACTTCTCGGCGGCCTGCAGCAGCGGAGCCGGGGCGGGCTCGCCCTTGTACTTCTGCCAGTCGCCGGTCTTCTTGAGGATGGCGAGCACGGGCTCGGTCGGCTGCGCGCCGACACCCAGCCAGTACGCCACACGCTCGGCGTCGACCTCGATCACCGACGGGTTGTACGTCGGGTGGTACTTGCCGATCTCCTCGATGGCCCGGCCGTCACGGCGGGTACGGGAGTCGGCGACGACGATGCGGTAGTGAGGCGAACGGATCTTGCCCAGACGCTTCAGCTTGATCTTGACTGCCACGGGAGTGGATTCTCCTGGATTTGACGTGGTTGGGCACGGCGAGACGGCCGCGTGGGGTTGCGGTACCCGAGTGCCCGATGGACGCGTCAGCCGGAGGAGAGAGGGGTCCTGTGCGACTGTCGAGTACAGCTAGCCATTGTGCCACACCCTGCCGGTCGGCTTTGCCGGGGGTGCGCCGCCGCACGGGCATGCCGGGCCGGCACCCGGCGCGGAGGTGAGGTACGTCGGGTGCACACCCCGGCAGCGCGTCTCGACCGGCAGCCACGAGATGCCGGTTGCCGACGTCAGCCCGCCACCGCTCCCGCTCCCACGACGTCCGGGATACGGAACGGCTTGCCGCAGCCGCCGCAGACGATCGGCGCCTGGGCGAGCACGGACGGCACCACGCGTACGTTGCGGCCGCAGTCGCAGACCGCCTTGACGCGTACGCCGCCGCCGGAGGAGCCGTGGCGTGCGGCCGGGCCCCGGAAGGTGCGGGAGGTGTCGGAGGAGGTCGCGGCCGTGTGGGCCTTCAGTGCGCGCTGGAGGCGTTCCATCGTCGGGCGGTAGCGGCGCTTCGCCTCGGGGGTGAGCGTGACCAGGGAGAAACCGCTGCTGGGATGCGGTTCCTCGGGGTGGTCCAGGCCCAGCTCCTCGGCGATCGCGAGGAATCTGCGGTTGTGGTAGCGGCCGGCACGGGAGGTGTCGCGGACGCCGCGCGAGGCGGCGATGCCATGGACTGCCTCATGGAGCAGTCGCTCGAAGGAGAGCTCGTGACCGCACGCGGACGACGACTCCCCGATCAGGGACTCTGGCGCGGCAAGGTCGGGCAGCTCGGGGTGGTACCGCTGAATATCGGCCCACGCCTGTGCCAGCTCTGCGGCGAGAACAGGTGGTGTCTGTGTCGTGCTCACGTAATGACAACGAGCCGGGGTGCCACAGTGTTCCGATTCCGGGCCATCCCAAATAATTTGCACGTACCCGTCAGTTGCCTCTGATGCGTCCTGACGAGGGCGCGTGCGCTGATCTGCGGAGAAGCCTCGCAGCTCACCACAAGGTGGTGCGTAGGTCCGCATACGCCCCGGCGCGTAGGGGATGTCCGCGCGCCGGGGACCCAGGGGCCCGCGGGTGCGCAAGAGGCGTTTCGGCCGCCTTGCGTCCCGCTCAGTAAGCGCGTGCCACGACGGCGACGTTACCGGGTGCGTCGTCGGCGTCCGGCACCGACCCGTCCTCGGCGACCAGACACCGTACGGTCGCCGCGTGATCGGCGAGCTTGGACTCGCCCTCCTCGCCGAGCACGGCCCAGGGGATGCGCGCCCAGCCACCGGCGGTGGCCGCCTCGACGGCCTCCTCGAACGTCGAGACCTCGGCCGTGCGGGACTCGCGGCGCTCGCGGGACTGTTTCAGCAGCAGTGCCTGGTCCTCCTCCAGGACCGTCGGCAGCAGCGACACCAGGGAGTCCAGGGACACCGGCTCCTTGCCTCCCGGGATGCGGCGCGCCAGCATCGCCGTGCCGTTCTCCAGGTCGCGCGGGCCGACCTCGATGCGCACGGGGACGCCCTTGAGCTCCCAGTCGACGGCGCGGCGGCCGAAGGGGGTGTCGGTGCGGTCGTCGACCTGGACGCGGACGCCGGCCGCCTTCAGCCGGTCGCCGAGCTCGCGGACTTTGGCCAGAACCGCCTCGTCGCCCTTGATCGCGAGCACCACGGCCTGGATCTGCGCGAGCCGCGGCGGGACGCGCAGGCCGTTGTCGTCGCCGTGCATCATCACCAGGGCGCCGATCATGCGGGTGGTGGAACCCCAGGAGGTCTGCCAGACCAGCTCCTGCCGGCCGTCCTTGGCCAGGTACCGGGTGTTGAAGGCCTTCGCGAAGTTCTGGCCGAGTTCGTGGCTCGTGGCCATCTGGAGGGCCTTACCGTCACCCATCATGCCTTCGAGCGTCAGGGTGTTGACGGCGCCGGCGAACCGCTCCTTGACGGTCTTGCGGCCCGGGACGACGTCCATCGCGAGCACGTTCACCATGAAGTCCTCGTAGACCTGCCGGTGAATGTGGGCGGCGAAATCGCGCGCCTCCTCGTACGTGGCGTGCGCGGTGTGGCCCTCCTGCCAGAGGAACTCGGAGGTGCGCAGGAACAGGCGGGGCCTGAGCTCCCAGCGCACGACGTTCGCCCACTGGTTGATGAGCAGCGGCAGGTCGCGGTAGCTCTGCACCCACTTCGAGAAGTAATCGTTGATGATCATCTCGGAGGTGGGCCGGACCACGGCGAGCTCTTCGAGTTCCTTGCCGCCACCGTGGGTGACCACGGCCAGCTCGGGCGCGAAGCCCTCGACGTGGTCCGCTTCCCTGGTCAGGTACGACTGAGGGATCAGCAGCGGGAAGTACGCGTTCTGGGTGCCCGTCTCCTTGATGCGGGTGTCCATCTCGGACTGCATCCGCTCCCACAACCCGTACCCGTACGGCCGGATGACCATGGTGCCGCGCACCGGACCGTTGTCGGCGAGTTCCGCCTTGGTGATCAAGTCCTGGTACCAGCGCGGGAAATCGGCCGCCTGGGGGGTGAGAGCGGGTGCCTTGGCCATGGCGAGACGCTACGGGCCCAAGTTGCCGGAATGTGAAATCTCGCCATAGGCACATGACAACTCATATGACGGGGCGCATTCCACTGGACGACAGGTCGAGGGGGGAGTTTCCTGGCATACGGGGGTAGTGCGAGCGCACTGTCACGGGGGCCATGGAATCGGGCAAGAGGCAACTCTCGGCGGATTGGGGCGCTTACTTATGACACCTACGCTCGTGCGGCAGCACCTGCCTCACGCGGGGACCGCACCCCGCGTGGACCTGCGTGCACGCGCGCGTGACTGGTCCGAGATCCAGGAGCGGATGCTCGTCCCGCTCTATGAGGCCGTCTACGAGCGACTGGACGTGGGTCCCGCCACGCGGCTGCTCGGCCTCGGCTGCGGTTCCGGGCTCGCCCTGCTGATGGCCGCCGCCCGGGGAGCGGCGGTCACCGGTGTCGACTTCTCCCCCGAAAGAATGACCTTCGCGCGGGAGCGGCTGCAGCCCGAGGCGTGGGGCACGCGTGCGCGTGCGGAGACCCGGCTGGTCGAGGGCTCGCCCCGGGACGCGGCGGTGCCGGGTGCTCCCGCGTACACCCTGGTGACCGCTTTCGAGCCGATCGGGTGCCTCGCGGGCGACTCGGAGGGGATGAGCGGGCTGCTCGCGGAGGCGACGCCGCTCGGCGAGCGAGGTGCGGCCGTGGTGCTGGCCGGCTGGGGTCCGCCGGAGCGGTGCGCCACGACGTCCGTGCTGCGGGTGGCCACGAAGCTGGCGGAGCCGCTGCGCAACGCGGGCAGCTGGCGTCCCGCCCTCCGTGACGACCTGGAGGACGTCGCCCAGCGGGCTGGGCTCAAGCCGGACGGGTCCGGGCGGGTGGCGTGCCCCTTCGGCTACGCCGACGTGGACAGCGCGGTACGCGGGCTCAAGTCGACAGGGCTGTTCGACGCGGCGATGACCGCGACCGACCAGGTGCAGGTCGACAAGGAGCTGACCGAGGCGCTGCATCCGCACCAGCGGCAGGACGGGACCGTGTGGATGCCCAATGTGTTCCGGTACCTGATCGCCCGAGTTCCATAAAGATCAAGCTTTGTCCGGTGCAGGTGTAAATGGTGTGAAGAAAGCACGGTGCGGTGCTTCTGGTGCCCCCAAGTGGATCATGACCGCTTAATCTGATCCACCGCTCGGGGGATCTACACATCTGCATACAGGAGCCGCTTTGCCGCACCACACGACCGCGCTGCGTCTCGTCGCGCCCGTCGCCGTCCTCGCTCTGTCGCTCACCGCCTGCGGAGGCGGCGACGACAACGCCGACGCGAAGAGCCCGGCCACCGAGAAGGCCAAGGTCTTCCCGTCGCCGGAGCCCACCTCCGGCGGCGCCATGAAGGCCGGCGAGAGCGCCACGGGCAAGGTCGAGGAGGACCCGGGCAAGGTCACCTACGAGATCCTGGCGCAGAAGGTCGACGTCGGCACCGAGGCAGAGGCCGCCAAGGCCGTCTCGGAGCCGGACAAGGTCAAGGGCCAGGTGCTGGCCACCGCGTACCTGAAGTACACGCACAAGAGCGGCCCCGCCCTCACCGACGGTGCCGACGTGCACGACGGCACCACGGTCTTCGCCGACGGACAGCGCGGCACCGTCCTCATCGGCGCGTCCGAGGACGCCGCGGGCTGCGAGGACCCGTACGACGTCGACAGCTGGAAGCAGGGCGAGAGCCACGTCTTCTGCGAGACCTACGTGATCCCCGCGAACGCCAAGAACGTCGAGGTCCACTGGTCCGAGGAGGACGGCGAACCCTACATCTGGAAGTTCCCCAACGCCTGACCGGCCGGTCGCTGACAGAGCACTGAGGGCGCCCCCTTCCGGAAAGAAAGGGGGCGCCCTCAGTGACGTGCGGTACGGGCCGTCAGCCCATGAACTTCTTGAACTCGTCGGGGAGTTCGAAGTCCTTGCCGCCCTGCTGCGGCAGCCCGAAGGCGCTGCCGCCCTCGGCGGCCGCGGCGCGACGGGCCTCGGCCTCCTGCTCCTGCTGCTTGCGCTTCATCGGGTTGCCGGAGCGCTGCTTGCCCTTGGCCTGCTTCTGCTTCTTCTTCGTCCGGCCGGGACCGCCGCCCATGCCCGGCATGCCGGGCATCCCGGGCATGCCGCCGCCCTGGGCCATGCGGGACATCATCTTGCGGGCCTCGAAGAACCGCTCGACCAGGTTCTTCACCGCGCTGACGTCGACACCCGAACCACGCGCGATACGGGCGCGGCGCGAGCCGTTGATGATCGTCGGCTCCTGGCGCTCGGCCGGGGTCATCGACTTGATGATGGCGGCCGTACGGTCGACGTCCCGCTCGTCCAGGTTCTGGATCTGGTCCTTCATCTGGCCCATGCCCGGGAGCATGCCGAGCAGCTTGGAGATGGAGCCCATCTTCCTGACCTGCTCCATCTGGGCCAGGAAGTCGTCCAGGGTGAAGTCCTGGCCCTTCTTGGACGCCAGCTTGGAGGCCATTTTCTCGGCCTCTTCCTGGCTGAACGTCTTCTCCGCCTGCTCGATCAGGGTGAGCAGGTCACCCATGTCGAGGATGCGGGAGGCCATCCGGTCAGGGTGGAAGGCGTCGAAGTCGTCGAGCTTCTCGCCGTTCGACGCGAACATGATCGGCTTGCCGGTGATCTGCCGGATCGACAGGGCCGCACCACCGCGGGCGTCACCGTCGAGCTTGGAGAGCACCACGCCGTCGAAGCCGACACCGTCGCGGAAGGCCTCGGCGGTGTTGACCGCGTCCTGGCCGATCATCGCGTCGACGACGAACAGGATCTCCTCGGGGCTGACCGCGTCCCTGATGTCAGCGGCCTGCTGCATCATCTCCTGGTCGATGCCGAGGCGGCCGGCGGTGTCCACGATCACGATGTCGTGGACCTTGGACTTGGCGTGCTCGATGGAGTCCTTGGCGACCTTGACCGGGTCGCCGACGCCGTTACCCGGCTCCGGCGCGTAGATGCCGACGCCCGCGCGCTGGGCGACGACGCTGAGCTGGTTCACGGCGTTCGGGCGCTGGAGGTCACAGGCGACCAGCAGCGGCGAGTGGCCCTGCTCCTTCAGCCAGTGGCCGAGCTTGCCCGCGAGGGTGGTCTTACCCGCACCCTGCAGACCCGCCAGCATGATCACGGTGGGCGGCTGCTTGGCGAAGCGCAGGCGCCGGGTCTCGCCGCCGAGGATGGTGACGAGTTCCTCGTTGACGATCTTGAGGACCTGCTGGGCCGGGTTCAGCGCCTTGCTGACCTCGGCACCGAGGGCGCGCTCCTTGACGTTCTTGATGAACGTCCGGACGACCGGCAGCGCCACGTCCGCCTCGAGGAGCGCGATCCGGATCTCCCGGGCCGTGGCGTCGATGTCCGCTTCGCTGAGACGCCCCTTGCCGCGCAGGTTCTTGAAGGTCGCTGAGAGGCGATCGGAAAGAGTATCGAACACGGCGCTCGCGGTCCTCAGGGTTGGTGGCTACAGGGAATCGCCCTCCAGGGTATCCCGGCGTGACAAGTCGCCGGGTCGGCCTCACCCACGCAGCGTCTCCTCCAGCTTCCGCGCCACCGACGCCGCCTCGTCCCCGGGCAGGGGCGCGCCCTCCGGGCCGGTCACGTAGAAGGCGTCCACGGCGTTGGCGCCGAGCGTCGAGACGTGCGCGCTGCGCACCTGTACGCTCGCGTCCTCCAGGGCGCGCCCAATGCGGAACAGCAGGCCAGGGGCGTCCTGGGAGCGTACCTCGATCACCGTGGCCAGCCGGGAGGCGGCCGGGTGGACCGACACCCGGGGCGGCGGGGCGACCACGCCTCGGCGGCGTGGATAGGCCGCGTCCCGTTCGGCGAGGCGGCCCGCGATGTCCAGTGAGCCGTCCAGGGCCCGGACCAGGTCCGCGCGCAGCCGGGCGGCCTGCGGCAGGGAGCCGTACTCGGCGGCGACCCGCCAGTCCAGCAGCAGGACGGAGCCGTCGACGCCGTCCGGCAGGGTCAGGGAACGCAGTTCCGCCGTGCGCACGGTCAGCCGGTGCATGGCGAGGACACCGGCCACCGCGGGCAGCACGTGCGGCTGGTCGGGGACGGCGATGAGCAGCTCCACGCCCAGCGGCTCGGGGTCGCCGGACGGCTCCTGACCGGCGGGCGGCTCGGTCTGTGCCCGCAGGGCGAGGACGGGGCTGCCCGTCGCGGCCGCCTCGAGCGCGAGCCGCTCCTGCTCGGCGGTCGGCGCGCCCTCCTCGGGGTCGTCCGGGGCGTCCCCGGCGAGCACCGCGGAGACCCGCTTGACGAGGTCGGCGACGAGTGAGCCACGCCAGGACGACCAGGCGGCCGGTCCGGTGGCCAGGGCGTCGGCCTCGGTGAGCGCGTGCAGCAGTTCCAGGGTGCCCTGGGAGCCGACGGCCTCGGCGACGGAGCGCACGGTGGCCGGGTCCTCCAGGTCGCGCCGGGTGGCCGTCTCGACGAGGAGCAGGTGGTGCCGGACGAGGGTGGCGACGACTGCCACGTCGTGGCGGTCGAAGCCGATGCGGGCGGCCACGTCCTTGGCGATGATCTCGCCGGCCACGGAGTGGTCTCCGGGCCAGCCCTTGCCGATGTCGTGCAGCAGCGCGGCGACCAGCAGCAGGTCGGGACGGCTGACCCGGCGGGTGAACTCGGAGGCCTGCACGGCGGTCTCGATGAGGTGCCGGTCGACGGTCCACAGGTGCACGGCGTTGCGCTGCGGGCGGCAGCGCACCCGCTCCCAGTCGGGCAGCAGCCTGGTGATCAGCCCCTCGGCCTCCAGCGCCTCCCAGACCTCGACGGTCGGGCGCCCGGAGCCGAGCAGGGTCACGAGCTGTTCGCGTGCCTCGGCGGGCCAGGGCGTGGGCACCGGGCGCGTGGCGGCGGCCATGCGCCGTACGGCGTGCAGGGAGAGCGGGAGTCCGGCCTGCGCGGCTGCCGCCGCGGCGCGCAGCGGCAGCACCGGGTCGCGCTCGGGGCGCGCGGCACGGGCGAGCACCACCTCGCCGTCCTGCTCCACCACCCCTTCGGCCAGTGGAGACCGCTCCGTCACGGGCTTCCCGCCGCCCAGCATGGCGCGCAGCCGTGGCCGCACGGCGCGAGACCGCAGCACGCGCCCCACCTCGCGCCAGGTGACATCACTGGCGTACGAGACGAGCCGCGCCGCCTCGTACACCTGCCGCAGCAGTGTGTCGGCGTCGAGCAGACCGAGCTCGGCGGCCACCTGGTCCTGCTCCTGGAGGGCGAGCCGGTCGGTCGCGCGCCCGGTGGCCAGGTGCAGGGCGTCCCGTACGTCGAGGAGCCGGCGCCGCGCGTCGGCGAGGCCCTCGCGCGGGGCGTCGGCGAGCCAGGAGGCGGCGACGGCGCGCAGGGCGGTGGCGTCGCGCAGCCCGCCCCGGGCCTCCTTCAGGTCGGGTTCCAGCAGGTACTGCAACTCGCCTTGCCGCTCGGCGCGTTCGGCGCACAGTTCCTGGAGTTCGGGGAGGCGTTTCGGCGCCTGGTTGCGCCAGTCGGCCAGCACGGCCGTACGCAGTCCGGCGGTGAGGCCGAGGTCGCCGGCGATGTGCCGGGCGTCCAGCAGGCCGAGCTGCACCTTGAGGTCCTCGCCGGCCGTCTTGCGGGCCTCGACGGGTGTGCGGACGGAGTGGTCGAGGTCCAGACCCAGGTCCCAGACGGGGTACCAGAGCCGGTCGGCGAGGGCGGCGACCGCCTTGGTGTCACTGCCGTCGTGCAGCAGGAGCAGGTCGAGGTCGCTGCGCGGGGACAGCTCGCCGCGTCCGTAGCCGCCGACGGCGACCAGGGAGGCCCCGCGCAGTCCCTCCGCGCCCGCGGCGAACAGGCCGGTGAGCCAGTCGTCCGTCAGTTCGGCCAGGGCCGCACGGCGCGGCGGCCCGGACCGCGTCTCCTCGGTGAGGAGACGCAGCCGGGCCGCCGCGTAGCCGCTGGGTCCCGAGTCCTCTGCTTCCTTCTGCACGTCCGTACCCGTCACCCAGCGACTCCTGTTCTGTTTGCCTGCCTCAGAGCGCGTCGGGGCCGCGCTCGCCGGTCCGGACCCGTACGGCCGTCTCGACCGGGATGGACCAGACCTTGCCGTCACCGATCTTGCCGGTGCGGGCCGCCTTGACCACGACATCGATCAGCTGCTCGGCGTCGTCGTCCTCGACCAGGACCTCGATACGGATCTTGGGGACCAGGTCGACGGTGTACTCGGCACCGCGGTAGACCTCGGTGTGGCCCCGCTGACGACCGTAGCCGCTGGCCTCCGTGACCGTCAGACCGTGTACTCCGAAGGCCTGCAGGGCCTCCTTGATCTCGTCGAGCCGGTGCGGCTTCACGACGGCGGTGATGAGCTTCATGCGTCCACCTTCTTGCTCGCGGCCGCGGCGACCGGGGCCGTGGCGGCGGTCTTGGCGGCACCGCCACCGGCACCGCTGAAGTCGTATGCGGTCTCGGCGTGCTCGGCCTGGTCGATCCCGGCGACCTCCTCGTCCTCGGAGACCCGCATACCGATGGTCTTGTGGAGGACGAAGGCGAGGATCGCGGAGACGATCAGGGAGTAGGCGAGCACACCGCCGACACCGGCGAGCTGCTTCCACAGCTGGTCGAACTTGTGGTCGCCGTAGAACACGCCCGTGGCGTCGGACTGGCCCTTACCACTGGCGAAGAAGCCGATCAGGATGGAGCCGACCACACCACCGACGAGGTGGACACCCACGACGTCGAGCGAGTCGTCGTAGCCGAACCTGTACTTCAGGCCCACGGCCATGGCGCACAGGACACCGGCGATGGCACCGACGGCGATCGCGCCCATCGGAGTGACCGAACCACCGGCCGGGGTGATGGCGACCAGACCCGCGACGGCGCCGGAGGCGGCGCCCAGCGTGGTGAACGCACCGTGGCGGATCTTCTCGTAGGCGAGCCAGGCCAGCATGGCGGCGGCGGTGGCGACCTGCGTGTTGACGAACATCAGGGAGCCGACGCCGTCGTCGTTGCCGAGCCACGAGCCCGCGTTGAAGCCGAACCAGCCGAACCACAGCAGACCGGCGCCGAGCATGACGAGCGGAAGGCTGTGCGGGCGCATCGGGTCCCTCTTGAAGCCGACGCGCTTGCCGATGACGAGGATCACGCCGAGCGCCGCGGCACCCGCGTTGATGTGGACCGCGGTACCACCGGCGAAGTCGATCACGCCCATGTCGAAGGCCCAGCCGCCCTCACCCCAGACCCAGTGGGCGACGGGGAAGTAGACGATCGTGGCCCACAGCGCGATGAACAGCGCCCAGGCGGAGAACTTCACGCGGTCCGCGAGAGCGCCGCTGATCAGGGCGGGCGTGATGATCGCGAACATCAGCTGGAAGACCATGAAGGCCAGGAGCGGGATGTTGTACGTGCCCCAGAGCTCGCTCTTGTCCACCCCGGTGAGGCCGACCCAGTCGGAGTTCCAGCCGATGAGGTGGCCGGAGTCGGTGCCGAACGCCATGGAGAAGCCGTACAGCACCCACAGGATGGTGACGATCCCGAGGCTGATGAAGCTCATCATCAGCATGTTCAGGGTGCTCTTGACGCGGACCATGCCTCCGTAGAAGAAGGCCAGACCCGGGGTCATGAGCATCACCAGGGCGGAACAGATGAGCATGAACCCTGTGTTGGCGGCAGACAGCTTGGGTGCTTCTGCGGCAAGGGTGATGGCTGGTGCCATCGGCGTCTCCTCGTCGTTGGTACGGCCCCGTGCGGGCGAAGCCTCGAGCGGAATGAGGGGCGGGCCGGTTATGCGCCACGAGATTGGCGCAGCGCGGTTTCGGTGGGAGCCCCTCGTTGTTTCGCGGCCGTGACGAAGGCGCGTTCTGTGTTACGCGTCGATGAACTGCCGGATTGTGGGCGCGCTGATCGTTATCGTGGCGCAACCTTCGGTCCCGTTGTCTTCAGGACGCACAGGCCGGCCGCGGTCGGCCTTCCGATGACCTGGCATGGGGGAGCCGAGTCGGGCAGTTCGGGAGGGCCGGCCGCGGCCGGGGTTCAGGGGTTTCGGAGGGTGGCGGTCAGACCGCCTCCGCGGCCTCGGGCAGCTCGGCGGCCAGCCGCTCGGTGAGGTCCACGACCTCACCGAGGTCGCCGAAGTCGCGGGCGGCCGTGTCGACCGTCTTTCGGATACGAGTGTTGACCCGCTCGGAGCGGACCTTCTTGGCCACCTGCATGGCCTGGGCGGCGAAGACCGTGCTCTGCTCGGCCTCGCGCCGGAGGAGGTGCACGGTGGCCATGCCGATCAGGTTGAGCGCGTACGACCGCTGGTGCTCGCCGTCCGCGGCGAACAGCTTCACGGCCCGCTCCATCAGGGGCTCGGCCAGCGAGGCGTAGGTCGGGCTGCGGCCGGCGACATAGGCCAGATCGCGGTACGAGTGGGAGTTCTCGCCGTACAGCTCGGCCTCGGAGAAGAAGCGGATCCAGTCGGGGTCCGGCTCGTCCCACTCGCCGGCGTCGGCGAAGGTGTCCTCGGCCATCCGGACCGCCCGCTTGCACTTGCCGGGCTGGCCCATATTGGCGTAAGCGCGGGCCTCCATCGCATACAGCATCGACTGGGTGCGCGGGCTCGCGCAGTCGCGGCTGCCGTACTGCGCGAGGTGGATCAGCTCCAGCGCGTCGTCGGGCCGGCCGAGGTGGATCATCTGCCGGCTCATGCTGGACAGCACGTAGGAGCCGAAGGGCCGGTCACCGGCCTCCTTCGCGGCGTGCAGCGCGAGGACGAAGTACTTCTGCGCGGTCGGCTGGAGCCCGATGTCGTACGACATCCAGCCGGCCAGCTCGGCGAGTTCGGCGGCGACCTTGAACAGCCTCCGGGTGGTGGCCTCGGGCTGGGACTCCTGGAGCAGGTCCGTCACCTCGTGCAGCTGGCCGACGACCGCCTTGCGGCGCAGGCCGCCGCCGCACTGGGCGTCCCACTGCCGGAACATCACGGTCGTGGACTCCAGGAGGTCCAGCTCCGGCTTGGAGAGCCGGCCCCGGGCGCGCCCGGAGGAGCCGGGCTCGGGCTCCGACCGCTGGGCCGGGGGCGAGGGGACGAGCCAGCGCTGCATGGGCTCGATGAGGGCCGGGCCCGCAGACAGGACCAGCGAGCTCCCGAGGAAGCCGCGCCGCGCCAGCATCAGGTCGCTGCGCGAGAACTCGCTGAGCAGGGCCACGGTCTGCGGGCCCGTCCAGGGCAGGTCGACGCCGGTCGCGGAGGGTGACTGACGCGCGGTGCGCAGCCCCAGGTCCTCGACGGAGACGACGACACCGAAACGCTCCGAGAACAGCTCGGACAGGATCCTGGGGATCGGCTCGCGGGGGTTCTCGCCATCGAGCCAGCGGCGGACGCGCGAGGTGTCCGTGGAGATGTGGTTGGCGCCCAGCTGGCGTGCCCGGCGGTTGACCTGGCGGGCCAGCTCGCCCTTGGACCAGCCGCTGCGCACGAACCAGGAGGTGAGCAGCTCGTTCGGGCGCTTGTCAGCGTGCGTCGCGCTCGCAGCGTTCGTTCCGCTTCCGCCGTTGCCGCTCACTGGAACGCCCCCATCCCTGAGACCACTTGTCGCCGAGTGCGCCAAGCCCTATCAGCATGCCGGTTCGTACGGCCGCTCGTCCGGCCCTTGTCACCCATCGAACGGAATACCGACTTGCCTCCGGCATACCCACGAGTGCATGTGCCCCCAGGACTCGTGCACACAAAGTAATCCTACGATCACCCGTCCAGCCACGGCTCACACGGAAACGCCACCATTCGCCACCCCTTCGAATGAACTCACGTACGCCTCCACGCGATTCACTTGACACAGCACAACCAGGAGCGGGTGCAGTGACGCACTGAGGGGCGCGTGTCGCCGAGCACACCACCCTGGGCACTTCTGGGCGCTGAGTGAACGGACCGCCACCCGGGAAGGCGGAAACAGAGAGTCACGCAGGGCAACCGCTGCGTAACCACCGGTGCGTCGGACCCGTTGGAGGGGGCATGGGCTTCACGATCGGCATCAGCCGGGGCATGCGCGACATCCGGTCCGGCTCGCGCCGCCGCGGCCGGACGTCGGACGGCATCGCCGTGGCCGAGTACACCGGGCTGTGGGGCTGGGACGTGCTGCCGGGCGCCCGGGCCTCGGCGGGCGCCTGCTCCTGCGGCCGCCGCGACTGCCCGGCGCCGGGCGCGCATCCACTGGACTTCGCGCCGGTGATCCCCGCCGGGGCGACGCTGGACGACGTGACCGAGTCCTGGGGCGAGTTCCCCGGTGCCTCGGTGATGCTGCCGGTCGGCCGGGCGTTCGACGTCATCGAGGTGGCCGAACCCGCCGGCTGCCGTGCGCTGGCCCGGCTGGAGCGCATGGGCCTGCCCGTCGGCCCGGTCGCGGCGACCCCGGACGGCCGCGCCCACTTCTTCGTCGCCCCCGGCGCCGCCGCCGATCTGCCCGGCCTGCTCTACCGCATGGGCTGGGACGACCCGGACTCCCTCGACCTGCGCGGCCTCGGTCCCGGTACGCACATCACGGCGCCGCCCTCCGACCGCGGCGGTCTCGGCCCGGTGCGCTGGCTGCGCTCGCCCGCCCTGGACTCGGCGTCCAGGGCGCCTGAGGCCCGCCTGGTGCTGGGCACGCTGGCGTATGTGGCGCACCGGTCACGGGCCTGACCCCGTACACGGCGAAGCGCCCGACCCGACGGTGTCTCGGGGCGGGCGCTTCGCCGTGCACATCCGGATTCTCGGAGGTGCTCCACTCGGCTGGTTCGGAACTCACTCCCCGATAAGGGCGTCAACGAACGCCTCCGGCTCGAACGGCGCCAGGTCGTCCGCGCCCTCGCCGAGCCCGACGAGCTTGACCGGAACGCCCAGCTCGCGCTGGACCGCGACCACGATGCCGCCCTTGGCCGTGCCGTCCAGCTTGGTGAGCACGATGCCGGTGATGTCGACGACCTCGGCGAAGACCCGGGCCTGGACCAGGCCGTTCTGGCCGGTGGTGGCGTCGAGCACGAGCAGCACCTCGTCCACCGGGGCGTGCTTCTCCACGACCCGCTTGACCTTGCCGAGCTCGTCCATGAGGCCGGTCTTGGTGTGCAGACGGCCGGCGGTGTCGATGAGCACGACGTTCGCACCCATCTCCTTGCCCTCCTTGACCGCGTCGAAGGCGACGGAGGCCGGGTCGCCGGCCTCCGGTCCGCGCACGGTGTGGGCGCCGACGCGCTCGCCCCAGGTCTGGAGCTGGTCGGCGGCGGCGGCCCGGAAGGTGTCGGCGGCGCCGAGGACCACACTCTGGCCGTCGGCCACCAGGACGCGGGCGAGCTTGCCGGTGGTGGTGGTCTTGCCGGTGCCGTTGACCCCGACGACCATCACGATGCCCGGCTTGCGGTCCTCAGGCTCGGTCTTGACCACACGGTCCATGTCCCGGCCGACCAGCGTGAGCAGTTCCTCGCGCAGCAGGGTGCGCAGCTCGTCGGGCGTGCGGGTGCCGAGCACCTTTACGCGCTCGCGCAGGCGCTCGACCAGTTCCTGGGTGGGCTGCACGCCGACGTCGGCGGTGAGCAGCGTGTCCTCGATCTCCTCCCAGGTGTCCTCGTCCAGGTGCTCGCGCGACAGCAGCGTGAGCAGCCCCTGACCGAGGGCGTTCTGTGAGCGGGACAGACGGGCTCGCAGCCGGACCAGGCGACCCGCGGTGGGCTCCGGGATCTCGATCTCGGGAGCTTCGGCGGGCGGCTCCTCGACGGTGACGGGAGCCGAGCCGTCCGGGAGATCCACCTCCTCTATCGTGCGCCGCGGTTCCTCCCGCGGCGTCTCGGCCTCGTCGCCGACGTGCGGCTCGGCCGGTGGGGCGGTGATGTCGGGCGCTGCGGGCGGGGGCGGGGGCAGCTGCTTCTTGCGCCGGCTGCCGACGATGAGCCCGCCGAGCGCGCCGAGCACGACCACGGCGATGACTACAGCAAGGATGACGATGTCCATAACGCGTCCAGTATCAGCCATGGGCCCCCGGGTCACCCCGCTTGTGCCGTCCTCCGGGGCCGAGGGCCGCCGGATCTCCACACCCCTGGATGTCTGACGCCCCGTCAGCTAACGTCCCCCCGGACACCCGCCCGGTGAAGGGAGACGTCCCCATGCCCGTCACGGTCGCACGTTTCAACCTCGTGGCTCCCAGGGCCGGCCCCGCCGAGCTCGGCGCCCGTTACCGGGCGGCCCTGGAGATGGCCGCGTACGCCGACGACCGGGGCGTCACCACCGTGCAGACGGAGGAACATCACGGGGCCGACAACAACTGGCTGCCGTCGCCGTTCGCCTTCGCGGGGGCCGTCTTCGGTGCGACCCGGCGTGTCGCGGTCACCGTCTCGGCGATCATCGGCCCGCTGCACGAACCGCTGCGGCTGGCCGAGGAGATCGCCGTGCTGGACCTGCTGAGCGGCGGCCGGCTGGTGACGGTCGCCGGGATCGGGTACCGGCCCGAGGAGTACGACCTGTTCGGTGTGGACTTCGCCCGGCGCGGCCGGCTCCAGGACGAGCTGCTGGAGACGCTGCTGAAGGCGTGGACGGGTGAGCCCTTCGCCTACCGGGGCCGCACGGTCCGCATCACCCCGCGCCCGTACACCGACCCGCACCCGCTGCTCCTGGTCGGCGGCTCCTCCAAGGCCGCCGCCCGCCGGGCCGCCCGGCTCGGCCTGCCCTTCTTCCCCAGCGCGCATCTGCCGGAGCTGGAGGCGTACTACAAGGACCGGCTCGCCGAGTACGGCACGGAGGGCTGGGTCATGATGCCGGCGGCCGAGACACCGCTGCTGCACCTGGCCGAGGACCCGGACCGGGCCTGGGCGGAGTACGGCGAGCACTTCCTGCACGAGGCGCGGACGTACGCCGCCTGGCAGTCGGGCGGGGTGCGCTCGGCGGTGAAGTCGGCCGCGACGACCGTCGGGGAACTGCGCGCCGAGGGCGTGTACCGGATCCTCACGCCCGACGCGTGCGCGGATCTGGGCCTGGACTCCTATGTGCTGCATCCGCTGGCGGGCGGGATGCCGCTGGAGGAGGGGTGGCGCAGTCTGCAGCTGTTCTGCGAGCGGGTGCTGCCGGGTCTGGGGAGCTGACGCTCACGGTGACGACTCGGCCGGGTTCGAATCCTGGCGGACGAGGGTGTGGGGGGGGGCGGAGCCGGTGCACGCGCTGGGTGCCCGGTTCCTTCCCGTACCGGCCGACGGCGACCTCGAGGTCGGGGCTGAGAGCGTCGCGGAGTTCCTGGGTGAGGTGGCGCTGCTGCGTGGCCGTCTCGACGCGATCGCCGAGAGCACGCAGCGGCCGTGAGGGCTCGCCGAGCACCGGGAGGGGCTGGTGAGGCGGCTGCGGAACCTGGAAGTGGCCGCCGTGCACGCCCGGGTGATCGGGGCGGCGTCATCGTCCGGTGACACGGCAGACCGCCGCCCCGGCTCGGGCAGTGGCCGAACCGGGGCGGCGGCGGGTTACGGGGAGAGGGGCAGCGGGGACTTTGGCCCTTCTCCCCGAGTGCGGGGGCGGGCTCAGCCCATCTCCTCCAGGGCCTTGCCCTTCGTCTCGCTGACGAACTTCAGGATGAACGGGATGGAGAGCGCGGCGAAGGCCGTGTAGATCACGTACGTCACGGAGAGGTTCCAGTCGGCCAGCGACGGGAAGCTCGCGGTGATGGCCCAGTTGGCGATCCACTGCGCGGCGGCCGCCACACCCAGGGCCGCGGCACGGATCCGGTTGGGGAACATCTCGCCGAGCATGACCCAGACGACCACGCCCCAGGACAGGGCGAAGAAGAGGACGAAGACGTGCGCGGCGATCAGGGCGATCCAGCCCTGCGCGGCCGGCAGCCTGCCGTCGACCAGGGGGTGGGAGAACGCCCAGGCCTCCAGCGCCAGGCCGACGACCATGCCGACCGAGCCGATGATCGCGAGGGGCTTGCGGCCGATACGGTCGACGAAGATCATCGCGATGACGGTGCCGACGATGTTGATGATCGACGTGGTGAAGGAGTAGAAGAACGAGTCCGCCGGGTCGACGCCGACCGACTGCCACAGCGTCGAGGAGTAGTAGAACGCGACGTTGATGCCGACGAACTGCTGGAAGACCGACAGGCCGATACCGATCCAGACGATCGGCTTGAAGAAGAAGCTCCCGCCGAGCAGGTCCTTGAAGCTGGACTTGTGCTCGCTCGTCATGGCGTGCTCGATCTCGGCGACGCGGGCGTCCAGGTCGATGTCCTTGCCCTCGACCTCGGTGAGGATCTCCCGGGCGCGCTCGTGCTTGCCGACGGAGATCAGGAAGCGCGGGGACTCGGGGATCGCGAAGGAGAGCAGGCCGTACAGGACGGCCGGAATGACCATGACGCCGAGCATGACCTGCCAGGCCTCCAGGCCCATCAGCTTGCCGCGCTGGTCACCGTCGGCGGCGTTCAGCACACCCCAGTTGACCAGCTGCGACACGGCGATGCCGATGACGATCGCGGCCTGCTGGAAGGAGCCGAGCCTGCCGCGGTAGGCGGGCGGGGCGACCTCGGCGATGTAGGCCGGGCCGATCACGGAGGCCATACCGATGGCGAAGCCACCGACGACGCGCCAGAAGGCGAGGTCCCACAGGGCGAAGGGGAGCGCGGACCCGACGGCGCTGATCGTGAAGAGGACCGCCGCGATCTGCATGCACCGGATGCGGCCGATGCGGTCGGCTATCCGGCCGGCGGTCGCGGCGCCGATGGCGCAGCCGATGAGGGCGACGGCGATGACCTGGGCGAGTGCTGCGGAGCCGATGTCGTAGCGGCCGCGGATGGCCTCGACGGCGCCGTTGATCACGGAACTGTCGTAGCCGAAGAGGAAACCGCCCATCGCGGCCGCCGCCGCGATGAAGATGACGTGCCCGAGATGTTCGGGGTGAGCCGTCCTGGCTCCGGACTTGGGTGCCTGCGCTGTGCTGGTCACGTGTACTCCTCGGGCCACCGGCAACGCTGCCGGAGGGGATCAGCCCTTCGAGGTCCACCTGAAGGTACCTGAAGGTAAAAGGAACGTTGCCGAGACTATTCCTTCAAGTTTCGAAGTCAAGAGGTCGCGAGACGTGAATCTGCGCCAGGAGTGTGAGGGCAATGTGTTCAAGTATTGAAGTCACCAAGAGTCGCAGGTGAAACAGGTGTATACAGCATCCACCTAGCGCAGGCGCTGGCTGATGACCTTCGACACACCGTCGCCCTGCATGGAGACGCCGTACAGCGCGTCGGCGACCTCCATCGTGCGCTTCTGATGGGTGATCACGATCAGCTGCGAGGCTTCCTGCAGCTCCTGCATGATCCGGATGAGCCGCTGGAGGTTGGTGTCGTCCAGGGCGGCCTCGACCTCGTCCATGACATAGAACGGGCTGGGCCGCGCCTTGAAGATCGACACGAGCATCGCCACGGCGGTCAGCGACCGCTCACCGCCCGAGAGCAGCGACAGCCGCTTGACCTTCTTGCCCGGCGGCCGGGCCTCTACGTCCACGCCCGTGGTGAGCATGTTGTCTGGGTCGGTCAGGATCAGCCGCCCGTCACCACCGGGGAACAGCCGGCTGAAGACGCCCTCGAACTCCCGGGCCGTGTCCCGGAAGGCCTCGGTGAAGACCTGCTCGACGCGCTCGTCGACCTCCTTCACCACTTGCAGGAGGTCCGCCCGCGTCTTCTTCAGGTCCTCGAGCTGCTCGCTGAGGAACTGGTGGCGTTCCTCCAGTGCCGCGAACTCCTCAAGGGCGAGCGGGTTCACCTTGCCGAGCTGCTGGTAGGCACGCTCGGCCGACTTCAGACGTTTCTCCTGCTCGGACCGGACGAACGGCTTCGGCCGGTTGCGCGGGTGCTCCGGATCCTCCGGCAGCTCCTCGCCCTCGGCGGGGGGCGAGGGCGGCACGAGCTGATGCGGTCCGTACTCCGCCACCAGTCCGGCCGGTTCGACACCCAGCTCCTCCAGCGCCTTCGTCTCCAGCTGCTCGATCCGCAGCCGCTTCTCGGCGCCGAGTACCTCGCCTCGGTGGACCGAATCCGTCAACTTGTCGAGTTCGGCCTTGAGATCGCGTCCCTCGGTGCGGGCGCGGGCCAGTTCCTGCTCACGGCGGGCCTTGGCGGCCTCGGCTGCGGTGCGCTCCTCGTCGGCGCGGGCCAGGGAGACCTCGACGTGCGCGAGCAGCTGCCGTGCGCCCGAGCCGACGGCCTCGGCGACGGCGGCCTCGTGCCGCAGCCGGGCCCGCCGCTGCTCCGCACGCGCGCGTGCCTCGCGTTCGGCGCGGGCGGCCCGGTCGAGCGAGTCGGCCCGTCCGGCCAGGCCCTTGACGCGTTCCTCGTGCGTACGGGCCTGGAGGCGGGCCTCCATCTCGGTCTGGCGGGCGTTGGCACCGTCGGCGGCGAGCCGGTCCCGTACGGAGGGGTCGGGCTCCTCCTCGATCGGCATCTCCTCGGCGACGGCGAGCCGCTCGGCGAGTTCCTCGACCTCGGCGAGGGCATTGTCGAGGGCTTCCTGTGCCCGGGCGGCGGCGGCCGTGGAGCGCTCTGCCTCCCCCGCCGCTCCCCGGGCCTGCCCGGCGAGCCTGCCGAGCTGCTGGGCGACGGACGACTTCTCCCGGTCGGCGGCCCGGCGCCGCTCCCCCACGTCCTCGACGAGCGCGGCGCACTCCTTGCGCCGTCCGACGGCCTCGTGCTGGGCCTCAGTGAGCTCCTCGCAGCGGACCGCCAGCTCTTCCAGCTCGGCGGCGGCCTCGTCCACGGAGGCCTGTACCTCGAGGAGGCTGGGGGCGCCGGCGGATCCGCCGTGGGCGAAGTGTGCGCCGAGGAGGTCGCCTTCGGCGGTGACGGCGGTGAGGTCGGGGTGGGTGTAGACGAGGTCTTCGGCGTCTTCGAGGGTGTCGACCACGACGATGCCGTGGAGGAGCCGTCGTACGGCGGGCATCAGCTCGGTGGGGCCACGGACCAGGTCGGCAGCCAAGATCCGTCGTTCGTCTGCGGGCTCGCTGGGGCTGGTCGCGCAGTTCCCCGCGCCCCTAGGGGCGGGAGCCCCTGCCAAGAGCAGAGTCGCCCTGCCCCCGTCCTGTTTGCGGAGGAGTCTGATCGCGTCGGCCGCTGATGCCGGGGTCGTCACGGCGATCGCGTCCGCCGCCGCGCCGAAGGCCGCTGCCAGGGCGACCTCGTGTCCCGGGGTCACGGTCAGGAGTTCCGCCGCCGGGCCGAGCAGGCCGGAGAGGCGGTCCTTCGCCGCGAGCAGTATTCCGGTGCCGTCCTTGCGGCGCAGGCCCAGTGCCAGGGCTTCGTGGCGGGCCTGGGTCGCGGCGCGCTTCCGTTCCGCCGCCGTGGCCGCCTCGCGGGCTGCCGTGAGGGCGGCCTCGGCGTCGGCGAGCTGCTGCTTCGCCGCCTCGTGCTGTTCGGCGAGTTCGGCGTCTCCGGCGTCGAGGCCGTCGACCTCGGCCTTGAGCGCTTCGTACTCTTCCTGGGCGGCGACGGCCCGCTCCTGGGCCTCGTCGCGGGCGGCGGCGAGGCGTTCGATCTCGGCCTGGGCCGAGGCCGCGCGCGAGCGGGCCGCGTTGACCTGGCCGCTGAGCCGGGCCAGTCCCTCGCGCCGGTCGGCGATGGCGCGGGCGGCGTCCTTCAGGCGCCGTTCCTCCTGGGTCAGCGCGCGCTCCAGCTCGGCGCGGTGGGCGACCGTGTCCTCCAGGGCGCGTTCGGCCGCCTCCAGGGCCGCCTCCAGCTCGGCTTCCTGCTCGCGGATGCGGGCGGCCTCGCGCTCCATGTCCTCGGGGTCGCGGCCGCGCCGCTCCTCGGGGGGCGCGGAGGTGGCGCTCTTCACGCGGGCGTCGGCCAGCGAGATCGTGCCGCGCACCCGCTCGGCGAGCTGGGAGAGCTCGTACCAGGTCTGCTGGGCGCGCTGGAGGCGGGGCGTGAGCTGGCGTACCTCGTCCTCCAGGAGGGCCTCACGCTGGAGCGCTTTGCGCAGGTCCTGCTCGGCGGCCTCCTTGCGCCCCTTCAGCGCGGCCTCGTCGGCGACCTCGGCGTTGAGGGCTTCCTTCAGCCGTACGAGGTCGTCGGCCAGCAGCCGCAGGCGGGCGTCGCGCAGGTCGGCCTGGATGACGGCGGCCCGGCGGGCGACGGCGGCCTGGCGGCCGAGCGGCTTGAGCTGGCGTCTGAGCTCGTCGGTCAGGTCCTGCACCCGCGCGAGGTTGGCCTGCATCGCGTCCAGCTTGCGCAGCGCCTTCTCCTTGCGCTTGCGGTGCTTGAGGACGCCGGCGGCTTCCTCGATGAAGGCCCGGCGGCCCATGGGGTCGGCGTGCAGTACGGAGTCGAGCTGGCCCTGCCCGACGATGACGTGCATCTCGCGGCCGATGCCGGAGTCGGAGAGGAGCTCCTGGATGTCGAGGAGGCGGCAGGTGTCGCCGTTGATCTGGTACTCGCTGCCGCCGTTGCGGAACATGATCCGCGTGATGGTGACCTCGGCGTACTCGATGGGCAGGGCCCCGTCGGAGTTGTCGATGGTCAGGGACACCTCGGCGCGGCCCAGCGGGGGGCGGCCGGTGGTGCCGGCGAAGATGACGTCCTCCATCTTGCCGCCGCGCAGCGATTTGGCGCCCTGCTCGCCCATGACCCAGCTGAGCGCGTCCACGACGTTGGACTTGCCCGAGCCGTTCGGTCCTACGACGCACGTGATACCCGGCTCGAACCGGAGTGTGGTCGCCGAGGCGAACGACTTGAACCCGCGGAGGGTCAGGGCCTTGAGGTGCACGCCGCCGGACTCTACCGCCCGGGTTCGTCTCACTCCATGAACCCACGGTTTCGCCGCTGAACGCGTAGGGCACACCACACGTTAAAGACGGTGAAAGGATGCGGGGGAAAGAAAGAAGGGACGCCGACGGCGTCCCTTGCACTTCTGACAACTTAGCGGTTATGACGGGCGGCCCAACCACTGCTGTGCTGTTGTGGAGCGGTGCAGTGATCAGGTGAGCGCAGGCTCCGCCTGGTGTGCGTCAACGCTCTCCATGATCCTGTCGTGAGAAGCGGCAGCCGTCAGCGCCTCGTTCTCGGCCTGGATCCGTCCGAGCTCGGATTCCAGGTCCTGGACGCGCTGCTGGAGCCGTCGCATCTCGGCGAGGAGTCGAGGGTCGGAGCCGCCGACGTAACCGAGAAGCGCCTTTGCCATGATGGATGGTCCTCCACAATGCGTGACCGACCGATGCGGTGTGGGTCGTGAGGGATTCGCACCCGCGATGTTTGGCAGGGCCTGGAGTTGTACCGCCGTTCAGCCATGCCAAACAGCTAAGGTGCGCGGGGCTTTCAGCGTCTCACCAAAAAGTTTGACGGTCAACACGATCACGCCCCGTATCGGGGGCCGACCGGGCGCGCACGGCCTGAAACGGCGACACTGCGGCTTCTGCGGGGCCCTCGGGGCGTGGCGATCATCCTTGCGTGCGGAGCCTGCCAAGGCAAGCGATTCTTGGCAATCACCAGCCACTTTCCGTCCTGGGCGGCCGTCGGCGGCCTGCCTGCGGCGCCCCTGAGGCCCGCCCCTCAGCGCGGGATCAGCGGATGGCGAAGCCGTCGTAGCCGCCGCGAGGTGTGTCCCAGATCTCGGTGACGCCGTCCACACGGCCGGGCGTGTCGTCACCCTCGAGCCACTCCAGCAAGCCTTCACAACCCTCTCGCGCGCCCTCCGCGACCACTTGGACCCGGCCGTCGCCCAAATTGAGAGCAAAACCACTCAGGCCGCCGATCTCCAGCGCCTTGGCCCGCGTGAACCAGCGGAAACCCACACCTTGGACGCGTCCACGCACCCAGGCGACCAGTCGCACATCCTCACTCATGACTGCAACCTAACCGCCCAATCTCCCTCGGGCTCACTTCCTCCACTTGCGCCATGCGGTACCGTCCCCACCCAACGAATCTCATATGAAACTCACACCATCGAGTGAGTTTGGTGTTGATCTCGAGGACGAGTCGACTGCCAGGACGAGGAAGGCCAGAACATGGGACGCCACCGTCGCTCCGACGCCGGCCGCGCCGCCACGGGCAGCGCCACGGGGATCATGCAGGCCGACGGCACCGCGGAGGGCCACGATCCGCTGCACGACGCGGAGTACGGCCCGACCATGGGCATCGCGCCCTATCTGAACCCGGAGGCGTACGCCGGCACCTACGCGCGGAGCGAGGCCTACCTGTTCGAGACGGAGGCCCCCGCGGCGGGTGACGGGTACGCCGCCATTCCCCGCCAGCGGACCGCCGAGACGGCCGTCTTCGCGAGCGACGGCTACACCCCCGAGGGCGGCACCCGGCGGGCGGGCTCGCACCGCCGCCGGAAGAAGGCCGCACGGCCGATGCGCACCGGTCTGCTCGGCGTGTCCGCCGCGGTCGCCATCGGCACCGTCGCGGTGGCCACGGGCGCGGTCCCCGGCCTCGAGAACTACAAGCTCGGCGGCGACGGCGGCGCCGACAAGGTGCAGGCCGCGAACACGCCGACCAACACCCCGTCCCAGCAGGGCGGCACCTCCGGCAGCGCCGACGGCCGGGGCGGCACGCCCACGAGCCGGGACGCGGAGCGCTCCCTGTCGCCGTCACCGTCCGGCTCGACGTCGTCGGCCGCGCCGACGAAGACGCCCGAGAAGCCGGAGAAGACGCAGGAGAAGACGCCGGAGAAGAAGAAGCCGGCGGCGACCCCCAGCGAGAAGCCGGAGAACACGCCCTCCCGCACGGCCACGCAGGCGCCCGAGAAGCCCAGCGCACCCGCCGCCCTCTCCGAGGAGTCCGCCGCCGCGGCCCAGGTGCTCAAGCTGGTGAACGAGGAGCGGGCCAAGGTGGGCTGCAGCGCGCTCGCCGCGAACAGCGCGCTGACCGAGCTGGCGCAGAACTACAGCGAGGACATGCGCGCCCGGGGCTTCTTCGACCACACCGACCCCGACGGCAAGACGCCGTGGGACCGGGCCGAGAAGGCCGGGATATCCAACCTCGGCGGGGAGAACATAGCCCGCGGCCAGGCGGACGCCGCGGCCGTGATGGATGCCTGGATGAACAGCCCCGGCCACCGCGCCAACATCCTGAACTGCGACTTCAAGACGCTGGGCGTCGGTGTCGAGCTCGGGTCGGGCGGCCCGTGGTGGACCCAGAACTTCGGCTACTAGACCCTGCATGCACTAACCAAAAGTTAGCGCAACCTGTTGGCCAGCGCTGTGCTGGCGTATTCTGGGGGCATGACCACCACCCAGGAGCTCACGGAGGGGCTGGACGACCTTCCGTACAGCGTGTTCGCCAAGGCGTGCCCTTCGCGTGGCACGCTCGAGCACGTCACAGGCCGCTGGGGCGGGCTCGCGCTGACCGCTCTGTACGAGGGGTCGCTGCGCTTCAACGAGCTGCGCCGCCGGGTCGACGGTGTGAGCGAGAAGATGCTGTCCCAGACACTGCACGCGCTGGAGCGCGACGGCCTGGTCCACCGCGAGGCCCAGCCGACCAACCCGCCCCGTGTGGACTACGAACTGACGCCGCTGGGACGCGGGGTGGCCGAGCGGCTGCTCGCCCTGATCCACTTCGTGGAGGGCAGCATGGACGACGTCCTGGCCGCGCGCGAGCGGTACGACTCCGCTAGGGCGTGATCCGCGGCGGTCGCTGGCACTTCGGGCAGTAGTAGCTCGACCGGTTCATCCAGGGCCGCCGGCGCATCGGCGTGCCACAGCGCCGGCAGGGCAGGCCCTCGCGGCCGTACGCGTCCAGAGACCGGTCGAAGTAGCCCGACTCGCCGTTGACGTTGACGTACAGGCTGTCGAAGCTGGTGCCTCCCACGGCGAGGGCGGAGTTCATCACGTCCCGCACATGGCCCAGCAGCGACAGCGTGCGTGGACGTGTGAAGGTCGCGGTCGGGCGCTCGTAGTGGATGCGGGCGCGCCACAGCGCCTCGTCCGCGTAGATGTTGCCCACGCCGCTGATCAGCGACTGGTCGAGCAGGGCCCGTTTGATCGTGGACCGCTTGCGGCGCAGCGCCCGGTGGAAGGCCTCTTCGTCGAAGAGCGGGTCGAGCGGGTCGCGGGCGATGTGCGCGATGACGTCGGGCAGGCCCTCGGGTGTGTTGTCGTGCAGTGACAGACCGCCGAAGGTGCGCTGGTCGACGAAGCGGAGTTCGGTGTCCCGGGCGTCGGTGAAGCGGGCGCGGATGCGCAGGTGCTTCTCGTCGGGAGCCGCGTGCGGCTGCACCAGCAGCTGGCCGCTCATGCCGAGGTGGGCGAGGATCGACTGGTCCGTGTCCTCCAGGGGCAGCCACAGGTACTTGCCCCGGCGGCTGGGCGTGCCGATGCGATGGCCCTTCAGGCGGTCCGCGAAGTCGTCGCCGCCCGCGAGGTGGCGGCGCACCGCGCGCGGGTGCAGCACCTCGACCTCGGCGACCATCCGGTGGGCGACCCACCGCTCCAGGCCGCGCCGTACGACCTCGACCTCGGGCAACTCGGGCATGGGCTCCCCCGGTGTACGAGCCGAGCGCCCGCCCCCGGGCAGGGGCGGGCGCTCGGGTGCGCTGTTTCTGTTCGGTCAGGCGGATGCCGGCTCAGGGCCGGCGCTCTCGTCGGCGACGGCCTGCTGGGCGGCCGTCTCCTTGGCGCGCTCGTCCGCCGCGGCCCGGATGGACCTCCAGGCGGACTCGGCGGCCTGCTGCTCCGCCTCCTTCTTGCTGCGGCCGGTGCCGGTGCCGTACGAGACGCCTCCGACGCGGGCGGCAGCAGTGAAGGTCTTCTCGTGGTCGGGTCCGGTCTCCGTGACCAGGTACTCGGGCACACCGAGCCCCTCGGTCGCGGTGAGTTCCTGGAGACTGGTCTTCCAGTCCAGGCCGGCTCCGAGGTTCGAGGACTTCTCGATCAGGGGGTCGAACAGACGGTGCACGAGCTCCGCCGCGGACTCCAGCCCCTGGTCGAGATAGACCGCACCGATCACCGCTTCAAGGGTGTCGGCGAGGATGGACGCCTTGTCCCTGCCGCCCGTGCCCTCTTCACCGCGGCCGAGCCGGATGAAGGAGCCCAGGTCGAGCCCACGGCCCACCTCCGCCAGCGCACGCGAGTTGACCACCGCGGCCCGCAGTTTGGCCAGTTGGCCTTCGGGCAGGTCGGGGTGGGTTCGGTACAGCGTGTCCGTGACCACGAGGCCGAGGACGGAGTCCCCGAGGAACTCCAGGCGCTCGTTGGTCGGCAGACCGCCGTTCTCGTACGCGTAGGAACGGTGGGTCAGCGCACGCACCAGAAGGGCGGACTCGAGCTTGTACCCGAGCCGCCCTTCCAACAGCGTGTGGGACGAGGCCTGGTTGTCCGCAGAGTTTTTCTTCGGCGTGGACACAGTGCCTCTCACCAGCCGCTCAGACCTCGAGGACCTGGCGCTTGTTGTAGGTGCCGCAAGACGGGCACGCGATGTGCTGCTGCTTGGGCTCGTGGCAGCGCTCGCACGCAACCAGGGTGGGGACCGCAGCCTTCCACTGCGACCGGCGGTGGCGCGTGTTGCTGCGCGACATCTTCCGCTTCGGAACAGCCACGGCTACTTCTCCTGCTTCTCGTCGACGCCCGGTTCGGCGCCGCTCATCTCGTCCTTCTCGCCGTCCTGCATGGTGCCGGCGAGTCCCTGCAAAGCCGCCCAACGGATGTCGACGGCGTCGTGGTGGTGGTCCGGGTCGTCCGCCAGCCGCGCACCGCACTCGGCACACAGACCAGGGCAGTCTTCCTGGCACACCGGCTGCATCGGCAGTGCGAGCACCACCGCATCACGCAGCACGGACTCGAGGTCGAACAAGCCGTCCTCGAGGAAGAGCCTGTCCTCGTCGTCCTCGGCGTCGTCGCCCGGTTCCGCGATCACACGGCCCCGGTCGTCGGCGTCAGGGTACGAGAACATCTCCTGGAACTCCGCTTCGACGTCGAGCTGAAGCGGCTCCAGACACCTTACGCACTCCCCCTCGGCCCCGGCACGGGCGGTGCCTGTGACAAGCACCCCTTCCATGACCGACTCCAGGCGGAGTTCGAGCTCCACCGGGGCGCCTTCCGGCACTCCGATGACTCCCTTGATACCGAAGTCCTTGGGAGCGTCGACCGTGCGGGTCAGGCGCTGCAGCGCACCGGGCCGCCGGCCCAGCTCGTGCGTGTCGAACACGAGGGGGTTGCGGTGGTCAAGGCGGGCGTTCAGAGCCATTCCTGCTTTCGATCTTGCGAGCTGAGAGGGTTGCCGCCCTTCGGTGTTGCGGGCAGCGTGGATCGCGGACGTACGCGCGACCGAAGAGCCAGGATACTGGACCTTTCGCTGTCGGCCCAATCCGGTGCTCAGCCGTTGCCGCGACCCTGCTCGTAGGCCCTCAACTGCTCGGCGCTGATCATGCCGGTGTCGAAGAGGCTGGTCTCGTCGAGGGCGTATCCCTGGTGGCCCTGCTGGGCTTGTTGCGCCTGCTGGGCCTGCTGGACCTGGTTCGGGTCGTACGCGGCCTGCTGGGCGTCGTAGCCCTGGTAGCCATAGGGGTCGGCCTGCTGATAGCCGTACGGGTCCTGCTGGGCGGCGTAGGCCTGCTGCTGGTAGCCGCCGCCGTAGGGGGCGGGCTGCTGCTGATAGCCATAGGCCGGCTGCGGCTGTCCGTAGTCCTGCTGCTGGGCGGGCTGCTCGGCCGGGGGCTTCTGCTCCGCGAGGGCGGCCAGGTCGGCGAGGTAGTCGGCGTCACTGGAGTGCTGGACCGTGCTGAGGTCGTCGGCGAGGGCGCCGAGGTCGTCGCTGGCGATACGGCCGTGCAGCTTCTGCCGACCGCGGCCGACTGCCTCCAGGGTCTTGGCGAGGACCGCCTCGAAGGAGCCGAGCTTGGCGTGGACGTACTCGTCGGCGGTACGGCGCAGGGTTTCCGGGTCGTGGCTGCGCTCGGGGGCGTCCTCGTCCTCGTAGCCCTGCTCGTCGACGCCGGGGCCGGTACCGAGGAGCTTCTCGCGGCCGCGGCCGACGGAGCCGAGGGTCTTGGTGAGGACGACCTCGAAGTTGGCGAGCTTGGAGTCGACGTAGTCGTCGGCCTCGGCGCGGACCTCCTCGGCCTCCTGGCGGGCCTCGGCGAGGATCCGGTCGGCCTCGGCCTGGGATCGGCGGGCGACCTCGGTGTCGGAGATCAGAGAGCCGCGCTCGGCGTGCGCCTGCCCGATGATGCGCTCGGCCTCCTGGCGGGCGTGCTCGACCATCTGCTCGCGGCCGCCGATCAGCTCCTGGGCCTGGGCGAGCGAGTCGGGCAGCGCCGCGCGCACCTCTTCCAGCAGCGAGAGCAGTTCGGCGCGGTTGACCACGCACGAGGCCGACATGGGCATGGACCGGGCGCCGGAGACCGCGGAGACGATCTCGTCGAGCTTCTTCTGCACGTCCACCGTGTGCTCGCCACTCTCTACAGATGCGTTGGAGACGGACGGGTCGACTGTAGTCCCATCAGTCCTTGCGCAGACGCTCGTTGAGGACCTCGAGGACCTCCGCCGGGACCAGGTGGGAGACGTCGCCGCCCCAGGTCGCGACCTCCTTGACCAGGGAGGACGACAGGAAGCTGTAGGTGGGGTTGGTGGGGATGAAGAGGGTCTCCACGCCCGAGAGGCCGTTGTTCATCTGGGCCATCTGGAGCTCGTAGTCGAAGTCGCTGACCGCGCGCAGGCCCTTGACGATGGCGGGGATGTCGCGCTGCTTGCAGAAGTCGACGAGCAGGCCGTGGAAGGCCTCGACACGGACGTTCCCGTACTCGGCGGTGACCCGGCGGATCAGGTCGATCCGCTCCTCGATCTCGAACAGGCCCTTCTTGGCCTGGTTGATCATCACCGCGACGTAGACCTCGTCGTACAGCCTGGAGGCGCGGGAGATGATGTCGAGGTGTCCGTTGGTGATCGGGTCGAACGACCCGGGACAGACGGCACGGCGCACTTGCGTTCCCTCGCTCTCCGGTCCGGTCATCGTGCGTCTTCGCACGTAGAGGCGGCGCGACCGTACCAAAACGTTCCCTCGCCGTAGCGACGGGCCCGGAGGGCTTCGAAACCCTCGGGCCACCGGAATTCACCGCCTCTGGTGCTGCGCTCCACGGTGACGAGGGCTTCTTCGGCGAGCCAGCCTTCCGAGCGGAGTGTGAGCAGGATCTCGCGAAGATCGTCGTCCGTGACGGCATAGGGCGGATCGAGAAAGACGAGGTCGTACGGGTCGCCGGGGGGTGGCGTGCGGATGATCTGTTCCGCTTTGCCTGATCTGACCTCGGCGCCGGGGAGTCCGAGGGACTTCACGTTGTCGCGGACCGTGCGGGTCGCTCGCGCGTCGGCCTCGACGAGGAGGGTGTGGCCCGCGCCCCGGGAGAGGGCCTCCAGGCCCACGGCGCCTGAGCCCGCGTAGAGGTCGAGGACGCGTTCGCCTTCCAGGGGGCCGCCGAGGAGGGACTGCCAGGTGGAGAAGAGGCCTTCGCGTGCGCGGTCGGATGTGGGGCGGGTGCCGGTGCCTGGGGGTACGGCCAGGCGACGTCCGCCGGCTGCGCCGGCGATCACGCGGGTCATCTTCGGTCCTTGGTCGTGGACGGCTTCAGGTATCAGTGTGGCTGGTCGCGCCCGCGCGGCGGTAGCCGCATATGGAGTACAGCCCCGCGCCCCTGAAGGGTCAGTCACCCTCACCCCTTTTCCAGGTACTGCTCCCTCTCCTCGTCCAGAAGGGCGTCCAGAGCCGTACGCAGTCCGGGAAGGCTGGTCAGCTCCGGGTCGGCCGCCACCACCGCTGTCGCCTCCTCCCGGGCCTCGGCGATGATCTCCTCGTCCTCGATGACGGCGAGCATCCGCAGGCTGGTGCGGGCGCCCGACTGGGCCTGGCCGAGGACGTCACCCTCGCGGCGTTGTTCCAGGTCGATGCGGGAGAGCTCGAAGCCGTCGAGGGTGGCGGCGACGGCGTTCAGGCGCTGGCGGGCCGCGCTCGCCTCGGGCATCTCGCTGACCAGGAGGCACAGGCCGGGCGCCGAGCCACGGCCGACGCGGCCGCGCAGCTGGTGGAGCTGGGAGACGCCGAAGCGGTCGGCGTCCATGATCACCATCACGGTGGCGTTGGGGACGTTGACACCGACCTCGATGACCGTCGTGGCGACCAGGACGTCGGTCTCCCCCGCGGCGAAGCGGCGCATGACCGCGTCCTTGTCGTCGGGCTGCATACGGCCGTGCAGGACCTCCACCTTGAGGCCGCTCAGCGGGCCCTTGGAGAGCTGGTCCGCCACGTCGAGGACGGCGAGGGGCGGGCGCTTCTCCGCGGCGTCCTCCGGGGACTCGGAGGACTTCTTCTTCGCGGCCTTCTTCGGGTCGTCCTCCTCGTCGCCGATGCGCGGGCAGACGACGTAGGCCTGATGGCCGTTGCCCACTTCCTCGCGCACCCGCTCCCACGCTCGTGCCAGGAAGTGCGGCTTGTCGGCGGCCGGGACGACATGGCTGGCGATCGGCGAGCGGCCGGCCGGGAGCTGGTCGAGGACGGAGGTCTCCAGGTCGCCGAAGACCGTCATGGCCACCGTGCGCGGGATGGGCGTGGCGGTCATGACCAGGAGGTGCGGGGGCTGTTTGCCCTTGCCGCGCAGGGCGTCGCGCTGCTCGACGCCGAAGCGGTGCTGTTCGTCGACCACGACCAGGCCCAGGTCGTGGAACCGCACCTTGTCCTCGATCAGCGCGTGCGTACCGATGACGATGCCGGCCTCGCCTGTGGTGAGGTCGAGCAGGGCGTGACGGCGGGCGGCCGCCCCCATGGACCCGGTGAGCAGCACCACCTTGGTGGCCCGCTCGGCCCCGCCCAGCATGCCGCCCTCGGCCAGCTCACCCATCATCTCGACGACGGACCTGTGGTGCTGCTGGGCGAGCACTTCGGTGGGCGCGAGCATGGCGGCCTGCCCACCGGCGTCGACCACGGCGAGCATGGCGCGCAGGGCGACCATCGTCTTCCCGGAACCGACCTCCCCCTGGAGCAGCCGGTGCATCGGATGGTCGGTGGCCAGGTCGTCGAAGATCTCTCTGGAGACCCGCCGCTGGCCGTCGGTGAGGGTGAAGGGGAGACGGGCGTCGAAGGAGGTGAGGAGGCCGTCGGGGGTGGGCTTGCGGGGAACCGCCGGGAGTTGGGCGTCCGCGTGGCGGCGGCGGGCGAGGGCGACCTGGAGGACGAAGGCCTCGTCCCACTTGAGGCGGGCGCGGGCATCCTCGATGTCCGCCTTGGTGTGCGGGCGGTGGATCTTCAACAGGGCCTCGGGGAGGGGGACCAGGCCGCGGCCCTGGCGCAGGGAGTCCGGCAGCGGGTCGACGGCCTCCTGGGCCGTGGGCAGGACGGTCTGGAGAGCCTTGCCGATCTTCCAGGACTCCAGCTTGGCGGTGGCGGGGTAGATCGGGATCAGGGCGCCGGCCCAGGTCTCGACGGACTCGCCGGCTTCGTCGGGGTCGCCGCGCAGCAACTCATAGGCCGGGTGGGCCAGTTGGAGGCGACGGTTGAAGACGGAGACCTTGCCCGCGAACATCGCGCGCGTGCCCGGCAGGAGCTCTTTGTGGGGCTTGTGAACACCGGCGCCGAAGAAGACCAGTTGGAGGCGGCCACTGCCGTCCGTGATGGTGACTTCCAGGCGCTGGCCCCTGCCGCGCGGGGCCTTGGCGGAGGCGAAGCTGTGCAGGCGCGCGTCGGCCACCTGGGCGACCACCGTGACGTGCTCGTCCATGGGGAGCTCGGCGAGGTGGGTGAGCTGGCCGCGCTCCTCGTATCTGCGCGGGTAATGGTGGAGGAGGTCGCCGACGGTGAGCAGGCCGAGGTGCTCGGCCATCACCTTCGCGGTGGCGGGGCCGAGCACCGACTTCAGTGGTTGTTGCAGCGGTTCTTCCAGTGCGGGCACGAGATCCATTGCACACCACACCACTGACAATGCCGTAGAGGCCGCGGTGGACGTCGCCGTATACGTCCCGGAAATCCCTGGTCAGACGGCTGGTTCGGGCCTTAGGATGGCGCGCTCCCGGCCCTTCTTCGCGGTCACCGCCCCACCGGGACCGCCCGACCCCGCGCCGTCTCGAGTCCCCCACCGGCGCCGTGATGATGGATTCCGAGACCTCACAGGCTTCCCAGGCACCCCGTTCGCCCCAGTCACCTCATACGTTCCAGGTCGACCTGCGTGGTCTGGTGGACCTGCTCTCCCACCACCTCTACTCCAGTCCCAAGGTGTATCTGCGCGAGCTGTTGCAGAACGCGGTGGACGCCATCACCGCCAGACGCGTGGCGGAGCCCGACGCCCCGGCCCGGGTGCGGTTGTCCGCGCAGGGCGGCATCCTGCGCGTCGAGGACACCGGCGTGGGGCTCACCGAGGCGGACGTGCACAGCCTGCTGGCCACGATCGGGCGCAGTTCCAAGCGTGCCGAGGGGCTGCAGGAGGCCCGCTCCGACTTCCTCGGGCAGTTCGGCATCGGGCTGCTGGCCTGTTTCGTCGTGGCCGAGCGGATCCGGGTGGTCAGCCGCAGCGCCCGTACGCCCGGGGCGCCGCCCGTGGAGTGGACGGCGCGCGACGACGGTTCGTACACCGTGCGGACGCTGCCGGACGCCGAGCGGCCCGAACCCGGCACCACCGTGCATCTGGTGGCCCGGGCGGGGGCCGCGGAGTGGCTCACGCCCGAGCGGGTCACGGCCCTGGCGCGGGACTTCGGGTCGCTGCTGCCGTACGACGTCCGGGTGGGCGACGAGGCGGTCACCGACCTCCCCGCGCCCTGGGACCGTTCGTATCCGAGCCCGGCCACCCGCCGCGTCGCCCTCGCCCGGCACTGCCACGACCTGTTCGGCTTCACCCCGTTGGACACGATCGACCTGGCCGTGCCGCTGGCCGGCATCCGCGGGGTGGCGTATGTGCTGCCGTCGGCGGTCAGCCCGGCCCAGCGCGCGGGTCATCGCGTGCATCTCAAGGGCATGCTGCTGACCGAGCGGGCCGAGCAGCTGCTGCCCGACTGGGCGTTCTTCGTGCGCTGCGTGCTCGACACGGACAGCCTGCGGCCGACGGCCTCGCGCGAGTCGCTGTACGAGGACGAGACCCTGGCCGCCGTACGGGAGGCGCTGGGCGAGAGGATCCGCGCGTGGCTGACGGGCCTGGCGGCCGGTGATCCGGAGCGGCTGGCCGCGTTCCTGTCGGTGCACCACCTGGGTGTGAAGTCGCTGGCCCGGCACGACCACGAGATGCTGCGCACGATGCTGCCGTGGCTGCCCTTCGAGACGACCGACGGACGGCTGTCCCTGGAGGAGTTCGCGCAGCGGCACCCGGTGGTGCACTTCACGCGCACCGTCGAGGAGTACCGGCAGGTCGCGCCGATCGCGTCCGCGCAGGGCATCGGAGTGATCAACGGCGGTTACACGTACGACAGCGAGCTGGTGGAGGCGCTGCCTTCGGTGCGGCCGGGGACCGTGGTCGCCGAGCTGGACGCGGACACGGTGACCGCCCATCTGGACGCCGTCGACCCGGCCGAGGAGCTGGCCCTGTCGGGCTTCCTGGCGGCGGCGCGGGCCCGGCTCGACCCGCTGGGCTGCGATGTGGTGCTGCGGGCCTTCCACCCGCTCTCGGTGCCCGCGCTGCACCTCGACGACCGGGACGCCCGGCACGAGCAGGCCCGGGCCGACGCTCAGGCGCAGGCCGACGACCTGTGGGCGGGCATCCTCGGTTCGCTGCGCGGCAGCGCCCCACGCGCGCGTCTGGTGCTCAACCACCTCAATCCGCTGGTCCGGAAGATCAGCGCGCTGCACGACCCGGAGCTGATCGGCACGGCGACGGAGTCGCTGTACGGGCAGGCCCTGCTGATGGCGCAGCGGCCGCTGAGGCCCGCCGACTCGGCGCTGCTCAACCGCGCGTTCATCGGTCTCCTGGAGTGGGCCACGCACAGCGAGGACGGTCAGGTATGAGTGAGATCACCGACTTCGACGCCCTGCGCCGGGCGATGGCGGAGAACTCCGACGAGCCGGAGGGGCCTGCCCGCAACGCGCGCGCGGAGGAGCTGCTGGCGGCGGCCGAGAAGCTGAACATCCCGCTCGCCGTGATCGAGGCGCTCGGGCACCAGCTGAAGGTCTACAACTACAGCTCCGAGAAGGGGAAGATGTTCGTCCCCTTCGCGCGGCTGCTGCGGCTGTGGGACGAACGCCCCGAGGACTTCGACGAGTACGAGACCCACTCGCTGCACTGGGTCTTCAAGTGGGTGTCGTCCGGCATGCTCGACCAGCCGCACATCCCGCTCGCGTCGATCGAGAAGTGGCTCGGCGAGATGGAGCACCGCTACCGGCTCGCCGGGCACTCCGAGCGGGCCGTGCGCAGCGCCGAGCACAGCGTGGCCGCGCATGTCGGGGACATCGCGCGGACCGAGCGGGCGTACGCCGCGTGGCTGGCCGCCGACCGGGACACCATGGCCGACTGCCATGCGTGCGAGCTGCACGGGCAGGGCTGGTGGCAGGCGGGGCAGGGCCGGGACGCGGAGGCCGTGGAGCTGTGGCGGCCGGTGCTGGAGGGCGAGTACACCTGTGCCCACGAGCCGCACACGGCCCTCGCCTCCTCCCTGGTGCCGCTGCTGCGGCTGGGCCGCCCGGACGAGGCACGCGCGAACCATCTGCGGGGCTTCCGGCTCGTACGGGCCATGGAGAGCATGCGCGGGGCGTACGCGGAGCACGTGGAGTTCTGCGCGCTGACCGGCAACGAGGCGCGCGGTCTCGAGCTGCTCGCGGAGCGGCCCGCGTACTTCACGGACGACGGGCAGCCGCAGAGCAGGCTGGAGTTCATGAGCGTGGTGGCCCTGCTCATGGACCGTCTGACCGGCCTCGGTCTCGGCGACCGGCAGGTGCCGGGCCCGGCCGGCCGGGAGTGGACCGCCCGGGAACTGGCCACGCACGCGCGTGCGGAGGCCCTCGCCCTGGCGGCGCGCTTCGACGAGCGCAACGGCACGGGATACGTCAGCGAGCGGGCACGCGCGCGGATGGCGCGGCAACCCCTGGTGGAGCGGCTGCCACTGGGGGTGCGGTCGGTGCGGCCCATCCCTCCGCCCGCTCCCCCGGCCGTGACGACCGCTGTCACCGGGCGGCCGGATCCGCAGGCGCTGCTGGCCGAGGCACGGCGGCTGTCGGACAACCTGCTGCCCGACGCGGTGGAAGCGTGGGCGGCGGTCGGCGGGGCCGCGGAGGGCGTCGAGCTGGACCCGCGCGACCGGGCCGAGATCGCGGACCACGAGGCGATGGGCCTCGGCCCCGAGGGTGCCGTGCTCTTCGAGCGGGCCGCCGAGCTGTACGCCGAGGCGGGCGACCCGGGCGAGGCCCTGGCGGCACGCGCGCGTGCGGCGTACGTACGCGCTCTCGGGGGCGACGTGGACGGGGCGGTCGCGGCCGTGGCCGGCCCGTACGACGAGATCCTCGCGCTGCACGCCGCCGGCGGCACGGGACTGCGGCAGACGGCGTCCGTCCTGATGGGACGGGCCCGGATCCTGATGCGCCGGGCGCACGAGGCCGAGGGGCCCGGGACGGAGGCGGTGCTCGCCGAGGCCGAGGCCGCCGTCCGCGAAGTCCTGGCGCTCGTCGACGGGCGGACCGGGGAGGACGTACGGCTGGCCGCGCGGACCGCAGAGGCGCAGGCGATGCTCGCCGAGCTTGCGGGACTGGCCGGGGATCTGAAGACGGCCGCGGGGCTGTTCGCGCGGGGCGCGGCGGCGTTCGTGGCGGCGGGGCTGCCCTGGTTCGCGGTGGAGTACGAGGCCCGGCTCGCCGCCCTGGCCCACCACCTCGACGACATGGCGGAGGCGGAGCGGGCGCTGCGGGCGGCCCTGGAGCACGGCGGGGCCCATCTGGAGGCGCCCGGCCGGGCCCAGCTGCATCTCCAGCTCGCCGAGGTGGTCGGCGGCCGGGGCGAGGCCGTGGAGGCCGCCGAGCACGCCTTGCAGGCGGCGCACTGGGCCGACGAGGCGGGCGAGAGCGCGACGCTGGGTGCCTGGGCACGGCAGCAGCTCGGCGGGTTCCTGCTGCGGCAGGGGCGGTGGGCCGAGGCCGCGGAGGTGCTGGAGTCCGCGCTGCCCGATCTGACCGCCGAGACGCACGGCGACGGGGCGGTCGTGCAGACGCGGTGGTGGCTCGGCGACTGCCTGAGCGAACTCGGCGAGCACCGCGCGGCCGCCGAACGGCGTCTGCAGGCAGCCGAGATCGCCCGGCACTGGCCCGAGCAGCACGACCACGCCACCCTCGCCCACCTGGCCGGTGAGTCCCTCGGGCAGGCCGGACTGGCAGCCGATGCGGACCGGGCCTACACGCGCGCGGGCCATCTGTGGCGCGAACTCGGCAACACCCACGGGCTGGTCCGCTCTCTGCGCGCCCGCGCCCGGCTGGCGTTGCACGCGCGGGACGGGCTGGAGGAGGCACGGGGCCTGATGGCGAGCGCCATCCGGGAGTGCGAGGCGGCGCGGGACACGGCCGCCGAGGAGGAGTCCCGGCTCCGGTTCGAAGCCGAACTCGGCCACACTCACCGGCAGTTCGGCGACCTGCTCGCCCGTTCCGTCTCCGAAGGCGCCGAAGACGCCTCGAGCCGGACCGTGATCGAGGAGGCCCTGTCCCAAGTGGTCCGGTCGGTCGAGGTGTTCACGGCCCTCGGCGACAGCGCCCTGCACAGCCGCACCGGCGCCGAGCTGGCCGCGGGCTGGCTGGAGGCCGACCTGGGCCGCCCCTCCGAGGCCGTGGCACGCGCGCGTGCGGTGCTGGCGGCGTACGAGGGACACGACGGCTTCGATGACACGGGGGCCGTCGAGGGCCAGGAGGTGCGGGCCCGGCGGGCGGAGGCCGGGCACCTGCTCGAGTCCGTGGCGGCGCCGCAGGGGTGAGTCGCCGCCCTACTCCACGCCGATGAGGAGCAGGGCCCCCTGCCGTCCGCCCCGGTACACGACCGTGTCGACGGCGAGGTACCCCTCGCGGACCCGGCCCTCCAGATGTTCGGCGATCGCCTCGGGGGCGTCGTCGCCGAGCACCAGGGTGACCATCTCGCCCCCGGCCGCGAGCATCCGGTCCAGGACGGTCCCGGCGGTGGCCGCGACATCCGCGCCGATCACGGCCACGTCGCCGTCGATCAGGCCGAGGACGTCGCCGGCCTGGCAGATGCCGGCCATCGTCCAGGACTGGCGTTCGGCGACGGTGACCTCGGCGTAGCGGGTCGCGCCGGCCGCCGAGGTCATCGACACGACGTCCTCGTCGAAGCGGCGCTCCGGCTCGTGCACGGCCAGTGCGGCGATGCCCTGGACCGCCGAGCGGGTCGGGATGAGGGCCACGCGGATGCCCTCCGTGCGGACCTGCTCGGCCGCCGCCGCGGCCGTGTGACGCAGTTCGGCGTCGTTGGGCAGCAGCACGACCTCGCGCGCGTGGGCCCGCCGTACGGCCTGCACGAGTTCGCCGCTCGCGGGCGGCTCCCCGGGGCGTGCGAGCACGGTGGTCGCGCCGGCCTCGGTGTACAGCCCCGCCAGGCCCTCACCGGGCACGACGGCCACGACGGCACGCTGGGCGCGCTCCCGGGGCGGCCGCTCGGCGCCGGTGGTGTGCACGTCGCCGGCGCCGAAGTGCGTGATGCGGATCCGGTAGGGCCGGCCGGCCTCGATGCCGGCCTCGACGGCGGCGCCCGCGTCGTCGACATGGATGTGAACGTTCCACAGCCCGTCGCCCCCGACCACGACCAGGGAGTCCCCCAGGGCGTCCAGCCGCTCCCGCAGCCGCGCCACGGCCGCGTCCTCGGCCTCCAGGAGGTAGATCACCTCGAAGGCGGGCCCGTCCTGGGCCGCCACGGCGGTGCTGTCGGCGCACCGACCGCCGACGGGTTCCACGCGCGTGTGGAGGTCTTCGTCCGGGCCGGGGCCCAAACCCACCGGGCCCTCAGCCACCCCTCCCCCGGACGCCCTGGCCCCTGGAACGCTCGCCGCACCAGCCACACCACCAGCAGCCGCAGCCGCGCCCTCCATCCCCGCGCTCACCCGCACCGCACCCGCCACCACCGCCCGCGGCATCTCCCCCGTGAACGTCTCCACCAGCGCCCCGAGCACCGCCACCAGCCCTCGCCCACCGGCGTCGACCACCCCGGCGCGTTCCAGGACGGGCAGCTGGCCCGGGGTCGCGGCGAGAGCCGTGCGCGCTCCCTCGTAGGCCACCCGGGCCACCTTCCCGCAGTCGCCCTCGGCACCGTCGGCGGCGTCGGCGGCGGCCGAGGCGACCGTGAGGACGGTGCCCTCGACGGGGTGGGCCACGGCCTGGCGGGCGGAGTCGGCCGCGTGCCGCAGGGCGAGCCGCAGGCCCTGGCCGTCGGCGTGGGCGGCCTCGTCATCGGCCAGCACCTGGGCCATGCCGCGCAGCAGCTGGGCGAGGATCGTCCCGGAGTTCCCGCGGGCGCCGATGAGCGCCCCGTGCGCCATCGCCCGGACGGCATCGGCGAGCGTCGGCCCTTCGGGGCCCGACCCCGCCGCATGGCCCGCGAACACCGCCTCGACCGCCGCGACCGCGGACTCCACGGTCAGGTACAGGTTCGTGCCGGTGTCCCCGTCCGCCACGGGGTAGACGTTGATCGCGTCGATCTCCTCACGCGCCCGCCCCAGCGTCTCGAGAGCGAGACCACACCAGGTGCGCACCGCGACAGCATCGAAGAATGTCTGCGGCACCTGCGCCACTGCGCCTCCCTCAGCTGCTGGACGTGGCACGCAGCGTAGTCACCGGGGCGGCCCGAACCGGAAGCGGGCCGGAGCCGGCCCCTGAGCTGCCATGGTAGTTTCGCTCTACGGGTGCAGCCGTTGTATGCTGCTCCGGTTGCCCGATCTGATCGGGCCTTCCTCCTGGCAGCGCCACTCAGATCCTCGATCCTGATCCCGGCATGCCGGGATCAACCGTAAGTGCATCTGAAGTCTTTGGAGTGACCCGTGGCTGCCAACTGCGACGTCTGCGGCAAGGGGCCGGGCTTCGGCAACAACATCTCGCACTCGCACCGCCGTACGCCCCGTCGCTGGAACCCGAACATCCAGCGTGTGCGTACCGTGGTGGGCGGGACGCCGAAGCGCGTGAACGCTTGCACCTCGTGCATCAAGGCCGGCAAGGTCTCGCGCTGACGCTCAGCTAGCGCGCGGCCACTGCTGGTTCGCTCAAGAGAGCCGGTCCACCCCTGGTGGACCGGCTCTTTGCCGTGCCTGGATCCTCAGGAACCGACCCGGAACCGCCAGCCGTGATCCACCGGGCCGATGCCCCCACCGAGCGCGAAGCCGGCCGCGACGGCCCCCGTGACGTACTCCTTGGCCGCCGTCACCGCCTCCGGCACGGACCGCCCCTTCGCGAGCTGTGAGGCGATCGCGGAGGCCAGGGTGCAGCCCGTACCGTGCGTGTGCCGGTTGTCATGGCGCGGCGCCCGCAGCCAGTGCTCCTCGGAGCCGTCGGTGAGCAGATCGACGGCGTCCCCGGGCAGATGCCCGCCCTTGATCAGCACCCACCGCGGCCCGTACGCCAGCACGGCCGCCGCGGCCCGCCGCAGCTGCTCCTCCGACTCGACCCGCACCCCCGTCAGCTGGGCCACCTCGTCGAGGTTCGGGGTGGCGACCGTCGCCACCGGCAGCAGCTTCGTACGGACGGAGTTTAGGGCCGAGGCGGCGAGCAGGGAGTCGCCGTGCTTGGAGACGCCCACCGGGTCGACGACCGCCGGGGCGTCCGTCACCGCGAGCAACTCGGCCACCGCCTCCACGAGTTCCGCGGAGGCCAGCATCCCGGTCTTGACCGCCTGGACGCCGATGTCGTCGACGACACTGCGGTACTGGGCCCGCACCGCCTCCACGGGCAGCTCCCAAGCCCCCTGCACGCCGAGGGAGTTCTGCGCGGTCACCGCCGTGACGACGCTCATGCCGTGCACGCCGAGCGCGAGCATGGTCTTCAGGTCGGCCTGGATGCCCGCGCCTCCGCCGGAGTCGGAGCCCGCCACGGTAAGGACGTTGGGGATCATGACTCCATGTCTCCGAAGTGGTCCCAGCCGCCCTTGCTGGTCCACGGCGCTCCGTCCACCGTGACCTGGGGCAGCGCCGAGGGGTTGAGGACCTCGCCGATGACCTTCCAGCGGGCGGGCAGCTTCACGTCCGACGGGAAGGTCGCCACGATCGCGTGGTCCTCTCCCCCGGTCAGCACCCACTGCATGGGGTCGACGCCGACGGCCTGCCCGATGTCGTTCATCTGGGTCGGGATGTCGATCGCCCCGGAGCGGATGTCGATCCGCACCTTGCTGGCCTCGGCGATGTGCCCGAGGTCGGCGATCAGTCCGTCGCTCACATCGCACATCGCGGTCGCCCCGAGCCCGGCGGCGGCCGGACCCGCGTGATAGGGCGGCTCGGGACGCCGATGGGCCTCCACGAACGCGCGCGGCGAGCGGAACCCCCGCGACAGCACCGCGTACCCGGCCGCCGACCAGCCCAGCCAGCCGGTCACCGCGACGAGGTCGCCGGGCTGGGCGCCCGCCCGCGTCACGGGCTCCTGGTTGCGCAGATCGCCGAGCGCCGTGATCGACACCATGATCGAGTCGCCGCGTACGACGTCACCGCCGACCACGGCGGCGCCCGCAACCTGGCATTCGTCGCGCAGGCCGTCCATCAGCTCGCTCGGCCAGGTCACCGGCAGTTCGGCCGGGACGACCAGACCGAGCAGCAGCGCGGTCGGTACGGCGCCCATGGCGGCGATGTCGGCGAGGTTCTGCGCGGCCGCCTTGCGGCCCACGTCGTAGGCCGTCGACCAGTCCCGGCGGAAGTGCCGGCCCTCCACCAGGATGTCCGTACTGGCCACGACCCTGCGGTCGGGCGCGGCCACCACGGCGGCGTCGTCGCCGGGACCGACCCGGACCGCCGGGGTGGTGGTCAGACGGGAGGTGAGCTCCCTGATGAGCCCGAACTCACCGAGCTCACCAACAGTGCCCTTCATTTCCCTCTCTCCCCTTCTGTCCCTGTCCATGCCCGGTCGCGAGGCATCTGGGGCCTCGCTACGGTCGAAGTGACCGTCACGTTCTGCCGGACCCGCACCCCGGCGCGCAAGACCCGGCCCCCGCGGGTCTCCCCGTGGTGAGCGGCGACGCGATACCGTGGCGTTCCTTTTCCCCACATGATCCTCGTGGCCGCCCTGGAGGTTCCGTGGTACAGGCGTACATCCTGATCCAGACGGAGGTCGGCAAGGCGTCGACCGTCGCCGAGACGATCAGCAAGATCCCTGGGGTCGTCCAGGCCGAGGACGTGACAGGACCGTACGACGTCATCGTGCGGGCCCAGGCCGACACCGTCGACGATCTCGGTCGCCTGGTGGTCGCCAGGGTCCAGCAGGTGGACGGCATCACCCGCACCCTGACCTGCCCGGTCGTCCATATCTAGCCCCCGTCTACCCTGTGCCGGTGAACTCTTTCCGTCACCGGCACCGTTCTGTCTTCCGTATGGTCCGCCTGCCCGCTCTCGCGCTGTTGATCACTGTCGCGGGCTGCTCCTCAGCAGACGACAGCGCGTCGGCGGCGGTTCCCAGTCCGGGCACCAAGGCCATGGAACTGTGCCGGAACCTGGACAAGGTACTGCCCGCGAAGGTGGACGATGAGCGTCGCGAGGATCCCGAGCCGGCGTCGGCGCTGACGGCGGGCTGGGGCAGCCCGGCGATCATACTGCGCTGCGGTGTTCCGCAGCCGCCGAAGATGATCGATCCGAAGGTGGCGGACGGACGTGATCCGGACGCGGTCGCCGGGGGTGTGAACGGGGTGGACTGGCTGATGGAGGAGCGGGGCGACGGGGGGCATGTCTTCACCACCGCCAACCGGGAGGCGTACGTGGAAGTGCGCGTCCCGGAGGGGCCGGACAGCTCCGGGGTGCTGATCGATCTGGCCTCCGCCGTGAAGAAGGCGATCCCCGAGGGGATCGCCTCCTGACACCTCCTGCGACGCGCGGTCGACTCAGCGCAGGCCCGTCGAACGGCGCAGTGCCGCCTGCACCAGGAGGTCCAGCAGCTCCGGGTAGGACACCCCGCTGGCCTGCCACATCTGCGGGTACATCGAGATGGGCGTGAAGCCGGGCATCGTGTTGATCTCGTTGATCACGAACTCGCCGTCCTCGGTGAGGAAGAAGTCCGCGCGGACCAGACCCTCGCAGGACGCCGCGTCGAAGGCGTCGACCGCCAGGCGCTGGACCTCGGCCGTCTCCTCCGGCGTCAGCGGCGCCGGCACGATCCCCGGCGTCGAGTCGATGTACTTGGCCTCGAAGTCGTAGTAGGCGTGCGCCTCGGCAGTGGGGATCTCGGCGGGGGCGGAGGCCCGGGGGCCGTCCTCGAACTCCAGGACGCCGCACTCGATCTCGCGGCCGCGCAGCGCGGCCTCCACGAGGATCTTCGGGTCGTGCCGCCGGGCCTCGGCGATCGCCTCGTCGATTCCGGAGAGGTCGTCGACCTTGGTGATGCCGATCGACGAACCGGCGCGCGCGGGCTTCACGAACAGCGGCCAGCCGTGCTCGCCGGCGAAGTCCACGATCCTCTTGCGGGCGGCGGTCTCGTCCTGGTCCCACTCGCACGGGCGGACCACCATGTACGGGCCGACCCTGAGCCCGAAGGAGGTGAACACCCGCTTCATGTACTCCTTGTCCTGGCCGATGGCCGAGGAGAGCACACCCGAACCCACGTACGGGATGCCGGAGAGCTCCAGGAGGCCCTGGAGGGTGCCGTCCTCGCCGTACGGGCCGTGCAGCACCGGAAAGACCACGTCGACCTCGCCGAGCGCCTTGGGAACCGATCCCGGCTCGCTGTAGACGACTTCGCGGTTGGCGGGGTCGACCGAGAGGATCACTCCGCCCTCGTCGGACTCGGCGAGCGCGTCGACACTCGGCGGGCGCCGGTCGACGATCGCCATCCGCTCCGGTTCGTCCGCCGTGAGCGCCCAACGGCCGTCCTGGGTGATGCCGATCGGCAGGACGTCGTACTTGGTCCGGTCGATGGCCTTGAGGACGGCGCCGGCGGTGACCACGGAGATCCCGTGTTCGGAGCTGCGCCCGCCGAACACGACGGCCACACGCGGCTTGCGAGGCGGCTGCTCGGGGCTCTGGGGGAGGTTCTCGGTGCTCATATCGGGTTGAGAGTACCCGTTGGTAGGGCCGGGAGACAGCGCCCCCGGCGTCGCGTCGCTCAGCGTCGCTCGGGCTTCGCGCTGCGCGACATCAGCTCCTTGAGGGCCACGACCGGAGGCTTTCCCTCGTGCACGATGTCGACGACCGTCTCGGTGATCGGCATGTCGACTCCGTGCCGGCGGGCCAGATCCAGCACCGACTCGCAGGACTTGACGCCCTCGGCGGTCTGCTTGGTGACCGCGATGGTCTCCTGCAGGGTCATGCCCTTGCCGAGGTTGGTGCCGAACGTGTGGTTGCGGGACAGCGGCGAGGAGCAGGTGGCCACCAGGTCGCCCAGGCCCGCGAGTCCGGAGAAGGTCAGCGGGTCGGCGCCCAGGGCCATGCCGAGCCGGGTGGTCTCCGCGAGACCGCGGGTGATGAGCGAGCCCTTGGCGTTGTCGCCGAGGCCCATGCCGTCCGCGATGCCGACGGCGAGCCCGATGACGTTCTTCACCGCGCCGCCGAGTTCACAGCCGACGACGTCGGTGTTGGTGTACGGGCGGAAGTACGGCGTGTGGCAGGCGGCCTGGAGCCGCTGGGCGACGGCCTCGTCGGTGCAGGCGACCACGGCGGCGGCCGGCATCCGCGCGGCGATCTCCCGGGCCAGGTTGGGCCCGGTGACCACGGCGATGCGGTCCGGACCGACCTTGGCGACGTCGTCGATCACCTCGCTCATCCGCATCGCGGAGCCGAGTTCGACGCCCTTCATCAGCGACACGAGGACCGTGCCGGGGGCCAGCAGCGGGGCCCAGTCGGCGAGATTGCCGCGCAGGGTCTGCGAGGGGACCGAGAGGACCGTGAAATCGGCGTCCGCCGCGGCTTCCGCGGGATCCGTCGTGGCCCATACGTTCTCCGGCAGCTCGACGCCCGGGAAGTAGTCGGGATTGGTCCGGGTGGAGTTGATCGCCTCCACGAGTTCCGGACGGCGCCCCCACAGGGTGACCTCGCACCCCGCGTCGGCGAGCACCATGCCGAACGCCGTACCCCACGAACCGGCGCTCAGGACCGCCGCCTTGACCGGTTTGCTCACTTGCCCAGCCCCTCTTCCTGCGCCGACTGCACGGACTGCACCGATTCCTGCCCGCCCCGCTGTGTCTGCGCCTGCGTGCGGCGCCGCTGTTCGATCCGCTCCCGGCGCGGGTCGTAGGGCGTATCGGGCGCCCTCTGCCCGCGGACCTGCTCCAGCTGACAGGTGACGGCGGCCATGATGACCTCGGTGGCTTCCTTCAGGAGCTCCGCGGTCATCTCCCGGTCGTAGAACCGCGTGAGGTCCACGGGCGGTCCGGCGAGCACGCGGTGCGTCTTGCGCGGCAGAAGGTGCGGCTTCTTCGCGTACGGCGGCAGCAGCTCGTTGCAGCCCCACTGGGCGACGGGGATCACCGGGCACTTGGTCTCCAGGGCGACGCGCGCCGCCCCGGTCTTGCCGGTCATGGGCCAGCCTTCCGGGTCGCGGGTGAGAGTGCCCTCGGGATAGAAGGCGACGCATTCACCGCGGTTCACGGCGTCGATCGCGGCCCGGAATGCGCTGAGCGCGTCCGTGCTCTCGCGGTAGACGGGGATCTGCCCGGTGCCTCGCATGGCGGCCCCGACGAATCCCTTCTTGAAAAGCCCGCTCTTCGCGAGGAATCGCGGGACGCGCCCGGTGTTGTACTGAAAGTGCGCGTAAGCGAAGGGGTCGATGTGCGAATTGTGGTTCACCGCGGTGATAAATCCACCATCAGCCGGAATGTGCTCGATTCCGCGCCAGTCCCGCCTGAGCAGAACCACCAGCGGCGGTTTGCAGATCACCGCAGCTAGGCGGTACCAGAAGCCGATTCTGCGGCGGGGCACGCGGACACCTTCCTCTAGGGCCTGAAGCGGGGGCCACCGGGGGGCCGCACAAGTGTCGCCCCAGGCCGCCGGTCTGTCGAGAACACCGTACGCCCCGCCCCACCCGCCGCCCGATGCCCCGGGTGACAATGACCGCGACAAGAGAGGGACGGAACACCTGTGCAGTGGACGTTGGTCGTACCCCTGAAACCCCTGGCCCAGGCCAAGAGCAGGCTTGCGGACACCGCGGACGACGGGCTGCGGCCGGGCCTGGCGCTCGCCTTCGCCCAGGACACCGTGGCGGCCGCGCTGGCCTGCCCCGCGGTACGGGATGTGGCAGTCGTCACCAACGACGCCCGGGCGGGCCGTGAGCTGGCCGTACTCGGCGCCGCGATCATCCCCGACGAGCCCGGCAGCGGCCTCAACGCCGCTCTCGCGCACGGGGCGGGGATCATACGGTCCACCCGCCCCGGAAGTCCGGTGGCCGCGCTCAACGCCGATCTGCCGGCTCTGCGCCCGCCGGAATTGACTCGGGTACTCGACGCGGCCACTGAATTCCCGCGCGCATTTCTCCCGGACGCGGCCGCAATCGGTACGACCCTGCTGGCCGCCACCCCGGGCCGTGAATTGCTCCCCATCTTCGGCACCGATTCCCGGGCCCGGCACCGCGCCTCAGGGGCCGTCGAACTGAGCCTTGCCGACGTGGATTCCGTACGCCAGGACGTGGACACCGGCGACGACCTGCGCAACGCGCTGGCCCTGGGGGTCGGTCCTCATACGGCCGCGGCCGCCGCGCGGTTACTGATCCCCGGGCAGTAGGCTGCGGCCATGCAGGCGACCGCGTACACGTACGACCCCGAAAGCCGCAGCGGGCAGGTGCTCCTGGACGACGGCACCCCGGTGCCCTTCGACGCACCGGCGTTCGACGCGGGGGGGCTCAGGCTGCTGCGCCCTGGGCAGCGCGTGCGCATCGAGGTGGAAGGCGCCAAGGACGACCTCAGGATCACTCTGGTGACGCTGCAGACCCTCTGACCTCTGCTTGAACACGCCGCGGGCCGGACTCCATGCGGGAGTCCGGCCCGTCGCGTGAGTACCCCGGCGCCCTTACTTCTTGCGGGCGGTGGTCTTCTTGGCGGTGGTCTTGCGCGCCGTCGACTTCTTGGCGGGCGCCTTCTTGGCCGTGGCCTTCTTCGCCGGGGCCTTCTTGGCGGTGGTCTTCTTCGCGGCGGTGCTCTTGGCGGTCGCCGTGGTCTTCTTGGCGGGCGCCTTCTTCGCCGTCGTCTTCTTCGCGGCCGCCGTCTTCGTGGTCGCCTTCTTCGCCGTCGTCTTCTTGGCGGTGGCCTTCTTCGCGGCGGCCTTCTTCGCGGTCGTCGCCTTCTTCGCCGCGGCCTTCTTGACCGTCGCGCCGGCACCGCCGGTCAGGCTGCCCTTCGGCGCCTTCTTGACCGAGACCTCGCCACCGCGCGGCAGCTTCTTCGAGCCGCTGACCAGGTCCTTGAAGCCCTGACCCGCGCGGAAGCGCGGAACGGAGGTCTTCTTGACCCGAACCCGCTCGCCCGTCTGGGGGTTACGAGCGTAGCGCGCCGGACGGTCGACCTTCTCGAACGAACCGAAGCCGGTGACCGAGACCCGCTCACCCGAGACGACCGCGCGGACGATGGCGTCCAGTACGTGGTCGACAGCATCGGCGGCCTGCTGGCGGCCGCCCATCTTGTCGGCAATCGCTTCTACGAGCTGCGCCTTGTTCACGTCTTCCCCTTCGGAGACATCGCCAGAACGAAAGTGTTCAAGCTTTTTCGCACGTTAGGCAGATATATACCGCAAATCAAACACGAAACGGGCTTCTCACCCTTGTGCCGCAACGAACTCGACGGTGTCGTCCGGTTCAGCGTTCCTCGTCGGGGAGATGCCCCTCGTCGAGGTCCACGGTGAACCGTTCCAGCCGCCTTGCCGCTTCGGCGAGATCGTGCTTGGCCGCGGCCGTAATGACCAGCAGCTTCCGGGTCAGCGCCATCCGTACGCCCTCCGGGACTTGCAGTGCGCGCACTCTTGCGTGCGCTTCCTTGAGTTGGCCCGCGACTGCCGCATAGAGCTCGAGTTGGCCGTCGTGTTCCATGCACAGATTGTGCCATCTGGGGCGAGTTGTCGCCTGCGCAGGGGACAACTACCGCCGCAAACGGCCTTCCGGGCACACGTGGAAGTCACGGCTGTACACCTCGCGTACCCCGGCAACCACCGGCATAACGTGGGAAGTTGAGTGGCGCCCTCCGGGCGGGCAGGGCCGTTCGGGTGCAGACACAGCTGTACCCCCGATCGGGCTGATCGGGGGTACAGAGGGGGTGTTGCGGTGGCCGAAAGTCGCCTTGTTCAGGAGCGGCGGATCGTGCTCCGGATCAGATCTGGAGTGTCTGCGGCTTGAACACGGGGCGCTTCGCCTCGTACGCGGCGATGTCCGCCTCGTTCTGGAGGGTGATCGAGATGTCGTCGAGGCCGTTGAGCAGCCGCCAGCGGGAGTTCTCGTCCAGCTCGAAGGAGGCGGTGACGCCCTCGGCGCGCACCTCGCGGGCGACCAGGTCGACGGTGATCTCGGCCTGCGGGTCCTTCTCGGCGAGTTCCATCAGCGCGTCCACGATCTTCTGCTCCAGAACGACCGTGAGCAGGCCGTTCTTGAGCGAGTTACCGCGGAAGATATCGGCGAAGCGGGAGGAGATCACGGCCTTGAAGCCGTAGTTCTGCAGCGCCCAGACGGCGTGCTCGCGGGAGGAGCCGGTGCCGAAGTCGGGGCCGGCGACCAGGACGGTCGCGCCCTGCCGCTCGGGCTGGTTGAGCACGAACGACGCGTCCTTGCGCCAGGCCTCGAACAGCCCGTCCTCGAACCCGTCGCGCGTGACCTTCTTGAGCCAGTGGGCGGGGATGATCTGGTCGGTGTCGACGTTGCTGCGGCGCAGCGGGACGGCCCGGCCGGTGTGGGTGGTGAAGGCTTCCATGGCTGATCAGACTCCAGCGGGCGTACGGGTGTCGGCGGCGGACAGGTCGGCCGGGGAGGCCAGGTGGCCCAGGACGGCGGTCGCGGCCGCGACCTGCGGCGACACCAGGTGCGTGCGGCCGCCCTTGCCCTGCCGGCCCTCGAAGTTGCGGTTGGAGGTGGACGCGGAGCGCTCACCCGGGGCCAGCTGGTCGGGGTTCATGCCCAGGCACATCGAGCAGCCCGCGTGCCGCCATTCGGCGCCGGCGTCCTTGAAGACGACGTCCAGACCCTCGGAAACGGCCTGCAGACCGACCCGCGCGGAGCCCGGGACGACCAGCATCCGTACGCCGTCGGCGACTTTGCGGTCCTTGACGATCTCGGCCGCGGCACGCAGGTCCTCGATGCGGCCGTTGGTGCAGGAGCCTACGAAGACGGTGTCCACCTTGATGGAGCGCAGCGGCTGTCCCGCCTCCAACCCCATGTACTCCAGGGCCTTTTCGGCGGCGAAGCGCTCCGATGCGTCTTCGTACGAAGCAGGGTCGGGGACGGACGCCGAAAGGGGTGCGCCCTGGCCGGGGTTGGTGCCCCAGGTGACGAACGGCGCCAGCTCGGTGGCGTCGATGACGACCTCGGCGTCGAACTCGGCGTCCTCGTCCGTCCTGAGCGTCTTCCAGTACTCGACGGCCGCGTCCCAGTCGGCGCCCTCGGGGGCGTGCGGGCGGCCCTGGAGGTACGCGAAGGTGGTCTCGTCCGGGGCGATCATGCCCGCGCGGGCGCCGGCCTCGATCGACATGTTGCAGATGGTCATGCGGGACTCCATCGAGAGCTTCTCGATGGCCTCGCCGCGGTACTCCAGGACGTAGCCCTGGCCGCCGCCGGTGCCGATCTTCGCGATGATCGCCAGGATCAGGTCCTTGGCGGTGACGCCGTCGGGCAGTTCGCCGTTGACCGTGATCGCCATGGTCTTCGGGCGGGACATCGGCAGCGTCTGGGTGGCCAGCACGTGCTCCACCTGGGAGGTGCCGATGCCGAACGCCAGCGCGCCGAAGGCGCCGTGCGTGGAGGTGTGCGAGTCGCCGCAGACGACGGTGGTGCCGGGCTGGGTCAGACCCAGCTGCGGCCCGACGACGTGCACGACGCCCTGCTCGACGTCGCCCAGCGGGTGCAGGCGCACGCCGAAGTCGGCGGCGTTCTTGCGCAGCGTCTCCAGCTGGATCCGGGAGACCGGGTCGGCGATGGGCTTGTCGATGTCGAGGGTGGGGGTGTTGTGGTCCTCGGTGGCGATGGTGAGGTCGAGGCGCCGCACCTTGCGGCCGCTCTTGCGGAGGCCGTCGAAGGCCTGCGGGCTGGTCACCTCGTGCAGCAGGTGCAGATCGATGAAGAGAAGGTCGGGCTCGCCCTCGGCGCGCCGGACGACATGGTCGTCCCAGACCTTCTCCGCGAGTGTCCTACCCATCGCTGTTCCCTCCGGCCGACGACGATCCGCCGGCCCAACTAGAGATCTTGAGGAGGCGGGCCCGCGCCCCTGGATTCCGCGCATCCGCCGCCAGGCCCGTACGTCACGGGCCGTTGTGACTTCGTGTCTTCCAGAGTGGCGGGTTCCACGGAAAATTGAACTTGCGTTTCACAGAGTGAGACGCGAGTATCGTTTCATGGACAACAGTAGCGGCGTCGGCGTTCTGGACAAGGCGGCCCTCGTCCTGAGCGCTCTGGAGTCCGGTCCGGCCACCCTCGCGGGCCTGGTCGGTGCCACCGGACTGGCACGACCCACGGCCCACCGCCTGGCCGTGGCCCTGGAACACCACCGCATGGTGGCGCGCGACATGCAGGGCCGTTTCATTCTCGGCCCTCGCCTGGCGGAACTCGCCGCGGCCGCGGGTGAGGACCGTCTCCTCGCGACCGCCGGCCCGGTGCTCACCCACGTCCGTGACATCACGGGCGAGAGCGCGCAGCTCTACCGCCGCCAGGGCGACATGCGTATCTGTGTCGCCGCGGCGGAGCGTCTGTCCGGACTCCGGGACACGGTCCCGGTCGGCTCGACGCTCACGATGAAGGCCGGATCCTCGGCACAGATCCTGCTGGCCTGGGAGGAGCCGGAGCGGCTGCACCGCGGTCTGCAGGGCGCCCGTTTCACGGCGACTGCCCTGTCGGGTGTGCGGCGCCGGGGCTGGGCCCAGTCGATCGGCGAGCGCGAGCCGGGCGTCGCGTCCGTCTCCGCGCCGGTGCGGGGACCGTCGAACCGTGTGGTGGCGGCCGTGTCGGTGTCCGGCCCCATTGAGCGCCTGACGCGCCACCCTGGCCGAATGCATGCCCAGGCCGTGATCGACGCGGCGGGACGCCTTTCCGAAGCGCTGCGACGCACTGGCTGAACCGACTGATCGCTTTCGGGGAGAGCAGGCCTCAACGCCGCGGCAGGCTTTCCCCGACAGGCGCCGTGGCAGGGACGGTTTCGTCGTCGGGTGCGCGGCCGGCAGTGGTTGCGCGCAGTTCCCCGCGCCCCCAAGAAATGGGCGTACGCAAGAGGCCCTACACCGAAGTGAAGGGCCTCTTCTCTGCGTACCCCCGACCGGATTCGAACCGGCGCTACCGCCTTGAGAGGGCGGCGTGCTAGGCCGCTACACAACGGGGGCGTGGAGCCTGCGTTTCCGCAGGTCCGAGCTGGTCTACCTGGACTCGAACCAAGACTAACTGAACCAGAATCAGCCGTGCTGCCAATTACACCATAGACCAATGTGGTTTAGACCAGTCAGTACCCCCGACCGGATTCGAACCGGCGCTACCGCCTTGAGAGGGCGGCGTGCTAGGCCGCTACACAACGGGGGCCCTAGCAGTTCCGAGATGATCGTCGATCCTTCGGAACCCTGTACCCCCGACCGGATTCGAACCGGCGCTACCGCCTTGAGAGGGCGGCGTGCTAGGCCGCTACACAACGGGGGCCTTGCAGATGAGCTCTGCGAGCTGGCCTACCTGGACTCGAACCAAGACTAACTGAACCAGAATCAGTCGTGCTGCCAATTACACCATAGGCCACTGGAACGCAAGCCCCCTAAGGGGTTCTTGTTCTAGTTGTGCGCCTGGGGTTCCTGGCCTTCCGGCCCGCTTCCCGCGGCGCAGGAAGAACATTACCTGAAGGTGGACGGGGCTCCAAAACGACTATCCGGGCCGAGCAGTGAGGGCAGTTCGGCGAGGGAGGCGATGCGGTGCGGACCGACGGGCGGCTCGATCGTGGCGTACATGCCGCCGCGGTCGATCCACACCGACAGCAGCCCGGCGTCGGCGGCGCCCCGCCCGTCGATCTCCGGGTGGTCACCGACGTAGGCGACCTGGTGCGGCGGCAGATCGAGGGCCGTGCAGGCGGCGAGGAACGCCCCGGCCTCGGGCTTGGAGACGCCGAGCTCGGCGGCGCACAGGATGCTCTCGAAACGGTCGTGGACGCCGAGGACGCGCAGCTTGTGGTCCTGGACGTGGATGCTGGAGTTGGAGAGCACGGCGTGCCGGTGGCTGGCGGCGAGGGCGTCGAGGACCGGCAGGACGTCCGGGAAGAGGGTCCAGACCTCCTCGTAGTGGGCGCGGTACCGCTGGAACCACGCGTCGGCCTCGGCGTCGGTCAGCTCCCGGCCCAGGAACACCCGTACGCGGTCGCGCCGCTGGGCCTCGAAGGTGGCCTCCCCTGCCGCGAAGCGCGCCCATTGCAGGTCGGTGATCTCCCGCCAGCGCGCGAGGGCCTGGTCGACGGTGTCGTAGTCGTCGAGCAGGCCTTCGGTCGTCAGGTGGGCGCGCATGCCGAGGCGGTCGGCGGTGGTGTAGTCGAAGAGGGTGTCGTCGACGTCCCAGACCACGGCTTGGATGCTCATGGTCCGACCGTACCCACCGCGCCCCGGGCTCAGCCCAGGGTCATCGTGCCCGTAGCCGCCGGAGGGGCCCGGCGCCGGTGGCGGTGGTGCCGTCCCGGGCGGGGAGCCGGAGTTGGCCGGGAGGGTGAACTCCGGGTGGCGGCTGGGCGGGCACGACGAGGGCGGCGTCCGAAGCGGACGCCGCCCTCGTGGTGGGTGGTGCGTTACGCCGCCAGCTTCTCCAGCGCCGCGTCGATCCGGGCCAGGGTCTGCTCCTTGCCCAGGACCTCCAGGGACTCGAACAGCGGCAGGCCGACCGTGCGGCCGGTGACGGCGACACGGACGGGGGCCTGGGCCTTGCCGAGCTTGAGGCCGTGGGCCTCACCGGCGGCCAGGACGGCCTCCTTCAGAGACTCGGCGGAGGTCCAGTCGGCGGCCTCCAGCTTCTCGCGGGCGGTGCGCAGGAGGGCGTCCGAGCCTTCCTTCATGGCCTTGGTCCAGCTGGCCTCGTCCACCGCCGGCTCCGGCAGGAACAGGAAGTCGACGTTGTCGGTGATCTCGGAGAGCACCTTGAGGCGGGTCTGCGCGTGCGGCGCGATGGCCTGCCACTTCGCCTCGTCGAAGGCCTCCGGGTCCCAGGGGGCGAAGGGGGCCCGGAGCCACGGGGCGCAGCGCTCCGTGAAGTCCTTCACATCCAGCAGGCGGATGTGGTCGCTGTTGATGGCCTCGCACTTCTTCAGGTCGAAGCGGGCCGGGTTGGGGTTCACGTCGGAGATCTCGAACGCCGCGATCATCTCGTCGATCGAGAAGACGTCCTGGTCGGCCGAGAGGGACCAGCCGAGCAGGGAGAGGTAGTTGAGCAGGCCCTCGGGGAGGAAGCCGCGCTCCCGGTAGAGGTTGAGGGACGACTGGGGGTCGCGCTTGGACAGCTTCTTGTTGCCCTCGCCCATGACGTACGGCAGGTGGCCGAAGGACGGGATCTCCTTGGCGATGCCCAGCTCGGTCAGCGCCTTGTACAGGGCGATCTGGCGCGGGGTGGAGGAGAGCAGGTCCTCGCCGCGCAGGACGTGGGTGATCTCCATCAGCGCGTCGTCGACCGGGTTGACCAGCGTGTAGAGCGGGGCGCCGTTGGCGCGGACGATGCCGTAGTCCGGGACGTTCTCCGGGGTGAAGGTCAGCTCGCCGCGGACCAGGTCCGTGAAGGTGATCGTCTCGTCGGGCATCCGGAAGCGGACGATCGGCTCCCGGCCCTGGGCCTTGTACTCCTCGACCTGGGCGTCGGTCAGCTCGCGGCAGTGGCCGTCGTAGCCGGAGGGCTTGCCGGCGGCGCGGGCGGCCTCGCGGCGGGTGTCGAGCTCGTCCTGGGAGCAGTAGCAGCGGTAGGCGTGGCCGGCGTCGAGCAGCTTGGCCGCGACGTCCTTGTACAGGTCCATGCGCTGCGACTGGCGGTACGGCGCGTGCGGGCCGCCCACCTCGGGGCCCTCGTCCCAGTCGAAGCCCAGCCAGCGCATCGAGTCGAGCATCTGGGTGTACGACTCCTCGGAGTCGCGGGCCGCGTCGGTGTCCTCGATGCGGAAGACCAGAGTGCCCTGGTGGTGCTTGGCGAACGCCCAGTTGAACAGGGCGGTGCGCACCAGGCCCACGTGCGGGTTACCGGTGGGCGACGGACAGAAACGGACGCGTACGGGAGTGCCGGGTGCGCTAGCCACGCTTGACAACCTTGTTGGTGAGAGTGCCGATGCCTTCGATGGTGACGGCGACCTCGTCGCCGACGTTCAGGGGGCCGACCCCAGCCGGGGTGCCCGTGAGGATCACGTCGCCGGGGAGCAGCGTCATGGCCTCGGAGATGTTGACGATCAGGTCCTCGATGGAGTGGATCATCTCGCTCGTACGGCCCAGCTGGCGCTGCTGGCCGTTGACCGTGAGCTGGATGGTGAGGTCGGCCGGGTCCAGGTCCGTCTCCACCCAGGGGCCGAGCGGGCAGGAGCTGTCGAAGCCCTTGGCCCGGGCCCACTGCTTCTCGCGCCTCTGGACGTCGCGGGCGGTGATGTCGTTGGCGCAGGTGTAGCCGAAGATCACGTCCTTGACGCGCTCGCGCGGGACCTCGCGGCACATCCGGCCGATGACCACGGCCAGCTCGGCCTCGTGGTGCACCTCCTCGGAGAAGGAGGGGTACTGGATGTCGTCGCCGGGGCCGATCACCGAGGTGGAGGGCTTGAAGAAGGCGAAGGGGGCGTCGGGGACCTCGTTGCCGAGTTCCCTGGCGTGCTCGGCGTAGTTGCGGCCGAAGGCCACGACCTTGTTGGGAAGCACCGGCGGCAGCAGCCTGACCTTGCTCACCGGCACCTTCGTACCGGAGAGTTCGAAGTCCGCGAACGGGATGCCCTTGATGATGTCCAGGACGAGCTCGTCCTGCTTTTCGCCCTCGATGGCGCCGAAGGCGACGTTCCCGTCGATGGAGAATCTGGCGATGCGCACGGGATGCTTGGCCCCTTGACTGAAGCGGCTGGAGTCTGACGCTCCAGGCTAACGCGGGCAGGTGTCCGCGCCGCGCTCATGGTGAAGGGCGCCCCCCGTCGTCGGAGGGCGCCCTCGATGTTCGGGTCCTGCCGCCTTGAGCAGTCGGCGGCCGGTGCGCGTACTACCTGGTGTCACACCGCGGCCGCGGCGGCCGCGGCGGGGACCTCGGTGAGGATGGTGCGCTTCGGGTTGGCGGTCTGGGCGGGGAGTTCGACGCGGTGCTCCGGCTGCTCCGGCGTCTGCAGTTCGTCGGCGTCGTCCAAGTGCGCCAGCGTCGTGCGTCGCGGGTTTGCGATCTTGTGGAACATCGTCGTCGTCTTCACTGTTTACTTGCACCCTGTCCTGTGACGGCGCCGGGCGGGTCCATGGACCTCGCGCCGGGCGCGGGTTGTCGGTTTTGCCATCGCTGTAAAGCGTCAGGCTAAACATGGGATTCCCGGCGCAATCGCGGAGGGACCATGATCAGCATGTGAGTTTCCTCACGAATCAGGGGGCGAATCGGTCAATCGGGGCTCATGCCCCACCCCCACGAAACGGACATCACCCCACTGAAGCCCTCATTCCGCTCCTGATCATGGCGACTGGGACACCCGTCGGGTATTGACGACTCGCGGGCTTACGTCCGAAATGGACGAACTCATTTTCTACGTCCGGTGATCCGGCCCTCACGTGGTGTCACCTATGTCACGGCCTGGCATACGGGCCTTGTTGGAGATCCTGTGCTGTGCTGGAATCTCACGGACCGCCGCAGGATCGAGCCGGCGCACAGGGGGCGCACAGACGCGCCGAGCGGCGGCGAGAAGGGGGAGCCAGCGCCGGTCACTCACGACCACCACGGGGGCGTACTCAGGGCGTCCCCAGAACGCCGACACCGTGCCCCGCCGCTTACCGCGACGGGGTGCCTGGTCCAGAGGTTGCGACGCTAGTGCAGGGACGTTTCAAGAGGGATGGCAGCGCTTCGGCGGAGCCGGAGCCGCACGGCGGGACTGGCCCCATGAAGGGTGGCCCCGCGCCCCAGCACGCCCAGAACCCGGGCTCGGCCGGCGACGGCGGCGAGCGCTCCGGGCGGTCCGGTACATCGGCCCCCTCGGGCGCCGCGAGCCCGTCCCCGGCGCTGAAGCCGCCGACGGGCCCCACCGGCCCCGGCCCGCGAATAGCCCTGCGCAACTGGCGCATCTCCACCCGACTGGTCTCGCTGCTCGCTCTCCCGGTCGTCGCGGCCACCTCGCTGGGCGCGCTGCGTATCAACCAGTCCATGGACGACATCCAGCAGCTCGACAACATGAAGCTGCTGACGGACATGACCAAGCAGGCCACCGAGCTGTCGGCCGCGCTCCAGGAGGAGCGCGACCAGTCGGCCGGCCCGCTCGCGCACGGCGGCAAGGCGACCGACTTCACGGTCAAGGGTCTGCGTGAGAAGACCGACCGGGCGATGAAGAACTTCCTCGACAGTTCCGAGGAGATCGACAGCGCCAGCAAGGAAGGCAACCTCAAGGGCGTCCGCGAGTACCTCATCCAGCTCGCCGGCGAGCTGGGCGACCTGGCGCAGATCCGCAAGAGCGCCTACGCCTCCGAGGGCAACTCCACGCAGACGATCGAGGCGTACCACCGTCTGATCGAGAACCTGGTCGACCTCTCCCAGGACATGGCCGAGGCGACCAGCAACCCGGACATGATCCAGCGCACCCGCGCCCTGGCGGCCTTCTCCTCCGCCAAGGAGTACTCCTCGATCCAGCGCGCGGCCCTCGCGGCGGCGCTGCCCGCCAGCAACACCACGACCGGCAAGCTCTCGCCGAACGACCGGCTCTACGCCGAGTCGTCGCTGGAGAGCCAGAAGTCCGAGATCCGCAGCTTCAAGAGCATCTACGGCGAGGACGCCGCCGCCGAGCTGCTGAAGCCGATCGAGGACGGCGGCAACTCCACGATCAAGGCCACCGACACCTATGCGGGCCGTGCCCTGGTCTCCGCGAGCGGTCTCGCCCAGCAGGACAAGCGGTCCTACCGCGACTGGCTGGACGACAGCTCCACCAAGATCCAGCAGATGAAGAACATCGAGCACACGCTGCTCGAGGAGATGGAACAGAAGGCCCGCGAGCTGCGCAGCGCCACCGAGCGCGACGCGATCATCTCCGGTGCGCTGATCCTGATCGTGCTCGGTGTGTCGCTGGTCGGCGCCTTCGTCGTCGCCCGCTCCATGATCCGCTCGCTGCGCCGCCTGGAGGAGACCGCGACCAAGGTCGCCTCCGACCGGCTGCCCGAGCTGGTCAAGCAGCTGTCCGAGTCCGACCCGCAGGACGTCGACACGTCCGTGGAGTCGGTCGGTGTGCACTCCCGGGACGAGATCGGCCGGGTGGCCGCGGCCTTCGACGACGTGCACCGCGAGGCGGTCCGCCTCGCCGCCGAGCAGGCCCTGCTGCGGGGCAACGTCAACGCGATGTTCACCAACCTCTCGCGCCGCTCCCAGGGTCTGATCCAGCGCCAGCTGTCGCTGATCTCCGAACTGGAGTCCCGCGAGGCCGACCCGGACCAGCTGTCCTCGCTGTTCAAGCTCGACCACCTCGCCACTCGTATGCGCCGTAACGGTGAGAACCTCCTCGTCCTCGCCGGTGAGGAGCCCGGCCGCCGCTGGACCCGCCCGGTCCCGCTGGTCGACGTGCTCCGCGCCGCCGCGTCCGAGGTGGAGCAGTACGAGCGCATCGAGCTGGCCTCCGTGCCGACCACCGAAGTGGCCGGCCGGGTCGTCAACGACCTCGTGCACCTGCTCGCCGAGCTGCTGGAGAACGCGACCTCGTTCTCCTCGCCCCAGACCAAGGTCAAGGTCACCGGTCACGCGCTGCCCGACGGCCGTGTGCTGATCGAGATCCACGACACCGGTATCGGTCTGTCGCCTGAGGACCTGGCCGCGATCAACGAGCGGCTCGCCTCTCCCCCGACGGTGGACGTCTCCGTCTCCCGCCGCATGGGTCTGTTCGTGGTCGGCCGTCTGTCGCAGCGGCACGGCATCCGCATCCAGCTGCGCCCGTCCGACTCCGGTGGTACGACCGCGCTGGTCATGCTGCCCGTCGATGTCGCCCAGGGCGGCAGGAAGCCCCAGCCCAAGCAGCCCGGCCAGCCGCCGCTCGGAGGCGGCGGTCCGGCCGCCGCGCAGGCCGCCGCCGGTGTGGCCGCGGCCCGGCGTGGCGCCGGTGCCGGCCAAAGCGGCAACGCTCTCGGTGCGGGTCCCTCCGGTGGCGGTGCCTTCGGTGCCGGTGCGTCCGGCGGGGGCCGGCTCGGTCCGGGCCAGAGCCCGCGGGCCGCGCTGCCCGGGCGGGACGCGGACGGCGGCCGTCAGGGAGCGCCGGGCGGAGCGCGCGGACCTCAGGGTCCCGACAAGTCCCCGTCGTTGTTCGACCAGGGCCCTCCCTCCGCGCCCCCGCAGGGCCGTCCGGCTCCGGCCGGTGCCGGGTTCGGGCAGGCCCCGGGTGCCCCGCAGGGCCTGCAGGCCGCGGGCACGAACGGGCCGCAGGGCCAGGAAGCCTTCGGTGGCCGTGGCCAGCAGCGCCCGGGCGGCAACGCCGAGCAGGGCCAGGGCCGTCGGCCTCAGCTGCCGCCGCGCGGCGGTCCGCGGGCCGAGCTGCCCGGTGGCGAACCGCAGCCGCGCGTGCCGAGCTGGAGCGATGAGAACGCCCAGCCGCCGGTGCCCCGTGCCTCGCTGGACGCCCCGCGTGGTCACGAGGAGCCGGACGTCTCCCGTACGTCTCAGATGCCTCGGATCGACGACCGCCAGGGCCCGGGCGCGACGGCGGAGATCCCGGCCGTGCCGCGTGACGACGACCGGCAGGGCCCCGGCTCGCCGGGCGACTTCGGGATGGGCGGCCCCCAGCACCCGGACCAGTTCGCCTCCGGCACGAACGGATCGCAGGACCCGGGTCAGTTCGTCCGCCCGGACGTCTTCGGCGCCCCGGCCGGCCGCCGCGACCCATCGTCCACGACGGGCCAGTTCCCGGCCCCGCAGGCCCCGCAGTCCTACGACAACGGCTCCACGGGCCAGTACCCGGCGCCCCGCCAGGACAACAGCGGCAGCCAGTACCCCGCGCCGCGTCAGGACAACGGGTCGACCGGCCAGTACCCGGCGCCCCGCCAGGACAACGGCTCCACCGGCCAGTACCCCGCACCGCGTCAGGACAGCGGCTCCGGTCGGCCCACCCTTCCGGGTCCGGCCACTCCGGCCGACCCCGGTGGCACGGGCCAGTTCGAGCGGCCGCAGGTCAACGGCGGCCGGGGCGGGTCCGACTTCGGCGCACCGCGGCCGCCTGCCCCGCAGGCCCGGCCCGCACGGCAGGAGCCCGAGGCCCTGCCGCCGGCGTCCGGCCCGGGCGACGGACGTACGCCGCTGTACGACACACTCGAGACCAACTGGTTCCACGGCCAGCACGGCCAGCAGGAACAGCAGGAGCAGCAGGAGCAGCAGCCGCAGAACAACGGCTCGGCTCCGGCCTCGCAGCAACCGCAGGGACCCACCGGTCCGCAGCGGTCGTCCGCACCCGCCGGCTGGCGCAGCTCGCCGAACGACGATCTCGGCCGCCAGGCCGAGCGCGTCCGCCAGCCCGCCGCCGGCGGTGTCACCACCTCCGGCCTGCCTCGCCGGGTGCCCCGGGCAAACCTCGTCGCGGGCACGGCGCAGCAACAACCGCAGCAGCAGAGTGGTCCGCAGATCTCCCGGGCGCCCGATGACGTCCGGGGCCGGCTGACCAATCTCCGTCGCGGTATCGCACAGGGTCGTCAGGCCGGGTCCACCCAGACCGGCAGCTTCCCTCGACCCTCTCACCAGCAGGAGCGTTAGTTGAGTCCGATGAGCCAGGCGGCACAGAACCTCAACTGGTTGATCACCAACTTCGTGGACAACACCCCCGGGGTGTCCCACACCGTCGTCGTGTCCGCCGACGGTCTCCTTCTGGCGCTGTCGGAGGGCTTCCCACGCGACCGCGCGGACCAGCTCGCGGCCGTCGCCTCCGGCCTGACGTCACTGACGGCAGGCGCCTCCCGGATCTTCGAGGGGGGCGACGTCGCGCAGACGGTCGTAGAGATGGAGCGTGGGTTCCTTTTCCTGATGTCCGTCTCGGACGGCTCGTCGCTGGCCGTCCTGGCACACCCTGAATGCGACATCGGCCTCGTCGGCTACGAGATGGCGCTCCTGGTCGACCGCGCGGGCGCGGTCCTCACCCCAGACCTGCGAGCTGAGCTCCAAGGCAGTCTGCTCCACTGATCGGCCCCGGCAACACCCGTCTCACCACATCACCGTCCGGCCGCCACACACCCCACACAGGCCCCGTCAGACGGCTCGACTGACCGACTTGCTGTCCCGCCCGGAGGACCCATGACCCCGCCCCCCGCCTCTCATGATCCGTACGCGGAGCCGTACGAGGACGAGGGCGATCAGCCGCTGGTACGGCCTTACGCCATGACCGGCGGCCGGACGCGGCCGCGCTACCAGCTGGCCATCGAGGCTCTGATCAGCACGACCGCGGACCCCGCGGCACTCATGGGGCTGCTGCCGGAGCACCAGCGCATCTGCCACCTGTGCCGTGAGGTGAAGTCGGTCGCCGAGGTCTCGGCGCTGCTCAACATGCCGCTGGGTGTGGCCAGGATCCTCGTCGCGGACCTCGCGGAGGCCGGTCTCGTCGCGATCCACCAGCCGGGCGGCGACGACGCCACCGGCGCGCCGGACGTGACACTGCTCGAAAGGGTGCTCAGTGGACTTCGCAAGCTCTGACGCGGGTCGTTCCACCACGTCCGCGAAGATCGTGGTGGCGGGTGGCTTCGGCGTGGGCAAGACCACGTTCGTCGGTGCCGTCTCGGAGATCAACCCGCTGCGCACGGAGGCCGTGATGACCTCCGCCAGCGCGGGGATCGACGACCTGACCCACACCGGGGACAAGACCACCACCACGGTGGCCATGGACTTCGGCCGTATCACCCTGGACCAGGACCTGATCCTGTACCTGTTCGGTACGCCGGGCCAGGACCGCTTCTGGTTCATGTGGGACGACCTGGTGCGCGGCGCCATCGGCGCGGTGGTCCTGGTGGACACACGCCGGCTGGCCGACTGCTTCCCGGCCGTCGACTACTTCGAGAACAGCGGCCTGCCCTTCGTCGTCGCGCTGAACGGCTTCGACGGCCAGCAGCCCTACCAGCCCGAGGAGGTGCGCGAGGCGTTGCAGATCGGGCCGGACACCCCGATCATCACGACGGACGCCCGCCACCGCGCCGATGCGAAGAGTGCCCTGATCACGCTGGTCGAGCACGCTTTGATGGCACGGCTGAGGTAGCACCCAATTCAAGAGCGCCATACGGCAGTTGTCGTAGATACACCGGATCCGACTGTGTCCTTTGACACGGTCGGCCAAGGTGTTCATAACGTTTCGGCAGAGGAATCGGGTGGTACGGCCACGCGTCGCGCACATCCGGTCTCGCTGCGCGCACAATCGCCCCGCCTTTTGGCGGGGCTCGCTCTTTATGACCGTTTTATCTGGGGCTTACATCACTCTGAATCGGCGCCCCGGACTGTTTGGAAGAGCGCAGGTCGTCGTGCTGGAATGCCTGAACTGCCCAATAGTCAACGACGTACTCGTCCGTCGATGGAGTGTTGGGCGCTGAGACACTGCGGCACAACGTTGGTGCCGACCGCCGAGAGGTTGTTGGTCGAGTGAGGCGAAGCAAGAACAGTCCCGAGCCGTCGGCCCGGGGCAACTTCACCCCGCCGCCGCGCACAGCGGCGCCCGCCCCCGTGCCCGGTTCGGAGCCGACGGCCGCGGCCGCCGAGAGCAGCGGCCGTCTCTCCCCGCGCAACTGGCGCGTGGCGACCAGGCTCAACGCGATCCTGCTCATACCCGTGCTGGTCGGCCTCGTCATGGGCGGCTTCCAGGTGAAGAGCTCGATCGACACCTGGCAGGAGGCCGAGGACGCGCAGAACACCGCGCGCCTGGTGCGGGCCTCCCTGCTGTATGCCAACGCCCTCTACAACGAGCGCGACACCTCGGCGGCGCCCCTGCTGAAGGGCAGCGCCCAGACGGCCCAGGACAAGGCGACCGTCACCCAGGTCCGCAAGGCCACCGACGAGGCCGCCGACGCCTTCGACACGGCGGCCCAGAGCATGCCGGCCAAGCCCGGCCTCGAGCGCCGTCTGAAGCTGTTCCGCGAGGCGGAGCCGAAGCTGCAGACCCTGCGCCAGGTCGCGTACACCTCCAAGCTCAAGGGTGTGCAGACCGAGGAGGGCTACGTCGAGGTCGCCCACCCGCTGACGGAGTTCGCCAACGAGCTGGGCCTGGGCACCGGCAACATCACCAGCTACGGCCGGACCGTGTACGCCATCGAGCTCACCAAGGCGGCCCTGTCGCTGCAGCGCTCCATCGGCATGCACATCCTGGTCAAGCCGGGCCCGGACGACGGCAACCTGGCCAGCCAGCGCATCGCCCTGTCCTCGTACGCCTACCTCGAGCGCATCGCGATCGAGGAGTACATCGGCGGCGGTACGGAGCAGGACGCTGCCAAGCTCAAGGCCGCCGAGGCCAAGATGAAGACCGACGGCGCCGCGATGGCCCGGGAGGCCAAGGCCAAGAACCCGGACTACGTCCCGCCGCCGTCCAACCCGACGACGATGGTCTCGGCCGTCGCGACGCTCCCGAGCACCGACCCGAGCGCCCGTGCCGCACTCGGCGAGAAGGGCGTCACCGCCGAGAACTGGTGGGCGGTCAACACGCTCAAGTTCAACGCGTACGAGAAGATCGAGGCGGACATGGCCGACAAGGCCGTGAGCGAAGCCTCCGACATCGCCGACGACGCCCAGCGTGATGCCTACATCACCGGTGCCGCCGTCGTGGTCGCCCTGCTCCTCGCCTTCATCCTGGCCGGCGCGGTGGCCCGCCAGATGAGCCGCTCGATGCGCCAGCTGCGCAACGCCGCCTTCGGCATCGCCGAGCAGCGTCTGCCGATGCTGGTCGACCAGCTCTCGCGCACCGACCCCGGCCGCGTCGACACCCGTGTCCAGGCCATCCCGATCACCACCACCGACGAGATCGGCGAAGTCGCCCGCGCCTTCGACCAGGTCCACCGCGAGGCCGTCCGGCTCGCCGCCGAGCAGGCCCTGCTGCGGGGCAACATCAACGCGATCTTCACCAACCTGTCGCGGCGCAACCAGTCGCTGATCGAGGGCCAGCTGACCCTGATCACCGACCTGGAGAACAACGAGGCCGACCCGGACCAGCTGGAGAACCTCTTCCGCCTGGACCACCTCGCGACCCGCATGCGCCGCAACGGCGAGAACCTCCTGGTCCTCGCCGGCGAGGAGCCCGGCCGCCGCTGGGACCAGCCGGTGCCGCTGGTCGACGTGCTGCGCGCCGCCTCCTCCGAGGTGGAGCAGTACGAGCGCATCGAGCTGTCCGGTGTTCCGGAGGCCGAGATCCACGGCCGCGCCGTGACCGACCTCGTGCACCTGCTCGCCGAGCTGCTGGAGAACGCCACGACGTTCTCCTCCCCGCAGACCAAGGTTCGCGTGACCGCCACCCGTCTCCCAGACGGCCGGGTCATGATCGAGATCCACGACAAGGGCATCGGCCTCACCGCCGAGGACTTCGCGGACATCAACCACAAGCTGGCCAACCCGCCGACCGTGGACGCCGCGATCTCGCAGCGCATGGGCCTCTTCGTGGTCGGCCGGCTGTCCGACCGGCACGGCATCCGCGTCCAGCTGCGCCCCTCGGGCGAGCAGGCCGGTACGACCTCGCTGGTCATGCTGCCCGACGCGATCACCCACGGCGGTGGCGGCGAGCAGCACGTGGACCGCGACGAGTTCACCGTCTCGCAGATCATCCCGGAGCAGAACTACGGCGGCGAGAACTTCAGCCAGCCCATGCGCACGGCTGCGGAGCTCGGCTTCGACGACAGCCGCTACTCCGAGGTCCCGGACGACATACGTGAGCTGGACCCCGTCGGCCGCTCCCTGATGCGCGAGGAGCGCAGGGCGGCCCTGGAGTCCCAGTCGCACGATCAGCCCGCCCTGCCCGGACGGAACCCGCAGGACCCCGACGAGGGGCACGCGTACCCCGAGGACTTCAACGGGCAGCAGGGCTACGACACCGGCCAGGCCTACGACACGGGCCAGACCGGCTACCCCCAGCAGCAGCCCTCCGCGTACGACCGTCAGGCGACGTACGAGGACCAGCAGGCGCAGTACGAGGAGCAGCGGCACACGGCGTACCAGGAGCCGCAGCGCCCCGCGTACGACGAGCAGTACTACGCGCCGAACGGCGGCATGCCGCAGAACGACACCTTCTCGCCGAACGGCGGCTACCCGGAGCCCTCCTATGCGGAGCCGGCTCAGGAGGAACCCCCGGCGCAGGGTGCGGGCGGGCAGGGCGGTTTCGCCGCGTTCGAGCAGCGGCGTCACCAGGACGACTGGCCGCAGCAGGACGGTTACCAGAACGGCTACCCGAGCCAGTACCCTTCTCAGGCCCAGAAAACGGAATCTGCGCAGGCCGCTGACGCAAGTGAGCAGGACCGCGTAGGCTTCGACCGTCCGGGACCGGCCCACTCCGCCGCCCCCTCGATGACCGACGCGGGGCTTCCCCGCCGCGGATCCACTGCGAGCGGTGCGAACGGCACGGGCGGCGCGCGGCACATGGGCCAGGAGCCTGAGGCCTCCACCCCGGAGAGCAACGGCGGCAGCGACTGGCGCTCGGCGAACGACGAGCGGTGGCAGCAGGCATCGCAGCTCCGGAAGCCCAGGGCGGGCGGGGTCACCTCCTCCGGCCTGCCGAGGCGGGTACCCAAGGCCAACCTGATCGAGGGTGCCGCCGAGAGCACCCAACAGGGAGGCCCACAGGTCTCCCGCGCCCCGGAGGACGTCCGGGGCAGGCTGAGCAACCTGCGTCGCGGCGTGGAACGCGGACGCAACGCAGGCAGTGAAACGAACGGCCAGGGCTTCGGTCCTGACAGCACCTACAACCAGGAGCGTTAGTGTGAGCCCGATGAGCCAGGCGGCACAGAACCTGAACTGGTTGATCACCAACTTCGTGGACAACACCCCGGGGGTGTCCCACACGGTGGTGGTCTCCGCCGACGGACTCCTTCTGGCTATGTCCGAAGGCTTCCCCCGCGACCGCGCCGACCAGCTCGCGGCCGTCGCTTCCGGTCTGACGTCCCTGACGGCAGGCGCCTCCCGGATCTTCGAGGGAGGCGCTGTGAACCAGACGGTTGTGGAGATGGAGCGGGGATTCCTCTTCATCATGTCCGTATCCGACGGTTCTTCGCTCGCGGTTCTCGCACATCCCGAGGCGGACATCGGTCTCATCGGGTACGAGATGGCACTGCTGGTCGACCGAGCCGGTACGGTCCTGACACCGGACCTTCGTGCGGAGCTCCAGGGGAGCCTGCTCAACTAACGGACGGACGGTGCGTTTTGGCGTCCCGTGGCCGTAAAGTTTCGGGACGCGGCTCCACAGCGATGGGTGCCAGGCACAGTCGGAGGAGGAGAAAGTGGCAACACCCCCAGGCGGTTCGTCTTCGGGCAACTGGTCGTACGGCCCTGCCCAGGGCCAGAACGACGGTGCCCAGAACCCGAACCGTTACAACTTCCCCTCCACACCGAGCCACCGGCAGCCATACGCGCCGCAGGGCCCCGGCCCGTCGCCGTACGACCAGCCACCGGCCCCGCGTATCCAGCCTGTGCAGCCGCAGCGCCGCACCCCCGAGCCGGCGCCCGCCGGGGCGTCGAACAACCCGCTGGTGCGTCCGTACGCCATGACTGGTGGCCGGACCCGCCCGCGCTACCAGCTCGCCATCGAGGCGCTGGTGCACACCACTGCGCAGCCGCACCAGATGCAGGGCCAGTTGCCCGAGCATCAGCGGATCTGCAACCTCTGCCGGGAAATCAAGTCGGTCGCCGAGATCTCGGCGCTCCTCACGATCCCTCTCGGCGTGGCCAGGATCCTCGTCGCCGACTTGGCGGAGGCGGGACTGGTCGCCATCCATCAGCCCGGCGGCGACGAGAACGCCGGCGGCCAGCCAGACGTGACACTGCTCGAAAGGGTGCTCAGTGGACTTCGCAAGCTCTAGCGGCGGTCCTTCCCGCTCCACCACCTCAGCGAAGATCGTGGTGGCGGGTGGCTTCGGCGTGGGCAAGACCACGTTCGTCGGGGCCGTCTCGGAGATCAACCCGCTGCGTACCGAGGCCGTCATGACGTCCGCTTCGGCGGGCATCGACGATCTCACCCACACCGGGGACAAGACCACCACCACGGTGGCCATGGACTTCGGCCGTATCACCCTGGACCAGGACCTGATCCTGTACCTCTTCGGCACACCCGGCCAGGACCGCTTCTGGTTCATGTGGGACGACCTGGTGCGCGGCGCCATCGGCGCGATCGTCCTGGTGGACACGCGGCGTCTCGCCGACTGCTTCCCGGCGGTCGACTACTTCGAGAACTCGGGTCTGCCGTTCGTGATCGCGCTGAACGGGTTCGACGGGCAGCAGCCGTACAACCCGGACGAGGTGCGGGAGGCTCTGCAGATCGGGCCTGACACGCCGATCATCACGACGGATGCGCGGCATCGGGCGGATGCGAAGTCGGCGTTGATCACGCTGGTCGAGCATGCGTTGATGGCACGGCTTCGTTAGCTTCTTGCTGTGGGACAGCCCCCGGCGGCCTCTGGGCTGCCGGGGGCTGTTGCGTTGCCGGGTGCGGGTTGTGGGTGGTTGTTCGCGCAGTTCCCCGCGCCCCTGAAACAAAAGACAAGAGGCCCCTCCGGGTGGAGGGGCCTCTTCGGGTGCTGGGGTCAGCGCCAGCTGTGGGGGGCGCGGAAGCCCGGCTCGCGCTCGAGGCGGCGCCAGCCGGCCTTTACGCGGCCGCGGTGCGTCGGGGTGGGGTCGGTGGGGCGGGCGGCGGCGCGGGCCAGGAGGATCGCCGTGATGGCGGCGACTTCCTCGGGCTCGGCGTGGCCCTTCTCGACGCGGATGTCAGGGGTGTCCATGGGTGTCAGTCTCCGTGAGAGAGATGTCCGCGAGGTTACTGCGGAGGGTTGCCGTGCTTGCGGGAAGGCAGGTCGGCGTGCTTGGTCTGGAGCATCGCGAGGGACTTGATGAGGACCTCGCGGGTCTCGGCGGGGTCGATGACGTCGTCGACCAGGCCACGCTCCGCCGCGTAGTACGGGTGCATCAGCTCGGACTTGTACTCCTTGACCATGCGGGCCCGCATGGCCTCGGGGTCCTCGGCCTCGGCGATCTGGCGGCGGAAGATGACGTTGGCCGCACCCTCCGCGCCCATGACGGCGATCTCGTTCGTCGGCCAGGCGTAGGTGAGGTCCGCACCGATGGACTGGCTGTCCATGACGATGTACGCACCTCCGTAGGCCTTGCGCAGGATCAGCGAGATCCTCGGCACGGTCGCGTTGCAGTACGCGTAGAGCAGCTTCGCGCCGTGGCGGATGATCCCACCGTGCTCTTGGTCCACGCCCGGCAGGAAGCCGGGGACGTCCAGAAGAGTGACGATCGGGATGTTGAAGGCGTCGCACATCTGGACGAAGCGGGCCGCCTTCTCGGAGGCCTCGATGTCCAGGACACCGGCGAGCGCCTGCGGCTGGTTGGCGACGATGCCGACGACCTGGCCGTCCATCCGGCCCAGCGCGCAGATGATGTTCCGCGCCCAGCGCTCGTGGACCTCCAGGTAGTCGCCGTCGTCGACGATCTCCTCGATGACCTTGGCCATGTCGTACGGCCGGTTGCCGTCCGCCGGGACCAGGTCCAGGAGCACGTCCGAGCGGCGGTCCACCGCGTCCGTGGCCTCCGCGCGCGGCGGGTTCTCGCGGTTGTTCTGCGGGAGCATCGAGAGGAGGTAGCGCACCTCCGCGATGCAGGTCTCCTCGTCGTCGTACGCGAAGTGGCAGACGCCGCTGGTCTCCGCGTGCACGTCGGCGCCGCCGAGGCCGTTCTGGGTGATCTCCTCGCCGGTGACCGCCTTGACTACGTCCGGGCCGGTGATGAACATCTGCGAGGTCTCGCGGACCATGAACACGAAGTCCGTCAGGGCGGGGCTGTAGGCCGCGCCGCCCGCGCACGGGCCGAGCATCACCGAGATCTGCGGGATCACGCCCGAGGCCTTGGTGTTGCGCTGGAAGATGCCGCCGTAGCCGGCGAGGGCGGAGACGCCCTCCTGGATGCGGGCGCCGGCGCCGTCGTTCAGGGAGACCAGAGGAGCCCCGGCCGCGATGGCCATGTCCATGATCTTGTGGATCTTCGTGGCGTGGGCCTCGCCCAGCGCGCCGCCGAAGACCCGGAAGTCATGGGCGTAGACGAAGACCGTCCGGCCCTCCACCGTCCCCCAGCCGGTGATCACACCGTCGGTGTACGGCTTCTTGGCCTCCAGGCCGAAGCCCGTGGCCCGGTGCCGGCGGAGCTGCTCGACCTCGCGGAAGGAATCCGGGTCGAGGAGAAGCTCGATGCGCTCCCGCGCGGTCAGCTTGCCCTTGGCGTGCTGCGCCTTGGTCGCCTTCTCGCTCGGTCCGGCCACCGCCTGCGCACGGATCTCGTGCAGTTCGGCCACGCGTCCGCGCGCGTCAGTCGGCTCACCCGGCGCCTCATCCAAAACGGTCATGTAGCGACCTTACGAAGCCAACCCACGAAAGCGGGCCGTCGACTCCTCACAGTCTCCGGCGTGTTTTCCTGGTACCCCTGAACAGAACCATGGTGGAGTGCAGCCAATCCGACTGCTCAGAGGGTGTGCGGCTTGTAGGGGTCGCACAAAGACCTCAACCGAGAGTCACCTCACATCGGTGCGTCGCGCATGCCTCCCCCGGGGTGACGCGCAGCCTCAGTCGAGGGCCGGTCGAGAGCACCTCGACGGTCTCGTCCGCGCGGACGACCCGGCGGACCGGGCGGTCCCAGGTGATCTCCAGCGGCCGGCCCGAGCGGGGTGGCTCGCTCGCACAGAGGGTAGCGGTACGGCCCCGGCGGACGGTCAGCACGCTCGCGCCGGCGGAAGCGGTGAGCGGGCCCGCCGTGCCGGCCTGCCAGAAGTTCGCGGCCGTGCAGCCGAGGGAGGGCACGGTGACCGCCTGGCAGGTCGTGTCGTTGGCGAGGACCGACAGCCATCGGCGGCCGGCGGCGCGGCGTGCGACCGCACGGCGGGACGCCCCGGGCATGAGGACGTAGGCGTACGCGGCGTCCTCCGGGTCGGTGCCGTGGTCGAGCCAGAGGGTCTGCCAGCGGCGGGTGCGCCGCTCCGGGGTGCTTCCGGTGTTGATGTCGGCCCAGGCGCCGGTGCGGTCCTCGCGCAGCGCCTTCGGCTCGCCGTCGAGCAGGACCCAGCCGCCGTGGTCCTCCAAGTGAGCCCAGTTCCGGTCCCGGTTCCGGCCCTGGACGAAGCTCTGGGTGCCGGACTCGCCGAGGTTGCGGTTGTCGACGACCGTCTCCACCGGGACGCCGTCGGCGCAGCTGATCCCGACGCCGAGGCAGATCACCGCGTCCGCGACGCAGAACCAGGACTTGCGGGCCTGGAGGGTGGAGCCGAGGCCCTTGAGGTGCTGGCCGATGGCCGCGTACGTGCCGTCGGTGGTGCCGCCGACCCAGCGCGCGTCCGGCCTGGCGGTGCCCCACTCGCCGCCCTCCCGGTCGGCCAGGCGTTTGGTGGAGACGGTGGTGCCGGGCAGGCGGTACCAGTCCACCGTCGGCCAGAACCAGTCCGTGTACTGGTCGCTCGCGCCGGACCACCAGCTCACCATCCCCGCGCCGGTGTGCCAGCCGCGTGGGTTCTCGCCGTTGCCGCACTCGTAGTGGGCGACGCGGTCGCTGGCCATGGCGATGTTCACGGTGAAGCCGGGGCGGCGGTGGACGGCACGGTCCATGGCGGCGAAGAGGTGGTGTCCGGTGGGTTCGGGCGCGGCCGGGGCGGACGAGGCGGCGATGGCGTGCAGCCGGGCCAGGTCGGCCACGCCGAACTGGGGTGCCGTCAGGATCGGGGTCACCGTGTCCCGTTCGATCCAGCCCTTGACGCGGGCGTGCCAGCGGTCGCGTTCCGCCGGGCTCGCGGCGGCCGCCAGGAGTGCGATGGCCGCGATGAGCTGCTGGCCGTGGAAGTGGTCGCCGCGCATGACCTTGCGGTCGTCGGTGGTGAGGTAACCACGGCTGATGGCCCGGCCGTTGACGCTGTCCATGACCAGTCCGTCGTGGACGAGCGGCGCGTAGGCCTGCTCGACGCTGTCGAGGATGATCTGCCGGTTGGGGTCGGTGACCGCCCAGTCGGATCCGGCGAGCAGGGCGAAGAGCCGGCCGAGGCCGTCGAGCATGACCTGTCCGTAGGTACCCGAGTAGGCGACCCAGGTGTGCTGGACGAAGGAGCCGTCGGCGTAGAGGCCGTCGCCCCGGGTGACGTACGGGAAGACCGGGGAGAGCGCGTCCCGGGCCAGGGCGATCTTGGCCGGGTCGCGGCCGAGGACGCCGCGCAGGGCGACGGAGCGGCACAGGTCGACGCGGTTGGCGCCGGTGGAGGTGCCGGTGTAGTCGCCGAGGGCCGCGTCGGGGACGAAGTGGTCGACGGCGGCGCAGGCGGTCCGCACCCGGGGGCCGCCCAGCTCGTCGTACAGGGCGGCTGTGATGTCGGTGAGCAGGCGGGGGCTGCCGATCTGCCATTCCCACCAGTTGCCGTAGCGGGTGGTGCCGGGGTTGTAGACGGTCGAGGAGAGGTGGTCGAGGCCGCGCAGGATGTCGGCGAGGAGGTCCGGGTCGGCGGTCGAGCCGGTGCCCTGCTGGACGTAGGCCCGGGTCATGGTCCACAGGCGGCCGTAACTGAGGGTGATGCCGGCCGGCGGGTCGAAGGGGTGGCCGGGCCAGAGGGAGTTCGCCGCCGGAGCCATGGAGGCGCGCAGGCGGCGGGCGAGTTCGCCGGTCTCGGCGAGCCGGGAGGCGTACGGCTGCGCGGCCGGGTCGTAGCCGTCGCCGAGGGCGATGCCGAGCCAGCGCCGGCGGAGGGTGTCGTACGGATCGGCGTCGGAAGCATCCGTGCCGCGGGGCGCGGGCGTCGCACCGCCGGTCGCCGCCAGTGCCGCGGCCGCGAGCAGCAGGGCCCGGCGGCTGGGCCGGAACAGGGTGGCGGCGGCCTTGGCCGTACGGCGGGGGACGACACGACGCTGGGGAGTCATGCCCATGCCCTACCACGGGGAGACGGTCACCTGAACGGAGGATCCGGCCGGAGTGACCGGGATGGGCGAGCGAGGGGACGCGAAGAGGCGAGCGGTCGCGCCGTGGGGCCGCTCTGCGGGCGGTCGGGCGGGGGCTGGGGGGCGTACCGGTGCCGATCAGCCGAAGGGGTTCAGCAGGCGGCGGTAGAGCGCCGGGGCCAGGGTCCGGATCCGGGCCGGGAGGGTTCGCCAGGCGGGGGCGTACGCCTCGTCGCGGTCCTGGCGTACGGCCTCCCAGACTTCGCGGGCGACGCAGCCGGGCGAGACCGGCCGGGGGGTGGCACGGTCGTAAGGTCCGCACCTGCGGGTGGGGCCGACACGGCCGGGCACGACGAAGGTCACGCCCACGCCTGTGCCGCGCAGTTCCTGGCGCAGCGCGTCGGCGAAGGCGGCGAGGCCCGCCTTGGCGGCGGAGTGCACCGCTTCCTCCCGTACGCCCACGCAGCCCGCGACCGAGCCGAGCAGCACCACCCTGCCCCGGCCGGCCGCGATCATGGACGGCAGCACCTCGCGCACGAGGTGGAGCGTGGCGTTGAGGTCCAGGGCCAGCACCCGGTCGATGTCGGTGTGCGGCATGGCGGCGAACGGGCCCGTCCAGCCGATGCCCGCCCCGGCGAACAGGACGTCGATCCGGCCGGTCGCGTGCAGTGCGGACTGGGCCAGCAGGCGCGGACCGCCCGGGGCGGCGAGGTCGGCGGGCAGCACGAGGGCCGAGGTGCCGGACGCCGTCTGCTCCAGGCAACGCCGGTCGCGTCCGTTGAGGAGCAGTTGCCAGCCGTCCATGGCGAATCGCCGTGCCGTGGCCGCCCCGATACCCGAGGAGGCCCCGGTGACCAGGACCACGCGCCGGTCCAGACGCCGTGCCGGCCCGTGCTCGCGCACCCGGGAAGGGGCCGCGGGGCCGCGTGGGGTGGGGCCCGGTGGGTCGTAGGCCGAGCCGGATCCGGTGAGTGTCATCGGTCGGTCTCCCTGCGCTGTACGTCCGCCGTGGTCTCGGCTGTCTCCCTGCGGGTCCCTTCACACGGAACCTCGTCTTCCAGGACACCGCCCTTTCGGTGCACCGCGCCAGTGCTGGAGCCCTCTCACGGGCCTGGCTCACCCTGTCCGACGTGCCCGTTTCCGTGGGCGGTCCATGGGCTGGGCCCGTCCGCGACGGCCGTCGCAGGACCACCCCTGCGGGCCGCGCGGTGCCGCCAGGCGGCGGTATCGCGACACAGCGTCCAATAATGTTGAACATTGAACTGGAATAGGTCTACGGTGGTGCGCGTTGATGTAGTTAAAGATTCAACATCAAGAGTCGTCATCACATCACTCGCAGGAGGCGCACCCATGAGCATCTTCAGCAGCAAGGACACCGAGACCGCCACCGCCACGTCCGGCGCCGTGCGGCCGGAGCTGGCCGCCCTGACCGGCGACTACACGATCGACCCCGCCCACTCGACGATCGGCTTCGTCGCCCGCCACGCCATGGTCACCAACGTCAAGGGCGGCTTCCAGGACTTCACGGGCACGCTCCGCCTCGACGGCACCGACCCCTCGCAGTCCTCGGCCTCCCTCGACGTCGTGATGGACAGCATCGACACGGGCAACGCCGACCGGGACGGCCACCTCAAGAGCGCGGACTTCTTCAAGGCGGACGAGTTCCCGACCATGACGTTCCGCTCCACCGAGGCGGAGTCCCTCGGCGGCGACGACTACCGCATCACCGGCGACCTGACGATCCTCGGCACGACCCGCCCCCTCGCCATCGACCTGGAGTTCAACGGCGCCGCGAAGGACCCCTTCGGCAACGAGCGCGTCGGCTTCGAGGGCAAGGCGGAGATTCTGCGCTCCGAGTGGGGCCTGACCTGGAACGCCGCCCTGGAGACCGGCGGTGTGCTCGTCTCCGACAAGATCAAGCTCAACTTCGACATCTCGGCGATCAGGAACGCCTGACCCTCCGGCCACGCCGTACGGGGCGACTCCGTACGGCGTGGCCGAATCGGGCCTCTTGTGCGAGGACTCGCGGCGTTCTCATAATCCAGCAGCAGAATTTTGACCAGTCCATGCCAGCACATGGACGTTCTTTTTGCCCTCACTGCTGACATGAGCTCGTCAAACGGATGCTTCGGTTGCACCTCTCCCCAGTCAACCCCCCACGGAAGGCATCACGTTGAAGAGACTCCTCACGGCCCTCAAGAGATGCGCGGCCCTCGGCGCCGCCGCGCTCGCGATCGCCAGCCTTCAGCCCGTCTCCGCCGCCCAGGCCGCCCCGTCGCCCGTCGTCGGCGGTACGCGGGCCGCGCAGGGCGAGTTCCCGTTCATGGTCAGGTTGTCCATGGGTTGCGGCGGCGCGCTCTACACCCAGCAGATCGTGCTCACGGCCGCGCACTGCGTAGGCCGTTCCGGCAACAACACCGGCATCACGGCCACCGCGGGGGTCGTCGACCTCCAGTCCACCAGCGGCCGGGTCCAGGTCCGCTCCACCAAGGTGCTCCGCGCGCCCGGCTACAACGGCACCGGCAAGGACTGGGCGCTCATCAAGCTCGCCCAGCCGATCAATCTGCCGACCCTGAAGATCGCCACGACCGCGCAGTACAACACCGGGGACTTCACCGTCGCCGGCTGGGGCGCGAACCGTGAGGGCGGTTCCCAGCAGCGCTACCTCCTGAAGGCGACCGTGCCGTTCGTCGGCGACGCCGCCTGCAAGGCCTACGGCGGTCTGTACAGCGGCCTCGTCGCGAACGAGGAGATCTGCGCCGGCTTCGACGCGGGCGGCGTCGACACCTGCCAGGGCGACTCCGGCGGCCCGATGTTCCGCAAGGACAACGCCGGCGCCTGGATCCAGGTCGGCATCGTCAGCTGGGGCGAGGGCTGCGCCCGGCCCGAGGCCCCCGGCGTCTACACGGAGGTCTCCACGTTCGCCTCCGCCATAGCCTCGGCGGCGTCCACACTCTGACCCGCCCTCGGTGCCAGAACACCTCACGGGTCCGGTGCTGTTGAGCGCCGGGCCCGTGCTCGTGCGGTGCTGTTGAGCCCCGGACCCGTGCTCGTGCGGTGAGGTGACCGCCGGTCGGGTCGGCGCGTGCGGTGGCGGTCCGGCGCCCGTGCGGTGAGTTTCCCTCCGACCAAGCCGGCCCGTCCGGTGCCGAGTGCGCGCCCGTACGGGGAGGCGACCGCAGCCGCCCTGGCCCGTCCGACGCCAGCCCCCGTCCAGTCGACGGGGCGACCTCCCGTAGCCCCGGCCCGTCCGACACCGAGCCTGCGTCGCGCGGTGAGACGCCCCCCAGCCAACCCGACCCTCCGATGGAGAGTCCCGCCGAGCCATGGCACGACCTCCCGCCGAGCCGGCCCGCCCCGCCACCAAACCCGCGCCGTACGGTAGGGGCCCCTGGTCGGCCCGGCCCGGCCGGTGCCGAGGCCTCGATCGAGCGGCTGGGCAACTCCGGCGGCCCAGCCCGCCCGGTCGGGCTCATCGGTCCCGTCCGTCGGCCTCCAGCTTCGCGACCGCCGTCGCCACCTGTGCTGCCCGGCTCCGCGGTGTCCGGGCGCGGAGGACACCGAGCATGGTGAGGTAGCGGTCCGTCCGTCCGAGTTCCTCGAAGGCCGCCGCGGCCCGTGGGCTGGCTTCCAGCGCCGCCGTGAGGTCCTCCGGGACCTCGGCCTCCTGCTGGGACGCGTAGGCCGCATCCCAGCGTCCGTCCGCCTGCGCGGACGCCACCTCGTCGCGCCCACCGGGGCGCATCCGCCCGGCGGCGGTCAGTTCCTCCACTCGCCGGACGTTGACCATGGACCAGAGGCTGCCGGGGCGCCGTGGGGTGATCCGCTGGAGGTAGTGCGATCCGTCGAGGCCCTTGCGCTGCCCGGTGATCCACCCGTGGCAGAGCGCCACGTCGTTGACGTCGGCGGCGCTGACGGAGGGGATGCCCGAACCCTTCTTGGCAATCTTGACCCAGAGGCCGGGATGCGGGGCGGGGTGGGCGGTCAGCCAGGAGTCCAGGTCCGCCACGGTGGCGAAGGGGAGCGGGGCCGTGCCGTCGGAGGTGGTCATGGCACCACCGTAGGGACCGAGTAGGACAGGTTCCGTCCGCTACCCGAGCAGGGCGCGTGCCTGTTCGCGGGCGTGCTCGATGGCGTCCGGGAAGATGCCGAGGCCGTGGGCGACGAGCGCGCCCTCGTGCAGCAGCATCAACGCCCGGGCCACAGAGGCCGGTTCGTCCGGGGCGATGTCCGCGGCGAGGCCGGTGAACAGGTCGAGCATCCACTGCTTCTGGCCGGTGATGATCGGGTGGGCCGGGTGGGCGGGGTCGCTGATCTCCGCGTGGGCGTTGACCATGCCGCACCCCTTGGGGCTGCTGTCCCGCGCCCATGCGCGTGAGGCGTCGAAGACCGTCAGGACGCGCTCCCTCGGGTCCGGTCCGGCCGCGTCGAGGCGCTCGCCGAGGAAGACTCGCCAGCGCTCGTCGCGGTCGGCGAGGTACTCCACGACGATCTGCTCCTTGGAGCCGAAGCGGTCGTAGAGGGTCTTCTTCGTCACCCCGGCCTCCGCGGCGATGAGGTCGACCCCGACGGCATGGATGCCGCGCTCGTAGAACAGCCGCGCGGCGGCCTCCAGGGCGCGACGGGCGGCGCGCGTCAGCGTGATCCGGCGGGGGTTCTCGGCGGTGGTACCCATGCATTCGAGTATACCGATCTGTATAGTCGAGGGCGAACGAGTAAACCGATCTGTCTAGTGGTTGTGATGCCGTGAACATCCTGCTCTCCCTCGCCTTCGTCCTGTGCTGGAGCTCCGGGTTCATCGGAGCCAAGCTCGGTGCGGGCAGCGCGTCCGCGCTCACGGTCCTGATGTGGCGGTTCCTGCCGCTGGCCGTCGTCCTCGTCGCCGTCGCCGTCCTCACACGGTCGGCGTGGCGGGGGCTCACCGCCCGGGACGTGACCCGGCAGGCCGTGATCGGGGTGCTGTCCCAGAGCGGCTATCTGCTGAGCGTCTACTACGCCATCCAGCTCGGCGTCTCCAGCGGCACGACGGCCCTGATCGACGGAGTCCAGCCCCTCGTCGCCGGAGCCCTCGCGGGACCGCTGCTCGGGAGTTACGTCTCGGGCCGGCAGTGGATCGGTCTGGGCCTGGGGCTGAGCGGTGTCGCCGTGGTCACCCTGGCCGACGCCGCGGCCGGGGCCGGCGTGGCCTGGTGGGCGTACGCCATTCCGCTGCTCGGCATGCTGTCCCTGGTCGCGGCGACGTTCCTGGAGAGCCGGTCCCGCACCCGGGTCGCTCCCTCGGTGTCGCTGACCGTCCACTGCGCCTCCAGCGCCGTCCTCTTCACCGCACTCGCTCTCGGCGCCGGAGCCGCCGCGCCGCCGGCCGAGGGCGCGTTCTGGGTGGCGGTCGCCTGGCTCGTGGGCCTGTCCACGTTCGGCGGGTACGGGCTGTACTGGCTCATCCTGAAGCGCTCCGGCGTCACCGAGGTCAACACCCTGATGTTCCTCATGGCCCCGGTCACGGCGGTCTGGGGCGCGCTCATGTTCGGTGAGCCGTTCGGCGTCCAGACCGCCCTCGGGCTGGCCGTCTGCCTCGCGGCCGTCGTCATCGTCCACCGCGGTGGGGGCCGGGGGAACGCCGCCCTGACCGCCGCCCGGGGAGAGCGCAAGGAAAACCGGTGGACCCGGTCCTCCGAAGCCGCCTAACGTGCCTGTCGTGTCCAGCCCCGAGGCGTCCAGACTGCGGCCACCGGCTCTCCGGTGGCTGCTGTTCGTGATGCCGGGCCGCTGAGGCCCCTTCTTCGCTCCGCCGCCGGATCGCCGACCGACGTGTCGTGTTCGTCGTCGACTTCCGGGTGCGGAGTTTCTTCATGCCGTTCGCTCTTCTTCTGCTGGGCCTTGCCGTGTTCGCGCAGGGAACGTCCGAGTTCATGCTGTCCGGGCTGGTCCCGGACATCGCGCGGGATCTGGGGGTGTCCGTTCCCGCGGCGGGCGCGCTGACCTCCGCCTTCGCGGCGGGAATGGTCATAGGTGCGCCGCTCGTGGCGGGTCTCGCGCGGCGCTGGTCGCGGCGGGGCGCCTTGCTGGCGTTCCTCGTCGTCTTTCTCGCCGTCCATGTCGTCGGTGCTCTCACCGGCAGTTTCGAGGTGCTGCTCGCCACGCGGGTCGTGGGGGCGCTCGCAAACGCCGGGTTCCTCGCCGTCGCCCTCGTGGCCGCCGTGGACATGGTCCCGGCGGATGCGAAGGGCCGGGCGACGTCCACGCTGCTGGGCGGGGTGACGCTGGCGTGCGTGGCCGGGGTGCCCGCCGGGGCCGTGCTGGGCGGGCTGTGGGGCTGGCGTACGGCGTTCTGGGCCGTGGCGCTGGTGTCACTGCCGGCTTTGGTGGCGGTGGCGTGGTCCGTGCCGGGCGGTGCGGCCGAGGGTGCGCCGCCCGCACTGCGCGGTGAGCTGCGGTCGCTGCGCAGCCCCCGGCTGGTCGTCACCCTGCTGCTGGGTGCCCTCGTGAACGGCGCGACGTTCTGCACCTTCACCTATCTCGCGCCGCTGGTCACCGAGGTGACCGGGCTGGGCAGCGCCTGGGTGCCCGGGGTGCTCGCGCTGTTCGGGGCCGGGTCGTTCGTGGGCGTGACCGCCGCGGGGCGCATCGCCGACCGGAGTCCCGTGCCGGTCCTCGCAGGCGGGGGCGTCGCGGTCTGCGTGGGCTGGTGCCTGCTGGCGATCGGGGCCGGGCACCCGGTCCTGGCCCTCCTGCTCGTCTTCACCCAGGGAGCGCTGTCCTTCGGCGTCGGCTCCACGCTGATCGCCCAGGTGCTGTATGCGGCCCCGGGGGCGCCCACGCTGGGCGGGGGTTTCGCCACGGCCGCGTTCAACGTGGGTGCGGCGCTGGGCCCTTGGGCCGGTGGCGCGGCGATCGGCGCCGGGTTCGGGTACCGGTCGCCGGTGTGGGTGAGCGCGGGACTGGTCGCGCTCGCGGGCGTCGTGGCCGGGACGGTGTGGCGGCATCGGGAGCGGCTCGTGGGCCAGGAGACGCGCGGCTCTTAGGCCAGGACGCGCTACGGCTCGTAGCCCAAGAGGCGCTACGGCACCGAACTCAGGCGGGCTGGGCGGGGCGGGTCAGAACCCGCCCCCGAAGTCCCCTCCCCCACCGCCGAAGCCTCCACCGCCGAAGTCCCCTCCGCCGAAGCCGCCCCCGTAGTCGCCGGAGTCGAAGTTCGCGCCGGAGACGTCGCCGCCCTCGTAGCCGCCGAAGTCGCCGTAGCCGGAGCCGTAGTCGGCCGCGTAGGCGGGGGCGGCCATCATGCTGCCGAGCATGGTGCCGATGAGGAGGCCGGGCAGGATGCCGCCGGCGAAGTAGCCGCCGGCCCAGGGGCCGTACGCCGGGCCGGCCTCCCAGTACGGGCGGCGGCCGTACTCGGTGTCGACCTCGCGGATCACCGGGTCGCGGCCCTCGGCGAGCCGGGTCTGGTCGGCCGCGCAGACGGGGACGTCGCGCGTGGTGCCGCCCGAGGGCGTCCAGCTCACGTCGGCGACCGAGGGACCGTGGCGTGGGTCGAAGAAGCAGGGCGGGCGGCGTTCCGGCAGCCGGTCGCCCTCGCGCCGGGCAGCGAGTCGCGCCAGGGAGAAACGGCCGTCCTCCACGGCCTGGGTGACGGGCCGGACATCCTCCGGTTTCGTCGCGGCCGCCATCAGGGACTTCGCCTGTTCGTAGGAGTCCAGGCCGCGCTCGTAGTCGGCGCGCATCGCGTCGTCGGCGCCGGGTTCCCCGGGGTGGAAGTCGAGGCGGTCGAGCTCCTCGCCGAAGGCGGTGATGTCCTCGTCGACCACCACCCGCAGCTTCTCCAGCGCGGCCCGCTGCTCCTCCTCGTGGCGGCGCCGGTTGCGCCGGACCACCGCGTAGGTGCCCGCGCCGCCGGCCGCGACCAGGGCGCCGAACGTGATCAGGCCGCCGACCGGGACGTCGGTGCCCGAGCCGTCACTCCAGCTGCTCGGCGCCGAACCGTCCACGCTGCGCAGGGCGCCGTCGACGAAGTCGTTCAGCTGGGCCTTGGTGTCGCCCGCGTCCCGCACGGCCGTGACCAGGTTGGACACCGCCTGGCGGCTCATCACCGCGCTGTCGGCACGAGCGTCGAACTTCTCGCCGACGCGGACGCCGTACAGGCCGGTGACGCCGGTCTCGGTGCGGAGGTTGCGGAAGAGGTCCTGCTTGGGGACGTCGGCCGGGAGGACCGCCACGAAGACGGGCTTGTCCGCGTCCTTGATCTTGTCGGCGAGCGCCTCGGCGTCCGATGCGGCCAGCTGGTCGGAGGCGGCCGGATCGACGTAGACGGGGTTCTCGCGCAGTTCCTCGGCGACTTTCGAGAGGTCGGTGGCCGCGTGCGCACCCGGCGCACCGGCCGTCATCACCACCAGCACCGCCACCAGGGCGGCGACCGGCGCGATCAGCAGTCGTACGACGGTACGCACCAGTGCGGCCTTCATACGTTCGAAGCTACCTGAAATCGGCACAGAAGGGATATCGATAAGGACGGGGATTTCGGGACGCCGCTGCGCCTACGATGCCTTCTGGCTCACTGCCGTGGGCCGGGCCGGTCCACCGGTCACAGCGGAAGGGCGGATCAGGGGCATGTTCGGAAGACGCAGGGCCGCGGACATGACAGTGTCCGCACTCGCCGAGCTGGACCGTTCGCGTTCGCGTGCGGACCTGTTGTGGGAGCTGTTCCGGCATGCCGAGGCGGAGGTGACGACGGCGATCGGCTGGTACCTGGCGCGGCGCCGGGGGCCGTCGCTGTGGTCGCGGTCGCTGCGGGCGCTGGCCGCGCTGCTGGGCATCGTCGGCACGCTCACTCCGCTGGTGCACGCGGCCGCGCCTACGACCGTGCGGCCCGAGTGGGGCTTCGTGTTCCTGGCCGGCGGGGCGGGCTGTGTCCTGTTCGACCGGATCTTCGGCTTCTCGGCGTCGTGGACGCGTTACATCCGTACGCAGCAGGCCCTGCAGCAGATCCTCAAGAGGGCGCAGTCCGAGTGGGCGCAGGCGTATCTGCGGACCACCGACTCCCCCAGCGACAAGGAGCAGGCCGCGCTGCTCGGGGTGATCGAGCGGTTGCGGACGGACGCGCAGCGGCTCATCGAGGACGAGGGCTCGGCCTGGGTCGGCTATCTGGCCGACGGGGTCGAGGAGCTGACCCGCTCCACCGCCCACTCCCCCGGCCAGCGGGCGAACGGGGCAGGGCTCTTCCGGCTGGACCGTGCGCCGGGGCGGGACCGGGGTGACGCCCACTCGGTACCGCGGCCCCGGGACACGGCCATGTGAGACCCACCTGGGCCGCTTCCAGGTACTCGGCGTCGTCGCTCGGGCCGGGTGGGTCCGCAGCCCGGCGTAGCGGGGTGCCTCCCCCACTCTCGGCTTCGCTCGAGCGGGGAGACCCCCACCGCCCACCCGTGCCGCCCCTAGCGGCACGCATGCCCGCAGCTGGGGCCGAACGCACCCGCACCCGCCGACGCACGGAAGGGGACGTGACGGGGGGTGTCCGCCCGCAGCGGTTGGCGCGTCAACGAACAGCTAGTCGGCGTGAGACCCCATCGCACCGTTCCGAGGACGGACACCCCCCGACACGTCCCCGACCCACCACCGGCGAACAGGCGCAGACGCGGCCCGCTACTCCGCCGGAGCCACCCCCGCCCGCAGCAAGCCGTACGTGTACGCGTCCTCCAGAGACTGCCAGCTCGCTGCGATGACGTTCTCGGCGACGCCCACCGTGGACCACTCGCCCGAGCCGTCGGACGTGGAGATCAGGACGCGGGTCGTGGACTGGGTGCCGTGCTTGCCTTCGAGGATGCGGACCTTGTAGTCGACGAGCTCGAGCTTGGCGAGCTGGGGATAGATCTTCTCCAGGCCGACGCGCAGGGCGCGGTCGAGGGCGTTGACGGGGCCGTTGCCCTCGGCCGTGGCGACGATGCGCTCGCCCTTGGCCCACAGCTTGACCGTGGCTTCGTTGGCGTGGGACCCGTCGGGCCGGTCCTCGACGATGGCCCGCCAGGACTCGACCTCGAAGTAGCGCAGCGGCTTGCCCTGGACCTCGGTGCGCAGGAGCAGTTCGAAGCTCGCGTCGGCCGCCTCGTAGGTGTAGCCCTGGAGTTCGCGTTCCTTGACCCGCTCCACGACCCGGCCGACCAGCTCCCGGTCGCCGCCGAGATCGATGCCGAGTTCCTTGCCCTTGAGCTCGATCGACGCGCGGCCCGCCATGTCGGAGACCAGCATCCGCATGGTGTTGCCGACCAGCTCGGGGTCGATGTGCTGGTACAGGTCCGGGTCGACCTTGATGGCCGAGGCGTGCAGCCCGGCCTTGTGGGCGAAGGCGGAGAGGCCGACGTAGGGCTGGTGCGTGGAGGGGGTGAGGTTGACGACCTCGGCGATCGCGTGCGAGATACGGGTCATCTCGCGCAGGTGGCCGTCGGGCAGGACCTTCTTGCCGTACTTCAGTTCCAGCGCCGCCACGACCGGGAAGAGGTTCGCGTTGCCCACCCGCTCGCCGTAGCCGTTGGCCGTGCACTGCACATGCGTCGCACCCGCGTCGACGGCGGCCAGCGTGTTCGCCACCGCGCAGCCCGTGTCGTCCTGGGTGTGGATACCGAGCCGGGCGCCCGTGTCGGCCAGGACCGTGGAGACGACGGCCTGGATCTGCGCCGGGAGCATGCCGCCGTTGGTGTCGCACAGGATCACCACGTCCGCACCGGCCTCGGACGCCGTACGGACCACCGCCTTCGCGTACTCCGGATTCGCCCGGTAGCCGTCGAAGAAGTGCTCGCAGTCGACGAAGACCCGGCGGCCCTGCTCCGTCAGGAACGACACCGTGTCGCGGATCATCTCCAGGTTCTCGTCCAGGGTGGTGCGAAGGGCGAGCTCGACATGGCGGTCGTGGGACTTCGCGACCAGCGTGATCACCTCGGCGCCCGACTCCAGCAGCGCCTTGACCTGCGGATCCTCCGCCGCCTTCGCCCCCGCGCGACGAGTCGCCCCGAACGCGACCAACTGGGCGTGCCGGAAGTCGATCTCCTGCTGGGCGCGGGCGAAGAACTCGGTGTCCCGGGGGTTCGCACCCGGCCAGCCGCCCTCGATGAAGCCCACGCCGAAGTCGTCCAGGTGCCGTGCGATGGCCAGCTTGTCGGCGACGGTGAGGTTGATGCCCTCACGCTGGGCGCCGTCGCGCAGGGTGGTGTCGAAGACGTGGAACGAATCGTCGAGTTCGCTGGTTGCGGTCATGGTCTCAAGGCTCCTGAGGATCGGATCTCGGTCGTACCGGAATGACCGGCTCCACCGCCCCCACATACTCCCTCGCGCTCTCGCTCCTGGCTTCGGGTGGGGCCAGAAATGCGAAAAACCTCTCGCGGGTGCGAGAGGTCTGCGCGCGGGTCGAGGACGACGGTGTCCGCCCGTACCTGGTCGTACGTGGCGGTCACTGCGGACCGGCGCGCCTGCTGCCAATAATCATGGCGAACGAGAGCACGGGGGCAGTCTGGCACAGCCCCCGTGCCTGGCTCACGGTTGTCTCAGGATGCGGTCGGTCACCTCATGTGACGGACGTAGACGTGCGAGGTGTCGTACGTGTCGCCGGGCACGAGGTCGGGTGAGGAGCTGCCGAAGGCGACCTGGCGGCCGTGCCGGTCGATCACCGGGGCGGACACGCTCTGGTCGTTCGGCCCGCCCTCGGCGTCCGGGCTGGCCAGGACCGTGCGCCCGGTGCCCAGGTCGCGGACGTACGCGCGCGTCGTACGGTCCGGGTCGCCCGGGTCGGCCGAGACGAAGGCGAGGTACCGGCTGTCGGCGCTGAGCCGCGGGAACGCGGTGAAGGCGGCCGGGTCGGCGGCGTCGATCCGGCGCAGATCCCCCGTCTTGAGGTCCCGGACGAAGACGTTGTGGCCCTGGTTGGTGTCGCCCGGGGTCAGCCGCGAGTCGAGCGAGTTGAAGACCGCGTACCGGCCGTCGGCGCTGATCTGCGGGAACTCGGTCTGCCCGTCGGACTTCAGGCCGTCCGGCGCCAGGTCGGCGTGGAACAGCTTCCCGCTCGGCACGTCACGGACCCAGGCGTCGCTCCAGTCGCCCGAGGAGGGGTGCGGGACGAAGAACTGGTAGCCGACGCGGCGGCCGTCGGCGCTGATGGACAGGTTGGTGGCGGCGGTCTTCCGGTCGGTCGCGGCGGGCACCTGGCTGATGCGGACGGCCTCGCCGCTGGTGCGGTCGACGCGGTAGACGCGTTCCCGGACGTCCTCGCCCTCGGTGAACTCGGAGCGCTGGGCGACGAAGGCGACGTAACGGCCGTCGGCGCTGATGGCGGGCTGCCTGCCGGTGTCGTAGCCCGTGTCGACGGTGTCCTCGATGCGCTGGAGGGTGCCGTTCTTCAGGTCCTCGACCCAGATGTGGCTGCGGCCGTCGCTCGCGGCGGTGGCGGCGAAGGCCAGGTAGCGGCCGTTGCCGCTGAGGGCGACGGCGTCGACGGAGCCGTCCACGCCGCCGCCGGCCAGCCGGGTCGTGCCGGTGTCGAGGTCGCGCACGAAGGCGTCGGCGACGCCGTCGGTGTCACCGGCGACGAGATTGTCGGCGCTGGAGACGAAGGCCAGATGGCGGCCGTCGGCGCTCAGGCTCGGCCCGCCCGAGGCGGCGTCGCCGTCGCTGCCGTCCGGTGCGACGCTCGCCTTCTCGGTCCGCGGCACCGGCGCCGGTGCGGCGGTCGCGGGCAGCGCGGCGGCGGTGCCGAGCGTGACGGCCAGGGCCAATCCGAGCGCGACGGACGTGGCCCTCCTGGTGCTGGTCATGTGTTCCCCCTGTGTTCCCGCATCCCCGTGTCCCCGTGGACGCTTCTCCCCGGCCCCGCGCCGAGGGCTCCCCAGAGCCAACATCATCACGAGGGAGAGGGGCAATCCGCCGAATTGAGTACAACGCGGGCGGGAGTTCAGGTGTCCGCGAGGAGGCTGTCCGCGAGGATCGCGGACACGATCCGTGCCGCCGGACTCCAGGAACGGTTCGCAGGTGCCGGTCGCCGCGTTCGAGGGGCATGGGCCGGGGGTCCGGGGGCCGAAGCCCCCGGAGTTGGGGGCGGACTCAGCCCAGCGGGTGCATCCAGCCGTGCTTGTCCTCGGCCGTACCGCGCTGGATGTCGAGCAGGGCCTGGCGGAGCCGGAGCGTGACCTCCCCCGGCTCGCCCCCGCTCTGCTTCCACTCCACCCCGGCCCGCTTCACCGTACCGACCGGCGTGATCACCGCGGCCGTACCGCAGGCGAACACCTCGGTCAGCGACCCGTTCTCCGAGTCCCGCTGCCACTGGTCGACCGAGACCCGGCCCTCCTCGGCCTCGTACCCGAGGTCACGGGCGACGGCGAGCAGGGAGTCCCGGGTGACGCCCTCCAGGATGGACCCGGTGAGGGACGGGGTGACGATCCTGTCCCCGTACACGAAGTACAGGTTCATGCCGCCCAGTTCCTCGACCCACGTGTGCTCGACGGCGTCGAGGTAGCAGACCTGGTCGCAGCCCTTGGTCGCGGCCTCGGCCTGCGCGAGCAGGGACGCCGCGTAGTTGCCGCCCGTCTTGGCGTCGCCCATGCCGCCGGGGACGGCGCGGACGCGGTCCTCGGAGACCCAGATGGAGACCGGCTTGACGCCGCCCGGGAAGTAGGCGCCGGCCGGGGAGGCGATGACAAGGAACAGGTACTCGTTGGCCGGCTTCACGCCCAGCCCGACCTCGGTCGCGATCATGAACGGGCGCAGGTAGAGGGACTCCTCACCGCCGTGCGCCGGGACCCACCCCTTGTCCTGCTTCACCAGCGCGTCGCACGCCTCGATGAACGTCTCGACCGGCAGTTCGGGCATCGCGAGCCGGCGTGCGGAGCGCTGGAAGCGCTCGGCGTTCTTCTCCGGACGGAACGTGGCGACCGACCCGTCGGGGCGGCGGTAGGCCTTCAGGCCCTCGAAGATCTCCTGCGCGTAGTGCAGAACCGTGGTGGCGGGGTCGAGGGAGATCGGCGCGTACGGCACGAGCTGTCCGTCGTGCCAGCCGCGGCCTTCCGTCCACTTGATCGTCACCATGTGGTCGGTGAAGTGGCGGCCGAACCCGGGGTTGGCCAGGATCGCCTCGCGTTCTGCGGCGGAGAGCGGGTTGGCGGAGGGCTTGAGCTCGATCGTGGGCGTCGTCATGGGTTGATGTCCTTCACCGGTTGTAGTGACGGGCCGCGCTCGGTACTGCTCTGATGGTGACCAGTGCTAGGACGTCCGAGCATTCCCTCATTCCGCGGCCTCGCGTTCGATTATCGCCCGGGGGCGGCGGCGGAAGGAACGGGGTGAATGCGACCCGGTGGTCGATGGTGGCACCCGGCGGGGAACATGCGAAAGCCGCCGGGTGCGGATGCGACCCGGCGGCTTTACGAAAAGCAGCGGCGGGTCAGCCGGCTACTCGTACGGCGAGCGCGTCGCCGATCTCCGTGGTGGAGCGGGCGGGCTTGCCGGTGCGCTCCGACAGGTCGGCGGCGACCGCCTCGTCGATGCGGTCGGCCTCGGCCTCGTGGCCGAGGTGGCGCAGGAGCAGGGCGACGGACAGCACCGTGGCGGTCGGGTCGGCCTTGCCCTGGCCGGCGATGTCCGGGGCCGAGCCGTGCACGGGCTCGAACATGGACGGGAAGTCTCCGGACGGGTTGATGTTGCCGGAGGCCGCCACGCCGATGCCGCCGGAGACGGCCGCGGCGAGGTCGGTGACGATGTCGCCGAAGAGGTTGTCCGTGACGACGACGTCGAAGCGCTCGGGCTGCGTGACAAGGTAGATCGTCGCCGCGTCCACGTGCATGTACTCGGTGGTGACCTCGGGGAACTCCTCGGCCACCTTGTTGAAGATGTTGGTCCACAGGTGACCCGCGAAGGTCAGCACGTTGTTCTTGTGGATCAGCGCCAGCTTCTTGCGCGGGCGGGCCTGGGCACGGGCGAACGCGTCACGCACGACACGCTCCACACCGAAGGCCGTGTTCACGGAGACCTCGGTGGCGACCTCGTGCTCGGTGCCCTTGCGGATCGTGCCGCCGTTGCCGGTGTACGGGCCCTCGGTGCCCTCACGGACCACGACGAAGTCGATCTCCGGCTCGCCGGCCAGCGGGGTGGCGACACCCGGGAGCAGCTTCGACGGGCGCAGGTTGACGTGGTGGTCGAAGGCGAAGCGGAGCTTGAGCAGGAAGCCGCGCTCCAGGACGCCGGACGGCACGCTCGGGTCGCCGATCGCGCCGAGCAGGATGGCGTCGTGCTTCTTCAGGGCGTCGAGGTCGGCGTCGGTGAGGGTCTCACCGGTGGCGTGGTAACGCTTGGCGCCGAAGTCGTAGTCCTTGGTCTCCAGCTTCACATCCTGCGGAAGGACGGCGGAGAGGACCTTCAGGCCTTCGGCCACGACTTCCTGGCCGATGCCGTCACCGGGGATCACTGCGAGATTGATGCTGCGAGACATGCGGGCACCCTACTCCTCGTCCCATGGGATGACACGGGGTGTCCGTGATACGGACAAGACCGGACACCCGCTCGAGTGACGGCACGCGTCCGTCAACCTGTGTTCACCCTTATGTATTGCGGCTGTTGGCCTCCGCTGGGAAGTTCACTCGACATGGAGATCCCCCACTTCGGCATCCCGCCCGAGCTCGCGCGCCGGATGAGCATGGCGGAACAGCACGAGTACCTGCGGACGCGACTGTCGCGTCGGCGCACGCTGGTGACGGCGGGCGCGGTGGCGGGCGGTCTGCTGACCGGCTGTGGCTCCGGCTCCCGCTCCGGCCGGAGCGGCGCCACGGCGACCGGGAGCCCCTCGCCGAGCACGTCGAAGGCGCCCGGCTCCTTCATCACCCCTTTCGGCCGCCATCTCGCGTTCGGCTCCGACCCGAAGACACGGATGCGGATCTCCTGGCAGGTGCCGCTCGCGGTGAAGAAGCCCTACGTCCGGGTGGGCCTGCGCCCCGACGACCTCGGCCGCAAGATCGAGGCGGAGCTGCGCGACCTGCACACCCCGGCGCTGAAGGGCGTACGGGCGGCGGTCGACCAGTACTACCTGCACGCGGCACTGGACGGCCTGCGCCCGGACACGACGTACTACTACGGCGTCGGCCACGAGGGCTTCGACCCGGCGTCCCCCCGGCACCGGTCGACCATCACGTCCTTCCGCACGGCACCCGCGAGCCCGCCGGAACGGTTCGTGTTCACCGCGTTCGGCGACCAGGGCGTCGGCGAGGAGGCGGCCCTCAACGACCGTCTGCTGCTGCGCCAGAGCCCCGCCTTCCACCTGCACGCCGGCGACATCTGCTATGCCGACCCGACCGGCAAGGGCAAGGAGTCGGACGTCTTCGACGCGGGGCAGTGGGACCGGTTCCTCAAGCAGACCGAGCCGGTCGCCAAGTCGGTGCCGTGGATGGTGACGACCGGCAACCACGACATGGAGGCCTGGTACTCACCGGACGGCTACGGCGGCCAGCTCGCCCGCTTCTCCCTGCCGGACAGCGGCTTCGACGCGCGTACGGCACCGGGCGTGTACGCCTTCACGTACGGCAACGTCGGCGTGGTCGCGCTGGACGCGAACGACGTGTCGTACGAGATCCCCGCCAACTTCGGCTACACGGAGGGGAGGCAGACGAAGTGGCTGGAGAAGAAGCTCGGCGAACTGAGGGCCGCGGAGGACGTCGACTTCATCGTCGTCTACTTCCACCACTGCGCGTACTCGACGTCCACGCACGCCTCCGACGGCGGGGTGCGCGCCGAGTGGCTGCCGCTGTTCGCCCAGCACGAGGTGGACCTGGTGATCAACGGGCACAACCACGTGTACGAGCGGACCGACGCCGTCAAGAACGGCGAGGTGGGCAGGCCGGTACCGGTCGGCGGAACGACGGACCCCAGGCGGGACGGGATCGTGTACGTCACCGCGGGCGGCGGCGGCAAGGAGCTGTACGGCTTCCCGGACGGCGTGAAGGAGAGCTACGAGGGGAACACCGCCGACCGCGAGTCGGTCGCCACGTTCCGGTGGACCAAGTCCCAGGACACGAAGGCGGAGTCGGTGCAGTGGTCGCGGGTGCGCTACCGCGGGTTCTCGTTCCTCTCCGTGGAGGCGGAGAGCGGCGCCGCACCGAAGTTGAAGGTGTCGGCGCTGGCGTCGAGCGGTGAGCGGATCGACCATTTCGAGGTGCGGCGCGGGGCGTGAGGCCCCGCACCGCGCCTCGTCGGGCGGCTCCCGTTCCTGGGGCGGCTCAGTGGCCGGTGGATCCGCCGTTGTCCCTGCGGTCGAGGGCGCGCTGGAGCGCGGCGGCGGCGTTCTTGCGGTCGGACTCGCTCGTACGGGAGACGTGACGGACTCGGCGGCGGACGGTCGTCTCGGCCATGGGAAATCGACTCCTTCGACAGCGTGGAGCGCAGATGGGAGATACGAGACGCCGGTGGGGCGGGGAGCGGTGCCGCAGGGGTTGCCTGCACGGGGCCCGGCTCACGACCGCCATTCGCTTGGTCGAGCGAGACGTTCGGCTCCTACAAAACTAAGGGAGGCCGGAGCGTCTGTCTCCACAATTACTCGGACTTCCTACTATCTGAGACGGTGGACTACGTCACACCGCTCCGACCTGCGGTGATTTCTAGAGCACGTCTCCGTCGCGCCAGTCGAAGAGCAGCTCCTGCCCGGGGTCGAGGGAGCCGGCCAGGGCGGTACGGACGTAGGTGCTGCCCTCCTCGTCCGGCAGGCGGACGACGCCGTCCCGCGGGCTGAGGGCGTGCACCCGGCCGGGCCACGGCTCCCAGCCGCGGGAGGTGTAGAGCCGGGCACCGTCGTCGCTCCCGGAGAGGGCGCCGAGGTCGTAGGCGCGGTCGACGACGCGTTCCAGTTCCGCCATGACCAGCCCGCCGAGGCCGGTGCGGCGCACGTCGGCGCGGACGGCGACGTTCTCGACGTACCCGGTGCGCAGCCACCGGCCGCGGTGCCGAACCCGGCGCATCACGACCGCGCCGTGCGCGGCGAGCCCCGAGCCGTCGTGGACGAGGGCGTGTATGCCGCCAAGGCCGTGGTCCCAGTCCTCGTCGCCGAAGTCGCCCTCGAAGGCGGCCTCCAGGAGGCGGCGCACGGCGTCGAGTTCAGGGGTGCTGAGGTCGGCGGTGTGGACGGTGCGCGCTCGGGTGGTCATCGGCCCAGTCTTCCCTCCGGACATGCCGACGGGCCAGGTCAATTCGTGACCTGGCCCGTCGGTGCGCCGCGGGGTCTCAGCCCATGTGCGGGTACGTGTAGTCCGTCGGCGGGACCAGCGTCTCCTTGATGGCGCGGGTCAGGGTCCAGCGCATCAGGTTCTGCGGGGCGCCGGCCTTGTCGTTGGTGCCGGAGGCACGGCCGCCGCCGAAGGGCTGCTGGCCGACCACGGCACCGGTCGACTTGTCGTTGATGTAGAAGTTGCCGGCCGCGTAGCGGAGCTTGTCCGCCGTGTAGGCCGCGGCCGCGCGGTCGTTCGCGATGACCGAGCCGGTCAGGGCGTAGTCGGAGACGGACTCCATCTGGGTCAGCATCTCGTCGTACTTCTCGTCCTCATAGACGTGCACGGCGATGATCGGGCCGAAGTACTCGGTGCGGAAGACCTCGTTCTCCGGGTCGGTGCACTCGATGACGGTCGGGCGGACGAAGTAGCCCTCGGAGTCGTCGTAGGTGCCGCCCGCGACGATCGTGCAGGAGGCGTCCTCCTTGGCCCGGTCGATGGCGGCCTTGTTCTTGGCGAAGGCACGCTCGTCGATGACGGCGCCGATGAAGTTCGACAGGTCGGTGACATCGCCCATCTTGATGCCGTCGACCTCGGCGGCGAGCTCCTCCTTGAAACCGGAGTTCCAGATCGAGGCAGGGATGTACGCGCGCGAGGTGGCGCTGCACTTCTGGCCCTGGAACTCGAAGGCACCCCGGGTGAACGCCGTCTTCAGGATGGCCGGGTCGGCCGAGGGGTGGGCGACGAGGAAGTCCTTGCCGCCGGTCTCGCCGACGAGGCGCGGGTAGGTGCGGTACTTCTCGATGTTCGCGCCGACCGTCTTCCACAGGTACTGGAAGGTGGGGGTCGAGCCGGTGAAGTGGATGCCCGCGAGGTCGCGGTGCTCCAGGGCGACCTTCGAGACCTCGATGCCGTCACCGGTGACGAGGTTGATGACGCCCTTGGGCAGGCCCGCCTCCTCCAGCAGCTGCATGAGCAGCACGGCGGCGTGGGTCTGCGTCGGGGACGGCTTCCAGACGACGACGTTGCCCATCAGGGCGGGGGCCGTCGGGAGGTTGCCCGCGATGGCGGTGAAGTTGAAGGGCGTGACCGCGTAGACGAAGCCCTCCAGCGGGCGGTGGTCCAGACGGTTCCACACGCCCGGGGAGTTCGCCGGGGGCTGCTCGGCCAGCAGGTTGCGGGCGTAGGCGACGTTGAAGCGCCAGAAGTCGATCAGCTCACAGGGCGTGTCGATCTCGGCCTGCTGGGCGGTCTTGGACTGGCCGAGCATGGTGGAGGCGGCGAGCGTCTCGCGCCAGGGGCCCGACAGCAGCTCGGCGGCGCGCAGGATGATCGCCGCGCGGTCGTCGAAGGACAGGGCACGCCAGGCGGGCGCGGCGGCCAGGGCCGCGTCGATGGCGTCCTGGGCGTCCTGCTGTGTGGCGTTGCGGTACGTGCCCAGCACGGCCTTGTGGTTGTGCGGCTGGACGACCTGGAAGGCCTCGCCGCCGCCCATCCGCTTCTCGCCGCCGATGGTGCAGGGCAGGTCGACGGGGTTGTCGGCCAGCTCCTTCAGCCTGGCCTCCAGCCGGGCACGCTCGGGCGAGCCGGGGGCGTAGCCGTGCACCGGCTCGTTGACGGGGGTGGGGACCTGGGTCACAGCGTCCATGTTTTCCCTAACTCCTTACTGAGCGGTGTGTCGGTCAGCCGTTGGTGAGCATCGATCGTGCGAAGAACCGCAGGTTGGCCGGTTTCTCGGCGAGTCGGCGCATGAAGTAGCCGTACCAATCGGTGCCATAGGCGGTGTACACGCGCACACGGTGGCCCTCAGCGGCGAGGCGCGACTGCTCGTCGCTGCGGATGCCGTAGAGCATCTGGAACTCGTACTCGTCCAGCTTGCGCCCGGCGCGATGGGCGAGCTCCTGGCCGATGGCGATCAGGCGCGGGTCGTGGGACCCGATCATCGGGTACCCCGTCCCCGCCATCAACGTACCGAGAATCCGCACGTACGTCCGATCGATCTCGTGTTTGTCCTGGTACGCGACCGAGGCGGGCTCCTTGTACGCCCCCTTGACCAGGCGCACCCGGCTGCCGTTCCCGGCGAGGCGGCGGGCGTCGGCCTCGGTGCGGAACAGGTAGGCCTGGATGACGCAGCCGGTCTGCGGGAAGTCCTTCCGCAGCTCCTCGTGGATGGCGAACATCGAGTCCAGGGTGGTGTGGTCCTCGGCGTCGAGGGTGACCGTGGTGCCGATCTCGGCGGCAGCCTCGACGACCGGGCGGACGTTCTTCAGGGCCAGCTCGTGGCCGTCCTCCAGCGCCTGCCCGAACATCGACAGCTTCACCGACATCTCGGCGCGGGTGCCGAGCTCCAGCGGCTTGAGGCGGTCGACGAGCTCCAGGTAGGCGTCCCGGGCGGCGGCGGCCTGCGCGGGGTTGGTGATGTCCTCGCCGACGACGTCCATCGTCAGCTCCAGACCCCGGCCGGCGAGGCCCCGGACCACCGGGACGATGTCGTCGACGCCTTCGCCCGGGATGAAGCGGTCGACGACCTGCTTGGTCACCGGGGCCGCCGAGATCAGACGTCGCATCCGGTCGCTGCGAGACGCGGCGAGAATCACGGGACCCAGCACGGGGCACCTCCAGAGCACAACCAAACGGATGGCCGACCCCGGGCGGATGACGCTTCGGGTACGGCGCGGAGAACCACCGTGAAACCTAAGGATCCCTTGGATCGTCGGCCATCGACAGCTGTCACGCATCCGTGCCGCAGATCTCAGACAGATGTATGAAGGGTCTTGGACGGTGAGGGACAATGCCCGCATGACGTCGGAACACCGGGGCGACTACGAGGAGCTGGTCGACGAGATCTCGGAGCTGCTCGGCGCGCCCGCGACGCTGGAGAACCGGGACTTCGAGCTGATCACCTTCGGGGCGTACGACAGTGAGGGCGACCTCGATCCGTCGGCCCTGGATCCGGTGCGCACCCGTTCGATCCTCACGCGCCGTTCGACCGCGGCCGTCCGGGCGTGGTTCGAGGGCTTCGGCATCACGCGCGCGACCGGCCCGGTGCGTATCCCGCCGACGCCGGAGGCGGGGGTGAACCGGGGGCGGATCTGCCTCCCCGTCCGCCACCGGGGCGTGGTCCACGGCTATATCTGGCTCCTGGACGACGATCCCGGCCCGAGCGAACGCCAGCTCTCCGCCGCCATGCAGGTCACGATCCGGATCGGCGCGCTGCTCGCGGACGAGGCCCAGCACGGTGCCGACCTCAGCCGCGAACTGCGAGCCGTCCTCACCGCGGAACGCGACTGGCAGCGCGACATGGCCATCGCGGAACTCCGCGCCGCACTCGGCTCCCGCGCCGACGGTCTGCACACGGTGATCTGCGTGGCCCCCTGGCCCTCGGCCGACCCCGACGACGCCCCGTCGGTCCGCACGATGCCGGGCGCGACAGCCCTGTGCACGCTGCCGTGGGGGGCGTCGGCCCAGTGCGTGGCCCTGCTGGTCCGCCTGCGCTCGACGGACGTACTGACTCCGGCGACCACGGCGGCGGCGCGGCTGCTGGAGCGGGCGGGCGGCAGCGCTTCAGGGGGTGCGGCCGCCGGCGCGTCGGGCGGAACGGCTCCTCGCGGCACGGGCGGAGCCTCCGCCGGCGCATCGGGCGGATCTTCCGGCCGGACCTCTCACGAACCGGCCGGCACCACCCGCGGTGCCTCCGCCGGGTCCGGGTCTGGGCAGGCCGGCATCCGCACCCACGGGCCCGCCGGCAGCGCCGCCGGCCTCGCCACCCCCCGCTCCGGCCTCGCAGAGCTGGGCACCGCCTGGTGGGAGGCGTCCGCTGCGGCTCGGGCCGCGTTGGCCGAGGCTCGGCTGGGGCCCGTCGCGCAGTGGGCGTCGATCGGACCGTTCCGGCTGCTCACCGCCCTGCCGCCGGACGTGGCCCGCGACCCCGCCGTACACGCCCTGCTCTTCCCGGCGCACCGGGAACTCGCCCGTACCGCCGAGATCTACCTCGACTGCGCCGGCCAGGCCGCCCGGGCCGCCGCCGAGCTGGGCATCCACCGCCAGACCCTGTACTACCGCCTGTCCCGGATCGAGAAGCTGACCGGCCTGGACCTGGACGACGGCGAGGACCGCCTGCTCCTGCACATGGCGTTGAAGGGCGCCCGGCTCGCGCACGGTCAGGACATCGGGCCGTCCGGATGACAACCGTCGCCCGAACGGGCGGTGTTCGGGCCGGACCCGCACCGCCGGGCGCCGCGCGTGGTCACAGTTCTCCCCGTGCGCCATCGGCCGGGAGGAGTTCACGTGCGGAACCGACGCGCCTGGTCTGCGACGCGAACGGTGGTGGCGGGGCTGGCCTGCGGGGTGCTCGCGCTCGCGCTGCCGGGCACCCACGCGAGTGCCGGGGCCGGCCGTACCGCGGGAGCGGCGCACGGGGCCGAGCAGGGCAGCGAACGGAGCGCGGCGACCGTCATCGAGTGGATGCGCACGGCGGATGCCACCATCGACGCCGAGGCCGGCCCCGTGCCGCCCGAGTCGTTCATCTGGGAGGCGTACGTCTCCACCGCCGTCTACAACGCCGTCGTCGGCATCGAGGGCCGCTTCGGCCCGTACAAGTGGGACCAGCGGGCGCCTCGTACGGCCTCGTCCGCGGCGGCTGCCGCCTCGGCGGCGCACCAGGTACTGCGTCACCACTTCCCGGGGGCCGCGCCCCGGCTGGACGCCGCCCTGACCGGCTCCCTCGCGAAGATTCCCGACGGCGCGGCCGAGGACGAGGGCGTCGCCTTCGGGAAGCTCGCCGCCGACCACATCATCGACCTCCGCCGCGATGACGGCCGCGGCGCCTCGGTGCCCTTTCCCGCCCGCCCGCACCCCGGCGTCTGGCGTCCCACCCCGCCCGGTCACGAGCCCTTCGCCAATGCCTGGATCGGCAGGCTCCGGCCGCTGCTGCTGGACTCCCCGCACCAGTTCCGCCCCGGCCCACCGCCGGCCCTCAGCTCCGCCCAATACGCGAAGGACCTGAACGAAGTGGCGGCCTACGGAGGCCGGACCGGCTCGCAGCGGACCCCCGAACAGACGGACACCGCGCGGTACTTCACCAACCTGGACCTGCTGGGGGCCCTGGGTGACCACGCCACCCGGCACCATTTCGGCATCGCCGAGACGGCACGTCTGTACGCGGCGGCCAACACGGCCCAGGTGGACGCCGTCATCACCGCCTGGGACGCCAAACTCCACTACGGCACCTGGCGCCCCGTCACCGCCATCCGCGAGGCGGACACCGACGGCAACCCGGCGACCCGGCCGGACCGGCACTGGGAGCCGCTGCTCGTCACCCCCGCGCATCCCGACTACCTCAGCGGCCACGCCACCATGGGCGGTGCGCTGATGCGCGCGCTGACCGGGGTCCTCGGCACCTCGCGCGTCGACCTGCACATCCGGTCGAGCACCACCGGTACGTCACGCCACTACCGCTACGCCCACGAGTACGAGCGGGACGTCGTCGACGCCCGGGTCTGGGGCGGCATCCACACCCGGACAGCCGACGAGGTGGGCAACGCCACCGGCCGGCAACTAGCGGCCTGGGCGCTGCGGAAGTACTTCCGTCCCATGCCTTGAAAATCAGCCACTTCTGAAAACGATTATCATCATGCTACGGTCATGGCGCGTTCAACCATTTACCAGGCCTTGACCGAGGTGTCCCCGTGCGCGTCCCCGCCCGACTCATCCCCCTTGCCGCCGTCACCGCGGCCTCCGCCCTGCTCACCGGCTGTTTCTCCGGTGGGCAGTCGGCCACGGACGACTCCGGGGCAGGGGGCAAGCGCGTACGCGTCGCGATGATGCTGCCACCGCGCTCGGCGCTGTCCCCGCTGTCGGACGACGCCTTCAAGCTGTCGCGCTGGTCGACGGCGGAGACCTTGGTGAAACTGGACGCGGACGGTGACGCCGAGCCGGCGCTGGCCACCGAGTGGGCCCAGTCCGGCCGGAGTTGGACCTTCACCCTGCGCGACGGCGTCACCTTCCACGACGGGACGAAGCTCACCGCCGAAGCCGTCGTCAACTCCCTCACCAAGGCCGCCGCCGCCTCCCCCAAGCCCCGCATCCTCGACGGCGTGGAGCTGACCGCCAAGGCCGACGGCGACAAGGTCACCGTCACCACCGCCACCGAGGACCCCCTGGTCCCGCAGCGGCTCAGCTCCCCCCAGCTGTCGGTCCTGGCGGCCAAGGCCTACAAGGGCAAGACCGTCGACCCCGTCGGCGCGGGCACCGGCCCCTTCGAGCTGACGAAGGTCAACGGCACCTCCTCCGCCGCCCTCGACCGCTACGACGGCTACTGGGGCAAGAAGGCCAAGGCCCCCGGCATCGACGTGCGGTTCGTGCCGGACGGCACCGCCCGCGCCGCGGCCCTGCGCAGCGGCGAGGCCGACATCGTCGAGGCGGTCCCGGTGTCACAGGCCGCCGTCCTCGACCAGGACCTGATCACCGAGGTCCCGATGCCGCGCACCAACACCCTCTACCTCGACACCGAGAAGGGTGTCTTCAAGAACGCCGCGCTGCGGGCGGCGGCCCGCGAGGCGATCGACGCCGAGTCGATCGTGAAGGGCGTGTACGAGGGGCGCGCCGACGTCGCCGACGGGCTGCTCGGGCCCGCCCTGCCGTGGGCGGCCGAGCTGCGGAAGCCGGTACAGCGGACCAAGGCCGGTGCCCCGGCCGGCAAGACGATCACCATCGGCACCTTCACCGACCGCGCCGAGCTGCCCGAGGTCGCCGCCGCACTGCAACAGCAGTTGCAGAAGGCCGGGTTCAAGGTGAAGCTCGACGTCCGCGAGTACGCCAACATCGAGTCCGACGCGCTGGCGGGCGAGTTCGACGCGTTCATCCTCTCCCGCGCCACCGTCCTCGACTCCGGCGACCCGGCCGCCTATCTCTACAGCGACTTCGCCTCCGACGGCTCCTTCAACATCCCCCAGCTCGCGGACCCGGCCGTGGACAAGGCCTTGAAGAAGGCCGGCGAGACGCCGACCGGCGACGCCCGGCGCAAGGCGGTCATCGCCGCCGAGGCCGCCGTGCTCCGTACGGACGCGGCCGTGCCCATGCTGCACGAGCGCGTGATCCAGGGCGACGCCGCCGACGTGACCGGCGCCGCCCACGACCCGCGCGAGCGGGAGCTGGTCACGGCGGACACCTACGTCAGGTGAAAGCCCGTATACGGCGGTTGGCCGGTGCCGCCGCGCTGACCCGCCTGCTCTGCCTGGTCGCCGTCCTGGCCGCCGTCGGCCTGCTGCCCTGGCTCTCCGGCAGGGACCCGGCGCTCGCCGTGCTGCGGGCCCGCTCCGCCGAGCAGGACCCGACCGAGGAAGCCCTGGACTCCGTACGACGGGACCTCGGTCTGGACGCCGGCCCCCTGTCGCTGCTGGGCGGCTGGGCCTCGGACCTCCTGCGCGGCGACCTCGGCACGTCCTGGGTGTCGGGCACCGAGGTCCTGCCCTCCGTGATCTCCGGGCTCCAGGTGTCGCTGGCGCTGATGGGCGCCTCGCTCGGCGTGGCGCTGCTGCTGGCGTGCGCGCTGGTCACGCCGGTGCTGGTACGGGGCCGGGCCTCGGCCGGGGCGTGGGCCGCGATGCTGGCCGCCGTACCCGAGTTCCTGCTGGCCACGGTCGCGCTGCTGGTGTTCGGGGTGTGGCTGGGATGGCTTCCGACGTCCGGCTGGGTGGGGCCGCAGAACATGGTTCTGCCCGCCGTGGCCCTCGGCGTCCCCGGCGGTGGACTGCTCGGCCGTCTGGTCGCGGACGCGCTGCCCGCCGTGCTCGACGAGCGGTGGGTGGAGCTGTGGCGGGGCGCAGGGGTGAGCCGGGCGCGGATCGCGGGGGCGGCGCTGCGCCGCGTTCTGCCGCCACTGGTCCCGCAGTTCGGGATGGTCGCCGTGGGGCTCACCGGTGGCGCGGTCGCCGTGGAGACGGTCTTCGCCGTGCCGGGCATCGGCCGTACCGCGCTCGGCGCGGCCAAGTCACAGGATCTGCCGCTGCTCCAGGGCTCGGTCCTCGCGCTGCTCTCACTCGGCCTGGTCACGGGCGCGCTGGCGGCGTTCGCCCGGCGGCGGCTGCTGGGCCCGGCCCTGCGTGACGCCTCGCTGGCACTGCCTCCGGCACGGCCGGTGCGCGCACACCCCGCGATCCCGTTGGCGCTGTTCACCGTCCTCGCCGTGACCATCGGCTGGGGCCTGCTGCGCGACCCGTACGCCGTGAACACCACGGCCCGGCTGGCCGCGCCCTCCTGGCCCCACCCGCTTGGCACCGACGGTCTCGGCCGTGACGTGCTCGCCCGGCTGGGCCACGGCGCCGCCTCCACGGCCGGCACGGCGGCGGCCGTCTGCCTGCTGAGCCTGCTGGTCGCGCTCGCCCTGGGCTTCCTGCCCCGGATCGCGGAGGGCGCGGCGGACATCGCCAACGCCCTGCCCCCGGTGATCGTCGGCATTCTGATCGCGGCGGCCCTCGGGCCGGGCACCGGCGGGGCGGCCCTGGCGATCGCGCTGATCTCCTGGCCGGCCCTGTCCGCGCATGCGGCGGCCCTGGTGCAGGAGGTGCGGGCGTCGGCGTTCCTCACCACCCAACGGGCCATCGGCGCAAGCCCGTTCTGGATCCTCACCCGGCATGTCCTGCCGTCCGTGGCCGGCCCGGTCGCCCGCCATGCCCTGCTCCGGCTGCCGGGCATCGCCCTGGCCCTGGCCTCCCTCGGCTTCCTGGGCCTGGGCGCCCAGCCGCCCGCCCCCGAGTGGGGCCTGCTGCTGGAGGAGTCCCGGGCCTATGTGGAACGCGCCCCGTGGGCGGCCCTCGCCCCGGCGGTGGCCCTGGCGCTGCTGGCGGGTCTCGCGGTGTCGGGCGCGGCGCTCACCCAGGGCCGGAAAATACGGCGAGCCACCCCGGCTCCGGTCAAGGCCGAGAAGGAGGCCCCCGTTGGAGTCTGAGCCACTGCTGTCGGTACGCGAGCTGCGGATCGCCTTCGACGGGGTCGAGGCCGTGCGCGGCCTGTCCTTCGACGTCCGCCCGCGTGAAGCGCTGGCGATCGTCGGCGAGTCGGGGGCTGGCAAGTCCCTCACGGCCCGCGCCCTCCTGGGCATGCTGCCGCGCGGCGCGACCTCGAGCGGGACGATCACCCCGGACCTCTCGGCCCACCGCGGCCGCCGTATCTCCCTCGTCCCGCAGGACGCCCTGTCCGCCCTCTCCCCCGTGCACCCGGTCGGCGACCAACTCGCAGCCGCCGTACGGTCGGTGTCCGGAGTCCCCCGCAGGGAGGCCCGGGCCCGGGCGGTCGCGGCCCTGGACCGCGTCGGCATCCCCGACGCGGCACGCAGGGCGCGGGCGTATCCGCACGAGTACTCCGGCGGCATGCGGCAGCGCGCCGTGATCGCCATGGCCACGATCAACGAGCCCGACCTCGTGGTCGCCGACGAACCTACCACCGCCCTCGACGAGGAGCGCCGCGACCAGGTGCTGCGGCTGCTCGCCGAGCAGCGGGAAGCGGTCGGCGCCGCGCTGGTCCTGGTCACCCACGACATGGACGCCGTAGCGGGCCACGCGGACCGGGTGCTGGTCATGTACGCCGGGCGCCTCACCGAACTGGGCGCGGCGGACGAGGTACTGACCCGCCCCCGCGCCCCCTACACGGCCGGCCTGCTGGCGTCCCTCCCGCAGCACGCTCCCCCGGGCCGCCGCCTCCCCGCCCTGCGCGGCACCCCGCCCGCCCCGGGCACGCTCCCGCCGGGCTGCGCCTTCGCCCCGCGCTGCCCGCTCGCGGCGGACCCCTGCCACACGGCGGAACCGGAACCCCGGCCGGTGGCCGGACGCCTGGTCGCCTGCCACCGCTGGGAGGAACTCCCCCACCCCGCGACCGAGTTGTTCCTGAAGGAGGGTCAGCCGGCATGAACGATCCCCTGCTCGACGTCCGCGACCTGGTCGTCCGCTACGGCCCGGTCACCGCCGTGGACGGCCTCTCCTTCTCCCTGGCCGCCGGCGAGACCCTCGCCCTGAACGGCCCGTCGGGCTGCGGCAAGTCCTCCACGGCTCTGGCGGTGCTCCAGCTGCGTCGCCCGGCCGGCGGTGAAGTCCATTTCGAGGGACGGGAGTTGACGTCACTCCCGGAACGGGAGTTGCGTCCCCTGCGCCCTCGCATGCAGCCCGTCTTCCAGGACCCGTACGGCTCGCTGAGCCCCCGCCACCGCATCCGGGACGCCGTCGCCGAACCGCTGAAGGTCCAGGGCCGCTGGCATCCCGCGGACGGGCCCGCCCGCGTCACCGAGCTCCTCGACCGGGTCGGCCTCGATCCCGCGTATGGCGACCGCCGGCCGCACGAACTCTCCGGCGGCCAGTGCCAGCGCGCCGGCATCGCCCGAGCCCTGGCGTCCGAACCGCGGCTGCTGGTGCTCGACGAGCCCGTGTCATCACTCGACCCGTCGGTACGCGCGGGCGTGCTGAACCTGCTCGCCGACCTCCAGGACGACCTTGGCCTCGGCTACCTGTTCATCTGCCACGACCGGGCGGTCGTGCGGCACTTCGCGGACCGGGTGATCGAGATGCGCGAAGGGCGCCTCGCCGTCACTTCGGGGTAGCGCCCTCGATCACCTGGCGGAGCCCCGCGGCCAGCTGAGCGGCCTCCGGCGCGCTCTTCGGATCGAAGGTCCACTGCGCCATGAGGCCCATCATCAGGGTCAGGTAGAAGTAGCCGAGGGTGTCCACCCGCTCCTCGGGGACGTCCTCCTCGCGACCGCCGTGGAAGAGCGTGACGATGCCGCGCGCTCCTTCCCGCTGGGCCCGCGCGAGATGCTCCCGCACCTCCGGCAGCTGATCGCCCATGGCCACGATCTCCATGCTGAGCCGCCACATCGAACCGGGCTCCCGCATGGTGCCGATGATGTTCGCCCACACCTCGGTGAACCGCTCCAGCGACCCCGGCTCCCCTTGCAGCTCACCGCCCCCCTCGAAGGCGTCGGACATCCCCTCCACCATCCCGATGTACGCCTGCGCCACCAGCGCGTCCTTCGAGCCGTAGTGGTAGCCGATCGACGCCAGGTTCGTCCCCGACTCCTTGACGATGTCGCGCGCGGTCGTACGCAGGAAGCCCTTCGCCAGCAGGCAGCGCTGGGCGCCTTCGAGCAGATCCTCACGGTGTCCCATGGCACGTCACCCTACCTCGGAGCCCATACGCGCGTCCCATACGAACGTCCCAGACGGACGTATTAAACAAGCGTACTAGACAAGCGTTTAAGACGTCCGTACAGTCCAGCCCATGACGACGAACCCCACCTCTCCGGCCCGCGCCGGCCGCCGCGAATGGACGGCGCTCGGCGTGCTGATGCTGCCGTTGCTGCTGGTCTCGATGGACGTCTCCGTCCTCTACTTCGCGATCCCCGCGATCAGCGCCGACCTGGAGCCGAGCGCCACCCAACAGCTGTGGATCTTCGACATCTACGGCTTCGTCCTGGCCGGCCTGCTGATGACGATGGGCTCCCTGGGCGACCGCATCGGCCGCCGCAGGCTCCTGCTGTTCGGCGCGGCCGCCTTCGGTACGGCCTCCCTGGTGGCGGCCTACGCGAACAGCGCCGAGACCCTGATCGCCGCCCGCGCGATCCTCGGCATCGGCGGCGCGACGCTGATGCCCTCGACGATGGCGCTGGTGCGCACGATGTTCACCGACCCCGCACAGCGCACCAAGGCGATCGGCGTGTGGTCGGGTGTGATGACCGCGGGCATCGCGCTCGGCTCGGTGATGAGCGGTGTGCTCGTCGAGCACTTCTGGTGGGGCTCGGTCTTCCTGGTCAATCTGCCCGCGATGGTGCTGCTCCTGGTCCTCGGGCCTCTCCTGCTGCCCGAGTCCAAGAACCCGCGCCAAGGCCGCTTCGACTGGCTGAGCGTTCCCCTGTCGATGGCGGCGGTGCTTCCCGTGATCTACGGCCTGAAGGAGCTCGCGTCGGAGGGCTGGAACGTGCGGTACGTGCTGTCGGTGACGATCGGCCTGCTCTTCGCCGCGCTGTTCGTCCACCGCCAGCGCACGGCGGTGTCCCCGCTGATCTCACCGGAACTGTTCCGGAACCGCGGCTTCAGCCCGTCCGTCGTCCTCAACCTCGTCGCCGCCTTCGGCATGATGGGCTCGGCGTACTTCACGACCCAGTACATCCAGTCGGTTCTTGACAAGAGCCCCCTCGAGGCAGCGCTGTGGAGCCTGCTGCCGTCGGTACCCATCGGACTGGCGGCCCCGGCCGGCGCACAGCTCGTACAGCGGGGCGTTCCCCGCGCGTACGTCGTCGGCGCAGGCTTCGCGGTCACCGCGTGCGGCTACGTACTGCTGGCCCTGACCGACACGAATTCCCTCTGGCTGCTGCTGACCGCGTGCGGCGTGTTGGCCAGCGGCGTCGTCGTCGTCATGTCCCAGGTGGCCGACCTGGCCCTGAGCGCCGCCCCGGTGGAGAAGGCGGGCGCGGCCTCGTCCCTGCTGGAGACCGGCACGGAGTTCGGCGGCGCGCTGAGCATGGCGTTCCTGGGCTCGATCGGTACGGCCGTCTACCGCCACGAGATCCCGGCCTCGGCGTCCGCCCCGGCCCGCGAGACACTGGGCGGCGCCCTGGCCGTCGCCGACCGGCTGCCGGGGCGCGCGGGAGACGCCCTGGCCACGGCGGCACGCGAGGCCTTCACCAGCGGTATGCACGCGGCGGCGATCACGAGCGCGGTGCTGCTGGCCGGAGCGGCGGCAGCGGCGACGCTGACGCTGCGGCGGGTCCAGGTACGCGAAAACGCCGGACAAGCTGATCAACTCAGCCCGTCCGGCGTTTGACCGAAGGTCAGACCAGGTTCACGGAACGAGCGGAGGTCGTACCGATCTCCGCCGCCACCTCGGCCAGCACCCCGGCGGTCACCGTGTCGTCGACGGTCAGCACCGCCAGCGCCTCGCCGCCGGCCACGGCCCGAGACACCTGCATGCCTGCGATGTTGATGCCCGCCTCGCCGAGGATGCGGCCCACGGTGCCGACGACACCCGGCCGGTCCTCGTACCGCAGCACGACCATGTGCTCGGCGAGCGCGAGGTCGACGTCGTACTCCCCGACCGCGACGATCTTCTGGAGGTGCTTGGGGCCGGCCAGCGTGCCGGAGACCGACACCTCCTCGCCGTCGGCGAGGGTGCCGCGCACGGTGACGACATTGCGGTGCTCGGACGCCTCGGAGCTGGTGGTCAGGCGCACCTCGACCCCGCGCTCCTGCGCGAACAGCGGCGCGTTCACGTAGGACACCGTCTCGTCGACGACGTCCTCGAAGACACCCTTGAGGGCGGAGAGCTCCAGCACCTTCACATCGTGCTGGGTGATCTCGCCGTACACCTCGACATCGAGGCGGACCGCGACCTCACCGGCGAGCGCGGTGAAGATCCGGCCGAGACGCTCGGCGAGCGGCAGGCCCGGCTTGACGTCCTCGGCGATGACACCGCCCTGCACGTTCACCGCGTCCGGCACGAGCTCACCGGCGAGGGCGAGGCGCACCGAGCGGGCGACGGCGATACCGGCCTTCTCCTGCGCCTCGTCGGTGGAGGCACCGAGGTGCGGGGTGGCGACGACCTGGTCGAACTCGAAGAGCGGGGAGTCGGTGCACGGCTCCTTGGCGTACACGTCGAGACCGGCACCGGCGACCCGGCCCTCCTTGAGGGCGGAGTACAGCGCCTCCTCGTCGACGATCCCGCCGCGCGCGGCGTTGACGATGCGCACGCTCGGCTTGACCTTGCGCAGCGCCTCGTCGCCGATCAGACCGACCGTCTCGGGCGTCTTGGGGAGGTGGACGGTGATGAAGTCGGAGACCTCGAGCAGCTCGTCCAGCGACAGCACCTTGACGCCCATCTGCGCGGCGCGGGCCGGCTGCACATAGGGGTCGTAGGCGACGACCTTCATGCCGAAGGCCGACATGCGCTGGGCGACGAGGGCACCGATACGGCCGAGGCCGACGACACCGAGGGTCTTCTCGGCCAGCTCGACGCCCGTGTACTTGCTGCGCTTCCACTCGCTGTTCTTCAGCGCGGCGTTGGCCTGCGGGATGTTGCGGGCGGTGGCGAGCAGCAGACCGCAGGCGAGTTCGGCGGCGGTCACGATGTTCGAGGTGGGGGCGTTGACGACCATCACGCCGGCCTTGGTGGCGGCGGAGACGTCCACGTTGTCCAGGCCGACGCCGGCTCGCGCGACGACCTTGAGCTTGTTCGCTGCGGCGATCGCCTCGGCGTCGACCTTGGTGGCCGAGCGGATCAGGATCGCGTCGACATCGGCGATGGCCGGGAGCAGCTCGGCTCGGTCCCCGCCGTTGCACTGCCGGATCTCGAAATCCGGGCCAAGCGCGTCGACGGTGGCGGGCGACAGCTCTTCAGCGATGAGTACGACGGGTTTCGAGCTCACGTGAGTCCTCACAAGTCCAGTGCTGCGGACGGCCGTCCCGACGGCCGCAGGCGGTGGAGGGGTGCATGCCGCGTGGAAGACGCACGACGCTGTGGGCCTGACGCGTATATATGCAGCAGTGTAGTGGTGCTGCGGAGGGCGCCTCACGCCTGTGCGGAAGGATCACCCGGACGAGAATGGGTCCGGCTGCGGCACCGGTGCCGCAGCCGGACCCAGGGGCTCACGCCTCCTCGTCGACCCAGCTCATGAGCTTGCGCAGCTCCTTGCCGGTGGTCTCCAGCAGGTGCTCGGAGTCCTGGGTCTTGTACTCGTTGTACTTCTTCAGACCGCCGTGGTACTCGTCCATCCACTGCTGGGCGAAGGTGCCGTCCTGGATCTCGGCGAGGACCTTCTTCATCTCGGCCTTGGTGGCGTCCGTGATGATGCGCGGGCCGGTGACGTAGTCGCCCCACTCGGCGGTCTCGGAGATCGACCAGCGCATCTTCTCTAGGCCGCCCTCGTACATGAGGTCGACGATCAGCTTCAGCTCGTGCAGGCACTCGAAGTAGGCGATCTCCGGCTGGTAGCCGGCCTCGGTGAGGGTCTCGAAGCCCGCCTTGACCAGCGCGGCCGTACCACCACAGAGAACGGCCTGCTCACCGAAGAGGTCGGTCTCGGTCTCCTCGGTGAAGGTCGTCTTGATGACGCCGGCGCGGGTGCCGCCGATGCCCTTGGCGTACGACAGGGCCAGCGCGAAGCCGTTGCCCGTGGCGTCCTGCTCGACGGCGGCGATGCACGGAACGCCGCGGCCCTCCTCGTACTGGCGGCGCACCAGGTGGCCCGGGCCCTTGGGGGCGACCATGCAGACGTCCACGCCGGCCGGGGGCTTGATGAAGCCGAAGCGGATGTTCAGGCCGTGGCCGAAGAACAGCGCGTCGCCGTCCTTCAGGTTGTCCTTGATGTGCTCCTCGTAGACCTGGGCCTGGATCGGGTCCGGGACGAGGATCATGATGACGTCGGCCTCGGCGGCGGCCTCGGACGGGCTCACCACGCGCAGGCCCTGCTCCTCGGCCTTGGCCTTGGACTTGGAGCCCTCGTGCAGACCGACGCGCACGTCGACACCCGAGTCACGGAGCGACAGCGCGTGGGCGTGGCCCTGGCTGCCGTACCCGATGACCGCGACCTTGCGGCCCTGGATGATGGACAGGTCGGCGTCGGCGTCGTAGAACAGCTCGGCCACTTTGGGTTCTCTCCTCGGGAGTGCAGGTGTTGCGTCCCACCGTATGACGGGGGGCGGAAGGGAAGTCTGAGGGTCTCGGAATACGGGCGGCCGACAGCGCGCCGACCGCCCGGTTCAGGTCTTACGCCGACCGGTCCAGGGCGCGCAGCGACCGGTCCGTGATGGAGCGGGCGCCGCGGCCGATCGCGATCGTGCCGGACTGGACCAGCTCCTTGATGCCGTACGGCTCCAGCATCTTGAGCATGGCGGAGAGCTTCTCGCCGGATCCGGTGGCCTCGATCGTGACGGCCTCCGGGGAGACGTCGACGGTCTTGGCGCGGAACAGCTGGACGATCTCGACGATCTGGGAGCGCGTCTCGTTGTCGGCGCGCACCTTCACCAGAACGAGTTCGCGCTGCACCGCATGCGACGGCTCCAGCTCGACGATCTTGAGCACGTTGACGAGCTTGTTGAGCTGCTTGGTCACCTGCTCCAGCGGCAGGTCCTCCACCCCCACGACGATGGTGATGCGGGAGATGTCGGGGTGCTCGGTGACACCGACGGCGAGCGAGTCGATGTTGAAGCCGCGGCGGGAGAACAGCGCGGCGATCCGGGCGAGGATGCCGGGCGTGTTCTCCACCAGGACGGAGAGCGTGTGCTTGGACATGATCTGCTTCCTTTACGGCTCTCAGTCGTCTTCGTTGTCGCCGAAGTCGGGGCGGACGTCCCGGGCGGCCATGATCTCGTCGTTGGAGGTGCCGGCGGCGACCATCGGCCACACCATCGCGTCCTCGTGGACGATGAAGTCGACGACGACCGGGCGGTCGTTGATCGAGTTCGCCTCTTCGATGACCTTGTCGAGGTCGTCCGGGGACTCGCAGCGGATCGCGTAGCAGCCCATGGCCTCCGACAGCTTCACGAAGTCGGGGACGCGGGTGCCGCGGGCCTCGGGGTTGACGTCCTCCGGGCCGGAGTGCAGCACGGTGTTGGAGTACCGCTGGTTGTAGAAGAGGGTCTGCCACTGGCGGACCATCCCGAGAGCGCCGTTGTTGATGATGGCGACCTTGATCGGGATGTTGTTCAGGGCGCAGGTGGCGAGCTCCTGGTTGGTCATCTGGAAGCAGCCGTCGCCGTCGACGGCCCAGACGGCCCGCTCGGGTGCGCCGGCCTTGGCGCCCATGGCGGCCGGGACGGCGTAGCCCATGGTTCCGGCGCCGCCGGAGTTCAGCCAGGTGCCCGGCTTGTCGTACTCGATGAAGTGGGCGGCCCACATCTGGTGCTGGCCGACGCCCGCCGTGAAGATCGTGCCCTCGGGAGCGAGCTTTCCGATGCGCTCGATGACCTGCTGCGGGGAGAGCGAGCCGTCGTCGGGCTGGTCGTAGCCGAGCGGGTAGGTGTCGCGCCAGCGGCTCAGGTCCTTCCACCAGGCGCTGTAATCGCCCTGATGGCCCTCGCTGTGCTCCTTCTGGACGGCCTGGATCAGGTCGGCGATGACCTCGCGGGCGTCCCCGACGATCGGCACGTCGGCTTCGCGGTTCTTGCCGATCTCGGCCGGGTCGATGTCCGCGTGGACGATCTTGGCGAAGGGCGCGAAGCTGTCCAGCTTGCCGGTGACGCGGTCGTCGAAGCGGGCGCCGAGGGCGACGATCAGGTCGGCCTTCTGCAGGCCGGTGACGGCGGCCACCGAGCCGTGCATGCCGGGCATGCCCAGGTGCTGCGGGTGGTTGTCGGGGAACGCGCCGAGCGCCATCAGGGTGGTGGTGACGGGCGCGCCGGTGAGCTCGGCGAGGACCTTCAGCTCGGCGGTGGCCTGGGCCTTGAGCACGCCGCCGCCGACGTACAGGACGGGCCGCTTGGCCTGGGTGATCAGCTTGGCGGCCTCGCGGATCTGCTTGGCGTGCGGCTTGGTCACCGGGCGGTAGCCGGGCAGGTCCATGGCGGGCGGCCAGGAGAAGGTCGTCTTCGCCTGGAGGGCGTCCTTGGCGATGTCGACCAGGACCGGGCCGGGACGGCCGGTGGAGGCGATGTGGAAGGCCTGGGCGATGACCCGCGGGATGTCGTCGGCCTTGGTGACGAGGAAGTTGTGCTTCGTGATCGGCATGGTGATGCCGACGATGTCCGCTTCCTGGAAGGCGTCCGTGCCGATCGCCTTGGACGCCACCTGGCCGGTGATCGCGACCAGCGGCACGGAGTCCATGTGCGCGTCGGCGATCGGGGTGACCAGGTTGGTGGCGCCCGGCCCCGAGGTGGCCATGCAGACGCCGACCTTGCCGGTGGCCAGCGCATAGCCCTCGGCCGCGTGACCGGCGCCCTGCTCGTGGCGGACCAGGACGTGGCGCACCCTGGTGGAGTCCATCAGCGGGTCGTAGGCCGGGAGGATGCAACCGCCGGGAATGCCGAATACCGTGTCGGCGCCGACCTCCTCGAGAGAGCGGATGAGGGACTGCGCGCCCGTCACCTGCTCGGGGGCGGAGTGTCCTCCGGATCGGGGCCGGGGCTGCGGGTGATGGGCCCCGGTGGCCTGCTCGGTCATCGGCATTCTCTTCTCAGATGCTGAGGGTTTTTTGCGAGGTTTGTACGGTATTCGGCTGCTGCACGTAAGGCGCCTGTGCAACAAAAAACCCCTCGTGCCATAAGGCAAGCGAGGGGAGCGCGCCGGGTGGAGTCGCTGAGCGGTCGAGGCTCAGCGTCAGCCGACGCGCTTTCCAAGTACGAGAATTCGGGTGCGCATGGCACAGACCCTCCCCCCGGCGCACACTCACTGTCAAGTGGGTGGGACGGGAGTCTCATTATGTGAGCGTAGGCCCGTACCGCCTCCGATGACGGACACTCCCGAGCTGTACACCCGCGGGGCACCGCCCGCGAACGCCGGCTCGGCCGGTCCGTTCGGCACCGGATAGTGACCGCCGGCGAGTGCCCGGCGCAGCCGGTACTCGTCGAGCGGTCCGGAGAACGCCATGCCCTGCCCGTGCGTGCAGCCCATCGCGCGCAGGGCGACGACCTGCTCGGGCAGGTCCACCCCCTCGGCCACGGACTTCAGACCGAGATCGGTGGCGATGCGCAGCAGCCCGCTGGTGATCTTGAACAGCCGGGCGGACTCGACGACACCCTCGACCAGACCGCGGTCGAGCTTCAGGATGTCGACGGGGAGCCGCCTGAGGGCCGTGATCGCCGCGCAGTCGCCGCCGAACCCGTCGAGCGCGATCCGGACGCCGACCCGCCGCAGGGCGCCGAGACGCCGCTCCAGCTCGTCCGGCGAGACCTTCGGGTCGGCGTCGGACAGCTCGATGATCAGCGACCCGGACGGCAGCCCGTGCCGCGTGAGCAGCGCCTCGATCGAGCCGAGCGGCATCGACCGGTCCAGCAGCCGGCGGGCGCTCATCCGGACGACGACCGGCGCGGACAGCCCGGTCGCCTGCCGCTCGGCGGCCTGCTCGACGGCCTCCTCGATCATCCACCGGCCCAGCTCGGCGGTCTTGTCGCTGTCCTCGGCCACGCGCAGGAACTCCGCCGGAGTGAAGAGCACCCCCTGCGAAGAGCGCCAGCGCGCCTGCGCGGACACCGACGTGATCCGGCCGTCCTCCAGGCAGACCACCGGCTGGTGCAGCAGGGCGAACTCGCCGTCGTGCAGCGCGGCCCGCAGGCGAGTGGCCAGCTCCGCCTTGCGTACGACGTCCTGCTGCATCTGAGGCTTGTACAGCTCGACGCGGCCCTTGCCGCCGGCCTTGGCGCGGTACATGGCCAGGTCGGCGTTGCGCAGCAGCTCGCCCGCGCCGAGGCCCGCTTCCGCGAAGGCCACACCGATGGAGGCGTTGACACGGACATCGTTGCCGTCGATGAGGTACGGCTGGGACAGCGTCGTCCTGAGCCGGTCGGCGAGTTCCACTATGTGCCGTTCCCGGGCGGCCCGGTCTCGGGTGTTGTCCCCGACGATCAAGGCCGCGAACTCGTCGCCGCCCAGCCGGGAGGCGGTGTCGCCCTGCCGGACCGAGTCCTGGAGTCTGCGGGCGGCCTGGACCAGCAGCTCGTCCCCCGCCTGGTGCCCGATCGTGTCGTTGACGGCCTTGAAGCCGTCGAGATCGATGAACAGCACGGCCGTGTTCCGCAGGGCCAGGCCCCGGTCGGAGGCCCGGCGGCCGGAGAGCGCGTGCTGGACGCGCTTGGTGAACAGGGAGCGGTTGGGCAGGTCCGTGAGCGGGTCGTGCTCGGCGTTGTGCTGCAACTGGGCCTGGAGCCGGACCCTTTCGGTCACGTCCCTGCTGTTGAAGATGAGGCCGCCGTGATGGCGGTTGACGGTCGACTCGACGTTCAGCCAGCCTCCGTCACCCGACCGGAAACGGCACTCGATGCGCGTGGTGGGCTCCTCGCCCGGGTTGGCGGCGAGGAATCTCCGCGCCTCGTGCACGACGCAGCCCAGGTCCTCCGGGTGGATGAGACTGGCCAGTTCCGTGCCCACCAGATCCTCCGCCGAGCGGCCGTACACACCGGCGGCGGCCGGGGAGACGTACCGGAGGACACCGCTGGGCGCGGCGATCATGATCACGTCGCTGGAGCCCTGCACCAGGGAGCGGAAGTGGTTCTCCTTCTGCGCCAGTTCCTGGGTGAGGGTGATGTTGTCGAGCAGCATGATGCCCTGGCGCACGACGAGCGCGAGCACGACCGTGCCCCCGGTCAGCAGGACCACGCGGTCGACGCTGCGGCCGTTGAGGACGTTGTAGAGGATCCCCAGGGTGCACACGGCGGCCGCGAGATAGGGCGTGAGGGCGGCGAGGGAGCCGGCGATGGGCCGGGTGGCCGGATACCGGCCGAGCTCGCCTCCGGGCGCGGGTGGATGGTGGTGCGGGCCGCTGCGCTGCCCGGGCACGTGCTCGTGCACCACGCGCGTGTGCCCCACCGTGCTCTGCCGGTCCGGGCCGTGCCGGTCGGTGTCCGGCGTGCGGGACCCGGCCCACGGGGCGTACGCCAGGAGCAGCGAGCCCGCGAACCAGCCCGCGTCGAGCAGCTGACCGGAGCGGTAGTGGTGGTGCATCAGCGGCGAGGTGAACAGGGCGTCGCACATCACGGTCAGCGCGAGCGCCCCGATGGCGGTGTTGACCGCGGAGCGGTTCACCGCCGACCGCCTGAAGTGCAGCGCGAGCACCATGCTGACCAGCGCGATGTCGAGCAGCGGATAGGCCAGCGACAGCGCGGTGTGCGCCACGCCGGGCCCTTCCGACTTCGCGGCCTGGGCGAGGGCGAGGCTCCACGCCAGGGTGAGCAGCGAGCCGCCGATCAGCCAGGCGTCCAGCCCGAGACAGACCCAGCCGGCCTTGCTCACCGGCCGCTTGGCGAGCACGAGCAGACCGACGATCGCGGGCGGCGCGAAGCACAGGAAGAACAGGTCGGCGTAGCTGGGACTGGGCACGGGCAGGCCCAGGACCACCTCGTACCAGCCCCAGACCAGATTGCCGAGGGATGCCATGGCCGAGGAGAGGCCGAACAGCAGCCAGGCGGGCCGAAAGCGGGTGCGGCGGTTACGGGCGTAGAGGAAGCACGAGAGGGAGGCGGTGGCCGCTGCGGCGCTCAGCCCGAAGTCGCCCATGATGAGGGCCACTTGGTACGAGCCCCAGCCGAGCGCGGCACCGACGGCATACCCCGCGCAGACCACGGCGAGGACGAGTTGGAGGGCCGGGCCCGGCCGATGGCCGCGGGCCGGCGTCCGGGGCAGCAGTACCCCTGGCGACGAAGGCTGTGCCCGCAGCGCTCCGTCCAGCATGGGGGTCGGCGGCGCGCTCACCGGACCCTCCCGGTCCGTACCCCTCGATGGTGATCACTGTGGTGGGTGTGGTGGCCGCCGTGATCGGCGTGGTGACCGCGTCTGAACGCGGCTGTCCGCCAGGGTCGCCGCCGGCCGCCCCGCCCCGTCGGATCGCTCGTCCATAGGCCGTGCATCGCCTGTCGCCCCCCTCACAGTCCGAAGTCCCCGGCGCCGAATACCCCCGGCGCTGCCCCTGTCGGGACGATACACCAGTCTCGTCACTCAGGGACATAGGTTCTCTACTCTCCGTGACGATCAACAGATATATGAGTACCCACCGCACCCGAAGGATTGCGGACGGTGCCCGAGGTCGGTTCAGCCTGTTGATGCACCCGTCGTAAGGATCACGTTGCGCAGCGGCTCCCGGTTCACATAACGGTTCAACTGGTCCACCAGGAGCCGCTTGGCGCGCGGAAGGAACGCGGAGGTGGGTCCGCCGACGTGAGGGCTGATGAGTACCCCCGGCGCACGCCACAACCGGTGTTCGCGCGGCAGGGGCTCCGGGTCGGTGACGTCGAGGGCGGCGGTGATGCGGCCGGTCTCCACCTCGGCGAGCAGGGCTTTGGTGTCGACGACGGGGCCGCGGGCCACGTTGACCAGGAGCGCGCCGTCCTTCATCCGGGACAGGAAGTCGGCCCCGGCCAGTCCACGGGTGGTTTCGGTGAGCGGCGTGGACAGGATGACGATGTCCGCTTCCGGGAGCAGAGTGGCGAGTTCGGTGAGCGGATGCACCGGACCGCGCGCCGTGGTGCGCTCGGAGCGCGCGATGCGCGCCACCCGCGCCACCTCGAACGGCACGAGCCGGTCCTCGATGGCCTCGCCGATCGATCCGTAGCCCACGATGAGAACGTTCTTGTCGGCGAGCGCGGGCCGGAACCCGCCGAGCCACTCCCCCCGGTCCTGCGCCCGGACGAAGTCGGGGATCCCGCGCAGCGAGGCCAGGATCAGCGCGAGGGTGAGCTCTCCGGTGCTGGCCTCGTGCACCCCGCGCGCGTTGCACAGCCGCACGCCCGGACGCAGGTGCCGCAGCCCGGGCTGCACGTGGTCGATCCCGGCCGAGAGGGTCTGCACGACCTGTACGTGGCTCATCTCCGGCATGGGGCGCACGCACAGCGGGCTGGGCTTCATGTAGGGGACGACGTAGAAGGCGCAGTCCGCCGGGTCCGCGGGGAAGTCCTCCCCTCCGTTCCAGTAGCGGTAGCCGGGACCCTCGGGGAGTCCCTCGATCTCGTCCGGCGGGATGGGCAGCCACACGTCAGCAGTCATGCTCTGGAGGCTATGTCAGGAGCGTGGGACGGCAGAGGTTAGGTTGGGGTGGCCGGAACAGGGAGGGTCACGACCAGGTGGAGCGCAGGACGATCGGCGCGGCGGCGCTCGCGGTGGGGGCCGTCGGACTCGGGTGCATGCCGATGAGCTGGGCTTACAGCACGTCGCGACAGCGTGGCGACGAGTCGCTCAGGGCGGTGCACCGGGCGCTCGACCTGGGCGCGTCCCTGCTGGACACGGCCGACATGTACGGCCCCTTCACCAACGAGTTGCTGGTGGGGCGGGCGTTGAAGGAGCGCCGGTCCGATGCCTTCGTGTCGACCAAGGTCGGTCTGCTCGTGGGCGACCAGCACATCGTCGCCAACGGCCGCCCGGGGTACGTGAAACGTGCCTGCGACGCCTCGCTGCGGCGCCTCCAGACGGACGTCATAGACCTCTACCAGCTGCACCGGGCCGACCCGGAGGTGCCCGTCGAGGAGACGTGGGGCGCGATGGCGGAGCTCGTCCAGGCCGGGAAGGTGCGGGCGTTGGGCCTGTGCGCGGTCGGCGCGCGGGCCGGCCGCCGCGGCGGGGCCCGGCTGCACGACGCGACGATAAGGCAGCTGGAGCGGGTGCAGCAGGTCTTCCCGGTGAGCGCGGTGGAGGCGGAGCTGTCGGTGTGGTCCCCCGAGGCGCTGGAGAACCTGCTGCCGTGGTGCGAGACGCGGGGCGTCGGCTTCCTCGCCGCGATGCCGCTCGGCAACGGCTATCTGACCGGCAGGCTGCGGACCGGCGCGGGCTTCGAGCCGGACGACCTGCGCGCCCGGCACCCCCGTTTCACGGGCGAGATGATGGCCGCGAACCAGCCGATCGTCGCGGGCCTGCGCCGCGTGGCCCGCCGCCACGGCGAGCACGTCACCCCCGCCCAGGTCGCCCTCGCCTGGGTCCTGGCCCAGGGCCCGCACGTGGTCCCGGTCCCGGGCGCGAAGCAGGAGCGCTGGGTCACGGAGAACGCGGCCGCGACGGCCCTGCGTCTCACGCCCGACAATCTGCGGGAAGTGGCACTGCTGCCCCGGGCTCAGGGGTCGTGGGACTGAGCCGGGTCCGACCCCGGGGCGTTCGGCACAAACCCGCCCAGGGCCCCCTGTTCGCGGTTCGGGGTTCGGTGATCGGGAACTTGTGAGGCGCGAGCGGTGTATGACAAGGAGAACCCGCCGCGTCGAAGGGACCATGATCGTGCAACGTCGAGCCGTGCCGGCCGTGTTGGCCGCCGCCGCGCTCCTGCTGACGGCCGGCTGTTCCTCCGACGGTGGAGGATCATCCGGCTCGGACGAGGGAGCCTCCCCGAGCCGTACGGCACCGCAGTCCTCCGCGCCGCCGCGGCAGGCCGCCGAAGAGACACCTCCCGCCAAGGGCTCGGTGCGGGTGGTGCGCACCGTCGCCGAGGGCCTGGACTCCCCCTGGGGCCTCGCTCCCCTGCCGGGCGGAGGCCTGCTCGTCTCCTCCCGGGACGACGGGACGATCGTCCGGGTCGACGAGAAGACCGGGAAGAAGACCGAGCTGGGCGAGGTGCCGGGCGTATCGGCCGCCGGCGAGGGCGGCCTGCTGGGCATCGCCCTGTCACCCGACTACGCCTCGGACCACATGGTCTACGCGTACTTCACCTCCGCCGGCGACAACCGCATCGTCCGCATGCTCTACGACGAGAAGAAGCCCGCCGGTGAACAGCTCGGCGCTCCCGACACGGTCTTCAGGGGCATCCCCAAGGGCTTCATCCACAACGGCGGCCGGATCGAGTTCGGCCCGGACAAGATGCTCTACGTCGGCACCGGCGAGAGCGGCGACACGGGCCTGTCCCAGGACAAGGACTCCGTCGGCGGCAAGATCCTGCGCCTGACTCCGGAGGGCGAGCCCGCGCCGGGCAACCCGACCGCCGGCTCGCCGGTGTACTCGTACGGGCACCGCAATGTGCAGGGCCTCGCCTGGGACACCAAGCAGCGGCTCTTCGCCTCGGAGTTCGGCCAGGACACCTGGGACGAGCTCAACGCGATCAAGCCGGGCGACAACTACGGCTGGCCGGAGGCCGAGGGCGAGTCGGGCGACGGGGACTTCCACAACCCGATCGACCAGTGGACCACGGCCGAGGCGTCCCCCAGCGGCATCGCCTACGCCGAGGGTTCGATCTGGATGGCGGGCCTGCGCGGCAAGCGGCTGTGGCGCGTCCCGCTGAACGGCACGGAGGCCTCGGCCGACCCGCAGGCCTTCCTGGAGGACGAGTACGGCCGGCTGCGCACGGTCGTCCCGGCGGGCGGCGACCGGTTGTGGCTCGTGACCAGCAACACGGACGGCCGGGGCAGCCCCAAGGACGGGGACGACCGGATCCTCGAGGTGCGGGTGCGGTAGCCCTCGCGGGGCTGAGGCCTGTCGTTTGGATCAGGTCGCAGGAAATCGACGGCACCTTGTCAGCGCCGTGAGCGGGGTCTGGTGCGTGCAGCTGCAAGGCGGAGGAGGGAGTCGACGCGATGGGGGCACCGCCCGCGCGAGCGCAGCCGAGCGTGGGGGAGTCGGGGACCGACGACAACGCGGCAGATGTGCGTGCCAGACCCCGCGTCTGCGGCGTGATCCAAACGACAGGCCCTAGACCTCGCGGTCTTCCGGCTCCTGCTGCGAACGTACGACGACCTTTCCGGACGCCAGGTCTATCGGCCCGCGTCCGGGATCGCCGTCGCCGGTGTCCTCCCGGGTCAGTTCCAGGCGGTTCTGCTCGTCGCGGGTGTGCTTGCGGCCAGGCGAGAAGAGTTCCTCGAACACGTTGAACACGGTGCCTCCCTCGGCCGCGGCGATACGGCCTCCCTTACAGCGTATGCCTCAGCCCGCCGGGCGGGGTATGAGCGATTCGGCCGGAAACAGCCCCAGCCGGTGCGCCACCGCCGCCGCCTCGCCGCGCCCGGAGACGCCGAGCTTCGCCAGGATGTTGGAGACGTGGACGCTCGCGGTCTTGGGGGAGATGAACAGTTCCTCGGCGATCCGGCGGTTGGTGTGGCCGACGGCCACCAGGCGCAGTACGTCCCGTTCCCGGCTGGTGAGGCCGAGGGCCTCGGCGGGGTCGGCGGGAGCGAGGGCCGGTTCCGAAGCGGGCGCGAGCGGGAGGCGGGCGCGCTGGGCAAGCGCGGTGGCGGACTCGGCGAGCGGCCGGGCGTCGAGGTGGCGGGCGACGGCGTGGGCGAGGCGCAGCAGCTCCGTGGCGCGGTCGCGCTCGTCCTCGCCGCCGCCCGTCAGCAGGGACTCGGCCAGGCGGTACCGGACGCGGGCGAGGTCGTAGGGCCGCTCCAGGGGTTCGAAGGCGGTGACCACCCGCGACCAGGTGTCCGGGGTGCTCCGGCCCTCGGCGCGCTGGAGTTCGGCGCGTACCCACAGCTCGTGGGCGAGCCAGACGGGTGCGTTGGTGGTGAGGCGCTTGGCGGTCCTGAGGATGCCGTCCAGGGCCTCCGCGCGGCCGTCCCGGGCGGCGGGCAGGGCACGGGCGTCGGCCTCCGCGGTGGCCGCTTCGAGCAGCAGCGGCCAGGCGTAGCGCTGGGTGCCGGGCGGGAGGCCGGACTCCATGGTGCGGGCCAGTTCGGCGCGGGCGTCGGGGAGGCGGCCCTCGGCGACGGCGACGGCGATGGTGAGGCAGGAGACCGGGAGGTCGTGCTGCGGCATGGGGTCGTGCGGGCCGTAGGCGGCGCGCCCCTCGGCGAGGTGGCGGGCGGCCTCGGGGACATGGCCGCGGGCGAGCGCGAGGAACGCCAGGTGGTTGGCGCCTGACCCGTGCGGCCCGGCCGTCTGCCCGCGCCGCTGGGCGTTGCCGGCGGCCTCGGCGGCCTCGTCCCAGCGGCCGAGCGAGATGAGCGACTCGGCGAGGTTGCTCCAGATCCAGGCCTCGGCGTCCCGCAGGCCCATCGCCCCGGTGAGCCGCAGGCCCTCGCGCAGGATGCCGACGGACTCCTCGGAGCGGCCGACGCCTTCGAGGACGGAGGGCAGGTTCACATGGCTGCGGCCCACGATCGCCGCGAGGCCCCGGGCTGCCACCTCGTCCCTGACCTCGTACATGTGCGTGAGCCCGGCCTCGATCTGGCCGGCGTCGACCATGAGGCCGCCGAGAGTGAGCCGGGCGTTGGACTCGATGTCGTCGGCGTTCACCATGCGCGCGTACTCGACGGCCCGTTCGGCGGCTGTCAGGGCGTCCGGTCCTGGCTCGTGGAGCATCGACCAGTGGGCGGCCGTGGCGAGCACCTCGGCGTGCACCTCGGACGGCGGCAGGCCCCGGACCAGCTCCTGCGCCGTGGCGATCTCCTTCCAGCCGTCGCCCCGGGCGAGCCCCTGCACCAGCCGGGAGCGCTGGATCCAGAACCACGCGGCGCGCAGGGGGTCGTCCTCGTCTTCCAGCAGGCGCAGCGCCCGCCTGGTGATCTTCAGGGCGCGTTCGCGTTCCCCGCAGAGCCGTCCGGCCACGGCCGCCTCCGCCAGCAGGTCGAGGTGGCGCAGCGCGGTGGTGGCCGGGTCACAGCCGCAGGGAGGGTAGACCTCGGCGTAGTCGACGGGGCGCAGGGTGCGGCGTACGGCGTCGGGGGCGGCGTCCCACAGTTCCATCGCCCGCTCCAGCAGCCGCAGTTGCTCGGCGTAGGCGTGGCGGTGGCGGGCCTCGACGGAGGCGTCGAGGACGGCCGGCAGGGCCTTGGCGGGGTCGTGGGCGTGGTACCAGTAGCTGGCCAGGCGGGCCGCGCGCTGGTCGGCGGGGACGAGGGTCGGGTCGGTCTCCAGGGCTTCGGCGTAGCGGCGGTTGAGGCGGGAGCGTTCGCCGGGGAGCAGGTCGTCGCTGACGGCCTCGCGGACCAGGGAGTGGCGGAAGCGGTAGCCGTCGCCGCCGGGTGCGGGGGTGAGGATGCTGGCGTTCACGGCGGCCCGCAGCGCCTCGATGAGGTCGTCCTCGGCGAGCCGGGCGACGGCGGCCAGCAGCCGGTACTCGACGGTGGAGCCGCCCTCGGCGACGATCCGGGCGGTGTGCTGGGCGGGTTCCGGCATCCCTTCCACGCGGACGAGCAGCAGGTCACGCAGGGAGTCGGTCAGGCCCGTGCGGCAGCCCTCGTGGCCGGCGACGGCGAGTTCCTCGACGAAGAAGGCGTTGCCGTCGGAGCGTTCGAAGATCGCGTCGATCCGGTCCGGCTCGGGTTCGTGGGCGAGGATGCCGGCGACCTGGCGGCACACCTCTTCGCGGTTGAAGCGGGCGAGTTCGAGGCGGCGGACCGTGCGGAGCCGGTCGAGCTCGGCGAGCAGGGGCCTGAGCGGGTGGCGGCGGTGGATGTCGTCGGAGCGATAGGTGGCGAGGACGACGAGCCGGCCGGTGCGCAGGGTGCGGAAGAGGTAGGAGAGCAGGTGGCGGGTGGAGGCGTCGGCCCAGTGCAGGTCCTCCAGGGCGAGGACCACGGTGTGCTCGGCGGTGACGCGTTCCAGCAGGCGTGCGGTGAGTTCGAAGAGGCGGGCCATGCCGTCCTCGTCGTGCCGCCCGGTGCCCGACTCGCCCAGCTCGGGCAGCAGCCGGGCCAGCTCCTCCTCCTGTCCGGCGGCCGCGCCGGCCAGCTCGCCGGGGAGTTCGCGGCGCAGGGCGCGCAGCGCGGTGGAGAACGGCGCGAAGGGCAGTCCGTCGGCGCCGATCTCCACACAGCCGCCGAGTGCGACCACCGCCCCCCGGCGGCGGGCGGCGGCGGCGAACTCCTCGACCAGGCGGGTCTTGCCGACTCCGGCCTCCCCGCCGATGAGCAGGGCCTGCGGCTCGCCCTCGCGGGAGCGGGCGAGCGCGTCGTGCAGCGTGCCCAACTCCTCGGCACGGCCGACGAACACGGGACTGACGGACCTGGTCTCCACGGCCCCGAGCATCGCATGCGCGTCCGACAGCGCGGGACCGGTTTTACCGCGGACGGCCAGATCACCGGCCTGCGTTCCCGTCCGAACGGCCGGATCGCCGGCCGCCGCGTCTGTGCGAGCGGCCGCGGCGGCCGGTGCCGCCCCGCCGTTCACGCGGTCCGGGCGGACCGGGTTCGGCGGAAGCCGCGGGTATGGCTTTCGTGCTCGGCGGAGTTCTGAGCCGCCGCGCTGCGGGCGGTACGGCGGGCCCGGGTGGCCTCGCGGACCAGGCGCTCGTGATCGGCCCGGCGGATGAGGTCGGCGGTGCGCAGCTGCTGGAGCTCGTACTCGTACATGGCGTGTCCTTGGTGAGAGGTCGGTCACGGAGGGCTTCTCCGTGATGACTTCACTCTCGTCTCCCAGGCGGGTCGGCCACATCGGGAGAGTTCCGCATCTTCGGCGGCGGTCGGGGCCTTAGACACGGCTGAGGGGCCCCAGGGGCTCCGTAAGGTGCTTACGGAACTCCTAAGACCCCTCAGGACCTGCGGTGACTCAGCCCGCGGACGGCAGTCCGAGCAGGATGCCGGTGTACTTGAGGACGGCCAGGAACAGGCCGATGACGCCGAGCGAGACGCCCGCCCAGGCCACGGACTTGATCCAGGGGGCCTGGATCCTGCCGGGCGTGCCGAACGCGGGCCGGGCGAGCGTCACGACGCCGACGACCAGCGCGAGCGCCGCGAACAGTCCGCCCCACAGGGCGGTGGCCTGCCAGGCGTCGCCGTAGACCGCCTGGATCTGCTGGGCCACGCCGGCCCCCTGTGCGGTCTCCAGCTGACCGACCAGGTTCTGGCGCGCCGCGGCGATCGTGCCGACCCAGCTGCCGGTGAGCGAGACGACGCCCAGCGCGGCGGAGACCACGGCGGCGGCACCCTGGCCGATGCCGGAGGGGGCCTCCTCCTTGGCCTCCGCGACCTCTGTCTCGGCGACCTCTGTCTCGACGACCTCGGCCTCGGCCGGGGTCTCGGTGCGGGTCGCCTCGTCGGACTCGGTGGTGTCCACCGCCTTCTTGGTCGTGGCCTCGGTGGCCTTGGTCTCGTCCACTGCGTTCGTTGCCATGTCTCGCACCGTAAAGTCGCTGTCTGAGAAGTCTCTTAATGATCGTTGTGAGCGGCACGCGCGCGTGCGGCCCGCCACTCGGGCGCCAGCACCGACCAGACTTCGAGATCGTGCCGTACGCCACGATAGGGGTGCGCCTCGCGTCGCACACCGTCGCGGGTCATGCCGAGGCGCTGGGCCACGTTCAGACTCGGCCGGTTTCCCGAGGCGGCGACCCACTCGATCCGGTGAATGCCGCGCTCTTCTACCGCCCAGTCGATGAGGACGCGCATCGCCCGGGTGACCAGACCACGTCCGGTCCCGGCGGGCTCCAGCCAGCAGCCGACCTCGCAGTTGCCGGTGGCGGCGTCGAAGTTCAGGAACAGCACGCCGCCCACGAGCTTGCCGTCCAGCCACAGGCCGTGCAGCGAGCACGTGTCGGCGGCGCGCATGTCGGCGTACCGCTGGAGCATGGCCCGCGCGGACTCCACGTCCGTCTCCTGCGACCCGAAGCTGATGAACTGCCCGATGAACTCCCTGCCCCGCTCCAGGTGCGCGAAGAACTCCTCGGCGTGCCAGGGCTCCAGGGGCCTCAGCTCGGCGTCGTCACCCAGGGATATCGCGTACATCCCGCTGCCGCTCCTCCTCCGCCAGGACGTCCGCCACCTCGGCGTCCGTCGCGGCGGCCAGCCTCTCATGGGCGGCCCGGGCCTCGGGCGGTTCGATGCTGATCCGCGGCAGGCGTTTGCCGAGCCAGCGAGGCAGCCACCAGTTGGCGCCGCCGAGCATGTGCATCAGGGCGGGGACGAGGAGCGTCCGCAGGACGAAGGCGTCCAGGGCGACGGCGGCGGCCAGGGCGATGCCGAACATGGCGATCACGCGGTCGCCGCTGAGGACAAAGGCCAGGAAGACGGAGATCATGATGACCGCCGCCGAGTTGATCACCCGGCTGGTCTCGGCGAGGCCTACCCGCACGGCACGCCGGTTGTCGCCGGTCTCCAGCCACTCCTCGTACATCCGGCTGACCAGGAACACCTGGTAGTCCATCGAGAGGCCGAAGAGCACCGACACCATGATCACCGGCAGGAAGGGCTCGATGGGGCCCGCACTGCCGAGGCCGAGCAGTTCGCTGCCCCAGCCCCACTGGAACATCGCGACCACCACCCCGAATGCGGAGGCCACGGCTGCGACGTTCATCGCGGCGGCCTTCAGCGGGATGCCGATCGACCGGAAGGCGAGCAGGAGCAGCAGACAGCCCAGCCCGATGACGACCCCGACGAAGACGGGCAGTTTGGAGACGATGACGTCGGCGAAGTCGTCGTAGCCGGCCGTCATACCGCCGACCTGCACGTCGAGCGAGGTACCCGCCTCGGCGCGCGGCAGCACCTCGTCGCGCAGCCGGTCGACGAGGTCGCTGGTCCGCTTCGACTGCGGCGAGGAGTCCGGTACGACGGTCAGGTACGCGGTGTGACCGCCGGAGTCGAAGGTCACCGGGGTGACCGAGGCGACCCCGTCGGTGGCGCGGAGCGTGCCGTCGAGGTTGTCCAGGGCCAGCTTGTCGTCGGCTCCGTCGACCTTCGTGACGAGGGTGAGCGGGCCGTTCACGCCGGGGCCGAAGTCGTCGGCGAGCAGGTCGTAGGCCTGGCGGGTGGTGGCTGTCTTCGGGTCGTTGCCCTGGTCGGAGGTGCCCAGGTGCAGGGAGAACGTGGGCAGCGCGAGGACGGCCATGACGACCAGGGCGATGGTGCCGAGCACCTTGGGGTGGCGCTCCACGAACGCCGACCAGCGGGCGGCGAAGCCGGTGGGCAGTTCCGGTTCGGGCCCGTGCTCCGCCAGGCGGCGGCGTTCTCGGCGACTGAGCGCGCGCATGCCGATGAAGGACAGCAGGGCGGGCAGCAGCGTCACGGAGGCCGCGACGGTGAGGACCACGGTCAGACTGGCCGCGATGGCGACGCCGTTGAGGAAGCCGAGCCGGAGGATCAGCATGCCGAGCAGGGCGATGCAAACGGTGGCACCCGCGAAGACGACCGCCCGTCCCGTGGTCGCGACGGCGTTCGCGGCCGCCTCGGTAACCGGCAGACCGCGTTTCAGCCCGCGCCGGTGCCGCGTCACGATGAACAGCGCGTAGTCGATGCCGACGCCGAGCCCGATCAGCATGCCGAGCATGGGCGCGAAGTCGGCGACGGTCATGGCGTGCCCGAGCAGCACGATCCCGGCGTAGGCGGTGCCGACGCCGACCAGTGCGGTGGCGATGGGCAGCAGGGAGGCGGCGAGCGAGCCGAAGGCGAGGAACAGCACGACCGCGGCGACGGCCACGCCGACGATCTCGGCGACGTGCCCGCCGGAGGACTCGGTGAGCGCTACGGCGCTGCCGCCCAGCTCCACCTGGAGCCCGTCGGTCTCCGCGCTCTTCGCGGTGTCGACGACGGCCCTGGCCTCGCCCTGGTCGATGTCCTCGGCCTGCTCGTCGAAGGTGACCGTGGCGTACGCCGTACGGGCGTCCTCGCTGACGCGGCCCGTGCCCGGCCCGTCGTAGGGGCTGGTCACGGAGGCCACGCCGGGCAGGTTCTCGATCCGGTCCAGGGTGCGGGTCATCGTCTGCTCGACGTCGGTGGCGCGGACGGTGCCGGACGTGGTGTGCCAGACGACGGTGTCGCTGTCTCCGCCGAGCTGCGGGAAGCCCTCGTGCAGCAGCTGGGTGGCGCGGCCCGACTCGGTGCCGGGGACCTGGTAGTCGTTCGAGTACGCGGAGCCGGCGACGGCGGCGCCCGCGGCGACCCCTGCGCAGGCGAGGAGCCACAGCAGAACGGTGACCAGACGGCGTTGGACACACCAGCGTGCTAGGGCTGCCACGAATCGTGCTCCCAGGGTGACTTTTTGTGGATCTTTGACCGGGAGTGGTCGTCCATGACCTGAACAGCCCGCAAAGAACGCATGAGCAATGCGGAATCACTCTTACAGCCGCATGAGATCATTTGTCGGTTTCGTGGGCTTGTTCACAGCGGCCGACTTCAGTCGAACTGGTCCCCCAGCGCCATCACCATCGTCCCCGCGATCAGCAGCCACAGCGCCCGCCGGGTGCGTCCCCGGGAGCCCAGCACGGCGGCGCCGGCGCACACCATCGCCCCGCAGGCGTACGCCGCCGGGACGAATGCCGGGGCGGGGCGGGTGAGGCGGAGCAGCGCCGCGGCCAGGCCCGCGAGGGTCAGCAGGGCCCCGGTCCCGGCCGCGGTCCAACGGGCCCGCCGCGCGTCCTCGGCCGGATCGTCGTCGTCCGGATCGTCGTCATCGTTGTCCGGATCATCGTCATCGTCGTCATCGTCGTCCGGATCGTCCGCGTCGTCGTCCGGCTCCTCGTCCGGTTCGTCCTCCGGCTCCGCGTCCTGGCCCGCTTCCTGGCCGGCTTCCTGAACGGCGGCCGCCTCCGAGACCGCTATCTCTGCGTCGGTGTCGGAATCAGCGCGTCCACTCATGGCCGAGACGGTAGCGCGTCGTGAACGAAAACCGGGTGCGGGGTCGGGCGGCCCCCTGTTAGCGTCCGCCGGTCCGAGGAATCGCCCGCGGCAGCCCGCCGCCCGGCCGAAGCAGGTGCATTGTTTGACGGTCCGACCGAGCTCCTACGCATCCCCCTTCTTCCTCAAGGACTCAAGGAGCCCGTTCACCGATGTCGGACATCACTTCCCGGACCCCGAACGCCCCCCTCTCTGACCGCACCGGCAACCCCCGCTACCCGCGCAGCAACCGCTACGACGCCCGCTGGACCATCGACAACCAGATGGGCCCGCACGCGCTCTGGCTGCTGGAGTGGCTCGCCCCGGCTCTGGGGCTCGACACCCTGAGCCCCGGCTCCCGCGTGCTCGACCTGGGCTGCGGACGCGCCATGACGTCGATCTTCCTCGCCAAGGAGTACGACGTTCAGGTCACCGCCGCCGACCTGTGGGTCAAGCCCGGCGAGAACGCCCCGCGCATCGCCGAGGCGGGCGTGGCCGACCGTGTCCTGCCCGTGCTCGCCGAGGCGCACGACCTGCAGTTCGGCGAGGGCAGCTTCGACGCGATCGTCTCCGTCGACGCCTACCAGTACTTCGGCACGAACGACCTGTACCTGCCCGAGCTGACGCGGCTGCTGAAGCCCGGCGGGCGGATCGGTGTCGTCGTACCGGGGCTGCGCGAGGAGATCGACGGCGTCGAGCCTCCGGAGCATCTCAAGCCGTTCTGGGAGCCCGGATTCTGGTGCTTCCACACCGCCGCCTGGTGGCGGCGCCACTGGACCCGCAGCGGGGCCGTGGAGGTCGAGACGGCCGACTGGCTCGAGGACGGCTGGCGCGACTGGCTGCGCTGGTGCGAGGTCGTCGCCGACGAGCACACGGACGAGTGGCACATCCGGATGGCCGGCCAGTGCGCCGAGATGCTGCGGCTCGACCAGGGCGGCACGCTGGGCTTCGTCCGGGTCGTGGGGCGCCGGCTGTAGAGCGCATGCGCAGGGGGGATGCACCGGATCCGGTGCATCCCCCCTGTGGGGTCCGCGGAGGTCAGCCCTCGCTGACGCCCAGCTTCTCCAGGATCAGCTCCTTGACGCGCGCCGCGTCCGCCTGCCCTCGAGTCGCCTTCATGACCGCGCCGACCAGGGCGCCGGCCGCGGCCACCTTGCCACCACGGATCTTGTCCGCTACGCCCGGGTTGCCGGCGATGGCCTCGTCGACGGCCGTGCCGAGCGCGCCCTCGTCGGAGACGACCTTCAGACCGCGCTTGTCGACGACCTCGTCCGGGGTGCCTTCGCCCGCGAGGACGCCTTCGATGACCTGCCGGGCCAGCTTGTCGTTCAGGTCGCCCTTCGCGACCAGCTCGGTGACCCGGGCGACCTGCTGCGGCGTGATCGCCAGTTCCTCGAGCGCCTTGCCCGACTCGTTGGCGCTGCGGGCCAGCTCGCCCATCCACCACTTGCGGGCGGAGGCGGCGTCGGCCCCGGCCTCGATGGTGGCGACGATGGGCTCCAGCGCACCGGCGTTGAGGATCGCCTGCATGTCGACGGCCGAGACGCCCCACTCCTCACGGAGCCGGCTGCGGCGGACCAGCGGCAGCTCGGGCAGCCCGGCCCGCAGCTCCTCGACCCACTCGCGCGACGGGGCCACCGGCACCAGGTCCGGCTCCGGGAAGTACCGGTAGTCCTCGGCCTCCTCCTTCACGCGGCCCGAGGTCGTCGACCCCGTGTCCTCGTGGAAGTGCCGGGTCTCCTGGATGATCGTGCCGCCGCTGCTCAGCACGGCCGCGTGCCGCTGGATCTCGTAGCGGGCGGCGCGCTCCACGGACCTGAGCGAGTTCACGTTCTTCGTCTCGGAACGCGTGCCGAACTTCTCGGTGCCGTTCGGGCGCAGCGACAGGTTCACGTCGCAGCGCATCTGGCCCATCTCCATCCGGGCCTCCGAGACGCCGAGCGCCTTGATGAGCTCGCGCAGCTCACGGACGTAGGCCCGCGCGACCTCGGGGGCACGCTCGCCCGCGCCCTCGATCGGCTTGGTGACGATCTCGATGAGCGGGATGCCGGCGCGGTTGTAGTCGAGCAGGGAGTGGGACGCGCCGTGGATACGGCCGGTGGCGCCGCCGACGTGCGTCGACTTGCCGGTGTCCTCCTCCATGTGGGCGCGCTCGATGTCCACGCGGAAGGTCTCGCCGTCCTCCAGCTGCACGTCGAGGTAGCCGTTGAAGGCGATCGGCTCGTCGTACTGGGAGGTCTGGAAGTTCTTCGGCATGTCCGGATAGAAGTAGTTCTTCCGGGCGAAACGGCACCATTCGGCGATCTCGCAGTTCAGCGCGAGGCCGATCTTGATCGCGGACTCGACGCCGGTCGCGTTGACGACCGGGAGCGCGCCGGGCAGGCCGAGACAGACGGGGCAGGTCTGCGCGTTGGCGTCCTGGCCGAGCGCGGTCGAACAGCCGCAGAACATCTTGGTCTTGGTGCCGAGTTCGACATGGACCTCGAGGCCCATGACGGGGTCGTACGACGCGAGTGCTTCCTCGTACGACGCCAGGTCGGTCGTGGTGGTCACGGTGAAACTTCCCTCTCAGCCCAGCAGGACGTCGTCGTCGCCCAGCCGCTTCAGCTCGCGGTAGAGGATGGCGAGGCCGGTGACGATGGCGACGGCGGACACGGTGGCGTCGATCAGGACCAGCGTGTCCTGCTCGGCGCGGGCCTTCTTCAGCCGCTTGGCGACGCCGATCGCGCCGAACGCGGTCCCGGCGATGGACAGGTACGTGCCGGACTTGGACTTCTTGAAGCCCTTGGCCTTGGTCAGTGCACTCACAGTGACGGAGCCTCCTCGATCAGCGGATGGCCCCACTTTTCCACGAAGGCGGCCTCTACGGCGGCTCCCACCTTGTAAAGGCGGTCGTCCTTCATGACCGGGGCGATGATCTGCAGGCCGACCGGGAGGTTGTCCTCCGGGGCGAGACCGCACGGCAGCGACATGGCCGCGTTGCCCGCCAGGTTGGTCGGGATGGTGCACAGGTCGGCGAGGTACATCGCCATCGGGTCGTCGGCGCGCTCGCCGATCGCGAAGGCGGTGGTCGGGGTCGTCGGCGAGACGATGACGTCGACCTGCTCGAACGCCGTGTCGAAGTCCTGCTTGATGAGCGTGCGGACCTTCTGGGCGCTGCCGTAGTACGCGTCGTAGTAGCCGCTCGACAGGGCGTACGTGCCGAGCATGATGCGGCGCTTGACCTCGGGACCGAAGCCGGCCTCGCGGGTGAGGGAGGTGACCTCCTCGGCGGAGTGCGTGCCGTCGTCGCCGGTCCGCAGGCCGTAGCGCAGGCCGTCGAAGCGGGCGAGGTTGGAGGAGCACTCGGACGGCGCGATCAGGTAGTACGCCGACAGCGCGAGGTCGAAGGACGGGCAGTCCAGCTCGACGATCTCGGCGCCCAGCTCCTTCAGCAGCGCGACGGACTCGTCGAACCGCTGGATGACGCCGGCCTGGTAGCCCTCGCCGCGGAACTGCTTGACGACACCGACGCGCATGCCCTCGACGCTGCCGTTGCGGGCGGCCTCGACGACCGACGGGACGGGCTCGTCGATGGAGGTCGAGTCGAGCGGGTCGTGCCCGGCGATGACCTCGTGCAGCAGGGCCGCGTCCAGGACCGTGCGGGCGCAGGGCCCGCCCTGGTCGAGGGAGGACGAGAAGGCGACCATGCCGTAACGCGACACCGCGCCGTACGTCGGCTTCACACCGACCGTACCGGTGACGGAGGCGGGCTGGCGGATGGAGCCGCCGGTGTCGGTGCCGATGGCGAGCGGGGCCTGGAAGGAGGCGAGCGCGGCGGACGAACCGCCACCGGAGCCGCCGGGGATCTTGGTGAGGTCCCAGGGGTTGCCGGTCGGACCGTACGCGCTGTTCTCCGTGCTCGACCCCATGGCGAACTCGTCCATGTTGGTCTTGCCGAGGATGACGACGTCGGCGGCCTTCAGGCGCTGGGTGACGGTCGCGTCGTACGGCGGGATCCAGCCCTCGAGGATCTTCGAGCCGACGGTCGTGGGCACGCCCTCGGTGGTGAAGATGTCCTTGAGAGCGAGGGGCACGCCGGCCAGCGGACCGAGCTTCTCCCCCCTGGCGCGCTTCTCGTCGACGGCACGGGCCTGGGCGAGGGCACCCTCGCGGTCCACGTGCAGGAAGGCGTGCACCTTCTCGTCGACGGCCTCGATCCGGGCCAGGTGGGCCTCGGTGACCTCGACCGCGGTGAGTTCGCCGGAGGCGATCTTCGCGGCGGTCTCGGCGGCCGTGAGCTTGATGATGTCCGTCATGGCGATTAGTCCTCCCCCAGGATCTGCGGCACCTTGAAACGCTGCTGCTCCTGGGCCGGGGCGCCGGAGAGCGCCTGCTCGGGGGTGAGCGACGGACGGACCTCGTCCACGCGCATGACGTTCGTCAGCGGGAGCGGGTGCGAGGTCGGCGGTACGTCTTGGTCGGCGACCTCGCTGACGCGGGCGACCGCGCCGATGATGTCGTCCAGCTGTCCCGCGAAGTGGTCGAGCTCTTCGGGCTTCAGCTCCAGACGCGCCAGCCGGGCGAGGTGGGCGACCTCCTCGCGCGTGATGCCAGGCATGCAGCGATCCTCTGGGGTGGTGAGTGAGTGTGGTTTGGCCCAATCCTATGGGGCGGGAGGCCATGCCCGTGAAACGGTTTCGCGGGTACCCGCGCCCCGGCCCCGCCAGGGCGCTTCAGGTACGGAACCTAGCCGACCCGGCCCGAGTCGTCCGCCGTCGCCGCCGGCAGGGCGGCGCGGGGCCGCTGCCAGCCGCGGGAGCCCCGGGCACGGAGCCAGGCCGTGGTCTCCTCGGGGGGCATCGCGGCGGCGACCAGCCAGCCCTGGACGGCGTCGCAGCCGAGGTCGCGCAGGCGCTCCCAGGTCTCGTCGTCCTCGACGCCCTCGGCGACGACGAGCAGGCCGAGAGAGTGCGCGAGGTCGACCGTGCAGCGCACGATCTCCGCGTCCTCGGTGTCGACCGCGAGCCGCGCCACGAACGAGCGGTCGATCTTCAGTTCGCTGACCGGGAGCCGGCGCAGGTGCACGAGCGAGGAGTACCCCGTGCCGAAGTCGTCCAGGGACATCTTCACGCCGTGCCCGGTCAGAGCGTTGAGGGTGTCGGCGGCGCGCTGCGGGTCCTCCAGGAGGACGTGTTCCGTTATCTCCAGTTGGAGCGCTCCCGCGGGGACGCCGTGCCGGGCCAGCCGGGCGGCGACGGAGCCCGCGAAGCCGGCGGTGTGCACATCACGCGGGGAGACGTTCACCGCGACCGGTACGAACAGGCCCTGGGAGCGCCAGCGCGCGACCTGGCCGAGCGCGGCCTCCAGGACGTACTCGGTGAGGTGGGGCATCAGGCCCGAGGACTCGGCGATCGCTATGAACTCGTCCGGCGGCACCTTGCCCCGCTCGGGGTGCACCCAGCGGACCAGGGCCTCCAGGCCCACGACCTGTCCGTCGAAGCGGACCTTCGGCTGGTAGTGCAGATGCACTTCATTGGCTTCGAGGGCGCGGCGCAGATCGCCCAGCAGACCGAGCCGGTCGGGGGTGTTCGAGTCGCGCTTGGACTCGTAGACCTCCACGCCCGTACGGTCCCGCTTCGCCTGGTACATCGCCACGTCCGCCCGCCGCAGCAGCCCTTCGGCGTCCAGGGCGTGGTCGGGGAAGACGGCGACTCCGGCGCTGGCCTCCAGCACGAGGGTGAGACCGTCGAGGTCGAGGGGGGAGCTGAGCGCTGCGACCAGGCTGCGGGCGACCCGGGTCGCGGACGTCGTGGAGTCGGCGACCGGCAGTAAGACGGCGAATTCGTCCCCGCCCAGCCGGGCGGCCTCCGCCCCCCGAGGCAGCGCCACCCGCAGCCGGTCGGCGATCTGCAGCAGCAGCCGGTCACCGGCGAGGTGACCCAGCGTGTCGTTGACCGACCGGAACCGGTCGAGGTCGATCAGCATCAGGGCGGCGCGGGCGTCGATCCGCTCGGCGTCGTCCAGCGCGGTCCAGATGCGCTCCAGCAGCCACTGGCGGTTGGGCAGCCCGGTCAGCGGGTCGCGCAACTGCTCCTCGGCCCGGGCCCTGGCTATCCACAGGGTGGAGTCCAGCGCGATGAGGGGGATGGAGAACAGGGGCAGCAGGATCGGCTTGGCGACGCCCACCACGCAGACCAGCGGCGCGATCCCCAGCAGCGCGACCGCGACCAGCCCCTGTCTGACCAGGGCGGTGCGGGCGACCGTGGGCAGTCCGGGGCGCGGGGCGTGCAGATACCAGAGCAGGACGCGGGTGACGGTCAGGTAGGCGGCGGCGACCAGGGCCACCTCGGGTGCGGTGGCGAGCGTCCAGGCATCGGGTTTTGCGGGCGACTCGACGGACGGCACGGTTCCGAAGGCGGCGAGCACCAGGGCGCCGGCGCCGATGCCGAGGAGGTCGGCCGACCCGTGCAGCACGCCCTGGCGCCAGCGGTTGCGGCGGGCCGCGCCGACCAGCACGACGACCGTGAGGCTGACCATGCCGGCCGGCACCCAGCCGTAGAGCAGCAGCACGGCGAGGGTGAGGGCCGCGCCCGAGCCGGTGCCGCCCCACCAGCGGGAGCGGCCGAGCATGACGAGGTGGCCGACGATGATGCCGGTCAGCACGGCCAGCGCCCAGCCGGCCGTGCCGGACGGGAACAGCGCGTGGCCGCCGGTGAAAGCGCGGTAGAAGCCGGCGCCCAGGACGAACCCGGCCGCCGCTACGACCGCGGCGGGCAGCGCGGGCCAGGACTGGTGCCGTTCGCTGTCCGCGTCCTCGCCGGTCAGTCCGGGGGTGTGCTCGGTGCCCGGCTGTGCGGCGCCGCGGCCGTCCGCTGCGGCGCGCCCTCCGAGGGCACGCCCTTCCGCGGTGTACTGTCCGACGGCGCGCACCTCCACACCCGGACGCCCCGCCGGCCGTCCGGCCCCACGGACTGCACGCCACGCGACCGCCATGCGGCGCAGGCGCAGCCGTGAGCCCGGCACGGCGCTCTCGGTCGGTTCCATTCCCGTCCCTCTCACAGCCGGCGGTGCCCACGCCCCGCGGCCCGGTGCCCGACAACCCTCGACGGCCCGCGTTGGAAACCCTTCCCCGCGCTCTGTGCGAGCACGAAGATGCCCCGACCGCAGCTGGGCACGGCAGGCGCACATCTCAACAGTAGGCCGCAGAAGGCTTCCACGGGCAGCGGTCGCGGACGGTTGCCCGAATGCGCCCCGGCCACCCGTATGCATCTGGTATGCGCCGAACGGGTGGCCTTCAACCGCTACTCCTCGGCCGAAAGCGCGACTTCAGCCGCCGCTTCCGGCCCTTCTTCCAGCAGAACGCCGAAACCTTCCTCGTTCAGGACCGGAACCTTCAGCTGCATCGCCTTGTCGTATTTCGATCCGGGGCTGTCACCCACAACGACGAATGACGTCTTCTTCGAAACCGATCCGGTCACCTTCGCTCCGCGGGTCTGCAGCGCCTCCTTGGCGCCGTCCCGCGTGAAGTGTTCGAGAGTGCCGGTGACGACGACGGTGAGCCCTTCGAGCGGGCGCGGCCCCTCGTCCTCGCCGGTGCTCTCCTCCTCCATGCGGACGCCGGCGGCCTTCCACTTGCGGATGATTTCGCGGTGCCAGTCCTCGGCGAACCACTGCTTGAGGGAAGCGGCGATGGTCGAACCGACGCCCTCGGTGACCGCCAGTTCCTCCTCCGTGGCCTGGTCGATGCGCTCGATCGAGCGGAACTCGCGGGCCAGCGCCTCGGCGGCTACAGGTCCGACGTGACGGATCGACAGGCTGGTGAGGATGCGGGCGAGCGGGCGCTGCTTGGCCGCCGCGATGTTCTCCAGCATGGCCAGCGCGTTCTTCCGGGGGTTGCCCTCCTGGTTCGCGAAGATCGTGGCGACCTTCTCCTCGCCGGTCTTCGGGTCGCGCTTGGGCAGGCCGCTGTCCGAGTCGAGGACGTACGCCTTGATGGGCAGCAACTGGTCGATGGTGAGGTCGAACAGGTCGCCCTCGTCGACCAGCGGCGGGTCCTTCGGCTCCAGCGGCGCGGTGAGGGCCGCCGCTGCCACATAGCCGAAGTGCTCGATGTCCAGCGCCTTGCGGCCCGCGAGGTAGAACAGGCGCTCGCGCAACTGGGCCGGGCAGGTGCGGGCGTTCGGGCAGCGCAGGTCGACGTCGCCCTCTTTCATCGGCCGCAGCGCCGTACCGCACTCGGGGCACTCGGCCGGCATCACGAACTCGCGCTCGCTGCCGTCGCGCAGATCGGCGACCGGCCCGAGGATCTCGGGGATGACGTCACCGGCCTTGCGCAGCACCACCGTGTCGCCGATGAGTACACCCTTGGCCTTGACCACGTCCTGGTTGTGCAGCGTGGCGAACTCGACCTCGGAGCCGGCGACCGTGACCGGCTCGACCTGGGCGTACGGCGTGACCCGGCCCGTGCGGCCCACGCCCACGCGGATGTTGACGAGCTTGGTGTTGACCTCCTCCGGCGCGTACTTGTACGCGATGGCCCAGCGCGGCGCGCGCGAGGTGGAGCCGAGGCGGCCCTGGAGCGGGATCTGGTCGAGCTTGACGACGACGCCGTCGATCTCCCACTCCACGGAGTGGCGGTTCTCGCCGAAGTACGCGATGAACTCCCGGATGCCGTCGAGGCCGTCGACCACCCTGTTGTGGCCGGAAACGGGCAGGCCCCAGGTCTTCAGCAGGTCGTAGGCCTGGGAGAGGCGGGTCAGGCCGGTGAAGCCCTCCAGGGCGCCGATGCCGTGGACCACCATGTGCAGGGGGCGGGTGGCGGTGACGCGCGGGTCCTTCTGGCGCAGTGAACCGGCCGCCGCGTTGCGCGGGTTGGCGAAGGGCTTGTCGCCGGCCTCGACCAGACGGGCGTTGAGCTCCTGGAACTTCTCCATCGGGAAGTAGACCTCGCCGCGGATCTCCACGAGGTCGGGAACGGAGTCGCCCTTGAGGCGCTCCGGGATCTCGGCGATCGTCCGGACGTTCGGCGTGATGTCCTCGCCGGTGCGGCCGTCGCCGCGGGTCGCCGCGCGGGTGAGCCGGCCGTGCTCGTAGGTGAGGTTCACGGCGAGGCCGTCGACCTTCAGCTCGCACAGGAAGTGGTAGTCCTGCTCGCCCAGTTCCCTGGCGATGCGCTCCGTCCAGGCGGCCATCTCCTCGTCGTTGAACGTGTTGTCGAGGGAGAGCATGCGCTGGCGGTGCTCGACCGCCGTGAACTCCGTCGCGTACGAACCGGACACCTTCTGGGTCGGCGAGTCCGGGGTGCGCAGCTCCGGATGGTCCTCCTCCAGCGCCTCCAGGGAACGCAGCAGTTGGTCGAACTCCGCGTCGCTGACGACGGGAGCGTCCTTCACGTAGTACCGGAAGCGGTGCTCCTCGATCTGCTCAGCGAGGCGCGCGTGCTTCTCCCGTGCCTCGGCGGGCACCGTCGTCGTCTCCGCTTGCTTGTCCCCGGCCACCGTGTCGTCCTCCCGTTACTCTGGGTTGTCCGCGAGAGATCTCGCCGCCCGGACGCAGTGGGCGAGTACCGTGCGCGCGTACCCCGGGGAGGCCCCCGCGAGTCCGCACGCCGGAGTGACGGTGACCGCCTCCGCGAGAAGCCCCGGTGACAGCCCCAGCCTGCGCCACAGCGTCCTGACACCCATGACGCTACCGGCAGGGTCTGACAATGGGCCCTCCGCGGACGGGACGACACCGGTGAAGAGCCGGGTGCCGGCCTCCACCGCCTCGCCGATCGTGTCGTCGTCACGCTCGGTGAGCAGGGAGAAGTCGAAGGAGACGGCCGCCGCTCCCGCCCGGCGGAGCAGGGCGAACGGCACGTCCGGTGCGCAGGAGTGGACGACGACCGGGCCGTCGGCGTGCACCCCCATGGCGTCGCGGAGCGTGGCCTCGACGATCTGCCGGTCGACGGCCCGGTGGGTGCGGTACCCGCTGGCGGACTTCACCTGGCCGCGCAGGACGGCGGTGAGGGACGGCTCGTCGAACTGGAGGACGAGCTGCGCCCCGGGGATGCGCCGCCGGACCTCGGCCAGGTGCAGCCGGAGTCCCTCGGCGAGGGAGGCGGCCAGGTCGCGGCAGGCTCCCGGGTCGGAGAGGGCGGCCTCGCCGTTGCGCAGCTCCAGGTTGGCGGCGAGGGTCCAGGGCCCGACGGCCTGGACCTTCAGCGGCCCCTCGTACTCCTGTGTGTGCTCCTCCAGCGCGTCGAGGTCCTCGCCGAGCCAGGAGCGGGCCCGTTTGGTGTCCCGCCCGGGCCGGTCCCCGAGGCGCCAGCCGCTGGGCTCCACGCGCGCGTACAGCTCGACGAGCAGTCCGGCGGTCCGCCCGATCATGTCCGCTCCCGGTCCCCGGGCGGGCAGTTCGGGCAGGAAGGGGAAGTCCTCGAAGGTTCCGGTGACGGTCTTGGCGGCTTCTCGGGCGTCACCACCGGGCAGGGAGCCCACACCGGTGGCTGCGCCGAAGCTGAACGGGGTGTTGTTGCTCACCCCCGAAGCCTACGTAAGCCGGGCCGGCCCCGTCCCCGGGGGCTGCCGCCCCCAGACCCCCGCTTCGGCCTGAACGGCCTCGTCCTCAAGCGGTCGTCCAAGCGCCGGACGGGCTGATGGACACGCACCGGCGCCGACCGGAACAGGTCAGTTCCCCGGTCGCACCGTCAGGTCGTTGACCTCGGCGTCCCTCGGCAGGTCCAGGGCCGTCAGGATCGTCGTGGCCACGGATTCCGGGTCGATCCACTTGGAGGCGTCGTACTCCTTGCCCTCCTGCTGGTGGACCTTGGCCTGCATGGGGCTGGCCGTGCGGCCGGGGTAGACCGAGGTGACGCGGACGCCGCCCGCGTGCTCCTCATGGCGCAGGGAGTCGGCGAGGGCCTTCAGGCCGTGCTTGGAGGCGGCGTACGCGGACCAGCCGGCGTGGGCGTTGAGGCCGGCGCCGGAGTTGACGAAGACCACGTGGCCCCGGGCGGCGCGCAGCTGGGGAAGGAAGTGGCGGGTCAGCTCGGCCGGGGCGACGAGGTTGACGTTGAGCTGGTGGCGCCAGGTCTTCGGGGTGAGGTCGCCGACCGGGCCGAGGTCGACGACCCCGGCGATGTGCAGCAGCGAGTCCACGCGGTCGGGCAGCGACTGGTGGGAGAAGGCCCAGGAGAGCTTGTCGGGGTCGGCCAGGTCGCCGACGAGGGTTTTCGCCCCCGGGAACTCGGCCGCCAGCTCCTTCGCGCGGCCCGCGTCGCGCGCGTGCAGCACGAGGTCGTCCCCGCGCGCGTGCAGACGGCGGGCCACGGCCGCGCCGATGCCGGAGCCCGCTCCGGTGATCACATGAGTAGCCATGCCCGCCATGCTCGCATCAGCGTAGGGGCCTTGTGATCGATCTCCGCAGGAGAAGGAGCGGCGTTCGGTGCGTGCGATCGGCGTGCGGTGCGGAGGGTCATGTGGCGGAGCCACCTGTCCCTTCGCGCCGTGCGGCGAGGGTGCGTGCCGGGCGTCGCGACGCTGCGGAGATCCATCACAAGGCCCCTAGGTCACTCGATGCCGCGGCTCTCCTCCAGGTACGCCAGGGCCCCCACCGGCTCCTCAGCGAAGAAGACCAGGTCGGTGAGCGGGCGGGGCAGGAAGCCCTCGTCCTCCATGCGGCGGAACTGCTCCTTCAGACCGTCGTAGAAGCCCGCGGTGTTGAGCAGGACGACCGGCTTGTCCGTGTGGCCGTGCTTCTTCAGCTCCAGGATCTCGGTCGCCTCGTCGAGCGTGCCGGTGCCGCCGACCATGACGACCACGGCGTCGGCCTTCTCCAGGAGGAGCCTCTTGCGCTCGGCGAGGTCCTTGGCGACGACCATCTCGTCGACGCCCGGGCGGGCCTTCGCCGAGAGGAACTGCACGGAGACGCCGGTGAGCCGGCCGCCCGCCTCCTGCACCCCGTCGGCGACCACCTTCATGAGGCCGACGTCCGAGCCGCCCCACACCAGGGTGTGACCGCCCTTGCCCAGCAGGGTGGCGAACTCCCGCGCGGGCCGGGTGTAGCGCTCGTCGAGGTCGGCGGCGGAAAGGAAGACACAGATGTTCATGAGCCCACCGTACGGGCACGGTCAGGCGCCGTGGTGACCCGCATTTTGGACTGCCGGTGCGGGAGTTCCTCCCAGTCGTCCATGAAGCGGGCGTACAGGCCGTGCTTCGCGGCGAGTTCGGTCAGCGTCCGGGTCCGGTAGTAGAAGTCCTCGTGGAGCACCTGGTGCTCCACGCCCTCGGTGCGGTCGAACGTGAAGTCGAAGAATCCGCCGGGTGCGAGGATCCGGCCGACGTGGGCGAAGCACTCCTCTATGACGTGCAGCGGTGAGTGTGAGAAGACGCTGTGCGCGTGCACGACGTCGAAGTGCCCGTCGGGCAGGAAGGCGAAGGTGAGGTCGTCGGCGAGCGCCAGGTAGGGCAGTTTGGTCTGGAGGCCCTCGGAGACGAGGGTGTCCTGGGCGGCGAGCAGGATGTGCGGCGAGATGTCGATGCCGTAGTAGTGGCCGGCGTCGAGGTGGTCGATGAACAGGCGTCCGGCGCGCAGATTGCCGCAGCCGATCTCCAGCATCCGGTGCTGCGGCTGGAGGCCGTGCCCCACCAGGTAGTCGAACTGCATGCGCCCGATCCGCGTCCACGCCTCGCGCGAGGGGTTGTGGCCCACCGCCGCCTCCGCGCTGCGCGCCGCGTCCGAGGCCATGACGGCGCGGTAGTACGCGATGTGGTCGCGGTAGCGCAGCCGCAGCCAGACGTCCCGCGCCGCGCGCCGGGCGTGCGCGGGCACGCGCCCCGGGTGGCGCAGAGCGTACCTGAGCTGGTGGGCCAGGGTGCTGCGGTCTCCGGCCGGTTCTGCTGCTCGCATGGGGCCTCCTGCGGCGAGGGAAGAACTCCGCTACAGCGTGCGCTGTATCGAGGGACTCGGCTACCCAAGGAGGGCGATCGTGACCACAGGGCATCGCATCACCATCGAGCGGAGCGGGCGGCACGTGCGCGTGGTGCACGGCGAACAGGTCCTGGCGGAGAGCGAGAGGCCGCTGGTCCTGCGGGAGACGGGCTGTCCCGAGCGGTTCTACATCCCGGCCGAGGACGTACGCCTGGACCTGCTGACGCCGTCCGGCTCCCAGACGTACTGCCCGTTCAAGGGCACCGCTTCCTACTGGTCGCTGCCGGGGGCGCCGGACCTCGTGTGGGCGTATCCGGATCCCAAGCCGGACGTCGCGGAGATCAAGGACCACCTGTGCTTCTACGAGGTGGAAGTGATGTGATCGGCTGACGCACGGCCCGCCTCACCGATGAACACCCTGCCGTGCGGCAGTCTGCATGAGCATGGACAAGAAGATCCTTTCGCGCGACGGCACCCGCATCGCCTACGAGAGCACCGGACAGGGCCCCGCGGTCGTTCTGGTGAGCGGCGCGATGTCGACGGGCGGCACCCTGGCGCCGCTGGCCGTGTCGCTCTCGGAGCGTTTCCAGGCCGTCGTGTACGACCGCCGGGGACGCGGTACCAGCGGGGACACCGCGCCGTACGCCGTGGAGCGCGAACTCGAGGACCTGGCGGCGGTGATCGAGGCGGTGGGCGGCGAGGCGCTCCTGTACGGCATCTCGTCGGGCGGGGCGCTGGCCCTGGAGGCGGCGGCGAGCGGACTGCCGGTGCGGCGCCTCGCGGTGTACGAGACGCCGTTCGCGATGTCCGAGGAGGGCGCCCAGGAGCGCGCGGAGTACACCGGGCGGCTGACGGAGGCGCTCGGCGAGGGACGGCGCGGGGACGCGGTCGAACTGTTCCTGCGGCTGGCCGGCCTGGCCGAGGGGGTGATCCAGGGGGCCCGCCAGTCCCCCATGTGGGCCGGCATGGAGGCGATCGCCGCGAGCCTCGCCTACGACGACGCCGTCATGCGCGACGGCCGGGTCCCCCGCGACCGGCTGGCCGCGGTCGGCGTCCCCGTCCTGGCGGTCGCGGGCGACGCGAGCCCCGCCTGGCTGCGTGAGGCGGCCCGGGCGATCGCGGACTCGGTCCCCACGGGCGCGTACCGCACGCTCCAGGGCCAGACGCACATGGTCGAGCCGAACGTGCTGGCACCGGTGCTGACGGACTTCTTCCTGCAGGGCTGACGGGCCCGGCGTCAGGCCACGCCCGCCGTCGCCCGGGTCGTCGAGGCGATCGTCGCCGAGCCCACCACGCGGGTGCCGTCGTACAGCACGATCGCCTGGCCGGGGGCGACCCCGCGGACCGGCTCGGTGAAGGCGACCTCCAGGGAGCCGTCGACGAGCTCGGCGGTCACCTCGGTCTCGCCGCCGTGGGCGCGGAGCTGGGCCGTGTAGGTGCCCGGGCCCGAGGGGGCGGCACCGCACCAGCGCGGCTTGATCGCGGTCAGGGCGCTGACGTCCAGCGCGGCGGCCGGGCCGACCGTGACCGTGTTGTCCACCGGGGAGATGTCGAGGACGTAGCGCGGCTTGCCGTCGGGGGCCGGGGTGCCGATACGCAGGCCCTTGCGCTGGCCGATGGTGAAGCCGTACGCGCCCTCGTGCGTGCCGATCCGGTGGCCGGACTCATCGACGATGTCGCCCTCGGACCTGCCGAGCCGCTCCGCCAGGAAGCCCTGGGTGTCGCCGTCGGCGATGAAGCAGATGTCGTGCGAGTCGGGCTTCTTCGCCACCGCCAGGTCCCGGCGCTCGGCCTCCGCGCGGATCTCGTCCTTCGTGGTGACCGTGTCGCCGAGCGGGAAGAGGGCGTGGGCGAGCTGCCGGTCGTCCAGCACGCCCAGGACGTACGACTGGTCCTTGGCCATGTCGGAGGCGCGGTGCAGCTCACGGGTGCCGTCGGCGAGCGTGACGACCTTGGCGTAGTGGCCGGTGCACACCGCGTCGAAGCCCAGCGCGAGCGCCTTGTCGAGGAGGGCGGCGAACTTGATCTTCTCGTTGCAGCGCAGGCAGGGGTTGGGGGTGCGGCCGGCCTCGTACTCGGCGACGAAGTCCTCGACCACGTCCTCGCGGAACCGGTCGGCGAGGTCCCACACGTAGAACGGGATCCCGATGACGTCCGCGGCGCGGCGGGCGTCGCGTGAGTCCTCGATGGTGCAGCAGCCGCGCGCGCCCGTCCGGAAGGATTGGGGGTTGGCGGAGAGGGCGAGGTGGACGCCGGTCACATCGTGGCCCGCCTCGGCCGCGCGGGCGGCGGCGACGGCGGAGTCGACTCCGCCGGACATGGCGGCCAGGACGCGGAGGGGACGGGAGCGCTGCGGGGTGTCAGTCATAGCCCCTCCAGGGTAAGGGGGCGCGGGAACCAAGGCCGCCGGGTATCCGTTGACGATCACATGGGGGCGAGGCGAGCATCCAAGGACACGGACCGGCGCATCGGGCGGCGGGCCCTGATCGTCGGCGGTGTGGCGGCGGCCGCGGGGTCCGCGGCGCTGGCCCGTGACGAGCTGGGCCGGCTGTGGTGGCGCGTACCGGGCGTGGAGAAGCCGCGCAAGGACGGCGAGGTGGACTACACGGGAGCGCGCTGGGTGGCGGCGTCGGACGCGAACTGGCGCCGCGCGGACCGCCCCGACGACTACGGCATAGAGATGGTGGTCGTCCATGTCACCCAGGGCAGCTTCGACAGCGCGGTGAAGGCTTTCCAGGACCCGTCGCACGGGGCGGCCTCGCACTACATCGTCCGCAAGGACGGGCACATCTCCCAGATGATCCGCGAGCTGGACGTGGCGTACCACGCGGGCAACCGCGACTACAACGAACGCAGCGTCGGCATCGAGCACGCGGGCTTCGTGGACCGCCCGCAGGACTTCACGGACGAGATGTACGAGGCCTCCGCCCGCCTCACGGCCCGCATCTGCGCGCGCTACGACATCCCCGTGGACCGCGAGCACATCATCGGCCACGTGGAGGTCCCGGGCACGGACCACACGGACCCGGGGCCGCACTGGGACTGGGAGAAGTACATGCGGCTGGTGCGGGAGGCCCGTACGGGGCGGGCTTGACCCGGATGCCGGCGCGGCCGCTCGTCCCAGGGCATCACGCCGGCCCCGCGAACATGTCCAGCAGGTTCGACGACCTGCCGATGAAGGCGCGAACGGCCCCACCGCGGGTGAGATTACGGGTGTTGACGCCGCACATCACGGCGGCCAGGGCGAGGTCGGTGGCGTCCGCCGGGCCCACGACGGTGAACGTGGCCTTCTTCCGTGCACCCCTGCCGTGCCGGCGCGTCCGGATCTCGACGCCGTCGCGGATCAAAGCCCGGTCGCGGTGCCGGGCGCTGGTCGCGAGGTAGCGGTACTCCCGCCCGGCGACCCGCATCCGCAGCGCCCGTCCGGCTCTGGTCTGAGCCCAGCGGTTGCGCTTGAGCCGGATTCCGTCCCCGGCGACACTGAGCTGCGCCGAGAAGAGCGAGGGCTTTCGTCCGTAGGCCCAGCCGTCGAACGAGGTGGTGGGCACGCTGTCCCCCTTGACCTCGGTGACGTGACGGTCGCCGTGCCGCCTGGCCGGGTAGATCACCTCGATCTTTCCGAACGGCCCTGCCGTCCCCCGGTACCCGAACTTCCAGACAGTTCGATGCCCCGAGCGGTCCTCCCAGCGGTCGAGGGCGTACACGTGCTGTCGCAGGGTTCCTCTCACGTCAGCCCCGCCGCCCGCGCCCGTTCCACCGCCGGGCCGATGGCCTTCGCGAGGGCCTTGATGTCGGACTCGGTGGAGGTGTGGCCGAGGGAGAAGCGGAGGGTGCCGCGGGCCAGGTCGGGGTCGGTGCCGGTGGCGAGGAGGACGTGGCTGGGCTGGGCGACGCCGGCAGTGCAGGCGGAGCCCGTGGAGCATTCGATGCCCTGGGCGTCGAGCAGGAGCAGCAGGGAGTCGCCCTCGCAGCCGGGGAAGGTGAAGTGCGCGTTGGCCGGGAGGCGACCCTCCGGGTCCGGGTCGCCGCCGAGGATCGCGTCCGGCACGGCCGTGCGGACCGCGGTGACCAGGGCGTCGCGCAGGGCGCCGATCTCGCGGGCGAACCACTCGCGCTGCTCGGCGGCCAGCCGCCCGGCGACCGCGAAGGAGGCGATGGCGGGCACGTCGAGGGTGCCGGAGCGCACATGGCGTTCTTGGCCGCCGCCGTGCAGGACCGGTACGGGAGCGTGTTCGCGGCCGAGGATCAGCGCGCCGATGCCGTAAGGGCCGCCGATCTTGTGGCCGGACACCGTCATCGCGGCGAGGCCGGAGGTGGCGAAGTCCACGGGGATCTGGCCGAAGGCCTGGACGGCGTCCGAGTGCAGGGGGACACCGGACTCGGCGGCCACGTCGGCGAGTTCGCGGATCGGCAGGACCGTCCCGATCTCGTTGTTGGCCCACATGACGGTGGCGAGGGCCACGTCGTCGGGGTTGCGGGCGATCGCCTCGCGCAGGGCGTCCGGGTGGACGCGGCCGTGGGCGTCGACCGGCAGGTACTCGATGGTGGCGCCCTCGTGTTCGCCGAGCCAGTGGACGGCGTCGAGGACGGCATGGTGCTCGACGGGGCTGGCGAGGACGCGGGTGCGGGCCGGGTCGGTGTCGCGGCGTGACCAGTACAGGCCCTTGACGGCGAGGTTGTCGGCCTCTGTGCCGCCCGAGGTGAAAACGACCTCGCTGGGGCGGGCGCCGAGGGCTTCGGCGAGGGTCTCGCGGGCCTCCTCGACGGTACGGCGGGCCTGCCGGCCGGATGCGTGGAGGGAGGAGGCGTTGCCGGTGGCACCCAGGTGCGCGGTGAGCGCCTCTGCCGCCTCCGGAAGCATCGGGGTGGTCGCGGCGTGGTCGAGGTAAGCCATGGTGAGCCCGATTCTACGGCTCTGCCTCCACGGGCCTCAGAGCAAGGTTGGCCGAACGTGAACCGCTTTCCCGCGCGGCTGCGGCCCGTCGTCCCCGGGCCCGGCCGCACCGTGCCGGCGCACGGTCGTCCGACGGTGGCTCAGAAGCTCCAGGAGATCGTGCTGTCGAACTCCATGAACGCCGCCAGGACCAGCAGGTCGGCGATGCCCAGACCCAGACCCAGGTAGGCGCGGCCGGGGCGCTCGGTGCCGCGCCACAGGGCGACGCTCGCCAGCACGATGGCGATCGGGCCGAGGAAGATGTTGAGGACGAGCAGGCCGAGCAGGCCGAGGACGAAGGACGCGACGGCCATGCCGTCGGTGTCGCGGATACCGGTGCGGCGCGTGGCCGGAGCGGTGAGCTGCATGATGATCGACTCCCTGTCGGGTCGGCGGGACGGTGGTCGTGGGCCGGTGCTCAGTGGGCCTGCGTGTGACGCCGGCGGCTGTGGCGCTCGCGGATCGCGAAGATGCCGAGCCAGGCGGCGATGACCACGCCGGCGGCGACGGAGAAGGTGACCGGCGCGTGGGCCACGGTGCCCAGCACGACCCCCAGCAGCAGGAGTGCGGCAACGATGAACAGCATGGGAAAAGCCCCCAGGGTTTCGGTGAACGATTGTAGTTACAGTTGTTCACTGACTTCCCAGTCTAGCGCCTCCCATGACTTTCCAATTCCAGAGAACAGTTGTTAACTGCATGGTATGAGTCACACTCTCGGCATCCGGCAGGCCCAGAAACAGAAGACCCGGCAGGCACTCCTGGACGCGGCCCTGGGACTGCTCGAGGGGCAGAGCCTGAGCAGCCTGGGGCTGCGCGAGGTCACGCGCGCCGTCGGTGTCGCCCCGACGGCCTTCTACCGGCACTTCCGCTCCACGGCGGATCTGGGCGTGGCCCTGGTCGAGGAGGCACTGGGAAGCCTGCACCCGATGATCCGGACGACGGTGTCCGCGACCGGCGACCACGAGGAACGCATCACGCGCGCCATCGAGCTGATCGCCCGTCACGTCGACGGGTACCCCGCACATGTCCGGTTCATCGCCCGCGAACGACATGGCGGGGTCCAGCCGGTGCGGGAGGCGATACGGGAACAACTGGCCCGTTTCGCCCAGGAGGTCAAGGACGAGCTGGCCAAGGACCCGGTGTCCGAGGGCTGGACCGAGGACGACCTGCTGATGCTCGCACACCTCTACGTCGACCAGATGCTGATCACGGCGTCGCTCTTCCTGGAGGCGCTGGAGGGCCCGGAGGAGGAGCGTGCGCAGCGGACTCGACACGTCGCGCAGGTGGCGACGCGCCAGATGCGGCTGATCGGCCTCGGCCGCCACCACTGGCTGGACTGACACCCAGCACAACGCGCCGGGGCGGCACGCCCGTTCACCGAGCACGCCACCCCTGCCCTGTTCCGGAGGGCTCTGTCGGCGCCTCCGCCGACTCTCCGCCTACTGCTCCTTCTGCGCCTGCGGGGTCCGCTGCCCCTGCCCGCCCGAGGCCTGGCCGCAGCCGCCGCCCTGGCCACCGCCGGGACCGCCCTGCCCGCCGCCCTGAGCCCCGCCCGGCGCTCCACCGGGCGCGCCCGACGGCGCTCCGGACGGCGCACCCGACGGCTTGGCACCCCCGGAAGCAGCGCCGGACGGCGCCCCGGAGGGAGCCCCCGAAGGCGCACCGGAAGGACGACCCGACGGAGCCCCGGATGGAGCGCCCGAAGGCGCCTGGCAGGCCTGCTGCCGCCCGGAGCCACCGCCACCGTTCGAGGACGACGAGGAGTCACCCGAGCCGCAGGCCACCAGAGCCAGGGGCGACAGCGCCAGCAGGGCGACGGCCGGAATGAGACGCACACGCTTCATGGGAAACAACTCCAGGAGGATGAGGGAGTCCTGAGACGGGCACTCAACCAACTCCGCTCAGGACTCTCCTGGGGCCGCCCTGTGCCCGGCCTGTCAGTGAGGCAAGGCGCACCTCAAGGCACGGTTACGGCCTAGCCGAGCCTGACCCGGGCGAGCTGCCGGGACTGGGCGACCAGGCGGTCGGCGCTGTCCCAGACCTCGGCGTCCTCCTCCAGGAAGCCGCCTGCGAGGTTGCTCGTGGTGATCGAGACGCGCAGGGGGCCCGGTGCCGGGCGGCAGCGGACGTGCACGGTCAGCTCGACGGTGGGGACCCAGCCCTTCAGCCCGAGCTCGAACGCGGTGGGCGGCAGGGCGTCCACCGCGAGCAGCAGGGAGAGCGGGTCGTGGTCGCGGCCGTCCGCGAGCCCGAACCAGGCGCGCATCTCGCCCTTGCCGGACGGCTGTCCGAGGGCCCAGCCCAGCGTCGACGGGTCGAGCTTGAGCATCAGGCGGTCGGCGATGGCCGAGCTGCCGGAGACGGGGGCCGGACCGTCCTCGGGGCCGAAGCAGTGCTCCATCGGCGGGATCGCGGGCGGCTCGGCCGTCGTACGGACGTCGTCGGGCAGGGCGTCCAGGTCGCCGTAGGAGGCGAGGACGCGGATGCGTTCGACCTCTCGGCCCTCGTCGTCGTACTGGAAGAGGGAGGCCTGGCCTGTCGACAGGGTGCGGCCGGTGCGGACGACGTCCGTGCGGACGACCGCCGGGCCGGGCTGGGACGCGGTCAGGTAGTGCGCCGAGACGGTGAACGGGTCGGCGTGCGGCAGGGCGCCCGCGAGGGCGCGGCCCAGGACGGCCAGCAGGTAGCCGCCGTTGACGGCGCTGATGATCGTCCAGCCGGCGGAGAGTTCGATGTCGTAGACGCCGGGCGCGCGGGGGGTGAGCGCGGTGTCGCGGTCGAACTCGCTGTCGCCGATCGTGGCCCGGGCGGCCGGGGCGGTGGCTGCTTCTGGCATGGCTGAACAGTACAAGAACTAACTACTAAGCGGTAGCTTTGCCCGCTCGTCCAGCGCCCCGACTTGGTGAGACCCGGGCAATTCCTCGGTGAGTGTCCGACTCGTCCGGACACCCACAGGCCGTCCCCGGCCTCTGTCAGAACATGAGCCTCACCGGGACCCCGTTCCTCTGCACGCTGGTCGTGCTGTCCGTCGTCGCCCTCGCGCTGCCGCTGGTCCTCTGGTCGCGCCTCCGCGGGCCCTGGGTCCTGCGGGCCGCGGCCCGGACGCTGATGCTGCTGTTCGCGCAGGGGACGGCCGTGGCCCTGGTCTTCACCCTGGTCAACAACGCCAACAGCCTGTACGACACCTGGGGCGACCTGCTCGGCACCGGCGACCATGTGCGACAGGCGGCCGATCTGGGCGCCGACGGCACCGGCGGCCTCGCCCTGGAGCGGCTCCCCGCGGTGCGCCAGAGCTTCGAGCCGGCCACCGTGCCCGGTATCGTCTGTCCGGCTACAACGACCCGATCGGCGAACGCGACTCGCTCGGCGCGCAGAGCCCCGCCCTGCGCGCCGAGAACAACCCCTGCGTGCTGCTGCGCGAGGCGTCCGCCCCGCCGCGGATCGCGCTCTACCTCTCCGGCCAGCCGCACGACGGCTACGAGGCGGCCGTGGCGCTGGAGCAGGCCGCGAAGGCCCCGACGAGCGTGCACGTCGTGTTCGTGCCGAGGAGCGCGGGCGGTCACACCATGGCGCTGTGGCGGCCGCAGGTGGTCCCGGCGTTCCGCTGGCTGACGGAGATGACCGGCCGCCGCCCCGTCACGGCAGGAGGGGCTGCTCCTCCTCGCTCACCGTCGACCGCCGGTGCCACGCCCGCGGAGCTCGCCAGTGGTATCGCATGGCGAGCAGCCGCAGGACGAAGCCGGTGATCACCGCGAGGGCGCTGGTCAGCGGGGACAGGACGTCGTAGCGGATGAACAGCACGACCATCGTGGCGCCGACGATCGCCGGGACCGCGTACAGATCCCGGTCCCAGCGCAGCAGCGAGGGCACCTCGTTGGCGAGCACGTCCCGCAGCACACCCCCGCCCACCGCGGTGGCCAGTCCCAGACAGGCGGAGGCGGTCAGGCCGAGCCCGTACTCGTACGCCTTCGTCGTCCCGGCGACGCAGAACAGGCCGAGGCCGGCCGCGTCGAAGACGTTCACGGCGACCTGGATGCGTTCCACGTGGGGGTGGAGGAAGAAGACCAGGAGGGTGGCGAGCAGTGGGGTGAGGAAGTACCCCAGGTCCGTGAAGGCGGCGGGCGGTACGGCCCCGATGACCAGGTCACGGAAGAGACCGCCGCCCAGCGCGGTGACCTCGGCGAGGACGGCGATGCCGAACACGTCGAAGTTCTTCCGGACGGCCAGCAGGGCGCCGGAGATCGCGAAGACGAAGATGCCGATCAGCTCGAGCGAGTGCTGGACGGACGGGGTGAAGAGTTGCTGGAGCACCCGAACATTTTTACCCATGCCCGAGCCCCCGCCCCCGACTGCGGGGCGGGGGCTCCGGTGGGCTACTTCTCCACGGACTCCCCGGAGGCGGCCTTCTCCACGGACGAACCGTTCGCCGCCTCCTTCGCCGAGGACAGCAGCTCGGTGTCCTGCGGCTGCTGGTCCTCGAAGTTCTCCGGGTGGTGGCAGGCGACGCGCTGCCCGGCCCGCAGCTCCACCAGCGGCGGCTCGGTCGTCTTGCACATCTGCGTCGCCTTCCAGCACCGGGTGTGGAAGCGGCAGCCGCTCGGCGGGGAGATCGGCGAGGGCACGTCGCCCTTCAGCAGGATGCGCTCGCTCTTGACGCCCCGGCGCTTCGGATCCGGTATCGGCACGGCCGACAGCAGGGCCTTGGAATACGGGTGCATGGGCGACTTGTACAGCTGGTCGCGTTCGGCCAGCTCGACGATCTTGCCGAGGTACATCACCGCGATCCGGTCCGAGACGTGCCGGACCACCGACAGGTCGTGCGCGATGATCACGTACGTCAGGCCCAGTTCCTCCTGGAGGTCGTCCAGCAGGTTCACCACCTGCGCCTGGATCGACACGTCCAGCGCCGAGACCGGCTCATCCGCCACCACCAGCTTGGGGTTGAGCGCGAGCGCACGGGCGATGCCGATGCGCTGGCGCTGGCCGCCGGAGAACTCGTGCGGATAGCGGTTGTAGTGCTCGGGGTTGAGGCCGACCACCGACAGCAGCCGCTGGACCTCCTTCTTCACCCCGCCCTCGGGCTCGACGCCCTGCAGCCTGAAGGGGGCACCGACGATCGTGCCGATCGTGTGCCGGGGGTTCAGCGAGGAGTACGGGTCCTGGAAGATCATCTGCACGTCACGGCGCATCGGGCGCAGATCGCTCGTGCCGAGGTGCGTGATGTCCTTGCCCTGGAACTCGACCGTGCCGCCGGTCGGTTCGAGCAGCCGGGTGACCAGCCGGCCCATCGTGGATTTGCCACAGCCCGACTCGCCCACGACACCGAGCGTCTCGCCCTTGCGGACCTCGAAGTCGATGCCGTCGACGGCGCGCACCGCGCCGGTCTGCCGCTGGAGCAGTCCCTTGCGGATCGGGAAGTGCTTCTGCAGGCCGGTCACCTTCAGCAGGATCTCGCCGTCGGCGGCGGAGTCCTTGGTGAGGGTGGCCCCGCTGGTGTCCGGTTTGCTCACCGGTTTTTCGTCGCTCACAGCTTCGGCGCAATCTCTTCGGTCCAGATACGCTCCCGCTGCTCCTGGGTCATGTGGCAGGCGGCCCAGTGCCCGCCGCCGACCTCGGTCAGCTCGGGGCGGACCGTGCGGGTGACGTTGTCCTTCGGGATGTCCGCGTACGGGCAGCGCGGGTTGAAGGCGCAGCCGGACGGGAGGTTGATGAGGGAGGGCGGCGCGCCCTTGATCGGGATGAGCCGGTCCGTCTCCTCCCGGTCCATACGGGGCATCGAGCCGAGCAGCCCCCAGGTGTAGGGGTGCCGGGGCTCGGAGAACACGTCCTCGGCGGGACCGCGCTCCACGCACCGGCCGCCGTACATGACCAGCAGATCGTCGGCCATCTCGGCGACCACGCCCAGGTCGTGGGTGATCATGATGACCGCGGAGCCGAACTCCTTCTGCAGATCATGGATCAGATCGAGGATCTGCGCCTGCACGGTGACGTCCAGGGCGGTGGTCGGCTCGTCGGCGATGAGCAGCTCGGGGTTGTTCACCAGGGCCATGGCGATCATGGCGCGCTGGCGCATACCGCCGGAGAACTCGTGCGGATAGCCGTCCACGCGCTTGGCGGGCTCGGGGATGCCGACCCGGTCGAGCATCTCTATCGCCCGCCGCTTGGCGACCTTCTTGTTGACGTCGTGGTGGACCCGGTACGCCTCGACGATCTGCTGCCCCACCGTGTAGTAGGGGTGCATCGCCGACAGCGGGTCCTGGAAGATCATGGCCATCTTCCGGCCGCGCAGCCGCCGTACGTCGTCGGGGTCGGCCGCGATCAGCTCCTGGCCGTCCAGCCACACCTCACCGGAGACCTTGGCACGCGCCGAGCGGTGCAGGCCCATCACGCCGAGGGAGGTGACGGACTTGCCGGAGCCGGACTCGCCCACGATGCCCAGGGTCTTGCCCTTGCGCACGTCGAAGCTGACGCCGTCCACCGACCTCACCAGACCGTCGTCCGTGTCGAAGTGGATGCGCAGATCCCGTACGGACAGGAACACGTCGTCCGCGGTGGACGGGGCGACGGAGTCCGGTTCGCCGAGCGCGGCTTTGTCGAGCTTGCTCACGAGTACCTCACCCGGGGGTCGATGGCGGCGTACACCAGGTCGACGATCAGATTGCAGAAGACGATGAAGAACGCGGCGACCAGGGTCACGCCCATCACGATGGGCAGGTCGTTGTCCTTGATGGCCTGGACCGAGTAGGCACCGATGCCCTGCAGGGAGAACACGGTCTCGGTGAGCACCGCGGTGCCTACGAGGGTGCCGAAGTCCATGCCGAAGATGGTGACGATCGGGGTGAGCGCGGAGCGCAGGCCGTGCTTGGCGACGACCGTGCTCTCCTTCAGACCCTTGGCCCTGGCCGTTCTGATGTAGTCCTCGCCCATCGTCTCCAGCATGCCCGCCCGGGTGAGCCTGGCGTAGAGCGCGGAGAAGAGGAAGGCGAGGCTGACCCAGGGAAGCACCATGTGCCATGCCCATTCGGCCGGGTTCTCGGTGAACGGGACGTAGTCGATGCTCTCCCAGACGGGGATCTCGTAGACGAAGAGCGCGAGCAGGATCTGGCCGGTGAAGAAGATCGGGAGCGAGACGCCGGCGAGCGCGATGAACATCGAGATGCGGTCGATCGGCTTGCCCTTGCGCAGTGCCGAGATCACGCCGGTGGTCACACCGGAGATCAGCCAGATCACCGCCGCACCGACGGCCAGCGAGAAGGAGACCGGGATCCGCTGCTCCAACTGGGGCCACACCTCGATGTGGCTCTTGAAGGAGTACCCGAAGCAGGGTGCGCCGCAGTGCGTCGCGTCGGGACCGAACTTGTAGTCGGCGCCCACCACGAGGCCCTTGATGAACTCCCAGTACTGGACGTAGACCGGCTGGTCCAGCCCGAGGTTCTGCTTGATCGCGGCGACGGACTCGGGGTTCGCGTCCTTGCCGACGTACTGGGTGGCCAACTGGTCGGCCGTCTGGCCCCCGAGGCGGGGCACCAGGAAGAAGATGGCGAAGGTGACTGCGCTGACCACCAGCAGCAACAGCACCGCGCCCATGACGCGTCGGAGGATGTACGCAGCCACAGCTGTACGGCCCCGGGTGGCCGCGGCGGGATCGTCCGCCGCGGCCACCCGGTGCCTTCACCTGCCTTTCGAAAGGATCCGGCCTGCTGGTTACTTCGAGGAGCTCATCAGCAGGTAGTCGTACATGCCGAGGTAGGCCTGCGTGACCGTGACGTTGGCCGCGGACGTCGGCCTGAGCAGCAGGTTCTTGCGGTAGATGACCGGGACGACCGAGGCGTTGTCGAGCACCATCTTGTCGATGTCGCCCCAGGCCTTGGTGCGGGCCGCGTCGTCGGTGTTGGCGATCGCGTCCGTCAGGGCCTTGTTGATCTTCGGGTCGTCCAGCTCCATCAGGTTGTTGCCGCCCGAGGGCTTGATGGCAGCGCCGTTGACGACCTGGTCGAGGAAGCCGTAGCCGGTCGGCCAGTCAGCGCCCCACGCCATCGAGAGCATGCCGAGCTTGTTGTCGTGGACGTAGCTCGGGACACCGGCGAAGTTGGAGAAGTACTTGCCGGAGGGGAACTGCTTGATCTCGATGTTGATGCCGATCTTCTTCAGCGAGGCCTGGACGGCCGTGGCCTGCGCCACCTCGGCGGGCCGGTCGGAGCGGGCCGTCAGGATCGTGTTGAAGCCGTTCGGCTTGCCGCACGCCTTCAGCGCCGCCTTGGCCTTGGCCACGTCACCCTTGTGACCTTCGGTCGCGTAGGTGTCGAACTTGGTGTAGCCGTTCACCGACGGCGGCAGCAGCGTGGTCGCCACGTCGCCCTTCGGCGTGCCGCCCATGGCGTCGAGCACCGACTGCTTGTCGAGGCCCCACTGCACGGCCTTGCGGCAGTCGGCGTTGTCGAACGGCTTCACGTTCACGTTCAGCGCGATGTACTGCGTCGCACCGGCGTACGAGCTGTCCGTCTGGTTGGCGTACTTGCCTTGCAGCACCTTCGGCTGGGTCTGCGGCTGCACACCCGTGCCGGCCGCGTCAGCCGTGATCTTGTCGGAGAGCAGGTTGTTGTCGACCGTGACCGGGTTGACCTTGAACTTGATCGTGACCTTGTCCGGCAGAGCCTTGCGGATCGGGTCCGTCTTGGCGTCCCACTGCGGGTTGCGCACGAGGGTGGCGCCGCGGCCCTCCTCGTAGGACTGGAACTGGTACGGGCCGGAGGACTGGATGGCCTGCACGTACTTCGCACCGGTGTCCTTCGACTGCGGCACCGGGGCCGTCTGCGAGAACGTCGCCAGGTAGTCGAAGTCGGCGAACGGCTGCTTCAGCTTGAAGACGATCGTCCGGTCGTCCGGCGTCTCGATGGACTTGAGGCCCTCGGCGGACTTGTCCTTGTACGGGCCCTTGTACTTGTCGCCGCCCTCCAGATACGACTTGAAGTACGTCGGGCCGTTGGACAGCGCCTCGGGCGCGAAGTTGGAGCGCTCGATGGCGTACTTCACGTCCTTGGACGTCACCGGGGTGCCGTCCTGGAACTTCACACCCGCACGCAGCTTGTACGTCCAGGTCTTGGCGTCCGGGCTGGACTTGCCGAGGCCCTCGGCGAGGTCCGGCACCACCGTCAGGCCTTCCTTGCCCGCCGCCGGTTTGAACGTGGTGAGCGTTCTGCCGTAGAGGCGGGAGAAGTTCTGCACCCAGCCGTAGTACGTGTTGCCCGGGTCGAGGGAGTCCGGCACGTCCGAGTGCTCGTACGAGACCGTCCCGCCCTTCTTGCTCGACGCGTTGACGATCGAGTTCAGCGCGGCGTCCTTCTTGCCGTTGCCTCCCCCGTCGTTGTCGTCACCTCCGCCGCCGCACGCGGCAGCACCCAGCGACAGCGCCAGGACCGACGCAACGCCGGCGGTCACCCTTCTCGTCTTCACCTGAGGAAGCCCCCTCTTTCGATGGATCACTTGCTGCGAGGGTCGAGGGCGTCACGCAGCCCGTCACCCAGCAGGTTGAAGGCCAGGACGGTGATGAAGATCGCCAGTCCGGGCACGAACATGTACTGCGGATCAGCCGTGTAGAGATCCACAGCGTTGCTGAGCATGCCGCCCCAGGAGGCCTGCGGCGGAGCGATACCGACACCGAGGAAGCTCAGCGCGGCCTCGAACAGGATGTTCGTCGGAATGATCAGCGTCGAGTAGACGAGGATCGGCGCGACGAGGTTGGGGAGCAGTTCCCGGAACAGGACGTACGGGCCGCGTGCTCCGAGGCTCGTGGCGGCCTCGATGAACTCCCGCTTGCGCAGGGTCATCGTCTGCGCCCGCACGATGCGGCCGATGTACGGCCAGCTGAAGAAGCCGATCACGAAGATCAGCACGCAGATGCGCAGGGACAGCCCGTCGAGTCCGAAGAAACCGTCCTGCACCGAGGCCGAGATCGAGATGGCGAACAGCAGCAGCGGGAACGCGAGGAAGGTGTCCATCAGCCTGCTGATGACGCTGTCGATCCAGCCGCCGTAGTACCCGGCGACGACACCGAGCACGGTGCCGAGGCACACGGACAGCAGCGTGGCGCCGCCCGCGACCAGGAGGGAGACCCAGGAGCCGTCGATGATGCGGGCGAGCATGTCCCGGCCGTACTGGGGGTCCACGCCGAGCGGGTGGTCCCAACTCATGCCTCCCCAGCCGCCCTTGGGGGCGAGCAGCGCCGGGTCGATGAGGTCCTGGTTGAACTTGTTGGGATCGAGGTTGAAGATCCACTGGATCGGCTTGGAGAACACCGCCATCGTCACGAGCAGAATGACGATGACGCCTCCGGCCATCGCCACCTTGTCCCGCTTGAAGCGCATCCAGGCGATCTGAGTGAGCGAGCGCCCTTCGATCTGGCTCTTCTTGACCCCGGCGAGCACGGCCTCGGGCTGTGCTCCGGCTTCCGCCCCGGTGGTCTCGATCGGTGCGGTCACGGTGCGATTGACCCCTCTCGACCCGGCGATCGCCGAGCCCCTGGCTGCCGCTGTAGCGGTTTTGTTTGTCTCGTACACGCGACCGACCCGGCCCGTGTCTTGCGGGGAGTCTTCAACGCTTTGGCGATCTGTTGCCAGACTTGGCGGTGAAAGGATGCGTAAACGTGATGCTGTCTGGGGGGTTCCGTTATCCGGACAACGGGTAACAGGGGTCGGACGCGCTGCGACAGGGGCACTTTAGGACATCCCTGCTCTTTTCACCCTTATCTACGCGCGGAGAGTCGAGCGGTTGTCGCGTTCGGGGATGGTGCGGGAAGGGTCTCGGAGTGACCTGTGGAGGGGTCAGTACCTGCCCTGGGCGGGCGGGTATCCGTAGCCCGACGCGGGGGCCTGGACGGGGGCGGTGGCGTGGGCCTCGCGGTCGTAGAAGGGGCGTGCGCCGGCGCGCAGCCACATGGCGACCGGGTCGTGCTCGTCGGACATCGCGACGGTCGACACGGGGAGCCCGTCCGGAACGGCGCCGAGGGACTGCTGCATCATCGCGCGCACCGCGTCCACGGCCGGTGGCGAGGCGTCGTAGACATCGAGCCCGATGGCGAGATACGGCGCACCGAGCGCGGGTTGCACCCAGGCGCGGCGCAGCGAGCGGACGGCCGGGGTGCGGTGGGCGTTCTGCGCGAGCAGGGCGTAGAACTGCGGGATCTCGATGGCCGGTTCGGACAGCCGCAGGGGTCCGGCGGGCTGGCGGTCCAGGCCCGTGGCGATCCGGCGCAGGTCGAGCCAGGGGACGCCGACGCCGCCGCCGGGGGCGTGCGGGTTGAGCCAGAGGCCGTAGTGGTCGGGGTAGAGGGCGCGGGCCACGTCGACTCCGTCGACCACCTCGTAACTGCGGTTCCAGCCGCTCGCCGAGAGCTCCTGCGCGGAGGTCACACAGGGGGCGTAGCCGCAGCCCTCGACCTCCATGTTTCCGTACTGGGCGTCGGGGGATCCGGCCTGACCGTGCCACAGGAGCATCCAGATCTGGCCGCTGTGCGGGGTCGCGAGCGCGCGCAGGAGGGCCTCATAGGCGTCATAACGCCCGGGCGTGACCTGGCGCAGCATGTGCTCGACCTGTCCGGCCGCGGCCGTGCCGCTCGCGCTCACCTTTACCGCCCCTTCGTACAACGCCTCGACCGTGACCTAGCTTAAGCCCGCGCAGGTGCCCGGGGCTTGGTGCTGCCCTGCGGGTGCGGGCCGTTTGTGGTTCTCGCGCCCACGCGGCGGAGCCGCATGGTGTCACGGCCCCGCGCCCCTGGGGTACCTGACCTACCGCTGGAAGAAGGGCCGGACCCTGTCGCGCATCCAGTTGCCGACCGGATCCTCCGCCACGTCCAGGAGCACCAGGTTGACCGGCCAGGGGGCCGGGGCGGCGGTGACGGCGCGGGTGAGGGCTTCCAGGGGGAGGGCGCGCCGGTCGCCTTCCCACTGGGAGAGTTCGACGCCGACGAACATCACCGGGTCGGCGGTCTCGATCGCGGCGAGGCAGCGGCGGGCGGTGACGACGACGCCGATCGCCTCGAACTCGGCGGAGGCGGCGGCGAGGAAGTCCACCGGGTCGTCCTGCCAGTCGGGCTCGAAGAGGCGGACCCGGCCGCCGCTCGCGGGGCCGTCCAGCGGGGTCCGGCCGGCCCGGCACAGCTCGGCCACGGCCGGCGGCGGGAGCGGGATGCCGACGACGCCGCCCGGGTTGATGGCCATCCCCGCGTGCGGGGGCAGACCGCGGGCGAACTCCACGGCCGGCGCGATGGTGTACGACATGTGCGAGCCGACGACCTGGCGGAACTGCTCCTCGGAGCTGAACACCGGCACGTACGCCTGGCCCTCGATCTCGATGCCGGGGAGGTCGAGGGGGCCGCTCCGCGGGCCGCCGCCACTGGGCAGCGGAATCCACACGAAGCTCCGGCCGAGCACCTCGACGATCCGCCCGCCGGCCGAGGGACCGGCGCCGAGGGATGCCGAGAGCACCTCCTCCAGCTCGTTGCCGGGCCATCCGCCGTGCGGGTGGGTCTGCGTCTGCGCCGGGAAGTCCGCGGAGAAGTCCGCCGGGAAGTCCATCTGCCTACCGCCTGCCTGAAACCACTGCTGTGACTCAAAGGCTAGCGGCTCGGGAACGGCGGACGGCCACCCCGTGAACCACGGACCGCGGACGGCCACCCCGTCCGGGGGCCCCTGCCCCACGAACACGGCTCACGGGCCGCGGCCGGCCGGCCTGTGAACACCGGCCACCGGCCACGGACAGCCGGACCCGCGAACACCAGCTCACCGACCACGGACAGCCGGACCCGCGAACACCAGCTCACCGACCACGGACAGCCGGACCCGCGAACACCAGCTCACCGACCACGGACAGCCGGACCCGCGAACACCAGCTCACCGACCACGGACAGCCGGACCCGCGAACACCAGCTCACCGACCACGGACAGGCCAGGCCCATGAACACCAGCTCACCGCACACGGACAGGCCAGGCCCATGACACCGACTCACCGGCCGGGGCGGGTCAGCCCACGAAGCCGATGCGGCGCAGGGTGTTCGCCGCGTCGCGGTCGGCGAGGATCGCCGAGCCGCAGCCGGCCGGCAGTTCGCCCCGTTCCACCTCGCGCAGCAGGCGGGTGGTGGCCGCGCGGTGGCGCAGGAACGCGTACCGCGAGACGCCACGGCCGCGGTCGCGCTGGCCGGCCAGGGCCTGCTCGGGGGTGACGTCGAGCATCAGCAGGTGGAGCGTGCCGCCCCGGCGGCGGGCCTCGCGGGCCAGCCAGCGGCGGACCCAGGCCTGCGTGCCGCAGTCGTGCACCACGACGGCCTCGCCGCCGCGCAGCGAGCGGCGCAGACCGGCGTAGTGGGCGAGGCGGACGAGCGGGCGGTAGACCGCGTACGGCAGGGCCCGCGGCATGCGTCGGTCCCAGTGGTCGCGGGTGTCCTGGGAGTCGATGCGCCGGCCCGGCACGGTGCGCCGCATCAGCGTGGACTTGCCGCTGCCGGGCAGGCCCGTGACCACGACGATGTCGCGGGGTCCGAACAGCAGCGCGTGCGGGCCGCGGCCCGCACGCTCGCGCAGGTCGCGGACGACCGGCACCGGCTGCGGGCCGCAGGCCGCACGCGCCGGAGCGGTCGGCTGCTCGGGCAGCGCGATGCCCGATGTCGTGGCATACGCGGTGGTCCTGTTCACCGTGATCGTCCTCCCCTGGGGCCAGGTACGGAGTCCCTTGCCCGCCGAGTGTAAAGAGAAGGTAATGCCCGATCTCTCTGGTTTTAGTCCTCTTCCTGCAACAGGCCTGCTACAGGGTGGTCCCCCTGCCACCCCAAGACAATGCGTGCAATGATGAGCGCGCCAACTGCATACCGGCCGTTTGAATCCGCGCGGGAGAGTCCCCAGCACCGTCCGACGCTGGGGCGCCGAAGGAGCAAGTCCCTCCCTTGAATCTCTCAGGCCCCGTTACCGCGCGGGCGAGGCACATCTGAAAAGCGGGCCGCACCCTTGTCCGGAGTCCGGGGAAGCGGCGTGGCTCCACCCAAGGTGCAAGCCGTGTCCCGTGTGGTCATGGCGAACCTCTCAGGTTCCGATGACAGATGGGGAGGAACGACCTCGCCCGTCATGCCCCTGGGAGACGACGACCGATGAGCAGTACAGGAGAACTCCGCCACACCGCGCTCGATGCGCTGCATCGTTCGCTCGGCGCGACGATGACCGACTTCGCCGGCTGGGACATGCCCCTGCGCTACGGCTCCGAGCGCGACGAGCACAACGCCGTGCGCACGAAGGCCGGGCTGTTCGACCTCTCCCACATGGGGGAGATCACCGTCACGGGGCCGGGGGCCGCCGCCCTCCTCGATCACGCGCTGGTCGGCAACATCGGCGGGGTCAAGCCCGGCCGCGCCCGCTACACCATGATCTGCCAGGCCGACGGCGGCATCCTCGACGACCTGATCGTCTACCGGCTGGCCGAGCAGGAGTACATGGTCGTCGCCAACGCCTCCAACGCCCAAGTGGTCCTGGACGCGCTGGTGGAACGTTCCGCCGGCTTCGACGCCGAGGTGCGCGACGACCGGGACGCCTACGCGCTGCTCGCCGTACAGGGCCCGGAGTCCCCGGGGATCCTGAAGTCCCTCACCGACGCCGACCTCGACGGCCTGAAGTACTACGCCGGCCTGCCCGGCACGGTCGCGGGCGTCCCGGCCCTCATCGCCCGCACCGGGTACACCGGCGAGGACGGCTTCGAGCTGTTCGTGAAGCCGGAGCACGCCGTCGAGCTGTGGCAGGCCCTGACCAAGGCGGGCGAGGGCCCCGGCCTGGTCCCGTGCGGGCTGTCCTGTCGCGACACACTGCGCCTGGAGGCGGGCATGCCGCTGTACGGGCACGAGCTGAGCACCTCCCTGACGCCCTTCGACGCCGGACTCGGCCGGGTCGTGAAGTTCGAGAAGGAGGGCGACTTCGTGGGGCGCGAGGCCCTGGCACAGGCCGCCGCCCGCGCCGAGCAGAACCCGCCCCGCGTCCTGGTCGGCCTCGTCGCCGAGGGCCGCCGGGTCCCGCGCGCCGGGTACCCGGTCGTCACCGGCGGCCAGGTGATCGGCGAGGTCACCTCCGGCGCTCCCTCCCCCACGCTCGGCAAGCCGATCGCGATGGCCTACATCGACCCCGCGCACGCGGCGCCCGGCACACCCGGTGTGGCCGTGGACATCCGGGGCAGTCACGAGCCGTACGAGGTCGTGGCGCTGCCGTTCTACAAGCGCCAGAAGTAGACACTGGCCGCGGGCCGCTCCGGCGGCCCGCAGGCACCACATCCCCGCTCACCAGCGGTCCCCTTCATCAGCACTCCCGCGCGTACAGGAGAATCCAGGCCATGAGCAACCCCAAAGAGCTGCGGTACAGCAAGGAGCACGAGTGGCTGTCGGGCGCCGAGGACGGCGTCTCGACGATCGGCATCACGGAGCACGCGGCGAACGCGCTCGGCGACGTCGTCTTCGTCCAGCTCCCGGAGGTCGGCGCCGCCCTGTCCGCGGGCGAGACCTGCGGCGAGCTGGAGTCGACCAAGTCCGTGTCCGACCTCTACTCCCCGGTCTCCGGCGAGGTCACCGAGGTCAACGAGGACGTGGTGAACGACCCGTCGCTGGTGAACTCGGCCCCCTTCGAGGGCGGCTGGCTGTTCAAGGTGCGCGTCACGGACGAGCCGGGCGACCTGCTCTCCGCCGACGAGTACACCGCGTTCTCCGCCGGCTGAGGAGTCGTAGCCGTATGTCCGTCCTGAACACATCCCTGCACGAGTTCGACCCGGCCGTGGCCGCCGCGGTCGACGCCGAGCTGCACCGGCAGCAGTCCACGCTCGAGATGATCGCCTCGGAGAACTTCGCCCCGGTCGCGGTCATGGAGGCACAGGGCTCGGTCCTCACCAACAAGTACGCCGAGGGCTACCCGGGCCGCCGCTACTACGGCGGCTGCGAGCACGTCGACGTGGTCGAGCAGATCGCGATCGACCGGGTCAAGGAGCTGTTCGGCGCCGAGCACGCCAACGTCCAGCCGCACTCGGGCGCCCAGGCCAACGCCGCCGCGATGTTCGCGCTGCTCAAGCCGGGCGACACCATCATGGGTCTGAACCTCGCGCACGGCGGGCACCTGACCCACGGCATGAAGATCAACTTCTCCGGCAAGCTCTACGACGTCGTCGCCTACCATGTCGGCGACGACGGCCGGGTCGACATGGCCGAGGTGGAGCGGCTGGCGAAGGAGTCCAGGCCGAAGCTGATCGTCGCGGGCTGGTCGGCCTACCCGCGGCAGCTGGACTTCGCCGAGTTCCGCCGGATCGCGGACGAGGTCGGCGCGTATCTGATGGTCGACATGGCGCACTTCGCGGGACTGGTGGCGGCGGGGCTGCACCCGAACCCCGTTCCGCACGCGCACGTGGTGACCACGACGACCCACAAGACGCTGGGCGGCCCGCGCGGCGGTGTGATCCTCTCCACGGCCGAACTGGCCAAGAAGATCAACTCCGCTGTCTTCCCCGGTCAGCAGGGCGGTCCGCTGGAGCACGTGATCGCGGCCAAGGCGGTCTCGTTCAAGGTCGCGGCCTCCGAGGACTTCAAGGAGCGCCAGCGCCGTACGCTGGAGGGTGCCCGCATCCTGGCCGAGCGTCTGGTGAAGGACGACGTCCGGGCCGTGGGCGTGGACGTCCTGTCCGGCGGCACGGACGTGCACCTGGTCCTGGTCGACCTGCGCCACTCGGAGCTGGACGGACAGCAGGCCGAGGACCGGCTCCACGAGGTGGGCATCACGGTCAACCGCAACGCGATCCCGAACGACCCGCGCCCGCCGATGGTGACATCCGGTCTGCGGATCGGCACGCCGGCCCTGGCGACCCGGGGCTTCGAGGCCGAGGACTTCGCGGAGGTCGCGGACGTCATCGCCGAGACGCTGAAGGCGCCCGCTCCCTTCGGGGCCGCCGACGCCGACGCGCTCAAGGCCCGGGTGAAGGCCCTGGCCGACAGGCACCCGCTGTACCCGGGCCTGAACAAGTAACGAAGAAACCTTTCAGGGCGCCGTACTCGCCGGTGACGGCACCGGCGGGCACGGCGCCCACCCCCTTGCACCACCCCGTACCACCCCGTAGTCAGGAGTTCCCGTGGCCATCTCGGTCTTCGACCTGTTCTCGATCGGCATCGGCCCGTCCAGCTCCCACACGGTCGGCCCGATGCGCGCGGCCGGCCTGTTCGCCCGGCGGCTGCGCAACGAGGAGCTGCTGGAGAAGGTGGGATCGGTCCGTGCCGAGCTGTACGGCTCGCTCGGCGCCACCGGCCACGGCCACGGCACGCCCAAGGCGGTCCTGCTCGGCCTGGAGGGCGAGTCGCCCCGCACGGTGGACGTGGAGAAGGCCGACGACCGGGTGGACGCGATCAGGACCGACGGCCGGCTGAACCTGCTGGGCGAGCACGAGATCGCGTTCTCCTTCGACGACGACATGGTCCTGCACCGCCGCAAGGCCCTGCCGTACCACGCGAACGGCATGACCCTGTGGGCGTACGACGCCTCGGGCGCGGAGCTGCTGACGAAGACCTACTACTCGGTCGGCGGCGGCTTCGTCGTCGACGAGGAGGCCGTCGGCGCGGACCGCATCAAACTCGACGACACCGCCCTGAAGTACCCCTTCCGCACGGGCGACGAGCTGCTGCGCCTGGCCGAGGAGACGGGCCTGTCCATCTCTGCGCTGATGCTGGAGAACGAGCGCGCCTGGCGCACCGAGGAGGAGATCCGCGAGGGCCTGCTGGAGATCTGGCAGGTGATGCGGGACTGCGTGGCACGCGGCCTGTCCCAGGAGGGCATCCTGCCCGGCGGCCTCAAGGTCCGCCGGCGCGCCGCGAACACCGCGCGCAAGCTCCGCTCGGAGGGCGACCCGAAGGCCCTCGCCATGGAGTGGATCACCCTCTACGCGATGGCGGTCAACGAGGAGAACGCGGCCGGCGGCCGGGTCGTCACCGCCCCCACCAACGGCGCGGCCGGGATCATCCCCGCGGTCCTGCACTACTACGTCAACTTCGTGCCCGGCGCCGACGAGGAGGGCGTGGTCCGCTTCCTGCTCGCCGCGGGCGCGATCGGCATGCTGTTCAAGGAGAACGCCTCCATCTCCGGTGCCGAGGTCGGCTGCCAGGGCGAGGTCGGCTCCGCCTGCTCGATGGCCGCGGGCGCCTTGGCCGAGGTCCTCGGCGGCTCCCCGGAGCAGGTCGAGAACGCCGCCGAGATCGGTATGGAACACAACCTGGGCCTCACCTGCGACCCGGTCGGCGGGCTGGTCCAGATCCCGTGCATCGAACGCAACGGCATGGCCGCGGTCAAGGCCGTCACCGCCGCCCGCATGGCCATGCGCGGCGACGGCTCCCACAAGGTGTCCCTGGACAAGGTCATCAAGACGATGAAGGACACCGGTGCGGACATGTCGGTGAAGTACAAGGAGACGGCCCGGGGCGGGCTGGCGGTGAACATCATCGAGTGCTAGGTCGCGCCGGGCCCGGTGTCTCACGATGCGAGAAGTTGATACCGAAAAACAAGATGGCTGACATCGTTGCAATGCCCATGTTTCAGCGTGAAAGACCGAGCGATGTCCGCACCAGCCACCGGTTCAGCCCCTCCGCCCGTCAACCCGCGGTCCCGCGTCCTCGTCGCCAGCCTCATGGGCACGACGATCGAGTTCTATGACTTCTACATCTACGCGACCGCCGCGGTGCTCGTCTTCCCCCAGCTCTTCTTCCCGAGCAGCGACCCGACCACCGCGCTGCTGTCGTCCTTCGCGGTCTTCGGCGCCGCGATGGTCGCCCGTCCGATCGGCGCCGTCGTCTTCGGGCACCTCGGTGACCGGCTCGGCCGCAAGAAGACACTCGTGGTCTCGCTCCTGACCATGGGCATCGCCACGTTCCTCATCGGCGTTCTGCCCACCTACGCCCAAGCCGGCTGGGTGGCCACCGCGCTGCTCGTGCTGATGCGGCTCGCGCAGGGCTTCGCGCTCGGCGGCGAGTGGAGCGGCGCCGCCCTGGTCGCGACCGAGAACGCCCCCAGCGGCAAGCGCGCCCTGTACGGCACCTTCCCGCAGCTGGGGGCCCCGCTCGGCTTCATCATCGGCAACGGCCTTTTCCTGGTCATCGGCGCGCTGCTGCCGTCCGCGGCCGGCGCCGACCCCTCGCAGCCCTCTGAGGCCTTCGTCAGCTGGGGCTGGCGCATCCCGTTCCTGTTCTCCGCCGTGATGGTCGCGATCGGCCTGTGGGTGCGCTCCCGGCTCGTCGAGTCGGCGGTCTTCGCCAGGACCCGCGAGTCCGGCGGGGTGCGGCGGCTGCCGCTCGCCACAGTGGTGCGCAGCCACGGGAAGCAGTTGGTCCTGGGCACCTTCATCATGCTGGCGACCTACGTGCTCTTCTACCTGATGACCACCTTCTCGCTCAGCTACGGACGCGCGGCGAAGGATGCCGCCGTGCCCGGACTGGGGTACGACTACACCACGTTCGTGCTCATGATGATCTTCGGTGTGCTGTTCTTCGCCGCGTTCACCCTGATCTCCGGTCCGCTCGCGGACCGGTACGGGCGGCGCGCCACCCTGATCTGGATCACCGCCGCGATCATCGTCTTCGGACTGGTCTGGGTGCCGCTGATCGATCTGGGCACCCTCGGCGTGGTGCTGTGGCTCGTCCTCGGCTTCACCCTGATGGGCATGACGTTCGGCCCGATGGGCGCGCTCCTGCCCGAGCTCTTCCCGACCAGCGTGCGCTACACCGGCTCCGGCATCGCGTACAACGTCAGCTCGATCCTCGGGGCGGCGGTCGCCCCGTTCATCGCCGTGGCGCTGTGGGAGACCGGCGACGGCTCGCCGTGGCTGGTCGGCGTCTACCTCTCGGCGATGGCGGTGCTGACGCTGATCGCGCTCCTGCTCGGCAAGGAGACCAAGCACGTCTCCTTCGACGACCGCGAAGCCGCCTCCGCCGACGACGCGCCCCGCACCGAGGCCGCCTCCCCCACCTCCTGAAGCCGACCGGCGTTCACCACCGCCGGGCCGCGAGCCTCCTCGCGCCCGGCGTACGGCCGTCGTCTGGGGGCATAACAACAACCCCCGAACCAAGGGAACTTCCGCCCCACCCGCACCAGAGGGAGCCCCCATGCTGCGCGGCATCGACGTGAGCGCCTACCAGTCCTCCTCCTACGGCACCGACGGCCTCTCCTTCGTCTTCGTCAAGGCGACCGAGGGGCGTTCCTACGTCAACCCCAAGCTCGCCGCCCAGACGAAGCGGGCGCGTGACGCCGGGCTGGTCGTCGGCTTCTACCACTTCCTGTGGCCCGGCAACCTCACCGCCCAGGCCGAGTACTTCGTCGGCAAGGCCCCGGACCGGGCGGGCGACATCCTCGCCGTCGACTGGGAGACGACCAGCAACGGAACACACGCGAGCAACGCGGAGAAGGATCTGTTCATCCGGAAGCTGAAGGACCTCCGGCCGAACAACCAAGTGGTGCTCTACTGCAACCGGAACTTCTGGCTCAACATCGACACGACGTCCTACTCGGGGGACGCCCTGTGGATCGCCGACTACGTCTCCGCGGGCAAGCCCCGCATCAAGGCGAGGTGGCGCTTCCACCAGTACACCGACGACCCGCTGGACAAGAACGTGGCCGACTTCGAGAGCAAGGCCGCGCTGCGGAGATGGGCCGAGGACGCCTGACCGGCCGGGTGGCCTAGCCGCTGAACCCCGGTGTGCGTTCCGGGGACGCCTCCGCCAGGGCCTTCGTGACCGCCTCGGTGCCGCCTCGCAGGCCGTAGACCGGCGTGTCGGGCTGCTGGCGCCAGGAGTCGTCGATGCCGCCCGCGTCCACCGTGTCGAAGCCGAGAGCGTCGATGAGGTCCCGCACCTTGCGCTTGGCCGGCTCGTCGTCGCCGGCCACCGGGAGGGCCATGCGGTCGGGGTCGCCGGCCGGGAGCGGGCGGTCCAGGATGTCCTGGGCGTAGGTGCCGTTGAAGGCCTTGACGACCGGGTGGCCGATCTGGCGTTCCGTCCAGCGGCTCTCGGTGAGGCCGTCGTCCTCGATGGCGGCGATCCTGCCGTCGCGTTGCCGGGAGTTTGGAGCTGCTGTCGCCGGAATGCGTTCCAGAGTGTTCTGGTGAGCCGGAGTGAGTGTGGGTGGTCGGTGTCGTGTCGCGTGGTCCGGTTGTGGGGTCGGTTTCAGCGGGAACTGGCGTTCTCACATCGAATGCGTGACCTTCGTGGATGGTGCTCGTTTCCCATGGCGACGGGATCTTCGGGTGAGGCCGGGCGGGGGTGACGGGTGGGTGAGCTGAGGAGGGTGGCGGAGCCGTTCGTGGCGTCCGGTGCGAGTGGTGTGGCCGTCCGGACCCGCCTCAAGCATCTGACGCCGGACGATGAGGAGGTGCTGCGTCTGGTGGGTGCGTATCTGGGGTCGCTGGCCTCGAAGGATCTCAGGGCGCGTTGCCGGGACGGGCTGGAGCACTCGGCTGACACGTGGACGGGGCGCAAGCGAAAGCTGACGCCGCTCTCGTCGTCACGCTGGGCGGGCAGTATCACCAAAGCCACTCACGACCAGTGGGCGCTGGCCCGCCGCTGCCAGCTGGCACGCATCCACCACCTGGAAGCCGGTATTCGCACCATCGAGCACCGGCTGTCCCAGCCGGTCGGGCAGAAGGGGACGAAGAAGGCGCCCGGGGGTTACCGGTCCCAGCGGGAGTGGCATGCGAAGTCCCGGCGGCTGCGGGTACTGGAAGACCGGCTGGCCGCCGCGCGGGCCGACCGTGAGGCCGGCATCGTGCATGTGGTGCGCGGTGGCAAACATCTGGCCCGCACCCGACATCACCTGGAGGCGGCCCAGCTCACCGAGTCCGGATGGCGCGGGCGTTGGGAGGCGGAGCGCTGGTTCTGTCAGGCGGACGGTGAGTCCGGCAAGCGGTACGGCAACGAGACCATCCGTGTCAGCCCGGACGGTGAGGTGAGCATCAAACTCCCCGCGCCGCTCACGCATCTGGCCAACGCCCCGCACGGCCGCTATGCCCTCGCGGGCCGGGTCGCGTTCGCGCACCGAGGTGAGCAGTGGGCGGATCGTGTCACAGCGAACCGGGCGATCGCCTACCGCATTCACCGCGATACGGGCCGGGAGCGCTGGTATCTGACCGCCTCCTGGCAGATCCCGCTCACCCCCGCCATCCCCATTGAGGCCGCGCTCGCCCACGGGGTGATCGGCGCCGACATGAACGCCGACCACCTCGCCGCCTGGCGCCTGGACATCCACGGCAACCCGATCGGCAGCCCGCGCCGCTTCTTCTACGACCTGACCGGCACCGCCCAGCACCGCGACGCCCAGGTCCGCCACGCCCTCACTTGCCTCCTTCACTGGGCCCGCACCTGCGGTGTCAAGGCGATCGCGGTTGAGGAACTGGACTTCGCCGCGGAGAAGACCCGGGAGAAGCACGGCCGCCGCACCCGCTTCCGCCAGCTCATCTCCGGCATGCCCACCGGCAAGCTCCGCGCCCGACTGACGTCGATGGCCGACCAGACGGGGATCGCGATCATCGCCGTCGACCCGGCCTACACCAGCCGCTGGGGCGCCCAGCACTGGCAGAAACCCCTCATGACGACAACCAGGAAGACCACCCGCCACGACGCAGCCGCCGTGGCGATCGGAAGACGCGCCCAGGGACACCCGGTCCGGCGACGGACGGCACCGCCCCCACACGACCGGAGTGATCGTGCGGGGCATCGGACCGTCCAGGCCGGACCAGGCATCCCTGGGCGTGAGGGACCCCGCCCCCGCATCCCCGAACCACGGACACGATCCGTCCGGCCCGGACGCGGAGCGAACGCGGGCAACCAGAACGCCCAACACCGTCCGGGGCGTTCGGCCGAGCCTGAGACCTGGCAACAGGACTCACTCCCGCTCAGCCTCTAGGAACGGTAGTAGTTGCCGGTGTCGATGACCGCGACTCCCTCCGCCGCCTCGTCGAGGAGACCGGACGGCAGAGCCGGGACCGCCTTCAGCGGGACGGTGATCACGACGATCTCGGCGCCCCGCGGCGCCTCCTCGACCGTCACGGCGTCGCGCCGGTCTCCTCCGCGAGGGCCGTGAGTGTGTGAGGCCTCGAGAGTTGGCGACGGACCCGTCGTGGCCAAGGGCGGTGAGCCGCCGGGTCAGATTGCCGCCGATGTTGCCCACTCCGATGATGCCGATCTTCATGTCCTCGCCCCGCCCTTCCGGTGATCGGTAGCGCCTGGGCCTCCTCGCGGAGCCTTCGTGACCAGGGTCAACGGCCGGTACGGAAGGGCTACAGCGGGTCGCGGGCAGGCGCGACGGGACCCTGGGCCGGCGCGAACGAGTCCCCCAGCTCCCCGCGCAGCACCTCCGCCGCCCCCTCTGCGTCCCCGTCCGCCACCGCCCGGACGAGCTCCTCATGGCCTCGTCGCTGGTGTTCGGGTCGTGGGGTGCGCAGGCCGGTCAGGGTCAGGAGTTCGATCAGGCCCTCGCGCAGGACGGGGGTGAACTCGGTGAACAGGTCGGCGAGCACCGGGTTGTGGGCGGCGGCGATCACGGTGGCATCCGCACATGGCGACGGTCCTGGTCACCCACCACCTGGAGGAGCTTCCGTCCCACACCACGTACGCCCTGCTGCTGCGCGAGGGCCGTCCGCTGGCCGGTGGTCCGGTGGCCGAGGTGCTGACCGCCGACCGTCTCGGCAAGGGCTTCGACCTGCCGCTGGCCCTGGCACGGCAGGACGGCCGCTGGAGCGGGCGCACGGCTCGCCGGGCATGACGAGGGGCCCGGTCCGACCGAGGTCGGACCGGGCCCCTTCGTTCAGGAAGCGGAGTGCCTCCGGCAGCGGGCGACTACTTGTTCAGGTAGGCCCAGAACTCGTCGAAGCTCAGCTGCTTGTCGCCGTCGAGGTCGCGGGTCTTGATGACGACCTCGGCGACCGACTCGGTGACGTTCCAGTCACCCGACCGGGCCAGGGCGGCCTTGAACTCGGCAGCGGTGATGAATCCGTCGCCGTCCGTATCGATCCGCTCGAACTGCTTGCGTGCTTCCTCGATGTCCGCCACCGGTCCGCCCCTACTCTCGTGCTCTCGTGTTCTGCGTCGTGCTGACGCAGGTCAGATTAACTGGCCGTGCGCGCCTCCAGCGCGGCGACCACCCAGGCGAACTCCTCGTCATAGGTCGGCTGGGGGCCGAGGCCGTTGACGATGGCCTGCAGTTCGCGGTAGCGGGCGACCCGTACGTTGGAGGCGGCCGTGAGGCGTTCGAGTACGGCGGCCCGGTCGGTGTCGCCGAGCAGGTCCCTCAGGACATCGTCGGCCTCCGGCGCCTCGGGGGCGATGCCGCGCTGCCGTGCCTTGGCCGCGAGCTGAACGAGCCGGCTCATGAACCACAGGGACGAACCGGCCGGGACGTCCGGCCCCCGGTCCGCCGCGTTGAACTCGATCATCTGCCGCATCTGCGCGCGGAAGCCGGGGTCCTGGATCAGCTCGGCGAGCTCCACCCAGGCGTCCACCTGCTCGGGCGTGGGGTCGTCGGGCAGCTTGGCCGCCGTGAAGCGCAGCCTGCGCCGGATGTCCGGGTCGGCCGTGTCGATCCCCTCGAAGATCTCCGCCATGAAGTCCTCGACGATCCGCCGCCGTTCAGCCGCCGAGAGCCGTGCCAGTCTGTTCATGAGTGTCATCTCCTCCGCGCTGGACCCACGTTTCGCCACCGTCGACAGCACCGCACGGGTCACCTCGAGCGACCGGATCTGCGCGTCCAGCGCGACCACGTGCGCGGCGGCGACCTGCGCGACCGTCGTCTCACCGGCCAGGACCCGGTGGACGTCCGCCAGGCCGAGGCCGAGTTCGCGCAGGGTGCGGATCAGCTCCAGGCGGGCCACGGACGCGGCGTCGTACAGCCGGTAACCGCCCGCAGACCGGGCCACCGGGGGCAGGGCGCCCTCGTCGGACCAGTAGCGGATGGTGCGCACGGTCAGCCCGGTGAGGCGGGCCAGTTCGCCGATGGTGAGCGGTCCGGTGCCGTCGTCGATCATGTCTGCGAGTCTGGGCCCTCCAGTGGGTGGAGACTCAAGGAGCGCGTCGGTGACGGACACTCTGCGGGACATTCTGGACGCGGCGGCGCGGGGCGTCTTCCCGCCGGCGGACGGCGGAACGACGATCGTGAACCAGCCCTCGCCCCGGGACGCGGGGGTCCTCGCCTTCACGGCCCACTCGGTCGTCTTCACGGACGAGGATCCCGGGTGGATACGCCGGACGCTGGCCGGCACCGACTGCGACAGGCTGGCGGCCACGATGAACGCCCGCTTCCTGGCGGCCCTCATGGACCGGACCGGGCGTACGTCCGACACGATCGACGTGCTGCTGACCGGTGCCGCGCTGCCCGGGGAGCCTCCCCTCGCGTTGACGGAGATCGACGATCCCGGCCATCCGCGGGTGGTCTCGGCACGCCGGCGGCGTGACGACGTGCGGGTGTGGGCCGCGGAGGGCGGGGTGCTCGTCCTGGGCCGCGGGGTGGCCGGGCGGTGGGAGGTCGCGGTCGAGGTGGACGAAGGGGCGCGGCAGCGAGGGCTGGGGCGGCGGCTGGTGGTGGCGGCGCGGCATCTGGCCGGGGGCGCGCCGGTGTGGGCCCAGGTGTCGGCAGGGAACGCCCGTAGTCTGCGGGCGTTCCAGGCGGCCGGCTACCGTCCCGTGGGCTCGGAGGTGCTGCTCAGTGCCAGGGCTGGTAGTGCGGGTTGCTCTCGCACTCGCTCATGATCTCGGTCTTGGTCTGCTTGTCGACCGGGCAGACGCCGATGATGTACTGCCGTGCGATACCGCCGGGGAAGGCGACCTCCTGCTGGTCGGCCCACTTGTGGGTGTCGCCGATGGTCTTGTTGACGTCGATGCCGCCGGGGGCGTCGACGTAGTAGTTGAAGCCGGGCCGCCACTTCTTGTAGAGGTCGTGGTCGTACGACGTCGACACGTACGGGGACGGCTGGTTGACCAGGACGTACTTCTCCAGGTCGTACTGGCCGGCGATGACGTCCTTGGGGTGGAAGCCCTCCTCGAAGATGACGGACGGGCCGCGGCCGTCGGCGCGGTAGAGGGTGCCGCAGCTGGTGCGCCAGGACGGCTCGGGGGTGATGCGGTCGACGTCGGCACGGCGGTCGGCGGCGGCCTTGATCTTGTCGTCGAACCGGACGGGACAGGCGGCCGGTGCGGGGGCGGCGGCCGTGGCTGCCGTCGGTGCGGGCGCCTGGGCGGGCGTGGCGGCCGTGGTCGTGAAGACGGCCGCGAGGGAGAGGGCGGCGGCAGCGATCCGCCGCCGCAGGGTCATAGTGATCACGAGGGCACGATGGCGGGTCCGCGGCACCGGGCCTGGGACCCTCACCCGATCAGGGCGTGTCAACTTCCCTTGAGTGGACGGCAGATGGGCCTCACCGGAAGATGCCCGTGTGGCCGAGGGAGTAGCGGCCGGGCTGCGGGTAGACCGCGAGGCCGTGCGGGCCGCTGCCGACGGGGATGCGGGCGAGCTGGGCGCCGGTACGGGTGTCGATGGCGTAGACCTCGGCGTCGTAGCGGCCGGAGAGCCACAGGACCTTGCCGTCGGCGGAGACACCGCCCATGTCGGGGCTGCCGCCGTCGGGCAGGTCCCACTTCTTGGTGAGCTTGTTCCGGGTGAAGTCGAAGACGGAGACGGTGCCTTCGCCGCGGTTGGAGACGTACATCTCGCGGGAGTCGCGGCTGACGTAGAGGCCGTGGCAGCCCTTGCCGGTGGGCAGCAGGGTGGGCTCGGCGAACGTGTCGCCGTCCAGGACCCACATCCCGTGGGCCATCATGTCGGCGATGTAGAACCTCTTGCCGTCCGGCGAGACCTTCACGTCCTGCGGCATGGCGCCCTCGAACGGAAGCCTCTGCTGCCCGACGACCTTCATCTTCTCGGTGTCGACCTTGAGCAGTTCGCCGCTGAACTCGCAGGAGACGATGAAGTAGCGGCCGTCGAGGGAGAAATCGGCGTGGTTGACGCCGTAGCAGGAGACCGGGACCGTCTTCTTGATGTCCATGGTGTGCGGATCGCGGAAGACCAGCTCGCGGTCGAGGGAGGCCATGACGATGGCGTACTTGCCGTTGGGCGTGAAGTAGAGGTTGTACGGGTCGTGGACCTCGACCTCCTTGCCCGCCTTGCCCGTCTTCGGGTCGATCGGGGTGAGGGTGTGGCCGCGGTTGTTGTTGACCCAGAGCGTCTTCAGGTCCCAGGAGGGCACGACGTGCTGGGGCTGCCGGCCCACGGGGATCGTCTCGATGATCTCGTACGTCTTCGGGTCGATGACGGAGACGGTGTCGGACTCGGTGTTGGGGACGTAGACCCGGGACGGGAAGCCCTTGACCACGGGTGACAGCTTGTTCGGGCGGTCGGCCGCGTAGACGTCCTTCGGGTCGAGGACGGGCGGCATGCCCGGCAGGCCCTGGACGGCCTTCTTCTCGGGCGGGGCGGGCACGGCGGCCTTGGTGGGGCGTGTCTCGGAGGTCCGCTCCTCGCCCTGGGTGCCACAGGCGGCGAGAACGGCGAGGGCGGCGCCCGCGACAAGGGCGCTTTTGACGAAGTGGCGGTGCATTGGACCATTTAAGGTGCGCTTCGCGGGGAAACCGGTGATTCGCCCGATCGACGTCCAGGTGAGTCGTCGCAGGTCACACCCCTGGTCGAGCCCCGGCCGCCGTCGGCGGCCGTCAGCGGTCGACGACCCGCATCTCGAACCACGTCGTCTTCCCTCGGGGCAGCAGATCGACCCCCCAGCGGTCGGCCAGCTTGTCGACGAGGAAGAGGCCCCGGCCGCTGACGTCCATCTCCTGGACCGGCATCAGACAGGGCAGCCCCCGGGAGGGGTCGCGGACCTCGACGCGGATCCAACCGCGGCGCCGGTGCAGACGCAGCCCGAAGACGCGGGCGCCGGTGTGGCGTACGGCGTTGCCGACCAGTTCGGAGACGAGTAAGACCGCCTCCTCGGTGATCTTGGGCGTGAGTCCCCAGTGGCGCAGGACCACGACCTGGGTGAGCCGTCTGGCGGTGGCCGCGGACTCGGGGCGGGACGGCAGTGGGACCTCTGCCTCCGTCGGGTTGCCGTACAACTCCAGCGCCTTCAGCGCGTGTTCGTCCTCGACGGTCGGCGACCAGCGCGCCGCGGCCGCATGCGCGTGCCCCCGCGGCTGTTCCATACCCTCCAGCCCCGCCATGCCCCCATCATGGCCGCCCGGGACGCCCGACGGGGCCGTTCCCGGGGAATAGACCCCCCGGAACGGACCCTGAACCGGCAGTCGGACGTCATATGTCAAAGGCACTTCGGAGCGTTCCGCAGGCCGCATGAGCTGCGCATACGACCCGTTCCCGGGCAAGCGACGAAGTTCCCCGCCCGGGCAGGCTTAAGGCTCCCTTAAGGCTGCCATAAACCGCCCCATCGAGGGACCCGGATCAGACGCCGCGTCAATTGCAAGCCCCTGGAGGGTTTTCAGAGGAACTTGGCCTTGCCCGGCCCCTCCTCCACGAAGCTGCGCATGCCGCGCTCACGGTCCTCGGTGGCGAACAGGCCCGCGAACCAGTTGCGTTCGATGGTCAGGCCCGTCTCGATGTCCGTCTCCAGGCCGGCGTCGATCGCCTCCTTCGCGGCGCGCAGCGCGAGCGCCGGGCCCTGCGCCAGCTTCGCGGCCCAGGCGTGCGCCTGCGCGTACACCTCGTCGGCGGGCACGACCCGGTCCACCAGGCCGATCTCCCGCGCCTCGTCGGCCTTCACCATCCGGCCGGTGAAGATCAGGTCCTTGGCCTTGGAGGGGCCGACCAGACGGGCCAGGCGCTGGGTGCCGCCCGCGCCGGGGATCAGGCCGAGCAGGATCTCCGGCTGGCCGAGCTTGGCGTTCTCGCCGGCGATGCGGTAGTCCGCGCACAGCGCGAGTTCGCAGCCGCCGCCCAGCGCGTAGCCCGTCACGGCCGCTACGACCGGCTTGGGGATGCGGGCCACCGCCGTGAACGAGTCCTGCAGGGCGCGGGCGCGCAGGACCATCGCGGTGTGGTCCATCGCCTGCATCTCCTTGATGTCCGCGCCGGCGGCGAACACCTTCTCACCGCCGTAGACCACCACGGCCCGCACGTCGTCGCGGCGCGTGGCCTCCTCGGCGAGTTCCTTCAGCCGGTCCTGCGTGGCGATGTCCAGCGCGTTCATGGGCGGGCGGTCGAGACGCAGCGTGCCGACACCTTCGGCGACTTCGAGAGAGACGGTCATAGGAAGCAGGTTAACGGCCACTAACGGCAAGAGCCCCGGTGCTGTCCGTCACACCAGGGCCCTCGTCGTCAGGTCGGAGCTACTTCTTCCACTTCTCCCACGACATGTTCCAGCCGTTGAGCCCGTTGTCCGGGTCGACGACGCGGTCCTCGGAGTTCTTGACGACCACCACGTCGCCGACCATCGAGTGGTTGAAGAACCAGGCGGCCGGCACCTTCTTGTCCCAGCCGCCGCGCACGTCGCGCAGGCCGATGCAGCCGTGGCTGGCGTTGTACTCGCCGAAGGCGCCGCCCGCCCAGTAGTTGCCGTGCAGGAAGGTGCCGGAGGTGGTGAGGCGGATGGCGTGCGGGACGTCCTTGATGTCGTACTCGCCGCCGTAGCCGACGGTCTCGCCGTTCATCCGGGTCACCGGGAGCATCTCGCTGACGACCATCTGGCCGTTCCAGGTCTCCATGCCGGGCTTGCCGGTGGTGACCGGGATGGTCTTGAACAGCTTGCCGTCGCGCATGACCTTCATCGTGAGCTTCTTGGCGTCCACGACGGAGACCTGGTTGCGGCCGATGGTGAAGTCGACCGTCTTGTCCTGCTCGCCGTAGACGCCGGAGCGCCCCTCGACGCCGTCGAGGTTCAGGTCGACGGTCACCTTGGTGCCGGGCTTCCAGTACTTCTCGGGGCGGAAGTCGAGTCGGTCGTTGCCGAACCAGTGGCCCTCGACGTCCACGGCCGGTTCCGTCTTGATGCGGATGGCCTTCTCGACGTCTTCCGGGTTGGTGATGCCCCGGTCGAAGCGGATGGAGAACGGCATCCCGACGCCGACCTTCGAACCGTCCTCGGGGGTGAAGGTGCCGAGGAAGGTGTTCTTGGGCGTCAGCGTGGTGAAGCCGGCGTCCTCGGCGGCCGTGCGGCCCTCGGCGTCCTTCGCGACCGCGTGGACCGTGTACTTGGTGGCGGCGGCCAGATGGCCGGCCGGCGTCCAGGTGGCGCCGTCGCCGGATATCTCGCCGTCGACCTTCTTGCCCTTGGCGTCCTTGACCTCGACCTCGGTCAGCTTGCCCTTGGCGGCGGTGACCTTCAGCTTCCCGCTGGTGTCGACGGACTTGGCGCCGTCCTTGGGGGTGATGCTCACGACGGCCTCGGACTGCTTGCTCTGCGCGGAGTCCGCGCCCTTGCCCGTGCCGTCGCCCCCGCCGGCACCGGCTCCGCTCTCCCCGCCGCCACACGCCGTGACGGCGAGGAGCAGCACGCCGAGTATCAGCGCGAGCAGTCCGTGCCTGCCCCCAACCGACGCCCCCGATATCGGTCGCCCGTTCAAGTCGTTCTCCCCTCCCCGGGCCTGGTCAGGCCCACAACCCCTGCGCGTCCCCCACGCCCCGGCGCATAGTAACCACAAGGCGCCGGGCACCGGCGGCCCGCGATTGTCACTGTTCCGTCCCAACGGAACGCCGGGTCGATCCGCCCCCCTGTCGGACTACTTCACCGCGCTGCCCGCTTTCCATGCGTTCCAGCCCATGTTCCAGCCTCCGAGGCCATTGTCGGGAGCGACCTCTTTGTCCTTGCTGTTGACGACCTCGACGACGTCCCCGACGAGGCTGCGATCGAAGAACCAGCCGGCCGGGGTGTCCGAGCCGCCGCCCTTCACATCGCGCAGTCCGATACAGCCGTGACTGACGTTGGCCCGTCCGAAGACGGTGTGGTCCGCCCAGTAGTTGCCGTGCAGGAAGGTGCCGGAGTCGGTCAGGCGCATGGCGTGCGGGACGTCCGGGATGTCGTACTCGCCTTTGCCGTCGCGCTTCTTGAAGCCGACGGTGGCGCCGTTCATCCGGGTGACGTCGAGCATCTCGGTCACCACCATCTTCCCGTTGTACGTGGTCGTCTCGGGGGCGCCGGCCGTGACCGGCACGGTGGCGAGGGTCTCGCCGTCGCGCCGGACCTCCATGGTGTGCCGGGCGGCGTCGACCACGGAGACCTGGCCGCGGCCGACGGTGAAGGAGAACGTCTTGTGCTGCAGGCCGTAGACCCCGGGCGCGCCCTCGACGTCGCGCAGGCGCAGGTCGACGGTGACCTGGGTGCCGGGTTTCCAGTAGTCCTCGGGGCGGAAGTCGAGGCGGCTCCGGCCGAACCAGTGCGGGCGGATCTCGACGGCCGGGCGGGAGGTGACCCGCACCGCGCGTTCGACGACGGCGCGGTCGGCGATCTCCCGGTTGAACTCCAGGGAGACGATCATCCCGGTACCGACCGTGGCGCGGTTCTCCGGGGCGACGTAGCCGATGAAGCGTTCCTCGGGGACGTATGTCGTGAAGGTGGTGTGCCGGGCCGAGCGGTGGCCGTCGCCGTCCACGGCCACCGCGTCGACCGTGTACTCGGCGGCGAGCGCCAGCCGCTTCCCCTCGGGCTCCCAGGTCAGGCCGTCGGCCGAGATCCGCCCGGGCACCGGGGACTCCTGCGCGTCCTGGGACCTGGTGACCTTCACCGACTCCAGCCTGCCGTCGGGCACGCGCACCCGCAGCGTCCTTCCGGGGCGCACGCCCCTGCTGCCGTCGTCGGGCGAGACCTTGATGACGTCCTCGGGCGCCGGGGGCGCGCCGAACGCCCCGGCGATCCCGCCCGCGTCGTCCGAGGTACAGCCCGTGGCCCCGGCGAGGAGCCCTGCCCATGTCACTACGGCGGCCAGCGCGGCCCTCGCGCGCCGCGCGCGCCCTTGTACGTGCCTCACGGGGTACCCAACGACCGGCCGCGTCCCCGGGAAACGACCATGCCCGCCCCCGGGGAAACGTGAGTGCGACCCACGCTCTGGGCAGAACAGTGGGGAGGACGACGCGCAGGGGAGCCGCGGCCCGGGCCGCAGTACAGGACCGCACCCCTGAGTCCCCCGTCGTTCCACGAGCCGCGGGAGGCTGACAGGTGTCCAGCGCAGCCGAGCAGGAGGCGGTGGCCGGCCATCAGGCCACCGGGAACGGGCGCCAGGCCGCCGCCGCGAACGGCGTACGGCGGCCCGCGCCGCCGCCCGTGGTGCCCGCCTGGCCGGGCGCGGCGACGCCGCTGGGCGCCCGGTTCCGGGTCGGCCCGGACGGGGTGGCGGGGACCAACTTCGCGTTGTGGGCCGGCGGGGCGGAGGGGGTCGAGCTGTGCCTCTTCGACGAGGCGGGCAAGGAGTCGCGGGTCCGGCTCAGCGAGCTGACCCACGAGATCTGGCACGGCTTCGTCCCGGGCGTGCTGCCCGGGCAGCGCTACGGCTACCGGGTGCACGGCCGCTGGGACCCGTGGACCGGCGCCCGCTGGAACCCGGCGAAGCTGCTCCTCGACCCGTACGCGCGGGCGGTGGACGCCGGCAGGGGAAATGATTACAGGCGGCTGCCGCCGGAGGTGTACGGGCACGTGCGCGACTGGCCGCAGCAGCACGTCGCCGACACCGTGCGCGACGACCGGGACTCGGCGCCGTACGTCCCCAAGGGCGTCGTCGTCCACGATGACGACGACTGGGCCGACGACCGCCGCCCGAAGACCCCGTGGGCGGACTCGGTGATCTACGAGGTGCACGTCAAGGGCTTCACCGAGCTGCACCCGGGCATCCCTCAGGAGCTGCGCGGCACCTACGCCGGCCTCGCGCACCCGGCCGCGATCGAGCACCTGGTGAAGCTGGGCGTGACGGCGGTGGAGCTGCTGCCGGTGCACCAGTTCGCGCACGAGGACCATCTGCTGCGCCGGGGCCTCGGGAACTACTGGGGCTACAACTCCATCGGCTACTTCGCCCCGCACTCGGCCTACGCGGCCTCCGGGACGACCGGCCAGCAGGTCGGCGAGTTCAAGCGCATGGTGCGCGCCCTGCACGCGGCCGGCATCGAGGTCATCCTCGACGTGGTCTACAACCACACGGCGGAGGCGGGCGAACTCGGCCCGACGCTGTCCCTGAAGGGCATAGACAACCGCGGCTACTACCGGCTCCAGGACGACCCCCGCCGCTACGCCGACTACACCGGCTGCGGCAACACCCTGCACGTGGTCCAGCCGCATGTGCTGCGCCTGATCACGGACTCGCTGCGGTACTGGGTGACGGAGATGGGCGTGGACGGCTTCCGCTTCGACCTGGCGGCGGCGCTGGCCCGTTCCATGCACGACGTCGACATGCTCTCCCCGTTCCTGGCGGTCATCGCCCAGGACCCGGTGCTGCGCCGGGTGAAGCTGATCGCCGAGCCGTGGGACGTGGGGTCGGGCGGCTACCAGGTGGGGGCGTTCCCGCCGCTGTGGACCGAGTGGAACGACCGGTACCGCAACGCCGTACGGGACTTCTGGCGGCACGCTCTGCCCGACGTACGGGAGATGGGCTACCGCCTGTCGGGCTCCAGCGACCTGTACGCCTGGGGCGGGCGCAGGCCGTACGCGTCGGTCAACTTCATCACCGCGCACGACGGTTTCACCCTGCGCGACCTGGTGTCGTACGAGCGCAAGCACAACGAGGCCAACGGCGAGGGCAATCGTGACGGCACGAACGACAACCGGGCCTGGAACTGCGGGGCCGAGGGCGAGACGGACGACGAGGGGATCAGGGCCCTGCGGCGCCGGCAGCTGCGGAACCTGCTGACCACGCTGCTGCTGTCGACGGGCGTCCCCATGCTGGTCGCGGGCGACGAACTGGGCCGCACCCAGGGCGGCAACAACAACGCGTACTGCCAGGACAACGAGATCAGCTGGGTGGACTGGGGGCTGCTGGAGGACCCCGGATGGCACGCCCTGTTCGAGCTGACCTCCCGGCTGATCGAACTGCGCCACCGGCACCCGGTGCTCCGGCGCCGGGCGTTCTTCTCGGGCCGGGCGCAGACCGCGGACGGCCTGCGCGATCTGGCCTGGTTCACGTCCCGGGGCACCGAGATGACGGAGCAGGACTGGTACGCGCCCGCCGCCACGCTGGGGATGTACCTGTCCGGCCGGGACATCCCGGGCCGGGACGAGCGCGGGGAGCAGATCCTCGACGACAGCTTCCTCGCCGTGCTGCACGCGGGCGAGGGGCCGGTGCGTTTCGAACTGCCGGGTCCGCCCTGGGCGGAGCGGTACGAGGTCGTCGTCGACACGAGCCTGGAGGAGCAGGGGGAGGCACCCGGCGTGGAGCACCGGGCGGGGACGGAGATCACGATGCCGGCGCGGGCGGTACTGCTGCTGCGGGTGACGGGCTGAGGCATCGTTTCTCCGGCGGGGGCACGGTCGCGGTGCGTGCCGGCGGCCAGGGCTGCGACATTGTTGCGGCGCGTTGCGGGTCCGTGAACTCGGTGGGGATCTTCTTGACCCCGTCGTCGGACCGCTGGCAGCGTCCATGCCGAGCCGCGGCCTCTCCCCTCCTCCTCTCCGAATCTCCAGGACCTCCGCATGCCCGAAATATCCCGTCGTGCCCTCGGTGCTCTCGTCGGCGGTGGTGCCGTGGGCGCCGTCGCCGGTACGGCCACCGGCGCCGAAGCCGTCCCCGCCGAACGGCCGCTCAGGGCCCGCCCCGGTGCCGGGTCCGGCCGTCGCCCCAACGTCCTCGTCATCCTGGGCGACGACCTCGGCTGGGCCGACCTGTCCTCCTACGGCGCCCCCCACATCAGGACACCGAACCTGGACCGGCTGGCCCGCCAGGGCGTGCGGTTCACCGACGCCTACTCCGGCTCCTCGACCTGCTCCCCGACCCGGTTCAGCCTCTACACCGGGCGCTATCCCGGCCGTGCCGAGGGCGGACTCGCCGAGCCGATCGCCGACCGGTCGCAGGGCCTGGACCCCCACCACCCCACCCTCGCCTCCCTGCTGAAGAAGGCGGGCTACGCCACCGCGCTCATCGGCAAGTGGCACTGCGGCTGGCTGCCCGACTACAGCCCCACCAAGTCCGGCTGGGACGAGTTCTTCGGCAATCACGGGGGCGTGCTGGAGTACTTCTCCAAGCTCGGCCAGCTCGGTGACCACGACCTCTACGAGGGGGACGCCGAGTACAAGGACCTGCGGTACTACACGACCGTGCTCACCGAGCGGGCCGTGGAGTACGTCGGCCGGGACCACGACCGGCCCTGGCTGCTCAACCTCAACTTCACCACCCCGCACTGGCCCTGGCTCGCGGAGGGCGACAAGGAGACCGGTGCCGGGATCGCGGCGAAGATCAGGGCGGCCACGTCCAAGGCCGAGGTCAGCAAGGCCCTGAACCACTACGACGGCGGCTCGGTCGCGAAGTACACGCAGATGGTGGAGAGCCTTGACGCGGCTGTCGGCGAGGTGCTCGCCGCCCTGCGCCGCTCCGGGCAGGAGGAGAACACCGTCGTGCTGTTCGCCAGCGACAACGGCGGGGAGCGCTGGTCGTACCTGTGGCCTCTCAGCGGCCAGAAGTTCTCCCTCCAGGAGGGCGGCATCCGGGTGCCCACGATCCTGCGCTGGCCCGCCCGGATCGACGGCCATCAGGTCAGCCACGAGCCGAACTTCTCCCCCGACTGGACCGCGACCCTGCTGGAGCTGGCCGGTGCCCGGCCCGACCCGGCGTATCCGCTGGACGGCACGAGCCTCGCCGGTTACCTGCTGCGGGGCGAACGGCTGCCCGAGCGGGACCTGTTCTGGCGGGTGCGCGGCAACCGGGCGCTGCGGCGCGGGGACTGGAAGTACTACCAGGACTCCGACGGTGAGGACCACCTGTACGACCTCGCCGCCGACTCCCGTGAACAGGCCGACCTCGCCCCCGACGAGCCGGAGTTGCTCACCGCGCTGAAGGCATCCTGGGAGAAGACCGCGGCAGGCTTGCTGCCGTACCCGGGCTAGCCCAGGATGCCTCGCTCGTACCCCGTGGCCACCGCCGCCGCCCGGTCCTTCACACCCAGCTTCGCGTAGAGATGCGTGAGGTGCGTCTTGACCGTGGCCTCGCTGATGAAGAGTTCACGGGCGATCTCGCGGTTGGAGGTGCCCTTGGCGACCAGGGCCAGGACCTCACGCTCGCGGGCGGAGAGGGTGTCGTTGCCGGGGGCCCGGGGAGCGCGGACCGCCGAGACCAGGCGGGAGGCCACGGCCGGGGAGAGGACGGTCCGGCCCTCCGCCGCCGCGCGGACCGCCGCGAACAGTTCGTCCCTCGGGGCGTCTTTCAGGAGGTAGCCCGTCGCGCCCGCCTCGATCGCGGGGAGGGTGTCGGAGTCGGTGTCGTACGTGGTGAGGACGAGGACCTTGGCGCGGGCGCCGGTGCGCGTCAGCTCGCGGATGGCTTCCACGCCCCCGCCGCCCGGCATGCGCAGGTCCATCAGGATCACGTCCGGGTCCAGGGCGGCGGCGAGCGAGACCGCCTGGACGCCGTCCGACGCCTCCCCCAGGACGCGGAATCCCGGCGCGGACTCGAACATGCCGCGCAGGCCGTCCCGTACGACGGGGTGGTCGTCGACGATGAGCAGGGTGATCGCGGCGGCGTCGTCAGTCATGGCGGACCAACGGTACGCGAGCGGAGACCGCCGTACCGTGGCCCGGCTCGGACTCGACGGTGAGGGACCCGGCGACGCGTTCGGCGCGGGCGCGCATGCCGTCGAGGCCGAAGCCGCCGGAGCCCGTGCGTTCGGGGACGGCGAGCGGGTCGAAGCCGCGGCCGTCGTCGCGGATGTCGAGGATGACCTCGTCGCCGAGGAAGGACAGGGTGACACCGACCCGGTCGGCGGCGGCGTGCCGGGCGGTGTTGGAGAGGGCCTCCTGGACGATCCGCAGGAGCGTGGCCGCGATCTCCTCGTGCAGTTGTTCGTCGGTGCCGGTGACCGTGAACTCGGCTCGCACGCCCGTCCGTTCGCCCCATTCGGCGACCGTCTTCTTCAGGGCTTCCGGCAGTCCGGCGTCGGCCAGCGCCACGGGGGCGAGGTTGTGCACGGAGCGGCGGGCCTCGCCGAGGCTGTGCCGGGCCAGGTCCGTCGCCCGGGCCACGTGTGCACGGGCCAGGTCCGCGTCCGGGGTGTTCACCACGACCTGGAGCTGGGCGATGATGCCGGTCAGGCCCTGGGCGATGGTGTCGTGGATCTCGGCGGCCAGCCGCCGGCGTTCGTCGGCGACTCCGGCCTCCCGGGCCTGCACCAGGAGCTGGGCGTGCAGGGCGGCGTTCTCGTCGAGGGCCTGCTGCAGGGCCGCGTTGGTTCGCTCCAGTTCGGTGATGCTGGCGGTCTGTATCCGGGTGCGTTCCTCCTCCCGCGCGGCCAGCTGGCCGAAGACGATCAGCAGCACGATGTAGAAGCACATCAGCCCACCGAACAACGCCCAGTCCAGCGGCCCGTGCAGGGGCAGGCCACCGGCCTGGGAACTCGCCAGGATCACCGCGGTGGCCACCAGCCCGACCATGAGCGGGCGGCCCCGCAGCAGCCGCTCGGGGCCGACGAACCCGGCGGAGCCGTAGAACGCGAAGAACGGGTTGCACCAGGTGAGCACGAAGGCCAGCGCCCAGCGCACGAAGTAGTAGCAGGCGCCCGGCACCGACGGGGCCAGGGGCCGGCCGCGGGACCAGCGCCCCCACCACAGCTGGAGGACCACCGCGGCGCCGACCAGGACGACGGCGGTGTACCGCTCCACCGTGCTCATGCCGACCGCGTCGACCGTGGCCGCCGCGAGCACGGTGCCCGCCGCGAGCATCCCGTACGGCCCCCAGCGGAAGTACGCCGCCCACCGCTGCTCCACACCCGCCACGTCCGTCATGCCCACAGTGTCGGCCACGGCCGTGTCCCCTCCCCGGGCGCCGGTCATTCCCAGCGGAACCAGCGCGCGGCCGACGCCGAGAGGACCGCGGTCCACGCGGCGAGGACGACCAGGTGGCCCCAACTCGGCCAGTCGCCCGCGGCGGCCTGGTCCAGGGCCCGTGCGGCGGCGCCGAACGGGGTGCACTGGACGATGCGTCCCAGCAGGTCCGGCATGGCCTGCACGGGCACCCACACCCCGGCGCAGAACATCATCGGGAAGAAGACGGCGGTCCCGATCGCGGTCGCGATCTTCGTCGTGCGGGCCCGCGCCGAGATCACCGCGCCCAGCGAGATGGCGGCGAGCACGGCGAGGAACAGCGCGAGCAGGTACCCGACGGGCTGTCCGGGCAGCCGTACGTCGTAGGCGAGCCGTCCGACGACGAGCGTGAGCAGCGCGGAAGCCAGGGCCGCCACGCCGTTCACCAGCATCTGGGCGGCCAGCAGTGCCGAGGGCCGGACGGGAGTGGTGGACAGCCGGCGCAGGATGCCGTTCTCGCGGTAACCGGTGAGGGTCGGCGGCATCGCCTGCACCCCGGCCATGATGAGGGCGACCAGCACGCACACCGGCACGTAGACGTCGACGATCCGCAGCCCGCCGAGTCCGTCCTGGGCCTCGCGGAAGGACGGCACGGAACCGAGGATGCCCAGCAGCAGGGCCGGGAACAGCAGGACCCAGAAGAGACTGCCCGGCTCGCGCCGGAAGAGACGGAACTCGCTCCGCAGCACAGCGGGGTTGATCAGTGCCGTGCTCATGCCGAGGCCTCCGTGAGGTCCAGGAACGCGTCGTCCAGCGTGGCGTCGGTGACGCGGAGTTGATGGGCGGTGATGTGATGGCGGGCGAGCAGCGACAGCACCGCGTTGACCGTGTCGTCCGTGCCGGACAGCGTGATCCGGCCCTCCTTGTTCTCGAGGGCGACCAAGGCGGGGAGCGTGTTCAGCTCATGGTCGTCCAGGGGCGTGGACGGGGTGAAGCTGATGACGGTGGCGCCCGCTGAGCGGCGGATCAGCCCGGACGGGGTGTCCAGGGCGGCCACCCGGCCCTTGTCGATCACCGCGATCCGGTCGCAGAGCCGCTGCGCCTCCTCCATGAAGTGCGTGACGAGCAGGACGGTGACGCCGTTCGCGCGGATGTCCTCGATCAGTTCCCAGGTGTCGCGGCGGGCACGCGGGTCGAGGCCGGTGGTGAGCTCGTCCAGGACGACGACCCGGGGGTCGCCGATCAGGGCGAGCGCGATGAACAGGCGCTGCTTCTGGCCCCCGGACAGCTTGGCGAACCGGGTGGTCAGCTTCTCCTGAAGGCCGAGGCGTTCGGCCAGCGGGCGCCAGTCGACGGGGCGCGGATAGAACGCGGCGTACAGCTCCAGCGCCTCACGGACGGTGAGTTTGGGCTGGAGCCGGCTCTCCTGGAGCTGGGCGCCCAGGACCTGGGCGACCCGCTCGTGGTCGGCTACCGGGTCGAGGCCGGTGACGCGGACGCGGCCGGAGTCGGGGACGCGCAGGCCCTCGACGCACTCGACGGTGGTGGTCTTGCCGGCGCCGTTCGGGCCGAGGACGCCGAAGATCTCGCCCTCCTCGACGGCGAACGAGACGCCGTCCACGGCCGGGCGGCCGGCATAGGCCTTGCGCAGGTCGGTGACTTCGATGACGGACATGGACCGAGGGTCCCGGTGCGGCGGGTCCGCGCACATCGCCCGTCGCGCTCGAACGGGCATCAGCCGATCGGCTGATGTGAGCCGTACGACCCCCCGAACATGCAGGTCGTAGGACCAAGGACGGACCCGGACTCGGAGAAAACTCGGTGGGCAGTGTCAGTGGCGATCCGTAGGCTCACTGCTGATGGCCACGACATCTGCCCCCGCCCGGAACCGTTCTGCCGTGCGCACGCTGCTGCGCCTGTGGCCGTACGTACGGCCCGCGCGGGCGCGGCTGTTCACCGCCGCCTTCGTGGCGATACTCGCCTCCAGCGTGGGCCTGGTGATCCCGCTCGTCCTGAAGTGGATGGTGGACGGGCCGGTCGCCGACCGGGACCCGGCCGGGGTGTGGCTCGGAGCGCTGTGCCTCCTGCTGCTCGGCTTCGCGGAGGCCCTGCTGTTCGGGCTGCGGCGCTGGCTGGTGGCGCGGCCGCTGGCGCACGTCGAGGCGTCGATGCGGGCGGATCTGTACCGGCACCTCCAGCGGCTGCCTGTGTCCTTCCACGACCGGTGGGCCTCCGGGCAGTTGCTGTCCCGGGGGATGACGGACCTGATGCTGCTGCGCATGTTCCTCGCCTTCCCGTTGACGTTCCTGCTGGTCAACGGGGTGACGATAGTGATCGGCGTGATCATCATGCTGCTCCAGGACTGGACCCTGGGGCTGGTGATCCTCGGACCCGCCGTGCCCGTGATGGTGACCTGCGTGGTCTTCGAGAAACGGTACGCCGAGGTGGCGCGGCGCGCGCAGGACCAGGTCGGCGACCTGACGACGGTCGTCGAGGAGAGCGTGCTCGGCATCCGCGTCATCAAGGGGTTCGGACGCCACCGGAGCCAGGCGCGGGCGTTCCGGGACCTGTCGGGGAAGCTGCGCGGCACGGAACTGCGCAAGGCGCGGCTGCTGGCGACGATCTGGGGCGTCATCGTGACGCTGCCCGAGGTGGCGATCGGGGCGGCGCTGGTGGTGGGCGTCGTGCAGGTGGCAGACGGCGGGTTGTCCGCGGGAACGTTGGTGGCGTTTTTGTCGACGGCGCTCGCGTTGCGGTGGCCGGTGGAGTCGATCGGGTTTCTGCTGGCCCTGAGCCAGGAGGCGGCGACGGCGACGGAGCGGTACTTCGAGGTGATGGACGAGGAGGTGGAGGAGGCCGAGGAGCGTCGGGCTGCCGCTGCGGGCAGCCGGTCAACCGCCCTTGATGACAAGGGACTTCGCTTTCACGACGTCCAGTTCCGCTACCCCGACGCCCCGCCCGGCTCCCCGCCCGTCCTCCAGCACATCGACCTCCACATCCGCCCCGGCGAGTCCATGGCCCTGGTCGGCTCCACCGGCAGCGGCAAGACCACCCTCACCGCGCTCGTCCCCCGTCTCTGCGAGGTGACCTCGGGCCGCATCACCCTCGACGGCGTCGACATCACCGGCCTGTCGAGGCAGGCGCTGCGCGCCAAGGTCGCCGTCGCCTTCGAGGAGCCCACGCTCTTCTCGGCCGCGGTCGGCGACAACGTTCTCATGGGGGCCGGCGGCACGGCCGGGACGGCGGAGCTGGAGCGCGCCCTCGCCGTCGCCCAGGCCGACTTCGTGCACGCGCTGCCGCAGGGGACGGACACCCAGGTAGGCGAGCAGGGCCTCAGCCTTTCCGGCGGGCAGCGGCAGCGCCTCGCGCTCGCCAGGGCTGTCGTCGGACAGCCGGAGTTTCTCGTCCTGGACGACCCGCTGTCGGCCCTGGACGTGCACACCGAGGCCGCCGTGGAGGCCGCCCTGCGGGACGTCCTCGCGGACACGACCGCCCTGATCGTGGCGCACCGCCCGTCCACCGTGCTGCTCGCCGACCGGGTCGCGCTGCTGTCCGGCGGCCGGATCGCCGCGGTCGGCACCCACCACGAACTGCTGCGGACGAACGCCGAGTACGCGCACCTGATGTCAGGGGAAGAGGAGGGCGCACGATGACGGCGGCCACCAGCACACCGGCCGACCGGAGAGACGACGACCAGGCGCCCGCCACCGGCGACCCCTTCGACCAGGACGTCCTGCCCACTCCGCCGGGCGCCACCGCCGCCCTGCTGCGCTCCCTGCTCGCGCCCCTGAAGGCCCGGGTCACGGTCACGACGGTTCTGCTGCTGCTCCAGCAGGCGGTCGTGCAGGCGGGCCCGCTGCTCGTGGCGTACGCCATCGACCGTGCCGTACCGGCGTTCCGGGCCGGGGACCACGGGCCGCTGATCGCGGTGGGCGCCGGCTATCTGGCGTGCGCGCTGGCCGCGGGCGGGCTGCAGTACGCGTTCGTCTCCGCCGCGGCCCGGGTCAGCCAGGACGTGCTGCTCGACCTGCGCGGCCGGATCTTCCGCCACGCGCAGGCGCTGAGCGTCGACTTCCACGAGCGCTACACCTCGGGCCGGCTCATCTCCCGCTCCACGGCGGACGTGGAGTCGCTGCGCGAGCTGCTGGACGAGGGCCTGCAGGAGCTCGTGACCGTCATCCTGTCCTTCGTCTACATCTCGGCGATGCTGCTCTGGCTCGACCTGGGCCTCGGGAGCGTGGCGGTGGCGTCCCTGGTGCCGCTCTACGCCCTCGTGCGGCTGTACCAGCGGCGGGCCGGGCGGGTGTACCGGGAGCGGTCCACCGCCATCGCGGCCGTCATCGTGAAGTTCGTCGAGACGATGAACGGCATCCGGCCGGTGCGCGCCTTCCGCCGCGAGGCCGTCAACGACGCGGACTTCGGCGCGCTCAACGAGCGGCACGAGCGGACCAACGGCAACGCGCTGCTGGAGATGGCCCGGTACGTCACCGGCTCGCGGCTGGTCGCCAACACGGCGGTGGCGGCGATCGTGCTGTGGGGCGCCTACCGGGTCGCGGGCGGCACGCTGGCCCTCGGTGTGCTGGCGGCGGCCGTGCTGTACCTGCGGCGGCTGTACGACCCGATCGACCGGCTCGGGATGTTCCTCAACTCGTACCAGTCGGCGGCGGCCTCGCTGGAGAAGATCGCCGGGCTGCTCGCCCAGACGCCGTCCGTCCCCGAGCCTGCGGACCCCCGGCCGCTTCCGCCCCTGGCGAGCGAGCACCCGGGGCGCGAGGTCGTCTTCGACGGCGTCAGCTTCGGCTACCGCACCGGCGGCGAGGTGCTGCCCGGCTTCGACCTCACGATCCCGGCCGGGCAGACGGTAGCGGTCGTCGGCTCCACCGGCGCCGGAAAGTCGACGCTGGCCAAGCTGCTGGCCCGGTTCTACGACCCCTCCGAGGGCCGGGTGCTGCTGGACGGCGTCGACCTGCGCGACCTCGCCGTGCCCGACCTGCGGCGCGGGGTGGTCATGGTGACGCAGGAGGCGTTCCTGTTCTCCGGCACGGTCGCCGAGAACATCGCGATCGGCCGCCCGGACGCCACCCGCGAGGAGATGGAGCAGGCCGCGAAGGAGATCGGCGCGCACGACTTCATCAGCGCCCTGCCCGACGGCTACGACACCGACGTACGCAAGCGGGGCGGCCGCATCTCGGCCGGTCAGCGCCAACTGGTGGCGTTCGCAAGGGCGTTGCTGGCCGACCCGGCGGTGCTGATCCTCGACGAGGCGACCAGCTCGCTGGACATCCCGGGCGAGCGCGCGGTGCAGCGGGCGATGGCGACGGTGCTGAAGGGGCGTACGGCGGTGGTCATCGCGCACCGGCTCTCGACCGTGGAGATCGCGGACCGTGTCCTGGTGATGGAGCAGGGGAAGATCGTCGAGGACGGGGCACCGGCCGAACTCGTCGCGGGCACGGGCAGGTTCGCCGATCTGCACCGGGCCTGGCGGGACAGTCTGGCGTAGGACGGCGGCGGAGGGCGGGCGGATGATCGACGCGTACGAGGACCCCGGCACACCCGACCACCGTGGCGGTACCCGTTACCTGTGGTGGCTGGTCGCCCGGCAGCCCTGGCGGTGTGCGGCCGGGGCGATGTTCGGCAGCGTGTGGATGGTGCTGCTGGCGGCCACGCCGTATCTGATGTCCCGGGCGATCGACGACGGCCTCGAGCCCGGCGACACGGGCGCGCTGGCCGTCTGGAGCGGGGCGCTGTTCGCGGTGGGGGCGTTCAACTCCTGGCTGAGCATCATGCGGCACCGCACGATGACCCGGGTGCGGATGGACGCCAACTTCCGCACGGTGAAGGTGGTGGTCGGGCAGGCGGTGCGGCTGGGTGCCTCGCTGCGGCGGCAGGCGAGCGCCGGGGAGGTCGTCACGATCGGTGTGGGCGACGTGCAGACGGTCAGTCAGTCGTTGACCGTGGTGGGGCCCGGCGTCGGCGCCGTCCTGGGCTATCTGGTGATCGCCGTGCTGCTGGTGTCGGTCTCGGGACTCGTCGCCCTGATCGTGCTGCTCGGCATTCCGGTGCTCGCCCTGCTGATGGGGCCGCTGCTCGGCCGGTTGCAGGGGTCGGAGACGGAGTACCGCGAGCGGCAGGGCGTGCTGACCGCGCGGATCGGTGACCTCGCGGGCGGACTGCGGGTCCTCGCCGGCCTGGGCGGCAAGCAGCTGGTGGCGGACGCCTTCCGGCAGGACTCGCGGCGGCTGTGCGAGCAGGGCTACCGGGTGGGGGCGGTGACGAGCTGGGTGCAGGCACTGGGGATCGGGCTGCCGACCCTGTTCCTGGCGGTGGTGACCTGGCTGGCGGCCCGGCTCGCCGCGCAGGGCGACATCACCGTGGGCCAGCTGGTGTCCGTCTACGGCTATGTGGCCGTGCTGGTGTGGCCGGTGGCCTTCCTGGTCGAGTGCGGCTACCAGATCAGCCGCGGCCTGGTGTGCGCACGCCGCGTCGTACGGTTCCTGCGCCTGGAGCCGATGCCCGACACGGGGACCCTGGACGCCCCGTCCGAGCCGTCCGCCCTGTACGACCCGGAGTCGGGCGTACGCGCCCTGCCGGGGCGCCTGACGGCCCTGGTGGCAGAACACCCGGCGGACGCGACGACGGTGGTGGACCGCCTTGGCCGCTACACCCCGTCGAACGCGACGTGGGGCGACAGGCGCCTGGACGACATCGCCCTGACCCAGATCCGGGCACGCATCCTGGTGGCCGACCACGACTCCGACCTGTTCGCAGGAACTCTCCAGGACATGATCCGACCTGCTTCCAGGGGACCGGGGAACCGCGCGGACAACCACAACGCACCCGCACCCGCCGGACAACCCCACCCGGCACCCCGAACGGCGCTCCACACAGCCGCGGCAGAAGACATCGTCCAAGCCCTCCCCCACGGCCTGAACACTCCCATGGACGCCCAGGCCCGCAACCTCAGCGGCGGCCAACGCCAACGCGTCCGCCTGGCGAGAGCCCTCCTCACCGACCCCGAGATCCTCCTGGCCGTCGAGCCCACCTCGGCCCTCGACGCCCACACCGAGGCCACCGTCGCCACGCGGCTGAGGTCGGCAAGGGAAGGCCGCACCACGGTCGTGACCACCACCTCCCCCCTCGTCCTGGACCGCACGGACACCGTCCACTACCTCAGGGACGGCAAGGTCGAAGCCTCCGGCACCCACCAGGAACTGCTCGGCACCAGCCCCGGCTACCGAGCCCTCGTCTCCAGAGAAACCGAAGAGGTCCCGGGATGAGCCACGAACACCTGCCGGTCGCCGAACGGGCGGACGTCCGACGGGCCCTGCTCGGTCTCGTACGGGCCGATGCCCGGGCCTTCGGTGTCGTCCTGGGCCTGAACGCGCTCGCCGCCGTGGCCGGGCTGGCCGGGCCGTGGCTCCTGGGCCGGATGATCGACGACGTGCGGGCCGGGCGGGGGGCGGCCGCCGTGGACCGGCTGGCCCTGCTCCTTCTGCTGTGCGCCCTGGCGCAGGTACTGCTGGCACGCTGGGCCCGGTACGTGGGGCACCGCTTCGGGGAGCGGACCCTGGCCCGGGTGCGGGATCGGTTTGTGGACCGGGCGTTGACGCTGCCCGCCTCGGTGGTGGAGCGGGCCGGCACCGGTGATCTGACGGCCCGGGGGACGGCGGACGTGACGACCGTCGGCAACACCCTGCGGGACGCGGGTCCCATCCTGCTCGTCAACCTGGTCCAGGCGCTGTTCCTCGTCGCGGCGGTGTTCCTGATGTCCCCGGTGCTCGGCGCCGTCGCTGTGCTGGCGCTGACGCCGATCTGGATCGCACTGCGCTGGTACCTGCGCCGGGCCCGGGACGGGTATCTCGCCGAGGGCGCGGCCACATCGGACGTGGCGGAGATCGTGGCGTCGACGGCGGCCGGGGCGCGCACGGTGGAGGCGTTCGGGCTCCAGGAGCAGCGCACCGCCGCGAGCCGGGACGCCCTGGAGACCTCCCGCCGCACCCGCTTCTACACCCTCTTCCTGCGCACGGTGTTCTTCCCGGTGATGGAGACGTCGTACGTCCTCCCGGTCGCCGGAGTCCTGGTGATCGGCGGCGCGCTGCACGCGTCCGGCTCGATGAGCCTCGGAGCGGTCGTGGCGGCGGCGCTGTATCTGCAGCAGCTGAGCGCACCGCTGGACGAGGTCCTGGTGCGGATCGAGCAACTCCAGGCGGGCGGCGCCTCGTTCGCCCGGGTGGAGGGCCTGGCCAGGGCCCCGCGGGCCGCCGAGGAGGGCGACTGTCCGGATCCGGACGGCGACCGCATCGACGTCACCGGCGTGCGCTACGCCTACGACGGGGTCGTCGAGGTGCTGCGCGGCGTCGACCTGACGGTGAGACCCGGGGAGCGGCTGGCCATGGTCGGGCCCTCCGGAGCCGGCAAGACCACGCTGAGCCGGCTGATGGCGGGCATCGACGCGCCGACCGCCGGCTCGGTGACGGTCGGCGGCGTGCCCGTGGTCGGGCTCGGGCCCGAGCGGCTGCGTCGCCAGGTCGTCCTGGTCACCCAGGAGCACCACGTGTTCCTTGGCTCGGTCCGTGACAACCTGCGGATCGCCGAACCGGGCGCCGGTGACGAGGAGTTGTGGGAAGCGCTGGGCGTGGTCGGCGCCGACACCTGGGTGCGGGAGCTGCCGGAGGGCCTGGACACCCGGCTGGGCCAGGGCGGTTGGCGTACGGACGGCTCGCAGGCACAGCAACTCGCCCTCGCCCGGGTGGTGCTGGCGGATCCGCACACACTGATCCTGGACGAGGCGACCGCCCTGCTCGACCCGACGACCGCCCGGCACACCGAGCGTGCCCTGGCCGCCGTCCTCGAGGGGCGGACCGTCATCGCCGTCGCCCACCGGCTGCACACCGCGCACGACGCCGACCGGGTCGCGGTGATGGAGGACGGCCGGCTGACCGAACTCGGCACGCACGAGGAGCTGGTGGCGGCCGGCGGAGCGTACGCGGCCCTGTGGCACTCCTGGCACGGGGACCTGCCCGAGAGCCGTCAAGGGTCCGTATAACGAACATGAACTTCCGGTCAACGAACCGTTTTCCGGCCATACTCTTGACGCGATCCTGACAGAAAGCGCACTCCCCTGCCACGCTTCCGACGACTGCTCCACGGAAACCCCACTGCGACACCTCCACCTCCCCAGGCCGGGCGACCCCCGGCCATGCAGAAGGAGTCAGTGTTGAGAAGCAGTTCCTCGCGCAGAGGCACCTCCCACAGACGCACTCCCCACACCCCTCGCCGTACCGCGGTCGTGGCCTTCGCCGGCGTCGCCGCGCTGATCGCCACCGCCGTGCACATCGGCGCCGCCACCGCGGCCCCGGAGAACAGGGCACCGGCGGCCGCGAGCAAGGCGAAGCCGGGCTCGGAATCGGTCCGGCTCACCCCCGCCCAGCGCGCCGCGCTGATCCGGGAGGCGAACGCCGGCAAGGCCGGGACCGCGAAGGACCTGGGCCTCGGCGCCCAGGAGAAGCTGGTCGTCCGCGATGTCCTCAAGGACCGCGACGGCACCGTGCACACACGCTACGAGCGCACCTACGCGGGCCTGCCGGTCCTCGGCGGCGACCTGGTCGTCGAGAGCACCGAGGCGGACGCCACCGCGTCCGTCACGAAGGCCACCCGCGCCCCGATCGCGCCGGCCACGACGAAGGCGGCGGTGTCCGCGGCGAAGGCCCGGCAGCAGGCCCTGACCGCGGGCAAGGCCGACGAGGCCAAGAGCCCCGGCATCAACCGCGAGCCCCGCAAGGTGATCTGGGCCGCGAGCGGCAAGCCGGTCGTGGCGTACGAGACGGTCGTCGGCGGTTTCCAGCACGACGGCACCCCGCAGGAACTGCACGTGGTCACCGACGCCACCACCGGCGCGAAGCTGTACGAGTGGGAGGCCATCGAGACCGGGACCGGCAACACGGTCTACAGCGGCACGGTCGACCTCACCACGACCCAGTCCGGGTCGACGTACAACCTCACTGACGGCGCCCGCGGCAACCACAAGACGTACAACCTCAACCGCGGCACCTCCGGCACCGGCACCCTCTTCTCCGGCCCCGACGACGTGTGGGGTAACGGCACCCCCTCCAACCTGGAGTCGGCAGGCGCCGACGCCCACTACGGGGCCGCGCTGACCTGGGACTACTACAAGAACGTGCACGGCCGCAGCGGCATCCGCGGCGACGGTGTGGGCGCGTACTCCCGGGTCCACTACGGCAACAACTACGTCAACGCGTTCTGGTCGGACAGCTGCTTCTGCATGACCTACGGCGACGGGTCGGGCAACGCGAACCCGCTGACATCGATCGACGTGGCCGCCCACGAGATGACCCACGGGCTGACGTCGAACACCGCGGGCCTCAACTACAGCGGCGAGTCCGGCGGTCTGAACGAGGCCACCAGCGACATCTTCGGCTCGACCGTCGAGTTCTACGCGAACAACTCCTCCGACGTCGGTGACTACCTCATCGGCGAGGAGATCGACATCAACGGCGACGGGACCCCGCTGCGCTACATGGACAAGCCCAGCAAGGACGGCTCGTCCAAGGACAGCTGGTACTCCGGCATCGGCTCGATCGACGTGCACTACTCCTCGGGCCCGGCGAACCACTTCTTCTACCTGCTGAGCGAGGGCAGCGGCACCAAGACCATCAACGGTGTCACCTACAACTCGTCCACCTCGGACGGCCTTCCGGTCACCGGCATCGGCCGGGACAAGGCGGAGAAGATCTGGTTCCGCGCCCTGACGACGAAATTCACCTCGACCACCAACTACGCGGGCGCCCGCACCGGCACCCTCGCCGCGACCGGTGAGCTCTACGGCACCGACAGCGCCGAGTACAAGGCGGTCCAGCACGCGTGGGCGGGCATCAACGTCGGCACCCGCCCCGGCGACGGAGGCGGCGGCGGCACATCCTTCGAGAACGCCGCCGACGTGGCCATTCCGGACCGGGGCGCGGCGGTCACCTCGCCGGTCACCGTCACCGGCCGGACGGGCAACGCGCCCTCCAACCTCCAGGTCGCCGTGGACATCGTCCACACCTACATCGGTGACCTCCAGGTACAGCTGGTCGCCCCCGACGGCACGGCGTACACGCTGAAGGGCTACGGCACCGGCGGCAGCGCGAACAACATCAACGAGACCTACACGGTGAACGCCTCCTCCGAGGTCGCCAACGGCGTCTGGCAGCTGCGGGTCCAGGACAACGCGGCCATCGACACCGGCTACATCAACAGCTGGAAGCTCACCTTCCCGTAAGCCGTGAGCCGTTGGCCGCTGGTCGTAGGCAGTAGGCAGTAGGCCGCAACGGTTCCCCAAGTCAGGGCGCCGCCCCGGTGGGTTCGACTCCCCCGGGACGGCGCCCGCTTCACATGCCCGGAACCGTCAGCCTGTCGTCGATTTCCGGCCAACATCACGCGTTACTCCTGACATGTACGCGCCCCTGGTGCCACTCTTCCCCCACCCGCCGCACAGCACCCCAGCACTTCCCCCACATCAAGGAGCTCGTGTGACCCCCCTCTACGCGCGTCACAAGCGCACCACGCTGGCCATCGCCACCGCCGTCGCCGCCGGCGCCCTGCTCACCACCGGTCTGACCTCCGGCAGCAGCGTCGCCGCCGACTCCTCCTCCGAGCCGGCCCTCGCCGCCGCCCCCGTCCTGCTCTCCGCGCCCGCCCGCACGGCTCTCGTCAAGGAGCAGCAGGCGGACGCCCCGAAGACCGCCGACGAGATAGGCCTCGGCGAACAGGAGAAGCTGGTCGTCAAGGACGTCGTGGAGGACGCCGACGGCACGGTCCACACCCGCTACGAGCGCACCTACGCGGGCCTGCCGGTCCTCGGCGGCGACCTCGTCGTGCACGAGTCGAAGTCCGGCGGGGCCTTGGGCGTCACCAGAGCGACGAAGGCCGCCCTCAAGGTCGCCTCCCTCAAGCCGGCGGTCGCCGCCGCCAAGGCCGAGAAGCAGGCCGTGACGCTCGCCAAGGCGGCCGGCTCGGAGAAGACCGAGGCGAACTCCGCTCCCCGCAAGGTGATCTGGGCGGCCGACGGCAAGCCCACCCTCGCCTACGAGACCGTCGTCGGCGGCCTCCAGGAGGACGGCACGCCGAACGAGCTGCACGTCGTCACCGACGCCGCCACCGGCAAGAAGCTCTACGAGTACCAGGCCATCGAGACCGGCACCGGCACCACCACCTACAGCGGCAAGGTCGACCTGAGCACCACCAAGTCCGGGTCGTCGTACAACCTCACCGACGGCACGCGCGGCGGCCACAAGACGTACAACCTCAACCGCGGCACGTCCGGCACCGGCACCCTCTTCTCCGGCTCGGACGACGTCTGGGGCACCGGCAACCCGTCCAACCTGGAGACCGCCGGCGCCGACGCGCACTACGGCGCCCAGGTGACCTGGGACTTCTACAAGAACACCTTCGGCCGCAGCGGCATCCGCAACGACGGCAAGGCGGCCTACTCGCGCGTCCACTACGGCAACGCCTATGTCAACGCCTTCTGGTCGGACAGCTGCTTCTGCATGACCTACGGCGACGGCGAGGGCAACACCCACCCGCTGACCTCGCTCGACGTGGCCGCCCACGAGATGAGCCACGGTCTGACGTCGGCCACGGCGGGCCTCAACTACAGCGGCGAGTCCGGCGGCCTGAACGAGGCCACCAGCGACATCTTCGGCGCGGGCGCCGAGTTCTTCGCCAACAACTCCTCCGACGTCGGTGACTACCTCATCGGCGAGGAGATCGACATCAACGGCGACGGCAGCCCGCTGCGCTACATGGACAAGCCCAGCAAGGACGGCTCGTCCAAGGACGCCTGGTCCTCCAGTCTCGGCGGCCTGGACGTCCACTACTCCTCCGGTCCCGCCAACCACTTCTTCTACCTGCTGTCCGAGGGCAGCGGCTCGAAGACCGTCAACGGCGTGACCTACAACTCGCCCACCTCCAACGGCTCCACGGTCACCGGCATCGGCCGCACCAAGGCGCTGCAGATCTGGTACAAGGCGCTGACGACGTACATGACGTCGACGACCAAGTACGCGGCCGCCCGTACGGCGACCCTGAACGCGGCCTCGGCGCTGTACGGCGCGAGCAGCGCCGAGTACAAGGCGGTCGCCTCCGCCTGGTCCGCGGTCAACGTCGGCTGACCGAAGCACGACCCACGGGCGGTACCCGGAGCGACGGCGGCTCCGGGTACCGCCCTACTCTTGGGGACCATGTCTTCGGAGGACTTCACCTACGCCGATGTCGGCGCCACCCGCGAGGAGCACTTCTGCCCGCCGGGCTTCCACCCCATGAACGTGCGCACCCGCCTCGGGGAGGGCGAGGAGGTCTTCCGACGGGCCTCGGAGGCGGTGCTCACCTGGGAGATGCACCGGGCCATGGGCGTCGGCGTCGACGCGAGCGCGGAACGAGCCGCCCCCGGCGTCGACGTCACCGTCACCCTCGCCGGCATGATCAAGGCCCCCTGCCGTGTGGTGTGGACCCTGGAGGAACCCCGCCGCGCCGGCTGGGCCTACGGCACCCTGACCGGCCACCCCGAATGCGGCGAGGAGTCCTTCGTCGTGGACCGCACAGGAGACGGCACGGTCTGGCTCACGGTCAACGCCTTCAGCAAGCCGGCCAAGTGGTACGCGAGGGCGGGTGGCCCGGCGACCAGGGGCTTCCAGCACGCGTACGCGCGCAGGTGCGGCAATGTCCTGCGGAACTTGGCAACGCAGGGTGGTGAGTTCACCTAGGGGCGCGGGGAACTGCGCGACAAGCCCCCACGCGCCCGCAGGCTACGACTCACCGCATAAGCAACCCCGCCGCCTCCACCAACTCCTCCGACGGCCCGGCCACCAGCCCCAACTCCGCGCTGGAAGCCAGCAGCCGATGCGCGGGAAGGATCCGCACCGTATACCCAAAAGGCCCGGTGCGATCCAGGGACAAGGCCCCTTCGTACACCCACCTACCGTCCTCCCCGGGGGACCCGACCGGCTTCAGGGAAACAACGGCCGCATCCCCGATCCGGTCCTCCTCGTCCACCCGCCCCGACACCACCTGAACCTCGACATCATCAGGCCCGAGGTCCCCGAGTCCGACCCGCACGCGCAACCCCAGCGTCGTACCGAGCTCGGCCAGCGCCTGCGACACCGACGTCTCCACATGGTCGACGGTGACGCCCGGCCACGCCGCCCGCACCCGCGCCTTCCACTCGGCGAGCTCCCGCGCCGCGTCCGGTGCCATCGAGCGGTGGGCCAGAGCCGCGGGCGCGTAGAGACGCTCGACGTACTCGCGGACCATGCGCCCGGCCAGCACCTTCGGCCCGAGCAGGCTCAGGGTCTGGCGGACCATCTCGATCCAGCGGTCGGGCAGCCCGCTGCGGCCACGCTCGTAGAAGCGGGGCGTCACCCGCTGCTCCAGCAGGTCGTACAGCGCCGCGGCCTCTATGTCGTCGCGGCGGTCCGGATCGGTCCCGACACCGTCGGCCGTGGGAATGGCCCAGCCGAAGTCCGGCTGGAACCACTCGTCCCACCACCCGTCGAGGACGGACAGATTGAGACAACCGTTGAGCGCGGCCTTCATGCCGGACGTGCCGCAGGCCTCCAGCGGCCGGAGCGGATTGTTCAGCCAGATGTCGCAGCCCGGGTACAGCTTCTGCGCCATCGCCATGCCGTAGTCGGGCAGGAACACGAGGCGGTGCCGCACCCGCGGATCGTCCGCGAACCGCACCAGCTCCTGCACCAGCCGCTTCCCGCCGTCGTCCGCGGGATGCGCCTTGCCCGCCACGACGATCTGGACCGGCCGCTCGGGGTGCAGCAGCAGGTCCATCAGCCGGTCGCGGTCGCGCAGCATCAGCGTCAGACGCTTGTACGACGGGACGCGCCGGGCGAAGCCGATGGTGAGGACGTCCGGGTCGAGCACTCCGTCGATCCAGCCCAGCTCGGCCGTACCGGCCCCGCGCTGCCGCCAGGAGGCCCGCAGCCGCTCCCGCACCTCGGTCACGAGCTGCTCGCGCAGCCCCCGCCGCAGCTCCCAGATCTCCTGGTCGGGAATGTCCGCCACCGCGTCCCAGCGGTCCGAGCCGCCGACGGTCAGCGCGTCCTCGGCGCGCTGGACGCCGATCTGCCGGGCGCCGAGCCGGAAGACCTCGGGGGCGACCCAGGTGGGCGCGTGCACCCCGTTGGTCACGGACGTGATCGGCACCTCGTCGGCGTCGAAGCCGGGCCACAGGCCCGAGAACATCTCGCGGCTGACGTTGCCGTGCAGCAGGGACACCCCGTTGGCGCGCTGGGCCAGGCGCAGGCCCATCACGGCCATGTTGAACAGGTTGGGCTCCCCGCCGGGGTACGTCTCCATGCCGAGTTTGAGGACGCGCCCGACGTCGATGCGGGGCAGCTCCGCGTCGGGGCCGAAGTGGCGGGCGACCAGCTCGCGGTCGAAGCGGTCGATACCGGCCGGGACGGGGGTGTGGGTGGTGAAGACGGTCCCGGAGCGGACCGCCTCCAGCGCCGCGTCGAAGTCCGAGCCCGCCGCGCAGAGTTCGGCGATCCGCTCCAGACCGAGGAACCCCGCGTGGCCCTCGTTGGTGTGGAACACCTCCGGCGCGGGGTGCCCGGTCAGCCGGCAGTACGTCCGGACCGCCCGCACACCTCCTATCCCCAGCAGCATCTCCTGCAACAGCCGGTGCTCGCTGCCGCCGCCGTAGAGCCGGTCGGTCACACCGCGCTCGCCGAGGTCGTTCTCCTCGACGTCCGAGTCCAGCATCAGCAGCGGGACCCGGCCGATCTGCGCCAGCCAGATCCGGGCGCGCAACTGCTTGCCGCCGGGCAGGGCGAGGGCGACCTGGGCGGGGGTGCCGTCCGGCTCCTCCAGGAGGACCAGGGGCAGCTCGTTCGGGTCGAGGACGGGGTAGTGCTCCTGCTGCCAGCCGTCCCGGGAGAGGGTCTGGCGGAAGTAGCCGTGCCGGTAGAGCAGCCCGACGCCGATCAGCGGGACACCCAGGTCGCTGGCCGCCTTCAGATGGTCGCCGGCCAGGATGCCGAGGCCGCCGGAGTACTGCGGCAGGGCGGCCGTGACGCCGAATTCGGGTGAGAAGTAGGCGACCGCGGCGGGAAGTTCCTCGGGCTGGGCCTGGTACCAGCGGTCGCCGGTCATGTAGTCGTGCAGATCGCCCGCGACCGAGGCGAGGCGGCGCAGGAACCGGCGGTCCTCGGCCAGGCCCGCGAGCCGCGCGGGCGGCACGCTGCCCAGCAGCCGGACCGGGTCGCGCCCGGAGGCGGCCCAGCGCTCGGGGTCGACGGACTGGAACAGGTCACGGGTCTCGGCATGCCACGACCACCGCAGATTGCGGGCCAGATCGCTGAGCGGCCGGAGGGGGTCGGGGAGAACGGGTCGGACGGTGAATCGACGGATCGCCTTCACGGGTTCCACCTCGGCGCGTTCGCTGGTTGACGCAGGGCTTTGGCACAGGGCTTCATCGACTTCTCCTACGACAGTACCGGCGGATGTGCCGCCGCCGCTGAGGCTCCGCCGCCGGACCCCCGATCGGCCTGAACAGCACCATTCACGGATATGGCCGATTCCACCCCCATAGGCGTCCTTGTGGTGTTTCACGTGCCACGAGAGGCTGCCCCTGGCGTACCGGCCCGCGCCCGCCGCTCGCGGCGCCGCGCGGCAGCCGTACGCCGAGTCGAGGAGGGGAACTCGGACCATGGCACGGACGCGCACACGGCGCCCGCGCTGGACGGGGGGCCTGGCCGCCGTGATCTGCGCCGCGGCGTTTTCGGCCATCACCCTGCCCGCGCACGCCGTACCGGAGGGGCGGATACTCGGCGCCGGAGGACCCGGCTCCGTGCACGGAAGCTATCTGGTGACACTGAAGGAGGGCACGCGGGCACCGTCGGGGGCCGGAAAGGGCCTCGCCGAGACGTACGGGGTGGACATCAGCCACACCTACGGCACGGTCCTGAACGGCTACGCGATCAGGGCGAACGCGAGACAGGCAGCGCGGCTGGCCGCCGATCCACGGGTCGCCTCGGTCGTCCAGGACACCCGCGTGCGGCTGGAGCGGACGCCGCGCAACCCGGCGTCCTGGGGGCTGGACCGCGTCGACCAGCCGAGCCTGCCCCTGGACCGGAGCTACACCTGGCCCGAGTCGGCGGGTGCCGGGGTGACGGTGTATGTGATCGACACCGGCGTCCGGACCACCCACCGGGACTTCGGGGGCCGGGCGAGCCACGGCTGGGACTTCGTCGGGAACGACAAGGTCGCGGCGGACGCCAACGGCCACGGCACGCACGTGGCCGGCACGGTCGCCGGGACGGCGCACGGCGTCGCCAAGAAGGCCCGGATCGTCTCCGTACGTGTCCTCGACGCCGCGGGCGCGGGCACCACGGCCCGGGTGATCGCCGGGATCGACTGGGTGACCCGGCACGCGAGGAAGCCCGCGGTCGCCAACCTCAGTCTGGGCGGCCCGCGCAACGACCGGCTGGACGCCGCCGTCCGCGCCTCCATCGCCTCCGGCGTCACCTACACGGTCGCCGCGGGCAACGACGGCAGGCCGGCCGGGCTGTACTCCCCGGGGAGCGTCAAGCAGGCGATCACGGTCGGTGCGACCGACCGGAGGGATACAAAACCGGCCTTCTCCAACCACGGCCCGGCCCTCGATCTCTTCGCCCCGGGCGTCGGCATCACCTCCGCTGCGGCCGCGAGCGACACCGCGCGGGCCACGTTCTCGGGCACCTCGATGGCGTCTCCGCACGCGGCGGGCGCGGCCGCGCTGTACCTGTCCGACCATCCGCGAGCGGCTCCGTCCCAGGTCGGGAGGGCTCTGACCACCGGAGCGGCGACCGGGAAGATCTCCGGCCGGGGTATCGGTTCGCCGGACAAGTTACTGCGGGTGCCGCAGCCGTAGGGCGAAGGAGCAGCCACAGACAAGGGCCGGCCTCGTCCGTCGCGGACGAGGCCGGTCTTGTGTGTCGACATACGCGTGAGTAGTTAACAAAGTGCCGGATTGCCCACCCGAATAGGGTGGGAAGGCTCCTGCGGGTACCCCTCTCAGGAGCACCACGCAGGACCCACCTCCCCATAGACATCCGCCCACCCACGTTGACGCGGACAGGAGCGGTCATGCCCGCCAAGCACCCTTCGTCACCACCCCCGACCCGCCGCACCGGGGCGCGCGCGCCCGGCGGCGAGGCACGTCCCGTGCGCCCGGCCGACGCCGGTCCACCGGTCCCGCAACCACCCCCCGTGGGCGAGGCGACCGCCGTCGGGCGCATACCCGTGCTCGATGTCCGCCCGGTCGTCCAGCGCGGACGCCGGCCGGCCAAGGCCGTGACCGGCGAGACCTTCGACATCTCGGCGACCGTGTTCCGGGAGGGGCACGACGCGGTCGCCGCCAATGTCGTGCTCAAGGACCCCGAGGGCCACCCCGGGCCGTGGACACCCCTGCGGGAGCTGGCCCCCGGCACGGACCGGTGGGGCGCCACGGTCACCGCCGGGGAGCCCGGCCTGTGGACGTTCACCGTGGAGGCGTGGGGCGACCCCATCGGCACCTGGCGCCACCATGCGCAGATCAAGATCCCGGCCGGCATGGACACGGACGTCGTCCTGGAGGAGGGCGCGCGCCTGTACGAGCGGGCCGCCGAGGGCATACCCGAGGAGGAGGGCCTGCGGGACGTGGTCTTGGCCGCCGTCGACGCCCTGCGGGACGAGAGCCGCCCGGCGGCCGCGCGGCTCGCGGCGGCGTTGGCGCCGGAGGTGGAGGAGGTGCTGGCCCGGCATCCGCTGCGGGACCTGGTCACCACCTCCGAGCCCTTGCCGCTGCTGGTGGAGCGGGAGCGGGCCCTGTACGGCTCCTGGTACGAGTTCTTCCCCCGCTCCGAGGGCACCTCCGAGCAGCCGCACGGCACGTTCCGCACCGCAGCGCGCCGCCTTCCGGCGATCGCCGCCATGGGCTTCGACGTCGTCTACCTGCCCCCGATCCACCCGATCGGCACGACCTTCCGCAAGGGCAGGAACAACACCCTCTCCCCCGGCCCCGACGACGTCGGCGTGCCCTGGGCGATCGGCTCACCCGAGGGCGGCCACGACGCCGTCCACCCCGATCTGGGCACCCTGGAGGACTTCACCTGGTTCGTCGGCCAGGCCCGCGAGCTGGGCCTGGAGGTCGCGCTGGACTTCGCCCTGCAGTGCTCCCCGGACCACCCCTGGGTGCAAAAACACCCCGAGTGGTTCCACCACCGCCCCGACGGCACCATCGCCTACGCCGAGAACCCGCCGAAGAAGTACCAGGACATCTACCCCATCGCCTTCGACGCCGACATGGACGGCCTCATCGCCGAGACCGTGCGGGTGCTGCGGCACTGGATGGACAGCGGCGTGCGGATCTTCCGCGTGGACAACCCGCACACCAAGCCGGTGGTGTTCTGGGAGCGGGTCATCGCGGACATCAACCGCACCGACCCCGACGTGATCTTCCTGGCCGAGGCCTTCACCCGCCCGGCGATGATGGCCACCCTGGCCCAGATCGGCTTCCAGCAGTCCTACACCTACTTCACCTGGCGCAACACCAAGCAGGAACTGACCGACTACCTCACCGAACTCTCCGGCGAGTCGGCCAGCTATATGCGGCCGAACTTCTTCGCCAACACCCCCGACATCCTGCACGCCTACCTCCAGCAGGGCGGCCGCCCCGCCTTCGAGGTGAGGGCCGTCCTCGCCGCGACCCTCTCACCGACCTGGGGCATCTACTCCGGCTACGAACTGTGCGAGAACACCCCCCTCAGAGAGGGCAGCGAGGAGTACCTGAACTCGGAGAAGTACCAGCTCACCCGCCGCGACTGGGACGCCGCCGAACGCGAGGGCCGCACCCTCACCCGGCTGCTGACCAGGCTCAACACCATCCGGCGGGAACACCCGGCCCTTCAGCAGCTGCGCGATATCCACTTCCACGACGCGGACCAGGAGGCGGTGATCGCCTACTCGAAGCGGAAGGGTTCGAACACGGTTCTGGTGGTCGCCAACCTCGACCCCCACCACACCCAGGAGGCGACGGTCTCGTTGGACATGCCGCAACTCGGCCTGGACTGGCACGAGTCGGTGCCGGTGCGGGACGAGCTCACCGGCGAGACCTATCACTGGGGCAGGGCCAACTACGTGCGTCTCGAACCGGGCCGGAGCCCCGCGCACGTCTTCACGGTGCTGCGACCGTCCACCCCGCAGATCGGAGGGTCACCCACAACATGATCGTCAACGAACCCGTTCAGGACACCTTCGAGGACACTCCTGCCAGGGACCGCGACCCGGAGTGGTTCAAGCGCGCCGTCTTCTACGAGGTGCTCGTCCGCTCGTTCCAGGACAGCAACGGCGACGGCGTCGGTGACCTGAAGGGCATCACCGCCAAGCTCGACTACCTCCAGTGGCTCGGCGTCGACTGCCTGTGGCTGCCGCCGTTCTTCAAATCCCCGCTCCGGGACGGCGGCTACGACGTCTCCGACTACACGGCCGTGCTGCCGGAGTTCGGGGACCTCGCCGACTTCGTGGAGTTCGTCGACGCCGCCCACCAGCGCGGCATGCGCGTGATCATCGACTTCGTCATGAACCACACCAGCGACCAGCACCCCTGGTTCCAGGAGTCGCGCAAGGACCCCGACGGGCCCTACGGCGACTACTACGTGTGGGCCGACGACGACAAACAGTTCCCGGACGCGCGGATCATCTTCGTCGACACCGAGGCCTCCAACTGGACCTTCGACCCGGTCCGCAAGCAGTACTACTGGCACCGGTTCTTCTCCCACCAGCCGGACCTCAACTACGAGAACCCGGCCGTGCAGGAGGAGATGATCTCCGCGCTGAAGTTCTGGCTGGACCTCGGCATCGACGGATTCCGGCTGGACGCGGTGCCGTACCTGTACCAGCAGGAGGGCACGAACTGCGAGAACCTCCCGGAGACGCACGACTTCCTGAAGCGGGTGCGCAAGGAGATCGACGCCCAGTACCCGGACACCGTGCTGCTGGCCGAGGCCAACCAGTGGCCCGAGGACGTCGTCGACTACTTCGGCGACTACCCGAGCGGCGGCGACGAGTGCCACATGGCCTTCCACTTCCCGGTCATGCCGCGCATCTTCATGGCCGTACGGCGGGAATCCCGCTACCCGGTCTCCGAGATCCTGGCCAAGACCCCGGCCATCCCCTCGAACTGCCAGTGGGGCATCTTCCTGCGCAACCACGACGAGCTGACGCTCGAGATGGTCACCGACGAAGAGCGCGACTACATGTGGGCCGAGTACGCCAAGGACCCACGGATGCGCGCCAACATCGGCATCCGGCGCCGTCTCGCCCCACTGCTCGACAACGACCGCAACCAGATCGAACTGTTCACGGCCCTGCTGCTGGCCCTGCCGGGCTCGCCGATCCTCTACTACGGCGACGAGATCGGCATGGGCGACAACATCTGGCTCGGCGACCGGGACGCGGTGCGCACGCCGATGCAGTGGACGCCCGACCGCAACGCGGGCTTCTCCTCCTGTGACCCGGGGCGGCTGTTCCTGCCGACGATCATGGACCCGGTCTACGGCTACCAGGTCACGAACGTCGAGGCGTCGATGTCCTCGCCGTCGTCACTGCTGCACTGGACCCGGCGCATGATCGAGATCCGCAAGCAGAATCCCGCCTTCGGACTCGGCACGTACACCGAGCTGCCGTCGACGAACCCGGCGGTGCTGGCGTTCCTCAGGGAGTACGAGGACGACCTGGTGCTGTGTGTGAACAACTTCTCGCGGTTCGCCCAGCCGACGGAGCTGGATCTGAGCGCCTTCGAGGGCCGGCACCCGGTGGAGCTGTTCGGCGGGGTCCGTTTCCCGGCCATCGGCGAGCTGCCGTACCTGCTGACGCTGGGGGGCCACGGTTTCTACTGGTTCCGGCTCCGCGGCGACGCGGTGTAAGGACCCCTGAGGCCTGAAACGGGCCGCTGAGGCCTGATCCGCGGGGCAGGCCGCAAACCCCCGTGGCGGGGCGTTTCTCCCGCCCCGCCCGGGGCACGCATGAAGAACACCCCACCCGCCCGCGTGAGCCGGAGGGGCGCCGCCGGAGCCGGCCGAAGGCGACGGAGGCGCACCGAGAATGGGTGAAAGGACGCGACGCCATGTCGGAAGCCGTCACACGCACCGTCACCACCCCGCCCGGCCTTCTCGCCTCCCTCGATCCACTGCTGCGGGAATGGCTGCCACGGCAGCGCTGGTTCGCGGGCAAAGGACGTCCGGTCAGCGGATTCACGCTGGTCGAGGCCACCGAGCTGCTCCCCGCCAGTGGCAAGCTGGGGCTGTACCACCTGCTCGTCCGCGCCCATCAGCCGCTCGTGCCGTCCCACGGCGCGCCCGGCCATCCCGGCGACTGCTACCAGCTCCTGATAGGCGTGCGCGAGGCGCTGCCGCCTCGGCTGGCGCCCGCGCTGATCGGACATGTGCCGACGGGGCCGCTGGCCGGCCGCACGGTCTACGACGCCCTGCACGACCCCAGGCCCGCCGAACTGCTCCTGGAGGCGCTGCGCACCCAGGCCCGTATCGGCGGGCTCCGTTTCGAGCGGGACCTCGGCCAGGACATCCGGTCCGGGCTGGTGCCGCGCGTGGTGACGGCGGAGCAGTCCAACTCGTCGGTCGTCTACGGAGATACGTTCATCCTGAAGCTGCTGCGCCGGATCGTGCCCGGGGTCAACCCCGATCTGGAGCTGCCGCTGGCGCTGGCTCGCGAGGGCTGCCCCCGGGTGCCCGCGCCGACGGCCTGGATGGTCGCGGACATCGACCCCACGGCGGACCCGGTGATCTCGGCGGGTCCGGCGGACCCCGCCGGCCAGCCGTACGTGCTGGGAGTGCTCCAGCCGTTCGTGCAGGGCGCCTCCGACGGCTGGGAGCTGGCGCTGCGCGAACTGGCCAAAGGCGAGGACTTCGGCGCCGAGGCGCGGGCGCTGGGGCGGGCCACCGCCGAGGTGCACACCGCGCTAGCCCGCGCGCTGCCGACGGTCACGCTCGGTCACATGCAGCTCCAGCTCATGGTGGACGGCATGGTCGAGCGACTGGAGGCGGCCGTCCAGGCGGTGCCCGCGCTGCGGCCCTACGCCGACGGACTGCGGTCGGCGTTCACGGCGCTGGGCGATCTGGCCGCCGAGGGCCGCACCTGGACCGCGCAGCGCGTGCACGGCGATCTGCATCTCGGGCAGTGCCTGCGCTCACCGGCCGGCGAGTGGTGGCTGATCGACTTCGAGGGCGAGCCGGCCCGGCCGCTGCCCGAGCGGCGTATGCCGCAGCCGGCGGTGCGGGACGTCGCTGGCATGCTGCGGTCCTTCGACTACGCGGCCCGCTCGGCCGATCCGCCCCAGCCGGACTGGGCCGAGACCTGCCGGTCCGCGTACTGTTCCGGCTACGCGGAGGCCTCCGGCCGCGATCCGCGCACCGACCCGGTGCTGCTGCGCGCCTACGAGACGGACAAGGCGATCTACGAAGTGGTGTACGAGGCCCGGCACCGCCCCGACTGGCTGCCGGTGCCCCTGGCCGCCATAAGCCGGCTCTCCTCGTCCGGCCACCTGACCTGACTGACCCACCTGCGCCCAGGAGGCCCCGCCCGTGACCCCCCGCTCCGAGTCCAGCGGTTCGCATCCGAAGAAGACGGCCGGGGAGAAGATCCCCGAGCAGCCGACGGCCGCCCAGCAGAAGAGCGCCGCGAAGAAGACGGCGGTGCCGAAACAGGCGGCGAAGAAGACGACCGCCGCGAAGAAGGCTGCCGCCAAGAAGACGGCCTCCGCTCAGTCACCTGCGACGAAGGCCGCTGCCAAGAAGGCGGCCCCGGCGAAGACTGCCGCCGCCAAGAAGGCGACGTCGGCGAAGACTGCCGTCGCCAAGAAGGTGACGCCGGCGAAGACTGCCGCCGCGAAGAAGGCCGTCGCGAAGAAGGCCGCTCCCGCGAAGGCGACCGCGGCGAAGTCCACCGCCAAGAAGGTGGCCGCGACCAAGACAGCCGCCAAGAAGACGGCCACGAAGACGGCGACAGCCACGAAGACGGCCGCCAAGAAGGCCACGACGGCGAAAGCGGCGGCCACCCGGACCACCGCTGCCAAACCCCCCGCGAAAAGGGCCCCGGCCAAGAAGGCCGCCACCGGGAAAGCCCCCGCGAAGAAGGCCACCCCCGTCCAGACGGTCCCCCCGGAGATGGAGATCGCCGTCTCGCCCGCCGTCGGCGCGGCGGACCGGGACCGGCTGCTCAACGGTACGCATCACGACCCGCACGCCGTGCTCGGCGCACACCTCGTGCCCGGCGGGGTCGCGTTCCGGGCGTTCCGGCCGTACGCCCTGTCGGTGACCGTCGTCGCCGGCGAGGTGCGGGCGGAGCTGCAGGACGACGGGGAGGGGTTCTTCTCCGGACTGCTGCCGCTGCGGGAGGTCCCGGAATACCGGCTGCTCGTGGGGTACGAGGGCACGGTCCTGGACACCGAGGACGCCTACCGCTTCCTGCCCACGCTGGGCGACCTCGACCTGCATCTGATCGGCGAGGGCCGGCACGAGGAGCTGTGGACCGCGCTGGGCGCGCACCCGACGATCCACGAGGGCGTGACCGGCACCCGTTTCTCGGTGTGGGCGCCGAACGCGCGCGGCGTGCGCGTCGCCGGCACCTTCAACTTCTGGGACGGCACCGGCCACGCCATGCGGTCGCTGGGCTCGTCGGGCGTGTGGGAGCTGTTCCTGCCGGACATCGGCGAGGGCGAGCTGTACAAGTTCGAGATCACCCGCCACGACGGGTCGAAGACGCTGCGCGCCGACCCGATGGCCCGCCGCTCGGAGGTACCGCCCGCGACCTCGTCGGTCATCACGTCCTCGCGGTACGAGTGGGGCGACGCCGAGTGGCTGGACCGGCGCGCTCAGACCCCGGCGCACGAGGCGCCGTTCTCGGTGTACGAGGTGCATCTGGCCTCCTGGCGCCCGGGACTGACGTACCGGCAGCTGGCCGATCAGCTCCCCGGGTACGTGAAGAACCTGGGCTTCACGCACGTCGAGCTGATGCCGGTCGCGGAGCATCCGTTCGGCGGCTCCTGGGGCTACCAGGTCACCGGCTTCTACGCGCCGACGGCCCGGCTGGGCACTCCCGACGACTTCCGGTACCTGGTCGACGCGCTGCACCGGGCCGGCATCGGCGTACTGATGGACTGGGTGCCGGCCCACTTCCCGCGGGACGACTGGGCGCTGGCCGAGTTCGACGGGCGGCCCCTGTACGAGCACGAGGATCCGCTGCGGGCCGCGCATCCCGACTGGGGCACGCTGGAGTTCGACTTCGGGCGGCGGGAGGTGCGCAACTTCCTGGTCTCGAACGCCCTGTACTGGTGCGAGGAGTTCCATATCGACGGGCTGCGGGTGGACGCGGTGGCGTCCATGCTCTACCTCGACTACTCGCGCGAGGCGGGGCAGTGGACGCCCAACGAGCACGGCGGCCGGGAGAACCTGGACGCGGTGGCGTTCCTGCAGGAGATGAACGCGACGGTGTACCGCAGGGTGCCCGGCGTGGTCACGATCGCCGAGGAGTCGACCGCCTGGGACGGCGTCACCCGGGCCACTCACCACGAGGGCCCGAGCGGCTTCGGCGGGCTCGGGTTCGGGCTGAAGTGGAACATGGGCTGGATGCACGACTCGCTCCAGTACATGAGCCACGAGCCGGTGCACCGCAAGTACCACCACCACGAGATGACCTTCTCGATGGTGTACGCGTACAGCGAGAACTACGTCCTGCCGATCTCCCACGACGAGGTGGTGCACGGCAAGCGGTCCCTGGTGTCGAAGATGCCCGGCGACTGGTGGCAGCAGCGGGCCGGGCACCGGGCCTACCTCGGCTTCATGTGGGCCCACCCGGGCAAGCAACTGCTCTTCATGGGGCAGGAGTTCGCACAGGGCGCCGAGTGGTCGGAGGCGCACGGCCCGGACTGGTGGCTGCTGGACCCGGGCTACGGGGCCGAGCCCGACCACCGGGGCGTGCGTGACCTGGTCCGCGACCTCAACACCGTCTACCGGGCCACCCCGGCGCTGTGGCGCCTCGATACCGACCCGGCCGGTTTCGAGTGGATCGTCGGGGACGCCGCCGACGACAACGTCCTCGCGTTCCTCAGGCTGGATCCGGAGGGCACCCCGATCCTGGCGGTGTCGAACTTCGCGCCGGTCATCCGCCAGGACTACCGTCTGGGCGTGCCCGAGGACGTCCCCGCCTGGCACGAGGCCGTCAACACCGACGCGGCCCGCTACGGCGGCAGTGACGTCACCAACCCCGACCCGGTCAAGCCCGAGGCCCAGCCCTGGCACGGCCGCCCGGCCAGCATCCGCCTGACCCTGCCGCCGCTGTCGACGGTGTGGCTGTGCCCGGCGTAGGCGGCCACTGCCCGCTGTGACACCTCTGTGACGGGAGGTGTGGCTTCCGCCACAGCCCTTCCCGTCCGGCCCTGGTGGGGTGGCGGCATGCGCCGTGCCACCCCACCGGGCCGTGGGGGTCCGCCCGCGCGGGAGGGGGTGACGGCGTGCTGATCGGTCTCGGCATCTCCGCCGTCTGTGCCTTCGGCGCGCTGATCGCGGCCGCGGGAGTCGTGGCCATGGCCTTCCCGGGCCGTCCCGAACCCTGGTTGCCGCTGCTGCTGCGCCGTGCGGCGACGACGGCCGCCTGGGCGGCCGCGTCCGTCTACTCCCTGGGGTTCTTCGCCGTGCTGCAATCGGAGTGGGAGTTCGGCCAAGGCGCGTCCTCGGTCCCGGCCCGGGCCTGCCTCGACGGCTTCGCCCCGCACACGATCGAGGGCCTGTCCCACCACCGGCCCTCGTATCTGCCCCTGCGCTTCGACTGCGTCCGCGAGGACGGCACCGTCTACGCCGCCGACTCCTCCTACGTGTGGATGAACTGGGCGAGCGTGTCCTTCGCCCTGTCCGCCGCCGGGCTCGCCATCGGCGCGGGTTACGCGACCGAGCTCCGCGCGCGGAAGGCCGCGCCGGACTCATGACGCTGCTTCCCGTCTTCGTCGGCCTCGTGGTGGTCCTGGTCGCGCTGCGCGGGCTGCTGGCGCATCCGCTGCTGCCGCTGTGGGTGCGGACCGCGGTGTTCTGGGCGGTGCCGTGCGGTGCCGTCACCTGGGTACTGATCATGACGGCGGACGATCCCACCCTGTTCCCGGAGACGGCCCCCTGCCCCGCAGAGCCGATGCGGGAGGGCTTCCTCGGGAGCGGAAAGGCCTGGGGAGTCTCCACGCCGTTTCCGCCGCGGGCCTACTGTGAGTGGGAGGACGGCACCACCTACGACCTCGCGTCCGGCACCGAGTTCGTGTTCTGGGTCTTCTTCGCCCTGACCGTCGTCCCACTCGCGGCCGGGCTGTGGCACGCCCTGCGGGATCCCGAGTCGCTGTTGCGGTAGGCCCGTTCAGGCCTGAGTCCGGAACATCAGTCTCCTGAGCCCGGCCAGCAGGCCCGTGGTCTGGCGGTCCGTCTCCTTGAGGGTGTCACCGCGGTGCTGTCGTGCGGGCCGGTTCAGTTCGTAGCGCACCGGCAGCAGCCGCAGGCCCCGGACCACCGGGCCCGCCCGCCAGGGCAACTGGTCGGGCGGGAGGGCGAGTTCCACGGTCGCGAAGTGGTCGAGGATCCGGCCGACCGCGTGGGTCACGAGCAGCCCGGCGAGTTCGCGCGCGGCCGCGGGGCACTGGTGCTGGCCGGCGCCCCAGCCCAGATGGGAGCGGGCGCTGAAGGCCGGGTCGACGAGCGTGGTGCTGCCGATCGCCAGCAGGTCCTGGTGGGCCGCGGCGGCGGACGGGGAGACGGCGTCCCCGGACCTGATCCAGTAGTCACCCAGCGGGACGTCCCGCGCGGCGAAGCGGAAGCACATGTTGGCGACGGGCGGGTTGGCGAGGGCGGCCCGGTCGACCGTCTCGCCGAGCTGCCCCGCCGACACGCTGCGGCGCACGGTGGCGTTGCCCCGGATGACCTCCAGCAGGGTGTTGAGGACCATGTTGCCGGTGATGTCGTTGAGGTAGACCGCGTTCATGAACAGCTCCCGGCCGAGCTGTTCATCGGACAGGTGCGGGTCGGCCAGCAGCATGTACGAGGTGAGGTCGTCGCCCGGGCGGGCCCGGCGGTGGACGGCGAGCCGGGTGAAGGCCGCCAGCGCCCGGGCGGTGGCGGGCTCGGCGCCCAGGCCGCCGTCGAGCATCCGCCACAGGTCCATGACCAGTTCGTCGCCCAGCTCCACGGGGCAGCCGAACAGCCTGGTGGTCACCATGAGCAGCAGCGGCCGGGTGTACTGGGCGCCCAGGTCGGCGAAGCCGGCCGAGCCGGACTCGGCGGCCAGCAGCGCGACGAGGTCGTCCGCGTAACGGGAGACGGCCGCCCGCAGCTCCCAGCCCTGCGGGCCGCGCGCCTCCTGGAAGGGCCGCAGCGCCGCGTGCAGGGTCTGCCGGGCGGCGCGGTGCTCCTCGTCGTCCATGAACATCGTCTGCCGCACCTCGTACCCGGCCAGCAGCGGCCAGCCGGGCGGCAGTTCACCCTGGGCACGGGCCCGCCAGTAGCGGATGTCGCGCCGCCACTGGCCCTCGCCCCGCAGGACGTCGAGCACCTCGCGGTAGTCGAGCACCAGCCACACGGGCACGCCCATCAGCCCGACCGGTGCCACGGGCCCGTGCAGCCGGCGCAGCCGCCGGTACACCGCGCCGGGGTCGGCGTCGAACTCAGAGGTGAGCAGCGGCTCGACAGGCAGAGAGGCGAGCACCGGGCTGTCGGCCGGCGCGGCCGCGTAGGGCTGGGCTTCCATACGGCAACGCTTATCGCACCGGCCGTGCACAGGCAGTGACTACGACACGAACTGTTACCTCTCCTACACGAAGGATTCGGACAGGGCCTTCGGAAGTTCTCCGGTGTGCAGCACGCCGAGCCGCTGGGTGGCCCGGGTCAGGGCCACGTACAGGTCGCTGGTGCCGTACCGGCCGGGCTCGACCACCAGGACGGAGTCGAACTCCAGACCCTTGGCCTGGCGCGGGTCGAGGAGGACGACCGTCTGAGTGAGGTCCGGTTCGGCGCCCGCCGTCACGCCGTCCAGCCGGGCCGCGAGGCCGCGGTGGAGGTCGCGCGGCGCGATCACCGCGAGCCGTCCCTCGGCCGGGGTGAGTTCCTCGACCGCCTTGGCGACCGCGCCCGGGAGGTCGTCGGTGGCCCGTGCCCACGGCCGTACACCCGTGGAGCGGACCGAGCTCGGCGGCTCGAACTCCGGCTGCTCGGCGCGGACCACGGCCGCCGCGGCGTCCATGATCTCGGCCGGTGTGCGGTAGTTGACGCCCAGGCGGGTGTGCTCCCAGCGGTCCTCGACGTAGGGGTCGAGGATGCCCGCCCAGGAGCCGACGCCGGCCGCCTCCGCCGTCTGCGCGGGGTCGCCGACCAGGGTCATCGAGCGGGTCGGGCTGCGCCGCATCAGCAGCCGCCACGCCATCGGCGACAGCTCCTGCGCCTCGTCGACGATGATGTGCCCGAACGCCCAGGTGCGGTCGGCCGCCGCTCGCTCGGCGGCGCTGCGGTGGTCGTCCTGCTCGTGCCGCTCGGCGAACCGCTCGGCGTCGATGACGTCGTGCGCGGACAGCACCTCGCTGCCGTCGGGGTCGCTGTCCTCCTTGTCCTCGAACTCGTAGGTCCGGGAGGCGTACGACACCTCGAGCACGCCCTGCGCGTAGGCGATCTGCTCCTCCCGCTCGCGCGCGGCGCGCTCCCGGGCCAGCCGGTCGTCGTCGCCGAGGAGTTCGGCGGCCTCGTCGAGCAGCGGCACGTCCGCGACCGTCCAGCGCCGGGTCACCGGGCGGCGTACGGCCTCGGCGTCCTCGGCGGGCAGGAACTCCTCGGGCGCGGCGAGGAAGTCGGCGATGAGCCGCTGCGGGGTGAGCACCGGCCAGAGCTGGTCGATGGCGGACCAGACGTCGGGGTTGTCGGCGATGTCGTCGCGGATCTGGGTGATGTCGCTGGGGTCGAGCAGGCTGGACCCGTCGAAGGGGTCGGTGCCGATCCGCTCGGCGTAGAGGTCGGTGAGCGCGTTGAGGATGTGGCCCTCGAAGTGCTCGCGGGCCGCGTTGTGCGGCAGCTTCGCGGCGCGGGTGCGCTCGCGGGCGACGTTCACCAGACCGTCGTCGAGCATGAGGACCTCGCGGTCGTGCTCGATGGCGATCACCGGGTCGGGCAGCGCCTGCCGGCCGCTCACGACCTCGGCGAGAACATCGGCCATGTCGGCCCGGCCCTTCACGGCGGCGGCCTCGGGCTTGTCGGTCGCGGTCGCCTTCACCCCGGGGAACAGCTCGCCCACCGTCGCGAGGAGCACGCCCGTCTCGCCGAGGGAGGGCAGCACCTCGCCGATGTAGCCGAGGAACGCCGGGTTGGGTCCGACGATCAGTACCGCCCGCTTGGCGAGCAGCTCGCGGTGCTCGTACAGCAGATAGGCGGCGCGGTGCAGGGCGACGGCCGTCTTGCCGGTGCCCGGGCCGCCCTCCACCACCATGACGCCGCGGTGCGGGGCGCGGATGATGCGGTCCTGGTCGGCCTGGATGGTCTGCACGATGTCGCTCATCCGGCCGGTGCGGGCCGAGTCGAGCGCGGCGAGCAGCACGGCGTCGCCCGTCGGGTCCTCGTGGCCCGTGCGGGTCTCGTCGCCGAGGTCGAGGATCTCGTCGTGCAGGTGGGTGACCTGCCGGCCGTCGGTGGCGATGTGCCGCCGGCGCCGCAGGCCCATCGGGGTGTGGCCGGTGGCCAGGTAGAAGGGGCGGGCGACGTCGGCGCGCCAGTCGATCAGGACGGGGGTGCGCTCGGCGTCGTCGGTGCGCAGCCCGATCCGGCCGATGTGGTGGGTGACGCCCGAGGTGAGATCGATCCGGCCGAAGCACAGGGAGCCGTCCACCGCGTTCAGCGCGGCGAGCAGCCCGGAGCGCTCGGCGACGAGGATGTCCCGCTCGAGTCTGGCCTGCATGGGCGTGTTGCCCTGCGCGAGGGCGTCCGTGACGGAGTTCTCGGTGTCGCCGCGCAGCGCGTCCACGCGCGCGTACAACCCGTCGATGAATTCCTGCTCCTGCCGCAATTCATCGTCCGGAAATTCGGTGTTTGACAATTCCACTCCCGCCCGGATATACTGTGCTCACTGAACTTCGCGTGACTTCTTTTGAGTTGAAGTCGCGAACAAACAAATATACGCAAGGAAATCCCCCGAGCGCAATTGCTCGGGGGATTTCCTGTTGTCCGGGCGGGTCGCCTAGAGCACGTCGGCCAGCTCCTCCAGCAGCCGCCGCTTGGCCCGCGCGCCCACCATCGACTTCACGGGCTCACCGTCGCGGAACACCATGAAGGTCGGCATCGACAGCACCTTGTAGGCGTTGGTCGTCTCCGGGTTGGAGTCCACGTCCAGCCGCACCACCTTCAGCCGGTCGCCCTCCTCGGAAGCGAGGGCCTTCAGCACCGGGGCCATCTGCCGGCACGGCGGGCACCAGTCGGCGGTGAACTCCACCAGCACCGGAAGCTCGGCGCCGATCACCTCCGCCTCGAAGTCCGTGTCTGTCACGTCTGTCACAGCTGTCATGCCGGTCACGTCGGTCACGTCGGTCACCAGGTGTCCCCTCCCAGCTCGCACTGCGGCTCCGGACCCCCCGGAGCCTCCGCCTCGGCTGCCAGCTCGGCCCGCGCCAGTTGCCGGGCGACCGTGTCCCGGACGGTGGTCAGCTCACCGATCAGGGAGTCCAGTTCGCCCAGCTTGCGCCGGTAGACCGCGAGCGACGCCGGGCACGAGTCGCCCTCGGGGTGCCCGGCCCGCAGACACTCCACGAAGGGCCGCGTCTCCTCCAGGTCGAACCCGAAGTCCTGGAGCGTCCGGATCTGCCGGAGCAGCCGCAGATCGCTCTCGTCGTAGCTCCGGTATCCGTTGCCGGTGCGCCGCGCGGGCAACAGCCCCCGCGACTCGTAGTACCGCAGCGTCCGCGTCGTGGTCCCGGCCCGTGCGGCCAGCTCGCCGATTCGCATGCGTTCGAACGTATTCCTTGACGCCCGCGTCAAGGCAACAGCGGTTTCCGCTCCACCGGGGAGGTCAGCACGATCGACGTCGTCGTGCGCCCCAGCGCGGAGACGCCCTCCAGGACCTCCTCCAGGTGGACGGTGTCCCGGACGGCGACCTTGAGGATCCAGCAGTCCTCGCCGACCACGTGGTGCACCTCGGTGATCTCGGGCCGCTCGATCAGCTCCAGGGTCCTGGGGTGCTTCAGGTTGTAGCCGCCGTGCGGGTTGACCCGGATGAACGCCTGGATGCCGTAGCCGAGGCGGGCCGGAACGACCTGGGCTCCGTAGCCGCTGATCACGCCCGCTGCCTCCAGCCGTCGCACCCGCTCGGTGACCGCCGCCGGGCTGAGCCGGACCCGGCGGCCCAGCTCGCTGAGCTTGATCCGGCCGTCGGTCTGGAGCAGCTGGAGGATCTGCCGGTCCAGCGCGTCGAAGGCCACCGAGGTTTCATCGGTTGCGGTGCGCAGATGCCGTGGTTCTTTCGGCGTGGCGGCCTGAACTCCCATGGTTCCCCCTTCAGTACGCGGATGTGCGCCAGGAGAATTATGGCCATGGAAAAGGTCCGGAACGTACTGGTCATCGGTGGAAACCGCTACGTCGGCAAGCGCCTGATCGCACGGCTGCGGGACGAAGGGCACCGCGTCACCGTGCTGAACCGGGGATCCTCCCCGCCGCCGGCCGGGGTGGAGCATCTGGTGGCCGACCGGGACGACGAGCGGTCGCTGACCGACGCGCTCGGCTCGCGCGTCTTCGATGTCGTCGTCGACCAGGTCTGTTACACCCCGCGCCAGGCGGCACTCGCCCGCCGCGTCTTCTCCGGCCGTACCGGCCGCTATGTGATGACCTCGACGGTCGAGGTGTACGAGTACGAGGACTCCCCCGCCCTCGTGCGCGAGGAGGCCGTCGTCCCGTCCACGGTGCCCGTGGACCTCGAACTGCCCTGGGAGGACCCGGCGTTCCGGGAGGCGCACTACGGGGAGGGCAAGCGGCAGGCCGAGGCGGTCCTCGCGGCCGACGGCCCGGCGTTCCCGTACACGGCGGTGCGGGTGGCCCATGTGCTGGGCGGGCACGACGACTTCACCGGCCGGCTGGCCCACTACGCCGAGCGGATCCGCACCGGCGAGCCGATCGCCGTGCCGGTGGTGAACCGGCCCGCCACCTACGTCCACGTCGAGGAGATCGCCCGCTTCCTGGCCTGGGCGGCCGGCGAGGACTTCACCGGGCCGGTGAACGCCGCCTCGCACGGGACGCTGAGCACCGAGGAGTTGTGCGAGGCGGTGGCCGCGCACGTCCCGGGCGGCCGGACCGTGTTCCGGCCCGTGGAGGTCGGCGAGGTCTCGCCGTTCTCCTTCCGCCGCTCCTACGGCATGGACAACACCCGTGCCATCCGGCTCGGCCACACCTTCGCCGACGCCCGGCAGTGGTTGCCGCGTGCCGTCGCCGAGACGCTCGGAACGGGCGCCTGACATGCGGTACAGGACACTGGGCGGGCTGCCGGTGAGCGCGATCGGGCTCGGCGCGATGCCGCTGTCCCTCGAGGGCCGACCGGACGAGAAGCGCGCCCTGGCCACCGTGCACGCCGCGCTCGACGCGGGCGTGACCCTCCTGGACACGGCCGACTCCTACCATCTGCCGGGCGCCGAACCCGGCCACAACGAACGTCTACTGGCCCGGGCACTCGCCACGTACGGCGATGACACATCCGACGTGCTGGTGGCGACGAAGGGCGGTCGCGGCCGCCCGGCCGGCGGCGACTGGACGGTGAACGGCTCCCCGCGCCACCTCAAGGCCGCCGCAGAGGCTTCCCGCAAGCGCCTCGGTGTGGAGGCGATCGGCCTCTACCAACTCCACAAGCCGGACCCCGCGGTGCCCTTCGAGGAGTCGGTCGGCGCCCTGCGCGAGCTGCTCGACGCGGGCACGATCCGGCTGGCCGGGGTGTCCAACGCGGACGCGGACCAGATCCGCCGGGCGCGCGAGATCCTCGGCGACCGGCTGGTGTCGGTGCAGAACCGGTACTCCCCCGCCGTCCGGAGCAGCGAGCCGGAGCTGCGGCTGTGCGCGGAACTGGGGCTGGCGTTCCTGCCGTGGAGTCCGCTGGGCGGGCTGGCCCGCAGTTCCCTGGACGGGCCGTCGCGGACGGAGGGAGCGGACCGCTTCGCCGCCTTCCACGCCGTCGCGGCGGAGCGCGGTGTCAGTCCCCAGCGGGTCGGCCTGGCCTGGCTGCTGGCGCGCTCCCCGGCCGTCATCCCGATTCCGGGGGCGAGCCGGCCGGAGACGGCCGGGGACTCGGCGGCCGCGGCGGACCTGCTCCTCAGCGCGGAGGAACAGGCCCGCCTGGACGAGGCCGCCGAGCCGGGCCCGATCGCGGTCGCCCCGGGTCGCCAGTCGACCAGTTCGTGAGCACGGCGTGACGGCGCCACCTGGCCGGCCGGGGCCGTACGGGAGAGCTTCGCGCCCTCGACGTCGCGGTGAGCGTCGACTGCCCGCGGGATCGGATGTCCGGGGCACCTCGGCCATGGGCGGTTTCTTCTGCACACCCGGCCCGACGATCGGGCAGCCGCCCGGACGGCCGCCGGCCTCTGCCCCGCCGGAGCCGTCGCCCTGGACTCCCCGGGCTGACGGGACCCGGCTACTCGAAGGCGTCGTCCCCCTGCCACCCCTCGGCGTCCTCGGCGTCCTCGGCGTTCTCGGCGCCGGGCACCCCGAGCAGGCGCCGGGTCAGCCGGTCGTGGTCGGAAAGGAGTTCGTCGAGGGCGGCGCGGACGTCCTCCGCCTCCGTGCCGGGTGACTCGCGCTCGGCGGCGATCAGTACGGACCTGCGGACGAGCTCCCTGGTGAAGGACGCCGTCGTGCCCTCCGTGCGGGCCACCACCTCGTCGGTGATCTCCTTGCCCAGACCGAGGCCGGAGCCGTACAGATCGAGCAGCCGGGCGCGGCCGCCGGCGTCCGGCAGGGGGATCTCCACGGCGAGGTCGATCCGCCCCGGGCGCTGGGCCAGGGCCGGTTCCAGCAGGTCGGCGCGGTTGGTGGTGAGCAGGAAGGCGACATCGGCGTCGTCGCCGAGGCCGTCCATCTCGTTCAGGATCTGGAAGAGCAGCGGCTGCTCGCCACCGCCGTGGTCGCGGGCCTCGGCGATGAGGTCGCAGTCCTCCAGGACGACCAGCGCCGGCTGGAGCATCCGGGCCAGGGCGCAGGCCGGCCCGATGGCGTCGATGCTCGTCCCGGACAGCACGACGACCGTGAACTCGGGGAGGTGGGAGAGGAGATACCGGAGGGTGTGGGTCTTGCCGGTGCCGGGCGGGCCGTACAGCAGCAGTCCGCGCCGCAGGTGCTGGCCGGCCGCGCGCAGTCGCGCACGACGCCGGGCCACGCCCACCACCTGCCGCTCCACCCGCTCCAGCAGCCCGTCGGGGAGCACGATGTCGTCGCGGGTCAGTCCGGGCCTGCGGTGGAAGCGGAACGGTCCGAGGCCGTGGCCGAACTCCGAGCCCTCAAAGGAGAGCACCTGGCCCCGGAAGATGTTGAGTTCGCGCACGAGGGTGTCGATCTCGGCGAGCAGCCGGTCGGCGAACTCCTTCTCCCCGGCCAGCACCTCGATCTCCACCTTGTCGCGCCCGTACTCGTCCTGCGGCCCGCGCAGCAGCACGGCGAACCGCTCGTCGCCCTCCGCCCCGAGGTAGAACCCGCAGGAGACGCAGGCGAGTTCCGCGTCGGGCGAGACGGGGAGCTGGGCGTAGTCGACAGCGCCGACGGTGAACCGGTCGTACCGGTCGGCCGCTTCGAGGATGTCGCCGAGGGTCAGCTCACCGTGATGCTGGGCACCACGCATACCGACGAGCTCGTACGACCGTCCGGCCCCCTCGAACCAGCGCTCCAGGGCGAGATGCACGTTGGGCAGGTCGTACGGCGGATAGGCGGCCTTGACCACGGGCCGGTCTCCCGGGGTGGAGCCCAGATGCTCCCGGAGCCGCTCGGAGAGATCGCGGCTGCCGTCACCGTCCCGGCGCTTCGGCCGGGCGACCGCCATCAGGAACTCCTGGAACAGCTCACCGATCTGCCCCATGGACAGCGGGGACGCCTCCCGTTCGGCCCCGTACCGCGCCCGATATTCGTCCGAGCTCATGATCTCGACGTGCTGTGAATCCCCCATGCCCCGCCTCCGTGCGTGCGCGCTGCGGCCAAGGTTCCCAGCCTGTGCCCCGGCGTCCGGACGGGTCAAAGCATTTGGGCGCGCGGGTGACGAGCGCGGGCGGAAACGGCGACGCCGAGCGGGCAGGTCCCTAGGGGAGGAGGACCTGCCCGCTCGGCGTTTCACAGACCGGGCGGCTGAGCGACGGGGGGACACCCAGCCGCCCGGAGTCTCGCGGAGCGGGACGCGACCGTCAGGTCTTCGCCAGCTCCTTCTCGCCGCCCTGCTCGGGCAGCTCGACGTGCTCGTCGGTCGAGCCGCCGTGGCCGTCGTCCAGCAGCGTCTTCTCGTCGAAGGGCAGCTGGCCGGCGAGGACCTCGTTGACCCGCTCCTTGTCGATCTCCTTCGTCCAGGTACCGATCAGCACGGTGGCCACGGCGTTGCCGGCGAAGTTGGTCAGGGCGCGGGCCTCGCTCATGAAGCGGTCGATGCCGACGATCAGGCCGATGCCGTCCACCAGGGCGGGCTTGTGCGACTGCAGACCACCGGCCAGGGTCGCGAGGCCCGCGCCGGTGACACCGGCGGCGCCCTTGGAGGCGACCAGCAGGAAGAGCAGCAGCGGGATCTGCTCGCCGATGGACATCGGCGTGCCCATGGCGTCGGAGATGAACAGCGAGGCCATGGTCATGTAGATCATGGTGCCGTCGAGGTTGAAGGAGTAGCCGGTCGGGACGGTGATGCCGACCACCGGCTTGCTGACGCCCAGGTGCTCCATCTTCGCGATGAGCCGCGGCAGCGCGGACTCGGAGGAGGACGTGGACAGGATCAGCAGGAACTCACGGCCCAGGTACTTGAACAGCGTGAGGATGTTCAGGCCGGAGATGACGCGCAGCAGGACGCCGAGCACGATGAAGACGAACAGGAAACAGGTGACGTAGAAGCCGAGCATCAGCACGGCGAGGCTCTTGAGCGCGTCCACGCCGGCGGAACCGGTGACGGCGGCGATGGCACCGAAGGCACCGATCGGGGCGGCCCACATGACCATGGCGAGGATGCGGAAGACGAGCCGCTGGATGTGCTCGATACCCCGCAGGATCGGCTGGCCGGCCGAGCCCATGCCCTGCAGGGCGAAGCCTGCGAGCAGGGCGATCAGCAGGGTCTGCAGGACCGACTCGTTGGTGAAGGCGGAGACGATCGTGGTCGGGATGATGCCGAGCAGGAACTCGGTGGTGTCCTTGGCCTCGGAATCGATCTGCGCGTGACCGGCGTCCTTGATCGCGTCGGTCACCGCGAGGCCGGTGCCCGGCTCCAGGATGTTGCCGACCACCAGGCCGATGCCCAGCGCGACCAGCGACATGATCGTGAAGTAGACCAGGGCGATACCGCCGACGGCACCGACCTTGGCGGCCTTCCGTACCGAGCCGATGCCCAGCACGATCGTGCAGAAGATGATCGGCGAGATCATCATCTTGATCAGGTTCACGAACCCGGTGCCGATCGGCTTCAGCCCGACAGCGAAGTCCGGTGCGGCCAGACCAACCGCGATACCGGCAGCGACCGCGATGATCACCGCGATGTAGAGATAGTGGGTGCGGTCCCGCTTGGGTTTGCGTGCGGCAGGTGCCGTATCGGCTGCGCTGGTCACGGCGGCCCTCCTTGACGACGTCGTCGGCATCACCGGCGTGCGGCTCACGTCCGGAAAACTGGGAGCGGGGCTCCCTCAGATGCGTTATGGGGAATGCCGTGACTATGTCCTGCTCTGTGAGCGCGGTCACCCTTCCGTTCATTTAGTTCACAATCAGCCACGAGGCAGACTGACGACATGCGCTTCTCCGTCCCCCGACCCCGCAGCCTGGCGGCCCAGCTCTTCGCCATGCAGGCCGTACTGATCGCGGTCGTCGTGGCCGGATGTGCACTGTTCACCTATGTCAGCGACCGCAGTCAGGCCGAGGAGGCCGCGAAGCGCCAGGCCAGGGCCGTGGCGCGCTCCGTCGCCGACTCCCCGTCCGTGCTGGCGGCGGCCCGCACGCCCGACCCGACCGCCGAGCTCCAGCCGTACGCGCTGAAGGTCATGCAGGACACCGAGGTCGACTTCATCACGATCATGAATCCGAAGGGCATCCGCTGGACGCATCCCGACCCGGACCAGATCGGCCAGACCTTCCAGGGCCACACCGGGCGGGCCCTGAGGGGCGAGACCTTCACCGAGACCTACACCGGCACCCTCGGCCCGTCGGTGCGCGCGGTCACCCCGATCCAGGACGGCAAGCGGATCGTCGGCCTGGTCAGCGCGGGTATCCGGGTCGAGGCGATCACCGAGCGTGTGCAGAGCCAGGTCACGGCCCTGGTCGGTGTCGCGGCCGGGGCACTGGCCCTGGGCGCCGTCGGCACCTACGTTGTCAACGCCCGGTTGCGCCGCCACACCCACGGGATGAACGCGGCCGAGCTCAGCCGGATGCACGACTACCACCAGGCAGCCCTGCACGCCGTACGGGAGGGGCTGCTGATGCTGGACGGGCAGTACCGTGTGGCGTTGATCAACGACGGGGGGCGCGAGCTGCTCGGCGTGGAGGGGGACGTGGTGGGCAGGTCGGTGGCCGAGCTCGGGCTCCCCGCCCCGCTGACGGGCGCGCTGCTGGCGTCGGAGCCGCGGGTGGACGAGGTGCATCTGACGGCGTCGCGGGTCCTGGTCATCAACACTTCCCCGGTGTCGGGCGGCGAGCGGCGCGGTACAGTCGTCACCCTGCGTGATGTCACCGAACTCCAGTCGCTGATGGGCGAGTTGGACTCCGAGCGGGGCTTCACGCAGGCGCTGCGCTCGCAGGCGCACGAGGCGGCGAACCGGCTGCACACGGTCGTCTCGCTGATCGAGCTGGGCCGGGCGGAGGAGGCGGTGGAGTTCGCGACGGCCGAGCTGGAGCTGGCTCAGGCACTGACCGACCAGGTCGTGGCGGCGGTGAGCGAGCCGGTGCTGGCGGCACTGCTGCTGGGCAAGACGGCCCAGGCGAACGAGCGGGGCGTGGAGCTGATGGTGTCGGAGGACAGCAGCCTGGACGACGGCCTGCTGCCCGAGACCCTCCCGGCGCGGGACCTGGTGACCATCCTCGGCAACCTGATCGACAACGCCGTGGACGCGGCGCAGGGCAGCGTGCGGGCGCGGGTGACGGTGGCGGCGTACACCCAGGACACCGAGGACTGCCCCGAGCTGATGCTGCGGGTCTCCGACACGGGCCCGGGTGTCGACCCGGAGCACACCGAGGCGGTCTTCCAGCGGGGCTTCTCGACGAAGCCGGCGGGTCCGGGCGGACGTGGTCTCGGGCTGGCCCTGGTACGGCAGGCGGCGCTGCGGCACGAGGGGACACTGTCGGTGACGGCGGCCGACGAGGGCGGGGCGGAGTTCGAGGTACGGCTGCCGCTGCGGGAGTCCGGCGCGATCGCCGCAGGCGTGACATCCGGATGCCCGGTGTCCGAGGGCTCTGGAGGCCTCGCATGACGAGCGACACGACGCACGCGAAAGACATCCGGGTCCTGGTGGTGGAGGACGACCCGGTGGCCGCCGACGCCCACGTCATGTACGTCGGGCGGGTCCCCGGGTTCGTGGCCGTGGGCAAGGCGCACACGGGCGCGGAGGCCCGCCGGGCCCTGGAGCGCACCCCGGTGGACCTGCTCCTGCTCGACCTGCACCTGCCGGACGTGCACGGGCTGCATCTCGCGCGGTCACTGCGGGCGGCCGGGCACCACGCGGACGTGATCGCGGTGACGTCGGCGCGCGATCTGGCCGTCGTACGCGAGGGCGTCTCGCTCGGAGTCGTGCAGTACGTCCTGAAGCCCTTCACCTTCGCCACGCTGCGGGACCGCCTCGTGCGGTACGCCGAGTTCCACGCGTCGGTCGGCGAGGCGAGCGGCCAGGACGAGGTGGACCGGGCCCTGGCTGCCCTGCGCGCCCCCGGCCCGGCCGCCCTGCCCAAAGGCCTGAGCGCGCCGACGCTGGAGCGGGTGACGGTGACGCTGCGGGACAGCGCGGAGGGCCTCACGGCCGCCGGCGTGGCGGAGACCGTGGGCATCTCCCGCATCACGGCCCGCCGTTATCTCGAGCACCTGGTGGACGCGGGCCGCGCGGCCCGCCGCCCGCAGTACGGCACGGTGGGGCGCCCGGAGTTGCAGTACCGCTGGGTCACCACCCAATGACGACCCGTCAGCTCTCACCTGCCGGGATCAAACCCCCGCAGACGCATTGACCTGACTAGACCACTCAACTTAGGTTCACGACGCAGCCGTCCCGGCCACAAAGAAGTGCGCCCGTAGGAGGTCGTGCCCGTGCGCCCCACCGCCGCTCTCACACCCCTCGTCGCCCTGGCCCTCGCCGCGTCCACCCTCACCGCCTGCGGCGGGGGCTCCGGCAGCGACCCGGACACCGTGAAGATCTCCTTCAAGCAGTCCACGGACAACTCCATCAAGGTGATGGACACGTATCTCGCGGACATCAAGAAGCAGTTCGAGAACTCCCACCCCGGCAAGAAGGTCGAGCTCGTCCCGATCAAGGCCCCGGACTCGGAGTACTACACCAAGCTCCAGCAGATGCTCCGCTCCCCCAAGACCGCGCCCGACCTGGTCTACGAGGACACCTTCCTCATCAACTCGGACATCACCAGCGGCTATCTCAAGCCCCTCGACCCCTATCTCGCCAAGTGGCCGGACTGGAACGAGTTCATCGACACGGCGAAGGCGGCGGCCAAGGGCGAGGACGGCAAGACCTACGGCGTCCCCGACGGCACCGACACCCGCGGCCTCTGGTTCGACAAGGACATCTTCAAAAAGGCAGGCCTCCCCGCCACCTGGCAGCCGAAGACCTGGAACGACATCCTCACCGCCGCCCGCACCATCAAACGCGAAGTCCCCGACACGATCCCCCTCAACATCTACACGGGCAAGCCGGTCGGCGAGGCCGCCACCATGCAGACCTTCGAGATGCTGCTCTACGGCACGAACGAGGGCCGCACGGACCCGCTCTACGACAAGTCGAGCAAGAAGTGGATCGCCGGCGGCCAAGGCTTCAAGGACGCCCTCTCCTTCGTCGAAACCGTCTACAGGGACAAGCTCGGCCCGGACGTCTCCGACGCCCTCGACCCGAACGTCATGACCCGGGTCCGCGGCGAGTGGCTCCCGCAGGGCAAGCTCGGCATCGCCCTCGACGGTTCCTGGCTGCCGCAGGACTGGCTGTCGGGCAGCGGCCACGAGTGGCCCGAGTGGTCCGAGAAACTGGGCCTGGCCGCCATGCCGACCCAGAACGGCCAGGCGCCCGGCAAGGTGAGCATGTCCGGCGGCTGGACCTGGTCGATCCCGGCCAAGGCCGGCAACCCGGACCTCGCCTTCGAGTTCATCAAGACCATGCAGACCAAGGCCAACGCACAGAAGTGGTACATCGCCAACTCCGGCATCGCGGTCCGCGAGGACGTGGCGAAGGATCCGGCCTACGCCACGGCCCAGCCCGGCACCAAGTTCTTCACCGACCTGGTGCAGAGCACCCACTACCGCCCCGCCTACCCGGCCTACCCCAAGGTCTCCGTGGCCATCCAGGAGGCGATGGAGGGCGTGACGACGGGCGACGCGTCGGTGGACGAGGCGACGAGCGCCTACACGGACGCGCTGAAGGACGCGACGGACAACCAGGTGGCCGAGCGATGAGCGAGGGCCTTCAGGTATGACCGCCACAGCACCACACCCGCGGCTCACGAAGGCCCCCGAGGACACGCACCCGGCACGCGGCCCCCGCCTGCCGGTGCGGATCCTGCCCCTGACCCCCGCGGTCGTCCTCCTGCTCCTCTTCCTGGCCGGCCCGATCGCCTACTGCGTCTACATCGCCTTCACCGACCTCCAGCTCACCGGCCAGGCCCAGGAGTCGTTCGTCGGCTTCGACAACTTCACCCGGGCCTTCGGGGACGAGGCGTTCCTGAACGCCGTATGGCTGACGCTGGTGTTCACCGTCCTCTCCTCCCTCATCGGACAGAACACGCACGGCCTGGCCCTGGCGGCACTGATGCGGCGCGCGTCGAAACCGGTCCGCACGCTCACCGGCGGCATCGTCGTCACGGCATGGGTCCTGCCGGAGGTCGTCGCGGGGTTCCTCCTCTACGCCTTCTTCCGCCGCGAAGGCACCCTGAACGCCATCCTGGACTGGCTGCACCTGCCCTCCCAGAACTGGCTGTTCACCCTCCCGATCCTGGCGGTGTCGTTCGCGAACGTCTGGCGGGGAACGGCCTTCTCGATGCTGGTCTACTCGGCGGCCCTGAACGAGATCCCCCAGGAGATCACCGAGGCGGCCGAGGTCGACGGGGCGGGCGGCTGGCGCCGCCTCTGGCACATCACCCTCCCGATGATCCGCCGCTCCATCGGCACCAACCTGATGCTCAACACCCTCCAGACCCTCTCGGTCTTCGGTCTGATCTGGGTCATGACCAGGGGCGGCCCCGGCGGCAGAAGCCAGACGCTCCCCCTCTTCATGTACGAACAGGCCTTCCAGAACAGCCTGATCGGCTACGGCACGGCGGTCGCCCTGCTGCTCCTGCTGGTCGGCTCCCTGTTCTCCCTGGTCTACCTGCGCCTGCTCCGCACGGAGGTCTGACCGCACATGACCCACACCCTCTCCTCCCGCCGCACGACCCGCCGCCTGGCGGCCGACGCGGGCCTCCTGGTGGTCGCCGCGGCCTTCGTGCTCCCCCTGGCCTGGGTGGTCCTGTCCTCCCTCGACCCCGACGCGGGCCTCCGGGTGAAGGCCCCCGACGGCCTCACCCTGGACAACTTCGACGCGATCCTGACCTCCGAGATCACCTTCACCCCCCTCCTCAACAGCCTGATCCTGTGCGGCGGCGCGACCCTGCTCACGGTGGCCTCCGCCGCCCTCGCGGCCTACCCGCTCTCCCGCTTCCGCTCCCGCTTCAACCGCCCGTTCCTGCTGACGATCCTGTTCGCCACCAGCCTGCCCATCACGGCGATCATGGTCCCGGTCTACGCGCTCTTCGTCCAAGTGGACCTGATCGACACCATGCAGGGCACGATCTTCTTCTTCGCCGCGTCCCAACTCCCCTTCGCCATCTGGCTGATGAAGAACTTCATGGACGGCGTCCCCAAGGAACTCGAAGAGGCCGCCTGGACCGACGGAGCGAGCCCCCTCCAGTCCCTGCTCCGCATCGTCCTGCCCCTCATGGGCCCCGGCGTGGCCGTCGTGACGGTCTTCTCCTTCGTCATGATGTGGGGCAACTTCTTCGTCCCCTTCATGCTCCTGCTCACCCCCGACCAGATGCCGGCGTCCGTCAGCATCAACGACTTCTTCGGCAACCGGGGCATGGTGGCGTACGGGCAGCTGGCCGCGTTCTCGATCATCTACTCGACGCCGGTGATCCTGCTGTACGTACTGATCTCACGGCGCTTGGGAGGGGGCTTCGCGCTGGGCGGGGCGGTCAAGGGCTGAACGCGTTGTGGCTGGGCGGGGTGGGCGCACAACTCGGCGCGGCGAGGCCCTCGGCGTCGGTGCTGAGGCCGGGTGGATCCGCAGCCCGGCGTAGCGGGGTGCCGCTGCGCCCACCCGTGCCGCCCCCAGCGGCACGCATGCCCGCAGCTATGCGGACCCGCACCCCCCGACACGGCCCCGACCCACCACCACCGCGCAGGCGCTATGCACCTACCGCACCAGACACGGCCGCTTCCCATCGAACTCCCACCCCGGAACCAGGTACCGCATCCCCACCGCATCGTCCCGCGCCCCCAGCGCCTTCTCCCGGTAGAGCTCGTGCGCCGCGAGAAGCCGGTCCATGTCGAGCCGCACCCCCAGTCCCGGAGCATCCGGAACCGCGACCTCGCCGTCGACGATGCGCGGCGGGGAAACAGTGAGCCGCTCCAGCCCCTCCTGCCAGATCCAGTGCGTGTCCAGCGCGTTGTACTCCCCCGGAGCCGCGGCCCCGCAGTGAGTCACCATCGCCAGCGAGATGTCGAAGTGGTTGTTCGAGTGGCACCCCCACGTCAACCCCATCGCGTTGCACAACTGTGCCACCCGCACCGACCCCCGCATCGTCCAGAAGTGCGGATCGGCCAGCGGAATGGACACCGACTGAAGAGCCAGCGCATGCGCCATCTGACGCCAGTCCGTAGCGATCATGTTCGTCGCGGTCGGCAACCCGGTCGCCCGCCGGAACTCCGCGAGAACCTCCCGCCCCGAGTAACCCCCCTCCGCCCCGCAGGGATCCTCGGCGTACGCCAGCGTCCCCACCAGCGGCCGGCACAGCTCGACCGCCTCACCCAGCGACCACGCCCCGTTCGGGTCGAGCGTGATCCGCGCCTCGGGAAAGCGCGCCTTCAGCGCCCGCACCGCCGCGACCTCCTCCGAACCCGCCAGCACACCCCCCTTGAGCTTGAAGTCCCGGAACCCGTAGTGGTCGTAGGCCGCCTCCGCCTGCCGGACGATCGCCTCCGGCGACAGCGCCTCCTCGTGCCGCACCCGGTACCACTCCACCGAAGCCCCGGGCTCCCGCACGTACTCCAGGTCGGTCCGGTCCGGATCACCCACGTAGAAGAGATAGCCCAGCACCCGCACGGAATCCCGCTGCTGCCCCTCACCCAGCAGCGCGGCGACCGGCACATCGAGATGCTGCCCGAGAAGGTCGAGCAGCGCCGACTCCACCGCGGTCACCGTATGAACCGTGGTCCGCAGGTCGAAGGTCTGGGCACCCCGCCCACCGGCGTCACGGTCGGCGAACCGCTCACCGATCTCCCGCAGCACCCGCTGGTAGTCACCCAGCTTGGTCCCGACCACGAGCGACTCGGCATCCCGCAGCGTCTGCGTGATCTTCTCCCCGCCGGGCACCTCCCCCAGCCCGGTACGCCCCTCGGAGTCGGTGAGAACGACGATGTTGCGGGTGAAGTACGGTCCGTGCGCGCCGGAGAGGTTCAGCTCCATGCTGTCCCGCCCGGCGACGGGGTAGACGGCGAACTCGGTGACGGTCGGCTGACTGCTCATGCTGGTCCAGTCCTTTGCGTGATGGATGAATCGGTCTACAGCCCAAAGACGTCCAGCGCCCACTCGACCGCGAGCACGCCGCCGAGCCCGAGCACCGCGAGCACCGTCGTATAGGACGTACGCACCTTGATCGCCTCGACGACGGACAGGTTGAAGTACTCCTTGAACAGCCAGAACCCGGGATCGTTCACATGCGAGAACGCGATGGAGCCACAGGCCACGGCCAGCACCATCACCTCCGGGTGCACCCCGCTGCCCGCCAGCAGTGGCAGCGCGACACCGGAGGCCGTGACCACGGCGACCGTGGCCGAGCCGAGCGCGATCCGGAGGATGACGGCGACGAGCCAGGCGAGGACGATCGGCGAGATGGACCAGCCGTCGGTGACGTCCTTGATGTAGTCGGAGATGCCGCCCTCGACGAGGACGTTCTTGAAGGCCCCGCCCGCGCCGATCACCAGCAGGATCATCGCCATCGCCTGGGCCGCCGAGGCACAGGAGGCACCGACCTCGCTCAGGCTCCGCCCGATCCGCGGCCCGAACACCCAGATCGCCAGGCACAGGGTCAGCAGCAGGGCGATCGGCGCCGAGCCGATGAAGGCCACGGCATGCAGCACCGGGCTCTCACCGGACGCGGCCATGTCGGTCACCGCGGCGGCCACGATCAGCACCACGGGGAACAGCGCCACGAAGAGCGACCAGCCGAGGCCCGGCATCTCCTCCTCGGTGAACTCGCGCTCGCTGACCAGGCCCTTGGGGATGGCGGGCGTCAGCCTCGCGACGAACGGAAGGCGGGGCCAGGTCAGGGCGATGAGCGCCCCGGCGGGTACGGCGATGAACAGGCCGTAGAACAGCGTCAGTCCGACGGAGGCGTGGAAGGTCGCGGCGACGGCGGTGGGGCCGGGGTGCGGAGGCAGGAAGCTGTGCATGGTGGACAGGGCGATGGACATCGGCAGCCCGACCCACAGCAGCTTCGCGCCGGTGACCCTGACCAGCGTGAACGCGATGGGCACGATGATGACGAACGCGACCTCGTAGAACATGGTCACGCCGATGAGCATGGACGTGACCACCATGGCCACCTGGACCCACCGCGGGCCGAAGGCGTCGAGGAGCTTGCCGGCTATGCGCTGTGCGGCGCCCGAGTCTCCCATCACCCGGCCGACCATGGCGCCGAGCCCGATGGTCAGCATGGTGTCGCCGATCTGGTCCCCGATGCCCTCGGAGAGGACGTCCGGGATGGTCGCCACCGGAATGCCCCGGACCAGTGCGACCCCCACCGCGACGAGCAGCAGGGCCGCGAAGCCGTTCATTCTCAGCCGGGTCATGAGCAGGAGCAGGACCAGAACGCTGATCCCGACGACGAGCAGAGGCAAGGCAGTTCCCCTTTGAACTGGTGAGGCTCATCCCTGTATGCAGATGGTGTCTACGTATGCAGATGGAGGCTAAGTGCGTGAACGGAGTGGGTCAATGGCCCGGGCGATCACAGATTGATGTGCACGATCGACGCGGACCTACGATTGAGCCCATGCAGGAGAGGAGAGGCGTCCGCGGTGTGAAGTCGGCGTCCCGGACGGTCGCGCTGCTGGAACTCCTCGCGGAGCGGGGCGAACAGCCCTCGCGCCTCGACGAGCTCGCGGAGGACCTGGGCGTGCCGCGCAGCAGCATGTACCAGCTGCTCCAGACGCTCGTCGACTCCGGCTGGGTCCGCACCGACGCCACCGGCTCCCTCTACGGCATCGGGATCCGCGCGCTGCTCACCGGCACCGGATATCTCGACGGGGACCGCCACATCCGGGCGGTCCGGCCGTACCTGGACGAGGCGTCGGACGCGCTCGGCGAGACGATCCACATGGCACGACTCGACGGCCGGGACGTCGTCTACCTCGCCACCCGCGAGTCCCACGAGTATCTGCGCACCATCAGCCGGGTCGGCCGCCGCGTCCCGGCCCATGCCGGCGCGCTGGGCAAGGCTCTGCTCGCCGAGCGCGCCGACGTCGAGCTGCTTCTCGACGAAGAGCCGTTGACCGGCCTCACGGAGAACACGCACACCGACCGCGGCGCCCTGCTCGCCGACCTGGCCCGGGTGCGCGAGCGCGGCTACTCCATCGACCGCGAGGAGACGGTGCCGGGCATCGCCGGCTTCGGCTTCGCCCTGCGCTACGGAACACCGGCCGTCGATGCCATCAGCTGCTCGGTCCCGGTGGCCCGGCTGACCCCGGAGCACGAGACCCGCATCGTCTCCGTGATGAGCGACATCCGAGCAAGGATCGAGTCCCGGCTGCCACCGGCCTCGGGCGTACCGGACTGGCGTTAGGGCCTGTCGCGAAAGAGATCTGTCGCGAAAGAGATCTTCAGAACAAAAACAGGGGGCGCGGGCCGAGCCACCCGCACCCCCTCACCGCACCGCGACCGCGACCGCGATCAGCCGCTCACCCCGTCCGGCAGAACCCCCGCCCGGAACGGCTCCACACCTTCGAGCGTCCGCACGCGCGTCGGCTCGATCAGCAGCATCACCCGGCGCTCGCCGGGCAGCATCCACGGATACCGGTCCTGCCCGAGGTACTTGCGCGTCAGCCGGTCCATGCCCCGCTCCGCCTCCTCGCCCTCGACGAACCGGACGACCTTCCCCCGGATCTCCGCCCGGTCGTACGGGTTCTCCGGGTCGTGGTGAGACAGCGAAACGTACGGATTGCGCCGCAGGTTCTCCTCCTTCACCCGCCCGATCGAGGTGTTGACCATGACGTACTCGTCTTCGATGTCCGCCCACATGGGCGACACCTGAGGCGCCCCGTCCGCACCCACCGTCGCGAGATGCCAGAAGTTCGGCGCGAGAAGTCGCTCGCGAATATGCCCTTTGAGCTTGCCATTCATCTGAGTCACTGCCTTTCCGGGTCCATGATCATCGAGTCCGGGGCCATCCCTACCCCCAACCCGCCCCGACCGGCAAGCCGATCTTCAGCCCCGGCCGAACCCGCCGGTAGCCGTAGTTTCCTACAATCCGTGATCCTGGCCGAACAGACCGTAGTCAGCGCAGCCCCGTCCCCCTAGCTTGTGGCGCGTGCGCCGACCTTCAGCCCGCCCGAGCCAGCCCGCTCCCACTCCCCCTCCGCAGACCGCCCCCACGACCCCGCCCTTCAACGCTCCGGCCGCCCGCCGCCTGCGCGCGGCCCTCGGCATGACGCCCGAGCACGTCGCCCACGGCATGCGCGTCTCGTACGGACACCCCCGCATCACCCCGGACCACGTCATCGACTGGGAGCGCGGGGCCTCGGCCCCGTCGAACTCCGAACTCACCGCTCTCGCGGGCGTGTTGTGGTGCTCACCCGGCGAACTCATCGGCAGACCCCGTACCCTGCGCGAGCACCGCATCGCCCGCTGCCTCGCCCCCGAGGACGTGGCCCGGGCCGTGGGACACGAGGTCCACGCGTATCTGCGCATGGAGGAGACGGACACCTGGCGCGGCACGGACCGCCAGTCCGGCGCCCTCGCCGACGTGCTCGGCCTGGGCCTCGCCGACTTCGTCACCGTCACGGGCCGGAACGCCAGGCTCGGCGAACTGCTGCGCAGCGCGGTCAGCACCCGCTGGCAGGCCTACGTACGCCCGGTGGCCAAACTCGTACCCCTGGACCGGCCGTTCCTGGAGGGCGCCCTGCGGGCGCTGCACGAGGACTACCAGGGCCACATGGCCGCCACCCTGAGCTGGGGCGGCGGCAGCGGCGACGCGGGCGGCGCCGCCCGCGACTTCCTCGACCGGATCGTCGAGCACTTCTGGACGAGAATCCAGGAAAGCCCCGTCTAGAACCCGGTCTGGAACACCGATGGAACCCGGTCTGGAACCGATGGAAGCCGGCCTAGAACACCGACTCGGCCTCGTCCATCCGGTCCTTCGGCACCGTCTTCAGCTCGGTCACCGCCTCCGCGAGCGGCACCATCACGATGTCCGTCCCGCGCAGCGCGGTCATCCGGCCGAACCGGCCCTGATGCGCCGCCTCCACAGCGTGCCAGCCGAACCGCGTGGCGAGCACCCGGTCGTACGCGGTCGGTGAGCCGCCGCGCTGGACGTGGCCGAGAATGACCGGCTTGGCCTCCTTGCCGAGGCGCCTCTCCAGCTCATGGGCGAGTGCCGCGCCGATGCCCTGGAAGCGCTCGTGGCCGAACTTGTCGATCGCGCCCTTGCCGTAGTCCATGGTGCCGTCGGCGGGGTGGGCGCCCTCGGCGACGCAGACGACCGCGAACTTCTTGCCCCGGGCGAAGCGCTCCTCGACCATCTTGACGAGATCAGCCGGATCGAAGGGACGCTCCGGCAGACAGATGCCGTGCGCACCCGCCGCCATGCCGGACTCCAGCGCGATCCACCCGGCGTGCCGGCCCATGACCTCCACCACCATCACCCGCTGGTGGGACTCGGCGGTCGTCTTCAGACGGTCCATCGCCTCGGTGGCGACCCCCACCGCCGTGTCGAAGCCGAAGGTGCGGTCCGTGGAGGAGATGTCGTTGTCGATCGTCTTCGGGACGCCCACGACGGGCAGGCCCGCGTCACTCAGCATGCGCGCTGCCGTCAGCGTGCCCTCGCCGCCGATCGGGATCAGCGCGTCGATGCCGAACTCGTGGATCATGTCGGAGGCGTTCTCGCAGGCCTCCCGGAGCCGGTCGCGTTCCAGCCTGGACGATCCCAGGATCGTGCCGCCGCGGGCCAGGATGCCGCTGACCGCGTTCAGGTCGAGGGCGCGGTAGCGGCCGTCCAGCAGGCCCGAGTAACCGTCCTCGAAGCCGATGACCTCGTCGCCGTAGTTGTCGACCGCCCGGTGCACGACCGAGCGGATCACGGCGTTCAGGCCGGGGCAGTCGCCGCCTGCGGTGAGAACTCCGATACGCATCGTGCTGTGTCTCCTGCTCGCTGTTGACACCGGTGAGCTTCTGTCGATTGTTTCACGCTCCCCGGCCCTGCGGGGTACCCGACTCTGACGGGCGCCTTATCCATCGGCGGAGGTACTGTCAAGGCGGTTCCGCTCACCTCGATGGGCGATTTTTCGACGTCCCGCAGACATCCCGCAGAGACATCGCGAAACAGACACCCCGAAGAGACACCCCGAAGAGATACCCCGCAGAGACATCCCACAGAGACATGCCACCGAGACGAAACGGAGAGCGCGCGTGACCCGCAGCGTGTACGTGACCGGCATCGACCGCGGCGACGGCCGCCAGGTCGTCGAACTGGGGGTCATGGAGCTCCTCACCCGGCAGGTCGACCGGGTCGGCGTCTTCCGCCCCCTCGTCCACGACGGGCCCGACCGTCTCTTCGAGCTGCTGCGCGCCCGCTACCGGCTCGCCCAGGACGCGGCGACCGTCTACGGCATGGACTACCACGAGGCGTCCGCCCTCCAGGCCGAGGCCGGCACGGACGAGCTGGTGTCCACGCTCGTCGAACGGTTCCACCGGGTGGCCCGCGAGTACGACGTGGTCCTGGTCCTCGGAACCGACTTCGCCGGCACCCAGCTCCCGGACGAGCTGTCGCTCAACGCCCGGCTGGCGAACGAGTTCGGCGCGTCCGTGATCCCGGTCGTGGGCGGCCGCAAGCAGACCGTCGAGTCGGTGCTCGCCGAGACGCGCAACGCCTACCGGGCCTACGACACGCTGGGCTGCGACGTCCTGGCCATGGTCACCAACCGGGTCGCCCGCGAGGACCGCGACGAGATCGCCCGCCGGCTCGACTCCCGGCTCCCCGCACCCTGTTACGTCCTGCCCGACGAGCCCGCGCTGTCCGCCCCGACCGTCTCGCAGATCAGCCACGCGCTCGGCGGCAGAGTGGTGCTCGGCGACGACTCGGGGCTCGCCCGGGACGTGCTCGGCTTCGTCTTCGGCGGTGCGATGCTGCCGAACTTCCTCGGTGCCCTGACCCCGGGCTGCCTCGTCGTCACCCCGGGCGACCGGGCCGACCTGGTCGTCGGCGCGCTCGCCGCGCACAGCGCCGGCACCCCGCCGATAGCCGGCGTGCTGCTCACCCTGGACGAGGTGCCCGGCGCCGACATCCTCACCCTCGCCGACCGCCTCGCGCCGGGCACCCCGGTGCTGTCGGTGGCCGGCACCAGCTTCCCCACCGCCGAGCAGCTCTTCTCCCTGGAGGGGAAGCTGAACGCGGCCACCCCGCGCAAGGCGGAGCGGGCACTCGGCCTGTTCGAGCGGTTCACCGACACCGGCGAGCTCACGCGCCGGGTCTCCGCGCCCAGCAGCGACCGCGTCACGCCGATGATGTTCGAGCACAAGCTGCTGGAGCAGGCCCGCTCCGACCTGCGCCGCGTGGTGCTGCCCGAGGGCACCGAGGAGCGGGTGCTGCACGCCGCCGAGGTGCTGCTGCGCCGGGGCGTGTGCGAGCTGACCCTGCTCGGCCCGGTCGACCGGATCCGCAAGAAGGCCGCCGACCTGGGCATCGACCTCGGCGAGTCCCAGCTGATCGACCCGGCCACCTCCGACCTGCGCGACTCCTTCGCCGAGCAGTACGCGGCCCTGCGTGCCCACCGGGGCGTCACCGTGGAGCTGGCGTACGACGTGGTCTCCGACGTGAACTACTTCGGCACGCTGATGGTCCAGGAGGGCCTCGCCGACGGCATGGTGTCGGGCTCGGTGCACTCCACGGCCGCGACCATCCGCCCGGCGTTCGAGATCATCAAGACCAGGCCGGACGCCGACATCGTCTCGTCCGTGTTCTTCATGTGCCTGGCCGACAAGGTCCTCGTCTACGGCGACTGCGCGGTCAACCCCGACCCGAACGCCGAGCAGCTCGCGGACATCGCCATGCAGTCGGCGACCACGGCGGAGCGGTTCGGCGTGGAGCCGCGCATCGCGATGCTGTCGTACTCCACCGGCACGTCCGGCTCCGGTGCCGACGTCGACAAGGTGCGCGAGGCGACCGAGATCGTGCGCACGCGCCGGCCCGATCTGAAGATCGAGGGCCCGATCCAGTACGACGCCGCCGTCGAGCCGTCGGTCGCGGCGACCAAGCTGCCCGGCTCCGAGGTCGCCGGGCAGGCCAGCGTGCTGATCTTCCCCGACCTGAACACCGGCAACAACACCTACAAGGCCGTGCAGCGCTCGGCCGGCGCGATCGCCGTCGGCCCGGTGCTCCAGGGCCTGCGCAAGCCGGTCAACGACCTGTCCCGGGGCGCCCTCGTCCAGGACATCGTCAACACCGTCGCCATCACGGCGATCCAGGCCCAGTCCCCGTCCCCGTCCCCGTCCCCGTCCCCGTCCCCGTCCCCGTCCCCGTCCCCGTCCCCGTCCCCGTCCCCGAGTGAGAAGGCAACCGCCCAGTGAGTCCGTCCCGTGTCCTCGTCCTGAACTCCGGCTCCTCGTCGCTGAAGTACCAGCTGCTCGACATGGGCGACAGCCGCCGGCTGGCGGTGGGTCTTGTCGAACGTATCGGTGAGCAGTCCTCCCGGCTCAAGCACACCCCGGCGGGCGGCGAGAGCCGGGAGCGCGGCGGGGCGATCGCCGACCACGACGCCGCCCTGAAGGCCGTCGCCGAGGAGCTCGCCAAGGACGGCCTCGGACTGGACTCGCCGGAACTGGCCGCGATCGGGCACCGGGTGGTGCACGGCGGGAAGTCCTTCACCGAGCCGACCGTCGTCGACGACGACGTGCTCGCCGAGATCGAGCGGCTCATCCCGGTGGCCCCGCTGCACAACCCGGCCAACCTCACCGGGATCCGCACCGCCCAGGCGCTGCGGCCCGACCTGCCGCAGGTCGCCGTCTTCGACACCGCGTTCCACACGACCATGCCGGAGTCGGCCGCCCGCTACGCGATCGACGTGCAGACGGCCGACGAGCACCGCGTCCGGCGCTACGGCTTCCACGGCACCTCGCACGCCTACGTCTCCCGGGCCACCGCCGAGCTGCTGGGCAAGGACCCTGCCGAGACGAACGTGATCGTGCTGCACCTGGGCAACGGGGCGTCCGCCTCGGCCGTGCGGGGCGGTCGTTGCGTGGACACCTCCATGGGACTGACGCCTTTGGAGGGGCTCGTGATGGGTACGCGCTCCGGAGACATGGACCCGGCCGTCATCTTCCATTTGATGCGTGTTGGTGGAATGTCCGCCGACGAGATCGACACTCTTCTCAACAAGAAGAGCGGTCTGATCGGTCTGTGCGGCGACAACGACATGCGGGAGATCCGCCGTCGCGTCGACGAGGGCGACGAGCAGGCGGAGCTGGCGTTCGACATCTACATTCACCGCCTGAAGAAGTACATCGGCGCCTATTACGCCGTGCTGGGACGGGTGGATGCGGTCGCCTTCACCGCCGGTGTCGGCGAGAACGCGGCTCCCGTGCGGGAGGCCGCCCTGGCGGGCCTGGAGGAGCTGGGCCTGGCCGTGGACGGCGAGCGCAACGCCGTGCGCGGTGACGAGGCGCGGCTGATCTCGCCCGAGGGCTCCCGGGTGGCGGTGGCGGTGGTGCCTACTGACGAGGAATTGGAGATCGCGACGCAGACCTACGCGCTGGTAATTGGTTCGGGGAATCACACCTGAGCGGCATCCCGCCCTTTTGTATTTTCCGCCAGACGGAATATTCCGTTGCGAAACAAACCGATAGGATCGCCCCCATGCGCCGTTCGAAAATCGTCTGTACTCTCGGCCCCGCGGTCGACTCCCACGAGCAGCTTGTCGCGCTGATCGAGGTCGGCATGAACGTGGCCCGCTTCAACTTCAGCCACGGCTCGCACACCGAGCACCAGGGCCGGTACGACCGGGTCCGTGCCGCCGCCAAGGAGACCGGCCGGGCCATCGGGGTCCTCGCCGACCTCCAGGGCCCCAAGATCCGCCTGGAGACCTTCGCCGAGGGTCCCGTGGAGCTGGTGCGCGGTGACGAGTTCACCATCACCACCGAGGACGTCCCGGGCGACAAGACGATCTGCGGGACGACCTACAAGGGCCTGCCCGGCGACGTGACCAAGGGCGACCAGATCCTGATCAACGACGGCAACGTCGAGCTGAAGGTCACCGAGGTCGAGGGCCCCCGGGTGAAGACGATCGTCATCGAGGGCGGCGTCATCTCCGACCACAAGGGCATCAACCTGCCCGGCGCGGCCGTCAACGTGCCGGCGCTGAGCGAGAAGGACATCGACGACCTCCGCTTCGCGCTGCGCATGGGCTGCGACCTGGTCGCGCTGTCCTTCGTCCGTGACGCCAAGGACGTCCAGGACGTGCACCGCATCATGGACGAGGAGGGCCGCCGCGTCCCGGTCGTCGCCAAGGTGGAGAAGCCGCAGGCGGTGCAGAACATGGAGGACGTCGTGATGGCGTTCGACGGCGTGATGGTCGCGCGTGGTGACCTCGCCGTCGAGTACCCGCTCGAGAAGGTCCCCATGGTGCAGAAGCGCCTGATCGAGCTGTGCCGGCGCAACGCCAAGCCGGTGATCGTGGCGACCCAGATGATGGAGTCGATGATCACCAACTCCCGTCCGACCCGCGCCGAGGCCTCCGACGTGGCCAACGCGATCCTGGACGGCGCCGACGCGGTCATGCTGTCCGCCGAGTCGAGCGTGGGCGCGTACCCGATCGAGACGGTCAAGACGATGTCGAAGATCGTCACCGCGGCCGAGCAGGAGCTGATGTCCAAGGGGCTGCAGCCGCTCGTCCCGGGCAAGAAGCCGCGTACGCAGGGCGGTTCGGTGGCCCGCGCCGCGTGCGAGATCGCCGACTTCCTCGGCGGCCGGGGCCTGGTGGCCTTCACCCAGTCCGGCGACACCGCCCGCCGCCTGTCCCGCTACCGCGCGCAGCAGCCGATTATCGCCTTCACCACCGACGAGGGCACCCGCAACCAGATGGCGCTGAGCTGGGGTGTCGAGCCGTACGTGGTGCCGTTCGTGAACAGCACCGACGAGATGGTCGACCTCGTGGAGCAGGAGCTGGTCAAGCTGAACCGCTTCAACGACGGCGACATCGTGGTCATCACCGCCGGTTCGCCCCCCGGCGTCCCCGGCACGACCAACATGGTCCGCGTCCATCACCTGGGCGAATCCAAGTCCTGAACCGGAAAGGGCCGCGAAGGCCCCTGAACGGCACCGAGGGCGCCCCCTGGTATCCAGGGGGCGCCCTCGTCTTGCACGTGGCCATTGCCACTGAAAATCCCTCTATCCCTCTTCCGTTTCCTGTGTAATTCTTGTGAAGCCCTTGGGGAGAGGGTGCGGGGGAGCGTGCCTGACCAGCGCGCGAGCATATCCGTCCAACATGGACATCTCCTGACGGAAGTCACCTGCCGGCAGTCCGACCACGGCTGCCGCGCAGCCATGTCCGCCTGCCCTCCTCCTGGGTCGACCATTCATCCAGCAGACAGGCGACGACATGCGAAGAGCCCTGCGCTCAAGGGGGTTAGCCGGCACCGCACTGGTGGCGGCCTCCGCCGTACTGACGGGACTGGTGTACGCGGCACCCGCCCGGGCCGACGAGCCGGCCGAGGACCCGGACGCCGGACAGTTCCGCATCAGTCTCGGGGTGGACGCCCGGACGAACCGGTGCGTGGCCGGTACGGCACTGCACATCGGCGGCCCCGCCCTCAAGGCCGCGGCCGCCAAGGCCCTCAACGGCACCGACACCGAACTCACCGGGGCCCTGGAAGGGCACCAGGTGGGCCTCGGCACCCTCGGGGACGCCCGCAGCAAGGACAACGACGGCGTCATCGACTACCTGGACCAGTCCCGCAAGCGCAAGACGCGCTGGGAGACGGCCAACAAGATCTACGCGCAGACGGGCTGGTCCTCGGGCACCGAGTACCACGCTCCCGAGTTCGACGCGGACGTCGTAGCCTTCACACTCGGTCCGCAACGGGACCTGTACGGCAGGCTCGGACAGGACGGCCGCAGCGTGCCCACCAAGGCCTCGGTCGACCAGGCGAAGAAGGTCGCCGCCGACATCAAGGGCCAGGACGACTGGAACGACTTCGCGGCCGACGCGATGTTCGGGGACACCGAGGTCCGCGGCCCCTACAACTGGACCACCGCCAGCGATGTCGCGTCCTTCCTGCGCCACGGCGGTTTCGTCACCAAGCCGCTGGAGGAGGGCTCGGCCGAGTACCGCATGGAGGTCGAGGCCCTCAAGGTCGCCTGGGGCGGCTGCGACAGCTACAACCCCGTCGACGCCCGGCGGATCCTCACCCCGGCGGTCGTGACGGCACATCAGGAGTGGGAGACGGAGTACGCCGCGCAGGCCAAGCCCCGGGCCACCGTCATGGCCGCCGAGGCGACCGCGTCGGCCGAGGCCCGCAAGGCCACCGAGGCGATGATCGAGTCCATCGGGCAGGCGTGGCTGGCCGAGCAGATCCTGCTGTGGCAGAAGTACTGGGCGGGCCAGCCCAAGGACAACATCCACCGGCCCAAGGCAGCGGTGTTCACCCAGGCCAAGGCGGACCTGGCCAACGCCCAGAAGCGGGCCGCGGACCAGCTGACGCTGGCCAACAAGGCGGTGGCCGCCGCCAAGACGGCCTCCGGACAGGCCACCACGGCGCAGAACGACGCGTACGCCATCGCTGACGCGGCCAAGACGCCCCGCGGCCGGGGGCTGCTGTACACCCAGCAGTCGGTGCAGGTCGCCAAGGCCTCGTACGCAGCGGCCCAGGCGGCGGCGAAGGCCACCCAGACCGCGGTGAACGCCGCCAAGGCCACGGTTGCCGACAGCAAGGCGCTGTTCGCGCTCTCCCAGACCCAGGCGCACGCCATCAACACCGAGTTCCGGCGCATCGCCGCACAGGAGGCCGCCGCCCAGGCGAAGGCGGCCCGGGTGTCCGCGGACGCGCTGGCCAAGGAGGCCGCGGCCAACGCCACGAAGGCGAAGAACGCCCAGGCGACGGCCGAGGCGGCCGAGGAGACGGCCCGCGTCGCGGCGGGGACCGCCAAGGCGCAGCGCGCCAAGGCCGAGCAGGAGAAGGCCGTCGCCGCGAAGGAGCGTAAGACCGCGGCCGGCGAACGTGCCAAGGCGCAGGCGGCCGAGCAGCGCGCGGCCAACGAGCGCGAGACGGCCGGGTCCGCGCGCACCAAGGCGGAGGAAGCCGCCAGGACGGCCGACAAGCAACTCGGTGTGGCGCTCCTCGCCGAGGGCAAAGCCGCCGCCGCACGCGAGAAGGCCGAGCAGGCGGAGCGCGACAAGAAGGCCACCGCCGCCCGAGCCGCCGCCCTGGAGTCGGCCGCCGCGGCGGCCGTCGGCACCAGCGCCGCGGGCGAGACCCGGGAGGCGGCCACCGCCGCCCGAGCCGCCGCCGACGACGCGGCCTCCGCAGCCACCCGGGCGAACACCGCCGCCGGCGAGGCGAGCACCGCGGCGCAGAACGCCCGCGCCGCCGCCACCCGTGCCGATGCCGCGGCGCAGCGCTCCCGCGCGGCCGCCGACAAGGCGTGGTCGGCCTATCAGACGGCCGCCGCCGCGGGCGCCATCGCGCACGCCGCTGCCGCCGAGGCCATCGACGCCTCCGAGGCCGCGTCGGCGAACGCCGCCAAGGCCGAGCAGGAGGCCAAGAAAGCCCAGACCGCCGCCCTGGAGGCGAGGCAGGAGGCCGAAGCGGCCCGCACCGAGGCCGCCAAGACCAGGGCCTGGGCGGCCGTGACCGCCGGACACGCGTACGCGGCCGGCCAGGCGGCCTCCGCGGCCCGCGACTCGGCCACCGAGGTGATCAAGCCCGCCAACGAGGCCATCGCCATCGGAACTCCGTACAAGGAAACCGACAGTTCGGCCGCGTTCGCGGTGCTCGTCGGCCAGACTTCCAAGCCGATCGCGGAGCGGCAGGCCGCCGCGGCCGACGCCAAGGCCAAGGCGGCGGCCAAGGCCGCGGCCGACGCCAAGGCGCTGGCCGACAAGGCGGCCGGCGACGCCAAGCTCGCCGCGCAGGCGGCAGCGGCAGCGGCGGCCGACGCGGCGGCCGCCCTCAAGTCCGCGGCAGCCGCCCGGGCTTCGGCTGCGGAGGCGGCCGAAGCCGCCGAAGCGGCGAAGAAGGCCGACGCCAGGACCAGCGAGTACGTCGCCCAGGCAGGCACGGACTGGTTCTACGCCGACAGCGCCGCCCGTGACGCCTCGAGCGAGGCCGCCGCGGCGAACAACGAGGCCACCGAGGCCGAGAAGAGCGCCGTGAACGCCCGCGCCTCCGCCGACGCCGCCACCCGCGACGCCGGCGCCGCGGACTCGGCGGCCACCCAGGCCGAGGGGGACGCCGACACCGCGGAGAAGTCCGCGGCCAACGCCAACGAGGACGCGAAGGCGGCCGACGCCGCGGCCGACCGCGCCGAGGCCGAGTTCCTCAAGGAGCAGGAGGAAGCCCGCGAGGCGGCGATGGAGGGCCCCAAGCCCGACGCGGGGCCGGACCTCACCCAGGACGAGGAGGCCCTGCTCCTCGCCCAGTGCGGCCAGTCCTGCGTGGACGAATTCCGCAAGGCCAAGCAACTCCTGGCCATGGACGTCATCGACTGGGTGGTCGCCAACGGCGGCCAGATCCTCCTCGACGAGCTGGGCTACGACGACGCCAAGAAGTGCTTCACCAAGCGCGACGTCGAGGGCTGCCTGTGGACGCTGGTCAACGTCATCCTCGTCGGCGCGGCCGTCACCAAGGTTCCGGCGGTGGCCAAGGCGATCTACCGGGTCAGCAGCGGCATCCACTCCTTCTGGGAAGGCCTGGACAAGGCCAAGGACACCATGGACCGGCTCCGTACGGTCCTGGACCGGGTCAAGAAGGGCCAGAGCGCCGTAGCGTGCCTCGTTCCGATCGCCGAGGGCGCCGCCGCCCAGCGGGCCGCGTTCCACGGTGCCTCCGCGAAGGCCGGGGCACTCTCCGTCACGCCCGCCGGCAAGGCCCCGACTGCCGCCTCCGCCGGCAAGCCGAAGATCTGCGTGACCTCGGCGCTCGGCAAGAACAGCAGGCTCGCCAAGCTCGCCGAGAAATCCACGAAGAACCAGGCCGTGCAGCGCGAGATGAACCAGCTCATCAACAAGCTCATGGACGGCAACGACCAGCCGGGCAGGGGCTCCAAGGCGCTGTCACACGGCATCCGGTACCTTCGGGGCGACGCTGGCGCACGGCTCTTCTTCCGCGAGGTCGACGGTGGCTTCGAGATCATCGGTAAGTCCGACAAACCCAACGAGCCGAACGTCATCAAGGAGCTGCTGAAGATCTATGGCTCATGAGCCACTGGTGACCGTGGAGACGGCCGACTTCTCCGTCACCTATGTACTCGCCCTGGATGACGACGCCGACACCGTCGAGGACGTCGACGCGGTCATCCGCGCCCGTGGCGGCAAGGGGTGGACCGCGACGTTCATGACCCTTCGGAAGATCGCCGAGGTGATGGACGACCGGTCCACCACCGGCGAGTGCGCCGACGGCCTGTACCTGCGGATCCCCGACCTCGTGATCGTCCGTGAAGGCGGTCTGGACGCCATGACCAGAGCCCTGGTCGACCTCTTCGGCGAGTACGGCATGGACACCGACGTCCTGCCGCGCTTCGACGACGACGAAGAGGACGAGGAAGGCGAGGACGACTGACCCTGGGCACCCGCCCATCGGCAGAAAACGCGTCTGTGCCCCGCCGGGTCGAACCCGGCGGGGCACAGTCTGTTGCGGCTCCCGGAGAGGCCTCGGAGGCGGCGTCAGTCGGTGATGTACTGATGCAAGCCCGGCACGGTCAGCGTGCCGCCGAACTGGCCGGCCTGGGTGACCTTCACGTTGGTGAAGTAGATCTCCGGGAGGTTCAGGGGCGGCGGGTGCTCGGGGTCGAACGTGAGCGGGACCAGCCCGAGCAGGTTGCCCGAGATCTTCTCCGTGTACATCACCGTCTTGCCGTCGGTGATCGTGGACGTCGACCCCTTGGCCGCCTGGACGTGGTGAGTCTTGCCGGACTGCTTGTCCGTGACGAGCTGGTGCAGGTCCCCGATCTCGGTGCCCTTGGAGATGACGAACTTCAGGACCTTCTTGGTGGCACCACTCGCCGTCTTCACCTGCACGATGCCCTGGTAGTCGGCGCCATGCAGCTTCAGGGAGCTGGCCTCCAGGCGCCAGGGCTCGTCGGGCACGAGGAGCTCGTTGTCCACCCCGCCCTCGGCGTCCGTGGCGGCCGGGCAGTCCTCGGGGTCCACGGAGGGGCTCGCGGACGGGCTGGGAGAGGCGGTGGCCTTCCCCGCCGCGTCCTCGGCCGCCTTCTCGACGGCCTTGGTCGTGTCCCCGGCCGCCTTCGACGCCGCGTCCGTCGTGTCCTTGACGGTGTCCTCGACCGTGTCGGTCGTCTTCTTGACGGCGTCGGACGCGTCGTCCGCGCTCGTGTCCGAGGACGTCTCAGTGTCCTCGGCCTTGCTCGTGTCCCCGGACGGCGAGGCGGACGCGGAGGGCGTCGGGCTCGGGCTCTCGGTGGACTTGCCGCCGTTGAAGATGCCGCCGATCGCGTCGCCGATGTCCTCGAGGACGTTGCCGCCGCTCTCGGACGGCGACGGGCTGGGTGTCGCCTCGTCGTCCTCGCCCGACGTCCCCTCGGATGCCGAAGGGGTCGGGGTGGGCTCGGTCGTGTCGCCCTTGTCGTCGGAACCTGAATCCGACGAAGAGGACGAGTCGTCCTTGTCCGCACCCGCGTCCGAGCCGGCGGAGGCCGAGGGAGCCGGCTCGGCCGTGCCCTTGTCCTCGTCGCCCGCGGCCTCGCTCTCGCTCGCCGAGGGCGACGGGGAGGCGCCGTCCTTGTCCTTCTCCATCGCCGCGAGGCAGTCCTTGTACTCGTCGGCCTTCAGGCTGTTTGAGGTCGACGGCTGCTCGTCGGCGAGGGCGAGCGTCGGGGTGAATCCCATGCCCATGAGGACCGCGGTGGGCATCGCCGCCATGGCTATCGCCTTGCCGGCCGGCATCTGGAACCGGGTGAAGAGCGGCTTCTTGGGAGCCGCGTGACGTGGCCCCGTTCTCGCCTTCGCCTGGGCGGCGGGAGAACCGTCGCGGTGGTCAGCCGACACGATACCCCCCGTTGCGGGCCTCGGACTTGACGCCGTCCGCCGGGCCGCTGTCGCCGGTGCCGTACGGAAGGCGCGTCTCACCGGGCTCGCCGGCCGCGCTCTCGGGAGCGGGCTCCACGGCTCCTTCTCCCGTCGGGCCCTGACCGGCCGCCCGAGGCCCCTTCCCCGTGTCCTCCGTCTTGCCCGGCACCCAGGCGACGGCGAGGGCGCCGCCGAGCATCGCCAGCAGGAAGCCGATGAGGAAGCCTCCGATGTTGGAGACCACCAGCGACACCAGGGCGAGGATGATGGCCGCGACACCGGCGAAGACCCGCGTCGCATGCTGGAACCACATGGTCAGGCCCAGTGTGATCAGCAGGACCCCGATGATGAGGGAGCCGGCACCCGCGGTGGTCGCCATGGTGAGCGACATGGTCCCCAACTTGAGTGTGGCGTAGGGGAAGTAGGCGATCGGCACCCCGCCGAGGATGGTGAACAGGCCTGCCCAGAACGGCCGGGTGCCCCGCCAGTCACGGAATCGCCGACGCAACCGGGCGAAAGTCCCGGCGCTCTGGACCGGAGTCTCGGCACTCATGGAAAACAGCTCCCTCGGTCCGATGAAGGTACGTACCGGCTCGGCCCTAGGCGTGTGGAGAAGCCGGAAAGTCTAAGTCTGTGTGGTGGCCCAGCACAGGGCCGGGCCCGAGGGACGGGGAAGCGACGGCCTCCCCGCCCCTCGAAGGGGACGGGTCAGCCGCCCCCGGACACCCGTGGGACGGAGGCTGTCAGTAGCACTCCATGCCCTTGTCCATGCCGAGCTTCATCGACAGGCCGCTCAGCTTGAACGTGCCCGCCGTGGTCGCCCACGCCGTCTGCTTGACGCCGTAGAGGTCGGCCTCTCTGGCCTGCTGAGCGAAGCCGCCCGGCAGCGTGGTCTTGGTGTCCTTGACCGCAGGACCACGGGTCTTGTCCTTGACCGCGACGCCGATGTCGATGTCCTTGAACTCCGCGTCGGCGTCGAGCTGGGCGACGTCGATGTAGAGGTTCTCGGCCTTGACCGGCTTCTTGGCGTCGTTGCCCGCCTCAAGACGGAGGTAGACCGTCTTGCCTATGAGGGGGATCGGCGTCGCGACGGACTGGCACATCTTGCTGATCGTCGCGTCGTCGAACGACGAGATCGCGACGGGAACCTGCGTCTTCTTCTCACCGTCGGTCGAGGTGTAGACGCTGTCGATTCCGCCGTACTGAGCGAAACCCTCACCGTGCAGGTGACTGGCCGACACCTTGAACTGCTGCCCGGAAACGCTGAACGACGCGGCCAGCGCACCCTGCGCCAGTCCGACACCCACACATGCCGCAGCGGCGACGCTGGGCACCATCACCACAGCGAACCGCTTCCATCTGGTCCCGCCACGCACCTGGGACTCCATATTTCCTCCTTCTCGGACGTACATCTCCTGTCCTGGCTCGCCCCGAATAGCGGCTCAGCCGGGCAGGGATGGGAGAAGTGCTACGTCCTCGGGAAGGAGAGCGCCTGCACTCGGCGGCGCAACTCGCGCCCGAATCACCGGCGATCACCCCCGAGCGACAACCACTGGTCGCGCCTGACACGCATCACGCACAACCCTGCTGGACAGGCTTCGCCGGATGGGCGAAGACCCCCCTGTCCAAGAGCCGGCGCCACTGCCGCCGGCTCTGCTCGGTGGGGACCCAGGACGTCCCGCGACCCAACCGGCTGCCGGGGTACGGGAATGGACCGAGCGTGGCCGATCGTGGTGCATTCTCGCCGCCCGCACAAGGGGGTTCGTTACTGGCTAGTAACGGCCGGATAACCGAACAACGACCCATCGGTCTCGGCCGACGACACAGGGTGGCCCTCACCGGCAGTACAAAGCTGTTGATCGATGGACAGAAACCGACAGATCAACGCCCGCGACTTACTCGTAGTAACAGCGGCCGCGATTACCAAGTTTTGGTAAAGCGCGGCCGCAGTGACGTTCCGTGGGCAAATCTTTCACGTGGGCACCACAAGCCCGCGTGTTTAACGACTGGTCAGAACAGGGCGCGCGCCAGGGCCCTGCGTGCCGCGATCACCCGCGGGTCCTCGGGCCCGACCACCTCGAACAGCTCCAGCAGCCGCATCCGCAGGGTGTCCCGGTCGTCACCCACCGTGCGCGACACGGTCTCGATGAGCCGGCCGAAGGCGTCCTCGACATGGCCGCCCACCAGATCCAGGTCGGCTGCGGCGATCTGCGCCTGCACATCGGCCGGCTTGTCGGCCGCGTCCTTGCGCACCTGCTGCGGGTCGACGCCCTGCACCCGCTGGAGCAACTCGGCCTGGGCGAGACCCAGTTTGGCCTCCTCGTTGCCCGGGTCCTCGTTCAGTACGTTCTTGTACGCCTGGATGGCACCGCTCAGATCACCCGAGTCCAGCGCCTGTACGGCGGCCTCGAGGAGCGCGTCGTACGGGCCGGCCGGACGCTCGGGAGCCGCCGGGGCGCCGCCCGCCACGGCGTCGGGGTCGACGGTGAGGCCGGTCAGGCCGAAGCGCTGCTCGGCGACCTGCACGAGCTGGTCCAGGGTTCCCCGGATCTGCTCCTCGCCCGCGGCCCCCTGGAAGAGCGGCAGGGCCTGCCCCGCGACGACCGCGAACACCGCGGGGATCCCCTGGATGCCGAACTGCTGCATCAGCATCTGGTTGGCGTCGACGTCGATCTTGGCGAGCAGGAAACGGCCGTTGTACTCGACGGCCAGCCGCTCCAGGAGCGGGCTCAGCTGCTTGCAGGGCTGACACCACTCGGCCCAGAAGTCGATGACGACGGGTACTTCGGCGGACCGCTGCAGGACGTCGTTCTCGAACCCCGCCTCATCGACGTCGATGACGAGATCGGCCGGGGAGATTCCCCCCGTACCGCCGTCCCGGGCGGCTTGGGCACGTGCCTGCTCCGCCTTCGCCTTGGCCTCCTGGGCCGCCTTCACCGCGGCGAGGTCGACGACTCCGCTCATGGACATGTTCCGTGGCTGCATGCGTCTATCCTCCCCCGTACTGCGCGCGCGTGTGAAAAACGGCGTGATAGCCGGGCTGGTCGGGTCCCGTTCGGCGCCGGGTCCCCACCCCGCGCCATGTCGCCGAAGCCCGTGTACGTCCTTCACGGGCTTTCGCTACGAGACGTAGCGTAACGCCACGCCGGACCGCCGGACCACCACCCCCCGGTGATCTCCCTCACGGCCACACAGGAACCGCCGGTTATGGTCATGGCATGCAGAGCCGCAGCCCAGCCAGCCGCACGGGGCGCCCGCGCAGCGCCGCGGCGGACGCCGCGATCCTGGCCGCCACGCGGGCGGCACTGGTGGAACTGGGCTGGTCCAAACTCACCCTGGGAGACGTCGCAACTCGCGCCGGGGTTGCGAAGACGACCCTTTATCGCCGCTGGGCGGGCAAGAACGAGCTGGTCGTCGACGCGGTGGCGGAGCTCTTCGACGAGCTGGAGCTGCCGGACAGCGGCTCGCTGGCCGCGGACATCGAGGGCGTCGTCCTCCAGTTCGCCACGATCCTGGCCCGCCCGGAGGCGAAGAGCGGTCTGATGGCGGTGGTCTCGGAGGCCACCCGCGACGACGCCCTGCGCGAACGCATTCGCGAGTCGGTCGTCGAGCGCCAGAAACGACTGGTCCTGGCGGGTCGCTCCCGGGCCCAGGCGAGAGGCGAGCTGCCCCCCGAGCCGGACGCGGAAACAGCGGCACGCACGGCAGACCTGATCTTCGACATGGTCGCGGGAGCGGTGGTCCACCGCACCCTGGTCAGCGCGGAACCGGCGGACGAGGAATGGGTCCGCAGCTTCACACGGGTGCTCCTGCAGGGCCTTGCCTAGCCGCTTAGCTGCCTAGCTGCCTAGCTGCGGGCAATCGCGCCTCCCCCAGTGCCTTGAGGGCCTGGGAGGTACCCCCAGGGCGGCACGGGTGGGCGCAGCGGCGGCACCCCGCCACGCCGGGCTGCGCACCCACCCGCGCCCCAGCCCAACGCCGAGCACTCAGAACCCGGCAGGCTCGGTGTACACCCCCCACTCGTCCCGCAGCACCCCACAGATCTCCCCCAGCGTCGCCTCGGCCCGCACAGCCTCCAGCATCGGCTCGATCATGTTGGCGCCACCGCGCGCAGCGACAAGCATCGCGTCGAGCGCGGCGCGCACCCGCGCGTCATCGCGCCCGGCCTTCCGCCCGCCGAGCACCCGCACCTGCTCCCGCTCCACCTCATGGCTGACCCGCAGAATCTCCAGGTCCCCGGTCACGGACCCGTGGTGGGCGTTGACACCGACGACCCGCTTGTCGCCCTTCTCCAACGCCCGCTGGTACTGGAACGCCGACTCGGCGATCTCCCCGGTGAACCACCCGTCCTCGATCCCGCGCAGGATGCCGGAGGTGATCGGCCCGATCGGGTGCTGCCCGTCGGGGTGGGCCCGCAGCCCCCGCTCCCTTATCTGCTCGAAGATCTTCTCCGCGTCCGCCTCGATCCGGTCGGTGAGCTGCTCGACGTACCAGGAACCGCCCAGCGGATCGGCCACGTTGGCGACCCCGGTCTCCTCCATCAGCACCTGCTGCGTCCGCAGCGCGATCTCCGCCGCCTGCTCGCTGGGCAGCGCGAGCGTCTCGTCGAGGGCGTTGGTGTGCAGCGAGTTGGTCCCGCCGAGCACGGCCGCCAGCGCCTCCACGGCCGTCCGTACGACGTTGTTGTACGGCTGCTGCGCGGTGAGGGAGACCCCGGCCGTCTGGGTGTGGAAGCGCAGCCACTGCGCCTTCTCGCTCTTCGCCCCATACACGTCCCGCATCCACCGCGCCCAGATCCGGCGCGCCGCACGGAACTTGGCGATCTCCTCGAAGAAGTCGACGTGCGCGTCGAAGAAGAAGGAGAGCCCGGGGGCGAAGACGTCGACGTCCAGGCCGCGCGAGAGCCCCAGTTCCACGTACCCGAAGCCGTCCGCCAGGGTGTACGCCAACTCCTGCGCGGCCGTCGCGCCGGCCTCGCGGATGTGGTACCCGGAGACGGACAGCGGTTTGTACGCGGGGATGCCGGCCGCGCAGTGCTCCATCAGATCGCCGATGAGCCGCAGGTGCGGCTCGGGCTGGAAGAGCCACTCCTTCTGGGCGATGTACTCCTTGAAGATGTCCGTCTGGAGCGTGCCGTTCAGAACGGCCGGGTCGACGCCCTGCCGCTCCGCCGCCACCAGGTACATGCAGAAGACCGGCACGGCCGGCCCGCTGATGGTCATGGACGTCGTCACGTCGCCCAGCGGGATGTCCCGGAACAGGACCTCCATGTCGGCGGCCGAGTCGATGGCGACACCGCAGTGCCCGACCTCGCCCAGTGAGCGCGGGTCGTCGGAGTCGCGGCCCATGAGCGTCGGCATGTCGAAGGCGACCGAGAGCCCGCCCCCGCCGTTGCGGAGGATCATCTTGTAGCGCTCGTTGGTCTGCTCGGCGTTGCCGAACCCGGCGAACTGCCGGATGGTCCACGTACGCCCTCGGTAGCCGGTCGCGTACAGGCCGCGGGTGTAGGGGTACTCCCCCGGCCAGCCAATCCGGTCGAACCCCTCGTAGGTGTCTCCGGGCCGCGGCCCGTAGACCGGCTCCACGGGGTCGCCGGAGAGCGTGGTGAAGTCGGCCTCGCGCTTGCGTGCGGCGTCGTACCGGGCCTGCCAGCGGCGGCGGCCCTCCTCGATGGCGTCAGCGTCCATACCTTCGAATTTACTAGGACGTCCTAGTAAATGTCGATGGCCAACCGCCGCACGTTCGTCCGTACGGCGGTGTTGTTACGCCTTGACCGGCGCCGGCGAGTCCTCCGCGATCCGGGCCTCGAGCTCGTGGCTGATCTTGCGCTCCACGAAGAACGCGGCCGTCGGGACGGTCCCGGCGAGCAGCACCCACACCTGCTTGCCGACCGGCCACTTCGCCTTGGAGCCCAGGTCGAAGGCGAAGACCAGGTACAGGACGTACAGCCAGCCGTGCGCGATGCTGACGACGCGCGTGAAGTCGGCCGCGCCGTTCAGGTCGAGCACATACTTGCCGATCATGCCAAGGGTCAGCAGGACCAGCAGCACGCCGGTGACATAAGCCATCACGCGGTAGCGGGTCAGCACGCTCTTTTTCATGCCGTCGAGCGTAACGACCCGTTCCGGGGGATCTTGCCCCGGGTCACTGCTCCTCGAAGTCCCCCGCCGCGATCCGCAGCGGCCGCAGCATCGCGAAGATCTCCCCGCACTCCTCGGCGTCGTACGCCCCGAGCCCGAAGTCCATCGCCATCAGGTCGCGGGTGGCCGCCTCGACCACCTCGCGGCCCTTGCCGGTGATACTGGCGAGGGTGCCGCGCCCGTCGTTGGGATTGGGCCGCTTGTCGACGAGACCCGACTTCACCAGCCGGTCCACGGTGTTGGTCACGGACGTGGGGTGCACCATGAGCCGCTCGCCGATCTTGGACATCGGCAGCTCGCCGGACTTGGAGAAGGTGAGCAGTACCAGCGCCTCGTACCGCGCGAACGTCAGCTCGTACGGCTTGACGACCGCGTCGACCTCGGCGAGGAGGATCTGCTGGGCACGCATGATCGAGGTGATCGCGGCCATGGACGGCACGTTTCCCCAGCGCTGCTTCCAGCGTTCGTCGGCGCGCGCGATCGGATCGAAGGAGAGACTGAGCGGCTTCGGCACGAACCCGACCTTACCGGCCGGTCACATGGCGGTCAGCCCCGTCTCGCCCTTCGGTCCGCCGCCTCCGGCTCCGCCATCCGGGGGCAGGGCGAGGCCATGTCCTTTACATAGCGATTCATACGAGTATGTAACTATTGACAACGGCTTCATCACTGAACGTCACCTTCCTCACAGGGAGCGGCATGAGACGGCTGATCCACGCCCTCGCGGCACTCGCGGTGCTCGGTCTCGCTGGGGGCTGCTCGTCCGCTCACGGCCGCGCCGACACGGCGTCCGACACCGGCGACGACACCACGAAGGCCGGCTACGCGGCGGGCTCCCCCTTCTGGGTCGACCCGGAGAGCCCCGCGGCCCGGCAGGCGCAGCTCTGGGAGCAGCAGGAACGGGAGGAGGACGCCGAGCTGATCCGGCGGATCGCCGACCGGCCCGTCGCGCTGTGGCCGGCCGGCGAACTCGATCCGGCACCGATGGTGAGAGCGGCGGCCTCGGCCGCGAGCGAGGAGGGGAAGACGGCGGTCTTCGTCGCGTACAACATCCCGCACCGGGACTGCGGCCAGCACTCGGCGGGCGGGGCCGAGGACGCGGACACCTACCGGGACTGGATCGGGCAGTTCGCCGACGCCCTCGGCGAGGCAAAGGCCCTGGTCGTCCTGGAACCCGACGCGGTCGCGCATGTCGTGGACGGCTGCACGCCCGGTGAGTACCACGCCGAGCGCGAACAGCTGCTCAGCGAGGCGATCACCCGGCTGAAACAGCAGCCGAACACCAAGGTGTACCTGGACGCGGGCAACGCGGACTGGATCCGGGAGCCGGACAAGCTGGTGGAACCGCTGCAGCGGGCCGGGATCGAGGAGGCCGACGGTTTCGCGCTCAACGTCTCCAACTTCCAGACGAACGAGGTGACCACGGAGTTCGGCGTCCAGCTCTCCGAGGCCCTCGACGGCAAGCACTTCGTCGTCGACACCAGCCGCAACGGCAACGGACCCCTGCCCGGCGTCTGGTGCAACCCGCCGGGCCGGGCGCTCGGCACCCCGCCGACGACCTACACCGGCGAACAGGCCTTGGACGCCTACCTGTGGATCAAGCGGCCCGGCGAGTCGGACGGAGACTGCGAGGGCGGCCCGGACGCCGGACGCTGGTGGCCGGAGTACGCCCTGGAGCTGGCGCGCAACGCGAAGGACTGATCCGGCCCCCGCTCACACCACGTGGATCCACTTGGCCCGCGAGGGCGTGCCCTGGCCGTCCGTCACGAACAGCATGTACCAGCCGGGCGGGACCAGGGCCGGGTCGCGGGGCACCTCGAACGTCACCGCTCCGCCCTTCCTGGTGATGTCCAGCTCGATGGAGCGCTGCTCGACGTCCGTCGTGTGGGTGACCGCGCTGGGCCGCATCAGCCGCGCCGCGGCCACGCGTTCCGGGTGGTCCGTACGGAACGTGATGCTGTGGTCCTTGTCCAGCTTCGTCGGCCCGCCCTTCAGTACGGGGCGGTTCCGGGGGTTCTTGTGCAGCGTGGGCGGGGTGAAGACCTCCATGCGCTGCTCGAAGTGGCCCAGCTTGGTGTTCTGCTGGTTGTCGAAGAGCGGGTCGGAGCCGAAGGTGGCGATCCTGCCGTCGGGCAGCAGCAGCGCCTCGGAGTGGTAGTTGCGGCCCACCCTCGGCGCGGCGGCCTCCCGGAAGGTGTTGCTCTTCGGGTCGTAGAACTGTGCCTTGAGGATGTTGCTGGCGCTGCGGCCGCGGTAGTCCCTGGAGCCGTTGGACGTGAACACCGTGTCGTCCGGCATGATCACGCTGTTCAGGTAGCGCGTGCCCTGCGGCAGGTCGGGACCTTCCCGGAAGGCCGGGTTGTCCTTGTTCAGGTCCACGACGGCCGTGCGCGGGGTCGCCTTCCTCGACTCGCCGACGCCGCCTCCGCCCAGGATCATCACCTTCTGGTCCTGCGCCGGGGGCAGCAGCACGGAGGCCGAGGTCTCGGTCTGGTCGAGGTCCGTCAGCCCCGGCACCTTGCGGAACGTGTTCTTCTCCAGGTCCCACAGGCCCGGCTCACGGCCCCGGTCGGCGGGCCCGTAACCGGCGTTGGAGGCCGGGTAGAACAGCTTGCCTCCCTTGGTGAGGAACAGGGCGGGATACGTCGGGAAGTACCGCTTGGGCCCCGGCGACCACTTCTTGGTCTCCGGGTCGTAGATCTCGTTGTCGCCCGGGTCGATCATGCCCACGTCGTCCAGGCCGGACACCGCCAGGACCCGGCCGTCGTCGAGGCCGACGAGCGTCGGGTACCAGCGCGCCTTGTCCATCGGGTCGACGGGGATGTACTTCTCGGCCTTCGGGTCGAACTCGTAGGCGGCGCGGATGCCCTGGAAGTCCTGCTTGTCGAGGGTGATCTTCTCCGACAGGCCGTACGCGTTGTCGCGGGCCTTGCCCGTCAGGCCGACGATGTCGTACTGCGCCTGTTTCCGGGTGGCCGACAGGGGGCCCTTGTCCACGGCCTCCACCCAGACGCGGGCCTCGCTGGCGGTGACCTTGGTCTTCCAGGGCTTCATGACACCGCGGCTGTTGTACGTGATCTTCTGGCTGCGCTTGGCCTTCGGAACGGTGACGTCGAACTTGGTGACGTACTCGAAGCCGGCCGGTGAGCGGAAGCGGGTGCCCTTCTTCAGGAACACCGCCTTGTCGGGACTCTCGTTCTTCACGCGCATGCCGCCGCCGGCCCGGGTCACCTCGGCGCCGAGGCGTTCGTAGCGTGCGGTGCCGCCGGCCACCAGCAGGCGGCCGTCGGGGAGCTGGGCGTGGCCGGCGCAGAAGAAGTCCTCCGGGGTGGGGATCTTCTTGAAGGTGTTCTTCTCCGGGTCCCACAGGACGGTGTCGAACTCACCCTCGTCGAACTTGCGCTGCTCGTTGCCCGACCCGGCGACGATCAGCACCTTGCCCGTGTGCAGCAGGGCCGCGTGGATGGCGTTGGTGCGGTACTCCTCCGGGATGTCGAGCTGGGTCCAGGAGCCGTACTTCGCCATGTACTCGGGCTGGGCGATCTTGTACTCGTGGTACTGCGTGGAGACGAAGTCCAGCGCGGCCGGGGCGTTGAGGCCCACCAGGACCGCGATGCCGCCGATACCCAGGACGGTCTTCTTGGTCTTCTTCGAGAGCTGGTAGGCCATTGCCTAGCTGCCTCCTGTCGTGGTGCCGGAGACCGGGGCCGAGGGGGACGCGGTGGCGAGAGCCGGGGCGGGGGCGGGCTCGTTGCCTTCGGGCACGCGTGGGTGCGGGTGCGGGGGCACCTGCTCGTGTACCTGTTCCGGTGCCGGTGCTTGGGCGTCGGCGTCGGCGAGCCGCCGGTGCTCCCGGTGGTCCTTCCAGACCGTGGCGGCCCACACCGCGGCCGGTGCCAGGGAGATGGCCATGCCGAGCACGGCCCAGGTGCGCATCGCCGCGTGCGTGTGGTCCAGGGCCACCGAGGCGGCCAGGGACGTGGCCAGCAGGGCCGCCCAGAAGAGGTGGATACGGAACGTGGCCAGCTGGTCGGGGGAGGCGTCGTCGCCCTTGGGCGTGACGACGAACCGGCTGGGGCGCCGCATGACCGCCTCACTGAGGGACTTGAGGTAGATCGGCGCGGACAGGGCCGACATCCCCATGCCGGCCAGGCCGCCCGAGCCCTCCGGTTCGTGCGGTGAGACGTTGTGCCGGCGGTTCCACAGGTAGAGCCCGATCTGGCAGGCGGCGGCGTCGCTGTAGAGCATCATCCAGACCGACACGGCGACCTCGGTGCCGGAGGCGCCGAACCAGAGGAAGAGGAAGCAGCTGAAGATCCCGAGCAGCCAGTTGACGGCCGTCATCGGGTAGTACACGAGCATGAGCGTGTAGGACAGCAGGCGGCCCGGCGGCATGCTGAGGGGCGCTTTCCAGTACTGCGTGATGAGCGTCTCGTAGGTGCCGCGCGACCAGCGCATCTGCTGGGTGAAGAAGTCGGTCCAGGAGGCGGGGCCCTCGCCGACGGCGAGTACGTCCGGGGTGTAGACGGACTGCCAGAAGCGGTTCGTGCCCGGGTTGCGGTGCTGGTGGATCTCGAAGCCGGTGGCCATGTCCTCGGTGATGGAGTCGCAGAGCCCGCCGATCTGCTTGAGGACGGAGATCCGTACGACGTTGTTCGTGCCGACGAACATGGGGGCGCGATAGTGGTTGCCCGCGCGCTGGATCAGGGCGTGGAAGAGGAACTGCTGGGACTCGGCGGCCTTGGTGACGGGGTTGTGGTAGTTGCCGTACACCTGGGGGCCGACGACGAAGGCCACGTCGGGGTCCCTGAAGTACCCCATCGTCCGTTCCAGGAAGTTGGGCATCGGGACGTGGTCGGTGTCGACGGACGCGAAGAAGTCGTACGCGTCGCCGTGCATGGCGATCCAGGCGTTGTAGTTGCCGTGCTTGGTGCGGGCCTTGTGGACACCCGTGTCGCGGTTCCACTCGGGGATGCCGTGGCGGGTGAAGTGGCGTACGCCGAGTTTCGCGCACATGGCCTTGACCTCGGCGTCGTTGCCCTCGTCGAGGAGCCAGACGTCGAAGGGGCCGGTGTGGTGGATGCGGGTGGCCCCTTCCAGGGTCGCGCGGACCATGGCGAGGGGTTCTTTGCCGGGGACGTATGTGGTGAGGAAGGCGACGCGGGTGCCTGGTTCGGGGACGACGGGTACGGGGTCGCACGCGACCATCGTGGCGTGGGCGACGGAGGCGACGTTGACGAGCATGAAGAGTTCGATGAGGCCGATCGCCATCAGCATGGTGACGTCGAGACCGATGAGCCAGCGCTGGGCGCCCTCACGTTCCACCCAGTGGGTGGGCCAGACGAGGTAGACCAGCAGGGCACCGGTGAGCAGCGGTGCGAGGCACATCAGGAGGACGGCTCGTATTCGGCGGGGCTCGCGGGCGAGGAGCGAGGCGTACTGCACCCGGTACTCCTCACCGGACGGCTCCGTGAGCGGTCCGGCGAGTCGGCTGTAGGAGTCGTAGTCGTAGCCCTCCGGCCGCACAGTGCCCTCCAGTCATTGAGGCCTGATCGAAGCGCGCTACCTCGATACCCATACAAAAGAGGACCTTTGGGGTGCTGTCGAACTGAGGGCGTCCAGGTGGGTGGGGATACGCATATGCCTGCGGCAGCCTCAGCGGCTTCGATGTCCGGCCTCAGCACGAAAGAACCCCGGCCCGCATCGGACCAGGGTTCCCGTCGTCACTTCTGCTCTCGCGCACGCCTACTCGGCGAGATGCCGCTCCACCGTCTCGACCTTGGAGGTCAGACCATCCGTCACCCCGGGCCGGATGTCCGCCTTGAGGACGAGAGACACCCGGGGCGCCCGCCGCTCGACCGCGGCCACCGCACGCCGGACGACGTCCATGACCTCGTCCCACTCACCCTCGACGGACGTGAACATCGCGTCGGTCCGGTGGGGCAACCCCGACTCGCGAACCACCCGCACGGCGTCGGCGACGTACTCCCCCACGTCCTCACCGACCCCCAGCGGCGTCACGGAAAAGGCGACGATCACGCGCTCACGGCCCCTTCCTTGCGCGCCCGGGACGCGATGACCGCGTCCTCGGCCTCACGCCGCAGCTTGCGGTCGGCGAAGAAGCCGCCGGTCGGCAGCACCGAGAGGACGAAGTACAGCGCGGCGGTCTTCACCGGCCACTTCGTCCGGTTCCACGCGTCGGCCCAGAAGATCACATACAGGATGAACAGAACACCGTGCACCATGCCCATCACCGGCACGGCATTGAACTCCGTGGTCCGCTTCAGCACCGAGCAGGCCAGCAGGAGAAGGAAGGAGATCGCCTCGGGTGCCGAGACCAGGCGGAGGCGGCGGAGGGCGGTGGCGGTCTTGAGGTCCACGGGTCACCTTCGGTGGGAGAGACGCGGCGGTCTGAACGGGCTGGACGGGCTGGACTGTAAATGGGTTTGTGAACGCACGCACAAGCGTCTCGCCCATTGTGGCAAACGGCCGGAGGGCCCTGGGCCCGGGGTCCGGCTCCAAGGCCCCTAAGGGTGCGATCAGGGACTTTCTCCACCCACGGGCCCTGTCCACGGGACCCGGCCTGCGGCTACCTTCCCGTACGTGGCGATGTTCCGACTTCAGAGCAACAAGGTGCTCGCCGTCGACATGACCGGAGATGCCGTGAAGGCGAAGAACGGCTCGATGGTCGCGTACGACGGCGAGATGGCCTTCAAGAAGCTCAGCGGCGGCGGCGAGGGCATCCGGGGCATGGTGACCCGGCGGCTGACCGGTGAGCAGATGACGTTGATGGAGGTGAAGGGGCGCGGCACCTGCTGGTTCGCGGACCGCGCCTCCGAGATCAACCTGGTCGGCCTCCAGGGGGACAAGCTCTACGTCGAGTCGAGCAACCTGCTCGCGACCGACGGCGGGCTGCGCACGGGGACGGAGTTCACCGGCCTGCGCGGCGCCTCGCAGGGCAACGGGCTGTTCACGACGTCCGTCGAGGGCCACGGCCAGGCGGCGATCATGTCGGACGGGCCGGCGGTGGTGCTGCGGGTGAGTCCGCAGTATCCGCTGACCGTCGACCCGGGGGCCTATGTGGCGCACCAGGGCAACCTCCGGCAGTCCTTCCAGTCCGGTGTGACGTTCCGCACGTTGCTCGGGGAGGGCGGCGGCGAGGCCTTCCAGATGCGGTTCGAGGGGGACGGGCTGGTGTACGTGCAGCCGAGCGAGCGGAACACGATCGCGGGAGACGTGTGACATGGCCTTCCGGGAGATCAACGCGAAGATGGTCGAGGCGACGGTGACGCCCGGTCAGCGGCTGTTCAGTCAGCGCGGCGCGATGCTCGCGTACAAGGGCGAGGTGTCCTTCACGCCCAACACGGCGGGCGGCCAGGGCGGGGTCATGTCGATGATCGGCCGCCGGGTCGCCGACGAGGACACGCCGCTGATGACCGTGGAGGGCAGCGGCACCGTCCTCTTCGGGCACGGCGGGCATCACATCCAGGTGATCCGGCTCGCCGGCGACACGCTGTACGTCGAGGCGGACCGCCTGCTGGCCTTCGAGGGTTCGCTCCAGCAGGGCACGATGTTCCTCGGCTCGCAGGGCGGCGTCATGGGCATGGTCCGCGGCCAGGTCAGCGGCCAGGGACTGTTCACCACCACGCTCAAGGGACACGGGGCCGTCGCGGTCATGGCCCACGGCGGCGTCATCGAGCTCCCGATCACCCCGCAACGCCCGGTGCACGTGGACCCGCAGGCCTACGTCGCCCACCACGGCGACGTCCGCAACAAACTGTCGACCGCCCTGGGCTGGCGGGACATGATGGGCCGCGGCTCGGGCGAGGCCTTCCAGCTGGAGCTCAGCGGCAGCGGTGCGGTGTACGTCCAGGCGTCGGAGGAGAAGCTGTGAGCACGTACGGAACTCCGGGCGCCGGCCCCGCGGTCTTCGACCCGGCGTCGCTGCCGCCCGACGACAACGTCAATCCCTACACCTTCTGCGTGGAACTGAAGGGGAGCCAGTGGTTCCTGCAGAAGGGGAAGATGATCGCCTACTACGGCTCGATCGACTTCAACGGCGTCGGGCACGGCCGGCTGGACCGTCTCGTCCGTACGTCGTTCCATTCGCCTCTGCACGCGAGCGACTGGGTCGTGGCGGAGGGCTCGGGCAAGATGCTCCTCGCCGACCGGGCCTTCGACGTGAACTCGTTCGACCTCGAGGACGGCAACCTGACCATTCGCTCGGGCAACCTCCTCGCTTTTCAGCCAACTCTCGCGCTGAAGCAATCAATCGTGCCGGGTTTTCTGACACTCATCGGAACCGGAAAGTTCGTGGCCGCGTCGAACGGCCCGGTGGTGTTCATGGAACCCCCCATCCGGGTCGACCCCCAGGCCCTGGTCGGCTGGGCCGACTGCCCCTCGCCCTGCCACCACTACGACCACGGGTACATGACCGGCGTCATGGGCGGTCTACGTGCGCTGACGGGCCTCGGAGGGGTCTCCGGCGAGGAGCACCAGTTCGAGTTCGTCGGCGCCGGCACGGTGCTGCTCCAGTCGTCCGAGACCCTGATGGCCGAGCAGGCCACGGGGTCCGTTCCGCACCAGGCCGGTGTGCCCGGCGGCGGGGCATCCGGCGCCCCGCCCGGTCAATCCGGCGCACCGCGTCTTCCCGGACAGCTGGGGGACCTCCAGCGTCGCTTCGGGCTGTGAGCGGTAGTCTGCGGAGTGTGACATCGAACGTCTGCGCACCAATGTTCGGCAGGCGTGCGACGTCACACGAAAACCCTCACTAGTTCGCCTTTCAACCTTTTAGGTAGACTTCATTCATGGAGACCGAGACGGCCACGCGCTGGCTGACCGATGCGGAGCAGTGCGCTTGGCGCACCCACCTGGAGGTCAACAGGCTGTTGACGTACCAGCTCGAAAAGGACCTGCAGCCGTTCGGCCTGACAATGAACGACTACGAGATCCTGGTGAACCTCTCCGAGTCGGAGGACCAGCGGATGCGGATGAGCGACCTCGCCTCCGCCACCCTCCAGTCCAAGAGCCGCCTCTCGCACCAGATCACGCGTATGGAGAACGCGAACCTGGTCAGGCGGGAGAACTGCGAATCCGACCGCCGGGGGCTCTACGCGGTCCTCACCGACCACGGCATGGCGACGATGCAGAAGGTGGCGCCCCACCATGTGGCGTCCGTGCGGAGGCACTTCATCGACCTGCTGTCCCCCGAGGCCCTGGCGGAACTCGACAAGGCCCTCAAGCCCATCGCGGAGCACCTGCGCGGACAGCGCGGGCGCCCCTGACCCTGACGGCACACCCGGGCCGGTCCGGCTAGGCGAGCGGCAGGCGGAGTTCGAACAGGGCTCCGCCTGCGGGCCCCCGTCCGGCCGTGAGCGTGCCGCCGTGCCGTACGGCGACATCCCGGGCGATGGCGAGCCCCAGCCCGGCACCGCCGTCGTCCCGGCTGCGGGCGGCGTCCAGCCGTACGAACCGTTCGAAGATCCGCTCCCGGTCGACGTCGGGCACCCCGTCCCCGTCGTCCGCCACACCGACCACGGCCCGGTCACCCTCCCGCCGCACGCTCACGGTGACCGCCGACCGGGCATGCCGCTGGGCGTTGTCGAGCAGATTGGCGAGGACGCGCCCCAGCTGCCCCCGTGATCCGGCCACGTCCACCGGCTCCGCGTCCACCGTCACACCCGTCCGCCCCTCGGCCTCCTCCCGGGCCATCCCTGCGAGGTCGACCCGCGCGTCGTTGGGCCGCTCCCCCGCGTCCAGCCGGGCGAGCAGCAGCAGATCGGCGGCCAGCCGCTGGAGCCGTACGGTGTCCTCCACGGCCCCGTCGAGGTCCAGCAGCTCGGGATGCGCGGCGGCCACCTCCAGCTGCGTGCGCAGTGAGGCGATCGGACTCCGCAACTCGTGGGACGCGTCGGCGACGAAGCGCCGCTGCCGTTCCACGGAGGTCTCCAACGCCGCGAGCGTCTCGTTGGTGGTGCTGGCCAGCCTGGCGATCTCGTCGTGCGTGTCCGGCTCCGGAACGCGGCGCGCGAGGTCCTGGGACTGGGTGATCGCGGCCATCTCGGTCCGGATGCCCTCGACCGGACGCAGCGCCCGCCGGGTGACCAGCCAGGTCACTCCCGCGACGACCCCGAGCAGCAGCGGGAAGCCGATCAGCATCACCGTCAGGGCGCTCCGCACGGCCCCGTGCTCGGCGGCCAGCGGCGAACCGGCGTAGACCTTGAGGGTCCCCCGGTCCTGGGTCTCCACCTTCACGGCGGCGAACCGGTAGTCCTCCGCCTCGCCGTCGATCGTCGCGGACCCGTTGCTGAAGAGGCTCTCCCCGGCGATCTCCCCGGGTTCGAGAGCCTCTTCGTGGTCGTCGGCGTCGTCGTCCTCGTCTCCGCGGAGCGCGGCCGGCGGCTGCGGCTTCACCCGGTCGGAGTCGGTGCCGCTGATCTTCTGGAGATCCTCACTGGCCGCGACCAGCCGCTTGTGCTCGTCGAGGACCTGCACCGGCCCGTCGTCACCGTCCAGCCCGGACAGCTTGTCGTACGGCGTCCCGGCGGCGAGTTCGGAGGCGACGGCCCGGGCGGACTGCTCGGCCTGCGTCCCGGCCTCGCCGATCAGGTTGGACCGCAGCGACAGCAGCACGGCGGCGCCGGCCGCGACGAGCGCCACCGCGACCACGAGCGTGGCTCCCAGCGTGGCCCGCGCCCGGACGGACCCGAACAGCCGCCTCATGGCGACGTCTCCAGCCGGTACCCGGCCCCGCGCACGGTCCGGATCAGCCCCGGCCGCAGCTTCCGCCGCAGGGTGCTGATGTACACCTCGACGATGTTGGGGTCACCCTCGTACGCGAAGTCCCACACATGTTCGAGGATCTCGGACTTGGACACGACCTCCCCGGCCCGCAGCACGAGCTGCTCCAGCACGGAGAACTCCTTGGTGGTCAAGGAGACTTCGTCCTCCCCCAGAAACACCCGCCGGGCCGCGGTGTCCACCTTCAGATCCCCGTGCACATGCACGGGCGAGGCCCCGGCCCCACGCCGCCGCAGCAGCGCCTTGATCCGGGCGACGAGCACGACGTACGAGAAGGGCTTGGTCAGATAGTCGTCCGCACCGGTGTCGAGCCCCTCGGCCTCGTCGTACTCGCCGTCCTTGGCGGTCAGCATCAGGATCGGCACCTCGTGCCCGGCGGCGCGCAGGGCGGCGCAGACCCGGTAGCCGTTGAGGCCGGGCAGCATGATGTCGAGGATCACCAGGTCGTACGCCCCCTCCGAGGCCTGGTGCAGTCCCTCCCGTCCGTCGTGGACGACGTCCACGGCGTACCCCTCGGCCGTCAGGCCCCTGGCGAGCGACAGGGCCAGCCGCTTCTCGTCCTCCACGATCAACAGGCGCATGGGTAAAGAGTCGCAAAGGCAAGCTGAAGATCCCTTCAGGGGGCTTCAGGTTCCTCTCAGCCTCGATCAGCCACCTTGGAACACGTCGAAAACGAAACGACTCGGGAGGAACCCCCATGAAGCGCAACATCGTGATCGCCGCTGTGACCGCTGCCGCTCTGATCGGAGGCGGTACGGCCACGGCCCTCGCGACCACGGGAGACGGCGGGGGCTCGGCGCAGCAGACGGCGAACACGCGGCTGTCGGACGACGACGTCCGCGACGACCAGGACGACCGCGACGACGACAAGGGCCAGGACGACGACGCCGCGCAGGCCGCTTCCGGCGACGTGACGGCGCCCGAGGCGATCGCCTCCGCGCTGAAGCACACGTCCGGCACGGTCGTGTCCGCCGAGCTGGACGACGAGGACGACAGCGGCAAGGTGATCTGGAAGGTCGACGTCCTGTCCGGTGACAACACCTGGCACAGCGTCCACGTCGACCCGTCCAACGGCAAGGTCCTCGGTGCGCACACCGACGACGAGGACGACACGGCGCAGGTCCGGGCGGCCCTGAAGGGCTCCTCCGTGACGGCCGAGCAGGCCGCGAAGGCTGCCGCCGGCAAGGGCACGGTGACGTCCGTCGACCTGGACGAGGACGGCAAGAACAAGTCCTGGGAGGCCGAGACCCGCAAGTCCGGCGGCGCCGAGCAGGACTGGAAGATCGACCTCAACACGGGCAAGGTCACGGCGGACCGCGCGGACGACCAGGACGACACCGACGACCAGGACTGACCTGCCACTGCCAATTTCAACCGCCCCGGCGTCTCCGCTGACGCCGGGGCGTTGCGCAACCCGGCGGAGCGGGGTGCCTCCCCCACTCTCGGCTTCGCTCGAGCGGGGGGACCCCCACCGCCCACCCGTGCCGCCCTAGCGGCACGCATGCCCGCAGCTAGGTACGCACGGAAGGGGACGTGTCGGGGGGGTGTCCGCCCGCAGCTGGTTGGCGCGTCAACGAACAGTCAGTCGGCGTGAGACCCCATCGCGCCGTTCCGAGGACGAACACCCCCCGACACGGCCCCGACCCACCACCGGCGATCAGGCGCTACACGCACACACCCGCGCCACTCACCCCTCCGTCAACCCCGCCACCAGCTCATCAGCCGCCCGATAAGGATCCAGCTCCCCGGCCACGATCCGCTCGGCCAACGCCCCCAGCCGCCGGTCGCCGTGCAGATCCCCGATCCGCTCCCGCAGCGCCGTCACCGCGATCGTCTCGACCTCCCGCGCCGCCCGGGACGCCCGCCGCTCCGCGAGCACCCCCCGCTCCTCCATCCAGGCCCGATGCTTCTCCAGAGCCTCGACGACCTCGTCCATGCCCTCGCCCCGCGCGGCGACCGTCTTGACGATCGGCGGACGCCAGTCCCCCGGCCCCCGGGACTCCCCGAGCCCCAGCATGTGGTTCAGCTCGCGGGCCGTCGCATCGGCCCCGTCCCGGTCGGCCTTGTTCACGACGTACACGTCGCCGATCTCCAGGATCCCGGCCTTGGCCGCCTGGATCCCGTCCCCCATCCCCGGCGCCAGCAGCACCACGGACGTGTCCGCCTGCGAGGCGATCTCCACCTCGGACTGCCCGACCCCCACCGTTTCGACGAGGATCACGTCACAGCCCGCAGCGTCCAGCACCCGGATCGCCTGGGGCGCGGCCCACGCGAGCCCGCCCAGATGCCCCCGCGTCGCCATCGAACGGATGTACACACCGGGATCCGACGCGTGCTCCGACATCCGCACCCGGTCCCCGAGCAGCGCCCCGCCCGAGAACGGGGACGACGGGTCGACGGCGAGCACGCCGACCCGCTTCCCCTGCTTGCGATACGCCGTCACCAGCGCCGACGTGGACGTGGACTTGCCGACCCCGGGCGACCCGGTCAGCCCCACCACATACGCCCCACCCGTCAGCGGCGCCAGCGCCGCCATGACCTCCCGCAGCTGCGGGGACGCCCCCTCCACCAGGGAGATCAACCGGGCCACGGCCCGCGGCCGGCCCTCCCTGGCCTGGGCGACCAGCGTGGAGACGTCCTGCATCACAGCTCCGTTCATGAAGGAAAGGCCCGAAACCGAAAACCGGTGCTCAGACCTTCGGTACCCGCACGATCAGCGCGTCACCCTGACCACCGCCACCGCACAGCGCGGCCGCGCCCACGCCACCGCCCCGCCGCTTCAACTCCAGCGCGAGATGCAGCACGAGCCGGGCACCGGACATCCCGATCGGGTGCCCCAGGGCGATGGCACCGCCGTTGACATTCACCTTTTCGGTGGACACCCCAAGATCCTTCATTGACTGCACGGCCACCGCCGCGAACGCCTCGTTGATCTCGACGAGATCGAGATCCTCGACGCCCCGCCCCTCCTTCTTCAGCGCGTGCAGGATCGCGTTGGACGGCTGGGACTGCAGCGAGTTGTCCGGCCCGGCCACGTTCCCGTGCGCCCCGATCTCGGCGATCCACTCCAGGCCGAGTTCCTGGGCCTTGGCCTTGCTCATCACCACGACGGCCGCAGCGCCGTCGGAGATCTGCGACGCCGAACCGGCGGTGATCGTGCCGTCCTTGGCGAACGCCGGCCGGAGCTTCCCGAGCGACTCGGCCGTCGTGTCGCCCCGGATGCCCTCGTCCTTGCTGAAAAGCACCGGGTCGCCCTTGCGCTGCGGGATCTCGACGGGCGTGATCTCGGCGTCGAACAGGCCGTTCTTCTGCGCGGCGGCGGCCCGCTGGTGCGACAGCGCGGCGATCTCGTCCTGCTCGGCCCGGCCGATGCCCAGCCGGGTGTTGTGCTTCTCCGTCGACTCGCCCATGGCGACGTTCTCGAAGGAGTCGGTCAGCCCGTCGTACGCCATGGCGTCGATCATCTCGACGGCGCCGTACTTGAAGCCCTCGCGGGACTTGGGCAGCAGATGCGGGGCGTTGGTCATGGACTCCTGACCGCCGGCGACAACCACGTCGAACTCACCCGCGCGGATCAGCTGGTCGGCCAGCGCGATCGCGTCCAGGCCCGACAGACACACCTTGTTGATGGTCAGCGCGGGCACGCTCATCGGGATGCCGGCCTTGACCGCGGCCTGGCGTGCCGGGATCTGCCCCGCCCCGGCCTGGAGCACCTGCCCCATGATCACGTACTGCACCTGGTCGCCGCCGATCCCCGCACGGTCGAGGGCGGCCTTGATCGCGAAGCCGCCGAGGTCGGCTCCGGAGAAGGACTTCAGCGACCCGAGCAACCGCCCCATCGGAGTACGGGCGCCCGCCACGATCACGGACGTCGAGCCGTTGGTCCCAGAAGTTCCAGGAGTTCCAGAAGACATGAGCTGCGATCCCCTTACCGGCTGCACAGCCGAGGAGTGAACGAGGGTTTACTTCGAATGTACTGACCAGTACTCCACCCCGTCATCGGGCTGTCGGTGTGATCGCGCGCACGTTGCGTAACCACCTCCGGAGCGCTGCACTGAATCCATGCTGACGCGAATCGACCACATCGGAATCGCCTGTTTCGACCTCGACAAGACCGTCGAGTTCTACCGTGCCACCTATGGCTTCGAGGTGTTCCACTCCGAGGTCAACGAGGAGCAGGGCGTGCGCGAGGCCATGCTCAAGATCAACGATACGTCCGACGGCGGCGCCTCGTACCTGCAGCTTCTCGAACCCACCCGCCCGGACTCCACCGTCGCGAAGTGGCTCGACAAGAACGGCGAGGGCGTCCACCACATCGCTTTCGGTACGGCGGACGTGGACGCAGAGTCGGCCGGGATCCGCGACAAGGGCGTACGCGTGCTGTACGAAGAGCCGCGACGCGGTTCCATGGGGTCACGGATCACCTTCCTTCACCCCAAGGACTGTCATGGCGTACTGACAGAACTGGTCACTTCGGCGCCCGTTGAGTCACAGGAGCACTGACCCTCGTACATAAGGGCCGGTAGGGTTGGGTGCGGTCGCCGCTCAATCTGTGGCGATCGCATTCCGGGGTCCGGGTTTCGGGGGACGAGCGTCGGGGCAGCAGCCCATGCTCCGCCGATGATCTGACACCATTCCCCGGGGGCCCCGTTCGGCGGATGGACGGAGCTCGTTTGGAGAGAGTTGCGACCAGGGGACGGATGGGACCGCGCAGTGCGGGGCTACGAGAGCCAGGAGCGAGAGCCGGCGGCTGACGTCGACCACCTCTCTCGGTTCGAAGCCGAGATGAAGCGGCTGAAGACCGAGCGGGAAAAGGCGATCCAGCACGCCGAGGACCTCGGCTACCAGGTCGAGGTGCTGCGTGCCAAGCTGCACGAGGCGCGGCGCACCATCATGTCCCGGCCCTCCTTCGAGGGGGGCGACATCGGCTGGCAGGCCGAGCAGTTGCTGCGCAACGCTCAGATGCAGGCCGACCAGATCCGGACGGACGCCGACCGCGAGCTGAGCGAGGCCCGGGCGCAGACCCAGCGGATCCTCCAGGAGCACGCCGAGCAGGCGGCCCGGCTCCAGTCGGAGCTGCACCAGGAGGCGGTGACCCGCCGCCAACAGCTCGACCAGGAGCTGGCCGAGCGCCGCCAGACGGTCGAGTCGCACGTCAACGAGAACGTGGCCTGGGCAGAGCAGTTGCGGGCCCGCACGGAGCAGCAGGCCCGGCGCCTGCTGGAGGAGTCCCGGGCCGAGGCCGAGCAGGCCTTGGCCACGGCCCGCGCGGAGGCCGAGCGGCTTGCGACCGAGGCCCGGCAGCGGCTGACGAACTCGGCCGAGGAAGCCCGCGCCGAGGCCGAGCAGATCCTGCGCCGCGCCCGTACGGACGCCGAGCGGCTCCTCAACGCCGCCTCTTCGCAGGCCCAGGAGGCCACGGACCACGCCGAGCAGCTGCGGACGTCCACCGCCACCGAGTCGGAGTCCGCGCGCCGCGAGGCCACGGAGCTGAGCAAGGCCGCCGAGCAGCGGATGGCCGAGGCCGAGGAGGCGCTGCGCAAGGCGCAGGCCGAGTCGGAGAAGCTGGTCACGGAGGCCAAGGAGGCCGCCGCCAAGGCCCTGGCCAGCGCCGAGTCCGCGAACGAGACGCGTACGCGCACCGCCAAGGAGCAGGTCGCCCGGCTGGTCGAGGAGGCCACGAAGGAGTTCGAGAACACCAAGGCCGAGGCCGAGCAGCTCGTCGCCGACGCCCGCGCCGAGGCCGAGAAGATCGTCGCGGAGGCCTCCGAGAAGGCCCGTACGTCCACCGCCGAGGAGACCGCGACCCAGCTCTCCAAGGCGGCCAGGACCGCCGAGGAGGTCCTCAACAAGGCGTCCGAGGACGCCAAGAAGACCACCAAGGCCGCAGCGGAGGAGGCCGAGCGGATCCGCTCTGAGGCCGAGGCCGAGGCGGACCGGCTGCGCGCCGAGGCGCACGACATCGCCGAGGAGCTCAAGGGCACGGCGAAGGACGACACCAAGGAGTACCGCGCCAAGACGGTCGAGCTGCAGGAGGAGGCCCGTCGGCTGCGCGGCGACGCCGAGCAGCTGCGGGCGGACGCCGTCGAAGAGGGCGAGAAGATCCGCGCCGAGGCCCGCAAGGAGGCCGTAGCGCAGATCGAGGAGGCGGCGAGGTCCGCCGAGGAGCTGCTCGCCAAGGCCAAGGCGGACGCGGACGAGCTGCGCACGAACGCCCAGGGGGACAGCGAGAAGGTCCGCACCGAGGCCATCGAGCGGGCGACGACCCTGCGCCGGCAGGCCGAGGAGACCCTTCAGCGCACCCGGCAGGAGGCCGAGCGGCACCGCGAGGAGGTCGTCGAGCAGGCCGAGGCCCTCAAGGCGGACGCCGAGCGCGCGGTGGTGGAGCTGCACGAGGAGACCGAGCGCGCCATAGAGGCCCGCCGTACGGAGGCCGCCGCGGAGCTGACGCGGCTCCAGACGGAGGCCGAGGAGCGGCTGACGGCCGCCGAGCAGGCGCTGTCGGACGCCCGTGAGGAGGCCGCGCGGATCCGCCGCGAGGCCGCCGAGGAGAACGAGCGGCTGCGCGACGAGGCCGCCGAGCGGATCCGTACGCTCCGGGAGCAGGCCGAGACAGAGGCCGAGCGGCTGCGCGATGAGGCCGCTTCCGACGCGTCCGCCTCGCGTGCCGAGGGCGAGGCCGTCGCCGTACGCCTGCGCTCGGAGGCCTCGAACGAGGCCGAGCGGCTGAAGTCGGAGGCGCAGGAGAGCGCCGACCGGATGCGCGCGGAGGCGCAGGCCGCCGCCGAGCGGCTCGCCACGGAGGCGTCCGAGACGCTGGCCGCCGCCCAGGAGGAGGCCAACCGCCGGCGCCGCGAGGCCGAGGAGCTCCTCGGCAGCGCCCGGCAGGAGGCCGACCAGGAGCGCGAGCGGGCCCGCGAGCAGAGCGAGGAGCTGCTGGCTTCGGCGCGCAAGCGCGTGGAGGAGGCGCAGACCGAGGCCGTGCGGCTGGTCGAGGAGGCCGACCGGCGGGCCACGGAGATGGTGTCGGCCGCCGAACAGCACGCCCAGCAGGTACGGGACTCCGTCGCGGGGCTGCACGAGCAGGCCCAGGACGAGATCGCCGGGCTGCGCAGCGCCGCCGAGCACGTCGCGGACCGGACGCGGCGGGAGGCTCAGGAGGAGGCGGACCGGGTCCGTACCGACGCCTACGCGGAGCGGGAGCGGGCGAGCGAGGACGCCGGCCGGCTGCGGCGCGAGGCGCACGAGGAGACCGAGGCCGCCAAGGCGCTCGCCGAGCGCACGATGTCCGAGGCGATCACGGAGGCGGAGCGCATCCGTGCGGAGGTCTCCGAGCACGCCCAGCGGGTGCGCACGGAGGCGTCGGACGCCATCGCCGAGGCCGAGCAGAACGCCTCGCGCACCCGGGCGGATGCCCGTGAGGACGCCAACCGCATCCGGTCGGACGCGGCGACGCAGGCGGACACCCTCATCACCGAGGCGCGCAACGAGGCGGAGCGGCTCACGTCCGAGACGGTCACGGAGACGGACCGGCTGCGGATGGAGACGGTCGCCGAGGCCGAGCGGGTCCGCACCGAATCCCTGAACGAGGCCGAGCGGGTCCGGTCCGAGGCGGTCGCCAAGGCCGACCAGCTGGTCGGGGAGGCCACCGGAGAGGCGGAGCGGCTGCGGGCCGAGGCCGCCGAGACGGTCGGCTCGGCACAGCAGCACGCCGAGCGGGTCCGCAGCGAGGCCGGGCGCGTCAAGGCCGACGCGGAGGCGGAGGCGGAGCGGCTCGTCGCCACCGCGCGCGAGGAGGCCGACCGCACGCTGGACGAGGCCCGCAAGGACGCCAACAAGCGGCGCTCCGAGGCGGCCGAGCAGGTCGACAAGCTCATCACGGAGACCACGGCCGAGGCCGACAAGCTGCTGAGCGAGGCGCAGCAGCAGGCGCACAAGACCACGGCGGAGGCCGAGTCGCAGGCCGACACGATGGTGGGTGCGGCCCGCACGGAGGCCGACCGGCTGGTGTCCGAGGCGACGGTCGAGGGCAACTCGCTGGTGGAGAAGGCCCGTACGGACGCGGACGAGCTGCTGGTCGGCGCGCGCCGGGACGCCACGCAGATCAGGGAGCGCGCCGAGGAGCTGCGCGACCGCATCACGAGTGAGATCGAGGAACTGCACGAGCGGGCCCGCCGGGAGTCGGCCGAGACGATGAAGTCGGCGGGCGACCGCTGCGACGCGCTCGTCAAGGCCGCCGAGGAGCAGCTCGCGAAGGCGCAGGCGAAGGCCAAGGAGATCGTCTCGGAGGCCAACTCCGAGGCGGGCAAGGTCCGTATCGCCGCGGTGAAGAAGGCCGAGGGGCTGCTCAAGGAGGCCGAGCAGAAGAAGTCCACGCTGGTCCGGGAGGCCGAGGAGCTCAAGGCCGAGGCGATCCGCGAGGCCAAGCGCACGGTCGAGGAGGGCAAGCGCGAGCTGGAGGTTCTGGTCCGCCGCCGGGAGGACATCAACGCCGAGATCTCACGTGTCCAGGACGTCCTGGAGGCGTTGGAGTCCTTCGAGGCCCCGGCCGGGGGCAAGGACAACGGAGTCAAGGCGGGCGCGACAGTGGGCGCACCCCGTTCGGGTGGCAAGTCCTCGGAAAGCTAGGGCCTTCCGGTGGGCCGTGCCACACTTGGGCGGACGCTTCGGGGCCATGGCTGCGCGGGGGCGATGGGGTGCTCCCACAGCGAGAGACGCCCCGAACGGCAGGTCGATTCCGGTGTCATCCGGGGGCTTTGACCAAGTTTTGGCAAGCCCCCTGCCGCTTAGCCACCCAAAAGGGGTCTCATTTTCCGTATCAAACGCGCATCCGCTCGATGACACACCGTTTCGGCCCCTAGGATTCCACCTATCACCTCACCGGTCTCATTCGACAGGAACCCCATGAGCGACACTTCCCCCTACGGCTTCGAGCTTGTGCGGCGTGGATACGACCGCGCTCAGGTGGACGAACGTATCTCCAAGCTCGTCTCCGACCGTGACAGCGCTCTCGCCCGCATCACCGCTCTGGAAAAGCGCATCGAAGAGCTCCACCTCGAGACGCAGAACGCCCAGGCCCAGGTCACCGACGCCGAGCCGTCGTACGCGGGTCTCGGTGCGCGCGTGGAGAAGATTCTCCGCCTCGCCGAGGAAGAGGCGAAGGACCTGCGCGAGGAGGCCCGGCGCGCGGCCGAGCAGCACCGTGAGCTCGCCGAGTCGGCGGCCCAGCAGGTGCGCAACGACGCCGAGGCGTACTCCGCGGATCGCAAGGCGAAGGCCGAGGACGAGGGCCTGCGGATCGTCGAGAAGGCCAAGAGTGACGCCTCCCAGCTGCGTTCCGAGGCGCAGAAGGACGCGCAGTCCAAGCGCGAGGAGGCGGACGCCCTCTTCGAGGAGACCCGCGCCAAGGCCGCTCAGGCCGCCGCGGACTTCGAGACGAACCTCGCCAAGCGCCGCGAGCAGTCCGAGCGCGACCTGGCGTCCCGTCAGGCCAAGGCCGAGAAGCGCCTCGCCGAGATCGAGCACCGCGCCGAGCAGCTGCGTCTGGAGGCGGAGAAGCTGCGCACGGACGCCGAGCGCCGCGCCCGCCAGACGGTGGAGACGGCCCAGCGCCAGGCCGAGGACATCGTGGCCGACGCCAACGCCAAGGCCGACCGCATCCGTTCGGAATCCGAGCGCGAGCTGGCCGCCCTCACCAACCGCCGCGACAGCATCAACGCCCAGCTGACGAACGTCCGCGAGATGCTCGCGACGCTCACGGGCGCAGCGGTCGCCGCCGCCGGTACGCCGGCCGAGGACGAGCCGATCTCCCGTGGGGTCCCGGCCCAGCAGTCCCGGTAACACGCGGGCATACGGAGTCTGAATCTCCGAAAAGCCCTCTGCCGCTCGGGTGGCAGAGGGCTTTGTCCCGTTCTAGCGTGGCGGCATGATTGAGCTCGAGGGGCTGACCAAGCGTTACGGCGAGAAGGTGGCGGTCAACAACCTGTCCTTCACCGTCAGACCAGGCATCGTCACCGGCTTTCTCGGGCCCAACGGCGCGGGCAAGTCCACGACCATGCGGATGATCCTCGGTCTCGACCACCCCACCGCCGGCGACGTCCGTATCGACGGCAAGCACTACCAGCAGCTCAAGGACCCGCTGACGTACATCGGCGCCCTGCTGGAGGCCAAGGCCTGGCACGGCGGGCGCACCGCCTACAACCACCTGCTGTGCCTCGCACAGAGCAACGGCATTCCGCAGGGCCGGGTGCGGGAGGTGCTGGAGACGGTCGGGCTGACGGCGGTCGCCAAGAAGAAGACCAAGGGCTTCTCGATGGGCATGGGGCAGCGGCTCGGCATCGCGGCCGCGCTGCTCGGCGACCCGCGGATCCTGATGTTCGACGAGCCGGTCAACGGCCTCGACCCCGAGGGCATCCACTGGATCCGCACCCTGATGAAATCGCTGGCCGCGCAGGGCCGGACCGTGTTCGTCTCCTCCCATCTGATGAGCGAGATGGCCCTGACGGCCGAGCACCTCGTCGTCATCGGGCAGGGCCGGCTACTCGCGGACACCTCCATGGCCGACTTCATCGCGCGCAACTCACGGTCGTACGTCCGGGTCCGCAGCCCGCAGCGGGAGCGGCTGCTCGATGTGCTGCACCAGGCCGGGATCGTGGCCGTGGAGAGCGGCGAAGGGGTGCTGGAGGTGGACGGCGGCAAGGCCGAGCACGTCGGCGAGCTGGCGGCGCAGCACGGTCTCACACTGCACGAGCTGAGCCCGCAACAGGCCTCGCTGGAGGAGGCGTTCATGCAGCTGACCGCGGAGTCGGTGGAGTACCACGCACACAGCGAGACGAGCCCGCAGCCGCCACAGCAGCAGCAGTGGGGCGACGGCTGGAAGAGGGGCTGAGCATGGCGACGACCCAGGTCGTACGGTCGGAGTGGACCAAGATCCGGTCAGTGGCGTCCACGGTGTGGACGCTCTCGCTGGTGGTGGTCGTGACGGTCGCCCTCGGCATGCTGATCTCGGCGCTTTCTAAGAACGAGTTCGACAGCATGAACGCACGGGACCGGGCGGAGTTCGATCCGACGTTCATCAGTTTCGCGGGGATGAGCCTCGGCCAGCTGGCGATGATCGTGTTCGGCGTGCTGGTGGTGTCGAACGAGTACAGCACCGGCATGATCCGCACCTCGCTGGCCGCCGTGCCGCAGCGCGGCTCCTTTCTGTTCAGCAAGATCGCGGTGGCCAGTGGTCTCGCCCTTCTGGTCGGTCTCGTCACCAGCTTCGCCGCGTTCTTCCTGGGGCAGGCGATGCTCGGCGGGCACCGGGCGGAGATCGGCGACCCGGGTGTGCTGCGGGCCGTGCTCGGCGGCGGCCTCTACATGGCACTCATCGCGATGTTCTCCATGGGCGTCGCCGCGATGCTGCGCTCGCCGATGCTGTCGCTGGGCATCCTGATGCCGTTCTTCTTCCTGATCTCCAACATCCTCGGCAATGTCGACGCGACGAAGAAGGTCGGCCGGTATCTGCCCGACCAGGCCGGCAGCAAGATCATGCAGGTGGTCACGCCGATCGACGACGACACCCCGTACGGGCCATGGGGCGGCCTCGGAATCATGGGGCTGTGGGTGCTCGCGGCCCTGATCGGCGGGTACGTGTTGCTGAAGAAGCGCGACGCCTGAGCCGGCAGGGTCTGAAGGAGGATGTCGGGGCGCGTGGGGCCCCACCCTTTACTTTGATTTGGGCGGAACCGTCAGCGCCTCGATATCCTCCTAACCCTTACGGGGGGCGTGTGCCCCGCTGTCCTGAACCTTGCGATGGGTGCGGAGCATGATCGAAGCAGTCGGTTTGACTAAGCGCTACGGCGACAAGACCGCTGTGTACAACCTTTCCTTCCAGGTGCGGCCCGGAGCCGTCACCGGCTTCCTCGGGCCGAACGGCTCGGGCAAGTCGACGACGATGCGGATGATCCTCGGCCTGGACAACCCGACGGCCGGGCAGGTGACGATCGGGGGCTATCCGTATCGCAAGCTGCCCAACGCCCCCCGCCAGGTCGGGGCCCTGCTGGACGCCAAGGCCGTGCACGGCGGCCGGGCCGCCCGCAATCACCTGCTGTGCCTGGCGCAGCTGTCCGGCATCCCGGCCAGGCGTGTGGACGAGGTGCTCGGGGTCGTCGGTCTGCAGGACGTGGCCAGGAAGCGGTCCAAGGGCTTCTCGCTCGGCATGGGACAGCGGCTCGGCATCGCCGCCGCGCTGCTCGGCGACCCGCAGGTGCTGCTGTTCGACGAGCCGGTCAACGGCCTCGATCCCGAGGGCATCCTCTGGGTGCGCAACCTGATGAAGGCGCTGGCATCGGAGGGCCGTACGGTCTTCGTCTCCTCCCATCTGATGAGCGAGATGGCGCTGACCGCCGACCACCTCATCGTCATCGGGCGCGGACAGCTGCTCGCCGACATGAGCGTCACGGACTTCATCTCCGCGAACTCCGCGGACTTCGCGCGGGTCCGCACCCCCGACACCGAGCCGCAGCAGCGCGAGAAGCTGTCGGCCGCGCTCACCGAGTCGGGCGGGCACGTGCTGCCCGAGCAGGACGGCGCGCTGCGGGTGACCGGGCTGCCGCTCCCCCGCATCAGCGACATCGCGCACACCGCCGACGTACGGCTGTGGGAGCTGTCGCCGCACCAGGCCTCGCTCGAGGAGGCGTACATGCGGATGACGCAGGGCGCCGTCGACTACCGCTCGACCATCGACCAGAAGGAAGGCCTCCAGCAGCCGCTGCCGCCCGGCGCGCAGCCGCCGATGCCGGTGCCGGGGCAGGGCCAGCCGGACTGGTACGCCCCGCCGCCGCCCCAGCAGGGCGGGCAGCCGCTCCCGATGCCGCCGCAGGGCGCGCCGGGTCAGGCCCCGGCGGGCCCGTACGGGGCTCCCGGGACTCCCGGCGCGCCCGGGTCCGCTCCGGCCGCCCCTGGCGCCTCCGGCGCGGGTGCACCCAACCCGTACGCCCAGCCCGCGCCCCAGGCGCCGCAGGCACCGCAGGCACCGCAGGCACCGCAGGCACCGCAGGCACCGCAGGCACCGCAGGCACCGACGCAGCCCGCACCACGGGCGCCGCAGGGCGGCCAGGCAGCCTCCGCCGCCCCGCAGGCGGCTGCCCAGCCGCCCGTGCCGCCACAGGCGCCCGCCGCCCCGCCGGCTCCCGCCCCGACCTCCGACCTGACCAAGCCCGAGGACGCCCGATGAGCAGCCCCCAGTCCCAGACGCCGCAGGCCGCGCCCAGCTGGCAGGCGGCGCCCGGTGCCACGCATCCCGCCTCCGGCGCCGCTTACCCCGCCTCCGGCTCGGCGTACCCCGGCTACACGTCGCCGATCCCGGTCGTGCGCACGCACCTCGGGCACGCCATCGCCTCCGAGTGGACGAAGATCAGGTCGGTGCGCTCCACGATGTGGACGCTCGGCGTGTTCGTCCTGCTCGTCGTCGGCATCGGCGTGCTGACCGGCGTGGTGGTGGCGAACTCCGACCCGGCCCTGTCCGGCGAGAGCCCGCTCGGCCTGGGCTTCTTCGGGCTGCTGCTGGGCAGCATGTGCCTCATCACGCTGGGCGTGCTGACCACGGCCTCGGAGTACGGCACCGGCATGGTCCGCACCACGATGGTCGCGTGCCCGAGCCGCGGCCGGGTGCTGGCGGCGAAGGCCATCGTGTTCTTCCTGGTCGCGTTCGTGGTGACGCTGGTGTCCTCGTCCCTCGTCGCCTTCCTGCACGTCGCCATGCTGGAGGGCGACGGCGCCAAGCCCCCCACCGGCGGGGAGTGGCTGAAGGCCACGGTCGGCATGTCGGCCTACGTCGCGCTGCTGGGCCTGCTCTCGCTCGCCGTCGGCTCGATCATCCGGCACTCGGCGGGCGCCATCACCATCATGATCGGCGCCGTGCTCGCCCCGCTGGTGATCGCGCTGTTCATGTTCTCGGAGTCGCTGGTGGCCGTGCGCGACGCCCTGTTCGAGTACTCCATCCCGAACCAGCTGAGCATCTTCTACGCCAACTCCCTCAGCGAGTCCGGCCCGTCGGGCTGGGACCCGCTGTGGATCATCCTCGCCTCGACGGCCGTCGCGTTCGCCGCCGCCTTCGCGCTGCTGGAGAAGCGGGACGTCTGAGTTCCCTCAGAATCTGGGCGAGTTACGGGACCGCCGCACCCCCGGGGTGCGGCGGTCCCGCGCGTTCCAGCAGGCCTTGTGCCAGTGCCGGCGATCGTCGACGCCCGTGTGCTCGGACCAGGCCACCACGTGCGGCACACCGTCGGGGATCAGCTGGTCGCAGCCGGGGCAGCGGTACGACTTGCCCTGCGCGCTCGCACCGGCCACATGCCGCACGCTCCAGTTCTCACCCTGCCAGTTCTCCGAGGACTGCCAGCCGCCGTAGCGGCCGGGGCTGTCGTCCTCGGCGCTCCGGCCGGACGAACCGGCATCCTTGGGTCGGTTACGACGCGGGGACACGGGACACCTCTCGGGGCTATACAGGGAGCACGGGCCGTGTCCAGCCTACGTGGCGCGGACGAGGGTACGCGTACGGCACCAATCGCCACAAGTCCCTCTCCGGGCGAGGCGGGTGCTCGCCGGGCCCCCAGCGGAACGCCCCATTCTGCAGACAATCCGCAAAATACTCCGCCCGGCCGTGTCCTCGGCACGTGTCAGACGGTTATGCCCTGTGGGGGAGCTCCGTGTCGGAGCCAAGGAAGCAGGAAAGCAATGCACGTTGGAAGTTTCGTGTTGGCGGCCCAGTTCCCCGGTCAGGGCGAGGGAGAAGCGCTGCACCGCGCGGTCCGCTCGGCCGAGGTGGCCGAGGAGTCGGGGCTCCACGCGGTCTGGCTGGCCGAGCACCACTTCGTGCCGTACGGCACGTGCCCGTCGGCCATCACTCTGGCCGCCTTTCTGCTCGGCCGCACCCGCCGTATCCGGGTCGGTACGGCGGTCAGCGTCCTGCCCACCGCCCACCCCGTGGCCCTCGGCGAACAGGCCGCGCTGCTGCACCACACGAGCGGCGGCCGGTTCACGCTCGGCGTCGGGCGCGGCGGCCCATGGGTCGACCTGGAGGTGTTCGGCGCGGGCCTCGAGGCGTACGAGAAGGGGTTCCCGGAGGGCCTGGACCTCCTGGAGCGCTGGCTGCGCGAACCGTCCGTGGCGGCCGACGGGGAGCGCTTCCGCTTCCGTGAAGTCCCGGTGGTCCCCCGGCCCGCGGAGGCCCTGACCGACGTCCAGGGGCCCGAGCTGGTCGTCGCCTGCACCTCCCCGGCGAGCGTGCGGCTGGCCGCCGAGCGCGGTCTCTCGATGTTGCTCGGGATGCATGTGGGGGACGAGGAGAAGGCCGAGATGGTCGCCCTGTGGCGGCAGCACGCGCGGGCGTGCGGCCGGCCCGCCGAGGAGATCCTCGGCGCGTCCCATGTGTCGGCGGGCGTCTGCCAGATCGCGGACCGGCGCGTCGACGCGGCCGAGACGCTCATGAAGGCGATGCCGGGCTGGCTGAAGCAGGGCCTGGAGGCGCATGTCACGGTCGACGGGCGCACACGCCGGATGCGCGACCCACTGGCGTACACCGAACTGCTCTGCGGGCTGCACCCGGTGGGGACGCCGCGGCTGTGCGCCGACCGGCTGGCGGCGACCAGCGAGCGGACCGGCATCTCCCGCTTCGCCCTGCTCGTCGAGGGCTCCGGGGACCTGGCGGCGACCGAGGAGAACGTACGGCGGCTGGGGACCGAGGTGCTCCCCCAACTCGTCTGAGAGCGCGGTGAATTCCTGGGGGCTTGCCGCTCCGGTACAAAAGCGCACCTCCCCCGCACGGAGCGGCAAGCAAGCGGCGCCGCGTCAGCAGTCCCGGAACTCGGGTGACTGGTTCAGCACCTGGCTGCGGACCGAGGTGAAGCGGCCCAGCTTCTCGTCGACCGAGGAGTCAAGCGGGAACACGGCTACCCGGTGGCAGTTCTGAAAAGCCAGCCGCACACCGAAGTGCCGTTGCAACGCGCCGCGTATCGCGTCACTCGCAAGCGCACGCAGCAACTGCCCGCGTGCCTGCTCGTCCGGCGGAGGCGTCTGGTTGTCGGCGAACGCACCGCCGTCCACCTTCAGCTGGGCCACCAGGGAGCTGATCATCTCCCACGCATAGGGCAGGGAGGTCCGGACGCAGTCGACGAATTCCGCTTCGTCGACCTCGCCTCGCTCGGCCTGTTCGAGTAGGGCCGGTGAGACGTCGAGCGACATGAGTTCTCCTCTCGCACCCCCAACGAGCGGGGGTTGCCGGACAGATGGGGGAGGTTCGCGATACCGGACACGCTGCGTACACACCTCGCGACCTCCCGTTCATACGGTAAGCAACCGACGGTGACGGCACCAGGAGAATGCGCAGATGAGACACTCTCAATGAGCACACCGTGCACACAATCGGCCATTACCGAACACGTGTTTTCCAGGGCGAATCGCGTCGGCAGGCGCCCGTCGAGTAGCGTTGCCGACCATGCGTCTCGTCATTGCCCGCTGTTCCGTGGACTACGCCGGGCGGCTCACCGCCCACCTTCCCTCGGCCCCGCGCCTGATCCTGGTGAAGGCGGACGGCAGCGTCTCGATCCACGCCGACGACCGGGCCTACAAGCCCCTGAACTGGATGTCGCCGCCCTGCACGCTGAAGGAGGGCACCGGCGAGGAAGAGGGCGTCTGGACCGTCATCAACAAGGCGGGCGAGAAGCTCATCATCACGATGGAGGAGGTTCTCCACGACTCCTCGCACGAACTGGGCGTGGATCCCGGCCTGATCAAGGACGGCGTGGAAGCGCACCTCCAGGAGCTGCTCGCCGACCGCATCGAGACACTCGGCGACGGCTACACCCTGATCCGCCGCGAGTACCCGACGGCCATCGGGCCGGTGGACATCCTGTGCCGGGACGCCGACGGCAAGACCGTCGCGGTGGAGATCAAGCGGCGCGGTGAGATCGACGGCGTGGAGCAGCTGACGCGCTATCTGGAGCTGCTGAACCGCGATCCCCATCTCGCGCCGGTCCGCGGCGTCTTCGCCGCCCAGGAGATCAAGCCCCAGGCCCGCGTCCTCGCGACGGACCGGGGCATCGGCTGCCAGGTCCTCGACTACGACGCGATGCGCGGCATCGAGGACGACAAGCTGCGGCTGTTCTGACCCACCCCCGCCTTTGACACACCCCGTCCGACGAAGAGGGCCGGGTCCGTGGAAACGGACCCGGCCCTGCTGTCTGTACGGGTGTCAGATCACTTGGTCGGAGCTGCTGGGCGTGCCCGCGCCACTGCTCTGCGGCGCGCTCGCGGTGGTGCTCGCGGGCGCGCTCGGGGCCGGGCCGCTGGCCGAGTCGGAGGTGGTCGGCGAGGACGGCGGCGGGTCGGACGTCGGGGGCTGCGAGGTCGGCGGCTCGGACGTGGGCGGTTGCGAGGTCGGCGGCTTCGAGGTCGTCGGCGGCTTGGACGTCGTGGGGGGCTTGGACGTCGTCGGAGGCTTGGACGTCGTCGGAGGCTTCGAAGACGTCGGCGGCTTCGACGTCGAAGCCGGATCGCTCGGACTCTGCGAACCGCTCGGTTCGTCCGTCGGCGTCGGATCGTCCGACGTACCGAGCGTGCCGTCCGGCCCCGGGGCCGTCGGGCGGCTGGTCGCCGCGCCGGTGTCGCCGCCCTCGTTCGCCGCCGGGTCGGCGCCCAGGCTGCCGTCGCCCGCGCCCTGGCTGGCCGAGGGGTTGACGCCGACCTGGTCGGACGGCGGGTTCCGGTCCTTGTCGGAGGTGGCGCCGAGGGTCACCACCGTGCCGAGCACGGCGACGAGCAGGGCACCGGCACCCGCGGCCACGAGGTTGCGACGGGCCAGGCCCTTGAGACCGCCTCGGGCCTTGCGCGAGGGCGCGGACGAGCTGTGGTGGGTGACCACGGTCGGCGAGGAGGGCTGCTGGAGCGTCGGGAAGGCCGCCGGGACACCGCCGGCCGGGGACGCCGACTCCTCGTACCGGGCGTCGGGCACCTCCTCCCCCGCGGTCGGCCCGAGCCCGATCGGGGTGCCCGAGCGGTCGGAGACCAGGGCGAGGGCACGACGGCCGGCGACGGTGCCGCGCTTGTCGGCCAGGGCGCCGCGCAGGCCGATGGAGGCCTCCAGTTCGGCGCGTGCCCGGTCGAGCCGGCCGCCGCACAGGGCGAGGATGCCGAGCTCGTGGTGGAAGTAGGCCTCCTCGGCGACGTCCCCGGCGAGCCGGGCGGCCTCGGCGCCGGCCCGCAGGGTCCGTTCCCAGGCGCTCCAGTGCAGTCCGGCGGCGAACGCGGGGGCGGCGGTGCGGGCCAGGTGCACGGCCGCGCTCTCCTCTCCCTCCGCGGGCGGCTGGGTGACCGGCCCGAGGACGGCCAGCGCGGCGAGGACGGCGTCGGACTCGGCACACACGCGCTCCGGGGTGACCGAGGGGTGCCCGGCCCACCAGGAGTAGTGCTGGGCGGCGCTGCGGGCCCGGGCCTCGGCCTCGTCGGCGTATCCGGCGGCCTCCAGCTGGGCCGGCACGCCCGCGGCGAGCCGGTAGCGGGAGCCGACCGGGGAGACCAGACCGCAGACGGCCAGTTCACCGAGGGCGGCGTCCGCGTGGGTGTCGCCGACCAGGGCGGGCAGATGCGCCTGGTGCGGGACCTCGCCGCCGAGGGCGACGGCGAACCGCAGGGTGGCGCGGGCGGAGGCGCTCAGGCGGGAGGCGAGCAGCGGGGCGGGGGCGGCGGCCTCGCCGAGGGCGGGCAGCGGTACGTCGTCGCCCTCGGCGGCGTCGTACGCCTCGGCCGACGGCACGTCCTCGACGCCGGACTCGTCGACGGCACTCGTCCCGGCGCGCAGCCGGTCGCGCTGCCGCAGCAGGGCACCGGCCTGGACGAAGCGCAGCGGCAGGCCCTCGGACTCGAACCAGAGGTCGCCCGCCCAGTTGGACTCCTCTTCGGTGAGGGACCGGCCGACGGCGTGCTCCAGCAGGTCGAGTCCGGCCGCGCGTTCCAGGCCGCCGAGGACGACTTCCTCCACGGCGGCGCCGGCGGAGGGAGCGGGCACGTCCGGGGTGGCGCCCAGCAGGAAGGCGCACTCCGGGGTCGCGTCCAGCAGCTCGTCGAGCGCGGCGCCGCCGAACTCGATGTCGTCGAGGACGACGACCGCGCCGATCTCACGGAGGTGGGTGAGCAGTTCGTCCCGGTCCGGGCGGTACAGGGGGGCGCTGAAGACGGCGTGGAACAGCTCGTACTGCAGGTCGCCGGAGGTGCGGCCGAAGCCGTTGAGGCGGACGACGCCGTCGGGGGCGAGGTCCGAGCAGTCCTCGGCGACGAGGTCGAGGAGGCGCGTGCGGCCCGAGCCGGCGGGTCCGGTGAGGCGGACGGAGCGGCCGCGGGCGAGCAGGCGCACCAGGTGCTCGCGTTCGTCCTGGCGGGCCAGCAGCGGCAGGGCGGGACGCGCGGGACCTGGCGGGACGGGCGGCCGGGCCGCGCGCTCGGCCTCGGCGCGTTCGGCCGTGGTGAGCTTCACGGGCCGAGCGGGCCGTTCGGCGGGCGGGCAGGCCTCTATCTCGCTGCCGTCGACGGGGTTGACCGTCAGCAGGAAGTCGCCGGCGACGAGCTGCACCGTCCGGGCGAGCGCGGGCGCGTGCTGCGCGAAGTCGGGTGCGAGGGATTCCCGGGGCGGGCGCTGGCGCGGCCCCTGGCCGTCGCCGTCGTGGCCGTACTCCTCGGGTCCCCGGGTGTTCGGGTCCATAAGTCAAGCCCCCCAAAAGCGGGTGTGTGCTGTGAAAGCCCCTCCCGGCCTTGCTGCACACCGCGCTGTCGCTTCTGGTCCGGGCCCGCTCGAAGGGTGGCAAGGCAGCGGGCAGCCGAACCCTAAACCTTCGCACAGTATCTACGACAGTCCGGGGTGCCGCGGCGTCCGAGACGTCACGGTCTCGTGAGGATTGTGCGCGTCGCACGATTCGACGACGTCCGTCCGGGTCCTCCCCGGTCTCCCGGTTCACACCCGTTCGTCGGCGTCACACGCGGGGCAGTGTCTCCACCCCGATGCCCCCTTCGATCGCCAGGATCCGGTGCAGGCGGGTGGCCACCAGCAGGCGCTGCATCTGCGGCGGTACACCGCGCAGCACCAGGCGCCGGCCGCAGCGGCCGGCCCGCCGGTGGGCTCCCATGATCACACCCAGTCCGGTGGCGTCCCAGGAGTCCAGTTCGGACAGGTCGAGCACGAGGTCGCCGACGCCGTCGTCGACGGCCGAGTGCAGGACCGTACGGGCGTCCGCCGCGCTCCGGACGTCGAGGCGGCCCCCGACGACCAGCTCGGCGTGGTCGCCCCTGATGTGCATATGCGCTCCCCGTGCGTGCGTCTCGTGCTCCGCGTTTCTGATGCCGGTGATGCAACCTCTGACTGTGTGGAGGCGGCAGAGGTTGCTTCCTGTAAGCGAACCGATACCGAATTCACCCGGGGGTGTGATGCCCCCGGGGCATGTGCGGTTTCAGTGCTTGTAGAAGCCCTGCCCGCTCTTGCGTCCGATGTCACCGGCGTCAACCATCCGGCGCATCAGCTCGGGAGCCGCGAACTTCTCGTCCTGGGACTCGGTGTAGATGTTGTTCGTGGCGTGCAGCAGGATGTCGACGCCCGTCAGGTCCGCCGTCGCCAGCGGTCCCATGGCGTGACCGAAGCCCAGCTTGCAGGCGAGGTCGATGTCCTCGGCGCTCGCCACGCCCGACTCCTGCAGCTTCGCGGCCTCGACGACCAGGGCGCAGATGAGACGGGTCGTCACGAAGCCGGCGACGTCGCGGTTGACGACGATGCAGGTCTTGCCGACCGACTCGGCGAACTCCCGGGCCTTGGCGAGGGTTTCGTCGCTGGTCTTGTAGCCGCGGACCAGTTCGCACAGCTGCATCATCGGCACCGGCGAGAAGAAGTGCGCGCCGACGACCCGCTCGGGGCGCTCCGTCGCGGCCGCGATCTTGGTGATCGGGATGGCGGAGGTGTTGGAGGCGAGGATCGCCTCGTCCTTCACGAGCTTGTCGAGCGCGCGGAAGATCTCGTGCTTGATCTCGAGCTTCTCGAAGACGGCCTCCACGACGACGTCCGCGTCGGCCACGGCGTCCAGGTCGGTGGTGGCGGTGATCCGGGCCAGGGCCGCGTCGGCGTCGTGCGCCTCCAGCTTGCCCTTGGCGACGAACTTGCCGTACGAGGCCTCGATGCCGTCGGTGCCCCGCTTCAGCGCCTCGTCCGTGACGTCGCGCAGGACCACGTCCCAGCCCGCCTGCGCCGAGACCTGGGCGATACCGGCTCCCATGAGGCCGGCTCCGATGACGGCGAGCTTCCCTGCCACGTTACGACTCCCTGCTGACACGGCTCTTATGTATGCCTCTCGGGCGGACACTAGCGCTCGTGAGGCGCTGTGTGACCGCTAAGTAACGCGCGTCACGTCTCACATGACGGACATCACACCGGGCCGGGTCATTCGGGGTCTCGTACGGCGTAGTTGAGCACCTTCTCGCTCAACAGCTCCTCGATGTCGTCGAGGAGGACGAGCATCTCTCGTGACACTTCGTCCGGGTTGCGCCCCTTGACCATCTCGCGGCCGATCGCGACGAAGACGGTGCCGTGGATCCAGCAGATCTGACCGGCGATCAGCCCGGGCAGCGGGTCGCCGTCACCGGCGCCGGCCTCCTCGCGGAGGGTCGCCTCCAGGTTGTCCTGGAGCTCCTGCTGGATGCTCCACAGCCGGGAGCGCAGCGGCGGCGCCTCGTCGATGCAGCGCATGAAGCGGTCGTAGCCCTCGATGAGACCCATCCGGGGCGAGACGGCCTCGGTCTCGGCGCGCAGCTCGCGCAGTACCGCCCGGGTGGCCGACTCCCCCGGGTCCCGGCCGCGCACCCAGCGGGAGAGGCGGTCGACGACGCCCTGGGAGCGGTCGAAGAAGAGGTCCTCCTTGGCCGGGAAGTAGTTGTAGACGGTGTTCACGGAGACGTCGGCCGCTTCCGCCACGTCCGCGATCGTCACGGTCACGAACCCGTGCTCCAGGAACAGCCCGGTGGCGATGTCCGAGATGCGCTGCCTGGTCTCGCGTTTCTTCCGTTCCCTGAGCCCCTCAGCCATGTCCGAATCCTAGCTTCCCTGGGGGTTCTGAAAATTTGGAGTCATTGCAAACTTTAAGAGACTCTGTTTTTCTGTGGGGCATGGCAATCATCAGTACGGCCGGTCTGGCCCGTACCTTCCAGACGAAACGCGGCCCGGTGCAGGCCGTGCGCGGCATCGACCTGACCGTCCGCGAGGGCGAGATCCTCGGCTTCCTCGGCCCGAACGGCGCCGGCAAGACGACGACCCTTCGGATGCTGACGACCCTGCTGGAACCGACCGGCGGGGCAGCCACCGTCGCGGGCCACGACCTGGCGACCGACCCGGCGGGGGTGCGGCGGGCCTGCGGCTACGTGGCGCAGTCCGGCGGGGTCGATCCGCAGATCACCGCGCGGGAGGAGCTGATCACCCAGGGGCGCCTGTATCGCCTGACCAGGGCGCGGGCCGCCGAGCGCGCCGAGGAACTGGCCCGCGACCTGGGCCTCACCGAATTGCTCGACCGCAAGTGCGCCGCGCTCTCCGGCGGACAGCGGCGCCGCCTGGACATCGCGATGGCGCTCACCCACCGCCCGAAGGTGCTGTTCCTCGACGAGCCGACGACGGGTCTCGATCCCGGCAGCCGTGCCGACCTGTGGGATCTGGTGCGCCGGCTGCGCGACGAGCACGGCACGACCGTCTTCCTGACCACTCACTACCTCGACGAGGCCGACGCCCTCTCCGACCGGCTGGTGGTCGTCGACCAGGGGGTGGTGGTCGCCGAGGGCACCCCGAGCGTGCTGAAGCTCCGGTACGGCGGCTCGCTCGACGCCTCGCTCCAGGACACGTTCCTCGCCATCACCGGCCGCAGTGCCGCGCCGGCCGACCAGACCCCCGTCGCCGTATAGGCCCCTCGAGAGGATCCAGAGGACTCCCGATGCTGTTGCACGACACCGCGCTCGTCTACGGGCGCTATCTCCGCCAGTCCCTGCGCTCCCGTTTCGCGCTGCTCTTCGGCGTCCTGATGCCGCTGCTGTACCTGCTGTTCTTCGGTCCCCTGCTCACGGACCTGCCGCTCGGCGAGCGGGGCAGCTCATGGCAGGTGCTCGTCCCCGGCCTGCTGCTTCAACTGGGCCTGTTCGGGGCGTCGTTCGCCGGCTTCTCGATCATCATCGAGAAGGGACAGGGGGTGGTCGAACGTATGCGCGTCACCCCGGTCAGCCGGCTGGCCCTGCTGCTGGGCCGGGTGCTGCGGGACGCCACGGTGTTCGTCTTCCAGGCGGTGCTGCTGGTACTGGCGGCGATGGCGATGGGTCTGCGGGCCCCTCTGGCCGGCGTGCTGATCGGCTTCGGGTTCGTCGCCCTGCTCTCGCTCTCGCTGGCCTCGCTGTCGTACGCGCTGGCCATGAAGCTGGACACCCCGCAGAGCTTCGGTCCCGCGATCAACGCGCTGACCATGCCGTCCATGCTGCTGTCCGGCCTGATGCTCCCGATGACCCTGGGCCCGGCCTGGCTGGACGTCCTGTCGCACCTCATGCCGTTCCGCTATCTGGTGGACGCGGTGCGGGACGCCTACGTCGGCAGCTACGCGACGGCACCCATGCTGTACGGCGTCCTGGTGGCCGTCGGGCTCACGGCTCTGTCCGTGACAGTGGGCACACGCGTGTTCCGAACCGCCGGAGCGTAACTACGCTGGCCATATGGTCAATCTGACGCGCATCTACACCAGGACCGGCGACCAGGGCACCACCGCCCTCGGCGACATGAGCCGGGTCGCCAAGACAGACCTGCGGATCTCCGCGTACGCCGACGCCAATGAGGCGAACGCGGCGATCGGCGCGGCGATCGCCCTGGGCGGCCTGGACGAGGAGGTCGTCAAGGTCCTCACCCGGGTGCAGAACGACCTGTTCGACGTGGGTGCCGACCTGTCCACGCCGGTGGTGGAGAACCCGGAGTTCCCGCCGCTGCGGGTCGAGCAGTTCTACATCGACAAGCTGGAAGCCGACTGCGACCGCTTCCTCGAGCAGGTGGAGAAGCTCCGCTCCTTCATCCTGCCGGGCGGCACCCCGGGGGCGGCCCTGCTCCACCAGGCCTGCACGGTCGTACGCCGGGCGGAGCGCTCGACGTGGGCCGCCCTGGAGGTGCACGCCGAGACGATGAACCCGCTGACGGCGACCTACCTCAACCGCGCCTCCGACCTGCTGTTCATCCTCGCGAGGACGGCGAACAAGCAGGTCGGAGACGTGTTGTGGGTGCCGGGCGGAGAGCGCTAGGTTCTCCCCCGGACGGCATGCCAGAGGCCGTTGGCGGAGAGGACCCCGCCGACGATCATCATCACGATGCCGACCTTGGTGAGGGTGACGACGGGGACGTCCACGTCTCCGGTGAGGCGCCACAGCAGCAGGCCGATCAGGAAGGTGACGACGCCTTCGGTCAGATACCGCTTTGCCTTGGTCATGACTGGATCCTTTCCTTCGATGTGCTGACGGTGGTGTCCCGCTCCCCGGCGGAGGGCTTTCGCGGCCAGACGAAGTAGCTCAGCGCGATCAGGCCGTGGATACCGGCCGCGCGCCAGGCCGTATAGCGCCAGCTCTCCAGGGAGGTGACGCGGCTCGGGTCGTCCACGTACCAGATGGCGCCCTGGAGCAGCACGGTCGCGACGACCGCGCCGACCAGCGTGCCCAGCCAGATCCTGGCCTCGTGGCGCGCGCGGGCCATGCCGTCGCGCGGGGGCTTCCGCGGAGGCGGGGCACCGCCGAACCGGTGGGCCGCGTGGCCGTCGAGCCACTTCACCGTGCGATGGCCGTGCCCGACGGTGTAGCCGATGTACAGCGCGGCCAGGCCGTGCGTCCAGTTCGGGTCGGCACCGTTCTTCAGGTCCAGCGCGGTGGCGACCAGCAGGACGACCTCCAGCAGCGGCTCGCAGAGCAGCAGCGCCAGGCCGGTGCGCGGCATCTTCAGCAGGTAGCGGGCGCCCAGTCCGGCGGCCAGCAGTACCCAGAAGCCGATCTCGCAGGCGGCGATCAATGCGACGATCACGTTCGCTCCTCTCGGTCACCTTCAAGGCTCCCGGTCGGGGCGGCCGGAATCGTCGTCGCGACTGACGAACCCGCGGTACATCGAAAGATGCAGCCAGGGACCCTACGCGGGGATCACGCACGAGGCGTCACGGCCGTGTTGGATGGAGTCATGGCCGTACGACTCCCCCGCCCACGCCGCTTCGACGTCTGCATCGCGACGGGCGGCCTGCTCGGCGGACTGCTGCTGTGGGGCCTCGGACTGGCCACCCGCCCGCACACCGAGGTGTACGTGCTCCTGCCGGGCCGCTGGCCGGTCCTGCTGCCGCTCTTCGTCATGGCCGGCTGCGAGCTGCTGCGCCGGGCCGCCCCGCGCACGGCTCTGCTGACCGGCACGGCCGCGATCGTCCTGGACACCCTCACCCAGGGCAACCTGGTAACGATCCTGATGTACACCGACCTGATGTACGCGGCCGTCCTGTACGGCACGCCCGCCTCGGCCCGCCGCATTCCGCGGGTCACCGGGCTGCTCTCGGTGGCCGGGACCGTGGTGCCGTTCGCCCTGTGGCGGGAGCCCGAGGCGCTGCTGATCGGTGTGGTCACGGGCATCGTGGCCTTCGGTCCCGCCGCCACCGGCCTGATCGTCCGCAACCACCGCGACGCCGCCGAGTCCGCCCGGCTGCGCGCCGAGCAGACCGCGCTGCTCGCCGAGATGGACCGCACCCAGGCGGTGACCGCCGAACGCGCCCGGATGGCCCGCGAACTGCACGACATGGTGGCCAACCACCTGTCCGCGATCGCCATCCACTCCACGGCCGCCCTCTCCCTCGACGACCCGAAGACCTCTCAGGACGCCCTGGTCGTCATCCGCGAGAACAGCGTGGAGGGGCTCTCGGAGATGCGGCGTCTGATCGGCATCCTGCGCGACAGCAGCGGTGACCTGGAACCGGCCGCGGCCCCGACGCTCGACGGCCTCGGCTCGCTGGTGGAGGGCGCCCGCGCCAACGGCCTCGACGTCACGCTGAACACCGGCCAGGGCGAGGTGCCGGCGCCCGTCGAACTCGCCGCGTACCGCATCGTGCAGGAGTCGCTGACCAACGCCCTCAAACACGCCTCATCGGGCCGGGTCACCGTGTGTCTCGCCATGGGGGCACCTTCCATGCCCTCGAGGCAATGCGGGAAGGACGGCTCACTCGTCGTCACCGTGACCAGCCCGTACGGGGACCGGGACGCCCCCCGCGCGCCCGGCTCCGGCGCCGGTCTGGTCGGCATGCGCGAGCGGGTGGAGCTGCTGGACGGCACGTTCGAAGCCGGCCCCGAAGACTCACCGGACGGCAAGATCTGGGTCGTACGCGCCACACTCCCCGTCCACGACACCGTCGAAGGAGACACCGCATGAGCCGGCCCATCCGGGTCCTGGTCGCCGAGGACCAGTCCGCCGTCCGCGCCGGACTGGTCCTCATCCTGCGCAGCGCGCCCGACATCGAGGTGGCCGGCGAGGCGGCGGACGGCGAGCAAGCGGTGGCGCTGGCCCGCGAGCTGCGGCCGGACCTGGTGCTGATGGACGTCCAGATGCCGCGTCTGGACGGGGTGTCGGCGACCCGGCAGGTCGTCACGGAACGGCTGGCCGATGTGCTGGTGCTGACCACCTTCGACCTCGACGAGTACGTCTTCGGGGCGCTGCGGGCGGGCGCGTCCGGCTTCCTGCTGAAGAACACCGAGGCGAGGCAGCTGCTGGAGGCCGTACGGACGGTGGCGCGCGGGGAAGGGCTGATCTCCCCTGCGGTCACGCGGCGGCTGATCGCGGAGTTCGCCGCGAAGCCGACGCGGGAGTCCACGGCCGACCCGGCCGTCCTGGACCGGCTGACCCGGCGCGAGCGCGAGGTGCTGTCCTGCCTCGGCGAGGGCCTGTCCAACGCGGACGTCGCCGACCGGCTCGACATGGCCGAGGCGACCGTGAAGACCCATGTCAGCAGGCTGCTGGGGAAGCTGGAGCTGCGCAGCCGGGTACAGGCGGCGGTGCTGGCACAGGAGTTGGGGATCTGACCCAGCCCGTGGGCGGTGGTCCAGACCTATTGACCGGTGGTCCAGACCTTTCTATTCTCACCGCACCATGAGGGGCGTGAGGCTCAGTCACGCCCCGCTCACCCCACAAGGGAGGCGCAGCATGCGCTTCAGACACAGAGCCGCGGCAGGGTTCGCGACCCTGTTGCTCCCGCTGGCCGGTCTCGTCGGCCTCGCGAGCCCCGCCCAGGCGGCCGGCTCCGCCACCGCCACCTACGCCAAGACCCAGGACTGGGGCTCCGGCTTCGAGGGCAAGTGGACGGTGAAGAACACCGGCACGACCGCCCTCAGCTCCTGGACCGTCGAGTGGGACTTCCCCTCCGGTACGTCCGTCACCTCCGCCTGGGACGCCGACGTCACCTCCTCCGGCACCCACTGGACCGCCAAGAACAAGTCCTGGAACGGCACCCTCGCCCCCGGCGCCTCCGTCTCCTTCGGCTTCAACGGCACCGGCTCCGGCTCCCCCGCGAACTGCGAGCTCAACGGCGGCAGTTGCGACGGCGGATCCACCGAGCCCGGCGACAACGCCCCGAGCACCCCCGGCACGCCCACCGCCTCCGACATCACCGACACCTCGGTGAAGCTGTCCTGGAGCGCCGCCACCGACGACAAGGGCATCAAGAACTACGACGTCCTGCGCGACGGCGCCAAGGTCGCCACCGTGACGACCACGTCGTACAGCGACACGGGCCTGGCCGCGGGCACCGACTACTCCTACACCGTCCAGGCCCGCGACACCGCCGGCCAGACCGGCCCGGTCAGCGGAGCCCGCTCTGTGCGCACCACCGGCGGCGGCACCGAGCCGCCGACGGGTGACAAGGTCAAGCTCGGCTACTTCACCGAGTGGGGCGTCTACGGCCGCAACTACCACGTCAAGAACCTGGTGACCTCCGGCTCCGCCTCGAAGATCACCCACATCAACTACGCGTTCGGCAACGTCAAGAACGGTCAGTGCACCGTCGACGACACCTACGCCGCCTACGACAAGGCCTACTCCGCCGACCAGTCCGTCAGCGGCACCGCCGACACCTGGGACCAGCCGCTGCGCGGCAACTTCAACCAGCTCCGCCAGCTGAAGGCCAAGTACCCGCACATCAAGGTGCTGTACTCCTTCGGCGGCTGGACCTACTCGGGTGGCTTCGGCCAGGCCGCCGCCAACGCGGCCGCGTTCGCCAAGTCCTGCAAGGCCGTCGTCGAGGACCCGCGCTGGGCCGACGTCTTCGACGGCATCGACATCGACTGGGAGTACCCGAACGCCTGCGGCCTGACCTGCGACACCTCCGGCCCGGCGGCGTTCAGGAACCTGTCCCGGGCACTGCGTGCCGAGTTCGGCCCGGACTACCTGGTGACCGCCGCCATCACGGCCGACGCCTCCGACGGCGGCAAGATCGACGCGGCCGACTACGGCGGCGCCGCGCAGTACCTCGACTGGTACAACGTGATGACGTACGACTACTTCGGCGCCTTCGACAAGGACGGCCCGACCGCCCCGCACTCCCCGCTCACCTCGTACCCGGGGATCCCGCAGGCGGGCTTCAACTCCGCCGACGCGATCGCCAAGCTCAAGTCCAAGGGCGTGCCGTCCAAGAAGCTGCTGCTCGGCATCGGCTTCTACGGCCGCGGCTGGACCGGCGTCACACAGGCCGCCCCTGGCGGCACGGCGACCGGCGCGGCTCCCGGCACCTACGAGGCGGGCATCGAGGACTACAAGGTCCTGAAGAACTCCTGCCCGGCCACCGGCACGATCGCGGGCACGGCGTACGCCCACTGCGGCAGCAACTGGTGGTCGTACGACACTCCCGCCACCATCGGCTCGAAGATGGCGTGGGCCAAGACCCAGGGTCTCGGCGGCGCGTTCTTCTGGGAGTTCAGCGGCGACACCGGCAACGGAGAGCTGGTGAACGCCATCAACAGCGGGCTGTCGTAGAACAGTTCGGCGAGTTACGCCACGTTGACGCGCTGACCGGGCGGGGCCGCCTCAAGCCACGCCAGGAAACCGGTCAGCGCGTCCTCGCTCATCGCGAGTTCGAGACGCGAGCCCCGGTGCAGACAGGCCAGGATCACATGATCGGAGAGCAGCGCCAGCTCCTCCTCGCCCTCCGGGACCCGGCGGCCGGCCACCTCGATCGCGGAACGCTCCAGGACGCGGCGCGGGCGGGGCGAGTACGAGAAGACGCGGTACCACTCGACGCGGTCGCCGTTGTACCGGGCCACCCCGTACGCCCAGCCCTTGCCGTTCGTGTCGCCCTGCTCCGGGGCGTCCCAGCGCAGGCTGGCGTCGAAGGTGCCGCCCGAACGCTGGATGAGCCGGCGGCGCAGACCGAAGACGAACAGCCCCACCACCACGAGGGCCACCACGATTCCGCACACAGTCAGAGCGAGGACCATCGACACCGACCTCCTCGTCTCCTAGGTAACGGAACGGAAAAATCTCCCACATCTGCCTCAGCCGCGACTGGGTCCGGATCTCTCCGGTACCCAGCCGCGGCTGAGTGACGTCATCACACGGCGGACAGAGTCAGCGCGCCGCCGTCGCAGCACGCAGACGGACGTCAGCGCGGCGCTGGGCGTCCGCGTCGTCCTCCGCCTTCGCACGCTCGAGCTCCTGCTCCGCGCGCTGGACATCGATCTCGTCCGACAGCTCGGCGACTTCGGCGAGCAGCGAGAGCTTGTCGTCCGCGAACGAGATGAAACCGCCGTGGACCGCGGCGACGACCGTCCCGCCATCGCTCGTGCGGATGGTCACCGGGCCCGACTCCAGCACACCGAGCAGCGGCTGGTGACCGGGCATGACGCCGATGTCGCCGGACGTGGTGCGCGCGACGACCAGGGTGGCCTGGCCGGACCAGACCTCACGGTCGGCGGCGACCAGCGCGACGTGCAGCTCAGCAGCCAAGGTGGCTCCTCGGGTCACCACCCGGCGGTAGTGCCGGGTGTTGGTTACAAGTCTAGTAGGCGTGACAGAGGGGGCGGGACGAACCCCGCCCCCTCATGACTCGAGCGCGGCTCGGGTCAGGAGACGCCCAGCTCCTTGGCGTTGTTCTTCAGGTCCTCGAGACCACCGCACATGAAGAACGCCTGCTCCGGGAAGTGGTCGTAGTCGCCGTCGCAGATCGCGTTGAACGCGGCGATCGACTCGTCCAGCGGCACGTCCGAACCGTCCACGCCGGTGAACTGCTTGGCGGCGTGGGTGTTCTGGGACAGGAAGCGCTCCACGCGACGGGCACGGTGGACGACGAGCTTGTCCTCCTCGCCGAGCTCGTCGATACCGAGGATCGCGATGATGTCCTGCAGGTCCTTGTACTTCTGCAGGATGTTCTTCACGCGCATCGCGGCGTTGTAGTGGTCCGCCGAGATGTACCGCGGGTCGAGGATCCGGGACGTGGAGTCCAGCGGGTCCACGGCCGGGTAGATGCCCTTCTCGGAGATCGGACGGGAGAGCACCGTCGTCGCGTCGAGGTGGGCGAAGGTGGTGGCCGGGGCCGGGTCGGTCAGGTCGTCCGCGGGGACGTAGATCGCCTGCATCGAGGTGATCGAGTGACCACGGGTCGAGGTGATGCGCTCCTGGAGGGTGCCCATCTCGTCGGCCAGGTTCGGCTGGTAGCCCACCGCGGAGGGCATACGGCCGAGCAGGGTCGAGACCTCGGAACCGGCCTGGGTGAAGCGGAAGATGTTGTCGATGAAGAACAGCACGTCCTGCTTCTGGACGTCACGGAAGTACTCCGCCATCGTCAGGCCGGCCAGGGCCACGCGCAGACGGGTGCCCGGGGGCTCGTCCATCTGACCGAAGACCAGGGCGGTCTTGTCCAGAACGCCGGACTCTTCCATCTCCGCGATGAGGTCGTTGCCCTCACGGGTGCGCTCACCGACGCCCGCGAAGACGGAGACGCCCTCGTGGAGGTTGGCGACACGCATGATCATTTCCTGGATCAGCACGGTCTTGCCGACACCGGCACCACCGAACAGACCGATCTTGCCGCCCTTGACGTACGGGGTGAGCAGGTCGACGACCTTCAGGCCCGTCTCGAACATCTCGGTCTTCGACTCGAGCTGGTCGAACGCGGGGGCCTTGCGGTGGATGGACCAGCGCTCGCCCTCGTGCACCTCGTCGCTGTTCAGCACCTCACCGAGGGTGTTGAACACCTTGCCCTTGGTGAAGTCGCCGACCGGGACGGTGATGCCCGCACCGGTGTCCACGACGGTGGCCTGGCGGACCAGACCGTCGGTGGGCTGCATGGAGATGGCGCGGACCAGGCCCTCGCCCAGGTGCTGGGCGACCTCGAGGGTCAGCGTCTTCTTCTCGCCCGCCAGCGCCGGGTCTGCGACCTCGACGTGCAGGGCGTTGTAGATCTCCGGCATCGCGTCGACGGGGAACTCCACGTCGACGACCGGGCCGATGACCCGCGCGACGCGGCCCGTCGCCGTGGCCGTCTCAACAGTGGTGGTCATTTTCAGTCACTCCCCGCGGTCGCGTCGGCCAGGGCACTGGCACCACCGACGATCTCGCTGATTTCCTGGGTGATTTCGGCCTGGCGGGCCTGGTTGGCAAGCCGGGTGAGGTTCTCGATGAGATCACCGGCGTTGTCGGTTGCCGACTTCATCGCGCGCCGCGTGGCGGCGTGCTTCGAGGCGGCCGACTGGAGCAGCGCGTTGTAGATACGGCTCTCCACGTAGCGCGGCAGCAGGGCGTCCAGGACGTCCTCCGCCGAGGGCTCGAAGTCGAACAGCGGGAGGATCTCGCCCTTGGGCTTCGCCTCTTCCGCCACCTCGTCGAGGCTGAGCGGCAGCAGCCGTGCCTCGACAGCGGTCTGCGTCATCATCGACACGAACTCGGTGTAGACGATGTGGAGCTCGTCCACGCCGCCCTCGGCCGTCTCCGTCTCGATCGCCTCGATCAGCGGGGCCGCGACCTTCTTGGCGTCCGCGTACGAGGGGTCGTCGGTGAAGCCCGTGAACGACTCCGCGACCTTGCGCTCGCGGAAGTTGTAGTGGGCGACGCCACGGCGGCCGACGATGTAGTTGACGACCTCCTTGCCCTCACCCTCGAGCTGCGCGGTGAGCCTCTCCGCGGCCTTGATGGCGTTGGAGTTGAAGGCGCCGGCCAGACCGCGGTCGCTCGTGAGGAGCAGGACCGCGGCGCGGGTCGGGTTCTCCGCTTCCGTCGTCAGCGGGTGCTTGGTGTTCGACCCGGTGGCGACTGCGGTGACCGCGCGGGTGAGCTCGGTCGCATACGGGGTGGAGGCCGCCACCTTGCGCTGCGCCTTGACGACGCGCGAGGCGGCGATCATCTCCATCGCCTTCGTGATCTTCTTGGTCGCGGAGACGGATCGGATGCGACGCTTGTAGACCCGGAGCTGGGCTCCCATGAGTCAGGTCCCTTCCGTCGTCACTTACCGGCAGCCGGGGTGTCCTCGCCGAGCAGCTTGCCGTCGGAGGTCTCGAACTGCTTCTTGAACTCCGCGATGGCGTCGGCCATGGCCTGGAGGGTGTCGTCCGACATCTTGCCGCCCTCGCGGATGGAGGTCAGCAGGCCCTGCTCCTTGCGGTGCAGGTACTCCAGCAGCTCCTTCTCGAAGCGGCGGATGTCGACGACCGGGACCTCGTCCATCTTGCCGGTGGTGCCGGCCCAGATGGAGACGACCTGGTCCTCGGTGGCCATCGGCTGGTACTGCGGCTGCTTCAGCAGCTCGACCATGCGCTGACCACGCTCGAGCTGAGCCTTGGACGCGGCGTCCAGGTCGGAACCGAAGGCGGCGAACGCCTCCAGCTCACGGAACTGGGCGAGGTCCACGCGGAGGCGGCCGGACACCTGGCGGATCGCCTTGTGCTGGGCGGAACCACCGACTCGGGAGACGGAGATACCGACGTTCAGCGCGGGGCGCTGACCGGCGTTGAACAGGTCCGACTCCAGGAAGCACTGGCCGTCGGTGATGGAGATGACGTTGGTCGGGATGAACGCCGAGACGTCGTTGGCCTTGGTCTCGACGATCGGCAGACCGGTCATCGAGCCGGCGCCCATCTCGTCGGAGAGCTTGGCGCAGCGCTCCAGCAGGCGGGAGTGCAGGTAGAAGACGTCACCCGGGTAGGCCTCACGGCCCGGCGGGCGGCGCAGCAGCAGCGACACGGCGCGGTAGGCGTCGGCCTGCTTCGACAGGTCGTCGAAGATGATGAGGACGTGCTTGCCGTCGTACATCCACTGCTGGCCGATGGCCGAACCGGTGTACGGCGCCAGGTACTTGAAGCCGGCCGGGTCGGACGCCGGGGCGGCGACGATGGTCGTGTACTCCAGCGCGCCGGCCTCTTCCAGAGCGCCGCGCACACCGGCGATGGTGGAGCCCTTCTGGCCGATGGCGACGTAGATGCAGCGGACCTGCTTGTCCGGGTCGCCCGAGCGCCAGTTGTCGCGCTGGTTGATGATCGTGTCGACGGCCAGGGCGGTCTTGCCGGTCTGGCGGTCACCGATGATCAGCTGACGCTGGCCACGGCCGATCGGGGTCATGGTGTCGACGGCCTTGTAGCCGGTCTCCATCGGCTGGTGGACCGACTTACGGACCATGACGCCCGGGGCCTGCAGCTCCAGGGCGCGACGGCCGTCCGTCTCGATCTCGCCGAGGCCGTCGATCGGGTTGCCGAGGGGGTCCACCACGCGGCCGAGGTAGCCCTCGCCCACCGCCACGGAGAGAACCTCACCGGTGCGCTGCACCGGCTGGCCCTCCTCGATACCACTGAACTCACCGAGGACGACGCAGCCGATCTCGCGCTCCTCGAGGTTGAGGGCGAGACCGAGGCTCCCGTCCTCGAACTTCAGCAGCTCGTTGGCCATGACCGAGGGCAGACCCTCGACCTTCGCGATGCCGTCGCCGGCGAAGGTGACCGTACCGACCTCCTCGCGCGAGGCCGCGTCCGGCTTGTACGCCTGGACGAAGTTCTCCAGCGCGTCCCGGATCTCCTCCGGCCGGATCGTGAGCTCCGCCATCTGGGTTCCCTGCTCTCCTTGTTGGGCCCGAAGTTTCACTTTGGGGGTCTGGGGGCGACCCCCAGGATTCTTCTGCACGGCCCAACCAGGGCCGTCGTAAGTACGTGGTGCTATGAAGTTGCTGCTCAGCTCGCCAGGCGGCGGCTCGCGTCCTCCAGCCGGTCCGCGAGGGAGCCGTTGATGACCTCGTCGCCGACCTGCACCCGGATTCCGCCGAGGACCTCGGGGTCCACGTCCAGGTTGAGGTGCATCTGGCGGCCGTAGACCTTCGCGAGGGCGGCGCCCAGGCGCCGCTTCTGCGGGTCGCTCAGCGGCACCGCCGAGGTGACGATGGCCACCATGCGGTTCCGGCGCTCGGCGGCGAGCTTGGACAGGGACTCCAGTCCCGACTCCAGGCTACGTCCCCGCGGCGCGGTCACAAGGCGGGTCACCAGACGCTCGGTGGCCGACTGCGCCCGGCCGCCGAGCAGGCCGCGCAGCAGCTCGCCCTTGGCCGAGGTGGTGGCCTTCCGGTCGGTCAGCGCGGCACGCAGCTCGGTGCTGCCGGAGACGATCCGGCCGAACCGGAACAGCTCGTCCTCGACGTCGTCGAGCTTGCCGGCCTGCTGCGCGGCGGTGAGGTCGGCGGTGTCGGCCAGTGTCTCCAGCGCGTCCACCAGGTCACGCGACCGCGACCAGCGGGAGCGCACCATACCGGCGACCAGGTCACCGGCCGGGCCGCTGACCTGGGTGCCGAGCAGACGCTGGGCCAGCTCGGCCTTGGCCTCTGCGGCCTGCGCCGGGTCGGTGAGGACCCGACGCAGCGAAACCTCGCGGTGGAGCAGAGCGGTGACGGCGGCCAGCTCGTCGGCGAGCGAGCCCGCGTCGACGGACGTGGAGTCCGTCAGCGCGTCGAGACGCTCTCGTGCGGCTGCCAGGGCCTCGCGGCTCGCTCCGTTCATCGCCCGGCCTCGGCCTTCTCCTCGAGCTCGTCGAGGAACCGGTCGATCACACGGCTCTGGCGGGCGTGGTCCTCGAGGGACTCCCCGACGAGCTTGCCGGCCAGGTCGGTGGCGAGCTTGCCGACGTCCTGACGCAGCGCGGACGCGGCGGCCTTGCGGTCGGCCTCGATCTGGGAGTGGCCGGCGGCGACGATCTCCTCGCGCTGACGCTGGCCTTCGGCCCGCATCTCGGCGATGAGCGTGGCGCCCTGCTCCTGCGCCTCCTGGCGCAGGCGCGCGGCCTCGTGCCGGGCCTCGGCGAGCTGTGCCTTGTACTGCTCAAGGACGCTCTGGGCCTCGACCTTCATGGTCTCGGCCTCTTCGATACCGCCTTCGATCGCCGCGCGGCGCTCCTCCAGAACCTTGTTGATGTTCGGAAGCAGCTTCTTCCAGAAGAAGAAGAACACGATGGCGAAGGCGATGGTGCCGACGAGCAGCTCGGGGCCCGGAGGAATGAGCGGGTTCTGCTCTTCCTCGGCCGCCAGCTGCACCAGGTTGGCGATCACATCAGTGCCTTTCGTCGATGCCTGTCGGTAGGGATTTTTTAGTCAATACCGAAGACGAACGGCATGACGATGCCGATGAGGGCGAGCGCCTCACAGAAGGCGAAGCCCAGGATCTGGTTGGCACGGATCAGGCCGGCGGCCTCGGGCTGGCGGGCGAGGGCCTGGGTGCCGTTGCCGAAGATGATGCCGACGCCGATGCCGGGGCCGATAGCCGAGAGGCCGTAACCGACGGAACCGATGGAACCGGAGACAGCGGCGAGGGTCTCAGTGGCAGCCATGCTGAATCTTCCTTCTCTTAACGGACCGGTGGGGGTTGGCCACCGGACGACCGGGGGTGGGGTGGGGCTCAGTGATGCTCAGCGAGAGCGCCCTGGATGTACGTGGAGGCGAGGAGTACGAAGACGTACGCCTGGACTGCCTGCACGAAAAGCTCGAAGCCGATCATGGCGATGGTCATCACGAACGAGACACCGGCCGCCGGGATCATCCAGCTGTTCAGCAGGTACCAGGATGCGACGGTGAACATGACCAGCATCAGGTGGCCGGCGAACATGTTGGCGAAGAGTCGCACCGCGTGCGTGAACGGCCGGACGAGCAGGTTCGAGAAGAACTCGATGACCATCACGAGCGGCAGCACCGGGCCGAGCGACTTGTCGTAGCCGGTGACGTTCTTGAAGAACCCGACGAAGCCGTGGCGCTTGAAGGTCAGCGAGACCCAGGTCACGTAGACGATCGCGGCCAGGACCGCCGGGAACGCGATGATCGACGACACCGGGAACTGCGCCAGCGGGATCACGGACCAGATGTTCATGATCCAGATGAAGAAGAACAGCGAGACCATCAGGGGGACGTACTTCTCGCCCTCCTTCTTGCCGAGCGTCTCGTAGACGATGCCGCGGCGGACGAAGTCGTAGCCGGCCTCACCGACCATCTGCAGCTTGCCCGGCACCACCTTGGCCTTGCCGAAGGCCGCATAGAAGAAGCCGATGACGAGGACGGTGGTGATGAGGGCAAGCAGCATCACCTTGTTGAACTCGAACCCCCCGACCGTGGCGATCGGCTTGAAGAGGAACGAGTGCAGGCCCGGTGCCGGAAAACCACACCCGTCGGACATGATCCGACAGCTCCAGTCAAAGGCGAGCTGGGTCTGGTCAGCACTCACCGGGGGCTCCTTCGGCGTGACGCATGGGTACGGCAACCTCGTTGTGTCGGCGCGGCGCGCAGCCGCGGATCGGCACTGGACTGGTGTTACGGATGTGAGGGCGGCTTTGGGGCATCGAGCCTCGCGTTCGAGCAGGCGTCAGCTCAGATGCCCGCGCCCGCGATGCCGCAGTTGGCACCGGACGATAGCAGGAGTTCCGACTGCCCTTTATCGCGCCCCTACTCGTCACGACGATGACCCGGTCTTCTCGGGCTTCTCGCTCTTCTCGGAGTCCGGGTCGATGTAGAAGATCTTGGCCTTCATATGCGCACGAGCCTGCGCGGCCATCCACACGACGGTCGCGACGACGAGCCCGATGGCAAACGTCTTCGCGTTGAAGAGAGAGGTGTCCTTGAAGAGGGCCACGAAGATCAGGAGCAGTAGGAGCTGAGTTGTATAAAGCATCAGCCCCATGGCCTGGAACAACTGCGGGAGCGTTTTTGCCGTCCGCTGGAGAACGTACAGACCGATCCCCATGAAGAGGATGGCCAGCAGGGTGCCGACGGCGGCCCCGATTGCTCCCTTGCCTCCGGCCACCACGCCGCTGACGGCGACCGCGACCGCACCGGCAGCCGCTGTGGGCACAGCACACTGCAAGAGGTTCCGGGCGTCATTGGACGGCATGGCGGCAACTCCGCTTTCGCAGGGGGCAGGGGTGTCGTCATGGACGAGCGTAGTCCCGGGCTGAGTGGAGTCCTCACGCCAATGGACCGTCGCACTGCGGTCCTTCGGCTCTATCCGGGGGTTCTCGTGAACCGTATCACAAACTATTTGATGCAGTCTTTACCTGGGGGTGTGCGTGCTGTCACACATGAGAGTGATGCTGCGCGTCTGTGCAAGATCAGCGCCGACTTGTCTGGTATTGGGGCGCTTCGCTCCCCCATCGCAACCCCACGACTTGGCAATGCTCTAGTCAGATTCTTACCTTGTCCCGGCCTTGCGCCGGTCCGCCAGACGCGAACGGGGGCCGATGGCGGTCGCCCCGTTGACACCGGAGACACCGGAGACCCCTGACACGGCCGCCGCGGACGCCGGTGTCGAGGCCTCGGGTGCGAGGGCGGCGACCGAGACGCGGCGCCGGTAGCGCGGCGGCACGAAGCGTTCCATCCAGCGCGGGGCGCGCGGCGTGAAGCGCGGCAGCAGAAGCAGCAGGAGACCGATCGCGCTGAGGAACACGACGCCGAGCACGATCCACATGGACGCCGAGTTGACCGAGTAGGCGAGCGCTCCGAAGGCGATCAGCGCCGACCAGAAGTACATGATCAGCACCGCGCGGCTGTGCGAGTGGCCGATCTCCAGGAGGCGGTGGTGCAGATGGCCGCGGTCGGCGGCGAATGGCGACTGGCCCCGCCAGGTGCGCCGCACGATGGCCAGGATCAGGTCGGCGGCCGGCACCGCGATGATGGTCAGCGGCAGCAGCAGCGGGATGTAGACGGGGACCGTCTGGTGCACGGCCTCCTTCTCGGACCCGACGTACAGGTTGAGCGCGTCCGGGTCGACCTGCCCGGTGACGGAGATCGCGCCGGCCGCCAGGACCAGACCGATGAGCATGGAGCCCGAGTCGCCCATGAAGATCCGCGCCGGATGCATGTTGTGCGGCAGGAAGCCCAGGCACATGCCCATCAGGATCGCCGAGAAGAGGGTGGCGGGGGCGGCGGCCTCGACGCCGTACGAGTACCAGATGCGGTAGGCGTACAGGAAGAACGCCGCGGCCGCGATGCACACCATGCCCGCCGCCAGACCGTCCAGGCCGTCGACGAAGTTGACCGCGTTGATGGTGATGACGACCAGCGCCACCGTCAGCAGCGTGCCCTGCCCCTGGGAGAGCGCGACCGACCCGACGCCCGGGATCGGCAGCCACAGGATCGTCAGACCCTGCACGACCATCACGCCCGCGGCGATCATCTGACCGCCCAGCTTGATCAGGGCGTCGATCTCGAACTTGTCGTCCAGCACCCCGATCAGCCAGATCACCGCCGCCCCGGACAGCAGCGCCCGGGGTTCGTTCGACGCCTCGAAGACCTGGCTGAGGTTGGTCAGGTGGTCGGCGACCAGCAGGCCGGCGCACAGGCCGAAGAACATCGCGATCCCGCCGAGCCGCGGAGTGGGTTCCCGGTGCACGTCACGTGCCCGGATCTCCGGCATCGCTCCGGCCACGATCGCGAATTTCCGTACCGGCCCTGTCAGCAGATACGTCACCGCGGCCGTGATGCAGAGCGTCAGCAGGTATTCACGCACGGGCTTCCCCACAGGTCTCGCTGGCCATCACAGCCCCACACCCTAGCGATGCGCGCATATGGGTGGGGACTTCCGGGTAGCGACGATGGTTGCACGAGTGGCTGTGCACCCTGGTGCGTCTACCCCCACTCAGAGCGGATACGGCGGAAATCCACCGGCCAGCTCCCGCACTTCTTCACGGGCCCTCACGGTCTCGGTCACGCCCCTGAGCACCCCCGCGAGCAGTTTGGCGATCCTCGCCATCTCCGCCTCCCCCATGCCCTGCGTGGTGACCGCGGCCGTGCCCAGCCTGAGGCCCCGGGCGTCGCCGTGAGGAAGCGCACAGCAGTCAAGGACCAGGCCGGCCGCGGCGAGACGGCCGCGGGCGGTGCGTCCGTCGACGCCCAGGGGTGCCGGGTCGGCGGTGATGAGGTGGGTGTCGGTGCCACCGGTGGTGACGACCAGGCCCTCGGCGGCCAGCCGGGCCGCGAGAACCCTCGCATTGGCGACCACCTGATGGGCGTACGCGACGAACGCCGGTGTTGCCGCCTCCCCGAAGGCGACCGCCTTGGCGGCGATGGTGTGCATCTGCGCACCGCCCTGTGTGAAAGGAAACACGGCCCGGTCGACCCGCTCGGCCAGCTCCGCGCGGCACAGGATCATGCCGCCGCGCGGGCCGCGCAGCACCTTGTGGGTGGTCGCGCAGACGATGTCCGCGTACGGCACCGGGTTCGGCGCCGCTCTCCCCGCGACGAGCCCGATGGGGTGCGCGGCGTCCGCGACGAGGTAGGCGCCCACCTCGTCGGCGACCTCGCGGAAGAACGCGTAGTCGATGTGCCGGGGGTAGGCGATCGAACCGCACACGATCGCCTTGGGCCGGCGCGTGCGGGCCAGGGTGCGCACCTGCTCGTGGTCGATGAACCCGGACTCGGCCTCGACGCCGTAGCCGGCGAAGTCGAACCAGCGGCCGGAGAAGTTGGCGGGCGAGCCGTGCGTGAGGTGGCCGCCGTGCGGCAGGCCGAGGGCGAGGACGGTGTCGCCGGGGCGGAGCAGGGCGGCGTAGGCGGCCAGCACCGCCGAAGAGCCCGAGTGCGGCTGGACGTTGGCGTGGTCGGCGCCGAACAGGGCCCTGGCCCGGTCCACGGCGAGGCGCTCGGCGACGTCGACGATCTCGCAGCCGCCGTGGTGCCGTGCCCCCGGGTAGCCCTCGGCGTACTTGTTGGCCAGCGTCGAGCCGAGGGCGGCCAGCACGGCCGGCGACGTGAAGTTCTCGGCGGCGATCAGCTGGAGCGTCGTCGACTGCCGCTCCCGCTCAGCGAGCAGGATGTCGGCGAGCTCGGGGTCCTGGTGGCGCAGGACGTCGGCCTCGATTGCAGGGGTGACCGTCATGATGGGCTCCGGGCGGCGTCGACGGTGACGTACGTCCAATGTAGGCCCGGTGCCCCCGGGGCGCTCGGTCGGTTACGTCTTTGCGGGGACACCCGTCAGGGCCGTGACCACCGGATCGAGTGCCTGGTGTATCTCGTCCCCGATGGACCGGAAGAACGTCAGGGGCGCCCCGTACGGGTCGTACACCTCGTCCGCCTCGGCGTTCGGCGCCAGGAGCCACCCGCGTAGAGCCGCCGCGGCACGCACCAGCGCACGCGCGCGGATGACCACGCCCTCCTCCAGGGGAGGCAGGGTCGCCGGGTCGATGGCCTTCACCAGACGGGTGAACTCCTTGAGCGTGAAGGTCCGCAGGCCCGCCGAGTGCCCCATCGAGATGACCTGTGCCCGGTGGTCCCGGGTGGCGGTCAGCACCAGGTCGGCGCGGATCACGTGCTCGTCGAGGAGTTCACGCCCGGTGAAGCCGGAGGCGTCCGCGCCGAAGTCGGCCAGGACGGTCTCCGCGTGGGACTCCATGGGCGCGCCCTCGTGGCCCCAGGTGCCCGCGCTCTCCACGATCAGCCCGCCGCCCAGGATCCCCAGCCGCTCCCGCACGGCATGGCGGGTCAGCCGCTCGGTGATGGGCGAGCGGCACACATTGCCGGTACTGACGTGGAGGACGCGGAAACTGTCACGCGGAAGCCCCACGAACGTCGTCGTGATCTCCGCCGCGCTTTCCCCGTTGCCTATGCCACGCCCCGCTCCAGGGGCCGTCAATTCGCCACCTCGAGGTCGGGTACGACCTTTCGCAGCTCGTCCGCCGAGATGGCGCCCGCGCGCAGCAGCAGCGGTACCTCACGGGTCACGTCGACGATCGACGACGGCACGTTGCCGGGGGTCGGGCCGCCGTCGAGGTAGACGGAGACGGAGTCGCCGAGCATCTCCTGCGCGGCGTCGCAGTCCTCCGGCGCCGGGTGGCCGGTGAGGTTGGCGGACGACACGGCCATCGGGCCGACCTCGGTGAGCAGCTCGATGGCGACCGGGTGCAGCGGCATGCGCACGGCGACGGTGCCACGGGTGTCCCCGAGGTCCCACTGGAGTGACGGCTGGTGCTTGGCGACGAGGGTCAGCGCGCCCGGCCAGAAGGCGTCGACGAGCTCCCAGGCCAGCTCGGAGAAGTCCGTGACGAGCCCGTGCAGGGTGTTCGGGGAGCCGATGAGGACGGGGGTGGGCATGTTGCGGCCCCGGCCCTTCGCGTCCAGCAGGTCGGCGACGGCCTCCGAGGAGAACGCGTCGGCGCCGATGCCGTACACCGTGTCCGTCGGCAGCACCACGAGCTCGCCACGGCGGACGGCGGACGCTGCCTCACGCAGACCGGTCACGCGGTCGGTCGCGTCGTTGGTGTCGTATCGCCGTGCCATCTTTAGCTGGCCTCCTCGTACACGTGCTGCGGGGATGAAGACTGCGAAGACTGCGGGGAGATCGGGGTGCTCACGGCAGCGCCTTGCGGGCCGTGGCGAAACGCGGGCGCTTGTTGAGGTCCGGATGGTCGGCCGCGTCGGCCCAGCCCCGCTCCTCGGTGAAGATCCACGGCACCTGACCACCCTGGGTGTCGGCGTGTTCCACGACCACGACACCGCCGGGGCGCAGCAGCCGGTGCGCGGTGCGCTCCAGGCCGCGGATGAGGTCGAGGCCGTCCTCGCCGGAGAAGAGGGCCAGGTCGGGGTCGTAGTCCCGCGCCTCCGGGGCGACGTACTCCCACTCGGTGAGCGGGATGTACGGCGGGTTGGTGATGACCAGGTCGACCTGGGCGTCCAGGTCCGGGAAGGCCGTCAGGGCGTCTCCCTGGCGCAACTCGACCCTGGACCCCTCCACGTTCTTGCGGGTCCACCTGAGGGCGTCCTCGGACAGCTCCACGGCGTACACGCGCGAGCGCGGCACCTCCTGGGCGAGGGCGAGCGCGATGGCGCCGGAGCCGGTGCACAGGTCGACGATGCACGGCTCGACGACGTCCATGGCCCGTACGGCGTCTATGGCCCAGCCGACCACGGACTCGGTCTCGGGGCGCGGCACGAACACTCCGGGGCCGACCTGGAGTTCCAGGTACCGGAAGTAGGCCCGCCCGGTGATGTGCTGGAGCGGCTCGCGGGCCTCCCGGCGGGCGATGACCTCCCAGTAACGGGCGTCGAAGTCGGAGTCCTTGACGGAGTGCAGCTCGCCGCGCTTGACGCCGTGCACGAACGCGGCGAGTTCCTCCGCGTCGGTACGCGGCGAGGGCACGCCGGCGTCGGCGAGCCGCTGGGTGGCCTGGGCCACCTCCGCGAGCAGCAGGTTCACGCAAGTCCTCCGGTACTCGTACTCCTACGTGTCTTACGCGGCCGCCAGCTTGGCCGCCGAGTCCGCGTCGACACAGGCCTGGATCAACGCGGTGAGGTCGCCGTCCAGGACCTGGTCCAGGTTGTACGCCTTGAAGCCGACGCGGTGGTCCGAGATGCGGTTCTCCGGGAAGTTGTACGTGCGGATCTTCTCGGAGCGGTCGACGGTGCGGACCTGGCTGCGGCGGGCGTCGGCGGCCTCCCTCTCCGCCTCCTCCTGCGCCGCGGCAAGCAGCCTCGAGCGCAGGATACGCAGTGCCTGCTCCTTGTTCTGCAGCTGGCTCTTCTCGTTCTGGCAGGAGGCGACGACTCCGGTGGGAATGTGCGTGATGCGCACGGCGGAGTCGGTGGTGTTGACGGACTGTCCGCCCGGTCCCGAGGAGCGGTAGACGTCGATCCGGAGGTCGTTGGGGTTGATCTCCACGTCGACCTCCTCGGCCTCCGGCGTGACCAGCACACCGGCCGCGGAGGTGTGGATACGGCCCTGGGACTCCGTCGCCGGCACCCGCTGCACGCGGTGCACGCCGCCCTCGTACTTCAGGCGGGCCCACACGCCCTGTCCGGGCTCCGTCGCACCCTGGCCGCCCTTGGTCTTCACGGCGACCTGGACGTCCTTGTAACCGCCCAGCTCGGACTCGGTGGCGTCGATGATCTCGGTCTTCCAGCCGACCCGCTCGGCGTAGCGCAGGTACATGCGCAGCAGGTCGCCGGCGAACAGCGCCGACTCGTCGCCGCCCGCACCGGCCTTGATCTCGAGGATGACGTCCTTGTCGTCACTGGGGTCGCGCGGGACGAGGAGGAGGCGCAGCTTCTCCGTCAGCTCCTCGCGCTGCTGCTCCAGGACCTTGACCTCGGCCGCGAAGTCGGGGTCGTCGGCGCCCAGTTCGCGGGCGGTCTCGATGTCGTCGCCCGTCTGCGTCCAGGAGCGGTACGTGGCGATGATCGGGGTGAGCTCGGCGTAACGCTTGTTCAGCTTGCGCGCGTTGGCCTGGTCGGAGTGGACCGACGGGTCGGCGAGCTTCTTCTCCAGGTCGGCGTGCTCGGCGACGAGTTCCTCGACGGCCTCGAACATCTTGGGCTCCTGTGTACGGACGGGGGGTGAAGGGGCGGGCGACCAAAAACGCCGGTCCCGGAGCGCCCGGTGAGGGGGCGCGTCCGCGGACCGGCGAAGTGGGGCTCGCTACTTCTTGGAGCCGGCGGCCTTGCCGAAGCGGGCCTCGAAGCGGGCCACACGGCCACCGGTGTCGAGGATCTTCTGCTTGCCCGTGTAGAACGGGTGGCACTCGGAGCAGACGTCGGCACGGATGCTGCCGGACGCGATGGTGCTGCGAGTCGTGAACGACGCGCCGCAGGTGCAGCTGACCTGCGTCTCGACGTACTCGGGGTGGATGTCGCGCTTCAAGGTGTCTCCTAGGTTTCGGGAGGGCGCCGGGTCGCTGCCGCGGGGTGCGGGAGCGTGAACCGGAGCCGACGTACCAGTCTGCCAGGACTGGGGCCATCCCCCAAAACCGGGGGTTGCTGTCGTTTGTTCCCTGCGGGCCGTCGTGGGCTGTTCGCGCCCACGCGGCGGAGCCGCATATCGATACAGCCCGCGCCCCTTACGGGGCGCTGACCACGCCCTTGGCCTCGCCGGCTGCCGAGCCTTCCGTCGCTGACTTCGGGATCGGCTTGTCGTGTTGCAGGGCCTTCCAGATCTGGTCGGCCTTCTTCTCCTGGAGGAGGACGCGGTTGGGGTCGGCGGGATCGTAGGCGACCGGCATCGTGACCATGTTCATGTTCGACGGGGTGATGCCCTTGAGGCCGTTCGTGAAGGAGACGAGTTTGTCGACCGAGCCGAGGTCGGAGTCGGCCGTCACCGTCTTGGTCGCGGTCTCCGCGAGGTCGTAGAGCTTCTTCGGGTTGGAGAAGACGCCGACGTCCTTGACCTGGTTGAGCAGGGCCTTGATGAAGGCCTGCTGGAGCTGGATGCGGCCGAGGTCGGAGCCGTCGCCCACGCCGTGCCGGGTGCGGACCAGGCCGAGGGCCTGCTCACCGTCGAGTCTGTGGGTTCCGGCCTTCAGCTTCAGGTGGCTGTCGGGGTCGTCGATGCGCTCGGTCGTGGTGACCTCGACGCCGCCGAGGTCGTCGATGAGCCTCTGGAAGCCGGCGAAGTCGACCTCCAGGTAGTGGTCCATGCGCAGGTCGGTGATCGACTCGACGGTCTTCACGGCGCAGGCGGCCCCGCCCGTGGAGTACGCGGAGTTGAACATCACGCTGTTCGCGGCGGGGTACTGCTTGCCCTTGGTGTCCGTGCAGGAGGGCCGGTCGATGAGGGTGTCACGCGGGATGGAGACCACGCTGGCCTTCTTGTGGCCCTTGTAGACGTGCACGATCATCGCCGTGTCGGAGCGGGCACTGCCGTCGTCGGTGCCGCCGCCGAGCTTCTTGTTGCCGCCGGCGCGGGTGTCGGAGCCGAGGACGAGGATGTTCTCGGAGCCGTTGTCGGCCTTCTTGGGCCGGTCGGTGCCGAGGGCCTGGTCGATGTCGACGCTCTTGAGGTTGCCGTTGAGCTTGAAGTACACGTACCCCGCCCCGGTGCCGCCCAGGACGACGATGCCCGCGGCGGTCCAGGCCGTGACCATCAGGCCCTTGTGGCGCTTGCGGGGCTTGCGGCGTCGGCCCGTGGCGCGGTGGCGCGATCCGGTGGTGCCGGTCTCGCCCGGTATGCCCGGACCCGGCGTGCTCTCGGCAGCCATGTGCTCCTCAGCTCGTCTTCGGTCGATTACCCCCTGCGGTCGGTGCCAGGCGTACTCGGTCGGGGGACCACCCCCTGGCACCATCGTCGCTCCGCCTGGTCAGACGGGGAAACTCGGGAAAGGGTTGCACAACGGACTGTGCCCACCGCGTACGGCGGTGGGCACAGTGCGTGTTCGTGACAGCGAGGTATATCCCGCTCACCTGCGGTTTCAGCCGAAGATGTCGTACTGCTTGAAATCGGTACCTACGGACTTCCTTGTGGCAAAGATCTCGCTGGTCGCCTTGCCGGTGCCCGGGTACAGGTAGAGCGTGCCGCCGGGGGTGCGGGCCAGGAAGTCGGCCTTGCCGTCGCCGGTGATGTCGCCGGTCGCGTCGAAGGCGTTGTAGCCGCTCCAGGTGCGCACCTTGACCCGTGCCGAGAAGGCGCCCGAGCCGGCCTTGCCGGTGCCCTTGTAGAGGTAGATGTGGCTGCCCGTCTTGCTGCGGGCGATCAGGTCGGTCTTGCCGTCCCCGGTGAAGTCGCCGTGGCCCCGCACGGAGTTGTACTGGTTCCAGCCGGAGCCGACCTTCACGCGCGGCGCGAAGGTGCCGCTGCCCTTGCCCGGGTAGATCCACATCACGCCCGCCGAGTCGACCGAGAGCAGGTCGGGCAGGTAGTCGCCGGTGACGTCACCGGGGGTGATGATGCGGGTGCGGGTCTTCCAGTTGTCGGCGATCTGCTTGGTGGACCAGGTGCCGGTGGAGATCACGTAGTGGGTCCAGAAGACGTCGCCGTCGCTGCTGCGCCGGTAGACCAGGTCCTGGTAGCCGTCCCGGTCGAAGTCCGTCTGGAGGACGGTGTTGAAGCCGTTCCAGTTGCCCCAGGACTCGCGGGCGGCGAAGGACGTGCCCTTGGAGTCCTTGGAGTAGCCCGTCTTGGTGGAGGCGTTGCGCACCCACAGGTCGGCCTTGTGGTCGCCGCTGATGTTGGTGTCGTCGAGGCGCGGGTAGGCGGCGCCGACGTAGGAGCTGACCTTGCTGAAGACGCTGTAGGCGCCCTTGGCGACGCAGTCGGTCACGCCCCAGGACACGACACCGACGATCCGGTTGTTGACGACCAGGGGGCCGCCGGAGTCGCCGTTGCAGGCGGAGGTGGTGCCGGAGTCGCTGCCGGTGGCGGGCTTGCCCGCGCAGACCATGTGGCCCTTGACGAAGTCCGTGCCGTAGGCGCCCGCACAGGTGGTGTCGGACTGGACGGGCAGTGTGGCCGTCTTCAGCGTTTCGGAGATGGCGTCGCTGGTGGAGCTGGTGCGGCCCCAGCCGTAGACCTTGGCGCTGGTGCCGGCCTTGTACGAGGTCGTGTCGCCGGACGTCGTCATCCGGATCGGCGTGGCCTTGACCGGCACGGGCAGGGTGAGCACCGCTATGTCGTTGTCGATGGTCGTCGCGTTGTACGACGGGTGGTTCCACTGCCGCCAGACGCCGGTGACGGTGCCGCCGTGCAGGTCGGTGCCGTCGGCCGAGGGCAGCTGGGCGGTGCCGGTGACGACGGCGCCGTTGGCGTTCCAGTCGTAGCCCTTGGCGCAGTGCGCGGCGGTGAGGATCTTCGTCGGCGCGACGACGGCGCCGCCGCAGAAGAAGCCGATGTCGTCGCTCGTGCTCGAGGTGCCCCGGTCGTCGAAGTAGTGGAGCTGCGCCATCCACGGGGCCGAGGTGATGGTCGTCTGGCTGCCGCCGATGACCTTCGGGTCGATGCTGCCCTCGTTCGTGCTCGCGCTCAGCGACGCCTTGCTCGTCCTGCCCGCGGTGTCGTCGCCGGCCAGGGCGCCCGCGACGCGCTTCTCCAGCTCGGCGGGCGACGGCGAGCTGGTGGCGGGCTTGACCGTCGGCTGCGGCAGCGGGGTGGCCGCGTCGGCGGATGTCGTCAGCAGGGCGGCGGCCACGGCAGCCGCGACACCGGCCGCGGCGACGGGCAGTGCGATGCGTATCCGGCGTCTGTGCCGTCCGCCCCCAGGCATGGATGTACCCACGTATGTCCCCCCTCGGGATCACATGTTCGAAGAGCGTGATCCTACCTGCACACCAACACCACAAAGGGCCGCCCCCGTTCACGGGAGCGGCCCTTTGCCCAGTGCTTACCTCAGTCGCCGTTGCCCGGCATCGGGGTCGTCTTCTGGATCTGCATCAGGAACTCGGCGTTCGACTTCGTCTGCTTCATCTTGTCCAGGAGCAGCTCGATCGCCTGCTGCTGGTCGAGCGCGTGCAGCACACGGCGCAGCTTCCAGGTGATGGCGAGCTCGTCGCTGCCGAGCAGGATCTCTTCCTTACGGGTACCGGACGCGTCCACGTCCACCGCCGGGAAGATGCGCTTGTCGGCGAGCTTCCGGTCGAGCTTGAGCTCCGCGTTGCCGGTGCCCTTGAACTCCTCGAAGATCACCTCGTCCATGCGCGAGCCGGTGTCGACGAGCGCGGTGGCCAGGATGGTGAGCGAGCCGCCGTCCTCGATGTTGCGCGCGGCACCGAAGAAGCGCTTCGGCGGGTACAGCGCGGTCGAGTCGACACCACCGGACAGGATGCGGCCGGAGGCGGGCGCGGCGAGGTTGTAGGCACGGCCCAGACGCGTGATGGAGTCCAGCAGGACGACCACGTCGTGCCCGAGCTCGACCAGCCGCTTGGCGCGCTCGATGGCGAGCTCGGCGACCGTCGTGTGGTCCTCGGCCGGGCGGTCGAAGGTCGAGGAGATGACCTCGCCCTTGACCGACCGCTGCATGTCGGTGACCTCTTCCGGACGCTCGTCGACCAGGACGACCATCAGGTGGCACTCGGGGTTGTTGTGCGTGATCGCGTTGGCGATCGCCTGCATGATCATGGTTTTGCCGGTCTTCGGCGGGGCCACGATCAGACCACGCTGGCCCTTGCCGATGGGCGAGACCAGGTCGATGATGCGGGTGGTCAGGACGCCCGGGTCGGTCTCCAGGCGGAGCCGGTCCTGCGGGTACAGCGGCGTCAGCTTGTTGAACTCCGGCCGCCCACGCCCGGATTCGGGCGCCATGCCGTTGACGGAGTCCAGGCGCACCAGCGCGTTGAACTTCTCGCGCCGCTCGCCTTCCTTCGGCTGACGCACGGCACCGGTGATGTGGTCACCCTTGCGCAGGCCGTTCTTACGGACCTGGGCGAGGGAGACGTACACGTCGTTCGGGCCGGGCAGGTAGCCGGACGTGCGGATGAAGGCGTAGTTGTCGAGGATGTCCAGGATGCCCGCGACGGGGATCAGGACGTCGTCCTCGGTGATCTGCGGCTCCTGCACGTCGTCGCGGCCACGACGGCCACGACGGTCGCGGTAACGCCCGCGACGGCCACGGCGGCCGCCCTCGAAATCGTCGTCATCCTGCTGCTGGCCACGGTCCTGACGACCGCCGCCGCCCTGCTGCTGGTTCTGCTGCTGGCCGCGCTGGCCGCCCTGCTGGTCGTCGCCCTTGTTGCCCCGGCCGCCACGGTCACGGTCCCGGTCCCGGTCCCGGCCGCGGTCACGGCGGTCGCGGCGGCGGCCCTCGCCGCCGTCACCGGAGTCGGACTTGGCGTCGTTCTGGGACTGCTGCTGCGACTGCTGCGCCGGCGCATCGGCCTTGGTGTCGTTCTTCGCCTCGGCCGCGACCGTCTCGGGGGCGGAGGCCGGGGCTCCGGCGTCGGCGGTGGCACGGCGACGACGACGCTCCGAGGGCGCGTCGTCTCCCCCACGCTCGGCTTCTCCCCCACGCTCGGCTGCGCTCGCGCGGGAGGTACCCCCATCGCGGGAGGGGCCCCCAGCGGGCTGACCGGGAATCTCGATCTGCTGCTGCGCCACGGCCTTGTCGGCCTTCTCGGCGGGGGCCTCGGAGGCCTGCTTCGCGTCCGCCTTCTTCTCCGCCTTCTCGGCGTTGTCCCCCGTACGGGTCCGGGAGGTGGCGCGGCGCTTCGGCTTGGTCTCGGCGGGGGCGTCGGCCTTCGCGGCCGGAGCGGCGCCGCCGGACGCCTGCGCCTCCTTGATGACCTCGATCAGCTGGCTCTTGCGCATACGCGCGGTGCCCCTGATGCCGAGGCCGGATGCGACCTGCTGCAGCTCGGCCAGCACCATGCCCTCGAGGCCGGTACCGCGGCGCCGCCGGGAGCCGGCACCGCTGGCAGGCGCGGAGGCGTCCGTGGCGGGCGCGGCAGCGGTCTCCTCGACACGTGCGCCCATCAGATCGGTGGTGTCGCTCACGAAGGGTCCTTCCCTGGAGCGGACGTCGGCCTGTCTGGCTCGGCGACCGGTTGTGCTGTCCGACTTCGGTCCGTGTGGTGTGAACCGTGCCGGGGCGGTGGTCCGCCTAAGCGGCGGAGGAATCTGGTGATGGCGCTTCCTTAAGCCGTGGCACCCAGTGTCAGTGTCACGCGGCGTGGTCGCACCGGTTCCGGAGCGTGCCCTGCGCCCCGCTCAGTGTCCGCGTACGGCGTACGGTCCGACGTACGGAACACAGTGCGGCTTGGGGGGCTCCCGGAAGAATGTCTGTCCCGGACGGGGACACGAGGCACCTCGCCATGGTGGGGTCGGGTGCAGACTTGAGGTTAACACTACCGGATCCAACAAACATTCCCCCTCTCCAAATCCGGCAACCGAGTGCTTCAGAAGTCACCGGGGGCCGCGAGCGGAAGAACACTCGCCCCCTGCGGATCGAGGCTCAGCCGGTTCGCGGCCCAGTCCGCGCCCGCCAGGGCCTCGACCTTGTCGGCGGTGCCCGCGTCGGTCAGCGCCATGACCGTCGGTCCCGCGCCGGAGATGACCGCGGGGACACCCTCGGCCCGCAGCCGCTCCACCAGCGCCGCGCTCTCGGGCATGGCGGGCGCGCGGTACTCCTGGTGGAGGCGGTCCTCGGTGGCGGGCAGCAGCAGCTCGGGGCGCCGCGTCAGGGCCTCGACGAGCAGGGCGGCCCGGCCCGCGTTGACGGCGGCGTCGACGTGCGGAACGGAGCGCGGGAGCAGGCCGCGCGCCGTCTCCGTCAGAACTGGCTTTCCGGGCACGAAAACCACCGGAACGATGGAATCGGCGGGCTCCATCCTGATCGCGCGGGCCGCGCCGCCCTCCATCCAGGACAGGGTGAAGCCGCCCAGCAGACACGCCGCGACGTTGTCGGGGTGGCCCTCGATCTCGGTGGCGAGCTCGAGCAGCGCGGTGTCGTCGAGCTTGGCGTCGGCGCCTATGGTCACGGCGCGGGCGGCGACGATCCCGGCGCAGATGGCGGCCGAGGAGGAGCCCAGGCCCCGGCCGTGCGGAATGCGGTTGGCGCAGACGATCTCCAGACCGCGCGGCTGTCCGCCGAGCAGGTCGAAGGCCGTGCGCAGGGAACGGACGAGGAGGTGCTTCTCGTCGCGCGGCAGCGTCTCGCTGCCCTCACCCGCGATGTCGATGTGCAGCCCGGAGTCGGCCACCCGGACGACGACGTCGTCGTACAAGCCCAGCGCGAGGCCGAGGGCGTCGAAGCCCGGGCCGAGGTTGGCGCTGGTGGCGGGGACGCGCACCCGGACGGCGGCGGCGCGGAACGCTGGACCGGCCATCGCTCGATGACTCTCCTTGAGCTGCGGAATTGTCGAATGACGTTCGATGGACATTCGATGCGTACGAGAACCCTGGGGGCCGCTGCCGACCGGGGTGGCCGGCCGCTGTCCCGGCCGCGGAGACGGCGCGGCACCGTGCTCCATGCGGAGGCATATGCGGCGGGCGGGTTCAGTACAGCCTATCGAAAGAAGGTTCTGTGGCGACATAGGGCGCACAGGAGGCGCACGATGCGTGTCGTATGAGCCCTGTGCACCCCCTGCGGGGAACTTCCCCGGGCAAGCGCCGTCTTACGCCGGACCGTGCCGAGCCCCACACCGGCGCTCGGCACGTCCGCGCACGTCAGGCGAGTCCGAGGCGCTCCGCCGCGGCCGCCGAGTCGACGGGGACGGTGACCGGCTGCGGGGCGCCGGCGACGGCCCAGTCGGGGTCCTTCAGCCCGTTGCCGGTGACGGTGCACACGATCCGCTGCCCCGGGTCGACCTTGCCCTGCTCGGCGGCCTTCAGCAGACCGGCGACGGACGCGGCGGACGCGGGCTCGACGAAGACACCCTCCTGCGAGGCCAACAGCCGGTAGGCGCGCAGGATCTCACGGTCCGTCACCTCGTCGATGAAGCCGCCGGACTCGTCCCGCGCGGCGATCGCGTGGTTCCACGACGCCGGGTTGCCGATACGGATGGCGGTGGCGACGGTCGACGGGTCCTTGACGATCTCGCCGCGCACGATCGGGGCGCTGCCGGAGGCCTGGAAGCCCCACATCCGGGGGGTCCGGGCGGCGACGCCGTCGGCGGCGTACTCCTTGTAGCCCTTCCAATAGGCCGTGATGTTGCCCGCGTTGCCCACCGGCAGGACGTGGATGTCCGGCGCGTCGCCGAGCATGTCCACGATCTCGAAGGCCGCCGTCTTCTGGCCCTCGATACGTACCGGGTTGACCGAATTGACCAGCGCGACGGGGTAGTTGTCGCTCAGGCCGCGCGCGAGGGTGAGGCAGTCGTCGAAGTTGCCGTCGACCTGGAGGATCTTCGCTCCGTGCACGAGGGCCTGGCCCATCTTGCCGAGCGCGATCTTGCCCTGCGGCACGAGCACGGCGCAGACCATCCCGGCCCGCACGGCGTACGCGGCGGCGGAGGCCGACGTATTGCCGGTGGAGGCGCAGATGACGGCCTTCGCCCCCTCCTCCTTGGCCCGGGTTATGGCCATGGTCATGCCGCGGTCCTTGAAGGACCCGGTGGGGTTCGCGCCCTCCACCTTCAGGTGGACCTCGCAGCCCGTGCGCTCGGAGAGCACCTGCGCGGGCACGAGCGGCGTGCCGCCCTCACGGAGCGTCACGACCGGCGTGGTGTCGGATACCGGCAGCCGGTCCCGGTACTCCTCGATGATTCCGCGCCACTGGTGGGTCATTGCTGGTTACTCTCCTTCAACCCGCATGATGCTGGCGACACCACGCACGGTGTCGAGCTTGCGCAACGCCTCGACGGTCCCGGTGAGGGCGGCGTCGGACGCACGGTGGGTGACGACGACGAGGGACGCCTCGCCGTCCTTCCCCTGCTGGCGAACCGTATCGATCGAGACTCCGTGCTCGGCGAACACGGTCGCGACCTGGGCGAGAACACCCGGTTTGTCGGCCACGTCGAGGCTGATGTGATAGCGCGTGACCACGTCGCCCATGGGCGACACCGGCAGGGCGGCGTAGGCGGACTCTCCCGGTCCGGTCGCGCCGTTGAGCCGGTTACGGCAGACGGCGACGAGATCGCCGAGCACGGCGGAGGCGGTCGGGGAACCGCCCGCTCCGGGCCCGTAGAACATGAGCTGCCCGGCGGCGTCGGACTCGACGAACACGGCGTTGTAGGCGCCGCGGACGGAGGCCAGCGGGTGGCTCAGCGGGATCATGGCGGGGTGCACGCGCGCGGTGACGGACGCCCCGTCCGCGGCCCGCTCGCAGATGGCGAGCAGCTTGATGGTGCAGCCCATCTCCCTGGCGGAGGCGAAGTCGGCGGCGGTGACCTCGGTCATGCCCTCGCGGTAGACGTCGTCGAGGCGCACACGCGTGTGGAAGGAGATGCCGGCGAGGATGGCGGCCTTGGCTGCGGCGTCGAAGCCCTCGACGTCGGCGGTGGGGTCGGCCTCGGCGTATCCCAGGGCGGTGGCCTCGTCGAGGGCCTCCTGGTAGCCGGCCCCGGTCGAGTCCATCTTGTCGAGGATGAAGTTGGTCGTGCCGTTGACGATGCCCATCACCCGGTTGATCTTGTCGCCGGCGAGGGACTCGCGCAGCGGCCGGAGCAGCGGGATGGCACCGGCGACGGCGGCCTCGTAGTAGAGGTCCTTGTCGTGCTGCCCGGCGACGGCGTGCAGGGCGGCCCCGTCCTGGGCGAGCAGCGCCTTGTTGGCGGAGACGACGGAGGCGCCGTGCTCGAAGGCGGTGGTGATGAGGGTCCGGGCGGGCTCGATCCCGCCGATCACCTCCACCACGACATCAATGTCGCCGCGCTTGACGAGGGCGGTGGCGTCGGTCGTGACGAGGTCCTGGTCGATGCCTTCCCTGACCCGGTCGGGCCGCCGTACGGCCACGCCCGCGAGCTCCACGGGGGCACCGATCCGGGCTGTGAGGTCGTCGGCGTGCGTCGTCATGATGCGCGCCACCTCTGAGCCGACCACTCCACAGCCCAGCAGCGCCACCTTCAGCGGACGCGTACGCATCATCCGACCTCGTTTCCTCATACCGTCTACGGTTTCACCAGTCTCACTCACCGGACGGGACTTTCTGCCCTTCGTCCGGATCGTGAGATATCTATTTCATTTGTACGGGGGTGGAAGACAGGAGATCTTCCACCCCTCCGTCGGTCCCGGCTCAGCCGACGTCGAGACGCAGCAGGTCCTCCTCGGTCTCCCGGCGGACGATCACCCGGGCCTCGCCGTCGTGCACGGCGACGACCGGCGGCCGCAGCATGTGGTTGTAGTTGCTGGCCATGGACCGGCAGTAGGCGCCCGTCGCCGGTACGGCGATGAGGTCACCCGGTGCCAGGTCGGCCGGCAGGAACGCGTCCCTGACCACGATGTCCCCGCTCTCGCAGTGCTTGCCGACGACGCGGGCGAGCATCGGCTCGGCGTCGGAGGTGCGGGAGACGAGCGCGACGCTGTACTCGGCGTCGTACAGCGCGGTGCGGATGTTGTCCGACATGCCGCCGTCGACGGAGACGTACGTCCGCAGCCCGTCCAGGGGCTTGATGGTGCCGACCTCGTAGAGCGTGAAGGCGGTCGGGCCGACGATGGCGCGCCCCGGCTCGACGGAGATACGCGGCACACGGAGGCGGGCGGCCTCGCACTCCCTCGTGACGATCTCGGTGAGCGCCTTGGCGATCTCGTGCGGCTCGCGCGGGTCGTCGTCACTGGTGTACGCGATACCGAGCCCGCCGCCGAGGTCGATCTCCGGCAGCTCGACGCCGTGCTCGTCGCGGATGTCCTTGAGCAGCGAGACGACCCGGTGGGCGGCGACCTCGAACCCGGACATGTCGAAGATCTGAGAGCCGATGTGGCTGTGGATGCCGACGAGTTCGAGCCCGTCGAGCTGCAGGGCACGGCGTACGGCCTCGGCGGCGTGCCCGCCGGACAGCGGGATGCCGAACTTCTGGTCCTCGTGGGCCGTGGCGATGAACTCGTGGGTGTGGGCCTCGACGCCGACCGTGATCCGGATCAGGACCTTCTGCCGCTTCCCGAGGCTCTGCGCGATGTGGGCGACACGGGCGATCTCCTGGAAGGAGTCGAGCACGATGTGGCCCACGCCGGTCTCTACGGCCCTGGTGATCTCATCGACGGACTTGTTGTTGCCGTGGAAGGCGATGCGGTCGGCGGGCATGCCGGCGGAGAGGGCGGTGGTCAGCTCGCCACCGGAGCAGACGTCGACGTTCAGCCCCTCCTCGTGCAGCCAGCGCACGACGGCACGGGAGAGAAACGCCTTGCCCGCGTAGAAGACGTCGGCGTCGGTCCCGAAGGCGGTGCGCCACGCACGCGCGCGGGCCCGGAAGTCGGCCTCGTCGAGGACGTAGGCGGGGGTGCCGAACTCCTCGGCGAGCTCCGTGACGGCGATACCGCCGACGGTGACGACACCGTCCTCGCCCCGCGTGACGGTCTCGGCCCACACCTTGGGGTCCAGGGCGTTGAGGTCGGCGGGCGGGGCGGAGTAGTGGCCCTCCGGGAGGACATCGGCGTGCCGGGGCCCGGCGGGGTGTGCGGAACGGCTCATGTTCGTGTCTTTCAGAGGTGATCGGATGCTTCGATGCCAAGCAGGGAGAGGCCGCCGGCCAGCACCGTCCCGGCGGCTTCGGCGAGCGCGAGCCGGGCACGGTGGGCGGCCGAGGGTTTCTCCTCGCCGAGGGGCAGCACGTCGGAGAGCAGCGGCAGCGTGGCGTCGGCGACGGTGACGAGGTGCCGGGCCAGGCGGTCGGGGGTGTGGCCGGTGGCGGCGGCCGCGAGGATGCGGGGGTGGTCGCCGAGTACGGCGACCAGCGCTTCCGCACCGCTGACGGGGCCGGGCTCGGGCCGGAAGCCGAGGTCGTCGGCGTTGCGCAGCAGGGCCCGGGTGCGGGCGTGGGCGTACCGGACGCGGAAGAGGGGGTTGGTCTCCCGCTGGACCAGATGATCGCCGGTGATCCTGGGCCGGTCGTGCGCGGCGGGGTACAGCAGGGCCCAGCGGGCTGCGTCCCGGCCGAGAGGGAGGGGGTCTGCCGGGGCGGGAACGGGACGGACGGTGACGGGACTGTCGAGGCGAAGCCGGGCTCCCCTGGTGGTGACGTCCACGCCGAGGACCGACTGCCACTCCGGGTCGGGCGTGCCCTCGCACTCGATACGGACGGAGGCGCCCTGGCTGCGCAGCAGGCAGGCGAGGGTGTCCGTGACGACGACGGCACGGACCTCCGCCCGGCACCGGAGCCGGACGATGTCCCCGCTGAACCCCTCGGCGTGGCCGTACCGCCGCCCGCGCCGCAGGATCTCGTCGACGAGCGCGACGGACGCTGCGCTTTCCAGGCTGAGGTTGAGGAACCCGGCCCCGGTGACGACGACGTCGGTGATGCGGTGGTCGTCGAGGAGACGCACCCGCAGGACCTCGGCCACCCGCCGGGGCGGCTGCTGTGCCGCACGGGCCAGCTGGAGGGCGACGTTGGTGGCGTAGTCACCGCAGCCCCCGGGTCCCGGCGGCGTGACCACGACCCGCTCCGGAACAGCCACGCTGAGCTCACCCTCGTCGACGGCGCGACGCACGGCGTGCAGCACGGTGTGGGAGAGCTCGACGGGGGTCACGGGCACCAGCGTATGGGAGGAGGGGGGTGGGTATGCGAGCCGGTTTAGGGAGGGTCCGGGATGTGGACGCGGCTTGCCTCAGGAGGCCGAGCGGCTGCCCACCTACGGTACGGCCGGCTGATCGACCGGCTGCGCCTGGGCACCATCGCCCCCGACGTCGGGGCCACCACCGCTTCGCCCTTCCCGACGCCGCGCCCGCTCCATCAACTGCCGCACCATCACGACCAGTTCGGCGGGCTCGAAGGGTTTGGCGAGGAAGGCGTCGACGCCGACGTCAAGCCCGGCCTCGACCTCGTGCTGGGTGCAGGCACTGATGATGGCGAGGGGCAGGTCACGGGTCAGCGGATCGGTCCGCAGCCGAGCGGCGGTCCTGAGCCCGTCCAGCCGGGGCATGACGACGTCGAGGGTCACGACATCGGGCCGCACCCGATGAACGACATCGAGACACTCGGCACCATCGGCCGCGGTCACGACCTCCAGCCCCTCCAGCTCGAGGTTGACCCTGATCAACTGCCGGATGACCTTGTTGTCGTCCACAACAAGCACCCGGCCCGACGCCCCTGGCACAACTCGAGAGTAGGTCGGCCCCGGCCGCCGCGTCCGGGTTTTCCCCACTTCCACCCCGCACGGGCGACCCACACACCCGCCCTCGACAGCGGAAACCCGTTGATGACCACCCTGAGGGAGCTGGTAGTGTTCTACCCGTCGCCGCGAGCAATCGCGACGGACACGCCCCCGTAGCTCAGGGGATAGAGCAACGGCCTCCGGAGCCGTGTGCGCAGGTTCGAATCCTGCCGGGGGCACCGCAGATCAGGTGCCTAAAAGGCCCTCTGATCAGGCAATACGCCAGATCGGAGGGCCTGCTGTTATATGCAGCCATCTGCCACCGAAGGCAGCCCTAGGGCGGGCGCTGCGGGACATACGCGGGATCGGACATCGATAGACGAACCGACCGATCTCGCACATAAGAAGCACCCCGAGGCGGGCACCTCGGGGTGTTCGGTGTGATCATCGTCACGCGTATTCGAGCAGCAGATCTTCGATCCGCTTGTTGGCCACAACATGACGACCGTGGAGGCATTTCGCATAGCGCGCCAAGAGCACCTCCACTGTGTTGCCTGCACGCTCAGCAACTTCCGTGGGGTCGACCCCCGCATTGAGCCACGTCGAGAGCGCCGAGTGGCGTAGATCGTACGGGCGGTCGGCCAACGGACTATTGGCAAGCTCCGGCGGCAGCCCGAACTCCCGTGCCTCTCCCCACACGCGCGAGTAGGTCGAGGAACCAACCAGTCCGCCGCGCTCATTGAAGAAGAGTCTGCCGTCGTCCGCCGTGCCAAACGTGTCGATGCCGTCTCGCCAGATGGCCACGAGGATCGGCGGTAGTGGCGTCGGCCGCACTTCCTCGGGATCACGATTCTTCAGCCCGCGATCGTCGTGCACCTCGCCGGTCTTGGTCCACTTCTTGCCCGCTGTCGGCCGGGTTCGGTGGAGATTCGCCAGCCCCCAGCCCTCCTCAGGGAGGTAGCAGTCCTGGATCGCGACTCCGACGGTTTCCGCCGGACGCATCCCGGCGTAGTACATGCCGGCGAACATGCCCACCAGCCGCCTGCCCCTGGCGCGGTGGTAACCGCCCACGTACGAGACGGAGCCGATCAGGTTGCTGGCCTGCTTCGGGTTGGCCACGACGCGAGGGTCGACAGGGACGATCCTGGACGGCTTCTGCACGGACACCGAATTGACGGGGTTCTCCTCCAACTCACCCAGTTCCGTGGCGTAGTTCAGCGCGTTCACGAGAACCTTGCGCTTGCGCTTGAAGGTCTCACTTGATGCCGCTTCGCCGTCAAGTTTCAGTTTGAGCGCTTCCAGCACTTCCCGCATAACCGCAGGCTTGGCCAGATCAGCCAACGGCGGGGAGCTCCTCGCCATCCAGTCGATCACGACTCTCGCCTCTGGGGGGATTTCGCGATCATCCGGGCCAGGAAGAACAAACGCCCAGTCCCGCAGCGCCCGTTGCATTGCCTCATTCGACGGAGTTCCGGGACGCTTGGGCGCGAGCGCCTTAGTGACCCCAGTCAGGGCCTCATTGATCTCATCTCGATAGTTCGGCGCGGCATGGGGCCACTTCATCTTCAGGTACTTCAAAGCGAAGGCGTACCAAGGTGTCCACGGTCTGCCATATCGAGTCATCCGCATTTCCCGCGAAGGGAGCCATTCCCCACAGCTCGGCGATCTCTGCACGGTCGACGAGCTCGTCCACTGCGTTGAGAATCGCGGCGGAGACCGTGAGGCCGGCGCGGACCATCGCCACATCCGGGCGTGGGATCTCCCAATCGGCTTCGAGGAGACGCCGGGGATCCCAAGTGGAGAACCCCCAGCTCTTGCAGAGTCCCGCGTCGCGCATCTCCAGGAGCACGGCGCACGCGCTGACGAAGCCCTCGACCGAGGACTCGGGGTTGTGCAGGAGCACAGTGTCCGGTGCGCGGCCGAGTTCCCTCGCCGACTGCTCGACCGCAGCGCGAAGCCGCGCCGGGTCGAGATCGTGGCCGTCGGGGAAGTAGCCGACCTTCGTGGAGATGGTGAAGGCAGGGAGCAGGTCGCCAGCGATCGCCGCGAGGGTCCGGTGGGAGGCAAAGTGGTGGTAGTTGAACGCCGTGTCGAGGTCCGTGACACCCAGTTCCAGTGCGCTCTCTAGCAGGTGACGGGTGTGACCAGTCCGGTATAGGCCGAGAGCGAGTCGGCGGTCAGCGGTGCGCACAGCCCCTCCTGAATCAGGTGGTCGGCGAGCGTGGTGAGGTCTTGGTCGTCGTCGGTGAGGCACACCGGGTGCCCGGACAGGAGGCTGCGGAGTCCGGGTTCGGCGCCTCCGTGGAAGGTGAGGCGCTTGCCGCCGCCGACCACTTGGACCGTGTCGCCGCAGGGCGTGATGACCGGTTCGAACTCGGTGACGGCGGCGACGTGTTCGAGCGGACCGAACACGGGGATGTGGGGCATGTGCCGAGCAGGCGGGGTGTTCGCCCTCAGTTCGGCGAGGTATCGCTTGGGGTCGTACTCGTGAGCGAGATCGGTCAGCTTTGCCGCGAGCACATCGCCGGCGGCGGTGCCGTCGCTGCGCTCCAAGTCTGTACGGAAGTCCACGTCCGCGCGTGCGGCGTCGGACAGGAAGTTGGCCCAGGTCACGCCAGTGCGTTTGGTGAGGCCGAAGGTCACGTGGAGGGAGTGGCCGTCGTCGCCGAAGCCAATCCTCGTTGCGGTGTGCCAGAAGCCGCGGGGTATGTGCATGACGTCGCCGGCCCGCATGGTGCCCTTCCAGAGCACTTCCTCCGACGGGGTGAGGTTGCGTTCGGCGTCCCGGTACATGGGCGCGGGTCGGGAGGGGCCTCGGACCTCCCAGGACTTCTCGCCGGAGAGCTGGACGGCGATCACGTCGTGGTCGTCCCAGTGCAGGTTGAAGCCGTCCGTGTCGCCGACGGCCAGGTAGGCGTTGGCGGAGGTGAGCTCGCCGGACCACCAGCCCAGGGCGCGGCAGGCGACTTCCAGCGTCGGGTCGAAGAAGTCGACGTGGTCCAGGACCACGGTTCCGCCGCCGTTGAGGATCCGGCCGAGTGCCGCCATGTCGGCCTGGCTGACGGCCTGCCTGCGCCGGTTGAGATTGGTCGACAGGAACAGTGAGGGGTGTACCTCGTCTCCCTCGGCGTAGCAGCGCAGCTGGGGGTTGGCGAGGTGGCGGTGCCGGATCGTCTCCAGCAACCGGTTCGGCGTCATCAGCCGGGTGATCAGGTCTGGGTCGTCGAGGTGCCCGCGAGCGAACGCGATGCCCACGGGCCCCGGCCCGCCCCAGCCAAGCGCCTTCTCGATACCTGTGACGAGCCGGTGCTCCATGGTTCCTCCTACTCCTTGGGCAGATTCAGGTCGCGGTTGTCGCCGTCATCGCCCGCGCTGTTCTGCGAGCTGGTGATGTCGGACCGCTCCGCCTCGCTGCGGTCGTGCGCCACGGCGAGCTGCTCGACGGCGACCAGCAAGCCGACGCTGGTCCCGCCGCCCTCCTTCTTGGCCTTCGTGCTCTTCGCGGTCGTGGTCACCCGGCACTCCTTTCTTCGGGACCTCTCGGCAAGCGAGTGGCCTGGGGGATCCTGCGGCTGCGGGGTGCAGCCTCTGAGCGGTGGTGCAATCTGGCGCGATGGGCGCCAGAAACCGCCCCCGTGTCCAAGCGCATCGAGTGGTACCTAGGGGCGGTGCCACGTCGGCGGCGCAGTGCGCCTCTGCCGTGCGGCGGCAGCCGGCTGGCGTTGGAACTCCGTTGGAACGACAGCCAGTTGCTTGTGAGTTGCTGGCCTCTCGGTGTAACCCTGCTTCCGGTGGGAGAACTTCGCACATCACGGTGGTGATATCTCTCCCGTGATCTGGGACAAGGGCCGTCTGTCCTGCCGACAGCGCCCCAGGACTCCTTGGCGCGTCGGCATCACGACGCGGAGACACAGGGCCTGGACGGGGCGACAGGGAGCACCGCCACGTTCTGGCCCTCAGATGCTTTGGACATCCCCGAGTTCGGGCGACTGGTGAGAGATCCACGCCGTCCTGGATCACCGACGGGTTGGTGCCGTCTCCGCGAGCCATATTTCCCCGGTGATATGCGCGTTCGTCAGCAGACCGTTAGCTTGTCGTGGCTCACCAGCCCGCTCTGACACCACGGCGACCATCCGTCGGCAAGCAGCCCACAACGGTCAGGGGTTTACGCATGGCAAGTGCTCTGGAGACAAATCCGCTCGCCCCGTACGTTCGCAATGATCTGCCCGGCCGCTTCAACGAGCTCGACGTGCTCCGACGGCACTGGGCACGTTTCGCGGCGGTGTCGCAGGGCGCGGTCGTGCCGCCGTACGAAGTCCTGATCCACCCTTCCAGCGGGTGCAACCTGCGATGCGCTTGGTGCATAGGAGACCATGTCCCCCTTGAGTTATGGGACGAACAGCGCGAGCAGCTAGTCATGCTCGACGCGGCCAAGGACGCTGTTGATCGGCTCCCGGACCATCTGACGACGCCGGCGAACATGCTCAAGCTCATAGGCGACATCGTCGACTACCAGGTGGAGGCGCCCTACCGGCAGAGCGGCGAGGACTGCTCGGGCGTCTTCAAGGTGGAGGCCGTGTCGTTCTCCGGGTTGATCGGCGAACCACTCGTCGCCCGCAAGGCCCTGATACCGGCATTCGGTCTCCTGGCCGAGCGCGGCATCCGCTACGGGATCTTCACCAACGCCGTCCTGATGGACGATGCGTGCATCGAGGCTTTGCTTCCAGCCGGGTATGTGCACATCAGTATCGACGCGGGGACACCCGAGACCTACGCCCAGCTGAAGTACGGCGGCCGTTCGGCCGGCAAGGCCATGTTCCAGCGGGCCCTCGCAAACCTGGCGCGGCTTGTCCAGCGGCGAGCCGAAACCGGATCGGACGTGGAGATCAACACCTCCTTCGTCATGTATCCGGAGAACTTCCACGAGGTCCATACGGCTGCTGAGCTCATCCGTGCGGCAGGCGCGGACAGCTTGCGCTTGAAGCAGGACAACTCCGGGCAGCGCCCTCTAAGTCACGACCAGGCACGTCACGCGGCTCAGTTGATCGGGCGGATCCGCGCGGAGTTGGAGACCGACAGCTTCCGGCTGTTCGAGATTCACCGGGTCGGCCAGACAGGCGAGATGGCCCGGTCGTGTTCGACCTGCTCGATCACCGACCTGATGGCCGCCGTGGGCTCAGATGGTTGCCTGTACCCGTGCAACTACCACCCCCGCCCCGGCGGATTCAGCTACGGCAGCGCGCTGGACCAGTCGTTCGCCGCGGTTTGGGAGAGCGAGCTGCGTCGGCAGCTGCGGAGCCGGCTTCCCGTGATCTGCCCGAAGGTATGTGACCCGTTCAAGAACCGGTCCAACCGACTCCTGGCAGAGGCCAAAAGCGTCGTGGCCGCCAGCGGAATCGATCGGCTGGAGGAACACGTGGCCGACCTTGTTGAGGGCGGCGCCTACGCGGTCGAGGGGTGACCTCCGTGCAGGGCGGTTTGTCGAGCGACGAACTCGACTCCTGGGCGGACTATGGCGCCACCGGGTCGCGACGGGAACACCTCGGTGTCCCGGAAGCCGTGGTTCAGATCAACGCGCCATCGCCGATCGTCGACTACGTCGGGTGGTACACGGAGAGCTACTTCGGAAGTCTTCAGTCACCGGCCCAGGCGCGGCTCTTCGTCCACGATCTGCCTCCGAACCTGTGGTGCTCGATCCACCACGCGCGGATCGCTGCGCCGCTGCGGCGGGTCGTTCTCCCTTCGGCTTCGGAAACGATCTGCCTGGTGGATGACCGACGGCGAGCAGTCCATCTTGTCCCGCCGGTCGGCTCGGATCCGTCCGTGCTGGTGGTACGGATCCTGCGCGCGCTCGTCCTGCGGGAACTGCTGGCCGCACGTTACTCGTTCTTCCACGCGGCTTGCTTCGCGCTGCGGGGAACAGGCGTGGCGTTGATCGGAGTCCGTACGGCCGGGAAGACGACAACTCTTTTACATGCCCTGGACCACCCAGAGGCGGCGCTGGTCGGCAACGACAAGGTCGCCCTGGTTCCTGGCACGGACGACGACCCCGTCGTGGCACTTGGCTTCCCCATACGGGCCGGCATCCGCGCGGGCAGCGTGCTCGCCCTGGCAGAAGGCCCGCTCCGGGCGTACCTGAAGAGCAGATGGTCGCAACGGTTCGGAGACATCGAAGCCAAGAGCGACCAGGAAACCCGTCTCCAAGTCCGGCCGCAAGAACTGGCCGCAGCCGCTGGCAGCATGGCGATGCCCCGCTGCCAACTGGGCCTGGCCATCGAACCACGCCTTGATCCGCGAGTGGCCACACCGCGCCTGCAGAGGCTCAACGATGCGGAGTGCCGCGCGCTTTGGGCACAACACCTGCTGCCCGACCCTGCCGCGGTCTTCCCCGAACAGGCCGTCGTTGCCGACCCGGCGATCCGGGCCACCACGCTGCGGATTCCGCGAGTTCCCGCCTACCGCCTGGTCCAACCGCCCGCCTCGGGCCCACTGACCGTCCGACTGATCGAAGACCTCATGCGACGCACATCGGCAGGAGAGTGAGAGATGCGCATCCTCGGTATCGCCAGTGACATGCACATTTCCTCCGCCGCGCTGATCGAGAACGGCCAGCTCGTGGCCGCAGCGGCCGAAGAGCGTTTCAGCCGGAGCAAGCACACTCGGGCGTTCCCCGCCCGCGCGATCGACTACTGCCTGTCCACTGTTCCCGGTGGTCTGGGCGGTGTCGACCGGGTCGCGGTCAGCGCGAACCCGGCGATCGATCTGAGTGTGCACGACGGCCGCTACGCCGGACGTGCCCGTTGGTACCCAGAGGGCCTCTACTCGATCCCGAACAACCTCGCCACCCGGGTGGATGGGCCATACCAGGGGCATACAGCCCAGGTGCTCCAGACAGCTGGCAAGCCCCTACAGATCGACTACGTCTACCACCACGACGCTCACGCCGCGAACGCCTTCTTCCTCTCCCCCTTCGACTCGGCCGCGATCCTGACAGTCGACGGGCGGGGTGAGGACTGCACAGCCCTGAGCGCGATCGGGGACGGGATCGCCTTCACCACGGTCGACAGCATTCCTTACCCCCACTCGGTTGGGCTGCTGTACGGCGCTGTCACCCAGTACCTGGGTTTCCGGATCGACCGCGACGAGTGGAAGGTCATGGGACTGGCCGCCTACGGGGATCCCGACTCAGCCACCTACAAGGCGCTCCGCGATCTCGTCGACTTCAAGGACGGCACTGTCCGCATCGACCTCAATTACTTCGGCTATTACCTTCGCCCCTCGCCTGGCGCGGTCAGTGACGCGTTCATCGACCGCTTCGGTCCGGCACGGCAGCCCGGTGAAGCGATCACGAGTCGGCATCATGACGTGGCGGCGGCTGTGCAGCATGTGCTCGAGGACGCACTGCGGTACCTGCTCATGAACCTGCACCGGCAGACCGGGATGAGGAGAGCCGTCCTGGGCGGAGGGAGCTTCATGAACTCCGTCTTCAACGGGAAGATCACGTCGTCGACTCCCTTCGACCAGGTCTTCATCTCAAGCTGCCCGGACGACAGCGGTACGTCGATCGGAGCCGCGCTCTACACGCACTGTGTCCTGCTGGGTGCGGAACGTGGTCCAGCGATGACGCACAACTATTTCGGTCCCTCCTTCGACCAGCCATCGATCGACGAGGTTCTGTCGCGCGCCAAGCTGCGGGCGCCGGCCGTGGAAGATCCGGCCGCCGCTGCTGCCCACGCGCTGGCCGAGGGGAAGATCGTCGGCTGGTTCCAAGGCCGTATGGAGTTCGGCCAACGTGCGCTGGGTAACCGATCGATCCTCGCTGATCCTCGGAGCGCGCACATGCGGGACCAGGTGAACGACGCGGTGAAGTTTCGCGAACCGTGGCGGCCTTTCGCGCCGGCCGTGCTCGCTGAGGACTTCGCCGCCTACTTCGGATCGGAACCCCCGGTGCCGTTCATGGAGCGAACGCTGCCTGTACGACAAGAAGCACAGAACCTCATTCCGGCCGCCATCCACGTCGACGGCACCGCACGGCCGCAGACCGTGAGCTCGGACACCAACCCGCTCTTCCATCAGCTGATCAGTGGATTCCGCGATCTCACGGGCGTCGGTGCGGTCCTCAATACCTCGTTCAACCTCGCTGAGGAACCGATCGTGTGCGCGCCTCAAGACGCCATCCGCACCTTCTACTCTTCGGGCCTTGACCTGCTGGTCCTGGGGAACCGAGTGCTCACCAAGTGACCGTGATCATGGATGCGGAGGAGCTGACCGCGTGCTTGCGCCAATACGGGCTGCAGGCACTCCAAGCGGCACAGCCCCTTCCAGGCGGGCACGTTGGAAGCAGCGTCGTGGTTCCGACCAGCCAAGGGCCACTTGCTGTCAAACGGTTCGGCGGACGATTCGATGCCACGCGCACTCGCCTCGCGGCGGAAGCCCATCAGTTCGCGGCGATCGCCGGACTGGCCCCGCCAGTACGGCTGACTCTGAGCGGCCAGCTGACCACAGAGATCAACGATGCCACCTACATGATCACCGAGTACATCGATCCAGCGTGTCCGCCCGAACCCACCGACTTCCCTGTTGTGCTCGCCGCACTCCACGCCCGGCTCGAAGACTTCCGCCCTGGCAGTCTCTGCACGGACTTCCTTGAGCTGTCCGATCCTCCTGCCCTGGGCCTGGAGCGGGTTCTGCGGCAGACGCAGGACCAAGCTTGCCGCGAGGTCATTGAGTGGCGCCTGCGGATCCTTGCGGATAACGAGCTCGGATCACAGGCGGTGGCGGCCACCCAGCGCAGCTGGATCCACGGCGACGCACGTCCGGACAATCTGCTCACCACCGCGCGTACCGCAGGTCGGCATCTGTTCATCGACTTCGACCAGGTCTCACGTTTCCCGCGACCGTACGAAGTCGTTCGGGGCTATGTAGCCTCCGCCGGTCCTGAGCTGCCCGCCCATCTGTTGGAGTCGACATTCCGCTCCTACCTGAGCGCCTATCACGCCGTCATGCCGATCTCCGCGGCGGAACGCGCACTCATGGTCGACCTCTACATCACCGTGCAGGCGGCCGAGACCCGGACCTTCACCACGCCTGAGGGCGAGATCCGTGGCATGCACGCCTTCGCCAGAGCCCGCCACGAGCAGTTGACCTGGATCGTCAAGCATCGCGACCTTCTGCGCGGGGTCGCGGAGGAGGTACGACCATGACCGCTCTCGCGCTCCTCGGCGGACCGCCCCTGCGCACACGCCCCTTCCAGACGTGGCCGCAGTTCGACCAGGCGGAGTTCGACGCGCTGGCCGATGTCCTCAACAGCCGCCGCTGGGGCGGCATCCATAGCGGATCACAAGGAGAATCCTTCGAAACCGAGCTCGCCGCATACCTCCAGGTGCCCCATGCCGCCGTGGTCTCAAGCGGTACCGCCGGTTTGATGATCGCCCTGAGGGCACTGGGTATCCGACCGGGTGACGAGGTCGTCGTCCCCGCCATGACATACGTGGCGACGGCCACAGCGGTCTCCCTGCTCGGCGGCGTACCGGTCTTCGCCGACATCGATCCCGCCACCCACACGATCAGCGGCTCGGCGGTGAAGGCCGCGATCAGCGAGAAGACGAAGGCCGTCATCGCCGTTCACCTGGGCGGACACCCGGCCGACATGGACAGTCTGGGCTCTGTCGCTGGCACGTATGGCCTTCCGATCATCGAGGACTGCGCTCAGTCTCTCGGCTCGGCTTGGAAGGGCTGCCAGACCGGATCCCTGGGCACGATCGGGGTGTTCAGCTTCGCCAGCACCAAGAACATCACCGCCGGTGAAGGCGGGGCAGTCGTCACCCACGACGATGAACTCGCCGGACGCATCGCCTCCCTACGCGATCACGGCCGACCTCCCGGGGACGCCGGCGACCACCCCCAACTCGGCTGGAACTTGCGCCTCAGTGAATTCCAATCCGCCATCCTGCGTGTCCAACTGGCACGTCTGAAGGATCAACTGGCGGCGAAGGCCAAAGGTGCGGCGTACCTCGCTTCGGAACTGTCCAGCGTGCCCGGCTTGAGACCCGTACCCATACCCACTGATCTCGACCCACGGGTGACCGCGCACGGCCGGTTCTCCCTTGCCTTCACCTTCGGCAGCGAGGCATTCAGCGGCGAGGCTACCGGCGGCGTCTCGGTCAGCGTCTTCCGCGCCGCGCTGCGGGCAGAGGGTATACCTGTCTCACTCCGCGACCTCGTCGCCTGCCCTGATGAGCCGATCTACGCCGACGCCACCAGCCGTGACTACTCCAGCTCACGAACAGTCTCCGCAGCGCAGGCTCGGGCGGCCTGCGCCAGGCTGGTACTGCTCGGGCAGGCGGCCGGATCAGGGTTGCTGTTCGAGGAATCGGAGGCACTCGCCGATGTCGTACGCGCAGTGCAAAAGATCCACAAGAATCGTCACCATCTGCGCCGCGAGCAGAGTCAGCTCGGCCAGATCCGCGTCTGAACCCATCAAAGTCAAGGAGCCACGATGCCCCGATCCCCTTTTCAAGTCCTTGTCGTTCCTTTCCGCCGAGTCGGCAACCAGGTCGAATTCGCTGTTCTACGACGCGAGGACATGAACGTCTGGCAGGCCGTGGCCGGCGGAGGCGAGGCCGGCGAGACTCCGCAGCAGGCCGCCGAACGCGAGGCCCGTGAAGAACTCGGGCTCGACCGGCCGGTCCCCCTGTACCCACTGCAGACCAGGGCCAGCATCCCGGCGCGGTTCTTCGCTGATCGCGAGAGCTGGCCTGCTGGCACCTACGTCGTACCGGAACACTCGTTCGCCACCGACCTAACGGAAGTGGAGATCAAGATCTCCCACGAGCACACCGATGTCCAATGGCTGGACTACAAGGCGGCTCTCGAGGCACTGCGGTTCGACAGCAATCGCACCGCTCTCGGCGAACTTCACGAGCGTCTGCTGGCCGACGACCTGCCTCTGCCGGTCGAGTGATCGCCCGTGGTTGACGCAAGCCCCCGACGTCGCCGCACGGTCATACTCGGCCAGGGTTATGTGGGTCTTCCGCTGGCCATCCGGGCAGCACAGGTCGGCCACCGCGTCATCGGGTTCGATACCGACGCCGAGCGCGTGAAACGGCTGAAGGCAGCGGAGCCATTAGGTCCTGATGTGACGGCGGACCAGATCACGGCCGCCCTGACGAACGCTGACTACACGCCGACCACGTGTTCGGGCGACCTGGTTGGGTTCGACGTCGCGGTCATCGCGGTGCCGACCCCGCTGCGTGATGGCGCACCAGATCTCTCCGCAGTCTTGGCCGCCGGCAGGACGCTCGCCCCACACATGCGTCCCGGCTGCGTCATCATCCTCGAATCCACTACCTATCCCGGGACCACCGAGGACATCCTGCAGCCCCTATTGGAATCCGCGTCCGGGCTTGCAGGGGGCATGGACTTCCATCTGGGCTACAGCCCCGAGCGCATCGATCCCGGGAACCGGACATGGACTCTCCAGAACACCCCCAAGATCGTCTCCGGGATAGACGCATCCTCCCTAGCAGCCATAAGTGACTTCTACCGTGGCCTGGTCGACACCGTCGTCGAAGTCGCCGCCGTCCGCGACGCCGAACTGGCGAAGGTCCTGGAAAACACGTTCCGCCAGGTCAACATCGCCCTAGTAAACGAACTTGCCACCCACACCAGGGAACTCGGCACGGACATCTGGGCGGCACTGGACGCCGCCGCCACCAAACCCTTCGGCTTCATGCGCTTCACGCCGGGCCCCGGTGTGGGCGGACACTGCCTGCCGATCGACCCCACGTACCTGTCCTGGCAGGTTCGGCGACAGACGGGCGGCCCCTTGCGCCTCGTCGAAGTGGCCAATGAGATCAACACCTCGATGCCGACTCACGTCGTACAACGCCTTACCGAGGCTCTCAATCGCCGCGGCCTGCCGGTCATGGGCTCCCGCGTCCTGCTCCTCGGCCTCGCCTACAAGGCCAACACCGGCGACACCCGGCACTCGCCAGCCCTCACTATCGCGCGGCTCCTGATCGCCCAGGGAGCGCAGATCCAGGTCGTCGACCCCCACGTCGAGGAACCCTTCGATCTCGATACCCACGCTCACCACGCACATCTCACAGAGACCAACGTGGCCGCAGCGGACGCCGTGGTCCTGCTGACCGATCACGACGCCTTCGACCTCGGGCTCGTCGAGCGGCACGCGGTCTACGCCCTGGACTGTCGGGCCCGCCTGAGCGGTGGGAATATCGAGCGCCTTTGACCCAGAGCGATGACGGCGATGACGACGTCCCTCAGCTGGTGGCGCAGCCCGAATAGGAAGAGGTGGCGAGTGATCCCGATGCCGCCGCACCGTACGAATATCCCCGCAGCGTAACCATCCGCTGTCCACCATCACAGGGGAACTTCACCCGTGAGAGGTCATGTCCGGTGCCGCGTTCGCTGCCCCTTGCGGACAGGTATCTGCTGCGTCGGCGTCGAAGAGACCTCCTCGGAGAAGAGGCTTGCTCCCTCTCGCAGTCCATGGATGAATCCGGCGACCGCTGCTCGCTCGCGGGCAGGCATCGCCTCGACCGAAGAGAGGATCCATGCGACGTCGGGCGAGATGGCCTCCGTGTTGGTCCTCGCCGCCGGCGCGGGCGGAACAGGTCGAGCCACAGGCTCCGGGCATGCGAACGTGACCATCAACTCGGGGGACTTGTTCGACTCGTCCCCGTCCGAAACCTTTGCCCGCAGTTCGATGATGACCGCTGCGAGGCGCCCGTCGATAGGGTCGCGGAGGCCGATCTCGTGTTTGTAGCCAACCTTCCAAGAGTCGCCCAGCAGGCGCATCAGGATCATGCAGATCGCCTCGGCGAGGGCGAATAGCTCCAGTGAGGGCTCGTAGAAGTCCTCGTTCGGGGTCCAGGCGCTACTGGCCTTGCTACGGGCTTGGTGATGGTTGATCTCTGCCTGAGGGCTCGCCTCCAACTCACGCCACCATTGAGGGGCCGGTAGGTCTTCGGCCCAGATATCGATCCCGACCATCCCCTGCATCGCCCACCAGAGCTGAAGCAGAGCATCCTCGTCGAGCTCCAGGGCGGCGGCGTAGCCACGGACCATCGCCTCAGTTTTGGGCGGACGGTTGCCGCTTTCAGCCATCGAGACAGCGGCCACGGAGAGCTTGGGGTCGAAGAAGCTGGCGACATCGGCTTGAGTCTTCGACCAGCGCTTGCGCGCTGCCTGCAACACGCGACCGAAGGCCACCGCCGAACTGGATCCTGCCTTCACTTCACCCACTCCTCGTGGACCGTGTAGTCTGCGTTTCACAACACTAGGAACTCGTGAAACCTATCACGATGCGTCTTGTCGATCCGCGAGTCGGACGCAGTCCCGCCCGCAGGAGAAAGGAAGTTACACATGTACCGCCAGGCCCGAGTCATCGCCGACAATGCCGAGCAGATTTCCCAAGAGCTCCGTCGAACGGTGGCCGCGGTCGAGGGGATCGTCGATGACCTCAAGGGCTTCTACGAGGTCGCGTCTCCACTCGTCAACTGGCTCAGGTCGACGCTGGCCGGCCCTCCTGCCAAAGCCCAGGTGCTGGTCTCGACGGAGGAGTGAAGTTCCCGCGCGCCACGTACTACTCCTGGCTGGCCGGTCGGCCAGCCGTCGCAGAGCGGCGGCGCGCCGAGGACGAACTCGCCGAGGAGATGCGGGAGATTCACGGGAAGTCGCGTGGCGCTACGGCGTCCCGCGCGGGCACCCCACGGTGCGGCGCAAGGGCCATGCAATCAGCCGGAAGCCGGTACCTGACACTTCAGGACGGCATTGTCGTAGAGCTTTCGGTGGGTGGTCTAGCGGGCCGAGCGTCACGCCGGCCATCCCTCATTTCTCCCTGTGAGTGACGGGCCGCACGGTTGGCCTTCCGCTGTCGGTGGTTGCAGCATCGGGCCGGTGAGTTCCGCAGGAGCATTGAGTCCCGCAAGAAGTTCGACAATCTTGTCGATGTTGGTGAGTCTTCGTACTCCCGACTCCAGCATGGACAGGAAGGCTTGACTCAGACCCGTGAGCTCCGCCATATCACTCTGGCGGAGCGAGCTTCCGATTCGCACCAAGTGGCACACTCGGCCGAAGTCACGGGCCCAGAGTGCTTCCCGGACGTCTAATCGCTTCCAAACCTCTGGCTCCACCTGGGGCAGTGGCGAAGGGGCAGCTGGCACGTGTCGCGAACAAGCGCTGCAGTACGGTTCATTGTTGTATCGGCTCAGGGGGCGTCGACACCATCGACATTGGCGTTCATGCCGCTCAGTGGCAAGCGGAAGGCGGTGGCGGGCGTCAGTCGCCATCGGGGGCACCGGTCCCTGGCGGGAAGTCGAGCTCTGCCCACGCCGATGCACCAAGCCCGAAAGAGTCGTTCGTCTTCCACCGGTCGGCCAGTGCCCCTATGAGCCTCAGCCGGGGATCTCTGTCCGGCGCCGGGCTACTTGCCATCGACAGGCGAGATTCGTGGACTGTTTCGAACACCTCGATGCGCAGACCGCTTCGGACTCGCAGATATCGAGTCTCGATCTCCGCGCCCGGCCGCACATCACCGTGACGTACCGCGTCGGTCAAGAGTTCCGAGAGTACGAGGACAGCTGAGTCTTCAATACCTGAGAGACCCCAACCGCTCAACGCCTTACGGAGTTCACGACGCGCAAGGCCGACGCAGCGAGGATGGCGACTCCAGCGGAGCACCACCGGACTGCTGGCCTTGGGACCGACACCATCATCCGGCTGGTAGGTCACAGGCACTCGACGCCTCCCCGTACAAGTGGCTTGGTCGCAACGACCGTAGAAGCCGATGGGGAAGCCGACCCGGAGGAAATTTCCGGGTCCGCGAACGGACCTCTCTACGGGAGGCCCTACCTGATGCCACCGAGCCGCATGGCCAGGTCCTGGGCATCCTGACGACGGGATCGCTTGTGGAGCCGACGGGCCAGGTCCCGAGCGAACTCATGTGCCTTGATTTGCTCGGGAGCGGTTCGGTAGGCGCGCTTGAGATGGTCTATCGCCTCGTCTGTCCGCCCTGCCTCAGCATAGGCACGGGCCACATCCAGTCGGGCTCGTCCCCGTCGCTCGACCGGCAGACCTGCCGCACTGGCTCTCGGGGCAATATCCACGGCCTGTTGAACGTCCTCGAACTCCAGGGCGAGCGCCAGTCGGTGGATCTCCACGTTGCCGGGACCGAAGGAGGTCCACATCTCGTTGGAGTCGCCTCCGAGCAGGTGCGACGCTTCCTGGGCCTTACCCACCATGTGATCTGCCAGCGCCCGGTTCCGCATCCGGGCTGCTGCGACGGCTCCGTTGAGGAACAGGGTTCCGTACAGGGAGAGGGAAGCCGGCGTAGAGCGCCACCAACCGGGTTCGAGGTCGTCTGCCGCGTCAAGGGTGACGTTCACTGCCTCAGCCGGCATGCCAGCGCCGAGTTGTACATGCGCAATGCCTCGGCGCAGAGCGAGCATTGTGGCGGGGTCTCCGGACTCCGCGGCCGCCATGTCGCCTTGGTCCACAGCGGTCCAGGCCAGGTTGGTCTCCCCCAGCTTTCGCAGAAGTACCGCTGCCACGTGGCAGGTCAGTGCGAATAGCCGGAGCGCTTCGGCGTGTTCGGCGCCGGCTGTGCGCTCTTGTGTTGCCAGTCGGGAGTCCGCGAGTAGCCCGGGCAGGCACTCTCCAAGGCGCGCGAACTGACAATTCTGATAGAGCCGCCAAGCTTCGTCGACTGCGAAGGAGAGACGTTCCAGGCGCACGGTTTCACGGCCGTCGTAGAGCGAGCCGGCCAGCCGTCGTGACTGCATGAGCGCGGTACGAATCGCCGGGATGCTGGCCGTGTGACGACCGCGGTCGTCCAAGAGCGTCGGCGTGCCCTGAAGGTCCTCAACATGCACTCGCAGAGCATTCGCCAAATCTGCGAGCATCTTCACGTTATTCACCGGTATGCGTTCGGACTCGACCCGGTACACCCAGTCCTCGGAGCGTCCCAGAAGTTCGCCGAGCTGCCGTTGGCTCAGGCCCCGGCGTTTCCGGTAGAACCGGACTCGCTTGCCGAACGGAAGATGGTCGGTCATGCCCCGCATTGGTGCGCTCCCCTCACCCTGCTCGATCGAGTGTCACACAGCGTGAACGCGCAGGACAGAAGAACTAGCGCCTGAAGACGTCCGTGATCCGGAACGTAGGCTGATGCCTATCGGAGGGGTGCTTGTCGTCGGCTGATCTCCGTGTGATCCCGGGAGACGTGGCTGTACGTTTTCAATGGCGGGGCGCAGTCCTTGGCGAACATGGAGGGCAAGAGCAAGTGATCTCAACGCAGGCATGGGCGGATGCTCGGCGGCTGTGGGACTTCCAGCAGATGGGCCACGAGCTGCGCCCTTGCTCCGTGGCGATCGGACTCGGCAGCCACGACCTGGGGGTGGCCGACACCACCGCAGACCTGTACCACCGTGGCATGGCGCCGCTTATTGTCTTCACCGGAGCGACCAGCCGTACGACGCGCGAGCGGATGCCCCGCGGAGAAGCCGAACACTACCGGGACCGCGCGGTGGAGCTGGGGGTTCCTGCGAGCGCCATCATCGTCGAGCCGAAGGCCAGGAACACAGGCGAGAACATCCGATTCTCCCGCGCTCTGCTCGGAGGGCGGCCAGTTCCCGTCTCGTCGGTCCTGCTGGTCAGCAAGCCGTACGAGGAGCGACGGGCCTACGCAACGGCGAGAAAGCTCTGGCCGGATGTCGAGTGCGTGAGCGCCTCCACACCTATGACGCTCCCCGAGTACGTCGATTCGATCCAGGACGCGCGTCTCGTCATCGACATGCTGGTGGGGGCCCAACAGCGGCTCATGGTGTACCCACGGCAAGGGTTCATGATCGAGCAGGAGATTCCTGACGAGGTAGCGGCGGCTTTCGAACGGTTGCGTAGAGAGGGCTTTACGAGTCGGCTTGTACCGGAAGAGGCGGAACGGGGCTGAGTGCCGGTCTACCCCGCCTGAGACCGCGTCCTGCAGCGACGGGCTTCGTGCATAACGTCGGTGGTACCGCTCAGATACCTCGCAAAATCGGCTATCGTGATCAAGTTGCGCTCCACCGGGCCTGGCCGTCCTCGTTCCGGAGCGTTTCAATGCGGTATCCCAACTGCTTGCCGGCACCTTCATCACCGCGGTCCGCACGCCGAATAAAGGACCCGAGTGTGTGCAGGTCACGGATTCCGCATAGGACGCGAAGGCCGGGCCAATTTCTGATGTCATAGCCGTACCGCAGACTGAATTCGTCCAGTTCTTCAAGGCTGCGACCAAATCGGATGCCCTGGAATGTGTTGGCCAGGTCGATTTCGCGTGGGCCGAATGACACTTCGTCCCAATCGCCGAGCCTGACGTCCGGACCATCCCAGAGCGTGTTACCCGGATACGCGTCCCCGTGGAGGTGGCCGTAGCCGAGCGGGAAATCCAAATCTCGGTAGGACTCCAGTAGTTCTGCGCGCCGCGTGATGAGCCACTCACGTTGAGATGACGTCAGGTAGGTGCTGGAATCCACCGCCACCTCGAGAGACGAGAGTGGCTGATACTCCAGCAGATCGATGGGCGGGGGTGGCAGCTCGTGGAAGGCTCGGAGCAGGCTTCCCAGGTGTCCAGCCGCCGGGTGGCCTGATCCTGGTTGCGGGTAGTGCCGCCAAAACGTGATGACGTACGAGTCCTTGGCTACGGGCTGGGAGGCATCCGCTGGTTCCGTCGCTGGGAAGTCGTTCGTGATGAGCCAGCGCGTGAGTGACACTGCCGCTTCAAGGCGCCGGCGCTGCGAGGCTGGGCTCACTCGCACCACGATGCCTTCACCCGGTAGCAGGAACACCGAGGTAGCGTGGTTGTGAAGCGGGGTGAGGGACCGGCTGTCCAATCCTGAAATCTGGCAGGCAGCGCGGGCGGCGGACTCGGGAGAGACCGTCGGTGTCATGAGGTGAGGGCCTTCGCTCGGGTGTCGATCGCCTGATAGCCACGGGTCGCGTCTGCAAGCTCGCGGGCAATCCGGCTGCGGGTGAGCCGCGGGTCTTCCAGAAGCCTAGCCACTCCCTGCATGGCGTCGCCGATCTGCCGGATCCGCCTGTCCGCGGGGAGTTCCAAGATGGGCTGGAGTTGCTCGCCAGCTCCCTCGATCTCCCCTGCGGCGATGCGCGCAGTGACGATGTCGAGGCGCGCCAGTGCCTCGTCACCGTATGACCGTTGTTCACTCGGGCCGCCCTCGTACAGTTCGATCGCTGCGGCAGCGTGCTGCTCGGCCTCGTGGTGATCACCAAGCAGTGCGTAGGTTCCGCCGATGTAGTACTCCTGCTTGGCCTCCGGGAAGGTCAGCAGCCCACCGAATCGGGTGAGGCCGTCTGAAGCTCTTCGTTGTTCGCGAGCACGCTGGAGTTCTTCGAGCGCGGCCAGTGCTGTGGTGCGGTCACCGATACGCGCGGCAGCCCTGGCTTCGATCGCGGCCGTCCTGATCCGCGTCTCGCCACTGGGCACCAGCCCGGTCGCTTGCTTTGTGTAGTCGAGGGCAGTGCGCTGGTGAGTCGACCATTCGGCGATCAGCGCGGCTGTTCCCTTGACCCAAGCGCGCAGATCGTTGTTGCCAGCGTGCTCTGCGAGTGTCCACGCCGTCTGGAGTTGGGCCACTGCAGAAACCTGGTCACCAAGGTTCTGTGACGCGTGCGCGAGGAGAAGGCAACTGGTGCCGGCGAGGAGGAACAATTCGCGGGTCTGGCGCGGCGGCTGGTGGCCACTCAACAGCGAGAAGATCTGATCTCTCGTGGACAGGAGATCCCTGAAGAGCGGATGTAGCGGAGCATGGACGTAGTCGGTCGCGATTTTCGCGATCCTCGACTCCAGTTCCTCAAGTTCCACATCACTTACGTTGCTCTTGGTAATCTCCTCGGTGAACTGTAGCGATTGTGCGGCAGCCTGCACAGCCAGGTCGTGTACGCCGACCGTACGCGCTGTGCTCACAGGGTCAATCTTGTGAGCCACATGTCCTAGCGGTGAAGGCGGCGTCGATGTGGAATGCGCCTCGTGTTCGCGGAACGGTGGGGGAAGCAGGGCGTGAGGTGTGTCGATGCCATTCAGGAACTTCGCGACCTTGTCCAGGTTCGTTAAGCGCCGGGTCCCCGCTTCCAGCATCGACAGAAATCCTTGGCTCAGCCCAGTCATGTGAGCCATGTCGTCTTGACGTAGGCTCGTCCGCGCACGGATCAGGCGACTTGCCCGGCCGAAGTCCCATACATTAATGGCGGCTTGGACTTCGGCGTCGTCCCAGACAGCGTCTGGCACTCGAGGCCCAATGTGGGCATCGAATCGCCTGTCGCGTGCGCACGCTGCACATCGGTCGTCTTGGTTGTATTGGCTCAGCCGGCATCCGCAGTCCGCGCATACGCGAGCGTGCTTTAGCATCGCACCCCCGTTTCTCGTCTGCGCGCGACAGCGTACGCGGAGGCATTCAAATGCTCCTATCACTCGTGTGATATGGGCAGCTGAGACGTACTACCGACGGTCTGCGGTCACTCGCGGTTGACGGTGACTGCGGTGATCACGCTCAGGAGCTGAGAAACGTCTTCGAGGCTGTCGAGCACCACCTCGGCTCCCGCCGACGCTAGTTGGCTAGAGGTGGTCTTGCCGGACGCGATTCCGATTACCGGCGCGCCGCCTTCAAGGCCAGTGCGGACGTCTTCGAGGGAGTCCCCGACGATGACGGTGTTGGAGCGGGTAAAGGCCGTCCCGTGTTTCGCCTGAGCACGTTTCTGGGCGACGGCGACGAGGGCCGGGCGGTGCGCGTCATCAGACGAATATCCGCCGATCTCTGTGTCAAGGAACCCATTTAGGTGGAACGCTTCGAGCTTCAACAGTGCGTTGGGCCTGAGGTTCCCTGTGACAACAGTCGGTACGAAGTTCGTCTGTGCGTGCACCGCTTTCAGAGCGGGCACGGCACCGGGCATGAGGACTCCTCGCTCACGTAGGTCCTGCGCATGTGCTGCGAGACGCTGTGGCAGGAGCTCCACCATGTGGGGGAGCAACGCGGGGACTTCCGGTTCCGGGACACCGTTGTCCAAAAGTAGGGCCCGGATCGCGAGTGGCATGGTTACGCCGGTGCCCCGGGCCGGCAGGCGGTCCGCGGGGCGCCCGACGACCTCGGCGAAGGTCTCGCGGTAGACCTGGCGGTCGATGTCGCCGACGTACAGCAGAGTGCGGTCGATGTCCCACAGTACGAGGACCTGCTGGGTCTCGCTCAAGTTCGGCCCCCTGCTCCCGTCATGGTGGCGGCTCGTTCCAGTACCTCCTGAGCGTACGGGGTTTGGATCACCGGTTGGAGTCGGCGGAGCATGGTCTGCACATGATCGTTCAGACGAGCAGACTCGAGCTGTTCGGCGAGATCGAGAGCTTCGTGCGCTGCGGCGCATCCAGCTTCGAGGTCGCCCTGGTCGATGTGGGCGGTAGCAGCTCGGGAGAGGAACAGGGCCTTGGTGCGGTGGTCGGTCGGGTTGAGAGCTTGACGCGCCTTCGTGAAGCTGGAGACAGCGTGGCCTGGGTCGCCCAAATCGAGGTAACAGCTGCCGGCCTGTCCCTGAATCTCGCCCTCGTTGATCCAGTACAGCCACTGGGGGTCGCGTTCTGAGGGCCCTTTAGCGCAGAGTTCGGCCGCGCGTCCAAGTGCGGCCAGGGCTGCTTGCCGCTCTCCGAGTTTCGCGTGCCCGCGTGCCTGCCGGGTCAGCAGCATGGCATGCAGCTCGGCCCACCCGTCTGGCGCGAGGCCCTTGCCCGGGTCACGCACGCCGACCGTGAGGCCATCGAGCAACTCCTGAACGGACACTACGACCTGTGACCCACCCCCTGAGCGCCCCGCTCCAGCTGTCCGCGGAGACGCCGATCATCCAGCCCGACCGCATCGTCGCTGAGTACACCGGACCCATCGCCTCGTACGACGCGCCCGTCTGGCCGCTGGACCCGTTGATCGCTAACCCCAGCGCCGCCCGTCGCCGCATCCACTGGGCCTCCTTTCCCCTGATCATGCAGCCCGAGCTACGGTTCCTCACTTATCAAATGATCAATACGGAGCTGCCGGAGACGCTCCTGATCGACCGGCACCCGGCCTGGCGCACCCGTCAGAGCCCAGGAGCCATCTATTCGACCTGCCGCAACTGGGCCGTGTTCTCCCGCTGGCTGACCGCCCGGTCCGCCCCGACGCTGGCGGCCTGCACCCAACAGTGTCCAGTACCACCTCATCGCCCTGATCCGGCTGTGGGCCTTCGACACGTGCAGTCCCGACCCCATAGGCGTCTGCGAGCCGCCCTGGAGCCACGAGGGCATCGACGGCTACCTTCCGGCCGCGACCGGCGGCGGAGAGAACGTCACCGAACCGATCACTCCCGACACTATGGGGCCCCTGCTGATCTGGGCCCTTCGCGCGGTCGAGGACTTCGCCCCCGACATCCTCGCCGCCTGGGCGGAGAACCGCCGCCTGCACACCCAGGTCCATCACACGCGTGCCTCGGCCAGGAGCCGGGCAGCGCTGGACGCCTTTCTGAACGATCTCGCTGCCCGCGGGGCGCCGCTGCCCACGATCCGCCAGCCCGGTCGGCTGGTCGCCGCCGGCACCTACATCGCTGGCCTCACCGGCGCCACTGCGGCCCAGGTCACCAACCGGATCCAGCTGCCAACGTGGTCCCACTACCGGGACCGGAACCCCGGCCCGGTCCCTCTCCCCACGCCGATATGGGGCCGCATCGGCGGCCGGCCCTGGACCGAGACGATCGACTTCACCGAAGCCGCCGGCCTCATGCGCCATCTCGGCACTGCCTGCTCCATCGTCCTGTCCTACCTCACCGGGCAGCGATCCGGGGAGAACAGGGCGGACTCGACATGAATCAGTTTCCGTATTCTCGTAGCACGTTGATCATATGTCGTATCTGTTGGGTGGAGTTGTCAGGCAACGGTTCGGGGTTGAAATGCATGAGACCGTTCCTGATTTCCCGTATCTCATCGAGTCGCTCAATGAAGACCTTTCGATCCAACGACCAGCCGACCCTCTCCCACTCCTTCACATTCTCCAAGACGCGCTGGTAGTCCCCAATCGACAGGTCATCGAATCCTGTGATACTTCGATTACCCTCCGGATCGCACAACTCCTGGACTCTGGAAAATTCAATAGAAGAGGCGAGTACCTGGCGCAACCGCTGATCGAATTCACCGATAAGAAAGAATGGAGTGGCCATGGCCCCATAGGCTGCCGCCACATCGCTCGCAGTTACGATGCCCGCAATTTCATTGCTCCGGTTTCGAATAAGAACGAATTCGGATTCCGCGAGCATTGGGAGGATGTCGATGAGGTCTTGGTTGTATGAGACTTCGCGGGCTTGGACTATGGCTCGGGCAAACGGCGGCGCGTGATTGGCGTGGCGTGCCCGTGCGATTGACTTCCACGTCACGGCCCCGCGGAGTTGGCGTCCCGACAGGACAGGGAGCTGGGAGTAGTCGTTGATCATCATTCGGGTGATGGCTTCATCGAACGTCGCGGACGGGGACACACTGACGACACCGCCAAGAGCAGAGGGCAAGTCGCCTACGGTCAGACCGACCACGGGTGCATCCTTGTCTTCGCCTTGGGCCGGGGACTCGTTGACCGATTGAGTCTGGAGGGGATCTCCTGCGGTTTCAGCGTGCCGTATTACACTATTGCTTTGCGCCGCGACGGACGCGGGAGCCACATCATAGTTAGGCGATGCGCCCAGTCTTTCGTTGGCCAATTCGGCGACACCTGGGTTGGGGGTACCCACGACTGGCGTACCCAGGAATCGATGGCGCAGTTGGTCAAGCGTTGTGCCGTCTTCCAGAGCCCAGGTTTGCCAGCCATCAACGGCACCTTCGCCGACCGCTGCGGCCGCAGCCCGGTTGGGGGATGGAAACTGTTGACCACCAACCAGTTCGAGCCGACCCGCAGCCGTCACTCTCGCGGAGTAGCTTGCCCCTGCACGCTCGAAAGTCAGCTGCGTGCCCTCTGTGATTAGACCAGCATCGAGAAGGTCAGCCATGGTTACGCGCCTTCCTGCCGTGAGGTACCGAGGCCGTTTGGCATATCGGTTCAGGCTCAGGTCGTATCCCTGGGCGACGATGTCCGACTTCGGGATGCAGAAGCTCTGTTCCGTACGCGCGCGGTTGTGCTCAGAGCCACTGCGGTCGAACCAGCGAGAGAGGACGTCCGGGAGGTTGTTCTTGGTGTGCTCCTCCTCCGACAAGGAGCCGACCGCAGGCCGGACGCCCAGGCGGTCCTCCGGGAGGAGCGGGTTGCGCCTGTCGTCGAGGCTGAAGCCGTCCGCCTGCACGTCGTAGAACCAAACGTTGTCCGTGCCTCCGCTATCCGTGCGGGTGAACAACAGGATCGCAGTCGAGACTCCCGCGTACGGCTTGAAGACCCCGCTCGGGAGTTTCACCACGCCGTCCAGTTTGTGGTCCTCAACCAGCGTCCGGCGCAGCTCTTTGTGCGCCTTCGTCGAACCGAAAAGGACGCCGTCCGGAACGATGACCGCTGCGCGGCCACCGAGCTTGAGGAGCCTCAAGAACAAGGCCAGAAAGAGGAGTTCCGTCTTTTTGGTCTTCACCACGGGCATCAGGTCCGCCGCCGTGGACTCGTAGTCCAGACTGCCGGCGAACGGCGGGTTCGCCAAGATCAGGGAGTAGCGTTCCGCCTCGCCCGCCGCCGACTCCGCAAGCGAGTCGCGGTAGCGGATGTCCGGGTTCTCGATGCCGTGCAGCAGCATGTTCATCGAACCGATGCGCAGCATCGTGGAGTCGAAGTCGAAGCCGTGGAACATGCTCGCGTTGAAGTGCGCTTGCTGCTCCACGTCCAGGAGGGCCTTCGCATGCTCGCGCTTCACGTACGACGCCGACTGGACCAGGAAGCCAGCCGTGCCGCATGCCGGGTCGCAGACCTCGTCGTCCGGCTTCGGCTGGGTCATCTCGACCATCAACTGGATGAGGTGGCGCGGTGTGCGGAACTGGCCATTCTGGCCAGACGTGGCGATCTTCGCCAGCAGGTACTCGTAGATGTCGCCCGCGGTGTCACTCGACTTCATCGAGATGGTGTCCAGCAGGTCGACGACCTTGGCCAGCAGGTTGGGGCCCGGGATGGTGAAACGGGCGTCGCGCATGTGGTGGGAGTACGTGGAGCCGTCGCCGCCCATCGCGCGGAGATAGGGGAAGACCCCCTGCTCGACGATGCGGTACATGACCTCGGCATCGCGGGCCTTGAAATTCTGCCAGCGCAGTTCCTGCTGGTCCTCAGCGAAGAGTGGGTCCGGATCCGGCTTGCCCATACGGTTCGCCCGGTTGTCCTTGCGGGTCTGGATCTCGTCCAGCCGCTTGATGAAGAGCAGGTACGTGATCTGCTCTGTCACCTCCAGCGGGTTCGAGATCCCGCCGGACCAAAACGCATCCCAGACGCGTCCCACCTTGCTCTTGAGCTCGCCTGTGATCACGGCGATACGCTATCGGATGGCGCGGGCAGCCGTGGCTGGTCGGCTACATCGGCGGCTGTCCTACACGTCGAGGCCCTGACTGACGTTGCGTTCCGCATAATCCTGGTTGGGGACGCTGGCGGCACCGACGTTATGCGACTCCGAACGTGATCCCTACGCGGCCTACTGACCTTTCCGTTGAGTTGTCGAGGGTGACATCGCTTGATCCCTGCGGTAGTTCGTGGGCATGAGGTATGCGCAGGGTGGTGGTCTTACACCGCGAGGTCAGGCCGCGCGGGAGCAGGTGCGCATGCTCGCTGCCGACGGGTTTGCGCGGGGCGATCGGAGCATGGTCATCGCGAAGGAACTGCGGGTGACGTGCGGTCGGTGGAACGCTGACGCAGGTCTTGGCGTGAGGCCGGGCGAGACGCACTGCGCACCACGGGCCCGGTAAAGCGGCCGAAGGTCGACGACAGTGACTTCGCCGTGCTCGAGCCGCTCCTGCTGGAAGGCGCGATGGCTCAGGGGTGGGCAGATGAGCGATGGACGCTCTCGCGAGTGCGGCTGCTGATCACTGATCAGCTGGGGGTGTCGTTGTCGGTCCGTGGTGTGTGGGAACTGTTACGGCGGCACGGCTGGTCGTGTGGGTCCTCAGCGGACCGGCTCGTGGTGCAGCACGAGGAGGGCGATGTCGTCCCTACCGTCCTTCACCCGGAGAGGTCACCGTCGCACGGAGATCGAGGTCGTCACCGACCCCACGGCTGTACTGCGGGGCGGCTCCGCCTGGCGCGGGCCGGTGCGGGTGCGTACCGTGCCGGCGCCACTGCCTGGTCGCACGGCTGTCTCAGCGAGGGGGGTGGACGGCGTTCCGCTTCGTCCCGCCCGTATCCAGGACCAGGAGGGCTGCTCCGTCTCCGTCGACGACATCGCCGGAGGCCGCAGTGCTGCGACTCGCCCCACCGGCCCTCGTGTTCGACCGTACGGCCGCGCCACTCCCCCGTTCGGGCCTCCCAGCCCCGGCGGCTCGACAACCTGCTCGAACGCGCCCAACGGCAGGGGAAATCCGCGTCGGGGTCGATTCCCAGGAGCGGGCCGGGTGGGAGCGGCGGTGTGACGTACGCGCGGACCCTTGGGGTGCCCGCCGGGCCGGACCCGGTGCTGGATCTCGGGCGGGTGTCGGCCGTCGGTGTTCCTCGCGGTCGTCGCCCAGGAACAGGTCGGCCCGGAGGACGCCGGCCGTACCGGCAGCCCCCGGGCCGGGCAGGTTGCTCGGTCAGCCGACCGTCCCTGCAACGCTCGCCCGACGCAACCGGTAGTACGTGAAGGCTGCGGACACCAGGGTCGCATGGTGGTGCCAGCCCGGGAACGAGCGGCCCTCGAAATCCTGCAGACCGAAGTCACCGCTCAGGGAGTTCACGACCGCGGTGGCCAGGCGAGGCTGACGCATCAGCGGCAGCAGCTGGGGAAGCGGCCGGTCGACCAGGTTCGTCAGCCAGATCCGGGTATCCCGGCCGCCCGCTCGCCGCTGGGCCAGCATCCGCAGCCTCGGCTGCCGCGCGGCCGCGCCGGGCAGCACCACCGGCAGGGACAGGATGTCGAGCCCGTGGTGCTGCTCACCGCTGGTCTTGGTGCTGCTCTGGGTGACAGCAGCCTGCGCGGCGGGCCGAGCAACGTTCACGTCCTGCCCACCCAGCCTCAACCACCTGCAAGACGAAGTTGAGGGCAGGCTGGATCCAGTTATCCCCCTGCCCTGAATATCCCTTGGGCAGTCGGAACCGTGCTCACTAGAGTCGCCGTTCATGGACCCGCGAGATCTCCTGGAATCGTCCCGCCGCTGGATGGGCATGGCGCTGTCCGCGCTGAGCCGTCCCGAGGACGCAGACATAGCCGTGCACCATGCTGCCGTGGCCTGTGAGCACCTATTGAAGTCGTACCTGGCGGGACTTCATCCAGTCCTCCTGGCAGAGGGCAAGGACTTCACCTCCCTGCTTCACGCCGTCGGACATGGAGACAAGGCAAAGGGGAAGGACCTCACCTCATTCAGGAGTGTCGCACTGCCGGAAGCGTATGCCCGGGTCGCTCAGCTAATTCCGACACTGACGGTCGACCACAACGAAGTTCAGGTGGCGGCGAACGCCCGGAATGGCGTGGCTCACTGCGGGATCCACGACCCGAGTAAGGCTAGAGAGATCACGACGATCTGCATCCGGCTCGCCGAAGCCATCCTGCCGCATCTGACGGATGACGCCCACACCTATTGGTACCCGCACGATGCTGTTCGGAAGCGATTTATAGAGGCCCACGCCACGAAGCTGGGCGACGGGCTAACGCGCCGTATTGCGCACTTCCGAGACGCCTATCGGCGGGGCGAACTGCCCGAAGACATTGAAAGTTACCTCGGTATTGGCCCGGCGGCCGAAGCGGTCCGAATGCCTGAAGAGGCAGGAGTGATCCGCGTGATTCCCACCATCAATTTGTTCACGATGCTCCGGGACACCTCTCAGAAAGACCTGAGTCGGATGGGTGCTCAGACCTGTCCTGCGTGCGAGGAATGTGCTGTGATCGGCTGGAGAGTGGGCTCAAGCTACGGCGATGATGAGACTCCCTACGAATACCGCACCGCGCTGTGTTGCCGATGTCTTCTGCCGCTCAGCGTCGAAGAAGTCCTCTTCCTCGGTATGGGGGAAGCCATCGGCCTGCCTCCATACGGAAGCTAGTCAGCGCTACGACCAGAGTTGAGTCGGCACCCCACGACACGAGAACTTGACAGGGAACGCACCTGGGACGCCAACACCACCATCGCCACCCACGGATCACTCACACTGCGCATCCTCCTCGACCACGAAGCAGGCTCCCGCAACTCGCGATGGACGGTCGGCGCCTACAAGAGCCCCGTCAGCGAACGCATGTGGCACATGGCCCTCACGCCCACCGTCCCCGTCCCCCTCCTCCAGCCCCTCCTCGACGCCCTCCGCGCCGGCGACGCGTGGGAAACTGCGCTCGGCAGCCCGATCACCGACAAACACGTCGCCCAGGCCACCCGGCCGCTCACCTCCGCTGGCTGGAAGCCCACCGTGGACGGACGCTGGCTGCGCTGGAGCACCCAACAAGGAGATGTCGGTGTCCAGTTCGACGCCTTCGCCGCCCTCAACCCCACAGCCCCCTCCACACCTGGACCCTCTGGGCCGGCCCCAGCGTCGGCCACCCCACCTGGACCATCCACGCCTCCACCTACATCCCCGCCGGACTCCTCACCGACCTCGCCGAGGAACTCGCGCACGGAATCGGCACCCGCCGCGCCGTCTCCCGTACGACGGTGCTCCTACAGCAGCGCGCCGCCGCGCTCCCGCCGAACCCACCCCAACCCCATCCGGCAGCGCCCCGGCGCTGACCAACACCCGCACAGGCCCACACCCAGGGCATTGAGCGCTCATTGCATGAAACGGATCCGTCCGGTTCACTCAATGCCCCTGCCTCTGAACTGAAGCGCTTCCGCGGCGACGCCGACGAAAGCCACGCTGGCCACCAGGACTTCGTCCTTGCGGACTCCGGCAAGACCGTTCTGCTGGAACTGCAGACTGCCCAGAACGGCCGCCCTCACACCTTCATTCCGACCTCTGGCAAGCGATCCCTCGCCGACTGCCCTGCGAAGGATTCAACAGCATCCCGACACCGCTCCGGCTCATTCAGTTGTGTAGCACCGGGACACAGGAAATGAAGTCCCGTGATCCACAGGTGTCATAAATCAGGAAGCCTCTCACAGCAGCGCGTCGAAGTGCGACTTAAAGTGCCTGATGACTTGACCTGCGGCAGCCTGAACCAGAGGGAGCTGCACGGTGCGGTTTGAACGAACCTTGCTGATCACACGCAAGGAAGGTTTCCCTCTGCCCAAAAGAAGGCGTAGCTCTCGCTGCACAAGGTACTCCACACCTTCACGGTGACTAGTTTCCACCGTAAGAAACTCATCCGCCTGCCCCATATCAGCCCAGAAAATCACTAGATCATCCATCCGACCCCATGCAGAATCATCGAATTCATGCAGTCGCCGCTGGAAGGAAGATTTCTCAAGGGCGCGCCCTAGGTGATCACCCCAGCGGCCAAAGATTCCATTACGCCCCACCGTCATGCCTACATAAGCAGCACCCACCTTCTTTGAATATCCGCAGTATATGTACGCTCGTGCACGACAAAGGCTGGGGCTCCCCACAATCGCGGCACCCCAGGTCTCATCCTCGCTCAGTACCCGCATTCAGTTTCGTCCTACGCAAAACGCTTCTCAAGAGCGTCTGCCGTGGCCTTGTAAACAGCAGCTGAAGCCTGATTTCTGTACGTCACGAACACGTCCTCGATGACGTCATCAGGGAGTTCCTGCTTGTTGCGCACGGTTCCGCTCTCCGCCGAGGCGAGGCTCAAGAAGAGCGCCTGGACGAGGAGCACGACATCAGCGTCTTCGCCGAACCGCTCATCGAACATTCTCATGAAGCGATGGGACCGGTTGATCCGCACCACCGTCCCCAGGGTGGCATCCCGCGAGCGCTCCCACAGGGCATTGTCGTCCAATTGGTCAACGAATGTGACCCTCGAACCCTCTTTGCGTGCCTTCTCTCGCTCTTCATCGCTAAGCGGGTGTCGAGCAGATTCCTTCTCTGTGCGTTTGGCCCGCTCGTTATCAGATGCCGCATCATCCGGATCCGTAGGGAGGAACTCTGGAAAATCCACCTCGATTAGCGCTTCCGCGGCTTTTCTATTGGGGTCCTGGTTTGCCGCCGCACGAAGCAGTTTCGCGGCGTTCTTCCAGGCACTCCTGCTCAAACGCCTCGCTTCATAGATGGCCTCACTGAGAGCGTCCTCCGCTTCCTCGCTAAGGAGTATTTCCGACTTCTTCACATCGATATTGAAGGCGTCGTCGGCCGAGTCGTTGATCAAGATCCTTCCGCGAAATGCGAAAAAATCCTGATCGGTCGGAATGAGGCCGTTGAAGCGTTCGGCTCTGCGGATTAGCCGTTTGTTCCGGTAGACATAGAAGCCGTAGTTCCCCGACCCGATCATGTACCTTTTCCGGATCTCGGCGGAATTATCGAACGCCGGCGGGTGCACCAACTGCGTGGCTTCGATTGTTGCTTCCACTTGATTCTCTGCGTCAAGAATGACGGGGGTCGGGCGCTCAAGCCATCGAACATCACGACCGTCCCACTCGACATCATCGAGATTTCCCGCCACGTTGGCTTCATCCACAAACAGAGGGTCGAAGGGAGCTACCGACTCGCCATCCAGTAGGATCTCAAGATCCCCGCCGTTCGGCTGGAGGAAGTAAAAGTAAGTCACGCCAAGGTTCCGTCCAAGCGCGTCGCGAGTCTTGCGGATACTTGGATGATTACGCTTATGGATTTTCTCAATCGTGACTACTGTGCCATGCGCAGCGCCAGGAAGAAGCTCATTTACTCGACCGAGATCGGTGGAATCCGGTTCCGCCATCAGGCATTCCAGCCTGCCGGTCTCCTCCACATGCGGAAGGTCAAGAGTCACCTTATTCCAGGAGCCCCCCTCGCATGCACTGACCACCTCGATCCGATCACCTTGCGACAGCCCAGCGCTTTTCAGGCCGAGTCCATACTTGCCAAGGCTCCCAGATCCGTATTCCCCGTCTGCCCCCAGAGCCAGAGCTTCGATTAGGCGATCTCGGTCCATTCCATCACCATCATCAGCGATGATGTAGCGAGCCGCGCTATTCCTGCGAGCTTCGGACATGTCGGGTTCACGTTCCAGCTTGATGGCGATGCGCCGAGCGTTCGCTCCCACTGAGTTGTCGACAATGTCGCAGATGGCACTCTCTGGCGTGTAGCCAATGCGTGCGATCGCCCGGAGGATTCGCCCAGGGTTGATCGGTACTTCGGTGAAGCTCACGTGTGGTCCCCCAGCCTGACTCGACGTCATGTCTGTCCCGACACCTCTTCCCGCCGCTGCCTACTTGGCGTGCATAGCAGTGTCTCAGGTGGGTCTGACATCCCGCCGATGATCAGGGCAACACGCCCGGACCGAGGGCCTCAGCCCAGTACGGGTAGTCGGGTCTGTGCAAGGCACTGCCAATGCTGAGCTCCAGCCACCGTCCAGGAGCTGCGCCGCGTTCTCCGTCTGGTGTTCTTTAACGGCAGACGCAAAGGCCCGCCTCTCGAAGGGCGTCCTTCGCGAGGCGGGCCTGCGTAGCTGGGCGAGGGCTTCGGCCCACGTCAGAGGTGGCAGACGGAGCAGCCTGCCTCGTCGTCGTCGGAGTCCAACGCATCCGAAAGCACTTCCAGGAGGGGCCGGTTGGGCTTGATGCGCTTGGCCGCGCGGTCCAGGGCCGCCTGGTGCTTAGCTTCGATCTCGTCCTTGCGCTCTATGAGCTCCGGGAGCGACTCGCCCTGTGACCAGGTGTAGTTGCGGCCCTTCATGGCCGTGTGGCGGAACCGGACCTTGTCCTCGTACTCCACGGCCTTGTCGTACAGGTCGGGGTGGCGTTCCTTGAGGCCGACCCACTCGTGCTTGCGCTGGAAGAAGCAGAAGTAGCAGCCCGAACGCGTGCGCCACTCGTAATAGCCAGGGAGCCCAATGCCAGCCTCGTCGAGGATGCGCATCACGCCGTCCTTGTCGATACCGTCCTCACGGAAGGGGAAGACGGCATCGATGTTCGGCTTGGTGCTGACGTAGCCGAGGCGGTTCTCGTCGGCCCGGATGGCCACGTATGAGATGACCTTGTCGTCGCCGACCCACTCCTCCAGCGGCTTGATCTTCAGATTTTTGGTGCACCAGCGCATCTGCGGGCTGGGCAGGGTGCCCTGGTAGACCTCCATCCAGTGATCAAAGTCCCGGTCGGCGTTGAGTCGCTCGATGGGCTTACCGAGGGCCGCTTCCAGCCGGTTGAGGTACTCGTACGTCTCTGGGAGTTCAGCGCCGGTGTCGCAGAAGAAGTACTCCATGTCCGGCACGCGATCGCGCATGTAGATGGCGAGCGCCGACGAGTCCTTGCCGCCTGAGATACCCAGGACGTGGCGAACCTTCTCCTGGGTGACTGGATCCGTCATGCCCCCTCCTTCGTTTCAGTTGCTGTGACAGCCGGCCCATCGGCAACGCGTTGTGCAAGAGCGGCGAGCAGGATCCGTGCGCCGTCGGGTCCGAGGGCCTGCTCAGCCTGCTGCAGTACGTCGGCCGCGAGCTGGTCGGCCTGGCCGCGGGACTGTTCCGGCACGTAGATCAGCGTCCGTCGTTCCGCTCCTGTCTTGTCCGTCAAGGTCAACAGCCGCGTCTCCAGATTTACTTCCTGCTCGCGGGTCTCGCTGCTGTCCTGGTAGAGGTGGGCGACGCGGTCGAGGGATGCGGACATCTCGCGTGCAAGGCGAGGGAACATGCCTGCGTCTCGGTCATCCCAGTCTCCGAGTGCCTTGTTGGTGAGGCGGACGACGATCGGGTCGAGCCAGTCCTCGTCAGCGAGGCTCTCGCTGAGCACGAAGTCGACGAAGCCCCGCAGCTCCGGGTTCAGTGACACCGTGGCGAAGCCGCTCAGCCGCGCGGCGAGTGTCGGCCGCAGCTCGGGAAGAGTCGTGGGCAGACGGAACTCTTCGGCGAGAACCGCGACCACTTCTTCCCGCAGCGTGCGTTCGATTCCGGTGATCTCGTCTGCCGCTGCGGTCAGCCTGTCGGCGTACTCCGCGGCGGCTGCCGCGTTGGCGCGGGTGCCGGCTTCGATGGGGGCGAGGCCCAGTGCCTTAGGCAGAGCCCGGAAGAGCAGGTCGTCCGGATCCTGGGAATTTGCCAGGGCGTTGCGCACGGCGAGTGCATCCGGAGAGATGCGCTTGGTCTTGCGGCCGTAGCTGTTCAAAACCATGACGCGTTCGAGCAACGCCCTGGCTACGGACAGCAGATCTGGGTTACGCAGTGCCTGTGAGCGTGGTGGTTCGACCTTCAAAGACACCAGGAGCTTCTTGATCACGCTGGCGCGCTGCCCCTGTCCGACCGGCGTGTACTTCACGTCGAAACGGGCGGGGGCGGCGAGGATGCGGTCGACGACGTCCGGCGTCAGCCGAGGCAGGTAGGAGCCCTCTTCGAAGAGCGCGACATCGTGCCGGCGGATCACTAGGGCGGTGACGACCAGCAGCGGCCAGACACCGGCCTTCACCCCGTAGGGCGGGCTCATCAGGACCCGGATGATGTGGTCGAGGCTGGTACGCCGGGTTGCTGCGTCCAGCGCCTCCTGCAGCGCCTCCCAGACGGGCTGAGCGTGCTCGTGGCCCTCGCCTGGAGCGGAGAAGCCGTACGGCAGCAGGCTGTTGGGGGAATTCTCTGCCTGGATTGTGCCGTTGGCCCGGTGCAGGCCGAGGTAGGCCAGCGCGCCGCTGTAGATGGCTCGCTCCGGGCCGTATCTTCCGGCCGTCGCGTCGAAGCCCAGGTACTGCTCGCCGGAGCGGGTGAGCATCGCGTCCAGCACATCGCTGCGGGCACGGGCAGCGTTGCTGGTGAGTGAGTGCCGTCCGAGCATCTCGTTGCGAATGTGCGGGGTGTGCGGGTAGACGCTCTCGCAGGCGAGGGAGACCAGGCCGCTGAGGCTGCGGGCCGGCAGGCTCGAGCTGTCGGGGTCCGCCCCCGGGGCGAGTCCGGCGTTCCACAGGTCCCAGGTGGCGTCCTGGGTCGGCGGGTAAAAGGCCGCCTGGATGACCTCCCGCAGCTCGGCCTCCGCCTGGACGGCGCGGTCGGTGACCTCGCGCCGGGCGACGTGATCGAGTTCCTTGTCTTCGAGTAGCTCTTTCAGGGCGATGAGGTGCGTGGCGGAGTTGAGTACCACGTCGGGGTGGGTGGTTGTTCCGAGGATCACCGGCAGCGCCGAATTGACGGTGGGCAGCTGGTCTCGGGGGCCGAGGTGGAAGACGAGGAGGCCGTCGGCCGGGTCCTTCAGCTCGTCCGGCGCCTGGATTTCGCGGGTCTCTGGGCCGCTGACGGCGGTGAGGAACACCCGCATCATCCCGGTGACCTGGCTGTGGCGGCCGGCGACCACGGCGCTGGGGAGGTGTGCGCCAAGGCGCTGGACGATGGAGGCATCGTCGAGGTGACTGATGATCTCCTTCAGGCGGGCGTCGATGTCGAAGTCTGTGCCCTGCCAGACGCGATACTCACCGCTGAACTCCCGGTGGACGAGGAAGCCGCGGCGGACGAGGTCGGCGAGCTGCTCCTCAAGGCGGGCGAAAGCGCCCGCGTCGGTCAGATCGGTGGGGTCGTGGAGCGCGAGGTGGATCATCTCGCTGGTAGCGCTGAGCGCGCCGTCGGCGTCGATGAGGTTCAGAACGCCGATGGTCTTCAGCAGCGCTTGGTCGGCGTCGGGCAGTCCGTTGGCTTCCTTGATGCGCGCGTCGACTTCGATCCAGCGGCCGGCGTTGGAGGCCGCGAGCAGCGAGGTCCGGCCGGAGTTGAGGAAGTAGTCGTACAGCTGTGGCAGCTGCACTGTGCTGGCGAGTTCGGCATCCGGCTGGGAGTGTGCGGCCAGCGAGTCGCGGACGGTGTTGGGCTCTCCGCTGTTGAGGAAGCCCGACAGGCTGCGGTCGTGCTGGCCGATTTGCGCCGCCAGGATCGGCGCAGCGATCGCCGTCAGTGGGTGCAACGGGTAGAGGCCGGCGAAGTCGTCGCTGGACAACTCGGTAAGGACGTTCAGACCGTGGTTCTTCCACGCGAGGGCTGATGCCTGGGCCGACGCGCGGATAAGGTCCTGGCCCGCTGCGTCGACCGCGGAGTGGTCGAGACGCCGGCGCAGGAGCTGCAGGGAGTCGCCGTGGTGCGGGACGAAGGTGACGTCCTCGAAGCGGCCCTGGATCTTTGCCCATTCGCGGATCTTGAGCTCACTGGACCGTGACGCGTAGTCCATGAACGACAGGTGCTGCAGGGTGACCAGGAAGACGGGCAGGCCGTTGGGCCCGGCGCTGTGCTCGGCGAGCTCCTGCAGGAGGAAAAGATCGTGCTCGGCGCCGGAGAATTCGTTGTGTCCGGCAAGGTGTTCGAGGGTCTTGCCGAACTCGTCGATGATCAACAGGAGCGGCTGCTGATTGTCGGTCAGGGCCTTGATGGCGGCCATGACCTGCTTCGTCTTCGGCCCGGTCGTCGTCGGGTCTTCGCAGGCCGCGAGTGCTGCGGCGATGTTCTTCGGGATGCGCTTGCCCCAGCGGCGCCTTGCCGCGGTCTCCAGCGCACGGGTCACAGTTGCGACCAGCGGTTCACGCCGCGCGGTGGCCACGGCTCCGAGGAACCCGGTTCCCGTCCGCTCAGCCCGAGCCGTGGCGAGACGCTCGGCGAGGGCTGGGCTGGTGTCCGCAAGGATCCGGTGAGCCTCGTCGCGGCGGTCCTCGTCGCGGCCGAGAAGCGCTTCGATCAGGTTAGCCAGCGTGGACTTCCCGGAGCCGTAGGGTCCGGTGAAGGACCACGCGCGGGGACGCCGCAGATCGCTGACCGCGTTGGCGATGCGCTCCAGTACGTCAACTGCCTTCGCGCCGACATACGGTCCGTGCAGTTCGTCCTCGACGTCGCGTTCGAGGTTGGTCGACCGCATCTGGGAGCCGACCAGTTCGATTCCGGACGGGAACTGAGGGGTTGCCTCGTCCTGCGGGGTGCGGGAGGTCCGCATGGGAGCTGCGGTGGTCACGCGTTCTCCTGAGTCGTGAACTGCTGCTGGTGGTCCTGGGGCTTGCGTTCAGCCTTCTCAGCCTTCTCGGCCTTCTCAGCCTCCTCTGCTTCGGCCAACTGCGGGTACTGCGCGCTCCATTCGTCCCGGGTGGGAAAGCCGGGGCGCCGGGTGACGTGGTCGTACTGCTCGTCGAGGATGTCCCAGGCGAGTGCCCTCGGATCGCTGGAGAAGGACATGGTCCGCTGGCCGACGGCGTCCACCCGGTTGAGTTCCGGGCGACCCACGGCGACCTTGTCGAGGGCGGCGACGATCTCAGGCTCCCGGACCCGGAAGGCCCGGCCGGGCGCTCCGGGCTCGTTGGCAAGCCGCGCCAGAGAGATGGAGCCGGAACCCTGGGTGTCGCGGGCGGCGTAGTCGAGGCAGGCATAGACCAGAACGTGAGCCGGGAGAGAGGTGCGCGTGCCAGTGGTGAACTGCCACTCCTGCTTTCCCCGGGTGCCCACGGAGGTCAGCAAGTCCAGCTCACGGAAAGGACAGGCCAAGAGGTCTTCATAGGTGGCGCGGGAACCGCTTTGCTCGACCGGCGTGCGCGCATACATCTTGGTCAGACACTCGACGTCCCGGGTGATCGACGCCTCAACCGGTCCATCACTGAAGGAGAAGTTGACATGCCGCGTCACGACCTGCGTCATATCCGCGACGGTGAAGCGAGAGAACGGAGCAAGGTGAAACGCTGTGTACCAAGCGGGGGCCCAGCATTTGGCGCCCGGCCGCGACGACACGAGCCACCAGTGCAACAGCCACAAGCTGCCAGGTTCCTCAAGGTAGGGATCGGCGCCATCCTTCTCGTCGAGCAGCCACCGCGCTTCCCAAGTCGGGGACGCGTACTGGGCCTTCGTCTTACCCGCCGGGTCGGCGTGCTCGCGGGTCAGCTTGAACGCCTTTGACCAGTACCGCATGGCATGGACCATGTTCTTACCCACGCCGAGCAGGACAGGAGCATCTTCGGCAAGGAAAGCAGCCGGATTGTCCTTGACCTGCATGTACGCCTTATGCAGCCAGCCGAAGCGGGGGGCGAAGGTCTCATGGCGCGCGAAGCTGGAATGTGCGGCTTCCGCGAGCCTGCTGTCTGCCATACGAGGGCCTCTCAATACAAGAAGAGATAAAGGGAACTGCTGAAGTCAGTGAGCAGCGGCGCCGGCTGTCGTTGCCATGGCGGCGCGCACCTGGTGGACCGCATGCACCACCGCCTCGGCAGCTGCGGCGGTCTCGTCTGCGGTTGTGGCGTAGCCGAGGGAGAAGCGCACAGTGCACTCTGCTTCCTCCCGGCTCAGCCCCATAGCGAGCAAGACGTGGCTGGGAGTTGGGGCTCCCGAGGCGCAGGCGCTTCCGTCGGATGCGGCTATGTGCGGCATGGCGGCCATGACTGCGTCAGCCGGGGCACCCGCAAAGGTGATGCTCGCCACACCGGGCAGGCGGGGGGCTTGTTGCCCGTTGATACGGCATCCGTCCACAGCCGTGGTCACCATGTGTTCGAGCTGATCGCGCAGTTGGGTCACGCGGGCGACGTCGTCGGCAAGGTCACGGCTGACGGCCGCAGCGGCAGCTCCGGCACCGGCGATCCCGGGCACGTTGAGGGTGCCGGCCCTCCACCCCTTTTCCTGCCCGCCACCGGTGATCAGCGGCCTGAACGGCAACGGTGTGCCGCGTCGTACGAACAGTGCGCCAACGCCTTGGGGGCCGCCGAACTTGTGGGCCGACAGGGACAGAAGATCGACGTCCACCTCGGAAAGGTCCAGGGGCAGCCGGCCGATCATCTGTGTGGCGTCCGTGTGGACCAGTGCGCCTGCGGCATGCGCCGCCTTGACGACCGGCGTGAGGTCGGTGAGAACCCCGGTTTCATTATTGGCTGCCATCAGGGAGACGAGACCGACGTCGCCCCGGCCGAGCTCTTCCTCCAGGGCCACGGTTTCTACCAGGCCGTCCGCCCGCATCGGCAAGACGGCCAGTGATCCCGGCTCGTTTTGGGCCAGATCCCGGGCTGTCTCCAGCACCGCAGGGTGCTCTGCACCACTCGTCACAATCCGGGCCTCGCGGCGGTGAGCCGCGCGCAGCGCGAGATTGTTCGCTTCGGTTGCCCCCGACGTGAAGATGATCTCCCCGGGCGAGCAGTTCAGCAGGTCAGCAAGGTGCCGCCGAGCGACCTCTACGCGATGGGCGGCATCCCGGCCGGGGTGATGCACACTCGACGCGTTACCGACGGCCTGCAGGGCGTCCACAACGGCCGCCAACGCTTCGGGCCGAATTGGCGCCGTCGCGTTGTAGTCGAGATACGCCGAAACCGGCCCATCAGACTCATCCCTCATGCCCCACCTCGTCTCGCTCAGCACCGCACACAATCTACTCCTGGTGGAACCCGGACGTGCGCACCGGGGGCGGCACCAGGAGTGAGTCGCGATCGTAACGATCGAGATCGATCAGTCCGCGAAACCGACACTCAGCCCGGAGCGCAAACTGTAACTCGAACTAATGTTCCCTATTGCTTGGGCGCCTGCAACCGATATCGGGAAAGGGCATCGGCGCAGAGGCGGCACGGGATCCTCTAAGAGGCCGACCGCACCTCATCAGCGCCCCTGAGCTGCGAATATCAATCGCTGAGATCCGAGTGTCAGTGCGTGGGTTTATGGTGATCGGGCACTGTAACTCTGGGGCGACTCAGAGTTGCGGGCAGCTCTGCATGCACAAACTGAGGCGGGGGCTCCGGAAGTTGACGGTCATTCAGACATTGGGGGAAATCTCCCCTGTTCCGCAGGGGTGGTGAATCGATGACAGCGTGGTCGCCCGGCCTGTCCTTCCAAGCCGTGCTGGACAGCGCTCCCATGCCGTACATCCGCGAGCGGCTCGGCAAGCACATGTGCGCTCTGCTCGACCTCATCGACGGCGGAAGCGCCGGCGATGAGCGGCTCCGGGCAGTCGCTGCCGTGGCGGTGGACGCCGAGAAGCTCGTGCCCAATCAGACGGACCGCGAGGAGCTGCTGCGGCTCCTGCCCGCCGACAAGCAGACAGAGCTTGCCCAACGTCTTGGGGCGGATGGCGCGGGCACCGATGCCCTGGTCTACCTGAACAGTCTGAAGTGGGCGAGTGAGCAGCAGCGGGAGCTGCTGGAGTTCTTCGGCTTCAGCGTCGACAGGGCACGTGCGCTGCCCCCGCTCTTTCGGCAAAACTCCGAACCCGAGTACGGGTTGTTCCCCCACCAGCGGCGCGCAGCCGCACGCGTGAAGGAGTTGCTGTACGACGGGCCGCGGCGGGTTGTCCTTCACCTGCCGACAGGCGTGGGCAAGACCCGTACCGGAATGAACCTGATCGCCGACCATCTGCGGCAGCACGAGCCCACGCTCGTGGTGTGGCTGGCGCGTGGACAGGAACTGCTGGAGCAGGCGGCTGCGGAGTTCGAGCGCGCGTGGTCCAAGCTCGGCGACCGTCCGATTGCGGTCGTCCGGATGTGGGGTGAGGCGCCCACCGATGTGGAGGCGCTGACGGACGGCCTTGTCATCCTGGGGCTGGAGAAGGCCGTATCCGCGGACAAGAGCGATCCGGAGCTTCTCCGCAAACTCGCATCGCGCAGCACCCTCACAGTCTTCGACGAGGCTCATCAGATCATCGCGCCGACCTACCAGCGAGTGGTGGACGCCCTCACCATCCGCCCCGATGCCAGCTTGCTGGGCCTTACGGCCACCCCCGGCCGGACCTGGGCGGACGTCACGCAAGATGAGCGACTGTCGGACTTCTTCGCCCGCCAGAAGGTCATGCTGCAGATCGACGGATACAGCAACCCGGTAAGCGCCCTCATCGAACAGGGCTACCTGGCCAAGCCCATCATGAAGACCGTCGCCTCCGAAGCCGGCCTGCATCTGTCCGCGCGCGATCAACAGCTGCTCGCAAAGTCCTTCGACATCCCGTCGGACATCATCGCGTCGCTGGCCAGCGACGAGCAGTGGAACCTCAAGGTCGTCCAGACCGTGCTGGAGCTACTGGAACGCCAGCACCGCAGGATCCTGGTATTCGCGGCCTCCGTTGACCATTGCCGCCTGATCGCCGCCGTCCTGTCGGCGCTCGGCCTCGATGCCGACTTCGTCACCGGCGAGTCCACGCCCCGGCACCGCAACGATGCCATCAGACGCTTCAAGGGCGCCGGGCGACGCCCCATGATTCTGTGCAACTTCGGGGTCCTGACCACAGGCTTCGATGCCCCGGCGGCCAGTGCAGCCGTCATCGCCCGACCGACCAAGTCGCTGGTCCTGTACAGCCAGATGGTCGGCCGGGTCATCCGCGGCCCCAAGGCCGGCGGAACCGCCACCTGCGAGATCGTCACCGTCGTCGACCCGGAGCTGCCGGGGTTCGGAGACGTGGCCGAGGCATTCACCAACTGGGAAGACGTATGGGAGACCGCGTGACCGGCGAGGGAAGCAAATACCGGATCGTCAGCCCTTCGCTGACCGTCAAGGCCATGCGCGACAGCGGCTACAAGAACACCGCCTACGCGCTCGCCGAGCTGATCGACAACAGCATCGACGCGGAAGCCACACTGGTTCAGGTCTTCGCCTGTGAGAGCCCGGTGCAGGGCGCCACCCAGACCAGGCACCGGGTGGACGCCATAGCTGTCCTCGACAACGGCAAGGGCATGGACGCCGAACTCCTGCGGCGCGCCCTGAAGTACGGCGACGGCCTCGGGGGCGACCGCAACCGCATCGGACGCTTCGGCATGGGGCTGCCCAACTCCAGCATGTCCCAGTGCACCAAGGTCGAGGTCTGGTCCTGGACCAATGGGTCCCCGAACGCCATGTACACCTATCTCGATCTTGAGGAGATCAACGGCGGACTCGATGACGTCCCCAGCCCCGTACACCGCCCTGTACCGGCGTACTGGAGCGACCTCAGCGAGGCACCGCTGGGCACCACCGGCACCCTCGTGGTCTGGTCGGACCTTGACCGGGTCAAATGGCACGGCGCCGGCGCCACCTTGCGGAACACTGCCGAGCTGATCGGCCGTGTGTACCGGCACTACCTCCACGACGGCAGGGTGGAGATCAAGATGTCGCCGGTCCGCGAAGGAAAGGTCCTCGAAGGAGACAACGGGGCGTACTTCGCCGAGCCCAACGATCCCCTGTACCTCATGGACTCAACGGGGACGCCGCCCCCGTTCGGGAACAAGTCCATGTTCGAACCCTTCGACATGGGCAACGAGAAGGAACCCGGGGTCGCCTACTTCCCGATCACGGTCGACGGGACGAAGCACAACGTGAAGGTGCGGGCATCCATCGCCCGGCCCGAGGCCCGCCGTGCCGACGTCGAAGGTCACCCGTGGCCCGACAACGCGAACCCCAACCGCGACGCAGGTTTCCACCCGTGGGGTCAGCATGCTCGACGGAACATCGGGATTTCCCTGGTCCGGCAGGGGCGCGAACTCGACCTCGATTCCAAGTGGGCCATCGGGTACGACCCCGTCGAGCGCTGGTGGGGCATCGAGGTGGAATTCCCCCCGGAGCTCGACGACATCTTCGGCGTCACGAACAACAAGCAGACCGCCACGGTCTTCTCGTCTCTCGCGCACTTCGACTGGACGGCCGAGGCCGAGGGGGACGAGACGCCCAAGGCGTTCAAGGACCGCATCGCCGAATTCGGCGATCCGCGCCTGCCCCTGATCGATCTCGCGCTCTACCTGGAGAAGAACCTCCTGCCCAAAATGCGGCGGAAGCTGAAGCAGCACACGCTGGGCAACCGGGGAGGCAAGAAGCGCCACGACGACGTCGTCACGTCCAAGGCCACGGACGCGGTGAAGCGCCGGCAGGAGGACGGTCACACGGGAACGACCGACCGCCTGGCAGAGGAGGCCACCGAGAACGACAAGCGCCAGGAGCAGTTCGCGGCGCTCACCGAGCGGCACCACCTCGACGAGGACACCGCCCAGTCCATGGTCGACGAGGCACTGGAGAAGGACTGGCGTGTCCGTTGGATCTCCAGCCCGCAGGACTCCACGGCGTTCTTCAACATCGACCTCATGGCCGGCATGCTGCAGGTGATCTTCAACACCGAACACCCGCTGCACAGCGAGCTGATGACCGTCCTTGAAGACGTACCCGAAGACGCGGGCGAGGCCGAACTCCGCCAACGCCTCGCCCGCGCCTCCGACACCTTCAAACTCCTCGTCTTCTCCTGGGCCCGCATGGAGGACGAGATCCCCAACAAGCGGGACCGAGCCAGGATCTCGGACGCCCGGCGCGACTGGGGCCGCTACGCCCGCGACTTCATCGAAGACGGGAGCGATGACGAGTGACGCAGCCGGACCACGTCTGGCAGCAGATAGCCGACCTGTTGAAGGGCGCCACCACGCGAGTGATCCTCGTGGCGCCCTTCATCAAGAAGGCCGTCTTCGAGGAAACCCTCGCCTCGGTGCCGGCCTCGGTGGAGAAGATCGAATGCGTCACGCGCTGGACTCCCGCGGAGGTAGCCGCCGGAGTCTCCGATCCCGAGATCATCGAGGCGGCGGAGCGGGACGAGCGCGTGCAGATCACTCTCTGCCCGTCGCTGCATGCCAAGATCTACGTCGCCGATGACCTATGCCTGGTCGGATCCGCGAACCTGACCGGCAAGGCCACCGGGCGAGTCCCCAACGCCAACGTGGAGCTCTTGTTGGATGTACCCCTCACGCATCCCGAAGTGCAGCGCGTTCTCAGCCTGATCGAGTCCCGCTCGGCAGCGGCCACACCCGTGGTGGCCGCCCTTGTTCGGCAGCAGGCAGAACTTCTGAGGGAGGAGCGCATCACGTCCCCGGCCGAGGGTGGACCCGCCCCACTCTGGTACCCGGAGACGAGGCGCCCGGAGAACGTGTTTGCGCTCTACAGCGGGCGAACGCGATTCACCTCGCCGGTTGAGGCCGGCATCATCCAGGACCTTGCCATGCTCGATGTCCCGGCAGGTTTGGCGGAGCACGACTTCAACTCGGCGGTCGAGGCTCGGCTGCACGCCATCCCAGAACTCCACAAGCTGCTCGTCGGCGAGCGCCTCAGCAACATCGAGCTCCAGAAGGCCATCGTGGAACGGACAGGAGACCCGGAAGACCAGGCGCGGAGGACGACCGAGACCCTCGCAGCCTGGCTGCAGCACTTTGGCCGCTATTACACCGAGGTGGGCTCCTGGGAGCTGCGGCCAGGGCGGGAGCACACCTAAGATCTCCGTGCACGGTGTGGAGCGGCGGAGGTACCCGCCAGCTCATCGCCACCCACGGAGACGAAGGTGATGGGAAGACTCCCTCATGGCACAGGTGCGGGCCCCGTTCCTGCTGGGGCATGCCGAAATCGCCTCGCTCTATCGAGTGGAGCGCCAGACATCGCAGAAATGGCGGACGGAGGGTGCCCTCCCCGCACCTGACCTGGTCGCGTCCGGCAATCCGTACTGGCTGCTAGCGACGGTGTTGCAGCTCGACGGCGTCGGCGACCGCCACGTGGCGCAAGACCGGCTGACGTCCTACAAGGCCAGCGTCCCCCATGGCTACGACGCCCAAGACAAGCAGGACCTGCCCGTCGTCCTCGGCATCCAGGAGGTGGCCCGCGTCCTCGCGCGGGACGCGCAGGCGATCTCCCGATGGCGCAACCGGCGGCAAATCGCCGAGGCCGACCTGATCCTCTCCGGCTCCCCTCTCTGGCTCCTGGAGACGATCCTGGATGATGCGCAGCAGCGGCAGCGCACCATCCTCCCGTCCGAGGTCGAGCTGCTGCGCACAGGTCACCGTGCCGCGCAGAAACCACGTGGCCGCAGGCAAAGAGCGACCATCTCGCAGCCGTCACGCAAGGCCATGCCCGCAGCGCGGACATTCACCAGTGCCGAACAGGCTGCTGCGGCCGAGTTCCTGACAGCGGTCCTGGCGGCGGGACACTCCGTGGTCATCGAGCCGCGGCCCTAGCTCGCTTTCCGTTCCGAACTGGGACGGATTCCCAGAGCGCGGTATCCCCCATGACAGTGTTCGCCGACAGCTGTGAGAGAAACACTTGATTGCCCGATCTTCTATCCATACTGTCTCTCACATGCCGATCTTGTCACGCACCCCCGGAGCCCACCACGACAACCCGACGGATACGGGCCCAGAGGCCGCCCTCGACCTGGCCGCTCACCAGCCAAGTGACCGCCCGATGCGGGTCATCTCCTATGGCGGCGGCGTCCAGTCGACCGCGCTGCTGGTGCTGGCCGTCCAGCGGGAGATCGACTTCTCCACCTTCCTCTTCGCCAACGTCGGTGACGACAGCGAGCACCCGGCGACGCTCGCCTACATCCGCGATATAGCCGTCCCGTACGCCTCTGGCGCAGGACTCGACATCCACGAGCTCAAGCGGCGCCGGCGCGACGGGACAACCGAAACGCTCATGGAACGGCTGAACCGGCCGGGCACCCGCTCGATCCCCATCCCCGTCCGGATGGCGAACGGGGCTCCCGGCCGACGCAACTGCACGGCCGATTTCAAGATCAAGGTCATCGGTCGCTGGCTCCGGGATCACGGAGCCACGCCAGACCATCCGGCCGTCGTGGGAATCGGCATCTCGCTCGACGAGATCCACCGTGCCAACCGTCGACGGAGCGAAGCCTACGAGGAGGTCGAATACCCCCTCCTCGACCTCGGACTGCGCAGGAGCGACTGCGAACGCATCATCGCCACCGCCGGCCTCCCGGTGCCACCGAAGAGCTCCTGCTTCTTCTGCCCCTTTCGCACCGTCGATGCCTGGCGGCACCAGCGCAGGCACGAGCCTGAGTTGTTCGCCGTGTCCATGCGGCTGGAGGAGACGATCAACGAACGCCGGACCGCGCTCGGACGAGACGCCGTGTATCTCACGAGGTACGGCCGTCCGCTCGCACAAGCCATCCCGGAGGACGGCTCCGCGGACGGCACGGTCGACGAGGCCGATGGCATCTGCGACTCCGGCTGGTGCATGACCTGAGGCGCGGGTAACAGGGGCACGAGCGGGGGCGGGAGCCGAGCTTCCGTCCCCCGCTCGCGTTCATACCTGGCCCGGAACGATCCGCCGCCGGAGGATGGCGAGGACCTCGATCAGAACTCCGGTGGCTCTCCGGGAGAGAGGTGCAGAACTGCGAGGAACTCGCTGTAGGGCATCTCGTCGTCCACCCATCGGCTGCCACCGGAGGAATCGGGGATCCACATCCCATCGAGGAGGTACTTGTCGTCGAAGGCTGCGGCACTCCCCTCGTCCACCGCTGCTCCCAACAGCATCTGGATCCCGAGCAAGACCACCGTGGACGCCTCCCTGGCGGCGCAGATCTCGTCGTAGCCAGCGGCGAAAATCTGCATGTTTGCGTCGTTGGTCGGCTCGGGAATACCCGCGAGGCCATGCGCTGTCTGCCGGTGCACGTGGATCGCCTGCGCGACGCCTGACGCGACGACCGCGTCGGTGCCGTCGGCCCTGACCGAGGTGTGTGTGGCGAGGTGTTCGGCGACTTCCCGTGCGTGCACTGGCCAGGCATCGGGTCGTCCAAACAGCTGGTGTTCTGCCCTTTCAATGGCGGCCACGGGTTGCGAGCCATCCGGATGCAGCACCCGGGCGAACCCCTCGAGTGCCGCCCGAAGATAGCCGAGCCGCACAAGGTGCGGCTGCCACGCCTCCATCATCTCCGACCAGACGACATCAAAGTCGCCGCCCGCCGAGCACATGCCCCCGTCGTCGTACGACATGTTGAAGGTCATGGTTCGCAGCCCCTGGGCGAGCCGGAGCCACTTGTATGCGCTGTTCCACGCCCGCCGCTCCGCCGTCCCTCCCCGCACGACCGAAGCATGCTCCACCCAGTCGGTCAGCTCCCGGACATGATCCTCGGGTGAAGCCAGCGCGAGAGTCGGCAGTCTTCGGTATGTGGGCGAGCAGATGCCCGCCGTACGAGTGGTGGTCATAAAGGAGAGCGTCTCACTCGCCGCTGAGAACCACGCCGGGGCCAAGCACAGGACGCGAGGCTCAGTCAGTGTCGGGGCGCCGCACCAGCCGGTGCCCCCGCAATGCCCGTCCACAGCGGACGAGTTCACGTTCCCAGCCCTCTTCCGTACCGATCAGGTGCGGGCTCTCGTAGAGGCCGGCGCGTACTTCAGCGTCGGTGAGACGCCGGTACTTGGGCGCATCGGGATCGTCCTCCGCGAGGAACTCGTGTTTGCGGTGCAGAAGGGGGCGGTTGGTCGAGTCTGCGTACGAGGTGAAGGAGGACTTGAGGGTCGTCAGGTCGACGGCGTACGACGCCGCGAGACGTGGGTGGGGATCCGCGTCGAACTCGGGGTAATCAAGCCAGCTGACACCGCGTCCCTGGTGCCGAAGCTTGACGACGGACCACTCACCCGGGCGGCCGGCAGCGATACTCGCGCACTGTTCGTACAGCCGCAGCACGGTCGGGATCCGGTGGAGCGCCCGGCGGTGAACGTACAGTGCCGTGGCCGTGAACTTGCCGGCGATCGATCCGTTCATGGCTCGGCGGACGTATGTGTCGTCGCGCAGCTTGAACAGCAAGCGGTCCGCTCGCTGGCACGCCTCCGTGTAGGAGGGAAAGAAGGCGCGAATGTCCAGCTGAGTAGGCAACGGCAAGCTGCTAACCGGGCCTCGGCCGTGAAACAGTTCCAAAGCGAGGAATAGCAGAGTGTCGCGAGCGCCCCGTTCTGCGCTCCGCTCCACCTTCACGGGGTCGGCTTCCTGCTCGGCAAGACGTTTCAGTTCGGCGGGGCGCAGGTGGCCGAGGAGGCTGATGATCGGCTGCGGCATCTCCTCCAGCTGAGGCATACGACCGCGCTGTTCGAGATGATCAACGACGGAAGTGATCGCCGACGCGGTGTCCTCAGATGCCAGCCATTCGCCATCGGGAGCAATCTGGCGAGCCAAGTAGCTGAGGCGGGCCTCATCATCCTTGAAGGCGTAGACGATGCCAGGCGCTGCCGACACACAGCGCACCCCCGTCGCCTCCTCGACGTATTCGCGAAGCTCGCCGGCCGCGTAGAGGCGCTGGAAGGTACGACGTTGGGTGAGAATGCCGTCGCCGTACTCCGTACCCTTGATCTGGTTGCGCTCCCACCGCAACCGCGCAGACACTACTAGCACCGACTTGGCGAGGTCCCGGGTACGCAGGAGTGTCTCGCGCCGCTCAGTGGGATTTTCAATGACATTCAGAACATAGGTGAGAAGGACGACTTCAGCTGGTTCGCGTTCCCCCTCCGGAAAATGCACTGGATCCCACCCCGTGGCGTCGAAGCCGAGATGCTGGAGTGAACGCACATCGCCGCCCCGTCCACACCCGTAGTCCAGTACTCCCATGCCCGGTTTCAGCTGTAGATCACTAACGGCTCGTCGGGCCGGGAGCGAGAGGCCGACACGGCCGATGGCGGTGCGATGCCTCCGGCTGCTCCAAAGCTGCTGCGTCATCGACGTCCCCTGTAATCCACGGACAGGCCAGCATGCGACAGCACCGAACTTTACGCTGACACCGCCCGCGATCCGGATCACGTGTCTGCCTGCCGACCCATCGAAGTCAGTTGGGAGCACCGGGATTGCCATTGCCCTCATGGCGGGCCTTGCAGCAGTGCCCGGGGCCACGACCGCGGCCGGGGATTCATTCTCACCAATCGCTGGCTTGGTCACTCCCCACAAGCGCCAGTGGATCTCGGACTGACCGGCCAGCAGCATCTCGGTGACCGGTGCCGGCGAGTGGCTCCGTGGCGAGACCTCCCGCCCTGCTATGGGCCCTGGCAGTCGATCTACGGACTTGTTCCGCCGCTGGCAGCGCCCGGGAGTGTGGGCAGGGCTGCTCACCAAGCTCCAGGCGCGAGCCAACGCGCGCGGTCGCATCGGGTGCATGGTGAACGTCGACTCCACGATCTGCGTGATCCGGACCCACCAGCACGCCGCCGGACGACTCTCGCCGCCGAGGCGGCCACGTTGGGTCTGATCGACGAGTACCGGGCCAGGGTCGACCCGGTGCTGGTCGGCGGTGGCATTCCGTTCTTTCCCCAGCGCGAGCGCCGGGTGGATCTCGAACTCGTCGAGACCCGCACCTTCAGCTCGAGAGTCGTCTACCTCCGCTACCGCGTGGCGCGCTAGACCCATCCGGGCGATCACGCGTCGCGTCACGGTGGCTGAGGCGGAGGGACGTGATGAGTGCAGTGGAGATGAGCCGTGCGGAGGCAATTCGGGCGCCGACCGCGACGCACCACCAGCAGCAGTCTCAGCACAACTGACGACCAGCCACTGGCGCAGGAGACTAGCTGAACCTTGCTCGACCCCGGGGTTGCAGCCGACTCGTTGGCTGGGCCGTGTCCAGGAGTGGTCCACAAGCCTCGGAAGGGCTCGTCGTGGCTTGGTTCTGTGATCGGGGTTTGCTGAGTGCGCGCCAAGTCTTGCTCTCGACAATAGACTTGGCATGTCGCCAAGGTGAGCGCACGCATGGAGCCAGTGATGTGGACCACATTGGCTTCGTGGACAGCCTGACAGGATCCCAACGCCTGGGCCATTTCGACAAGTCGCTCACCTGCTGTTTTTCTTTCCAAGCTGACGAACCCTCCGGGTGGCCAAGACGGATTGTTGCAGTCCAGGTGTTGGACATCTGCGCAACAACGCGGGTGGCGTTGAGGTCGTCAACGCGCTGAACATGGGGCGCACGGCGCCTCGCAGGGACGTGGCGCAAGACGGCCCTCAGGCCAACAGGCAGGGCGGAAAGGAAGAGGTGCAATGGCAGCTGGCAGGACATCTCATCTCGAGTGTGTTGTTCACGGGGCCCGTGAGACACCCGAATCCCCGAGCACACAGGTAGTCGTCATCGTGGTGATTGCCATGACGCTCGCCGCAGTTCTGGTTGTCCTGGGGCACCCAGTGGCGGACGTACTGCAGATGTTCGGCGGAATGGCGGTGATCTCGACCTTGTTCAGGGCGGGCACACCGGACCTGGTCGCCCCTGCCCTCCGGCCGTGATTGCCGATGGGGCGAAAGCTGCGAGAGCTGCCCGAGCAGCCATCTCCGCTTGTAGAACTGGCGCGCTGGCTACGCGAACAGCGGCAACGAACGGGCTTGACCTATGCGCAGCTGGCAGAACGTTTGGAGGTCAACAAGTCCACTCTGAGTAGGGCGGTCAGTGGCACCACGTTGCCGTCGCTCAAGATGGTCGAGGAGATCGCCCGGGCATGCGGCGCCGACGTGAACGCCGGCAGACGACTACATCGAAAAGGACTGTGGGAGCTCAGAATCAGGCAGATGCTCCAGGGTGAGAAGAGGACTCCACGGGACATGGTGGTGACACCTGCTGACCTATGGAACGCGCTCGTATCACAATACGCGCTCTCTGGGCTCACTTACCGAAAGGCAGAAGAGAAGGCCAAGCGCCTGGCTGCTCAAGGTGTGATTGAGCAGCCGATCAGTCGTTCCACCTTCCACAACTTCGTCACTCGACGTGCTTCTCCTACGCGAACGATCATGTTTGCCGTTCTCGCGGTCAGCGATGTTCCCCAGGAGGAGTGGCCGCAGTGGGAGTCGGCCTGGCGTATCGCGCGGATGGAAAACGTTCGGCAGGCAGCCCGGGATGGATCACCGGCCGCGCGCGAGTACTTGGGGCGTGAGCCCGAACGGCTTCTGAAGCCCTATGGGATTCCCTGGAGCGACTGAGGCATTGATGCCGTGTCAACGAGTCAGACTCACTTACAGAGAAAAATGGGTCTGACTCGTGCGCAGCGACGTTATTGGTCCGTTCTCGGCTGAAAAAAGCGCGTTACAGAAGGCTGTGATCATAACTCGCCGACCGAACCGGTGCTCCGCCATACGACCGCCACACAGCCATTGGGCACCGCCCAGCTCCGCGCTGCGGCGCTGGTTCCGTTCCGGCAATGGCCCTGAGAGCCAGCCGAGCCCGCTAGCCGCCGTCGCGGCCACAGCGCCGCTTCGTGCGGTATGACCAGCGCTGGGGCCACTGTGGGCAGGACGGGTGGAGGGGCAAGCTGAGCTGTTCTCACAGGCGGTACGAGAAGCGCAGCGCGCCGCCCTCCTCCCGGTAAAGATCGCGGCCTCGCACGCTGAAGGGATTGGGAAGCATCGCCACCCGGAGCCGGGAGGGTTCCAGGACCGACGTGACCATGAGGATCCGCCAGCGGTCGCTGCCGGTGTTCCGCTGGGCCGCCCGGACCTCGCTTTCGCCGAGTTCGATCTGGCCTCCCTCGCCCTGACTGGCTTTGACTTCGAACAGCAAGGGCTGACGGCCGCTGCCGACACGGAAGTCGTACCCAAGCCCGTCGTCCCCAGGGAGTCCGGGGAAGAACTTCCTGCGGTTCGTCGATACCCAGCTGGTTTCGTTAGTGGCCGAGTAGTTTCGGCAGAGCCACTGATAGGCGAACCATTCTCCGGCGTAGCCGATCGCCTCTCGTTGCGCGGCCGACAGCCTTCGGGGCTCTCCTCTGCCGCCACCACGGCCAGCGGCCGACGCTCCCCGTCGCCCCGGTCCCACGGGAGTCAGCGAGGCGAAGACGTTGCGGTTGCCGAGGAGCTGCGGATCCGCATCGAGCGCTCGCTGGAGCTCGGCGGTGAGTTCGCCGAAGTCACCGGTGTGTACATCGAGCTCTTTCCCGCCGATGGTGACGATCCGCTGGCGGTGCTCGCGCTGTGCCCGTGCCGAGTCGGCAGCCGTACGGCCGTTTTCGAGTTCGGCGGCTGTCACGCCCTGGACGGCAGGGTCCGCGCTGACATGCATGCCAGCGGGCCAGTGCCCGAGCGCCGCAAGCCAGGCGGCGATGTCATCGGGTCCGAGCAGACGGAAGTCCAGCGCGCCGGCCTCGTCGAGGAGTTCAGTCACCGCCTCCGCCGGATCTCCCTGGTCGAGTGCGGCGGGCAGCGGGAGGTGGCAGGCGCGGATCAGGGCAACCAGGTCGGGTACGACCGTCCTGATGGCCGCTCGGTTCCGGGGAAGCAGGGCCGTATAGGCAGGGAGGTCCGCGCCCTCCGCTGGTAGTCGCGAGCCCAGCCGCTCGGCGAGGACCTCCTCCACCCAAGCGCCTACCTGCTGCGGTGTCGCCGTCTCCAGCGTGGTGTTCCACTCCGCGGGGGGTTCGATTCCCTCTAGCGTGCGCAACTGCCGCCAGTCCGGCTGGACCTCACGGGCATCGAATCGCCGGAGTCGAGCCAGTCGGAGACGGTCGAGAAGCGCTCCCCGATGCCGCTGCAGATGATTCTCGATCGCCTCCCGGTGGGAATCCGCGTGACTGATGACAGTGTGCGGAGGAGCCAGCCCGGCCAGGGTGGCATTGAACTCCGCGAACCCGACGCCGAGCACTTCACGCAGTTCGTCGATGTCGCGTGCCCGCCGCGCCTTGGTTAGGAGCATGCTGGCCTCCACCGGCAGTTCCGCCGCGTGTGCCTCAAGCGCCTCCTGGAACTCCCTGGTGTCGCAGGGAGGTGGTTCGACTAGGGCGTCGCCCCGCCGACGTCCCAGGAAGTGAACCAGGAACGGATAACAGCGGTGGACGACGGCGGCGGTTGTGCCTTCGTAACGCTGCACGGTTTCGGCGAACTGGTTCGGGGACAGACCGAGTGCCTGGCCGAGCTCCTCCTCCCCCGGCTCGCGGAGATCGGCGTGCAGGTGCTCCAGCTCGCGGGCCACCAGTCTCAGCCGGACACCGAGGTCGGGGCGGCCGGTCAGGTGGGCGACGGGTTCGGCGATCCGGGCCACCCCGTTCCAGTCTTCGGGCTGGGCCCGCTGCAGGAGCAGAGGGCGGTCGTCGTCGGGCAGCGGCAGGACTCCGCCGAGCCGGCTCGGCAACGCCACCTCTTCTTCGTCTAGCCGGATCTCCAGCGTCCGGTAGGTGCGCGAGCCGATCCGCCGGACGCCCGCGACCAGCTCCGCAAGGGACGTTTCGGTCGGCCGGATCCCTGTCGGACTGTGATCGGCCAAGGCCGCCAGCACCAAAGGCAGCCAGGTCAGGACGGAGACGAGCTGTGTCCCAGTCTCCGACCGGTCCAATGGTTCCTCGTCGACGATGACTTCCAACCGGGCCTCGTCCACATGACGTGCCGACCGTGCTCCCCAGCGCCCGAGCAGATCGACGATCTCCCTGGCCAGGCCCGGCACCACGAGCAGCGGGCGTTCCATCTCCTGGGCGATGCGGGTCTTGACGCTTGCCCGTTCGTCTGTGACATAGAGCGTGCTGTTCCCGTCGCGCAGGTCGGCGAAGGGCACGGCGGTCAGCAGCTCTCCCGACTCCGCGAGCAGGGCGCCTTGGGTGAAGGGCGGACTGCCGGGCGCGGCGGACGTGCGGGCTCGGGTGACCAGGGACCGCCACGCGTACTCGTTCGCGCGTTGCACCGCAGGGCGGTCTTCGGGCCCGACCGCGCGTTCGGCGACGAAGTCGGCCAGGGCCGCGACAAGCCTGTCGCTGTCCCGGGGGTCGTTCCACGTCGGAAGGCCGTACGACCGCAGCTTCGCCACCACCTCCGGAGATTCCAGCAGGGAGCTCACCTGGCGAGCGATCGTCGGCGCGAAAAGGGGCTCCTCCTCCATGCTGGGCGGGCAGTGCCAGGCTTCCCGGGGGCGTACGAAGCGCACCGTGCGGCCGCGGCCACGCACCGGAAGCCAGGGTTGCTCCCGTACGAAGGCGTCCAGCGGGGTGGGTACTTCCTGGGGGTCCTTGTTGCCGGGCCGGTCCCTGAGCCAGGTGCTGGTGAAGCAACTGGCCTGCCAGCGCGGCAGACCGTGCAGCAGGAGGCGGGCGAAGGCGAGCCGGGCGGGCTCGCTCAGCTGGCCGACGATCTCCTGGCCCGGGAGCCGCCAGGCAGGGCTCCCCTTGTACGGCGTGTAGGGGTACTGGGCGGTTTCGCCGTTGCGGTGGATGTGCGGCTGCCATTGCCCCGCGACGGCGACGGGCACCTTCGCCATGCGCACCAGGTGGGCCGGTGTCAGTTGCGAACCCTCCGCCGTGGTGTCGGCGGTAGTCGTGAAGACCGGACGGAAGCCGTCGGTGACGCCGAGCTCGGCAAGAAACGCCCGCCAGTCGGCCTCTGTCTCCCTACGGCGCACGAACGCGTCCGGCATCGCGATGAACTGCCGGGCGAGCGAGCGCAGGGACGCGCTCTCCTCGCGCCCCTCTTGGGCCACACGCGCCAGATCCTCCCCCATGGAGCCGGACCATCCCGGCCCGAACTTGCCGCTGGCCGCCGGGATGAGCGGTCCGTCCGCCGACGGCACGTACAGACCGAGGTCGCGCAGGCGCAGCGCACCGGAGGACTGACGAGAACAGTGCAGATGGAAGACGAAGCGCAGGGCCTGATCGCGCAGCCTTCGGTCCTTGCTCTGCGAGAGTGCGTGCCGTACGTGCTCCAGCAGGCCCGCCACGTCGAACCGGCGTACGAGACGGTGCTGTTCCAGGAAGAGGCGGGCCTGTTGCCGGCGGACCTGCCCTTCGCTTTCGATCCAAGTCAGTCCCGGGTGCAGATAGAACAGCCGCTTGCTCAGGGCTGGGGGTACCGCCAGGTTGCCGTCGGGAGCGGCCGTGGCACCGGAGAGACCGGAGAGGCCCCTGGCTGGCGGGAAGAACGCCTGGCGCCGGGATCGGCGGCGTTCCTTGGCAGAGGCGGAGTCGACCGCTGCCGTGCCGTTCGTACGCTCCAACGTCCCGTCGGCCGTCAGCAGCAGTCTGCGGCCTTGCAGCACCCGGCCGCGGCCTTCGAAGAGGTGGGGCAGATCCGCGTACACGCCGTCCCACACATCGACGGGGTCGTCGGGCCCAGGAAGCGGCAGCGTGGCCGCGATCCGCTCGACGTGGCCGGCGAGTGCGTCCGCTGACGGTTCCAGCGGGCATCGCAGGGCTTCGCAGAGCTTGGCCAGGCGTGCGCGCGGGCCGCGCGGCAGAGCTGTGTCGACCACCGCCAGGCCAGCTTCACATGCCGCCCGGGCGGTGAGCACCGACAGATCCACTTCAGGCCACAGAACGACGGCTCGAGGCGCTGCCCACGCCGGCGAGGATCCGGCAGGGCCGAGCATCGGCACGATCGGTGTGTCAGCGAGCTCTCGCCCCTGAATACGCCGGGAGGCAGCGGCCAGCCGCGCGGCCCACTTCGGCTGCCAGCTCACCAGATCCACCGCCAACCGGGTCGCGTCAGGTGCTGCGCTGTCTCGGAGCGCCGTGGCGGCGGTGAGACAAGTCTCCGCCGCGGCATCGAGAAGCATGGTGTTGAGCGGGTGTTCCCTGTCGTAACCCGTGCGGTCGGTCTTGGTATAGAGCGGCGCGTTGAGATGGCCGGCCAGTGGAGCGGTCACGTCGTCGCCGAGCGGCAGGAAGGTGTACACACGCCCGGATGAGGCTGGCGCGACCGGCAGGGCAATCTCGATGACGGCAGGCTTGGACCACTGGGTCCAGGAGTCGTCCAGCCCCTCGTCGTCGACGGCCTCCGCGACCGTGGCCCTCAGCCTGGCAGCAGGCACCGTGCCGCGTACGAGCACGAATCGGCCGGCCGGTCCGAGATCGACCTGCGTCAGCGACACAGCCGGTGCAGCGCCTGCGGCCGGAACGTCCAGCATCGCGGGCAGGCGCTCCTCGCGGCGCGTCAGTTCGGTCCGCTCGTGCACGTCAACGGCACGCCGTTCCAGCACCAGACACTCAAGGCGCTCCAGGAACAGCATGGGCGGAGCGCCTGAGCTGGCCAGCTCATCGATCCGCCGGCGTACCTCGCCGCATGCCGTCTCGCTACGCAAGGGCAGCCGGATCACGGTGACATGGCCGGCCAGGGCCAGCTTCGCGCAGGTCTCGGGGACCGCGGACACCGGGAACGGGAGCTGGAATGGCGGAAACTCCTCGGTCGCCCGGCGCACCAGCTCGGCGTCGGCCAGCAGCAGGTTCAGGTCGTCGGGCGTGGCGAAGCGGAAGCAGTATCCGTCTAGCACGGCCGCGGTGCCGCCATCGGGCCTGGCGCTGTAGATCTCGGGTGCGGCACTGATCTGCAACACGCTGCGGAACCCGACGCCCTTGTTGCCGATTCCCTCGCCCACCACCTTGTCGCTGCAGGAGAGCTTCGACACAGAATCCACACGGTCCCAGGTGAAGGGGTTGCCGGCGTTGGCGACATAGAGGGTGCCGTGCTCGCCTTCGTCCTCGTCGAGTAGGACGTGCACCCGCCCGTCGCTCCGGTCATCGGCGTGCGCGTCATGAGCGTTCTGCAGCAGTTCCAGGAGGAAGCGCCCTCTGTAGTCGCGAGCGGTGCTCCGGGAGAGGCCGCGCAGCTGCTTGCCCGGCTGCCACCTACGAGTGTGCTGCCACTCGTCCAGTACCTCCCGGGTATAGGTCATCAGTTGTGCGGCGAACTCGCTGCCGTAGCCAACTGAGCCATCGGTCCCCCGCAGCGCCCACGTCTCCCCAAGCTGACCCAAGTCGACAGCAGCCACGTATGCCCCCTCTGCCCCGTCTATGCAGGGACTCTAGCGGGGCACCAGGCGAGACGGACGGCCTTAAGAGAAGCATGAGCGGGTCGACTCTCGACCAGTAGCAGGTGGTCTCGGCTCATGATGGGCGGTGGGTTGGCGAGGGAACCGCTATTGCAGTCCCAGGGGTACGGACCAACACGAAGCACCTGGCACTCCGTCAGAATGCGCGTCGTTTTACAGTGTCGAGATAACGCCCGTTACACCCACACTGCACATAATGCGCACGTACAAAGCTGCAGGTCAGGATCTCTTCGCGGCCGGTTCGAGGATGACAACGCACTCCGCATGATGCGTCGTCGAGAACACGTCGACGGCCCTTCGTGCATCAGTCACCTGCTGACCCCGGCGTTGCCACTCGCCCCAGCGGGAGGATCTTGAGGCTTCAGCACCCTGCAAAACCCGGGGCCCATGTCAGGAGGATCCCGCTGGCCTCAGCGAGTGAGGTCCACCTGGGGTCGGTCGGCTGCTTCTCCAGCACCAGGACGGGACGTATTCGACCATATGTCCTTGCCAGTTGAAGCTGATGGGCGTAGTCGAGAACCTGTCCGATCCCCAGTCGAATCTGCTGATCCTCACTTGCGCCAGTCAAACTCTTTACCTCGGCGATGAAGACGTCATCATCGCGTGACCATCCCGCGTCGAATCGAGGGGCATTGCGAGCGTGCGCGCGGAGTTCGATGTGTTGGCGGGACAGGTACTCGATGAGTGCCGCGATCGTCGACTCGTGTGCCTCAGTGCCCTTGTCGAGGTGGGCAAGGTCGAGGGCCAGCGCACCAGAATCGTGGTGCCCGACTGTGTGTCGCCGAAGTGGGCCGCCCAAGATCCCATCCCCAGCCTGTGGCAAGACGAGGACGTGATCGTATGCACCCCGCGCCCTCTGCAACTCTCGGCAACGCGCGGGGTGGCCACCGATAAGGTCTGCGAAGCCATCCCCATCCACGACGCATACGTGGTATCCCCGGTCGCGTTCCCATGCGGCGCGCACGAGCTTCTTGCTGTACTCGCGGTGAGCGTCGGTCACGGCCTGACTAGCGAGATCGCCGTGCACGAAGACTGTGATCTTGCGGGAAAAGTCCGGTTTCCAGCTCGCACCAAGCTGTTGGGCAATGTCCGCGCAGTCCTTTCGGATTACCCATTCGTCATCTATGAGCACTTTGCCCGTGAAACAGAGCGTTTGCCCGCTGAGCGAGTAGACCCAGCCATCACAGAGTTTCCCGTCCATGAGACCCCCTCCGCGTCCTCACGTGCATCTTGCCGCACTGCCATCCGGCCCCGCTTGGGCGATAGGCAATCATCATGAGGACGGCGCCGCGTCCGGGGTGCGTCCCCCTTGGGGACCAAGTCAACCGTCTTCGTGGCACGGCAATGCCAACTTTCCGAATCGCACTCCACCCTTGTAGCCCCGCTGGCCTCCAGTGCACCCCCGCCGACCGCGGCCGTACCCTCGCTACACGAACACCAGTCCGAGGTAAGGTCGGCCGCCCTCGCCATGGCGCTGAACAGCCTCAGGCCCAACAACTTCCCCTGCCCGATCCAGCAAGAGCCGAGAATACTTTTGAGGTTCCGGGGTTATCTCGGACTGGGGCGCGGAATTGTCTTCAGTGGAGTTCTCACCAGCCGTTTAGACGGCGGCAATGCGCCGCGTGGAATTCCTATTAACTGGTCACCATCAGAATAGGGCTGGGCCCTTGTAGTCACCGGAGCAATCGTGAACCACCTCTCGCGCCCTCTAGCCGGCACGTCGGACGGCAGCCTTGACGACACGGCCGAGACGGAGCCTCCACCGACGGCGACCGTCAGCGTCACCCCGGAAAAGCCCTGCTCAGCCGAGGAGCCGCGGGTGATCGTTGAGTACGTCGCTGTCGACGGCGAGGACGCTCAGGCTCTGGCTCAGCGCCAAGATGCCGCGATCCGCGAGGTGCTGGAGTGGCTCTACGCCCGCCGCAACGCCCCACCGGAAAGCGGACAGGAAGAAGCCGGCCGGACCTGAGCTACCCCGCACGTAACAAATGGTAGAGGGACACCACATGCCCGCCACCCCGCCCGCCCCGCGGTCGTCCTGGGCGCCTCCCGTACCCGGACGCCCTTGGGCCACCGACGGAGTCCCGGACGCACCGGCACTCCCTGTGTCCGTCCCGGTGGCCTGGCTCGGCCGGACCTCCACGGAGGCCGCCCAGGACCCCACGCTCTCGCTGCCCCGGCAACTGCGCAACGCCAGAACCGCGCTGCCGCCCGGCTGGGTGATCGTCGCCCACTTCTACGACGTCGAGTCCGGCCGCAAGGAGCTGCACGAGCGGGGCAGCTCCCTGGCCCACCAGAACTTCAAGATCCCTATCCCCCGCGACGGCAGCGTCGCCGATCTCCTCGAAGAAGCCCAGCGCCCCGACCGCCGCTTCGCTGCCGTCATCTGCGAGTCGATCGAACGCGTCGCCCGCCGCACCTACTTCGGCACCAAGATCGAATACGAGCTGGAGCAAGCCGGAGTCGCCCTGTGCACCGCCGACGAACCGATCATTACCGGCCCCAGGGCCAAGCGCGCCACACCCACCCTCACCCGGCGCGTCAAGCAGGCTGTTTCCGAGTGGTATGTGCTGCAGATGCTGGAGTTGTCCTGGGATGGCTTCGTCGAACACGTCTCCCAGGGGTGGAACGTGGGCAAGCCTCCCTACGGCTACCGGGCGGAGAAAGTGCCCCACCCCGTCCCTGCTCGCCGAGCCGAGGGCCGTACCAAGCACCGGCTCATCCCCGATCCGCTGCGGGCCTCAGCGGTCACCCACATCTTCCAGCTCCGCGGGCTGGACAAGCTCGGCTACGACGCCATCGCCGACCGTCTGAACCTGGACCTCGTCGCGTACCCGCCTCCGGAGCCGACCCGTCCCGATGTGGCCCTGGGGCGGTGGAGCGGATCCGCCGTGCGTGAAATCCTCCGCAATCCCAAGTACACGGGCTACCAGGTCTGGAACCGCCGCGCGATGAAGAAGGGCGGCCGCTACAACGACCCGCGGGACTGGGTGTGGTCTCCCCGGCCCGCCCATGAGCCTCTGGTCACCAAGGAACTGTTCGACGCCGTCTCCACCGTGGGCCGCAAACGCCAGGGATCCCGCAGCGCCCACGGAGCCAACGCGCACCCGGCCACCAAGCGCTCCTACGTCCTGCGGTCGTACGTCTACTGCGACATCTGTGACCGCCGCATGTTCGGCAAGACCCGCCACCAGATCGCCTACTACGCCTGCCAGCCCGACCCCAACGAACATCGCGATCAGCCGTGGTTCCCTGATCACCCCAAGAGCTTGTGGATCCGCGAACAGATCTTGGTCACCTCCATCGCCCGGTTCTTCGCCACGAGGATCTTCAGGCCCGATCGACACAACCACCTCACAGCCGCACTCAGAGCCGCTCAGTCCGCGAGTGGCTCCGGAGACCGCACCGCGAACGAGCGGGCAGCACCGAAGCGCGCCATCAGTGCCATCGGCCAGCGCCAGGCCCGTCTCAACCCCACCCTCGCCGGCGGCTTCGGCGACGGCGAGGCCGACGGTCTCGATCGGGGTCAGGAGAAACAGTTTCGTGAAGCGATCCGCCGGGAGCACTCCACAGTGGGCGCCCAGCGTGAACAACTTGCCGAACAACTGGCTCACCTTCGAGCGCCGAACCAGGGTGTACGCCCCACCGACATCGCGGCTCCGCTGAATGCGCTCCCGCATCTCGATGTGGACCTTTCCTTGGTCCCGGAGGAGATCCAGCGGCGGCTCTACAGCGCCTTCGGGTTGGAGGTCCGCTACTGCCGGCCCCGCGAAGAGTTGACCCTGCGGGTGACGATTCCGGGCTGCCTGGCTGACGGACTGTTGTCCGCCGCCCGCGAGCCGGGGCCATGGAATAAAAAATCGGGCGCCCGCACCATATTTCCGTTCCCGGAGCATGCAGCAGCAGACAAGCACGACCGTTCCGTTTGAGCGTGATGACGCAGACCAGCACATCGCCAGCCCCGCCAGGACCAGTCCCGCTCACAAGATCGGTCCCATCGGGACCGGTGAGGATGCTGGCCAGTGTCCACACACTCACAGAACCTCTCCAGACTCCGGATCGCGATTCGCGCTGAAGCCGGGGTGCTACTGCCGAGGAAGCGGGGGAATGTAGCCGCAGATCCCCGGTTAGCCAAACCGGGGATTCTCCGCACCATTAATGGTCCACCGCCACGTCCTGACCCCCACGTCGAGAGGCACCCCAACGACGACAGCCCACAACTCCACATTCCACCCGACCAGCCGTTGGCGGAGCCGCTACACCCCGGCGTAGCTGAGGCGGAACAGGTCTTTGGCGCGCTCCAGGTCCCGCTCCGTACGAAGCTGCACCTCAAGGTCGCCAGTGCCATGGTGGCCGAGTACCGTCACGTCCCGGGTGAAGCCAGGAACGAGGTCGACCCCCTGCGGATCGGCCTTGAGGTAGACGAGCAGCTTGGTCTGCTGCGGCGGACAGACACATGCGAAGTTCCGCAGCCGCTGGTAGGCACAGTAGGTCTTGCGCTGAACCCGGGTGATGCCGTCCCCGAGGCCGAGCAGGACCTCGTCGACCGCTGCGGCCAGCTCCTTCATTGCGCTGTCTCGCCTTCGGCCGCTCAACACCACGGACACGCGTCGACCGGCCACGCTGGTGGCAGGCGCATGTCCGGTGACGGAGGCCACGGTCTCAAGGCCAATGTGCTCACTGCCGAAAAAACGGTAGCGGACCAGGTCGATGCTGCGGCGGTGCTCGCGCACGGCATGCACGTCATAGCGGGTGAAGTCGCCAGCCACACAGATCAGCCTGGGCGCACTCCACAGCACCTGCGCCGCGACCGCAGCCCCGAGTCGGTCGCGGACCAGGTACCGGAACTCCGCCCGGTGATCCATCAACCAGGACAGGTAGAAAAGTCCCTGGTTGATGACGCCTGCATCAGTGCCGCGCTTGTACTCGACGATCACGGGCGCCCCGTTCTCGTCGATGCCGAGCGAGTCGATCCGGCCGCCATGGATCGGACCGGTGCTGTACTCGCTCGCCAGGAACCGGACCCCGAGCAGCTTCTCCATGTTGCCCTCGACGATGCTCTGCACATCGGCCTCGGCATCAGCAAGACGCGGCATGACCTCTGTTACGCCGCCTTTCGTGTTGTAAAGCTTCAGGTCCAGCACCGCCCCTCCCGCGCAGCCAGTGTGGCCGATACTCAACCGCAGGAGCTGTCGGATCTATTTCCGGGCACTTCGCCGCCCAGGCCCCAAGACCTCCAGGAACCCGCAATCGACACAAGCGGGCCAAAATGGGATATTTCGAGATCGCGGGACATGCGCGGGACCGGGCAGCTAAAACTCAGTCAGATAGTCCGCTGACCTGCAAAAACGTCTGGGAACTGTCCGGCCTCCGGAGCCGTGTGCGCAGGTTCGAATCCTGCCGGGGGCACTCGCCGAAGATCAGCAGAATGCACACGCTGACCAGGGCGGATGCCGAGATAAGAGGGCGGGAGTCAGTCTCACTGACTCCCGCCCTCCCTCGTTGCCTCTCAGCGTTCGCGACACACCCCGACACGCCCCAGGACGCCTTTACCTCGGCTGTCGTGCCCCACGATCGGCAACACCGCCGCTCGTCTGCCGCAGAAAAGCTGCGTGCGTGCGCGCATCTATTGCCTCACAGTCGGGGGCGCATTCGGCGAGCCAAAGACAACGCCTTAACCGACTGAGCCCCCGGCACCTGTCATCGCTGGAATGCCAACACCGCAACGGCGACCAGTGACGACCCAGCCGTGGCGGCTGCACCACGAACTGCTGCAAACAGGGCGGCTCGGTACAGGCGCTTGATGGTGTGGCTCTTATTGCGATTCATGGTCCCTCCCGGATGGCGTTGCACCTTCGCTTCCAGACGATGCGGGCTCCCGGACCGAATCGTGAGGAAGTGCGGGCGAACCGGGCGGCAGCGCTCTTACGCTGCAGTTCGTGGGCTGCCCGGCGGTGCCCGCAGCGGGCAGCGGGAAGGGCCGCCAGGGAGAGAGAAGGGCAGGGACGTGGACCACTCAGACAGCGCTCTCCACACCTACCTGCGCGATCTAGAACGCAGGGCCAAGGCGAACCGGACTCGACAGAACCTTCCGTACTCACGTCGTGAGACCTCGAAGGTGCTCCAAAGCGAGTTTGAGGTTGATCTGGATGGCCGCCGTTTGAGTAACTGGCTGGCCGATGAACCGATGAGCCGCCAAGCGCCCACTCCAGTCAACGAGCCGAAGCTCTGGGCCCTGGTACAACTCTGGTCGCGGTGGGCCGGCGAGTCGATTCCTGCTCGTCGTTCCCTCAGCGAGCTACTTGAGGCGGCTCAACCTGTTCGGAACACCGTCAGGGCTCCGGTCATGCCCATTCCGACCTTCCTCCTCCCACTCCTGACGGAACAGGTGGAACGGGGAGAGGCATGGCCCTACGTCATCCACGATGGCACTGGCGCGCGGCGACCGCTGTCAGCGGTCCATGTTCAGCAGCAGCTGGACGAATCACAAGAAGCCGATGAACCGACGCCAGAAAGAAGGCGAGGGCACATTGAAGATGTCCTCGAAGATCCCGCCAGCTGCCATCTTCTGTTGGAGTCCGGTCCGGGCAGCGGCAAGTCGACCTTACTCGCCAGACTTGCCGGGCACTTGTCCGCTGAACTCCTCAACGCGACGCTCGCGCAGAACGCCTGCGTCCCTGTATGGGCAACTGCTGAGCAACTAGCCACCGGGCCTGGTGGGGTCGACCGTGAGTTGTCTCGGCTCGTCTTCGGCGGGACTGAGTACAGTGAGCGGCGATTCGTTGATGCCGCGGATGGACTGCTCCCGGAGGGCTACTCCTGGCTACTCCTGGTGGACGGATTCGACGAGATTCCCATGGGTGCCCGTAACCGCCTCGCTCACCAACTCACCGCCATTGCGAGGGGCGAAGCCGGCCATGGTGGTCGAGTTAAGATCATCGCATCGTGCCGTCCCCTGCACCCGGTGGAGCGGGACCGCTTCACCGAGAATGGTTTCCTCGTTTTTACGATGGTTCCCTTCGACCGCTCACAACTTGAGACGTTCGCTGAGCGCTGGTTCGGAGCAGATGCCCTGGGACATCGTCAGATTCGTGAGTTCCTCGCGCAGATCGACGCTGCCAAACTGTACGACCTGATGGCAGTCCCGTTGCTGGCAGCCGTAGCCGCCGCTGTGTTCGAAGCATGGCCGGGACAGCGATTGCCCAACAACCAGTACGCCCTCTTCGATCAATATCGGACGTATCTCACGAGCGCGAAGGCGACACAGCGCGAAGGCCTGTTCAGTCAGATGCGCACCCACGCAGGCAGGGCCCCATGGGCTCTGGAAGTCATCCAATTCCTCCAAGAGAACCTCGACGACCTATTGCGGCATGTCGCAACTCAGACGGTGCGAAACCTTTCCGAATCGGCAGGCCACTCTGCCGAATCCGATCAGCGGGCCGCATTCAATCCTTTGACGGCCGCGCTCGAGTGGCTGCGTCTGAAAGTGGGCCCGCGCGCCCAGACAGGAATCCCCGGTTGGGGTGAGTACGTCGCAGCCCTGCTGGCCTCGAGTGGGCTCCTTGTTGTAATCAAGGGGTCGATGCGGTTCCTACATGCGAGCTTTGCTGAATTCCTTGCGGCGGAGGCTCGCGCCATGGAACTCCCCGAGCACTTCGACGGAAACTCCAAGACGTGGCAGACGTTCACCTTCGAGGCTGCACGTATGGCGGGGCGTAAGGGGCGCGACCATCGCACAGTACTCGTTCATTACGCCCATCAGCACCCTCTAGAAACGGAGGCGCTGCTGACCTGGCTGCTGCAGGGCAGCCCAGGGCATCAGCATGTCGCAGGAGTCCTGATGGCGGAAGGCAGCCCCTACACACCAGCTCAGCTGCAGACTTTCTTGTCAGCCCTCCCCCGCCTACCGGCAGCGGGTCGGCGCGTCGCCAGTCAGATATCCGGCTCGCAGGCCCGCGCATACCTCGAAGAACAAGACCCCATGCCATCCCCCGCTGACGCCGAAGCGGACGCTCACTTGCCGCTCACAGGCGAGCCATGGAGCATCGACGAACAGTCCGCCATCAGGCACCTGCTCAGCACGCTCGGTTGCGATGACAAGCCGAATACGAGTGACGACAACTGGCTCTTCTGCTCGCTGGTGTGCAACCTAGAGTTCGTCTCCATCCTGGACCGTGTGGCCCTCATCGAGGCCCTTCACGCCACGGCGCCAGAGTGGACTGAACACGTAATCGAACACCTACTCGACACTATTAACTCGCCTGACGCCAGCCCTGGCAACCGAATTCAGGCAGCGGAGACGCTACTGGACTTTGACAGCGAGCATCTGGATCGCGTGGCTGCAGTACTGCTACAAGTTGCGACCGACAAGTCGAACTCATTCGACGACCGGAGTACGGCAGCCGAAGCCCTGAGCGAACTCGGCGCCCCCTACCGTGATCAGTCGCGCCGACTAATCGTTGCCATGGCCCAGGAACCCACTATTCATGCGTACCAGCGTCACGAACTGCTCGCATATGCGCAACTATTGACCAGTGGGAAACGGAGCTCCGCGACTGGGTATTGCGACAGCTAAAGGCTGTCCCGTAACGGCTGGCCGTAGCTGAGATGATCTTGCGGTGGTGTGATCACGGCGTCGGAGTCGTCTTCGACGGCACCTGGTCCCCCGCCCAGCGCATCGCCGCGGCCTCCACCCCGCAGGCGGCATCCACGTTGCTGTCACACACCCTGGCCGAACTCGCCTTGCTGGACGAGGCGTCGAAGACGCAGGCGCATGTCTGGCTGGCCTTCGTCAGCCGGGCCCCGGCCGGCGAGCGCCTGCCCGCCGTCCTGCGCGACACCTACGGCAAGCTCCATGACCTCATCGTGTGGCTCATCCGCTACGGCCAGGACACCCGGGAGATCCCCGCACACCTCGACGCCGTCCAGGAGGCCCACACTCTTCTCGCCGTGGCCGATGGACTCACCGTCCACGTCCTGGCTGGGCACCACTCCCCCGAGGTGGCGCTGGCCGTCCTCCAGCGCCACGTCGACCATCTGCTGCAGTGAGGGGCCGTGGAGGGCCGTGGGGGTATTTAGATGACTTTCGCCCCATAAGCACCGTTGTTCTACCGTAGAGGGGAACGACGCTGCTCATATCCCCGCACCGAGGCATCGAGGTGACGGTCATGACGGAGACCACACAGCGCAGAAACACCGCTCCCGGCACCAGGACGGGAAAGCAGGAGGGGGCCACGGCACCGCAGGGCGGCAGAGGGAGCAGCACCTCCCCTGGCACCCGTGGAAGCACCGCGATCGCGGACACCGTCGTGGCGAAGATCGCGGGCATGGCCGCCCGCGAGATTCCGGAGGTTCACAACCTCGGTGGAGGGGTGACCAGGGCCTTCGGGGCCGTGCGCCAGCGGGTGCCCGGCGGGGGCAGTGGGGTCACCCAGGGAGTGAAGGTGGAAGTCGGCGAGCGCCAGGCCGCCGTTGATCTCAACCTCGTCGTCGAGTACGGCGCCGCCATCACCGACACCGCGTCGGACGTCAGGACCAACGTCGTCAACGCGGTGGAGCGGATGACCGGCCTGGAGGTCGTGGAGGTCAACATCGCCGTCGACGACGTACATCTGCCGGACGAGGAGGAGGACGAGTCCGAGCGGGAGGAGCAGCGGCGCGTGACCTGAGAGAGCCCGGCTCCTCTCGGTTCTGTTCCTTTTCCGGGGCGCCGCGAGTGTGGTGCCCCGTCGTGAGCTGGGGCCGTGTACCGGCCATGCCCCATGCAAGCGTTTACGGGCGACCAATGCCACCTGTCCGCCAGTATTGACGGGTCCTCAGCTCAGTGCTTCCATCACGGCTGTGAAAGCGCTTAACCGCCCACACCCGAAGGAGGCATAGTTGTCATGCGCATGAGGATATCCGCGATACCCGCGACGGTCCTGGCCGTCTGCGCCACGCTCACCGTCGCCGGTGCGAGCCCCGCCCCGCAGGTGAAGGCCGCACGTGTGATGGAGGACCTCGGTCGCGGGGTCGTGGCGGTGCGGTCCAGCGGCAGCCAGGTCCTCGTCTCCTGGCGGTTGCTGGGGCTCGACCCGGAGGGCATCGGGTTCAACGTGTACCGGTCCACGGCCGGGGGCGCGTACGTCAAGCTCAACTCCGGGGCGCTGACCGGCGGGACGAACTACACCGACACCACGGCCGATCTGACGCGCGCCAACAGCTACCGCGTGACCCCGGTCGTCGGCGGCCAGGAGCAGGCACCCAGCGGGGCCTTCACGCTGACGGCCGGCCACGCCGTGGAGCCCGTGGTGCGTGTGCCGTTACGGTCCGGTGGTGCGGTGAAGTTCGTGTGGGTCGGCGACCTCGACGGCGACGGCGAGTACGACTACGTCGTCGACCGGCAGACCTCCCCGCAGAAGCTGGAGGCGTACAGCGGTGACGGCGACTTCCTGTGGGAGGTCGATCTGGGGCCGAACAGCCGGAACCAGGACAGCATCGAACCGGGGTCGTCCGCGATCGACGTGGGCCACTGGGACGGCGTCACCGTTTACGACTTCGACAGCGACGGCCGCGCGGAGGTCGCCCTGCGGGTCGCGAACGGGGTCAGGTTCGGCGACGGGACGACCTGGACGCACGAGAACGACGCACGTCAGTTCATGGCCGTGCTCGACGGCCGGACCGGGGCGCTCCGCAACTGGTCCGCCGTACCGACGACCTACCTGGCCGACGGCCCGATGGCCGCGCGCCTCGGGGTGGCGTATCTCAACGGCACGACGCCGAGCCTGGTCGCCTACATGAAGAACCGGCGCGACGGCGGGGCCTTCAACGTGATGATGGGCGCCTGGAAGTTCGACGGCGACTCACTGGACCGCCAGTGGACATGGCAGCGCGGCGGCCAGGACGCGCCCGACGGGCACAACACCCGCGCCGTCGACATCGACGGCGACGGGACGGACGAGGTGGCCGAGATCGGCTTCGTCCTCAACGGGAACGGCTCGCTGCGCTACTCCATGGGACCTCAGGGCATCATCCACGGCGACCGCTTCCACCTCGCCGACCTGGACCCGGGCCGTCCGGGCCTGGAGGGCTACGGCGTGCAGCAGGACAACCCGAGCGGGCTGCTGGAGTACTACTACGACGCGGCGAACGGCAACGTGATCTGGCGGCACGGCGGCGGCCCCGGCGACGTGGGACGCGGCATGGCGGGCGATGTCGACCCGCGTTTCGCCGGCATGGAGGTCTGGTCCTTCTCCGGCCTGTACAACGCGTCCACGAACCGGCTCACCGAGCCGGACACCTCGCTGCGCCCCTGGCCGCAGCTGGGGCTGTGGTGGGACGGGGACCTCACCATGGAACTGCTCAACGACGGCAAGATCGAGAAATGGGATCCGGCCCGCCCGGCGCCGAGCGGCAGCCTGCCCCGGCTGGTCAGCACCTGGAACCACGGCGCGGTCAAGGCCGCCCAGGGCGGTCCCACCCTCGTCGGCGACATTTTCGGCGACTGGCGCGAGGAGGCCGTATACACCAACGCGGCCTACGACGAGCTGATCATCTTCACCACGAACCAGCCGACGAGCCACCGGCTGTACACCCTGGCCCACAACCCGGCCTACCGGAACGCCATGACGTTCAAGGGATACATGCAGTCCCACCACGTCGACTACTTCCTCGGGGCCGGCATGAGCAGGCCGCCGCGGCCTGACATCGCGTACGCGCCCTGAGGCGGGTCAGGCCGTGCGCTTGCGTGACGTCGACTTCTTCGCCGTCGTCTTCTTCGCGGTGCTCTTCGCCGCCGTCTTCTTCGTGCCCTGCCCCGACCGCCCTGACTGCCCTGACTGCCCCGACTTCGCCGTGGACTTCTTGGCCGCTGTCGTCTTCTTGGCCGCCGTCTTCTTCGCGGCGGACGTGGACTTCTTGCCGCCGGTCTGCTTGGGGGCCGCGCGGGCCGTCTTGCGTGGCGGGAGCGACTTGACCTCGGCGTGGTCGTCGGCCTCCTCGCCGCGCGACTCGCGGGCCGCCCGGACGCTGTTCTCCAGAGCCGCCATCAGGTCCAGGACCTTGCCGCCCTTGGCCGGTTCCGGGGCCTGGCGCGGGGTCTCGCCGGCGGCCTTCGCGGCGATGACCTCCTCCACGGCCTCGCGGTACTCGTCGTGGAGATCCTCCAGGTCGACCTCGCCCAGGGTGTCCATCAGGGCATCCGCCAGGTCCAGTTCCTGGTCACGGACCGTGACGTTCGTGTCGGGGGCCACGCCCTCGGGGGCACGGACCTCGTCCGGCCACAGCAGACCGTGCATCGCGATGGCCTCGCCGACCACCCGGAGCATGCCCAGGCGTTCCCGGCCGCGCAGGGCGAACTTCGCGATCGCCACCTTGTTGCTGCGCTTCAGCGCCTCCCGCAGCAGCGTGTACGGCTTCGCCGCCGGGGCGCCGCTCGCCTGCAGGTAGTACGCGGCGTCCATCTGAAGCGGATCGATCCGGTCGCCCGGGACGAAGGCGACGATCTCGATCGTCTTGGCCGTGGGGATGGGCAGGCTGGACAGGTCCTCCTCGGTGATCGGGATGACCGTGCCGTCCGCGTCCTCGTAGCCCTTGCCGATCTCCCCCTGAGTGACCTCGCGGTCCTCCAGCTCGCAGAACTTGCGGTAGCGGATACGGCCGCCGTCCTCGGTGTGGATCTGGCGGAAGGAGATCGAGTGGCTCTCGGTGGCGTTCACCAGCTTGATCGGGATGCTGACCAGCCCGAACGAGATGGCGCCGTTCCAGATGGATCTCACGTGCAGCACCCTTCCGGTCACTCTCGGGAGTGTTCGTCCTGGTTCGCGTGGGATTCTTATCGTATGGCGCCTATCACAGTGGTGGAGGGGCGACGGCTCGCGCTCAGCAATCTGGAGAAGGTGCTGTATCCCGCCACCGGCTTCACCAAGGGCGAGGTGCTGCACTACTACGCGACCGTCGCCGAGGTCCTGCTGCCCCATCTGCGCGATCGGGCGGTGTCCTTCCTGCGGTACCCGGACGGGCCGGACGGGCAGGTGTTCTTCGCGAAGAACGTGCCGCCGGGTACGCCCGAGTGGGTCACCACCGCCGAGGTGCCGCGGGTCGAGGGGCCCTCGCGGATGGTCCTGGTGCAGGACCTGCCGAGCCTGATGTGGGCGGCCAACCTCGTCACCGAGTTCCACACCCACCAGTGGCTCGTCGGCACGCCGGACGAGGCCGACCGGATCGTCTTCGACCTCGATCCGGGGGCGCCCGCGAGCGTCGTGCAGTGCTGCGAGGTCGCGCTGTGGCTGCGGGAGCGGCTCGCGGACGACGGCATCGAGGCCTACGCCAAGACCTCCGGCTCGAAGGGCCTGCATCTGCTCGCCGCCGTGCGCGGGGCCTCCTCCGAGCAGGTGTCCGAGTACGCCAAGGAACTGGCCGTCGAGGCGGAGAAGGCCATGCCCCGCCTCGCGCTCCACCGGATGACCCGGAGCCTGCGCCCCGGGAAGGTCTTCGTCGACTGGAGCCAGAACGCCGCGCGCAAGACCACGGCGACCCCCTACACCCTCCGGGCCCGCCCCGAGCCGACCGTCTCGGCCCCGGTGACCTGGGAGGAGATCGAGGAGTGCGGGGCGCCTGACCGGCTGGACTTCGATGCGCGGGACCTCGCACCACGGGTGCAGGACTACGGCGATCTGCTGGCTGCGCTGCTGGATCCGGACCGGGCCGGGTCGCTGCCCTAGTGCCCCGGCAGGCGACGTTCGCCCCGTCGCCTGGCTACGGGCCTGCCTGGACCGCTAGCTACGGGCCTGCCCGGACAGCCTCACACCCTCGCCCACGTGTTCCGGTCCCGGGCCATCGCGTGCAGGGTCTCCACGTCCGCCGGTTTCAGGACGCCGCCCTGGGCGGCCAGGCTCTGGACGTCCGTGTCCGTCAGGACGCGGAGTTCGCGGGGCGGGGCCGGGACGGACACGGTCGTGGGGCCCAGCAGGGCGAGTACCGGGCGGACCTCCGCCGTCAGGGCGTAGGAGGCGCGGTCGGCGTCGGTGCGGACGCGGCGGAGCAGGGGATACGCCTCGCGGCGCCCCAGGGTGACCATGGGGTCGGCGACCGTCACGCGGTGCTTGCGCGCGTACAGGGTGTGCACGGCGTACAGCCCGCCGGGGCCGATCAGCAGATGGTGGATGCGGCTGCCGCCGGGGAGCGGGACGGAGTGCAGGGCGTGCCAGCCCGCGCCGTCCAGACCGTCCAGGGCGTCCCCGACCGTCTGCTCGGCCGTCAGGGCCCTGCGGCGCGGGTCGGGGCGGAGCCGGTGGGCCGGGCCGGGGTCGCGGTCGAGGGCGACGATGAGGGCCTCACCGGGGCGGTTGGGGGCCAGGTCGTCGTCGGGGTGGAGCGCCAGACGGGCGAGTTCGGCGGGGGTCGGCACCGGGGGCGGCCCCACCGTCACCGGGCCGGTGATGAAGGGCCCGAGGGCCCGGAGCACGTCGTCCTCGTGGTCCGCGCCGAGCAGGTTGACCCGGGCCGCCTCACGGTCGTACCAGGCGATGTTCCTGCCGTCCGGGAGGCAGACGTACAGCCGTTGCCGGCCGTGGCGCCGGGCCGGTATGACGCGCAGTCCGTCCATGCACCATCACCCCCGACCATGGGAACAGGCGGGGTGCTGCGGGGGCAAGAACCCGGTTACCTTTGAGAGGAGTTGGGCAGGCCCCCGGGCGGTGATGGTGGGGAGGCTTTGTTGCGTACCCGCAGGAAACCCGATGTGCCGGCTCCGGAGAGCCCGTGGAGCGAGGTGGTCCCCGGATTGTGGATGGGCGGCCACGAGTACGCGGGCACCCCGGGCCGTGTGGAGTTCGCCGTCGTACGGGACGAGTTCGATCTCGTGCAGACGCTGTTGCGGCTGCCCGGGCACGGCCCCGATCCGGGCGTCCGGCATCACGTCTGGCCCATTCCCGACGGGCCGCTCGACGGGACGCAGCTCGCCGGGGTGATCCGATTGGCCGAGGCGGCGTGCGAGGCACTGGACGAAGGCCGCAGGGTCCTCGTTCGCTGTTACCACGGGTACAACCGCTCCGGCCTCGTCGTCGCGCACGCGCTGATCCGCCGGGGCGACTCCGCCGAGACGGCGATCCGGCTGATCCGGGACCGCCGCTCGCCCTGGGCGCTGCACAACGAACTGTTCGTCGAGTACCTGCGGGCCGGGCTGACCACGGCCCGGCTGCTGGAGGAACTCACGGAGTAGCTCGGCACGGAACCAGCACGGCACAGAACCAGCACAGCACCCGGCCGGCGCGGCGGCAAACGGGCTCCCTCGCGCGCAAATAGGACTTCCCCACGAATAAGGTGTACCGGGCCGTCCGGTCGTGCCCGAGCCGCGTAATCACCCCCGAACCGCAGGAGTGCAGTGCCCCTCAGCCGTCCCGGAAGTCCACTCGCAAGCCTTCTCGGAGGCCGCTCCGGTCAAGCCGCCCGCCGCGCCGTCGTCGTCGCCCTCCTGCTGGCGACCGTCGCGGGCTGCGGGGACGCCGGAGGGCTCGAGGGTGCCGGGTCGACACCGACGGCGGTCGGTCCGGCCCGGCTCTGGCCGGAGCAGACACCCGCGTCCAGCCCGGCCTTCGAGATCGGTGAGGTGAACACCGAGGTGGTCAAAGGCGTCAAGGTCCCCGCCGGCGACGACATCCGCGGCGTGGACCCGGTTGGGGTCGTCCGGGCCGAGATCGCCGCGAATCCGGACGACTACGACGGCGGCAAGGCGCCGTACCGCGACACGGCCGGCCGTATGACCGGCTGCGGCAAGGGACCCGGGCACGGAAGGTGCCCGGTCCTCAAGCCGTACTACCGGGACCTGACCGGCGACGGGCGTGACGATCTGACGCTGGGTTTCCGGCTGCTGCCCGGCAAGACGACCGCGGTGCGCGTCTACACCGTGGAGAAGCACCGGCTCGTGCAGGTGATGTCGTGGGAGGACGCGCTGAGCGGCGTGGAACTGGCCGGGCGTTCCCTGGTCATCCGCTCGCCGTCCGAGGTGGCGGGCTACGAGTACCGCCTCCAGTGGACCTGGGACCGGGACCAGCGGGCCATGCTCCTCACCCACGACGAGATGCTGCGCACCGGCCCGCGGAAGCACTCCCGCCATCCGTCCGTCTCCCCCTCGGCGAGCGCCGGATGAGACCCACGCTCCCCCGGTGGTCGGGGACGCTCGCCGCGAAGGCCGCCGCCTTCATCACGGTGATGTGCTGCGCGCTGGCCGCCCTGCTCGGCGTCCTGGTGCATGTGCAGGTGACCGACCAGACCGTCGGCCAGGCCCGCGACCAGGCGTTGCAGCGACTGGAGCAGGCGACGGAGCGGTACGAGGCCGGGGACCCTCTGCGGCGGGGCGCCGCGATGGATCCTCCGGAGCTGCCCCGGCAACTGCGGGACCTCGCGGTGGCCGGCGACCGGGGCACGATGGTGGCCGACCGCGAGGGGCGCCCCACGATGTGGGCGGCGGGGCCGGCCGACGGCGGCCGGGCCCTGGCCGTGGCGGTCGACTACTCGCAGCAGGCGCGCACCATCGCGGGCCTGGACCGGGCGATCCTGTGGTCGTCGGGCCTGGCGATCGGGGCGACGCTGCTGGTCGGCGCGTTCGCGGTGACGCGGGTGACGCGGCGGCTGCACACCACGGCGCGGGTGGCCCGGCGGATCAGCGCGGGCGACCTGGACGCACGCGTGAACGACCCCCGTACGGCCCCGCGAACGGACCCGCCCACCAAGGTTCCGGCGCGGCCGCAGGACGAGGTGGCCGCGGTCGCCGCCGCGCTGGACTCCATGGCGTCGTCGTTGCAGGGCAAGCTGCTGGCCGAGCAGCGGTTCACGGCGGACGTGGCCCATGAGCTGCGTACGCCGCTGACCGGGCTGCACGCGGCGGCCGAACTGCTGCCGCCGGGCCGCCCGACGGAGCTGGTGCGGGACCGGGTCGCGGCACTGCGCACGCTCACCGAGGACCTCCTGGAGATCTCCCGGCTGGACACCGGCCGGGAGCGGCTGGAGCTGGACACGGAGCGGCTGGGGCCGTTGGCCGAGCGGGCGGTGCGGGCCGCCGGGAACGGCACGGAGGTCAGGGTCGTACGGGATGTGTCCGTGGAGACGGACCGGCGGCGGCTGGAGCGGGTGCTCGGGAATCTCGTGGCGAACGCGCACAAGCACGGCCGGGGGCCGGTGGTACTGACCGTGGACGGGCCGGTGGTGACGGTTCGCGATCACGGGGACGGCTTTCCGGAGTACCTGGTGGCGCACGGTCCGCAGCGGTTCCGCACGGAGGGCGGGACCAGGGGGCACGGGCTGGGACTGACCATCGCGCTGGGGCAGGCCGAGGTGCTGGGTGCGCGGCTGGGGTTCGCGAACGCACCGGACGGCGGGGCGGTGGCGACGCTGAGACTGGCGGCAGAGGCGCACTAGAGCTCGGGGCTGCGGATCATCGGCGTCCGCGCGTCACGTGTGGCTGGTCGCGCAGTTCCCCGCGCCCCTTCCGGGCGCGCCCCAGCGGCCTTCCTCCTATGGCCCACTATGACGGGCGGGGCCCGGGGGGCGCTCCTAATGTGGCGATTAGTCAGCTTCGGTCTTCTCGCCCCCACATGGAGGTACCCCCATGTCTCTGCGCTCCCGCCTCTCCATAGCCACCGCCGCCGCATTCCTCGCCGCCGCTGCCGCCGTGACGCCCGCCGTCGCGGACGACGAGTGGGACACGATGGGCGGCACGGGCGGCATGGGCGGCAACGGACACCACCGACCCGACGACGACCGGCGCTTCTACCGGGGCATCGTCACCGCCGACACGCTGGCGCTGCGCAGCGCCCCGAACCGCGGCTCGCGGATCATCCGGTTCGCCCACCGGGGCGACATCGTCAAGATCTTCTGCAAGACCCCCGGTCAGACCGTGCAGGGCAACCCGCTCTGGTACCTCCTCCCGGACGGCACCTGGGCCTGGGGTGCGGCCCGCTTCATCGACAACATCGGCCCCGCGCCACGCTGGTGCTGACACTCGGTCACACAAACACACACAAGACGCACCGTTTGGGTAAGTTCCGGACATGAGCAAGGCCGGAATCACCGTGGCGACGGCGGACCCGCCCGCGCCCGCCGTCCGCCCCCTCCCCCGGCGCCGTGGCATCGAACTCGCCCTCATCGTCCTGGCCGTACTGCTGTCCGTGTACGGCTACTGCGACGTGGGCCTCGCCCAGCACGGCACCCTCCCGCCCGGTGCCGCCGGCTACGGCGCCGGGCTGGGCGTGCTCGCTCTGCTGGCGCATCTGGCGGTGCGGCTGCGGGCCCCCCACGCCGACCCCCTCCTCCTCCCCATCGGCGTGCTGCTCAACGGGCTCGGCCTGGTGCTCATCTACCGGCTCGACCTGGAGACCCCGGGCGACCGGGCGGCACCGGCCCAACTGGTGTGGTCGACGCTGGGCGTGACGCTGTTCATCCTGGTCGTCCTGCTCCTGCGCGATCACCGGGTGCTCCAGCGCTACACCTACGTCTGTGTCGTCGCCGTGCTCGTCCTGCTCACCCTGCCGATCCTGTTCCCGGCGGTGAATGGCGCCCGCATCTGGATCAGGATCGCCGGGTTCTCGATCCAGCCGGGCGAGTTCGCGAAGGTGCTGCTGGCGGTGTTCTTCGCCGCGTACCTGGCCGCGAACCGCAACGCCCTCGCGTACACCGGCCGCCACATCTGGAAGTTCCAGTTCCCCACCGGCCGGGTCCTCGGCCCGATCGTCGCCGTCTGGCTGGTGAGCGTCGGCGTGCTGATCCTGGAGCGGGACCTCGGGACGTCGCTGCTCTTCTTCGGCCTCTTCGTCGTCCTCCTCTACGTCGCCACGGGCCGCACCGGCTGGATCGCCGTGGGACTGCTGCTGGCCGCTCTGGGCGCGGTCGCCGTCGGCCGTCTCGAGCCGCATGTGCACAGCAGGATCGAGACCTGGCTGCATCCCTTCGCGTCGGTCGACGCGGGCGAGGGCCCGAACCAGCTCGCCCAGTCCCTGTTCGCCTTCGCCGAGGGCGGCTTTCTCGGCACGGGCCTGGGTCTCGGCCACTCGGTCCTCATCGGCTTCGCCGTGAAATCGGACTTCATCCTGGCCACGGCGGGCGAGGAACTGGGCCTGGCGGGCCTGTCGGCCATCTTCGTCCTCTACGGCCTGCTGGTGGAGCGCGGCTACCGGGCGGGCCTCGCGCTGCGCGAGCCCTTCGGCCGGCTGCTCGCGGTCGGCCTCTCCTCGCTCGTGGCGCTCCAGGTGTTCGTGATCGCGGGCGGGGTGACCGGTCTGATCCCGCTGACCGGCATGGCGATGCCGTTCCTGGCGCAGGGCGGCTCGTCGGTGGTCACCAACTGGGCGATCGTGGCGCTGCTGGTCCGGGTGAGCGACTCGGCCCGGCGGCAGCACGACGGGCAGGACACCCCATGACGCGGTACATCCGGCACGCCGGCCTCTTCTGCGCCCTGCTGCTGGTGGCCCTGCTGCTGAACGCCGCCCGCGTCCAGGTCGTCCAGGCCCCGGCGTACGACGGCAACCCCGCCAACCGACGCGCGGAGATCGCCCGTTACGAGCAGCCGCGCGGCGACATCCTGGTCGGCGGCCGGCCCGTCACCGGCTCGCAGGACACCCGCGAGCACCTGCGCTACGAGCGGACCTACGCCGACGGCCCGATGTACGCGCCGGTCACCGGCTTCGCCTCCCAGCTGTACGGGACGACGCTCCTGGAGCACACCGAGGACGGCGTCCTTTCCGGCTCGGACCCGATGCTCGCGCCGTTCCCGCTGTGGAGCGACTTCACGCGTGCGCGCAACGCCGGCGGACACGTCGTGACGACGCTCACCCCGGCCGCACAACGGGCGGCACACAAGGGACTCGCCGGGCGCAAGGGCGCGGTGGCGGCCCTTGAGCCCTCGACCGGGCGGATCCTGGCCCTGGTGTCCGCCCCGTCCTACGATCCCCAGCCGCTGTCCGGGAACGGTGCGGCGGCGGCCCGGGCCTGGGCGCGACTGAACGCCGACCGGGACCGGCCGATGCTCAACCGGGCGGTACGGCAGACGTATCCGCCGGGTTCGACCTTCAAGATCGTCACCTTGGCCGCCGCGCTGGACGCCGGCGTGGTCACGGACCTCGACGAGCCGACCGACTCCCCCGACCCCTACCGGCTGCCCAGTACGAGGACGCGCCTGTCGAACGATGCGAAGGGCTGCGCGGACGCCTCCGTGCGCGAGGCATTCGTCCACTCCTGCAACACGGTGTTCGCCCAGCTGGGCGTGGAGGCGGGCGTGCCGGCCATGACGGCCACGGCCCGGGCCTTCGGATTCAACGACACGGCGCTCAGAATCCCCTTCTCGGTGGCGCGGTCCACCTTCGACACCTCGCTCGACAAGGCACAGCTCGCGCTGTCGTCGATCGGCCAGTACAACACCCGCGCCACCCCGCTGCAGATGGCGATGGTGGCGGCGGCCGTGGCGAACGGCGGACAGGTACGGGAGCCCTACCTGGTGGAGCGCACGTTGCGGCCGGGCGGCAGCACCCTCGCGACCGCCGGCTCGCGCGCGATCCGCCAGGCGATGACCCCCGCGACCGCCGCGCGACTGCGCGGGCTGATGCGGGGCGTGGTCAAGGACGGCACCGGACGCAACGCCGCGATCCGCGGTGCCAAGGTCGGCGGCAAAACGGGCACCGCCCAGCACGGCATCGGCAACTCCGGCACGCCGTACGCCTGGTTCGTCTCCTGGGCCCAGGGCGATCGTGACCTTCAGCCGCCGGTGGCGGTCGCGGTCGTCGTGGAGGACGCGGACGCCGATCGCGGGGACATCAGCGGGGGCGGCGACGCGGCGCCGATCGCGCGGGCCGTGATGGAGGCGGTGCTGAACTCCCGGGAACGGCTGCCCGGTTCATGAGACAGGACTATCGCGACGATCCTCTCCCGACCTACCGTTCGGTCATGACTGCCGCCGCCTTCGAACTCGCCCAGGTCAACATCGCCCGCCTCAAGGCCCCGCTGGACTCCCCGCAGTTGAAGGACTTCGTCGACGCACTGGACCCCGTGAACGCGGACGCCGACGCCGCCGAGGGCTTCGTGTGGCGACTGCAGGACGACTCCGGTGACGCGACGAACGTGCCCGTCTTCGGCGACTCCTGGCTGATCATCAACATGTCGGTGTGGCGGGACACCGACGCGCTCACGGCGTACATGTACCAGGGCAGGCACCGGGAGATGCTCGCGCGGCGCCGGGAATGGTTCGAGCGCGTCCAGGAGGCGATGGTCACCCTCTGGTGGGTCCCGGCCGGACACCGCCCGACCGTGGCCGAGGCGGAATCCCGCCTCCTCCACCTGCGCACCCACGGCCCGACCCCGTACGCCTTCACCCTGCGCACGTCGTTCCCGCCCCAGGGAGCGACGCCGCTGCTGGGCGAGGTACCGGAAGGGCTGGGCTGCTCGCTCTAGCGGCGGCGGCCGATCAGCCGGCGAGTGGCCGGCCGGCCTCGATCGCCCCTCCACCTCCACCTCCGCCACCCGCTCCCGCTCCGCCGCCGCGAAGCGCTCCGCGTCGAGTTTCTCGGCGATCTCCTCGTCCTGGGACATCAGCAGGCCGAGATCGGAGTCGCCCAGTTCCAGGACGCCCATGTCGACGTAGGCCTGATGGAGGCGTTTGCCCCACAGGCCGATGTCCTTGACGCAGGGGACGATGCGGCTGAAGAGCAGCTTGCGGAAGAGGGCGAGGAACTCGGACTGCTCGCTGCAGGCCATGACGAACTCCTCGCGTTCCCTCAGCTCGGCGTCCGTGAGCTGGCGGTAGTAGTCACGCAGTGCCATCCGCCCGAAGGCCACGTGCCGGGCCTCGTCCTGCATGACGTACGCGAGGATCTGCTTCGGCAGCGGCTTGTCCGTCGTGTCCCTGATCATGCCGAAGGCGGCCGGCGCCAGGCCCTCGATCAGCACCTGCATGCCCAGGTACGGCATGTCCCAGCGCGAGTCGCGCAGGGTGTCCCCCAGCAGGGACTGGAGGTTGTCGTTGATCGGGTACAGCAGTCCGACCTTCTCGTGCAGAAACCGGCCGTAGATCTCGGCGTGCCGGGCCTCGTCCATCGTCCGGGTCGCCGAATAGAACTTCGCATCCAGATTGATAGAGGGCCAGGAGCCGGTCACGGCCGACGCCGTCCTTCGTCCTGGAAAGACGGCGTCCCAGTTGAAACGGGCCGCGCCGGTCGCCGGAGCCTGCCACACGGACCCTTCCGGTTCCTTGGCGTACAGGTCGAAGGTCGGCATGCTCCGCGGATTCACACGTGGTAGACGCCGGGTCAACAAGTCGCGCACAGGGGATTGACGAGCTTGCTGACACGCAGTCTCATAAGGGGGACAGTGACGTGTGCACAACGAGGTGGGCAGCCATGACGACCCTGACGGAAGCCGACGCGCTCGACGGCCTGCGCGACGCCCTCGGCCTGCTCAAGGACCGGGAGCAGGTGGCCCAGCGGCTGCTCGACTCCTCCGCCAAGCACTCCTTCGACCCGGACAAGGAACTGGACTGGGACGCGCCCTTCGAGGAGGGCAAGTGGTTCTGGCCCCCGGAGCTGGTCTCTCTCTATGACACCCCGCTCTGGAAGCGCATGGGCGAGGAACAGCGGATCCTGCTCTCCCAGCACGAGGCGGCGGCTCTCGCCTCCCTGGGCATCTGGTTCGAGATCATCCTCATGCAGCTGCTGGTCCGCCACATCTACGACAAGGCGGCGACGAGCGCACACGTCCGCTACGCCCTCACGGAGATCGAGGACGAGTGCCGCCACTCCAAGATGTTCGCCCGCCTGATCTCCCACGGCGACACGCCCTGGTACCCGGTCAGCCGCACCCACCAGCACCTGGGCCGCCTGTTCAAGACCATCTCCACCACCCCCGGTTCCTTCACGGCCACGCTGCTGGGCGAGGAGGTCCTCGACTGGATGCAGCGCCTGACGTTCCCCGACGAGCGCGTCCAGTCCCTGGTCCGGGGCGTCACCCGCATCCACGTCGTGGAGGAGGCCCGGCACGTGCGCTACGCCCGCGAGGAACTCCGCCGCCAGATGGTGACGGCCCCGAAGTGGTCCCAGGAGTTCACCCGGGTCACCTCAGGGGAGTTCGCCCGGATCTTCTCGGTTGCGTTCGTGAACCCGGACGTCTACACGAACGTCGGCCTGGACAAGCGGGAGGCTCTCGCGCAGGTGCGGGCCAGCGGGCATCGCCGGGAGGTCATGCAGAACGGCTCGAAGCGGCTGACGGACTTCCTCGACGACATCGGGGTGCTGCGGGGAGTGGGACGCCGGCTGTGGAAGTCCTCGGGTTTGCTGGCGTAGACCCCGCCCAAGTCATGTCCATGCAGGGTGGCTACTGTCCTCTGTGACCCCGTCACTGTCAGTGGCCTCGAAGGAGATCACCCCCGCATGTCCCCCCTCATCCCCCACACCCTGCGGACCGCCGCCGTCGGCGCCACCGCCGCCCTCGCCCTGACCGCGTGCGGCAGTGAGTCCGCCGACACCGGCAAGGCGCCCGCCCCACAGGGCGTGGTCAGCAAGGCGACCGCCAAGAAGGTCGCCGACCGCTACGAAAAGGTCAACAACAAGGCGAACGCGGCCCAGGACGAAAAGCTCCTCGGGACGGTCGAGGCCGGCCAGGTCTACGCGATGGACAAGGCCGTCTACACCCTCTTCGACACCTGGCCGAAGAAGGACCAGAAGGACTACGCCAAGCCTTTCTCCTACCAGGACCGCACGTACGTGATCCCGAAGAAGGGCACGGGTGACTGGTTCGCCGTCCAGGCCAAGTCCAGCGAGAACAACGACGAAAGAGTGCTCCTGGTCTTCGACAAGGTGGACGGAACCTACAAGATGGTGCTGTCCCTGTGGGCCGCCGCGGAAGACATCCCCAAGCCGGCCCTGGACAAGGACGGGCTCGCCAAGGCCGTCGACCCCGGCACCAAGATCGGCGGACTGGCCCCGACCGACATACGCACCGCCTACGCGGACTACCTCGAAACCGGCGGCAAGAAGAAGGGCAAGGCCCTGACCTCCACGCAGCCCATCGAGAACGCCAAGAAGACCTACCAGCGAAGCAGCACCGAGGGCGCGGCCGAGGGCAAGGCCACCGAGAAGTTCTTCGCCAAGGCCCCCGCCGACCCGAGCGTCTACGCCCTGCGCACAGCCGACGGCGGCGTCCTCGCCCTCCTCCCGCTCGCCCACAAGCAGGAATCCCTGCTGAAGGAGTCCTACCGCTCCATCGCGAACCTCGTCCCCAACGACGAGCAGTCCGCCCTGGGCGCCACCAGCGGCCCCCTGATCACCGACACCTTCGAGGGCCAGGGCCTGGCCGAACTGACACCGAAGGCCGCCCGCCTCACCAACGTCGACTTCCAGCACGTGGACGCGCGCTAGCGGGGCAGCCCGCCGCCCGCACCCGCCGATGCACGGAAGGGGACGTGTCGGGGGGTGTCCGCCCGCAGCGGTTGGCGCGTCAACGGACAGCGAGTCGGTATCCGACCCCATCGCGCCGTTCCGAGGACGGACACCCCCCGACACGGCCCCGACCCACCCCCACCGCGCAGGCGCTACGCGCACCCCCCACCGAAGCCCGACAGGCAGCCCCCGCAGGCACCCGGCCCCCGGCTACGCTGCGACTCATGACACCAGCCGCCCCCACCCCCGCCTACCGGCGCCTCAGCGTCGAGGAACGCCGCAGCCAGCTGCTCACCTCCGCGCTGTCGCTCTTCGCGCACCGCGCCCCGGAGGAGGTCTCCCTGGACGACGTGGCGGAGGCGGCCGGGGTGTCGCGGCCCCTGGTCTACCGGTACTTCCCCGGCGGCAAACAGCAGCTCTACGAGGCCGCCCTCCGCTCCGCCGCCGACGAGCTCCGGCACTGCTTCGACGAACCCCGCGAGGGCCCCCTCCTCCCCCGTCTGTCCCGCGCCCTCGACCGCTACCTCGCCTTCGTCGATCAGCACGACGCCGGCTTCAGCGCCCTCCTCCAGGGTGGCAGCGTCGTGGAGACCTCCCGGACCACCGCCATCGTCGACGGCGTACGCCGCGCCGCCGCCGACCACATCGTGAGCCACTTGGAGGTCACCACCCCCGGCCCCCGCCTGCGCATGACCATCCGCATGTGGATCACGGCCGTGGAGGCCTCGTCGCTCATCTGGCTCGACGAGGACAAGCAGCCCCCCGCCGAGGACCTCCGCGACTGGCTCGTCGAGCAGTTCGTGGCCATTCTCTCGGTGACCGCCCGCCGTGACCCGCAGACCGACGCCCTGGTCCTGGCCCTCGCCGAGGATGTCTGACACTGATCCGGTGAAGAGCGAAGACACCCCCTTCGAAGGCGGCCCCATGGACGGCAGGGTCCTGCCCGTCCTGCTCGGCATCACCGGCCACCCGCCCAAGACGTACCGCATCCCCGTCCCGGACCCCACCGGCGGCCCGCCCACCGTGCTCGTCTACCGCCGCGTGCCCCGCGGACCTGGCAGGGTCGGCCTGACCAACCGCTGGAAGTACAAGTACGCCCCCGAGGGCGCTCCGGCCCGGCGGCTCACATGGCCCTGGTCGAAGCCACACGCCACGCCGCCCGGCAAGCGGGACGACGCCGACGGGTGACCCTGTTGCGCCGAACCGCGCATGCCTACCACGCACACCACCCGCACACCCCTCATCCTCACGATGTCCGGTGGCCGAAGGGCCGCCCCCCGCATCGGAGGTGATGGCATGTCAGGAACCCTTCTGCGTCTGGCCTGTACGGCGGCGGTGGCAGCGACAACCGTCCTCGCTTGCACCCCTGCCACAGCAGCCCCGGAACCCGACCCCGGACCACCTCCCGCCTCCCTCGCCTACCTCCTGACCGACCTTCAGGATCTCTACCGCAAGGCCGAACAGGCCACCGAGGCCCACAACGCCACCGAGGAGAAACTGAAGAAACAGCGCGCCGAGACCGACCGCCTGAACCGCGCCCTCGCCCGCGCCCGGCTCTCCCTGCACGACAGCCGGGGTGCGGTCGGCCGGCTGGCCCGGCAGCAGTACCAGAACAGCTCCGACCTCTCTCCCTACCTACGGCTGCTCCTGGCCCGCGATCCCCAGCACGCGATCGACCAGCGCCATGTGATCGGCCGGATCGAACGGGAGCGGGCCGAGACCATCAACCGGCTGACCGGCAGCGAGCGCAAGGCCGACGAACTGGCCCGCAAGGCCCGCAAGGCTCTCGACGAGCAGCTCGCCCTCACCGAGCGGCGGAAGAAGGAACGGGACCAGGTCGTCAAACGGCTGCACGACGTCGAGGAACTGCTCGCCTCCCTCAGCCGCGACCAGCTGGCCGCCCTCGCCGAGTTCGAGAGGAACGGGATCACGAAGGCCCAGAAGAAATTCATGGCGTCCGGCGCACTCAGCAGCGTCCGCAGACCATCAGCGGAGGGCGACCGAGCCCTGCGCTACGTCGTCCGGCAGCTCGGCAAGCCGTACGAGTGGGGCGCGGAGGGCCCGAAGTCGTACGACTGCTCGGGCCTGACCTCGCAGGCCTGGGCACAGGCCGGGGCGCCCATCCCCCGGACCAGCCAGGAGCAGTGGAAACGGCTGAAGCGGATCCCGCTCGCCGAGCTGCGCCCGGGAGACCTGGTCGTGTACTTCCCCGAGGCCACACATGTGGCGCTGTACCTCGGCGACGGCATGGTCGTACAGGCCCCCCGCCCGGGTGCGAAGGTGAAGGTGTCACCGATCGCGGCCAACCCGCTCCTGGGCGCCGTACGCCCGGACCCGTCCGGGAAGCCCCTGCGGCGCTACGCACCGCCGAAACTGCCCCGGGGCGTCACGGACGGGTCTGACGAGGGATACGACGGCTACGCGGCGCCCGCGCCGGACACCTCGGCCAGGTAGGCCTGCGTCTTCTCCGGGTCGTAGAAGAAGTTCTCGAAGTCGGCCGGGTCGTTGAAGCCGTTGGCGAAGCGGTCGGCGACCGGCTGAAGCTCTCCGGCGGCGCCGATCAGATTCAGGATGTGCTCCGGCGGCGGCGCGAGCATCGCGTTGGTCCACTTGGTGACGTGCTGGGCGGTGTCCCAGTAGCGGTCGAAGGCCGACCGCATCCACTCCTCGTCGAACGGCTTGTCGCCGTGCTCGACGATCGAGGACAGGTACGCGGCGGCGCACTTGGACGCCGAGTTGGAGCCCTGCCCGGTGATCGGGTCGTTCGCCACGACGACGTCCGCCACACCCAGCACGAGCCCGCCGCCGGGGAGGCGGCCGATGGGGTTGCGGACGGTGGGGGCGTAGCGGCCGGCCAGCGTGCCGCCCGCGTCGGTCAGCTCGACCTTGGTGGCCCGCGCGTACTCCCAGGGGACGTACCGCTCCATGAGTTCCAGGGTCAGGGAGAGGTGCTCCGCCGGGTCCTTGACGCCGTTGAAGGCGTCGAGCGGGCCGCCGGGTATGCCCTCCCAGAACAGGATGTCGGCACGGCCGGAGGTGGTCAGCGTGGGCATGACGAACAGTTCGCCGACGCCCGGCACGAGGTTGCAGCGGACCCCTTCGGTGTCCGGGTGCTCGGGGCGCGGGCCCAGACCGTGGACGTACGACACGGCCAGCGCGCGCTGCGGCTCGCTGTAGGGGGAACGCTCCGCGTCCCGGCCGAACATCTGGACCAGCTCGCCCTTGCCGGCCGCGACGAGCACCAGGTCGTACGTGCGGGAGAAGTAGTCCAGGTCGCCGACGGCCGCGCCGTGGATGACGAGCTGGCCGCCGCGCTGCGCGAACGTCTCCATCCAGCCGGCCATCTTCACGCGCTGGTCGATCGACTGCGCGTACCCGTCGAGCCTGCCCAGCCAGTCGATCGCACGCGCCGCGGGACCCTCGGCCCAGGAGCCGGGGGCGGCGACCGAGACGCCGAGTCCCTGGATCTTCGGGGCCTGGGACTCCCAGAAGTTCAGCTGGAGATCGCGCTCGTGCTGCAGTGCCGTGTGGAACATGCACTGCGTCGACATGACCCGGCCGGTGCGGATCTCGTCCGCCGTCCGGTTGGACATCAGGGTGACCTCGTACCCCTGCGACTGGAGGCCGAGAGCGATCTGGAGCCCGGACTGACCGGCTCCGACGACGAGTATCTTCCGCATGCGGGGCTGTCCTCTACTCGGGGGTTTCGTCGAGCGCGTGGCCCACCAGGGCCAGGAGGGTCTCGATCACGGAGATCCGGCGACGCGCGTCCATGATCATGACAGGTATGTGTCGCGGGATGGTCAAGGCCTCCCGCACATCCTCCGGCTCGAACAGCTCGCTGTCGTCGAAGTGGTTGACCGCGACCACGTACGGCAGCCCGGAGCTCTCGAAGTAGTCCAGTACCGGGAAGCAGTCCTTCAGCCGGCGTGTGTCGGCCATGACGACCGCGCCGATCGCGCCGCGCACGATGTCGTCCCACATGAACCAGAACCGCTGCTGGCCCGGCGTGCCGAACAGGTAGAGCACCAGGTCGTCGTCGAGCGTGAGGCGCCCGAAGTCCATGGCCACGGTGGTGGTGGTCTTGCCCGGTGTGGCGGTGAGGTCGTCGGTGGCCTCGCTCGCCTCGGTCATCAACGCCTCGGTCTGCAGGGGCGTGATCTCCGAGACGGCGGTGACCAGGGTGGTCTTGCCCACGCCGAAGCCGCCCGCCACCACGATCTTCGTGGCGATGGGGGCGCGGGTGCGGTCCGTCTCCCAGGCGTGCATGCTCGCGTCGGGCTGAACGAACGGGGATGTTGCGGAGACGCCGTGAGCGGCGTCAGAGACGACGGAGTCCACTCAGCACCCTTTCCAGCAGAGCTCGGTCCGGGCGGCCCGTGCCGTGGCCGGTTCCCGTTCCGTACACACGAATCTTTCCCTGGTCCGCGAGGTCGCTGAGGAGCACGCGGACCACGCCGAGCGGCATCTTCAGCAGCGCGGCGATCTCGGCCACCGTACGCATCCGGCGGCACAGTTCGACGATGGCCTGGAGCTCCGGCATCACGCGGGTGGAGAGGGAGCCGTTCGTCAGTTCCCGGCGCTCCTCCGGGGCCTCCAGCGCCGCCGTGCTCGCCACGAACGTCTCCACCAGGAGGACATGGCCGAACCGGGTGCGGCCGCCGGTGAGCGAGTAGGGGCGGACCCGGGCGGGTTTGCGGTCACCGCCGCGGACCGGAAGGTGATGCTTCGGCGTACTGCTCATCGGGCACTCCCCGTCGTCTGGGACCGCTCCAGGGAACTACGGAGCTCGCTGCGGAGTTCGGGCGTCAGGACGTGGCCGGCGCGGCCGACGAACAGGGCCATGTGGTACGCCACCACGCTCATGTCGCACTCCGCGGAGCCGTGGACGCCGAGCAGCGAGCCGTCGCTGATCGACATCACGAACAGGCTGCCCTCGTCCATCGCGACCATCGTGTGCCTGACCCCGCCGAAGTCCATCAGCTTGGCCGCGCCGACGGTGAGGCTGCCGATGCCGGAGACGATGGTGGCCAGGTCTGCGGCGGAGCCTCGGGGGCCGGTCCGCTTGGAACCGCGGGCCTGCAAGGCTTCCCTGGCCTGCCGGTTGCGGTGGTCGTCGGAGGAGAGCAGGAGCAGTCCGTCGGAGGAGACGACCGCGACCGAGAGGATGCCGGGTACCTCCTCGACGAGGTTGGTCAGCAGCCAGTGCAGGTTGCGGGCCTCACTGCTCAGCCCGATCAGTCCGAAGGTACTGGGAGCGGTCAACTGCTTGCCTCCTCGGCTGTGCCCCCCGTGGCTTCTTCGGATTCAGCTGGTCCTGATGTGCCGGTGGCCGGCCGCTTGTGCGAGGCCGTCTGCTCGGCGATCTCCGCCTCCACCTCGCGGTAGCCGGCCTGGGCGCCCTGGCGGAAGCCGCCGAGGCGGCGGCGGAGGGCCGCGGCGTCCACGGAGCCGCTGCGCTGGCGCGGGGCGGTCTCCGGGGCGGTGATCTTCGGGGTGCGCTTGGGCAGGCCCTTGTCGGTGACGCGTTCGTGCTCCGCGTCAGCCTCGGCTTCGCCTTCGGCGTGTTCGTTCCCACCCGCACCCCCCGTGCGGGTTTCGTAGTCGTGTGCAGGTGGCCCCTGCGGGACGGACTCGCCGTCGGCGGCTGCGGATTCGTGCCGCGTCGGCTCCGGTTCCGCCTGCGGCGCGGGCCGGGTCGCTCCCAGCGGTGCCGCGGCCGGTTCCGCCTGCGGCCCCGGGAGCAGCAGCTCCATCGTGGTCTCGGCAGGGGTTTCCGCCGGCGCCGCAGGTACTGCAGGTTCCGCAGGTTCCGCAGGTGCTGCCGGAGCTGCCGGAGCTGCCGGAGCTGCCGGAGCTGCCGGTTCAGGATGCTCCGTGGCCTCGTCCACAGCCCCCGCGATCTCCTCCCGCCGAACCGCCTTCTCCGCCAGCGTCACCAAGGGGTCCCCGCCGTTCGCGCGGCCGTGCAGGACGTTGGAGTTGGCCTCGGCGTCGGCGCCCGGGAAGGAGACGGTGTGGGTCGTGCCGGAGAGCGGTCCGGAGGCCGGGACGGCCGCGTGCGGGGCGGCCGCGAGGAGGGGGCGGGGCAGGACGACGACCGCCGCGACACCGCCCTGCTTCTGCTGGCGCAACTGCACGCGCACCCCGTGACGGTGGGCGAGGCGGGCCACGACGTACAGGCCGAGGCCGAGACCGTCCTCGCCCTCCTGGTCGTAGGGCGCCTCCGGGTCGAAGTCGGCGAGGCGGGAGTTCAGGCGCCCCAGCCGGTCCTCGGCCATGCCGATGCCCTCGTCCTGGACGGAGAGCATGACCTCGCCGTTCTCCAGCAGCCAGCCGGAGACCTCGACGGGCAGGTCGGGCGGGGAGAACGACGTGGCGTTCTCCATGAGTTCGGCCAGCAGATGGGAGAGGTCGTCCGCGGCGAACCCCGCTATGTGCGCGTGCGGCGGCAGCGCGGCGATACGGACCCGCTCATAGCGCTCGATCTCGCTCACCGCGGCACGGACGATGTCCACGAGCGGCACGGGCCCAGCGGCGTGCTGGACGTGCTCGGTACCGGCGAGGACCAGCAGGTTCTCGCTGTGCCGGCGCATGACCGTCGCGAAGTGGTCGAGCTTGAACAGGGTGGCGAGCCGGTCCGGATCCTGCTCGCGCTCCTCCAGGTTCTCGATGACGGCCAGTTGCCGCTCGACCAGTCCGAGGGTGCGCAGCGCGAGATTGACGAACGTGCCGCCGATGGCCGTGCGCACCCGCTCGAGCTGGGCGACGGACTCGGCGAGTTCGCCGCGCAGTTCCTCGCGTGCGTCGGCCATCTTCTGGCGCTGGCCGACGAGGTGCTTGCGGTCGGACTCCAGCGTGGTGATCCGCTCGGTCAGGGCGGCCGCGTGCGTGTGCAGGGCGTTGACGGAGCGGACGACCTGGGCGAACTCGTCGTTGCGGCCGGTGAACTTCACCGGCTCCTCGGCCACCGGGTCCGCGGCCTCGGCGAGGCGCTTCGACCCCAGCCGCAGGACCGCCAAGGGCCGGGTGAGGCTGCGGGCCATGCCCGTGGCGACACCGACGGCGAGCAGCATGAGGGCGCCGAGGACGGCGATGCGGATCTCCAGCGCGGTGACGTCGTCGTCGCGCAGCGCCTCGAGGTCCTTGGTGCTCCGGTTGTAGAGGGCGGACTCCACGCCGCGCATCAGGTCGACCCGGGCCGAGAGGGCCGTGTCCAGCCGCTTCGTGTTGGTGGAGAGCTCACCGCCCGCCAGCGTCGGCTGGTCGGTGAGGGTGGCGAGGTACTTCTCAGCGGAGTTGACCTCGGTGCCGGTGACCGTGGAGTCGAACGAGGTGCGGGCCGCCTTGGGCGCGGTGTCGCGGAAGTCGGCCAGCGCCGCGTCGGAGCGCAGCCGGGCCTGCTGGGCGGCGGCGCTCAGGGCGTCGCGCTGCCGGGCGTCGGCGTCGGAGGAGGTCTCGGTCGGCAGACCGGTGACGGGGTCGGTGACCGTCTCGCCGCGCGGCACGCTGAGGGCGGCGAGCAGCAGCCCGCGGGCCGCGGCGGCCTGCTGGACGGCGGAGTCCAGCTCGGCCCGGGCGTAGGCACCGGAGCCCGCGCGGGGCGGCGTCTGCTGCGCCAGCTGCTCGGCGAGCCGGTGGAGTTGGGTGATGGAGGTGGAGTACGCCTGGTGTGCTTCGAGCGCGCTGCTCTTGCCGGTGAGCGCCGCCCGGCGGACGGCGGCGATGTCGTCAAGGTCCGAGCGAAGCGAGTCGGGCGTGTCGGTGTCGGCCCGCAACTCCTCGACCTGCCGGTCCACGCGGGCGCTGCGCTGCTCGGAGGGCGCCTTGGCCTTGGGGCGGCCGGCCGCTATGTAGGAGGTGACGTCGTCGCGCTCGTCGGCGAGGGAGTGCGCGAGCCCGAGGGCGTCCTGCGTCTGCTCCGCGAGCGTCACCAGTTCCTGGGAGTCGTGGAGTTGCCCGGAGGCGGCCAGGACGGACGGGGTGCCGGCACCGGCTATGGCCGCGGCGACCACGGCTACGGCGACGATGAGCCGGTTGCGTACATGCGTGGGGCGGCCCTTGCCGGTGGGGGGCGTCGGCTCAGCGCCCTGAACGGGGGCCGTCTGCTTGCCTGTACGACGAGGCCGCGTCTTCTGCACCGGTGCTCGCATTCCTGACTCGTGAACCCATGGGCCCGGGTGACGTTCCGTCAACTGGCGCGCACTCCCGGTACGCTTCCCGACCCTCCCAGCGCCGGTGGGCAGCGCACGCGCATCACCTGACCCGCCACCCGAAGGAGTGAACCCCGGACGAGAGTTGAGGGGCAAGTTCCGCTGGCCCTTGCAGCGGCCTTGCGCGGCACGCCGGTTGGACGTCGGCGGCGGGCGGTGGCAATATTCGCCACCACGCCTTCCCGGGACAAAGCATTCCATCCCAAAACAGGCGTCTGACCTGCGCGGCTGCACCGTTCCCGCAATCATTGCCAGCCTTTTGCGACCCTTGTGAAGGGCTCGTGCAGACTGGCTGGATGCGCACTGAACTCGCCTCGGAGCCGGGAGACGCCGACCGCCCCAACGAGGACTTCGCCAGCGTCGGACTACCGGCCTCCGGACAGGGCGGTTCGGTCGTCGTCCTGGACGGCGTCACCCCCCCGAAGGGCGGGACGGGCTGTCTGCATTCCGTCCCCTGGTTCACCGCGCGCCTCGGCGGAGCTTTGACCGAACTGACCGTTTCACTCCCGGATGCTCCTCTGGTCGACGCCTTGTCCCGCGCCATCGCGCGTACCTCCGAGGCACACGCCGCAACCTGTGACCTTTCTCACCCCCGGACGCCGCAGGCCACGGTGGTCGTGGCCCGCTGGACCCCGGCCACGGTCGAGTACCTGGTGCTCTCGGACTCCGCGCTCCTGCTGGAGTCCCCCGACGGCGTGGTGACGCCCGTCCTCGACGACCGCCTCTCCCTCCTCCCCCGCTCGGCCCTGGCCACGGACGCGCTGGTGGACTCCACGGTCCGCAACAAGGAGGGAGGGTTCTTCACCGCGGCCGCCGATCCCTCGGTGGCCCGGCGGGCGGTGACCGGAACGGTGCCCCGCCATGAGGTACGCGCCCTGACCGCCCTGACGGACGGCGCCGGCCGCTGGGTGGAGAGGTTCGAGGAGGGTGACTGGACGGACTGCTTCCACCTCGTGCGCAAGGAGGGCCCCCAGGCACTGGTGGACCGCGTACGGGCGCTGGAACGGGGGGACACCGCCAGGACGTTCCTGGGCCGGAGCAAGACACATGACGACGCCACGGTCGTGTACGTGGAGTTTTAGGCCGTGTCCGGCCTGGGCGCCAGGGGTTACTTCTCCATGCCGCGGTTGAGCTGGTGCAGCAGTCGGGCCAGTTCCGTGACCTCGTGGGTGTCCCAGTCGGCCAGGCGGCCGGCGTAGCGGGCGCGGCGGGCCTCCCGCACCCGGCGGACGCGGTCTTGGCCCACCTGAGTGAGGGCGACGAGCCAGGCGCGGCCGTCGGCGGGGTCGGGCTCACGCGCCACCAGTCCGAGTTCCTCCAGGGCGCGCAGCTGGCGGGACATCGTGGCCTTGCCGACGCCGATGTAGGCGGCGAGCTCGGTGGCCCGCTGGCTGCCGCACTCGTCGAGCCGGACGAGGAGCCCGTACGCGGACGACTCCAGATCGGGGTGGACTTCGCGGGCCATCTCGCCCTGGTTGGCCCGAGCACGCCGCAGCAGCACGGTCAGCTCACGCTCCAGCGCGAGGAAGGCGGGCTGATCCACACCGCTCGCGGCCAGCGCGGATTCGCCTCCCGGCCCGTCGCCGTTCCCGTTGTCCTGCACGTCAGCCCCTGCCTCGGTTGTAGCCCCGTACTGATTTTCCGTCACCTGCCGTCATCCCCGCAGTTCGGCAAGTATTCCGCAGGTCACGGCGCCCTCGTACACAGGGCCACCACACGGTGAAGGCCCGGGCCTCCCTCACGAGAACCCGGGCCCCACCTGTCCGGCCACGTCCGTCACGCCGCGACCGGAACCTCCGGCGCCGCACCCGCGGTGGCGGGGGCGAGCGCCAGCTCCAGGACCTGGCGTACGTCGGTCACGGCGTGGACATCGAGCCTGTCCAGCACCTCGGCCGGGACGTCGTCCAGGTCGGGTTCGTTGCGCTTGGGGATGATCACGGTGGTGACCCCGGCGCGGTGCGCGGCCAGCAGCTTCTGCTTCACGCCGCCGATCGGCAGGACCCGCCCGGTCAGCGAGACCTCACCGGTCATCGCCACGTCCGTGCGGACCAGCCGGCCGGACAGCAGGGACGCGAGGGCCGTGGTCATCGTGATGCCGGCGCTGGGGCCGTCCTTGGGGACCGCGCCCGCCGGGAAGTGGATGTGCACGCCCCGGTCCTTCAGATCACCCACCGGCAGTTCGAGCTCGGCACCGCGGGAGCGCAGGAAGCTCAGCGCGATCTGCGCGGACTCCTTCATCACATCGCCCAGCTGGCCGGTCAGGGTCAGCCCGGCCGCGCCCGTCTCCGGGTCGGCCAGGGACGCCTCCACGTACAGCACGTCACCACCCGCTCCCGTCACGGCGAGCCCGGTCGCCACGCCCGGCACCGAGGTCCTGCGCTCCGCGGGCTCCTGCGCGGACTCGGGAACGTGATGCGGCCTGCCGATCAGTGCGCGCAGATCCTCGTCCGTGACGGTGTACGGCAGCTCCCGCTCGCCCAGTTCGTGCTGGGCCGCGACCTTGCGCAGCAGCCGCGCTACGGACCGCTCCAGGTTCCGGACGCCCGCCTCGCGGGTGTACTCACCGGCGAGCTTGCGCAGCGCGCCCTCGTCGACGGTCACCTCGTCCTCGGCGAGCCCGGCCCGCTCCAGCTGGCGCGGCAGCAGGTGATCGCGGGCGATGACGACCTTCTCGTCCTCGGTGTAGCCGTCCAGGCGGACGATCTCCATCCGGTCGGCCAGGGCCTCCGGGATCGCCTCCAGCACGTTGGCGGTCGCGAGGAAGACGACGTCCGACAGGTCCAGCTCGACCTCCAGGTAGTGGTCCCGGAAGGTGTGGTTCTGCGCCGGGTCGAGGACTTCGAGGAGGGCGGCGGCCGGGTCGCCCCGGAAGTCCGAGCCCACCTTGTCGATCTCGTCGAGCAGCACGACCGGGTTCATCGACCCGGCCTCCTTGATGGCCCGGACGACCCGGCCGGGCAGCGCGCCGACGTACGTACGCCGGTGGCCGCGGATCTCGGCCTCGTCGCGCACACCGCCGAGGGCGACCCGCACGAACTTCCGGCCCATCGCGTGGGCGACGGATTCTCCGAGGCTGGTCTTGCCGACGCCGGGCGGCCCCACGAGCGCGAGCACGGCACCACCGCGCCGCCCGCCGACCACGCCAAGACCTCGGTCGGTACGCCGCTTGCGCACCGCGAGGTACTCGGTGATCCGCTCCTTCACGTCCTCCAGGCCGGCGTGCTCGGCGTCGAGGACGGCCTGGGCGCCCTGGATGTCGTACGCGTCCTCGGTGCGCTCGTTCCACGGCATCTCCAGGACCGTGTCGAGCCAGGTGCGGATCCACGAGCCCTCGGGCGACTGGTCGGAGGACCGCTCCAGCTTGTCGACCTCCTTGAGCGCGGCCTCGCGGACGTTCTCCGGCAGGTCGGCGGCCTCCACGCGGGTGCGGTAGTCGTCGGACTCCTCGCCGTCCTGCTCGCCGTTCAGCTCACGCAGCTCCTTGCGGACGGCTTCCAGCTGACGCCGCAGCAGGAACTCGCGCTGCTGCTTGTCGACGCCTTCCTGGACGTCCTTGGCGATGGACTCGGCCACGTCCTGCTCGGCGAGGTGGTCGCGCAGGTGCTGGGTGGCGAGCTTCAGACGGGCCACCGGGTCGGTGGTCTCCAGCAGCTCGATCTTCTGGTCGGTGGTCAGGAACGGCGAGTAGCCGGAGTTGTCGGCGAGCGCCGAGACGTCGTCGATGGCCTGGACCCGGTCGACGACCTGCCACGCGCCGCGGTTGCGCAGCCATGCGGTGGCGAGGGCCTTGTATTCCTTGACCAGTTCGGTGACCTGGCCTGGCAGCGGCTCCGGCACGGTCTCGTCGAGGCGGGTGCCCTCGACCCACAGGGCGGCACCGGGACCCGTGGTCCCCGCACCGATGCGCACCCGGCCCCGGCCACGGATCAGGGCACCCGGGTCGCCGTCGGCGAGCCTGCCGACCTGCTCGACGGTGCCGAGGACACCGGTGTTCGCGTAGGTCCCGTCGATCCGTGGCACCAGGAGTACCTGGGGCTTTCCGGGCGTTGACCTGGCAGCGGCCTGAGCGGCCTCCACCGCGGCACGGACCTCGGAGTCACTCAGATCCAGCGGGACCACCATCCCGGGCAGCACGACCTCGCCGTCGAGCGGCAGCACGGGCAGGGTGAGCGGTGTGAACGCCTTGGACTCAGCAGCCATGATCTCCCCTTCGGCAATCAAGTTGAGCTATGCCGACTCAATGCTCGGGGGCGGCCGGATGTTCCCCGATCACCGTTCGCTGTGAGCGATCACCTGTGACGCCGATGGTGGGGCGGCGCGTAAGGTCAGTCCGAGTAATAGCCCATAGGCGAGATTGCCTATTACGAGGGGAGGCGGCGTGGAAGCGACCGTGCAGGCGTGGGTGGACGGATGGATCGTGTCGCGGGGTGCGGCTCCGCCCGTGACCGAGCCGTGGGGCTGCACGATCGACGTGGGGGCGATCGGCCATGTCACGCGGCACGTGTTCGGCGCGACCGGCGACGACCTCGACGAGACGGCCGTGCGCAAGGTGGCCGCCGCGGTGACCGGGGCCGGGGTGTGGCTGAAGGCGTTCCGGGACCCGTCCGTGGTCGTCGGCTGGCTGGACGACAGCTGGTGGATCGATCCCGAGCCGGGCTACCTGATGACGGTCCCGCTGGCAGCGGACGACACACCGGACGTTCCCGACGGCTACCGGCTGCGCACCTGGTCCCGCGGCGGAGTGACGCGCGTGCTGGTCGCCGCGCCGGACGGTTCCCTGGCGGCGCGCGGCCAGATCGCCCCGACGGGCGCGACCGCCGTCGCCGACCAGATCGAGACGGCCCCCGAGCATCGCCGCAGAGGGCTCGGCAGTCTCATCATGCGGACGTTGCAGAACGCCGCCCGCCGGCAGGGAGCACGGACCGGTGTCCTGTCCGGCACGCCTGCGGGGAGGGGGCTGTACGAGGCGTTGGGCTGGGAGGTGGTGGCACTGCTGACCAGCGCGAAGCACTGCCCTCCGGCCGGGACCTCAGAGGCCGGATGAGGGAGCTCGCCTCGCCCGCCACCGCCGGAGCACCGGCCAGGTCGCGACGCCGATGGCCAGGGCGATCAGGTGCCCCCAGTTCGTCATCGGGTCGGTGAAGGCGAGGAGGTCCTGGAGCAGCATCCCGCCGAAGACGGCCAGCAGCGGCACGCGCGACCAGAGCGGCAGCAGGCCGGCCAGGGCGCCCGTGCCGGCGGCGACGCCGAAGCTGACGCCGTAGTCGAGGCGGTGCAGCGAACTGTCGGGGAGGTGCCCGGCCAGCACCGCGAGCCCCACCGGGACCTCGGTCGCCAGGGTGGCCAGGACGTGCCCGAGCAGGAAGACACCGGCCGTGCGCAGGCCCCCGATCCGCCGTTCCAGCGCGGTCAGCACCAGCACGAACCCGATCGTGAACGGCGAGGCCACCCCGCCCGCGACCCACAGCGCACTGCCGACCAGCACCGGCCCCGGCATCCGCACCAGGTGCGCCACATCGGTGCTGGAGCCCTGGAGCAGGGCGTGAACCAGCGCGGGGTCCGCGTACGCGTAGATCAGCGAGGTGACACAGAGCACCACCGCGTACCCGAACGTGAACGGCGTACCCGTGGGCGTGGGCAGCAGCCGCCAGGGCCGTAGCGCCCGGAGCCGGGGCACCTTCACCGGGACGGACTCCCGTACGCCCGCACCCACGCTCTCTCGCGGGCCCCGCTGTCTCGGGACCCCTTCCAGCAGCCCCGACACGTCGGAAACGGGCGCGCCCGCCGGCGCCGTCGCGGCCGTCTCGTCTGGCGGCGCGGTGCGTTCCAAAACGGGCACTCCTTCCGTCATGTCCCAGCCTTCGCCCACCTCTACCCCACTGTCTGTGACCGGCGCCACGCGAGAGCCGATTCACAGCAACCTGAAAGCCGCGTACCGCGTCCCCCGCCGGACGCTCCGTAATTCTTGGCGCCGGACACCCCGCACCTGCCAGGATGCTCCGATGCCCACCTCGAACGACCCGCCCGATGTACTGGACCGTCGCGAGGGCCCGCACGGCGAGGTCGTGCTGCGGCGGCACGGCGACCGGCTGGAGATCATCGCGAACGGCTGCTTCCTGATGGACACCTCCGACGGCCGCTCGGAGCGGCGGCTGGTCGACGCGGCCCTGGAGGCCCTGGACGGCCGGGCCCGCCCGGAGGTGCTGATCGGCGGACTCGGCGTCGGCTTCTCCCTCGCCCACGCGGCGGCGGACCCCCGCTGGGGAGGGATCGCGGTCGTGGAACGCGAGCGCGCGATTGTCGAATGGCACCTCGGCGGTGCGCTCTCCGCGTTCTCCGCCGAGGCCCTTGCCGACCCCCGCGCGAAAATCGTCGAAGCCGATCTCGTGACGTACGTCAATGAGACATCCGACACGTTCGACGCCCTGTGTCTCGACATCGACAACGGCCCCGGCTGGACCGTCACGGAGGGCAACGGAAATCTCTACTCGGACGCCGGACTGGCAAGCTGCGCACGGGTGTTGAGACCCGGCGGGGTGCTCGCCGTCTGGTCCGCCCAACCCTCGCCGGAATTCGAAGAAACCTTGCGGAATGCCGGGTTCCAACGGGTGCGTACCGAAGAGATCCCGGTTGCCCGGGGCGTTCCGGACGTCGTACACCTCGGCATCCGCCCTGGATAGCAAAGGTGTGCTGACTCCCCGTACGCTGCTCCTCTGACGCCGATCATTCAAGCGTCAATCGCAACCATGCGCAGGCATAGCCAGTCAGACGGATCACCCCACTGATTCCGGAAAGCACACCCCAGGGGCGGGCGATGGAGCAGACACAGACCTCCCACAACGGTTCGGCGACGGCTACTCCGGGCGCGCAGCGCCGGGTTCTCGTCGTCGAGGACGACGCCACGATCGTGGACGCCATCGCGACCCGCCTGCGTGCCGAGGGATTCCTCGTGCAAACGGCGGGCGACGGTCCGGCAGCGGTCGACACGGCCGAGGCCTGGCAACCCGACCTGCTGATCCTCGACATCATGCTGCCCGGCTTCGACGGTCTGGAGGTCTGCCGGCGCGTGCAGGCCGCCCGGCCGGTGCCGGTGATGATGCTCACCGCGCGCGACGACGAGACCGACATGCTGGTCGGGCTGGGCGTCGGCGCCGACGACTACATGACGAAGCCGTTCTCGATGCGGGAGCTGGCGGCGCGTGTGCACGTGCTGCTGCGCCGCGTGGAGCGTGCCGCGCTGGCCGCCGCGACGCCGCGCAGCGGCATCCTGCGCCTCGGCGAGCTGGAGATCGACCACGCGCAGCGACGCGTGCGGGTGCGGAGTGAGGATGTTCACCTCACGCCGACCGAGTTCGACCTGCTGGTCTGCCTGGCGAACACCCCGCGCGCGGTGCTCTCGCGCGAGCAGCTGCTCGCCGAGGTCTGGGACTGGGCGGACGCCTCCGGCACCCGGACCGTCGACAGCCACATCAAGGCGCTGCGCCGGAAGATCGGCGCCGAGCGGATCCGTACGGTGCACGGCGTGGGCTACGCCCTGGAGACCCCGACGCCATGAGCGGCGGGCCGGCCGCACGGAGAAACCCCGGGGAGCCGGAACCCTGGGGCGGGGTGAGCCCGTTCTCGATCAAGACCAAGCTGGGCGCGCTGGTCGTCATCTCGGTGCTGATCACCACAGGTCTGTCGGTGATCGCGGTGCACACGAAGACGGAGCTGCGCTTCATCACGGTGTTCTCGATGATCGCCACACTTCTCATCACGCAGTTCGTGGCCCATTCGCTCACCGCGCCGCTGGACGAGATGACCGCGGTGGCCCGCTCCATCTCGCAGGGCGACTACACCCGCCGGGTGCGGGACAACCGCCGAGACGAGCTGGGCGACCTGGCGGTGACGATCAACGCCATGGCCGACGAGCTGGAGGCCCAGGACCGCCAGCGCAAGGAGCTGGTGGCGAATGTCTCGCACGAGCTGCGCACACCCATCGCCGGTCTGCGCGCGGTGCTGGAGAACATCGTCGACGGCGTCACACAGGCCGACCCGGAGACGATGCGCACGGCCCTGAAGCAGACCGAGCGGCTCGGTCGGCTGGTGGAGACGCTGCTGGACCTGTCCCGCCTGGACAACGGCGTCGTACCGCTGAAACAGCGGCGCTTCGAGGTGTGGCCGTATCTGTCGGGCGTGCTGAAGGAGGCCAACATGGTCGCCTCCGTGCGCGCGGGCATCGCCACCGGCTCGGGCAGTCACACCCGTACGGACGTCCATCTGCACCTCGACGTCTCCCCGCCGGAGTTGACCGCGCACGCCGACCCGGAGCGCATCCATCAAGTCGTGGCCAACCTCATCGACAACGCGGTCAAGCACAGCCCGCCGCACGGCCGTGTGACGGTCAAGGCGCGGCGCGGCACGCTGCCGGAGTCGCTGGAGCTTGAGGTACTCGACGAGGGCCCCGGCATTCCGAAGTCCGAGTGGCACCGCGTCTTCGAGCGGTTCAACCGCGGCAGCGCCAAGCGGCCCCCGGGGTCGGGCAGCGACGGCGGCACAGGTCTCGGCCTCGCCATCGCCCGCTGGGCGGTGGATCTGCATGGCGGTCGGATCGGAGTGGCCGAATCCGAGCGAGGTTGCCGGATTCTTGTCACTCTTCCGGGACTTCCATCTGTGCCAAGTTGACGTAAAGTTCGAAGCGGAGCCTCAAGATCCACGGGCGTCCGCGCTGACGGACACGTGTGATCAGGCACAGACCCGCGCCGTCGGCGCCCCGGGTGCCGCTCCCCCCTTCCCTCCTTAAGCGGAACCACGCTTGTTTCCCGCCATTTCAAGCCCCGAAACACTCTTTGAAGTGTGACTTGCGTGACGTTGAACGGGCCCGGCCTGACCTTCGCGGTCCGGGAGGCGTAGCCTTGATTCCCGCTGTCCATCATCTTGTGAAGCGGAAGAGGGCGGTTGCCGCCGTGTCGCCACAGTCCCCCAGTAACTCGAGCATCTCGACCGACACCGACCAAGCGGGGAAGAACCCTGCCGCGTCGTTCGGTGCCAACGAGTGGCTCGTCGACGAGATCTATCAGCAGTACCTCCAGGACCCGAATTCCGTAGACCGAGCCTGGTGGGACTTCTTCGCCGACTACAAGCCAGGGGCGGCCGCCGCCCCGGCTCCGGCGGGTACCGCGGCCGCGGGGGCCGCGGGGACCACCACCGCTCAGCCCGCGGCCCAGGCCGCCCCCGCCCCGGCCGCGGCCCCCACCCCGGCGGCCGAGAAGCCCGCCGCCGCGCCGGCTCCCGCCCAGACGAAGCCCGCCGCGCAGGCCCCGGCTCAGGCCGCCGCTCCGGCGAAGGCCGCTCCGGCCCCGGCCAAGCCGGCCGCCGCCGCGAAGCCGAAGGCCGAGCCCGCAGGTGAGGCCCCCTCGGGCCCCGAGCAGGTCGTGCTGCGCGGCCCCGCCGCCGCGGTCGCGAAGAACATGAACGCCTCCCTGGAGGTGCCCACGGCCACGTCCGTGCGCGCGGTCCCGGTGAAGCTGCTCTTCGACAACCGCATCGTCATCAACAACCACCTGAAGCGTGCCCGGGGCGGGAAGATCTCCTTCACGCACTTGATCGGCTACGCGATGGTGCAGGCCATCAAGGCCATGCCGTCGATGAACTACTCCTTCACGGAGAAGGACGGCAAGCCGACCCTGGTCAAGCCGGAGCACGTCAACTTCGGCCTCGCCATCGACCTGGTCAAGCCCAACGGCGACCGCCAGCTCGTGGTCGCGGGCATCAAGAAGGCCGAGACGCTGAACTTCTTCGAGTTCTGGCAGGCCTACGAGGACATCGTCCGCCGCGCCCGCGACGGCAAGCTGGGCATGGACGACTTCACCGGCGTGACGGTCTCCCTGACCAACCCCGGCGGCCTCGGCACGGTCCACTCGGTGCCGCGTCTGATGCCCGGCCAGTCGGTGATCATGGGCGTCGGCTCCATGGACTACCCGGCGGAGTTCCAGGGCACCTCCCAGGACACCCTGAACAAGCTCGGCATCTCGAAGGTCATGACGCTCACGTCGACCTACGACCACCGGGTGATCCAGGGCGCCGCCTCCGGCGAGTTCCTGCGGATCGTCGCCAACCTCCTCCTCGGTGAGAACGGCTTCTACGACGACATCTTCGAGGCGCTGCGCATCCCCTACGAGCCGGTCCGCTGGCTCAAGGACATCGACGCCTCGCACGACGACGACGTCACGAAGCCCGCCCGGGTCTTCGAGCTGATCCACTCCTACCGGGTCCGCGGCCACGTCATGGCCGACACCGACCCGCTGGAGTACCAGCAGCGCAAGCACCCCGACCTGGACATCACCGAGCACGGGCTCACCCTGTGGGACCTGGAGCGCGAGTTCGCCGTCGGCGGCTTCGCGGGCAAGTCCCTCATGAAGCTGCGCGACATCCTCGGCGTGCTGCGCGACTCGTACTGCCGCACCACCGGCGTCGAGTTCATGCACATCCAGGACCCCAAGCAGCGCAAGTGGATCCAGGACCGCATCGAGCGCTCGCACACCAAGCCGGAGCGCGAGGAGCAGCTGCGCATCCTGCGCCGGCTGAACGCCGCCGAGGCCTTCGAGACCTTCCTGCAGACGAAGTACGTCGGCCAGAAGCGCTTCTCCCTGGAGGGCGGCGAGTCCGTCATCCCGCTGCTGGACGCGGTCCTGGACAGCGCGGCGGAGTCCCGCCTCGACGAGGTCGTCGTCGGCATGGCCCACCGCGGCCGGCTGAACGTCCTGGCGAACATCGTCGGCAAGTCGTACGCGCAGATCTTCCGCGAGTTCGAGGGCAACCTCGACCCGAAGTCGATGCACGGCTCCGGCGACGTGAAGTACCACCTGGGCGCCGAGGGCACCTTCACCGGCCTGGACGGCGAGCAGATCAAGGTCTCGCTCACCGCCAACCCCTCGCACCTGGAGGCGGTGGACCCGGTCCTGGAAGGCGTCTCGCGCGCCAAGCAGGACATCATCAACAAGGGCGGCACCGACTTCACGGTCCTGCCGGTGGCGATCCACGGCGACGCGGCCTTCGCGGGCCAGGGCGTGGTGGCCGAGACCCTGAACATGTCGCAGCTGCGCGGCTACCGCACCGGCGGCACGGTCCACATCGTCATCAACAACCAGGTCGGCTTCACGGCCGCCCCGGAGTCCTCGCGCTCGTCGATGTACGCGACGGACGTGGCCCGCATGATCGAGGCCCCGATCTTCCACGTGAACGGCGACGACCCGGAGGCCGTGGTCCGCGTCGCGCGGCTCGCCTTCGAGTTCCGCCAGGCGTTCAACAAGGACGTGGTGATCGACCTCATCTGCTACCGCCGCCGCGGTCACAACGAGTCGGACAACCCGGCCTTCACCCAGCCGCTGATGTACGACCTGATCGACAAGAAGCGCTCGGTGCGCAAGCTGTACACCGAGTCGCTCATCGGTCGCGGCGACATCACCCTGGAAGAGGCCGAGCAGGCGCTGCAGGACTACCAGGGCCAGCTGGAGAAGGTCTTCACGGAGGTCCGCGAGGCCACCTCGCAGCCGGCGTCCGTGGAGCCGTCCGACCCGCAGGCCGAGTTCCCGGTCGCCGTGAACACCGCGGTGACCTCGGAGGTCGTCAAGCGGATCGCCGAGTCCCAGGTCAACATCCCCGACCACATCACCGTCCACCCGCGTCTGCTGCCGCAGCTGCAGCGCCGGGCGTCGATGGTCGAGGACGGCACGATCGACTGGGGCATGGGCGAGACCCTCGCCATCGGCTCCCTCCTGCTGGAGGGCGTCCCGGTCCGCCTGGCGGGCCAGGACTCGCAGCGCGGCACGTTCGGCCAGCGCCACGCGGTCATCATCGACCGCACCACGGGCGACGAGTACACGCCGCTGCAGTACCTCTCCGAGGACCAGGCACGGCTGAACGTCTACAACTCCCTCCTCTCCGAGTACGCGGCGATGGGCTTCGAGTACGGCTACTCGCTGGCCCGCCCGAACGCGCTCGTGATGTGGGAGGCGCAGTTCGGCGACTTCGTCAACGGCGCCCAGACGGTCGTGGACGAGTTCATCTCGTCGGCCGAGCAGAAGTGGGCCCAGACGTCCGGCGTCGTCCTGCTCCTGCCGCACGGCTACGAGGGCCAGGGCCCGGACCACTCCTCGGCCCGCCCGGAGCGCTTCCTGCAGCTCTGCGCCCAGAACAACATGACGGTCGCCACGCCGACGTCGCCGTCGAACTACTTCCACCTCCTGCGGTGGCAGGTGCACAACCCGCACCACAAGCCGCTGGTGGTCTTCACGCCGAAGTCGATGCTGCGCCTGAAGGCGGCGGCCGCGAAGGCGGAGGAGTTCACGACGGGCCAGTTCCAGCCGGTCATCGGCGACGCGTCGGTCGACCCGGCCGCGGTCAAGAAGGTCGTCTTCTGCGCCGGCAAGGTCTACTACGACCTGGACGCCGAGCGTCAGAAGCGCGGCGTCACGGACACGGCGATCATCCGCATCGAGCGCCTGTACCCGCTGCCGGGTGCCGAGCTCCAGGCGGAGATCAAGAAGTACCCGAACGCCGAGAAGTACCTGTGGGCCCAGGAGGAGCCGGCGAACCAGGGTGCCTGGCCGTTCATCGCGCTCAACCTGATCGACCACCTGGACCTGGCGGTCGGCGCCGACGTCCCGCACGGCGAGCGCCTGCGCCGCATCTCGCGCCCGCACGGCTCGTCCCCGGCGGTCGGTTCCGCGAAGCGGCACCAGGCCGAGCAGGAGCAGTTGGTGCGTGAGGTGTTCGAGGCGTAACCGCCCTCGCGCGTCGTAAGCGGCCGGGCCGCATCCCCGCACGGGGGGTGCGGCCCGGCCGTTTGCGCGCACATATCCTTGACGGCATGTACTTCACGGACCGTGGCATCGAGGAACTGGAGAAGCGGCGGGGCGAGGAGGAAGTCACCTTCGAGTGGCTCGCCGAGCAGCTGCGGACGTTCGTCGACCTCAACCCCGACTTCGAGGTGCCGGTGGAGCGCCTGGCGACGTGGCTGGCACGGCTGGACGACGAGGACGACGAGTAGGAACCCGCCGGGTCTGGGCGCTCAGCGGCCCCTGGCCGGCCTTCCAGGGCGTCAGTCGCGTGGATGCGTGACGCCGTACGCCAGAGCCAGCGCGCCGTGGGCGACGAGCAGCCCTCCGGCCGCGACCCAGCCCCCGCTGCGCCGCCGTAGCCCCCAGGCCAGGAGTGGTACGCCCGCCGCCACCTGAGCGAGAGCCAGGACGTGGGCCCTGGGGCCGCCGATCCAGGGCATCCAGGGGCCGAGGCGGCTGTGGTCGGCCGTCTGGCGTTCCGCGACTTCGCCCCGGCCCGGCCATGCGATCGGGAAGCTGTCCGGCCGGCGCGCGGCGGCTTCCCGGAGGCGGTCGGCGGGTTCGCCGGGGGCGAGTTCGGAAGGCAGCCAGACGCCTACGCGCGCGAGGACCGCCAGCAGGCCGCGCAGCCGGGCACGGGCATCGGCCGCGGAGTCGGGTTTCGCCAGCCGGTCGAGGGCCTGGACGTCCAGGACGGGATCGAGGCCCACGCGCGCGGCGAAGGTGCGCATCGCCTCGTCCTCCCCCACCGGGACGCCGCTCCCTAGCCAGACGAAGCCGACCGGGCGGCGGAAGCCGGACACCAGCATGAAACCGGCGTGGTCGGCGTCCCACCACAGGGCGAGCACGGGCCAGGGCGCGCCGACGGCGAGGGCCGTGGCCCAGCCGGTGACCACCCGGTCGACGGGCTCGCCGCCGTCCCGCCAGGGCCCGCCCTCGGGGACGAGCACGCTCCATTCGTCGCCCGCGCGCGTGAGCTGCATGGATTCACGCAGCAGGCGGGCGACGGGGGCGACGGCCCCGGGCACCGCCCGGCACAGCAGCAGCGCCCCCGAAGCGGGACCGGTACGGGCAGCTTCCGTCGGCATGGTCACACGCTAGGACCATTTGCCCGCCTTCGATTACTTATGTCCATTCAGTCATCCCCAGAACGGGTGCCTTGACTTTCCCCGGCCACGATATATCGTGAATCGAGAAGACGCGATATGGCGCGTCGAGTCGGGGAGGTCTGCACCATGTCCGAGTGGTCCGTCGCGGAACCGAAGAAGCTCACCTTCGACGAGCCCGTGAGCGATCTGCACGTGCGACTCGTCAACGGAACGGTGAACGTGGTGGGCACGGACGAAGGTTCCGCCCGCCTGGAGATCTCCGAGATCGAGGGCCCACCGCTGATGGTGACCCAGCAGGACGGCACGCTCACGGTGGCCTACGAGGACCTGCCCTGGAAGGGCTTCCTCAAGTGGCTGGACCGCAAGGGCTGGCGCCGCAGCGCGGTGGTCTCCCTCGCCGTCCCGGTCGGTACCCGGGTGGAGGTGGGGGTGGTCGGCGCGGCCGCCGTGATCTCCGGGATCCAGGGACCGTCGGTGGTGAAGGGCGTCACCGGCGACACGACCCTCGTGGGACTCTCCGGCCCGGTCCGCGCCGACACGGTCTCCGGCAATCTGGAGGCCCAGGACGTGACCGGCGACCTCCGGTTCAACTCCGTTTCCGGTGACCTGACGGTGGTCGAGGGCTCCGGCCCCTCCGTGCGGGCCGAATCGGTCAGCGGCTCCATGATCATCGACCTCGACCCGGATGGCCCCACGGACGTGCGGCTGACCAGCGTCTCGGGCGAGATCGCGATCCGCCTGCCGTACCCGGCTGACGCGGAGGTCGAGGCGAACACAGCGAGCGGCGCCATCTCCAACGCCTTCGACGGTCTGCGGGTACACGGCCAGTGGGGCGCCCACAAGATCACGGGCCGTCTCGGCGCGGGCAACGGCACGCTGCGGGCCACCACCGTCTCCGGCTCGATCGCCCTGCTGCGCCGCCCGGCCGGGGACGAGGACGAGCCGTGGGACACGCATCGCGGCACGGGCAGCTCGCCGACAGACCCGCCGACCGGCCCGCAGGACGACTCGGGAGACAATTCTGTCTCCGGCCGGAGCGAGGGCGTCACCAGCGTCCCGGCCGACGGCACGACCGACAAGAAGGTGCTCTGACATGCCCCCCGTCTTCGCCCACGGCCGCCTCCGCCTCTATCTGCTGAAGCTGCTGGACGAGGCCCCCCGTCACGGCTACGAGGTGATCCGTCTCCTCGAGGAGCGCTTCCAGGGGCTGTACGCGCCGTCGGCGGGCACGGTCTACCCGCGCCTGGCCAAGCTGGAGGCCGAGGGCCTGGTCACCCACACCACCGAGGGCGGCCGCAAGGTGTACTCGATCACGGACGCCGGCCGGGCCGAACTGGCCGACCGCAGCGGCGAGCTGGCCGATCTGGAGCTGGAGATCCGGGAGTCGGTCGCGGAGCTGGCCGCCGAGATCCAGGCCGATGTGCGCGGAGCCGCGGGCGACCTGCGCCGCGAGATGCGCGCGGCGGCGACCGAGGCCCGCCGCGGCAACGGCAACAAGCCCTCCGGCGCACAGGACGCCCCCTTCGGTGACTTCACGGCCTACGACGACAAGGAGGCCTGGCGCATCGCCAAGGAGGAGATGCGGCGCGCCAGGCAGGAGTGGAAGGAACAGGCCCGCCGCGCCAAGGACGAGAGCCGCCGCGCCCGCGAGGACGCCCAGCGCGCCCGCCGCCAGGCGAAGGAGGCCCAGGAGCAGGCCCGGGCCCAGGCGCAGGAGCAGGTGCAGCACATCGCCCGCCGGGTCCAGGAGCAGGTTCAGGACCACTTCACGCGTGGCGACTGGCCGACGGGCCTGCGCGAAGGCCTGAGCGAACTGGCCAAGGAAGTGGGCGAGTTCGGAAAGGGCTACGGCAAGGACTTCGGCTTCGACTGGACGGGCACGGGCCCCGCATCCGCCACCCCCAGGCCGACCACCCCCGAGCCGCCGCCCCCCTCACAGCCCTCCGCGGACTTCCCGGCCGCCTATGAACCGGCCTGGGCCCACGGGGACACCGCTGACTCCACCGGCGACCCCGCCCGCGACCTGGACCGCCTGCTCGACCGCTTCCGGGACGACATCCGCGACGCGGCCCGCGACCACGGCGTCACCTCCGACCAACTGCGCGACGCCCGCCGCCACCTGTCGACGGCGGCAGCCCACATAGGAGCACTGCTGCGCACGCCCAAGAAGTAGGCGGCCAGAGGGGAAGCCCCGTCACCCGGCCTTGGACTCGCCACCTCCGTACAGCACCCGCACCAGGGACTCGTACGTCACTCCGTGGTCGGCGAGGACCTCGGCCGGCACTCCGGGGCGCATGGTCAGGGCCAGCAGGATGTGCTCGTCACCGATGTGCCGGTCCCGCTGGGCGAGAGCGACGCGCAAGGAGTGCTCCAGAACCCCCTTGGCCCCCCGCCCGAACGAGGGCCGCCCGGACCACCACCCCTTGTCCTTCCGGTCACCGGACATGGCGCCGACCCCGTGCACCTCCTCCACCCGGGAGACGATCTCCGCCACGTCGATCCCCAGCCCGGCGAGCGCATCAGTATCGGCCTGTGACAGCCCGGCCCGCCGCCGCGCCTGACGCAGCGCCTGGCGCACGGACTCCCGCCGCTCCCCGAGCCCGAGAGCGGTCAGCGCGAACGACCCACGACTGCCCTCACGGTCGAGCAGCGCCAACAGCAGATGCTCCGGCTCCACACTCTGCCCGTCACCCCCCTGCACATACTCGAACGCGCTCTTCACCACACCCCGGGCGTCGTTCGTGAACCGCTCGAACATCAATGCCTCCCGTACTTCTTGTGCACGGCCTGCCTGCTCACACCGAGTTCGGCGGCGATCTCCTGCCACGACCAGCCCTGATTGCGCGCATTGCGCACCTGTACGGCTTCCAACTGCTCCAGCAGCCTGCGCAGCGCGGCGACGGCCCGCAGGCCGACCCGTGGATCACGGTCACCCGCGCGCTCGGCCAGATCCGTTGCTTCGGTCATACCGTCAACCTACGTTGACACCCGAACCTCCGTCAACCCCAGTTGACATACGAAAACGGCCGGCCCCGTCCCGGACCGACCGCCAACGTCACGCAGGGGGGCACCTCAGGAACACCACCCCCGAACACCTCAGGAATTCGTCAGCACAAGCTTCCCGAACTGCTCACCCGAAGCCAGCCGTTCGAAGCCCTCACGCGCACGGTCCATGGGCAGCACCTCGTCGATCACGGGCCGCACACCGGTGGCCGCACAGAACGCGAGCAGGTCCTCCAGCTCGTCCTTGCTCCCCATCGTGGAACCGACGACCTTGAGCTCGAGGAAGAAGATCCGGGTCAGCTCGGCGTGCGAGGGCCGGTCACCACTCGTCGCACCGGAAATCACCAGCGTGCCTCCGGGCTTCAGCGACTTCACGGAGTGCGACCACGTGGCGGCCCCGACGGTCTCGATCACGGCGTCGACCCGCTGCGGCAGCCGCGCCCCGGACTCCACGGCCTCCACGGCCCCCAGCTCCACGGCCCGCTTCCGCTTGGCCTCGTCCCGGCTGGTCGCGAAGACCCGCAGCCCGGCCGCCTTCCCCAGCACGATTGCGGCCGTGGCGACACCACCGCCGGCACCCTGCACCAGCACGGAGTCGCCGGGCCGGACACCCGCGTTGGTGAACAGCATCCGATACGCGGTCAGCCACGCGGTCGGCAGACAAGCGGCCTCCTCGAAGGAGAGCTCCTTGGGCTTGGGCAGGATGTTCCAGGTCGGCACGGCGACCTGCTCCGCGAACGTGCCCTGATACCGCTCGGTGAGGATGGAACGAGGCTCCTTGGGCCCCACCCCATGCCCGGTCTGCCCGATCACGGAGTGCAGGACGACCTCGTTGCCGTCCTCGTCGACACCGGCGGCGTCACAGCCGAGGATCATCGGCAGCTTGTCCTCTGCGAGGCCGACGCCACGCAGGGACCACAGGTCGTGGTGGTTGAGGGAGGCGGCCTTGACCGTGACGGTACTCCAGCCGGGGCGGGCCTCGGGAGCCGGACGCTCTCCCAACTCCAGGCCGGTCAGCGGCTGGTCGCGGTCGATTCGGGCGGCATAGACAGCGAACATGACCTTGACGATAGGTTCCCCGACCGACCGTTGGAACCACCGACCCGTGTGAGACACACCCTCTTGCCATACGCTCCGCGCCGGTGCGGGTGCCGTGCCGGGTTGGTCGGCAACCCGGCCTTTCAAGGCTCTCGGCGTCGGTGCTGAGGCCGGGTGGGTCCGCAGCCCGGCGTAGCGGGGTGCCTCCCCCACTCTCGGCTTCGCTCGAGCGGGGGGACCCCCACCGCCCACCCGTGCCGCCCCTAGCGGCACGCATGCCCGCAGCTGGGGCGGAACGCGCCCGCACCCGCGTACGGCGAGAAGGGGCCGTGTCGGGGAGTGTCCGCCCGCAGCGGTTGGCGCGTCAACGGACAGCGAGTCGGTATCCGACCCCATCGCGCCGTTCCGAGGACGGACACCCCCCGACACGGCCCCGACCCACCACCGGCGAAAGGGCGCTGCACGCACCCCACCGCCCCCGCGCAGGCCGCCGCAGGCACTCCGCCACCCGAACAGCCGCCCCCACCCCCAGCAACAGAAATGGCCCCGCCCACACCCGGACGGGGCCACATCACGGCAGCGTCACCGCCGAGCCACACCCTCAGCCCGCGCAGCCGCAGCCACAGCCGCCGTCACCGCCGGCGCGACCCGCTCGTCGAACGGCGACGGGATGACGTAGTCGGCCGCGAGATCATCCCCGACCACGGACGCCAGCGCCTCGGCCGCCGCCAGCTTCATCCCCTCGGTGATCCGGGACGCCCGCACCTGCAGCGCCCCCGCGAAGATCCCCGGAAACGCCAGCACGTTGTTGATCTGGTTGGGGAAGTCCGACCGTCCGGTCGCCACGACAGACGCGTACTTGTGCGCGACCTCCGGGTGCACCTCAGGATTCGGGTTCGCCATGGCGAACACAAACGCACCCTCGGCCATCGAGGAGACCGCAGCCTCCGACACCGTCCCACCGGACACCCCGATGAACACATCGGCCCCGTCCAGCGCGGCCTCCAGCGACCCGCTGATCCCCGCCTTGTTCGTGAACCCGGCCAGCTCCTGCTTCACCGCCGTGAGGTCGTCCCGGTCCGCCGACACGACGCCCTTGCGGTCGGCCACCGCGACATCCCCGATCCCGGCCTCGACCAGCATCCGCGCGATGGCGACACCGGCCGCCCCCGCCCCGGAGATGACGGCCCGCAGCTCCCCCAACGACCGCTGGCTCAGCCGCGCGGCGTTCCGCAGGGCCGCCAGCGTCACCACCGCCGTACCATGCTGGTCGTCATGGAAGACCGGAATGTCCAGCCGCTCCTGCAGCTTCCGCTCGATCTCGAAGCACCGGGGCGCCGAGATGTCCTCCAGATTGACCCCGCCGAACGACGGCGCGAGCCGCACCACGGTCTCGACGATCTCGTCGACGTCCGTGCAGTTCAGCGCGATCGGAACCGCGTCCACGCCCCCGAACTGCTTGAACAGAATCGCCTTGCCCTCCATCACCGGGAGGGAGGCCTCGGGCCCGATGTCACCGAGCCCCAGCACGGCCGTACCGTCCGTCACGACGGCGACGACCGACGACTTCCACGTGTAATCGTGGACGAGGTCCGGCTGCTCCGCGATCGCGCTGCACACCTTCGCGACGCCGGGCGTGTACGCCAGGGACAGGTCGTCCTTGTCACGGACCGGCACCGTGGCCTGCACGGCCATCTTGCCGCCGCGATGCAACGCGAATGCCGGGTCGAAGGAGTCGAGGGGCTCCGCACCGCCCTCGTGACCCGTATGGTCCGTCGTGCCTTCGCTGCGAGGATTGACGATCTCCGCTGCCACTTCGTTCTACCCCTTAGATCTTCATTGGTTTGAGGGTGGCCACTCCTGGTGAGGGGTGGGCGGGCACCGCGTACGGCCATGGTCGTGCTGTGTACGAGTTACGTACGGGCACATACGCGACGGGCGCGCCGCACACGCGCCCTGAGCCCCGGATGAGGGGTGTAAAGACCCTTCTTACCGGACGGACAGCGCCGACGACGAGTCCATAACGCGAAGGTCACATGCAGGCGCCCCGACTCTTCGACCAAAATCGGGACAAATCCTGGACAAACCAGCGACAACCGCTCAAGTGTCGGCGAAGCCTACGACCCCGTACCGAAATCCCAGGATTTACCGAAGATCTTCCGGCCGGAAGGAAAGATTCCGACAGAAGGTCCGGCCGTGATGTACCGGAGTGGTGCGGTTCGGGGGTCGCCCGTTATCCGATTTTGACATGGATGGCGCCCAGAATGCCGCAGTCCGAATGGCAAGATGCCGTAATCACACGAGGTCGCGACACTCGAAGGCGTGTGCTCTCGTCGACCACGGATCTGCCGGCACCGTCGGCAGTCCACGGCTCCGCCGAAGCCATCGGTGGCGCCCCGCCTGCCGAAACCCTCGGCGGCGCCCCGCCCCATCGGCAACTCCACCCATCCGCCGGAGGAACCCACCATGACCGCAAGCTCCACCCGTCGTACGACCGCCGCGCACTCCCGGCTAGCAGCGGTCGGTGCGATCGCGGTCGCAGGCGCGCTGATACTCACCGGTTGCGGTGACCAGACCAAGGACAACGGCTCGGAGAGCGACACGGCGGCCTCGGCCCCGCTCGCCGGCAAGCTGCCGCAGTCCATCCGCGACAAGGGCGTCATCAAGGTCGGTTCCGACATCGCGTACGCCCCTGTCGAGTTCAAGGACGGCTCGGGCAAGACGGTCGGTATCGACCCGGACATCGCCGCCGCCATGGGCAAGCAGCTCGGGGTCGACTTCCAGTTCGAGAACGGCACCTTCGACACGCTGATCACGGGTCTGCGCTCCAAGCGGTACGACATCGCCATGTCCGCGATGACCGACACCAAGGACCGCCAGGAGGGCATCGACTCCGACACCGGGAAGAAGGTCGGTGAGGGCGTCGACTTCGTGGACTACTTCACCGCCGGTGTCTCGATCTACACCAAGAAGGGCGACGACCAGGGCATCAAGACCTGGTCCGACCTGTGCGGCAAGAAGATCGTCCTCCAGCGGGGCACGGTCTCCGAGGACCTCGCCAAGGCGGAGTCGAAGAAGTGCCCGGCCGGCAAGAAGATCGCCATCGAGCCCTTCGACAACGACCAGCAGGCCCAGACCCGCCTGCGCGCGGGCGGCGCGGCCGCCGGTTCGTCCGACTTCCCGGTCGCCGCGTACGCCGTGAAGACCTCCGGCGGCGGCAAGGACTTCCAGCTGGTCGGCGAGCAGGTCGAGGCCGCTCCGTACGGCATCGCGGTCGCCAAGAACCAGACGCAGCTCCGTGACGCCCTCCAGGCCGCTCTGACGGCGATCATCAAGAACGGCGAGTACGAGAAGATCATGAAGAAGTGGGGCGTCACGGACGGCATCGTGCAGGAAGCCACCATCAACGGCGGCAAGTGACCGCGCCCTAGCGGCACTGAAAGGCAACACCCGTGACTGTTGACATCGACAAGACGCCGGCCGACACGCCCCCGGCCGGGCCGGAGGCCATCAAGGCCATCCCGGTCCGGCACTACGGGCGGTACGTCTCCGCCGTCGTCGCTCTCGCCCTGCTGGGCGGCATCGTCTACGCGTTCTCCCAGGGCAAGATCAACTGGGGCGCGATCCCGGACTACTTCTTCGACGACCGCATCATCAGAGGCGTCGGACAAACCCTCCTGCTCACCGTGCTGTCCATGGTGATCGGTATCTTGGGCGGCATCACACTGGCCGTGATGCGCTTGTCGAAGAACCCGGTGACCTCGTCGGTCGCCTGGTTCTACATCTGGTTCTTCCGCGGCACTCCGGTCCTGGTTCAGCTGTTCGTCTGGTTCAATCTGGGCCTGGTTTTCGAGTACATCAACCTCGGACCGTTCTACAAGGACGAGTGGTCGGACTTCATGACCCCGTTCCTGACGGCGCTGCTCGGCTTGGGCCTCAACGAAGCCGCTTACATGGCCGAGATCTGCCGTGCCGGTCTCCTCTCGGTTGACGAGGGCCAGACTGAGGCTTCCCACGCTCTCGGTATGAGCCACGGAAGGACTCTGCGACGGATCATCATCCCGCAGGCGATGCGCGTGATCGTGCCGCCGACGGGCAACGAGGTCATCAACATGCTGAAGACCACGTCGTTGGTCTCAGCCGTGCAGTTCTATGAGCTCTTCCGCTACGCCCAAGACATCGGTCAGACCTCCGGTTCACCGGTCGAGATGTACTTCCTGGCTGCAGCCTGGTACTTGCTGATGACGTCGATCCTCAGCGTCGGTCAGTACTACATCGAGCGGTACTACGCGCGTGGTTCGAGCCGGTCGCTCCCACCCACCCCGTTCCAGAAGATCAGGGCGAACGTGCTGTCCCTATCCAACCGCTCGAAGCCGGAAGGAGGCACCGCATGACCGCCATGGTCAGGGCCGAGGGCGTCCACAAGTCCTTCGGCCCCGTAGAGGTCCTCAAGGGCATCGACCTGGAGGTGAAGTCCGGCGAGGTGTTCTGCCTCATCGGCCCCTCCGGCTCGGGCAAGTCCACCTTCCTCAGGTGCATCAACCACCTGGAGAAGATCAACGCCGGCCGTCTGTACGTGGACGGTGAGCTGGTCGGCTACCGCCAGAAGGGCGACAAGCTCTACGAGCTCAAGGACAGCGAGGTCGCGGTCAAGCGCCGGGACATCGGCATGGTCTTCCAGCGCTTCAACCTGTTCCCGCACATGACGGCCGTAGAGAACGTCATGGAGGCACCTGTCCAGGTCAAGGGCGTGAGCAGGAGCCAGGCCCGCACGCGGGCCCAGGAGCTCCTGGACCGGGTGGGCCTGGCCGACAAGGCGGGCAGCTACCCCTCGCAGCTCTCCGGCGGCCAGCAGCAGCGCGTCGCCATCGCGCGGGCCCTCGCCATGGACCCGAAGCTGATGCTGTTCGACGAGCCGACCTCGGCGCTCGACCCGGAGCTGGTCGGTGACGTCTTGGACGTCATGCGCGACCTCGCCGAGTCGGGCATGACGATGATCGTCGTCACCCACGAGATGGGCTTCGCCCGCGAGGTTGGCGACAGTCTGGTCTTCATGGACGGCGGCGTGGTCGTAGAGTCGGGCAACCCGCGCGAGGTGCTGACCAACCCTCAGCAGGAGCGCACCAAGTCATTCCTTTCGAAGGTCCTCTAAGTAGAGAAGGGTGCGCCAGACGAGGTCTGGCGCACCCTTCTCTTAACCGGTTTTCAATTTACAACTGTCGACGCTCACCTGCCGGAAACATATCCGAGGGTTGCAGTGGTGGGCTCTTGATCGGCGCCGTTAGCACCGTTCCTCGCTACGACTGCGAAGTTGATGAAAATGCTCCGCCCCTCCTTGAAGTCGTAGTCGCAGGTGACAGTCTTTCCCGCGCCCTTAGCGTTGTGGCACTCGCCCCGGTCCAGAATCTTGTTCCCGTTGGCGTTGTCCGCCACGTACCAAACGACGACCGAGCGGAGGCCATCAGCGTAGTTGTCGAGCACCTCGATCCGGTCGTCTGAGGAGTAGAAACACGCGTACCCCGCCTTGGCGAACGGCGGGCTGCAGAATTTCGTCACTGCCGCGGAGGCGGGAGTGGTGGTCGCCAAGACAGTCCCAGCAGTGATGGCCGAGACACCAACAGCGGCCAACATGCGACGCGTGCGGTGGGAAATGTTCTTCATGCCCATTTTCGTGCTCCCCGATTCATGCAACAACGGCGAGACGTAATATTTCTGCATACTTGCCAGTGGATCAAGGGAATAAGGCAAGATCTGAGGCAAAATTGAGCTTGTGTCATATTCCAGCTATCTGAGCGCCAATAGCAGCGTGTCCGAGGGCGAGCACCACACCGGCCTGGCCTCCCCGAATCCCTTCTCGCGCAGCACACGCGCGTGCCACGCCCCCGAGGGCATGTCGCCGTCGGCGTGTTCGCCGTAGATCTCGTAGCGCCGGGCCGTGGGCCCCGCGAGGACCGGGTCCTTGGCGGCGAGCTGCCACCATTCGGACCAGTCGAGGATGCCGTCCCGCTTGGCCTGATCCATACGGGCGTGTCGCTGTGCCCGCTCGGCGGCGTTGATCCGGGGCGTCGACTCGTCGATCATGTGATCCGCGTTCATGAAGACACCGCCGTCGCGGACGAGTCCCGCGACCTGGCCGTAGAGGTACGCGAGGGGTTCCCGGTGCAGCCAGTGCAGGGCCGTCGCGGTCAAGACCGCGTCGTACGAGTCGTGCGGCAGCCTCGCCGGCCAGTCGGGGTCCTTGAGGTCGGCGGTGACGAGGTCGACCCGCTCGTCGCCCGCGAAGGTGCCCTCGGCGATGGCGAGGAGCGCCGGGTCGAGGTCGACGCCGGTGCTGGTGGCCTCGGGGAACCGGGCGAGCAGCCGGGCCGTGATGCTGCCCGTGCCACAGGCGAGGTCGAGCACGCGCGGGGCGGTGCCCACCAGGGCCTCCACCATGTCGAGCATGATCCCGAACCGCTCCTCGCGGTCGGGCAGGTACCACTCCTGCTGCCGGTCCCAGCTCTCCTGCCAGGCGCGCCAGTCGGTGGTGGCCGCAGTGGTGTCGGCGTCCGTCATCGAACCCCTCCCTCGTAATACCCTGGAAGCACCATCAGCTGTTACAGCTGCGCGCTCACGACAATAAAGCCCCTCCGTAAGGACTACAAGTGGAATTGGCCTATTACTCGGACTATGCCGTGCGCCTCGTCAACACCGAGGAACCGGCCCGGGGCAAGGACGCCCTGACGTCGGTCGAGGCCGTCCGCGACCTGTTCGGCGGCAACCAGTCGGCGGCGCGCCGCGCCGCCGACGCGGACGTCACCCGCTTCCGCTCGGTCCGGGCCCGGCTGCGCGCGGTCTTCGAGTCGGCCGACAAGGGCGACGAGACCCTGGCCGTCGACCTGCTGAACTCACTGCTGCTGGAGTTCCCGGTGAGCCCGCAGATCTCCGGGCACGACTTCCGCGACGACGACGGCCGCCCCCTGTGGCACATGCACCTGGCGGACCACCCGTCCAACGCCACCGCGGGCTACGCGGCGATCGCGGCGATGGGCCTGGCGTTCCACCTGACCGAGTACGGCGTGGACCGGCTCGGCCTGTGCGAGGCAGCACCCTGCCGCAACGCCTACCTGGACACCTCCACGAACCGCTCCCGGCGCTACTGCTCCGACCGCTGCGCGACCCGCGCCAACGTGGCGGCCTACCGCGCCCGCAAGCGGCGGGAAGCCGCCCTGCCCGACCTGCCCGAGAAGACGGGCCTGGCGGCCGACAGCGCCCAGCCGAGCAGCGCCCACGGCGAACGCCCGGCCCCGCGCGGCCGGTAACGGAAGCGGACCCGCCCCAGCACCAGGTCGTCCGGTACGACGCCGTAGTCGGTGCTGTCACCACCGGCGTACGCGTTGTCCCCGAGCACCCACCAGCCACCCTCGCGCCGCTGGGCGACCCGCTTCACGACGAGCAGGTCCTGCTGGAAGGGATGCCGCAACACGACGACGTCACCGGGCTTGATCCGGGCCCCGTAGTGCACCAGGAGCCGGTCCCCGTGGTACAGCGTGGGCACCATGGACGGCCCGGTCACCTCGGCGACGCCGAACGGCGCGGCCGACCTCCCCCGCTCGGACTCCTGCGACAGCTCCGGCATCACCCGGCACCTCCCCGGTTCTTCCTCCACCAGTCTCAGTCTCACCCCGGACTTTTGCCCTAAGCCCATGGGGGCACCCGCGAAAACCCGTCCCCCACGGAGTAATGTCCCCTGTGAGAAGACGATCACGAGGAAGGAACGCTCAATGCTTTCCCGCCTGTTTGCCCCCAAGGTCAAGGTCAGTGCGCACTGCGACCTGCCCTGCGGTGTGTACGACCCTGCCCAGGCCCGCATCGAGGCGGAGTCGGTCAAGGCTGTCCAGGAGAAGATGGCCGGTAACGACGACCCGCACTTCCAGGCGCGCGCCACCGTCATCAAGGAGCAGCGCGCGGAGCTCGCGAAGCACCACGTGTCCGTGCTCTGGAGCGACTACTTCAAGCCGCCGCACTTCGAGAAGTACCCGGAGCTCCACCAGCTGGTCAACGACGCCCTCAAGGCCCTCTCGGCCGCCAAGGGCTCGACCGACCCGGCGACCGGCCAGAAGGCTCTGGACTACATCGCCCAGATCGACAAGATCTTCTGGGAGACCAAGAAGGCTTGATCTTCGATCATGCCGCTTGACCTGCGATTTCCTTGGTCGCATGGTTTTCCGGTCCGCACCCGGTCCGCAGGCCGCCGAGCACGGCGTCCATGACGGTCCGGGTGCGGTCTTTCTTGTCCGGCCACAAGTGGACGTTGCCGGGCAGCTCTTGCGCCATGTCGACCGGTGTCCGCGCACCTGAACGGGCCGAGCAGGCCCCGGCGAGAAAATCAGCCACCCGAAGTCGACGCGCACACCGGAAACTCACTCACTTTTCACAACAGCCACATAGTGAACCAGCAGATGAGCAGGCAGACCCGTCCGCCTCCGGCCATCACCCACTGTCATGGCACGTTCAAGCCATCCTTCCGTCGCCCCATCTGTCTCTTGACCCTCTACTTCGGCCTGTGCCTATGGTGACCTCCGCGAACGCAGCGTGACCAAGCTGCCAGACAGTGCGTCACCCAGCGCCTTGGGGACGCCGTCGCCATGGGGGGATACATCGTCATGCCTCGGTGCCGGGCTGTGAGCACACGCCCATTCGGCCTTGTCGGCCTGCCCGCCTCCATGCGGCTCCCCTGACTCCCAGCGCGCCTCTCACGGCAGGAGCTTTCCTGTCGCACCGACCTGCCCGATCTGGAGAAGGTCGTCGTCGCGGACACACTCCCCGACTGCCAGGGCGTCATCGGGTGGGGCGGACCCGCGAAGCCGGTCACGGAGTCCCACTTCCAGGTCGATGTCGGTCCGGGTGATCCCAGACTCAGCCGTCTCGCTCGCCGGATCCGTGGCGAGGACGCCGGGCCGGGGTCCGGCGCCGGATCGATCGACCCGTTCCTCCCGCAGCGCGGCGGAAAGGCTGTGGCCCACCTCGCAAGCCAGTGAATCCTCAACGAAGGGAACACCTGATTTCCATGCGGACACTCACACGCGCCATAGCCCCGGTCGCTGCTCTCGTCGCCGTCCTGGCAACCGCTCCACTGGCCTCTGCGGAAGGCCCCGTTCCCACAGGCCACAACACGGTCGTCCCGGGGACCAGCGTCGAGCTCTCCGAAGCCGGCGTACGCGATGCGCAGACCCGTGCCGTCGCAGCCGAGAATCCGGCAGCGGTCCGCGCCACCGCCTCGCTGTGTGGAAGCGGCTACGAACTGGAGAACGCGGAGCGGCTTCCCGACGCACGGCGCTTCGGAACTCTGTTCACCTACACCAAGCACACGACTTCCAAGGACGGGGCGTGCGCGGTCTTCGACAACAACCTCGGCACAGCGAAGAAGATGAAGCTCAAGCTGTGCCCGAACCTGACCGACGCGCCGTGCAAGGTGGATGAGGGGACATTCTCCCAGTACGCGGGGCCGGTGAAGTACGAGACCACGGGCCGCGACTCGGTGGACTGCGCCGAGGTGACGGCCATCATGTGGTCGAGTGGCGTGCCGATCATCGACCGGGTCAAGTCTGTGGCGCCCTGCGACTGATCATGCCAACGCTCAATCCCCTCATCTCAGGTCACCGACCTGGGTGGAGCTGAGGGACGATCAGGTAGATCCCGTACGCCACCACGGCGGCGCAGGCCAGGAAGCAGAGGGCGGCCTGGCCGAAGCCCAGGGCGGAGGCGCCGCCCGGTTGTTGCCGGGCGCCCTCCAGCCGGGCGAGCCCGAGGACGCCGAGGGCGAAGACGACGACCACGGCGACGGTGACGCCGATGCTCACCGCGGTGACCTCACCGAGTGCGGTCCAGTTCAGATGCATGTCCGGCTCCCCTTTCTGCAGGTGTTCTCAGGCGGCCGCGCCGACCTTGGCCGGGGGCTCGGTGCGGATGCCGACCTCGTGCGTGTCGTTGACGTTGTTCGCGTGCACCGGGTTGCGGCGCGAGACGAGCACGATGCCCGCGGCGAGGGCCGCGCCGACCGCGGCGACGACCGCGGTGCCGATGTCACCGCCGTTCTGGACGACGCTCGCGGCCAGGCCGCCGACCAGCGCGGCGGCTGGCAGGGTGACCATCCAGGCGATCGCCATCCGGCCCGCGACGCCCCAGCGGACCTCCGCGAGCCTGCGGCCGAGCCCCGCGCCCAGGATGCTGCCCGAGGCGACCTGGGTGGTGGACAGGGCGAAGCCGAGGTGGGCGGAGGTGAGGATGACGGTGGTGGAGGCGGTCTCGGCGGCGAAGCCCTGCGGCGACTGGATCTCGGTGAGGCCCTTGCCCATCGTGCGGATGATCCGCCAGCCGCCGAGGTACGTGCCCAGGCCGATGGCGAGGCCCGCGGACGCGATGACCCACAGGGGCGGGCCGGCGTCGTGGCCGAGCGCGCCGGCCGAGATCAGGGTGAGGGTGATGACGCCCATGGTCTTCTGCGCGTCGTTCGTGCCGTGTGCGAGGGAGACCAGCGAGGCGGAGGCGATCTGGCCGATCCGGAAGCCCTTCGTGACGGAGTCCTTGCGGGCGCGATCGGTGAGCCGGTAGGCGAGGTAGGTGGCGATCAGCGCGGCGACACCGGCCACGAGCGGCGAGGCCACCGCCGGGACGAGCACCTTCTCGACGACCTTGCCGAAGTTGACGCCTTGGCTGCCCGCCCCGACCCACACGGCCCCGATCAGCCCGCCGAACAGGGCGTGCGAAGAGCTCGACGGCAGTCCGACGAGCCAGGTCAGCAGGTTCCACAGGATCGCCCCGACCAGCCCAGCGAAGATCATCCCCGGGCTGACGAGGGTGTCGTCCACGATGCCGCCCGAGATGGTCTTGGCCACCTCGGTGGACAGAAAGGCACCGGCGACATTGAGGACACCGCTGATCAGGACCGCCGTACGGGGAGCCAGCGCGCCGGTGGCGATGGACGTGGCCATCGCGTTCGCCGTGTCGTGGAATCCGTTGGTGAAGTCGAAGGCGAGCGCCGTGACGATGACGACCGCCACGAGGAACGTGATGTGGTCCATTCCTGAATGCAAACAAGCGCAGACCAATACGCGGGGAACGGCGAGGCAAAGGCTGGTCAAGGTTCACGCAGGTGGCCGTGACGGACCTCTCTACGATCGATCCCATGAGGATCCGCTGGACGTACGCCTTCATCGACCGGCCACGCGAGGCCTTCGATACCGCCTGCGACTTCTGGACTGCCGTCACGGGCACGCGCCTCTCCGAACTACGCGGGCAGCACTCCGAGTTCGTGACCCTGCTCACCGACGGCGCCGACGCGTGTGTGAAAGCCCAGGCGGTGCGGTCGGGGACCGGCGGCGCGCACCTCGACTTCTGTGTGGACGACGTGACGGGGTTCGCGGACTCGGCGTTGCGGCTCGGCGCGAGCGTGGTGGCGGACCTCGGGTCGCTCGTCGTGCTGCGTTCACCCGGCGGGCAGTTGTTCTGCGGGGATCCGTGGCGCGGTCAGGCGTCCCGTCCAGGTGTGGTGCGGGACAGCCGGCTCGACCAGGTGTGCCTGGACGTCCCGCCGTCGTCGTACGACGCCGAAGTCGCCTTCTGGAGCGGCCTGCTGGACGGCTGGGCGTCCCGGCCCGGCGCGCTCCCGGAGTTCCACGTGGTCGAGCCGCCGCCCGGCCTGCCGTTCCGCCTGCTCCTGCAACGCCTCGGCGAGGAGCACCCGGCCTCCGCCCACCTCGACCTCGCCTGCGCGGACGTCGCGGCGACCCGGGCGTGGCACGAGGAACTCGGGGCCGTATGCGTGGCCGGCTTCTCCGGCTGGACGGTGATGCGCGACCCGGCGGGCGGCACGTACTGTCTGACGACCCGGGATCCGGTGACGGGTGGGCTGCGGGGCTAGTCGGCCTCCGCGTACGCGCACAGGACCGCATCGACGCCCTCTGGCGTCGGGCAGGGCGGCAGGCTCGGTGTCTCGTCGGGTTTCGTCTCTTCCCAGACGTACGGTCCCTGAGGCTCCGTCGCGTCCTGCATCCACAGGGTCAGCCCACCCGCGACGACCACGACGAGCGCCCACACCATGACTGCCCAGCGCCACACCCCGCGACGCCCCTCCCCCGTCATGCCCATGCCTCACACGCTAGTCCCTCAAGCGTGCCGCCCGTGCCAGGAGATAGCGCTGCTCGGGCAGGCTGAGGGTCTGGGCGGCCGCCGACTCGTAGGCGGCCCGGGCGGCTTCGGGCTCGCCCGCGCGTTCCAGCAGGTGACCTCGTACGGCGTCCAGGCGGTGGCCTTTCAACGTGCCCGACAGGGCGTCCAGTTCGCTCAGACCGGCGCGCGGGCCGTGGACCATGGCGACGGCGACCGCGCGGTTGAGGCGTTCGACCGGGCCGGGGACCAGGCCGACGAGGACGTCGTACAGGCCCAGGATCTCGGCCCAGTCCGTCGCCTCGGGCGAAGGCGCCTCGTCGTGCACGGCGGCGATCGCGGCCCGCAGGGGGTACGGCCCGGGCCTGCCCCGGGACAGGGCCCGGGTCACCAGCGCGACGCCCTCCTCGATGGCGGCCTTGTCCCAGCGGTCGCGGTCCTGCTCGTCGAGGGGGATCAGCTCCCCGCTCGGTCCGCTGCGCGCATCACGGCGGGCATCGGTGAGCAGCATCAGCGCGAGCAGCCCGGCCGCCTCGCAGTCGTCGGGGAGCAGCCGGTGGACCGTACGGGTCAGCCGTACGGCCTCGCCCGCCAGGTCGGGACGCTGAAGGGCGGTTCCGGAGGTGGCGGTGTAGCCCTCGTTGAAGATCAGGTAGAGGGTCTGCAGAACTGACGGCAGCCGCTGCTCCCAGCGGTCCGGGCGGCCGAAGCGCACACCCCGCACCTTCTGCTTGGCCCGGCTGATGCGCTGCGCCATCGTCGCCTCCGGGACCAGATACGCGCGGGCGATCTCCGCCGTGGTCAGGCCGCCGACGGCACGCAGCGTGAGCGCGATCTGGGCGGGCGGTGTGAGGTCCGGATGGCAGCAGAGGAAGAGCAGCGAGAGGGTGTCGTCCTCGCGGGGAGCCCGCTCCCCCGGCGGCGGGGCGGTGAAGGCGTCGCGGGGCGTGAGCGCCGCCGCCCGCTCCTCGCGCCGGCGCCGGGCCTCCTCACTGCGCAGGGCGTCGGTCAGCCGCCGCGCGGCCACCTTGATCAGCCAGCCGCGCGGATTGCCGGGCACGCCCTCCGCGGGCCACTGTCCGGCCGCCGCGAGCAGCGCCTCCTGTACGGCGTCCTCGGCTGCGTCGAAGTGCCCGTACCGTCTGACCAGCGCGCCGAGGACCTGCGGCGCGTTCCGGCGCAGCAGGTCCTCGACCTCGGGTGTGCTCCTCACCGGCGGGTCCGTCGGCGTCGCGGCCGGCTCGTCAGATGTCCCCGCTGCCGTCCATGATCGGACGGATCACGACCGGGTAGTCGGGGGCACCGGCGGGCTGGGGGCAGCGGGAGATGCGGTCGGCGATCTCCGTGACCCGCTCCAGGCTCTCGCACTCCAGGACCCAGTAGCCGGCCAGCAGCTCCTTGGTCTCGCTGTACGGCCCGTCGGTGATCACGGCCTTGCCGTCGTCACCGAGGGTGACATGCCGGGTCTGGGCCGGCTCTGCCAGGCCCTGCCCGTCGACGAACTCGCCGGTCTCGGAGAGATCGTCGTTGATGGCTCCCATGTAGGCGAACATGGCCTGCAGCTCTTCCTCGTTCCAGGCGGGCGAGTCCGCTGACGCCTTGCCGCGCATGGCCTCGTAGTCCGCCTGCGTGCCCTGCACCATGACCAGGTACTTCATCAGTCCGCTCCTTCGGCTCTCACCACCCTGCCGGGCGGCTCTCACAGGGGACGTCGGAGCCGGGCCGGGATTCTCGACACGAGCTCAGGAGTTTTCCGAGACGGTTTCTCCAGGGGCCGTTTCGGCCGGGGTCGTCGCGGATGGTGCGGTGTCCTCGGCCGACCGGGGGGCCGCGTCGGGCCGGGTTTCCTCGGCAGGCCGCGGGTCTTCGGCGGTGGGGCCGCTGTCAGCGCCCTCCGCGTCGTAGGCCCCGCACTCGGGGTTGCGACAGGGGCCCGCCACCCACAAGGGGACCCACGTGCCCAGCGTCTTGTGGCGCCGGACGACTGTTTCCACTGGCTGTCCGCAGGCCGGACAGACATGTTCGTCTCTGCCCATGTCCCCAGAGTAGGACGGTCGGGGACTCAGCGCTTCCTGCTGTACGAGCGCACCAGCACGCCGTTGCCGAACGCACGCACGGACTCCAGGGTGAACTCCGAGATCGCGAACCCGGCCCCGAACATGGGCATGCCCGAGCCGTACACCAGCGGATAGGTCTTGATGACGAGCTCGTCGATCTCGTCGAGCAGTTCGCCCGCGACCTTCGAGCCGCCGCACAGGTAGATGCCGAACTCGCTGTCCTCGGCCTTCAGTTCGCGGACCTTGCCGACCAGGTCGTCCGCGATGATCTCGACGTTCGGGTCGGGCGACTCCTTCAGCGTGCCGGAGGCGACGTACTCGCGCAGGTGGGCGTAGGGGCTGGTGATGCCCTCTTTCAGGGCGAGGTCGTAGCTGGCGCGGCCCTGGACGATGGTGTCGAACCGCTTGTTCGGCAGGTCGTCGAAGCCGAGGGCCTGGCGGCCAGGGGTCCACAGAGTCTCCGGGTACTCCGCCTTCAGGAAGGCGAGGAACTCCTCGTCGACGAAGGGGAACATCGACGCCGCGTCGCCGCCCGGGTCGCCGATGAAGCCGTCGATGGAACAGGCGATGAAGTACGTGAGCTTTCGCAAGCCGGTCTCTTTTCGTAGGCTGTCGGTGCAACAACTTCAGTTGTAGTACTCCTGCTGTAGTGGTTGCAAGACATTTCCGCGAGCCGTCGAAAGTGAGAGAAGGGACGCCGCATGGTCAGCAATCCCGAGCGCCGGGCCGCGCTCGTCGACGCCGGTGTCGAGGTGCTCGCCCGGGAGGGTGCGCGCGGGCTGACGTTCCGCGCGGTGGACGCGGAGGCCGGTGTGCCCGTAGGTACCGCCTCCAACTACTTCACCGGACGCGCCGACCTGCTGCGCCAGATCGACACCCGGCTGCACGTACGGCTCGCGCCGGATCCAGCGGTGGTCGCCGAGCTGATGACCCGCCCGAAGGACCGCTCACTGGTCACGGCCTTCATGTACGACCTGATGGCCCGCGCGACCCGCGACCGCACGGGCTATCTGGCCCTCATGGAGCTACGACTGGAGGCCACTCGGCGCCCCGAACTGCTTGCCTCCTACACCAAGTCGGTGCGCGGCGACCTGGAGGAGGCGATGGAGTTCCACCGGACGGCCGGGCTGCCCGGCGGCGACGAGTCCGTCGCCGTGCTGTATCTGGCCATGCTCGGGCTGCTCCTGGAGCATCTGACCCTGCCGGGTGTCCTGGAGGGCGTACTGCCCGGGGTGGGCGTGCCGGACGGACTGGTGGAGCGGATCGTGGCGACGGTGCTGCCGGAGGAAGTCCAGGCCCAGGGCCAGGGCCAGGGCCCGGACCAGGCTCAGGGTCAGGGTCAGGAGGGCAGGATCTAGGAGCCCGTGCGCGGCCGCGGCTCGCGCCACATCGGCCACATGGCCGGGCCGTCCGGGAGGTCGAGGACCGGACCGGTGACCTCGAAGCCGAGACGTTCGTACAGCTTGCGGCTGCGGGCGTTGCTGGCCTCCAGATAGGCGGACAGCCCTTCGCGGTCGCAGCGGTCGAGGGCCGACTCGATGAGCGCGGTGCCGAGCCCCTCGCCCTGCCGGCCGGGGGCCACACCGATCATCCAGAGGTACTCGTGAGCCCGCCCCGAGGGGTGGATGGCGGCCGTCAGCCGGCCTATCAGCTCGATGCGCTCGTTGTCCGGGTCGATGGCCTCCCGCACCTGGGCCGGGCCGTCATCGTCCTCGGGGTCACCGTCATGGCCGTCGGCCGGCATGGACAGCCACAGCGCACAGGCCGAGCCGTCCTCGGTGACGTCGATGCGCCCGGCCGCGAGCACGATGTCGGTGAAGGCGGCCATGAGCCCGGGGTGATGTTCTCGGCGGGCCTCCGCACCGGGAAAGACCCAGCCGCTCACGGGATCGTCCTGGAACGCCTCGTCCAGCAGCCGGACGACCGACTCCCGGTCCGCCTCGCCCGCCGTACGGATCGCCACGCCCATGCCCCGCCCCTTCGCTCGCCCCGACGGGCGTTGATCGTAGGGGGGTTGAGGGTCGCCCGGGTCAGGCAGGGCGAGACCTTGGCGGAATCCAGTCGAACATCTGCCCAAACTCGATCGCGCGATGCGTGAAAAGGGGGCGGGCCCCGCACACCGTGGGGCAGTGCGGGACCCGCCGACCGGAGTCCAAGAGCTGTGCGGGGTCAGGAGCCGCACGGCCCCGATGCTCCGGGGTCCTGCCTTCGGTCGCCCGAAGGATCATGCTGTGCTGAGGGCCGTCGACCGCCGTCGGCCGTCAGCCCCTGCCGACGGCGACCGCTGTCGGCCGTCAACCACTGTCGAACGTCACGGCTGTCGAACGTCACGGCTGTCGAACGTCAACCGCTGTCGAACGTCAACTGCTGCGCCGTGTCACGAACTCGGCGAGGGCCAGCAGACCGCCCGCCGCCTCCGGATCCGGCACCACGCGCGCCAGTTGCTGCATCGCCCGCGCCATCCGGTCGGCCGCCTGGCCCTGCGCCCAGTCACGGCCGCCCGCACGCTCCACGGTCAGGGCGATGTGGTCCAGGTCCTCCTTCTCGCAAGGTCGTGCGTACAGGTCGGCGAGTTCGGCGGCCGCCGGCGTGCCGGACGTGAAGGCCGCGACGACCGGCAGGGACTTCTTGCGGGCGGCCAGGTCCGCGCCGACGGGCTTGCCGGTGCGGTGCGGGTCGCCCCATATGCCGATGACGTCGTCGATGAGCTGGAAGGCGAGCCCGGCCTCCCGGCCGAACGCGTCCAGCGCCGCCACGTCCGCGTCCCCGGCGCCCGCGTACAGGCCCCCGATCGCGCAGGCGCTCCCCAGCAGTGCCCCCGTCTTGGCCTCCGCCATGGCGAGCACCTCCTCGAGGGTGACCTCGCCGGGGTCGCACCGCTCCAGGGCCGTGTCCGCGTGCTGGCCCGCGCACAGTTCGACCACGCAGTCCGCGAGCCGGGCCGCGGCGGCCCGGGCCGCCGGGTGCGGATCCGTCGCAAGCAGTCGCAGGGCCAGCGCTTGCAGTGCGTCCCCGCCGAGGATCGCGTCGGCGTCTCCGAACACGGTCCACGCGGTGGGCCGGTGCCGGCGGGTGGTGTCCCGGTCCATCACGTCGTCGTGCAGCAAGGTGAAGTTGTGGACCAGCTCCACCGCCGCGGCCGCCCGGACCGCCCCCAGCCGGGCCTCGGGCCCCCCGAGGGCGGCCGCCGCCGCGAGGACGAGCGCGGGGCGGATCGCCTTGCCCGAGCCGCCCTCGGCCGGGGTGCCGTCCGCCTGCTCCCAGCCGAAGTGGTAGAGCGCGATCCGGCGCATCGGCCCGGGCAGCGAGTCGAGCGCGGCCCGCAGCACCGGGTCGACCTCCGCCCGGGCCCGGTCCAGGAGCATGACCGCCTCGTGCCCCTCGGCCGGCCCGGGCCGGCCGTCCCGCTGTGTCCCGATGGACCCCCGCCTTTCCGGCACCCCGCCCGCACGCCGGGGCTCGGCACCCCGCTGCTCGGCAAGGGCGGATCGCTGCTCACCAGGGGCGGGCAGCGGCGCCTCCGTCCTGAACCCCGTAAGGGACTCACCCATGGGACCGCCTCGGAGTGTGAGCGGACGGTGGCGCTTCCGCTGCCGCTGGGCGCGTACCCCGAGGGTGTACCCGCCCGGGCGGGCGGGGACACGGCCGACGTACCGGGAGCGTCACCGCCAGCGGCCGATCTCGACGTTCTCCAGGACTCCGAGCGCGTCCGGTACCAGGACCGCGGCCGAGTAGTAGGCCGTGACCAGGTACTTGATGATGGCCTGTTCGTTGATGCCCATGAAGCGCACCGACAGGCTCGGCTCGATCTCGTCCGGGATGCCGGAGGCCCGCAGGCCGATGACACCCTGGTCGGCCTCGCCGGTACGCATCGCGATGATCGACGTCGTACGGGCCTCGGTCACCGGGATCTTGTTGCACGGGTAGATCGGCACACCGCGCCAGGTGGGGATGCGGTTGCCGCCGACGTCGATGGTCTCGGGCACCAGCCCGCGCTTGTTGAGCTCACGGCCGAACGCGGCGATCGCACGCGGGTGGGCGAGGAGCAGTTTGGTGCCGCGGCGCCTGCTGAGCAGTTCGTCCATGTCGTCCGGGCCGGGCACACCGTCGTGCGGCTGGATCCGCTGCTCGTACTCGCAGTTGTGCAGGAGCCCGAAGTCGCGGTTGTTGACGAGCTCGTGCTCCTGGCGCTCCTTCAGCGCCTCGACCGTCAGCCGGATCTGCTGCTCGGTCTGGTTCATGGGCTGGTTGTAAAGGTCGGCCACGCGCGTGTGCATACGCAGCACGGTCTGGGCGACGCTCAGCTCGTACTCACGGGGCCTGGCCTCGTAGTCGACGAAGGTGTGCGGAATGTCCGGCTCGCCGGAGTGGCCGGAGGAGAGGTCGATCTCCTTCTCGCCGTACTTGTTGGAGCGCTGCTCGGGGATCGCGCGGCACTGCTGCACGTGTTCGCGCAGCGAGTCCGAGCGCTCCGCGATCTGCTGGAACTCCTGGCGGGGCAGCACGAGCACGGTGCACGCGGTGAGCGCGCGGGCCGTGAACTCCCAGATCGCGTCCTCGTCCAGCAGGGCCTCGTCGCCGAAGTAGGCGCCGTCGGCGAGGACGCCGAGGGACTCGTCGTCCCCGTACGGGCCCGTGCCGATCTTCTCCACCCTGCCGTGCGCCAGCAGGTACACCTCGTCGGACGGGCTGCCGAACGACGCGATCACCTCGCCCGCCCGGATCTCCCGCTGCTCGCAGCGGCGGGCGATCTCGGAGAGCACCTCCTCGTCCTCGTACGACCGCAGCGCCGGCAGTTCGCCCAGCTCCGCGGGGATGATCTCGACGCGGTCGCCGGTCTTCACGAACGTCATCCGACCGTCGCCCACGGCGAACGTCAGCCGCCGGTTCACCCGGTACGTACCACCCTGGATGTCCACCCAGGGCAGCATCCGCAGCAGCCAGCGGGAGCTGATCTCCTGCATCTGCGGCACGGACTTGGTCGTGGTGGCCAGGTTCCGCGCGGCCGCCGTGCCGAGACTCTGCTGCGGCTTGGTCTCCTCCGTGCGGACCTCTTCGCCTACCGACATAAAGAACTGCCCTCCCGGTTATGCCCAACGCCCATATGACTCGGGCATCGATGTCCACGGGCAAGCCTTCCTCACTCGACGTCGCGGTGCTATTACACGAAAGAGCGGGAATGGATCTTCGTATCACTGGGCAGGGGGGGCTCGTTCCGGGCCGGCGACAACCCGTGGGAACCTGTCGGTAACGCCTCTGGGAGGCGGGGGGGCCGAATCCAGCGTGGTGAGCTGGGCTGCGCGAACAGCGACCCGGTGATCGCGCTCTGGTGTCTGCGGGGCGGATGTCTGCGGGGCGGACCGTCACTCATCGAGTTCGCCCGCAACCGACGGCGGGCCACAACTCCCCGCCCCGACACAGACGGTCGGCTGACGGCGGAAGCAGCGGGCCCGAGGGCCAGGCAGCCCCCACCCGAGTGACAATGACGGGGTGACCAGCCCCGACGCCCCCGACGTGCCCGGCCTGGCGGCCCTGCGCCCCCAGCTGCCCTCGCCGGTGCGGGAAGTCGTCGACGGCCGGTTCGAGCGCCGGGGCGTCCGGCTGCTGCTGAAGCGGGACGACCTGATCCACCCGGAGCTGATCGGCAACAAGTGGCGCAAGCTGGCGCCGAATCTCGCGGCGGCGGCCGGCCGTACCGTCGTCACCTTCGGCGGCGCCTACTCCAACCACCTGCGCGCCACGGCCGCGGCCGGCCGGCTGCTCGGCATCCCCACGGTCGGTGTCGTGCGCGGCGACGAGCTGGCCGGTCGCCCCCTCAACCCCTCCCTCGGTCGGTGTGCGGCCGACGGTATGCGGCTGCACTTCGTCGACAGGGCGACGTACCGCCGCAAGTCGGAGCCGCGGGCCCTGGCCGCGATCCTGCGCGCGGCTGACGCCGAGGAGGCGTACGTCGTCCCCGAGGGCGGCAGCAACGCCGAGGCCGTACGCGGCTGCCGGGCACTCGGCGCCGAGCTGCGCGACCGGGCCGATGTCGTTGCCGTGGCCTGCGGCACCGGCGGCACACTCGCGGGACTGGCCGCCGGGCTCGCTCCCGGGCAGCGCGCCCTGGGCGTGCCTGTCCTCAGGGGCGGCTTCCTGACCGCCGAGACGGAGTCCTTGCAGCGGCAGGCCTTCGGCGGCCCGCGTGGCACCTGGAGCCTCGACGACCGCTTCCACTTCGGCGGCTACGCGCGCGTGCCCGACGAGCTCGACGCCTTCGCCACGGACTTCGAACACCGACACGGCCTGCCCGTCGAACGTCTGTATGTGGCCAAGCTGCTGTACGGCCTCGTCTCCCTGGCCGGCGAAGGCGCCTTCCCGCGGGGGACGACGGTGGCGGCCGTCGTCACCGGCCGCCCCTTCCCATGACACCCGGCATCGTCTGCCCGCCAGCGTCTCCTGACACCCGCCAGCGCCTCTGTGCCGTCTCGCCGCTACGCCGCCGCTTCCCGGAAGGCCGCGGCCTCCTCCAGGTCCAGCCTGCGCAGCAGGGTCCGCAACATCTCGTCGTCGATGTACCGGGCATCCCGGAGCCTGACGAACACCTCGCGCTCGGCGCCGATCATCTCCCGCGACAGCCTCCGATAGGTGTCGTCGACGGACTCCCCGGTGACCGGGTTGGCCTGCCCCAGCCGTTCCCAGACGGCGTTGCGGCGGCGCTCCAGGACGATGCGCAGCCGGTCGGCGAGGGGGCCGGGCAGGGTGTTGCGCTCGTCGGTGAGGAGCTCGTCCAGGCGCCGCTCGGCGGCCCGGGAGGCCTGTGCCTGGGCGTTGGCCTCGGCGAGCGTCTCGGCCTGGGCGTCCCGCCCGGGGAACTTCAGCAGGCGGATCAGCGGGGGCAGGGTCAGGCCCTGCACGACCAGGGTGCCGATGACCGTCGTGAAGGTCAGGAAGAGGATGAGGTTGCGGTGCGGGAAGGGCTCTTCGCCGTCGTGCATGGTCAGCGGGATCGAGAAGGCGATGGCCAGCGAGACCACGCCCCGCATCCCGGCCCACGCGATGATGAACGGTCCCTTCCAGGTCGGGTTCTGCTCTCGCTCCCGGATCCGGGCCGACAGCAGCCGGGGCAGGAAGGTCGCCGGGTACACCCAGACGAACCGGGCCGCGACGACCACCAGGAAGACGGCGACCGCGTACCAGGCGGCTTCGACGCCCTCGTACTGTCCGAGGCCCCTCAGGACCACAGGCAGTTGCAGTCCGATCAGCGCGAACACGGCCGACTCCAGGACGAAGGCCACCATCTTCCACACCGCCTCCTCCTGGAGACGCGTGGCGAAGTCGACCTCCCACGCGCGGTGTCCCAGGTAGAGCGCGACGACCACGACCGCGAGGACACCGGAGGCGTGCACCTGCTCGGCGACGGCGTAGGCGACGAACGGGATCAGCAGGGACAGCGTGTTCTGCGGCAGCGCCTCCTTCACGTGCGTGCGCAGCCAGTGGATCGGCGCCATCAGCACCAGCCCGACCACGACACCGCCGACCGCCGCGAGCAGGAACTCGCCGATGCCCCCGGCCCAGGTCGCGCCCTCGCCGACGGCGGCCGCGAGGGCCACCCGGTAGGCGGTGATCGCGGTGGCGTCGTTCAGCAGGGACTCGCCCTGGAGGATCGTGGTGATCCTGGACGGCAGCCCGACCCGGCGTGCCACCGCCGTCGCCGCGACGGCGTCCGGGGGCGCCACCACCGCGCCGAAGACCAGGGCCGCGGTCAGCGGCAGGTCGGGCACGATCAGGTACAGGGCCCAGCCGACGACGAAGGTCGCGAACAGCACGTACCCGACGGACAGCATCGCGACCGGCCTGAGCTGGGCCCGCAGGTCGAGGTAGGAGCTGTCGGTGGCGGCCGTGTGCAGCAGCGGGGGCAGGATGAGCGGCAGGACGATGTGCGGGTCGAGCGTGTAGTCGGGCACCCCGGGGACGTAGCTGACAGCCAGCCCGATCGCCACCAGCAGCAGCGGCGCCGGCACCGGGGTGCGCCGCGCGGCCGCGGCGATCGCGGCACTGCCCGCCACCAGCAACAGCAGTGGCATCACGTCCATCGTTCTCGCCCGCCCTCTTTTTTCCGCGCGGTCTTCCGCTCGACCGTCGTAACCTGGCAATCATGAAACAGTGCACGCACGCCGACGCGCTGCCGCACCCCGAACCCGGCCCGCTCAGCGAGACGTGTCCGGAGTGCTTGGCGGAGGGCATGGATCCGGTACAACTACGGCTGTGCCTCAGCTGCGGTCACGTCGGCTGCTGCGACTCCTCGCCGGGGCGGCACGCGGCGGGGCACCACAAGGAGTCCGGCCATCCCGTGATGCGGACGCACGAGCCCGGGGAGACCTGGCGCTGGTGCTTCGTCGACCATGTCCTGGTGTGACTCGGCAAGACCCCGACGGCGGACGGTTCGACCGTCTGACGTCTGGGTACGTCAACCCGGCGCGCGCTCTTCCCATTTGGGCCCGCCCAACCCCTAGACACGGAGCGTATCCACAGGTTTACTGTGAGTGACGACATGGGGTTGGGGTCCCGGGGACAGGACCGTCGAGAGCGCGATAGCGTCACCGCTGAACCACGTATCGCGTTATCCCGAGGGGCGACCCTCGGCCCTGAAACGCTTGTACCACCATGGAGGTGAGGGTGTCCCAGATCGCAGGCGAGCCCGCGACCCAGGACTTCGTCGAAGTCCGGCTGCCGGCCGCGGGTGCCTACCTGTCGGTGCTGCGTACGGCCACGGCCGGTCTCGCGGCCCGTTTGGACTTCACCCTCGACGAGATCGAGGACCTGCGCATCGCGGTGGACGAGGCCTGCGCGATCCTGCTTCAGCAGGCCGTGCCCGGCTCGGTGCTCAGCTGTGTATTCCGCCTCGTCGACGACTCACTCGAGGTCACTGTCTCGGCACCGACCACGGACGGCCATGCCCCCTCGCGGGACACCTTCGCCTGGACCGTCCTGTCCGCCCTCGCGGGCAAGGTCTCCTCTGCCGTGGACAAGGACAAAACCGTTTCGATCAGCCTCTACAAACAGCGCGGCGCGGGACCCGGGCCGGCGTGAGGAGCGAGGACGGGCCGGTGCGGGACGAAGAGCGCAGCACACGAGAGCTGCCGGCCGAGGGCACGGGCACGAGCGGTCCGAGCGAGGCCCGGCGCATGGCGGACGGCATCGACGGCATCCCCGAGCAGGCCCGCCCGCACCCGGAGGACGACTCCACGGGGGCCGTCCTCCCGGGCGGCGCGCGGCTGGACCAAGGCGGTGCCGTGCGGAGCGCGCCTCCGGGCGGGGGGATCACCGCATCCCCTGTCCCAGGGGGTCCTCCCACTCGCGCGAAGTCGAGAGTGGCGGAGGAGGCGAGGGCTCGGGGAAGGGCGACGGGCGGGACGATGAGCGAGCACGAGCGAGACTCCGAGCATCAGGCGCCGAGCGCGCACCACGCACAGGGTGCGCGCCACGGCTCTCCGGACCGCAGCGGGGCGCGCGAGATGTTCCTCAAACTGCGCACCCTTGGGGACGGCAGTCCGGAGTACGCGGAACTGCGCAACCAGCTGGTCCGCATGCACCTGCCGCTCGTCGAGCATCTCGCGCGCCGCTTCCGCAACCGCGGTGAGCCGCTTGACGACCTCACCCAGGTCGCCACGATCGGTCTGATCAAGTCGGTCGACCGCTTCGACCCGGATCGTGGCGTGGAGTTCTCGACGTACGCGACGCCGACGGTCGTCGGCGAGATCAAGCGGCACTTCCGCGACAAGGGCTGGGCGGTGCGCGTCCCGCGCCGGCTGCAGGAGCTGCGTCTGGCGCTGACCACGGCCACGGCCGAGCTCTCCCAGCTGCACGGCCGCTCCCCCACGGTCCACGAGCTCGCCGAGAAGCTGGCGATCTCGGAGGAGGAGGTCCTGGAGGGCCTGGAGTCCGCCAACGCGTACTCCACGCTGTCCCTGGACGTCCCCGACACCGACGACGAGTCCCCGGCGGTCGCGGACACCCTCGGCGCGGAGGACGAGGCGCTGGAGGGCGTGGAGTACCGGGAGTCCCTCAAGCCGCTGCTGGAGGACCTCCCGCCGCGGGAGAAGCGGATCCTGCTGCTGCGATTCTTCGGCAACATGACCCAGTCGCAGATCGCGCAGGAGGTCGGCATCTCACAGATGCACGTCTCGCGGCTGCTGGCGCGCACGCTCGCGCAGCTGCGGGAGAAGCTCCTCGTCGAGGAGTGACGGCTACTTCTCCACGTTGCCGGGATTGCCGGGCCCGCGGATCCCGAGGGCCCGGGTCGTCTCGGGGTTCACCAGCAGGACGAGCGCCGCGACGGCCACGACCGCGAGGGCGATCCCGGCCGGAATGGCCATGCTGTCGGCCTGCAGCAGGTTGTAGGCCACCGGCAGCGCCATGAGCTGGGTGATGACGGCCGGGCCGCGGCTCCAGCTGCGACGGCCGAGCAGCCCGCGCGCGGCGAGCAGCGGCAGCAGCGCGAGCACGACCAGCGTGATCCCCCCGGTCACGGCCTGCTGCCGGTCGTCCGGCTCGCCCGTGAGGCCGAGAACCAGGATCCAGACGCCGCCGACGACCAGCGCGAGCCCCTCCAGTGCGGCCAGCAGTGCGGCGTACGTCAGACGTCGCGGGCGGGGGCCGGTGGTTTCCTGGGCGGTGGGGGTCTGCTCACTGCTCACCCCTGAAGAGTAGCCCTCGTCGTACGCGCCCCCCGTGGCGAGGTTCACCCCTGGTCTCTTACCCGATCCCTACCTCGGTCTGGGCCCGGTACCCCCCAGTAGGTACGCTGCCAGTCATGCGTGCACTTCTCGTGGTCAATCCGGCGGCAACCACCACCAGTGCGCGCACGCGCGACGTACTGATCCACGCGCTCGCCAGCGAGATGAAGCTGGAGGCGGTCACCACCGAGTACCGCGGCCACGCGCGCGACCTGGGCCGGCAGGCGGCGGACAGCGACGACATCGACCTCGTGGTGGCCCTCGGCGGCGACGGCACGGTCAACGAAGTGGTCAACGGTCTCCTGCACGCCGGCCCCGCCCCGGGGCGCCTCCCCGGCCTCGCCGTGGTCCCGGGCGGCTCCACCAACGTCTTCGCCCGCGCCCTCGGCCTGCCCAATGACGCCGTGGAGGCCACCGGCGCGCTGCTGGACGCCCTGCGCGACGGCAGCGAACGCACCGTCGGCCTGGGCCTGGCCTCGGGTACGCCCGGCACGGAGGACGAGACGGTGCCGGCCCGCTGGTTCACCTTCAACGCGGGGCTCGGCTTCGACGCCGGTGTGGTCGGCCGGGTGGAACAGCACCGCGAGCGCGGCCGGAAATCCACACACGCTCTCTACGTACGCCAGGTCGTGCGCCAGCTCCTCGGTGAAACCAACCGTCGGCACGGCATGATCACACTGGAGCGGGCCGGCGAGGATCCGGTCACCGATCTGGTGCTGTCCATAGTCTCGAACACCTCGCCGTGGACGTATCTGGGGAATCGCCCGATCTACGCGGCACCTAAGGCCTCGTTCGATACCGGCCTCGATCTCTTCGGTCTCAGCCGTCTGTCCACCGCGGCTGTTGCCCGATATGGGACCCAGTTGCTCACTTCGTCCCCCGAGCGCGGACCCCATGGCAAACACGCCACTTCCCTGCACGACTTGACCGAGTTCACCTTGCATTCCAAGGCGCCGCTCCCCCTCCAGATGGACGGTGACCACCTGGGCCTGCGAACGAGCGTGACGTTCACAGGCGTACGCCGTGCACTGCGTGTGATTGTGTGAGCAGAACTGGCTAAAGTCCTTTCACTCGAACGTTTAGGCCAGGATCCACCCCATGGAAGTACGGCTGTGACCTAGTCGACACCGAAGAATCAAAAAAAACTTTCCAGAAGGGGTTGTGTCGACCGCTGAGGTTTGCGAGTCTCTACATGGCGATCGGGACGGCCCGCAACACCGGCCTCCACTGATCACCAGAATCCCTCTCCAAATCACAGGACCCACGCCAGGGAACCTGGCTGTCGGCCCTTCACTTGTTGAGGGATTCGTGAAAGCGTTCACATTCACAAGCAAGCCCTGCATGTAATACCAAGGAGAGGTAGCAGCCATGGACTGGCGTCACAACGCCGTTTGCCGCGAGGAAGACCCCGAGCTCTTCTTCCCCATCGGCAACACCGGTCCTGCGCTGCTGCAGATCGAGGAAGCCAAGGCCGTCTGCCGTCGCTGCCCGGTGATGGAGCAGTGTCTGCAGTGGGCGCTCGAGTCCGGCCAGGACTCCGGCGTCTGGGGTGGTCTCAGCGAGGACGAGCGCCGTGCCATGAAGCGCCGCGCCGCCCGCAACCGGGCTCGTCAGGCCTCCGCCTGACAACCCACCCCTGCTGACAGCCTGAGCTTGGCGGCGCGTACAGCGAGTACGCATCTCCCGCCCCCGAGCCGCAGCGCGCAGTTCCCCCGATGCGCTTAGCAAAGCAGCAACGAGCTTTAAGCCCCGGGCCACTTGGTGGCTCGGGGCTCATCGCTGTTCAGGAGGCTTTCGGCTGAGGGCCGTCGGCCGTTTCCTACTTCTGTGACGGCACCGGGATGTCGAGGATCACGCGGGTACCGCGCTCCGGTGCCGGGACCATGTCGAAGGTGCCGCCCAACTCGCCCTCCACCAGGGTCCGTACGATCTGCAGGCCGAGGTTGCCCGCGGTGTGCGGATCGAAGCCCTCAGGCAAGCCGACTCCGTCGTCCTGGACGGTGACCAGCAGTCGGGCCTCCTTGGTCGTGCCGCCGCGGATCGCCGACACCTCGACCGTGCCGCTGTCGCCCTCGCGGAAGCCGTGCTCCAGGGCGTTCTGCAGAACCTCGGTCAGCACCATCGACAACGGCGTGGCGACCTCGGCGTCGAGGATGCCGAAGCGGCCGGTGCGCCGGCCCGTGACCTTGCCCGGGGAGATTTCCGCGACCATGGCCAGGACACGGTCGGCGATGTCGTCGAACTCGACGCGCTCGTCCAGGTTCTGAGAGAGCGTCTCGTGCACGATCGCAATCGAGCCGACGCGTCGCACCGCTTCTTCGAGGGCCTCACGGCCGCGGTCGGACTCGATGCGCCGGGCCTGGAGACGGAGCAGGGCCGCCACCGTCTGGAGGTTGTTCTTGACCCGGTGGTGGATCTCCCGGATCGTCGCGTCCTTGGTGATCAACTCGCGTTCGCGGCGGCGGAGTTCGGTGACGTCACGGAGCAGGACCAGCGAGCCGATGCGGGTGCCCTTGGGGCTGAGGGGGATCGCGCGGAACTGGATGACCCCGTCGCTGGCCTCGATCTCGAACTCGCGCGGCGCCCAGCCGCTGGCGACCTTGGCGAGCGCCTCGTCCACCGGTCCCCGGGTCGGGGCGAGTTCGGCGGTGGTCCTGCCCAGGTGCTGGCCGACTAGGTCGGAGGCGAGGCCGAGACGGTGGTAGGCGGAGAGGGCGTTCGGTGAGGCGTACTGGACGATGGCATCGGCGTCGAGCCGGATCAGGCCGTCGCCGACGCGGGGCAAGGCGTCCATGTCGAGCTGCTGGTTCGCGAACGGGAAGGAGCCGGCCGCGATCATCTGTGCCAGGTCGGAAGCGCTCTGCAGGTAGGTGAGCTCCAGGCGGCTCGGGGTGCGCACGGTGAGGAGGTTGGTGTTGCGCGCGATGACGCCGAGAACGCGTCCCTCCCGCCGCACGGGGATCGACTCGACCCGGACGGGAACCTCTTCGCGCCACTCGGGGTCACCCTCGCGCACGATGCGGCCCTCGTCGAGGGCGGCGTCCAGCATGGGGCGGCGGCCTCGCGGGACGAGGTGACCCACCATGTCGTCCTGGTACGAGGTCGGGCCGGTGTTGGGCCGCATCTGGGCGACCGAGACGTACCGGGTGCCGTCGCTGGTGGGGACCCACAGGACCAGGTCGGCGAAGGAGAGGTCGGAGAGCAACTGCCACTCCGAGACCAGCAGGTGCAGCCACTCGAGATCGGTGTCGTCGAGGGCGGTGTGCTGGCGTACGAGTTCGTTCATGGAGGGCACGTGTGCGAGCGTACCCGGGGGTTTGTACGGCTCTGAAATGTTCGGATCCCGTACGGGCCCGGAAACACCCGCGGGCCGCGGCGCCTGAGAGGGACCCTCAACCCTCCCGGCACCGCAGCCCGGAGCAGCATCGGCCGTGGGGTGTGCGGTCCCGTTCGGCCGAAGGGTGAGGACCCGGGGCAGTCAGGGCAGAGAGCCTCGGTTCCTCGGTCCGTCCTCCTGTGCGGGGAGAACGGAGGCTTGTACGCGCTTCGCAAGCGCCTTCGTACGCATTGTGGACTAGACCACTAGGGGGTGTCCATGCGTTGGAGGCTGTTCGTTGTTGTTCCGTCTCCCGCGATTCGGACGTACTGACGTCCAGCACGCAGCCTAACCCGTGTGAGTTCCTGTGCGGGGCCAGATGGTCATGGCAATTGCCGCGACCGCCTCCAGTTCCTCCCGGCTCGCCCCGTCCCGCGCCTGTTGTGACATGCCCTGGATCATCGCTCCGACGTGGCGGGCCAGGGCGGCGGCGTCGGTGCCCGAGGGCAGCACGCCGGCGGCGGCATCGGCCCTGATGCGGCTCTCGAACGCGGCGATGTTGGCGTTGCGGCGGTCCCGCAGCGACTGCTCGACCTCGGCGTCCGAGCAGTTCGTGGCTGCGTGGACGACGAGGCAGCCGTGCGGGTGGCCGGGTTCCGTGTACGCCGTGGCGGCCTCGCGCAGCGTGCGCTCGACAGCGGCCCGGGCGGTGGGCTCCTCGGCGAGGGCGCGGTCGGCGAAGGAGCCGTGCTCCGTGCCGTAGACGCGGACGGCCTCCTCGAAGAGGGAGCGCTTGTCACCGAAGGCCGCGTAGAGGCTGGGGGCGCCGATGCCCATGACGCGCGTGAGATCGGAGACGGACGTGGCCTCATAACCGTGCTCCCAGAAGGCCAGGAGGGCCTTCTCCAGTGCGGTCTCGCGATCGAAGGAGCGGGGGCGGCCGCGGCGCCTGGCCTTGGCCCTGCCTTCTGCGGCCGTCCCCGCCCCCGGCACGTCAGCCGTCTCGCTCCTGCGGGCCTTCGCGGTTCCGCGCCTCTCGGCCCTCGCGGTCCCCTCGTCGTTCACCATGGAGTGCATTTTATAGCGGGCACTAGAAAAATGTCGCCGGGCTGCGGTACGGTCCTTTCTGTAGCGACCGCTAGAGAAATGCGAAGGGGGAGCAGCCATGGGCGTGCTCACGGGCAAAACGGCACTCGTCACGGGAGCGAGCAGGGGCATCGGCCGAGGGATCGCCGAGCGACTGGGGCGCGACGGCGCGCGGGTCGCGGTGCACTACGGCAGGAACGAGACGGCGGCGAAGGAGACGGTCGCGGCGATCGAGGCGGCGGGCGGCTCGGCGTTCACAGTGGGCGTGGAACTGGGCGTGCCGGGCGACGCCGAGGCGCTGTGGGAGGAGTTCGACCGACACGCGGACGGGCTCGACATCCTTGTGAACAACGCGGGGATCGGGAACACGCGGCCCATCGGGGAGCTGGAAGAGCGGGAGTACGACAAGGTCTTCGCGGTGAACGTGAAGGCGCCGTTCTTCATACTCCAGCACGGCATGACGCGCCTGCGGGACGGCGGCCGGGTCGTCAACATCTCGTCGGGGCTGGCCCGGACGGCGGCGATGCCGGACAACATGGCGTACGCGATGACGAAGGGCGCGCTGGACGTCTTCTCACGGGACCTGTCCAAGGTGCTGGGCCCTCGGGGCATCACGGTGAACTCGGTGGCGCCGGGGATCATCGACACGGACAACACGGCCCCGCTGCTGCACGGAAGTGCCGACGGCTGGGCGAAGGCCGCGGCGTATTCGGCGCTGGGCGGAGTGGGCGAGCCCGCCGAGGTCGCGGACGTGGTGGCGTTCCTGGCCTCGGACGGAGGCCGGTGGGTGACGGGGAGCTGGGTGGATGTGACGGGGGGTTCGCTCACCTAGAAGAGGGGGCGGGTTCACCCAGCTGTGATCAGCGCCGAGGGCACTCCCCCGGTGTTCAGCGAGTCCCCGTCGCGTTCAGCGCGTCTCCGTCACCTTCGCCAGGGCCCGAGGCGCGTCCGGGTCCTGGCCGCGGGCGATGGTGACCTCGTAGGCGAGGAGTTGAAGGGGGATGATCTCCAGAACGGGCTGGACCTCTTCGGCCACGCCGTCCGTCGGCAGGGCGAAGCCGGCCGACGCCTGCTCGACCTGATGCCTGGGGCCGATGACGACCAGGTCGGCGCCGCGGCCGCGCAGCCGGTCGAGGACGGGCTGGAGCGCTTCGCCGCCCTTGCCGTCGGTGACCACGGCGATGACCGGGGAGACGTTGTCGACCATGGCGAGCGGTCCGTGCAGCAGATCGGCGCCGGAGTAGGAGAGGGCGGGGATGTAGCTGGTCTCCATCAGCTTGAGGGCGGCCTCCTTGGCCGTGGGGTAGCCGTAGCCGCGTGAGGTGATCACCATGCGCTCGGCGAAGCGGTAGCGGGCGGCGAGGGTGCGCACCTCGTCCTGCCGGGCGAGCAGTTGCTCGGCGAGGTCCGGCAGGACCTGCGCGGGCGCGCCGTCGCCGCCGCGCAGGCCCTCGACGAACAGGTAGAGCGCGAGGAGGGAGGCGGTGTAGGTCTTGGTCGCGGGGAGCGCCTTCTCCGGTCCGGCCATGATGTCGATGTGGTACTCGGAGACGTCGGCGAGCGGTGAGCCGGGGTTGTTGGTGACGGCCAGGGTGATCGCGCCGGCCTCGCGGGCGGCACGGGTTGAGGCGACCAGGTCCGGGGAGCCGCCGGACTGGCTGACGGTGACGACGAGGACGTCGGTGAGGTCGGGGCGGGCGCCATAGGCCGTGGTGGTGGACATCGAGGTGAGTCCGCAGGGCAGGCCGAGGCGGATCTCCAGAAGGTACTTGGCGTAGAGGGCGGCGTTGTCTGACGTGCCGCGGGCGGTCAGCAGGACGAAGCGGGGTGCGCGGGCGGCAATCCGCCGTGCCACGTCCCGGACGACGGGGGCGCCGTCGGCCAGGATCCGGCGCAGGACGGCGGGCTGCTCCGCCATCTCCCGGGCCATGGTCCGGCCCGGGAGCTCGCTGAGGGGGTCCGGTGTTGCGGCGGCGGTCATGGCGGAGTCCTTCCGTGGCGCGGGCGACTGCAGCTCCCATTTCACTCCCCCGGGCCGGAGAACGCCCCCGCGCAACCGGCACTGTTCACCTGGTGGAGGCCTGGTCGGCACAGTTGTGCCGCCTGCTCGGGAGCGAGGGCGCACACCCTGGGAGCGACGGCCCCGCTCTGTTAGATTGGTCTAAACCACATGGTCCCTTGTGGGTCCAGTCCCAGTCGAGCACTTCTCTCAGATCGGCAGGCCCAGCGTGGAAGTTGTCATCGTTCCGGACGCCGAGGCGGGTGGCGAGCTCATCGCCGAGGCCATGGCCCAGCTGCTCCGGCGCAAGCCCGAGGCGCTGCTCGGCGTGGCCACGGGCTCGACGCCGCTGCCCGTGTACGAGGCGCTGGCTGCCAAGGTGCGCTCCGGTGCCGTGGACATCGCGGGGGCGCGGATCGCGCAGCTCGACGAGTACGTGGGGCTGCCCGCCGACCATCCGGAGTCGTACCGCTCGGTGCTGCGGCGTGAGGTGCTGGAGCCGCTCGGGATCGGGATGAGCCGGTTCACGGGCCCGGACGGCACCGCCGAGGATGTGCAGGGCGCGTGCGAGGCGTACGACAAGGTGCTGTCGGACGCCGGGGGTGTGGACCTTCAGTTGCTCGGGATCGGGACCGACGGGCACATAGGGTTCAACGAGCCGTGTTCGTCGCTGGCGTCGCGGACCCGGATCAAGACGCTGACCGAGCAGACCCGGATCGACAACGCGCGGTTCTTCGACGGCGACATCGACCAGGTGCCGCATCACGTGATCACGCAGGGCATCGGCACCATCCTGGAGGCCCGGCACCTGGTGCTGCTCGCCACCGGCGAGGGCAAGGCCGACGCGGTCGCGGCGACCGTGGAAGGGCCTGTCGCCGCGGTCTGCCCCGCGTCCGCGCTCCAGCTCCACCCGCACGCGACCGTCGTCGTCGACGAGGCCGCCGCGTCGAAGCTGAAGCTCGCGGACTACTTCCGGCACACGTACGTCAACAAGCCGGAGTGGCAGGGGATCTAGGCGTGCTGTTCGGGTCACGCCGCGGACGCGGGGGCCTCGGTCTCCAGTACATCGTCCTCGGCCGGCTCGTCCTGGGCGCGCAGGCCGGCCACCCACAGCGGCATCACCCAGTGGACGACGAAGACGGCGATGAGCAGGGGCGCGGCATAGGCCTTCGGGGCTGCGCCGTCGGCCAGGCCCGCCGCGAGCAGGGCGATCACGGCTGCGGCCAGGAGCAGGGTCGTCATGCGGTGAGCGCGGGCCAGGACCCTGCTGCGTTCCACCGACTGCCTCTCGTCCAGGACGTGTTCGCGCAGCTCCACCAGGCCCCTGGTGGCGACGTTGATGATGCCGGTCGCGACCATCCAGGGAAGCAGCAGTACCGCCATCACGGCGGCGGGCCACAGCGGCTCGCCCTTGGCGAGGAAGAAGTGGGTCATCAGTCCGCCGAGGGCCACGGTGAGGGTGACGTGCGCGGCGACGGCCAGGCGCCGGCGCGGGGCCGTGGCGTACCACGCCAGGCCGCGGCGGTCGTTCATCAACCGCAGCATGCTCCGGTCGTAGCGGGTCAGGCGTGTCGTCGTCATGGCTGGTTCCTCCCGTAGACCTCGTCCGTGAGCGGCCGGAACGGTTCGAGGGAGAACACGGCCTCGACCGGCAGGCCGAAGAACTTGGAGATCTTCAGCGCCAGGTCGAGGCTCGGGTTGTACTGCCCTCGCTCGATGTAGCCGATGGTCTGGTAGTGGGCTCCCACTGCCTCGGCCAGGCTCTGGCGCGACACCTTTCGTTCGGCGCGCACCATGGCCAACCTGTTGTGCACCTGCTCGCTCATGTATAAGAAGTACTACATTCGGATGCAGCCTTACAACCCGGTGATCCCGGCGAGTCCGGTGATCACCTCGGCAGCGGCCCGGCCGCAGACGCGGGCCGCGCCATGGGTGGCGATGTGCAGGGCGCCGCGCGGGGCGGCCTGGGGGACGCCCATCTCGACCACGATGGTGTCGGGGCGGGCCGCCAGCAGGGTGTCGAGGGCCGAGGCCATCCAGGGGTGGCGGTGTTCGTCGCGGACCACGGCGACGATGCGGCGCGGGCCGGCCGCCTGAAGGGCCGCACGTCCGGCGCTCACCCCGCTCTTGCCGTCCTCGGCGGCCCTGCGGCCCTTGTCCGCCCTGCCGTCCTTGCCGTCCTTGCCGTCCTCGGCGGAGAAGCTGCCGGTCACGGTGCCCGGCAGGAGGTGGATGAGCTCCGCGGCGACGCCCCACGGGGTCTCGTCGCCGACCGCGATGTTGGCGACGGGGGTGAGGGCGGCGACGTAGGGCGGTTCGGTGAGGGGTTTGAAGCTCTCCGGGCGCTCAAGGCCCGGCGCGACGGTCACCGTGAGGGCGCGGCGGGCGGCCCGCAGGCCGATGTCGTCGCCGTGTGCGTCCTCGGGTGAGCGGTCGGCCGTGCCCGCCCAGCGGGCCAGCGCCCGTACCCGCTCTGCGGCGTCGGCGAGGCGTTCCTCCGGCAGTTCGCCCGTGCGTACCGCGGCGACCAGGGCGTCCCGCAGCCGCAGTACGGTCCCGTCGTCGGCCAGGCCGCCGCCCACGCAGATCGCGTCGGCGCCGGCGGCGACGGCGAGGACGCTGCCGCGTTCGATGCCGTAGGTGCCGGCGATGGCCCGCATCTCCATACCGTCGGTGACGATGAGGCCGTCGTAGCCGAGTTCGCCGCGCAGCAGGCCGGTCAGGATGCGCCGGGAGAGTGTGGCGGGGAGGTCGGGGTCCAGGGCGGGGACCAGGATGTGGGCGCTCATCACGGCCCGGGTGCCGGCGGCGACGGCGGCCCGGAACGGGGTCAGTTCGCGGTCCGTCAGCACGTCCGCGGGGACGTCGATGCGTGGCAGGGCGTGGTGGGAGTCGACGGCCGTGTCGCCGTGGCCGGGGAAGTGTTTGGTGCAGGCGGCGACTCCGGCGGACTGGAGGCCCGTCACATAGGCCGCGGTGTGCCGGGCGGCCAGTTCGGTGTCGGCGCCGAAGGAACGGACGCCGATCACCGGGTTGGACGGGTTGGAGTTCACGTCGGCCGACGGGGCCCAGTTGAGGTTCACGCCGCAGGCGGCGAGGCGGCGGCCCAGTTCGTGGGCGACCGCTCGCGTCAGCTCGACGTCGTCGACCGCGCCGAGCGCGTGGTTGCCCGGGAAGGAGGAGCCGGACCGCACCTCCAGGCGGGTCACGTCACCGCCTTCCTCGTCGATCGCGACCAGCACGTCGTCGCGCTCGGCCCGCAGCTGCGCGGTGAGCGCGGCCAGTTGGCCGGGCGAGGCGATGTTGCGGCCGAACAGGCCGACGGAGGCGAGACCCTCACCGAGCCGGCGCAGCAGCCAGTCGGGGGCGGTGGTGCCGGTGAAGCCGGGCTGGAGAACCGTCAGGGCGTCACGCGTGAGCGTGTCGGCACCGCTGGCGAGTGTCGTCATCGGGTGAGGTCATCCCTTCACGGCGCCCGCGGTCAGGCCCGCGGCCATCTTGCGCTGGACGAGGAGGAAGAGGGCGACGATGGGCACGGCCATCATCGTGGCGCCGGCCATCATCGGGGCGTATTCGGTGCCGTGCTTGGTGGTGAAGTTGCCGAGCCAGACGGTCGCGGTCTGGTTCTTCTGGCTGAGCAGCATCAGGGCGTAGAGGTACTCGTTCCAGGCCTGGATGAAGCCGTAGACCGAGGTGGCGACCATGCCGGGGGCCAGGAGCGGGAAGACGACCCGGAGGAAGGCGCCCGTGCGGGAGCAGCCGTCGACCATGGCCGCCTCCTCCAGTTCCTTCGGGATGTTGACGATGAAGCCGCGCAATGTCCACACCGTGAACGGGAGGACGAAGGTCAGGTACGTGATGATGAGGCCGGTCAGCCGGTCGTACTGGCCCAGGTCGTTGAGCAGCAGGAACACCGGGATGATCATGGCGACCAGCGGGACCATCTGGACCGCCAGGATGCCCACGATCACGATCTTCCGGCCGCGGAAGGCGAACCGGGAGATGGCGAGCGCGGCCAGCAGCCCGACGACCATGCCGATGACGACGACCGCCAGCGACACCACCAGGCTGCGGCCCACCGGGCCCCAGAAGTCGGCGATGTCCAGCGCCCGGCCGAAGTTGGCGAAGGTGATGCCGGTGGGCAGCAGGCTCGGGTCCGGGTCGATGGCGTCCTTTGCGGGCTTGAACGCCGTGTTGAGCATCCAGTAGAGCGGGAAGCCGGCGACGAGGAAGACCAGGAGGCCGAGGAGGTTCCAGCCGAGCCGCGACTTGCGGCGGCCGGCTCCGGCGAGCGTGCTCATTCGACCTCTCCGATCTTCAGCATCTGCCGCATGTAGACGGCGACCACGCCGAGCAGCAGCAGGACGGTGATCAGCGCGATGGCCGAGCCCTGCGCGTAGTCGTTGACCACGAACGCCCGGTCGTAGGAGTAGGTGTTGAGGACCTGGAACTCCGGCTCCGGGTGGCCGTTGCGCATGACGAACACCTGCGGGAAGACGCCCATGTCCCAGATGACCGACAGGGTCGTGAGCATCACGATGATCGGCTTGAGGACGGGCAGGGTGACGTAGCGGAAGACGCCCCAGGAGCCGGCGCCGTCCAGGCGGGCCGCCTCCTCCAGTTCCTTCGGGACCTGGGTGAGACCGGCGCTGAGTGTGATCACCACGAACGGCACGGCTCCCCACACCACCAGCAGCATGATCACGGCCAGGCCCTCGGGCCCACTGGCGAACCAGTTGTGGCCGATCATGTCGACGCCGGGCAGCTTGCTGAGCAGCGCGTTGAGGACGCCGTAGTCCGAGTCGAAGAGCCATTTGAAGACCGTGGTCGCCACGATCACCGGCATGCCCCAGCTCGCCACCAGCACGATGTTGATGAGCACCTTCAGCCAGCCGGAGACTCGCTGCAGCAGCAGGGCGAGCGCCATGCCGATCACCATCGTGAAGACGACGGCCCCGGCCGCGAAGAGGACGGTGCGCACGACGACGGCCCAGAACTCGCCGTCGCCCAGCACCTTGGCGAAGTTGTCGAACCCGACCGACTCGGCCGGCTGGAAGCCCCACAGCTGGGACTGCCCGAACTTCTGGAAGGACAGGGTGACCAGCCGGGCCAGCGGATAGCCCATGACCAGGGCGAGGATCAGCAGGCAGGGCGCGAGCAGCAGCCAGGGGGCCGTGGCCCCGCCCGACGGCCGCTTCACCCGTGGCGGTTCATCGGCAGGGGGTGGCGGTGCCTGCCGCGGTGGCGGCACCTTGGCAGGGGTGGTGGTGTCTGCGGCACTCATCGCGCGCTCCTCGGCGGTCCCTCAGGTCTTGACGACGGCGGGGCTCCGCCGACAGGGAGCCCCGCCCGAAGGTCACTTGGTGTTGATGACCTTGTCGATCGCGGCGTCCGCGTCCTTGGCGGCGGCTTCGACCGACTTCTTGCCGGTGCCGATGCTCTGCAGCATGGTCTGCAGGATCTGCGCCTTCTCGACCTGGCCCCAGCCGGGGGCCATCGGGACGAACCAGTTGGACTCGGCCGCGGTGGCGGGGACAGCCGTCGCCGGGTCGTTCTTCAGCGTCGCGAGGTCGATCTTGTTGTTGGGAAGGTTGCCCTTGGCCATCAGGCCCTTCTGCCCGGAGGAGCCGGTGTACGCGTTGATCCACTCGGCGGCCAGGTCCTGCGCGTCGGACTTCACCGGCACCGCCAGGTCGCTGCCGCCCAGGAAGACGGGCATGTTCTTGCCGGACGGGCCGGGCATCACGAAGTTCTCGAGCTTGCCCTTGAGCTTGCCGGTCTTGTCGTTCTTCGGGTCCTCGGCGGTCGCGCCCTCCCAGGCGGCGGCGAAGATCATGGCGGACTTGCCCTGGCCGTAGACGATGTAGCGGTCGGACTCGTCCTTGGTCTTGTCGCCGTGCATGTAGGAGTCGACGACGTTCTTGAACTCCGTCAGGCCCTTGAGGGACTCGGGCGAGGAGAGAGAGGCCTTCCACTGGCCACCCGACTCGGTGGCGATGGCGCCGCCGGCGTCGTAGACGAAGGACATGGCCGCGTACCAGTCGCGGGTGGGCTGGTACCAGGCGTTGAACTTGCCGCCCTGCTTCTTCTGGATCTTGTCCAGGGCGGCGGTCAGCTCCTTGTACGTCTTCGGGGGCGTCTTCACACCGACCGAAGCCGCGATGTCCTTGCGCCAGTTGGCGACACGGCCGCCGGCGTAGTACGGGACGCCGTAGGTCTTGTCCTCGTAGGTCACCGAGGCCTTGAGGCCGTCCAGCCAGGCGTCGGAGTTGTCGAACTTCGCCGGGTCCAGGGGAGCGAAGGCGCCCTTGACCATGTAGCCGAGCATCTCGGTGTTGCCCATCTCGACCACGTCGGGGGCCTTGTCGGTGGCGAGCACGGCGTCGAGCTTGGCGTTCTTGTCGGGCCAGCCGTAGTACTCGTGGTTGATCTTGAGGCCGGGGTGCTTCTTCTGCACCGCGGCGTCGGCGGCCTTCACGAGCTGCGGCCAGTTGTTCTGGGCGTCGACGGTGAGCCAGACCGTCAGCTCCTTGGCGTCCGCGCCGCCCTTGTCCGCACCACCGCCCTCGCCCCCACACGCCGCGATGGAGACCATCATTCCCGCGATACCGATCGCGAATATCAGCTTGCGCTTCACGCCACCCTCCTCAGGGATGCCCACAACCCCCCTGGCTCCTCGCGGTGAACGTGGGGCCGGGCCTGGACCATTGGTGTAGACCAGTAGGGAGGAGCTTGGCTTGGACCAGAAGGCCTGTCAAGAGTCCCGATAAGGCTCTGACCAGCCGTTATGCGACCTACATATGCAGGAACCTTTAAGTAATAAGCCAGCGAAAAGCCGACTGCGCACGCCATACTTCGGGTAGACCACTGGATGTGGTGGACTAGACCAAAAGCGGTGCCGACGGTATACAAGTGGGATCGTGTCGGCGGACCGAGCCGGGAAGGCGGAGCATGAGCACCGACGTCAGCAGTGCTGAGAACGAGAGCGGGGCGCCCGTCCGTACCGCACGCGTGCCCAAGTACTACCGCCTGAAGAAGCACCTGCTCGATATGACGGACACGCAGGCGCCCGGCACGCCGGTACCGCCCGAGCGCACGCTGGCCGCGGAGTTCGACACCTCGCGCACGACGGTGCGCCAGGCGCTGCAGGAGCTGGTCGTCGAGGGCCGTCTGGAGCGCATCCAGGGCAAGGGCACGTTCGTCGCCAAGCCGAAGGTCTCCCAGGCGCTGCAACTGACCTCGTACACAGAGGACATGCGCGCCCAGGGCCTCGAACCCACGTCGCAGCTGCTGGACATCGGCTACATCACCGCCGACGACCGCCTCGCCGGCCTGCTCGACATCGCGCCCGGCGGACGCGTGCTGCGCATCGAGCGGCTGCGCATGGCCAACGGTGAGCCGATGGCCATCGAGACCACGCATCTGTCCGCCAAGCGCTTCCCGGCGCTGCGGCGGTCGCTGGTGAAGTACACGTCCCTGTACACCGCGCTCGCCGAGGTCTACGACGTCCATCTCGCGGAGGCCGAGGAGACCATCGAGACATCGCTGGCCACCCCGCGCGAGGCCGGCCTGCTCGGCACGGACGTCGGCCTGCCGATGCTGATGCTGTCCCGGCACTCGCTGGACCGGGAGGGGCAGCCGGTGGAGTGGGTGCGGTCGGTGTACCGGGGGGATCGGTACAAGTTCGTGGCGCGACTGAAGCGGCCTGTCGAGTAGCGCACGCCGCGGACCGCTGGTGAGCCCGGGTTTCTATTGGGTACCGCATTGCGGACGAGGGGTTCCGCTCTCGCCGCACCCTGACCTAGATTGCCTGCGCATTACACAGGTGATCACTGAGGGGACGGAGCCGCCTGATGTCGCAAGCCCCAGAAGCCAGTAGAGGACCGGTGGTGACGCCGGTGCGCGTCGTCATCGCCCTCTGCCTCACAGCGCCCTTCGTGGCCATGCTGTGGGTCGGCTCCTACGCCAAGACCGACCCGGCCTTCATCGGCATCCCGTTCTTCTACTGGTACCAGATGGCGTGGGTGCTCATCTCCACCGCGCTGACGATGACCGCCTACAAGCTGTGGCAGCGTGACCAGCGCGCCCGTCGGGGAGGTACGCGGTGAAGGACGGCGTGAACGGCGTCGCACTCGCCGTCTTCATCTTCTTCTTCCTGCTCGTCACGGCCATGGGCTTCCTGGCCTCGCGGTGGCGCAAGGCCGAGAACGAGAACAGCCTCGACGAGTGGGGCCTGGGCGGCCGGTCGTTCGGCACCTGGGTCACCTGGTTCCTGCTCGGCGGCGACCTGTACACGGCGTACACCTTCGTGGCCGTACCGGCGGCGATCTACGCGGCGGGCGCGGCCGGCTTCTTCGCGGTGCCGTACACGATCCTGGTCTACCCGCTGATCTTCACCTTCCTCCCCCGCCTGTGGTCGGTCTCCCACAAGCACGGGTACGTGACGACCTCCGACTTCGTGCGCGGCCGCTTCGGCTCGAAGGGCCTGTCGCTGGCCGTGGCCGTCACCGGCATCCTCGCGACCATGCCGTACATCGCGCTCCAGCTCGTCGGCATCCAGGCCGTGCTGGACGTGATGGGCGTCGGCGGCGGCGAGGACACCAACTGGTTCATCAAGGACCTGCCACTGCTGATCGCGTTCGGCGTACTGGCGGCCTACACGTACTCGTCGGGCCTGCGTGCCCCGGCGCTGATCGCCTTCGTCAAGGACACCCTGATCTACATCGTCATCGCGGTGGCGATCATCTACATCCCGATCAAGCTGGGCGGCTTCGACGAGATCTTCGCCAAGGCGGGCGACGCGTACAGCCAGACCAACCCGGCGACGGGCGCGCCGCGTGGTGCGCTGGTGCCGCCGGAGGCGGGGCAGTGGACGTACGCCACGCTGGCGCTCGGCTCGGCGCTCGCGCTGTTCATGTACCCGCACTCGATCACGGCGACGCTGTCCTCGCGCAGCCGTGAGGTGATCCGCCGCAACACCACGATCCTGCCGCTGTACTCGCTGATGCTGGGCCTGCTCGCGCTGCTCGGCTTCATGGCGATCGCGGCCGGGATCAAGGTGCAGAACGGGCAGCTGGCGATCCCGCAGCTGTTCGAGACGATGTTCCCGGACTGGTTCGCGGGCGTGGCCTTCGCCGCGATCGGCATCGGAGCGCTCGTGCCCGCCGCCATCATGTCCATCGCGGCCGCGAACCTCTTCACCCGCAACATCTACAAGGACTTCATCAAGCCCGACGCCACACCGGCGCAGGAGACCAAGGTATCCAAGCTGGTCTCCCTGCTGGTGAAGGTGGGCGCGCTGGCCTTCGTCCTCACCATGGACAAGACCGTCGCCATCAACTTCCAGCTGCTCGGCGGCATCTGGATCCTGCAGACCTTCCCGGCCCTGGTCGGCGGCCTGTTCACTCGCTGGTTCCACCGCTGGGCGCTGCTCGCGGGCTGGGCGGTCGGCATGGTCTACGGCACGGCCGCCGCGTACGGGGTCGCCTCGCCGACCCAGAAGCACTTCGGCGGCTCCTCGAAGGAGATCCCCGGCATCGGCGAGATCGGCTACATCGGCCTCACGGCGTTCGTCCTGAACGTGGTGGTGACGGTGGTCCTCACCTTCGTCCTGAAGGCCCTCAAGGCCCCCGACGGCATCGACGAGACCAAGCCGGAGGACTACACGGCCGACGCGGGCGACCCGGGGGTCCAGGTGGAGCTGCCGCCGGCCACGGCGGGCACCTCGCACTGATCCCGGCGCAGGACGGGCCGTCGGGAGAGCACCCGGCGGCCCGTTGGCGTGTCCGGCCGCCGCCCTAGTCGCGGGTGCGTGCGGCCATCGCATGCCAGAAGCGGTCCAGCTCACGGACGCGCATGCTCACCCAAGGTGGCGTCTTCCGGCGCAACAGCCTGGGGAACCAGCGGCGCAGGCGTCCGGGCAGCAGGGCCTGCTGCTGGCGGCAGAACGGCTCCCGGATCTCTCCCCGGGGCACACAGCCATGGGGAGGGTACGGGCAGAGCTGGAACTTGCAGTCGGGCAGACATGCGGTGCCGGGTGCGGGCGGGGTCGCGGTACCGACCCGCGCGCCGGGTTGCAGCGGCTCGCGGTTCGTGCAGAGGCACGGCGGGAGAGGCATGCCGGACTGCTCCGCGCGGGCCATGCGCTCCTCGACCTCGTCGGGGTTTCCGTCCCGGTCGATGAGGTTCAGCATCACCAGCACGTCGGCGACGAGGCGTTGGGCCCGCCCGTCGAGAGTGCTCCAGCCGACCGAGGGCGGAATCCACAGGTTGTGCTTGCGGTAGGCGCCGGAGTGGTCCGCACGGGAACCGATGTTGTCGGCGACGCCCTTCTCGTCGATCCAGAGGAAACGCTCGGGCTGTCCGGTCTCCAGGGCGAGGGCCACCAGATCGCCCGCCTCGGCGACGAACGGGTGCAGCAGCCGCCGCGGCGAGTCGCCGTTCGCACCGGGCGGGCCGGGCGGTGCGTTCACCGTGCCGGCCATCGCCAGCCAGCGCCGCACGGTCTGCACGGCGGTGGAACCACCGATCGTCAGGAGCGGCTCGCGCGATGCGTGGTGATCGTCGCTCGGCCCTGCCGTGTCGCCGTCCCGGTCATGGTGGCCGAGCCGGTCCGGAAGCCTCCACAGGCACAGCGCCTGAAGCAGGCTGAGCTGCGAGTACCAGCACCGGGTCTGCTGCAGTACGGTCTCCGCCTGCCGGATCAGGTCCACGCTTCTGCCGGTATCCGTGTTCGGATGACGCTGGCGCCGGTTGGCCGCGTACTTGAAACCCTGGGCCAGCGCCGCCTCCAGGGCGAGCGGCATATCGGGGGCGCCGTCCGTGTGGGCCGGGTCGAGGTGCAGCAGCCATTTGGTGAGGCGCTCCCGGGCCTCACCACGGTGGGAGTCGTCGACCGACCCCAGCAACATGGGCAGCATCCAGGCCCGCATCACGAACTCACGCAGCAGTTCGACCCGTTGGTTCTCGTACCGCTGGTTGAGTTCCTCCCGCTCGATCTGCAGCCGATCGATGGCCTCGAAGGACGCGGCAGGCGAGGACGCACGGGCGGATCTGGCCTGCCCCATTCTCGAGGTCCACGCTTCGAATTCCCTCGTGTTCTCGGCTTTCATTTCGAGGATCTTGGCGTTGTACTCCCCTATGGGGTCACTGTTGAGACCGACCCGCTCACGGATCACGGCGAACGCCTCGTTGCCGCCGCTGCCGAACTCCTGGGCGACGGCCAGGCGGATGGAGTACGAGGGCTCAGCGATGCCCAGCTCGAAGATCTTCTCGTACATCGCCGTGGTGTCGATCTTCTTGGAAGCCACCCGCGAAGCCGCGCCCAGTTGCTTGAGCAGCCTCAGTTTCGCATCCTCGAGAGTGCGCTGATCTCCCTGGATGCCCGACCAGTCGGCCGCCACCCTCCCGACGATGTCGCCCAGCCGTCCGGGGTCGGCTTCCACACTCTCGACTTCGAGGGCAGCGGCGTAGAGGTCGAGGGTCTTCGGGTCGTCCGGTCGGTGCTGCGCGGCCTCACAGAGCCGCTCGGAGAGGGCGCGCCCACGCACGGGGCTGCTCAGCGACAGCTCATCCTTCCCCTCCTGGAACCCGGCCCCGACGCCGCCGACTCGGGGCGAACGTCTCCCCACCCTCCCCCGGGACATGAACACGACCGCGACCAGCAACTCACGGCCGGGGCCGGGCGACTGCAGCGCCTGCGCGATCAGCTCGCCGACGTCGGCCTCCTCCATGCGGCTCAGCAGACGGAAGCCGAAGTAGGCCTGCAGGATGCTGTGCGGGAAGCGCGCCTTCGTCTCGGAGCTCTCCAACAGCCCGAGCTTGTCCGCGTTGCCCACCAGACGGGCGAGCACAGCGTGACATTGCGCCATGTTCCCCTTCTGCAGCCGCCTCGCCTCCTCGTCGCCGAGCCTGGCGCGGAGCGCGGCCCAGATCTGTTCCCGGTGCCACTCGGAGAAGGCGTTCCCGTGGCTGCCGTACCCGTCGGTGCCGCGCGCCCTGGTCCACAAGTGGCCTGCCTCGGCCCCGACGTATCGCACTCTGCCGGGCTGGACGTCCGGGCCGAGCAACTCGGCGAAGTCCACTTCCAGCTTGTCCTGAAGCAGTCCCACGCAGGCCAGAGCGGAGACCACCGCAAGGGTGTCCCGGCGCTCCTGCGGGGTCAGCGCGACGTCCTCACACAGTCGGCCCTCGTGCAAGGCACGGCCCCAGGTGTCCAACAGCCACAACCGAAGCGTGCTCCGGTCCCGGCTGCGTGTGTTCAGACGCTTCGGGTCGTCGGTCGGACGGTCCCGTTCCAGGGCGCCGTGCCGGTGCAGTTCACGGGCGATCTGCAGGTAGACGGGCGATTCGGTCACCTCCGCCGTCTCCACGATCCAGTCCACACGGCGCTCGTCCGTCCCCGGTACGGAGGCTTTGACGAATTGCAGCGCCTCCTCCTCGCTCAGCGGTTCCAGCTCCACGATCGCGGCGGGCGTGCTGTCCAGAGGACTGTGCGGCCGGGAGGCGATGACCACCGGTAGCCGCTCCTCATAAGCGCGTTCGATGGCACAGCGGATGATGTTGTCCCGGTTCTGCTGAACACCGCCGTCGAGGAGAGCCTCTTCGAGTCCGTCGGCGATGACGACCAGCTTGTCGTCGGCAAGCAGTTGCTGCCAGACCCGATCGGTCTTGGTGCGGGCCAGAATGCCCTGCGGCGCCACCTCGGCGAAACGCTGCCTGGCCATGCGCTCGAAGTTCAGATCGGTCCCGCCGTCGGCGTCCCGCAGCCGGATCGGCACGGGCACGGCACGCTCCTGGGCCAGTAGTTCGGTGAGCCGCACGAGGACGGCGGTCTTCCCCGTGCCGACACCGCCCACGAGCAGATAGGGCCGACGAGTGCTGCGCTGCCTCAGCCGTTGGGCGATGACCTGCGCGAGCTCCTCGCGACCCACGATCTCGGTGGAGTCCTGCCCGGCCGTGAGCACGAGCTTGTGCGGGTCCTTGCGCGCCTTCACGAGGTATCGCCGTTTGTTCCAGCTGTACCACCAGAACATGAAGAGCGCGGCGGCGACCGAAGCGGTGAGGACCGGACCGATGAAACGGAGCAGGGCGTCGAGCCCCGGCTCCTGCTGCCATCTCTCGACCGTGGTCGTCTGGTCGCTGACCAGCATGTGTACGCCGGCCCCGATCCAGCCGAAGACCACGAGGGCGCCGACCGCCCAGACCATCCGGAGCACGTTGGTGTAGGAGAACCACCTGCGCCACTTCCTGGGCCGGGTGGTGCCGCGGCGGGCCTCAAGACGGATGGTCAGGCTGTGCCAGTGGCCGAGGACGACGCGGCTGGTCCGTCTCGCCGCCCGCCGCAGATCCAGCGTGGCCATCGGCGCGTTGTGCGGCCGCTCCTTGCCCGGTGTGCGACGGACGACCCTCGTCATGGTGAGTACTCCCTCCGAGGGCGAGCTGGTTCCCAGTGCGGAGGACCGCGGACGTCGGCACCTACTTCCATGGAAGCACTCCCGACACGCCCCGCAACCCGGTGGCGAAGCGTGAGGAACGCCGCCGTACCCCCCGGGCCCCTTGGTGAACTCTCCTCACCTACCAGTTGACGCTCCGAAACCCGCGCGACACAACATCTGGGGGTGCCACCGGAACCCGGCACAAGATGTATGCTCGTGCTCGCTGTCGCCGCAGGGGAATCCGGTGCGAATCCGGAACTGTCCCGCAACGGTGTACTTGTGCATGTCTGTTCCCAGAAACGTCATGCACGGGAGTCAGTCCGAGGACCTGCCGACAGCGCACCCGGCCGTCCGGCCGGGGTGCCCTGACGTCCGGGCCTCGTGGAATGGGCCGGTGGACGCGACGCCGCGTGCGCTCGTGTGCTGCCCCCTGCCCTGTGCGAGGCCCCTTGCCGAGCGAGGGAGAGCCCCACGTGACCATCGCGCCAGCCGAACCGGTCTCAGCCGCCGAAGAAGAGCATGACGGTCCCGGTGCCGCGCTGCTGCGGACCCTGACCGAGCTGACCGCCGATCTCCCCGACGCCGACCCCGGCCGGGTCGCCGCCGCCGCGCTGCGCGGCCGGTCCGCGCGGGCGGACGAGACGGAGCTGCGCGAGCTCGCGACGGAGTCGGCCGCCGGCCTCATCTCCGAGGACCCCGCCTACTCCCGGCTGGCCGCGCGCCTGCTGACGATCGGCATCCGCGAGGAGGCCGCCTCCCAGGGCGTCACGTCCTTCACCGAGTCCGTCGCGGTCGGCCACCGAGAGGGCCTGATCGCCGACCGGACCGCCGAGTTCGTGCGCCTGCACGCCACCCGGCTCGACGCGCTGATCGACCGGGCCGCCGACGACCGCTTCGGCTACTTCGGCCTGCGGACCCTGCACAGCCGCTACCTGCTCCGCCACCCGATCACCCGCAAGGTCGTCGAGACGCCCCAGCACTTCATGCTGCGCGTCGCCGCCGGCCTCGCCGAGGACGACACGGCACAGTCCGTCGACGAGGTCGCCGCCCTCTACGGGCTCATGAGCCGCCTCGACTACCTCCCCTCCTCCCCCACCCTCTTCAACTCCGGCACCCGGCACCCCCAGATGTCGTCCTGCTACCTCCTCGATTCCCCCAAGGACGAGCTGGACTCGATCTACGACCGGTACCACCAGGTGGCGCGCCTGTCGAAGCACGCGGGCGGCATCGGGCTGTCGTACTCCCGTATCCGTGCTCGTGGTTCGCTGATCCGCGGCACCAACGGCCACTCCAACGGCATCGTCCCGTTCCTGAAGACCCTCGACGCCTCGGTCGCCGCCGTGAACCAGGGCGGCCGCCGCAAGGGTGCGGCCGCGGTCTATCTGGAGACCTGGCACTCCGACATCGAGGAGTTCCTGGAGCTGCGCGACAACACCGGCGAGGACGCCCGCCGTACGCACAACCTGAACCTCGCGCACTGGGTGCCGGACGAGTTCATGCGGCGGGTGAACGCCGACGCGCAGTGGTCGCTGTTCTCCCCCTCGGACGTGCCCGAGCTGGTCGACCTGTGGGGCGAGGAGTTCGACGCCGCGTACCGGGCGGCCGAGGCGAAGGGCCTGGCGAAGAAGACCCTGCCCGCCCGCGAGCTGTACGGCCGCATGATGCGCGCCCTCGCGCAGACCGGCAACGGCTGGATGACCTTCAAGGACGCCGCCAACCGCACCGCCAACCAGACGGCCGAGCCGGGCCACGTCGTCCACTCCTCCAACCTCTGCACGGAGATCCTGGAGGTCACCAGCGACGGGGAGACGGCGGTCTGCAACCTGGGGTCGGTCAACCTGGGTTCCTTTGTCGATACATCGACCAGCGACCTCGACTGGGAGCGGCTGGACGAGACCGTCCGTACGGCCGTCACGTTCCTCGACCGGGTCGTGGACATCAACTTCTACCCGACGGAGCAGGCGGGCCGCTCCAACGCCCGGTGGCGTCCGGTCGGCCTCGGGGCCATGGGCCTGCAGGACGTCTTCTTCAAGCTGCGCCTGCCCTTCGACTCGCCCGAGGCCAAGGCGCTCTCCACCCGCATCGCCGAGCGCGTCATGCTCGCCGCGTACGAGGCCTCCGCCGACCTCGCCGAGCGCAACGGCCCGCTGCCGGCCTGGGAGAAGACCCGTACGGCCCGGGGCGTGCTGCACCCCGACCACTACGACGTGGAGCTGACCTGGCCCGAGCGCTGGGCGGCCCTGCGCGAGCGCATCGCCGGGACCGGCATGCGCAACTCCCTGCTCCTCGCCATCGCGCCCACGGCCACCATCGCCTCCATCGCGGGCGTGTACGAGTGCATCGAGCCGCAGGTGTCCAACCTGTTCAAGCGCGAGACGCTGTCGGGTGAGTTCCTCCAGGTCAACTCCTACCTGGTGGACGAGCTGAAGCGGCTCGGCGTGTGGGACGCCCGCAGCCGGGAGGCGCTGCGCGAGGCGAACGGCTCGGTGCAGGAGTTCGCCTGGATCCCCGAGGACGTACGGGCGCTCTACCGCACGGCGTGGGAGGTCCCGCAGCGCGGCCTGATCGACATGGCGGCGGCCAGGACTCCGTTCCTGGACCAGTCCCAGTCCCTGAACCTGTTCCTGGAGACGCCGACCATCGGCAAGCTCTCCTCGATGTACGCGTACGCCTGGAAGGCCGGGCTGAAGACGACGTACTACCTGCGCTCGCGCCCGGCGACCCGCATCGCCCGCGCGGCACAGGCCACTGTCCCCGTGCAGGCCACCCCGGATCCCGAAGCGGTCGCCTGCTCCCTGGAAAACCCCGAGTCCTGCGAGGCCTGCCAGTAATGAGCACCCAGAACCTTCTCGACCCCGGCTTCGAGCTCACCCTGCGCCCCATGCGCTACCCGGACTTCTACGAGCGCTACCGGGACGCCATCAAGAACACCTGGACCGTGGAGGAGGTCGACCTCCACTCGGACGTCGCCGACCTCGCCAAGCTGTCCCCGGCGGAGCAGCACCTGATCGGCCGGCTGGTCGCGTTCTTCGCCACCGGCGACTCGATCGTCGCGAACAACCTGGTGCTGACGCTGTACAAGCACATCAACTCCCCCGAGGCGCGGCTGTATCTGAGCCGGCAGCTGTTCGAGGAGGCCGTCCACGTCCAGTTCTACCTGACGCTCCTCGACACCTATCTCCCCGACCCGGAGGACCGCGCCGCCGCCTTCGACGCGGTGGAGAACATCCCCTCCATCCGCGAGAAGGCCGGGTTCTGCTTCAAGTGGATGGCTGCATTTGATGGAACAGAGGGGGTGGACAAGCTCGACCGGCTGGAGACCCAGGCCGACCGCCGCCGTTTCCTGCTGAACCTGATCTGCTTCGCCGCGTGCATCGAGGGCCTGTTCTTCTACGGTGCCTTCGCCTACGTCTACTGGTTCCGCAGCCGGGGCCTGCTGCACGGCCTGGCCACCGGCACCAACTGGGTGTTCCGTGACGAGACGATGCACATGTCCTTCGCCTTCGACGTGGTCGACACCGTCCGCAAGGAGGAGCCGGAGCTGTTCGACGACCAGCTCGAGCAGCAGGTCACGGACATGCTGCGGGAGGCCGTCGAGGCCGAGCTGCAGTTCGCGCGCGACCTGTGCGGTGACGGCCTCCCGGGCATGAACACCGAGTCGATGCGGCAGTACCTGGAGTGCGTCGCCGACCAGCGGCTCACCCGGCTCGGCTTCGCTCCGGTGTACGGCTCCGAGAACCCCTTCTCCTTCATGGAGCTCCAGGGGGTTCAGGAGCTGACAAACTTCTTCGAGCGGCGGCCCTCGGCGTACCAGGTGGCGGTGGAGGGCACCGTCGACCTGGACGAGGACTTCTGAGCCCACTCGCTCTCCCGGGCCTCCTGGGCCTCCTGGGCCTCCCAGATCTGACGGTCGACGCGCCTGTCGCGCACGATGCCGATCACTGACGGGAGGACCAGGAGGACCAGCGTCCCCAGTACGAAGATCATGGCGATGAGTGTCTGTACCTGGTTCGTTTCCATGGACACCACTGTCGCGCCGATGACTCCTTACCGTCAGTGGCAGTACTGCCGTGGACCCTCGAATTACTGCCACGGGCGAGGCACACTGGAGACATGCTCCAGAACGTGGCCGTCGTTCTGCTCGACGGCGTGAACCCCTTCGAACTCGGTGTGGTGTGCGAGGTCTTCGGCACCGACCGCAGTGACGACGGCCTGCCGGTCTACGATTTCGCGGTCGCCTCGGCCGAGGGCCCGTCGCTGCGCATGAACTCGGGCGTCTCGGTACAGGTCGAGCACGGCTTGGAGCGGCTGGAGACGGCCGATCTGATCGCGGTGCCGGCCGGGCACGGCTACGCGTCCCGTGAGTTCCCGCCGGAGCTGCTGGACGCCCTGCGGCGCGGGGTCGCCCGCGACGCCCGGGTGCTCAGCGTCTGCTCCGGCGCCTTCGTGCTGGCCGCTGCCGGGCTGCTGGACGACCGCCGCTGCGCCGTGCACTGGAAGCACGCGCGGGCCCTCGCCCGGCAGTACCCCCGGGCGGTCGTGGAGCCGGACGTGCTCTACGTCGACGAGGACCCGGTGATCACCTCCGCCGGCACGGCCGCGGGGATCGACGCCTGCCTCCACCTGGTGCGCAAGGAGCAGGGCACCGAGGTCGCCAACAAGATCGCCCGGCGGATGGTGGTGCCGCCGCACCGTGACGGGGGCCAGGCCCAGTACATCGAGCGCCCGCTGCCGCACTCCGAGGGCGACACGATCGGCGACGTGCTGGCGTGGATGGAACGCCACCTCGACGAAGAGGTCACCGTCGAGCAGTTGGCCGCCCACGCCCACATGTCCCCGCGCACGTTCGCCCGCCGCTTCCAGCAGGAGACCGGGACGACTCCCTACCGCTGGGTCCTGCGCCAGCGGGTGCTGCTGGCCCAGCGGCTGCTGGAGGCGACGGACGAGACGATGGACGCGATCGCCGGCCGAACGGGGTTCGGCAACGCGGCCACACTGCGCCACCACTTCGTCCGGTCGGTCGGGACCACGCCGAACGCCTACCGGCGCACGTTCAGGGGCCCCGAAGCGGCCTGACGATCACCGCCTGTCACCTCGGCACCGGCCGCAGCAGCAGCTCGTGCGGCCGGAGCGTGATGCCGACGCGCGTGCCGTCGTTCGAACCGGCCACCTGCTCGAAGCGGTACCTGGAGGCCAGCGCCGCCGTGATCAGCGTCAGCTGGGCCATCGAGAAGTGGTCGCTCGGGCACTTGCGGTTGCCGACGCTGAACGGGCTCATGGCGTGCTTCGGGATGTCCTTGACCCGGTCCGGCAGCCAGCGATCGGGGTCGAACTCCAGGTTCCGCTCGTACGACTTCGCGTCGCGCTGGATCGCGTACGGGCTGTATACGATGTCCGCCCCGGCCGGAATCCGGTATCCGCCGAGTTCCGTGTCCCGTACCGCCCGGCGCGTCAGAATCCAGACGGCGGGGCGCAAACGCAGGGCCTCGACGACGACATTGTTGGTGTGCCTGAGTCCCCGGACGTCCCCGAATGCCACCGGCCTCCCACCGGTGACGGCTTCTACTTCGTCACGCACCCGGTCCGCCTGTTCAGGGTGTTCCGCGAGCATATGCAACAGCCACATGATCGTGGAGGCGACGGTTTCGCTGCCGGGGGTGAGGATCGCGACGACCTGATCGTGGATCTCCTGTTCCCCGATGGGGTCGCCATTCTCGTCCTTCGCCTCCAGCAATGCCGTCAGCAAATCGTCCGGCTTTTGACCGGATGCCCGGCGCTCGGCCACGATCTCGTCGACCAGGAGATGCAAATCGGCCAATGCACGGTTGAATTCGCGGTTGGCCGGGAGCGGCAGCTTGTAGAGCGGCCCGAGCGGGACCACCATCCGCCGGTACATCCCGCGGAAGACAGTGGCGAGCGCGACGCACAACCGCTCCGCCCGCTCGTCCATGTAGTCGCCGCGCAGCAGACAGCGGGCCGCGATGCGCACGGCCACCCGGAAGGACTCGGAGGTGCAGTCGACGGTCTCGCCGGGCTTCCAGCGCTCGGTCAGCGCGTGCGCCTCCTCCTCCATGATCGGCCCGTAGGCGGGGATGGCGTCGAGCCGGAAGGCGGGCTGGATGGTGCGCCGCTGGCGCCGGTGCCGCGGCCCGTTCGCCGTGGCCACTCCCTCCTTTCCGAGCAGGCCCTCCAGGGACTCCCAGAGCGGCCCGGCGATGATGAAGTCGTTGCTCAGCGCCAGTGCGCCGGTGAGGTCCGGGGTGGTGACGGCGTACACGGTCTTCGGCCCCAGCTTCAGGCGGACCACGTCTCCGTGGTCGCGCAGCCGGGACATGAACGCCAGCGGGTCGCGCACGAGCTTCCAGCCGTGGCCGAGGCCCGGGACACCGCCGCCCGCCCGGGGCGGCTCACGCAGATCCGGAGCCAGGGCTCCGGGCCGCACAGACTCGACGGTCATTTCTCACCTGCCGCTTCGTTGTTGACGTACGGGGGCGTGGACCGGTCGTCCCAGCTGTCGACCATGTACCGGCCGGACTCGTGGTGGAACCAGTAGACGGAACTGAACCAGTTGCGCATATTGCTCAGACAGGCCCGCACGGCGGCGCTCAGTTCCTTTCCCCGCACGGTGCCGTCGGCGAGGTCGTCGGCGAACCGTAATGCTTCCTGTTCGACGTCGAGAAATTCCGTTATGGAGTTCTCGACACGGCGTCTGACTTCCGTGACCGCCTGTTCCAGTGTCAGCCCCTCATGGGTGATGAGACTGATTCCGAGATTGTGCACCTCGTCGCCCGCTATTTCCTTCGGAAGGGAGCAGAGGTCGTTGTACCAGGCGGCGAACTCCTGGCTCAGCAGCGCCGCCCGCCGATATGCCGGGTGTTTCCGCACGGCGTCGGGTAGTTCGCATCCCGCAGTCGGCTCCAGCAGATCCGTCCATATCCAGTGAGCGAAGGTGAGCCGGCGCAACCGGAGATATTCGTCGACCGTGGGCACGATTCCGTGGGTGCGATTGTGGAACTCCCGGTCGTATGCGTCGACCACCGCGTGGAAGTGCCGGGCGAACCGGAGGTTCCACGTCCTCGGCAGGAAGGCGTACAGCCGCAGCACGCTGTCCGCGAACCCGGCGACCAGTGAGTCCTCGTGGTGCAGGTGCGCCCCGGGGAAGTCGAGGGCCGCGTGCAGCCGGTCCCGCAGCCGCCGCCAGGCGACCGGACGGTCGTGCACGATGTCGCGGTCGTGCCGGTCGTCCCAGACGAAGAACCAGGCGCTGTAGTCCGCGATCGCCTGGAGGACCTCGTCGGAGGCGCCGATGTAGTACCCGGCCATGAGGTCGGTGTAGCAAAGGCCGTCGGCATATTCCTCCACCTTGTCCGCAGGCATGAGCCGCTTTTCGAGCAGCCAGGCCCGGGTCTTCTCCTGGCACTTCGGCCAATACGGGTGGAGTTGCCGGGGAAACGCCGCCTCGATCACCGGGAGAGAGAGCGACGGTGGAACTACGATGGTGGTCGGTGTCGATGTGGTGCCGTGTGACAAAGCATGCACGAACTAACCCCTCTCGGCCGCCTGTTGGCGCGGGCGCCCCTCCCTTCGTGCCGGGCGTGCGCCGTTGCATACCCCGCTCATCCCATTCAGCACTACAACTGACCGCTCTGGGAACGTATTTGCTTCATTCACTACCCCACAGTGCCGGGATCCTCCCGGTGTGTGACGGGGAACGGATCACCAGGAGAGCAGAAGCGATCGAACGTGCGACGGACAGGCGAACGGCACAGCCGAACGGCGCCTGTTCAAGGCGGGAAACCCGAACAGACGCCGTTCGCCTGGTGCGTGTGAAGTCTCAGTCGTTCGCGACCACGGGGTAGCGAGGCTCGTTCTCGGCCATCTGCCGCAGCGCGTCCTTGCGCTCACGCTTGGAGAGCCGGTCGATGTACAGGTAGCCGTACAGGTGGTCGGTCTCGTGCTGCAAACACCGAGCGAAGTATCCGGTGCCGCGCACCTTGATCGGGTTGCCCTTCTCGTCCTGCCCGGTCACCTCGGCGTAGTCGGGCCGGGCGAGCGGGGCGTACGCGGTGGGCACGGACAGGCAGCCCTCGTTGCTGTCGTCCAGCCTGCGCTTCTCGGCGGGCAGTTCGACGAGCCGGGGGTTGCAGACCACTCCGGTGTGCCGGGCACCCTCGTCGTCGGGGCAGTCGTAGATGAAGACCTTCAGGTCGACACCGATCTGGTTGGCGGCCAGGCCCACGCCCTCGGCGGTGCGCTGGCTGGCGAACATGTCCGCGACGAGTTGCTGGAACTCCTCGCCGAACTCGGTGACGTCCTTGCACTCCTTGTGCAGCACCGGGTTCCCGACCACCGTGATCGGCCGCGAGGTCCCCCGCTCCCGCCAGGCCGCCTCGCGCTCCTCGCAGTCCTCCGTGTCGATCACGTACCCCTCGTCATCGACGGGGAGCACGCCCGCGCGCTGCTGATCGGTGTCCTGCTGAGCCATGACGTTACGTACGCCTTCCTGAACCAAACCGGGCTGAGATGCGGATACAGACTACGCCGCTGTTCGGACGCCCTTCTTTGTCTTGGGGGCGCGGGGCTGTATCGATCTGCGGCTCCGCCGCGTGGGCGCGAGCAACCACGACGCAGCCGCACCCGACAACGGCGCTAACAGACCTCTTCCAGATCCCGCCAGTCACGGGAATCAGGGCTGTCGGCAACCCACCCGTCCAGCAGCCCCCTCACCAGCGAAGCCGGCGCAGCCAGCCCGCACTCCCGCTCCGGCACCCAGAGCTGCCCGTCCGTCCGATGCCCCAGCGGCCCGGGATGCCCCGGCTCACTGTGATCATGCGGATCGAGATGTTCCCCGTCACCCTCGTCCGACGGCATCCGGGACTCCGAGCACATCCGGCACAGCAACCGCACCGAAGAAGACCAGTCCTCCGCGGCGAACCCGGCATCCCCGGCAAGCTGCTCCAGCGCGTCACGGTCCGCCTCGGTCGCCGCCTCCAGCAGCACCACCCAGGTCGGCACCGGCGACGGGGCCCACAGCTCGATCTCGTCGAACACCGGATAGGTGTGCCCGGCGGCCGTGGTCCGCTCCCCGTGCGGCACCCCGTCGTGCAGCACGACCTCGCCCCAGCGTCGCCCCGACGACGGCAGCGGGATGGACAGCACCTCGATCCGCGCGGGATCCAGCCGCCGCCCCCACACGACCTCGGCCTCCCCCTCCGGGGACAGCCGTACGGCCGCGCTGCCGAGGTCCATGCCGACGGGCTCGCCGGCGGCGATGGCGGAACCGGGCATCCGCAGCCCGTAGGCCTGCCAGGCGCGCCGGGCCAGCGGCCAGTCCTGCAGGGCGGTCGCGGCGATGCCGACGTTCCACCAGTCGGGCGCACCGGTGTCCCGGTCGAGCAGGGCCACGGCCCTGAGGCCCGCCGCCCGCGCCTGCTCCCAGTCGTGCCGGAACTTGTGCAGCAGGGCGAGGTTGAACCACGACTCGGACAACCAGGGCTCCAGGTCGGCGGCACGTGTCAACAGTGCGCCCGCGTCCTCGTACCGGCCGTCGCCGATCAGTGTGAACGCCCGGTCTGTGGCCTGCCGCCAGGAGGCGGAGGGCCGGTGCCGTCCCTTGCCGAAGATCCTCACGATTCCCGCCTGCCAGTTCCGTTCGGTGGGCTGGCCGTAGCTGTGTTTCGAGCCCCCGGACACCTTCTCCTTCGCATCCAACCACGTACGGCCTCCGAGGCGCTCATTACCCATGGGTTACCCAGCCACGGGCAGAGTCAGACTGCCCCTCGCCAGTACCCGGGCCAGTGATTCCACCACCTCCGGCGCGTACTTCCCGGCGGTGGCGAGCCGGAGTTCCTCCAGCGCCGTCAGCGGCCCGCCGGGCCCGCCTTCCCTGGACTTCTCCTCGTACGCGTTCACGGCCCGGACGATTCGCGCGGCGAGCGGCTGCTCGGCGTAGGGGTCGGCCTGCCGCTCCACGACCACGGCGACCGACTCGTCGACCCCCGTATGCCGTACGACGGCACCGCCGAGCAGCGCGATCCGCCGCTGTTCCGCGGCGGGCAGGTCGGCGGTGGCGCCCGCCGGCACCGGGTCGACGAGGCTCAGCTGGCCGATGTCGTGCATGAGCGCGGCGTACTCCAGCACGGCCAGTTCGGGCTCGGTCAGGCCCAGGTCCCGACCCACCGCCTGGCCGAGCGCGGCGACCCGCCGGGCGTGGCCGCAGGGGGTGTAGCCGGCGACCTCGGTGGCCCGCGCGAGGGAGGCGATGGTCTGGCGGTAGGTGGCCCGGACGGCGGCGTACCGCCGGAACGACATCTGGGCGAGCAGCAGCGGCACGGAGAAGACGGGCAGCGCCCACAGCCCGACGACGGCGACCGCGAGGGCCATCACGGCCCCGGTAGCGATGACGGCGGACCCGATGCCGCACACGGCCCGCAGCTCGTCCCGCAGGACCGGGCCGAAGGGCCAGCCGGTGCGGGAGTGGGCCAGGGCGGCGGCGAGCACCGCGTCGCACAGCGCGGTCAGGGACAGCAGCGCGAGCAGCAGCAGCGCGTAGGCGGGTCCGCCCCAGTCGTCGAACATCCCCCGGTTGTACGGGGGCTGGAAGCACACGGCGACGAATCCGACGGTGAGCATGCGGCGTGCCAGGTGGTCGAGCGTGGGCCCCTGTCCGCGCGCGACGTGCGGCACGCTGCCGAGCAGTGAGGCGGCCAGCACGACGGCGACGACCTGGGCGAGGCCGTGGTGCGTGGCCCGGCCGCCGGCCTCCCCGAGCAGCGCGTACGACAGGGCCGCAGCGGCCCCGAGCGGTGCCGGTTCCCGGACCCGCGCCCCGTTGCGCCGGGTGAGTTCTCCGACGGTGACGAGAACCCCGAAAGCGAGGGCGACGCGGCGTTCCTCGAGTCCGCTGTAGAGGGTGACGGCGAGGGAGCCGGTGGCGAGGAGGGCGGCGCAGGCGTGGACCAGGGTGCGCAGGAGAGGCGCCGCGCACGCGCTCATCGGTGTGCTCCAGGCCGGCTGGAGACGGGTGTGCCGGGCGGGGGCACCCGGGGTGGGTGGGCGTCGTCGGCGGTCACCGCGGGGTGCCAGCCCGTCCGCCGTACGGCTTCCACCAGGGCCGCGACCATCACGGGGTCGAAGTGGCTGCCCGCGCACCGCTCCAGTTCCTCCAGGGCCACCGCGACGGGGCGGGCCCTGCTGTAGCTCCGGGTGGAGGTCATGGCGTCGAAGGCGTCGGCGACCGCCACGACCCGTGCGGACTCCGGGATCTGACGGCCCACCAGGCCGTAGGGATAGCCGCTGCCGTCCAGCCGCTCGTGGTGGTGCAGTACTGCGGCGCGGGCCTCCCCGAGGAAGCCGATGCCGCGCACCATCTCGTGCCCGTACTCGGGGTGCAGCTCGATCACGCGCCGCTCCTCGGGGGTCAGCGGCCCGTTCTTCCTGAGCAGCCGGGTGGGCACGCCCAGCTTGCCGACGTCGTGCAGGATCCCGGCGAAGCGGAGCACCTCGACGCGCTCGTCGTCCATGCCCAGCTCGCGCGCGATCATCATGGAGGCCTGCCCGACGCGCTCGCTGTGCCCCCGCGTGTACCCGTCCTTGATGTCGACGGCCTGTACCAGCGCCCGGATGGTCGCCTGGTGTGCGGCCCGTTCCCGGTGGTACTGCGCGAACGCCCACCACGAGACGCACATCGGCAGCAGCACGAGCAGCGCGGCCACGGGACCGTACGGGCTGCGCCACAGGACGGCCATCATCAGCCCGGCGAGGCCGTGCACCGCGATCGGCGCGAGCGAGCGCGCCACCAGGCCCCGCCAGGCCCGCCGCACCGGCACCCGCTCCGCCGCGGCCAGGATCCCGCCGTCCAGCAGCGCGAGCACCAGGCAGAACGCCAGCACGGCCGCCCCGGCCGGCCCGAGCGCGTAGGGAACGTCGCCCGCGACGACCGCGTCCCGCCCGCCGAGCATCCAGTGCACCCGGGCCGCCGCCCACACGCCGAGGACGAGCTGGGCGGCCCGCCAGATCCGCCGCAGCGCCACGGGCCGCTGCCCGACATGCGAGAGCAGCGCACCGGGCACGGCGACCAGGGCGGCGGCGGGCGCGGGCAGCAGGAAAGCGCCGGCCAGCAGCACGGGGTAGAAGGTCCCGGCCGGGTGGGAGATCCCAACGAACCGGGACCGGGCAGCGCGCTCACAGCCGGCGTACAGCGCGGCGAGCAGCGCGACGGCCCACCAGGGCGTACGGATGCCCGGCAGCGGGAGCAGACAGAACAGGGCGGCGACGGTGACACAGGCGACGTACACACGTGCACGCGTGGATACCGCTTCCATGAGCCCCTCCCCCGGCCATGTCCGTCAGGCCCGGAGCCTAGGACGGCGGTGGGGGGCTCCGCGGGCCGACAACCCGCGGATTAGCACGTTCGAGTGACGCGTTCGAGGATGACTACCCCCCTCGAAGGTGGGGTAGTTGAAAGGCGCAGGAGTGTCAGGACTCCTGCGGCGTGGCAGGCGAGGCGGTGACGTCCTGGTCGGGGACCGCCTGGCCGGAGCGGATCAGGTCGATCCGCCCCATGACCTTGTCCCGCAGGTCGCCCGGCACGTCGTCATGCCCGCAGCAGCGCTTGACGAGCTTCTTCACGGCTTGCTCGAGCCCGTACTTCTCGAGGCAGGGCGAGCACTCCTCGAAGTGGTGCTCGAACTTCACGCAGTCCGAGTCCGGCATCTCACGGTCGAGGAACTCGTAGAGATGATCGAGGATTTCGCTGCAATCCGTCTCGTGCGGCTCTCCGCAGCTCATGACCCCGAGCCTTTCGCTTCGTTCGACTCTCCGGCGCCGGCCGGGACCATCCCGCGGTCACGGGCATAGTCCTCCAGCATGCCGCGCAGCTGACGGCGGCCCCGGTGCAGCCGGGACATCACCGTACCGATGGGTGTCCCCATGATGTCGGCGATCTCCTTGTAGGCAAACCCCTCGACGTCCGCGAGATACACGGCGATACGGAACTCCTCGGGGATCGCCTGGAGCGCTTGCTTCACGTCCGAGTCGGGCAGGTGGTCGAGCGCCTGCGACTCCGCGGAGCGCAAGCCCGTCGACATGTGCGACTCGGCGCGGGCGAGCTGCCAGTCCTCGATCTCCTCGGCCGCGGAGCGCTGAGGTTCGCGCTGCTTCTTGCGGTACGAGTTGATGAAGGTGTTGGTGAGGATCCGGTACAGCCACGCCTTGAGGTTGGTGCCCTCGCGGAACTGGTGGAAGGACGCGTACGCCTTGGCGTACGTCTCCTGCACCAGGTCCTCGGCGTCGGCCGGGTTGCGCGTCATGCGCAGCGCGGCCGAGTACATCTGGTCGAGGAACTCGAGCGCGTCCCGCTCGAAGCGCGCACTGCGCTCCGCGGCCGTCTCCGCGCCCGTGCCGCCCTGGCCCTCGGGCTGCTCCGCCTGGCCGTGTTCGGTCCCTGCGTCGGTCCCTGTGACCGGACCCACCTCCTCGAGTGTTCTCGTGAGACCGAGACCGGTCTCACCCGAATCGGAGGATAGACGACGATCCGGTCCGCCCGCCGCCCGAACAGGGGCGGTCCTGGCCGCGTGCAGCACCGTCCACTCCAGGTCGGCACGGCTGCTGCGGCTCGGGCAGATGGTCGAACCCATGCGGCGGACTTCCTCTCCTACGGCGTCTGTGCTGGTCTCCAGCACGTACGTCCCGCACAACAGTGTTCGCCGCCCCTGCATTCCCGGAGCTTTACCCGAGTGACCCGGTCCACTCCACGACCGCGTCCGTGATGAGCGCCACGGCCTCGTCCTGCGAGATCTCCGCACGCTTGGGGACGGCGAAGCCGTGATCGCCGTACGGCACCTCGACGAGTTCGTACGAGCCCGCGGGGAACTCCTCCGGCTTCCCGAAGGGGTCGTTCCCGCCCTGGACGACCAGGGTGGGCACCCCGGAACCGAGCAGTTCGCCGGCCCGGGACTTCTCCGGCTTGCCGGGCGGGTGGAGGGGGAAGCTGAGGGCGAGGACCGCGTGGGCGCCCAGTTCGGCGGCGGTACGGCAGGCGACCCGGGCCCCGGCGCTGCGGCCGCCGGACACGACCGGCAGTCCGGGCCCGGCCAGCGCGGGCCAGATGCCACGCCAGCCGGCGTCCAGCGTCTTGGGCGCGGGCGCCAGCTTCTTCCCGGCCACCCGCCAAGGCTGCTCCACCCGGGCCACGGTCACGCCGTGGGCGGGGAGGACGGTGGCCAGGGCCTTCAGATCGCGGGCCTCGATACCGCCGCCGGCGCCATGGCTGACGGCGAGTACCAGCCGCGCTTTCTTCGCCTGGTGCCAGGTGATGCGGGCGGGGCCCGCCTCGGTCTCGATGATCTCGGTCGTGTCGGAACTCACGTCAGAAGAGTGTGCCCTCTTCCGGCCCTTCCAGCTCCTTCAACAGCTCCGGCCCGTTGTTGCGGACGTTGCTGACGGCCGTGGTGACGGGGTAGGCGCGCATCAGCCCGGCGGGCGGCGGGGCGAGCAGCTCGCGCAGGTCGTCGGCGTCCGTGCGGGACGGGTCGAGCCAGGCGTCCCAGCGGTCGGGCGTCAGCATCAGCGGCATCCGGGGGTGGATCTCGGCCAGGGCGCGCGGACCGTCCGCCGGGGACACGGCCAGTGGGCTCGTCTCGGCCTCGGTGGTGATGACGGAGCAGGTCACCCACCAGGACTGCGGGTGGTCGTCCGGCAGCGTCCTGTCCCGCCAGAACTCGTACAGCCCGGCCATGGCGAAGACCGACCCGTCCGCCGGTGTCACGAAGTACGGCTGCTTGCGGGGCCGCTTCTTCTTCCCCTCGACCTCCAGCTCGCGCTCCTGCGTGCCGGTGACCCACTCGTAGTAGCCGTCGGCGGGCAGGACGCAGCGCCGGGAGGTGAAGGCGCGACGGTAGGACGGCTTCTCGTGGACGGTCTCCGCGCGGGCGTTGATCATCCGGGCGCCGCCCTCGGGGGTCTTCGACCAGGACGGGACGAGCCCCCACTTCAGCTTGCGCAGCTGCCGAACCGGCCGCGGGTCGTCCACGTCTTTCAGAGGGCGGTCGAGGACGGCGTAGACCTCTTTGGTGGGCGCCACGTTGTAGTCCGGCTCGAGGGTCTCCTCGGGCTCCCACTTCTCGATCTCAAAGATTCCTGCGAGATCCTCTGGCCTGCGACTCGCTGAATACCGTCCGCACATACGTGCCACACTGCCAGATTCCATCCGACCACAGGGAGCCAACGCCTTACATGGACAGCACCGCTACCGCCTCGCTCGCCTCCCTCTGGGACGAGGTCTCCGGCACGCAGCCCGACCCCGACCTGTGGGTGGTGCTCGCGACTCTGGCCGCCGCGCTCGCCGTGGTGATCCCGCACGGCCTGTGGCGCATCTCCCGCAACGCCATCACCATCGCCCACGAGGGCGGTCACGGGCTCGTGGCCCTGCTCACCGGCCGCACTCTCACCGGCATACGGCTGCATTCGGACACCAGCGGCCTGACCGTCAGCCGCGGCAAGCCGCACGGCATCGGCATGATCCTCACGGCCGCCGCCGGCTACACCGCCCCGCCCCTGCTGGGCCTGGGCGGAGCGGCGCTGCTGGGCGCCGGCCGCATCACGCTCCTGCTGTGGCTGGCCACCGCCCTGCTCCTGATCATGCTCGTGATGATCCGCAATGCGTACGGCGCCCTGACCATGATCGTCACCGGCGGCCTGTTCGTCCTGGTGTCCTGGCTGGCCGGCCCTCAGGTGCAGGCGGCGTTCGCGTACGTGGTGGTGTGGTTCCTGTTGCTGGGCGGGGTACGCCCGGCGTTCGAACTCCAGGCGAAGCGGGCCCGGGGCGGGGCGGGCGACTCGGACGCGGACCAGTTGTCGCGGCTGACGCATGTGCCGGCGGGGTTGTGGTTCTTCCTGTTCCACGCGGTGTCGCTGTGCTCGCTGATAGGTGGGGGCCGCTGGTTGCTGGGCTTGTGATCACCAACCCAAGGGCGGGGAACCGCGCGATCAGCCCCAACGGCGCCGCACCCGGAACACGGCCCGCCCTCCTGGCTCCTTATAAAGTGGGGCCATGGCCCCGAACACCGCAGAAACCGCCCTCTGGCCCGCCCCGCACGCGAGCGGAGCCGTCGACGCGACGGTCCACGTGCCCGGGTCCAAGTCGGTCACCAACCGCGCCCTTGTCCTCGCGTCCCTCGCCTCCGAGCCCGGCTGGCTGCGCCGCCCGCTGCGCTCCCGCGACACCCTGCTGATGGCCGGTGCTCTGCGCGCGATGGGCGTCGAGATCGAGGAGGGTGTGGGCCCGGACGGCACCGGCGAGGCCTGGCGTGTGCTTCCCACGGGCCTGCGCGGCCCGGCCACGGTCGACGTCGGCAACGCCGGCACGGTGATGCGCTTCCTGCCACCGGTCGCCACGCTCGCCGACGGTCCCGTCCGGTTCGACGGCGACCCCCGCTCGTACGAGCGTCCCCTGAACGGAGTCATCGACGCGCTGCGTCAGCTCGGCGCCCGGATCGACGACGACGGCCGCGGCGCGCTGCCGATGACCGTGCACGGCAGCGGTGCCCTGGAAGGCGGCCAGGTCGCGATCGACGCGTCCTCCTCGTCGCAGTTCGTGAGCGCGCTGCTGCTGTCCGGCCCGCGCTTCAACCAGGGCGTCGAGGTCCGCCACACCGGCAGCTCGCTGCCCTCCATGCCACACATCCGCATGACCGTCGACATGCTGCGCGCGGTCGGCGCCCAGGTGGACACGCCCGAGTCGGGCGGCGAGCCGAATGTCTGGCGGGTCACGCCGGGCGCCCTGCTCGGCCGGGACCTGGTCATCGAGCCGGATCTGTCCAACGCCCAGCCGTTCCTGGCGGCCGCGCTGGTGACCGGCGGCAAGGTCGTCGTCCCGGCCTGGCCGGCCCGCACCACCCAGCCCGGTGACCGGCTGCGCGAGATCTTCACCGAGATGGGCGGCTCCTGCGAACTGACCGAGTACGGTCTCGCGTTCACCGGCTCCGGCTCGGTCCACGGCATCGATGTGGACCTGAGCGAGGTCGGCGAGCTGACGCCGGGCATCGCGGCGGTCGCGGCCCTCGCCGACTCCCCCTCGACCCTGCGCGGCGTGGCCCATCTGCGGCTGCACGAGACGGACCGGCTGGCCGCGCTGACGAAGGAGATCAACGAGCTCGGCGGCGACGTGACGGAGACCGCCGACGGCCTGCACATCCGCCCGCGCCGGCTGCACGGCGGGATCTTCCACACCTACGACGACCACCGCATGGCCACGGCCGGCGCGATCATCGGCCTCGCGGTCGAGGGAGTACAGATCGAGAACGTGGCGACGACGGCCAAGACCCTGCCCGACTTCCCCGATCTGTGGACCGGGATGCTCGGGGCGTAGGACGCAGGGATCAGGTCATGCGCCGCTACGGCAAGCACACCGACGAGGACGACATCCGCACCCGTCCCGGCCGCCGGAACACCCGGCCCCGGACGAACATCCGGCCCAAGCACGAGGACGCCGCCGAGGGACTCGTCCTCACCGTGGACCGGGGCCGTCTCACCTGCCTCGTAGAGGACCGTGTGGTGATGGCGATGAAGGCCCGCGAGCTGGGCCGCAAGGCAGCCGTGGTCGGCGACCGCGTGGCCCTCGTGGGCGACATGTCAGGCAAGAAGGACACCCTCGCCCGGATCGTCCGCATCGAGGAGCGCACGTCTGTGCTGCGCCGTACGGCGGACGACGACGATCCGTTCGAGCGCGTGATCGTCGCCAACGCCGACCAGCTGGCCATCGTCACCGCCCTGGCCGACCCGGAGCCCCGCCCCCGCCTGATCGACCGCTGCCTGGTCGCGGCCTATGCCGGCGGCCTGGATCCGCTGCTGGTGCTGACCAAGTCGGACCTCGCCCCACCCGACAAGCTGCTGGAGCTGTACGGCCACCTCGACACCCCCTACGTCGTCACCAGCCGCGAGGAACTTCAGAACGGCACCGCCATCGCCCGGGTGCGTGAGCAGCTCGACGGCAAGATCACCGCGTTTGTCGGGCACTCCGGAGTCGGCAAGACGACCCTGGTCAACGCGCTCGTGCCTCAGGAGCGGCGGCGTACGACCGGGCATGTGAACGCGGTGACGGGCCGAGGCCGGCACACCACCACCTCGGCGCTGGCACTGCCGCTGTCGGACAGCGACGGCTGGGTGATCGACACCCCGGGCCTGCGGTCCTTCGGGCTGCACCACGTGGACCCGTCCCGGGTCATCCACGCCTTCCCCGACCTGGAGCCGGGCACCGAGGGCTGCCCGCGCGCGTGCAGCCACGACGAGCCGGACTGCGCGCTGGACGCGTGGGTGGCCGAGGGGCACGCGGACCCGGCGCGGCTGTACTCGCTGCGGCGGCTGCTGGCCACGCGGGAGCGGAAGGAAGGCGACTGACCTCAGCGTTGTTTGTCACGGCGCGCGGACGGTAAGTGCATAATCGCACCAAGCCGGAGGCAAGCCTGACCAAACTCCAACAGAGCTGACGGTTCCGAGGAATCTACTCAAACCGACTGAACCAACCAAGCGGTCACTGAACGTGGGATACGGGAGGAACGGCTCATGGCGTGGCTGCTGGTCATCGTGGCCGGGTTGCTGGAGACCGGCTTCGCCGTGTGTCTGAAGCTGTCGCACGGCTTCACACGGCTCTGGCCGACGATCGCGTTCTGCGTCTTCGCCCTCGGCAGTTTCGGGCTGCTGACCCTGGCACTGAGGAGACTCGACGTGGGTCCCGCGTACGCGGTGTGGACAGGGATCGGGGCGGCGGGGACGGCGATCTACGGCATGGTGTTCCTGGGCGACCTGGTGTCGACGCTGAAGCTGGTGTCGATCAGTCTCGTCATCGTCGGCGTGATCGGGCTGCAGTTGTCGGGCTCGGCGCACTGACCCCCTGTCACCCGGACTGCCGGTGCAGGGCGCTGCGGACCAGGTCGGTGACGTTGCCCTCGCCGGGTGGCGCGGCCACGCAGGACAGGGCGAGCCGGACGGCGAGTTCGCAGGAGCGGGACAGGTCGGCGGTGTCGGACCTGGGTGTGCCGGGTGCGGACAGGACGGTGACGGCTCGGTCGCGGATGAGGGTGACGAGGTCGCCGGGTGAGGGCAGCGGTCCGTCGGCGCGGCGCTGCGCCGGTACGGCGGAGGTGGAGGGCACGGCCGAGAGGGTCGGCGAGGGCAGCCGTTCGCTCCAGCAGCCGGTGAGCATGGCGCGGACCAGGGCGTTCTCGCGGGCCGCCGACGTGGTCCACTCGGCGGTGGCGGTGAGCCGGTCGCGGAGGTCGCTGTGGCCGGCGAGCGCGCGGTCCACGCCGGCGAGGTACCCGTCGGCCTCCCTTCTCACGAGCGCCCGGGCGAGGCCGTCCTTGCTGCCGAACTCGTTGTACAGCGTCTGCCGGGACACTCCGGCCGCCAAGGCCACGTCCACCATCCGCACGGCGGACCACGACCGGCGCGCCAGCGCCGCGTAGGCGGCGTCCAATAGAGATTCCCGCGCTGCAGGCATCAGTGCCTCCCCTTGGGGCCAGCGGCTCTGCGCCCAGGTTTGACGCGCATGGAACCACTGTCAAGGGTTCGCGAGGGCATGCGGGGGCGCCTTTGAGCCGACCTGCGCGGTGCGTTCGCCTCTGCTCGTCGGCGCTCCGTCGCGCCGGGTCGCACACCCATCCGCCCCAGCGGCAATGCCGAGCACCTCGCGGGCGCCGAGCCGCCACAACGCCCCCACACCCGCCCACAAACCCCCTGTAGCCCCACCCCCACCTCGGCAGATAGGTTCGTTACATGCCCGACTACCTCGACGATCTGCGTCTCGCCCACGTCCTCGCCGACGCCGCCGACGCCGCGACGACGGACCGGTTCAAGGCCCTCGACCTCAAGGTCGAGACCAAACCGGACATGACGCCGGTGAGCGAAGCGGACAAGGCCGCGGAAGAACTCATCCGCGGCCAACTCCAGCGCGCCCGCCCGAGAGACGCGATCCTCGGCGAGGAGTACGGCGTCGAGGGCACCGGGCCCCGCCGCTGGGTCATCGACCCGATCGACGGCACGAAGAACTACGTACGCGGCGTCCCCGTCTGGGCCACCCTCATCTCCCTGATGGAGGCCGGAGAGGGCGGTTTCCAGCCCGTCGTCGGCGTCGTCTCGGCCCCCGCCCTCGGGCGCCGCTGGTGGGCCGCGAAGGGCCACGGCGCCTTCACCGGCCGCAGCCTCACCAAGGCCTCCCGTCTGAACGTCTCCCGCGTCAACAAGCTCGCCGACGCCTCCTTCGCGTACTCGTCGCTCAGCGGCTGGGAGGCGCAGGGCCGCCTGGACGGCTTTCTGGACCTCACCCGAGAGGTGTGGCGCACGCGCGCGTACGGCGACTTCTGGCCGTACATGATGGTCGCGGAAGGCGCCGTCGACATGTGCGCCGAGCCGGAGCTGTCGCTGTGGGACATGGCCGCCCCGTCGATCATCGTCACCGAGGCCGGCGGCACCTTCACCGGCCTCGACGCCCGCCCGGGCCCGCACAGTGGCGACGCGGCCGCGTCGAACGGTCTGCTGCACGACGAGCTGCTCGGATATCTCAACCAGCGCTACTGAGCGCGCCCGGCTGTTACCGAGCGCCCCCTTGTTGACCCTCCCTTTACCTGCCACCCTGAGAGTCCCCCATCTTGTGAAATTGTGAAACGCTGAACAAACGGCGGATTCACTCCCAGGAGGTGGCTCCATCCATGCTCGTCCGTGACGCCATGACCACCGTCGTCCTCACCATCGGCCCGACCCACACCCTGCGCCAGGCCGCCGCGCTGATGTCCGCGCGTCGGGTCGGGGCGGCCGTGGTCCACGACCCCGACGCCGGCGGCATCGGCATCCTCACCGAACGCGACATCCTCAACTCCGTGGGCCGGGGCCAGGACCCGGACACGGAACGCGCCCACGCCCACACCACCACCGACGTCGTGTTCGCGACTCCGGCCTGGACCCTGGAGGAGGCGGCCAGGGCCATGGCACACGGCGGTTTCCGCCACCTCATCGTGCTGGACGACGACGAGCCCGCCGGCATCGTCTCGGTCCGCGACATCATCCGCTGCTGGGTACCGGCCCGCGGGCAGGTACCCGCCTGACAGCGCCCGAGCGCATTAGACAAAATCCAACACCAGGCAGATTCTAAACTCACACCTGTTCGGGACCTGGTCCGCTTTGCTGTTAGGCTGGTGGCCATGAGTGACCTTCTGGAACGGCTGCGCGGACGCGGATGGCGGATGACCGCGCAGCGGCGTGTCGTGGCCGAGGTCCTCGACGGCGAACACGTCCATCTGACGGCCGACGAGGTCCACTCCCGGGCCGTCGCCAAGCTGCCCGAGATCTCCCGGGCGACCGTCTACAACACGCTCGGCGAGCTCGTGTCCCTCGGCGAGGTGCTCGAGGTCTCCACCGACCAGCGTGCCAAGCGGTACGACCCGAACGCCCACCAGCCGCACCACCACCTGGTCTGCGCCCAGTGCGGCGCGATCCGGGACGTCCACCCGATCGGCAACCCGCTGGCGGACCTCCCCGACTCGGAGCGCTTCGGCTTCACGGTCTCGGACGTCGAGGTGACGTACCGCGGCGTCTGCCCTAACTGCGCGGCCGCCTAGTCCTCTCTTTCCCGGCAAGCCCCGGCACTCATCGGTGCCGGGGCTCGTGCGTGTCTGCGCACTTCCCGTATCTGACGGGTCGTCATATGGTCAACGGCACCCACCAGTCCGTTCCGCACTCCGCGAGGAGACCGAAGTGGGAGAGCCGTATCCAAAACTCACCGCCCATGACCTGACACGCGCCTTCGGCCGGGGCCCCCGCGCGGTCGACGCCCTCGGCCCCCTCGACCTGGCCGTCGCTCCCGGCGAGTTCGTCTGCCTCGTAGGCCCCTCGGGCTGCGGCAAATCCACCTTGCTGCGCATCGCCGCCGGCCTGCTCCGGCCCAGCACCGGCACGCTGGAGATCCACACCTCGAGCGTTCGCCCGGCGGCCATGATCTTCCAGGACTACGGCATCTACGACTGGAAGACCGTCCAGGCCAACGTCCGCTTCGGCCTCGACGTGCTGCGCGTCCCGCGCCGGGAGGCGAACGCCCGCGCCGCCGAGTGGCTGGCCCGCATGGGCCTCGCCGACTTCGCGCACGCCTATCCGGCGGCCCTCTCGGGCGGTATGCGCCAGCGGGTCGCCATCGCCCGCGCGCTCGCCGTCGAGCCCGAACTGCTGCTGATGGACGAGCCCTTCGCGGCCCTGGACGCCCAGCTCCGCACGATCCTCCAGGACGAGCTGCTGGAGATCACCCAGGCGCTGCGCACGACGACCCTCTTCATCACCCACAGCCTGGAGGAGGCGATCGTCCTCGGCGACCGTGTGTTCGTGATGTCCGCCCGCCCCGGCCGGATCATCGCCGAACACCGCCCGCCCTTCCCGCGCCCGCGCACCGGCGACGTCCGCGCCACCCCCGAGTTCACCACGTTGAAGAGCGAGCTGTGGGACCTGCTGCGGAAGGAGGCGGTGCCCGCATGACCACCGTCGCCCCCGAGACACGAGGCCCGGGCCTGGTCCGCCGCCCGGGCCCGCACGAGTTGCACCCCGTACGCACCCATCGCCGCCGCCGCGCCCTCGAACTGTCCCTCGCGGCGGCCGTGCCCCTCCTCCTGGTGCTGCTCTGGCAACTGGCGGCCGTCCGGGGCTGGATCGACGAGCGCGTCTACCCGGCGCCGTCCACGATCCTCGCCGACGGCTGGGACCGGGCCGCTGCCGGTGACCTGTGGCCGGACGTGTGGGCGACGCTCAAGCGCGTCCTGGCCGGCTACGCCGTCGGCACGGCCGCGGGTTACCTGCTGGGCCTGCTGATGGGTTCGCTGCCGTTGGTACGAGCCGCCCTGGAACCGCTTCTGGACGCCCTGTACGTCGTACCGAAACTGGCCCTGCTGCCCGTCTTCCTGAACATGTTCGGCCTGGGTGAGGGCCCGCAGGTGGCCCTCGTGGCGGCCACGGTCTTCTTCTTCGTCTGGATCTCCACGATGTCCGCGGTCATGGCGGTCCCCGACGGCCACCGCGACGCCGGCCGGGTCTTCGGGGCCTCCCCGTGGCAGATGTTCCGCCATGTCCTGCTCCCGGCCTCCTTGCCCGCCGTCCTGGTCGGCGCGCGGATCGCGGCGGGCGTGGCGGTCCTGGTGATCGTCGCCTCGGAGCAGATCGCCGCGACCGACGGCCTGGGCCATCTGATCTTCGACTCCCGCGCCCTCTTCCAGAACGACGTGATGTTCGTCGGCATAGTCTGCGTCGCCGCCCTGGGCGTGCTCTTCTCCGAACTGGTCCGGTTCGCCGGCCGGTTGCTCACCCCGTGGGCACCGCGCGACCGGGGGCGGGGGCAGGCATGAGGGCACGTACGTACGGCCTCGCCCTGCTCGCGGGCGCACTGCTGGCCTCGGCGGCCTGCTCGTCGCCGTCCTCCGGGCCGTCGCATCCGAAAGCCGACACGGCGACGCGCACGATCCGCCCGGTCCAGGGCTGCGGCGCCGCGTCCTGGACGGACCCCGCCGACCGCGCCCCCGAGCGCGCCCCGGCCCGCTGCCGCCCGGGCTCTCCGGCACCGCAACGGCTCGCCGAGCCCCGGAAGCTGACGATCGCGACGGGCACGCTGAGCGCGGAGTACGTGGCACCGCTGCGGGTCGCCCTCGAGAAGGGCGAGTTCGACAAGGAGGGCCTGGACGTCACGTTGAAGGTGCTGCCGACGCCCGAGGCCCTCCCGCTGCTGGCCAAGGGCGAGGTCGACGGGCTCTGGGCGGCCCCGGAGGCGGCTGTCATGAACGGCATCCGCGGCGGCTTCGTCATCCGCTGGGTCGCGGGGAACTTCTCCCCGGGCCCGAAGTCCAAGAGCGGCCTGTGGGTCCGGCTGAAGGACGGCGAGACGCCGGCCGCCGTCCGGATGGCCGACCGGACACTCGGCACGATGATCGGCAAGGGCTCGGTGATCGCCTACCCCATGGAGCAGGCCCTGGAGGAGCACGGCGGCGGCCTCGACCGGATCCGCTACCAGCAGCTGGGCTCGGCCGACGTGCTCACGGCCCTGCGCAACGGCGGCGTCGACTCCGCGTGGCTGCTGGACCCGGTGTGGCGCCGGGTCGACGGCGAACCGGGCTACGCTTTCCTGGGCGGCCAGCCACCCGGCGAACCCCTGGGCGGCATGCTCTACGGCCCGAGCCTGCTGAACGACGACGTGGACGCGGGGGTGGCCCTGCTGCGGGCGTACATCCGCACGGTGAACACGTACTTCGCGTCCGACTACAAACAGAACGAGAGGTACGTCACATATCTGGCGGATCTCCTGAAGACGGACGCGGCGATCCTCCGCTCCACCCCATCCCTGCGCATGGACTGGGAGATCCGCACCGGCACGACGGCCCGCCTCCAGGCGGCCTACCGGGCGCAGGGCGCAGCGGAAGGCGACTCGCTCCCCGAGTCCCGGACCGTGAACCGCTCCCTTTACGAGGAGGCAGTGGGCCACCTCCGCTGAACACACATCCCCGAACACGCACCGAGGGCCGGAACCCTTTCGGATTCCGGCCCTCGGCCTTCAGTAGCGGGGACAGGATTTGAACCTGCGACCTCTGGGTTATGAGCCCAGCGAGCTACCGAGCTGCTCCACCCCGCGGCGATGAATGCAACGTTACGTGAACGCAGAGGCCGGATGCAAATCGCTTACCGACGAGCCCGGCCGCGGGCACCACAGAGCACCTTGCAGCTCACCCGGGCATTACGCCGAAAGCTCCTGCCGCAACGCGTCCCGCAACCGAGCCGCCCGCTCCGCCACAGAGGCGGGCCCGAGAGACACCGCACGGTCAGCCCACCGCTGCCCCTCCGCCAGCTCCCCCCGACGCGCGTAGACCAGGGCGAGCCGCAACGCCGCCCGCCCGTGCCCCGCGTCGGCCGCCCGCGTCCACCACACCGCCGCCTCGGGCTCGCTCCCCTCCCGGGCCAGCAGCAGCCCCAGATTGAACGCACCGTTGCGGGACCCGGCCTCGGCCGCCTCCCGGTACCACCGGGCCGCCTCGACGACGTCCCCCCGGGCCGCGGCATGCATGCCGACCCGCACCTGCGCCCGCCGGTGCCCCTGCGAGGCCGCCCGCTCGTACCACTCCTCGCACTCGCTGCGCCGGTGCACCGGCTCACCGAGCTCGTGCGCCGGCTCCGGCGGCCGGCGTGAGTCGAGCACGGTCGCCAGCCGGTACGCGGCCTCGGCGCTTCCACCCCCGGCCGCACACCGCAGGTGCCGTTCGGCCTCCTGGTCGTCGCCGTCCCGCAGCCGCGCCATGCCGACCTGCAGCGCGGCCTCCGTGTGCCCGGCGGCGGCGGCCCGCTCGTACCAGCGCAGCGCGGCCTGCTCCTCGCCCCGTCCGGCGTGCAGGATGCCCAGGTTGAAGGCGGCGTCCACGCTCCCGGCCTCCGCGGCCTTGGAGAACCACGGCTCCGCGCCCGTCTCGTCCCCGGCCCGCAGCAGCAGGATCGCCAGCGCGTTCGCGGCCTCCTGGTGCCCGGCATAGGCCGCGCGCCGGTACCACTGCTCGGCGTGCGGGGTGCGTCCCTGCTCGGCGCAGAGCAGCCCGAGGTTGTACGCGCCGTTGACGTCGCCCGCGTCCATCGCGGCCCGGTACCAGCGCTCGGCGGTCTGGGTCTCGCCCCGCGCGGCGTGCAGCGCGCCCAGCGCGTTCGCCGCGTTGCCGTCGCCGTCCTGAGCGGCCCGCAGCCACCACACGGCGGCGTTCTCGGTGTCGCCCGCGTCGCGCAGCAGGAATCCGAGCGCGCAGGCGGCCCGCGCCTCGCCGTCCTTGGCGGACGTCAGGTACCAGCGCCCGGCCTCCTTGAGCTCGCCGCGCTTCTCCAGGATCGTCCCGAGGTGCAGTGCGGCCCGCCGGTGACCGCGCGCGGCGGCCTGCCGGTACCACTGCTCGGCCTCGTCCGGTACGGGTGCGCCGTCGTCGTCGGCCTCCCGCGCCACCTTGCGGTCCAGCGCCCGCGCCAGCCGGTACGCCGCCTCGCGGTGCCCGCGCTCGGCCGCGGCCCGCATCCAGTGCTCGGCTCCGGCGTCGCCGCGGTGCTCCAGCAGGTCGGCGAGGGCGTACGCGCCCAGGGTGTGGCCCTGTTCCGCGGACTGGCGCAGCCAGTACTCGGCGGCGGGTTCGTCGCCGCGCTCGCGGTGGTGCCGGCCGAGGGCGTGCGCGGCCGCCGTGGATCCGGCGACGGCGGCGATCCGCCACCATCCGGCGGCCTCGTCGGCGTATCCCCGCTGGTGGAGAAGGACTCCCAGGTTGTTGGCCGCGGCCCGGTCGCCCGCGGCGGTGGCGGCACGCAGATGGGGTTCGGCACCGTCGAGATCACCACGGCGCAGCAGCATGGCCCCGAGAACACTCATCGCCTCGACGTCACCGGCCTCCGCGGCGAGCCGCTGACGCAGCTCTTCGGCCGCCTCGTCGGCGATTTCCCCGGTCTCGTCCGGGGTGTCGGTGTCCTCCCGGCTGGAAGGCTGCACAAAACGCCCTGTCTCGAACAGAGTTGCCTTGTCCCCCATAACGTCCATCGTCGCACCACCTGCAACCTGGGTACACCTGGTATACCGCAGCCAGTGAGGTCACTACAGCGTTTTGTCGACATGCCCACAGAGAGACAAGTCAAACACAGATTGCCCAACTCCCCCCGGCGGCGCGGCCGCAGCCCGCACCAGCACATGCGTTCACACATCACGAAGGCCCGGATTCCTGTGTGGAATCCGGGCCTTCGGTGTCGCTCCGTCACTCGGACTTCGCGATTTCAGTAGCGGGGACAGGATTTGAACCTGCGACCTCTGGGTTATGAGCCCAGCGAGCTACCGAGCTGCTCCACCCCGCGCCGTTGTGTTCACAACCGTATCACGGCGCGGGTGGAGCATTTGACCAGGCCGGAGCCCTAACTGCTCGGCTTCGGGCTCGGGCTCCCGCTCGGGCTGCCGCTGGGCTTGCTCTCCCCGCCCCCGGCACCGCCGGCCCGGTCCGCCTCGGCCTGCGCCTCCTCGGCGCGCCGCAGGGCGTCCTCCAGGTCCTTCTGCGCCCGGCCGTACGCCTCCCAGTCGTTCTCCTTCAGGGCGTCCTGGCCCTCGGTGAACGCCTTCTGGGCGTCTTCCAGGGCCTGCTTGACCGTCGGGTCCTCGGACGTCGGTGGTGGCGGCGTCGTATCGCCCTCGTCCGGTGGCTCAGGCGTCGCGCCCTCCGCTCCGAAGATCTTGTTGAGGGCCTCCTCGAGCGTGTTCTCGAAGGCGGTCTGGCCTCCGTAGGTGACCAGCACCTTGCGCAGCAGCGGGTACTTCAGTCCACCACCGCGTACGTAGACCGGCTCCACGTACAGCAGTCCTCCGTCGAGGGGCACCGTCAGCAGGTTGCCGTACTCGACCTCGGAGTCGCCGCCTCTCAGAAGCCTGATGGACTCGGCGATGTCCTCTTGCGAGTTGAACTGACTCTGGACCTGACTGGGGCCGTTGACCGTCGTGTTGGTCGGCAGTTTCAGGATTCTGATCTTGCCGTAGTCGCTGGCGCCCGCCTCGGCGTCGACGGCCATGAACGCGCTGAGGTTGTCCCGGCCGTTGGGCGTGAAGGTCGTCGTCAGCGAGAACGCCTGCGCCTTCTGGTCGGGCATCCTCATGCTCAGGTAGTACGGCGGCACCGCGTTACCCGACCGGTTCGTCGGGTCGTCCGGCACCTGCCACACCTCGCTGCCGCTGAGGAACGTCGTCGCGTCCTTCACGTGGTAGCGCGTGAGCAGCTCCCGCTGGACCTTGAACAGGTCCTGGGGATAACGCAGATGATCCATCAGCGGCTTGGAGATCTCGCTCTTGGGCTCCACCGTGTCCGGGAAGGCCTTCATCCAGGTCTTCAGGACCGGGTCCTTGGTGTCCCACTGGAAGAGCTTGACCTCGCCGGTGTACGCGTCGACGGTCGCCTTCACCGAGTTGCGGATGTAGTTGACCTGGTTCTGCTGGGCCACCACCGCACGGTTGTCGTTGGTGGCGGTCAGCGAGTCGGCCGTCGTGTCACCGAGGGTCGTACGCGAGGAGTAGGGGTATCCGTTCGTCGTCGTGTACGCGTCGACGATCCACTGGATACGGCCGTCCACGACCGCCGGGTAGGCGTCGCCATCGATGGTCAGCCAGGGGGCGACCGCCTCGACGCGCTCCTTGGGCGTGCGGTTGTACAGGACCCGCGAACCCTCGCCGATGGCGCCGGAGTAGAGGATCTGCGGTTCGCCGAACGCCACCGCGTAGGCGGCCCGGTTGACCGGGTTGGAGAGGTTGACCCCGCTGTCACCCTTGTAGCTGGTGGTCTTCTCGCCGTTGTCGTCGGAGTAGTCGATCTCCTTCTGGGGACCGCCGACGATCGAGTACGTGGTGGTCTTCTCGCCGTAGTAGACCCGCTGCTCGTACGTGCCGAGGTCGCCCTCGGAGGGCAGGTCGGACTCCGTGAAGTTCGGACGGCCCTGGGCGTCGGCGCTGGTGCCCTCGGCGGCGACCACTCCGTACCCGTGGGTGTAACGGAAGTGGTTGTTGATCCAGTTCTTCTTCGGGATGCCCGCGAGGTTCAGCTCACGCAGGCCGATGACCGTGTCCTGGTCCTTGCCGCCCTTGGGGTAACGGTCCACGTCCAGGTTGTTCGGGAACGCGTAGTAGTTCCTGATCTGCTGGAGCTGCTGGAACGTCGGCGAGACGATGTTCGGGTCCATGATCCGGATGCTCGCCGTGGAGTCGACGTCATCGCGGAGCTTGGTCTTGTCCTCCGTCTTGCTGGTACCCGTGTAGTCGGTGACCTTGGTGCCGTCGATGCCGTAGGCCTTGCGCGTCGCCTCGAGGTTCTTCTCGACGTACGGCGCTTCCTTGGCCTGCTCGTTCGGCTGGACCTGGAACTTCTGCACGATCGCCGGGTAGAGACCGCCGATGAGGATCGCGGAGAGCACCATCAGGCCGAAGCCGATCACGGGCAGCTGCCAGGTGCGCCGCCACAGGGTGGCGAAGAACAGCAGCGCGCAGATGACGGCGATGCAGAAGAGGATCGTCTTGGCCGGCAGGTAGGCGTTGGCGTCGACGTACCTCAGGCCCGTCCAGTTGTCGGTCGCCCTGAAGTCGCTGGACTTGACCGCGAGTCCGTACCGGTCGAGCCAGTACGCGACCGCCTTCAGGGCCACGAAGACGCCGATGAGCACCGACAGGTGCCCGGTGGCCGCCGCCGTGGCGCGCGCGCCGGGGCTGGTGACGCGCAGCCCGCCGTACAGGTAGTGCGTGAGCGCGGCGGCGATCACGGACAGGATCGCCGCCGCGAAGCCGAAGCCGAGCAGGAACCGGTACCAGGGCAGGTCGAAGGCGTAGAACGAGACGTCCAGCTTGAACTGGGGGTCCTTCTCGCCGAACGGCACGCCGTTGACCCACATCAGCCAGGTCCGCCACTGACCGGACGCGGAGGCGCCGGCGATCAGGCCCACCAGGGCGGTGATCCCGAACAGCAGCCACTTCTTGTAGGGCGCGATGCCCATCCGGTAGCGGTCGAGGTTCTGCTGCTCCATCGACATGGCGCTCAGCGGTGGCCGCAGCCGGTGCGCCAGCCAGATGTTGAGGCCGACGGCGGCGGCCATGAGCAGGCCGAAGACGAAGAAGAGGCCGATCTTGGTCCACAGGGTCGTGGTGAAGACCGACGAGTAATTCACCGACCGGTACCAGAGCCAGTCCGTCCAAAAGCCCGCGAACATGGTGAACGCCATGCCGAGGACGGCCAGGACGCCCAGCGTCATGAGCAGGGTGCGGACACGCCGGGACGGGCGGCCCACTCTCATCCGCGGCCCTGTCGGGCCTCCGCCGCGGTCCGGCATCTGGAAAGCCAAGGTGCGCACCTCGAAGTTCGCTGTTGATCCGTCAGGCCCGCGTCTTCACGGGCCGTGCGTGGCCCCCGGTGATCGTGGGCCCCCACCTATGCAACTTACTCACCGTTTACTCGGTTCCCGATTCCGGCCAGGAACGAGGCAGGATTGTGACCATGTCCAACACTCCCATGGCTGCGAACCCTCTCACCCGGGCCGTTCTCGAGATCGACGAGTACGTCTCCGGCCTCGGCTGGGACCAGCCCGCCCGCCTTTTCGCCCTCGTCGACACCGCACGGCTGCGGGCCGAACAACCCTCGCTCGCCGACCGGCTCGGTCTCGGGGACGAGTCGGAGAACTCCGGCCTCACCCCGATCGAGCAGGACGAGGTTCCAACGGGCAAGCCGCTCGACGAGTTCCTCGCCACCATCGCCTGGCCCGACGCGGTGGTCGGCTGCGCCCTCGCCGTGGAGCGTCTGATGCTGCCGCCGTCCGCGGAGGCCCAGGTTCCGCAGGGCTTGAGCCAGGCCGCGCTCACGAAGTGGGTGGCGGACCACCCGGACCGCCAGGAGGTCCGGATGACGGTCGCGGTCCTGCGCGACGGCGCCCGCGAGTCGGCCCTGCGCCTGCGCGAGAAGGACTCCGCCACGGAGGTCCTCACCGGCTCCGACCTGGTCCCGGGACTGGCGGAGGCGCTGGCGGCGACGTTCGCCGAGTAGAGCGGGAGGACCGTGGGGTGAGGGGGGCGATGTGAGGGGGCTTGCCGGTCTCCTGGGGCCCGGGCCCACCGGCCCCGCGGGTCCCCTCAGCCGCGCCTGTCGCCCTGCCCCGGCCCGTCCTCGGCCCCGCGGACTACTTGCCGCACTTCGGCAGATCCGCGGTGTCGCCGCTGCGGAGGTCCTTGAGGGCGCCGAGGGCGTCCTGGATGGTGTCCACCTTGATGAGGGTGAGGCCGTCGGGGGTGTCCTTGGCGGCGGCGGCGCAGTTGTCCGCGGGCGTCAGGAAGTACTGCGCGCCCTTGGCCCGGGCACCCACGGTCTTCATCTCGATGCCGCCGATCGGACCGACCTTGCCGGCGTCGTCGATCGTGCCGGTGCCGGCCACGAACTTGCCCCCCGTCAGATGGCCCGGCGTGAGCTTGTCGTAGATGCCGAGCGCGAACATCAGACCGGCGCTCGGCCCGCCGACGTCGGCCAGCTTGATGTCGACGGTGAACGGGAACGTGTGGTCGGTCCCCGCCGAGATCCCCACGATGGCGCGCTTCTCGCCGTTGTCGTCCGAGCTCGTCGTGGTGATGGTGATGTCCTGCGTCTTCGTCGGCGTCCGCTTCTCCTTCTCCGCGGCGGCCTGCTCCCTGGCCGGCACGATCGTGAAGCGGACGTCCTGGCCCGGCTTGTGCTGGGTGACGAGCTTCGCGACGTCGGCCGGCTCCTTGACCGTCGTACCGTCGACGGCCTTGATCACATCACCGGCGTGCAGCTTGCCCTCGGCCGGGGACCCCTTGACGACCGTCGAGACGATCACCCACGACTTCACCGGAACGTCGAGTTCCTTCAGGGCGGCGACCTTGGCGCTCTCCTGGGACTGGCTGAACTCCTCGGCGTTCTCCTGGGTCGACTGCTCCTCGGTCTTGCCGTCCGGGTAGAGCGTCTCGCGCGGCACGACCTTGTTGTCGTGCGCGAGCCAGCCGTAGACGGCTTCGACCAGGTTCATCCGGTAGTCGGCGCTCGTGACCCGGACCGTGGTCATGTTCAGGTGGCCAGTGGCCGCATACGTCTTGCGCCCCGAGATCTGCAGCACCGGCTCGCCGTCATGATCGCCGAGCGTGTTCACCGTCGGCCCCGGGGACATCTCCGCGTACGGCACGGGGATGAACACTCCCGCGCACAGGAGCGCGATCAGCATCAGGGTGGAGGCGAGCATCGTCGCGGTGCGGCGTGGCATGACTCGACAGTACGGGACGGGCCTGTCAGCGCACCGTCAGGGCCGCCCGTCCGGGGCGGCCCTGTGGGCTATACCGTCTGTGACCTGCTGTTTCTTGGCCTTCAGCTACCCGGCCCGGGCTTCTCCATGGCCTCGCGAAAGCGGGCGTATCCGGTGAGTTCCGGGCCGTCGCCGCGGGCCTTACGAGTCCGGTTGGCCCAACTGCCCCAGAGCCCCGCGCCGATGGCAGCCACAAGCGGAATCAGCAACCAGGCGAGAGCCGCCATGCCGACCTCCAACCCCATTGAGCGTCCGCAACTGACTGATCAGCAGATTAACCATCCGCAGTGACAACGCTCACGCCAGGGGTGCGGTTACGCAACCGGAAGGCGGTCCCGAAATCAGCAGGCACCGACCCATTCCTCGGTGCCGTCGGAGAACTTCTGATGCTTCCAGATGGGCACTTCGTGCTTCAGGTCGTCGATCAGCTTCCGGCAGGCCTCGAAGGCCTCTCCCCGATGCGGACACGAGACGGCGACGACCACGGCGAGGTCTCCGACCCGGAGGTCCCCCACCCGGTGCACGGCCGCCAGCGCCCGCACGGGGAACTCGGCGACGACCTTCTCGGCGATCCGCCGCATCTCGGCCTCGGCGCTCGGATGGCAGGAATACCCGAGTTCCGCGACATCGGCACCCGCGTCGTGGTTCCGGACGGTCCCCACGAAGAGCGCGGTGCCGCCGGCCGCGTCGTCCCCGACGGCCCGGAACACCTCGTCCAGGGAGAGGGCCGTGTCCCGGATCCCGATCAGCTTGACCGGATCCTGTGCTCCCTGCTCACCTGGGTGATCACTCGTGGATGCCATGCCTCTATCGTGCCGCACGCGACTGACAACGCGGAATGGACCTATCGACCGGCACGCGCGCGCACGCGTTGGAGCCTCCTACAGGTGTCCTTCTACAGGGGTGTCTCTCAGATCCGCCGCCGGGCCTTGCGTGCCCGTCGTACCACCGCGGCCGCACCCAGCAGCGCCACCGTCGCGCCCGCGGCGCCCGCGGCCGTCGCGTCCTTGCGGCCCAGTCGCCGCCCCACCACCGTGTGCCGGCCGGAGACCTCCTCCAGGAGCTCGGCCAGCACCTCCTCGTTGGTGTACTGCGGGCGCCACCCGGAGTCGTGCAGGCGGCTCCCGCTCACCACCCAGGGGTACATCGTGTACGCCAGGTCCCCCGCGGGAGACGGCGTGAGCCCGATCCGGTGCAGTCGCGCCGCCGCGCCCAGGGCGACCGCCGACGGCAGCTCCATCCGCCGGATGCCGCTGAGCTCCTCGACCTCCTCCTGCTCAAGCCACCCGTCGCAGCCGACGGCCAGTTCCCCGTCGACCTTCTCCAGGACGGCGTACTCGAGCGCGCTGCACAGGTCCTCGACGTGGCAGAACTGCCACGCGGGCCTCGACCCGGCGACGACGAGCAGTCGAGGAGACTCGAAGTACCTGGTCAGCGCGGTGTCCGTGCCTCCCACCAGCACGGCGGGCCGGACCACGGTGACATTGAGCCCCGGATGCGCCCGCGGGGCCCGCCGCGCCAGCCGCTCGATCTCCAGCAGGTCGCCGACGCCCGTCGCCTCCGCCGTGGCCCTCAGCTCAGCGTCCTCGGACAGCGGCAGCTCGTTCTCCGGCAGCGCCCCGTAGACCATCGCCGAGGTGCACAGCACGACCCTGTGCACTCCGGCCGCCGCGGCCGCCGTCAGGACGGTCTGCGTCCCCCGTACGTTGTAGGCCGTCCGGGCGGCCGCGTCCGTCTCCAGGTCGAGATCCAGCGCCAGGTGCACCACGACGTCGGCGCCGCGGAGCTTGTCCGCGATGGCAGGGTCCCGTACGTCCAGGATGTGCCACTGCGCCGCCGCGCACTCGCCTCGCCGCTCGTCGATGGCGATGACCTGCCTGACCTCGTCGGACGCGGCGAGCTGCTCGGTGAGCAGCGCTCCGATGCCGTACGCGGCGCCGGTGACCGCGACGACGGGGCCGCGCGCCGCGGGACTCGCGGAACTGGTTGACTGGTTTCGCGCTGCGCGAACCTGCGGATCTGGGGAACTCACCGGGCGTCTCCAGCGGTTGTCTTCAGTACGAGCACGAGTGAAGCGTGCGTACCAGGTGGCATCCATCCTGCCGCAGGCCGTCAGTCGGCGAAGCACCGAGGCCCGATCCGCCCCAAGGTGTCTACGCTGGGTGGTGATGTCGGGCAGCCGTGCCGCCGGAAAGAACCGGCGGCCCTACAAGCCGAGGAATCCCGTGAGTGACACCCCATTCGGATTCGGCCTTCCGCCGGAGGAGCCGGACGACGGCGACGAGGGCAAGAAGAAGGACCAGGAGAGCGGTGGTGGTCAGGGACCGGCCAATCCGTTCGGTTTCGGCGGCCTGCCAGGAGCCGGAGGCTTTGGCGGCGGCCCTGGTGGCCCCGGTGCGGACAATCCGTTCGCTGCCATGTTCGGTTCCCTGAACCCCAACGACCTGGGCGCCGCGTTCCAGCAGCTGGGCCAGATGCTCTCCTACGAGGGCGGCCCGGTGAACTGGGACATGGCCAAGCAGATCGCCCGCCAGACGGTCTCCCAGGGCAGCCCTGACGGCGCCAAGGACACGAGTGTCGGCCCCGCCGACCTCAAGGCCGTCGAGGAGGCCGTCCGCCTGGCCGACCTCTGGCTCGACGACGCCACGTCCCTGCCGTCCGGCGCCGCCTCCGCGGTGGCCTGGAGCCGCGCGGAATGGGTCGAGGCGACCCTGCCCGCCTGGAAGGAACTCGTCGACCCGGTCGCCGAGCGCGTGGGCACCGCCATGGGCGACGTCCTGCCGGAGGAGATGCAGGCCATGGCCGGCCCGCTGATCGGCATGATGCGCTCGATGGGCGGCGCCATGTTCGGCACGCAGATCGGGCAGGCCGTCGGCGTGCTCGCGGGCGAGGTCGTCGGCTCGTCCGACATCGGCCTGCCGCTCGGCCCGGCCGGCAAGGCCGCGCTGCTGCCGGTGAACGTCGAGACGTTCGGCAAGGACCTGAGCGTCCCGCAGGAGGAGGTGCGGCTGTATCTCGCCCTGCGCGAGGCCGCCCACCAGCGCCTCTTCGCGCACGTGCCGTGGCTGCGCTCGCATCTGTTCGGCGCGGTCGACGGCTATGCCCGCGGGATCAAGGTCGACACGGCCAAGCTCGAGGACGTGGTCGGCCAGTTCGACCCGCAGAACCCCGAGCAGATGCAGGAGGCCCTTCAGCAGGGCATGTTCCAGCCGGAGGACACGCCCGAGCAGAAGGCCGCGCTGGCGCGTCTGGAGACGGCTCTGGCGCTCGTCGAGGGCTGGGTGGACGCGGTGGTCCATGCCGCCGCGAAACCCCGTCTGTCGTCCGCCGACGCCCTGCGCGAGACGCTGCGCCGCCGCCGCGCCTCGGGCGGCCCGGCCGAGCAGACGTTCGCCACCCTGATCGGTCTGGAGCTGCGTCCGCGCCGCCTGCGCGATGCCTCCCGTCTGTGGGCCTCGCTCACGGACGCGCGCGGTGTCGACGGCCGGGACGGTCTGTGGGCCCACCCGGACATGCTGCCGACGGCGACCGACCTGGACGACCCGGACGGGTTCGTGCACCGCGAGCAGATCGACTTCTCCGAGCTGGACAAGATGCTCGGCGAGGCGGCGGACAAGCCCGACCTCAGGAAGAAGGACAAGGCTGAGGACAAGGCCGAGGAAGAGGACGACGGCAAGGGCGACGACGCCGGGTGAGCCTGTACGACGACGCGGTCCTCGTGCTGAAGGGGTACGAGGACCAGACGGACCTGCGCCAGGCCTACCTGGACCATCTGGCGGAGCACCCGGACGGCCTGTGGAAGCCGTGCCAGGCGGGTCACATCACGGCGAGCGCCCTGGTGATCGACCCCGACGGCGGCCGGGTGCTGCTGACCTTGCACAGGAAGCTGCAGATGTGGCTTCAGATGGGCGGTCACTGCGAACCGGGCGACTCCTCCCTGGCCGCCGCGGCCCTGCGCGAGGCGACGGAGGAGTCCGGCGTCTCGGGGCTCTCGCTGCTGCCCGGCGGCCCGGTCCGCCTGGACCGGCACCCGATCCCGCCGCCGTGCCACTGCCACTTCGACGTCCAGTACGCGGTCGTGGCACCCCCGGACGCCGCGCACGCGGTCAGCGACGAGTCCCTCGACGTGCGCTGGTTCGCGTACGACGAGGTCGCGGACGTGGCCGACGAGTCGGTCGTACGCCTGCTGGAGGCCACGCGCGCGAGGCTCACGGTCTGAGCAGGTGTAAGGGGCGACCGCTGAGGCGGCCGCCCCTTACATTCGGGCCTGACTGCGGGCTGCGCCCCTTCAGGGGCGCGGGGCTGTATCGATGTGCGGCTCCGCCGCGTGGGCGCGACCAGCCACACACGGCCTGCAGCCGGCAACCGGCCCGTAGCACCGGGAGCCCGTCGGCCCAACCCGCGGAGCGATCAGCTCCAGACGTTGCCCTGGTTCTGCCCGCGTGCTCCCTGCTGGCCCATGCCGTACTGCGCGGAGAGGCCCGAGCCGACCTGGGCGTTCTGCGGTGGCAGCAGCTCGCTGGGCTGGACGAGCGCGTAACCGGTGCCCATGAAGCTGAGCTCCCAGCCCTCGCCGGTGTTGCCGCGGCGCCGCCAGACCCCGGAGGAGTGCGTCTGGGCCTGCATCTGCACGCGCAGGCTCGTCGACCAGGCGACGATCGCGTCGGCGTCGCAGTTGACGTACTTGTCGGGGGTCACCTGCATCAGCAGCGGCATGCCCGAGGTCATCAGGGCGATCTTGCCCCGGCCGGTGATGTTGAGCTGGTACTTCCCGGAGCCGGAGATGCCGTACAGGCTGTCGACGGCGATGACCTCGTGGTGCAGGGAGGAGTCCATCGCCAGCACGTAGCTGCTGTCGACGGTGAGGCCGTCCTGCTCCACCTCCATGACATGGACGTGCTGCTTGAGGTTGGCGAGGTAGACCGTGCCCTGCCCGTGGCAGCGCATCAGGTCGAGTCCCTCACCGGTGTGCGCACGCGCGCGTGACTGGTCGTTGCCCTGGTACTCGGCGTCGAACTCGACGAGGCCCTGGTAGGCGACCATGGTGCCCTTGCGGGCCAGGATGTCGTCGTGGCCCTCCAGGGTGACGCGCAGCATCTGCTTGTTCTGCAGGCTCCAGCGGTCCTGGGTCTGCTGCTCGTTGTAGGCGAAAATCGGGCTCTGCATGGCGTGTTGCTCCCCCTCAGCCCCGGACCCGCAGGCGGTCGGTGCTGTCCTCGCTGGGCTGGACGACGACGATGCCCTGACCGGAGAAGGCCATCTGGTAGGCCTCGCCGCTGCCGCGGCCGATCAGTGACTGTGCCCTGAAGCTGCGCTTGCCCTTGACCTTGAGGTTCGGGGACCAGGCGACGAGCGCGTCGGGGTCGACGTACGTCTCGTCCTCGCCGCCTCCGCAGTCGACGACGATCGGCTTGCCCCGGGAGGTCAGCGCGACCCAGCCCTGCCCGGAGATCTTGGTGTTCCACAGGCCCTGCCCGGCGAACTTCGCCAGGCCCTTCACCCGCTCGACGCCCCACGTGAGGTGTGCGTCGAAGGCGAGCAGGTTGGTGGCGTTGACGGAGATGCCGTCGCCGTTGAGGTTGATGACGACGACGTTCGCTCCGTAGTCGGAGAGGTAGAGCAGACCGTCGCCGGAGCACTTCATCAGGGGCGCGCCCTCGCCGGTCATCCAGTCCTTGGCGATCTGGCGCACGGCCGGCGGGTTGGGCTCGTACTGCACGAACCCTTCGTAGGCGACCATCGACCCCACGCGCGCGAGGAGGTCGTTCCCGGTCTGCATGGCGACCTTCAGCATGTGATTGCCGTGGTTCTCCATGCGGGCGGTGACAGGTGCGGGAGCGTGGCCCGCGAGCTGCTGTGTCATGACGGGCTCCCTCAGACCTCGTACGGCTGGACGACGATGAAGTTGCCGGGCGCTGCCCGGAACTGGAGGTTCACGCTCTCCCCGGTGTCACCGGGATAGGCGTTGCGGCGCATCCGCACCTGGCTGGAGACGACCACCTGGGCGGCGGCGGACCAGGCGACCACGGCGTTGCAGTCGGCGAACGTGGTGGGCGTGACGGGCAGCACCACGGGTGTGCCGTGCGTCTTCACTACGATCGTGCCGGTCCCCTGGAACTGCATCGTGAACAGCGCGCCTCCGGGGATGCCGTGTCCCTCGATGCGGCGGACCTCGTAGGTGAGGCTCTCGTCGAAGGCGAGGACGTTCTCGGCGGAGACGCAGACGGCGTCGCCCTGGAGCTCGATGGGGTGCAGCATGGTCGAGTTCTCGGCGAGGAACACCTGGCCCTGGCCCGTACAGCGCATCAGCTGCATCTCCTGGCCGGTCGCGTTGCCCACGATCCGGCCGGCGAAGCCCGCGCCCTTGTAGCTGAAGTCGACCTTGCCCTGGTAGAGCACCATGCTGCCCTGCCGGGCCAGTACAGGATGTCCGCCGATGCCGAGGTCGACGCGGACGAGCTTCTTGTTCTGCTGCGTCCAGCGCTGCCCTGTGGGGGTCTCCTTGAACTGCTGGAGCGCGGCGGACACACCGGCGCCCTGGGGAGCGGGGGCCTGCGGGGCGGCACCCTGCTGCGGGGCACCGTAGGGAGCCTGTCCGAACGGCGGCTGCTGTCCGTAGCCCGGGCGTGGGGTGGGCTGGCCGTAACCGGGGGGCGGGGCCGGAGCCTGGGGTGCTTGGGGCGCCTGGGGCTGGCCGTAGCCGGGAGGCAGCGGGGCTGTCTGGCCTGGGACCTGGCCGTACGGCGGCGGCTGCTGGCCCGGCTGCCCGTAGGGCGCGGGCGCCGGGGCTGGGGGTGGCACCGGGGAGCCGCCGGGCGGGGTGTTCATGGGCGCGACGACGGTCGGGGCGCCATGCACTCCGGGCGCCGGAGGCGGCGCGAAGCCCTGCGCGGCGGGCTCGGGAGCGGGCGGCGGCGCGGGAGCGGGGGCCGGAGGCGCTGCCGGTGCGGGGGCAGGGGCCGGTTCCGGAGTGCCGCCCGGGACGCCGAACGCGGGCGGGGCGAAGCCCGGGGCGGCGCCGGTCTGCGGCTGCTGCGGGGCAGGCGCGGGCGCTTCCTCCTCCTCGGCCACCTCGCCGCCGAAGTTCTTCAGCAGCGCGTCGAGACCGCCGTCGAAGCCCTGCCCGACGGCGGCGAACCGCCAGACGTCCTTGAGGTAGAAGTCGCCCAGCATCACGGCCCGTTCGGTGGAGAACTCCGAGCCGTTGAAGGAGTAGCGGGCCACCTCCTCGCCGCCCGCGACGATGCGGATGTACCCGGGGGCGATCTGCGACATCTGTCCGGAGCCGTCGATCGTCGCCGTGAAGGACAGCTTCTGGATCTGCGGCGGGATCCGGTCGAGCGTCACCCGGAAGGACTCCGTGTCGCCCGCCTGGGCGCCCAGGAGCTGAAGGGATTCCTCGGGGGACTTCGGCTGGTTGAAGAAGACGAAGTAGCGGTCGTCCGAGAGCCGTTCGTCGGCGTCGAGGCCGAAACAGCTGATGTCGAAGCTCAGTCCGGGGCCCGAGATCTGCACGCCTACGTACAGATCCGTGCCCGCGGTGAGGTCACTGATCCTGGCCTTGTGGCCGCGTTGGAATTCCCTGGCCATGCGTAACGACCGTCCCCCATCCAGAACGTGATTGCGTCGCGCCAGGCTAACGGCAAAATCGGACACCGGACGAAGTCGGTACAGACCCGGTACAGAACCCGCGCGGGGCCGTATCGGCTGCTCGTTCGTGCAAAGCGGTCACTCACCCCGTGGGGCGTTCACCCCGCGCACCGGGCACGTGCGGCAACCGCTCGGCGGCGACCACGCCTTCGAGGTAACCCCGGGCCCGCTCCGTCCGCGGATAGGCCTCCAGCAGCTCCCAGAAGCGGGGACCGTGTCCGGGGACGAGCAGATGGGCGAGTTCGTGGACGAGGACGTAGTCGACGACGTACTCGGGCATGCCCTGCAGGCGGTGCGACAGGCGGATGCTGCCCTCGGACGGGGTGCAGGATCCCCAGCGCGTGTTCTGGTTGGTCACCCAACGCACCGAATCGGGCCGGGCCCGCCCGCCGAAGTACTGGTCCGAAAGACGCCGGGCCCGCTCGGCCAGCTCGGTGTCGCCGAGGGTCCGCTTGCTCTCCTGAGCGGCCAGCTTGTCGAGCATGACGGTCACCCAGCGCTGCTCCTCCGCCTCGGACATCCGGGCGGGGATGAGCACAACGGTGCGATCGCCCTCGCGGTACGCGGAGACCGTTCGGCGTCGGCGGGTGCTTCTGCGGACCTCGATCGCGCTCGCCCTCGAGCCGCTCGGCGGCTGGCTCGTCGTGCTGCGCTGTGGCTTTCCGGCGCGGTGCAGTGGGTCGGCGGGCACGCCCCGACGTTACCCGCTGCACACGGGGAAGTCCCGGCTCCGGGACGGTTCGGTGCCGATGCCCCCACCGGCCGCCGGATTTGTACGACGAATGCCCGTGCCTGTGGACAACTTTCGGCAGCCGGCGGCGGGTTTGGGCATGCTGGCTCTTGTCGGCGAAGCGATGGGCGGGTTCGGTCCAGGGCCGGGAGAGGGCCTGACGGCCAGTCTCGGGCTGCTCCCACACTCGACCGGCACACGGGGACGATCTATGGCAAACGGGGGCCTGTCATGCATCCGATGGTGAAACCCGCGCTCAGGCGCGGCTGGCGTGACCTCAACACGGTGCAGTTCGGAATGACACCGGCGCATGCGATGACGCTCGGCCCGATGGACCTGGCGACGGGCAGTTTCCTCGACCTGCTGAACGGCACGCGGGGGCTGGAGCTGCTGCGCGAGGAGGGACGCCGTATGGATCTGCCCGACGGTCATGTCGACGGGCTGGTGCGGCGGCTCTCGGGAGCCGGGCTCCTGGACGACGCGCGGGGCGGCGGACCGGCCGCCGACGCCCTGCGCCGGAAGAAGGAGGTTCTCGACCGGCTGCGCCCCGACCTGGCCTCCCTTTCTTTGACCACCTCCGCCCCCGGCGACGCGATCAGGCAGCTGGCCGCCCGGCGCGCGCAACGCGTTCAGGTGCGGGGTGCGGGCCGGGTCGGCGCCGTGCTGGCCTCGCTGCTGGCCGGGGCCGGCGTCGGCCAGGTCGATGTGCGCGACCTCGGACGAGTGGAACCGTGGGATGTCGCGCCGGGCGGTCTGCCCGCCGATGCCGTCGGCGACCGCCGCGACGAGGCGGCCCGACGTGCCGTACGCCGGGCGGCACCGGACCGGCCGCCGCGCCCCGCGACAGCGCAGGCGACCCCGGAGGAAGGCGACCCCGGTTTCTCGCTGGTGATCGTCGCCCCGCGGGACGATGTGGCCGTGTACGCGCCGGACCCGTCCGCCGCCGAATCGCTGATGTCCGCCGGGACACCCCATCTGTACGCCGGTGTCGTGGAGGGGACCGGCATGGTCGGCCCTCTTGTCCTGCCCGGGGAGACGGGCTGCGCGGGCTGTCTGCACAACAGCCGCACCGACCGGGACCCGACCTGGCCGCGCCTGGTCGCCCAGTGGCGTTCCGGCAGGCAGCGACAGGTGCCGCCCTGCGACCTGGCACTCGCCACGACCGTGGCCGGACTGGCGGCCGCCCACGCGCTCGCTTTCCTCGACGGCCGGGTTCCGTCGAGCGCGGGGGCACGCTGGGAGGTGTCCGTCCCTGGTCTCCACTGGCATGCTCGGCCGATCTGGGCGCATCCGGCGTGCCCGTGCGCTGCGACGGAGAGAGAAAAGGGGGAGCGCCTTTCGGAGGAAGAGCAGTCACACGAGACAATGGCGGTGCAACGGCCGTCGGAGCAGTGCCGTGAGGCAGAGGCGGAGCGGCCGGCTGGGACTTGGAGGGCGCATGTCTGATCTTCCCCGGAAGGCGGTCACCCGGACCGCCAAGCTCGCCGCACTTCCGCTCGGCATCGCCGGGCGGGCCACCTGGGGATTCGGCAAGCGGATCGTCGGCGAGTCCGCGGAGCTGGTCGGCCGCGAGCTCCAACAGCGCACGGCGGAGCAGCTTTTCAAGGTGCTCGGCGAGCTCAAGGGTGGCGCGATGAAGTTCGGCCAGGCCCTGTCCGTCTTCGAGTCGGCACTGCCCGAGGAGGTGGCCGGCCCGTACCGGGCGGCACTGACGAAGCTCCAGGAGGCGGCGCCGCCGATGCCGACGCGCACCGTGCACGCGGTGCTCGAGGAGCGGCTCGGCGAGGGCTGGCAGGAGCTGTTCCTGGAGTTCGAGGACAAGCCCGCCGCGGCGGCCTCGATCGGCCAGGTGCACCGAGGGGTGTGGCACGACGGCCGTGAGGTGGCGGTCAAGGTGCAGTACCCGGGTGCCGGCGAGGCCCTGCTGTCCGATCTGAACCAGCTGAGCCGCTTCTCCCGTCTGCTCGGTCCGCTGATCCCCGGGATGGACATCAAGCCGCTGCTCGCGGAACTGAAGGACCGCGTCTCGGAGGAGCTGGACTACGACCTGGAGGCGCAGGCCCAGCAGGCCCACGCGGAGGAGTTCACGGACGACCCCGACGTCGTCGTACCGCAGGTGGTGCACCAGTCCGACCAGGTCCTGGTCACCGAGTGGATCGACGGCATCCCGATGTCGGAGATCATCGCGGACGGCACCCAGGAGCAGCGTGACCGCGCCGGCCAGCTCCTGGCGCGTTTCCTGTTCTCCGGCCCCGCCCGCACCGGCCTGCTGCACGCCGATCCGCACCCGGGCAACTTCCGGCTTCTGCCCGGCGGCCCGGAGGGCGAGGACGACTGGCGCCTGGGTGTCCTGGACTTCGGCACGGTCGACCGTCTCCCGGGTGGTCTGCCGGCCACCATCGGCGAGTCCCTGCGGATGACCCTCGACGGAGAGGCCGAGGCGGTCTACGAGCTTCTGTGCGCGGAGGGGTTCGTCAAGGAGACCATAGAGCTCGATCCCGACGCGGTTCTGGACTACCTGCTGCCGATCATCGAGCCGGCCCAGGTCGAGGAGTTCACCTTCACCCGCGGCTGGATGCGCAGCCAGGCGGCCCGCGTCGCCGACCCCCGCTCCCCCGCCTACCAGCTGGCCAAGCAGCTCAACCTGCCCCCTTCGTATCTGCTGATCCACCGGGTGACCCTGAGCACGATCGGGGTGCTGTGCCAGCTGGGGGCGGCGGTGCGTCTGCGCGAGGAGTTGGAGGAGTGGCTGCCGGGGTTCGTCCCGGAGGACCCGGCGGACGGCGAGGAGGCGGCGGCGGAGGCATGAGCCCCGGCGGGTACCACGAGTGATCCGCTGCCCGCGCTCTACCACCAGTCGGAGTCCAGCCGCCCCTCGATCGACCTGAGGTTCTCCCGGGAGCAGATCTCGCAGAAGTCCCGGCGAGCGCCCTGCTCCACGGAGCAGGTCCAGGTGAGCTGCGGGGCTTCGGCCGAGGTGCCGCAGCGTGCGCACACGAGGCGTCCGGGGCGTCCGGGCTCCGCGGCGGAACCGCCCTCGTCGTTTCCTCCGGGAGGACTCGTCACGCGCCGACGATATCTCCGTGCCCGGCGGCTTCGCGGACACAACGCACCGCGGGGGCCGGTCCGTTCGCACGGACCGGCCCCCCGGGGTGAGCTCGGCCTCCCGTTCCGGCAGGCCACCGCTCAGGTGGTATCGGTTACTGCATGACCGCCATGGCGAGCGCCCGGCGGGCACGCCGTGAGGCGCGCTCCGCCTTGCGCTGCATCCGGCGGGCGGCCACCAGGCGCGCGGCCCGGCGGTCCCGCTCCGCCTCCTGCAGTCGCTCGTGCATATGTGCACGAGCCATGGCTTCTGGAATGAGTTGCATCTCTCGGGTCCTGTTCTGACGCGAGTCCCTCGCGCCGTGCGGGGTGAGGTCTTGAGTCGCGGAGCCTGCGGGCTCGTGGGTGGACGGCTTCATCGGGGCCTGCTTCTGGGGGTCGTGCGTGAGAGGACGGTCGATCGTTCCTGCGGTGTTCATGCCGTGACCGGGTTCTTGCGCGGGCGGCCACGCGGCCGCTTCCGGGCGACGACGACACCCTGCACGAACAGCTCGCCACCCCAGACGCCCCAGGGCTCACGCCGCTCCTTGGCGCCTGCGAGGCAGGCCTCGACCAGCGGGCAGGTGCGGCAGAGGGACTTGGCGTACTCCACGTCCGCCGGCGACTCGGCGAAGAAGACCTCCGGGTCGTAGGAGCGGCACGGGACGGGTACGCCGAGGTTCTCGATGGCGTCGTCGAGCGCGGTGAGCGCGGTGAGCGGGGTCAAGGCGGAGTCCTCCGTGGGGCCGGGCTTGGGGATCGTGTCGGAAGGCGGTACGGACGGGGCGTGCGCTTCGAGTTGCACGGTTGGTCTTCCTCGTCTGGTCGTTCCGGCCTGTTGGCCGGGGGCGGCTGGTACCGGGTTCTTTTCTTGTCCCGAGGCTCCTTCGATCCGTCGTCCCTGTTCAGGGACAAACAGAAGGGCCGCGGATCCCGGATGGGGTTCCGCGGCCCTGAAGGCGCCGGCCTGATCAGATCAGGCTGGATCACTCCAGGGTTCTGGCCCACGGAAGGCCCACATCTGGTGGTGCTGCGTCGTCTGCTTCCGGAATCCGGCACCGGTCGCCGTAAAGGCATAGGCCCGCGCCTGCGCCTTTACTGCTGCTTCCAGTGCCTTGGTCGGTCGCTCATTGCGCTCACGGACGGGAAGGCCCGCGGGAGCAAGGAAGGAGGACGCCGGACGGACGGCACGAATGCCGGACAGACCGGTGCCCAGGTTCGAAACGCCGAGCATGCACGTGGAGACGGCCGAGCGATCGGTCATTTTCACGGTGCTGATGGAGCTGGTGTTGATGCTGATCACTGGACTCGCCTCCTCTCGGCGTCTCGGGGGACTGGGTGAACCAGTCCGACGGATATGCAAGTACAACACGGAACAAGGGCCTTCGAGAAGGCCGCTGCTCTCGTGCCTAAGAACCTATGGGGATTGCTGGGGCATGCGCAAACTATTTTTTCGACGAGTTGGCGTCAGTCCTGATCTGTGTCCCCTCCGGCGTACTGGCCTGCGCAGATGGCCAGGACATCGGCTCCGTAGCGGGTGAGCTTGCGCATCCCGACACCGGGGATGCGTGCCAGCTCGTGCTCATCGTCGGGCGCGGTCTCGGCGATCGCCACCAGTGTCCGGTCGGTGAAGACGCAGAAGGCGGGCTGACCACTGCTGCGCGCCTGGTCGGCGCGCCACTCGCGGAGCCGCTCGTAGAGGCCCTCGTTCATGTCGGAGGGGCAGTCGTCGCAGCGCATCAGCTTCATCTCGCCCGCGTCGGTCAGCGTGCGGCCGCAGACGCGGCAGCGGGCGGGGGTTCGCTGCACTCGTCTCGGGGCGGAGCCCCTGGTTCCGGGGATTCCGCGCTCGATGCCGCCCGCTGCACCGCCGGTTGTACGGCCCTTGGTGGCCGTCGAACCGGGGCGCAGCCCGTCGAGGAAACGGCTGGGGCGGCGGTTGGGGCGGCCGCCGGGTGAGCGGGAGAGGGACCAGGAGACATGGAGGTGTTCCCGCGCGCGGGTGACGCCGACGTACAGCAGGCGGCGCTCCTCCTCGATCTGTTCGTCGGTCTTTGCGTAGGTGATCGGCATCATGCCCTCGGCGACGCCCACCAGGAAGACGACGTCCCACTCCAGGCCCTTGGCCGAGTGCAGGGAGGCGAGGGTGACTCCCTGCACGGTCGGGGCGTGCTGGGCGTTCGCCCGTTCGTCGAGCTCGGCGACGAGGTCCGCCAGGGTGGCGCCGGGTTTGGCGGCGGCGAAGTCCTGGGCGAGGTTCACCAGGGCGGCCAGGGACTCCCAGCGCTCTCTCACTGCGCCGGAGCCGGCCGGTGGCTGCGGTGTCCAGCCCTCGCCCGACAGCACGGCGCGCACCTGCGAGGGCAGGTCGACAACGTCGTCCAGCAGGGAGTCGTTGCCGCCAAAGCGGGCCGCGCCGCGCAGGGCGATGCCCGCCTTGCGCACCTCCGGGCGGTCGAAGAAGCGCTCGGCGCCGCGCAGCTGGTAGGGCACCCCGGCGTCGGCGAGGGCCTGTTCGTAGGTCTCGGACTGCGCGTTCGTCCGGAACAGGATGGCGATCTCGGCGGCCGGGACCCCCGCGTCGACGAGTTCACGGATGCGGCGGGCCGCGCCCTCCGCCTCGGCGGGCTCGTCGGTGTACTCCGTGTAGGCCGGCTCGGGCCCCGGCGCACGTTGCGAGACGAGCTCCAGGCGGTGGTCGGCCGCGCGGCCACTGGCCTGGGCGAGCAGGCCGTTGGCGAGATGGACGACCTGGGGCGTGGAGCGGTAGTCGCGGACCAGCTTGACGACCGTGGCGCCGGGGTGGCGGGTGCGGAAATCGAGCAGATGGTCTGGAGTCGCTCCCGTGAACGAATAGATCGTCTGGCTGGCGTCTCCGACCACGCACAGGCTGTCCCGTTCGCCGAGCCACAGTTCCAGCAGGCGCTGCTGGAGGGGGCTGACGTCCTGGTACTCGTCGACCACGAAGTGCTGGTACTGGGCGCGGACCTGTTCGGCGATGTCGTGCCGGTCCTGGAGGACGGCCACGGTCAGCAGCAGCACGTCCTCGAAGTCGATGACGGAGCGCTCGCGCTTGACGTCCTCGTAGGCGGCGTAGAGCTGGGCGATCTCCGCGGGGTCGCGAGGGGCCTCGCGGCCCGACTTGGCGACGGCGGGCGCGTAGTCGGCGGGGACGGTCTGGGTGACCTTGGACCACTCGATCTCGGCGGTGACGTCCCGCAGCTCGCCCCGGTCGAGCCGGATGCGGCAGGCGGCGGCCGCGTCGGCGACGAGCTGGATCTTGCGATCGACGAGCCGGGGCATGGAGCCGCCGATCGCTTTCGGCCAGAAGTACTGAAGCTGACGCAGGGCCGCCGAGTGGAAGGTGCGGGCCTGGACGCCTGCGGCGCCGAGTTGCCGCAGCCGGCCGCGCATCTCTCCGGCGGCGCGGTTGGTGAAGGTGACGGCGAGCACGCTGGAGGGGTGGAGGACGCCTGCGCGTACCCCGTAGGCGATGCGGTGGGTGATCGCCCGGGTCTTGCCCGTGCCCGCGCCCGCCAGGACGCACACCGGACCGTGCAGGGCGGTGGCCACCTCGCGCTGCTCGGGGTCGAGCCCGTCGAGCACCGCGTCGGCCGAGTCCGGTACCTGCGGGAACAGGGTGGAGTGCGTTGCTGCTGTCACACAGCCATGCTGCCAGGTCGCGGGAGACGGCCGTGCTGGTTGTCCACAGGCGGGCCCCGATAGTCGTACTAATGCGGCAGGCGTCACGTCCGGCGGGTCCCGGCCCCTGGGAATGGTGGCCCCTTCGCGTACGTTCCACCTCTGCGACCACCCGCCCCCGAGCCACCGAAGGAGCACGAGAGACATGCTGGGCACTGTGACGATGTACAGCACCACGTGGTGCGGCTACTGCCGCCGGCTGAAAAGCCAGATGGACCGCGAGGGCATCGCGTACACCGAGATCAACATCGAGCAGGACCCGGAATCCGCCGCATTCGTGGAGAAGGCGAATGGCGGAAACCAGACGGTGCCCACCGTTCTGTTCCCGGACGGCTCCACACTCACCAACCCGTCGCTGGCTCAGGTGAAGCAGAAGGTCGGCGCGTAGGTCGGCACTTAGGCGCCGCGCGGTTGTGCGGGGAAGGCGGTTCCTGAGGCGGCTCAGGAACCGCCTTCTCGTGGTTTGTCCCACACCACGACGTAGCGCCACAGCAGCGTGCGGCGGACGTCGCATCCGGGCAGCAACCGGTGGGCCCCCTTCCGGATCTCCGCCCAGGACATGTGCGCGTCTTCCATGGGCATGCCGGCCGGGCCCCGCTTGCCGCCGTGCCGACTGGCGTGCAGCCGGCTCGCGGGCAGGCCGCACGCGCTGATGACCCAGTCCAGGACCGTCCGGTTGGCGGCCATGCCGACGATCACCAGACGGCCGCCGGGTGCGGTGAGCCGGGCGAGGCGGGTGACCGCCTCCTCGAACGGCGCGTGGTGGACCACGGCGACCGCGCTGACGAAGTCGTACGCGCCCTCGGGCAGGGAACCGTCGGCGAGGTAGCCCGTCTCCAGATACGTGACGTTGCCCGGCACGTGGTCGTGCCCGCGGGCGAGCTTGATCATCTCCGGCGAGCGGTCCACGCCCGTGACGGATGCCGCCCGGGCCGCGAGCTTGCGGGTGAGCAGGCCGTCGCCGCAGCCGGCGTCCAGAGCCCTGCCGCAGCCGTCCGGTACGGCGGCGAGCACCGCGGGGTGGTGATGGACGTTGTGGTTCCAGTACGGGTCCGTCACCTGGCCGGGCTCCGTCAAGCCACGCTCCTCATAGGGAGCGGCTTGCCGTACCAGAGCTCGATCAGGCGGGCCGCGATCGAGATGCCGTACGGCGGGAGCACCTCGCCGGACTCGAAGGCGGCGCGCAGTTCGTCGCGGGAGAACCAGCGGGCCTCGTGGATCTCATCACCGTCGACCTCGATCTCGGTCGAGGTGGCACGGGCCATGAAGCCCAGCATGAGGCTGGACGGGAAGGGCCAGGGCTGGCTGGCGACGTACTCGACCGGGCCGACGGTGATGCCGACCTCCTCGTGGACCTCGCGGCGCACCGACTGCTCGATGGACTCACCGGGCTCGACGAAGCCGGCGAGCGTCGAGAAGCGGCCCTCGGGCCAGTGGACCTGGCGGCCGAGCAGGATGCGGTCGTCCTCGTCGGTCACGGCCATGATCACGGCGGGGTCCGTGCGGGGATAGTGCTCGGCGCCGCAGGCCTGGCAGCGGCGGATGTGGCCGGCCGCGGCGATGACGGTGCGCTCGCCGCAGCGCGAGCAGAAACGGTGCGTGCGCTGCCAGTTCTCCAGGCCCACCGCGTGCACCATCAGGCTCACGTCACGGGCCGACAGGAGCAGGCCTGCCTCGCGCAGGCCCGCCGGGCGCGCGGACTGGTCCATACGCCCGGGCAGGGAGTCCTTCTGGAGGGCGAAGTAGCTGACGCCGTCCTCGTCGATGCCGAGGAAGTAGCGGTGTGCCTCGGTGAGGGGGGCCTCGAAGGAGGGGGTCATGACGAGTTCGGTGCGCCCGTCCGCCGTCTCGTCGATGAGGACCTGGCCGCCGGAGACCACGAAACAGCGCGTCGAGGGGTGGCTCCACGCCGCCGCCAGCCAGGCCTCGTCGAGCCGGTGGTGCGCGGCGCGGTCGATGCCGCCCGGGGCGGTGAGCGAGATGGGTCGGTCGGCGTTCTGGTCGGTCCAGGTGGTCACTGGTACTTCAAACTCCCCGGTGGAACGGTCGGGTTCGGCGGACTGATCAGCGGGACGTACGGCGGGAGGCGACCGGGTCCGGTGGGCTCGGGCGGTGCGGGGCGGCCCTTCCAGTGTGCCCCTCGCGCGCGGCCGGTCCGGGCGGCGCAGGGCGCTCAGGGTGCATGGCGCCAGTTCTCGGCGAGGTCGCCCCACAGGTACGCGGTGGTCTCGACGCCCTTGAGGAGCAGGTCGAGTTCGACTTTCTCGTTCGGGGCGTGCCAGCCGTCGGACGGGACGGAGATGCCGAGGAACAGCACCGGAGCGCCGAGGACGTCCTGGAGGTCCGCCGCCGGTCCGGAGCCGCCCTCGCGGGTGAAGCGGACCGGCTTTTCGAAGGCCCGGCCCATGGCGCGGGCGACCGACTGGAGGGCCGGGTGGTCCAGCGGGGTCAGGCACGGGCGCGTGGCCCCGCTGAACGTGATCTCGCAGCGGATCCCGGCGGGCACCTGCTGCTCGGCCCAGGCGCGGACGGCCTTCTCCACATGGTCGGGGTCCTGGCCCGCCACCAGCCGGAAGGACAGCTTCACCGTGGCGGACGACGGAACGATCGTCTTGCTGCCGGGGCCCTGGTAGCCGCCGCCGATGCCGTTGACCTCCGCGGTGGGGCGGGCCCAGACGCGCTCCAGGGTGGTGTACCCGGCCTCCCCCTGGGTGGCGTGGGACTTGGCCGCGCGCAGCCACTGCGACTCGTCGAAGGGCAGTTCGGCGAAGATCTCACGTTCGCGGTCGGTGAGCTCGACCACGCCGTCGTAGAAGCCCGGGATCGCCACGCGCGCGTGCTCGTCGTGCAGGGCGGCGACCAGGCGGGCGGCGGCCGTCGCCGGGTTGGGCACCGCGCCGCCGAACGAGCCGGAGTGGATGTCCTGGTCGGGGCCGTGCAGCCGTATCTCGCACTCGGCAAGGCCGCGCATGCCGGTGCACACCGTGGGAGTGTCCTCGGACCACATGCCGGTGTCGGAGACGATCACGGCGTCGGCGGCGAGCCGCTCGGCGTGCTGCTCGACGAGGGTCCTGAAGTGGGGCGAGCCGGACTCCTCCTCGCCCTCGATCAGCAGCTTCAGATGCACGGCCGGGGTGGTGCGGCCGGTGGCGGCGAGGTGGGCGCGGACGCCGAGGGTGTGGAAGAACACCTGGCCCTTGTCGTCGGCCGCCCCGCGCGCGTAGAGACGGTTCTCGCGGACGACGGGCTCGAAGGGGTCGCTGTCCCAGCCGTCCTCCCGGGCGGCGGGCTGCACGTCGTGGTGGCCGTAGACCAGCACCGTGGGGGCCTGCGGGTCGTCGGAGGGCCACTCGGCGAAGACGGCGGGCGCGCCGGGGGTCTGCCAGACCTCGGCCGTCGGGAACCCGGTCTCCTTCAGTTCGGCGGCGAGCCAGTCGGCGCTGCGTCGTACGTCGGGCGCGTGGTCCGGCTGGGCGGACACCGACGGGATGCGCAGCCACTCGGCGAGGTCGTCGAGGAAGGCGTCGCGATGCTGCTGGATGTACGTACGGACGACGCTGTCCGGGGTCTGGCTCATGGTCACGAGCCTATCGGCCCGCACTGACGTCCTCGGAGTGCGGTTCCTCACCGGGCGGCTCCTCGCTCAGCAGCCGCTCCAGCGCCGCGCGGTCCGGCAGGTCGTCGGGGCGGACGACCTCGCCGCTGCGCACGTACAGGAACGCGGCCGTGACGGACTCCGCGGGTACGCCCTGCTGCTCGGCCCAGGCCAGTCGGTAGACGGCGAGCTGGAGGGGGTCCGCGGTGCGTGAGCGGTTGGTCTTCCAGTCGACGATCTCGTACGTCGTGCCCTCGCCGTCGCCCTCCTTGTAGACGGCGTCGATGCGGCCCCGTATGACGCGGCCGGCGAGCGAGAGCTGGAAGGGGGCCTCCACCCGGTAGGGCGTGCGGTGCGCGTACTCGGTCTGCTCGAAGGCGTCCTTGAGGGCCTCCAGGTCCCGGTCGTCGGCGATCTCCGCTTCGCTGCCGGGCAGCTCATCCGGCTCCAGCAGGGGCAGCGTCAGCTCTTCGAAGCGGGCCTCGACCCAGGCGTGGAAGCGGGTGCCGCGGCGGGCGGCGGGCTGGGGCGGGCGGGGCAGGGGGCGGGCCAGCTCCTGGGCGAGGCCGTCCGGGTCGGCGGCCAGGAGCAGCAGCTGGGAGGCCGTGAGGGAGGTGGGCAGGGGGACCTCGGTGACGCTGTCGCGGGCGCGCAGAAGCTCGCCGGTGAGGGCGTCGAGGTCGCGGTCCCAGGAGGCGATGGTGCGGGCTTCCTCCGGGGTGAGGTGCGGTCTGCGGTGCCGGTGTGGGTCCGGGGGTTCCGGCGGCCCAGCCTGGCGGGGGACCGTGGGGCCGTCCGCCGGCATGGCGTCCCCGTCCGCCGCCTCTGCTGCGAAGGGGGCTTCGTGGGAGGGGCCTTCGTGGAAGGGCGCTTCGTGAAAGGGGGCTTCGTGAAAGGGGGCTTCGTCGAAGTCGAACGGGTCCGGCTCGTCATACGGAGGCTCGTCGTCCTCGGGGGGCGGTGGCCAGTCCGGGTCGTCGGACGCGTCCGGGTCGTGCACGGCCGCCGGGTGCCCGTCCTCGTGGGACGCGAGGTCCTCCAGGTGGGCCAGGACGGTCTCGGCGGCGGCGCGGCGGCGGGCCAGGGCCGCCTCGTCCAGGGGCAGGGGCCACACCTGGTCGGCGGTGGCCTGGTGCAGGGCCGGGTTCTCCTCGTCCTCGGCGGGTTCGTCCGCCCAGGCCTCGATCTCGCCGTACCCGGCCGCGCAGTGCTCGTAGAGGGCCTGGAGGAACGCGGAGGGTCCGCGGCGCTTCTTCTGGGTGGGTCCCCACCAGTGGCCGGAGCCCAGGAGCAGGGAGCGGGGGCGGGTGAAGGTGACGTAGCCGAGGCGGAGTTCCTCGGTGTGCTGATGGTCCTTCATGGCCTCGTGGAAGGCCTTGAGGCCCCTGGCGTCCCAGGAGGTGATGTCGGGGAGGGTGTCGGCGTCGCCGCGCAGCTCGTGCGGCAGGACCTTGCCCTGGGAGGTCCACTTCTCGCGGCCCTGGCTGCTGGGGAAGGTGCCGGTGACCAGACCGGGTACGACCACGACGTCCCATTCCAGGCCCTTGGACTTGTGGGCGGTGAGCACCTTGACGGTGTTCTCGCCGCCGGGGAGGGCGTTGTCGAGGCCCTTCTCGTACTGGGCGGCGGTGCGCAGGAAGCCGAGGAAGGCGAGCAGACTGGCCTCGTTGTCGCCGGCGGCGAAGGAGGCGGCGACGTCCAGGAAGTTGGAGAGTGTCTCGCGGCGGCGGGCTGCCAGGGCGTGCGGGGACGCCGACAGCTCCACCTCCAGGCCGGTTACGGCGAGTACACGGTGCAGGACGTCCATCAGGGGGTCGGACAGGGAGCGGCGCAGGTCGCGCAGCTCGGTGGCCAGGCGGGCGAAGCGCACGCGCGCGTCGGGCGAGAAGGGCAGCCCGTCGTCGTCCCCGCGGCCGTCCAGCGGCGTCTCCAGGAAGGTGTCGAGGGCGTCCGCGAGGGAGATCACCTCGGCCGGGTCGACGCCCTCGACGGCCTCGGCGAGGCGGCGGTCCGGGTCGTCGTCGCCCTCCACGCGCGTATGGGTCACGAGAAGCCGGGCGCGCCGCCCCAGCAGGGCGAGGTCACGCGGGCCGATGCGCCAGCGCGGGCCGGTCAGCAGGCGCACCAGGGAGGCGTTGGCGCCGGGGTCCTGGAGGACCTCGCACACGGCGACGAGATCGGCGATCTCGGGCAGGTGCAGCAGCCCGGACAGGCCGACGACCTCGACCGGGATGTCGCGGGCCACCAGCGCGCCCTGGATCTCGGAGAAATCGGTCGCCGTGCGGCACAGGACCGCGATCTCGCCGGGTGCCGTCCCGGTCCTCACGAGGTGCGCGACGGAGTCGGCGGCCCAGTCGATCTCCTCGGCATGGGTGCGCAGCAGAGCGCAGCGCACGATGCCGTCGCGTTCGGCCCCGGGGGCGGGGCGAAGTGCCTCCACGCCCGCGTGCAGGTCGCGCAGGGGCTCCGCGAGGCCGTTGGCGAGGTAGAGGAGGCGGCCGCCGCTGCGGCGGTTCTCGCTGAGCGCCTGGCGGGTCGCGGGGCGGCCGTCAGCGCGGGCGAAGTGCTCGGGGAAGTCGTCGAGGTTGGCGACGGAGGCGCCGCGCCAGCCGTAGATCGCCTGGCAGGGGTCGCCGACGGCGGTGACGGGATGGCCGGTGCCCTCACCGAACAGGCCGGCCAGGAGGACGCGTTGGGCGACCGAGGTGTCCTGGTACTCGTCGAGCAGGACCACCCGGAACTCGTCGCGCAGGACGCGGCCCACTTCGGGGATCCCGGCGAGCCGGGCCGACAGGGCGATCTGGTCGCCGAAGTCGAGCAGGTCCCGCTCACGCTTGGCGGCCCGGTAGCGGGTCACCAGCTCGGCCAGTTCACGACGGGCGGCGGCCGCGTCGGGGACCTTGCGCAGGTCGGCGTTGCTGAGCTTGACGCCTCGCAGGGTCAGCAGCAGTTCGGCGTCGTACGCGCGCAGCGCCTCCGGCCGTACGAGGTGCTCGGCGAGTTCGGCGTCGAGGGCGAGGAGATCGCCGACCAGGTCCGGGAAGGAACGGGTCAGGGCCGGATAGGACCCGGGGGCCTCTCGCAGGACGCGCGCGGCGAGCTGGAAGCGGGTCGCGTCGGCGAGCAACCGGGACGTGGGCTCGAGCCCGATGCGCAGACCGTGGTCGGCCAGCAGACGGCCCGCGAAGGCGTGGTACGTGGAGATCACCGGCTCGCCCGGAGGGTTGTCCGGGTCGATGGCGTCAGGGTCGGTGACGCCGGCCTTGACCAGCGCCTTGCGGACGCGCTCGGCGAGTTCGGCGGCGGCCTTGTTGGTGAAGGTGAGGCCGAGCACCTGCTCGGGGGCGACCTGGCCGGTGCCGACCAGCCACACCACGCGTGCCGCCATCACCGTCGTCTTGCCCGAGCCTGCTCCGGCCACGATCACCTGCGGGGCGGGCGGCGCGGTGATGCAGGCCGTCTGCTCCGGGGTGAACGGGATGCCGAGAAGCTCCTTGAGCTGTTCGGGATCGGTGATACGGGCTGGCACAACGAAGAAGGCTAGTGGCGGCCACTGACAGTGGCGGACGGACCGGCCTCCGGGGAGGAAGAAGCCCAGGTCAGCACATGTGGTGCGATAGATCACTCGACAACATGGCGGCCCTCCTGCCGCGCGCTGCACGAGGCCCGGAACGCGCAGTGCGTGCAGTGCTGCCCGGCGGTCGGCGTGAACCGTTCGTCGAGGACCTTGCCGGCGGCGGTGGCCAGCAGATCGCCGACCCACTCCCCCTCCAGCGGCTCCTGGGCCTGCACTTTGGGCACGGTCTCGCCGCCGTCGCGCTGCGCGGCGCCCTGCCGGAGATGGACGAGTTCGGCACCGCCCGGCTCGGGACGCTCGCCGTCGAAGACGTCGTCGACGGCGCCCTCGCGGACGGCCAGCTGGTAGACGGCGAGCTGCGGGTGGCGTTCCACCTCCTTGCCGGTGGGCGCCTGCTTGCCGGTCTTGAAGTCGACCACGTAGGCGCGGCCGTCGCCGTCCGCCTCGACGCGGTCCATCTGGCCCCGGATGCGCACCTGGTAGTCGCCCGCCGCAAGGGTGACGTCGAAGTCGTGCTCGCTGGCGACCGGGGTGCGCCCGGTGCGGTCCATGACGTGCCACTGAAGGAACCGTTCGAGCGCCACGCGCGCGTTGTCCTTCTCCTGCTCCGACTTCCAGGGCGCGTCGAAGGCGAGGGCGTTCCACACGGAGTCGAGGCGTTCCATGAGGACCGAGAGATCGGCCGGGGTGTGCCCGGAGGCGACCTCGTCGGCGAGGACGTGCACCACGTTGCCGAAGCCCTGCGCGGCGGTCGCGGGCGCGTCGGCCTTCACCTCGCGGCCCAGAAACCACTGCAGGGCGCAGGTGTTGGCCAGCTGGTCGAGGGCGCTGCCGGAGAGAACGACGGGCTGGTCGCGGTTGCGCAGCGGCACCTTGGACTCGGTCGGCTCGAACATGCCCCACCAGCGGTAGGGGTGCGCGGACGGCACCAGGGGGCGGCCGTCCTCGTCGGCGAGGGCGGCGAGCCGGGCCAGGCGGCGGGCGGCGGCTTCCCGGAGGGCGTCGGAGACGCGCGGGTCGACCGTGGTGGCGCGCAGTTCGGCGACGAGTGCCGCGACGGACAGGGGGCGGCGGGGGCGTCCGGTGACGTCCTTGGGTTCGACGCCGAGTTCGGTGAGGAAGCGGGAGGGCTGGTCGCCGTCGTCCGCCGGGGCCTTGACCGCGGTGACGACCAGGCGTTCACGCGCGCGTGTGGCGGCCACGTAGAACAGGCGGCGCTCCTCGGCGAGCAGCGCGCCGGGGGTGAGGGGTTCGGCGAGTCCGTCGCGCCCGATGCGGTCGGCCTCCAGGAGGGAGCCGCGGCGGCGCAGATCGGGCCAGAGCCCCTCCTGGACCCCCGCGACGACCACGAGGCGCCACTGGAGGCCCTTGGAACGGTGTGCGGTCATCAGGCGGACGGCGTCGGGGCGTACGGCACGCCGCGTGAGGGTGTCGGCGGCGATGTCCTCGGCCTCGATCTCCTCCAGGAAGTTCAGCGTGCCCCGGCCTCCGGTGCGCTCCTCGGCGCGGGCCGCCGTCGCGAACAGCGCGCAGACCGCGTCCAGGTCCCGGTCCGCGTTGCGCCCGGCCGCGCCGCCCCGGCGGGCGGCCCGTTCCAGCCGCCCGGGCCACGGCGTGCCGTCCCACAGGTCCCACAGCGCCTCCTCGGCCGTACCGCCGCCCGCCAGGCGTTCGCGGGCCTTGCGGAGCAGCGCACCGAGGCGCTGGGCGCCACGCGCGTACGCGGGGTCGTGCACGGCCAGCCGCTCCGGCTCGGCGAGTGCCTGTGCGAGAAGTACGTCGGAGGGCGGCGGCAGCGGGTTGCCCGCGGCCCGCTCCTCGTCCCGCAGGGCCCGGCCGAGACGGCGCAGGTCGGCGGCGTCCATGCTCGCGAGCGGGGAGGTGAGCAGGGTGAGGGCGGTCTCGGTGCCGAGCCAGGAGATCGCCTCGGGCTGCCCAAGAGCCGCCCTTCTGTCGGCCGCCTCGCGCTTGACGGAAGCCGCCTCAGCGCCTGCCGCCTCGGGCTCCCCGGAAGCCACCGTCCTGTCGGCCGCATCGGCCGCATCGGCCACCTCAGCCACCCCCGCAACCGCCTCATCGCCGGTCCCCGACGCCTCCGCCGCGGCCACCGCCCGAAGCGCCGTCAGCAGCGGCGCCACCGCCGGTTCGTGGCGCAGGGGTACGTCGTCGCCGTCGACGTCCACCGGGACGCCGGCCGCCGTGAGGGCACGGCGGACCGTGGGGACGGTGCGGGAGCCGGCGCGCACCAGCACGGCCATCTCGCTCCACGGGACGCCGTCCTCCAGGTGGGCCCTGCGGAGGATGTCGGCGATGTTGTCCAGTTCCGTCCCCGAGGTCGGGTACGTGTACGCCTCGGCCCGGCCGCCGTCGCTCACGGGCGCGAGTTCGCGGTGGGCGCGCACCTTCTCGGCGGGCAGGCGGGTCAGCGGCATGCGCTGGGTCAGCAGCCGGGTGGCTGCCAGCAGGCCGGCGCCGGACCGGCGCGACGTGCGCAGCACCGCGACGGGGGCCGGGCGGCCGTCCGCGCGCGGGAAGGCGTGCGGGAAGTCGAGGATGCCGTTCACGTCCGCCCCGCGGAACGTGTAGATCGACTGGTCGGGGTCACCGAACGCGACGAGGGTCCGGCCACCGCCCGCCAGGGCGTGCAGAAGTCGTACCTGAGCGGGATCCGTGTCCTGGTACTCGTCGACGTAGACGGCGTCGTACCGGGCGGCGAGCCACGCGGCGACCTCGGACCGGCGGGCGAGGAGCACCGCGCGGTGGACGAGTTCCGCGTAGTCGATCACGCCTTGGAGGTCGAGCACGTCGAGGTACTCGGCCAGGAAGGCGGCCGCCGCGCGCCAGTCGGGGCGTCCCGTGCGGCGGGCGAAGGCGTCCAGGGCGTCGGGGCCGAGGCCCAGTTCACGGCTGCGGGCGAGGACCGCGCGGACCTCGTCGGCGAAACCGCGCGTGGTCAGACAGGCGCGCAGTTCGTCCGGCCAGCGCACGTGCGCGAGGCCGAGCCGCTCCAGATCCATCTGGCCCGCGAGCAGCTCCCGTACGGAGACGTCCTGCTCTGGGCCGGACAGCAGCCGCATCGGCTCCACGAACAGGTCGCTGTCCTGGTGGGCGCGGACCAGGGCGTAGCAGAACGAGTGGAAGGTGGTCGCCCGGGGAGCGCGGGCCGCCCCGGCCCGGGTGGCCATGCGGTCGCGCAGTTCGACGGCCGCCCTGCGGCTGAACGTGAGGACCAGGACGCGCTCGGGGTCCCCGCCCCGGGCGATGCGCTCGGCCACGGACTCGACGAGCGTGGTGGTCTTGCCGGTGCCCGGACCTGCGAGGACGAGCAGCGGTCCGGCCGCGTGGTCAACCACGGAGCGCTGCGAGGCGTCCAGAAGAGGGGGATCCACCCGGGCAGGAGGGGTACGTACCAATCGGTAAGCGCCACGGCTCCCCCGCCGCACCCGGGGGTGCGACAGGCCGCTGGTGGAGGAAGAGGAGCTCACGTGGTTCGCCGGTCCTGGTGGAAGTACTGGTTGGCGGGCCACCGCGCGTGGCGGGCGGTGACCGCGGGGTGACGGGGGCGCGCGCAGCCGACGCTACGCCGACGGGTGAGGCGGAAGCAGGGCTTCCCCTTCTTCCCGCCGGTCACTCGCGGCACTCGTGCCACTCATGCCCCTCGCCTCACGAACGTACGTCATGGCACCGACGTGCCCCGATTCCCCCGTCCGGATCACGGGCCACACAGGAGGCCGTCCGATGGCGGAAGCTGTCAGGTGTGACCCTCCGCGCGTTCGCCGCCGTCCCACCGCGCCCGTCGCATGTCGATCCGCGGCAGGTGGCCCTCGGCGGCCCGGCTCGCCTCCTTCAGGGGCGTGCCCTCCGCGCGGTAGTGGCCGAGCGCCCGCTGCTGGTGCCCCGGGAGCAGGACGCCGTCCGCGCGGACGACCCGCCACCACGGCACGGCTCCCCCGTAGAGAGCCATCACCCGGCCGACCTGCCGCGGACCCCCCTCCTCCAGCCACTCGGCGACGTCCCCGTATGTCATGACACGGCCCGGCGGGATCAGTTCGGCGACGTCGAGGACCCGCTCGGCGTACGCGGGCAGGGCTTCCCCGGGTTCCTCAGGGGCGCCGTCGTACCCCGTGCGGGTGTCCTGCGCGCCGACGTACCGCGGAAGGCTCTCCTCACTCATCCGCCCCATCCTGCCCCACCCCACCGACAACGGGACGCGCGTGCCCACGAGCGTTTCCCTCGCCCGGCGGGACCGCGTCGGGCAGACTGTCCGCCCCCGCATGTGCACCCTGATGCCCCCGCGTATCGGTGCGGCATGCCACCATCGTGCGGGCGGTGACCGGTGATACGAGACCAAGAAGAGACGATGAAGCAGCAGGGTGCGCATTCCGAGGACCCGGGGGGCACCCCTGACGCTTCGTCGCGCCCGGGCGCTCCGGACGACCGCCCGAAGACGGCCGGCGAGGAGCCCGACATCGCGCACATCGACGAGGTGGAGGGCGACGAACCGCTGCTCCCCGCGCGCGTGCACCGCCCGTCCGATCTGATGCGTCTCCTGGTGGGCGTGCTCGCCGTCGCGGTGCTGATCGGGATCGCCGCGTTCGCGCACGGCACCACCTCGGGCCTCGAACAGGACATCAACAAGGGCACCGGGCAGGCACCCGACCTGCTCATCAAGATCGCGGGACTGGCCTCCAGCATCGCGATCCTGCTGGTGCCGGTCGCCTTCGCCATCGAGCGGCTGATCAAACGGGACGGCCTCAGAATCGCCGACGGCGTGCTCGCCGCGGTCCTCGCGCACGGTGTGACACTCGCCACCGACCTGTGGGTCGCCCGGGCCGCCCCCGACTCGATCCAGGAGGCGCTCACCCAGCCCTCCCCCGGGGACATCCACGCGCTGACCGATCCCGTGCACGGCTATCTGGCGCCGGTCATCGCCTATATGACAGCCGTCGGCATGTCACGCAGACCCAGGTGGCGCACGGTGCTGTGGGTCGTGCTGCTGCTCGACGCCTTCTCGATGCTCGTCACCGGGTACACGACCCCGTTCTCGATCATCCTGACCGTGCTGATCGGCTGGACCGTGGCCTACGGCACGCTGTACGCGGTCGGCTCGCCCAATGTCCGGCCCACCGGACAGACCCTGATGGCCGGTCTGCGGACGGTCGGCTTCCGCCCGGTCACCGCGTCACGCGAGGACACCTCGGACAACCCGGACACCGGCGACCGAGGCCGGCGCTACTTCGTCACGCTCGAGGACGGCCCACCGCTGGACGTCACGGTGGTCGACCGGGAGCAGCAGGCCCAGGGCTTCTTCTACCGTGCGTGGCGCAATCTGACCCTGCGCGGCTTCGCCACCCGCAGCAGCCTCCAGTCGCTGCGCCAGGCCCTGGAGCAGGAGGCGCTGCTGGCCTACGCGGCCATCGCGGCCGGTGCCAACGCACCCAAGCTGATCGCCACCTCCGAGCTCGGCCCCGACGCCGTCATGCTCGTCTACGAGCACAGCGGCGCACACACCCTCGACTCGCTGCCGGACGAGGAGATCACCGACAATCTGCTGCGCGACACCTGGCACCAGGTGAAGGCCCTGCAGTCCCGGCGTATCGCGCACCGCAGGCTGGTGGGCGACGCGATCCTGGTGGATCGTTCCGGCACGGTGATCCTCACCGACCTGCGCGTCGGCGAGATCGCGGCCGGCGACCTTTTGCTGCGCATGGACATCTCCCAGTTGCTGGTGACCCTCGGCCTCCGGGTGGGCGCCGAGCGGGCGGTGGCCTCGGCGGTGGGCGTGCTCGGCCCGGACGCGGTGGCGGACTGTCTGCCGATGCTCCAGCCCATCGCCCTCAGCCGCTCCACGCGCGCGACGCTGCGCAAACTGGCCAGGGAGCGGGCACAGCGCGAGCGCGAGGCGGTTCTGGAGGCGTCCCGGCTGGCCAAGCAGGCGCGCCTGGAGGAGTCCTCGTCGGACGAGGCCGTGCCGGCCCCGGAGAAGACCGACAAGAAGGCCGTACGGGCGGAGCAGCGGGCCGAGAAGCGGGCCATCGACGAGGCCGTGGAGGAGGCGCGCGAGGAGGACCTGCTCACGCAGATCCGCCACGAGGTGCTGCTGATCAGGCCGCAGGCACCGGTCGAGCCGGCCCGGCTGGAGCGGGTACGGCCGCGCACGCTGATCAGTTTCATGGCCGGCGCGATCGGCGCGTACTTCCTGCTGACGCAGCTCACGCACATCGAGTTCGGGCCGCTCATCGCGAACGCCGAGTGGGGCTGGGTCGCCGCTGCGGTGCTGTTCTCGATGTGCAGTTACCTCGCGGCGGCGATGGCCCTGCTGGGGTTCGTGCCGGAGCGGGTGCCGTTCGTGCGGACCGTGGCGGCACAGGTGGCCGGATCGTTCGTGAAGATCGTCGCCCCGGCGGCGGTGGGCGGTGTCGCCCTGAACACGCGCTTCCTGCAGCGCGCGGGAGTGCGGCCGGGGCTCGCGGTGGCGAGCGTGGGCGCGTCGCAGTTGTTCGGGCTCGGCTGCCACATCCTGATGCTGCTGGCCTTCGGCTATCTGACCGGAACGGAGAAGACGCCGTCGCTGTCGCCCTCCCGGACGGTCATCGCCGGTCTGCTGACGGTGGCGGTGCTCGTGCTCGTGGTGACCTCGGTGCCGTTCCTGCGGAAGTTCGTCGTCACGCGCGTGCGGTCGCTGTTCGCGGGTGTCGTGCCGCGCATGCTGGACGTGTTGCAGCGGCCGCAGAAGCTGGTCACCGGCATCGGCGGCATGCTGCTGCTGACGGCCTGCTTCGTGATGTGCCTGGACGCGTCGATCCGCGCGTTCGGCGACGAGTCCACCTCGATCAGCCTCGCCAGCGTCGCCGTCGTCTTCCTCGCGGGCAACGCCCTGGGGTCCGCGGCTCCGACACCGGGCGGTGTGGGCGCGGTCGAGGCGACCCTGACGGTCGGTCTGATCGCCGTCGGCCTCCCGAAGGAGGTCGCGGCACCGGCCGTCCTGCTGTTCCGCCTGCTGACGCTGTGGCTGCCCGTGCTGCCGGGCTGGCTGGCCTTCAACCACCTCACCCGCAAGCAAGCCCTCTGACGCCGGCGACCCAGCGGGCAGGCCCTTCGGCGACACGGGCCCGGCAGCCCTGAGAAAAACCCGCCCGGCAGCCCTGGGAGAGCCGGCCCGGCGAACAGCTTTTTGGCAACACCGGCCCCTCTTACCTCGTACGACACGCGTCCCGCGCGTGCGCCCCCGTGCCGCCGCAGGATGGAACCATGCCAACCCTCCTCCGGCTGCGCGCCGCCGCCCTGACCGCCACCGCCGTGCTGCTGACCACCGTGCTGGCGGGCTGCGGCGACGACGACGCCAAGGACGAGGACGTCACGCGGCAGGAACTGAGCTGGAAGGCCTGCCCGGCGCCGGACGAGGCCCAGGGCGGAGGCTCCTCGCCCTCTCCCCTGCCGGACGGCGGCGAGTGGCAGTGCGCCACCATGAAGGCCCCTCTCGACTGGGACGACCCCAAGGGCGACACGATCGGCCTCGAGCTGATCCGGGTCAGGACCACCGGCGACGCGAGCGACCGCATCGGCTCGCTCATCTTCAACTTCGGCGGACCCGGCGGCTCGGGCGTCACCGCGCTGCCCGGCTTCGCGGAGGACTACGAGACCCTGCGCACCCGCTACGACCTGGTCAGTTTCGACCCGCGCGGAGTCGGCCGCAGCGATCCCGTGATCTGTGAGAACGACCAGGAGCTCGACGCGTACTTCCAGCAGGACGCCACGCCCGACGACTCCGCCGAACGCACCGCGCTCCTGGACAGCACCACGGAGTTCAACGACGCCTGCGAGCAGAACTCCGAGAAGGTCCTGCCGCACGTGCGCACCACCGACGCGGCCCGCGACCTGGACCTGATGCGCCAGGTCCTCGGCGACGACAAGCTGCACTACTTCGGCATCTCCTACGGCACCGAACTCGGCGGCGTCTACGCGCACCTGTTCCCCAAGCGGGTCGGTCGTGCCGTGTTCGACGCCGTCGTCGATCCCACGCAGAACTCCGAGCAGGGCTCGCTCGCGCAGGCCAAGGGCTTCCAGCTCGCACTCGACAACTTCGCCGAGGACTGCGTGTCGAAGTCCGAGGAGTGCCCCATCGGCGACAGCGCGCAGGATGTGAAGGACCGCATCGCCACGCTGCTGAAGGACCTCGACCGCAAGCCGATCCCGGGCGTCTTCCCTCGGGAGCTGACCCAGACCGCGGCGACCAACGGCATCGTGCAGGCGCTGTACTCGCAGGACTTCTGGGAGTACCTCACGGACGGCCTCGACCAGGCGTACGACGGCGACGGCAGCATCCTGATGCTGCTGTCCGACTCGAGTAACGGGCGCAGTGAGAACGGCGAGTACGACAACTCTGCCGCTGCCCACACCGCCATCAGCTGCTCCGACTCCAAGCCGCGCTACGACACCGCCTATGTGGAGCGGAAGCTGCCCGAGTTCCGTGCCGCGTCCGCCTTGTTCGGCGACTCCATGGCGTGGGGCATGATCGGCTGCACCGACTGGGCCGTGGCGGGTGCCGCAGACCACCCGGACGTGAGCGCGCCGGGCTCGGCGCCGATCCTGGTCGTCGGCAACACCGGCGACCCGGCCACCCCCTACGAGGGCGCCCGGAAGATGGCGGACGCGCTGGGCAAGGGTGTCGGAGTCGAGCTGACGTACCGGGGACAGGGGCACGGCGCCTACAACAGCAAGAACAAGTGTGTGCAGGGCGCGGTGAACGGCTATCTGCTGGACGGAAAGGTGCCGCAGGCAGGAACCGTCTGCACCTGAGAACAGCCACGTCCCCATTGAAACCGCTGGTCAGAAGGTTATCCACAGCCCGGCACGGCCGGCACGGGATCTGCCTACCATGGCCTGACCGCCATCCGCAGCACGGTGCGGACGGCCTGCGAGGGGGGACTGGGCGCATGTCGCGCTTCGTACGGTGGACCGCGCTGGCGGTCGCCTCGGCACTGCTGACGGCGGGCTGCAGCGGCGGCTCGTCCGACGACGACAAGGGCGGCGGGCTCTCCTGGGGCCGCTGCAAGGCCACCGCCGACGCTCCCGCGCCGGGCAGCGACTGGCAGTGCGCGACGTTGAAGGTGCCGCTGGACTGGTCGAAGCCGGACGGCGAGACGACAGGACTGGCGCTGATCCGCGCCAAGGCCCGTGGCGACGACCGCGCCGGCTCGCTCCTGTTCAACTTCGGCGGCCCCGGCGCCTCGGGCGTGTCCATGATGCCGTCGTACGCCCCGACGGTCTCCCGGCTCCGTGAGCGGTACGACCTGGTCAGCTGGGACCCGCGCGGAGTGGGCGCCAGCGAGGGGGTGCGCTGCCGCGGCGACAAGGAGATCCAGGCCGCCGAGTCGGTGGACGTCACCCCCGACACACCGGCCGAGGAGAAGGCGTACTTCCAGGACGCCGCCGACTTCGGCAAGGGCTGCCGGAAGGACGCCGGGAGGCTCATGGCGCATGTCTCGACCGCCGACTCGGCCCGTGACATGGACCGCATCCGGGAAGCCCTCGGCGACGACAGGATGCACTACTTCGGCATCTCCTACGGCACCGAACTGGGCGGAACCTATGCCCACTTGTTCCCGAAGAAAGTGGGGCGGATGACGCTGGACGCGGTCGTCGACCCCGGCGCCGACACCGTGGGCCATGCGCGTAACCAGGCCAGGGGCTTCCAACGCGCGCTGAACGGCTATCTCGAGTCCACGGGCCAGGATCCTCAGGAGGGCACGCGGAAGATCGCGGACCTGCTGCGACGGATCGACGCCCGGCCCCTGTCTACGGCCACGCCCGGGCGGAAGCTGACGCAGACGCTGGCGGTCACCGGCCTCACCCTGCCGCTGTACAGCAAGGAGAGCTGGCCGACCCTGACCAGCGCCCTCGACGCGGCCGAGCGGGGTGACGGCTCGGAGCTGCTGACCCTCGCCGACGGCTACAACGATCGCGCCCCGTCGGGACACTACGGCACGACGACCCACTCACAGCGGGTCATATCGTGCCTGGACGACAGGCAGCGGCCGACCGCGGCCCGGACGAAGGAGCTGCTGCCTGAGTTCGAGAAGATCTCCCCGGTCTTCGGCGCCTTCCTGGGCTGGGACACGGCCGGCTGGTGCCACGACTGGCCGGTGCCCGGACAGCACGACACCCCGGAAGTGAGCGCCCCCGGCGCGGCGCCGGTCCTGGTGGTCGGCAACACCGGCGACCCGGCCACCCCGTACGAGGGCGCCCGGAGGATGGCCGACGAGCTCGGCAAGGGCGTCGGAGTGATGCTCACCTGGCGGGGCGAGGGGCATGGCGCGTACGGCAGCGGGAGCGACTGCGTGGACTCCACGGTGAACGCGTATCTGCTGGACGGGTCGGTCCCGAAGGACGGCAAGGTCTGCTCATGACGACGGCGGGGGCTTCGCGCACTCGTGGTGCCCGAAGCCCCCGCCGCTCGGGAAGGGAGGCCGGATACGGCTCAGTACACCGGCTTGTCCGGCTCGATCTGGTTGACCCAGCCGATCACGCCGCCGCCGACGTGCACCGCGTCCGAGAAGCCCGCGGACTTCAGGACCGCGAGGACTTCCGCACTGCGGACACCCGTCTTGCAGTGCAGGACGATCTTCTTGTCCTGCGGGAGGCTCTCCAGGGCGGTGCCCATGAGGAACTCGTTCTTCGGGATCAGGCGGGCGCCCGGGATGGAGACGATCTCGTACTCGTTCGGCTCACGGACGTCGATGATGTCGATGCCCTCGCCGTCGTCGATCCACTCCTTGAGCTGCTTGGGAGTGATCGTGGAGTCGGCGGCCGCCGCCTGGGCCTCCTCGGAGACGACGCCGCAGAAGGCCTCGTAGTCGATGAGCTCGGTGACGGTCGGGTTCTCGCCGCAGACCGCGCAGTCCGGGTCCTTGCGGACCTTGACCTGGCGGTACTGCATCTCCAGGGCGTCGTAGATCATCAGCCGGCCGACCAGCGGGTCGCCGATGCCGGCGAGCAGCTTGATGGCCTCGTTGACCTGGATGGAGCCGATGGACGCGCACAGCACGCCCAGGACGCCGCCCTCGGCGCAGGAGGGGACCATGCCGGGGGGCGGGGGCTCCGGGTAGAGGCAGCGGTAGCAGGGACCGTGCTCGGACCAGAAGACGGAGGCCTGGCCGTCGAAGCGGTAGATCGAGCCCCAGACGTACGGCTTGTTGAGCAGCACGCAGGCGTCGTTGACCAGGTAGCGGGTCGCGAAGTTGTCCGTGCCGTCGACGATCAGGTCGTACTGGCTGAAGATGTCCATCACGTTGTCGGCCTCGAGCCGCTCCTCGTGAAGGATCACGTTCACGTACGGGTTGATGCCGAGGACGGAGTCACGGGCGGACTCGGCCTTGGGGCGGCCGATGTCGGCCTGGCTGTGGATGATCTGGCGCTGCAGATTCGACTCGTCGACCTCGTCGAACTCCACGATGCCGAGGGTGCCGACGCCCGCGGCGGCCAGGTACATCAGCGCCGGCGAGCCCAGGCCGCCGGCGCCCACACACAGCACCTTGGCGTTCTTCAGCCGCTTCTGCCCGTCCATCCCGACGTCGGGGATGATCAGGTGGCGGGAGTACCTGCGGACCTCGTCTACGGTGAGCTCGGAAGCCGGCTCGACCAGGGGTGGCAGCGACACGGGGACTCCGTTGGTCGGTCAATCACTACGGTTGTTCTCCCCGTAACAGTGCCATGTGCTTTTTCATTCCGAGACACCCGTTCCGACACGCGAGACGATTTCGTCCCAGTAGCCGGGCATGGCCTCCCAGGGATCGGTGCGGCCGCCGCAGTCCGTGCGGTCGGTGAAGTAGATCGTCGCGGCGCCCTGCCATCGGGCGATGCGCAGTGCCTCCCCCAGGTAGGGGCGGGGCACTCCGTGGACGAAGTGGCAGAAGCGCTCGGGCGAGTGGTCGGTGGTCCACTCGGCCACCTGCGACCAGCGGTAGTCGCTCCACGGGCCGGAGAAGGTGACCAGCTGGTCGGCGAGTTCGACGTACCCCGGGTGCGGGTGGATGCCGTGGCCGAGGACGATGTGGGCCTCGTCACGGATCACGCGGAGTGTGGCGACCGTGCGGCGCACCTCGGGCAGCCCGACGTGGTCCGCCGGGCAGCGCTCCAGGAGGAAGCCGTCGACCTGGTACCAGTCGACGAACCGGTGGGCGTCCGAGATCAGCTCTCCGAAGTTCCGGGTGCCGTACCGGGTGTCGAGGTGGCCGAGGACCCGGATGCCCGCGTTGCGCAGGCGGCCGGCCGCCTCCAGGCAGTGCGGGTCGGGGCGGGCGCCGGGGCCGTCGGCCACGTTGAGGACGACCCAGTGCAGCGGGGTGCCGGGACGGGTGAGTTCGCCCCACTCGGTGGGGGCGAGGAGTGGATGCGCGTAGCCGGGGACGCCGACGCCGGGGCGGAGTTCGGTGCCGGAGGTGCGTGGTCGTGTGCTGGTCAGATGCGGCATGCCGCCTCCATCCAGATGTCGGCGAGGGACTCCTCGAGACCGATCCGCGGCCGCCAGCCGAGCCGGTCGCGTGCGGTGCGCACGTCGGCCTGCTGCCAGCTGCCGCAGCCATCGGGGTACGGGTACGCGACCTGGGGGGCGTGGTCCGGTTCGGGGCGGGGGTGGCCGATGGCCGGGCGCAGGGCGCCGGGCGGGCCGTCGAGTTCGTGGAGGGCGCCGCCGTATCCGGCCACGCGGGCGAGGACCGCGGCGGCGTCGCGCAGGCGCACGGCGCGGCCGGAGCCGATGTTGATGACGCCCTGCGCGGCGGAGAGCGAGGCGGCGTGGACGGCGCGGGCCACGTCGCGGACGTCGACGAAGTCGCGCTGCGCACCCAGGCCGCCGAGTTTCAGCTCGCCGTCGCCGGACTGCATGGCGCGGCGCATGGCCTCGGCGAGACGCCCGAGCGGGGAGCCTGCGGGGGTGCCGGGTCCGGCCGGCGAGAAGACGCGCAGGACGACGGCGTCCAGCCCGGAGCCGAGGACCAGTTCGGTGGCGGCGAGTTTGCTGACGCCGTACGGGCCGCCGGGGCGGGGGACGGCGTCCTCGGCCGTGGAGGAGCCGGGCTGGCTGGGGCCGTACTCCGCGCTGCACCCGATCTGCACCAGACGGGCGCCGCAGCCGCTGCGGCGCAGGGCCTCGCAGACGGTGGCCACGGCGACGGTGTTGTGGCGGGTGAGTTCGCGGGCACCGCCCCTGGTGGCGCCGGCGCAGTTGACGACGACGCCCGGGTGGACCGCGTCGAGGAAGCGGGTGAGGGCGCCGGGGCTGCCGGAGGCGAGGTCGAAGCGGACGTCGGCGTCGTCGCCGCGGCCGAGAGCGGTGAGCTGCACGGCAGGGTCGGCGAGCAGGCGGTCGGCGACGAAGCGCCCGATGTAGCCGTTGGCTCCGATCAGCAGGACTCTCATCGCGCGGCTCCCGGGGCGGCTGGGACTCCTGGGTGGGTGGTCATCGGGGTTCTCCTTGGTGCGGGGTGAACGGGATGGGGCGGGTGCCTCCGGCGGTGGGCCGGTGTCTGTGGCTACGGGGTGACGGCTCTTCGGGGGTTATGGCTCTTGCGGACTGAAGGCTCTTGGGGGTGGCGGTTCTTTCGGGAGTCGCTCGCCGAAGGCTTCGGGGCCGGGATCGCCCGTGGCCTGATGCGGGTTCTGGCGGTCCTGGCTCCCGGGGCGGTCACCGTGAGGGGGCCGGCGGTGCGTGGGCCGAGGCCCTGGTCAGCTTGCGCGTCGCGTGGACGAGGAGGACCAGGGCCGCCGCCCCGCAGGCCAGGGTGGGGACGCTGCCCGCGCCCCAGAGGGTGACGAGGGTCTCCACGGGGGTGCCCAGGAAGTCGAGACCGGGGAGGCGGGCGATGAAGACCGTGGCGAGGGCGGCTGCCTGGACCGTGGCCGTCGCGGTGAGGACCACGGCCGGGGCGTGGACGAACCCGTGGGTGGTGAGGAGACGGGCGATGAAGAGGAGGGCGCCCAGGGCGAGGGCCTCCGCGTAGCCCGCGGGTTCGTCGAGGAATGCCGCGCAGAGGGCGAGCAGGGCCGCCAGGGCGCCCAGGAAGAGGACGACTGTGCCGAGCAGGAGCGGTCGTACGGCGGCGGCGAAGTCCTCGAGGCCGCGGCTCGCCGCGAGCCTGCGGCGACCGCGCGCGGTGAAGAGGTGGGCGATCCAGGCCGCGGGCGCGCAAGCCAGGGCGAGGGCCAGTACAGGGGCGGCGGTGAGGGGCCAGGGGCCGTCGGCCGTGCCGGTGGGCAGACCGTCCGGGCCGCCGGTGACGGCGCTGTGGAGCAGGCCGTTGCCCAGGAGGGAGTAGGCGACGAGCCAGGAGATCCAGAGGGTGCTTCCGCCGGGGGCGGTGTGGTCGGTCCGGCTCAGGGGGCCTCGGCGCAGGGCCGCGCGGAGGGCCAGGCCCACGGCGAGGATGCCTGCTGCCACGGCGAACAGGCGCGACCGGCCGTGGGTGAGGTGCGCGGCGGTCACGGCGGCGGCGCACAGCGCGCCCGGCAACAGCGTCAGTAGGACCCAGTCCGCACGGGCCCGGGGCGCCACGGGTGCCGGGGACGCGGGTGCGTCCCCGTCTCGGGTGACTCGTGCGTACATCTCCTCGGCGAGGGAGAAGACGTCCCTGTGGCGAAAGCGGGCCGCGGTCCGCTCGGTGATGCCGTGCGCTTCCAGGCCCGCCGCGATCTCGAGGGGGTCCACCGCGCGTTCGCAGAGTTCCCGGTGACGGTGCATCAGCGCCTTCACGGGGTCGGCGGCACCGCGGCGCGGGGAGGGCGGCTTGCGGTCGCCGGCCGGCTCCTGTTTCGCGGAGGGCTCGCGGTCGGCGGCCGGTTCCGGGGCCGGTGAGGCCGTGGGTGCCGTGGGCGCGGAGCCGAGTGCCTTCTCCGAGGAGGCATCCGCTGCTCCCGGGCCGGCCGGTGTTCCAGGACGGTCCAGTTCGCCCAAGTCGTTCATCGCGCTCTCTCCGGGGCGGTGACGGGAGTGGTGGCTCGTACGGGACCGCCTCCGGCCCAGCCGGGGCCGCCGCGGGCGGCGAGGCCGGGTGCCGGGGCTGCCCAGCGGACCGGGACACGGGCCTCGGCGGGCACGGCGAAGGGCAGCGGCTCCCCCGACGCGTCGAGGACGCCATGGCGGACGGGGGCGCGGGAGACGATCTCCAGGTAAATGCCGTGAAATGCCTCGATGTTCTGCTCGACCGTGAACAGTTCGAGGGCACGGGCCCGGGCGGCGGCGCCCAGTCGCTCACGGCGCTCCGGGTCGCGCAGCAGCGCGACGCACGCCTCGGCGAGCGCTCGCGGATTGCGCGGCGGTACGACCAGTCCCGTGCCGCCGATGACCTCCACGACCGCGCCGACGTCCGTCGACACCGTCGCGCGCCCGCAGAGCATGGCCTCGACAAGGCTGATCGGGAAGCCCTCGACGACGCTGGACAGGACGGTCACGGCACCCGAGGCGTAGGCGTCGGCGGGGACCGGGAGTTCCGGCCCGCCGACCTCCTCGAACGACACCGGGTTGTGGCCGGCGGCGTGCGGACCCTCGGCCTCGTCGGGGAAGAGCTGGGCGGCCAGCGCCCTGCAGTGGGCGAGATAGGCCGCGCCCTCGGTGCCGGCGGGGGCTCCGACGATGCGCAGGCGCGTCTTGGGCTCCTGTTTGCGGACCTCGGCGAAGGCGTGCAGCAGCGAGACCAGGTCCTTGGCGGGCTCCACGCGGCCGATCCAGACGAGCGCGTCCGGGTCGGCGCACTCCACGGACTCGCCCACCTCCGCGAAGGGCCGGGCGTCCATGCCGGGGTAGACCGTGCGGAGCTTCTCGCGGTCGGCACCGCAGCGCTCCTGCCAGCGGCGGGCGTGCGTGTTGCCGGCGGTGACGACCTCGGCCTGGCCGTAGGCCTCGGCGGCGAGTCTGCCGTGGAAGGCCGCCAGCAGGGACCGTACGGCGGGTGGGGCGTCGGGGGCGGTGAGGTAGTGCGTCCGCAGGCGCACGCCGTACTCGGTCACCAGCAAGGGGACGCCGGTGAAGTGGCGGGCCAGCAGGCCCGGCAGGGCGGCCGGGCCGCCGGACGCGGCGTGGCAGAGGTCGACCGCACCGAGTCCGTCGTCCTCGTACCAGTCGAGGGAGAGGGGGCGCAGCGCACGTTCGAGGTGTGCGGCCACGGCGAGTAGATCCGGGACCCGGGCCTCACGCGCGGCGCGGTGGGCGCCGGGCGCACGACAGGCGCGTTCCAGCGTGCGTACGGCGGCCTCGGAGCGGAGAGCTCCGGCCAGGCCGCCCTCCTCGCGGGCGAGTTCGGCGAGTCCGTACAGAGCGTTGCCGAAACGGTCCGCCTCGGGGGTCGGCGCACCCCCGGCCTGCGAGTTCTCCCCAGTGGTCGACGCGCCCCCGGCGACCGGCACACTCCCGGACGCCCCGCACAGCACGGCGGCCAGTTCACTGAAGTGCTCGGTGAACCGCCGACGTGCGCGGCGGCCCAGGATCGCTCCGTCGTCCCCGGCCATCCACAGCGGTGCGGTGCGCACCCTGCGGACGTTCGGCGACAGCGGGGTCCAGCCCTCGTCCTCCTGGTGTTCACTGCGACTGAGCGCGTAGACGTCGAACTCGTGCTGTGCGAGCCCGCGCACCAGCCGGTCGCACCAGAGCCTGGCGTCACCGCTCACATACGGATAGCCACCCTCCGTAAGCAGTCCGATGCGCACGTGTGCACCCCCGATCTCCCGTATGGGGAGCCGCCGTTGCCCGGCGGCTCGCAGCGGGACGAACGTATGCGGTCAAGGCGGTGGTGCGACGGACGGTTGTCCGTCGCACCACCAAAAGGGGTGAACGGTCGTAACTTTCCTGTGCGGGTCGCGTTCCGTCGCGCTAGGAGATCAAGCGGACACGGATCGTCATGCTGCGGCCAACTCCCGCCGCTCCGCCCGGCGTCGCGCGGCCGCCTCCGGGTCGAGCGCCGGCACGGCGGCGAGCAGCTGCCTGGTGTACGGCTCTTGTGGGGACCCGTACACCTCGGCGACGGGCCCTTCCTCGACGATCGCGCCCTCCCGCATCACCGCGACCCGGTCGCTGACCTGGCGTACTACGGCCAGGTCGTGCGCGACGAAGACCAGCGCGAGCCCGAGTTCGCGTTGCAACTCCCCCAGCAGGTCGACCACATGTGCCTGGGTGGTGACGTCGAGGGCCGAGACCGGCTCGTCGCAGACGATGACGCGCGGGTCGGCCGCGAGCGCCCGCGCGATACCGATGCGCTGGCGCTGGCCGCCGCTGAACTCATGCGGGTAGCGGTCGTGGTGCGCCGCTTCGAGCCCCACGCGCTCCAGCAGTTCCGCCACGCGCTCCCGGATGCGCCCCTCCTCGGACTCGCCCCGCGCCCGGAGCGGATCGGCGATGGACTCGCCCACGGTGCGGCGGGGGTTGAGGGAGGAGACGGGGTCCTGGAAGACCATCTGCACGGCAGGGTTCACCCCGGTGTGCGCACGGCCCTCGAACCTCAGCGATCCGGCCGTCGGCTCCAGCAGCCCGACGAGCATGCGCCCCAGGGTCGTCTTCCCGCTGCCGCTTTCGCCGACGATGCCGAGCGTCTCACCGCGCCGCAGGGTCAGTGACACATCGTCCACGGCTGTGAACGCCCGCTTCCCGCGCCCGAACACGCGCCTCAGGGCGGTCGCTTCCAGCACGGCCTCCTCGGGCGCCGACGCGGCCTTCCGGGGTGCGTCCAGCCGTGGCACCGCGGCCAGCAGTTCCCGGGTGTACGGCTGGACCGGCGCGCCCAGCACACCCGAGACCGGGCCGTGCTCGACCGCCCGCCCGTGCCGCATCACCAGCACCTCGTCGACGCTCTCGGCGGCGACACCCACGTCGTGGGTGACGAGCAGCAGGCCCATGCCGGTCTCCTCGCGCAAGGTGTGCAGCAGGTCGAGGACCTGGGCCTGGACGGTGACATCGAGGGCGGTCGTCGGCTCGTCGGCGATCAGCAGGCTGGGTTCGCACGCGAGCGCCATGGCGATCAGGGCGCGCTGGCGCATACCGCCGCTGAACTCGTGCGGCCGGGAACGGGACCGCCGGGCCGCGTCCGGAATGCCCACCCGGTCGAGGACCTCGACGGCACGCGCGCGTGCCGCCCGTCGGGACACACCCGCGTGCGCGCGGTACACCTCGGCGATCTGGTCACCGATCGCGTAGTACGGGTCGAGGGAGGACAGCGGATCCTGGAACACCATCGCGGCCCGGCCGCCGCGCAGCTGCCGCAGCTCCTCGTCGGAGGCCCGCCGCACGTCGGTGCCGGCCACCTCGACCGAGCCCCCGACCCGCGCTCCCGTGCCACGGTGCAGGCCGAGCAGGGCGGACGCCACGGTCGACTTGCCGGAGCCGGACTCGCCGACCAGGGCCAGGGCGGCGCCCTGTTCCAGGCGGAAGGAGAGTCCGTCGACGGCACGCAGCTCGCCGAAGTCCACGCTCAGGTCGCTCACGTCGACCAGGCTCATGTCAGCACCACCCGTCGGTCGGCCACCGCGTACAGCACGTCGGCGACGGCGTTGGCGAGGACCACGAAGAATCCGGTCACCAGCACCATGCCGACGACCACCGGCAGGTCGACGACCTTCACCGCCCCCACCAGCGCCTGTCCGATGCCGGGCAGCCCGAAGAGCGTCTCGGTGAGGACGGCGCCGCCGAAGAGCACCCCGAGGTTGTTGGCGTTCACGGCGATGAGCGGTGCCACCGCGCCCCGCAGCGCGTGCCGCCCGATGATGGCCCGCTCCCCGATGCCGTACGCCCGGAAGGTCCGTACATGGTCCTCGGCGAGGGTCTCCAGCATCGCGGCCCGGGTCAGCCGGGCGTAGGTGGCCGACTCGATCAGCGCGAGCGACAGCCAGGGCAGCAGCAGGTTCCAGGCCCACTGCTCGGGGTCGTCGGTGAAGGCGACGTACTGCGGGAACGGCAGCAGTTGCAGCTGTCCGCAGACGACGATCATCAGGACCAGACCGATGACGAAGACGGGCGTGGCCGTGCCGGCGAGCGTGAGGCCGGTCAGCAGCCGTTCCGTGAGCCGGCCGCGTCGCCACACCGACAGCACCCCGGTGCCGATGCCGATGACCAGCCACAGCACCATGGCGCCGAGCGCGAGTGAGCCGGTGACCGGCAGCTTCGCGAGGATCAGGTCCGTGACCGGCTGGTCGCTCTGGTACGACAGGCCGAGGCAGGGCGCCGGGCAGTGCTGCACGGACGTACCGGTCGAGAAGTCCTGGCCGGCCACGAGGCCCGACAGGAAATGCCAGTACCGCACGTACAGCGGGTCGTCGAGCCTCAGCTGCTGGGCGACCTGGTGGACCTGTTCCGGTGAGCAGCGCGGGCCGCAGGTGATCTGGGCGACATTGCCGGGCGTGGCGTAGAAGACGACGTAGATGATCACGGAGAGGGCGAAGAGGGTGACCAGGGCGCCGAGCGCGCGGCGCAGCACGAAACCGCCGAAGCCGCTCATGCCGCACCTCCCCTGGCCGCCTTGGCCTCCTGCTTCCGTCCCGTCCCGATGCGCAGCCGGGAGGCCGCGCGCGGGTCGAGGGCGGTGCGCACACCGTCGCCGAGGACGGTCAGGGCCAGGACGGTCACGAACAGCGCGCCCGCGGGCAGCAGCAGGTACTGCGGGGCCGCCTGGTACCAGACGTCGGCCGCGGTGAGCATCTGTCCCCAGGACGGCGTCGGCGGCTTCACGCCCACGCCGAGGAAGGACAGCGCCGCCTCGACGGTGATGTTCGTCGGGATGAGCAGCGCGGAGTACGTGATGACGGGCGCCGCCAGGCCGGGCAGCAGTTCGCGGCGGGCGATCCGGGCGGTGCCCCAGCCGCTGAGCCGTGCCGCGGAGACGTAGTCGAGCTGTTTGAGGGTGAGCGTCTGCGCGCGCACCATCTTGGCCAGCGTGCCCCAGCCGGAGACCAGCCCCACGACGAGGGCGACCAGGACGGGACGCGGGAAGCTCGTGGGCACGATGGCGAGCAGGGCCAGCGCGATGACCATCAGGGGCATGGACACGAAGACGTCGGCGATCCGGGTGACGGCGAGATCCACCCAGCGGTTGCCGAGCCCCGCGATGACGCCCAGTACGACACCGAGCAGCACCTGCACCACCGTGGCCGCGAGCGCCACGCCCAGCGATACGCGCGCGCCGTGCATCAGCCGGGCGAACAGGTCGCGTCCGGTCTGCGGTTCGACGCCGAGCCAGTGGTCACCGCTGATGCCGCCGAGCGGCCCGATGGGCACGCCCCCGCGCGCGGAGTCCACCAGGGAGGGGTGGTAGGTGGTCGGGTCCTGGCCCTCGAGTGCCGTGAGGAGGGGCGCGGCGAGCGCGATCAGGACGAGCAGTGCGACGACGGCCGCCGCGACGAGGGCGGCGCGCTTCGTGCGCAGCCGCCGCCAGAACTGACGGGCCCCCGAGGTCCCCGGAGCGGACACTCCGGGAGCCTCGACGGCGAGAACTGCCTCGCTCACGGCGCTACTTCACCGCGACCTGGGAGATGTCCAGCACACCGGTCCAGTCACTGATCACGATGTTCTTGACGTCCTCGCCGTACAGACGCTTGTAGACGGGGTGGAACAGCGGCACGGTCAGGGCCTTCTCGCCGATCTTCTTGTCCAGTGCGCCCCACCTCTTGGCGGCCTGGTCAAGATCCGTCAACTTGTTGATCGCGTCGATCTCGGCATTGACCGACTTGTCGTTCAGCAGGCCCGTGTTGAAGTTCGCACCGTCCTTGACGATCTGCCGGCCGTCGAAGATCGGGGCGAGGAACGGACCGCCGGAGGGCCAGTCGGCACCCCAGTGGGCGAGGAAGAAGCCCGGCTCGGTCTTCACGTCGTGGATCTTGTCGGAGTAGTCGTTCTCCTCCAGACCCTGCAGTTTGACCGTGATGCCGGCCTTCTTGAGCGCGTCCTGGATCGCGGTCGCGATCTCCGGGCTGGTCTCGAAGTCCTTGGCGTTGGAGTGCGTCAGCGTGATGGTGAGGCCGTTCGGGTGGCCCGCCTCCTTCAGCAGCGCCTTGGCCTTCTGCGGGTCGCCGCTCTGGCCCGCCGGGAACAGGTCGTACGGCGTGTGGCCGAAGGACTTCTGGTCGGGCAGGAAGGTGGTCGCGGGCTCGGCGAGCGCCGAACCGCCGGCGGCGTTGACCACGGACGACCGGTCGATGACGTACGAGATCGCCTGCCGCACCTTGACGTCGTCGAACGGCTTGATGGCCGGGTTGAACGCGATGTAGTTGGTGTAGCCGAAGTGCCCGGTGCCGACGCGGGAGGCAAGGTCCTTGTCGCCGGTGACCTTGGCCAGTTCGGCCGGGCCGAGGTTGGTGTCCGTGGTGACCGTGGCGGCGTCCGCTCCCTGGGACGTGGACAGCCGCTGGTTGATCACGGACGTGTCGAGCCCGGACCGTACGTCGATCGTGTCCGGGTAGGCCTTGCGTTCGGCGTCGGTCGTGGCGGCCCAGTGCGTGTTGCGCTCCAGGGTCAGCCGCTCACCGTCGTTCTCGTTCCTCACGACCTTGTACGGCCCCGACGAGACCGGGTGCTCCTCGTACTTCGTGCCCGTGTCCTTGCTCTTCGGGACGGGCGTGAACTGCGTCTGCGTGGCCAGGTAGGGGAACTCGCCCTCTGGCCTGTTCAGATGGAAGACGATGGTCCGCTCGTCCGGTGTCTCGATCGCGTCGAGGCCCTTCTTGTCCTTGTACGGGCCCTGGTAGCCGGCGGCCCCTACCAGCCAGTCCCGCAGATAGGGGGCGCCGCCCGACAGCTCGGGAGCGAAGGAGCGCTCGATGCCGTACTTGATGTCGGCCGAGGTGATCGGGGTGCCGTCCTCGTACTTGAGGCCCTTCTTCAGGGTGTACGTCCACACCGTCGCGTTCTTGCTGGGGCGCCCCGTGTCGGTGGCGAGGTCGGGTACGACCTCGGTGCCGGCGGCGCCATCCTCGCGGTTGCGGGTGGTGAGCGTACGGAAGACCAGGGACGGGACGTTGCCGCCGCCGGAGGTGTACAGGCGTGCCGGGTCGAAGTCCTGCTGCGGGTCGGCGTTCAGGACCGTGAGGGTGCCGCCCTTGTGGGGCGTGGAGTCGCCGCCGGCGCCCTTGGCATCGTTGTCCTTCGGCCCGCAGGCGGCGGCGCCCGCTGCCAGGACCAGGCTGACGGATGCCGCGGCCACGCGGCGCGCTGTGACGGACGGTTGGCGCATCGGAATGACGACCTCTCGAAGAGTCTCGAATCGCGAGACGAAATGACGAAGAGTGAGACGAAAAGGAACAGACGTCTGCCCGGCGCCGGGTCGTCGAAGAAGCCGTGTGTCGAAATAGCCGCGGCCGAAGCAGCCGTGACCGGCTCACGGAGAGCATGGATTTTCGCGACGCGCGCCTGGGGCGGGCGTCAGCAACAGTGAATGTCGGCCACGCAGAGCGAGGTCACGCCGATGAGCGCCAGCTCGATGGCGGCGCGCACGGAGGCGGGACGGGGCGACATGCGCAGAAATATGGACGACTTTTCTGCGCATGTCAACGCGCGGTGCGGGCCGGCACCTGTGACGCCTGTCAATTCCCGGGGTAGGCCCAGGGGTTGGCACGGCAGCGAATGCCGTCATGGTCGAGGAACTTGGTCTGCTGCTGCATGACCGGGGCGAGATCGCCGTCCTTGTCGCAGGTCACGTGGTTGTAGCCGAGGCGGTGTCCGACCTCGTGGTTGATCAGCATCTGCCGGTAGGCGTGCATCTTGTCGCCGTATGTCGGCGAGCCCTGCGCCCACCGGTAGGCGTTGATCATCACGCGCTCGGTCGCGGCCGAGTCACAGGAGACGTTGTCCACGGTGGTGTCGAGGCCGGACTTGGCACACCAGTCGGCGGTCGTGCCGGGGCTGGCGAGAGTGATCACGAAGTCGGGCTTGCCGGAGTAGATGCGCTCGAAGGTGTTCGCGCCGTTGTGGGCCCAGCTGCGCTGGTCGTTGAGCGTCTTCTGCACGGCCTCGGCGAAGAGTTCGCCGTCCAGCCCGAGTCCCTGCTCCACGTCCACGCGGTAGGTGTGCTTCTGCCCCGCACCGGGTGCCTTCGCGATTCCGGGGACGGCGTCGAACTTCCCCGAGCCCTTCAGCTTGGCGCCGAGCGGATACGTCCTTGCCATCTTCTCGTCGTACGTGAGCGGCTTCGCGTCCGAGTCCGGGGCGGGGGTCTGCCCACCGCCCTGGGGCGCGGAGCCCCGGAGGTCGCGGGCCTGGTCGGTGGCGGACTGCGACTGCACGTCGGCACCACCCTGGTCGTCGGCGACCTGGCCGGCGACGACGACGGCCAGCACGGTCGTGACGGCGGCGGCCGCGATGCCGGTGAAGGTACGGCCCTTGCCGCCCTTGGCCGGCGCGGGCGCGCCGGTGGGCTCCGCGTCGTCGTGGTCGTGGTCGTCGAAGGGGGTGTCGGCCGGGGTGCCCGCGCTCCAGTCCGTGACGGAGGCGTAGGCGTCCGCCGCGTGCGCGGAGGCGGCCGTACGGGGCGCGAAGACGTCGTCCCCTTCGCCGAAGGCCTCGAGGTACTCCTGCCGTGGCCCGGGCACGGACGCCCGCCGCTGCCGCGGTACGGGGGCGGTGCCCCGGCCGCTTTCCCGCAACTCACCCCAGCCGCCACCGGGTTCCCGCTGCTCGGGGTGGCCTCCACGGGCAGGGGGGAAGCCGTGCGCGGGGGTGCCGTCGGGCAGCCGCGGCACGCCGCGTCCCGGGGGGCCGTCCGGACTCCATCCGTCCGGCAGCTGCGGCATCCCGTACGGCGGCGTACCGGAACCCGGCGCGGCCCCGGAACCCGGCGCGGGCCGCGGCCCCGGCGCACGGCGAGGGCCCGCGCCCGGCGGCGGCCAGCCGCCCTGCCCGGCGCCGGGCGGTGCCGGCCGGCCTCCCCGGCTCGGGTCCGGTGCCTGGCTCTGCTCTGGTCTCTGTCCCTGCGCCGACCCGGCCCGGTCGTCCCGTACTGCGGTCGCGTCCGCGGTGTCGCCCTTGGCGACGGCCCCGCGGCGGCTGTGGCGTCCCACGTCGCGCCTCAGCCCCCCATGCTCTCGTCGGTGCTTTCCCTGTCGACGGCGTCGCCCCCGGCGTGCGCCCGGCCCGTGCCCGGACCGTCCGTGCCGGACTCGCTCCCGCCCTTCGCCGCGCCCCGAGCCCGCCGTGCACGCCGCGTACCCAACTCTCCCGAATCCTCGAGGAGTTCACGAAACGCCAGGGCCACCGTCTCCGGGTACTCCATCATGGCCACGTGCCCCGCGTCCGGCAACGTCACCAGCCGCGAGTCGCGAAAGACCCGGGCCGCCTTCTGGGCCATGCGGAAGCCGACCAGTTGGTCACGGCCACCGTAGACGAGGAGGGTCGGCGCGAGAACCCGCTCGGCCTGGCGCCACAGCCCCTGCTGGCCGCCCAGCGTGTACGCGTTGACGATCCCGCGCGCGGACCGCGCCATCGCGTCCCAGAAGTACGGCAGCCGCAGCCGCCGCTCCATCTCCTGCACGGCATTGCGGAAACCTTCCGGCGTCACCCGCCCCGGATCCCCGTAACACAGCGCCATCACGCCGCGGACCCGCTGCTCCGCCGTCCAGGCTCGGGTGAGCCGGGTGAAGAGCAGGGCGACACCGGGCACCGCCAGCAGCCCCGTGGGCACGGCGGAGCGCTGCACGCGGATTTCCGGCAGGGCGGGCGACACGAGCGTGAGCGTACGGACGAGATCGGGCCGTACCGCGGCGACACGGGTGGTGATGGCGCCACCGAGCGAGTTCCCGAACAGGTGCACGGGACCGCGCCCGGAGGCGTCGAGGTAACGGATGACCGCGCGCGCGTGCCCCGTGACGGAGTAGTCACCGTCATCCGGTGGCGGGGAGTCACCGAAGCCCGGCAGGTCGACGGCCTCGCTGTCGACGGCTTCCTCCAGCAGCGCCATCAGCGCCGACCAGTTCAGCGAGGAACCCCCGAGCCCGTGCACGTACAGCGCGGGAGGCAGCCCCTCGCGCGCGGGCGGTCGCGAGCGCACCGCCAGCGTGACGCCGGGCAGCTCGACCGACCTCAGCCGCTCGCCCTCCGCGACCCTGACGCCCCCCACCTTCGGCAGCACATTGGCGGGCGGCACGAACGGCAGCTCGGTCGAAGACATGCGGCAATGTTACGAGACGATCACGCAGTGGCTCATGCGTTCGCCTGTGTTCGCCGTCACAGGAATCGGACAGGAGCAGTTCAGGGGATGCGCACTGCGTCACACCCCGGACGCGGATCGCATAGCGTCCGGATCGGGTGTCTCCTAGGCTCGTACAGAGGGCACCCGCGTGTGGCCCCTGCATTCCCAGGGACGTTCGTAGGAAGGGAGCCCCACCATGGCCGTAGACCCCACCGACCCCGAGACATTCGAGGCCGAGGAAGCACCGGAGGCGCAGGAGTACGACGTCGAGGCCCCCGAGGTCGACGCGGCCGAGCAGCAGGCGGACCTCGCACCGGACCGCGACGACCCGCTGACCGACGCCGACCCGGGCCTCGCCAACGAGGCCGACCTGGCGGAGCAGGCCCGGGTCGTCTCCCTCGACGAGGACGACTACCGGTGACGACCCCCACCGGGGGCGGCGAACAGCGCCAATGAACAGGAAAGAGGCCGCATTTTGCCCGCTCTGTCCCTGTTTGAAACCTTCGCAACCGCTTTCGCAACCGTCCGGTCCGTGAAATTCTGCGCTCTCACCGCGCACACCACGGTTACCGAAAAGTACGATGGCGACGCGGCCAGATCCGCACGTGGACGACTATGGGAGGCGGCGTGACAGCCATCGAGCAGACAGAGGCGGTTCGCCCGCGGGGCACACGCCTGCCACGCCGTGCCCGACGCAACCAGCTCCTGGGAGCCGCCCAGGAGGTCTTCGTGGCCCAGGGCTATCACGCGGCGGCGATGGACGACATCGCCGAGCGCGCGGGCGTCAGCAAGCCGGTGCTCTACCAGCACTTCCCGGGCAAGCTCGACCTCTATCTCGCACTGCTCGACCAGCACTGCGAGTCGCTCATCCAGGCCGTGCGCCACGCGCTCGCCTCGACGACGGACAACAAGCAGCGCGTGCGGGCGACCATGGACGCGTATTTCGCGTACGTCGAGGACGACGGTGGCGCCTTCCGCCTGGTCTTCGAGTCGGACCTGACGAACGAGCCCGCCGTGCGCGAGCGCGTCGACAAGGTCACCAACGAGTGCGCGGAAGCGATCTGCGACGTCATCGCCGAGGACACCGGCCTGTCGCGCGCGGAGTCGATGCTGCTCGCCTCGGGCCTGGGCGGCCTCGCCCAGGTCGTCGCGCGGTCCTGGCTGCACAGCGACCGCAGCGTGCCCCGCGACCAGGCGGTGCAGCTGCTGACCTCGCTGGCGTGGCGCGGCATCGCGGGCTTCCCGCTGCACGGGACCGAGCACCACTGACGGGCGCTTTGTTCCCGCCCGATGTTCGCTCGTGGCGTTCTCGGGCGGGAACTGTACGTCGCCTCGCCGGGCTAATGTGTGCTGCGTACGGCGCGTAAGGTCGCGCACATCACTGACCGTCGGAGGGACATAGCCGTGGAGGTCAAGATCGGCGTGCAGCACGCGCCGCGCGAGATCGTTCTGGAGAGCGGTCAGAGCCCCGAGGAGGTCGAGCGCGTTGTGGCCGAGGCACTGGCCGGGAAGTCGCAGCTGCTGAGCCTCGTGGACGAACACGGCCGCAAGATCCTGGTCCCGGCCGACCGTCTCGCGTACGTCGAGATCGGCGAGCCGGCCCCGCGCAAGGTGGGCTTCGGCGCGCTGTAGGCGCGTGAGTGGAACGGGGCGGGACGGCCATCGGCCGTCCCGCCCCGTTCGCGTTACCCTCCACCGAGCAGCCCCTGAGCAGTCCCCGAGCCGTCCCCCTGCGGCACCTGGGTTCCTCCACGGATGGAGCACAGAGCACCCACAGAATGGGATTGGATTCCGCAGGTCAGGGGTAAGACGGGCTACGACCGATTTGGGCAGGCCGGCCATGTGGGAGGGACCCCGACATGCTCCTGGAAGCGTTGAGCTCCGCGATCCTCGGCCTGGCTCTGGCCTGGGCGGCCACACAACGCCTCTCGCACCGGCTCCCGGCCCGCCCCCTGGTCCTGTCGACCGGTGTCGCCGGAGCCCTCTTCGGGGCATTCGTCATGCACAGCGCGCTGGAGGCCGGGCATCTGCTGCTGGTCCTGCTCGGCGCGGTGATCGTCTCGGTGGCCTCGCTGTCGCTGCTGCTGCGTCCGACGGGGCGCCTGCGCCGATCAGCGACGGCGTAGCCGAGGCTGTCAGGGGCGCGGCGCCGCGCCTGTCGTGCGGCTGCGCCGCGTGGGCGTGGGATTCTCACCGGCGCCCAGCCGACGACGGACCACAGCCGCGGCAAGCCGAAACCACCCCGTGCCGATCGCTACGCGGCCAGGCCCAGCGCAGCCATCCGCTTGGTGTGGGCCTCGGTGATCCGGGAGAACATCTTGCCGACCTCTGCCAGGTCGAAGCCGTCCGCGACGCCGCCCACCAGCATGGTCGACAGCGCGTCCCGGTCGGCGACCACCCGCTGGGACTGCGACAGTGCCTCGCCCATCAACCGCCGTGCCCACAGCGCGAGCCGCCCGCCCACGCGCGGATCGGCGTCGATGGCGGCGCGCACCTTCTCCACGGCGAAGCCGCCGTGGCCGGTGTCGTCGAGCACGGCCAGCACCAGGTCGCGGGAGTCGGAGTCCAGGCGGGCGGCGACCTCCCGGTAGAAGTCGCTGGCGATGGAGTCGCCGACGTACGCCTTGACGAGCCCCTCCAGCCAGTCCGAGGGGGCCGTCTGCTTGTGGAACCCGTCGTAGGCGCCGACGAAGGGCTCCATCGCCCGCGTCGGCTCCTCCCCGATCTCGGCGAGCCGGTCGCGCAGCCTCTCGAAGTGGTGGAACTCGGCCGACGCCATCTTCGCCAGCGCCGCCTTGTCCGCGAGCGTCGGCGCCAGCTTGGCGTCCTCCGCGAGCCGCTCGAACGCCGCCAGCTCTCCGTAGGCGAGCGCGCCGAGCAGGTCCACGACAGCGGCGCGGTACTGCGGGTCGGCGGAGGCCGTCGCCCAGTCCCGGGCGGCGATTCCGGTGTGTTCGGCCGGGGTCGCGGTGGTGTCCGAGGCGTTCTCAGGCTTGTCAGAGCTCGTCATGAAGCGCACAATAACCCGCCCGCCGGGAGGCGTAAGGCCCTGGTCAATCACTGTGACAACGGCTACGTGACCAAATCGGCCATCGCATGTGCGCGATTCCGGGGTATGGTGGTAATGCGCCTGCTGGTACTTCGACGTACCTCGACAGGCCGCACGTATGAGGATGCCCGGTCGGTGGCCCGATCGGCTCCGACCCGACAGACCTCCGCGTCCGTACGGCACTGTGCGTACGGAGCCCGGAGGGACACCCTCAGCGGTACGAGCGCTAGAGCGTCGACAGTGGTCCCGTGCCCAGCGGCACCGCCGCAAGGCCGCCGACGTCCCCGGCACGGTCCGTACACGACCCCCGCGCTCGCCTCGCACCGCCCCACACAGAAGAGGCAGCACCCTGACTACGACGTTCCGAGAGCTCGGAATCCTCCCCGAGACCGCCGAGGCCCTGGAGGCCGTCGGCATCACCACCGCCTTCCCCATCCAGGAGATGACGCTCCCCGTGGCCCTTTCGGGCGCGGACGTCATCGGCCAGGCCAAGACCGGCACCGGCAAGACGCTGGGCTTCGGCCTCCCGCTCCTCGAGCGCGTCACCGTCCCCGCCGATGTCGAGGCCGGACGCGCCAAGCCCGAGGACCTCACCGACACCCCGCAGGCACTCGTCGTCGTCCCCACGCGCGAGCTGTGCCAGCAGGTGACCAACGACCTCCTGACGGCCGGCAAGGCCCGCAACGTGCGCGTGACGGCGATCTACGGCGGCCGGGCCTACGAGCCCCAGGTCGAGGCCCTGAAGAAGGGCGTCGATGTGGTCATCGGCACCCCGGGCCGGCTGCTCGACCTCGCCGGGCAGAAGAAGCTGAACCTGAAGCACGTCAAGTGCCTGGTCCTCGACGAGGCCGACGAGATGCTCGACCTGGGCTTCCTGCCCGACGTCGAGAAGATCATCAACATGCTTCCGGTCCGGCGCCAGACGATGCTGTTCTCGGCCACCATGCCGGGCGCGGTCATCGGCCTGGCCCGCCGCTACATGTCGCAGCCCACGCACATCAGCGCCACGGCGCCGGACGACGCGGGCAAGACGGTCGCGAACACCAAGCAGTACATCTACCGCGCGCACAACATGGACAAGCCGGAGATGGTCGCGCGCATACTGCAGGCCGACGGCCGGGGACTGGTCATGGTCTTCTGCCGTACGAAGCGCACGGCGGCGGACCTCGCCGACCAGCTCAAGCAGCGCGGCTTCGCGTCCGGCGCGGTCCACGGCGACCTCGGCCAGGGCGCCCGCGAGCAGGCCCTGCGGGCCTTCCGCAACGGCAAGGTGGACGTCCTCGTCTGCACCGACGTCGCCGCCCGCGGTATCGACGTCGAGGGCGTGACGCACGTCATCAACTACCAGTCGCCGGAAGACGAGAAGACGTACCTGCACCGCATCGGCCGTACGGGCCGTGCGGGCGCCAAGGGCATCGCGATCACGCTCGTCGACTGGGACGACATCCCGCGCTGGCAGCTCATCAACAAGGCGCTGGACCTCGGTTTCAACGACCCGCCGGAGACGTACTCCACGTCCCCGCACCTCTACGCCGACCTCGGCATCCCCGAGGGCACGAAGGGTGTTCTGCCTCGCTCGGAGCGCAAGCGCGCCGGGCTGGACGCGGAGGAGCTGGAGGACCTGGGCGAGACGGGCGGCCGGGGGCCGCGCGGAGGCGGGGGCCGTAATGGCCGCGGCGGCCGCGACGAGTCCCGGTCGGCCGAGCGCGAGCGCACGCCACGACGCCGCCGCCGTACGCGCGGCGGAGCGGCGCTGGACGGTTCGCCGGAGACCGCCGGCACCACCGCACCGGACACCACAGCCGCCGGCGGCACCGCCGAGGCGGACGCCGTCACGGCTCCGCGCACCCCGCGTCGCCGCCGCCGCACCCGCGGTGGTGCCCAGGCCGAGTCGGCGCCGGTGACGGCCGTCGCGTCCGCCCCGTCCGAGCAGGCGGAGAGCGCCGTGGCGACGGCGGAGGGCACGAGCGCACAGACGCCCGAGGCGGCGAAGCCGCGCCGGCGCCGTACGCGCCGGTCGGAGACGCCGGTGGAGACGCCGGTGGTGGAGACCGAGGCCGCGGTGACGCCGTCGGCCACGGAGTCCGCGGCCGTCGCGGATGACGCTCCGGTGACCGCGCAGTCCGAGGCCTCCGCGACCACGCCGCGTCGCCGCACCCGCAAGAGCACGGCCGCAGCCGCGGCCGAGCAGGCGGTCGACACGGCCGAGGGGACCACCGAGTCCGTTGCGGAGCCGGCGGAGACGAAGCCGCGGCGTACCCGTAAGACGGCCGCGAAGGCCGAGGCTCCCGCCGAGCAGGCCGGGGCCACGGAGACCGAGCCGCGCCGCACGCGCAAGGCCGCGGCAGCGGCCGAAGCCGCCGTGGACACGGCCGAGGCCGCCGAGGCGAAGCCGAGGCGTACGCGCAAGGCGACGGCGGCGGAAGGCACGGTCGAGGTGGCCGAGGCCACGGAGACCAAGCCCCGCCGCACGCGCAAGACCGCGGCAGCGGCCGAGGCCGCGGTCGACACGGCCGAAGCCGCGGAAACCAAGCCGCGCCGCAGCCGCAAGGCCGCGGCAGCGACTGCCGTCGATGTGGCCGAGGCCGTGGAGGCCAAGCCGCGCCGGACGCGGAAGACCGCCGCGGCGGCCGAGGCCGCCGTCGACACCGCGGAGGGCGCGGAGGCCAAGCCGCGCCGCCGCACCCGCAAGGCCGCCGAGGCTGTCGAGACCGTCGCCGCCGGGATCCCGGCCCAGACGACTCAGGAGCCCGAGGCCGTCGAGGCCAAGCCGCGACGTACCCGCAAGGCGGCTCCCAAGGCCGAGGCGAGCGTCGACACGGCCGAGGCGACCGAGGCGAAGCCGCGCCGCACGCGGAAGACCGCCGCAGCGGCTCCGGATGCCGAAGCCGCCGAGGCCAAGCCGCGCCGGACGCGGAAGACCGCCGCGGCGGCCGAGGCCGCCGTCGACACCGCCGAGGGCGCGGAGGCCAAGCCGCGCCGCCGCACCCGCAAGGCCGCCGAGGCTGTCGAGACCGTCGCCGCCGAGATCCCGGCCCAGACGGCCCAGGAGCCCGAGGCCGCCAAGCCGCGCCGCACGCGGAAGACGGCCGCTGCCGCCACGGCCTCCGCCGAGGGCGCGGCCGAGGCGAAGCCCAAGGCCCGCCGCACCCGCAAGGCCACGGCCACCGCGGAGCCCACGGAGGGCTGACACTCCGCCCGACGGCCCGGTCCCACCCAGGTGGGGCCGGGCCGTCGGCGTTCACCTGTGCGCACGCACCCACCGGAGAGCGCACCCCACCCGCTACCCTCACCCCGTGACCAGGCAAGCCACCTTCACCCCGCCCCCGGGCGCCCGCGCATACCCCCTGGGCACGGCCCGCGGTGAGTTCGCCGTCGTCGACTCGTCGCCGACGGCGGGTGCGCAGGTCAGGGGAGTTGTCCTGATGCTGCCCGGATTCACCGGGAGCAAGGAGGACTTCAGCCTGCTCCACGAGCCGCTCGCAGAGCGCGGGTACCGGGTCGTCGCCCTGGACGGACGGGGGCAGCACGAGTCGGACGGGCCGGCGGCCGACGAATCCGCCTACGCGCAACGGGAACTGGCCCGGGACGTGCTCGCGCAGGCCGAGGCGGTGGGCGTTCCCGTGCACCTCGTCGGGCACTCGCTCGGCGGGCAGATCGCGCGTGCGGCCGTGCTGCTCGACCACGCCCCCTTCCTCTCCCTCACCCTGGTCTCGTCCGGCCCGGCGGAGATCTCCGTCTCCCAGCAGCAGCGCGTGAAACTGCTGCGGGACGCGCTCGCCGTCATGTCGATGGAGGAGGTGTGGGGGGCGATCCAGGCCATGGGGCCGCCGGAGGAGGTCGGCGGTCCCGCCCGCGGCATCGGCGACCAGGAGCAGATGCGCCGGCGCTGGCTGGGCCACAAGCCCGCCCAACTGCGCGCGACCGGACACCAGTTGTGCACCGAGCCGGACCGCGTCGCCGAACTCGCCGCCGTACCGCTGCCGTTCCACGTCCTGTCGGGCGCGCACGACGACACCTGGCCGGTGGCGATCCTCGACGACATGGCCCTGCGGCTGAACGCGCACCGCACGGTCATCACGGGGGCCGAGCACTCCCCCAACGCCGACCGGCCCCTGCCGATGGCCCGCGCCCTCGCCGACTTCTGGGACAGCGTCCAGACGGTCTGGAACTGAACTGCGTCCAACTGCGTCCAGACGGTCTAGAACTGCGCCCGCAGATGCTCCCAGAAGCCGTCCCGCAGGGCACGCCGCAGATCGGCCTGCCCGCGCAGCGAGTACTGCAACAGGCCCTCCGCCTCCACGAGCAGGTCCTGGTCGACCGAACCGGGCAGATAGGGGTGCCCGTGCAGCAGCTCCCCCAGCGTGTCCCGGCCGCGTGCCGCCAGCCACTTCGCCGCGATCTGGGCCCCCACGAACCGCACGTCCTCGCGGGTCGGCCGGCCCGTGGTCGCCTCGTAGGCGGCGGCCGTGCGGCGGGAGACGTACGGCTTGAAGAAGTCGAGGTCGAGCGTGCGCTGGCTGTCGACCTCCCACAGCAGGGGCTCCGCCTGATTGCGGCCCTCCGGCGCCTCGATGCCCCACAGGTGGACCCGCGCGCCGTAGCCCTGTGCCGCCTCCACCGCCGACACCAGGTCCTCGTCGCCGCCGAGCAGGGCCGCGTCACTGATGGCACGGTGCCGGGCGAGTGACTCCAGGTCGGAGCGGATGAGCGAGTCGACGCCCTTCTGCTGGTTGTTGGCGTTGAGGTTGCCGAGGCGCACCTTCACGTCTGGCAGTTCCGCGATGGTCTGCTGCTCCGCCGTGTGGATGCGGCGGCGGGCGCCGTCGTACCAGTAGACCCGCAGCAGCCTGCTGTCCGCGAAGATCGTGCGGGCCTTGTCGATGAGGGCGTCGATCAGGCCCTCGGCGTCCAGGTCGAAGGCGCGGCGGTCCTCCGTGCCGGCGACGAGCCGTCCCGCGGCCGCGTAGAGATACCCGGCATCGACGAAGATCGCATGGGTCGAGGGTGTCTTCGCCACCTCGGCGAGCATGCGCTGGAGCAGCTCGTTGGTGCGGTCGATGCGGGCGCTCAGGGCCGCGAGGTCATCGTTCATCGCCTCCATTGTCCCGGCGGTCACGCTGCGAACACAAATGATCCCGGTCGGTCCCGTAACGACACTCTTACGGCTCGGTAATTAGCTGTTCGAAAAATTTCCTTAGCGTAGGGAATGTTTGAACCACGCAGTCCTGTTGACTCATACGGAACACCGGGCACCGAAGCCCCGTGGGCCGCCACACCGAGTAGTTCTCCTCAGGAGGATGACCAGACGAAGGGAGAAGCCCTTGCGCTTCGAAATCATGCACCTCGACGATGTCGACGGCACACCCGTGGACACGACCGTCGTGGACGCCGCCTCCGTCAACCGGATCGTTCAGCAGGCCGCCGCCACCGGACAGCGCCTCTGGATCCGCCCGGCCGGGACCACGGCCTCATAACGCGCGCAGCTCTCCCACACTTCGGAGCCCCCGCCCGGCATCGGCCGTGCGGGGGCTCCGCTGTTGCGGACCGCTGGGGTCGGGGGCGTACTGGCTGAGGGGCACAGCGAGAGCGAACAGGACGGTGGGACACATGTCCGTGACGGGCCGGTCGAACGAGGAGCTGCACGAACAGGCGGCCGAGGCCGCGCGGCGGTACGAGGGCTCCACCACGGAGCGCGAGCGGGTCGAGGGCCGGATGGCGGCCGGCGTGCGGTTCCCGGACACCCCGGACGCGCTCGCCGTCCGCGCCGACCGGATCCTCGAGCGGGGCGGTCTGTCGCCCTCGGCGGTCGTGGCGGACATCCACGGCGAGGCCATGGATCTGCCCGACACCAACGAACGCATCATTGACCTGTCCAACGAGCTCCAGGCCTGGAGCTTCCTGCCGCGCGGCGTCAGGGCAGGGGCCTCGGTCGCCCGGATCACCCTGCGCCGCGACGGCCGTGAGCTTCCGCACGGCACGGGCTTCCTGGTGTCGCCGCGGCTGATGATGACCAACCACCACGTGCTGCCCGACGAGAGCTTCGCCCGCCGGTGCTTCGCCGAGTTCAACGCCCAGGTCACGGTCGACAACGTCCCCGACACCGCTGTCCGCATGGAGCTCGACCCGGGGGCCTTCTTCGCCGCGGACAGACGGCTGGACTTCGCCCTCGTCGCGGTCACCCCCGCCCTGGACGGCCGACCGCCGGGCGAGATCTTCGGCTGGAACCGGCTCAGCGTGCAGCTCGGCAAGCTGGTGCTCGGCGAGAAGGTGAACATCATCGGTCACCCGGACGGGCGCCTCAAGGAAATCGTTCTGCGCGACAACGCGGTGCTGGTACGGCTCGACGACTTCGTCCACTACAGAACCGACACGCGACCCGGCAATTCCGGCTCCCCCGTCTTCAACGACCAGTGGGAGGTCGTGGCGCTCCACCACAGCGGCGTGCCGAGGAAGGACGACCAGGGCCGCGTCCTGCGGAAGGACGGACAGCCCTGGCGCGAGGGCGACGGCGACGACGCGATCGACTGGGTCGCCAACGAGGGCGTCCGCATCAGCTCCATCCTGAAGCACCTGGCCGGTCTGGACCTCGACCCCGGGCGGCGTGTGCTGCTGGCCGAGATGGGCCCCGACTCGGGCCTGGACCAGAGCACGGTCGCCGCGCCCGCGCTCTCCTCGCCGGCGGCACCCGGCGTCACGACCCCGCCGGCCTCCGCCGCTCCGGTCAAGGAGAGCGGGACGGAGGCCCCCAAGCCCCAGGCCGGACGCCCGGCCCGGAGCACCGCCTTCGGCGGCCGCCGGCACCTGGTCTTCCTGCACGGCAGGGACCAGCACGAGAAGCAGCCGGACGAACTCCGCCGGAGCTGGGCGTCCGGCCTGAACCGCGGACTCACCCTCGCGTCCCTGCCCGCGATCGACCCGGAGGACGTCTGGTTCCCGTTCTACGGCACGAGACTGCACAACCTCGTGACAGGCAGGGAGAGCACGGCCGAGGCCATCGGCCTGGACGAGGTGAGCGCCGCCGCTGCCGCCGAGGTCTTCGCGACGGAGTCGCCCACGGGTTCCTACGAGCGACTGCTCTACGAGGCCGCCACCCGGGCCGGCATGCCCCAGGACGGGCCGGCGGCCACGGAGGGATTCGGGGCAGGTCTGGTCGGGGCCCTGCACCGGCCGCTCAGCTGGCTGGCCGCACGGTCCGACCTGGACGAGTGGACCATCGCCACGTTCCTGCGGGACGTCGACCTGTACCTCGGCGACAGTGCCGTGCGGCAGTCCGTGCTGGACAGCGTCATGGAGACCATGCCCGCCACCGGCGAACTGGTGCTGGTCACGCACAGCCTGGGCACGGTCGTCGGCCTGGACCTGCTGACCCGGCTCCCGGACGGCCTCGACCCGGTCCTGCTCGTCACCGCGGGCAGCCCGCTCGGCCTGGACGGCGTCAACGAACGGCTCCTCGCCCACGGCCCCCACCGGCCGCCCCGGGTGCGTGACTGGGTCAACGTCTGGTGCCCCACCGACGGGGTGGCCATCGGCTGCCCCCTGGAGGACGAGCGCTGGGGCAAGCTCACCCAGCTCGCCGTCTCCAACGGCCGCGACCGTGCGCACAAGATCGAGGAGTACCTCGCCCACGCGGGAGCGGCCGGTGCGATCGGCTCGGTGCTCGGCCGGGCCTGACGCCCCGGTCAGCTCCCCTGGACCACCTGTGTGACGCCGTTGATGATCTGCTGCACGGCGATCGCGGAGAGCATCATGCCCGCGAGCCGTGTCACCAGGACCACACCGCCGTCCTTGATGATCCGGATGATCACCAGCGAGTAGCGCATCACCAGCCACAGCACGACATGGATGGCGAGGATCGCCGCCCACACGGAAACCTGCGCGGCGGCACTGTGCGCCTTCTGCACGGCGAGGATGACCGACACGATCGCCCCCGGCCCGGCCAGCAGCGGCATGCCCAGCGGCACGAGGGCGACGTTGACGTCCTTGGTCTGCTTCGGCTCGTCGGTCTTCCCGGTAAGCAGATCGAGCGCGATCAGCAGAAGCAGCAGCCCGCCCGCGATCATCAACGCGGGCACGGAGACATGCAGGTAGTCGAGGATCTGGTGACCTAGCAGCCCGAACACGGTGATCACACCACCGGCGACACAGACGGCCTGAAAGGCCATCCGCTTCTGCACCTTGCCGGGACGGCCGGCGGTGAGCGCGAGGAAGATCGGGGTGACCCCGGGGGGATCCATGATGACGAAGAGGGTCAGGAAGAGGGAGCCGAAGACGGCGAGTTCGAACATGAGTGTGATTGGCCTTGCGAGTGGTGCTGGAGCGCGGGGAGGGGAGCGACGTACCACAACCGCTTCCGCAACCGCTGTGGGCAGGCGTTCCGTTGGGGGTCCCCCAGGCCCTTGAGGCACCGAGGGAGGAACGGGTGGGCACAGCGGACAACGCCGAGTGCCTGAAGACGGACCTACAGGAGAGAAACCTCAGACCCCGCCGGCCCCCGGCACGGGAAACGCCCCGAAGGCCCGCCGAGTGATCTCCCCGTAGACCTCGGGATCCGTCGTGTACTCCCCGAGCACACACGTCTTCCGGCTGCCGTGGTAGTCACTGGACCCGGTCACCAGGAGCCCCAGCTCCTTCGCCAGCCCCCGCAGCCGCGCCCGCGTATCCGCGTCGTGCTCCATGTGATCGACCTCGACGCCGTCCAGCCCGGCCGCGGCCATCTCGGCGATCGCGGCCTCCGGCACCGTACGCCCCCGCTTGCTCGCCGCGGGATGCGCGAACACCGCGACCCCGCCCGCGTCCTTGATCAGCCGGATCGCCTCGAAGGGGTCGGTCTCGTGCTTCTCGACGAAGGCCCTGCCGCCGTCGGCCAGCCAGTTCTGGGTGAAGGCGTCGTTCACCGTCGGCACCACACCCAGCTCGACGAGCGCGCTCGCCACGTGCGGGCGCCCGACGGACCCGTCACCGGCGATCCGCGCCACCTGCTCCCAGGTCACGGGCACGCCCAGCCCCTGGAGCTTGGCGATCATGCCCTGTGCCCGGGGCACCCGGTCGTCCCGGACCAGCTCGCGCTCGGCGAGCAGCGCCGGTTCCTCGGCATCGAAGAGGTAGGCGAGCATGTGCATGCTGATGCCGTCCAGCCGGCAGGAGAGCTCGGCCCCGGTGACCAGCGTCAGCCCCTCGGGCAGCGCGGCGATCGCCTCGGCGTGCCCGCGGGTGGTGTCGTGATCGGTGAGCGCGACGGCGTCCAGCCCGGCCGCGGCAGCCTTCCGCACCAGCTCGGCCGGGGTGTCCGTGCCATCGGAAGCGGTGGAGTGGGTGTGCAGGTCAATACGCACGACACGAACTCCAGACACAGACGGACCGAACAGGGCTGCTCAAGGATAACCGGATTTTCAAGGCCCCCTGTCACACCCGAACCTATGAAGCGCCCCCTACAGCAACGCCGCCTTCAGGGGCGCGGGGAACTGCGCGACCAACCACAGCCCACCCGCAGCCGCCCGCACACCCGAACCCCCCACCCCCTAGGCGCTACGGCTCAAGCAAGCGCGGCGACAACGCCCCGCACGGCACCAGCTCCACCTCCGCCCCCGCGTCCCGCACATCCGCCAGCACCAGCTCGTCGTACATCAGCAACCCCGACTGCTCCGGCCACACGACCGCCCACAGCCACATCCCGAGCGCCTCACCGGCGAACACCGCACGATCGTCCGGCGCACCGGTCACATGCCACAGCGGCGTAGGCCGCCCCGCGGCAAGCACCTTCGTCTGGGCCGGCTTCTCGACGTTCATGTACGGCCCCGGGTCCGGACCGTCCAGGCCCGCGTACCGCGCGCCGAGACCGACACCCAACTCCTCGGCCACCAGGATCAGCTCGCCCATCCCGCCGAGCGGCCCGGGCCCCGTACAGGCCACGGCCGTGGCGCGGCCACCCGTGCGGTCGTCCCCGGCGCAGGCCACGCCCGTGAACAGCCAGCCGACCGGCAGCGGCCAGGGCATCCACACCGGCACCTGAGTCCGGTGCACCACGACGTTGAGGGCGTCGACGCTGGGCGGTATCACGGGCTGCACCGGATGGACGGTGCCGTGCACATCGCACTGCCAGGAGTCGGAGAAGAGGCCGGGAGCCCTGACCCGGCCACCGCACTTCGGGCAACTGGGTTCGCCCCTCATAGGGCCCCACGGTCCTACCCCCGCCCCGCCGCGTCAAGGACGATCACCCAACCGGACGGAACCCATCACCCCCACATTAGATGTAGCTTGCATTAGTTAGCATGACTAACTTAGTATGTGTATATACCAACTACCTCGCCTCGGGAAAGGGAGCAAGCAATGGACCCCTTCGACGCCGGAGCGGGCGGCCTCCTCAAGCAGCCCAAGTCCGTGTGGGCGACCGCCGGAGCGTCGGTCGTCGCTTTCATGGGCATCGGACTCGTCGACCCGATCCTGCCGTCCATCGCCTCGGGCCTGAACGCCTCCGCCAGCCAGGTCTCCCTGCTGTTCACCTCGTACTTCCTCATCACCGCGATCGCGATGCTGGTCACCGGCTTCGTCTCCAGCCGCGTCGGCGGCAAGAAGACCCTGCTGCTCGGCCTCGCCCTGGTCGTGGTCTTCGCGGGGCTGTCGGGCACCTCGGGATCCGTCGGCGAACTGGTCGGATTCCGGGCCGGCTGGGGGCTCGGCAACGCGCTGTTCGTCTCGACAGCCCTCGCCGTCATCGTCGGAGCGGCGGCAGGCGGCAGCGCGGCGGCGATCCTGCTGTACGAGTCGGCCCTCGGTCTCGGCATGGCCTGCGGTCCGCTGCTGGGCGCCCTGCTCGGTGACGCCAGCTGGCGCTACCCGTTCTTCGGTACGGCCTTCCTGATGGCCGTCGGCTTCCTGTGCATCGCGGTGTTCCTGAGGGAGCAGCCGAAGCCGGCCCGCAAGACCTCGCTCCTGGACCCGGTCAAGGCCCTCGGCCACGGCGGCCTCGCCTCCGCGGCGGTCTCGGCGTTCTTCTACAACTACACGTTCTTCACCGTGCTGGCCTTCACCCCGTTCGTGCTGAACATGAGCCCGTACCGGTCGGGTGCGGTGTTCTTCGCCTGGGGTGTGCTACTCGCCGTGTTCTCGGTAATCGTGGCGCCGCGCCTGCAGAAGCGGTTCGGCTCGCTGAAGGTGCTCGGCGGTTCACTGGTGCTGCTCGCGGCCGACGTGCTGGTGCTCGGCTACGGCGACCACGCCACGGCCGTCGTCTGCACGATCCTGTCCGGTGCCTTCATCGGCGTGAACAACACCGTCTACACCGAGCTGGCACTCGGCGTCTCGGACGCGCCCCGGCCGGTGGCGAGCGCGGGCTACAACTTCGTCCGCTGGTTCGCGGCTGCGGCCGCCCCGTTCTTCGCACCGAAGATCGAGGAGTGGACCGATCTCCACATCCCGTTCGTGGTGGCGGCCGTCACGGCCGTGCTGGGCGCCGTCGTCGTGGCCGTACGCCGGAAGGCCCTCACTCATGAAGCCGAGGAGCTGGAGCCGAAGCACGCGACCGAGGACAGCGTCACCGTCTTCGCCAACTGAGCCAACTGATGCTTCTCGGCCATGGGTTGGTGAGGTTCCTCACTCCAGCGGGACGGACTTCCGGGACGGATCCCGGAGGTCCGTCCCCTGGTTCAGCCACCGCTCCTGGAGCGCCTGCGCGCCGTGCACCCGCTTCCAGGCGGCCTCGTTCGGGGTCATCGGCAGCAGCGGCAGGAACCGTACGGGGTCGAGGGGCTCATCGAGCTCCAGGTCCTCGACCAGACCGCCCGGTTCGGCGACGAGGACCGAGGTGAAGGGGGCGCCGGGCCACAGCGGTTCGCCGACGTCGAGGGAGGCGCCGGGGGCCACGATCAGGCCCTCCACCTGCGGAGACGCGGCGAGAACGGCGAGCGGACGGAGCACCTTGTCCGTCTCGGCGAGCCCCGCGCGGACCGACAGGACCAGCTCCGCGCGTGGCCCCTTGACCGGGTCGGCGACCGCCGCCGTGGGCTCCGTCATGGGCTGCGCGGACATGCCGAGCGTGGCGTAGCGGGCGATGTCGCCCTCCTGGAAGCGCAGCACCTCGATGCGGTCCGTACCGAGGAACGTCACTGCCGCGCGCGCGTCCGGTTCGCCCAGCGCCGTACGCAACCGGGCCTCGACCAGAGGAAGAACATCAGCCATGCCGTGAGCATAGAACTCGTCAGTAGCGGGCAAAGGAGCACCTTGACAGTTTCGTCGGCTGCTACTCTTGCCCGGTGGTTCGGGGCAGCACGCAGAAGCGTCGCGATCAAGCCCCGACGCCGATGGAACTCCCTTACGAGGGACCGGCCGGAGGAGGTGGGGCTGCAATGGACCGAAGTCGACCGTGCAGTAGCACCACGCTCTCCCGCCGCTGATGTAGCTGCTCTGTCTCTCTGGCCGGCCGCCACCTCTCGCACTCGCTTCACCGCGGAAGAGCGCTTCGTTTCGTTTTTCCTGATCTGCCTCAGTAGCTGAATCAGTAACGAAGCTCGCCACCGCGACGGTGCGGTGCTCCCCGCTTTGTGGACGTGCCAAACATCCCCAGTCACAACGTCCTCATTCCGGGTAGTTCCACCCGTCGTCGCCGGCGCCTTTGTTGCCCGCCCGCGAAGGAGCCCGCCATGTCGATGATTCGCGACCTGCGCGCCGTGGTCCGTCCGTCCCGCGTCTCGCTGCGCAAGGACAGTGGCACGTACGACGCCACCCGCAGCCCGGCGACGGCCACCGCCGTCGTCGACTGCGCCATCTACCGGGACGGCCGCCGCATCGAGACCGAGACGCCGCTGACCCCGCACGAGGCGGTGCGCCTGGTGCGCCGCGACGGGGGCTTCGTGTGGATCGGCCTGCACGAGCCGACGGAGGCCGAATTCTCCGGCATCGCCAGTGAGTTCGGGCTGCACCCACTGGCCGTGGAGGACGCCGTCCAGGCCCACCAGCGGCCCAAGCTGGAGCGCTACGACGACTCGCTCTTCACGGTCTTCAAGACCATCCACTACGTCGAGCACGACCTGCTCGACGCCAACAGCGAGGTCGTCGAGTCCGGCGAGGTCATGTGCTTCACCGGACGGGACTTCTTCATCACCGTCCGGCACGGCGGGCAGGGTTCCCTGCGGGCTCTGCGGCACCGCCTCCAGGACGACCCGGAGCTGCTGGCCAAGGGCCCCTCGGCCGTGCTGCACGCCATCGCCGACCACGTCGTCGACGGCTACATCGCGGTCGCCGACGCGGTGCAGGACGACATCGACGAGGTGGAGACCGAGGTGTTCTCCCCGGGGCGCAAGGGCTCCCCGCGCGGTTCTGACGCCGGCCGGATCTACCAACTCAAGCGCGAGGTGCTGGAGTTCAAGCGTGCCGTGTCACCGCTGCTGCGGCCCATGCAGCTGCTGAGCGAGCGGCCGATGCGGCTGATCGACCCGGACATCCAGAAGTACTTCCGGGACGTCGCCGACCACCTGGCCCGGGTCCAGGAGCAGGTCATCGGCTTCGACGAGCTGCTCAACTCCATCCTCCAGGCCAACCTCGCGCAGGCGTCCGTGGCGCAGAACGAGGACATGCGGAAGATCACCTCATGGGCCGCGATCATCGCCGTACCGACGATGGTGTGCGGGGTGTACGGCATGAACTTCGACCACATGCCCGAGCTGCACTGGAGGTACGGCTACCCGGTGATCATGGGCATCACCGTGGTCATCTGCCTGGGCATCCACCGCACACTGAAGCGGAACGGGTGGCTGTGAACGGCCTGGATAGGCTGGGGCCCATGACAAGCGAGCTGCTCGGCCAGGCCCTCATCGAGGAGGCCACGAAGAAGTCCGGCCTCGTCTGGGTTCAGGGCCCCGACGGCCCGGCGCGTGCGCTCTGGCACGTGTGGCACGAGGGTGCCGCGTGCCTGATCGGCGACGGGCCCGGCGAGCAGCCGCTGCCGGGTCTCGCCGACGGGGCCGAGGCGCGGGTGACGGTCCGCAGCAAGGACAAGGGAGGCCGGCTGGTCTCCTGGACGGCGCGGGTCACCGAGCTCGCGCCGGGCTCCGAGCCGTGGGACGCGACGGTCGCCGAGCTCAAGGGCAAACGGCTGAACGCGCCCGACGGCGAGGCCATGACCGGCCGCTGGGCCCGTGAGTGCCGGGTGCTGCGCCTGGAACCGACCGGGGCGACGGCGCCCCTGCCCGACGGCTCCCTGTCCGAGCCGCCCCTGCCGTCCCCGGCGATCACCCGCCGGCCGCTTCCGGCGGGCCTGCCCCGCCTGCTGCTGAAGAAGCGCAAACGCACGTAGCGGCCGGACGCGCGGAGCGGTCGCTACGACGTCGGCAGCTGCCGGCCGTAGTCCACCGTCTCGTTCCTCTCCGGCTCCCTGAGGGAGAAGTCCTCTCCCCAGGCGGAGAACGTGAGGGTGCCCGCGCCGCCGGCCCGCTCCAGGCGCAGCGGATACGGCTTGCCCTCGAGAGAGACCTCCAGGGTGCCGCCGGAGCCCTTGTCGCCGGTGATGCGGATGGTGCGGACGCCCGCCTGCTCCTCGTGGCCGTCCGTCGCGAGTGTGCCGTGCAGGGTCAGCAGACCGTCGAGGAGGACACCCTTGTCCGTGAAACCACTGAACTTCTTGTACGCGGGGTCGCCCTGCGGCACCTTCACGAACTTGCCGCCGAGCTTGGAGGCCGCGGCCGCGTCACCGTCGCCCTTCCCGCCCTGGCCGTCGCCGTGACTCCAGAACCCGGCGTCGGCCTTGAGGAAGAGCTGCTCGCCGATGCGCAGCAGCTGGAAGGTCGTCCCCTCGGTGGTGACCGATCCCTCGCCGCCGTCGTCCTTCAGCCGCATGTCGAGCGCGTACGTCTTCTCGCCGCTGACGACGCTTCCGTGCACCCGGACCGCCCCGGCGGACTCGGCGGCCGTGCGGGTCTTGCCCTGGATCTTCCCGGCGGGCAGTCTGCCGACCCCGTTGGTGCCCTCGTTCGGATCCTCCGCGCAGCCGGTGAGTACCGTCCCCGTCACGAGCAGTGCGCACGTCGCGCTCGCGAGTACGGCACTACGGCTTCGGCCGTGGCGAATCGGAGTCACAGGTGGAGCTGCCTCTCTGCGGGGAGACCTGAACGGCGTACCGCAGGGTACCGGGCACGTGCGGGCAGGTCGGAGCCAGTCCGGCCGGACCGCCCGCCGACGCACCGCCGATCGGGACGGGCTAGCCTGAAGCCCACCCGAGCGGGCAATTCGGAACAGACGGATACACAGGCAGGCACAGAGACAGGCCCCAGGAAACACCCCGCACGAAAAGGAGCCGCGGCCATGGCAGCGGGCGCCCCCCGGATCTTCGTATCGCACCTCTCCGGTGTCGCCGTCTTCGACCCCGCAGGTGACCAGGTGGGGCGGGTGCGCGATCTGGTCGTCATGCTGCGGGTGGGGCAGCGGCCGCCGAGGCTGCTCGGCCTCGTCGTCGAACTCGCCACCCGCCGCCGCATCTTCCTGCCCATGACCCGGGTCACCGCCATCCAGTCGGGCCAGATCATCACCACCGGCGTGCTCAACGTCCGGCGCTTCGAGCAGCGGCCCACCGAGCGGCTGGTCTTCGGGGAGCTGCTGGACCGGCGCGTGACACTCACCGAGACCGGCGAGGAGGTCAGCGTGCTCGACCTGTCGGTGCATCAGCTGCCGGCCCGCCGGGAGTGGGAGATCGACCGGGTCTTCGTCCGCAAGGGCCGGAAGGGAAGCGCCTTCCGGCGTGCCAAGGGCGAGGCACTGACCGTCGAGTGGACCGCCGTGACCGGCTTCTCCCTGGAGGAGCAGGGGCAGGGCGCGGAGAGCCTCCTCGCCACGTTCGAGCAGCTGCGCCCGGCCGACCTGGCCAACGTCCTGCACCATCTCTCCCCCAAGCGCCGGGCCGAGGTCGCCGCCGCCCTCGACGACGACCGGCTCGCCGACGTGCTGGAGGAGCTCCCGGAGGACGACCAGATCGAGATCCTCGGCAAGCTCAAGGAGGAACGCGCCGCCGACGTCCTGGAGGCCATGGACCCGGACGACGCGGCCGACCTGCTGGGCGAGCTGCCCACGGACGATCAGGAGCGGCTGCTGCGCCTGATGCAGCCCGGCGACGCGGCCGACATGCGGCGCCTGATGTCGTACGAGGAGCGCACGGCGGGCGGTCTGATGACCACCGAGCCGATCGTGCTGCGCCCGGACGCCTCCGTGGCTGACGCCCTCGCCCGCGTCCGCAACGCCGACCTCTCCCCCGCCCTCGCCGCCCAGGTCTATGTCTGCCGACCACCGGACGAGACGCCGACCGGCAAGTACCTGGGCACGGTCCACTTCCAGCGCCTGCTGCGCGAGCCACCGCCTTCCCTGGTCAGCTCGATCCTGGACAGCGACCTGCAACCGCTCGACCCCGAGGCGGATCTGCCGGCCATCGCCGGGTTCTTCGCCACGTACGACATGGTCGCGGCGCCCGTGGTCGACGAGGCGGGGGCGCTGCTGGGCGCGGTGACCGTGGACGACGTCCTCGACCACATGCTGCCCGAGGACTGGCGGGAGACGGAGTTCCATCTGGACGAGGAGGTGGCGACCGATGGTTCCTGAGCGCGAGCCCCTGCGCGAGCGCACGCCGGCCGGCGCCACGGCCGCGAGCCGGCCGCGAGCGAACCGGCTCGACCAGCCCGGCGTGCCCAGGCACCGGTTCCTGCCCGAATACGACCCCGAGGCCTTCGGGCGGATGTCGGAACGCATCGCGCGCTTCCTCGGCACGGGGCGGTTCCTCGTCTGGATGACGGCCGCCATCGTCCTGTGGGTGGCCTGGAACAGCCTCGCCCCGCGCGACCTGCGCTTCGACGAGTACCCGTTCATCTTCCTGACCCTGATGCTGTCGCTCCAGGCCTCCTACGCCGCCCCGCTGATCCTGCTCGCGCAGAACCGGCAGGACGACCGCGACCGGGTCAACCTGGAGCAGGACCGCAAGCAGAACGAGCGGTCGATCGCGGACACCGAGTACCTGACCCGCGAGATCGCCGCCCTGCGGATCGGCCTGGGCGAGGTCGCCACCCGCGACTGGATCCGCTCGGAGCTGCAGGACACGATCAAGGAGATGGAGGAACGGCATAACGGCCACCGTCACGACCCCGTCGTATTCCCGGCGGAACGGTCACGGGGACGTGACGCAGACGACCGCTGAGACGCTTTCCTACGCACCGGTACAGCGCCGTACCATCGTCCTATGGCTACGGAAGACGCGGTGCGCGAGGCACTGGCGACGGTGAACGACCCCGAGATCCACAAGCCCATCACCGAACTCGGGATGGTCAAGTCGGTGGAGATCGGCGCGGACGGGGCGGTCGCGGTCACCGTGTACCTCACGGTCTCGGGCTGCCCGATGCGGGAGACGATCACGCAGCGCGTGACCGATGCGGTCTCCGGCGTCGAGGGCGTCACCCGCGTCGACGTCACGCTCGACGTGATGAGCGACGAGCAGCGCAAGGAACTGGCGAACGCCCTGCGCGGCGGCCAGACCGAGCGCGAGGTCCCCTTCGCCAAGCCCGGCAGCCTCACCCGCGTCTACGCGGTCGCCTCCGGCAAGGGCGGCGTGGGCAAGTCCTCGGTGACGGTGAACCTGGCGGCGGCCATGGCGGCCGACGGCCTCAAGGTGGGTGTCGTGGACGCCGACATCTACGGCCACTCCGTGCCGCGCATGCTCGGCGCCGACGGCCGTCCCACCCAGGTCGAGAACATGATCATGCCGCCGTCGGCGAACGGCGTGAAGGTCATCTCCATCGGCATGTTCACCCCGGGCAACGCCCCGGTGGTCTGGCGCGGCCCGATGCTCCACCGCGCCCTGCAGCAGTTCCTCGCGGACGTCTACTGGGGCGACCTGGACGTCCTCCTCCTGGACCTGCCGCCCGGCACCGGCGACATCGCCATCTCCGTCGCCCAGCTGGTCCCGAACGCCGAGATCCTGGTCGTCACGACCCCGCAGCAGGCGGCGGCCGAGGTCGCCGAGCGCGCGGGCTCCATCGCCGTGCAGACCCACCAGAAGATCGTCGGCGTGGTCGAGAACATGTCCGGCCTGCCCTGCCCGCACTGCGACGAGATGGTCGACGTCTTCGGCACGGGCGGCGGCCAGGTGGTGGCCGACGGACTGACCCGCACGACCGGCGCCAACGTCCCGGTCCTCGGCAGCATCCCCATCGACGTCCGCCTCCGCGAGGGCGGCGACGACGGCAGGCCGGTCGTCCTGACGGACCCGGACTCCCCGGCGGGCTCGGCACTGCGGGCCATCGCCGGAAAGCTGGGAGGCCGGCAGCGGGGCCTGTCGGGCCTGTCCCTGGGGATCACTCCGAGGAACAAGTTCTAGATCGGGACGCCGATGCCCCCAGGGGCGCGGGGAACTGCGCGACCAGCCACAACGTGCTGGCAGCCGCCACAAGACGTGAAGCCCTACGGCGAAGGGGCGCCGAAACCAACCCGGCGCCCCTGAACTCACGCGTACGCGGCGATGTCCTTCACCACGGCGAAGCCAAGCCCGTACGCACTCATGCCCCTGCCGTAAGCCCCGACATGGACACCCGCCGAAGTCGACCCGGCCAGCACCCACCCGAACTCGGACTCCCGGTAGTGGAACGCCGTCGGCACACCATCAACCGGCAACGACAACGTCGACCAGTCGGCGCCGTCGAGGTCGTCCGCCAGCACCCACGCCGTCTCCGTCTGCTGCTCCAGCCAGTCGTCCCGCAGCGAGTGGTCCATCTGGCCGGGCCACGTGGCGGACAGCAGCCCCACACCCGCGAGCCACGCCGCGGAGGACACCGACGTGGCCTCCAGCAACCCCGTACCGTCCGCACTGCGCCGTGAGGGATGCGCCGCGACGGTGACCACGACCGCGAACTTCTCCTTGGCCTCCTGATCACCCCCGGCGACGAACTCGTTGCGCACCCTGGGTTCGTCTCCGTGCCCGATCGACCCGTGTTCCACGGCCCCGTCGGCCGTCGTACCGACCTGCATCAGCCAGCGCGGCCCCGTGAAGGCCTCGTCGAGGCCGTACCACGGGAAGGGCGCGCGCAGGTAGCCGTCGACGTTACGCCGGGCGGAGGGGACCTGTTGTCCGTCCTCCGCGGCCGGCGCCTGCGCGACTCCTGGACTCGTCGTCTCCATGTGCCCGGACGCCTCCTCGCTCTAGTCGGTCCGGAACGGCCCGCCCCCCTTCGGGCGTACTCTTCCGGTCCGCACAACAACTCGGCAGCATAGCCACACCGCTGCGAGCAGCAGGGAAAGCGCCCGGCGCGTGGGCCGCACGGGGGCCCGGTTCAGGCCGTACACAGCCCGACCGGAGTATGAAACGCGTCACGCGAGCCGGGAGCGTACGCCCCCGGTGTGTCGCTCGGCTGTGCCGCTCAGGTGGCGTCCGCGTCGAAGGGCGGACGGTCGTCCCGGTCGGGCGTCTCGGGCTTCTTCGTCATGTCGATACGGCCACCGGACGAACCGGCGGCGCCGGAGGACGACGAGGACGAGTCGGAGTCACGGCTGTGGACGGCGTCGGTGACCTCGGCCATCTCCTTCTTCAGGTCGAAGCCGTTGCGGATCTCCTTGAGCCCCAGGTCCTCGTTGTCCAGCTGCTTGCGGATGAACGCCTTGGGGTTGAGATCCTCGAACTCGAAGTCCTTGAACTCCGGGCCGAGTTCCTCACGGATGTCGTGCTTGGCGCTCTCCGAGAACTCACGGATCTTCCGGATCGTGCGTGTCACGTCCTGGATGACCTTGGGGAGCTTGTCCGGACCGAAGACGAGCACGGCAAGGACGATGAGCGTCACCAGCTCGAGTGGTCCTATGTCATTGAACACCTGAAGCTCCTTGCGATGTCCTCGGTCCTCGGCCCTCGGTGGTCGGCCCTCGGTGGTCGGTGCGGGTCTTGCCGTGGTCCGGGCCGGATCCACGGTACCCGGCGATCCTGTCCGACCGGTACCGTCCCGAGACCTCCGGGTGCGGGGAGTGGGAGCGCTTTCCGAATTGTTTGCCTTGTTGGTCCCTGAACGTCCCGGACATCACGTCTCAGCTACCGCCGGCGGAGCCGAGGACGAGTGAGACCGTCCGTTCCTTGCCACCGCGCTCCAGCGTCAGCTCCAGCCGGTCGCCGGGACGGTGGGCCCGGGTCTTGACGATCAGCTCCTCGCCGGAGTGGACCCGCTGGCCGTCGACCGTGGTGATGACGTCGCCCGCCTTGATCCCGGCCCTGGCGCCCGGCCCGCCCACGGTCACCGGCGGTCCGCCCTCGCCGCCCTCGGCCGCGACACGGGCGCCGTCACCCGTGTAGTCCATGTCCAGGGTGATGCCGATCACCGGGTGGGTCGCCTTGCCGGTGTTGATCAGCTCCTCGGCGACCCGCTTGCCCTGGTTGATGGGTATGGCGAAGCCGAGGCCTATGGAGCCGGACTGGCCGCCTTCCGGTTCGGAGCCGCTGCCCGCCGAGCGGATGGCGGAGTTGATGCCGATGACCCGGGCCCTGGAGTCGAGCAGGGGCCCGCCGGAGTTGCCGGGGTTGATGGGCGCGTCGGTCTGGAGCGCGTCGACGTACGACACGTCGCTGCCGTCGCCCTTCTCGCCGCCCGCCGTGATGGGCCGCTGCTTGGCGCTGATGATGCCGGAGGTGACGGTGCCGGCCAGGTCGAAGGGCGCGCCGATGGCCACGACCGGGTCGCCGACCTGCGCGTTGTCCGAGTTGCCGAGGGGCAGCGGGGTGAGGCCGCGTACGCCCTTCACCTTCACGACGGCGAGGTCGTAGCCGCTGTCCCGGCCGACGAGCTCGGCCTGGGCGGTCTCCCCGCTGTTGAAGGTCACGGTGATCTCGCCCGCGGATCCGGCGGGCCGCACGACATGGTTGTTGGTGAGGATGTGACCGCGGTCGTCGAGCACGAAGCCGGTGCCGGTGCCCTGTTCGCCGCCTCCGCTCACATGCAGGGTGACCACACTGGGCAGGGCCCGCCCGGCGATCCCGGCCACACTGTCGGCGTCCCGCCCCGCGGACTCCCTCCCGGCCTGTGGCAGCTCGACGGTCCCGACGCCCCCGTTCCGCTCCAGATACGTCCCTACTGCGCCGCCGGCCCCTCCGGACACGAGCGCCAGCAGCACGGCACCGCTCACCAGTGCCTTCCTGCCCCGCTTACGCCGCTGCTCCGTGCTGGGTACACCGGCCCCGTTCTGCTGGAGAGGCCCGGGGGCCGCGGGAGCCGCCCAGGGGTCGTAACGCTGCCAGGGGTCGGGAGCGGGGGCAGGGGCCGCAGGGGCCGGTGCCGGTGCAGGTGCCGCAGGGGCCGGTGCAGGGGCCGCAGGCGCAGGTGCCGCAGGTGCAGGTGCAGGGGCCGGTGACGGTGCCGGGATGCTGGGAGTCGTTGCCGACGCCGCCGACGGGACGGCCGCAGGCGGGACGGGTGCGCCCGGTATGGACGTCCGGCTCGGTATCGCCGTGCCGTGCGTCGGCGTCGCCGCCGGATGCTGGACGGGCGGCGCGGGCGCCCAGGGGCCCGGTTCGCCGTAGGGCGGGGTGCTGTACGGGTCGGGATCGTGCAGCGGCTTGGGCGCACCACCGACTGGCACGGCGGGCTCCACGGCGCTGTCGGCAGGCTCCTCGGGGCGCCTCAACTCGTAGTCACCCGCGTTCTCGTCCTGCGGCACGGCGGGCCGCGCCAGCTCGAAGTCACCGTCGGTGCCGGCGGAGTCCGCCGGAGCCACCCCCTGCTCCTCCGGCTCCCCCGGAGCGTCCTGCGGCCGTGGACGGCTCCACCACTTCGCCTTCGTGGGCTTCCCCTCGTTCATGCTCTCCCCACAGCCGCGGCACGGCTCGATGCGGTGACCGCGGTTCGTCGAATCGGCCCGGCCACACCTCGGCAGCGGGCGACAACCCCCGGATTCAATCAGGTTCGCCGCCCGGTGCGCAGAGGCCGGTCAGCGGGCCGTCCGTGAGGAGGCGGGAGGAGAGGGGGACGAGGTCGTGTCCGGAAGGGGCACGGCGAGCAGCGGCGCCGCCCTCTCGGGGATCGCGGACCACGAGGTCAGGACGGCCGGCACGGCCGCCCCGAAGGGATGTATCAACGGGGACATGGCCACGGCACCGGCCACCATCGGGGCGGTCAGCGCGTGCGCGGCGTGGTGCCGTGCGGCAGGCGGCACGCCGGGCAGCAGTGGTGCCGACACCTCGGTCGGGGCGACCGGGGCCTGGCCGAGCATGCTCTGGCCGTGCACCGGTCCGAGCAGCGGCGCCGCGCCGCGACGCCGCTGGGATTCGGGCGGCGTCGTCGCGCCCGACCCCTGGGTACGCATCGGCGTCACATTGCTTCCCGCGCCGGAGCCGCCACGGGCCTCCGTGTCGCCAGGGGTGCCGGTGGTGACGCCGCCCAGGGCGATCGCGGCCAGGGACACGGCCCCCGCGGCCGCGAACGCGAACCGCAGCCGCGAGGAGGACCTGTCGGTCTCGTGCCGGCCGACGTCGTGGATGGGAAAGCCCCGGCTCCGCGAAGAAAGGCCTCGGCTGTCGGAAGGCAGCACAGGGATGTGCGGCCGGGACGGGGCGTACCCGAACTCGAACCGCTCACCGCGCTTGGCGCCGAAGGCCCCGGACGATCCGAACCGTCCGGACAGTCCGCCGGGTAGCCCTCCGCTCCCCGGGGGCATACCGTCACCGTCCGGGTCGCCCCCCGCGGGTAGTCCCTGCAGGCGGGCCAGGAAACTCTCCGAGGGAGGGGGCGGGGCCGCCTCGGCGAACACGTTCTTCAGCCGGCGCTGGGCGTCCACCTCCGTCTTGCACTTCGGGCAGGTGGCCACATGCGCCAGTACGCGCTCACGCGCGTCATGACCGAGCTCTCCGTCCACCAGGGCGGAAAGTCGGTCTCCCAGGTGCTGCTCTGCGAGGTGTCCCTCGGAAGACTCAGGACGTGATCCGCTCACGCGCTCGCGCCCCCTCCTCCCAATGCGGGAACACGGGGCACGAAGGAGCGGCGCTCGGCACGCGCCTCCGGGGAGCGATGCGCTAGGGCCTTGCGCAGCTGGGAGCGCCCACGGTGGATCCGCGAGCGGACCGTGCCGAGCTTGACGCCGAGGGTCGCTGCGATCTCCTCGTACGACAGTCCTTCGATGTCGCACAGGACGACCGCGGCACGGAACTCGGGGGCCAGGGTGTCGAGGGCCTGCTGGACGTCGGCGTCGAAATGCGCGTCGTTGAAGACCTGCTGCGGCGTGGGCTCCTTGCTGGGCAGCCGCTCGGCCGCGTCCTCGCCGAGTGCGTCGAAGCGGATGCGCTGCTTGCGGCGGACCATGTCCAGGAACAGGTTCGTGGTGATGCGGTGCAGCCAGCCCTCGAAGGTGCCCGGCGTATAGGTCGACAGGGAGCGGAAGACGCGGACGAAGACCTCCTGCGTGAGGTCCTCGGCGTCGTGCTGGTTGCCGGTGAGGCGGTAGGCGAGCCGGTAGACCCGGCCGCTGTGCGTGCTGACGATCTCCTCCCAGGTGGGCGGAGTCCACGCCTGCCCGTCCGCGTCGGTGGAGAAGGTCGCGGTCTGGGCGAAGTCAGCGGCGTGGCTGTGGTCAGCAGTGTCGTTCACGGATGTCGGCCTGCCCGCTGATCCGAGGAAGCGCCGGAACACTCCTCCGCGATCCACAGGCGCAGCCGCACCTCCCCTGTCAGCTCTGGTGGTGTCCAGTGGAGCCCCTACCATAGCCACCTCGCCCGTTAGGACCGGATAAGCGGTTTTACGAGAATTTGATCTGGGCTGATACGCCTCGTACTGCTGCGACGGCACTTGCTCGGCGTCCTCGTCCACTGCCTGTCCCCCGTCCCGGCCCGCGCCACTCGCTCATCCCTTTAAACGACCGGTCCCATCTGCGGGTTCCCGGACCCAACGGATACAGTCACGCCGAGGCATTCACGGGGACAGGAGAGGGTCATTACCGGCAACCGGCAGACGAGCTGGGCGTTCGCCGACGCCTATGTCGCCGAGGACGACGCGCTGCGCTGGGCCCGTGACCGGGCCCGTGACGCGGGGCTGCGCTCGGTGACGCCCGGCACGGGCTCCGCGCTGGGGTTGCTGGCCGCCTCCGTCGACGCGAAGGCCGTCGCGGAGATCGGGACCGGCTGCGGTGTCTCCGGGATCCACCTCCTGCACGGTATGCGGCCCGACGGTGTGCTCACGACCGTGGATCCGGAGCCGGAGCACCAGCAGTTCGCCCGCCAGGCCTTCCGCGCCTCCGGCTTCGCCAGCAACCGGGCCCGCTTCATCCCGGGCCGTGCCCTGGACGTGCTGCCCCGCCTCGCGGACTCCGGATACGACCTCGTCTTCTGCGACGGCGACCGCCTCGAGGTCATGGACTACCTCGCTGAATCGTTGCGGCTGCTGCGCCCCGGTGGGCTCGTCGTCTTCGAGGGCGCCTTCGCGAACGGCCGGACGGTGGACTCCGGACCGCAGCCGACGGAGGTGCTGCGCCTGCGGGAGCTGCTGCGCACGGTACGCGAGAGCCAGGAGCTGGTGCCGTCACTGCTGCCGGTGGGCGACGGACTGCTGTGCGCGGTGAAACGCTAGCCGGATCGCACGTTAGTGGAGCGGAAGCCGGGGCAGGCGAAAGTCATTGATGAGAAAACAACCGCCCCGGCACCACACGTGATGCCGGGGCAGCTGAAAGGGTATGGTCGCTTGCGCCTCAGCCGACGACCTTCTTGAGGGCATCGCCCAGCGCGTCGGCCTCGTCCGGGGTCAGCTCGACGACGAGCCGACCGCCGCCTTCGAGCGGAACGCGCATGACGATGCCCCGCCCCTCCTTGGTCACCTCGAGCGGGCCATCGCCCGTCCGCGGCTTCATGGCCGCCATGCTCGTTCCCCTTCCTGAAACCCAGCTCATCGTCAAAGCCGTCGGCCCCGAGAAGGGCACACGTGCGGCCCTGAGCAGGACACGCGACACCGGCATCGAACACATTGCTTCCAAGCCATTATCCCGCATCTCAGGACCCGATGACCAACATCAGTTGGCATCGCTTGGGCAACGCACGCGAGCAAAACCACTCAATTCGGCGATGTGACTGCGATACTCCGCCACCGCACACACATCCGCCGAACGAAAACGGGTGAGAATTCTTTGACGCAGGTCACACGTCCGGTGCGTTCACCGGTCGGCGATCTCCGTCATGCTGTCCTGCAGACCCGGGACCTACCGGCCGGTAGGTCCCCGAGCGGCGACACGGAGGGGATACGCCATGGCCGACACCGTGCTCTACGAGGTGAGCGACGGGCTCGCGACGATCACGCTGAACCGCCCCGAGGCGATGAACGCGCTGAACGTGGAGGCCAAGGTCGCCCTGCGGGAGGCGGTCCGGTCCGCGGCGGACGACGCCGCCGTGCGGGCGGTGCTGCTGACCGCCGCCGGTGACCGGGCGTTCTGCGTCGGGCAGGACCTCAAGGAGCACATCGGGCTGCTGGTCGAGGACCGGGAGACCGGTTCGAGGCGGACCATGAACACGGTGCGGGAGCACTACAACCCGATCGTGCGGGCGCTGGCCGAGGCGGCGAAGCCGGTCGTCGCCGCCGTGAACGGGGTGGCGGCGGGGGCGGGCTTCGGCTTCGCGCTGGCGGCGGACTACCGGATCGTGGCGGACACGGCCGCGTTCAACACCTCGTTCGCCGGGGTGGCGCTGACCGCCGACTCGGGGATCTCGTGGACGCTGCCGCGGGTGATCGGCCCCGGCCGGGCGGCCGACCTGCTGTTCTTCCCGAGGAGCATCAGCGCGCAGGAGGCGTACGAGCTCGGCATCGCCAACCGCCTGGTGCCCGCCGGCGAGCTCCGCGCGGAGGCCGAGAAGGTGGCACGGGCGCTGGCCGAGGGTCCGACGGTGGCGTACGCGGCACTCAAGGAGGCGGTGGCCTACGGGCTGACGCACTCCTTGGAGGAGACCCTGGAGAAGGAGGACGAGCTGCAGACGCGGGCGGGGTCCTCCGAGGACCACGCGATCGCGGTGCAGGCCTTCGTCAACAAGGAGAAGCCGAAGTACCTGGGCCGCTGACCCGCGCCACGGCGTCAGGCACGACGTGCGACGCAGGCCTGCAGGTGGTCGTCGACCAGTCCGCAGGCCTGCATCAGCGCATACGCCGTCGTCGGGCCGACGAAACGCAGGCCCCGCTTCTTCAGCGCCTTGGACAGGGCCGTCGACTCAGGTGTGACGGCCGGGACGTCGGAGAGCGACTTCGGGACCGGGCGCGTGCCCGGCTCGGGGGCGTGGGACCAGATCAGCTCGTCCAGTTCTCCCGGGGCCCACTCGGTCAGCACGCGCGCGTTGGCGAGCGTCGCGTCGATCTTGGCGCGGTTGCGGATGATGCCGGCGTCGGCCAGCAGGCGCTCGCGGTCCTCGTCGGTGAAGACGGCCACCGAGGCGATCTTGAAGTCGGCGAAGGCGGCACGGAAGCCGGGGCGGCGGCGCAGGATCGTGATCCAGGACAGGCCGGACTGGAAGGCCTCCAGGCTGAGACGTTCGTAGAGCTCGTCGTCACCGTGGACCGCGCGGCCCCACTCCTCGTCGTGGTACGTCACGTACTCCGGGGCGGACAGGGCCCAGGGGCAGCGCAGCGCGCCGTCCGGGCCGGCGAGGGCGGCGCCGTCGCTCACGGCCGGTCCTCCTGTCGCGGGGTGGGCTTGTCCATGGACACGTGGTTCTCCGCGGACGCGTGGTGCTGCGGGGACACGGGGCCGTGGGTGGCGGCCGCCCGGGCGCCTGCCAGGGCCGATTCCAGGTCCGCGATGCGGGAGTCACGCTCGGCGAGCTCGGCGCCCAGGCGGCTGAGGGCGTCGTCCACGTCCCCCATGCGGTAGCCGCGGGCGGCGAGCGGGAAGCGGAGGCCCTCCACATCCGCGCGGTCGACGGGGCGGTCCGGGGGCAGCGGGTCCAGCAGCCGCTCGGGCGCGGCCTCGGGCAGCGGGCCGTTCTCGCCGCCGCCCACCACGGCCAGGGTCACCGCGCCGACCACGAGGACCAGCGCGACGACCAGGAACAAGAACATAACCATCGCGGGGCCCCCACGGTCAGGCGTCTCGGAGTCTTCGGAGACGGATGTTGTCAGGCTCCGATCGTGCCATGCGAGTCTGACAGTTAGGGTCGCAGGCGGCGGAAGACGGGACGTACCAGGGAAAGGTCACAGGGGATGCTCAGGCTGGGCAGGCGGGAATTCGAGCCGCGCGAGCCGGTGATCATGGCGATCGTGAACCGGACCCCGGACTCCTTCTACGACCAGGGCGCGACCTTCCGCGACGAGCCGGCGCTCGCGCGCGTGGAGCACGCGGTGGCCGAGGGAGCCGCGATCATCGACATCGGCGGGGTCAAGGCCGGGCCGGGCGAGGAGGTCACGACCGAGGAGGAGGCCCGGCGAACGGTCGGGTTCGTGGCCGAGGTGCGGCGGCGGTTCCCGGACGTGATCATCAGCGTGGACACCTGGCGGGCCGAGGTCGGGGAGGCCGTGTGCGAGGCCGGGGCCGACCTGCTGAACGACGCGTGGGGTGGGGTCGATCCGGGGCTCGCCGAGGTCGCCGCGCGCTACGGGGTGGGGCTGGTGTGCACGCACGCGGGCCGTGCGGAGCCGCGGACGCGGCCGCACCGGATCGAGTACGACGATGTCGTGGCCGACATCCTGGACGTGACCGTCGGGCTGGCGGAGCGGGCGGTGGCTCTGGGGGTGCCGAGGGAGTCCGTGCTGATCGATCCCGGGCATGACTTCGGGAAGAACACGCGGCACAGTCTGGAGGCGACGCGGCGGCTGGACGAGATGGCCGCCACGGGGTGGCCGGTGCTGGTGTCGCTGTCCAACAAGGACTTCGTGGGAGAGACGCTGGACCGGCCCGTCAAGGAGCGGGTCGTGGGGACGCTGGCGACCACGGCGGTGTCCGCGTGGCTGGGGGCGCAGGTGTACCGGGTGCATGAGGTCGCCGAGACGCGGCAGGTGCTGGAGATGGTGGCGTCCATCGCCGGGCATCGGGAGCCTGCCGTTGCCCGGCGTGGGCTGGCCTGAGGCTTTGACCTGAGGTACCAAGGGGCTCCGCCCCCTGGACCCCTGGCCTTTGCCCACCCGCCGCCCGACTCGGTCGGACAGGAGGCTGAGCTCGAAAAGCCCTCTACCTGCCCGCTTCCTTCGACACCAGGGCCACCGCCTCGTCCACGTCGTCCGTGACGTGGAACAGGAGGAGGTCCTTCTCCGCGGCCTTGCCCTGGGCGATGACCGTCCGGCGGAGCCAGTCGACCAGGCCGCCCCAGTACTCGCTGCCGAAGAGGACGATCGGGAAGCGGGTGACCTTCTGGGTCTGGACGAGGGTGAGGGCCTCGAAGAGTTCGTCGAGGGTGCCGAGGCCGCCGGGCAGGACCACGAAGCCCTGGGCGTACTTGACGAACATCATCTTCCGGACGAAGAAGTAGCGGAAGTTCAGGCCGATGTCGACGTACGGGTTCAGCCCCTGCTCGAAGGGCAGTTCGATGCCCAGGCCGACCGAGATGCCCTGGGCCTCCAGGGCGCCCTTGTTGGCCGCCTCCATCGCGCCCGGGCCGCCGCCCGTGATGACCGCGAACCCCGCCTCCACCAGGCCCCGGCCCAGCCGGACGCCCGCGTCGTACTCGGGAGACTCCGCTGTCGTCCGGGCCGAGCCGAACACGCTGATCGCGGGCGGGAGTTCGGCGAGCGTACCGAAGCCCTCGATGAACTCCGACTGGATGCGGAGCACGCGCCAGGGGTCGGTGTGGACCCAGTCGGAGGGAGCTCGCTCGTCCAGCAGCCGCTGGTCGGTGGTGCTGGCCTGCACCTGGTCCCGCCGCTGGAGGACCGGGCCCAGGCGCTTCTCCTCCGGCGGCTGCTTCTTCCCCTCGGGGTTGCCGGTCGCCATGTGCGCTCCCTCCGTCGTGCCTGTCTTTCCACCTCAGCGTAGATCTACGCGGGTTACGAGCGAGGGACGTGAGCATGTCCGCGATGAAGCGCCGTAAACACGTCGGCGCCCCCAGGGCGGTCACGCCGTCAGCCAGCTCCTCAGGCGCTCCTCGCCCGCGAGGATCTTCGCGGTCTCCACGCGCTCGTCCCGCTTGTGGGCCAAGTGGGGGTTGCCCGGGCCGTAGTTGACCGCGGGGACGCCGAGCGCCGAGAAACGGGAGACGTCCGTCCAGCCGTACTTCGGCATCGGGGTGCCGCCCACCGCCTCGATGAACGCCTTCGCCGCCGGGTGGGACAGGCCCGGCATCGCCGCGCCGCTGTGGTCGACGACCTCGAACTCCGCCACGCCGCAGTCCGCGAAGACCTCCCGGACGTGGGCGATGGCCTCCTCGGGCGTGCGGTCGGGCGCGTACCGGAAATTGACGGTGACGACGCACTCGTCGGGGATCACATTGCCGGCCACTCCCCCGCTGACGCCGACCGCGTTCAGGCCCTCGCGGTACTCCAGGCCGTCGATGACCGGCCAGCGCGGTTCGTAGGAGGCCAGGCGGGCGAGGATCGGGGCGGCCGCGTGGATCGCGTTGGAGCCCATCCAGCCGCGTGCCGAGTGGGCCCGCTCGCCCGTGGTCCTCAGCAGCACCCGCAGGGTGCCCTGGCAGCCGCCCTCGACCTGGCCGTCCGACGGCTCCAGAAGGACCGCGAAGTCGCCCTCCAGCCACTCGGGGTGCGTCTCGGAGACGTGCTTGAGGCCGTTCAGCTCCGCGGCGACCTCCTCGTTGTCGTAGAAGACGAAGGTCAGGTCGCGGTTGGGGGCCGGGACCGTCGCCGCGATGCGCAGCTGCACCGCGACACCGGACTTCATGTCGCAGGTGCCGCAGCCCCACAGGACGCCGTCCTCGTCGAGCCGGGAGGGGACGTTGTCCGCGATCGGGACGGTGTCGATGTGGCCGGCCAGGATCACCCGCTCCGGGCGACCCAGGTTCGTACGGGCCACGACGTTGTTGTCGTACCGGTCGACCGTCAGGTGGGGCAGCGCGCGCAGTGCGGTCTCGATCGCGTCCGCGAGCGGCTTCTCGGTGCCGCTCTCGGAGCGGAAGTCGACGAGCCGGGCGGTGAGCTCCGCGGCGTCCAGCGTGAGGTCAAGCGAGGTGTCGGCCATGCCGTCGACCCTAACGCGCCAGGCCGTGTGCCCACTGTCCACACCCGGCCCATGGGACTCCGTACTCTCCAGTACCTTGTACGGCGTGCCAGAGCCGTCCTCCCCCAAGCGTCGCGGCCGCCTCTTCCGATGCGGATCCGCCTTCATGATCCTGCTCGCGGTCGCCGGGTACCTCGTCGTGCAGTACATCACCGGAGGCACCGGCGAACCGGGCTGCAAGGTCGTCTCGGGCAAGGGCGACGGAGCGTCGTACGCGTTCTCGCCCGAGCAGGCCGTGAACGCGGCGACGATCACCGCCGTGGGCACCGGGCGCGGACTGCCGGAGCGGGCCGTGACCATCGCGCTGGCGACCGCGCTGCAGGAGTCCAGCCTGCGCAACATCAACCACGGCGACCGGGACTCACTCGGCCTGTTCCAGCAGCGGCCCTCGCAGGGCTGGGGCACGCGGGAGGAGATCCTGGACCCGACGTACTCGGCCGGCGAGTTCTACGACCACCTGGTCAAGGTGCCCGGCTACACGCGGCTGCCCCTCACCGTCGCCGCGCAGCGCGTGCAGCGCAGCGGCTTCCCGCAGGCCTACGCCAAGCACGAGCCGGACGCCGCGCTGCTCGCCGCCGCCCTCACCGGCCAGTCCGCGGCCACGCTGACCTGCGAGGGCCGCCCGGCCGCGACCCGGGCGTCGGGCCCTGACGGGGTGCGTACCGCGCTCGTGCGGGACTTCGGGCGCGATGTGCTGGAGCCGGCCGGTGCCGAGGTGGGCGGCTCGTCGGCGGCCGCGCCCACGCCGTCGCCGAGCGGCGGTTCGGGCGAATCCGGCTCGCGGACGGTGACGCTGCCGGTGACCGCCGACACGAGTTCCGCGACCGGGCGGAGCCTGGAGCGGCGCGGCTGGCAGCTGGCGCACTGGGCCGTGGCCAACGCCTCCGAGCTGCACATCGCGCGCGTGACGTACGCCGGGCGTGAGTGGGTCGCCGGGAACACCGCCAGCGAGTGGCGCGCTCCGACGGCGAAGGGCGCCGCGGGGGCGGAACGGGACGCGGACGCCGTCCGTATTGTCACGATGCGCTAGATCGCGCAGGGGTACGGGAACTCACCCCTGGGGGTTACCCGGACGGCTCGGCCGTGACGGTGTGCGCAGGTTTTCGTGCCCTCACCCGGGAATCCGCGAAAACCCTTGGGCGTACAGGGCTGGAAGGATTCGGCGGACTTTCCGGAAGGGGCCTTTTCGCCCGTTTGTCCGCAGCCGATTATGCGACGCATTACCAACTCTTTACGTTGCGACGCCGCAACCTTCCCGGGCTTCGAGCGGTAGTCACTGCGTCCGAGCCGGGGCGGTCCACAGCCAGTCGATCAACTCCCGGAGCCGGTCGGACACTTCACGAACCTCACTGTTCTCTCCGTCGAAGGAGCACCATGTCCCTCCCCCTGACCCGCCGGATCGCCCGTGCCGCGCTCATCGTCGCTGCCGGAGCGGCTGCCGGGGTCGGTGCGGCCGGCTCCGCCAGTGCGGCCCCCGAGCTGCCGGCCAACCCGAACCTCGGCGGCCTGACCGCCCTGGACGGGGCGAACGTCGGCAACACCGTCGACGGCGCGGCGACGGACGTCAGCAAGTCCGCCGGTGACACCGGCAGCAAGACCGTCAAGAAGGCGGTGCCGGCCGCGGGCTCGCTCGGCGGCAAGACGGTCAAGAAGGCCACGCCCGTCGCGCAGAAGGCGGCCGGCGAAGCGGCGGGCTCCGCCGGGCAGCTCGTCGGTGAAGCCGCCGGTTCGGCGCAGGGGGGCCTTCCCACGGACTCTCTGACGAAGGGCGGCGTGCCGTCCGCGAAGACGCTGCCGGCGAAGGGCCTGCCGGTCGGCTGACGCCGGGCACAGACCGCTGAAGGGGTCCAGGGACTGTCCCTGGACCCCTTCGCTGTGTTCCCGTGTCTGCCGGGCGCCGACGGCCCGCGGCGGCTACAGACGCCGTACAGCCGCCGCGATCCGCTCGTCCGTCGCCGTCAGGGCCACGCGGACGAACTCCGCGCCCGCCGAGCCATAGAAGTCACCGGGGGCCACGAGGATGCCTCGTTCCGCGAGGTGGGCGACCGTGTCCCAGCAGGATTCGCCCCTGGTGGCCCAGAGGTAGAGGCTGGCCTCACTGTGCTCGATGCGGAAGCCGTGGGACAGGAGGGCCTCGCGCAGGAGTGCGCGGCGGGACGCGTAGCGCTCACGCTGGACGCGGACGTGGTCGTCGTCGCTCAGGGCCGCCACGACCGCCGCCTGCGTCGGCGCGGACGTCATCATGCCGCCGTGCTTGCGGATCTCCAGGAGGGGGCTCAGGAAGGCCGGGTCGCCTGCCAGGAAGGCCGCGCGGTAGCCCGCGAGGTTCGAGCGCTTGGAGAGGGAGTGGACGGACACGATGCCGTCGTACGAGCCGCCGTTGACGTCCGGGTGCAGCACCGAGACCGGGTCGGCCTCCCAGCCCAGCTCCAGGTAGCACTCGTCGGAGAAGAGCAGGACGCCGTGCTCGCGGGCCCATGCGACGATCCGGGTGAGTTCCGCCTTCGACAGGACCTTGCCCGTGGGGTTCGACGGGGAGTTCAGCCAGAGGAGCTTCAGGCCCTCCGGGTCCAGCTCCGTCGGGTCGTCGTAGACCTCGTACTCGGCACGGGCCAGGCGGGCGCCGACCTCGTACGTCGGGTAGGCCAGGCGCGGGTAGGCCACCCGGTCACCGGGACCGAGGCCCAGCTGGGTCGGGAGCCAGGCGACGAGTTCCTTGGAGCCGACGATCGGGAGAACGTGGCGGTGGGTGACGTCGCGGGCACCGAGGCGGCGCTCCACCCAGCCGGTGATCGCGTCGCGCAGCTCGGGCGTGCCCCAGACCGTCGGGTAGCCCGGCGAGTCCGCCGCGCCGACCAGCGCTTTCTGGATCAGCTCGGGAACCGGGTCGACCGGGGTGCCGACGGACAGATCCACGATGCCGTCCGGGTGGGCGGCGGCCGTGGCCTTGAACGGCGTCAGCTTGTCCCAGGGAAAAGCGGGGAGACGGTCGGAGACTGCGGACACGGTTTCTGGCTCACTTTCCGGTACGTACGAGCCGTCCAGGGCAAACGCCTCGGCCCCGTACGGCGATCAGCGCGTGATCGGGCCGTACGGGACCGAGGCGGCACGGTGTGCGGCCGCTTGCGGTGACTAGGCCTGCGGCGGCAGCGCGGCGATGAAGGGGTGGTCGCGCTCGATCAGCCCCAGCTTGCTGGCACCGCCGGGCGAGCCGAGCTCGTCGAAGAACTCGACGTTCGCCTTGTAGTAGTCCTTCCACTCCTCCGGGGTGTCGTCCTCGTAGAAGATCGCCTCGACCGGGCAGACCGGCTCACAGGCACCACAGTCGACGCATTCGTCCGGGTGGATGTACAAGGACCGGGAGCCCTCGTAGATGCAGTCGACCGGGCACTCCTCGATGCACGCCTTGTCCTTGACGTCGACACAAGGCTGCGCGATGACGTAGGTCACGCTGTCGTTCCTCCTCGATAGGGCGCTGGCGGGCCTCCTCAGGCTCCGCCGCCTGGCGCGCGGGAGCGCGGCGTCGTCGATGCCCACCCCTAGTATCTCCGTTCTTGGGCATGATCCGAACAGGAGGGGTGTACGGACCTGTGGAAATCTCTGCCGCCGGGCGTCTCGAGGTGGCCATCACCGCTGCTGACGTGGGCAAACGGGTCTCCGTACGGAGCTTGATCGAACACGCGGCTCCGGGTGAGAAGTTCACCGACACGGTCGGCGTTCTCACATCATGGGACAAGGGTGTGCTGCTGATCACACGCAAGAGCGGCGAGAGCGTCCACATCGCGGAATCCGCGCTGGTCGCGGGCAAGGTGGTGCCCGCCGCTCCGGCGCGTCGCCGTGGTCCGGCCACCTCGTACGAGGAACTGGCCCGGGTCGCCGCGCGGGCCTGGCGGCCCGTGGAGAGCGAGCGGCTCGGGGACTGGGAGCTGAGGGCCGCGTCCGGGTTCACGCGGCGGGCCAACTCGGTGCTGCCGCTCGGCGAGCCGGGCATGCCGCTCGACGAGGCGCTCGGCGCCGTCCGGCGCTGGTACGGCGACCGCGGGCTGCCCGCCTACGTCCAGACCGCGACCGGCGCCGAGGGCACGCAGGAGCTGCTGTGTGCCGAGCTGGAGAAGCGGGGCTGGGTGCGGGAGGTGACCGCCGAGCTGTGGGTCGGGCCGCTGGCGCCGGTCGCCGACCGGGCGGAGCCGTCCGGGGTCGTGCTGTCCCGGGAGGCGGACGAGGCGTGGCTGGCCCGGTACCAGCGCAGGGGCCTGAGCGAGGTGGCGCTGCGGGTGCTGGGAGGGGGACCTTCGGCGTGGTTCGCGACCGTGCCCGGTGCCACGCGGGGTGCCGCTCCGGACGCCATCGGGCGGTGTGTCGTCGACGGGCGGTGGGCCGGGTTCGCCGCCGTCGAGGTCGATCCGGCGCTGCGGCGGCAGGGGCTGGGCACGGCCGTGATGGCCGCGCTGGCCCGGCGGGCCCTCGACGAGGGAGCGTCGGCCGCCTGGCTCCAGGTCGAGGCCGAGAACGCGGGAGCACGGGAGCTGTACGCCGGGATGGGCTTCGCCCCGCACCATGCCTACCACCACTACCGGGCGCCGGAATCCGGCGGCACCGGCCGGTAACCGATCGTCCTGAGAGGGCACGAGCCACCTATGCGTCCCCCTTATCCCCCGTCCCCGGAGCGCTCCGCCGAGCTGCGGCGGCGGTTCGCCGAAGAGGCCCGGTCCGAGCGGCCCGATCTGTCGACCCTGTGCCTGCTGGTGGGCGCGGAGGCGGACCGGGAGCTGGACGAGGCGGGCCTGGACGCCGCGCAGGTCGAGCTGGACCGGCTGGCCGGGCTGCTGCCGTACCGTCCCGGCGGGCCACGGGCCTGGGCCCTCGCCCTGCGGGAACTGCTCGGTGAGCGGATGGGCTTCGGCGGCAGCCCGGCCGACTACCAGCGGCTGGAGTCCTCGCTGCTGCACGAGGTGCTGGTGCGGCGCAGGGGGTTGCCGATTCTGCTGTCCGTGGTGTGGATGGAGGTGGCCCGGCGGGCCGGGGCGCCGGTGTACGGGGTGGCTCTGCCGGGGCATTTCGTGGTCGGGTTCGGGCCTGACGAGGGGCAGGTGCTCGCGGACCCGTTCGATGGAGGGCGGGTGCTGACGGGGGCGGACGCGGAGGTGCTGGTCGCCGGGGCGACGGGGACGGGGCTCGATCCGGCGATGTTGCGGCCGGCGGATCCGCTGGATGTGGTGCTGCGGATTCTGAACAACGTGCGGGCGTGGGCGGCGGCTCGGCCGGAGCGGTCGGACGTCTCGCTGTGGGCGGTCGAGCTGTCGCTGCTGTTGCCTTCGCATCCGGCGCGGTTGCGGTACGAGCGGGCGCAGTTGCTGGTGCAGCGGGGGGATTACGTGCCGGGGGCCTTGGAGCTGGAGGCGTACGCGGACGTCGTGGCGGCGGTGGACCTGCCGGCGGCTGAGCGGGTTCGGGGGGAGGCTTTTGCCGCTCGGGCGATGCTCAACTGACGCCATCTCGCCGGAGGGGCTTGTGTTGTGTCGCGTGTGCGGGTGCGTTGTGGCTGGTCGCGCAGTTCCCCGCGCCCCCAAGAAGGTCGGCTTACAGCCAGCCCTTTTCGCGTGCCACCCGGACCGCCTCCGCGCGGTTTCTCACCGCGAGCTTCTGGATGGCTGTGCTGAGGTAGTTGCGGACGGTGCCCTGGGAGAGGTGCAGGGTGGCTGCCAGTTCGGCGTTGGTGGAGCCGTCCGCCGCTGCTCTGAGGACCTCTCGCTCTCGATCCGTGAGGGGGTTGGCGCCGTCCGCCAGGGCCGCTGCCGCGAGGGTGGGGTCGATGACGCGTTCGCCGGTGAGGACCTTGCGGATCGCCTCGGCGAGCTGGGCGGCGGGGGCGTCCTTCACCAGGAAGGCGTCGGCGCCGGACTCCATGGCGCTGCGGAGGTAGCCGGGGCGGCCGAAGGTGGTGAGAATGACCAGCTTCACCGCCGGAAGCTCCTCGTGGAGACGGGCCGCGGCCTCTATGCCCGTCGCGCCGGGCATCTCGATGTCCAGGAGGGCCACGTCGACCTCGTGTTCGCGGGCCGCTTCCAGGACCTCGTCGCCGCGGGCCACCTGGGCGACCACCTCGATGTCCGCTTCCAGGCCGAGCAGGGCGGCCAGGGCCTCACGGACCATCGACTGGTCCTCGGCGAGCAGGACCTTGATCGTGCGGCTCATGCCGGGGATCCTACGTCCCCCGGGTCGGCCGTCGGCACGCGGGCGACCAGGCGGAAGCCGTGCTTGAGCGGGCCCGCCTCCAGGGTGCCGCCCGCCTTGGCCAGGCGCTCGGTGAGGCCCGTGAGACCGTTGCCGTGGCCGTCGCCCGGGCCGCCCGAGCCGTTGTCCTCGACGGTGAGTTCGAGCACCGGGCCGTCGAGGGTCTGGCGGCGCAGCAGCTCGACCGTGCAGCGGCCGGCGCCGCTGTGCCGTACGACGTTGGTGACCGCCTCGCGCAGCGCCCAGGCGAGGGCGGACTCGCTCTCCTCGGGGACGCCGGCGAGGCCGGGCGGCTCCGCGGGCAGGTCGGTGGTGACGCCGGCCGCGGTCAGGGCGACCCGGGCACCGGCGAGTTCGCCGCTCAGGCGGGGGCGTCGGTAGCCGGTGACGGCCTCGCGCACGTCCACCAGGGCCTGGCGGCTGACCTGCTCGATGTCGGAGACCTGCTGGGCCGCCTTGTCGGGCCGGTCGGGGAGCATCCGGCCTGCCAGCTCGCTCTTGAGGGTGATCAGGGAGAGGGAGTGGCCGAGCAGGTCGTGCAGGTCCCTGGCCAGGCGCAGGCGCTCCTCGTTGGCGGCGAGCTGGGCGACGGTGGCGCGGGCCTCGCGCAGGGCGATGGCCGTCCGGACGAGTTCGCGTACGCCCGTCATCGCGAAACCGCCGAGCAGGGCCGGGATGAGGAGCCCGCCCAGGTAGGACAGACCGTCGTGCGAAGCGAGCGCCACGGCGGTCAGCAGGGCACACGCGGCCGGGATGGTCCAGCGGGCCATACGCAGGGGCAGGGCCGCCCCGGACGCGATCGAGACATACACGAACAGCACCAGCCACTCGCGGCCCAGGGTGAGGGCGAGGAGCGTGGACTGGGCCGCGAGGACCCCGAGCGAGCCGAGCACCAGGGCGTTGCGCTCGCCGCGGCCGGTGCGGAAGACCAGCACCATGTACCAGGCCACGAACGCGGCAAGGCCGAGCCAGCCGAGGATCCGCACGCCCGTGCTGTGGCCGCCGTGCAGCAGGTCGGAGACGGGTGCGCCGAGGTAGACCAGCCAGATGCCGGTCCACAGCGACTTCACCGTCCGCTGCCGGCGGTTCACGGGGCGCTGCCCGATACCGAACCCGACGCCGCTCACGCCTTCAGGGTGTCCTTCCGGTACAGCCAGGCCGCGCCGCCCGCGAACAGGGCGAACGACACCACGAGGACGACGAGGTCCTGGACGTGCGGGGCGCGGCTCTGCTCGATGGCCTGCCCCAGGGCAGCGTACGCGTGCGTGGGAAGCCACTTCGCGATGGCCTGGAGCCAGGTCGGGAAGGTCGTCGTGGGCATCCACAGGCCGCCGAGCATCGACAGGCCGAAGTAGGTGATCATCGTGATCGGGCGGACCGCGTCGCCGCTGGCGAGGTAGCCGATGGCGACGCCGAGCGCGGCGAAGACGAGGCTGCCGGCCCAGATCGCGCCGGTGAGGGCGAGCCACTGCCAGGCGTCCAGGCGTACGTCCTTCACGGTCGCCGCGACGGCGAAGACGATGACGATGGACGGCAGGCTGACCACGGCGGCGCTCGCGGTCTTGGCGAGGACGAAGCCGCGGCCCGGCAGGGTGGTCAGGCGCAGTTGCCGCACCCAGCCGCTCTCGCGCTCCTTGGCGATGCGCTCGCTGTTGCCCATGAGGACGGCCGTGAGAGCACCGAAGGAGGCCATGGAGACCATCATGTAGGTCGGCAGGGTCAGGCCGGTGCCGGGGAGCTTCGTGGTGCTGTCGGAGTTGCCCGCGATGATCAGGAACAGGACCGACGGGTAGATCACGGAGAAGAACAGGAACTTGCGGTTGCGCAGGGCGCGGGTGAGTTCCAGCTTGATCAGGCTGTTCACTTCGACTTCGCCTCCTCGGCGGCGGTGATCGCGACGAAGGCCTGCTCCAGGCCGAGCCCGGCGACTTCGAGGTTGCGGGGGTAGACGCCGAGGCCGTAGAGGGCGTGGACGGTCGCGTCGGCGTCGGTGGACTGGATGCGGACGGTCCGGCCGGAGACGGCCAGGGAGGTCAGGAAGGGCAGGCCGCGCAGGGCTGCCTCGTCGACGTCGCCCGCCAGGTCGAAGGAGACCCGGCGGGCGCCCGCCTTGGCCTTGATCTCGGCGGCCGTGCCGTCGGCGAGGAGCCGGCCGCGGTGCAGTACCAGGACCCGGTCGGCGACGGCGTCGGCCTCTTCGAGGTAGTGGGTGGCGAAGAGGACCGTCCGGCCCTGGTCGGCCTGTTCGCGCATGGTGGCCCAGAAGGCCTGGCGGGTGGTGACGTCCATGCCGGTGGTGGGCTCGTCCAGGACGATGAGGTCACTGTCGCCCGCGGTGGCGAGGGCGAAGCGGACGCGCTGGGCCTGGCCTCCGGAAAGTTTGTTGACCTTGCGGCCGGCGATCTGCGCGATGCCCGCGCGGGACAGGACCTCGGAGGGCTGGTACGGCTTCGGGTGCAGGTCGCAGGCGAGCCGCACCAGTTCGGCGACCGTGACCTCGTCCATCAGCCCGCCGCTCTGCAGCATGGCGCCCACGCGCCCCGCGACGATGGCCTCCCGGGGGCCGGCGCCGAAGAGGCGGACGGTGCCGCTGTCGGGCTTCTTGAGACCGAGGAGCAGATCGAGGGTGGTGGATTTGCCGGCGCCGTTGGGGCCGAGCAGCGCCACGGTCTCCCCCGGGCGCAGGGTCAGGGTCAGTCCGTCCACGGCCCGGACGGCGCCGTATGCCTTGCTCACCTGGTCGAACGCGACCACCGAGGCTGTCGTTGTCATACGGCCATGGTGGCTTCGGGGGTGTCGGCGGAGGCAGTGTCGGGCGTCCGGAGTGCGGGATGACAGATGTCATGCCGCCCGGGTGACGACGCCGGACGGCCCCTGCCCGGTGGGGGCAGGGGCCGGTCGTCCGTGCGGACCGTCCGAGGTCAGTTCGGCTTGGTCTCGATGACTCCGACGCGCTCCGCCGGTGTCTTGCCGCGCAGGGCCTCGCGCAGCGCGGCGACGACGTCCTGCGGCAGAACGTCGCGCTTGCCGCTCGCGCCCTCGATCTGCACGCCCTCGAAGGTCGTGCCGTACGCCTCCTGGAGCGCCTTGAGGTTGTACGTCTCCACGAGCTTGCCGTCGACGGCCTTGAAGCCGAGGATCTTCGGCAGGGACACGGGGCCGAAGTCGATGCTGTGAGCCGCGTCGGTGCGAACGGTGACGAGGTCGGACATCGCGGGCTGCGCGAACTCCTTCAGCATCCGGTCGACCTCGGCGTTCGACACCGTCGGCTTCCGGCTGGTGGTCGGGAGCGTCACCGCGCCGGCCGCGCCGGTCTCCACCTGGGTGCGGTAGGCCTCCTCGACCGCCGCGGTCGACTTGTCGACGTCGATGCCCTGGCCCGCCTTGCCGTACACGGCGACGGCCTTGCCGCCCTGGAACTTGATGGTGCCGTCGGACGACGAGCCGGAGCCGCCCGCGGCGGTCTCCAGGGACGCGTGCAGCTTCTCCTCGTCGATCGGCATGACCGGCGTGACGACGCGGTGATTGCCGAACAGCGAGCCGATCACGGAGACCGGGTTGTAGTCGCTCTTCGCCGCCGCGTCGGCCGTGGCGTCCATGTCGAACTGGAGGCCCGCGTTGTCCGGGTCGAGGGACACGGTCTTGCCACCCACCGACAGCTTCAGCGGCTTGCCCGCATTGCCGTCGAAGGCCTCGTCGAGCTTCTTGACCGCGCCGTCACGGGTGGTGCCGCCGATGTCGACGCCGAGGACGCTGGTGCCCTTCGGGACGTCGGTGCGGTTCATCAGCAGACCGGCGCCGTAGAGGCCACCGGCGGCGACGACCACGCCGACCGCGAGCAGCACGAGCTTGTTGCGGCCCTTCTTCTTCGGTGCCTTCGAGGAGCTCGCCGGGGGCGGGGAGACCGGCTCGGGCAGCTTCGGTGCCGCGTGCGGCACCGGGCCTTCGCCGGGCGCGCCCGGGCCGAACGGGGAGGCCGCGCCGGACGGTACGACCGGGATGCCGCTGGTGACGGTGTGCCCGGAGACGTTGTCGTGGCGGGGCCCGTAGCCCTGGCCGTCCGGTTCGGGGGCCGGCTTCTGCGGGGTGAGGATGGCGGTGTCGTCGCTCATGCCGCCGCCGGGGCCTGCGGCGCCCGGGCCGGTGGGGGCGGTGCTGCCGGGGGCGCCGCCCAGGGGGCCGGCGCCGCCGGGGTTGCCTGGAGTGGCGGGAGCGCCAGGATTCCCGGGGCGGCCTGGGCCACCCGTGGCGGCGGGGCCGCCGCCGGGTACGCCCGGGCGGCCTGGGCCACCGGGCCCGCCTACGGCTCCGGGACCGGCGGGTGCGCCGGGCCCGCCGGGCCGGCCGGGGTCGTTGAAGGCGCTGGGGGCGCCGGGGCCGCCGGGCCCACCGGAGCGACCGGGCTCGGTGAAGCCACCGGGCCCACCGGCGCCACCGGGCCCACCAGGACCGCCCGGTCGGCCTGCGCCACCCGATCGCCCGGGGCCACCCGGCTCGGCGAAAGCGCCGGGACCGCTCTGCTCGGTGAAGCCGCCCGGTGCGCCGGGCCCACCGGCCGGCGGCGCCATCGGGCCGTCCCCGGTGACCGGACCGCCGGTCGGGCCGGCCGGGCCCTGGGAGCCGGGGCCGCCCTGGCCCACACGGTCGTTCTCCGAGAAGTACGGCAGATCGTCGCGGCGCGGTTCGCCACCACCACCGCCACTGCCCGGGGCGGGACGCGAACCGTTGCCCAGCGGGCCCGCCGCCAGTGCCTCGGTGACGTCGAAGGAGCCGGTGCCGCCGCCGTGCCCGGGGGCGACGGGTCCACCGGTCGCGCCGCCGGGGAGCCCGGCACCGTTCGTACCGCCGGACCGGGAACCACCCGGCGCACCCATGGAGCCGACCACGCCTCCGGGCCGCCCTGCGCCCGGCCGAGCCCCGCCGGACGCACCGGCACCGGGAGCGCCCGCACCAGGGGCGCCCGCGCCGGAACCGCCCGCCGCCGGGTTCGAACCGCCCGGCAGACCGGCCCCGTTGGTGGAGCCGCTGCCCTGACCGCCCGGACCCGTGCCGGACTTGCGGGGCGCGAACCAGTCGCTGGTCGGCTTGTCGTCGGCGGACTGCCCGGGCTCGGCGGGAGGCTCGACCGTGCCGGTGCCCCGGGAGGTGGCGGCACCCGGCGCGGACGCCTCGTTGCCGGTGCCCGCACCGGACCCGGTGTCACCCGAGCCCTCCGAATCCCCGACGGGCTTGCGCACCACCACGGGCGGAATGGGCCGTGACCCGGGGATGTTGATCCGGATCCGGGTCGTCAGCGTGGTCTCGGTCTTGCGTTCCGCCGGCCGCGCGGCCGAACGGCCCGCGTCCGTACCGTCGTCGGAGACCTTCGGGGTCCCGTACGGCGGCGTACCCGACGGGTAGGCGGCTCCACCGCGCCCGTTGGGCCCGGAGGACGGAGTGTCAGTTTCACGACTCAAGGCAGGTTCTCCCGGTTGGCTCCGCCGCCCGACACAACCTCACGCGGGCAGCTCGGCGGCGCGCACCACCATACTGGCCACTTCTGGCCCGTATCCCACGACCGCCGGGAATCCCACACCGGACCCCCACGGCCACGTCCTGGCGAAGTGGTACGTCATTTGGCAAGTCGGACGGGAGCGCCGTCCGGTTGCCGCCCCGGGGCGAGGGTGGCGCACATCACAGCCACACCGATGCCCCCGAGCAGGAAGAGATAGGAGCCGCTCCCCGCGGCGAAGAGGAAGTCGCCCTCGGGGCGGCTGGCCGTGAGCAGGACGACGGCGAGCATCCAGCCGGCGGCGGCCGCGACGCCCCCGATCCGGCCGCGGGTGACGCGTGCCGCGCCCAGGACGGCTCCGGCCTCCCCGGCGAGGGCGAGCAGCAGTCCGCCCGGGAACCACGCGGGCTGCACCAGCGCCCCGGCCACTCCGACCACGGCCCCGAGCAGGAAGAACCCCAGGCAGGCGGTGACCCGTGCGGCGGACGGCGGCCGCATCGGCTGGGCGAGCATCGGACTCCGGTCACTCATGAGGCCTCCTCGACGCCGGCGAACAGGTCCGTCTCCCGCTCACCGGGGCCCTGCTCGCCCCGCACCAGCTCGTAGTACTCGGTCGTGAGGATCGGCTGGGCGAGTTCGTTGGACAGCACGAAATACGGCTCGGCCACGCTGATCTGGGTGGCGTGGGCACGCATCGCGGCGGCCTTGGCGGCGGCGTGGGCGCTGCCGTCGATCGCGGTGGTGATCCGCTCCTCGGCCACGACACCCGGTACGTCGTCGACCGTGGCCGCCTTGGTGAAGGGGAGGCCGGGCAGGTCGTCACGGAGCCGGGCGAAGGACTCCTCCACAACGGGCCGGGGGACCCGGTTCCAGTAGACCTTCGGAACCGGACGGCCGGCCTCGGCGGAGAGTTCGGCCGCGCGCATGGCGACGCGATGGGCCTGGATGTGGTCGGGATGGCCGTAGCCGCCGTTGTCGTCGTAGGTGACGAGGACCTGGGGGCGTACCTCGCGGATCACCTCGACGAGGTGTGCGGCGGCCTCGTCGACGTCGGCCTGCCAGAAGCAGCCGGGGTCGTCGTTGTCGGGCAGGCCCATCATCCCGGAGTCGCTGTAGCGTCCGGCGCCGCCGAGCAGGCGGACGTCCCGGACGCCGAGCCCGTACATGGCGGCGGTGAGCTCGCGGCGACGATGCCGGCCCAGGGCGGCGCCGGTCAGGTGCGCGAGCTCGGGCGGGATGACCTCGCCCCGTTCGCCGAGGGTGCAGGTGACGAGGGTGACGTGGGCACCCTCGGCCGCGTACCTGGCCATGGTGGCGCCGTTGTTGATCGACTCGTCGTCCGGGTGCGCGTGCACCAGCAGCAGACGCCGGTCGGGCAGTTCCGTCATGGAACCCACCCTACGAGGTCCCGCGACCCCGCTCACGAGGCCGTACGCGGGACCCGGCCGGTCAGAACTTGATACTGCCGATCATGCCCGCGATGTTCGTCGTCAGCTCGTTGATCGTGGGAGCGACGGTCGAGGAGGCGAGGTAGAAGCCGAGCAGCATGCACACCACCGCATGCCCGGCTTTGAGTCCCGACTTCTTGATGAGCAAGAAGACGATGATCGCCAGCAGCACCACCGCCGAAATCGAGAGTGCCACGGCGGCTCACCTCCAAAGATCCACAAGGGCGCGGGGGGTCGGACTATGGGGGCATTAAATCCGTACAGCAGCCAGCAGGTTCATACCCACTATGCGACATTGATCATAACTATCCGTCCGTGCGCATCGGTCGGCGCACGGCCGCACAAGGGGGCGCATGGCCAATATGGTCAGGGCATGACGACCGAGCCTGACTCCTTCCCCCGGCGGCACGCCCGCACCCAGCGCTTCACGCTCGGCGCGCCGCGTTCGTTCAGTGTGGCGCCCGACGGTTCACGTGTTGTGTTCCTGCGCTCCAGCTCCGGTACGGACCGGGCGAGTTCGCTGTGGGTCCTCGACGCGGAGGAGGGCGGAGAGCGCGTGGCCGCCGACCCGCGCGCCCTGCTGGGCGGTGCCTCGGAGGACCTGTCACCCGAGGAGCGGGCGCGGCGTGAGCGCAGCCGCGAGGGCGGGGCCGGCATCGTCGGGTACGCCACCGACTCGGCCGTCGAGTTGGCCTCTTTCGCCTTGTCAGGGCGGCTTTTCGCGGCCGAGCTGCGGGCCGGGACGGCGCGTGGACTGCCCACGCCCGGGCCGGTGATCGACCCGCGTCCGTCGCCCGACGGGCGGCACATCGCCTACGTCGCGCAGGGCGCCCTGCGCGTGGTGGGAGCCGAGGGGGACGACGACCGGGCGCTCGCCGAGTCGGAGTCGGAGAATGTCTCATTCGGGCTCGCCGAATTCATCGCGGCCGAGGAGATGGGGCGTTCGCGCGGTTTCTGGTGGGCTCCGGAGTCGGACCGGCTGCTCGTGGCGCGGGTGGACGACACTCCGGTGGAGCGGTGGTGGATCTCCGACCCGGCGCATCCGCGGCGTGAGCCGCAGCGGGTGGCGTATCCGGCGGCGGGCACCGCCAACGCGGAGGTGCGGCTGTTCGTGATCGGTCTGGACGGGTTGCGCACGGAGGTCGCCTGGGACCGGGCGCGATATCCGTATCTGGCGCATGTCCACTGGTCAGCGGCGGGCGCACCGCTACTGCTCGTACAGGCGCGCGACCAGCGCAGCCAGCTGATCCTGGCGGTGGATCCGGAGTCGGGCGCGACGCGGATGGTGCACGCCGACGAAGATCGAACATGGCTTGATCTTTTCCCCGGGGTGCCGTGCTGGAGCCCGTCCGGGCAGCTGGTCCGGATCGCGGACGAGGGCGGTGCGAGGGTGCTGGCGGTCGGGGAACGGCCGCTCACGGGAGCGCAGTTGCACGTCCGGGCCGTGCTGGACGTCTCCGACGACGACGTGCTGGTCTCGGCGTCGGCGGGCGAGGAGGCCGACGAGGCGGAGACGGGCCAGGTGCATGTGTACCGGGTGAACGAGCTGGGCGTGGAGCGAGTGTCGCAGGAGCCGGGCGTGCACTCGGCCGCACGGGCCGGGGGCGTCACGGTTCTGGTCTCGGCGACGTTGAATCGGCCAGGTGTGCGGGTGCAGGTACTGCGCGACGGGAAACCGACGGCGAGTGTCCCCTCTTACGCCGAAGACCCTGGTATGTCCCCCCGCGTGACGCTCACCGAGGGGGGCGCACGCCGCATCCCGTGCGCCGTGCTTATGCCTCGGGACTACGCCGGTGACACCCCCCTGCCGGTGCTCATGGACCCGTATGGCGGGCCGCACGGGCAGCGGGTGGTGGCCGCGCACAACCCGCACCTCACCTCGCAGTGGTTCGCGGACCACGGCTTCGCGGTGATCGTCGCGGACGGCCGCGGCACGCCGGGCCGGTCCCCCGCGTGGGAGAAGGAGATCCACCACGACTTCACGCTGTCGCTCGACGACCAGGTGGAGGCGCTGCAGGACCTCGCGCAGCGGTATCCCCTGGATCTGTCCCGGGTGGCGATCCGCGGCTGGTCCTTCGGCGGCTGGCTGGCGGGCCTCGCGGTGCTGCGCCGCCCCGATGTCTTCCACGCGGGCATCGCGGGGGCGCCGGTGACGGACTGGCACCTCTACGACACGCACTACACGGAGCGGTACCTGGGCGCCCCAGCGGAGCATCCGGAGTCGTACGCGGGGAGCTCCCTGGTCACCGCCGACGGGCTGTCCTCACCCGCCGAGCCGCACCGTCCCCTGATGGTCGTGCACGGCCTCGCCGACGACAACGTGGTCGTCGCCCACGCCCTGCGCCTCTCCTCGGCCCTTCTGGCCGCCGGCCGCCCGCACGAGGTCCTGCCGCTGTCCGGGGTCACGCACATCACCCCGCAGGAACAGGTCGCGGAGAACCTGCTCCTCCTCCAGGTCGACTTCCTGAAGCGCTCCCTGGGCATCAGCGGCCCGTCCTGACCACGACGACGGGCCGGGACGACATCGCGCCCCGGCCCGTCTACGGCACCCGCACGGCCGTACGCTGTTCAGCCTGACGCGTCCGTATATCGGGACCGGGTCGGCGAAGTTGCTTGCATGTTAACGCAGTTCGCGGGGGTTTGTGGGGGCTTGGGCTGCCCCCGGCTCGCCATACGGTCATGCCGGCTCGTCGCAGGGCAGGGGACTTCTCGGCGGCGGGGTATGCCGAGCCCAGTCAGCGGCTACGGGCCGTGCTCTCCCGCTGGGGTGGGTGCGCGACCCTGCGCGGCGGGGTGCCGCTGCGCCCACCCTGCCCCAAGCGGCACGACTGCCCGCGGCCAGGCCGAAAGCACCGGTTCCCGGCGCCCTCGTCAGAAGGCACCGGGAACCGGAAGGGACATCGCGCGCAGCCGTCAGGCCGCGTGGATCACGTCCTTCTCCTCCGCGAAGTGGCAGGCCGACTCGTGGGCCGCCGGGGTGTCCTCGCCCTTGAAGCGCTCGGGGACCGCGAGGAGCGGGATCTCCTGGGCGCACTTGTCCTGTGCCTTCCAGCAGCGGGTGCGGAAGCGGCAGCCCGAGGGCGGGTTGGCCGGGGACGGGACGTCGCCGGTGAGGATGATGCGCTCGCGGCCCTCTCGGGCCTCCGGGTCGGGGACCGGGACGGCAGAGAGCAGCGCCTGGGTGTACGGGTGGGTCGGGTGGTCGTAGATCTCCGTGTCCGAGCCGATCTCGGCCATCTTGCCGAGGTACATCACACCCACCCGGTCCGAGATGTGCCGGACGATCGACAGGTCGTGCGCGATGAAGAGGTAGGAGAGGTTGAACTCGTCCTGAAGCTTCTCCATCAGGTTGATGACCTGCGCCTGGACGGACACGTCCAGCGCGGAGACCGGCTCGTCGCAGATGATGATCTCGGGGTTGAGCGCGAGGCCGCGGGCGATGCCGATGCGCTGGCGCTGACCGCCCGAGAACTGGTGCGGGTAGCGGTTGATGTACTCGGGGTTGAGACCCACGACGTCCAGCAGGTCCTGGACCTTGCGGCGGCGGTCGCCCTTCGGGGCCACCTCGGGGTGGATCTCGAAGGTCTCCCCGATGATGTCGCCCACCGTCATACGGGGGTTGAGCGAGGTGTACGGGTCCTGGAACACCATCTGGATGTTCCGGCGCACCGCCTTCAGCGCACGCCCGGACAGCTTGGTGATGTCCTGGCCCTTGTAGAAGACCTCGCCCGCTGTCGCCTTCTCCAGCATCATGAGCAGCTTGGCGACCGTGGACTTGCCACAGCCGGACTCGCCCACGATGCCGAGCGTCTCGCCCTGGTAGAGGTCGAAGGAGATGCCGTCGACCGCCTTGACCGCCCCGACCTGCTTCTTGAAGAGGACGCCCTGGGTGAGCGGGAAGTGCTTCACCAGGTTGCGCACCTGCAGGATCGGCTCGCCCCGCTCGACCGGCGCCTCGATCGCGGCGACCGCCTCCGACTCGGAGCGGGCGGCGACGACCTCGACCTCGGAGACGTTCGGCGTGGCGTCCTGCGGCTCGTCGGTCTTGCTGAGCTCAGCCATGGATCGTCTCCTTCCAGAAGTGGCAGGCCGACCCGCGGCCGGCCAGCTCGGTGCCGTCCCGCTCGGAGACCGGGTGCAGCGCCGGAATGTCCGTACGGCAGACGTCCTGGGCCTGGGGGCAGCGCGGGTTGAAGGCGCAACCGGTCGGGATGCGCAGCAGGTTGGGCGGCAGACCCTTGATCGCGTACAGGTCCTGGCCCTTCTGGTCCAGGCGCGGGATCGAGTCCAGCAGCCCCTTGGTGTAGGGGTGCGCGGGCCGCTTGTACAGCTCGTGCACCGGGGCGGTCTCCACGATCCGGCCCGCGTACATCACGGCGATCTTGTCCGCGACGTCGGCGACCACGCCGAGGTCATGGGTGATCAGGATGAGGCCCATGTTGTACTCGCGCTGCAGCTCCGCGAGCAGGTCCATCACCTGGGCCTGCACCGTCACGTCGAGGGCCGTGGTCGGCTCGTCGGCGATGATCAGGTCCGGCTCCAGGGCGAGCGCCATCGCGATCATGATGCGCTGTCGCATACCGCCGGAGAACTGGTGCGGGTAGTCGCCGACGCGTTCCTTGGCGGCCGGGATCTTCACGCGGTCCATCAGCTCGATGGCCTTGGCCTTGGCGTCCTTCTTGGACATGCCCTGGTGCACGCGGAACATCTCGCCGAGCTGGTAGCCCACGGAGAGCACCGGGTTCAGCGAGGACAGCGCGTCCTGGAAGATCATCGCGATCTTGCTGCCGCGGATCTTCCGCCTCTCTTCGTTGGACATCTTCAGCATGTCCTGGCCGCGGAAGAGGATCTCCCCCTTGGGGATGCGGCCGGGCGGCATGTCGAGGATGCCCATGATCGCCTGCGCGGTCACGGACTTGCCGGAGCCGGACTCGCCGAGCACGGCGAGTGTCTCGCCCGCGGAGACGGAGTAGTTGACGCCGTTGACGGCCTTGGCGATCCCGTCGCGGGTGTGGAACTCCACGTGCAGGTCGCGGACTTCGAGCAACGGGCGGCCCGTGTCCTGCGAGCCGTCCGGCGCGGGCCTCTCGGCCATTTCATCGATGATGGTCACGTACGCCTCCCTCAGCGCAGCTTGGGGTCGAGGGCGTTGCGTACCGCATCGCCGAACATCAGGAACGAGAGCACCGTGATCGAGACCATCACCGACGGGATGATCAGGGTGTGTGGGGCGATACGGAGCTGCTCGCGTCCTCGCGCCACGTCGCCGCCCCAGGACACGGCCGAGTCACCGAGACCGACGCCCAGGAAGGACAGGGTGGCTTCGGCCGCGATGTAGCCGCCGAGCGCGATGGTCGCCACGACGATGATGGGCGCGAGCGCGTTGGGCAGGATGTGCCGGATCAGGATCCGGGACGTCGACGCACCGAGTGCCCTGGCGGCCACCACGTAGTCCGCCTGCTTGATGGTGATCACGGCGCCGCGCGCGACACGGGCGATCTGGGTCCAGCCGAGGAAGGCGAGGGCCATGATGACGACCCAGACGGTGCGGTCGTCGAAGGAGTTGAGCACCACCAGGGCGCCGAGCAGGAACGGGATGCCGAGGAAGATGTCGGTCATCCGCGAGAGCAGGGTGTCGGTCCAGCCGCCGAAGTAGCCGGCGATCATGCCGATGACCGTGCCGATGAGGGTGACGGCGATGGTGACACCCACACCGACGGTGATCGAGGCGCGGGCACCGTAGACGACGCGCGCGTAGATCGAGCGGCCCTGGACGTCGTAGCCGAGCCAGTCCGGAGCGAAGACGTGACCCCAGTTCGGCTTCCCCAGATAGTGCTTGGCCAGATCGGCGTCGCGCGGCGAGGCGCTGGTGAACAGTCCCGGCCAGATCGACATCACCAGCAGGAACACGATCAGCACGGCCGACACCAGGAACAGCGGGTTGCGCCGCAGGTCGTGCCAGGCGTCGGACCACAGGCTGCGCGCCTTCTCGGGAGCCGGGCCCGAGTCGGTCACGACGACGCCCGCGGTGCTCACGGTGTCACCGGGAAGGGCTTCGACCTTCTTCTCGACGGTCTTGTCAGGCATACCGGATCCTCGGGTCCAGGACCGCGTAGAGCAGGTCGACGATCAAGCTGGCAGCGAGGTAGATGAGCACCATCAGCGAGGCGATTCCCACGACCGTGGCGCCCTCGCGCCGGGTGAGCGCGTCGTAGATCTCGAGGCCGATACCCCGCACATTGAAGATGCCCTCGGTCACGATGGCGCCGGTCATCAGGCTGCCGATCTCGATACCGAGGAAGGTGACCACGGGAATCAGCGAGTTGCGCATCAGGTGGACACCGATGATTCGGCGGCGCGGGAGCCCCTTGGCCACGGCGGTGCGGATGTAGTCGGAGCGCAGGTTCTCCGCGATCGACGTGCGGGTCAACCGGGCGACGTAGGCGAGTGAGAGCGACGCCAGCACGATGGCGGGAAGCACGAGCTGGGAGAAGTCCGTCGAGTCGGTCACGGTGGGCGTGGTGACCTGCCACTTGAACGCGAACTGGTACTGCAGCAGGAAGCCCAGCACGAAGGACGGCATCGAGACGAGGAACAGCGTCAGCGTCAGCAGTCCGCGGTCCCGCAGCGTGTCGGGGCGCAGGCCGGCGACGACACCGAGGCCGATACCCACGAGCGTGACGAAGGTGAAGGCGAAGAGCGTCAGTCTGATCGTCACCGGGAACGCGTCGGCGATGACGTCCGCGATGGGCCGCTGACTGGCGATCTGGGTACCGAAGTCGCCCTGGAGCAGCCCCATCATGTAGTTCGCATACTGCTGAATGAGCGGCTGATCGAGACCGAGGTCCTTCTTGATGCTCGCGACCACCGTCGGGTCGTACGCCTGATCCCCCATCATCGCCCGGACGGGATCGCCGGGCAGGGCGTACATCATGCAGAAGATGAGCAAGGTTGACCCGATGAACACCGGGATCATCTGGAGCAGTCGTCGTGCGACATAGCGCCCCATAGGTGCCTCCGTGAGGGGTTAACGCAGGTGCGGGGGCCGTCTCCTGGTGAGGAGACGGCCCCCATGCACCTCCCACCGCCACCTGAGCGGCGGCGGGTCTACGGCCGAGGGGGGAAGAGGTCCGGAAGGCTCCTCTTACTTGGTGGTGACGGCCCACACTTCGAGGTCACCGTGGAAGTCGACGTTGACGTTGTCGACGTTCTTACCGTGGCCGCCGTTGATGCGGTAGTACCAGAGCGGGATGGCCGGCATGTGCTCGACCAGCTTCTTCTCGACCTCCTGGAAGGCCTTCACCGACTCGTCGAGGGACTTGGCGTTGTCGGCCTTGTTCATCAGGCCGTCGATCTCCTTGTTGGAGAACTTGCCGTTGTTGGCCTCGGCGGTGGTGTGGTAGAGCTCCTTCATGAAGTTGGCGTTGACCGGGTAGTCGGCGACCCAGCCACCGCGGTACATGCCCTTCACCTGGTCGTTGTCACGGGCCTCGAGGTCCGTGGCGAAGTCCGGCTTGGGGTCGCCGACGCAGTCGACGCCGGTGGCCTTGCGGATGGACTCGCAGACCGCGGTCACCCACTCCTTGTGCCCACCGTCGGTGTTGTACTGGACGGTGAACTTGTTGCCCGGAACGCCGCCGCCCTCTTGGATGAGCTTCTTGGCCTTCGCCGGGTTGTACGTGAACACGTCGGTGTCCAGGTTCTGGTTGCCCTTGACGCCCGGCGGCGTGAAGGACTCGGCCGGCGTACGGGTGTTGTTCAGAACCGTCTTGGTGATCGTGTCACGGTCGATCGCCATCGACAGACCCTGCAGGACCTTCGGGTCGATGTCCTTGAAGGTCTTGGAGTAGAACGCCGGGGTCAGCGTCTGGATGGCCGCGTACGGCTGCTCGATGGCGCCGTCGCCCAGGTCCTGCTTGTACTTCGGCAGGTCCGTCGGGCCGACCTGGCGGATCATGTCCAGGTTGCCGGAGACGACGTCCTTGTAGGCGGCCTCGAGCGTCGTGTAGGCCTTGAACTGGACGCCCTTGTTCTTCGCCTTGTTCGGGCCCTGGTACTCATCCCAGGCCTTGACCTGGATGAGCTTCTTGTGGTCCCACTTCTCGAACTTGTAGGGACCGTTGCCGACCGGCTTCTGACCGAAGGCCTTCGGGTCGTCGTAGAAGACCTTGGGCAGCGGGGCCCACGTGGTGTAGCCCAGCTTGTAGTTGAAGTACGGCATGGTGTTCTTCAACTCGATGGTGAAGGTGTGGTCGTCCACGGCCTTCAGGCCGGACATGGTCTCGGCCTTCGGGTCACCCTTCTCCGGGTGGACATCGTCGTAGCCCTTGATGTCCTGGAACCAGAAGGAGTTCTGCTGGTTGTTCTTGATGTTGGCGTACCAGTTCCAAGCGTCGATGTACGACTTGGAGGTGACTTCTTCGCCGTTGTGGAACTTCCAGCCCTTCTTGAGCTTGACCGTCCACGTCTTGGAGTCGTCGGTGGTGACCGACTCGGCGTTCGTGTAGACGATCTCACCCTTGGAGTCGAAGTCCAGCAGCTGGGTGAAGAGGGACTGGATGACGTACGAGCCGTTGCTCTCGTTGGTGTCAGCCGGGATGAGCGGCTTCTGGGGCTCCCCGACGTCGATCGAGACGTATCCGGCCGGTCCGGAACCCTTGTTGTTCCCCTCGCCGTCACTGTCGCCGCCGCAGGCGGTGGCGGCCAGAGCGACGACTATCGCCCCCGCGACCCACTTGGCGCTCTTGGCACCGCGCATGGGTTCCTCCTAAGAAGTCATTGGTTCACCGCAAAGGGAGCACAGGACAGATCACGGCGCCCGCCCGTCGCCGGTGCCGGAAAGTGTCAGGTGCCCCCGCGCTCGTGAGTCGGCGCCGCTGCCGGCGAGTGACCCTTCATCCGAGCTCTACGCGCCTAACTATCTGCCATGCGCCCAGACCGAACCACACTCTCGAGGTCTCGGTTCGATCACAGCTCAGGCCTACATCTTCCAAAATCCGGACAAAGGGTTTGGTGAAAGATCCCTGCGAAACGGACTTGTTACACATCTATCGGTGGCAGGTGTCCGTATTCCGGACGCGGGAATGAGATAAACCGGTTGCGACTCCCGTGGCTGCCGTGCAGGGTGCCTGCGGTGGCTGTCGCCCTCTCAGAAGGCCTCTGCCGCAAGGCCGTTGAACGGCCCCGGATCAGGGCAGGGCGCAGCGCTTCCGCGACAGGGTAGTGGGAGCGGGGCGTTCCGCACGGCTGTCCCCGTTAAATCGAGGGTTTTCCCTCACCCTTCCCTTTGTGTTGCCTCTTCTTTACGACGACGCCGGGCACCCCGCCTCGCGGGGTGCCCGGCGTCGTCGTCAGCGGCAGGCGTCAGCCGTGCTTGGCGCGGCTCGCGGCGCGGGCGCGCTCGCGGGCGTCCAGGTTCACCTTGCGGATGCGCACGGCCTCCGGGGTGACCTCGACGCACTCGTCGTCGCGGCAGAACTCCAGGGACTGCTCCAGCGAAAGCTTGCGCGGCGGGACGATCGCCTCGAACGAGTCGGCCGAGGAGGACCGCATGTTGGTGAGCTTCTTCTCCTTGGTGATGTTGACGTCCATGTCGTCGGCGCGGGAGTTCTCGCCGACGATCATGCCCTCGTACACCTCGGTGCCCGGCTCGGTGAACAGCACGCCGCGCTCCTGGAGGTTGGTCATCGCGAACGCGGTGACCGCACCGGCGCGGTCGGCGACCAGGGAGCCGTTGTTACGGGTCTGGAGCGCGCCGAACCAGGGCTCGAAGCCCTCGTGGATGGAGTGGCCGATGCCCGTGCCGCGGGTCTGGGTCAGGAACTCCGTACGGAAACCGATCAGACCGCGGGAGGGGACGACGAACTCCATGCGGACCCAGCCGGAGCCGTGGTTGGACATGTTGTCCATGCGGCCCTTGCGCACGCCCATGAGCTGCGTGACCGCGCCCATGTGCTCCTCGGGCACGTCGATCGTCATGCGCTCGACGGGCTCGTGCGTCTTGCCGTCGATCTCCTTGGTGACGACCTGCGGCTTGCCGATGGTCAGCTCGAAGCCTTCCCGGCGCATCGTCTCGACCAGGATGGCGAGCGCGAGCTCACCACGGCCCTGGACCTCCCAGGCGTCCGGCCGCTCGGTGTCCAGCACGCGAAGGCTGACGTTACCGATCAGCTCGCGGTCGAGGCGGTCCTTGACCTGGCGGGCGGTGACCTTGCGGTCCTTGACGGCCGCCTTGTTGTCGGCGCCCTTGCCGGTGGCACCACGGCCGACCAGCGGGGAGGTGTTGGTGCCGATGACCATGGAGATCGCGGGCTGGTCGACCGTGATCAGCGGCAGCGCGACCGGGTTCTCCGGGTCGGCCAGGGTCTCGCCGATCATGATGTCCGGGATACCGGCGACCGCGCAGATGTCACCGGGGCCGGCCATCTCGGCCGGCTTGCGGGTGAGCGCCTCGGTCATCATCAGCTCGGTGATGCGGACGTTGCTGACGGACCCGTCGCGCTTCATCCACGCGACCGTCTGGCCCTTGCGCAGCTCGCCCTGCTCGACGCGGAGCAGCGCGATACGGCCGAGGAAGTTGTCGGCGTCCAGGTTGGTGACGTGGGCCTGGAGCGGGGCGGCCTCGTCGTACGTCGGCGCCGGGATGTGCTCCAGGATCGTGGAGAAGAACGGCTCCAGGCTGGTGGAGTCGGCGGGGACCGTGCCGTTGTCCGGCTTGGTCAGCGAGGCGATGCCGTCGCGGCCGCAGGCGTAGACGATCGGGAACTCGATCTGCTCCTCGTCGGCGTCCAGGTCGAGGAAGAGGTCGTAGGTCTCGTTGACGACCTCGTCGATCCGGGAGTCCGGGCGGTCCGTCTTGTTGATGCACAGGATGACGGGCAGCCGCTGCTGCAGCGCCTTGCGCAGCACGAAGCGAGTCTGCGGCAGCGGGCCCTCGGAGGCGTCCACGAGCAGGACGACACCGTCGACCATCGACAGACCGCGCTCGACCTCGCCACCGAAGTCGGCGTGACCGGGGGTGTCGATGATGTTGATGGTGATGACGTCCCCCCCGTCCTTCGGGTGGTACTTCACCGCCGTGTTCTTGGCCAGGATCGTGATGCCCTTCTCACGCTCCAGGTCGTTCGAGTCCATCATGCGGTCGTCCACGCCCTCGAGCTGGTGGGCGGCGAAGGCACCGGCCTGCTTCAGCATGCCGTCGACGATGGTGGTCTTGCCGTGGTCGACGTGGGCGACGATGGCGACGTTGCGGATGTCGTGGCGCGTGGCCATAAGAAGGCGTACTCCCGGAGTATGAGGAATGCCCTGCGCGGACGTCTGCGGTGCGCGGGCCCTGCCGGGCTCAACATGCCACGGCCACATCCCATGGTACGGGTGCGCGGCCGCTGGGCTTAGCCGGGATACATCGGTGCTGGTCAGGATGGTTTGCAGGGTGCTCGGCGGCCGCTTTGGGTCTGCTGGGGGCCGCCGCCCCCAGACCCCCGCTTCGGCCTGGACGGCCTCGTCCTCAAGCGCCGGACGGGCTGGAAGCACCTGACGGGCCGGAGGCCGGCTTCGCGCCCTTCTTCAGGAAGCCCATGTCCTCGTAGACCGGCGTGCCGAGGCCGAAGGCTCCGGCGTTGACCAGGTTCTTGCGGGCGGCGATGAGCTGGGGGCGCTGGAAGAGGGGGATCGAGCCGGCCGCCGCCCAGATGCGGGAGTCCGCCTTGCGGATCAAGGAGCGGGACTCGCCCTCGTCGAGGGTGGCCACGGCCTGGTCGAAGAGCTGGTCGACCTGGTCGGTACCGACGCGGGTGTAGTTCTGCTCGACGTTCAGCGAACCGTCGGCGGCCGGGACGGGCTTGGCGTAGACGGGGCGGGCGTCGGTGGCGGGGAAGGCGGAGGCGGGCCAGGAGTACAGGGCGAGGTCGTACTGGCCGGACGCGATGTGGTCCTTGAAGTAGGACTCGTCGGAGACCTTGGAGATCTCCGTGCCGATGCCGACGCGCTCCAGCATGCGGGAGATGCGGTCGGCCACCGTGCGCAGCGTCTGGGAGCCGGGCCCGGAGGGGAGCACGAAGCGGAGGGTGAGCGGCTTGCCGTTCTTGGCCAGCGGGGCGGCCTCACGGCCCGCCGGGGCGGCGGTGCCCATGGGGGCGTACGCGCCGGGGGCTCCGCCCTGGTGCGGCTGCTTGTACTGCTTGCCGTCCTGGGCGAGGTGGGCCGGGTCCTGCTCGCGGTGCGCCTTGCCGTCCTGCCGGTCCTTGTCGTCCGAGCCGACGATGTATTCGCCGTCGTCGTTCCGGGACCCGTCGTCGGAGGACCTGCCGGCCTTCTCGCCCTCGGCTCCGGCCGCCTTCTCCCCCTTCTTCTTCTGTTCCTTGATCGGGCCGCCCCGCACCCACCCGGCGTCCGCGAGCAGCGCCTGGGCCTCCTTGGTGTCCTGTCCGCCGAGGGCTCCGCTGTTGTCTGCGTAGGCGGCCTGGCCGGACAGGGCGAGGTGGCTGCCGACCGGTACGGCGGGCAGTCCGAGGGGCTTCAGCACGGCCTTGGCCAGTTCCTTGCGGTCCAGGGCGCGGGCGACGGCCCTGCGGACGCGCTCGTCGGCGAGCGGCCCCTCGGCACCGTTCAGGGCGAGCTGGGTGAAGGCCGGCTCCAGGGACTTGCGCACCTCGAAGCCGCGCAGGGCCTGCTGCTGCCGGGCGTGCTTGGCGGCCGCCTCGCGCGGCTTCTTGTCCGCCTCGGCGCCCATCACCGGGCTGCTGGAGCCCCGGGGACGGGCGGCGACGGTGATGCGGCGGGCCTCGGAGGGGGCGATCTCGGCCAGGTCGATGGTGCCGGCCGCCAGCTCGGCGGCCCGCTTGTCGCGCGGAACCTTGCGCAGCACGATCTCGGAGAGCTTGGCCGGCCGGCCCCACCAGCGCGGGTTGCGGGTGAGGGTGATCCGCTCGTCCTTGCGGTTGAGCTTCTTCACCGTGAAGGGGCCCGCGGTGACCTTGAGCTTCTTGCGTGCCCCGTCGTTGAAGGAGTCCGGGGTGCCCATGACGTCCTTCGGGTACAGCGGCGAGAACAGGGAGCGCCAGTCGGCGTAAGGGCGGCTGAAGGTGACCCGGACCTCCAGGGCGTTGTCCCCGCGCTCGATCTTCTGGATGCGGTCGTAGCCGGCGTTGCGCGCGGTCCAGTAGGCGGTGTCCTTGCCGGACAGGGCGCGCCACTGGGCGGCGAAGTCGGCGGCGCCGATCTCCCGGCCATCGCTCCAGACGGCCTGCTGGTCGAGCTTGTACAGGACGACCTGCTTGGGCTCCGTCTCGACGACCTCGGCGGACTCCAGGTAGGCGGGGTTGCGCTCGGGGCGGCCGTCGGCGTTCATCCGGAACATCGACGGCAGGACGGCCTGGGCCACGCGGGTGGTGGTGGCGTCGGCGTCCGACTGGAAGGTGTTCAGGGTGTCGGGCACGGAGTCGACGGCCCAGCGCAGGGTTCCACCGTCGGTGATCCGGTCGCGGGCGGCGGGCTGGATGTCCTGCCCGGCGAGCGGCTTGCCGGCCGGGTCCTCGGAGCCGCATCCGGCGAGCGCGGGCACCGCGAGCACTCCCGCGGTGAGGAGGAAGGCGACCGAACGCGAGACCGCACGCGGGCCGACGCCGTGCTGGGACATCTGTGCTACCTCCGGAAAGCCGCGGGCGTTATGATCACTTTTGGCGGTATTTGGATTTCATCTGATGTATGCGGCCCACTGAAGAGGAAAGGGTTCGGCAACACAGGGCGACACGGCGGTCACGGACGGAGAGTCACCCGTGTGGAGCAATAAACGGCACGGTGCACCCACGCGCCTAGGCCAATCGATGCACATCCCTTCACAGCACAAGGTGTGACGCGCAACACTCGCAGGCGCATGAACGTTGCCGCCTTGGGCCTCGAAGGACCCGCGGAAGTGAGGGCAAGTCATGTCCGTTCACGACGAACTGACGTCAGTCCAGCGCAGCCTCGACGACCTGCTGCGGTCGGTGGGGCGCCTGGAGAAGCAGCTCGGCACCGGCGGCCTGGAGATGCGCCGCGTCCGTGCCGACGCCAACCACCTGCGCGAGAGCGTCGCCCTGCTGCGCGACACCGCCGCCTCGCCGGCCGCGCCGAAACGCCCCGAGCTCGTCACCATCTCGGACGCACCGTACGACTCCGCCCTGTGGAGTGACTCGGACGACGAGGGGCTCGGCGCCCGGGACCGGCGCGCTCCCTGACCGGGGAGGAGTCGTACGACCGGCCCCTCCCCCGAACCCGACCGGAGTCGTCAAGTGACCACTGGTACGGAACCTCCCGCCACCCAACCCCAACCCAGAAGCGGCGGCGTACGGGCGGGTACGCGCGCCGCGATCACCGCCCCGCACCTGCGCACCGACCGCTGGTGGCTGGCCCCGGCAGGCACGGCCGCCGGCCTGCTGGCCTTCATCGTCTACTCGACCTGGCGGGCCTTCGCCGACGCCCACTACTACGCGGCGCCGTACGTCTCGCCCTTCTACTCCCCGTGCCTGGCGGAGCGGTGCGAGCCGATGAAGGCCGGCCCGAACTGGGAGATCTTCGGAAGCTGGTGGGGCATCTCGCCCGCCATCATCATCCTGATCTTCCCGCTCGGCTTCCGGCTGACCTGCTACTACTACCGCAAGGCCTACTACCGGGGCTTCTGGGCGTCCCCGCCGGCCTGCGCGGTGGCCGAGCCGCACAAGAAGTACACCGGTGAGACCCGCTTCCCGCTGGTGCTGCAGAACATCCACCGGTACTTCTTCTACGCCGCGATCGCCGTCGCCGGGATCCTCACGTACGACACCGTGCTCGCCTTCCGCGACGAGAACTACGCGTGGGGCCACATGGGCCTCGGCACCCTCGTGTTCCTCATCAACATCGTGCTGATCTGGGCGTACACGATCTCCTGCCACTCGTGCCGGCACATCGTCGGCGGCAAGCTCAAGCACTTCTCCAGGCATCCCGTGCGCTACCGGATGTGGCAGTGGGCCGGGAAGCTCAACGCCCGGCACATGCAGCTCGCCTGGGCGTCGCTGGTGAGCGTGGCGCTCGCCGACTTCTACGTCTACCTGGTCGCGTCCGGCGCCTTCGACGATCCGCGGTTCTTCTGATGAGGGGTGCGTACTGATGTCCGTGGTCGACCGGCAGGAGTGGGACGTCGTCGTGGTGGGCGCGGGCGGGGCCGGACTGCGCGCCGCCATCGAGGCCCGCGAGCGGGGCGCCCGTACGGCCGTGATCTGCAAGTCGCTGTTCGGCAAGGCGCACACGGTGATGGCCGAGGGCGGCATCGCCGCGGCGATGGCCAACGTCAACACCGGCGACAACTGGCAGGTCCACTTCCGCGACACCATGCGCGGCGGCAAGTTCCTCAACCAGTGGCGGATGGCCGAGCTGCACGCGCAGGAGGCGCCGCAGCGGGTGTGGGAGCTGGAGACCTGGGGCGCGCTGTTCGACCGCACCAGGGACGGCCGGATCTCCCAGCGCAACTTCGGCGGCCACGAGTACCCGCGCCTCGCGCACGTCGGCGACCGCACGGGCCTGGAGCTGATCCGCACGCTCCAGCAGAAGATCGTCGCGCTCCAGCAGGAGGACTACAAGGAGACCGGCGACTACGAGTCCCGGCTGAAGGTCTTCCAGGAGTGCACGGTCACGCGCGTGCTCAAAGAGGACGGCCGGGTCTCCGGGGTCTTCGCCTACGAGCGCGAGTCGGGCCGGTTCTTCGTCCTGGAGGCGCCCGCCGTCGTGATCGCGACGGGCGGCATCGGCAAGTCCTTCAAGGTGACGTCGAACTCGTGGGAGTACACGGGCGACGGCCACGCGCTGGCCCTCCTCGCGGGCGCTCCCCTGCTGAACATGGAGTTCGTGCAGTTCCACCCGACCGGCATGGTCTGGCCGCCCTCGGTGAAGGGCATCCTCGTCACCGAGTCGGTGCGCGGCGACGGCGGTGTGCTGCGCAACTCCGACGGCAAGCGGTTCATGTTCGACTACATCCCCGACGTCTTCAAGGACAAGTACGCCGAGTCGGAGGACGAGGGCGACCGCTGGTACGACGACCCGGACAACAACCGGCGTCCCCCCGAACTGCTCCCCCGCGACGAGGTCGCGCGGGCGATCAACGCCGAGGTGAAGGAGGGACGCGGCTCGCCGCACGGGGGCGTGTTCCTCGATGTGTCGACGCGCATGCCCGCCGAGGTCATCAAGCGGCGGCTGCCGTCGATGTACCACCAGTTCAAGGAGCTGGCCGACGTCGACATCACGGCGGAGGCGATGGAGGTCGGGCCCACCTGTCACTACGTGATGGGCGGGGTCGCGGTCGAGTCAGACACGGCGGCGGCCCGCGGGGTGCCGGGTCTGTTCGCTGCCGGTGAGGTGGCCGGCGGTATGCACGGCTCCAACCGGCTCGGCGGCAACTCGCTGTCCGACCTGCTGGTGTTCGGGCGCCGGGCGGGCTGGCACGCGGCCGAGTACGCGACGGGTCTGGCCGGGGCGCGGCCCGGCGTGGACGACGTCCAGGTCGACTCCGCCGCCGCGGAGGCTCTGCGGCCCTTCTCGGCCGAGGCCGAGATCGAGGAGCCCGCCGGGGGTCCGCCGGAGAATCCGTACACCCTGCACCAGGAACTCCAGCAGACGATGAACGACCTGGTCGGCATCATCCGCCGGGAGCCGGAGATGAAACAGGCCCTGGAGAAACTGGCCGAGCTGCGGGTACGGGCGCGCCGGGCCGGTGTCGAGGGGCACCGGCAGTTCAACCCGGGCTGGCACCTCGCCCTGGACCTCAGGAACATGCTGCTGGTCAGCGAGTGCGTGGCGCGGGCCGCGCTGGAACGCACCGAGTCGCGCGGCGGACACACGCGTGAGGACCATCCGGCGATGGACCGCAAGTGGCGCCGTATCAACCTGCTGTGCGCGCTCAGCGACCCCACGGGCGGGCTGGCGGTGGACCCGGTCCGCGGCCAGATCACCCTCTCCAGCGAGACCACCGAACCCGTCCGTGCGGACCTGCTCGCCCTGTTCGACAAGGAGGAGCTGGTGAAGTACCTGGCCGAAGAGGAGCTGTACGAGTGAGCGGCTACGAAGCCCGCTTCAAGGTGTGGCGGGGCGATGTCGGGGGCGGCGGCCTGGAGGACTTCAAGGTCGAGGTGAACGAGGGCGAGGTCGTCCTCGACATCATCCACCGCCTCCAGGCCACGCAGGCCCCCGATCTCGCCGTGCGCTGGAACTGCAAGGCGGGCAAGTGCGGTTCCTGCTCGGCGGAGATCAACGGCCGGCCGCGGCTGCTGTGCATGACCCGCATGTCGGTCTTCGACCCGGAGGAGACGATCACGGTGACGCCGCTACGGGCGTTCCCGGTCGTCCGCGACCTGGTCACCGACGTCGGCTTCAACTACACCAAGGCCAGGGAGGTCCCGGCCTTCGTACCGCCGGCCGGGGTCGCGCCCGGCGAGTACCGCATGATGCAGGAGGACGTCGACCGCTCGCAGGAGTTCCGCAAGTGCATCGAGTGCTTCCTGTGCCAGGACACCTGCCATGTGGTCCGTGACCACGAGGAGAACAAGCAGGCGTTCGCGGGTCCCCGCTTCCTCATGCGGGTGGCGGAGCTGGACATGCACCCGCTGGACGCGGCGGCGGAAGAGGGTCTGGACCGCAAGACCACCGCCCAGGAGGAACACGGCCTCGGCTACTGCAACATCACCAAGTGCTGCACGGAGGTCTGCCCCGAGGGCATCAAGATCACGGACAACGCGCTGATCCCGCTGAAGGAACGGGCGGTCGACCGCAAGTACGACCCGCTGGTATGGCTCGGATCGAAGATCAGGAGGCGCTCCTCAGCAGGCTGAGCGCCCCCGCAGGTTGTGTTCCGCGATCTCCCGCATCCGGCCCGGGTGCGGGAAGTCCCCCTCGATGAGGGTCAGGCCGTAGACGCCCTTCTGCGGCCGGTGGACCGAGAGGTGGGGTCAACGGCGCGCTCTGCCAGGTGCCGTACGTGCACATGGCCCTCCAGCGGATAGTCGGGCGGCTGCGCCGGGCGGACGCCCGTGAGGGGGTAGTGGCTCTTGTCCGCCACTCGGCAGGAGGCCGTGTTGTCGGCCTGGTGCAGGAGTTCGAGGCGGGTCAGGCCGGCGGGGGCGAAGGTCGTGAAGGCCCAGTCGGTCAGGGCGTGCAGGGCGCGGGGTGCGACGCCCCGGCCGCGTGCGTGCGCCGCTGTCCAGTAGCCGACCTCGGCGGACGCGGCGCCGGGGGCGACGTCCTTGAGGACCACGTGGCCCGCCAGCAGCCCGTCCGCGCCGGAGGGCTGGACCTCCTCGACGGCGAACGCGTAGCGGCGGCCCTGCTCCCAGCCCCGCTGCTGCTCACGCAGCCACTCCGTGGCGCTCGTCTCGTCGTCGACGGCGAAGGACGTCCAGCGGTGCAGGGCGTCGTCCCGGCCCAGCGCGGCCAGCCCTGTGGCGTCCGCGGGGCTCCAGGGGCGCAGGATCAGGGCGGGGGCCGTCGGCGTGGCATCCGCCCGGAGCCGTGCGGTGGGTATCGGCATGGAGTGAGCCTACGGTGGCGGCGGGCCGTTCTCAGAAGAGGCTCAGCAGTGCCTCCGCCGGGTCTGTCAGCTTCGTTTCGCCGCCGGGCAGGGGGAGTTCGAACCAGACCGTCTTGCCCCGGGGCGTGCGCCGGGAGCCCCACGCGGCGCTCAGGAGGCCGACGAGCTGCAGGCCTCGGCCGCCCTCGTCGGTGTCTCGGGCCCGGCGGCGGCGGGGCTGGACCAGGCCGGAGTCCCAGACCTCGCAGACCAGGGTGCGGTCGAGCAGCAGCCGGAGGCGGATCTCGCCCTCGCCGTAGCGCAGGGCGTTGGTGACCAGTTCGCTGACCAGGAGCTCGGTGGTGTCGACCAGGGGTTCCATGTCCCAGCTGAGCAGTTGGGCGCGCGCGTACTCGCGGGCCCGGCCCACACTTCGCGGCTCGCGCGGCAGGGTCCAGTCGCCCACGGAATCGGTCGGCAGACCCTGTACACGTGCCATCAGCAACGCGATGTCGTCCTCGCCGTGGTGGGTGTCGAGGGTGTTGAGGACGTGGTCGCAGACGTCCTCCAGCGGCTGGGCGGGGTCGGACAGGGCGCTGACGAAGGCCTGGAGGCCCTCGTCCAGGGGGTGGTCGCGGCTTTCGACCAGTCCATCCGTGTAGAGCGCGAGCAGAGCGCCCTCGGGCAGTTCGACCTCGACCTCCTCGAAGGGCTCGCCGCCGACGCCGAGCGGCATGCCCGGCGGCACGTCGAGCATCAGGGCCGGCTCGCCCGGTTCGACCAGGACGGGCGGCAGATGGCCCGCGTTGGCGAAGGTGATGCGCCGGGTGACGGAGTCGTAGACGGCGTAGACACAGGTGGCGAGGTACACCTCCGAGAGGTCCGCCTCGCGGGGGCGGCGGGCCGCCCTCGTCGCCTGCTGGACGCCTCCGGGGGCGCCGAGGCCGCGGGCGATCTCGTCCAACTGGGAGAGCACCTCGGCCGGTTCGATGTCCAGTTGCGCCAGGGTCCGGACCGCCGTGCGGAGTTCGCCCATGGCGACGGCGGCGCGCAGGCCTCGGCCCATGACGTCGCCGACGACGAGCGCGGTGCGGTGCCCGGGGAGTTCGATGACGTCGAACCAGTCGCCGCCGACCTCGCTGGGCCGGCCGGTGTTGGCGTTGCCGGGCAGATAGCGGCAGGCGATGTCGAGGCCGGAGGCCTCCGGGTCGCCGGGCGGGAGCAGGGACCGTTGCAGTATCAACGCGCGCTCGTGCTCGCGCCGGTACAGGCGGGCGTTGTCGATGCAGACGGCCGCGCGCGCCGCCAATTCCACAGCCAGGTCGCGGTCCCGGTCGCCGAACGGCTCGCTGCCCTTCGTACGGGCGAACTGCACGAGCCCGACGACGGTGTCGTGGGCGACCATCGGCACGGCCAGCGTGGACTGCACGAGCCCGCCGTCCTCGCCCGGGACGGTCTGGGGGCGGGCCGTGCGCAGGGCGTCCGCGCAGGGCGAGTTGAACGGGTAGTGGTGGACGGCGCCGACCGAGACGGGCACGCCGGTGCCGGCGAAGGGCGCGTCGGAGACGGCACTGGCGAAGGCCACCCGGCGCAGCTCGGCGCTGCCGTCGGCGAGCCCGGGCGGGGTCTCGTCGCCCACCAGCAGGCCCTGGTAGAGGTCGACGGTGGCCAGGTCGCAGAAGCCGGGCACGACGACGTCGAGGAGTTGCCTTGCCGTGGTCTCCAGGTCGAGGGAGTTGCCGATGCGGGCGCCGGCCTCGTTCAGCAGGGCGAGGTTGCGCCGGGCGGCTGCGGCCTCGCGGGCGGCGGCGCGGCGCGAGGTGATGTCCGTTCCGAGCCAGGCGATCCCGATGGGCCGGCCCGAACCGCTGTGCACGCGGTAGAGGTTGACGGACCAGTGGCGGCGCTCGTCGGAGCCCGGCACGAAGCCCGTGACGTGCATGTCCGTGATGGAGTTGCCGCTCTCCAGCACGCGCCGCAGCGTGGCGGCGACCCGCTCGGCCTCGCCGCGCTGGAGGTAGTCGTGGACGCCCTTGCCGCGGTGGTCGTCGGGCTCCCCGCCGAAGACGGACGCGAACCGGTGGTTGGCGCGGCGGACCCGCAGGTCGGCGTCGATCAGCAGGAAACCGAACGGGGATTGACCGAAAATGGCCTGCGAGGCGGCGAGGTCGGTCTCGATGCTGCGCAGCGTGCGGACGTCGACGACGATGCAGACGGCGGCCTTCTCGCCCTCCTCGGTGCGCGTCGGCATGACGTACACCTCGGCGAGCCCCTCATGGCCGCATTCGCCGCCCTCGGCGCCCTTGGGCATCCGGAAGGGCACGACGCCGGTCCACTCGCGGCCGTCGAGGATCTCGGCCATCTTGCGCATGCCCCGCTCGCGATGGCGCGGGTCGATGAAGGCCTCGATCGGGTCCATGCCGACGGCGCGTGCGGCGGAGATGCCGAAAAGGTGCTCGGCGCGCAGGCTCCACTGGTCGACCAGCCCGTCGGGGCCGATCGAGAAGGACGCGACCCTGATGTAGTCGTAGATGGATCCCGGGGGACTGCTCTGCCACATGGCGTCCCCGGGCTGCACCCCGTCGGCCGCGAGCGCACCGCCCACCGCGGAAGCCAGGCCGTCCGCGGCCCTGGCCCTAGCGCCCTCCGACGGGTCCTCGGACTCCGTGGCCTTCGCTGGTATCTCGCTCACGCGAACCGTCCCCTCCAGCTCACCGCGTCCGGCACCGGTCACCGGGGGCGGCTGCCCGCAGTATCCAGCACTACGGTGCCGCACAACACGGTGTTCACGATCACAGCACGGTCCCGATGGTTTTCGGTCCGGACCGTGACAACACTTCCAGTCTTCTAACCAGGGGACACGTCGTCGAATCACGTCCCTCGACAACCGCCACTGGCCTGAACCAATCACTCGACGGTGACAGGGCGTACGTACACCGATTTTTCACCCCGGCACGGCGAGTTCGAACCACACCGTCTTGCCCGCGGCCCCGGGCCGGGTGCCCCAGCGGCGGCAGGAGGAGGCCACCAGTTGCAGTCCGCGGCCGCTCTCGTCCTCGGGACGGGCGGCGCGCTCGCGGGGCGGGTCCGGGAGCGGGTCGGAGACCTCGACCCGCAGGACGCCGTCCAGATCTGACGGGCGGACCAGGCGGACACCGATGGGGCCCGTGGCATGCCGCAGGGCGTTGGTGACCAACTCGCTGACCAGCAACGCCGCGAGGTCGGCCAGGCTGTCGAGGTTCCAGCCGCGGAGTTGGCCGCGGACGACCTGGCGGGCGGTGCGCACGGCGCCCGGTTCGGCGGGAAAGGTCCACTCGGCGCAGTCACCCTCGGCGTCGATCACGCCGATCACTCCCCAGACAGGAGGCCCGCCCATGTCCGATTTCATGGGGTTAATGGGCACATACCCGATATCCGGGGCGGAGTACCGCACAGGGCGGCGCACAGTGGCGATAAAGGCTTATGGGGCGCCCGAACGGCAACCGCCCGACATCGCACGCCCCTGGAAGGCCTCAGGCGCCGGGCACTTCCTCCGCGCCTGGACCGGAAGAGGTGAGGCCCTCCGCGACTCCGAGGTGCGCGAGGGTCTGCCGTACGGCCGGGACGTCCTGGTCGAGCCAGTTCACGTCCCAGATCTCGCCCGGGCCGAGCCAGCGCAGTTCGTCGTGGTCCTCGAGGGGCTCGGGGGCGGCGGAGCCGGGGCGCAGCCGTGCGGTCCACACCTGCAGGACGTAGGGCGACTTCAGGGACCACTCCCCCGGGACGCGGCCGCCGGCCTCGGCGTCCACGCCGAGTTCCTCGCGCAGTTCACGCACGAGCGCCGCGTCGGCCGTCTCCCCCGGCTCGACCTTGCCCCCGGGCAACTCCCAGCGCCCGGCCAGCTCGACGGGCGCGCTGCGCCGGGCCGCCAACAACCGCCCGTCGTCGACCAGCGCGGCACCTACGACGACGATCCGCTCACTCATGCGGGGAGCCTACGGGAGCACGACCGGACGCCGGCTCCGGGCGCAAGGCACCGGGTGGCTCAGTCGCGCGTCACGCGCCCGCCCCGTTCTGCCCCAGCCGCTCGACCCAGTACAGCTGTTTGTGACCGCGGCCGTCGAGGCTGTCCGCGATCTTCTGGGCCTCGGACCGGGTCGCGTACCGGCCCACCCGGTAGCGGTTGCCGTTGTCGTCTTCTCGTATCACGAGCCAGGGAAGAGTGATCGTGCTGTCGTTCATCGCGCCCCTCCACTTCCCACCCGCGGCCTGTGCCGCACCCCACCCGCTAAGGAAACCGCAATGCGCATATGCCCGAGCCTACGCCTAACCTTTACGGAGCGAACACGGGTTTTCACAAAGAGGTACGCAACCAGCCAGAACGCAGGGGGCGCGCGCCGACGAACGCGCCGTCTGAGTACCTCGATGCATCCAGCCGGAGGCATGCCGCGGACACCACTGTCGACCTGCGAAGACGACGACCGGCCAGGGAATACGGACCGCCCCGTTCGACGACGGCCGCCTCGGTGATCGTGTGAGCGGGGCGCGCAGGGAGCGCGCCCCGGGACGGATGTGAGCGTTCGCTACTTGACCGGAAGGTGGTAGGCGACCCGGTACCGATCGGCCGGAATGACCACGTCGGCCGTCTCGACCGGGCGGCCGGAGGCGTAGAACGTGCGCTGGACGACCACGACCACATGACCGGGGACGCCGCCCAGGAGGAGCAGTTCCTCGGCGAGGCCCGGACGGGCGCCGACCTCCTCGGCGACGTTGTCCACGATCACCTCGATCGCGCGCATGCGCTCGACGACGCCCATGCCGCCGAGCGGCCCCTCCTCCGGCAGCATCACGGGCGTACGGCCCGTCACGGCGAGCGGCTCCCAGGAGGTGGAGAGCATCATCGCCTCGCCGCCCTCACGGAAGAGGTACTTCGTGCACATCACCCGGTCGCCCGGCTCGATGTCCAGCCGCTCGGCGACCGCGACGCTCGCCTCGGACTGCTCGCTGCTCGACTCCCAGGTGCCGCGCCCCTCCCCGTCGGCCTGCTCCTGGCGGAACGGCGTCGCCCCGCCGGGCGGGCGGTATCCGGAGCGGGAGACGCGCCGGGGTACGGGCCGCTCGCGCACGTACGTCCCCGAGCCGGAGCGGCCCTCGACCAGCCCCTCCGCCATGAGCACCTTGCGGGCCTCCAGGGCGACGGTGTCCGAGACGCCGTACTCCTGGCGGATTCTGGCCTGGGAGGGGAGCCGGGTGTGCGGTGCCAGCTGACCGTCGACGATCTTCTGGCGGAGATCACCCGCGACGCGCAGGTACGCCGGCTGCTCACCGAATGTCACTGGCCGCTCCCATCAGGTTGTACAGACAGCAACAGCGTGGCAACCCTAGGTTGTGCGGTGCAAGTAAAGGCCAGAGAATCACTCGATGTGATGACATGGTGGCCCTGGGGGCTTTACGCAGGCACTTTCTCCCCGCTATAGCCGCCGTCACACCTCGGCTTCGGAGTTCCCGCTCTCACTGTCGTCGAACGACGGCGGGGTGGTGGCCAGCCCGAGGGCCTTGCGCGCGGTGACGGTCGCCGGGCCGTCGACGTACGCGTACGCCTTCTCGTAGTGCGTGAAGTAGGTGTCCACGTCACCGGCCTCGCTCGCCCTCGACCACTGCTCGCGGGCGTCCTCCATCTCCTCGACCAGGTCGGCGACGGGCTTACGGGCGGCCGACGGCCAGGAGTGGCCCCGCAGGGCCTCGATCTGTTCGCCGAGCACGTCGTGCACCTGTGCGGCCCAGGCCCGGGATCCGGCGAGGTCGTCCTCCGGGGACTCTTCCGGCTCCTCGTACAGCGCCGCGTCGACGACGTTGGCCGTGGACAGGAAGACGACCTGGTCGGTGTCGAGCGTGGTGGGGTCGCCGCGCAGGGACCCGGTCAGCCCGGCCTTGGCGTCGGTGCTGCCGAAGACGCAGATGATCGCGCGGTCGCCATAGCGCCAGCTCTCCCGGGAGGGCATGAGGTAGTACACGTCGACGTCGGCCGGCATCGCCCAGGAGTCCATGGCGTACCGGTCCTGGAGCGCGTAGCACCTCTCGCCGGCGATGTCGGTGACCTGGCCGTCGCCGGGAAGGAACCGCCCGGCAGAGTGACGACCCCGAACACCTCACCGTCGTGCCCGCCTTGGCAGGAGGCCGGCCGTACGGGTCCTGGGGCTGCGGGTTCCCAGGGGGCGGGGGTATCGACACGGATGCGGTGCTCCTGGCTGCGGCGGTGGGCGGGGGTCTGTCGTACGGCTGCGCGCATCGTAGGCGGGCGCGGCGGGTGTGACGGCGGCATCCAGGGCTGAGGGCTTCACCCACCGACGGCGGGTCGGTTCAGGTCGCCGGGGCCGTCTGTGCTGATCCTGTCAGCGGCCCAGGCCTCTCCGGGCCGTCGGACGTCGCCCACCCCATGGGAAACACCGCCCGTACGGTGAAGCCGCCGTCCGGGGTCGGGCCGGCGTGGAATTCGCCGGACAAGAGGTGCGCGCGTTCTCGCAGGCCCACCAGGCCGTGGCCGCCCCCGGGGAGAGCCGGGTGGGGCGTGATCCGGGCGGGGGGCGAGTTGTGCACCTCGATGTGCAGGCCGGCCGCGAAGTGGACGCGTATGCGCGCACGGGCGCCCGGAGCGTGCTTGCGGATGTTGGTCAGGGCCTCCTGGACCGTGCGGTACGCCGCGCGTTCGACCGCTTCGGGCACCGCGGCCGGAGGAGTCGGCACGTCGAGGTCCACCGGGAGGCCGCTGTCGCGGACCAGGTCCGTGATGTCGGCCAGTCCGGCCCGGGGGACGGCCTGCGTGTCCGTGCCTCCCGCCGTGCGCAACACCCCCACCAGATGCCGCAGTTCGGTGAGGGTCTGCGCGGACAGTTCGTGGATCGACCGGGCCGTCGTCCGTACGTCCGCGTCCCCGGGCCGGCCCACCTGCAGCGCGCCGGCCTGCAGACTGATCAGGCTCACCTTGTGAGCGACCACGTCGTGCATCTCCCGGGCCAGCCGGTTGCGTTCGGTGGCCAGCACCCGCTCGGTCAGGACCTGGTTCTCCCAGGCACGCCGGGCCGTCGCCTCCCGCAGGCGCTCCTGCCGTGACCGTACCGAGCGGCCGAGTACGACGACGCCCGCCGCCAGTCCGCAGCAGTCCAGGGCCAGCAGCGCGGTCTCCCGGTCGAGCACGAGAGAGGAGACGCCGGACGCCGGGTGGGGCAGGAACCACGCCACCGCGACCGCTGCCGCGCCCGTCACGGCGGCGAGGAGACGACCGCGCCGGACGGCGACGCAGTACAGCGCGATCAGCGGGGCGAAGGCGATGTGCCCGAGGTACAGCCCCGGCAGCGCGGCGAGCACGGCCACCTCGGGGGCCCGTTGCCGCAGCAGCAGCGCGCCGGCGGCGACGAGTGCCAGCCACGTCCCGTGACCGGCGGTCAGGCCGTTGACCACCAAACCGTCGAGGAGGGCGACCAGCACCGGGAGGGCCCGGGAAGCGACCCGTCGTACGGTGCCGGCACCGACGGCCGGCGGCCCGCCGGGAACACCACTCGAAGGCGCCCCGGACGGCATCGGCCCCCTCACCCCCGCCCCGCCCCGGCCTCGACCAGGTCCGCCCGGTCGGCGACCACGGCCGCCTGCACCCGGTTGAGACCGCCCAGTTTCGCCAGCACCGCGCTCACATGGTCCTTGACCGTGCCGTGCGCCAGGTGCAACCGGCCCGCGATGGCACGGTTGCTGAGCCCCGCTCCCACGAGCGCGAGCACCTCGCGCTCCCGGCCGGTGAGTGCCCGCACCTGGCGTAGGGCCTCCTCGTCACGGCCGGCCAGCAGGTACCCGTCGATCACCTGCCCCACCGCCTCGGGCGCCAGCACCCTGCGACCGGCGGCCAACGCCCTCACCGCTTCGATCAGTTGCTCCGGAGCGGTGTTCTTCATCAGGAACCCGGCCGCTCCCAGCCGCAACACCTCGTCCACGTGCTCACGGGCGTCGAAGGTGGTCAGCATCGCCACCGCCGGGGCCTTCGGCAGGCCGACGACCTGGCGCAGCACGGACGGGCCGTCCAGGACCGGCATCCGGATGTCGAGCAGCAGGACGTCGACCCGCCCGCTCCGCACGGCCTCCACAGCGCTCGCTCCCCCGCAGTCGGCGACCACGGTGATGTCCTCCGCCGAACCGAGGATCACCCGCAGCCCGGCACGCACCAGAGGCTCGTCGTCCACCACCGCGACCCGTATCACTTCCGCTTCCCCCACCCGTCGCTCCGCCGGCCCCCCGGCCGGCGCGCCTACCGCCCCACGGCCCGCGCGCGGCGCGGTCACCGCTCGTTACGACGGTCCTCCCCCACGAGGCGTTGCACCGGCGCCGTGTGCCACCTGACACACGGCGGCCGGCCCGACCCCCGCCGGTCGGCGGGGGTCGGTTCCCGTCCTCGGACGGATGTCCCCGGTGGGTGCCCCGCTGCCACGATCCGTCAGGTCGCCGATCACCACCCGCCCGTCGAACGGGCCTTCAGCAAGGACGCACATGCACCACACCCAGGACCGCCCCGCCCGACGCCGACGCCTCCACGCCCGCATCCTGGTGGCGGGCTGCACCGCCGGAGCGGTGCTGCTGACCGCCGCGGGCGCGCACGCGGAGACCGGTAACGCCGAGTCCCGGTCGTCCCTGGCCGCACAAGCGGCCGAGACGGTCGAGCGCGTCACGGGGACCTCCGACCTCGTTCCCGGCACGCCGCTCGGCGGCGGCGCCACCCGCGCGGAGGTGACCACCGAGACGTCCGCGGCCCGCATCACCGCGCCCGCCACCGCCGACGGAGCCGTGGAGTTCGCCTACGGCGCCGATGTGCTGCGCCTCACTCTGCCCGGCAGCGCCGACTCCCAGGCCGCCTCCGGCGCCAACGGCACCGTCGTCTACCCCGGCGCGGGCGAGGACATCGACCTGGCCGTTCAGCCCAACCGCGACGGTGTGCGCACCCTCGTCACGCTCAAGGACGCGGACGCCCCGACCGAGTACCGCTTCCCGCTCGGCCTGCCCGCGGACGCGGTCACCGAGGTCCTCGAGGACGGCTCCATCCTGGTCAGCCGCGGCGAGGAGTACCTCGGTACGTTCGACGCGCCCTGGGCGAAGGACGCGCGCGGCGAGGCCGTGCCCACCGAGTACCGCGTCGAGGACGGCGCCCTGATCCAGACCGTGCGGCCCGGGCCGGGCACGGCCTTCCCGGTGGTGGCGGACCCGGCGTGGTTCATCCCGATCGCGATCGTCGCCGGGCGGCTGCTGCTCACCCAGGGCGTCAAGAGCATCTCCCGGCACGCCGCCCAGCGCATGGCCCAGCGCGGCATCAGCCAGGAGATGGTCGCGCGTACGGTGAAGACCGGCAAGAAGACCAAGGGCAAGTCGCCCGGCACGTGGAAGTACACCACCGGCAAGATCTGGGTCGTCGTCAACAAGGCCGGGAACGTCGTGTCCGTCGGCCGTAACTGAGCCCGTTCCCGAGAGGCGAAGCATGCACATCGAGTACGACCGCGAGAACGACACCGCCTATGTGTCGCTCGTCGCGCACATCGCCGACGGCGCCGCCGTCCGGCAGATCCCCGTCGCCGGGGTCGGGGCGGACGCCGAGGTGTTCCTCGACGTGGACGCGTCGGGGCGGCTGCTCGGCATCGAGGTCATCGGGGCCGGCGGTGCCCTGCCGGCCGAAGTGCTGGAGCAGGCCCCCTCGGGGGGCTGACGTTCCGGGCTGACGGGCCGGGCTGACCGGCCGGGCTGACCGGCCGGGCTGACCGGCCGGGCTGACCGGCCGCGCTACCAGCCCGGCTGACGGTCCGGGAGGCCGTCGCGGACGGTGAGGGCCGGTGCTACGCCCTCCGACGAAGTTCGCCCTGGAGGGCATGTCCGAGGGACTCGCGGACGAGGTCGCGGACTTCGGCATCAGGGTGCTGATCGTGAGCCGGGCTCCTTCCGCACCAGTCTGTTCGAGACCGGGCGGGCCGGCGCCGGTGCGGACACCGGGGTGTACGGCAAGGTCAGCGAGACCCGTGGGGCCGTCGCCGGCGGTGACGGCACCCAGCCCGGCGACCCGGCCAAGGCCGCCGCCCTCGTCCTGGCCGCCCTGGAGGCCGACCCGGCCCCGCTGCGCCTGCCCTCGGCGACGACGGCGTCAGCGCGGTCCTCGGCCATCCCGGCCAGGTGCGGGACGAGGTCGTGGCGTGGGAGAAGCGCACCCGGAACACCGCGTTCGACGACTGACGGCGCATCACGAGGGCCCTGTACATGCGTGCAGGGCCCTTGTGCATTTCCTGTGGAGGCCTCAATCTTTCGGCTGACGCACAGGAGTCGTCCTCGGGTTGACATGACCATGACTCCAGGGTGGCTTCGACGGGCGTGCACCACACCCCACAGCGCACCACCGATCGAGGAGGACCCCTCAGATGGCAGTGATGCGTACTCCCCACGGATCCACCCGGCGAAGACTGGCCGCGCTCGGCGCGACGGCCACCGCGGCGCTCGTCGCGAGCCTCGTCTCCGCCCTCCCCGCCGGCGCGGCCCCGGTCGCCGCCGAAGGACGCGTCCAGTACGAGGGCGCCGCGAACGCCGTCGCCGACAGCTACATCGTCACCCTGAAGACCGCGAAGGCCGGTTCCGCCGAGGGCCGCGCCCTCGCGCACAAGTACGGCGCCGACATCGAGCGGACGTACACCAAGGCCCTGAACGGCTATGCCGTCGAGGCGTCCGAGTCCGAGGCGAAACGTCTCGCCGCCGACCCGGCCATCGCCTCCGTCGTGCAGAACAGGACCTACGGCATCACCGGGACGCAGCCCAGCCCGCCCTCCTGGGGCCTGGACCGCATCGACCAGAAGAACCTGCCGCTGAACAGCTCCTACACCTACCCGGACTCGGCCGGCCAGGGCGTCACGGCGTACGTCATCGACACCGGCGTCCGCATCACCCACGGCGACTTCGGCGGGCGTGCCTCCTACGGCTACGACGCCGTCGACAACGACAACACGGCCCAGGACGGCCACGGTCACGGTACGCACGTCGCCGGTACCGTCGCCGGAAGCGCCTACGGCGTCGCCAAGCAGGCCAAGGTCGTCGGCGTCCGGGTGCTGAACAACTCCGGCCAGGGCACCACCGCCCAGGTCGTCGCGGGCATCGACTGGGTCGCGCGGAACGCGGTCAGGCCGGCCGTCGCCAACATGTCCCTCGGCGGCCCCGCCGACACGGCCATCGACACCGCCGTACGCAACGCCGTCACCTCCGGCGTCACCTTCGTGGTCGCGGCCGGCAACGAGTCGACCAACGCCTCCACCCGGTCCCCGGCCCGCGTCACCGAGGCCGTCACCGTCGGCGCCACGACGTCGAGCGACGCGAAGGCGAGCTACTCCAACTACGGGACGGTTCTCGACCTGTTCGCCCCCGGCTCGTCCATCACCTCGGCGTGGAACTCCAGCGACTCCGCGACCAACACCATCTCCGGTACGTCGATGGCGAGCCCGCACGTCGCCGGAGCCGCCGCCCTCCACCTGGCCGGCAACCCCACGGCCACCCCCGCGCAGGTCTCCGCCGCGCTGACGGCCGCCGCCACCACCGGCGTCGTCACCAGCCCCGGCAGCGGCTCGCCCAACCGGCTCCTGAACGTCGGCGGCGGTACGACCACCCCGCCCGGCCCGCGCTTCGAGAACACCGCCGACCAGGCCATCGCCGACAACGCCACCGCCGAGTCTCCGGTGACCGTCTCCGGCGTCCCGGGGAACGCGCCCTCGGCCCTGGCCGTCGAGGTCCACATCGTCCACACGTACATCGGCGACCTCCAGGTCCAGCTGATCGCCCCCGACGGCACGGCGTACACGCTCAAGGGGTACGGCACCGGCGGCAGTGCGGACAACATCGACACCACGTACTCCGTGAACGCCTCGGCCGAGGCCGCCAACGGCACGTGGACCCTCCGGGTGAGCGACAACGCCCGCCTGGACACCGGGCGGATCGACGCCTGGGCGCTTCAGTTCTGAACCTGGATTCCCAGACAGGCCCGGCCCGCCGTGAGGACGAGGCTCGTCCTCACGGCGTCACCCCCCGGACGGCGTCGACGCCCCGCCCCGAGCCCTTGCATCGACATGTCTCTATGTTGACGTTTTTCGATTCAAGGCGCAGGGTTGCATCAACGAACGCCAATGCAGCCTGTTCGGAGGCGACCGTCATGAGCGAACACTCCACCGACCTGCGCGAAACGGTCCGCCGCCGGTACGCCGAGGCAGCCGTGCGGGCCACCGCGGGCGGTACCGCCTGCTGCGGCCCCGAGCCGGTCGAGGTCGACGCGACCTTCGGCTCCACCCTCTACGCCGCCGACGAGCGCGAGGCCCTGCCCGCCGCAGCGGTCGCCGCCTCCCTCGGCTGCGGCAACCCCACCGCCGTCGCCGAACTCCGTACCGGCGAGCGCGTGCTCGACCTCGGCTCCGGCGGCGGCATCGACGTCCTGCTCTCCGCCCGCCGCGTCGGCCCCACCGGCAAGGCGTACGGACTGGACATGACCGACGAGATGCTCGAACTCGCCCTGGCCAACGCCGTGAAGGCGGGCGCGACGAACGTCGAGTTCCTCAAGGGCACCATCGAGGCCGTCCCGCTGCCCGCGAACACCATCGACGTGGTCATCTCCAACTGCGTGATCAACCTGTCCACCGACAAGCCGGCCGTGTTCGCCGAGACGTTCCGCGTACTGAAGCCCGGCGGCCGGATCGGCGTCTTCGATGTCATCGCCGACGACGCCCTCGCCCCCGCTCAGCGTGCCGAGCGCGGTGACTACGCCGGCTGCGTCGCCGGCGCGCTGTCCTTCGCCGAGTACCGGCAGGGCCTGGAGGCCGCCGGTTTCACCGACGTGGAGATCACCACGACCCACGCGGTGGCCGACGGCATGCACTCGGCGATCGTCCGCGCGACCAAGCCGCGCTGACAGGCCGGTGCCGCGCGCGGTCCCGCACGCTCAGCCCTGCCGCCGCTCTGGGGCGGCAGCGGGATCACCGGTGGACGGGGCCTCCTCCGTGGCGGCCCACGCGGCGAGCAGCCGGAGGGTGTCGTGGTCGGCGGAGCCGGGTGCGGCGCTGTAGGCGGTGAGGGTCAGGCCGGGCTGGGCGGGCAGTTCCATGGCGTCGAATTCGAGGGTGAGGGCACCGACCTCGGGGTGGCGGAAGGACTTGCGGCCGGTGTGGTGCAGGCGCACGTTGTGCCTGGCCCAGGCGGTGCGGAACTCCTCGCTGCGGGTGACGAGTTCGCCGATCAGGCCGGTCAGCCCGGTGTCGTGAGGGGCGCGTCCGGCCTCGGTCCGCAGCAGGGACACCGTGGTGTTCAAGGACTCCTCCCAGTCGGGAAAGAAGTCGCGGCCTCGGGGGTCGAGGAACTGGAACCGGGCGATGTTGACCGTCCGGGCGGTGCGGTCGGGGAACAGCGGGGAGTACAGGGCCCGGCCGAGGTGGTTGGTCGCGAGGATGTCCAGGCGGCCGTTGCGGATGAAGGCCGGGGAGTCGGTCATCGACCGCAGGACGCGCAGGACACTGTCCGGCAGGGGGCCGCGGGCGCGTCCGGGGCGGCGGGCGGGGCGCTTGGCGGCGGCGCGGGCCAGGTCGAACAGATGGGCGCGTTCGGCGTCGTCGAGCTGGAGAGCGTTCGCGACGGCGTCGAGGACCTCCTCGGAGGCACCGGCGAGGTGACCGCGTTCGAGGCGGACGTAGTAGTCGATGCTGACGCCGGCGAGCAACGCGACCTCTTCGCGACGCAGGCCCGGCACCCGCCGATTGCCGCCGTAGGCGGGCAGCCCCGCCTGCTGCGGCGTGATCTTGGCGCGGCGGGATGCCAGGAACTCGCGGACGTCGCTCTCGGTACTCACGCCTTCCAGGCTAGGCCGGGCGTGCCACGGGTGGGGGGCCCTGTCAGTACCTGTAACGGCAGTCCCTTCTCCACCACACCGGGCTGCGTTTTCCTCGATACCGGAAGCGGTTCTGGCCCGCACAGTCCGTCTCGATCGAGGAGCAATTCTCATGCCGAAGCAGTCCGCACCCCAGGAACTGGCCGGGATCGCGCCGAAGCTCGTCGAGGTCACCGACGAGGTCCTGTTCGGTGACATCTGGGAACGCCCCGGGCTGTCCCCCCGCGACCGCAGCCTGGTGACCGTGAGCGTGCTGGCCGCCCTGTACCGCGCCGAGCAGCTCGGCTACCACCTCGGTGTGGCCCTGGACAACGGTCTGACCACAGAGGAGTTGTCCGAGGCGATCACGCACCTGGCCTTCTACGCCGGCTGGCCCAACGCCATGACCGCGATCACCCGGCTCAAGCAGATCACCGACGAGCGAGACGCCTGACCGGCCTCACGGCACGACGCCCCTACGACAGGAACGAACCCGTGGAACACATCACCGACACCCTCACCCTCAAGGCCCCGGCCGAGCGCTTCACCGGCGACGTCCACCTCAACATGATCGAGACCCCCGCGGAACCGGCCCGCCTGGCCGCCGCCCTGGTGCGCTTCACCCCCGGCGCCCGCACCAACTGGCACTCCCACGCCCTGGGCCAGGTCCTGCACATCACCGACGGCGTCGGCCTGGTCGGCACCCGAGACGGCAACGTCATCCGCGTCAGCGCCGGCGAAACCGTCAAGTGCCCTCCGAACGAAGAACACTGGCACGGCGCCACCGACACCAACCTCCTGGCCCACATCGCCCTGGTCGTCGGTGACGCCACCGGCGACGGCACGACCTGGCTGGAGCCGGTGACGGACGAGCAGTATGTGGCGGCCCTGGCCGCCGTCACCGACTGACGAACCCGAGCCTGAAGTGAGTCCGGGTCATGTCATGCCGTGGCGTGGTCCGGAGACCGCCGGCTCGCCTGCCGCACGCTAGGTCTGGACGAGCTTCCGGGACTTCTGCGTGGCCACCGAGCCGTACCCGGGGTGAAGTCGAGCCCGCTGCCTCGACCAGGCCGCGCCGTGTTCCATGGCGTCCCGTCGGTGACGGGCGTGCGAGGCCGGAAACAGGAATCGATCGCGCTGCGGGAGCGGTTCGACAGGAACCCCGACACGGGGATCGCCCGAGTTCCATCCCGACGTCTAGTAGTGATAGCGCGCCGCGAGGATCACGATCTCCTTGTCCGTGACCAGGTAGACCAGGCGGTGCTCGTCATCGATCCGCCTCGACCACGCACCGGGCAAGTGGTACTTGAGCGGCTCGGGCTTGCCGATCCCAGTGAAAGGGTCCCGCCTGACGTCCTCGATGAGCTTGTTGATCCGAGCGAGCATCTTGCGGTCGTTCTTGAGCCAGGACGTGTAGTCCTCCCAGCCCTGGTCCTCGAAGACAAGCCTCACTCGGCACCCGCGTCCGGGGCCGCCGTATCAGGATCGATCAGCTCACGCTCCGACACGTTGATGTTGCCCAGGGCATTCTCGTACGCCTTGAGCAGCCGCCGAGCGTTCGCAGGCGAGCGCAGCAGGTACGAGCCCTCGCGCAGCGCCGCGTAATCCTCGGCCGAGACGAGCACGGCGTTGCCGTGCTTGGAGACGATCTCGATGGCCTCGTGATCGTCGTTGACCTTCTTGATCAGCGGGAAGAGAGCCTTGCGGGCTTCGCTCGCAGTTATGGACATGGGCTGACCTCTTCCGTCGAGTGGTACCAAATAACGTACCACTCTCACAAGGTCCCAGCACCATCCCAGCTCGGGAAACAGAGAGGGGCCGACTCCCGGAAGAGTCGACCCCACCTGAAATGCATGTTTGCCAGGCCACCAACGTGGCGCTAGCAACCCGCTCACACGTTGAAGCGGAACTCCACGACATCCCCGTCCTGCATCACATACTCCTTGCCCTCCATGCGCGCCTTGCCCTTCGCGCGGGCCTCCGCCACCGAGCCCGTCTCCACCAGGTCGCCGAAGGAGATGACCTCGGCCTTGATGAAGCCCTTCTGGAAGTCGGTGTGGATGACTCCGGCCGCCTCGGGGGCCGTGGCGCCCTTCTTGATGGTCCAGGCGCGGGATTCCTTGGGGCCGGCCGTGAGGTAGGTCTGGAGGCCGAGGGTGTTGAAGCCGACGTGGGCGAGGGTGGCGAGGCCGGGCTCGTCCTGGCCGACGGACTGGAGGAGTTCGAGGGCCTCGTCCTCGTCGAGCTCGGCGAGGTCCGCCTCCAGCTTGGCGTTGAGGAAGATCGCCTCGGCGGGGGCGACCAGGGCCCGCTGCTCGTTCTTGAAGTCCTCGTCGACCAGTTCGTCCTCGTCGACGTTGAAGACGTAGAGGAACGGCTTGGTCGTGAGCAGGTGCAGGTCGTGCAGGAGCTCGTTGCGCTCGCTGCCCTGGACGATCCCGTGCGAGAAGAGGGTGTCGCCCTTCTCCAGGATCTCCTTGGCCTCCTCGACGGCCTTGACCTTCGGGGCGATGTCCTTCTTGATGCGCGACTCCTTCTGGAGGCGCGGGAGGACCTTCTCGACCGTCTGGAGGTCCGCCAGGATCAGCTCGGTGTTGATCGTCTCGATGTCGTCCTTGGGCGAGACCTTGCCGTCCACGTGGACGACGTTCTCGTCCGCGAAGGCGCGGATGACCTGGCAGATCGCGTCGGACTCGCGGATGTTCGCCAGGAACTTGTTGCCCAGGCCCTCACCCTCGGACGCGCCGCGCACGATGCCCGCGATGTCGACGAAGTCGACCGTGGCCGGGAGGACCTTCTCCGACTTGAAGATCTCGGCGAGCTTGCCGAGCCGCGGGTCGGGGACGCCGACGACGCCCACGTTCGGCTCGATGGTGGCGAACGGGTAGTTGGCCGCCAGCACGTCGTTCTTGGTCAGGGCGTTGAACAGGGTCGACTTGCCGACATTCGGCAGACCGACGATTCCGATCGTGAGCGACACGTTGCGACTTCCCGTGAGTGGAGAGGGCCAGGGGGCCAGGGGACCGGCCGATCCACCAGTCTACGGCGTACCCGCAACCGGCCCGGCGACCTGTCGAACGCTTGGCCAAGCCCCGGCTCACGGCGTGTCTGAAGGGCCATTCGGCACATTAAACGACCTACGTTGGTGCAGTGGAGCAATACAGGACGCGACCTGCCCGGTACGGACCGCGACGCGACCGGCCGAGATCGTCCCTGCCGCCCCAGGCGAAACGGGGGGCGGAGAGTGAGGCGGCGGTGCGAGCCGAGCGGGGAGAGCGGGCGCCGGGGGCGCAGCGCCGTCCGGCGGCCGTACGGCGGACCTCGTCCGCGCCGGCGGCACCCCATGCGGGACGGCTGCCGAATCCACGGCTGACCGGGCTGGGCAGCGGACTGTTCTGCGGACTGGTGATGTTCCTGCTCGGCGGGCTGAGCGCCGTGCTGTTCGGGGCGTCGCTGACGGCGTACGGCGTGCTGTTCCTGCCGGTGTGTGTGCTGACCGCGGTCTGGGTGCGCCGGGGGGATCTGATGATCGCGCCCGTCGTCGTGCCGATCGCGTTCGCCGTGGGACTGCTGCCGATGGCCGACGGCGACGGAGGGACCGGCGGCAGGCTGATGGGACTGGTGACGGCGCTCGCCACGCAGGCCGGGTGGCTGTACGGGGGGACGCTCGTCGCCGGGCTCATCGTCATCGTCCGGCGGATCCGGCTGATGCACCGGCGGCGGACGGCGGCAGCCGGGGCCCGTCCGCCGGTGTGACGCCTGCCGGTGTGGTGCCCGCCGGGCCCTAGTGTCCGGCCGCGCGCATCGCCGCCCCCACGATCCCCGCGTTGTTCTGCAGCTGCGCCGGGACGATCTCCGCCTTGATGCCCTCGATGTGGGGCAGGAACTTGTGGGACTTGCGGCTGACTCCGCCGCCGATGATGAACAGCTCCGGCGAGAACAGCATCTCGACGTGGGCGAGGTACTTGCGCACGCGGTGCGACGCCCAGTGCTCCCACGTCATGTCGTGGTCCTCCCGGGCCTTGCTGGAGGCCCGCTTCTCCGCGTCGTGCCCGTCCAGCTCCAGATGGCCCAGCTCGGTGTTGGGGACGAGAACGCCGTCGACGAAGACCGCGCTGCCGATACCCGTGCCGAGAGTGAGCACGATCACCGTGCCGCGTCGGCCGCGGCCGGCGCCGAAGTGCATCTCGGCGACGCCCGCCGCGTCCGCGTCGTTCACCACCGTCACCGGCAGGCCGCCCAGCCGCTCGCCGAGCAGCACGCGCGCGTCGGTGTCGATCCAGCTGTCGTCGACGTTGGCCGCCGTACGGATCATGGCTCCGTCGGTGACCACGCCCGGGAACGTGACCCCGATCAGGCCCGTCCAGCCGAAGTGGTCGACGACCTGCTTGACGCCGTCGGCCACCCCGTCGGGCGTGGCCGGGTGCGGGGTGAGGACCTTGTGGCGCTCCTGCGCCAGGTCGCCTTTTTCCAGGTCCACCGGGGCGCCCTTGATCCCGGAACCGCCGACGTCCACACCGAAGATCTGCATGGCCCTACGTTACGACGTAGGACGGACAGTCACCGGCCGGATGGCGGTCCTCACGCGAGGGCTCCCCGAGCACTCCCCGGCCGCTCCCCGATCACTCCCCGGAATTTTCACCGGTTCCGGTCCCGGCCCCACCGCGCTCGGCGGCCAGCGTCGCGGCCTCCTCGCGCAGGTCGCGGCGCAGCTCCTTCGGCAGGGAGAACGTGATGGACTCCTCGGCCGCCTTGACGATCTCGACGTCCTCGAAGCCGCGCTGGGAGAGGTACTCCAGGACCTGCTCGACCAGGATCTCCGGGACGGAGGCACCGGAGGTGACACCGACCGTGGAGACGCCCTCCAGCCAGGCCTCGTCGATCTCGTCGGCGAAGTCCACGAGGTACGCCTCGCGCGCACCCGCGAGCTTGGCGACCTCCACGAGCCGCACGGAGTTGGAGGAGTTGCGGGAGCCGACCACGATGACCAGCTCCGACTCGGCGCCCATCTGCTTCACGGCCAGCTGGCGGTTCTGCGTGGCGTAGCAGATGTCGTCGCTGGGCGGGGAGATGAGCTGCGGGAACTTCTCCTGCAGCGCGTCGACGGTCTCCATGGTCTCGTCGACGGACAGCGTGGTCTGGGAGAGCCAGACGACCTTGGACGGGTCGCGGACCTCGACCTTCGCGACATCGCCCGGCCCGTCGACCAGCTGGATGTGCTCGGGGGCCTCGCCGGAGGTGCCGATGACCTCCTCGTGGCCCTCGTGGCCGATCAGGAGGATGTCGTAGTCCTCGCTTGCGAACCGGACGGCTTCCTTGTGGACCTTGGTGACCAGGGGGCAGGTGGCGTCGATGGTGGCGAGGCGGCCGCGCTCGGCCTCCTCGTGGACGACAGGGGCAACGCCGTGTGCGGAGAACATGACGATGTTCCCCGGGGGCACTTCCTCCGTCTGCTCGACGAAGATCGCGCCCTTCTTCTCCAGGGTCTGCACGACGTACTTGTTGTGGACGATCTCATGCCGGACGTAGACCGGAGCCCCGTACTGCTCCAGCGCTTTCTCGACGGCGATGACGGCGCGGTCCACACCCGCGCAGTAGCCACGGGGGGCGGCGAGCAGGACACGGCGGCCAGGCGAAGCAGACATGCGTCCCATCGTAAGGCCGCGTTCGGCGGGTCGGAGATCGCGTCGGTGTGGAGTCACCGGGAAGACCGCTGAGCCTCGTTGTCAGCGGCGCCCACTACCCTCGCGGGCATGGCTCTCAACACATCTGCCGAATCCCCGCTCCCCGTCGGTGAGGTGTCGCGGCTGATCGGAGGGTGGATCGACCGGCTCGGGGCGGTGTGGGTCGAGGGGCAGATCACGCAGTTGTCGCGGCGGCCGGGCGCCGGTGTGGTGTTCCTGACGCTGCGCGACCCGTCGCACGACATCTCCGTGGGCGTCACCTGCTACCGCCAGGTCTTCGACGCCGTCGCGGACGTGGTGAGCGAGGGCGCCCGGGTCGTCGTCCTCGCGAAGCCGGAGTGGTACGCCCCGCGTGGGCAGCTGTCGCTGCGGGCCGCCGAGATAAGGCCCGTCGGCGTCGGTGAGCTGCTCGCGCGTCTGGAGCAGCTGAAGAAGACCCTCGCGCGGGAGGGGCTGTTCGCGCCGGAGCGGAAGAAGCCGCTGCCGTTCCTGCCGCAGCTCGTGGGGCTGGTCTGCGGACGGGCCTCGGCCGCCGAGCGTGACGTCCTGGAGAACGCCCGGCACCGCTGGCCCGCCGTCCGCTTCGAGGTACGCAACGTCGCCGTGCAGGGTGTGCACGCCGTGCCGCAGGTCGTGCAGGCCGTGAAGGAGCTCGACGCGATCGAGGACGTCGACGTGATCATCGTCGCGCGGGGCGGCGGCAGTGTGGAGGATCTGCTGCCGTTCTCCGACGAGCAGCTGATCCGGACGGTCTCCCAGTGCCGTACGCCCGTGGTGTCCGCGATCGGCCACGAGCCCGACAACCCGCTTCTCGACCACGTCGCCGACCTGCGCGCCTCCACCCCGACCGACGCCGCCAAGAAGGTCGTACCGGACGTCGGCGAGGAGTACGAGCGCGTGCGGCTGCTGCGGGACCGGGCGCGGCGGTGCGTGGCGGCGCTGGTCGAGCGGGAGGAGCGAGGGCTGGCCCATGCCCTCGCGCGGCCGTCGATCCAGGACCCGCACCGGATGATCGACGAGCGCGCCGACCACGTGGCGGACCTGCTCGACCGGGGCCGGCGCTGTCTGCGGCACCAGCTCGACCGGGCCGACTCGGAGCTGACGCACACGCACGCGCGCGTGGTGGCCCTCTCCCCCGCCGCGACTCTGAAGCGCGGGTACGCCGTGCTGCAGAAGGCGGACGGGCACGCCGTCCGCGATCCCGGCGAGGTGGAGGCCGGCGAGGCGCTGCGCGCCCGGGTCTCCGAGGGTGAGTTCTCCGTACGAGTGGACGCATAGGGTGGGTGGATGACCAGCGAGGTTGATGAGACGCCGGGCACGTCCGAGGCGCTCGGGTACGAGCAGGCGCGGGACGAACTGATCGAGGTCGTCCGGCGCCTGGAGGCGGGCGGTACGACGCTGGAGGAGTCCCTCGCGCTCTGGGAGCGCGGCGAGGAGCTGGCCAAGGTCTGCCGACGCTGGCTGGACGGGGCGCGGGCGCGGCTGGACGCGGCGCTGGCGGAGGAAGCCGCGGAGGACGAGGACACCGAGTAGATCGAGCCGGTCGGTGCGGGGTGACACACGACACCCTCAGGTTAGTTGAACGTTGAACTTCACTCGCGTACGGTCGGAGACGTCAGCCGATCTTCCGGACCGACCGTCGCGAGAAAGTGCATTCATGTCCCTCGTTCTTGACCCCGCCGCCCAGGACCTGCTGTTCCGTGAGGCCCGCACCGCCAACGCCTTCACCGACGAGCCGGTGACCGATGAGCAGGTGCAGGCGATCTACGACCTGGTCAAGTACGGTCCGACGGCCTTCAACCAGACCCCGCTGCGCATCACCCTGGTCCGCTCCCCCGAGGCCCGCGAGCGCCTCGTGCCGCACCTGGCCGAGGGCAACCGCGCCAAGACGGCGAGCGCCCCGCTGGTCGCGATCCTCTCCGCGGACAACGAGTTCCACGAGGAACTGCCGCACCTGTTCCCGGCCGCGCCGCAGATCAAGGACGTCTTCTTCACCGAGCGCCCGGTCCGTGAGAACGCCGCCGGACTGAACGCCGCGCTCCAGGCCGCGTACTTCATCGTCGGCGTCCGCGCCGCCGGTCTCGCCGCCGGCCCGATGACCGGCTTCGACTTCGAGGGCGTGCGCAAGGAGTTCCTGGACGACGACCACTCCCCGCTGATGATCGTCAACATCGGCCGTCCGGGCCCGGACGCCTGGTACCCGCGCTCCCCGCGCCTGGAGTTCGACCAGGTCGTCACCACGGTCTGAGCCCCGCGTAGGCGCGGAGAAGGCCCCCGGCAGTGCCGGGGGCCTTCTCCGCGCCTACGCGAGTACGCGGCTCACTTCGTCTTCAGCGCCTCGGCCATCTTCGTCAGCTGCGCGAACGACGCGGTGCCCGTCACGACCGTCGTCGAGCCCTTGGTGCCCTCGAGGACCAGCGCGTCGTAGCGGCCGCCCTCGTAGCGGGTCCACGTGCGGCCGGCGATCTTCTCGGTCTTCCCGGTCTCCCGCGCGCCCTGGGTCGCCTCGTCGAGGAAGACGGGGCGCCGCTGAGTGGACTGCTCGACCGCCACGTACTCCCCCTCGGGGTCGTGGAAGCCGAGGTGCCAGGTGTCGAAGTCATCGCCCTGGTAGCGGACGGAGGTGGCCTTCCATGAGTCGGTCAGGCCCTCGGGCGCGGCCACGGGGTACGAGGCGGCGCGGCGTGCCGTGAGCAGTTCGACCCGGTAGTCGACCGCCTTGGGCTCGCGCGGACTGTCGTCGTGCGGGATGAAGAGATAAACGAAGCCCGCCACGAGGACGATGACACCCATGGAGAGGATCATGTCCCGCGCCGTCTTCTGCTTGCCGTTCGTGCCTGCCACGCCCCCTATCGTCGCAGGTCTCCGGAGCGCTCATCCGTGGGGGCCCCTGCTCATTTTGCGGTCTCGGCGATAGAGTCGGGCGACAAAGCCCTCATCCGGCCGTCGTCGTACAGAAAGGTGCGCTCCGATGACCGAGCATCATCACTTGCCGTCCGAACTGGATGTGCCCTCCGAGGCCCCCGACCGCAACCTCGCCCTGGAACTGGTCCGGGTGACCGAGGCAGCGGCGATGGCCGCGGGCCGCTGGGTGGGACGCGGCGACAAGAACGGCGCCGACGGCGCCGCGGTGCGCGCCATGCGGACCCTCGTCTCCACCGTCTCGATGAACGGCGTCGTCGTCATCGGCGAGGGCGAGAAGGACGAGGCCCCCATGCTCTTCAACGGGGAGCGCGTCGGGGACGGGACCGGGCCCGAGTGCGACATCGCCGTGGACCCGATCGACGGCACCACGCTGACCGCGAAGGGCATGACGAACGCGATCGCGGTGCTGGCCGCGGCCGAGCGCGGTTCCATGTTCGACCCGTCGGCGGTCTTCTACATGGACAAGCTCGTCACCGGCCCCGAAGCGGCCGACTTCGTCGACATCAACGCGCCGGTGTCGGTGAACATCCGCCGGGTCGCCAAGGCCAAGCGGTCCACGCCCGAGGACGTGACGGTGGTGATCCTGGACCGGCCGCGGCACGAGGGCATCATCAAGGAGATCCGTGAGGCCGGTGCGCGGATCAGGCTGATCTCCGACGGTGACGTGGCCGGCTCGATCCTGGCGCTGCGCGAGGGCACGGGCGTCGACCTGCTGCTCGGCATCGGCGGTACGCCGGAGGGCATCATCTCGGCCTGTGCCGTGAAGTGCCTGGGCGGCACGATCCAGGGCAAGCTGTGGCCCAAGGACGACGAGGAGCGGCAGCGGGCGCTCGACGCGGGACACGATCTGGACCGGGTGCTGACCACGGAGGATCTGGTCACCGGCGAGAACGTGTTCTTCGTGGCGACCGGGATCACGGACGGTGAGCTGCTGCGGGGGGTTCGCTACCGGGCGGAGACCGCCACGACCGACTCGATCGTGATGCGGTCGCGGTCGGGCACGGTCCGCAGGATCGATTCCGAGCACCGGCTGAGCAAGCTGCGGGCGTACAGCGCGATCGACTTCGACAAGGGGAAGTAGCCCCACGCTCCGAAGGCCGACGTTCGCTCCGAACCTCGGCTCTTCCGAACCTCGACTCTCAAGAGATCCGCTGAAAAAGAGGGCGTCCCCGGTGCGGTGGGGGCGCCCTCTTTCCCTGTCGCTCAGCCTGCCGCGGCTATGCGGTCCGACGAACGGGCCGCCTTCTTCAGCTCCAGGTCGCGGCGGCGGCGCCGGGCCAGGACCACGCGGCGTTCCGCGGCGGTGAGGCCGCCCCAGACGCCGTACGGTTCGGGCTGGAGCAGGGCGTGTTCGCGGCATTCGATCATCACCGGACAGCGGGCGCAGACCCGCTTCGCCGCCTCCTCGCGGGAGAGCCGGGCCGCGGTGGGCTCCTTGGAGGGAGCGAAGAACAGGCCTGCTTCGTCCCGCCGGCACACCGCCTCGGTGTGCCACGGGGCGTCTTGATCCCTGTCTCGCGCTGGCACCCGCGGGGCCGGAACGGCAGCTACCTGCAGGGACGAATGCGGCGGTTGCAGCACGGTCTACTCCTGACGACGGCTTCGCGAGCGAGAGACGATGCAGCAAGGCCTACCCGCTGTACGCGCGCCTATGCACTGAGTTCCGAACCGCTGGATTCGCCCCGTTCGCAAGGTCCGTGGGGCCGTGTCACCGGTGCACCGTTTTGCTCCAGACCCGGGGCGGATTCGCGACTGTCAATGATCCAGGTGCTTGCGCAAACTCTTGTCGACCTTGCGCTGCACCCGGTCCAGGATGTCCGCGACGAACCTGCCGCGCCGGGGCCGCGCCTCGACGCTGCCCAGGACGGCCCAGCCGTCCACGTAGACGACGGGGGCCTCCGGGTCGCCCGAGTCGAGGGTGTCCACCTCGAAGCTGCCGAGCACGCCACCGCCCATGCCCCGCAGCGACACGTTCTCCGGGACCCGGATGTCGACACTGCCGAAGACCGCGAACGACTTGATCACGACCTGCTGGTGGTCGAAGAGGGCCTCACTGAGGTCTATCTCGACACTGCCGAAGATCGCGTACGCGTGAATACGGCGGCCCGCGCGCCGGCGGCCCTTGCGGACGGCTCCGCTGAAGATCGCGACCACGTTGTCGTCCGGGTCCATCGGAATGGCGCCGGCGGTCGGGCGGTACGGGGCCGGAGCGGGGGCCTGACGATGGGCGGCGGGCAGGTCCCGTATGAACACCTCCAGCTCGCCGACCGTCTTGGCGCGCAGCACCCCGTCGACACGCTCGGCGTGCTCGTCCGCGGTGATCCGGCCTTCGGCGAGGGCGTCGTGCAGGATGTCGGCGATGCGGTCACGCTCGGCGTCGGAGGCGCGGAGCTCGGAGCCGGCGGGCGCGGTCTGCTTCTGAAGGTCCACGGCAGCAGCGTACCCAAACACGATAGATCGCGACACCCCCCGCTCGCGGCCTTTGCGACCCCCTGACCGTGACGAACTGAGCCTTACCTCACAAGCTCGCCGTCAGAGGCAGGTTCTACGCTGGTGGACGCTCGCCAAAGGAGGCGGGCCGCGTCTGTCGAGTGAGGAATGGGCGAGATGCCTGAGTTCGCGTACACCGATCTGCTCCCCCAGGGCGAGGACACCACCCCGTACCGGCTGGTGACCTCCGAGGGTGTCTCCACGGTCGAGGGGCCGGACGGGCGGACCTTCCTCAAGGTGGAGCCTCAGGCGCTGCGCAAGCTCGCCGAAGAGGCCATCCACGACATCCAGCACTACCTGCGCCCGGCCCACCTCACGCAGCTGCGCCGCATCATCGACGACCCCGAGGCGTCCGGCAACGACAAGTTCGTGGCGCTGGACCTGCTGAAGAACGCGAACATCGCGGCCGCTGGCGTCCTCCCCATGTGCCAGGACACCGGCACGGCGATCGTCATGGGCAAGCGCGGACAGAACGTGCTCACGGAGGGCGGCGACGAGGCGGCGCTGTCACGCGGCATCTACGACGCGTACCAGAACCTGAACCTGCGGTACTCGCAGATGGCCCCGCTGACCATGTGGGACGAGAAGAACACGGGCTCCAACCTCCCGGCGCAGATCGAGCTGTACGCGACCGACGGCGGCGCCTACAAGTTCCTCTTCATGGCCAAGGGCGGCGGTTCGGCCAACAAGTCGTTCCTGTACCAGGAGACGAAGGCCGTTCTGAACGAGGCCTCCATGATGAAGTTCCTGGAGGAGAAGATCCGTTCGCTGGGTACGGCCGCCTGTCCGCCGTACCACCTGGCGATCGTGGTCGGCGGTACGTCCGCCGAGTACGCGCTGAAGACGGCGAAGTACGCCTCCGCGCACTACCTGGACGAGATCCCGGCGGAGGGTTCGGAGCTCGGGCACGGCTTCCGGGACGAGGACCTGGAGCAGAAGGTCTTCGAGCTGACGCAGAAGATCGGGATCGGGGCGCAGTTCGGCGGCAAGTACTTCTGCCACGACGTGCGCGTGGTGCGGCTGCCGCGGCACGGGGCGTCCTGCCCGGTCGCCATCGCGGTGTCCTGCTCCGCCGACCGCCAGGCCGTCGCGAAGATCACGGCCGAGGGCGTCTTCCTGGAGCAGCTCGAGAAGGACCCGGCCCGGTTCCTGCCGGAGACGACGGACGAGCAGCTCGCGTCCGACGGCGACGTGGTCAAGATCGACCTGAACCAGCCGATGGACGAGATCCTGGCCGAGCTCACGAAGTACCCGGTGAAGACGCGGCTGTCGCTCACCGGGCCGCTGGTCGTGGCGCGTGACATCGCGCACGCCAAGATCAAGGAGCGGCTGGACGCGGGCGAGGAGATGCCGCAGTACCTGAAGGACCACCCGGTGTACTACGCGGGTCCGGCGAAGACGCCGGAGGGATACGCGTCCGGCTCCTTCGGCCCGACGACGGCCGGCCGTATGGACTCCTACGTGGAGCAGTTCCAGGCGGCCGGCGGCTCGAAGGTGATGCTGGCGAAGGGCAACCGCAGCAAGCAGGTCACGGACGCCTGCGGCAGCCACGGCGGCTTCTACCTCGGCTCCATCGGCGGCCCGGCCGCCCGCCTCGCCCAGGACTGCATCAAGAAGGTCGAGGTCGTCGAGTACGAGGAGCTCGGCATGGAGGCCGTCTGGAAGATCGAGGTCGAGGACTTCCCGGCGTTCATCGTCGTCGACGACAAGGGCAACGACTTCTTCCAGGACCCGGCTCCGGCGCCGACGTTCACGTCGATCCCTGTGCGGGGCCCTGGGCTGGCGTAGTGCGCACAACACGCTGAGCGAGAGCCAAAGCCGGCGCATTGCAATGCTTTCGGGCAACCGGGCAGGTTCCGTCCTGGCTGGTGCTGAGGGAGTAAGACCCCGCTGGTCGCTGACCGGTCGGGCCTCCTGAGCCAGCAATCCCCCTGCTTCAGCTGGGGGAGGGTGCAAGTCCATTCCGGTACGGGGACCCGGACTCGCCTGAGAACAGGGGTGACGGTTCGCCTCCACGGGGAACAGTGGTCGCGTCGCGGACGCTGTGCCACGTGGAGGTGATCGTCGATGACCGACGAGCAGGACAGGACCGAGTACCGCACCGAGCACGACTCCATGGGCGAGGTCCGGGTCCCCGCCCACGCCAAGTGGCGGGCCCAGACCCAGCGTGCGGTGGAGAACTTCCCCGTCTCCGGGCAGCGCATCGAGCGGGCGCACATCGAGGCGCTGGCCCGGATCAAGGGGGCGGCGGCCAAGGTCAACGCCGAGCTGGGGGTCCTGGACAAGGAGATCGCCGAGGCGATCCAGGGGGCCGCCGCCGAGGTGGCCGAGGGCAAGTGGGACGAGCACTTCCCGGTCGACGTGTTCCAGACCGGGTCCGGGACCTCGTCCAACATGAACACCAACGAGGTCATCGCCACCCTGGCGACCGAGCGGCTGGGCAGGAGCGTGCACCCCAATGACCACGTGAACGCCTCCCAGTCGTCGAACGACGTCTTCCCCTCGTCGATCCACATCGCCGCCACCGCCGCGGTCATCCGCGATCTCGTCCCGGCCCTGGAGCATCTTTCGGCCGCCCTCGGGCGCAAGGCCGAGGAGTTCGCCGACGTCGTGAAGTCGGGGCGCACCCATCTGATGGACGCCACACCCGTGACGCTGGGGCAGGAGTTCGGCGGGTACGCCGCTCAGGTGCGGTACGGCATCGAGCGACTCGAGGCCTCCCTCCCCCGGCTCGCCGAACTGCCCCTCGGCGGCACGGCCGTCGGCACCGGCATCAACACCCCGCCCGGTTTCTCCGCCGCCGTGATCGAGGAGGTCGGCCGGACGACCGGGCTGCCCCTGACCGAGGCCCGGGACCACTTCGAGGCACAGGGCGCCCGGGACGGCATCGTCGAGACCAGCGGGCAGCTGCGGACCATCGCGGTCGGGCTGACGAAGATCGCCAACGACCTGCGGTGGATGTCCTCGGGACCGCGCACCGGCCTCGCCGAGATCGCCCTGCCCGACCTCCAGCCCGGCTCCTCGATCATGCCGGGCAAGGTGAATCCGGTCATTCCGGAGGCCGTGCTGATGGTGGCGGCCCAGGTCGTCGGGAACGACGCCACCGTGGCCACGGCTGGTGCCGCCGGCAACTTCGAGCTCAATGTCATGCTGCCGGTCATCGCGAAGAACGTGCTGGAGTCGATCCGGCTGCTCACCAACGTCTCGCGGCTGCTCGCCGACCGGACCGTCGACGGCGTCACCGCCGACCGCGAGCGGGCGCGGGAGTACGCCGAGTCCTCCCCCTCCGTCGTCACTCCGCTCAACAAGTACATCGGGTACGAGGAGGCCGCGAAGGTGGCCAAGAAGGCGCTGGCGGAGCGGAAGACCATCCGTCAGGTCGTCCTGGACAGCGGGTACGTGGAGCGCGGCGACCTGACCAGGGAGCAGCTCGACGAGGCTCTGGATGTCCTGCGGATGACGCACCCGTGACGATTCGAGGAGCGAGTACGCCCGGCGCGTGAACCGTGACACGCGCCGCAGCGTCGTATGCCTACGGCACCTAATATCTGTTCATGGCAGAGGGTGGAGCGGTGAGACGCGTGGAAACGGGTGGTGCGGCAGGCTTCTGGGCGCCCGGGAGCCGGATCCTGTGGCGGTACCGGGAGAACGGCGGCGCGCATCTGCACATCGCGCGTCCCGTCACCGTCGTACGGGACGACGCGGATCTGCTCGCCGTGTGGCTGGCGCCCGGCACCGAGTGTGTGAAGCCCGTGCTCGCCGACGGCACCCCTGTGCACCTGGAGCCGCTGGAGTCGCGTTACACCAAGCCGCGCACCGTGCAGCGCGACCGGTGGTTCGGTACGGGTGTCCTGAAGCTGGCCCGGCCCGGCGAGCCCTGGTCGGTGTGGCTGTTCTGGGATCCGGGCTGGCGGTTCAAGAACTGGTACGTGAACCTGGAGGAGCCGTTGGCCCGTTGGGAGGGCGGCGTCGACTCCGTAGACCACTTTCTGGACATTTCCGTCCATCCCGACCGCAGTTGGCACTGGCGGGACGAGGACGAGTTCGCCCAGGCCCGGCGGGACGGGTTGATGGACGACCAACAGGCGGAAAAGGTACGAGCTGCGGGGCAGGCCGCGGTGGAGGCGATCCGCGCGTGGGGGCCGCCGTTCTCGGAAGGCTGGCAGCACTGGCGCCCGGATCCGTCCTGGGCGGTACCGTCACTTCCGGAGGACTGGGATCGTACGCCCGCGCATGTGTCCTCATGAGACCCTTGCTGCGCCCCCGGGCAAGAAACGTAGGATCGTCCTCCGCAAGGGCGCGCGGTGGCAATTACCGGAGCACGCGCTGGGCTTGACCGATCGTCACCGAGGGGCGGCAGGACGTGAGCGAGGGGTACGAGGGCAACACCGGCAGGGCCTCCGCAGGCCCCCTGGACCGCAGACGGTCCGCCGGTGGCACAGGAACAACCTCTGACCACGCGGGAATTCCGTTCCTGGGGCACGTATTCCGGGTATCTGAGTTTCGGCGGGACCACCTGCACCTCTGGCGTGCAGCCCCGGACGGATGGATTCGACACGCGTGACGGAGCAGCCGACCTCCTTCGAACGCCCGCAGACGGGCATCGACCCCGCGGATCCCCGCGGGGCGCTCGCGCATACCTCGACACCGGCGCGCGCGCCCGGCTCGGGCGCCTTACCGGTGCAGGGCCGCTCCGGCGGCGACGCCACCGTTCCGGTCACGACGGCGCACACCACGCCGGGCACCTCGGAGCCGGGCACCTCCACGCCGTTCGGCAAGGGCAAGGACACCGTGAGCGACCCCGCCTCCGAGCACTCCCAGCCGGGTGCCGAGCAGACCGCCGAGCGCGAGACCCCGCGGCCGCGCCCCGCCCCCGAGGGAATTCCGGTCCAGCCGGCCGACGAGCAGGACCGGCCGGCCCCGAATCCCGAGGGGCAGGAGCGCCGCAGCGGCCAGAGCCTGCCGCCCGGCCGGCCCACGCCGATGCGGCGGGACGGCGACCGGCTCCGGTTCGTCGGCGCCGCCACCCGGCGGATCGCCCGCGGCATCGATCTCGACGAGATCGTGATGGGGCTGTGCCGGGCCACCGTGCCCACCTTCTCCGACGCGATCCTGGTCTATCTGCGCGACCCGCTGCCCGTCGGCGACGAGCGGCCCACCGGCCCGCTGGTGCTGCGGCTGCGCCGCACCGACCGGATACCGGCGGAGCGCGACACCGAGAACGGCTTCCAGCCGGCCACACAGCCCGAACCCGACGAGCTGGACACGGTCGGCGCCGAGCTGTGCGAGGTGCGGCCCGGCAGCGCGCTCGCCGAGGTCCTGCGGGGCGTGCGCCCGGTTTTCACCGACGCTCCCGCGGCCCGTGCCGCGCTGCCCGAACTGCTCGGTGAAGGCGGCGCATTCGCCGTACCGGACGGACAGCGGGCGATCCTCGCCCCGCTGCGCGGCCGGCGCCGGGTCATCGGCGCCGCCCTGTTCCTGCGCCGCCCCGAGCGCGTCGCCTTCGAACCGGACGACCTGCTGGTGGCCGCCCAGCTGGCCACGCACAGCGCCCTGGGCATCGACAAGGCCGTGCTGTACGGACGCGAGGCGTACATCGCGGACGAGCTCCAGCGCACCATGCTGCCCGAGACGCTGCCCCGCCCCACCGGTGTGCGGCTCGCCTCCCGCTACCTGCCGGCCGCGGAGACCGCACGCGTCGGCGGCGACTGGTACGACGCGATCCCGCTGCCCGGCAGCCGGGTCGCCCTGGTCGTCGGTGACGTCATGGGCCACTCCATGACCTCGGCCGCCATCATGGGCCAGCTGCGCACCACGGCCCAGACCCTCGCGGGCCTCGACCTGCCGCCGCAGGAGGTCCTGCACCACCTCGACGAACAGGCCCAGCGCCTCGGCGTGGACCGCATGGCGACCTGCCTGTACGCCGTCTACGACCCGGTATCGCACCGCATCACCATCGCCAACGCCGGTCACCCGCCGCCCGTCCTGCTCCACCTGGGCGGCCGCGCCGAGGTGCTGCGCGTGCCGGCCGGTGCCCCCATCGGGGTCGGCGGCGTCGACTTCGAGGCGGTGGAGCTGGACGCGCCCGCCGGCGCGACCCTGCTGCTGTACACCGACGGCCTGGTGGAGTCGCGCCTGAGGGACGTGTGGACCGGCATCGAGCAGCTGCGCGAGAAGCTCGCCGCGACCGCGCAGCTCACCGGCCCCGACCATCCGCCGCCCCTCGAGGCGCTCTGCGACGAGGTGCTCGACATGCTCGGCCCGGGCGACCGGGACGACGACATCGCGCTGCTCGCCGCCCGCTTCGACGGGATCGCGCCCAGCGACGTGGCGTACTGGTTCCTGGAGCCGGAGGACGCCGCCCCCGGCCGGGCCCGCCGGCTGGCCCGGCGCGCGCTGCAGCGCTGGGGCCTGGAGGAACTCAGCGACTCCGTCGAGCTGCTGGTCAGCGAGGTCGTCACCAACGCCGTGCGGTACGCGACCCGGCCGGTCACCGTGCGCCTGCTGCGGACGGATGTCCTGCGCTGCGAAGTGGGGGACGACGTCCCGCAGTTGCCGCGCCTGCGGCAGGCCCGCGCCACCGACGAGGGCGGACGCGGGCTGTACCTGGTGAACCGGATGGCCCGGCGCTGGGGCGCGACCCGGCTCAGCACGGGCAAGGTCGTCTGGTTCGAGCTCAACCGCAACTGAACGCGCGGATCACAGCGAAGGGGCGCCCGGCATGATGCCGGGCGCCCTTTCGCGTCTCCTACTCCTCGTCGCCCGGCTTGACCGGGTCGAACGGGTCGCCGTCGGTCGGCGGTGTCGTCTCCGGGGCCGTCGGCGGGGTGAAGGTCGGCGGTGACGTCGACGGAGTCGGCGGCGGCGAGCTGCTCGGCTCCTCCGTCGTCGGCGGCGGGGACGACGACGGCTCCTCGGTGGTCGGCTCCTGGGTGGGCTCCTCGGTCTCCGACTGCGTGGGCGTCGGCGTCCACGTCGGCTGGACGGCAGCGCCCTGCTGGGTGTCCAGGTCGAACTTGGTGACGTCGCCCATGACGCCGAAGGTGTACGCCGCCCAGATCCGCGCCGGGAAGCCACCGCCGTCGACGCGGGGCTTGCCTGCGGCCTTGTACATCGGGACCTGCTTGTACGGGGGCTTGTTGTCCTCTCCGAACAGGCCGACCGAGGTGACCAGGCCGGGCGTGTAGCCGGTGAACCAGGCCGACTTGTTGTTGTCGGACGTTCCCGTCTTGCCCGCGACCTGCTGGCCGTCGCGCTCGGGGTTGTTGCGCACGGAGTCCTGGGCGGTGCCGTCGTCGACCACGCCGGTCAGCACCGAGGTCACCGAGTCGGCGGCCTCGGGGCTGATGACCTGGTCGCCGACCGGGTCGGGCATGGTGACCGTCTGGTTCAGGTGCTCCGCCGACTTCACGAGGGCCGGCGTGACCTTCTTGCCGTGGTTGTCGAGGGTCGCGTAGACCCCGGCCATCTGCAGGGGGCTCGCGCCCATGCTGCCCAGGGTCTGAGCGGGCACGGCCTCCATGTTCTCGGTGTCCATGCCGAGCTTGCCTGCGACGTCCACCACGTCGGACATGCCGACGTCGACGCCCATCTGCGCGAAGACGGAGTTGACGGACTTGTTCATCGCGGTCTGGACGCTGATGGGCCCGTAGTTCCGGTCGTCCTCGTTCTCGGGGGCGAAGCCGACCTTGCTGCCGTCTTCCATGACCTGGCGCTTGCTGGTGCCGTCGTAGACCGTCTTCGCGGTGATCGGCTCGCCGTCCTGCGTCTTCGCCCGCTCCTCCAGGGCCGCGGCCAGGATGACCGGCTTGAAGGTGGAGGCGGGCTGGTAGTCGGTGCGGGTCGCGTTGTTCACGTAGTGCTTGAAGTAGTCCGCGCCGCCGTACATCGCGACCACGGCGCCCGTCTTCGGGTTCACGGACGCGGCACCGGCCTGCACGTCCGCGTCGACCTCGCGCTTGTCGGGGTCGAGTTCGCTGTTCAGCTGCTGCTGGACGGACTTCTCCAGCGCGGCCTGCTTCTTCTTGTCGACGTTCAGCGTGATGGTCCAGCCGCCGGCGTTGACCAGCGCCTCGGCTTCCTTGCGGCTGCTCGCGGTGCCTTCCGCGACGAGTTGCTTCTCCAGGGTCGCGTTGGCCGCGTTGACCAGGTAGCCCTTCTGGCCCTCCATGCCGGGGGCGGGCCTGGGCTCCTTCGGCACCGGGAACTTCATGGCGTCACGCTCGGACTGGCTCAGCCAGCCCTCCTCGACCATGTTCTTCAGGACGTAGTTCCAGCGGGCCTTGACCAGCTTCTTGCCGCCCTCGGAGGCGACCGCCCAGTCGTACTGGCTCGGGGCCTGGAGCAGCGCGGCGAGGTAGGCGCCCTGCGCGACCGTGAGGTCCTCGGCGTCGGTGCGGTAGTAGGCCTGGGCGGCGGCCTGGATGCCGTAGGCGTTGCGGCCGTAGTAACTGGTGTTGATGTAGCCGGCGAGGATGTAGTCCTTGGACTTCTCCCGGTCCAGCTTCAGCGAGATGACCAGTTCCTTCAGCTTGCGCGTGACGGTCTGTTCCTGCGTCAGGTAGTAGTTCTTGACGTACTGCTGGGTGATCGTCGAACCGCCCTGGGCGCCGCGGCCGGAGAGCGTGTTGAACACGCCGCGGGCGGTGCCCTTGAGGTCGACGCCGGCGTCCTTGTAGAACGTCTTGTTCTCGGCCGCGACGAAGGTCCGCCCGACCTCCTTGGGGACCCTGGACAGGTCGACGACCTCACGGTTGACCTTGCCGTCGCGGGCCATGATCGAGCCGTCGCTGTACTTGTAGATGTTGCTCTGCCGCTTGGCGTCGGCGTTCCCCTCGGGAATGTCGATCACCATGTACAGCACGATGAAGGCGCCCATGCCGAGCAGGCACAGGCCGAAGAAGGTGCCGAGGATCTTCTTCCAGGTGAAGAGCCTGCGTATGGCGCCCTTCCCGGCCGCGGCCGACGAACGGTGGCTCTTGGGTGCCGCCCGGCGCCCACCGCGCTGTCGGGCGCGTCTCTCTTCCGCTCGTCCCATGGGTCCGATCCGCTCCGCTTCGTTCAAGTGTGCTCACACGTCACACAGGTTCGCCGCTCAGGTCAGCTCAGAAAGCTAACACCGGGAGATAAGAGATAGGGCTGCCGATCCGGCCCTTTGCGGACGTGACAATCAGCACCCATCCCAACGGAACCGACGTTCGAGACACCCGAAGGGTTGCCAGGACGCGATAAAGTGATATCACTTAGATAGACGGATGCTATGCAGGATGGCTCCGCGGAAAGAACGGGGGATTCACCCATGTCCACACACGACACGCAGGTCACCGCCGACGTACCCGAGATGCCGGCCCCACGCGTACGGGAGTTCACCGCGCACAGCATCGGCGGCGGGCTCGCCCTGCTCCTCGGCCTGCTCGGACTGCTGGCCGGCGCCGGGCTGATCGCGGCCGCCACGGCGGTGAACGGGACCGGCGCGAAGGCCGGCCTGATCATCGGCGGCATCCTGGTCGCCCTCGCGGCGTTCCTGGCCATGTGCGGGCTGAACATGGTGGCGCCCGGCGAGGCCCGTGTCGTCCAGCTCTTCGGCCGCTACCGGGGGACGATCCGGGAGGACGGTCTGCGCTGGGTGAACCCGCTCACCTCGCGCACCAAGATCTCGACGCGGGTCCGCAACCACGAGACCGCCGTCCTGAAGGTCAACGACGCCTACGGCAACCCGATCGAGCTCGCCGCGGTCGTGGTGTGGCGGGTCGAGGACACCGCCCAGGCCACCTTCGAGGTGGACGACTACATCGAGTTCGTCTCCACCCAGACCGAGGCGGCCGTGCGGCACATCGCCATCGAGTACCCCTACGACGCGCACGAGGAGGACGGCCTCTCGCTGCGCGGCAACGCCGAGGAGATCACCGAGAAGCTCGCCGTCGAACTGCACGCGCGCGTGGAGGCGGCCGGCGTGCAGATCATCGAGTCGCGCTTCACGCACCTCGCGTACGCCCCCGAGATCGCCTCGGCGATGCTCCAGCGGCAGCAGGCCGGAGCGGTCGTCGCGGCCCGGCGCCAGATCGTGGACGGAGCGGTGGGCATGGTCGAGGCCGCGATCGCCCGGATCACCGAGCGTGACATCGTGGAGCTGGACTCCGAACGGAAGGCGGCCATGGTCTCCAACCTCATGGTGGTGCTGTGCGGGGACCGCGCCGCGCAGCCGGTCCTCAACACCGGGTCCCTCTACCAGTGACCGTCCCTCCCGAGGGTCCGGGCCCTCAGCGCCGGCCGCAGCAGCAGCGCAAGCAGGTGCTGCTGCGGCTGGACCCGGCGGTGTACGAGGCGCTGGCCCGGTGGGCCGGGGACGAGCTGCGGTCGGCGAACGCCCAGATCGAGTTCCTGTTGCGGAAGGCGCTGGCCGATGCCGGGAGGCTGCCGCGGGAGACCGGACCACTACCCCGGCGTGGGCGGCCACCCGGGGGCTCCGCCACCGGACCCCCGTCGGACTGAACGGCCTCGCCCTCGATCGCCGGTCGGGCGGGGAGTTGCAGAACTGTGACAACCCGGCCCGACCTGCACACTCGTACCATCCGCCACGTTCTACACACCCGGCGTATACATGCGGCGTATACACGGTGCGTAGAGTGCTCGGCATGTCCATCGGTCACACTCTTCTGGGGCTCCTGGAGTCCGGCCCGCGGCACGGTTACGACCTGAAGCGGGCCTTCGACGAGAAGTTCGGTCACGACCGGCCGCTCCACTACGGCCAGGTCTACTCGACGATGTCCCGCCTGCTGAAGAACGGCCTCGTCGAGGTCGACGGCATCGAGGCGGGCGGCGGGCCGGAGCGCAAGCGGTACGCGATCACCGAGGCCGGCATCACCGACGTCGAGCGCTGGCTCGCGACGCCGGAGAAGCCGGAGCCGTACCTCCAGTCGACCCTCTACACCAAGGTCGTCCTCGCGCTGCTCACCCACCGCGACGCAGCCGACATCCTCGACACCCAGCGCTCGGAGCACCTGCGCAGCATGCGGATCCTCACCGACCGCAAGCGCAAGGGCGATCTGGCCGACCAGCTCATCTGCGACCACGCCCTGTTCCACCTGGAGGCCGACCTGCGCTGGCTGGAACTGACCGCGGCTCGTCTGGAGAAGCTCCGTGAGGCGGTGACCCGGTGACCATTCCCGCTGGTTCGCTGCTCGCCGCCCGGGACCTGCGCAAGGTGTACGGCCCGACCACCGCGCTCGACGGCGCCGAGTTCTCCATCCACCCGGGCGAGGTCGTCGCCGTGATGGGCCCCTCCGGCTCGGGCAAGTCGACACTGCTGCACTGCCTCGCCGGGATCGTCATGCCCGACTCGGGCTCGATCACCTACCACGGGCGGGAGGTGACCGGGATGAGCGACGCCGAGCGCAGTGCGCTCCGGCGCTCCGAGTTCGGGTTCGTCTTCCAGTTCGGCCAGCTCGTGCCGGAACTGACCTGCGTGGAGAACGTCGCGCTCCCGCTGCGTCTGAACGGGTCGTCCCGCAAGGAGGCCGAGCGGACCGCGCTGGCGTGGATGGAGCGGCTGGAGGTCGACGAGCTGCGCAAGAAGCGGCCCGGCGAGGTGTCCGGCGGTCAGGGGCAGCGCGTCGCCGTCGCCCGCTCACTGGTGACGAACCCGCGGGTGATCTTCGCCGACGAGCCGACCGGCGCGCTCGACTCGCTCAACGGCGAGCGCGTGATGGAACTGCTCACCGAGGCCGCCCGGTCCACCAACGCGGCCGTGGTGCTCGTGACGCACGAGGCCCGGGTGGCCGCCTACTCCGACCGCGAGATCGTCGTACGGGACGGGAAGTCCCGCGACATGGAGCGCGTCGTATGAGCACACGGCAGTGGGCGCGGGATCTGGGCATGGGAACCCGGTACGCCTTCGCCGGCGGGCGCGAGGGATGGACCCGGGCGCTGCTCACGGCCGTCGGTGTCGGGCTCGGTGTGGCGCTGCTGCTGCTCACCACCGCCATCCCGAACGCGCTGGCGGAGCGGGACCGGCGCGAGGAGGCGCGCAGCGACCACACCTTCAGCCAGCAGAAGATACCGAAGGCGGACAACACCCTGGTCGTCCTGGACGCGGACACCACCTTCCGCGACCTGGACGTCCGCGGGCGTCTGCTGGAGCCGGAGGGTCCGAAGGCCCCGCTGCCGCCGGGGGTTTCGGAGTTCCCCGCGGCGGGCGAGATGGTCGTCTCCCCCGCGCTGAAGGAGCTGCTCGCCTCCGACGAGGGGAAGCTGCTGCGGGAACGGCTGGACTACCGGGTCACGGGCACCGTCGGCGAGCAGGGGCTCGTCGGCTCCCAGGAACTCGCCTACTTCGCGGGCGGCAAGGGGCTCGTGAAGCAGCTGGAGGGTGCCGCCAGTGGGGCCCGGATCGACAGCTTCGGCAACGACGATCTGGGGTCGTCCGACCCCTGGGACCCGGTGCTGATCCTGCTGGTCCTGGTCGTCTTCGTGGTGCTGCTGATGCCGGTCGCCGTGTTCATCGCCGCGGCCGTGCGGTTCGGCGGCGAGCGGCGTGACCGCAGGCTCGCGGCCTTGCGGCTGGTCGGCTCCGACAGCCGGATGACGCGGCGGATCGCCGCCGGCGAGGCCCTGGCCGGATCCGTGCTGGGACTCGTCCTCGGCACCGGGTTCTTCCTGCTCGGGCGACAGCTGGCGGCCACCCTCGAGGTGTTCAGCGTCAGCGTTTTCCCGAGCTATCTGAACCCCTCTCCCCTGCTGGCCGCACTGGTCGCGGTGGCGGTGCCGACGGCCGCCGTGCTGGTGACCCTCTTCGCCCTGCGCGGGGTGGTCATCGAGCCGCTCGGTGTGGTGCGTACGGCCAAGCCGGCGCGCCGCCGGCTGTGGTGGCGGCTGCTGCTGCCGGCGGGCGGGCTCGCGATGCTCTTCCCCATGGTCGGGCAGGGCCGCGACGGCGGAACCTTCAACGAGTACCTCGTCGTCGGTGGAGTCGTACTGCTGCTCGTCGGCGTCACGGCCCTGCTGCCCTGGATCGTGGAGACGGTCGTCGCCCGGCTGGGCTCCGGCGGGATCGCCTGGCAACTGGCGGTGCGCAGGCTCCAGTTGAGCAGTGGTACGGCGGCCCGCATGGTCAACGGCATCGCGGTGGCCGTGGCGGGCGCGATCGCACTGCAGATGCTGTTCGCCGGAGTGGAGGGCAGCTACACCGAGCAGTCGCGGTACGACGTCTCCCGGGCCCAGATGCAGGTGCAAGTGCCGAGGGGTGTCGAAACCGCCTCGGCGGCCGGGGAGTTCCGCGACACCGAGGGGGTACGGAAGGTCACCGCGCTGAACGAGGGCTATCTCGGCGGTCAGCGTGGCGACGACGGGGACTCCTACGTCCAGATCACCGTCGCCGACTGCGCCTCACTGCGCGAGGTGGCCACACTGCCGTCCTGCCGCGACGGTGACGTCTTCGCCGTCAAGGGCGGGGAGTACGACACCGACACGGCCAAGCTGGCCAAGCCCGGCAACACCCTGTGGGCCGACTCCGGGGACACCACCACGTCCGACGATCGCTGGACCGCCTGGACCGTGCCGCAGGACATCCGGCACGCCCAGTCCCGCGAGGACCCCACCGGAGACAGGCGTGGCGGCATCCTCATCACGCCCAGCGCGCTGCCCGAAAACCTCGGGTCGTTCACCTCGGCGCAGCTCTACCTGAGCCTCGACCCCACCGTGCGGGACGCTCAGGACTACGTGCGCAACACGGCCGCGCGTCTCGACCCGGTCGTCCAGCCCATGACCTGGCAGAGCATCGAGAGCAACGAGCGTTACGCCACGATCCGCACCGGCCTGTCCGTCGGCGCCGCGTGTGTGCTGGCGCTGATCGGGGCGAGCCTGCTGGTCTCGCAGCTGGAGCAGTTGCGCGAACGCCGCAAGCTGCTGTCGTCGCTGGTCGCCTTCGGCACCCGGCGCCGCACCCTCAGCCTGTCGGTGCTGTGGCAGACGGCGATCCCGATCGGTCTCGGCCTGCTGCTCGCCGCGACGGTGGGCATGGCCCTGGGCGCGGTCCTGCTGCGGATGACGGACACCTCCGTCCGGGTGGACTGGCCGAGCGTGCTGTCGATGACCGGCATCGGCGCGGGGGTCGTGCTGGTGGTGACCCTGCTGAGCCTGCCGCCGCTGTGGAGGCTGATGCGGCCGGACGGCCTGCGGACCGAGTAGGTCTTCGTACGGGCCGCTGCCCGTACGGATCGTCAGGCCTCCTGGCCGACGACCCGTACGGACAGCGGCCGCAGTGCCTGCCGCAGTGCCGCGGCCAGTTCCTCGTACTCGGCGCCGCGCGCCGCCCCCGCCCGCATCGCCAGGGCGATACGGCGGGTGGGGGCCGGGTCGGCGAAGTACCCGGTGAGGAGCTGGTCGCTGCGGGAGGTCTCGACCGTGAGGGCGGTGCGCGGCAGCAGCGTGACACCGAGCCCGCCGGCGACGAGCTGCACCAGTGTGGACAGCCCGGCGGCGGTCGTGGTGACCGGCACGTCGTCGCGGCCGGCCTCCCGGCAGATGTCGAGGGCCTGGTCGCGCAGGCAGTGCCCCTCGTCCAGCAGCAGCAGGTTCAGCTCGCGCAGCGCCTCGCGCGGAATGCCCTCGCGCCCGCCGAGCCAGTGGTCGAGCGGGGTGACGAGCACGAAGTCCTCGTCGAACAGCGGCAGTTCGGTCACGCCCGGGACGCCGAGCGGCACCGCGAGCAGCAGCAGGTCGAGCCGTCCGCTGGTGAGACCGTCGAGCAGGCTGGTGGTCTGCTCCTCGTGCACCTGGAGGTCGAGGTGCGGATACCGTTCGTGGACGAGCCGCAGGACCGTGGGCAGCAGATAGGGCGCCACCGTCGGAATCACCCCGAGCCGCAGCACCCCGGTGAACGGGGCCCGCACCGCCTCGGCCTCCTCCATCAGTGCGCCCACTTCGCCCAGCACCGCCTTGGCCCGCACGGCGATCCGCTCGCCCTCGGGTGAGAGCAGCACCTTGCGCGTCGTACGCTCCAGGAGCGTCACTCCGAGTGTCTCCTCCAGCGCCGACACGGCACCCGAGAGGGCGGGCTGGCTCATGCCGATCGCCCCGGCGGCGTCCCGGAAGTGCAGATGCTCGGCCACGGCCGCGAAGGCACGCAGCTGGGCGAGGCTGGGCTGCCTGCGCTTATTACCCACAGTCACTAATAACTACCTCCGATCAACCCGACCGAGTGTAGCTATTTCCGTAATCAATCGACGCTGTGCCAACATCAACACCGTCCAACCCATGGGAAACGCCCGCAATCCGGGTGTTTCTTCGCTGCAAGGAGAGTGTGTGCTCACCGTCGGTGACAAGTTCCCCGAGTTCGACCTGACCGCCTGCGTCTCGCTGGAGAAGGGCGCGGAGTTCGAGCAGATCAACCACAAGACCTACGAGGGTCAGTGGAAGGTCATCTTCGCCTGGCCCAAGGACTTCACCTTCGTGTGCCCGACCGAGATCGCCGCCTTCGGCAAGCTGAACGAGGAGTTCGCCGACCGCGACGCGCAGGTCCTCGGCTTCTCCGGTGACTCCGAGTTCGTCCACCACGCCTGGCGCAAGGACCACGACGACCTGCGTGACCTGCCGTTCCCGATGATGGCCGACTCCAAGCACGAGCTCATGCGCGACCTCGGCATCGAGGGCGAGGACGGCTTCGCCAAGCGCGCGGTGTTCATCGTGGACCAGAACAACGAGATCCAGTTCTCGATGGTGACCGCGGGTTCGGTCGGCCGTAACCCGAAGGAGGTCCTGCGGGTCCTCGACGCCCTGCAGACCGACGAGCTGTGCCCCTGCAACTGGAGCAAGGGCGACGAGACGCTCGACCCCGTCGCGCTGCTGTCCGGGGAGTGATCTTAGATGTCCCTCGACAACCTGAAGTCCGCGATACCGGACTACGCCAAGGACCTGAAGCTCAACCTGGGCTCGGTCATCGGCAACTCCGACCTGCCGGCCCAGCAGCTTTGGGGCACGGTGCTGGCGACGGCCATCGCGTCGCGCTCCCCGATCGTGCTGCGCGAGCTGGAGCCGGAGGCGAAGGCGAACCTGTCGCCGGAGGCGTACACGGCGGCGAAGGCCGCGGCCGCGGTGATGGCGATGAACAACGTCTTCTACCGCACGCGTCACCTCCTGTCGGACCACGAGTACGGCACCCTGCGCGCGGGCCTGCGGATGAACGTCATCGGCAACCCGGGCGTCGACAAGGCCGACTTCGAGCTCTGGTCCTTCGCGGTCTCCGCCATCAACGGCTGCGGCATGTGCCTCGACTCGCACGAGCAGGTCCTGCGCAAGGCCGGTGTCGACCGCGATGTCATCCAGGAGTCCTTCAAGATCGCGTCCGTGATCCAGGCGGTCGGCGTGACCCTGGACGCCGAGGCGGTCCTGGCGGAGTAACTCCCGGCCGCAGGCGATGAACTGCAGGGCCCCGTCCCCTGGGCATGGTGGACGGGGCCCTGTTGCATGTCCTCGTTCATGTCCTCGGGCTACTCCGGCGGCGGGTCCGGGGCAGGCTGCTCGGCGCTCACCGCCGTGGCGCCCCGCGGCCGTACCGAATGCCGCAGCGCCGACTCCCGTGAATACGCCCGCAGATACCCGGCCACCGTGTTCGTCACCGCGACCAGCGGCACGGCGACCACCGCACCGCCGATCCCGGCCACCATCCCCCCGCACGCGACGGACAGCACCACCGCCAGCGGATGCACCCGCACCGCCCGCCCCAGGATGAACGGCTGCAGGATGTGGCCCTCGATCTGCTGCACCGCGAGCACCACCGCCAGCGTCATGACGGCCGTGAACACCCCCTGGGTGACCAGCGCCACCACCACGGCCAACGCCCCGGACACCACGGCGCCCACCAGCGGGATGAACGCGAACAGGAAGATGAACACCGCCAGCGGCACGGCCATCGGCACATCGAGGAAGTAGATCCCCAGCCCGATGAAGATCGCGTCGATCAGCGCGACGATCACCGTGCCCCGCACATACGCCGTCAGCGTCCGCCACGCCGCCGGCCCGGCCCCGGCCACTCCCGGCCGCGCCGCCGCCGGAACCAGCTTCAGCGTCCACTCCCAGATCCGCTTGCCGTCGTAGAGCAGGAACAGGGTGGAGAAGGCCGCCAGCAGGATCCCGGTCAGCGCCTCGACGACGACCGTCACGCCCTCCAGGCCCGCCGAGGTGATCTGGTCGGTGTTCGCGCCGACCGCCTCACGCAGGTTCTTGGCGATCTCGTTGATCTGCTTGTCCGTGACGTGGAACGGGCTGTTGAGCAGCCAGTTCCGCAACTCGTCGATGCCGTCCTGGATCTGGCCCGAGAGGTCGTCGATGTTCTCCATGACCTGCCAGGTCACGAACCAGCCGATCAGCCCCATGATGACGAAGCCGAGGATCGCGGTCAGCGCGGTGGCCGGCCCGCGCGGCACTCCGAGCCGCCGCAGCCTCCCCACGGTCGGGTGGAGCAGCGCGGTGATCAGCAACGCGCTCACGAACGCCAGTACCACCAACTGGACGGCGCTGATGACCCGCATCAGCACCCACAGGGTGCCCGCGAGGATGAGCAGCCGCCAGGCGGCCTCCGCCGCGACCCGCACCCCCCACGGCACGGCCAGCGCGGGATCGGGCCGGGCGGGAACGTCGGGCGCGTAGTCCGGGGGCGGCGGCACGTACTCGTCGGCCCCCGTCCGGGACTCGGCTTCGCCGCGCTCCCGTTCGGCCTCTGCGCGGCGCTCGTTCCACTGCTCGCTCATCTCGGTCAGTCCGGCGCCGAGCCGGCCGAGCCACCCTGGCACTCGCGACATGATCCGACCGTACATGGCGCGAGCCCCACACCGTACGACGGTGTGGGGCTCGCGCGAAGGATGACAGCGGCCGAAGGCCGGGTGGCTCAGTACCAGTTGTTGGCCTGCCAGAACGACCAGGCTTCACACGGGCTGCCGTAGCGGTCGTTCATGTAGCCGAGGCCCCACTTGATCTGGGTGGCCGGGTTGGTCCGCCAGTCGGCGCCGGCGGAGGACATCTTGGTGCCGGGCAGTGCCTGGAACATGCCGTAGGCGCCGGAGGAGGGGTTGACCGCCTTGTAGTTCCAGTCGGACTCGTGGTCCACGATGTTGCTGAAGCACTGGAACTGACCGGAGGGCACGATCTGCCGCGCCATCGCCTGGATCTGCGCGATCGAGTAGGAGCTCGCGACCGGGATGTCGGAGATGTCCTTGGAACGGCTGGCGGCCGCCTCCTTGGCCTCCGCGCGCTCCTTGGCCTCCTTCGCCGCCTTCTCGGCGGCCTCCTTCTTCGCGATCGCCGTCTCGGCGGCAGCCTTGCGGGCGGCCTCCTCGGCGTCCTTCTTCGCGCTCACATCGGCGGCGATGGCCTGCACGTCGGCCTGCTGCGTCAGCGAGGCGGTCTGCACCTGGGCCTGCTGGCCCGAGGGGATGTCCGCGAGCAACGTGGTGCCGTTTGCCGTCGCTTCGGCGTCGTTGTTCTGCGCGGTGCTGCCCGAGGCAACGCCGACGACGCTTCCAACAGCGGTGACCGCCGTGGCCGAAGCCACTGCGAATCCCCGGACCGAGATCCGGCTCACACGGTTTCCTTCCAGCATCGCCCGCTTCGGTGACCCTCGCGGACGCAATCGTGCCCTTGACACTGGCCTCCCCAACTAACGGGTCACGGGAGGCGCGGGCCCGGTGGGCAACTCCCTCGGGAGGGAGTGCCGCGTGGTGCGCGGGCGGCATACGACAACGCTATGCAGTTGATGCTGTTGCTTTGTGGTGCCGTACCGCTGGGGGTACAGGTGTGTCGTATGCGGGGCCTGACAGGAGTGAGACTCTGCCGTAACACGGCGGGGCAAGGCAATTCTGTGTGCCGTGTGAAAGCTCACATCCCGTTTGACCCAGGGGATTCACGGAAATCGTCACGCGCGAAGGCGCCGCCCGGCTAGGCTCTTCGCCTTTCCGAACGGCGCCAACTACTGCGTAACCACCACCGCTTGGGGCGGGACGGTCAGATCTGCCCTTCTTCGAGCATTTCGGTCACAAGGGCGGCGATCTGGGACCTCTCGGACCGGGTCAGGGTCATGTGCGCGAAGAGCGGATGCCCCTTCAGCTTCTCGACGACGGCGACGACACCGTCGTACCGGCCGACCCTGAGGTTGTCCCGCTGGGCCACGTCATGGGTGAGAACCACCCGTGAATTGGCCCCGATCCGGGACAGAACGGTAAGAAGCACATTCCTTTCCAGTGACTGTGCCTCGTCCACGATCACGAACGCGTCGTGCAGCGAGCGGCCGCGGATGTGGGTGAGCGGCAGGACCTCCAGCATCCCGCGCGCGGTGACCTCCTCGATGACCTCCCGGCTGGTGACCGCCGACAGCGTGTCGAAGACGGCCTGCGCCCAGGGGCTCATCTTCTCCGCCTCGGAGCCGGGCAGATAGCCGAGCTCCTGCCCGCCCACCGCGTACAGCGGACGGAAGACCATCACCTTCTGGTGCTGACGCCGCTCCAGCACCGCCTCCAGACCGGCGCAGAGCGCCAGCGCCGACTTTCCGGTGCCGGCCCGGCCGCCCATGGAGACGATCCCGACATCTGGATCGAGCAGCAGATCGAGCGCGATGCGCTGCTCGGCGCTGCGGCCCTTGATGCCGAACGCCTCCCGATCCCCGCGTACGACACGGATGTTGCCCTCGGGCGTGACCCGGCCGAGCGCCTTGCCGCGCTCCGACTGGATGGTCAGGCCCGTGTGCACCGGGAGATCGGCGGCCTCGGGGACATAGATGTGCCCCTCCTCGAAGAGGATGTCCACCTGCTCGCCGGGCAGGGTCAGTTCGGACATTCCGGTCCAGCCGGAGGAGTCCGTGATGGCGAGTTCCGCGCGGTACTCCTCGGCGAGGAGTCCCACGGACGACGCCTTGATCCTGAGCGGGAGGTCCTTCGACACGACGGTGACGTCGAACCCCTCGGCCTGCAGATTGCGAGCGACCGCGAGGATGCGGGAGTCGTTGTCCCCCAGGCGGTAGCCGCTGGGCAGCACGCTGGGGTCCGAGTGGTTGAGCTCGACACGGACGGTCCCGCCGAGGTCCCCGGTCGGAATCGGGGAATCCAGACGGCCATGGCGAATCCGGTAGTCGTCGAGCAGACGCAGGGCCTGCCGGGCGAAGTAGCCGAGTTCGGGATGGTGCCTCTTGGCCTCCAGTTCCGTCACCACGACGATGGGAAGCACGACCTCGTGCTCGTCGAAGCGGCTCAGGGCGTTGGGGTCGGCCAGCAGAACGCTGGTGTCGAGGACATAGGTGCGCCGGTCTGGCTTGTGGCGCTTTGCGCTGGTCACCACGGAAGGACGTACCCCCTCGGAAGAGGTCGGGGAGCGACGGAGTGGAGCTGGACCGGTCGTCGGCCGCCCTGCGCGGGCCGAGAACCGGCCCTCCGCCTCTTCGTCCGTGCTGTGACCGCACGATCGGGCTGGTGCAAAGGGCCTCCCGGGCGGACGGCCCCGTGCCGTCCGCTGAGATCCGACACCCGTGGTTCGGGCGTCGACCTGACAGGCTTATGCCCTCGAACGAGCTTCGCCATGCCACGGCATATGACGGCGAGCCGGTGAACTCCGTGTTACGTGCGTCTTCGGAGGGGTACCGGGACGTGTTGCGACGTGCGGTGACCCCGGTGCTTCGGGGTTTTCCGGCGGCAGCACGGCCCTTGGCGAAAGTTCAGCTTTGTACGGGCTCAGCCGCCGAAGCGCCGGTGGCGGGCGGCGTAGTCGCGCATGGCGCGCAGGAAGTCGACCTTGCGGAAGGCCGGCCAGAACACGTCGCAGAAGTAGTACTCGGAGTGCGCGGTCTGCCAGAGCATGAATCCGGACAGCCGCTGCTCGCCGCTGGTGCGGATCACCAGGTCGGGGTCGGGCTGGTCGCTCGTGTACAGGTGACGCCCGATCATGTCGGTGTCGACCGCCTCGGCGAGCTCCTCCATCGAGGTGCCCTTCTCCTGGGCGTCGAGGAGCATCGAGCGCACGGCGTAGGCGATCTCCTGGCGGCCGCCGTAGCCGATGGCGACGTTGACCAGTATCCCACCGACGTGCGCGGTGGTCTCCTCGGCCTCCTTCAGGACCGTCTGCATCCCGGAGGGCAGCAGGTCGGGGGTGCCCACATGATGCACACGCCAGCGGCCGTCGGCGGCCAGGGTGCGCACGACGTCCTCGATGATGCCGAGCAGCGGGCCGAGCTCTTCCTGCGGCCGGTCGAAGTTGTCCGTGGACAGCAGCCAGAGGGTCACGACCTCGACGTCGGTCTCACTGCACCACCCGAGGAACTCCTCGATCTTTCCGGCACCGGCCCGGTGACCGTCCACCGTGCTGGAACCGGCGGCCTTCGCCCAGCGCCGGTTGCCGTCCATGATGACGCCGATGTGCTTGGGCACCTGAGCGTGGTCCAGGTGGCCTTCCACCCGGCGTGCGTACAGCCTGACCAGCAGGCCACGCAGCTTGTCGCGCAGGTTCACGTGATCGTCAGCCCCTCCGTAAGGATCGGACAGGCCGCGATGTGCGGCCCGGTCGTGGCCGCGGGCGGTCCCTGCCCGTGTGGCAGTCCCCGGAGGCGAAGCCTACCCTTGCCGCGTCCGCGGGCCGCCCATGGGTGCGGAACGAAGAATTCCGGCCGGTGTTCCGACCCGCCCCCGCACAGAAAAAATCGGGCCGGTCCGTGGGGGGGGAGACGGACCGGCCCGAGGGGGGGTTTCCACCATAACCCTTCGTAAGTGATGCTGCATGCATCGGCGTGCCACAACTACTCTCCGGAGCCACCCCACGACGGGGCGGTGTCCGCAGAAGCCCTCGCACATGGCTTGTTCTTGACTGGAATACGGCCCATACGCAGCGAAATCAGGCACCCTCGGGCAAGATCCGGGGGATTTGGCGCACCTTGGGGTCCACTCGGCGACTTGTCCCCGGCATCCCTCCGACGGGTGACCCGGCTGCGAACGCCGGATTGACCCCGGCGCGGTCTCGCCGCCACCTCAACGGGGAGGCCCTGGCACCGCGCAGCCCCCTCCACTGCACGGTGCCGCCCGCGCAGCTTTGCTGACGCGAATTACCTTGGTCTGAACTTACGCGAGCAGTGGCAACGAAGGCGAGCCGCGGGCGATAACGATGTGAAAAACATCGACGGGAGTTGCGCAAGTGAAGTGAGTGAAAGGAGTGACCTACGCGGGGCGGGTCAATAGGCCAGCTTCTGTCCTCATTCGCACCTAACGTCACTCCATGACGACGACCGTGAGGATCACATGGGACGCCGCGAGCGCGCGGCGGGCGGAGCGGCAGTTCCTGGCCAGGCCGGCCGGGAGCGGCACGCCGGTCGCCGAGGTGGTCGGCGCGATGGCGGGCGCGCACGCGCAGGTGCTGTCCGCGGCCGAGGTCTCGGTGGGGGTGCGGACGGCCGGGCTGACGCGGGCGGACGTGCGGACGGCACTCTGGGACGACCGGTCCCTGATCAAGACGTACGGTCCGCGCGGCACGGTACATCTGCTCCCGGCGCGTGAACTCCCCCTCTGGTCGGCCGCCTTGACGGCGGTTCCGGCAGGGCCGAGCCCGTTCCCGCCCGACGTACGGCTCACCGAGGAGCAGGCCGGCCAGGTCGTGACGGCGATCGGCGAGGCGCTCGACGGCAGGTGTCTGACCCTCGACGAGCTGACCGAGGAGATCGTCGCCCGTACGGGCCCGTGGGCCGGTGACCGCGTGATGCCCGCGTTCCAGGACCTGTGGCCGCGCTGGCGGCAGGTGATGCACCGGGCGGGCTGGGCGGGCACGCTGTGCTTCGGCCCGAACCGCGGTCGCAAGGCGACATACACGCGCCCGCCGCGCGCGGAGTCCGTGGCCGATGCGCTGGGCACCTTCGTACGCCGCTATCTGCACGCCTACGGACCGGCCACCCCGCAGCACTTCGCGAAGTGGCTGGGGGCACCGCCCGGCTGGGCCACCACCCTGTTCGGAGAGCTGGCCGCCGCGGGCCGTATCGAGGAGGTCGACTTCGAGAGGACACCGGCGTGGGTGGCGGCGGGTGACACCGACTTCCCGGACGGACCCGCACGGGGTGTGCGGCTGCTCCCCTACTTCGACGCGTACGTCATCGCAGGGCAGCCCCGCGAGCGGCTGTTCCCCGGGGAGGCGTACCGGCGCGCCCTCGCGGGCGGCCAGGCGGGCAACTATCCGGTGCTGCTCGTCGACGGTGTGGCGGCGGGAGTGTGGCACCAGCGGCGCCGGGGCCGTCGTACGACCGTCACGGTCGAGCCGCTCGGCCGGCTGACGGCACGGCAGCAACGGGAGCTGGGCGAGCAGGCGGAGCGGGTGGGCGAGGTGCTGGAGGCGACGGCCGAGTTGGTGGTGGGGGAGGTGACGGTGGGGCCGCACGCGTGATCAGGGGTGCCGGGAGGAGGGTGAGTCCGGCTTGCGTGCGTCGAAGAGGTGGCGGGTGCTGTGGGCGACGAAGGGCCCCTCGGCCCGGATCCGCTCGTGCAGCGCGCGGAGCTGCGGCTCGTACGCCTCGACGGTGAAGCCGGGCACCATCCAGACGACCTTGCGCAGGAAGTGCACGACCGCGGCGATGTCGTGGAACTCCATCCGCAGCCGCTCCGCCCGCAGATCGACGACGTCTAGCCCGGCGGCCTCGGCCTCGGCACGCTCCCGGTCGGGACGACGCCCGTCGCGCACGTCGTCCGGCTGGGGCCCGAGGAAGTGCTCGACGAGTTCGAAGACGCTGGCCGGCCCGACGTGCTGGGCGAAATAGGTCCCTCCGGGCTGGAGGACCCGGGCGATCTCGTCCCAGTGCGGGCGGGCGGGATGCCGGCTCACGACCAGGTCGAAGGCAGCGTCGGCGAAGGGCAGCGGGGCGTCCTCGGGGGCGGCGACGACCGCGACTCCGCGTGGCCGGAGCAGGGCGGTCGCCTTGGCGACGTTGGGCGGCCAGCCCTCGGTGGCGACGGCGAGCCGGGGCTGTGTCGGGGCCGTATGGGCATCCGGGGCCGTATGAGTATTCAGGGCTGAGTGAGTACTCAGAGCCGAGGGAGTATTCAGGTCCGAATGAGCAAGGGCGAAGTCCAGGACTTCCCCGCCCCCGGTCTGGATGTCGAGCACGGCAGTCGCCCGCCGCAGCCGTCCGGCCATCGACGTCGCATACCCCCAGGACGGCCGCGCCTCGGTGGCCCGTCCCTCGAACCAGGAGAAGTCCCATCCCTCCGTGGGGACGGAGGCCCCCTCGGCGACGAGGTCCTCGAAGGTGCGATGCGATTGCGGAAGCTCCGGCGCCACTCTCCCTCTCCCTCTCCTTCTCCCGTTCATGAGAGGACGAACACGACATGCTCGTTGTCTCCGTGCTGGACGACGCCGTCACGTCGGAACCCCTGCTTCTCCAGGAGACGAACGGAGCCGGCGTTCCCGCTGAAGGGGTCGGCGTACAGCGGCCGGTTCTGTTCCCGCTCCAGGAAGAGGGCCAGGGCCCGGCTGCCGATGCCGCGTCCCCAGTACGGGCGTCCGAGCCAGTACCCGGTGAAGCGGCGGTCCCCGTCCCACCAGGCGACGAAGTTACCCGCGACCTCACCGTCCACGGTCACGGTCTGTACGAAGACGGTGTCGTCCCCGAGGACCTTGTCCTTCCAGTGCCGCATGAACGCGTCACGCGGCCGGGGCGTGAACCTCGACCGCCGGACGGCTTCCGGATCATGCTCGTACGCCAGGAAGAACTCCAGATCGGCTTCCACAACAGCACGCAGCCGCACGTCCACGTCGTCATCCCTCATGCCCGGAGTGTCGCGGTCGCCACTGACAACGGCCCTGAAGGGAACCGTTCGGCCCTCAGGGAACGAGCGGACGCACTTCCTCCGCGACGAACCGCACGAACCTCTCCGGGTCGGGCTCGTCCCCGGTCGGCTGCAGCACCACGGTGTCGGCCCCGGCCTCGGCCAGCCGCTCGACGGCCTCGGCGACGGCACCGGCGTCCCCGGCGACCCCGAGATCCTCAACGGACTCGAGCCCCTCGTCGGCCAGCTCGGCACGGAGCCGGTCGGCGGCACCGGTGCCTGTCGCGGTCAGCAGATACACGACGACCGGGTGCGGCCCGGCCCCGCGACCGGCAGCCTCCCGCCCTGCGTCAATGAGCTGCCGCGCCTTGCGCACGCCCTCGGCATTGGTGGCGGCGGTGAGGATCGTCCCGTCGGCGGCCTCCCCGGTGAGCCGCAGCGACCGCGGCCCGGTGGCCCCGGCCAGCACGCCGCCTCCCCCACCCTCCGGCGGCCAGTCGAGCGCGACATCGTCCAGCTTCACGTACCGCCCCTCGGTGGTCACCCGCTCCCCGCCCAGCAGGGCCCGAAGCGCGACGAGATGCTCCCGCAACAACGTCACCGGCGACTCGACCCGCGCCCCCACCTGCCCCATCCAGTCCTGCACACCATGCCCCACACTGACGATCACCCGGCCCGGGAACATCCGGTGCAGCGAGGCGACCTCCATGGCCGTGATGGCGACGTTCCGCAAGGGCACGGGCAACAGTCCGACGCCGATCCGTACGTTCTCCGTCCAGGCGAGGGCTGCGGCGGCAGTGGAGATACCGCCTTCTCGGAAGCAGTCTTCCCAGAGCCAGAGTTGGTCCAGGCCTGTGTCATCTGCAATGCGGGCGACGGATCGAGGCCGCTCGGGGGCGAGTTGCGGACGGAACACTGCGCCGAGTTCGGTCATGCTGCTCTTCCTACCCGGGCCGGGAGCGGCAGACAAGGAAGATTTGCCGTGTGACGAGTCAGGAACGGGCAGGGCGGACGCCAGCGCATTCGGTTACAGGTCTGGCGGGGCAATCACCCTCTCGAGTGATCGCCCCGCCAGTACGGTCCAACGCTCGGCTCAGCGGTTGACGGCCTGGATCTCCTGTACGACGACGTCCTGCGTGGCGCCGAAGGTGCCGTCGGGGAGGTCGCCGCCTGCGCCGCCGCTGCCGGTCCAGTCGATCTTCCAGGTGACGGTGGCCTGGAGCGGGTACGTGCCGTTGCCCGAGGAGCGCAGGTACCTCACTCCGCAGGGTGGCGTCTGGTCGGCCTTGCCCTTGGCATAGGGCTCGCCGATGCGGCCGTTGTTGATGTCGCAGACGCCGGAGGCCGGGTAGGTCACCGCGTCCTTGGTGCCCGGTTCGATCCTGAGCGACTGCGGTACGGCGGTCGCGGTCGCCGTGATGCCGATGACCGGTACGGACGCGGTGACGGAGACCGGCTTGAAGTCGGCGGCGTCCAGCCAAGACCAGGTCGGCAGGTTGACCTTGGTCGCGGCGGCGGGTGCCAGGGTGACCTTGGTGCTGGGGACGCGGATCTCCGCGTAGGCGAGGTCGGCGAGGATCTTAGGGGTGACGGCGCTCTCGACGTTGGCGGGCGGTGGGTCGCCCTGGTCCACCCAGAAGGCGGGCTTCTCGCAGGAGTCCCATCCCGGGGGGTAGTCCTCGTCGACGTACGAGTCCCAGAAGTAGCCCTCGCCGGTCTTGTCCTTGTTGAAGTCCTTGTAGGGCTTGCCGTTGACGTAGCGGTCACGCTGCTCGGCGTCCCACTGGTAGCCCGTGGATCCGGCTTCCCAGGTTGGCTCCAGGGTCTTCTGCAACTGCTCCGGGGTGTACTTGGGGGCGTACCAGCAGGGCGGGGGCGTCCAGGAGGTGGATGACGTCAGGGCGCCGGCGGATTTGCCGGTGCCGTTCTTGGAGCGGTCGAAGACGACGCCGCCGGCGGTCACCGAGAGGGTGCCGTCGTCGTCGGCATTGGCCCCCTGGTTGGCGCCCTGTGTGCCGCCCTCCAGGGTGTCATTGGCGCGCGCCACGCCGGGAAGAGCGAGGAGTGACCAGCAGGCCCCGGCAATGACCACCGTGGAGAGCCTCTTCAACGGCCGTCTCATGGCTGGCACTTGGGGCTCCCACTCTGCGAAACCATCTTCTGGATCACCCAGACACCCTTGTCGTTCTTCTTGAGCGACGTGTGGTAAATGACGTAGCTCTTGGCAGTGACCTCGGTCTTCTTGACCTTGTCGGTCTTGAGGTACTTCACATATGCCTTGCCCTGGTCCTCGCAGTAGCTCAAGGACGCCGTACCGTCCTTGTCGACTGCCACTTCGGGGGCGTAGAAGCGGTAGACACCGGTGATGGACGCCTTGTGGTCGACGTAGTTCTGGATGAACTTCTGCGTGGAGGCAGCCGCCTCGCCCTCGTAGTAATGGAGGTACGGCTTGTCGAGCGCGTCCTGGTTGACGATGGCCAAGTCCACAGCCTTGATGGACTGCTCGCTGTCGGCCAGGATCGCGTCCTTCTCCTTGTCTCCGGACTTGGGCCAGTCGAAGGTGTAGGAGAGGTCGGACGGCAGGTCGATCTTCGGCCGTTCGGCGGAGGCCGGGTCGGAAGCGGTGGGGGAGGCGGACGCCTTGTCCCCCGTGTCGGCTCCCGCGATCTTGTCGTTGTCCTTGCTCTTGGAGCTGTCGTCGCTCCCGCACGCGGACAGCGTCAGGGCCGCAGCGGCGGTCAGCGTGAGCGCTGCGAGGAGGGTGGGGCGGCGGTTCACGGTCGGCTCCCGGTACGAGGCGAGGCTTCTCTTGAGCGAACCAAAGCTATACAGCGGGGTGGAGCCGCACCAGGGTGAAGGTTGTCAACTGGCGGGGCGTATGGGGAAGAATCGGCGATTCGTCGACCAGCACGAGCCGTAACGGTTGCATAACGCGCCAATCTGTCGACCCACAGTGGTGCCGTGCGGGGCGTTTCAGTCATGAACCGGCAAAGGGCTTTGGGGAGGCTTTCGCACATCTGGGGAACGTAGGCCGTCCGCGGGTGGCGGGGCATGGGCCCGGGGGCCTATGTAGGGCCTACTCCCCTACGGATACTTTCGGGTTCGGACAGCCGTTGGCAGGTGGCATGGTCGGAGGTGGGCCCGTATGGGGCGGCGTTGGCGGGACGGGCATGGGGAGCTCGTCGTACACCGGGAGGGTGGGGGGCCATCTGTCAGCGTGCCGTTGGAGATCGCCACCTCGTACCGGGCCCGTACCAAAGGGCTGTTGGGGCGGGACTCCATCGACGGGGCGATCCTGCTCTCCCCCGCCAACAGCGTGCACACCTTTCGGATGCGCATGCCGATCGATGTCGCCTATCTCGATCGGCACCTCCGCGTCATCGCCGTGCGCACCATGCGGCCGGGGCGGTTGGGGATGCCGCGGCTGCGTGCACGTCATGTGGTGGAGGCGGAGGCAGGAGTGATGGCTGGGTGGGGAGTTCGGGAGGGGGTACGGGTGGAGATCAAGGCGTAGCGGAGACTCGGCTGTTCCCGAGGTGAGACGCCCATGGAGCACTCACCAAGGCGTCCGGCGAGGAACCCGGTTCCGCCACCAGGTGCCCGCTTTCCCGTCGTCGTCTGATGTGGGCTTGGTGTCGGTGTGCTCCTTGAATGTCCGGTCGAGTTGGGTCACCGCATCCCGTAGGGCTACCGCGTACATTTCACTCATCTCCGGGATGAGTCGCTCCAGTTCCTCCCTGGCCTCCAGGTCGCGGTGAAAGAGGTCCGCTCGGTAACGGCCCGACGGGGCCCAGTCGGACCGGAGTCGGCAGGTCAGTCTTTCCCACACGCGCAGGTAGTGGTGCACATGGCCTTCGAGGCTCGCTGCCGTACCTGTAGGGAGTGTGGCGAGGACCGCGTCGGAGACGGGAGTGGCGATGGGCTGCCTGTCGAGGACCTCCGGGAGGATCTCGACCCTGGCTCGTGGCAGGTCGGGCACCTGCTCCTCCACCGCGTCCACGCGGTATGCCGTGTCCTCGTCGGAGTCGATCGCCTCCAGGCGGCACCTGACGGAGCGTCCGTCGGGTAGGGCGACCCAGTAGGCGCTCGGCAGGTCGAGTGTCGACGGGTGGAGCACCGAACTCTTCACCCTGGCTGCCAGGGCACGTGCGAGTCCTTCCTCCGTGAGGGTGCCGGCGGTGGCGTCTTCCACGGTGATGTCCAGTTCCAGTGCCAGGTCACCGGGAGGGAGGATGCGGAAGGTGCAGAGCACGGGAGCGTCCCAGTGCCGGCTCTCCTGGTCTCCGTCCACGTCGGCCACGTCGACGGCCTTGTCCGGAACCGCCAGCATGTCCGCCAGGGCTTCTCGCAGGCTCTCCGGGGCCAGCTCGGCGACGGTGAAAAGGTTCCCGATCACTCGTACGTTCCGTTCACTTGTACGTCCCGTCATAGACAGCCTTGGCCTTCTCGACCTTCTCGGGATTGTTGACGAATTTCGGGTCCCGCTGGAGTTGCTGCGACTTACCGGCATCGCCCTTGTTCTTCGCGATCTCCTTCAGCGCCGCGTACTCGATGCGGTCCATCTCGACCAGACCGGGGCCGGACTTCGGGAAGACCGTTCCGTTGCCCTCCACCTCGTACGCACGGCCGTTGATCTCGTAGGTGTTCCCGTCCGGTGAGAGCGTGGCGCGGCCGTTCGCGATGCCCTCGATGTCGGAGCGGACCAGGTCCTCGTTGCCTCTCAGGATCACCGTGTTGTGCTCCTTCACCTGTCCGCTTGACGCTCCACCGACAGTGTGGCGCTTGTTCGGGAACTTGAGGACTTTGCCGCGCGCCGGGCCGGGGATGTCGTCCCTGGCCTGCCAGTCGTTGGCCGGCCGATTCTTCTGCTCGGCGCCGTCGGCGGCCTTGTCCGCCTCGTTCGCCTGTTCGCGGGCCTCCTGCGCCTGCTGCTTGGCCTCCTCGTCGCAGCCATCCTCGGCCAGGATGACGTACGGGGCGTCGGCATGGGCAGCGGCCAGGATGGTGGTGCCTGCGCCCGGGGCACCGCCGTACGGGGTTCTGCGAGGTGGGGCCGCGATGGTGCAGCCCGACTCGCGGGCCTTGCGCTCGGCTTCGTCCGCCGCTTCGTCGGCTTCCTTCGCCGCCCTGCGTGCGGCCTCCGGGTCTCCGGCCTTGGCCGCCTTTCTCGCGTCGTCCGCCGCGTCGACCGCCTTCTCGGTGAGCTTGCCCAGGTCGCCGAGCTTCCCGAGTTTGCCCAGCTTGCCGAGCTTTCCGACGAGCTTGGCCTCGCCGTAGCCGGGGATGAAGAGGGAGCCGACGTTCCATACGACCGTGGTGACGGCGCGGGTCTTGTTGCCGTTGTTCCACTGATCGCGGACCTCCTCCCCGATGAACATGTCGTCGAGGATTTTTCCGCCCGAGTTCAGGGTCGCGCCGCCCCAGTCGGTGAGGGCGTCGAGGTAGTCGCCCTTCGCCCATTTGTCGCCGGCGTCCTTGGCGTCCTGCGACCACTGGTCGGCGATGAGGCCGCCGTAGTCCTTGAGGCCGTCCAGGGTGTCGAGCGGGTTGGTGACGGTGTCCCAGATGCCCTTGAGCTCGCCGCCGATGCCGTCCACGAAGAGGCCTTCGCCGACTTGCTTGAGCTGGTCGCCCGTGCAGCCGAAGAAGGCGCCGAATCCGGAAAAGCAGCCGTCGTCGTCCTTGGCCTTGTTGTCCTTGGCCTTGTCGTTGTCGTTCCTGTCCTCGTCCTCGGACTCGCCGTCGCCGGTATCCGTCCTCGTGCCCTCACGGTCCGTCGTGCCGCGCCCGGCCGTGACGCCCGTGTCGTCGCCACCGGACGTCGGGGACGCGCAGGCCGTTCCCGTGACCTTGCAGATCGCCGATTGAAGGCCCCCGTGGATCTGCGTGCCCAGGCCGCTGACGACGAGGGCGGTGATGATCGCGGCCACGACCGCGATGAGTCCCGCGTACTCCACAGCCGTCTGGCCCTCGTCCCGACGCCAGCGGATCATCCTGGCCAGGGAGAAGGGGCGGCGTTCGGCTCGGACCCCGTCGGGGAGGCGGTACCAGTTTCGGGTGTCCTTGCGGGTCAGGAAGTAGAGGACGAAGGCGGGGACGAAGAGCTGGGTGAAGCCGCGCGGTGATTCGTCGGTGATGTTGGTGATCGCACCGGCGATCAGCCAGGCCTGTACGGCGATCAGGCCGCCCCAGATCCTCACCCCGCCCAGCCACGTACGCCGGGCCAGCCACCAGCCGAGAACGCCGGGGGCGGCCCCGTACGCGGTCAGGGCGAGTACGCCGCCGTCGACCGCGTCGTACGAGGCCGCCGTGAGCAGCAGGCCGAGGCCCCCGGCGACCGTGACCGCGAAGAGGGCGTGGACGAGGACGAGTGCCGTTGCGAGCGAGCCGGGCATGCCCTGGCGCCCGCCATGTCCTGACGGCCACGCCCCGCCGGGCTCCGGAGCTGCCCCCATCGAGGCCATGCCTCGCCCCCTCGTACCTTCGGTCTACGACACGGCTCGAGAGTAAGGAGGGGCCTCCGGGGCGGGATGGGCCCGCGGCCCCAAACTTGGGCCCAAAGGGCAGCCCCTAGCCCTCGAACAAAGCATCTAGTCTCTCCTGCGACGGGGGTGGCTCTTCCAACGTCGCCTTCAGTACCCCCGAACACCTCGACCAGCGCATCCGACGCGGCTTACGCCTTATCCAGTACCGCAGTCACCTCATAGACGGCTGCCTCGCCGAGACCGACCTGACCATCGGCCCCCCTGATCAGCGACACGACACCACGAGTTCAACCTCAAGTAGAGGAGTTCGAGAGGCCGATGGAGAAGCAGCCGACCGAAGTCCGTGCGGCCCGAGGGGCCCCTCAGGCCGCCATCAGCGCCGCCAGGGCGCGGTCCATCGCGGCGTTGAACTCTTCCGGCGTCAGCGGCAGACGGGACTTGACGTCCCGACTCCACTGGTCGGCGAGGACCTCGGCGGAGCCCGCCTCAACACCGTCGAGCGCCGCGTCGGCCAGGTCCGACGGAGCGATCTTGTCCACGGGCCAGCCCGCCGCCATGTCGGTGTCGGCCAGGCCGAGGTGTACCGCTGTGACGAGCGTGCCCTGCTCGGCGAGCTCCAGGCGGACGCCGTTGGTCATGGCCCAGGCGGCGGCCTTGGTCAGGTGATAGGCATTGGCGCCCTTGCCCCCGAACCACGACATGGCGGAGAGGACGTTGACGATCGCGCCCCCGCCGTTCCTTTCGAGGCTCGGCGCGAACTCCCGGATCATTCCCAGGTGGCCGAACATGTTGGTCTCCAGCTCGTGCCGCACCGCGTCCAGCGAACCGGTCACCAGGTCGGTCCCCGTACTGATTCCCGCGTTGTTGATGAGTAGCGAGACGTCCGGGGCGGCCTCGGCGGCGGCCCTCACGGATGCGGGATCGGCGATGTCGAGGGGCAGCACCTCGACCCCGGGCAGGTCCACGGTCTCCGGTCGGCGGGCCGTCGCGTAGACCTTGCGGGCGCCCCGTTCGAGCAGGCGCTGGGCGAAGGCGCGGCCCAGGCCGCGGTTGGCTCCGGTGACAAGGGCGACGGAGTTGTTGATATCCATGTCCGGGACGCTAAAACCTGACGCTAGCGTCAGAGGCAAGTGCTGGTCGTCAGGGCCAGGAGTGAGAGGAATCACCATGACTGTCACAGTGGCCGCGGCCGAGCGGTTACTCCGCATCGGCGAGGTGGCACGAGGTGCCGGCGTCTCGGTGCGCGCCGTGCGCTACTACGAGCAGCAAGGGCTGCTCATCGCGGAACGCAGCCCGTCCGGTCAGCGCCTGTACCGGCAGGACGCCATCTCCCTGGTCCGCTTCTTCCAGGAGATGTTCGCCGCCGGCCTCACCAGCCGAAGGATCGCCGAACTCCTGCCGTGCTGGGACGCCGGGCACACCGACGCCGAGCAACGAGCCATGCTGCGAGCCGAGCGCGAGCGCATCCAGGCCAAGATCGACGACCTGCAAGCCACCCTGGACCACCTCGACGAGGTCATCGCGATCACGGACACGCACCCGTAGGCGCGGTCGGCCAGAGTCTCATCAGCGATCTGACCTCGCTGACTTGGTTGGGGCGATGAGGAGTCGTTGAGGGGGAACTGTTGTCGGGCGGCCGACGCGATTTTCGGTGTTCGGGCAGGCCGGAGACCAGCGCGGTGGTCTGGTTCTCCAGGGTCTTTCCGGTCGTAGGCCGTCAGGGTTTGCCGGTCAGCTGACAGGACGGTGTAGTGCGGCCATGCGATGGAAGGCCTTGACCCCGCATGGCCAGATCCAGCGCCCAGGGGGCGAAGCAGTCCTCACGCCACAGCCATTCGAGCATGCCCCGTGCCAGAAACTCGCCGATGCGGGTTGGCCCAGCATTCGGCGAAAGCCTCCGGATCCGTTTCCTCCACGTCGATGCCCAGCCGCCCACAATGGCCGGGGCGGATAGCCCTCAGTTCGTCCCCGTGCTGAAGAAGATCCGGGTTCGTCTGCCGGTCGGGGCCAACCCCGCACCCGGCCGGGCTCAGTTGCCGCGAACAAGGCGTGCTCGTCCCGCGCCAACCACTCCCACCTGTGCAAACGCCGCATCAGAGCGGTCATCCCGGAGAAGAAGAACCATGTGGCCAACCGCAAGAAGAAGGGCAGCCGGGGTGGCCGTCCCGTCACTTTCGACGCCGGTCTTTACCGTGGTCGCCACACTGTCGAGCGACTGATCAACCGGCTGAAGGACTGGCGCGGCATCGCCACTCGCTTCGACAAGACGCCCGAGAGCTACCTCGCCGGCCTCGAACTCCGCGCCTCGATGATCTGGCTCGGAGATCTCCTGGAAGCAGCCGATTGATCACGACACCACACAGGCCCTGGGGCACGCCGGAGCCGTTGTCAACCGAACCAGACGACCAGACGTACGTTGTCGTCCCCGTGCTTGTCGGCAAGGTCCCGCATCGCATTCCAGACCCGGGACCAGGGTGCCTGAGCATCCGCGCTGTGAGAATCACGGGGCGGTACACGGCGCCGTCCAGGTGGACCTCGCCGCCCTACGGCCATTCCACTGGGCTGTACACATCCTCGCCGAAAGCCGCGGCCGCGGCCTCATCCAGGCCGGGCGTGGCTGAGGCCCACACGATGCCGTGTTGGACGAGCTCGCCGTCGTCACCAGGCCGCCACAGGCCCGCCCAGTAATAGCAGGCTCGTCGGCGAGCGGGGCGTCCCAGTCGACCACGGCGACTTCGGCCCAGGTGACATACGTGTGGCTGTGCTGATAGTCCTCGCCTCCGGTATCCCGTACCGGATCCGAAGGGTCGCTCGGAAGCCCGCGGTCGGCAAAGAGCGAACGATCCACACCCTCCGTCCCGCCGAAGTTGAAGAGACACACCCACGCTCGTAGTCCCGCCCCAGTTGCTGGTCCAGAAGGTCGACCGCCATCTCCCGGTGTCCGTCTTGATCTCGTACGTGTTGTTGTCCGGCAGCAGCTTGGCACGCCCCTTCGCAGCGGCCACCGGAAGCCGGAGCCCCACGTGCAGGGAAGCTCTTGTGCAAGTGGGAGCAGGAGAGGCTACTCGTCCTTTCCTTCAGCTTCCGCGCCTACCACCGCTCCGCCTCTCCGTCCCCATATCGAAGAGCTTCCCCTGTGCCGCCTCCGCGTTGTCCCAACTCGCAGGACCGCCCGGCTTCACCGACAGGCGATCCAGAGCTGCCCTGGCCTCAGAACTCCCCGTCGCGCCCAGCAGCTCGATGGCAGAGTCCGCGCCGATGTCCTCGATCACGCAGCGCTCGGCCGTATCCACCGCCCAGTCGGCGAAACGGCCGGGGTCGGAGTCCAGGGCCAGCCAGCGGAACACCGAGTCGGCGATGTCGTCCCGCAGCCGCGGGATCATGGCGAGTATCGCCGCTTCGACGTGATCAACGACATGCCGCTGAAGCGGGTACAGCCTCTCCCGTCCCCGCCACTCGCGCACCAGCTCGTCCACACCGGCCCACGTCACCTGGCTCGTGCGGGGCATCCTCTCCCCCACCGCCTGGTGGAACTCCTCCCACACGTGCCACAACAGGCCCGGAGACGGCGGCTGAGGCACATCCGGCGCCAACTCCGGGTCCGCCAGCAGCTCGGTCACCACCTGCCGAGCCTCCGCCACCCGCTCATCGGTGCGCGGCAGGTCCCCGATCCGATCCCAGTCGCCCTCGTCCCAAGGCTGTGGCAAGGATCGAAGGGCGCGGGGCAGAACGTAGTCACCCTCCGGATCACGCCATCGCGCGACCTGCGGATCCCACATCTCCTCGGCACTCAGGTCCGCGTCCGACTCGCTCATTTCCGCCGTCCTGCCACGTCTCGTGGCTGTCGTCCACTCGTTCGTCTTATTCGATGCCCAGGTACGCCTTTGCGCTGTCCGGGTCCTTCATCTTCGACCAGTCCATCGTGCCGTTCGCCGTCCGCTCGTCGATGGCACGCTGCATCCTGCCGAGCTGGTCGGCGGACAGACCCTGGCCCGCCACCTTCACATCCACACCGTTCTTGGCCATCTCACCGGCCGCCGTTCTGGTGTCCTTCGCCGGCTTGCCGTTTCGGGCGGGCTTGAACTCGCTGAAGACCGACGTCCAGCGGTCGGCCGTCTCGATCTCCACGGTGGCCTTGCGGCCCGGCTCCTTGCTCGCCCACTTCTTGAGCCTCTCGACCTGATTGGCGAAGTCCGCCTTGCGTGTGGCCGAGCCGGCGTTCTTGACCTCCTTGACGTACACGGTGCCGTTCTTGTCCTTGTAGACCACGTCCGCGTCCGGGATCTCGTCGAGATTCACCTTCTCCCCGTTGCCCAAGTCCGCCTCCTTGCGGTTCATCTTGCCGCCGACTCCGGCGTCCACATGGGTTCCGGGGGCCGCGTCGTCGGCAGCGCGGCGTACGGCGTTCACCTCCGCGCGTGCCTCGGCGAGCTTGTTGGCGTCGGAGGCATTGGCGACCTTGCCTTCCAGCGCCGCGGCGGCATCGCCGTTGACGTTTCCGCGGCGTGCGAGGTCGGTGATCTCGTCGAGCGAGTCAGCCGCGTCCTTCGTGCTGATCTCACCGGGTTCCGGGGGATCCTTGGCGCGGTTGACGAGCCCGTCGATCTGGTCGTCAGGCACCGAAGAGCCCCGCTCCCGCAGTGCGGCCTTCGCCGCTTCGGCCCGCGCGTCCAGTGCCTGCTGCTGGGCCTGGCGTGCGTCGTCGGCGTCGTCGCCCGTGCATTCCTTGCCGCCTGCTGCGGCGACGACGATCCGGCCGGCCTGCGGGCCCGCCAGGACGCCTGTGCCGGTGCCAGGGACTCCGCGCGGGCCGCCGCCACCGCCGTAGGGGTAGGGGACGCGCCCGATCGCGATGGTGCAGCTGCCGTTCTTCTCGGCGTTCTTCTTCGCCTCGTCGGCGTGCTTCTGCGCCTCGTCCGCTGCCCTTTTCGCGCCGTCGAAGTCGCCCGCCTTCGCCGCCTTGCGGGCCTTCTCGGCCGCGTCGGCCGCCTTGTCGAGGTATTCACCGACCTCGGCCAGCTTCTTGAACTTGGTGAACTTCGTGATGGTCTTCGGGCTGAAGATGCCGATGACGCCGACAACGGTGTTGCCGATGGAGGCGCCGTAGTTGCCCTTCTCCCAGTTCTCCTTGTCCACGAACGCGTCGACCGCCAGGTCGGACACGAAGTCCTCGGGCGAGTTGACCCAGCCCCATACGGAGGAGACGTAGTTCCCCTTGTCCCACTCCTTGCCCAGCTCGTCGGCCTTGTCGCCCCACCAGTCCGTGGTGTAGCCCTTCAAGCCGTTCCAGCTGTCCTTGATCGAGCCGACCGGGTCGCTGACGACGTCCATGGTGCTGGCCAGGAAACTCTTGGTCGGGGCCACGAAGAAGCCACGGACGTGGTCCATGAACGTTCTGTCGTGGCGTTCCTGGTCATGTACGTCGTCCCAGAGCGACCTCTCCTCGAACGGCCCCGGAGCGAGGGGAACCGTGTCGTTCGCTCCCGCCCCCTCATAGGTGATGATCCGAGTCGACCACGCCGGACCGCCGTCGCTGTTGTTGCCGCCCGTAGCACCGTCGGCGCCCGTGCCTTCCTGGCCGCCGGAACCGGCCTGGGTGCCCGAGTCACCTTCCGCGCCTGTCTCGCCGTTCGCGCCCCCAGCGCCTTCTGTCCCCGCGCCGCCGTCCGCGTTCTGGCGGCCGTCCGGGTCCGCGTCGTTGCCGCCGTCGGTGCCGGCGCCGGTGTCCGAACCGTCTCGCTGCGCACCGTCGTTGTTGTCCCCGGCCGCACCCGTCTCCGTGCCATCGCTTTGCGGAGCGGGGCAGGCCGTGCCCGTCACCGAGCAGACCGCCGACTGGATGCCGTCGGCGATGCGCCCGCCGAGGCCGCCCACCGACAGCGCGACGATGATCGCCGCGACCACCGCGATGAGCCCCGCGTACTCCACCGCGGTCTGGCCCTCGTCCCGCCGCCAGCGGATCATCCTCGCCAGGCTGAACGCCCGGCGCTCCTCCCTGTCCTGGGGAGGGGTCTCGAACCACTCTCGCGACCGGGCCCGACGCAACAGCACGATGACCGCAATCGGCATCGCCGCCTGCGTGAAGCCCCGCAGATCACCGTGTAACAGCGTGCCTAGCGACAGCCACACGATCCAGGCCTGTACGGCGATCAGGGCGCGGCTCGTCCACACCCCGCCCCGCCACAGGCGCCGGGCCAGGTAGACCCCGGCCAAGCTGGGCAGCGAGTCGTACACCAGGATCCCGAAGATCTCCCCGGAGTAGTACGACACCACCGACAGCACGGTGATCACGTACAGCGCCGTCAGCGCGAACTGCACCCACAGGAGTACCTGCGCCCAGCCCAGCTCTCGTGGCAACGGCGAACGCCGGTCCCAGGAGGGAGTGTTCTGCGCACCCCAAATGCCGCTCGGGGGTATTGAGTTACCGGCACCGGACATGTGGGACCTCGGTTCAGCGGGCGGGCATTCAAGGCGGGCGCCCGGCTGACGCTAATGAGAATCGAACAGTGGCACATGGGCCCCCGGACCCACCCTTGGCCCAACTTGAACCGCAGGGCCCGTCCCTGCCTGCGGTGGCGGGAGACGGACCCCGGGTGAGTGGGTGCTGGTGGCTCAGCTCTCCGAGCGGGGGAAGGAGACCTCGACCCGGCGGTTCTTCTTGCGGCCGGATTCCGAGGAGTTGTCCGCGATCGGGTACTGCTCGCCGTAGCCGCGTACCTCGTAGGTGACGTTGGAGTCGGTCAGTTCCTGGTCCAGGACGTTCTGTACGGCGTCGGCGCGTTTCCGGGACAGGACGTCGCCGTGGGCGGAGGAACCAAGGTTGTCCGTGAAGCCGAAGACACGGATCTTCGTCGCGTTCTGCGTCTTGATCTCCTCCGCGATCGCGGAGATACGGGACTTCGCCTCCGCGCCGAGCTTCGCGCTGTCCTTGCCGAAGAGGACCTCGGCCTGGAGGGCGAACTTGACGTCGGCGTTGGTGTCTTCCCGGCGTTCGTCGCCGCTTTGGTCTTCTACGACCTGTTTGATGTCGAGAACCTTGGCGGATGCCAGGGTGGCGCCCTCGGGGAGTTTGAGGTCGGGGTCGTTGGGGTCGACCTTGACGGGGGCGGGGGCGGAGGCCTCAGTACCCGGGGGGACACTGGGGCCTTCGTCGGCGTGGGCGGTCGCGGCGCCGTAGATGCTGGTTGCCACCATGATCGATACGACGGTGAGGGGCAGGGCGAGGCGCGATGCGGCCATTCGCACCGAGGAGTGGGTGCTGGCGTCGGTCACGGTGGCCTCACCCGGAGATCTGGATGGCCGCGCTGGCGAACAGCGGGAGCTGGAAGGTGAGTTCGGTGCTACTCGACGGCGGAGCGGGGAACTGCAAGAACACGTCCATCGTTTCGCCCGACTTGATGGACGTGAACCCCGTGGTCGTCAGCGGGCGTCCATCGGTGTCGCGCAACACGTAGTACCGCTTCTTGCCCTTCGAGTCCACGAGCGTGGCACCACCGAGCGACCTGCCGTTGTTCATGATCTCGGTCTCATTGCCGCTCAGCGCTGCCGGAATCACAGCGACCTCGGAGCCGTCGTTCTTCAGATCGCCGTTCACGGTGACGAACCCACCGGAGTCACGCACGGCAGAGGTGATCTGGAGGAGCAGGCCGTTGGGCCCCTTCAACTCGGCCAAGGGCTTGCTGGACTGCCCCTCCTGAGCACTGGGGTTGGATCCACTGCTCCGGGAAGCGGAAGGCGTCGCGTCCGGTTTGTCGTCGTCACCGCCCCCACCGCAGCCCGCCACGCTCAGAGCCAGTCCGGCCGCAACGGTCAAGGTGACCATCCCCCTGCGGGCCTTCGTAGTGAACCGAATCCTCATGACTCCGCTTCCTTCATTCACTCGTCGTTCGCTTGTCAGTCGGCCAGATGGACATCGAAGAGGTCCTCGGGTTTTGGCAGATCGGTGAGATCGTCCGGGCGCAGGTCCCACTTCACGCCCTGACAGGAGAGCTGCGGCAGTACGTCGTCCCCGGCGTCCTCGGCCGGGGGCTCGAAGTCGCAGCGGCGCTCGATCACGGCAGTGGCTGAGGCACGCGCATACCTGTTCTCCGTGCCAGGGAGGATCGAGTCTCCGACAGGCTCGTCGGCCTGGACATGGACCGTGTAACTCAGGGAGGCGAGTTGCGGTTCACAGCCCCCGGCGTTGTCGTCCACATGCGCGCCGTTCTGCGACGCGAGCTGATATGCGCGCCCGCAGCCGTCGAATTCCACCCCGTCGCCGTTGAAGATGCCCTGCCACTTGGACGGGTCGAGTACGTCCTCCACCCACTTGCCCGCAAGTTTGTCCCGGGTGTCCTGGGCTGCCGCGAGGGCCGCCGCGTCGGCGGCCGTCTGGGCTCCGTTCCGATTCACCGCGGCCTGGCCGACCGCAAAGTAGGCGAACGCGAGAAAGAGCAGGCCCCCCACCACCACGAGGTAGATGGGGAAGACCTGCCCTGCATCGCCGTACCGGCGAGGTCGCATCAAGGAGCGACCTTGGCGATCTGCGCAGTCAGCTTGTCGACGATCGTCTGACCGATGTTCGTCCCGGCGATCAGCACCACGATCGCCACGACCACCGCGATGATGCCCAGGTACTCGACCGCGGTCTGCCCCTTGTCGCCGGCGCGGCGCTGCATGGCTTCGACCGTGGTGTTCTTCCAGCCGTTGACGCGGACCTTGGTCGCAACGGCGGTCTTCAGCATCAGGTCGCTCATGGTGTTCCCCTCCGGGTTCGGCGGTGCCGCTTTCGGCACGAGAAACGTACGGCGGAACACCCCTCGTGCCAGAGGGCCCCAGGGCCCAATCCGGGGCCCAATCAGAGGCCCAGCGCGACTTCCGGGACTTGCCTTCGACGACCTGGGCCCGCAGGCCCATCCACCCATCCCCCCGCACCGTCACCGCAGATCACCCCAGTCCTCGGTGTGAGTCCGGTGCCGTGCCGAGCCACTTGGCGGCGGCCTCGGAGCGGCTGGTGCTGTGGAGCTTGGCGAAGATGCGGTTGATGTGGTTCTTGACGGTCTTCTCGCTGATGAAGCAGGTGGCGGCGATCTGCTGGTTGGTCATGCCGGACGCGATGTGGTCCATGATCTCCACCTCCCTCGTGCTCAGTTGGAACCGCGACCTGTCTGGAGCGGCCGGACGGCCACCCGTCCACCCAGACGAAGACTGTCCCACATACGGTTGCACTTGCGAAAGGTTTTCTGGAGAAGTAGGCGGAATCGGGATGTGCGGGAGGGTGAAATCCCCTGGCACAGAAGGTTGTTGGGGTTGAGCATGCGAGTGTGCGGAGTTGGAAATTCCGTATGCAGTCGCACTCGATGACTGGCCCAGGCCCTCGGGTAGGGGCTGGGGCCCCGGTGCCTGGCTCTGGCGGAGTTGGGCCAGCAGGGCACCCGCCGCGGTCGGTGTGAAGTGGGCCCGGCCCTCCTTGATGTCCCGTACGGCGTCGACCAGCTGGCCGGCCGTGAACTCGCCGTGGACCAGGTAGCCGCCGGCTCCTCGGCGCAGGGCTTCCTGGACGATCTCCGACTCCCTGCTGTACGTCAGCATCACCACCGGGGCGATCTGCACCAGGTACGGGAGTGCCGAGATGCCGTCGACGCCGGGCATGCGGACGTCGAGGAGGACCACGTCGGGGCGGTGCTGATGGGCGACCTCGTAGGCCTCACGGCCGTCGGCTGCCTCCGCTACGACCGTGATGTCCTCGCGGCCGGAGAGCAGGGCGGTGAGGCCGGCGCGGACCACGGGGTTGTCGTCCGCCACGACAACACGCAGCACGGCGGCTTGTCGGGCCGGCGGGAAGTCGCCGAACGGGTTCGTCGGCGGTTGGAGTGGCTGCTGAGAGTCGGGGTGGGGAGTCGGGTCCGGCATCGGTGCGGCCTCCTCTCGTGGCGTGGGGACGGTTAGGCGTACTCAGGCGTTGTTCGGTCGCTGTGCGTTCGATGCCGTCAGAGCCGCCAGTGGAAGTTCGAGGCGGACCTCCGTGCCTCTGGGGTGGCTGCCGCGGCCTATGCGTATTCGGGCGCCCACCGAAGCGGCCCTCTCCACCATGCCGACCAGTCCGAAGTGTCCCGCCCGGCGGAGCTGTTCGAGGGTCGTTCCCGGCGGGAGGCCTCGGCCGTCGTCGTACACGCTGATGCGGAGGAGATCGCCGTGGACACCCGCGTGGACGTCGACACGAGTGGGCCGTGCGTGGCGGTGGGCGTTTTCCATGGCCTCCGTAGCGATGGTGAGGAGCTGGCGGGCCACGGCGGGTGGGACTGGGGGGACGGCCTCCTCGCCGGTTGGGCGGTAGACAGCGGGGAGGCCGGTGCGGCTGCGGAAGTCCCGGGTGCGGGCCGCGAGTTCCACGAGCACGTCTGTGGCGTGGTCGGGGTCGGAGTCGCGGCGAAGGTCGGCGAGGAGTTCCCGGGACTCGGCGGCAGCGCGGCGGGCGGAGCGGGCGACGAGTTCGGCCTGTTGTTTCACCAGGGCCGCATCCATACGGTCGGCACCGGCTGAGCTCGCCAGGCCGTCGGCGGCGAGGGCCACGCCGTGCAAGGTCTTGGCGACCGAGTCGTGCATCTCACGGGCCAGGCGGGCGCGTTCGGCGCTGACGGCTTCGGTGACGGCCAGTCGCGCCTGCACCGTCGTCAGGGCATGTGTGGCCGTGCCGAAACGGAGCATGAGGTTGCGCAGGCTCGAGCCCACGGCTCCGGCGATGACGCACAGCCCTGGGAGGAGAGACGCCTCGGCGATACCGGCGTGCAGGTTCGCCGCGGTCGCATAGACCAGCAGGAGAATCAGCGACTGGAGTGAGGCGAAGACGGCTGCACCGCGCCAGCCGTAGACGAGGCCGGCGAGGAGGGGCGTGCAGACGCTGACGTAAGCGAGGGTGGTGTCCGGACCCGCGGAGATGAGGAGCAGGGAGCCGAAGAGGGTGTCCACGGCCAGGAGGGAGGGATGGCGCAGGAGGAGGGGGCCGAATCGTTCCCAGTCTCGGAAGAGAGCGTAGGAGCCCATGAAGGTGACGACCACTGCGGCGGCCACCAGGCGGGTGGCCAGGCCTGGGCCGGCGTTGAGCAGTGCGGCGGGAGCGGCCAGGGCGATCATGGCCAGGCGGAAGCCGAAGACCTGGCGGCACATCGCCTGGAGGGCGTTGACCTGGATGGGGATGGCGGGGGTGTCATCAGCGGCGGGTGCGGGGTGGGACACCCGGCCATCGGCCGGATCCGGGTTCCTGCTCGCACCGCTACGGTCTTCGTGGCCGGGAATGCTTGGCCCCTGGGGCGGTTGAGCGCTTTCGCCGCCCCCAGTGCCGTTTGCGCGTGTCGCCGCCCCGCCCTTCGCGGCTGCCCTCAGCCCGCCCTCCGCGTCCGCCGCCGGCCGACCCCTCGCATCCGCCGTCGGCCTGTCGTGCCTGTCCGCCGTCGCCCGGTCATCGGTTCGCGTCGCCGGCCGGTCGTTCGCCGGTACCTCTGTCAGGCGCTGTGCGGGCGACGCCGTGGCGTCCGTCCCGGCCACCGCCCCCTCCCGCCGAAGTCCCCGCCTGATCCGTACCGTCCGCCCGGAGCCGGCAGCCCCGCCCGCGTCGGGCCCGGCGGCGTCCGTGGGGGCCGGGGCGTCTGCCGGGAGCCACCCCGGTGGGAGGGCCGGTGTCGCGTACGTCACCGGGATGTCCGGGGCCCCTGTCCTCACGTGATCCGGCAGGACCGTGCCCGCCGGAGGTGTCGTGATCTCCGGCGGCTTCGGACGGCGGCGCAGCAGCCCGGTCCGCTCCCTCGTCGTCGACACGCTGTCGCCCCCGTCCTACTCGCCCATGATGGTGCTGAAGTCCGTACCGGAACCGAGTAGCATCCCCGCGCCGAGAAGGATCATCGTGGCCGGGACCATGAACGTCGTGATCATCAACGTGGCCTTGGGAACCGCGCGTGCGGCCTTGCGGCGAGCGCTCTGCGCATCCGTGCGACGCATGTCCTGGGCGAGCGCGACGAGGGTGTCCACGATCGGGGCGCCCAGCTCCTCACCCTGCTGCAGCGCCGTCACGAACATGGCCACCTGCTCCGAGTCATTCCGTCGCCGCAGCTCGGCGAAGGCTTCACGGCGGCTCATGCCGAGGTCCATCTGGCGCAGTGTGATGCGGAGTTCGTCGGCCCATGGGCCTTCGTACTTGGACGCGACGCGGTCCAACGCCTGGCGGAAGCCGAGTCCCGCGCTGACCACAACGGCGAGGACGTCGAGGAAGTCCGGCAGTGTCCGCTCAATGGCGTCCTTGCGGATGCGGATCGCCGACCAGATGCCGACCTCTGCCCAGAAGGCCGCGAAGGCGAACATGATCAGGGCACTGAAGAGGCTTCCCTCAGTGAGCGCGATGAGACCGCCCAGTCCGCCGATCACCCCGTACACCGCGCGCCGGGCCGCGTAGCGGTCGATGGTGAGACCGCCGGGGTTGCCCGCGAGGTCGATCTTGCGGCGGTACTTGGCGACCCGCTTGGGGCCCATCAGACGCAGCACGGCAGGCGCGTACCGCATGCCGAGCCGATCGACGAGCGAGCCCACGGCGCTGGTGCGGGACGAGCCGACCTCCAGGGCCAGCGCCAGGTCGCCGGGAAGTCTGGCCTCCGCACGGTAGATGCGGATGCCGGCGAAGATGCCCCACACGCTGAGGCCCATGACCAGTGCCAGCAGAAGTCCCATCGCGGCGCTCCTTCTCCAGTGACTCGGTGGCTCAGACGTCGATACGGGACAAGCGGCGGATGAGGAAGAACCCGATGGCGTAGAGGCCGAACGCGATGATCACGCAGGCCTGACCGATCGGCGACCCGGTCATGCGGTCCAGCGCTCCATCCTCGATGGCGTTCAACAGGAACAAGGCGCCCACGCCCAGCACCGGAACCGCGTACGAGGTCATGTTCACCTGCGACAACTGTGTCCGCACCTCCCGTCGCGTCTCCTTCCGCTCCTCCAGCGTCTCCGTGAGATTCCGCAGCGCGCTCACCACCTGACCGCCCGCCCGGTTCGACAGCACCAGCGTCGTGACCAGGACGACGAGCTCGCGGGACGGCAGGCGGTCCGTCAGCTCCCCCAGCGCGTCGTCCATCGACGCGCCGACCGCCAGCTGGGCCGCCACCTTGCCCAGTTCCTCGCCCGCGGGCGCCTCCAGCTCCTCCGCCGCCATCCCGATCGCCGTACGCAGTGCCAGGCCGGCCTGGGTGGCGTTGGCCAAGACCCTCGCCAGCTCAGGGAGCTGGTTGATGAACTTCTCGATGCGTTTCTGGCGTTGCCAGTTGAGGAACTGCACCGCCACCCAGATGCCCAACAGGCCCGCGAGCGGGCCGAAGAAGGGAGCCAGGGCCACCTGGCCGATCAGCCACAGGCCGACGACCGTGGCGAGCATGTAGACGAAGAACTCGCCCGGGGTGATGTCCAGACCCGTTGCCGCCAGGCGGAGTTCGAGCTTCCTGCCCAGCTTGGTGCGGCGCAGGCGGCGGTCGAGGTTGCGAAAGCGGCGGTGACGGCCGGCGACCGGTATCTGGCCGGTGGCCGACAGACGATCGACGAGTGCCTGCCGCTGTGCCTTGCCCATGGTGTAGGAGTGCACCCCCACGACCGCGAGGACGCAGGTCAGCAGGGTGATGCCGGTGGTGAGCGTGATGAGGGATTGCAGATCCATGGGGGCGGCTCTCTTCTCCTACCTGGCTTCTCGGGTGGCCAGCTCGTCCGCTGACTCGGCGACGCCGAAGGCCTGGGGGACGGGCTGGCTCGCCATGTAGAGGCGGTCGGTGATGCGGCGCGGGAGCGGGAAGTATGCGAACGCGCCGTAGATGCGGCCGTCCGCCGCCATCGGCTGGGCGTCGAAACGGGCGGCCGTGACCAGTCGGTACGGCTCGCTGCCGTGGCTTTCGAGCAGCGCGATCTCGGTGATGCGGCGAGCCCCGTCGGCGAAGCGGGTGAGCTGCACGATCACGTCCACCGCGCTGTTGATCTGGTCGTGCAGCGCCACGAAGGGGATCTCCACCTCCGACATGGAGGCCAGGGTCTGCAGGCGCATCAACGCGTCCTCCGCGCTGTTGGCGTGGACGGTGGCCAGCGAGCCGTCGTGGCCCGTCGACATCGCCTGGAGCATGTCCAGCGACTCGCCGCCGCGGACCTCACCGACGACGATGCGGTCGGGGCGCATACGGAGGGAGTTGCGGACCAGGTCGCGGATCGTGATCTGGCCCTTGCCCTCCACGTTCGCCGGGCGGGACTCCAGACGGATCACGTGCGCCTGCTGGAGCTGGAGCTCCGCCGAGTCCTCGATCGTGATGATGCGCTCGCCCTCCGGGATCAGGCCCGACAACGCGTTGAGCAGCGTCGTCTTACCGGTGCCCGTCGCGCCCGAGACGATGACGTTGAACTTCGCCTGCACCAGGCCCGCGAGCAGGTACAGCATGTGCTCGTCGAGCGAGCCGAGGCCGATCAGCTCCTGGAGTGTGAAGGAGCGCGGGAAGCGGCGGATCGTGAGGGTGGCGCCCGTCAGGGAAAGGGGCGGGATGATGACGTTGACGCGCTCACCCGAGGGGAGACGGGCGTCGACCATCGGGTTCGACTCGTCCACGCGCCGGTTGACGGTCGAGACGATCCGCTCGATCGTCTGCATGAGCTGGTCGTTCGAGGCGAAGCGCAGGGGCAGTTGCTCGACCCGGCCACCGCGCTCCACGAAGATCGCGTCCGGGCCGTTCACCATGATCTCGGTGATGGAGGCGTCCTCCAGGAGCGGCTCCAGGATGCCCAGGCCGAGCGCCTCGTCGACCACCCTGCGGATCAGCTGCGCGCGCTCCACGGTCGACAGGACCGGGCCCTCGCGGCTGATGATGTGCCCGAGTACCCGCTCCAGCCGCGCCCTGCGCTCGGCGGCGGCCAGCGAACTCATCTCCGCGAGGTCGATCTCCTCCAGGAGCTTGGCCCGGTAGGAGGAGACCATGTGGCCGTCCTCGCCCCGGTTTCCGTTCTCCTCGGGGGTGTTGATGCGTGCCCGCAGGCTCATGGGTCCGGTGCTCCTGGTTCGCCGATGGTCAGTGGTCGAGCGGCATCGTGGCGGTCTTGCGCGCCGGGTCGAAGTTCCAGCCCGGCACGAGAGACGGGATCTCCACGGTGGCCGTGATGGTGACCTCGTCCGCGCCGTAGGAGGGGGTGCAACCGGTGACACGGAGCCGACTGCTCACCGCTGCCCGACAGTCCGCTTCGTACGGCCCGTCCAGGGACGCACTGCGCGCTCCCGCCCGCGCCGCCGTCCCCGCCTGCTGTGCCGTGTAGGCGATCAGGCCGAGCTGCACGGCCGCCATGGCGACGAGCAGCAGGATCGGGAGGAACCCGAGGTACTCGAGGGCAACCTGGCCGCGATCGCGCACTTTCCGGTCGTACGACATCTCACTTCGCCTCCTCGACCGCACCCGCGTGGCCCTTGACCGTGAGCGGGAAGGCGATCGTGCCCGGGAAGAGGACGGGGACCTGGAGCTTGACGTCGGAGGTGATGAAGCCGGAGCCGGAGCCCCCGCAGGTCACCGCGGCGCCGGCCCGCCACGCGTCCGACAGCTTGTCCAGACCCGCCCGTTGGCACTTGCCCTCACGGTCGTACTCCGCCGCCGTCCCCGCCCGCACCGCCTCGTCCGCGGCATTCCCCGCGAGCGTGAACGTGTATCCCACGAGCACGAGCTGCCACAGCACCACCAGCGTCACGATGATCGTCGGTGTCATGCCCAGGAACTCGATGGTGACCTGTCCCCGGTCCCGATCCCGCGCCAAGGGCGCCCGCATCCTCATCCCCCTCCGTCCTTCCTCCGCCGAAAGCTCACCGACCCCCGGTCGCCGCCCCGAAACCCCCAGCCCGCCTTCTGGGCGCCGTCGGGGACCTTGACCAGGCCCAGTTCTCCCGCGAGGCCCCACAGGGCCTGTTTCACCGCGCTCTTGTTCTCCAGTTCGTGGATGCGCCCCGCGTCCACCACGCTCTGCAGTTCCTTGAAGTTGGCGGGGACGACGGTGGCGGCGACCGCCGTGCCGGTGATCTTCTGGATCAGGGGCGGCTGGATCTCCGTGGCGCGGCTGTGCCGGTTGACGACGACGGTCGTCTCCTCGGCCTTGCGGATCTGCAGCCGGTCCCACATCCGTACCGCCCGTTTGGCGCCCCGTACGGCGACCACGTCCGGCGTGGTGATCAGCAGGGCCCGGTCCGCCATCTCCACGGCCGCCGCTCCGGCTCCGCCGAGCTGGGCGCCGCAGTCGATGACGACGATCTCGTAGCGGGAGCGCAGGGCGCTGACGATCTGGCGGGCGGCGCGGTCGGTGACGTCCTCGCCGCGTTCCCCCTCCGCCGGGGCGAGCAGCAGGGCCAGGCCGGTGTCGTGGCGGAAGACCGCGTCGGCCAGGACGCGGGGGGAGATGTCCGTGATGGCGGCCAGGTCGACGACGGAGCGGCGGAACTGGACGTCCAGGTAGGAGGCGATGTCGCCGGTCTGGAGGTCCATGTCGACCAGGGCCGTGCTGCGGCCGGAGGCCTGGGCGGCCAGGGCCAGCTGGATGGCGGTCAGAGTGGCTCCGGTGCCGCCCTTGGCGCCGCTGACGGTGACGACGGTGCCTCCGACGCCGGTGAAGACGTCGCCGCCGGCGCCCAGGTGCCGCCGTACGCCGACGGACCACTGGGCGACCGCCTGGACGCGGCTTGCCAGTTCCTCGTAGCTCAGGGGCAGGGCGACGAGGCCGCGGGCGCCGTAGTCCATGGCGGCCTGGAAGAGGCCGGGGCTCGCGTCCGAGGTGACGAGGATGACGCCGACGGCCGGGAAGCGCAGGGCCACTTCGCGGATCAGCTCCAGCGCGGGGACCGGGCCGATCCGCTCGTGCACGACCACGACCTCGGGCAGTTCGTCGACGGACTCGGCGGCGAGCCGCGCGAGGGTGTCGATGAGCTGGGTGGAGTCGCCCACCGGGGCCACCGGCTCGGCGTCCGGGAGCTGGCTGAGCAGCGTCGTGATGGACCGGACGGCGTCCGCTTCACCGACTGCCGGGAGGATCCTCGTGGGCATGCGGGCCTCTCACTTGTCCTTCGCGAGTTCGTACGTCCGGTCCTGCTCCGGGACCGTGGTGTCGCTGCCGGGCGCGACGAGGGCGAGCCGGACCCGCTGGGCGAACGACTCGGCGTAGGTGATGCGCTGGGCGTCGAGGGCGGACAGCGCGAAGGTGATCGGGACGGCGTCGGTGGGCTGCTGGGTGCGGTTGTTCTCGTCCGGCTTCAGCGCGGTCAGGTCGCCCACGTCGATGACCTTGGCGTTCGTCACGATGATCTTCGACTGGTCGGGGTCGCCCTCGCGCTTGCCCTCGAACGTGGCGTAGACGTTGACCGAGGAGCCGGGCGTGATCTTGCCGGCCACGCCGGTCGCCGCGTCGATCATGATGGCGACCTCCTGCTGGCCCGGCTGGAGGGCGGGCTGGCGGACGATCATGTCGGACTGGAGCAGGGAGCCCGAACGCAGCGTCGTCACGGCGATCTTGCCCTGGATCTCCCGCAGATCGGTGACGGCGTTGCTGGACAGCCACCGTTCGGGCATCTTGATCTTCTCGAACTGGCCCGTGGTGAGAGTGGTGTAGGGCGGCACGTCCGATTTCAGCCGGTAGGCGGTGACCTCGGGGCCGACCTTGGACTTCACGTCGCCTATGACGGAGAGCACGCCGGTGAAGGCGCCCAGGGCGCAGACGACCGACAGGAGCAGGAGAATCACGCCGCGGCGCTGACGGGAATTCATGAACCGTACAACCTCGTTGGGGATATCGGTCGGGCGGGATCGGAGCAGTGCTGACGAGCGGTGTCAGGGCTCACCCGACGGCCGTTCGGTTCTCGAGCTGTTTGAGGGGCGGGCTGTCGTGGACGGGTGGTGTGGCCGAGCAGAACACGCAGCGGTCGCCGATGACGTCGATGCCGCACCAGTGGCAGCTGCTGCGCCGTACGGAGGTGACCAGCTGGTAGAGGACCGACAGGTCGGGCAGGTAGCTGCAGAACTCGATCAGCTTGCCGGTGCCCCACCAGCCGGGCGACTCGGCCGGGAGCGGGGTCTCGCGCAGCCCCTGCACCTTCCAGGAGGGGGCGAGGGTGGCGGTGACCCAGTCGGACTGGAGCTGTCCCTTGGCGACCAGCATCCAGGTGCCGAACTCGGGGCCGGGCAGGGCGGCTTCGGGGGTGATTCTGACGAGCTGTGGCTCGGGGTGGGCGAGGACGCCGAACTGGCTGCCCGGGACCCAGGACTTGGCGTGCGATTTCAGGCCGACGGGGACTCGGTCGAGCCGGGTGACGGAGTTGAGCAGCGCCCCGGCGTGGATGTAGTGGACGAGCAGCCGGCCTGCCGAGGCGAGCACGCCGGGGCTGATGTCGCAGGACGCCAGCTGTCTTAACTGGCGTGCCAGAACCGCCAGTCCGAGCGGGGGCAGGTCCGGGTGGAAGAGGGCGATGCGGTCGCTCTCCATGAGGGAGCGCAGCGTGTGCAGCCGGCGCCGTACGGCGGTGGGTGCGGCCTGGGAGCAGACCACGATCACGTGTCCGTGGTGCTCGACCAGGGCCTGCATCTCGGCGAGTGCCTGTTCCAGGGGGCGCCGGTCGATGTCCCGCAGCACGACGGCGGGCAGGGTGCGTTCGTCCTGTGGCGGCAGCGCCATGTCGGCGCTTGTCACGGCAATGGCAGTTGGCACGCGCAGCTCCCCGTTTCCCCATGCCCGTCGGCGCGCCGGTGTGACTCCGGCACACGTCGGTGACTTCACTGCGTGACTACCTCAGCACTGTATCCACGGCTCTGTGACCGGAGAACAGCGTTTGTGTAGCTGGGGAGCAACTGTCGTTGCACAAGATGCGTCAAAACGGGGCAGGTTGAGCATCTTGCCGGTCGTGGGCGAGGACTCGGGGGGGGCCGGGTGGTGGGCCCAGAGGGCCCAGCGTTGACTGTGGGTCTCCGTTTGGGCCCTGAGGCCCACGCCCGGCGCGGGGGCGCGTCCCTACGCTCGCCGTCCACGGATAGGTGGTTCGGGCAAGGAGGGGTGCCGTATGGCTGGCGGGGGCGGCATACGGACGTACAGGGACAGACCGGTCTTCGACGACCGCGGCGCGACCGGCACCGAGTATCTCGGGATGGTCGTCGTCAGTGCCGCGATCGTGCTCGCGGTCTCGGCCACCGGCGTCGGGCAGTTGATCTACGACAGGATCGCCGCGCAGATCTGCAGGGTCGCCGGCGACGGCGGCTGCGGGGCGGGTGGGACCGGGCCGGGCAAGCCGCTCACCGACGCCGACTTCGAGCCGGCGCTGTGCCAGGTCTCCTCCGTCACCGACAAGGCGGGCTCCAAGGCGAAGATCTTCTTCTGGGAGATCGGCAAGGAGTACGGCTTCCAGGAGCAGCATCTGAAGGCGAAGACGGACGTCAACGGGGACGGCACGGTCGACGACAAGGACCAGCTGGTCTATCTGACCTTCACCGACGCCGCGTCCGTGGCGGCGAAGAAGGACTTCAAACCCGGCATGAAGGTGGGCCGGTTCGGCGCCGACAAGGTGGAGCTGGGACTCGGCATCAAGGTGACCAACGGCGACACCTGGGTCTTCCAGAGCCCGGAGGAGGCCCAGCGGTTCCGGGACGACGTGGAGAAACTCCAGATGTACGAGATGCGGCGCACCATGCCCGGCGGTGCGGAGGCGAGCCTCGGCGACAGCATCGCCTACCTCTTCGGGACCGGGCCGCTGAAGGACGAGGAGGACACCCAGAACCGCGTCAAGGAGAACCTCGGCGACAACCGGAAGATCACTTACGGCAAGGTGGGCCTGGAGGCCTCGGCGTCGGCGGGCCTGAAGATCTCGGCGGGCGACGAGAAGAAGCTGAGCGCCGCGCTCGGCGGCACCTTCAAGTACTCCCCCGAGGTGACCTGGACCGACAACGCCTACAAGAACACCAAGTCGTACACGTACTCCTCGTCCATCGAGTACGGCTCCAAGGTGGGCTACGAGGCGGGCCCGCTCGGCGGCGAGTACGCGGCGAACACGACGCAGACCGGCACCATCACGGTCACCTACGACAAGGAGACCGGCAAGCTGGTGCGGATCGACATGACCCGGACCGTCGAGGAGGGCGGCCAGAAGGACGGGGCCAAGGCCAGCGGCGACAACGGCAAGAAGGACGGCGACAAGCGGGGCGGGAACGCCGGCGTGAAGGGCACCGACTCGGGGACCGGCATCGAGATCGTCACCAACACCGTCACCTTCGACCCCGGCCCGGCCGGCGACCAGGACCGGGCGGTCGGCGAGCGCTGGCTGGACAGCAACAACGAGCAGGTCGCCACGCCCTTCACATACATGTTCGACGACCACGCGCCGACCGCCCGGCCGGGCGCCGACGACCCCTTCGGGCAGCTGATGTTCGACCAGGGCAAGTCGAGCCGGATGACGTACACGGGCGAGGTGAACGCGGCCGAGTACGGCTTCGAGTTGAATCTCGGGCTCAGTCTGGGCATGACGATCAGCACGGAGAAGAAGTCGGAGACGCTGACCGATGCCGAGTTCCTGGGGGCGCCCCGCGGGGACGGTCGCTCCTATCTTCCCTACAGCTACTGTGCGAACTGACGAGATGGGAGCCCGATCCGATGAAGACCCGCCCTGCCTGCCTGGCCGCCGCCCTGCTGACCGCCGTGGCCCTGACCGGCTGCGGGAGCTCCGGCTCCGGCGGGGCCTCCGTGCCCGACGGCTGGGGGACGCTGAAGACGAAGGGCGTCGACGTCTCGTATCCGAAGGGGTACGAGGCGCAGAGCGCCGCCGAGCGGGGCAAGCACAACGCGGCCGCCGCGGTGCACACGCGGGACGGGAAGAAGGTCTCGGTCATCACCGTGCAGCTCGGCTTCACCGAGGCGAACTCCGCGGAGCAGGCCGCGATCGCCGCCGAGGCGGGCATCCAGCTGGGCGCGGACGTCGAGGGCCAGAAGGACGTGGAGCTGGCCGGCACGGACGAGGCCAGGCGGATCGACTTCACCTTCAAGGCGACCGGCGAGGACGGCGGCCCGCCCAAGGGCACCCCGGTCCAGGGCGTGATCCTGGCCGGACTGGACTCGTCGGAGCGGAGCTTCGCGGTCCGTATCGACGCCCAGGAGGGGTCCCTGCCGGACGGGGACCTGGACCGGATCATCGACTCGGTCGAGGTGCACTGACCGTGGAGGCGCCGGGCGCCGGATACGTCGTACTCGCGCTGCTGGTGGCGCTGTTCGGGGCGCTGGCGTGGAAGTACGCGCGGCGGCTGGTGACGGTGACGCGGGTGCTGCGCGCCGGGGTCCGGGCGGAGGGGGAGTGCGTCCGGGTGGAGACGGAGCCGTACAGCCGCTCCGATGCCAGGCGGCACTTCTTCGCCTTCCGTACAGCCGACGGCACACGGGTCGAGTTCGAGGACCTGGCGGGCTGGTCGACGACGGAGGGCACCTCGGTCACCGTCACCTATGACCCCCGTGACCCGCGGGGCACGGCGACGGTGGCGGGCCGGGGCAGCTGGTCCCCGGTGCTCCAGTCGCTGGCCCTGGTCGCGGGCTGTGGCATGGCCGCGCTGGGCTTCGCGACCCTTCTGTACGTCGAGATCTTCGGGAGCGGTTGATGGATCTCGGGGAGCGGTTGACGGTCCTCGTCCGCTGCTGGGCCGTCGGCATCGTCGTCCTCGTCGTCAGCGAGTACGTCCAGATGACGCTGGTGTACGGCAACCTGGTCGGCCCGCGGGGTGTCGGCTCGTTCGGTGCGGCGCTGGCGCTGGTGCACCTGCCGAACCTGGTGTGTGTCGTGCTCGCCACCTGGGCGGCGGCGCGGGTGCATCCGGAGCCGTGGCGGGAGATGCCGGTACGGCATCTGGCGGCGGCGTGCGCGGCTCCGGCGGCGGCGCAGGTGCTGCTGCTGGCGCTGCGGCCGGATGTGCTGGATCCGGCGGGCACGGCGTTCTGGATGTCCACCGGGGTGCTGCTGGCGGGCTGCGCGGTGGGAGTGCTGCTGGACCGTTTGGTCTGGACCTCTTGACAGCCTCTCTGGTCTGGACCATTTTCTTGTCATGTCCAGACACAGACGATCCATGCGGCTGTGGTCGGGTGCCGTCACGGCTGCCCTGGCCCTCACTGTCACGACCGTCGGCCAGGCGTCCGCCGCCGACGTCAACAACGCCAGGAACGCCGGCTTCGAGTCGGGCCTGAGCGACTGGACCTGTTCCGCGGGCAGCGGTACGACCGTCCCCTCCCCGGTGCACGCCGGCACGGCCGCGCTGAAGGGGACCCCGGCCGGGCAGGACAACGCCCGGTGCGCCCAGACGGTGCGGGTGAAGCCCGGCTCGACTTACACCCTGGGCGCCTGGGTCCGGGGCGGATACGCCTACCTCGGCGTCACGGGCACGGGCACGACCGACGTGTCCACCTGGACCCCGGACTCCTCCTCCTGGAAGCAGCTTTCGACGACCTTCAGAACGGGCTCGTCGACGACCTCGGTGACGGTGTACACGCACGGCTGGTACGGGCAGGCCGCGTACTACGCGGACGAGGTGTCGGTGTTCGGGCCCGACGGGGGCGGCGGCACCGGCCCCGGCCCCACGGTCCCGGCCACGCCGGGCGGTCTGAACGTCTCCGGTACGTCCTCCTCGTCGGTGTCACTGGCGTGGAACGCGGTCTCGGGGGCGACGGGTTACACGGTCTACCGCGACGGAACAAAGGTGACGGCGGTCTCCGGCACCTCGGCGACCGTGACCGGGCTCGCGGCCTCGACGTCGTACTCCTTCCAGGTCGCGGCGACCAACGCGGCGGGCGAGTCGGCGAAGTCGGCGGCGGTGACGGGCCGGACGAACGCACCGACCGGGCCCGGCCCCGCCCTGCCCAAGCACGCGGTGACCGGCTACTGGCAGAACTTCGACAACGGCGCCGCGGTCCAGAAGCTCGCCGACGTCCAGTCGCAGTACGACATCGTCGCCGTCGCCTTCGCGGACGCGACCTCGACGCCGGGCGCGGTGACCTTCAACCTGGACTCGGCCGGGCTGGGCGGCTACACCGTCGACCAGTTCAAGGCCGACATCAGGGCCAAGCAGGCGGCCGGGAAGAAGGTCATCATCTCGGTCGGCGGTGAGCGGGGCACGGTGGCGGTGAACGACGCGGCCTCGGCGGCGAACTTCGCGAACTCGGTGCACTCCCTGATGCAGACGTACGGCTTCGACGGGGTCGACATCGACCTGGAGAACGGGCTCAACGCGACCTACATGACCCAAGCCCTGCGGTCGCTCTCGGCGAAGGCGGGCTCGTCGCTGATCATCACGATGGCACCGCAGACCATCGACATGCAGTCGACGTCCAACTCCTACTTCCAGACCGCGCTGAACATCAAGGACATCCTCACCGTCGTCAACATGCAGTACTACAACAGCGGTTCGATGCTGGGCTGCGACGGCAAGGTCTACAGCCAGGGCTCGGTGGACTTCCTGACCGCCCTGGCCTGCATCCAGCTGGAAGGCGGCCTGGCCCCGTCCCAGGTGGGGCTGGGCCTGCCGGCCTCGACCCGGGGCGCGGGGAGCGGGTATGTGTCGCCGTCCGTCGTGAACAACGCCCTGGACTGCCTGACCAAGGGCACGGGGTGCGGGTCCTTCAAGCCCTCGCGGACGTATCCCGGCCTGCGGGGCGCGATGACCTGGTCGACCAACTGGGACGCGACGGCGGGCAACGCGTGGTCCAACGCGGTGGGTCCGCATGTGCACGGGCTGCCGTAGGCACCCCTAGCCCATCGGACGGTAGTGGCCGAGAACCCAGGCCAGCTGCGGGAACCACTCCTGAAGCCGGGTCCTGGGTTTGGCCTCCACCACGCATTCGTAGAACCGGCCGTCCATGTGGACCACGGAGACCATCAGGGCCTTGCCGTCGGGGCTCGCCCGGTAGTGGACGCCTCGGATCTCGGGCCAGCGGAACTCGATCGTCCGGCCGGACGACTCGAAGGCGACGCCGGTCGCGTCGACGACGACCGCGTTGCGTTTGTCGACGGCGAGGAAATCCGGTCCGGCCGGTGCCGGCTGCTGGGCCGGGGTCTGAGCGTAAGAGGGTGGTGCGGGCGTGTACGGGGGTGGTGCGGGCGTGTACGGGGGTGGTGCGGGCGTGTACGGGGAGGGCGGGGGCGCGTAGGAGGGCTGCGCGGGCGCGTACTGCGGCGGGGGCGGGCCGAAGCCGGGGCCGGGAGGTGGAGGTGGCTGCTCGGTCATCCGTCGATTCTCCCCGCCTAGAAGAACTCCCCCCACGGCTGGTCCCAGATCTGCTTCACGCACAGGACCAGGAAGAGCAGGCCCGCGATCGCGAGCATCACGTTGCTGACCGGGCCGTTGCGCCACTCCCGGGGGGTGCGGGAGGAGTTGAGGAGCCAGATCAGGGTGCCGGCCAGGAAGGGCATGAAGGCCGCGCCCAGGACGCCGTAGATGATGATCAGACGGAAGGGCTGTCCCTCGAAGAGCAGGATCATGGGCGGGAAGGTCAGCCACAGCAGGTAGGCGCGGAAGGGCCAGGAGCGTTCGCGTGCGCCCGAGGCGACCTCCTCGCCCTTGGCCTGGCCCTTGCCCGACAGGCGGGCCACGAAGTCGGCGAACATCAGGCTGACGCCGTGCCAGACGCCGATGAGCGAGGTGAACGACGTGGCGAAGAAGCCGATCAGGAAGAACTTCGCCGTCGCCGCGCCGTACTCCGCCTCCAGGATGTCGCCCAGCTGGATCAGGCCCTTGTCGCCGCTCGCGATCGCGACGTTCGCCGAGTGGAGCATCTCCGCGCCGACGAAGAGCATGGCGATCACGAAGATGCCCGTGGTGGCGTAGGCGACGCGGTTGTCCAGGCGCATGACCTTCATCCAGCCGCTGTCGGTCCAGCCCTTGGCGTTGACCCAGTAGCCGTACGCCGCGAGCGTGATCGTGCCGCCGACGCCGCCGATCAGGCCCAGGGTGTTGAGGATCGAGTCCTTCTCGTCGGGCAGCACCGGGAGGAGACCGGCGAAGGCGTCGGGGAGGTTCGGGGTGACGCGGATCGCCAGGTACACCGTCACCACGAACATGACGCCCACCAGGACCGTCATGACCTTCTCGAACACCGCGTACTTGTTGAACCAGACGAAGACCAGACCGACCAGACCGCAGGCGATGCCCCACCACTTCAGGTCCATCACGTCCGGGAACAGCGCCTGCAGCGGCAGCGCGCTCGACGACATCGCCGCCGCGCCGTAGACGAAGCCCCAGACCACGACGTACACGGCGAAGAACCACGTGGTCCAGCGGCCGAGGCTCGCCCAGCCGTCGAACAGGGTGCGCCCCGTGGACAGATGCCAGCGGCCCGCCGCCTCGGCGAGCGAGATCTTCACGAGGCAGCCGATGATCGCGGCCCACAGGAGGGTGTAGCCGAAGTTGCTGCCCGCGACGAGCGTGGCGACCAGGTCCCCGGCGCCGACACCGGTCGCCGCGACGACGATGCCCGGCCCGATGTACTTCCAGCTCGCCTTACGGGGCTGAGGGGGGTGCTGGGCTTCGTTCTCCGTGGGGTTTCCCGTGATGTCCGCCATGCAGATCAAGAAACCGCAATGAGGCCGGGCCGACAAGAGGGCGTGAGCACACCGCCCCTCAGGGGCGCGGGGAACTGCGCGACAAGCCACAACGAACCCGCAGACCGGGAACAGGCCAAGGCGGCTGTGACAAACCGCCATGGCCCACCCAGCGGAGCGTCACGGCTGTCGCCGACCACAGCCGTCCGATCCGCAGGTACCGAGCTCGAACCACACGGTCTTGCCCGGCCCGTCCCGGTGGCAGCCCCAGCGCTGGGCGAGCGCGTCCACCAGGAACATCCCACGGCCGCTCTCCCCGGTGTCCGCCTCCAGCACCCGCGGCACCCGGCGTTCCGCGTCGGCGACCTCGCAGCGCAGTACGCCGTGCGCGGCGAAGAGGGTCAGCCGGAAGCGGCTCTCGGCGTGCACCAGGGCGTTGGTGGCCAGTTCGCCGACGAGCAGTTCGGCCACGTCCGCCACCTCACCGCGCTCCGCGAGCCCCCAGCCTTCCAACTGCCTGCGGACCTCCGCGCGTGCCTCGCGGACGGCGGAGAGCCGGGGCGCGTACTCGACGCTCAGGTAGCCGGCTCCCAGCGGTGGCTGGGGGAACGGGCCGTACCGTGCCTCGGGGTCCGGGAGGTGGCGCCCGGAGAGTTGCAGCATGGGTCCAGGGTGATCCCCGGGGGCGGTCCGGCGCAGGGGGAGGACTACCCGATCCCCTACCTGCTTGTGCAGGTGGGGGCGCCGTGCGGTGGCGGCGTCACCCGTACTGGAGGCGGACCGTGGCTCCCTGGGTGTCGTCGCGGATGTCGACGTACGCGCACACCTGGCGCGCGTACCACAGGCCCGGTCCGGGTTCCGGGCCGGTGGCCGGTGGTGGGACGAAGCCGGCGAGCGGGTCGTCGATACGGCGGGCCGAGCGCAGTTCGCAGACACAGGCGGGGGCCTCGCCCCACAGCAGGGCGGTGCCGTCGAGGGGGGCCAGGGCCGCCGCGGTCTCCGCGACGGCCGTGGCGAACAGCTCGGCGTCCGCGGCGGGCAGTCCCCGGGTCTGCGCCCAGGACTGGACGGCCCCGGCGTGCGGCTGTGCGAGGCGCCGCGCGCCGACCGGGGGCAGCGGCAGCGGTACGGCGTCGAGTTCGGCCGCGAGCCGTACCGGGTCCTGGTACACGTCCGTGTCGGGGTGGGTGCGGCGTGCCGCGGCGACGACGGCGGGCCCGGCGGTGCGGGTGTCGTACGCGCACAGGGCGGTGGTGGCCATGGGGGCGAAGAGGGGGTTGGCGAGGGCCTCGTAGCGAATCCACTCGGTGGTCTCGCGGGTCGAACGGCCGGCGCGGCCGCTCCACACCGGCTCCATGAGGAGGTGGATCCGGCCGTCCGGGCCGGCATGAGCGGCGAGGTAGGCGGCGGCCCGGGCGACGGCGTTGGCGGCGGAGCCGGTGTACCAGTCGGTGTGCGGGATGCAGGTGACGTTCTTGGCGTCGCCGCCGAGGGTGTCCCGCAGCAGGTCCAGGTTGCGGGGGCCGGCGATGGCCACGGGCGGTGGTTCGCCGGGGGCGGCGAGGCCTTCGCCGAGGAAGGGCAGGGCGGCGGCCACGAACTCCTCGTCGGAGTCGAAGACGGCCATGCGGTGATCGAACGGGGCGGGTACGGAGGGCTGTTGGACGGTCATGCGTTGCCCTCGGGAGATGGGTGGGTTTGCCGGTGCGGGAGGGTCAGCGCTGCGCCGTCACCCAGGCGGCGATCTGGCTGCGGTTGCTGAAGCCGAGCTTGCTGAGGATGCGTTCCACATGGCCTTCGGCGGTGCGGCGGGCGATCACCAGGCGGTCGGCGATCTGCTGGTTGGCGAGCCCCTCGGCGACGAGCCGGGCGACCTCGGTCTCGCGGCGGGTCAGGCGGACCGTGGTGTCGTCGTGCGGGGCGGGGGAGTCCCCGGGGCGCGGGCGGGCCGGCTCTTGGAGCGCCTGGCCGACGAGTTCCGCGAGGCCGAGGCCGCCGCCGCGTCGGTGGGCCCGCTCGAACGCGTCCCGTCCCAGGGCCCGGCAGGCCCGCTCCTCGCTGTCCCGGCGTACGGAGTTGAGGGTGTGCGCGCCCCAGCGGCCGGTGTCGATGTCGGCCCAGACCCGGTCGGCGCCGCCCATCAGCAGGGCCGCGTGCCGGTGGGCGCCGCGTTCGCCGGCGATCGACGCGAGCAGGTCGAGGGTCAGGGCCATGCCGATGATGTCGTGGACGGCGTGTTTGAGCCGCAGGGCCTCGCGGGCGTGCCGCTCGGCCCGGGGCCAGTCGCGGCGCACGGTGTGCGCGAGGGCGAGGATGCGCAGCACGTACGACCGTACCCACTGCTCGCCGTGCCGCTCGCACAGCCGCAGGGCCTGCTCGCAGATCTCGACGGCCCGGTCGGCCTCGCCCAGGAAGCCCAGCGCGCAGGCGAGTTCGACCTGGTCGAGGCCTACGAGGCTCAGGTGCTGACCGGGTACGGGGCCGCGGGCGACGGTGGTTTCGAAGTGCGTCAGCGCGCCGGGCAGGTCGTCGCCGAACAGCCGGATGACGCCGATGACGTACTCGGCGTGGGCGGCCTCGGCGGGGTCGCCCAGGGCACGGGCGAGGGCGAGGGCCTCCGTGGCCTGGCGGTGGCCCCGGGGGAAGTCCTGGGTGGTGGCGGCCAGCAGCCCGGCGACCCAGAGGCCGCGGGCCCGTTCCCGGGTCGGTTCGGGGCTGGCGGCCAGGGCCCGTTCGAGCCAGTACAGGCCCTCGCGGGGGGCTCCGCAGGCGTGCCAGTAGAACCAGAGGGTGCCGGCGAGTCTGAGTCCGGCGCGTTCCTCGCCCGGGGTCAACAGGCTGAAGTCGAGGGCGGCGCGCAGGTTGTCCCGGTCGGCACGCAGCCGGGCGACGGTCTCCGGCTGCCCGGGCCCGAACCAGCCGCGCTCACAGTCCTCGACCCGCCGCAGCATCCGGTCCCGCTGTCGCCTCCGCGCGGCCTTCTCCTCCCCGGCCGTCCGTCGCAACCGCTCGAGCCCGTACTGCCGCAGCGTGTCGAGCATCCGGTACCGCACCCCGCCGGGCCCCGGCTCCCGGCACAACACGGACTTGTCCACGAGCCCGGCGACGGCGTCGAGGACGTCGTCGGCACGGAGTCCGACCGGGCCGGGCCCGGCATGCCAGTCGCCAACGGCGTGCACGGCCTCCCCGACCGGGTGCGCGGCGACACCACCGGGGCCGGACACGGCCGGGCACGCGGCGACACCACCGGGGCTGGGCACGGGCAGGGACGGCGTCACACCGCCCGGACATGGCACGGGCGAGGACAACGTCAGACCACCGGGGCCCAACACGGGCGGAGGCAGCGGCACACGGCCAGGGCCGGACACGGCCGGGGACGCGGCAACACCGCCGGAGCCGGACACGACCGGGGACGCGGCAACACCACCGGAGCCGGACACGACCGGGGACGCGGCAACACCACCGGAGCCGGACACGACCGGGGACGCGGCAACACCACCGGAGCCGGGCACAGCCAGGGACGCAGCAACACCACCGGGGCTGGGCACAGCCAGGGACGCAGCAACACCACCGGGGCTGGGCACGGCCAGGGACGGCGTCACACCGCCCGGACATGGCACGGGCCAGGGCAACGTCAGACCACCGGGGCCCAACACGGGCGGAGGCAGCGGCACACGGCCAGGGCCGGACACAGCCGGGGACTCGGCCACACCACCGGGGCTGCGCACAGCCCGGGGCACGGCGACACCACCGGAGCCGGACACAGCCAGGGACGGCATCGAACCGCCCGGACACAACACGACCGGGGGCAGTGGCACACCGCCAGAGCCGGGGAAGGGCGGAGGCAGCGGCACACGGCCAGGGCCGGACACGGCCGGGGACGCAGCGACACCACCGGGGCCAGACACAGCCGGGGACGCAGCGACGCCACCGGGGCCAGACACAGCCGGGGACGCAGCGACACCACCGGGGCTGGGCACGGCCAGGGGCGCGGCGACACCACCGGAGCCGGACACAGCCAGGGACGGCATCGAACCGCCCGGACACAGCACGACCGGGGGCAGTGGCACACCGCCAGAGCCGGGCACGGGCGAGGGCGGCGTCGCACCGCCAGGGCCGAGTGCGAGTGACGGCAGTGTCGCGCCGCCAAGGCCGGGCACGCCCGGAGACGGCAGCACACCCACAGGGCCCGGCACGCCCCCAGACAGCGACACACCCACAGGGCCCGGCACGCCCCCAGACAGCGACACACCCACAGGGCCCGGCACGGGTGAGGGCGGCATCCCGCTGTCAGGGCCGTCACCGGAGCGGGGAGCAGCCAGGGGGTAGGGGCGTAGTACGGGCCTCGGGGCGATTCCGTCGGCCGGGCCGAGGGTGGGCGGCGTCGGGTTGCCAGGGCCGTCGTCGTGCGGGGGCGGTTTGGGCCCCGTGAGGGCATGCGCGGGGTGAAGGCGCTCTCCGGCCGCCGCTCCCCGGCTCCCGGCATCGTCGGCGAAGCCCGTCGCGCCCTCCGGCAGGAGAACCCCGGCCGGTGCCCGGCCCGTTCCCCAGCCGGCGTCCCCCTCCCCCGTGTCGTCCGCGCACACCGCCTCCGCCGTCTCCAGGTCGAAAGTGGCCGCCAGGACCGACAGCCGGGCCCACACCACCTGCTCGGGTCCGGTGCACAGGTCGTGGCTCCAGGCGACCGCCGCCCGCAGGGTCTGGTGGCGGGGCAGGGCCGCGGGGCTGCCGGTGGTGAGGAAGCGGTAGCGGTCGTCGAGGCGGTCCAGGAGCTGGTCGACGTCGAGGACGCGCATACGGACGGCGGCGAGTTCGATGGCCAGGGGCAGGCCGTCCAGGCGGCGGCAGAGGCGGGCCACGGACGCGAGGTTGCCCGGCGTGAGCCGGAAGCCGGGGACGACCGCGGCGGCACGGTCGGCGAAGAGGGTGAGGGCCGGATACCCCTCGGCGGCGGACAGGTCACCGTCCGGGTCGGGCACCGGCAGCGGCCGTACCTCCAGCAGGTGCTCCTCGGTGAGGCCGAGCCGGTGCCGGCTGGTGGCGAGGATCCGGACACCCTCGGTGCCGCGCAGCAGGGCCGCGGCCAACTGGGCGCACGCGCCCGCCAGATGCTCGCAGTTGTCGACGACGAGAAGCAGCCGCCGGTCCCGTACCTGCTCGACGAGGGCGTCCAGCGGCGGCTGGGCAGAGTGGTCGTGCAGCCCCAGCGCGTCGGCGGCTGCGAGCGGGACGAGCGCCGGATCGTGCAGCCCGGAGAGGTGCACGAAGCGCACGCCGTCGGGGAACGCGCGCCGCACGCGGGCCGCGATGCGCGCGGCGAGCCGGGTCTTGCCGACGCCGCCCGGCCCGGTCAGCGTCACCAGCCGTGCGCGGGCCAGCAGTTCGCGGCCCTCGGTCAGTTCGCCACGCCGGTCGACGAAGCTGGTCGTCTCGGCCGGTAGCTGGTGGTCCCGTCGTGGCGCTGATCCGCCCATGATCAGCCAGTCCTCTGGGGGTGTGGTCCGAGGATCCGGACAGTCCGGCTCCCCTTGCGCGGATCCTCACTCTCTCCCCTGGCGTACATATATGCACGCGCGAGTCACACCAGTGGGTGTACTTCGCCCAGGACACCTCGACGGCCACGCCGCACGCGTACACTGCGCGACCGCTTTCAGTCTTGACCTGCTCATGCCATTGGCAGAACGATGTGCGCCACCCGCACTACGCACGTCGCACGTCGCACGTCGCACGGAACAACCCCACCTCCCACAAGGAGATTTCATGCGACTTCGCATACGAGGCTCCGGGGCCGGCACCGGCAGACGCACCGCCGCCCTCGCCGCCCTTCTCGCCCTCGCCCTCGCGGCGCCCCTGTCCGCGACGGCGCCGGACGCCACCGCCGACAGCGCGCCCAAGGCGGCCCCTTCGGCCGACGACGTCAGGCAGTACGAGGTCCATCTGCACGCGACGGCCAAGGACCGCACGGCACTTCAGCGCACGGGCGTGACCGTGGACGAGGCCCACGGGCACGGTGTCGTCGTCTCCGGCCGCGCGGACCAGATCAAGAAGCTGCGCGCACTGGGCTACGAGGTCACCGCACTCGGCGCGGTTCCCGACCGGTCCGCCGGCGAGGACGACGTCCGGGTCTTCGACTTCCCGTCCGCCGACTCGCGCTACCACAACTACGCGGAGATGACGGCCGAGATCAACTCGATCGTCTCGGCCAACCCGTCGATCGCGAGCCGGCGCGTGATCGGCAAGTCGCACCAGGGCCGGGACATCGTCGCCCTCAAGATCAGCGACAACGTCGGCAGCGACGAAGCCGAGCCGGAGGTGCTGTTCACGCACCACCAGCACGCCCGCGAGCACCTGACCGTCGAGATGGCGCTCTACCTGCTGCGCGAGCTGACCTCCGACTACGGTTCCGACTCACGCGTCACCAGCGTGGTGAACAACCGCGAGATCTGGATCGTCCCGGACATCAACCCGGACGGCGGCGAATACGACATCGCCACCGGGTCGTACCGCTCGTGGCGCAAGAACCGCCAGCCCAACTCGGGTTCGTCGTACGTCGGCACGGACCTGAACCGCAACTGGAACTACCGCTGGGGCTGCTGCGGCGGCTCCTCCGGCTCGGCGTCCTCCGACACCTACCGGGGCACGGCGGCGGAGTCGGCGCCCGAGGTGAAGGTCGTCGCCGACTTCGTGCGCAGCCGGGTCGTCGGCGGGAAGCAGCAGATCAAGGCCGGTGTCGACTTCCACACGTACAGCGAGCTGGTGCTGTGGCCGTTCGGCTACACGTACTCGGACACCACGACCGGGATGACCGCGGACGACCACGCGGCGTTCAAGGCGGTCGGCCAGAAGATGGCCGCGAGCAACGGCTACACGGCGGAGCAGTCCAGCGACCTGTACATCACGGACGGGTCGATCGACGACTACCTCTGGGGCACACACAAGATCTTCGGGTACACGTTCGAGATGTATCCGAGGTCCGGTGGAGGCGGGTTCTACCCGCCCGACGAGGTCATCGAGCGGGAGACTTCGCGTAACCGCGATGCGGTGCTGCAACTGCTGGAGAACGCGGACTGCATGTACCGGTCGATCGGCAAGGAAAGCCAGTACTGCAGCTGAGGTGCGCGGTTCCCCGCGCCCCTTACTCGGCGTCTTCCTCGAAGTAGGCGTCCAGAACCGCGTCCAACTGGCTGTCCCACTCCGTGAAACGGCTCCTGGCCGGTGCTTCGATCTCGATCGGGTACCAGCGCCGGTCAGGGGTGTGGACGGTGACGGTGTAGCGCTTGCCGAAGCGGGCGGTCTCCGTCTCGACCGCGCCGATCTCGTCCCAGCGGAACTCGCATTCCTGGTCGTCCAGGGAGAGGCGTACGCCTCTGTGGTCGGCGACCAGTTTCGCGCGGCGGTCGGACGCCTCGAAGACGGGACCGCCTTCCGGTGCGGGGTCCTCCTCGGCGGCATCCTCCTCCGGCTCCGGGGCGGCCTCTTCGGCCCCCTCGGCTTCCTCGGTCTCCTCGGCGTCTTCGGCTTCCGCGACCTCGGGCTCCTTCTCCGGCTCCTCGTCCTTCGTCCGTCCGGACGCGGGTGACGTGAGCCCGGGGATGAAGGCCGGGTCGAATCCGGCGCCTTCCAGGGGCTGGCTGCTCGAACCTATGCGCTGCTCCACAGCGGAGCAGTATGGTCGACAAACCTGTGCCGCACACAACCAGCCCCAGCATCGTTATCAGACGCCTACACGAACAGGCTCAATACGGCCGCCACAGCGAACCCCGCCACCGACAGCACACTCTCCAGCACCGTCCACGTCTTGAGCGTGTCCCGCTCGCTGATGCCGAAGTACTTGGCGACCATCCAGAAGCCGCCGTCGTTGACGTGCGAGGCGAAGATGGAGCCGGCCGAGATGGCCATGATGACCAGGGCGACGAACGCCTGGGAGTGGTCGCCCTCGGAGAGGAGCGGGGCCACGATGCCCGCCGTCGCGACGATGGCCACCGTCGCTGAGCCCTGGGCGACGCGCAGGACCACGGAGATCAGGTAGGCGAGGATCAGCACCGGCAGGCCCACGTCGTTGAACGTGTCGGAGAGCGCCTGGGCGACGCCGCTGGCCTTGAGGACGGCGCCGAAGATGCCGCCCGCGCCGACGACCAGCAGGATGTTGCCGACCGGCTTGAGGGACGCCGTGGACACCGTCTCCAGGGACTTGCGGGACCAGCCGCGCCGGATGCCGAGCAGGTAGTACGCGAGGAACAGGGCGAGCGTGAGCGCCACGAAGGGGTGGCCGAAGAACTCGATCACCGAGCGGAGCGTGGAGTGGTCGAGGGCGATCGAGGAGAAGGTGGCGGCCAGGATGAGGACCAGCGGGGTGCCGATGATGCCGAGGACCGTGCCGAGGGAGACCGGCTGCTCGCGCGGCTCCGTGCCGGTCGCCCGCTGCTCGTCGAGGACCGCCTGCTTGGCCTCCTCCGCCGCCTCGACCATGTCCTGCGGAACGGCGACGAAGATGCGGCGGCCGATCCACGCCGAGTACGCCCACGCGGCCAGCACGGCGGGCAGACCGCAGACGATGCCCATGAGGATGACCCAGCCGAGGTCGACGTGCAGCAGACCGGCGGCGGCCACCGGGCCGGGGTGCGGGGGCAGGAAGGCGTGGGTGACGGAGAGGCCCGCGAGCAGGGGCAGACAGTAGAGCAGGATCGACTTGCCCGAGCGCTTGGCGGCGGCGTAGACGATCGGTGCCAGGACGAAGATGCCGACGTCGAAGAAGACCGGGATACCGAAGATCAGGCCGGTCAGGCCCATGGCGAGCGGGGCGCGCTGCTCGCCGAACAGGCCGAGGAGACGACTCGCCAGCACTTCGGCGCCGCCGCTGACTTCGAGGATCGCGCCGAGCATGGTTCCCAGGCCGATGATGATCGCGACATGGCCGAGGATGCCGCCCATGCCGGACTCGATCGTGGAGACGGCGTCCGACTTCTGGACCGTGCCGAAGAGTTCCGTGACCGACAGACCGGCCGCGAGGCCGACGGCTATGGAGACCGCGAGCAGGGCGACGAACGGCTGGAGTCTCATCTTGATGATGAGGAAGAGGAGGAGCGCTATGCCGAGCGCGGCGGTGAGCAGGAGTCCGGCGGTGCCGTCGACGAGGAGGAGCAGGCCTCCGGTGTGGGGTGGGGTCTCGGCGGGCGCGGACGCGGCGAGCGGATGGGACATTTGGGGGTCCTCTACTTAAATGCATGCAGTTTCGGGGTAGGGGGGAGCGCGGCGCGGCGCACCGGTGGCGCCGCGCCTGAAAGAGCGAGGTGGTGTGGAGGGTCAGCCGAGCACGGCCAGCGCGTCGATCTCGATCAGGAGACCCGCGGGCAGGCCGACGTAGACCGTGGTGCGCGCGGCGGGCGGCTGGGTCAGGCCCTGCTCCTCGAAGTACGCGTTGTAGATCGCGTTCATCTCGGCGAAGTGGTCGACGTCGGTGAGGTAGACGCGGATCATCATCACGTCGTCCCAGCCGGAGCCGCCCTCCTCGAGGATGGCCTTGACGTTGGCCAGAGTTTGCAGGGTCTGCTCGCGCAGGGTCGGCCCGGCGGGCGTGGGCGCCTTGCCCTCCTCGGCGGGCAGGAAGCCGACCTGGCCGGCGACCTGGAGGATGTTGCCCTTCCTCACACCGTGCGAGAACTTCGCCGGCGGGGTGGTGTGGGTCTTCGGGGTGAGTGCGGTCTTGTCCGTCATACGGTGCCCTTCACTGGTGTCCTGCCGGAGTACTCGCCGCTGATGGCGTCCGCCGTACGGCGCACCAGCGGCAGGAGGGTGAGGAGTTCCTCGGCGGTGACGACGACGTTCGGCGCGGAGACCGACATCGCGGCGACGACCCGGCCGTCGGCGCCGCGGATGGGCGCCGCGACACAGTTGATGGACTCCTCGTGGCCGCCGAGGTCGGTGGCCCAGCCCTGTTCGCGCACCTTGTCCAGCTCGCGCAGGAACGCGCCGGCGTTGGGTGTCGAACGGGACGTGTACGTGGGGTAGTCGAGCTTCTCCGCCACGGCCCGCCGCTCGTGCTCGGGCAGGTCGGCCAGCAGCAGCTTCGCGACCGCGGCGACGGTGATGGCGACGGGCTTGCCGATCCGGGAGTACATCCGCACGGGGTAGCGGCTCTCGACCTTGTCGATGTAGAGGACCTCGTTCTCCTCGTACACGGCCAGGTGCACGGTGTGGCCACAGCTCTCGTTGAGGCGGACCAGGTGGGGATGGGCGATCTCGCGGACGTCGAGGTTCTCCATCGCCTCCTGGGCGAGCGCGAAGAGGCGGGCGCCGAGGCGGTAGCGCTGGTCGGACTGGCGGTAGACGAGGCCGTGCTCGTGCAGGGTGCGCAGGAGCCGCAGGGCGGTGGACTTGTGCACGCCGAGGCGGTCGGCGACCTGCCCCAGGTCGGCGGGGCCCTCGGCGAGCAGCGGCAGGATGCTCAGTGCGCGGTCGACGGTCTGGCTCATGGCGTACGTACCTCCTCGTCGGCCCGCTGTGCCTCCTCGGTCCAGCCCGGGCCGAGTCGCAGTCTCCCCCATGCCGCGTCGTCCAGGGCGGCGAGCCGGTCGGCGTGCTCCCGGGAAGGGGGTGTGGCGTGGTCGCCGGGGACGGTGAGCGCGGCGGCGGCCATCAGATGCCCGTGCCGCAGCCGGTCCCGGACGGGCAGGGCGCGCAGGGTGGCGGAGAGGAACCCGGCGGCGAAGGCGTCGCCGGCGCCGACCTCGGCGACGACGTCGACCCGCGGGGCGGGCACGAAGGTGACGTCCTGCTTCTCGAAGACGGTCGCCCCGGCGGCGCCCTGTTTGACGACGAGCACGTCGGGTTCGGGGAGGGCGGCGCGGACGGCCTCGGCGCTGTGCAGTCCCCAGGCCTCGTCCTGCCCCACGAAGACGAGGTCGGCGCCCCGTGCGAGGTCCCGCAGCACCTTCGGGGCGTCGGTGTCGCCCCACAGCCCGGGCCGGTGGTTGACGTCGAAGGAGACCAGGGGGCGGCCTGGCCGGCGGGCGGTCAGCTCGCGCATCAGGTCCAGGCAGCTCGCGGAGAGCGCGGGCGTGATCCCGGACAGGTGCAGCACGCGCCCCGCGCGCACCGCCGCCGGATCGGGGTCCGTCACGCTCATCGCGGACGCCGCGGAACCCGCCCGGTAGTACGCCACCTCGTGCGCGTCGGTGGCCCGGTCCCCGGCGGTGCGGAAGTAGATGCCGGTGGGGCGGTCTGGGTCGCGCCGGACGTGTGCCACGTCGACCCCGTACCCGCCGATCGCCTCGACCAGGTGATCACCGAACGGGTCGTCCCCCACCCGGCTCACCCACCGCGCGGAATGCCCGGCGGCGGCCAGCACGCACGCCACGTTCGACTCCGCCCCGCCGATGCCCCGGTCGAAGGAGGGCACGTCGGCGAGCCGCCCCGGCCGGGAGGGCAGGAACGTGACCATGGACTCGCCGAGCGCGACGACGTCCACGACGTCGGGGGCGTTGCAGGGTCCGGTGGGGGTCACGATGCTCGTAGCTCCTCGTCGGGTCGGTCGGTGGCCGTTTCATTGACCGGGGGTGGCCGAGATGTTAGACAGCGTTACGCGACATACGCAATGAAGATTGCAGAGAATGCAACACCGCTGATCAGGAGGCTCCATGACAGCCGACACCGCCGCCGAGTCCCTCGCCCGGCTCGCCGCCGAGCGCGTCGACCACCGCTTCAAGGGCCTCCCGCCGGACGCCGACGGCCTGACCGTGGGTGAGCTGGCCGCCCAGCGCCGCGACCTCTTCACCGGCGGCTTCGCCACGCCCGTGCTCGCGCTGTCCGCCGAGCGTCTGGAGCACAACCTGAAGCTCATGGAGACGTACGCGGCCCGGCACGGTCTGGCCTTCGCGCCGCACGGCAAGACCTCCATGGCCCCGCAGCTGTTCCAGCGGCAGGTCGAGCACGGGGCGTGGGGCATCACGCTGGCGGTCCCCCACCAGGTGCGGGTGGCGCGCGCGTTCGGGACCCGGCGGGTGTTCCTCGCGAACGAGCTGGTCGACCCGGCGGCCCTGCGCTGGGTCTCTGCCCAACTCGACGCCGACCCGGACTTCCGCTTCGTCTGCTACGTCGACTCCGTGCGCGGGGTGGAACTGATGGACGCCGCGCTGAGCGGGGCAGGGCGCCCCGTGGAGGTCGTCGTCGAGTTCGCCGCCGGGGAGGGCGCCCGGACCGGGGTCCGTACGGAGGCGGAGTGCGCGGCGGTCGCGGACGCGGTCGCGGGCACCCGGACCCTGCGGCTCGTCGGTGTCGCGGGCTACGAGGGCGAGGTGCCGAAGGCCGACCCGGAGCGGGTGACGGCGTGGCTGCGGCGGCTGGTCGCGCTCGCCGCCGGCTTCGACAAGGCCGGGCGCTTCGAGGACGTGGACGAGATCGTCGTCAGCGCGGGCGGCAGCGCCTGGTTCGACGCGGTCGCCGAGGTCTTCGCGGAGATCCCCGAACTCTCCCGTCCCGTGCTGAAGTTGCTGCGCTCGGGCGCCTACGTCTCGCACGACGACGGCCACTACCGCAAGCTGACCCCGTTCAACCGGGTCCCCGAGGAGGGCGCCCTGGAGCCGGCGTTCCGCCTGTGGACGCAGGTGGTGTCGCGGCCCTCGGCCGAGCAGGCCTTCGTCAACGCGGGCAAGCGGGACGCCGCCTACGACCTCGATCTGCCCTTCGCCCAGGTGGTCCGCCGGGACGGCGCCGAGCGCCCGGCCACCGGGGTGTCGGTGACCGGCCTGTCCGACCAGCACGCCTGGCTGAGCACCACGCCGGAGGCGGATCTGGAGGTCGGGGACTGGGTCGGTCTCGGTCTGTCCCATCCGTGCACGTCGTTCGACAAGTGGCAGCTGATCCCGGTCGTGGCGGCGGACGGCACGGTCGTCGACTACGTCCGTACGTTCTTCTAGGAGGCCCGCGCGATGGAAGAGCTCGTCATCCGGGACGCCGACGTCGTGGACGGCTCCGGCGAACCCTCGTACCGGGCCGATGTCGTGGTCGACGGCGGCCGGATCGTGTCGATCGTCAAGGAGGCGGCGGCGGCCGGCTGCCAGCGGCCGAAGGCACGCCGGGAGCTGGACGCGGAGGGGCTGGTCCTCTCCCCCGGCTTCGTCGACATGCACGCCCACAGCGACCTGGCCCTGCTGCGCGACCCCGACCACATCGCCAAGGCCGCGCAGGGCGTCACCCTGGAGGTCATCGGCCAGGACGGACTGTCGTACGCGCCGGTCGACGACCGCACACTCGGCGAGGTGCGCCGGGCGATCGCGGGGTGGAACGGCTCCGGTGACGACATCGACTTCGACTGGCGTTCCGTCGGCGAGTACCTGGACCGGCTGGACCGTGGGATCGCGGTCAACGCGGCCTATCTGATCCCCCAGGGCACGGTCCGCGCGCTCGCCGTCGGCTGGGAGGACCGCGAGGCGACCCCCGAAGAGCTGGACCGGATGCGGCAGTTGGTCGCCGAGGGCATGGAGCAGGGCGCCGTCGGCATGTCGTCCGGGCTGACGTACACGCCCGGCATGTACGCGCAGGACGCCGAACTGACCGAACTGTGCCGGGTGGTGGCGTCGTACGGCGGCTACTACTGCCCGCACCACCGCTCCTACGGCGCGGGCGCCCTGGAGGCGTACCGGGAGATGGTCGCCCTGACCCGGGAGGCGGACTGCTCCCTGCATCTCGCCCACGCCACCATGAACTTCGGCGTGAACAAGGGCCGGGCGCCGGAGCTGCTGTCCCTCCTGGACGAGGCGCTGGCGGCCGGGGCCGACATCAGCCTCGACACCTACCCCTACACGCCCGGCTGTACGACGCTGGCGGCCATGCTGCCGAGCTGGGCGAACGAGGGCGGCCCCGAGGCGGCCCTCGAGCGGCTGGCGGACGAGGAGACGGCCGAGCGGATCCGCCACGACCTGGAGGTCACCGGCTCGGACGGCTGCCACGGCGTGCCCATCGAGTGGGACACCATCGAGATCTCGGGGGTGGGCGATCCGGCCCTGGCCGATTTCGTCGGCCACACGGTCCAGGCGTCGGCGGACCGGCGGGGCGAGGCTCCCTGGGTGACCGCGCGCGGGCTGCTGCTGGCCGACCGGCTGGCCCCGACGATCCTCCAGCACGTCGGCCACGAGGAGAACGTCCGGGCGATCATGCGCCACCGTGTGCACACCGGCGGCTCGGACGGCATCCTCCAGGGCGCCAAGCCGCACCCGCGCGCCTACGGCACGTTCCCGCACTACCTCGGGCACTACGTGCGGGAGTTGGGGGTGCTGTCGCTGGAGGAGTGCGTCGCGCACCTCACCGCACGTCCGGCGGCCCGGCTGCGACTGCCGGACCGGGGCCTGGTGCGCGAGGGGTACGTCGCGGACCTGGCCCTCTTCGATCCGGCGACGGTAGCGGCGGGGTCCTCGTTCGCCGAACCCCGCACGCTCCCGACGGGTATCCCGTACGTCCTGGTCGACGGCCGCTTCGTGATCGAGGACGGCCGGCGTACGGACGTCCTGGCGGGCCGGGCGGTCCGCAGGACTCCTCCCACGTGACCGCCCGTCCTCAGGCTCCGCCCTACGGCTTGGGCAGGGTGCAGCCGCTCGCGCTCAGGTCGAGCTTGTTGTCGACGCCGAAGCAGGCCGGGATCTGGTAGGTCTGCTGGGCGTAGTTGATGCCCTTGCGGACGGTCACGTCGCCGCTGGCGTCGACCTCACAGGGGTTGTTCACCGTGCAGCGCTCGCCGTCCACGTTGCCGGTGTTGTTGATCGCGACGACCTTGCCGGTGGCCTCGTCGACGACGGGCGAGCCGGAGGTGCCGCCGATGGTGTTGCAGGCGGAGGTGTAGCGGACCGAGTCCTTGAAGGTCCAGTCGCCTTCCTTCAGGTTGTGGGCGAACCCGTCGATGTCGCAGCTGTAGATCCGCTTCCAGTAGCCCGAGGGGATGCTGATGGCGGTGCCGGCGACCGGGTGCGTGTCGTTCAGCGTCAGTGCGTTGATGCCGTACGAGCTCTTGATCTGCGCGTACGTGGTGGTGAGCTGGTAGAACGCGACGTCCGTGTCGGTCATCGTGCCGTACGCGAGCTTGGCGGCGCGCAGGGTGGCCACGCGCGAGCCGGAGGCGTTGAGCAGACCGAAGGTACGGCTGGAGGTCTGGTCGACGCGGACCTCGCCGGGCGCGGGCATGCCGCCGTCCAGGCAGTGGCCGTTGGTCATCACCAGCGCCGGGTCGTTGTCCTCGGAGTCCGGCATGCGGACGACGGAACCGGAGCAGTTGCTGAGCGCGACGGTGCCGGCGAAGCTGACGGCCTTGGACGACGAGCCGCGGAGCCCGGACAGCGTCTGCTCCACGGACGTGATCACGCCTGAGGCGGCGGACGTGACCGAGCCCGCGTCCGCGACCTTGCCGAAGCCCTGGGGGGCGGCCTCGGCAGCGGTCGCGGGAGCCGCGCCGGCCCCGGCTATCGCCAGGGCGAAGAACGCGGCGGCGAGAGGTTTTCTCATGGGGGGTCCCCTCTTGCGACGGAGGCGGCCGGAAATCTTCCGGCCGCCCGCATTGTTGTCATGCGCATTGTGATCGTCGCGAGGCGGACGGGCAAGGAGTTGTTCTCTCCCCGGGACCGGCCCGTCGGGCCTGACCCTACTCAACGGCTTTGGGGGACGGATTACTTGGGGCCCTTCGTGCCGCCGGGACCGCGTCCGGGTTTTCCCTCGGCTCGGCCCGGAGCCGACGTGGCGGCGGTGGGAGCGAAGGCCGTCGGGCTGCCGGCCGAGGAACTGGCGGCGCCCGTCCCGGACTCGGACGGGGTGCGGCTCGCCGCGGTGGACGGGCTCGCGGACGCGGCGCCGGACGGCTCGTCACCATCCGCCGGGCCGCCGACGAGCGGGGCGGCGGGAGTGGCTGCCATCTCGCGCCCCGCCTGAGGGCGCGTCCGAGAGGGAGAGATTGGCGATCAGCGCGGCCACCGACACGGCGCCCACGGCTCCGGAGGCGACCGCCACGCGGCGGGCACGCCACGCCCCCGGCCGGCGCCGGGAGTGGCGGCCCGCACCGGACCGGCCGTGCGCAGGCCCCGACGGCAGCTCACGTGTGTCACCCGTGCCGCCGGCGGCGCCCCGCGCGTCCTCGGGCTCGTACGCGTCCTGCCAGCCGTGCGCCGCCGCCGGATCGGCGTACGCGTCCTACGCCGGGGTCGGGTCTGCGGCAGATACACGTTCGGCGGCCCATGGGGCTCGCCGCCCGTCGCTCCGTCGGCGTATTCGGATGGCCTGGACATGGCGGCGCATTGTAGGCATCGAAAGCGCTGGTGGGACAGCGTGCGGCGATACCCGTCCAAACCGGCGCGTCTCACGTGGCGGAAAACACGATCCGCGGGGCATTACCGGGCCGTAAGCTCCCTGACATGCAGGTGATCCAGTCGACCAAGCTCGCCAACGTCTGTTACGAGATCCGGGGCCCGGTGCTCGAGGAGGCGATGCGGCTGGAAGCCGCCGGTCACCGCATCCTCAAGCTCAACACCGGCAACCCGGCCGCGTTCGGCTTCGAGTGTCCGCCCGAGATCCTGGAGGACGTCCTCCGGAACGTGTCCACGGCACACGGATACGGAGACGCCAAGGGACTGCTGGCCGCGCGGCGCGCGGTCGTCATGCACAACCAGACCCTCGGCATCGAGACGGACGTCGAGCACGTCTTCATCGGCAACGGCGTCTCCGAGCTGATCGTGATGGCGATGCAGGGGCTGCTCGACGACGGCGACGAGGTCCTCGTGCCGGCGCCCGACTACCCCCTGTGGACCGCCGCCGTCTCCCTGTCCGGCGGCACCGCCGTCCACTACCGGTGCGACGAGCAGGCCGACTGGATGCCGGACCTGGCCGACGTCGAGCGCAAGGTCACCGACCGCACCAAGGCGATCGTCATCATCAACCCCAACAATCCGACCGGGGCCGTCTACGACGAGGCGATGATCAAGGGGCTCACCGACATCGCCCGCCGCCACAATCTGCTGGTCTGCTCGGACGAGATCTACGACAAGATCCTCTACGACGAGGCCACGCACACCCCGACCGCCACCGTCGCCCCCGACCTGCTCACCCTCACCTTCAACGGCATGTCGAAGGCGTACCGGGTCGCCGGCTACCGGGTCGGCTGGATGTCGATCTCCGGGCCGCGCGCCCACGCCGACTCCTACATCGAGGGCCTGACGATCCTCGCGAACATGCGACTGTGCGCGAACATGCCGGGACAGCACGGCGTGGTCGCGGCGCTCAGCGGACGCCAGACGATCAACGACCTGGTGCTGCCGGGCGGCCGGCTGCGCGAGCAGCGGGACGTGGCGTACGAGCTGCTGACCCAGATCCCCGGCGTGAGCTGCGTGAAGCCGAAGGGGGCCCTGTACCTCTTCCCGCGTCTCGACCCCAAGGTCTTCAAGATCAAGGACGACCGGCGCATGGTCCTGGACCTGCTCCGGCGCGAGAAGATCATGGTCGTCCAGGGCACCGGCTTCAACTGGCCGGAGCCGGACCACTTCCGTGTGGTGACCCTGCCGTCGGTCGGCGACCTGCGGAACGCGGTGAGCCGGATCGGGCACTTCCTGGACGGCTACAGCCAGCCCTGACCAAAGACCCCGCTCACACTGTGTGTGCAGTCGGTCCGAATTTGTGAACAACTCAACTTTAGACGAAATCTAAGCTAGGATGGCTTCCTGAAGCACTCAGGAGGCCGTCCCATGTACGAACCGATCCGCGCCAAGTCGGTCCACACCACGATGGCCGGCACCACCGCCGATTTCCCCCACCGATCGCGTGAGGAAGAGCTGGACATCCAGCTCGCGGGCCATCTCGCCGCACTGCTCGCCGTCACGGACGAACTCCGCGCGGCAGCACCGTCGGCCGGCCTGGACGCCTCGGCGGAGCGGCTCACGGAGCAGGTCGCCCGGCTGAGGGGTGGACGTACGCCGACCCGCGCGTCCAGGGGCCGGCGTGAGCGGAGCACCGTGGCGCTCCACCGGAGGGCGCATGCCCTGGCGGGGCGTGCGCTGGTCGTCGCCGCGTCCCGTGCCGATACGGCTGCCGCCATCCTTGCCGCCGAGTGCATGGACGCCCACACGCAGGCTCTGGATCCGCACACACTCGCGTCCCACTGAGCCCGGTTCACGGGCTCCCTTCGACGGCCCCGGTCCGCGCGCACCCGCAGCGACGCGCGGGCCGGGAGCCACAGCACTGCGTTGGCTTGAGCCGATTATCGCCGTTGGGGTATCGCCCGTGGGCGGGTGCGGGTTGAGTGTGGCCAGTCGCGCCCACGCGGCGGAGCCGCACATCGATACAGCCCCGCGCCCCTTGGGAGCGCCCCCCCAACGGCATCGCAAGAGTCAGCGTCTGACGTAGACCTCCGCTGACGCTGTCGAGCCCTCGTGCAGGGCGTCGCCCGGCCAGGTGACCGTGTAGGTCACGTCGCGGTGGATGCGGGGGATGTCGTTGATGGTGAACGTGCCGTCCGCGGCGACGGTGACCGAGGACAGGGTGCCGGTGCCGAGGCGGTCCTCGCGGACGACCTTGAGCACCGCACGGTCCGCCAGTGCCTTGCCCTGGGCGGTGAACGTGCCGGTGATCTCGATGCCGTCGGACAGGTTCGCCTCGTCGGGGGCGGTCAGGGCGATCGCGGTGGGGGCCTTGCCGACCGTCACGGTGTGGGTGATGTCCGTAGCCGGACGGTGGGTCAGATCGCCGAGGTAGGACACGGTGTACGTGGCCTCGCCGAGACGGTCGGGCTCGTCGAGGACGGTGAAGGTGCCGTCCGCCTTGACGGTGGCGGTGCCCAGATCGTGGGTGCCGCTCGCGTCGGTGCGGGTCGCCTTGACCTTCAGCGGCTCGGCGGGCGCCGGCCCGTCGTGCTCCAGCCGGCCGCGCACGGCCAGCGGCTCCCCCGCCACGGCCTGGCCGGGGCTGTGGGTGAGGCCTCCGGTGAAGCGGGCGTCGTACTGGACGGCGGGCGGCTTGATGATGTGCAGCCAGTACTGGCCGCCGGCCGCGTTGGTGGTGACCGCGAACAGCCGGGATCCGTCCGCCGACCACTCCATGCCGCGCGGCACGACCCGGTCGCCGTCGAGGCTGCCCTCGAAGACGAACTCCAGCGGGGTGGTGGAGTCGCCCGGGTCGGCGGGCTGCACCAGCAGGTCGGGTACGGCACCGGTGGCGGAGGCTCCGCGGGCGATGTACTTGCCGTCACCGCTGAAGGCGACCGCGCTGGCGGTGGCCCCGTCGGGCAGGGCCCGGTAGCCGGTCGCCGCGTCCGACAGGTCGCCGGTGTTCAGCAGCCGGGTGCCCGCCGTGGCGTCGGCCAGGGCGACCTGGCCGCCGTCGGCGGAGAACGCCAGGTCCTTGAGGTTCAGGGCACCGTTGCCCTGGCCGTCGGCGAAGCGCCGTGCGGCGCCCCGGACGAGGGCGCCGTCGCTGGTGTCGTACACGGCGAGGAAGGGGTCGGCCGCCTTCGCGTTGAGCGGCTGGCCCATGAGCATGCGGTCCCCGGGGCCGGCCTCCAGCTGCAGATCGCCGTTGTCGTTCCAGCCGGTGCGGGCGTGTACGCCGTTCACGATCTGGTCGAGATGGGTCTCGGCGGTGGCGCACTGGGAGGTCGAGGTCGTGTTCGGCGTCGTGAAGTAGAGCTGGCCGGCGGACTGGGCGATCTCCCGGCCGCAGGTGTCGGTGCTGACGGAGGCGACGGTGGTGCGCTGGTAGGTGGTGGTGTCGATGGCCTCGATGCGCTCGCGCAGACCCGCGTACAGCGTGTTGCCGTCGGCGCTGACCGCGAGGCCGGAGACATGGGCCTGGCTGGTGGTGAGCGTCGTGAGGCGCTCACCCTCGAAGGTGTAGACGGCGATGGTGCCGGAGTTGAGGTAGTAGCCGACGTTGCTGTCCGCCACGAAGACGCGCTGGTGGACGTTGTCGACGGCCAGCGCCGAGTACGACGAGATCGGCAGCTTGGCCACCGCGTCGGAGGCCACCGCGTCGGAGGCCGCCGCGTGCGCCGCGGGTGCGGCGGCGACGGTCAGGCCGGTCCCCGCGAGTAACGCGGCGGACAGCGTGGCCGCGAGCCGTCTGGAACGGTGTGCAGTATTCAACTGTGCCCCCCACAGGCTGTTTGGGAGCCCCACCGGGACCGGCGAGGCGCCTGTAGAGCATGAAACAGGCGTGAAGATTCCGTGAGCAAGGGGGCGCGACGGGAACGACGAAGGCAGGGGCCCGCACGCCGTTGTGCGAACCCCTGCCTGAAAATGGTGCTGTCACCGCGGCCGGCCGTGACGATGTTGCTGGTCAGGGCGCTCTCGGTAGACCGGCCGCGGAGTCTTGGGTGCGGGTGTCAGCCCAGGCGCTGCACCAGCGCGCGGTACTGGTCCCACAGTTCCTTCGGCGTGTGGTCGCCGAAGGTGTTGAGGTGCTCGGGGACCAGGGCGGCCTCCTCGCGCCAGACCTCCTTGTCGACGGTGAGCAGGAAGTCCAGATCGGCGTCGGACAGCTCGAGGCCGTCCGTGTCGAGGGCGCCCTTCGCCGGCAGGATGCCGATCGGCGACTCGACGCCCTCGGCCGTGCCGTCCAGGCGCTCCACGATCCACTTCAGGACGCGGGCGTTCTCGCCGAAGCCGGGCCACACGAACTTGCCCTGGTCGTCCTTGCGGAACCAGTTGACGTAGTAGATCTTCGGCAGTTTGGACTGGTCCTTGTCCTTGGCCACATCGATCCAGTGGGCCATGTAGTCGCCCATGTTGTAGCCGCAGAACGGCAGCATCGCGAACGGGTCGCGGCGCAGCTCGCCGACCTTGCCCTCGGCGGCGGCGGTCTTCTCGGAGGCCACGTTGGCGCCGAGGAAGACGCCGTGGTTCCAGTCGAAGGACTCCGTCACCAGCGGTACGGCGGTGGCGCGGCGGCCGCCGAAGAGGATCGCCGAGATCGGCACGCCCTTGGGGTCCTCCCACTCCGGCGCGATGATCGGGCACTGTGAGGCCGGGACGGTGAAGCGGGCGTTGGGGTGGGCGGCCGGGACGCCGGACTCCGGGGTCCAGTCGTTGCCCTTCCAGTCCGTCAGGTGGGCCGGAGTCTCCTCCGTCATGCCCTCCCACCAGATGTCGTTGTCGTCGGTGAGGGCGACGTTGGTGAAGACGGAGTTGCCCCACAGCGTCTTCATGGCGTTGGCGTTGGTGTGCTCGCCGGTGCCGGGGGCGACACCGAAGAAGCCGGCCTCGGGGTTGATGGCGTACAGCCGGCCGTCCTCGCCGAAGCGCATCCAGGCGATGTCGTCGCCGATGGTCTCGACCGTCCAGCCGGGGACGGTCGGCTCCAGCATGGCGAGGTTGGTCTTGCCGCAGGCGCTCGGGAAGGCCGCGGCGACGTACTTGGCCTCGCCGCGCGGCGGGGTGAGCTTGAGGACCAGCATGTGCTCGGCAAGCCAGCCCTCGTCACGCGCCATCACGGAGGCGATGCGCAGGGCGTAGCACTTCTTGCCGAGCAGGGCGTTGCCGCCGTAGCCGGAGCCGAAGGACCAGATCTCGCGGTCCTCGGGGAAGTGCGAGATGTACTTGGTCTGGTTGCAGGGCCAGGGGACGTCCTCCTGGCCGGGCTCCAGCGGGGCGCCCAGGGTGTGCACGGCCTTGACGAAGAAGCCGTCGGAGCCGAGCTCGTCCAGGACCGCCTGGCCCATGCGCGTCATCGTGCGCATGGCGACGGCGACGTACGCCGAGTCGGTGATCTCGACGCCGAGCGCGGACAGCGGCGAGCCCAGCGGGCCCATGCAGAAGGGCACGACGTACATCGTCCGGCCGCGCATCGAGCCGCGGAACAGGCCGCCCTGGCCCCCGGAGCCCTGGAAGATCTCCCGCATCTCGGCGGGGGCCTTCCAGTGGTTGGTCGGGCCGGCGTCCTCCTCCTTCTCGGAGCAGATGAACGTCCGGTCCTCCACTCGGGCGACGTCGGTGGGGTCGGAGGCCGCGTAGTAGGAGTGGGGGCGCTTGATCGGGTCGAGTTTCCGGAAGGTGCCCTTCTGGACGAGCTCCTCGCACAGGCGCTCGTACTCGGCCTCGGATCCGTCACACCAGACCACGTTGTCCGGCTGGGTCAGCTCGGCGATCTCGTTCACCCACGAGATCAGCCCCTGATGAGTGGTGGGGACGGTGGGAGCCGCGATGTCGCGCGCCACGATTGCTCCTAAATGAGGGATTTTTGTTGATGTGGAGGCCCCGTGGGGGCTGCGACCCGGATGCTTCATGGTGAAACTTGGCGCTCATCCGGTGCCGACCGCACTCATTTGATCATCCGACGTCCGCGCCCATCTGTCCAGAGGAGCGCACAGGTGAGCAACGTGAGGATCGCCACGGTTTCTCGCACCGTCTTTGCGTTCACGTTGGGTTCATCTGACCATCCGTTTGCGTAACCATCATTCGGCGAGGGTGAGAGGATGGCCACTCTTCATCGGCCAATCGACCGGACTGATGGGTCACTTACGGTTCCGTAGCTACCATTCGGCCATGACTGCGTTCGTCCCCGACGCGCCCTCGGATACGCCGGCCGACGGCCGTGGCCCGGTGGCGCTCTCCTTGCCGCACCCGGTGAAGCCCAAGCTGCGCGGCTGGCTGCACCTCGGCATGTTTCCGGCCGTTCTCGTCGCGGGCCTGGTGCTGACCGCCCTCGCCGACTCGTCCAGAGGACGCATCGCCTGCGGGATCTACGTGCTGACGGCCTGCCTGCTGTTCGGCGTGAGCGCGCTGTACCACCGGGGCGACTGGAGTCCGCGCATGGACGGCATTCTGCGCCGTCTGGATCACGCCAACATCTTCCTGATCATCGCGGGTACGTACACGCCGCTGACCATGCTGCTCCTGCCGGGCGCGAAGGGCCAGTGGCTGCTGTGGGGCGTCTGGGCCGCGGCAGCGGCCGGGATCGTCTTCCGCGTCTTCTGGGTCGGCGCCCCCCGCTGGCTCTACACGCCGTGCTACATCGCGATGGGCTGGGCGGCCGTCTTCTATCTGCCCGACTTCATGCGGACCGGCGGTATCGCCGTCCTCGTCCTGGTCATCGTCGGCGGCCTGCTCTACAGCGCGGGCGGCGTGGTCTACGGGATCAAGAAGCCCAACCCGTCGCCGCGCTGGTTCGGCTTCCACGAGGTGTTCCACTCCTTCACCCTGGCGGCCTTCATCGCGCACTACGTGGGTATCTCGCTGGTGGCGTACCAGCACGGGTAGGACCGCACGCCCCTTTCGGCCACGGCTCTCCAGCCGTGGCCGTTTTTTCGTTGCACCCGGAGGAAAAATTGACAGTGGGTTATTTTTGAGGGCTACTGTCAAATAACTGCTACTGCCATTTTCTATCCCCGGAGGCATCCAGATGCCGGCCCCACGCACCACTCCCGCCGACCAGCCCCCGCTGGGACTCCGGGAGCGGAAGAAGGTCAAGACCCGCCGGGCGATCCGCGCCGCGACCTACGCGCTGATCGAGGAGCAGGGCTACGACGCCACGACGATCGAGCAGATCGCCGACCGGGCCGAGGTGTCGCCGTCGACCGTCTTCCGCTACTTCCCGACCAAGGAGGACATCGTCATCACCGACGAGTGGGACCCGGTGATGCTGGAAGAGCTGCGAGCCCGGCCACAGGGCGAGTCCTGGGCCGACACCCTGCGGCACGTGATGCGCAAGGCACTCGACCTGAGCCTCGCCGAGGGACCCGAGGTCACCCGGCTGCGGACGCGGCTCGGGGTCGAGGTGCCCACGGTCCGGGCCCGCATGAACGAGAGCACGGCGGCCACCGGCCTGCTGCTCCGCGAGGCCCTCGCCGAGCGCTCCGGGCTCGACCCCGACAGCCTGGAACTACGGGTCTTCGCCATGTCCGTGATGGGCGGGCTGATGGAGGCCGCCCACTACTGGGCCGAGACCGGCCACCGGGACGACATCCGGGACCTCGTCGACCGCGCCCTGGACGTCCTGGAACACGGCCTGCCGACCGGAAAACCCTGAGGCGGCGGCCCGCCTCCGTGGCATCCTGACCGGGTGAACGGTCCCGAGATCGACGTCGAGTTCGCCCCCGAGCTGCACCTGTTCGTCTCCCAGGCCCGGCGGGCAGGCACCGTACGGGCCGCCACCGACGGCGTCTCCAGCCTCGGCCACGTCATCGAGTCGCTGGGCGTGCCGCTGACCGAGGTGGGCGCCCTGGTCGTGGACGGCCGTGAAGTGCCCGTGTCACACGTCCCGGCGGCCGGCGAGTCCGTGACCGTACGGACCGTGGCACGCCCCCAGAAGGTCCCGGGCGCTCCCCTGCGCTTCCTCCTCGACGTGCACCTCGGCACGCTGGCCCGCCGGCTGCGGCTGCTCGGCGTGGACACGGCCTATGAGTCGACCGACATCGGCGACCCGGCGCTGGCCGCTCGTTCGGCGGCGGAACAGCGGGTCATGCTGAGCCGGGACCGGGGGCTGCTGCGCAGGCGTGAGCTGTGGGCGGGGGCGTTCGTGTACAGCACGAGTCCCGAGGAGCAGCTCCGGGACGTCCTGGACCGGTTCCGTCCCGAGCTGCTTCCCTGGACGCGCTGCACCGCCTGCAACGGGGTTCTCCGCAAGGCGACCAAGGAGGAGGTCGCGGATCAGCTCAAGCACGGCACGCACGCGACGTACGACGTGTTCGCGCAGTGCACCGCGTGCGGCAGGGCGTATTGGAGGGGTGCGCATCACGAGCAGTTGGAGGCCATTGTGGAGCGTGCGGTCGCGCTTTGCTCGGAGCACCGTTGATGGCTGGGCGCCGTGGGGAACTGCGGGCCCGCCGTGGCTGGTCGCGCAGTTCCCCGCGCCCCTGATGGGGCGCGTCTAGCGCCTGGTCAGATCCTTCTTGCCGCAGGCGATGCCGTCCCTGTTCCGGTCCAGGCCCAGCGGGTCGTCCTTCCCGTTGACCTTCAGGCGGCCGTAGTCGTTCGCCTTCAGCCACTCGCACCGAGCGGCCGCCGACTTCTTCACCTCCGCCGGGAAGCCGGTCGGGACGCAGACATTGGCCGACCCGTAGTGCCGGTCGCAGCCGGAGATCGTCGGGCTGACCTTCTGCGACACCCGTTTCTTGCCGGGCTTGACCACCTTGTCCTCGGGCGCGTCCGCGAAGTCGTGGACATGCGCTGACGCGTCCGTCGCCTTGAGCGCCTGCGGGCCCTGGAGGTGCACCCACTTCGCCACCGACGGCACCCCGTTGGCGTCGACCGCGAAGAGCATGTACCAGCCGGGCGGGGCCAGGTTGGGGTTGCTCGTGACGTTCAGGTCGACGTTGTCGCCGTCCACGGACAGCGGCAGGTCCACGAACCGCTGGTTCGGGTCGGAGGAGTGCGTGACGGCGGCCGGGCGGATCAGCTCGGCCTTGGCGATGGGCCGGTCGACGGTGATCCGCTGGGTGTCGCCGTAGTTCCACTCGGTGTCGATCACCGAGGTGATCGCCGGTCGCGGGCCCTTGAACAGGTAGGGCGGGCTGTAGACCGACACGTCGTGGTTCCAGGAGCCGTTGCCCGGGTTGTCGCCGGTGGTCATCACCCGGCCGTCCGGCAGCAGGAACGCCGACGAGTGGTAGCCGCGCGCCTCGGGGTCCACGGCCACCGGGTCGAAGGTCTCCGACTCGGGGTCGAAGACCGACGTCTCGTAGACCGGGTTGGCGCGGTTGTGCAGCGCCCCGCCCGTCTCCAGCACCTTGCCGTCGGGAAGGAGCACGGCGGAGACGTACATCTTGCCCTGGTCCCCGGTCTGCGGGACGGGCCCGTTGCCGAGGTCGACCGTGCCCTGCGGGATCGGCGGCCCGGCCACGTAGGACGGGTTGGGCTGCTTGAGGTCGATGATGTCGGTCAGGCGGTTCGCCTCCGGGTTGGAGTCGATGTTGCCGCCGCCGAGGGTGAGGACCTTCTGGTCCTGCGCCGGGGGCAGCAGCACGCTGGCCGACTGGTCGCGCTCGTCCTTCTTCTGGAGGCCCGGCACCTGGGTGATCGTGTTGGCGTCGTAGTCGTAGAGCGCCGAGCCCGTGCCCGGGATGTTGTTGCCGAAGACATGGCTGCCCGAGTAGAAGAGGCGGCCGTCCTGCATGAGGATCATCGACGGGTACAGGCCCCAGTAGGACCAGGTCTGGTTGACCTTCCAGGTCGGCTGCCACTTCTGCTCGGCCTGGGAGAACAGTTCGGCGGTGACCGAGCCGGTGGAGTCCTCGCGCAGTCCGCCGAAGGAGATGACGTCACCGTTGCCGAGGATCGTGGCCGACGGGTACCAGTGGCCGTCGTTCATGTCGTTGGTCCTGGAGTAGGTCTCGGTCTCCGGGTCGAAGATGTACGAGTCCTTGTAGCCCTGGTAGCCGACGCGGCCGTCCGCCGACGGGTAGCCCTTGTTGCCGCTCATCACCAGTACGCGCCCGTCCTGGAGCTGCACGTGCCCGGCGCAGAACATGTCCTTCGGCGTGGGGACGACCTTGTAGGAGCCGTCCGCCGGGTCGTAGACCGCAGAGGTGAAGGTGCCGGCCTCGAACATCGACTCGTCGTTGCCGGAGCCCGCGATGAGCAGCACCTTGCCGCCCCGCAGGACGACGGAGTGCATGGAGCGGACCGGGTTCCGCGTGGGCAGCACGTCCCACTTGCCGTCGGCGCACTGCTCGGCGGTGCCGGTGCACTCCGGCGGCAGGACCGGGTCGGGAACCTGGTCCATCGTGTAGTCGTCGGTGGTGGCGGAGCCGGTGCCGTAGACGGAGACGCCCCAGGAGATGCGGTCCGTGCCGGCCGGGACCTGGGGGGTGCGGACCGTGGCCTCGGTCCAGTCCCCGGCCAGGTCCAGCGTCTTGAGGTCGGTCCAGTACTGCCAGCCGGCCGTCGCGTCGTGCCGGAAGAGGGTGAGGGACGCGTCCGGGGTGGTCGTCTTGTACCAGAGGCCCAGGTCGTACTGCTTGCCCGGCGTCACCACCGGTGCGCACTCGGCGGACTCGGTGATCAGGGCCTTGCGATCGCCGTCGGCACGGCGGGTCAGCTCGACCTTCATGGCCTTGCCGCCGGAGTGCGCGTCGTTCGTGGTGGTGAAGGTGAAGTCGTTGTCGCCCCAGCCGGACTTCTCCCAGCAGTAGGGCATGTCGCCGGTGCCGGCGGTCTCGAAGCCGGGGTTCTTGATGAGGTTGGCTGCGGAGGCGGCCTGGGGTGCGGTCAGCAGGAGGCCGGCCGTGAGCGCGCCCACGCCGGCGAGTGCGGTTCTTCTCCGGTACTTGTTCACACGGCTCTCCTTGCGGTGCGGCCGTCGCGCACGGGCTTGTCACCGGCCCGGCGCGGCAGGTAGACCAGCGCTTCGGTCCCCGCGAAGCGCAGGACGAACGTCGTCACCAGCGCGAGCGCGGTGGCGGACAGCACGCCCAGGTGGAACTGGTGCACGAACAGGGCGATCAACGGGATGCGCAGCACCAGATCGGCGTTGGCGAGCAGCGCGAACCGCCCGGCCCGGTCCCACCAGCGGCGGTGCCGGCGCCGCTCGCGGAACAGCAGATGCTCGATGAGCAGGAAGTTCCAGGCGACGCCCAGCTGGTTGGCGAGGATCTCCGCCGGTACGTAGTGCATGCCGAACGCGGTCAGCCCCCACAGGCCGACCAGGTTCGGCAGGAAGCCGGTGAGACCGATCAGGCCGAAGCCGACCATGCGCGCGGCCGGCGTGGCGGTGCGCAGCCCGGCCAGATGGCGCAGGAAACGGAAGCCCTCCTGGGCCGTCGACTTGGACTCGCCTGCGAACCGGTCCTGGAAGACGAAGGGCACCTCGGTGACCGTGCGGGGGCGGCTGCGGACGGCGAGTTCGAGGAGGATCTTGTAGCCGAGCGGCTGGAGGACCTCCGCCGTGACGGCGCTGCGGCGGATCGCGAAGAAGCCGCTCATCGGGTCGCTGATGCCGCGCAGCCGGCGCGGGAACAGCGCCTTGGTCAGCCAGGTCGCCCCGCGCGAGACGAGCACGCGGTAGCTGCCCGCGAGACCGGCCCGGCTGCCGCCCTTGATGTACCGGGAGGCGACGACGAGCCCGGCGTTCGCCCGCTCGCCGGTGGCGACCAGGTCGGGCACGAGCGACGGCGGGTGCTGGCAGTCGCCGTCCATGACGACGATCCAGTCCGAGGTCGCCGCCTTCATGCCCTCGACGACCGCGCCGCCGAGCCCGCCCACCGGCTCGTCCCGGTGCAGGACCGTCACCGGGAAGGGGCAGTCCTGCGCCGCCTTCTGGATGACTTCGGGCGTGTCGTCGGTGGAGTCGTCCACGAAGACGACCTCGCAGGGCAGCCGGGCCGGGACGGCCTCGGTGATCTGCTGCAGCAGTTGCCGCACGTTCGCCGACTCGTTGAACGTCGGTACGACGATGGTGACGGCGCCCGGTTCGGGGATCTCGGCGGTCTCGACGACCTCTCCGGGGACGGTGGACTCCTGGCTCATCGCGCGCCTCCGGCGGACGTCTGGATCTGGCGGATCTCGATGCGGTCCTCGCCGGTGCCGAAGGTGGCGACCGGGTCCGAGTGCTCCATGGCGGCCTTGACGTTGGGCAGGTCGGCCGCGTCACGCCGTACCGTCGGCGAGGCGACGACGTAGTCCAGGTCCTTCCAGCCGCGCGGCATCGTCTTCGTCACCGCCGGGTCGAGGTCGGCCTTGTAGAACCAGATGACGCCGAGCCCCGGCCGGTAGCCCTGGTGCGCCAGGTCCAGCCAGAGGGCGTCGTCCACCAGCACCCGGGTGCGCTCCGGGTCCTCGACCTCCGTGGCCAGCCACTTCGAGGCCGCCTGGTAGCCGGCGTTGGCGTCGGTGGTGACGGCGATGCGGGCCCCGTCGTACCAGCGCGGTACGACGTAGGCGGCTGCGGCGAGGGCCAGGACCGCGGCCAGCGCGTACCGGCCCAGGCTGACGTACCGTTTCTCCGCCTCGGAGCGCCGACGGCTCAGCACGGCGTGGGCGACGGAAGCGGTTCCGCCCGCGAGGACGAGCGCGAGGAACGGCAGGGCCTGGATGACGTACATCGCGGGCAGGTAGCCGTTCGGGCGCAGGGCCAGCGCGGCGAAGACGGCGACGGCCAGGGCCGGTCCGGCCAGGGCCCGGGCGGTGACGGACCAGCGCCAGGTGACGAGGAGCAGCAGGGCGCCCGCGAGCCCGCCCAGGGGCAGGATCTTGTCGTAGTACAGCCACGACTGGAGCACGCCCCAGGAGCCGGATCCCTGGTCGAGGATGAAGCCGGAACCGGGTCTGGTCATCTGGTACTTGACGCCGTCCCAGAGGGAGACGTGCCCGGCGCCCGGCAGCAACTCGCCCTTCAGCAGGGCGAACAGGGGGTACGCGAAGCCGATCAGCACGCAGGCCGTGACGGCTCCGGTGAGGGCGAACTTGCGGGTGTCCTTGTGGCTGTGCCGCCACATGGTGAGGAACAGGGCGGGCAGGACGACGAGCATCGTCTCTTTGGTGAGGACGGCCGTGGCGGCCGCGATGCCCGCTCCGAAGTGGTGCCAGAGATGACGGCTCGGGGACGCGGCCAGGGTGAAGGCCAGCAGCGTCCACATCACCGCGATGTTGTCGAGGAAGATCTCCCGCTGGAGGACCACGGACAGCGGGGAGAGCCCGAAGAACACCATGCCGAGTCCGGCCGCCCAGCGGGGCAGCGCCAGGCGACGGCCCAGCACGAAGACGAGGACCGCGCTGATGCCGCTGATCAGCAGCATCGCGGCGCGCATGGTGCCCACCGTCATCGACTCGGGGCTGATCAGCGCGGGGATCCAGGTCAGCAGGGCGATCTGGATCCAGCCGAGCGGCGGATGGTCGTACCAGTAGGTGTAGTGGGCGAGGCCGTTGCCCTGCTGGACCGACCAGGCCTGGGCGAGGTACGTGCCCTCGTCGTCGCTGAGGGCCGGGTAGTCGGCGATGTTCCAGCCCTGCACGATGAGGATCGCGACCAGGAGCACACCGCACAGGATCAGGTCGGGCCGGGAGGAGCGGAGCCGGCTCGGCGGCTCGGGTGTGCGACGGGTCGAACCGGCGCCCGGCACAGGCTGCCGCTGCGCGGGCACCTTCGGGGTGGTCGCCGCGGGAAGGGTGGAGGTCACGCGGGAACGTCCTCTCGGGTCACGGGAACGTCCTGCCGGTCCACCGGCGTGTCCTGCCGGTTCACTGCCGTCTCGTCGAGATGGGCGCCGACATGGGTCGTCAGCTCCCAGTCGTTGCGGCCGCGCTGCTCACGCCACACGGCGCGCACGGCCGCCCCGGCGAGCAGGACCTGGTAGAAGGGGCCGCCCAGGACCAGCTTCAGGTAGTGCCCGAAGCGGACACGCAGCCCGTACTGCCTGCCGAAGTCGTGCAGTCCGACGACCTCGAAGACGAAGGTGACCAGGGCGGTGACGGCCGGCAGGAAGGTGATGAAGGCGATGCCGACGGGCACGTCCAGGAACAGCGCGATCGCCACGTTCAGCGGGATGATCAGGCCGGTGAAGGCCTGCATGAACGGCGTCATCAGGGTGTAGCGGGCGAGCAGCCGCTGCCCGAGGGTGGGCAGTTGCTTCCAGTCCTTCTTCCGGTACACCTGAAGGAACCCCTGGTTCCAGCGGGTGCGCTGCTTCAGCAGGGACATCAGCGAGCCCGGGGTCTCCTCCCGGGTCACCATGTCGGAGTCGTAGGCGACGACGACCTTCTTGCCGACGCTGGAGAGCCTGACGCCCAGGTCGCAGTCCTCGGCGAGGCAGTTCGGATCCCAGCCGCCGGCCTCCCTGAGAACGTCCGTGCGAACGAAGACGGTGTTGCCGCCGAGCGGAATGAAACCTTTCTGCGCGTGCAAGTGGAGCCGCGAGCGGAACCAGAAGAAGTACTCCAGGCAGTTGCGCAGGCTGTACCAGCTGGAGTGGAAGTTGATCAGCTGCACGCCGCCCTGGACGACGTCCGCGCCGGTGGTGCGGAAGGCGTGGTCGACGTGCGCGAGGAGCTCGGGGTGGACCTGGTCCTCCGCGTCGAAGACCCCGACGACGTCGCCGCGGCAGTGCGGCAGGGCCGTGTTCATGGCCTTCGGCTTGTTCTTCTTCTCGTGCGTGTCGACGACGACGCGGACTCGTGGGTCACGTGCCGCGGCCTTCTCGGCCACCTCGGTGGTCTCCGGGTCGTCGTGCCCGACGATCACGATGATCTCGAAGTCGGTGTGGCTCGACTCCAGCAGCCGCTGGATCGTGTGGTCCAGCACCGCCTGTTCGTGCCGGGCGGGCAGCAGCAGCGAGAAGGACACGTGCTCGTCCCCGTCCGGACTGCTGAACCGCGTGGAGGCGAGCACTTCCGGCGTACGCCAGGCGTGCATCTGCCACCACAGGGTGAAGGCCGCCATCCAGAACAGGGCCAGTGAAACGGCAGCGATGAAGACAGACGTCAGCAAACAGATCCCCCCAGATCCCAGAACCCCCAGTGGTGACGGTGGGCCTGTGTGGCCCCATCCGTCACAGCACTGTGCAGAGGTTAAGGGGGAACTGTGAAACCTGGAGGCTGTTCAGATAAAGAGCACGTTTCCGTTGATATGTGACTTCAGCCACTCAAGACCGCACGCAGGCGGTCAGGTTCGGTCGTCGGGGCGTCACACGTGAAGTTACGGCAGACGTACGCGGCCGGTTCACCGCCGACCAGCGGACGGTCCACGAGCAGCGGGAACTCGTCACTCTCCGGAGCGCCGACGGCGACGACCGCGCCCGGCGCGGTGCCCAGAAGTGCCGTGCGGTGCAAGGTCTTCGTACCCTCGTGATCGAGGGACGGCCCCACGACCGCGACCTCGCGCGGCCCGTCCAGCGCGGCCTCCGCCGCGGCGAGCCCCCAGCCGATGAAGCGGGGCACCCGCGGCCCGAGCGCCTTGACGACACCCAACGCCCGCTCGGCGGCGGTGCGATGGGGCTCCGATCCGGTGTGCGCGGCATAGCCGAGCAGGGCGTTCGCAGCCGCGGTCCAGCCGGACGGGGCGGCGTTGTCGGTCGGGTCCTGCGGGCGGCGGATGAGCTGCTCGGCGTCGGCGGCCGTGTCGTACAGGGAGCCCGACTCCGGGTCGGTGAAGCGGACCAGGACGTGGTCGAGGAGGAACCCGGCGAACTCCAGCCAGACGCCCTCACCCGTGACGGACGCGAGCGCGAGGAAGCCCTCCGCCACGTCGGCGTAGTCCTCCAGTACGCCCGCGTTGGCGCCGGCGTGGCCGTCCTTGCTGGTGCGGGTGAGCCGGGCCTGCTCGTCGAGGTGCAGTCGGACGAGGAGGTCGGCGGCGGCGACGGCGGCCTCGACGAGATCGGGCCGGTCGAAGTAGGCGCCGGTCTCGGCCAGCGCGGCGATCGCCAGCCCGTTCCAGGCGGCCACGACCTTGTCGTCCCGGCCGGGCGCGGGACGCTCGGACCTCGCCGCGAGCAGCCGCTCCCGGACGGAGGCGATCTTCCCGGCGTCGACCAGCCCTTCCTGCTGCTGAGGCAGCTGGAGGACGGAGGCACCCTCTTCGAAGGTGCCCTCCTCGGTCACACCGAAGTACTGCGCGGCGAGCTCGGCGTCCTGCTCGCCGAGGACCTCACGCAGCTGCTCGGGCGTCCACGCGTAGTACACGCCCTCGACGTGCTTGCCGGTCCCGTCGTCGCTGTCGGCGTCGAGCGCGGAAGCGAACCCGCCCTCGTTCGTCCGCAGTTCGCGCACCATGAAGTCGGCGGTCTCCAGCGCGACCCGGCGCGCGAGCTCCGAGCCGGTGGCACGCCAGAGGTGGGCGTACACCCGGCACAGCAGGGCGTTGTCGTACAGCATCTTCTCGAAGTGCGGCACGACCCATTCACGGTCGACGGAGTAGCGGGCGAAGCCGCCGCCGAGCTGGTCGTAGATGCCGCCCCGGGCCATGCGCTCGCAGGTGTCGGACGCCATCTGCAGGGCACCTTCGGCGCCGGTCCGCGCGTGATGCCGCAGCAGGAACTCCAGCACCATGGACGGCGGGAACTTCGGCGCCCCGCCGAATCCGCCGCGCTGCGGGTCGTACTCCCGGGTGAGCCCGAGCAGCGCCTGCGCGAGCTCCTCCTCACCGGGAGTCTGCGCATCCCCGTAGGAGATCTCCCGGGCCGCCAGATCCCGGACGATCTTCCCGGCGACCTCGGTCACCTCGTCCCGCCGCTCGTCCCACGCCTGGTGCACGCCCTGGAGCACCTGCCGGAAGGAGGGCATGCCCTGGCGGGGGGCGGGCGGGAAGTAGGTACCGAAGTAGAAGGGCTCGGCGTCCGGAGTGAGAAAGACGGTCATGGGCCAGCCGCCCTGCCCGGTCGCCGCCTGCACGGCCTCCATGTAGACGGCGTCCACGTCGGGGCGCTCTTCGCGGTCGACCTTGACGCTCACGTAGTGCGCGTTGACGTACTCGGCGGTCTGCTGGTCCTCGAAGGACTCGTGAGCCATGACGTGACACCAGTGACAACTGCTGTAGCCGACGCTGAGCAGCACGGGCACGTTCCGCTTGCGGGCCTCCTCGAAGGCCTCCGCCGACCAGGGCCACCAGTCGACGGGGTTGTCGGCGTGCTGAAGGAGATAGGGGGACGTCTCGTGCGCCAGTCGGTTCGGCATGGTGTCCATCCTGCCGCAGTACCCCGCCGGTCACGCGTCAGGCGCCGCCCGGGCGACGCTCCCGCCGCACGCCCGCCGGGCACGCGGCGCGCCGCCGGCCCCGTGTCTTCACACAATCATGCGAGGCACGCCCTCTCGCAACGATGCGCCGTCCGCAGCACACTTGACCAAGGAAACGATCGAGAACACGACCGAGGCGACAGAAGAGAACGTTGTTGCCGCCGGAGGGGGACGTGACATGCGGGACAGTCATCGGGCGGAGGCCGAGGGGCTGTTGGCGCGGGCCGTGGAGGAGGAGGTGCGGCGGACCGGCGGGCGCAGCGACGGGAAAGTGCTGCTCGCGCGGGCGCGCGGGGGGCTCGACGGGATGGCGCGGAGCGCGGCCGAGGAGTACGAGGCCTACACGCGTGCCCTGGACGAGGCGGCGGCCGGACAGCTCACCTTCGGACAGCGGTACGCCCGTGAGGGCGCGGGGACGCCGCTGCTGGTGGCCGGGGTCGCGGCGGTCGCGGCCGTCGTCGCCGACATGGCCCTCGGCACGGACACCGGGACCGCGCTGGGCGCGGGCGTGACCGTCGGGGTCGTGGGCGCCGCGGCGACGGTCGTGAAGGTGGTCGGCTCGCATCTGCCGGCCGCGAGCCGACGCGCCGGGGCCGTGAGCCAGCCGGGCGGTCCTGAACAGCTGCGGCTGCAGTGGCTGACGGCACTGGAGGTGCGGGGCATCCGGCCGTTCCTTGACCAGCAGCGGGTGCTCGCCGCCTCCACCGGGCCGAAGCAGACGGGGCCGCGGCTGCGGGGCACGGACAAGAGCGCGGCGGCGCGCGGGCGTAATGTGCTGGAGCAGTCCTTCGCGCAGCTTCCGGATCCGGCGGAGCCGTTCGCGGGGCGGCGGCCGGAGCTGGCGCAGATCCGGCAGTGGGTGCAGGCGGCCCGCGCGAGCACGGAGACCCGGCCGACGGTGGTCGTCCTGCACGGCGCGCCCGGCAGTGGCCGTACGACGCTCGCGGTGCGGGCCACGCACGATCTGCGGGACTACTTCCGCGGCGCCTGCGTAGTCGATCTGCGTGCCGAGGGCCCGGGCGGGTCCCCGCTGTCCACCCGCGACGCCCTGCTGCACCTGCTCAACCGGCTCGGGGCGCCCCGTGAGCAACTGCTGTTCCGTGAGCGCTCCTCCCCCGACCAGCAGGTCAAGCGGCTGAGCGAGCTGTACCACCAGCATCTGACCGGTCTGCCGGTCACGATCGTCCTGGACGACGCCTCGGACGCCGAGCAGGTCCGCGCCCTGGTGCCGGAGCGGTCCGACAGTCTGGTGCTGGTGACCGCGCGGGGCCCGCTGGAGCCGGCCGAGCTGCCCGCTCGGGTGCATCAGCTGGCGGTGGAGCCGCTGGACGCGGCGGGTGCGGAGGAACTGCTGGGCGCGGCGGCGCAGGACCGTTCCGGACCGTACGACGCGGAGTCCGCCGACCGGGTCCGGGAGCTGTGCGGCGGGCTGCCGCTCGCGCTGCGCATCGTGGGGTCGTGCCTCGGCCCGCGCTCCCCGCGCGCGCTGGCCACGGACCTCGGCGCGTACGGCCCGGTCGAGCCGGTCGAGCGCGCCCTGTGGCTGCGCTACACCGACCAGTCGGACACCGTACGGCGGCTGCTGCGCCGGCTGGCCCTGGCCGGCCGGGCCTCGCTCGGGGCCGCCGCGGCCGCCGCGCTGCTGGCCACCGACGAGGCGGAGGCGAAGCGCCATCTGCAGGCCCTGACCCGCGCGGGCCTGATCGACCACGTCCGGGGCGACCGCTACCGGCTGCACGACCTGGTCCGCGCCTTCGCCCAGGCCCGGCTCCTCGACGAGGAGGAGCCCGCCGAGCGTACGGCCGCGCAGGAGCGGCTGATCGTGAACTACGCCGAGCTGGCCGACTCGGTGCTGCGCATGGTCGACGGCAACATGTCGACCCGCACGAACCGCTTCAGCCCGTACGGCTTCACCTCCCTCGACGAGGCGCTGCGCTGGCTGGACGACGAGTCGAGCTTCATCACGGCGGCGCTGCGGCACGCCGAGGGCGTGGACCAGGCGGCGGTGCTGAACCTCCTGGGCGCCCTGTGCGACTACTGCCTGCTGCGCGGCGACCTCTACAGGCTGGGCGAGATCAGCGAGCTGGCGCAGGCGGTGGACGAGGGGCTGCTGGTCCGCTCGGTGCAGTGGCGCACCGGCATCGCGGCGCGGCAGCTCGGCGAACTCGACAAGGCCCGCACCACTCTCGCCTCGGTCGTCGACCTCTACCGGGAGGCCCACCACGACGCGGGTGCCGCCCGTGCCCTGTGCTCCCTCGGCATCACCCTGCACCACCAGGGCAATCTGACGGAGGCGTCGGCGAAGCTCCGCGAGGCCCTGGCCCTGCAGTCCTCCCCCGAGCTGGCGACGGACCGGGCGTGGACGATGCACGCCCTGGCGGCGGTGGAGCGGGACCGCGCCCGGGTGGCGGAGGCCTTGGAGCTGCTGGAAGAGTCCCTGGTCCTGCACCGCGCCGGCGAGTCCGTGCACGGCCAGGCGTGGGCCCACTTCCAGCTCGGCCAGCTGGGTCTGCGCATGGGCGACGTCCCGCGCGCCGAGTCGGAGCTGCGCGCGGCCCTCGAGCTGTACGGCCGTACCCGCGACGCCCGCGGCGAGGCCTGGGCCCTGACCCAGCTGGCCCGGGCCCTGCTGGTCGCCGGCGACGCGTCCCCGGCCGTGGAGGAACTGCGCGGCGCGGCCGCCCGGCACCGCGACAACGAGGACGCGCGGGGCGAGGCCTGGACCCTCTACTACCTGGGCCAGGCCCTGGAGGAGACGGGCAACCTGGACCAGGCGGTCCGCGAACTCGAACGCTCCCGCACGATGTTCTCCCGTATGCGCGACGTCTACGGCCTGGCCTGCGCCCGCCACCACTCGGCTCGGGTGACCCGCGACCAGCGCGCGGCCCAGACGGGTTCCTTGAGGAACTCGGGCTTCGCCCGCCAGCTCCTCGTCGACGCCCGCGCCGACTTCCAGCGCATCGGCCTCGCCCACGGCGAGGCGTGGACCTGCCTGGAACTGGCGGTCGTGGACGCGGGCAACGCCCGCACCCAGCAGGCGCTCGCCCTGTGCGAGGAGGCGACCGGCCTCTTCACGTCGTACGGCGACCGCCGGGGCGAGGACTGGGCCCGCTTCCTGCGCTGCACCCTCCTGCCGTACGCGGCCCCGGGCGGCGCGGAGGTCGGCACGGCCGTGGCCCAGGAGGAACTGGCCCAGCTGTCCCGCGCGGGCCATCCGCTGCGGGACGAGAAGCTCGACGAGTACGCCGACGCCTGGGCGCTGATGCTGGAACGGGGAGTGAGCCTGGAGGCCGGGTGGCAGGCCTGGGGGCTCGGGATGACACCCAGCCGGCATGCGCGGGAGGTGATGGGGGTGACCGTGGAGTCGAAGGCTTAGGAGACACCGCGGAGATCCATCAGAAGCCCCCGGGGCACACGGGGCACCCGTCGGCGGCGGACGGCCACCGACGGGTCTCGCCCCCGGGAAGGGGCGTCAGCCTTGCTTCTTGCCCTGGCCAGAGGCCTCCGCGTCCGCGGGCTCCGCCTCCGCCTGCTCGGCCTCGGGGTCCGGGACCTGGGTGAAGTCGACCCGGTTCATGTGCCGGCTCATGGACTTCATCAGGGCCCACACCGCCAGGGCCATCGCCGCGAAGACGATGAAGCCGAGGACGCCGGGGGTGACCTTGTCCTCGTCGACCTCCTTGGCGAAGGAGACGAGGTGCGTCATTGCCAGGCTTGCGCTTGCGCTCATGTCAGGCATTGTCGCGGACGCCCGCGAAGAGGTCGTCCTCGGGGAGGGAGGTATCGGCGAGGGACTTCGCCAGCTCGTACTCCTCCGTCGGCCAGACCTCCTTCTGGATGTCCATCGGCACCCGGAACCAGCCCCCGTCCGGGTCGATCTGCGTGGCGTGCGCGATCAGCGCCTTGTCGCGGATCTCGAAGAAGTCGGCGCACGGGACGTGCGTGGTGAGCGTGCGCTGCTTCATGCCGAATTCTTCCCAGCGCTTGAGCCAGTCCCCGTAGGGCGACTCCATGCCCCGGTCCAGCAGCGCCTGGTGCAGCGCCTCGGTGCGGGGGCGGTTGAAGCCCTGGTTGTAGTACATCTTCAGCGGCTGGTACGCCGGGCCGTACTCGTCCTCCGGGTACTTCTCGGTGTCCGCCGCCCCCTCGAACGCGACCATCGAGATCTTGTGGGTCATGATGTGGTCGGGGTGCGGATAGCCGCCGTTCTCGTCGTAGGTGGTGATCACCTGGGGGCGGAAGGCGCGGATCTTGCGCACCAGCTCACCGGCCGCGTGGTCGACGTCCTCCAGGGCGAAGCAGCCCTCCGGCAGCGGCGGCAGCGGGTCGCCCTCGGGCAGCCCCGAGTCGACGAAGCCGAGCCACTCCTGCTTGACCCCGAGGATCTCCCGGGCCTCGTCCATCTCCTTCTTGCGTACCTCGTGGATGTGCTCCTCGATGTACTTGTCGCCCTGAAGCTTGGGATTGAGGATGGAGCCGCGTTCCCCGCCCGTGCAGGTCACGACCAGCACGTCCACCCCCTCGGACACGTACTTCGCCATGGTCGCCGCGCCCTTGCTCGACTCGTCGTCGGGGTGCGCGTGAACGGCCATCAGTCGCAACTGGTCAGTCAAGACTCAATCCTCAGTAAGTCGGCGCCCTCGGTGCGTCGGCGCAATCAGCGGCTTCTATAGTGACCGAACCGGGGGGCGAATAATTCCGGGACCGGGCCACGGGGCCTCTTCCGGGCCCTTCGCCCCGGCCCTGTCTGGAGGACGATCATGAGTACGGCGAGCACGCGACTGCCCGAGGGCCGTTACGGCCGTACCTCGGACGCGCGCGCCGACCGCAAGCTCAAGATCATCGGGGCCGTCCTCGCGGTGGCGCTGCTGGGCCTGGTCGGCTGGTTCGGCTACCACTACGTCGTCCAGAACGAGATCAGCGCCGAAGTGATCACCTTCGAGCCCGGCAAGGAATCCGTGAAGGTGCATCTGGAGGTCCGCAAGGACGCCGGTGCCACCGGCTACTGCACCGTGCGCTCACAGGCCGAGGACGGTTCCGTGGTGGGCCGGGCCGAAGTGCGCTTCGACGGGGACGCCACCGTCATCGACAAGGTCTTCACGCTGCGCACGACCTCGCCCGGGACGACGGCCGAGCTGCAGGGCTGCCAGGCCGACTGAGGCCGCACGGACGTCACCTGCAATACGTAGTGCCTGACCTGCGTTGACGTGAATCTGGTGGCTTATGTCCTCCCCCTTCTGCTCCTGAATTGTTAGGCTCGTGGTTTCGCCCATCCGTGAAGGAACATTCTTCTGGGTAGGGCGATGCTTTGTATTCCCAGTACCTACGAGGAGCACCTGTGACCCAGACCAGCGAGAACGTCACCTGGCTGACCCAGGAGGCGTACAACAAGCTCAAGGCTGAGCTTGCGCACCTTACTGGTCCCGCGCGGGCGGAGATCTCCGCGAAGATCGCCGCCGCGCGCGAGGAGGGCGACCTGCGTGAGAACGGCGGGTACCACGCGGCCAAGGAGGAACAGGGCAAGCAGGAACTCCGTGTGCGCCAGCTCACTCAGCTCCTCGAGAGCGCGAAGGTCGGCGAGGCGCCCGCGGCGGACGGTGCGGTGGCGCCCGGCATGGTCGTCACGATCGCGTTCGACGGCGACGAGGACGACACGCTGACGTTCCTGCTCGCCTCACGCGAGTACGCGAGCTCCGACATCGAGACCTACTCGCCGCAGTCCCCGCTGGGCAGCGGCGTGATCGGCCACAAGGTCGGCGAGGACGCCGAGTACGAGCTGCCGAACGGCAAGAAGGCCTCGGTGAAGATCATCAAGGCCGATCCGTACGACGGCTGAACCAGCCGAGCCTTGACCTGCCCCCGGCGTCGCTGCGGCGCCGGGGGCATTGTCATGCCGTGTCACGCCGTCGCGGAGCGGTACTTGCGCACCGCCAGCGTCCGGAAGACGACCAGGATCAGGACCGAGTAGATCAGCGAGGCCCAGACGGGGTGCTGCATGGGCCAGGCGTCCGACGGCGACTGGCCCGGGTTGGCGAACAGCACCCGGCAGGCCTGGACCGTGGCGCTGAAGGGGTTCCACTCGGCGATGTGGCGCAGCCATGGGGTCATGTGGCTGGTGTCCACGAACGCGTTCGAGATGAACGTGACCGGGAAGAGCCAGATGAGCCCGCTGGACGTGGCCGCCTCGGGGGTTCTGACGGACATGCCGATCAGGGCGCCGATCCAGGTGAACGCGTAACCGAGCAGGAGAAGCAGGCCGAAGGCGCCGAGCACCTTGCCGGCGTTCGTGCTGCCGTCCGACCCGACGCGCCAGCCCACCAGGAGGGCGACCACCGCGAGCACCACCAGGGTCAGGGCCGTCTGCACCGAGTCGGCGAGGGTGCGCCCGGTGAGCACCGCACCCCGTGCCATGGGCAGGGAGCGGAAGCGGTCGATGAGGCCCTTGTGCATGTCGTCGGCGATGCCCGCGCCGGAGCTGGCCGTGGCGAACGTGACGGTCTGCGCGAAGATGCCGGCCATCAGGAAGTTCTTGTAGTCGACGGCGCTGGTACTGCTGCCGATCTGCATGGAACCGCCGAAGACATAAGTGAACAGCACCACGAACATGATGGGCTGAATCAGCCCATAGATGATCATCTCGGGAATACGGGACATTCTGATCAGATTGCGTTTCGCAACGACCATCGAGTCCCGGATCGACTGGCTGACCGGGTTCGCGGCCGGCGCGACCCGCACGGTGTCGGTGACGGCGCTCACTTGGCGGCCTCCTTGTCGATCTCTTCGTCGCTCGCCTCGTCCTTGACCTCGGCCACGTGCCCCGTCAGGGACAGGAAGACGTCGTCGAGGGTCGGCCGGCGCAGGCCGATGTCGTCGATCTCGATGCCGCGGGTGTCCAGTTCGCGGATGACCTCGGCGAGGAGCTTGGCGCCTCCGGTGACGGGCGCGGTCAGCTTGCGCATGTGCTCCTCGACCGTGGTCTCGCCCTTGCCGAAGCCGGCGAGGACCTCGGCGGCGGCCTGGATGTGCTCGCGCTCGTGCACCACGACCTCGACGCGCTCGCCGCCGGTGCGGGCCTTGAGCTGGTCGGAGGTGCCCTGGGCGATGACCCGGCCCTGGTCGACCACCGCGATGTCGTGCGCCAGGTGGTCGGCCTCTTCCAGGTACTGGGTGGTCAGCAGCAGCGTCGTACCACCGGAGACCAGTTGCTTGATGACCTCCCACAACTGCTGGCGGTTGCGGGGGTCGAGGCCGGTCGTCGGCTCGTCCATGAACATCACGGGCGGCGAGACGACCAGGGCCGCCGCGAGGTCGAGCCGGCGGCGCATACCTCCGGAGTAAGTCTTGGTGGGCCGGTCGGCGGCGTCCGTGAGGTGGAACTGCTCCAGCAGCTCGCCCGCGCGCTCCTTCGCCGCCTTCGCCCTCATCTGGTAGAGCTGGCCGACCATCTGGAGGTTCTCACGGCCGGTCAGGTATTCGTCGACGGCCGCGAACTGGCCGGACAGGCCGATCGAGCGGCGGACGGCGTCGGGCTGCTTGAGCACGTCGATGCCCGCGACGACCGCCCTTCCGCTGTCGGGTCGCAGCAGGGTGGTCAGGCAGCGGACGGTGGTCGTCTTGCCCGCGCCGTTCGGCCCGAGCAGGCCGAGGACCGTGCCCTCGGGCACGTCGAGGTCGACGCCGTCCAAGGCCTTGACGTCACCGAAGGTCTTGACGAGACCTTCGGCATAGATGGCGCCTGGCATATGAGTCTCCACGTCTTCGGGGATCACCGGACAGGTAGCTGATGCTTCGCACGAACACACCATAACGCGATGTATCGCGTCTCACAACAGGTTTTTTCGGTGTCGCCTTCCGTGAGAAAAAGGGATCTTGGACGGCCCCGGCGCCGGCTCAGTTCATGACCGTGTAGCCCGCCTCGCGGAGCGCTTGGCCGACCTCGGCGCAGTGCGCCGGGCCCTTCGTCTCCAGGTGCAGCTCGACCTCCGCCTCCGTGAGCCCGAGCCGTGGGTTGGTTCGTACATGGCTCACATCGAGGACGTTAGCGTCCACCACTGACAACACGCCCAGAAGTGTGGCGAGAGCGCCGGGACGGTCCGTCAGCCGCAGCCGGACTGCCAGGTGGCGGCCCTGCGCGGCCATGCCGTGCCGCAGCACCCGCTCCATCAGCACCGGGTCGACGTTGCCGCCCGACAGCACCGCGACGACCGGCCCCTCGAACGCGCCGGGCTCGCTCAGCAGCGCCGCGACCGGGCTCGCCCCGGCCGGCTCCACGACCAGCTTGGCCCGCTCCAGGCACAGCAGCAGCGCGGCGGACAGCTCGTCCTCGCTGACCGTGCGCACCTCGTCGACCAGCTCGCCGACGATCCCGAACGGCACGTCGCCTGGCCGCCCGACCTTGATGCCGTCGGCCATCGTCGCCGGGTTCTCGACCGTCACGGGCCGCTTGGCCGCCAAAGAGGGCGGGTAGGCCGCCGCGCCCTCCGCCTGGACACCCACGATCCTGAGATCCGGCCGCAGGGCCTTCACCGCCACCGCGATCCCGGCGGCGAGACCGCCCCCGCCGATACCGACGACGATCGTGCGCGCCTCGGGGCACTGCTCGAGGATCTCCAGGCCCACCGTGCCCTGGCCCGCGATGATGTCGGGGTGGTCGAAGGGGTGGATGAACACCGCGCCCGTCTCGGCCGCGTACTCCTGCGCGGCGGCCAGCGTCTCGTCGACCACCTGGCCGTGCAGCCGCACCTCGGCCCCGTAGTCCCGGGTGGCGCTGACCTTGGGCAGCGGGGCGCCCTTCGGCATGAACACCGTGGAGCGCACACCGAGCAGGGAAGACGCCAGGGCGACGCCCTGCGCGTGGTTTCCGGCGCTCGCGGCGACGACACCGGCGGCGCGTTCCTCGGGCAGCAGACCGGCGATCCGAACGTACGCGCCGCGCAGCTTGAACGAACCGGTCCGCTGGAGGTTCTCGCACTTGAGATGCACCGGCGCGCCGACCATCTGGGACAGGTGCCTGCTGCCTTCCATCGCGGTCACCCGCGCCACACCCGAGAGCATCTTCTGTGCTCCGCGCACATCGTCGAGGGTGACGGGTCGCAAGGAGTCAGCCGTGCTGTAGCTCATGACACCAGCATCGCAGTTCACAGCCGGGAACGACGGTTGTGACCAACCTCCGAGACCCGCTTTGCGAAGCGCCGGTACGACCCGCCCCCCGGCCGCGTACCCTGTCCCCCAATCAGCCAGCCCTCCACGAAGTGAGCCCCCGGCCATGCCCACAACACCTGAAATGTCGATGGACATGACGACCGTCGGTGACACCGGTCTTCTCGACACGCTGCAGCACGAGGTGGCACTGTTCGCCCGCCGTGCCGAACAGACCCGGCTCGGCGGAGTCGGACAGGTGCGCAACTCCATGGACCGCGCCGCGTACCTGCTGCTCAACCGTCTCGACAAGGAAGGCCCGATGGGCGTCAAGGCGCTCGCCGCGAGCATGGGGATCGACTCCTCGACGGTCACCCGGCAGGTGGCTCCGCTGGTCGACACCGGCCTGGTCAAGCGCACCTCACACCCCGAGGACGGACGCGCGGTGGTGCTCCAGCTGTCACCGCGCGGGCAGGCCCGGCTGGAGGAAGTGCGCTCGTCCAGGCGGCAGTTGATGGCCGAACTGACCGAGGACTGGGAGCCGGACGAGCGCGAGGCGTTCTGCTCGCTCCTGACGCGCTTCAACAGCGCGCTGTCCGCCCGGATGGCGGTGCCGGGGGTACCGGAGCCGGAGGCGCAGTCGCCGTCCTGAGCGCCGGCCGTGCGCGGCTCTTGACCTCGGGGCCGAACCTGGCCTGATATGAGACCGGGTCCTGTCGTGCGCGGCCGTCGCGTCCGTACGCGGCCGGGCCCGCATCCTCAGGGTCGCCGGCGGGCGGGAGGCGCGATGCGACAACGGCATGCGTCCCGGGCGCCCCGTCGGGACCGGGAGTTCGAGGCGTTCGTCGCGGGCGCGGCGGGGCGGCTGCTGCACGCCGCCACCCTGCTCACCGCGGAGGCCCCGGACGACAATCCCCGCGCCCGGCGTCTGCTGACCCTGTCCTTGGCGCACACGTACGCGTGCTGGGACCGGCTGCGCGGCGAGGACCCGTACGACCGCACCCGCCAGTACCTCGCCACCCGCTTCGCGCGCGGCACCTGGCACCACTGCGGCGGCCTCGGCCGCGCCCGCCCGCACCCGGCCGGCCCGCTGGCGCCGCTCACCCCGCAGGAACGCCTGATCCTGGTCCTCAGGCTGTACGAAGGCGTCGCCGAGGAGCAGACGGCCGCCCTGCTCGGCCTGTCCGTAGAGCGCGTACGGGCCATCTGCCACCGGGCGACGTCGACTCTGCTGCACCGGCCGCGGGAACAGGCACCGGCGGTGACGCCCGCGAAGGCGGTTCCGTCATGAGCCCTTCCGGCGACCGGAGACCGTCATGAGCGGGAACCACCGCGAGGCCACCGTACGGCGGTTCATGGAGCAGGCGCCGCGGCCCGTGCCGCCCGAGATCCACACGGAGGCGGTGCGCCGGGGCCGCCGCATGCTGCGGCGCAGAACGCTGGCCCGCCAGCTGCTGTGGCTGCTGCTGCTCGCGGCGGCCGTGGCGTTCACGGTGTGGGCGCTGACGGCCCGCCCCTGGGTGGAGCCGCCGTCGCACACGACTCCACCCCTCACCGGCTGGTGACCCCTGAAGGGCCAGGGCCGTTTTAGCCGAGCGCCTGCTGAAGGTCTTCCAGCAGGTCGTCGGCGTTCTCGATGCCGACGGACAGACGCACCAGGTCGGCCGGGACCTCGAGGGCCGAGCCGGCCGCGGAGGCGTGCGTCATGCGGCCGGGGTGCTCGATGAGCGACTCGACGCCGCCCAGGGACTCGCCCAGTGTGAACACCTTGGCGCGGTTGCAGACCTCGACGGCCGCCTCCTCGCCGCCCTCGACACGGAACGAGACCATGCCGCCGAACGACTTCATCTGCTTGGCGGCGACCTCGTGGCCGGGGTGCTCCGGCAGGCCCGGGTACAGCACGCTCGTCACGCGCGCGTGCCGGGTGAGCATATCGGCGACCTTGACGGCGTTCTCGCTGTGCCGGTCCATGCGGACCGAGAGCGTCTTGGTGCCGCGCAGCACCAGCCAGGCGTCGAAGGGCCCGGCGACCGCGCCCATCGCGTTCTGGTGGAAGGTCAGTTCCTCACCCAGGTCGGCGTCGCTGGTGATCAGCGCGCCGCCGACGACGTCCGAGTGGCCGCCCATGTACTTGGTCAGCGAGTGCACGACGACGTCCGCGCCCAGCGCCAGCGGCTGCTGGAGGTAGGGCGTGGCGAAGGTGTTGTCGACGACGAGGCGGGCGCCCGCGTCCCGGGCGATCTGAGCGACGGCGGCGATGTCGGTGATGCCGAGCAGCGGGTTGGAGGGGGTCTCCACCCACACCACCTTGGTCTTCGGGGTGAGGGCGGCCCGCACGGCCGCCGGGTCGCTGGTGTCGGCGACCGACCACTCCACGCCCCAGCGGGCGACGACCTTGGCGAACAGCCGGAACGTGCCGCCGTAGGCGTCGTTGGGGATGACCACGTGGTCGCCGGGGCTGAGCAGCGTACGCAGCAGGCAGTCCTCGGCCGCCAGCCCGGACGCGAACGCGAGACCGCGGCGGCCGCCCTCCAGGGCGGCGAGGTTCTCCTCCAGCGCGGTCCTGGTGGGGTTGGCGCTGCGGCTGTACTCGTAGCCGCCGCGCAGACCGCCGACGCCGTCCTGCTTGTAGGTCGAGACCTGGTAGATCGGCGGGACGACCGCGCCCGTCAGGGGGTCGGCCGTGTTGCCCGCGTGGATCGCGAGCGTCTCGAAGTGCTGACTGATGTGCCTGTCGCTCATGAGGACCGAGGGTAGTGCGCCGAGGCGAAGAGTGCCGGAGTACGAGGCGACGCGGGCCCGGCGCCGGGTTTTCCACAGAGCCACGGGGACTGCTCCGTCGGGTTTTCCACAGGTTCGGGGAGCAGGTTGGCCAATTGTCGGCGCGGTCTGGTTCGCTTGTCGCATGGAGATTCTCTGGGTCCTGATCGCGCTGGTCATGCTGGGCTTCGTGCTGCTCCCCTTCCTGCGGCGCAGGCGCGGGGGTGCGATCGGACTGGTCTCGCCCGACCACCCGGACGCCGCGGACCCGGCGAACTACGGCTTCGTCCGCGAGGAGGAGCTCGACATCCGCATGCCCGGCCCCGACCAGGACCTGCTGGACGTCCTGGACGTGGTGCAGCGCTCGCAGGACTACCGCGCGGCGCAGCAGCTCCTCGCGGGCACGGAGACGGAGGGCGAGCGGCGCTGGCAGCGGGTGCAGGCCTTCGCGGGTGCCGCCTCGCTGGAGCTCGCGCAGCGGCCCGGCGGGGTCGGCGAGGCGCCGGGCGGGCAGTGGCTGCGGGTGTGGCGGGCCGAGGCGCCCAAGGACGCGGGCGGCGCGGCGGTGCACGCCGAGTTCCTGGTGCAGCAGGCGTGGCGGACGGCGACGCCGGGGACGGACGAGTTCCGGATCATCATGGAGGAGGCCAGGTCGGCGTGCGGCGACGCGGCGCTGCTCTCCCCCGGCGATCCGATCCCGTACATCGTCGAGCTGTCGGTGGCCCGCGGGCTCGGCTACTCGCAGAAGGACTTCGAGCAGGTCTGGCTGAAGATCCTGGACCGCGACCCGGCGCACATGGGAGCGCATCTGGCCGCGCTGCACTACTGGTGCGAGAAGTGGCACGGCTCGCGTGAGCTGGCCTACTCGTTCGCCGAGGCCGCGGCGGCCCGCGCGCCCCAGGGCTCGCTGCTCGCGGCGATGCCCCTCTTCGCGGTGTTCGAGCACCTCCCCGAGGTGACCCTGGTCAGCGGCTTCTGGCAGACCGAGGTCGTCACGAAGGCGATGCACGGCGCGCTGCACGCGGTGCACTCGGCCCGTCCCGACGACCCGATGCTGGCGCACGCGCGGCACCTGCTGGTCTTCTTCCTGGTCCGCGGCGAGCGCTGGGCGGAGGCCATGAGCCAGCTGATACACATCGACGGCCACGTCGGCGCCCTGCCCTGGACCCTGTCCGAGGACCCGGCGGCGGAGTTCGCGGTGTACCGGGCGCTGGCGGTGGCGGGCTACGAGGCGAACGGCGGCAGCCCGGCGAGCCTGCCGCACTGAGCACGGGCTGCGGCCGGAATTCCCCCCGGCCGCCGCACGTTGTAAGGAGCGTCGCCCCGGCGCGGCGTCGCCCCGATTGGAGACCGCATGTTCCTGCACAGCCGTACGCCCCAGCTGCCCTCCCCCGAGCAGGCGCTGCCCGGCCGCCCCGTCCCGGCGTTCACGGTCCCCGACCGCCACACCGTCCTCGGCAACCCCCTGCTCGGCCCCTATCCGGAGGGCCTGGAGGTCGCCGACTTCGGCCTGGGCTGCTTCTGGGGCGCCGAGCGCAAGTTCTGGCAGCTTCCGGCGGGAGTGTGGACGACCCTGGCCGGCTACCAGGGCGGCCACACCGAGAACCCCACGTACGAGGAGGTCTGCTCGGGCCTGACCGGCCACACGGAGGTCGTGCGCGTGGTCTTCGACCCGAAGCTGATCTCGTACGAGCGCCTCCTGAAGACGTTCTGGGAGTCCCACGACCCCACGCAGGGCTTCCGCCAGGGCAACGACGTGGGCACGCAGTACCGCTCGGCGGTCTACACCCACACCCCCGAGCAGGCGGCCACCGCCCAGTCCTCCCGCGACGCCTACCAGGAGGTCCTCACGTCCTCCGGCCACGGCGAGATCACCACGGAGATCGCCCCGGCGCAGGGCCGCACCTTCTACCCGGCGGAGGGCTACCACCAGCAGTACCTGGACAAGAACCCCGCCGGATACTGCGGCATCGGCGGCACGGGGGTGTCCTGCCCGATCGGCGTGGCCAAGGCCGAGGGCTGAACCCCGGCCTCGCGGAGCGAGCGAGGGTTTGAACGCCGGTAGCGCTCGAACACCGGTACCCCTGAACACGCGGGAGCTGCCTGGCAATAGGGTGCCCCCGTGACTGCCCCCTTGAATTCGACCCTGAGTTCGGCGAAAGCCCGTCACGCGCTGCGGCTGTCCGCGCGAGTGTCCGCGGAATTGCTGCTGGTCTTCGTGATGCTGGCCGTGTCTCTGTGGCTGCTGGGCCGGATGTGGTCGGTGGTGTGGCCGCTCGTCGTCGGACTGCTGCTGACCACGCTGACCTGGCCCGCGGCCCGCTTTCTGCGTCGTCGCGGGTGGCCGCCCGCGCTCGCCGCCTCGCTTGTGACCGTGGTGTTCCTGCTGGTCGCCGCGGGCGTCGTGGCGCTGATCGCCGTACCGGTGGCGTCCCAGTCGGGCGAACTGACCGACGGCGTGGTCGAGGGCATCCAGAAGCTGCGCGAGTGGGCCGCCGGGCCACCGTTGAACATCGGTGACGCCCAGATCAACAAGGCCTTCGACACGGCGGTCGCCCGCGCCCAGGAGGGCGTCGGCAGCATGGTCGGCACGGTCGTCACCGGCGTCAGCACCGTGGTGAGCGGAGTGGTCACCGCCGTCCTCGCGCTGTTCCTGATGTTCTTCTTCCTCAAGGACGGGCCGAAGTTCCTCCCGTGGCTGTCCCGGCAGCTCCCGGGCCGGTTCGCCACCGATGTCCCGGTCGTGTTCGCGCGCGGCTGGGCCACCCTGGGGTCCTTCGTACGGTCCCAGGCGGCCGTCGGCCTGCTCGACGCGGTCCTGATCGGCCTGGGCCTGTGGATCCTGGGCGTGCCGCTGGTGCTCCCGCTGGCGGTGCTGACCTTCGTCTCCGCGTTCGTGCCGATCATCGGCGCCCTGTTCGCCGGTTTCGTCGCGGTCCTCATCGCGCTGGTCTCCAACGGCCCGACGGACGCTCTGGTGGTGCTGGCCATCATCGTGGTGGTGCAGCAGCTCGAGGGGAACGTCTTCCAGCCCATGATCCAGAGTCGTGGGCTCGGCCTCCACGCGGCCGTGGTGCTGCTGGCCGTGACGCTGGGCGGCAATCTGGCCGGCATCGTGGGCAGTCTGCTCGCCGTCCCCGTCGCCGCGCTGATCGCGGTGGTGTGGAACTACGTGCGCGAGCAGCTCAGCGAGCCGCCGCGGGAACCGGACGGCACCGACGAGCCGGACACCACCGCCCCCGTGCCGTCGTAACGGTCCGAACCGCCCCCTCCTCCTCCCGTACCGGCGTAACGACCCGGAACCGCCGCCCCCCCTTGCCGGCGTGGCGGTTCCGGACGCGCGAACGGCCCCGCCCAGGTCGCGGTGCTCCTCCTCGCTTGCGAGTCTGCAGGCGAAAGGAGTTCCGCCACATGCTTCCTGTCACCGCGTCGCCCGTGCGTATCGAGGCGTCTGTCGACGCCCGGCTGTCCCGATGGCTGTGGTTGGTGAAGTGGCTGCTCGCCATCCCGCACTACATCGTGCTGTTCTTCCTGTGGATCGCGTTCGCGGTCGTGACGGTCATCGCTTTCTTCGCCATCCTGTTCACCGCCCGGTATCCCCGGTCCCTCTTCGACTTCAGCGTCGGCGTGCTGCGCTGGAACTGGCGGGTCAGCTACTACGCCCACACCGCGCTCGGCACCGACCGGTACCCGCCGTTCACCCTCGCCGACGTGCCCGACTATCCGGCGCACTTCGACGTCGTCTATCCCGAGCGCCTGTCGCGCGGTCTGGTCCTGGTGAAGTGGTGGCTGCTGGCGATCCCGCAGTACATCGTGGTCGCGATGTTCGTCGGAGGTGGCTGGGGCGGGGGCAGTTGGCGGGGCGCCGGGCTGATGCCCTTCCTCTCCCTGGTCGCGGTGGTCATCCTGCTGTTCACCGCCCGCTACCCACGGCACCTCTTCGACTTCCTGCTCGGCCTCGCCCGCTGGTGCGCGCGGGTGACCGCCTACGCGGCCCTGATGACCGACCAGTACCCGCCGTTCCGGCTCGACATGGGCGGGCAGGACTCCCCTGGCCGAGGGCCCCTGACAAAGGGCCCCTGACAAAGGCCCGAATCCGCGGCGGAACCGATTCCTCCCGCTCTACGCTCCTGCCCATGACGGTCAGACGAGCATTACAGATGATCATGGTCGTCGCCCTGGCCCTCGCGGGGGCGGTCCAGGGTGGGGTGAGTTCCGCGCAGGCCGAGGACGGCGGGACCGCGGGGGGACGTCAGCTGCTGTTCTACAACCACGCCTATGGCGTGCTCGACCGGGAGACCGCCGACGCCATCGAGCACTCCGCCTATCTGCGGGACTTCGCCGACTTCCAGGTCCGCACCACGACCGGTTCCGGCGGACAGACCTGGACCGGCCGCTATCTCATGGGCCGCGAGACCTACTTCGAGCTGTTCGGTGTCGGCGACCTGCCCGGCAAGGACGGCACCCTCGGCTCCACCGGCATGGGCGTCTCGACCGAGCGGAGAGGCGACCTGACGACGGTGCTCGCGCGGCTGCGCGCGCAGGGGATCAGCGACCCCGTCGAGTTCCAGCAGACGCGCGACTTCGGCGACGGCGTCCCCGTGCCGTGGTTCGACGCCGTCTTCACCACCGACCAGTACGACCTCTTCGGCGCCTGGGGCATGGAGTACCGGCAGGAGTACTTCGCCGACCCGCGCGGCAACACCGAGCCCGCCGCGCACCCCGATGACGTGGGCCGGGAGCGCTATCTGTCCGACGCCTACCGCGACCACCTGATGCGCGACGTGACCGGCATCCGGCTCGCGGTGACCGCACGCGACCTCGCCAACACGGTGCCGCTGCTGAAGGCCGGCGGGTTCGCCGTACGCTCCCTGCCGGGCGGGGGCGTCGTCGCGAAGGGCGGCGGCACCACGCTCCGGTTCGACGCCGTGCCCCTCGACCAGGTGGGGCTGCGGCAGGTCGAGATGTCGCTGAACGGACCGGTGTCGTACCGGCACGAGGAGCGGATCGGTCACTCGACCCTCGCCGTCGGCCCGGGGCCCCGTGCCGTGTGGACCTTCGGCGACCAGGAGGAGCGGGCATCCCGGTAAGGATCGGCGACTTCTAAGCCCCCTGGCCCAGCCTCTCCGCGAGGAACTCCTCCCAGGTCCGCTTCCCCTCCTCCGCCCCCCGCAGGGTGAGGTTCGCCCCCGCCCGGTATGCCCGCCCCGCCTTCCCGGGGATGCGCACCGGCAGCATCGGACGGCGCCGCCCCCGGAGGCGGAGGTAGGGGCGGGCCAGGTCGGCGAGGCCGTGGACGTGCGGCCCGGTCAGGTCCGGGACGAGGCCGGACGGGGCGCCGAGGGTCAGCTCCGCGAGGCGGGCGGCGACTTCGCGGGAGTCGACCGGCTGGAGCCGGAGGCCGCCGGGGACCGGGAACACCGGCAGCTTCGCCATCTTCTCGACCATGGTCAGCGCGAGGTCGTGGAACTGGGCCGCGCGCAGGGTCGTCCACGGGATGCCCGATTCGGCGACGGCCCGCTCCGACTCCAGCTTCGTGCGCATCCAGGCCAGCGGGACCCGGTCCGCGCCGATGACCGAGATGTAGACCAGGTGCCGTACTCCGGCCCGGGCCGCGGCGCGGACCAGATTGCGGGTCGCCTCGTCGTCGCCCTTGGGGCCGCCCGCCAGGTGCAGCACGGTCTGCGCGCCGTCGAGGGCGGCCTCGACGCCCTCGCCCTTGAGCAGATCGCCGGTGACATAGTCGACGCCGTCCGCGGCGGGGCGGGCGTTCCTGCTGAGGATCCGCACGTCGTGGCCGGCCGCGCGCAGCAGCGGGACGACATGGCCGCCCAGGGTGCCCGTTCCGCCGGTGACCAGGATGGATGACGTCATGACTACTCCCCGATTGTCGACTTCGCGGTTCGCCTTCGCTGGTATGACGGAGGGCGGCGGGGAGATGTGACAGCCAGAGGAGATGTGACAGGAAAGGAGGTCCGGGAGGGCCCTGAGGCCCGGGAGGTCCCGGAGATCAGCCGCCGCTGCCGTACGGCCTCGTGATGATCTCCAGTCGGTGGCCGTCGGGGTCGTCGAAGTACGCGCCACGACCGCCGTCGTTGTGGTTGATCTCGCCGGGCCGGCTGTGGAACGGGTCCGCCCAGTACGTCAGGCCGGCCTCCCGGATACGGCCGAAGATCACGTCGAACTCGTCCTCCGAGACGAGGAAGGCGTAGTGCTGCGGCGTGATGGCGCCGGGGCTGTCCATGTAGTCGAGCGTCACGCCGTTGGGGATCTCGACCGGGAGGAACGGGCCGTAGGGCGGGCTGACTTCGAGTCCCAGGAGGTCGGCGAGGAACCGGGCCGAGGCGCGCTTGTCGTGCGCGACGACGATGGTGTGGTTCAGCTGCACGGTCATGGCTGGCCTCCCCTCCCGAACCACGATACTCCGGCACGGACTGAGGCAACCTCACCACCAGTCCATGCCGGAGCAGCCGGATCGGGGCGTCAGATCGTCGCCGTGTCGATCACGAACCGGTACCGCACATCGCTGCCCAGCACTCGCTCGTACGCCTCGTTGATCTGGTCACCGCGGATCAGCTCGATCTCGGCACCGAGGCCGTGCTCGGCGCAGAAGTCCAGCATCTCCTGGGTCTCCGGGATGCCGCCGATCATGGAACCGGCGAGCGACTTGCCGCCGCCGATCACCGAGAAGAGGTTGAGGGAGATCGGCTCCTCGGGGGCGCCGACGTTCGCCAGCGTGCCCTCGGGCTTCAGCAGCGCCAGGTAGGCGTTGAAGTCCAGCGGGGCCGACACCGTGGACACGATCAGGTCGAACGTGCCGCTCAGCTCCTCGAAGGTCTTCGGGTCGCTGGTGGCGTAGTAGTGGTCGGCGCCCAGCCGGAAGCCGTCCTCCTGCTTGCGCAGGGACTGCGACAGCACGGTGACCTCGGCGCCGAGGGCGTTCGCGATCTTCACGCCCATGTGGCCGAGGCCGCCCAGGCCGACGATCGCGACCTTCTTGCCGGGGCCGGCGCCGAAGCGCTTGAGCGGGGAGTAGAGGGTGATGCCGGCGCACAGCAGCGGCGCGGCGACGTCGAGGGAGAGGCCGTCGGGGATGCGGACGACGAAGTTCTCGTCGACGACGACCTTCTGCGAATAGCCGCCGTAGGTGGGCTCGCCGTCCCTGCCGACGGCGTTGTACGTCTGGATGTTGCCCTCGACGCAGTACTGCTCGCGCCCGGCCTTGCAGTTCTCGCACTCACGGCAGGAGTCGACCATGCAGCCGACGCCCACGCGGTCGCCGACGGCGAACTTCGTCACGCCCGGGCCGACCTCCGAGACGACACCGGCTATCTCGTGGCCGGGGACCATCGGGAAGATCGCCTCGCCCCAGCCCTCGCGGGCCTGGTGGATGTCGGAGTGGCAGATGCCGGCGAACTCGATGTCGATCAGGACGTCGAACTCGCGGACCTCGCGGCGGTCGATGGTGGTGCGCTCCAGCGGAGCCTTGGGGGCGGGTGCGGCGTACGCAGCGACAGTGGTCATGCCGGGGTTCTCCTAGCGGGGGTTCCGTGCCCGGCTGCCTTCTGGATCTTCTGACCGGGCACGATCACCAGCGTGCCGGAATCGCGAGCGTCTACCCAGACCACGGTTTTGCGTACGCACACCGTGCGTACCACTGGCGGGGTCAGGCTCGCGTGCGTACGACCATGAATACTGGAGGGCATGGACGAACAGCCCGAACCCGTACAGGAGCCCGCATCGCAGTCCGGCGGGGGCCTGGACCGGCGTGCCGAGCTCAGTGAGTTCCTGCGCACCCGGCGTGCCCGCCTGAAGCCGGAGGACGTGGGGCTGCCCGACTTCGGGCGGCGGCGGGTGCCGGGGCTGCGCCGCGAGGAGCTGGCGCAGCTGGCCGGCGTGTCCGTGGCGTACTACACACGGCTGGAGCAGGGCAACGGGCGCAACGTCTCGGCGGAGGTGCTGGACGCGATCGCGCGCGCCCTGCGGCTGAGCGACGCCGAGCACGCCCACCTGATGCACTTGGCGAAGCCGAAGCAGCACAAGAAGAAGCCGGTGGCGCGCACCCAGCAGGTACGGCCGGCGTTGCGGCATCTGCTGGACTCGATCGACGGCGTCCCGGCGTACATCGTCGGGCGCCGCTCGGACATCCTGGCCTGGAACCGGATGGCCGCGGCCCTCTTCGGCGACTGGGCGGAGCTGCCGGCGCCGGAGCGGAACTGGGCGCGGCTGGTGTTCCTCAGGCCCGAGTACCGCGAGCTGTTCGTCGAGTGGGACCAGAAGGCGTCCGACATCGTCGGCTATCTGCGCATGGACGCGGGCTGCCGTCCGGACGACCCGCGGCTGTCCGCCCTGGTGGGCGAGCTCTCCGTGAAGAGCGAGGAGTTCCGCCGGCTGTGGGCCGCGCACGACGTCAAGGAGAAGAGCTACGGCGTCAAGCGGCTGCGGCACCCGCTGGTCGGCGACCTGACCCTGTCCTTCGAGACGTTCCGCATGATCGACGACGCCGAGCAGTCCCTGATCACCTTCCACGCGGAACCGGGCACCCCGTCGGCGGAGGCCCTGCGCCTGCTGGCGAGCTGGGGCGCGGACGCGACCCGGGCGGGGGCCGGGAGCACGGCCCCACCGGCCTGACACACGCGAACGGCCCGCCGGAGCCGAGGCTTCCGACGGGCCGCCCGCTAACGGGTACTCACTTGCCGTAGTACGCGTTGTAGATCGAGATCGTCGACTTGTTGCCCTTCTTGTCGGCGATCTTGGCGTGGAAGGAGATGGCCTTCCCCTTCTCCGGGTTCTTGACGCTGACCTTGCCGTCCTTGACCGTGAGCTTCTTCCAGGTCTTGCCGTAGTCGTACGACACGTACACGGAAAGCGACTTCAGGTTGCTGCCCTTGGCCGCGCCCTCGACGGTGACCGGGATGCTGACCGTCTTGCCGGCCGGGACCTTGCTGTCCAGGCCAGTGGCCGCGTTGAAGCGGGCCGTGGAGGCGGGCAGCTGCTTGATGCCGGTGGTCTTCTTCGAGCGGAACGTCCAGCTGGCGTCGATGCGGGTGGAGGCCGCCGCGACCTTGACGCTGCGCTTGACCGACGTCGTCAGCTTGTACTCGGCGTCGCCGGCCGGGACCTTGAACGCCTCACCGCCGAACAGCGGGTCGTCGTTGCTGCCGACCTTGGTGCCGTTGCGGTAGAGGGTCGTGTTCACCGAGGTGAACAGCGAGGAGCCCGGGTTGCCCTTGCCGTCGGCGAACAGCGGCAGGGAACCGTGGATCTGGTTGCCCTCACGGAACAGACCGAAGTCGGCGTTGAGGCGCGGCCCGAAGACGGCGGTGTTGAACGTCTTCGAGTAGCTCTTGCCGCCGACGAACTTCTGGCCGCCCAGCGAGTAGCCGGCCTCGAAGACCGGGAAGCCTTCGGCGTCGACACCGCCGTTCTGCGCGAAGTCGAAGTCCCACTTCACACCGCCCTGGGTGGACAGGTGCAGCGTCCGCGTGCCCGGCAGGGCCTGCTCGACGCCGATCGAGGAGGCGCTGCCGCTCCACGGCATCCAGCCCACGGCGCTGATCGAGCCCTTCTTGCCGCTCGCCGCGGCACCGAGGCCCGCCTTCACCGTGGCAAGCTCGCTCGCCTTGTAGTGCTTGGTGTAGCCGGTGGCGAGCTGCTTGACCGGACCGCCGCCCGTGACGCTGTACTGCTCCTTGGCGCCCTTGGTCCAGTGGCCGTCCCACTGCTGGGTCACCGAACCGTCGGTGATCTGCGGGCCGACGTGCGCGGTGCGGATATCGGCGTACGAGTCGAGGAGCCAGCCGAAGCCGTAGCTGGAGTCCCCCGCCTCCACCGTGTAGTCGGCCGAGGCGAACTCCGGCTTGGCGGCGGCGTCCGGCACGGTGATGTTCACCGGCTTGGCCTTGCGGGCGTCCAGCGTGATCGTCGTGCCCTTGGTGACGTTCAGCTTGGGCTGGGCCAGCCAGTCGGCGCCCTCGAACTTCTCCGGGTCGTCGCCCACGTAGAGGTTCGTGTTGAGGACGTAGCCGCCCTTGGGCACACGGGTGGTGACGGTGCCGTCCTCGTCGTACGGCATGTAGAACTTGCCACTGCCCGTGCCGGAGACGCCGGCCAGGTCGGCGCTGTAGTTCTTGGCGGGCTTGCCGTCACGGTCGAGGAACTTCAGCGTGACGTCGTACGACTCGACCTCGCGCTGCACGGCGGCGGCCGTGCGGACGGTCTGGCCGCCGCCGGTCGCGGTCACGTACGCCGAGTACGCGCCGTCGACCGTGCCGCCCAGCTTGGTGTTCACGGTGAACGGGACGGAGGCCTTGCCGCCGGCCGGTACGGTCACCGAGGTGGCGCCGAGCTTGAAGAAGCCGGCCGGGGCGGCCGCGCCCTTGGGGTTGGTGGCGGTCGACACCAGCTTCAGCGTGACGTCCTTCGTACTGAGGTTGCGGTACGTCAGCTCCTTGGTGACCGGCTTGTCGTCGGTGTGCGGCCACTGCTGGACGCCGAAGCTCACCGAGCCCGGCTCGGCCATCACGGACTGCTTGATGGCCTGGTCGACCTGGATGCGGCCCGAACCCTGCTGGAAGGGGGTGTACTTGCCGCCCTTGGTGGAGCCGGTGAGGGCGCCCTTCAGCTCGGCGTGCTTCCACTCCGGGTGCTGCTGCTTGAGGATCGCCGCCGCGCCCGCGACATGCGGGGTCGCCATCGACGTACCGGAGATCGACATGTAGCCGGCCGGGTTCTCGCCGACCTCCTGGGCTATCTGGTTGCCCGGGGCGGAGGCCGCGGTGATGTCCACGCCGGGCGCGGTCACGTCGGGCTTGAGGGCGCCGTCCATGCCGGGGCCGCGGCTGGAGAAGTCAGCCAGCTTGTCCTTGTCGTCGACCGCGCCGACGGTCAGGGCCGCCGCGGCGCTGCCCGGGGAGCCGATGGTCTGCTCGCCGAAGTCGCCCTCGTTGCCGGCGGCGATGGCGAACAGGATGCCCTTCTCCTCGGACAGCTTGTTCACCGCCGCTTCCAGCGGGTCGATCGCGGGCGTGTCGCCGCCGCCCAGGCTCATGTTGACGACGTCGGCGCCCTCGGCGGCGGCCCACTCGATGCCGGCGAGGACCTCGGAGTCGCTGCCGAATCCGCCGTCGTCGAGCACCTTGCCGTTGAGGATCTTCGCGCCGGGCGCGACGCCCTTGTACTTGCCGCCGGACTTCGCGCCGGTGCCCGCCGCGATCGAGGCGACGTGCGTGCCGTGGCCGACCTTGTCGGTGGTGTCGGGCGAGGTGGTGAAGTTCTTGGCGCCGATCACCTGGCCCTTGAGGTCGGCGTGGGTGGCGTCGACACCGGTGTCCAGGACGGCGATCTTCACGCCCTTGCCGTCGTAGCCGGCCGACCACGCCTTGGGGGTGCCGATCTGCGCGACGGACTTGTCGAGGCTGGCCTTGCGGACGCCGTCGAGCCAGACGTGCGCGATACCGGAAGCGGTCTTGTCGCCGTTGGTGACCGCGTCCCACAGGTCGGGCGTGTCCTCCTTGGGCGTCTGCACCGCGTCCGCGTTCACGGACTTCAGCGAGTGGCTCAGGGTGCCGGCGTCGCGGACGTCGGCCTTGGTGGCCGCGGCGCTGCCCTGGTAGCCGACGATGACCTTCAGGCCCTTCTTCTGGGCCTTGCGGGTCGTGGACTTGTTGAGCTCGGTGACGTCGAAGAGCCGCTGGTCGAGCTTGCCGGTGGCGACCAGGCGGGCCGCGTCGGCCGGGATCACGAGGGTGTGGCCGTCGAGCTTGCGGACCTGGACGGGAATGTCCTCGCGTCCCTTGGCCCGCTCCAGGCCGACGACGCGGCCCTTGGCGTCCAGGACGACCCGGTCGCCGGTGATCAGTGTGATGCGGTGCTTGGCGCTGAGCGAGGTGGGCTTGGAGGCTGCGGCCGTCTGCTCGCCGTTCGCCGACGCCGGGCTGGTCATACCCGCCGCCAGGGCCACGGCTGCCGCTGTGGCGACCGTGGCCGCGCACGCCTTTTTCACTTGTCTGCGCAAGATTCCCCCTTGCAGAAGAACCAGGTGAATTCCCCGTTCACCCGGCCGGGGGTGGTCTCGTACGCATGGACGTACACCCCCCGGAATACGCAGTATGCCCAGGGGTGATCAGGTGCTCAATAGTTGAGAAGAAGGTAGGAAGTCCGTCGGCTGACTGTTACACGGCCGCCGGAACTCCGTTACAGAGCCGCGGAGTTCGCGTAGGGGGCGCAGCTCGTGGTGTGCGCGGGGTGGTCCAGGCGGATATCTCGCCCATGCTCGCGGCCCGTCTCGAGAGAGCGACCGGCAGGAACACGAGAGCCGCCGCCCGCCCCCTGTTCCGGGGGGTGAGCGGCGGCTCGCGTGCGACTGCGGAGCGCGGCTACCGGACCGTCAGGCCTCGGAACCGGCCTTCCAGTCGGCCCAGCTCATGTTCCAGCCGTTGAGGCCGTTGTCCGGCGCGACCGTCTTGTCGCCGGTGTTCTGGACGACGACCACGTCACCGAGGATCGAATTGTTGTAGAACCACGCGCCCGGCGTCTTCGGGTCGTCGGCGCCCTTCGCGTCCTGAAGGCCGACGCAGCCGTGGCTGGTGTTCACGCCGCCGAAGATGGACTTCGCGCCCCAGTAGTTGCCGTGGATGAAGGTGCCGGAGCTGGAGAGGCGGATGGCGTGCGGCACGTCCTTGATGTCGTACTCGCCCTTGCCGTCGTCGTCCGTGAAGCCCACGGTCGCGCCGTTCATGCGCGTTTCCTTGAACTTCTCGGACATCACCATGACGCCCTCGTAGGTCTTGTTCTCGGGCGAGCCGGCGGAGATCGGGATGGTCCGCACGGTCTTGCCGTCCTGCGTGATCTTCATCTGCTTGGTCTTCGCGTCGACGTACGAGACCTGGTTGCGGCCGATCTTGAAGGTGACCGTCTTCTGCTGGACCCCGTAGACACCCTCGGCGCCCTCGACACCGTCGAGCGCGAGCTTCAGCGTGACGGTGGAGCCTTCCTTCCAGTACTCCTCGGGGCGGCAGTCCATGCGGTTGGCGTTGAACCAGTGGCAGGCGACTTCCTGGCCACCGGTCGTGCTGACCTTGATGCCCTTCTGGACGGCGGCCTTGTTGGTGATCGCCTTGTCGAAGTTGATCGAGACCGGCATGCCGACGCCGACGGTGGTGCCGTCGTCCGGGGTGAAGTTGCCGATGAAGCTGTTGGCCGGGGAGACCGTGGTGAACGAGGCGTTCTCGTGGGCGACCCGGCCGTCGGCGTCCTTCGCCTCGGCGGCGAGCTTGTAGTTCGTGGAGCGCTCCAGCTGGGTGCTCGGCTTCCAGCTCTTCTTGTCGGCGGATATCTCGCCACTGACCTCCGTGCCGTCGGACGTCGTCATCGTGACGTCCGTGAGCGTCCCCTTGCGCACGGTGACGGCGGCGGAGTTGTTGATGGAGGCGTTGTCGGAGCCGTCCTCGGGCGTGATCTTGATCTGGGCCGCGGAGGTCTTCTTGGCCGCGGCCTCGTCGACCTTCGACTGGGAGCTGTCGCCCCCGTCACTCCCGGAGGCGTTGTCGTCGCCGCCGGTACAGGCCGAGAGCGCCAGCACTCCACCGAGCAGTGCGGACGCGACCGCCAGGCCCTTGCGCCGCTTACTGACCGTTATCACACGCTTCTCCATCGTTGCCGATTTCCCCAAGACCCCGAGTGTCCCCGTCCAAGACCAAGTGCCCCCGTGAGGATTCGTGAGTCCTCGTCGAGACCTTTCAACGCTACGACCGGTTCGTCCGGTTCCCCATGTGACACGGGTGTGGGGATCACCACGTCCGCGATGCGGATGGTGCTGGTGCGGTCGGTGCGTCGCTTGAGACCACGAAACCCCGGGCGGCGGTTGCCCCCCCGGGGTCATGTTTTCCCCGAGCCGCCTCAGCCGGCCGCGTCCGCCCGGCTTCCGCCGGCCCCGCCGGCCCCGCCGGCCCCGCCGGCCCCGCCTTCACCGTCCCCACCGTCGTTCAGGTCGTACTCGCCGTCATCATCATCCTCGTCGTAGTCCCACTCCGGCGAATCGGGGTCGTACTCGATCCGTTCGCTGCTCCAGGAGGCCTGCTGGAGTTCGACCCCCGGGACCTGGCTGACCAGGTCGAACGGGTCCACGAGGTACGCGAGGGCCTCCGCGGTGTCTTCCGTCACAGCGCCCTCGGCGTGTACCCGCTCCGACGCCGGCAACTCGGCGTCGTCCGCGATCCGGCGCAGCGCGGACTTGGTGACCGCGTCCGCGTCGTCGACCTCCAGAACGAGTTCCACCCGAACCCGTACAAAACGTGATGTCTCAGGAGTGCTCATGGCGGGAGCGTACGTCCAGGACCTCCCGTGACTTTCCCGTGACCCGCGCCTTTTACTAACATCACCCCACACGGCCAATTCGCCAGTGCCACAAGGGGATCGATATTCCGTGTCATCCGCTCGCCGTCCGTTGCTGACCACCACCGCCGCAGCGACCCTGCTGGGCGCCCTGTGGTTCGTCCCGTCCGCCAACGCGACGTCGGACTCCCCGGTGAGAGACGCGGTCGCGGCAAGCCCGTCGCCGCAGGTCACAGAGCAGGCGCGGATCGCTGCCACGACCGCGGGCGACTCCGTCACCGACACCCGCCTCGCCGATACGGGCAGCTTCGACAGCACGCCCTACGTGGTCGGCGGGACGCTGTTCCTCACGCTGGGCGCGGGCTTCGTCGCCTACTCGGTCCGCCGGGAACGGCTCGGACTCTGAGCGCACTTGGCGCTGGGGCGACCGCCCCGGGGCCCCACCGCGCGGCGGGGCCCCGGCCGCACTCGTCCTACTGGAGCGGCCCGGTGACCGTCTCCACCGCGGCGAGCAGCCGCCCGTCGCGCACGAACGCGTCCGCGGCGGCCAGGTCGGGCGCCAGGAACCGGTCCGGTCCGGGACCCTGAACTCCCGCTTCCCGTACGGCGGCGATGACCGCCCGCGTCGCGGGCGCCGACGTCAGCCCCTCGCGCAGTTCGACGGCGCGCGTGGCGGCGTACAGCTCGACGGCCAGGACACGGGTGAGGTTGTCGACGGCCGTGCGCAGCTTGCGCGCCGCCGACCAGCCCATCGAGACGTGGTCCTCCTGCATCGCGGAGGACGGGATCGACTCGGCGGACGCCGGTACGGCGAGCCGCTTCAGCTCGCTCACCAGCGCGGCCTGGGTGTACTGAGCGATCATCAGGCCCGAGTCCACACCGGGGTCGTCGGCGAGGAACGGCGGCAGGCCGTGGCTGCGGTTCTTGTCGAGCAGCCGGTCGGTGCGCCGCTCGGCGATGGAGCCGAGGTCGGCGGCGGCGATGGCGAGGAAGTCCAGGACGTAGGCCACGGGCGCCCCGTGGAAGTTGCCGTTGGACTCCACACGCCCGTCGGGCAGCACCACCGGGTTGTCCACCGCGGAGGCCAGCTCGCGGTCGGCGACCAGCCGGGCGTGGGCCATGGTGTCCCGCCCGGCCCCGGCGACCTGCGGGGCGCAGCGCACCGAGTAGGCGTCCTGGACGCGCGGCGCGTCGTCCTGGTGATGGCCCGTCAGGCCCGAACCCTTCAGCACGGCCAGCATGTTGGCGGCACTGGCCGCCTGCCCCGGGTGCGGCCGGATGGCGTGCAGCTCGGGGGCGAGGACCCGGTCGGTGCCGAGCAGGGCCTCCAGCGACAGGGCGGCCGTGATGTCGGCGGACCGGTAGAGCGTGTCCAGGTCGGCCAGGGCCATCACCAGCATGCCGAGCATGCCGTCGGTGCCGTTGAGGAGGGCGAGGCCTTCCTTCTCGCGCAGTTCGACCGGCTGGATGCCGTGCGCGGCGAGAAGTTCGGCGGCCGGGCGTACGGCACCGTCGGGGCCCTCGGCGTCGCCCTCCCCCATGAGCGCGAGCGCGCAGTGGGACAGCGGGGCGAGGTCGCCGGAGCAGCCGAGGGAGCCGTACTCGTGCACGACCGGGGTGATACCGGCGTTGAGGAGGTCCGCCATCGTCTGCGCGACCTCGGGCCGTACACCGGTGTGCCCGGAACAGACGGTCTTCAGCCGCAGGAACATCAGGGCGCGGACGACCTCCCGCTCCACCCTCGGCCCCATCCCGGCGGCGTGCGAGCGGACGATGTTGCGCTGGAGCTGTGCGCGCAGCTCGGGGCTGATGTGCCGGGTCGCCAGGGCCCCGAAGCCGGTGCTCACGCCGTACACGGGGTCCGGCTTGGCCGCCAGCGCCTCGACGATCTCGCGGGCCGCGCCGAGGGCGGCCACCGCCTCCTCGGAGAGCTCGACGCGGGCGCCGGCACGCGCCACCGCGAGCACCTCGGACGCGGTCACGCCCGATGTCCCCACCACCACAGTGTGCATATCCATATTCAGGAGCGTACGCAGTGAATTCGATGATGTCACCACTGGGGGCGGGGTTCACCCCTTACCGATACGTCACATCCCCCAGCCGCTCCCCTACGGCGCGTGCCGCCCGCGGAACCGCCGGCGCTCTCCGTCGGCCCCCTCGGACGGCTCGTCCGCCAGCCGCATGACGGGATCATCGGGCCCGGCTCGGCCGGCGACCACCGGCCGGGCGGCCCGCTCGGCCTTGGCCCGGTACTGGGCCGCGTCCGCGAGCCGGAACAGCCGCCGCGCGGACCGTACGGGCCCGATCGGATCCTCGGTGGAGGCGACCCCGCAGGCCACGCCGTCCCCGAGCTCCAACTCGGACGCCCGGCGGCACAGTTCGCCGGCCGCCTTCACGACCTGGTCGGCGGGCGGCCCGACCGCGAGCAGACAGAACTCGTCCCCGCCGAGCCGCGCCGCCAGGGCCCCCGGCAGCATGGCCCCGCACAGCGACAGCACCGAGCCGAAACGCTCCAGGAGCCGGTCGCCGACGGCGTGCCCATGGGTGTCGTTGACCCGCTTGAGCCCGTTCAGATCGCAGACGACGAGGCTGACGACCGCGCCGTCCCTGCGGTGCCGCTCGATCGCCTGCTCCAGGCGTACGTCCACGGCACGACGGTTGGCGAGCCCGGTCAGCGCGTCGGTGAACGCGAGGCGCCGGGCCTCCTCCAGCCGCTCGGTCTGGGCGATGCCGGCGGCCACGACGGAGGCCAGGACGGTGGCGAAGTCGGCGTCGTCCCGTTCGAAGACGGCCTCACCGGCGGGCCGGGCCACGTACAGCTCACCCCAGGCCCGCCCGTGCAGCACGATCGGCGCGACCACGCAGCAGCCGCGGCCCCGGCGGCGCAGGGCGGCGACGCGCTGGTGGCAGTACCCGGGACGCCGCCCCGCGGCGGGCCCCTCGGCGGTCTCCACCCACGCGTCGGGCTCCCCGCCCCCCGACGCCCACTGCTCGTGCAGGAACTCGGTGATCTCCGCGAACTGGTGCACCGGATAGGACTCGTCCTCCGGGAACTCCTCTTCCCCGTCGGCCAGCGCACCGACGTTCACGAGGACTTTCAGCCGCCCGAGCTCCCGTTCCCACACCGACAGCGCGGCAAAGCTCCCGCCCAGCGCCCTGCACGCCCCGGCAGCCGCCGCACGCCACGCCTCACGCGACCCGTGTGCGGCCGCCATCCCCTGAGCCAACGCGACGACGGCCACCAGCCGTCTGTCCTCACCCATCACTCCAGGCTAGGGACTTTTCAGCCAATCCGTTCTATTGACGACGCGAACGGGGACGACCGCGCTGCGGGCGCGTCCCGCCTCAGCTGCGGGCATGCGTGCCGCTAGGGGCGGCACGGGTGGGCGCAGCGGCACCTCGTTTCGCCGAGTTGCGCACCCACCCGCCCCCAGCAGCAAACCCTGTGCACAGATCACTCCCCGGGCCACTCCGGCTTCCGCTTCTCATTGAACGCGGCAACCCCCTCCGCCCGGTCCCCGGAGAACGCCACCGCCCGCCACGCCGCGTCCTCCACCTCGAGCCCGGCCCGCAGATCAAGCCCCTGCCCCAAACGCAACGCCCGCTTCGCCGCCCGCAACCCCACCGGCGAATTCCCCGCGATCCGCGAGGCCAGCTCCAAGGCCGCCTCCCGGTCCCGCCCCTCCTCCACCACCTGATCCACCAACCCCAACTCGCCCGCCTCGACGGCCTCCACCCGCCGCGCCGAGAAGATCAGCTCAGCCGCCCGCGCCACCCCCACCCGGCGCGGCAGCAACTGCGTGCCCCCGCCCCCGGGAATCACCCCCACCGACACCTCCGGCAGCCCCACCACCGCCGTACGGTCCGCCACGATCACGTCACACGCGAGCGCCAGCTCGAACCCGCCCCCCAGCGCGAACCCGTGCACCGCCGCCACCGTCGGCACCGGCACCTCCAGCACCCCGGTGTACGCCCCACGCGCCACCGGCCGCTGCCGCACCAGATCCGCGTCGCTGAACGAGTTCCGCTCCTTCAGATCGGCCCCCACACAGAACGCCCGCTCATGCGTCGAGGTCAGCACGACCACCCGTACGTCCCGGTCCTCCCCCAGCGCCGTACACGCCCCGGCGATGGACCGCGCCATCTCGGTCGACACGGCGTTCATGGCCTTGGGCCGGTCGAGGACGAGCTCCGCGACACGCCCCTGCTCATGCCGCCGCACCAGCACGAACTCCCCGTACCGTTCCTCGTTCATGACACCCTCCGGTTAACGCGGGTTAACAACCTCACCGCCCCGATCATCGCAGCCGCACTCCACGCACGAAAGAGCGGACGCGACCGGTTCCCGCACCATCACACCATCACCCGCCCACCCGTTCGAGTGACATCACCTCAATTGCGGCCCGACCACCCATGGGAGCGCATAGCGTGCGTCCGCCAACGGCGCACAGGGGGCGCGTGCGCATCGGGGAGGAACCGTGATGAGGACGAACATGCCGGCGAAGCCACAGCGGGACACCGGGGCCGCCACGGCACCTCGCCGCAGGGAACCGGCCCCACCCCACGAGCCGCCCCCGACGGAAACCGGCCTTTCCGCCCCCCGCGTCCGAGGCCGCCACCGCAAGCCCCGCTCCCGCAAGGTTTTGCTCGCCGGCGGCCTGGCCCTCGCCGCCGGCGCCCTGAGCCTCGTACGCCTGGCCTCCGGCCCGAGCCCCGACGGCGTCGGCACCGTCGAGGCCGAACCCCGCCCCGACCCGGTCACCACCGGCACGGACACGGCCACCGGCACCACCGCGACCTTCCCGGCCGCCCCCGAGACCAGTCCTTCGTCACCCACGGTCCTGGGCGGCCCGACGCCGACCCCGGTCACCAGGGGCGCCCGGCCGGCCCCGCCCGCCACGACCGGCACCCGAGGGGCCACCACGACCGCCGCTCACCGGCCCACGGCCATCCCCGGCACGCCGAACACCCCGGCACCGGCCGCCCAGGGCAACGTCCCTCGCCCGACCCCGGCCACGCCCGCTCCACCGAGCCGGACCACGCCAGTCCCGGCGCCCAGGCCCGAGCAACCGAAGAAACCGGACGACCCCGGCCTGTGCCTGCCGGTCATCGGCGTGTGCGTGGACACCCCGGGCCGCCGCGGCTGACCGCCCCTGTCAGCCCAGGTCCCGCCGTGTGAGCAGCCACGGCTCCACTACGCCCAGCCCACGCACGGGCCGCTGCCACATCGGCTGCAACGCGAACCGGTACGCCGGAGGCTCCTCGCCCTCCTTCTCCGCCGCCGCGGCCTCCTCGGCCGCCTCCGCTTCGGAGGACGGGGCGTCCTGCGTGCGGATCAGCTCCTCGGCGAAGGCGGTGTCGACGAGGACGGCGTCCTTCGGAGCTATCGAGGTGAGCCGGGAGGCCAAATTCACGGTGGTACCGAAGACATCGCCCATACGGGTGGTCACGGTGCCGAACGCCATGCCGACGCGCAGCTCCGGCATCGTCTCGTCGTGCGCCATGGTCTCGATCAGCCGCAGGGCGATCTCGGCGGCGACGCCCGCGTCGTCGGCGGCGTACAGCACCTCGTCGCCGAGGGTCTTGATCAGCCGTCCGCCGTTCGCGGCCACCAGGTCGGCGGCCGTGGTCTCGAAGGCCTCGACCAGCTCGCCGAGCTCCTCCTCCTCCATCCGGCGGGTGAGGCGGGTGAACCCGACCAGGTCCGCGAAGCCGACGGCGAGGCGCCGGTCGACCATCTCCTCGTCGTCGGCGGCCTGCACGACCCGTCCGGCCGAGGCGGCGAGCTGACGCCGCCAGACATAGACCAGGAACTCCTCCAGCTCGGGCAGGAGCAGCTCGACGATCGGGTACGTCACCTCGGTGCGCGTCATGCCCGGCTCGGGCGGCTCGGTCAGCCCTTCCAGGAAGGAGTCGATCTGCCACTCGGCGAGCCGGGCGGTGGTCTGCCCGGTGGACCGGGCCACCTGTACGGCCATCGCCTCGCTCAGCAGCCCCGCCTCGACGAGACCGGCGAGACGCCGCAGGGCGAGTACGTCCGCCTCGGTGAGGGCCTTGGCCTGCCCGATGTCCGCGAAGCCCATCGCCCGCCAGAAGCGGGAGGCCAGTTCCATGGAGACACCGGCGCTGCGGGCCGCCTGAAACGGGGTGTACCGGCGCTCGGCCCCCAGAATGAGCCCTTCGAGGCGCAGGGCGAGCGGGTCCTCGCCGGGGTCGGCGCCCTGCGCGTCCGTACCGGAATCCGGGTCTTCGACGGTCACGCGTGCTGCCCTTCCGATCTGTCACGGTCATGTATCGACCGGCCTCAACTCTACGGCAGGTGTGCGCCAGCTCACTCCGTCAGGGCCAGCCAGGTGGTGAGGTACCCGGCGTTTGCCTCGCACTCGGCGTTGCCCCACCGTCCACAGGGGGCTCCGACGTAGCTGCGGGCAATCGTGCCGCTAAGGGCGGCACGGGTGGGCGCAGCGGCACCCCGCTACGCCGGGCTGCGCACCCACCCCCCTGCAGCCTCAGGCGGGCCTCAGGTGCACGATGTCCCCCGCCCCCACCGGCTCCTGCACCCCGTCCTCCGTAGCCAGCACCAACCGCCCGTCCCCATCCACGGCCACGGCCTCCCCCACCACGCCCCGATCCCCCGGCAACTCCGCCCGCACGGTCCGCCCGAGCGTCGCGCACCCCGCCGCGTACGCCTCCTGCAACCCGCTCACCCCCGGGTCACCCCCGGCGGCACGCCACTTCCCGTACCACTCCTCCAAAGAACGAAGCACCCCCCGCAACAGCGGATCCCTATCCGTGCTCACCGCCCCGGCCAGCTCCAGCGACCCCGCCGTCGGCACCGGCAGCTCGTCCTCCTTCAGCGAGACATTGACGCCGACCCCGATCACGACCCCGTCGTCGCCGGCCCGCTCGGCGAGGATCCCCCCGGCCTTGCGTTCCTCGCCCCGCACCGTGACCAGCACGTCGTTCGGCCACTTCAGGGCCGTGTCGACACCCGCCGCCCGCGACAGCCCCGCCGCCACCGCCACGCCCGTGAGCAACGGCAGCCACCCCCACCGCGCCACCGGCACCTCGCTCGGCGTCAGCAGCACGGAGAAGAAGAGGCCGGAACGGGCCGGTGCCGTCCACTGCCGGTCGAGGCGGCCGCGCGCGGCGGTCTGCTCCTCGGCGACGAGCACCGCGCCCTCGACGGCCCCGCCCTCGGCCGCCCGGGCCACGAGGTCGGAGTTGGTGGAGCCGGTGCGCTGCACCACGTCCACCTCCGACCACAGCCCTCCCTCCCGCACCAGCCCCCGGCGCAGGGCGGTGACATTGAGGGGCGGGCGGTCGAGGTCGGACCATCGGCTCGACCTCGGCTCACGGGGCCCGTTGGGCGGGTTTCCATCTGCACCTGGCGGCTTGTTCATGCAAGCCACCCTAGGTTTGACACCCTCCATCCCGCAGAGGGAGTGGATTCCAGCCCGGAAGGGCTGAGGTTCACGGGCGCTCGGCCACTCCGTGGCGACGCCCCTCCGGCGTGTCCCGCCGCGACACCTTGATCGTATGCGCCACATCGGCCACCGCGCCGCCGATTCCGTAGATCTCATCGGCGTTCCTGGGAAGGCAGGGGCGGTGTGGTAAACGCCGCACTGCCGACCCGAGGGCACCGCACTACTCTACGGATGAGTAACCGTCCCCCCTTTTGAGCAGGCAGGGAGCCCCATCCCGATGTCCGAGCCGGAAGAGCTGCAGCAGCCTGACAATCACACGACCGCGGGCAAGCTCGCGGATCTCCAGCGCCGCATCGAGGAAGCGACGCACGCCGGCTCCGCACGCGCCGTCGAGAAGCAGCACGCCAAGGGCAAGCTGACGGCCCGTGAGCGGATCGAACTCCTCCTGGACGAAGCCTCCTTCGTCGAGCTGGACGAGTTCGCCCGGCACCGGTCCACCAACTTCGGCCTGGACCAGAACCGCCCGTACGGCGACGGCGTCGTCACCGGGTACGGCACCGTCGACGGCCGTCCCGTCGCCGTCTTCTCGCAGGACTTCACGGTCTTCGGCGGGGCCCTCGGCGAGGTCTACGGCCAGAAGATCGTCAAGGTCATGGACTTCGCGCTGAAGACCGGCTGCCCGGTCATCGGCATCAACGACTCCGGCGGGGCCAGGATTCAGGAGGGCGTCGCCTCGCTCGGCGCCTACGGCGAGATCTTCCGCCGCAACACCCATGCCTCCGGCGTGATCCCGCAGATCAGCCTGGTCGTCGGCCCGTGCGCGGGCGGGGCCGTCTACTCCCCGGCCATCACCGACTTCACGGTCATGGTCGACCAGACCTCGCACATGTTCATCACCGGGCCCGACGTCATCAAGACCGTCACCGGCGAGGACGTCGGCTTCGAGGAGCTGGGCGGAGCCAGGACCCACAACTCGACCTCGGGCGTGGCCCACCACATGGCCGGGGACGAGAAGGACGCCATCGAGTACGTCAAGCAGCTGCTGTCGTACCTGCCGTCCAACAACCTCTCCGAGCCGCCGGTCTTCGCGGAGGAGGCCGACCTCGACATCACCGACGAGGACCGCGAGCTGGACGTCATCGTCCCGGACAGCGCGAACCAGCCGTACGACATGCACGCGGTGATCGAGCACGTCCTGGACGACGCCGAGTTCTTCGAGACGCAGCCGCTGTACGCGCCGAACATCGTCACCGGTTTCGGCCGGGTCGAGGGCCACCCCGTCGGCATCGTCGCCAACCAGCCGATGCAGTTCGCCGGCTGCCTCGACATCACCGCCTCCGAGAAGGCGGCCCGCTTCGTGCGGACCTGCGACGCCTTCAACGTCCCGGTCATCACCTTCGTGGACGTCCCCGGCTTCCTGCCCGGCGTCGACCAGGAGCACGACGGCATCATCCGCCGCGGCGCCAAGCTGATCTACGCCTACGCCGAGGCCACCGTCCCGCTCATCACGGTCATCACGCGCAAGGCCTTCGGCGGCGCCTACGACGTCATGGGCTCCAAGCACCTGGGCGCCGACCTCAACCTCGCCTGGCCCACCGCCCAGATCGCCGTCATGGGCGCCCAGGGCGCGGTCAACATCCTGCACCGCCGCACGATCGCCGAGGCGGAGGCGAACGGTGAGGATCTCGAGGCGGTCCGGGCCCGGCTGATCCAGGAGTACGAGGACGCGCTGCTCAACCCCTACGTCGCGGCCGAGCGCGGCTACGTCGACGCGGTGATCATGCCGTCCGACACCCGCTGCCACGTCGTACGGGGTCTGCGTCAACTGCGTACGAAGCGGGAATCCCTGCCTCCGAAGAAGCACGGCAACATCCCCCTCTAGCCCTCAGCGAGCCCAGGAGGCCCACATGACGATCAAGGTCGTACGGGGCAACCCGACCCCGGAGGAGCTGGCCGCCGCACTGGCGGTGGTCAGGGCCCGCGCCGCGGCGGCGACAGACACACCGCCCGGCGCACCCGCCCCCCGCGACTCCTGGTCCGACCCGTCCCGCATCGCATCCCACCGCCTGCCCCAGCCGGGGCCGGCGGCCTGGGGCCGCACCTACTGGCCGGGGTGAGATCCGCTTCTTCAGGGGCGCGGGGAAACCGCGCACTGCGCGGCAACGCGGGGCGCCGATTTGAGTATCCCTACTCAGGCGCCCCGCCCTGCCAAGCCGCACGCTGGTGCCATGCTGTGGTCCGACCCCGAGAACGAACCGCCCGAAGAACTGCGTGACATGCAGGACATGCTGCGGCGACTGAGCGTTCTCCTGGCCCTGGCCATGGTGCTTGCGATGATCGTGATCGGAGTGAGGTGAGTCGGCCTCGCTCAGGTGACTAACCTGATGGCATGACCGCTCAGCGCCGCAGGCGACTCGTCCTCGCCTCCCAGTCCCCCGCCCGGCTCGGACTGCTCCGCCAGGCCGGACTCACCCCCGAGGTGATCGTGAGCGGCGTCGACGAGGACGCCATCACCGCCCCCACCCCCGCCGAGCTGGCGCTCGCCCTCGCCGAGGCGAAGGCCTCCGTCGTGGCGGCCCGGCCGGAGACCAAGGGCGCGCTCGTGATCGGCTGCGACTCGGTGCTCGACCTGGACGGCCAGGCCCTCGGCAAGCCCGCCGACGCCGAGGAGGCCACCGCACGCTGGAAGTCGATGCGCGGCCGCGCCGGCACCCTCCAGACCGGCCACTGCGTCTACGACACCCTCACCGGCCGCTACGTCTCCGCCACCGCGTCCACCGTCGTCCACTTCGGCGACCCCACCGACGAGGAGATCGCCGCCTACGTCACCTCCGGCGAACCGCTCTACGTCGCCGGGGCGTTCACCCTGGACGGCCGCTCGGCCCCGTTCATCAACGGCATCGACGGCGACCACGGCAACGTGATCGGCATCAGCCTGCCCCTGGTCCGGCGGCTCCTCGCCGACCTGGGCGTGGGCATCACGGAGTTGTGGGCGCCGGCGGAGCAGTGACCGGGGACCCGTCGCCGCCGGTCCCGGCCCGGGGCGCGGCGTCGGCGGGCTCGGCCGGGCGGTCGTACGTCATCAGCAGCAGGACGATCAGGCCGAGCACCAGCATCATGAACAGGAACGCGGGCCAGCCGACGAGCCCCCAGGTGAAGGCGCCGAGCAGCCCGTGCACGACCGCCGCGCTGATCAGCAGCACGCGCCCGAAGCCCGCCGGGGGGCGGTCCCGCAGCGCCACGAGCAGGGCGACCAGGCCGCACAGCGCGAAGTAGAGGCCGAAGGCGATCCCGCCGATCTTCGACGACACCGACATCATGTGCGGATCGAGCCCGGCCAGGGACATGTCCTGCCGGTCGACGACGACCCCGAGGAACCAGTTCAGCGCGGCGATGCCGAACGCCTCGACGAACAGCACCAACGCCACGACCCACGCCACCGGCCTGCGCACCACCGGGCCCACCCTCTTACCCCTAGTACGTTCGAGACATCGCGAACGCTACTGACAGGTAAACCCTGGGACAAGGGTTCCGCGGCGGGCAAAGAATCATTGGGCCATTCGTAGGGACTCCACAAAGAAACGGAGTGGCCCGCAGCACGTGATGACAGAGACCTTGGCCACAGAGGACGGCTAGGGTTTCCCGAAGGAGTGCTGCGTACCGCGGTGCGACAAGGGATTTCGCGGGTCGAGCGAGCCTCGCATCACGCTCCGTGTGGGCAAGCTCACCACTGGGGACGGGTCGAAGTGCCGTGTCGGCAGTCCCTAAACTCGGCTTGTTTCAAGGAGGGAGCCTCATCGTGCGCAAGGTGCTCATCGCCAACCGTGGCGAAATCGCTGTCCGCGTGGCCCGGGCCTGCCGGGATGCCGGCATCGCGAGCGTGGCCGTCTACGCCGACCCGGATCGGGACGCTCTGCATGTCCGCGCCGCGGATGAGGCGTTCGCCCTGGGCGGTGACACCCCGGGCACCAGCTATCTCGACATCGAGAAGGTGCTGAAGGCCGCTCGGGAGTCGGGCGCGGACGCCATCCATCCCGGCTACGGCTTTCTCTCCGAGAACGCGGACTTCGCCCAGGCGGTCCTGGACGCGGACCTGATCTGGATCGGCCCGCCCCCGCAGGCCATCCGCGACCTCGGCGACAAGGTCGCCGCCCGGCACATCGCGCAGCGCGCGGGCGCTCCGCTGGTCGCGGGCACGCCCGACCCGGTCTCCGGTGCCGACGAGGTCGTCGCCTTCGCCGAGCAGCACGGTCTGCCGATCGCCATCAAGGCGGCCTTCGGCGGCGGCGGTCGCGGCCTGAAGGTCGCGCGCACGCTCGAAGAGGTGCCCGAGCTGTACGACTCGGCGGTGCGCGAGGCGGTCGCCGCCTTCGGGCGTGGCGAGTGCTTCGTCGAGCGCTACCTGGACAAGCCGCGGCACGTGGAGACCCAGTGCCTGGCCGACCAGCACGGCAACGTCGTCGTGGTCTCCACCCGTGACTGCTCCCTCCAGCGCCGGCACCAGAAGCTGGTCGAGGAGGCCCCCGCCCCCTTCCTGTCCGACGCGCAGGTGGAGGAGCTGTACTCGGCCTCCAAGGCGATCCTGAAGGAGGCCGGCTACGTCGGCGCGGGCACGGTCGAGTTCCTCGTCGGCCTCGACGGCACGATCTCCTTCCTCGAGGTCAACACCCGCCTCCAGGTGGAGCACCCGGTCACCGAGGAGGTCGCCGGCATCGACCTCGTGCGCGAGATGTTCCGCATCGCCGACGGCGAGGAGCTCGGCTACGACGACCCGGCGCTGCGCGGCCACTCCTTCGAGTTCCGCATCAACGGCGAGGACCCGGGCCGCAACTTCCTCCCGGCCCCCGGCACGGTCACGACGTTCGCCCCGCCGTCCGGCCCGGGTGTCCGCCTGGACGCGGGCGTGGAGTCCGGCTCGGTCATCGGCCCGGCGTGGGACTCCCTGCTGGCGAAGCTGATCGTCACCGGCCGCACCCGCGCGGAGGCTCTGCAGCGGGCCGCCCGCGCGCTGGAGGAGTTCCAGGTCGAGGGCATGGCGACGGCGATCCCGTTCCACCGTGCGGTGGTGAAGGACCCGGCGTTCGCCCCCGAGCTCACCGGCTCGTCCGACCCGTTCACGGTCCACACCCGCTGGATCGAGACGGAGTTCGTCAACGAGATCAAGCCCTTCGCCGCGCCGGCCGACGCCACGGAGGCGGAGGAGGAGCTGGACCGCGAGACGGTCGTCGTCGAGGTCGGCGGCAAGCGCCTGGAGGTCTCCCTCCCGGCCTCGCTGGGCATGTCCCTGGCCCGTACGGGCCTGGCGGCGGGCGCCAAGCCCAAGCGCCGCGCGGCGAAGAAGTCGGGCCCCGTCGCCTCCGGCGACACCCTCGCCTCCCCCATGCAGGGCACCATCGTCAAGGTGGCCGTCGAGGAGGGCCAGGAGGTCAAGGAGGGCGACCTGGTCGTCGTCCTCGAGGCGATGAAGATGGAGCAGCCCCTGAACGCCCACAGGTCGGGCACGATCAAGGGCCTGAGCGCGGAAATCGGCGCGTCGGTCACGTCCGGCGCGGCCATCTGCGAAATCAAGGACTGAGGCAACACACCCGAGCGGGTGGGCGCGCGTAGCGCCTACCCGCCGGGTGGTGGGTCGGGGCCGCGCCGGGGGGTGTCCGTCCTCGGAACGGCGCGATGGGGTCGGACACCGACTAACAGTCCGTTGACGCGCCAACCGCTGCGGGCGGACACCCCCGACACGGCCCCTTCTCGCCGTACGCGGGTGCGGGCGCGTCCCGGCTGCCGCCGCTGCGGGCATGCGTGCCGCTAGGGGCGGCACGGGTGGGCGGTGGGGGTCCCCCCGCTCGAGCGAAGCCGAGAGTGGGGGAGGCACCCCGCAACGCCGGGCTGCGCACCCACCCCGCCCCAGCCCTCACCCCGGTGCCTGACACCCCACAGCTACTGGACCGACCCACCCGGCAGCCACTACCGCCGCCGCAGATCCGCCACCCGAGCCCGCTCCGCCCCAGCCCCCTGCTCCCCCAGCATCGCGGCGGACCGCAACCCACCCCCCGCGCCAGGAACCTGACGCCGAGGCCCGGGCAACGGCACGTCCCGACGCTGCTGGCGTGCCGGGACGGGTTCACCCCCCGGCCCGGCCGCCCCCGCCGAACCCCCTTGCCCCCCGGCCACGGCGATCTGCACGCCCTGGTCGGCAAGCGCCTGAAGCTCGGTGGCCGCACGGTCGTCATGGGCGGGCGGCTCGTCCGTCACGAGGCGAGTGATGAGATCCGTCGGCACGGTCTGGAACATCGTGTCGGTGCCGAGCTTGGTGTGGTCGGCGAGGACCACGACCTCCGCGGCCGCTTGCACCAGCGCCCGGTCGACGGACGCCGACAGCATGTTGGACGTGGACAGCCCCCGCTCGGCGGTCAGGCCGCTCCCGGACAGGAAGGCCCGCGACACCCGCAGCCCGTGCAGGGACTGCTCGGCACCACTGCCGACCAGGGCGTAGTTCGAACCGCGGAGCGTACCGCCAGTCATCACGACCTCGACCCGGTTGGCGTGGGCCAACGCCTGCGCCACCAGCAGTGAGTTGGTGACGACGGTCAGTCCGGGCACCCGGGCGAGTCGGCGCGCCAGCTCCTGGGTCGTCGTACCCGCCCCGACCACGATCGCCTCGCCCTCCTCCACGAGGTTCGCGGCGAGGTCGGCGATGGCGGTCTTCTCGGCGGTCGCGAGATGGGATTTCTGCGGAAAGCCGGACTCCCGCGTGAAACCGCCCGGCAGTACCGCACCGCCGTGCCGGCGGTCGAGGAGTCCTTCTGCCTCCAGCGCGCGCACGTCCCGCCGTACGGTCACTTCGGAGGTCTGGACGACGCGGGCGAGCTCACGGAGCGACACGGCCCCGTTCGCTCGCACCATTTCGAGGATCAATTGGCGACGTTCTGCAGCGAACACGAAACTGACAGTAACGCCAGCGACCGTCTGCTTTCAGCAGTTTGCGCTGAATAGCAGAAGATGTTCGTACGGAGCAGCGGGAAGTGGTATAGGGCCTAGTCCCGCCGCCTATGCCACACACATGGTCGAATACTCCCCGTGAACAGCGAGGAGCCGGTTTCGGACTCAGCCCTCGCCGGTCTCCTTGCGCGTGTGCAACTGCCGTGCCACCTCGGCGATCGAGCCCGACAGCGAGGGGTAGACGGTGAAGGCGTTCGCGATCTGCTCGACGGTCAGATTGTTGTCGACCGCGAGCGAGATCGGGTGGATCAGTTCCGAGGCCCGCGGCGCCACGACGACGCCACCGACCACGATCCCGGTGCCCGGACGGCAGAAGATCTTGACGAAGCCGTCGCGGATGCCCTGCATCTTGGCGCGCGGGTTGCGCAGCAGCGGCAGCTTCACGACCCGGGCGTCGATCTTCCCGCCGTCGACGTCGGCCTGGGTGTAGCCGACGGTGGCGATCTCCGGGTCGGTGAAGACGTTCGACGACACGGTCTTCAGGTTCAGCGGGGCCACGGCGTCGCCGAGGAAGTGATACATCGCGATCCGCCCCTGCATGGCGGCCACGGAGGCGAGGGCGAACACACCCGTCACGTCACCGGCCGCGTACACGCCCGGAGCGGTCGTACGCGACACCTTGTCGGTCCAGATGTGACCGGACTCGCGCAGCCTGACCCCGGCGTCCTCCAGCCCCATGCCCGCGCTGTTGGGCACGGCACCGACGGCCATGAGGCAGTGCGACCCGGTGATGACCCGCCCGTCGGAGAGGGTCACCTCGACCCGGTCCCCGACCCGCTTGGCGGACTGCGCCCGGGTGCGCCCCATGACGTTCATGCCGCGCCGCCGGAAGACGTCCTCCAGCACGGCGGCCGCGTCCGGGTCCTCGCCGGGCAGCACGCGGTCCCGCGACGACACGAGCGTCACCCTCGACCCCAGCGCCTGGTAGGCGCCGGCGAACTCGGCGCCGGTCACACCCGACCCGACCACGATCAGCTCCTCGGGGAGCTCGTCGAGGTCGTACACCTGGGTCCAGTTCAGGATCCGCTCACCGTCCGGCAGAGCGTCGGGCAGCTCACGCGGATGCCCACCGGTGGCGATGAGCACGGCATCCGCCGTCAGGGTCTCCTCGCTCCCGTCAGCGGCGCGCACCACGACCTTGCGCGACCCGTCGAGCGCCTGCATGCCCTCCAGCCGCCCGCGCCCGCGCATGACACGCGCCCCGGCACGCGTCACGGAGGCGGCGATGTCGTGCGACTGGGCGAGCGCGAGCCGCTTCACACGCCGGTTGACCTTCCCCAGGTCGACCCCCACGACCCGCGCCGACTGCTCCATGGGCGGGGTGTCGTCGGCGACGATGATCCCCAGCTCCTCGTACGACGAGTCGAAGGTGGTCATCACCTCGGCCGTCGCGATCAGAGTCTTCGACGGTACGCAGTCGGTGAGCACCGACGCCCCGCCCAGACCGTCGCAATCGACGACGGTCACCTCCGCGCCGAGTTGAGCGGCCACCAGCGCCGCTTCGTATCCGCCGGGTCCGCCACCGATGATCACGATCCGAGTCACGTACTCCATTGTCCCGCACCCATCAACGTGACACCGCCCCGGGGCCCGCGCCCGATGCGGCTCCGTTACGCGAGTGACGCGAGTCCGCCTGCCGTACCCTTCCCCCATGTCGCTCTACGCCGCGTACGCCGGCAACCTCGACGCGCGGCTGATGTCCCGCCGCGCCCCGCACTCGCCGCTGCGCGCCACCGGCTGGCTGAACGGGTGGCGGCTGACCTTCGGCGGCGAGCACATGGGGTGGGAGGGCGCCCTGCCGACGATCGTCGAGGACCCCACCTCCCAGGTCTTCGTCTCCCTGTACGACATCGCCCCCATGGACGAGGACTCGATGGACCGCTGGGAGGGCGTGGGCCTCGAGATCTACCGGCGCACACGCGTACGGGTGCACACCCTGGAGGGCGACGAGCCGGCCTGGTCCTACGCCCTCAACGCCTACGAGGGCGGCCTCCCCTCCGCCCGCTACCTGGGCGAGATCGCCGACGCGGCAGAATCGGCGGGCGCTCCGCACGACTACGTGATGGAACTCCGCAAGCGCCCCTGCTGAGCCGTTTTTCGTTGGAAACGACAAGACAACGATCGTCACCCCGTGAGCTCCGCCATCTACGCGCGTAGGCAATCACCGGCTACCCTCGTCGGCGTGAACGCATCTCTTCTTCCGGACGACATCCAGGGCGCCGCCCCGATCGACCCAAGGGCCTCCGCCGACGCCGCCGCGGCCCGCCTGCGCGAACTCACCGGCGCCGAGACCCACGACGTCGCCCTCGTGATGGGCTCCGGCTGGGCCCCGGCCGTGGACGCCCTGGGCGTCCCCGCCGCCGAGTTCCAGGTCACCGAGCTGCCCGGCTTCCCGCCCCCGGCGGTCGAGGGCCACGGAGGCAAGATCCGCTCGTACAAGATCGGCGACAAGCGCGCCCTGGTCTTCCTCGGCCGCACGCACTACTACGAGGGCCGCGGCGTGGCCGCCGTCTCCCACGGCGTGCGCACCGCCGTCTCGGCCGGCTGCAAGACGATCGTCCTCACCAACGGTTGCGGCGGCCTGCGCGAGGGCATGCGCCCCGGCCAGCCGGTCCTGATCAGCGACCACATCAACCTCACGGCCACCTCCCCCATCATCGGCGCCAACTTCGTCGACCTCACCGACCTCTACTCCCCGCGCCTGCGCGCCCTGTGCAAGGAGGTCGACCCCACCCTGGAGGAGGGCGTCTACGCCCAGTTCCCCGGCCCGCACTACGAGACCCCGGCCGAGATCCGCATGGCCCGTGTCATCGGCGCGGACCTGGTGGGCATGTCGACGGTCCTCGAGGCGATCGCCGCGCGCGAAGCGGGTGCGGAAATTCTCGGTATCTCCCTGGTGACCAACCTCGCGGCGGGTATGACCGGAGAGCCGCTGAACCACGAAGAAGTACTGCAGGCGGGCCGGGACTCGGCGACGAGGATGGGTTCCCTGCTGGCTCAGGTACTGGGTCGGCTCTAAGCCCCACGTTCGCGAGGCACCCGGCGTTGGTGCTGGGGCCGGGGTGGGTCCGCAGCCCGGCGGAGCGGGGTGCCTCCCCCACTCTCGGCTGCGCTCGAGCGGGGGGACCCCCACCGCCCACCCGTGCCGCCCCTAGCGGCACGCATGCCCGCAGCTGGGGCGGAACGCACCCGCACCCGCGTACGGCGAGAAGGGGACGTGTCGGGGGGTGTCCGCCCGCAGCGGTTGGCGCGTCAACGGACAGCGAGTCGGTACGCAACCCCATCGCGCCGTTCCGAGGACGGACACCCCCCCGACGCGGCCCCGACCCACCCCCACCGCGCAGGCGCTACACGCACCCCCGACAACCGAGAGGCTGATCCCGACCGTGCACGACGAACTCATCGCACAGGCCCAGGCGTGGCTCACCGAGGACCCCGACCCGGACACCCGCACCGAGCTCGCCCGCCTCATCGACGCCCAGGACCACACCGAACTCGCCGCCCGCTTCACCGGCACCCTCCAGTTCGGCACCGCCGGCCTCCGAGGCGAACTCGGCGCCGGCCCCATGCGCATGAACCGCTCGGTCGTCATCCGCGCCGCCGCGGGCCTCGCCGCGTACCTCAGGAAGCAGGGCCACGACGACGGCCTCGTCGTCGTCGGCTACGACGCCCGCCACAAGTCGCACGACTTCGCCCTGGACACCGCCGCCGTCATGACCGGCGCCGGCCTCCGCGCCGCCGTCCTCCCCCGCCCCCTCCCCACCCCCGTCCTCGCCTTCGCCATACGGCACCTCGGCGCGGTCGCCGGCCTAGAGGTCACCGCCAGCCACAACCCACCCCGCGACAACGGCTACAAGGTCTACCTCGGCGACGGCTCCCAGATCGTCCCGCCCGCAGACGCCGACATCGCCGCGGAGATCGCCGCCGTCCCGTCCCTCACCACCGTCCCCCGCCCCACCCACGGCTGGGACACCCTCGACGACAGCGTCCTCGACGCCTACCTCACCCGCACCGACGCCGTACTGGCCAAGGATTCCCCCCGCACGGCCCGAACGGTGTACACGGCCATGCACGGCGTAGGCAAGGACGTCCTCCTGGCGGCCTTCGCCCGCGCAGGCTTCCCGGCCCCGGCCCTCGTCACGGAACAGGCCGACCCCCACCCGGACTTCCCGACCGTCGCGTTCCCCAACCCGGAGGAACCCGGCGCGATGGACCTGGCGTTCGCCACCGCCCGCGAAACCGCCCCCGACCTGATCATCGCCAACGACCCGGACGCGGACCGCTGCGCCGTCGCGGTACAGGACGACAACAGCGACAGCGACTGGCGCATGCTCCGAGGCGACGAGGTCGGCGCTCTCCTCGCCGCCCACCTGGTCCACCGCGGAGCGACCGGCACGTTCGCGGAGTCGATCGTCTCGTCCTCCCTCCTCGGCCGCATCGCCGAGAAGGCGGGCCTCCCCCACGTCGAGACCCTCACCGGCTTCAAGTGGATCGCCCGCGCCGAGGGCCTGCGCTACGGCTACGAGGAGGCCCTCGGCTACTGCGTGGACCCCGACGGCGTACGCGACAAGGACGGCATCACGGCCGCCCTCCTGATCACGGAACTGGCGTCGCGGCTCAAGTCGGAAGGCCGCACTCTCCTCGACCTCCTCGACGACCTGGCCGTGGAACACGGCCTGCACGCCACGGATCAGCTGTCGGTCCGCGTCGAGGACCTCTCCCTCATCGCCGCCGCGATGCACCGCCTGCGCGAACAGCCCCCGACCCAACTCGCCGGCCTGCCCATCACCCGCACCGACGATCTCACCCAGGGCACGGAAGGCCTCCCGCCCACCGACGGCCTGCGCTACACGCTCGACGGCGCCCGGGTGATCGTCCGCCCGAGCGGCACGGAGCCGAAGCTGAAGTGCTACCTGGAGGTCGTGATCCCGGTCGCGTCACACACCGACCTCCCCACGGCCCGCGCGAAGGCGACGGCACTACTGGAGTCGATCAAGCGCGACCTGTCGACGGCGGCAGGCATCTGAGAACACAACAAGGGGTGCCCCGCCCAGGGCACCCCAGCGCCCTACACCGCCCCACAGCCGTCAGCCAGCGCGCTACCCCACAGCCAGCAGAATCGCGACGAGCACCACCCCGGCAACCGCCGGCCCCACCACCTCGTAGGCCCACCGCACGGTCACCTCACCCTGCGCCGTCTCCACCTGGTGCCGCGCCTCGTGCAGCCCCCGCAGCTCGTCCATGATCCGGTCGGTCTCCGCACGCGCGGGCCCCTCCGGCTCCGGACCGCCGCCACCGAGGCCGTGCCCCAGCCCCGCACGCATCCCGAGAGCGCTGCCACGCCCCTCGTCCCGCCCCATGGACCGCCGTACCTGCGCGGTCGCCCGCATCTCACGCCGCGCGGCCTTCTTGCGGGCGCGCAGCGACACGGGGACGGCCCACAGCTGGTACTTGGCGCCGGACTCGGTGAGGACCTCGTTCGAGTAGGCGGACTTCAGCGAGGCGACCTGCCCCCAGGGCAGCACGATGACGCGGAAGGGGTTGCGGATCCGCAGCCGGTCGTCGCCCGCGTACACGGCAGGCCGCAGGGTGAAGGCCACGACGAGCGGCACGATGAGCAGCATCAGCGCGAGCGCCAGCCACTGCGTGCGCCCCTCCCCCGAGACGAGCGCGTCGATGCCGAGCCACCCGGCGATGGCGAGCAGCAGCACACCACCGGCGATGGCCGGGACCGACCGGTAGACCCGGTCCTTGGACTCGGGCTCCGGCTGCGGCGCGGGTGACTGGGACTCGGGGCTCGTCATGTCTCGATTCTGCCGGACGCCGACGCCCCCGCCCCCGGCACCCCACCCCCGGGGCCGTTCCACCCCACCCGAGAGAACCCGGGGGCTGTACAGCCGCTACGCGCGTAGATATGCTCGTCTGGTGACCATGCCCAGTTCTGCACTCACCGCAGCTCACCCCCTCAAGGACGTCACCGCGTCCGACAGCGCGCTGCGCCGCTTCCTCCACGGGCTTCCCGGCGTCGACGCGGTCGGACTCGAGGGACGTGCGGCCTCTCTCGGTACGCGTTCGATCAAGACGACAGCGAAGGCGTACGCCATCGACCTCGCCATCTCGATGGTCGACCTGACGACGCTGGAAGGCGCGGACACCCCGGGCAAGGTCCGGGCGCTCGGCGCCAAGGCGGTCAGGCCCGACCCGACGGACCGTACGGCGCCCGCCACGGCCGCGGTCTGCGTCTATCCCGACATGGTGGCCGTGGCCAAGGAGGCCGTCGCCGGTTCCGGCGTGAAGGTCGCCTCCGTCGCCACGTCGTTCCCGGCGGGCCGCGCCCCGCTCACGGTCAAGCTGGCCGACGTCCGCGAGGCCGTCGCCGCGGGCGCCGACGAGATCGACATGGTCATCGACCGAGGGGCGTTCCTCTCGGGCCGGTACTTGAAGGTGTACGACGAGATCACCGCCGTGCGGGAGGCCTGCGGGACCTCCGCGCGCCTGAAGGTCATCTTCGAGACGGGCGAGCTGTCGACGTACGACAACATCCGCCGCGCGAGCTGGCTCGGGATGCTGGCGGGCGCTGACTTCATCAAGACCTCCACCGGAAAGGTCGCAGTGAACGCGACCCCGGCGAACACGCTGCTCATGCTGGAGGCGGTCCGTGACTTCCGTGCGCAGACCGGCATCCAGGTCGGCGTGAAGCCGGCCGGCGGCATCCGCACCTCGAAGGACGCCATCAAGTTCCTCGTCCTGGTCAACGAGACGGCGGGCCAGGACTGGCTGGACAACCACTGGTTCCGCTTCGGCGCCTCCTCGCTGCTGAACGACCTGCTGATGCAGCGCCAGAAGCTGGCCACCGGCCGCTACTCCGGCCCCGACTACGTGACGGTGGACTGAGACCCCATGAACATGGAAAACGTGTCACCCGCATTCGAATACGCCCCGGCTCCCGAGTCCCGCGCGGTCGTCGACATCGCACCCTCGTACGGCCTGTTCATCGACGGTGAGTTCACCGAGGCGGCCGACGGCAAGGTCTTCAAGACGGTCAGCCCCTCCTCCGAGGAGGTCCTCTCCGAGATCGCCCAGGCGGGCGAGGCGGACGTGGACCGCGCCGTACAGGCCGCCCGCAAGGCCTTCGAGAAGTGGTCGGCGCTCCCGGGCGCGGAGCGCGCGAAGTACCTCTTCCGCATCGCCCGCATCATCCAGGAGCGCTCCCGCGAGCTGGCCGTCCTCGAGACCCTGGACAACGGCAAGCCGATCAAGGAGACCCGCGACGCCGACCTGCCCCTGGTCGCCGCGCACTTCTTCTACTACGCGGGCTGGGCCGACAAGCTCGACCACGCCGGCTACGGAGCGAACCCGAGGCCGCTCGGGGTGGCGGGCCAGGTCATCCCCTGGAACTTCCCGCTCCTGATGCTGGCATGGAAGATCGCCCCGGCCCTGGCCACCGGCAACACGGTCGTCCTGAAGCCGGCGGAGACCACGCCCCTCTCGGCTCTGTTCTTCGCGGACATCTGCCGCCAGGCGGGCCTGCCCAAGGGCGTCGTCAACATCCTCCCCGGCTACGGCGACACGGGCGCCGCGCTGGTGGGCCACCCGGACGTGAACAAGGTCGCCTTCACCGGCTCCACGGCCGTCGGCAAGCAGATCGCGCGCACGGTCGCCGGCTCCCGCAAGAAGCTCACGCTCGAGCTGGGCGGCAAGGGCGCCAACATCGTCTTCGACGACGCCCCGATCGACCAGGCCGTCGAGGGCATCGTGAACGGCATCTTCTTCAATCAGGGCCAGGTCTGCTGCGCCGGCAGCCGTCTCCTGGTCCAGGAATCGATCCAGGACGAGCTCCTCGAATCCCTCAAGCGCCGCCTGTCGACGCTCCGCCTCGGCGATCCGCTGGACAAGAACACGGACATCGGCGCGATCAACTCCGAGGAGCAGCTCACGCGCATCACCTCCCTCGTCGAGCAGGGCGAGGCGGAGGGCGCCGAGCGCTGGTCACCGGCCTGCGAACTTCCGGAGAGCGGCTACTGGTTCGCCCCGACGCTCTTCACGAACGTCACCCAGGCGCACCGGATCGCCCGCGACGAGATCTTCGGCCCGGTGCTGTCGGTCCTGACCTTCCGCACCCCGGACGAGGCGGTCGCCAAGGCCAACAACACGCAGTACGGCCTCTCCGCCGGCATCTGGACGGAGAAGGGCTCGCGCATCCTGGCGGTCGCGAACAAGCTCCGCGCGGGTGTCGTCTGGTCCAACACGTTCAACAAGTTCGACCCGACCTCGCCGTTCGGCGGGTACAAGGAGTCGGGCTTCGGCCGCGAGGGCGGCCGCCACGGCCTGGAGGCGTACCTCGATGTCTGATCGGCTCACCGTCCTGAAGACCTACAAGCTGTACGTCGGCGGGAAGTTCCCGCGTTCCGAGAGCGGCCGGGTGTACGAGGTGACGGACTCAAAGGGCAAGTGGCTGGCGAACGCACCCCTGTCCTCCCGCAAGGACGCCCGGGACGCGGTGGTCGCGGCCCGCAAGGCGTTCGGCGCCTGGTCCGGGGCGACGGCGTACAACCGCGGCCAGGTCCTCTACCGCGTCGCCGAGATGCTGGAGGGCCGCCGCGACCAGTTCACGCGTGAGGTGGCCGACGCGGAGGGCCTGTCGAAGTCCAAGGCGGCGGCGGTCGTGGACGCGACGATCGACCGCTGGGTCTGGTACGCGGGCTGGACCGACAAGATCGCCCAGGTGGTCGGCGGCGGCAATCCGGTCGCGGGCCCGTTCTTCAACCTGTCCTCCCCCGAGCCGACCGGCGTGGTCGCGGTGCTGGCCCCGCAGGAGTCGTCCTTCCTGGGCCTGGTGTCGGTGCTCGCCCCGGTGATCGCGACCGGCAACACGGCGATCGTGGTGGCGAGCGAGAAGTCCCCGCTGCCCGCCCTGTCCCTGGCCGAGGTGCTGGCCACCTCGGACGTCCCCGGCGGCGTGGTCAACGTCCTCTCGGGACGCACGGCGGAGATCGCGACCCCGCTCGCGGCCCACCAGGACGTCAACGCGATCGACCTCACGGGCGCCGACGAGGTCCTCGCGAAGGAACTGGAGATCGCGGCGGCCGACAACCTCAAGCGCGTCCTCCGTCCACAGCCTGTGGATTACGCGGAGACGCCGGGCACCGACCGCATGACGGCGTTCCTGGAGACGAAAACGGTCTGGCACCCCACGGGGTCACTGGGCGCGTCGGGTTCCTCGTACTAGACGCACCCCCGCCACCCCCTCGATACGGAAGCCCCGGCCCTCCTCCGTCCAGGAGGGCCGGGGCTTCTCCGTGTACGGGCCCGCTCAGATCCCGAGCCGCTGCGCGATGCCGTCGAGCACGCAGTCGAGGCCGAACGCGAACTCCCAGGCCCGGTCGTCCTTGCGGGCAGCGCTGAGGGCGTACTGGTCGTAGGTGGGATAGCGGCCCGTGCTCATCAGGTAGACCATCTGCGGGGCGAGGGCCCGGCGGGTCTCGTCGCCGCTGGTCCAGCCATGGCGTTCCTGGTACTCCCGTACGGCGATCTCGGCCTGGGCCGCACCGTGGACGTAGGAGGTGATGGTCCGGAAGGCGGCCATCACCGAGTCGGCGTCCAGGCCGCAGACGGCGAGCGCGGCCAGCTGCCGCTCCGCCACGGCCATCCGCGACGGCGTCAGCATGATCACCGGCGTGGGCATGACCGCCATCCACGGGTGGGCGAGCATCAACTCCCGTGTCTGAAGGGCGTAGGAGCGCAGTACCTCCCGCCAGTCGGTCGCCCCGTCCGGCACGGTCAGCTCCCGGGACACCCGGTCGATCATGAGCGCCCAGAGGTCGTCCTTGCCGCTGACGTGCCGGTAGGCGGCCATGGGCGCGACGCCGAGTTTCGTGGCGAGGCGGCGCATGGTGACGGCCGCGCCTCCCTCCTCGTCGGCGATCTCGACCGCGGCTGCGGCGATCCGCTCCAGGGTCAGTGAGGTGCGAGGGGCCGGGGCGGGCCGCTCCATGCGCTCCCAGAGGGAGGGCGCCTCCGCCCCGTTCTCCTCGCCCTCCTTCTTCCTCGCGACCGCCATGGCCCGCTCCTCCCGGTCGAATGTCGCGTACAGCGTATCTCCAGTAGACGGCGTACACATCCCTGTGTACGTTGTACGCATCGGAGATACGTCGTACACATCAAGGGGAGACCCATGCCCGCCACCGCCGAACCGCTCCGCGTCGCCGTCCTCGTCGGCTCGACCCGTGAGGGGCGTTTCGCGCCCGTCGTGACGAGGTGGCTGACCGGCCACCTCGACCAGCGCGACGACCTGCGCGCCGATGTCGTCGACCTGACGGAGACGCCGCTGCCGACGGTGCTCCCCGCCTTCGGCCAGCAGCCGCCGCCCGGCACCGAGGAGCAGTTGGCCCTCGTGTCACCACGACTCGCGGCGGCAGACGCCTTCGTCCTCGTCACGCCCGAGTACAACCACAGCTTCCCGGCATCCCTGAAGAACGCGATCGACTGGCACGGCGAGGAGTGGCACGGCAAGCCGGTCGGCTTCGTCTCGTACGGCGGCCTGTCCGGCGGTCTGCGCGCGGTGGAGCAGCTGCGGGTCGTCATGGCCGAGGTGAACGCCACGACCATCCGCAACACCGTCAGCTTCCACAACGCCTGGAGCCGCTTCGACGAGGACGGCACCTGCACGGAACCCGCCGCCGACACGGCCGCGAAGGCCCTGCTCGACCAGCTCGCCTGGTGGGGCCACGCCCTGCGGGACGCCAAGTCCGTCCGCGGCTACGTCGCATGACGACCGAGTCCCGCGCCGGGGAGACCATGGACTCACCCCCGGGCACGACGCATCACGTCCGGCCGGACGCCCCGCCCTCCCGGCTCGTCGTCCTCGGCCTGCTGCTCGGCATCGTGCTCGCCACGCTCGACGGAACCGTCGTCGGCACCGCACTGCCCACCATCGTCGGCGACCTGGGCGGCCTCGGCCACCTGTCCTGGGTGATCACGGCCTATCTGCTCACCGCCGCCGTCTCCACCCCGATCTGGGGGAAACTCGGCGATCTGTACGGCCACAAGGGCAGTTACCTCACCTCCATCACCGTGTTCCTCATCGGCTCGGTACTGTGCGGGCTCGCCCAGGACATGGGGCAGTTGATCGCCTTCCGGGCCCTTCAGGGCATCGGCGCGGGCGGCCTCTTCGTGGGCGCGCTCGCGCTCATCGGCACCCTGCTCACCCCGGCGGAGGCCGGGCGGGCCCAGTCGATGATCGGGGTACTGCTGCCCGCCGCGATGATCGGCGGACCGCTGGTCGGCGGCCTCCTCACCGACCAGCTCGACTGGCGCTGGGTGTTCTACGTCAACGTCCCGGTCGGCGCGGTCGCGCTCGCCCTGATCGGTTTCGGGGTGCGGCTGCGGGCCGCCCGGGTCAAGGCCCGGATCGACCTGGCCGGAGCCGGGCTGCTGACCGGCGCGATCCTCGCCCTGACGCTGCTCGCCGGCTGGGCCGGGACGACGTACGCCTGGTCCTCACCGCAGATCCTCGGGCTCGCCCTGGTCTCCGCGGTCGCGCTGGCCGCCTTCGTACGGGTCGAGCGGCGCGCCCCGGAACCGGTGATCCCGCCCCGGCTGTTCCGCGACCGCAACTTCTCGGTGGCGCAGGTGCTCAGCTTCGTCACGGGCGCGGCCATGCTGGCGGCGGCGAGCTATCTGCCCCAGTACCTGCAGTTCGTGCGGGACATGTCGTCCACCGAGAGCGGACTGCTGCTGCTCCCGCTGATGCTGGGCATGATGGGGGCCCAGCTCGTCATCGGCCGGCGGGTCGGCGACGGCGGGCGCTACCGCGGCTACCCCATCGCGGGCGGTGCGCTGGCCGCGGCGGGGGCGCTGGCCCTGCTGACGCTCGGCACGGCCACGACGGCACCTGTGGCCTCCGGCCTGACGCTGGTGCTGGGCGTGGGCATCGGCTGTCTGATGCAGCCGACGATGCTCATCACGATGAACAGCGCGGAACCACGTGACATGGGCGCGGCCACCGGCACCCAGACGTTGCTGCGCACCATCGGCGGCTCGCTCGGCGTCGCGGTCCTCGGCTCCGTCTACACCGGCCGGCTCACGGCCGCGGTCACGGACCGGCTCGGTGCCGAGGGCGCCCGGCTGACCGGCGGTGAGCTGACCCCCGAGGCGCTGCGGGACCTGCCGGAGCCGGTCCGGCACGTCTTCCGGGCGGGCGTGGTGGACGGGTTGCACGGTGTCGCGCTCGGCACGGCCGTCCTGTGCGCCGTGGCGTTCGCGGTGTCCTGGCTGGTCCGGGAGGTCCCGCTGCGGGGCCGCTGAGTTATCGCGAGAGCGGCTGGGTCGCCTGCTCCACCACCGGGATCCCGCCGACCGACGGCGCCTGAGCCACCGGCCCCGTCACCTCCCGGGACGTCATCGGCCTGAAGTCGGCGACCTCGGTGCCGACGCTGTTGTCGAGCGGGTCGACTCCCGTGCCGGCGAGGGGGTTGGGCTTGAGGCCCGTGACCGCGCCGGTGGTGTGGGCGAGGGTGTCGCTCGCGGCCTGGAGGCCGGCCTGGGAGTCGGTCTGCCCCAGGGAGGTGTGGACCACGTCCAGGACCGAGCCGGTGCCCGCCGCGGCCGTCGCCGCACCCGCCCCCAGCGCCACTCCGGCGGTCGCGAGGACGGCCAGGGCACGCTGGACGGTCGGCTTCTTGGGTGAGTCGTGTCGGGCCATCACTGCCACCTCTTGACGCTCTGGGTAAGGGGAACGACACGAAGGGTAGTTGAGATGTGACGCGCGCATCAAAGGCGACCCGCGGGGTCGTACGGCCCCCGATGGATGCCTCAGACTGGTGTCCCGTGAGCTCTCCTCTGCCCATACCGACGCGAGTCGTGCTGCTCTGCGGCCCTTCCGGCTCCGGCAAGTCCCTCCTCGCGGCCCGCTCCGGCCTTCCGGTGCTGCGGCTCGACGACTTCTACAAGGAGGGCGACGACCCGACTCTGCCCTTGGTGGAGGGGAGTTCGGACATCGACTGGGACCATCCGGACTCCTGGGACGCGGACACGGCCGTCACCGCGATCACCGAGCTGTGCCGCACGGGCCGCACGGCCGTCCCCGTCTACGACATCTCGCTCAGCGCCCGCACCGGCGAAAAGACGGTCGAGATCGGACGGACCCCGCTGTTCCTCGCGGAGGGCATCTTCGCCGCGGAGATCGTCACGCGCTGCCGGGAACTCGGCGTCCTGGCCGACGCGCTGTGCCTGAGCCGCGGCCCGGTGAAGACGTTCCGCCGCCGCTTCCTGCGGGATCTGAAGGAGGGCCGCAAGTCGGTACCGTTCCTGCTGCGCCGCGGCTGGCGCCTGATGCGGCAGGAGCGCTCGATCGTCGCCCGCCAGACCGCGCTGGGTGCGTACGCCTGTGACCGCGACGAGGCGATGGGCCGGCTGGCGGCCGCCGCGGCGGGCCGCTGCGCGAGTCTCCGTACGGCGGCCTGAGCGGCGGCAACGCGGACAGACGACGCACGGCACAAGAACGAAAAAGCGGGACTGGACGGACCCCCCGGCCCTCCAGTCCCGCTCTTGTTCTCCCCCTTGTGTCCCCCGTGGTCCTCCCCCTCGTTTCCCCGTGTCCCCACTCTCCCGAGGAGACGCCCCCCAGCGTCTCCGCAGTCCCCCGTGGGGCCCCCTTGTGGTGCTCCCCCCCGAACCTTCAGGCCACGAGCTCGCCGAAGGCGTCTTCCTCGTCACGGCCGAAGCTGAGGACCTCGTCCTCGCGCAGCCGGCGGAGCGACCGCCAGATGCTGGACTTCACCGTGCCGACACTGATGTCGAGGATCTCCGCGATCTCCGGGTCCGTGCGGCCCTCGTAGTAACGAAGGACCAGCATGGTGCGCTGGAGTTCGGGGAGGCGGGCGAGCGCCTGCCACAGGACGGCGCGCAGCTCGGTGCCGCGCATCGCGTCCGTGTCACCGGCGGTCTCCGGCAGCTCCTCGGTCGGGTATTCGTTCAGCTTGCGGCGGCGCCACGCGCTGATGTGCAGATTGGTCATGGTGCGGCGGAGGTATCCGCCGACCGCTGCCTTGTCGCTGATCCGGTCCCACGCCCGGTAGGTCGAGAACAACGCGCTCTGCAGCAGGTCCTCGGCCTCGAAGCGGTCGCCGGTGAGGTGGTAGGCGGTGGCGTACAGGGAGGCGCGGCGCTCCTGGACGTAGGCGGTGAACTCCGCCTCCGACAGCGAACGACGCTCCCCCGAGCCCTCCCTGTACGCGGCTCCCCCGTGAGCCGCCCCCGTCCCCTTGCTGTCCCCCGTGTGTGCGTCGACCACCGTCATGTAACCGGTGTGCTGACGCCCGGTGCCGCGAGCGCACCCCCGCCCGCTCACGGCACCGGACTTCTCGGAACCCCGGTGCACGTCGTGCAGACGCGTGATCACTGCGCTGGTGCTGATGCCGTGCAGCGTGTTCATCTCGCGCCCCCCGTCGTGGACTTCCGGTGTGCGGCCCGCCGGTCGGGCGGGCTTCCTTGCCTGTGCCGAAAAGCTTGCCTCGGCACTTTCATCGCCGTGTCCGCCGACTGTCACAGGCCTGTCACAGGGGCTGGCCACAGGACGACCACGGTTCGTACACAGGTGTCGGCGGTAGCCGCGGGCATGATCTCGGCCCACAGGTCGAACCCCGACCCCCTCATGGGCCAGAATGAGCCCGTGCCTTCCCTGTTGCTGATCGAGGACGACGACGCCATCCGGACGGCCCTGGAGCTCTCACTGACGCGCCAGGGTCACCGCGTGGCGACCGCTGCCAGTGGTGAGGACGGTCTGAAGCTGCTGCGCGAGCAGCGGCCGGATCTGATCGTGCTGGATGTGATGCTGCCCGGTATCGACGGGTTCGAGGTGTGCCGGCGCATCCGGCGCACGGACCAGTTGCCGATCATCCTGCTGACCGCGCGCAACGACGACATCGACGTGGTGGTCGGGCTGGAGTCCGGCGCCGACGACTACGTCGTCAAACCGGTGCAGGGGCGTGTGCTCGACGCCCGGATCCGGGCCGTGCTGCGGCGCGGCGAGCGGGAGTCCAATGACGCGGCGTCGTTCGGCAGTCTCGTCATCGACCGCTCGGCGATGACCGTGACCAAGAACGGCGAGGACCTCCAGCTCACGCCGACCGAGCTGCGGCTGCTGCTGGAGCTGAGCCGGCGGCCGGGTCAGGCGCTGTCCCGGCAGCAGCTGCTGCGGCTGGTGTGGGAGCACGACTACCTGGGTGACTCGCGGCTCGTGGACGCCTGTGTCCAGCGGCTGCGCGCCAAGGTCGAGGACGTGCCGTCGTCCCCGACGCTGATCCGTACCGTGCGGGGTGTCGGCTACCGGCTGGATCCGCCTCAGTGACTCAGCCGCACCAGGGGGGGAACCGCGGCTGGACCGCGGCGCGCAAGGGAGTTCTGTCGCGGCTGCGCTTCACCAGCCTGCGACTGAGGCTGGTCGTCGTCTTCGGCCTGGTGGCCCTGACGGCCGCCGTGTCCGCGTCCGGGATCGCGTACTGGCTCAACCGCGAGGCCGTCCTCACCCGCACCCAGGACGCCGTGCTGCGCGACTTCGAGCAGGAGATGCAGAACCGGGCGGGCGCGCTGCCCGAGCGGCCGACGCAGGACGAGCTGCAGCACACCGCGGGCCAGATGGCAGGCAGCGACCAGCGCTTCAGCGTGCTGCTGGTCGCCCGTGACGCCGACGGCAGGACCGTCTTCGGCAGCTCCGGCGGGCTGAGCGGCTTCTCGCTGCGGGACGTGCCGGCCACGCTGCGCACGGCGGTGAACAAGACGCAGAAGGTCGACGGGGCCAACAAGCACCCGTACCACCTGTACTGGCAGCGGGTCATAGACCACGACACCCCGTATCTCGTGGCCGGGACGCGGGTGATCGGCGGCGGTCCGACCGGTTACATGCTCAAGTCGCTGGAGCCGGAGGCGAAGGACCTGAACTCGCTCGCCTGGTCGCTGGGGATCGCCACGGGCCTCGCGCTGATCGGCTCGGCGCTGCTCGCGCAGGCCGCGGCGACGACGGTGCTGAAGCCGGTGCAGCGGCTCGGGGCGGCCGCGCGGCGGCTCGGCGAGGGCAAGCTGGACACCCGGCTCAGGGTGTCCGGGACCGACGAACTCGCCGATCTGTCCCGGACGTTCAACAACGCGGCCGAGGCGCTGGAGAAGCGGGTCGCCGACATGGCCTCGCGGGACGACGCGTCCCGGCGGTTCGTCGCCGACATGAGCCATGAGCTGCGTACACCGCTCACCGCCATCACCGCCGTGACGGAGGTGCTGGAGGAGGAGCTGGAGGCGGAGACCGGGAGCATGGACCCGATGATCGAGCCCGCCGTACGGCTGGTGGTCAGCGAGACGCGGCGGCTGAACGACCTGGTCGAGAACCTGATGGAGGTCACCCGCTTCGACGCGGGCACCGCCCGGCTCGTCCTGGACGACGTCGACATCGCCGACCAGATCACCGCGTGCATCGACGCCCGGGCCTGGCTGGACGCGGTCGAGCTGGACGCCGAGCGCGGCATCCACGCCCGGCTGGATCCGCGCCGCCTCGACGTCATCCTGGCCAACCTCATCGGCAACGCGCTCAAGCACGGCGGCTCCCCGGTGCGGGTGTCGGTCCGTGCGGAGGACGACTCGCTCGTCATCGAGGTGCGGGACCACGGGCCCGGCATCCCCGAGGACGTGCTGCCGCACGTCTTCGACCGGTTCTACAAGGCCAGCGCCTCCCGGCCGCGCTCCGAGGGGAGCGGCCTTGGCCTGTCCATCGCCCTGGAGAACGCGCACATCCACGGCGGCGAGATCACCGCGGCCAACTCGGCCGACTCGGGCGCGGTGTTCACCCTGCGGCTCCCGCGCGGCACCTCGGCCTCGGCGGAACAGCCCGACGAGGGCGAGCAGACGCCCGGACCCGATGCCGGCCGATGCGAGGCCGAGGACTCGAAGGGGGACGCCTGATGACCGTACGACGTCCATCGGACGGGACTTCCGTGCCTGCCGCGGCTTCCGTGACGGCCGGGCGGAGGCGGCTCGTGGCCCTGGCCCGGCTGGCCGGGCTGCCCGTGCTCGCCGTCCTGCTGGCCGGCTGCGGGATCCGGGCCACGGAGGTGCCGACCAACTTCGGGCCCGCGCCCTCGCGGGTGCGGTGTTCGCTCGCCGAGCCGGACGTGTCGGCACAGGCCGCGCGGGGACTTCCGGTGCAGGTGTTTCTGCTGTGCGGGTCCTCGCTGGTGACCGTCGACCGGACCGTACGGGTCCCGGACGGCGCGGCCGACTCCGAGCGGCGCATGCTGGTGGCGCAGGGCCTGCTGGACGAGCTCGCCGAGACCCCCTCGTCCGCCGAGAAGGAGGCCGACTACAGCACGGACGTACGCGGCGGCATCACCGTGGGCGGGCCCGGGAAGGGCGACCCGGAGGACACGCTGCGGCTGAGCACGGCACCCGACAGCCTCACTTCGTATGCCCTGGCCCAGATCGTCTGCACCTTCTCCGACTCCGCCGCCGCCGAGGGCGACGGCTCCGTGGTCCTGGGCGGCCCCGGCCCCGAGTCCCCGCGCCGCTACGAGTGCACCGACGAGGTGCGGGCCCGCCCGGGCAGCACGGAACCGCCGTCCAAGGACGTGGCCGGCGAGTGAGACGGCGGGCGGATTCCGCCGGGCTGTGGCGCACGCCTCACAGGTGTCCCGGGGGGCATCCCGGAACCGATCCTGCCGGAGGCCGCGTCTAGGGGGGCGTGCAGCGTCAAGGCCCCATCGGCGGCAGCGCCGAGTTCCGCATCCGTGTGACAGGAGGTGTCCTCCTCGTCGCACACCTCGCGTTCGTCGCCTGGTTCACGTTGCGGCCCTTGCAGGTGCCCTGGGTGATGCCCGCCAATCTGCGGCCGTTCGACGGCATCCGGGCCGATCTCGCCCTGGGCTGGCCGGAGGCGGCCCGCCGGATCGGCGAGGCGATGGCGCTGCTCGCCCCGCTGGGCGTGCTGCTGCCGATGGTGAGCGGCAGGCTGGTGGTCTCGCCGCTGGCGTCCCTGCTGCGCACCGTCGCGGCCGGTGCGCTGCTGTCCCTGGGCATCGAGCTGTTGCAGACCGGTGTGCCCGGTCAGGTCGTGGATGTCGACTCGCTGTTCCTGAACACCGCGGGCGTGGCCCTCGCGCACCTCGCGCTCGTCCCCGCGGGCCGCTCCTGGCTGCGCCGCCGCACCATCGCGCCCCTGACCCGCACGCCCCTCCTCCCGGAGGAGCCGGCTCAGGGTCGGACCCCGACGATTCCCAGGGTCGGGATCGCCCCGTGGAGCGACGCTTTACCCCCTTCGTCTCCGTAGCGTGGAGTGCAGATGGGGTACTCGGACCGAGGCCTCACACACCGACGCTGAAGGAGTCGCACATGTCCCGCCTCGCCCGCCCCACCAACGGCCGCATGATCGGCGGAGTGTGCGCCGCGCTGGCGCGGCGCTTCGGCACCTCCACGACGACGATGCGGGTGATCTTCCTGGTCTCCTGCCTGCTGCCCGGCCCGCAGTTCCTGCTGTACATCGCGCTGTGGATCGTCCTGCCCTCGGAGGACAAGGTACGGAACAAGGCACAGACGGCCTGGTGACCACCCACCGCGGAAACGCCGATGGGGCGCACCCCTGAACACAGGTGCGCCCCATCGGCGTGTGTGTCCGCACGGGCGGGAGGGTCAGGCGAGGGGAACGCCGTTCACCGGGAGCCCGCCGAGCAGGCCGGCGCCCGGGCCGGTCGGGCCCTGGGCCAGCAGCTGACCGGCGACGGGCTGGGCGGTGGCGAGACCGGTACCGGCCAGGCTCTGCCCCTGACCCACCGCCTCGCCCGAGCCCGCCGGCAGCGTCTGGGAGAGCTGCTCCGCCGGGAGCGCCTGGGTGACGCTCTCCAGCGTCTGGGCGGCGTCCGGGACGGCCGGGGCGGCGTTGGCGGCGCCCGCACCGGTGGCGGCGAAGGCGGCACCGAGAGCGGCGACACCGAGGGACTTGGCAGCAGACTGCTTCATGAAAACGCGTCCTCGCAATGGGATGACGGGGTGTGTGAGCGGTGCGGCGACCGTAATCACGCGGCACCACCCGCCGCAAACATCGAAATGCGGACGGCTTGTGAACACCGTCCGCATTCCCTGTGTGCCGATTCCCGCGAGGTCAGCTCTCCGAATCCACAGAGCCGCTGGTGGAGGCGGTCTGCCGGAACAGCCATTCGGATTTCAGCTCGGCGTATCCGGGCTTGATCACGTCATTGATCATGGCCAGTCGTTCATCGAAAGGAATGAACGCTGATTTCATCGCATTGACTGAGAACCACTGCATGTCATCGAGCGTATAACCGAACACCTCGACAAGGTGCTCGAATTCCCGGGTCATGCTGGTGTAGGACATGAGGCGATTGTCCGTATTGACGGTGGCGCGGAAATGCAGCCGGCGCAGCAGCCCGATGGGGTGTTCGGCGTACGAGGCCGCCGCCCCGGTCTGGAGGTTGGAGCTCGGGCACAGCTCCAGCGGGATGCGCTTGTCCCGGACGTACGAGGCGAGCCGGCCGAGTTCGACCCGGCCGTCCTCGTGGACCTGGATGTCGTCGATGATCCGTACGCCGTGCCCCAGCCGGTCGGCGCCGCACCACTGGAGGGCCTGCCAGATGGACGGCAGCCCGAAGGCCTCGCCGGCATGGATGGTGAAGTGGTTGTTCTCGCGCTTCAGGTACTCGAAGGCGTCCAGGTGCCGGGTGGGCGGGTAGCCGGCCTCGGCGCCCGCGATGTCGAATCCGACGACGCCCAGCTCCCGGTAGCGGTTGGCGAGTTCGGCGATCTCCAGGGCGCGGGCCGCGTGCCGCATGGCGGTGAGCAGGGCGCCGACGCGGATGCGGTGGCCGTTCTCCCTGGCGCGCCGCTCCCCTTCCCGGAAGCCTTCGTTGACGGCCTCGACCACCTCTTCGAGGCTCAGCCCGCCCTCCAGGTGCTGCTCGGGGGCGTAGCGCACCTCGGCATAGACGACGCCGTCCTCGGCGAGGTCCTCGGCGCACTCGGCGGCGACCCGGACCAGGGCGTCGCGGGTCTGCATGACGCCGACGGTGTGGGAGAAGGTCTCCAAGTACCGCTCCAGGGAACCGGAGTCGGCGGCCTCGCGGAACCAGACGCCGAGCTTCTCCGGGTCGGTCTCGGGGAGCTGGGAATAGCCCGTCGCGTGGGCGAGTTCGACGATCGTGGCGGGGCGCAGGCCGCCGTCGAGGTGGTCGTGCAGCAGAACCTTGGGCGCCCGGTGGATCTGTTCCGGTGTCGGGGTGTTCGCGATGGTCTGGCTCGTCATTTCCGCACTCTAACTCCTACGCGCGTAGATGGCGCCTCTTCGGCCCCTTTACGTTTTCGTCGATACGTAACGGTGACCCCGAGGACGGGTCGAATACACCCGCGCTTCTGACACTGTTCTGTCATGGCACACCAAGCGACGCCGGTTCGCAGGGCCCGGCTGGGCAGGACACTCGGTCCGGACCCGACGGCGGTGAGCGGCGTGGTGCTGCTGCTGCCCAACGGGGACGAGATCTCCGGCCGCAGACCGTCGCCCATGCTGGCGACCGCCTCCGTACGCGCCCTGGGGCGCCGCCTGGCCCGCGCGGGCCGGGACGAGGGTCTGGCCGCGCACGTGGTGCACTACCGCTACCGCGGCTGGAACGGCGGCGAGGCCAATCTCGCGGCCGATGCCGCCTGGGCGGCCGACGAGGTCGTACGGCGTTACGGGGACGTGCCCGTCTGCCTCGCGGGGACCGGCATGGGCGGCCGGGCCGGGCTGCGTGCGGGTGGGCACGAGGCCGTCAACTCCGTGCTGGCGCTGGCCCCCTGGCTGCCGGAGGAGGATGTGGCGGCGCCACCCGAACCGGTGAAACAGCTGGTGGGGCGGCAGGTGCTGATCGTGCACGGCACGAACGACGAGCGGACGGATCCCGAGTTGTCGTTCCGGCTGGCGGCACGGGTGAAGAAGGCGAATCGGGATGTGTGCCGGTTCGAAGTACATGCGGATGGGCACGGGTTGCATCAGTACCGGGATGAAGTGCTGGCGCTGGCCGAGGACTTCGTGATGGGGGCGGTGTACGGGCGGGCGGTGTCGCGGCCTGTCCGGGACGCGTTCGCCGCGCCGCCGCCGTTGGGGTTGCGGATGCCGTTGGCCGCGGGGTTTGGTTCTTCGTTGCGGCGGTAGCGCCGTGGGGGTACCTCTTGGCCGGCCTGTGCGGGTTGTTTGTGGCTTGTCGCGCCTACGCGGCGGAGCCGCATATCGAACACAGCCCCGCGCCCCTCAGGTGGGGAGCAAGTTGCCTCTTCTTGAGAGCAGGAACCTTTTGAAGGCTGCTACCGGGGGTGTGTCCGGGTGGCCCTCAAGCCAGGCAACGCCGATTTCGCGGACCGCTCGGGGGGCCGTGACCGTCAGTTCTACGACGCCGGGGCGGGGGACGGCCGGCGGGGGCAGGAGGGCGACCCCCAGGCCCGCTGCCACCAGGCCTCGCAGGGTTTCCGCCTCCTCTCCCTCGAAGGCGATGCGGGGCCTGAAGCCCGCCTCCTGGCACAGGTCGTCGGTGATGCGGCGCATGCCGTAGCCGGGTTCGAGGGTGACGAAGGTTTCGTCGGCCGCTTCCGCGAGGCGGATGCGTCGGCGGGTGGCGAGGGAGTGGTCGGCGGGGACGACGAGGCGGAGTTTCTGTTCGTCGAGGCGGCGGGCCACCAGGCCGGGGGCGTCGGGGACGGGGGACGTCAGGCACAGGTCGAGTTCACCGGCGCGGAGGCGTTCGAGCATGGCCTCGCCGTAGTTCTGGACCAGGCTGAAGCGGACGCGGGGGTGGTCCGCGCGGAAGGCCTGGAGGAGGCCGGGGACGGTCTCGGCGCCCATGGTGTGCAGGAAGCCGAAGGCGACCTTGCCGGTGAAGGGGTCGGCGTCGGCCCGCACCTCCTCGGCGGCGCGCTCGACCTCGGCCAGGGCGCGTTCGACGGAGGTGAGGAAGGTACGGCCGGCCGGAGTGAGGGAGACCGTACGGCCGTGGCGGGCGAAGAGGTCGACGCCCAGGTCCTCCTCCAGGCGGGCCATGGACCGGGAGAGGGTCGACTGCGGGACGTTCATCTCCTGGGCGGCGCGGGTGACGTGCTCGGTGCGCGCGACGCCGGCGAAGTAGGCGAGGCGGGGGGCGAGCACCTTCGACATCTCCGCCATGTCTTCTGTGTCACTGGATGGTGACAGGCGAGCCGTTGAACTGGGTTGATGCACCATGGGAACGATTATCGCCGTTCCATGCATTGGACGGATCAGTGGGTGCGTACGTAATTTCGAAGCATGTCTCCCGCCAGTACCGGGGCGTCCACCACCGTGGGCGCCGATGTCTCTGTCCCTGCTTCCGACTCCCGTATGTCGCCGGGCGGGCCCGGCTACCGCCGGATGAGCCTCGCGCTCTTCCTCGCGGGTGTCGCGACCTTCGCGCTGCTGTACTCCACCCAGGCACTGCTCCCGCTGATCTCCGGCGAGTTCGGCGTGGCGGCGAGCGACGCGAGCTGGACGGTGGCCGCCGCGACGGGTGGGCTGGCGCTGTTCGTGCTGCCGATGAGCGCCCTGTCCGAGCGTTACGGACGGCGTGCGGTCATGACGGGGTCGCTGGCCGTGGCCGTCACGATCGGTCTGCTGGTGCCCTTCGCCCCGTCTCTGGGTGTCCTGGTCGTGCTGCGGGCGCTGCAGGGCGCGGCCCTGGCCGGGCTGCCCGCTTCGGCGACCGCGTACCTCGCCGAGGAGGTCAGCCCCAAGGCGCTGATCACCGCGATCGGGCTGTTCGTCGCGGGCAACAGCGTCGGCGGGATGAGCGGCCGGGTCATCACCGGCTGGGTCGCGCAGGAGTGGGGCTGGCGGGTCGCCGTCGGTGTCATCGGCGTGATCGCCGTGGCCTGCGCGGTGGCCTTCCGGGCGCTGATCCCCGCCCCGAAGCACTTCAAGCCGGGCTCCCTGCGCCCGCGTGTCCTGGCCCGCACGGTCCGCGACCACCTGTCCAACCCGCTGCTGTGCCGGCTGTACGCGATCGGCGCGCTGTTCATGACGGTCTTCGGCGGCGTGTACACGGTCATCGGCTACCGCCTGACCGAGGCCCCGTTCTCGCTGCCCCAGGGCATCATCGGCTCGATCTTCCTGGTGTACCTGGTCGGTACGGTGTCGGCGTCGACTGCGGGCCGGCTGGTGGGCCGGATGGGCCGCCGGGGCGCGCTGTACGCGGCGGGCGGCACGACGACGGCGGGCCTGCTGCTGTCCCTGGCCGGCTCCCTGCCGCTGATCCTGCTGGGCCTGGTCCTGATCACCGGCGGTTTCTTCGCGGGCCACGCGGTGGCCTCCTCCGCGGTCAGCAAGACGGCCACGACCGGCCGCGCGCAGGCCTCGGCGCTGTACCAGTCCGCCTACTACATCGGCTCCAGCGCGGGCAGCACGGTCGGCGCGATCGCCTTCCACGCGGGCGGCTGGGCCGGGACGGTCGGGGTCGGACTGCTGGCGGTGCTCGGCGTCGTGACGATCACGGTGTTCGGGACGCGGGCGGCACGGCTGCAGCGGCGGCTGACCACGGCCGCCTGAGTCGTACGCCGGATCATTCCCCCTGGTCGGGGCCGGTTGTCAGTGGGCGCGGATAACGTCCGCGTCTGCTGACCACCGGACCGAGCAGGGGGATTTTTCATGGAGTTCCGCATCGACCGTACGGCGTTCGCCGAGGCCGTGAGCCGGTCGGTACGCGCGCTGCCCGCGCGGACGCCGGTGCCGGTGCTGGGCGGACTGCTGCTGGCGGCGGGCGCGGGACGGCTGGCCGTGACGGGGTTCGACTTCGAGGCGGCGGTACGGGTGGAGGCCGAGGCGGAGATCGCGGTGCCCGGGCGGGTGCTCGTCCTGGGGCGGCGGCTGCTGGACGTGTGCCGGGTGCTGCCGGACGGGCCGGTGAGCTGTGCGCTGGAGACGTCGCGGTTCACGGTGGAGGCGGACGGTACGCGCTTCGGTCTTTCGACATTGCCGCTCGCCGAGTACCCGGCCCTGCCGGCGGCGCCGACGCCGTACGGCACGGTGGACGCCGCCGCGTTCGCGACCGCTGTCGCGCAGGTCGCGGTCGCCGCCGGACGCGACGACACGCTGCCGCTGCTGACGGGCGTCCAACTGCACCTCGACGGTGGGGAGATGACACTCTCCGCCTCGGATCGCTACCGGTATGCGGTGCGGCGGCTGGAGTGGAAGCCGGGGGCGGCGGCCGAAGGGGTGGTGGAGGCTCTGCTGCCGTCGCGGCGGCTGCTGGATGTCGCGCGGTCACTGGGGCGCTGCGGGGACGTGGTGATCGGGTGGGATCCGGCCGGTGGCGGCGGGCTGATCGGCTTCGAGGGCGGGCCGTCGCGGACGGCGCTGCGGCTCCTGGACGGGCGGCTCCCGGCGTACAAGTCGCTGTTCGACATGACGGGGGCGGCGGTCGCCGAGGTGGAGTGCGAGGAGCTCGCGGAGGCCGTGCGGCGGGTCGCGGTGGTGGCGGAGGCGAACAGTCCGGTGCGGCTGGACTTCTCGGCCGAGGGGTCAGTGATGCTGCGCGCCGGCTTCGGGGACGACGTGGCGGCTCAGCGGGTACCGGCCGCGCTGAGCGGCGCCGACGAGATTCCGGTGGCCTTCAACCCGGCCTATCTGCTGGACGCGCTGACGTCGTTCGAGAGCCCGCGGGTACGGCTGGAGCTGCTGGGGGCGGGGCAGCGGGCGCTGCTGCACGGGGTGCCGGACCCCGGAGCGGGCACGGCGGGGGCCGGGACGCATCGGCATCTGCTGATGTCGGTGAAGCAGCTCGTCTGAAGCGGCCGCTCCCGCCTGCGGGTTTGTGCGCTCCGGGGGCCGTTGTCAGTGGGCTGCGGTAGCTTCCGGAGTACTGGCGCAATGGCGCGTGACAGACATTCCACAGGGGTGGGTGGACGATGACGAACGGCACGGCGACACCGACGGACCTGGACACCAGGCTGGAGGCACACCGGACCGAGCTGACCGGGTACTGCTACCGGATGCTCGGCTCCTCCTTCGAGGCCGAGGACGCGGTGCAGGACACGATGGTCCGCGCCTGGCGCAGCTACGAGAAGTTCGAGGGCCGCTCCAGCCTCCGCTCCTGGCTCTACCGCATCGCGACGAACGTGTGCCTGGACATGCTGACCGCGGGCAACAAGCGCGCCAGGCCCATGGACCTCACGGAGTCCACCCCGCTCGCCCAGGCGGCGCTCTCCCCCCGACCGGACAACACCTGGCTGGAGCCCATGCCGGACGCCCGCGTGCTGCCCACGCCCGAAGACCCGGCGGAGGCCGCGGTCGCCAAGGAATCCGTGCGGCTCGCCTTCATGGCCGCCCTGCAGCAGCTTCCGGCCAAGCAGCGGGCCGTGCTGATCCTGCGCGAGGTCCTGGCCTGGAAGGCCAGCGAGGTCGCCGAGCTGCTGGACACCTCGGTGGCGTCGGTCAACAGCGCCCTCCAGCGGGCCCGCGCCACCCTGGCAGAGCGGCAGGAGCCGGGCGCCGACGCGGTCGTCTCCGACCCGCTGGACGAGGACCAGCAGAGGCTGCTGGACCGCTATGTCGCGGCCTTCGAGGGCTACGACATGACGGCGCTGACGGCCCTGCTGCACGAGGACGCGGTCATGACGATGCCGCCGTTCGACCTGTGGCTGACCGGCGTCAAGGACATCACCGGGTTCATGACCACGCTCGGCGCGCCCTGCGCGGGTTCCCGGCTCGTGCCGGTCCAGGTCAACGGGCTCCCGGGGTTCGCCCAGTACAAGCCCGACCCGGAGGACGGCGGCTTCACGCCGTGGGCGGTCCAGGTGCTGGAGCTCTCAGAAGGCCGGATCACCGGGTTCCACTGCTTCCTCGACACCAAGCGCTGGTTCCCGCTCTTCGACCTGCCCCTCCACCTCGAAGCGGAGACCGACCAGGTCGAGCAGGGCGCGTAGGGCCGGATCGGGGTCGCGGAGCCGCATCCGGCCTCCGGCCCGGCGGGCGGCGAGCTGGAGCCGCGCCAGCAGGTCGACGGTGGCGAGCCCCGGTGGCCCCAGGCCTCCGACATCGCACACCAGGACCCGGGCACCACTGGTGTGCAGCAGTGCCCGCACGTCGTCGCTCAGCCCTCGCACCTCGTCCCGGGTGACGGGGCCGAGCAGCACGAGCACGGGGGGTGTCATGGCGTCCACGATCGGTAGACCGCGCGGGCGGCTGTAACTCATCGCGACTGTCCGTCCTGTCGGCGCCGTAAGGATCACATTGACCCGGGTACGGCCTTCCCCGGAGGGTTGGCTGTATGCCCCATGCACCTGCCCCTCCCGCGCTGCCTGATGTCCACTTCGCCGGTGAGGGGGCGTCGTGCAGGGAGTGCTGAGCGGGTTCGCGGTCATCGCCGTGGTCATCGGGGTCGGCTACCTGATCGGCCGCCGGGGCTACCTGGGTGACGGGGGCCGCGAGGTCCTGACCAAGCTGGCCTTCCACGTGGCGTCCCCGGCGCTGCTCTTCACGACGCTCGCGCAGGCCGACCTGTCGGTGATCTTCTCCGACCGGCTGCTGGTCACGGCGATGAGCACGGCAGCGGCGGCGGGGGTCTTCGTGGCGGTGGGCGCCGTGCGCGGGTGGGGTGTGGGCCGGACGACGATCGGCGCCCTGTGCTCCAGCTACGTCAACTCGGGCAACCTCGGCATCCCGATCGCCGTGTACGTCCTAGGCGACGCGTCGCTGGTCGCGCCGGTGCTGCTGTTCCAACTGGTCGCTGTCACACCGGTGGCGCTGACGGTCCTGGATCTGGCGACCGTCGGAGACAAGGACAAGCGCCCCCTGTGGCAGAGCCTGCTCACCCCGCTGCGCAACCCGATAGCGCTGGGCTCCCTGGCCGGGGTGGCGGCGTCGGCGACCGGCCTCCACGTCCCGGGCCCGCTGATGGACCCCCTGACCCTGATCGGCAACATGTCGGTCCCGGCGGTCCTCCTGGCCTTCGGCATCTCCCTGCGCGGCAGCACACTCCCCCTGCGCGGCGCGGAACGGGCCCCGGTCCTCCTCGCGGTGGCCCTGAAGGCGGTCGCCCAGCCCCTGATCGCCTGGGCCCTGGCAGCGGGCGTCTTCGGCCTCCACGGAGCGTCCCTGCTCGACGTGGTGGTGACATCCGCCCTGCCGGCGGCGCAGAACCTGTTCACGTACGCGAGCAGCTACCGGGTGGGCGAGGTACTGACGAGGGAGGCGATTCTGCTGTCGACGGTGCTGGCGGTGCCGGTGCTTGTGGTGGTGGCGGCGTTGCTGGGGTGACTCAGTTCTCGGGGAACTCGCCGGTGTCGAGTTCGAGGCCGAAGGGTTCCGGCAGCGTGATGTGTTCTCCGAACTTGCCTGCGTCCAGGACTCGGTAGACGTCCGCTTGCGGTTCGCCGTAGAGCGTGATGGTCGGACCGCCGGGGGCCCAGCCGTCGATGAGCAGGTACAGCGGAACACCGGCTTGGGCGTAGCCTGCGGCTTTCTTGATCCGGTCGTGCGCCGCGTTCGACTTGGACGTGATCTCGACGATGAGTTCAGCGGCGGCCGCTGGGATGAAGTTGCCGCCCTCGCCACGCAGCACCTGCCTGGGGGCGACTGCTAGATCCGGGATGTAGAGCCCGTCACGGGACGGGACCGCCGTGCCCAGGGTCTGGTAGATGCCCCAGTGCCTGGGGATGACCTCGTACAAGGCCCGCTGAACCAGGTCAGCGATGTCATTGTGGGGATTGGACGGCGGTGGTGCCACGGTGACGATCCCCTCGATGATCTCCACCTTGCAGCCCTCGGGCGCGTCCGTCTCTTGCCAGATCCGAACGAGGTCGTCCCACTCGTGGCCGCTGGCCGTCGAGTGGTCGACGGTGAGTGCGCTCATGGCGGTTCTCCAATCAGTGCGTCACCGATCCCAGCATGCCGAACGGGACTGGTGCGGGTCCACCAGTCCCGTTCACTCAAACGAGAAAGCCCCAGGTCAGGCGATGCGCTCCAGCACCACCGGCAACGCCGTGAAGTCCGTCCCCGGCGCGGCGATGTCGTACGAACCCTCCACCGCCTGGAGTGCGTACTCGAAGCGCTCGGGGGTGTCCGTGTGGAGGGTCAGCAAGGGCTGGCCCTCCCTCACCGTGTCGCCCGGCTTGGCGTGGAGTTCGATGCCGGCGCCTGCCTGGACCGGGTCCTCCTTGCGGGCGCGGCCCGCGCCCAGGCGCCAGGCGGCGATGCCGATGTCGTAGGCGTCGAGGCGGGTCAGCGTGCCCGAGGCGGCCGCCTTGATCACGTGCTGCTCGCGTGCCACCGGCAGCTCCGCGTCCGGGTCGCCGCCCTGGGCCGTGATCATGCGGCGCCAGACGTCCATCGCGGAGCCGTCGGCCAGGGCCTTGGCCGGGTCGGCGTCCTTCACGCCCGCCGCGTCCAGCATCTCGCGGGCCAGGGCCAGGGTCAGTTCCACGACGTCCGCCGGGCCGCCGCCCGCCAGGACCTCCACCGACTCGCGGACCTCCAGGGCGTTGCCGGCCGTCAGGCCGAGCGGGGTCGACATGTCCGTGAGCAGGGCGACCGTACGAACACCGTGGTCCGTGCCCAGGCCGACCATCGTGGACGCCAGTTCGCGGGCGTCGGCCAGGGTCTTCATGAAGGCGCCGGTGCCGACCTTGACGTCCAGCACGAGCGAGCCCGTGCCCTCGGCGATCTTCTTCGACATGATGGAGGAGGCGATCAGGGGGATTGCCTCTACCGTGCCCGTGACGTCGCGGAGTGCGTAGAGCTTCTTGTCCGCGGGGGCCAGGCCGTCGCCCGCCGCGCAGATCACCGCGCCGGTGGTGTCCAGGACGTTCAGCATCTGCTCGTTGGAGAGCAGGGCCCGCCAGCCGGGGATGGACTCCAGCTTGTCCAGCGTGCCGCCGGTGTGGCCGAGGCCGCGGCCCGAGAGCTGGGGTACGGCGGCCCCGCAGGCGGCGACCAGGGGGGCCAGCGGCAGCGTGATCTTGTCGCCCACACCGCCCGTGGAGTGCTTGTCGGCCGTCGGACGGGACAGGGACGAGAAGTCCATGCGCTCGCCGGAGGCGATCATCGCGGCGGTCCAGCGGGCGATCTCACGGCGGTTCATGCCGTTGAGCAGGATGGCCATCGCGAGGGCCGACATCTGCTCGTCGGCCACCTCCCCGCGGGTGTACGCGTCGATGACCCAGTCGATCTGTGCGTCGCTGAGCTCACCGCGGTCCCGCTTGGTGCGGATGACGGAGATGGCGTCCATGGCCATGGCTTGGGCTTCCTTCCGAGGATTTCCAGAAGCCGTACGGCCCCTCCTGAGCGACTCGGAGGGGCCGTACGGAAATGACTAGTTGCTGAGGTGGCCGGGGCCGAAGGCCTGGGGCAGCATCTGTGACAGCGGCACGATCCCCGCCGGGGTCTCCAGCAGGAGGTCCTCGCCGCCGAACTCCTGGAGCAGCTGACGGCAGCGGCCGCACGGGACGAGCGAGGCGCCGTCGCGGTCGACGCAGGTGAAGTGCGTCAGGCGGCCGCCGCCGGTGTTGTGCAGCTCGGACACCAGGCCGCACTCGGCGCACAGGGAGAGCCCGTACGAGGCGTTCTCGACGTTGCAGCCGGAGATGATCCGGCCGTCGTCGACCAGGGCGGCCACGCCCACCGGGTAGCCGGAGTACGGGGCGTACGCCCGGGACATCGCGTCCCGGGCCACCGCGCGCAGCTTCTCCCAGTCGACGGCCGGGCCGGCGCCGGTCACTTGCCCTGCCCCTTCCGGTACGGCATGCCGTTCGCCCTTGGCATCCGCAGGCGCTGCGCGGACAGGGCGAGCACCACCAGGGTGATGACGTACGGCGTGGCCGAGACGACCTGGTTCGGGACCTCGTCGGTGGTCGCGTACCAGGCGAAGACGAGGCCGCCGACGATCAGGGTGATCACGGCGTGAATGTACTTCTTGCGGACCACCAGCCAGATGGCGCCGATGAGCAGCAGGAGCGCGCCGAGCAGCAGCAGGGCGTGGACGTTGGCCGAGCCACCGCGCAGGTTGAGGCTGTCGGTGTAGCCGAACAGGCCCGCGCCGATGGCGAGGCCACCGGGCATCCAGTTGCCGAAGATCATCGCGGCGAGACCGATGTAGCCGCGGCCGCTGACCTGGCCCTCCAGGTAGAAGGGGTTGGCCACGATGGACAGGAAGACACCGCCGAGGCCGGCCAGACCGCCGGAGATGACCACGGCGATGTACTTGTACTTGTAGACGTTGACGCCGAGGGACTCGGCGGCGACCGGGTTCTCGCCGCAGGAGCGCAGCCGCAGGCCGAACGCGGTGCGCCACAGGATCCACCAGGTGGCCGGGATCAGCGCGATGGCGATCAGGGTCAGCCAGGAGACGTTGGTGACCAGGCCGCCGAGCAGGCCGGCGATGTCGGAGATCAGGAACCAGCCGTGGGCGTTGAGGTCCCGCAGGGCGTCGGACAGTCCCGGCACCGTGAAGTTGCCGAGGGAGTCCACGGCCGGGGACTGCTTGGCCGAGCCGCCCGTGTGGCCCTCGAAGGCGAGGGGCGCGAGGTAGCGGGTGGCGCCGAGGGCGAGGATGTTGATGGCCACACCGGAGACGATGTGGTTGACGTTGAAGGTGACGGTGACCAATGCGTGCAGCAGGCCGCCGATCGCGCCGCCCGCGATGCCCACCAGGACGCCGGTCCACGGGCCCCACTGGAATCCGGCCCAGGCGCCGAACCAGGTGCCGAGGATCATCATGCCCTCGAGGCCGATGTTGACGACGCCCGCGCGCTCGGCCCACAGGCCGCCGAGTCCGGCGAGGCCGATCGGCACGGCGAGTTGGAGCGCGGTGGACATCTGGCTGACGTTGGTGATGCCGTCGGCGCCGGTGATGATGCGGACGATCGAGGTCAGCGCCAGGCCGCCGGCGATGATCAGCAGCAGGACGGGCCACGACAGCCGGCGGCCGGTGGGCGCCGCGGGCTGCAGCGTGGGCTGGTTGAGGTCGGTCGCGGTCGTCATCGGCCGGCCACCTCCTTCGTGGTGTTGTGGGTGCCGAGGACGTGACCCGCGGCCAGTTCGGCGCCGACGCGGCGCTGCTGGCGGCGCAGGCCCCATTCGCGGACGGCCTCGTAGGAGACGACGACCGAGAGCACGATCAGGCCCTGCATGATGACCGCGATCTCCTTGTCGTAGCCGTGGAAGTCCAGTTCGGGCGAGGCCTTGTCGAGCCAGGCCCACAGCAGGGCGGCGAAGGCGATGCCGACGGGGCTGTTGCGGCCGAGCAGGGCGATGCCGATGCCGAGGAAGCCGATGCCGGTGGGGAAGTTCAGGCTGTAGGTGTGGGTGTCGCCGAGCAGGATCGGCAGTCCGGCCAGGCCCGCGAGGCCGCCGGAGAGCAGCATGGCGGTCAGCACCATGCGCTTGGGGTCGACGCCGCTGGCCGCGGCGGCGGTCGTCGAGGCGCCGGAGGCGCGCAGGTCGAAGCCGAACCGGGTGCGGTTGAGGACGACCCAGTAGCCGATGCCGAGCAGGGCGGCGAGGAGGACCAGGCCGTAGATCTCGCCGGCCGCGCCCATGCCGATGCCGGGGATCCAGCCGGACTCGTGCATCTCGCCGGTGGTGTTGTTGTTGCCGATCTTCACGCCGAAGACGTCCGGCAGCCACAGGTAGGCGATCACGGAGGTGGCGATCGCGTTGAGCATGATCGTGGCGACGACCTCGCTGACGCCGCGGGTGACCTTGAGGACACCGGCGATGCCGGCCCAGAAGGCTCCGGTGAGGACGGCGGTCAGGAGCAGCAGCGGGACCTGGATCGGGGCCGGCAGGCTCGCGTGGGCGCCGACGATGGCGGCCATCATGGCGGCGAGCTGGTACTGGCCGTCGACGCCGATGTTGAACAGGTTCATCCGGAAGCCGATGGCCACCGCGAGCGCCGCGATGTAGTACATCGACGCCTGGTTGATGATCAGCACCTGGATGTCGGAGAAGCCGAGCTGCTCAAACATCAGGGCGAACGGCTCGAACGGGTTCTTGCCCGACGCGACCAGCACGATCGCGATCAGGACGAAGGCCACGGCGAGGGCGATGACCGGCCCGGCCACCGCGAGGAGCACGCGCTCCTTGTCGAACTTCTTCATCAGCGGGCCTCGTCTTCCGGAGACTCGGGGGCGTCGGCCTTCGAGATCTCGGGGGTCTCTTCGTGCTCGAGGTGTCCGGTCGCGGCACCGGTCATGGCCGAGCCGAGCTCCTCGGGGGTGATGCCGGCCGGGTCGGCGTCCGCGACCAGCCTGCCGTTGTAGATCACGCGCAGTGTGTCGGACAGGCCGATCAGCTCGTCCAGGTCGGCGGAGATCAGCAGGACGGCCAGGCCCTCGCGGCGGGCCTCGCGGATGTGGTCCCAGATGGCGGCCTGGGCGCCGACGTCCACGCCCCGGGTGGGGTGGGCGGCGATGAGGAAGCGGGGTTTGTGGCTCATCTCGCGGCCCACGATGAGCTTTTGCTGGTTGCCGCCGGAGAGGGAGGCGGCGGTGACGTCGATGCCGGGGGTGCGGACGTCGTAGTCCGTCACGATCCGGCGGGTGTCCTCCTGGGCGGCCTTCGGGTCCAGCCAGACGCCCTTGGCGAGGGGCTTCTCGGTGACATGGCCGAGGATGCGGTTCTCCCAGAGGGGTGCCTCCAGGAGGAGGCCGTGGCGGTGGCGGTCCTCGGGGATGTAGCCGATGCCCTGCTCGCGGCGCCTGCGGGTGGGCCAGGCGGTCATCTCCTCGTCGGCGAGGGTGATCGTGCCGGAGTCGGCGTGCTTGAGGCCGATGAGCGCGTCGACGAGTTCGGTCTGACCGTTGCCCTCGACGCCGGCGATGCCGAGGATCTCGCCCTCGTGGATGGTGAAGCTGATGTCGTCGATGAGGGCCTTGCCGCCGGGGGCCGCGAGGCGGAGCTTGTCGACGGTGATGACCGGGCGGTCGGTGACCGTGGACTCGGCCGTCTCGGGCGTGGGCAGTTCGCTGCCGACCATCATCTCGGCGAGCTGGCGCGGGGTGGTCTCGGCGGGGACGGCCGTACCTACGGTGGTGCCGCGGCGGATGACGGTGATCTCGTCGGCGACGGAGAGCACTTCGCCGAGCTTGTGCGAGATGAAGATGACCGACAGACCCTCGGACTTCAGTTCGCGCAGGTTGTCGAAGAGGGCGTCGACCTCCTGCGGAACGAGGACGGCCGTGGGCTCGTCGAGGATCAGTGTGGTGGCGCCGCGGTAGAGGACCTTGAGGATCTCCACGCGCTGGCGGGCGGCGACGCCGAGTTCCTCGACCAGGAGGTCGGGCTTGACGCCGAGGCCGTAGCGCTCGGAGAGTTCCTTGATCTTGCGGCGGGCCTTGGCGCCGATGCCGTAGAGCTTCTCGCTGCCGAGCACCACGTTCTCGAGGACCGTGAGGTTGTCGGCGAGCATGAAGTGCTGATGGACCATGCCGATGCCGCGGACGATGGCGTCGGCCGGCGACGAGAAGCTGACCTGTTCGCCGTCGACGGCGATGGTGCCCTCGTCCGGCTTCTGCATGCCGTAGAGGATCTTCATCAGCGTCGACTTGCCGGCGCCGTTCTCGCCGACGAGGGCGTGGACGGTGCCCTTGCGGACGCTGAGGTGGATGTCGTGGTTGGCCACGACGCCGGGGAAACGCTTGGTGATCCCGGCGAGTTCGACGGCGGTCACCGATTCGTTGACCGCCGCTCCGGCCGGAGGGCTGCTGGACGCGTTGATAACGCACTCTCCTGGGGACGGGGGTCGTCTACGCGCGTAGCGCCCCTACGGCAAACAAAGGGGCAGGCGCCCCGCGACAACGGGGCACGAGGAGCAGCCTCCTCCCCGCACCCCGCCCCGCGGACGCAACCCCCGGGGGTCACTGCCTGCTCGAGGCAGTAAGTCGTCAGCTGCTCTTGACCTTGATCTCGCCGCTGATGATCTTCTCCTTGGCCGTCTTGATGGCTTCCTGAAGCTCGGCGTCGTCCGCGAACTTCGGGTTGGAGTCCGACAGGCTCACCTCGCCGGTCTTCAGATCGCCACGAACGATACCGGTCTCGGGCTTGCCGTCCTCGACCGACTTCGCAAGGTTGTACACGGCCTTGGCGACGTCCTTCATCGCCGAGGTCAGGATGAAGTCCTTGTACTTGGCGAGGGCGGCCTGCTCGTACTGGTCGGAGTCGACACCGATCGCCCACACCTTCTTGGCCGCGGCGGCCTCGATCACGCCCTGACCGGACAGACCGGCGGCCGCGTAGACCACGTCGGCCTTCTTCTCGATCTGGCCCTCGGCGGCCGTCTTGCCCTTGTCGGGGCTGGCGAAGCCGCCCTCCTCGGCCGTCTGCGTCAGGTACTGGGAGAGCACCTTGACCTTCGGGTCGGTGTCCTTGACGCCCTGCGCGAAGCCCGCCTGGAACTTGTGGATCAGCGGGATGTCCACACCGCCGACGAAGCCGACGACCTTCGACTTGGTGCTCCTGGCGGCGGCGACACCGGCCAGGTAGGAGGCCTGCTCCTCGTTGAAGACCAGGTCGGCGACGTTCTTGGTGTTGATCGTGGCGTCGTCGACGATGCCGAAGGTGGTGTCCGGGAACTTCTCCGCGGCGCCCTTGACGGCCGAGGCGTACGCGTAGCCGACGCCGATGACCGGGTTGTGGCCCTGCTTGGCCAGCGAGACCAGACGCTGTTCCTTGTCGGCGTCGGTCTCGCCCTCGGTGGGCTCCACGTCGGCCGTCTCGTAGCCGAAGTCCTTCTGCGCCTTCTCCAGACCCGCGTACGCGGCGTCGTTGAAGGACTGGTCGCCCTTGCCGCCGACGTCGTACGCGATGGCGAGGCCCTTGTTCCCCTTCGAGTCCGACGACCCGGCAGAGGTCGAGGTGCTGCCGCAGGCGGAGAGTGCGAGGGCCAGGGAAGCGGTCGCTGCGCCTGCGACCGTGATCCGGGAAATCCGGCGCATGTGTGGGTGCTCCTGTCGTACTGGCGGGCCCGGTGCGGCGAGGGTGCTGCCGGGCGGCGTGGGGACGTGCTCTCACTACCCCGGGGTCGCCCAGCGCCGGGACGGTTCAGCTTCGGCGCTGGCTTCGCCGCAGATTAACGCGCGTAGACCTGCCTGAAAACCCCTTCTGTCCACCTTGTTATGCGCCCGTGGCCAAGCCCTCATCGCGCCTTGGCCACGGACGTCGCCGACCGCGAACGGAGGGTGGCGCTGGGTGATCCGGCCAAGCCGTTACCCCGGGCCGGAACACAGCGAGGAGCGGTCGGGCACTGTGGGTGCCCGCCCGCTCCTCCCTGTGTTGCGGCCGGTCCGGCTACTCGGTCTTGACCTTGATGGAGCCGTCGATGATGCCCTTCTTGGCCTTGTCCACGGCGTCCTTGAGCCCCGCGACCTGGCCGAACTCCGGGTTCGCCTCGGAGACTCCGACGCCGTTGACCTTCAGGTCGAAGGTCTGGGTGCCGGTCAGCGGCTTGCCGCCGTCGACGGACTTGGCCAGCGCGTAGACGGCGCCGCCGACGTCCTTGAGGGCGGAGGTGAGGATGTACTGCTTGTACGCGGCGAGGGGGGCCTGCTTGTACTGGTCGGAGTCGACACCGATCGCCCAGACCTTCGCCTTGGCGGCGGCCTCGATCACGCCCTGGCCGGAGAGACCGGCCGCCTGGTAGACGACGTCGGCCTTCTTCTCGATCTGGCCCTCGGCGGCGGCCTTGCCCTTGTCGGGGCTGGCGAAGCCGCCCTCCTCGGCCGTCTGCGTCAGGTACTGCGAAAGGACCTTCACCTTCGGGTTGGTGTCCTGAACGCCCTGCTTGTAGCCGGCCTCGAACTTGTGGATCAGCGGGATGTCCACACCGCCGACGAAACCGACGGTGTTCGACTTGGTGACCTTGGCGGCGGCGACACCGGCGAGGTACGAGGCCTGCTCCTCGGCGAAGACGAGGGAGGCGACGTTCTTGCCCTCGACCACGGAGTCGACGATGCCGAAGGTGGTGTCCGGGTACTTGGCGGCCACGGCCTTCATCGCCGGGCCGTAGGCGTACCCGACGCCGATGACCGGGTTGTAGCCCTGCTTGGCCAGCGAGACCAGCCGCTGCTCCTTGTCGGCGTCGGTCTCGCCCTCGGTGGGCTCGATGTCGGCCGTCTTGTAGCCGTACTCGGTCTTGGCCTTCGTCAGACCGGCGTAGGCGGCGTCGTTGAAGGACTGGTCGCCCTTGCCGCCGACGTCGTAGGCGATGGCGAGACCCTTGTCGTCCTTCGAGTCGCTGCCACCGCTCTCAGTGCTGGTGCTGCCGCAGGCCGTGGCGACGAGCCCGAGCGACGCGACCCCCACCGCGACGCGGGTCAGTTTGGAAATCCGACGCATGTTGAAGTTCCCCATTCTCCAAAGCCCCGCAGCGGGTGCTCGGTTCGGCGCACAGTAACGCGCGTAGACCCTCCTGGGAACTGGTCGCTGCGAGGCCGTTATCCTTTTGCCGGTGGCCGGTTATGCCCTTGTCACCTTCTCGGTCGTGAAAAGGACGAGCGTGCGCGGCCGCGCACGTCGGCCCGGCCGACGATGTCGGCCGAGCCGGTCCCAGGTCGGACACGACCTAGCGGAGGCCGTTGACCAGGGCCGCTGCCGTGAAGAGTTCCACTCCCACCGTGATCGCGGACTCGTCGACGTCGAAGTCGCCCTGGTGGAGGTCGCGCACGTGGCGCTCGCCCGGGACGCGTACGCCCAGCCGGGCCATGGCGCCGGGGACGTGTTCCAGGTACCAGGAGAAGTCCTCGCCGCCGAGGCTCTGCTCGGTGCCCAGTACGGACTCGACCCCGCGACGGGCGATCATGGCATCGCGCAGCAGCTCGGTCACGCCGGGCTCGTTGACGACGGGCGGCACGCCGCGCACGTAGTTGATCTCCGACTTGGCGCGGTGCAGATTGGCGATCTCGTCGATCGCCGCGACCACGACGTCGGGGGCCTGCCGCCACGCCTCGATGTCCAGGCACCGCACCGTGCCGGAGAGTTCGGCGTGCTGCGGGATCACGTTCGGCGCGTGCCCCGACTCGACACGGCCCCAGGTGATGGCGAGCCCGCTGCGGCTGTCGAAGCGCCGGCCGACCAGGGCGGGTACGTCGGTGACGACGCGGGCCGCCGCGGTGACCAGGTCGGTCGTGAGGTGGGGGCGTGCGGTGTGCCCGCCCGGGCCTTCGAGGGCGATCTCCAGCCGGTCGCAGGCGGAGGTGATGGGACCCTCGCGGAGTCCGATCTGTCCCGCGTCCACCCGGGGGTCGCAGTGCACGGCGATGATCGCGCCGACCCCCTCCAGCGCCCCGCACTTGATGACGTCGGCGGCGCCGCCGGGCAGCACTTCCTCGGCGGGCTGGAAGATCAGCCGGACGGGGCGGGGCAGCCGGCCCTGCTTGTGCAGTTCGGCGAGGACCAGGCCGGCGCCGAGGACGACGGTGGTGTGCACGTCGTGGCCGCAGGCGTGGGCGCGGTCGGGCACGGTCGAGCGGTACGGGCAATCGGCCTTGGTGTCCGGGATGGGGAGGCCGTCGATGTCGGCCCGCAGGGCGAGCATGCTGGGGCCTCCGTCCCACTGCTCGCCCTCGACGCCGATGTCACAGACGAGCCCGGTTCCGACGGTGAGTACGCGCGGCTTGAGGCCGGCCTGCTCGAGCCGCTCCTTGATCGCGGCCGTCGTGCGGAACTCCTGGTTGCCCAGCTCCGGGTGCATGTGCATGTCGCGCCGGAACGCGATGAGCTCTGCGCGCAGGGCGTCGGGCAGTGCGCCGGGAAGTACGGCTTCGCCGGGAAGATCGACCTCGGACTCCAGTGACATCAATTGCTTCACCCTCTGAAGGGTAGGGCGCCAGGGCGGTCGGCTGACCCTCGATCAACAAAACTTCAGCCCGTTAGGGGAAGAAAATATGACCGCCGGACGTATAGCTATCAAGTGAGATGGGTAAACTCGCCCGCCTTTTGGGCCGAGCCGGTCACCGCACCCCGCGGAGTGTGACATCGGCCACACCTCCGTCGCGACTCCGGTACCCATCCATCCTCTTCCACGGATACCACGCCCCGCACGGGGAACACTGTCCTGTTCATCTGCCGGACGTACGCCCCGATAGTGTGCGCCCCGTGCGCGCCGACAGCCCCGAGTTCCTCACAGCCACCCAGACCTCGTACGACGCCATCGCGGAGGCCTATGCCGCCGGGTTCCCCGACAGTCTGGCCGGAAGACCGCTGGAGCGGGCGCTGCTCACGGCCTTCGTGGATCTGGTCCGGGCACCTGGGGCGCCTGTGCAGCCCCCGGTCGCCGACATCGGCAGCGGTCCCGGCCATGTGTCGGCGCGGCTGCACGGGCTCGGGCTGCCGGTGTTCGGGGTCGACGTCTCGCCCCGCATGGTGGCCCTGGCCCGCCGGGCGCACCCGGGGCTGCGGTTCCACGTCGGTTCGATGACGGCCCTCGACCTGCCGGACGAGACGCTCGGCGGCATCGTCGCCCTCTACTCGATCATCCATGTGCCGGACGACCATCTGCCCTCGGTCTTCGCCGAGTTCCACCGCGTGCTGCTGCCGGGCGCGCCGGTCCTGCTCGGCTTCCAGTCCGGCGACGAGGACGGCCATCTGCGTCTCACCGAGCGCTTCGGCAGCCCGATCTCGCTCGACTACTACTGGCGCACCCCGGACACCGTCGCGACCGGCCTCACCAAGGCCGGCCTGCACCTTCACGCCCGTGTACTGCGCGAGCCGCAGGGCGAGGAGAAACACCCCCGCGCGTTCCTGTTGGCCCACAAGCCGGGCCCTGCCGGGGCGTGAGCCGGCCACGATCGCGGGCCCGGGCATGAGGGCACGTGGCTGCGCCTCGGCGGGCGCAGGCACGTGGCTGCGCCTCGGAGGGCGCCGTCGGTCTGCCTCGGTTCAGGGCGTGGGACCGCTACCGGTCGGGTGTGAGGCCGCGGCCCGGGGGGCGCGAGTCCGCGCCTCGGAGGCCTGTCGTTCCGCCTCGGTCGGGCAACGTGGCCCGGCCCGTCGATGCGCCCCGGCCCGGGTGTGGATCCGTGCCGGTCACGCACATGCATCAGCCGCGGTCGGCACGTGAGTGCGGACCGGTCGGGCGCTTGGGTCGGCCTGGGCCAGCGCGTGGATCCGCCCCCGGGTCGACGCGCGGGGCCAGCCCGGTCGGGCGCGCGTAAGCCCGCCCGGTCGGCAACTGGGACCGCCGGTCGGCGCATCGGCGCACCCCGGTCGGAGCGATCCGTCCCGGTCTGCAGGTGGACCGCCCCGGTCGACGCCTGAGTCCGCTCCGTCGGGCGCCAGGGGCTGCCTCGGTGTGCGTGTGGGTCCGCCCCGATCGACGCCGGACTCCGCGCCAGTCAGATAGGCGAAAGCCCGCACGGTCGCCACGTGGGACCGACGGTCGGCGCATCGGTCCGCCCCAGGTCGGACATCGGGCACGTGCATCAGCCACGGTCGGCCCGTGTGTACGCCCCGGTCGGGCGGGCGTGTGAAGCGGCTTCGGTGGACGCCGGTCGGCGTGTCGGTCCGCCCCGGGCCGGGGCGTGGGGCCGCCCCGGTCGATGCGCAAGCCCGCCGTGGGGCCCGAGGCCGTGGCCGCCCGGCCTGCCTCATCCGGCAGGTCTGGTGGTCTGGGCGGCGGCCGGGGACACGAGGGCGGCTGAGCCGCCGGGAGCGGGTCCCGGTTTCCGAGGGGCCCCGCGGGGCGTCAGCCGGCGGCGACCGCGCCCGCGGCGTCCGCCGGGCCCGCCCTGCCGGCAGAGCCCACCGTCCCCGCCGGGCCGGACACGCTCGCCCTGCCCGCCGAAGCCGGGATGCTGCCCGGCCCAGCCGGACCAGTCATGCTCGCCGAACCCCCAGGACCCGGGATGCCGCCCGGCCCAGCCGAGCCAGACACGCTCGCCGAACCCGCCGGGCCCGGGATGCTCCCCGGCCCAGCCGGACCAGACACGCTCCCCGAACCCGCCGGGCCCGGGATGCTCCCCGGCCCAGCCGGGCCGGTCATGGTCGCTGAGCCCGCCGGACCCGTGACACTCCCCGGCCCAGCCGGACCAGACACGCTCCCCGAACCCGCCGGGCCCGGGATGCTCCCCGGCCCAGCCGGGCCGGTCATGGTCGCTGAGCCCGCCGGGCCCGGGATGCTCCCCGGGCTTGCCGGGCCGGTCGGGCTCTCCGAAGGCCCCGGGCCCCCGGAACCTCCCGTGGACAGCCGGTGCACGTCCCGCGCCGCTCCCGTCACGCCCGACAGGAAGCCCTGGGCTCGGGGGGACGCGTTCTCGGTCAGCCAGGCGGGGTCGATGTCGCATACCGCTACGCGGACCCCGGTGCCGGAGAGGGCCAGGGGGAGGGTGTGGACGACCGTGGACGGGAAGCTGAGGATCGTGCGGCCGATGGGGCCGCGGCGGGCGATCAGTTCGAGGGGGAGTTCGGGGCGGACGATCTCCAGGCCCGTCTCGAGCGCGAGGCGGCGGAGCTTCGTCGGGCTCTCGCGGCGGTGGGCGAAGTAGCGGGTGGCGCCGTGGGCGGCGGCCAGGGCGCGGACGGCCTCCAGGTAGCGATCGTCGTCGACGACGCCCGTCTCCACCAGGGACGTGCCCACCATGTCGGCGCCCTTGGTGATGCGGGGCGGGCCGAACCGGGCCCGGGTCCACGCGAAGTCGTTGGCGCTGATCGTGACGCCCTCCGGGGTCTCCTCCATCGGCATGGAGGAGAAGATCTCCACCTGGCGCCTGCCCCCGGGGGTGAGGCGGCGGCGGGCCGAGGAGGACACCGGCGCGAAGATCAGGTCACGGGGGCCGGGGCGGCCGCCCTTGCGGTGCCAGCGCACCAGCCTTTCGCCCCGGGCCAGCTGGCCGACGAACTCCATCGTCGCCGTGCCGTCGTCGACGACGACCAGGTCACGGGCACGAGTGATGGTCAGGAGGAGCTGAACGTAGCGGGAGAAAGGGTCCCCCAGCACGACCCGGCGCGCCCTGCGGAGCAGGCCCGTGAGGCCGCCGATCGTCTGGAAGGGCGCCAGCGGGCCGCCGCGCGCCTCCTCCCAGCGGACCTCGTGCCCCTCGTCACGGGCCAGGTCGGACATCCGCCGCAGCTGGCCGCGCGTCATCGGGTCGACGGGCGACAGCACCACGAGGGTGAGCCCCACGCCGGGCGCATGCGCGTGCGCCCACTCCAGCACGTTCAGCAGCTGTACCGGACTCTCGACGAACGCGAGAGTGTGGGGGCCGGTGTTCCCGGCGCGGGGGCTCATCGACGTACGACCGTCCCGTCGTAAGGGTCGTAAGGGGGGTTGTGGGGGGTGGTGCGGTCAGACGCCTACCGGCTCGCCCGCCGCGTCGGCGATCTCCGCCTCGGCGACCACACCGCTGACGCGGCGCAGCTTCTTCATCGGGCCGAGCTCGGACTCGTAGACCTTCTTCACGCCGTCACCGAGGGAGGCCTCGATGGTGCGGATGTCGCGGACGAGGCGCGTGAGGCCCTGCGGCTCCACGGAGGCGGCCTGGTCCGAGCCCCACATGGCGCGGTCGAGGGTGATGTGACGCTCGACGAACGTGGCGCCCAGGGCTACCGCTGCGAGGGTGGTCTGCAGGCCGGTCTCGTGGCCGGAGTAGCCGATCGGGACGTTCGGGTACTCCTGCTGGAGGGTGTTGATGACGCGCAGATTGAGCTCCTCGGCCTTGGCCGGGTAGGTCGACGTGGCGTGGCACATCAGGATGTTGTCGGAGCCGAGGACCTCGACCGCGTGGCGGATCTGCTTCGGGGTGGACATGCCCGTGGAGAGGATGACCGTACGGCCGGTGGCGCGCAGGGCGCGCAGCAGCTCGTCGTCGGTCAGGGACGCGGAGGCGACCTTGTGGGCGGGGACGTCGAACTTCTCCAGGAAGGCGACGGCCTCGGTGTCCCACGGGGAGGCGAACCAGTCGATGCCGCGCTTCTTGCAGTAGGCGTCGATCTGGCCGTACTCGTCCTCGCCGAACTCGACGCGGTGGCGGTAGTCGATGTAGGTCATCCGGCCCCAGGGGGTGTCGCGCTCGATGTCCCACTGGTCGCGCGGCGTGCAGATCTCCGGCGTGCGCTTCTGGAACTTGACCGCGTCGCAGCCGGCCTCGGCGGCGGCGTCGATCAGCTTGAACGCGTTCTCGATGTCGCCGTTGTGGTTGATGCCGATCTCGCCGGTGACGTAGACGGGACGGCCGGGGCCGGCCTCGCGGGTACCGAACTTGCGGATGCGGGAGTTGGTGCTCATGGCGCAGATTTCCTTACTTGGTGAGGGAGTCGAGAGAGGGGCCGAGGATCCAGCTGGCGATCTCTCGGATCGCGCCGTCGCCACCGGGGACGGTGGTGACCGCGCGTGCGGCGCCGCGCACGACGTCGTGGGCGCTCGCGACCGCCACGGGCCAGCCCGCGAGGGCGAAGCACGGGAGGTCATTGACGTCGTTGCCGACGTAGAGCACGCGCTCCGGCGCGATGCCCTGCTCCTCGCACCACTGCTTCAGCGCGAGGTCCTTGCGGTCGACGCCGTGCAGCACCGGGAGCTTGAGCTTCCGGGCCCGGGCGGCGACCACAGGGTTCTGTTCCGTGGACAGGATCAGCATCTTCAGGCCGCTCCTGCGGAGGGCCGCGATGCCGAGTCCGTCCCCGCGGTGCACGGAGACGAACTCCCGTCCGTCGGAGTCGACGAGCACCCGGTCGTCGGTCTGGGTGCCGTCGAAGTCGAGGACGACCGCGTCGATGTCGTCGGCGGTCGGGAGCGCGCCGGGCCGGTCCGCGTCGAAGAGCGGAGCCAGGGCCCGGGCGCGGGCGAGGTCGTGCGGGTCGTCGATCTCCAGCACGCGCGCGGGGTCGGTGCGCACCAGTTCGGTGCGGCCGAAGAAGCGGTGCTGGTGCTTGCGGAAGCCGGCCGCTTCCATGCCGTAGGCGGCGCCGGTCTCCAGCAGGTCCTGGGGGCGGTCCTGGCGGCGGGGGCGGAAGGACTTGTCGTGGTTCACGCCGTAGCCGCCGCCGACGGCCGCGTCGGCCTCCGCGACGGTGCCTGCCGCCACCTCATCGTCGGCGTCGCGCCAGACGAAGCCGTGGAAGGGCGCCACGGTCACCGCGGTGTCGGCGCCGTCCTCGACGATCGCGCCCGCCACCCCGTCGATGTCCTCGCGGACGATGAACGGGCTGGTGCACTGCACCAGCAGCACCACGTCCACGACCGCGCCGTGCAGGGCCTCGTGCGCGTCCACGGCGTGCAGGACGGCGGCCTCGGAGGTGGCCGTGTCGCCGGCGATGGCGGCGGGCCGCAGCACGACCTCGGCGCCCGCCTCGCGGGCGGCGGCCGCGATGGCCTGGTCGTCGGTGGAGACCACGACGTCCGTCACGAGGCGGGCGGCGCGGCACTCGCGCACCGCACGCGCCACCAGCGGGACGCCGCCGACGGGGAGGAGGTTCTTCGCGGGCACACCCTTGGAGCCGCCGCGCGCGGGGATCACCGCGAGCACACGGCGCACCGAGGCGCCTCGGCCCGCTTCCGGTTGGGACATGGGGACTACTCCTTGGGCAGGGGACTCGGGGCGGCTCACAGCTCGCCCATCCGCCGGATGACGGGCGCCACGCGCTGCACGCCGTGCCGGTAGGCGCCGCGCGCGGCCCGGCGCACGACCTGCCGGACCGGTCCGGGTTCCTTGTCGGCGGCGGGCGCGCCGGGCAGCGGGGTGCCGTCCGGGCCGAGGTGGTGGCGGGCGAGGATCCCGGGCAGATAGCCGGGCGCGGTGACGGGTGTGTAGTACGGGGCCAGCGGGGGCATGCCGCCGGGCCGGTCGAGCAGCTTGGCGATGCGTTCGCGCGCCGCGTCGAACGCGGACTCGTACGATCCGTCGGCGACCACGCCCTGCCGGGCGACCCACTCCTCGTCGGGCGTGGGCCGGTGCCCGGCGTCCAGCTGGTCCCAGGAGGCGAGGCAGCCGGAGCCCACGAAGTGGTGGTTGCCGAGCGACTCACGGATACCGAGGTCGGTCAGGACGACGGTCGGGACCCGTCGGTGCAGCGACTCGAGGGCGGCCGTGGAGCTGACCGTCACCAGCAGGTCGGTGCGGTCGAGGACCTCGCCCATGTTCCCGTAGACCAGGCGGAAGTTCTCCGGAGGATCGAGGCGCTGCACCAGTTTCTGGTACGGCAACTCCTCGATGTGGGTGGTGTGTTCGCCCGGCTTGGAGCGCAGCTTCAGCAGCACCTCGCGCTCGGGGTGCTTACGGGCGTGCCGCACCAGCCGGTCCAGCAGGTATGTACGGTCCTTGCGGCTGTCCGGGACGGAGGGCTGGGCGGCGAAGACGACCGTGTACGGGTCGTGCTCGCCGGTGTAGGGGGCACCGCCGAGGAACGGCAGGGCCACCTCGGTCACCGACGAGGCGTCGGCGCCCACTCCGTCGTAGACGGCGCGGAAGCGGTCCGCGTCCTGACGGGAGTTGGCGAGGACGAGGTCCGCGCCGTGCCGCAGCAGCAGGCCGTCGGCGAGCTTCTCGTAGACGACACCGACGTAGCCGGTGACGACGACGGGCCGCGCGGTGCGGTCCTGCCAGACGCGCGCCAGGCCGTGCAGCATCGCCTGCACACCGCCGCCGACGAGGGCCAGGACCAGGAGGTCGTACGACCCCTCTTCCATGGCGCGCAGGAACTCGACGGCGGTGACCTCCCGCAGCGAGTCGGCACGCACGCCCACTTCTTCCAGCTGGCGCGGTGTGGGCGTCGCCCGGCCGCGCAGCAGGAAGCCGTCGAGGGCGGGGCGGACTTGCGCGCCCTCGCGCGGTCCGGCTTCCATGGACGGGCCCGGGGCGATGCGGTCCGCGGTCAGCGCACCCCATTTCCATCGGGTGTCTGAGTCCGCGAGGACGGCGATTCGCGGGCGCTTCGGTGTACTTGCTGGCACGTCGATGACGCTAGGAAGCGAATCCGAGGTATGGCGGAACCGCGACTCAACGAAAAGTTAACAACACCCCACCGAGAGCCGAACTGGCCCGCTGGAAGGCCTGAAGTACACGGGGTGCACCGTTCTGACACATTGAGTTCACCCGGTGTACGTTCACCGGAAAGTTGCGCTGCCGGGCGGGCTCCTAACGTTTTGCAGGTGCCTAAGCTTTCCGTGATCGTGCCGTTCTACAACGTGCAGCAATATGCCCCGGACACCCTCAGAAGCCTCCGGCTGAACGCCGACCGTGATTTCGAGTTCATCCTGGTCGACGACCATTCGAAGGACGAAACCCCGGCCATTCTCGAACGAGCGGCCGAGGACCTCTCGGATGTCGCCCAGGTGCGTTACATCCGCCACGAGGAGAACGGCGGTCTCGCCACCGCCCGGAACACCGGCCTGGACGCGGCCCAGGGCGAGTACCTGACGTTCCTGGACGGCGACGACTGGCTGGCCCCCGGCTACTTCACCGAACTGGTGTCCGCCATGGACGAGTTGGGATGCGACTTCGTGCGCACCGACCATGTCCAGGCCACCGCGCGCGCCCGTTCCGTGAGCCGGGTGCCGGTCGGCCGCCGCTGGGAGGTGTTCAGCCCGCGGGACGCCATCCTCCCCGCCCACCGCTCGACGTCGGTGGACTACGCCTACGCCTGGGCCGGCGCCTACCACCGCCGCCTCCTCGACAAGGGCGTGCTCCACTTCACCCACGGGCTGCGCACGGCCGAGGACCGGCCGTGGATCTGGAAGCTGCACCGTGAGGCGGAGTCGTTCGCCGTGGTGAGCCTGCTGGGCGTGTTCTACCGGCGCGGAGTGGCCTCGTCGCTGACCCAGATCGGCGATGTCCGCCAGCTCGACTTCATCCGGGCCTTCGACCAGGTGATCGAGGAGACCGCGTCGGACCGGGAGGCCGGCCGGCTGCTGCCCAAGGCGGTGCGGACCTACTGCGCGATCATCGCCCACCACCTCTCCAACGAAGACAGATTCGAACCGGCCGTGGCCAGGCAGCTGCGGTCGATGAGCGCGGCGGCCATCAAGCGCATGCCGCAGGACGCACTCGGTGACGCACTGGAGGCGATGGACATGGACCGCTCGTCCAGGCTGCGGCGGCTGCGGCGCAGGGTCACCACCACGGAGGCGGCCGCCTGATGCCCGGGACCACTCAGATCTTCTGCGCCTCGACGCTGTACGGCGTCGCCACCCTGGCCGCCGCGATCGACTCGGACCTCTTCGACGAGCCCGACCGTCGTGTGCTGCTGGTGTTCAACAACTCCGCGACCCCGGAGACCACCCCGGCCCTCGACGAGATGCCGGGCTTCGCGCCGCTGCGCGAGCACTTCGACGACGTGCTGTCCTGGAACGAGGCGATCCGCCCCTTCCACCCCGGGGCCTGGACGCCGCGCTCCGACGACATCCCCCTGTTCGAGCGCTATCTGCGGATGCTGTGGGGCCTCGGCGACGACCGTGTGAGCCTGGTGCTGGAGTCCATCCAGGTCGCGCCCGCCCTCACCGTGGCCCAGCTGTTCACCGACGCCCCCATCGACGTCTACGCCGACGGGCTGATGAGCTACGGCCCCACGCGCAACAAGCTCGACCCGCTGGTCGGCACGCGCGTGCGGCGGCTGCTGCACCTCGATCTGGTGCCGGGGCTCACGCCGATGCTGCTGACCGAGTTCGAGGTGCCGGCGCACCTGGTGCCGTCGCCCGCGTTCCTGAAGGTGCTGGGCGAGGTCACCGAGACCGTGGCCGAGCTGCCCGCCCTGCCGGGCGACGCGGCGCTGCTGCTCGGCCAGTACCTGTCGGCGCTGAACATCCTCTCCCCCGAGGAGGAAGAGGACCTGCATGTGCGGATGATGCGGGGCGCGGTCGCCCGCGGACACCGCACGGTCGTCTTCAAGCCGCACCCGACCGCGCCGGCCCGTTACAGCCGCGCGCTGGAGACCGAGGCCGAGAAGCTCGGCGTGGACCTCACCGTGCTGGACACACCCGTCCTCGCCGAGGTGCTGTTCGACCGGGCCCGGCCCGCGCTGGTCGTCGGCTGCTTCTCGACCGCGCTGTTCACTGCCCGGGCGTTCTACGACCTGCCGGTCGCGCGCATCGGCACCGAGCTGCTGCTGGAGCGGCTGACGCCGTACCAGAACAGCAACCGGATCCCCACCACCCTGGCGGACGCGCTGCTGCCCGACCTGGACGGCGGGCAGGACGGCGACGTTCTGCCGGCCGAGCGGCTGTCCGGTCTGGTCACCGCCGTCGGGTTCACCATGCAGCCGCAGATCTACCCGGACCTGCGCCCGCAGGCGGAGCAGTTCCTCAGCCGGCATCTCGGCCCGCGCACCCGGCGCTATTTCAAGAAGCGCCGGCTCACCTCGCTCGGCCTGCCCGGCGGCATTCCGCAGCGGCTGGCATTCCTGCCGCGCAATTCCACGGCACGCCGGGTAGTCCGGCGGGCAAGGGCGCTGCGCAAGGCGGTACGCCGCTGAAAACGTATGCCGAGAACCGCAAGGGCGTCGGTCCGCCGCAGAGGCGGACCGGCGCCTCCGCGTTTTCGCTGCCGGTGTCCGACATCCAGATGAATCCATGGGAACCGGAAGGCGAAGCCTGTTTCCGTCGAACGTTTTAGCGTCAATTTCCGTCCTAGGGTGACAGGCGGCGCCCTGCCCGCCCACAGGCGGCTCAGGTGAAGGACATACGAGCTACAGAGGTTCCAGCGTGACCGAGACGGTCGTCAGCACCCGTAAGCCGCAGCCCGAGGTCACCGTGCTGGTCGAACCATCGGGAGCCACGACCGCCCCGCGGCGCAAGAGGGGCTCCGGCGGCCGGCTGCGCGCCCTGGACGGCCTGCGGCTGGTGGCCGCGCTGATGGTGGCGGCGTACCACTACGGCGGTCGCGACGGTGAGGTCGGCGAGGCCTGGGGCAGCTCGCCCAAGGTCCAGTTCCCCACCCTGCACGAGTTCTTCGCCTACGGCTGCCTCGGCGTCCAGGTCTTCTTCGTGATCAGCGGATTCGTGATCTGCATGAGCGGCTGGGGCCGCCCCCTGAAGTCGTTCTTCGCCTCCCGCGCCTCCCGGCTGCTGCCCGCCTACTGGGTGGCGGTCGCGATCGTGACGGCGGTGTTCGCGCTGCCGGTGGTGGCCTACCAGGCCGTGTCACCGAGCGACGCCCTCGTCAACCTGACCATGCTTCAGATGCCGCTCGGCGTGGACCGGGTGCTCGGGGTGTGCTGGACGCTGTGGGCGGAGGTCCGTTTCTACGCGCTGTTCGCGCTGTGCGTGGTGCTCCCGGGGGCCAGCCGCCGCCGGGTGATCATGTTCTGCGCGGGCTGGATGCTGGCGGCGGTGATCGCGGACAACACGAACATGCCGCTGCTCGACATCGTCCTGATGCCCGAGTACGCCCCGTACTTCATCGGCGGTGTCGGCCTCTACCTCGTCCACCTCGACCGGCGGGACGCCTACGCCTGGGGCATCGTCGCCGTGAGCTGGCTGATCGGGCAGCACTACGCGGTGCAGAGCCTGTGGCACGCCGCCAACGCGGACGGCTTCTCCTACCGCTCCTCGACCGGCATCGTCCTCGTCGTGACCTTCGGCTTCCTGGCGGTCGCGGCGATAGCCCTGGGCTGGCTGCGCTGGGCCAACTGGGGCTGGCTGACGGTGGCGGGGGCGCTGACGTATCCGTTCTATCTCGTCCACGAACACCTCGGCTGGGTGGTGATCCACGCCCTGCACCGCGGCCTGGGCCTGCCCTCCGGGGCGACATTCGCCCTGACCGCGGCCTCAATGCTGCTGCTGGCGTGGTTCCTGAACCAGTATGTGGAGAAGCCCCTGACGCCACGGCTGCGGGCAGTACTGGCGAAGAACCACTGAGCTGTTCACGGGACGTTCAACCGACCGTCGGTTTGGGCAACGCTCAGAGAGAAGGCTCGTCTCATGACCAACGCACAAGCGACCGACAAGCACCCCGGCGAACTCACCGACGTACCGGGCTGGTTCCCACCGCTGGACCAGATGCTGTTCACCTGGTTCCTGGAGCGGCAGCAGAAGCAGGGCATAAAGGGTGACCTGCTGGAACTCGGCGTCTACATGGGCAAGAGCGCGATCCTGCTCGGCCATCACCTCCAGGACGGCGAGAAGTTCACGGTCTGCGACCTGTTCGAGGGCGACGCCCCGGACGGGGCCAACCAGGCGGAGTCGGCGAAGTCGTACGCCTCGCTGACCCAGCAGATCTTCGAGCGGAACTACCTCTCCTTCCACGACGACCTGCCGACGGTGATCGCGGCCCCCAGCTCCGTGGTGTCCGAGAAGGTGGCCCCGGCCAGCTGCCGCTTCGTCCACGTCGACGCCTCGCACCTGTACGAGCACGTGCACGGCGACATCGGCGCGGCCCACGACATCCTGGTGCCCGAGGGCATCGTGGTCCTCGACGACTTCCGCTCCGAGCACACCCCGGGTGTCTCGGTCGCCGCCTGGGAGGCCGTCCTCAACCGCGGTCTGCGCCCGATCTGCCTCAGCACGCAGAAGCTGTACGGCACCTGGGGCGATCCCGAGCCGCTCCAGGAGGAACTGCTCGAGATGCTCCGGCAGCACTCGGACGTCGGGCTGAGCGTGCAGTCGGCGGCCGGGCACCGGCTGGTCCGCGCCCGGTCCAGGGGCATGAAGCCGCCGCCGTTCCCGGCCTCCCGGCACTATGTGGCGCCCGCTCCGGCGCAGGCCCCGGCCGCCACCGAGTCCCGCGCGGCGCGCCCGGCCCGTCCCGCCCCCTCCCGCGCGCGCAGGCTCGCCAAGGACCTGCTGCCGCCCCTGGTCACCCGGGCCGTACGGCGGGCACGCGCGAAGCGCTCCTGATGCCGGGGTGTCATGAGACCCCGTAGCGCGCCCCGATCCCCTCGATCACGAGGGCGAGTCCCTCCTCGAAGTGCTGTTCGTAGTCCTCGAAGATCTCCGCGCCCGCCTGGGCCGACAAGGGAAAGTCGGCCATCAGGCGGGCGCGTTCGTTCATGTCGGGAAACTGGGCGCGGTACTGCGCGACGGCACGGAGGCGGCCCTGCTCGACTCCTACGAGGAGGAGCGGCGTCCCGTCGACGCCGGCATGCTCGGGCTGTCCACCAGCGTCCACCGCGGCGAGACCCGGCGGGGCGAGGCCACCCGTCAGCTGGGCCTCGGCTACCGCGCGTCGTCACTCACGCGGGAGACACGCACCGGCCCCGGACCGGTACGGGCCGGCGACCGCGCACCCGACGGGACGGTGGACGGGACCCGCCTCTTCGACGCGTTCCGCGGACCGCACTGGACGCTGCTGGCACTGGGCGGGGCGCGGCCTCCCGCCCTCGGCGAGCGGGTGCGGGCCGTCCACGGCCCGGCGCACGGGGCCTACGGGGCCGGGCTGTTCCTCGTACGGCCCGACGGATACGTCGGCTGGGCGGGAGACTCGCCGACCGGACTCGCGGAGTATCTCGCCCGGTTCGGCCGTGCCTGAGCCGCTACGCGCTCGACGCCAGGGACAGCTTCACCGCGAAGCCCAGGAACAGGGCTCCCGCCGCCGACGTGGCACCCGCGGCGAGACGCTTGCGGCGGCGGAAGGCGGCGGCCAGCCGGGTGCCGCCGAATATCAGCGCGCTGAGGTAGAGGACGCTGGCCAGCGTGGCGAAGGCGCCGAGGACGACGAAGGAGACGGCCGGGTAGGCGTATCCCGGGTCGACGAACTGCACGAAGAAGGCGACGAAGAACAGGATCGCCTTGGGGTTGAGGAGGCTGATGACCAGCGCCCTGCGGAAGGGCCGCTCATCGGGCGAGGCCCCGGACGCACCTCCGTCCGCAACCCGTTCACGGCGGGTCCGCCACAGCCCCCAGGCGGCGCGCAGCATCCCGACCGCCAGCCAGGCCAGATACCCGGCGCCAGCGTACTTCACGATCCCGAACAGCACGGCGTTCGCCTGGAGCAGCGAGGCGACCCCGGCCGCCGACAGCGTCATCAGCACCGCGTCCCCGCACCACACCCCGGCCGCGGCCCGATACGCGGTGCGCGCACCGCGTCGCGCGGCGACGGAGATCACGTACAGCGAGTTGGGACCGGGCAGCAGGACGATCAGGACGAGGCCCACAAGGTAGGTGGGCAGATCGATGACACCGAGCATGCAAAGGAGTGTCGCACGCGGGTCCGACACTCGACCTGCCGCCGGTCAGAAGGCGTCCGAGGGGACATACGCGCCCCAGATCTCCCGCAGCGCGTCGCAGACCTCGCCCACGGTCGCCCGTGCCTTCAGTGCCTCCTTCATCGGGTACAGGACGTTGTCCGAACCCTCCGCGGCCTTCTTCAGGGCCGCCAGAGCGGAGTCCACCGCCTGCTGGTCGCGCTCCGCGCGCAGCGCGGCCAGGCGTTCGGCCTGCCGGGCCTCGATGGGGGGGTCGACGCGCAGGGGCTCGTACGGCTCCTCCTCGTCGATCCGGAAGCGGTTGACGCCTACGACGACCCGCTCGCCGGAGTCGGTCTCCCGGGCGATCCGGTAGGCACTGCGCTCGATCTCGTTCTTCTGGAAGCCGTGCTCGATGGCGCCGACCGCGCCGCCCAGCTCCTCGACCTTGGCCATCAGCTCGACGGCCGCGGCCTCCACGTCGTCCGTCATCCTCTCGATGACGTAGGAGCCCGCGAAGGGGTCGACGGTCGCCGTCATGTCCGTCTCGTAGGCGAGGACCTGCTGGGTGCGCAGCGCCAGCCGCGCGCTCTTGTCGGTCGGGAGGGCGATGGCCTCGTCGAAGGAGTTGGTGTGGAGGGACTGGGTGCCGCCGAGGACCGCTCCCAGGCCCTGCACGGCGACCCGGACCAGGTTCACCTCGGGCTGCTGGGCGGTCAGCTGCACCCCGGCCGTCTGCGTGTGGAAGCGCAGCATCAGCGACTTGGGGTTCCTGGCGCCGAACTCCTCCTTCATCACCCGCGCCCAGATCCGGCGCGCGGCACGGAACTTGGCGACCTCCTCCAGGAACGTCGTACGGGCGACGAAGAAGAACGACAGGCGGGGCGCGAAGTCGTCGACGTCCATGCCGGCCGCGACCGCCGTACGGACGTACTCGACGCCGTCGGCCAGGGTGAACGCGATCTCCTGCGCGGGCGAGGCGCCCGCCTCGGCCATGTGGTAGCCGGAGATGGAGATCGTGTTCCACCTCGGGATCTCGGCCCGGCAGTACTTGAAGATGTCGGCGGTCAGGCGCAGCGACGGCTTCGGCGGGAAGATGTACGTCCCGCGGGCGATGTACTCCTTCAGCACATCGTTCTGGATCGTGCCGGTCAGCTGGTCCGCGCTGACGCCCTGCTCCTCGGCGACCAGCTGGTAGAGCAGGAGCAGCAGGGCCGCGGGGGCGTTGATCGTCATCGACGTCGAGACCTGGTCCAGCGGGATGCCGCCGAACAGCACCCGCATGTCGTCGATGGAGTCGATGGCGACGCCGACCTTGCCGACCTCGCCGTGCGCGATCGGGGCGTCGGAGTCGTGGCCCATCTGGGTGGGCAGGTCGAAGGCGACCGACAGGCCCGTCGTGCCGTGGGCGATCAGCTGCCGGTAGCGGGCGTTGGACTCCGTCGCCGTGCCGAAGCCCGCGTACTGGCGCATCGTCCAGGGACGGCCCGTGTACATCGACGGGTACACGCCCCGCGTGAAGGGATACGCCCCCGGGTCCCCCAGCTTCTCCGCCGGATCCCAGCCCTGGAGAGTCTCCGGTCCGTAGACCGGCTCGATGGGCAGCCCGGATTCCGACTCACGCGCCATGGTGTGATGCCTCCCGCCGAGCAGTGGGTGGTCGGGACCTCGCTCCCCACCATGCCCCCTGGTTCGCGACGGGTCACGCCGGGGGAACATCTCAGGTGACATCCGGGCACACCGGTGAGACAACGGGGGGCCGCGTGCGTACCAGGGGCATGGGGAGAGCGATCGCGGCGGCACTCGTCGCGCTGGCCGCGGTGACCGGCTGCACGGTGCAGCCCTCCGACGGCGACGGAAAGCGCCGCTCGCCGGTGCACATCGAATTACCCGGCGGCACCCCGTCCCCGGCGCGCACCCAGACCGGCGGCAGCCCGAGCGCCGCCCCCGCCCCGCCCGACGACGGCAAGCCCAGCGCGGCACCACCAGCCCCGGCCCGCGTGCTGTGGTCCCGCGGTGCCACCGGCCGGGACGTCCGCGAGCTCCAGGCCCGGCTGCGGCAGGTCGCCTGGCTCTTCGAGGGACCGACCGGGACGTACGGCGAGCAGACGGAGCGGGCGGTCAGCGGCTTCCAGGGCAAGCGCGGACTGCCGCGCACCGGGCGGACCGACACCGTCACCTGGCAGCGGCTGCTCGGAATGACCCGCGAGCCGGGCCGATGGGACCTGTACCTGATGGGCGGCCAGCCGGCCGACCCGCCGGACCCGCGCTGCACGACGGGCCGGGTGCTGTGCATCGACAAGACCAGCAGGACACTGCGCTGGATGATCGACGGGCGGACCGTGTCGACGATGGCCGTCCGCTTCGGCTCGCAGGGCACTCCGACCCGGGAGGGTGTCTTCTCCATCTACTGGAAGTCCCGCGACCATGTGTCGACGCTCTACGACTCACCCATGCCCTACGCCATGTTCTTCAGCGGCGGCCAGGCGGTGCACTACTCGGCGGACTTCGCCGCCCGGGGCTACGCGGGGGCCTCGCACGGCTGCGTCAACGTACGGGACGAGGCGGCGATCGCGGAGCTGTACGCGCAGGTCCGCAACGGCGACAAGGTCGTCGTGTCCTGGTGAGGACGCGGGAGGGAAGTTGGGGCGCGGGCGGGACCGGGGGAACGTGTCCCGCCCGCGCTCAGGTGCACGAGCCGTAGGTACGGGGGGAACCCCGGCTCTGTGCGACGGCCGATGACCAGTCGGCTCACTCATTACTGCGCCCGGGCGGCCGAAAACGTCACACCCTCGGCCAGGAGATTTTCACGGAGTACGAAACCGCAGGTCGCAGAGGTGCGAGAGACTGCCGGGCGCGGCCGCGGTCCGCGTCGTCATCGTCGGCGTTCCGCTTCCCGGAACGCAGCTCGGCCTGCTCCCCGGCGCGCTTCTCGGCCTGGCGGTCGGCCTTCCGCTCGGCCTTGTCCCGCTTGCGGTCCCCGTCCCGGTCCTTGTCCCGGTCCCCGTCCCTCTCCTTGTCCCGGTTTCCGTCCCGGTCGTTGTCCTTGTGCCTGCCCTTGCCGCTGTCCTCGTCGTCGCGGTCCGTGGAGCGGGAGCCGGTCGTGGACAGGACGCCCTTGCAGTACTTCCACACCCGGGTGCCGCCCGCCGCGTCCCGCAGGGCGCGCCTGCGGTCGGCGTTCAGCCGCTTGCCGTCGCGGAGGTCGCGGCAGGCGGAGGTGATCTTCCTGCGGCTGTCACCCGGGCGGTCACCCCGCTCGCCGGAGCCGGGCTTCGGGGCCGCGTCGTCGCGTGCCTCACCCCGTCCGGAGCCACCGGAACCGCCCGCCGCGGGGCCGCTCGGGGCGTCGTCCGGGATGGACCCGCCCTGCACGGGATCGCTCGGTGAGGGCGACTCCAGCGGGCGTCCGGGAGGAGAGACGGCGGCGGACACCGAGGAGCCGGGGTCGGGCTCGTCGCCACCGAACGGTGTCAGGACTCCGGTTCCGGCCGCGACCGCGATCCCGCCGACCATGCCGACGGCCAGCACGGCGGCCAGGGCGAGACGTGCGGGACGGGCCCAGCGAGGCCGCCGGACAGTGCCGGAGCCGCTGCCGCGCGAGGTTCCGATCCGGACCAGTCCGGCGTCCACGACCTCGGCAGCGGCCTTTCCGCCCGTGGTCTGCGGGGCCGGGAGGGACGCGGCGGCATCGGCGCGTTCCGCGCGCGCCTTGCGGAAGGCGGCCATCGCCGCGGCCTCACCGGGGAGTTCCTCGCTGGTCAGCGGGGGTGACGCGGACAGCGCCCCGAGCGTCCTGGCGAGTCGTTCGGCCTGGCCGGCGTCGGCGCCGTCGACAGCTTCGAGTGGCTCTCCGCTCAGCAAACGTTCCGCCGTTTCGCGGTCCAGCCACCTGTACTGCTCGTCGGCCATCACACATCCTTCTGCGTCCGCGGGACGCTTCGCGTCACACCGGCGGACGTCACCGCACCGCCTCGCGGTTCTCGCTGGGGCGGCAGAGCGTCGAGCACCCCGGCCGATTCCGGATCGGCCTCCGGGTCCTCGCCGAGCAGCTCGGCGAGCCGCTTCAGACCCCGGTGCGCCGCCGTCCGGACGGCGCCCGGGCGCTTGCCGAGCGTCTGCGCGGCGGACTTCGCGTCGAGCCCCACGACCACCCGCAGCACGACCGCCTCGGCCTGGTCCTGCGGCAGCCGGGAGATCAGGGAGAACGTGCCGTCGGTGGCGAGCGCCTCCATGGCCTCACCGGCGGTGTCGGACTCGGCGGCCCGGCCCGTCAGTTCGGTCTCGTCACCGCCGATCGCGGGCCGGCGCCCGCGCATGCGTATGTGGTCCAGCGCGCGATTGCGGGCGATACGGGCGGCCCAGCCGCGGAAACGGTCCGCGTCGCCGGTGAACCGCTCCAGGTCACGGGCTATCTGCAACCAGGCCTCGGACGTCACGTCCTCGGCGTCGGGGTCGCCGACCAGCGTCCGTACGTACCCGAGCAGCCGCGGGTGCACGGCGCGGTACACAGTCCGGAACGCGTTCTCGTCTCCGTCCTGTGCCGCACACACCGCGGCGGTCAGCTCCGCGTCGTCCCCCAGCACCGCACCCCTTATGCGCCCGAACCGGCGCCGCTTTCGCGGACCGGGTTCTCGCCGTCGTGGTTCCTCGATTGATGGTTGCGGTGCCAAGACCGCAGGTGGTTGCGGTGGTCTTGCCGCCTCCGCGTTGGCGCGAAAGGCACGTTACGACCTGAAACCACTCCCCGTCCATGTCCGCCCAGGATGCAACTAAGCCGTGACACGCCGGGGTGTGACAGAAAACGCAGACATGGCGCTGTAGGAAGTACGGGCCGCCGCGCGGCCCGTGCCGCGCGACGGCCGGGGCCTCTCCTGTGGGGGGTGGCGGCCTCGGCCGTTGCCATGGCGGGCCGCCGAGTCCGCTCCATCCCTTACCTGTGACGGCTGTTGGGCTGGGCGGGCTTGCCGTCGCTCCGGCCCATGTCCGCGCCGTTGTTCCCGGCGGGAGGGGCGTTGTTGTTCCCGGCGGGAGGGGCGTTGTTCTCGGCGGGACCCTTGTTCGCGGAGCCTCCGTTGCCGCCCGGCTTCGCCTCGGACAGTTTTCCGGCACAGTACGCCGTGACGTTCCTCTCACCGCCCGCGGCCTCCACGAGACGCTGCCAGGCCGTCGCGTCCAAGGCCCTGCCCCGCCCCTCCACCTGCTGGTAGGCACGGCAGCGTGCCTCGGTGTCCTGGGCGGGGGCCGGGCGGTCCGGATGAGCAGGGGCTGAGCCGGTGCCGGGCCTGTCGCCGGAGGGGGTTCCCGCCGGATCGCGCGGGGCGCTGCTCGAGGCGGGCGGGCGGTCACGGCCGTCGCGGGCGCCGTCCGCCGCTGACCCCGCCGCGCCGATCGCCGCCACGGCGACACCGCCCAGCGTGAGAGAGGCGAGGAGCACGGAGAGCGTCGTCCTCAGGGGCCGCCCCAGGTACCGCCGCTCCTGGGACCGCCAGTCGTCCCGGCGGCGGGTGCGCGTCCGGTGGGCCCCGGCGTCCCGGGCGTCCCGGAACGCGGCCACGGCCCGCTGCTCGGCCTCGGCGTCGACACCGTCCCGGACGAGGGAGGCGACGATCAGCGCCTCTACTTCGGCGTCGAGGAGGGCATGACGGGAAGCCCGGCCGGGAAGCCCGCCGTCGCTCTGCCGTTCACCCATGTCCGTTTCCGTCCCTGCTCGATCCACTCGCACACTCGCCCACACGGCCCCTCGGGCCTCACCAGTACGTCCCGCTCGGCCGGCCTGTTCAGGACGTCGCGTCCGCGCGGTCCCGTCGGCCCTGCCGACGAAGCTGAACTTCGTTCACGTCTACTCCCCCAGCGTCCGGGGAGCCTCATCCGTCACACTCTCCCCGCCCAGCTGCCGGGCGAGGCGCTTCAGCCCCCGGTACGCGGCCGTGCGCACCGCACCCGGCCGCTTGCCCAGGACGCGCGCGGCGGCCGGGCCGTCGAGGCCGACCACGACGCGCAGCAGCACGGCCTCGGCCTGGTCGCGGGGCAGCCCGCGGACCAGCTCCAGGGCGTGCTCGGTGGACAGGGCCTCCAGCGCCTGGTCGTACGTGCTGTGCGGCCCGGGCAGGTCCAGGACGTCCTGTTCCAGCACGGCCGGCCGGGGCCGTGCCCGCTGCCGGCGCAGGTGGTCCAGCGCCCGGTGGCGGGCGATGGTCGCCGTCCAGCCGCGGAAACCGGCCCCGTCGCCCTGGAACCGCCCCAGGTCTCGGGCGATCTCCAGCCAGGCGTCGGACGCCACGTCCTCCGCGTCCTCCCCGACCAGGCCGCGCAGATAGCCGAGCAGACCGGGCTGCACGAGCCGGTAGGCGACCGCGAAGGCCGCCTCGTCTCCCTGCTGGGCCCGCCCGACGGCCGCGCCCAGTTCCCCGTCGTACGCCCGTATGCGCCGGGGTGCCGCTCCCTGACCCACGTACCGTCCCCGTCCGTACCCAGTGCGCGCCCTCCCGTACCACGCCCCCACGGTGATCAGCGCCGCTGCGGACGGAAGTGTCACAGCGCGTCAGGCTCCCGGAGGCCGACGACCGTTCGGGTCAACCCGACCCGCCGTCCTCGGGAGCGCCGGCCTGCGGAGGTTTGGGCCAAGTGACGTACCGGGGAGCTCTGCACCCGATGCAACCGCCCCACGAAAGGCGAGCGCCGCATGCCGTCCCCCCTCCTGCGCACCGCCGTCGCCACCGCTCTGGCCCTCGGTGCCCTCGGTCTGACCCAGCCCGCCCGGGCCTCGTCCTCGGACGGCGTGTACACCGTCCGGGTGCCGGACGGTGATCCGCACAAGCGGTCCCTCGCCCCGCGCACCACCGAGCCGTTCAGCCTGGTCGGTGTCACCTGGGCGGACCCGGACGCCGCCCTGGACGGCACCGCGTATGTGCGCACCCGCTCCCGCGAGAGCGGCGAGTGGAGCGCGTGGCGGGCGCTGGACACCGATGTGCGCACGCCCGAGAGCGGACCCGACCACGACCACTCCGGGGTGCGCGGCGGCACCCAGCCGCTGTGGACCGGGCCCTCGGACGGCGTCCAGGTGCGCGTCTCGGGCGGGCGGCTGCCCCAGGGGCTGCGCGTCGAACTGGTCGACCCCGACGGCGGGTCGGACGCCGTGCACACCTCGGTCGTCGAACCGGGCGTCCCCGAACCGGGCGGCGCCGTCGAACCGGCCCCCGGAGCGCCCCTGGCCGGCCGCCCCACCGTGACTTCGCGCTCCGCCTGGGGCGCCGACGAGTCCCTGGTGAAGGATCCGCCCACCTACACCACCGGCACCCAGGCGATGTTCGTCCACCACACGGCGGGCACCAACGACTACACCTGCGCCCAGTCGGCGTCGGTCGTGCGCGGTGTGTTCCTCTACCACGTGCAGAGCAACGGCTGGAACGACATCGGCTACCACTTCCTCGTCGACAAGTGCGGGACCGTATTCGAGGGCCGTGCGGGCGGCATCGACAAGCCCGTCCTCGGCGCGCACACCTACGGTTTCAACACCGCCACCAGCAGCGTGTCGGTGCTCGGCGACTACTCCACGGCGACCACCAACGCCGCGGTGCGCGCGTCGGTCGCCAAGGTGGCGGCCTGGAAGCTCGGCCTGTACGGCCTCGACCCGGCCGGGACCGTGGTGCTCACCTCCGGCGCCGACAACGGCAAGTACCAGGCGGGCCAGAAGGTCACGCTCCACCGCATCTCCGGGCACCGCGACGGCTCCCCGACGGAATGCCCCGGACAGAACCTCTACGACGACCTGCCCGAGATCCGCTCCCTCGCCGCGCAGGCCGGCACGCTCGTCGCGCCGCAACCGAAACCGCAACCGGAACCGGGGCAGGGGCAGGGAACGGAACCGGCACCCGAGCCGGCGACGGAGTGGGTACCGGAGTCGGAGCCGGAACTCGCCGAGCTGGGGATCGAGGGCGTGCTCGCCCGCTGACGCTACTGCCGGGGCGCCGTGCCCACCGCGTCCCGGCACAGCAGCCGCAGCGATCCGTGACCGCCGTAGCAGCGGCGGGCCTCGTCGATCGGGTCCCAGAGGCGCCCGTCGGGGGTGCGGATCCAGTGGTCGCCGCCGGTGGCCCACCATTCGGCCCCGGTCTGACGTGCCATCACCTCACCGGCATAGGCCCCGAACCCGCGCAGCACCTCCTCCACGGCTGCGTACGGCGCGCCTTCCCGCCGTATCCCCTCGATCATGCGGTCGATGCTCCACAGACTCTGTGCCGAGTAGTCGAGGCGCAGTCGTGCTCCCTCGCGCATGGTCGCCACTGTGTCCGCCGCCCACCGCAGCGGCTTGGCAGCCGCCGATGGCCTGGTCTCCTGCTGAGTCGTCACACCCCTTCAAAGCGCTGCGGCGCCGCGTTTCGTCACGCGAAATCGGCCACTTCCCGGAAGTGGTGCAGGACCGCCCCACCTCGGCCTTACGACAGTCACAGGACTCTTTCAGGAACGGGGTTTAGGGGGCTTCTGAGGGATCTCCGTGGAAGAAGGAGCGGCGTTCGGTGCGTGCTCTCGGCGTGCCGGGCGGAAGGCCTCGTAGCGGAGCTACTAGGCCTTTTGTCCGGTGCAGCGAGAGTGCGTGCCGGGCGTCGCGACGCCGCGGAGATCCCTCAGAAGCCCCCTAGGCCGGTCGGGGTGCCCCCGCGGCCCTCAGCTCCGTTGCCGGGTCCGGCGGGAGACCACCGCGCGCAGCACCCGCCGTCCCTCGATGGACACCTCCAGCGCCCGCCGCAGTCCCGCCGCCCCGTGTCCGGACAGGACCTCCAGGACGGTGACCTGACGGCGCAGTTCGGCGGCGACGAGCGGCGACATGCCCTCCGTGCGGCCCTGGCGACGGGTGTCGACCGAGGAGGCGTCGTCCGGGGCGGTGTCGAGGAGGCGGTGGATCTGGAGGGATGCGACGGAGCAGGCGTCGGCCCACACCCGCACCTCGGCGGCGGACCGCTCCGCGGGAGCGGCCTCGAGCATCCGGTGGGCGAGCGCGACCGCCTCGTCCCCGTCGCCCGCGGCGTCCAGCTTCCCGCGCGCCTGCTCCAGCCCGTCACCCCAGTCGCCGGCACCGGCGTCGTCGGTGAGGCTCGCCCACAGCGGCCGCAGGATCTCGTCGTCGCCGCCCAGCAGGGGCACGCACCGATCCAAACAAGCCAGCCCGCTCGCGGCCAGCCCGCGTTCGTCGGCCTGTGCGATCAACTCCACCAGGCTCATCCACGCCTCCCTCCGCGGGCCTTCTCCGGGGCCCTACCAGGCCACTACCAGCCCTCACCCCTCACGGAACCCGCACTTCCCCTTACTGCGTGCGACGGCCCCGGAGTGTCACAGGGGCACCACGCCCAGTCGGTCGAGAAAGCGGAAGAAGAGGTTTTCGGCCAGAGGATCGGGGTCTGCAGTCAGTACGTCCACCAGCGCGTCGGCGTTCACTTCGTGTCCGGCCTCGGCGGCCCAGCGCACCGCGCGCTCGGCGGCGTCGGGGGGTTCGAGGAAGTAGTCCTCCAGTGTGAGGCCCTCCCGGTCCGCGCCTAAGTAGCCGGCCATCGCGGTCCGCGCGAGGCAGGTCGTCCACGCCCCGCTCTCCGGCGCCGCGGCCTCCAGCACTACGCACTCGCTGTTCATGACGTACCCGAACAGCGAAGGTGCCCCGGTCTCCCGGGCGAGGTCGTTCATGTTCCCGATGTCGCCCTCGCCGCTCGGGTACTCCCACAGCTGCCATCCGCCCGGTGCCGAGGTGTGCGGCGTCATACCGCCCTCGGCCCCCGGCAGCGCGGCCAGCTCCGCAAGCGGCTGCTCCGCTCTGCCCACGACGAAGTACCCCCAGTAACCCATGCTCCGGTTCCCCCCGGCATATTCGATCCGACTCGCGTCAGAAGACCACCACAGTCGTACGGGAGTTCGCAGCCGTATGGGCCAATTCGTGCGGGGTCAGCCGAGCCTGTCCGCCAGCGCCCGGAACTCCGCCCAGGACAGCTCTGGCCTGTCCGGGTCCCACAGCTTCTGGACGGTCGCCCGCAGCGGCATCCGGATCCCGGCCGCCACCTGGTCCTGCGTCTGCGAGTCGGCCAGGTCGCACCAGACGGCGAAGGACCCGCCGAGGATCTGCCCGTTGTAGCGCTCCGGCACGGCCGTGGTGCCGCGCAGCACCCGCGGTGTCCACTGCTCGTAGATCCGCTGCCCCGTCGGATAGACGAAGGTCTGCGGCTCGCCGAGCACGTAGTACAGGAACTCGTCGTTGTAGTTGATCACCTTCCGGCCCGCCTCCAGGTACTCCAGGGGCTCCCGGGCGCCGATCTCCTTGCCGGTCCAGTAGGCGACCTGGATGTCCTTGTCCGCCTGGACGGACCCGCCGCGGAAGAAGCCGTCGTTCCACGCGCGCGGGGTGCGCTCGTGCTCGCGGACGGTGGCGGCGCGGTCGTTGAGCCAGCCGGTGGTGAGGTCGGCGACCGTGGCACCGGAGCCGTACTTCTCCCGAGCGGCGGCGGCCAGCTGCGGGAACGACGCCTCCGGGTCGGAGCGGACCAGCGCCTGGTACTCGTCGGCCCCGAGGTGCCAGGGCCGGCCGGGGAAGAGGTCCGCGTACTCGTTCAGCAGATCGTCGACGATCTCGGCGCTCTCGGCCTTGGAGATGTCGATGGCCCCCTGCACCGGCGACCCCTGCCCGGTGCGCAGCTGCAGGTCGGGGTGGGCGTCGAGGACCGCGCCCAGGTGCCCCGGCGAGTCGATCTCGGGCACGACGGTGATGTGGCGGCTCTCCGCGAGGTCGATGATCTTCCGCACCTGCGCCTTGGTCAGATGCTGCTGGGACACGATCTCCGGATGCGAGGCGGACTCGATCCGGAACCCCTGGTCGTCGGAGAAGTGCAGGCCGAGCTGGTTGAACTTCAGATCGCCCAGCTCCCGGATCCGGTCCTCGATCCAGCCGGCCGTGAAGTTCTTGCGCGCGATGTCCAGCATGAACCCGCGCTGCGGCTTGGCCGGCTCGTCCCGCACCACGCCCTCGGGCGCCGTCCCGCCGTCGTGCGTCTCCTGCTTGAGCGTGCGGGTGCCGTAGAAGACGCCCGCGTCGGCGGGCCCGGTGATCTCCGCGCGCCCGTCGCGCACGGTCATGACGTACGACTCAGGGTTCGCCTTCTTGTCGCCGCCGAGCGCCAGCCGCAGGTCCCCGGCGCGCCGGTCGTCCTTCTGGCCCGCGTACGTCAGCCCCAGCTCGCCGGCGACCAGCCGCCCCTCGTCGGCCAGCGCCGCGTCGTCCACGACCACGCGGTTGCCGCTCTCGGGCTGCCAACCCGGGCCGCGCGCCGGCTCGTGGTCGCGCACGGCGGGAATCGTCTGCGGGGCCTTGGACAGGGCGTACGAGCGGCTCGGACTCGGGCTGCTCTCCGGCGAGGTGCCCCGCGGGGCGGCCGCGGAGGGTCTGGCCTCCGTCCCCGTGGACCCTCCGTCGCCGTCCGAGGCCGCCCAGAGCCCCAGACTCACCCCGGCCACGACCATGACCAGTGCGACGGCCATGGCCACGACCAGCACTGGCCGCTGTTTCACCTGCTTCGCCGTATCCCGGCGCCTGTGCTGACTCACACGGCCAACCTAAAACCCATCGGCTCGCGGCGCGCGTCCACCACCCGTTCCGAAACTCTCTCCCCCGGGTGAAATTCGGGCATCCGTCGGACACGTCTCGGTCGCACTCGATAGCGTGACGTCACATCTCTCACACCTTGCCCTGCCGACACACGTGACGCCCACGAGGACCCACGCTGCCTGCGCACCGTCTCCCAGACCTCCCCGGCCGAGCCGCCATACCGGTGGAGCATGTCAACGCAGCCTCCGCGCGGGAGCTGGAGCAGACCCTCCTCACGTGCTTGCGCAGCCACCGCTGGTCCGGGCGTGTCGCGGAACACCGCCCCTATCCGGACCTGGCCTCCCTGCTCGCCGCCGCCGACGAGGCGGCGTACGACCTGGCGTGGGGCGACCTCACGGAAGCCCTGGCGGCCGAGCCCCTGCCCGCGCTCCCGCCGGACACCTACGCCGCGGCCCACACGGCCCTCAGCGCGGCCCACGCCGCCTACGAGGCCCGATTCGGCCATGTGTTCGTCATCTGCCTGGACGGCCTGACGCCGGACGAGGCCCTCGACCGCATCCTGGAGGCCATCCGGTCACGGTTGACCAACGATCCGGAGGAAGAGCGCACGGTGGTGGCCGAAGAGCTACGGCGCCTTGCGAGGGAGCGCTTGGTCGACGTCGTCCTCAGGGGCGCAGGGAACCGCGCGACAAACCACAACGTCGCCGCACCCGGCACATAACGCAAAAACCCACCCCAGAAGCCACAGAGGCTAGCCCGTACGCATGCCAGTTTGATCACACAGCCGGACCCCGGCTCAGCCCAGCGGCAGCACATCGCTACGATGCTGGGGGCCGGTGGACCGTACCCGGCCGGGCCCGACCGACACACCAAGCCGGCGCGGCCCCAATCCCCGCTCCCGGAGGAAACTTCCGTGCCGGCTGGAACGCTGTACCGCGGCCGGGAAGGAATGTGGTCCTGGGTGGCTCATCGAGTCACCGGCGTCCTCATCTTCTTCTTCCTGTTCGTTCACGTGCTGGACACCGCACTCGTCCGTGTGTCGCCCGAGGCCTACGACACCGTCGTGGCCACGTACAAGACGCCGATCGTCGCGCTGCTGGAGTACGGCCTCGTCGCCGCCATCCTCTTCCACGCGCTCAACGGTCTGCGCGTCATCGCCGTCGACTTCTGGACCAAGGGCGCCCGCTACCAGAAGCAGATGCTCTGGACCGTCGTCGCCCTGTGGGCCGTGCTGATGCTCGGGGCGATCTACCCCGTCCTCGGCCACGCCGCTCGTGAACTCTTCGGGAGCTGACGCCAATGTCCACGACTGACAAGACCGCCGGCGTCGGCCCCGTCGAGGGCGGCGCCGTCTACACCGTCGACAACCCGGCCCCCTTCATCGAGGCCCCGCGCAAGCGCACCAAGAAGACCCCGAAGACCACCCGGGGCAACTTCGAGATGGCCGCCTGGCTTTTCATGCGCCTGTCCGGCGTGGTGCTGGTCGTGCTGGTCCTCGGCCACCTGCTGATCCAGCTCGTGCTGGACGGCGGTGTGTCGAAGATCGGCTTCGCCTTCGTGGCGGGCCGCTGGGCGAGCCCCTTCTGGCAGGTCTGGGACCTGCTGATGCTGTGGCTCGCGATGCTGCACGGTGCCAACGGCCTGCGCACGGTCATCAACGACTACGCGGAGCGCGCGAACACCCGGCTGTGGCTCAAGGGCCTGCTCTACACCGCCACGGTGTTCACCATCCTGCTGGGCACGCTGGTGATCTTCACCTTCGACCCGAACATCCGCTAGGCACGGGGCTGCGAGAATCATGAAGATCCACAAGTACGACACCGTCATCGTCGGCGCCGGTGGCGCGGGCATGCGCGCCGCCATCGAGTCGACGAAGCGCAGCCGCACCGCGGTCCTGACCAAGCTGTACCCCACCCGCTCCCACACGGGCGCCGCGCAGGGCGGCATGGCCGCCGCGCTGGCCAACGTGGAGGAGGACAACTGGGAGTGGCACACCTTCGACACGGTCAAGGGCGGTGACTACCTGGTCGACCAGGACGCCGCCGAGATCCTGGCGAAGGAGGCCATCGACTCCGTCCTCGACCTGGAGAAGATGGGCCTGCCGTTCAACCGCACCCCGAACGGCACCATCGACCAGCGCCGCTTCGGCGGTCACAGCCGTAACCACGGCGAGGCCCCGGTCCGCCGCTCCTGCTACGCGGCCGACCGCACCGGCCACATGATCCTCCAGACGCTGTACCAGAACTGCGTCAAGGAGGGCGTGGAGTTCTACAACGAGTTCTACGTCCTGGACCAGCTGATCACCGAGGTCGACGGCGTCAAGAAGTCGGCCGGTGTGGTGGCGTACGAGCTCGCCACGGGTGAGATCCACGTCTTCCAGGCGAAGTCCGTGGTCTACGCGTCCGGCGGCTGCGGCAAGTTCTTCAAGGTGACGTCCAACGCGCACACGCTGACGGGCGACGGCCAGGCGGCGGTCTACCGCCGCGGTCTGCCGCTGGAGGACATGGAGTTCTTCCAGTTCCACCCGACCGGCATCTGGCGCATGGGCATCCTGCTGACGGAGGGCGCCCGTGGTGAGGGCGGCATCCTCCGCAACAAGGACGGCGAGCGCTTCATGGAGAAGTACGCGCCGGTCATGAAGGACCTCGCGTCCCGTGACGTCGTGTCCCGCTCCATCTACACGGAGATCCGCGAGGGCCGTGGCTGCGGCCCCGAGGGCGACCACGTCTACCTCGACCTCACGCACCTCCCGCCGGAGCAGCTGGACGCCAAGCTCCCGGACATCACGGAGTTCGCGCGCACCTACCTCGGCATCGAGCCCTACACGGACCCGATCCCGATCCAGCCCACGGCCCACTACGTGATGGGCGGCATCCCGACGAACGTCGAGGGTGAGGTCCTGGCGGACAACACCACCGTCGTCCCGGGCCTGTACGCGGCCGGCGAGGTCGCCTGCGTGTCCGTGCACGGCGCGAACCGCCTCGGCACCAACTCCCTGCTGGACATCAACGTGTTCGGCAAGCGCGCGGGCATCGCCGCCGCGGAGTACGCGCAGACGGCGGACTTCGTCGAGCTGCCGGAGAACCCGGCGGAACTCGTGGTCGAGCAGGTGGAGCGACTGCGCGACTCCACCGGCACCGAGCGTGTGACGGCGATCCGTCGCGAACTGCAGGACACCATGGACGCCAACGTCATGGTGTTCCGCACCGAGCAGACGATCAAGACGGCGGTCGAGAAGATCGCGGAGCTGCGCGAGCGGTTCAAGAACGTGTCGATCCAGGACAAGGGCAAGCGGTTCAACACGGACCTGCTGGAGGCCATCGAGCTGGGCAACCTGCTGGACCTCGCCGAGGTCATGGCGGTCTCCGCGCTCGCCCGCAAGGAGTCCCGCGGCGGTCACTACCGCGAGGACTACCCGAACCGCGACGACGTCAACTTCATGCGGCACACCATGGCGTACCGCGAGGTCGGTGACGACGGCTCCGAAACCGTCCGTCTCGACTACAAGCCGGTCGTCCAGACCCGCTACCAGCCGATGGAGCGTAAGTACTGATGGCTACCCCTGTTGTGGACAAGGCGGACGCGGCCGGCCAGCCCGAGCCCGGCTTCGCCGACTCCCCCTACATCACCGTCACCTTCCGGGTCCGCCGCTTCAACCCGGAGGTCTCGGCCGAGGCGACCTGGGAAGACTTCCAGCTGGAGATCGACCCCAAGGAGCGCGTCCTCGACGCCCTCCACAAGATCAAGTGGGACGTCGACGGCACGCTGACGTTCCGCCGCTCCTGCGCGCACGGCATCTGCGGCTCCGACGCCATGCGGATCAACGGCAAGAACCGCCTCGCGTGCAAGACGCTGATCAAGGACATCAACCCCGAGAAGCCGATCACGGTCGAGCCCATAAAGGGCCTGACGGTCCTGAAGGACCTCGTGGTCGACATGGAGCCGTTCTTCCAGGCGTACCGGGACGTCATGCCCTTCCTCATCACGAAGGACACGAACGAGCCGACGCGTGAGCGCCTTCAGTCGGCCGAGGACCGCGAGCGCTTCGACGACACCACGAAGTGCATCCTCTGCGCGGCCTGCACCTCGTCGTGCCCGGTCTTCTGGAACGACGGCCAGTACTTCGGCCCGGCGGCCATCGTCAACGCGCACCGCTTCATCTTCGACTCGCGCGACGAGGCCGGCGAGCAGCGCCTGGAGGTCCTCAACGACCGCGACGGCGTCTGGCGCTGCCGCACGACCTTCAACTGCACGGACGCGTGCCCGCGCGGCATCGAGGTCACGAAGGCGATCGCGGAGGTGAAGCGGGCGCTTATCACGCGCCGCTTCTGAGATCGCGTTCCGCAGTCCTTCGAGGGCCCCGTTTCCGCTGGAAACGGGGCCCTCGGGCATATGACGAGGTCTACGCCTCTGGCCAGTAGGTCGCCCGCACTGGACCCTCGCGGAGGCGTCCGGGGCGGGTTCGCCGACGTTGGTCCGGCCGCTCGGCGGGCAGTACGCGCCCACCGAGAAGGGCAACTTCCACGGCGTCGGCTCCGACCTCGGGCCGACCGGCGACTGGACGTCCTGGAAGACCACGGCCCCGGCGGCAGCCGGCACGTGGCAGTGCGTCGAGTTCCGTCTGGACGCCACCGACAACCGCGTCACGGTGTACTTCGACGGCATGCCCCAGCCCGACCTGACGGTTTCCACGGACCAGCACGGCGGTACGCCGGGCCCGTTCTCTTCCCGGCGTTCGACCGGCTGAGTTGGGGTGGCAGCTCTATCAGGCCGACCCGAGCCCGTCCTCCTACGACGTCCGGCTGTACGACATCGCGCTGAGCACGCGGCGGACGGGCGGCTGCAGGGCCTGACCCGGCCGGCATCCTTTGAGGCGACCGCATGTTGAACACGTTCAAAAAAGGGTCTACAGTCTTCTCGACAGCGTTTTGAACGTGTTCAAGAAGGGTGGGGCAATGGACCGCACGGTCATCGCCTACGTCATCTACCTGCTGGTCAGCGTCGCGTTGACCATCTGGGTGGCCCGCACGCTCAGCCGGAACGGGAAGGTCTTCCTCTCCGATGTGCTGCACGGCAACGAGAAGCTCGCCGACGCCGTCAACCACCTTCTGGTGGTCGGCTTCTACCTCGTCAACCTCGGGTTCGTCGCGCTGTATCTGAGCGGCGACGAGACCATCACCGACACGCGCGGCGTCTTCGAGGCCCTGTCGACCAAGCTCGGCGTGGTGCTGCTGGTGCTCGGCGTGATGCACCTGGCCAACGTCTATGTGCTGAACCGGATCCGGCGGCGGGGTGTGATGGAGCGGGAGCAGGTGCCGCCCGTGCCGCCGCAGGGCTGGGCGGCCCCGTCGGCCCGGGCCTGAGCGGAGGCCGGAGTGAACGCCACCGCACCGGTCCGCCGGCTCACCGTCCTGTACGACGCCGAGTGCTCCCTGTGCGCGTTCGTGCGCGACTGGCTCCTGCGGCAGCCCCAGCTGGTGCCGCTGGAGCTGGTCCCGGCCGCCTCCGAGGAGGCCCGGCGGCGCTTTCCCGGACTCGACCACGGCGCCACCCTCGACGAGATCACCGTCGTCGGCGACGCCGGGCAGGTCTACCGGGGACCCGCCGCCTGGATCGTCACCCTGTGGGCGCTGCGCGAGCACCGGCCGCTCGCCCACCGGCTGAGCACCCCGTCCGGCGCCCGGCTGGCCAAGGGCGCGGTGCTCGCCGCCGCCAAGTGGCGCGGGGCGCAGTGGAACCAGGGGCCGCAGGGCGGGGCGCGGTGGGGCGGCCCGGTGTACCGGCGCGCGGACGGGTGGGCGTACGACCCGGACGCCGGCTGGACCTACAGCGCGCCCGGCTGTGCCGACGGCACCTGCGCCCCTCGGTAGCCGCACCCGTGCTGACGTTAGGCTCTCTTCCCGTGTCCGCGAAGAACGACGGCCCCGACGACGGCGCCGCCCCCACCAAGTCCGAGCAGACCCGCGCCCTGATCCTGGAGACGGCCATGCGGCTGTTCCAGGAGCGTGGCTACGACAAGACGACGATGCGGGCCATCGCCAAGGAGGCCGGGGTCTCCGTCGGCAACGCGTACTACTACTTCGCGGGCAAGGAGCACCTGATCCAGGGCTTCTACGACCGGATCGCCGCCGAGCACCAGGTGGCGGTCCGGGAGATCCTGGACCGGGAGAGGGACCTGGAGGCCCGCCTCGCGGGGGTGCTGCGGGCCTGGCTCGACATCGCCGCGCCGTACCACGAGTTCGCGGTGCAGTTCTTCAAGAACGCCGCCGACCCGGACAGCCCGCTCAGCCCCTTCTCCCCCGAGTCGGAGCACGCGCGCCAGGAGGCCATCAGCGTCCACCGCGAGGTGCTCGCCGGGGCCACGAAGACGAAGGTGCCCGAGGAACTGCGGGAGATCCTGCCGGAGTTGCTGTGGCTGTCCCAGATGGGGCTCGTCCTGTACTGGATCTTCGACCGTACGGAGGGGCGGGAGCGCAGCTACCGGCTCGCGGAGCGCGGTGCCCGGCTCACCGCGCGGGGCGTCGCCCTGGCCCGCTTCCGGGTGCTGCGGCCCCTGGTACGGGAGGTGCACGAGCTGTTCAGGGACTTCCTGCCGGGCATGACACGGGCGATCCCGGACCCGGCGGCGCGCCGCACCGAGCCTTAGAGCTTCACCGGGCCTTAGAGCTTCACCGAGCCTCAGGGCTTCTCAGAGCCGTGTGAGGCTCCAGAGGCGGAAGACCCCGGTGCCGTCCGAGAGGTACTGGCCGCCGCCGATGTCCTCGGTGGTGACGACGTACTCCTTCGCCTGCCACAGCGGGAGCACCGGCACGTCCCGCGCGACGGTCTGCTGCACCTCGCGGAAGTCCCGGTCGGCTTCGCCGCGGTCGGCGTAGCGCTGGCTGTCCTTGATGAGCCGGTCCACGGTCTTGCTGCTGTAGCCGGTGTTCATGGCGCTCCCGGTGCCGACGAGCGCGGCGCCGAAGGTGTCCGGGTCGGGGAAGTCGGCGACCCAGCCGACGGCGTACACGTCGAGCTTGCCGTTCGCCCACCGCTTCTGGAAGTCGGTCCACTCGTAACCCTGGAGAGTGACCTTGAACAGTCCGCCCGCCTCCAGCTCCCGTTTGATCTCGGCGCCCTCCTGCGCACCGGCGCCACGGCCCTCGGCGTAGCCGTAGGTGATGCGGACCGGCAGGGTGACACCGGCTTTGGTGAGCAACTGCCGTGCCTTCCTCGCGTCCTGGTCGGGGTAGTCGTCGAAGAACGAGGCGGTGTGGCCGGTGATTCCCGCCGGGATCAGGGAGTACAGGGGGTCCACGGTGCCGTCGTAGACGGTGGCGGCCAGTCGCTCGCGGTCGATCAGCCAGGCCATGGCCTGGCGGACCTCGGGCTTGTGCAGGGGCTTGCCCGCGCGGGTGTTGAAGTACAGGTTGCGGGTCTCGGAGCCGTCCGCCTCGAAGACGCGCTGGGCCGGGTCGCTCGGGTTCAGGCCGGCGAGGACCCGGGGCGGCAGCTGGCGGGTCGCGACCTCGACCCGCCTGTCCTTCCAGGCGGTGTCGAGGGCGCCGGGGCTGTCGTAGTAGCGCAGCTCGACGGAGCGGTCCGCGCCGCCCTTGACGGCGCCCTGGTAGCCGGCGTTGGGCGTGAGGACCGCCTTGGCGTTCTTCGTGTAGGAGGTGAGGGTGTACGGGCCGGTGCCGTCGACACCGTTGTCGGTGCGCAGCTCGGCGGCCGGGTACGCGGTGTGGTCGACGACGGAGCCGGCGCCGGTGGCCACCTTGAACGGGAAGGTCGCGTCGGGCGAGGACAGGTGGAAGGTGACGGTCAGCCGGTCGGCACTCACGGACCTGAGGGTGTCGAGCAGGGGCGCCGGGCCGACGGACGACTTGATCCTCAGGATCCGGTCGAAGGAGTACTTCACGTCCTCGGCGGTCATCGTCCGGCCGCTCGGGAAGGTGAGGCCGGGGCGCAGGTCGCAGCGGTACGTCGTCAGGTCGCCGCCGGCGAACGCGCAGCTCTTCGCCGCGTCCGGTACGGGTGTGGTGCCGCCCGGCGTGAAGGTGAGCAGCGACTGGAAGACGTTGCTGAACAGCGCCCAGGAGCCGGCGTCGTAGGCACCTGCCGGGTCGAGCGAGGTGACGGCGTCCGTCGTGCCCACCGTGATGGTCCTGCCGTCGCTCCTCGACGGCAGGAACTGCCAGGCGCCCACGCCCACGGCGGCCAGGACGAGCAGCCCCGCGAGTATCCGCATGCGAACCGATCGCATCGGCCCTGCCCTCCCCAGGCCCTTTGGGCCCTTGTGCCGGTGCCACACCCCTTCGGGGCGGCCTCACCCAATCACAGGTTTTTGACCTCGGGGAAGAGAGATCTGCCGAGTTGGGAAAGAACTTACCGATGGGCGAATCGGTCCGGTTTCACAGCTTTCTCACAGGGTGATGCACAGGGGGACGCGCAGGGCGAGCGCAGGGGATGCTCAGTCAGGCCTGCTTCGACGCCAGCTCGATCAGCGTGATGTCCGACGGTGCGCCGACCCGGGTGGGCGGGCCCCAGGCGCCCGCGCCGCGCGAGACGTAGAGCTGGGTGTCGCCGTAGCGCTCCAGGCCCGCGAGGGTCGGGTTGGCGGCGGAGGCGATGAGGTTGCCGGGCCAGAGCTGGCCGCCGTGGGTGTGACCGGAGAGCTGGAGGTCCACGCCGTGCTCGACGGCGTCGTGGATCTGGACGGGCTGGTGGGCGAGCAGCACACAGGCGCGTGCGGTGTCCCGGTCGCCGAGTGCCCGGGCGAAGTCGGGGCCCTGGCCCTCCTCCTCGCCCGCGATGTCGTTGACTCCGGCCAGGTCGAAGTACGGGAGCTCCCTGCGGGCGTTCTCCAGGGGGTTGAGGCCCAGGCGCCGGACTTCCTCGACCCACTGTTCGGCGCCGGAGAAGTACTCGTGGTTGCCGGTGACGAAGTAGGACCCGTGACGGGCCTTCAGCTGGGCCAGTGGGGCCGCCGCGGGGCCGAGGTCCTTGACGCTGCCGTCGACCAGGTCGCCGACGACCGCGATCAGGTCGGGCTGGGTCGCGTTGATCGTGTCGACGACCGTCTGCGCGAAGCCGCGGCCCAGGACCGGGCCGAGGTGGATGTCGCTGACCACCGCGATCCGGAAGCCGTGCGCCGCGCGCGGAAGCTTGGCCAGCGGCACGGTGACCCGCTTCACCTTCGGCCCCCGCAGCACGCCGTACGTGCCGTATCCCACGGTCCCGACAGCGGCGGCCGCGGCGGCACCGGCGACGACCCGGGAGACGAAGAGGCGGCGGGAGGGGCCGGTGGGGGCAGGGGGTGTGGTGTCGGCGGTGGGGATGGGGTCAGTGGAGGTGAGCGGCTGCGGAGTGGCTTCTGGGGCGTCGGGGGTGGGGTCCGTCCGGGGGTGGGGCTGAGTGGCGGAGGCGGTCGCTCCGCCACGGAGGCCGGCCTGCGCGGCGGCAGCCGCCGCCACACCGGGCGCCGCGGCGCCGACGCCCGTCTGCGGATCGGCCGCCGTCCCGGTATCAGCCACTCCACCCGGCGCCCCGGCGCCGACGCCGGCCTGCGGGCCGGGCGCCGTCGCGGAAGCAGAGGCGGTCGCTTCGCCGGGTGCGACAGGGGTGCGAGAGCCCTCGTCGGTGTCCAGGACCGCCGTGGTGTGTACCTGGTCCGCGGTCGACGCCGTCGGCCCCGTCCCGGTCTCGGTCTCGGCCCTCGTTCTGTCCCGGCGTTCCAGGAACCGCCGCAGCAGGGGGCGTACGACCTCGCCCGCCACCACCGCGAGCAGCAGGTATATCGACAGGGCGAGCCACAGGAAGCCCGGCCAGGCCAGGGTCTGCTGGAGCCAGAAGGGGGCGCCGGAGCGTTCGGCGACCAGGGCCGCGATCGCCAGGGTCCAGCCTCCGGCGATCAGGACCGCGCCTGCGCGGCGGGTGAGGCCCGGGCCGCGGGTCGTGTCGCGGAACAGGCGGCGCCACACGTACCAGTTGGCCGTCACGATGACGGCCAGGACCAGCAGTGCGATGAGTACGAAGGCGATGGCCACGGTGTCGTGTCTCCTGATTGCCGTTATGACGTCCGGCGCAGTGCGCGCAGACCACGCAACCCGATGGCCCCGACGACCGTCCCCAATACGAAGGACACGACGGCGAGCAACAGGTGCACCCAGAAGTAGGCCGTGGGATGACCGTCGTCGAAGGCGAGCCCGCTGCCGTCCTTGACAAGGTTTTTGACGAAAGTGATCCAGATGACCCAGCTCCACACCCCGAAAGCGAGCAGGAACCAGGAGACGGGGCGGCTGAGCTTCATGAGTCCAGTATCGCCAGAGCGTGTCCTGTTCCGTTCCCGGGGTGGGGGTGGAGGCGGGACTTCCCTGCGTACGGCATGTACGTTTCCGACCGTGCCCGCACCGAAGAAGACCGCCAGGCGATCCCTGCTGGTCACCGCCGCCGTCCTGTCGTCCCTCGCCCTGGCCGCACCCGCGGTCGCCGCCCCGAGCCCCTCGGGCAGTCCGTCGGCGAGCCCCTCGGCCACTCCCCCGGCGTCGATGTCGACCCTGGGCGGCGCCCGGCTCGGGCGGCCGGGGACGCAGGTGAACCTGGCGAGCGGTGTGCCGGTGCTGCCGAAGGACGTGAGCGCCCGCTCCTGGATCGTCTCCGACGCCGAGACCGGTGACGTGCTCGCCGCGCACAACGCGCACTGGCGGCTGGCCCCGGCGAGCACGCTGAAGATGCTGTTCGCGGACACGCTGCTGCCGAAGTTCCCGAGCACGGCCGAGCACAAGGTCGTGCCCTCCGACCTGGCGGGTATCGGCGCGGGATCCAGCATGGTCGGGATAAAGGAAGAGGAGACATACACCGTCCACGACCTGTGGCTCGGCGTCTTCCTGCAGTCCGGCAACGACGCGGTGCATGTCCTGTCCGCGATGAACAAGGGCGTCGAGAACACCGTCAAGGAGATGAACGAGCACGCCGAGGAACTCCAGGCCCTCGACACGCACGTCGTCAGCCCGGACGGCTACGACGCCGAGGGACAGGTCTCGTCGGCCTACGATCTGACGTTGATCGCCCGCTCGGGGCTCCAGAAGAAGGACTTCCGGGAGTACAGCTCGACGGTCAGCGCGAAGTTCCCCGGCGAGACGAAGAAGGACAAGAAGGGGAAGTCCGTCCGCAAGCCCTTCGAGATCCGGAACACCAACCGGCTGCTGAGCGGCGACTTGGACGTGCCCGTCTACGAGGGCATCGCGGGCGTGAAGAACGGCAACACCACCAACGCGGGCGCCACCTTCACCGGCGTCGCCGAGCGGAACGGCAAGGTGCTGCTGGTCACGGTGATGAACCCGGAGAAGGACGGGCACAACGAGGTCTACAAGGAGACCGCCCGGCTGTTCGACTGGGGCTTCAAGGCGGCCGGGAAGGTGCAGCCGGTGGGCGAGCTGGTGCCGCCGAAGAGCGCCGCGCAGGGCAGTGACCGGCCCGGCGCGAACCCCTCCGGCGAGGCCGGCGGCTCCGGCGACGGCGGCAAGACCGGAACCGGTTCGAAGCCGGTGGCCAGCGCCTCGGCCGCGGACGGCTCCAGCGGCATCGGAACCGCGCTCGGTATCACCGGCGGGGTGCTGGTGCTGCTCGCGGGCGGCGCCTTCCTGATCAACCGCCGCTGGCCCCTGCCGGACCTGGTACGCCGCCGGACCCGTCCGGGCGACGACGACTGACACCCAGCAGCCGGCACCACCTCAGGCATCACCGGGAAGGTGCTGATGCCGCTCGCGGGCGGCACCCTCCAGGCCAACCGACACCCGGCTCTCCGCCGAGGCCGGGTGGGTCCGCAGCCCGGCGTAGCGGGGTGCCTCCCCCACTCTCGGCTTCGCTCGAGCGGGGGGACCCCCACCGCCCACCCGTGCCGCCCTGGGGGCACCGCCCAGGCCCTTAAGGCACTGGGGGGAGGCACGCATGCCCGCAGCTAGGGCGGCTCGCGACTGCCCGCAGCTGGGGTGGATGGCGCAAGCCACGACGCACCCGCAGCCGCCGGTTCACGGAAGGGGACGTGTCGGGGGGTGTCCGCCCACAGCGGTTGGCGCGTCAACGGACAGTCAGTCGGCGTCCGACCCCATCGCGCCGTTCCGAGGACGGACACCCCCCGGCGCGGCCCCGACCCACCACCACCGCGCAGGCGCGACGCGCACGCCCCCCACCGCTCAGCTCTCCGTCGACCCCGCGACGACAGCTGACGCCCCAGCCGGCACCCCGCTCGGTCGCTGCTCAGGGGGCGCCTTTCCGGTCAACCGCCGCCCGCCACCGCCGCATCCGGTGCGCCGCCTGAACCGCCCGGGGGGGCGAGGGTCGGCGGTTTCCGGTCAACCGCCGCCCGCCACCGCCGCATCCGGTGCGCCGCCTGAACCGCCCGGGGGGCGAGGGTCGGCGTCCGGGAGTTCCTCCTCCTTGCTGTGCGTCGCCGTCCAGGCCGCGCAGAACAGCACCAGCTTCGAGGTGAAGTTGATCCACAGCAGCAGGGCCACGGGCACACCGAACGCGCCGTACATGCTCTTCGCGGCCACGCCCTGGAGATAGCCGCTGAGCAGCAACTTCAGCAGTTCGAAGCCGACCGCTCCGGTCAGCGCGGCCACGACCAGGCGGTGGCGCGTCGGCTCCACTCCGGGCAGCAGCGTCAGGACGTAGAGAAGGAGCAGGAAGTCGGCGAGGACGGCGACCAGGAACGCGGCGATCCGCAGCAGGACCCCGCCCCAGCCGCCCTCGTCGATGCCCAGCTGCCGGATGATCCAGCCGACCATCGCGGAGGCGACAGCGGAGGCGGCGAGGGTGACGAGGATCGCGCCGCCGAGGCCGACCAGGACGCCCGCGTCCTTGGCCTTGCGCAGGACCGGGTTCTCCTCCTCTTCGGGCAGCTCCCACACCGCGCGCAGGCACTCGCGCATGGAGCCGGCCCAGCTGATGCCGGTGAAGAACAGCAGCGCGCCCGCGATGAGGCCGATGGTGCCGGCGTTGTCCACCAGCCCTGAGATGTTCAGCTGGTCGGAGATGCCGGGCACCTGCTCGGCGATCTTGTCCTGCAGCTTGTCCTGCTGGTCCGCGCTGAGGGTGGCGGCGGCGATCGCGGCGGCCACGGTCAGCAGCGGGAACAGCGCGACGAAGCTGGTGAAGGTCATCGCGGCGGCCAGCCGCGTCCATGCCACGCGGTCCAGCCGCTCGTACGACCGCCACGCGTGCGTGATCATCAGCCGTGCCACCCACGGCCCGACGACCGGAAGCTTTTTCAGCCAGTCCATGATCCGCTTCTGCCCTCCGCCCGGAACACCCATGTACGGGTACCCCAGAACCGCAGAATCGTGGCCAGGGCCATGCCGACGACCGCACCGGAGACCGTGTCCGCCCGCTGCGAGGTGAGCCCGAGGCCGTAGTGACTGACGGCGAGGCACAGCAACTGGACCGCCGCACCGGCGAGATTCACCGCGCAGAAGACGGCGTACGGCCGCCAGCCCCGGCCCCGCGTGGTCCGGTAGGTGCCGAGGGCGTTGCCCGCGTAGGCCACCGAGCAGGCGGCCACGAAGGACAGTGCCTTGGCGGTGAGCGGGTCGAGTCCGGCGGGGCCGCGCAGGCAGGTGAACAGGGTCAGGTCGACGGCGTAGGCGAGGAGACCGACGGCGGCGAAGCCGGCCAGTTCCCGGCGCAACGGCGGCGCCGGTCGGTTCTGCCACGCGCGCGTGGTCACCAGTTGGCCACCGCCAGGCCGTACATCGCCATCCACACCAGGCCGATGAGGGCGAGCGCCCGGTCGCGCAGGACGACGTCCTCGGGTTCGCCGGCCGTGCCGCGGTCGGCGAAGACGGCGTACCTCAGGACGGCGAGGATGAAGGCGACCATGGACAGCTGCCGCCAGGGCAGCACGCTGGTGTGCGGGACGCCGCCCTCCTCCATGGCCCACAGGCAGTAGCCGAGGACGGCGACCCCGGCCGCGAGCTGCCAGACGAAGCGGAGGTAGTCGGTGGTGTACTCGGTGAGCAACGCGCGCGTGGCGCCCGCGTTTCCAGCCATCTGCACGGCTTCGGAGTAGCGCTTGGCCGACACCATGAACAGCGCGCCGAAGCCGGTGGTGATCAGGAACCAGCGCGACAGCGGGATGCCGAGGGCGAGTCCGCCGATCATCGCCCGCATCAGGAAGCCGGTCGTGACGACGGCGAGGTCGACGACGAGGACGTGCTTGAGGCTGATGCAGTAGGCCAGTTGCATGCCGAGGTAGGCGGCCAGCAGGGCGGCGACGGCCGGGGAGCACAGCCGGGCCGCGGCGGCGGGCGCGAGGACGGCGAGGACGCCGCCGACGGCGTAGGCGACGGGCACCGGGACCTGCCCGGCGGCGACCGGGCGGTGCCGCTTGGTGGGGTGGGCACGGTCGGCTCCGGCGTCGCGGGCGTCGTTGACGAGGTAGACGGCGGCGGCGCAGGCGGTGAAGAGGACGAAGACGAGGGCGAGTTGCACCAGGGCGTGCCGGGAGAAGAGCTCGCCCGCGGCCGCGGGGGCGGCGGCCACGAGGATGTTCTTGATCCACTGCCGGGGGCGCGCCGTCCTGAGGAGACCGGCCAGAAGACTGCCCTTACGGGGTGGCGCGGGCCGCTCCCCGCCGGCGCGCTGCCGCAGGACGGCCGTCTCAGTCATGGCGGGTGCCTCCCTTCACCCAGCGGGCGCCGAGCCGGGCCGTGAGCGCGCCGAGGGCGGCGCCGGCCGCGACGTCCGAGGGGTAGTGGACGCCGGCCACCAGCCGCGAGACGCACACGGCGGCGGCGAGGGGCGGGACCGCTCGTGCTCCCAGGGCACCGAAGGCGACAGCGGCGGCCGCGGCGGAGGTGGCGTGCGAGCTGGGGAAGGAGTGCCGGCCGACGGTGCGCACCAGGGGCTCGACATGCGCGGGGCGCGGTCGGCGCACGACCCGTTTCACGCCCATGCTGACGAGATGCGCCCCGGCGGTCAGCGCCGTGCCGCGCAGCCAGGCGCCGCGCCGCCCGCCGTCCAGGGCGGCTCCGGCCAGCCCCGCCGCCAGCCACAGTGCCGCGTGCTCCCCCGCCCAGGACAGGGCACGCGCGGCGCCTGCCACGCGCGGGTCGGTGCCGCACGCCCTGAGCGCCGAAACGATCCGGTGGTCCATGTCGTGCAGGTCGTCGTGGTCGTCCATGTGGACTCACTGTTCACGCCCATGTGGCCTGAACTCCGGCAATATTGAGCGACATCCCATTAATCACCCATTTCGGGGAGAGATGCCATGTTCACTAACTAATCGCCCACGAGAGGGCGATACGGTCACGAGCATGTCTGCCGACACCGAATCCGCCCCGGACGTCATGGGCCTGGATCACACCACCGTCACCGGCTGGGGCCGCACCGCTCCCACCGCAGGCTGGCTGATCCGCCCGAGAACGTACGAGGAGGCCGCGGCGGCCGTCCGGGAGTGCGGGGCCCGCGGCGGAATCCCCCGGGGCCTGGGACGGGCGTACGGGGACGCGGCGCAGAACGCGGGCGGGGCCGTGCTCGACATGACGGGCCTGGACCGCGTCCACGCGATCGACGCCGCCGGCGGGACCGTGCTGTGCGACGCGGGAGTCTCCCTGCACCGGCTGATGCAGGTCCTGCTGCCGCTCGGCTGGTTCGTGCCGGTCACCCCCGGCACCCGCTACGTCACCGTCGGCGGGGCGATCGGCGCCGACATCCACGGCAAGAACCATCATGTCTCGGGCTCGTTCTCGCGGCATGTCCTGTCCTTCGAACTGCTCACCGCCGACGGCGAGATCCGCACGGTGATCCCCGGCACGCCTCTGTTCGACGCCACCACGGGCGGCATGGGGCTGACCGGCGTGATCCTCACCGCGACGATCCGGCTCCAGCCGGTCGAGACCTCGCTGATGTCGGTCGACACCGAACGGGCGGCGGACCTCGACGACCTGATGGCCCGGCTGGCGGCCACCGACCACCGCTACCGCTACTCGGTCGCCTGGATCGACCTGCTGGCCCGCGGTTCCGCCACCGGCCGGGCGGTCCTCACCCGCGGCGACCACGCGCCCCTGGACGCCCTGCCCGCCCGCACGCGTTCGGACCCGCTCGCCTTCCGCACCCCCCGGCTCCCGGCCGCCCCCGCCGTCCTCCCCGAGGGCCTGCTCGGCCGGACGACGGTGGGCCTCTTCAACGAGCTCTGGTACCACAAGGCCCCCCGCGCGCGGGTCGGCCAACTCCAGCGGATCTCCGCCTTCTTCCACCCCCTGGACGGGGTGCCCCACTGGAACCGGGTCTACGGCCGCGGCGGCTTCGTGCAGTACCAGTTCGTCGTCGGCCACGGCCGGGAGGACGCCCTGCGCCGCATTGTCCGCCGCATCTCGGAGCGCCGCTGCCCGTCGTTCCTCGCCGTCCTCAAGCGCTTCGGGGAGTCCGACCCGGGCTGGCTGTCGTTCCCCGTGCCGGGCTGGACGCTGGCGCTGGACATCCCGGCGGGGCTGCCCGGCCTCGGGGCGTTCCTCGACGAACTCGACGAGGAGGTCGCGGCCGCGGGCGGGCGCGTCTACCTCGCCAAGGACGCCCGGCTGCGTCCGGAGCTGTTGGCGGCCATGTACCCGCGCCTGGACGACTTCCGCGCACTGCGCGCCGAACTGGACCCGCACGGGGTGTTCGTGTCCGACCTGGCCCGCCGCCTCGGCCTCTAGGCACCGGCGACCCGCCCGTCACGCAGGCAACCTCTAGGAGCTGTCATGAAGGACGCCTTCGGTCTCCCCCAGTCCCTGCTCGTCCTCGGCGGCACGTCGGAGATCGCGCTGGCGACCGCCCGCCGGCTGGTCGCCCGCCGCACCCGCACGGTCTGGCTGGCGGGCCGCCCCTCGGCCGCCCTGGAGGAGGCCGCCGGGCGGCTGCGCGGGCTCGGGGCCGACGTGCACACCATCGCGTTCGACGCGCTCGATCCCACCTCCCACGAGGCCGTGCTCGGCAAAGTCTTCGCCGAGGGCGACATCGACATGGTGCTGCTCGCCTTCGGTCTGCTCGGCGACCAGGCCCGTGACGAGCGGGATCCGGAGGCGGCGGTGCGGGTCGCGCAGACCAACTACACCGGCGCGGTCTCGGCGAGCCTGGTGTGCGCCCGCGCGCTCCAGGCCCAGGGGCACGGCTCCCTGGTCGTCATGTCCTCCGTCGCGGGCGAGCGGGCCCGCCGCGCGAACTTCATCTACGGCTCCAGCAAGGCCGGCCTCGACGCCTTCGCGCAGGGCCTGGGCGACGCGCTGCACGGCACGGGCGTGCACGTCATGGTCGTACGCCCCGGCTTCGTCCGTACGCGGATGACCGCCGGCCTGCCCGAGGCGCCCCTCGCGACCACCCCCGAGGCGGTCGCGACGGCCGTGGAGCTGGGTCTGCGCCGCCGCTCGGAGACGGTGTGGGTACCGGGTGCCCTGCGCGTGGTGATGGCAGCACTGCGCCACCTGCCACGCGGGGTGTTCCGGCGGCTGCCGATCTGATGCCGCCTCAGCGCGAGGGGATCGAGCCGCATTCCGCGGGGCCGGCCTGGGGCGGTACGACCGCGCCGCCGAAGGGGAACTCCCGGAGCTTGCGCCAGACGCCGTCGGCACCCTGTTCGTAGAGGGCGAAGCCGGTGCAGGGCCACTCGGCCTCGTAGCCGGCGAGTTCCTCGAAGGCGCGGTCCATCGCCGCCTCGTCGATGCCGTGCGCCACCGTGACGTGCGGGTGGTACGGGAACTGCAGTTCGCGCGGGACCGGCCCGGCGGGGTCGCGGACCTGCTGCTGGAGCCCGGTGCAGGCCTCCGCTCCCGAGACGACCTGAACGAACACGACCGGCGACACGGGCCGGAACGTGCCCGTGCCGGACAGCCGCATGGGGAACGGGCGGCCGGCCGCGGCGACCTCGGTCAGATGCGCCTCGACCGCCGGCACGGCGCTCTCGTCGATCTCCGTCGGCGGCAGCAGGGTGACGTGTGTGGGGATGCCGTGAGCCGAGGCGTCGCCGAAGCCCGCGCGCAGCTGCTGGAGCTCGCTGCCGTGAGGCTCCGGGACCGCGATCGAGACACCGATCGTTACGGTCCCCACGTCGTCTCCTGTCGTTCAGTTGGCGGGTCGCTGATACGACCACCCGGATATCGACTGTACGGCCACCGCCGGGTTACGGGCAGGCGCAACCGGAGTGATGTACAGCGCTGTCCGGTGGTACGGCTGTGCGCGGGGGCGGGTTCAGTGCTTGGCGGGCAGGAAACCGACCTTGTCGTACGTCTGGGAAAGGGTCTCCGCGGCGACCGCGCGTGCCTTCTCGGCGCCCTTGGCGAGGATCGAGTCGAGCGTCTCGGGGTCGTCCAGGTACTGCTGGGTGCGCTCCCGGAACGGCGTCACGAAATCGACCATGACCTCCGCGAGGTCCGTCTTGAGCGCGCCGTAGCCCTTGCCCTCGTACTTCGCCTCCAGCTCGGCGATGCCCTCTCCGGTGAGGGTCGAGTAGATGCCGAGGAGGTTGCTGATGCCGGGCTTCTGAGCCGCGTCGTAGCGGATGACGGTGTCGGTGTCCGTGACCGCGCTCTTGACCTTCTTCGCGGTGGCCTTCGGCTCGTCGAGGAGGTTGATGAGGCCCTTCGGCGTGGACGCCGACTTGCTCATCTTGATCGTCGGGTCCTGAAGGTCGTAGATCTTCGCCGTCTCCTTCAGGATGTACGGCTTCGGCACGGTGAAGGTCGGGCCGAAACGGCCGTTGAAGCGCTCGGCGAGGTCGCGGGTGAGCTCGATGTGCTGGCGCTGGTCCTCGCCGACCGGGACCTCGTGGGCCTGGTAGAGCAGGATGTCCGCGACCTGGAGGATCGGGTACGTGAACAGGCCGACGGACGCGCGCTCGGCGCCCTGCTTGGCGGACTTGTCCTTGAACTGGGTCATCCGGCCCGCCTCGCCGAAGCCGGTGAGGCAGTTCATGATCCAGGCGAGCTGGGCGTGCTCGGGGACGTGGCTCTGGACGAAGAGCGTGCAGCGGTCCGGGTCGAGACCGGCCGCGAGGAGCTGGGCCGCGGCCAGGCGCGTGTTCGCCCGCAGGTCCTTCGGGTCCTGCGGGATGGTGATCGCGTGCAGGTCGACGACCATGTAGAACGCGTCGTGGGTCTCCTGGAGGGCCACCCACTGGCGGACGGCGCCGAGGTAGTTGCCGAGGTGGAACGAGCCGGCGGTGGGCTGGATACCGGAGAGCACGCGGGGACGGTCAGAGGCCATGTTTCTTATTGTCTCAGAGGGCCGTGGGTGGTTTCGGCGGTGGGGAACCGCGGACCCGCTGTGGCCGGTCGCGCCCCGCGGCGGAGCCGCAAAACGATGCGGCCCCGCGCCCCTTACGGGAGGCTTCAGCCGAGGTCGATCTCCGGGTACAGGGGGAAGCCCGCTACCAGGTCCGTCGCCCTGTGGGAGATCTCGTCGGCGATCTTCGCGTCCAGGACGTGCTGGGCCTTGGAGGGGGCGCCCGACTTGGTCGTGCCCGCTTCCGTCGTGGTGAGGACGCGGTCGATGAGGCCGGCGACCTCGTCCATCTCCGCCGTGCCCAGGCCGCGGGTGGTCAGGGCCGGGGTGCCGATGCGGATGCCGGAGGTGTACCAGGCGCCGTTCGGGTCGGCGGGGATCGCGTTGCGGTTGGTGACGATGCCCGACTCGAGCAGGGCGGCCTCGGCCTGGCGGCCGGTGAGGCCGTACGAGGAGGCGACGTCGATCAGGTTGAGGTGGTTGTCCGTGCCGCCCGTCACCAGCGTCGCACCGCGGCGCATCAGGCCCTCGGCGAGGGCGCGGGAGTTGTCGACGATGCGCTGGGCGTAGTCGCGGAAGGACTCCTGGCGGGCCTCCGCGAGGGCGACCGCCTTGGCGGCCATCACGTGCGGGAGCGGGCCGCCGAGGACCATCGGGCAGCCGCGGTCGACCTGGTCCTTCAGGGAGTCGTCGCACAGCACCATGCCGCCGCGGGGGCCGCGCAGCGACTTGTGGGTGGTCGTCGTCACGATCTGGGCGTGCGGGACCGGGTCGAAGTCACCGGTCAGGACCTTGCCCGCGACCAGGCCGGCGAAGTGCGCCATGTCGACCATCAGCGTGGCGCCGACCTCGTCGGCGATCTCGCGCATGATCCGGAAGTTCACCAGGCGGGGGTAGGCCGAGTAGCCCGCGACGATGATCAGCGGCTTGAACTCGCGGGCGGAGGCGCGCAGGGCCTCGTAGTCCAGCAGGCCCGTGGCCGAGTCCGTGCCGTAGGAGCGCTGGTCGAACATCTTGCCGGAGATGTTCGGGCGGAAGCCGTGGGTGAGGTGGCCGCCGGCGTCCAGGGACATGCCCAGCATGCGCTGGTTGCCGAAGGCCTGGCGCAGCTCGGCCCAGTCGGCGTCCGTGAGGTCGTTGATCTGGCGGACGCCGGTCTTCTCCAGGAAGGGCACCTCCACGCGGGCGCCGAGGACGGCCCAGAAGGCGACGAGGTTGGCGTCGATGCCGGAGTGCGGCTGGACGTAGGCGTGGCGGGCGCCGAAGAGCTCCTTGGCGTGATCGGCGGCCAGGGACTCCACGGTGTCGACGTTGCGGCAGCCGGCGTAGAAGCGGCGGCCGATGGTGCCCTCGGCGTACTTGTCGCTGAACCAGTTGCCCATCGTCAGGAGGGTGGCCGGGGAGGCGTAGTTCTCCGAGGCGATCAGCTTGAGCATCTCGCGCTGGTCGGCGACCTCCTGGCCGATGGCGTCCGCTACGCGGGGTTCCACGGCGCGGATGACGTCCAGCGCGGCGCGGTAGGCGGTGGAAGCGGTGGAGAGGGGCTCGGCTGGCATGTGTGGACCTCCGGACGTTGCGTTCAGCGTTCACGGTACGGCCCAGGCGCACGGCTCTTGTCGTTCGGACCGCTCCCCGATGGTTTGTCCATCCCAGCGCGCCAGTCACGGCCCGGCGATCAGCCTACCGGCTGCGTCGGGGAAGCGTCTGCCGGGTTGCTCGTCGTTGCCGGGAGCGGGTTGCCTGTGGTTGATCGCGCAGTTCCCCGCGCCCCCAAGAAGGCCAGCTAAAGGATCACGTGGGGCAGGAAGCGGGCGTATTCGTCTGTGATCAGGCCCGATGACTCACGGATGCCCAGGCCCGCCGACTCGTTTTCCACCACCCAGGCGCCCAGGACCACGCGGTTGCCGTCGAAGTCGGGAAGCGGTGCCAGCTGCTGGTAGCAGCAGGGTTCGTCGCGGACGGCGGGGTCGGAGCCCGGGTCGTGGATCGTGACGCCCGCGCCCTCTCGGCCCAGGAGGGGCTTGGCCACCCAGCCCGTGGTGGACAGGTCGCGAGGGCCGTCCAGGTGGGCCGGGAGGAGGTTCGGGTGGTCGGGGTACAGCTCCCAGAGGATCGCGAGCAGGGCCTTGTTGCTGAGGAGCATCTTCCAGGCCGGTTCGATCCATAGCGTGGAGCCCGTGCCGCCGCCGTTGTCGAGGGTGTCCAGGACGTGGCCCGCGAAGCGGTCGGTGGTGAGCCACTCCCAGGGGTAGAGCTTGAAGGCGCTGCGGATGAAGCGCAGGCGCTGGTCGACGAAGCGGCCGGAGAGGCGGTCCCAGCCGATCTCCTCCATGGAGATCCAGTCGGTTTCCAGGCCCGCCTGCTCGGCCGTCTCCTTGAGGTAGGCGACCGTCATCAGGTCCTCGCCGAGTTCATCGGCGGAGGAGTACGCGAAGTACAGGGGACTGCCCGGCGGGAGGAGGGCGGCCTGCTTCTTCCAGGCGTCGATCAGGCGCTCGTGGAGGGAGTTCCACTGGTCGGCGCCGGGGAAGCGCTCCTCCATCCAGAACCACTGGGGTGACGCGGCCTCGACCAGTGAGGTGGGGGTGTCGGCGTTGTACTCCAGGAGCTTGGCCGGCCCGGTTCCGTCGTAGCGGAGGTCGAAGCGGCCGTAGAGGGAGGGGAGTTCGGTGCGGCGGTGCCAGGACTCGGCGACCGCCTGGGCGACGCGGGGGTCGGTGATCCCCAGGTCCGCGAAACGGTCCTCGGCGACGATGTGGCGGGCCGCCTCCAGGCACATCCGGTGGAGTTCCTCGACGACCTCCTCCAGGGCCTCGATCTCCGGAAGGGTGAAGACGTAGTACGCGCTCTCGTCCCAGTAGGGGCGCAGGGAGTCGTCGGGGTAGCGGGTGAGGGGGTAGATCAGGCCCTGTTCCTCGACGGTCTGCTGCCAGCCGGGGCGGGGCTCCATGGTGCGGCGTTCCATCAGCGCGGGCCCGTTCAGCCGCCGCCGCTGCCGGAGCCCGAGCAGCCGAAGCCGCCCCGGTCGACCGCCTCGCTGCGGCTGAAGGTGCCGTCCTCGGCGTAGCCGCCGCTGACGTCGGCGTCGTAGTACCAGTCGGCGTTCGTGCCCGTGGTCTTGCCGGTCTTCTTGCGGCCCTTGCCGTAGGAGGAGCCGGACGAGGAGCCGGACTTGCAGTTCTTGTCGGCGACGATCTTGTAGCCGTTGATGTAGTCGTAGCTGTCCCGGTCCACACAGCGGCGGTCCGGGTCGGAGCCGCAGGCGGACAGGGCCGCCGCCAGGACCCCCATGCCGCCCAGCACCACCGTGCTCGAACGCAGTCGTCGCCGTGTTTCGGCCATGTTCGTGTCTCCCCGTGTTCCCCGTCGCGGTTCCCCGTCGCGGTTCCCCGTCGTGTACCTGCCGAGCGGTCAGCCTAGAGACCGGTGGGAGCGGGCGTGCATGCCCCCCTGCCCGCACCCCACTCCCCTACTGTCGTTTTGTGCTCTTTGGAATGGTGCGTGCCCTTGGTGCGGCGGGCGGGGTGCCGCTGCTCCGGGGGACGGTCGCGGTTCGGGGAGGCGCCGGTGGAGTCCGAGGGCGGGGCGGCCGAGGAGGGCGCGGTCGTGCCGAAGTGACCAGGGCTTTTCCATAGGGGATCCACTTGCCGGAAAGCTTCACGTTCCGGACGGTCGGAAAATTGTTTGTTGAATCTTGAACGCGAGGGAACCGCTTTCCGTACGGTACGGCGTGACCAGTAATCCCGTCACGGTCACCGTGGCCTATCGCGTGATGCCGGGCCGTGCGGCCGACTTCCACTCCTGGGGGTGGGCCATGCTGGGCGCGACCGCGCGGCAGCCGGGGTTTCTGGGGGGTGGGGTACTTGCCGAGGGAGGGGCGGAGTGGCATGTCGTCTATCGCTTCGCCAGCGAGGGATCGGCCCTGGCCTGGGAGCAATCGCTCTCCCGGACACAGTGGGACGCCCGGCTGGAGGGGATCGCCCGGGAGGCGGAGCGCCGGAGAGTGCCGGGCGCCCGGGCCTGGTTCGACGCGCAGACGCTGACGCCCGCGCCGCCGGCACCGCCGAAGAAATGGAAACTGTGGTTCGTGAATATGAGCGCGGTTTTCCCGCCGGTGCTCCTGTTCAATCTGACAGTGCTTCCCTATCTCGGTGATCTCAATGCACTGATACGCACGCTGTTGTTATGTCTGTGTGTGACCGCCCTTGTCACCTGGATTCTCATGCCGCGCCTCCAGCGTTTCTTCAGGAAATGGCTGTACCCGTCGCTCCAGGCGCTTCGTGGGCGGCACAAACGCCGGGCCGCGTAGGTCCGCGAACGAACAGAGGGAGGTGGGCGGGTGAAGACCCTGCTCATCGACAATTACGACTCGTACACGTACAACCTGTTCCAGCTGATCGCCGAGGTCAACGGCGAGGAGCCGGTGGTGGTCCGTAACGACGCGTCCGTCGACGGGGTTCCGGATCTCCGAGACTTCGACAACCTGGTGGTCTCCCCGGGCCCCGGGCACCCGGGCAACGCCCGTGACTTCGGCATCGGGGCCAGGCTGCTCGCGACCTCCCCGGTTCCCGTGCTCGGTGTGTGTCTCGGCCATCAGGGCATCGCGCTCGGGGAGCGGGGTCTGGTGGGGCCGGCTCCGGAGCCGCGGCACGGGTACCTCTCCACGATCCGCCATGACGAACGGGATCTGTTCCAGGGCCTGCCGCAGCATTTCACCGCCGTCCGCTATCACTCGCTGGCCGTGCGCGAGCCGTTGCCTCCGGCGCTCGAGGCCACGGCCTGGGCTGAGGACGGCGTCCTGATGGGGCTGCGGCACCGCAGCCGGCCGCTGTGGGGCGTGCAGTTCCACCCGGAGTCCGTGCTCACGGAGTACGGCCACCGCATGCTCGTGAACTTCCGCAACCTGACCGCCGAGCGGGCCGGCAAGCTGCGCACGAAGAACACGGCGGTGCCGTCGCCCGAGACACCGACCCGGCGCCGGGCAGCGGTACCGGAGTGCGACGCGGGGGTCCGGCGACCGGCTGGGGCTCGCGGGGCTACGGCGAGGGCTCGGGCGGCTGTTGTCGCGGGGGCCGGGGCGGGTTCCTCGCCGGTGGCTGTCGCCGGGACCGGGGCGAGCAGTCGGGCGGCGGCTGCTTTCGGAGCCCAGCTGAGCAGTCGGACGGCGGCAGCTTCCGAGGCCGGGGCCGTTTCCGGGGACGGGGCGAGCAGTCGGACGGCGGCTGTCGCCAGGGCCGGTGCCGGTGATCAGCCCGGGGCCGGGGCGAGCCCGCAGCGGGGCGGGGTTCCTCGGCCTGCGGCCGTCTTCCCCGTCTCGGCGGTGGCCCGGGGGGCGGTGGGCCCGGCTGACGGGGCTGTAGCGGCCGAAGAAGCCGTTCCGGTCGGCAGCGCCACGCCGCCCACCGCCGCCATTCCCCGCCCCCGGCGCCCCGGCCGGGTCGGTTACCGCCTGCACACCCGCCGGGTCACCGGTGCCGTCGACACCGAGGCGGCCTTCACCCGGATGTTCGCCGGGTCTCCCCGGTCGTTCTGGCTGGACAGTTCACTGGTCGAGCCCGGGCGGTCGCGGTTCTCGTTTCTGGGGGACGACAGCGGGCCGCTCGCCGAGTTCGTGCGGTACGACGTCACCACCGGGCGCTGTGAGATCGAGCGGGCCGGGCGGCCGGTGCGCAAGGTCGCGGCGAGTGTCTTCGACTATCTGAAGCGGCAGTTGACGAATCGGCGGGTGGACGCGACCGGGTTGCCGTTCGACTTCACCGGGGGGTACGTCGGCTATCTCGGCTACGAGGTGAAGGCCGACTGCGGGTCACCCAACCGGCACCGCTCCCCGGCCCCGGACGCCGCCTGGCTGTTCGCCGACCGGGTGATCGCGGTGGACCACCAGGAGGGCTTCACCTACGCCGTATGCCTGGCGGAGGACACCCCGCAGGCGGCGCGGGAGGCCGCCGACTGGCTGGAGAGCGCGCTGGCGGACCTCAGCTGCGTGGCGACGGAGCGGGCGCCTGCGCCCGTGTCGTCGGCCCCGGCCGATCCCGGCGCCGCCGAGCCCTGGCTCGTACGCGACCGGGCGACGTATCTCGCGGACATCGAGGCGTGCCGGCAGGAGTTGCGGGCCGGCACCAGCTACGAGGTCTGCCTCACGAACGCCGCCCGGTTACCCGCTCCGCCCGACGCGTTCGAGTTCTACCGCACGCTGCGCCGCGACAACCCGGCCCCGTACGCGGCGTTCCTGAGATTCGGGGAGCTGGAGGTGGCCGGTTCCTCGCCCGAGCGATTCCTGCGGATCGGGCGGGACGGTACCGCCGAGGCCAGGCCCATCAAGGGGACCGCGCCCCGGGGCGACGGACCGGAGGAGGACGCCCGGCTGCGGGACGCGCTCGCGTCGGACGACAAGACGCGGGCCGAGAATCTGATGATCGTCGATCTGCTCCGCAACGACCTGGGGCAGGTCTGCCGGACGGGGACGGTGCGGGTCTCCAAGCTGATGGCCACGGAGACGTACGCCACGGTGCATCAGCTCGTCTCGACCGTGGTGGGACGGCTGCGGCCGGGCACGGACGCGGTGGACTGTGTCCGGGCCTGCTTCCCCGGCGGATCGATGACCGGCGCGCCGAAGCTGCGCACGCTGGAGATCATCGACTCGCTGGAGACCGAGGCCCGGGGCGTGTACTCCGGCGCCCTCGGCTACCTCGGGTGCGGCGGCGGCGCGGATCTCAGCATCGTCATCCGCACCGCCGTGATCGCCGACGGCCAGATGCAGCTGGGCGCGGGCGGTGCGATCGTGCTCGGCTCCGATCCTGAGGCGGAGTACGAGGAGATGCTGCTGAAGACCGCGGCGCCGATGCGGGCCCTGCACCAGCACACGGCCGACCGGATACGGCGTCAGGCCCCGCCGGGGGACCGAGCCGGGGCGGCCGGGGAGGCCAGGCGATGACCAGTCTTCAGGTCGAGCTGAACCCGGCCGAGGCCGAGGCGCCCGGGAACATGGCGGCCCAGCTCGCGGAGCTCACCGAACGGCGCGGGTGGGGCGGGCGGACCGCCTTTCACCAGGGGCACCGGGCCTGGACCCACGGGGAGGTGCACGACCTCGCGGCCCGTGCGGCCACCGTGCTCGCCGAGCACGGGGTGCGCCCCGGGGACCGTGTGCTGCTGGCGCTGCCCGACTCGCTCGCCTGGGTGACGGCCTTCCTCGCCACCGCCCGTCTCGGCGCCGTCGCGGTCCTGGCCAACCCCGAACTCCCCGCGTCCGACCATGCGTTCCTGGCCGAGGACACCGGGGCCCTGCTGTGCGTGACGGGGCCGGGCCTGGAGGAGCGGTTCGCCCGCCGGTCCCGCCTCGGCGCGGATCAGCTGATGGCACTCGCCCCCGCCGCCGAGCCCGCGCCCGCCCACCAGGTCGACGCGCACGCCCCGCTGTACGTCCAGTACACCTCCGGCACCACGGGCCGCCCCAAGGGCGTCGTGCACACCCACGGCGATCCACGGACGTACCACGACCTGGTCGGCCGGCGGGTGCTGCGGATCACCGCGGACGACGTCACCCTGTCGGTGTCGAAGCTGTACTTCGCCTACGGCTTCGGCAACGCCTTCGTCTTCCCGCTGTTCTCCGGCTCGTCCGCGGTGCTGGTGGACCGGCGCCCCACTCCGGCCACCATCGACGAGCTGGTCGCCCGGCACCGGGTGACGCTGCTCTACTCCGTGCCGTCCGCGTACGCCGCGCTGGTCGCCGAGCGGGGCCATGGGCACGAGGGCTGCTTCGCCTCGGTGCGGGCAGCGGTGTCGGCCGGCGAGGGGCTGCCGGACGGGCTCGCACGGCAGGTGACCGCGCTGCTGGGGGCGCCGGTGCTGGAGCAGATCGGCTCCACCGAGGCCGGTCACGCGTTCTGCGCCAACGGCTTCGCCCACGACCACCCGGGCACCGTCGGCCGTCCCGTCCCCGGCTTCGAGGTGGAGCTGCGGGACCGTGACGGGCACCCCGTGCCGGACGGCGAGGAGGGCGAGATGTGGGTGCGCGGGCCGACGGTCACGCCCGGCTATCTGAACCGGCCCGAGGAGAGCGCGCGGACCCTGGTCGACGGCTGGCTGGCCACCCGGGACCGGGCGTGCCGCGAACCGGACGGCTCCTACCGGCATCTGGGCCGCGCCGACGACATGGAGATGGTCGGCGGCATCACCGTCTCCCCGCTGGAGGTGGAGGCCGTGCTGCGCGGCCATCCGGCGGTGCGGGAGGTGGCCGTCGCGTCGGTCGCGGACGGGCGGGGCGCGAGCCGGCTGCGGGCCTTCGTGGTTCCGGTCGCGTCCGTGCGTGACGGTCTGTCGGACGAGCTGATCGGCCTGGCCCGGGAGAGCCTCGCCGCCTTCAAGGTCCCCCGCAGCGTCAGCTTCGTCTCGTCGCTGCCGCGCACCCCGACCGGGAAGCTCCGCCGCCATCTGGTGCGCCGGGGTGCCTGGTGAACACCACGGAAAGGAACGGCCGCATGCGACAGTCCCAGGCCCAGCCCTTGTCCTTGCCCTTGCTCGCCGATCGCGGCTTCTATCTGGGACCGGTCTTCCGGCGTGCCGCCGACCGGCACGGGGCCGTCTTCGTCACCCTGGACCGGCCGCTGGACGTCAACCCCTCCCTCGGGGTCGATCTGAGCTACACCGTGCTGGCCGAGGTGGTCGAGGAACTGTCGGGCCGACTGTGGGAGGCCGGGGTGCGGCCCTCGGAGCAGGTCGTCGTGCACAAGGCCGACAACGTCGACATCATGCTGCTGACCTGCGCCGTCTCCAGGATCGGCGCCGTGCCCGTGCTGTTGTCGCCGACGCTGGCCCCTCAGGTGGCCGGGCAGCTCCTCGCACGGCTGCGCCGCCCCTGGCTGATCACCGACAGCGCCACCCTGGCCGGTCTGAAGGACCTCGCCCTGTCCGGGCTCGTACGGCGGACGCTCTGCGTGGACGACGCTCCGGGGGCGGAGCCGCTGGCGAAGTACGCCGGCGCCGAGCCGCCCCCGCCGGTCCGGCTCCACCCCCGCGAACCCTCCCTGATCACCCACAGTTCGGGCACCACCGGCGTCCCGAAGCTGGCCGTGCACTGCGCGCAGACCATGTGGAACCGGCTCGTGCCGCAGCAGGCGATGGGCTGGCCCACCCGCGGCGAGCCGGCGGCGCTGCACATGTCCTTCGTGCACTCGCGCTTCTACCATCTGCTCGGCGTCCTGCTGCACTTCGGCAGCCCGCTCGTGCTGATCACCGACCCGGACCCGGCCGCGGTGGGCCCGCTGCTGTCCCGGCACCGGCCCGGCATCGTGGAGACGCATCCCAACACGTTCGTGCTGTGGGAGGAACTGGCCGACGCGCCCGGCGCCCCGCTGTCCCGGGTCCGGTCGTACGGCTCCACGTTCGACGCGATCCATCCGCGCACCGTACGGCGGCTGCTGGACGCGTCACGGCGCCGGACGCCCTGGCTGATCCAGCTGTACGGGCAGAGCGAGACGGGCCCGGTGGCGTTCCAGTGGCTGACCCGGCGCAGTGCCGCCCGCGCGGACGGCCGCCGGGTCGGGATCGGGATACCCGGCTTCACCCGGGTCCGTGTCACCGACGCCGAGGGCAGGCGGGTCCCGCCCGGCACACCCGGCCGGATCGAGGCCCGCACCCGGGGCCGGATCCTCACCTACCTGGGCATGCCGGAGCGCTACGACCGTCAGCTCACCGACGGCTGGTGGGAGATGGGCGACATGGGCTACCGGAGCCGCATGGGCGCGCTGTACCTGATCGACCGTGAGGTGGACCAGATCGACGCCGTGCACAGCAACCTGGAGGTCGAGGACGCGCTGATGTCCCGGCTGGAGGAACTGCGCGAGGTCGTCATCGTGCCGGGTGCGGACCGCGAGCCGGTGCCGGTGGTGTGCGTGCGCGGCGAGCGGCCCCTGGACCCGGAGCGCTGGCGGAACGCCACGGCGGGGCTGCCGGCGATGGCCGAGCCGCGGCAGTGGCGGTTCGAGGATCTGCCGATGACCGCCACGTGGAAGGTGAAGCGCGTGGAGATCGCCCGGATGCTCACCGAAGGCGCCCGGGCATGACCCCGGTCGTGGTCGTGGGAGCCGGACCCGTCGGCCTGTCGGCGGCTCTGGCTCTGCGCGGGCACGGACTCCCGGTCGTGCTGCTGGAGGCCGACCCGCAGGACCGGGAACGGCCCGGCAGCCGGGCCCTGTTCGTGCACCGCGAGACCCTGGGCCTGCTGGACGCGATGCTGCCCGGACTCGCCGCCGAGATCACCTCGTACGGGCGGACCTGGCACACCAGGCGCACCCTCTACCGGGGACGTGAGGTCTACGCCCGCACGTTCCCGCCGCCGTCCGGTCCGCCGCCCTTCACCAGCCTGCGCCAGACGGACACCGAACGGTTCCTGCGCGCGGCCTGCGAGAGGGCCGGGGTGGAGTTCGTGTGGGGCGCGCGCGTGGCGGGCGTGAGCACCTCGGAGACGGGGGTCCGGCTGACGGGTGAGGACGGGCGGGTTTGGACGGGCGCGTACGCCGTGGCCGCCGACGGCGCCCGCTCCGCGGGCCGGCGCGAGCTGGGCATCGCCCTGGAGGGCACGCACGGTGAGGGCTTCCACGTCGTGGTGGACGTCGCCGACGTGCCGGGTGCGGAACTGCCGCTGGAGCGGGTCTTCCACTACGAGCATCCCGGGGTCGGCGGGCGCAGTGTGATGCGGGTGCCGTTCACCGGGGGCTTCCAGGTCGACCTGCAGTGCCGGGACGACGACGCGCAGGAGGAGTACGGCACCGGGGAGGCCGTACGGCGCTGGCTGCCCGCGATCGTCGGGGACGGCTACGGCGACAGGATCCTGTGGGTGTCGACGTACCGCTTCCTGCGCAAGGTGGCGGCCTCGTTCACCGATCCGCACGGGCGCGTGCTGCTGGCCGGGGAGGCGGCGCATCTCTTCCCGCCGTTCGGAGCGCGCGGCATGAACAGCGGGATCGCGGACGCGGCGGCCGCCGCCGAGGCGATCGCCGCGGGGACCGGCGAGGCGGTCGCGCACTTCGCCGAGGTGCGGCGGGCGGCGGGCCTGTTCAACAGCGCCGCCGCCGGTACGGCCCTGGACCATCTGCGGCCGCACCGTCGTATCGTCCGGGTCAGGCAGCGGGCGGCGGCGGCCCTGGCACCGGTGCTGCCGTGGTGCGGATCATGGCTGGAGCACGCGCCGTACGGCCCCCGGAACGGGGCACCGGCCGTCGCGGGCCGCAAGTACTGAGGAGGAGCGGGTGGTGACACGACCGGCGGTGGCGGAAGGCCTGTGGACATGGACGCCCGGCCGTGGCCTGGCCCCCGCCCCGGACCAGGAGGCCGGGGGACGGCTGCTCGTCGCGGACTCGTGGCTGCTGCGCGAGGGCCGGGTGCGGGCCTACGCCCGGCACCGGGAGCGGTTCTCGCGGTCCTGCGTCGAGTGCGGCGGGCCCGAGCCGCGCCGGCTCGTCGCGTTCTGGCAGGACGTCACCGCCGCGCTGCCGCGCACGGGTGAGTGGTTCCCGCGCGTGGAACTCGCGGCGGGCTCCCTGGAGTTGCGGCTGCTGGTGCGGCCCGCCCCGCCGCTCGGCACCGAGATCCGGCTGTGGGCGGCGGGCCATCCCGACCCGCGGACCGTGCCCCGCCGCAAGGGCCCGGACCTGGAGACCCTGGCCCGCGTGCGCCGCCGGGCCGCCGCCGAGGGCGCTCAGGAGGCGGTACTGATCGCGCCCTCGGGCACGGTGCTGGAGTCGGCCACCGCGAGCGTGCTGTGGTGGGAGGACGACACCCTGTGCCTGCCCCCGCCCCGGCTGCCCGTCCTGCCGGGTGTGACGGCCGGGCTCGTCCAGGAGCGGGCGCTGCGGTCCGGGATCCGGATCGCGCACCGCGAGCGGACCGTGGCCGAGCTGGACGGCCGTGAGGTGTGGCTGGTGAACGCGCTGCACGGGATCCGGCCCGTGACGGGCTGGACGGGACGCCCGATGCGGGTGCCTCCGGCGGAGCGGGCCGGGGAATGGCGGACCTGGCTGGACGGCCTCATGGAGCCGCTGCCGAGCTGAATTCGCGAGAAGCATGACGACGCCGGGCCGAAGGAATTCGACCCGGCAGTGCTTTCCGCTGTTCCTTTTCAGTTTTTCGGCACCATACGCGTGGCTATCGCGATGCGGTTGTAGGCATTGATGACGGTGGCCGCCCAGATCAACGCGGCGATCTGGTTCTCGTCGAAGACCTCGGCTGCCTCGGCGTACACCTCGTCCGGGACGCGACCGTCGTGGACCAGGGTCACGGCCTCGGTCAGCGCCAGTGCGGCGCGCTCGCGCTCGGTGAAAAAAGGTGTCTCCCGCCAGGCGTTCAGGGTGTACAGGCGCTGCTCGGTCTCGCCCTGGGCGCGGGCGTCCCTGGTGTGCATGTCGAGGCAGAACGCGCAGCCGTTGATCTGCGAGGCGCGGATCCTGACCAGTTCGAGCAGTTCCGGTTCGACCTTGGCGTCCCGCGCCGCGGAAACGGCGGCGGAGTGCAGGGAACCCATTGCGGCGGAGACGTCCGGGGTGATTTTCTTCAGGGCAACGCGAGATAGGGAAGGGCTTTCGCTCATGGGGTGACCATATCCTTCGAACCGCATTCCTGACGGGGAATTCGCGCGATTATCCGGGCAGTACCGCGCACAGTGCGTCCAGCGCCCCCGACCAGGCGTGGTCCGGTGGTGTCCCGTAGCCGACCACCAGGGCGTCGACCGGCTCGGCGAGCGCGGCGGGGTGCTGGTAGCGGGCGAGTCCGTGGACGGCGAGGTCCTGCCAGTGGGCGGCCTGGACCACGGACTGCTCGGTGCCGGGCGGCAGCCGCAGCAGGACGTGCAGACCGGCCGCGATGCCGGTGACCCGGGCCCCGGGAGCACGGGCCGTGACGGCGGCGACCAGGGCGTCCCGCCGGCGGCGGTAGCGCAGGCGGGTCGCGCGCACATGGCGGTCGTAGGCCCCGGAGGCGAGGAACTCGGCCAGGGTCAGCTGGTCCAGCACCCCGCAGGTGTCGACGCCGCCCTTCGCCGCCGTGACCTCCTCGGCGAGGCCCGGCGGCAGCACCATCCAGGCCAGCCGCAGCCCGGGGGCGAGGGACTTGCTGGCGGTGCCCAGGTAGATCACGCGGTCGGGGTCCAGGCCCTGGAGCGCGCCCACGGGCTGACGGTCGTAGCGGAACTCGCCGTCGTAGTCGTCCTCCAGCACGAGCCCGCCGGTGCGGCGCGCCCAGTCCACGACGGCCGCACGGCGGTCTCGGTGCAGGGGCACGCCCATGGGGAACTGGTGGGCGGGGGTGAGGAGGACCGCGTCGGCGCCGGACAACTCGCCCGGGTCCGTGCCCAGTCGGTCGAAGGGCAGCGGGGTGGTGTGCAGGCCGGACGCGGCGAGGAGCCTCCAGTGCACGTCGAGCCCGTACGACTCGACCGCGGCGGCCCGCGCCCCGCGTGCCAGCAGGGCCGTGCCGAGCAGCTTCAGACCGTCCGCGAACCCGGCGCACACCACGATGCGTTCGGGGTCGGCGCGTACGCCCCGGGCGCGGGAGAGGTAGCCGGCGAGCGCGGCCCGCAGCTCCGGGCTGCCACGGGGGTCGCCGTAGTCCAGTGCGTCGTGCGGGGCGGCGGTGAGGGCGCGGCGGGCGGCCTTGAGCCACTCCGCGCGCGGGAAGGACGCGAGGTCGGGGCTGCCGGGGCGCAGGTCGTAGGCGGGGCGGGCACGGGCGCGCGGGTGGGGTGCCGTACCGGCCGGCGGGACGACCGTCCTCGCGGCGACCCGGGTCCCGGAGCCCTGCCGGGCGGTGAGCCAGCCCTCGGCGACCAGGTCGGCGTAGGCGTCGGCGACCGTGTTGCGGGCGATGCCCAGGTCCGCGGCGAGCGCGCGGGAGGAGGGCAGCCGGGTGCCGGGGGCCAGCCGGCCGGAGCGCACCGCCTCGCGCAGGGCGTCGGTCAGCCCCCGGCGCAGACCCGGGCCGGTCGGCTCCAGATGCAGGTCGATGCCCAGAGTGGCCCACTGTTCCGCCATGGAAATGGACCATACCCCTGGGCTGCTTCCTTCCTAGGGTCGAGGGCATGACGACGCATACCCCTGACACGACGATCACGACGACCGCGGAGTACGCCCCCGAGCAGCCCGCCCGCCTCGACTGGGCCAAGCACGCGCCCGAGGTCTACAAGGCGATGGTCCGGCTGGAGATCGCCGCCCGGCAGGGCCTCGACCACAAGCTGTACGAGCTGGTGAAGATCCGCGCCTCCCAGATCAACCACTGCGCCTTCTGCATCGACATGCACACCAAGGACACCCTCGCGGCGGGCGAGAGCGTCGAGCGGATCCTCCAGCTCAGCGCCTGGGACGAGTCGCGGCACTTCTACACCGCGAAGGAGCTCGCGGCCCTGGAGCTGACGGAGGCCGTGACGGTCCTGACGGACGGTTTCGTGCCGGACGAGGTGTACGAGAACGCCGCGAAACACTTCGAGGAGGCCGAGCTGGCGCAGCTCATCGCCGCGATCACGGCGATCAACGCCTGGAACCGGTTCGGGGTGACCTGCCGGATGGCGCCGGGTCACTACCAGCCGGGCCAGTACAAATGACAACCCGGACCCGGCTGCTCGACTCGGCGGTCGGCGGGGCCATGTCCGCGCTCAGCAAGGTCGCCAAGCAGGGCCTCGGCGACCCGGCCCTGGCCGAACTCGTCGTGATCCGCGCCTCGCAGGTCAACCACTGCGCGTTCTGCCTCGACATGCATCTCGCGATCGCCCGCGAGCACGGGGTGAGCGAGAAGCAGCTCGGTCTGCTGGCCGCGTGGCAGGAGGCCGAGGAGGTCTTCGACGAGCGGGAGCGGGCCGCGCTCGCGCTGACCGAGGCCGTGACCCTTCTGACGGCCGGTTTCGTGCCCGACGAGGTGTACGAGAACGCCGCGAAACACTTCGACGACGCCCGGCTGGCCCATCTGATCGGGCTGATCGTCGCCATCAACAACTGGAACCGGGTGATGGTCGGCCGCCGGATTCCGCCAGGGGGATACACGCCATGAGCACAGTGGACACGTTCCGCGCCCTGCACCACCACCGGGCGCCCGAAGATCCCCTGGTCCTGCCCGGACCCTGGGACGCGGCCAGTGCCCGGGTGTTCGCCGAGGCCGGGTTCCCTGCGCTCGCCACGCCCAGCGCCGGAGTCGCCGCGTCTCTCGGGTACGAGGACGGGCAGGTCCCGGCCGACGAGATGTTCGCAGCGGTCGCCCGGATCGTCCGGGCCGTCGACGTGCCGGTGTCGGCGGACGTCGAGGGCGGGTACGGACTCGCCCCGAAGGAGCTGGTGGAGCGGCTGCTGGAGACAGGGGCGGTGGGCTGCAATCTGGAGGATTCCGAGGACGGGGTGCTCAAGGACCCACGCGCGCACGCCGACCGGCTGGCCGAGGTGCGGGCCGCGGCCGGAGGCCGGCTCTTCGTCAACGCGCGTGTGGACACCTTCTCCTGCGGGGTCACCGATCCCGAACGGGCCATCGAGCGGGCCGCTTTGTACGTCGCCGCGGGCGCCGACTGCGTCTACCCGATCGGGGCCCCGCCGGAGGTGCTGCCGCTGCTGCGGGCCAGGATCCAGGGGCCCATCAATGTGGGCGCCCTGACGGACGAGGGCCCCTCGCCCGCCGAACTCGGCGCGCGAGGGGCCACCCGGATCACCTTCGGGCCGGGACTCCAGCGACGGGCCACCCGGGCCCTGCGGGAGATCACCGCCGGCCTGCGGAGGCGGTGAGGCTCAGGACAGCCACTTCTTCCACGTGGACTTGTGGCTGTCCACCCACTTCTTCGCCGCCTCCTCCGGCGTCATCTTCTTGTCGGCGATCAGCAGGGAGACCTCGTTCTGGTCCTCGGTCGTCCACTTGAACTTCTTCAGGAACGCCGCCGCCTTGCCGCCGTTCTTGGCGAAGTCCGCGTTGAGGTACTTCTGCAGCGGCGTGTGCGGGTAGGCGCAGGCGACCTTCTCCAGGTCGGCGTCGCAGCCCTCCTTGTACGCCGGCAGCTTGACCTCGGTCATCGGGACCTTCTTGAACAGCCACTGCGGGGTGTACCAGTAGGTGAGGAAGGGCTTCTTCTCCTTGGCGAACTGCCTCATCTGGGTGATCTGCGCGGCCTCGGAGCCGGCGAACACCACCTGGTAGTCCAGCTTCAGGTTCTTCACCAGCGCCTTGTCGTTGGTGACATAGGACGGCGAACCGTCCATCAGCTGGCCCTTGCTGCCGCTCTCCGGGGTGCGGAACTGGTCGGCGTACTTGTTGAGGTTCTTCCAGTTCGTGATGTCCGGGTGCTTCTTGGCGAAGTACGTCGGGACGAACCAGCCGATGTGCCCGGTGACACCGAGTCCGCCGCCCGGCGCGATCGTCTTCTTGTCCTTGACGTACCGCTGCTCCTGCTCGGGGTGGCCCCAGTCCTCCAGGAGCGCGTCGACGCGGCCCTGGCTGAGGGCGTCCCAGGCGGGCACCTCGTCGACCTGGACGGTGTCGACGCGGTAGCCCAGCTCGTTCTCGAGCAGGTACTGGGCGACGGCCACGTTGGCCTGCGCGCCCACCCAGGACTGCACGGACAGGGTCACGGACTTGGCGCCCTGCGCGTTGGCGAAGGGCGAGGCCTGCTTGGTCATGTCGGCGGCGCCGCAGCCGGTGAGCAGCGCCAGGGAGCTCACGGCGGCGATCACCGCGGTCGTACGGACTCGCATGTCACGCTCCCTTCTTCGCGCGGCGTTCGGTGGGCTGGGTCACCCGGTCGAGCATCAGGCCGAGGCAGACGATCGCCGCGCCGGCCACCAGACCGGTCGCCAGGTCGCCCTGGGCGAGGCCGAAGACCACGTCGTAGCCGAGCGCGCCACCGCCGACCAGGCCGCCGATGACGACGACGGCGAGGACCAGCACGAGGCCCTGGTTGACGGCGAGCAGCAGCGCCGGGCGGGCCAGCGGGAGCTGGACCTGCCGCAGCTGCTGCCAGCTGGTCGCGCCGAGCGAGCCGGACGCCTCCAGCGCGGCCGGGTCGACCTGGCGCAGGCCCTGGGTGGTGATCCGGACGACGGCCGGCAGCGCGTACACGATCGCGGCCGCGACGGCCGGGGCGCGGCCGACGCCGAACAGGGCGACGACCGGGATCAGGTACACGAACTGCGGCATCGTCTGGAACACGTCCAGGACGGGGCGCAGCAGCCGCTCCAGACGGTCGCTGCGGGCCGCCGCGATGCCGGTGGCGAAGCCGACGACGAGAGTGACGGCGACGGCCGCGAGGACCTGCGACAGGGTGTCGAGGGAGGGCTTCCAGACGCCGAGCGCGCCGATCGCGGCCATGGCGAGTACGGCGGTGAGGGCGGTGCGCCAGGTGCCGATCACCCAGGCCAGGGCGGCGACGATCAGCAGGACCGACCACCAGGGCAGCCCCTGCAGGCCGTCGCGCATTGGGTCGAGGACCCAGGTGGTGAAGTGGCCGGCCCAGTCGGCGGTGCCGCCGACCACGGGGACGCCGGAGTACAGGTGCGCGGTCATCCAGTCGACCGCGCGGTTCACGGGCTCGGCGATGCCGACGACCCAGGCCTCGGGCCAGTCGAGCCGGCCCGCCAGACGCCCGGCGACCGCCACGGCGACGAAGGCGGCCAGGGCGTACAGCCAGCCGAGCCCGCGCCGGGCCTCCGGTTCGGCGCCGAGCCGCTCCCCCGCCGCGCCCGTGACACGGTCCAGGACGACGGCCAGCAGCACGATCGGGATACCGGCGGCGAGCGCGGCACCGACGTCGACCGAGGCCAGCGCCTGGTAGACGCGGTCACCGAGACCGCCAGCGCCGATGACGGCCGCGATGACGGCCATCGACAGCGCCATCATGATCGTCTGGTTGAGGCCGAGCAGGAGTTCCTTGCGGGCCAGCGGGATACGGGCCGTCAGCAGCCGCTGGCGTGCGGTGGAGCCGAGCGACTCGACCGCCTCCAGCACCTCCTTGTCGGCACCGCGCAGACCGAGCGAGGTCAGCCGGGCCATGGGCGGGGCGGCGTAGATGACGGTGGCCAGGACGGCCGCCGGGACGCCGATGCCGAAGACCAGCACGACCGGCAGCAGATAGGCGAAGGCCGGGAGCACCTGCATGGTGTCCAGGACCGGGCGCAGGAGGCGGTCCATCCGGTCGGACAGCCCGGCGGCGAGCCCGAGCACCATGCCCACCACGACCGACGCGAGGACCGCGACGACCATGAGGGCGAGCGTCTGCATGGTCGGCACCCACATGCCGAGCAGGCCGCAGGCCAGGAACGCGACGCCCGTGCCGAGCGCGAGCCGGATGCCCGCGACGCGCCAGGCGACCAGGGCGCCCAGGGCCGTGACGCCCGCCCAGCCGACGGCCAGGAGGCCGAGGTAGACGGCTCGTACGGCGATGACGACGACGTTGCTGACGTGGCCGAAGAAGTACAGGAACAGCGGGTGGCTGTCGCGGTTGTCGATGATCCAGTCGCTGGCCTTGGCGAGCGGCTCGGAGAAGTCGACGGTCAGGGCGCTCGGCCAGCTGCCGCTCGCCCAGCGGGCGCTGGCCAGGGGGACGAGGATCGCGGCGGCCAGGGCGAGCAGCAGCAGCTTGCGGACGGCAGGGGTCCTGAGGATGCCGGGCAGGCCCAGTCGCGGCGGGGACGAGGTGATCGTCGCCATCAGACCGCCTCCTTGGGCTGCTCCGTCCCGGGCGGAGCGGGCTGCTCCGTACCGGCGACGACGCCCAGCAGCGTGTCGGAGTCGACCATGCCCACGCACCGGCCCTCGTCCACGACCCGAGCCGGAACGCCGGCGCGGGCGACCGCCTCGATCGCCTCGGAGACCGTCGCGTCGGGCCGGACGGCCGGTCCGCTGCCGTCCAGGTCCGCCGAGGGGTTGCGCATGGCCGTGCGGACGGTCATGACCTGCTCGCGCGGGACGTCCCGGACGAACTCGCGGACGTAGTCGTCGGCGGGCGAGCCCACGATCTCCTCGGGCGTGCCGAGCTGCACGACCTGGCCGTCGCGCATCAGGGCGATGCGGTCGCCCAGCTTGAGGGCCTCCTGGAGGTCATGGGTGATGAAGACCATCGTCCGGCCCTCCTCGTGGTGGAGCCGGATCACCTCCTCCTGCATCTCGCGCCGGATGAGGGGGTCGAGCGCGCTGAACGGCTCGTCGAAGAGGAGGACTTCGGGGTCGACGGCGAGCGCGCGGGCGAGGCCGACACGCTGGCGCTGGCCGCCGGAGAGCTGGCTGGGGCGGCGGTGCTCCATGCCTTCCAGACCGACCTTGGCGACGACCTCGGCGGCCCGCTCACGCCGTTCGGCCTTGCCCATGCCCTGGATCTCCAGGCCGTAGGCGACGTTGTCGAGGACCGTGCGGTGCGGCAGCAGGCCGAAGTGCTGGAAGACCATGGCGGCACGGTGGCGGCGCAGTTCGCGCAGCCGTGAGCGGTCCATGGCGCGGACGTCCTCGCCGTCGATGGCGATGGTGCCCGCCGTCGGCTCGATGAGCCGGGTCAGACAGCGCACCAGCGTGGACTTGCCGGAGCCGGACAGGCCCATGACGACGAAGACCTCGCCCTTGCGCACATCGAAGCTGACGTCGCGGACGGCGGCCGTGCAGCCGGTGCGGGAACGCAGCTCGGCGGGGTCGAGGGCGGTGAGCTCGGGGTCGGCGGGAACGCGCTCGGCCTTGGGGCCGAACACCTTCCACAGGCCCTCCACCGAGAAGACGGGGGTCGTGTCCATGGTCTGCTCCGTGGGGGGTTCGAGGGTCGGGATCTCGGTCACCGGTCACCACCGCCGATCAGCTCGGCGGCCTTCTCCCCGACCATGAGCACGCCGATCATCGGGTTCACGGTGGTCATGGTGGGGAAGACGGAGGCGTCGGCGATGCGTATGCCTTCCAGACCGCGGATGCGCAGCTCGGGGTCGACGACGGCGAGCCGGTCGTCGGCGTCGCCCATCTTGCAGGTGCCCGCGGGGTGGTAGACGGTGTGCGCGACCTTGCGGGCGTACTCGCTGAGCTCCGCGTCGTCGGTCACGTCCGGGCCGGGCGCCACCTCGCGCTTGAGCCAGCCGGCCAGGGGCTCGGTCCTGGCGATCTCGCGGGCGATCTTGATGCCGTCGACGAGGGTCCGGCCGTCGTAGTCGTCCTCGTCGGTGAAGTAGCGGAAGTCCAGGGCCGGCTTGACCTCGGGGTCGGCGCTGGTCAGGTACAGCCGGCCGCGGCTCTTCGGCTTGGGGATGTTCGGGGTCATCGAGACGCCGAACTCGGGCCGCTGGTAGCCCAGTCGCTCCGGGTTGTCCGTGAACGGGATCTGGTAGAAGTGGAACATCAGGTCGGGGTGCGGCTGTTCGGGGTCGCGACGCACGAACAGACCCGCGTCGGAGTCCATCGCGGAGTTCTCCGGGATGGGACCGTTCGTCTCCCACACGATCACCGACTCGGGGTGGTCGAGCAGGTTCTCGCCGATGCCCGGCAGGTCGTGCGACACGGGTATGCCGAGCTTCTCCAGGTCCGCCTTCGGGCCGATGCCGGAGTGCATCAGCAGCCGGGGCGAGTCGACCGCGCCGGCACAGAGCAGGACCTCGTTGCGCGCCTTGACGAGGATCTCCTCGCCGTCCTTGGTGCGGACGTGCACGCCCTCGGCGCGATTGCCGTCCAGCTCCAGCTTGTACGCCCAGGTCTCCAGCAGGATCGTGAGGTTGGGCCGCTCGTCCATCACCGGGTGCAGGTACGCCACCGACGCCGAGGAACGCTTGTTGTTCTCGGGGTGGTAGGCGAGGTCGAAGAAGCCGACGCCCTCGGTGAACGGCTTCTTGTTGAAGCCCTCCACACGCGGCACGTTCAGCGCGGCCTGGGCCGCGTCGACGAAGTCGCGGGCGATGGCGTTCCGGTCCTTCTCGTCGACCGGGACGACGTTGTTGAGCAGGCGCGCGAAGTACGCCTCCATCTGCACCGCGCCCCAGCCCTTGGCGCCGGCGGCCTCCCACTCGTCCCAGTCGGCCGGCAGCGGCTTGAAGGCGATCAGGGTGTTGTGCGAGGAGCAGCCGCCCAGGACCCGGGCCCGACTGTGCCGGATATGCGAGTTTCCGCGTGGCTGCTCGGTGGTCGGGTAGTCGTAGTCGAGCTCGCCGCCCAGCAGGCCCATCCAGCGGCGCAGGGTCAGCACGTCGTCGCGGCCGACGTCGCTGGGGCCGCCCTCGATGACGGCGACGGTGACGTCGGGATTCTCGGTCAGGCGGGAGGCAATGACGGAACCTGCGGTTCCGCCGCCTATCACGACATAGTCGTACTCATGACTGGGGTGGGACATGGCGTACTTGCTCCAGAGGGGATGAACCAGCGGGGACGAAGGGGTCGGGTCCGAAGGGTGAGGGAGGTCAGCCCGCGAACCAGCGCACCGGCTTCGGAGCGAGGTTCTGGTAGACGTGCTTGGTCTCTCGGTACTCGGCGAGTCCGGCCGGGCCGAGCTCCCGGCCCACTCCGCTCTTGCCGAAACCGCCCCACTCCGCCTGCGGCAGGTAGGGGTGGAAGTCGTTGATCCAGATCGTGCCGTGCCGCAGCCGGCCGGCCACGCGCCGGGCCCGGCCCGCGTCGGAGGTCCAGACACCGCCGGCGAGGCCGTACTCGGTGTCGTTGGCGAGGGTCACGGCCTCGTCCTCGGTGCGGAAGGTCTCGACGGTGAGGACCGGCCCGAAGACCTCCTCGCGGATGACGCGCATCTCGCGGTGGCAGTGGTCGAGGACGGTCGGCTCGTAGAAGTAGCCGTTCTCGGGGCGCTGCGGGGACGGCTCGGGGCGCTTGCCGCCGGAGCGCAGCACCGCGCCCTCCTTGAGGGCGGACTCGACGTACATCTCGACCTTGGCGCGCTGCTGCTCGGAGACCAGCGGGCCGCACTCGACACCGTCCTCGGTGCCGCGTCCGAGGCGGATCTTCTCGGCGCGGCGGGCCAGTTCGGCGACGAAGCGGTCCCGGATCGACTCCTCGATGATGAGGCGGGCGCCGGCCGAGCAGACCTGGCCGCTGTGGATGAAGCCGGCGTTGAGGGCCTGGTCGACGGCGGTGTCGAAGCCCTCGTCGGTGGCGCAGGCGTCGGCGAAGACGACGTTGGGGTTCTTGCCGCCGAGCTCGAGGGCGACCTTCTTGACGCCGGGCGCGGCGGCCTGCGCGACCTTGGTGCCGCTGACCAGACCGCCGGTGAAGGAGACCAGGTCGACGTCGGGGTGCTCGGAGAGCCGCGCACCGACCGAGTGGCCGGGCCCGGTGACGATGTTGGCGACGCCGGCGGGCAGCCCGGCCTCGACCAGCAGCTCGATGACCGCGATGGTCGTCATCGGGGTGATCTCGCTCGGCTTGATGACGAAGGTGTTGCCCGCCGCGAGCGCCGGGGCTATCTTCCAGCTGGCCTGAAGCAGCGGGTAGTTCCAGGGCGTGATCATCGCGCAGACGCCGATGGGCTCGTGCACGACGACGCTGTGGATGTCGGGCGAGCCCGCGTCCACGACCCGGCCGGGGGCCTCGCCGGCGACCAGGTCGGCGAAGTAGCGGAAGGCGTCGGCCACACAGTCGATGTCGACGCGGCCCTCCTCGACGGTCTTGCCCGCGTCCTGGGCCTCCAGCCGCCCGAGCTTCTCGCGGTCGCGCACCAGCAGGTCGGCGACGCGCCTCAGCAGCGCGGCACGCTCGGCGACGGGCGTGCCGGGCCACTCGCCCTCGTCGAAGGCGCGCCGGGCGGCGGCGATCGCCAGGTCGGTGTCCTTCTCGTCACCTTCCGCGACCACGGCGAACGGCAGCGCGTCCGCGGGGTCGAGGATCTCCCGGGTGCCGCCGGAGACGGCCGCACGCCACTCCCCTCCCGCGTGGATGGTGCTGCGCGCCTGAAGTACGTTGCTTTCCGCCATGACCGCTTTCGCCTTCCGTTCCTGATCAGCGCCCTTGTGTCACACACGTGTCACTAAGAGACCGAGTGCGCCTGCCCTCGCCCCCCGGATGCATGCACGATCCGTGGCCGAAAGTGCGCTGTGTCACTGAAGATGCGGGCAAACAGGGGCGAAACACTCGCTGATCAGGTGCGAGGGACGTCAGGTCGTCCGAGGCCGGAAGCCCTCCGGTGGGTCTTCGCCGAAGACTGCGACCCGGGACAGCCGACAGGCCCCGCACCAGCCGAAACCGGTGGGGGCCTGCGCGGAGTGGCTCCGGTCAGATGAGGCCGAGGCCGCGGACCGCCTCGCGCTCCTCCTCGAGCTCCTTGACGGAGGCGTCGATCCGGGCACGGGAGAACTCGTTGATGTCCAGGCCCTGGACGATGTCGTACTTGCCGTCCTTGGTGGTGACCGGGAAGGAGGAGATGAGGCCCTCCGGGACGCCGTACGAGCCGTCGGACGGGATACCCATGGAGACCCAGTCGCCGTCGGCGGTGCCGTTGACCCACGAGTGGACGTGGTCGATGGCGGCGTTCGCGGCGGAGGCGGCCGACGAGGCGCCACGGGCCTCGATGATGGCCGCGCCGCGCTTGGCGACGGTCGGGATGAAGTCCTCGGCCAGCCACTTCTCGTCGTTCACGACCTCGGCGGCGTTCTTGCCGGCGACCGTGGCGTGGAAGATGTCCGGGTACTGGGTGGCGGAGTGGTTGCCCCAGATGGTGAGCCGCTTGATGTCGGCGACGGTCGAGCCGGTCTTCTTCGCGAGCTGCGTCAGCGCGCGGTTGTGGTCGAGGCGGGTCATGGCCGTGAACCGCTCGGCCGGTACGTCCGGCGCGGCGGCCTGGGCGATCAGGGCGTTGGTGTTGGCCGGGTTGCCGACGACCAGGACCTTGATGTCGTCCGCGGCGTGGGCGTTGATGGCCTGGCCCTGCGGCTTGAAGATGCCGCCGTTGGCCTCGAGGAGGTCACCGCGCTCCATGCCCTTGGTGCGGGGGCGGGCGCCGACGAGCAGCGCGACGTTGGCGCCGTCGAAGGCGACGTTCGGGTCGTCCGAGATCTCGATGCCCTGCAGGAGCGGGAACGCGCAGTCGTCCAGCTCCATGGCGGTGCCCTCGGCAGCCTTGAGCGCCGGGGTGATCTCGAGGAGGCGCAGCTTGACCGGCACGTCCGGGCCGAGCAGCTGACCGGAGGCGATGCGGAAGAGCAGGGCGTAACCGATCTGGCCGGCCGCGCCGGTGACGGTGACGTTCACGGGAGTGCGGGTCATGGCGTTCTCCGTATGACAGCTGGCGGTGGGGCGGTCCCTGCCCCGGACGTCTGATCGATCTCTTGGCGTCAAGAGATCCACCAGCGGTCAGGCTATCGCGCATCCGGTATCTCGCACGGCCGGGTCGGTGTGGCCCACCCCACAACCCGCCCGGCGCCCATGCAAACGGCGGCCGCCCGTCCGGGAGAGGGGGACTGAGGCGGCCGCCGGGGGGAACCGACCGTGCCGGACTCCCGTGGGGGTACGGTTCGCGTGCCCCCGATTCCCCCGGCCATTCCTCCGTCTCCGAAATTCGTTCGGAGCGGTCCGCGACCGGGCCATCCGGCACCGGGGCCGACCCACGCCGACGCCGCGACAGGGACCGAGCCGGCCCACCGGACGCCGGCCGCGAGGCGCCCCGTGACATGCCGACGGGCCGCCCCGCCACCAGTCCGCCTACTACACCGGCTCCAGCGCGGGCAGCACGGGCAGTGGCCTCCTTCGCGGGCAGCAAATCGGCCACGACCGGCAGCACACAGGCCTCGGCGCTGACGAGGCACCCCGCCGGGCCCCCGGACAGCTGACCGGAAGCCACGTCGGCCACCAAGAGCCAGGCTCCCGCCGTACACCCAGCGCGCCCCGCCAAGTCCCGTCAGACGGCCGGAGGACAGACGGCGGACGCCCACGAGCCGCGCCCCGCCGAACCCCACGGCACCCCACCGGACCCCGGGGCAGCCGACCGGAAGCCAGGCCGGCCACCAAGAGCCAGGCTCCCGCCGTACACCCAGCGCGCCCCGCCAAGTCCCGTCAGACGGCCGGAGGACAGACGGCGGACGCCCACGAGCCGCGCCCCGCCGAACCCCACGGCACCCCGCCGGGCCCCGGCCGGCCCTCAGGACGGCGACGCCGCTCTCCTGCTCCGCGCAGCCCTGCCGGGCTACTCCGTGCAGCCCTCCTGGCCCGATGCCAAGGTCGCGCAGGCCTTGGCGTCGGTGGCGTTCTTCACCGCCACCATCGGGGTGTACGCGATCGCGTCGCCGGCGACGGTGATGCTTCCGGTCTGCTTCGCCTTGCCCGCGCTGATCTGGACCTCGTCGCCCTGTGCCGCCTGGGTGACACGGCCCCAGGCCGCCTTGCAGGTCTCGCTGTAGCGGACCTCCACGACGGTGTTGCCGACGGTCGCGGTCTGCGCCGTGGTGACCAGGTCACCACTGCATCCCATGCTCTCCGCGTCCTTGCCGGTGCAGCTGTCGCCGCTGCACTTCACACCGGGCGGCAGGTCCGGGTTCGTGGTGGCGCGCGGCGTGGGCGACTTGGCACCGCCCTTGGCCTCGTCGTCGCCACCGCCACCGGTGAGATAGAACGCGCCGGCGATCACCACGAGTACGCCCACGACACCCGCGAGAAACGTCACGGTCCGCCGCTTGCTCCCGGCGGAGCTCCTCGCCCGGCTCGGGGCGGCGTCCCGCGGCGACCGGTCGTACGAGCCCGCGCCCGCACCCGGCGTCCGCGCAGGCCCGTGGGGCGCGCCGGCGGGAGTGCCGCCATCCGCACCGTGCCGGGACCCGATGCCGCTGCCGATGCCGGCGCCGGCGCCGGTGGAGCGCCCGCCCGACGGCGACGGGCCCTGGTACCCGGCTATGCCCCACGAGTTGACCCCGGCAGCACCGCCCCGGCCGCCGTCCTCCCGCACACCAGCGCTGGTGGAGGAGTCCTGGACCTCGGGCGCCGTCGGCTGCGGCGGCACCGTCGGGGCCACTCCGGCCGGCCCCGCGATACCCGGCGTGACCGTGGCACTGCCGCTCCTGCGGGCGGGCTTGTCGTCACCCCCGGACGCCGACTTGCCGGAAGCCGACTTGCCCGAAGCGGTCTTGCCGCCGGAGGCCGTCGTACCGCCGCTCTTGGAGCCGGCCGAAGGGTCGCCGAAGTCCTGTCCTCCGAACTCCCCGAGCGCGGCGCGCGCCTGGGAGATCCGGATGGCCTCCATCGTCATGTCGTGCCGCATCTCCGAGCGGCTCCAGGCGCGCTCGGCGAGCTCCCACATGGTGGTCAGGTGCAACGGGTTGGTCCCGGTGACCTCGGCCAGAGCCACGATCGCGCCCTTGGGCGCGAGCAGCCGGCCGTTCAGATAGCGCTCCCACGACGTCTTGCTGTAGCCCGTGCGGTCCGCCACCGACGCGATACTCAGACCACTGCGGTCCACGAGTCTGCGCAGCTGGCTGGTGAACTCCCTGATCTGTGGATCGAGCTCATCCGGCAAGGCCCTCCAACGAGGCATTGCTTCCCCCCTCTTCCCCCCGGTCGTGCTGATATTTCCCGCGCTGTTCGCCCCGCGCGTTGGCGGCCTGGGCCGAGTCCCCGTTCTGGTTACCCACAGGGATGCGCACACTCAGGATCTCAGTTCCCTGACTGGGGGCGCACAGAAGCATGGCGACCGCGCGCGATACACCCTGGACCGTCCCGATTGTCCACGCCAAACCCGTTGTCGCACCACTTCGTGCGGAATCCGCCAGAGGAAGTACCGGAACTGTCACTTCCGTGCCACAGCGCACTGACAGCCGTTGAACAGGCCGTTCGCCGTGCAGGAGGGTGGTCCGTGGCGGCGGCCCGTCCTTCCTCGGGGGAGAGGACGGACCGCCGTCCGGTCATCCGCTGGTGACCGTGAAGTGCAGCGTGTCCTTCAGGAACGGGATCTGCAGCCACGGCTCCGGCTGTGCCATCAGCGCCAGCAGGACGATCACCAGGCCCAGCCCGCCGTACGTGACGATGTCCGTGAAGCGGGAGCGGACGGCGAGCATGCCGACGTCCGGCAGCAGCCAGCGCATCACGCCACTGCCCAGCAGGGCGACGCCGATCAGCAGCGTCCCGAGCCGGAACTGGTCGAAGGCGGTCACCAGCAGCCCGAGCCCCACAAGCCCCAGCACGGCGAGCACGGGCCACTGCCGCACCGGCGCGGGCGCGTCCCCGGACACGGCCCGGCCACCGCCCTCGGGCCGCGCGGTGTCCTTGGTGAACAGCGGAAACCGCCGGGTGACCCGCCGCGGCCGCCCCTCGGCGTCGGGCGCGCTGACCGGATCCCGGACGGTGAGGCCGTCCTCGACGCCCCGACCGGCCTCGGCGGCGTCCGCACTCAGACCGGCCCGGGCGCTCTCCACGCTCCCGCCGCCCGCCGCGCTCCGCGCGCTCCGCTCAGCCGACACTGCGCTCCGCCGCCTCGACCACGTTGACGAGCAGCTGGGCGCGGGTCATCGGGCCGACTCCGCCGGGGTTCGGGGAGATCCAGCCGGCGACCTCGGCCACGTCGGGGTGGACGTCGCCCACGATCTTGCCCTCGGCGCTGCGGGAGACGCCGACGTCGAGGACGGCCGCGCCCGGCTTGACGTCCTCGGCGCGGACCAGGTGGGCGGAACCGGCGGCGGCGACGATGATGTCCGCGCGCTTGAGGTGCGCCGACAGATCACGCGTGCCGGTGTGGCACTGGGTCACCGTCGCGTTCTCGCTGCGCCGCGTCAGCAGCAGCGGCATCGGCCGGCCGATGGTCACGCCCCGGCCGACCACCACGACCTCCGCGCCCTTGATCTCCACGCCGTAGCGGCGCAGGAGGGTCAGCACGCCGTTCGGGGTGCAGGGCAGCGGGGCGGGCTCGTTCAGGACGAGGCGGCCGAGGTTCATGGGGTGGAGCCCGTCCGCGTCCTTGTCCGGGTCCATCAGCTCGAGGATGCGGTTCTCGTCGATGCCCTTGGGGAGCGGCAGTTGCACGATGTACCCGGTGCAGGCCGGGTCCTCGTTCAGTTCGCGGACGGCGGCCTCGATCTCCTCCTGCGTGGCCGTCGCGGGCAGCTCCCGCTGGAGGGAGGCGATACCGACCTGCGCGCAGTCGCGGTGCTTGCCCGCGACGTACTTCTGGCTGCCGGGGTCGTCCCCGACCAGGATCGTGCCGAGGCCGGGCGTGACGCCCTTCTCCTTCAGCGCCGCCACGCGGGCGGTCAGATCGGACTTGATCGCGGCTGCGGTGGCCTTGCCATCGAGAATCTGGGCGGTCATGACCCCATCCTCGCGGATGACCCGCCCACGGTTCCAATCCGGCCACAATCCGGGCACCGAGGGCCCCTCCTCCCGTATCCGCCCATGATCAGCGATGTTGCACTTGCACAACACATCGGGAATGCGGCTGGACAAGCCCGTCACCGGTGCAGAACGATGACATGACAAGTGCCGCGGGCAGTTCAACGGGGGGACGGTCGCAATCTGAAGTGGTTCTCCTCCGTGCGGATGCCCCGCGTCGTCCCCGCACTCGGACCAACGGAGGAACATCAGCCATGAGCTACGGCGACCCGAACAACCCCTACGGCGCTCCCCAGGGACAGCCGCAGCAGCCTGGCTACGGCACCCCGCAGCAGGGCCAGGCGCCCGGTTACGGCTACCCGCAGGCCCCTCCGGTGTCCCCCTACGGCGCCGGCCCCGCCGCGCCGACCACGATGGCGGGCTCGGTGAACGCGGCCAAGGTGATGATGTGGGTGATCGTCGGCCTGCAGGCCCTCGGCGTGGTGTTCTTCGCCTTCGCCGCCGTGGCCCTCAACGCCGCCAAGGACGACGAGTCCCTCCAGGACAACGTCGCCTTCCAGGACCTGGTCGGCCAGTCGACCGGCGTGATCTGGGGCTACGTGGTGTTCGGCCTGGCCTGGCTGGTGTTCGCGGCCGTCCTGGCGACCAAGTTCAAGAACGGCGGCAACGGCGCCCGCGTCACCATCATGGTCTTCGCCATCATCACGGCCGTCCTCGGCATCTACCCGTTCGTCATCGTGGGCCTGGTGCACACCGTCCTGGCCATCCTGGTCGCGGTGTTCGTCGGCAACGCCAACGGCAAGGCCTGGTTCAACCGCCCCCGTTACTGAACCGCCCGCGGCGAGCGGACCAGTTCACGCCAATCACATCCAAGGGCCGTGTCTCACCCGTACGAGGGGGGCACGGCCCTGGTGCGTCGCCCTAGTCTGACGGTGGTAGCTGTTCAGGCACGGGGAGAGCACCTTGTACAGCATCATCGTGGTACCTCCGCCGACCACGGAGGACGAGCGAAACCGCACCCAACGCAGACTCGCGCCCGGCGAACGCCTCACCTTCGGCCGGTCCGCGCACGACAACGACCTGCCCATCCCCCACGACGGGGTCTCCCGCCGGGCCGGTGAGATCACCGCGCAGGGCGCCTTCTGGATCCTGAGCAACCTCAGCCGCGAACAGACCTATGTGGTGGAGAACCCGGAGGGCGCGGGCGAACACGTCAAGGTGGCGCCGGGGAGGCTGGACGCGCCGATCCCCTTCGAGTTCTCGCGGATCGTGCTGCCCGCCGCCGGCGACCTGCTGGCGCTGGAGGTATGGGCACCGCGCCACGACTATCTGAGCGGCACGGACGGCCTGGACGGCGCCACGACCGCGCCGGCCTTCTCGGTCGACCGCACCAAGCGCTACTTCACTGTCCTGGCGGCCCTGTGCGAACCGCGCCTGCGCGGCACCCCGCACGCGCCACTGCCCACCGTCGACCAGGTCGCCGAGCGCCTGCGCCCCACCTGGCCGGCCGCCTCCCGCACGGCCGTGCAGTGGAACATCGACTATCTCGCCGTGAAGCTGCGCCTCAAACCGGGCCCGGAGAGCGCGGACACCGGCCCGCGGCTCAACGGCAAGAAGGAGTCCCTGGTCTCCCTGGCGCTCCGCTTCGACCTGGTCCGGGAGGACGACCTGGTCGTCCTGGCCGCCCCGTCGGGCCGGGTGACCCGGTGACCGAGACCTACGCGGTGCCCGTGCCGAAGGGCTACCGGGTCGGCGCCTGGGAGGTGCGCGAGCCGATCGCGACCGGCGCCTTCGGCAGTGTGTACGCCGCCCGGCGCGTCGGTGAGAGCACGCGGCTGCCCCGGACCGCCGCCCTGAAGTTCCTGCCCACCGGCACGGCCACGCCCCGCCGGCTCACCCACCTGCGCGAGCTGATCGAGCGGGAGGTCGAGCTGTACCGGCGGCTCAAGCACCCGCGGCTGGTGCGGATGCACGAGACGCTGACCGTCGACGACCCGGGCCGCCCGGAGCTGGACGGCGCCACCGTCCTCGTCCTGGAGCGGGCCAAGGGCTCCCTGTCCGCCCTGCTCTCGGCGACGCCCCGGCCCGAGGCGGGTCCCGCGCTGCTCGCGCAGATCTGCGAGGGCCTGGCCCAGCTGCACGACGCCGGCTGGGTGCACGGCGACCTGAAGCCGGCCAACGTGCTGCTGATGGAGGACGGTTCGGTCCGGCTGGCCGACTTCAACATGGCGGCCGAGATGGAAGGCACCCACGCCTACACCCCTGCCTTCTCGACCCCCGACTACACGCCGCCCGAGCTCCTGTGGACCGAGATCGGCGAACGAGGCCGCCGGATCCGCCCGTCCGCCGACGTATGGGCCTTCGGCGTCCTCGCCCACCTGGTCCTCACCGACTCCTTCCCGCTGCCCGGCGCCACACCGACGGCCCGCCGCGACGCGGCAGCGGCCTACGCCCGCGGCACCGACGAGCTGCGCCTGTCGCCCGGACTGGCCGACGACTGGCGGCAGATCGTGTCCGCCTGCCTGACCCGCACCCACGAGGACCGCATCGCCGGCGAGGCACTGCTGCGCCGCGTAGAGACGACCTCGGGCAGCGGCCACCGCTCCTTCCGCCTCCCCCGCCTGCGCCCGGCCCGCCGCCGCACCCGCCGTACGACGCTGCTGGCGGCAGGCCTGACCGTCGCCGCCCTCGGCTACGGCATCGCCACCTGGGCCGACCCCGGCGGGGACGACGGCAACGCGCCCGCCGGGACGCGCAAGGTGACAGCCGCCCGTTACGGCGCCTCCGAACTCCGCACCGACAAGGGCGTCCCCGTCGCCTACCGGCGGCTCATCGTCGACTCGGCCCACGACTGCGTCCAGCGGGAGATCACCCCGGCGCTCATCGCCGCGATGCTGAAGGTGGAGAGCGACTTCGACCCCGATCTCTCCGATCCGGACGCCGGCGAGGAGGGCGAGTACGGCATCGCCCGCTGGACCCCGAGCATCCTGCGCTGGTGGATCCGCTCCGACGGCGTCCCCGCGAAGGAGACCCCCGAGCCACCGCTCACCCCTTCCGAGTCCATCCCGGCCATGGCCCGCTACCTCTGCTTCATCGAACCGCGCCTCGAACAAACCGGGTTGTCCGGCGACCGGCGGGTGCTGGTGGCGGCCGCCTACCGGACGTCGGCCAAGACCGTGAACAACGCGGGCGGCGTTCCCCCGAAGTACCGCGACTACGCCGACCGCATCGCCCACTACCTCAAGGAGTACGCCCCGCCCGCGAGGAAGTGACCCTGAGAGTTCCGAGGTACCTCCGTCGTCCCGGTCCCGGCACGGTGGAAGCCGTGCACCCACGGGGTGACACGACCAGCGGTCTCCGGCCCGCTCGGGGGAGGGCCGGAGGCCGCTGCACCGATAGCGCTTTCTCTCACGAACCCTTCACAGACACGCCGTATCAGGCGCAGGGCTTCCTACTCGTTCGAAAACGTCCCCTAACCTGCCCCTCATCGGGCTGAGGGCTGCGCCCCTCGGCGTCGTAGGAGGAGGGGGACGACTCCATGTACAGCGTCATCGTCGTACCACCGACGTGCGCCAGCGCGGACGGGCAGGTCAGGATCGCCGCGGGCGAACGGCTGACGTTCGGCAGGGCCGGCACGGACGGCGGACTCGTGATCGCCCACGAAGGGGTACCCCGGGTCGCCGGGGAGATCACGGCACACCGCTCCTTCTGGCTGCTGAGCAACCTCAGCGAGGACCAGACCTACGTGGTGGAGAACCCGGAGGGCGCGGGAGAACACCTCAAGATCGCGCCGGGCCGTACGGAAGCCCCCGTACCGTTCGAGTTCTCGCGGGTGGTCCTGCCCGCCGCGGGAGACCTGCTCAGCTTCGACGTCTGGGCACCACGCCACGCCTTCCGCAGCGCCGACCGCCGGGGCCTCCCCGGCGCCGCCACGGCACCGGCGTTCGCTCTGGACCGCACCAGCCGGTATTTCGCGGTACTGGCCGCCCTGTGCGAGCCCCGGCTGCGCGGGGAACCGCACGCGTCGCTGCCGGCGGTGGAGCAGTTGGTGGAGCGATTACGTCCGGTCTGGCCGGCGGTCAGCCGCTCGTCCGTCTACTGGAACATCGACTACCTGGCCCTCAAACTCCGCCTGCGCCCCGGCCCCGACACCGCCGAGCCCGGCCTGCGCGTCAACGGCAAGAAGGACTCACTGGTCTCGCTGGCTCTCCGCTTCGACCTGGTCCGCGAAGACGACCTGGGCGTGCTGACCGCGGCACCGCGCGAGGTGGCCGGATGACCGGACAGCAGTCGCACACGGTCCCCGTACCGCAGGGCTACCGCGTGGGGCAGTGGGAGATACGGGAGCCTCTGGCGTCGGGTGCCTTCGCGACCGTGTACGCGGGCAGCGCGACCGGCGAGGCGGATCCGGCCCTGCCCCGCCGGGCCGCCCTGAAGTTCCTGCCGACGGGCACCCGCACCCCGCGCCAACTGCGCCATCTGCGCGAACTGGCCAAGCGGGAAGTGGAGTTGCTGGAGCGGCTCCGCGCACCGCGCCTGATCCGGATGTACGAGACACTGACCGTGGACGACCCGGACCACCCCGAACTCGACGGCGCCACCGTCCTCGTCCTGGAACGCGCCGAAGGCTCCCTGGACGCCCTGCTGGAAGACGACCCGACGCCCGAGTCGGGCCCCGCGCTGCTGTCTCAGGTCTGCGAGGGCCTGCACCAACTGCATCACGCGGGCTGGGTGCACGGCGACCTGAAGCCCGCCAACGTCCTGCTGATGAAAGACGGTTCGGTACGACTGGCCGACTTCAACCTGGCTGCCGAACTCGAAGGCACACACGCGTACGCGCCCGTCTTCGCCACCCCCGACTACACCCCACCGGAACTGTTCTGGGCCGAGATCGATGAGCGGGGCACGCGGATCCGTCCTTCCGCCGACGTCTGGTCCTTCGGCGTCCTCGCACACGTGGTCCTCACGGGCTCCTACCCCTTGCCGGGCAGCAGCACGGAGGCCCGCACCGACGCGGCGATGCGGTACGCGCGAGGCGCGGAGGAACTGCGGCTGTCCCCCGATCTGCCCGACGCGTGGCGGGAGATAGTGCGGGACTGTCTGGCCCCCAAGCACCGGGAACGCGTCACGCACGACACGGCCACGCTCCTGCGCCGCGTGGAGGAGGCGGCGGGCGTCGCCCGCTCGGCCCGTCTGCCGCGCCTGCGCCCCCGCTTCTGGCAGCGGCACCCCGTACTGACATCGGCCCTGGCCACAGTGCTGCTGGCAACGACCGGGACGCTGGGGGCGGGGTACCTGTACGTGAACCAGGACGACGGAGTGCCGGTGTACGCGGCCCTGCCCACGGAGTCGGCGTCAAGAGGGCCCGACGGCCAGCTGGTCTACGGCTACCACCGGTGCCCCGAGGACAGCGTCTGCTTCTTCAGCGAGTACAACGGCAACGGCGACCTGTGCAGCTGGCGCGGCGACGACGCCGACTGGCACTCGGGCGACGAGACCTGCAGATGGGCGGCCAGTGCTCCGGTCCGCTCGATCTTCAACAACGTCGCGGACGAGCGGAAGAACCACGACGTGACCTACTTCCGCGGGGCGGACTTCGAGCCCGCCGGTGCCGACCGCCGCCGTATGGCCCAACGCAGCGGCTGCTCAACCGTGAACTCCATGGGCAACGTGGCGGGCGAGGCCGCACCGCGGTCGCACCGGCTGGTGGACAGCTGCTCGACCAAGTCGACGCTGTGGACGATCCTTTCGCTGTTCGGCTGAAGCCCCCCCGGTCCGCTGACGCATGACACAGCCGGAAGCCCCGCAGGGCCCCCGCGCTGGTGTTCCCACCCGCGCGGGGGCCCTGTTCGTGGCGTCCCTGTGGGGACGGCCGGCCTACCTCACCTCTGTGGTGTAGACCGTGCAGTCGGCGCAGCCCTTGTGTTGCGCCTTGCGGAACTTGCCGCTCGGGCTGGTGAGGGTCTTGCTGGTCGCGCCATGCTTCCAGTCGCCCCAGCTGTCTCCGAGGACGCGGAGCCAGGCGTGGCCCGCGCACGATCCGTCGTTGCCCTTCGCGGTGGTCGCCTTGGTCTTGCTGACCGTACCGGCGTAGGACGTGTTGCAGTTCCTCTGCCAATAGATGAAGTTGCCGTCGTCGGTGATGATCGTGTCCGCGGATGCCGTGGTCGTGGTGAGCATCAAGGCCGCGGCGGTGGCGCCGAGCACTGTCGCGATGCGCCTTCCCATGAGGTTCCTCCCGTTGGTGTGCGGTGCGTCGTGGGTCAGATGCAGGTGCGTCGCTCGTACGAGGCGGCCTTCCAGCCGCCGTCCAGGTAGAACCCGTGCCGCCCGTGCTCATTGCGCCGCACAGTGAAGTCGTGCACGAGGCCGTCGTACTTGAGCTCCAGCCGCTTGCCGCTCGCGGTGCTGCCGGAGACGAACTTCAGCCGGCCGGCGGCCTTGGTGAAGGTGCCTCGGTCGGCCTTCTGGCTCGTGGGTATCCCCCAGCGGGACTGGAGCTTCCCGGTTTGCCATGCGGTCTTGCTGCCGAAGGCGCCGTCGACCTCGGAGTTCGTGAGCAGGCCCTCCGCCCACAGGACCTTCTGCCACAGACAGGCGGCATTGGACCGCGGGTAGTAGTTGGCGTGCACCGTCTCGTCGGACCAGTCGTCGCGGTACCCGCCGGCACCGCTGACATAGCCGTCGGAGACGGCTGCAGAGGCGGGCAGCGCGCCCACGGCCAGGGTGGCCCCGAGGGCGGTGCCCAGAACGGCGATGGCCAGGCGAGGTCTGGCAGTACGGATGGTCATGTGGTCCCTTCCCCGTTGATGTTCCGGAAGCCACTGTGGCGGCGGACGGTGTGGGCCGGAACCTAGAAGGTTGCAGGTACGCCGGCTCGCGGTGACTCCGCAGAATGTCCGTGCGCTTGGGACCACCAGGCGCACGACCACTGGAGCAGCATCCGGGGGAGAGGGATCGCCATGGGAATTCGAGTCAGGCTGGGCGCCGTTGTCGCTGCCGTCGGAACAGTCATGCTCGCCGCCGCGCCCGCGTCGGCCGGCGAGGACACCATCGAGCGCACCTGCGACGGCCGCGTGACCCGTTACGACGCCTACAGCAGCCGCACGCTGGCCTACACCCAGAAGACGGGCACCTCCTGCGACGGGCACGCCTGGGTCCGGGTCAAGACGAGCGGCGGGTGGACGAACTGGGTCCACAACGAGAAGAAGGCCACCATCAAGAATTCCACGGGAAACTACAAGGCATCCGAGCACAAGGGCTGCGCCGACTGCAAGGTCTACATCCTCTATCCCTGACCTCGTGAACCACCTGGGGCGCCCCGCGATCCTCGCCGTAGTTCATTCTGTTCACGGAGCTGCAGCCGGCGGCCTCGCCGTGGACGGCGAGGTGGGACCCAGCACCCGGGCGGCGCCGCGTGGTTCGACGTAGGTGTCGAGCCGGTGCGGCACCGCCCGGGTGAGGTGTCCTCAGTGGAAGAAGTGCCGCGTCCCCGTGAAGTACATCGTGATGCCGGCCTTCTGCGCGGCCTCCACGACCAGTTCGTCGCGGACCGATCCGCCGGGCTGGACGATGGCCTTGACGCCCGCGGCGCCCAGGACGTCGATGTTGTCGGGGAACGGGAAGAACGCGTCCGACGCGACGTACGAGCCCCGGGCCCGCTCCTCCCCGGCCCGCTCCACCGCAAGCTTGCAGGAGTCGACACGGTTGACCTGCCCCATGCCGACGCCCACCGAGGCGCCGTCCTTGGCGAGCAGGATCGCGTTGGACTTCACCGCGCGGCAGGCCTTCCAGGCGAAGGCGAGCTGCTGGAGCTCGTCGGCGTCCAGCGCCTCGCCGGTCGCCAGCGTCCAGTTGGCCGGGTCGTCACCCTCGGCCTGGAGCCGGTCCGTCACCTGGAGCAGGGCGCCGCCGTCGATCGGCTTGACCTCGACGGGAGCTGAGGGGCCGTCGGGGCAGCGCAGCACGCGGATGTTCTTCTTCTTGGTGAGGGCCTCCAAGGCCCCCTCCTCGTAGCCGGGCGCGACGATGACCTCGGTGAAGATCTCGGCGACCTGCTCGGCCATCTCCTTGCTGACCGGGCGGTTGACCGCGATCACGCCGCCGAACGCCGACAGCGGGTCGCAGGCGTGCGCCTTGCGGTGCGCCTCGGCGACGTCCCCGGCGACCGCGATCCCGCAGGGGTTGGCGTGCTTGATGATCGCGACGCACGGCTCGGCGTGGTCGTACGCGGCACGGCGGGCGGCGTCCGTGTCCGTGTAGTTGTTGTACGACATCTCCTTGCCGTGCAGCTGCTCGGCCTGGGCGAGGCCGCCGCCCTCCGGGGAGACGTACAGCGCGGCCGGCTGGTGCGGGTTCTCGCCGTAGCGCAGGGTGTGCTCGCGCTCCCAGGTGGCGCCGAGGAAGTCGGGGAAACGCGACTCGTCGACGGGCGCGTAGGAGGAGGCGAACCAGGAGGCGACGGCGACGTCGTAGGCGGCCGTGTGCTGGAAGGCCTCGGCGGCGAGCCGCTTGCGGGTGTCGAGGTCGAAGCCGCCGCTCTGCACGGCGGACAGGACGTCGGCGTAGCGGGCCGGGCTGGTGACGACCGCGACGGAGGGGTGGTTCTTGGCGGCGGCGCGGACCATCGACGGCCCGCCGATGTCGATCTGCTCGACGCACTCGTCGGGCGAGGCACCCGAGGCGACGGTCTCGCGGAACGGGTAGAGGTTGACGACGACCAGGTCGAACGGCTCGACGCCCAACTCGGCGAGCTGCCGCTGGTGGTCCTCGAGGCGCAGGTCGGCGAGGATGCCAGCGTGGACCCTGGGGTGCAGGGTCTTGACGCGGCCGTCCAGGCACTCGGGGAAGCCCGTGAGTTCCTCGACCTTGGTGACGGGGACGCCGGCAGCGGCGATCTTCGCGGCGGTGGAGCCGGTGGAGACGAGTTCGACCCCGGCCTCGTGGAGCCCGCGCGCGAGGTCCTCGAGCCCGGTCTTGTCGTAGACGCTGACGAGCGCCCGGCGAAGGGGCCGCTTGTTGCTCTCGGCGGTCACTGGATAACTACCTTTCGTCCCTCAATGCGATGGCCGTTGCGGGCGAGCCGCCCCACGACCTCGACGAGCAGCCTTCGCTCGACGTCCTTGATGCGCTCGTGCAGAGCGCTCTCGTCGTCCTCGTCCCGGATCTCGACCACGCCCTGGGCGATGATCGGGCCGGTGTCGACGCCGTCGTCGACGAAGTGGACGGTGCAGCCGGTGACCTTGGCGCCGTACGCGAGCGCGTCCCGCACGCCGTGGGCTCCCGGGAAACTGGGCAGCAGGGCGGGATGCGTGTTGACGAACCGCCCGCCGAACCGCGCGAGGAACTCCTTGCCGACGATCTTCATGAAGCCGGCGGAGATGACGAGGTCGGGCTCGAAGGCCGCGACGGCCTCGGCGAGGGCGGTGTCCCACTCCTCGCGGCTCCCGTGGTCCTTGACCTTGCGGACGAAGGTCGGCAGCCCGGCACGCTCGGCGCGCGCCAGCCCCTCGATGCCCTCGCGGTCGGCGCCGACGGCCACGACCTCGGCTCCGTACGCCTGCGCACCGGTGGCGGCGATCTCGTCGAGGAGCGCCTGCAGGTTGGTGCCGGATCCGGAGACCAGCACGACGAGGCGCTTGGCGCGCGGGGCCACGGGCTTGGCGGCCACGGTGGGGGCCTTTCTCGGGGAAGCGTCTGTCCAGGCGGCCGGACTGTGGCGTTTGTACATTCATACGAATGCTTCGGGCTCCCGGATACGGGGAAGCCTACGAACCGGCCGACCGTCAGCAACGATACCGGCACACCGGACGGCCCCCACGGGACGGGGGCGTGGCCGGAAGGTAGCGTCTGGGCGGAGCCGGTTCGGGAACGCCGTCCGGGCGTGGTGCGTTCAGGAGGGTGACGGAGCCGGTCCCGACGCCGCACCGACTTCTGTTCGTCCAGTCCTGATCCCCCAGTCCCACTCACCGCCTACTCACCGTCCTACTCACCAACGGGAAGACGCTCACTTGATGCCGGACCGCAGCCTGCGACTCCTCACGTTCCCCCCGCCGTCGGCACAGGGAGGGGAGCGCGGCGCCGTGCTGCTGCGGGAGCGCCCCAGCTCACCGCCCGACGCGCCGTCGGACGGCTCCGGCGGGGACGGGCGAGGGCGCGGCTCCCAGGAGGACAACCCCTTCGCCCCGCCGCCCGAGGGCACCCCGGACCGGCCCTGGCAGCCGCGCCGCCCGTCGGGCGACGACTCCCAGGAGGGCGGCGAGGGCGGCGACCGCGCGCCGTGGGGCAGTCAGTGGAGCGACCGGCAGCCCGGCCGCTCCCCCGACGGCTTCGGCGACCGCCCCCGCGGCGGCCCCGAGGGCCAGGGCCCCCAGGGCGGCCCGAACCCGCGCTGGGACCCGACGGACCCCTCCCAGCGCCGTGCGCGCTACGCCCTGCTGTCGGGCATGTGGGCCTTCTTCTTCGCCCTGTTCAGCTGGCCGTACGTGGCGCTGCTGCTCGGCGCGCTCGCCCTCTACTGGGGCATCAGCGCGCTGCGCGCCAAGCCCCGCAGGTCCGACCCGGACTCCCCGGCCGCCGAGCAGCCGGGCCGCCCCCAGACGACCGCCGCGGTCAGCGGCCTGGTCACGGCGTCCCTGGCGATCGCCCTGGTCGCCGCGTCCTTCACGGCGCAGCTGGTCTACCGCGACTACTACACGTGCACCAACGACGCCCTCACCAACCAGGCCGAGCAGTCCTGTACGAAGCTGCTGCCGGAGGAGCTGCGGGGGCTGCTGGGGACGAACGGCTGAGGCGGTCCCGCCCCCGTCAGGTGCTGTCGGAGCCTCGAGCGGGGTCGGCCGGCAGGAAGTCGTAGGGCTCGTAACCGGCGTCGTCGTCCTGGTCTCGCAGGCCGTACGGGGCGTCGTACTCGAAGGGTGCGTAGGGGGCGTAGGGCAGGTCCGTTGCGGGGTCCGGGGTGCGCGGTGCCGTAGTCCCGTCCGGCGACGAGGCGTGGCGTCCGGCGATTCCCGCACCCTTGACGTCCTTGGCGTCCCGGGCGGCTCCGGCACCCTTGGCGTTCCTGGCATCCCGGGCGGCTCCGGCATCCCGGACGGCTTCGGCACCCTTGGCGTTCCTGGCGCCCCGGGCGGCTCCGGTATCCCCGGCCCCCTTGGCGCTCTTGGTGCCCCAGCCAGCTCCGGCATCCCCGGCAACCTTGGCGCCCCAGGCAGCTCCGGCATCCTCGGCTTCCCCGGCGGTTCCTGTGCCCCCGGCGCCCGAGGCGCGTCCGGCCCGCCCGGTTCCTCCGGCGGCTCCGGTGACTCCGGCGGCTCCGGTGCGCGTGAACGAACCGCCCCGGCGTCGCATCCTCCCGGCCTTGCGGGCGCTCTCGGCCGTCTCCTCACGCTGCCTGCCGATCACCGGCTCCTCCGCGCGGGGTGACCGGCACCGCCAGATCCCCACCCCCACCGCCGTGGGGACCGCCACCAGCATCAGCCACGCCAGGGTCGCGGCGCCCACCTGCCACCACACCGGCCCGAAGCGGGCCAGCACGGCGCCCCCGAGCGGCCCGCCCGCGAGCGCGGCGAGCCCCGCGAGCACGGCCGCGCACAGCAGCGCCGCCAGAGCGGCGGCACAGGCGCCGCGCCACGGCGACCAGCCGACGCCCCGCCCGCCGCCCGTCTTCGTCCCGCCGCCCTCTCCGGGGGCCGCACCCTTCACCACGGTCCGGCCCACCACCACCCCGGCGACCACCGGCACGGCCCCGGCCGCCCAGTGCACCAACGCCCCCTGCCCCGCCTCCGGCACCGCCGCCAGCAGCGGAAACGTCGGCAGGAACGGCGGCGGCGCGGAGGACAACGGGCCGACGACGTGGCCGGCGCCGAGGACGAAGCCGGGACCCAGGGCATACGAGGCACCCCACACCGCCGCGTTCGGCACCAGGGCCGCGCACAGCAGCAGGACCGCGAACCGCCCCGACCACCCCTCGGTCAGCCGGAGCAACGACGCCTGTGCCTCCGTGCCGTGCACCACCAGCGACACCGCCACCACCAGCGCGCCGCCCCCGAGAAGCACCGCCACTCCGGCCGCCACGGCCCGGGCGGCGACACCCGGGCGCCCGTCCGGGCCGTGGAGCAGCAGCCGCAGGCCCACCGGCAGGACCCGCAGCAGCCGCCGCAGCGGACCGCCCGGACGGCCGTACGCCGACCACACACCCACTCCCGCCACCACGGCGGCGACCAGCGGCACGTACACCCCCGTCCACAGCCACGACGGGCGCAGCACACCGCCGGCGGCGAACAGCGCGGCGGGCAGGGCGACGGCCAGGTAGCCGAGGACGACGCCCGTCCACGCCGTACGGGCGGCGACCAGCGGCGGTCCCGCGCCCTTGAATCCCTCGATGCCCGCGACATCCTCGATGTCCTCGAAGCCGTCGGCGTCGTCCTTCCCCTCCCCCGCCCCGCCGTCCGTGGCGTCGCGTGCCGCCCGGAGCAGCAGCCACACGGGCAACGCGAGCAGGAGCAGCGGCGAGATGCCCACCGGGGCGGGGACGCCGGAGAGCGTGTCGACGCGGACCAGCTCGGCTCCGTGGGCCAGCAGCCACAGCGCCGCCGTGACGTGCAGCACGCCGCCCGGCCCGCTGTCGGGGTACGGGGAGGTGATCCACAGCATCATCACCAGCACGGCGAACCACGCGAGCCCCAGGCCCGCCGCCACCGCACCACTCACAAGGGCGTCGCCCAGTCCGGGCGAACGGTCCCGCACCCGGGTGAGCAGGAGCGCCAACAGACGTCGGCGAGCGGTCATCTTGATCACGACCGCCATGCTCCCAACGACACGCGCTTTCCCGTCGTAACAGGCGAACCATCGTTGTGTCGCTCAATATACGTTTATGTACTTTTCCGTACGGAGGGGCGCCCTGTGACGCAGAGCCCTGCCCTCCCGCTGCCTCCGCCGAAGGAACGCCGACGCCTGCGCGAGGCCGCCTCGCTGACGCGGGCTCAGCTGGCTTCCCGGGTGGGCGTCACCAGCGAGACGGTGCGCGGATGGGAGACCGGCCGCGCCACGCCGCGCGGCCGGAAGGGGGAGAAGTACGCGAGGCTGCTGAACTCACTGGATACGGAGCGGGAGGTGACGGAGCCTCACGTGAGCGTCACCACGAGCGACCGAGGCAGGGCCTCCGCCCCGGGCAGGAGTGCCAGGAGCCGCCCGCCGGCCAGGGACCGGGACCGCACCCGTCTCGCCGACCGGGGCCACACCCCCGTCCCCGACCGCGGCCGCACCACCGCCCGCGTCACCCTCGCCGACCGCAGCCGGGCCCCCGGCCGTGCGAAGACCCCGTACCGGCCGGACGAGGCGACCTCCGCTCCGGCCCCTGAACAGGCCTTCGACGCGCTGTACGCCTTCTGTGCCCCCGCGCTGGTCCGGCAGACCTACCTGCTGTCCGGGCGCCGCGAGCTGGCCCGGGAGTCCGTCGAGCGGGCCTTTCAGATCGCCTGGCAGCGCTGGCCCGAGGTGGCCCGCGACCGGGACCCGGCGGGCTGGGTGCGCGCGGTGGCGTACGAGTGCGCGCTCTCCCCTTGGCACCGGCTCCGTCCCCGCTACCGGCACCCCGAGCCGCCGCCGCCCGACGCGTTCGACCGCGCGCTGATGGACACCCTGCTGAGGCTCCCGCCCTCGTACCGCCGCACGCTGCTGCTGTACGACGGCGTCGGTCTGGGCCTGCCGGAGACGGCGGCGGAGACGGAGGCGAGCACCCGCGCGGCCGTGAACCGGCTGATGCACGCGCGTGAGGCGGTCGCCGAGCGGCTGCCGGAGCTGGCGGACCCGGAGGTCCTGCACTGGCGGCTGGTCGAACTCGCCTCCACCGAGCGGCTGCGGGCCGCCAAGCCACTGGTGGTGCGGCAGGCCGGGGAGCGCCGGGCCCGCCTCTGGACCCGGGCCGCCATCGCCTTCACGGCCCTGCTGATCGGAACCACGGTGCTCACCGTGCGCACGGCCCCGACGCGCTACGAGCCGCCCGTACCGCCGGGCGCGTCCGTCCAGGGCGTGCCGCCACCGGTCGCGCCCGGACCGCTGTCGGAGTCGGAGCGGGACCTGCGGACCAAGCTGCGCAAGGAACAGCAACGGGGGCCGGACCGGCTGATGCCGCAGCCGCGGTGAGCAGCTTTGGTGAAACGGCGGTGGGCCCGCCCCCGTACAGGGAGCGGGCCCACTGCTGAGCCGTGAGGCGCTGCTCAGCCGGCGAGGATGGCGCGGGCCAGCTTCGCCGTCTCGGTCGGGGTCTTGCCGACCTTGACGCCGGCGGCCTCGAGGGCCTCCTTCTTCGCGGCGGCCGTGCCGGAGGAGCCGGAGACGATGGCGCCGGCGTGGCCCATGGTCTTGCCCTCGGGCGCGGTGAAGCCCGCGACGTAGCCGACGACCGGCTTCTTCACGTTCTCCTTGATGAAGGCCGCGGCCCGCTCCTCGGCGTCGCCGCCGATCTCACCGATCATCACGATCAGGTCGGTGTCGGGGTCGGCCTCGAACGCGGCGAGCGCGTCGATGTGGGTCGTGCCGATGACCGGGTCGCCACCGATGCCGACGGCCGAGGAGAAGCCGATGTCACGCAGCTCGTACATCATCTGGTACGTCAGCGTGCCGGACTTCGAGACCAGACCGATGCGGCCCGGCTTGGTGATGTCGCCCGGGATGATGCCGGCGTTCGACTGGCCCGGCGTGATGAGGCCGGGGCAGTTCGGGCCGATGATGCGGGTCTTGTTGCCCTGGGACACGGCGTAGGCGTAGAACGCGGCCGAGTCGTGGACGGCGATGCCCTCGGTGATGACGACCGCGAGCGGGATCTCGGCGTCGATGGCCTCGACGACGGCGGCCTTGGCGAAGGCCGGCGGGACGAAGAGGACGGATACGTTGGCGCCCGTCTTCTCGATCGCCTCGGCGACCGTGCCGAAGACCGGGATGTCGTTGCCGTCGATGTCGACGGACGTGCCCGCCTTGCGCGGGTTCACGCCACCGACGATGTTCGTGCCGTCGGCCAGCATGAGCTTGGTGTGCTTCATGCCCGTGGCACCGGTCATGCCCTGGACGATGACCTTGCTGTCCTTGTTGAGGAAGATAGCCATGGCTGTTTAGTCCCTCGTCCCTTACTTCGCAGCCGCGAGCTCGGCGGCCTTGTCGGCCGCTCCGTCCATGGTGTCCACACGCTGCACCAGCGGGTGGTTGGCGTCGGAGAGGATCTTGCGCCCGAGCTCCGCGTTGTTGCCGTCCAGTCGGACGACCAGGGGCTTGGTGACGTCCTCGCCCTTGTCCTTGAGCAGCTGCAGCGCCTGGACGATGCCGTTGGCGACCTCGTCACAGGCGGTGATGCCACCGAAGACGTTGACGAAGACGGACTTGACGTCCGGGTCGCCGAGGATGATCTCCAGGCCGTTCGCCATGACGGCGGCGGAGGCGCCACCACCGATGTCGAGGAAGTTGGCGGGCTTGACGCCACCGTGCGCCTCACCGGCGTACGCGACGACGTCCAGGGTGCTCATGACGAGACCCGCGCCGTTGCCGATGATGCCGACCTCGCCGTCGAGCTTGACGTAGTTGAGGTTCTTCTCCTTGGCGGCGGCCTCGAGCGGGTTGGCCGCGTCCTTGTCCTGGAGGGCCTCGTGCTCCGGCTGACGGAACTCGGCGTTCTCGTCCAGGGAGACCTTGCCGTCCAGGGCGATGACGTCACCGGAGGCGACCTTGGCCAGCGGGTTGACCTCGACCAGGAGGGCGTCCTCCTCGACGAAGGTCTTCCACAGGGTGACGAGGATGTTCGCGACCTGGTCGGCGACCTCGGCCGGGAAGTTCGCGGCCTCGACGATCTCGCGGGCCTTCTCGGGGGTCACACCCTCGTTGGCGTCGATCGGCGTCTTGGCGACGGCCTCGGGGCGGGTCTCCGCCACCTCCTCGATCTCCATACCGCCCTCGACGGACGCGATGGAGAGGAAGGTGCGGTTGGCACGGTCCAGGAGGAAGGAGACGTAGTACTCCTCCAGGATCTCCGGAGCCGTCTCGGCGATCATCACCTTGTGGACCGTGTGGCCCTTGATGTCCATGCCGAGGATGTTGGTCGCGTGCTCGACCGCCTCGTCGGTGGTCGCCGCCAGCTTCACGCCGCCGGCCTTGCCACGGCCGCCGACCTTCACCTGGGCCTTGACGACGGACTTGCCACCGAGGCGCTCGGTGGCTGCGCGGGCCGCCTCAGGCGTGTCGATGACTTCACCGGCCAGCACCGGTACATCGTGCTTGGCGAAGAGGTCCCTCGCCTGGTACTCGAACAGGTCCACGCGCTTCCGTCCCTATCAGTGATCTCGCGGTTCGTTGTCTGCGTGGGCGTGCCGCGAGGGCAACGTGACGTCCGCCGTCTGTCAGTCACAAGGGAGGCGCACACGGTGTCCGAGCGCGCGGCATGTCCGTCTCGCAGGTTATCGCTGCTTGCATGAGGCCCCTAAATCGAGGGTCACACCTGAGCGGTGATACCTGTCACATGATGCCGCGCTCTCTGGCACAGCGTGCCTGGAGTGAGGGGCCTCACCGGGCTGGGGTAAGCCCGGTGAGGCCCGCCGAACACCTCCGAAGGAGCACAAAGGCCCAGTTCAGGGCCCTGCTCTCCGGGGTGCGGGTCGGTTGGTCCCCACCCCAATGGGGGCCGGCCGACCTCATCCACGAGGTTTCGGCCTCGGACCGTCGACGGCTTTCGACCGTCCGGGCGTGAGGGCTCGCGGAGTCTTGGGGCAAGGGGTGCCGTGCGGTGGGAGGCGACAGAAACGGGCTTCCCTCGCGCGACAGGTCCCTACGACGCTGCAGCGGTGGCCTGCGGCTGCTAGCCGGGGAGGACGGGAATGTCCCGGTGGCTGTCCCGGGTACCGGCCACGCAGATGCGGGCGGCGACACCGCGCACGAGGCTCAGCGGAGCCCGGCTGCTCAGCGTGACGGCATGCTCGTCGCCGTGACGCGGAGTGCCGTTGTCGGCCATGGAACGGCTGCAGAGCGTGCCGGCCGGACGGCCTCCGGGCACGTGCCCGACCGGGACGGCGCCTCCGACGCTTGCGGACGGCCCGGCATGGGCTGCGCGTCTGATGTGGTGCGCGCGGCCGTGGTCTGCGTGACCGTGGGCAGCGCGATCGGCTTGTGTGGCCCGGTACTGGTCGCCATGCACGCCGTGCACGCCATGCGCCAGGGGGTCCGCTTCCCCGGTCCGGCCAGGGGAGGCAGGTGTGTCGGGCGGCGACACCGTCCCACCCGGCTGCGGATCGACCGTGACGGGCGCGGGCAGGGGGTGACTCGGGAACGCCGGGTAGCCGGGGACCCCGGGCAGATCCGGCGTTCCCGGGACCGTGACGTCACCATCAGGAGGAGCGGGCGAGCCCGGCAGCCCGGGCAGGTCCGGCATCGCCGGCGCGTCAGCCAGGATCGGCAGGTCGGGCAGGGCAGGCACGGACGGTGCCTTCGGCGGTACGGGGAGCGTCGGCACCTTCGGTGGTACGGGCAGGGCCGGCACATCCGGCAGCGCGGGGGCCTTCGGCGGCGGCGGCAGGCTCGCCTGCACCTTCACCAGCTCCCTACCGACCGACTCCCTCGTGCCATCGGCCACTCGTACGGCCCGCTCGCCCACGCCCCGGACGAGCTGAGCGCTGTCGGAGGGACGCTTCCGAACTGCCAGAGCGTGCGCATCTGACTGACCCCGGGCCGCCGAAGCGTCCACGTCGGGTCGGACCAGCAGTCTCTGCCCGCTGACCGACCGCCCGGCCGTGCTGTCCGCCGACGCCCGCACACCTTCCACTCCGTACGCCCGCACACCATCCGCCGCGTACGCCCGCTCGCCACACAGGAGCCCGATGACGAGCACCCCGCCCACCAGCAGCGCCACTTGGAGCGCACGCCGCCCGGCCGCCGTGCGCAGCATGCGCACGGCGGCACCGGACAGGGCTGCTGACGAGGTCAAGAGGGGGAGCTTCCTCCCGTGCGACGGAACAAGTGCGGAACGCATCACGCGTTACGGGCAACGAGTCGGCACAACGCGGTACTGCCCGGCGCGGCGCGCCCTGCCGAGCAGGCGCCGATCCTCGCACGGGAGTGCGGAGGTCGCGCAAGCCCCTCTCGGCTGATGGCCCGTCATATCCGTTTTACCGACCCGAATCGGACGACGATGCGTCGACAAATCGTCACACCGCATCCGGTATCGGCAGCGGCCGCTTCTCGATCGCCGCCGCCATCACCTCCGGGAACAGATCGGGCGTACAGGCGAACGCCGGTGCCCCCAGCGCGGCGAGCGCGGCCGCGTGCTCCCGGTCGTAAGCCGGTGCCCCCTCGTCCGAGAGCGCTAGCAGCGTCACGAACTGCACTCCCGACGCCTTCATCGCCGAGACCCGCTTGAGCATCTCGTTCCGGATGCCCCCTTCGTAGAGGTCGCTGATCAGCACGACCACCGTCTCGGCGGGCCGGGTGATCTGCGACTGGCAGTACGCGAGCGCCCGGTTGATGTCCGTACCTCCCCCGAGTTGCGTGCCGAAGAGCACGTCGACCGGGTCGTCGAGCTGATCGGTGAGGTCGACGACCGCCGTGTCGAAGACGACGAGTCGCGTGGAGATCGTCCGCATCGAGGCGAGCACCGCTCCGAACACCGACGCGTACACAACCGATGCCGCCATGGATCCCGACTGATCGATACAGAGGATGACCTCCTTCTTCGTGGACTGGGACGCCCGCCCGAACCCGATGAGCCGCTCCGGCACGATCGTTCGGTACTCGGGCAGGTAGTGCTTGAGGTTGGCCGCGATGGTGCGGTTCCAGTCGATGTCGTGGTGGCGGGGCCGGTTGATGCGGGCACTGCGGTCGAGGGCGCCCGTGAGGGTGGCCCGGGTGCGGGTGGCGAGCCGCTTCTCCAGGTCCTCGACGACCTTGCGCACGACAGCCCGTGCCGTCTCCTTCGTCGTCTCCGGCATGGCCTTGTTGAGCGACAGCAGCGTGCCGACGAGATGCACGTCGGCCTCCACCGCCTCCAGCATCTCCGGCTCCAGCAGCAGCGTGGCGAGACCGAGCCGGTCGATGGCGTCGCGCTGCATGACCTGCACGACGGAGGACGGGAAGTACGCCCGGATGTCGCCGAGCCAGCGCGCCACGGACGGCGCCGACGCTCCGAGCCCCGCCGAACGGTCCCGGCCCCCCTGCGGCTTCTCTCCCTTGCCGTAGAGCGCGGTGAGCGCTCCGTCCATCGCCGCGTCCTGCCCCGACAGCGCGCACCCGGTGCCGTCCGCCGTGTCACCGCCGAGCACCAGCCGCCACCGCCGCAACCGCTCCTGCGCCGGGTCCGTCACCTCGGCCGTCATCCGCGTCCTCCCCCGCGAGGCCGTTCCCACAGCGGGATCACCGGCACGGTCGTCGTCGGCCGGCCTTCCGCCCGGGGGCCGTCGCTGCTGGTGCCCGCCGCCTCGGTCCTCGGAGCCGGCTCGCTCAGTGCATCGGTCGTCATCCCGTCACCCCCGCCAGGTCGTTACCGGTTTCCTCTTCCACGTCGTCCAGCCCGAGCAGCAGCCGCACGACCGGCAGCACGGCATCCGCGCGCACCGTGTCCAGCTCGACCGCGAAGCCGGGTATGCCGGAGCCGGCCGCTGCCGAACCGCCCCCGGCCCCCGGCCCGCGCCGGACGAGCTCGCCCAGGGTCCGGCGCACCCCGGGCTCGTACGCCGAGAACGTCCGCCGCAGCAGGGGCAGTACGTCCGTGAACGCCTCCCCCGGCACCCCGGTCAGCCACGCGTCGACCAGCCCGAGCAGCCGCTCGTCGTGCACCAGGAGCATCCCGCCACCGGAGCCTCCTCCGACGAAGCCCTCGATCCACGCGGCCGCGTCCGCGGGCGGGGTGCCCGGTGACAGGACGAGCCCCATGAGCAGCGCCGCCTCGTCCTGCGCCAGCTCCCCGTCGTCGAGCAGGAGCCGCACGGCCCGCCCCCGGATCACCCCGGGCACGGTGTCCCGCCCGCTCAGCACGCGCAGCACCGACTGCCAACGGCCTCTCAAGTGGCCGTGTCCCGCCGCGGGTGCGTCGCCCAGGAGCCCCACGGCCCCGTGCACCGCGTCCACATGACGCCGCATCTCCTCGGCGGCGTCCGCGTCGAGCGCGGCGCAGGCCGGGGGCAGGCCGACGAAGACCCGCTCGGCCAGACCCGCGGCGACCTCACCCAGGGCCCCGGTGTCCGTGCCGCGCACATCGCCATAGCGCAGGGAGCGGACCAGGGCCGGCAGCGCCTGGGCGAGATGGCCGACGTCGGTGTCGAGGGCCGCCCGGTCGGCGAGGATCCGCATCACCGTGGGCAGGGCGTCGGGCAGTTCGGCCAGCAGGCAGCGCTCGGCGAGCGCGGTGACATCGGCGAGGCCCTGCGAGGCGACCCCGTCCGCCTCGGCCTTCGCTGTCGCGGCGGACAGTACGGTCGTCCCCCACACGCCGGCCTCGGCGACCCGCACCGACAGTTCGGGCTCCCAGCGCAGCCGCCAGGTCTCCCGGAACGTGCCCGTGCTGCCCCGCGAGGCGGCCGGTTCGCCCCACGCGACTCCGAGCAACCGCAGCCGGTGCAGCAGCCTGCTGCGGCCTGCGTCGGTCTCCTTGCGCAGGTCGAGCTCCAACTCCCGCTCCAGCGCCTCCGGTTTCAGCCGCAGCCGGCGCTGGAGCCGGGCGAGGTCCCGCTGCAACGGAACCGCCGGCGCCGTCGGCGGCACCTCCCCCAGTACGTCCCCCACGACCAGCCGGTCGTGCACCAGCGCCAGCGGTACGTCCGAGCCCTCGCACATCACCGCCCGCACCGCGTCGGTCGTCTCACTCAGCCCCGGCAGCGGACGGCCGCGCATCGCGGCGAGCGTCTCGGCCAGCCGCACCGCCTCGATGACATGCGCGGAGGAGACGATCCGGTCCTCGGCGCGCAGCAGCCCGGCCACCTTGGTCAGCCACCGCTCGACCGGCCGGTCCGGGGCGCTGAAGAGATGCCCGTACCAGCCCGGCGACTCGATGCCGGCCCCGTAGCCGCTGATCCGGGACAGCCTGCGGTGGGTCCACGGCACCCAGGTCATATCCGTCTTGACCTTGGGCAGCCCCTTCAGCAGCGCCTTGTCGGCGGCGACGGTCGTCTTCTGCCGCAGGGCGGGGACGTGCCAGGCCCCGCAGACGACGGCCACGCCGTCCTCGAACTCCCGCTGCGCGGCCCGCGTCTGGAGCCGCATATGGGCCTCCCGCACCAGGTCCCGGTCGTGTCCCCCGCTGCCGTAGGTCTCGCGCAGCGCTCCCATGGCCTCCTCGAGGACGGTGAACGGCGCGAGCGCGTCCCCCTTCCCCACGCCGCGGTGCTCCACGACGTCCTCCCACCACCGCTCCGGATCGTCGTAGCCGGCGGCCTCGGCGAGCACGCCGAGCGGATCGATCCGCAGGTCGGCGGAGCCGGGGCCCGAGTCGCCGTCGTCTTCGCCTTCGCGGTCGTCATCGCCGTCACCGTCGCTGTGGGCACCCGCCGCGTCCTCCTGCCTCCCCCAGACCAGCGTGTGCGTGGCCGGCAGGTCGATGAAGCGGGCCGGGACGTCGTGTGCCAGGGCCCAGCGGATGGCGACCCACTCCGGGGAGAACTCGGCCAGCGGCCAGAACGACGAGCGGCCGGGTTCGTCCACGGCATGGGCGAGCAGGGCGACCGGAGGCCGCATCTCCTCGTCGGCGGCGAGCGGGATCAGGGCATCGGCCTCGGGCGGACCCTCGATCAGCACGACCCGCGGCCGGGCCTCCTCGAGCGCCGCCCGTACCGCCCGGGCCGACCCCGGCCCGTGATGCCGCACCCCGAGCAGCAGCGGCCCGGCCCCGGCGCCCCGGCCCTCAGCCCTCTCCAAGCCTGTCACGCCAACCCCCTCCCCTCCATACGCACCTCTGACGGCCCCGCCCCGTACCGCTCACACGCTCACCTCACGGCAGGCCCGGTAGAAGTCCTTCCAGTCGTCGCGCTCGCGGACGACCGTCTCCAGGTACTCCTGCCAGATGACGCGGTCGGCCGCCGGGTCGCGGACCACCGCGCCGAGAATGCCCGCGGCGACGTCGCTCGGCCGCAGCACGCCGTCGCCGAAGTGGGCCGCCAGGGCGAGTCCGTTGGTGACGACGGAGATCGCCTCGGCCGTGGACAGCGTGCCGCTGGGCGACTTCAGCTTCGTCCGGCCGTCGGCCGTGACCCCGTCGCGCAGCTCCCGGAAAACCGTGACGACCCGGCGGATCTCGTCGAGGCCGTCGGGCGCGGCCGGCAGGTCGAGGGAGCGGCCGATCTGGTCGACGCGGCGCGAGACGATGTCGACCTCGGCGTCGGGGCTCTCCGGCAACGGCAGCACCACCGTGTTGAAGCGGCGGCGCAGTGCGCTGGACAGGTCGTTGACCCCGCGGTCGCGGTCGTTGGCCGTGGCGATCAGATTGAAGCCGCGGACCGCCTGCACCTCCTGGCCCAGTTCCGGTATCGGCAGCGTCTTCTCCGACAGGATCGTGATGAGCGTGTCCTGCACGTCGGCCGGGATACGCGTCAGCTCCTCGACGCGGGCGGTCATGCCGTCGGCCATCGCCCGCATGACCGGGCTGGGCACGAGGGCGTCGCGGCTCGGGCCGTGGGCCAGCAACCGCGCGTAGTTCCAGCCGTACCGGATGGCCTCCTCCGGTGTGCCGGCGGTGCCCTGCACCAGCAGCGTGGAGTCACCGCTGACCGCCGCGGCCAGGTGCTCGGACACCCAGGTCTTCGCCGTGCCGGGCACGCCGAGCAGGAGCAGGGCGCGGTCGGTGGCGAGCGTGGTGACCGCGACCTCGACGATGCGGCGCGGGCCCACGTACTTCGGTGAGATCACCGTGCCGTCCGGCAGCGTGCCGCCGAGCAGGTAGGTCGCGACGGCCCACGGCGACAGCTTCCAGCGGGCCGGGCGGGGGCGGTCGTCCTGCGCGGCGAGTGCGGCGAGTTCGCCGGCGAAAGCGTCCTCGGCGTGCGGCCGCAGCGCCTCGGCACCGTCGGTCTGCGATGTCGGTTCAACGGACACAGGCATGGCTGAGTCCCCCTCCAGCTCGGCCGGTTCGGATCTGGCAACCACGTTGCACCACACCACTGACAATGCGTTCTGACCTGCGCAAACACTGTGCCTGAGCCGCTCGCGGACCCGATTGTCAGTGGTGGGATCTACCTTCGATGGCATGACTCAGCAGGGGGTGCGCTGGACGGCGGGCCAGGTGCTGGCACTGGCGCCTGACACCGCGTCACGCAAAGCGGGAAGCAAACTCGGCGCGCCGGGGCCGTGGTCCGAGGCGGGGAGCTCCGACGAGGGGACGGTGTGGGGGCTGTGCAAGGGCAGCGGAAGCAAGCCGTATCAGACGGTCGTCGACATCGCGGACGCCTCCGGGCCCGCGTACAAGTGCAGTTGTCCGAGCCGCAAGTTCCCGTGCAAGCACGCTCTCGGGCTGTTGCTGCTCTGGGCGGGCGGCGACGGAGCGGTGCCATTGAGGCAGGCACCGGAATGGGCCGGGCGGTGGCTGGCGGGGCGGCGCGAGCGCGCGGAGGAGAAGAGTGCGGGAGAGAACCCGGCTTCGCCGTCCGGGTCCGCTGATCCGGAGGCCGCGCGGCGCCGGGCGGAGCGGAGGGCCGAGCGGGTCACGGCAGGCGCGGTGGAGCTGGAGCAGCGCCTGGCGGACCTGTTGCGCGGCGGCCTGGCGACAGCGGAGCAGTCCGGCTACGGCCTCTGGGAGGAGACGGCGGCCCGTATGGTCGACGCCCAGGCTCAGGGCCTGGCCGCGCGGGTCCGTGAGCTGGGAGCGATCCCGTCCACCGGTCCGGGCTGGCCGGTGCGACTGCTGGAGGAGTGCGCGCTGCTGCATCTCCTCGGCCAGGGCTGGCTGCGCCGCGAGCGGCTGCCGGACGGCCTCGCCGCCACCGTCCGTTCGCGGATCGGCCTGCCGGCCTCCGCGGAGGGCCCGCCGGTGCGGGACCGCTGGCTGGTGCTCGCCCAGTACGACACGACAGACCCACGCCTGACGACCCGCCGGATCTGGCTGCACGGCACCGCCTCGCACCGGACCGCGCTGCTCCTCTCCTACGGCGCCGCCGGCCGCGCCCCGGAGCTGGCGCTGCCAGTAGGCCTGAGCCTCGATGCCGAGATGTCCGCCTACCCGGGTGCCGGGCAGTCGCGGGTGGCCCTGGGCGAACAGTTCGCGCCGCCCGCGCCCACGGACATACGTCCGCCGGGGGTGACGACGTCGCAGGCGGCGGCCCGGTACGGCGACGCCCTGCGCGACGATCCGTGGCTGGAGTCCGTCCCGGTGACGCTGGACCGGGTCGTCCCCACCCCGGACGGCGGCTCCTGGCAGTTGGCGGACGCCGACGAGGACGCGGCGCTGCCGCTCGCCCCCGGCGCGCGTTCCCGGCCCGGCCTGTGGCGGCTCGTCGCCCTGTCCGGCGGTGCCCCGGTCAGGGTCTTCGGCGAATGCGGCCACCAGGGCTTCACTCCGCTGACGGCCTGGCCCGAGGGCCCGGGCGACGGGGTGGCGCTGTGCTGAACCGACGGCGGCGGACCGGCCTTTCCGACCCGACCCACCCTTCCCATGAAGCAACTGAACCAACGCATCTTTCAGTCATCACGGGACAACCGGTAAGGGTGAGACTTCAACCACTCCCGGGCGCCCCGCGGAAAGGAAGCTCATGACCAGGACCTCCGCTTCTGTGGACGCGCCCGTCACGGGCGCCTGGGAGGGGCTCGTCACCACGGCGCTGCTGGGCACGGACCGGCGTACCCCGCCGGGCGCCGGGCCGGGCCCTGAGGCACCGGTGGCCCTGCTGGACGCGGCGGCGGCGGAGACCGTGCGACGCCGGGCCGGTCTGCGTCCGGCGCGGGCGGCGGAGCGCCCGCAAGCGGCCCCGGAGGACCCTCGTCCCCCGCTGCCGCCCGCGGCGGCCCGCAGACTCGCGCTGCTGCTGGCCGACCGCCCCGGCCCGTCCGGCGGCGGCCGCCGGGGCGCCGCGCCCGACCTGATGGAACTGCTGCCCCAGTGGCTCGCGGCGGCCAACACCCGCGGTTTCGCACCGCCTCCGCACGCGCTTCCCGCACTGCTGGACGCGGCCCGGGGGCGTACCGACCTGCGTCCGGCGGTGCTGGAGTTCGCGGGGCCGCGGGCCCTGTGGCTGGCGCGGCTGAACCAGGACTGGCGGTTCGCCCTGCGTTCGGCACCAGGCGGTGGAGCGGCCCTGCCGCACGTCGATGACGAGGACCGGATTCAGCGGCTGTGGCAGGAGGGCCTGTTCGCCGAACGGGTCGCTCTCCTCTCAGCCCTGCGCTCCCGCGAACCGGCCGCCGCACGCGAACTGCTCGCGGCGACCTGGGCGACGGAACGGGCCGAGGACCGGCTGATGTTCCTCGACTCCCTGCGTGCGGGCCTGGGCCCGGACGACGAGCCGTTCCTGGAACAGGCCCTGGCCGACCGCAGCCGCAACGTCCGGGCGACGGCGGCGGAGCTGCTCTCGGCGCTGCCCGGTTCGGCGCTCGCCGCGCGGATGGCGGTCAGGGCGGAGGCATGTGTGGCCATCGACCACACGCAAACCCCACAGGCGGCACAGACTCCCCAGACCACTCAGATCGCGCCGACCACACCAACCGCACCGACCGCACCGACGATCGCCGTCGAAGCACCCCACGAGTGCGACCCGGGCATGGAGCGCGACGGCGTCGTGGCGAAGGCCCCGGCGGGACGGGGAGAACGGTCCTGGTGGTTCGGCCAGTTGGTGGAGGCGGCACCGCTCGGGACCTGGTCACGGCGGCTGGGCGGGCGGACACCCCGGGAGATCGTGGCGATGCCGGTGGCGGACGACTGGCAGAGCGAACTGCACGCGGCGTGGTGCCGCGCGGCGGTGCGCCAGCGGGACGCCGAGTGGTCGCGTGCGCTGCTCGGCGAGCCCTCGGCGCCGGAGGCGGGCGGCCCGGGCGCGGTGTCCCTGGCCGAACGCGCCAAGCTGCTCGGCACGCTGGGCGCCGCCGAACGGGCCGAGTGGGTGGCCGGCTTCATCGCGGCGCACGGCCTGTCCGAGGCCTTTCAGCTGCTCGGGGTGTGCGTGGTGCCGTGGTCCGGGCCGCTCGGCCGGGCAGTGGTGGACGCGCTCAACATCGCTCGGGACGCAGGGAGTTATCCATGGAGTTTCAGCGGGGTCATGGGCCTGGCCGAGCGCTGCCTCGACCCGTCCGAGGCCGGCCGCCTCGACGCTCTGCTGGCCGTACCGGACGAACCGGAGGACGCGTCACCCGGAGCTGGAGGCTATTGGGCGGAGGCCTTCCATCGCCTGGTCACGACCCTGCGGCTGCGCGCGGCGATGGCCGAGGAACTGGGCACGGCGTAGACCCGCCAGCGCCCGAGGGCTGCGCAAGGAACCGGCCCCGGCCGACAACAGGCCCACCAGCCCCGACTCCGGGCCCGGTTCCGGCTCCGGCTCCGGCTCCGGCTCCGGCTCCGACCAGCCGAAGCCGTCCCGGCCCCACCGCCGGAGGCCTACGCCCCGGCCGGCTGGCGTACGTTCGTCCGGACCCACTCCACGATCGACGTCGTCGTCGCGCCGGGCGTGAAGATCTCCGCGACGCCCTTCTCCTTCAGCAGGGGGATGTCCGCCTCGGGGATGATCCCGCCGCCGAAGACCAGGATGTCCGCGGCGTCCCGCTCCTTGAGCAGCTCGATCACCGCCGCGAAGAGCGTGTTGTGCGCGCCGGAGAGGATCGACAGCCCGATCGCGTCGGCGTCCTCCTGGATCGCCGTGTCGACGACCTGCTCGGGAGTCTGGTGGAGCCCCGTGTAGATGACCTCCATACCGGCGTCACGCAGGGCCCGCGCGATCACCTTGGCCCCGCGATCGTGGCCGTCGAGCCCCGGCTTGGCCACCACTACGCGGATCGGACCGGCTGCCACACCCATCACTGCCTCCATGAAGCGAATACATCCATCCGTACCGACAAGTACCGCACACATCAGGCACGCCGTACACGCCGCACCGCACGGACACCCCGCCCCGCATCGTCCGGGCAAGTGAACGAACGTTATCTCCAGGATCCCGCAACCGGCAGTTTCGTGCTGCGGACCGAGGGGGAAATCACACGATGGGACAAGCGCAAGGGGAGCCGCGACGAAGTCGCCGTACCGCCGCTCCACCCACCACGCACAGCGGCGGTACGGCACTTCGGTGAAGACACGCAAGGCAAGAACCGCACGTACGGCACATACCGCACACAGGGGACCACTGGCGCCACAAACGCCACACGCCACACTCAGGCCCCGCGGCACACGCGGCTCAGGTCGCTCACGTGCTCATTGTCGGCCGTCTTCGCAGCAGCTTTCCACGAGGGCACACGGGGGGCGGAGCCGTCCTTCCACGTGCCGACAGGAGGTCGGCCATGAAGGTCACCAGGGCTGCTCTGCCCTTTCTTCCGTTCTGCCAGCGCCTGCTGCCGAGCCGACTGACAGGACTCTCCCTGGCACTTCTGAAGGCCACCGCCCTGGAGATCGCGATCCTGGCCGGGCATCTCCTCCTCTACCCCTCCGGCATCACCCAGGAGCGACGAGCACCCGCCCCGGCACTGCCCACGACGGACGGCGCCGCCCAACTGCCCACGGAGGCCAAACCCCCGGTCCTCCTGCTGCATGGCTTCATCGACAACCGCTCGGTCTTCGTCCTGCTGCGCCGCAGCCTCGCCCAGCACGGCAGGCAGCAGATCGAGTCCCTCAACTACTCGCCGCTGACCTGCGACATACGCGCCGCGGCCGAGCTGCTCGGCCGGCACATAGAGGAGATCTGCGATCGCACCGGGGCCCGGCAGGTCGATGTCGTCGGGCACAGCCTCGGCGGCCTGATAGCGCGTTACTACGTTCAGCGGCTCGGCGGCGACGCCCGCGTCCGGACGCTCGTCACCCTCGGCACGCCGCACTCCGGCACCCGAGTCGCGCCCCTGGCGGACGCGCACCCCATCGTGCGCCAGATGCGCCCCGGCTCACCGGTGCTCGAGGAGCTCACTCGGCCCGCCCCTGACTGCCGTACGCACTTCGTCAGCTACTGGAGCGACCTGGACCATGTGATGGACCCGCTGGAGTCGGCCCGCATCGACCATCCCGATCTGACGGTGCAGAACGTGCGGGTGACCGGCATCGGCCATCTCGCCCTGCCCGTGCACCCCGCCGTCGCCAACGGAATACGGCAGGTCCTCGACACGGCCCACCCGGGTGAACCGTCCGTCGATCACACCGGCGGCCTCACGGTGGCCTGACACCGGACCCGACCGATGCGCGTATCGCATCGAAACGTCGAACAAACTTCGAACACAAAGCCAAACCCGCGCCCGCCGTCCGCCAAAACACGGCCGAATGCCCGTTTCATGCGCGCGCGAAACCTGCCGAAGATTGTCGTGCCCGCGTACCGCCGGGTACAGTCGCCGCACTGCTCTGGCAGCCCCTGTTGTCGAGGCGAAAGAGAAGTTGGTGAACGACCGTCACCCGTCGGGGACCATGCCCCCGGCTCCGGCTTCCGAGGCCGCCTCGGCGCACTACGCGTCGTACGGCACCCAGGAAGCCCAGTACGGCGACTTCACCACGTACGGCGACTACGCCGCCACCGGATTCGACGCCACCGGTGCCCACACCACCGGTACGGACGGCGCCGGTTTCGATGCCACCGGGCACACCACCGCGAGCTTCGCCAGCGACCCCCTCTTCGGCAACCTCCCGGGCAGCGGCCCCGACACGGGCACGTACGACACAGGTCACTGGCCCACGGGCACGCACGAGAACCCGCACTACGACGCGTACGCGGCCCAGCACCACGCCGCCTACGACACCGGTGTCTACGACACGACCTCCTGGCCGGCCCAGCAGCAACCGCTGTCGGTCATCCCGCCGCAGGCCACGTCCCCCGACGCCACCGGCCAGTGGGACACCGGCGCCTGGCTCCAGCCCGACCAGTCCGGCAATCCGGCCGACCAGACCCAGCAGTGGGAATGGGGCACGCAGGCCTTCGACACCGGCACCTACGACGCCACGCAGTGGAACTCCGACGGCTCCGCCGCGCCGTCCCCCGACGGGTACGAGCAGCACGCGGACGCCTTCCACCAGCACGAGACGGCGACGTTCGAGCAGATCGGCTACGACGAAGCCACCGGGGCCGCCTACGACGACCCCGCCGCGGACGGCGGTGAGCCGGCCACCACCGGCGAACTGCCCACCGTCACCCCGCTCCTGGACGGCCAGGAAGAGGTCGGCCCGCGCACCGCAGCACGAGCGGCCTCGCGCGCCGGGTCCCGCTCCCGCCGCCGTACGCCCCCCAAGCGCTCGGCGCTGATGACCATCGCGGTGCCCTCGGCGTGTGTGATGGGCGTCGCGGGGATCGCCGCCGCGTCCGTCGGCAGCCTCACCGAGGACAGCGCCGCGGAGGCGCAGACCACCGCGGCGGACGCGCAGCCGGTGCAGCCGGCCGCCGCCAACAACAAGCTGGACACGCAGCTGCAGAGCCTCTCCGCCGGCGCCGACGACTTCGCCGACCGGGCCAGCCGTACGCAGGAACGTATCGACCTCAAGGCTCAGCAGGCGGCCGAGCGGAAGCGAGCGGCGGAAGAGGCGGCCCGCAAGGAGCGGCTGCGCCCGAAGTTCGCCCTGCCGGTCGCCCGCCACGGACTCAGCGCCCAGTACGGCCAGTCCGGCATCAACTGGATGTCCCTGCACACCGGCATCGACTTCCCCGTCTCGTACGGCACGACCGTGATGGCCGCGACCGACGGCACCGTCCGCACCCAGTGGAACAGCGCGTACGGCAACATGATGGTCGTGACCGCGAAGGACGGCACGGAGACGTGGTACTGCCACCTCTCCACCTATACGGTCCCCTCCGGTACGACCGTGAAGGCCGGCGATCCGATCGCGCGCTCGGGCAACTCCGGCAACTCGACCGGCCCTCATCTGCACTTCGAGGTGCATCCGGCCGGCGGCTCGCCGATCGACCCGCTCCCGTGGCTGCGCAGCCACGGCGTCGACCCGACGTAACGCCCCGGCAGCCTCCACCTGACCGGCCGGCGGAGGCTCACCTCACAGGACTACCGCCGCACAGGGCTACAGCTTCTCCACCGGCGCGTACCGCAGCAGCAGCCGCTTCGGGTTGGTGTCCCCGAAGTCGATCGTCGCCTCGGCGTTCCCGCCCGTGCCCTTCACCGCCACGACGGTCCCGAGCCCGAACTGGTCGTGCGTGACCCGGTCCCCGACTGCAAGCGACACCACCGGCTTCTCGGAGGTACGGCGCGTGGCGAAACCGGACGCGCCCGACGCCGACGAACGCGAACGGGACGACGACAGCGAGGCCGCCACCGCGGAGACCGGCCCGGAGGACGCGGGCGCGGTCGCACCGGTCCGCTTCCACTCCAAGTGGGTCGGCGGGATCTCCTCCAGGAACCGGGACGGCGGGTTGTAGGACGGCTGACCCCAGGCGCTGCGCAGGGTGGACCGCGTCAGATACAGCCGTTCCCGCGCACGCGTGATGCCCACGTACGCCAGGCGCCGCTCCTCCTCCAGTTCCTTGGTCTGGCCGAGGGCGCGCATGTGCGGGAAGACGCCGTCCTCCATGCCGGTCAGGAAGACGACCGGGAACTCCAGGCCCTTGGCGGTGTGCAGGGTCATCAGGGTGATGACGCCGTCGCCGTCCTCCTCGTCGGGGATCTGGTCGGAGTCGGCGACCAGCGCGACCTGCTCGAGGAAGTCGGCCAGGGTGCGTTGCTCCTCCTCGCCACGCTCCTGCTCGAACTCCATGGCGACGGCGGCGAGTTCCTGGAGGTTCTCGATCCGGGTCTCGTCCTGCGGGTCGGTGGAGGCCTGCAGTTCGGCGAGGTATCCGGTGCGCTCCAGGATCGCCTCCAGCACGGTGGCGGGGCCGGCGCCGGACTCGACGACCGTACGGAGGTCCTCCATCAGCGTGTTGAACCGCTTGACGGCGTTGGTGGAGCGCGCGGCCATGCCGTACGCCTCGTCGACGCGCTTCAGCGCCTGCGGGAAGCTGATCTTCTCCCGCTGGGAGAGGGCGTCGATCATCGCCTCGGCCCGGTCGCCGATGCCCCGCTTGGGCACGTTGAGGATCCGGCGCAATGGCACCGAGTCCTCCGGGTTGGCCAGCACGCGCAGGTAGGCCAGGACGTCCCGGACCTCCTTGCGCTCGTAGAAGCGGACGCCGCCGACGACCTTGTAGGGCAGGCCGACGCGGATGAAGATCTCTTCGAAGACACGGGACTGGGCGTTGGTGCGGTAGAAGACGGCGACGTCGCCCGCCTTCGCCTCGCCCGCGTCGGTGAGACGGTCTATCTCGTCGGCGACGAACTGCGCCTCGTCGTGCTCGGTGTCGGCGACATAGCCGGTGATCTGCGCGCCCGTGCCCGCGTTGGTCCACAGGTTCTTGGGGCGGCGGGACTCGTTGCGCTCGATGACCGCGTTGGCCGCGCTCAGGATCGTCTGCGTGGAGCGGTAGTTCTGCTCCAGCAGGATCGTCGTCGCGTCCGGGTAGTCCTCCTCGAACTGGAGGATGTTGCGGATCGTCGCGCCGCGGAAGGCGTAGATCGACTGGTCGGCGTCACCCACCACGCAGAGCTCGGCGGGCGGCAGGTCGTCCGCGCTGGGCGGTACGTCGACGGGGTGCTCGGAGGTGCCCACGAGCTCCCGGACGAGGGCGTACTGGGCGTGGTTGGTGTCCTGGTACTCGTCCACGAGGACGTGGCGGAAGCGGCGGTGGTAGTGCTCGGCGACGTCCGGGAAGGCGCGCAGCAGGTTGACCGTCGTCATGATCAGGTCGTCGAAGTCGAGGGCGTTCGCCTCGCGCAGCCGCGACTGGTACATCACGTAGGCCTGGGCGAGGGTCTTCTCGAAGCCGTCGGCGGCCTGGGCGGCGAAGTCCTCCTCGTCGATCAGCTCGTTCTTCAGGTTGCTGATCTTGGCGCTGAAGGACTTCGGCGGGAAGCGCTTGGGGTCGAGGTCCAGGTCGCGGCAGACCAGGGCCATCAGGCGCTTGGAGTCGGCGGCGTCGTAGATCGAGAAGCTCGACGTGAAGCCGAGCTTCTTGCTCTCCCGGCGCAGGATGCGCACACAGGCGCTGTGGAACGTCATCACCCACATGGCGTTCGCGCGGGGGCCGACGAGCTGCTCGACGCGCTCCTTCATCTCGCCGGCGGCCTTGTTGGTGAAGGTGATGGCGAGGATCTGGCCCGGGTGGACGTCCCGCTCTGCGAGCAGGTGGGCGATGCGGTGGGTGAGCACGCGGGTCTTGCCGGAACCGGCACCGGCCACGATGAGCAGCGGGGAGCCGGAGTGCACGACGGCGGCGCGCTGGTTGTCGTTCAGCCCCTCCAGGAGCGCGGCGGCGTCCACCGGCGGGCGCGCGGCGCCGCCCCGGTAGTAGGCGTCACGGTCCGGCGGCGCGTCGAACTTCCCGCCGAACAGATCGTCCGGAACCGGCTCCGGTACGTGATCGTCCTCGGGCGGTGGCGGGGGCTCGTCCGCGGGGCCCCGCTGGGCCTGGAGGTCCGCCAGGAAGCTGTCGTCAAAGAGGCTGCTCATCGCTCTCCGAGTCTAGGGCGCCCCACTGACAGCCCGCCGCCGCCCTGAGAACATCGCCGAAAGGACCCCCCTGTCACCCTCCAGGTCCGCGCGATCACAGGTCGCTACAGCCTTCACAATTGCGTGCGAATGATGACCAACCCCCCTCGATTGATCACTCTCGGCGACACTCATGAGCAAGGTCACGGAAATGTATCGGGCATATCACCCATCAACCTTCACAAGGGCCACACGAGTTGGCTAACGTGCGAGGAGGCCACACGAACCCCACCGGCGAACGTCGCCGGGCCGCGTGGCCTCCGCCGAGTCCGGCGTGCCGCAGCGGCAGCCAGAGCCGGGGACCCACCGAGACCCCGGGGTGAATCGGCCCGACTCCCTTTCCGGAGAGGGCCGTAGGGCAACCCTTCCGAAGTACCCGCCCGAACCCGACAGCTAACCCGGTAGGCGGAGCATGGAAGGAGTCGCCTCCCTTGGCGTCGCACCGCAAGTCGCGTCCTACGGGTTCGCGCGTGGCAGGCATACGGACCCCCGCCTTCGCAACGGCGGCCCTCACCTCCGTGGCCCTGCTGTCCCAGTCGGCCAACGCCGCCCCCGAGGCCGACGACAAGCCCAGCCTGGAGGAAGTCGAGAAAAAGGTCGACGACCTCTACCGCCAGGCGGGGTCCGCGACCGAGAAGTACAACGGAGCCAAGGAGAAGACCGCCAAGCAGCGCAAGCGCGTGGACACCCTCCTCGACGACGTCGCCCAGCGCACCGAGAAGCTCAACGAGGCGCGGGAGGAGCTGGGCACCTTCGCCGCCGCCCAGTACCGCACCGGCGCCTCCGCTCCGGACACCGCCACGTTCCTGCTCGCGGACACCCCGCAGGACTACTTCGACCAGACCCAGCTGATGGACCGGATGACCGGCCGTCAGAAGGTGGCGGTCGACGACTACATCACTCAGCAGTCCGAGACGATGGAGAAGCGTCAGGAGGCCGCCGAGAGCCTCGAGACGCTCACCGAGTCACAGGGCGACCTGAAGACGGCCAAGGCGACCGTGCAGAGGAAGCTCGCCGACGCGCGCGAGCTGCTGTCGAAGCTGACCGCCGAGGAGAAGGCGCGGCTCGCGGCGATCGAGAAGGAGAAGCAGCAGGAGGCCGCCCGCAAGGCCGCCGAGCTGGCCCGGCAGCAGGCCGAGCAGCAGAAGGAGCAGGAGCAGGAAGCCGCCCAGCAGCAGGGCAGCGGCTCCTCCTCGGCGGGTTCGGGTTCGTCCTCGTCGTCCACCGTGCCCGACTCCTCGTACGCCACCAAGGCCGACAAGGCGCTCGCCTTCGCCCGCGCGCAGATCGGCAAGCCGTACGTCTGGGGCGCCACCGGCCCCGGCTCCTACGACTGCTCCGGCATCACCCAGGCCGCCTGGAAGGCCGCCGGGGTGACCCTGCCGCGCACGACGTACGACCAGGTCAACGTCGGCACCACGGTCCCCCTGGCCGACGCCCAGCCCGGTGACCTGGTCTTCTTCTACGACGATGTCACCCACGTCGGCATCTACATCGGCAACGGCATGATGATCCACGCTCCGAAGCCCGGCACGTACGTGCGCGAGGAGTCGATCTACTACGACGGCGAGTCGTCGATCCACAGCGTGGTGCGGCCGGCCTGACGGGTCTCGCAGGTTTTTGGGACCCCGCGCGCGTGCCCTGCCCGTAACGCGCGCGGGGCCTCCTAGCATCGGCCCCATGCCCGGCCCCTCCCCCTCTGTCGCCTGGTGGGCGCAGCGTGCTCCGGCGGCCAGTGCCGCTGTGCTGACGACCGGCACCCTGTCGGTCGGTCTGGATCTGGCGGGGTACGAGGTCCTCTCACGCATCACCCTCGGCCTGGCCTGCGCGGCCTGGCTGGTGTTCGCCGCGGACTTCACCCTGCGGCTGCTGCGGGCCGGGACCAGGTGGCGGGCGTATGCGCGCAGGCCGGGCGTCCTGGAGAGCGTCACCACGGCCGCCCTCACCACCGTGGCGGCGACGGCCGTCCTGGGGGCCGCCTTCTCGGCGGCCGGCGCCCAGGCTCTGGCCGTGACTCTGCTGGTGCTCGCCGTACTGCTCTGGCCGGTGCCGCTCGTCCTCGTCCCGCAGGGCGGGGAGCGGCGCAGGCCCGGGACGGTGTTCGCGCGCTGCATGGCCACGCAGGGGCTCGCCGTGCTCGGCGCCACGCTGGCCGCGGCCGAGCCGGCGGCCTGGCTCGCGCACGCGGCTCTGGTGCTGTTCTGGCTGGGGCTGGTGCTGTACGTCCTCGCCCTGGTCCGTTTCGATGTGCGGCAGGTGGCCGAGGGGACCGGCGATCACTGGCTCGCGGGCGGGGCGCTCGCCCTCTCGGCGCTCGCCGGGGCGCGGCTGCTCAGCGCCGACAGCGCACGTCTGTACCTGTGGAACGTGGACGACCGGGACGTCCTGCGCACCGTGACCGTCGTGCTGCTCGTGCTCGCGCTGGTCTGCTACGCCGTCCTGTTCGCCGCCGAGTTCGTACGGCCCCGGCCGCGCCGTGACGTCCGCCGCTGGGCGACCGTGTTCACCTGGGCCAAGACGGGGACGGCGGCACTGGCCGTCGCCGTCGCCCTCGATGTCTCCTGGCTCGACGGCTTCGGGGAGGCGCTGTTGTGGATCGCGGTGGCGGCGTGGCTCGTGGCCACCGCCTGGACGGCCGCCTCGGCCCGCTCCGGTGTGCGGCCCGGCCGCCGGGTCAGGTCCAGAGCACGGCGATGAAGACGTTCGCCGTGGTCAGCAGCCCGACCAGGCCGAACAGGCCCTTGTCCACCTTCTCGTCGTCCCGTTTCACGTAGACCAGGCCGAGGATCACGATCAGCAGGGCCAGCTTCACGCCGATCTTGATGTTGTTCACGGACTGGTCGTCGGCCTGGTTGAGGCCGACCAGGATCACACCGGTGACCAGCATCGTCAGCGCGCCGTGCAGCATCGCCGGGGTGTAGCGGGCGGTGCCCTCGCCCATCGCCTTCATCTGGGTGAGGAAGCCGCCCAGGAGCGAGGCGATGCCGATGATGTGGAGGCCGACGAAGAGGTGGATGAGAACGTCCATGAGGCCGGAGCCTAATCAGGGGGTCCGATCCGCCCGACACCGGCCCACCGATGCATATATGCGCCCCATAGCACCCGATCACCGTCACTCGCCCGTGATTCGACGCATCGGTCATCACGCTGAGTTAAGGCGACGATGCCAAGGCGGGATCGCGGTCGCATACGGTCACCGTCGGTCCTCTCGGGACAGTTCCGCGCACCGGCCACGGGCCCGCCATGGCGAGGTTTAGCGTCCTCCACCAGGTGACCGGCTCCCCACCGCCGCCCGGGCCAGGGGCGGCAGTCGGGCACCACCGCCAGAAGGTCCGGCGGCGGCCCGCTTCCCCTGTGCGGGCCGTCGCCGGATGCGCAGGCCGCCCGCCCGCTCCCCACGGCGGCCGTCGCACGCACCGGGCGGTCGCAGGAAAGGACGTGGCTCCCAAGGTGGCAGCGCACCGCAAGCCCCGACAGCGCACCGCGAGCGGCAACACGGCCCGTACGGCCGCCACGATCGCGCTCGCCGGCGCGGCGACCGCGACGGGCTTCGACGGAACCGGACACGCCGAACCGCAGCTCACCCCCGGCCAGGTCAAGGCCAAGGTGGACAAGCTGTACCAGGAGGCGGAGGTCGCCACCGAGAAGTACAACGGCGCGAAGGAGAAGGCCGACGCCGCCGGAGAGCGGCTCAAGAAGCTCCAGGACCAGGCGGCCCGCAAGGAGGAACGGCTCAACTCGGCCCGCGACGCCCTGGGCTCGGTCGCCGCCGCGCAGTACCGGGACGGCGGCATCGACCCCGCCCTCCAGCTCGCCCTGTCCGACGACCCCGACCGGTACCTCGAGAACGCCGAGTTCGTGGAGCGGGCCGGCAACCGGCAGAAGTCCGCCGTCGCGGGCGTACGCAAGCAGCTCCGGGAGATCGAGCAGCTGCGCGGGGCCGCCCATATCGAGCTGGCGTCCCTGAAGTCGCGGCAGACGGAGCTGAAGCGGCACAAGAAGACGATCACCGGCAAGCTGGGCTCCGCACGGCAGCTGCTGTCCCGGCTCACCGCGCAGGAACGTGCCCGCATCGCCGAAGCACCGGGCGCGAACCGCGCCTCACGCTCCTTGACGGACCTCCGGGACACCCTGGCGGCCCCCGGATCCGCCGGCTCGCAGGCACCCAACGCCCGCGCGGCCGCCGCCGTCTCCTACGCCTACCAGAAGCTCGGCAGCCCCTACGTCTGGGGCGCGACGGGTCCGAACGCCTTCGACTGCTCGGGCCTCGTCCAGGCCGCGTACCGCTCCGCGGGCGTCTCGCTTCCCCGCACGACGTACTCCCAGATCGCCGCAGGCCGCCGTGTCTCCCGCTCCGAACTCCTCCCCGGTGACCTGGTCTTCTTCTACGCCGGCATCAGTCACGTCGGCATCTACGTGGGCAACGGACAGATGATCCACGCCCCGAACTCATCGGCCCCGGTACGGGTCGCTCCGCTCGACGAGATGCCGTACGCGGGGGCGACGCGGGTGGTCTGACCTGACCGGCCCGGGCCGCGGGTCACACCAGCCGTCGAGCCGTGGCCCACCGCGTCAGCTCGTGCCGGTTGGAGAGCTGGAGCTTGCGGAGGACCGCCGAGACATGCGACTCGACCGTCTTCACGGAGATGAACAGCTGCTTGGCTATCTCCTTGTACGCGTAGCCCCGGGCGATGAGCCGCAGCACCTCGCGCTCGCGCTGGGTCAGCCGGTCCAGGTCCTCGTCGACCGGAGGCGCGTCCGTGGAGGCGAAGGCGTCGAGGACGAACCCGGCCAGGCGCGGGGAGAAGACCGCGTCGCCCTCCTGGACGCGGAAGACGGAGTCGACGAGGTCCGTGCCGGTGATCGTCTTGGTGACGTAACCGCGGGCACCGCCGCGGATCACGCCGATCACGTCCTCCGCCGCGTCCGACACGGACAGCGCGAGGAAACGGACCGGCTGCTCGGCGTCGGCCATCAACGGGGCACAGCGGCGCAGCACTTCCACCCCGCCGCCGCCCGGGAGGTGCACGTCGAGGAGGACCACCTCGGGCCGGGTCGCGGTGATGACCGTGACCGCCTGGTCGACGTCCGCGGCCTCGCCGACGACCTCGACACCGGTCTGCTCGGTCTGCCCGATCTCGGCCTGGACCCCTGTACGGAACATGCGGTGGTCGTCGACGAGGACCACGCGCACACGGCGCCCGCCGGGGCCGCCGCCCGACTCCGCGGGCCCGGCCGCCTCCGCCGGTCCCGCCGTACCGTTCGACTCGGTCGGGTCGCTCATGACGTCTTCTCCGCCCTCTCCATCTCCAGCTCGACCTCCGTGCCGCCGTCCGGCACCGCGCGCAGCCGCGCCGTGCCGCCGTGGCGCTCCATGCGGCCGATGATCGATTCTCTGACACCCATGCGGTCGGCGGGTATCGAGTCGAGGTCGAAGCCGGGGCCGCGATCCCGGACGGACACGAAGACCGTCTTCCCCTCGACCTCGGCGTAGACCTGTACGGCTCCGCCCTCGCCACCGTACTTGGCGGCGTTCACCATTGCTTCCCGCGCGGCCTGCATCTGTGCGCCGATCCCCTCGTCGAGCGGGCAGTCCCCCACCACCACGACCTCTATGGGCACGCCGTGCTTGTCCTCCACCTCGGCCGCGTTGCGCCGCACGGCGTCGGCGAGCGTGGTGGGTTCGTCGGCCTCGTCCTTGCCGGTGCCCTCAGGCTTGTAGAGCCAGGTGCGCAGGTCGCGCTCCTGGGCGCGGGCCAGGCGGCGCACCTCGTTCGCGTTCTCCGCGTTGCGCTGGATCAGGGTGAGGGTGTGCAGCACCGAGTCGTGCACATGGGCGGCGACCTCCGCGCGCTCCTGGGCACGGATGCGCATCAGGCGCTCCTCGGAGAGGTCCTGCGTCATGCGTACCAGATACGGCCCGGCGAGGAGCGTTATCCCGACGAGCACCGCGAGGGCCGCCTGCAGGACGGAGCCGAGGTGGGCGGCGGAGCCCTGCATGACGAAGATGCCGGAGACGCCGGCCGTCACCAGCAGCACCCCGCCCCCCGCGCGCAGCAGCGTGACCGTGCGCCGGCGGCGGCCGACCTCGACCCAGCGGGCCCGGCGGGCGTTGTCCGCCTGCCGCCAGACCAGGGCGACGCCCGCGCCGACGAGCACCGCCGGCCAGAGGTAGGCCCGGGCCCCGCCGCTGAGGTTCACATTGCCCACGAACACCAGGGCCACGGCGACCATGAGCAGCAGGGCCACTATCTGGCCCTTGTCGGGTTTGCGGGCGACGAGTCTGCGGCGGCCGTCGGGCGCGGTCTCCGAGGCGGCCGGCGGCTTCTGCGCGTCGACTCCGCCGACGCCGAGCGGGACGAAGAACCAGAACGCGGCGTACAGCAGCGCACCGAGGCCGTCGGCCATGAACAGGCCGACGAACACGAGCCGCACCCAGACGACGGGCAGCCCGAGGTGCCCGGCGAGGCCTCGCGCCACGCCACCGAGCCAGCGTCCGTCACTGCTGCGGTAGAGCTTGCGCGGCGGCCGCGGTTCGGCGAGTGGCGCTGCTGCGGCTTCCGACATGCCATTGATGGTCACACGGCCGCAAGGCCGGAGCATCAGGGTCGACCCCGGAGACTCCCCTGATCTCCGGAGGCCGGCCCGTCGAACGCTTCCCGCGCCGTTCCTCAGGGCCGATATCAGGGTCCGGCCAGGGTCATTCCGACTGCCGCCGCGGCGCCGCGCCCGTCACCATGGACCCATGACCGATCACGAGCACGCCGCGACGGGTCCGGGACCCGGCTCCGGCCCGCGCCCCGCACCGGGCGCCGGGCCGCGGGATGCCGCGCCCGCCGGCTCCCCCGCGCAGGGGCGTGCGGACGCGGGAGAACAAGGAGGAGCCCACGACGCGGCCACCCCGGCCGGGGACGCCGCCCCTCCCGGCCCTCCCCGCGCGTTCCGCCGCGACCGCCGCCACAAGACCCTGGCCGGGGTCTGCGCCGGGCTCGGGCGGCAGTGCGACATGGACCCGGTGATCTTCCGGATCACGCTCGCGGTGCTCTCCGTCACCGGCGGCATCGGTCTGCTCTTCTACGGCTTCGTCTGGCTCCTCGTCCCGTACGACGACGAGGACGAGAACGAGGTGCACAAGCTGCTGACCGGCCGCGTCGACGGCCAGGCCCTGACGGCCGTGCTGTTCGCGCTGGTCGGCTGCGGGGTGTTCCTGACCCTGCTGAACAACGGCGGAGTGCTGACCTTCGCCTTCGTCCTGTCCATACTCCTGGCCGGCTCCGGCTACTGGTCGCGCCAGCGCGGCGCCCCCAGCCCCGACCCGCTGGCCGCCCAGGCCGCCGCCGACGCCCCGCCCGAACCCCAGGCGCCGCCGGTCCTTGCCACCTCCCCCTCCTGGTGGCGCGACCCCATCGTCAAGGACGGCACCCACATCGGCGGCACGGGCTACCTGTGGGGCCCCCGCGAGGCCCGCGACCCGGACGTCGCGGCAGCCGTCAACATCGGGCTCGGCACCCGGGCCGGCGGCCGCGAGGACATACCCGTCCCGCGCAGCCGGCCGCCCGAGACGCGCGGACCCCGCTGGATCGGCGGCTGGGTCTTCCTGCTGGCCCTGCTCGCCGGTGTCCTGGGCACCCACCTGACCTGGGACGAGCAGCCGCTGGGCACCAGCCTGCAGACGGGTCTGTCCTGCGCGCTCGCCGTCCTGGGCCTGGGCATAGCCGTCAGCGCCTTCCTGGGACGGACCGGGGCGGGCTCGATCCTCCTGGCGATCATCACGGCCGGAGTGCTCGCCGGCTCGGCGGCACTGCCCAAGGACATCGGCACCCAGTGGGCCCGCACGACCTGGCGGCCCGCCACGGTGGCGGACGTACGGCAGCAGTACGAACTGGGCACCGGCGTCGGCACCCTTGACCTGACCGGGCTGGACGTGGCCGGGAGACAGACCGTGACGACCCGCGCCGATGTGGGCATCGGCCGGGTGAAGGTGCTCGTGCCCCAGGACGTGACCGTGCGGCTGAGCGTCGACGTGGGGCTCGGCGACCTCCAGCTGCCGGGCGACGACACGAAGGACGTGGACGTGAAACCGGGCCAGCAGAAGCGGATGACCCTCTCCCCCGCCAAGGGCGTCGAGAAGTCCGGCACCATCGACCTGGACCTCCAGGTCGGCATGGGACAGGCGGAGGTGACCCGTGCTGCGTCATGAACCCCGGCCCGGAAAGCTGGTCGCCGGTGTCGTCCTCGTCCTGACGGGCGTCCTCTACGCCGGTGACGCGGGCGGCGCCTGGGAGATCCCGTGGTTCGTGGCGATCCCCCTCGTCACGGGCGGACTGTGCCTGGCCGGCGCGGTGGCGTTCCTGACGGGCCGCCTGCGCCGACGCCGCACGGCGGGCCGCACCGCCACCGACTAGCCACCGGTACCCCGGGCTCCGGCTAGCGGTACTCCCGCCTATGCCGTCGTCGCGACCTCAGGGCGGCGTCCACGGACAGCAGGGGCGCGCCCGCCAGGACGAGCGGGATCCACGCCATGAGATAGGCGAGGTCGTTGCCGTAGTAGTACGGATCGGAGGCCCAGCTCACGGTCAGCCACAGGCTGAGGGAGATCAGCGCGCCGCCGAGTGCGGCCAGACGGGCGAGCACACCGAGCAGGGTGCCGATGCCGACGGCCAGTTCTCCGAAGGCGATGGCGTAGCCGAAACCGACCGGGCTCTTCAGGGAGAGGTCGACCAGGGCGGGAATGGCGGAGGAGTCGCGGACGGCGCGCATCATGTCGCCGATCGACCCGGAACCGGCGTCCTTCATGAAGGCGCTGTCGGTGATTTTGTCCAGGCCGGCGTAGATGAAGGTGACACCGAGGAAGATGCGCAGGGGAAGGAGGGCGTAGCGGCCGGCGGTATCCCTCCAGCCTCCGTCGCCACGGAAGTGGGGGGTGGACGTGTCCGATCGCATACTGTGAGTCATCGCTGCTAGCCGCCTCTCGCCGCCGGTGCCGAGACCCCCTCAACGACGATACGTACGACGAACAGACCGCGCTCAATCCTGGCGTGACGGCTTTTTTCCGACCTGCCCCTTGTGTGTCCCCTGATTTCACCCCACCGCCGGAGCCGGCGGGCAACCGTCACTCCGTCACATCAACCGCGTACCGATTCGTCTCCACCCCCGCCGCCGTGACCACCTGCACGTCCACCCGCCCCGGTTCCACATCCGCCGGCACCGGCACCGTTAGCAGCGTGTCCGCCGGGTTGCTGAAGCCGCCGGGTACCGGTACCAGCGGAACGTGGACGTGCACGGCACCCACTCGGACGACCATCCGGGCCAGCCGGTCGGCCCTCTGCGCGCCCGGCGGCACGAACCCGGCGCCCCGGATCTCGATGTCGTCGCCGGTGCGGATCGGCCCGTCGAGGTCGCCGGCCTCCCGGGCCCGGACCACGGAGAGGATGACCGGCCGGCCGCCCTCCGCGTATTTGCCGGCCAGATAGGTCGCCGCCGACACCAGGACCACCACCGCCAGCCCCCACGGCAGGTCCGGCAGCTGGTCCGGGCGCCTGGCCAGCCGCACCGCCGCGAAGACCAGGGCGACACCGCTGATGACCACGTACTGGATGTCGGCGAAGGTGCCCCGGCCCGCGTCGTCGGTCAGCAGGTCGGCGGCGCGCGGCCGGTCGGCGCGCACCTTCTGCAGCCGCTGCCCCAGCACCCGCAGTCCGACCACCCGCCGCACGAGCACGGCGATCCCGCACACCACGGCGAGCACGGTCACGACCCCGGCGCCGCGGGCGAGTTCCAGCCCGGAGATCAGCGCGTCCCGCTCCCGGTGCCGGGAGGCGGCCGCCAGCCGCCCCGCCAGGACGAGCACCGAGTAGGCCACGAACAGCACCCACGCCGCGGCGACCGTGCGGGAGGTGGACAGACGGTTGTCGTCGCCGATCACCGGCGCCAGCGCACCGCCCTTCGACCGGTGGAACCACGACGCCGCGGTCACGGCACCGGCCACCACCAGCGCCGCGGCCAGCCCGGCCGTACGTGCCGCCGTCCAGCCCGCGCCGACCGCGGTGAGGCACTGTCCGAGCAGCAACAGCACGACGGCCGCCCACACCACACCCGCCGTACGGCGCCACAGGCCCGTCAGCCAGGCCCGGCCCTCGGCCCGGCCGCGCTCGGCGACGCGTTCCGCGGACTGCGCCAGTTCCTCCGAGACCCACTGCCGGGAAGCCGAGGCGGAGTGGGCCACCGCGGCCGGCAGCCCCTGCCCGGCCGCGAACTCGTCGCGCCTGCGCAGGAACGCGGCGACGGCCCGCCGGTGCCCCTCACGCGCCCCGTGCGGACAGTCCCCGCAGGCGCACCCGCCTTCATGAACACTGCCGTGAGCACTGCCATAGGCACCGCCGTGGCCGCCCGCGTACCCGCTCACGGGCCCACCGGCGTACCGGCCCGCATACGCCCCCACGTCCGCATAGGCTCCCGCGTCCCCGTACCCACCCGGGTCCGCGCCGCCCTGTCCCTCGCGCACCGCCACGCCCGACGCCCGCCTTCCCGCGACCCAACCACCGTCGGCCTTCCGGACCCCGGAAACACCGCTGTAGAACTCCCCTGCGACGACAGCGAATTGTGCCCTACACCAGCCGGTTCGCGTCCGCTCGGTCTGGTCAACACGGGTGAACTTCGGCGTGCCGTGTTGACCTGACTGGGAGAATTCCCCTATGGCCGAGATCATCCAGCGTGACGGGACCTGGGCCTTCGACGGCGACACGGTCCGGATCACGCCCGGTCTGCACCGCTCCGTGCCCCTGTTCCGGCAGACGTACGGAGAGATCGCCGTGCCGCTCGAGGCGGTCTCGAGCGTCGTCCTCGAACCGGAACGCAGGCGCGGACGGCTGCGGTTGCGGCTGCGGGAGGGCGCCGACCCGCTGCTCCAGGCGACCGGCGGGCGGCTCCCGGACGCGGCCGATCCGTACCGGCTGACGGTGGACGCCGACCGGACGGGTGTCGCCGAGTACGTCGCGGAGGAGATCCGCCGCGCGCTGCTCCTGGACCGGATTCCGAAGGAGCCGGCGAAGACCTATCTGCTGCCGGGCCCGCCGGTCCCGGTCTCGGTCCGTTCGTCCGACGGGACGGTCTCCTTCGACGGCACTCGGGTACGGATCGACTGGGCCGAGACCTCCGAGCGGGTCAAACGCGCCACCGGCCCGCGGATCATCACCATGGGCGACCTGGTCCAGGTCGAGTGGCTGCCGAACTCCGGCCACGAGGACGGCCTCCTGCGCTTCGTGACCCGCGAGACGGTGTTCTCGAAACTGCCGCCGGAGAAGGACCCGTACGCCCTGGACCTGTGGGGCAGCGCCCGTCGCGACCTGCTCACGGCGCTCGTCGCCACGGCGGTCACGGCCCGGCTGCCGCACCCGTCCACCAACGCCGGGCACGAGACGTCCGCCCACCACCCGCTCCCGGCACCGGCGGTACCGCCCGCCTCCGAGCACCACGACGTACTGCTGCGCCGCCTGCGCGAATTGGGCCAGTTGCACCGGGACGGGGTGCTCACGGACGAGGAGTTCGCGATGACGAAAGCAGTGGTACTGCGCGGCTTCTGAGGCAGCGATCGACTAGCTCAGCAGATCCGGCTCGCTCCGGCTGACGTCCTGCCACATCGGCTGGTAGTTGATCCACGCCACCAGGTCGCCGCCCAGCTGCTCCCGCGTCGCCACCGCCATCCGGTGGTCGATCCGGACCGGCCGCCCGGCCGCCTGCGCGGTCAGCTGCACCTGGCAGGACCGCTCCATCGACACGAACCACCAGGCCGCCGCGTCCACCGAGTCGCCGACGGTCAGCAGGCCGTGGTTGCGCAGCACGAGTGCCTTGCGGGAGCCGAGCGCGGCCGCTATGCGCCGCCCCTCCTCGGCATCGACGGAGACGCCGGTGTAGGTGTCGTAGAGGGTGTGGTCCTCGTAGAAGGCGCAGCTCTCCTGGGTGATCGGCTCCAGCAGCTCACCGAGGGCCGCGAGCGCCCGGCCGTGCACCGAGTGGCAGTGGGCGACGGCGACCACGTCGGGGCGGGCGGCGTGCACCTGGGCGTGCACCGTGAACGCGGCCTGGTTGACGTGGTAGCGGCCCTCGACGACCTGGCCGTCCTGGTTGGCGAGCACCAGGTCGCTCACCGTGACGTGCCGGAAGGGCAGCCCGAACGGATTGACCCAGAAGCAGTCGGTGTACTCCGGGTCGCGGGCGGTGATGTGACCGGACACGCCGTCCTCGAAGCCGAGCCGCCCGAAGATCCGCAGGGCGCCCGCGAGCCGTTCCTTGCGGTGCCGGCGTTCGTCCTCGACCGACTCGTGCATGGGCGGCATCGCGAACCGCAGCCGGTCGGTGGGCAGCGGCAGGGGCGGGGTGGGCCCGTGCATAGGTCCTCCAGCGCTGGTTCTTCGTACGGGGCGGAAGCTACCGCCGGTCGGGCCGGGATGAACAGAACCGTTTCGTAAAGATGAGCCGAGCGCCCCTTGAGCACCCTGTGCACACCCTTGTGCCTCCGGTCTCCCCTACCCCACGAATAGCCGACAGAAGATGTCGGATTTCGGCGCCACACTCTCCGTATGACAGCGAACTGGGCGGCTTTCGCCACCGCCGAACCGGACCTGGCCGACACCGTCGAGAAGCGCTTCGGCGCCTACACCCACCACGTCCTCGCCACCCTCCGCAAGGACGGTTCGCCCCGCACCAGCGGCCTGGAGGTGCGGTTCCTGAACGGCGAGCTGTGGCTCGGCATGATGCCGGGCTCGCTCAAGGCGCTCGACCTGCGCCGCGACCCGCGCTTCGCGCTCCAGGCGAACTCCGGGGAGGGCACGGGCATGGGCGGCGGCGACGTGCGGATCAGCGGCCGGGCGATCGAGGTCGAGGACGCGGAGACCAAGGCCGGATACGTCGAAGAGGTGGAACCGCCGGAGCCGTTCCACCTCTTCCGCACCGAGCTGACGGAGGTCGTGAGGACCTACGTCGAGGACGACAAGTACCTCGTCGTCCAGGTCTGGACGCCCGGCGAGCCTCTGCGCACGATCAAGCGCACGTAGGCCTGGGGGGTCACTCCCACTCGATCGTCCCCGGCGGCTTCGAGGTCACGTCGAGGACGACCCGGTTGACGTCCTTGACCTCGTTCGTGATGCGCGTGGAGATCCGGGCGAGGACGTCGTACGGCAGACGCGACCAGTCGGCCGTCATGGCGTCCTCGGACGAGACGGGGCGCAGGACGATCGGGTGGCCGTACGTACGGCCGTCGCCCTGGACGCCGACGCTGCGGACGTCCGCGAGCAGGACCACCGGGCACTGCCAGATGTCCCGGTCGAGGCCGGCCGCCGTCAGCTCCTCGCGGGCGATGGCGTCGGCCTCGCGCAGCAGGTCCAGGCGCTCCTTGCTGACCGAGCCGACGATGCGGATGCCGAGGCCCGGTCCGGGGAACGGCTGGCGCTGGACGATCTCGTCCGGCAGGCCGAGCTCCTGGCCGACCATCCGGACCTCGTCCTTGAACAGCTGGCGCAGCGGCTCGATCAGCTTGAACTCGAGGTCCTCGGGCAGACCGCCCACGTTGTGGTGGGACTTGATGTTGGCCGTGCCGGTGCCGCCGCCGGACTCGACCACGTCCGGGTAGAGGGTGCCCTGGACGAGGAACTCCACCGCCGGGCCCTGGTCGGCGATGATCTCGGCCTGGGCCTGCTCGAAGACCCGGATGAACTCACGGCCGATGATCTTCCGCTTCTCCTCGGGGTCGGAGACCCCGGCGAGCGCCTTGAGGAACCGCTCCTCAGCGTCCACGACCTTCAGCTGTACGCCGGTCGCGGCCACGAAGTCCTTCTCGACCTGCTCGGTCTCGCCCTTGCGCATCAGGCCGTGGTCGACGTACACGCAGGTCAGCTGGGAGCCGATGGCCTTCTGGACGAGGGCGGCGGCGACGGCGGAGTCCACACCGCCGGACAGCCCGCAGATGGCGCGCCGGTCACCGACCTGCTCGCGGATCGCGGCGACCTGCTCCTCGATCACGTTGCCGGTCGTCCAGTTCGGCGTGAGGCCCGCGCCCCGGTACAGGAAGTGCTCCAGCACCTGCTGTCCGTGCGTGGAGTGCATCACCTCGGGGTGGTACTGGACGCCGTAGAGCTTCTTCTCGTCGTTCTCGAAGGCGGCGACCGGGACGACGTCCGTGGAGGCCGTGACGGAGAAGCCCTCGGGGGCGGCGGAGCAGGCGTCGCCGTGCGACATCCAGACGGCCTGCTCGGCGGGGGTGCCCTCGAAGAGGGTGGAGGACGACTTGGAGACGTGCAGGCCGGTGCGGCCGTACTCGCGGGCTCCGGTGTTGTCGACGGTGCCGCCGAGGGACCGTGCCATCAGCTGGAAGCCGTAGCACATGCCGAAGACGGGGACGCCGGCCTCGAAGATCGCGCGGTCGAGGCTCGGGGCGCCCTCCTCGTAGACCGACGAGGGGCCGCCGGAGAGGATGATCGCCGCGGGGTTCTTGGCGAGGATCTCCTGGACCGGCATGGTGCTCGGCACGATCTCGCTGTAGACCCGCGCCTCGCGGACACGACGGGCGATGAGCTGGGCGTACTGCGCGCCGAAGTCGACGACCAGAACGGTGTCGGGGGCGTTCGCAGCGGGAGTCGCTGATGACACGGGGTGCCTTCCGGCGGTGGGGCGGGGGTCTTGTGCCACCCGATTCTACCGAGGTGCTCGTGGGGAGTGTCCCGCCCACGGACGGTCCGGGCTCCGGCCCTCTTCCCCCACCCCTGTCTCACCATGCGAACCCGCTTGGACGCCGCGCCGCCCCGGGGCATACTGGGCGCCATGCTCACGCACCAGACCTTCCGCTTTACCTATGGCAACCGGCCCGCCGGCTGCCATGGTCGTGCTGCTTGAGCAACTGACAAGCGACTTCCCAGGCGCCCCGGGCCGACAAGGCCCGGGGCGTCTGTCGTTCTCCGGGCCCTGCCGCCTCGGGGCACCCCTTGACGACGAGGAGCCCCTCTCATGACCGTTCCCACGACCGCCACCGACGTGACCGGCGCCCGTACCCCCGAGGCCGCCGAGGTGATCACCGGCGCGCGTGAGCGGATCGACGCGCTCGACGACCGGATCATCGGCCTGATCCAGGAACGGGTGGCCGTATCGGCCGTCATCCAGGAGGCGCGGATCACCTCCGGAGGCCGGCGCGTGAACCTCTCCCGTGAGATGGAGGTGCTCGGCCACTACAGGGACGCGCTGGGCAAGCCGGGTACGGCCCTGGCGATGACCCTGCTGGAGCTGTGCCGGGGCAGGATCTGAATCCGCGTTCCCGGGACAGACGTACGCACCCCTCTCACCCGTACGGCGCGTGACCGGCCCCGGGCCGCCTCGTTGGTCTCGATGTCCGTGCCAGCCAGGGGCGGGCCCGAAAGAACCACGCGTGGCTCACTGGAGCGATGAGACGTACGGATCGTGCCGTGCGTCGTGGGACCTCGCTCCAGGGATAGGTGACCGGACGGCAGGGGACAGCAGCCCGGTCACGCAAGAGAACGGACGGCTCCGGGGACGCCCGGGGCCGCCCGGCGGACAGTGCGAAGACGCGCAAGGCTGGGTCAGACGGTTGCGGGCGCCGCGTTTCATCCAGCACGATGCGCATACAGCCCAAGTCCCCCCCCCCGTTGACACCCGCATTGCCCGACTGCCAAAGGTCGAGACCAGCGGCGCACCCCCCGGCGCCGCTTCCAGGCACCGGCGCTGCCCTGACGTCGGTGCTGACGAGAAGAAGGGCCCCGCGGCTCCACCCCGCGGGGCCCTTCGCTCATGCCTTTCCCGCCGGCTCAGGTGCGGGTCACCGTCCCGCAGTCGTGGCCGTCGTCGAGGCTCCTGCTGCGGTCGTACGGGTCCGTCGTCGGGCCGGTGGGGCCGGTGCTCTTGTCCCCGCTCGACGGGAACTCCGGGTGCAGGTAGCCGTCGTGGACGTCGCAGGTGGAGTTGCCGATCTCCTCGTCGTACTTCCGGACGGTCAGCCGGCCCGGGGTGACCCGGTAGCGGGCGGGGTCGGCGAGTTCGACGTCGAGGACCCTGCGCACGATCGTGCGGGTGACCTCGGTCGATCCGTCGGCGCGCGTGACGGGGTAGACGAAGGTGTAGTCGGCGCGCACCGCGACCCCCGCGTGCGAACCCTTCTCGAACGTCATACGCCCGCGCGTCTTGATCACATCGCCGACCGGCCGTATCTCGCCGGGGTCGAAGCGGCTGAACATCGTCACCGGGTCCTGCTCGGCGCTCGGGGAGCGCAGGGCGGTGTTCAGGTCGTCGAGGAGCTTCGGCTGCTTGGGGTCGAGCACGGAGAGCGCGGCCTCGGGACGCTCGCCGCGCACCGTCTCCGGATCGAGGTTGGCGGCGACCAGCAGCTTCTTCGTCAGCTTCAGCGCCTGTTCCACGCGGTCCTTGGAGACCGGGCCGACGGCCTTCGCCTCGGGCAGGACGATGCCGGCCTCGCCGTCGGCCCAGCGCAGCGCCGGGGAGCCGGCGAACGGCTCGTCCAGGGTGGGGGTTTCGGGGTCCGACGCCGCGGGCGGGGCGGTGGGTGCCGCCGTCTCGACGGGCAGCCGTGAGGCCGCGGCCCGCGGCCCGTCCGTGCCGAAGAGGTCGCCGGGCAGCAAGGACGGCTTCAGGGCCACCACGGCCACGGCCACGGCGACCGGCACACCGAGGACGGCCCACAGCTTGCGACGCCGGCCGGCCCGGCCGTTCCTCTCCTGCCACGTGGGGCCGGTGCGCCATCCCGGGGGCAACTCGCCCCGTTCCTCCTGCCGGCGCAACCGCTCGGTCACCATGCGGGCCCGCGCGGACGGCTCCTTCGGGGCGGAGCCGCGGATGTCCCGTTCGGTGTCGCGGGTGAACTGCTCCCAGACGTCGTCGGGGATCTCGGAGGCCGACGGCTGATCGTCGGACGGCTTTTCAGACACGAGGGACAGTTCTAGGCGTTCGGTAAGCGCCTTCACAAGAAGGTCTTGTATGTGACTCAGCCCACATAAAAATTCTGTGAATGCCAGCACAACCATTCACAGGCTTCACGGATCAAACCTGCCGAACCACGGGCCACTCCCGCGCCCCACACGCGGAGGCCTCCCCAACGTTCGTACCGCACCCCGCGGTACGCCGGACTTTCCGAGGTCTTCATGAAGCTTCGCCGCGCCATGGCAGCAGCGGCCGCCACAGCGGTCATAGCCCCGGTCGCACTGCTCGCGGCACCGGCCGCGTACGCCACCGACGAAACGTCGCCCGCGCCGAGCACCTCCGTGAGCGAGTCCGCTCCCGAGACGTCGCCCGCGCCGAGCACGTCCGCGAGCGAGTCCGCTCCCGAGACGTCCACCTCGCCGAGCCCGTCCGCGAGCGAGTCCGCTCCCGAGACGTCCACCTCACCGAGCCCGTCCACCAGCGAGTCCTCCCCGGCGCCCACCGCGTCCGAGCCCGAGGAGTCGGAGTCCCCGGACCCCGAGCCGTCGGTGTGCGAGGACACCAAGGTCGACGTCAGCATCTCCGGCCTGCCCGGCAAGATCGCGGCCGGCAGCGGCTGGCACAAGTTCTCGCTGAACGTGCTCAACAACTCCGACTCCACGCTGAACGACCTCGACTTCTTCGCCGGGGCCTCCCCCGACAAGAACGGCGAGGAGCTGTTCACCAGCAAGCAGGTCCAGCTCCAGGCGTGGGACCCCCAGGACAAGATCTGGGTCGACCTCAACGAGGGCGGCTTCGCGGTCGGCTACATCGGCTACACGGACGAGCTGAAGCCCGACTACCAGGTCGCCATCCCGCTGCGCCTCAACGTCAAGCCGTCGGCCCCGGTCGGCGCCGGCTTCTCGCTCGGCGCGACGATCTACGGCGACAACGACGCCGAGTGCACCGGCTTCGGCCAGATCTCCTACAAGTTCCAGATCGTCTCCGCCGGTACGGACACCGACGGCACCAAGCCGCAGGAAGGCGGCAAGGCGCCCGTCACCGACAAGAAGCCGGCCGGCACCACGCCGGAGGTCACCGGCAGCCTCGCCGAGACCGGCTCCAGCTCCGCCCTGCCGATGATCAGCCTCGTCGGCGGTGCCGCGGTCGTCGCCGGTGCCGGTGCGATCTTCGTGGTGCGTCGGCGCAAGGCCGGTGTCGAGGCGTAAGCCGTAGCGCCCGCAAGGCGCGACGCAAGCAGAAGAGGGACCTGCGCTCGGAGGGGGGTGCAGGTCCCTTTTCTGCTGTCGTCAGTTCTTCGGCGGCACCGACGGCATGCCCAGGAACGGCAGCCGCAGCGCCCCGAACGCGTCCGCCGGGACCGCCGGGGACCTGGGCTCGACCGGCTGGAGACGTTCGTAGGCCGCGCCCTGCCGCGGCCGGAGGTCGGGCTCGCCCTTGTTGGGCCAGTACGACATCGCCCGCTCGGCCTGGGCGGTGATGGTGAGGGACGGGTTGACGCCCAGGTTGGCGGAGACCGCGGCGCCGTCGACCACCGAGATACCGGAGTGGCCGTAGAGGCGGTGGTACGGGTCGATCACGCCGGTCTCGCGGGAGGCGCCGATGGGGCAGCCGCCCAGGAAGTGGGCGGTGAGGGGGGTGCCCATCAGTTCGCCGACGTTCGAGCCCGCGAAGCCGTTGATCTCGGCGGCCAGCGCCGAGGCGCTCTCCGTGGCGGCCTTGATCTGCTTGGGGTTGGGAGCGCCGTGGCCCTGGCGGGCGGTGAGCAGGCCGCGGCCGGCGCCCGACGGTTTCAGGTACGTCGTCAGGGAGTTGTCCAGCGACTGCATCACCAGGCCGATGATGGTCCGCTCCGACCAGCGGCGGTTGGACAGGGAGCGCAGCACCAGCATGGGGTGTTTCGCCGCGTGGGCGAGGAAGCCCAGGACCCGCGAGGTGCCCGAGGCGCCGCGGGCGTAGGGGACCTGGAGGATGGAGAGGCCGCCCATCGAGTTGGAGCCCTTGCCGTAGCGGACCGGCTCGATGTGGGTGTTCTCGTCCGGGTGGATCGAGGACGTGATGGCCACGCCCCGGGTGAAGTCGGCCTTCCGCGCGCCGTGGGCCTTGCGGTAGCGCCGGTCGTCGGTCTGGGCGCCGACCAGGGCCTCGGAGTTGGTGCGGGTCAGCTCACCCAGCTTGTCGGAGATGTACGGCAGTTGGCCGCCCGCCTTCATGCGGTGCAGCAGGGTCTGGGTGCCGTAGGTACCCGCGGCGAGGACGACCTTGCGGGCCGTGTAGGTCCGGCCCTTCGCCTTGCGGCGGTCGTCGGTGGGGAGCGTGGCGACGGCGTACCCGCCGCGCGAGTCGTCGGTGACCGAGACGACCGTCGTCAGGGGGTGCACGACCGCGCCGGCCTTCTCGGCCAGGTGCAGATAGTTCTCGTTGAGGGTGTTCTTCGCGCCGTGGCGGCAGCCGGTCATGCACTCGCCGCACTCCGCGCAGGCCCGGCGGGCCGGACCCGCGCCGCCGAAGTACGGGTCGGGCACCTCCTGGCCCGGCTTCGCCTTCGCCGTGCCGTCGGCGTCCTCGCCGTCGCCGAAGAAGACGCCGACCGGGGCGAGATGGAAGGAGTCGCCGCAGCCCATACGCTCCGCGGCGGCCTTCAGGTGCACGTCGGACGGGGTCATGGTCGGGTTGAGCCGCACGCCCAGCATGCGCCGGGCCTGGTCGTAGAAGGGCTTCAGCTCGTTCTGCCAGTCCGTGATGTCCCGCCACTGCGGGTCCTCGAAGAACGGCTTCGGCGGGACGTAGAGGGTGTTGGCGTAGTTGAGGGAGCCGCCGCCGACGCCCGCGCCCGCCAGGACCATGACGTTGCCCAGCAGGTGGATGCGCTGAATTCCGTACATGCCGAGCTTGGGGGCCCAGAGGTAGTTCTTGAGGTCCCAGGAGTTCTTCGGGAGGGACTCGCGGGTGAAGCGGCGGCCGGCTTCCAGGACGCCGACTTTGTAGCCCTTTTCTGTGAGGCGCAGGGCGGTTACGGAGCCGCCGAAGCCGGAGCCTACGACGATGACGTCGTAGTCATGAACGTCCTGAGGCACGTGTTCTCCTCGTTGAGTTTCGCGTGCGGGCCGTCAGTGGTTGATCGCGCAGTTCCCCGCGCCCCTAAAACATCACCGGAACCGGAACGCCTTCATCAGCCGGAGGCTCCTGCTCATGAACTGGGCGTACTTCTCGTCGTCCATGCCCAGGGAGGGGGCCATCGGGAGAACCCTCTGGTGGGCGACCGTCTGGGCCTCGGTGTACTTGAGGATGCCCTCGGAGCCGTGGCGGCGGCCGAGGCCGGAGTCCTTCATGCCGCCCATGGGGGACTGGACGCTTCCGTACGCGGGGGCGTAGCCCTCGTTGATGTTGACCGTGCCGGTGCGCAGACGGGCGGCGACCTCCTGGCCGCGCCGGCCGTTCTTCGTCCAGACCGAGGAGTTCAGGCCGTACGCCGTGGCGTTGGCGCGCTCGATGACCTCGTCCTCGTCCTTGAAGCGGTAGACCGAGACGACCGGGCCGAAGGTCTCCTCGGTGCAGACGGACATCTCCGTTTCGACCCCGTCGAGGATCGTGGGCTCGAAGAAGTACGGGCCGATGTCCGGGCGGGCCGTCCCGCCGGCGAGGACCTTGGCGCCCTTGGCAACCGCCTCGTCCACGTGCCGCGTGACGGTCTCGAGCTGGCGTTCGCCGACCAGGGAGCCCATGTCGGCGCCGTACGCCAGCGACCTGCCGAGGCGCATCGTCCTCGTACGGGCGGCGAAGCGCTCCAGGAAGGCGTCAGCGACGGACTCGTGGACGTACAGCCGCTCGATGGAGATGCAGAGCTGGCCGGCTGAGGAGAAGCAGGCGCGGACGGCACCGGCCGCCGCCTTCTCGATGTCGGCGTCCTCCAGCACCAGCATGGCGTTCTTGCCGCCGAGTTCGAGGGAGACGCCGACCAGCCGGGCGGCGGCGCCCCGGGCGACCTCGCGGCCGGTGCGGGTGGAGCCGGTGAAGGAGACGTAGTCGGCGTGCCGGACGACCTCCGGGCCGACGACCGGGCCGTCGCCGAGGACGACCTGGAAGACATCGGCGGGCAGACCGGCCTCGATGAGCAGGTCACGGGCCCACAGGGCGGTGAGGCAGGTCTCCGTGTCCGGCTTCATGACGACCGCGTTGCCCGCGACGAAGGCCGGGATCGCGTCGCCGACCGACAGCTCCAGCGGGTAGTTCCACGGGGCGATCTGGCCGATCACACCGCGCGGGTGGCGCAGCTCGGTGACCTTGGTGAGGGTCGGCATGGCACCGGCGTGCCGCTTGGGCCGGAGGTAGGAGGGGGCCTTGCGGCCGTAGTGCCGGGCGGCGACCGCGACGGCCTGGACCTCCTCGTGGGCGTGCAGGCGGGCCTTGCCGGTCTCCAGCTGGATCAGGTCGAGCACCTCGGCCTGACGCTCCAGCACCAGGTCGTGGAAGCGGAGCAGGACGGCGGCGCGCTGCCGTACGGGCGTCTGCGCCCACACGGCCTGGGCGGTGCGGGCCAGTTCGTAGGCCTTCGCCACGTCCTCGGGCGTCGACTCGGGGAGGTCGGCCAGCTTCTCGCCGGTGAACGGCGTGTGGTTGGCGGTGCGACCGGAACCGACCACGCCCTTGGTGAGCTGGGCGATCAGCTCGGGGGTGACCACGTCGGCGGCGGTGCGGGCGCCCTGAGGGGCGGGGGCGAGGGGGTTCGTGCCGGTCTGTGCCGTGCCGGTCTTCTCCGGGGCGTGCGCGTCCGTCATGAGGCGCAGGGTATGCCCCGGCGGAGGCTTTGGGTACCCGTCGGTAATACGGCTTCACCGAGTGCACACACGGCGCCAGTGGCTGCTGGCAACAAACGCCCTGATCAGGGCGTTGTGCGGTGACACTCGGTGTAATTCAGCCTTTTACGATCCCGTCTACGACCCCGTGCCGACCTCGAGCCGGTCCCGGGCGCCCTGGAACACCGAGGTGCCTTCCTCCTCCTCCGGTGTGCCTCTGGGCATGTCGACGCGCAGTTCGTACATGCGGTCGTCGCCGGTGCGGATCAGCACGCGCGTGACCCGCCTGGGGCCCTCGTCCCCGTGGTAGGTGGTGTCGGCGAGGGCGGCCTCGTGGCCCTGGACGCCGGTGCGGGTGTACCGGGTGTCCCCCCGGACGACGGGTGCGTTCCGGGCCTGGTCCATCGGGGAGCCCGGGGCCCGGTCCCAGAAGAGGAGGCGGACCTGGACCGTGCCGCCCCGTTCGTCGCCGTAGAGCACGGTGCGGGGCTGGTCGGTCGCGCTGCCGGTCCGGTCGAGTTCGCGGTAGTGGCGCGGGAGATGGAGGACGGCCCTCAGATCCGGATCGTGGTGCGGGGCCCAGGTGTCCGTCGCCTCGGCGGCCTGTTCGGCGCTCTCCGCGCTGCCGGCGCCGTGGACGTGGGTGGCGGCGCCTGTGCCGCCGGCGAGCAGTGCGCTGAGGAGGGCGAGGGGGGCGGGGCGGAGGAGACTCTGGCGCTTGAGGGGCGCGGGGTCCTGCCGCTGAGCCGGGTCCTGCCGCTGTGCGGGGCCGGCCTCCGGCGGTTCGGCGCTCTCCTCGGGCGGCGGCGGGCCGGCGTCCTGCGTGAACTCCCGTATGTGCTCGGCCTCTTGAGGCTCCCCGGCCGCCGTCGGCCCCGCCACCGCTTCCAGTTCCTTCGCGACCTCTTCGGCGTCCGGCCGCTGGTCAGGGTCGTGCGCCAGCAGCCGGACGATCAGCGGCCCGAGCGGCCCGGCCTGCTCCGGTTCGGGCGGCTCGGCGGCGCGGATCGCGGCGCGTGTGGCCTCCGGCGTGGTGCGGCTGAACGGGGACGAGCCCGCCACGGCGGCGTACAGCAGGACGCCCAGGGACCACAGGTCGGAGGCGGGCCCGGCGATACGGCCGGACATCCGCTCGGGGGCGACGAACTCCGGCGAGCCGCCGAACTCCCCGCCGCCCGTGAGGGACTCCTCGCCCTGGACATGGGCCATGCCGAGGTCGGTGAGGACGACGCGCCGGCCTGGGCCGAGCAGCACATTGGCGGGCTTCACGTCCCGGTGCACGATGCCGACGGAGTGCGCGGCGCGCAGGGCACCGAGGACGGCGAGGCCGATCCGGGCCGCTTCGCGCGCGTCGACGGGACCGCGTCGGAGCGTCTCTTGCAGGGACTCGCCCTGGACCGACTCCATGACGATCCAGGGGAGTCCGTCCAGCGCCTCGGCCGCGTCGAGCTCGTCGGGGCCCGAAGGGCGCAGGCCCTCGTCCGGCCGCTCCGCCTCGACGACCACGTCGTGGATGGTGACGGCGGCGGGATGGTCGACGCGGGCGGCGGCCCGGGCCTCACGGCGGAGCCGGTGGGCCGCCCGCCGGTGGCTCTCGTCCTCCGGGCCGCCCGGCAGCCGGGGCTGTCTGACGGCGACTTCACGCTGTACGAGCTCGTCCCGGGCCCGCCAGACGGTGCCCGTCCCGCCGGAGCCGATGCGCTCGATCAGCCGGTAGCGCCCACCGATCAGCCGGCCCCGAGCGCCCGTCCCGCCCCCGTCGTTGCTCATGCCCCATCAGTACCGTGCGGGGCGGGCCGTTGTCGACGCGGGTGATTTCCAGGGGTGTTGGAGGCGCGGGTGGTTACCGGGGACGTTGGAGGCGCGGGTTCAGGTCCCGTCGATGTCCAGGTTCGCGATCGCCGTGCTCGCCACCTCACGTCCGCGCTCGGTGAAGTCGCCCTTGCCCGGGTAGCTGACGGTGAGCCTGTACATGTCGCCGCCGGCAGTCCTGTAGTAGAACATCCGGAGTTCGCGGGGGCGGGGGTTCTCGCTGTCGTCGGTGTCGTAGGAGACGGTGTTCTCGGCGGCCTTCCTGTCTCTGTAGGTGGTCACCCTGGGGTTGGTCTTCGGGTCCTCCGGCATGTCCAGGTCGTAGCTGCCGCTGTCCTTGAACCGGCTGTCGTCGTCGTACATCTCGGCGGCCGCGGAGCCCGCTATGTTGCTGCCGGTGTCCTCCGCCTTCTTGTCGAGGGTCAGGCCGATCCAGATGCTGCCGCTCCAGTCGGTGTACGTGACCCAGTGCCCCTGGTCCCTCTCCCGGTCGGGCACGGTCCGCCGGTACTCGTCGGGGACGGCCAGCGACGCGGCGAGGCTCTTCTCCTGCTTGGTCTGCCAGCCGTCGGGCAACGGCCCGGCGAACGGGTCCGCGATGACCAGGTACGCCGTCACCGCCGCCGCCACGACCGCCGCGCCGAGTCCGGTCCACGCCCCGCGGCCGAGCCGGATGCCCCGGCCGGCGGCGCCCTGGCCCGTGACCCGCACGACCTGTGTGGGCTGAGCGGCGGGCGGGTTCGCGGCCGCCTCCAGCCGGGCGCGCACCTGTGCGGCGTTCGGGCGGCGGGCCGGGTCCTTGTGCAGCAGGCCCGTGATGACCTCGGCGAGCGGGCCCGGGGCGGAGGCGGGCGGCGCCGGCGTGGCGTTGAGGACGGACTGGAGCGTGGCGGGGGTGTTGCTGCGGCGGAACGGCGAGACGCCCTCCGTCGCCGCGTACAGCACCACGCCCAGGGACCACAGGTCGCTGGCCGGGCCCGGGCGCTGGCCCAGCACCCGCTCCGGCGCGATGTACTCGGGCGAGCCGACGAAGCCGCCGGTGTCGGTCAGGTTGGTCTCGCCCTCGATCTGGGCGATGCCGAAGTCCGTGAGGACGACCCGGTCGTACCGGCCGAGCAGCACGTTGTCCGGTTTCACATCGCGGTGCAGGATGCCCGCCGCGTGCGCGGCCTCCAGCGCGCCGAGCACTTCCAGGCCGATCCGGGCCGCCTCGCGCGCGGACAGGGTGCCCTCCTGGAGCGCGTCGCCCAGCGACCGGCCCCGCACCAGCTCCATCACGATCCACGGCTGGTCGTCCACGACCGCCACGTCGTGGACGTCGACCACCGCCGGGTGGTCGAGCCGGGCCGCGGCACGCGCCTCACGACGCATGCGCTCGAAGGCATTGGCGCGTTCGCGTTCGGGAAGGTGATCCGGTACGCGGGGCTCCTTGACGGCGACCTCCCGGTCCACCGTCTCGTCCTTGGCCCGCCACACCGTGCCCATGCCGCCGTGTCCGAGCTTGGCGATCAGCCGGTAACGCCCGGCGATGAGGCGCCCGGTACCGGGGTCCTCGGCCGTTTCCGTCGCCGCCGGCGCCGCGGCCGCCGACCGGGTCGGCACGACCTGGGTGGGCGTCGCGTACGGGTTGCCCGGTATCGGCGCCGCCGGATTGGGCGGTTGCAGAACGAAACTTGTTGGCTCATCGGCCCCGGCTCGAGATCCCCCGTCGCTGCTCATGAGGTCATCCATATCGCGCCAAGCGCCTACGTATCCACAGCGGACGCGAACCGGTCACAGACCCGTGACCATGGCTGGGGCTTATCTCCCCTTTGTGCCGGTAGGGGAGCTGACCGGGGTGGTCGTGGGTGCGGGGGCGCTCGGGGAGGAGGGCCGGGCCGTGGGCGTCTCGGGAGCCGAACTCGTCGGCTTGGGGCCTCCTCCCGGCTCGCCGCCCTCGTCCATGAGCAGCGCCGCCGCGGACACCCCCGCCCCCGCCATCGCGGCTACCAGCAGCGCGGCCACGAGCACCCTCCGGGTGGGCTGCCGCATCAGCTGTTCGGCGAGCCGGCCCGGTGCGGGCATGCCCGCCGGCGGCGTGAACGGCTGCCGGCCTGCGGTGTCCTGAGGTGTTCCGCGCGGCCGGCGGCGCGGTGCGTCCCGGACCGTCGGCACGTACCCGGGCGGCGGCGCCTCCGGCGTCCGGCCCGTGTCGCGGAAGGCCCGCAGCATCCGCTCCGCCCGGTCCGCGTCCAGCCGCCGGTCCGGATCGCGTTCGAGCAGGCCCTGTACGACGGGCAGGAGCGGCCCGGCCTGCGCGGGTGGCCGGATCTCGGCGGCGACGACCGCGTGCAGGATGCCGCCCAGCGAGTCGCGGCGGAACGGCGACTCGCCGCTGAGGGCCGCGCACAGCAGCGCGCCCAGCGACCACAGGTCGGACTCGGGCCCGGTCCTGGCTCCGGACATCCGCTCGGGCGCGGTGTACTCGGGCGAGCCGACGAAGGAGTTGTTCTCGGTGAGGGTGGGGGTCCCGGCGACCTGGGCGATGCCGAAGTCGGTCAGCAGGACGCGGTCGGTGCCGGCCTCCAGCAGCACGTTGTCCGGCTTGAGGTCGCGGTGCAGCACACCGGCGGCGTGCGCGGCGCTCAGCGCGCCGAGCAGGGCGATGCCGATGCGGGCCGCTTCGGAGGCGTCGACCGGGCCATGGTGGGCGAGCCGGTCGGCGAGCGAGCCGCCCTCGATCAGCTCCATGACGATGTACGGGCGTTCGTCGTCCTCGACGACGTCATGGACCACGATGATGTGCGGATGGCTCAGCTGGGCGACCGCCCGGGCCTCGCGCAGGGTACGGTCCCGCTGCCGGCGCGCCTCCGCCGCGGAGAGCGTCTGGTCGTAGGGGAGTTCCTTGACGGCCACGCCCCGGCCGAGCAGCTGGTCGGTCGCCCGCCACACCACTCCCATGCCACCGCGCCCGAGTCTCTCCTCGAACCGGTAGCGGCCCGCGATGACACGCGTGTTGTGCCCCTCGGTCCCCATGCGGCAATCATGCCCCACCGGACGGATCGGCTCCGGGGCCGCGGCCGCGGGTGGCCGAAACAGACGGCCCGCGTCAGAGGGGCTCCGCGTGGGGAGGCCCCAGCGTCAGGAGGTCTTCTCCTGCCAGCCCTGGAGCAGCGAGGTGAACTGCTTGCGCGCCCTCGCCCAGTCCTGCGCGGGCGACGACATGTAGAGCGCGTACTCGGTGCCGTCGCGGGCGACGTACGTCTCCTCGATGGCGCGGCGCGGGCCGGGGAACGGGGTGTCCTTCGCCCGCGCGGTCCAGGTGTACTCCCACAGGGCGCCGCCCCGGTCACGGTAGACGTTGCGCTCCAGCGTGATCCGCTTGTAGTCGGCCAGATCCTGGATCTGCTGCTCCAGGTCGAGCTGGTGCGCGTACGGGTCGGCGAAGTCCGGGGAGGTGTCGATGGCGATGCGCACGAAGTGCCGGCCGCCGTCGGGCGTGTAGTCGATCTGCTTGAGCTCGCCCTGCGGGCCGAAGGGCTTGCGCTTCCAGCCCTTGGGCAGGGAGAGGCTGAAACCCGCGGGATCGTCGTGGCGGACCCAGCTGTCGGGAACCGATCCCCCGGGCTGCCGCGTGCTCGTGGGACTCGCCGAGCCGGCGGCGCCGCCCGGCGTCTGCCGGCCCTCGTTCCACTGCTGGAGCACCACGGCGGTGGTCCCGCCGATGATGGCCGCCAGCGCGACGACGAGGGCGAGCGTGCGCAGCCGGCGGCGCCGGCCCGAACCGGTCTGCTGCGGCCCCGACCGCTGCGGACCCATCGCCGTCGGACCGACCGTGGTGGGACCGGTCGGCGGATGGCCGGCGACGGGGGTCCCGGACGTCGGCGTCCCGGGGGCCGGGGCACCGGTGGCGGGGGTGCCGGACAGCGGCGGAAGCGGGGTCCGGGTGTGCGACCCGGATCCGGAGCCGGACGGGCCCGCGCCCATGCCCGTGCCCGCCGTGCCCATGCCGCTGTGGACGTCCCGGTACGGCGTTCCCCCGTACTGCGTCGGGACGTACGCCTGTGCCCCGTTCGGCCGCCGCCCCTCCGCCGCCTCGGCGAGCATCTGCTCGGCCTCGGACGCGTCGGGCCGGGTGGCCGGATCCTTGCGCAGCAGGGCGTTGATGACGGGCGCGAGCGGACCGGCGTGCTGCAGCTGGGCGGCCCCTTCCTCGACCACCGCCTGCATGGTGGTCAGCGGGGTGGTGCGGCGGAACGGCGACCGGCCCTCCACCGCCGTGTAGAGCGTCGCGGCGAGCGCCCACAGGTCGGAGGACGGACCCGGGTCGTGGCCGCGCACCCGCTCGGGCGCCAGGTAGTCGACGGAGCCGACGACCTCTCCGGTCCGTGTGATGGTCGTGTCGCCCTCGATCTGGGCGATGCCGAAGTCGGTGAGCAGGACGCGTCCGTCGCGGCCGAGGAGGACGTTGCCCGGCTTGACGTCGCGGTGCAGGACACCGGCGGTGTGCGCGGCGCGCAGGGCCCGCAGCACCCAGAGGCCGACGCGTGCCGCCTCGCGCGGCTCGACGCGTCCCTCCTCCTTGACCGCGTCGGCCAGCGAGCGGCCCTCGACCAGCTCCATCACGATCCACGGACGGCCGTCGTGCTCCAGCACGTCGTGCACCGTGACGACCGCCGAGTGGTTGATCCGGGCGGCGGCCCGCGCCTCCGCCCGGGTGCGCGCGAGGAGGATGGCCTGCTCGCTCTCGGAGACGTAGAGGGCTGCCGTCAACTCCTTGATGGCGACGGACCGGTGCAGCACCTCGTCATGGGCGCGCCACACCCGGCCCATGCCGCCGCTGCCGATGGAGTCGGCGAGCCGGTAGCGGCCCGCGACGAGCTGGCCCTGCATCTGATTCACGTTGCCCCGCAATGGTCTTGACAGGGTCAGCGTAAGGACCCGCCCTTCCTCAGGGAACAAGCGGGGTACCACGGTGACCGCACTGTGACGGTTGTCGCCTGTCGGGACGCGAGGCAACCAGAGGTTGAACTACCCCGTACAGGCGGCGCGCCGGGCGCTCAGCCCGTCACCTTGTAGGTCGCCGCCGCCTGCTCGTACAACCGCGTCACCTCGTCCCGCTCGGCCTCCGGCCCGCGCACCTGGACCACGTGGTACCGCCCGTCGACCAGCATCGCGAGGTTGCGCACATACAGCTCGCCCCCGTCGCCGCCGGTCCAGGTGAACTGCCCCTCGGCCATGGTCCGCCCGCCCACCTCGATCGTCTTCAGCCCGGTGGAGGTGGCCCAGCTGGAGTCGCGGTACGGCTGCAACTCACGCTCCCTCTCCCGCTGATAGGCCATCGGATCGCTGCCGAACTCCGTGGCGCTGTCCCGGCCCGGTACGACGATGAGCTCGAAGTCGCCCTTCGCGTAGACGACCTGGCCGCTGCCGTTCCGCGGGGTGCGGTCCCAGCCCTTGGCGACGGCGACCTGGAACCCTGCCGAGTCCTTGCGCAGGGTGAAGCCGTCGCCGACATCGGGGCCGGCGGTCTGTGTCTCCGCGGAACCCGCCGACGTCGACGGGCTCTTCTCCGGCTCGGGCGACGTCTGGTCGGGCCGGGGCTCGCTGCTGGCGTCCGGCTCGGGCACCTGGCTGACCTCACCGGCGGAACCGGTGCGGTCCGTGCCGTCCGTGCCTTCTGCGCCGTCGGTCTTCGACTTGGGCATGAAGAGCATGGCGTAGGCGATCGCGGCGGCCATCAGGAGCAGAACCAGCAGGAGCAGGGTGCGGCCGAGGCGGCTCGGCGACCGGGACTCGCGCTTGGCCCGCTTGTGCCGCCCGTGGTGGGCGGGCAGCCCGGCCTTGCGCCTGCGCACGAGCTCGCCCCGGCGGCGTACGACGGGCAGCCGGCTCGCGTCGGCGGGCGGCGCCGCGACGACGTGCACCCCGGCCTCCGGCTCGGGCGCCGAGCGTACGAGCGAGCGCAGCCAGCCGCGCAGTTCCTCGAAGTCGAGGCGCTCGGTGGGGTCCTGACGCAGCAGCGACTCCACGACCGGCCGCAGTGGCCCGCACTCCTCGGCGTACGCGGGCGGTTCGGCGCACACCATCTGCACCAGCTCGGCCGTCGACTCCTCCGGGTAGGGCGCATGCCCCTGTACGGCCCTGAAGAGCAGCGCGCCGAGTGCCCACAGGTCGGTCGCGGAACCGATCGGGGCGGCCAACTGCCAGTTCTCGTGCACGGGTCCGGCCTGCTCGGGCGCCCAGCGCTCGGTCACCGGACCCACCACGGCCATCCGCGCCTGCCGCGCCCGCTCGGCGGCCAGGGCCGTGGCCGGGCCGCGCCGGGGTGCGGGGGTGTCGGCGACCAGTTCGTCCCACCGGGCGGGCGAGCCCTGGGCGGAGGGGTCCGAGGCCGACGGGAGAGCTGCCTGCTCCTGCCCTTGTGGCAGGGGCACGCTGCCGGTTCCGCCCCGGGGCGTGGCACCGTGCCAGGCGGTCGTCCGGGGGGCGCCGCCCACGCCGTAGGGGTCGGCTGTCCGGCCCGGCGGGGCCGCACCGGGTGCCGTGCCCTGACCGGGGATGTACGGCGACTGCGCAGAGCCGTGGCTGTGGGACGCGGGGCCGGTGTCCGGGGCGGACCGGGCACCGGGCAGTGCGGCCCGCCCGCCCTCCTGTGCCTCCTGGACACGAGCGGCGGCCCGGGCACCCGCCCGGTAGGCCGCGATCGCCCCGGCTCGCGCGACCCGTGGGTCACCGCTGTCGTCCATACCCCTGCGGGCCGGCACGGCCGGGCCCCTGCCCGCCGTGTCACCCCCGGCCGCGGGCAGTCCCCTGGCCTCCCGCGCCTCTATGGCGGCTCGCCGCGCGGCTTCGGGATCGGCCGCGCCACCGAGGCCGGCCGGGGCGCCGCCGCCCGGACCTCCGACGGGACCAGCGCCGCCCTCGTGGCCCGGCCCCTGCCCAAGCTCTTCGGAGGCCGGAACCGGGTCGTACCCGCACAGCGCTTCCTCCGCCGCGCCCACCGCGAGACCGGTCAGCATCACCCGGCCGTCGTCGCAGACGAGCACCGTCCGCGCGGTGACGTTCCGGTGCACCCAGCCGTGGGCGTGCAGCACCCGCAGCGCCATGAGGACGTCGGAAGCGACCTCGGCGGCCCGGTACGGCGTCAGCGGCTTTTCGGCGAGCAGCGCCGCCAGCGGACGCGCGGCCACCAGCTCGCTGACGATCCACAGCGAACCGCCCTCGGCGAACACGTCGAAGACCTGGTCGAGCCGCGGATGGTCGGGAATGGCCGCGGCGGCCTGCGCGGCGTCGACCGCGCGCCGTACCACCGGGTCCGCGGGCCGCCGGGGGCCCGGACGCGCGCCGGGCCGCCGCGCACCGCCGTCACGCGCGGTGAAGCCGTCGGGCAGTCCCTCCGCGTCGAGGACCTCAGCCTCGACCACCTCCGGCAACGGCACCTGCCTGACCAGGACTTCCTGCCCGCTGTAGGTGTCGAAGGCCCGGGTCTCGGTGAGTTCGTACTCGTCGGACGGCGGCAGCGGGAGGCGGTAGCGGTCGGCGAGTACCCGGCCCGCGTAGTCGTCCACGTTGCCTCCCCCGTCAGCCCGATCGGTCACATCCGCTCGCCCCACGGTCCGTTCCGGCTGCGCACGGACCGCAAATATTTACGATACGTGCCGCAGGCAACCCGCAATGGGGGGATGCCCAGATCTGCCTCCCCAAACCCGGGGACGCTCATGCTCAGGACTTGGGTTCGAAGGTCTTGGTCAGCGTCGCCCACGTGTCCTTGCGCGACTTACCGTCCCAGTCGGCCGCCTTCGCCGTGTACATCAGCGCGTAGCCCTGGGAGTCGTCGACGACGAACCCGCGGTCGATGGTCCGGTACTTCGTCCCGCTCTCCCGGTAGGTGAACTCCCAGTCGGCCGTGTTCCAGCCGCGGTAGTCCACCTTCTTTATGCGAATCCTCTTGTACTCCGCGCGCTGCATGTAGCTTTCCTGGCTCTTCCAGTCCGCCACCGGGTCGCCCTTGGGCGTGGACGTCCAGGCGATGAGCAGCTTCTGCCCGGAGGGCCCGGTGAACCGGTCGCCGGCGGAGCCCGTGGACTGGAACTTCCACCCCTTCGGCAGGCCGATCGAGTACCCCTGGTTCCCCTGGTGAGTCGACGCCGCCGCGGTGCCCTTTCCGGCGGCCCCGCCCTTTCCGTCGCCGGCCGATCCGCTCGCCGCGCCGCTCGGCTCGGTGTTCGAGGCGGGCCCCGACGGCGCGGGCTGCGTCGCGGTGTTGTCGGGTCGCGTGCCGCCCTTCTCGTCGCCCTTGGTGTCGGCGGTGCCCGACGCGGTGGCGACGGTCTTGCCGCCGCTCTCGCCCGAGGCCCCGTTCGAGCCCTTGCCGTCCCCGCTGAACGCGATGGTGAGCACGGTGGCGATCACGGCGAGCACCACGACGACCCCGATGATCAACAGTGTCCGTCGCGGCACCACGTCGGTGAGCGGCGCCCGGGGCACGGGCCGGGGCGGCAGGTCCGGCGGCGGCACCACGGGCCACCCCGAACTCCGTCCCCCGGACGTCGTCTTCGCGTCCTTCGCGCCCCGCTCACCGGACTGTGCAGCCGCCCCCGAGGCCGGCTTCGAATCCGACTGCGACGCGGACGCACTGGCGCCCCCGGCGGCCGCCTCGTCCTTCGGCCCGGAAGCGGCCTCGGCGTCCTCGGTCTTGGTACGGGTCGCGGCCGACGCCCCGGCCGGTCCGGCCGCGGCCTTGCGCACGGAGCGCAACGCCCCGCGCAGCCGCTCCCCGGCCTCCTCGCCCCGCTTGCTCCCGGCACCCGCCGAACTTCCCTTGCCCGAACGCTTGTCCGGCTGTGCCGGCAGCGGCACGACCTTCGTCGCGTCCATCGGCTCCGGCTCGGCCGTCTCCGGCGCGTGGATGACCGAGTTCAGCATCTTCCGGGCGCCCGCGTCGTCGAGCCGCTTGGCGGGGTCCTTGGTGAGCAGCCCGTGGATGACGTCCTTCAGCGGGCCCGCGTTCTTCGGCTCCTCCAGCGGCTCGGTCATCACCGCGGTGAGGGTCGCTATGGCCGACCCCTTGTCGTACGGCGGCGCCCCCTCCACCGACGCGTACAGCAGCCCGCCGAGCGACCACAGGTCGGCGGCCGGGCCCGGCTTGTGCCCGCGCGCCCGCTCCGGGGAGATGTAGGAGGGCGCGCCGACGAGCATGCCGGTCGAGGTGATGGACGGGTCGCCCTCGACCTGGGCGATACCGAAGTCGGTGAGCACGACCCGGCCATCCTCGGAGATCAGCACGTTCGACGGCTTCACGTCGCGGTGCAGGATGCCCTCGCGGTGCGCGGACCGCAGCACGTCGAGGACGGCGAGTCCGACCTCCGCGGCCCGCTTCGGCTCGAGGAGGCCGTCCTCCCGGATGACCTCGGCGAGCGACTTGCCCTCGACGAGCTCCATCACGATCCAGGGCCGGTCGTCCTCCTGGACCACGTCGAAGACGGTCACGGCGCTGTTGTTGCGGATCCGCGCGATCGCCTTGGCCTCGCGCAGCGTCCGCGTGATCAGCCGCCGCTTCTCCTCCTGGTCGATGTTCGTCGGGAACCGCAGCTCCTTGACGGCGACCGTCCGCCCCAGCGTCTCGTCCTGGGCACGCCACACGGTGCCCATGCCCCCGCGGCCGAGCACCTCGCCCAGCCGGTAGCGCCCCGCCAGGAGACGCTCCCTGTTGTCCTGACGAGTGTCCTGACGAGATGTGCCCGCCGCCCGCTCCGCCTCCGACATGCGTCCCCTCATACAACCCGCCCTGACAGAGCCTCCATTGTCTCTCACCCGACAAGTGCCCCGTGCCCAGGGGGCCCCTGGGCACGGGGGACCGGGCCCGGCCACCCGGAACCCGGGTGTGCCGCGCCCCGCTCCGCCTTGCATGATGGGCCCTGACGTGGGAGGAGCCCGCATGCCGCCGTTTCGGACCTTGCTGGCCCTGCCGGTGTCCGTCGCCCTCCTCGGCCTGCCGCCGGCCGACTCCTCGGCCCTTTCGGCCCCGCCCACGGACGCGGTGCTGCCGCTGCTCGTGACCCGGGGCAAAGCTCCCGCCGCGGCCCTGCTGGCCCGGGAGGGACGCACCACCCGCTATGCCCATGCCGGTCCGGGAATCACCCGGTCGGACCATTTCCGCGCCGGCAGCATCACGAAGACGTTCATCGCGACGGTCGTGCTGCAACTGGCCGCCGAGCACCGGCTGTCGCTGTCCGACACGGTGGAGCGGCACCTGCCCGGCCTGGTGCGGGGAGCGGGCAACGACGGCCGCGCGCTGACCCTGCGCTCCCTGCTCACCCACACCAGCGGTCTGTACGACTTCACCGCGGCCACCGGCGGAACGGCACCCGTCACGCCCCGTCAGGCCGTACGCATCGCACTCACCCACCCTCCGGCCGCGCGCGGCCGCTTCTCCTACTCGAACACCAACTACGTGCTGCTCGGCCTGGTCATCCAGCAGATCACCGGCGACTCGTACGCCACGGAGGCCGAGCGCCGCATCATCACTCCCCTGCGTCTGACGGGTACCTCCTTCCCCGGCTCCCGCTCCTCGCTGCCCTCTCCGCACGGCCGCGCCTACGCCGCCGACGGAACCGATGTCACCGATCTCGACCCGCGGGTGGCCGGCGCCGCGGGCGAGCTGGTGACCACGCTCGCCGATCTGGACCGCTTCTACGCGGCCCTGCTCGACGGCAGGCTGCTGCCCCCGCGCCGGCTGCGCGAGATGCTCGACACCCGTGCCGCACACGGCGCGTACGGCATGGGTCTGTTCCCCGAGAAACTTCCGTGCGGCACCACGTTGTGGGGGCACAACGGGCACATATCCGGCAGCTATGTGCGCACCGCGGCCACCGTCGACGGCCGGCGTGTCCTCACCGTCCGCGTGAACACGAACGCGATCGCCGATCCCGACCTCGAACCCGCGGTGCTCGCGGCCGAGTTCTGCCCCCGCACCTCGTAGAACGACCAGACCCCGAACGGATATCCCGTTCGCGACACTCGTTCGAGTGAAGGTGTGTACGGGGGGCTCGATGTCCTTACCGGGGCACGATGTCCGGCGCCCCCAACCGCGCCGCGTCCGCCGTGAGGTCATCGGGCTGCCGCTGCGACTCCCGCTCGGCCTCCACCCGCTTCTGGTAGTGCTCGACCTCGCGCTCGATCTGGTCCTTGTCCCAGCCGAGCACGGGCGCCATCAGCCCGGCGGCGTCGCGTGCGCTGCGGCTGCCCCGGTCGAAGGTCTCGATCGAGATGCGCGTCCGCCGGGTCAGCACGTCGTCCAGATGCCGCGCCCCCTCGTGCGAGGCCCCGTACACGATCTCGGCGCGCAGATAGTCGTCGGCCGCCGACAGGGGCTCACCCAGCGACGGATCCTCGGCGATCAGCTCCAGGAGCTCCTCGGTCATCGTCCCGTACCGGTTCAGCAGGTGCTCCACCCGCACCACATGGAGTCCGGTGCGGGCGGCGATCCGCGCCCGCGCGTTCCACAGCGCCCGGTAGCCCTCGGCGCCCACCAGCGGCACGTCCTCGGTGACGCACTCGGCGACGCGCATGTCGAGTCCGTGCACCGCCGCGTCCACGGCGTCCTTGGCCATGACCCGGTACGTCGTGTACTTGCCGCCCGCCACGACGACGAGCCCGGGCACCGGGTGCGCCACGGTGTGCTCGCGCGACAGCTTGCTGGTGGCGTCCGACTCGCCCGCGAGCAGGGGCCGCAGCCCCGCGTACACGCCCTGGACGTCGTCCCTCGTGAGCGGCACCGAGAGCACCGAGTTCACGTGTTCCAGCAGGTAGTCGATGTCCGCGCTGGACGCGGCCGGGTGGGCCTTGTCGAGGTCCCAGTCGGTGTCCGTGGTCCCGACGATCCAGTGCCGGCCCCAGGGGATGACGAACAGCACGGACTTCTCCGTGCGCAGGATCAGCCCGGTCGTGGAGTGGATCCGGTCGCGCGGCACGACCAGGTGGATGCCCTTGGACGCCCGGACGTGGAACTGGCCGCGCTCGCCGACCATCGCCTGGGTGTCGTCCGTCCACACGCCGGTCGCGTTGACGACCTGCTTGGCGCGGATCTCGTACTCCCCGCCACCCTCGACGTCCTGCACCCTCGCGCCGACGACCCGCTCGCCCTCGCGCAGGAAGCCCGTCACCCGCGCGCGATTGGCGGCCTTGGCGCCGTACGCCACCGCCGTGCGCACCAGGTTGGTCACGTAGCGGGCGTCGTCCATCTGGGCGTCGTAGTACTGGAGCGCCCCGACCAGCGCGTCCTTCTTCAGGCAGGGCGCCACACGCAGGGCGTGTGAGCGGGTCAGGTGGCGGTGCACCGGCAGGCCCCGGCCATGGCCGCGTGCCATGGACATGGCGTCGTACATCGCGACGCCCGACCCGGCGTACAGGCGCTCCCAGCCCTTGTGCTGCAGCGGGTACAGGAACGGCACGGGCTTCACCAGATGCGGGGCGAGCCGCTCCAGCAGCAGACCGCGCTCCTTCAGTGCCTCCCGGACGAGGGCGAAGTCGAGCATCTCCAGATAGCGCAGGCCGCCGTGGATCAGTTTGCTGGACCGGCTGGAGGTGCCCGAGGCCCAGTCGCGCGCCTCGACCAGGCCTGTGGCAAGGCCCCGGGTCACGGCGTCGAGGGCGGTGCCCGCACCGACCACGCCCGCACCCACGACCAGCACGTCCAGCTCTCGCTCGGCCATGGATGCCAGTGACTCGTCGCGCTGCGCCGGCCCGAGTGTCGCTGTCCTCACGCTGCCTCCCGCTCATCGGTCGCGCCGGCCGCACCCGTCGGGTGAGGCCCCGTCCGTATCCCCCATGCCCAAATTCTGACCGGGTTGCCCGACTTCAGCCACCACGGGCCCTCAGCCTGTGGACAACCCGCACGGAACACTCACGGAAACTCGGCCAGGCAATCCCACATAACGGTCATATTTACTCCTAGTCTGACATTGCGCTCGCCCGTCCTGTCCACAGGGCTTGCGCACCTGTCCCACTTCGGCTACTGGGAAGGACGGCCACGCCGTGCCCGCAGATCTCGCCGTCATCGGACTCGGCCCTTACGGCCTGCCCCTGGCTCAGGCCGCCGTCGCCGCCGGCGTCGCCACCATCGGCTACCGGACCGGCCCCGAGGCCGGTTCCCTCAGCCCCGCCGAACTGCGCCGGATGCTCTCGGGGGGCTTCCGGCCGACCACGAACGCCGCCGAACTCGGCAGGGTGCGCACCGCGGTCATCTGCGCACCGACCCCGCCGGGCACGGACGGCCGGCTCGACCTGAGCCAGGTGGAGACCGCCGCCCGCACCCTGGCCGCCCACCTGCGCCCGCACACCACGGTGATCCTGGAGTCCCCTGTGTACCCCGGGGCGACAGAGGAATTCCTGCGCCCGCTCCTCGAAGAGGGCTCCGGGCTGCGGGCGGGCCGCGACTTCCACCTCGCCCACTCCCCCAGCCGCGTCGACCCCGGCAACCGCGACTTCACCCCCGCCGGCACCCCGAAGGTCATCGGCGGCCTCACCCCGGCCTGCACCGAGTCGGCCGCCGCCTTCTACGGACGGCTCACGGACAAGGTGGTACGCGCGCGTGGACTGCGCGAAGCGGAAACCGTGCAGTTGCTGGAGACCAACTACCGGCACGTCAACATCGCCCTCGTCAACGAGATGGCCGCGCTCTGCCATGACCTGGGCGTCGACCTGTGGGACGTGATCCGCTGCGCGGAGACCAAGCCGTTCGGCTTCCAGGCCTTCCGCCCCGGCCCGGGCGTCGGCGGCCACACCCTCCCGCAGGACCTGACCGCCCACGGCGGCCGCAGCCTGCGCATGGTGGAACTGGCCCAGCAGGTCAACAGCCGGATGCCCCGCTACGTCGTCCAGCGCGGCGCCCAGCTCCTCAACGAGCACGGCAAGTCGGCGCGCGGCGCACGCGTGCTGCTCCTGGGCGTCACCTACAAGCCCGACCTCGCCGACCTGCAGGGCACCCCCGCCCAGGAGATCGCCCTGCGTCTGATGGATCTGGGCGCGTCGGTCAGCTACCACGACCCGTACGTCCCCGCCTGGAGCGTGCTCGACCGCCCCGTCCCCCGGGCGGACTCCCTCTACGAAGCGGCCGCCGACGCGGATCTGACCATCCTGCTCCAGCAGCACCGCACGTACGACCTCCAGGGTCTGTCGGTGAAGGCGCAGCTGCTCCTGGACACACGAGGGGCGGCACCCGCGGGTGCCGCCCACCGTCTGTGACGTCGTGCCCGAGGCCTACCGCCGGTGCTGCGAGTCCGCCACCGTCACCTCGACGCGCTGGAACTCCTTCAGCTCGCTGTAGCCGGTGGTGGCCATGGCGCGGCGCAGGGCGCCGAAGAGGTTCATCGAGCCGTCAGGGGTGTGGGACGGGCCGGTGAGGATCTCCTCGATGGTCCCGACCGTGCCGAGGTCGACCTTCTTGCCGCGCGGCAGCTCCTCGTTCACGGCCTCCATGCCCCAGTGGTGGCCCTTGCCCGGACCGTCGGTCGCGCGCGCGAGCGGGGAGCCCATCATGACCGCGTCGGCACCGCAGGCGATCGCCTTGGCCAGGTCGCCGGACCAGCCGACACCGCCGTCCGCGATCACGTGCACGTACCGGCCGCCGGACTCGTCCATGTAGTCACGGCGCGCGGCGGCGACGTCGGCGACCGCCGTCGCCATGGGGACCTGGATGCCGAGCACGTTGCGCGTGGTGTGCGCGGCGCCGCCGCCGAAGCCGACCAGCACACCGGCCGCGCCGGTGCGCATCAGGTGCAGGGCCGCGGTGTACGTGGCGCAGCCGCCGACGATCACCGGGACGTCCAGCTCGTAGATGAACTGCTTCAGGTTCAGCGGCTCGGACGCCCCGGAGACGTGCTCGGCCGAGACCGTCGTACCGCGGATGACGAAGATGTCCACGCCCGCGTCGACGACGGCCTTGGAGAACTGGGCCGTGCGCTGCGGGGAGAGCGCGGCGGCCGTGACCACGCCCGAGTCGCGCACCTCCTTGATGCGGGCGCCGATCAGCTCCTCCTTGATCGGCGCGGCGTAGATCTCCTGGAGCCGCCGGGTCGCCGCCTCGGCGGGCAGCTCGGCGATCTCGTCGAGCAGCGGCTGCGGGTCCTCGTGGCGCGTCCACAGGCCCTCGAGGTTCAGCACGCCGAGGCCGCCGAGCTCGCCGATGCGGATGGCGGTGGCCGGGGAGACGACCGAGTCCATGGGGGCGGCCAGGAACGGCAGCTCGAAGCGGTAGGCGTCGATCTGCCAGGCGATCGAGACCTCCTTCGGGTCCCGCGTACGGCGGCTGGGGACGACGGCGATGTCGTCGAAGGCGTACGCCCGGCGGCCGCGCTTGCCGCGCCCGATCTCGATCTCAGTCACGTCTGTGGCCTTTCCCTGATGCGTTGCAGCGTCTTCCAGTATCGCCGACGGGCATGACGAGGGCGGCCCCGGATGCTTCCAGGGCCGCCCCATCAGGCCTGATGCCTACTGACGGCTGTAGTTCGGCGCCTCGACCGTCATCTGGATGTCGTGCGGGTGGCTCTCCTTGAGCCCCGCCGAGGTGATGCGGACGAAGCGGCCCTTGGACTCCATCTCCTCGATGGTGGCCGCACCCACGTAGCCCATGGTCTGGCGCAGACCGCCGACGAGCTGGTGCAGCACGTTGGCCAGAGGGCCGCGGTAGGGCACCTGGCCCTCGACGCCCTCGGGCACGAGCTTGTCGTCGGAGGCCACCTCGGCCTGGAAGTAGCGGTCCTTCGAGAACGACTTCCCCTGGCCGCGGGACTGCATGGCGCCGAGCGAGCCCATGCCGCGGTACGACTTGAACTGCTTGCCGTTGATGAAGAGCAGCTCGCCGGGCGACTCCTCGCAGCCCGCGAGCAGGCTGCCCAGCATGACCGTGTCGGCACCGGCGGCGAGCGCCTTGCCGATGTCGCCGGAGTACTGCAGACCGCCGTCGCCGATCAGCGGGATGCCCGCGGGGCGAGCGGCGAGGGAGGCCTCGTAGATTGCGGTGACCTGCGGGACGCCGATGCCGGCGACCACACGCGTGGTGCAGATCGAGCCGGGGCCCACACCCACCTTGATGCCGTCGACACCGGCGTCGATCAGGGCCTGCGCACCGTCACGCGTGGCGACGTTGCCGCCGATCACGTCGACGGACACGCTCGACTTGATCTTCGACATCCAGCTGAGGGCGTTGCTGTTGTGGCCGTGCGAGGTGTCGACGACCAGGAAGTCCACCCCGGCCTCGGCGAGCGCCTGGGCGCGCTCCAGGGCCTCGGGGCTGGCGCCCACCGCGGCACCGACCAGCAGCCGGCCCTCGGCGTCCTTGGCGGCGTTCGGGTACTTCTCGGCCTTGACGAAGTCCTTGACCGTGATCAGGCCCTTGAGGATGCCCCGGTCGTCGACGAGCGGCAGCTTCTCGATCTTGTGGCGGCGCAGCAGCTCCATGGCGTCGACACCGGAGATGCCGACCTTGCCGGTGACCAGGGGCATCGGTGTCATGACGTCACGCACCTGACGGCTGCGGTCGGTCTCGAAGGCCATGTCGCGGTTGGTGACGATGCCGAGCAGCTTGCCGGCCGGGTCGGTGACGGGGACGCCGCTGATGCGGAACTTGGCGCACAGGGCGTCCGCCTCTGCGAGCGTCGCGTCCGGGTGCACCGTGATGGGGTCGGTGACCATGCCGGACTCGGACCGCTTGACCAGGTCGACCTGGTTGACCTGGTCCTCGACCGACAGGTTGCGGTGCAGCACGCCGACGCCGCCGAGGCGGGCCATCGCGATCGCCAGGCGGGACTCGGTCACCTTGTCCATCGCCGCCGAGAGCAGCGGGATGTTGACCCGGACGTTGCGGGAGATGCGGGACGAGGTGTCGACCGCGCCCGGCAGCACCTCGGATGCGCCCGGCAGCAGCAGCACGTCGTCGTAGGTCAGCCCGAGTGTCGCGAATTTTCCGGGCACTCCGTCGACGTTTGCAGTCATGACACCTTCCCCAAATGGCCTTGATCGGTGCGGATGTCCATGCTAACGGGAAGCGCGGCTGTCTCATTCCACGGTTCCGGTCGGCTCCGGGCTTCGTATGTTCGTACGGAAGGCGCGCACCACCTGTTCAGCCAAGGGCCGCTGAAGGGGCTACTGCTCGGCGAGCGCCCGCAGCCGGCTCAGCGCCCGGTGCTGCGCCACCCGGACCGCGCCGGGTGACATTCCCAACATCTGGCCCGTCTCCTCGGCCGTGAGCCCGACCGCGATACGCAGCAGCAACAGCTCCCGCTGGTTCTCGGGCAGGTTGGCCAGGAGCTTCTTGGCCCATTCCGCGTCACTGCTCAGCAGTGCGCGCTCCTCCGGTCCCAGGGAGTCGTCGGGGCGCTCGGGCATCTCGTCGGAGGGGATGGCCGTCGAGCCGGGGTGGCGCATCGCCGCACGCTGCAGGTCGGCGACCTTGTGGGCGGCGATGGCGAAGACGAACGCCTCGAAGGGGCGCCCGGTGTCCCGGTAGCGGGGCAGCGCGAGGAGCACCGCCACGCACACCTCCTGGGCGAGGTCCTCCACGAAGTGCCGGGCGTCGCCCGGGAGGCGGGACAGACGGGTGCGGCAGTAGCGCAGCGCCAAGGGGTGGACATGGGCGAGCAGATCGTGCGTGGCCTGCTCGTCCCCGTCGACGGCGCGGTGGACGAGCGCGCCGATCGCCCCTTGGGCATTGACCGCCTCGTCGTCGCGCATCGGTCCATGGTGCCTTGCGGCCGTCGGGTCCGCGGCACCGCGCCCGTTGTTGTGCACCGAAGCGTTATGAGCAGGTGCGCCGGCACTCATCCCCTGCGCCCTCCCCTTCCGCTCGACCGACTCGTCCCCGAGGAACTCCACACCCTCAAGGATGCGGCATCCGCGGCGAAACAAGCAGCGGGCACCCGGCGGACCCCTGGTCCGACCCCGCCCACCTGGCACTTCGTGCCCCCACTGCGACCACCGCCACATGCGCGGCAGCGCTCAGGACCTGCCGTTCGGATCGTCCGGGGGAGGGGCGGCCTCGCAGGCACCCTGCCGAGCTCTCGACTCCGTCCGGGGAAGCGGTGCCCCGCACCGGCGTTGTCGTCGGCCGCATGCTGTCGCACGCGTGCGTACGGCTCGCGCGGGGGCATCCGCATGCCCCCGCTCACCGGCCCGCGCCGGACGCCTCGCGCCGGAGCCGACACGATGCCGTCAGTTCCCTGCGAGCCGATCCAAACGACAGGCCCTAGCGCACCAGGCCCCACCGGAAGCCGAGCGCCACGGCGTGGGCCCGGTCCGAGGCGCCGAGCTTCTTGAACAGGCGCCGGGCGTGCGTCTTGACGGTGTCCTCGGAGAGGAACAGCTCGCGGCCGATCTCCGCGTTCGAGCGGCCGTGGCTCATGCCTTCGAGGACCTGGATCTCACGCGCCGTGAGCGTGGGCGCGGCGCCCATTTCGGCCGAGCGCAGCCGGCGCGGGGCGAGCCGCCAGGTCGGGTCGGCCAGGGCCTGCGTCACCGTCGCGCGCAGCTCGGCGCGGGAGGCGTCCTTGTGCAGATAACCGCGGGCACCGGCGGCGACCGCGAGCGCCACGCCGTCCAGATCCTCGGCGACGGTGAGCATGATGATGCGCGCACCGGGGTCGGCGGACAGCAGCCGCCGGACCGTCTCGACGCCGCCCAGACCGGGCATGCGCACGTCCATCAGAATCAGGTCCGAGCGGTCGGCCCCCCAGCGGCGGAGGACTTCCTCGCCGTTGGCCGCCGTCGTGACGCGCTCTACGCCGGGCACGGTCGCGACCGCGCGACGGAGCGCCTCTCGGGCAAGCGGGGAGTCGTCGCAGACGAGGACGGAAGTCATGACCGCCCTCCGCAGCTGATGCACGTCACCTTGAGCCTCCAGGCTGGTACGAAATCGTCACCTGTGCGGTCGACCGACTCGGACGCCCGTCCGAGCGCTTGTTCCTTCAACCGCCTCGCACTCTCAACGACGGTCACTCGAAAGAGTTACGGGGTCGGCTGTCATCTTCGGCACTCTACGTGAGGGGTCGGACACGGCGCAGACATGCGCAGCAGACCCACCAACTTTCATCACAACCTATGCCCCATTCAGACCCATTTCTTCCGCTTTGCCAGTGTCTGGAGCTAGATTCGCAATGAGTCATATTTTCATCTCCTTAGATCGTAGTTGTACGGTCGTAGACACCGGATCCGCCCAAAACGGCAACAAGGGGTCACGTAATGGCAGATTTCTCCCGCCTTCCCGGACCGAACGCGGACCTGTGGGACTGGCAGCTGCTGGCCGCCTGTCGCGGGGTGGACAGCTCGCTCTTCTTCCATCCGGAGGGCGAGCGCGGTGCGGCTCGGAGTGCTCGCGAGAACTCGGCCAAAGAGGTCTGCATGAGGTGCCCGGTACGCGCCGAGTGCGCCGCTCACGCGCTGGCGGTGCGTGAGCCGTACGGCGTGTGGGGCGGGCTGACCGAGGACGAGCGCGAAGAGCTCATGGGGCGGGCGCGCAACCGGCTGGTGTCGGCGTCGGCACCGGGCGGGCACACCGCCTCGCACCATTGAAATAACGTTTCTGCGAACGGCACGCGCACGCGTGCCCTTGGCTGTCGCCAGTGGTTGTCGCTAGCGGACGGCCGCCCGCGCCAGCTGGTCGAGCGTCGCCGACACCGCCGGGACCTGTGCGAGGTCGGGCAGGGTGAGCGCGACGATCTCCCGCCGCACCGCCGGTTCCAGCGTCACGGTGCGTACACCCCGGGGCCGTACCGACTCGACTGCCAGCTGGGGCAGAACGGCCACGCCCAGTCCGGCGCCGACCAGCCCGACCACTGCCGGATAGTCGTCGGTGGCGAAGTCGATGCGAGGCGTGAAGCCGGCCGCCGCGCACACCTCGACCAACTGGCCGCGACAACGCGGGCAGCCCGCGATCCACGGCTCCTGCGCGAGCTCGCCGATGGCGACGGACCGCGCGCCCGCGAGCCGGTGCCGCTCCGGCACGAGAGCGACGAGCCGGTCCGACAGCAGCGGCCGTACGACGAGGTCGTCCCACTCCTCGGCGCCCGCCGCGCCCTCGTAGCGGAAGGCGAGCGCCACGTCGCAGTCGCCCTCGCGCAGCAGGCCGACCGATGCGGGCGGCTCGGCCTCCTCCAGGGAGACGCGGGTACCGGGGTGTGCCGCGCGCAGCGCGGCGAGGGCCGTCGGTACGAGCGTGGAGCTGCCGCTGGGGAAAGAGACGAGCCGGACCCGGCCCGCGCGCAGCCCGGCGATGGCGGCGACCTCCTCCTCCGCGGCCGTGAGCCCGGCGAGGATCCCGGCGGCGTGCCGCACCAGCGCCTCACCGGCCTGGGTCAGGCGCATCTCGCGCCCGGTGCGAATGAGAAGGGGGGTGCCGACGGAGGTTTCCAGGGCCTTCATCTGCTGGCTGACGGCGGGCTGGGTGCAGCCCAGTTCACGTCCCGCGGCGGAGAAGGAACCGGTGGCGGCGACGGCGCGCAGTACGCGGAGATGACGAGCTTCGATCACCCTTCGAGAATAAGCGACCCTTTGATGCCGATGCGAATAATGCGTCGACGCTTTGGGGCCCGATCCCTTACCGTGCGGTGCATGAAGCTTCTGTCTGTGAATCTGGGCCGTGCCAAGGCTGTGCCGTACACGGACAACCCGGAGGGCGTGACCGGGATCGACAAGCGGCCGGCGGACGGGTCCGTGCGGGTGTCGGCGCCCGGCCCCAAGGGCATCGGCGGGAGCGGGCTGGCCGGGGACGCGGTGTGCAAGCTGGAGCACCACGGCGGCGACGACCAGGCGGTGTACGCGATGGCGCGCGAGGACCTGGACGAGTGGGAGCGTGAGCTGGGCCGGACGCTGGCCGACGGGGCGTTCGGCGAGAACCTCACGACCCAGGGTCTCGACGTGTCCGGCGCGCGGATCGGCGAGCGCTGGCGCATCGGGCCCGATGTGGTGCTGGAGATCACCTCCGGGCGGATCCCGTGCCGCACGTTCCAGGGCCACCTGGAGGAGAAGAGCTGGGTGAAGCGGTTCACGCAGCGGGGCGCGCCGGGGGCCTATCTGCGGGTGATCGAGCCCGGGGCGATTCGCGCGGGCGACGCCGTCGAGATCCTGCACCGGCCGGACCACGACGTCACCGTGGCCCTGCAGTTCCGGGCGGTGACCACCGAGCGGACGCTGTTGCCGCGGCTGCTGGCGGCGGGCGAGGCGCTGCATCCGGAGGTGCTGCGCTGGGCACGGGAGTACGTGGAGAAGAACGGGGCCTGACAGGGCCTCACCGCGACTGTCTCCACCGACCCTTCACCAGCGAAGGTCCTGTTCGGAAGCGGACGCACCCAGTCCGGGTCACTAACCTTCTGCCATGACAACGGCTCTGATTACGGGATCGACGGCAGGCATCGGGGCCGCGTTCGCGCGGCGACTGGCGGCCGACGGGCACAACCTGGTGCTGGTGGCGCGCGACACCAAGCGGCTCAGGGAACAGGCGACCGAGCTGCACGACGGGCACGGCATCGAGGCGGAGGTGCTGACGGCCGACCTGGCGGAGGACAAGGGCATCGAGGCGGTGGCCGGCCGGCTGGGCGACCGCAGGAACCCCGTCGACCTCCTGGTCAACAACGCCGGATTCGGCAACAAGGGCCGCTATCTCGACGTCTCCATGGCCGATGAGCTGCGGATGCTCAAGGTGCACTGCGAGGCGGTGCTGCGGCTGACGTCGGCGGCGACCGAGGGCATGCGGGAGCGCGGCCGGGGCGGCGTCGTCAATGTCGCGTCGGTCGCCGCGTTCGTCCCGCGGGGCACCTACGGCGCGTCCAAGGCCTGGGTCGTGCAGTTCACGCAGGGCGCGGCGCGCGACCTGGCCGGCAGCGGGGTACGGCTGATGGCGCTCTGCCCCGGTTTCGTGCGCACGGAGTTCCACGACCGGGCCGGCATGGGCACGGACAACATCCCGGGCTGGATGTGGCTCGACGCGGACAAGCTGGTGGCGGCGGCACTGCACGACCTGGCCCGGGGCAAGACGCTGTCGATCCCGGACCCGCGCTACAAGGCGCTGATGGGGGCGGCGAAGCTGGTGCCCAGGGGGATGCTCGGCGCGGTTTCGTCCAGGACGGGGCGGAAGTACGGGCCGCAGTAGGGGGGAACGGCCGGTCCGGCCGGGAGGCACCCGGGCGCCCAGCTTGGGATGATGGAGCTGTTCAGCTCAGCCGGACCCAGGGGGGCCGGAGGCGAGGCCATGACCTTCGTACAGCTCATCGAATGCAGGACCAGTCGGCTCGACGAGATGAACCGGCTGATGGACAGGTGGGTCGAGCAGACCAAGGGGAAGCGGACCGCGTCGCACAGTGTGGTGGCGAAGGACCGGGCCGACGCCTCGCACGTCGTCGAGATCGTGGAGTTTCCGTCGTACGAGGAGGCGATGCGGAACTCCGGGCTTCCGGAGACCGGACGGATCTTCCAGGAGATGGTGGTGCTCTGCGACGAGACGCCGACGTTCACGGATCTGGACGTGGTGCGGGACGAGCAGCTGTACGCGGCCACCGCGCGCAGGTTCTTCGAGCAGGCGCCCGGGCAGGGTGCGGCGCCCCCGTTCAACGACGTGTTCATCGAGGACTACCACGACCACGATCCCGCCAATGTGCAGGACGTCATCGGGCTGGACGCGGTGCGGCGCGAGGTGGAGGTGTGGCGGGGCGGGTTCGACTTCTCGTTCACCATCGAGGACCAGATGGCCCAGGGTGACCGGGTGTGCACCCGGTGGACCTTCCACGGCAGGCACAAGGGCGACTTCCTCGGGATTCCGCCGACCGGGAAGGACGTCACCATGACCGGGACGACCGTCCACCGGTGCACGCCGGACGGGAAGATCGCCGAGGGCTGGTGGGAGTACGACCGGCTGGGGCTGATGCAGCGGCTCGGGGCGCTCGATCCGCTGGACCTGTGACCGGCGCGGGGCCTACGGGAGAAGCCCCCGTTCCGCCTGGGCGGAACGGGGGCTTCTGCTACGAGGTCGGTGCCTCAGTGGGAGTGGCCGTGGCCGTGGCCCGCGGCGGCCGGCTCCTCCTCTTCCTTCTTCTCGACGACCAGGGTCTCGGTCGTGAGGAGGAGGGAGGCGATGGAGGCGGCGTTCTCCAGGGCGGAGCGGGTGACCTTGACCGGGTCGATGACGCCGGCCTTGACCAGGTCGCCGTACTCGCCGGTGGCGGCGTTGAAGCCCTGGCCCTTCTCCAGCTCGGCGACCTTGGAGGTGATGACGTAGCCCTCCAGGCCGGCGTTCTCGGCGATCCAGCGCAGCGGCTCGACGGCGGCCTTGCGGACGACCGCGACACCGGTGGCCTCGTCGCCGGTCTTGCCGAGGTTGCCCTCGAGGACCTTCACGGCGTGGACGAGCGCGGAGCCGCCACCGGAGACGATGCCCTCCTCGACCGCGGCGCGGGTCGCGGAGATGGCGTCCTCCAGACGGTGCTTGCGCTCCTTGAGCTCGACCTCGGTGGCGGCACCCACGCGGATGACGCACACGCCGCCGGCCAGCTTCGCGAGGCGCTCCTGGAGCTTCTCGCGGTCCCAGTCGGAGTCGGTGGACTCGATCTCGGCCTTGATCTGGGCGACGCGGCCCTGCACGTCGTCCTTGTTGCCGGCGCCGTCGACGACCGTGGTGTCGTCCTTGGTGACGGTGATGCGGCGGGCGGAGCCGAGGACGTCCAGACCGACCTGGTCGAGCTTGAGGCCGACCTCCTCGGAGACGACCGTGGCGCCGGTGAGGACCGCGAGGTCCTGCAGCATCGCCTTGCGGCGGTCGCCGAAGCCGGGGGCCTTCACCGCGACGGCGTTGAAGGTGCCGCGGATCTTGTTCACGACGAGGGTGGACAGCGCCTCGCCGTCGACGTCCTCGGCGATGATCAGCAGCGGCTTGGAGGCGTTGGCCTGGATGACCTTCTCCAGCAGCGGCAGCAGGTCCGCGATGGCGGAGATCTTGCCCTGCGTGATGAGGATGTACGGGTCGTCCAGGACGGCTTCCATGCGCTCCTGGTCCGTCACGAAGTACGGCGACAGGTAGCCCTTGTCGAAGGCCATGCCCTCGGTGAAGTCCAGCTCCAGACCGAAGGTGTTGGACTCCTCGACGGTGATGACACCGTCCTTGCCGACCTTGTCCATCGCCTCGGCGATGAGCTCGCCGACCTGCTGGTCCTGGGCGGACAGACCGGCGACGGCGGCGATGTCGGACTTCTCGTCGATCGGGCGGGCGGTCGCGAGGAGCTCCTCGGACACGGCCTTGACCGCGGCGTCGATGCCCTTCTTCAGGGCGGCCGGGGAGGCACCGGCGGCGACGTTCTTCAGGCCCTCGCGCACGAGCGCCTGGGCGAGCACGGTCGCGGTGGTCGTACCGTCACCCGCGATGTCGTTGGTCTTGGTCGCCACCTCCTTGACCAGCTGGGCACCGAGGTTCTCGTACGGGTCCTCGACCTCGACCTCGCGGGCGATGGTCACACCGTCGTTGGTGATGGTGGGGGCGCCGAACTTCTTGTCGATGACGACGTTGCGGCCCTTGGGGCCGATCGTCACCTTGACCGTGTCGGCAAGCTTGTTGACGCCGCGCTCGAGGGCGCGACGGGCGTCCTCGTCGAACTTCAGGATCTTCGCCATGGGAGCGGTTCAGCCCTCTCGGAAAACGTGGGTGAAACGAACCGCGCCCCCGACGCCCGGCTTCATAAGATCGCGGGGGCCAGGGGCGCAGTTCACTGCAATGCTGGTAATGCCGGGTGAATTACTTCTCGACGATCGCGAGCACGTCGCGGGCCGAGAGGACGAGGTACTCCTCGCCGTTGTACTTCACCTCGGTGCCGCCGTACTTGCTGTAGAGCACGACATCGCCGACGGAGACGTCGAGCGGAAGACGGTTACCGTCCTCGAAGCGGCCCGGGCCCACGGCCAGGACGACGCCCTCCTGGGGCTTCTCCTTGGCGGTGTCCGGGATGACCAGGCCAGAGGCGGTGGTCTGCTCGGCGTCGAGCGGCTGGACCACAATGCGGTCCTCGAGCGGCTTGATGGCAACCTTGGAGCTGGTGGTCGTCACGATCCGACCTCCCCCTTCGGAGATCTCACGGGGTTAACTGTCTGAGGTGGCGACCAGGTCGATCCGTCGTCGCGGGTGCCGGACCTGCCCGTCGCTGTGTTGGCACTCTCCAGTGGGGAGTGCCAGACCTGAGACTATGACCGTGATTAGCACTCGGTCAAGCGGAGTGCCAATTGCGGGCGGCGCGTCGGCCGGGGAGTTCGTGTCAGAGGTAGTCCTCCAGCCGCCCCACCCGCAGCCCCTGCCCCTCGATCTCCCTCAGCAGCCGCACGGTCCGCGCAGTCGGCGACATGGACTCCGTCCGGGCCGACGGCACGGAGATGATGTCGCCGGGACGAAGGCCCGGCTCGCCGTGGGGGTACGTCAGTTCGCCGTCGGCGGACAGGGACGCCCGCCAGAGGACGACCGCCCTGATGCCGCAGTCGGCGGCGGCGCGCAGGGTCGTCGTGTCGTACGTGCCGTAGGGCGGGCGGAAGAGGTGGGGGCGGATGCCGAAGCGGGAGCGGAGTTTGTGCTGCTGGCCGCAGATCTCGGCGCGCTGGCCGGCGTAGGGCAGGCCGCGCAGGGCCGGGTGGTCGAGGGTGTGGTTCTGGAGGGACGCGCCGACCGCGCGCAGCCGGGCCAGGTGGCCGTATCCGGGGCCCGCGACGCTGTCCGTGAGGAACAGGCTGACCGGGAGCCGCCGTTCGCTGACGAGGCCGGCGAAGCCGGGGTCGCGTTCGGCGCCGTCGTCGTAGGTCAGGAAGACGACCGGGTCGCGGGTGCGGACCCGGTCCACGACGGGCGGGAGCCTGCGGGTCGCCTCGTACACCGGGTCCTGGGCGCGGCCGTCGGCGGGCCCCGCCCGCTCCCCCGCCGTCCCGGCGCACCCGGCCAGCAGGAGCATGCCCGCACACAGCGCGGCGGCCGGCAGCCGCCTCACAGGTAGTCCTCCAGCCGCCCCACCGCGTATCCCTCGGCCGTGACCTTGTTCAGGAAGCGGCGGATCATGTCGGGCATCGCGCCCTTCCACTGCTCGCGGCCCCGGAAGTGGGTGAGGACGATGTCGCCCGGGCGCAGCCTCCGGTCCGGCTCGCGGTACTCCCAGTGGTCGGCGAAGACCTCCGCGTTCCAGAGGGGGGCGTACTCGATGCCGCAGGCCTTGGCGGCGCGCAGCGTCGCCCTGTCGTAGCTGCCGAAGGGCGGGCGGAAGAGGGTGGGGCGGGTGCCGTAGCGCCTTTCGATGAAGCGCTGCATGCCGCAGATCTCGCGCCGCTGCGCGCGGTACGGCAGACCCGGCATGTAGCGGTGCCAGAGGGTGTGGTTGTTCAGGACCGCGCCCCTGGCCTGCATCTGCCGGAAGTAGCGGTCGTCGTCCTTCACCAGGTAGCCGCTGAGGAAGGCGGTGTACGGGACGTCCAGGTCGCTCATCATCCGCAGGAACGCCGGGTCCTTCTCGGCGCCGTCGTCGATGGTGAGGAAGACGACCTTGTCCCGGGTGGGGACCGTGGTGAAGACGGGCGGAAGATCCAGCTCCCGGTGGCCGTCCACCTCGAAGCCCTTGCGGGTCCTGATCCTGGGCTTCTTCCCGGGGGCCGGCGGGGCCACCAGCGGGACCCTTCGCAGCCCCCAGCGGTGCGCCGCGGCGATGCGGGCGGCGTGCGCGGCGCGCAGCTTGGTGGCGTAGGAGTCGAGCGCGCGGGCCGGGGGCGCCTCGAGGGGCTGCTGACCGCCGGCCGGCACGACCTGGCCGGCGTCCGCCTGCGCGCAGCCCGACGCGATGGCAGCGAGGGCGAGCACGACGAGGCCGATGCGCACGCCGCCAATTGCCCGCCTTTTGTCATTTTGTACGACTGCTCGCATGATGCCGGATCCTCGCAGCCCACCCCTGTGAACCCGCCCCGACACCGCGGCCGACGGCCCACCGTCCTCCGACTGGCCCACATCCGCCCCGGCCCGCCGCCCCCGCCGCTCCGTGGCCGACAATGATGCGGTGAACGACCTCGCCCCTCTCCTCACCCCCGAAGGCCGCGCCCTCCTCGACGAGGTGCGGGACACCGACCCGGCGCGGGAGCTGGCCGTGGCGACGCGGCTGCGCCGGGAGCATCCCGCCGAGCTGGTGTCGGCGGCGCTGGGCCAGGCGCGGCTGCGGCAGCGGGCGGCGGTGAAGTTCGGGGCCGAGGACGCGGGGCGGATGTTCTTCACGCCGAACGGGGTGGAGCAGTCGACCCGGGCGAGTGTGGCGGCGTATCGCGCCCACCGGATGAAGGAGCTGGGGATCACCTCCGTGGCCGACCTGTGCTGCGGCATCGGCGGGGACGCGATCGCGCTGGCCCGCGCCGGGATCCGGGTGCTGGCCGTGGACCGGGACCCGCTGACGGCCGCGGCGGCGCGGGCGAACGCCGACGCGCTGGGTCTTGCCGGCCTGATCGAGGTGCGGGAGGCCGATGTCACGGAGGTGGACACAACCGGTCACGACGCCGTCTTCGTCGACCCGGCCCGGCGCGGCGGCCGGGGCCGGATCTTCGACCCCGAGGCCTACTCACCGCCCCTGTCCTGGGCGGTGTCGGCCGCCCGCCGGGCCCCTGTTGCCGCAGCGCTGAAGATCGCCCCCGGTGTCCCGCACGAGGCGGTGCCCGAGGACGCCGAGGCCGAGTGGATCTCCGACGGCGGGGATGTGAAGGAGGCGGTGCTGTGGTTCGGCACCGAGCCGGGGGCGGTACGGGCCACCCTGCTGCCGGGCCCCCGCACCCTGCTCTCGCGCGGTCTGCCCGACCCGGAGGTCCGCCCGCCCGGCCGCTACCTGTACGAGCCCGACGGCGCCGTCATCCGGGCCCATCTGGTCTCCGAGGTGGCCGACCGGGTCGACGGCGGCCTGCTCGACGCGACCATCGCGTACGTCACGGCCGACACGCTGATCCCGACCCCGTACGCCACCGCCTACGAGATCACCGACCATCTGCCCTTCAACGTCAAGAAGTTGAAGGCCCTGCTGCGGGAACGTCAGGTCGGCACCCTCACCGTCAAGAAACGGGGCTCGGCGGTCGAGCCGGAGGAACTCCGCAAGAAGGTCAAGCCGCAGGGCCCGCACGCGGCCACGGTGTTCCTGACCCGGGTGGCGGGGGCACCGGCGATGCTCATCGGGCACCCCGCGTAGCCGGCAGCGGCCGGCAGTCCGTCAGGTCTGCTCCGCCGCGCGCCGCAGCAGCAACTCCCGTTCCCGTTCGTTCCGCGTCAGCGACGCCGCCCGTTCGAACTCGGCCCGGGCCTCCGTCGTGCGGCCCAGGCGGGAGAGGAGGTCGGCCCGGACGCTGGGGAGCAGGTGGTAGTCGCGCAGTGCGGGGTCGTCGGTCAGGGCGTCGACGAGGGGCAGGGCCTGGGACGGGCCCTCGGCCATGGAGACGGCCACCGCGCGGTTCAGTTCCACGACCGGGGAGGGGAGCGGGCGGCCAGGAGGCCGTACAGCACGGCGATGCGCGGCCAGTCGGTCTCCTCGTAGGTGTAGGCGTGCGCGTGACAGGCGGCGATGGCGCCTTGCAGGAGGTACGGGCCCGGGGCGCCGGAGGAGGCGGCCTCGGCCCGGCCCGCGGCGACGCCGCGGGCGATGAGCATGCGGTTCCAGCGGGCGCGGTTCTGGTCCTTGAGGAGGACGGGTGCGCCGGAGGGACCGGTCCGGGCCGCCGTGCGGGACGCCTGGAACTCCAGGAGCGCGGTCAGGCCGTGGACCTCGGGTTCCTTCGGCATGAGGGACGAGAGCACCCGGGCCAGCCGCAGGGCGTCCTCGCACAGGGACGGGCGGAGCCAGTCGTCGCCGGCCGTGGCGGCGTAGCCCTCGTTGAAGATGAGGTAGATGACGTCGAGGACGGAGCCGAGACGGGCCTCGCGGTCGGGGCCGTAGGGCACCTCGAAGGCGATGTTCTTCGTGGCCAGGGTGCGCTTCGCGCGGACGACGCTCCCCCACTACTCAATGTGTGGGGGGACCCAGCGACGGTCGGTTCCGGGACCAGGAAGGCGCGGGCGATCTCGGCGGTGGTGAGGCCGCCGAGGAGGCGCAGGGTGAGGGCGGTGCGGGCCTCGGTGGACAGGACAGGGTGGCAGGCCGTGAAGACCAGGCGGAGCAGGTCGTCGTCGATGTCGTCAGGGTCATGGAGAACCGCGGGCTCCTCCGGGGGAGATACGGTCGACAGGTCCCGGCCGATCTCCGCCAGCTTGCGGGCGTAGTTCTCCCGGCGGCGGACCAGGTCGACGGCGCGGTTGCGGGCGGTGGTCATGAGCCAGGCGCCCGGGTTGTCGGGCACGCCGTCCCGCGGCCACTGCTCCAGCGCGGCGACCAGGGCGTCCTGCGCGAGTTCCTCGGCGATGCCGACGTCCCGGACGACTCGGGTGACCCCGGCGATGATGCGGGGCGACTCGATGCGGAAGACCGTCTCGATGGCCTTGCCGGTGCCGCTGGCGTCCGGGGTGGGCTGCGCTGTCACAGCCCACCATCAGACACCCTCGGCGGCACCCGGCCAAGCGGATCCGGTCAGTCCTCGTTGGACCCTCCCCCAGCTGAAGCAGGGGGATTCCTGGCTCAGGAAGCCCCACCAGTCAGCGACCAGCGAGGTCTTACTCCCTCAGCACCAGCCGGGACGGAACCTGCCCGGTTGCCCGAAAGCATTGGAGTGCGCCGACTTGCTTCTCGATCAGCGCATCGTGCGCGCTTGGTTCTCGCTACGCACGGTATGCGGCTTAGCCGATTGTGTAGTCGGCCTGTCCCGGGATCGACAAGGTGGCCACGTTTCTTCGAGATTTTTCCGGACTCTCCTCCGGTGCTTAAGTGGTTCTCTTCCGGGCCGCGCGTACCGCAGGTCAGCGCAGCGACTCCCACAGCTTCTCCGCCTCCGGCTCCTCGGCCACCACCCGGTTGGGGTCCGACGGCGCCCGCACCACCGGCATGGTCACCGTCCGCACCTCGCTCGCCGACAGGCCCCGCAGACTCTGTCCGAGCCGGGTCAGATCGGTCAGGGAGTCCAGGCCGGTGTCGGTGGTGAGGCCGGCGGTCACCGCGTCCGCGACCCGGTACAGCTTCGCCGGGTCGGTGAGCAGGTTCTCTGCGGCGATCTGTTCCAGCAGTGCCTTCACCAGCGTGTGCTGGAGGCCGATGCGGCCGAGGTCGCTGCCGTCGCCGATGCCGTGCCGGGTGCGGGCCAGGGCGAGGGCCCGGGTGCCGTCCATCTGGTGGGTGCCCGCCTTCAGGTGCAGATGGCTGGCGTCGTCGGCGATGTCCTCCTCGGTGGTGACGGTGACGCCGCCGAGCGCGTCCACGAGCTTCGCGAAGCCGGAGAAGTCGATCTCGATGTAGTGGTCCATGCGGACGCCGGTGAGCGACTCGGCCGTCTTCACGGCGCAGATGGGACCGCCCACCGCGTACGCGCTGTTGAACATGGAGTTGTGGGCCACCGCCGTCGAACCGCCGGACGGGCGCGGGCAGGACGGGCGGGTGACCAGGGTGTCGCGCGGGATGCTCACCACCGTCGCGCTGGTCCGCCCGGCGTCGAGGTGGACGACCATCGCCGTGTCGGAGCGGGCCCCGGCGCTGTCGCCGCCGCCGAGCCTCTGGTTCTCCTCGCCGCTGCGCGAGTCCGAGCCCAGGACCAGGATGTTGAGCGCCTCGCTGGGCAGGGCGGACGCCGAGGGCGAGGGCGTGGCCACCGGCCGCGGCGGGCGGTTGTCGCCCAGCGCGTTGTCGATGTCGACGCTCTTGATGTTGCTGTCGAGATGCCAGTAGGCCCAGCCCGCCGCCGCGGCGGCCAGCATCAGCAGGGCTGTCAGGGTGAGGCCGGCGGTCCGCAGCGCGATCGACCGCCGGCCCGCGCCTCTGCTCTCGTCCCCGTTCGCCTCGTGTCCCGTCACGGCAGGAACATAAGTCCGAATTATTACGGGCAGGGACCTCGACGCGCCTTTTCTTCGGAAATTCTCAGACTTCGCGGGCCGGACGAACCCGTTCTCACCCCAGTGCCACCACAGGCACCGGATTGCTCCCGCTCCACGAGCCGTTGAACCCGAACGTCACCGAACCGCCCTCTGGCACCGACCCGTTGTACGAGGCGTTCACGCAGCTGACCGCCGCGCCCGACTGCGTGCAACTCGCGTTCCAGGCCTGCGTGATCCGCTGCCCGGCGCCGAAGGTCCAGCTCGCCTTCCAGGACGACAGCGCGGCCCCCGAGCAGGCGATCCGCACCTGGCCCGTGTAGCCCGTGCTCCACTGGCTGGTGACGCTGTACGTCGCCGTGCACGCGCCCGTCGGGGGCGGGGTCGTCGTGCCGCCGAGCGCCTCCGCGATCGCGTGGTATGCCGGTTTCGGGCTGTAGTTCTCGTCGTACGGCGTCGCCGCGCCCTGGCCGGGGAAGGTGTCCGGGATCCAGGAGTCGGAGTCGGTGAAGCCCCAGGCCGTGGCGCCGACGCAACGCGCGACCGCCACGCAGGCGTTCATGACCGCCTTGTAGTCGGCGGCCTGCTGGGTCAGCTTCGTCTCGGTCGCCGGCAGCTGCATCCGGATGTCCAGCTCCGTGATCGCCACGTCGACGCCCAGATCGGCGAAGCGCTGGATGTTCTGCCGCAGCGTCGAGGGCACCTGGCCGACGATGAGATGGGCCTGCAGCCCGACCCCGTCGATCGGAACCCCGCGCTCCTTCAACGACTTGACCAGGTTGTACAGGGCGGTGCTCTTCGCGTTGACGCCCTCCACGTTGTAGTCGTTGATGTACAGCTTGGTGCCCGGGTCGGCGGCCCGGGCCCAGGTCAGGGCCTGGGCGATGTAGTCCTGGCCGAGGGTGTCGTGGAAGAGGGTCGGGCGGTAGGTGCCGTCCTCGTTGAACGGCTCGTTCACCACGTCCCAGGCGGCGAGTCTTCCCTTGTAGCGGCCGACCTCGGTGGCGATGTGGTCCTGGACGATCGCGCTGAGCTGGTCCCGGGTCCAGCTGCCGTTCGTCAGCCAGCCCGGGTTCTGCTGGTGCCAGAGCAGGGTGTGGCCGCGCACCTGCTGGCCGTGGGCCTCGGCGGAATCGACGATCCGGTCGGCCTCGGCCCAGTCGTGGTTGCCCCGGCTCGGCTCGACGGAGCCCCACTTCATGGCGTTGCCGGGGGTGAGCGAGTTGAACTCGCGTCCGGCGATCTCGCCGTAGGTGCCGGTGAGCTTGGAGCCGGTGACCGCCGTGCCGATGACCTTGCCCTTGGCGTCGGCGAGGTCGCGCAGCGGGGTGTCGGCGGCCTGCGCCGCGGGAGCCGCGACCAGCAGGGAACCGGCCGTCACGACGCCGGCCAGCAGGGATGCGAAAAAGCCCGATCTCAGCGGTCTCAGCGCTCTCATTGCGCGTGCCTCCGAAAGTTTCGGTGGTGCAACCGATTGACTTCGGAGGAGTGTGGAGACGCCCGCCCCACCCGTCAATACGTCAACTTCCGGCCACGGGCGCCCCCGTACTGCTGCGCACCACCAGGCTCGTCGCCAGCTCGACCCGGGTCGCCGCCGGGGTGCCCTCCTCACGGCCGAGGTCGAGGACCAGCTTGGCCGCCGCCTCGGCCATCTCCGTCAGCGGCTGCCGTACGGTCGTCAGCGGCGGCCCGACCAGGGGCGCCACCGGCAGGTCGTCGAACCCGACCACGCTCAGGTCCTCGGGGATGCGCAGCCCGAGCTCACGCGCGGCCTCGTACAGCCCGAGCGCCTGCAGGTCGTTCCCGGCGAAGACGGCGGTCGGCCGGTCCGGGCGGCGCAGCAGTTCCAGGCCCCGCCGGTAGCCGGCCTCGTGATGGAAGTCGCCGTCCACGATCAGGGTGGGGTCCACCGGCAGCCCGGCCGTCTCCAGCGCGGCCCGGTAGCCGTCGATCCGGGCGCGGCTGCACATCATCTGCGAGGGCCCGGTGATCGCGCCGATCCTGCGGTGCCCCAGCTCGACCAGGTGCCGGGTGGCCGCGAGACCGCCCTGCCAGTTGGTCGCGCCGATCGACGGCACGTCGGCGCCCGGGTCACCGGCCGGGTCCATCACCACGAACGGGATGGAGCGGCTGGTCAGCAGCGCCCGCTGCGACGCGTCGAGCCCGGACAGCACGAGGACGACGCCGTGCGGGCGGCGCGCGGCGACCTGGTCGGCCCAGGTCCGCCCGGGGGTGAGCCGCCCCGCGCTCTCCGACAGCACCACGCTCAGCCCGGCGTCCCGGGCCACGTTCTCCACGCCCCGGATGACCTCCATCGCCCAGGCACTCTCCAGCTCGTGGAAGACCAGGTCGATCAGGGGCGAGCGGGTCGCCTCGGCGCGGCGGCGCCGGTAGCCGTGGGCCCGCAGCAGGTCCTCGACGCGGGCCCGGGTAGAGGGGGCGACATCGGCCCGGCCGTTCAGGACCTTCGAAACAGTCGGCGCCGACACACCGGCCTCGCGGGCGATCTCGGCGAGCGTCGCCGTCTGCGCGGTGCGCCCCTGCGTCCGGTTTTGCGTCCGGGTTTGCGGCCGGCTTTCAGCGGGCTCCGGGGAAGTCATGGCGGCGATCGTAACCCTGCGGGCCCCCTTGACGAAGTCCTCGCGGCACCATAGGTTCCCGGAACATTCGGAGTGCACAGCGAAACATTCGTAGATACGTTCGTGAGAAACGCTCGTCAGCACCGTTCGTGAGAGGGCCGTCCGTCCACCCGACAGGAGCTTCATGACCACCGCGCCCTGGCGTGACCACGCCCTGCCCGCCGCCGCCCGCGTCGACGACCTGCTCTCCCGGATGACCCTGGAGGAGAAGACCGCCCAGCTGTACGGCGTGTGGGTGGGCGCCTCGACGGACGGCGACGGAGTCGCTCCGCACCAGCACGACATGAGCGTGGACCATGACTGGGACGAGCTGATCACGCGCGGCCTGGGCCAGCTCACCCGCTCCTTCGGCACCGCCCCCGTAGACCCGGCGCTCGGCGCGCAGGCACTGGCCCGCGCCCAGCGCCGTATCACCGAGGCCGGCCGCTTCGGCATCCCGGCGATCGCGCACGAGGAGTGCCTGGCCGGCTTCACCGCCTGGCAGGCCACGGCCTATCCGGTCCCGCTGGCCTGGGGCGCGACCTGGGATCCCCCGGTGGTCGAGGAGATGGCCCGCCGGATCGGCGACGACCTGCGCTCGGCCGGGGTCCACCAGGGCCTCGCGCCCGTGCTGGACGTCGTACGCGATCCGCGCTGGGGCCGGGTGGAGGAGACGATCGGCGAGGATCCGTACCTGGTCGGAACGGTCGGCTCCGCCTATGTGAAGGGTCTGGAGTCGGCCGGGGTCGTCGCCACGCTCAAGCACTTCGCCGGGTACGCCTCCTCGGCGGGCGCCCGCAATCTGGCACCGGTACGGGCCGGCGTCCGCGAGTTCGCGGACGTCACGCTCCCGCCCTTCGAGATGGCGCTGCGCGAGGGCGGGGCGCGCTCGGTGATGGCCGCGTACACCGAGCGGGACGGCGTCCCGGCCTCGGCGGACCCCGAGCTGCTGACCGGGCTCCTGCGCGAGGAGTGGGGCTTCACCGGCACGGTCGTCGCCGACTACTTCGGCATCGGCTTCCTCCAGACCCTGCACCGCGTCGCCGGCACCCCGGCCGAGGCGGCCCACGCGGCCCTCACCGCCGGCATCGACGTCGAACTGCCGACCCTCAAGTGCTACGGCGATCCGCTGCCGGCCGCCGTCCGGTCGGGCCAGGTCCCCGAGGACCTCGTGGACCGCGCGGCCCGCCGCGTCCTGCTCCAGAAGTGCGAACTGGGCCTGCTGGACGAGGACTGGACCCCCGAGCCGGCCGCCGCGGTGAACCTGGATTCGACGGGCAACCGCATCCTGGCCCGCCGCCTGGCCGAGGAGTCGGTGGTCCTGCTCGACAACCCCGACGGCCTGCTCCCGCTGGCCCCCGACACCCGGATCGCGGTGGTCGGCCCCCGGGCCGCCGACGCCCTGGCCATGCTGGGCTGTTACTCCTTCCCGTCCCACGTCCTCACCCACCACCCCGACGTGCCGGCCGGCATCGAGATCCCGACCGCCCTCGACGCCCTGCGCACCGAAATCCCCGACGCCAAGGTGACGTTCGCGCAGGGCTGCGACGTGACGGACCCGGACACCGCGGGCTTCGAGGAGGCCGTCGCCCGCACCGCCGAGGCGGACGTGTGCGTGGCGGTCCTCGGCGACCGGGCGGGCCTGTTCGGCCGGGGCACCTCGGGCGAGGGCTGCGACGCGACGGACCTCGGCCTGCCGGGCGCCCAGGGCGAGTTGCTGGACTCGCTGATCGCCACCGGCGTGCCCGTGGTCCTGGTCCTGCTGACCGGCCGGCCGTACGCCCTCGGCCGCTGGCACGGACGTCTGGGAGCCGTCGTCCAGGCCTTCTTCCCGGGGGAGGAGGGCGGCCCGGCGGTCGCGGGCGTGCTGTCGGGCCGCGTGAACCCGTCGGGCCGTCTCCCGGTGAGCGTCCCGCAGGTCCCCGGCGGCCAGCCCTGGACGTATCTCCAGCCGCCCCTGGGTCTCGCGGGCGAGGTCAGCAACCTCGACCCGACCCCGCTGTACGCCTTCGGCCACGGCCGCTCGTACACGACGTTCGCCTGGGAGGACGGCACGGGCGGCGAGGAGCCGGCCGAGACCGGCACGGACGGCTCGTACGACGTGTCGGTGACCGTCCGCAACACGGGCGAGCGCGAGGGCGCGGAAGTGGTGCAGCTGTATCTGCACGACCCGGTGGCGTCCGTGACCCGCCCCGACATGCGGCTGATCGGCTATCAGCGGGTGGCGGCGGCCCCGGGCGAGGCGGCCCGGGTGACGTTCCGCTTCCACGCGGACCTCTCGTCCTTCACCGACCGCGCGGGCCGGCGGGTGGTCGAGCCGGGCGCCCTGGAACTGAGGCTGGCGGCATCGAGCGCGGACGTACGGCACACCGCGCGCCTCACCCTGACGGGCCCGGTCCGGGTGCTCGGCACCGACCGGCGGCTGCGCTGCGAGACGGAGGTCAGCGGCGTGGAGTGACCGGCCCGCTCAGTCCACGCCCACCGACTCGAACCGCCACCGGTGCACCGCCCGGGTCACCAGCTCCCCGTCCGGCTCCGGCAGTTCCGGCAGCTCGGCGTCGTACGGGGCGTCCCACCAGGTGAGGACGAGGACCCGGTCCTGGGGAGCGCGCAGAGTCTCCCGGCGCAGCGGCTCACGGGGCAGCTTCTGGGCGCGTGCCCAGGCCAGCAGCTCCTCGCCCCGCCCGGGCACGGCCCGCGCTTCCCACATCAGAGCGACCGTCACGGGTAGAGGTTCTCCTTGCTGACCTCGTGCACATGGTCGTGGCCGTGCTGGTCGCCCGGCACATGAGGCTCCGTCACCGGCAGCGAGGAGTCGGCCGGCAGGTCCCAGCTCGACGCGGCCCGGTTCCGGGCCACCATCTCGGCACCGAGCGCGGCGACCATCGCCCCGTTGTCCGTGCACAGCTTGGGCCGCGGCACCCGCAGCCGGATCCCGGCCGCCTCGCAGCGCTCCTGGGCCAGGGCGCGCAGCCGGGAGTTGGCGGCGACACCACCGCCGATCATCAGGTGGCCGACGCCCTCGTCCTTGCAGGCCCGGACGGCCTTGCGGGTCAGCACGTCCACGACCGCCTCCTGGAAGGAGGCCGAGACGTCCCGCACCGGGACCTCCTCCCCCACCGCCCGCTTGGCCTCGATCCAGCGGGCCACGGCCGTCTTCAGCCCCGAGAAGGAGAAGTCGTAGGCCGGATCGCGCGGGCCGGTCAGGCCGCGCGGGAACGCGATGGCGTTCGGGTCGCCCTCCCGCGCGTACCGGTCGATGACCGGCCCGCCCGGGAAGCCCAGGTTCAGCACGCGCGCGATCTTGTCGAAGGCCTCGCCTGCCGCGTCGTCGATGGTCGCGCCCATCGGGCGGACGTCGGAGGTGATGTCCGAGGACAGCAGCAGCGAGGAGTGGCCGCCGGAGACCAGCAGCGCCATGGTCGGCTCGGGCAGCGGGCCGTGCTCCAGCTGGTCCACGCAGATGTGCGAGGCGAGGTGGTTGACGCCGTACAGGGGCTTGCCGTACGCGTACGCGTACGCCTTCGCCGCCGAGACTCCGACCAGCAGGGCACCGGCGAGGCCGGGACCGGCCGTGACGGAGATGCCGTCGAGGTCGCGGGCGCTGACGCCCGCCTCCTTCAGCGCGCGGTCGATGGTGGGGACCATCGCCTCCAGGTGGGCGCGGCTCGCGACCTCCGGGACGACGCCGCCGAAGCGGGCGTGCTCGTCGACACTGGAGGCGATGGCGTCGGCCAGCAGGGTGGTGCCGCGGACGATGCCGACGCCGGTCTCGTCGCAGGAGGTCTCGATGCCGAGGACGAGCGGTTCGTCAGCCATTGATCTCGGTTCCTTGTACGGAAGTTGAAGGGTCGGTGAGTCGCATCACCAGGGCGTCCACGTTCCCGGGCTGGTAGTAGCCGCGCCGGAACCCGATGGGCTCGAAGCCGAAGCGCTCGTAGAGCTTCTGCGCGCGGACGTTGTCGACGCGGCACTCGAGCATCACCTCGGCGCACTCGAAGGCGGTCGCCGCGCGCAGCAGCTCGGCCAGCAGCAGCCCGCCGAGGCCGGTGCCCCACAGGTCACGGGCGACGGCGATGGTCTGGACGTCGGCCTGCTCACCGGTGGCGACGAGACCGGCGTACCCGGTGATCCGGGTGCCCGACTCGGCGACCACGTACCGCCGGGTCGCCTCCGGCCCGCGCGAGTGGGCCAGTTCGGACCAGAACATGCCACGCGACCAGGCGTCCTCGGGAAACAGGTCCCGCTCCAGTTGCAGCACCGGGTCGATGTCCCACCAGCGCATCTCGCGCAGCGCACACATCACGGGTTCGGTCACTTGGGGGTGACCACCTTGTAGTTCTTGGGGACCTGGGCATCCGGGCGGCGCAGATACAGCGGCCGGGGCGCGGGGAACTCCTCGCCGGCCGCCAGCTTCTCGGCGGCCAGCCGGGCGAGGGCGGCGGCGGACACGTGCTCGGGCTCGTGCGCCTTGGGGAAGGTGTCGGGGTAGAGCAGGGCGCCCGCGCCGACCGCGGGCAGGCCCTTGACCTGCGCGGCGATGTCGGCGGGCCGGTCGACGGCCGGGTCGGTGAGGCGGGTGCGGGAGTCGGCGTAGCGCGCCCAGTACACCTCCTTGCGGCGGGCGTCGGTCGCCACGACGAACGGGCCCTCGAGGTCGGCGGCGAAGGCGAGGCCGTCCAGCGTGCACACTCCGTGCACGGGGATGCCGAGCGCCAGCCCGAAGGTCTCGGCGGTCATCAGGCCGACGCGCAGCCCGGTGTACGGGCCCGGACCGATGCCGGCGACGATCCCGGTGACGGCGTCCAGCTTCAGACCGGCCTCGGCGAGCACCCGGTCGATCGCCGGCAGCAGCAGTTCCCCGTGCCGTCGCGCGTCCACCTGGCTCGACGAGGCGATGACGTCGCGGCCGTCGTGCAGCGCGACGGTGACGGCGGGTGTGGCGGTATCCAGAGCGAGCAAGAGCACGCAAACAGCCTACGGCTCTGCGGGGCCGGTGTCGGACGCCTTGCCCTCCGCCCGTCGAGCGGTCCCCGCGGCGGCACGGAGGGTGCCTGGCGTCGCGCGGTACGCAGGACGTTCGACACGGGCCCCGGCCCGGCGGAGCCGCACCTGTCGGGCCGTCACCTGCTGCTACCGTCACCTACCGTCACGGCAGGGACGTACGACGCGGAGGTGGCCGCCGGTGGCTGTCAGCAGCTCGGGAATCGTGGCCGGGCTCACCGCCGCGGCCCTCGCGACGGTCGGCTACCTGGCCTACCAGGCGTCGGCGACCGCCCCGGCCGGTACGGGCAGGCCGCAGGCGGGCGCCTCACCGAAGGCCGGCGCCTCGAAAGCGCCCCGGACCAAGAAGGACCCTTCCGCGCTGCCCGGCGGCTCCGGCCAGGGCGCCAGGGTCGTGTACTCCCTGAGCGGCGACCGGGTGTGGCTGGTCGGCACGGACGAGGTGGTCACGCGCACCTTCGAGGTCGACCCGAGCGCGGTGGATCCGGCCCCGGGCAGCTACTCGGTGACATCCCGCTCGAACGCGATCACCGGCTCCGACGGCATCCCCGTCGAGCACGTCGTGCGCTTCACCAGCGTGGACGGCGTGGTCATCGGCTTCAGCGCGGCCGTGCCCGGCTCGACCGCCACCCCCGACCCGAAGGTCCGCACGGGCGGCATCCGCGAGTCACGCGTGAACGGCGACGCGATGTGGACGTTCGCGACGATCGGCCGCAAAGTCGTCGTGGTCCGCTAGTGCGGTGACCGCGCAGGACACGACATAGCGATGTGACCTTCGTCGCGACAGCGAGGTCTCGGCGCGCTCGCCGTGACCCCGTCCGGCCATGACGAGCGGAGCGGTGCATGAGTCATCGACGGAGGTCATGGCGCTGTGGCCGGAAGTGACCGGCAGGAACACTGCACCCGTACGGAACCAATATCTGTATCCGTGAGGTGAGAAATAGCTGCGGTCCGCTTCGAGTATTCCTCGACCGCAGAGCGGATGGGAATTAGCGACCGCACAGGGACCATCACACCGTGCTAATGTCGATCTCAGTTGCAGGTGTGGTTGCCAGAAGGTTCATTTTCCGACGGTTAATCAGCACGGCGACGCGGAATCCGCACAGGGCGAATTCCGAACATCGTCTCCGAAGGAGAAATGACATGGCTACTGGCACCGTGAAGTGGTTCAACGCGGAAAAGGGCTTCGGCTTCATCGAGCAGGACGGCGGCGGCGCCGACGTCTTCGCCCACTACTCGAACATCGCCGCCCAGGGCTTCCGCGAGCTCCAGGAAGGCCAGAAGGTGTCGTTCGACATCGCGCAGGGCCAGAAGGGCCCGACGGCCGAGAACATCGTTACCGCCTGACACCGGCGACAACGCATACTTCGCAGCTGGGGCCCGCACCTTGGGGTGCGGGCCCCAGCTCGCCGCATTTCAGGGCGCGTGACGGTAAGACCCCATCGCATCAGCGAACGATGACGCGTTCACCGTCGATCCGACTCACCGCCCATCATCTCAGGCTCGTTCTCGCGATTCTCTGCGCCGTTCATTTTGCTGCGGAAATTCCTTGCTACGTGCCTACGTGCCCACATCGAGGAAGGTTCCGCTTGAACCGCGCACGCACCGACCGCACGACCCGTTCGACCCGCACTTACGACCGCTCCCGGGGTGCTGCCGCCCAGCGCTCGGGGGCGCCGCGGCGTTCCAACGGCTACGAGCGTCGACCGGCCGCACGCCAGGGCGAGTTCGCGCTGCCGAAGACGATCACGCCCGCGCTGCCCGCCGTCGAGTCGTTCGCCGACCTCGCCCTGCCGGCGCCGTTGCTGGCCGCGCTCGGCCACGAGGGAGTGACCGTACCGTTCCCCATCCAGGGGGCAACCCTGCCGAACTCCCTCGCCGGACGTGACGTGCTCGGCCGCGGCCGTACCGGGTCGGGCAAGACCCTCGCCTTCGGCCTCGCGGCACTGGCCCGTACAGCGGGCCGGCGCGCGGTGTCACGGCAGCCGCTCGCCCTGGTCCTCGTCCCCACCCGCGAGCTGGCCCAGCAGGTGACCGACGCGCTCACCCCGTACGCCCGTTCCGTGCGGCTGCGGCTGGCGACCGTGGTCGGCGGGATGTCCATCGGCAGGCAGGTGGGTGCGCTGCGGACCGGGGCGGAGATCGTCGTCGCGACGCCCGGGCGGCTCAAGGACCTCATCGACCGGGGTGACTGCCGGCTGGACGATGTCGACATCACCGTCCTCGACGAGGCCGACCAGATGGCCGACATGGGCTTCATGCCCCAGGTCACCGCCCTGCTCGACCAGGTGCGCCCCGGAGGGCAGCGGATGCTCTTCTCGGCCACCCTGGACCGCAACGTCGACCTGCTGGTCCGCCGCTACCTGACGGACCCGGTGGTCCACTCCGTCGACCCGTCCGCGGGCGCTGTCACCACGATGGAGCACCATGTGCTCCACGTACACGAAGCGGACAAGTTCCGGACGACCACCGAGATCGCGGCGCGAGACGGCCGGGTGATCATGTTCCTGGACACCAAGCACGCCGTGGACCGGCTGACCGAGCATCTGCTGAACAGCGGCGTCCGCGCCGCGGCGCTGCACGGTGGCAAGTCCCAGCCCCAGCGCACCCGGACCCTGGCCCAGTTCAAGACCGGGCATGTGACGGTGCTGGTGGCGACCAACGTCGCGGCGCGTGGCATCCACGTCGACAACCTCGACCTGGTCGTCAACGTGGATCCGCCGAGCGACCACAAGGACTACCTGCACCGCGGCGGCCGTACCGCCCGCGCCGGCGAGTCCGGCAGCGTCGTCACCCTCGTGACCCCCGGCCAGCGCCGCGGCATGAGCCGGCTGATGGTTTCGGCCGGCGTCGCTCCGCAGATCACCTCCGTACGGTCCGGTGAGGCTGAGCTGACTCGCATCACAGGCGCCCAGGCCCCTTCCGGTGTGCCCGTCGTCATCAAGCCGGCGGCCGTGCCCCGTCCCCGCCGCGCCGCGTCTTCCGCGGCTCCCTCGCCCCGAGGCCGCCGCGACCGCGCCGACCAGGGACGCTCCACCGGACAAGCGGGGCGGCGGCGCAGGGCACAGCGGCCCGCCTTCGACCCGGCGGCCTAGATCGCGTCGATCAAGAGCTCACCCATCTCCGAGGAGGCAGCTTTGACACCGGTTCAGGCACGGCGGCACGAGGCGGATCGCTCCCCCACGGCCCTGGCCGACGACATGGCCGCGTCCGGCCCCCGGGTCCGGGACGACATGACGGTGGAGGTCGCGCTGTCCGTCATGGCCGGCGCCCGGGTCGACTACCTCCTCCTGTGCGACGGGGACGACCAGTGCACGGGCTCGGTCACCCGGGCCGAACTCGCCGTTCACCGCGGCAGCGCCACGTACACGGACCGGATCCGTCTACGGGACGTCGTCCTCGCCCTCTGATCCGCCTCGGGCCGATCAGCCCGTTCTCCTTCTCCCCGTGGGGGCATCATGCGCTGTGTCATCGCCCGGTACCCGTTCGACCTGACCAAGAGCGGAGTGCTGGCCTCGATGAAGGGCGTCACGCCCGAGCTCGTCACGGCTGAGTCCGTGGCCATCGGCCGCCGCCGCTACCCCGTCAAGCAGGTCGGTGAGGTCATCACCCGGCAGGACCGCCGCGACTTCACCAGCGGCGAGGTCGTCCGGGCCATGACCCGTCTCGGCTTCACCTGCCACGACCACATCAAGACCGTGGCCGCGCAGGTCCCCACTCCGCTCCAGACGGCGTCGGCACTGCTCGGCGCCCCGTCCCTGGACGGATGAGGAAGGGCGGGTAACCGCCACCAAGATCCCGATGAGGGCCCTGCCGACGCGCGTCGGCAGGGCCCTCATCGCTGTCTCGCCACCCGTCGGCCGCAGGCTATCTGCGCCCCCAGAGAGCTGAAATCTACTCTTGCCAGAGTAGACATTGAGCTTTGGCTCAGTTAGCATTTTTCTCGTAGACGAGGTCAAGCGAACCCGGCAGACACGAACTGCCGGGTGCAGTACTCGAGTAGTTCCGCAGTACCAGTTCGCCCAGTGGTTGGTTCAGAGGAAGGACGGAGGAGCAGACGCCATCAGGATCGCCCGGCCCGAGGAGCACTCGGCCCGGGTACCGCAAGACCCCGGATTGGAAGGTGGTCCCCGGTCACGCACCGCGATCCCCGCACCCCCCTGTTTCAGGGCCGGTAGCGGAAAACAGAAGGTCGGCACAGCATGAGGGCCGACAGATGGTGTTGAATTTCCTTCGGGGCCCTGGTGCCGTACGGCACCAGGGCCCCTCGACGCGTTGCACATCGAGGTGACATGACAGCAGATACCCCACTCAGTAATCGTCTGGACGACGACGACTACCCCGCGTACACGATGGGACGGGCCGCCGAGATGCTCGGCGCCACCCCGGCCTTCCTCCGAGCCCTCGGTGAGGCCCGGCTGATCACCCCGTTGCGCTCGGAGGGCGGACACCGCCGGTACTCCCGCTACCAACTGCGGATCGCGGCGCGCGCCCGCGAGCTCGTCGACCGAGGCACCCCGATCGACGCCGCTTGCCGCATCGTCATCCTCGAGGACCAGCTCGAGGAAGCTCAGCGCATCAACGCCGAGTACCGCCGCCGTGCCGAACACGAAGTATCCGACAGTTCCGCTGCCGATTCCGGCTGAGCGCCCCGCCTGGGACAGCAGGTCGCGCGCCGCGTGTCAGCGTCCCGCGAGCCCCTGGCGACATCCGCGCCCTCCACGCGCACCGCGTGGCCGCGGCCGCCAGAGCGACCGCTCCCTTGCAGACCGTCGTAGACCGTCGGTTCAGCCCATGGCCTGGCCGTGGCGAGGGGCCGACCAGCACAGGCCTGGCCCCCTATGCCGCTTCCCGGCGTTCCGGGGCCCGCTCCGAGAAGTCCGGGTCGGGAGCGCGCGGGGGCGTGGAGATCAGGGCCGCCGCCTCGCCGGCCGCCAGCAGGTCACGCATGGACACCCCGGCGACCGCGAACGACTGCGGCTGCCCCTTGCTCTCTGTAGCCGACATGGACGCCTCCCGAAGGGCCGGGGCAACGAAGTTAGGTAGACCTAACTACGGACTGGATACCATGTGACCACGCACAAGACGCCGAACGCAACATCTTGCCGACGTCTTGTCGGAACGTTCATCAAAAGACCGCACACCGCGACTTACGCGGCGAGCACGCTCAGGTCGGCCGACGCCCAGCGTTCGCCCACACCGGTGATCGTCATCTGCCGGACCTCGTCGGTCGTGTCGCCCACCGCGCGGTGGATGACGACCTGGAGCCGGTCCTCGGTCAGCTCCTCCACCTTGCCCTCGCCCCACTCCACGACCATCACGGACTCGGGCAGCGAGACATCGAGGTCGAGGTCCTCCATCTCGTCGAGACCGCCGGAGAGCCGGTAGGCGTCGACGTGGACCAGCGGCGGCCCCTCGCCCAGCGAGGGATGCACCCGGGCGATCACGAAGGTCGGCGAGGTGACGGCCCCGCGTACACCGAGGCCCTCCCCCAGCCCCCGGGTCAGGGTCGTCTTGCCCGCCCCGAGCTCTCCGCTGAGCATCACCAGGTCACCCGCGCGCAGCAGTTTCGCGAGCCGGCGGCCCAGCTCCCGCATCTGCTCGGGGGACGTGACGACGATCTGGACGGAACCGGGCTCAGCCGGGCTGTGCGGTGCTGGTGCTTCCATAGCCCTTCACGGTAGCCCCTGCGGGCACGGCACCCGTGCGGGTGAGCAGGTCGGCGAGGCGGTCGGTGACCACTTCCGGGTGTTCCAGCATCACCAGGTGCCCCGCGTCCGGCACCAGCACCAGCTCGGCGTCCGGCAGCAGATCGGCGATGGCCTCGCTGTGCTCACTGGGCGTGACCAGATCCTGCACCCCGGCCAGGACGAGGACCGGCATGTCGGCGAAGCACCCGAGCGCCTCGGTCTTGTCGTGGTCGTTGAACGCCGGGTAGTACTCGGCGACCACGTCGATCGGCGTGCCCTCGATCATCCGCTCGGCGAACCGGGCGACGGCCGGATCGACGTCCCGGGAGGCGAAGGAGTACCGCTTGATGATCCCGGCGAACAGGTCCGCGGTGGCCCGGCGCCCCTTCTCCACCAGGTCGGCCCGCTGCCCCAGCGCCTTCAGCACGCCGGGCAGCACCCGCCGCACCGCGTTGACCCCGGCGACCGGAAGCCCGTAGTTGACCTCGCCGAGCCGCCCCGACGACGTCCCCACGAAGGCGACCCCGACGACCCGCTCGCTGATCAGCTCGGGGTACTGGTCGGCCAGCGCCATCACCGTCATGCCGCCCATCGAGTGACCGACCAGCACGATCGGGCCCTCGGGGGCGGCCGCGTCGATGACGGCCTTGAGGTCGCGGCCCAACTGCTCGATGGTGACCGGCTCGTCGCCCCGCCCCTGCGCCACGCCCCGCGCGGACCGGCCGTGGCTGCGCTGGTCCCAGTGCACGGTCCGTACGACGCCGCGCAGTGCGGCCCGCTGGAAGTGCCAGGAGTCCTGGCTGAGGCAGTAGCCGTGGCTGAAGACGACGGTGACGGGAGCGGGTGCCTTGCGGCCGAAGAGCCGCCGGCGGCGCGGGCCGATGGCGGCGGGCGCGGCCTCCGGGTCGATGTCGTCGACCTCGTAGTACAGCTCCGTACCGTCGTCGCCGAACGCCTTGCCGGGCATGCCGCGCAGCGAGCCGTAGGGTCCCGCCGAGTCCAGGGCGAGCCGGGCCTTCTGGCGCATGCCCCGGCCGACCGTCATCCGCTCCAGGGCGACACCGGCGGCCGCGCCCGCGGCCACCACGCCTATCGCGACGCCGGCGATGCCGGTCGCCCGGCGCCAGCCTCCCGCCGCCCCCGCGGCGGAGGCCGCGACGGCCGCGGAGGCGGCGTTCGCGACGGCCTCCGCACTGCTCTCGCTCACGTACCGCTCCTCTTCACCGGGGTGCTGATCAGGTTCGTTGTCATGGACGGTCGGGTGGTGCCATTGGTGCTGGTGTTGCCAGGGTGCCTGTTGTTCCTCGCGTGATGGGCTCCCTGTGCGAGTTACCCGTCCTGTTCCTCATTCACATAGACGCGAGGAACACGCGTTCCGATCCGTGTCACGATCTCGTAGGCGATGGTTCCGGCCGCCTGGGCCCAGTCCTCGGCGGTGGGCTCACCGCGGTCCCCGGGCCCGAAGAGCACCGCCTCGGCGCCCGCCGCGGGCTCGTCGCCGCCCAGATCCACCACGAACTGGTCCATGGCGACCCGTCCCGCGATCGTGCGCCACTTGCCCTCGACCAGGACCGGCCCGGCCGAGGAGGCGTGCCGCGGGATACCGTCCGCGTAGCCCAGCGGGACGAGGCCGAGAGTGGTCTCCCCGGGGGTCACGTACCGGTGGCCGTAGCTGACCCCGTGGCCGCCCGGTACGTGCTTGACCAGGGCGAGCGAGGCGGACAGCGTCATCACCGGCCGCAGTCCGAAGTCGGCCGGGGTGCCGAGCTCGGGGCTGGGCGAGATGCCGTACGTGGCGATGCCGGTGCGGACCAGGTCGAAGTGGCTCTCGGGGAGGGTGAGCGTGGCCGGCGAGTTGGCGATGTGCCGGACCTCGGGCCGGGCGCCCCGCTCCTCGGCGTACGCGACCATCTCCCGGAAGAGGCCGAGCTGGGCGGCGATGGAGGGGTGGCCGGGCTCGTCGGCACAGGCGAGGTGCGACCACAGCCCCGTGACGCGCAGGAGGCCCTCGGCCTCGGCGCGCAGGGCCGCGCGGACGAGTCCGGCCCAGTCGTCGCCGGGCTGGCAGCCGTTGCGCCCGAGCCCGGTGTCGGCCTTGAGCTGCACGCGAGCGGGCCGGTCGGCTCCCCTGGCCGCCTCGCCGACCTCCTCCAGGGCCCACATCGCGCTGACGGACACGTCGAGGTCGGCCTCGATGGCCTCGCGCCAGGGCCCGCCGGGCGTCCACAGCCAGCACATGATGCGGCCCGGCAGACCGGCGGCCCGCAGGGCGAGGGCCTCCTCGGGCGTGGCGGTGCCCAGCCAGTCCGCCCCCGCGGCGACGGCGGCGCGGGCACACGGCACAGCCCCGTGGCCGTACGCCTCGGACTTCACCACGGCCATCAGGGCCGCGCCCGGCGCGTGGGCGCGCAGGGCCCGCACATTGGCCCGCAGGGCGGCCAGATCGATCTCGGCGCGGGCCCGCAGGGGCGCGGTCCGCGGGGCTGTTCTCTCGCTCATCGCGCCCAGTGTCTCAGAGCGGCCCGGCACTCCCGGGGCAGCGGCCCCGCGATGTCAGCCCGTCCGGCGCTCGAGGACGAGGCCGTCCGGGCCGAAGCGGGGGCAACTCCCCCACCCGCGCCCACTCCCTCAGCCGAGGACATTCCGCCACGCCACCGGAACGGCATCGGCCACATCATGCGCCCCCACCGGCGCCCCGTCCGCCGCCAGCCTCCCGGCGAGCCCATGCACATACGCCCCCGCGCTCCCCGCGTCCACCGCGGTCAGCCCCGCCGCCAGCAACGACCCCGCCAGCCCGGACAGCACGTCCCCGCTCCCCGCCGTGGCCAGCCAGGACGTCCCCGTCGGATTCACCCGCACCGCCCCGCCCCCCGAGTCGGCGACCAGCGTCGTGGACCCCTTCAGCAGCACGGTCGCACCGTACCGCCCCGCCAGTTCCCGCACCGCCGCCAACCGGGCCCCTTCGACCTCCCCCCGCTCCACGCCGAGCAGCGCCGCGGCCTCCCCGGCATGCGGCGTCATGAGCGTCGGCGCCCTCCGCCCCCGTACGACCTCCGCGTCGGCCAGCCGCAATCCGTCCGCGTCGATCAGCACCGGCACATCCGCCGCGAGCACCTCCCCCACTGTCGCCGCGTCGTCCCCGGCCCCCGGCCCGACGACCCACGCCTGCACCCGCCCGGCATGCTTCGGCCCCGTGTCCGACACCAGCGTCTCGGGAAACCGTGCGATGACGGCGTCCCCGGCCGGCCCGACGTACCGCACAGCCCCGGCCCCGCCCCGCAACGCCCCCGAGACGGCGAGTACGGCGGCGCCCGGGTAGCGCGCGGATCCGGCGGCGATCCCGACGACACCCCGCCGGTACTTGTCGCTCTCGGCCCGCGGCACCGGCAGCAGCCGCGCCACGTCCGCGTGCTGCAACGCCTCCAGCTCCGGCTCGACCGGCAGCTCGAGGCCGATGTCGACCAGCCGCACCGACCCGGCGTACTCCCGTGCCGGATCGATCAGCAGGCCCGGCTTGTGCGTCCCGAACGTCACCGTCAGATCGGCCCGGACCGCGACGCCGCGCACCTGCCCGGTGTCCACGTCGACCCCGCTCGGCAGATCGACGGCGACCACGGCGCCCCGCGACCGCCCGGCGGCGGCGGCCAGGGGCACGGCGTCCGGCCGCAGCCCGCCCTTCCCGCCGATCCCGACGATGCCGTCGAGGACGAGATCCGCCCCCTCGATCAACTCCTCGACGCCACCGCCGGCCACGGCGCCACCGGCTTCCACGACCCGTCCCCGGGCCCGCCGCAACGCCGCGAGCCCCGCCGCATGCGCACGCTCCGGCGCGAGCAGCACGGCGGTGACTCCGGCCCCGCGCCGGGCCAGCCGGGCCCCGGCGTACAGCGCGTCACCGCCGTTGTCACCGCTCCCGACCAGCAGCACGACCCGGCTGCCGTACACCCGCCCGAGCAGGTCGGCGCAGGCGGCGGCGAGTCCGGCGGCGGCGCGTTGCATCAGCGCCCCCTCCGGCAGCCGCGCCATCAGCTCCCGTTCGGCGGTCCTGACCGTCTCCACGCTGTACGCACTCCGCATGCGGTCGAGTTTCCCGTACGACCGCCCGGCCATTCCCGCACAACTCGCGCAACCGCGAACCGTCGCGCATCTCACGAACGCGAACCGTCGCGCATCTCGCGCACCCCGGCCCCATGCCGAATCCCGTCCAACTCGGCGCCGTGCCGCATCCATTGACGCTTTGCCCGCCCTTTGCCAGACTCACCGGCCGCAAGCGCAGAAAGCGCTTGCACACCCCCCACGTCCGACGAAATCGAGGCCCTCATGGGACGCAGAGCCGCATTCCTCGCCGCCGCCGGTGCCACCGCCCTCCTCACCGCCGCCGGCACCCTGACCGCTCCCGCCACCGCCGCCCCCTCGCGAGCGCTGGCCTGCGGAGACGGCTCCTACCAGGCCGAGGCCGTGCAGAACGGCGGCAACTGGACCGCCCGGCGCGGCAGCAGCACCGTCTACACCGGCACCGACATGCGCGCCGCCGTCCAGGCCGCCGTGAACAGCCTCACGTCGGGCCGGACTTCGAAGGAACGGGTCGTGGTCCGCGGCTCGGGTTCGATAGCGGCCGGCTCGCGCATCTCGCTCCCGAGCTACACCGTCCTCGACGTCTGCGGCACCATCAACGTCACCGGCAGCGGCTCGGGCGACCAGGCGCCGGTCTACTCCCGTGGCACGCGCGACATCGAGGTGCAGAACCTCAAGCTCACCGGCACCCCGCTCTACGGCATCTTCCTGCGCAACGTCCAGAACGTGGTGCTCGGCCAGATCGACATGCGCCTCTCCCGCGGCCTGGGCGTCCGCATCGACAACCGCGGCGACACCAGCCAGTGGACGCGCAACGTCCGCATCGACAACGTCTATGTCTCCGGCGCGTCCAGCCACGCCGTCGAGACCTACGGCGTCGACGGCATCACCATCGGCACGGTCACCGCCCGCAACGTGGGCGAGTCCGGCCTGCTGCTCAACCAGACCATCAACGCCAACGTCACCAAGGTCGACGCGGAGAACGCCGGTACCGGCACCGGCTACGCCGCCTTCCGCATGGCCAACCGCAACGGCCGGGTCGGCAGCGGCTACCCCACCAACATCCGCGTCGGCGAGGTCATCGCCCGGGGCGGCGGACGCGGCGTGTTCTGCGTCTCGGAGAGCGGCGGGGCGACGATCAACAAGGTGACGCTCTCCAACACCGGCAACAACTCGGTGCTGATCGAGAACTGCTACAACGTCAATCTGGCGGCCCAGAGCGGCACGATCACCGGCGGCGGCGAACTGCGCCTGGCCGCCCGCTCGGAGTTCCCGAACAACAAGGACATCACCGTCCAGAACCTGACGGTCACCAACTCGGCCCTCAGGGAAAGCCCGTGCGGCGAGAACACGACGTTCCGCAACATCACACGGGTCAACAGCAGCCAGTCGATCTGCTGACGCCCGCCCGCGGAGCCCTCGCCCTCACCCGGCGGGGGCTTCACCGCGCAGGCGGCTCAGCGCCAGCATGGCGTCGCGCTCGATGCGCGCGATGTCGGACAGGACGGTGCCCGCCCGCACGAGGCACTGCTCATCACCCGACTCCCCGGCTTTCGCGATCAGTGCCGCGACCTCCGTCCACAGGACGGCCGCCTCGGAGTACAGCCTGTGCCCGGTTCGGAGATGCCCGCCGTCGAGCCACTCGGCGCATTCGGCGAGGAAGTCGCGGTAGAGGTTGCGGAACAGGGCACCACCGGTGCCGGCCCTCTCCATCAGGCGGGCAGCCTGCGGCAGGTCCCGCTGGGGGGTGTCGGTGCGCCGGAGCCAGCCGGGTACGAGCTTCCCGGCCTTCTCGACACCCCGGTGACCGAGGTTGGCGATGGGTGGATGGAGAAAGGCGTCCGCGCAGGCGGTGATGGCGGGAACGATCCGGTCCCGCGGGGCGGGCGGCTGCCCCGGAGCGGTGAGGGTGAAGGACCGGTGCCGGGCGGTCATCGGCCCGCGTGCGGCCCTGGCCAGGGCAAGGCCGGCCAGGCTGGAGGACACGGCGCCGCCCTGCTGAACGGTGTCCACCAGGTAGGCGTCCCGCTCGTCATAGCCGTACATCGCGACGACATGGCCGCCGAAGTGCACCTTCGAGGTGAAGTAGTCCAGGTGGTAGCTGTCGAGCTGCAGCCCGACGGGGCGGCCGGCGTCGATGGCCGCCGCCACGTTCTCCCATCCCTTGCGGGCGGATCCGGTCTCCTGCACCACGAGCCCCAGCCCGAGTCTGCCGGCCAGGTTCCTGGTGAGCTCGAAGGGCTTGACCCGCCCCCCGAGGAACGGAAAGTCCATGTTCTTGCTGTCCCAGTAGACGAAGGACAGGCCGGAGCCGAGGCCGAAGAGCATGGGCTCGGACAGATCGATGCCCTGGTGCCGCAGCAGCACTCCCAATGCCGTCGTCTCGCAGTGCTGCGCACCGCGGGTGTCGATGCCTTCCACCATGGCCATGCCGAGCCTCCTGGGACGTCAGCTACGATCAACGTACGATTTGAACTCGTTCAAAAAGTCGTTCTCCGACGGGAGGCCAGACCATGGCCGGAACCACCGCGTCCACGGCAACCGACACACCCGCCACCGCCCTTGGTCCCACGGCACTCGTCCTCGGCGCCTTCTCCGCCGTGGGCACGTGGGCATTCCTGATCCCCTGGACGGTGATAGCCGGTGCGCTGGCCATGACGTTCGGCGCGATGGGCATCCACTACGCCCGCAGGGGCACGGGCCGGCTGTGGGCGGCGGCGACGGGCGCGGCGCTGGGCACGACGGGCTTCATCGGCACCGTCACCCTCCTGTGGGCGATGTCCTGACCCACCGGCTCATGTCACCCCTCCGCGATGACGACCGCCGAGGCCACCCCGGCGTCATGACTCAGGGACAGGTGCCAGGACCGCACCCCGAGCTCGGCGGCCCGCGCGGCCACGGTCCCGGTCACACGCAGCCGGGGCTGCCCGCTGTCCTCGACGCACACCTCGGCGTCGGTCCAGAGCAGCCCGGCCGGGGCACCGAGCGCCTTGGCCAGGGCCTCCTTGGCGGCGAAGCGGGCGGCCAGGGAGGCCACACCCCGGCGTTCCCCACTGGGCAGCGACAACTCCCGCTCCACGAACAGCCGCTCGGCCAGCGCGGGCGTACGCTCCAAGGACGCCGCGAACCGCTCGATCTCGGCGACGTCGATCCCGACCCCGATGATGCTCATGCACAGCACCCTACGGTGACCCCACGGGGCTTTTCCTCGCGGTGACTAGCATGATCAGCATGGAATGGGACGGCATCACTGACCGTGACCGCTACGGGGACTGGTACCTGAAGGCTCGGGACCGGTTCTCGGACCTGGCCCGGGATGCGGGCTGGGACGGCATGTTCGGGGAGCTGGAGAAGAATCCCGGGTACGTCAATCTCGCCCGGCCCGGGAACCGCAGCGGATTCGCCCCGCTGCACCAGGCCGCCTGGCACGGCGCCGGCGTGGCCGTCGTCTCCCGGCTGATCGCGCACGGCGCCTGGCGCACGCAGCGCACCCGGGACGGACGGCTCCCCGTGGACATCGCGCGGGAGCGGGGCCACACGCATCTGCTCGAGCTCCTGGAGCCGGTCGCGGTGCGACAGCTCCCTTCCCCTTCCGATGCGCTGGAGCACCACTTCCACGCGATGCTGCGGGAGCGGACCGGCAGTTGCTTCGACGAGATCGAGCACCTGCTGCCGCCGCTGTCTCCGCTGACGGAGAGTCTGAGCGGGCAGATCTTCTTCCGTGTGGTCGGCATGATGGGCGGCTTCCACTACCGCCTCGACTCGGACACCGTGCACGTGCACGGCAGCTCGCGGATGGACGGCGACCACGGGGACTTCTACCAGGTGACCCCCGAGGGCTGGACCAAGCTTCCGTACAACCCCAAACCGCCGTGGCCCTGGACCTTCCCGTACTGACGCCCCTCACGCAGCGGCCAGTTCACACCAGATGTACAGAGGTTCCCGGCAGCAACCTTCACCCCCTTCAGGGAAGCCCTCCGCACCGAACCCCCAGCGGACACCCCCCAAGCCTGAACTCCCCCTCCCCCTTGTACAGTTCGCGATGACCGCGATGAGCAAACGGCATCGCGACAAACGGGAGGACACAGCTTTGAAGTTGAAGTCTCTGGGCACCGCACTGACCACTGCGGCCCTCATAGGCACGGCCCTCACGGGCGCCGTCGCCACCGCCGGCACCGCCGCCGCGGCGACGAAGCCGGACTGCAGCAGCGCGCTGGTCAACGTGAAGCCCAAGGCAACCGTCAACCTCCGCAGCTCTCCCAAGACGAGCGCCACGGCTCTCGGCACCTGGGGCAAGGGCCAGAAGGGCGGAGTCTGCTTCGGCGACCGCAAGCCCACCAAGGGTGGCAGCTACACGGCCTGCGGCAAGACGAGCAACAAGTGGTACTTCGGCGGCCCCAACAGCACCAGCAAGGAAGGCTGGGTCCCGGCGACCTGCCTGCCCATCTGAGGCTGAGCACTGACGGCCTGACCGGCTGACCAAGGGGCGAACGGCCGCGTGCCGTTCGCCCCTTGTCCTCACTCCACCGTCACCGACTTGGCCAGGTTCCGAGGCTGATCCACCTCGTTGCCGCGGGCCGTCGCCAGCTCACACGCGAACACCTGGAGCGGCACCGTCGCGACGAGCGGCTGCAGCAAAGTCGGCGTGACGGGAATCCGGATCAGGTGATCGGCGTACGGCACCACCGCATCGTCCCCCTCCTCCGCGATCACGATCGTCCGCGCGCCCCGCGCCCGGATCTCCTGGATGTTGGACACGATCTTGTCGTACAGCACGGACCGCCCTCGTGGCGACGGCACCACGACGACCACCGGCAGGTCCTCCTCGATCAGGGCGATCGGGCCGTGCTTCAACTCCCCCGCCGCGAACCCCTCGGCGTGCATGTACGCCAGTTCCTTGAGCTTCAGCGCGCCCTCGAGCGCCACGGGGTAGCCGACATGCCGCCCCAGGAACAGCACCGTGTTCTTGGCGGCGAGCGAGCGGGCGAGCTCGCGGACCGGCTCCATCGTCCCCAGCACCTGCTCCACCGCACCGGCGATCGAGGACAGGTCACGGATCACGGCCCGGATCTCGTCGCCCCACTTGGTGCCCCGCACCTGCCCCAGGTACAGGGCGACGAGGTAGCACGCCACGAGCTGCGTGAGGAACGCCTTCGTCGAGGCCACGGCGACCTCCGGACCGGCGTGCGTGTACAGCACCGCGTCGGACTCGCGCGGGATCGTCGAGCCGTTGGTGTTGCAGATCGCCAGGACCTTGGCGCCCTGCTCACGGGCGTGGCGCAGCGCCATGAGCGTGTCCATGGTCTCGCCGGACTGGGAGATGGCGATGACCAGGGTCTGCGCGTCCAGGATCGGATCCCGGTACCGGAACTCACTGGCCAGCTCCACCTCGCACGGAATGCGTGTCCAGTGCTCGATGGCGTACTTGGCGATCATCCCGGCGTGGAAGGCCGTACCGCACGCGACGATGACGACCTTGTCGATCTCCCGCAGCACCCGCTGGGGGATCCGCACCTCGTCCAGGGTCAGCGATCCGGAGCCGTCGATCCGGCCCAGCAGCGTATCGGCGACCGCCTTGGGCTGCTCGGCGATCTCCTTGAGCATGAAGTAGTCATAGCCCCCCTTCTCCGCGGCCGACGCGTCCCAGTCGACGTGGTACGACCGGACGTCAGCGGACCGTCCGTCGAAGCCGGTCACCGTCACCCCGTCCCGGCGCAGCTCCACCACCTGGTCCTGTCCCAGCTCGATCGCCGACCGCGTATGGGCGATGAACGCGGCGACGTCCGAGGCGAGAAAGGCCTCGCCCTCTCCCACGCCCACCACCAGCGGCGAGTTCCGCCGGGCGCCCACCACCACGTCCGGCTCGTCGGCATGCACCGCGACCAGCGTGAACGCGCCCTCCAGCCGTCGGCACACCAGCCGCATCGCCTCGGCGAGATCCGCGCACGACGAGAACTCCTCGGCGAGCAGATGGGCGACGACCTCGGTGTCCGTCTCGGAGCCCAGCGCGTGGCCCCGCTCCTCCAGCTCGGCCCGCAGCAGGGCGAAGTTCTCGATGATGCCGTTGTGCACGACAGCGACCCGGCCCGCGTTGTCGAGGTGCGGGTGGGCGTTGGAGTCCGTCGGCCCGCCGTGCGTGGCCCACCGGGTGTGCCCGATGCCCGTCGTGCCGGTCGGCAGCGGCCTGCCGTCCAGTTCCTTCTCCAGATTGAGCAGCTTCCCGGCCTTCTTGGCCGCCGCCAGCCCACCATCGGCCAGCACGGCGACACCTGCCGAGTCGTAACCCCGGTACTCCAGCCGCTTCAGGCCAGCCATCACAACGTCGAGCGCGGACTGCGGCCCCACGTATCCCACGATTCCACACATGGGCGGCAGCTTAGGGTCGATCTCCGTGCCGAACGGGCTGTTGCGTGCCCGAAATCGGAAATTCCCACCGAGGTACGAAGCCCCGTCTCACACCTTCGCCCGATAAGCCCGCATGGCCAGCGGATAGAACACCACCGCGATCCCCGCAGCCCACACCAACGACCACAGCACCGGCTCCGCCACCGCCCCGCCCAGCAGCAGCCCCCGGAACGCGTCGGACAGATGCGTGACCGGATTGACGTCACTCCACGCCTGCAGCCAGCCGGGCATGGTGTCCACGACGACGAACGCGCTGCTGGTGAAGGTGATCGGGAAGATGAGCGTGAAGGCAAACGCCTGCACCTTCTCCGCATCGCCCGCCAGCATCCCGATCAGCACCGCGCTCCAGGACACGGCCGCGGCGAACACCACCACCAGCAGCGTGCCGAGCAGGAACCCGCCGAATCCGCCGGTGATGCGGAAGCCGAGCGCCAGGCCGAGGCCGATCATCAGCAGCAGCGCCCACAGGTGCTTGGCGAGGTCCGCGGTGATCCGCCCGATGAGCGGTGCGGAACGCGCGATCGGCAGACTGCGCAGCCGGTCGAAGACGCCCTTGGTGAGGTCGGTGTTGAGCGCCATCGCCGTGTACATCGTCATGAACAGAGTGTTCTGCACGATGATCCCGGGCAGCGCGTACTTCAGATACGCGTCGGGCGATCCGGCCATCTGCCCGCCCAGCACATAGGTGAAGAGGAACACGAACATGATCGGCGTGATGCTGTAGTCGACCAGTTCGAGCGGGTTGTGCTTCACGGCGACCAGACTCCGCCAGGCCATCGTGAAGGTCTGCCGCATCCCGGCGAGCGGCGGCACCCGGCCCGACGCGGTGACCGGCGCGGTCAGCGTGGTCGCGGTCATGACCGGCTCACCGCCTTCTCCAGCCCGTCGTCGTCACGGGCCGTCTCGCTGTCGTCATGGACGGCGGCCCCACCGTTCCCCTCGGGCTCGCCCGGCTCGGCGCGGTGTCCGGTCAGGGCGAGGAATACCTCGTCGAGCGAGGAGCGGCGCAGGGCCAGCTCCCCCACCGCGATCCCCTCCCGGTCCAGCGCGCGCACCACGGCCGGCATCAGCTCGGGGTCCTTCACCGGGGCGGTGACCATCTCGCCCTCGATCCGGGCCTCCGGCCCGGCGGCCCTGGCCACCAGCGCGTGTGCCCGCGCGAGGTCCTTCCCGACGATCGGCCGCAGTTCCAGCACCTGCCCGCCAACCTGCGCCTTCAGCCGGTCCGGTGTGCCCTCGGCGATCACCCGGCCCTTGTCGATCACCACGATGTCGTCGGCGAGCACATCGGCCTCGTTCAGATACTGCGTGGTCAGCAGAGCGGTGGCCCCGTCCGCGACCAGGCCGCGCAGCAGATCCCACAGCTCACCGCGGCTGTGTGGATCAAGACCCGTGGTCGGTTCGTCCAGGAAGAGAATGCTGGGCCGCCCCACCAGACTGGCCGCGAGGTCCAGGCGCCGGCGCATGCCTCCCGAGAAGGTCTTCGCGGCCCGCCCGGCCGCGTGCGTCAGCTGGAACCGCTCCAGCAGCTCACCCGCCCGCGCCTTCGCCTCCCGCCGGGGCAGACCCAGCAGCCGGCCGATGAGCAGCAGGTTCTCCGTGCCGGTCAGGTTCTCGTCCACCGCCGCGTACTGCCCGGTCAGCCCGACGACGGAGCGTACGACCCCGGCCTCCCGGACCACGTCGTGGCCGGCCACCCGGGCTCTGCCTCCGTCGGGGCGCAGCAGTGTCGCGAAGATCCGCACCGCGGTCGTCTTCCCGGCACCGTTGGGCCCCAGCAGCCCGAGCACCGTGCCCTTGCGGGCCGCCAGGTCGACGCCGGCCAGCGCCTCGGTCTCCTTGAACCGTTTGACCAGGCCTTCCGCCTCTATCGCATACGTCATGGGTACCCCCAGGCATTCATGGACCCCGGACGGGGCCCACTCCTCCCACAACTGTGACGTACGCCACTGACATTCCGCTCGTCTCAGAATTTCTCGGGATCAAGGGGGCGAATGTCTCACGTGAGGGATGAACACCTCGCGTGACGGATCCCACCTCACGGTCCGTTCGTACGCCCGTAACAATGGACTGTGATCTCTCCGGTCTCCTCGATACCCCGGAGCGCCCACCGGCAGCGGCCGGAGGCGACTCCCTACGTCGACCTCACCCGAGCCGAGTGGAGCGCGCTGCGTGACAAGACGCCGCTGCCACTGACGGCCGAGGAGGTCGAGAAGCTGCGCGGTCTCGGCGATGTCATCGACCTCGACGAGGTGCGGGACATCTACCTCCCGCTGTCCAGACTCCTCAACCTCTACGTCGGCGCCACGGACGGCCTCAGAGGCGCCCTGAACACGTTCCTGGGCGAACAGGGCTCCCAGTCCGGCACCCCGTTCGTCATAGGAGTCGCCGGTTCGGTCGCGGTCGGCAAGTCCACGGTCGCCCGCCTCCTCCAGGCCCTGCTCTCACGCTGGCCGGAACACCCGCGCGTCGAGCTGGTCACCACCGACGGCTTCCTGCTGCCCACCAAGGAGCTCCAGGACCGCGGCCTGATGTCACGCAAGGGCTTCCCCGAGTCCTACGACCGCCGTGCGCTGACCCGCTTCGTCGCCGACATCAAGGCCGGCAAGGACGAGGTCACAGCCCCGGTCTACTCCCACCTCATCTACGACATCGTCCCGGACCAGAAGCTCACGGTCCGCCGCCCCGACATCCTGATCGTCGAGGGTCTGAACGTCCTCCAGCCCGCCCTGCCCGGCAAGGACGGCCGCACCCGGGTCGGCCTCGCCGACTACTTCGACTTCAGCGTGTACGTCGACGCCCGCGTCGAGGACGTCGAGCGCTGGTACCTCAACCGCTTCCGCAAGCTGCGCGCGACCGCCTTCCAGAACCCGTCCTCGTACTTCCGCAAGTACACCCAGGTCTCGGAGGAGGAGGCCCTCGACTACGCGCGGACGATGTGGCGCACGATCAACCGGCCCAACCTGGTCGAGAACATCGCCCCCACCCGCGGCCGGGCCACCCTCGTCGTGCGCAAGGGCCCCGACCACAAGGTGCAGCGGCTCAGCCTGCGCAAGCTGTGACGCCCGGGGAAAAGGCCGGTTAGATGGTCGCCATGCTCCACCTGCGCTTGATCACACCGTCCGCGAAGACCGGCGAAGTGGTGCTGCTGATCGAGAAGACGGTCGGCACCACCCATCTCGTCGTGCTGCCGGACGCGGCCCGCAACCCTTCCGGGGACGTCGTCATGTGCGACGTGGCACGCGAGGCGGGCGACGAACTGCTGAAGGGCCTGCGGGAACTGGGCATCGACACCAGCGGCTCCATCGCCGTCGAGACCATCGACCTGTCGCTGTCCGAGCGGGCCGAGAAAGCCGAGGCAGACGCGCCGGGCGAGGGCGCGGACGCGGTCCTGTGGGAGCACCTGAGCGACGCGACACACGAGGAGTCGACGCTCTCCGTCACCTACCTGGCCTTCATCACGCTGGCCACGATGATCGCGGCCTGCGGTGTGGTCCTGGACAACGCGATCCTGATCGTGGGCGCCATGGCGGTGGGCCCGGAGTTCGGCCCCCTCACCGGCGTCTGCACCGCGATCGTCCGGCGCAGATCGCGCCCGGCCCTGCGCTCGCTGATCGCGCTGCTGGTGGGCTTCGCGGTGGCGATGGCGGTGACGGTGGTCTTCAGCCTCTTCATGGACGCGGTCGACCTGTTCAGCGAGGCCCAGCTGGAGGCCGACCGCCCCAACACCGGCTTCATCTACGCCCCCGACTGGTTCTCCTTCGTGGTGGCGGTCCTGGCCGGCATCGCCGGCACGCTCTCCCTGACCTCCGCGAAGTCCGGCGCCCTGGTCGGTGTGGCCATCTCGGTCACCACGGTCCCGGCCGCGGCGAACGCCGCGGTGGCCCTCATCTACGGCGACACCAACCAGACCCTGCGCTCCACCGAACAACTCCTGCTGAACCTCGCGGGCATCCTGCTGGCAGGAACCCTCACCCTGACGCTGCAGAAATGGCTCTGGGCAAGGCAACGCAAGCAATCAAATGCGCGGTGAGGACACCGCCCTCAGGGGCGCGGGGAACTGCGCGACAAGCCACAGCGAACGGGTCAGCCCGCAAGCAACCGCAGCCCCCACCCCCAACCCGGCTCACTAACCGAGCGCGGACTTCACCGCATCAGCCAACCGCCCCGCGACAGACCGAGCCTGCTCGATATCAGCCGCCTCCACCATCACCCGAACCAACGGCTCGGTCCCGGAGGGCCGAAGCAGCACCCGCCCGGTAGCCCCGAGCTCCCGCTCCGCATCGGCAACGGCCGCCGACAACTCCGCGGACGTCCCCACCCGAGTCCTGTCGACATCCGGCACATTGATCAGCACCTGCGGCAACCGCTCCATGACAGAGGCCAGCTCCCGCAACGAACGCCCGCTCCCGGCCACCCGGGCCCCCAGCAGCAGCCCCGTCAGCGTCCCGTCCCCGGTCGTCGCATGGTCGAGGATGATCACATGCCCGGACTGCTCGCCCCCGAGGGCGAATCCGTGCTCCTTCATCTCCTCCAGCACATACCGGTCACCGACGGCGGTCTGCACCAGCCGGATGCCCTCACGCTCCATGGCCAGCTTGAACCCGAGGTTGGACATCACCGTGGCGACCACCGTCTCGGCCCGCAGAGTGGAGCGCTCCCGCATCGCCAGCGCGAGCACGGCCAGGATCTGGTCGCCGTCCACCTCCGCGCCGGTGTGGTCCACGGCGAGGCACCGGTCGGCATCGCCGTCGTGCGCGATGCCCAGGTCCGCCCCGTGCTCGACGACGGCGGCCTTGATCTTGTCCAGGTGCGTGGAGCCGCACCCGTCGTTGATGTTGAGCCCGTCCGGCTCGGCCCCGATCGTGACGACCTCGGCACCGGCCCGCTGGAACGCCTCGGGCGAGACCCGGGCGGCGGCGCCGTGCGCCTCGTCGAGGACGACCTTCAGCCCGTCGAGCCGGTTCGGCAGGGCACCCAGCAGATGCTCGACATACCGGTCGAAGCCCTCCCCGTACTCCCGGACGCGGCCCACACCGGCCCCGGTCGGCCGCTCCCACGGGGCGCCGGTGCGGTGCTCCTCGTAGACGGACTCGATCCGGTCCTCCAGCTCGTCGGCGAGCTTGTGCCCGCCGCGGGCGAAGAACTTGATGCCGTTGTCGGGCATGGCGTTGTGGCTCGCGGAGAGCATCACACCGAGGTCGGCGCCGAGCTCTCCGGTCAAAAACGCAACCGCAGGCGTCGGCAGCACGCCGACCCGCAGGACGTCCACACCGGCGCTGGCCAGGCCCGCGACCACGGCGGCTTCCAGGAACTCCCCGGACGCGCGCGGGTCACGCCCGACGACCGCGGTCGGGCGGTGCCCCTCGAAGGTGCCCGCCTCGGCCAGTACGTGCGCCGCGGCCACGGAGAGGCCCAGGGCCATCTCCGCCGTCAGATCCGCGTTGGCGACACCGCGCACGCCGTCGGTACCGAAGAGTCGTCCCACTGTGGTGTCCTCCGAATTTGCTGTGAGAGTGCGGCTCACATCCCCAGGCGCATCCCCGAGTACATCCCTAGTACATCCCTGAGACTGTCCGGGGGCGGTATGGGTTGTGTAAACGAACCGCCCCGGCGGCACCATTCGTGCCGCCGGGGCGATCGTTGCAAAGACAGCGGACGCGATTAGCGCTTGCTGTACTGCGGGGCCTTGCGGGCCTTCTTCAGACCGGCCTTCTTGCGCTCGACCGCACGGTCGTCGCGCTTGAGGAAGCCGGCCTTCTTCAGCGGGCCGCGGTTGTTGTCGACGTCCGCCTCGTTCAGCGCACGGGCGACACCGAGACGGAGCGCACCGGCCTGGCCGGAGACACCGCCGCCGGAGATGCGGGCGACGACGTCGTAGCGGTCGTCCAGCTCGAGCACCTTGAAGGGCTCGTTGACTTCCTGCTGGTGCACCTTGTTCGGGAAGTAGTCCTCGAGGGTGCGACCGTTGATCTTCCACTTGCCGGTGCCCGGGACGATCCGGACACGGGCGATGGCGTTCTTGCGACGGCCCAGGCCGGCGGCCGGCTGGGGCTCACCGAAACGCGAGGCGAGGGACTCGGAGGTGTACTCACCCTCCACCGGAACCTCGGACTCGGTGGTGTAGCTGTCGATGTCAACTTCTTCGAGCGGCTGCTCGGCAGTGGTCTCGGCCACGATGCTCCTCAGATTCTGTTCAGTCTTAGGGGGTGTGGCCGGACTTACTGCGCGACCTGGGTGATCTCGTACGGCTGCGGCTGCTGCGCGCCGTGCGGGTGCTGGTCACCCTTGTAGACCTTCAGCTTCGAGAGCATCTGACGGCCCAGGGAGTTCTTGGGGAGCATGCCCTTGACGGCCTTCTCGACGGCCTTCTCGGGGTTCTTGTCCAGCAGCTCGTCGTAACGGACGGAACGCAGACCACCCGGGTAACCGGAGTGGCGGTACGCCATCTTCTGGGTCCGCTTGTTGCCGGACAGGTGCACCTTGTCCGCGTTGATGATGATGACGAAGTCACCAGCGTCGACGTGGGGGGCGTAGATCGGCTTGTGCTTGCCCCGGAGGAGGGTCGCTGCGGTGGTGGCGAGACGACCCAGGACAACGTCCTGGGCGTCGATGACGTGCCACTGGCGCGTCACATCGCCGGGCTTGGGGCTGTACGTACGCACGGTTCGTAGCCTTCGCTTCGAGTGAATGGTCCTGAACAGGTCACCGAAACGATCACGACAGCCTTGACCGCACTGCGGTGACGCAAACCGCGTGCTGGTCGCTGGTCATCGGCCCGGCGGACCGGTGTAAGGGCCCGTCCCGTGAGAATGAGCAAGCCAATACACAACGAACAAGCAGAGTACCGGGGCTCACCACAAGGGTCAAAACGCGGGCTCACCGTCGACGATCGAACACGCAGACGCACAGGCCGGCACACAGCGTGACGGCCCTCCTCAGCGTCCGGCGCCGGACCGGCCGCACATACGGAAACACCGGAGACAGCAGCACATCGACGGCCACCGCGGCGCCCCACCGCAGCACGGACCCGCCACCGCGCGGGCGACGGCACGCCCTCAGCACCGCCAGCCCGGCCGGCAGCCCGACCGTCGGCCACGACAGCAGGCACACCAGCAGCGCCACGGCCACCAGTACCCGTGCGGACCCCGCCCACAGGCTCCCGCTCACGAGTCGCCCCAACCGCCCGGAGATGTCGCCTTTGCCCGTCCGCATGGGAGGAACGCTAGGGGCTACGAGCCCGATCCAGGCGGACCAGCACACCCCATGTCCCGTCTAAGATGCGCCACATGAGCTATGGGCAGGGGGGACCCCAGTCCCAGTGGGATCCCTGGAAACCGCAGTCGCAGCAGCCCTGGAACAGCGGGGGCGGCGGCCAGTCTCCGGACTGGGCCGCGCTCGCCGAGGCGTCCGAGTCGCGTAACAAGCGACGTCGGCTGCTGCTGGTCGGCGGCGGCGCGGTCGCCACCGTCGCCATCGGCGCCGCCGTCGCCGTGGCCGTGGTCTCGGCCAACGGCGACAACCAGGGGAACAACCCGGCCTCCCTGCCCTCGGCGGACATCCCGAGCGGGTCGCCCTCCGGACCGTCGTTCGCCCCGACCAGCGCACCGCCCCCGCTGGACCCGAAGGACTTCGTCGCCAGCGCGAAGAAGGACAAGGCTCCGCTCGGCCCGGACACCCTCTTCCCCGGCACCCAGCTGACCATGGGCGAGACGGTCTACAAGAAGGGCCCCACGGCCGACACGAAGAGTTGTGCCACGGCGGCGGGCGGCACGCTCCCCAAGGTCCTCGAGGCGAACGACTGCACACGCCTGATACGAGTCACCTACTCCAAGGACGGCATCGCCGTGACGGTCGGTGTGGCGGTCTTCGACACCGAGGCCCAGGCGGTCAAGGCCAAGGGCCAGGCCAACAAGAGGAGCTTCGTCAAGTCGCTCTCCGGCGGCGGCGTGAAGGGCTTCTGCGAGGCCGGGTTCTGCCGCACGACCAGCAATTCCTACGGCCGCTACGCCTACTTCACCAACGCCGGCTTCACCAACGGCAAGGATGTGACGCCCGAGGACACCGCGGTCTTCAAGACCGGCAACGACCTGGCCCAGTTCACGTTCAACCAGATCCGCCGCCGCGGCGAGGCCCAGGCGTCGGCAGCGGCCAACGAGTGACGGGCCGCCGCCGCGCGCCCGGTCACAGCCTCTTGGCGCTGCGCAGCGTCTTGGCGTAGTAGCCGTTGCCGTCCAGCCGGGACACTCCGCCGACATCGCCGATGGTCGGCCCGTTGACCTCCTCGCGGCTGGAGACGAAGAGCAGGTGGCCCTCGGTGTCGTAGCCGAGCACCATGCCGACGTGGTCCAGGCGCTGCTTCGTCCGGGTGTCGAGCTTGAAGAAGACGAGGTCCCCGGGCTGGAGCTGGTCGATGCCGGTGGGCCGGTCCTTGGGCGAGACACCGGTGAGCGGCAGGACATCGGCACCCTGCTCGGAGCGGGCCATGCCGTTGGCGGTGCGCGGCAGGCCGTCGCCCGAGTCGTCCGAGGACATGAGCGGGTAGCGGGCGCGGTAGCCGAACACCATCCGCATGTATCCCGAGCAGTCCGTCGACCGGGCGCGCGCGGCTTCCGGCTGCCCGATCACGCCGTCCCGGAAGGGGTACGGGACGCCGAGGTAGTCGTAGAAGTCGGACTGCTCCAGGCGCAGGTCGCCGCCCTCCGCCCCGTTCGCGTTGAGGGGCCCGAAGTTGGCGTCACCGGCGTAGACGGTGCCCTGCTCGTCCTTCTTCTGTTTGGCGCCCGCGACGTACTGGAAGGCGATGGCCAGGAGGTCGTCCTCCTTGCTGGACTCGTACTCCGCGTACCAGTCCTTGAACCACTTCTCCTTGTCCGCGCCCTTCTTCCAGGACTCGGGCATGAGGCGGACCCAGTCCGTCGAGGAGACCTTGGAGCTCGTCGACGAGGGCTCGGCGAAGGTGCGGGCCGGTCCGGTCAGGGTCGCGGTGCGCGCCCCGTCGGTGAACACCGCCTTGACCTGGCCGTCGGCTCCGCGCAGCACGGAGCGGGCGGGGTTCTCCAGCCGGGACCAGCTCTCCCCGCCCTTGTCGCGGGTCTTCGCCGCGCCGCCTGCCCGGTCCGATCCGTCCAGCACGCCGACGTTCGTGATCTCCGGGACGCCCTTGTCCTCCTGCTTGCGCAGCTCCACGGTGAGGTAGCCGGACGTCGCGACGAGCGCCAGCACCACGAGGCCGGAGAGGACCGGCCGCGATTTCTTCTTCCCTGCCATGTGTTCTCTCCTGGGTTCTCGGTCGCCGGGACGCCGGTTCTCAGACGGTGGGCATGATGCCGAGCAGCAGCCCGGCGGCGACGACGATGTAGGCCATGAGCGAGACGGTGCCGGTCGCCAGCAGCGTCGCCCCCTTGGGCTGGCGGACCATCTGGTACGCGATCAGGCCGGGCACGATGAAGCCGAGGGTCTGGTTGCCGTACAGCAGCGGGAACTCGATCGAGAGCACGATCATCACGGTGGCCTGGAGCAGCACGCCCAGCAGGACCACGGCGGCGAACAGCCGCTTGCCGTAGAGGATCACCAGCCGCTGCATGACCTTGGTGCCCGCGTAGGTGAGGGCGGTGACGCCGACCACCATGGCCGCCCGCTGGAGGTCCTCGATGAGGGTCAGGGCGAGCCAGCCCGGCGTGATCATGCCGCCGGGCGACAGGTTGGTGGTCAGGTAGCACAGCAACGAGAAGAACAGGCCGATGGCGATGCCGAGGGCGGCCATCTCGGGGGTCAGGGCGGCGGTGGTCAACGGGGTCTCCGGGCACGGGTACGGGTGCGGGTTCGGTACGGGGCGATCGGCGGTCCTGCGCGAGGCGCTCACCCCGCCCGTGGACGTCAGGAACGGGGCGGCTGTCCCCCGTCGTCGGTCGGGACGTACCCGTAGGGCTCGTCGGCGTACTGCCATGCCTGCTGGGCCTCAGCGGCGTACGGCCCCTGCTGGTAGTGGGCTTGGCCGGGGTACCCGGCGTCGGCGTACGGCCCCGACGGCTGGACGGGGATGCGGACCACCGGGATCTCCTGGGTCTGGGAGGCCTGGTAGCGCTCCTCGTAGGCCATGGGGTACGAGGCGTACGGGTCCAGGCGCGCGGGCTGGGCCGGTGCGGCCGTGGCCGAGGGCCGGGCGGCGTCGTCGGGGGCGGACTCGTCCGCCGGGAGTTCGGCCAGGTACTCCAGCAGTTCCTCGCCCTGGCCGTGGATGTTGCCGATGGCGACCAGGGAGGAGTCGGCGGCCAGGCGCTCCAGCAGGGCGGGCATGAACTCCTCGGCAGACCGCCGTTCGCCCCCGAGGTCGACCGCGCGGTCGCGCCACTCGGCGGGGATGGCGTCGATCGCGCTCTTGGCGGGGTGCCCGATGACGAAGACGTGGTCCGGCTGGAGGTCGGGGATGATCTCGCCCATCTGGCCGTTGCGCTCCACGCGGTCGGGCCGGCAGTTGATCACGACGTTCAGCGGCCGGTGGATGGCTCCGAGGTCGAGCAGCTGGTTGATGTTCATCAGCGTCGACTCGGGGTCGTTGGCCGCGAAGACGTTGGCGAAGGCGAGCCGCTTGCCCTCGGGCGCCGCGTAGCGCTCGACGGACAGCACACCGGGGTCCGGCGGGGCGTCGTACATGCCCTGCAGGGCGACCTGCCGTTCCACGCCGAGCAGGTCGGCCACGACGAGGGCGATCGCGACGTTCTCCTTGAAGGTGAACCAGCTGAAGCCGCGCAGCTCCTCGTCGGTGACGGTCTCCGGGTCGGCGTAGACCAGCTTGCAGTTACGGGCGTCGGCCTCCTCCTGGAGGATGTGGAAGCGTTCTTTCTCTGCGGTGACGCAGATGCCGTCCTCCGGCATGGAGCGGCACAGCGACCGCGCCACGTCGTCGAGGGTGGGGCCCATCTCGGCGAGGTGGTCCTCGCGGACGTTGCACAGCACGCCGATCGTGGAGCGGATCAGCTTGCTCTGGTTCACCTCCTGGAGGGCCGGCATGACGGCCATGCACTCGATGACGAGGGCGTCGGGCCGGTAGGTGGCGGCCCGGCGCACGATGCCGATCTGCTCCACCACGTTGGCGATGCCGAACTTGCGGTAGACCGGCTCCTCGGTGGCGTCCGGGTGGATGAAGCGGGCCGCGGTACCCGTGGTCTTCGCCACGGTGACCAGGTCGCCGCCGCGCAGCGCCCCGGCACACAGCCGGGTGATGGAGGACTTGCCGCGGATGCCGTTCACGAGCACGCGCGACGGGATGCTGTGCAGGCTGGCGTAGTGCCGGCGCTGTTCCACGATGCCCGCCACCAGCAGCAGCACACTGCCGGTGAGCAGGACGAAGTACAGATAGAGCACGGCTGGGTCACCTTCCCCGAACGCCGGCCTGCGGCTCCGCGAGCCGGCGTGCCTGGGTCTGTTTACGGGCCTGGAGTTGCTGGCGCAGCAGTTCGAGGCTGCGTACGACGGCGCCGACCTCGTCCTGGTAGCGGGGATACAGCACGGACTTGAGGTCGCCGTCGGCCAGCTTCTCCGCGCCGGCCGCCAGGGCCCGCATCGGCCGGGCCACGACGAGGTGCACCCAGCCGAGGCAGACGACGATCAGGGCCAGGCCGAGCAGTCCGGCCAGGACGCTGCGGTCCTCGCGCTGGTACGGGGTGATCTGGAAGTCCTTGGCGTTCTGCCAGCTGACCACGGTCCAGCCGATGTCGGCCGCCACGCCGCCGCCGGAGAACGGGGCGGCCGCGGCGACCGTGGTCCCGCGTCCCTCGCGGATCAGCAGGCCGTTCTCGACGGGCCCGGCGCCGACGTGGACGCTGCCGGCCCGGACGAGGTCGGTGAGCGCGTCGCGCGGCAGGTCCTCGAAGGCCAGGAAGCCGTCGCTGGCGGCGATGGTCTCCGCCTTGGAGTCCGCCACGCGGACCTCGCCGAGCCCGGGCCGCTTCAGCAGCGAGTTGAGGAACTCGACCCGGACCTCGCCGACCAGGGTCATGCCCTTGTCGCCCGGCAGGGGCGCGGCGGCCTGGACGACCGGCTTCTTCCCGCCCTTGCCGGCGACCCGGACCAGCGGCAGGTCGTCCCCGTCGGCGAAGTCGGCGCGTGGCTCCTTGCCCGCGCGGGCGACGACCTCGCCGTCCTCGTCGAGGAGGTACAGCGCCTGGTAGCGGGTGTGCTCGCGCAGGGTCTCCTCGAGCAGTACGCGGCCGGCGTCGGCGTCGTCCGGGTCGATCAGCCGGGACGTGGAGACCAGGTCCGCCTGCGCCTCGTTGAGCGCCCGGCGCACCCGGTCGGCGACCAGGTCGGTACGGTCACGCTGGTCCGCGACCATGCTGGCGGGGATGCTGACGGAGTCGTCGGTGCGGTTCAGCAGGAGGCCCACGGGCAGGCACCACAGCAACAGCAGTACGGCGGTCAGCGCGAGCGGCCCGCGCACCCCGAACCGCCCCTTGACGCGCTGGCGCCCACCGGGATCACCGGCCGGGCCTCCCAGCTGCGCGCGCAGCCTCTCCAGTGCGGAGCCGATGCGCGCGGCCTCACCCCAGCGGGGCACGTCCACCGGGCGGGTCAGGTCGCCCCGGGCCAGCCGGCGGGACTCCAGGAACAGCCGCAGCAACGGCCGCTGCACGGTCGCCCACAGCACGGCCGCCGCGAGCAGTCCGAGCACCACCAGGGCTCCGGCCGCCAGCAGCCCGTACAGCTCCCGGTCCGGCCCGGCGGCCTGCTGCCGGATGACGGGCAGCAGGGCGACGACGGTGAGCCCGAGGCCCGCGCCGACGCTCTTCTTCTCCTCCGGGTCGGAGGACGAGAGGGAGGCGTAACCGGCCGTGGTGACACGGCCCTTGTAGCTCCCGCCGACCAGGGTCCCGCTGACACCGGGGTAGCCGCGGGAGCCCGGTTCCCTGGCGCTGACCGGGTCCTGCTCGGTCTCCCGTGCCGCCTGGGCGGACAGCCCGCTCATCTGCTTCTGGAGGAAGGCCAGCTCCTTGCGCTCCTGGTCGGTGTTGAGCGCCTCGGACTGTTCGAAGCCGGCCGTGGCGAGGATCTCCCCGCCGGTGGCGACGACCGCCATGGAGCGGAACTGGCCCAGGTTGATGGCGGGCACGGACAGGCTGTTGGAGGCGATCAGCAGCTGCTGCGGCCGGTCCTCCGAGCCGAGCACCGCCATGGTCATCAGGCGTACGTCACCGGTCTCCAGTCGCACCATGCGGGGCTTGAGAGCCGTGTCCCCGGTGAGGGCGTCCTTGTCCAGCCACCCGAGGGGAATCGTTTCCCCCCTGGCGGCCAGCACCTTGCCGCTCTCCAGGTCCAGGACCGTGGTGCCGGTCCACTTCTGGTAGGTCTTCCCCAGGTCGGACAGGACGCGCTCGGGCTTCACCGGTGACCCCGCGTTCAGCGCGGCGGCGGTGCGGTTCAGGTCGGTGACCCGCTCGTCGATCGAGGCACGCAGGGCGATGGCGCCGTCCTCCGCGAAGTGCTGCTGCGAGGAGAGCACCGCCTCCGGTACGGCCTGCTCGCCGGCGGGGCCGAGCACCTGGGCGGTGAGGCCCGCGAGAGCGAGCACCAGCACGCACAGCAGCGCGATCGGGGGACGAACGCCGCCCAGCAGCGGCATGTCCGCGCGTCTCCGGCTGCGCCGCCGTCCTCCCTTCACGGGGCGCGCGGCGCGGGTGGGTGTCACCGGTGGTCTCCTCCGGCCTCTCTGGGTGAAGGACGGCCGCACAGAACACCGCTCCCGGGGAGAGGCAACGGACCGCCGTTTACAAGACTGTTGGGGAGGGCCGAGGTTGTGTCGCTCGCCCCTTGTGCGCTGTGGCGCTAGTCACGCCCCAGCGTGAGCTCCTTCAGGCCGTCGCCGCCCGGCGCCCCGCGGTTGTACAGGAAGCCACGCGTGCGGTCGGCCGCCAGCCGGTAACGGGCCAGCCGCTCCTCGGAGAGTTCGCCCGGCGCGTCGAGCGCCCGCCGCACGTCCACCACCCGGTGGTCCTCGACCGCGTCGGTGGGCGGCTTCTCACCGGTCTCCACCTCGGGCGGGATGTCCACCAGCGTCGTGGCGTAGCGGGCAGAGACGTCCCAGCCGTCGGTCGTCTCACGGAACTCGAACCAGCCGATCGCGCCCTCCTCGGTGAGCCCGTTGGGCGAGGAGTGACGGGCGACCTGGTTGCCCAGGCTGTAGGCGACCCAGGTGCCGTTCACCTTCTGGATCGGCTGCACCGCATGGGAGTGGTGCCCGATCACCAGGTCGATCCCGGTCTCAGCGGTGAGCCGCTCCGCCAACCGCAGCTGGGGGACGCTCGGTTCGTTGTAGTGCTCGGCCCCCCAGTGGAGCGAGAGGATGACCACCTCGGCGCCCTTCTCGCGGGCCCGGGCCTCGGCGTCCTGGATCGCGCCCGCGTCGAGCTCGTTGAACGCCCATTTCTCCTTCTCCGGCGTCGGGTGGCGGAACGACATCCAGGAGAACGAGAGGTGGGCGACCTTGACGCCGTTGACGTCACGGATGTTGATCTTCTCTGCTTCCGCGGGTGTGCGAGCGGAGCCGGTGTGCCCGAGGCCGGCCTTGTCCATCGCGTTCAAGGTGCGTCGCACGGCCCCGAGGCCATGGTCGTACGTGTGGTTGGAGGCCGTCGAGCAGGTGTCGTAACCCACGTCCTTGAGGGACGTCAGAATCTGCGGCGGCACGAGGAACTCCGGGTACCCCTCGAAGGGACCCCGCGGCTTTCCGACGGGCGTCTCCATGTGACAGATGGCCAGATCGGCCTTGCTGATGACCGGCTTCACCCCGGCGAGCAGCGGCTCGAAGTCCAGCCCGGCCTCTCCCCCACCGGTCTTCTTGGCGTCCTTGGCGGCCTGGTCGACCAGCTCGGGGTGGATCAGCACGTCACCCGCGGCGGCGACGGTGAACGAACGGCCGCCCGGCTTCACCTGCGGTGCGGAGGCCGCGGAGGTGCACGCGGTCGTCACGGCAACGGTGGCCAGGAAAGCGCTTGCCGCACGAACGATCCGGAGAGGATTACGAAGTGTCACCGCATCATATTCACATGACGCACACAAGCACCACGGAAGTTACCGTCACAAGACAGTCACATTTGACTCGTATTATGGTCCAAATCGGACTAGTCCTCGCCTTGTTCGGCTGTCAGTCGCCAACAGAACGGTCAACGGACGATTCCACTCCGCATGCCCGGCAGTTGGTGGACCTCCGTAGCAGGATCCTCACGTACACGGCCGAACTGGAACCCGGCACCGCGTACGCCCCACCGGACGACACCCAGCGCGAGCGCGTCGCCGAAAGCGTCGGCCACCTCCTGGACGGCGACGCCACACAGGCCGAACAACTGCTCGCCCCGCTCGGCCTCAAGCTCACCCGCCTCACCGACACCGAGTCCGGCCGCAGATACGACGAGATCGCCGCCGCCCGCCCGGGCCGGGCCGAACGCTGGGGGCGCCTCTACCTGACCGCCGACTCCGACGTCCGCTGGCACGCTCAGGTGCCGCACCCGGTATCCGACCGGGACACCGAGCGCCTGGGCATACGGCTCCTGGAGGACAACCCCGGCGGCTCGCTGGTCCTGGCGGGCGCACACCGGGAGGCGGGCCGGGGCGACGCCGCCGACGTCGCACACCGGGCGGACAGCGTCTTCCACGCCATCGTCGTGGAGCTCCAGAAACGCGACGTCCCGGGCGTGCAACTGCACGGCTTCGCCAGGGACTCGGACCGCCCCTACGAAGCCGTCCTCTCCACCGGAGCCGCGCGGAGCACCCTCACCGAGGCCGCCGCCCTGGCCGACGGCATGGAGGCCGACGGTCTGCGGGTATGCCGGGGCTGGTCGGCCCGCTGCCCCCTGGAAGGCACCACGAACGTCCAGGGCAAGACCGCGGAGCGCCACCACGCCACGTTCCTCCACGTGGAGCTCTCCCCCAAGGCACGCGGCGACGGCAACGACGCCGACGCAGCCGCCACGGCTCTCTCGGGGCTGGTCACGACCTGGAACTCCGCCCGCCGGTGAGCGGCCCCTCGAAGCCGGTCAGCAGCATCCCGCCGACGGCAACGAACGCTTGTTCCGTGCTTCCTTGCTGCGCGCGGCCAGCAGTTCATCGGCCGGGTAGCCGACCTCCTCCAGCGTCAGTCCGTGCGGCCGCACGACGTGCACGGCCGAGTCCCGGACGCCGGCCGCCAGCACCTTCCCCGGCCAGTCCGGCGGCCGGTGCCCGTCGCCCACGAACAGCAGCGCCCCGATGAGCGAACGCACCATGTTGTGGCAGAAGGCGTCGGCCCGCACGGTCGCGGTGATGATCCCGTCGTCGCCCTTCACGAGACTCAGCTCCTGGAGCGTACGGATCGTCGTCGCGCCCTCACGCTTCTTGCAGTAGGCGGCGAAGTCGTGCTCCCCGAGCAGCCGGCGCGCGGCCTCGTTCATGGCGTCGACGTCCAGCGGCCAGTCGTGCCACAGCACATGGCTACGCAGCAGCGGGTCGACCCCGCCGGGATTGTCGGTGACCCGGTACGCGTACCGCCTCCAGACCGCCGAGAAGCGCGCGTTGAAGCCACTGGGCGCCTCCCTGAGGGCCCAGACCCGCACGTCCCGGGGCAGCCGCCCGGCGAGCCGCTTCAGCAGCTTCTGATGGTGCTCGGCCCAGACCTCCCGCGGCAGATCGACATGCGCGACCTGCCCCCGGGCATGCACCCCGGCATCGGTACGCCCCGCCACGGTCAGCTCGTACGTCTCCCGCGACCGCGTCACGGTCCGCAGCGCGTCCTCGATCTCCCCCTGCACGGTCCGCCGCCCCCCGGCCTGCTTGGCCCACCCGGAGAACTCACTCCCGTCGTACGACAGATCAAGCCGAACACGAACGAACCCGGCAGCTGCTTCATCACTCACGCACAGATCCTCTCAGCAACAAAAAGCGGGCCCGCCCCTCGAAGAGGACGGACCCGCCAACGCCCTGAAGGGGCGCGGGGAACTGCGCGACAAGCCACGACACCGCCGCAGCCGCAAACGCACAGCCCCCGGCAGAACGCTTACGCGTCCTTCGACTCCTCGGCGGGAGCCTCGGCGGCCTCGTCGGACTTGGCCTCAACGGCCTCGTCCTTCTTGAGGGCGTCTTCCTTGACCGCACGCTGCGTCGCGGCCTCGGCCTCGCCCGTCGCCTCCTGCGCCACCGTCAGCGCCTCGACCAGCTCGATGACAGCCATGGGCGCGTTGTCGCCACGACGGTTACCGATCTTGGTGATGCGGGTGTAGCCACCCGGACGGTTCTCGTACCGCGGGCCGATCTCGGTGAAGAGCGTGTGGACGATGCTCTTGTCCGTGATGACCTGGAGCACCTGACGGCGGTTGTGAAGGTCGCCCTTCTTCGCCTTGGTGACCAGACGCTCGGCGTAGGGCCGCAGCTTGCGGGCCTTCGCCTCGGTGGTGGTGATGCGACCGTGCTCGAACAGCGCCTTCGCGAGGTTCGCGAGGAGGAGCTTCTCGTGCGCGGCGCTGCCGCCCATACGGGCACCCTTGGTGGGCTTCGGCATGGTGTTTCTCCTAGGTGTCTGCCCCGGCCGTATCAGGTACCGGAGTCAGTATCTGAGCAGACGGTTGTCTGTCAGAGATCCGGACGACAGCCCCGAAGGGGCATGTCGTCCGGAAGGGGCGCGGGGAACTGTGCGATCAAGCACAGCGCACCCGCACCCGAGTACGGACCGGAAGGCCCGAGCCCTCAGTACTGCTCGGTCTCCACGAAGCCGGCGTCCGCGTCGTCGTCCGCACCGAAGGCGTCCGCGGCGGCGGTCGGGTCGAATCCGGGCGGGCTGTCCTTCAGGGCCAGGCCCATGCCGGCCAGCTTCGCCTTGACCTCGTCGATCGACTTCGCACCGAAGTTGCGGATGTCGAGCAGGTCCGCCTCGGAACGCGCGACGAGTTCACCCACGGAGTGGATGCCCTCGCGCTTGAGGCAGTTGTACGACCGAACGGTGAGCTCGAGCTCCTCGATCGGCAGCGCCAGATCGGCGGCCAGGGCGGCGTCCGTCGGGGACGGGCCCATGTCGATGCCCTCGGCGTCGATGTTGAGCTCACGGGCCAGACCGAACAGCTCGACCAGGGTCTTGCCGGCCGACGCCATCGCGTCACGCGGACGCATGGCCTGCTTGGTCTCGACGTCGACGATCAGCTTGTCGAAGTCGGTCCGCTGCTCGACACGCGTGGCCTCGACCTTGTACGTGACCTTGAGCACCGGCGAGTAGATCGAGTCGACCGGGATCCGGCCGATCTCCTGGCCGACCTGCTTGTTCTGCACGGCGGAGACATAGCCACGGCCACGCTCGACCGTCAGCTCCATCTCCAGCTTGCCCTTGCCGTTCAGGGTCGCCAGAACCAGGTCGGGGTTGTGCACCTCGACACCGGCCGGAGGCGCGATGTCGGCGGCGGTGACCAGACCCGGGCCCTGCTTGCGCAGGTACATCACGACCGGCTCGTCGTGCTCCGAGGAGACGACCAGCTGCTTGATGTTGAGGATCAGGTCGGTGACGTCCTCCTTGACGCCCGGCACGGTGGTGAACTCGTGCAGGACACCATCGATACGGATGGACGTGACCGCCGCACCCGGGATCGAGGACAGCAGGGTCCGGCGGAGGGAGTTGCCGAGGGTGTAACCGAAGCCCGGCTCCAGCGGCTCGATCACGAACCGGGAGCGGAACTCGTCGACGACCTCTTCGGTCAACGAGGGACGCTGAGCGATCAGCATATTGCGATCCTTCTGTCAGGGGCGCCCGCTATTTGACGCCCTGAGTCACCAGGCAGAGCCTGATGGTGCTACGGACAAGGGTACGGGCGATACGACCCAAAAGAGTCGTACCGCCCGAAAACCTCAGACCAAGTGGCCTGCGTCCAAGATCAGACGCGACGGCGCTTGGGCGGACGGCAGCCGTTGTGCGGGGTCGGCGTGACGTCCTGGATGGAGCCGACCTCGAGGCCGGTCGCCTGCAGGGAGCGGATCGCGGTCTCACGACCGGAGCCCGGGCCCTTGACGAAGACGTCGACCTTGCGCATGCCGTGTTCCTGGGCGCGGCGGGCAGCCGACTCGGCGGCCATCTGCGCGGCGAACGGCGTGGACTTGCGCGAGCCCTTGAAGCCGACGTGGCCGGCGGAGGCCCAGGAGATCACGTTGCCCGACGGGTCCGTGATCGAGACGATCGTGTTGTTGAACGTGCTCTTGATGTGCGCGTGGCCGTGAGCGACGTTCTTCTTTTCCTTGCGGCGCACCTTCTTGGCAGCGCCCTGACGTCCCTTGGGGGGCATCTCTTAACTCCTACGGGAGGTGGTCGGTCCTACAGCGAAGACCGTGGACAGGCGTCCGCTGCGGACTACTTCTTGCCCGGCTTCTTCTTGCCGGCGATGGCGCGACGCGGGCCCTTGCGGGTGCGGGCGTTGGTGCTGGTGCGCTGACCGCGGACGGGCAGGCCGCGGCGGTGACGCAGACCCTGGTAGCAGCCGATCTCGACCTTGCGGCGGATGTCGGCCTGGATCTCACGACGGAGGTCACCCTCGGTCCTGATGTTGTTGTCCACGAACTCGCGGATCGCGACGAGCTGCTCCTCGGAGAGGTCGCGGACGCGGGTGTTCGGGTCGACGCCGGTGGCGGCCAGCGTCTGCTGCGCGAGGGTCCGGCCGATACCGAACACGTAGGTGAGGGCGACCTCCACGCGCTTTTCGCGCGGGATGTCGACACCGGAAACGCGTGCCATTCAATGGCTCCAGTTACTTGTCGGAGGTCTTCCACAGAACCGACTCCCAGCCGCCGTATGAGGTACGAACTGGGTCCCCGGCCTCCGAACCAGGGGTGTCAGGCGAACATCGTCCGCCCGGGTCCTGCGTATGAACATATTCAGCTCGCGTCGCGCGAATCCCTGCGATGGATGCAGAGGGTGCGATCCGCTGTCGATCAGCCCTGGCGCTGCTTGTGGCGCGGGTTGTCGCAGATGATCATGACCCGGCCGTGACGGCGGATCACCCTGCACTTGTCGCAGATCTTCTTGACGCTCGGCTTGACCTTCATTAGGTGAGGTTCTCCGGGTCAGTGCCACCACCTCGCCGAAGCGAGATGCGGGGCAAGATCTACTTGTAGCGGTAGACGATCCGGCCACGCGTCAGGTCGTACGGAGACAGCTCCACCACGACCCGGTCGTCAGGGAGGATGCGGATGTAGTGCATGCGCATCTTGCCGCTGATGTGTGCCAGGACCTGGTGGCCGTTCTGGAGCTCGACCTTGAACATGGCGTTCGGAAGAGACTCGACGACAGTGCCCTCGATCTCGATGGCACCTTGCTTCTTGGCCACGCTTCGCCCTTCGAATCGACTACCTTGATCGACTCCGAGCGAGCGCATGCAGGCATGCGAGTGCACCAGAGCCGACGAGTCAGTCTACGTCAGGGCCCCCGGAAAGACGAATCGGGGAAGCCTGCCCCAACGGAGAGGTCTTTAAGCGCCCCTGCAGGGGCGCGGGGAACCGCGCGAAGAACCCCCACGACCGCGCAGCCGCAGACGGTCCGGACTGCCCTCCCCGGAAGGCGCTCAGCCCAGCGGATCCGGAGCAGCGACAATGCCGAGCTCCGCCAGCTTCGCCTTCCCCGCGTCGGGAGACGTCAGCACCAGCGGCCCTTCCTCGGTCAGGGCGACCGAGTGCTCCCAGTGCGAGGACCAGGTGCCGTCGGTGGTGATGACCGTCCAGTCGTCCTGGAGGACCTCGGTCTTCGGCGTGCCCAGGGAGACCATCGGCTCGATGGCGAGGCAGAAGCCCGGCACCAGCTTCGGGCCCTTGCCGCGTCGCCGGTCGACGTAGTTCAGCAGGTGCGGGTCCATGTGCATCTCGGTGCCGATGCCGTGGCCGCCGTAGTCCTCGATGATCCCGTACTTGCCGCCGCCGGGCTTGGGCTGGCGGCGGATGTACGTCTCGATGGCCCGGGAGACGTCGACCAGGCGGTTGCCCTGCTTCATGGCCGCGATGCCGGCCCACATCGACTCCTCCGTCACCCGGGAGAGCTCGACCAGCTCCGGGGCGTGGCCGGAGCCCACGAAGGCCGTGTACGCGGCGTCGCCGTGCCAGCCGTCGATGATCGCGCCGCAGTCGATGGAGATGACGTCCCCGTCCTTGAGGACGACGTCGTCGGACGGGATGCCGTGGACGACGACCTCGTTCACGGACGTGCAGATCGTCGCCGGGAAGCCGCCGTAGCCGAGGAAGTTCGGCTTGGCGTTGTGCTCGGCGAGCACCTTGCGGGCGACCTGGTCCAGATCCTTCGTCGTGGCCCCGGGCACGGCGGCTTCACGGGTCGCCGCGTGGATGGCGGCGACGACCAGGCCCGCCTCGCGCATCTTGGCGATCTGCTCGGAGGTCTTGATCTGCACCATGGGGACTACGGCCTTTCTGGACCGGAGAGAGAATGAACGTCTTCAACGATAAGGGGCCGCGCGAGCGACCCCGCCCCACGCAGCAGCCGCGGCTCCCCTAGGGGAACCGCGGCCGTAGCTGCGCACGAACGACTACTTGCCGTCCTCGCCACGCTTCAGCGCCTCCATGGCGCGCGTCGTGACGTCCTCCACCTTGCCGAGCGCGGAGATCGTGACCACCAGGCCCTGCGCCTTGTAGTAGTCGATGATCGGCTCGGTCTGCGTGTGGTAGACCTCCAGCCGCGTGCGGACGGTCTCCTCGGAGTCGTCGTCCCGCTGGTACAGCTCGCCGCCGCAGACGTCACAGACGCCCTCCTTGGCCGGCTGCTTGTACGTCACGTGGAAGACATGCGCCGACTCGTTGCGGCAGATGCGGCGGCCGGCGATCCGCTTGACCACCTCGTCCTCCGGGACCTCCAGGTCCAGCACCGCGTCGAGCTGCATGCTCTCGGTCTCGAGCAGCTCGTCGAGCGCCTCGGCCTGCGAGACATTGCGGGGGAAGCCGTCCAGCAGGAAACCGTTCTCGGCGTCCGGCTGCTCCATGCGGTCCTTCGCCATGGCGATGGTGACCTCGTCGGGCACCAGGTTGCCCGCGTCCATGTAGGACTTCGCCAGTTTGCCGAGTTCCGTCTGCTGGCTGATGTTGGCCCGGAACAGGTCGCCCGTGGAGATGTGCGGGATCGACAGGTTCTTGGCCAGGAACGCGGCCTGCGTTCCCTTACCGGCGCCCGGCGGCCCGACGAGGACGATACGCATCAGCGGAGGAACCCTTCGTAATTGCGCTGCTGGAGCTGGCTCTCGATCTGCTTCACGGTCTCGAGGCCCACACCCACGATGATCAGGATGCTGGTCCCACCGAACGGGAAGTTCTGGTTTGCCCCGAAACCAGCCAACGCCATCGTCGGCACGAGAGCGATCAGACCCAGGTACAGCGAACCCGGCCAGGTGATCCGGTTGAGCACGTACGACAGGTACTCAGCGGTCGGTCGGCCAGCCCGGATGCCCGGGATGAAGCCACCATACTTCTTCATGTTGTCCGCGACTTCCTCGGGGTTGAACGAGATGGCCACGTAGAAGAAGGCGAAGAAAATGATCAGGAAGAAGTAGAGGACGATGTGCATCGGGGCGTCCGGCAGCGCAAGATTCTTTTCGATCCAGGTCTTCCAGCCGGAGCTTCCACCGGCGAACTGCGCGACCAGCGCCGGGATGTACAGCAGAGACGAGGCGAAGATCACAGGGATGATGCCGGCCTGGTTGACCTTCAGCGGAATGTACGTCGACGTACCGCCGTAGGACCGGCGGCCGATCATGCGCTTCGCGTACTGGACCGGGATACGGCGCTGAGCCTGCTCGACGAAGACCACCAGGCCGATCACGACGAGACCGACCACGATGACGGTGCCGAACTCGATCCAGCCGCCGGCCAGGGAGCCCTGCGTCTTGATGGCCCACAGCGCGGACGGGAAGGTGGCGGCGATCGAGATGAACATCAGGATCGACATGCCGTTGCCGATGCCGCGGTCGGTGATCAGCTCACCGAGCCACATCACGGCCGCCGTACCGGCGGTCATCGTGATGACCATGGTGATGGTGACGAAGATCGACTGGTCCGGGACGATCTGGCTGGCCACCGGGCAGCCCTGGAACAGGGCGCCGCTGCGGGCGGTGGCGACGAGGCCGGTGCCCTGAAGGATGGCGAGGGCGATCGTCAGGTAACGGGTGTACTGCGTGATCTTCGCCGTACCGGCCTGGCCCTCCTTCTTCAGGGCTTCCAGGCGGGGGATCACCACGGTCAGCAGCTGGAGGATGATGCTCGCCGTGATGTACGGCATGATGCCCAGCGCGAAGATGGTGATCTGCAGCAGCGCGCCGCCACTGAACATGTTGACCAGACCGAAGAGACCCTGGTTGGCCTCGGCGCTATCAATACACGTCTGGACGTTCTTGTAATCGACACCTGGAATCGGGACGTGTGTACCGACCCGGTAGACCACGATGATGCCGAGCGTGAAGAGCAGCTTCTTGCGCAGGTCGGGCGTCTTGAACGCCCGGGCGAACGCGGTGAGCACGGTGCCTCCTGCGACCCCCGCGCAACTGCGTCAAGGGTGACGGTCTTGAGGTTCGACGAATAGGTAACGGTCAACTGCCGCTCAGAGTGCCCGAAGTGAAGCACCCTGTGAAAAGAGGGCAGTGCAGGCCACCTTACCGGCGTGACTGCCGCCCTAGGAACGACCAACCGGGGATACCCCATATGTGGGGTATCCCCGGTCGGGATCGCTCAGGTCATCAAGACGCCTGTGGTGTTCAGACGAGCTCGGTGACGGTACCGCCGGCGGCGGTGATCTTCTCCTTGGCGGAGCCGGAGACGGCGTCGACCGTCACCTGCAGCGCCACGGAGAGCTCGCCCTGGCCGAGGACCTTGACGAGGCTGTTCTTGCGGACGGCACCCTTGGCGACCAGGTCGGCAACGGTGACCTCCCCACCCTCGGGGTAGAGGGCGGCGAGCTTGTCCAGGTTCACGACCTGGAACTCCGTCTTGAACGGGTTCTTGAAGCCCTTCAGCTTCGGAAGACGCATGTGGAGGGGCATCTGGCCACCCTCGAAGCGCTCCGGAACCTGGTAGCGGGCCTTCGTACCCTTGGTACCACGACCGGCCGTCTTACCCTTCGACGCCTCACCACGACCGACACGGGTCTTGGCGGTCTTGGCGCCCGGGGCGGGACGGAGGTTGTGGATCTTGAGCGGGTTGTTCTCCGCCATGATCAGTCGACCTCCTCGACCGTCACGAGGTGGCGGACGGTGTGCACCATGCCGCGGAACTCGGGGCGGTCCTCCTTGACGACCTGCGTGTTGATCCCCTTGAGACCAAGGGAGCGCAGGGTGTCACGGTGGTTCTGCTTGCTGCCGATGTAGGACTTGACCTGCGTAATCTTGAGCTGCGCCATGATTACGCACCCGCCCCGGCACGTGCACGGAGAAGAGCCGCGGGGGCGATGTCCTCGAGCGGCAGACCACGGCGGGCCGCGACCTCCTCGGGACGCTGCAGGCCCTTGAGGGCCGCCACGGTCGCGTGCACGATGTTGATCGCGTTGTCGGAGCCGAGCGACTTCGACAGGATGTCGTGGATACCGGCGCACTCGAGCACGGCGCGCACCGGACCACCGGCGATAACACCGGTACCGGGCGACGCGGGCTTGAGCAGCACGACGCCGGCAGCCTTCTCACCCTGGATGGGGTGGGGGATGGTGCCCTGGATACGGGGGACCTTGAAGAAGTGCTTCTTGGCCTCCTCAACACCCTTGGCGATGGCGGCCGGCACCTCCTTGGCCTTGCCGTAACCGACACCCACGGTGCCGTCACCGTCGCCCACCACGACCAGCGCGGTGAAGCTGAAGCGACGACCACCCTTCACAACCTTGGCGACGCGGTTGATCGCGACTACGCGCTCAACGTACGCGGTCTTCTCGGCGGCAGCAGCGCCGCCGTCACGGCCCTTCCGGTCCCGCCGCTCGCCGCCACCGGCACCGCCACCGCGGCGCTGGGGTCCAGCCATTGGAATTACCTCTCTCTGTTTCCGCTAGCTACGGAACCGACTCAGAACTTGAGTCCGGCCTCGCGGGCGGCGTCCGCCAGGGCGGCGATGCGCCCCGCGTACTGGTTACCACCACGGTCGAACACGACGGCCTCGACACCGGCAGCCTTGGCACGCTCGGCGACCAGGGCGCCGACCTGCTTGGCCTGCGCGGACTTGTCGCCCTCGCCACCGCGGATCGAGGTGTCCAGGGTGGACGCCGACGCAAGGGTGTGACCCTTGATGTCGTCGATCACCTGGGCCACGATGTGGCGGTTCGAGCGGGTAACGACCAGACGCGGACGCTCCGCCGTTCCGTTGATGTGCTTACGGATCCGGATGTGGCGGCGCTTGATCGCGGCGCGCTTGTAGGCGTCGCCCTTAAGGATCTTCTGTCCGTATGCCATGGCTTACTTACCCGCCTTTCCGACCTTGCGGCGGATGACTTCGCCCTCGTACTTGACGCCCTTGGCCTTGTACGGGTCGGGCCTGCGCAGCTTGCGGATGTTGGCCGCAACCTCGCCGACCTTCTGCTTGTCGATGCCCTCGACCGAGAAACGGGTCGGGGACTCCACCTTGAAGGTGATGCCCTCGGGGGCCTCGACCAGGATCGGGTGGCTGTAGCCGAGGGAGAACTCCAGGTTGGAGCCCTTCGCCACGACGCGGTAGCCGACACCGCTGATTTCGAGCTTCTTGACGTATCCCTGGGTCACACCGGTGATCATGTTCGCCACCAGCGTGCGGGACAGGCCGTGCAGGGCCTTGCTCTGCCGCTCGTCGTTGGGCCGGAGCACCTGAAGGGTGCCGTCCTCGGCCTTGGCGATGTCGATCGGCGCGATGACGGTGTGGGTCAGTTCGCCCTTGGGGCCCTTGACCTCGACCGTACGGCCGTCGATGGTGACGTCCACGCCGGCGGGAACCGGGATGGGGAGCTTGCCGATACGCGACATTGCTGTCTCTCCTCCGTTCCCGAACTACCAGACGTAGGCGAGGACTTCCCCACCCACGCCCTTCTTCTGCGCCTGCTTGTCGGTCAGGAGACCGTGGGACGTGGAGATGATGGCCACGCCCAGGCCGCCCAGAACCTTCGGCAGGTTGGTGGACTTCGCGTACACCCGGAGACCGGGCTTGGAGATCCGCTTGATGCCCGCGATGGAGCGCTCACGGTTGGGGCCGAACTTCAGCTCCAGGACGAGGTTCTTGCCGACCTCGGCGTCCTCGACCTTCCAGCCCGTGATGAAGCCCTCCTGCTGGAGGATCTCCGCGATGTGCGACTTGATCTTCGACGCCGGCATCGTCACGGAGTCGTGGTATGCCGAGTTCGCGTTCCGCAGACGCGTCAGCATGTCTGCGATCGGATCAGTCATGGTCATGAATTGGCCTTCGGCCTCTCTCGCCGGGGTTTCCTGGTGCGCCATCCCTCTCCCCGATCCGAGACGGGACGGGTGCGGCGCGGTGGACCTACGGCGTAGTAAGTCGTACGGGCGACCGTCAGGCGCCCAACCCTCCAAGCCTAAGCCATGAAGGGGAGGGCGCCTGACACGCCCATTGCTTACCGAGAGCCCTGCTAATCCCTTATAAGGGGGATTACCAGGAGCTCTTGGTCACGCCCGGCAGCTCGCCACGGTGAGCCATCTCACGAAGGCACACGCGGCACAGGCCGAACTTGCGGTACACGGAGTGCGGGCGGCCACAGCGCTGGCAGCGGGTGTAGCCACGCACACCGAACTTGGGCTTGCGAGCAGCCTTAGCGATCAGAGCCTTCTTCGCCATCTCGCTCACGCCTCCTTGAAGGGGAAGCCGAGGTGACGAAGGAGCGCACGGCCCTCAGCGTCGTTGGTCGCCGTGGTCACCACGGTGATGTCCATACCCCGGGTGCGGTCGATCTTGTCCTGGTCGATCTCGTGGAACATGACCTGCTCCGTGAGACCGAAGGTGTAGTTGCCACGGCCGTCGAACTGCTTGGGGGACAGGCCGCGGAAGTCGCGGATGCGCGGCAGCGCGAGCGACAGGGTGCGGTCCAGGAACTCCCACATGCGGTCGCCACGAAGCGTGACGTGGGCACCGATCGGCTGGCCCTCACGCAGCTTGAACTGCGCGATGGACTTGCGGGCCTTGGTGACGGCCGGCTTCTGACCGGTGATCGTGGTGAGGTCCTTGATGGCACCCTCGATCAGCTTGGAGTCGCGGGCGGCGTCGCCCACACCCATGTTGACCACGATCTTGACGAGACCGGGGATCTGCATGACGTTCTCGTACTTGAACTCGTCACGCAGCTTGCCCGTGATCTCCTCACGGTACTTCTGCTTCAGACGCGGGCTGGTGGTGGTCGTCATCAGATGTCCTCACCCGTCCGCTTGGCAACGCGGATCTTGTTGCCTTCGTCGTCGAAGCGGTAACCGACGCGGGTCACGACCTTGTTGCCGTCCTTCTCCACGACCAGCTGGACGTTGGAGACGTGGATCGGCGCCTCGGTGGTGACGATGCCGCCGGCCTGCGAACCGCGAGCCGTCGGACCTGCCTTGGTGTGCTTCTTGACCCGGTTGACACCCTCGACCAGGACACGCTCGTCGCGCGGGTAAGCGGCAATGACCTTGCCCTGCTTGCCCTTGTCCTTACCGGTGATGACCTGGACCAGGTCGCCCTTCTTGATCTTCATGCTCACAGCACCTCCGGCGCGAGGGAGATGATCTTCATGAACTTCTTCTCGCGCAGCTCACGGCCGACCGGGCCGAAGATACGGGTGCCACGAGGGTCGCCGTCGTTCTTCAGAATGACAGCGGCGTTCTCGTCGAAGCGGATGTACGAGCCGTCCGGACGGCGGCGCTCCTTGACGGTGCGAACGATGACCGCCTTGATGACGTCACCCTTCTTCACGTTGCCGCCGGGGATCGCGTCCTTGACGGTGGCGACGATGACGTCACCGATACCCGCGTAGCGGCGACCGGAGCCACCGAGCACACGGATGCAGAGGATCTCCTTAGCACCCGTGTTGTCGGCGACACGCAGCCGCGACTCCTGCTGGATCACGTCTATCTCCTGGTTGTCTGCCGGTTCCCGGCAGGGGCTCTCCTCTTGCGAGGTCGGCCCCTGCCGAGCCTGGCGGAACGATGCCTAGGGGGTCCCCCTAGGCGGGATTACTTGGCCTTCTCGAGGATCTCGACGACGCGCCAGCGCTTCGTCGCGGACAGCGGCCGGGTCTCCATGAGGAGGACACGGTCGCCGACACCCGCGGCGTTCTGCTCGTCGTGCGCCTTGAGCTTGTTGGTACGGCGGATGACCTTGCCGTACAGCGCGTGCTTGACGCGGTCCTCGACGGCGACGACGACGGTCTTGTCCATCTTGTCGCTGACGACGAGACCCTCACGGGTCTTGCGGAAGCCGCGGGCCTCTGCAGTCTGCTCAGTCACGTTGCTCTCACTCATCAGGCGCTCTCCACCGTCTCGATGCCCAGCTCGCGCTCACGCATCAGGGTGTAGATCCGCGCGATGTCCTTACGGACGGCCTTCAGCCGGCCGTGGTTCTCGAGCTGGCCCGTCGCCGCCTGGAAGCGGAGGTTGAACAGCTCTTCCTTGGCCTCGCGGAGCTTCGCGAGAAGCTCCTCGTTGCCCAGTTCGCGCAGCTCGGACGCCTTGGTACCGGCCGACATCACGCTTCACCTGCCTCGCGCTTGACGATCTTGCACTTCATCGGCAGCTTGTGGGCCGCACGGGTCAGGGCCTCGCGCGCGATCTTCTCGTTGGGGTACGACAGCTCGAACATCACGCGTCCGGGCTTCACGTTGGCGATCCACCACTCCGGAGAACCCTTACCGGAACCCATGCGGGTCTCGGCGGGCTTCTTCGTGAGCGGGCGGTCCGGGTAGATGTTGATCCAGACCTTGCCGCCACGCTTGATGTGACGCGTCATGGCGATACGAGCTGCCTCGATCTGCCGGTTCGTCACGTACGCCGGGGTCAGGGCCTGAATGCCGTACTCGCCGAACGCAACCTGCGTGCCACCCTTGGACATGCCGTTGCGCTTGGGGTGGTGCTGCTTGCGGTGCTTGACCCTACGGGGGATCAGCATTTCGGTCAGGCCTCCGTTCCGGTGCTCTCAGCCGGAGCGGCGGACGCGGGAGCCTCGGCCTTGGGGGCCTCGGCGCCGGCAGCCTGCTGCGGCTTGCGACCGCGCCGCTCGCCACCACGGCCACCACGGGCCGGGCGGTCGGCACCGCCGCGGGCCGGGCGGTTACCCGCACGGGCAGCAGCGTTCTCGGCGCGGACCTCGGCGATGTTCTTGACATCGCCCTTGTAGATCCAGACCTTCACACCGATGCGGCCGAAGGTCGTCTTGGCCTCGAAGAAGCCGTAGTCCACGTTCGCGCGGAGCGTGTGCAGGGGCACACGGCCCTCGCGGTAGAACTCCGAGCGGGACATCTCGGCGCCACCGAGGCGGCCACCGCACTGGATCTTGATGCCCTTGGCGCCGGCCTTCATCGTGCCCTGCATGCTCTTGCGCATGGCGCGACGGAAGGAGACGCGGGAGGAGAGCTGCTCGGCGACGGCCTGGGCAACCAGCTGAGCGTCCGTCTCGGGGCTCTTGACCTCGAGGATGTTCAGCTGGACCTGCTTGCCCGTGAGCTTCTCGAGGTCACCGCGGATGCGGTCGGCCTCGGCGCCACGGCGGCCGATGACGATGCCCGGACGCGCGGTGTGGATGTCCACACGCACACGGTCACGGGTGCGCTCGATCTCCACCTTCGAGATGCCGGCGCGCTCCATGCCGGACGTCATCATCCGACGGATGGCGACGTCTTCCTTGACGTAGTCCTTGTACAGCTTGTCGGCGTACCAACGCGACTTGAAGTCGGTCGTGACACCGAGCCGGAACCCGTGCGGGTTTACCTTCTGGCCCATTACCGGGTTCCTTCCTTGCTGCTGACGACCACGGTGATGTGGCTGGTCCGCTTGCGGATCCGGTAGGCACGGCCCTGGGCACGCGGACGGAACCGCTTCAGGGTCGGGCCCTCGTCGACGTAGGCCTCGGAGATGAAGAGGCTGTCGACATCGGTGTGGTCGTAGTTGTGCGCGGCGTTGGCAATGGCGCTGTCCAGCACCTTGCCGACCGGCACGCTCGCGGCCTGCGGGGCGAAACGCAGGACCGCCTGAGCCTCCGTGGCGTTCAGGCCACGGATGAGGTCCACCACTCGGCGGGCCTTCATGGGCGTGACGCGGATGTACCGCGCCTGGGCCCTGGCGTCCATGGTTGTCCTTCCAGTGTCTGTCATGGTCATTCCACCCCGCGCTTAGCGGCGCTTCGACTTCCGGTCGTCCTTGACGTGACCCCGGAAGGTGCGCGTCGGCGAGAACTCGCCGAGCTTGTGGCCGACCATCGACTCGGTGACAAACACCGGAATGTGGGTCTTGCCGTTGTGCACCGCGAGCGTGTGGCCGAGCATGGCCGGCACGATCATGGAGCGACGGGACCAGGTCTTGATGACGTTCTTGCTGCCGGCTTCGTTCTGAGCGTCCACCTTCTTGATCAGGTGGTCGTCGACGAAGGGCCCCTTCTTCAAGCTACGAGGCATCTCAACCCGTCCTTAGCGCTTCTTGTTCGTCTTGCGGCGGCGGACGATGTACTTGTTCGACGCCTTCTTGGGCGAACGAGTACGGCCTTCCTTCTGTCCCCAGGGGGACACCGGGTGACGACCACCCGAGGTACGGCCTTCGCCACCACCGTGCGGGTGGTCCACCGGGTTCATGACCACACCACGCACGGTCGGGCGAACGCCCAGCCAGCGCTTACGGCCCGCCTTACCCCAGTTGATGTTGCTCTGCTCGGCGTTGCCCACCTCGCCGACCGTGGCGCGGCAGCGCTGGTCGACCAGGCGGATCTCACCGGACGGCATGCGGAGGTGGGCCATCGAGCCCTCCTTCGCGAGCAGCTGCACCGAGGCGCCGGCGGAGCGGGCGAACTTCGCACCGCCGCCCGGACGCAGCTCGATGGCGTGCAGCGTGGTACCGACCGGGATGTTGCGCAGGGCAAGGTTGTTGCCCGGCTTGATGTCGGCCCCGGGACCGTTCTCGACACGGTCACCCTGCTGCAGGTTGCGCGGGGCGAGGATGTAGCGCTTCTCGCCGTCGGCGTAGTGCAGCAGCGCGATGCGCGCGGTGCGGTTGGGGTCGTACTCGATGTGCGCGACCTTCGCCGGCACGCCGTCCTTGTCGTGACGACGGAAGTCGATCACGCGGTAGGCGCGCTTGTGGCCACCGCCCTGGTGGCGGACGGTCACACGACCGGAGTTGTTACGGCCACCCTTGCTGTGCAGGGGGCGGACCAACGACTTCTCCGGCGTGGACCGCGTGACCTCGACGAAGTCGGCGACGCTGGAGCCACGACGGCCCGGCGTAGTCGGCTTGTACTTGCGGATTCCCATTTCTCAGTCCTCGTCCGATATCGGACGATCCGACCCGCTTACGCGGTCGGACCGCCGAAGATGTCGATACGGTCGCCCTCGGCAAGGGTCACGATCGCGCGCTTGGAGCCGGCACGCTGACCGAAACCGGTCTTGGTGCGCTTGCGCTTGCCCTGGCGGTTGATCGTGTTGACCCCGGTGACCTTGACCGAGAAGACCGCCTGGACGGCCTGCTTGATCTGGGTCTTGTTGGCGCTCGGGTCCACGACGAACGTGTACTTGCCCTCGTCGAGGAGCGCGTAGCTCTTCTCCGAGACAACCGGCTTGAGCAGCACGTCACGGGGGTCCGTGAAGGACTTGCTCAGCGGGGTCTCGACGGTGTTCTTGCCCTCGGTGGCGTGGCGACGCGCCTTCTTGACGCGCGCCTCCTTGGCCTTCTTGGCGGCCTTCGAGGCAATGGCGGGGTGACGGATAGCCATCAGGCCTCGCTCCCTTCGGTGTCATTGGCCTTCGGGCCGGACACGAAGGACTCGAAGGCGGCCTGGGTGAAGACCACGTCGTCCGAGACGAGAACGTCGTACGTGTTCAGCTGGCCCGGCTCCAGGATGTGGACCTGGGGCAGGTTACGGGCGGACAGCCACGCGGCCTCATCGGCGCGGTCGACGACCAGGAGCAGGTTCTTGCGCTCCGAGATCTTGCCGAACAGCGACTTGGCGGCCTTCGTCGACGGGTTCTCACCCTCGATGACGCCGGAGACGACGTGGATGCGGTTGTGGCGGGCCCGGTCGGTGAGGGCGTGACGCAGAGCGGCAGCCTTCATCTTCTTCGGGGTCCGCTGCGAGTAGTCGCGCGGCACGGGACCGTGCACGACGCCACCACCGGCGAACTGCGGCGCGCGGGTCGAACCCTGACGGGCGCGACCGGTGCCCTTCTGGCGGTACGGCTTCTTGCCGCCACCACGGACTTCACCGCGACGCTTGGTCTTGTGCGTGCCCTGGCGGGCAGCGGCGTTCTGCGCGACGACGACCTGGTGGATCAGCGGGATGCTGATCTTCTCCACGCCGAAGATCTCCGCGGGGAGCTCGACGCTACCGGTCTTCTCGCCTGCAGGCGAAAGGATGTCAACAGTGCTCATCGGTACCTCAGGCCCCCTTGGCCGCGGTGCGGACCAGGACGAGGCCGCCGTTCGGACCGGGAACCGCGCCCTTGATGAGCAGCAGACCCTTCTCCGCGTCAACGGCGTGGACGGTCAGGTTCTGGGTGGTGACACGCTCGTTGCCCATGCGACCCGCCATGCGGAGGCCCTTGAACACGCGGCCCGGGGTGGCGCAGCCACCGATGGAACCGGGGGAGCGGTGCTTGCGCTGGGTGCCGTGTCCGGCGCCGAGGCCCTTGAAGTTGTGACGCTTCATGACGCCGGCGAAGCCCTTGCCCTTGCTCTTGCCGGTCACGTCGACCTTGAGGCCGGCCTCGAACACCTCGGCGGTGATCTCCTGGCCGAGGGTGTACTCGCTGGCGTCAGCGGTACGGATCTCGACGAGGTGGCGGCGGGGAGTGACGTCGGCCTTGGCGAAGTGGCCCTTGAGGGGCTTGTTCACCTTGCGCGGGTCGATCTCGCCGAACGCGATCTGGACGGACTCGTAGCCGTCGGCGTCGTTCGTGCGGACCTGGGTGACGACGTTGGGGCCGGCCTTGACGACGGTGACCGGAACAACACGGTTGTTCGCGTCCCACACCTGCGTCATGCCGAGCTTCTCGCCCAGGATGCCCTTGATCTGCTTAGCCATTCTCAGATCACCGGCCTTCAGAGCTTGATCTCGATGTCGACACCGGCCGGGAGGTCGAGTCGCATCAGAGAGTCAACGGTCTTGGGGGTCGGGTCGAGAATGTCGATCAGGCGCTTGTGCGTGCGCATCTCGAAGTGCTCGCGCGAGTCCTTGTACTTGTGCGGCGACTTGATGACGCAGTACACGTTCTTCTCAGTGGGCAGCGGCACCGGGCCCGCGACCGACGCACCAGTGCGAGTCACCGTCTCGACGATCTTCTTCGCCGAGGAGTCGATGACCTCGTGGTCGTAGGCCTTGAGCCGGATGCGGATCTTCTGTCCCGCCATGGCTACTCAGTAGTCCTGTCTCTCTAACGCTCTGGAACCCGGTGGATCCCTGTTGCTGCCTTTGCTCCTCCGACCCACGCGGTCGGGCGTGTCGCAGTCTCGCTGACACAGATGCCCCTTGTTCGAACATCCCTGCGGGATCGCGCACGGCCCTGCCGGAACCGCGAGCCGGGGGCGAAAGGCCCACCGGGTGCCTGGTCGGCGCTGCACTGACACTTCCCGAAAGATTCCCGTACGTCCGCCCCAGCGCTGCCGTGTGGCAGTTAGGGCGACGAGTACTGTGGGACTCGCTTCCGGTCCTCCCGGCGGGAGGCGCGCAGCATCAACACTCGACCGAGCAACTCGGACAGTCTGCCATATGGGGCAGGGGCGACGCCAATCGAGCCGAGGAGAATACCCCGGGGGTGATGTAGGTCAAACCGGGGGCGCGCCTCTACCGCCGATGATCAATAGGAAGCCGTCGGCTGGATCCTGCTGGTGAGCCTCTGCAACGCCTCGTCGGGTGTGGGAGCCAGCAGCCAGACGCTGTCCATGCCGGCGTAGACCGCGCCGTCCTCAGCCATCGCCAGGTGCTGGTTCCCGCGGTCGCGCATACCGATGGGATACAGCTCGACGCCCGCCTGCTCGGCGAGGTCGTCGATGATCTCCCCGTCCCAGATCGCCAGCAGGGGGTCCAGCGAGAACTGCATCCACGGCATCGAGTCCCGAGGCTCGCGGTAGGGCACTCCGACGGCGCCGAACTCCGCCAGAAATCGCCGTGCCGCGTCGTGCATCTCGAACTCGCCGGTCTGGAGAAGGATGCTCTCCCAGGTCTCCGTGGGAATCGCCCGGCCCGGGAACCAGCCGCCCGCCCGCAGCACCCGGTCCGTCTCCGGGGGCCAGCGCGGCCCGGCGTCCGTACCGGTCTCGACCGTGTCGAGCCGCGTCCAGAAGGCGTGCCCGGCCGCCGGCGCGCCGGGCGTCCAGAGGTCGGACCGGGCTGCCTGCGCCGCCACCAGGCGGTCCAGCGCCCGGTCGGTGGACGTGGCCAGTGGTTGCACGCGGTCCCTTATGAGGTGGAGCGCTCCGTTCTCGGTGATGCCCAGGAAGCCGGCGCCCTCGTCAGCGGTACCCACGGGGTAGAGGGACTCCCCCGCTTCCCGGCTCGCCCTCGCGAAACGCTCGTCCTGCCATGCGGCCCCGAGGGGCTCGAACCGGATGGCCGACGAGGTGGTGATCGAATCGGCGGGCCAGCCGTAGGTCACCAGACCGCCGAACTCGGACAGGAACCGACGCGCGGCCTCGTGGGCCACGAAGGACCCACGCTCGCGCAGGATCGACTCCCAGGTGCCCGTCGGCACGGAACGGCCGGGGCGCCAGCCTGCTCGGCGCAGCACCTCTTCGGTCTGCGGGGACCAGTCCCGTGTGTGTCCGCCGCTCGCTGCGGATCTGCCGTAAGACGCCAACGGGTGTGTCAGAGCCACTCCCCCTCGTCGTCCTGCTCGCCTGAGCCGTACCCACGCACCACGACCACCAGTTGAACGGGCGCCTCGGTGTCGTCATGCTTGACGCCGGCCAGGAGGACCTTGTCCGAGATTCGCCACGCGGTGTGGTCGATGTAGTCCGCCCCATTCGTCAAGTCCTCGCTGGCGGTCTCGAGTCGCGCCCCGAGCGCTCCCGATTCCAACTGGGCTACGACACGAGGGAGCTCGGCGGAAGCGGCGTCGTACAGGTCGTCGATGTAGGTGTCCGGGTCCGGTCGTTCGTCCTCGACCTCCCGGGTCCAGAGCGTGAACTCCACCTCCACCGGACCGTCGCCCTGAATCCACGCGTGCGCGTCGTCGCGACGCCACGTCGTCGCCCACGCCTTCGCCGGGTTCCTTCGCTCACCTTCCCAGCCCGAGGCGTCGAGAACTGCGGCCGCCGCCGGGCCGGTAAGTTCGCCAAGTTCGGACAGCTGCCCCAATTCCGCACTTACGTCAACCATTTACTCATTCCACTCATACCATTGCCGGGCACATGAAACACCGACAGCGTACCGTTCGCCATTGCTTCCGGAAAATGAGTGCCGAGCACTTCTCGGAAATGGGCCGCGCCCGCCTCATTCGAGATGGCATAGCGCACACCCTTTCCACCGAGCTCCTCATTCATTTGCAGAAGTTTGGCGGCCTGGTCGGTGATTTTCTTCTCGTTGTAGATAGAGCTCTCGGGATTGTAGGTGGACTTGGCCCACTCGCTCTCTCGTCCTCCGGTGAACTTGGCTTCCATGATCCAGCCATTCGTGGGGCCACCGTCCATGTGCACCTCCCGGCCGTTGGAAAGCTTCCAGATCTGTTCGTAGTCCACGCCGGACACGACGCGCTGGTAACGGAACGAGGGACGCTGCAGCATCTTTTCGGTGAGCCAGGCGAGCCCCTTGAACGTGGGGCAGGACTGGAGCCCCAAGGGGTCGGACCAGACCAGAGGGTTGACCACGTACGCGTAGTGGTCGGGGCCGGCTGTGAGCCCCAGCGGGTCGGGCGAGATGTATCGGGCCGAGTGCGGATCGTAGTAGCGGAAGCAGTTGTAGTGGAGTTCGCTCTCGGCATCAAAATATTGGCCGGGGAATCGAAGACGGCAGTCTTCTTCCGGTGTCTGCACACTCCTTTGCACGCCCCACAACTGCGACCTGTTCTTCCAGGTCGTCTCACCATCCGGCGAGAGCATTTCCTGCGGGCTTCCCGCGAGATCGCTCACTATGAGCCGGAATCTCCGGTCAACCTCCTCCTGCGGCGCATCGCGAAGCCACTCACAACGACTCTGGGCTATCGCGCGGTGGCTGTCGGGCGAGTACTCCCACGTGATGGTGGTGCGGTTCCCGGATTCGGAGTCGCGTATCTCCTCCGCCAGCCGGGTGCCGTCCCAGACGAAGAACACGGCCTCGGCGACTTCCCCGGACGAGTCCAAGCGCTCCTTGGATATTCGACGCCCGAGGGGGTCGTAGGTGTAGCGCCAGCTCGTTCCGTCCGGGGTGACGAGGCCGGTCAACCGGTCGTCGGCGTTCCAGGTGTAGGTCCAGCTCTTCCGGAGGCCCGAAAGTGTCCTCCGCGTCCGCCGTACCACCCGGCCCTGGGGGTCGTACACGTAGCTGGTGCGGCCGGCCCTCGTCAGACGGTTTCCGGAGTATTCGTATCGCCGAGAGGACTCGTCCTCGGAACCTTCCCCCTGCTCTCGGTGGGAGGAGACCAGCCTTCCGCCGGAGTCGTACGCGTAGCTCTCGGTCCACGACTCCGCACGGACACCGGTGGCCCGGCCCTTGGCGTCCAGCTCGTAGAGCTTCCTGCCCTCTTCGCCGTCGATCGTCTCGACGGGTCCGGCAGCGCTGTGTACGTACCGGCGGTCTACGGATGGCGTCCCCGGGACGGCATGGTCCAAGGGGTCGACCGGGTGGACCGTCTGCCTGCGCATCCGGTGCATCGGGTCCCACGCCTGCCGCACCGACAGTGCCTCGTCCAGTCGGACCTCCGTCTCCCTGCCCGCGGCGTCGTGCGCGAAGCGCACAGAGTGGTCGAAAGCCGCCAACTCCTGGGGCAGCCCGTCCGGGGCGTAGGACCAGTTACTCAGCGCTCCGGACGGAGTGAGGCGCGTCGTGCGGCGACCGGCAAGGTCGTAACGGAAGGTGCTGGTCCGCCCGTTGACGGTTTCCTCCGTGACACGGCCGTACTCGTCATGCTTGTAGGCGAGGCGGGCGCCGGGCGACAGCGCTTCCTTCAGCAGCCCGGCATCGTCGTAGCGGAATACGGTGGTCGAGTCACCGATCCGCTTCTCGACGACGTTGCCGATGACGTCACGCACGTATTCGACCGTCTCTCCGGCACCGTTGACCTGCCGGACCAGACGGCCCACCTCGTCGTGGGCATAGATGAGCGAGCGCCCGTCGAAGTCCTGTTCGGTGACGAGCTGACCCGCCGCGTCATAGGCGTAGCTCCAGGTCAGTCCGTAGGTGTTGGTGACCGCGGTGAGCCGCAGCTCGGTGTCGTGTTCGAAGCGGAGAGTCGCCCCCAAGGGATCGGTTCTGCTCACCAGGAGGTCGAAGTGGGTGTACGCCGACCTGGTGGTCGCCCCGGCGGCGTCGGTGTGTACGAGGAGATTTCCCTCCGCGTCCCAGGTCCAGGACTCCACACTCCCGTCGGCCGCGACCCGCTCCCTCCTCCTTCCCTCCGGGGTCCAGGAGATGCGGGTGACGCCGGCCAGCGGGTCCGTCACGGTGTCGATGCGGCCGAACGCGTTCCGGGAGTACTCGACGATCGCACCGGTGGCGCTCGTGACGCGCACCGGAAGCCCAGCAGCGTCCGTGACCATGGACATGGTCGAGCCCAAGGGATCGGTGATTGCGGTGACGGCGCCGCCGGGTCCGTAGCTGAAACGAGTCTCGGCGCCCTGCGGCTCCACCACGGACGTACGGTTCCCGCGCTCGTCGTAGGTGTAGGTGCGCACGGCTCCGTCACCGCCGACAGTCACGACGGGGAGGTGCCACTGGTTGTACTCGGCGGTGGCCCGGCGACCGTCGGGACCGGTGATCGAAGTGACGTTCCCGGCGTCGTCGTAGGTGTACGCCGTCTCGCGCCCCACCGGGTCGATCTGCTTGAGCAGCCGACCGTGGCGGTCCCATTCGAGCGACTCCTGCCGCTGCAGGGGGTCGATCACCCTGACGAGTTGCAGGAACTCGTTGTACTCGTACCGAAGGACGTGCCCGAGCGAGTTCGTGTACGTCGTGCGGCCATGCGCGGGGTCGTACGCGATGACGCAGTTCAGGAAACCGTCGGCGCCCTGACCCGCCACGCAACGGTCCTCGCTGTCGTACGTGAACCGGTACCAGCTGCCGTTGCGGTCGGTCCAGGAGACGATGCGTGCGTGGTCGTCGTACTCGAGCCGGAAGGGCAGTCCGGAGGAGTTGTAGATCTCGGAAAGGTTCCGGTCGGGTGAGTACGCGTAGCGCAGCAGCGTCGTGGCACCGACATCAGCAGCGTTGTCCCGAAGCCGCAGACACGTCACCAGGCCGTCCGTCGTCTCGACCACGATGTGGTACCCGCCCGAATGCCGGACGGCGGTCGGGGCACCGTCGGCACTCCGGTCGACATCGATCCTGTTGTCGTTGCGGTCCGTGATCGCGCAGAGCGCCAAGGTGTACGGCATGTCCGGCAGCGGTTCGCCGACCGCCGCGAAGTGACGTGTGACGCCGAGGGCCGGGTCATGGATGCGCAAGGTGCCGTGCTGCGGTCCGTCCCACTCGAGGGGCCACCGCGGGCCTTCCAGCGGCATGGTCGGCTTACCGGGATGAGGCACGGGGTACGCGAGGATCATGCCGTCCTCGGCGGCGAACAGCACTCCCTGGCCGTCGAGTTCGACCCGTTCGTCCAGCGTGGACGCCCAGGATCTGCCGAACAACCGCCCTTCTCGGTAGGTGGAGATGTGGGTGCGCTTCAGCACCAGCGACAGGATTCCGGGAAGTTCGACGTCCGTGTCGTACATCAGCATTTCACCAGTGACCATGTCGATGGGGTCACCGCCGGGGCATCGTCCCGCCAGCGCCTTGGCCCGTTTGACGAGGTCGCCCGCCCCGCCTCTGAGGGACCTGCCCAGCCCCTTGACGCCTTGGGCCATGCCCTTGAGACCGACCTTCCCGAAGGCCTTCATCCCTTTCGCGAGCCCGCCGAGCGTGGTCAGGCCCTTCATACCCGGGATGCAGTCCAGTGCCGCCAACCCCACGTCCCAGAGCGATGCTTGGCCCTTGGAGTACTTATAGAGCGTGTCGGCGAGGACGACGGCGGCTGCGATCAGCACGATCGCGCCCAGGATCGGCCCGCCGATGATCATCGCCACGATCCCCACGACCGCGACCACGACCTTGCAGACCGCCACGATGGTGTCCCAGTTGTCGGTGAACCAGTCGCCGACCTCCTCCCACCACGACCGGTTCTGAATACCGGCATCCGAGGCCTCGTCGATCTTCGACTTCGCCTCGCGGGCGGCCTCATCGCGCATCTTGCGCGCGTCCTCGGCCATCTTCTTCGCCGCGGCAAGAGCATCCTGCGCATCAGAGACATCCGACTGAGCCTTGGACTGAGCCGACTTCGCGTGCTGCACATCCCGGGTCGCGGCACGGACCTTCGCCTCGTCCGGCTTGTCGGCGTCGGACTTGCTGCTGGTGGGGTCGTCCTTGTACTTGTCCGCCTCCTTACCGGCCCGCGTCACCCACGAGTCGGCCGAGGTCAGCTTCGACTGAGCAGAGGAGAGGCTGTCGCGCGCCTCACGGCCCTTGCGCAGCGCCTTGTCCGCCAGCGACTGCGCCCGCTCCAGCTTCGGCCAGAAGTCGGAGAGCGCGTCGCCGCACATCTCGTAGGACTTCTTCAGCTTCTTGAGGTTCTTCGGAACGTCCCCGAAGTCCTCCTTGAAGACGTCCGCCGACTTGCCAGCCCACTCAAGAAGCGTGCCCTCCCCCGCCATGCCCTTGACCAGACGCAGCCCCTCGGAGACATCGTCGGCGAAGTCATGCAACTGCTTCGCAAGCGTGCGCACCCGCTGCGGATCACCGGGCGTCGGGTCCTTGTCCAAGTCCAGGACATGCCAGTCCGCCGGCCTGTGCCCCGCCATACCGCAACCCCCGTCACGCGCACATCTACGTCAACAACCGTATGCACACGTGAACATACAAGGCACAGCCGTTCGACGGAAAGGTGAGCATCCACATCACGAACGGCGCCCGCGCACGGCCCGCCAGGCATCCCCGACGGCGTCCACGGACCGCAGCGACCAGCTCTCCAGCTTGTTCCGCACAGTCGCATACACCCATCGCCTCTTGAGCCACAGCGGCAGCAGCCGGAACGGCACGTAGTCGAAGGTGTCGTCGATGGCGTTCACGGCGATGCTCTTGCGGCCGGGGCGTTCCGCCCGCAGTGCGGCGTACAGCTCTGGCGTCAACTCACCGTTGAGACGAGCCGCGTGACCCGCAGCCGTAAACGCGAACCCCCGCTGACCGGTGTCCGGCAACCGCATCGCCTTGACGATCCGAGGTGACACCTCAGCCAGCGAACAGTGGAACGTCAACCCGATCACCGCCGTACCGAGACGTTCCTCTCCACGCTCGAACGCGGCGTCCCACTCCTCGGGGTCATCGAGCCCGAGCAGGCCCTCACCGCTCGCCCAGTCCCACTCCGGACGCCCTGTGGAGAAACTCCCTGACTTCATCGACTGTCGCCTGCCACTCGGAGATCTCGTTCCCGTCTTCGTCAACCGTGGATCGCGGTCCCACGCAGCGCCAGGGCTCGTCGGGGACGAAGGCCTGGTCGAGCTCTTCGAGGAAGATGATCGAGCTCTGGACGTAGATGATGTCGGCGAACTTGTAGAGGGGCCAGCAGAAGACGAAGTTGCTGGTCGCCGGGTTCGTGATGGAGGAAATGAGGCACGAGGTGGCACCATCGCCGCGTTCGAGGCGCCTCAGGGCCCGGATCCAACTGGCCTGATAGTTCTCCACATCCCAATAAGTCAGGTCCATCGGGAAGCTCTCTCCGAAGTCCCGCACCGTGATACGGCCAACGGCACCACCGCCGACCTCGGCATCTGCCGGCGACGGTGCGGAGACCACCCGGATGTCGATCAACCCGTGAACCGGAACGTCGAAGTAATCGCGTCGAAGATGTCGAAGAACGAGTCCGCAAGGTCGAGCACCTGGCTGCTCCCCGCCACCAGAGCCACCTTGCCCTCCTGCCCCGGCACGGGGATGTACGTCTGCATCAGCACGGCCCGAATCGTGCGGTTGAGCGCGTCGCCGGGTACGGCGATGTCCTCGATGCCCTGCGTGCGTGCCGCCGGGCCGACCCCCGGGATGTCGACGGTCGTCACCTTCCGCCAGGAGTCGCCTTCCCGCTTGGCCTCCTTGACCGCGAGCTGGCTCGCGATGACAGAGGGGTCGTTCGACAGTGGCTCGCCCCGCTCGTTGCGGCCGCCGACCAGGGAGACGGTCACCGAGCCGGTTATCGGCGTATCGCCGCCGAAGTTCTCCGCCATGCAGCCGCAGTACAGGGCGCCCGACTTCCAGGCGTCCGCGGCGGCCTTCTGGAGGAAGTCGACGTACGTGCCGCGGTACTGCTCCAACTCCGGGCGCTGCTGCACACGTTCGCTCACCATCCGGCGGATCGAGTCGTCCCGCGACTCCGGCCGTACGTCGAACTCCCACCACGTCTCCGGCACCTTGATCCGGAAACCGCCCCGCTCGACGGTCAGTGTCTCCATGTAGCGGGCCATGACGCCGGCCTCCCCGTTCGCTCGGTCATGAGTCCGACCATCGTCCCATCGCACGAGGGTGGGGTGCGGCAAGATCAGCGGCGTGAGAGAGACGAGACATCGGATAGCCATGGACTTGGCCGCTGCGGAGATCGAGAAGCGCAGATCGCAGTGGCTCGCGGACGGGGTCCAGGTGTCCCCCGTGCCCTGGGCGGACGACCGCGAACAGCTGGCGGTGCACTTCACCGCTGCAGGCTGGGCCGTCCAGTTGTTCGTGGAGGTGCACCGCAGCGGGCAGGCGGGCCTGCACTTCACTTCGCCGGGCGAGGCCGTGCAGGAGTCTCGGCGGGTCGCGTCCGTGGAGGCGGTCGGTGCCCTTCTCGACGAGGCGGTTGCCCGGGCCTGGCGGGTCAGCCTGCAGCCGGCGAAGCTCATCGCCCGTACCTGCACGACCGGCTGGCTGGACTGGATCCACGGCGAGCTGTGGCTGCTCCCCGACCATCTGGTGCGCATCCGCGGCGGCGTGCCGGCCACCATGGTGGTCGGGCTCGTCGGGCCCGAACTGGCAGCCCCCGACAGTTTCCAGACCCTCGTCTACGACCCCGACACCATTCGCTCCGCCCACCGCACCAACAAGGTGCTCCCGCTCACCGAGATCACACACGCCCGGATCCACGGCGGCCTGACCACCTCCGGTATGGCGCTGTCGATGACCGACGGGACACATCACAAGCTGCTGTGGATGTCCATGGAGCCCGCGCGCGGCCTGCTCAGGGACCGGCTTCTGCCGCTCCTGGGCCCTCGGCTGGCTCACTGAGCACCTTGAGCTCCTCCACCGTCCAGAAGGGCGAGTCCTTCGGCGGTGCCGGGCGTACGGGGAGCGCGGTGAAGTCGATGTCCCCGTCCACGACCGGGTCCCCGACCGGACTCCGGCCCCGGCCGTCCTGGCCGTAGTACAGACCGTAGGCCCAGTACTCGGGCAGCTCGTGCCCCATGAGCTGGAGGTCCAGGGCGACCCACTCCCGCGTCCCGTACGTCGCGTTGACCCTGGCGACCGCCTCCGCCCGGGGGACGCCGACGCGCTCCACCAGCACGTCCACCATCTCGCGGAAGTACGCCAGCATCTCCTCGTCGAGCGCCAGCACGAACTCCGTCCCCGTGGTGCCGGCCGTGGGGCACGCCCCGTACTCGACGAGCCACCGCAGGCGCCTGACCTCCGCCACGAGTCGCGGCACCGTCTCCCTGGCTCTGGCGGCCAGTACGGAGTCCGGGGTCGAGCCCGAGCACAGCTCCTCGATCGCGTCCAGGTCGGGGTGGTCACTGATCGTGTCCGCGCCGGGATCGAGGTGGCCATCGCGCGCCGGTTCTGAAGTCATGCTCCAGTGTCACGACCTGGCCGAGGTGAACAAGTCGGGGGCAGCCCCCACCCCCGTCCACCAGCCCGCCGGATAACCCGCTTCTGCTCCCCCGGCCACCGTAGTGACACACGACCACACAACGGGGGGCCGTGGCGCATGGACGGCTACGGCACCGTCCTCGCCCTCGACGGCGACACCCAACCGCCCCGGCGGCACCATCCGCATCGGCCAGCCCACGCAGGCGTCTTCTCCGACGTCATGGAACGCAACCTGCCCAACGGCATGACCGCGATCCTCCCGAACTAGGAGTTCCTCAACCGCTCCGGCCAGACCTACGACGGCACGGGCATCCCGCCCCACTTGACCGAACCGGTCTTCACGAAGGAGGAGTTCGCCAAGAGGCGAGACTCGGCGTTCGACCGCGCGGTGAGCGTCCTTCGGAACAAGGGCTGAACGACGGCTAGAGGGAAGCCACGAACCCGACCCAGGCCTCCGGCGCGAGCGCGAGCCGGGGGCCCTGGGTGGCGTGCTTGGAGTCGCGGACGTGGATGGTGTGGGGGACTATCGCGATCTCGATGCAGGAGTTGCCGTCAGTGCCACTGCTGTAGCTGCTCTTGAACCAAGCCAGTTCGGAGACGTCCCCGGCAGAAGCGTTGCGGATCATGTTTCTCCCAGCACATGCTCGATGAAGGCCAGCGACTCCCGCGGTGAGAGAGCCTGCGCCCGGATGGTGCCATACCGCAGCTCAAGAATGCGGAGCTGTTTGGGATCGGTGGTCGGCCGCCCGCTGAACGCACCGTCGGAACGCCCCACCGCCGTACCGTCCGGGAACTTCAGCAGCTCGATCTTGCCGTCCACCCCCGGATGGGCGTCGGAGTTCGTCGGCATGACCTGAAGTGCGACGTTACGCAACCGCCCCACCTCCAGCAGATGCTCAAGCTGCCGTCGCCACACCATTGTGCCCCCGACCCGTCGGTGCAGCACCGCCTCCTCCAGGACGTAGTGCACCGACGGGGCCGGATCGCGTTGGAAGACCGACTGCCGGGCCATCCGGGCGGCCACCATCCGTTCCACATCGTCCGGCGAGTACGGCGGCTGCGCTGCCTCGAACAAGGCACGGGCATGATCCGGTGTCTGCAACAGCCCATGGACGCTGTTGCACTCATACACCCCGATCTCAACCGCCTGCCCCTCCAACTTGGCAAGCTCCCGCACCTTCCTCGGGTAACGGACCTTCTTCACGTCCTCCCACGTCGCCGCGAGAAGCCCACCCGCCCCCAACACCTCATCAGCCCTGACCAGATAGTCCTGCCGAGGAATCCGCTTCCCACCCTCGATCTTGTAGACCATGTCCTCGCCGTACCCCACCGCCGTCCCGAACTCGCCGGCCCGCATCCCCACCGCCTCCCGCCGCAGCTTCAGCTGCCGCCCGACGGTCGCGATGACGGCGACGCCCCACTCATCGTCGGGATCCACCTCCCAACCCGGCTCGTCCGCCTCGCCCTTGAGCCGCCCCGAGTCCGCCTCGACCACCGTCATCCCGCACCCTTCCGCCGTCGTACGACCGTGCCCGGCGCCCTACCCGTACGCCCGGCCCCGACAGCCCGGACAGCACCGGACAAGCTCCGGACAGTTACCGTACGCACCCGCTGAGTCACTGTTCACAGTAGGCACGGACCGCCACGCTGAGTGACGTGAAGCAGAAATCCCGCGAACTCACCACCCCCCTCCGCAACTTCAGCCTCCAGCTGTCGCCGACCCCACGCGGCGCCCGCCTGGCCCGCCTCCTGGCCACCGAACAACTGCGCTCCTGGGGGCTCCCGTTGGACCCGGCACGGCAGGTCATCGCGGAGCTGTCGACCAACGCGGCGACGCACGGCCGCGTCCCCGGCCGCGACTTCCGCCTGTTCCTCTACGCCGTCGCCGACACCCTCCGCATCGAGGTGACCGACACCCGCGACGACCGCCTACCGACCCTGTCCGATTCCGGCAGAGGCCTGCTCCTCGTCGAGGCACTCACCGACCGCTGGGGCGTCACCCCGGGACTACCGCCCCGCAAGACCGTCTGGGCCGAACTGGACCTCGCACCGGAACCCAAGAACCTGCACTCCGGTGGCGCGGGCGGCCTCCCAGAAGGACCACATAGGTGAAAGAACCCCACCAAGCCCCACCCCTCCTCCCGCCCGCCGGGCAGCCTCACTCGCGAGAGTGAACATCCCCAACTCAGCTGGATTCGGCAGCCATTGCCTGCCCTACGCTCAGCGCAACACAACCGCAGACATGCGACGGCCCTCGCCGGGACGGCAATCCCAGTGCGAGGGCCTGACCACCAAGGAAGTCGGAGCCTTCCTGATGGATACGCAGAACCCTAACGTGCCCTCGCACGCCCACACCCGGGTTGCCGCAAAGAAGCACCCGAACCGGCGGCACCCCCACTCCGGCCTGGTTCACGACAACACCCGCCACACCACCCGCTTCACGGTGATCGGCAACCACCTCGCCCAGCACCCGGAGCTGTCGCTGCTCGCGATCGGGCTCGGCACACACATCCAGTCCCTCCCCGCCGGCGCCCGCACCGACATCAAGTCCCTGGCGGCCCGCTTCCCCGAGGGCACGACCCGCATCGCCGCCGCCCTGAACGAGTTGGAGACCCACGGCTACCTGCGTCGCGAGCGCACACGCACCCCCGACGGCCGCATCATCACCCGCACGACCTCCTGCAACCAGCCAGGTCACAGCGGTACGGAGGCTCCCCGCCCAGCCCCGAAGAAGCGGACGAGGCCGCCCGGCAGCAAGTCCCTCCCCGCCGTACCGCGACCGGCCTGCCCCGCCCCCCGCCCTCCTCCAGCAGGCCACGGACCTCCTCACCGGCCTCCGCCGCGAGGACACCCGTCTCCTGCTCTCCGCGTGCGACACCGCCCACCTCGCGCACGGCGTCGCCGCCTGGCTCGAACGCGACGTCACGCCCTCCGCCGTACGCCACGCCCTGACCACGGACCTCCCACCAGAAGCCCTCCGCCGCCCGGCCGCCCTCCTGGCCCACCGCCTCACCGCCCAACTGCCACCCCCGCCGCCCTTCCGCGCTCCCGCACCCCCACCCACGGCCCCTCACCGACTCCAGACCTGCGAAGGCTGCGACCGAGCCTTCCGCGCACCGGCCCCGGGCCACTGCCGCGACTGCCGATCCGACCGAGCCGAGTTCCTGGAAGCCGCATGAACAGAGCAAGTGCCGCACACATCGCCGCGCTCCCCCGCCACCCGGCCGGGATAGCCTGGCCGGGGCACTCCCCGGAGGTGGACACGATGAGCACGCAGGCCGACCACGGACATGAGCTGGCCCCCCGCCCCCAGCAGACTCCTGACGCCCTGCGCGCGGCTCTCGCCACAGTCGATCCGGCCCGGCTGGAAGAGATGCAGGCCACCAAGGACGACGCCTTCGCCAAGGCGGTCGAATGGCAGTCCCTCAGCCCGGTGCAGAGCTGGGTGCTGACCTGGGCCCGGGACATCGAGATCGCCCGGCGCCCCGACCTGTCCACCCGCTACGCCCACGCGAAGACCAACCTGGAACACGAGGACCCGGCCATCGCCGAGGAGGCGCTGCGTGAACTGAGCGCCGTTCTGGACGAAGCCATGAAGGCAGTCCGCGAGTGAGCTGGAAATGGGAGTACGCCTTCGGTGCCGAGGAAGCGGCCCGAACCGCTCCCCACGGCTTCCTCGCCGCAGTGGAAAGCAAGGCGGAAGAGCTGGTCAGAGCAGCCGAGGCCTTACACACCCACGGACGCGCCCATGACGGCATCGATCCGAAGGGAGGCGACATCATCGTCCCCGGCGGCATGTTCACTTATCAGGTCGTCGTCCGCAGCGAGCGGATCTACGTCGTCCAGATCACGTATCTGGGCTTCTGACGCATCCCCCACATACAAAACCTGCAAGAGCCAACAGCAAAAGGGCCCGCACGACCGAAGTCGTACGGGCCCCTTCGAGCCACTCAGGTCAGTAGACCCTCAAGCCAGTCCGAGGACTCACTTGTTGATCTTGGTGACCTGGCCGGCGCCCACGGTCCGGCCACCCTCACGGATGGCGAACTTCAGGCCCTCCTCCATGGCGACGGGCTGGATGAGCTCCACCTTCATCTCGGTGTTGTCACCCGGCATGACCATCTCGGTGCCCTCGGGGAGGGTCACCACGCCGGTCACGTCCGTCGTACGGAAGTAGAACTGCGGGCGGTAGTTGTTGAAGAACGGCGTGTGGCGGCCACCCTCGTCCTTGGACAGGATGTAGGCCTGCGCCTCGAACTCGGTGTGCGGGGTGACCGAGCCCGGCTTGATGATGACCTGGCCGCGCTCGACGTCCTCGCGCTTGATGCCGCGGAGCAGCAGACCGACGTTCTCACCGGCCTGGCCCTCGTCGAGCAGCTTGCGGAACATCTCGATGCCGGTGACCGTGGTGGTGGTCTTCTCGGTCTTGATGCCGATGATGTCGACGGTCTCGTTGACCTTGAGGACACCACGCTCGATACGGCCGGTGACGACCGTACCGCGACCGGTGATCGTGAAGACGTCCTCGATCGGCATCAGGAACGGCTTGTCGACGTCGCGCTCCGGCTCCGGAATCGCGGTGTCGACGGCGCTCATGAGCTCCAGGACCGAGTTGCCCCACTCCTTGTCGCCCTCGAGGGCCTTCAGAGCGGAGACCTTGACGACCGGAACGTCGTCGCCCGGGAACTCGTACTCGGAGAGGAGCTCACGAACCTCGAGCTCGACGAGCTCCAGGATCTCCTCGTCGTCCACCATGTCGGCCTTGTTCAGGGCGACGACGATGTACGGAACGCCGACCTGGCGGGCCAGGAGCACGTGCTCCTTGGTCTGCGGCATCGGGCCGTCGGTCGCGGCGACCACGAGGATGGCGCCGTCCATCTGCGCCGCACCCGTGATCATGTTCTTGATGTAGTCCGCGTGACCGGGGCAGTCGACGTGGGCGTAGTGACGCGTCTCGGTCTGGTACTCGACGTGCGCGATCGAGATCGTGATACCGCGCTGGCGCTCCTCGGGAGCCTTGTCGATCTGGTCGAAGGCCGAGGCCTCGTTCAGCTCGGGGTACGCGTCATGCAGCACCTTGGTAATGGCGGCCGTGAGGGTCGTCTTACCGTGGTCGATGTGACCGATGGTGCCGATGTTGACGTGCGGCTTAGTCCGCTCGAACTTCGCCTTCGCCACTGGGGTCCTCCTGTGGAGTGGTTCTGGTACGCCTTACTCATCGGCGCCAGGTGATCTTTGCTGGAAAGCCCGGGCCCCGGGGCACTCTCACCATGATTGTGGCGGAATGCCCCTCAAGGCTCCGGAGTCAAGCCTACGGCGTGTAGACGCGGTGCGTTACTCGCCCTTGGCCTTCGCGATGATCTCCTCGGCGACGTTCCGGGGAACCTCGGCGTAGGAGTCGAACTGCATCGAGTAGCTTGCGCGACCCGACGTCTTGCTGCGGAGGTCTCCGACGTAGCCGAACATCTCCGAGAGGGGCACCAGGCCCTTCACGAGGCGGGCACCGGCCCGCTCCTCCATGGCCTGGATCTGGCCACGGCGGGAGTTGATGTCGCCGATGACCTCACCCATGTAGTCCTCGGGCGTGGTGACCTCGACGGCCATCATCGGCTCGAGCAGCACGGGGCTGGCCTTGCGCGCGGCCTCCTTGAAGGCCTGCGAACCGGCGATCTTGAACGCGAGCTCGGAGGAGTCGACCTCGTGGTAGCCACCGTCGATGAGCGTGACGCGGACGCCCGTCATCTCGTAGCCGGCGAGGATGCCGAACTGCATGGCCTCCTGCGCACCGGCGTCCACCGAAGGGATGTACTCCTTCGGGATGCGGCCACCGGTCACCTTGTTCACGAACTCGTACGCGGCGTCGCCGCCCTCGATCGGCTCGATCGCGATCTGCACCTTGGCGAACTGGCCGGTACCACCAGTCTGCTTCTTGTGCGTGTAGTCGACCCGCTCGACCGCCTTGCGGATGGTCTCACGGTACGCGACCTGCGGCTTGCCGACGTTGGCCTCGACCTTGAACTCGCGCTTCATGCGGTCGACCAGCACCTCGAGGTGAAGCTCGCCCATACCACCGATGATGGTCTGGCCGGTCTCCTCGTTGGTGTGAACCTGGAAGGACGGGTCCTCCTCGGCCAGGCGCTGGATCGCGACGCCCAGCTTCTCCTGGTCACCCTTCGACTTGGGCTCGATGGCGACCTGGATGACCGGCGCCGGGAAGTCCATGGACTCCAGGATGACCGGGTTCTTGTCGTCGCTCAGCGTCTCACCGGTGGTGGTCTGCTTCAGGCCCATGACGGCGACGATGTCGCCGGCGCCCACCGACTCGATCTCCTCACGCTTGTTCGCGTGCATGCGGTAGATCTTGCCGATGCGCTCCTTCTTGCCCTTCACGGAGTTCAGCACAGCAGTGCCGGACACCAGACGGCCGGAGTACACGCGGACGAAGGTGAGCTTGCCGAGGTGCGGGTCGCTCATGATCTTGAACGCCAGCGCGGCGAGGGGCTCGTCCTCCGACGGCTTGCGCGCGATGACCTGCTCCGGGTCCTTGACGTCGTGGCCCTCGATGGCCTCGACGTCGAGCGGGGTGGGCAGGTAGCGCACGACCGCGTCGAGCAGGGGCTGAACGCCCTTGTTCTTGAACGCGGTGCCGCAGAACACGGGGGTGACGGTGGTGCCGTCGCTCTTGCCGGACGCGATGGTGATACGACGGATCGCGGCGTAGAGCTGCTCCACGGTGGGCTCGGTGCCCTCCAGGTACAGCTCCATCAGCTCTTCGTCGTTCTCGGCGACGGCCTCGAGCAGCTTGCCGCGGTACTCCTCGGCAGCCTCGGCGTGGGTGTCCGGGATGTCGACGGTGTCGTACATCTCGCCCTTGGTCGCCTCGGCCGACCAGACCAGGGCCTTCATCGTCACGAGGTCGATGACGCCCTTGAAGTCCGCCTCGGCACCGATCGGCAGCTGCATGACCAGCGGCTGCGCGCCCAGGCGGTCGGTGATCATGTCGACGCAGCGGTGGAACTCGGCACCGGTACGGTCGAGCTTGTTGACGAAGCAGATACGCGGAACGCCGTAGCGGTCCGCCTGACGCCACACCGTCTCGGACTGCGGCTCGACACCGGCGACACCGTCGAACACCGTCACGGCACCGTCGAGCACGCGCAGGGAGCGCTCCACCTCGACGGTGAAGTCGACGTGACCCGGGGTGTCGATGATGTTGATGGTGTAGTCGTTGTCCTCGAGCGGCCAGTGACAGGTGGTCGCAGCAGACGTGATCGTGATGCCACGCTCCTGCTCCTGCTCCATCCAGTCCATGGTGGCAGCGCCGTCGTGGACCTCACCGATCTTGTAAGACACACCGGTGTAGAACAGGATCCGCTCGGTGGTGGTCGTCTTGCCCGCGTCGATGTGGGCCATGATCCCGATGTTGCGGACCTTGGCCAGGTCAAGTGAAGTGGTAGCCATAAGGCTTTCGTCTTCTCTCGGTCTCGATGTGGGTAGCGACTACCAGCGGTAGTGCGCGAAGGCCTTGTTGGACTCGGCCATCTTGTGGGTGTCCTCACGCTTCTTCACAGCGGCACCAAGGCCGTTGGAGGCGTCGAGAAGCTCGTTGAGCAGACGCTCGGTCATGGTCTTCTCGCGACGGGCGCGGGAGTAACCGACCAGCCAGCGCAGCGCGAGCGTGTTGGCACGACCGGGCTTGACCTCGATCGGAACCTGGTACGTCGCACCACCGACACGGCGGGACTTGACCTCGAGGGTCGGCTTGATGTTTTCCAGCGCGCGCTTCAGCGTGATGATCGGGTCGTTGCCCGTCTTCTCACGCAGACCCTCCATGGCGCCGTAGACGATGCGCTCGGCGGTGGAGCGCTTGCCGTTCAGCAGCACCTTGTTGATGAGGGAGGTCACCAGAGGAGAACCGTAGACCGGGTCGATGATGACCGGGCGCTTCGGGGCGGGGCCCTTACGAGGCATTCTTACTTCTCCTTCTTGGCGCCGTAGCGGCTGCGGGCCTGCTTGCGGTTCTTGACACCCTGGGTGTCGAGCGAGCCGCGGATGATCTTGTAGCGAACACCCGGCAGGTCCTTCACACGGCCGCCGCGCACGAGCACGATGGAGTGCTCCTGCAGGTTGTGTCCCTCACCCGGAATGTAAGCGGTGACCTCGATCCCGCTGGTCAGACGCACACGCGCGACCTTACGCAGGGCCGAGTTCGGCTTCTTCGGGGTGGTCGTGAACACACGCGTGCAGACGCCGCGACGCTGGGGCGAACCCTCGAGTGCGGGCGTCTTGTTCTTCTCGACCTTGTCCTGCCGGCCCTTCCGGACCAGCTGCTGGATCGTAGGCACTACTTCTCCGGTTTCTGTGTGCCGAATGGTGAAGCTAACCTGGAACGTCGCCGACCCACGCGGTCGGGTGTGTCGAATCCGGCGGACTCCCGCCGCGAGGCAGAAAGAAGCACAGATTGCGGTGGCCGGTAACAGCTCGCGATGCGGTTGATGGCACGCACGAGAGCCAGGGCACACCCCAGGCACAAGGTCTGAGCGTACCTATCGCATTCGCTGCGGTCAAAACAAATGGGCTCCGCCCGCATCGCTATGCAGGACATGTCAAGACCCCCGGCCGTTCAGCCGGCCGCGATGGACACCACCGTGAGCAACACCAGGACGAGTGCCCAGCCCGCCGTGGACAACCATCCGAGCACGAGTCCGGTCAGCGCGAGCCCGTCCCCCAGCTCGCCCCGGCTGCGGATCTCGGCCCGTGCCATGTGCCCCAGTACGACGGCCGGGATCCCGGTCAGTCCCATCGTCGGCACACACAGCAGGCCGCACACGCCCGCCGCGACCGCCTTCCCGTTCGTCGCGGGCCGCGGCACCGGCAGGAAGGTCCGCGCCGCGGGCAGGGCACCGGCCGAGTGCGGCACGGGCCCCTGCGGCAGGTCCGCGACGAGCAGCGCCAGCTCCCCCACTGTCCGGGCCCCGTACGCCCGCGCCACCCGCTTCTCGAACTCGTCCCGCTCCATCCGGCCCTCGCCGTACCCGGCTCTGAGTACGTCCACGGCCCGCTCCCGGTCGGCGTGCGAGGCGAGCATCGACGGGGCGCCGGCGCCCTGCCAGGGCTGCCAGGACGGATAGGGCGGCTGCGACACGGAGTACCTCCCCGGGAGCCTGAGTCCTTCCATGATGCGCCGAAGGGACGATTCCGGCATCGGTGCATCCGGGCGAGGCGCCGTTCGTCAGCCACGCGGCCGAATCACGCCCGTTTCCTCCATGGTCGTTTCCACGCCCTGGCGTGTGAGAAAGGGCGCGTACGAGGCCTTCCTGCCGCCCGACCGTCCCACGTCCGTGCGGCGGTACGTCGCCGCGTAAGAGGTGGACACGGATCCGTACGCCCCTCCATCTCAAGGTGGAGGCCGCGAAGCCAGAGCACCCCGCCAAGGCCCTGATCGCCCTCATGTCGGCGCTACCGGGGCAGCCAATGGACGCCCGGCAGCCCGCTCGCCTACTCGGCGCCGCTGCTGTCCGTCTGATACGCGCTGCCGGCCCGGCTCGCCTGGCGTCTGCTGCTCCGGCCGACCACACGGCTGGACCGGCTCCGACAGAAACGGCGCTGAGACGCCGAAGGGCGGCCACCCCAAGGTGACCGCCCTCCGGTTCAAGCGACTCGCTTACTGGTTGTACGGACCGTAGTCGTAGTCCTCCAGCGGAACGGCCTGGCCGGAGCCCGTGCCGAACGGCGAGTAGTCGATGTCGTCGTAGCCGACGGCCGAGTACATCGCGGCCTTGGCCTCCTCGGTCGGCTCGACCCGGATGTTGCGGTAGCGGGACAGACCCGTACCGGCCGGGATGAGCTTACCGATGATGACGTTCTCCTTGAGGCCGATGAGGCTGTCGGACTTGGCGTTGATCGCCGCATCCGTCAGGACTCGGGTCGTCTCCTGGAAGGAGGCGGCCGACAGCCAGGATTCCGTCGCCAGCGAGGCCTTGGTGATACCCATCAGCTGCGGACGACCGGAGGCCGGGTGACCGCCCTCCTGGACCACACGACGGTTCTCGGTCTCGAACTTCGAACGCTCGACCAGCTCGCCGGGCAGCAGCTCGGCGTCGCCGGACTCGATGATCGTCACACGGCGGAGCATCTGCCGGATGATGATCTCGATGTGCTTGTCGTGGATCGACACGCCCTGCGAGTTGTAGACCTTCTGGACCTCGCCGACCAGGTGGACCTGGACGGCACGCTGGCCCAGGATGCGCAGCACGTCGTGCGGGTTGGTGGCACCCACGGTGAGCTTCTGGCCCACCTCGACGTGCTCGCCCTCGCTGACCAGGAGCCGGGCACGCTTCGAGATCGGAAACGCCGTCTCGTCGCTGCCGTCGTCCGGGGTGACGACGAGCTTCTTCGTCTTCTCGGTCTCCTCGATCCGCACGCGGCCGGAGGCCTCGGAGATCGGGGCGACACCCTTCGGGGTACGGGCCTCGAAGAGCTCGACGACACGCGGCAGACCCTGGGTGATGTCGTCACCGGCCACACCACCGGTGTGGAAGGTACGCATCGTCAGCTGGGTGCCGGGCTCACCGATGGACTGGGCGGCGATGATGCCGACCGCCTCACCGATGTCGACCAGCTTGCCGGTGGCCAGCGAACGGCCGTAGCACATGGCGCAGGTGCCGACGTGCGACTCGCAGGTCAGGATCGAGCGGGTCTTGACCTCCTCGACACCGTGGTGCACGAGCTGGTCGATGAGCACGTCGCCCAGGTCCACGTTGGCCGGCGCGATCACCTTGCCGTCGATGACGACGTCCTGGGCGAGCATGCGGGCGTAGACGCTGGTCTCGACGTCCTCGGCCTTGCGCAGGACACCGGCCTCGTCCTTCGAGGCGATCCGCAGCTTCAGACCGCGCTCGGTGCCGCAGTCCTCCTCGCGGATGATGACGTCCTGGGAGACGTCGACCAGACGACGGGTGAGGTAACCCGAGTCGGCGGTACGCAGAGCGGTGTCCGCCAGACCCTTACGGGCACCGTGCGTGGAGATGAAGTACTCCAGCACGGACAGACCCTCACGGAACGACGCCTTAATCGGACGCGGGATCGTCTCGTTCTTCGCGTTCGACACCAGACCACGCATACCGGCGATCTGACGCATCTGCATCATGTTGCCTCGTGCACCCGAGTTCACCATCATGAAGATCGGGTTGGTCTTCGGGAAGTTGTCGTTCATCGCCTCGGCGACCTCGTTGGTCGCCTTGGTCCAGATCGCGATGAGCTCCTGCGTGCGCTCGTCCTTGGTGATCAGACCGCGCTCGTACTGCTTCTGGACCTTCTCGTCCTGCGCCTCGTAACCCTTGACGATCTCCTTCTTCGCCTCGGGAACGACGACGTCGGAGATGGCCACGGTGACACCGGAACGGGTCGCCCAGAAGAAGCCGGACGCCTTCAGGTTGTCGAGCGTCGCCGCCACGATGACCTTGGGGTAGCGCTCGGCGAGGTCGTTGACGATCTCGGAGAGCTGCTTCTTGCCGACCTCGTAGTCGACGAACGGGTAGTCCTCGGGCAGCAGCTCGTTGAAGAGCGCACGGCCCAGGGTGGTGTTCAGCCGGAAGCTGTCACCCTGCTGCCACTCGGGCTCGCCCTCCTCACGCGCCGGCGGCATCCAGCCACGCGGCGGGATGGTGCCGACCGGGAAGCGAACGTCGATCTTCGACTGGAGCGACAGCTCGCCCGCGTCGAAGGCCATGATCGCCTCGGCGACCGAGGCGAAGGAACGGCCCTCGCCCTTGAGGTCGCGCATCTCGCCGTCGGTGGTGAGGAAGAACAGACCGAGAACCATGTCCTGGGTCGGCATCGTCACCGGACGGCCGTCGGCGGGCTTGAGGATGTTGTTCGAGGACAGCATCAGGATGCGGGCCTCGGCCTGCGCCTCCGCGGAGAGCGGAAGGTGCACGGCCATCTGGTCACCGTCGAAGTCCGCGTTGAACGCGGTGCAGACGAGCGGGTGGATCTGAATGGCCTTGCCCTCGACCAGCTGCGGCTCGAAGGCCTGGATGCCGAGGCGGTGCAGCGTGGGCGCACGGTTCAGCAGAACCGGGTGCTCCGCGATGACCTCTTCCAGCACGTCGTACACGACCGTGCGGCCGCGCTCCACCATGCGCTTGGCGCTCTTGATGTTCTGCGCGTGGTTCAGGTCGACCAGGCGCTTCATCACGAACGGCTTGAAGAGCTCCAGCGCCATCGCCTTCGGCAGACCGCACTGGTGCAGCTTCAGCTGCGGACCGACGACGATCACGGAACGCGCGGAGTAGTCCACACGCTTACCGAGCAGGTTCTGACGGAAGCGACCCTGCTTGCCCTTCAGCATGTCGCTGAGGGACTTCAGCGGGCGGTTACCGGGACCGGTGACCGGACGGCCACGACGGCCGTTGTCGAACAGCGCGTCGACGGCCTCCTGGAGCATGCGCTTCTCGTTGTTCACGATGATCTCGGGCGCACCGAGGTCGAGAAGGCGCTTCAGACGGTTGTTCCGGTTGATCACACGGCGGTACAGGTCGTTCAGGTCGGAGGTCGCGAAGCGGCCACCGTCCAGCTGCACCATCGGACGCAGGTCCGGCGGGATGACCGGGACGCAGTCGAGGACCATGCCCTTGGGGCTGTTGGAGGTCTGCAGGAAAGCAGACACGACCTTCAGCCGCTTCAGCGCACGGGTCTTCTTCTGACCCTTGCCGGTGCGGATGATCTCGCGGAGGCGCTCGGCCTCCTCGTCGAGGTCGAAGGACTCCAGGCGCTTCTGCAGCGCCGCGGCACCCATCGAACCGTCGAAGTACGTGCCGAAGCGGTCACGCAGCTCGCGGTAGAGCAGCTCGTCGCCCTCGAGGTCCTGGACCTTGAGGTTCTTGAAGCGGTTCCACACCTCGTCGAGCCGGTCGATCTCGCGCTGCGCACGGTCACGCAGCTGCTTCATCTCGCGCTCGGCACCCTCGCGCACCTTGCGGCGCACGTCGGCCTTGGCGCCCTCGGCCTCCAGCTCGGCCAGGTCGGTCTCGAGCTTCTTGGCGCGGGCCTCCAGGTCGGCGTCGCGGCGCTGCTCGATCTGCTGACGCTCGACGGAGACGTGGGCCTCCAGCGAGGGCAGGTCGCGCGTACGGCGCTCCTCGTCGACGTACGTGATCATGTACGCCGCGAAGTAGATGACCTTCTCCAGGTCCTTCGGGGCCAGGTCGAGCAGGTAGCCCAGACGCGACGGGACGCCCTTGAAGTACCAGATGTGCGTGACCGGGGCGGCCAGCTCGATGTGGCCCATCCGCTCACGACGCACCTTGGCGCGGGTGACCTCGACGCCACAGCGCTCACAGATGATGCCCTTGAAGCGGACACGCTTGTACTTGCCGCAGTAGCACTCCCAGTCCCGGGTCGGACCGAAGATCTTCTCGCAGAAGAGTCCGTCCTTTTCGGGCTTGAGCGTGCGGTAGTTGATCGTCTCGGGCTTCTTGACCTCGCCGTGGCTCCACTGACGGATGTCGTCAGCGGTAGCCAGACCGATCCGGAGCTCGTCGAAGAAGTTGACGTCGAGCACTATGCGTCAATCCCTCTCAGGGTTGTAAGTCATGGGGTCTGATACGGGGGTCCTGGGGCCGGAGGCCTTCATGGCGAAGGCCTCCGAACTCCCGTCAGACCTCTTCGACGCTGCTCGGCTCGCGCCGGGACAGGTCGATGCCAAGCTCCTCCGCAGCGCGGAAGACGTCCTCGTCGGTGTCGCGCATCTCGATGGACATGCCGTCCGAGGACAGCACCTCCACGTTGAGGCACAGGGACTGCATCTCCTTGATGAGCACCTTGAAGGACTCGGGGATGCCGGGCTCGGGAATGTTCTCGCCCTTGACGATGGCCTCGTAGACCTTCACGCGGCCGGTGACGTCGTCGGACTTGATGGTCAGCAGCTCCTGGAGGGCGTACGCGGCGCCGTAAGCCTCCAGCGCCCACACCTCCATCTCACCGAAGCGCTGGCCACCGAACTGGGCCTTACCACCCAGCGGCTGCTGGGTGATCATCGAGTACGGACCGGTCGAGCGGGCGTGCAGCTTGTCGTCGACCAGGTGGTGCAGCTTCAGGATGTACATGTAGCCGACCGAGATCGGCTCCGGGAACGGCTCGCCGGAGCGGCCGTCGAACAGCGGCGCCTTACCGGTCGGGAGCACCATGCGCTCGCCGTCGCGGTTCGGGATCGTGTGGTTCAGCAGACCCGCCAGCTCGTCCTCACGCGCACCGTCGAAGACGGGGGTGGCGACGTTGGTGCCGGGCTCGACCTTGTCGGCCTCGATGGCCTGGAGGCGCTGCGCCCAGTCGTCCGCGAGACCGGAGACGTCCCAGCCGCGGCTGGCGAGCCAGCCGAGGTGGATCTCCAGGACCTGTCCCGGGTTCATTCGGGACGGCACACCGAGCGGGTTGAGGATGATGTCGACCGGGGTGCCGTCCTCCAGGAACGGCATGTCCTCGATCGGCAGGATCTTCGAGATGACGCCCTTGTTGCCGTGACGGCCGGCGAGCTTGTCACCGTCGGTGATCTTGCGCTTCTGCGCGACGTAGACGCGCACCAGCTGGTTCACACCGGGGGGAAGCTCGTCGCCCTCCTCGCGGTCGAAGACACGGACGCCGATGACCTTGCCGATCTCGCCGTGCGGCACCTTCAGCGAGGTGTCACGGACCTCACGGGCCTTCTCACCGAAGATCGCGCGGAGCAGGCGCTCCTCCGGCGTCAGCTCGGTCTCACCCTTGGGCGTGACCTTGCCGACCAGGATGTCACCGGCGACGACCTCGGCACCGATACGGATGATGCCGCGCTCGTCGAGGTCGGCGAGGACCTCCTCGGAGACGTTCGGGATGTCCCGGGTGATCTCCTCGGGGCCGAGCTTGGTGTCACGGGCGTCGACCTCGTGCTCCTCGATGTGGATCGAGGAGAGGACGTCGTCCTGCACGAGGCGCTGCGACAGGATGATCGCGTCCTCGTAGTTGTGACCCTCCCACGGCATGAACGCCACGAGCAGGTTCTTGCCCAGCGCCATCTCGCCGTTCTGGGTGGCCGGACCGTCGGCGAGGATCTGGCCCTCGATGATCCGGTCGCCCTCGTTGACGATGACCTTCTGGTTGACCGAGGTGCCCTGGTTGGAGCGGGCGAACTTGGCCAGGCGGTACGTGATGTACGTGCCGTCGTCGTTGGCGGTGGTGATGTAGTCCGCGGAGACCTCCTGGACCACACCCGGCTTCTCGGCCTTGACCACGTCGCCGGCGTCGGCCGCGGAGCGGTACTCCATGCCGGTGCCGACGAGCGGGGCCTCGGACTTAATCAGCGGCACGGCCTGACGCATCATGTTCGCGCCCATGAGGGCACGGTTGGCGTCGTCGTGCTCGAGGAAGGGGATCATGGCGGTCGCGACCGACACCATCTGGCGCGGCGAGACGTCCATGTAGTCCACGTCTTCGCCGGTGACGTAGTCGACCTCGCCGCCCTTACGGCGGACCAGCACGCGGGCCTCGGCGAAGCGGAGGTCGTCCGTCAGCGGCGCGTTGGCCTGCGCGATGACGAAGCGGTCCTCCTCGTCGGCGGTCAGGTAGTCGACCTCGTCGGTGACCTGGCCCTCGAACACCTTGCGGTAGGGGGTCTCGACGAAACCGAACGCGTTGACCCGGCCGTAGGAGGCGAGCGAGCCGATCAGACCGATGTTCGGGCCTTCGGGCGTCTCGATCGGGCACATGCGGCCGTAGTGCGAGGGGTGCACGTCACGGACCTCGAAGCCGGCCCGCTCACGGGACAGACCACCCGGGCCAAGAGCCGACAGACGGCGCTTGTGGGTGAGGCCCGACAGCGGGTTGTTCTGGTCCATGAACTGCGACAGCTGGCTGGTGCCGAAGAACTCCTTGATGGAGGCGACGACCGGCCGGATGTTGATCAGGGTCTGCGGCGTGATCGCCTCGACGTCCTGGGTCGTCATCCGCTCGCGGACGACACGCTCCATACGCGCCAGACCCGTACGGACCTGGTTCTGGATGAGCTCGCCGACGCTGCGCAGGCGGCGGTTGCCGAAGTGGTCGATGTCGTCGGTCTCGACGACGATCGAGGTACCGCTGTCGCCGACCGTCTCGGTCTCGCCCGCGTGCAGCTTCACCAGGTACTTGATCGTCGAGATGACGTCCTCGACGGTCAGGATGCCGGCGTCGAGCGGAGCGTCCGCGCCCAGCTTCTTGTTGACCTTGTAGCGGCCGACCTTGGCGAGGTCGTAGCGCTTCGGGTTGAAGTAGAGGTTCTCGAGCAGCGTCTGCGCGGCCTCACGGGTCGGGGGCTCGCCCGGACGCAGCTTGCGGTAGATGTCGAGCAGCGCGTCGTCCTGACCCTGGGTGTGGTCCTTCTCCAGGGTGGCGCGCATGGACTCGTACTCGCCGAACTCCTCGAGGATCTGCTCGGTCGTCCAACCGAGAGCCTTGAGCAGGACGGTGACGGACTGCTTGCGCTTGCGGTCGATGCGGACACCGACCATGTCGCGCTTGTCGATCTCCATCTCCAGCCAGGCACCCCGGGACGGGATGATCTTGGCGGAGAAGATGTCCTTGTCGGACGTCTTGTCGATGGAGGAGTCGAAGTAGACACCCGGCGAACGGACCAGCTGCGACACCACGACACGCTCGGTGCCGTTGATGACGAAGGTGCCCTTGTTCGTCATGAGCGGGAAATCGCCCATGAAGACGGTCTGGGACTTGATCTCGCCGGTCTCGTTGTTCGTGAACTCGGCGGTGACGAAGAGCGGGGCCGCGTACGTGAAGTCGCGCTCCTTGCACTCGTCGATCGAGTTCTTCGGCGGCTCGAAGCGGTGGTCACGGAAGGTCAGAGACATCGACCCGCTGAAGTCCTCGATCGGGGAGATCTCCTCGAAGATCTCCTCCAGACCGGACTTGGTGGGGACGTCCTGACCGTTGTCCAGAGCCTCCTCGACCCGACTCTGCCAAGCGGTGTTGCCGAGCAGCCAGTCGAAGCTCTCGGTCTGCAGCGCGAGCAGGTTCGGAACCTCGAGAGGCTCCTTGATCTTTGCAAAGGAAATGCGCAGCGGGGCGGTGCTGGCGCCGTTGTTCGTATTCGCGGTCGAGGCGTTGCGCGAGGCGGCCAAGAGGGGGTCCTTCCGAGGGCTCGGACTCACTACGCGCGTACCGGCCCCTCTCCCGTACACAGAGACAAGCGGAGTCATTCCGGCTTGGAGGCCAGGTCAGACAGGTCTTGTCGTCGATGCTCGAGTGAGGGCAGACCCCTGGTGACGGGCAGGGGACAGCTAACAGGCAGCGCAAAGGGTCAGTGTAGCCACTCGGCACACTGATGTCCAGTCCGGGTTTTCACACCCGCGTTTACCCTCGTTGTTCCACTCCTGCGACACGGCGCTGCCCTCAACGCACGTTGATACTGCCCTCTTCGTCGTCGATCCATGCCTCGGATACGGATCCTTGTGACGACGCGTCCTGAGAATTGCGCGCTGCGTGCGGTTCGTCAAGGCCCCCCTGCCCGAACCCGGGGCCACCCGGAGACACGACGAAGATCACCATAACCCCCGTCACTGAGGGTTCAAGGCAACCGTGGCCGGACCCCCGGAACGCCGAAGAGCGACCACCCGGATGGATGATCGCTCTTCCGCGCTTACGCGTTACACGCCCAGCGGGACGTGTCGTGGATCCTGCCGGATCCGAGAGGTCTTACTTGACCTCGACCGAGGCGCCGGCGCCCTTGAGGGACTCGGCGGCCTTCTCGGCGGCCTCCTTGGTGACCTTCTCGAGCACGGGCTTCGGGGCGCCGTCCACGAGGTCCTTGGCCTCCTTCAGGCCCAGCGAGGTCAGCTCACGCACGACCTTGATGACCTGGATCTTCTTGTCGCCGGCGCCGGTGAGGACGACGTCGAACTCGTCCTGCTCCTCGGCGGCCTCGGCGGCGGCGCCACCAGCGGCACCACCGGCGACGACGACCGGCGCGGCAGCGGCGGCGGTGACGTCGAACTTCTCCTCGAACGCCTTCACGAACTCGGAGAGCTCGATGAGGGTCATCTCTTCGAACTGCGCGAGCAGGTCGTCCTGGCTGAGCTTCGCCATGATGGCGGTCCTTCCACTAAATCGGCAGGTGCCGGATGTACATGTGAGGCGGGCGTACGTCTGGCCCGCGACGGCCTCCGCGTTCAGGCAGCGGGGGCCGGGATGCGAGCCGAGTTACTCGGCACCGCCCTGCTCGTCCTGCTTGGCACGGAGCGCGTCCACGGTGCGGACGAGCTTCGACGGCAGCGCCTGGAAGACAGAGGCAGCCTGGGACTGCTTGCCCTTCATGGCACCGGCCAGCTTGGAGAGCAGAACCTCGCGGGACTCGAGGTCCGCAAGCTTCTTGATCTCGTCGGCGGACAGCGCCTTGCCGTCAAGGACACCGCCCTTGATGACGAGGTTGGGGTTGTCCTTGGCGAAGTCGCGGAGACCCTTCGCCGCCTCGACCGGGTCACCGGTCACGAAGGCGACGGCCGACGAACCCGTGAAGAGGTCGTCGATCGTGTTGATCCCGGCCTCATTGGCCGCAATCTTGGTCAGCGTGTTCTTCGCCACACGGTAGTTAGCGTTCTCACCGAGTGAACGACGCAGCTGCTGCAGCTGCGCCACGGTGAGACCGGTGTACGCGGTAACGACGGCACCGTTGGAGTTGCGGAACTTGTCCCGCATCTCCTCGACGGCATCGACCTTGTCAGGCCTCGCCATGAGCCTCGGCCTCCTTCCGGGTGATTCGGACCGCGCGGACCCGAAGGAGGACTGGGGAAAACGAAACGCCCCGGCGCAAGCGCACGGGGCGTAGCTCGACCGGCTGTCCGCACGCACACGGCGGCGAATTCCAGGAGCTCTTCCAGTGTCACCTGCGCGGGTCGTCCGCCGTTCAGCGGATCCTTCGGCCACCACGTCCTCTTCCGAGCACGCGGTAACGACCAGCGGTCTTTGGCTTCTACAGGAGGGTACGGGAACGGATCGCCGTCAAGCAAATCCGCCCGTACGGCTCCCGTCGTACGACCGGCGGTGCGGGGCGGATCAGCCCTGCTCCAGCTCCTTGAACATGCCGGCGAGGTCCGCGACCTCCTTGGCGGGCGGCGCCTTGACGTCCACCGGCTTGTTGTAGTCGAGGAAGGTGATGGTCATGTCGAGCGGGCCCTTTTCGGCGTCGCCCTTCATCCGGAACTGCTTGGTGTGGTCGTCGCCGTCGATCCACATGTCCATCGTGAGCTTGTCGACGCCGAGCTTCTCGTACTGCTTGATGCTCTTCTCGCGCTGCTTGCGGGCGTCCGCCTTCGCGTCCTTGAGGGAGGCCCGCAGGTCGGCGAGGGTGACCGTGCCCGAGTAGTGGGTCGTCTCGACGCCGTCGACCTTCTGGGAGCCGACCTTCTTCACGTCCTTGGCGCCCGTGAGGAAGGCGGACTCGGCCGCCGGGTTCTGCTCGGCCTGGCTCGTGCTGCTGCCCATCTGGTCCAGTTCCTTGCCGGCCTCGGACCCGGACAGGTCGAACTTCATCCAGCGCTTGCCGTCCATCTCCTTGGCCATCTCGGCTCCCCCACCGAGGTACATGGCCTTGTCGACGAGGCGGATCTCCATGGCCTCGGCGGCTCCCTTGTCGGGCGCCGTCACCTTCATGCTCATGGCGATCGTGGGCTTCAGGCGCATCGAGGCCTCACCCTTGACCCGGCCCTCGCCCGGGGACGTGCCGCTCAGGCGGTAGCGGAGGGACGTGATGTCCTCCGTGTTCTTCGCCGCCGCGGCGACGGCGGCCGCGGGCGTCATCTCCGGCGACTGCTCGGATCCGCAGCCGACCGCGCCGACGGCGAGAAGCAGTGCGCCCAGCCCGGCGGCGGGTATGGATGTCCTCATCGATTCCCCCCAAGGAATACATGATTGCTTCACAGCAAGGCGGTGAGCCTATCCCAGAGGGGCACAAGTGATCTATCCGAATTCACGGCGACCTCAGGGCGTACCGGCCGTACCGGCCTTCTTCCGCATCAGGTCCTCGAAGTCCCCGGTGTCGGACAGCGGGGGCCGCTCGGTCTGGACCCGCACGCCGTAGTCGCGGTAGTGCGCGGTCTGGGTCATCCGGCCCGTGGTCATCCGGGCCTTCTCCACCTTCTTGACCAGAAGATCCCGCTCGTCGATCCAGATGTCGACGGTCTCGGTGGTGACGCCGGCGTCGGTCAGCTGCTTCTTCAGGCCGTCGTCGGTGACGTCCGCCGCGGCCACGGTGCCGGAGTAGTGCGTGGCGGCCCGGCCGCGCACGGTCTCCTCGCCGACCTTTCTGACGTCCCCGGAGGCCAGCAGAAGTTTCACGGACTGGTTGGGGGTGGTGGTGCGCATCTGGTCGCCGAGGTGGGCCCCGGAGCCGCCGGCGAGGGCCTCGAGATCGTCGTACGCGTACCGGATCCAGTGTCTGCCGTCGGCCTGCTCGGCGAACCTGTCGCCCATGCGCGCGTAGTAGGCGTCGGGCAGGTAGCGGGCCTCCATCGAGGTGGTGCCGAGCCGGCGCATGGTGTCGGCGATCGTGCCGCCGGTGTAGGTGATGGTGAGGGTGCCGGTGATGCCGTCGTTCCAGCCGAGGGTGCCGTCGGCGGTCATGGACATCAGCGAGCCCATGGTCGTCGTGGACTCGACGCGGGCTGACTCGGCCCGCGCGGTGGCCCGTTCGGCGGAGCGCAGGGCCGCAAGGGAGGTGCCGCGCGCGGCACGGTCGTCTTCGCCAGGGCGGTCGGAGGAGTCCGGGAAGCTACAGGCGGCCACCCCCGTCAGCGCGGTCGCCACCGCGAGCACCAGGCCCACGCGGCGCACGATCGTGCCCTGCATACGTCCCCCCGTTCGTATCCCGTTCCCGCACGTTAACCCAGGCCACCGGCATACGTACCGGAAAAGGGAACGGGCCCCGCACCTGTGAGAGGTGCGGGGCCCGTGACCGGTTGGGCGAGCCGTCAGGCTCAGACCGCGGCCGGGTCCTCCTCGACGAGGAGGTTGCGGGTGCGGTTGGAGTCGATCGGAATGCCGGGGCCCATCGTGGTGCTGATGGCGGCCTTCTTGATGTAGCGACCCTTGGCGGCGGACGGCTTCAGACGGAGGATCTCCTCCAGCGCCGCGCCGTAGTTCTCCACCAGCTTGGTGTCGTCGAACGACGTCTTGCCGATGATGAAGTGCAGGTTCGAGTGCTTGTCGACGCGGAACTCGATCTTGCCGCCCTTGATGTCGTTGACAGCCTTGGTGACATCGGGGGTGACGGTGCCGGTCTTCGGGTTCGGCATCAGACCACGCGGGCCGAGCACACGGCCGAGGCGGCCGACCTTGCCCATGAGGTCCGGGGTGGCGACGACGGCGTCGAAGTCCAGACGGCCCTTCGACACCTCGTCGATCAGCTCGTCGGCGCCGACGATGTCGGCGCCCGCGGCACGAGCGGCCTCGGCACGGTCACCGGTCGCGAAGACCAGGACCCGGGCGGTCTTACCGGTGCCGTGCGGGAGGTTCACGGTGCCACGGACCATCTGGTCGGCCTTGCGCGGGTCGACACCCAGACGGAAGGCGACCTCGACGGTGCCGTCGAACTTGGTCGTGGAGGTCTCCTTGGCGAGACGGACGGCCTCGAGCGGGGCGTAGAGCTTCTCCCGGTCGATCTTGGCGTCCGCAGCGCGAAGGGACTTGCTGCGCTTGCTCACTACTGCTCCTGTGGATTCTTAGGAGTCGTGGTCCGGGCCGAGCCGGCCCTGCCACTTCTGCTGATGGAGTTGGGGCTCAGTCCTCGACCGTGACGCCCATGGAACGGGCGGTGCCGGCGATGATCTTCGCGGCGGCGTCCAGGTCGTTGGCGTTGAGGTCGGGCATCTTGGTCGTGGCGATCTCACGGACCTGGTCACGCGTGATCTTCGCGACCTTGGTCTTGTGCGGCTCGCCCGAGCCCTTCTCGATGCCCGCGGCCTTCAGGATCATCTTGGCGGCCGGCGGGGTCTTGGTGATGAAGGTGAAGGAACGGTCCTCGTAGACCGTGATCTCCACCGGGATGACCCAGCCACGCTGCGACTCGGTCGCGGCGTTGTACGCCTTGCAGAACTCCATGATGTTGACGCCGTGCTGGCCCAGCGCGGGGCCGACCGGCGGGGCCGGGTTGGCGGCACCGGCCTGGATCTGGAGCTTGATGAGCCCCGTGACCTTCTTCTTCTTGGGAGGCATTGCTCTCTCCGGGTCCTAGTGAGAGTTTTCCAGCCCCCGATCCGGATCATCCGGATGGAGGCATACCGCACAACGATAACGGGTATCCATGTGCGGCCAAAAACCGAGCAGGTCAGGCAGGCTCCAGGAGCCCGTCTGACCTGTTCGGAAGCTGGGTGACTGCTAGTTCTTCTGGATCTGGTCGAAGGAGAGCTCGACCGGCGTCTCGCGGCCGAAGATCTCGACGAGGCCCTTGACCTTCTTCGAGTCCGGGTTGATCTCGTTGATGGTCGCCTGCAGCGTGGCGAACGGGCCGTCGGTGACGGTGACCGAGTCGCCGACCTCGAAGTCCAGCACCTGGACCTCGACCTTGCGCTGCGGAGCCGGCTTGCCCTCGGCCTCGGCGGCCTCGCGGGCGGCCTTCTCCTCGGCCTCCGGGGCGAGCATCTTGACGATCTCGTCCAGCGTCAGCGGGTACGGGTCGTAGGCGTTGCCCACGAAGCCGGTGACGCCGGGGGTGTTGCGGACGACGCCCCAGGACTCGTTCGTCAGGTCCATGCGGACGAGGACGTAGCCCGGGAGCTTGTTCTGCTTGATCGTCTTGCGCTCGCCGTTCTTGATCTGGGCGACCTCTTCCTGCGGCACCTCGGCCTGGAAGATGAAGTCCTCGACGTTCAGCGAGACGGCGCGCTGCTCCAGGTTGGTCTTCACGCGGTTCTCGTAGCCGGCGTAGGTGTGGATGACGTACCACTCGCCGGGCAGGACCCGCAGTTCCTCGCGGAGCTTCTCGATCGGGTCGCGGTCGTCCTCGGGCTCTTCCTCGGACTCTTCCGCGACCGGCTCTTCCGCGGCCTCTTCGCCGGCCTCGGTCTCCGCCTCAGCGGCGTCGTCCGCGACGGCGTCGGCAGCCTCGACCTCGGCGGAGGCCTCGGTGTCCTCGCTGTCCGCGCCCTCGACGGTGTCGAGCTCGTCCTCGACGGACTCGACAGGCTCGATGGCGTCGTTCACGTTCGGGTCAGACACGGTGGCTGCTTCTTCCTGGATACATAGGGGTGGAACATGCGAAAGGAGCGCCGGGTACCTCGGCGCTCTTCGCGGGCTGCTCAGCCGAACACGTACTTGGCGGCGTTGCTGAGTCCATAGTCAATCACGGTGACCAGGCCGATCATGATGACGACAAAGATGATCACCACGGTCGTGTACGTCGTGAGCTGGTTGCGCGTCGGCCAGACGACCTTGCGCAGCTCAGCGACGATCTGGCGGTAGAAGAGGGCCAGGCGCTTCAGCGGGCCCTTCTTGCCGCGCTTGCCGCCCTTGCGGGCGTTCTTGGACTCCGGCGCCTCATCCTGGGCATCAGGCATGTCGATGGAGCCCACGGCGTCCGTCACTCGTCCTCACCTGATTCCGGGTCGTGGCCGTGCCGCGCCCGGTCTGAGCCGCACGGCGGTGCATTGCTGTACGTACATGCGCACACATCCTGGCGAAGGTGTGTGTAGCAGGGCCGGAGGGACTTGAACCCCCAACCGCTGGTTTTGGAGACCAGTGCTCTACCAATTGAGCTACGACCCTTTGTGTGTCCCCCAACGTACCGCATCCATCCGGATGCTTGGTGTGCACCGAACGGGCGCGGCCTGCTGAAGGCCAACGAGGTGAGAGTGTACGTGGTCCGCGGCCGGTCGTCGAACAGAAAGGGCCCGCGGGAGGCCTTGTTGGCGCAAGATCGCCCCCGGAACGAGGAGCGGGCGGCGGGCCTCAGGCTGAAGATCGCCCAGGCCGGGCGGTCGATCCGTACTGTTGTTCAGGGGTTTGCCCGACGTTGTTCAGTCTGTGAAACCCCCGTGCCGCGAGCGTTTCCGGTCTGAAACGATGGGGCCCATGAGCCCTGCAACCCCTCCCACCGAGCGCCGGGTCTCCGCCCGAGTCGGCGCGATCTCCGAGTCCGCCACCCTCGCCGTGGACGCCAAGGCCAAGGCCCTCAAGGCCGCCGGGCGGCCGGTGATCGGCTTCGGCGCCGGTGAGCCCGACTTCCCGACCCCGGACTACATCGTCGAGGCCGCGATCGAGGCCTGCAAGAACCCGAAGTTCCACCGCTACACGCCGGCCGGCGGTCTGCCCGAGCTGAAGGCCGCGATCGCCGCGAAGACGCTGCGCGACTCGGGCTACGAGGTCGACGCGTCGCAGATCCTCGTCACCAACGGTGGCAAGCAGGCCATCTACGAGGCCTTCGCCGCGATCCTCGACCCGGGCGACGAGGTCATCGTGCCCGCGCCGTACTGGACGACGTACCCGGAGTCGATCCGGCTGGCCGGGGGTGTCCCGGTGGAGGTCGTCGCCGACGAGACGACCGGCTACCGGGTGTCCGTGGAGCAGCTGGAGGCGGCCCGTACGGAGAAGACCAAGGTGGTCCTCTTCGTGTCGCCCTCCAACCCGACGGGCGCGGTGTACACCGAGACCGAGACCGAGGCGATCGGCCGCTGGGCCGCCGAGCACGGCCTGTGGGTGCTGACCGACGAGATCTACGAGCACCTGGTCTACGGCGACGCGTCCGCCGTGTCGCTGCCGGCCGTGGTGCCCGAGCTGCGTGACAAGTGCGTCGTGGTCAACGGTGTCGCGAAGACGTACGCGATGACCGGCTGGCGGGTCGGGTGGATCATCGGCCCGAAGGACGTGGTCAAGGCCGCGACGAACCTGCAGTCCCACGCCACGTCGAACGTGTCCAACGTGGCGCAGGTGGCGGCGCTGGCCGCCGTCTCGGGTGACCTGGACGCCGTCGCGACGATGCGCGAGGCGTTCGACCGGCGCCGCAGGACCATCGTGCGGATGCTGAACGAGATCGACGGCGTCGTGTGCCCGGAGCCGGAGGGTGCCTTCTACGCGTACCCGTCGGTGAAGGCGCTGGTCGGCAAGGAGATCCGGGGGCGTCGCCCCAAGGACACGGTCGAGCTGGCCGCGCTGATCCTGGAGGAGTCCGAGGTCGCGGTGGTGCCGGGCGAGGCGTTCGGCACGCCCGGGTATCTGCGGCTGTCGTACGCGCTGGGTGACGAGGATCTCGTCGAGGGCGTGAGCCGGATCCAGAAGCTGCTGGCGGAGGCCAGGGACTGACCACTCACGTGAGTAGTCGCGGCGGGCCGTTCCCCTTGCGGGGAGCGGCCCGCTTCGTCGTGTGCGCGTGCGAGCAAGACCACGTTCGGGGAAAACGCTGTCGGGACGGCTGAGGCATACGGCAGGATCCTGGGATGGAGCGTGTACGTGATGTCTCTGAACTGCCGAAAGCCCATCTGCACCTGCACTTCACCGGGTCGATGCGGCCCTCGACCGTGCTGGAACTGGCCGACAAGCACGGGGTGCGACTGCCCGACGCGCTGACCGAGGCGCTGGTCAGCGGGGAGCCGCCGAGACTGCGGGCGACGGACGAGCGCGGCTGGTTCCGCTTTCAGCGGCTGTACGACGCGGCCCGATCGTGCCTGCGGGAGCCGGAGGACATCCAGCGGCTGGTGCGGGAGGCAGCGGAGGAGGATCTGCGGGACGGCTCGGGGTGGCTGGAGATCCAGGTCGACCCGACGTCGTACGCGCCGCGGCTGGGGGGTCTGATCCCGGCGCTGGAGGTCATCCTCGACGCGGTGGAGACGACGTCGCGTGACACGGGGCTCGGTATGCGGGTCCTGGTCGCGGCGAACCGGATGAAGCACCCGCTGGACGCCCGGACACTGGCGCGGCTGGCGGTGCGGTACGCGGATCAGGGCGTGGTCGGCTTCGGGCTCTCCAACGACGAGCGCCGGGGGATGGCACGGGACTTCGACCGGGCGTTCGCGATCGCGCGGGAGGCCGGGCTGCTGTCGGCACCGCACGGGGGCGAGCTGACGGGCCCGTCGTCGGTACGGGACTGTCTGGACGACCTGGGCGCGAACCGGCTTGGGCACGGGGTCCGTGCCGCGGAGGATCCGCGGCTGCTGAAGCGTCTGGCCGACCGGGGTGTGACGTGCGAGGTGTGCCCGGCGTCGAACGTGGCGCTCGGTGTCTACGAGAAGCCGGAGGACGTACCCCTGCGGACTCTGTTCGAGGCGGGTGTTCCGATGGCTCTGGGCGCGGACGATCCACTGCTGTTCGGGTCCCGGCTGGCGGCGCAGTACGAGATCGCGCGGCAGCATCACGGGTTCACGGATGCGGAGCTGGCGGAGGTGGCCCGTCAGTCGGTCCGGGGGTCGGCGGCACCGGATGATGTGAAGGAGAAGCTGCTGGCGGGGGTGGACGGCTGGTTGCTGTCGTAGCCGCCCGTCTCTCCTACTGGAGGCTGACCCCGACCGTCACCGGCTCGTTGACCAGCGTGATGCCGAAGGCCTCGTGGACGCCGGCCACGACCTCGCGGGCCAGGGTGAGCAGGTCCTCCGTGGTCGCACTCCCCCGGTTGGTGAGGGCCAGGGTGTGCTTCGTGGAGATGCGGGCGGGGCCGTCGCCGTAGCCCTTGGTGAAGCCCGCCTTGTCGATCAGCCAGGCGGCGGAGGTCTTGCTGTAACCCTCTCCCGCCGGGTAGGCGGGGGGCTCGGCGTCGTCGCCCAGGCGCTGCTTCACGCGCGCGCGGAACGTCGCGAAGTCGGTGTCCGTGAGGATCGGGTTGGTGAAGAAGGAGCCGGCGGACCAGGTGTCGTGGTCCTCCGCGTCCAGGACCATGCCCTTGCCGGCGCGCAGCTTGAGCACCGTGTCACGCGCCGATGCGAGCGGGACGCGGTCGCCGGCTTCGACGCCGAGGGCGCGGGCCGTCTCGGCGTACCTGAGGGGGGCGGAGAGGCCGCCGGCGTCCTCCAGGGAGAAGCGCACGCGCAGCACCACGAATCGCTCCGGGTCGGACTTGAAGCGGCTGTGGCGGTAGGAGAAGGCGCAGTCCTCGTTGGCCAACGTGATCGTCTCGCCGGTCCGGCGGTCGTACGCGACGACCTCGGTGATCGTGGAGGAGACCTCCTGGCCGTACGCCCCGACGTTCTGGATGGGGGTCGCGCCCGCCGAGCCGGGGATGCCGGCCAGGCACTCGATGCCGGCCAGGCCCGCCTCTACCGTGCGGGCGACGGCGTCGGTCCACACCTCGCCGGCGGCCAGCTCCAGGCTCGTGCCGTCGAGGGAGAAGCCCTTGGTGGCGATGACGAGGGCGGTGCCCTCGAAGCCCTTGTCGCCGATGACCAGGTTCGAGCCGCCGCCGATGAGCAGCAGGGGGGTGCCCGCCTCGTCGGCTTCGCGGACGGCGGCGATCACCTCGTCGTCCGACGTCGCGGTGATCAGCCGGGTCGCGGGACCGCCCAGCCGGAAGGTGGTCAGCGGGGCCAGGGGGGCGTCGTGGAGTTCCTGCACGGGCTCAAGAGTACGAGACGGTACTGACAGGCTCGGGCACGCGTGCGTGCGGCCCCCTTCGCGAGGAAGTGGGCCGCACGCGCGCGTGGCTGTCAGTGCAGGCGTCGGAACGCCTCGGACCAGGAGATAGGGAGGTCGTCGCTCCTCGCCTGCCATGTGGTGAACGTCGCGTCCCTCATCTGCGGGGCGAGGCCCCGGGCGGCCGGCCTGTGGGCGCCCGAGCGGACGAAGTCGTCGAGCGCGGCCTTCGACTCCCAGGCGGACAGCGTCCAGAAGGTCCGCGTGAGGGGCTTCGCCTTCAGGGTGGCCCCGTAGGCGCCCGGGCTCCGGCGTACCTGCCGCCAGACGGCGGGCGTACCGGCGAGGAACCTGAGCGCTCCCCACAGGGTGCGGGTCTCGAACCGGGAGGCGAAGACGTGCACCTCGGTGTCGTGGGGCGGGGTGTTCGGGACGGTCCAGGGAAGGGTGGGCATGGCCGTTCCTCCTTCGGGTCGTCAGACCTTTGGTCTCAGTGGGAAGCGGTCTCCAGGACGGGCGCCGGTTCGGCCGGGGCCGCCTGCCGCTCGGTGCGTCGGCGGGTCGGGATGAGCAGGGCCGCGATGCCCGCGAGGCCGACCACCGCCGAGCCCGTCACCAGGGCGGGCCGCATGCCGTCGACGAAGGCCTGGCCGGATTCGTATCCGCCCTGGGCCGCGAAGATCGACGCCATGACGGCGATGCCGAGCGCTCCGCCCACCTCGCGCAGGGCGTTGTTCGCGCCGGAGGCGATGCCCTGCTCCTGGGGCCGGACGCTGGACATCACGAGGTGCGAGGCCGGGGCGAAGAAGAGGGCCATGCCCACGCCGCTGATGATCAGGGCGGGCAGCTGGGCGGCGTAGGAGGCGGTGGCCGTCGCCACGACCGCCATGTAGCCGAGGCCCAGGGCCTGGAGGAAGAGGCCCGTGGCGACGACCGGGCGGCCGCCTATGCGGTCGGCGAGGATGCCGGCGATCGGGGCGACCAGCATCGGCATGCCGGTCCAGGGCAGCATCCTGAGGCCCGCCTCGGTGGGCGAGTAGCCGAGGACGCCCTGCATGTACTGGCTGAGCAGGAAGATCGAGCCGAACATACCGAGGAACATCAGCAGGCTCGCGGCGTTGATGCCGGTGAAGGCGCGGGACCGGAAGAGCCTCATCGGCAGCATGGGGTTCTTGTTGTGGATGCCGTGGTGTACGAAGCCGGCGAGCAGCGCGGTGCCCGCGAACAGGCCGGTCAGGACCACAGGACCGGTCCAGCCGTCGACGGGTCCGCGCACCAGGCCGTAGACGATGCCGAAGAGGCCGCCGCTGGCGAGCAGGGTGCCGGGGATGTCGAGCGGGGCTCCGGTGCCGCGGGACTCGGCGAGGCGGAGCCGGGCGAGCGGCAGCAGGGCCAGACCGAGCGGGACGTTCAGCCAGAAGATCCACTGCCAGGAGATGTGTTCGGTGAGGGTGCCGCCGACCAGCGGCCCGGAGGCGACGGCCAGTCCGTTGACGGCGCCCCAGATGCCGTACGCCATGCCCCGTTTGGCCACGGGCACGGCGGCGGTCAGCAGGGTGAGCGTCAGCGGCATCATGACCGCCGCGCCGGCGCCCTGGACCGCGCGGGCGGCGATGAGGGAGTCGATGCCGGGCGCCATGGCCGCTGCGGCGGAGGCGCCGGTGAAGACGGCGAGCCCGGCGATGAAGAGCCGGCGGCGGCCGAAGCGGTCGCCGAGGGCCGCGCCGAACATCAGCAGGACGGCGAAGGTGAGTGTGTAGGCGCTCACCGTCCATTCCAGGTCGTGCAGGCCTCCGCCGAGGTCCTCGCGAATGGAGGGCAGGGCGGTGGTGACGACGAGGTTGTCGAGGGCCGCCATGAATCCGGCGACGCTGGTGATGACGAGGGCCCAGGCGGCTCCCCCGCGACGTGCGGTCTGCTGTGACATCGCTCCCCCAGTGAGTTGATTCGCTGTCGGTGATTAGCTATTGATCACTAACTTTCACGGTCATGAAAGAAGGCACAGCCACGCTCCTCCTTGTCAGTGCTCCAGCCGGCCCTTGATCCGCGCCGACGGGTACAGCCCCTCCCAGACGCGATGCTCGGGAGGGAAGCCCATGGCCGCCAGGCAGTTGACGAGCATCCCGTAGGCCATGAAGGTCGTCGTCTCGTCGACGTCGGCACCCAGCGGCACGTGGACGGTGTCCCACAGCCGCATCCAGCCGGCGCGCACCGACTCGCCGAACTCGTGGTCACCCTCTTCCTCGGCGGCCTTCACAGCGACGTACATCTGCATCTGCATCATGAGCCGCTCGGGCCGCTCCGCGATGACCTTGGTGTACGCGTTCCCCATGGAGTGCAGGGCCTCTTCGCCCTCAAGCCCTTCGGAGGCCTCCGCGAATGTGCGGATCGTGTCCTCCACGCACCGCTGCGCCGCCGCCAGGAAGATCGCCTTCTTGCCGGGGAAGAGCCGGAAGAGATACGGCTGCGAGACGCCGACCCGGCGGGCGATCGCCTCGGTCGACGTGCCGTGGTAGCCGCCGCGGGCGAACTCGATCGTCGCCGCACGGATGACGCTCTCGCGCCTCTCTTCCGCACTCATCCTGACCATGGAAGTAAGTTAGTACGCAATCACTAACTAAGTCAAGGGCACATCGCCGACTCCGTACGCGCAAGGGGCGCCCCGCAATAGAGAGCGCCCCTTACCCGTACTCGTCTCGCCTGCTCAGGCCAGCCGCACGACCGCCCGCGACATGCCCAGCACCTTCTGTCCCGCGCTGGTCGCCGTCAGGTCCACGCGGACGGTGTTGTCGTCGAGCTTGGCCGCGACCTTGCCGGCGACCTCGATCACGGCCCCCTCGTCGTCGTTCGGGACGACGACCGGCTTGGTGAAGCGGACGCCGTACTCGACGACCGCGCCCGGGTCGCCGGCCCAGTCGGTGACCACGCGGATCGCCTCGGCCATGGTGAACATGCCGTGCGCGATGACGTCCGGCAGGCCGACCTCCTTGGCGAACTTCTCGTTCCAGTGGATCGGGTTGAAGTCGCCGGAGGCGCCCGCGTACTGGACGAGGTTCGCGCGGGTCACGGGGAAGGTCTGCGCGGGCAGTTCGGTGCCGACCTCGACGTCGGAGTAGGAGATCTTCGCCGTCATGGGATCGCTCACGCCTCCTCGGCCGCGCGGGCCACGAGCTTGGTCCAGGCGGTCACGACGTGCTCGCCGGCCTCGTCGTGGACCTCGCCTCGGATGTCCAGGATGTCGTTGCCCGCGAGGGACTTGATCGCCTCGATGGTCGAGGTGACCGTGAGCCGGTCGCCGGCGCGGACCGGGCGGCGGTAGGCGAACTTCTGGTCGCCGTGCACCACCCTGCTGTAGTCCAGGCCGAGCTGGGGATCCTGGACGACCTGGCCGGCGGCCTTGAAGGTGATCGAGAAGACGAAGGTCGGCGGCGCGATCACGTCGGGGTGACCGAGTGCCTTGGCGGCCTCCGCGTCCGTGTACGCCGGGTTGGCGTCCCCGACCGCCTCGGCGAACTCACGGATCTTCTCCCGGCCCACCTCGTAGGGCGCGGTGGGCGGGTACGTCCGCCCCACGAAGGACTGGTCGAGCGCCATGGCTCGGTACCTCCTGGTTGCTCTACTGACCGGTACGGGTCATTCAACGACGCGAGGCCGCCCCCGATCACTCGGGAGCGGCCTCGTGTACGAGCCTGTTTTATCGCGTTTCGCGGTGCGCGGTGTGCGCGTTGCAACGCGGGCAGTGCTTCTTCATCTCAAGACGGTCCGGGTTGTTACGCCGGTTCTTCTTGGTGATGTAGTTCCGCTCCTTGCACTCCACGCAGGCCAGCGTGATCTTCGGGCGGACGTCGGTGGCAGCCACGTGAGTGCTCCTTGACGAACGGATAGGATTGGTTTAACGCATAAAAGAGTAGCCGATCGAAGGACCGACCCCGCAATCGGCTACTGTCAGTAGCGGTGACCGGACTTGAACCGGTGACACAGCGATTATGAGCCGCTTGCTCTACCGACTGAGCTACACCGCTGTGATGCGATCGGGCCCCGCCTCGCGGCGGGAACCTCACACACCAGAGCCCCAAAACGGAATCGAACCGTTGACCTTCTCCTTACCATGGAGACGCTCTGCCGACTGAGCTATTGGGGCGAGCGATGAAGACATTACACGCTCGGCAGCCGTTCACCCAAATCCGTTTCGGGGTACCCGCCGCGGGCGCTCGGACCGTCCTGCCGGCAGCCTCGTAAGCGCCTTCCCTTCCGCACAGCGGGCCACACCGGTACGACTATTGCGCTCCTCCCCGCCATGGGCGGGAGGCCGTCCTAGGCTCGACTCACTCTGCGTGATCATGCGTCCTCCCGTGCGCAAGCCCGAGCCCCTGGAGCGCGATGCCCGACAGCCAGCCGCAGCCGCCACCGCCCCCGTCGTCCTCGCCGGGTCCGGCCGACCCGTCGTCGCTGCTGCTGTGCGGGGCGCGGCTCACCGACGGCCGGACCGTGGACGTACGGCTGGGCGGCGGGCGCATCGAGGCGGTCGGGACGGCCGGCAGCCTGGCGGCGGGCGGCACGCGCGCGTGCGGGACACGGGTGGATCTCGGCGGCTATCTGCTCCTGCCGGCCCCGGCCGATCCGCACGCCCACGCCGACACGGCCCTGTCGGCCGACGCCGAGGGGCCGGTCCCGTACGAGCCGCGCGACGTGCAGCGCCGGGCGACCGAGGCCGCGCTGCTCCAGCTCGGGCACGGGGCGACGGCGGTGCGGGCCCACGTGCGCGTGGGTGACGTCCAGGGACTGGGCGCGCTCGAGGCGGTGTTGCAGGCGCGGCGGGCCCTGCGGGGGCTGGCCGAGCTGACGACGGTGGCGATGCCCCGGGTGCTGACCGGCGTGGCCGGGGCGGACGGGCTGGCGGTGCTGCGGGACGCGGTGAAGATGGGCGCCTCGGTGGTGGGTGGCCGGCCCGACCTCGACCCGGATCCGACGGGCTACGTGGAGGCGGTCCTGGAGGTGGCCTCCGAGCACGGCTGCCCCGTCGACCTGCACACGGACGCCGGGGATCCGGCGCGGCTGGCCCGGCTCGCGGCGATGGCGGGCGGGCTGCGTCCCGGCGTGACCTTGAGCCCGTGCGGCGACCTCGGACGGCTGCCCACCGAGGTGGCCTCGCGGACCGCCGACCAGCTCGCGGCGGCCGGAGTGGCGGTGGTGTGCCTGCCGCAGGGCGGCTGCGGTGGTGTGGACCGGCGGGGAGCGGCTCCGGTACGGCTGCTGCGTGCGGCCGGGGTGCGGGTGGCCGCCGGGAGCGGGGCCCTGCGGGACGTGTCGAACCCCGTGGGGCGCGGTGACCCGCTGGAGGCGGCGTTCCTGCTGGCCTCGCGCCATGGGCTGGCGCCCGAGGAGGCGTACGACACGGTGAGCGGGGCGGCGCGGGCGGTGCTGGGGCTGCCCGAGGTGCGCGTGGAGGCGGGCTTCCCGGCCGAACTGCTCGCGGTGCGCGGGGACCGGCTGGCGGGGGCGCTCTCGCTGGCGTACAGCCGGGTGGTGGTGCACCGGGGGCGTGTGGTGGCACGGACCAGCGCGGTCCGGGAGTACTGCGATTCGGCGGCTTCGGTGGAACTGGGGCTGCCGCGGCAGGAGCGGGGGGCGGTGTCGTAGGGCCGGGGCCCTGTAATGGGGCGGGGGGAGGTGTCGCAGGGCCGGGGCCTGCCGTGGGGCGGGGGGAAGTGTCGCAGGGCCGGGTCCCTGCCGTGGGGCGGGGGGAAGTGTCGTAGATCCGGGTCCCTGCCGTGGGGCGGGGGGAAGTGTCGTAGAGCCGGGGCCCTGCCGTGGGGCGGGGGGGGAAGTGTCGCAGGGCCGAAGCCCCTGTCGTGGGGCGGGGGTCGGTGGGGGCGTGGCCGAAGTCGTGCGGCGGATGGGGGCGTCCGGGCGTACGGTCGAAGGCATGCGCATTGTCATCGCTGGTGGTCATGGTCAGATCGCGTTGCGGCTGGAGCGGTTGCTCGCCGCGCGCGGGGACGAGGTAGCGGGGATCATCCGCAAGGCCGAACAGGCCGACGATCTACGGGAGGCCGGTGCCGAACCGGTCGTGCTCGACCTGGAGTCGGCGTCCGTGGACGAGGTCGCGGACCGGCTGCGGGGTGCCGACGCGGCGGTCTTCGCGGCGGGCGCGGGCCCGGGCAGCGGGGCGGCCCGCAAGGACACGGTGGACAAGGCCGCGGCGGTCCTCTTCGCGGACGCGGCGGTGAAGGCGGGCGTACGGCGCCTCGTGGTCGTGTCGTCCATGGGCGCCGATCCGCAGCACGAGGGCGACGAGATCTTCGACGTGTACCAGCGCGCCAAGGGCGAGGCGGACGCGTACGTGCGCGGCCTCAACGCCCTGGACTGGACGATCCTGCGGCCCGGTCAGCTCACCGACGACGCCGGCACCGGGCTCGTCCGCCTGGAGGCGCGCACGGGCCGCGGGCCGATTCCGCGTGACGACGTGGCCGCCGTACTGGCGGAGTTGGTGGACACCGCCGCGACGGCCGGGCTCACCCTGGAGCTGATCAGCGGACCGGCGCCGGTGTCCGTGGCGGTGAAGTCGGTGGCGGGGAACTGAGGGGCCAGGCCCGGCGGTTCGCGGCCGGGCCTCCTCCGCCGGTCGGCGGGGGAACTCCTGGAGTACGCCTAGAACAGGGGCAGTTGGCCGGGGAAGTCCGGCACCGCGTAGCCGTCCAGGGTCGGCTGCTCCGCGCCGGGCCGGGCCTGTCGGCGGGAGCCCGGGCACGAGGTGAGTTCGCCGTGTTCCCGGGCGCCGGGCGGGTCGTGCCGCGCGTACCGCCCGGCGACGACGGCGATCTCGCGGCGGCACTCGGGGCAGATTCTGCGGCGGGAGGACATGGGGCCAGTGTGCCCGCGTGTGCGGCGGGAGGACATGGGGCCAGTGTGCCCGCGTGTGCGGCGTGAGTATGCCTGTCCTCTGCTCCGCGCCTGCTCCCTTCGTCTACTGGGTTCCCGTCTACTCGTCTACGGGGCCGCCACATGCCGGTTGATTAAGTCAATCAATAGGATACGTACGACCGGGTGCGCGCCGCCCGTGTCAGGTCGCTCAGGACTTGCCCGCTCGCCCGACTGCCACGCCGAACCAGTCGGGCATCCGGGCATCCGGGCATCCGGGCGAGCAGTTCATGTGAGACCAGGACGCGCTCAGCCCGTCGCCGCGCCGAACCACCTCGGCAGTCGGCCGAGCAGCTCCCGCTGGTCCTCGCCGGCCCAGGCCACATGGCCGTCCGGTCGCAGCAGGACCGCGGGCGCGTCCAGTTCCTCGCTGACGTCGACGACGTGGTCGACCCGGTCCGCCCAGCCCGCCACCGACAGCCGGCCGGTCTGGTCGAGCAGCAGCCCGCGGCCGCCGCGCATCAGCTCGTAGAGGCGACCCCGCTTCAGCGTCACGTCCCGCAGCCGCCGGCCGAGGAGTTCGTGGCCCTCGCCGAAGTCGTAGCGGACCGCGATCGCGGTGATCTTCTCGATCAGGTACCGGTTCACCTCCTCGAAGTCCATCAGTTCCTCGATCAGCCGGCGCACGGCCCGGGGCCCCGGTTCGGAGAGCAACAGCTCCATCTGCGCACGGGTGTTGTCCAGCACGTTCGCGGCCACCGGGTGCCGTTCGGTCTGGTAGCTGTCCAGCAGTCCCTCCGGTGCCCAGCCGCGCACCTCGGCTGCCAGCTTCCAGCCGAGGTTGAACGCGTCCTGGATCCCGAGGTTGAGCCCCTGCCCGCCCGTCGGCGGGTGGATGTGCGCCGCGTCGCCGGCCAGCAGCACGCGGCCGACGCGGTAGCGCTCGGCCAGCCGCGTGGCGTCGCCGAACCGGGACAGCCAACGCGGCGAATGCACGCCGAAGTCCGTGCCGGCGAAGTGCCGCAGCCGCTCCTTGAACTCCTCCAGGGTCGGCGGAACCGTGCGGTCCGCGGTCACCCCCTCGGCCGGCACGATGACGCGGTACGTCCCGCCTTCGAGGGGCATGGCGCCGAACCGCCACTGAGTCTTGCGGACTTCGGCCACCGCGGCCGCCAGTTCCGGCGGCGGCATGGCCACCTCCATCTCGCCCAGCAGCGTCTCGTGCCGGGCGCGCTCTCCGGGGAAGCCCACGCCGAGCAGCCTGCGCACGGTACTGCGGCCGCCGTCGCAGCCGACGAGGTAGCGCGAGCGCAGCAGTGTGCCGTCGGCCAGTTCGGCGGTCACACCGTCGTCCTCCTGGCCCAGCCCTACCAGCTCGCTGCCGCGCCGGATCTCGGCGCCGATCTCGACGGCGTGCTCGGTCAGCAGGCGCTCGGTGAAGCTCTGCGGGATGCCGAGCACGTACGAATGCGCGGTGTCCAGCCGGTCGGGCCACGACGTGCTGATGCCGGCGAAGAATCCGCCGGTCTCGTACTTCCGGCCGAGCGGGAGGAACCGCTCCAGCAGACCACGCTGGTCCATCAGCTCGATGCTGCGCACATGGATACCGAGTGCCCGGGACTGCCCGGTCGGCTTCGCCAGTCTCTCCAGCACGACCACGTGCACGCCGTGCAGCCGCAGCTCGGCGGCCAGCATCATGCCGGTCGGTCCACCGCCGACAATGATCACATCAATCACGGCAAACCCCATTTTTCGCCTGTTTCTGGCTCCAGGCCGAAGATTCTGCGACACGACCGGGGGCTTGCCGCAAGGGCCCCCGCGCGCTATAAGTTGAGAGTGGCAAGGAGTGCGTGACTCCTTGCCTTTCGTTTTGTCTCCGTGGAGTGGATCAGCGAGAGGGCAGGCGGCTTGGCCGCGCTCCGTGGACCCTTCAGGGCGTCGCAGGCACCCTAAGGCCACACAGATCGCCGCCCGAACTCCCGCAGCCGCCGCAGGCGTTCGCCGCCTTTGTGCCGTAGCCGCCGAGTGAGAGACGCATCACCCTGCTCCGAGGAGCCCGCCTCCGCGGCCACCGCATACGAAAAACCCCCTCCCTCTGCGTCTCCGCAGAGGAAGGGGGTTCTCCCCAGTGTGGCGGCGCCAGGATTCGAACCTGGGAAGGCTGAGCCGGCAGATTTACAGTCTGCTCCCTTTGGCCGCTCGGGCACACCGCCGGGGGTAGCTGCCCGGCGAGCCGCTTTTCGGCGGCGCTCCGTGGCAACGACGTAAACAATACCTGATGTGGCGGGGTGCTTCGCCACCCGATTGATCGGCGCCCGGAGGGCGGGGGGTGGCTAGGCTTGTCCGGATGCGGCCCGGGACCCGAACGGGACCGGCGGCCGCCCACGTACGCCTGTACGCACGATACGCACCCCGATACAAGGAGCCACAGGACATGGCCGACTCCAGTTTCGACATCGTCTCGAAGGTCGAGCGGCAGGAGGTCGACAACGCACTCAACCAGGCCGCCAAGGAGATCTCGCAGCGCTACGACTTCAAGGGCGTGGGCGCCTCGATCTCGTGGTCCGGTGAGCAGATCCTCATGGAGGCGAACTCCGAGGACCGGGTGAAGGCGATCCTCGACGTCTTCCAGTCCAAGCTGATCAAGCGCGGCATCTCGCTGAAGGCTCTGGACGCGGGCGAGCCCCAGCTCTCCGGCAAGGAGTACAAGATCTTCGCTTCGATCAAGGAGGGCATCTCCCAGGACAACGCGAAGAAGGTGGCGAAGACCATCCGCGACGAGGGCCCGAAGGGCGTGAAGGCGCAGGTGCAGGGCGAGGAGCTGCGGGTCAGCTCCAAGAACCGTGACGATCTGCAGGCCGTCATCGCCCTGCTGAAGGGCAAGGACTACGACTTCGCCCTGCAGTTCGTGAACTACCGGTAGGTCCGGTCGGGTCCTCCGGGCTCCCGGTCTGCACTGGTACGAGGAAGGGTGGTCACCTGCCGGTGTCCACCCTTCTCGCCTGCCAGCTGCGGTCGGTGAGCGCGGTCAGTTGCGTGAGTTGCCGAACAGGAGGCGGTAGGCGATCAGGAGGACGAGCGATCCGCCGATCGCCGCGGCCCAGGTCGTGCCGTCGTAGAAGTCCTTGGTGACCGGGTGGTCCATCCAGCGGGCCGAAATCCAGCCGCCGATGAACGCGCCCGCGATGCCGATCAGGGTCGTGCCGATGAGGCCGCCCGGGTCGCGCCCCGGCAGCAGGAACTTCGCGATGGCTCCGGCCAACAGTCCCAGGATGATCCAGCTGATAATGGTCATGCCGTGAACCTGCCCTTTCACGCTGTGCCCGCACTGTCCCGGCCATGTGATCTTGCTCCCGGCAGGCCGTGCTGGTGCGTCGTACGTCGGGCGTACCGCGTGCGTCGTCCTTGCCGCGCGCTTTCACGCCGTCTTGGTGGGGAGGACGCCCTGGCGACGCCCGCCGGTTGCACTGATCAATAGGGTGCGACGCATGTCAGCCTCCGGTTCCGGACTGCGCCGTACCCTCGGCGTGGGGGACGCCGTCGTCATCGGACTCGGCTCGATGTTCGGAGCCGGGATCTTCGCCGCCCTCGCGCCCGCTGCGCACGCGGCCGGGTCCGGGCCGCTCCTCGGGCTCGCCGTCGCCGCCGTGGTCGCCTACTGCAACGCCATGTCGTCGGCTCGCCTCGCCGCCCTGTATCCCGCCTCGGGCGGCACGTACGTCTACGGGCGTGAGCGGCTCGGGGAGTTCTGGGGGTGTCTCGCGGGCTGGTCGTTCGTGGTCGGGAAGACGGCCTCCTGTGCGGCGCGCTCACCGTGGGCACGTACGTCTGGCCGGGGCAGGCGCATGCGGTGGCGGTCGCGGCCGTGGTGGCGCTGACCGCGGTGAACTACGGCGGAGTACAGAAGTCCGCCTGGTTGCCGCGGGTGATCGTGGCGGTGGTCCTGGCTGTCCTCGCTTCCGTGGTGGTCGGGTGTCTGGTGTCCGGTGAGGCCGATGCCGGGCGGCTGGACATCGAGGCCTCGGGCGGTGCGGGCGGCGTGCTTGAGGCGGCCGGCCTGCTGTTCTTTCGCGTTCGCCGGGTACGCCCGTATCGCGACCCTCGGTGAGGAGGTACGCGACCCGGCGCGCACCATTCCGCGCGGGATTCCGCTGGCGTTGGGCATCACGCTGGTGGGGGCAGACGCTTCGCGGCTGTTGCCGGTCAGGTTCTCTTGGCCCCTGCCCGTCCGGCTCTGGCGACTGCCGCCGGCCAGGCTCTGGTGACTGCCACACGTCGGGCCTTGTGGCTGCGCCGGTCAGGGGCCTCTCACCGTGTCTGCGGGCTCGGGATGCGAAGCCCGGTCCCTTGAGCGGGGCTTGTGGGTCCTGGCCGTTACTCGGGTCGGCAACTGCTCGATCGCGGTCATGGGTTCATCATGCAGGCCGCCGCTGACAGCCGGGCGGGCCTGTGGATAACGCCCGGCCTGTGAAAATCGGGTCGGGTTGCCCCGCCGTCAGCGGGCCGCGAACGGCTCGTTCGACCGGACGATGTCGCGGCCCAGCGGGAGCAGCGAGACCGGGATGAGCTTGAAGTTGGCGATACCGAGCGGGATGCCGATGATCGTGACGCACAGGGCGATGCCGGTGGCGATGTGGCCGAGGGTCAGCCACCAGCCCGCGAGCACCAGCCACAGCACGTTGCCCACACAGGACGGCGCGCCCGCTTCACGGCGCTCGACCGTCGTGTACCCGAAGGGCCACAGGGCATAGACGCCGATGCGGAAGGCCGCGATGCCGAACGGGATCCCGATGATGGTGATGCAGAGGAGCAGGCCCGCGAGCATGTAGGCGAGGAACAGCCAGAATCCGCTCAGGACGAGCCATATGACGTTCAGGATGGTCTTCACTGGTTCCCACCTGCCATCTTCTCGAGGCGTGCGATGCGTTCCGCCATCGGCGGATGCGTGGAGAACATCTTCGAGAGGCCCTGGCCGGGGCGAAACGGGTTCGCGATCATCATGTGACTGGCGGTCTCGATACGCGGCTCGGGGGGCAGCGGGAGCTGCTTCGTGCCGAGTTCGAGCTTGCGCAGGGCGCTGGCCAGGGCGAGTGGGTCGCCGGTGAGCTGGGCGCCGGAGGCGTCCGCCTGGTACTCCCGGGAGCGGCTGATGGCCAGTTGGATGAGCGAGGCGGCGAGCGGGCCCAGGATCATGATCAGCAGCATGCCGAGCAGGCCGGGGCCGTCATCGTCGTCCGAGCGCCCGATCGGGATCAGCCAGGCGAAGTTGACCAGGAACATGATCACGGAGGCAAGGGCACCGGCGACCGACGAGATGAGGATGTCGCGGTTGTAGACATGGCTGAGCTCGTGGCCGATGACGCCGCGCAGCTCGCGTTCGTCGAGGAGGCGCAGGATTCCTTCGGTGCAGCACACAGCGGCGTTGCGCGGGTTGCGGCCCGTGGCGAAGGCGTTGGGCGCCTCCGTCGGGGAGATGTACAGGCGCGGCATGGGCTGGCGGGCCTGGGTGGAGAGTTCGCGGACCATGCGGTAGAGCCCCGGGGCCTCGAACTCGCTCACCGGACGGGCCCGCATCGCGCGCAGTGCCAGCTTGTCGCTGTTCCAGTAGGCGTACGCGTTGGTGGCCAGCGCTACCCCGACGGCGATGACGAGCCCCATGCGGCCGAAAAAGCTGCCGATGACGATGATGACGGCGGACAGTCCCCCGAGGAGGACTGCGGTCCTGAGCCCGTTGTGCCGGCGGTGCACGGTACGCCCTCCAAGTGGTGCGGCAGGGGGACCCTTGCTAGGTGATCTGCGGTGCCACTGGTGCCGTGGTGTCACGTCCAGTGGACCCTCCCGTACTGGTCAACGCCAGGCGGGGAGCACTAGTTCCCTTGTGCGTGCGGCGGCGGGTATGGGCCGTCCGGGTGAACGGCGCCGGGAAGCGGCACGCGCGCGTGGGGAGGCGGGTGCCCCACACGCGCGTGGCGAAAGCGGCTGTCGTTCAGAAGAGGGCGGTGTCGGTGAAGCGCAGGACGAGCTGGGGTGCCCCGGACAGGACGATGCCGAGGACACCGGTCAGGGCGATCGCGGCGGTGAGAGGGGCAGGTACGCGATGCTTCTCGGGCTCGCCCTCAGGGGCGCGGAAGAGCAGGGTCGTCCACTGGAGGTAGTAGAACAGCGCGATGACGACGTTCACGGCCATGATCACGGCCAGCCAGCCGAGGCCTGCGTCGACGGCCGCAGCGAAGACGGTGACCTTGGCGAAGAGGCCGATGATGCCCGGCGGCAGTCCGGCGAGGCAGAGCAGGAAGAACGCCAGGAGCAGGGCGGACAGGGGGCTCGACGCGTACAGGCCGCGGTAGTCGGCGACGCGGTTGAAGGACTTCGTACGGCCGACGAGCGCGGCCACGGCGAAGGCCCCGAGGTTCACGGCGCCGTACATCAGGGCGTAGGCCACGGTGGAGCCGACCGACTTCTCGGCGTCCCCGGAGTACGCGGCGGCGGCGATCGGTACGAGCAGATAGCCGGCCTGGCCGACGGACGACCAGGCGAGCAGGCGGACCGCGCTGTACGCGCGCGTGGCCTGTTGGCGCAGGGCTCCGACGTTGCCCACGGTCATGGTGAGCGCGGCCAGGACCGCCAGGGCCGGGCCCCAGAGGTCGGCGTACGACGGTAGGGCCACGACCGTCACGAGGATCAGGCCGCTGAAGCCGACCGCCTTGCCGATGACCGACAGGTAGGCGGCGATGGGCAGGGGCGCCCCCACGTAGGTGTCGGGCACCCAGAAGTGGAAGGGCACGGCGGCCGTCTTGAAGGCGAAGCCGACGAGGGTGAGGACGACGCCGGTCTGGGCGAGCGTGTGGAGCTGTCCGTCGACGTTCTGGATGCGGTCGGCGACCTGGGTGAGGTAGAGGGTGCCCGTGGAGGCGTACACGAAGCTGATGCCCATGAGGCTGACCGCGGTGGCGGTGACCGAGGACAGGAAGAACTTCAGGGCCGCTTCGGAGGACTTCCGGTCGCCGTACTTCAGGCCGACCAGCGCGAAGGCGGGCAGGGAGGCGACCTCCAGGGCGACGATCAGGGTCGCGAGGTCGCGGGAGGCGGGCAGGAGGGCGGCGCCGGCCGCGGAGGACAGCAGCAGGAACCAGTACTCCCCTTCGGGCAGCTCCTTGCGGCCGTCCTTCAGGGCGGTGACCGACAGAAGGGCGGTGAGGAGGGCCCCGCCGAGGACCAGGAACTGGATGACCAGGGTGAAGCGGTCGGCCGTGTAGCTGCAGACGGTGGCGTCGCCGGTCAGGCAGAAGGTGCTGCGGTCGCCGTCCAGGAGGGGCAGCAGCATCAGTGTGGCGACGGCCAGGCCCGCCACCGACGTCCAGCCGAGCAGCGTCTTGCGGTGCTCGGCGACGAACAGGTCGGCGACCAGGACGACGAGTCCGACCACCGCCGCGATGGTGGGCGGCGCGATCGCGAGCCAGTCGACGGACTGGACCAGCGACGCGGCCAGGGGCTGGGCCGGGGAGCTCATCGGGTGCCTCCTGCGAGGAGCTGCTGTACGGCCGGGTCGCTCAGGCCGAGGAGAGCCTTGGGCCACAGGCCCGCGACGACGGTGAGGGCGACGAGCGGGGTCCAGGCCGCGAGCTCGTACGAGCGGACGTCGGTCAGCTTCGGGGCGTCGTGCGGCAGGGCGCCCATGCAGACGCGGCGGACCACGATCAGCAGGTACGCGGCCGTCAGCAGGGTGCCGAACGCGCCGATCGCCATGAAGGTGAGGAAGGCGGGTCGGCTGAGGCCCGCGGCGGGCTGGAACGCGCCGAACAGTGCCAGCATCTCGCCCCAGAAGCCGGCCAGGCCCGGCAGGCCGAGCGAGGCGACCGCGGCGAAGGCGAGCAGGCCGCCGAGGCGCGGGGCCTTGCCGTAGAGCGCGGCTCCGGTCTCCTCGGCGAGGGTGTCGAGATCGGTGGTGCCGGTCCGGTCCTTCAGCGCGCCGACCAGGAAGAAGAGCAGGCCGGTGATGAGGCCGTGGGCGATGTTGGCGAAGAGGGCGCCGTTCACACCGGTCGGGGTCATGGTGGCGATGCCGAGCAGGACGAAGCCCATGTGACCGACGGAGGAGTAGGCGATGAGGCGCTTGAGGTCGCCCTTCGCGCCCTGCTTGGCGAGGGCCAGGCAGGCCAGGGATCCGTAGATGATGCCGACGACGGCGAGCGCCGCGAGGTAGGGCGCGAAGGTGCGGAAGCCGTCGGGCGCGATGGGCAGCAGGATCCGGACGAACCCGTACGTACCCATCTTCAGCAGGACACCGGCCAGCAGGACCGAGCCGACGGTCGGCGCGGCGGTGTGGGCGTCGGGCAGCCAGCTGTGAAGCGGCCACATCGGCGTCTTGACCGCGAGGCCGATCCCGATCGACAGAACGGCGATGACCTGCACGGATGTGCTCAGCGACCGGCCGTTGTCAGTGGCGAGTGCCATCATGTCGAACGTGCCCGCCTTGAGCCCGATCAGGAGCAGGCCGAGCAGCATGACCACGGAGCCGAGCAGCGTGTAGAGGATGAACCGCCAGGCGGCCTGGCTCCGGCCCTCGCCGCCCCAGCGGGCGATGAGGAAGTACATCGGGATGAGGACCATCTCGAAGGCGAGGAAGAACAGCAGCAGGTCGAGGACGGCGAAGGTCGCGAGCGTGCCGGACTCGAGGACGAGCAGCAGCGCGACGAAGGCCTTCGGGGTCGGCCCCGCGGGCATTTTGAAGTACGAGTAGAGCGCGCAGAGGAAGGTCAGCAGCGCGGTCAGGACCAGAAGGGGGAGGGAGATGCCGTCGATGCCGAGGTGGATGCGTACGTCGAGTGCGGGGATCCAGCTGATGTCCGTGCTGGCCTGCATCTTCGACGGCTGGTCGTGGTCGAAGCCGAGCGCGAGGACGATCGCCGCGATGAGGACCGCGCCGGTGACGGTGACGCCGTGCCGGAGAACCGCCTGCTCGGGTGACTTCCCCTTCAGCCCGGGCGGGGCCGGCAGCAGAGCCGCGGCGGCGCCGAGGAGCGGGCCGACGACGATGAACGCCAGAAGGACCTGCATCACGGACTCGTTGATATCGATCACGCCTGCTCACGCTCCCGTGGCGACGAGGACGGCGGCGACCGCGAGGACGACGGTGCCGGCGAGCAGCGCGCTCACATAGGTCTGGACGTTGCCGGTCTGGGCGCGTCGTACGGCGGCGCCGAGCCAGCGGGGCAGCGCACCCGCACCGCGTACGTAGGTCTCGACGACCTCGCGGTCGAGGAACCGGACGAGGCTCGCTCCGGCCTGGACCCGGCGGACGAAGAGCGCCGTGTACACGGCGTCCAGGTGGAAGCCTGCGGCCGCGTGCCGGTGCAGGGGGCCGAGCAGGAGCCGTCCCGGGTCGGCGGGGTCGGGCGCGTAGGCGATGTCCCCGTAGGCCGGCTCGTGGGTGGCGATGGCTTCCGCCTCGACCTGGGCGGCGTCGCCCTCGGGGTGGGCCGCGACCGCGCCCAGCGGGACTCGTGCCGTGAGCGCGGTGGTGTGCCGCCAGGCGCCGTAGGTGATGATGCCGCCGACCAGGGCCACGCCGGTGCCGAGCACGGAGGTGGTGAGGGTCGGGCCGAGGTCGCGGCCGTCGAACCAGTCGGGCAGCAGGCGGAAGGCGAATCCGCCGAGGGCCAGGGAGGGGGCGGCCAGTACCCACAGCACGACGGTCATCGTCAGCGGCTCCTTGCCGTGGTCGGGGGCTTCGGTGCCCCGGCCCCGGAAGGCCAGCAGCCACAGGCGCATCGCGTAGGCGGCGGTGAGCACGGCCGTGAGCAGGCCGGCGACGAGGACGATCCAGCCCGCGGCGGCGGGGGCGTGCTCGGTGTGTCCGGTGACGACGTGCTCGGCGACGCCGAGGACGGCCTCCTTGGAGAAGAAGCCGCTGAAGGGCGGGATCGCGGCGAGCGCGAGCAGCGCCACGGTCATCGTCCAGTAGGCGTCGGGGACGCGGTCGCGCAGGTTCCGCATGCGGGACATGGCGGCGAGCGAGTTGGTGCCGGCGGCGTGGATGATCACGCCGGCCGCGAGGAACAGCAGCGCCTTGAAGGCGCCGTGGGACAGGAGGTGGAAGACGGCGGCTCCGCGGTCGCCGACGGCGAGGGCGCCGGTCATGTAGCCGAGCTGGCCGATCGTCGAGTAGGCGAGGACGCGCTTGATGTCGTCCTGGGCGAGCGCGGCGAGCGCCGAGCCGGCCATGGTGACGGCTGCCATGACGGCGAGGACGACCATCGCGGCCTGGGAGGCCTCGAAGACCGGGAGGAGACGGGCGATGAAGTAGACACCGGCGGCGACCATCGTCGCGGCGTGGATCAGCGCGGAGACGGGGGTGGGGCCCGCCATCGCGTCGGGGAGCCAGGTGTGCAGCGGGAACTGCGCCGACTTGCCCGCCACGCCCGCGAGGAGCAGCAGGGCGATCAGCGTCGGGTGGTCGAGCGCACCGCTCGCGACGGCGCCGAGGACCTTCGTGATGCGGAAGGAGTCGGCGTCGGTGGCGAGGGCGAACAGGCCGATGAGGAAGGGGACGTCGCCGAGCTTGGTGACCAGGAAGGCCTTGAGGGAGGCGGCGCGGGCTTCCGGGGTCTCCCAGTAGTGGCCGACCAGGAAGTAGGAGCAGATGCCCATGACTTCCCAGCCGACCAGCAGCACGATCAGGTCGCCGGAGTAGACGACCAGGAACATCGCGGAGGTGAACAGGGAGACGAGAGCGGCGTACGAGGAGTAGCGCGGGTCGTCGCGCAGATAGCCCGTCGAGTAGATCTGCACACAGGAGGCGAGGAGGCCGACCACGACGGCGACGAGGGCGGCGAAGCCGTCGATGTGCAGGGCGAGTTCGATCGGGACCGAGCCGGTCGGGGTGAGTTCCGTGGCCGCGTTGACGGCCGTGTCACCGCCCTGGCGTACGGCGACCAGCGCGGCGAGCACCAGGGAGGCGAGCGTCGGCAGGACGGCGAGCGGGCGGACGAAACCGGGTGCGGTGCGGCCCAGGAGCAGGCCGGCGACGGCGCCGAGGAACGGAAGGAGGGGGACGAGGACGGCGAGGGTGGTCGTGGTCACGCGGTGGCCTCAGCCTTCTGGGCCTCGTCGGACCGCTCGGCCGTGAGGGCGTCGTGGTCGGGGCCGTCGGAGTCGTGCCGTTCGGCGGTGTCGCGGAGCCTGTCGATGTCCGCGGTGCCGCGGTTGCGGTGGACGGCGAGGACGATCGCCAGGCCGATGCCGATCTCGGCGGCGGCGATGGCGATGGTGAACAGGGTCAGGGCCTGGCCGGAGTGCAGGGTCTCCTCGGCGGTCTTGCTGAGCCAGACGTCGAAGGCGACCAGGTTGAGGTTGACGGCGTTGAGCATCAGCTCGACCGACATCAGGACCAGGATCGCGTTGCGACGGGCGAGGACGCCGTACAGGCCCGTGCAGAAGAGAAGGGCGGAGAGAACGGCGGGATAGGCGAGGTGCATCAGCGGGTGCCTTCCTTCTCGTCCTTCTTGCTCCGGCCGGCCGGGGTGCCATCGGCTGGGGTGCCATCGGCTGGGGCGCTCTCGGGCGCGGTCGCCGCGTCGGCCTTCGCCTTGCGGGACAGGACGATCGCGCCGACCAGGGCGGCGAGGAGGAGGACGGAGAGGGCCTCGAAGGGGAGGACCCAGTTCTGGAAGAGGCTGGCGCCGGTGGCCTCGGTGGAACCGGCGGCGGGGCCGTCCAGGTCGATCCAGGTCGTGCGGAAGGCGTCGACGACGACCCAGACCAGGGCGGCGGCCGCGGCGAGGGCCACGGTGAGGGCGGCCCAGCGGTTGCCGGAGTCGGCGTCCGGGGAGTGGCCGATCGGGGCCCTGGTGAGCATCAGTCCGAACAGGAGGAGGACGACGACGGAACCGACGTAGATGAGGACCTGCACCCAGGCGATGAACTCGGCGGTGAGCAGGAGGTACTCGACGGCCAGGCCGCCGAGGGTCACCACCAGCCACAGGGCGGCGTGCACCAGCTGCCGGGTGGTCACGGTGACGATCGCGGCGCCGAAGGTGACCAGGCCGACGAGGAGGAAGGCGATCTCGACGCCGGTCGGGGAGAGGAAGCCGTGGCTTTCGGCGGCCGAGGTGGTGGCGTGCGCTGCCGAGGCGGTGGCTTGTGCCGCTGTCGTGGCGGCTGCGGCCAGGGTCATTCCTGTCCCTCCTGCCCGTCCGCGGGCCGCTGCCTCGGCTGGTCGGTCTGCTGCCGGGAGTCGCCTGCCGGACGGGTGGGGGCTTCCGCCGCGCGGGCCTGCTGGTCGGCGGCGGACTCGGTGGGCGCGGGCTGCTGCTGGGCCGCGAGTTTCTCGGCGGTCTTTCGGGCGGTGACGACTTCCTTCGGCTCCTCCGCGGCGGGGTCGAGGGCCGGCGGGGCCGGGACGGTCCACATCCACTCGCGGAGCTTGTCGCGCTCGTGGGTGAGGTCGTGGATGTCGGTCTCGGCGTACTCGAACTCCGGGGACCAGAACAGGGCGTCGAAGGGACAGACCTCGATGCAGATACCGCAGTACATGCACAGGGAGAAGTCGATGGCGAAGCGGTCGAGGACGTTGCGGCTGCGTTCGCGGCCGCCGGGGGTCGCCGCCGGGACCGTCTCCTTGTGGGAGTCGATGTAGATGCACCAGTCCGGGCACTCGCGGGCGCACAGCATGCAGACCGTGCAGTTCTCCTCGAACAGGCCGATCACACCGCGGGTTCGGGGCGGGAGGTCGGGCTGGGCGTCCGGGTACTGCGCGGTGACGGACTTCTTCGTCATCGTGCGGAGGGTGACGGCCAGGCCCTTGGCGAGGCCGGAGCCGGGGATGGGGGCCATGGTTAGTTGATCACCACCTTGACGATGCCGGTGAGGGCGATCTGGGCGAGGGACAGGGGGACGAGGAGGGTCCAGGCGAGTTTCTGGAGCTGGTCCTCGCGCAGGCGCGGGTAGGTGACACGCAGCCAGATCACGAGGAAGGCGAGGACGGCGGTCTTCAGCAGGGTCCAGACCCAGCCGAGGCCGTCGGCGCCCCAGGGGCCGTGCCAGCCGCCGAGGAAGAGGACGGTGGTGAGACCGCACAGGACGACGATTCCGGCGTACTCGGCGAGGAGGAAGAGGGCGAAGCGGAGGCCGGTGTACTCGGTGTACGCGCCGAAGATGATCTCCGAGTCCGCGACGGGCATGTCGAAGGGCGGGCGCTGGAGTTCGGCGAGGCCCGCAACGAAGAAGACGATCGCGCCGACGATCTGCCAGGGCAGCCACCACCACTCGAAGGCGTCGAGGATGCCGGGGAGCGAGACGGTGCCGGCCGCCATCGCCACCGAGGCGGCGGTCAGGAGCATCGGCAGTTCGTAGGCGAGGAGCTGGGCGGCGGTGCGGAGGCCGCCAAGGAGGGAGAACTTGTTCGCGGACGCCCAGCCGGCCATGAGCGAGCCGAGGACGCCGACGCCCATGACGGCCAGGACGAAGAAGACGCCGGCATCGATGACCTGGCCGACGGCTCCCTCGCCCGGGCCGATGGGGATGGCGAGCAGGACGAGGAGGTACGGCAGCAGGGCGACGGCGGGGGCCAGTTGGAAGATACGGCGGTCCGCGCCCGCGGGGACGATGTCCTCCTTCTGCGCGAACTTCACGCCGTCGGCGATCAGCTGGGCCCAGCCGTGGAAGCCGCCGGCGTACATGGGGCCGAGGCGGCCCTGCATGTGGGCCATGACCTTGTGTTCGGTCTGGCCGATGATCAGAGGGAAGGTGAGGAAGACGACGAAGACGATCAGAAGTCGCAGGGTGACGTCGAGCGCGTCGTTCACCGCGTACCTCCTGTGGGGTCTTCGGGGTTGTCCGTGGGCTCTGGAGTCTCTGTGGGCTCTGTGGTCTCTGTGGGCTCGGGGGTCTCCGAGTCGCCCGAGGGCTCGAGGGTCGGCGACTGCGCGGTCTCGGGCGACGGTTCGGGTTCCGGTTCGTCGAAGGCCGGGCGGGCGTGGTGCCAGGGGGCGTCCGAGCTGCGCGGAGTGCGGGCGGACCGGCCCGGCCGACTGTCGCCTCGGTCGGAAGCGGCGCGCTGACTCGAGCTGCCCTCCGATGCGCTGCGCGCGCGGCGCGGTCCCGTCGGCGGGGTCGGAGATGCGGCCTCGGCGGCGGGAGACTCCGGCTGCCCGGTGGTCGGCGTCTCGGTGCCGGGCGCCGCTGCTTCCGAACCGGTCGTCGGGGAGTCGGATCCCGGCGGCGGGGACTCCGGGCCGGTCGCCGGGGATTCCGAGCCGCTGGGCGTCTGGCTCGCCGAGCCGTCCGCTGCGGTACGGGTACGGCGCGGGGCGGCCGGGGACGAGGGGGACGTGTCGCCGGGCGTGGTCTGGCTGGCCGAGCCTTCCGCGGCCGAACGCGCACGGCGCGGGGCCGCCGGGGGCGGAGTAGCCGCCTCGCCGGCAGCAGCCTGGCTCGCCGAGTCCTCAGCGGCCTGGCTCGCCGAACCCTCCCCCGCCGTGCGGTTGCGGCGCGGCTCCGTCGGAGCCGAAGCAGGCGACTCCCCGGACGGAGACTGACTCGCCGAACCCTCAGCAGCCTGGCTCGCCGAACCCTCCCCCGCCGAACGCGCACGGCGCGGCGCAGCCGGAGCCGGAGCCGGAGTAGCCGCGCCACCGGCAGCAGCCTGGCTCGCCGAGCCCTCAGCAGCCTGGCTCGCCGAACCCTCCCCCGCCGAACGCGCACGGCGCGGCGCAGCCGGGGCCGGGGCCGGAGTAGCCGCGTCACCGGCAGCAGCCTGGCTCGCCGAGCCCTCCCCCGCTGTGCGTGCCCGCCGGACGGGACGTTCGCCGGCAGCGCGGGCCGGGCGGTCGCCTGCTGCTCGGGCCGGGCCGCGGGTCGGGCGGGCCGGGGCCGGGGGGAGCTGGCCCTTCAGGGGGCCCCATTCGTTCGGGTCGGGGACGCCGGGTGGGAGCATCTGGCGGCGTTTGGGGCCGCCGTGTTCCGACTCGCCGGGTTCCTTCGCGCCGGGCCAGGCCTTGGCGACGCGTGCGGCCAGGACGAAGTCCTTGCGCAGGGGGTGGCCTTCGAAGCTGTCGGGCAGGAGCAGGTGGTCGAGTGCCGGGTGGCCTTCGAAGGCGATGCCGAACATCTCGTGCGTCTCGCGTTCGTGCCAGGCGGCGCCCGCGTAGACACCGACCGCGGAGGGCAGAGCGGGGGTCTCGTGCGGGATCGTCGTACGCAGGAGGAGGCGGCGGAGGGGAGACAGGGCCGCGATGTGGGCCGTGACGCGGAAGCCCGTGCCCGGTTCGTCGACCGCGCTCAGCCAGTCGAAGTAGGTGCAGCCGAGCCGGTCGCGGGCGGTCTCCAGGGCGGAGATCCAGGTCGCCGGCGGGACGTCGACCGTCAGGACCTCGTAGGACTCCTCGGCCGTGGCGTCCGTACCGAAGAGTTCACCGACGTCGGCGGGCAGCCAGCCGACCGCGGTCATCGCCCCTCCCCCGAGCCCTCGGACGGTGGCCGCACCAAGCCGCTCTGCAGTGCCGCCGCGGAGGGGCGTCCCGTGCCGTACCGCTCCCCCAGCGACTCGCGTGCGATCTTCTCCTGGAGCTTGAGAATGCCCTGGAGGAGCGCCTCGGGACGGGGCGGGCAGCCGGGGACGTAGACGTCGACGGGGATGATCTGGTCGACGCCCTTGGTGACGGAGTACGAGTCCCAGTACGGGCCGCCGCAGTTGCTGCACGCGCCGAAGGAGATGACGTACTTGGGCTCCGGCATCTGCTCGTAGAGGCGTTTCACCGCCGGCGCCATCTTGTCCGTGACCGTGCCGGAGACCACCATCAGGTCGGCCTGGCGCGGGCCCGGCGCGAACGGGATGACGCCGAGCCGGATGAAGTCGTGGCGGGCCATCGACGCGGCGATGAACTCGATCGCGCAGCAGGCGAGGCCGAAGTTGAAGACCCAGAGCGAGTAGCGGCGGCCCCAGTTGAGGATCACCTTCATCGGCTCGGGTGCGAGGCGCGCGAGGGCGCCGAGCCGCTTCGGTTCCGGAAGCAGCACGGGTTCAGGGCCGGCGGGGGTCACGTCGGGGGTCACGTCCATGCCAGGACGCCCTTCTTGTATGCGTAGAGCAGGCCCACGGCCAGGAAGCCGAGGAAGATGAACATCTCCACCAGGGTCGCCGCGCCGTAGCCGGGGGCGGCGAAGACGGTCGCCCAGGGGAACAGGAAGATCGAGTCGACGGCGAAGATCACGTAGAGGAAGGCGTAGACGTAGTAGCGGACCTGGGTGTGGGCCCAGCCCTCGCCGACGGGGTCGACGCCGCATTCGTACGTCAGGAGCTTCTCGGGCGTGGGGACCACGGGCCGCAGCAGGCGGCCGGCCCCGAAGGCGACGGCGACGAACAGCGCGCCGACCACGGCGAGCAGTCCGACGACCGAATAGGACTGGAAGTAGTCCGCCGCGACGACGGTCGTGGTGACGACGGTCGGTTCCGGCACGTCCGTCCCTCGCTCCCTTGAAACTCGGACCTGGTCCCGCGACGATCACCCGGCTCACCCGGACGCCGCTGTTCGACGATCTGTACGCACGGGAGTCTAGGCCCTGATAAAGGCAGGGTAAGCAGCCCGTCACGCCCTGGCACAGGGGGGTGGGGTTTTCCTCAGTCGATCCTGGCGGTCCACCTCATGGCGCGGCTGCCCGCGGCCGGGCACGCTAACGCATATGACCGAACGTTTCCCGTCCACCGGCGCGAAGGCGGCCGCGACGACGGCCGGGCAGGACGACCGCCCGCCGCCGCCCCGGTTCGCCTACGACCGGCACACCTGGAAGGAGATCGCGCACCTCCTGGCGAACCTTCCTCTCTCCCTGCTCGGATTCACCTACGTCATGACAGTGATGTCCACCAGCTTCGGGCTGACCGTCACGGTGATCGGGTTCCCGCTGCTCGCGGCCGGACTCATGGGCGCGCGACAGCTGGGCAAGCTGGAGCGGGCGAGGGCCAGGGCGCTGCTCGGGGTGCGGGTGGACGAGCCGAGCCGGCTGCCGCTGCGCGGCTCGGGCGGCTTCCTCGCCCAGGTGTGGATGTCGCTGAAGGACCCGGTGGGCTGGCGTGCGGTGCTGTACGAGTTCATCCGGCTGCCGTGGGGTGTCCTCACCTTTACCATCACGCTGACCTCGCTGTTCGTGCTGTGGCCGGTGCTGCCGTTCATCGCGCGAGGGCTGGCCAACGCCGACCGGGCCATGGTGCGCGGGCTGCTGTCGCCCTCGGACGAGCTGGAGCGGCGCATCGCCGAGCTGGAGTCGGACCGGGGGGTCGTGGTCGACACGGCCGCGGCCGATCTGCGGCGCATCGAGCGGGATCTGCACGACGGGGCACAGGCCCGGCTGGTGGCCCTGGCCATGGGGCTCGGCCTGGCCAAGGAGAAGGTGCTGGAGGATCCCGACGCGGCGGCGGCGATGGTCGAGGAGGCGCACGGCGAGGTGAAGCTGGCGCTCCAGGAGCTGCGGGATCTGGCCCGCGGGATCCATCCGGCGGTGCTGACCGACCGCGGCCTGGACGCGGCCCTGTCCTCGGTCGCCTCGCGCTGCACGGTCCCCGTGAAGGTGACGGTCGACCTGCCCGCGCGGCCGGCCGCTGCCATCGAGGGCATCGCCTACTTCACCGTCTCGGAGCTGCTGCAGAACGTCAGCAAGCACAGCCGGGCGAAGTCGGCGTCGGTGGATGTGTGGCGGACGGCCGACCGGCTGCTCATACAGGTGTGGGACGACGGCCGCGGGGGCGCGAGTCTCGACAGCGGTACGGGGATGAAGGGCCTGGCCGATCGGCTGGGCGCCGTGGACGGCCTGTTCGTCCTGGAGTCGCCCGAGGGCGGCCCGACGACGGTCACGGCGGAACTGCCGTGGCGCAACCGCACGGACGCCTCGGCCACGGGCACCCGCTAGGTCCTGCCGGGACAAGCCCGGGCCGGAGGTAGGGAAAACCCCCCGTCCGAGACGCCGACGGACTCCATGGTCCGCCGACCTGCGGCGGAGCAGGGTGGAGGTATCGAGAGCACAGCCGCAGGACCAGGACGAGGAGAAGGACGACGCCGATGGCCACGGAGTACGGACAGGGATACGGGCTCGACGGCGGGCCCGGGTTCCCCGGCAGCACCGAACGACGGCGGCACCGGCTGCCCGTCGCGCTGCGGGCGCCGGTCGAGGGCCGCACCTGGCGCGAGCTCGGCCATGTGCTGCTCAGCCTGCCGATCAGCATCCTGCTGTTCACCTACGCGGTCACGATGGTGTCGCTGGGGGCGGGGCTGCTGGTGACGTTCCTCGGCGTGCCGGTGCTGGCGGCGGCGCTCGCCGGGTGCCGCGGCTTCGGGGCGGTGGAGCGGTTCCGGGCGCGGGCGCTGCTGGACCTGGAGGTGGCCGAGCCGGAGCCGCTGCGGATGAGGAAGCCGGGCGCCATGGCGTGGATGGGCGCCGTCCTCAAGAGCGGCGCCTCGTGGCGGGCCCTGCTGTACGCGCTGCTGCAGCTGCCCTGGGCGGTGTTCTCGTTCGCCGTCGCCGTGAACGTGTGGGTGCTGGGCTGGGGGCTGCTGACGTACCCGCTGTGGTTCTGGGTGTTCCCGATGTACGCCGGCCAGGACGGGATCCAGTTGTACGGCGACGAGACGCACCGGATCTACCTCGACAACCCCTTCGAGATCACGATGACCGCGCTGGTGGGTCTGCTGTTCACGATCGCCATGCCGTGGATCCTGCGGGCGCTGACGATGGTGGACCGGCTGCTGGTGCACGGGCTGCTCGGGCCGTCGCGGCTGGCCTCGCGGGTGGTGGAGCTGGAGTCGGACCGGGGGGTCGTGGTCGACACGGCCGCGGCCGATCTGCGGCGCATCGAGCGGGATCTGCACGACGGGGCACAGGCCCGGCTGGTGGCATTGGCCATGGATCTGGGGCTGGCGAAGGAGAAGCTCCAGGAGGATCCGGAGGCGGCCTTGCGGATGGTGGACGAGGCGCACGGTGAGGTGAAGACGGCTCTGCGGGAGCTGCGGGACCTGGCCCGGGGGATCCACCCCGCGGTGCTGACGGACCGGGGGCTGGACGCGGCGCTGTCGGCGGTGGCCTCGCGGTGCACGGTGCCGGTGCGGGTGGAGGTCGATCTGGCGGAGCGGCCGGCGCCGGCGATCGAGGGGATCGCGTACTTCACGGTGTCGGAGCTGCTGCAGAACGTCAGCAAGCACGCGCGGGCGACCTGGGCGGGCGTGGAGGTGTGGCGGACGGAGAACCGGCTGATGCTGCAGGTCGTGGACAACGGCGTGGGAGGGGCCGACACCTCCCAGGGGTCCGGGCTCGCCGGGCTGGCGGAGCGGCTCGACGCGGTGGACGGGATCCTGGTGGTTGACTCGCCGGCGGGCGGGCCGACCCAGGTGACCGCGGAGTTGCCGTGGCGGGGCGCGTACGTGCGGTGACCTCTGGTCGGGGGCGGGTGGGGGTGTCCTGGTCCGTCCCTGGTCCCGCCAGGGGGCTCCGCCCCTTGAACCTCCGGCCTGGGCCCACCCACAGCCCGAATCACTCGGACATGAAGCAAGCCCCTCGCCGAATCGCCTGGACGGCAGCAGGCCGTGTCCCCCGATCAGTGCGGACAAGAAGCCCGTCCCACCCCCATCCACCCCCCGATCCTGAAATGCTGGACCCGTCGCACGGGTGGCGCGGAGCCGTTGTGGGCTGCGGACGGGCGGCATCGGGCTGTGGGGGGCCGGAACATCGTGGAGGACAGGGTGCGGGTGGTCATCGCCGAGGATTCAGTGCTGCTCAGGGAGGGCCTGACCCGGTTGCTGACCGACCGCGGGCACGACGTCGTCGCCGGGGTGGGTGACGGCGAGGCACTGATCAAGACCATCACCGAGCTGGACGCGCAGGGCGAGCTGCCGGATGTCGTGGTGGCCGATGTGCGGATGCCGCCGACGCACACCGACGAGGGGGTGCGGGCGGCGGTGCAGTTGCGCAAGGCGCACCCGGAGCTCGGTGTGCTGGTGCTGTCGCAGTACGTGGAGGAGCGCTACGCCACGGAGCTGCTCGCGGGGTCCAGCCGGGGCGTCGGCTATCTGCTGAAGGACCGGGTGGCCGAGGTCCGTGAGTTCGTGGACGCGGTGGTGCGGGTCGCCGACGGCGGTACGGCCCTCGACCCGGAGGTGGTCGCGCAGCTGCTGGGCCGCAGCCGTAAGCAGGACGTGCTCGCGGGGCTCACGCCGCGGGAGCGGGAGGTGCTGGGGCTGATGGCCGAGGGGCGGACGAACTCGGCGATCGCCCGGCAGCTGGTGGTCAGCGACGGTGCGGTCGAGAAGCACGTCAGCAACATCTTCCTGAAGCTGGGGCTGTCGCAGAGCGACGGGGACCACCGCAGGGTCCTGGCCGTGCTGACGTACCTCAACTCCTGACATGGGCGGCAGGGGTGCGTGATCACCCCAAAGTCGCGTCCAAGATGCGAATGACACAAAGAAGGCGACCCTTACGGTCGTAGGGTTGATCCTGGGAGGCCTGCGGGAAGGCCTGTCCGGGACAGCCGCCTCGAGGGAGGTCCAGTTCAGTGACCAGCCAGGTCAGTAGCCCAGCGGAGCAGGCCGACGGACCAGTCGTAGGAGAGCAGCGCAAAGCGGAAGGCGCCAAGGGCGTCCGCCGTCTCGACCGGGTGATCATCAGGTTCGCGGGGGACTCGGGTGACGGTATGCAGCTCACCGGTGACCGCTTCACCTCGGAGACCGCGTCGTTCGGCAACGACCTGTCGACGCTGCCGAACTTCCCGGCCGAGATCCGGGCGCCCGCCGGAACCCTGCCGGGTGTGTCGTCCTTCCAGTTGCACTTCGCCGACCACGACATCCTCACGCCCGGTGACGCGCCGAACGTGCTGGTGGCGATGAACCCGGCCGCGTTGAAGGCGAACATCGGCGACCTGCCGCGCGGCGCCGAGGTGATCGTCAACACGGACGAGTTCACCAAGCGGGCGATGCAGAAGGTCGGCTACGAGACCAGTCCGCTGGAGGACGGGTCGCTGGACGGCTACCACCTGCACCCGGTGCCGCTGACCACGCTCACCGTGGAGGCTCTGAAGGAGTTCGACCTCAGCCGCAAGGAGGCCGAGCGCAGCAAGAACATGTTCGCGCTTGGCCTGCTGAGCTGGATGTACCACCGGCCCACCGAGGGCACGGAGAAGTTCCTCAAGTCCAAGTTCGCCAAGAAGCCCGACATCGCGGCGGCCAACATCGCCGCGTTCCGGGCGGGCTGGAACTTCGGCGAGACCACCGAGGACTTCGCCGTCTCCTACGAGGTCGCCCCGGCGGCCACGGCGTTCCCGCCGGGTGTCTACCGCAACATCTCCGGCAACCTCGCCCTGTCGTACGGCCTGGTCGCCGCGAGCCGGCAGGCGGATCTGCCGCTGTATCTGGGGTCGTACCCGATCACTCCGGCGTCGGACATCCTGCACGAGCTGTCCAAACACAAGAACTTCGGCGTGCGGACCTTCCAGGCCGAGGACGAGATCGCCGGTATCGGGGCCGCGCTGGGCGCGGCCTTCGGTGGTTCGCTGGCCGTGACCACGACAAGTGGTCCCGGTGTGGCGCTGAAGTCGGAGACCATCGGCCTCGCGGTCTCCCTGGAGCTGCCGCTGCTGGTGATCGACATCCAGCGCGGCGGGCCGTCGACCGGTCTGCCCACCAAGACCGAGCAGGCGGATCTGCTCCAGGCGATGTACGGACGCAACGGCGAGGCCCCGGTCCCGGTGGTCGCGCCCCGTACGCCGGCGGACTGCTTCGACGCCGCGCTGGAGGCGGCGCGGATCGCGCTGACGTACCGCACACCGGTCTTCCTCCTCTCCGACGGTTATCTGGCCAACGGCTCCGAGCCCTGGCGGATCCCGGACCTGGACGAGCTGCCCGACCTGCGGGTGCAGTTCGCGCAGGGCCCGAACCACACCCTGGAGGACGGCTCCGAGGTGTTCTGGCCCTACAAGCGCGACCCGCAGACGCTGGCCCGGCCGTGGGCGATCCCGGGCACGCCCGGTCTGGAGCACCGGATCGGCGGCATCGAGAAGGAGGACGGCACGGGCAACATCTCCTACTCGCCGGCCAACCACGACTTCATGGTCCGCACCCGGCAGGCCAAGATCGACGGCATCGACGTCCCGGACCTCGAGGTGGACGACCCGCACGAGGCCAAGACCCTCGTCCTGGGCTGGGGTTCCACGTACGGGCCGATCACGGCGGCCGTGCGACGGCTGCGCAGAGCCGGGGAGTCCATCGCGCAGGCGCATCTGCGCCATCTCAACCCCTTCCCGAAGAACCTCGGCGCGGTCCTCGGGCGTTACGACAAGGTGGTGGTCCCCGAGATGAACCTCGGGCAGCTCGCCACCCTCATCCGGGCGAAGTACCTGGTCGACGCCCAGTCGTACAACCAGGTCAACGGCATGCCGTTCAAGGCGGAGCAGCTCGCCGCGGCTCTGAAGGAGGCCATCGATGGCTGAGACGTCCACGCACGGCACGGGCACCGTCGAAGCGCTTTCCCTCGTCCCCAAGGCCGAGGGCAGGCAGTCGATGAAGGACTTCAAGTCCGATCAGGAAGTGCGCTGGTGCCCCGGCTGCGGCGACTACGCCATCCTCGCCGCGGTGCAGGGCTTCATGCCCGAGCTGGGACTGGCGAAGGAGAACATCGTCTTCGTCTCGGGCATCGGCTGCTCCTCCCGGTTCCCGTACTACATGAACACGTACGGGATGCACTCCATCCACGGCCGCGCCCCCGCCATCGCCACGGGGCTGGCCAGCTCCCGCCGCGATCTGTCGGTGTGGGTCGTCACCGGTGACGGCGACGCGCTGTCGATCGGCGGCAACCACCTGATCCACGCGCTGCGCCGCAACGTCAACCTCAAGATCCTGCTGTTCAACAACCGGATCTACGGTCTGACCAAGGGACAGTACTCGCCGACCTCCGAGGTCGGGAAGATCACCAAGTCGACGCCGATGGGCTCGCTGGACGCGCCCTTCAACCCGGTGTCGCTGGCGATCGGCGCTGAGGCGTCGTTCGTGGCGCGGACGGTCGACTCCGACCGCAAGCACCTGACGGAGGTGCTGCGCCAGGCCGCCGCCCACCAGGGCACGGCCCTGATCGAGATCTACCAGAACTGCAACATCTTCAACGACAACGCCTTCGAGGTCCTCAAGGACAGGCAGCAGGCCGAGGAGGCCGTGATCCGGCTGGAGCACGGCAAGCCGATCCGCTTCGGCGGCGACTTGGCCAAGGGTGTCGTACGCGACCGGCTGACCGGTGACCTGAAGGTGGTCGCGGTGACGCCGGACAACGAGGACCAGGTGCTCGTCCACGACGCGCACTCCCCGTCCCCGACCACGGCGTTCGCCCTGTCCCGCCTGGCCGATCCGGACACCCTGCACCACACCCCGATCGGCGTCTTCCGTGCCGTGGACCGGCCCGTCTACGACACGCAGATGACCGACCAGCTCGACCAGGCGATCGAGCAGCACGGCAAGGGCGACCTGGGCGCGCTGCTGGCGGGCGGGGACACCTGGACGGTCGTCGGCTGAGCCGTTTCGGCAACACCGAGGAGGCCCGGGAGCGCTAGGAAGCGGCCCGGGTCTCGTCGTATGCCAGGCGGGCCTTCTCCACGTCGTCCATGCGCTGCTGGGTCCACTGTGCGAGGGCCTTGACCTGCTCGGCGGCCTCGCGGCCCAGCTCGGTGAGGGAGTAGTCGACGCGGGGCGGGATCACCGGTTTGGCGTCGCGGTCGACCAGCCCGTCGCGCTCCAGGGTCTGGAGCGTCTGCGTGAGCATCTTCTCGCTGACGCCCCGGCCGCCGACCTGGCTGATCGCCCGGCGCAGCTCGCTGAACCGGTACGGGCGGTCCAGCAGCTCGATCAGGACGAGCACGCCCCAGCGGCTGGTGACGTGTTCCAGGACGAGCCGGTGCGGGCACAGGGCCTCGGCATCACTTACTGACATGCCAGTACCTTACTTCAAAGTGGGTACTTTCCAACAGTTAGCGCCTCTCCTAAGGTTAGTGCCACCGCACCCCACAAGGAGAGTCATCACCATGAGCATCGTCGTCACCGGAGCCACCGGACAGCTCGGCCGTCACGTCGTGGAGCAGCTGCTGGAGAAGGTCCCCGCCGAGCAGATCACCGCGGTCGTCCGCAACGCCGAGAAGGCCGCCGACTTCGCGGACCGCGGGGTGAGGATCGCACTGGCCGACTACAACACCCCCGCGTCCTTCGACGGCCTCTTCTCCGCCGGTGACAAGGTCCTGCTGGTCTCGGGCAACGAGTTCGACAAGGGCCGTGTGCAGCAGCACAAGGTCGTCATCGAAGCCGCCAAGGCGGCCGGGGTCGCCCTGCTCGCCTACACCAGCGCCCCGGGCAGCCTGACCGCCGCACTCGCCGACGACCACCGCGGCACCGAGGAGATCCTGCTGGACTCCGGCGTGCCCTACGCGCTGCTGCGCAACGGCTGGTACCACGAGAACTACACCGAGAACCTGGCCCCGGTGCTGGAGCACAACGCGGTCGTCGCCGCCGCCGGCGAGGGCAGGGTCTCCTCCGCCTCCCGGGCCGACTACGCCGCTGCCGCCGTCGCCGTGCTGACCGGCGAGGGGCACGAGAACCAGACGTACGAGCTGGGCGGCGACACTCCGTGGAGCTTCGCCGAGTACGCGGCCGAGCTGAGCCGGCAGACCGGCAAGGAGATCACCTACAACGCGGTCACGCCCGACGCGCTCACCGGCATCCTGACCGGCGCCGGCCTGCCCGAGCCGTTCGCACAGATCCTGGCCGGGGTCGACGCCTCCATCGAGAAGGGCGAGCTGGTCGTCTCCACCGGCGACCTGTCCCGTCTGACCGGCCGTCCGACCACGCCGTTCGCCGAGGCCATCGCCGCCGCGCTCAAGGGCTGAACTCCCCCGGCGGGCCCTTGAGCGCACCCACCCCCGGCTGTCATGACCGTATACCGATACGGACATGACAGCCGGGGGCGCTCGGCGTTACCTTCGTGGTCGTGTAACACCACGTGCGAAGGAGGGGGCCCGTGACCGGCAAGCCGAGGGGCGAGGGGCGCATAGGACTGCTGAACGGCTTCGCGGCCTACGGGATGTGGGGGCTCGTCCCCCTGTTCTGGCCCCTGCTGAAGCCGGCGGGAGCGGTGGAGATCCTGGCCCACCGGATGGTGTGGTCGCTGGTCTTCGTGGGCGCCGCCCTGCTCGTACTGCGCCGCTGGGCGTGGGCCGGGGAACTGCTGCGGCAGCCGCGCAAGCTGGCCCTGATCACGGTCGCCGCGGCGGTCATCACGGTCAACTGGGGCCTGTACATCTGGTCCGTGAACTCCGGGCACGTCGTCGAGGCCTCGCTCGGCTACTTCATCAACCCGCTGGTCACCATCGCGATCGGGGTGCTGCTGCTCAAGGAGCGGCTGCGGCCGGTGCAGTGGGCGGCGGTCGGGACCGGCTGCGTGGCGGTCGTCGTACTGACCATCGGCTACGGCCGGCCCCCGTGGATCTCGCTCTGTCTCGCCTTCTCCTTCGCCACGTACGGGCTGGTGAAGAAGAAGGTGGGCCTCGGCGGCATCGAATCACTGGCCGCCGAGACCGCGATCCAGTTCCTGCCCGCGCTCGGCTTCCTGGTGTGGCTGACCGCGCAGGGCGATTCCACCTTCGCCGCCGAGGGCGCGGGGCATGCGGCCCTGCTCGCCTCGGCCGGCATCGTCACCGCGCTGCCCCTGGTCTGCTTCGGCGCGGCCGCCATCCGCGTGCCCCTGTCCACCATCGGCCTGCTCCAGTACTCGACGCCGGTCCTCCAGTTCCTGCTCGGCATCCTCTACTTCCACGAGGAGATGCCGCCGGAGCGCTGGGCCGGGTTCGCGCTGGTGTGGCTGGCGTTGACGCTGCTCACCTGGGACGCGCTGCGCACCGCCCGCCGCGCCGCCCGCGCGCTCACCGACGAGATCAGCGTTCCCAGCACCACCAGGACGACCGGCACGACCAGCGCCGCCCGGAACGCCGAGAGCGTGGCCTCGGGGCCGGACCCGGTGGACGCCAGGCCGTAGACCGCGGTCACCGCCGAGATGCCGATCGCGGAGCCGAACTGCGTGGCGGTGGTCAGCAGCCCGCCGGCCAGCCCCTGTTCGGACTCGGCTACCCCGTCCGTGGCCGCGATGGTCAGCGGCCCGTAGGCCAGGGCGAAGGCGAGGCCCGCCAGGAACAGCGTCGGGAACATCGCGGCGTAGGACCAGTCCATGCCGACCGGCAGGAACAGCGCGTACGCGGCCGCGGCCAGGACGAAACCGCCGACGATCACGCGGGGGTTGCCCCAGCGGGCGACCAGTCGCGGCGTGAGCGTCGGGGCGAGGACGGCGTCGATGCCCATGACGATCAGGGCCAGCGCCGTCTGGAGGGACGACCAGCCGCGCAGTTCCTGCAGGTAGAGGGTGACGATGAACTGGAATCCGAAGAAGGCGCCGAGGAAGAGCAGCGCCCCGAGGTCGGCGCGCACGACCGGGCCCTGACGCAGGATGCCCAGGCGGACGAGCGGGTCCGGGCAGCGGCGTTCGGCCGCGACGAAGGCACCGGCCAGGAGCAGCGCCGCGAGACCCGAGGCCGCGGTGAGCGGCCAGTCGCGCAGGCCTTGTTCCAGGCGTACGACGGTGTAGGCGGCCAGCAGCATCGCGCCGGCGGCGGTGATCGCGCCGGGCAGGTCGAAGGTGCCCCGGCGGGCCGGCGGGACATCGCTCCGGGGGATCAGCCGTACGGCGGCGGCGAGCAGGGCCGCGGCCAGCAGCACCGGCGCGAAGAACACCCAGCGCCAGCCGAACTCGGTGAGCAGACCGCCGATCACCAGGCCGAGGGAGAAGCCGGCCGCGCCCGTCCCGGCGAAGATCAGCAGGGCCTTGTTGCGCTGCGGGCCCTCCGCGTACGACGTCGTGATCAGGGAGAGCGCGGCGGGAGTCATGAACGCGGCGGCGACACCGGTCACGAACCGGGCGACGACCAGCATCCACCCCTCGGTCGCGAAGCCGCCGAGCCCCGAGAAGCCGAGGAAGACGGTCAGCCAGAGCAGGAACATCCGGCGCCTGCCGAGCAGGTCGGCGGCCCGGCCGCCCAGGAGGGTGAAGCCGGCGTATCCGAGCACGTAGGCGCTCATCACCCACGCCGCGGTGTCGGTGCCCAGCCCCAGGTCGGAACGGATGGCCGGGATCGCCACCGCCATCATCGCGACGTCGATGCCTTCGAGGAAGATCGTTCCGCATAGAACGAGCAGCAGCGCCCAGGCACGGGTGCCCATCGGTCCACACTCCTCCGCCAGTAGTCGGTTACGCAACTGAGGGTCGGTTCCCTCTTGTAACCACGACCACCCTGCGGCAGCATCGAGAGACATGGAAGAAGGCACTTCGAAGTCACCGAGTAACTGCGAGAGCACCGTGGACTACGGCGACGCCGATCCCTTCCAGTGGGACACCCGGGAGGACTGCCAGGTCCGGCAGATCCTCGACCGGATCGCCGACAAGTGGTCGCTGCTGGTCATCGCGCTGCTGGAGAACCGGCGGCTGCGCTTCACGGAGCTGCGCCGGGAGATCGACGGGGTCAGCCAGCGGATGCTGACGGTGACCCTGCGGTCGCTGGAGCGGGACGGGCTGGTGAAGCGGACCGTGCACCCGGTGGTGCCGCCGCGGGTCGAGTACGAACTGACCTCCCTCGGCAGGACGCTGCACACCACGATCCAGTCCCTGGTGACCTGGACGGAGGAACACCAGGACGAGATCGCCGCGGCCCGGACCGCGTACGACACCCGCGCCGTATAACTGGTACATGACACAGACACCGGCACGTCCCGCCCCCGTGCACTGGAAGGTCGTCATCGACGCGAACGACCCGCACGCGCAGGCCGACTTCTGGGCCGCCGCGCTCCACTACGAGGTCGAGGACAACAGCGTCCTCATCGGGAAGCTGCTCGGCGCCGGGGTCGTGCCGGAGGAACTCGTCGTCGAGTTCCACGGCCGTCACGCCTTCCGGGACCTGGTCGCCGTACGGCACCCCGAGGACCCGTTCGAGGAGGAGAGCGGGACCGGGCTCGGGCGGCGGCTGCTGTTCCAGCGGGTGCCGGAGACCAAGACGGTCAAGAACCGGCTCCACCTCGATCTGCACCCGGGCGAGGGGCGGCGCGAGGAAGAGGTCGAGCGGCTGGAAGGGCTCGGGGCGAGGGTGCTGCGGCGCGTGGCGGAGCAGGGCGGCGAGTGGGCCCTGATGGCGGACCCGGAGGGGAACGAGTTCTGCGTGCAGTGACACCGGGCCCGGTGACCCCCGGAGGCCGGACAGGGCACCCGGGGCTCCCGAGGCCCTGCCCTCCCAACGCCCTGGCCGGATACATCTCTTGACGGAGAGTCAGTAACAGCTCCACCATCCAGGCACCCCATTCAGCGTGGGCGGCCTGCGGACACCCCACGGGCTGCCCGTAGGAACTCGGAGTCCCCACATGAAGCTCTCCGTTTCCGCGCGTGCCGTGGCAGCAGGCGGCATAGCGACTGTCATGCTCCTGACCAGCGGCGCCGTGGCCGATGCCGCGTCCGCTCCCCCGAGACCGGCGGCGGCGCCCGACCTGCCCCTCGCGGGCGTCAAGGCCCACCTGACCCAGTTGCAGTCCATAGCCACCGCCAACGGCGGCAACCGCGCGCACGGCCGGGCCGGCTACAAGGCCTCGATCGACTACCTGAAGGCCAAGCTGGACGCCGCCGGATTCACCACCACGCTCCAGCAGTTCACCGCCTCAGGACGCACCGGCTACAACCTGATCGCCGACTGGCCCGGCGGTGACACGAGCCAGGTCGTGATGGCCGGCTCGCACCTCGACAGTGTCTCCTCCGGGCCCGGCATCAACGACAACGGGTCCGGCTCGGCCGCCGTCCTGGAGACCGCCCTCGCCGTGTCCCGGGCGCAGTACAAGCCCACCAAGCATCTGCGGTTCGCCTGGTGGGGCGCGGAGGAACTCGGCCTGGTCGGCTCCCGCTACTACGTCAACCGGCTGGCCACCGGGGACCGTTCCAGGATCAGCGCCTATCTCAACTTCGACATGATCGGCTCCCCGAACCCCGGCTACTTCGTCTACGACGACGACCCGGCGATCGAGAAGACCTTCAAGGAGTACTTCACCGGCCTCGGCGTCCCGACCGAGATCGAGACCGAGGGCGACGGCCGCTCCGACCACGCGCCGTTCAAGAGCGCGGGCGTGCCGGTGGGCGGCCTGTTCACCGGGGCCAGCCGCGCGAAGACGGCGGCGCAGGCGGCCAAGTGGGGCGGTACGGCCGGGCGGGCCTTCGACCGCTGCTACCACTCCTCCTGCGACACCACCGCCAACATCAACGACACCGCCCTCGACCGCAACAGCGACGCGGTCGCCTACGCGGTGTGGGAGCTGTCGGAGTAGTCCGGGTCACCCCTACTGGTTTCCGGGTCACCCCTCCTGGTTGCGGGCGCGTTCCGTGAGGCGGCCCATGCGGGCCCGGGCCGACTCCAGTTGCTCGATCTCATCGGCGGCCGGGCCGTCCTCGGCGGCGAGCTCGGTCCACAGTCCGATCAGGTCGCGCCCCAGCTCCAGCCCCAGCGCCGGGTCGCGCACCGCCCGCCAGGCGGTGGCCGCGCTCTGCACGTCGCCGTAGGCGGCCTCCGCGTCGCCCGTACGGCGGCGGGCACCGGCCAGGTCGAGCGACAGCCGGAAGGCGCGGAGCGGGTCGCCCGCCAAGTAGGCGATGTACGCGCTGAGTTCACCCAGCCGGAGCACCTCGGGGTGCTCCGGCCCCAGCGTCGCCGACGCCTGTGCGACGGTCTGCTCCGCCAGCCCGGCCGCCGCGTCGATCCTGCCCTCCTTCACGGCCTCGTTGATCCGCGTGATCGGCTCCGCGACGAGGGCGGGCGCTCCGGAGTCGCCCGGGGCGCCGGGGGCTTCGTCCCCGAACATGGCCTCCGCGACGGCGTCGAAGCCGCGGGCGGGGGTGGGCTTGGCGTCGAGGTCGGTGAGCAGCTCCGCTTCGAGCACCGGGTCGGGCTTCCGGCTGCGCCGGGGCTCGGCGGGGGGACCGGCTTCGGGGACGGGGAGCGGCCTCACATCCATGGGCGGAGGCGGCCCGAACTCACCGGTCGGGGGCGCGACGGTGCCGGGCGGTGCGGCAGGGCCCGGTGGCGTGTCTTCGGGTGTGGGCTGTGGCGGATCCGGTACGGCGCGCAGGGGGAACGTCGGGGCCGCGCCGAGATCGCCGGACCCCGGTACGGGGCGCAGGACGTGTGTGGCGCTGTCGCTCCGCGGGGGCTCCTGCTCCGCCGCGGGTGGCATCGGTCCGGGCTCCGGAAGGGGCGGCTCGGCAGCCGCGCCCGCCTCGGGCCACTCCGTCGCCGGGCCCGGCGTGGGGAGCTCCGTCGCCGGACCGACCACGGGCGGCTCGGGAGCCGCGCCGGCCGGGGGCCACTCCGTCGCCGCACCGGCCATGGGCGGGTCCGTCGCCGGGCCGGCCGCGGGCGGCACCGCAGCCGCGCCTGCCGGGGGCCACTCCGTGGCTGCGCCGGCCATCGGCGGTTCCGTCGCCGCGCCGGCCATCGGCGGTTTCGTGGCTGCTCCTGCCGTGGGCGGTTCCGGCGGGCGTCCTGCGACGGCGTCCTCCGGCGGTGTCGTACGGACCGGCTCGGCCGTGAAGTGGCTGGAGCCGTCCGGGTCGACCTGGAGGGGGACGACGTAGCCGATGCGCTCGTCGTGGATCGTGGCGAGGACGGCATGGCCGGTGGCGAGGGCGATGTGGTGGAGGCGGTTCAGGACGGCCTTGTGGATCTCCTCACCGGGGGCCGCGAAGACCGGGACGCCGCCGACGGACGCGCCGTCGGACACGCCCGCCGCTCCGGCCCCCGATCCGGCACCCGGCCCGGCACCGTGTCCTGCCCCGGGGACATGGACGTCGATCGGCGCCGCCGGGGTCGCCGCGTGTGCGGCCTGCTTCTGTTCCCGCTTCTTCTCGCGGCTGAGTCGCGACATCGTCCCCTCACTCGGCGTCGTACACCTACTGTCGAGTGTGTCCGCTCGCTCCCGTTTCTCACGTCACCGCGGTGTCACAGGCTCGTCCCAAGGACTGTAGGCCCCGGCGCGCGTTGTTCCGGTTGGCATGAAGATCGGGAGTACGAGGGAGGAGAGGTGCATGCAGACAGGCATGCGACAAGGTCCGGAGATCTGGATCCGCGGCCCGGTGACCACCCCGGAGCCGGGACCGCCGGAGCCGGCCCACGCCCATGCCGCGGCCCGGCGTTTCTCCTGGGTCGGCACGCACGGCGGCGCGGGCGTCTCCACGCTCGCCGCGGTCTACGGCGGTCATGACAGCGGCCGCGCCTGGCCCGGGCCGGGCGACCCGCCGTCGGTGCTGCTGGTCGCCCGGACCCACGCGGCCGGGCTGGACACGGTCTCCGGTGCGGTGGAGATCTTCCGGCGCGGTCAGGCTCCGCCGGGGCTCGACCTCGGCGGCGTCGTCCTCGTGGCGGACGCCCCGGGCCGGCTGCCGCGCCCGCTCGCCCAGCGGGTCAAGTCCCTGGAGACGGTCATCGACGTGTACCGCGTGCCGTGGGTACCGTCCTGGCGGCTCGGCGAACTGGGCCACCCGCCGCGCGAGACGGCGCCCCTGGCCAGGCTGACGGGAGCGGCACGCTGACGGCCGTGCCCCTGTCGGCCGGGGAGATCGCGGCGGGCGTACGGGCCCGGGAGCTGCGTGCGGTGGACGTGGTCGCGGCGGCGCTGGAGCGGATCGATCGGGCCGATCCGGAGCTGTGCGCGTTCGTCGAGGTGTGGCACGAGGAGGCGTTGCGACGGGCGAGCGAGGTGGACGCGCTGCTCGACCGGGGCTCCTGGAAAGTCCCCCGCACGAGTGGAGCTGACGACTCCGAGCACCTCCGGCGCACGAGCGAAGCCCCCGACGGGTCGGAGGATGCCCCCCGCGGGAGCGCAGCCGCCAGGCCCGGGGGCGTCCCCCGCACGAGTGATGCCGAGATACCCGGGGATGCCCCTCGCACGAGTGGCGCAGACAGGCCCGGGGGTGTCCCTCACGCGAGCGCAGCCGCCAGGTCCGGGGGCGCCACTCGCACAAATGATGCCGACAGACTCGGGGACGTCCCCATCCCGAGTCGCGCCGACAGAGCCGGGGATGTCCCCCGCACGAATGGCGCCGACAGGCCGGGGGGTGTCCCCCGCATGGGCGCAGCCGACAAGCCCAGGGGCGCCCGTCGCACAAGTGGCGCCGACCGGCCCGGGGACGTCCCCATCCCGAGTCGCGTCGACAGCCCCGGGGATGTCCCCCGCACGAGTGGCGCCGACAGCCCCAGGGGCGCCCGTCCCACGAGCGGTGCCGGCAGCTTCATGGCGGGCGGGGCGTTGCCGCTCGCCGGTGTGCCGATCGCCGTGAAGGGGCGGCATGGGCTGCGGGCGGCGGGGCCGCTGCTCGCGGCCGGAGGGGTCGTCGTGGGTGCGACCTCCGTGCCCGGGCCGGGGACGCCCTGGCAGACCTGGGGGCTCGGCACGCATGGCCGGACCGTCAACCCGTGGCGGGCCGACCGTACGCCGGGCGGCTCCTCGGCCGGTTCGGCGGTGGCGGTCGCGGCCGGGCTGGTGCCGCTGGCGACGGGCAGCGACGGGGCCGGGTCGGTGCGGATCCCGGCGGCGTGGTGCGGGGTCGTCGGCCTGAAGACCACGGCCGGACGGCTGCCCTCCGCCGACCGTACGGGGCTTGCCGTCCCCGGCGTGCTCGCCCGCTCGGCGTCGGACGCGGCGTGCTGGTGGCAGGTGGTGACGGGCGAGCCGGAGCCCGTCCTCCCGCCCCTGCCCGTCACCGCCGTCTGGTCCCCCGACCTCGGTTTCGCCGGGCCCGATCCGGAGCCCGTCGCACTCGCCCGGGCCGCGGTGGAACGGCTCGTGGCGGGGGGTGTCGTACGGCTCGTACGGCCGCGGGTGCCGCTGCGGCTCACGGACCCCGGGCCCGCGTGGCTCGCCCTGCGCGCACCCGGTGCCGACCTGGCCGGGGCCCACCGCGTCCGGGCGGAGAACGACCGCAGGCTGGCCGGGCTGTTCGCGGATGCCGAGCTGCTGCTGACACCCACGGCACCCACCGCGCCGCACGGCCACGAAGGGCCGGGGGACCGCTACTCCACCTCGCTCACCTGGGCGTTCAACCTCAGCGGGCATCCGGCACTGAGCCTCCCGGCGGGCTTCGGCGAGGACGGCTGCCCGGCCGGGCTGCAACTGGTGGCGTCGCACGGGCGGGAGGCGCTGCTGCTGGCCGTGGCGCGGGAGGCGGAGGCGCGCATCGGGGGCTGACGGGCAACGGAGGGGCGGGGGCGCGCATCGGCGCATCGGGGACTGACGGGCAACGGGGCGGGGGCGCGTATCGGGGGCTGACGGGCAGCGGAGGGGCGGAGGCGCGCATCGGGGGCGGAGGCGGCACCCCTGGCGGATTTGAATGCGCACGCATATGATGCAAGCGCGTGTAATCGCCGTACGCCTTTCTTCTGGGGGACACCATGACCCGCCGCTTCCTTTTCGTCCTGGGCAGCGCCCGCGCCGAGGGCAACTCCGAGCTGCTGGCCCGCCGGGCCGCCGAGCAACTGCCCCCGGACGTCGAACAGCAGTGGATCGACCTCACCGAGCACCCGATACCCGACTTCGAGGATCTGCGGCACGACAGCGACCATGTCCGCCCGACCGAGGGCAACCTCGCCCTCCTGCTCGACGCCACGCTCGCGGCGACGGACATCGTGATCGTCTCGCCCCTGTACTGGTACTCGCTCTCCGCACAGACCAAGCGCTACCTGGACTACTGGTCGGGCTGGCTGCGCACGCCCGGCCTCGACTTCAAGGCGACCCTGGCCGGACGCAGCCTGTGGGGCGTCACCGCCCTCGCGCACCGAGAGGAGGTGGTCGCCGATCCGCTGATCGGGACGCTCCACAACTCGGCCGCGTACATGGGGATGCGCTTCGGCGGGGTGCTGCTCGGCAACGGCAGCAAGCCCGGTGACGTGCTGAACGACAACGAGGCGCTGACCCGGGCGAAGACGTTCTTCACCCAGGAGGCACCGCCCGCCCGGTTCCTGTACGAGAAGTGAGCCCCCGGCCCCTCAGGGAGAGAGGCCGCTAGGCCGTGATGTCCTTCGTCGTGAAGCGGGCCCAGGCCGCCGAGCCGAACACCGCCGCGTACAGGGCCTGGAGGCCGAGGTTCTTCGCCAGCTCGTCCCAGTAGACCGGCTCGCGCATGAGGTCGGCGAAGGAGAGCCAGTAGTGCGAGAAGAAGTACGGCTGGAGGGCGTGCAGTTGCGGGATCTGGTCGAGGATCTGGACCGTGATCAGCAGGCCGACGGTGGTAGCCATCGCCGCGATGCCGCTGCCCGTCAGGGTCGAGACGAACAGGCCCAGCGCCGCGACGCCGATCAGTGACGCGGCGACGGCCAGGGCGATCAGCAGGGCTCTGCCCAGGCCCTCGGCGAAGCTGATCCGGGTACCGGAGATGGTCGTCAGGTCGCCCAGCGGGAACAGCAGCGCGCCGACCGTCAGCGCCGAGACGGCGACCACCAGGGTGGCCACCAGGCAGAAGATGACGACGGTCGCGTACTTGGTGAGCAGCAGGCGGCTGCGGCCGGCCGGGGCGACGAGCAGATAGCGGAGGGTGCCGGCGTTCGACTCGCCGGCGATCGCGTCGCCCGCGACGACCCCGATCGCCATCGGCAGGAAGAACGGGAGGGTGGCGGCCAGGGCGGTGAAGACGAGGAACAGGCCGTTGTTGGTGATCTGCGAGATGAAGGCCGGTCCTCCGCCGCCCCCGCCGCCCGCCGATGATCCGTCGCCCGTCTCTATCTTGACGGCGATACCGACCAGCACGGGCACGCCCGCCAGCACGGCCAGCAGCGCGAGGGTGCGCCAGCGCCGGAAGGTCGTGGTGAGCTCGCTGCGCAGCAGCCCGAAGGTCCAGAGCGGGCTCACCGGGCGCACGGCCCTCGCCGTTTCAGCCCGCGACATCGAAACCCTCCCCCGTCAGCGCCACGAACGCGTCCTCCAGCGAGGCCCGTTCGACCGTGAAGCCCCGCACCCGCACCCCGGCCGTCACCAGCGCGGCGTTCACGTCGGCTAGGTCGCGCTCCGGCGGTTCGCCGGTCACCCGGTCGTCGGTGACGACGACGTCGCCGACGCCCTGCTCCTTCAGGACCCGGGCCGCCTCCGCCGAGTCCGGCGTGGTCACCACCAGCCGGCCGCGTGCGCCGGCGGACAGCTCCTCGACCGGGCCCTGGGTGAGCAGACGGCCCTGGGCCATCACGGCCGCGTGCGTGCAGACCTGCTCGATCTCGTCGAGCAGGTGGGAGGAGAGGAAGACGGTCGTGCCGTCCGAGGCCAGCTCCCGTATCAGGGTGCGGATTTCGCGCATGCCCTGCGGGTCGAGGCCGTTGGTCGGCTCGTCGAGCACCAGCAGCCGGCGCGGCTGGAGCAGCGCGGCCGCGAGGCCCAGGCGCTGCTTCATGCCCAGTGAGTACGCCTTGGCCTTCTTGCCCCCCGCGGCCGTCAGGCCCACCCGGTCCAGGGCTGCGGCGACCCGGGCCCTTCGGGTGCGCGGATCGGCGGCCGGGTCGGCCGAGTCGTACCGGATGAGGTTGTCCCGGCCGGAGAGGAAGCCGTAGAGGGCCGGCCCCTCGATGAGGGCGCCGACGTGCGGCAGCACGGCGCGGGTGGCCCGGGGCATGGGCTGCCCGAGGACCCGCGCCGTGCCGGAGGTGGCCTCGATGAGGCCCATCAGCATGCGGATGGTGGTGGTCTTGCCGGAGCCGTTGGGGCCGAGGAAGCCGAAGACGCTGCCCGCCGGGACGGTCAGGTCGAGACCGTCGACGGCGAGCTGTCCGCCTCGGTAGCGCTTGGTGAGCGCGCGGGTGGCGATGACCGGTTCCCCGGCCGCGGCATCCGCGCCGCTCGGCTCCGGCTCCGTGGCGGACGGTTCGCCCATCGGCTTCCTCGTTCTCTCGATGCCCCGTCGGCGGGACTTACTTGCCGGCGTCGGCCGCCTTCACGAGCGCGTCCTTGGTGACCAGGCCGACGTAGACCTTGCCGTCGTCCGTGATCAGGGCGTTGACCAGACGGGTCGAGAAGACCGTGCCCGAGCCGAACTTGCCGGTGACCTTGTCGCCGAGCGAGTTCACGAAGCCGCCGAGGTCGCCGCCGGTCTCGCCGGAGGGCACGCCCTCGCCGCCGGTGTCGAAGGTGGCTATGGAGTTCCAGCCCTCGCCGATGGTCTTCATGCCGTCGAGGCCCTTGCCGAGCTCCTTCTCGGACTTCGGGGCGTGCCGACGGGCCTCACCCTTGTCGAAGCCCTTGCCGAAGCCCTTCTCGGAGGCCTTCCCGGATTCCTTCTCCTCCGTGACCTTCGCCCCCTTCGGCGGGGTGAAGTCGAAGGTCGACGCGGCCGGCTTGGCGAAGCTGACCTGGGTGAAGCCCGCGTCGACGACGGCGGAGCCGCCGCTCGCCGGGGTGAGCGTGAACTTCAGCGGCGTGCCCGTCTTCGCGTCCACGGCCACGGTGATCGCACCGACCGTCGAGCCGGACTGCTTCGGCTTGATGAGCAGCTTGTAGGCGTCCCGGCCGGCGACCTGGGCGGTGCCGTCCACGGTCACGGAGGTCGTGTCGTCGGCGGCCTTGAGGGCCTCCTCGGCGAAGTCCTTCGGCGTAGCCGGCGGCTGCTGGTCCTTGCCGCTCCCGGAAGCCTTGCCGCTCTCGGAGGCCGTGCCGTGGTGGACCTCGTTCGACTTGCTGTCGTAGGCCCAGACGTCCTTGCCGTTGTGGACGATGCTGTACTCGGCGGCGTTCTCCAGCAGCGACAGCTTCTGCTTGTCCGGGCCGTCGGCCGCGACGCGCAGGGTGTGCGTGCCGGAGGCCAGTTCGGTGAGCTTGGCGGTCGGGTCGGCGGAGGAGCCGCCCCCGTCCGGGCTCGCGGCACCGGACATCAGGCTGCTCTCCAGCCCGCCCAGGTCCGGCAGCCCGAGGTCCGTGCTGATCTTCACGGTGCCGGACAGCTGCTGGACGTCCGACTTCGCTATCTTCTCGATGAGCTGCTGTGCGGTGATCTTCGGGAGGTCGGGGTCACCGGAGTCGGCAAGTGCGGGGACCAGCCCGATCGTCGCGGCCGCCACCCCCATCACCGTGACCGGGACGACGTACCGCGCGGCTTTGCGCCGCCCGGAGCGCTGCTCGTCGACCTCCCCGCCGGTCGTGCTGTCGTCGGATGCGTACGGTGCCATGTGTGCCCTACCTCCGTGGTCGGCGGCGGCTGTCCGTGTTCGTCCACGCACTCGTCCCTGAGCCGCCATTCTCACCCGAACAGGTGAGGAGTGGTGTTTCCGTGGTGTCCATCTGACCAAATCGGCCAGGGAAATACGTCAGACCCCGGACTCAACTCCACGTACTGCTGGGGTATGACACGGAGGGGCGGCTTCTCCCCCGACCCGTAGGGGTCGTGCGGGAAAGACCGGCTAGCCGGCCCGGTGCACCACCGCGTCGCACAGTTCCACGAGTGCCGTCTTCGCGGCGCACTCGGGCAGGGGGGCCAGGGCCGAGCGGGCGTCCTGGGCGTAGCGGACGGTGTCCTTCCGGGCCTGCTCCAGCGCCGGGTGAGCCCGCAGCTGGCGCAGGGCCTCGGCGTGCCGTTCGTCGTCGGTGAGGTCGGAGTCCAGCAGCTCGCACAAGGCGATGTCGTCCGCGAGCCCGAGCCGGGCCGCCCGCTCGCGCAGCCGCAGCACCGGCATCGTGGGGATGCCCTCGCGCAGATCGGTGCCCGGCGTCTTGCCGGACTCGTGCGAGTCGGAGGCGATGTCCAGGACGTCGTCCGCGAGCTGGAAGGCGACGCCGAGCCGCTCGCCGTACTGGGTCAGCACGTCCACGGTCGTCTCGTCGGCGCCGGACATCATGGCGCCGAACCGGCACGACACCGCCACCAGCGAACCGGTCTTGCCGCCCAGCACGTCCAGGTAGTGCTCGACGGGGTCGCGGCCGTCCTGCGGTCCGGCCGTCTCCAGGATCTGCCCGGTCACCAGCCGTTCGAACGCCTCGGCCTGCACCCGCACCGCCTCCGGACCGAGGTCGGCCAGGGTGTGCGAGGCACGGGCGAAGAGGAAGTCGCCGGTGAGGACCGCGACGGAGTTGCCCCAGCGGGTGTTCGCACTCGCCACTCCGCGGCGCACCGTCGCCTCGTCCATCACGTCGTCGTGGTACAGCGTGGCGAGGTGGGTCAGCTCCACGACGACGGCCGACGGCACGATCCCGGGCGCGTACGGGTCACCGAACTGGGCGGAGAGCATCACGAGCAGCGGACGGAACCGCTTGCCGCCGGCCCGCACCAGGTGCTGGGCGGCCTCCGTGATGAAGGGCACCTCGCTCTTGGTGGCCTCGAACAAGCCTTCCTCGACAGCCGCCAACCCGGCCTGGACATCGGCTTCCAGAGCCTGGTCCCGCACGCTCAGCCCGAACGGCCCGACGTCGGTCACGAGGGGTCTCCTGTCTGCTGTGTCTGCCGGTGATTACGCGGATTGTCGATAGGTCGCTGCCATCACTCGAGTCAGCGTATCCGGTCACGTTTCGATCACCGCCAGCGCCCATGGTTACAGGCCGGGTGGTATCTGATCACGACCGTTATGTTTTTGATCAGGCCATAAGAACAGACATTTATCGACTTACCAGTCGATAGTGAGATATTCACGATTTGCCATGACGATTGAGCAAATTCCCTTTGACGGCAATTGCCCCACAGGCTCGTGATCAGTGAGTTGAATCACGTTAACCCCTGTGCCGCCCCACCCCGACATCAACCCGTACCCCCTTCAGCCGAACGCCAGTTGAGCCTTGACAGTCGCAAAGGATCAAGCGGACCAATCACCCCTGACCAAGGTCAACCGCGCGATATGTGACTCCGGTGCTTGTTCCCGACATGTGCTCTCGCATACGTTCCCGGCCTGTCCGGCGGACGCCGAATCCTGCCGCCGCCCGGACCCCCACACGAACCGACCACTCACGCAGGGCAGGAGCGGGGGACCCAGGTAAGTCGCCGGTCCGCACAGCGGCACGGCTCGGGGTTAAGCCGCGCACGGCAGTACACCGCCGTACGCGGCCGGGCACCTCCCGGCCCGAACCCGACAGCTCACCTCGCAGGCGCCGGAGAGGAACATCGCCATGGCCGGACGAGGCAAGCACCGTCGCCCCAGAACCAACCCGCTCACCCGAGGTGTCGCCATCGCAGGCACCGGCGGAGCGGCACTCACCCTCCCGCTCCTCGGAGCCACCTACGCGAGCGCCGCCGAGGCGCCGCAGAGCGCACCCGCCGTCGCACAGTCCGTGCCCCAGGCGGCCCAGCCCAAGTCGCTCACGTACACCGTGGCCAAGGGCGACACGCTCTACCGCATCGCGGACAAGTACGACGTCTCGGGCGGCTGGAAGAAGCTCTACAAGGACAACCGCTCCGCCGTCGGAGACGACCCGAAGCTGATCCACCCGGGCCTGAAGCTGAAGGTGTCGACGACCAAGGCGGCCGCCGCGAAGAAGGCGACCAAGTCGTCCGCCCCCGCCAAGCCGGCCGCGAAGCCCGCCGGTGGCGCCGCCAAGGCCACCCAGGCCTCCGCGAAGACCTACGCGAACAACCTCGACGGGTGGATCCGCGAGGCGCTGGACGTCATGGCGCAGAAGGGGATCCCGGGTTCGTACGACGGCATCTACCGCAACGTCATGCGCGAGTCGTCGGGCAACCCCCAGGCCATCAACAACTGGGACTCGAACGCCGCCAAGGGCACCCCGTCCAAGGGTCTGCTCCAGACCATCGACCCGACCTTCCAGGCCTACCACGTGGACGGCACGTCGTGGGACCCGTACGACCCGGTCGCCAACATCACCGCTGCCTGCAACTACGCGGCCGACCGCTACGGCTCGATCGACAACGTCAACGGCCCGTACTGAGCCGTCTGAGCCGTCCCGCCCAGCAGTCGTTCGAGGACGACGGCGATGCCGTCGTCCTCGTTCGACAGGGTGACCTCGTCGGCCACGGCCTTGAGTTCGGGATGGGCGTTCGCCATCGCGACGCCGTGGGCCGCCCAGTCGAACATCGGAATGTCGTTGGGCATGTCACCGAAGGCGATGGTGTCCGCCGGCCGCAGCCCCAGATGCTCGGCGGCCAGCGCCAGGCCCGTCGCCTTGGTGACGCCGCACGGCTGGAGCTCGACCGTGCCGGGCCCCGACATCGTCACCGTCGCCAGTGAGCCGACCACCGAACGGGCCGTCGCCGCCAACTCGTCGTCCGTCAGACAGGGATGGCGCAGCAGCACCTTGCTGATCGGCGCGCCCCACAGCTCGTCGCGCCGGTCGACCCGTACGGCCGGCAGGGTCGGGTGCGGCATGAGATAGCCCGGCTCGATGAGCGTGAGCCCGTCGACCCCGTCCTGGTCGACCGCGGCGTACACCTGCCCCACCTCGGCCTCGATCTTGCCGAGCGCGGTCTCCGCCAGTTCCCGGTCCAGGGTGATGGACCACAGCAGCCGGTCCGCGCCGGCGTCGTACACCTGCGCGCCCTGCCCGCACACCGCGAGCCCCGTGCAGCGGAGGTCGTCGAGGAGCGGTCGCACACGCGGCGCCGGCCGGCCCGTCACCACGAGGTGCTGTGCACCGGTGTCCGCCACCCGCGCGAGCGCGGCGAGCGACCGGTCGGAGAGGGTGTCGTCGCCGCGCAGCAGCGTTCCGTCCAGGTCGGTGGCGATGAGTGAATATGCGATGGGTGCGGCCATGATCAGAGAATACGGACAGCGCGCCCCTTCGTTTCATCCCCCGGCGCACGCCGATTGCCCGGTTGAAGGCCTCTGTACCAGTTGGCAACAACATGGTCCGCTACCTACCGTCGGGGCCGTCTCGGGCGGTACCTTCCATGTGTCCAGGGGGGACTTGATCGGGGGGTCGGGTTGAGCAGTGGGCGCATTCGCGTGGCTGGGCCCGGGGAGCTCGGCGAAGGGGAAATGGAGCGCTGGCGCGCACTGCGCGCTGCCTCCGAGGCACCGCGCAACCCATTCATGGAACCGGAGTTCACCGAAGCCGTCGGCCTGGTGAGGCCGCAGGCACGGGTCGCTGTGGTGTACGAGGGGCCGGAGCCGGTCGGCTTCCTGCCCCATGAACGGGGGCCGTTGGGACAGGGCCGGGCGATCGGGCTCGGCGTCTCGGACGCGCAGGGGGCGATCCTGCGGCCGGGCCTGGACCTGGACACGGGCCGGCTCCTCAAGGCCTGCTCGGTGTCGAGCTTCGCCTTCGACAACCTGGAGGCCGAGCAGCGGCTGTTCGTCCGGTACGCGGCCGAGGAGCACGCCACCTATACCGTCGACGTGGAGAAGGGCTACGAGACGTACGAGTCGGTGCTGCGCGCCCAGTCGCCGAAGTTCCTGAAGACCACCCTGGCCAAGGAGCGCAAGCTGGGACGGCAGGTCGGCGAGCCGCGGTTCGTGTTCGACGAACGCGACCCGGCCGCGCTGCGCACCCTCATGGAGTGGAAGTCGGCGCAGTACCGCAGGACGGGCCGGCGGGACCGCTTCGCACGGGAGTGGATCACCCGGCTCGTGGGACGGCTGGCCCGGACCCGGGCACCGGAGTGCGGCGGCACGCTGTCCGTGCTGTACGCCGGGGAGCGGCCCGTCGCCGCGCACTTCGGACTGCGCTCGGCATCCGTCCTGGCCTGCTGGTTCCCGGCCTACGACCCGGAGTTCGCGAAGTTCTCGCCGGGTCTGGTGCTGCACCTGCGCATGGCCGAGGCGGCGGCCGCCGAGGGCATCGGCATGCTCGACCTGGGGCGGGGCGCGGCGGAGTACAAGGACGCGCTGAAGACGGGTGAACTGCCCGTGTACGAGGGTGCGGTGACGCGGCCGGGGGCGGGCGCGGCACTGCACTGGCTGAGCCGCGAGCCGGCGCGCCGCGCGCACGGTTTCGTCCGCGCCAGGCCGCGGCTCGCGGCGCTGGCCACGCGGACCCTGAAGGGCGCGGCTCGGCTGCGCCGTACCTGACACGAGTGGGGGGTGAGGGGCGCATGGCTCGTTCGTCGCGTGCGCGGGAGGAGATACGGCGGTTCCTGGACATCGGGGCGGTCCAGGTCGCCGAGTTGGACCTCGACGGTGACGAGGCGGTGCTCAGACCCGGTCCGGGGAGCCCGCCGGTGACGCACGGCGAGGTGTTCGTGCTGGTCCGCAGGGGCGGCCGGCCCGTGGGCACGCTGCTCGGGCGGGTGCCTGAGGGGGCGGACGCGCGGGTCGTGCTGGCGGAGCGGGCGCGGGCGGAGTGCGCGCCCGCTCCTCTTCCTTCCGCGCGCGCGGACGCCGGTGCGCCCGAGGATGCGGGGCCTGCCGGGGAGCCCCCGTACACCAGTGTCGTCGTCGCGACCCGGGAGCGGGCCGGGCAACTGGCCCGTGCGCTGGACTCGCTGCTGGCGCAGGACCATCCGCAGTTCGAGATCGTCGTTGTCGACAACGCGCCCGTGACGGACGAGACGCGGGAGCTGGTGGAGCGGAAGTACGCCGAGCGCGTGCGGTACGTGTGCGAGCGGGTGCCCGGCCTCGCGATCGCGCACAACACGGGCCTCGCGGCGGTCCGGGGCGAGGTGGTCGCCTTCACCGACGACGACGTGGTCGCCGACCCGCGCTGGCTGACCGAACTGACAGCGCCCTTCGCCGCCGACGCCGGCCTCGGCTGCGGCACCGGGCTGATCCTGCCCGCACGGCTGACGACCCCGGCCCAGGTGCTGTTGGAGAGCCACGGCGGCTTCGCGAAAGGCTTCACTCCAAGGACGTACGACCCGGCGCGTCCGCCGGGCGACGAACCGCTGTTCCCGTTCACCGCGGGGCGGTTCGGCTCCGGCGCCAACATGGCGTTCCGTACGGCGGTGCTGCGCTCCGTCGGCGGTTTCGACCCGGCCACCGGTGCCGGTACGGCCGCCCGGGGCGGCGACGACCTCTACGGCTTCGTCCGTGTCCTGGCCCAGGGCCACCGGCTGCGCTACACGCCGTCCGCACTGGTGTGGCACCACCACCGGGAGACCTGGCAGGACCTGGAGATTCAGGCGTACGGCTACGGCGCCGGGCTCACCGCCTATCTGACGGCGGTGCTGGTGAACCGCCCGGCGCTGCTGCCGGCGTTCCTCGCGCGGCTGCCCCGCGGCCTCGCCCACGCCCGGACGCTGACGGCCGTGCGCGAGACGGAGGGGGGCGGGGCGCCGGGTGACCACGACGTGCGAACGCATCCCTGGCCACGGCGGCTGTCGCGGTTGCAGCGCAGGGGGATGCTGTACGGGCCGGTCGGCTATGTGCGGGCGCGGCGGGCGCTGCGCGCGACGGCTGGCGCGACTGTCCGGGGGGCGAGATGAGGACGTCGGCACGTACGCGTGGTGAGGGGCCGATATCGCCCTCGGGCACCCCGGCCATCCCCGTCTTCCTGTACCACGCCGTGGTGGACGACCCGCCCGGCTGGATCGCCGAGTTCACGGTCACGCCACGGCAGTTCGCGGACCACCTCGACGCCATCGCCGACAGCGGCCGTACGCCCGTCACGATCAGCGCGATCGCCGACCATCTGGCCGGGCGGGCGCCGCTGCCGCCCCGGCCCGTGCTGCTCACCTTCGACGACGGCTTCGCCGATCTGCCCGGCCCGACCGCCGAGACGCTGGCCGGGCGCGGGCTGCCGGCCACCGCCTATCTCACCACCGGCGCCATCGCCCCGGGCGGCCGCAGTCTGCTGCCGCCCGCCCCGATGATGACCCTGGACCGGGCGGCGGAGCTGGAACGTTCCGGCATGGAGATCGGCAGCCACACCGTCACCCACGCACAGCTCGACACCCTGTCCGGCAAGGACCTGGCGTACGAACTGCGCATGTCGAAGGCCGTGCTGGAGGACGCCCTCGGTCACGAGGTCCGCCACCTCGCCTATCCGCACGGCTACAACAGCCCCCGGGTGCGGGCCATGTCGGCCCGGGCCGGCTACGAGACGGCGACCGCCGTACGGCACGCGCTCAGCTCCGACCACGACGAGCGGTACCGCATCGCCCGGCTCATCGTCCGGCGTACCCACACCGTCGCCGACGTCCAGGGCTGGCTGGCGGGGGCGGGAGCACGGGTGGCGCCGTACCGCGACGGGCCGAAGACGATCGCCTGGCGGTGGTACCGGCGGGCCCGTGCGGTGGTGCACGGGCCCGAGTTCGCGGGCTGACCTGGCTGGCCGGTGGGCTACTTGAGCGGCTGGTTCAGGTACGGGTCGGCGGCCGCCTTGCGCAGGCTGTCCCAGGCGGCGTCGTTCGCCAGCGCCAGGTTGCAGTGCGGTCCGGGGTCGCGGTAGTTCCACTGGAGGGCCGCCTTGACGCCTTCCAGGCCCTTCAGCACCCCGGGCACCTGGGCGTACCACTCGGCCTGCCGCTGCGGGCGGGCCGAGTCCTCGGCGGTGCCGAACTCGGAGAGCATCAGTGGCTTGTCGTCGGAGAGGTTCTCGCGGATCCAGTCGTGGGCGGCGTTCTGGGTCTGCGCGAAGGTCATCCAGCCCGTGTTGTGGCAGCGGTAGTAGTTGTACTGGTTGTAGCCGATCCAGTCGACGTACTGGTCGCCGGGATACATCCGCTTCATCTCGTCGGCGTGGTCGAGGTAGCCGGTGGTGATCCACGTCCACACCACGTTGTCGACGCCCAGCTCGCGGAACCGGTCGTGGATGTGCCGGTACGCCTTCACGTACTCGGCGGGGGTGCCGTTGTCGGGGGTGCGGGTGTCCATCTCGAGGTCGAAGGAGAGGAAGACCTTCTTGCCGTAGTCCTTGACGCGCTCGGCCTGGACGTCGATGACCTTGTCGTCCAGCTCACCGGACGCGATCTGCTTCCAGGTCGGCTGCTGCTTCTTCGTGCCGCCCCACCACTTGCTCTCCCAGGACAGCAGCAGCAGGTGGTCCTCGCCGACGCGCTGTTCCTCCGGGGTGAGCAGCTGGCCCTCGCGGCGGGTGCCCTGGGGCAGCGACATGTCGTGGTACGTGTACACGATGTCCAGCTCGCGGCCCACGCGTTCCTCGTAGGCGCGCACCTTCTCGGGCAGGTCGCCGCGCTCGTGCGGCACGAACGCGCCGAACCATGCGCCGCAGGGCGGTTCCAGGAGTGCCGTGGGACGGCAGTCCGCCCTGGAACCGGTGCCTTGGGAGTCCGGTCCTGAGGCGTCCCGGAGGGCGAGTGCGCCGACCAGGACCGCGCTGACGACCGTGGCGGACGTGATCAGCAGCCGGCGCCGGCTCGACGCGTACGGGCCGGCGGCCGGCTGCTCCTCGGGTGGCTTCCTGCGGCGAAAGGGACGGTGAAGACGGTTGAACCTCACTGAGCGGAACCCTTCGGTGTACTCGGCGTCGTCCTCGGCTGCGGGGAGGCGCGCAGCGGCGGACAGAACGCGGCGAGCGTGGTCAGCAGGGTCAGCGTCAGCAGCACCCGCTGCGCGCTGAAGGTGTGCGTGGCGATCAGGACGGTCGCGACGAGCATCACGGCACCGATGCTCATGAACAGCACCAGCGTCAACCGCTCCAGCAGATCGGAGTGGCGTGCGAAGTCGGGGTCCCGGCGCTCGACGGGCCCTTCGGCGGGCCGCGCCCCCAGCGCGGGGGCGCAGACTCTGACCATGGCCGCGCCCGGGCCCGCGGCCAGGAAGAGGACGACCGCGGCGCCCCGCAGCGGCGATCCGCCGGGCAGGGCGAGCGCGGCGAGCGCGAGCCAGCCGCCGAACGGCGGCAGCATGCGGACCACGAGTTCCTGCGGTGTCATCGCTCCGCTCCCTCTGCCTGCTTCAGTACGTAGAGCCATCCGGCGCTGTTCTCCGCCACGAGCCGGAACCGCGGTGAGGCGGCGACGGACTTCCGGATGCGGTCCAGCTGCTCCTCGGTGAGCTGGCCGTTCATCTCGGAGTTGGCCAACTGCCCCTGGGTGAGCAGGAAGTAGGCCCGGGCCGGCCGCTCCACCCCGGCCATGTCACTGGCGAGGGTGGCGGCCGGCTTCTGGACGATCCGGTCGACGTGACTGCGGGCGTCGTCGAGGAACCAGTAGTGGTCGACGCTCCAGTAGGAGGCGTACGCGAGCGGGTAGTTGCGGTTGGCGGCCACGACGAGCGAGCCGTCGGCCGCCTGGTCGAAGAGCTGCCGTACCAGGGCCACTTCCTGCGGCGGGAAGTAGTTGATCCGGTCCTTGCCCGAGTAGGCCGGGACGAACGCCAGGGTTCCGCCGAGCAGTGCGGCCAGCGGTACCCAGACGCCGAGCCACCGTCGCCCGCCCTTGGCGGGGGCGGCCTGCCTGCTGCCGGCTTCCCGCGCGGCGGCGTCGGCGGCCAGCGTGCGGACCTTGGGCAGCAGCGCCGCGGCGGCGAAGAACGCGGCGCCGGGCAGCATGAAGAGCAGCACCCTGAAGATCATCTCGCTGCCGTAGCTGCTGGCCGCGAACATCGGCAGCGGGGCCGCCGCGACCAGCAGCAGCGGCCGGGCCCGGTGCCGCAGCACCCGCTGGCGCAGCACGCCGACGGCCGCGAACAGCAGGACGGAGCCGGACAGCAGCCGGGCCGCCCAGGAGGCCGCGATGGCTCCGGTACCGGTCGGGGTGGCGCCGTACCCCGTCTCGACGTTGGCGCCGACGTCGCCGATGGAGCGGATCATGTCCGGCATCGCGGCGGACAGGAAGGGCAGCGCCGCCGTGAGACACCAGGCCAGGAAGATCACGACGGTCGTGACCACCGGGACCCAGTCGCGGTAGCGGCGGCTGAGGCACAGGGCGAGCAGGCAGACGACCAGCATGCCCGGGGTGAGCTGGTGGGAGATGACGATCGCCACGAGCATGACGGTGATCACCACCGTCCACACGGCCTGCCGGGGCTGCCCGCGCCGCACGGCGGACCGGCCGAAGCGGCGCAGGACGACGGCCAGGACGCCGACATGCAGCGCGTAGGCCACGGACTGGGGCGAGAAGTAGTCCTGCCCGACCCAGTTGGCGACGTAGAAGAGCCAGACCGCCGTCCAGATCAGCCGCCGGTCCTCGGTGAAGGTGCGGTAGATCAGCAGCAGCGGGAGCAACAGCATCAGGCTGCCGGCCAGTGGCCACCAGGCCATGAACATCGCCGCCGAGTCCACGCCCAGCAGCCGCACCAGGGCGGCCTGGGCGGCGAAGAAGCCCGGCCACTGGTCGTACACCGCCATGTCGCCGACCTGGTCGGCCGTTTGCAGACCGCCCGCCGTCAGCAGATGGTCGATGACCGCCTCGTGCTTCCACGCCCAGGCGTACAGCGGCGTCGGATAGACCACGGCCTGGGTGGCCCGCTCCATGACCAGCAGACCGAGGACGTACGCCGCCGCCCAGCCGCCCCGCCGGCGCGGATCGCGGACGGTGAACCAGAAACCGGTGGTGAGCACCGCGAGGCCGGCCCAGAACGTGGGGTGCAGCGCGGTGACCAGCCCGTAGTCGTCGAGCCGCGAGACGTCGGTGTGCCGCACGGCGTACACCCAGAGGGCGAGCGCGACGAGCAGCGGAACGCCGGGCCAGGCGAGGGCGCGGCGCCCGGGCCAGACGGGAGGCAGATCGGACAGGTCCGTCACGGGCTCATGGGCGCGGCTCGACGACTCCGAGGAAGAAGGGCTGGAGGACTGGCTGGAGGTCTCGGGGTGGGCAGCCGACGAGTCCGCTTCATCCCGGGCAGGTGTGGGTTCTGGCGTGGATCTCTCCCGTGGAGTTGCTGGCGGACGCACGGTGGTTCCCCCCTGGCGATTCGACTCTGTTCGAATCTGTTCGGCGCTGGATCGTGATCAGTCGCTGGGCCGGCCGCCCGGTGGTCCGTCGGCCGTTCGGTTGGATATGGAGCGGGAGAGCGTCCACGCCGACGCCGCGCGGCGGAGCAGCAGGAGCAGGACGAGGACGACGAGCAGGGGCGGCGCGACGGGTGCGAGCGCCTCGCGCCACACCCAGCCGCCGACCGCGACGAGATACAGAACCCCCCAGCGCCCCGGCCACGTCAGCCGCCCGCCCGCGCTCGCGAGCAGCAGCCACAGCGGCACGAGGCACAGCAGCTGGCAGACCGGCGGCGCCCAGCGCAGCAGCGGCTCGGGCCCGTCGAGCCCCAGCGTGTCTGCGAGGAAGCCGGCCGTCTTCTCATACAACGCCCCGTCCACCGGCCGCGGTTCCCTCCCGAGGGCGACCGGTGCGGTGTACAGGGCGAGCAGGGCCGCGTACAGCGCCGTGCCGGGCAGCCACGGGTCGCGCCGGGTGCACAGCGTGAGGGCGGCGACGAACACCACGAGCAGCAGGCCCCCCGCGGTGAGCGACGGCAGCGGCAGCCCCTCCAGGAGCTGACGCCCGCTCAGCGCCGCTTCGGAGGTGTCACCGAGCCAGGGCAGATCGCGCAGCGGTGCCAGGAAGAAGACCGTGGCGACACCGAGCAGGCTCCAGAGGGCGCCTCTCAGCCGCCGCTCCTGTGGCTCCTGGTCCGTGAGCGGCTCTCCGGGCTCGTGCGGTGGTGCCCCGGAATCGTGCGGTTGTGGTGCTCCTGGCTCGTGCGGTGATGCTCCTGCCTCGTGCGTTGATGCCCGGGGCGGCCCCTCCGACCGCACGATCAGCGCGAGCGTGTCCGCCTGCAACGCCTCGCGTTCGTACCCCGGCCGGCCGATGAACAGCGTGACCGTGTCCTCGTCACCGTCCTTGGGCTGGTACGCGGCCCGGCGCGCCCAGGTCGTGCCGTACCCGGCGGTGGCGTTGAGCTTGGCCCAGCGGGTGCCGTAGGAGGGGTCGGCGGGCGGGCGGACGGCGGGCGGGCGGACGGCGGGCGCGGTGTCGTCGTGGCGCAGTGCCGCCCGGAGCCCGACCGTGGAGACGACGGCGATCAGCGTCATGCTCAGCAGCACCGCCCAGCCGGCGCCCGCGATCCCCGCCGGGGTGAACAGCACGGCCGCGCTGCCCAGCACCAGGGCGCACATGGCGCCTTGGAGCGCGGCCAGCACACCCGTACGCCCCTGGACGCGCAGCACGCCGATGTACAGCTCCACCACGACCCGCGGCAGCGCGCCGAGGGCGAGCAGCCGCAGCACGGTCGAGCCGTGCTCGGCGTAGTCCGGGCTGAAGGGCGTGAGGATGTAAGGGGCGAAGAGGACCAGCACCAGCACGACCGGGACCAGCAGCAGCGTCATGCGCCGCAGTGCTCCCCGGACGCCGTCGGCGAGCTGGCGCGGGTCGTGCGAGGCGTGCGCGGTGAGGGACGAGGCCATGTTGATGGCCATGAACTCCATCGTGCCGCCGACGGTGTACGCCACGTAGAAGTAGCCGTTCTCCGCGGCGCTGAAGCGGACCGCGACCATCACCGGCAACAGGTTGATCATGGCCAGGCTGAACAGCGCGCCCAGCGAGTCGCCGGCCAGGAAGCGGCCCATGTCGCGGAGTTTCGGAGGCTCCTTCTCGCGCTCGTGTACCGCCTGGCCCGGAATGAGCTTGCGGAAGATCAGCCAGCCCAGCGGCAGGGTGGAGAAGGCGATCGCCACCGCCCAGGACACGAAGATGCCGAGGACGGGCAGCGTGCCGGCGAAGACGGCCAGCAGGGCCAGCTTCCCGACCGAGAACACCGCGTTCCCGGCCGGCACCCACTCCGCCTTGCGCAGTCCGGTGAGCACGCCGTCCTGGAGGGTGAGCAGCGCCCAGGCCACGCACGCCGCGACGAACACCGCCCCCGCCATGGGGGTGCCGAGGGGGGCGTACGACGCTCCCCAGGCGTCGAGCGTGAGCAGGAAGACGGCGGCGGCCAGCGCCACGACCAGCGAACTGGCCGCGTACGTGCCCCCCACCAGGCGCCCGGTCTCCCGTCCCGCGCGCGGGACGAAGCGCACGACGGCCCCGATCATCGTCGTCGCCGTGATGCTGGCGAGCAGCCGCATCGCGGCGATCGCGGCGGAGCCCTGGCCGACGGCCTCCTCGGAGTAGTAGCGGGCGGCGACCAGCCAGAATCCCAGGCCCAGCACGGCGGACACGCCGGTGCTGAGCATGAGGAAGTAGGCGTTCTTGAACAGCGAGTCGTGTGTGTGCTCGCTGTCGGCAGGCCGCGGCCCGCCCCCGTCGGCGCGCGTGGGGGCGGGCTCGTGCACCTGGATCTCAGCCACGGGACTAACCCAGCCCTCCCGATGTCGGCCTGCTCCTGGACAGTTCCCCCGGCGCTTCGACCGGTTGCGCCCCGGACCGCTCCAGCACCTCGACGACCGTCCGCGCCCGCAGCGGGTCCACGGGCAGCGCGTGCCGCGCGAACCAGCGGGCCGCGTCGGGGGCCGGTGAGGGGTCGGTGAACTCCGCACCGGCGTAGTCGTCCAGGGGCGGGTCGTAGAGGTAGCCGACGACGATGCCCCGTTGCGCCAGTGCCGCGATCGCCGCGTCGCGGTCCGCCACGAACAGCGGGACGCGGAACAACGGCTGTGTGCCGTACGCGTCGCGCGGCTTGGCCCAGGGCGTGGACAGCAGCAGCTCCGTGCCCGCCCGGCAGGCGTCGAGCACGTCGTCGAGCCGGTCGAGCTTGCGGCCGATGCGCCGTAGCCGCAGCAGGCCGGACTCCTGGCGATAGTCGTGCATGTCGACCCGTACCCAGGGGTGGTACGCCTCCAGCCCGGGCGCCCGGCGCTCGGCCTGGGCGAGTTCGTCCGGGCGCAGCGGCATCCGGATCTCCTCGCGGTCCGCGAGACCCAGCAGCCGGATCGTGGCCCAGGCGGCGCGCCGCAGCCGCAGCCCGCGCACCGTCGCCTCGGCGAACGGACGGATCGCGTAAGCCAGTTCGGAGCTCATCCGGCGCGGGACGAGCAGCCCCGCGCAGGTCTTCTCCACCGCGTCCCGCAGCCCCGGATCGGCGAGCGAGAGCATGCCTCCGGCCTTGGCGCCCACATGCTTGGACAGGCTGAACGCGGAGGCCTCCCCCCACGCCCCGACCGGCCGGTCCCCCACCCTGCTGCCGATGGCGTGCGCCGCGTCCTCGAACAGCGGGATGCCGAGCGCGTCGCACTTCTGCCTGAGGCGCGGCGCCGGGTCCGGGTTCCCGTACAGGTTCGTCGTGAGCACGGCCGACACCGAGCGCCACGTCTCCGCGGGCACGGCATCGAGGTCGATGGACGCGTCGAGCGGGTTCAACGGCGCCTGCACCGGACGCAGTCCGGCCGCGAGCACGACGAAGAAGATGACGTCGTCGTTGACCGGCGACATCAACACCCGTCCGCCGGGCGGGCACCAGTGGCGCAGCGCCACGTACAGCCCGAAACGGCACGACGGTACATACACACATTCCCGGCCGAGCCGGACGCGCATGGTCTCTTCCAGCCGCTTCGGCTGTAGACCACGCCGCACCGAGCCCGGACCGGCCTCCCCTATGGCCATCCGCCCCCCTGGTGTGCCATGGGAACGCCCCCTCCCCGAGGCCTTCCGGCACCCGCCCAGAGTCGCCCCGTTCGCACCGCTCCGTCAAGATTGCGTCGCGTCCTGTGGATAACTTCCGGCACGTACGAAAGGTGCGTCACGTCCGCCGCGCCAGAGGCACGCCGCCCGGCCACCCCCGCACCCACCTGCCCCGTTCGCCCGCGTCCGCCTCCTCGGACTCTGCCCACGACCGGCGTGCCACCCGTAACGTGTGGCACGACCACGAACACGTGGCGACGACATGGCGCACCCGAAAGCGAGGCAGCACCAGATGCCCCCCTTCGATGTCCCCGAGGGCGACCCCTTCGGCCCGCACAATCTGCCGTACGGCGTGTTCTCCCTCCCCGGCTCGTCCCACTGGTCCGTGGGTGTCCGGCTCGGCGACCATGTGCTGGACGCGGGTGCCGCTGCCCACGCGCTCGGCTCCCCGTACGCCGCCCTGCTCGCCCGGCCGACCCTCAACCCGCTGCTGGCGGCGGGCCGCACGGCCTGGTCGGACGTGCGCCGGGCGCTGACCGCCTGGGTGACCGTGCCGTCCCATCGCGAGATCGTCGAACCGCTGTTCCATCCCCTGTCCTCGGTGACCCTGCACCTGCCCTTCGAGGTCGCGGACTACGTCGACTTCTACGCCTCCGAGAACCACGCCCGGAACGTCGGCCAGATCTTCCGTCCCGACGCCGCCGACTCCCTGACCCCCAACTGGAAGCATCTGCCGATCGGCTACCACGGCCGCTCCGGCACGGTCGTCGTCTCCGGCACGGACGTCGTACGCCCCTCCGGCCAGCGCAAGGCGCCCACCGACGCCGCTCCCCTGTTCGGCCCGTCCGTCCGCCTGGACATCGAGGCGGAGGTCGGCTTCGTGGTCGGCGCGCCGTCCCGGATGGGCGAGCCGGTGTCCCTCGACGGCTTCCGCGAGCACGTCTTCGGCCTCTGCCTCCTCAACGACTGGTCCGCACGCGACATCCAGGCCTGGGAGTACGTCCCCCTCGGCCCGTTCCTCGGCAAGTCCTTCGCCACGTCGGTGTCGGCGTGGATCACCCCGCTGGACGCCCTGGAGGAGGCCCGGGTGGCGCCGCCGGCCCGGACGCACGAGCTGCTGCCGTACCTGGACGACGGCGACGAGGAGCCCGGCGGCTACGACCTGCGGATCACCGTCGCCGTCAACGGCCACGTCGTCTCCGAGCCGCCCTTCTCCACCATGTACTGGACGGCCGCCCAGCAACTGGCCCATATGACGGTGAACGGCGCCTCCCTGCGCACCGGCGACCTGTACGGCTCGGGCACGGTCAGCGGCCCGGCGGACCGGGAGCGCGGCTCCCTGCTGGAGCTGACCTGGAACGGCCGCGACGCCCTCGAACTCCCCGACGGCAAGCGGACGTTCCTGGAGGACGGTGACGTGGTGACCCTCTCGGCCTGGGCCCCGGGGCCGGACGGCGTGCGGGTGGGGCTCGGCGAGGTGACGGGCCGGGTGGCACCGGGAGCGCAGTGAGCCCTCCCGGGCGACGCCCCGGGCGACCCGGATCTGGCCGACAGTCGCCCCTCCCGGCTCTTCCGATGGCGTTCGCCCCCTGACTCACACCGCCCGGCCCGTCATACTGGGCGTCGGGCGGTGTGTCCGCCCGCGCGCGGTACACGGCCCGTTCGGCGAGCACGTCGGCCGTGACACCCGTGCGCACAGCAGCCGCTCTCCCCCGCACCACCCGTAGCCGCCCCTCTTCCGACCAGGAACCGGAGCCCGTGGCAATGACCGTCTGCCTGCTCCTGCTGAGCGTTGTCGCCGTGACGGCCGCCGTGCCCGTGCCCCGGGCGCTGACCCGGTCCGCGTGGCCCGAGCGGGAACCGGTGGTCGCGCTGTGGGTGTGGCAGTGCCTGGTCGCCACCGTCCTGCTGTGCTGCGTGACGGCTCTCGCCCTGGGCGCCGCCGCCGTGTTCGGCACGGTCCGCGCCCAGCTCTTCGCCCCGGCGCCGCCGGCCGTGACCGCGGCGTACGACCTCTCCACCGCCCCGCCATGGGCCGCCACCCTTACTCTGCTGCTGGCCTGCGGCGCCGCCTGGACGACCGCGATGCTCGCGCGCGAACTCGTCGAGGCACGCCGGCGCCGCGCCCGGGCCCGCGCCCAAGTGCGCGAACGCGCCCCCGATCTGCCGGCCGGCCTGCCCGCCGCCCGCGGTCCCCTGCTGGTCCTCGAGGACGAGTACCCCGACGCCTGGTGGATGCCCGGCAGTCCGTCCCAGCTGATCGTCACCACGGGCGCCCTGCACCGTCTCACCGGCCACCAACTCGACGCCGTCCTCACCCACGAGCGCGGCCACGCCCGCGCCCGCCACGACTGGCTGCTGCATCTGTCCACGGCCCTGGCCACCGGTTTCCCCCGCATCCCGCTGTTCGCCCACTTCTGCGACCAGACCCACCGCCTGGTCGAACTGGCCGCCGACGACACCGCCTCCCGCCGCTGCGGCCACCTGACCACCGCACTGGCCCTGATCGAGCTCAACCAGCACCGCGGCGTCCTGTCCTGCGCCTCCAGCCACCGCCTGCTGGGCGAACGGGTCGACCGGCTCCTGGAACCGCCGCCCCGGCTGGGCCGCAGGCACCGGGCCCTGACCACCACCACGGCCGCGCTGGTACCGCTGCTGCCCCTGCTGATCGCGTTCGCCCCGGGCCTGACGGCGCTGTCGTAGCCGTACCGGCCGGGGCCAAGGGGGCGGATCCGGCCGTGGAACGGCGGCGGCCGTGGTGGCAGATCTCGCCACGGACCGGTCGTAGCCGTGGTGGCGGATCTCCCCGCAGGCCCGCCGAAACCGCAGCTCAACCGTCGAACCGGTCACATTCCCGGTGGCGCAACACTCCCGCAACACTACTTTTCCTATCGGATAGGTATGGTCCGAGCCATGCCCATCGACCGCAGCCGAGACCACGCCGGACCGGGAGCCGCGACCACCGTCGCCGCCCACCGCGCGCGGCGACGGCTGCGCGCCGACCGGGCCAGGCAACTGGCGGACCTGCTCCGCCAGCAGTTGCTCACCGGCGCCTTCCCCGGCGGCACCCTCCCCCACGAGTCGACCCTCGCCACCGACTACGGCGCCGGCCGCAACACGGTCCGTGAGGCACTCGACCTGCTGCGGGCCGAGGGCCTCGTGGAACGCCGGCCCGGCGTCGGCACCGTGGTCGTGGCCCACAAGTACCCCCACGGTCTCGACCGCCTGATGGGCCTCGCGGAAACCCTCCGCGAACACGGCCGGGTCACCAACGAGGTCCGCACCATGGGCCCCGCCCCGGCACCCGCGCCGGTCGCCGAGCGCCTCCACCTCGCGCCCGGCACCGACGTCCTCTACATCGAACGCCTGCGCCGTCTGAACGGCCTTCCCCTGTCCCTCGACCTCACCTACGTCCCTCTCGACATCGGCACCGAACTGCTCGGCGCCGACCTGGAGAACACCGACGTCTTCCGCCTCCTGGAAGCCGTCACCGGCCAGCCCCTCGGCCACGCCGATATCACCCTGGAAGCGGTCAGCGCGGACACCCACTCGGCCGCCGTGCTCGAGGCCCCGCGCGGCACCGCCGTCCTCATGCTGGAACGCCTCACCCACCTCGCGGACGGCCGCCCGGTCGACCTGGAGTTCATCCGCTTCCGCGGCGACCGCATCACCATGAGCGGCCTGCTGCACCGGTACCGGTAACCACCCCTCTCGCGCAGATCCCTGGAGACAGCCATGCCCTTGGCGCCCCAGCGGGCCGACGTGCCCGTGACCATCGACGAGTCGAAGTGCATCGACGGCTGCACGCTCTGCGTGGACATGTGCCCGCTGGACTCCCTCGCCATCGACGAGAGCAACGGCAAGGCGTACATGCATGTCGACGAGTGCTGGTACTGCGGCCCGTGCGCGGCCCGATGCCCCACCGGAGCCGTCACGGTCAACATGCCCTATCTGCTCCGGTGAGAGGCCCGAACCGCCATGTCCCGAACCATCACGTCCCGCACCACACTGAAACGCACCGCAGTCGCGGTATCCGCCGTCGTCCTCCTGCTCCCGCTCAGCGCCTGCGGCGGTGACGCCGAGGCCGGCAGCGGCTCCACGGTCACCGTCACCGTCGGCTACCAGTCCAGGACGATCAACACCGTCACGGCGGGCACCCTGCTCCGCTCCCTCGGCTACTTCGAGAAGCAGCTGAACGCCCGCCACGACGGCATCACCTACAAGGTCGACTGGCAGGACTACGCCACCGGCGCGCCGATCACCGCCCAGATGACCGCCGGGAAGATCGACATCGGCTCGATGGGCGACTTCCCGCTGCTCATCAACGCGGCCCGCGGCAAGCAGCTGAACAGCCCCACCCGCCTGGTCTCGGTCACCGGCTACAACCTCCGCGGCGGCCTCAACACCATCGTCACCGCGCCCGGTTCCAAGCTCGCCTCCCTGAAGGACCTGAAGGGCAAGAAGGTCTCCACGAGCGTCGGCTCGGCCGCCGACGGCACCCTCGTCCGGGCCCTGCAGCGCGCCGGCATCGACCCGAACAGCGGCATCGAGAAGCTCAACCAGCAGCCCTCCGTCGGCGCCTCGGCCCTCACCGCGGGCAGCGCGGACGCGCTGTCCCAGTTCGTCGCCTGGCCGGGCCTGCTCGCCTACCAGGGCAAGGCGAAGGCCCTGTACGACGGGGCCCGGCTGAATCTGCCCACGTTCCACGGCGTCACCGCCCGCGAGGACTTCGCCAAGGAGCGGCCCGCCGTGCTGGACGCCTTCCTGAAGGCGCAGGCGGAGGCGACGGACTATCTGAACGACCGCCCGGTGGACGCCTCCGAGAAGGTCGCGAAGGCGACCGGCCTGCCCGCCGAGGTCGTCTACCTCTACAACGGCGCTCACGGCATCGCCACCTTCGACCCGGCGATCAAGCCCCAGCTCGTCTCCGCCTTGAAGAAGGACGTCTCGATCCTCAAGTCGGCGAAGCTCACCGGCGATGTGGACGTCGACGCCTTCGTCGACGAGCAGTACGTGCGGAAGGCCCTCGGCCCGACGGCGTACGCCAAGCACCTCGCCACGAAGCCCGCGCCGGCCGTAAGCGAGGCCTGGCCCAAGGGCGCCTCGAAGACCACCACCTTCACCTCCCCCTCCCTGCTGCTGCGTTATGTGGCCGGGCGCCGCGACGCCGTCCGCGCCGCCTACGTCCCCGACACCACCACCGGCACCCTGTGGTTCGCCGACAAGGCCGTGTGGGTGGCCGACGGCGACAAGCTGCTGCCCTTCGTCGCACCCGAGACCGCGCAGGCGTACGTCGCCGGGCACGGCGGGGCGCGGGTCGTCTCCTACGCCGACGCTCTGGAGCAGGCGTCGTGACGCGTTATGTGCTCCGCGCGGCCTCGCTGGCGGTCGCCCTCGGCCTGTGGCAGGCGCTGACCAGCCTGAACGTCGACCTGTGGCTGCGCTTCTCGCAGTTCCCGACGGTCACCGACGTGGCCCGGGCCTTCGCCGCCCGGCTGTCCGGGCCGGACTACTGGACGGACCTGACCGACAGCCTCACCCGGATCCTCACCGGCTTCCTGCTGGCCGCCGTCCTGGGCGTCGCCACCGGCGTGCTCGTGGCGCGCTCGCGGCTCGCCGAGGACCTGCTCGGCCCGGTGCTCGAAGTGATCCGCCCGATCCCGGCCATCGCGCTCGTCCCCGTGGCGATCCTGCTCTTCCCCTCCAACGAACAGGGCATCGTCTTCATCACCTGCACCGCCGCCTTCTTCCCGGTCCTGGTCTCCACCCGGCACGCGGTGCGCGCCCTGACGCCCATGTGGGAGGAGGCGGTGCGCACCATGGGCGGCGGCCGGTGGCGGATCCTCGGCTCCGTCGTCCTGCCGGGCGCGCTGCCCGGCGTGTTCGGCGGCCTGTCCGTCGGCATCGGCGTGTCCTGGATCTGCGTGATCTCCGCCGAGATGATCTCCGGCCAGTACGGGGTCGGCTACCGCACCTGGCAGGACTACACCGTCGTCGACTACCCGGGCGTGTTCGTCGGCATGGTCACCATCGGCGTGCTCGGCTGGCTCACCTCCACCGCCGTGGAACTGCTGGGCCGCCGCCTCACCCGCTGGCTGCCCCGCACCGCCTACGTCCCCGGCGCCCGGCCGCCCCGGCCCGCCCGGTCCGTGAAGCCCGTGCCGGCCGCCCCCGCCACCGCACCCGGCGGACCCGTATCCGAGGAGGCACGCGATGAGCACCTCGTCTGAGACCGTCGGCACCTCGCCCGAGACCGGCGTGAGCGCATCGAAGGAGTCCGCCCCGAGCGCCTCGTCCGAGGCCGTCGCGGGCCCGCCGGTGCGCGGCACACGGCTCACCCTGGCCGGCACCTCCCTCGGCCGCCCCGGCGCACCCGCCCTGGACGACGTCGACCTGGACATCGCCCCCGGCGAGATCCTCACCGTCGTCGGCCCGTCCGGCTGCGGCAAGTCGACGCTCCTGCGCACCCTGGCCGGCCTGCTGTCGCCGCTCGCCGGTGAGATCACCCAGGACGGACACCCGCTGACCGGCCCCGCGGCCGACCGCGCCCTGGTCTTCCAGGAGGACGCCCTGCTCCCCTGGCGCACCCTGCGCGCCAACGTCGAACTGCCCCTCGCCATCCGCGGTGTGCCCCGCTCCGAGCGCCGGGAACAGGCCCAGGCCTGGCTGGAGCGGGTCGGACTCGGCACACAGGCACGGCAGTTGCCGCACCGGGTCTCCGGCGGGCAGCGCCAGCGCGTCCAGCTGGCCCGCGCCCTGGCCGCCCGCCCGCGGGCCGTCCTGATGGACGAGCCGTTCGGCGCGCTCGACGCCCAGACCCGGGCGGGCATGCAGGACCTGCTGGTGGAGGTGCTGCACGGCACGGGCGCGACCGTCGTCTTCGTCACCCACGACGTGGACGAGGCCCTCTTCCTCGGCGACCGTGTCGCACTGCTCGGCGCGGGCGGCCTCGTCACAGTACGGGACGTGCCCCGCCCGCGTGACCGGGGCGCGCACGACCACCCGGCGCGCGTGGCCCTGCGGCGCGACGTTCTCACCTCGCTCGGTACGTGAAAGGCACCCCGGTGACCACCTCCGTGAACCCCCCTGCGGACACCTCCCTGGCCGTCCCGTCCCTCGCCGACGCCGAGGAACTGACCTGCGACGTCCTCGTCATCGGCGGCGGCACCGCTGGCACCATGGCGGCACTGACCGCAGCGGAGCACGGCGCGAACGTGCTGCTGCTGGAGAAGGCCCACGTCCGCCACTCCGGCGCACTCGCCATGGGCATGGACGGCGTCAACAACGCGGTCATCCCGGGCCGCGCCGAACCCGACGACTACGTCGCGGAGATCACCCGCGCCAACGACGGCATCGTCGACCAGTCCACCGTCCGCCAGACCGCCACCCGCGGCTTCGGCATGGTGCAGCGGCTGGAGTCGTACGGTGTGAAGTTCGAGAAGGACGAGCACGGCGACTACGCGGTCCGCCAGGTCCACCGCTCCGGCTCCTACGTGCTGCCCATGCCGGAGGGCAAGGACGTCAAGAAGGTCCTGTACCGGCAGCTGCGGCGCCGCGAGATGCGGGAGAGGATCCGCATCGAGAACCGGGTGATGCCGGTGCGTGTCCTCACGGTCGAGGGGCGCGCCGTCGGCGCGGCGGGCTTCAACACCCGCACGGGGCAGTTCGTCCAGGTCCGTGCGGGCGCGGTGATCCTCGCCACCGGCGCCTGCGGCCGCCTCGGCCTGCCCGCCTCCGGCTACCTCTACGGCACCTACGAGAACCCCACCAACGCGGGCGACGGCTACGCCATGGCCTACCACGCGGGCGCCGAACTCACCGGCATCGAGTGTTTCCAGATCAACCCGCTGATCAAGGACTACAACGGCCCGGCCTGCGCCTATGTCGCCAACCCCTTCGGCGGCTACCAGGTCAACCGGCACGGCGAGCGCTTCGTCGACTCCGACTACTGGTCGGGCCAGATGATGGCCGAGTTCGCGGCGGAGGTCGCGTCCGACCGGGGCCCGGTCTATCTGAAGCTGAGCCACCTCCCCGAGGAGTCGGTCTCGGCCCTGGAGACGATCCTCCACTCGACCGAACGCCCGACCCGCGGCACCTTCCACTCCGGCCGCGGCCACGACTACCGCACCCACGACATCGAGATGCACATCTCCGAGATCGGCCTGTGCGGCGGCCACTCCGCCTCCGGCGTCCGGGTCGACGATCACGCCCGTACGACCGTGCCCCGGCTGTACGCGGCCGGCGACCTGGCCTGCGTGCCGCACAACTACATGATCGGCGCGTTCGTCTACGGCGACCTCGCGGGTGCGGACGCCTCCCAGTACCAGGCCTACGCGGGCGACTTGCCGGAGCGGCAGCTCCAGGAGGCGCACGAGCTGATCTACCGCCCGCTGCGCAACCCCGACGGCCCGCCGCAGCCCCAGGTCGAGTACAAGCTGCGCCGCTTCGTGAACGACTACGTGGCCCCGCCGAAGTCCGGCGCCCGGCTGTCGCTGGCCCTGGAATCGTTCGAGCGGATGCACGCCGACATCGCCGAGATGGGCGCCCACACCGCGCACGAACTGATGCGCTGCGCGGAGGTCACCTTCATCCGCGACTGCGCGGAGATGGCCGCCCGGTCCTCCCTGGCCCGCACGGAGTCCCGCTGGGGCCTCTACCACGACCGACTCGACCACCCCCAGCGCGACGACGCGTCCTGGTTCCACCACCTCGATCTGCACAAGTCCCCCTCTGGTGCGATGGAGTTCACGGCCCGTCCCGTGGCTCCCTATCTCGTTCCGGTCGAGGGCTTCACCCCCGTCGGCGGCCCGTCCCGTCTGATCGGCGAGGTCCACGCCGAGGACGTGGCGATGGCCGGGCCCCGGGATGTGGCTCCGGTGGCTGCCCAGGTGGGGGCGGCCGAAGCTGAGCAGCCGCAGACCGCGCCGTCCTCGTCCCCCGCTCCCGCCCCCGAGCGGTCCTCCGCCCGCCTCCTCGAACTCGTCGCCCTGGCCGATGAGGAACCCGAACTCGACGCACTCCAGCCCTACCTGGCCGACCCCGCGTCCGCCGTCCGGCGCGAGGCGGTCGCCGTGCTCACCGAGACGCTGCCGCCCGGAACAGGCCGCGCCCTCGCCTCCGCCCTGCGCGACACCGCCGCCGAGGTACGGGCGGCCGCGGCCGCGTCACTGCGGGAGCTCGTCGAGACGCTCCCGCCCGAGCCCGACCTGCGCGACGGCCTCGCCGCCGCCCTGGCCGAGCCCGACCCGGTGGTCCGCGCCGCCGCGCTGGACGTCCTGCGTGCCCTGCGCCTCGGGGACGCCGTCCTGTTCGCGGGCCCCGCGGCCGACGCCGACATCGCCGTCCGTATCGAGGCCGTACGCGCGCTGGTGTCGGTCGACGCCGCCGAGGAACTGGCCCGCGCGGCGGTCGCCGACCCGTCCCGCGAGGTCCGGGTAGCGATCGCCAAAGGGCTGGCCACGGTGGGTGCCGAGCGACTGTCCGGTGACCTTCCGGCCGACTCCGATTCCGCCGCCGCCTCGATCGAAACGGCCCTCACGGGCCTCCTCGACGACCCGGACGCCCTGGTGCGTGCGGCGGCCTACGGGGCACTGGGCACCACCGGCTGCCCGGCGTCCCTCACCACGCGTGCCGTGGCCGCCCTGTCCGAGTCGGCCTGGCAGGTGCGGGGCGGTGCCGCCACGGCCCTGTCCGTCGCCGACCCGGAGGTGGCGGTCCCCGCCCTCGCCAAGGCCCTCGCGGATGCCAACGCCGATGTCCGCAAGGCCGCCGTCCTGGCACTGACGCGGCACCGCACCGCCGAGGAGGCCCGCGCGGCCCTCGCCACGGCGACGACGGACTCCGACGCGGATGTCAGGGCGTACGCGGCACGGGCGATGTGACCGCCGTCGGCTGACGCTCGGCTCTGCCTGTGCCCTGCTGGTGCCCTGCCCCTGCCGGAGCCCGGCCTTATATCCAGTCGGGCTCCGGCTCCTCGGCCATCTCCGGCCAGTCGTCCGGTCCACCCGGGTCCTGACCGGGGCCGGGGGCGTGTCCCGGGGCCTGGCCGGACACCGCAGCCGGAGCCGAGCCGGGCGGGCCGCCCAGAGAGGTGAGGACCTCCAGCACGCCCTCCCCGTATGTCGCGAGCTTCTTCTCGCCCACTCCGCCGATCCCACCGAGCTCGGCCACCGATGCCGGCCAGACCGTGGCGATCTCCCGCAGCGTGGCGTCATGGAAGATGACGTAGGCCGGTACGCCCTGTTCGCGTGCCTGCTCGGCCCGCCAGGCCCGCAGTGCCTCGAAGGCCGGCATCAGCTCCTCGGGCAGCTCGGCGGCAGCCGCCCTGCCCTTGCGCTCGCCCCGTCCGGAGCCCGAGGACGCCGAGGACCCCGACCGGGACGTCACCGGCTTCTTCGGCTCCTTGCGCAGCGGCACCTCCTGCTCCCGCCGCAGCACCGTCCCACTGCCCTCGGTCAGCACCAGCGTGCCGTACTCGCCCTCCACGGCGAGCAGTCCCTGGGCCAGCAGCTGCCGGATGACACCCCGCCATTCGGCCTCGGCCAGCTCCTCGCCGATGCCGAACACCGACAGCTGGTCGTGGTCGAACTGGATCACCTTGCCGGTCCGCTTCCCCAGCAGGATGTCGACGATCTGCACCGCGCCGAACTTCTGGCCGCGCTCGCGCTGCAGCCGTACCACCGTCGACAGCACCTTCTGTGCCGCGACCGTGCCGTCCCAGGTCTCCGGCGGGGTGAGGCAGGTGTCGCAGTTGCCGCAGCCGGCCGGGTCCGGGTCCTGGCCGAAGTAGGCGAGCAGCTGGCCCCGGCGGCACTGGACGGTCTCGCACAGCGCCAGCATCGAGTCCAGATGGGCCTGGGCCCGCCGCCGGAAGGCCTCGTCGCCCTCGCCGGACTGGATCAGCTTGCGCTGCTGAATGACGTCGTTGAGCCCGTACGCCATCCAGGCCGTCGACGGCAGTCCGTCACGGCCGGCCCGGCCGGTCTCCTGGTAGTAGCCCTCGACCGACTTGGGCAGATCGAGGTGGGCGACGAAGCGGACGTCCGGCTTGTCGATGCCCATGCCGAAGGCGATGGTCGCCACCACGACCAGGCCGTCCTCCCGCAGGAAGCGGGACTGGTGGGCCGCGCGCGTGCCCGCGTCCAGGCCCGCGTGGTAGGGCACCGCCTCGACGCCGTTGCGGCTCAGGAACTCGGCGGTCTTGTCGACGGAGTTGCGCGACAGGCAGTAGACGATTCCCGCGTCGCCCGCGTGCTCCTCGCGCAGGAAGCTCAGCAGCTGTTTCTTCGGGTCCGCCTTCGGCACGACCCGGTACTGGATGTTGGGCCGGTCGAAGCTCGCCACGAAGTGGCGGGCCGCCGGCATGTTCAGCCGCTCGGTGATCTCCTGGTGCGTGGCGTGCGTGGCCGTCGCGGTGAGCGCGATCCGCGGCACGTCCGGCCAGCGCTCGCCGAGCAGCGACAGCGTCAGGTAGTCGGGCCGGAAGTCGTGGCCCCACTGGGAGACGCAGTGCGCCTCGTCGATCGCGAACACGGAGATCTTGCCGCGCGAGAGCAGATCGAGCGTGTTCTCCAGCCGCAGCCGCTCCGGCGCCAGGTACAGCAGGTCCAGCTCGCCGGCGAGGAACTCGGCCTCCACCAGCCGCCGCTCGTCGAAGTCCTGCGTGGAGTTCATGAACCCGGCCCGCACGCCCAGCGCCCGCAGCGCGTCCACCTGGTCCTGCATCAGGGCGATGAGCGGGGAGACGACGACCCCCGTGCCGGGCCTGACCAGGGCCGGGACCTGGTAGCACAGGGACTTGCCGGCGCCGGTCGGCATGAGCACGACGGAGTCACCGCCCGCGACCACGTGCTCGATGACCGCTTCCTGCTCACCCCGGAATGCCTCGTACCCGAAGACCCGGTGCAGCGTGGCCAGCGCCTCGCTCTGCGTCACTGACATCTCAGCGATACCGCCCGTCCCGCCCATCGTCCTGTCCCCCGTACGTCGTCCCTCGACCACTGCCCCCACGATAGGGGTCGCCACCGACAGCCCCGAAGTTATCCACAGGCTGGGCGACCACCCCCTTCAAGGCCGCCTTCAAGGCCGACGGCCCGGCACCCCGAGAAGGGACGCCGGGCCGCCGCCCACCGGCAAGCGCACGGTCAGCGCACGAACACCCCCGCCTGACCCGCCAGGTCCAGGAAGTACTGCGGCGCCACACCGAGCACCAGCGTGACCGCCACGCCCACCCCGATCGCCGTCATCGTCAGCGGCGACGGCACGGCCACCGTCGGGCCCTCCGGCCGCGGCTCGCTGAAGAACATCAGCACGATGACCCGGATGTAGAAGAACGCCGCGATCGCCGACGAGATCACGCCGACCACGACCAGCGGGGCGGCCCCGCCCTCCGCCGCCGCCTTGAACACGGCGAACTTCCCGGCGAAGCCGGACGTCAGCGGGATGCCCGCGAAGGCCAGCAGGAACACCGCGAACACGGCAGCGACCAGCGGCGAGCGCCGGCCGAGCCCCGCCCACTTGGACAGGTGCGTCGCCTCGCCGCCCGCGTCCCTCACGAGCGTGACCACCGCGAAGGCGCCGATCGTCACGAACGAGTACGCCGCCAGGTAGAACAGCACCGACGACACACCGTCCGGCGTGGTCGCGATGACACCCGCGAGGATGAACCCGGCGTGCGCGATCGAGGAGTACGCCAGCAGCCTCTTGATGTCGGTCTGCGTGATCGCGACGATCGCACCGCCCAGCATGGTGATGATCGCCACGGCCCACATGACCGGGCGCCAGTCCCAGCGCAGGCCCGGCAGGACGACGTACAGCACGCGCAGCAGCGCGCCGAACGCCGCGACCTTCGTCGCCGCCGCCATGAAACCGGTCACCGGCGTCGGCGCGCCCTGGTACACGTCCGGCGTCCACATGTGGAACGGCACCGCGCCGACCTTGAACAGCAGACCCATGACCAGCAGCGCGGCACCGACCAGCAGCAGCGCGTCGTTGCCCATGGTGCCGGCGAGCGCCGGGTTGACGTCCTGCACCGTGCCGTCGACGACCTGCGCGATCGTCGCGTACGACATCGAGCCCGCGTAGCCGTACAGCAGCGCGATGCCGAACAGGGTGAACGCGGAGGCGAAGGCGCCGAGCAGGAAGTACTTGACCGCCGCCTCCTGCGACATCATCCGCTTGCGGCGGGCCAGCGCGCACAGCAGGTACAGCGGGAGCGAGAAGACCTCCAGCGCCACGAACAGCGTCAGCAGGTCGTTGGCCGCCGGGAAGATCAGCATGCCGGCGACGGCGAACAGCAGCAGCGGGAACACCTCGGTGGTGGTGAACCCGGCCTTGACCGCGGCCTTCTCGCTCTCGCTGCCCGGCACGGACGCGGCCTGTGCGGCGAAGGAGTCCACGCGGTTGCCGTGCACCACCGGGTCGAGGCGCCGCTCGGCGAAGGTGAACAGGCCGACCAGGGCCGCCAGCAGGATCGTGCCCTGAAGGAAGAGGGCCGGTCCGTCCACCGCGATGGCGCCCATCGCCGCGATGTGCGCCTTGGTCGTGCCGTACCCGTCGGCCGCGAGGGCCACGACCGCCGCGAAGGCGGCCGCGATCGCGACGACGGACACGAACATCTGGACGTAGTAACGGGACTTGCGCGGTACGAACGCCTCGACCAGGATCCCGACGATCGCCGCACCGACGATGATCAGGGTGGGGGCGAGCTGCCCGTATTCGATCTTCGGCGCGTCGATCTTCGAGATCGGTTCGGCCGCCGTTGTCCACAGGCTGTGGACGGCTGTTGCGCTCACTTGGCCGCCTCCACCTCGGGCTTGGGGTCCTTCTGCTGTACGTCGGACATGGTCTGTTTGACCGCCGGGTCGATGACCTGCGTGAGGGGCTTCGGGTAGACGCCCAGGAAGATCAGCAGCACGACCAGCGGGGCGACGACCACGAGTTCACGCACCCTGAGGTCCGGCATCTTCGCGATCTCGGGTTTCACCGGGCCGGTCATCGTCCGCTGGTAGAGGACGAGGGTGTAGAGCGCGGCCAGGACGATGCCGAAGGTGGCGATGATGCCGACCACCGGGTACCGCGTGAACGTGCCGACCAGGACCAGGAACTCACTGACGAACGGTGCCAGGCCGGGCAGCGACAGGGTTGCCAGGCCGCCGATCAGGAAGGTGCCGGCGAGCACCGGCGCGACCTTCTGCACTCCGCCGTAGTCGGCGATGAGCCGCGAGCCGCGCCGGGAGATCAGGAAGCCCGCCACCAGCATCAGCGCGGCGGTCGAGATGCCGTGGTTGACCATGTAGAGCGTCGCCCCGGACTGGCCCTGGCTCGTCATCGCGAAGATGCCCATGATGATGAAGCCGAAGTGGGAGATCGACGCGTAGGCCACCAGCCGCTTGATGTCGCGCTGGCCGACCGCGAGCAGCGCCCCGTAGATGATGCTGATCAGGGCGAGGACGAGGATCGCGGGCGTCGCCCACTTGCTCGCCTCCGGGAAGAGCTGCAGGCAGAAGCGGAGCATCGCGAAGGTGCCGACCTTGTCGACGACGGCCGTGATGAGCACGGCGACCGGGGCGGTGGACTCCTGCATCGCGTTGGGCAGCCAGGTGTGCAGCGGCCACAGCGGGGCCTTCACCGCGAAGGCGAAGAAGAAGCCCAGGAACAGCCACCGTTCGGTGTTGGTCGCCATGTCGAGCGAGCCGTTGGCCCGGGCCTCGGCGATCTCCGTGAGCGAGAAGTTCCCGGCGACCACGTACAGGCCGATCACCGCGGCCAGCATGATCAGGCCGCCGGCCAGGTTGTAGAGCAGGAACTTGACCGCCGCGTACGACCGTTGCGTCGCCGCCGCCTTCTCGCCGTGCTCGTGGGCACGGTCCCCGAAGCCGCCGATGAGGAAGTACATCGGGATCAGCATGGCTTCGAAGAAGATGTAGAAGAGGAAGACGTCGGTGGCCTCGAAGGAGATGATCACCATCGCCTCGACGGCCAGGATCAGGGCGAAGAAGCCCTGCGTCGGCCGCCACCGGGTGCTCCCGGTCTCCAGCGGGTCGGCATCGTGCCAGCCCGCGAGGATGATGAACGGGATCAGCAGCGCCGTGAGCGCGATCAGGGCCACCGCGATGCCGTCCACGCCCAGTTCGTAGCGGACACCGAAGTCCGCGATCCAGGAGTGGGACTCGGTGAGCTGGTAGCGGTCGCCGTCCGGGTCGAAGCGCGCCAGGACGACGATCGCCAGGACGAGCGTGGCGAGCGAGAAGAGCAGCGCCAGCCATTTGGCGACGGTGCGTTGCGCGGCCGGTACGGCGGCCGTGGCGATCGCCCCGACGGCCGGGAGCGCCGCTGTCGCTGTCAGCAGAGGAAAGGACATCGGTATCAGACCGCCCTCATCAGCAGGGTCACGGCGACCAGGACCGCCGCACCGCCGAACATCGAGACCGCGTAGGAGCGGGCGAAGCCGTTCTGCAGCTTTCGCATCCGCCCGGAGAGGCCGCCGACCGAGGCCGCCGTGCCGTTGACGACGCCGTCGACCAGGGTGTGGTCGACGTAGACCAGGGACCGCGTGAGGTGTTCGCCGCCGCGGACCAGGACGACGTGGTTGAAGTCGTCCTGGAGCAGGTCGCGCCGGGCGGCCCGGGTGAGCAGCGATCCGCGCGGGGCGACGGCCGGGACCGGGCGGCGGCCGTACTGCCCCCAGGCCACGGCGACACCGACGACCATCACGGCGACCGTGGACAGCGTGACCGTGAGGGCGCTGATCGGCGGGTTGCCGTGGCTGTGCCCGGTGACGGGCTCCAGCCAGTGCACGAAGCGGTCGCCGATGCTGAAGAACGCGCCGCCGAACACCGACCCGACGGCCAGGACGATCATCGGGATCGTCATGACCTTGGGCGACTCGTGCGGATGCGGCGGGGTGTACTCGCCGCGGGTCTCGGCGGCGGGCTCCGCGCTCGGCTCGGCCGGGGACGGCGTCGGGGCGTTGCGCCAGCGCTCCTCGCCGAAGAACGTCATCAGCATCACGCGCGTCATGTAGTACGCCGTGATGGCCGCGCCCAGCAGGGCGCAGGCGCCGAGGATCCAGCCCTCGGTGCCGCCCTTGGCGAACGCCGACTCGATGATCATGTCCTTGGAGAAGAAGCCGGACAGACCCGGGAAGCCGATGATGGCCAGGTAGCCGAGGCCGAAGGTGACGAAGGTGATCGGCATGTACTTGCGCAGTCCGCCGTAGCGGCGCATGTCGACCTCGTCGTTCATGCCGTGCATGACCGAACCGGCGCCGAGGAACAGCCCCGCCTTGAAGAAGCCGTGCGTCACCAGGTGCATGATCGCGAAGACGTAGCCGATGGGGCCGAGGCCCGCGGCGAGCACCATGTAGCCGATCTGCGACATGGTCGAGCCGGCCAGTGCCTTCTTGATGTCGTCCTTCGCGCAACCGACGATCGCACCGAAGAGGAGCGTGACGGCACCGACGACGGTGACGACCAGCTGGGCGTCCGGGGCGCCGTTGAAGACGGCTCCGGAGCGGACGATCAGGTACACGCCCGCCGTCACCATCGTCGCGGCGTGGATGAGGGCCGAGACCGGGGTCGGGCCCTCCATCGCGTCCCCGAGCCAGGACTGCAGCGGCACCTGGGCGGACTTGCCGCAGGCCGCGAGCAGCAGCATCAGGGCGATGGCGGTCAGCTTGTCCTCACCGGCGGCACCCGCGAGCCCGGCCTCCTCGTGGCTGCCGAGCACCGGCCCGAAGGCGAAGGTGCCGAACCAGAGGAACATCAGCATGATCGCGATGGACAGGCCCATGTCGCCGACGCGGTTGACCAGGAAGGCCTTCTTCGCTGCCGTGGCGGCGCTGGGCTTGTGCTGCCAGAAGCCGATCAGCAGGTAGGAGGCGAGACCGACGCCCTCCCAGCCGACGTACAGCAGCAGGTAGTTGTCGGCGAGGACGAGCAGCAGCATCGCCGCGAGGAACAGGTTCAGATAGCCGAAGAAGCGGCGGCGCCGCTCGTCGTGCTCCATGTACCCGACGGAGTAGAGGTGGATCAGCGAGCCGACGCCCGAGATCAGCAGGACGAACGTCATCGACAGCTGGTCGAGCTGGAAGGCGACGTCCGCCTGGAAGCCCTCGACCGGGATCCAGCTGAACAGGAACTGGCCAATCTCGCGGTGGTCCGCGTCCTTGCCCAGCATGTCGGTGAACAGGACCAGGCCGAGCACGAAGGAGGAGGCGGCGAGGGCCGTGCCGATCCAGTGGCCGACGGCGTCCAGCCGGCGGCCGCCGCACAGCAGGACCACCGCTCCGAGCAGGGGCGCCGCCACCAGCAGCGCAATCAGGTTCTCCACGATTCTTCCGACCCCTTACAGCTTCATCAGGCTGGCGTCGTCGACCGAGGCCGAGTGACGGGCACGGAACAGGGACACGATGATCGCGAGCCCGACCACGACCTCGGCGGCGGCGACGACCATCGTGAAGAACGCGATGATCTGGCCGTCGAGGTTGCCGTGCATGCGGGAGAAGGCGACGAACGCGAGGTTGCAGGCGTTGAGCATGAGCTCGATGCACATGAACACGACGATCGCGTTGCGCCTGATCAGCACGCCGGTGGCGCCGATCGTGAACAGCAGGGCCGCGAGATAGAGGTAGTTGACGGGGTTCACTTCGACGCCTCCTCGGACCGCTTGGGCTTCGCAGGACCGATCACCCTGCGCTCCAGGCGCTCCTCGGACCGCTGTTCCAGGGCCTTGAGGTCGTTGAGCGCCTCCTGCGACACGTCGCGGATCTGGCCGCGCTCGCGCAGCGTCTTGCTGACGGTGAGGTCGGACGGGGTGCCGTCGGGGAGCAGGCCCGCGATGTCGACCGCGTTGTGCCGGGCGTACACACCGGGGGCCGGCAGCGGCGGCAGTTGCCTGCCATCGCGGACCCGCTCCTCGGAGAGTTCGCGCTGCGTCTTGGCGCGCTCGGTGCGCTCGCGGTGGGTGAGCACCATGGCGCCGACGGCGGCCGTGATGAGCAGGGCGCCGGTGATCTCGAACGCGAAGACGTACTTGGTGAAGATGAGGGCGGCGATGCCCTCCACGTTGCCCCCGGCGTTCGCCTGGCCGATGCCGTTGAACTCCGTGAGGGAGGCGTTGCCGATGCCTCCGATCAGCAGGATGCCGAAGCCGAGACCGCACACCAGAGCCAGCCAGCGCTGGCCCTTGATGGTCTCCTTCAGGGAGTCCGCCGCGGTCACGCCGACGAGCATCACCACGAACAGGAACAGCATCATGATCGCGCCGGTGTAGACGATGATCTGGACGACGCCCAGGAAGTAGGCGCCGTTGGCGAGGTAGAACACCGCCAGGATGATCATGGTCCCGGCGAGGCAGAGCGCGCTGTGCACGGCCCTCTTCATGAGGATGGTGCCCAGGGCGCCGATCACCGCGATCGTGCCGAGGATCCAGAACTGGACGGCCTCTGCGGTGGAGGTGGAGTAGGCGGCGAGCTGGGCGGTCATCGGCCGATCACCTTCTTTGACGCCGGCTCGGTCCCGCCGAAGGTGGAGTCGGCCTCCTGCACGACCTCGCCCTCGGAGTGAGCGACCTGCTGCTCCGTGCCGGGCGCGGCCTCGGTGACCAGGCCCCGGTAGTAGTCCTGTTCGTCCGTCCCCGGGTAGATGGCGTGGGGCGAGTCGACCATGCCGTCCTCGAGACCGGCGAGCAACTGCTCCTTGGTGTAGATGAGGTTGGCCCGGCTGGAGTCGGCCAGCTCGAACTCGTTCGTCATCGTGAGCGCGCGGGTGGGGCACGCCTCGATGCACAGGCCGCACAGGATGCAGCGGGCGTAGTTGATCTGGTAGACGCGGCCGTACCGCTCGCCCGGCGAGTAGCGCTCCTCGTCGGTGTTGTCCGCGCCCTCCACATAGATCGCGTCCGCGGGGCAGGCCCACGCGCACAGTTCGCAGCCGACGCACTTCTCCAGGCCGTCCGGATGGCGGTTGAGCTGGTGCCGTCCGTGGAAGCGCGGAGCCGTGGTCTTCTGCTGCTCCGGGTACTGCTCGGTCAGCCGCTTCTTGAACATGGCCTTGAAGGTCACGCCGAAGCCGGCCACGGGGTTCTGGAAACCGGGCTTGGTGTCCTTCGGTTCCTCAGTCATCGGACGCCTCCTTTCCATCCGTAGATCCGCCCAGAGATTTGTCACTCTGAGTATCGGGCCCACCACTGACAATCAGCTCCCGCTCACGGCGCGAGGGGCGTCGCGGAGCCGGCGGAAGCTCCTGTCCGGGCAGCGGCGGTACGGGGTATCCGCCCGCCATGGGGTCGAAGGCCGCCGGGGCCTCGGCCGGCGGCCCGGCCTGCTTCGACTTCTCGCGGAACATGTCGACCACGAAGGAGAGCAGCAGCAGGGCCAGCACGCCGCCGCCGACGTAGAGCACGATGTCGGCGAAGTCGTAGTTCTCGTTCCGCAGTGCCCGGACGGTGGCGACGAGCATCAGCCACACCAGCGAGACCGGGATGAGGACCTTCCAGCCGAGCTTCATCAGCTGGTCGTAGCGGACGCGCGGGAGCGTGCCGCGGATCCAGATGAACATGAACAGCAGCAGCTGGACCTTGACGGTGAACCAGAGCATCGGCCACCAGCCGTGGTTCGCGCCCTCCCAGAAGGTGCTGATCGGCCACGGGGCCCGCCAGCCGCCGAGGAACAGCGTGGTGGCGACGGCCGAGACGGTCACCATGTTGACGTACTCGGCGAGCATGAACATCGCGAACTTGATCGACGAGTACTCGGTGTTGAAGCCGCCGACCAGGTCGCCCTCGGACTCCGGCATGTCGAAGGGGGCGCGGTTGGTCTCGCCGACCATCGTGACGATGTAGAGGATGAAGGAGAGCGGCAGCAGCAGGATGTACCAGCGGTCGGCCTGCTGCTCGACGATCGTCGACGTCGACATCGACCCCGAGTAGAGGAACACGGAGGCGAAGGCGGCGCCCATCGCGATCTCGTAGGAGATCATCTGCGCGCAGGAGCGCAGGCCGCCCAGCAGCGGGTACGTCGAGCCGGAGCTCCAGCCCGCGAGGACGATGCCATAGATGCCGACCGAGGCGACCGCGAGGATGTAGAGCATCGCGATCGGCAGGTCGGTGAGCTGCATCGTGGTGCGCTGGCCGAAGATCGAGATCTCGTTGCCGGCCGGGCCGAAGGGGATCACCGCGATCGCCATGAAGGCCGGGATGGCCGCGATGATCGGCGCGAGGACGTACACCGCCTTGTCCGCGCGCTTGACGACGACGTCCTCCTTGAGCATCAGTTTGATGCCGTCGGCGAGCGACTGGAGCATGCCCCAGGGGCCGTGCCGGTTGGGGCCGACGCGCAGCTGCATCCAGGCGACGACCTTGCGCTCCATGACGATGGAGACCAGCACGGTCACCATCAGGAAGGCGAAGCAGAACACCGCCTTGATGACGACCAGCCACCACGGGTCCTGGCCGAACATCGAGAGGTCTTCAGCGGCGAGGTACGGGCTCATGCCTCCACCTCCTTGGGGGCCTCGCCGGCGAGCGTCGCCGGGCCGATGCGGACGAGGGAGCCGGGCCGCGCGCCGGTGTCGGAGGCGACGCCGCCGCCGATGGAGTTCAGCGGCAGCCACACCACCCGGTCGGGCATCTCACTGATCTGGAGCGGGAGTTCCACGGCTCCCTGAGGGCCGGTCACGGCGAGGAGGTCGCCTTCCTCGACGCCCGCCTCGGCGGCCGTCGCGGCCGACAGGCGCGCGCGTGCGGCGTGCCGGGTTCCGGCGAGCGCCTCGTCGCCCTGCTGGAGGAGGCCCTGGTCGAGCAGCAGCCGGTGCCCGGCGAGTACGGCCTCGCCGACGGCCGGGCGGGGCAGCGCGGCCGCGGTCTCCAGGGGTTCGCCGGCCCGCGGGCCGTCCCAGGCGCCGAGCCGGTCGATCTCCGCGCGCACGGTGCGCAGATCGGGCAGTCCGAGGTGGACGTCCATGGCGTCGGCGAGCATCTGCAGCACGCGCGCGTCGGTGGGCGCGAGGGGGCGGGTCATCTGGTCGGGCTTGAGCGCGGCCTCGAAGAAGCGGACCCGGCCTTCCCAGTTGAGGAAGGTGCCGGCCTTCTCGGCGACCGCGCCGACGGGCAGGACGACATCGGCCTCGCGGCTGATCTCGCTGGGCCGCAGTTCGAGGGAGACCAGGAAGCCGACCTCGTCGAGTGCGGCACGCGCGCGTGCCGGGTCGGGCAGGTCGGCGATCTCCACGCCCGCCACCAGCAGGGCCTGCAGCTCGCCGGTCGCGGCGGCCTCGACGATCTGGCCGGTGTCGCGGCCGTAGCGGTGCGGGAGACCGGCCACACCCCAGACGTCGGCGACCTCGTCACGCGCGCGTGGGTCGGTGGCCGGGCGTCCGCCCGGCAGCAGCGACGGCAGCGCGCCCGCCTCGATCGCGCCGCGTTCCCCGGCCCGGCGCGGGATCCACACCAGCCGGGCGCCGGTCGCGGAGGCGGTGCGTGCGGCGGCGGTGAGTCCGCCCGCCACCGCGGCAAGCCGCTCGCCGACGACGATCACAGCGCCCTCGGCGCGCAGCGCCTCGGCGGCCGTGGCGCCGTCGTCCTCCAGGCCGACGCCACTCCCGAGCGCGTCCAGCCACTCGGTCTCGGTGCCGGGAGCCGCCGGCAGCAGCGTGCCACCGGCCTTCTCCAGACCGCGCGTGGCGTGCGTGGCCAGCGAGAAGACCCGCTGTCCGTGCTTGCGCCAGGCCTTGCGCAGCCGCAGGAAGACGCCAGGCGCCTCCTCCTCCGCCTCGAACCCGACCAGCAGGACGGCGGGCGCCTTCTCCAGTGCGGTGTAGGTGACGCCCGTACCGTCGAGGTCCCGGCCGCGCCCGGCGACCTGGGCGGCGAGGAAGTCGGCCTCCTCACCGCTGTGCACGCGCGCGCGGAAGTCGATGTCGTTGGTGTCGAGCGCCACGCGCGCGAACTTGCTGTACGCGTAGGCGTCCTCGATGGTGAGCCGGCCGCCGGTCAGGACACCGGTGCGGCCCCGGGAGGCCAGCAGCCCCTGGGCCGCGATCTGCAGCGCCTCGGGCCAGGAGGCCGGTTCCAGCTCGCCCTCGGCGTTGCGCACGAGCGGCGTCTCGAGCCGGTCACGCTGCTGCGCGTACCGGAACCCGAACCGCCCTTTGTCGCAGATCCACTCCTCGTTGACCTCGGGGTCGTCGGCCGCGAGCCGCCGCATGACCTTGCCGCGCCGGTGGTCGGTGCGCGTGGCGCAGCCGCCGGAGCAGTGCTCGCACACCGACGGGGAGGAGACCAGGTCGAAGGGGCGGGAGCGGAATCGGTACGCCGCCGAGGTCAGCGCGCCGACCGGGCAGATCTGGATGGTGTTGCCGGAGAAGTACGACTCGAACGGGTCGCCCTCGCCGGTTCCGACCTGCTGGAGCGCGCCCCGCTCGACCAGCTCGATCATCGGGTCGCCCGCGACCTGGTTGGAGAACCGGGTGCAGCGGGCGCACAGCACGCACCGCTCACGGTCGAGCAGCACCTGCGTGGAGATCGGCACGGGCTTCTCGTACGTGCGCTTGCGGCCCTCGAAGCGGGAGTCGGCGTCGCCGTGCGACATGGCCTGGTTCTGCAGCGGGCACTCGCCGCCCTTGTCGCAGACCGGGCAGTCCAGCGGGTGGTTGATGAGCAGGAGCTCCATCACACCCTTCTGCGCCTTCTCCGCGACCGGCGAGGTGAGATGGGTCTTCACCACCATCCCGTCGGTGCAGGTGATGGTGCAGGACGCCATGGGCTTGCGCTGGCCCTCGACCTCGACGATGCACTGGCGGCAGGCGCCGGCCGGATCGAGGAGCGGGTGGTCGCAGAACCGGGGGATCTCGATGCCGAGCTGTTCGGCGGCCCGGATGACCAGAGTGCCCTTGGGCACGCTGAGCTCGACGCCGTCGATCGTCAGCGACACGAGGTCCTCCGGCGGGACCGCCGCCTCTCCCCCGCCTGAGGGAGCGTTGGTGGTCACGGTCATGCGTTCACCTCCGTGCGGTCGGCCCAAGCCGTCGACTTGGCGGGGTCGAAGGGACAGCCCCGGCCCGTGATGTGCTGCTCGTACTCCTCGCGGAAGTACTTGAGCGAGGAGAAGATCGGCGAGGCGGCGCCGTCGCCGAGGGCGCAGAAGGACTTGCCGTTGATGTTGTCGGCGATGTCGTTCAGCTTGTCGAGGTCGGACATCCGTCCCTTGCCGGCCTCGATGTCGCGCAGCAGCTGCACGAGCCAGTACGTGCCTTCGCGGCAGGGCGTGCACTTGCCGCAGGACTCGTGGGCGTAGAACTCGGTCCAGCGCGTGACGGCACGGACCACGCAGGTCGTCTCGTCGAAGCACTGGAGAGCTTTGGTGCCGAGCATGGAACCCGCGGCGCCCACTCCTTCGTAATCAAGAGGGACGTCGAGGTGCTCGTCGGTGAACATCGGGGTCGAGGAGCCGCCCGGCGTCCAGAACTTGAGGCGGTGCCCGGGGCGCATACCGCCGCTCATGTCGAGGAGCTGGCGGAGGGTGATCCCGAGCGGCGCCTCGTACTGGCCGGGGCTGGCGACGTGGCCGCTGAGGGAGTAGAGCGTGAAGCCGGGCGACTTCTCACTCCCCATCGACCGGAACCAGTCCTTGCCCCGGGTCATGATCGCGGGAACCGACGCGATCGACTCGACGTTGTTCACCACAGTCGGGCACGCGTAGAGGCCCGCGACAGCGGGGAAGGGGGGACGAAGCCGCGGTTGGCCCCGGCGGCCTTCGAGCGAGTCCAGCAGTGCGGTCTCCTCACCGCAGATGTACGCGCCCGCGCCCGCGTGCACGGTGATGTCGAGGTCGAGTCCGCTGCCCTGGATGTTCTCGCCCAGGAAACCCGCCTCGTACGCCTCGCGCACGGCCGAGTGCAACCGCCGCAGAACCGGGACCACTTCACCACGCAGATAGATGAAGGCATGCGAAGACCTGATGGCGTAACACGCGATGATCATGCCCTCGATGAGGCTGTGCGGGTTCGCGAAGAGGAGCGGGATGTCCTTGCAGGTCCCGGGCTCCGACTCGTCGGCGTTGACAACCAGATAGTGCGGCTTTCCGTCCCCCTGGGGAATGAACTGCCACTTCATTCCCGTGGGGAATCCCGCGCCGCCGCGCCCGCGCAGACCGGACTCCTTGACGTACGCGATCAGGTCGTCCGGCGACATCGCGAGCGCCTTGCGAAGCCCTTCGTACCCCTCGTGCCTTCGGTACACGTCCAGCGTCCAGGACTTGTCCTCGTCCCAGAAAGCCGACAGCACCGGTGCGAGCAGCTTCTCGGGGCTCATGTCTTTCAGCTCGGGTGCCAAGGTCATCACTCCCCCTCCTCGGCGGCGGGCCCGGCCGGGTGGGCCGGGTCGGAGGCCGACGTGTCCTGCGGCGCGTCGTGCGAGCTCAAGTGCTCCGTCGGTGACGGGTCGTGGGGTGCCTCGGTCCGGGCCGCCTCACCGCGGGGATGCACCACGCGCGCGGGTGCGGCCTCCCCCTTGGCGAGCTTCAGGCCGACCAGGGAAGCGTGTCCCGCGCTTCCTCCGGACTCGACGGCCCCGTCCCGCTCGTCGGGGAAACCGGCCAGGACCCGGGCGGTCTCCTTGAACGTGCACAGGGGAGCGCCGCGGGTGGGCGTGACCGGCCGTCCCGCGCGCAGGTCGTCGACGAGGCGCTTGGCGCTGCCCGGGGTCTGGTTGTCGAAGAACTCCCAGTTGACCATCACGACCGGCGCGAAGTCGCAGGCCGCGTTGCACTCGATGTGCTCCAGGGTGACCTTGCCGTCGTCGGTGGTCTCGCCGTTGCCGACGCCGAGGTGCTCCTGGAGCTCCTCGAAGATCGCGTCCCCGCCCATCACGGCACACAGGGTGTTGGTGCACACCCCCACCTGGTAGTCACCGCTCGGCCGGCGCCGGTACATGGTGTAGAAGGTGGCGACCGCGGTGACCTCGGCCGTGGTCAGGCCGAGCATGTCCGCGCAGAACCGCATTCCCGTGCGCGTGACGTGTCCCTCCTCCGACTGCACGAGGTGCAGCAGCGGCAGGAGGGCGGACCGGGAGTCCGGGTAGCGGGCGATGACCTCGCGCGCGTCCGTCTCCAGACGGGCCCGGACGTCGTCCGGGTAGGCGGGCGCGGGCAGTTCGGGCATGCCCAGGCTGACGCCCCGCTCGGAAGATGAGGTGGTCACCGGTCGACGCCTCCCATCACGGGGTCGATGGACGCGACGGCGACGATGACGTCGGCGACCTGGCCGCCTTCGCACATCGCCGCCATGGCCTGCAGGTTGGTGAAGGACGGGTCGCGGAAGTGGACGCGGTAGGGGCGGGTGCCGCCGTCGGACACGACGTGCACCCCGAGTTCGCCCTTGGGCGACTCGACCGCCGCGTACGCCTGACCCGGCGGGACGCGGAAGCCCTCGGTGACCAGCTTGAAGTGGTGGATCAGGGCCTCCATGGAGGTGCCCATGATCTTCTTGATGTGGTCGAGGGAGTTGCCGAGGCCGTCGGGCCCGAGGGCGAGCTGGGCGGGCCAGGCGATCTTCTTGTCGGCGACCATGACCGGTCCGGGCTGGAGCCGGTCCAGGCACTGCTCGACGATCCTGAGCGACTGGCGCATCTCCTCGAGCCGGATGAGGAAGCGGCCGTAGGAGTCGCAGGTGTCGGCGGTCGGGACGTCGAAGTCGTACGTCTCGTAGCCGCAGTACGGCTGGGTCTTGCGCAGGTCGTGCGGCAGGCCGGTGGAGCGCAGGATCGGGCCCGTCGCGCCGAGGGCCATGCAGCCGGCCAGGTCCAGGTAGCCGACGTCCTGCATGCGGGCCTTGAAGATGGGGTTCCCGGTGGCGAGCTTGTCGTACTCCGGGAGGTTCTTCTTCATCTTCTTCACGAACTCGCGGATCTGGTCCACGGCGCCGGGCGGCAGGTCCTGGGCGAGTCCGCCGGGGCGGATGTACGCGTGGTTCATCCGCAGGCCGGTGATCAGCTCGTAGATATCGAGAATGAGTTCACGATCACGAAAGCCGTAGATCATGACCGTGGTGGCGCCGAGCTCCATGCCGCCGGTGGCGATGCACACCAGGTGCGAGGACAGCCGGTTCAGCTCCATCAGGAGCACACGGATGATCGAGGCCCGGTCCGGGATCTGGTCCTCGATGCCGAGGAGCTTCTCGACGCCGAGGCAGTACGCCGTCTCGTTGAAGAACGGCGTCAGGTAGTCCATGCGCGTCACGAACGTCGTGCCCTGTGTCCACGTCCGGTACTCGAGGTTCTTCTCGATGCCGGTGTGCAGGTAGCCGATGCCGCAGCGGGCCTCGGTGACGGTCTCGCCGTCGATCTCCAGGATCAGCCGGAGCACGCCGTGGGTGGACGGATGCTGTGGGCCCATGTTGACGACGATGCGCTCGTCGTCGGCGCGGGCCGCGGACTGGACGACCTCGTCCCAGTCGCCGCCGGTGACCGTGTAGACGGTGCCCTCTGTGGTCTCCCGAGGGGAGGCGTGCGAAGTGCTCATGAGTACGACCTCCGCTGGTCCGGAGCCGGGATCTGGGCGCCCTTGTACTCGACGGGGATGCCGCCGAGGGGGTAGTCCTTGCGCTGCGGGAAGCCCTGCCAGTCGTCCGGCATCATGATCCGCGTCAGGGCCGGGTGGCCGTCGAAGACGATGCCGAAGAAGTCGTACGTCTCGCGCTCGTGCCAGTCGTTCGTCGGGTAGACCTCGAACAGCGACGGGATGTGCGGGTCGCTGTCGGGGGCGCTGACCTCCAGGCGGATCAGCCGGTTGTGGGTGATCGAGCGCAGGTGGTAGACGGCGTGCAGCTCGCGGCCCTTGTCGTGCAGGTAGTGGACGCCGCTGACGCCGGTGCACAGCTCGAAGCGCAGGGCCGGGTCGTCGCGCAGGGTGCGGGCGACGCGGACCAGGTGCTCGCGCTCGATGTGGAAGGTCAGCTCGTCGCGGTCGACGACCGTCTTCTCGATGGCGTTCTCGGGGACCAGGCCCTGTTCCTCCAGGGCTCCCTCGAGCTCGTCGGCGACCTCGTCGAACCATCCGCCGTAGGGGCGGGTTGCCGGTCCCGGGAGCCGGACCGAGCGGACCAGGCCGCCGTAGCCGGAGGTGTCGCCGCCGTTATTGGCGCCGAACATGCCGCGCTGGACGCGGATCTCCTCGCCGCCCTCGCCGCGCCGGCCGGGGAGGTTGGAGGCCGACAGGTCCTTCTCGGGGTTGGCGCCGCCCTTGCCGTTCGCGTCGCTCATCGCAGCAGCCCCTTCATCTCGATCGTGGGCAGGGCCTTGAGCGCCGCCTCCTCCGCCTCGCGGGCCGCCTCCTCGGCGTTCACGCCGAGCTTGGAGCTCTGGATCTTCTGGTGGAGCTTGAGGATGGCGTCCATCAGCATCTCCGGCCGTGGCGGGCAGCCGGGGAGATAGATGTCGACCGGCACGATGTGGTCGACGCCCTGGACGATGGCGTAGTTGTTGAACATGCCGCCCGAGGAGGCGCAGACCCCCATGGAGATCACCCACTTGGGGTTCGGCATCTGGTCGTAGACCTGCCGGAGCACCGGCGCCATCTTCTGGCTGACCCGGCCGGCGACGATCATCAGGTCCGCCTGGCGCGGCGAGCCCCGGAAGACCTCCATGCCGAAGCGCGCCAGGTCGTAGCGGCCGGCGCCGGTGGTCATCATCTCGATGGCGCAGCAGGCGAGGCCGAACGTGGCGGGGAAGACGGACGACTTGCGCACCCAGCCCGCGGCCTGCTCGACGGTGGTCAGCAGGAAGCCGCTCGGCAGTTTTTCTTCGAGTCCCATGACTAAAGGCCCCTCAGTCCCATTCCAGGCCGCCGCGCCGCCATACGTACGCGTACGCGACGAAGACGGTGAGCACGAAGAGCAGCATCTCCACGAGCCCGAAGATCCCCAGGGCGTCGAAGGTGACGGCCCAGGGGTAGAGGAAGACGATCTCGATATCGAAAATGATGAAGAGCATCGCCGTCAGGTAGTACTTGATCGGGAAGCGCCCGCCGCCGGCCGGCGTGGGGGTCGGCTCGATACCGCACTCGTAGGCCTCGAGCTTGGCCCGGTTGTACCGCTTGGGCCCGATCAACGTGGCCATGACCACGGAGAAGATCGCAAAGCCTGCCCCGAGGGCTCCCAGTACGAGGATGGGCGCATAGGCGTTCACCGCTCCTCGCTCCTCTCAGTCGGCACTGACTGCTGGCGGTTTGCATCGGGCTCACTTCCGCCCCGCCTGTCCCTCGAACCCCGCCTGTCCCGGCGAAGATCGGGAACATGTGAAGCAGGTCACAAGCCCAACCGCGTGCATCTTATGCCCGACGCTCTGTGATCTGCGACACGGGGTATTGCACAAGCTTTGTGATCTCCACCACCTGACGAAGGATCATGAAGTCGGATGAGCGGTGATCTTCACACGCGAAGCGTCCGGGCGATCACCAGACGTGACATTTTGCCTAGTCAGCGCAGGCCAGAGGGTCCGTCTCAATATCAAGAGGGTTCCCTTGCATGCAAATTGGCGATGGAGTCGATCTCTTGGTAGAGGCCGCGTTCACACATCAGAGGGCGTGTGGAGCGGAGTGTGGACGCGTGCACGCGTTCACGATCTTCGCGAGGCCGTGACCGGGTCGTGATCTACGGCGCGCGACGCGACCACCGGGGCGAGCGTTCCGTGACCTCCGTCACACCAATGAGAGGGTCATGAGAACGGGGCTTGGCCAATCAACCCAACCGGTGGTAGGTGCGGGGCAATTCGGGCGTATTGATCAAAGACCGTGATCACAGCCCGGTCACGATGCGCCCGCAATGTCCGTTACGGCGTCAATAAAGGGGCTCGCGAGGGGGTTTTGAGGGCCCGATTGAACAACTGTGGCGCAGCACACGTTTCTTGAAGATATGAAGGAGCCCCTGGTACCGGTTGTTCCCATGTCCCACACCGCTCACATACGCAGCCACCGGAAACCCCGCCGCAGTGCGACCTCGACGATCGCCATGCGTGCCGGAGTCACCGGTGGCATTCTCAGCATGGCAGCGGCGGGTGCGTCGGCCTCGGCGAACGCCGCCGAGCCGGTGACGCAGACCATCGAACTGCCCACCCTGACGGCCGATATGGCCACTCAGGTCGCCCAGTCCGCGGACGCCACCCAGCAGGCGGCCGCGAACTACGAGCTGCGCGCCGAGCGTGACGCCGCCGCCGCCAAGGCCGCCACGGAGGCCAAGAAGGACCTCGCCGAGGCGAAGAAGAAGGCTGAGGCCAAGAAGAAGGCCGCCGAGGCCGCCCGCAAGGCCGCCGCCGAGCGAGCCACGCGCAGCGCCGAGCGAGCCACCCTCTCCGCCTCCGCCTCCGCGTCGACCTCGACCTCGACGACCGCGCCTGCCAGCGGCAGCGTCGCGACCGTCGTCGCCTTCCTCAAGGCACAGGTGGGTGACGCCTACGTCATGGGCGCCACCGGTCCCAGCGCCTGGGACTGCTCCTCCCTCGTGCAGGCCGCGTACAAGCAGGTTGGTGTGGACCTGCCGCGCGTCTCGCAGGACCAGTCGATGGCCGGCACGGACGTGCCGCTGTCCGACGTCCAGGTCGGCGACATCCTCTACTGGGGTGGCAAGGGCTCCGCGTACCACGTGGGTGTCTACATCGGAGACGGCCAGTACCTGGACGCGGCCAACCCGTCCAAGGGCGTCGTCATCCAGGACCTGTCGGGTTACCCGGCGTCGGGCGCCGTCCGCGTCCTCTGACTTCTTCGATCTCACATACGGGCTGAGGGCCGCCGCCGATCTGGCAGCGGCCCTCCCGGTCCGTTCACCCCTCACAAGCCGCCCAGGCGGCTCTCTCCCGGCCTGTCCGAGGCCGGACGTGTCAGGCAACAGCCCCAGCCGGTAGCGCGGCTCGTACACGCGCTGCAGAGGCTCCCTGTCTCGTCTCTCCGTCGCGCGTTTGTGGCCGGAGTCCGTCTGGGACGGCCGTGCGTGCTCTGTTGTCATGAGTCCCGGCGGGAAGGGCGCGGCTTTTCAATGCCGCGTAACCCGGTTCCCGCCCACAGGAACCTCACCGACACAGAGGGAGAGACAGCAGATGCCAAGCGTCTTCGTACAGGGACGGCCCGTCGACTCGTATCCCCGGCTCGCGCCCGAGGCCCGGCACGGGAAGGTCCGGCGGATCACCGAGGTCGGTGAGGAGGTCCTGCACAAGCCGTGCCGGGACGTCACCGAGTTCGGTCCGGACCTCGCCGCGCTGATCGACGACATGTTCCTGACGATGTACACCGCGGACGGTGCCGGACTCGCGGCGAACCAGGTCGGGGTCGACCTGCGGCTGTTCGTGTACGACTGCCCGGACGACGAGGGGGTGCGGCACGTCGGGCACATCGTCAACCCGGTGCTTCATTCGCTGGACGCCGCTCACCGGAGGCTGCTCGACGAGGGCGAGGGGTGCCTGTCGGTGCCGGGGGCCACGATGGACGTACCGCGTCCGGACCGGGCGGTGGTGCGCGGGTACGACCGGGACGGCGAACCGCTCGTCATCGAGGGCACGGGCTACTTCGCCCGCTGTCTGGAGCACGAGACCGACCATGTGAACGGACAGGTGTACCTGGACCGGTTGTCCCGGCGGGAGCGCAAGGACGCGCTGCGGCAGATGGCGGACCGGCGCGAGGCGGTGTTCGCGCGCCGGGCCGCCAACGTCGCGGCCCTGAGCGGCTGACCGGGCCTTCGGTGCCGAAGGCCCGCGTGCCTGGTCAGGCCTTGGGCGCCACCTTGCTCAGCCCGTTGATGATGCGGTCCATCGCGTCGCCGCCGGTCGGGTCCGTGAGGTTCGCGAGGAGCTTCAGCGTGAACTTCATCAGCATCGGGTGCGTGAGACCGCGCTGCGTGGCGATCTGCATGACCTTCGGGTTGCCGATGAGCTTCACGAAGGCGCGGCCGAGCGTGTAGTACCCGCCGTAGGTGTCCTTGAGCACGCGCGGGTAGTGCTGGAGCGCCAGCTCGCGCCGGGCCGGGGTGGAGCGGGCGTGGGCCTGGACGATGACGTCGGCGGCGATCTGGCCGGACTCCATGGCGTAGGCGATGCCCTCGCCGTTGAAGGGGTTCACCAGGCCGCCGGCGTCACCGACGAGCAGCAGGCCCTTGGTGTAGTGCGGCTGGCGGTTGAAGGCCATCGGGAGCGCCGCCCCGCGGATCGGGCCGGTCATGTGGTCGGGGGTGTAGCCCCAGTCCTCCGGCATGGACGCGCACCAGGCCTTCAGGACCTCGCGCCAGTCCAGCTCCTTGAAGGAGTCGGAGGTGTTGAGCACGCCCAGGCCGACGTTCGAGGTGCCGTCGCCCATGCCGAAGATCCAGCCGTAGCCGGGCAGGAGCCGGTCCTCCCCCGGGCCCCGGCGGTCCCAGAGCTCCAGCCAGGACTCCAGGTAGTCGTCCTCGTGGCGGGGACTTTCGAAATACGTCCGTACGGCCACGCCCATCGGGCGGTCCTCGCGGCGGTGCAGGCCCATCGCCAGGGAAAGGCGCGTGGAGTTGCCGTCGGCTGCCACGACCAGCGGCGCGTGGAAGGTGACTTCGCGCTTCTCCTCGCCGAGCTTGGCGTGCACGCCGGTGATCCGGCCGGTGCGGTCGTCGATGACCGGGGCGCCGACGTTGCAGCGCTCGAACAGCCGGGCGCCCGCCTTCTGGGCCTGCCGGGCGAGCTGATCATCGAAGTCGTCGCGCTTGCGGACGAGGCCGTAGTCGGGGAAGGAGGCGAGATCCGGCCAGTCGAGCTGGAGGCGCACTCCGCCGCCGATGATCCGCAGGCCCTTGTTGCGCAGCCAGCCGGCCTCCTCCGAGATGTCGATGCCCATCGCCACGAGCTGTTTGACGGCGCGCGGGGTCAGGCCGTCGCCGCAGACCTTCTCGCGCGGGAACGCGGTCTTCTCCAGCAGGAGGACGTCGAGTCCCGCCTTGGCGAGGTGATAGGCGGTCGTGGAGCCGGCCGGCCCCGCGCCCACGACGATCACATCGGCGGTGTTCTCGGAGAGAGGCTCGGTCACGACGGTCACGGCGGGATCTCCCCAAGCTTCGGAATCTGTGTGCCGGCCGGCACAGGACAGGGGCAGTCTATGCAGCGGTATCGATCACCTGCTGAAGGGATCCTCCGTGAACCGAGCCCTCCCCGCTGTGCGGCTTCGTGTGCCCACCCACGAGGACGCGTTCGTCTGGCACCGGATCTTCGACGACCCGGACGTCATGGAGTTCCACGGCGGAAAGGCCGCCGAACTGTCGGTCTACGAGGAACTCACCGCCCGCCAGCGCCGGCACGACGCCGAGCGCGGCTACTGCCTGTGGACCATGCTCGACGAGTCCGGGCAGGTCGTCGGCTTCACGGGCGCCCAGCCCTGGGAGCGGGACTGGGGGCCGAAGGGGGAGATCGAGATCGGCTGGCGCCTGGGCCGGGAGCACTGGGGCAGGGGGTACGTCACCGCGGCCGCGCGGCAGACGCTGGAGCGGATGCGGGCGGCCGGCGTACCGGGCGTGGTGGCGATGGTCGACGCCCGCAACAGCCGGTCCATCGCGGTCACACGGCGGCTGGGAATGCGCCTCGCCGAGACGTTCACGACGTCGGCCTCGGAGCGCGCGGGGCACTGCTACCGACTCGACCTCTGAGACGACGGAGCTCCAGGGATCCTGGGCATCACACTGCGTAATCGACTGTCACAGAAAGACATCTGTCGCTTCCGGCCGGTACGGGACCGGAGTTACCCTTCCTGTACCGCTGGGGGTGACATCTGTGCAGATATCCCGCAAAGCACCCGAAGTGCGCGTACCGCGTCTGGTCGGTCTGATGGCTGTGGACGCGCGCGAGACGGCCCGGGCGCGGGGCCTGTCCCTCAACGCGCCGGACCGGCCCGACTTCCATCTCGCCGTCGTCGACTACGTCGTACGCCAGTACCCGCAGCCCGAGGCCGAGGTGCCGCGGGACTCGATGGTCTACGTGTGGTTCGACTTCGGCCCCGGCGAGGGCGGCGGAGGCGTGCACGAGCCGCGCATCCCGAGACCGCCCAGGGGCGGCCTGCGACGGGAGCTGGACGAGCCGGGCGACCCGTACATGGTCCTCAGCTCGCCGTAGAAGCCGGCTGCCCAGGAGAAGTCAGCCGCGCCCGGGGGGCTCAGCTCTCCTTGAAGCCCCGGTGCAGGGCCACGATCCCGCCGCTCAGGTTGCGCCAGGCCACTCGCGACCAGCCTGCCTTGCCCAGCCGCTCCGCCAGGGCGGGCTGGTCGGGCCAGGCGCGGATGGACTCGGCGAGGTAGACGTAGGCGTCGGGGCTGGAGGACACGGCCCGGGCGACCGGCGGCAGGGCGCGCATCAGGTACTCGGTGTAGACGGTGCGGAACGGCGCCCACGTCGGGTGCGAGAACTCGCAGATCACGATCCGCCCGCCCGGCCGGGTCACGCGCTGCATCTCCCGCAGCGCCGCGTCCGTGTCCTGCACGTTGCGCAGCCCGAAGGAGATGGTGACGGCGTCGAAGGTGTCGTCCTTGAAGGGGAGCCGCGTCGCGTCGCCGGCGGTGTAGGGCAGCCAGGGCCGGCGCTGCTTGCCGACCTGGAGCATGCCCTGGGAGAAGTCGCACGGGACGACGTAGGCACCGGTCTGTGCGAAGGGCAGCGAGGAGGTGCCCGTGCCCGCCGCCAGGTCGAGGACCTTCTGCGCGGGGCGCGCGTCGACCGCCTTGGCGACCTCCTTGCGCCATCGCCGGTCCTGGCCGAGGGACAGCACGTCGTTGGTCAGGTCGTACCGTTCCGCCACGTCGTCGAACATCGAGGCGACTTCGTGCGGCTGCTTGTCCAGGGATGCGCGGGTCACGGGCCCATTCTTGCAGCACCCCTCGAGGGGCCTCCGAGGGTCCTCACGGCAGGAGCCTGGGCTTCCTCCACGCCGCCACATGGGCCCTTCGGCGGACTCGTTGCCCCGTTTGCGGCGGCGACCGCGGGTGCCGCGGCTTTCGATGGCAGGCTCGGAATGCATTCCCCGGACATAAGGCGGCCTTTATGTGCCATAAACTTGGGTTCTGATGTGAGAGACCCATGAGAAACGACGCAAGCTGTCCTCTCTCTGAGAGTTATCGGGAACGCCTGCGGAACTCGATCTGAGCGCCCATCACCGTGAGACGTTTGCTGCCGGGAAACGTACTAGGGGTTTGGACCTTTATGACCTCACGAGAACGGGAGCGTGCGCTATGAGGAGTCACCGGAAGCGGGCGGCGGTCGGACTGGGCTGTCTGCTCGCCCTGGCCACCGCGGCCTGCTCCGAGCAGGGCGAGGCGGCCCGCCCGGCACCCCCGGCGTCGGCGGCAGCGCCCAGCACGTCGTCCCCTGCCGAGTCCGGCACCTCGAACGCGACCTCGTATGCCCCCTACGTCAGTGCCACGGACGCCTCCGGCACCGACTCCGCGGGCTCTCCCACGACGTACAACCTGGCCTTCGTGCTGGCCGGGGGCAGCGGCTGCACCCCGCGCTGGGACGGCTCGGACGCCCTCGGCGATGCCGCGGTGAAGTCCCGTATCGCGGGGCTCAAGAAGGACGGCGGTCAGGTCCGGGTCTCCTTCGGTGGCGCCTCCGGCAAGGAACTCGCGGCGGCCTGCGACAGCGTGCCGGAGCTGGCGGCGGCGTACGGCAAGGCCCTCGACGCGGCCGGTGCCACCCGGGCCGACTTCGACATCGAGGGCGACGAGTTGGCCGACTCCGCCTCCATCGCCCTGCGTTCGAAGGCGATCGCCCAGTTGCAGCAGGAGCGCGGCGACCTGGAGGTCTCCTTCACGCTGCCGGTGATGCCCTCGGGCCTGGGCAAGGACAGCCTGGCGCTCCTCGCCTCCGCCAACGACAACGGCGTCCAGGTCGCCACGGTCAATCTGATGACTATGAACTACGGCTCGTCGTTCGACGGCGACATGGGCGGTTACGCCCTCGCGGCCGCCAAGGCCTCGCACACCCAGTTGAAGAAGGTCTTCGGCACGTCGGACGCGGCCGCCTGGCGGGGCATGGCGCTCACCTCGATGATCGGTGTCAACGACGTCGACGGCGAGACCTTCACGCTCGCCGACGCCGCCGAGGTCCGCGCCTTCGCCGAGGACAAGGGCATCGGGTGGGTGTCGATGTGGTCGGCGGCCCGGGACCGGCAGTGCGCGGACGGGGCGAAGACCGATCAGCCGGCGACCGACTGCAGTGGGGTGAAGCAGAGTTCGGGGGCGTTCGCGGAGGAGTTGGCGGGCTGACGCGGTGGCTGCGCGGGCTGACGCGGTGGCTGCGCGGGCTGACGCGGTGGCTGCGCGGGCTGACGCGGTGGCTGCGCGGGCTGACGCGGTGGCTGCGCGGGCTGACGCGGTGGCTGCGCGGGCTGACGCGGTGGCTGCGCGGGCTGACGCGGTGGCTGCGCGGGCTGACGCGGTGGCTGCGCGGGCTGACGCGGTGGCTGCGCGGGCTGACGCGGTGGCTGCGCGGGCTGACGCGGTGGCTGCGCGGGCTGACGCGGCACCAGGCGCCGCGCCATGGGCCGTCGGCTCAGCGGCGCCGGTGCACCAGCCGTCCCGCACACACCGTCGCGACGCACTCCCCCGCCTCGTCGAAGACGGCGAGGTCGGCCCGGCCGGTCGGGACCAGGGCGGTGCGGCGCGTACGCGGCAGGACGACGACGTCGTTGCGCTCGGCGGCCGCCCGGAGTTCCGCCGAGTCGACGTACTCCTCCAGGACCGCCACGGCGCCGAGCTTCAGCACCGCGTGGACGCGTTCGCGCGGGCTCGGGGCGTCCGGGAGCGGGCCCTCGTGGACGCGGGCGGGGCCCAGGGTCCCGGGCCAGCTGCGCACCCGGGCCTTCGGGAACGCCCCGCGCACGTCGCCGAGTTTCCCGACGGCACCGATCCGGTCCCGTCCGACGACCACGGCGCCGTTCTTGACGGGATCGGAGTCCCAGGTGACACGGACCGCGTCCGCCGTGTGGATCGTCTCCAACTCTTCCCCGCCGCCGACTAGTTGGGGGCGAGCAGCTTGAGCTCGGGGTGAGCCGTGCCGCCCTCGATGGCCGTGGACGAGAAGTGCGAGACCACACGGTCGTCGGCGGGGTCGTTCGCCGGGTCGTCGTGCACGACGAGGTGCTCGTACGTGGTCGCCCGCTGGGCCGGCACCCGCCCGGCCTTGCGGATCAGGTCGATGATCTCCAGCCGGTTGGAGCGGTGCTTGGCTCCGGCCGACGACACCACGTTCTCCTCCAGCATGATCGAGCCGAGGTCGTCGGCGCCGTAGTGCAGGGAGAGCTGGCCGACCTCCTTGCCCGTCGTCAGCCAGGAGCCCTGGATGTGGGCGATGTTGTCCATGAACAGCCGCGCGATCGCGATCATCCGCAGATACTCGAAGAGCGTGGCCTGCGTACGGCCCTTCAGGTGGTTGTTCTCGGGCTGGTAGGTGTACGGGATGAAGGCGCGGAAACCGCCCGTGCGGTCCTGTACGTCCCGGATCATCCGCAGGTGCTCGATGCGCTCGGCGTTGGTCTCGCCGGTGCCCATCAGCATGGTGGACGTCGACTCCACGCCCAGTCCGTGCGCGATCTCCATGATCTCCAGCCAGCGCTCGCCGGACTCCTTCAGCGGGGCGATGGCCTTGCGGGGCCGCTCGGGCAGCAGCTCGGCACCGGCACCGGCGAAGGAGTCGAGCCCGGCGGCGTGGATGCGCTGGATCGCCTCCTCGACGCTCACCTTGGAGATCCGGGCCATGTGCTCGACCTCGGACGCCCCCAGGCTGTGGATCACCAGCTGCGGGAAGGCCTGCTTGATGGCGGAGAAGTGCTTCTCGTAGTACTCGACGCCGTAGTCCGGGTGGTGTCCGCCCTGGAACATGATCTGGGTGCCGCCCAGCTCGACCGTCTCGGCGCACCGGCGCAGGATGTCGTCCAGGTCACGCGTCCAGCCCTTGGCGGTGTCCTTGGGGGCGGCGTAGAAGGCGCAGAACTTGCACGCCGTGACGCACACGTTCGTGTAGTTGATGTTGCGCTCGATGATGTACGTCGCGATGTGCTCGGTGCCCGCGTACCGGCGGCGGCGTACGGCGTCGGCGGCGGCGCCCAGCGCGTGCAGCGGGGCGTCCCGGTACAGCACGAGCGCCTCGTCCGGGGTGATCCGCCCACCGGCGGCTGCACGGTCGAGGATGGGCTGAAGGTCGGCCTTCTCGGTCACCGGGCGTCCCTTTCGTAAGGGTTGTGGACGGACCAGCCCAGCGTACGCCAGGGGTTGCGGGGACCGGACGTCAGGCCGTCGCCAGGGGTTGCGGGAGACCGGACGTCAGGCCGTGTACGCGCCCACGAGCAGTCCCAGCAAGGCACCCGTGATCAGGAACGGCCCGAACGCGATCGCCGTCTTGCGCGAGGCCCGCCGGGCGACGACGAGGGCGCCGCCGTACAGCGCGCCCAGCAGGAACCCGGCGAAGGTGCCGAGCATCACGGTCGGCCACCCGTACCAGCCGAGGACGGTCCCCGTGCCCAGGGCGAGCTTGACGTCGCCGAAGCCCATGCCGGCGGGGTTGATGAGGAACAGCACGAAGTAGCCGCCGCCCAGCGCGAGCGAGCCGAGCAGGGCGGTCGTCCACTCCCCCGTGTGCTCGGGCACGAGCGCGGTGAGGCCGAGCAGGGCGAGCGCGGCCCCGGCGAACGGGAGCGTGAGCGGGTCGGGCAGCCGCCGCACCCGGAAGTCGACGGCCGTCAGCAGGACCCCGACGGGGGCGAGCAGCAGCCAGACGCCGAGCTCGGGGCGGGTGCCGGTGGCGGCGGCGAGGGCGGCGCAGACGAGGGCGGTGGCGATCACCAGGGGTGTCGTACGCGGCCCGTATCCGGCCGCTTCAGCCCCCTCGGCCCCCTCCGCCGCCGCCTTCGCGCACTCCGGGCACGTGGCGCGTCCCAGCCAGCCCTTGAGGGCATGCCCGCCGGGGCACTCTTCCCGCCACGGCTCTCCCGCGGGGGCCGAAAAACGATAGGCCGCGCGCGGCAGGAACGACCCCGCCGCCGCGCCCCAGAGCGCGGCGGCGATGATCAGCAGCCCGGTGTTCATCCCACCGCGGCGATCGCGTCGCGCCACGTCGGCAGCAGCTCGTCGAGCAGTGCCTCGGTGCGCGGCGGCAGGCCCCGAGCCCCGCTGCGGCCGATGAGATCGGTGGCGAGGGCGGTGAGCTGGGACGTGTCACCCGTGGCGTGGGTGGCGCGCAGCAGCTCGTGCCACAGGCGCTCGTCGGCCGGGGCGGTGCGCAGCGCCGCGTTGAGGGCCTCGATGGCCTTCTCCGCGCGGTTCTTCTCCATGTGGAACTCGCACAGCGCGAGCCCGGTGTCCGCGACCAGCAGCGGCAGCTGGGCGTCGACGATCTCGTGGGTGAGCCACCGGTATCGGCCCTCGGGCCGGTCGGCGAGCAGCGGCCCGCGCACCAGCACGAGCGCGTCGGTGAGCAGCCGCCCGCGCACGGCCCGGCTGTCGACGCCCTTGCCCTGCGTGGCCTCGTGGTAGAGGGAGCGCAGCACGTCCAGGTCGGAGACGACGGACTTGGCGAGCGTGAGCCGCCCGGTCGCGTCCCTGCCGAGGCGGGGCGTGCCGTCCGGGTCGGCGCCGAGCCACACGCGCAGCCGGTCCAGGAGCGCGTCCCGTACATCGTCGGTGACGCCGCGCGGCCACAGCGCGGAGGCCAGCACCCGCGGGTGCACGCCCTCGCGGTGCAGGAGCAGCAGGGCGAGCGCCTCGTGCAGCAGCGCGCTGCGCTCCCCGTCCGGGTTGTCCAGGCCGATGATTTCGTACGGCCCTACGAGCCTGGCGTAGACGGCCGGCCGCCCGTGCTCGCTGATGTCGACGAGGAACGGCGGGGTGGTCACGGGCCCGTTCGACTCACGCTCGGGGTCGGCGTCGGTGAACAGCTCGACCACGGCACGCTGTTGGGCGGCAGGCAGCAGCTGGGCGTCGAGCTCGAGCCCGAGGAGGGGCGCGAGCAGCTTGCCCTGGCCGGTGATCTCCATCTCCCAGGCGGCGCCCGGCAGATCGCCGGTCTCGGTGCCGACGAGGTAGCCGATGCCGAGCCGTCCGGCGTCGGCGGCGAGTTCGGCGAGCTTGACGGCGTCCTCGGCGGACGGCTGGGCGGCGAGGAGGACGAGGTGCGGGGCCCAGCGGGTGTGCTGGGCGGGCCCGGTGCGGCCGGTGAGCACGGAGTCGTGCCCGGCCGCGCCCAGCGCGCCCCGCCGCTGCCGTGTCTCGGCCTCCATGGTCTCGACGAGCGCCTCGATGTCCTCGAGGTGCCGGATCCGGTTCGGGGCGAGCGGCGTCAGGTCCTCCCCGAAGCCGACGAGCGTGATGGTCATGCGGTCGGACCATCCGTTGGTCGCCAACTCGGCGGCGACGGACGCGAAGACGGCGGCCCGGTCGGCCTCCCGGCCGCTCAGCGAGACGATGCCGGGCACCGCCTCCAGGTTGAGCAGCAGCCGTGAGTCGTCCATGGTGCCGAGGCTGACGAGCCCCGGGTACGGAGCGGCCGTGTCGGTGTCCTCGTAGCGCTCGGCGTCGGTCCTGGCCAGCATCCAGAAGGTCTGGTCCTGCCCCTGCTGCCAGGGGGCGGGCGGCTTCCCGGCGGGCTGGGCGAGCTGGAGGTGCAGGTCGCCGTTGCTCAGCCAGGCCGCGTACACGACCGGCAGCGCCCGCGACTCCTGGGCGAGGGAGGCGGCGAGCCCCCTCAGACTCCGGTCGAGCAGTCGTACGCCCTCGGGGTCGGCGCCGACGAGCAGCGCGTCCTGGACGTCCTGGGCGTCCCCGCTCGGAGTGGGCGGCTCCATACCGCGCCGTCCGCCGACGGCCCCGAACGCCGACTGCCACAGCGCCTGCCGGCGCCGCCGCCCCAGGGCGCCGAGGAGACCGGCGGCGAGAAGGGGGGCGGTGAGAAGGGCCTCGGGGAGGCCGAAGGAGCTGTCCGACTCGGCGCCGACGCTGGTCGCCTGCTCGTGACCGGCGTCGCCGGCGGGCCGCTGCTCGGGCAGGGACACCTGGGAGGCACCGCCACCGGCACCGCCCGCGTGCTCGTGGCCGCCGCCCTGAGCCCCGGCGCCCCCTCCGCCCTGGGCGTGATCGCCGCTCTGGGCGTAGTCGCTGATCTGCTGCTGCACATCGGGCGACACGTTGGGAGCCTCGTCGGGCATCTCGACGAGGTCGCCGCCGCGGGCGTCGCCCGGCATCTCCATGATCCAGCCGGGCCGGATGAGACTGGCCTCGGAGAGCTTGGACCCGTCCGGCTGAACGCGGTCCTTGTTGAGGTCGAAGATCTCCTTGTAGCGACGCCCGTCACCGAGGTGCCGGTCCGCTATCTCCCACAGCGAGTCGTGGTGACGCCCCTCGGGCGGCTGGATCCGGTAGTACTTCGTGTCGCCCTGCTTGGCGGTGCTGCCGCCGGCCTCGGCGTGCGAGGCGGCGTGCGAGGCCTGCCCGGCGAGGGCGGCCGCGGTGTCGGCGGCCTGCTCCTGCTGCTGGGCGAAGAGACCGCCCGGGGTCTGCTGGGCCGCGGCCACGGTGGGCTTCTGGTTGGCGTCGTAGCTCTGCCCGAGCTGCGAAAGACCGGGCGCGAAGCTGGCGGCCGTGGCGCCGACGAGCAGCAGCGCGGCGACGAGCTGCCGCGCGAGCAACTGACTGGGCCCGGCGCCCGGTACGCGCCCCGGCACGCCGACACCGGACAGCGCGGCCTTCATCTCGACGAGCACGCAGGCGGTGAACTGCGCCCAGGCCAGCCACACCACGACGGTGAGGATGTTCAGGAACGTCTGAACGGTGATCTCTTGCTGCAGCCAGTCGAGGCTCGGCACCCCGTTCGGCAACGGCCACCCGATCTGCGTGGCCAGCGCGCCCGGCACGCCGACGAGCAGAACGGCCAGGGCGACGAAGGCGAAGAACGCCTTGACGAAGTCCCCGAACGACCGCCGCCGGATCCTCACCGGCTGCGGCGTGCGATTCCTCGGGGCCGTCGTTGGGGCCGTCGTTCCCGTCGTACTTCCCGTCGAGCTTGACGAGCTTGAGGTGCGGCGTCGCGGCATGGCGGGTGTCCTGGGGTCGTGTGTGGAGTGCGGTGAGGCCGAGCTGTGACGTGAGGGGTGTGCTGAGCCTACAGAGATCTTATGGACTCTTATTGAGGTCGTCGAAGGACGGAGGGAAGGAACCTCGTTGACGTCCGATTTGCCCCTGTGCTGCTTGCGCTCGCGCGGCCGACCGGGCCGCCCGGATCACCCTCTTCGCAACTGCCACGCACACCCCTCACGCACTCCACACAATCCACCATGGCCACCCATGGGGGCACGCACAGCCCCTGATAGCTTCGTTCCCTGTCGCACACGCCAACCTCGGGGGAGAATCCGTGGCCCGCCGCGCTCTGACCACCACAGCTGCCGTGTTCGCCACGACGGCAGCACTTCTGCTCACCGCATGCGGCGGGGGCGGCGATGACACGTCGTCGGACGACATCAAGGGGGCGGACGGGGCAGCGAAGAGCCCGTCGGCCTCGGCGTCCGGCGCCGCCGACGCCGACCGCCCGGACGTCAGCGTGCCGAAGGACTTGAAGCTGGTCTTCGACTTCGACCAGCCGTCCGACGCGAAGCAGGCGGCAGCGCTTGCCGACGCCGAGAACTACATCCGTGCGCTGAAGCACGGCATTGCCCAGCAGGATGCGAACGACCCGGCGTACCGGTTCTATTCGGGCGCACAGGCCTCGCAGTACGCCAAGTCTCAGATCGAGTCCTGGGTCAAGGGCGGATGGACCGTCACAGGGACGGACAAGTACTACGACGAGGACGTCACCACCCTGAGCGACGGCAAGCGCGTACTCGTCTCGTTCTGCAGGAACCAGGCCAAGTTCTACGGCAGGGAGATCAAGTCCAAGAAGGTCCTCTACACCGAGGAAAGCTTGGACAGTTACCAGTCGTGGAAGCTGCTCATGATCCCGCCGTCCGGCTCCTCACCGGTCTGGAAGACCGGAAACGTCGAGGTCTTCGGCAAGGCGAAGCAGTGCCGATGATGACACCTGCACGGCGGGCAATGGGCTGGAGTGCCGTCCTGGGCGCAGCTGCGGTGCTGTGGACCGGCGGCATCGCACATGCCGACGGACCTGCGGAAGACACCACGGCCTCGACTCCCCCTCCTTCGGGAAACGCGAACGACCAGGAAGTCTCCGCTTCCGTCGCGTCGTCCCGGATCAAGGTCAGTCAGGTGAGCGGCCCCACCGGCGGCAACAGCGGCACCATCTCGTCGACGGACGTGAACTGGGAGCCCCCGCCCTGCTGGTACGAGCCCGTCTACACGCCGGAGCAGCTCAAGAAGTTCTCGGAGACGGGCGTCGCTCTCGGACAGGTAAGCCCCCACACGTCCTGGGGCGGCCAGAAACTATGGACGGACCACTACCGGGACGGCAAGGACGCCTACAACTACGAGGACGAGTCACTCGTCACCCGCAAGGGCTACGAGAACTACAACCTCGGCAAGGACGGTTACTTCTGGCGCGGCGTGGCCCGCGACGAGGACTCGTACGACTGTGAACGCGTCATGTTCTGGCAGGACGCCGGCGAAATCCCCGACGTGCCGAACGCCCCCACAGCCGAGACACTCGCCGACTACGCCTACGACAAGGTCAAGGTCCCGGACACGAAGGTCGACCTGAAGCCGGAGGCGAAGTCCACGGTAAATCTGCCCACTTGGGTGTGGCTGGACAAGGGCACCTTCCAGGACGTCAAGGTCCGCGCCGAACTCCCGAACACGGGCCTGTGGGCCGAGACGACCGCCAAGCCGGTCGCCCTCCACCTGGAGCCGGGCACGGACGACGCCGAAACCTTCCCCGCCTCCGGCGACTGCCAGATCAACGACGACGGCAGCATCGGCACCCCGTTCACCAAGGGCAACGCCGACAAGACTCCCCCCTGCGGCGTCCGCTACCTCCGCGCCACGAACGGCACGCCCTACCAACTCTCCGCCAGCGTCACCTGGCAGATCAGCTGGGAGGGCTCGGGCGGCGCGAACGGCGATCTCCCGGACGGCACGTTCGAAACGACCCAGGACATGAACGTCCAGGAGATCCAGTCGATCAACCGCTGACTACCGGACCCCACATCGTTCGCAACTGCCACGCCACACTCCTCACCTTCCCCACACAATCCACCCCTGTCTCTCAAGGGCCGATTCCCCTCCCCTGGTAGCTTCGTTCCCTGTCGCGTACACCGAAACTACGGGGGAGATCAACTGTGGCCCGCCGCGCACTGCCCACCACTGCCGCCGCGTTCGCCACGGCGGCGGCGCTGCTTCTGACCGCCTGTGGCGGGGGCGACGAGTCGTCATCGGACGACATCAAGGGGGCGGACAGCGGATCGAGCAGCCCATCGGCCTCCGCCTCGGCGTCGGCCGATGTCGACCGGCCTGACGTGAGCGTGCCGGACGACCTGGACCTGGTCTTCGACTTCGAGAAGCCGTCGGACCAGGACAGCGCGGCAGCCCTTGACGACGCCGCGAACTACATCCGCGCGCTGAACCACGGCATCACGAAGCAGGATCCGGAAGACCCTGCCTTCCAGTTCTATGCGTCGGGCCAGGCCGCCCAGTACGCGCACTCGCAGATCAAGGAGTACGCGGACGGCGGCTGGACGCTCACAGGCAAGGACCGGTACTACCAGGCCGAGATCAACCCCGTCGACGAGTCGGAGAAGGTCAAGACGGTCAACGTCTCCTTCTGTGAGGACCAGTCCAAGGTCTACGGCAAGGAAGTCAAGTCGGAGAAGGTCCACCGCACGAAGGAAAGCCTCGCCAGCTACCAGAAGTTCACCATCCTCATGGCGTCCGTGCAGGGCAAGCCGGTGTGGCGCGCCCAGCAGGTCACCGTCGAGGGGAAGGCGGAGGAATGCCGAGGCTGACCGCGTCCAGGCGGACGAAGCTGATCGTGGCCCTGGCTGCGGGATCCCTCGTCTGGACCGCCGGCCCGGCTCACGCCGACAAGCCGGTCCCCGGTCAGGCGACACCCCCTCCGCAGGGCGGCTCCGACGGAAAGGGAGGCCTGTCAGCCTCGGTCTCCAATATCAAGCTCTCGTATCCGAGCGGCGGGGGCGGCGACGGCAAAGAGGGCAACCTCGGCACGGTCGACCCCAACTGGAAGCCTCCTGCCTGCTGGTACGAGCCCGCGTTCTCTCCGGGGCAGCTGAAGAAGTTCGTGGACACGGACAGTGGCGGTGATGTGGGTATCCACGAGTCCTGGTGGGGCAAGGGGCTCTGGACCGACCACTACCGCGACGGCAAGCCTGCGGAGAACTTCGACCTGCGCGCGTCGAAGAACAGCACAGCCGAGGGGTACAAGGACTACAACCTCGGCAAGGACGGTTACTTCTGGCGCGGGGTGGCACCGGACCCCAATGCCTCCGACTCCTGGGACTGCGGCCGCATCATGTTCTGGGTCGACGCCGGCGAGATGCCGGACGACCCGAACGCGCCCACCCCGAAGACGCTCGCCGAGTACGCCTACAACAAGGTCAAGGTCCCCGAGACGAAGGTCGACCTGAAGCCGGAGGCGAAGTCCACGGTCAACCTTCCCACTTGGGTGTGGCTGGACAAGGGCACCTTCCAGGACGTCAAGGTCCGCGCCGAACTCCCGAACACGGGTTTGTGGGCGGAGACGACCGCCAAGCCGGTCGCCCTCCACCTGGAGCCGGGCACGGACGACGCCGAAACCTTCCCCGCCTCCGGCGACTGCCAGATCAACGACGACGGCAGCATCGGCACCCCGTACACCGAGGGCGACGCCAAGAAGACCCCGCCGTGCGGCATCCGCTACCTCCGCGCCACCAACGGCACACCGTACGAACTCTCCGCCAGCGTCACCTGGCAGATCACCTGGCAGGGCTCCGACGGCTCCGACGGCGACCTCCCCGACGGCACCTTCGAGACCACCCAGGACATGAACGTCCAGGAGATCCAGTCGGTCAACCGCTGACTACCGGAGCCGATCCCCACCCCTGCTTAGCTTCGTTCTCTGTTGCGTACACCGAAAAACTACGGGGGAGACCAACTGTGGCCCGCCGCGCACTGACCACCACTGCCGCAGCATTCGCCACGACGGCGGCGCTGCTTCTGACCGCCTGTGGCGGGGGCGACGAGTCGTCATCGGACGACACCGAGAGGGCGGACAGCCAGCCGAGCAGCCCGTCGGCCTCGGCCTCGTCCGCGGCACCCGGCGTCAACCGCCCGGTGATCAAGCTCCCCAGCAGCTTCCAGCTGACCTTCGAGAACTGGACGAGCAGCGACCCCGTCGAACAGGCGGTGCTCAACGACGGCAAGGAACAGCTCCGGGCGGGGTACGAGGCGATCATCGAGAACGATCCCGACAGCAAGGACCGTGCTTTCTACGACACGAAGAACGGCTTCCTGCAGAGCCGGCAGTGGATCAGGACCTACACGGACAAGAACCTCACCGTCATCGGCAAGTTGCCCGTGTTCGACCCCAAGGTCACCCTCGCCAAGGACAAGGCAGCGGCGTCCCTCTCCTACTGCACCGACGAGAGCAAGGCCTCCACGAGGAACCGCAAGACCGGCGAGGTGAAGGGGAACCCGGCGGGCACGGACCCCGAGGTCCTCTACGTGATCTCCATGGGCAAGAACGCCCAGGGTGTGTGGCAGGCGGTGTCCGCCCACTCGGAGAGGGGTGGTTGCGCACAGTGAGTCCCTCACACGTCTCCCGACCCCTCACGGTCTACTCACTCACCGTCGCTCTCCTCGCACCCGTGCCTGCCGTCGCCCTCCACCTGAGCATCGGCACCCCGTACACCAGGGGCAACGCCGACAAGACCCCGTCCTGGCGCGAGGCCTGCCGCGATCGCCAGAGCCTCGGTGATTCTGCCCGCTCCCTGCCGGACTTCCGTCTCAGCCGCGACGGCAGCTGTGACCAGAGCCTGCAGGAAGTACGTCAGTTGCAGGTCGGCGGCCATGTGGCACATGCGGCGAACGACATCCGGTCGCTCGAGCTCGTCGAGCCGGGACGGAATCCCCTCGATCGCACCCGACCACAGCAGCAAGGAAGGTGCCGTCACCTCATGCTCGCGCAAACAGCCCAGTTCGTCGGCGATAGCCATCGTGGATGAAGAGAAACCGCCGACGCCTCGGACGAGCTCGAGCAGCCGATCGACCTCACCACGCCGACGGTGCACCAACTCGCCGACAGAGGCCGTGCCAACGCTCCACGTACCGGTCGCCGACACGGCCCCGATCTCCACGACCGCGCCGAGCGGTCCGAAGATCTCGCGTGCCAACACGGCTTCCGGAACGGGAACAGTCTGACGCGCCATCGAACAACAGGTGAAAGAGCCTTACGGGTTGCACCGTCACGGTCTCGGTCCTCGGCGCGAGGAACAAACAGGGCGTGGTCCTGTCCACGGACCCGCGTGCCATTGCCGAGAGTCTGCGCACCATCACGCCCCACCGTGAAGGTGACGCCTGGCGCAGAGTCACGACCGTCGAGATTCCGGAAGTGGGCCCGGCCGCGCGCACGTACGGTGTCGAGGACGTGCCCGTCGCCGAAGGGGACAGCCGTACGCTGCGTATGGTGCTGACCCAGACGTACGTACCCGTCCCGGGAACCACCGACCAGGTCGTACTCATCTCCGGGGCCGGCCCCGTGCTGGACCTGGCCGAAGCTTTCCATGACATCTTCGACGCTGTGACGAGCACGTTCCGTATCATCTGAGTCGTCTGACCTGCTGGGGGAATCCACATGGGCAAGGGCAAGAGCGACCTCGCGCTCCCGTTGACCGAGCTGGAGGGCTTTGGGCGCCGGCTTCGTTCCATCAAGACCCGTCTGAATCACACCAAGAAGCTCTTCGAGTCCTACAAGGACGACATCGGCGACGGCAGTGTCAATGACGCGCTCGGGGATTTCGAGTCCAACTGGGAAGACGGGCGCGAGGACATCACGCAGCAGCTCGACGCGCTGGCGAGTATGTCCGATGCCGTTGTTCGCGAGTTCAAGAAGCTTGATGACGAGCTCGCCAAGAAGGCGAACGAGGCCATGAAGACCGAGGACAAGCGGGGCGGTAAGGGCGGTAAAGGGGATGGCCGGGGGAAGTAACCCGCTTCCGAGAGACATGAAAAGGCCCCGGATCCGGAGATCCGGGGCCTTTCGTGCGCCTGCGTCAGGAAGCGACCGCGGCGTTGAGGTGCAGGTCCGCCGCGAGGCCCTGGGGCGAGACGGCGAGGCCCACGCCGCCACCGACACCGGCGTTGACGCCGACGGCCGAGGTCTCGACGTAGAGACCGGCTGCGGCACCGGCACCCGCGGCGGCGCCCGCCTGGCCGCCGGCGATGGTGTCCAGCTCGGCGTCGGACATCTGGGCGGTCTCGATCTGCGGGGAGAAGGCCATGGAGGGGTGGTTCCCTTCGTTCAATAATTCGAAGTGCTCGAGCGTGACCGATCAAAGCACGTCGGGAGAAGGCCCGGCCAGTCGGTGGTTATGGGGGTGCGGTGGATTTCGGGGGCCGAATTCATGAGTGTGACCATTCGGTCACCGGGCACCCCGTCCTCTTCACATCTTCCGCCACCTTGCGATACGGGAATGTATTGCGCGGCGGGGGAAATGAGCCGAGCGCGGTTCCCGCCCGGGATGCCTACGACCCCACGGTGAACGGTGTGCAGATCCGCAGAAGGTTCCGGATCAGCGGTTCACCGACTGGATCTCCTGCACCGTCACGTCCTGTGTCGTACCGAATGTGCCGTCGGGGAGGTCTCCGCCTCCGCCGTTCGTGCTCGTCCAGTTGATCTTCCAGGTGACCGTGGCGCTCAGCGGGTAGGACTCGTTCTCGCCCGTGGAGCGCAGGTAGCTCACGCCGCAGGGCGGCGTCCTACCGGCCTTGCCCTTCGCATACGGTTCGCCGATGCTGCCGTCCTCGTTGATCGCGCATTCGCCGGAGGCGGGGTAGGTCTCGGCGTCGGCCGTGCCCGGTTCGATGTGCAGGGAGACGGGTTCGGCGGTGGTGGTTGCCGACAGGCCCGTGCCGGGGAGGCTCGCCGTCACCGAGAGCTTCTTGAACTTGGCCTTGTCGAGCCAGATCCAGGTGGGCAGGTTGACGGTCGACTTGCCCGTCGGGGCCATCTTGATCTCGGTGTCGGGGACGGGGAGTTCGTCGTAGGCGTATTCGGCGAGGACCTGGGGGGAGACGGCCAGGGGCTCCTTCGGGGGGTCGCCCTCGTCGACCCAGAAGGGCGGCTTGTCGCAGGACAGGGCTTCGGGCTCGTCCTTGCGGTTGGGGTTCACCGCGGCCGCCCAGAACATTCCCTCGCCCTGCTTGTCCAGGTTGTAGTTCTTGTACGGGTGCCCGTTCTTGTAGCGCTCGTCCAGGGAGTCTCCGATGAAGTCTCCGATCCCGTAGAAGAACGAGATGTCGAAGTTCCGCCACGTCTTCACCGTGGACTGGATCTCCTTGGGCGAGAACGCGGGCTCGTACCAGCAGGCCGGGGGTGTCCAGTTGCTGTCGGTGGAGGACAGGGAGCCGGACTTCGTGGAACCCGGAGCGCCGTCGACCGTCGTCTGCACCTTGGTCCGGACGGTGATGTTCTGGCCTTTCCTGCCGCCCTGCGCATCACCCAGACTGGCGCCCTGGTCGGTCTTGCTTCCGGCGTGCGCCATCGTCGGTAGGAGGGCCAGCGGCAGGGCAAGCGCGGTGGCGACCCCCACTCGCGTACGCATGCACGTCACGGTCGGCACTTCTCCGCTCCTCGCTCGGACGTCACCTTCACGGTCTGCCAGACGCCCGTCGCGTTCTTCTTCATGCGCGCGTTGTAGGACACGTAGTCGTCCGCGGATCCCGGCGCCTGCTTGACCTTCTTGGTCTTGCGGTCCTTGCTGTTGGACTTCGTCTCGTCACCGCAGTACGTCATCGTGGCGGACGCCTTGCCGTCCAGGGTGACTTCGCGGTCGTAGTAGCGCGTCTCGCCGGCCCACGACGTTCCGGCGTCGTAGAAGGACTGGACGTATGTCGCGGCGGCGAGCAGGGCGTCGTCCTTGCTGTAGAACTTGAGCGCCGGGTGCTTGGCGGCGTCCACGGTGATGGCCTCGTCGATCGAGTTGATCATCCGCTCGTTGTCCGCGAGCACGGCGTCCTTGGCCGGGTCACCGGTCGTGCCGCCCTCGAAGACGTTCTTCACATCCGCCGGCAGCTTGATCTCCGGCCGGTCGATGTCGTCGGCCGGGGCCGATGCCGACGGGTTCGCCGACCCCGCACCGGTGTCCGCGCCCGCGATCTTGTCGTCGTCCTTCTTGTCCGCCGTGTCCGAGCCTCCGCAGCCCGTCAGCAGCAGCGCCACCGCCGCGGTCAGGGCGGTCGCGGCCGCCGTGCTCGTGCGTGTGCGCATGGGGGTGTACCTCCAGTGGGGGGATCGGTGCTCAGCAAGGCCGAGAGGGCCTCACTGGACCTCGTTCTGTGCCACCGCCTGCCCGTGGACGACCACGTCGCCGCCGTAGAACATCCCCGTGAAGACCGGGGAGTAGGTGAGCTGCACGTCGACCTCCACCTGCTCGGCGGTCGCCGCCACGCAGTGGGTCGCCGCGATGTCCGCGCCCGTCATGTCCATCTCGCGGGCGAAGGCCTTCACACGGGCGTTGCAGTTCCCGAAGTTGATCGGGGCGGGGCCGCCCACGTCGTCGTAGAGGGCCTCGCGGTCGATGTCCTGGGCGGCGAAACGGGCCGCCTGTTCCGCGATGTCGGCCGCCCGTTCCCGCTTGGAGATGGACAGGCCGCCGTCGATCACGAACGCGGAGAGGGAGAGGAAGACCAGCGTGAAGATGATGACCGCGCCGGCGCCCGAGCCGCGGTCGTCCAGATGTGCGCGACGGGCGGCCCACCAGGAACGCCAAAGCGGCGGATACGGGCGGTTGTGGCTCACGCCGACCTCCGGAACGGGTCCAGCGGAGAGCTGAAGCTCGCCGTCAGCGTCGTCGGGACGTCGAGGCCGAGCGTGGCGAGGCCTCGCACCTCGCAGCTCACCTCGACCGTGAAGATGGTGTCGGGCTCGAAGCCCTCGCTCGTCTGGACGACCGACACGGGGCCCGCGCAGACGTCCGTCAGGTTCGCCTCCGCGGCCTTCTTCGCCTCGGCCATGGCGGTGGCGTGGTTCTTCTGGATCGAGCCCGCGCGGGCCGCGTCCCGAGCCGCTCCGTCGAGCGCTCCGCGGCCGTCCACGAGCTGGCCGAAGGCCACCAGGACGAGGATGAACAGGATCATCACCGGGGCGAGGATCACGACCTCGATCGTGGAGAGGCCCCGGTCATCCGTGGACCGGCCGTCCTTCGAAGGGACAGCGGGAGGAGAGAGGGTCATCAGTTCTCCTCCTGAACGAACCGTTCCACCGGGCCCGCCGACTGCGCGTGCACCGTCAGATCCAGGCCCGGGAACACCGTCGGCACCCGCGCCGCGATCTCCACGCCCACCGTGTTCTGGTCCGGCTGGAGCATCGTCACGTCCGGCCCCAGCACCAGTTGCGGGCCCAGTTGGCGGATGTACGCGTCCACCACGTTCTGCGCCTCGCCCCGCCAGGCACCCGGGTGTTCGTCGGCCGTGGCACGCGCCTTGCGGGCTCCCGCCTGGGCCGCCGCCTGGGCCACGTGGTCCGCGAAGAAGTACAGGGCGAACTGCACCGTCGCGAAGATCATGAAGAACAGCACCGGAGTGAGCAGCACGAACTCGATCGCGGTCATGCCTGAGTCACCGCGGGCGGCCGCCCTCTTCCGTGCGGCCTCCACCCTGCGGCGTACCCGTCTGCTCACGTCCGCCAGCATCCCCGTGACCCCGTCGTCCCCACGTCTGTCCTTGCGACTGTCTCTGCGACGATCAGGCGGTCAGCAGGTCTTGCCCGCGTCCGCGCCCTTGATGCAGTCGCCGACCTTGTTGGCGCCCTCGCTCAGCGCGGCGTTGATGATGGCGGCCACGACACCGACGATCGCCACGACGACCGCGGAGATGATGACCCACTCGACCGCGGAGGCACCGCGGTCCAGCTCGCCGGAGCGGGCACGCTCGGTGCGGGCCTGGAGGAAGGTGACGAGGAAGTCCACGGCCGGGATGCCGGTGTGGAAGGTACGTCCGTTCATGACGTCTTGTCCTTTCGAAATCGGTTCACGGAAGTTCTGGAGTTGTGAAGGTCGCTCACTGCAAGGCTCATGCGCGGCTCACTGCACCTGGAACACCCGCATCGCCGCCGGAAAGATCAGGAACACCAGGAACCCGGCGCACAGCAGCAGCTGCGCGACGAGCATCGACTGGGACTTCTCGCCCGCGCTGCCCTCGATCTCGGCGAGTTCGCGGTGCCGCATGGTCTCGGCGCGGGAGGCGAGGGACTCGCGGACCTTCGCTCCGTCGTCCGCGACCAGGGCCAGGGAGGCGGAGAGGTCCTTGAGCTCCTCGACGCCGATCTCCTCGCCGAGCTGGCCGAGCGCCTGCCACTGGCTGAGGCCGGTGATGCGGGCGTCGGACAGGGCGTTGCGGATGCGCTGGTTGGCCCAGCCGTCCGACACCTCCGCCGCCGCCATCAGGGCCTCCGGCAGACCGCGTCCGCCGGCGAGGCTCATCGACACCAGGTCGAGGTACGCGCCGATCACGCGCCGCAGGTCGCGCCGCTTCTCGGCCGCGTCCCGCCGTACCTCGAGGTCGGGCAGGAAGAAGAAGACCACCGCGAACAGCAGCGCCAGCCACACCGGGATGATCGGGCTCTTGCCGACGCCCAGGGTCCAGACGATGGCGAACAGGAACGGGCCGAAGAACAGGCCCGCCACACCCAGCAGCACCTTCGTCGCCAGGAACTTCTCCCAGCTGCGCTCGAGCACCGCCAGGTCCGCGCGCAGCGAGCGCTGCTCCCAGCCCTGCTGCAGGTAGAACTCGGAGACCCGCAGGCCGACTTCGGCCCGCAGCGCACCGAGGCGCCCCTTCTCCCGTTCGCGGCGCGCCGATTCGTACGCCGAGCCGCGCGCCCGCATCGCGTCGATCCGCGCGACCTGCGAGATCGCGCTCCGCTTGCCGGGCATGAGGGCGCGGACGAGGGCGTAGATGCCCAGGCCGAGGACGGCGCCGACGACGAGCGGCATCGTGAGGTTCATCGGCGTGCCCCCTCTTCCTGCGGCAGCTGCTGGGACTGCTGCGACTGCGTCCTGGGACGGACGAACTGGACGGCTGCCTCGTCCCGCACCAGGAAGCGCTCGGGCGTCTCGATGGTGGACAGCTTGCGCAGCCACCAGAAGCCGAGCGCGAACAGGCCGCAGACGCAGGCCAGGACGAGCTGGCCGGCGGGCGTGCCGTACGGCTCCACGAATTCACGGTTGAAGATCGACAGGCCGAGGACGAAGGAGATCGAGACCGCTACGACGATCTGCACCGACCGCCGCGTGGACGATCGCTGTGCCATCACGCGCTGCCGCATGTCGACCTCTTCGCGGGCCGACTTGGCGAGGGCGCCGAGCACTTGACGCAGACCGGGGCCGCGCAGCCGGGCGTTGAGGATCAGGGCCGCGACGATGATGTCGGCGGAGGCGTCGTCGATCTCGTCGGCGAGCTGCTGGAGCGCCTCGGGCAGCGGGGTGCGGGAGCGCAGGCGGTCGACGAGGGCGTCGAGGTGGGGTCGCAGGACCGGGGCCGCGGCGCGGGCGGAGGCGGGGATGGCCTGCTCGAGGCCCACCGCGCCGGCGATGGTGTCGCGCAGTGACTCCGTCCAGGAGGCCAGGGCCTCCACGCGGCGCATGGCGGCCCGTTCCTCGCCGGCGCCGCCGAACAGGCGGTCCCAGAAGAAGACGAGGACGCCGGCCGCGATGCCCGCGACCGCCCAGCGGGTGAGGAGGAGGACGACGAGGCCGACGATGGCGGCGAGCGAGCCGCGCCGGCCGGCGAAGCGGATCAGCTCGCTCGCCCGCTCGGCGGCCTTCTGCTTCTCGTGGTCGGGCTTGACGGGCAGGCCGCGTACGGCGACGAGGAAGAGCGCGATGCCGCCGCCGACGGCGATGCCACTGCCTATCGAGTACAGGACGGTGGTGGAGAACAGGCCGCCCATGGAGCCGAGCGAGCCGAGTGCCGCGAGAGTCGTGTTCACGCCCGTCACCCCCAGGTCCCGGTCGGCCGGTAGCCGTGTGCCATCAGTTCCTCCACGCAGGCTATGGGGGCGTGCGGTACGACGCGGCCGTCGGGAGCCTCCGCGAACACCTCGCTGGACAGGACGCGTCCGTCGACGCCGTTGACCTCGCGGACGGAGGTGACCATGCGCTGGAGACGGCCGCCGTTGCCGTAGTTGTTGCGCCGCTGGATGAAGACGACGAAGTTCACCGCGCCCGCGATCAGCATCTGGCTGGCCTCGATGGGCAGCCGCTCGGAGGCCTGCAACGCGTAGGTGGAAATACGGTTGAAGACCTCGTGGGAGCTGTTGGCGTGGATCGTGGACAGCGAGCCGTCGTTGCCCTGCGACATCGCGTTGAGCATCGTGACGATCTCGTCGCCGAGGACCTCACCGACGATGACCCGGGAGGGGTTCATACGCAGGGACCGTCGCACCAGCTCCGCCATCGAGATCATGCCCTGGCCCTCGGAGTTGGGCAGGCGTTCCTCGAAGGCGACGACGTTGGGGTGCAGGTCGGCGAAGGTGTCGAGGCCGAGCTCCAGGGCCCGCTCGACGGTGATGAGGCGCTCGTGCGGGGGGATCTCGTTGGCGAGGGCCCGGAGGAGCGTCGTCTTGCCGGCGTTGGTGGCGCCCGCGATCATGATGTTCTTGCGGGCGCGGACCGCGCAGGCCATGAAGTGGGCGACCTCGGGCGTCACCGTGCCGTTGCCGACGAGGTCGGAGATGAACACCTTGCCCATGCGCGCGCGGCGGATGGACAGGGCGGGGCGCCGGGTGACGTCCATGACGGCCGACAGACGCGAGCCGTCGGGGAGCCGGAGGTCGAGCTGGGGGTTGGCCGAGTCGAAGGGGCGGGAGGACAGACCCGAGTACGCGCCCAGCACCTGGATGAGCTCGATGAGCTCCTCGTCGGTCTCGGCGACGGGGTCGGCCTTCACCTCACGGCCGTCGGCGTACCCGACGAACACCTGGTCGAAGCCGTTGATGTCGATGTTCTCGACCTCGGGGTTGTCCAGCAGCGGCTGGAGCCGGCCGACGCCGAACAGGGCGGCGTGCACGGCGGACGCGTACTGTTCCTCGGTCTCGGCGTCCAGCGGCGTACGGCCCGCGTTGATCTCGGCGCGGGCGTACTCCTCCAGGATCTGGGCTATGACGGCACGCGCGTACTGCCGCTCGTCCTCCGTGGACATCGGAGTGACGTTGTTGACCTGGTCCTGTCGGCGCTGCTCGGCGATACGGTCGCCGGCGTCCTGGCGGAACCGCTTGACCAACTGGTGGTCGACAGCGGTCATGCGCCGGCCCCCGCGTGGCCCTGCATCTGGCCCGGGTGGTTGTGCTGGGACTGGTGGGCCTGGTTCGCCTGGGCCGAGGCGGCCCAGGCGGCGCCGTACTGCTGGTAGATGTCGGCCGCGACCTTGCGGGCGGAGCGGATCAGCAGTGACTTGTCGAGGCGGCCGCGCCTGCGGCCGGCCAGCTGGTCGGCGCCGGCCGGGTCGTCGGCGATGGTGCCGACCACACGGGCGCCGGTCTGGGCGTGCACGAGCATGTCGTTGACCTGTGAGGCGAGCTTGCCCGCCGTGCCCGTGTCGGCGATCAGGACGACGCCGATCATCGGGGTGCCGAGGCTCGCGGCGCCGCGCGATCCGCCGTGCAGCTTGCCGGCGAGGGCTGCGGCGCGGTCACGGACCCGGGCGATGGCCTCCGGCTCGGTGCGCGAGATGAGCAGCACGAGCGCGGCGTGCGGGAACAGTTCGACGGCAGGGGTGTCCCCGCTGACGCGTCCGCAGTCGGCGATGACGTCGGCGGCGGCGTGCGGGGAGTCGGCGAGGGAGGCGAAGGCGTGCCCGAGGGTGGGCCAGAGCCCCGCGAGGCCGGCCGCCTGCTCGGCGATGCCGAGCCCGACGAGCACCTCGAGGCCGCCGCTCAACGGCTGGACGTGGTCCCAGAGCTGGTCCGGCACGAGTCCGCGGCGCGCGGTGGCGGCGATGGACAGCATGCCGGTGTTGGGGTTGAGCGGTCCGCCGTGTGCGGCGGCACTGCGGTAGACGAGGTCACCGCCCGCCGGGTCCGCCTCGGCGAGCAGGACACGCCGCGGCCAGACCGCCGAGAGAGCGACGGCCGCGGTGGTGACGCCGGGGGAACCCTTGTCGGCGGCGAGAGCGATGAGCGCCATGGGGTGGGTGCCGCCTTCTAGTTGCCGGGGACGTGCACGATGGCGACCTGGTTCGCGGCCGCCGCGGAGGCGAGCGCGGCCGCGTCGGCCTCGTCGACGAGGACGGTGAGCGAGAGGTTGCCGGTGCTCACGGTCGCGTCATCGTCCTCGGCGACGTTGTTCACCCGCGCGTCGTCGACGATGGCGCCGCCGGAGGACGAGGTGCCGCCCGAGCCGGTGCTTTCGTCGGTGCTGTTCGAGGGGGCGCCGCTGGTGCTGACGCGGTAGGCGGCGACGATGTCACCGGCCTTGATGTCGGACGGGTACTGGCCCTCCTTGAGGGCGAGGCCGACGGAGGCCTTGCCCGCGGGGAGGCTGGCCTTCTCACTGAACATCTGGCCCATCACGACCGTGTTGGGGTAGATCGTGGTCTTGGCCTTGAGGCGCTTGAGGGAGTTCAGCTGCTCCCACGTGACGTAGTTGATGCTGTCGTCGGCGGCGACCATCACCGAGGTGACGTTGTCGCCGACGGACTCGCCGGCCTGGATCTCCTTCGTCACCTTGACGACCTCGACCCGGTTACCGACCTGCAGCACGAGCATCGTCACGCCCAGCGCACCCACCAGGATGAGCAGCACCGCGAGCGCGGCCAGTGCCGGTTTGCGCTCGCGAGGTGGGGCGGGAAGCCGGTCGCCGACCGACGGCTGAGCCGGAGAGGCGGAACGACCTGCGCCCGCCCCCGTACGCTCTTGGATCTTCACGCAACCGCTCCCCGTACACCCAAGATGATGTCTGTCAATTTGCCTTCAAAATTGGACACTTCACCCGCGCCTGCCCCGCACGGAAACTGCGGAACGGGCCGGACGCACCCGCCCGACCTGGGCGAATAGCCAGCACTGGGGGTGAGTGTCAAGCCATCGCACCGTATCAGCCGCACATAAGCCCCTCAAGGCGCGTCCTACGTCCTGAACCTCACGGCGCGCACCGTTATCCATCTGCAACTTCCGGCCTGGACAAACCCGTTGATGGCGGCACACCGACACGCCGTTCCCTGCACGGTTCCCTGTGCGGCAGCGAATCCGTCCCGGACCGACGGACTCTCGGCCACCGGCTCTTTCGTCACGCCTCGGCCATGAGGCCCACACGATTCACTCACGTGAGCCGGGATTTCGCCGTGCCATGATCTTCGGTCTGCCCCCCAACGAGGAGTCCCCCATGAAGCGGGCCGCGCTCGCCGCCTCCACCCTGTCCCTGCTCTCCCTCGCCACGCTCACCGCGTGCGGCGGGGACGCCGACTCGGACGCAGCGACCGGTGAGCCGAGGCCCACCGCGTCCCGCGCGAAGCAGGTGACCCCGGCCGAGCGGCTGGCGAAGCTCATGATCACGAAGGCGGACGTGCCGGGGCTCGATGTGAAGCCCAAGTCCGCGGAGGACGACGAGTACGCCTTCGCCCAGTCCCCGGACGACGTCACGGTGGACAAGCCGGCCTGCGCCCCGCTGGCCTACGCGATGAACCAGCTGCCCCTCGGCGAGGCGCAGGGCGATCTGACCCACTCCGTCCCGCAGAACAGCCAGTTCACGTACATCACGCTCACGACGTACGCGCCCGGCAAGGCCGAGTCCGCCTTCGCCGGACTGGCCAAGGGCGTCGACTCGTGCGGCGGTGGCTTCACGGCGAAGGCGAAGGGCACGGCCCCGTACGACTCCGTCACTTCCGAGAAGCCGGTGGCCGAGGGCGGTGACGAGTCACTGGCCTTCCGCTCCACGACGACCATCAAGGGCATCACCCACACCATGCACGCCCAGGCCGTCCGCAGCGGCGACGTCATCGCCGTCTACTTCTCCGTCGACGGCATGGCCATGGTCCAGGAGAGGCCGGGCGACGCGAAGCTCCCGGCGACGGTGGTGAAGGCCCAGAACGCGAAGCTGGGCTGAAGCAGGCGGTTCCGCTACCGGTACGCCGCCGGGGCCCGCCGAGCCGCAACCCGGCGACCTGTAGCACTCGCGAAGCCCCGAGTAGAGTGCCGCCCGGACAGCGATCGGAACGCGGGGGAGCACACCGGTGAGAGCAGTCGCGACAAACAGGGCATACGCAGTACGTATACCGGCGTGGAGCAGCGACCGGCTCCGTGTCCTCCGGCTGCTGCTCGCCCTCTGCGCCGTAACGGCTTTCTTCGCAACCGCCACCCCGGCCCGAGCGGCGGAGGCCACGCCCGTCACCCAGGCCGCCTACCTCGCCGACCGCCTGCGCGAGAACCCGGTCCACGTCACCGACCAGCTCCCCCGCGAGATCCCCCGCTCCACCGCCCCCGACTTCGCCAGGCTCGCGAAGAAGACCGGCGTCCCGACCTACGTCCTGGTCCTGCCCACGCAGAGCGGCACGGACGGCAGGCAGTTGCTCGGCGCGGTGCACGACCGGCTCAACCGGGACGGGTTGTACGTCCTGGTCGACGACAGCGCGGTCGCGGAGGCCACGGCCTACGGCGTGCGCGTGCCGGCCGACGCCGCCTCGACCGTGGCCATGTATGAACTGCCCTACGACGCGGGCCCGTTGCGCAGCTTCGAGCGTTTCGTCGACGTCGTCGCCCAAGGTGACGAGAAGGCCAGGGCACGGGCCGAGGCGGCGCGTGAGACGTACCGGGACGACGAGCCCGCCGAGATGTACATCGGCCCGTCCGACCGACGCAACCAGTCGTTCGTCACAGGCATCCTGCTTACCGGCGTGCCTCTGCTGATCCTCCTGGTGGCCGGGTACGCGGGCCGCCGCCGCCGTCGCTCCGGGGCCGGCCGGCGCGTCCCCCGCTGGGTCGTCCCCGGCGCGGCCGTCGCCACCGCCGCTGCCCTCGCCCTCACCGCGCCCGTCGTCTTCGACCAGACCAGGTCGAGCGCGGCGGAGCCGCCCACCCCCGCCGACCTGTCCGCCCGGGTCGACCGCGTCGCGGCGGGCCTGAAGAAGGACCCCGTCTACGCGGACCCGGAGAGCCCGAGGGTCCTCGACTCTCGCCAACTGGACCGGCTGCACGACCGGATCCGGGACTTCCGGCGTTCCGACGGCGGCGGCCCGGTGTACGTCGCCCTCGTGCCGCAGACACCCGCGAGCGAGTCGGCCGGCGACTCGTGGCTGTTCGCCGCCGCCGTGCACGCCGAGTCGCGCCGGGACGGGCTGTACGTCGTGGCCGACCCGGACGACGGCACGATCGACGTCTACAACTACGGCCTGCGCATCGCCTCCGACAGCCTGTCCTTCGACCTGCCGGACGCCGTCACGCTCGGCGATAGCAAGGCGGACGAGGCCGACGACCACCTCCTCGGCGAGCGCCTCGACACGCTCATGACCTTCCTCGACAAGGCCCCGCGCACGGACCGTCCGGGATTCGAATCCACGCCAGCCGCCGCCCCGAAGGCCGACGAGGAGTACGCCCTTCCGCCCCTGTTCGCCACCGACTTCTGGCCGGGCCTGTTCGTGGGCGCCTTCGCGGCACTTCTACTGTCCGGTGTCGTGGCGGGCGTGATGTGGAGCGTCGGCCGTCTGCGGCGCCGCGATCCCGCGCCCGAGCCCACTGACGTCCTTCCCTTCACCGCCCCGACCGAGCCGTCGGCCTCCTACCTCCGACGCACCGCGTACACCGAACTGACCACACTCATCAGTGAGTTCACGGACCCGGACGACCGCACCCGCGCCTGGGACCACCTCGACGCGGCGATGCTCCTGGTCGACGGCGACCCCGACCGCGCCCGGGCAGCGGGCACGGCTCCCGCGACCCTGGTCGCCGTCATCGTGCTCGCGCGGGCGGGCCGTGCCGCACTCGCCGAGGACGCAGACGACGCAGACGACCTGCGCCACGACCTGTGCTGCGGCGTCAACCCCCTGCACGGGCCCGCCGTCAGCCGTCACCACGTCCGGGTCACCACGGAGGGGGTCGCCAGACGGCTGCTCCCGGTCTGCGAGCCCTGCCGCGACACGGCCATCGCCGAACCGGGCGGCATCCCGGGCAGGTTGCTGAGGCTGCCCGACCCCTCCCTCGGCAACAGCCGCGTGCCCTACTACGACGCGACCGACGGCCCGCTGACCGCCGTACCCCATGGAATCGCCCGGCTGATCGACAAGGTGAGGGAGACCGCAGGTGTCCACTGACGTCAGGCGCGTGACCACCGTCCTCACGGCGCTGCTGCTGGCGGCGCTGACCACCACAGCGAGCCCCGGTGCCGCATGGGCGGCGGACAGCGCCGGGCCGAGCGCCGGGCAGCGCATCGCCAACGCGTTGCGCACGTCTCCCGTCTACGTCGACGAGGCCTACGCCGATGCCGTACCGCCGTCCCGGCAGCGGCAGTTGGAGCGGCAGATCCGGGGCACGGGCCTGCCGATCAAGATCGTGCTCAGGCCCCTCACCAAGGGCGACGCCTTCGACGGCGACTCCGATGTCCTGGCGGGGACGGTTCGTGACCGGCTCCCGGATCAGCGCGAGCTCGTCCTCATCACGACGGACGGTGACTTCGCGGACTCCCTGGACGGCTACGAGTGGCCCGCCGACACCCACCAGACCCGGGACGCCGTGGCCGCCGCCGGCTTCCTGGACGAGACGCGGGACGCGGGACTCGCCGACCTGACCGGCAAGGCCGTGGAGCTGGTCGCGGAGGGCAGGGGCACAGAGCGGTACGAGGAGGCGATCAAGGACCTGGACGGCTCGGCGGCGCCCTCCGCGACGCCGGACGATTCGGCGGCGACCTCGGCCGCGTCGCACTCGGGCGGCTCCGCATGGTGGCTGCTCATCGGCGTACCCGTCCTGGCCCTGGCGGCCGCCCTCGCGGCCCGGGGCGGGATCCGTTCCCGCAAGACGGCCCCGGCCGTGCCGCAGCTGGTGTTCGCGACGGCCCGCGCGGCCGACGAGGCGGAGCTGCGGCGCCGGGCGGAGGCGGAGGTCCTGGCGCTCGGCGAGGCCACCCAGACCGCCGACCTCTCCACGACGCCGGGTCTCCAGCACGCCCTCGACGCGTACGCCGCCGCCGGCACGGTCCTCGACGGGGCCCGGGGCCTGCCGGACCTGGCGGGCGTCCTGGCCCTGGTCCAGGAGGGCCGTGACGCCCTGACCGGCACGGACGGGGCCCTCCCCCGCTGCTTCTTCCACCCCCTGCACGGCCGCGCCGCCCTCCGCACCGGCTGGCGTCCGCTCGGCCGCCGGGACCGGCTGGACGTGGCGGTGTGCCAGGAGTGCGCGGACGCCCTGCGGGGCCGCCGCGCCCCCGAGGTGCTCACCGACACGGACGAGGACGGCCGTACCGTCCCCTACTTCGAGCTCCCGGCCGAGCGGAGCGTGTGGGCCGCGACGGGGTACGGCTCGCTGACGGCGCCGCTGGCCGGGATCAACTCCCGGAGGACCAGGGCCCGTTGACACCGGGCCCGGGGGAGGCCACGGTGCAGCCATGACTTCGGGCACGCGAGACACCGTTCTGCCTGTACCTCCCACCGACACCGGCCTGGTCGAGCGCGTCCGCGAGCTCGGGCCCCTCATCCGCGGGCACGCCCTGCGGACCGAGCGGGAGCGGCGGGTGACGCGGGAGGTCGTGGAGGCCCTGACCGGGACCGGGATCCAGCGGATGAACGTGCCCCGGCGGTACGGCGGCTACCAGAGCAGCCTGCGGACCCAGGTCGACGCGCTGGCGGAGCTGTCCGCCGCGTGCGGTTCGGCCGGTTTCATGACGCTGATCCAGGCCGGTTGCGCGTACGTCGCCGCGCTCTTCCCGGACGAGGCGCAGGACGAGATCTTCACCGGCCCCGACGTGCGCGTCGGCGGCAGCCTGGTCCCGAGCGCGACAGCGGTCCCGACGGGCGACGGCGGCTATGTCGTCAACGGGACCTCGCCCTTCGCCACCGGCTGCCGGGACGCGGACTGGCATCTGCTGACCGCCCGGGTCGAGGGGCGGCCCGAGTCGGTGTGGACCGCCGTGCCCGTGGCCGAGCTGGAGATCCTGGACGACTGGCGGGTGTCGGGTCTCGCGGGCAGCGGGAGCAACAGTGTCGTGGCGCGCGATGTCGTCGTACCCGCTCACCGCGTGCTGCCGGTCGCCCCGCTGCTCGGCGGTGAGTTCCCGTCGAAGGCCAACGCCGACGACCCGTTCTACCGAGTGCCGGTGCTGCTGATGTTCTGCGCCTGGGCGACCCCGAACGCCCTCGGCCTCGCCCGCTCGGCACTCGCTGAGTTCCGCGAGCGGATCCACCGGCGGGGCATCACGTACACCTTCTACGAGCGGCAGAACGAGGCGCCCGTCACGCATCTGCAGACGGCCGAGGCGGCGTTGAAGCTCTCCTGCGCCGAGCATCTGACCGACGAGATCGTCACGCTGCTGCAGACGCGGGCGGCGAGCGGGGAGCCGTACACGACCGAGGAACGGGCCGGGGTCCGGGCGCGCAGCGGCTATGTGGCGCGGCTCTGCCTGGAGGCCGCCGACCTGCTGGGCTCGGCCTCGGGTGCCTCCTCCCTCCACGAGGAGGTGCCGATCCAGCGGGCCGTGCGCGATCTGCGGGCGCTGAACCTGCACGCGTTCGTCCATCCGGCGACGAACCTGGAGCTGTACGGCAGGGTGCTGGCGGGGCTCGAGCCGGGGACGCCGTTCATCTAGCCGCCCGCTTGCGTACCGGGCGGGCGGTCCTCCCGTATCGCCGCGAACAGGGCTCTGGCCCGTCGGTCGTCCCACTTCACCGCGCTGCCCTTGGAGGTCCGCAGGTCGGGATCGGCCACGGGGACGTTGAGCTGTCTGCCGCCGCCGGCCGTGGCCTTCTTCAGGGCCTCGAACAGTTTCATGAGGTCGGGCAGTTCCGTGCCCTGGTCCACGATGAGCGTGTCGAGGCCGGCGCTCAGGGTCGGGAAGGACTTGGACGGGTCGGCGAGGGTGGACGGGGTGGCCGCCTTGTCGGCCAGGGCGGCGAGGAACTTCTGCTGGTTGCGGGTACGCCCCAGGTCGCCCTGGGCCTCCTGCTTGCGCTGCCGTACGAAGGCCAGCGCCTCGGAGCCGTCGAGGGTCTGGCAGCCCGCGGGCAGGTCGGCTCCGGAGTCCTTGTCCCGTACGGCCTTGTCCAGGCACATGTCCACACCGCCGACCGCGTCCACCACCCCTACGAAGCCGGCGAAGCCGATCTCCGCGTAGTGGTCGATGTGCACGCCGGTGTTGCGTTCCACGGTCTGCACGAGCAGATCAGGGCCGCCCAGCGAGAACGCGGCGTTCAGTTTGTCCGGCGTGGCCCGGTAGCTCCTGCCGGTGCCGGGATCGACGTAGGGCGGGAGGGTCACCCAGGAGTCGCGCGGCAGGCTGAGCATCGTGGTGCCGTTCGCCCCGGTGTGCAGCAGGATCACCGAGTCGGTACGGCGGCCGCCGGTCGAGCCGGTGTTGAGGTCCTTCTTGTCCTTCTCCGACAGGCCGTCGCGGCTGTCGGAGCCCACGACCAGGTAGTTGGTGCCCTCGCCGGGCGGCACCCGGCCGCTGAGGGTGCCGAGGTCGACCTGCTGGTTGAGCCGGGTGTCGGCCCAGACGTACGTACCGGCGCCGGCGAGCACCAGGACGGTCGACAGCACGGCCGCCGTACGCACGAACCGGCGGCCGCTTCCGGCCCGGCGCCGCGGGGACCTGCTGCCGCGGCTTCCGCTGCCGGAGTTTCTGCCGCCGGGGTTTCTGCCACCCGGGTTTCTGCTGCCCGGGTTTCCGCCGTCCTCTCTTCTGCCAGGTTCCTGGACGCCGATGTCGTAGCGGCCGGGCGCGGCCGACGAGGACATGCCGGGCAGCGGGGCGGTACGGGTCGACGGCGGGGGCACCATCGGGGACGAGGGCGGGACCCTTCTCGGGTCCCGCCCCGCCCGGTGGTCTCCCGGATGGTCGGTCCAGTCGCTCATCGGCCCCTCGAAGGTGCTGTGGGTGTCAGGGCATCGGCACGCTCTTATACGGAACGGGCCCACCGATCTGTTCAGCGGCCGTGCCCGAGCGCTGCATCCGCTGCCACCTGAGCCGACTGCCGACCAGCAGCGCGACCAGCGACTGGATGACGACGAGATACATCAACTGCCGGTAGACGACGATCTGGAACGGCATCGACCACAGGGCACGCACCGGCTCGCCGTCGAGTCTGAGCGCGTAGCCGGAGCAGACGATCTGCACACCGAAGAAGGCGAACCACACCGCGGCCGACTCCACCGGGTCGCGGAACAGCACGCCGTACAGGGCGTAGACGTCGATGACGGGCGCGAGCAGTGGCAAGGCGACCTGGAAGAGCGCGAGGTAGGTCAGCCCGCGCCGCCCGAACCGCCCGGCGGGCCCCCTGCCGAAGACCGCCCCGCGATGCTTCCACATCGCCTGGAGCGTGCCGTAGCACCACCGGTACCGCTGACGCCACAACTGCCGCACGCTGGTGGGCACTTCGGTCCAGGCGACGGCGGACTCCTCGTACAGCACCCGCCAGCCCGCCCGCCACAGGGCCATCGTCAGGTCGGTGTCCTCGGCGAGGGTGTCCTCGCTGACCCCGCCGACGCCGATCACCGCGTCCCGGCGGAACGCCCCGATGGCACCCGGGACGGTCGGCATGCACTCCAGCACCTCGAACATGCGCCGGTCGAGGTTGAAGCCGAAGACGTACTCGAGGTGCTGCCACCTGCCCAGCAGGGTGCGCCGGTTGCCGACCTTGGTGTTGCCGCTGACGGCGCCCACGGCCGGATGCGCCAGCGGCTGGACGATCCGCTCGATGGCGTCGGGTTCGAAGACGGTGTCGGCGTCGACCATCACGACGATGTCGTACCGGGCGTGCGCGAGCCCGGTGTTGAGGGCGGCGGCCTTGCCGGAGTTGGGCTGCCGCACCACCTCCACCCTCGCGTCACCCATGTTCTCGGCGATATCGGCGGTCCGGTCGCTCGACCCGTCGTCGATCACGACGATCTGCAGCTCCCGGTGGCTGGAGTCGAGCAGCGACCGCAGGGTCGACCCGATCCCGGCCTCCTCGTTGTACGCCGGGACGAGCACGGTCACCGGCCCGGACGCGTCGCGCATCCAGGGCGCCCCGGTTCGGAACCGCTCCAGCCTGCGCACATGCGCCCGCGCGAACAGGGCGAGCAGCAACAGCCGCAGTATGCCGAGCCCACCGGCGACACCGAGGATCCAGATCATGGCGGTGGAGAAGACCTGCCCGATCCGCGTGGTCCAGATCAGCGCCTCCCCCAACCACCGCTCGACGAAGGAGGCGGACTTGTACGGAACGAGCCCGAGCCCGTCGGACACGGTGGTGAACCGGTCGACCGTCCGGTTCTTCAGCAGCCTGCGCGCCTCCGCATAGGCACTCTCCGTCTGGCTCAACTGCCGGACGATCCCCTGCGCCGGCTTCCGCGCGCCCTTGTCGGCGGCGACGAGCACGTACCCGTACCCGGTGGCCCGCCGCGCCGCGTCCCACTCCCGCCCGCACAGCGTGTCGGGGGTCGTCGTCCGCGGCATCCGCAACAGGTTGGTCCGCTGCCCGGTGCTCCCGGCCAACGCACTCTGGGTCAACTCGAGTTCGGCCTCGAAACGGGGCGCGGACGACTCCCCCAGCACGGCCCCGGTGTACGTGTTGGACCCGATCTCATGCCCCTCGGCCCGGATCCGCCGGACGAGCTCGGGATGCCGGGCGGCCTGGGCCCCGTGCACGAAGAAGGTGGCACGCGCCCGGTTGGCCTTCAGCAGCTCCAGCAGCCGCGGCGTCCACACGGGGTCCGGCCCACCGTCGAAGGTGAGCGCCACGGTCCGGGCGGGCATGGCCCCGGTCCGTATCCCGTCCCGGTTGATCCCGATCACGGGCCCGCCCCGCGCCACGGCATCGGGCACGGGCGAGGCACAGGGCGTCCGCGTCTTCGCGGCATCGACCTCGTGCTGGGTCCAGCCCTCGAAGATCAGGAAGGCGAAGACGACGGGGAGGGTGAGGGCGAGGAGGAGCCAGTGGGCTCGGGGGTCGCGGGATTGTTTGTGACGGGCGCGGGCCTTGGATTTGGCTTTGGCCTTGGCGGGGGTCAGGGTGCGTCACCGCCCCCGGGCTCTGACCACGCATAGGCTCCCGCGGGCCGTCTTCTCCACGCGCTTGAGTAGAACTCACCGGGTGAAGCGGACGTCTTGGTGCTGCGGGAGTTACGCATGGGGCGCGAGTGTAGTTTCGCAACTTCGGCCGCATGGCCATAACAACGAGTTTCACAGGCTGCACAGAGCTCACGGGAGAGGCACCGGATGACCGCGGCTACGGGCGGAACGGCGAGCAAGGCACCGACTCCGCGAGCCGGAACCTCACGCATCGCACGCATCGCCGCCGGCACGACGGCTGGAGTCGCCTCTGTGGCCCTGACGTTGCTGCTGACGACGGCTCCGGAACGACTCGGCCTCTCCCCGACCCCGGCACTCTTCGAGAAGGTCCAGGCCGAAGATCGCGGCTCCGAAGCCTTCGTCTTCGCGTGGGCCCTGGTCGCCCTGCCCGTCGCCGGCTTGCTCCAGACCCCGCTGGCACTGGCACGGCGCGCCCGCGTCGGCGTGGGCTGGGCACTGATCGCCGGCTACTGGCTGTACGTCGTGCTCATGGCGGCAGTGGCGTGGCTGGTGCAGGGCTTCTTCCCTGCCGCGGACGCTCCGGGCAAGAACGGCGGTCTGTTCGGCGCGGCGATCCTGATGGCGGTCTGCACGCCGTTGTTCGTGGTGGGCTCGGGCGGTGTGTTCCGTGAGGTACGAAGCGACGACGAGGGCTCCCTCGCCGCGCAGATCCGAGACCAGCTCACAGCGGTCACCGTGCTGTGCGCCTCCTTCATCGGCGTGGTCACGGGCCTGGTGTTCGGCCGCTCCTTCGACTTCCCCCACGACGGCTTCCCGGCCATGCCTGCCGGGCGGCGCACTCTGGGGCCTCCTGGCGGGCGCGGCCCTCGGCACCCTCCTCGGCGCGCTCCTCCCCCGCTCCACCGACAGCCGCCGCACGATGACCGACAGCGCGAGGTCGTTCGCCCGCACGTCAGCGAGCCTGCTGGCCTGCTGCCTGTGCGTATCCCAACTGGGCTGGCTCCTGCCGGCCTGGGCGGTCGCCCTGGTCGGCCTTCCGGCACCGTTCGTCCTGTTGGTACTGGCGGGTCGTGGGGAGCGGCTGGGGCGGTGGGTGGAGTGGAGGCGGATCGAAGTACGGAAGGAAGCTCTGTACTGAGCACGTACGCTCACGCCGAGGCGTACTCCCTGTCCCACCGGCTCTGCCGCACACCGCCCCAGGTGCCCATCACGACTGCGAGACCGAAGACGGTCGCGAGGAAACCGGCGTTCGAGCTGCGCTCCATGTCGGTGGTCGGGCTGGCGACGCCTGCGGGGTCGTACCGCACACGCAGCTTGTCACCCGCCTCCACCCAGTCCCTGCACCCTTGGCCCTCCGAGAGCGAGCGAGAGAGCTCGCGCCCGCCGACCATCCGTAGGTCACAGTGGTTGGTGCTGGCGTTGTCCTTGCGCACGACCACGGTGTCGGCCCACTCGCCCCGCTCCGCCAAGGCAACCTGATCACCGGCCGCGTTGCCGAATACGCCCAGTGCGATCCCCGCGATGACGGGAACGACGAGCTGCCAGGCCAGTTTCCGCTGCTTGAGCGGAATCCTGCGCATCATCAGCACCGGCACGAGAACGGACGCCAGCGGTAGCACGAGCCAGGCAAGAAGCAGGGCCACCCCACGAGCCGGACTCCACAGCGGCACGACAGGGCTGAGCCATGCGAGGCCCAGCGACCCGCCGGCGCACAGGAGACTGAACACCGACCACCGCACCAAGTCGGTTCGCCACCAGACTCCTTGATCACTTCGCCCAACCCGAAGAACACCCTCAGGCACGTTCTTCACCACGCGCGCCGTCCACGGCCCGGCCCTCCCCTACGATCACGTCTGCTCAAACCAAACTCCAGGCCACCGTCACCTGGGAAATCACCTGGACCGGCACGGGCAACCCCAACCCGACGCAGCTCGGAGGCCCGGCGAAGCCGGAAGCCGTAACGCGGCTGCCTTTTCGCACCAGGGTGCTGTACCGAGCATCCATCCCAAACAGTCTGCTCGGTGTAGTACCTCCTACGGTCCAGTGCCTGTGCACCTAGCGGTTCACGGCTTGGGCCTCCTTGACCGTCACGTCCTGCTCGAATGTCGACAGCCCGTCCGGGAGCCCAGGCTCTCGCGGCGGACCGTCCGGGTCGGCGGAGTCGGTCCAGGTCACCTTCCAGGTGATGGACGCCTTGAAGGGGTAGGTGCCGCTGCCGGACGCGCGGAGGTACGTGACGTTGCAGCCGGCGCCCTCGCTGTCGGCGGTGTAGCCGTCCTTACCCTTGACCAGGTCGTAAATGCAGCTCTGCGGATCGGCGTCGGCGGTACCGGCGTCGACCTTGAGCGCAACAGGGGTGGCGACGGTGGTCGCGGCCAGCTGAACACCCTTGTAGTCGAGGCTCGCGGTCGTCCACACGCGGTCGAGATCGCCCTTGAACGCCACCCGCGTACCGAGGTTCACGAGCAGCCGGTCCGCACGCGGCTGCAACTCCACCGGCGGGGCGGGCAACTTGGTTGAGTTAAAGGCCAGGTCGGAGAGAATCTCGGGAGTCACCTTGTTGGGGTCCGGCTGCGGGTCAGCAGGAGGGACCCAGATCTCCCAGTTCTCCGGTGTTACGGGGCAGGCCTCGTCGTAGGTGAGATCCCGGAACTGCACCTGCCACCACAGGCCCTTGTCACCCTTGTGATAGTTCTCTTTGTCCCGCTTCCTGGCGTAACTCGCAGCAGGCTCTCCCGCCCCTCCGTACGCGGACTTGATGAACTTCTCGTACTCCTCCGGCGTGTACATCGGTTCGTACCAGCACACCGGGGGTTTCCAGTTGGCGTCCGAGGAGGTGGCGGTTGCCGTGGAGCCGCTGGAGGCGGGGGTGCTCTGGTTGATGCGGATGTGGGCGCCGATGGAGCCGCTGCCGGATTCAGCGCCGGAGTCAGTGTCGGACTGACCGGAACCCGTGTTGGGTTGAGTGGTCGACTGGTCACCACCTGTGGTTTCGTCCGCATACGCCGGGGATCCCGTGCCCAGCGCCACAACGAGACCGACTGCGGCTGCCGTGTAGGCAGCCGGATGTGACCTGCACGCGCCTACCGCTGCACGCATGAAGGGTCCCCCTTCTCCCAACTCTGCTGCGTCACCTGCCAGTCGCCCGCGGAGCCCCGCGCGGCCTGGACCGAGTACAAGACGAAGCTCTTGTCGCTCGGCTTGGTGCGTTGCACCTTGTCCGTCTTGATCTCCTTGTTGTACGCCTTGCTCTGGTCCTCGCAGTAGCGAACCGCCGCCTTGCCGTCTGCGACGTCAGTGACCTCGAAGTCGAAGTAGCGGTAGTCGCCCGTCACGGTCAGCCCGTCCTTCCTGAAGGACTCGACCCTGCCAGCCCAGTAGGAAAGGGCGTTGGCAGCGAAATAGCGACTCATGTTGGCCGTTTGGCTCTCGCTCTTGGCGAAGGCCTCGACGCGGGCCTGGGCCGCGTACGCCGTGTCCCGCAGGATGACGTCCTTGGTCGGGTCACCTGACGACTGGCGATCCACCGCCACCTTGATGTCCGAGGGAAAGCCAAAGCTCGGCGCGTTCTTCTCAGCGGGCGCAGAGGGCGACGGAGTCGAGGGACTGGCCTTTCCCGACTCCGCTCCGGCGATCTTGTCGTTCCCTGATCCGTCGTCGGAGTCGCTGCTGCAACCGGTCATGGACAGCGAGAGAACAGCAAAGAGGGAGGCAACGGCCGCCCTTCGTCGCGTGGTCAGCATGAGGCTCGTCCTCAGAGATAGGTCGTCAGAGTGCCAACGGATGATCCCATGAGCGGCAGACGCCACTCCAACCGGCACAAGGGGCTGATGCGTCTGCGCGCCGTTCTTCGCCCCCCTCTTCACGGTCGCGACCACCGGCGCTCGGTGAAGGTTCCCCAGGCTTAACCGGTGCGGAAGGCGTACGACACGTTGATGTACCGGGGGTGCCGCCAGGCGGTTTTCACCACGGCTGCAGCACCGAGGGCACCGCCGGACTCGCTCAGCGTTCCGCGACGAAGTAGCCCATGCCCCGGGTGGTGACGGTCGACGCCGACGGCACGGTCACCGAGGACCGCGGCAAGGTCGAGATCGTGCCAGAAGGGAGCCAACACGGAGCAGAAGGGCGGCAGCGCAACTGCGGGCTGCCGTCCAGGCAGCCGGATGTGCCCTGTACACGCCTATCGCTGCACGCATGCTGAATCCCCCGGCGGTGGAAGGCAGAACGGCGCCCAGGACGTCACCGTCACCCGGCCCAGGACGTCACCGTCACCCGTCCGCTTCCTGCTCGCCCGTCGACAGGATTTCAGTCAGAGATGCCTACCGACGGGACGCCCCGTACTGAGCAGTCCGCCCGTCTCGACCCACCACACTCCGGCGCTGATCATCGTATCGTTACGCCGCATGTGGCCAGGAAAGCAGCCACCCGAGGGCGGGCAGAAACCGCAGCAGCCGGCCGGGCAGCCATCGAATCCGTACCTGCAGCCCGGGTACCACCAGCCGAACCCATTCCAGCAGCCGCAGGCGCCGAACGCGCCCCCGCATCAGGCCGGTATGCCGGCGCCTCCGCCGCCGAGTGGCGGCCGGAGCCGCAGCACGATCGTCGCCGTCATCGCGGCGACTGCCGTCGTAGCAGCCGCGACCACAACCGGCTTCTTCCTACTCGGCAGCGGCGAGGACAACCGGGCAGGCACCGACCCCACCAAGACGGCTTCTCCACAGGCGAGTCCGAACAATCCTCAGGACACGGACACCGAGACCGCCACAGTCAAGGGCTGGAAGGTTGTGGTGAACCCGAGCCAGGGAATCGCATTTGACGTTCCGCCGCAGTGGGCGCTCCAGTCCACGGACTGGGTCACGTACGTCTCCGAGAACGATGACCCGGACGACACACCACTGATCGGGATGCGCGCCCCCGCGTACTTGAAGGAACAGTGGTGTACCTCGGACGAGGACAAGGACGGCACCGCGGAGGACACACCGCTGGCCGTCGCAGGTTCCAGGGGCAACAACGGCGCCCGGAGTACCGAGGAGATCGCCGGCGCCGACCCCAAAGCCTGGGTGTACGGGCAATTCACCCAGCCCGACAAGACCAAGGTGAGGCCGGGCACCGTGGAGCCGTTCACCACGGACACCGGCATCAAGGGGAGCCTGGGAACCGCCTGGTCCGTGGGCGTGAAGAAATCACAGAAGTGCTCGACGGACGGCAAGGCGTGGACATTCGCCTTCAAGAACACCCCAGGGGACCTGGCCTCCTGGTCGTTCTTCGGCGCCAAGGGCGTATCCGACGAGGTACCGGAATCAATGGTGCGGAGGATTGCCGCAACAGTACGGCTCTACAAGGACCCGTCGGATTCCTGACAGCAAGCGGGCCCCAGGAACGGAAATGACGGACATGAGCAGCGATCATGCCCCGAACGCCACACAAATCTCACCGCTCCAGGCCACCCATCTCCCCCATTTACCCGATATCTCAGACGGTTGACCGAATCGCACATCCGACTGCGCGATCAGGTGAACACGCTCAGCACCCTGATCCAAGAGGCTCGCTCACTCGCACGTGCCAACGCGTCCCTACGGTTCGCGAGCCGTGACAACGCTCGCGTCCGGGGTAGGGCCCCGCGATGGCAGTGGAAGCGGTCGACGCCGAATCCGGCGGGGCCACCGCCGTCGCGGTGGCCGCCGCCCCAGCCATCACCACCCTCGGCCGGCAGCGGCAAGGCTCCGCCAGGTAGTGCCCGAGACGCTCGGCGAAAACAGCGCGTATGCGTTCGGCGACCTCTTTCACCCGGCAGCAACCGAATCGCGACATCGTCCACGCCGATGCACCGAGGGAGTTACTCCTGATCGCCACCTTGGACTCGATGGCTTCCGCGTGGTACGCGACGAAAGTGCGCCTTCGCGGGAGGCGTGACTACGAGACCGCGCTAACGGAGCTCGGTAACGGCGCGGCGGACAGTCAGGCACGTGCCAGTCGGATCGTGTTCGTGTTGCCCTCGCAGAACGGTTCGGGCGGCCACAAGCCCATCCACGGCGTACGAGTCCCGGCGGCCACCCGATGGCGGCCCGCCCCGCCCTCCGAATGTGCGTTGACCGACGACCGAAGCGGGGTCGAGATCCTGGCCGACGAACACACCGACCCGGCCCCTGTCATGTCGGCGTTTCCTCCGTGCGCTTGCCTGAGGTGCAAGACACCGCACTAGCGAATCGAGGCACCTGAGCACCGTGGCCCCGGACATCGCACACAGCGGCATCCGGGGTCACCCCTGTTTGAGCACGATCAGGACACAACCAGCACCCTTGAGTCCCGTACACCCCGGATTGCCCCTGTTCTCGCGGAAGTTCGCTCTGGTGAAACCGGGAACCTCACCGATACCGTCGGTGCCCTTAACTGAACTTCTGTCTCACGGGGAGTCACTGTGAAGCGCCGCCCATTGCCCGTTGCTGCCGCACTGGTGGCGACGGCAGCACTGCTGTTGACGGCCTGCGGTAGCGGGGACGAAAAGTCCAGCGACAACGACAAGATCGCTGGCGCCGACCAGGGAACGAAGACGCCGAAGGAGTCGGCGTCACCCTCGGGAGCGCCGGCAGGGGACAAGCCGGACGGCGTGGACGTGTCGCTGCCTGAGGACATGGACCTGGTCTTCGACTGGGACAAGCCGAAGGACAAGAACGAAGCGGCTGCGATGCAAGACGCGGCGAACTTCGTCCGGGCCATCTACCGAGGTGTCGACAAGCGTTCGACCAAGGACGCCGCCTTGGTCGCCTACTCGACAGGCGATGGATTGAGTTACGGCAAAACGCAGATCGGCGCCAGGCTAGAAGGCGGCTGGACGGCAACCGGCACACGGCGCCATTACCAGGCGACCACCCGGTCCGCGCCGAACGGCAACTCGGTGGAGGTTGCCTTCTGCGTGGACTCGAGCAAGTTCTACTCCAAAGAGATCAAGACCGGAAAAGTCCTAAAGGGCACCTCCAACATCACGGACTTCGATTACTTCAAGATCATCATGGTCAAGCTCCCCACCGGAGACGGTCTGTGGCAGGCGTCCAAGGTGTTCGTCGAGGCGAAGGCGGCAAAGTGCCAGTGAACAGGTCACGGCATACAGCAACCGGTGCGGCTGCCCTGATGCTGGCCTTGAGCGTCCTCGCCCTCGCGGAACCGGCCTACGCCGGAGAAGAGCCGGCCAACACCCAGGGTGCCAACACAGAACAGTCGGGCGGCGGCGACAAGCAAGGCATCTACGCCGCCGCCCGCATCAATTACTCCGGAGCCGTCACCAAGGACGGCAGCACCGGAAACGTGACCTCCTCGGACGTCAACTGGACACCGCCCCCCTGCTGGTACGCCCCCTACCTCGGCGCCAAGGACTTCAAGAAGGAGATGTCCAAGCACCTCGAGGGCCAGCTGAACACACCCGGAATGGGCGGGACCGCAGGTGCGGCGCTCACTGAGGCGAAGCGGCACTACGAGGACGGCTACGGCTGGACCGACACCCCCGGCTACAAGGACTACAACGTCGAGAACGACGGCAAGGGAATGTTCTGGGCCGGCGTCGAGAACCCCAACGAGCCGGACTACCTCAAGCGGACCTCGTGCTCCGAGCTCCCCTTCTGGGTCGAGAACGGCGATGCCCCGCCGCCCCGGTACGAAGAGGCCATCACCCCGGAGATCCTCGCCGCTCTCGCCTACCAGCACATGGAGCTCCCCGACACCGAGGTCACCCTCGCTCCCGAGACCAACACCAAGGTGAACCTGCCGACCTGGGCCTGGCTCGACAAGGCCGTCTTCGACGAGGTCCAGGCCACGGCGGCTCTCAACGTCCCCGGCTTCAACATCCAGGCCACCACGACCGCCAAACCGGCATCCCTCAAGCTGGAGCCTGGCACCGAGGACGCCGAGACCTACCCGGCCTCCGGCGAATGCACCATCAACGCCGACGACTCCATCGGCGAGCCCTACGCCAAGGGCAAGGCCAATGAGACACCGCCGTGCGGAATCAAGTACCTCCGCTCCTCCGGCAACAGCACATACAAGCTCCAGGCCACCATCACGTGGGAGATCACCTGGACCGGCACAGGCGGCGCCGGCGACGACCTCCCGAACGGCACCTTCGGCAACGACCAGGACATCACCGTCCAGGAGATCCAAGCCGTCAACAGGTGACGACCCGAGATTCGTCGCTCCGCTCGGCCAGGAGCACCCTGACCGGGCGGACCAGGTCGGTATCGGTCTTGATCTCCTTGGAGTAAGCCTTCCGTTGGTTTTCGCAGTAACTGACCGCCGCTGCCTTGTCGTTGACGATGTCCGTGACCTCGAAGTCTTAGTAGGTAGGCGCCAGTGCTCGTCAGCCCCTGCTGCTTCGCGGCCGCGATCTGCTCGCTCCAATAAGCAAGAGTTAGCCCCGCAAGGCAAAGATCGAGGTTGGTGGCGTGATCATCGCCTTTGACGAAGCCCTCAAGGCGGGCCTGGGCCGAGTACGCCACATCCCGCAGCATCGCACCCTTCGTCGGGTCCCCCGCCAGTTCCCTCTCCACGCCCACTTCCGTGGTCAGCATGACCTTGCCCGCAGAGGTAGTTGGTCGGCATGGCAACGGATGACCCCATGCGGGGCAGCCGCCGGAACGAGCGCCCATCAGCTGACGCAATGGTGTGACCTTTGTGGAAATTCCTTCACGGCGGCGACTATCTGCCTCGATGAACGTTCACCTGGCCCGCTCCTGAAAAGCACATGCCGATATCCGCCGACCCCGAACACCTCCATCTAGGCGCAGAAATCACCCGATTCTATGGAGAAGTTCGCACTGGCGAACCGAGAAACCTAGCAGATACCGTCGGAGTACCTGGCTGACCATTCATGCTTCTCGGGGGAGTCACTTGAAGCGCCACCTGCCACTCTGCACGCCAGCCTGTCTGTCGCGCGTCGTCCGTGATCACCCCCTTCGACAGGGACCGCGATCTCGCCGCCCGAGCGGTCACAGCCGCCAACCGCTGATCCGGCACAGGCCGGGGTCCGGCACTCCGCAGCCGGCGCCCACCGACAGGGACTGAATCTCAAGATGAGCGATCTGCGCCTCGAAGACACCATTTTCGAGCATCTGAAGAAGACCTTCTCCTCCATCAGCGACCGCATGGAGGATGCCCGCCGCGACCTCCGAGGCGCAGACTCCTCGGCTGTCGGCGAGAGCCAACTCATCGAGGACGTCCAGGACTTCGCCGATGACTGGGGCTACGGCATCAAGCAGCTCGGCAAGCACACCCACGGCGCCGTGAAGATGATCAACAAGATCGGCGAGACGTTCGACGGCCTTGACCTGGAGCTGGCTCAGTCACTCAAGGCCAAGAAGAAGGGCAAGTAGCGTGGCTGGTCAGCGCACCATCCCTCCCAACATCGGCTGGGACCCCACTCCCGGAAGCGTGGAGGACACCCGGGAACTCGCCAAACGGCTGGGCAAGTTGGCGGGCGAACTGGGCACGGCAGTACGAGAGCTGGAGCGAATAGAGTGCGGCGCCTGGAAGGGCAAGACCGCTGTCGCCTTCACCGAGTACATAGGCGAGGACGTCACCCCGCTCATCCGCAAGAGCCACGAGTCCTTCGACAAGGCATCCCGCGCGCTCCACCGCTGGGCCAACGACCTCCAGGACTTCCAGGACGAGACGGACCGGCTGGAGAAGAAGGCCGGGGAGAAACTCGACGCCAAGGCCGAGGCCAAGGAAGGCACCGAGGAGTACGGCAAGGCCTCCGGCGATGTCACCGGCCTCATCCAGAAGGTCCATGAGCTCGAGGACCGCTACAAGCAGGCCGCTGCGAAGATCAGCAAGGAGCTGGACAAGGCCGCCGACATCGCCCCCGACGAGCCGGGCTTCTGGGAAAAGCTGGGCAACGGTATCTCCGACGCCTGGGACGCCACCGGCGACTGGCTCAAGGAGCACGCAGACCTGATCAAGGCGATCGGTGATGTGCTGAGCGACATCACAGCGGTCCTCGGACTGCTGGCCATCGTCACTCTCCCGTTCCCGCCCCTCGCGGCCATCTTCGGCACTGCCGCGCTCATCGGCGCGGGCCTGACGCTGGCAACCCATGGGGTGGCCAAGGCAGCTGGGGCTGACGTGAGTTGGGCTCAACTCGGGCTTGACGCAGTAGGGCTGCTGCCCGGCATCGGAATGTTCGGTAAGGGAGTCAAGGTGGTCGGCGCGGGCAAGGCCGCGTTGACGGCGGAGAGGCTCGGCAAGGGCTTCAGTGCAACCAAGCTCGGCAGTTCGCGAGTTCTGATGTCCTTCGGCAAGGAGTCCGCAGACATTGTTGGAGGATTCGGCAAGGCCGGCCTGGTGAAGATCGGCGGTATGTCCGACGATGTCTTCGAGGTCGCACATGGCAGCAGCGGCCTGATGTCTCGCATGGGAGGCCTTTCCTACGCGGGCTACCATCAAGGTCAGCTGATCGGCTCCAAGGGAGCCAACCTGATTCCGGGGGTGAACATCAACCCGTTCGGCGCAGGCGGCATAGCCCTCGACGCCGGCCTCAAGATTGCCCCTAAGGTATACGGCCATATAGCGGGCGACTGACCCAAGATGTCGTCATGGCACCCCAGGGGACCGGGAAAGGAACTGTAAGGACATGAGCGTTTGGTGGCCCGGATCGGGAGAGAACCTCATTGCCCGCGCTCCGCTGACTTTCGCCACGGGTGCGGCCACACGGGTCAAGGGAATGCGCTGGTTCCGTGACACCGAGCGCAAGGACATCCAGGACGAACTCGACGGTTGGCCCGAAGGCCCTGCGTACACCGCTCGTTCCACCGCCAGTACTGCCGGCCGGAACACCGTGAAGGGCGCCGCCATGGCTGTGGGGGTCGCCGTCATGGGGCTCCTGTCGTCTCAAGCGGGAAGCGTCGGCCCAGGCCGTTCAGACAAGGGCTCGGAAACCTCACATGACCGGGCTGACGAGGTGGAAGACTTCCCCGTCATGTGGGCCGCCCCAGGCGCCCTCGCCCGCACCTTGCCCTGGCAGTTGGACCCCGCTCGCTCCCCACAGAACCAGTACCGCACGCACGCGGTCATCACCGACCGGCGTCTCGTGATCGTGGGCTTCCCCTACGTCAAGGGGGACGAAAAACGCATCGCCGATGAGTTCCTCTGGGAAGCCCCTCGATCTCACATCAAGAGGGTTGAACTGCGAGACTTCAAGATCGGCAACGATGCGAAGATGGCGTTCACTGATGACTCGTGGGTCAGAGTGAGCAGCATCAACCGGGAGAGGCTCACTCGGTACCTGATCGAACCTCCCGAATTCATCCCCTTGACATCCCTCACACAGGCACAGCGGACCACAGCCCACGATTTCGCCGCGGCCCAGGCATCAGATGCCCGACCGCCTCTGATTAGGCGGAACCCGTGCGGCTGCTTCCGTATCGAGGTTCTGGCTCCGAGCACCGTTCACGCTTCCTTCGGTCACTCAGGGCTGAACACGGTGATGGACGCGAATGGCACCGAACTTCGCCTGACGGAATACCACCAGGAAGACTTCCTGACCTGACCCTGGCTCTGCACTCAACCAGAACGGCGCTCTACCCCACATGATCCCCGCAGCTGACTCCATGAATGCCCAGCACGTCAGTACTGCTGACGGGAACGTTCCACCCCTCTGGTTCCTCGCCCCCGAGGGCTTCTTCGCCCTGCCCATCGCCGCCACCCCGGAGGAACGCAGCGAGCGAGCCCTCTCCTTCGTGCGGGAGCTGTACTCCCGCGGCGACGAGAGCATTTGGGATCCTGCTGCCCCCTACTACGCGGCCATAGCCGAACTCATGGGGGCTACCGGCGTCTCCTACGCGGCGATGGGATTGTTCTCCACAGAGGAGACCGACGTTCCAGACGGCCAAGTGATCAGGCACGAGCCCGCCGAGGGTATCGCCCAATGCTCACTCACCGTCGCCATCGCACCCACGGACCAGGCCGGCACTGATACCGATGTCGTCGCCCAGGGCATCCTCGCAACTCTCTCCAGCGACCCGTACAACAACGCCATTTGGCTCGACCTGCCGTGCGGACCTGCGGTGTCCTGCATCACCCTGCGCGAATACGATCTCAGCCCTGAAGTGTCCGCCAGCGGCGAGGACACAAAGCTCCTCACAGGCCAAATCCAGGTTCATGTGCCCTTCCCTACAGGGCCATGCACAGCGATCTTCACGCTCTACACGGCCTCGATGGCCCACTGGTCTGAGATCTACCGCCTGATGTCGGCCATCCTGGAGACGGTTTCCTTCGTCGACCCCGCGGAGGCACTGGATGAGGAGCCCACGAAAGACCTGCCCAGAAAGGCATGATCTCCGGGTTCGTCCACTGCTGTGGTTGCGAAGCCGGAACACGGCCAAACGCCCGGACGCAGCAGCCAGGCGACCCGGAGGGTCGACCGTTTGGGCACGATCGGGACAGGGAGTAGAGGGTGCAGATGCCTCGGTGGCGGGCATGGTCCAGCGACTGCGAATACGCATCAGCTACCATCACGCTTGCCGCATAACCATACGAAAGAGTGTCCACCTTCACGAGGGAAGGCCCAGGGGCTCCTGCCCCTGAGGAGCGGGGAGGCGTTTGCGGTGACTGTGTCGGTGGGTTGAGCCCACGGGAGCATGTAGAACCACGTAAGTGCAAACGGAGAGGCCCATGGGGGAGCACGACCGCCTGGTAGTCGATTACAAACTTCTAGAGTCTTCGAAGACAAACCTGAGGGACATCAATAAGGCTCTGCACGGCATCGACAAGCACCGTGCCGACATCCATGACATCTGGGGCCATGACAGCATCGCCGGCAAGATGGATCAGTTCGTCACCAACTGGGACAATTATCGGCGCGAACTCCTCGACAACGTCAAGGACTTGAGTAAGCAAGTAGAGACAGCGCTCACGAGCTTCGAGAAGCTGGACCTCGATCTCAAGAACGCGAGCGAGAAGAAGCGCGGCCAAAGCGGGGGGAAGTGACCGATGGGTACGGGTAAGGGTAGGCGTCGACCGGTCGACTGGCATCCACTGGCGGAGAAGGACCCGATCCCCGGCGATCCTGAGGACATCCGCGACGAGGTCCGCCGGATGAAGGACCTCGCCTCGACCCTCCGCGACCAGGCTGGCATCCTGCGTAAGGCCGCCGACGGTGACGCGCTGCAGGGCAAGTACGCCGACAAGATTCGCGAGAAGTCCGGCGACCTCGAAAAGCGCTTCCGTGAGACAGCGGGCCGCTACGAACGTGTGGTCGGGGACCTCGGCAAATGGGCCAACGAACTGGAGGGCTTCCAGGAACGGGCCGACGGCGTCCTCCGAGCCGCGAAGAAGGCAGACGAGGAACACGCTGCCGAGGTGAAGAAGAAGGAAGCCGAGGCGAAGAAGGACGGAAAGGATGGCGACAAGAAGCCATCGGAGGAGTCCGACCCCACCAGCCATCTTGCGCCGTATCACAAGCAACTCAATCAGGTCATCTCCGACCGCGACTCCCGCGCTCAGCATTACGCCGAGAACATCGACAAAGACATCTCGGACATAATCAAGGACAGCAAGTGGGAGGATTTCAAAGACTGGGTCCACGAGCATGCGGATACGATCAAAACCGTGGTCGAAATCCTGAGTTGGGCAGCGACCATTATCGGGGTTATCGCCCTTCTCTTCACGCCAGTCGGATGGGTGGCGACCCTCATCGCGGTGACCACCCTCAGTCTTACGGCGCTCGTCGGCGTCGGGCACACGATGCTGGCCCTCTCCGGTGACGGGAACTGGGCGGACGTCGCCATGGACGTCTTCGCGCTCGCGACGCTGGGATTTGGCAGCGTCGCAATAAAGGGCGTGAAGGCCGCAGCGACTTCGCTTAAGGCCGCCAGTAGAGCGGGACGGTTCCAGCGGTACGCGAATCTGCGCAAGCTGCTCGACAAGAACATCATGCGATACGGCACCGACTCGGCCCGCGGCGCGAAAGCAGTACGCGCGAAGGATGCGCTACGCCAGATCGGGGCGAAGGAAACACGGCCCGGGGCGAGCCGACTGGACCGCCTGCTGAGCGGCGAGAAGGAGGTCGCCAGCGCGAGCAAGTTCGCCAAGAGTATGCGCGCTGAATTCGGTGGAAATGCCAGCGTACGGGAGGCAGCCGACGCAACAGACAAGGCCGTACGGAATTTCCGCTTGAACTACGGGGCAGCCACCTTCGTAGACCTCGGAGACAAGGCCGGGGAAAAACTTGGCGGGGATGCGTACGGAGACGTCAAGGACGTTCTGACACGTGAAGTCGGGAGTCGCTGGTGAGAAATGCTGCGTAAGGTTCGGTCGACAGTAATCAGGCACAGCAAAATTCGAAGCCAAGTTATCTGGAGTGGGAGATAGTGGCAACAGTCCCTGCGAAAAGCCCAGAAGAGTCTCGGGCCATGAAATTCCTTGCCGCATTCACTTTGGCGCCGATCCTCTGTTTCGCCTTCCAGGACCTCGGAAGCGAGTATGGGGGGATGGACTGGCTCACCAAAGGCTACGCAGCTTGGCCGATGATGATTGCACCTGTCCTTATGCTCCTCCTGTTCATCATGAACCGAGAGCTGATTCGGGACCCGCGGAGGGGTGCCAACTTCTCCCAGGTGATCAAGATCGTTTCCTGCCTGTTCCTGATCCCGAACGTATTTGCGGCCATCGGTTACAGCTGGCTTGCCGTGATTTCGGTGCTCGCCTCCCTGACGATCCTGGTTTCCGACCGACAGCTCAAGAAGCAGGCCCGCGCGTGAGCACGTCCGATCTAGAGCAACAGCCACCCCTTGTCGAGACGACCGCTCCCCGCGGCTACGAGCTCGTCCTGCCACCCGGCTGGGTCCGCATCCCCCTGCGCGAGGGCACGAAGGAAGCACTCGAGAAGGTCCTCTTCTCACACATGGGGCGAGTCCCGGAGGGCATTCCCCGGGACGACGCGATGCGCTTCCGGCTGGACATGCGTCGCCAGTTGGAGAAGCAGGCCCGTGCGGCCAGGAGAAACGGCGGCCTCGACCTCTACCTTCCGGCGCTCCCGCGCGGGGGGATCTTCCTCATGGCGTCTTTTATCGTTGCCGAGATGCCGATCGGCCAGGGCCATGCGGTTCCTCCACAGGCAGTGATCGATCAACTGGCCAACGAGGACGTCCGCGGCGGAACGGCGACAAAGGTTGACGTGGCTGGGGCACCCGCACTCCGCCGCGCCTACCGCTCCACTCCTGACGAGGAGAAGCTGAGTTCCGCCCCTGACCCCGTGCAACAAACCGCCCTGCCGACGCGGCGGGTCGAGTATGTGGTTCCCGTGGCAGGCGATCCCGATCGCTGGATCAGCATCAACTTCTCCACACCGGGTGACGGCGATATCGACAGTGAGTTCACCGGCGTGCTGGTCGAGTTGTTCGACGCGGTGGTCGGCACGTTCAGATGGAGTTATGAGTGAGCTGGCTCAACGTCAAGCACGCCATGGATCTCTCCCCTTGGATCCGCATCCCCCTCATGTGGCCGGAACCGGGCCTGGAGGACGTCGAGGAGGCACAAACGCCTGAGACGTGGGCACGCTACTTCGCGGAAGGCCTCTGGGGGGATTTCGCTTCGGAGGAGCCGAAACCGGGCGAAGTCGACCTGCTGACCAACATCCTGTTGATGTACGCCATCAGGGCCCCCGCAGCCTTTCCGGACTTCGAGGTCTTTCTCCATCTCCCGCACCCTCGGGAGGTCCCGCTTCCTGCGTATGTCGACCTGGTGGAGATCAAGGAGGGTGAAGACCGGGAAACGGCGCTGCGTGAGCTGACCCACGCTGATGCGAGCTACGCCGTCGAGCCCCCCATCGTCGAGGACTTCGACTCCCCGCACCTTGGAGCTGGCTTGCGAGTGCTGCGCTACTACCAGGACGAGGACAGCAACGAGGTGCACGTCGGCCTCCGTTACGCCTGGCGCTATGAGAAGGGCACGGAGGCCGCGGACGTCCTGATCATCCTGGCCGATCCCGACGCCGGTCGTATCCTCCGGGCTCTCGACGACGTCGACGAGTTCGCCCGCACCATCCGGATCAGCCCGGATGAGGAAGTGGATACCTGGAAGTCCTCATGATCCTGGCCGTTGATGCGTGGTGAAGGGCGAGAATGGCCCGTACGCAGGGTCCTGCGACGGTGAGCACGTCGGTGATCCGCCGCACGGTAAATGGGCCAGGGCGAGCGGGGCCTGACGCCTCCTCCAAAGGCGGTCGGGTTCTCACCGGGACGTCCGCTCCCTCCGCGCTGGCGGTGGCTCTCAGGTGCCCTGCTGGCCTCCGAGACGTACGGTCTGCTCTCGCCCACCACTCTCCGAAGTACAGGGCGCAGTCCCCAGAGGCAGTGGTGTGGGGTGGCTTCCGCCATCCGTCGATGTACTGCTTCGCTCGGGCGAGGCGATCGAATTCCGGTTGCCCCGAGCCAGGGCCCATCACTGACGCGCTGGCTGCCGCGGGCATCCTTAGCGAACGCCTAGCACCATCCTCGAGGAGCGCTGGGGCGATGCATCGGGTGGGTGCCTGCAGAACGACTCCTCAAGGCCTGCGCGCCGCCCGGCTCTTCCCCTTGCCCTTCTTCCGAAGCTTCCGCAGCCGTTCCCGCTCCCGCACCGCCCTCGCCTCGTCCCTCACGCCGCCCCAGCGGTAGAGGAGCCACCCCACCGCGCCGGCGCTGACGACGTATGCCAGGAATGCGCTGCCCGTTCCGGGCAGGTAGGAACAACTCGTGTCATACGAGCGGCAGTTCTTGCCGGGGAGCGCGCCCAGGAGGTAAAAGAACGGGCCGAATGCCGCCGCGCAGCACGCTGCCGTGCCGACGGCTCGCAGTGCACGGGTCAGCCGTGTACCAGCCGGCGATGCGGCCGAGCACCTCAGTGCACCGAACCCCCCCAGGACAGAGATCAGCCCGAGGGCGCCCCCGATTGTCCAGGAGCCACCTGGCAGGTTCACCAGTGTGGGTGCGGTCTCGCGCGCGAAGCGCTTCCAGAGGCCCATGACCAGAAGGAGCACAGCCAGGGCCGCGACCAGGAGGAGAATCATCCCGGCAAGGCCAAAGCCGTCCCGCGCCCGGAATCGTTCCCCGGTGCCCCTTTCTGCTGCTTTTCCAGCCTGTTTGCCCACTTGTCCATCCTTCTATATACAACCCTCGTCATCAGGAGAGTCCTAACGTGACACCTAGGAGCAAGCAGCGCCTGGCAATGAACCGCCTCGGCACCCAAGCCGAAGCCGGCGCCTGGTGCTTCATCGACAAGATCCCGAAGCCCCCCGCAGACGTACTGCAGGCCGCGGGCAACCCCCGGATCCGCCCTGCCGCAATGCCCCCGCTGGGCATGATCGGCATGGTGCTCGGTGCGCCGTTCGAGCTCCTCCTCATGCTGTTGACTCTTCTGGCCGAAGCGGAAGAAGCCGTCAAGCGGGTCCTCGATACGAAGGAAGAAAAGGAGCAGCGGCGGGCCAAGAGGGAGGAGGACAGGCGCAGGGACGCCACCATCACCCAACAAGGCCTCGACAAGGTCTTCGACGGGGACTGGCACGGTGACGCCGGGCAGTTCCTGCTGCGTTGGTACGGCCACTCCACCCACCACCAGCGCATGCTGTTCGCGACCCAGGAGGGAATCGTCCTGGCGGCTCCGCCGAAGCGCGTCAGCGTGGGGCGGGAGAAGCGTCTGCAGGTCGTCGCCCGCATTCCCGCCTCGGAAGCAACCCTCGTCGACCCCTTCTCCGGCGAGTTCGAGACGAGGTTGCTGCTCATACGTTTCGGTGACGGATCCTGGCTGCGCGTCGATACGGAAGAGCTCCGCAGCGACCTGCACATGCACCTGCTCCGGCAGCCCCTCCCCGGCAGCTGACGGGCCTCGGCCGACCGGACGAGCCTGCCCGGTGCGGGCGGCATCCGCTGCCGCCCGCACCGGGCAACCACCCAGGCCCTACTTGCTCCGAGCCTGCTTCGCCAGCTCGTCATCAATCTGCTCGAACTTGTCCGCGGCCATGGTCAGGTAGTCACCCATGCCGTCCAGACCGTCGAGCGTGTCCTTCATGCCGCGCACGAACTCGTCGAAGTTCTCGTCGAACGCCTTCGACGAGCTCTTCGTGACGTAGCCGCCCTGCACGAGGTTGTTGATGTACTTCTTGAGGCCCTCGAGCTTCTCCTGGAGCCTTTCCTTCTCCTTCACGACATGCTTGGCAGCATCCCGCATGTCCTGATAAGTGACATCAAGGTCCTTGGCCATGAAGCCGCTCCCTCTCACAACGCCGCAGGGCCAACCCCCGTGGCTCCCTGTTTGCGGACTCATCGACCCACAGGTCGAGTTACTGATCGCACGTGGCAACCGGTGTGATCGTCCGCTCTTGCGGTTGCAGCTTACGGGTGTGGCCTGTGGTGCCACATCCCCGGCTTGTGAACGAGGCGTCATGAAGTCGTGTACGACGTTGCCATCGGGAACGTCTCGGCGCCTCCCCATTGCCTCACCGTCGTACCGAACGGATATCGTCCCTTACGACTGTGGCCCGCGTGACTGAAGCGAACAGACAGCGGACGCAGCGACAGAGACCACAGCGGCCACACCGGCCCAGTGGCACGGGGAGGACTAGTCGTGCGCCTGACTCTGACCGTCGTCGACCCGTACGGCGGTGGCACCGCCGACGTCGTGCTCGATGCCGATCCTGAGTCCACCGTGGGGGACATCGCCCAGGAGCTGGCCAAGCAGGTCGGGCTCAGCGGGGCGCAGGTCATCCCGCTCGGGCAGCACCGGCACGCGCCGGTCAACAACGCGCCCCTCGTGTACGTGGACGGATACGCCGTCGATCCGAACGCCACCGTCGTCGGCTCGCCCCTGCGCGAGGGCGCCGTCGTGAGCCTTCAGGATCCGTCCGGGTGTCTGCCGGGTGAGCCCACCGGCCTCGTGGAGCTGCGCGTCGTCGGCGGGCCCGCCGCCGGGTTCGTGCACCGGCTCGGCGTCGGGCGCTACGACATCGGCAGCGGGGCCGCCTCGTACGTCCGTGTCGACGATCCCGAGGTCGACGCCCGGGCGCTCACCCTCTCCGTCGCCACCGACGGCACCTGCCAGGTCGCCGTGCACATGGACAAGGACCACGTCACCCTCGACGGGAAGTCCTTCGGCGAGAACGACGAAGCAGAGCAGGGCAAGAAGGACCAGGAAAAGAAGAGCGGCAAGAAGAAGGACAAGAAGGACCAGGAGAAGAAGGAAGAGAAGAAGGGCGGCCCCGCCGAGTGGCCCCTCGGTGGTCAGATCGCGCTCGGGAACACCCTCCTCGAACTCACCCGGTACACGCCTCCGAACGCCGCCCTCAAGTGGTCGGACGACGGCGTCGGCCTCGACTACAACCGTCCTCCGCGGCTGCGCCCGCCCGAGCGGCAGACCAACTTCCGGCTGCCGTCGCCGCCCCGCGACTACGAGGCCCGGCCGCTGCCCTGGCTGATGGCGCTGACGCCGCTCGTCGGTGCCGTCGTGTCGGTGATGATCTTCCAGCGCTGGTACTACCTGATCATGGCCGGCCTGGCTCCGATCCTGCTCTTCGCGAACTACTACAACGACAAGAAGCACGGGCGTAAGTCCCACGCCAAGCAGGTCGAGGAGTACGAGGAGCAGAAGGAGCGGATCGAGAAGGACGCGCAGGACGCGCTCGTCGCCGAGCGGACCGACCGGCGGCATGCCATTCCCGATCCCGCCACTGTCCTCGCCCTGGGGACCGGGCCGCGGACCCGGCTCTGGGAGCGGCGGCGTACCGACCGTGATCATCTCCTCGTCCGCTTCGGGACCGGGCAGCTGCCCTCCGAGGTCGTGCTCGACGACCCCGAGCAGGACGACCACCGCCGGCAGGTGACCTGGAAGATCGAGGACGCCCCGGTCGCGCTGAACCTGCGTGGCCTCGGTGTCATCGGCATGGCCGGGCCCGGGGACTCCGCCCGTGCTCTCGGGCGGTGGGCCGTCGCGCAGACCGCGGCCCTGCACAGCCCGATGGACGTGCAGTTCTACGTGCTGAGCGAGAACGCCGCGCAGGAGTCGTGGGACTGGGTGCGCTGGCTGCCGCACTCCCGGCCGTCCGGCGGGCAGGACGTCAACGCGCTCATCGGGACCGACGCCGAGACCGTGGGTGCCCGCATCGGCGAGCTGACGCAGATCCTCGACGCGCGCAAGAAGGCCGCCGAGGAGAACAAGTCGCAGGCCGCGTCGTCCTTCGGTGATCCCGACATCGTCGTGGTGTGGGACGGGTCGCGGAGGCTCAGGTCTCTCCCCGGCGTGGTGCGGCTGCTGCGCGAAGGGCCCGCCGTGTCCATGTTCGCCATCTGCCTGGACGCCGAGGAGCGGTTCCTGCCCGGTGAGTGCCAGGCGTACGTCGTCGCCGAGCCGAAGGCCCAGGAGTACGAGCCCGCCCAGCAGATCCAGCAGCAGCAGCAGACGCAGCAGGCCGCCGGTGGTTTCCCCTCCTTCCAGGCCTGGCACAACACCGCACAGCAGCCCGAACAGGCGAGCCGTACCGAGCGGTTGAGGTTGCGCGTCGAGGAGGCCGGAGCTGAGCGGCTGAAGGACGTGCGGCCCGACTTCGTCTCCGCCGCCTGGTGTCTGCGGCTGGCCCGGTCGCTGTCGCCGCTGCGGGACATCAGCGGTGAGACCGAGGACTCGGCGCTTCCGGGTTCGAGCCGGCTGCTGGACGTGCTGCAGCTGGAGCCGCCGACGAGCGACGCGATCGTGGCGCGGTGGCGGATGGGCGGGCAGTCGACGCTGGCCGTCATCGGTGAGTCGTACGACGGGCCGTTCGGGCTCGACATCCGCAAGGACGGTCCGCACGGTCTCATCGCCGGTACGACCGGTTCCGGTAAGTCGGAGCTGCTGCAGACCATCGTGGCGGCGCTGGCCGTGGCGAACACGCCCGAGAACATGACCTTCGTGCTGGTCGACTACAAGGGTGGCGCGGCCTTCAAGGACTGTGTGCATCTGCCGCACACCGTCGGCATGGTGACCGACCTCGACGCCCACCTGGTGGAGCGTGCCCTGGAGTCGCTGGGTGCCGAGCTGCACCGGCGCGAGCACATTCTGGCCGCCGCCGACGCCAAGGACATCGAGGACTACCAGGATCTCGTGCGCCGGGATCCGTCGCACCAGCCGGTGCCGCGGCTGCTCATCGTCATCGACGAGTTCGCGTCCATGGTGCGTGACCTGCCCGACTTCGTGACGGGTCTGGTCAACATCGCCCAGCGTGGCCGGTCCCTCGGCATTCACCTGCTGCTGGCCACGCAGCGCCCGTCGGGTGTCGTGTCTCCCGAGATCCGCGCCAACACCAACCTCCGTATCGCGCTGCGCGTGACGGACGGCGGTGAGTCGTCCGACGTCATCGACTCGCCGGAGGCCGGGCACATCTCCAAGAACACCCCGGGCCGCGCCTACGCCCGGCTCGGCCACGCCTCGCTGGTGCCCTTCCAGTCGGGCCGTGTGGGTGGCCGCCGGCCCGGTGCGGCCGACCCGGCCGTGCTCATGCCCTGGGTGGGTCCGCTGACCTGGGAGGACCTTGGCCGGACCGCACTGGTCAAGCCCAAGGCGGAGGCCCGTGAGGAAGAGGAGATCACCGACCTGAAGGTCCTCGTCGACACGATCCGCGACGCCAACAGCTCGCTCGGCATCCCGCCGCAGCACAGCCCGTGGCTGCCCGCGCTCGACGAGACGCTGCTGCTGGACGACGTCGAACTCCCCGCGTTCGCGGGCGGCCCCGGCAAGCTGCCGCCTGCCCCGTACGGCATCGAGGACCTGCCCTCCAGCCAGTCGCGCCGCCCGGTCGCCGTGGACTTCTCCTCCTTCGGCCACCTGATGATCGGCGGTGCCCCGCGCAGCGGCCGTTCCCAGGTGCTGCGCACCCTCGCGGGCTCGATCGCCCGTACGCACTCGGTCGCCGACGTGCACCTCTACGGCATCGACTGCGGCAACGGCGCGCTCAACGCCCTGACGCGGCTGCCGCACTGCGGCGCGGTCGTCGGCCGTAACCAGACCGAGAGGGTCGTACGGCTCGTCAACCGGCTCAAGGGCGAGATGGGCCGCCGCCAGGATCTGCTGGCGGACAAGGGCTTCGCGGACATCGGCGAGCAGCGGGCCTCGGTCGCCGACGACGAGCGGCTGCCGCACATCGTCGTGCTGCTGGACCGCTGGGAGGGCTGGGTGCCCACGCTCGGCGAGGTCGACCACGGCTCGCTCACGGACGAGCTGCAGACGATGATGCGCGAGGGCGCGAGCGTCGGCATCCACCTGGTCCTCACCGGTGACCGGACCCTGCTCGTCGGCCGTATCGCGACGCTCACCGAGGACAAGTACGGCCTGCGGCTGGCCGACCGCAGCGACTTCTCCTCGCTCGGCATCCCGGCCCGCAAGGTGCCCGAGGAGATCCCGCCGGGCCGTGCCTTCCGCAACGAGTTCGGTACGGAGACGCAGTTCGCGCTGCTCGCCGAGGACACGACCGGTCAGGGACAGGCGGCCGCGCTGGCGGCGATCGGTGAGGCGGCCGCGGCCCGCGACGCCGACGTGCCGCGCTCGCGCCGCCCGTTCCGCGTGGACAGCCTGCCGAGCCGCATCTCCTTCCCGGAGGCCTGGGAGATGCGCGACCCGGACGCGTCCCGCTCGCGGCTGTGGGGCCTGGTCGGTATCGGCGGCGACGAGATCGTCGGCTTCGGCCCGGACCTCGCGGCGGGCGTGCCGGCGTTCGTCGTCGCGGGTCCGGCCAAGTCGGGCCGCTCGACGGTGCTGTGGAACTTCGCGCAGTCGTTCCTGGCCCAGGGCACGCGTCTGGTGATCGCGGCGCCGCGCCAGTCGCCCCTGCGTCAGCTCGACGGCGCCGACGGCGTGCTGAAGGTCTTCACCGGTGACGACATCGACGAGGACGAGTTCGAGGAGCTCATCGACCAGGCGTCGCTGGAGGAGCCGATCGCGGTTCTCATCGACGACGGCGAGATCCTGGAGGACTGCGACGCCGAGAGCCAGATGAAGAAGCTGGTCTCCCGCGGCGCCGAACGCGGCCTCGCCATGGTCATCGCCGGTGACGAGGAGGACGTGTGCAGCGGCTTCTCCGGCTGGCAGGTCGACGCGAAGAAGGCCCGCCGCGGCATCCTGCTCTCCCCGCAGGAGTCCTCCAGCGGCGACCTCATCGGCGTACGCCTGAACCGCGGCATGGTCGGCGGCCAGGTCGCCCCGGGCAAGGGCATGCTGCACCTCGGGGACGGGGAGCTGCGGACCGTCGTCATCCCGGGGTGAGGCGTTGAGCGGGGGTTCGGCGAAGCCGAAGCGGAGGAAGGCGGCGGGGTCGGCGCTGCGGTACGAGCACCGGCTCGGCCGGCCGAACGCCGAGCGACCGAAGAAGCGGGACTGGGGTTGTCTCTGGGCGTGAGTGGGGCTCCCCGCCGCCTTCGCCCTCATGACGCCGCTGTACTTCTTCGACCTTTACTGGGGCCGCGACCTCTGGAGCGACTTCCTCTGGAGCGACTTCGCACCGGCGTGGCCCGGCGGGGCGTACGCCTTCGCCGCGAGTGTCGGTGCCGTGATGCCGTTGGTCTTCCTCGTCTGGGTGTGGCCGCTGACCCGGATGAACTGGAAGAGGAGCAAGCCGCGTTCGCTGGGCTGGGCGGCCGCCTCGCTGCCCGGGCTGGCGGCGGGATACGTGGGTGCGGGGGTGATCACGGCGACCATCCGCCCCAAGCGGCGCCGGGACTGGGACGGCGCCTGCTACAGGGAAGGCGGGCCCTGCTGGGTGCATGTGCACTATCCGTGGTTGTGGGCTGCCGGCCTCGTCGCCACCCTCACGGTGGTGGTTCTCCTGATCACCCTGTTCGTGAAGTACGGAGGCCGGTCGTGCCCTACCGCACCTTCGACATCCGAGCCTGAGGCCGCCCCGACTCCTCGCTCTCCGACTGATACTGGAGATCGTCGCCCACCGGGCTGAGACGGACGGTCGTGGCGGCCGGGTTACAGCCGCTGTGGTTGCTCTTCGCGCCCACGGACGTCGCGACGAGTTCCTTCTTCGTCACCTGCTTCAGGGTCAGTACGTCGACACAGACGCCGCCGATCTGGTCGGTCTGGCGGAGTCGGCCCAGCTCCTGGCCGACGGCGGCCCGTTCGACCGTGATCCGGAACGCGCCGAGGGGCAGCCTGCCGTCGAGGGCGGTGCCCTGGCCCTCCCAGGTGCCGAGGTAGGCGGCGGGCACCGAACCAGGGGCGGAGCTCGCGGTCGCCGCCGGTGGCGAGTCGGTGCCGCTGCCCGAGTCATCCGTGTCGTCCTGGGCGTTCCGGCCCGGCAGCAGGTCGAACACGAACACCGACCCGATCGTCACGGCCGCCATCGCCCCGGCGACCGCCAGGGCGACCGAGCAGCTCAGCCTCCGCACCCGCCCACCGCCCTCCGGCGTGGACGTCGCCGCCACGGAGACCGTGACCTTGCCGGGGCGGCGCCCGGTGGTCGGCGGGGCCGTGTCCTGCGGTCCGGCGTCCCGGGGTGCGGGTACGGCGACGAAGGGCGGCGCGGCGGCGGGCGCGGGCATGACCGGCGGCGGCCCGAACACCCCGGGCTCGGCAGCCCCGGCAGCCCCGGCAGCCCCAACCGCCCCAACCGCCCCAATCGCTTCAGCCGACGCCCCGGTCTCTCCCACCCCCGCCCCCACAGAAGGACTACTGAACCCGACCGGCCCCGAAGGCCCTCCAGCTCCCGGCCCCGTCGCCTCCAGGTTCAGCAGCTGCACGGCGCTCCGGCTCACCTGCTCCACCAGGGCCCCGGGCAGCCACCCACCCGTCACCAGCCGAGCCGCTCCCTCGGGAGCCAGCCGTCGGGCCACCTCCGCCGGGGCGGGTCGTGCGCCCGGGTCCTTCGTCAGGCAGGCGGCCGTCAGGGACCGCAGCTCCCCGTCAAGCAAGCCGAGTTCCGGCTCCTCGTGGACGACCTTGTAGAGCAGGGCGGCCGAGGAGTCGCCGGGGAAGGGCGGTTCGCCGGTCGCCGCGTACGCCAGGACCGCGCCCAGCGAGAAGACGTCGGCGGCACCTGTGACGCCCTTGCCCAGGATCTGCTCGGGCGACATGTAGCCGGGCGAGCCGATCGAGACGCCCGTGGACGTCAGGGACGCCGTACCGTCCGTGGCCCGGGCGATCCCGAAGTCGATCAGCAGGGGGCCGTCGAGTGTGAGCAGGACGTTCGACGGTTTCACGTCCCGGTGCACCAGGCCCAGCTCGTGCACCGTCGCCAGCGCCTCGGCGAGTCCCGCTCCCAGGACTCGTACGGTGTGGGCCGGCAAGGGTCCGAAGTCCGCCACCGCGGCGGACAGCGACGGGCCCGCCGCGTACGCCGTGGCCACCCACGGCACCCGCGCCTCCGGGTCCGCGTCCAGGACCGACGCCGTCCACGCACCGCCCACCCGGCGCGCGGCCTGGACCTCGCGGCGGAACCGCGCCCGGAACTCCTCGTCCAGCGCGAAATGCGGGTGCACGATCTTCACGGCGACCGTGCGGCCTCCGGCGCTGCGGCCCAGGTAGACCCGGCCCATCCCGCCGGAGCCCAGCCTGCCGAGCAGCCGGTAGGGCCCCACGACGGTGGGTTCGTCGACTTCGAGCGGCCGCATGGCGTCACCCCTCCCCCGTAGGCGTCCGGAAGCCCGGGTGGGCCCCCGTCCGCCTGCACTCCCAGCAGAGTAGTGCCGGAGGAGCGCCCGCTCACGGCTGGAGCAGGTCCACCTTCACGTCCGCCGGGAACCCGGTCGTCGGGCCGACGCGCCGGGCGAACTCGGCGACCGCCGCCAGCTGCGGGCCGCCGAAGCGGAAGTCGAGCGTCGTGAAGTACTGGGCGAGGGTCTCCTCGTCGAAGTCCTCCCACCGGGCCGCCTGCTCGGCGACCTTGCCGACCTCCTCCAGGGAGAGGTTGCGGGATTCGAGGAAGGCCTCGTGCACCTTGCGCGTGAGGACCGGCTCGCGCTCCAGGTAGTCGCGGCGCGCCGCCCAGACCGCGAAGACGAACGGCAGGCCCGTCCACTCCTTCCACAGCGCGCCCAGGTCGTGCACGTCCAGACCGAAGCGCGGCCCGTCGAGCATGTTCGCGCGCAGCGCCGCGTCACCGATGAGGACGGCAGCGTCGGCCTCCTGCATCATCAGGCTGAGGTCCGGCGGGCACGTGTAGTAGTCCGGCTGTACGCCGTAGCGCTCGGCGAGGAGCAGCTGGGCGAGGCGGACGGAGGTGCGGGAGGTCGACCCGAGGGCGACGCGGGCGCCGTCCAGCCGGTCCAGCGGGACCTGCGAGACGATCACGCACGACATCACCGGGCCGTCGCAGCCGACGGCGATGTCGGGGAAGGCGACCAGTTGGTCCGCGTGCTTGAGGAACTCGACCAGGGTGATCGGTGCGATGTCGAGTTCGCCCTGCACCAGCTTCTCGCTGAGCTTCTCCGGGGTGTCCTTCGTCAGCTCGAAGTCGAGGAGCGTGCCCGTTCTCGCGAGCCCCCAGTACAGGGGCAGGCAGTTCAGGAACTGGATGTGGCCGACGCGCGGCCGGGTGCGAGGATTGTCCACATCGTGAGGCTAGCCCTCTCGGCCCAGTGGCCGGCGTCCGGCCCCGCCGTGGGTCTGTGAGCGGCGACGGAGGCGTTCTCCGCCAGTCGGCGGAGGGACGTTCAAACATTCGGGTGACGTGATCTTGACCCCTATTGCATTCCGGGGCCTGCGTGCTAGGCTCATCGCAAGTTGCAGTTTGGTTTCCCTTGCAGTACAGAGCCTGCGGAGCATGTGACCGCGGGCTCTCGTCATTCTCAGACGTATGCAGTTGTGCAGAATTCATCTTCACACTTGCTGGTTCTGGAGCAGGGCAACCCTTTTGGGCCCAAGGAGGGCTTATGGCTACCGGAACCGTGAAGTGGTTCAACGCCGAAAAGGGCTTTGGTTTCATCGCCCAGGAGGGCGGCGGCCCCGACGTCTTCGTCCACTACTCCGCGATCAACGCGAGCGGCTTCCGCTCCCTCGAGGAGAACCAGCAGGTGTCTTTCGACGTCACGCAGGGCCCGAAGGGTCCGCAGGCTGAGAACGTCACGCCGGTCTGATCAGTAGTACCCAAGGAGCCCCGCGCCGTCAGGCGTCGGGGCTCCTGCCTTTCCCGGCCCCTTCCGGTTCTCCCGTTCCCGGAGAGGCCGGTGAATTTCCGGCGAATTCTGCGGGTCGCTCCGCTGGGGCGGGACAGAACCGGGGGCCCGACCCGCTAGGGAGGCGGCCCGGGAGAAGATGTCCGGATGCAGGGACATGAAGAGAACGGCGAGCAGGAAAGCGGAACTCCCGCGCCCAACCATCGGGCGACCGGCCTGTCACTGGGGCTCTCGCTCGGCACGGCGCTCGGGCTGGCTCTCGGCATGACCGTCTTCGACAACATCGGGCTGGGACTGGCCCTGGGCCTGGGACTGGGCACGGCGATCGGAGCCGCTGCGGGGGCAGGAGCCACGAGGGCGGCCGGGGGGCACGGGGACGGCCGGCCGGGCGAAGGCCAGGGAGACGAGCCGACCAGCTAGGCGTCCGGGCCCAGGGGAGAGCGGGCAGGCAAGCCGGCCGCACACGCCGCCCCGAGCAGACACGCACCGGCCAGAGGGTCGAGCACGCAGGCCGGCGGTGGTGGGACGGGCCGTCCGGGACCAGCGGGCAGGCGAGAGCCGCACCGCCCCGCGCAGATTGGCTGCCGACACACGCCAAGGCCGAACGGACCGACAGGCAAACCGCGGGCGGGCCGACGGGGCCGCGCAGTAGGGTCTCGGGGCATGACCGACGCCGACTTCGTGACCCAGACCCGCACTTTCTACGACACCGTGGCCGAGGACTACGCCGTCCACTTCCATGGTCTGCACGGGACCACGCCCCTGGACCGGGGGCTGCTGGCCGGTTTCGCGGAGCTCGTGGGTGAGGGGGGCGAGGTCGCCGACCTGGGGTGCGGGCCCGGGCGGGTGACGGCGTTCCTGGCGGCCCGGGGGCTGTCGATTTTCGGTCTCGACCTGTCGTCGTCGATGCTCGCGATCGCCCGCCGCGAGAACCCCGGCATGCGGTTCGAGCAGGGCTCGATCCTGGAGCTGGACCTGCCCGACAAATCGCTCGACGGGGTCGTGTCCTGGTACTCGACCATCCACACCCCCCTGGACCACCTGCCGGGCGTCTTCGCCGGGTTCCACCGCGTCCTGCGGCCCGGCGGGCATCTGCTGCTCGGCTTCCAGGTCGGCGACGAGCCCCGCCGCCACGAGGAGGCCTTCGGGCACCGGGTGGCACTGGACTTCCTGCGGCGCCGGCCGGAGCAGATGACCACCCTGCTGGAAGCCGCCGGATTCACGCTGCGCTCCCGGACCGTACGGGAGGCCGACGAGGAGCTCGGCGAGCCGGCCGCCCAGGCATGCCTCGTGGCCCGCAAGCCCCCGCGGCCCACCTCTTAGAGCACCCCGCGACTTAGAGCACCCCCGCGACATCCCTCGCCGCGATGTACCCGAACGTCATCGCCGGGCCGATGGTCGAGCCCGCGCCCGCGTAGCTGTGGCCCATGACCGCGGCGCTCGCGTTGCCGGCGGCGTACAGGCCCGGGATGACCGAGCCGTCCTCCCGCAGGACGCGGGCCCGGGCGTCCGTCAGCAGGCCGCCCTTGGTACCGAGGTCGCCCGGGACGATGCGGAAGGCGTGGTACGGGGGCAGCCACAGGGGGGCCAGGCAGGAGTTCGGGAGGACGGACGGGTCCGTGTAGTAGTGGTCGTAGGCGCTGTCGCCGCGGTGGAAGTCGGGGTCCTCTCCCCGCCGTGCCTGGGAGTTGAAGCGGTCGACGGTCGTGCGCAGGGCCGCCGCCGGGACGCCGATCGAGGCCGCGAGCGCGTCCAGGGACCAGGCCTTGTGGGCGGCGCCCGAGTCGTACCAGGCGTCGGGGAGGGGCAGGGCCGGCAGGACGTCCTTGAAGAGGTACCGGTTGCGGTAGTTCTGGTCGGTGATCAGCCAGGACGGGATGGCCTCGCGTTCGTCGTACATGGTGTGGACGACGTCGCTGTAGGGGGCGGCCTCGTTGACGAAGCGCCGGCCGGCCCCGTTGACCAGGAGGCCGCCGGGGAGGGTGCGTTCGGCGAGGCAGAAGTACGGCTGGCCCGGGACCGGGACGGCCGGGCCCCACCAGGCGTCGTCCATCAGGTCGAGGGCCGCCCCGAGCCGCTCCCCCGCCAGGATGCCGTCGCCGGTGTTCTCCTTGGCGCCGACCGTCCAGTCCGTGCCGATGGGCTGACGCTGGAAGCGTTCGCGCATCGCCGCGTTGTGCTCGAATCCGCCGGAGCCGACGATCACGCCCCGGCGGGCGCGGACCAGGCCGGGGCTGCCGTTCCGGGTGACCACCGCTCCCCTGACGGTGCCGCCCTCGACGTACAGGTCGGTGAGCGGCGTCTCGAGCCACACCGGCACCCCGGCCGACCGCAGTCCCGCACGCAGCCCGGCCGCCAGCGACTGGCCCATGGTCAGCGGCTTCTCGCCGCGCAGCGCCGCCGCCGTGCCCCGTGCCAGGCACTGGGCCGCCACGGCCGCTCCCTTGGCGTTCACCGCGGCCAGCGTGACCCACTTGTAGTCGGCGCTGAAGACGACCATGCCGGCGGGCACGTCCATGTACGGCGGGTTCAGCCGGGCCAGCTCCGGGCCCAGGATCCGGCCGTCGAGCTGGTCGGGCTCGATGGAGCGGCCGTTCGGCAGGCCGCCGGGCAGCTCCGGGTAGTAGTCGCTGTAGCCCTCCATCCAGCGGAAGCGCAGAGGGCTGTGGGCCATGACGTAGGAGATCGTGGCCGGGCCGTGGGTGAGGAAGGCGCGCTGCCGGTCGGCGGGGACGTCCGGGCCGACGACGGCGGCGAGGTAGGCGGTGGCCTTCGCGGGGGTGTCCGGGACGCCGGCCGCCAGGAGCACCGGGTTGTTCGGGATCCAGATCCCGGCGCCGGAGCGGGCGGCCGAGCCGCCGAAGGTCGGGGCCTTCTCCAGGACGACGCAGCTCAGTCCCTGCCCGGCGGCGGTCAGCGCGGCGGTCATCCCGGCCGCGCCGGAGCCGATGACGACGACGTCGTACGTGCCGAGCGGGGGTAAGTCGGCGGCTTGGGCGCCCTGTTGCACTCCGGCGGCGACCGCGAGCCCGGCACCGGCGGCTCCGGCCAGCACTCGTCTTCGGGACGGGGTTCCGGGAGCCCCTGGGGAGTTCGTGTTCGTGGTCATGGTCACTCCAGCCCGAAGAGGAACGCGAAGGAATGGGGAATGTCGCGCGCGGGCCTTGCGAAGTCAAGTGCCATGCCGACAGGGCGAGTTCAGTTCCGGCCCCGGGAGGCGGACCCTGCGTGGGCCGGACCTCGGGCGGGGCGAGTCGGCTCGGTGGGCGCTCCTGACCGCCGGAGGATGATCTCGGGCAGCAGCGTCGTCAACCCGAGGACGGCCATACCAGCACCGAGCCAGAGGGCGGCGCGCAGGCCCCAGGCGTCGATCGCGACGGCGCCGAGCGAGGAGCCGAGGATGACACCGAGGGTGATGAAGGAGGTGTGGACGGTGTTGACCAGCGGGCCGGCGTTTCCGGTCCGCTGGACGCGGGTGACCATCGCCGGATTCATGGTGACGCCGACCAGCCCGATGCCCAGCATGCAGACGACGGCGGGTGCGGGCATGCCGGCGAGGAGCGCGAACCCGGTGAGGAACAGTGCGTTGAGCAGGAGGCCGACGGCGAGGACGGCCACGGTACGGCGGTCGGCGAGGCGGCCGACGACTGTGTTGCCGACGACGGTGGCGGCGCCGTAGGCGATCAGCAGGGCGGGGACGGTGCCGGTGGAGAAGCCGGTGACCTCGGTGAGGATCGGGTTGAAGTAGCTGAAGGCGGAGAACGTCGCGCCGATGATCAGCGTGCTGGTGGAGAGCACCAGCCAGAGCTTCGGGTTCCGGAAGACGCCGAGTTCCTCGCGGAGTGAGCCGCCGCTTCCCGAGCGCTCCAGCGGGGGTATCCCGGCGAGCGTCACGGCCGCGGCGACGAGTGCCAGCGCCGAGATCGCCCAGAACGCCGCACGCCAGCCGAACCGCTCACCGACCAGGGTGGACAGCGGCAGGCCGAGCAGCGTGCCGAGCATCAGCCCGTTCATGACGACCGCGATCGCCCGGCCGCGCACCTCCGGGCGGGTGAGCTGGACGCACAGCGAGACGGCGACACCGAAGAAGGCCTGGGAGGCCACGCCGGTGATGATGCGGGCGGTTGTCATCACCGCGTAGCCGGGTGCGGTCGCGGCCAGGACGTTGCCCGCCAGGAAGACGGCGAACAGCGTCATCAGCGCCGTACGGGGCGCGAGCTTGGCCACCGCCATGGTCAGGAAGGGGCCGCCGGCCGCCATGGCCACGGCGAAGGCGGTGATCAGGTACCCGATCTGCGGGACGGTGACGTGCAGGCCCTCCGCCATCTGGGGCATCAGCCCGGCGACCACGAACTCGCTGGTCACCATGGCGAAGATGCCGAGCGCCAGGACGTATACGGCACGGGGCACGGGGGCTCCTTTGTTTCTCGGGCGGGGATCGGCAGGCTGCGGAATGGGTTATGTATCGAACAGTTCAAAACTGGGGCATGAGAGAGCCCGGGCACCCGCCGGGCAGGAGGGCTCAGAACTCAGGGCACCATCGCATCCATGGCGGTCTCGGTGATCGCCTCCAGGTCGGCCCGGGCGGCGCCGCCCTGGCTGGAGACGCGCAGCCCGGCGACCGTCGCGTTGAGGAATCGGGCCAGCGCATCCGGGGCACGCGAGGCGGTGATGCTGCCGTCGCGCCGGCCGGCCTCCATCACGACCCGGTACGCGGCGAGGCGCCGTGCGGTGTCACGCTCCAGCGCCGCGGCCGCCCCGGGGTCGCGAGCGCCCAGCTCCACGACGGTGTTGACCCCCAGGCAGCCCAGGGCTCGACCGGAGCCGATCCGGCACTCCGCCTCGCTCTCGACGACCTGAGTGAGCAGCGCACGCACCCGATCGGCGGCCGGCCGCTCCACGTCGTCCAGGACTGCCGTCTGAGCCAGCGTCATCGTGTCCAGGTATCGGGCGAGGGCCCGCTCGAAGAGGTCGTGCTTGCTCTGGAAAGTGTTGTAGATGCTGCTGCGCCCCAGGCCGGTGGCGTCGCACAGATCCTGAGTGGAGGTGGCCTCGTAGCCCCTCTCCCAGAAAACACGCATCGCCGCGTCCAGGGCCCGCTCCTCGTCGAACTTCCTCGGCCGGGCCATGGACAGGACGCTAACACGGTTTTGAACCGCAGGTTCCAATATTCTGCCGGTCCGGCACCGCGCTACTCGAGGCCGATGGCCTGGCAGTCCGCCTTGTACTTCGAGGTGCAGATGTCCTTCACGGTGTAGACACCGTCGGTGATCACCGTCTCCTTGATGTTGTCCTTGGTGAGGGCGACCACCGGCACCAGCATCGCCGGGATGCTCTTCGCCGTCGGGCTGTCGACCGTCTCCCGGGTCAGCGCGGCGAACTCGATCGCCCGGCCCTGGACCTTGGCCACCGCGATCTTCGCGGCGTTCGTCGCCTCCAGCAGGAAGGACTTGTAGACGGTCATGTACTGCTCCCCCGACACGACCCGCTGCACCGCGTCCAGGTTGGCGTCCTGCCCGGTCACCGGCGGCATCTTGGTGACGCCCGCCTCCTGCAGCGCCTCGATGACGGCGCCCGCCATGCCGTCGTTGGCCGAGTAGACGGCGGCGATGTTGTTCAGTCCGACGGCCTGGATCGCCTTCTCCATGTTCGCCTTGGCGATGGAGGGCTTCCACTCCTTGGTGTCGTACTGCTCGACGATGTCCACCTGGCCCTGGAGCTCGCTCAGCGCGCCGCCCTTGAACCGTGCCGTGTTCGGGTCGCCGGGGTCGCCGTTCATCATGACGACCTTGCTCTTCTCGGACTTCTCGCCGAGTTCGCCCATGATGGCGCGGCCCTGCACCTGCCCGACGAGTTCGTTGTCGTGGGAGACGTAGGCGTCGATCGGGCCCTCGGCGAGCCGGTCGTAGGCGATGACCGGGATGCCGGCGTCCTTGGCCTTCCGTACGTCCGAGGCGATCTTCTTGGAATTCAGCGCGTCCACGAGGATGACGTCGACCTTGTCGGCGATCATCTTCTGGAACTGCTCACTCTGTCTGGACACGCTCGCCTCGGCGTTGGCGTAGCGGACCTTGCCCTTGTTCTCCGTGAGGGACGCGACCTCGTCCCTGATCAGGGGGTAGTCGAACTTCTCGAAGCGAGCCGTGTCCCGGTCGGGCAGCAGCAGGCCCACCGTGATGTCGTTGCCCTTCTGCACGGCGGTGTCGTCACTCCCGTCGTCGCCGCACGCGGTGAGGGACAGGGCCGATACGGAGACCGCCAGGGCTATGGCGACAGTGCGCACAGCGGTCCGACGGGTGTTACGCGCTTTCACTGGTGGTGCCTTCCGATGGGGGGAGCATCGCGACGGGATTGCTCGAAAGCCAAAGGGGAGACGGTGTGCGGCGTCAAGAAATTCGTGTGAAGACATCGCAAAGGCCGCCTCACGCCCGGCCGTCTCAGTGTGCGTACAGCCCCTCGACTTCTTCCGTGAACGCGCGCAGTACCGCGTGGCGGCGGAGCTTCATCGAGGGGGTCAGATGGCCCGCCTCCTCGGTGAAGTCCTCGGGGAGGATGGCGAAGGCGCGGATGGACTCCGGGCGGGAGACCATCTTGTTGGCCTCGTCGACGGCGCGTTGGAGGACGGCGCGCAGATCCTCGTCGTCGACGAGGAGTTTGGCCGGTACGGGGTGTTTGCCGTTCATCTGGCGCCAGTGGGTGATGCCGTCCGGGTCGAGGGTGATCAGGGCCGAGACGAAGGGGCGGCCGTCGCCCAGGACGAGGCACTGGGAGATCAGCGGGTGGGAGCGCAGCCAGTTCTCCAGGGGGGCCGGGGCGACGCTCTTGCCGCCCGCGGTGATCAGCAGTTCCTTCTTGCGGCCGGTGATCGTCAGGTAGCCCTCGTCGTCCAGTTCGCCGATGTCGCCGGTGGCGAGCCAGCCGTCGGGGGCGGCGGGGACGACGCCGCCGGCCTGGGGGTCCCAGTAGCCGCGCAGCACGTGGTCGCCGGCGAGGAGGATCTCGCCGTCGGCGGCGATGCGGACGCGGGTGCCGGGCAGCGGCCAGCCGACCGTGCCCAGGCGTGGTTTGAGGGGTGGCGTGACGGTGGCGGCGCCGGTGGTCTCCGTCAGGCCGTAGCCCTCGAAGATCTCGATGCCGGCTCCGGCGTAGAACGCGGCGAGGCGGTGGCCCAGGGGTGAGCCGCCGCAGATCGCGTAGCGGACCCGGCCGCCCATGGCGTTGCGGATACGGCGGTAGACCAGGGGGTCGTAGAAGGCCCGGGCGGTCCTGAGGGCGCGGGAGGGGCCGGTGCCGGTGCCCGTCTGCCGGGCTTCGACCGCCTCGCCGTAGCGCTGCGCCACCGACACCGCGCGGTCGAACGACGTCACCCGGCCGCCCGCCTCGGCCTTGGCGCGGGCCGAGTTGAAGACCTTCTCCAGCATGTACGGGATGGCCAGCAGACAGGTCGGCCTGAAGCTCGCCAGGTCCGGCAGCAGGTGGTCCGCCTTGATGCTCGGCGCGTGGCCCAGCCGCACCCGGGCGCGGATGCACGCGATCGCGACCATGCGGCCGAAGACGTGGGACATCGGCAGGAACAGCAGGACGGAGGCCTCTTCGCTGGTCTTCGTCTTGAAGACGGGATAGAGGAGTTCGATGGCGTTGTCGACCTCGGCGAAGAAGTTGCCGTGGGTGAGGGCGCAGCCCTTGGGGCGGCCGGTGGTGCCGGAGGTGTAGACGAGGGTGGCGAGCGTGTCGGGGCCGAGCATGCCGCGCCGCACCTCCACCTCCTGGTCGGACAGGTGCGCCCCGGCTTCCGCGAGCCGGTCCACATGGCCCTTCTCGACGATCCACATGTGCTGGAGGTCGGGGAGGCGTTCGCGCTCCGGGCCGAGGGCGGCGGCCTGTCCGGCGGTCTCGGTGACCAGGGCGACCGCGCCCGAGTCCTGGAGGATCCAGCGGGTCTGGAAGACGGAGGACGTGGGATAGACGGGGACGGTGACCAGACCGGCCGACCAGGCCGCGAAGTCCAGGACCGTCCACTCGTAGATCGTGCGGGCCATCACGGCGACCCGGTCGCCCGGCATCAGGCCCTCGGCGATCAGTCCCTTCGCCACGGCCAGCACCTGGGCGGCGAACTCGGCGGCCGTGACGTCGCTCCAGCGCCCCTCGGCGTCCTTGCGGCTGAGCGCCACGGCCCCCGGCTCCGCGCTCGCGTTGTCGAACGGCAGGTCGGCGAGCGACCCGTGCGTCCACGGCGGCGCCAGCGGCGGTACGGCGGCCTCCCGCACCACGCCGTCCAGCCGCCGTGTCTCGGGTTCGACCAGGACCGGTCCTCCGTACACGTCGCCGTAGGCGGAGGAGGGATACGCAGTGGACACGGGCGGCTCCTGGGGCGTGCAGCTGGAAACTGCTTGCTGCATGACGTACGTGCCTCGCACGCCGAGGCGCTCAACCGGCTGAACCCCCAGAAAGGGGTTACTGCCGGTAGGAACGGGATCGTACGGCCCTCACGTGGCGGGTTTGTGCGGGTTCGGGGATGGTCCGGAGCCGGGCCTGTGCATTCTCGGGGATTACGTGAGGGACCTTCAGTTTTGGTGCGTCCTTTACCTTCACGCCCGCTCCAGGATCGCCGTCACCCCCTGCCCGCCCGCCGCGCACACCGAGATCAGCCCGCGCGCGGGCGCGTCCCGTTCGGCGAGGAGCTTGGCCAGCGTGGCCACGATCCGGGCGCCGGTGGCGGCGAAGGGGTGCCCGGTCGCGAGGGACGAGCCCGCGACGTTCAGCCGGCCCCGGTCGACCGTGCCTAGCCCTCGCTTCTCCCAGGCGGCGAGCGTGGCCAGCACCTGGGAGGCGAACGCCTCGTGGATCTCGATCAGTTCGAAATCGGCCAGATCCAGCCCGGCCCGCTCCAGCATGCGCGGGACCGCGTACGCCGGTGCCATGAGCAGGCCGCCCTCGCCGCCCGCCACATCGCCGTCCACGAAGTCCACGGCCGCCGTCTCGTACGCGGTCAGGTACGCCAGCGGTGTCAGGCCGCGCTCCCGGGCCCACTCCTCGCTCGCCAGCAGGACGGTGGCGGCCCCGTCCGTCAGCGGGGTCGAGTTCCCGGCCGTCATGGTCGGGTCGGGGTGGCCGAGGCCGAACACCGGCTTCAGGGAGGCCAGTTTCTCCACGGTCGAGCCGGGGCGCAGGTTCTGGTCGCGGGCCAGGCCGCGGAAGGGGATCACCAGGTCCTGGAAGAAGCCGCGTTCGTACGCCGCCGCCAGCCGTTGGTGGCTTGCCGCGGCCAGTTCGTCCTGGGCCGCGCGGCCGATGTTCCAGGCCCGGGCGGTGACGGCGGCGTGTTCGCCCATGGACAGGCCGGTGCGCGGCTCGGCGTTGCGCGGGATGTCGGGGACGAGGTGGGACGGGCGCACCTTCGCCAGGGCCTTCAGGCGGGCGCCCGCCGACTTCGCGCGTCGGGTCTCCAGCAGGACGCGGCGCAGGGTGTCGTTGACACCGAGGGGCGCGTCGCTGGCCGTGTCGGCGCCGCCCGCGACCGCCGACTCCGTCTGGCCGAGGGCGATCTTGTTGGCGGCGGCGATGACGGCCTGGAGTCCGGTGCCGCAGGCCTGCTGGATGTCGTAGGCCGGGGTGCGCGGGTGCAGCGTCGAGCCGAGGACCGTCTCGCGGGCGAGGTTGAAGTCGCGGCTGTGCTTGAGGACCGCGCCGGCGACGAACTCGCCCACCGCGCCGGGCTCCTGGAGTCCGTACCGCTCGACGAGGCCGTCGAGGGCGGCGGTGAGCATCTGCTGGTTGGAGGCGGTGGCGTACGGGCCGTCGGCGCGGGCGAACGGGATGCGTGCTCCGCCGATGATCGCCACGCGCCGTACCGACGGCGCCATCCGCTGGGGGCTCATCTCGACCTGCTCCTCGCCTGTGACGTAGCATTACCTCCGGTAACCTTACTCCAGAGTAAGGAAGAGTGAGCGTGCTGTGAGCCGTCATCGGGAGCTGGGAGTTGGAATGGCCGACCGCTATCTGCGCTTCACCGGTACGGCGCCCGGCCGTTTCCTCACCCGCCGGCTCGGCCTGCCCCGGCCCGCGGCGCTGACCCGCTGGTCCCCTGAGCGCCCGGCCCTGGACGGCGGCCTGCGTCATCTCACCGCCGGCCGGTCCGGCCTCGACCTCGCACCGGTCCTCGCCCGTACGGGAATCGGACCGGCCGGCTCCGACCGGGCCGCCGCCGTCGTCCTGGACGCGAGCGGGGTGCGGGACGTCGAGGGGCTGGCCGAGGTGCACGCGGCTCTGCATCCCGTCGTACGGTCACTCACCACGAGCGGGCGCGTGCTCGTGCTCGGCGCGCCGCTCGACCCGGCCGACCATCACCAGGCCGCGGCCCAGCAGGCCCTGGAGGGCTTCACGCGCTCCCTCGGCAAGGAGATCGGGCGGGGCAGGACCGTGAACCTGGTCCGGCTCACGGACGCGTCCGCCGCGGAGTCCACGCTCCGTTTCCTGCTGTCGCCCAAGTCGGCGTACGTCAGCGGGCAGGTGATCGAGGTGGGCACGCCCCAGGAGCCGGAGGGGGCACCGGACGCGGACCGCCCCCTGACCGGCCGGACGGCCCTGGTCACCGGTGCCGCGCGCGGTATCGGTGAGGCGGTCGCCGAGGCGCTCGCCCGGGACGGGGCCCGGGTCGTCGTCCTCGATGTGCCGGGGGCCGAACAGGACGCCCGGCGCGTCGCCGACCGGCTCGGCGGCAGTGCCCTGCTCCTCGACATCACGGCCGCCGACGCGGGCGCGCGGATCGCCGAGGCGCTGCCGGACGGACTGGACCTGCTGGTCCACAACGCGGGCATCACCCGCGACCGGCGGCTGGTGAACATGCCGGCCGAGCGCTGGATCCCGGTGCTGGAGGTGAACCTGGCGAGCGTGCTGCGCACGACGGACGCGCTGCTGAAGGCCGGGGCGCTGAGGCGGGGCGGCCGGATCGTGGCGACGGCCTCGATCGCGGGCCTCGCCGGCAACGCGGGGCAGACCAACTACGGGGCGAGCAAGGCGGGCATCGTCGGCCTGGTCCGCTCCCTCGCGCCGCGCGCGCTCGCGGAGCACGGCGTGACGGTCAACGCGGTCGCGCCGGGCTTCATCGAGACGAAGATGACGGCCGCCGTCCCGCTGTTCATCCGCGAGGCGGGCCGCCGGATGAACTCGCTCGCCCAGGGCGGCCTTCCGGTCGATGTCGCCGAGACCATCGCCTGGCTCGCGCACCCGGGCTCGGGCGCGGTCAACGGCCAGGTCGTGCGCGTCTGCGGCCAGAGCCTGCTGGGGGCGTGATGGCCGACGCCGCTCTCGTCCTCACCGGGTCCCCCTCCCTCGCGCCGCTCCTGGCCCGCGGTGCGCTGCTGTCCCCCTTCAAACGGCCCGCACCCGACGCGGAGTTCCCCCGCACCCGGCTGGTCCTGCCCGGCCTGCGCGTCGACCTCGCGCGGCTGGCGGCGTACGAGCGGGTCTGCGGATTCCCGACCGGGGAGGACGCGTTGCCGCTGACGTACCCGCATGTGCTCGGATTCCCCCTGGCCATGCGGCTGATGAGCGGCCGGGACTTCCCGCTGCCGCTGCTGGGCCTGGTCCACACGTCGATCACGGTCACCCGGCACCGGGGCATGCCGGCCACCGGCGCCTACGAACTCGCGGTGCGGGTCGAGGGGCTGGCACCGCACCGGCGCGGCACGGAGGCGACGGTCGTCACGGAGCTGCGGGAAGGCGGGGACGTCGTCTGGGAGTCGAGCAGCACCTACCTCGCCCGGCACCGCACGCCACAGCCCGCCGGGGCTCCCGGGGCTCCCGGGGAGGACGTACGCAAGCCGCTGCCCGCCGTCGCCGAGTGGCGGCTCGCCGAGGACGTCGGGCGTCGCTACGCCGCCGCCTCCGGGGACCGCAACCCGATCCACCTCCACCCGCTCACCGCCCGCCTGTTCGGCTTCCCCCGGGCCATCGCCCACGGCATGTGGACACTCGCCCGCTGCCTCGCCGCACACGGCACACCGGACTCCTGCCGCGTAGTCGCGGCCTTCAAGGCACCGGTCCTGCTGCCCGGGACGGTGACGTACGCGGCGGAGGACGGACGCTTCGAACTGCGGGACGGGGACGAGCGGGTTCACGTGGCGGGGGATGTCTACCCGGCCTGAGCGCCCGTCTGCTCCTCCTCCGGAGGTGCCCAGGGCTGCCCCGCGATGAGGTCGCCCAGGCCTGCCCAGGCGAAGTTCATCATCGTGGCGGCGGCCTGGCGGGCCGTGATGCCCGGGGTGGCGTTGGCCCAGGCGGCGAGGGACTCGGCGGCGCCGACCAGGGCCTCGGCGAGGCCGGCGACCTCGCGCTCCGGCAGGTCGGGGTCGTGGTGCGCCTCACGCGCGCCGGTGAGGATCAGCTGTGTCACGAACGCGACGATCTCCTCGCGCATCGCGGCGACCTCGGCGGCGAACGGCTCGCCGTGCGTCCGGGCCTGGAGGTGCAGGACCGCCCAGGCGTCCGGGTTGCGCGCGGTGTGGGCGAAGAACGCCCCGAGCCCTTCCCAGAGTTGCCGGTCGGAGGGCAGATCGGGCCGGACCCCGGCCCGCACCGCCTCCACGAGTGCCTTGGCCTCGCGGCGGATGCAGGCGGTGAAGAGGTCTTCCTTGGAGTTCAGGTACAGATAGACCAACGGCTTGGACACGCCCGCCAGTTCGGCTATCTCGTCCATCGACGCGGCCATGTAGCCCCGCTGGCCGAAGATCCGCACGGCGGCGTCCAGCATCTGCTGTTCGCGGACCGCACGCGGCATCCGCTTGGTCTTCACGGCACCCATACGGCTTAGCGTACGGTCCCCCTGGCCTGCCCTCGGTCGTGAACCGAAGCGGACCGGCCAGGGGACGTCACCCCGTCACGCCGCGGCAGGGACCTGCTCGCGCTCCGCGTCGCGCGGCTCGTCCAGGGAGGAGCCGTCGGCCGTGGCGTAGGCCTCGCGGTCCAGCAGGTTCTCCCGGGCGGAGACCAGGACCGGGATGAGGGCCTGGCCGGCGACGTTGGTCGCGGTGCGGATCATGTCGAGGATCGGGTCGATCGCGAGGAGCAGACCGACGCCCTCCATCGGCAGACCGAGGGTGGAGAGGGTGAGGGTCAGCATGACCGTAGCGCCGGTCAGTCCGGCCGTGGCGGCGGAGCCGACCACCGAGACGAACGCGATCAGCAGGTAGTCGCCGACGCCCAGCTGGATGTCGAAGATCTGGGCGACGAAGATCGCGGCGATCGCGGGGTAGATCGCGGCGCAGCCGTCCATCTTGGTCGTCGCGCCGAACGGCACCGCGAAGGACGCGTACTCCTTCGGTACGCCGAGCCGCTCGGTGACCTTCTGCGTCAGCGGCATCGTGCCCACGGAGGAGCGGGAGACGAAGGCCAGCTGGATCGCGGGCCAGGCGCCCTTGAAGAACTGGATCGGGTTGGCCTTGGCGACGGTCGCGAGCAGCGCCGGGTAGACGCCGAACAGCACGATCAGGCAGCCGATGTAGATGTCGGCGGTGAACGTCGCGTACTTGCCGATCAGGTCCCAGCCGTACGTGGCGATGGCGTTGCCGATGAGGCCGACCGTGCCGAGCGGGGCGAGCCGGATGACCCACCACAGCGCCTTCTGGAGCAGCTCCAGGACGGACTCGCTCAGGTTGAGGATCGGCTGGGCCCGCTCGCCGAGCTGGAGGGCGGCGATACCGGCGACGGCGGCCATGAAGACGATCTGGAGGACGTTCAGCTGGGTGAACGGCGTGATCACGTCCGTCGGCACGATGCCGGTCAGGAAGTCGATCCAGGAGCCGGTCTCGTCGGGCTTGGCGCCGTCCTTGGGCGTGAGGCCGGTACCGGCGCCGGGGTTGGTGAGCAGGCCGATGACCAGGCCGATACTCACCGCGATCAGCGAGGTGACCATGAACCACAGGAGGGTGCGCGAGGCCAGGCGGGCCGCGTTGTTGACCTTCCGCAGGTTGGTGATCGAGACGAGGATCGCGAAGAAGACGAGCGGCGCGACGGCGAGCTTCAGCAGGCCGATGAAGGTGTCGCCGACCTTCTCCAGGGTCGTGGTCAGCCAGGACAGGTCCTGGTCGCGGGCGAGCCAGCCGAGCAGCACACCCAGGACGAGACCGGCGAGTATCTGGGCCCAGAAGGGCACCTTGAAGGACTTCGTGTATGAGGACACGGACTGACTCCGTTGGGGGGACGCGTTGGGGAGCTGACGTGGGAGACGACGGGGGTTGGCGTTACGTCAGAGACGACAGTTAGCGGACGCGCACCGACAGAGATCCACGTGCAGCCGCGCGACGAGCGCAAGCCTCCGAAGCGCAACGCTCCGGGGCGGACGAGACACGACTGCTGAGTTCATAACAGCAACACCTTAACACCTGAACTTTGAGGACCCCAAAGCCTCGCTTTGACAGGCAGAAGCACGCAGGCACCCATACAAGGCAAAGCGCCCCGTTTCCGAGCATCTACGGAAACGGGGCGCTGCGCGCGTATGTGAGGAAGCTTACGAGGCCTGGCCCTGCGCCCGGCTCGTGTCGTCGGCCGAGTCCTCCTGGCTGCGGTTGGCCTCCATGTTGGCCTTCATACGGTCGACCCGCTGCACCACCTGCACGGAGGCCCGGTCCCGCTCCTTGCGCAGCACGACGAAGCTGATCGGCGCGGAGAACAGCAGGGCGAGGGTCACGATCCACAGGCCGTTGCTGTCGCCGAGGCCGCGCGGGGCGAGGCCGGAGTAGACGAGGCCCCAGACGACCACGAGGCAGCCCACGAAGATTCCGAGGCGCATCAGTGTGTAGCGGAGCATCTCAATCCACTCTTCCGATTCCAAAACGGCCAGGATTCAGTGAAGCACGGCGGGCGGCCGATCTTGCAGGGGGGTCAGTTCAAGAGAGCCGGTTCAACGGGAGGAGCATGATCACGTCTTCTCGGTCGTCTCCCGGCGCGACCCGGATGGCGCCCGGGATCCGGCCGACCTCCTTGTAGCCGCAGGACTCGTAGAACCGCTCAAGACCGAGCCCGCCCCGGCACGTCAGCCGGATCGCCTCGATGCCCTCGATTCCCCGGGCCCCGTCCGCCGCCGCGTCCAGCAGGTCGCGGCCGTAGCCCTTGCCCTGGTGACGCGGATGCACCATCACCGTGTACAGCCACAGCCAGTGCGTCATCAGGTGGTGCGTGTTGAGGGTCAGGAACGCGGTCGCCGCGACCCGTCCCTCCTCGTCGTGCCCGACGAGCAGCCTGACCTTGCCCTCCGCCATCGACGCGAAGTGCTTCACCAGCCAGGGCCGGATGTCCTCCCGCGTCACGGGCGGCACGAACCCGACGGCTCCCCCGGCGTTGGAGACATCGGCCCACAGATCGAGAATGCCGTCACGCAGGTCGGGGGTGACAGCAGGGTCGAGCGTGAAGGTAAGGGGCATGCGGGGATTGTAGCTATTACGACAACGCCCGTGCCGCCACGTCCAGATCCGACACCAGACCCCGGTACGCCGCCTCCCGGTCGTCCGCCCGCAGCACCGCCGACGGATGCACCGTCGGCACCAGCCGCTCCGCCCGCCCGTGGATCTCCTCCTCCAGCACCGTGCCGCGCACCCGCGTGACACGGAACGAGGACCCGAGCAGGGCCTTTCCGGCGGTGGCCCCCAGCACGACGATCAGCTCCGGCTCCACGACCGCGAGCTCCGCCGCCAGCCAGGGCCCGCACGCGGTCATCTCCCGCAGGGTCGGCGCCTTGTGAATACGCCGCTTCCGGGGCTCGGCCCGCGTGAACTTGAAGTGCTTGACCGCGTTGGTGACGTACGCCTCGGAGGGGTCGATGCCGGCCTCGGTGAGCGCCCGGTCGAGGAGCTTCCCGGCCGGCCCGACGAACGGTTTCCCCTGCCGGTCCTCCTGATCCCCGGGCTGCTCACCGACGAGCATGACGCGAGCGTCCTTGTTTCCGGCGCCGAAGACGGTCTGGGTGGCGTCCCGGTGCAAGGGACACCCCCGACAGTCGACAGCGGCCCGACGCAGCGCGGTCAACCCACCGCGCCCAGGAAGGAACGGCTCAGCGGTATAGGCGTCCTCAGGCGCCCGGGTGGCAACCATGCCCTCCGGGTACCCACCCAAGGGGCGCGGGACCCTGCCGATATGCGGCTCCGCCGCGGGGCGCGACCAGCCCCCACGCACCCGCACGCAAAAACTCACACCCGCATCGGCTGAGGCGACTCCCGACGCTCCGGGTCAGCCCCCTCGTACTCCCGGATGATCTCGTACCGAGTGTTCCGCTCCACCGGCCGGAACCCGGCATCCCGAATCAGATCCAGCAGATCCTCACGCGTCAGCTTGTTCGGCGTACCGAAGTTGTCCGCATCATGCGTGATCTTGTACTCGACGACGGACCCGTCCATGTCGTCGGCCCCGTGCTGCAAAGCCAGCTGCGCGGTCTGCACGCCATGCATCACCCAGAAGACCTTGACGTGCGGCACGTTGTCGAACAGCAGCCGCGACACGGCGAAGGTCTTCAGCGCCTCCGCACCGGTCGCCATCTGCGTCCGCGCCTGAAGGCGATTGCGTACCTTCCCGTCCTTCACGTCGACGAAGTCGTGCTGGTAGCGCAGCGGGATGAAGACCTGGAAGCCGCCGGTCTCGTCCTGCAGCTCACGCAGCCGCAGCACGTGGTCCACACGGTGGCGCGGCTCCTCGATGTGGCCGTAGAGCATGGTGGCCGGGGTCTTCAGACCCTTCTCGTGCGCGAGCCGGTGGATGCGCGACCAGTCCTCCCAGTGGGTGCGGTGGTCGACGATGTGCTGCCGGACCTCCCAGTCGAAGATCTCGGCGCCGCCGCCGGTCAGCGACTCCAGACCGGCGTCGATCAGCTCGTCCAGGATCTCGGAGGCGCTCATCCCCGAGATGGTCTCGAAGTGGTGGATCTCGGTCGCCGTGAAGGCCTTCAGCGAGACGTGCGGCAGGGCCGCCTTCAGCTCCCGCAGCGAGCGCGGGTAGTACCGCCACGGCAGGTTCGGGTGCAGCCCGTTGACGATGTGCAGCTCGGTGAGGTTCTCGCCCTCCATCGCCTTGGCGAGCTTGACGGCCTCCTCGATGCGCATCGTGTACGCGTCCTTCTCCCCCGGCTTGCGCTGGAAGGAGCAGTACGCACAGGAGGCCGTGCACACGTTGGTCATGTTGAGGTGACGGTTGACGTTGAAGTGCACGACGTCGCCGTTCTTGCGGGTGCGCACCTCGTGCGCCAGGCCGCCGAGCCAGGCCAGGTCGTCCGACTCGTACAGCGCGATGCCGTCCTCACGGGTCAGTCGGACGCCCGCCCTGACCTTCTCCTCCAGCTCGCGCTTGAGCCCGAGATCCATGCCCACACCTTTCTCCGAAGACGTCCCAACCGTACGACTACGCCTCTACTCCTCTTCGGGCAGCTCCCCCACCCGGTTCTCCCACTTGGTGGAGAGCACGATGGTCGTACGCGTCCGGGAGACGCCCTCGATCCCGCTGAGCCGCCGGATCATCTTCTCCAGGCCGTCCACGTCCGCCGCCCGCACCTTGAGCATGTACGAGTCGTCGCCCGCGATGAACCAGCAGTCCTCGATCTCCGAGAGGTCCTTCAGCCGCTGCGCCACGTCCTCGTGGTCGGTGGCGTCGGAGAGCGAGATGCCGATGAGGGCGGTGACGCCGAGGCCCAGCGAGGCGGCGTCGACGGTGGCCCGGTAGCCGGTGATGACACCGGCCGCCTCCAGCCGGTTGATGCGGTCGGTGACGCTGGGTCCCGACAGTCCGACGAGGCGTCCCAGCTCCGCGTAGGAGGCCCGGCCGTTCTCCCTCAGGGCCTGGATGAGCTGCCTGTCCACCGCGTCCATTGCGATCGAAGCCTTCCGCTGAAGTTGTCTGTGGGTCCGATGAGGTTCGGGGTCGTGCTCAGCCGGCGCGGTGTGATCCGCCACCGAGCTCACCTTGCCAACGGCGGTAGAGACGGTGCGGTACACCCGCCGCGTCGAGTACGCGTCCGGCGACGAAGTCCACCAGGTCCTGGATGTGCGTCGCGCCCGCGTAGAAGGCGGGTGAGGCCGGTACGACGCTCGCGCCCGCGTCGTCGAGGGTGACCAGGTGCCGCAGGGTCTGGCCGTTCAACGGGGTCTCGCGTACGGCCACGACGAGGGGGCGGCCCTCCTTCAGGGTCACGCTCGCCGCCCGCTGCAGCAGGTCCTTCGACAGCCCGAGCGCGACCCCGGCCACGCTCGCCGTCGAGGCGGGCACGATCAGCATGCCCTTGGTGGGGTACGACCCCGAGGAGGGCCCGGCGGCCAGGTCGCCGGCGCTCCAGTGCCGTACGGCGTCGAGGTCGACGGCGAAGGTGTCCGGCTTGCCGTCGGCGCCCCGGGACAGCCATTCCCGCAGGTCGTCGCGCCAGTGAGCGTCACGGAAGGAGATCCCGGTCTCGTCGAGCAGGGTGAGCCGGGAGGCCCGGGAGACCACGAGGTCGACGCTCTCGCCGGCCGCGAGGAGGGCCCGCAGCACGGCAGCGGCATACGGGGTGCCGGATGCCCCGGACACCCCTACGATCCAAGGCGTACGTGGCGTCTCGCCTGGCTTGACTGGGTTCACAAGACCGAGCCTATAGGGCGTCGCAGGGCGGGAACCGGTGCAGGGGTGCGGGCCGTTGCATGGAGGGGATGAGCGAGCACTGGGGGTCGCCATGTCGGGTAGGGAAGCCGGGTGGTCAGGGGGCGACCGTGCGATGGCCGCGGGCAAGCTGATGCTGGCCTGGGTCGCGCTGCTGTGGCTGCTGGAAGTGGTGGACGTGATCAGCGGTCACGCCCTGGACGGCCTGGGCATCACGCCACGCACCCCGTCCGAGCTGATCGACGTCGTCCCCTCGGCGTTCATCCACTTCGGCTTCGCCCATCTGGCCGCGAACACCGTGCCGCTGCTGGTCCTCGGCTTCCTCGCCGCGCTGGCGGGACTGCGCCGGTTCCTGCTGGTCTGCGCGCTGATCATCCTCGTCGACGGCGTGGGCGTCTGGCTCATATCCCCGGCCCACACCAACACCGCGGGCGCCTCCGGCCTGATCTTCGGCCTCTTCGGCTTCCTGCTGATCACCGGCTTCGTCGAGCGCCGCCCCCTGGGCATCCTGGCCGGCGTGCTGATCGCCGCGATCTGGGGCGGCTCGATCCTGGCGGGCCTGGCCCCGACCCAGTCGGGCGTCAGCTGGCAGGGTCATCTGCTGGGGCTGGCGGCGGGCGTGGCGGCGGCGTTCGTGTTCCGTCGCCGCCCGGCCGCGCCGCCCGAGCTCATACGGTGAGGCCGCGCACCAGCAGATCCAGCAGCGCACACACGAACAGGGCAATCCCGATGAAGCCGTTGACGCTGAAGAACGCCCTGTTCACGCGGGACAGGTCGTGCGGCCGGACGATCGAGTGCTCGTACAGGAACGCTCCGGCGACGATCAGCAGGCCCAGCCAGAAGAAGGCTCCCGCGCCGGTGGCGAGGGCGTACCAGACGAACAGGCCCGTCGTCAGCGCGTGACAGACGCGCGCGCCCCAGACGGCCGCCGGGATGCCGAAGCGGGCCGGGACGGACATGACGCCGATCTCGCGGTCGGTCTCGACGTCCTGGCAGGCGTAGATCAGGTCGAAGCCGCCGATCCAGATGCCGACGGCGAGGCCGAGTATCACCGCGTCCCAGGACCAGGTGCCGGTGATGGCGAGCCAGCCGCCGACCGGGCCCATCGCCTGGGCGATGCCGAGGATGGCCTGCGGGAAGTTCGTGAAGCGCTTGCCGTAGGGGTAGACCACCATCGGGATCACCGCGATGGGGGCCAGGGCCAGGCACAGCGGGTTCAGCAGGGCCGCCGCGCCGAGGAAGACGACGAGGGCGACGAGCGCGCCCGTCCAGGCGTGCTTCACGGACATCGCGCCCGTCACCAGCTCGCGCTGCGCCGTACGCGGGTTACGGGCGTCGATCTCCCGGTCGATGATCCGGTTGACCGCCATGGCGAACGTACGCAGCCCCACCATGCAGACGGTGACCAGCAGGAGCCGGCCCCAGTGGATGTTCCGGTCCAGCTGGAACATCGCGGAGAGCGCGGCGATGTAGGCGAAGGGCAGCGCGAAGACCGAGTGCTCGATCATCACCAGGCGCAGGAACGCCTTGGTGCGGCCCGGCTGGGGGATCGCGGCGGATGCGGAGGTCACAGCCCGTACTCCTTCCAGCGGCGGTCCACCTTCGCCGCCGTCTCCGGGTCGGACTCCACCATGTCGGGCCAGCCGCCGTCGCGGGTGTAGCCCTCCTCGGGCCACTTCCTCGTCGCGTCGATGCCCGCCTTGCCGCCCCAGAACTGCTGGTAGGAGGCGTGGTCGAGGTGGTCGACGGGGCCCTCGACGATCGACAGGTCGCGGGCGTAGTCCGTGTTGCCGAGGGCCCGCCAGGCGACCTCGTGCAGGTCGTGGACGTCGCAGTCGGAGTCGACGACCACGATCAGCTTGGTCAGCGACATCATGTGCGCGCCCCAGATCGCGTGCATGACCTTCTGCGCGTGCTTCGGGTACTTCTTGTCGATCGAGACGATCGCGCAGTTGTGGAAGCCGCCCGCCTCCGGCAGGTGGTAGTCCACGATGTCCGGGATGATGATCTTCAGGAGCGGGAGGAAGAAGCGTTCCGTCGCGCGGCCCAGGGGGCCGTCCTCCGTCGGGGGCCTGCCGACGACGATCGACTGGAGCAGCGGCCGCTTCCGCATCGTCACGCAGTCGATCTTCAGCGCGGGGAAGGGCTCCTGCGGGGTGTAGAAGCCGGTGTGGTCGCCGAAGGGGCCCTCGGGCAGCATCTCGCCCGGCTCCAGCCAGCCCTCGATGACGACCTCCGCCTGCGCCGGCACCTGGAGCGGCACGGTCTTGCAGTCGACCATCTCGATCCGCTTGCCCGCGAGGAACCCGGCGAACAGGTACTCGTCGATGTCCCCGGGCAGCGGGGCCGTGGAGGCGTATGTCACGGCGGGCGGACAGCCGAAGGCGATCGCGACGGGCAGCTTCTCACCGCGCCTGGCCGCCACCTGGTAGTGGTTGCGGCTGTCCTTGTGGATCTGCCAGTGCATGCCGATCGTGCGCTTGTCGTGGCGCTGGAGGCGGTACAGCCCGAGGTTGCGGACGCCGCTCTCCGGGTCCTTGGTGTGGGTGAGCCCCAGGTTGAAGAAGGAGCCGCCGTCCTTGGGCCAGGTGAACAGGGCGGGCAGTTGATCCAGGTCCACGTCGTCGCCGGTGAGGACGACCTCGTGCACCGGGCCGTCCTTGACCTTCTTCGGCGGGACGTGGGTCATCGAGCCGAGCTTTCCGAAGGCCTCGCGCACGCCGACGAACCCGTGCGGCAGCTCGGGCTTCAGCAGCCCGCCGATCCGCTCGGAGATCTCGCCGTACGACTTCAGCTCCAGGGCCTTCAGCAGCCGCCGGTCCGTGCCGAACACGTTCATCGCGAGCGGCATGGCCGACCCGCGTACGTTCTCGAAGAGCAGCGCGGGGCCGCCGGCCTTCTGCACCCGGTCGACGATCTCCCCGATCTCCAGATACGGATCCACCTCGGCCTTGATGCGCTTGAGGTCGCCCTCGCGCTCCAGCGCCCTGAGCAGGGAGCGAAGATCGTCGTAAGCCATGCGGTCCAGTATCCCCGAGCGGCTACCCTGGCCCTGAACCGCCCACCCGCTTTCGCTGAGAGGCCGCATGCTCCGGGTACTTATGTTCCTCGTGCCGCTGGCGCTGAGCGTGTACGCGTTCATCGACTGCATCAGCACGAAGGACGACGACATCCGTCACATGCCCAAGCCGATTTGGGCACTGCTCGTCCTGGTGTTCCCGCTCGTCGGCTCGATCTCCTGGCTGATCGCCGGCAAGAAGCGAGGTGCCGCGGCGGGGGGCCGTCCGCGTCCGCGGCAGTGGGTGGCGCCCGACGACAACCCCGACTTCCTGAAGTCCCTCGACGAGGAGAAGCGGGACGACGATCCCAAGCGGGACGAGCCCTGAGGGTCGCCGACGTCCAGTGAGGATCCACCAAGGATGGACAACATGCGGGAACTGTGGCGCCGATTTGAAGAGTGGCTTCGACAGAACGCGCCCGGGGATTATTCCACGCTCCGCCCAGGAGCGTCAGACGTCGATATATCCAGGCTGGAGAGCGAAGTTGGCTTCCCGCTCCACGGTGACCTGAAGTCGCTTCTCTCGGAACACAACGGTGTCACACCGCGCAGATCCAGCATGGCGCCCGGCGCCTTTCTTCTCGGGTACAGCCTTCTGGACACCGAAGGCATCCTGGAATGGCATCAGAACCTTTCCTCCATGGCGCACGAAGCGGCCGAGGAAGGCTATGAGGAAGAAGTGGTCGGGCGCACCGCACACACCCAGTGGGTTCCCTTCGCTCAGGCCCTCACCGGTGATCTGCTGTTCGTCGACCACCGTACGGACCACTACGGAGAGGTCGGCGAGATCTCGTTCGGCGATCCCGAGTACCTGCGGCTCTGGCCGTCCATGACTCTGATGCTGACCGACCTGTGCGACGCGGTGGAGGCATCGCTGCGGCTGCCGACCGCGCGGCGTCGCCCGTCGGTCCATGAAGGGCGCATGCTGGAGTGGGTCACGGGCTGACCCGCGAAACGAAGCGTCCTGCCGGATCACCGTGATCCGGCAGGACGCTTCGCTGTGGGACCCGCTGTCAGGCGATGTTGCAGACCGACTTGATGTCGCAGTACTCGAACCCGGTCTGGACGAAGTACGCGTCACTGTCGAGCAGGCGGATCTCGGACGTGAACCGCCCGAGGTCGCCACCGGCATCCGTGTTCTGCCTGGCCGGGACCGCGGCACGACCGCAGATCTCGTTCCATGTCGGATACGGGTACTTGTTGTCGAGCTCCAGCATCCAGCTGCCGTCCGACTGCTTGTCCGCGTAGAACTGCGCGCAGTACTTGCCCGAGGTCAGCGTCATCCCGCCGCTCTCACGGGATTTCGCGAACGGGTACTCGTCGCAGCTGGTGCCGTCCGCGTTCGGGTGGGGGTCCCACTCCGCGACCGCGAGCATGCACATCTTGTCCCGGTTTTCCTTTGCCTTCGCCTCGTCCGCCAGGCGGTGCAGCGGCTTGTTGTGCTGCTCGCTACCGGGGTGGGAGGCCAGCTTCTCCATGAGCACCCAGTAGTACGCGGCAGCGGCCGGGTACTTCTTCGTGTTCAGTTGAAGCGTCGGAGTGTAGTCGGGGAACACGCATCCGGTGTTGCCGCCCACCTTGTTGTCGCAGCGGACATCGAAGGCACTGTTGCTCCACTTCGGGACGGCCTGAACTCCGGCGCTGGGTGTGGACCAGGTGGTGTCCCAGGTGAAGTCCAGCTTCGATTCGCCTCCCGTGGTCTTGTTCCAGGTGTAGGTGTTGGTCCGGGTGGCGACGTGTGTGTCACCGGGGGTCCAGGTGGTACTGCCGGTCCAGGGGCCGGTGCTTTCGGTGCAGTCGCCGGTGGGCCAGCACTCCTCCGCGAACGACGTGAGCGTGGTGGAGGTGAGCCCCGTCATGTTGACCAGAGACAGCTCGGTCCACGTGGTGAACTGGTTGGACTTGGGGTTGAGGTTGATCTCCTGGATGACCTTCATCGTCGCGTTGCCGACGGGGACGCCGTCGCGTGTCGCGGTCAGCGGAAGCAGACCGCGCAGACATCCTTGCGTCCTGGTCTGCATGGCCGCGCCATTGACGTTCGAGCACCATCCGACGGGGCCCGCGGTCGCTGCCGCGGCGGCGCTCCTGAGCGTTTTCGAGGACTTGGCCTTCTCCTCGTCCAACGGGACGTAGGAGCCGCACCAGCTGATCCCGTCGCGACCGGTCGCACATGTCTGCTCCCCCGGCTCGGCGGCCGCCGAAGCCTTCAGAGCGGCGCCCGCCGGGACTTCCTTGGCGTCCTGAGCGGCCACGAAGTCGACGTCGGGCGCGTTCGGGTCCGCCTCGGGGAAGATGATGTCGTTCAGACCGTCGTAGTCCCCGGGCACGAACGCGATGGCGTCGTAGGCGATGTCCTTGGTGCCGTCGCCACCGTTGAAGTTGTCCAGGCTGACTTCGGGCACGTTGTCGTTGAACCGGTAGGCGCCCAGGTCGACCCATTTGTTGGACTGGTTGGCGTCCTGGGAGATCGCCTTGACGGTGGTGCCGTGTGCGTGCTTGATGCGGTATTCGGCCTTGGAGGTCTGCGCCCCGTGGTCGGGGATGTGCGCGTAGACCTTGGCCTGGCCGCTGTGCTCGGTGATCTTCTGGCCGAGCTTCCAGGTGCCGGTGACCTTCATCCGGTCGCCGGGCGCCGGGAAGGATTCGGGAGAGCGGGTGTGGGTGAACCAGAAGTGGTTGCCGTACGCCGCGCCGATCTGATGAGTGTCGATCTTCCCCGGGTAGGTGGTGATCGTCTGTCCGGTGTCGGCATCGATGATGTCGCTGGGCTGATAGGTGAGTGTGAACGTGCCGTCGGACTTCACTGCCCCGCAGCCGCGTGAACCGGATCCTGCCGGCGTGGTGCCGTTCGGCACGTCGTCCACGATCAGGGCGTTCGACGGCAGGCCGCTGCTGCAGCGCGGCGGGTAGGAGTTGGCGTCCGGCTGTTCCGGATACGACGTGTTGAAGCGGTGGACCTGGTTGCCGCACTCGGCCAGCCGGTCGCAGTCCTTCCACTGGGCCGACTTGTCCCACCAGCAGTGCAGCCAGTGCGGGTTGGTGTCGGAGTCACCCGCATCGAGCTGGCAGGCGCCCATGCCGGGGTCGTTGGAGTCGTTGTCGCCGATCTTGGACGGCACGCAGTCGTTGGACGCGTCACAGAACCGGTCGATCGGCGGCTTGACGGTGCTGCGGTACGCGTTGCTGTTCCACCAGGCGGCCAGGTAACCCGGCTTGAAGTCGCCGGGAGCGAACATCGCCGAGATCGGGCGAGCGGCCCAGCCGAGGACCTTCTCCTCATAGGGCCAGTCCTGCGGGTGCGCGGCATGGCTGTAGTCGTCCTTGGACGGGTCCACGGTGTTTTGCAGGAAGGGGACCCGGTTGGCCTTCCACAACGGGTTGGCCGGGTTGTTGGTCCAGCCCAGTCCCTTGTGCCCGGCGGAGTCAGCCGTCTCGTAGAAGCCGGAGTTATAGGCCCACAGGGCGAAGAACCAGTTCTCGATCCACTTCGGATGGCCGTCGTTGACCTTCATGCCGGCCCGGTAGGTCTGGTTCCACTTGTCGGAGAGGATCTGCACGCCGTAGGCGATGTTGGCGGTGTAGTCCAGCGCGACGGCATCCTGGGTGAGCGGGGACAGGGCCGTCTCACCCTCCTTCTCCTTGCCGGCCAGCCGCATGCCGTCCGTGGCCTGGGTGATGCCGTAACCGCAGTCCGCCTCGGAGAAGTTGATGCGCCACGGGTCGGCCTGCGTACCGTCGGAGGTGTACTGGGTGCCGTAGTAGTTGCCGACGAGGCTGTTGGCGGTGACACCGGGGACGGCGAACCGGGTGGCCTGCCACATGTTGGATTCCTGCGCGGTGACGCCGAGCATCACCTGCGAGGGTATGTGCCAGCGGTCGGTGACGTCGGGGTCCTCGTTGTCGAGAGTGCCGTTGGGGTCACCGGCCAGCACGATCGGCGGGAACAGGCCCTGGGGCTGGTAGCCGCCCGTGCCGGTGTTCTTCCAGTTCGGCGAGCGGTAGAAGTTCAGCTCGCCGACGACGGCTTGGTCCACGGCCCATTCCACCTGCCGGGGCGTGGGCTGGAAGGCCTGCTTCTTGACGTCGTTGCGGGCGACCGCGCAGTAGCGTTCGTCGGTGCCCTCGCTCGGACCGGTCGCCGACGCCGTCAGCGCCTGGGGGCGCAACGTCTGCGCGGACAGACCCTCGGCGTCACCGCTGACCGACGGCTTCGCGGACGAGTCCTTCCCCGTCGGGAGGCCCAGCGCCGGGGAGAGCCGGCTTCCGGCCTCGGCACGCTCGGCGGACAGCTGAGGTGTCGCGTCCAGTTCGGTGTGCTTGCCGGTGGCGACCACGTCCAGGGTGATCCGCGCGTCGCGGACCTGCTTGGCGTCCTCGGGTGTGATCAGGCTGGTCCTGCCGTCCGCCCACGAGGTGGACACGCCCGCGTGGCCCAGGCTCGACATGCGGGCACCCTTGGCGAGATGCCCCGGGTTCTTCACCGGTCCCGGCAGCGTCCCCGTGTTCTTGGCCTTGCCCGTGAGGAACACCGTGCCGCCAGGAGTGGCGGACAGGTCCCAGTCGGTGAGTTTTCCTTCAGCCACCGTCTTCGGGGTGGTCTTCCTGCCCTTGACCTGGGTGGCGTTCAGCCGCTTGGCCCAGGACTTCGCCTTGGTCTTCTTCGAGTCGGTTTCCCGGTCGATGAAGGTCACGCCGTCGCCGCTGTCGGCCGCGATCTGGAAGGGCACATGCTTCGTCACGGCAAGGACGGTTTTCTTCCGCCCGTTGATGCGGACGAGCCTGTTGCCGTGGCCGGCCACGATGCCGTGCCGGGTCGGGACAGCCGAGGTGACCTGACCGGGGAAGGCGACCGGCTTGGACTGTTTGCCGGTGGCCGCGTCGACGGTGATCAGACGGGTCTTCTGCTCCTCGTCCCCGTCGTGGGTCAGCTGGGTGAACACCGCATCGTCCCCGGTGCCGCAGCCCGGAGAGAAGTAGGCCAGCGACGCGGTGACCGGCAGCTTGGTGACCTTGCCGCTGCCCAGGTCGATGACGGCGGTGAACGCGCCGCGCACCATCAGCTCGGGCTTGTTGGTGAACGTCCGGGGTGCGTAGGCGATGGCCGCGTACTTACCGGACCCGGTCACGCACGCGTTACCGATCCAGGAGTCCGCATCGAATCCGTCCTCGCGCAGGGTGGCTACAGTGGTGAACTTGTAACCGTCTTTCTCCTTGCCTGTCAGGACATGGAAACCGGTGCTGTCGCCGGACGTGGACAGGGCCACATCCTTGGAAGAAGCGTGGTTCTTGCCCAGGACGGTTGCGCGGTCCTTGCGGCCGACCTCACGGGGCTCGCTCGTAGCTTCAGGCAGGCTCTTTCCGCCTTGCACGGCGTTGTCGGGGACCTCCGGTCCCTGAGCCTGAGCGGAGATGGACAGCGACGATGCGAGAAGCGCAGTCGCTGCCGCTACCACCACCGCGCGTTGCCTCTGTCTTTTACGCACAGTAAGAAGCCCTCCCTTTTCTATTTTCGGTCGACGAGGGGGGTGAACTCATCCACGTAGATCTTCGGAACCTGCGGCACCGGACCCATGTCTTCCGAGCCGATCACCGCGTCCTCCGTCCCGGTTTTGCCCGGAGGGACATCCTGAAGCCAGAACCGGTTGTGCGCGGTCCAGCCCTTACCGTCGGCGATGCTGATCTGGACCGAGTACGTCGCTTTCCGCTCGTTGGTGTTGGCCACCTGGATCTCGGTACGCACACCGCTCTTTTCCGGCGTGGCACGTACGGTCAGGTCTCCGTACTCCAGGACACGTGTGCGGCCTTCGGAGTGCACCGAAGGCACAGGCGATGGACGCTCTTGCGGACTGGTCTGCTCGACGCTCGGAGTCGCCGGCCGCTGCGGCACGGGGGCCTTGTCGGCGCCGCCGTCCGTACACCCGGCGGCCAGCACACACGCCGCCATCAGACACAGTGCGCGGACCATGCGCGGTCCGGGCACGACTGCACCGGCCTTCACCGGGTGGAAGCGGCCATCTGCTTGCGCGCGGTGGCGATTTCCTTGCCGTGCTGCTCCTTGATGGCGGTCAGCCGGCTCTTGTTGTCGGCGATCTGCTGGTCCTGGATCGCGGACTCCACACCAGACCAGATTTTCACCAGGTCCGTCTGCTTCTTGCAGTCGATGTCGTCGACCGCCAGAGCGATGGACTCCTGCGACGGCTCCCCGTCGTTGGTGACGCCCTGGTCCATCGCCTTGTACGGGTCGGCGAGTCCCTTGTGTCCCTTGCCGTCCATGCACGAGGACCACGCGGCGATGGCCTTGACGACCTTGTCGTCCTTCATCGACTGCACCAGGCTGTCCCCGGCGAGCTGCGCCACGGTGATCGGGTCGGCCTCCTGCACGCCGAGCTGCTCCTTGGACCAGCCGATGCAGCCGCCCGTCTTCACCTTCTTGCCGTTGTACTCCGCCCGGGCGGGCTTCGTCTGACCGGGGCCGGAGAACGCCGCTCCCGTCTTGACTCCCTCGGGGGCCTTGGGCGGTTCGGGCTTGGTGTGGCCGGTCAGGACCTCGACCTCGACACCGGACAGATCACGCATGGGCTGCTTGGTGTGCTCCCGCAGCGCCGGCGGGAGCTCGTAGCCGTACTTCTCGGCCTGAGCCCGGTCGGTGATGCCGTAACGGCGTTCGATGTTGGCGTCGTTGTCACTGGGAGGCGGGTTGGCGCCCGCTCGCGGCAGCGTCAGGTCGATGCCGTAGTCCTTCATGCAGGACTGCTGGAGATCGTTGGCGGCCTGCTCGATTGTCACCTGGTCCTCGTAGGAGGCCATGTACGCCTCCAGCGGAAGGGTCAGATCCTTGACCAGACCACTGGTGGGGACCTTCTTGGGCCAGTTCTCCTTGTTCACGACCGGTCTGGTGTCAGCCGCATTCTGCGCGGTGTCCGGAGTCGTGCCGGAGGAACAGGCACTGATCAGAAGAGCTGAAGCGGCCAGGGCTACTGCGGTGGCTGTCTGCTTGATGTGCTTCACGGGGGCTTCCTTCTCAGGCGAAGTGCGAAGACGCGTTGTTGTTCTTCAGGGCGGAGATCAGGTCGGTGATGTTGCAGTCTCCGTAAGGGCCGTTCTTCGCGAAGTACTGAGACGTGCCGCCGTAGCCGGAGTTGTAGTACACGCGGTAGTTGTCATCCCGGGCGCAGTTCTGCACGGACGCCGCATTGTTCTTCATGTACTGGCCGTTGCCATTGCCACCGTTGCCGAACACGTACCGGTAGGTCGACAGTGACGAACCCTGGTACTGGCTCGTACCCCAGTGGTCGGACACGTTGCCGTAGAACATCGTGAACGCCGACTTGTAGTAGCCGCCCTGGACGGCGATGTCCTTCGAGTTGTAGAACAGCCACAAGTCGCCGTACGAGCAGTTGATCCACGGAACGTCACAGTTGTCCATGACGGTGTACTCCGCCGCATTCGCCGGACCGGCGGTCGCCATCACCGCTGCCACTGCCGCGAATGAGGTGGCACAGGCGGCCATCCTCGTCTTGAAGGGCATACCCCTCATCACATCTCCTCGATCGGTCACACATGCGAGGAGGATCTTCACACCAAGTAGATGTCATGGCCATGAACGTTGCCTGATCGAGATCTGCTGACCCCAGTGAAACGACTTGCTCTCGGACCGCATGGTCGTCAATGGTCTTCGGACAGTTACGGCTGCCACTTGGAACTCGCGGATTCCCAGGGGGACTTCATGGATCTGCTCCGGTGCGGCGCTGATCTACTTCTTCGTCGACATGCTCTCCGTGGTCACGGCGCCGTCCCGCTACGTCCTCGCCATCGAGGCGGCCGGCCCGTCCACCGCCATGGTCACCAGCCGGACCCCGCAACACCTCGACCAGCTCGTGGGCGACGTGGCGGGCGCACTGGAGAACCCCGACACCGAGTTCCAGGTGACGGTGGAGCAGCTCACCATCAACTCGCCCACCAACTACCACTTCGGCGACAACGTCAACATGCACGGCGGCAGCGGCAACACGGGCATCGTGAAGAACGGGGCGACCGGCGACTCGCTGGATCCGACCCTGCGGCGTGCCATGGCCGAACTGCTCCAGGGTGTCCGCGAGTTGCGCGAACAGCTTCCGCAGCCCAGCGCGCAGCTCATCGACGAGTCACTGCCGGTGCTGTCGGCTGACGCCGTGCCTCAGGAGGAACGGCGCCGTGCGCTGATGGCTGTCGCCGCGATCGCCGCGGCCGTCGGGGCCGTGGGCCAGCCGGTGGCGGAGGCGGCCAACCGGATCCTGCAGATGCTGAGCGGGCAGTAGTTCAGCGCCCTCAGCACACGCCGGCAAGGAAAGCGGACCAGGCGGACCGGGTGACGAGCAGGACCGGTCCCTCAGGGGTTTTGCTGTCGCGGACGGGGACGGAGTCGGGGAAACCGGGGGCTACTTCTATGCAGTTGCCGCCGTTTTCGCCGCTGTAACTGCTCTTGATCCAGGTCGCCGCGCAGAGTTCGTGCCTGTTCATGCTGCTCGTACCCCTCCATCGCTTCGCTGATCAGGGCGACGGACTCGCGGACTGACAGAGCGTCCGCCCTGAGCACATCATAGGCGTGGCTATGACGGGTGTGGACGGTCGGATCGTCGCTGAAATGGCCACGGTCCAGCGACTCCGAATACACCCAGCGGTGCCCGTCCGGCAGCTCGATCAGCGACATGGAGACATTGGGCCGGAGGAGTTCCGAGAAGCGCGCCGGGGCGACCTGGATGCGGATGTTGGGGCGCTGTCCCGCACGAAGCAGATGTGCGCACTGGTCCCTCATGATTTCCGGACTGCCGACCACGTTGCGCAGGCAGCTCTCGTCCAGGACGACGAGGTACAGCGGACCGTCCTCGGCAAGGAATCGCCGCTGCCGACTCAGTCGGGCGTGAGCACGCTCCTCGACCTCGTCGCCGCTGGCGACACGTCGGAACAGCGCCCGGACGTAGTCACCAGTCTGCAGGAGGCCCGGGATCAGGCGCTCTTGGTACTCGCGCAACGTGACGGCCACCGCATCCATCTCAGCCCGCCGCCGAAACCAGTCGGGATGCTCCACCTGTGGATACCAGTCGATCCGCCCCCACAGCCGCGCCAACACCCCGCCCGTACCGAGAAGTTCGTCGCAGGTCTTCGCGAACGTGTCCTGCGGCACCCGCGTACCGGCCTCGACCCGCGCCACGTGCGAGCGGTCGCACGGGATCTGCCTCGCCAAGCCCTCCTGCGAAAGCAGCGCCGCCTCGCGGAAATGCCGCAGCACCTCTCCGAACACGGCAGCCGTACTCGCCCCCGACTCCGCCCCGCCGTTCCGTCGGCTCACGGCTTCCCCCTCCGTGACAGTGCATCGGTGTCACACGCCAAGCATTGAACCGGACCATTCCCCTGCGCAACGCTACATACACCCAGAGTTACGGAGGCAGGGACGATGGAAAACCCCGCACGGACCCGCATGGCCACCCTGGAAGAACGGCTCAGTGCCGGCGTACGCGAGGCCAACGACCGTTCCAGGAAGGGGATCCCGGCCGACCCGAGCCGACCCCCCGTTCCGGTGCCCGGGTGCGCGACCTGCGAGGAGCTCGCCGCCCGGCGGGACAAGGCCCGGGCGGCGTTCGACGGAAGTGCCGTGACGGACGCGAACGTGCTGCTGCGCCAGCACCAACGCAAGGAGCACGGTGGGGAATCGGCAGGGCGGAGGATCTTCCGGTACGTCCCGTACACGATCGTCCAGGACGCGTCCGCCCAGCCGGAGTACCAGGCGTACTGCGTCTCCGGGGAGGAGACGGACTGCGGCGCGAGTTCAGGGCCCTGCTCGGCCCCCGGCGAGGTCGAGGAGTGGCAGCGCAGGCACACCCAGGAGACCCGGCACCTGCGCTACCGCCGCAGTTTCGCCGACTACGCGGTACTGGAGAGGCAGGGGTGAGGCCCCGGCGTCAGGAGCGGTCGGTCACCTTCTTCAGCTCGGGCGGGAGTTCCTTGACGGTGTCGGCGACGACGAGGCGGTACTCGCCGATGTCCTCGGCCACGGCGATGGCGATACCGGGGTCGACGCCCCGCACGGCGAACGCGGTCATCAGCGCCGGGCCCTCCCCGTCGTCGCCGTCGCCCGGGGTGTCGTCGCACGCCGGGCGGGTAGCACCGCCGAGCGACTTGCCCACGGGGACGTCGGTCTCCTCTCTCCCGAGGTATCTGCGGCCGTCGTACTCGACGACGTAGGCACAGGACGGCGCGGGCCGCGCGCCGTCGCCGTCGTCCGGCGACGACTCCGACGTGCAGCCCGCGGACAACGGGGCGAGGGTCGCCGCCAGCAGCGCCCAGGCGCGTCCGCGGCCGGCCAGCGGGAGTAAGGCCTTCATCGGTACGCCTCCTTCTGGAGCCTCGGCTCCGGCTGGGTGGATACGCAACGAAGACGTGTGCGGGTGCGGAACGGTTCAGAGTCCGGGTGCGCCCTGTGCCACCACGTGTCCCCCGCCCGAACCGCCCCGCGGCCCCAGGTCGATCAGCCAGTCGGAGGCCTGGACGACGTCGACGTTGTGCTCGATGGTGACGACCGAGTGCCCGGCGTCGACGAGGCGCTGGAGGACGTCGAGGAGACGGGCGGTGTCGGCGGAGTGCAGGCCCGTCGTCGGTTCGTCGAGCAGGTACAGGGCGCGTCCGGTCGTCCGCCGTCCCAGTTCCTTGGCGAGCTTCAGGCGCTGTGCCTCGCCGCCGGAGAGGGTGGTGGCGGGCTGGCCGAGGGGGAGGTAGCCGAGGCCGACGTCCGCCATCCGCTTCAGCCGGGTGGCCACCGGCGGGACGTCCTTGAACACCGTCAGCGCCTCGTCCACCGTCGCCTGGAGCACCTCGGCGATGTCATGGCCCTCGTGCCGGACCGACAGCACCTCCGGCCGGAAGCGGCGGCCCTTGCAGCCCGGGCAGCGCACCTCGACGGCCGGGAGGAAGTGCATGGTGACGGTGAGGACGCCCGCGCCCTCGCAGCGTTCGCAGCGCCCGCCGGGCACGTTGAAGGAGAAGTGGCCCGCGGTCAGGCGGCCTTGGCTGCGCGCCGCGAAGACCTCCCGGATCGGGGTGAAGACGTCCGCGTACGTGGCCGCGTTGGAGCGCGGGACGCGGCTGACCGGCTCCTGGTCGATGAGGACGGCCTTGGACAGGTGCTCCCAGCCGTCGATGCCGTCGTGCTCGGCCGCCAGCTCCCCCGCCCGGTGGAAGTGCCGGCGGGCGGCCCGGCCGAGGATGTCCAGCAGCAGCGTCGACTTGCCCGAGCCGGACGGGCCCGTGACCGTCACCAGGCGGCGCAGCGGGATCCGTACGGTCAGGTCCTTGAGGTTGTGGGCCCGGGCCCCGCGGATCACGACGGCCGTCTCGCTGTCGCCGCGTCCACGTGAGCGCGGCGCGGACAGCAGTCCGGACAGATACGCGCCGGTCACCGAGCCCTCGGTTTGGGCGACCTCCTGCGGCGTGCCCGCCGCGACGATCCGGCCGCCGTCCCGGCCCGCTCCCGGGCCGACGTCCACCACGTGATCCGCCGCCCGCAGCACCTCCAGGTCGTGCTCGATGACCAGCACGGTGTTGCCGAGGTCGCGCAGGCGGCGCAGGACGTCGACCAGGCGGGCGGTGTCCGAGGGGTGCAGGCCGATCGTCGGCTCATCGAGGACGTAGAGGACACCGGTCAGGCCGGAGCCGAGCAGGGCGGCCAGCCGCAGCCGCTGCGTCTCCCCGGCGGAGAGGCTGGGCGTGGCCTGGCCCAGGGTGAGGTAGCCGACTCCGACGTCCACCAGGCGCCGCACCCGCTCCTCCAGGTCGGCGACGACCGGTTCCACCAGCAGCCACTCGTCCCCGTCCGACCGCTCCCGCAGACCGGCCAGCCAGCTGTCGAGGTCGGTCAGCGGGAGCCGGGCGGCCTCGACGAGGGTGAGTCCGTGCACGGTCACCACCCGGCTCTCGGGCCGCAGCCGGGTCCCGCCGCACATCCCGCAGGGCTGCTTCACGAGGCCCTGCTGTTCGGCCCGTTCGCGGTACTCGGGGTCGTCGGCGCGCTCGGTGTAGCGGCGCAACAGCGCCGTCGCGACCCCTTCGAAGCGGCCCGCCGAAACGGTCGCCGGCGGATCGGCGTCCGGGAAGTGCCGCCGGAACTCGGGGCTTTCGACGCCGTGGAGGAGCAGATCCCGCTGCTGTATGCCCAGTTCGTCCACCGGTCGGTCCGCGTCGAAGGTGAACCCGTAGTGAGCGGCGGCGGCTCGCAGCACGGGGATGTTCCACTCGGTGAATTTGGCGTTCCAGCCCTTCACCGCGCCCTGTGCGACCGGCTTCCCGCCGTCGACCAGGCGCCGTACGTCGGGCCGGATCACCTCGCCCAGGCCGGTGCACTCCGGGCACGCGCCCGCGGGCTTGTTGAAGGAGAAGGAGCCCATCACCAGCTCGGGCACGAGGGTGCCGCAGTGCGGGCAGGGCGTCTGCCCGGCCTCGGGGTCCTCGTCGGCCGCGGTGTCGGCCTCGGCGGCGTTCGCGTGGGACGGCGGGATGTCCTTCCCGCAGCCGGGGCACGGCCGTACCCCGACGCGCGACCACAGCAGCCGCAGGTACGTGAACACCTCGGTGACCGTGCCGACCGTGGAGCGGGGGCTGCGGTTGGTGAGGTGCTGGTCGACGCTGATGGACGGGGACAGGCCGGTGATCGAGTCGACGGCGGGCTTGCTGACGAAGCCGGTGACCATGCCCAGCGACTCCAGGTACTGCCGCTGGCCCTCCCGGTGGAGGGTGTCGAAGGCGAGGGTGGACTTGCCGGAGCCGGACAGGCCGGTCAGGACGACCAGCTTGTTCTTCGGGAGGGAGAGGGAGACGTTCCTGAGGTTGTGGAGCCGGGCGCCGGTGACACGGATGAAGGAGTCCATTCCTTCAAGTCTTCCATTGAAGTGCGGTGTTGAGACTTTGGCGCGGTCCACCGCCTTGCTCCCTGCCGTAACCTTCAAATCGATGACGAACGAACGCCGCCTCCGGCCCGTCGACCTCGCCCGGTCGGCCGGTGTCTCGACGCAGCAGATCCGCAACTACGAGGACGCCGGTGTGCTCCCGCCGGCCGCCAGGACCGCCTCCGGCTACCGCGCCTTCACCGAGGTGCACCGCGGTGCGCTGCTGGCGTACCGGACGCTGATGCGGGGGTACGGGCCGGTCGCGGCGACGCGGATCATGCGGACCCTGCACGAGGGGGATGCCGCGGGCGCGCTCGCCCTGGTCGACGCCGCGCATGCCGCCCTGCACGAGGAGCGCGTCTCACTGCGGGCCGCGAGCGAGGCCCTGGAGCTGCTGGCGGCCGAGCCCCCCGCCCCGCTCCCCCGGTCCGGCGGGCTGCGCATCGGGGAGGTGGCCGCGCTGCTGGGCGTACGGACGTCCGCGCTACGGGTGTGGGAAGCGGCCGGGCTGATCGCACCCCGGCGCGAGCGCGGCACGGGATACCGGGTCTACGAACCCGCCGACGTACGGGACGCCCGGCTCGTGCACACCCTGCGCCGCAGTCACTATCTGTTCGACCAGATCCGGCCGGTGCTGGAGGGGTTGAGAAGGGAGGGCAGCAGTGATGCCCTGCGCGCGGCCGTCGCGGCTCGCGGGGAGGCCCTGACCGCTCGGACCAGGGCCATGATCGAGGGCTCCGGGGCCCTCCACACCTACCTCGACCGGCTCACCGAAGCCGGGACGACGACAGGATCGACAGCAGGTGGGCCGGGACCATCAGCCAGGTGATGACGGCCAGCGCCCCCAGCGCCCAGCGGGTCGGCTCGATGCCGCCGGTCACCAGGTCGGCGACGGCCGCGACGAGCAGGACCAGGGACGCCTCGATGCCGTTGGTCACGCGGTGGATCTTGAAGGCGGCGGCGACCCGGCGGACCGTGGCCACATTCTGCGAGCGCGGGCGGGTCGCCTCGTCGTCCACGACCATCAGCCCGCGCCGGGCCCGGGCGACGTCCACGAGGTCGGTGGAGGCCTTGAGGAGGACGACGCCGAGGGCGGTGGCGATGCCGATCGACAGCCAGCCGCCGACGCCCGACTCGGCGGCCCGGTAGCCGGCCCCGGCCATGAGCGCCGCGTCCGCGAGATAGGCGCCGAGGCGGTCGACGTAGATGCCGGCCGCGCTGTTCTGCCCCTTCCAGCGGGCCACTTCGCCGTCCACGCAGTCGAAGAGGAGGAACAACTGCATCAGGACGACGGCCAGCACCGCGCCCGTCAGGCCCGGGATCATCAGCGCGGCGCCGGAGGCGACACCGCACACCACCATGGTCCAGGTGAGCTGGTCCGGGGTGACGGGCGTGCGCACCAGCTGCCGGGTCGTGTGCAGGGAGATCCGCCGCATGTAGAGCCGGCCCGCCCAGTGCTCGCCGTTGCGGCTCGCCAGCTTCGCATGCGGCTGGCAGACCTCCCGCAGCTCCTCCAGAACCGGCGCAGCGCCCATGACCGTTCCTCCACACCCGGGGACCAACTGCCGCCCGCGCGGCAATGATCGGGCCAGGTTACAGAGCGTCCTGTTCAGGTCATGGATGAGGTCATGAACGAGGTCACGAACGACGTCTCGGACCAGGCACAGGCACGCGCGTGGCTCGCCACCGCCGTGGAGGAGGCCCGCGCCGGGCTCGCCGAGGGCGGCATCCCGATCGGCGCCGCCCTCTACGGCGCCGACGGCACCCTGCTGGGCCGCGGCCGCAACCGGCGCGTGCAGGACGACGACCCCAGCCTGCACGCGGAGACGGCCGCCTTCCGCGCGGCCGGGCGGCAGCGCTCCTACCGGGGCACGACGATGGTGACGACCCTGTCCCCCTGCTGGTACTGCTCCGGCCTGGTCCGGCAGTTCGGCATCTCCCGGGTGGTGATCGGCGAGGCGGCCACCTTCCACGGGGGCCACGACTGGCTCTCCGAACACGGTGTGGAGATCGTGTTGCTGGACGACGCGGAGTGCGCCGGCCTGATGCGGGACTTCATCGCGGGCAACCCGGCGCTGTGGAACGAGGACATCGGCGTCAACTGAACGCACCGCCCAGGCCTCGTATCGCCGTTCGAGATGCCATCCGTTCCATTGAAATGTGGCCAAACCCAGTGTCGCCGAGGGCAAGTTCGGCATTCCTCTGGTCGGGTCTATCCCACCTGCGAACGGAGACGCCCTGTGCGAATGACTGACATCCAGCGTTGCGAGGTGCGACCTGGGCGACTCGTCGAATGGACACTCAGTCCGGCGACCGTCGCGACGGCGAAGGCCCTGCCGGAGGACTCCAGGCCACCGGCGTACATCCAGGAGTCGCACCTCCGGACGGCGCGGTCCGTGCGCGAGGACGGGCTGTTCGTGCCGACCTGGCTGGGCGCGGCGTTCGACATCCCGGGGCGGGCCGATCTGGACGCGCTGGGCGAGGCGCTGCGCGGCTGGACCCTGCGGCACGAGACCCTGCGCAGCGGCTTCCGCTGGGCGGGCGGGCCCGGCGACTCGATCCGCCGCTTCACGCTCGACGCCTCCTCGGTGTCCCTGCACCGTGAGGAGGTCGGCGACTTCACCGACCCGGCGGCCCTGGCCCAGCACCTCCAGGACCGCTTCGACACCACGGCGGACGCCCTGCGCTGGCCCAACCTCATCTACACCGCGGTCGTCCGCGACGACTGCACCAGCGTCTACATGGCGTTCGACCACAGCAATGTCGACGCCTACTCCATCCACCGCCTCCCCGCCGAGATCCACGAGCTGTACGAGGCGGCCCGCGCGGGCGGTGAGGTGGCGGCGTCGCCGGAGCCGGAGCCGGTGGGCAGCTACGTCGACTTCTGCGAGGCCGAGCGTGCGGACGCCGACCGCATCGACGCGGACCACGACATCGTCGCCCGCTGGCGGGAGTTCATCCAGCGCTGCGACGGACGGCTGCCGAGCTTCCCGGTCGACCTCGGGCTGGATCCCGAGGGCGGGCTGCCCACGCAGAAGTTCATGCGCGAGATGCTGGTGGACGCGGACGCCGCCGCCGCGTTCGAGGCGTACTGCCGCCCGTACGGCGGGAGCCTCGTCGGGGTCCTCGCGGCCAGCGCCCTGATCGTGCACGAGATCGGCGGCGAGCCCGTCTACCGCACGGTCGTGCCGTTCCACACCCGGGTGAAGTCCCAGTGGTCGCAGTCGGTCGGCTGGTACGTGGGCGGTGCCCCGATCGAGATCCCCATGTCCGAGGCCCCCGACTTCCCGAGCGCCCTGCGCACCGTACGCGCCGCCCTCCAGGCCAACCGGCGGCTGGCGCGCATCCCCCTCGCCCGCGTCCTGCACCTCCTGGGCGCCGACTTCCGCCCCACCTCCCCCGACCTGTACTCGATCGTCTCGTTCGTCGACACCCGCGCCATCCCCGGCTCCGCCGACTGGACGGACCAGAACGCGTACGGGCTGCTCCGGGTGTCCTACGGCGACCAGGTGTGCGCGTGGATCACCCGGCTGCACGAGGGCCTGTGGTTCGCCAGCCGCTACCCGGACACGGACATCGCCCACAAGAACCTGCGGCTGTACGCGGAGCGGCTGCGGGACATCATCACGAGCACCGTCGGCCGGCCTTAGGAGGAGACGGCGAAGGCCGGTTCCCGTGACGTGGGGTCACGGGAACCGGCCTTCTCTGTCGTCCGGGGCGGGGTTACACGCCCGCGTAGGAGTGCTTGCCGGAGACGAAGATGTTCACGCCGTAGTAGTTGAACAGCCAGCAGCCGAAGGCGAGGAGGGCCAGGTAGGCGGCCTTGCGGCCCTTCCAGCCGGCGGTGGCGCGGGCGTGCAGGTAACAGGCGTAGGCGACCCAGGTGATGAAGGACCAGACCTCCTTGGGGTCCCATCCCCAGTAGCGGCCCCAGGCGTCGCCGGCCCAGATCGCGCCCGCGATGATCGTGAACGTCCACAGCGGGAAGACGGCGGCGTTGACGCGGTAGGCGAACTTGTCGAGGGACGACGAGGACGGCAGCCGCTCCAGGACCGAGGTCGCGAAGGTGCCGGGCGTGCCGCCGCTCTGCAGCTTGCTCTCGTAGGAGTCCTTGAAGAGGTACATGATCGTGGCGACCGCGCCGACGTAGAAGACCGCACCGCAGAAGATCGCGGTCGAGACGTGGATGTACAGCCAGTACGAGTGCAGCGCGGGAACCAGCTGGTCGCTGGCCGTGTACAGCACCGTGACCGCGAGACCCAGGTCGAGCAGGACCGTGGTGATCAGGGGCAGGCCGAGCCATCCGACGTTCTTCCTCAGGGCGAGCAGCCCGAGGTACACGCCGACGGCGACCGTGGAGAACGTGATGTTGAACTCGTACATGTTGCCCCACGGCGCCCGCTCCACCGACAGGGCGCGGGTGAGGACACCGCCGAACTCGATCAGGAAGGCGAGCACGGTGAGGGAGACGGCGATCCGGCCGTACAGGTCGCCCTGCTCGTCCCCGCCCGCGGCGCCCGGCCCGTCCGGCACGTCCCGCTGACCCGACGCGGCCCGCACCGTGACCTTCGGCCGCTCCAGGACGGCGGTGCCGCCGGCCTTGTTCACGGTGACGGCGGGCGCCTTCTTCGCGTCCCCCTGGGTGGTGAGCGCGGCGGCGGTCCGGGCGACCTTGCTGCGGCTGCCGAAGAGCCATTCGGCGATGTGCGCGAAGAAGGCCAGGGTGTAGACGGCCATCGAGGAGTAGATCAGCACATTGCTGATACTCGCGAGGTTTTCGTTGGTGGCGGCGGCGAGAGTCACTTCTCAGCCCCTTCGGCAGGTACGGGGGTTTCGGTGCCCGGCTCCTGGTCGGTGTCGGGGGAATCTGCGGGGTCGTCGGGATCGGGCGCGCCCGGGGCCTGGTCGTAGAGGATCCCGGCGAGGTCGCCGAGTTCCTCCGGGACCTTGGCGGACTCGCTGCGGCCGAGGCCGGCCATCTCGACGACGGTGACGCCGTCGGCCCCTCGGACCGCGCGCACCCAGACGCGGCGGCGCTGGATGAACAGGGAGGCGGCGAGGCCGCCGATCGCGGCGACGGCCCCGGCGAGGGCCCAGCCGCCACCGGGCTCCTGGACCACCTGGAAGCCGGCCCACTCCTTGACGGTCTTGCCGAAGGTGACCGAACCGGCGCCGTTCGGGAGCGTCATGGAGTCGCCGGGCCGCAGCAGCCGCTTGAACAGCTTGCCCTTGGAGTCCTTGAACTCCTTCATGTTGGTCTTGTCCATCTGGTACACGCTCTGCGGGATGCCCGAGTCGGCCCCCAGGTCGCCGTGGTAGGCGGACAGCGCGAGCACCGGGGAGTCCAGCGCGGGGAACTGCGACAGCATCGTGCCGCTGGCGTGGCCGCCGTAGGTCGGGACGAAGAACGCGTTGAAGCCGAGCTGTTCCTTCTTGCCCTGGGCGTTGCGGTAGCCGTCGAGGACCTTGACGACTCCGGAGGAGGTGACGTTGGCGTCCAGCGGCAGCAGCGGTACGGCGTCGTCGTAGACGACCTTGCCCTGGGCGTCCCGGACGGTGATGACGGGGGCGTAGCCGTGGCTGACGAGGTAGACCTTGGAGTCGTCGATCTCCAGGGGGTGGTTCACCTGGACGGTGGTGTTCTCGTCCTTGCCGTAGGGGCCCGCGCTGTAGGTGAGGCCGGCCTTGTAGACGCGCGGGGTGCCCTTGTTGGGGCCGGTGCGCTCGTAGGTGCCGGTGAACTTCTCCAGGTTGAAGCTGAAGGGCACCAGGTCGTCGGACGTGAAGAGGTTGCCGGACTTGAAGTCGTCGTACTGGGTGAGGGTGTTGGAGAATCCCTGGCCCTCGACGACCAGCTTGTTGCCCTCGGACTTGTAGAGCTGGCCCCAGGCGAAGGCGACCAGCATCACGATGAGGGCGATGTGGAAGAGGAGGTTGCCCAGTTCGCGCACGTAGCCCTTCTCGGCGGCGACGGCGTCACCGGCGAGGTGGGCGCGGAAGCGGCGCTTCTTGAGCAGGGCCAGGGCGGCCTGGTGGACCTGCTCGGGTTCGGCCGTGGTGCGCCAGGTGGTGTGTGCGGGCAGCCGGTTCAGCCGCTTGGGCGCGCCCGGCGGGCGGCCGCGCAGCTGGCCCACGAACTGCCAGGTGCGGGGCACGATGCAGCCGATGAGGGAGATGAACAGCAGGATGTAGATCGCGGAGAACCACACCGAGCCGTAGACGTGGAACAGGCCGAGCTTGTCGTAGATGTCGCCGAGGGTTTCGTGGCTCTTGCGGAAGTCGGCGACCTTCGTCTCGTCGACGCCGGACTGCGGGATGAGCGAGCCGGGGATCGCGCCGAGGGAGAGCAGCAGAAGCAGCAGCAGGGCGACCCGCATGGAGGTGAGCTGGCGCCAGAACCAGCGGGCCCAGCCGATGACGCCCAGGGCGGGCAGGTTGGGCAGGTCCTCCTTGGGGGCGGTGGACAGCTGGGAGCCGGCGGCGCCCAGGTCCTGGTCCTCGGCTGGTGAGGGGGCCGGGTCGGAGGCGGTGGTCTTGCTCATCGATCAGATCCCCACAGTGAAGCCGTCGGACCAGACCTGCATCTCCTGCACGATGCGGTCCCACGCGCCGGTCAGCAGCAGCAGACCGGTCACGATCATCATGGTGCCGCCGACCCGCATCACCCAGACGTAATGGCGCTTGATCCACCCGAAGGCTCCGAGGGCCTTGCGGAAGGCGACCGCGGCGAGCACGAACGGCACGCCCAGCCCAAGACAGTACGCGACGGTCAGGAGGGCGCCGCGTCCGGCGCTGCCCTGGTTCAGGGCGAGTGTCTGCACGGCGGCCAGCGTCGGGCCGATGCAGGGCGTCCAGCCGATGCCGAACAGCGCGCCCAGCACGGGAGCGCCGACCAGGCCGGCCGCCGGCCTGCGGTGGAAGCGGAACTCGCGCTGGGTGAGCCAGGGCATCAGCCCCATGAAGAAGATCCCCATGAGGATCATGAAGACGCCCAGCACCTTCGACAGGACGCCGCGCTCCTCCTGGAGCGTCTGGCCGAAGTAGCCGAAGAAGGCGCCGCCGGAGACGAAGACGGCCGTGAAGCCGAGCACGAACAGCGAGGCGCCGGCGACCATCCGGCCCCGCCTGGCCTCGGCCAGGTCGGTGCCGCTGACGCCGGTGACGTAGGACAGGTAGCCGGGCACGAGCGGCAGCACGCAGGGCGAGAAGAAGGAGACGAGGCCGCCGAGCAGGGCGAGGGGCAGGGCCGCGAGCAGGGCGCCGTTGAGCACCGTGCCGTTGGGGTCCGTGACCGCGGCGAGGCTGGTGACGTCCGTCACGTCACTTCTCCGCGACGACGGGCTTGAGCATCTTCAGCAGCCGTTCCTCGCTGAGCGCGGACAGCGAGCGGGCCGCGATCTTCCCGTCCCGGTCGAGGACGAGGGTGGAGGGGATCGCCTGCGGGTTGAGCGTGCCCTTGTCGAAGCGCAGCAGCAGCTTGCCGGTCGGGTCGTAGAGGCTGGGGTAGGTGATGTCCCAGTCCTTCTCGAAGGCGAGGGCGGCGCCGGTGGAGGTGTCCCGGGTGTTGATGCCGACGAACTGCACGCCCTTGCCGGCGTACGCCTTGGACACCTTCGCGAAGTACTTGGCCTCGGCGCGGCAGGGGTTGCACCAGGAGCCCCACACGTTGAGGACGACGACCTTGCCCTTGAAATCGGCGACGTCGAGCGTCTTGCCGGCGATGGTCTTGCCGGACAGGTCGGGGGCCGGGGTGCGCTCGCCCTTGGCGACCGTGGCGGTGCCGTCGGAGCCGGTGACGAAGTTGGTGTTGCCGCCCCCGCCGGAGGTCCCGCCCGAGCCGCACGCGGAGACGAGCAGGGCGGCCGCGGCGGCACCGGCGGTCAGGGCGGCGCGGCGACGGACCCGGGGTGAACGGGTGGTCCGGGTCGTGCGGGGCGTGCTGTTCGAGCCCAGGGGGGCGCGGCTGGCGGCACTCATGTGAAAAGTTTCGCATGCCCGTTCCGGGGCTCTCGCGCACCCCCCTTGCGGGCGGAAAACCGCATTTCAGGCAGCGTTCCGCGAGGGCGTCCCGGACCCCTGCGGGGCCTTCTCGACGAACCCCTTCCAGCCACCGGCCGGTTGCTGCCCGACCTCGAGTGTGCGCAGCTTGGCGAGCACCTCGGGTTTCTGCACGTCCAGCCAGTCGGTGAACTGCCGGAAGGAGACGAGGCGCACATCCGCGCCCTTCTCCTTCTCGCGCGCGATGTGCTTGAAGGCCTCCTCCACGGCGTCCATGTAGATGCCGCCGTTCCACTGCTCGAAGTGGTTGCCGATGAAGAGGGGCGCGCGGTTGGACTCGTAGGCCCGCTGGAATCCCCGGATGTACGCCTGGGCCGACTGCTCCCGCCAGCCCGGGTAGTTGTGAGCGGGCGCCTTCGTGGTGCTTATGGACTGGTTTGCCAGCATGTTGTAGTCCATGGAGAGGACCTCGAAGCCCCGGCCGGGGAAAGGTATCTGCTGCAAGGGCAGGTCCCAGATCCCCTGCCGCTTCACGGGCCACACCTGGCGGCCGCCGGGCGAGGAGGCGTCGTAGCGCCAGCCGAGCTCGCGGGCGGTGGGCAGCAGGTTGTCCTGGCCGAGCAGACAGGGCGTGCGGCCGCCGACGAGCTCCTTGTCGTAGTCGAACGGCAGCGACGGCAGGTCGGTCCAGCCGGTGTTGGTGCGCCACTCCTTCACGAAGGACTTCGCCTGGTCGATCTCGCTGCGCCACTGCCGGGGCGTCCAGTTCTTGACCGAGCCGTGGGCCTCGCCGCAGAAGTGCCCGTTGAAGTGGGTGCCGATCTCGTGGCCCTCCAGCCAGGCCCGGCGGACGTTCTTCAGTGTGTCCTTGACGTGCCCGTCGGTGAGGTAGCCGATGTCGGAGGCGCCGCGCGGGTTGTTCGGCGGGTCGTAGAGGCGCTTCTTCGACTCGGGCAGCAGATACAGCCCGGACAGGAAGAAGGTCATGCTCGCGCCGTGCTCCTTGGCGAGGTCCAGGAAGCGCGGGAAGAGGCCGTTGCCGACCTCGCCGGCGCCGTCCCAGGAGAACACGACGAACTGCGGCGGGGTCTGGCCGGGCTCCAGCGGCTCGGGCTCGCCGGGCTGGTGGGGCTGCTTGCCGGTGTAGGCGGTGGAGCCGTCGCCGATGGGGCGGGCGGCGGGCTTCGGCTTGGAGCCGCCCTGTGCGGCGTCTCCGGAACCGTCGGCATGGCTCGACCCATCTGACCCGGTGAGGCCGCCGCATCCGGCGAGCGAGACGGCAGCCGCGGCACCCGCGCCGATTCCGAGCATTCCCCTGCGGGAGTAAGGGCGCATTGCATCCCCGTTCGTCACGTTCTCTGGTGGTCACCCAGTCAGAGGACGTGATGAACGGGGAGGTTCCTCAGATACTTGCAGATTCCGTAACAGAGGGATCAGAAGCGAACAGAAAGGGCTTCCGCACTGTTCGGGCGCCGTGTGCGCCTGATCAGGCATCTGCTCAGGCGCCCGCTCAGGCGCCGAACGCCTTGTCCTTCCCCTTCACCGGCTTGGCACCGGCGAGGAGGTGCGCCGGGACGAGATCGCGGGCCGGCTCGGTGTAGCCGACGGAGACGATCCGGTCGCCCCGGAACGTGAAGGTCGTCAGCGAGGCGAGCGTGCACTGCCGCTTGCGCGGGTCGTGCCACAGCCGCCGCCGCTCCACGTAGGACCGCACGATCCAGATCGGCAGCTGATGGCTGACCACGACCGCCTCGTGCCCCCGGGCCCGGTCCTTCGCGGTGCTCAGCGCGCTCATCATGCGGACGACCTGGTCGACGTACGGCTCGCCCCAGGACGGCCGGAACGGGTTGACCAGGTGCTTCCAGTTGCCGGGCTGGCGCAGCGCCCCGTCCCCGACACCGAACGTCTTGCCCTGGAAGATGTTCTCGGCCTCGATCAGCCGCTCGTCGGTGGCGAGGTCGAGACCGTGCGCCTTGGCGATCGGCTCGGCCGTCTCCCGCGCCCGCTCCAGCGGGGAGGCGACGACGTGTGTCACATCGCGGTCCGAGAGGTGCTCGGCGACCCGGTCCGCCATGCGCCGGCCCAGCTCGGAGAGGTGGTAGCCGGGGAGGCGGCCGTAGAGGATGCCGTCCGGGTTGGCGACCTCGCCGTGGCGCACGACGTGGACGACGGTGATGTCGTTGTCCGTCTCCCGGCTCGTGCCGTTCTCGTCGCTCATGCCGTTCTCGTCGCTCATGCCGTCGCCTCCGCGGCCGCGCGGGCCGCCGCCGGGAGGGCGTCGGCGATCCGCTGCACGGCACGCTCGTCGTGCGCGGTGGACACGAACCAGGACTCGAAGGACGACGGCGGCAGGTAGACGCCGTCCGCGAGCAGCGAGTGGAAGAAGGCGGTGAAGCGGAAGGACTCCTGCGCCTTGGCGTCCTCGTAGTTCCTGACCGGCCGGTCGGTGAAGAACACGGAGAACATGTTGGAGGCGTTCTGGAGCGTGTGCGCGACGCCCTCCTTGGTCAGGGCGTCGGTGACGAGGCCCTGGATCCGCTTCGAGACGGCGTCGACCTTGGCGTAGGCGGCGTCGTCGAGCAGCCGCAGCTGGGCGAGGCCGGCCGCGGTCGCGACGGGGTTCCCGGACAGCGTGCCGGCCTGGTAGACGGGCCCGGCCGGAGCGAGATGCGCCATGACGTCCGCGCGCCCGCCGAAGGCCGCGGCGGGGAAGCCGCCGCCCATCACCTTGCCGAAGGTCATCAGGTCGGGCACGACGCCGTCGACCCCGAACCACCCGGCGCGGCTGGTCCGGAAGCCCGTCATGACCTCGTCGGAGATGTAGAGGGCGCCGTTCTCGGCGCAGAGGTCCTTGAGCCCCTGGTTGAACCCCGCGGCGGGCGGTACGACGCCCATGTTGCCCGGGGAGGCCTCGGTGATCAGGCAGGCGATCTCGCCGGGGTGTGCCCGGAAGGCTTCGCGCACGGCGTCGAGGTCGTTGTAGGGCAGGACGACGGTGTCGCCGGCCTGGGCGCCGGTGACGCCCGGGGTGTCGGGCAGCGCGAAGGTGGCGACGCCGCTGCCGGCCGCGGCGAGCAGCGAGTCGACGTGCCCGTGGTAGCAGCCGGCGAACTTGATCACCTTGGTGCGCCGCGTGAACCCGCGCGCGAGCCGGATCGCCGACATGGTCGCCTCGGTCCCGCTGGACACGAGCCGGACCTGCTCCAGCGGTGCGACGCGGGCGACCATCTCCTCGGCGAGCGCGACCTCGCCCTCACCGGGCGTACCGAAGGACGTACCGCGGGCGACGGCGTCCTGGACGGCGGCGATGACCTCGGGGTGCGAGTGCCCGAGGATCATGGGCCCCCAGGAGCACACGAGGTCCACGTACTCGCGCCCGTCGGCGTCCGTCAGATACGGGCCGGTGCCGGACACCATGAACCGCGGCGTGCCGCCGACGGCGCGGAAGGCCCGTACCGGTGAGTTCACACCGCCGGGCGTGACGGCCGCCGCACGGTCGAACAGAGCCTGTGAGGCCGGTGCTTCATACGGATATGCCAGTTCGCTCATGACCTGCGACTTCTCCGACCTTCTCCGACGTTGTCGGGCTCCGGGTGCCAGTGACCTGTTCAGGGTAGGCCAGGGGAGATTACGGGGCGGACGGACGAGGTGATCGAACCGGCATCCAGCCCGCGATTCCCGGCCGTCTGCGAGACTGGACCTGATACACACAGATCAAACAGCCCAGGGTGGTCAGAGGCTGCGGAGATCCTGCGGGCAGATGTTTCGACGCACGTTTCGGCGGGCGGCCGCGGGGGAGGTCACTGACACGATGATCGGGTTGCGCGGCGGGGGCGACGCGTCCTAGAAAAAGCAGTCGGGTGGAGATATGCATCGCGGTGGCGGACTGGGCGAGGGGACCGATGACCTGGGTCCTCGACGTGCCCGGCGGGGCAAGCACCGGCGCGAGGCGGAGGACACCCAGGAAACTCGTCATGCGCAGGGTCCGCAGAGTGAACCGGAGCGGCCCGACGGACGTACTGAACATCGGCTGGACGATCTTCGGGCTGAACGTCGGGGTGAGCGTCGCGTGGATGAATTTCGGGCTGAACGCCGGGTGGACGATCTTCGGGCGGGGAGCAGGAATGGTGGTCGGGTGGGGGTGACGTACAAGTACTTCGGCGCGCCCGACGGCGCGACCGCGGCCCGCGTCCCGATCTCGATGCGCCCCGAGGAACTCGGCGGCGACGAACTCGGCATGAACGGCATGTTCACCAAGATCAAGCCGGAGACCATGGCGGCGATGGTCCTGACCGGCATCGAGGGCATCCCCCTGCACAAGGTTCCGCCCCTGGAACTGGTCGTCCTGCACCCCGACTACGCGGTGGTGAAGCTCCCGATGACCGTCGTCGACCCCCTGCGGGGCATCGGCGAGGAGGCGGTGGGCGCGGCGGCCTTCATCTGGTCGACGGTGCCGGACCGGGGTGGGCCCCGGGACGCGTTCAACGTGTACCAACTGCTGCACGAGTGGCAGGACTTCTCGCATCGGCTGCATGAGGCGGGGCATCAGCCTTATTGCCTTGTGTGGCCCTGAGCTGCCCGAGCGCCGTACATGTCACGTTCCGCCGTCAAGGACCGTTGCGGGCATGGGCGCGGTGGCGTTGCGGGCTGATCCCACGGGCTCGCTTGAAAGCGGCGCTGAACGCGAACCCGCTGCCATAACCGACCTGACGGGCGACGGTGTCGATCGTGGCGTCCGACTCCACGAGCAGGTCGGCGGCAACGTCGATTCGCCATCCGGTGAGGTATGCCATGGGCGGCATGCCGACGACGTCGGTGAAGCGGCGCGCCAGCGTCGCTCGGGACACCCCGGCCTCCCGGGCGAGCGCGGCCACCGTCCAGGGACGGCCCGGCTCACCGTGGATGAGTCGTAGGACGGACCCGACGACGGGATCCCCGCCGGCTCGGAACCAGGCAGGCGCGTCCGCATCGGGCCGGGTGAGCCATTCGCGGAGGACGCCGATCAGCAGGAGGTCCAACAGCCGTTCGAGCACGAGGTCTTGGCCGGGCTCGTTTCGCACGGTCTCCTTGGCGAGCAGCGACACCAGCGCGGAACCGACGTGGGCGGCCGTGGGGACGACCAGCAGCGGCGGCATCTCACGGAGCAGGCGTGTGGCGATCTCGCCCGGTCCCGAGTACTTGCCGATCAGCAGCACCGACGAGCCGTCCGCGCCGTTCTCGTGGGCTCGCCCGCCGTTGACCCAGGTGCGCACGCCCATGTCCGCGGCCTCGGGCAGTTCCGCGCCGGCTTCGGTCGTCCGTCGGGGACCGGGCTGTACGACCACCTGAGTCGGAGTGCGGGGATCATCGGCGAAGGTGAACGCGTCCGGGCCACGCATCAGCGCGATGTCGCCCGCGTCCAGGCGTACGGCATCGCCGGCGCTGGGCACGACCCAGGGCGTGCCTCGCAGAACGGCCACCAGGTTGAGGGGCACCCTGTCCCGCACCTGCACCGACCATGGTGGGTTCAGGATGGTTCGCAGCACGAACGTCCCCCTTGCCCTGGCTCCGTCGAGCAGGATCGAGAAGGGGTCCATCGGCACAGGTTGACGTGCTCCCTGGCCTAAAGTCCAGGGATTCCGGCCTGGGTCGTCTGACCCTTCCGGTGGCTTCCTGCTTCAACGCGCTGTGCGGGCACGTGTGCCCGTCTTACCGGCGCTCCACAGGCGTTTAGCGTCTCCGCCCGTCCGGCGGCGACGATACGGCGTCCTTCGACGAGGACGTTACGGGCTGCGTTGTGATCGCGGTCGTGCACGGTGCCACATCCGCTGCACGTCCATTCACGGACGTGCAGCGGCTTGGGACCGTCCCGGAATCCGCAGGCCGAACAGACCTGAGAGGACGGGAAGGCACGGTCCACCTTGGCGAAGGTGCGCCCATGTTTGACCGCCTTGTACTCCAGCATGCCAACAAACGCGGACCATCCCGCGTCGTGCACGGACTTGGCGAGCCGGGTACGGCCGAGACCGGACACCGCGAGGTCTTCCACATACACCGCTTGGTTGTCGCGAATGATCTGTGTGGAAGCCTTGTGGTGCCAGTCCCGGCGCCGGTCGGCCACACGCGCGTGCTGGCGCGCGACCTTGATGCGGGCCTTGGCCCGGTTCTTCGATCCCTTGGCCTTGCGGGACAGCTCTCTTTGAAGGCGTTTGAGTTTCTTCTCCGCCCGGCGCAGGAAGCGGGGGCTGTCGATCTTCCGGCCGTCGGACAGGACCGCGAAGGCGGACAGACCGAGGTCGATTCCGGCCTCCGTCTCCACCTCGGGCAGGATGTCCGGCTCGGTGTCCACGACGAAGCTGAGGAAGTACCGGCCGCAGCTGTCCCTGGTGACCGTCAGGGACGTGGGTGCGGCAGGAAGCCGCCGGGACCACGTGACCTTGAGGTTGCCGACCTTGGCCACGTACACCGTGCCGTCGCCCTGGAGGCAGAAGGCGTTGGTGTTGAGGCGGATCGACTGCCGGGTGTCCTTCTTCGACTTGTAGCGGGGAGGGCCGACCTTGCGGCCCTACTACAGGCGTGGCAGGCACGTCGTTTCGGGGATGCATGTGCACTTGGTCTTCGTGACGAAGTACCGGCGCGGGGTGTTCAACGACGAGATGCTGACCCGCTGCGAAGAGATCATGCGCAAGGTCTGCGAGGACTTCGAGGCGGAGCTGAAGGAGTTCAACGGCGAACGCGATCACGTCCACCTGTTGGTGCACTACCCGCCCAAGGTCGCCGTCTCGAAGCTGGTCAACAGCCTCAAGGGCGTCTCCGCTCGCCGGATACGGCAGGAGTTCACCGGCCGGATCAACCGCGCCACCATGCACGGGCACCTGTGGTCGCCCTCGTATTTCTCGGCATCATGCGGCGGAGCACCGTTGGCGATCGTCCGCCAGTACATCGAGCAGCAAAAACGTCCGTGAACGCCGGGGCTTTCTGCAAGAGTCCCGGTAAGACGCACCAATATGGGCCTGCGAGCCTCGACCATGTCCCGTACCTCCGGCGTTCCGGTGGACTGGGGAGCATGACAGCGACTACAGCGACAACGTTGGTCCTCGCGGGGACGGGCAAGACCGGACGCCGGGTCGTGTCCGGGCTCCGTGCGCGTGACATGCCGGTACGGGTGGGTTCACGGAGCGCTGAGCCGCCTTTCGACTGGCAGGACGACAGCACGTGGGAACCCGCGCTGCGGGGCGTGGGCTCCGTCTATGTGGCCTTCTATCCCGATGCGGCCTTCCCCGGCGCGGCCAGTGCCGTGGGTTCCTTCGCAGAACTCGCGGTGGCGTGCGGTGTTCGGCATCTCGTCCTGCTCGCCGACCGTGGTGCTGCCGAGGCCGAGCGGTGTGAACAGGCGGTGCGGGACTCGGGTGCGGAGTGGACCATCGTGCGGGCGGGGTTCATCACGCAGAACTTCAGCGAGGGGTTCCTCGTCGAACTGGTCCGGGCGGGTGTGGTCGCGCTTCCGGCCGGCGACGTCGCGGAGCCGTTCACCGACGCGGAGGACATCGCGGATGTCGCCGTCGCGGCGCTGACCGAAGACGGCCATTCCGGCCGGATCCACGACGTGACCGGACCACGACTGCTCACCTTCGCCGATGCCGTCGGTGAGATGGCGAGGGTGACCCGCAGGGGGGTTCGTTATCTGCCGGTCACGCCCGAGCAGTTCGTCTCGTCGCTGACCCGGCGAGGCGTGCCGACCGGGTACGCGACGCAGCTGACCAGCCTCATGGTCGAGGTCTTCGACGGCAGCAGGGCCAACACGACCGACACCGTCGAGCGCGTTCTCGGCCGGCCGCCCCGCGACTTCACGGAGTATGTCCGCAAGACCGCTGCGACCGGAATCTGGGATGCGCACCCCGAGTCCTCCGGGGAAGCCTGACCTGTCAGCGTGCTGTGGCAGAACCCGGCTCGCGTGCGCTGTCGAGGCGGTCGCGCAGTGTCGCGGCGAAGTCCTCGGCGCGCTCCAGCTGGGTGCGCAGGTCCTCCACACGCCGCCGCGCGGCCTGTTCGAAACCGCTCAGCCGCTCCAGGAGTTCCTCCCGCTCCGAGTCGAGCAGTTCGTCACCGGAGTCAAGGCGGTCGGTCGCCGCGAGCAGGTCGCGCATCTCGTCCAGCGTGAATCCGAGTGGCTTCATCCGGCGGATGACCATCAGCCGCTCGACGTCCCGCTCGGTGTAGAGGCGGAAGCCGCCCTGGGAGCGGGCCGAGGGGGTGACGAGCTTGGTCTCCTCGTAGTGCCGGATGGTGCGCAGGGACAGCTCGGTCCGCGCGGCGACCTCGCCGATCTGCATGTGCTTGCCGTCCACGTCCCTGCCCTGACCTCGTCCGAAGCATCCCCGCCGGTCTCTACTCTAACGTTAGGGTAGAGTTGCCTGCGGTGCGGGCCGTGGGGTCCGGCCGTTGCCGTGTCGGGGCCGATGCCGCCCCCGGCGAAGATCTTCCAGGTTGCAGGAGAGACGCGTGCGCGAGTCCGTGGTGCCCGGCGCCGCCGTCTGGCCGCCGTGACCCTACGCACCTGAGCAGAGCCCCGACGCGAATCCGGTCGCGTTCCTTCAGCTCTGTCCTGAGACTTCCGGCCCGTCAGCGGGCCGCTCGCGGGGTGCCCGCCTGGCCTTCCGCGCCGTCTTCCGCACGCCTCGTCCTGCCCGGGGGCGTGCCCGAGCACGACAGGTAGCTGTTTCCTTGTCTTCCTCCGTACTGTCTCCCGCCGCGCGGCTGCGCTCCCTCAAACCCGACTGGCTGCGTGATCCGAAGGTCTGGCGCACCGAGGTGCTGGGCGGGCTCGTGGTCGCCCTGGCGCTGATCCCGGAGGCGATCTCCTTCTCCATCATCGCCGGGGTCGACCCCGCGATCGGCCTGTTCGCCTCGTTCACGATGGCCGTGACCATCGCCATCGTCGGCGGCCGGCCGGCCATGATCTCCGCCGCCACCGGCGCCGTCGCCCTCGTGATCGCCCCGCTGAATCGCGAGCACGGCTTCGGCCATCTCGTCGCCGCCGTGATCCTGGCCGGCGTCTTCCAGATTCTCCTCGGCGCGCTCGGCGTCGCGAAGCTGATGCGGTTCGTGCCACGCAGCGTGATGGTCGGCTTCGTCAACTCCCTCGCCATCCTCATCTTCATGGCGCAGGTGCCGGAGATAAGGGACTCGCCCTGGCCGGTCTATCCGCTGATGGCGGCCGGGCTGGCGCTGATGGTGTTCTTCCCGAAGGTCACCACCGTGATCCCGGCTCCGCTGGTGTCGATCGTGATCCTGACCGTCATCACGGTCGCGGCCGGGATCGCGGTGCCGACCGTGGGTGACACCGGGGAGCTGCCGTCCTCCCTCCCCGTACCGGGGCTGCCTGACGTGCCGTTCACCCTGGACACCCTGACGACCGTCGCGCCGTACGCGCTCGCCATGGCTCTGGTCGGCCTGATGGAGTCGCTGATGACCGCCAAGCTGGTCGACGACATCACCGACACCCACTCGAGCAAGACCCGCGAGTCCATCGGGCAGGGCGTTGCCAACATCGTCACCGGGTTCTTCGGCGGCATGGGCGGCTGCGCCATGATCGGCCAGACGATGATCAACGTACGGGTCTCCGGTGCCCGTACCCGCCTGTCGACCTTCCTCGCCGGCGCGTTCCTGATGGTGCTGTGCATCGCCTTCGGCCCGATCGTCTCCGACATCCCCATGGCCGCCCTGGTGGCGGTGATGGTCATGGTGTCGGTCGCGACCTTCGACTGGCACTCCATCGCGCCGAGGACGCTCAAGCGGATGCCGGCCGGGGAGATCACCGTCATGGTGGTCACCGTCGCCTGCGTGGTCGCCACCCACAACCTCGCCATCGGTGTCGTCGTCGGCTCCATCACCGCGATGGTCGTCTTCGCCAAGCGGGTCGCCCACCTCGCCGAGGTCACCGCCGTCACCGACCCCGACAGCGGCGCGGTCGTCTACCGGGTGACGGGCGAGTTGTTCTTCGCCTCCTCCAACGACCTGGTCGGCCGGTTCGACTACGCCACCGACGCCGACAAGGTCGTCATCGACCTGTCCGCCGCCCATGTCTGGGACGCCTCCTCCGTCGCGGCTCTGGACGCCATCGAGACCAAGTACGTCCAGCGCGGGAAGACCGTCGAGATCATCGGGCTGAACGAGCCCAGCGCCCGGATCCACGAAAGCCTCAGCGGCGAACTCACCGGCAGCCACTGAGCGGTGTGGCGCGATCAGGGGCGCAGGGGCAACCGGCTCGCCCCTCGATGAGGACGAGCTCTCGCCACTCGATGAGGACGAGCTCGAGGGAAGGTGTTCAGCAGCCGCCGGGGCTGGTGGCCGGGGTGTCGATGCCGATCTGGAGGGTGCTCGGCGCGGAGCAACATCCACCGGCGCCCTGCTCGGCGTTCTCCGGCTCTTCGAACAGGCCCGCGCCGCCGCACACGCCGGTCTCCGGGAGGGTCAGCTCGACGCGCTCGGCGGCCTCGTGGTCGCCGGCGAGGGCGGCGGTGATGGAGCGGACCTGCTCGTAGCCGGTCATAGCGAGGAACGTCGGAGCGCGGCCGTAGCTCTTCATGCCGGCCAGGTAGATGCCCTGTTCGGGGTGGGAGAGCTCGTTCACGCCGTGCGGGTAGACGGTGCCGCAGGAGTGGACGTTGGGGTCGATGAGCGGAGCGAGTGCGGTCGGGGCCTGGAGGCGGTCGTCGAGGCCGAGGCGGATCTCGGAGAGGAAGGACAGGTCCGGGCGGAGGCCGGTCAGGACGATGACCTCGTCGACCGGGTCGAGGCGGCGGCCGTCCTCGTCCACGAGGACGAGCCGATCGCCGTCGCGCTCCACAGCCTGTGTACGGAATCCGGTGGCCGCGCTCGCGTGGCCGGCTTCGACGGCGGCCTTGGCGCGCAGGCCCAGGGCGCCGCGGGCGGGCAACTGGTCGGCCTCGCCGCCGCCGAAGGTGGAGCCGGTGATACCGCGGCGCAGGATCCACACCGCGTGGGTGCCCGGCTCGTCCTCGGCCAGGTCGCCGAGACCGGCGAGGGCCGTGAAGGCGGAGGCACCGGAGCCGACCACGGCGGTGCGCTTGCCCGCGTACCGGGCGCGTACGGCCGGATCGCCCAGGTCGGGTACACGGTAGGAGATGCGGCTGGTGGCGGACTTCTCACCGAGGGCGGCCAGGCCGTCGGCGCCCAGCGGGCCGGGGGTGGACCACGTACCGGAGGCGTCGATGACCGCGCGGGCGCTGATCCGTTCCTCGCGGCCGTCGGCCAGCGCGATGTGCACGGTGAAGGGCTGCTCGTCACGGCCTGAGTCGACGATGCGGTCGCGTCCGGCGCGGGCGACGCCGGCCACGGTGGCGCCGTAGCGAACCTTGTCGCCGAGGACGTCGGCGAGGGGCTGCAGGTACCGCTCGGCCCAGTCACCGCCGGTCGGGTAGGCGGAGCCGTCGGGGCGGGTCCAGCCGGTCGGGGCGAGCAGCTTCTCGGCGGCCGGGTCGGTGATCTCCGACCAGGGGGAGAACAGCCGCACATGCGCCCAGTCGCGTACGGCGGTGCCGGCCGACGGTCCGGCTTCCAGGACCAGCGGTTCGATGCCGCGCTCGACGAGGTGGGACGCTGCGGCCAGGCCGACCGGACCTGCTCCGATGACCACGACGGGCAGCTGGTCGGTGGTGGGCACGCTGTTGATGGACACGGCCACGAGATTCCCCTTTGCTTCGACATTCGTCGATGGCTTGCGCTGTCAGCATTGCACCTGATTCGATGACCGTCAACATAGACAGACGTCGAATTGAGGGCACCCCGCGGAGCGCGTCGGCGTCGTGGCGATCGAGGCGGGCAGGTCCGGGCCGGCCGCCCGAGACGTTCGTTCACCGGGCAGCGCGTCGTACTGGCGGGTGCGGGGAACTCCACGGTTCGGATCGGCGCCTGCCTCGCACTCCGAGTCCATCCGGCGACCTGGCCCGTTTGGTTCGACGTATGTCAACATAGATGCATGTCGAATACGAAGGTGCTGCCGCTGCTGGAACCCGAGGTTCCCGAGACCGTGGCGCCGTGCTGTCCACCGCTGACCGAGCGCCCGTTCACCGCCGAGGAGGCCGAAACGGCCGCGCGGATGTTCAAGGCCCTGGGCGACCCGGTGCGGCTGCGACTGTTCTCGGCGGTGGCCTCGCACGAGGGCGGCGAGGCGTGCGTGTGCGACATCTCCGATGTCGGCGTCTCCCAGCCGACCGTCTCCCACCACCTGAAGAAGCTGAAGGATGCCGGGCTGCTGACCTCCGAGCGGCGCGGCACCTGGGTCTACTACCGCGTCGAGCCGTCCGTGCTGGCCGCGATGGGCAAGCTGCTGACCATCGCGCCGGCCGCGGCCTGACCCGCTGCCGGAATCCCGGGCGAGGCCGTCTCAAGGACCTGCCCGGTGCCGTAGGCGAGGCCGGCGGTGACCTGCGCACCGGTGCCCGTGCCGGTGCCGGTGCGGTCCAGGTAGTGAGTCAGCTCTCCTGCGGTGCCGCCGTCAGCCGCCGACCGGTGCTGAACTTCCGCCGCCAGGCCAGGGAGACGTACACCAGAGCCACCAGCACCGGGACCTCGATCAGCGGGCCGACCACGCCAGACAGGGCCTGCCCCGAGGTGACGCCGAAGGTGGCGATGGCGACCGCGATGGCCAGCTCGAAGTTGTTGCCGGCCGCCGTGAAGGCGAGGGTCGCGGTGCGGTCGTAGGCCAGGCCGATGACCTTGCCGAGGGCGAACGTGCCGAACCACATGACGGCGAAGTACACCAGCAGCGGAAGCGCGATACGGGCGACGTCCAGCGGCTGCGAGGTGATGGTCTTCCCCTGCAGGGCAAAGAGGATGACGATCGTGAAGAGCAGGCCGTACAGCGCCCACGGGCCGATCTTCGGCAGGAAGCCCGACTCGTACTTCTCGCGGCCCAGCTTCTGTTCGCCGATGCGGCGGGTGAGGAAGCCGGCGAGCAGCGGGATGCCGAGGAAGATGACGACGTTCGCCGCGATCTTCCACATGGAGATGTCGAGGTGTTCGCCGTTGCCCAGGCCCAGCCAGCCGGGCAGCAGGTCGAGGTAGAACCAGCCGAGCAGACCGAACGCCAGGACCTGGAAGACCGAGTTCAGTGCCACGAGTACGGCGGCGGCTTCGCGGTCGCCGCAGGCGAGGTCGTTCCAGATGATGACCATGGCGATGCAGCGGGCGAGGCCGACGATGATCAGGCCGGTGCGGTACTCGGGCAGGTCCGGCAGGAAGATCCAGGCCAGGGCGAACATGACCGCCGGGCCGACGAGCCAGTTGATGACCAGCGACGAGGCCATGAGCCTCTTGTCGCCGGTGACGGCGTCGAGCTTGTCGTAGCGGACCTTGGCCAGCACCGGGTACATCATGATCAGCAGGCCGATGGCGATCGGCAGGGAGATGCCGCCGATCTCGACCTTGGCGAGGGCGTCGTTGAGGCCGGGGATGGCGCGGCCCAGGCCGAGGCCGACGGCCATGGCGAGCAGGATCCACACGGCGAGGAAACGGTCGAGCGTCGACAGCTTCGCGACGACCGAGGGCTCTTCGGCGGTCGCGGACGCTTCGGTGCGGGTCACGGGCAGGCCCTCTTGTTGTCGGCGGCATGGCGTGCGGACTCGGCCAGATCGGCGAACCGGCCGGCGAGGCGGGCGATGACGTCCGGGCGCAGCCTGTAGTACGTGTACCGGCCGCACGGCTCGGTCTCGACGACGCCGGCCTCGCGCAGCACCTTCAGGTGGTTGGAGAGGTTGGTCTGCCGGGCACCGGTCTCCTCCACCAGGTGGGTGGTGCACAGCGTCTCTTCGGCGAGCAGGGTCACGATGTGGAGCCTGAGCGGGTCGGCCAGAACCCGGATCAGATCAGTGTCGACTGACGTCAGCATGGGCTGATACTGTCACATCACTCCGAGCTGATACCAGCCGGGGCTGATGTCTGGGATCCGCATCCCGACGCCCCGAAGGGGGTTCCCGTGACCGCATCCCCGCCTCCTGTCCTGCCTGATGAGCGCCTCGCCGAGCACGCCGCATGCGCACCCACCTGGTCGCGCCGGCCGAGCACCTGGCCATAACCCGCACCACCCGCAAGAACCCCGTGTGCACTGACGAAGGAAGAACGATGTCCTCCAGCCCGCTCGCCTCCGTGCTGTTCGTCTGCGTCCACAACGCCGGACGCTCGCAGATGGCTGCCGGATTCCTCTCCCATCTCGCGGGCGACCGGATCGAGGTCCGCTCCGCCGGCTCCATCCCGGGCGACCAGGTCAACCCGTCCGCCGTCGAGGCCATGAGGGAGGTCGGCGTCGACATCGCCGACGCCGAGCCGAAGATCCTCACCACCGAGGCCGTCCAGGCGTCCGACTACGTCATCACCATGGGATGCGGCGACGCCTGCCCGGTCTTCCCCGGCAAGAAGTACCTCGACTGGGCCCTGGAAGACCCGGCCGGCAAGGGCGTCGAGGCCGTCCGTCCCATCCGCGACGAGATCAAGACCCGCATCGAGGCCCTGATCGCCGAGATCGACGCCAAGCGGGAGGCGTGACGTCCGTGTAGGGCACCGGCATCCGCGAGGTCATCGTCACCGGTTCCGGCCCCGCCGGATACACCGCCGCCGCCCGCTACACGGCTCACGCCAGCTCAAGCCGCTCGTCTTTCGGACGTGACCACTTGCCATCGATCAGCCATCCCCGTATGGTCGTATGAACGTAAGGCATACGAACGTAATTCAAAAGCAAGGGAGTCCGTGATGGCGACAACTCGGCCGGTGGCGCTCGTGACAGGTGCCTCATCGGGAATCGGCAAGGAGACGGCCCGCGCCTTCGTCGCGGCGGGTTTCGAGGTGATCGGAACCGGCCGCAAGACCTCCGGACTCACCCCGCCCGCCGGTGTGACGTACCTCGATCTCGACGTCGGCAGCGACGAGTCGGCCACCGCCGCGGTCAGAGAGGTGATCGACCGGTTCGGACGCATCGACGTCCTGGTCAACAACGCGGGCATCGGCTCGGCGGGCGCCGTCGAGGAGAACTCCGTCACCCAGGCCCAGAACCTCCTGAACATCAACGTCCTCGGCGTCATCCGGCTGACGAAGGCCGTCCTGCCGCACATGCGCGCCCAGGGTGGCGGACGCGTCATCAACATCTCGTCCGTCCTCGGGGTCGCCCCCCAGCCCTTCATGGCCCTCTACGTCGCGTCGAAGCACGCCATCGAGGGCTACTCCGAGTCACTGGACCACGAGGTCCGCGAACACGGCGTCCGGGTCCTCCTCGTCCAGCCCGCCTACACCAAGACCAGCTTCGACACCAACGCCGCGCAGCCCGACACCCCGCTGCCTCTGTACGCGGAGCGACGGCGCGTCTTCGACGAGGTGATCGCGGACGCGATGAGGGACGGCGACGACCCCGCCGTCGTCGCCAAGGTGATCGTCACCGCGGCCACCGACAGGAAGCCGAGGCTGCGCTACACCGCCGGCCCGCTGGCCTCACGCGTCACCACGGCGCGCCGCCTCGTCCCCGCCGGAGTGTTCGACAAGCAGATCCGCAAGAACAACCGCCTGCCCACCTGACACCCCGGTGACTTGACCAGTGGAGAAACACATCGTGCGGTACCCGAAAGAACACAAGCGGGAGACGAGGCAGCGGATCATCGCGACCGCCGGTCGCCGGCTCAAGCGGGACGGCATCGACGGCTCGGGGATTTCCACGCTCATGAAGGACGCGGGGCTGACCAACGGCACCTTCTACGCCTACTTCGCGTCCAAGGACGAACTCGTCGCCACCGCGGTCGCCGACCAGATGCGCGCCCAGCACGCGAACCTCGTCGCGCAGGCGGCGCCCGGCCGTGCCGGCCTCGAGCAGATCGTGCGCTGGTACTTCTCCCCCGAGCAGCGCGACAGCATCGAGGACGGCTGCCCCAACGCCGCCCTGCTCGACGAGATCGCCCGCGCCACGGATCCCACCAGGCAGGCCTACACCGACGGCGCGCTGGTCCTCATCGACGACTTCGCCGCCCGCCTGGCACCCCACGATCCGCCGTCGGCGCGTCTGAGAGCACTCAGCCTCCTCGGCATGCTGGCCGGGACGCTGCAGCTCTCCCGCGCCCTGACCGACCGGCAACTCGCCGACCAGCTCCTCGAACAGGGCATGCGCAACGCCCTCGCGCTGCTGGATGCCGACCACCCCACCCACACCGCCTGACCAACCCCGGCGATACCGGTCCTGGCGGGCCGGTATGCCACATGGCCCCATGGAGGTACCAGATGTCTGAGCACGCTGCTGTCGAACTGAGCCCGGAAGCGATCCGCTTCGCGGAATGGCTGGCCACAGGCCAGACTCCCCCGTCCGAGTTGGATGCGGCGCGTATCCAGGCGGAGCAGGTCCATCTCGCGGCCCGGGAGCCGGAGGGCGTCACCTATCGGGAGGTGGACGCGGGTGGCGTGCTGGGCATCTGGTGCGAACCGGTCGACGCCAACACCGGCTACGTCCTGCTGCACACACACGCCGGGGGCTCCGTGCTGGCGTCCGCACACGTCGACCGAAAGCTCGCCGGCCATATCGCCAAGGCCGCCGGGGCTCCCGTACTGGTCCTGGACTTCCGGCGGGCACCGGAACACAAGTACCCGGCTCAGGTGGACGACGCGGAGGCGGCCTTCAACTGGCTGCTGTCCGAAGGGTATGCACCGGGGAACATCATCACGATCGGCCACTCGATCGGCGGATTCATCGCCGTCGCCCTGGCGCTTCGCCTCCGCGACCAGCAGCAGCCCCTGCCCGGCGCCATCGTGTCGATCTCCCCCTGGTGCGACCTCGAGATCGCCAACGAGACCATCACGACCAACGCCGAAACGGACAAGATACTCAGCAAGGAACTGCTGGAGTTCTTCCGGGATGCCTGGATCGGCGGCACAGGCATCGAGTTCACCGACACCAGGATCAACCTGAACCGGGCGGACCTGAGCGGCCTGCCCCCGACCCTGGTCTCCTGGGGAACGTACGAGGTCCTGGCCGGCGAGGACGAGGAGTTCGCCGCCCGCGTCAAGGACGCCGGAATCGACACGGCGACCGTCGTGGTCCCCGGAGGCCAGCACTCCTACGTCTACGGTGCCGGCCGGGTTCCGGAGACCGACGCCGCCATCGCGCAGATCGGCACCTGGGTCCGCGAGAAGACCAAGATCTGAGCGAGCGGTACAGGCACGGCAGGCGCAAGATCCGTGCGCCTGCCGGACCGGGACGGTGGACGGACGCCGACATGGCCTGCGGTGGCGCGCGGGTCCGCGACGCACGCGGCCTCGTTCCGGTCCGGCAGGCGACGGTTGCGTCGCCCCAATCCTTCAAGAATCCGTGAACTGGTGCGCCTGCGCGCGGGACCTCCTGATCTGCGCGGCGGCGCGATGCGGTCAGGAGCGGACGATACGGCGCACGTTGTCCACAGCGCCGCAACCCTTCTTCAGCTGGCGTTCCCGTTCCTCCAGGAACGCCCCGCCCAGTTCCTCCCGACGGTCCGTGGCGACGTTCTCGCGTGCTCCGTTGAGGATGGTGCGCTCTTCCTCATCGGTGTGGTGGGTGATGGCCTTCACCAGCTCTTCCAGCTTCTCGTCCCATTCCGCGGAGCCGACCTCGCCGACCTCCAGAAGCTCGAGAAGCGCCTCGTTGCCCTCCTCGTGCTCCTCCTCGCCGTGCTCCAGTTCGTCGTCATCGATCTTCTTGTAGCGCTTGAGGGCGGGGTACACCTTCGACTCTTCCGCCAGCGCGTGCGCGATCAGCAGATCGGCGAACTCCCGCAGGGCGGCTGCCCGGTCGGCCTCGACACTGCGCATCAGATGGAAGAGGTCCTCCATTCTTCTGTGGTCCTGGAGAATGAGTTCGACGACGTCTCGTGTCTCGGCCATGGGGCGGGCATCACTTCCGTACGAGGAAACCTTGTGCCGGACCCGACTACCCCCGCCCGCCGTGTTCAGCCGCGCAACGGCTCCGTCAGCCGGGCCAGCAGGCCGGCGACCAGGGCCGTCTGGGCGGGCACCGTGTCGGGGTGGATGAACTCGCCCTGGGCGTGGGCACCGTCGCCGATCGCGCCCATGCCGCACAGGACCGGCAGGCCGAGGGCCGCGACGAAGTTGGCGTCGCTGGCACCTCCGACGGCGGCGGTGGGAAGGTCGGCGCGGCCCTGCGCGCGGGCGACTTCGCGGGCGAGGGCGAGAAGCGGGGCGGAGGCGGCGTTCAGGGTCATGGGCGGCCGGTTCCAGGCGTGGTCGACCTCGATGCGTACGCGGGGGTCACTGACCTCGATGGCGGCGAACTCGGCGTCCACGCGGTCCTGTTCGGCCTCGCTGCTGATCCGGATGTCGACGCAGGCGGTGGCCTGACCGGCGACGACGTTGGTGGCCGAACCGCCGCTGATCAGTCCGGTGTTGATGGTCGTGCCCTGCTCGGGGCGGGCGATCCTCGCCGCGGCGAGGACGAACTCGGACAGCGCGGTGATCGCGCTCGCCCCGTCCTGCGGCGCCAGCCCGGCGTGCGCCTCGACCCCGGTGGCCGTGACCTTGAAGATCCCGGAGCCCTTGCGGGCGGTCTTGACCACGCCGTGGGCGGTGGGCTCCAGGACCAGCGTGGCGTCGACCTTCCGGGCGGTCTCCTCGATCACCGGGCGGGAGGAGAGGGAACCGATCTCCTCGTCGCCGTTGAAGAGGAAGGTGACGGTGGGCAGGGGCGTTCCGGTCTCGCGGGCCAGCTTCAGGGCCCAGATGCCCTGGGCCAGGCCGGTCTTCATGTCGAAGATGCCCGGCCCGCTGAGCTTCCCCCGGCCGTCGGGGCCGGCCGGCGGCTGCTCCCATCCGGCGAGCGTGCCGGCCGGCCACACGGTGTCGTAGTGGCCGACGAGGGCGACGTGCCCGGGTCCGGTGCCGTGGTAGGTCAGGGTGAGGGTGTCACCGCACTCGCCGCCGTCGTACCGCTGCTCGCGGTCGGGCTTCCCCAGCCTGTGGACGGCCAGCTCGCGCAGGAGGTCCAGGCCCGCCGCCAGTCCCGGCAGGTCGTAGCTTCCGGTCTCCTGACGGACGAGGGCGAGGATGTCGGTGACGATCTCCGCCGAGACCTCCTGTGCGCGGGCGGTGACGGCGGCGGGTGCGGGTGACGATGTGGTCATGACCGGCTTTCTCGTGTCTGTCGCACGTCTCGTACGACGGTGTCGTATGGGCTGCTGAAGGGTCGGGTCAGCCGACGCCGAACGGGATGCCGAGCAGGTACCAGGCCACGAAGAAGGCGACCCAGACGATCCAGACGACGGCGGCGATCGGGATGGTGAAGGAGGCCAGCGTGCCGATGCCGGCGGACTTCTTGTGCTGCTGGATGAAGCCGAGGCACATGGCGAAGTAGGGGCTCATCGGGGTCACGCAGTTGGTGACCGAGTCGGCGACGCGGTAGACGGCCTGAGTGGTCGCCGGCTCGATGCCGATGAGCATCAGCATCGGGATGAGCACCGGAGCGGCCAGCGCCCACAGGGCGGAGCCGCTGGTGATGACCAGGTTCATGAAGGTGATCAGTACGGCGATGCCGACCAGCACGGTCCAGCCGCTGAGGTGCATGCCCTTCAGCGTCTCGGCGCCCTCGATGGCGATGACGTCGCCGATGTTCGTCCACTTGAAGTAGGCGAGGAACTGGGAGATCGCGAAGAACAGCACGAGGATCGGGGCGTAGCTGCGGGCACCCTCGACCAGCGCGTCGACGATGTCGTTCGCGGTGCGGAAGGTCCCGGCAGCGCGCCCGTAGACCCAGCCGAGCAGGGAGAAGAACAGGAACAGCACGACCGACATGCCGGTGATCACCGGGGACTCGACCAGGGAGCCGTGCTCGCCGCGCAGCGGGGAGTCGGCCGGGACCATGGCGACCGCGACCACCGCGACGAAGACGAGCGCGGCCACGCCGGTCCGGCGCAGGGCGCGGCGCTGCTCCGGGGTGACCTCGACCGCCTTCAGCTCCTCGACGGTCAGCGCCTTGACCGGCTCGTCGGGGTCCAGGTCCGAGCGCCTGGCGATGACCTTCTCGACGACGACCGTGATGACCAGGGCGACCAGGACGGACGAGGCGAGGCCGAAGAAGTAGTTCGCGACCGGGGTGACGACGTGGTCCGGGTCGATGGTGTGGGCCGCGGCCGTGGAGATCGACGACAGCAGGGTGTCGGTGGTGGTGATCGCCGGTGAGGCGTCGTAGCCGGCGGAGATCGAGACGTAGGCGACGACGCAGCCGAGGACGGGGCTGCGGCCGGCCGCGCGGAAGATGAGCGCGCCGAGCGGGATGAGCGTGACGTACGCGGCGTCACCGGCGACATGGGCGACCATCGCCGTCATCGACAGCGCGAAGGTGAGGTACTTGCCCGGCACGCGCGCGACCATGCGGCGCAACAGGGTCGTGAACAGGCCGCTGGCCTCGGCGACCGCGATGCCGAAGCCCACGATGAGGATGGTGGCCAGCGGCGGGAAGGTCGCGAAGTTGTCGACGGCCCCCTCGACCATCGTCGTCAGACCCGCCTTGCTGAGCAGGCTCCGCACCTCGATGGTGTCGTGCGTTCCGGGGTGCACGGTGCTGACACCGGTCGCCGCCAGGATCGCACTGAGGACGATCACGACCCCGGCGAGGATCCAGAACAGCCAGAAGGGGTTGGGCAGCTTGTTGCCGACCTTCTCGATCGCCGCGAAGGCGCGGAACGCGGCACGCAGGGCTCTCGACGGAGGCTCGGTGGGCTGGGGCTCGGTGGAGGTGGTGCTCATGGGTACCTCTTCGCGCATGGGGGGAGGTTTCGAGGTAACGCGTGGGGGACGTTCCCGCAAACCATGACAGCGAAGTGGGATATTCTCTATCCCCTGCGTGTAACAGTGGGATTAATCGGCAGGCATTCGCGGTCTAAGGTGGGACCCCATGACGCGCCCTCTCCTCGACGAGCTCGACCGGCGCCTGATCGGGGCGCTGCACTTGGCCCCCCGGGCCACCTGGGACGACATCGGCGGAATCCTGTCCGCCGACGCCGGCACACTGAAGCGCCGCTTCGACCGGCTGCACGAGGCCCGGATGGTCCGCGTGATCGGGCAGGCCGACTGGGGCATGCATTCCACGGCGATGCCGGTCCACGTTTTTCTGGACATTACCGGCGAAACCCCCCTGGCCGTCCTGGACCGGCTGCGTGACCTCCCCCACCTCCAGCTCCTGGCGCAGATCTCCGGCGACTACCCCCTCTACGCCGTCGTCCACGCCCCCTCGGAGGCGGCCACGAGCGAAGCGATCGACCGGATGTTCTCGATCCCCGGCGTCCGCCGTGTCAACGCCCTGCCCGCGCTCAGCACGCTGCGCCGGGGCATCACCTGGGACCCGCAGTTCCTCACCGGCACCGAGCGTGCCGGTCTGCTGGAGCTGACCGGCACGCAGCCGGAAGGCACCGCGACGGCGACGCCCCCCGACAGGCCGCTGAGCGAGTCCGAGCGCGCGGTCGTCGCCCTGCTGCTGCGGGACGGCCGCGCCTCCGCCGCGAGCATCGCCCGGGCCTCGGACCTGGCCACGTCCACCGCGCACCGCGTCGTACGCCGGGTCCTGGACGAGCGCTGGGTCAAGCCCCGCCTGGAGATCGTGTCGGAGTGGCTCGGCTTCCAGACCCCGTTCATGCTGCGGCTGCGCGTCGACCCCGGCGAGACCTCCGAGGTCATGCGCCGCATCGACCTGCTCCCCCAGACCCGCCTCGCCGCGCATGTCGCCAGCGACCTGTCCGTACTCGCCACCGGCCTGGTCGCCGACCGCTCCGCCCTGGCCCGCTTCATCGACGGCGAGTTGGCGAGGATCCCCGGCGTCACCGCCGTCAGCGTGGCCGTCATGCTCGCGGAGCCGCGCCGCTACTGGCTGGACCGGGACCGGATCACGGGTCTCGGGGAGTTCCACGCGCCGACGTTGCTGAGGCCGCAGTAGTGCTGCGACACGGGCGGCCCGCCGAGCTGCTTGTGCATGGCGATCCTTTCTTCGCCGCGTCGGCTGCCCGGCACGCTCCCGGAAACGCCGTGACCTGCCGCTTTGCGCCCTGGCGGCCGTTGGCGCCGGCAATGCGCCCTTCACCCGCCCTCGATAAAGTTGACAAAGTGGTGACAAACGGCTTCGTACGTACCGGGGCCTCGACACGGACGACACGATTCCACCGCGTTCGCGATGACACGGCGGCATGGACGCGGTGAGCGGCAGCGTGTGGGCGGGGGCGGCGGTGGCCGCCGTGACGGCGGGGTACGCCCTCTTCTCCCGGCGGCTGGCCACGACCGTCGTGTCGGCGCCGATGGTGTTCACGGGCTGCGGGATCGCCATCGGCCCGATCGGGCTCGGTCTGCTCGACCTGAAGCACGACTCGGGCGCCGTGCTCACCCTGGTCGAAGCCGCCCTGACGCTGGTCCTGTTCACCGACGCGATGTCCGTACGGCCAAGGGATCTGCGCCTGGGCGGATTCCTCCCCGGCCGCCTTCTGGGGATCGGTCTGCCGTTGACCATCGGGGCGGGCTGGCTGCTGGCGTGGCCCCTGCTGCCGGGGCTGACCCTGTGGGAACTGGCCCTGCTCGGTGCCGTTCTCGCGCCGACCGACGCCGCTCTCGGCAAGACGGCGGTCTCCGACCGGCGTGTCCCCCCGCTGGTGCGCGGCGGCCTGAATGTCGAATCCGGCCTCAACGACGGTATGGCGCTGCCCTTCTTCGTGCTCTTCCTCGCGGCTCTGCCCGGAACCATGGCCTCGGAGGAGGGAGCCGCCGGAGTCTTCTGGCGGGCGCTCGTGCTCAGTACCGCATGGGGCCTGGCCGTGGGAGGGCTCGGCGGGTGGCTGTTGCGCCGGTCGCGCGCGAGGGGCTGGATCACCGGTGACTGGCGGCAGGCCTTCGTCCTGGCCGTGGCCGCGGGCGCGTACGCACCGGCCGTCGCCTTCGAGGGGAGCGGCTTCATCGCGGCCTGGGTGGCCGGCTTCGCCTTCGGTGTCTCCCTGCGGCGGAGCGGACCGGCGGAAGCACCGGCTGAGGCACCGGCAAAGGCACCGGCTGAAGCGTCGGCCAAGTCCCCGGCGCGGGCACCGGCCGCCGTCGACGACACCGCCGGTCTCTCCGGGCATCTCGCCGGCCTTCTCGCCTCGTTGAGCTTCCTGGTCTTCGGTGCCGTCCTGCTCGGGCCGACGCTGGATGACCTCGACTGGCGGATCATCGTCTATGCCGTGCTGAGCCTCACCGTGGTCCGGATGCTGCCGGTCGCCCTCTCCCTGGCCAGGACCGGCCTGGCCCTTCCCACCGTCGCCTACATCGGGTGGTTCGGGCCGCGCGGCCTCGCCTCCGTCGTCTTCGGGCTGCTCCTGGTGGAGGAACACGTCCCGGGCGTCCAGCTCCTCGGCCGGGTGATCGCGGTCACCGTCGCGCTCAGCATCCTTCTGCACGGTATGTCGGCCGTGGTCCTCGCGAAGCGGTACGGCGCCTGGTACCGGAAGGCCGCCGACCGGCGACCGCGGCTGCGCGAGGACCTGCCCGGGGACGGAGAGGCCGGGCACCCGCCCACGGCGCGGTAGGGCGGCAACGGACGTGAAAATCCCGGGTGGGCGCCCACCGGCCTAGGTCTTTCGTGCCGGTTCACCCGGGCCCGAGGCCCGATTCGCCGTGGTCCCGGCAGGGGCTAGCGTCCGAGCATGCGTCTAGGACTACTTGGCACCGGCAACGTCGCCCGAGCACTCGCCCACGGCTGGAGCGCCGCGGGGCATGACGTCCTCCTCGGCTCCCGCCACCCCGGGGAGCGGACAGACCTCGGGCACCCCGTGGGGAGTCTGAGCGAAGCGGCCGCTCACGCGGAGGTACTGGTCAACGCCACCCCGGGGACCGTCTCCGTCGAGCTGCTGCACTCGATCGGAGCCCCGGCGCTGGCCGGCATCCCGCTGATCGATGTCGGGGTGGGCCTCTCCGACGACTTCGTCGAGCTCTCACACCCCAACAGCAGCCTTGGGGAACGGATCCAGGACGCGTTCCCCCTGACCCCCGTCGTGAAGACGCTGTGCACCATGGACTCCACGGTGATGATCGCGCCGGGCGACCTGGACGGCCCTAGCACCGTCTTCCTCTCCGGCGACGACGCCGAGGCGAAGGGGACCACGGGCCGGCTGCTCACCGACCTCGGCTGGCCGCCGTCGTCCCAGCTCGACATCGGCGGTATCCGCACCGCACGCGGACAGGAGCACTTCGCCCTGCTCTTCATGGGCATCGCGGGCGGGCTGGGCTCTCACACGTTCAACATCAACGTGGTCGCCCGACCGGCTCTCTAGCGGGCGCGGCTCAGCCCTCGACGCACTTGGGGTACTTCGAGCCCCGATTGCAGTCGTGGTAGTCGTACTTGCTGACCCTGAACTTCGTCTCGTCACCGGCCTTGGAGGGATCAACGACCAGGTAGAACTTCTTCCCGTCCTTGACCTTCTCGGTGACCTTGCCCTCCGGGCCCTTGTCGAAGTCCTGCGCGCATCCGGCGAGTGCGAGGACGCTGACTGCCACGAAAGCGGTGGCCAGGCGACGCATGTCGTGCTCCGTTCATCTTGAAAACGCAGCTCAGTGTAGGGGCGCACCTCCGACGGTTCATGATCGCGAAGGTTCCCGGGTGTGGATGGGAGAGGTCTGTGGAGGGATGCGGTCCTACTCGCTCAAGGACTGATCAGCCGGGGGGGCCACCACCGGTGCCGTCGTGGAACGGGGGATCACATGGGTCGGCAGGACCAGATGCCGGCCGTGTTCCCCCTCGGCGTCGTCGATGAGCTTCAGTGCCAGTTCGCCGGCCTGGCGCCCCATGTCCGACGGTGACTGGGCGACCGTGGACAGGTCGAACCAGTCCGCCAGCGGCTGGTCGTCGAAGCCGAGGACGGAGATGCGCTCGGGCACGGCGATCTGCGTCCTGCGCAGGTTCCAGATGAGGGCGACGGCGACCTCGTCCTGCTCGGCGAAGACGGCGGTCGGCGGCTCGCGCAGGCTCAGCAGCGTGCCGAGCACCTCGGCGGCGGCGCGCTTGTCGCCGACCCGGGTGGAGACCACCAGGTCGCCGTCGAGCGGGACACCCGCCTCGGTGAGCGCCTGCTGGTAGCCCAGCAGGCGTTCGTTGGAGCTGAAGGTGAAGCCGCTCGCGCCCTGGGTCTGGACGAAGGCGATCCGGCGGTGGCCGAGGTTGAGCAGGTGCCGGGTGCCGTGCAGCGCGCCGGCCACGTCGTCGACGTAGACGCTCGGGCGGCCTTCGACGTGCTGGCTGACGTAGATCACCGGCATGCCGAGGTCGTCCAGCCGGGCCGTCTCCTCGTCGGTGAGGTCGAAGGAGAAGACCAGGAGCGCGTCGGCGTTGCGGCGCGCCGGAAGGTGTTCGAAGAAATCCGTGCGCTCGGCCAGGTCCGGGATCTCGTAGACGTTCAGCTGCAGGCCCGCCGCCCGCAGCAGCGGGGCCAGGCTGGACAGGGCGGCTCCCATGAACCACGAGTCGAGCGTCGGGACCATCACAGCGACCGTCCCGGTCCGGCCCGTGACAAGGCTTGCGGCCTGCCGTGACACGGCGAAGTTCAGTTCGCGCGCGGCCTTCTCCACCCGGGCGCGCACCTCCGGCGACACCGTGGACAGGCCGCGCAGCGTGCGCGAGACGGTGGAGGTGGAGACCCCGGCCCGTTCGGCGACGTCGGCCATCGTGGGGTGCCGCTGAGCTGGAGGCATGCGCCGGACGTTAGCACAGGGATTCGCTCCCCCGCCTCTGATTGTGACAGCGCTTTCCCGGGAGTGAAGCCAGAGCGATCAGTCGATTACCCCCGCGTAACGCATTGACTTCGGCAAAACCCGCCCCTAGCTTGCAAGCGTTGTCCCAGTAGCCCCGAAGAGACTTCCGCAAGGCTCATCAGCAGCGTTCTGACCTGCATATTTCCTTCATTTATTCCGTGGCAACGCAGTCTCAGCAGCCATGACCCCGGTTTCCGCGCGACCAGGAGAGACATGACGACCAGAACCACCACCAGAGCCACCGCGCTCGCCGCCACCGGGCTTCTCCTCACCGCCTGCGGCAGCGGCTCCGGGCAGGCCGGGCCACCGTCGTTCGAAGGGCGCGGGCCCATCACATACGTGGCCGGCAAGGACACCACGGGCACCGTCCAGCCGATGCTCGACCGCTGGAACAAGGCGCACCCGAAGGAGAAGGTCACCTTCATCCAGCTGCCGACGGACCCGGACGCGCAACGCCAGCAGATGATCCAGAACGCGGAGACGAAGTCCGACGCCTACACGGTGCTGTCCCTCGACGCCGTGTGGACCTCGGAGTTCGCCGCCCACCGGTGGATCGACCGGCTGCCCGAGAAGCGGTTCCCGCTGGGGAAAATGCTGAAGCCGGTGGTGGAGACCTCCCGGTACCGCGGCGGTCTGTACGCGGTGCCGGGCAGCTCGGACGGCGGCCTGCTCTACTACCGCACCGACCTGCTGAAGAAGGCGGGTGTCGCCGAACCCCCCACGACCTGGGCGCAGATGACCGCCGCCTGCGCCAAGGTGAAGAAGCTGCCCGAGGCGAAGAGCATGTCCTGCTACGCCGGGCAGTTCCAGAAGTACGAGGGCCTCACGGTGAACTTCGCCGAGGCCGTGAACTCCGCGGGCGGCACCGTCACCGACGCCGGCGGCAGGCCGGACGTCGACACCCCCGAGGCCAGGAAGGGCCTGGACTTCCTCGCCGGTTCCTTCAAGGACGGGACGATCCCGAGGAAGGCCATCACCTACCTGGAGGAGGACGGCCGTCAGGCCTTCCAGTCCGGCAAGCTGGTGTTCCTGCGCAACTGGCCGTACGCGTACTCGCTGGCCCAGAAGAGCGGCATCAGGGGCAAGTTCGCCACCGCTCCCCTGCCCGGTCTGGACGGGCCCGGCGCCTCCAGCCTCGGCGGCCACAACATGGCCGTGTCCTCGTCCGCCCAGAACAAGGCGACGGCCCTGGACTTCATCAGGTTCATGAGCAGCGAGGAGAACACCCGGACCTTCCTCCGGGAGGCCTCGGTCGCCCCGCCGTACGCCTCGCTGTACGACGACAAGGCGCTGATCGCGCGGTACCCGTATCTGCCGGTGCTCAAGGAGTCCATCCTGCGGGCCGTGCCGCGGCCCCGGGTGGTGCAGTACGGCGATGTGACGTCGGCGGTCCAGCTGGAGACGTACGCCGCCCTGACCGGCGAGAAGAGCAGCGCGCGGGCGCTGAAGGACCTGCAGAAGGCGCTGCGGAAGGCGGTGGCGCGGTGAGGGCCGGGGCCATGACCAGGACGGAGCCGCCGCCGGACCCGCGCACCGAAGAGAAGAGCAGCCCTCGGCGAGCGCCGAAGCCGGGCCGGGCGACCGCCGGTTCCGGGCGGCTGGCCGCGCTGCTGGTCTCGCCGACGCTGCTGGTGCTGTCGATCGTCGTGCTCTACCCGACGCTCATGGCGCTGAAGGAGTCGCTGTACGGGCCGAAGGAGCTGGACCCGAGGACCGGATTCATCAGCGACAGCGAGCCGTTCGTCGGGCTCCAGAACTACGCCGAGATCTTCGGCGAGGCCGGGGCGCGGTTCTTCAACGCCTTCTGGAACACCACGTTCTTCACCGTCGTCACGGTCGGCCTGGAGACAGTGGTCGGGGTGGCCATGGCGCTGATCATGCACAAGGCGTTCCGGGGCCGGGCCCTGGTGCGGGCCGGGATCCTGGTGCCCTGGGCGGTGCCGACGGCCATCTCCGGGCTGTTGTGGCGGTGGATCTTCAACAGCGACGGCGTCGCCAACGCGCTGCTCGGGCAGCAGATCCTGTGGACCACCGAGGGTTTCCACGCCAAGGTCGCCGTCATCGTCGCCGAGGTGTGGAAGACCGCGCCCTTCATCGGGCTGCTGGTGCTGGCCGGCCTCCAGGTGATCCCGAAGGAGGTCTACGAGGCGGCCCGTATGGACGGGGCCCGTCCGGCGCGCCAGTTCTGGCACATCACCCTGCCGCTGGTGAAGCCCGCGCTGCTGGTGGCGGTGCTGTTCCGCTGCATGGACGCGCTGCGGATGTTCGACCTGCCCTACATCCTCGTCGGCGCGCAGAAGCACTCGGTGGAGACCCTGTCGATGCTCGCGCAGAACGAGGCGGCCAACGTGCGCTTCGGGCCCGCCTCCGCGTACGCGGTGATCCTCTTCCTGTACGTGTTCCTGATCGCGCTCGCCTTCGTGCGGCTGCTCGGCGCCGACCTCATCGGGGGCGACAGCGGGAGAAGGCGCCGTCGTACGGAGGTGGCGGCATGACTCTCACGGTCAAGTGGCGGCGGTGGCTGCCGTATCTGGGGATCGCCGCGGTGGTGGCCTACTGTCTGGCCCCGTTCTACTGGATGCTGGTCTCCAGCCTCCGCCGCACCGGCGACATCTTCGACACCTCGCTGATTCCGGCCCCGCTGTCCTTCGAGAACTACCGGGCCGTGTTCGACCCCACGCAGGGGTTCGGGCGGGCGCTGCTCAACAGTCTGGTCGTCGCCGGGATCACGACCGCCGCGGCGCTGGTGCTCGCCACGTTCACCGCCTACGCGATGGCCCGGCTGGAGTTCCGCTTCAAGCGGCTGATCCTCACGCTGATCATCGCCACCTCGATGTTCCCGGTCGTCTCGATCGTGGTGCCGTTGCTGAAGCTGTTCACGGACATCGGGTGGATCAACACCTACCAGTCGATGATCGTGCCCAGCATGTCCTTCGCGCTGCCGCTGGCCGTGTGGAACCTGACCACGTTCTTCCGCCAGATGCCGGACGAGCTGGAGCACGCGGCCATGGTCGACGGCTGCACCCGCGGCCAGGCCTTCCGCAAGGTCATCGTGCCGCTGGCCGCGCCGGGCATCTTCACCACCGCGATCATCACGTTCATCGCCGCCTGGAACGAGTTCCTCATCGCCCTGTCGATGACCAACAAGCCCGGCATGCAGACCGCGACCGTCGCCATCTCCAAGTTCACCGGCGCCACGACCTACGAGACGCCGTTCGGCAGCCAGATGGCCGCCGGTGTCCTCGTCACGGTCCCGCTGGTGGTCATGGTGCTGCTCTTCCAGCGCCGGATCGTCGCCGGGCTCACCGCCGGCGCCGCGAAGTAGTCCCGACCCGCATCAGAAGGAGCCCCGTGTCCTCCACCGCCCCCTGGTGGCGCAGTGCCGTCATCTACCAGGTCTACATCCGCAGCTTCGCCGACGGGAACGGCGACGGCGTCGGCGACATCGCCGGGCTCCGCTCCCGCCTGCCCTACCTCAAGTCCCTCGGCGTGGACGCCGTCTGGATCAACCCTTGGTACAAGTCGCCCATGGCCGACCACGGCTACGACGTCGCCGACTTCCGCGCCATCGACCCGCTGTTCGGCACCCTGGCCGACGCGGAACGGTTCATCGAGGAAGCGCACGCGCACGGGATCCGCGTCATCCCCGACATCGTGCCCAACCACACCTCCGACCAGCACGCCTGGTTCCAGGCGGCCCTGGCGGCCGGACCGGGCAGCGCGGAACGCGAGCGCTACGTCTTCCGGCCCGGGCGCGGGGCCGACGGGGCGCAGCCGCCCAACGACTGGGTGTCCTGCTTCGGCGGCCCGGCCTGGACCCGGCTGCCGGACGGGGAATGGTATCTGCACCTGTTCGCCCCCGAGCAGCCCGACCTGAACTGGCAGCACCCCGAGGTGCGGGCCGAGTTCGAGTCCGTCCTGCGGTTCTGGTTCGGCCGGGGTGTGGACGGCTTCCGTATCGATGTCGCCCACGGTCTGATCAAGCACCCGGAGCTGCCCGACCTGCCGCCCCGCCGGGACCCGGACGCCGGGCCGCCCTCGCGGCACGTGGACCATCCGCACTGGGACCGGGACGAGGTGCACGAGATATACCGCGCCTGGCGCAAGGTGGCCGACGAGTTCCCCGGCGACCGCTCCTTCGTCGCCGAGGCGTGGGCCGACACGCCTGAGCGGCTGGCGGCGTACGTCCGCCGGGACGGTCTGCACACGGCCTTCAACTTCGACTTCCTCATGTCGAGCTGGGACCCGAAGGACCTGCGCGGGGTCATCGACGACTCCCTCACCATGCTCGGCGCGGTCGGCGCACCGGCCACCTGGGTCCTCTCCAACCACGACGTGACGCGCCACCCGAGCCGCTACGGCCGCCGTACCGCCAAGCGCTGGGTGGCGAACGAGAGTTACCGCCCGGAGGGCCCCCTGGACCTCGAGCTCGGCACCCGGCGGGCCCGGGCCGCCGCCCTGCTGATGCTCGCCCTGCCCGGCGGCGCCTACGTCTACCAGGGCGAGGAACTCGGCCTGCCCGAGGTCGAGGACCTGCCCGAGGACGTCCTCCAGGACCCGACCTGGGAACGCTCCGGCCACACCGAACGGGGCCGCGACGGCTGCCGCGTCCCGATCCCCTGGTCCGGGCGCACGGCTCCCTACGGCTTCAGCCCCGACGGCGCCACGGCCGCGCCCTGGCTGCCGCAGCCCGCGCTCTGGGCCGAGCACACCGTCGAGAGCCAGACCGGCGACCCGGCGTCCATGCTGGAGCTCTACCGTGCGGCGCTGCGCGTCCGGCGCGACCATCCCGCCCTCGGCGACGGCACGATGACCTGGCTGGACACACCGGACGGGGTGCTGGCCTTCACCCGGGACCCGGGCTTGGTGTGCGTGGTCAACCTCTCCGCCGAGCCGTACGAGCTGCCCGGACACTCCGGGCTCCTGCTGTCCAGCGGCCCGCTGGAGAACGGCCGGCTGGGGCCGGATCAGGCGGTGTGGCTGGCGGTGTAGACCGCCGGTGAAAAGCAGTTGACCGCTCCCCGCCGTCCACGGGCACGATCACGGTTCCGCTTCCGTCCTCCGCGCGCGTGAAGGAGTTCCGTCCGTGCCCTCAGTACTCTTCCCTGACCTGGCCGCCCCCGGCACGTGGGTAATCGGCACCCGGTATGCCGACAGCCCCGACCGGCAACAGGCGTTAGTGGCCGACGAGTTGGCGTCACTGGAGCCGCCGCCCGCCGGCCTGGCCGACGTCAGCTGGTTCCTGAGCACGGACGGGGAGACCGTGCTGACGCTCGCGCGGTGGGACGACGCCGCCGGAGTTCCGCCGGCCGGCCCGCCCCGCTATCACCTCTACCGCAGCCTGGCCGAGGAGCAGGAGGCACGCGTCCCGGGCTGTCTGATCACCGCCGCGTTCGATGTCGACGGGCCCGAGCGGCAGCGGTCGTTCACCGACGCGGTGATCGCGGCCCAGCCGAGCGAAGGCGGCCATCCCGGGGGGATCTCGGCCCACTTCCTGCACAGCGTCGACGGCAGCCGGGTGCTGCTGTACACGGAGTGGACCAGCGCCGAGGCCCACCAGGAGGCCGCCGAGGCCGGCGATCACGACGAGGGGCACGAGCTGTTCTCGGGGACACCCGGGGTGCGGCTCACCCGCGGCGGGCGGTTCCGGCTGTATCGCAAGCTGCGCTGAAATCTGCTCACCCCTCGTCCTGGCCGCCCTCTGTCCCTCCGCCCACCGTGAACCCGATCACCGTCCCGCCACCGTCCCGCCGGAACGCGAACGGCGCTCCCCCGTGCGCGAGGGCCACCTCGCGGACGATGGACAGGCCCAGGCCGGAGCCCGGCAGGGAGCGGGCGTCGGCGGCGCGGTAGAAGCGGTCGAAGACGCGGGCGAGGTCGTGGTCGGTGATGCCGGGGCCGCGGTCGAGGACCTCGACGCGGATCGCGCCGGGCCGGGCGGGCCCGGCGACGACGATCTCGACGGGAGCCGTGCCGCGCTCGTCGAACTTCACCGCGTTCTCGACGAGGTTGGACAGCGCCCGGGTGAGCATCCCGGGCCGCCCGTCGGTCGTGGTGTCGCCGCTCGCGCGGAGCGTGATCCGCCGGCCGCTGCGGCGCCGGGCCAGGCCCGCCACCTCCTCCGCGAGGCCGGCGACGTCCACCCGCCGCGGCGGCTCGGTGTCGGACTGCCCGGCCGCGAGGTCGACGAGCTCGTTGACCAGGTCGGTCAGCTCACGGGCCTCCTGGCCGAGGTCGGCGACCAGTTCCTCCCGGGTCTCGGGCGGCAGTTCGTCGATCCGGCGGAGCATCGAGATGTTCGTCCGCAGCGAGGTCAGCGGTGTCCGCAGCTCATGGCCCGCGTCCTGGACCAGACGGCGCTGGTCCTCCTCGGACTGCGCGAGCCGGCCCAGCATGCGGTCGAAGGCCCGGCCCAGCCGGCCCACCTCGTCATGACCGGCGACCGGCACCTGGATGCCGAGACGGCGGGTCCGGGCCACGTCCTCGGCGGCGTCGGTCAGGACCACCAGGCGCCGCGTGATGCGCCGGGCGAGCCACCAGCCGAACAGGCCGGCGGCGATCACGACGGCGGCCATCAGCAGCAGCGTCCGCCGCTGGAGCGCCCGCAGCAGGTCCTCGACGTCGCTGAACTCCTGCGCGACCTGCACCGCGCCCCGCCCGCCGCCGAGGGAGACGGTCGCGACACGGTAGACGTCGTCGCCCACGTCGACGTCCTTGTGCTCGGCCACCCGCCCGGACGAGGCCGCGGCGGCGATCCGCACATCGGCCCCGGTCACCGGCAGTCCCGGGCTGCCCCGGTCGACGACACGGCCGTCCGGGCCGAGCACCTGCACATCGGTACGGGCGGGCCGCACGAGGTCGTGGCCCGGCGCGGCGGAGGAGAAGTCGCCCGGCGTCATCCGGTTGTCCCGCACCTCGTCCCGCAGGTCCTGCACGACCTCGTCGAACACCGTCTGCTGGTCCACTCGCACCAGCCGGGCCGCCGCGCTGTAGGACAGGATGCCGACCAGGACCGTCACGGCCGCCGTCACCGCCGCGAACGACACCGCGAACGTCGTGCGCAGCGAGACCAGCTTCGGCCGCCGCCCGCTCAGCAGACGGCGGAGGCGGCCCACTCAGTCCTCCCGCAGCACGTAACCCACGCCCCGCACCGTGTGGATCAGCTGCGGCCCGTCCGGATCGTCGAGCTTGCGGCGCAGATAGCCGACGTAGACGGCGAGGTTCTTCGAGCCGGGGCCGAAGTCGTAGCCCCAGATACGGTCGTAGATCGTCGAGTGGTCGAGGACGATGCCCGCGTTGCGGACCAGCAGCTCCAGCAGCTCGAACTCGGTGCGGGTCAGCTCCAGCTCGCGCGCGCCCCGCCAGGCCCGGCGCGCCTGCGGGTCCATGCGGAGGCCGGCGGCCTCGATGAACCGCTCGGGGAGCTGCCTGGGCGCCTCGGGCACGGGCGCGCCGCCGGCGGGCGTACCACCAGCGGGTGCGCCGCCGACCGGTGCGCCGCCGTGGGGCTCGCCCACCCCCACCGGGCTGGTGCGGCGCAGCAGCGCGCGCAGCCGGGCGAAGACCTCCTCCACGTCGAAGGGCTTCACCACGTAGTCGTCGGCGCCCGCGTCCAGGCCGGCGATCCGGTCGGCGGTCTCCACCAGGGCCGTCAGTATCAGGACCGGCGTCCGGTCGCCTTCGGCGCGCAGCACCCGGCACACCTGGAGCCCGTCGATGCCCGGCATCATCACGTCCAGGACGAGCACGTCCGGACGGTTGCGGTGGGCCTGCGCCAGTGCTTCGACACCGTCGGCGACCGCCATGACCTGGTAGCCCTCCAGGGTCAGGGCGCGCTCCAGGGCGTTGCGGATGGCGCGGTCGTCTTCGGCGAGCAGCACGGTGTGGGGCACGCGTCCAGTGTGCCTGGCGGCCGGCTCCCCGGGACCGGATGCGCCGCGCCGGAGCGTCCTTCTTACTCGCCTCTCACCAGCGCTCACGCAACCACGGGCCCGGGCACCCGCCGTCCTCTTACCCCTGGGCCCGCGCGAGCCGGGCCGCGTGCGTCGGCGCGTCCGGCACGTCCGCCGGGCGGCCCACGGCGAACTCCTTGCGCAGCACCGGGACGACCTCCTCGCCCAGCAGGTCGATCTGCTCCAGCACGGTCTTCAGCGGCAGCCCGGCATGGTCGACCAGGAAGAGCTGCCGCTGGTAGTCGCCGGCGTACTCCCGGAAGGCCAGCGTCTTCTCGATGACCTGCTGCGGGCTGCCGACGGTCAGCGGCGTCTGCTCCGTGAAGTCCTCCAGCGACGGCCCGTGCCCGTACACCGGCGCGACGTCGAAGTACGGCCGGAACTCACGGATCGCGTCCTGCGCGTTCCTGCGCATGAACACGTGCCCGCCGAGCCCGACGATCGCCTGCTCGGGCGTGCCGTGCCCGTAGTGCGCGTACCTGGCCCGGTACAGCTCGACCATGCGCTTGGTGTGGTCGGCCGGCCAGAAGATGTTGTTGTGGAAGAAGCCGTCGCCGTAGAACGCGGCCTGCTCGGCGATCTCCGGCGAGCGGATCGACCCGTGCCAGACGAACGGCGGTACGCCGTCCAGCGGGCGGGGCGTCGCCGTGAAGCCCTGCAGCGGCGTACGGAACTTTCCCTCCCAGTCGACGCCCTCCTCGCGCCACAGGCGGTGCAGCAGGGCGTAGTTCTCGACGGCGAGCGGGATGCCCTGCCGGATGTCCTGCCCGAACCAGGGGTACACCGGCGCGGTGTTCCCGCGGCCCAGCATCAGATCCACCCGGCCGTCGGCCAGGTGCTGGAGCATCGCGAAGTCCTCGGCGATCTTCACCGGGTCGCTGGTGGTGATGAGGGTGGTGGCCGTGGAGAGGACCAGCCGCTCGGTGCGGGCGGCGATGTAGCCGAGCATCGTGGTCGGGGAGGAGGGCACGAAGGGCGGATTGTGGTGCTCGCCGGTCGCGAAGACATCGAGCCCGGCCTCCTCGGCCTTGAGCGCGATGGCGACCATGGCCTTGATCCGCTCGCGCTCGGTCGGGGTCCGGCCGGTGGTGGGGTCGGGCGTGACGTCGCCGACGCTGAAGATCCCGAACTGCATGGTCGCTCACCCTCCAGGTTGTTTATCCTTCAACCGTACCTGGGGGAACAACAGCCGGCGCGGGGCCATTCCAGTACGGATCCCTGCCGGTCTGCCCGAGCAGCCGCTCCAGGGCCGACGCACCCTCCGCCACCCGCACCGGCTCCGCGAACACACCGGTCGACCGGGCCGTCGGCGCCAGCTCGGCGACCGCGCCGGCGAGCCGCTCCAGGACCGGGTCCACCCCGTCGTCCACCCGGTACTCCTGGCCCGTGGCCCGGGCCAGGTCCCACACGTGCACGGTCAGATCGAGCAACGCCATCGAGCCGACCAGCCCCGCCGGCATCTTCCACGCCCCCGCCGTGCCCTCCTCGGCACCGGGCGCCGACCAGGCCGCCACCAGCTTGTCCGTCTCCCCGGCGAACCGCTCCCGCCAGTCCGGCCCCGCACCGACCCGGTCGGGCGTCGCGGAGAAGTCCGACTCCCCCTTGGCCGCCAGCTTCTGGAACTCCACGACCACCTGGAAGAGGTGATTGACCAGGGCCTTCACGTCGTAGTCGGCACACGGTGTGGGAGCGGCGAGCGCCTCGTCGGGAATCGCCCGGACCACGGGCACGGCCCGCCCACGCGCCACCCTCAGAAGATCGCCCAGGGTGTGGCTCTTCACTTCACTGCGTTCGGTGTCCATACACCGACCGTAGGGACGCCCGGGACTGCCCTTCTTGAAGAAACGCGACTCCTGAAGAAACGCGACGTACGATCCGGCCATGGAGGCACCCCGCCACGACACCCGCGGGATCGTCGACCCGTCCGGGCTGCTGAACCGCGTACGGTTCCGCCGCCACGAGCCCGCCGAGCCGCTGCGCCGGTACATCGAGTGGCACTGGCTCATCGACTGGGACCTGCCCCAGCCGTACGCCTCCCACATCGTGCCGCACCCCTCGGTCAACCTCACCTTCCAGTGGGACGGGGCCGACGAGGAGGAGGCTCCGCCCTACGGCGAGGTCACCGGCGTCGCGCTCGGCCTCTACACCAGGAAACTGACCGGGCGGGGCCGGGTCTGCGGAGCGAAGTTCCGCCCCGGCGGCTTCCGGCCGTACGCCCCCGGAATGCCGGTCTCCCACTGGACGGGCCACACGCTGCCCGCCCAGGACCTGTTCCCTCAAGCCACCGCCGACACCGCCCGCGCGGCCGTCACCCCCGCCGGCGACCGCGCCCGGGTCGCCGCCCTCGACGCCTTCCTGCTCTCCCTGCCCTGCGCCCCCGACCCGCAGACAGACCTCGCGATCGACCTCGTCGAACGCATCCGCGCGGACCGCACCGTACGCCGCGTCGGCGACTTCGCCCACACGCACGGCCTGTCGGTACGGGCACTGCAACGGCTCTTCTCGGCCCAGGTCGGCGTCAGCCCCAAGTGGGTCATCCTCCGCTACCGCATCCACGAGGCCCTGGAACAGGCCGGCCACCGCGACGACGTCGACTGGGCCGCCCTCGCCGCCGACCTCGGCTACGCCGACCAGGCCCACCTCGTACGGGACTTCACGACGACGGTGGGAGTACCCCCCACGGCGTACGCGGCGGAGACCCGGGCCGGCCGTTAGGACCTGACGGCAGGCCCTAGGGAGCATGCGAAGCTGACCACCATGTTCGTGCTCCGGTCCGCCGCCCTCTTCGTCGTCGCCGCCCTGTTCGAGATCGGCGGCGCGTGGCTGGTCTGGCAGGGCGTGCGCGAGAACCGGGGCTGGCTGTGGGCGGCCGGCGGCGTCCTCGCGCTCGGCGCGTACGGCTTCGTCGCGACGTTCCAGCCCGACGCCCACTTCGGCCGCGTGCTCGCCGCGTACGGCGGGATCTTCGTCGCCGGTTCGATCCTCTGGGGCGTGGTCGCGGACGGCTACCGCCCGGACCGCTGGGACATCGCGGGCGCGCTGATCTGCCTCGCGGGCATGGCGGTCATCATGTACGCCCCACGAGGAGACTGACCGGCCCTCGGCCCGGGAGCTCAGAACGGATCGTCAGGCGGCAGCAGCCCCAACTGCCCCAGGAAATCCATCTCGTCGAAGTACAGCCGGTAGTCGACGATCCGCCCGTCCCGCACGGTGGCGATGTCCACCCCGCGGATCCTGATCTCCTTCTGCGTCGGCGGGAGCGTCTCACCGTTGGGCAGCTCCAGCGGCCCGGTGTTGCGCCCGCTGAAGATCCCCTCGTCGATGGCCGTGTCGCCGACCTCGTAGGAGTGCAACGACTGGAACGTCGCCTCGGGGACCGCCTCCGTCATCGTCCGCCAGTACTCGACGATGTTGTCGCGCCCGCGCAGCTCACCCTCGTCAGGGGTGAAGGCGACCGCGTCCTCGGCGTACAGCTCGCCGATGACCTTCAGATCGGCGTGCGTGGTGACCGCGTCCGTGAGCCGGTCCATGACCTCACGTGCCTCGCCCATGATCCACCTCCAGGAAAGACCGGAAAACCAGGGGACCACCCACCCTCATTCTCCCACCGCGGGCCCCGCCTATCCTGGCCGGAAGCCCTGAGGGCCTCGCCGGCCCCGCACACCGCACCCACGCCCGAGGAGCTCCCATGGCCACCGCCGCCCCGTCCGCAGCCTCCCGCATCGCCGTCGTCACCGGTGCGAGCAGCGGAATCGGCGCCGCCACGGCCCGGCAGCTCGCCGCCGCGGGCTACCGCGTCGTCCTGACGGCCCGCCGCAAGGACCGCATCGAAGCGCTGGCGGAGCAGATCACCAAGGCGGGCCACCAGGCCACGGCGTACGCCCTCGACGTCACGGACCGCGCGGCGGTCGACGAGTTCGCCACGGCCTTCAAGACGATCGGCGTCCTGGTCAACAACGCCGGCGGCGCGCTCGGCGCCGACCCGGTCGCGACCGGTGACCCGGCCGACTGGCGCCAGATGTACGAGACGAACGTCATCGGCACGCTGCACCTCACCCAGGCCCTGCTGCCCAAGCTGGACGCGAGCGGCGACGGCACCGTCGTGGTCGTCTCCTCCACCGCGGGCCACGGCACCTACGAGGGCGGCGCGGGCTACGTCGCCGCCAAGCACGGCGCGCACGTCCTCGCCGAGACCCTGCGCCTGGAGATCGTCGGCCGGCCGGTCCGCGTCATCGAGATCGCCCCCGGCATGGTCAAGACGGACGAGTTCGCCCTGACCCGCTTCTCCGGCGACACGGAAAAGGCCGAGAAGGTCTACGAGGGCGTGGCCGAGCCCCTCACGGCCGACGACGTCGCCGACACCATCACCTGGGCCATCACCCGCCCCAGCCACGTCAACGTGGACCTCTTGGTCCTCCGCCCCCGCGCCCAGGCCTCGAACACGAAGGTCCACCGCGAGCTGTGACGCCGGCGCCCTCGGCGCGTCAACCCTTCACGCAAACAACCTGCTTCAGCTTCGCCACGACCTCCACCAGGTCCCGCTGCTGGTCGATGACCTGCTCGATGGGCTTGTAGGCGCCCGGGATCTCGTCCACGACGCCGGAGTCCTTGCGGCACTCCACGCCCCGGGTCTGCTCCTCCAGGTCCTTCGTCGAGAAGCGCCGCTTCGCCGCGTTGCGGCTCATGCGCCGGCCCGCGCCGTGCGAGGCCGAGTTGAAGGACTTGGCGTTGCCGAGGCCCTTCACGATGTACGAACCCGTGCCCATGGAGCCGGGGATGATCCCGTACTCGCCGGAGCCGGCCCGGATCGCGCCCTTGCGGGTCACGAGCAGGTCCATCCCGTCGTAGCGCTCCTCGGCCACGTAGTTGTGGTGCGCGCTGATCTCCGGCTCGAAGGCCGGCTTCGCCTTCTTGAACTCCTTGCGGACCACGTCCTTCAGGAGCGCCATCATGATCGAGCGGTTGTACTTCGCGTACTCCTGCGCCCAGAACAGGTCGTTGCGGTACGCCGCCATCTGCGGGGTGTCCGCCACGAAGACGGCGAGGTCACGGTCGACCAGGCCCTGGTTGTGCGGGAGTTTCTGGGCAATGCCGATGTGGTGCTCGGCCAGTTCCTTGCCGATGTTCCGGGAACCGGAGTGGAGCATCAGCCAGACAGAACCGGTCGTATCCGTACAGATTTCGACAAAGTGGTTGCCTCCGCCGAGCGTTCCCATCTGCTTGGTGGCGCGCTCGGCACGGAACTTGACCGCTTCGGCGACCCCGTCGAACCGTCCCCAGAAGTCCTCCCACCCGGCCGTACCGAACCCGTACAGCCGCCCCGGGTCGACGGCGCTGTCATGCATGCCCCGCCCCACCGGAATCACCTGCTCGACCTTCGACCGCAGCCGCGACAGATCCCCGGGCAGGTCGTTCGCCGTCAGGGACGTCTTCACCGCCGACATTCCGCAGCCGATGTCGACCCCCACCGCCGCCGGGCAGACCGCACCCCGCATGGCGATGACCGAGCCGACCGTCGCGCCCTTGCCGTAGTGCACGTCGGGCATGACGGCCAGGCCCTTGATCCACGGCAGCGTCGCGACGTTCCGGAGCTGCTGGAGCGCGCCCTCCTCGACCGAGGCGGGGTCGGCCCACATCCGGATCGGTACTTTCGCACCAGGTACCTCTACATACGACATAACGTCCTCAATCCCCCGTAAGCGAACAGAAGTCTTCAAGAGCAAATACCGGAGCCAAGGTCTACGAAAGGGAATCCGGACCGGCGTTCACGGCAGTGCGTGCGATACACATTGTGTTCATCGGCTGCCCGGCGACGGCAAGCCAATATCCGCCCCGAGAGGAGCCACCACGTGCAACGTAAGGCGTACGCACCCGGTATCGCCGCGCTCCTCGCGGCCTTGCTGGCCGGCTGCACCGGCAGCCCGGACGACGGCGGCCCCACGGACGGCTCCAACCCGGGCGACACCGGCACGGCTTCACCCGCCGCCGAGCCGGGCCGCTACCGCACGCTCCCCGAGCCCTGCACGGCGGTCGGTCAGAGCACGCTCGACGAACTCCTGCCCGGCATCCGGCAGATCACCGACGGCGAGCAGCGCGAGAAGACCTACGAGGGCGAGCCGACGGTCACGTTCGACACCGACCGCAAGGTCGGCTGCCAGTGGAAGGTCGACGGCCGGGAGGCCACCGACCATCTGCTCGTCGGCTTCGAACGGGTCGTCTCCTACGACAACACCATCAGCGACGACAACCAGGCCGAGCAACTCTTCGCGGAGCGGGAGGCCGCGGCCCACCTCCCCGAGCCGACGGCCACCGAGTCGGCCGCCACGGAGTCCCCCGCTGCGGGCAGTACCCCGGCCGGCGGTTCCTCCGCCGCCCCGAGCGGTTCTCCCACCCCCACCGGCACCTCGTCCCCCTCCTCGTCCACCTCCGCGACCCCGACCGAACTCCAGCCCCGCGTGCTGGAGGATTTCGGCGACGAGGCCTTCATCGACGACGAGCTGAGCAGTTCCGGTTCGACGGCCAAGCAGCGGACGGTGACTGTGGCGTTCCGCACGTCGAATGTCATCGTGACCATCGAGTACGCCGAACAGCCGGCCACCGTCGGCGTCGTCCCGGGCAGCAAGGAATTGCAGGACAGGGCCCAGAAACTGGCCTCCCAGCTGGCCGATTCGCTGAGCGACTGAGGCCCCTTCACGCCCCCTTCACGCACACCCGCAAAGCACGCGAAGGAAGGCCACACCACCGCCTCACCGCGTACGGTGACCACTCGGCCCCGTTCCGACCGCAGGGAACCACGAGCGTCATGAGTGAAGGAACCATGCAGCGACGAGCACAGCGAGACCAGCAGGATCAGCGAGCGAAGCGACTCCACCGCGTCCTTGTCTGCGCGGCCGCCGTCCCCGTGATGCTGGTCGCCGCCGGCTGCTCCTCGGACTCCGGCTCCGGCGACAGCACTGACAAGGCCGCGAACGCGGCGGCCTCGGCGTCCGCGAGCCCGTCACCGACCGTCGAGGCGGCGGCGTACGGCAAGCTTCCGGAGCCCTGCAAGGCGCTGTCGAAGAAGACGCTGAAGAACCTCGTTCCGGAGAGCAAGTCCGGCAAGGAGGGCAAGTCGGACGATATCTCCACGCGCGGCAGCTGCTCCTGGAACAGCCTCGACAACAACGGCGTGAAGGGCTCGCAGTTCCGCTGGCTGAACGTGTCGATGCTGCGCTTCGAGTCGGACGCCTCGCGCGGCTCGGGCGACAAGTTGGCCCAGCAGTACTACGAGAAGCAGGTCCAGGACGTCCAGGCCGCGGAGGGCGCCAAGGGCGTCAAGTCGGAGCCGGTGCCCGACACGGGCGACCAGGCGACGGCCGTGCGCTACGACCTGAAGAAGAAGGAAGGCACCTTCAAGCAGCAGACGATCGTGGCGCGCGTCGAGAACGTCGTCGTCACGCTCGACTACAACGGCGCGGGTCTGGCCGGCGACAAGTCCCCGAGCGCCGACGACCTGGCGAAGGACGCCAAGAAGGCCGCCAAGGAAGCGGTGGCCGCGGTGTCCGAGGCGAACGGCGCGGGCGGCGGCAAGGCGAGCGGCGACCCGTCGAAGCCGGCGTCGAAGTCCCCGTCCAAGGAGCCCTCGAAGGAAGCTTCGAAGGGAGCTTCGGAGGACTCCTCCGCGTCGCCCTCGAAGACGCCCGCGAAGAAGAGCTGAGGCCGAGGCTGCACCGCTGACGGTCGTCAGCGGTGCAGCACGGCGACGCGGCCGCTTCGGCGTGAGCTGGGCGGCGGTACGTCCCGCCGGTGATCGCCCGCGAGGACATCCCAAACATCAGCCCCCTGGCTACGACGATCACAGTGGGACGATCGGCAAGGGCAGCGCGAGCTACGGTCAATTCCCGTCAACCGTGAGGCTGCGGCCTCGGCAGGGTACGCGGCACCGCACATTCGAGTCCCGGTGCGCCTCTGTGATCCACTTCGAGTGGGCACAACACGTGCACCAAGGTGAACCGCTACCCGCTGCACGTTCCGGTTTCTCTCGACTCTCATATGTAGCCCTCCGACTCAGCCGTACCACTCCGACCTGAAGCCAAGGTCGTCATTGAGTCATCACCTCGTCACCTCCAGTTTCCTGAGCTTCATCCATGTGAAGATCGGACGGCGGAGCCCATGCCTGGGCTCCGGCTACCGGTGACACCGGGCGGATATCCGGTGACGGATCCAAGATCTACAAGTTCAAGGCCTGCGACGAGAACAACGGCGACCCGGACGACTGTGCGCCGAACTGGACCATCCGGTAAGCCTGCTCTCCACCGCCGCTTCTGCCGCACCAGCCTGTTCAGGGCTGGTGCGGCGTTCCCGTTTCTGACACAAGAGGCCAGATTCTGTGAAACAAAGTGATTCGTCCGGGCTCCGCGTGAGCGGCCTGTGCTATCAGGTCGAGGGACGGACCCTCCTCCGTGTCCCCCGGCGAGTCGGTCGCGGTGACCGGCCCCAGCGGATCCGGCAAGTCAACGCTGCTCATGTGCGTCCTCGGACTGATCAAACCTCAGGCAGGCACCATCATCGCCGGGGGCCGGGAGATCACTGGGCTGCGGTCCGCACAGCTCGCGCAGGTGCGGCGGGAGACCCTGGGCATGGTGTTCCAGTTCGGCGAACTCCTCCCCGAACTCAGCCCGGTGGAGAATGTCGCCCTGCCGGTCCTGCTCGACGGGGGCCGCCACCAGGACACCTATCGGCGTGCGGAGGAGCTCCTCGGCGAGCTCGGTGTCCCCACCGGCTCCACCCCCACTGGGATGCTCTCCGGAGGGGAGCGCCAGCGGACCGCCGTGGCCCGCGCCCTGATCACCGAGCCCGCCGTCCTCCTCGCCGACGAGCCCACCGGCGCCCTCGACCCGGAAGCCAAGGAGGCAGTCGCCCGTCTGCTCTTCACCGCCGCCCGTGACCGCGGTTGCGCACTGCTCGTCGTCACGCACGACCCCTGGGTCGCAGGCCGGGCCGACCGCCGCCACGAGCTTCAGGGCGGGATCCTGGCCGAAGTCGGGGCCGTCTGATGCGAACGAGCACGCGCACCGCAGGCACCCTGATCAGAATCGGCCTCGCCGCGGGGCGTTCCACTCCCGGCGACCGCCTGCGCTGGTGGGGCCTGTTCTGCGCCGCCCTCGCCGTCGCCTTCGTCACCCTGGCGACAGTGGCCACCGTCGCCACGTATCACGGCCGCGACACCAGGGCAGACGCCAGAGGAGCGGTGATCACCGACGGCAAGCACGCCACGCTGCTGTACCGGGAGGGCGCCGACTCCGTCGGCAACCGTCCTGTATCCGTCATTTTTCTCCACCCCCTCACTCCTGAGGCTCCTCTTCCCGCCGGTGTATCCCGCTGGCCCGAGCCGGGCGAGGTGCTGCTCTCTCCCGAACTCCTGCGCACCGGACACGCAGAGGGGATCCGCACCCGGTACGGGTCGTTTGCCGGCACTGTCACCACCGACGGCCTGGTCGCTCCTTCCGAACGGATCGCCTATGTCCGGGTGGCAGACACTCCGCCGAAGGACGATGACCGGTGGATGCACGTGGCCGCCTTCGGTTCCGGCGGCGGAGCCACGGGAGAGATGGCCGACCAGAAGCCGGTGGCATCGCCTCTCCTGGCTCTGTGGGCCCTGACCGGACTGCCCGCCCTCGCCTTGACCGTGGTCGCCGCGCGGGTCGGCTCCCGCTCTCGTGACCGGCGCAGCAGTCTGCTGCAGGCCCTCGGCGGGACATGGCGGCACCGGATGATCGTCAACATCGGCGAAGCCGCACTCCCCGCGGCGTTGGGGACCTTCGCCGCCTTCATCCCGTACGCCGTTGCCTCCGTGTGGGATGTTCGCCTTGGTCCCACCGGATACATCCTCGACCACCGTGACGTGCTGGGCGCATGGCCCACCGCCGCAGGGGCGGCAGTCGTATCCCTGTTGGCCGTGCTCGGCATCGTGGTGGGCTCGCACCGCGTTCACCGGGACGGCAGGTCAACCCGCCCGGCCTCGTTCGCGTCTCGGGTTCCCGCATGGCGCCTGTCCGTCTGTGGCATCGGTGTCGCGCTGGTCCTGACGAGCCAGTACGTGCCCCACAGAGCACAGCTTGCCGTGTTCACCTGCGGAACCGTCGTGATGTGGGCGTTCCTGTCCTCCGTAGTGGCTCTCGTCACCCGCCACCTGGGCTCCTGGCTCGCCGACAACGGTAAGCGCAAGGGGCACGCGGGCCGCATGATCGGCGGCCGGTGGACGCACGCGCATCCCGGCGTCATCGTGCGGCTGGCTCTGGCCATGGTGATCGGCATCGGGATCGTCGCACAGATGCAGGTATGGACCAGCAGACTCGGGGTGCAGTCGCAAGCAGCGGTCGAGACACACCAGCGGATCAAGGACACCGTGATCCAGCTGACCACCGGTGGCATGACCGCGGCGCAGACAGAGCGGTTCCGCTCGTCCCTTCCAGCCGGGTCGCTTCTCCTGACCCGCGCCTTCCACGATCCAGGGCCACCGAAAGATCCGTGGGTGACGATCGAAGGGTCCTGCCGAGATCTGCGCACCCTGCACGTGGCCTGTCCCGGCGACACGAAGACAGCGGCGGGAACCAGCACTCAAGTACAGGAAATGCGCCGCTGGTACGGCAACGTCAAGTTCGCTCAAGTCCCCCACATCACCGTAAAGCCAGACAGTACCCAGTCCCTCCTCGTCGTCACCCCCGAGCCGGGTCACCTCAGCGCGGTGAAGAAGGCCGCGTACACGCTTCCCAATCCCTCGGTGCAGGTCGAGACGCTGGGCGGAAACTGGCTGGGACCCTCGCGGGCCCCTCTGGCGAACTGGATCCAGCTGTTCGGCGTCACCGGCATCCTCTTCATCCTCGTGGCCGGTGCGGTCAGCGCGGCAGCGGAATTCGTCCGGATCCGCCATGCTCTCGCCCCGCTCTCCGTCCTGACCGGCCACCGCCGGGTGTTCCGGTCGGTGAGCTCATGGCACCTGACCGTCCCCTTGCTCATCGCCACGGTCCTGACCGGGGCCGTGACCGCATGGCACTCGGTGTTCTTCATCGCCCTGGTGCAGGAAGGCTCCGTGTCCTGGACCGTTCTGGCAGCAGGCATCACGACATGCGCCGTGGTCTCTCTCGCCGTCGGGTTCCTCGGCGCCCGTGCGGCTGCGCGCGAGGCCGCCCAGTGGAGGCCCGCAGCCGACTGAACAAGAGGAAGCTCCAGTCCTGGAAGCGAACGGCCGGACACGGGAGGCGAACGAGCGGTACTGGAAACGCCGAGGCAGGCCCGTGCCCGTCAGCACGCCGGGCGGAACTGAACGGGGAACACGAACCGGCCACTCGTCCTCCGCACACATGTGCCACCCTGTTGCGCGCAAGAACACGCAAGGGGAGGGGAGTACGAGTGGCCGCGCCACTGCAACTGACTCGGACGCACCGCGTTCTCATCGGCGTGGTCGTGGCCGGTGCTGTGATCATCGCCGGTATCGGCTTCGCCGGTTCGTACGCGGCGGTCCGCGAGTTGGCCCTGAAGAAGGGCTTCGGGAACTTCTCCTACGTCTTCCCGATCGGCATCGACGCGGGCATCTGCGTCCTGCTGGCCCTGGACCTGCTCCTCACCTGGATCAGGATCCCCTTCCCCCTGCTCCGTCAGACGGCCTGGCTCCTGACAGCGGCGACGATCGCCTTCAACGGCGCGGCCGCCTGGCCGGATCCGCTCGGTGTCGGCATGCACGGGGTGATCCCGATCCTGTTCGTGGTCTCGGTCGAGGCGGCCCGCCACGCGATCGGCCGGATCGCCGACATCACGGCCGACAAGCACATGGAGGGCGTCCGCCTCACCCGCTGGCTGCTCTCCCCCGTCCCCACGTTCCTCCTCTGGCGCCGCATGAAGCTCTGGGAGCTCCGCTCCTACGAGCAGGTCATCAAGCTGGAGCAGGAACGTCTCGTCTACCAGGCCCGCCTGCGCTCACGCTACGGCCGGAGCTGGCGCCGCAAGGCTCCCGTGGAGTCCCTGATGCCGCTGAGGCTGGCGCGCTACGGGGTACCACTGGCGGAGACGGCACCGGCGGGGCTGGCTGCGGCGGGGATAGAGCCTGCGCTGATCCCGCCGGCACCTCGGCAAGCCCTGGACGCGGCAGCCGAGCCAGTTGCGGGCCGGCGTGCCCCCGGGGCGGCGCCCGCCCCGCAGCAGGCGGCACCTCACAGCGAGCAGCGCCCGGAGCTCGACAGCGCCCCCCACGCAGAGCACCTCGACAACGAACCACCGGAACCAGACCAGAGCCCCTGGTTCAACACCCCCCGCGAGGTCGAATACCAGGGCGGCTACGACCCGGCCTACAACCCCGAGCAGTACGCGCAGTGGTTCGCCGAGCAACAGCAGGCCGAGCAGTACCTCGACCAGCCGTACGAGGAACTCACCCCGGAAGACACCGGCAGCTTCCCCATCCCGGTAGGCCCCAACCGCACCCGCGAACTCGGCGACGGCGGCGGCAGCCCGCCCGTCGCCGAACCGGACGAGGAGTCGTACTACCAGGTCTTCAAGCAGTCGATCAACGGCAGTTACCCGACGCCCAACCAGCTCCTCGACAACGTGGAGGCGGAGTACGGCATCCGCCTGGACACCACGGAGGCCAAGCGCATGGTCGACCGCTTCAGCAGCCGCCACTACCAGGAAATGGAAGAAGAGCACATCGCATGACGAAGGGGCCCTGACACCAGGGCCCCTTCGTCACGCGGCGGCTACTCCCCGAGCAGAGCCCGGACCCGCTCCTGCCCCACCGCCAGCAGCAGCGTGGGCAGCCGCGGCCCGGTGTCCCGCCCGACCAGCAGGTGGTAGAGCAGGGCGAAGAAGGACCGCTGGGCAGTCTTGATCTCCGGCGGCAGTTCCTTGGGCGTCGCGTCGGCGGAGAACCCGGCCTGCACCTTCGGCACGCCGTACACCAGGTGCGTCAGCCCGTCGAGCGACCAGTGCTCGGCGAGCCCGTCGAGCAGCAGCCGCAGCGACTGCAGGGAGGCCTCGTCGAGCGACTTCAGCAGCTCGCCGTCGGGCTCCTCCCGCACGATCGTCCGCTGGTCGGCGGGCACGTGCGTGTTGATCCAGGCCTCGGCCCTGTCGTACCGCGGCCGCGCCTCGTCGAGCGAGGTCAGCGGCTGCTCCGGGTCCAGTTCGCTGAGGATGCGCAGCGCCTGGTCCGCGTGCCCGGCGGTGATGTCCGCGACGGACGCCAGCGTCCGGTACGGCAGCGGCCGGACCGTCCGCGGCAGCTCACCGGCGGCCGTACGCACCGCACGCGAGTGCGCGGCGGCGTCGGCCGGCAGGACGCTGCCGTCGGCGACCTTGGCGTCCAGCCGGTCCCACTCGTCGTACAGCCGCTGGATCTCCTGGTCGAAGGCGACCTTGAAGGACTGGTTGGGCCGGCGCCGCGCGTACAGCCAGCGCAGCAGCTGCGGTTCCATGATCTTCAGGGCGTCGGCGGGGGTGGGCACCCCACCACGGGACGACGACATCTTCGCCATGCCGCTGATGCCCACGAACGCGTACATCGGCCCGATCGGCTGCTTCCCGCCGAAGATGCCGACGATCTGCCCGCCGACCTGGAACGACGATCCCGGGGAGGAGTGGTCGACACCGGAGGGCTCGAAGACGACCCCCTCGTAGGCCCAGCGCATCGGCCAGTCGACCTTCCAGACCAGCTTGCCGCGGTTGAACTCGTTCAGCCGGACGGTCTCCGAGAAGCCGCACGCGGTGCAGGCGTACGTCAGCTCGGTGGAGTCGTCGTCGTAGGAGGTGACGGTGGTGAGGTCCTTCTCGCAGTTGCCGCAGTACGGCTTGTACGGGAAGTAGCCGGCGGTGCCGGAGCTGCCGTCGTCCTCGCCGGCCGCGCCCGAGCCCTCGGCGGCCTCCAGCTCGGCCTCGTCGACCGGCTTCTGCCCTTGCTGCTTCTTGGCCGGGGCCTTCTTCGTCCGGTACTGGCCGAGGATCGCGTCGATGTCGCCGCGGTGCTTGATGGCGTGCAGGATCTGCTCGCGGTACACCCCGGAGGTGTACTGCGCGGTCTGGCTGATCCCGTCGAACTCCACGCCCAGCTCGGCCAGTGACTCGACCATCGCGGCCTTGAAGTGCTCGGCCCAGTTCGGGTGCGAGGAGCCCTGCGGCGCCGGGACGGACGTCAGCGGCTTGCCGATGTGCTCCTCGTACGACTTCTTGTCGACCCCCGGGATGCCCTCGGGCACCTTCCGGTACCGGTCGTAGTCGTCCCAAGAGATCAGGTGCCGCACCTGGTGTCCCCGGCGGCGGATCTCGTCGGCGACGAGGTGCGGGGTCATGACCTCGCGCAGGTTCCCGAGGTGGATGGGGCCGGACGGTGAGAGTCCGGACGCGACGACGACGGGTTTGCCCGGGGCCCGACGCTCCGACTCCTCGATGACCTCATCCGCGAAACGGGAGACCCAGTCGGTGGTCTCGGTGCTCTGAGCCACGATCGGCACGTCCTTCTTTCTGCATCGGGCAGCCGGTACGGTCGCACGGCTGACCGCACCATTGTCCCAGACCCCTTGGCGCCCGGAAAAACGCTTTACCCCCATGGGATACTGGCCGGGTCTATCCATTCCCTCGAGGAGAACGGCACCCTTTCCTATGGCCTCGGTCACGTCCCTCAGCGACTCCGTCCACCAGCGCCTCGCGGCGGCCCTGTCGGCAGCTCTGCCGCAGGCCGGGTCCGCGGACCCGCTGCTGCGACGAAGCGACCGGGCCGACTTCCAGGCCAACGGGATCCTGGCCCTCGCCAAGAAGGAGAAGGCGAACCCGCGGGAGCTGGCGACGCAGGTCGTGGACCGGGTCGAGTCGGGTGAGGTGATCAAGGACGTCGAGGTCTCCGGACCCGGCTTCCTGAACATCACGATCACCGACCGCGCGATCACCGAGAACCTCGCCGCGCGCTGGGCGGACGACACCGGCCGCCTCGGCGTGCCGCAGGCCGGGCAGCCGGGCACCACGGTCATCGACTACGCCCAGCCGAACGTGGCGAAGGAGATGCACGTCGGTCACCTGCGCTCCGCGGTGATCGGCGACTCGGTGATGCGACTGCTGGAGTTCACGGGCGAGAGCGTGGTCCGGCGTCACCACATCGGCGACTGGGGCACCCAGTTCGGCATGCTCATCCAGTACCTGGAGGAGCACCCGCACGAGCTGGACCACAGGGAGGGCGAGGACCTCCAGAAGTCCGGCGAGGCGGCGATGTCGAACCTCGACCGCCTCTACAAGACCGCCCGCAAGCTGTTCGACTCCGACGAGGAGTTCAAGACGCGGGCCCGGCGCCGGGTGGTCGACCTTCAGGCGGGCGACCCGGGGACCCTCGCCACGTGGCAGAAGTTCGTGGACGAGTCGAAGATCTACTTCTTCTCCGTCTTCGAGAAGCTGGACATGGAGATCCGCGACGCGGACATCGTCGGCGAGTCGGGCTACAACGACATGCTCGCCGAGACGTGCCGCCTGCTGGAGGAGTCGGGCGTCGCGGTCCGCTCCGAGGGTGCGCTCTGTGTCTTCTTCGACGACATCAAGGGCCCGGACGGCAACCCGGTCCCGCTGATCGTGCAGAAGTCGGACGGCGGCTACGGCTACGCGGCGACCGACCTCTCGGCGATCCGCGACCGCGTCTTCGGCATCAAGGCGAACACGCTTCTGTACGTCGTGGACGCCCGCCAGTCCCTGCACTTCAAGATGGTCTTCGAGACGGCCCGCCGCGCAGGCTGGCTGAACGACGACGTCGAGGCGGTCCAGCTCGCCTTCGGCACGGTCCTCGGCAAGGACGGCAAGCCGTTCAAGACCCGTGAGGGCGAGACGGTCCGCCTGGTCGACCTGCTCGACGAGGCGATCGACCGCGCCTCGGCGGTGGTCCGGGAGAAGGCCCAGGACCTCTCCGAGGAGGAGATCGCCGAGCGGGGCACCCAGGTGGGCGTCGGCGCGGTGAAGTACGCGGACCTGTCGACGTCGGCGAACCGCGACTACAAGTTCGACCTGGACCAGATGGTCTCGCTGAACGGCGACACGTCCGTCTACCTCCAGTACGCCTACGCCCGTATCCAGTCGATCCTGCGCAAGGCCGGCGAGGCCCGCCCCGCCGCGCACCCCGAGCTGGAGCTGCACGAGGCGGAGCGCGCCCTGGGCCTGCACGCGGACGCGTTCGCGGCGACGGTGGCGGAGGCCGCGGCGGAGTACGCCCCGCACAAGCTGACGGCGTACCTGTACCAGCTGGCGTCGCTCTTCACGACGTTCTACGACAAGTGCCCGGTGATCAAGCCGGAGCCGCCGAAGGACATCGCGGAGAACCGCCTGTTCCTCTGCGACGTCACGGCCCGCACCCTCCACCAGGGCATGGACCTGCTGGGGATCCGGACGCCCGAGCGGCTCTGAACCCGGCCCCTGACGACAGGCCGAGGGCGGCACTCCCCCGTTGAGTGCCGCCCTCGGGCGTTGTGGAGAGCCGCCGGTCAGCGGCAGTTGACCCACTTGTTGGACTTCTGGACCCAGACCGTGTCGCCGGTCCCCTTGGTTCCCCTCGCGAGGACAGCGCTGTTGCCGCGGAAGTTCTTCTCGCCCCACCACTTGTAGTCACAGGACTTGCCGTGGTTGTACCAGGACTTGAAGCCCTGGAAGACCACGAACCCGGTGAGGTCCGCGTTCCTCCCCTCGACCTTCTGCATACGGCCGGTGTAGTTCTTGCCGGCCCACACGCAGAACCAGCCCGACGGACAGTCCGACGCCGCCTGCGGCGTGGCCTCCGCCGCACCGGCCGTACCCGCGTTGCCGGCCAGCAGACCACCGGTCAGCGCGATGCCCCCAGCCATGACGGCGAGCTTCCTGGTCATACGCATGTCGTTCCCCCTTCGTGGGCGGGCCGACCGCACCGGCCGGCTCGACAACGAGACTGCGGCCCGGGGACGGGGGCCACCACAGTCGCCGCGGAAATGACGTACTCACGGGACGTCCCACGCGCTGACCTGCGCGGACACCGTCCGCCGGGACGGTACGGCGGGACGGCCGCGGTGGCCGAATCGGGAGGGGGGCCGGCAGGGGATCGGAACCGATGTATGGGGCATCGCGTGGATGCTGATGCAGAATGCGGCGGTAACGGGACCGCTGACCACGGTCCGCGAACGCGAGTGGGGGGAACATGTCGCGTTGGAAAGGGCTGCCCGAAGAACTGGACCCGCGTGTACGTCAGTTGGTGGTGCGATTACGCCGGGTCAAGGACCTCAGCGGACTGAGCCTGCGCCAGCTCGCCGCGAAGACGGGCTACGGCACGTCGTCCTGGGAGCGCTACCTGTCCGGCCGGTCGCTCCCGCCGAGGGAGGCCGTCGAGGGTATGGCCCGGCTCGGTGGTGACGACCCGACGCGCCTGCTCGCACTGCACGAGGTCGCGGCCGAGGCGTGGGGCACGGCGGCAGAGCACCACGGACCGCCGACCGTGCCCGAGTCCGGGACCGGCACGCCCCGCCCCCATGGCCGGGCGCTGCGCATCACCCTCGTAGCCGGGTCGGTGGCCCTGGTGCTGGCCGTCGCCGCCGCGGTCCTGCTGGCGGTACGGCTCGCGCACGGCGAGGGCGAAGCGGCGGCGGCCCCCCTCACCTCTTCCGCTTCGACGCCGGCACCGGGGTCGTCGGCGAAGCAGGCGGAGCGCCCCCGGTACACCTGCCGGGCGGAGCGGATCGAGGGCCGCTGGTACGCGGGCAACAGCCGCACACAGAAGGCCATCCTGGCGGAGGGCCACGCCGGTCCCGAGGTGGCCGAGGCACAGTGCCTGCTGCGCGAGGCGGACCTCGCACCGGGAGCCGTGGACGGCATCTTCGGCCCGCACACGAAACGTGCGGTCAAGGACCTGCAGAAGCGTTCCGGCCTGGTCGTGGACGGCATCATCGGCCCGCACACCTGGAAGGCCCTGCGGGAATGACGGGGCCCCCGCAGCACGCACTGCCGCCGAAACGCACCCGACTGGCCGCCGCGCTACGGGAGTTGAGAACAGGCACGGGCCTGAGCCTGGCGGCCCTCGCGACGAAGACCACCTTCAGCAAGTCGTCGTGGGAGCGCTACCTCAACGGCAAGACGCTCCCGCCGAGCCAGGCGGTGCAGGAGCTGTGCCGCCTGGCGGGCGAACCGGAGGGCCGGTGCCTGGCACTGTGGGAGCTCGCGGAGTCGGAATGGAGCGGCCGGGCGGCGGCCCGGCCCACGGACGCGCCCGTACCCACGAGCCCGCCTGTACCCACGGACCGTGCGGACGCGGACGCCGGAACTGCCGCCGGCGGCAGGGGCGCGGTCATGGCGATCATCGCGTCGGTCTGCGCGATCGCGGCCGGCGGCCTGTCGGTCGCCCTGGTCCTCCTCGCGGGCCACACCGGCGACAGCCGACCCTCCGCACCGCCCACCTCCGCCCCCGCACCCCGCTGCCGGGGCGCCACCTGCGAGGGCAAGGACCCGATTCCCATGAAATGCGGCACGCACCCGCTCACCCTCGCCTCGCACCGCACGTCCACCGGAGCCCACCTCGAACTGCGCTACAGCGCCGAGTGCCGAGCGGGTTGGGCGAGGGTGTGGAGCACGCGCATCGGTGACCGTCTGGAGATCGACCCGGCCGACGGGGGCCCGAGCCGCCCGCACACAGCGGAGATCACGGACGGCATCGCCGCGCAGTCGTACGTCTACACACCCATGACCGAGGCGGGGCCCGGCACGACCGTGCGGGCCTGCTTCCGCCCGGGAAGGGGAGGAAGCCGCGAATGCTTCGACGCCCGCGTCTGACGGGTCTCCGTCTCCGTCCACGTCTCAGCGCTGAGCCGTACTGTTCGCGCCGTCCAGGGCCTCCCGGATGATGTCCGCGTGCCCGGCGTGCTGGGCCGTCTCCCGGATCAGATGCAGCAGGATCCGGCGTGCCGACCAGTGTTCGGGCTCCGGCGGCGACCACGGAGTCCTCGGCAAGGGCACGCTGTGGTCCAGGTCCGGCAGCCCGGCCAGGGCCGCGTCGGTCGCCCGGGCTGCCACCGCGTACCGCTCCAGCAGGCCGTCGAGCGTCTCGCCCTCGGCCACCTGGTACTGACCCATGTCGAGCATGCCGTCCGGCAGTTCACCGTCGCCTTCGACCATGACCCGCGTCCACGCCGCCTCCCCCTGGGCGAGATGCTTCACGATCCCGCCCAGGGTCAGCTCACTCACGGTCGTACGCCGAGCGGCCTGCGCGTCGCCGAGTCCGCGCGCGGTGATCAGCAGCAGTTCCCGCTGCTCGGCGAGCGCGTACGACAGGTCGGTCTTCTCCGAGGAAGTGGTCATGGAAGGACCGTAGGGAGCAATTAGGTCAGGTCGTGTCCGCTGGTGTTCGGTTGTCAGTGGCCGGCTTTACAGTCGCCCCCATGGCGACACTTCCGAACCCGCTGCCGACGCTGGCGGCAGACCCGCGCGGCCGCGCGCTGGGACTTCGACTCCCCGCCGGGACACTGGTCGACGCGACCGACGAGGGCCCCTGGCACGAGCCGTTGCTGTGGTGTGGGGACGAGCGGGCCGTGCCGGGTGGCTGGGCGGCGCTGGAGCCGACGCGGCGGGTCGGGCTGCTGCCGGTCGTGCTCGACGTCGGCGCCGGGCATGGCGGGCCGGACAGCTGGGAGTTGATGCCCGCAGAGGTGTCGTATCCCGGGGATCACGACGCCGAGGAAGTGCTGGCGGAGTACTGGGAGGAGTACGCCGCGGAAGGCGACACATGGCCCGGCCCGGCCGCCCCGGCCGCTCGGGATCAGGACCCGGACGCGGTCGCCGCGGGCATCGCGGACGCGCTGCTCGAGGACGGCGGTCCGCTCAAGGACCCGCGCCTCGCCCTGGTCCCGGCCCGCCGCAGCGCGGACATCCCGACGGCGATCGGCTGGACGGGCCCGGCGAACCACGAGAGCGACACGGCCCGCGTCAGCGCGGTGCTGCGCTCCTGGGAGGACCGCTTCGGCATACGGGTCGTGGCGCTCGGCTTCGACCATCTGCTGGTGTCGGTCGCCGCCCCGCCCACCACCCTCGCGGAGGCGGAAGCAGTCGCCGCCGAGCACTTCGCGTTCTGCCCGGACAACATCCGGCAGGGCACCGACCCCACCCTGCGGGCCTACGCCGAACACCAGGTCATCGACCAGCCGACCTGGCACTTCTGGTGGGACTAGGGGTGTCCCTCAGCCGGTCAGCAGAGTCATCCCCTCCGGCACGGCGATGCCGAACTCCTCCTCCAGAAGCCGGCGCGCCTCCGCCTCACCGGTCACCTCCCGCTCGGTGACCGTCCCGTCGGCGCGGGTCTCGGTCAGAAGACGCCCGTGGAGCAGCAGATGCCGCGCGGCGCTGACGCTCTGGACGTAGACGCTCTGGGTGAACGGCGAGCGCGGGTTCGTGCCGATGTGCCAGTTGATGACGTCGAAATCGGGCTTGTCGAAGGGCTCCAGGGTGAAGGCGTACTGATCGGCCCAGTCGTCCTTTACCTGGTCGTGCGCTTGGAGCAGCCACATCTCCAGGGGCCCGTCGTGCGGCACGTGCACCAGGCGATGCCGCCGCCCGCCTCCGGCGAACTCGACGTCCGCCACCAGCGGCACCGGTTCCAGCAGCGCGCCGATCGCCCCGAAGCCGACGTCGGTGAGGTACGGCCGCGGTTCGCCGGGTATGTCGACCAGCAGCGCCATGTGTGTGCGCGGCCGGCTCGCGATGCTGTCGGCGCCCACGACGACCCGCGCGGTCAGCAGGGTCACCCGGAAGCCCAGCGCCTCCAGCGCGCAGGCGAACAGCGTGTTGTGCTCGTAGCAGTATCCGCCGCGTCGGCCGTGGACGAGCTTGGCCATGAGGTCGGCAGGATCGAGGGAGGGTGCCTCGCGGCGCAGTGCGTCGAGGTTCTCGAACGGGAGGGCCCGCATGTGCGCCAGATGCACACCCCGCAGGGTCGCCGCGTCGGCCCGCCGCTCCCCCTCCCATCCGATCCGCCGGAGATACGCGTCGAGGTCGAACTGCACGGACGGCACGGACGGCACGGACGGCACGGAGTCAGACATGACATCACCGTAGCCAGATCCCGCTCCGCCTTGGGCCCCGTTCCCTGAGCGGGTCAGCCCGCCGCGCCGTCGAGCAGGCGGTTGTGGCGCAGCCGCAACGCCCGCTCCGTGCTGGCCGCCGCCGTTGCGATGCCGATCGTGATGTTGAGCCATTGCGGCAGTCGAACGGGCGAGGTGAAGGTGCCGATGTGCTGGGCGACGGCGTCCACCTGGGTGACCGGACCGAGGATCTGCGGGACGAGGAGAGCCAGTGCGACGAGGAGCACGGTCGCCGAGAGGAAGCTGATCGCGCGGCTCAGTGCGGGGTGCGCGCGGTCGAGGTGCGCGCGGCGTCCTTCGGCGGAGCGGGGGTCCGGGACGAGGGGGAACTCGGTTCCCTCGGCGGTGACGTAGTGGCAGCGTTTGAGCCCGAAGGCGCTCATGGCCACCTCGACGGTGCCGCCTCGGACGGGGAAGGCGGCGGGGAGCCGGGACTCGGCGTGATGCCTGCCGTCGAGGTACAGGTCGGCCGTGACCTTGCCGGACGACTGGTTCTGCCCGTGCCTGACGTCGACGGTGTACACCGTCTGCCTGCCGTCCTCGTGCGTCAGCGGAAGAGAGAACAGTGCGCGGAAGGGCAACTGCCACCAGCGGAACCGCTTCAGCGCCCGCCCGTCCCCGGGCCTTACCCGCCGGGCGGCCCGACGCCGCCGCACGTCCTTGAGCATGTCCCCGCCCCCCTTACTCGCCCGGCTCCGCCGCGCAGGCGAGGTCCCGTGCGGGGCGCTGCCCCGTGACCAGGAACGCCGTCACCGCGTCGTTCGCGCAGGTGTTGCGGCCGAACGGATAGACACCGTGCCCGCCCTGGTCGGCCGTCACCATCGTGGCCCGCTTCCCGAACGCCTGCCGCAGCTTCAGGGCGCCGGCCAGCGGTGTCCCCGGGTCGCGCTCGTTCTGCACCATGAGCACGTTCGACGGGCCCCGGTCACCGATGCGGACCGGCGGCTCGACCCGCTCGTCCGGCCAGAACGCGCACGGTCCGATGCTTGCCGCGGAGCCGCCCATCATCGGGTACCTCAGCCGGTCGGCGGCGACATCGCGCTGATACTCCCGGACCGTCCCCGGCCAGCGCGAGTCACTACAGATCACATAGAAACGCGCGGCCATGGAGTTCTCCATGTCCTCCATGGACGGCGGGGTGCCGGGCGGCAGCGGCCGGTCCCTGTCGAGCGCCTGCCACATCTCGGCCACCGACGGCATGGACGCATCGCTGTAGAGGCGGTCGAAGGTGAGCCCGCGGAACAACGTCCCGTCCATGCCCCGTACCGGCTTCGCGTCCAGCCGCTTCGCGAGTTCGAAGAACTTCGCGGTCACCTGCCGCGGTGTGGTGCCCAGGCCGTACTCGGGGCGTGCCGCCGCGAACGCCGCGAAGTCCGGGAAGCGGTCCTCCAATCCACGGGCGAGCAACCGCATGGCCTTGACGTCGTAACCGCCGGGGCCCAGGTTGCTGTCGAGCACGATCCGGTCGCCGCGCCCCGGGAACAGCGTCGTGTACACCGCACCGAGGTAGGAGCCGTAGGACCCACCGAGGTACGAGAGCTTCGGCTCGCCCAGTGCCTCCCGGATGCGGTCCATGTCGCGCGCGGTGTTCGCGGTGGTGGTGTGCGGCAGCATCGACGCCGTCTTCGAGGTGGCGCACTGCTCGGCGATGGCCCGCGCGCTGCCGGCCTGCCGCGCGACATCGGCCGCGGTGTGCGCGTACGGCGGCAGGTTGCCGCGGTTGCGTTGTGCGGGTGTCAGGTCGCAGGTCACCGGCACGCTGCGGCCGGTGCCGCGCGGGTCGAAGCCGATCACGTCGTAGGAGTCCAGCACCTTCTGCGGCAGCTTGGAGGCGGCGAGAGCGACCGGGTAGCCGAGCCCTGAGATGCCGGGGCCGCCCGGATTGGTCAGCAGCACGCCGCGGCGCCGCGACGGCTTCTCGCTCGCCAGCCGGGAGATCGCGATCTCGATCTGCCGGCCGTCGGGATCGCGGTAGTCCAGCGGGACTTCGAGCGTCGAGCACTCCAGACGGAGAGAGGGGGCCGGTGAAGCGGCCTCCTTCTCCGAGCACGGGCCCCACCGCACGGTGTCCGGCGTCCCCGCCGCCGGCACTGACGGAATCATGGTCGCCGCCACCGCGATGGCGGCGGCGGCGAGGGGCAGGGTTTTGCGCATGGATACTCTCCCGAGGGCGCGTCGGCGGGTGGACGGTCGGTCCTGACCGAGTCTGTGACGTGCAGGGCGGGCACCACATCGGCCCGGCGGCTCTATCGCCCTCGACGAAAGTCGAGGCCGGGATTCGACCTAGGTCCAGGGCACCTCCACCCTGGGGCCGCTGTGCCAGCCACGCCGTGTCACGACAATGGCCGGATGGACTCGGACATCGCGCCACGACTCGGGGGGTGGCAGCAGGTCTGGCGGCTACTGGCGGCCGGGGCGCTGGGCGTTCCCCTCTGGTTCTCCACCGCCGCGGTACTGCCTCGGGGGTGTGCGACCGACACATGTTCCTGGTTCGTCACGGGCGATCCGCTGGTGGCTCTCGGCTGTCTGGCGGTGCTTCTGCTGCGGCGGCGGTTCCCGCTCGCCGTCGCCCTGACGGTGGTGATCGCCTCGACCACGTCGACCCTCGCCACCGGCGCCGCGCTGCTGGCGCTGTGCTCGATCTCCACGCGCCGCCGTCCGGCGGAGATCGGGGTGGTCGCGCTGGCCTACGTGAGCGCGTCGCAGTTCGCCGCCGGGATCTACCCGGTCGAGCCTCCGCCCGCGTCGATATGGCTCCAACTCGCCCTCCCCGTACTGAGCGCGGGCATCGCGGCGGCCATGGGCGTTGCCATCGGCGCGCGACGCGTCGAGGTGCGGTTCCTACGGGACCGGGCGGAGAGCGCGGAACGGGAACAGAGCGCACGGGCGGCCCAGGCACGGGCCCTGGAACGGAACCGGATCGCCCGCGAGATGCACGACGTGCTCGCCCACCGCATCTCCCTGGTCGCCATGCAGGCCGGGGTGCTGGACCACCGCGCCGACCTCACGGCCGACGAGAACCGCATGCTGGTCCGCGGCATCGCCGACGGCTCCCACCAGGCACTGGAAGAACTACGGGACGTCCTCGGCGTGCTCCGGGCCGACCCGGACCGCCCGGAACCACCACAGCCCTCCCTCGACCGAATCCCCGAGCTGATGGCCGACGCCCGCGGTTCCGGGCTGGTCGCCACGCTCACCACCACAGTGACGGGAAAACCGTCCGACGCCGTCGGACGGACCTGCTACCGAATCGTCCAAGAAGGATTGACCAACGCCGCCAAGCACGCCCCAGGCGCACACGTACACGTCATCCTCGAGGGAACGGCCGGCGACGAACTGCACGTCAGCGTCCACAACTCCCCGGCCACCCAAGCAACCACTCGACCGCCGGCATCGGGATTCGGCCTGCTCGGCCTCACCGAGCGAATCACCCTCGCCGGCGGAGAACTCGACCACCACCCGACACCCGACAACGGATATCTCCTCACCGCACGACTGCCCTGGCCCGATCACACGCACGAAAGCGAGCACGAGTGAACAGCGAGCGGAAGCCGGTGCGTGTCGTCATCGTCGACGACGAGCAGCTGGTGCGGATGGCGTTGCGACTCGTCCTCGAGGGCGAACCGGACCTGACCGTCGTCGCGGAGGCGGCCGACGGAGACGCCGCGGTCACCGTGGTGGAGGAGCAGCGGCCGGACGTCGTGCTGATGGACGTGCGGATGCCCGGGCGGGACGGTCTCAGCACGACCCGGGAACTCCTCACCCTGCCGGCACCGCCGCGGGTGCTCATGCTGACCACCTTCGACTCCGACGACCTGGTGCTCGGCGCACTGCGTGCCGGAGCACTCGGCTTCGTCCTCAAGGACACCCCACCGTCGCGGATCGTCGACGCGGTGCGGACAGTCGCGGACGGGAACCCCGCGCTGTCCCCGGTGGCCACCGCGCGGGTGATCGCCGCGGCCACCGGGCCGCGCTCCTCCGAGGCTCGCCGCTCATCGCGCGAAGCCGCGCGGAAACAGCTGTCCACACTGACCGAACGAGAACTCGAGACCGCTCGGGCCATCGCGGACGGGCTGGGCAACGCGGAGATCGCCGAGCGGCTGCGCATCACCGTCGCGACCGTCAAGGCGCACACGGGCAGCCTGTTCGCCAAGCTGGCCGTCGAGAACCGGGTGCAGATCGCACTTCTGGTCCGCGACGCGGAGGAATGACCAGCCTGGCAGGGAGGAGGCCGACGCTGTTTCCGGGCGATGAGCTCTAAGCCCCGGCGGACGCGGCCCGCAGCCCCTTGCCCAGCCTCCGCAGCCCCTCCCCGATCTCCTCGGTCGTCTGCGTCACGAAGCACAGCCGCAGGGTCGGGCGGTCGGGCGGGCCGGCGTAGAAGGGGGCGCCGGGGACGTAGGCCACGTCGTCTGCGGTGACGCCTCGTGCCCCGCAGCCTAGAGAAATGCGTGCCGCCTACAAGAAGATTTCCGGGATCCGGACACCGGAGCACACCGGCCGGCTGCTCAGCCCTTGGCTCCGATCCCCGCGTACACGTTGATGTCCGCGTCCGTGACGTCGTTGATGTCGCGGTAGCGGACCTTCTCGATGTCGTCGAGGCCGGCGAGGAAGGACGCCTCCGGCTGCTCGGGGACGGGGGCCGCGTGGTCGGGCCGCCAGCGGTGCGCGGGGACGATCCCCGGGTCGGTGATCTCCAGCTGGTTCTCCGCGAAGAACCGCTCGACGTCCGCCCGGGACCGCAGCACGAAGGTGAACCCCCGCTCGGTGTACGTCCGCTGGACCGCGCGGATGTTCTCGGGGTTGAGGTCCTCGGTGAGATGGCTGAGCACCAGCCGGCTGCCGACCGGCAGCGCGTCGAGCAGCCCGCGCACCAGCGGATACGCCTCGCCGTCCTCGACGAAGTGCAGGATCGCGACCAGGCACAGCGCGACCGGCTGGTCGAAGTCCAGCGTCTTGGGGGCCTGTTCGAGGATGCGGGCCGGGTCCCGCAGATCGGCGTCGATGTAGTCCGTACGCCCCTCGGGCCCACTGGTCAGCAGGGCCCGCGCGTGCGCGAGCACGACCGGGTCGTTGTCCACGTACACGACCCGCGACTCGGGCGCGACGCGCTGCGCGATCTGGTGCACGTTCTCGGCGGTCGGCAGCCCCGTACCGATGTCGAGGAACTGCCGGATGCCGTCCTGCTCCACCAGTGTCGTCACCGCGCGGCGCAGGAAGTCGCGGTTGTGCCGGACGTCGAGGTACCCGCGCGGATTGGCGGTGAGCGCGGCGGCGGCCGCGTCCCGGTCGGCGGGGTAGTGGTCCTTGCCCCCGAGGAAGACGTCGTAGACCCGCGCCGGGTGCGCCCTGCCGCTGTCGATCCTCCTCTGCAGCTCGGCGGGATCCTGGCTGAGCGCGTCACCGGACATGGACGTCTCCCTGAAGAGTAGGTGGTTCAATCAGCAACCACTCCGACGGTCAACAACCTAACGCCTCAAGTGATTTGATGGTGCCCGTGCAGACCGGCGAGCGAGCGACGACGCCCCTGTGGCGTCCCACCGGCCCCAAGGAACTCGACCTGGTGCGGGAGCTCGGCTGGCGCGCCTGGCCGCCCCGGCTCCCCGAGCAGCCGATCTTCTACCCGGTCCTCAACGAGGACTACGCCGTCAAGATCGCACGCGACTGGAACGTCAAACACGACGGCGCCGGCTACGTCACCCGGTTCGAGGTCGACTCCGACTTCCTGAGCCGCTACCCGGTCCAGCAGGCGGGCGGGCGGACGATCCTCGAACTGTGGGTCCCGGCCGAGGAACTCGACGAGTTCAACGCCCACATCGTCGGGAAGATCGAGCTGGTCCACGAGTTCCACTGAGCGTCAGTCGGTCATTCAGTGGTCCCGGCCTCGACCCACTTGTCACCGCCCAGCGGGAACTCGTACGCCGGACGCCCGTTGTTCCCGCTCGTACGGAAGGGCCGGCCCTTGTCGTCCACCGTCAGCGTGCCGTGCCGGCTGCCGCTGGACCAGCGCAGCTCCAGGTACCAGCTGACGTCGTAGGCGGAGGCGTCGGCCCGGATGTAGTAGACCTCCGGGTCGGACTGGCTCACCGAGAACGGGAAGTCGTCATGGCCCGCCCCGGGGACGACGGAGGGACGCGCGGCATCGAGGGCGACCGTGAAGAAGCGCGTGGGGACGCCACCGCCGCAGCCGACGCCCGGATAGCCCATGGCGTAGTCGTTCCAGGCGAGCGGCGTCCGCTTGCCGGCCATACGGACCGTCAGCCCGTCGACGACCACCGTCTCCTTGCCGGTGCCCTGCACGGTGAGCTTCAGGAACTGCTGCCCCGACGGAACGGCCCCGTTCGCCGCCACCCAGGCGGGCGCGTCCTGCTCCAGCGGCGGCGGCCCGACCTGCCCCGGCGGACGGTTCACCAGGTAGCGCTGGGAACAGGGGTCCTCCCAGGCGTGCGGGGTGGTGTTCACGGTGAGGGGGACGGGGCCGGAGGCGGGCTCGGAGGTTCGACCGGGGCGGCCACTGCCGGTGCCGGAAGCAGGGGTGCGTGAGCCAGGAGTCGCGGAGGCGGCGTCCCTTCCCTTGTCCTTGGCCTGCTCCTTGTCCTTACCGCTACCGGCGGAGGAACTGCGCGACGGCGACGCCGAGGCGACCGGGCCTCCGTCCGGCGTCCGGCCACCGTCGGACACGGCAGCCGCACCGCGACGCCCGTCCTCGTCCGCCCCGCCGGAGGGAACGGCCACGGCGAGCCCCACCCCACCGAGGACGACGGCCACGGCGATACCGGCGAGGAGGGCGGGACGAGGACGTCGTGACCGGGGCGCCTCCGCAGCGCCCTCTTCCGGCTCCCCCGGAAGGCCCGCTCCCGACGGAGCCTCCGCCGCGGGCACCGCCTCCGAAGCCGGAGCCTCGGCAACCGAAGCCGGACCGTCGGCAACCGGAGCCCCTGCCCCTGCCACCGCCTCTGCCACCGCAGGCTCGGTCGAGCCCCCACCCCCCTTGCGCCCCCGCCCGGCATCCGCCAGCACCCACCGCCGATGCAGCTCGACGAGCTCATCGGGCGACGCCTTGCACAGCCGGGCGAGCCTCTCCACCGGCGCGTAATCGGCGGGCACGGCATCCCCGTTGCAGTACCGGTGCAGCGTCGACGTACTCATGTGGAGCCGCTTGGCGAGCACCCCGTAGCTCAGCCCGGAACGTTCCTTCAACTCCCCCAGCAGCGCGGCGAACTCCGCCGCGGCCGTGCCTTCCGACACCCTTCCTCCAACCCCCATGTCCCGTGCACCCGTTCCAGAGCAGGGACGTTTCCCCAGGTCACAGCATGTACGGGCGTTCCAGCGTCCCTGATGGCCCGCCAGGTGTGGCGGCCGGGACGGATCACCGCACAAGCTCTGGTCATCCAAGCACGCCGCTCCCGGCCGACCGGTCGGCGGCTCGCTCGGGCCTTCTCGCCAACCGCCTTTGTCCGAAAGGGAACCCACCCATGCGCAAGCATCACGCCCTCCCCGTAGCCCTCCTGGCCGCCCTCGCCCTCACGGCGTGCGAGGACGGCACGGGCACACAGGACGAGGGCGCGGCCAAGCCCCGGCTGACGTCATCGACGATGGCGACCACCGCGCCCCAGCAGACGGCCACCGAGGCAAAGGGCACGAAGAAGGGCACGAAGTCCGAAGCGGCACCCGCCGCCCGTGTCTCCTGCAACGGCACCAACACCACCGTCACCGCCCAGCCGGTCCGCCGCCCGCTCAACCACATGCTGATCACGGTCAAGAACACCGGCTCGAAGATGTGCGACCTCACCTACTACCCGGTGCTGCGCTTCGACGAGATGCAGTGGGCCCCGCGGCCGATCGAGGACTCCAAGCCGCAGGCGGTGACAACCCTGGCCCCCGGCGAGTCCGGCTACGCGGGCGTCCTGTTGTCGGCGGCCGACGGCAGCGGCGAAGGCGGCACCACGGGCCACAAACTCACGGTCGGCTTCCAGGGCCGCACGCCGAACAGCAGCGGCGGCCCCTCGGCGCTCCCGTCCCTCCCGGCCAAGGGCGTGTACTACGACAGCTCGCTGTCGGCCACGTACTGGCTGCGGGACATGGACGACGCCCTGTCCTACTGAGTCCTGTTGAGTCCTGCTGAGTCCTACTGATCCTTGAGCTTCTGGGCCGCCTCGGTGGCCCAGTAGGTGAGGATGTTCCGCGCACCGGCCCGCCGAATGCCGGTCAGGGCCTCCATGATGGCCCGGTCCCGGTCGATCCAGCCCCTCTCGGCGGCGGCCTCGATCATCGAGTACTCGCCGGAGATCTGATACGCGGCGACGGGCACGTCCACGGCGTCCGCGACCCGGGCGAGGATGTCCAGGTAGGGCCCGGCCGGCTTGACCATCACCATGTCGGCGCCCTCCTCAAGATCGAGGGCCAGCTCCCGCAGGGACTCACGCACATTGCCGGGGTCCTGCTGATAGGTCTTCCGGTCCCCCTGCAGGGACGAGCCGACGGCCTCCCGGAACGGCCCGTAGAACGCGGAGGCGTACTTGGCGGTGTAGGCGAGGATGGCGACATCCTCCCGCCCGATCTGGTCGAGGGCGTCACGGACGACCCCGATCTGCCCGTCCATCATCCCGCTGGGGCCGACCACATGGGCCCCGGCATCGGCCTGGACCTGGGCCATCTCGGCGTACCGCTCCAGGGTCGCGTCGTTGTCGACCCGCCCCTGGGCGTCCAGCACCCCGCAGTGCCCGTGGTCGGTCGTCTCGTCGAGACACAGGTCGGACATGACCAGCAGGTCGTCCCCCACCTCGGCCCGCACGTCCCGGAGGGCGACCTGGAGAATCCCGTCCGGATCGGTCCCCGGCGTCCCGAGGGCGTCCTTCTTCGACTCCTCCGGCACGCCGAACAGCATGATCCCGGAGACTCCCGCCGCGACCGCCTCAGCGGCGGCCTTCTTCAGACTGTCCCGGGTGTGCTGCACGACCCCGGGCATGGCCCCGATCGGCACCGGCTCACTGACGCCCTCGCGCACAAAGGCCGGAAGAATGAAATCGGCGGGGTGCAGCCGGGTCTCGGCGACCATCCGACGCATGACGGGGTTACTCCGCAAACGCCGCGGCCGCGTACCGGGAAAAGATCCGTACGTCGTCATACCCCCAACGCTACGCCCGCCCAAACCCCCCCGATGCCGACGCGATGTCGCTTAGCTGCGGGCATGCGTGCCTCCCCCAGTGCCTTAAGGGCCTGGGAGGTGCCCCCAAGGGCGGCACGGGTGGGCGCAGCGGCACCCCGCTCCGCCGGGCTGCGAAACCCCCCGCCCCCAGCCCCGACGCCGAGCACCAGCAAAACCGGCCCACAATGCGCCCACCACCCCCCAGGTCCATCCTGAAACCAAAGGACAAGGACCCCGACGGCCGGCCCCACCACACCCCGCCGCCGCCGTCCCTCCGTACGCCCATCCACGGAGGACGCGATGACCGCCCCCCACCACACCCCCGACCTCTTCGCCCTGTCAGAAATACACGGCCCGGTCCTACGCCCCGGCGACCCCGCCTACGCCGACGAGGTCACCGGCTTCAACCTGGCCGCCCTGCACACCCCCGACATCGTCATCGGAGCCACCGGCCCCGACGACATCGTCACCGCCATGCGCTGGGCGAACGCCACCCACACCCCCGTCGCCGTCCAGGCCACCGGCCACGGCGCCAACTTCCCCATCGAGCAGGGCCTGTTGATCAACACCGCCCGCATGACCGACGTACGGATCGACCCCACCACCCGTACGGCCACCATCGCCGCGGGCGCGAAGTGGCGCCACGTCATGGCCGCGGCCGCCCCCCACGGCCTGGCCGGCCTCAGCGGCACCTCCACGGACGCGGGCGTCATCGGCTACACCCTCGGCGGCGGACTCCCGGTCCTGGGCCGCGCCTACGGCTACGCCGCCGACCTGGTCCGTTCCTTCCAGGTCGTCACCCCTGACGGCCTGCTGCGCGAGACGGACCCCCAGCACGAACCGGAACTGTTCTGGGCCCTGCGCGGCGGCAAGGGCAACGTAGGCGTGGTCACCTCACTCGTGACCGACCTGCTCCCCCTCCCCCGCCTCTACGGCGGCGGCATCTACTGCCCGGGCGAGCACACCGAGACCCTGCTGCGGACCTGGGCCGAGTGGACCCGCACCGTGCCGGACGAGATGTGCAGCGCGTTCACGATCCTGCGCCTCCCACCGATCCCCCAGATCCCGGAGCCCCTGCGCGGCGGCTTCTGGGCCCGCGTGGCGATCGCCTGGCCCGGCCTCCCGGCCGAGGGCGAGTCCCTGATCGCACCGCTGCGCGAAGCCGCCCCCGTAGCCGTCGACACGGTCGAGGTCATGGACCACGCGGCCCTGGACCGCATCCACATGGAACCGCAGGACCCGCTCCCCGCGAGGGAGTCCTGCCTGCTGCTGCGCGACCTGCCCCCCGACGCCATCCGCACGTTCCTGGAGCAGGCCGGCCCCACGGCCGGTGCCGACTACCCCCTGCTGATGGTCGAGGTACGCCACATGGGCGGCGCGATGTCCCGCCCGGCCGCCGTGGAGGACGCCGTCTGCTCCCGCGACGCCCTGTACTTCATCGACTCGGTCGGCATCCTGGCCGCCCCGCCCGCCGCCGAGGCCCTCGAACAGGCGACGGCGCGGCTCTACACCGCGATGGCGCCCTACGGGACGGGCCACACCATGGTCAACATCCACGGCACCCCGGGCGACGAACGGGACATCGCCCGCGCCTGGACCCCGGAGGTCTACGCCCGCCTGCGCCACGACAAGGCCACCTACGACCCGACGAACCTGCTGCGCTACGGCCACGCGGTGACTCCCGCGTAGCCGCAGCCGGTTTCAAGCAGCGCGAGGTGCGTCGACTGCTGTCGGCGGCTCCGATCCGGACCGGCAGTCGCGGCATCGACCGGCGTGCGGGGCGCGGAAGGCGCGTTCGCAGCCGTCGCACGTCTGGAAGGGGTGGGGGCGGCAGCGGGCAGTTCCGGTGTGCGTGGACGCGGCCGGAGTGCTCGCGGGCAGAGGCGGTGGCAGCTGGTGCTCAAGGCGGTGGGCGAGCACACCGGCCGGGTGTCGCAGGTCCTCGGGGAGGTTGGCGGTCAGGACGCGGTGGACGACGGCGGTCGTAGCACCGCCGTCGAACCAGGCCGCGACGGCGGGAGCGAGCCGCGCCACCTGCCGCCGGGAGAGGGTGAGGCGGTCGTCGGTGCGGCGTAGACCGGCAAGCAGGGCGACGGCCTTGTCGTGGTGCTGGCCGCGGGGAGTGTGCTCGGAGCCGCGTGGCTCCGGCGGGGTGGGTGACGCGTGAGGGGCGGGCGGTCCCCCGCCGAGCGAGGGCGCGTCCGGCGGGTCGGAGGCCTGGTCGTCTTCTTGGGCCCTTTCCCTGGCCTGCGCACCGACCACGGGACCGTCGGAGGTACGGGCGGCGACATTGGATGCGGGGGCGTGGTGGGCGTAGGTCCGCGTGTACAGGCGGCCCGCTTCCGTGCGCTCCCGCACCCGCTCCAGATAGCCACGCGCCTCCAGCTCCCGCAGGGCGAAGGCGATCCGGTCCCGCCCTTCCGGGAAGCGCTCAGCAAGGCTGCGGATGTCGACCGGGGCGCCCTCCGGCAGCGACAGGATGTGGGTGGCCAGCCCGATGGCGGTCAGCGACAGCTCTCGGTGCTGGGCGAGGTGGTTGCCGACGATCGTGTACCGGTCGGGTTGGTACGCCCGTACGTGGGTGACACCGGAGTGGGTGGTGCTTCGCCGAACGTCCTGATCCGGGCACACGGCAGCGTTAGGCTGCTTCTCAGCCATGGGGAAGGTCCTGCTTCCTCGATGGTCAGGCCCTCGCACTGGGATTGCAGTCCCGGCGAGGGCCGATGCATGTGTGGGGTTGTGATGTTGCCTGGGGCGAGACTGCACGCCCCAGCGGCCAACGCGCCACTCGCACCCACCGGTTTCACCCGCCCGGGTGACGTAGGCGTGGTTTGGCTGGTTGGGAGGTTTTTTCCCCGGGTTCTTTGGTCTTTTACCGCCCGCCGCCCCGGCCCGCACCGCACCGGCCCACGTGCTTCCGGGCTCCGGTACGGGCACATCGGTGGCACATCACCCGGGCGCACCGAGATCGAGTTCGGCCCACACGGTCTTGCACGGCACCGAACCTGTTCGCACACCCCAGCGGTCGGCCAGCGCCTCGACCAGGACCAGACCATGGCCGGCCTCGGTGGGCTCTGCGCCTGCGGCCTGCCGTGCCCGCGTGGGCAGTTGCTCGCCCCGGGCGTCGGTGACCTCGATACGAAGAGTGGCAGGCGCCATGACGATGAGGCCGAGCCGGAAACTCCGCCCGGGGACCCGGCCGTGCAGGGCAGCGTTCGTGGCGAGTTCGGCGACGATCAGCCGGGCCGGGTCGAAGGGCAGTTCCCAGGAGCGCAGTTGCTCGGCGGCGAGCAGGCGGGCGAGACGCGCGCCCCTACGGGTGGCGGAGAGCGGCACGGTGAACTGGTGGAGCGGGGTCCGCAGTGCGGTGATTTCCTGATTCACGTCACTCAGAGTGCTCATGCGTGCGTACGCTGTGAAGAGGGGTGGCCCGTGCGGCCGACGACTGTCCGTGAGGTGTCCGGTTTCTGTCCGGGCTGCCCGGGATGACTGGGCGCGGGCGGGCGAAGTTACTCCGGGATGGGCACGCGACGGGAGGGCTGCGCGCATGCGCGAGTGGGAAGCGGGGCTTGACGACGAGGCCGGGGCCGTGATGCGGACGGTGGCACGGCAGTTGAAGCTGTGGCGGGAGGCGGCCGGCCTCACGCAGGCGGAGTTCGGGGCGGCGATCGGGTACGGGGAGGAGCTGGTCTCGTCCGTGGAGCGAGGGCGGCGGATTCCGCGGCCGGAGTACTTGGACGCGGCGGACGAGGTGTTTAGGGCGGGCGGCAGGATCGCGGCCCTGAAGCAGGACGTGGCGGAGGTCCGGTACCCCAAGAAGGTGCGGGACTTGAAGAAGCTGGAGGCGGAGGCTGTTGAGCTGGGGGCCTACAACAACTCCGTGATCCATGGGCTATTGCAGACCAGCGGGTACGCACGAGCAGTATTCAGCGCTCGCCGACCGCCCTTCACGGCAGACGAGCTCGAACAGCGATTGTCAGCCCGCGTGGCGCGTCAGGAGATCGTCACCGACGCGACGACCCGCCCTCTCTTCAGCTTTGTCCAGTGCGAGTCGACGCTCCGTCGGCCCATTGGAGGCAGGATGGTCATGCGCGAACAGCTCGAACGGCTCGTGGAGGTTGCCAAGTTCCCCAATGTCGACCTTCAGGTACTTCCCCTGAGTCACGAGGAGAACTCAGGCCTCGCTGGGTCGTTCAGGCTGCTCAGGCTCAAGGACGGCACCACGGTCGGACACGTCGAGGTGCAACACATCAGCCGCGTGATCGCCGACCCGAAGGAAGTACAGCTCCTCGACATTCGTTATGGGACCATCCGGGCGCAGGCTCTCAGCCCACGAGAGTCGATGGCCCTCATCGAGAAAGTGCTTGGAGAGACATGACCCTCAAGCCCTACGCCGGAGCCAATGCGAACTCCATGTGGATAAGGAGCAGTTACAGCACAGACGAGGGCCCCGACTGTGTCGAGGTGGCCGCCGCTCCCGCCCAGATCCTCGTCCGCGACTCCAAGAACCCCGATGGTCCCCGCCTCGCCCTCGCCCCCACCACCTGGGCGACCTTCCTGCCGTACGCGTCCAGCCACTGACGAGCACGTCGGCGGTGCTCCCGTACCGACCGCGCCCCGGACGGGAGCACACACATCAGCTCAGGCGAGACTCTCCGCCATCTCCTCCGCCTGCTTCAGGACGCGTTCGATCGCAGCGGGCTGCTTGTCCGGCGGGTAGCCGTACTTCCGCAGCAGGCGGAGCACCCGGGCCATGATCTTGTCTCTGGCCTGCTCCTTCACCTTCCAGTCGACCGTGACGTCCTTCCTTATCTGCTCGTACAACTCGTGAGCGATCTTCGCGAGGAGGGTGTCCTCCATCTCCTCCGCCGCTGACGGGTCGGCGGCGAGGGCATCGTAGAAGGCGAGTTCGTCCTCGGTCAGTCCGAGCTTCTTCGCCCGGCCACGGTCGGCGGACACCTCGCGGGCCAAGTTGACTAGGAACTCCATGAACTCGGCGGCAGTGAGCAGGCCGTTGGTGTAGCGGTTCATGGCGGCCTTCATCTTCTTGGTGAAGGTCTCCTGCCGGGTGAGGTTGTTCGGGTGGGCGTCCTTGATCTCCTTCATCAGGGCCCGCCGGAGTGCCGCGATGGCGAGGTTGGGATGCCTGCTGGCCTTGAGGTCGTTCAGCACCCGGTCATCGAGGTGGGAGAGGTCGGGCTTGGTGAGGCCGGCGGCGTCATAGATGTCCACCACGCCGTCGGTGGCGACGACGGACTCGTTGAGCTGGGCGATGAGCAGGCGTACATCGGCGGCCGTAGCCAGCCCCTGCTCTTCCTTCTCGTCCATGACGTACTTCTCGCGCGAGGTGCGCACGGCCTCGAAGAACCGGATGTCGGGGATCAGGTCCTGCACCCGCTGATCGGTGGGGCAGAGGGAGAAGGCCTGACGCAGCAGGTTGGCGTGGTACATGAACCGCTGCCTTCGCGTCGCCTTGCCGGGCTCCAGCTCCGGCTCGGGTGCGATCAGGAATTCCAGGGCCTCGGTCAGTGCCTCGCGGTAGGCGCTGGGGCCGCCCGTGTCGCGGGTCTCGCGCCAGGGGCAGCCGTCGAGGAGTTCGTCTATGCGCTGGTGGTTCTCCCGGACGAGTTGGACGGCCTGGCGGAGGTCGGCGCCGAGCATGGGGTTCTCCTGGTCCCGCTCGGAGTATTCGGCGAGGGCCTCCTTGATCTCCCGGATAACACCCTGGAAGTCGACGACCAGCCCGGACGGCTTGCCTGGCCAGGTGCGGTTGACGCGGGCGATGGCCTGCATAAGGGCAGCACCGCGCATCCGCTTGTCCAGGTAGAGGGTGTGCAGGGGCGGGGCGTCGAAGCCGGTCAGCCAGAGGGACTGGACGATGACGAGTTCGAGTTCATCCTCTTTCTCGGTGACCCTCTTCTGGATGTTCTTCAGCTGGGTCGGCGTTCGGACGTAGTCGGCGACTTCCGGTCCATCCTTCGCCGCGTTGCCGGTAAACACGACCCTGACCCGCCCCGTGTCGTCGGTGAGGAGCTGGGACCCGGGATCCCGCTGCCCCGCCCACTCCGGCCGGCGTCGGATGATCGCCTCGAAGAGGCGTGCGGCGATGACACGGGACGCACACACGACCATGCCCTTGCCCGGGTATCCGGTGAGCTTGATCATCTCCGAGCGGCGCGCGTCCCAGTGTTCGAGGAGCGTTGCCGCCAGCTCCTCGATCCGCTTTGGGGCCCCGATCAGGTTCTCGTACTCCCCGAACTGCCGGCGGGCCTTGCGCTTCTCCTCCTCCGACAGCCCCTCGATCAACCCCTCGGCGCGGGCGTCGAGGTCGTCGAGGTCGACATCGGCGGGCAGGTCGACGCGGACGAGGTGCGGCTCGTAGAAGACGGGGACGGTCGCGCCGTCGTCGACGGCCTGGGTGAGGTCGTAGGTGTGGATGTTCTCGCCGAAGACACCCCGGGTGCTGCCGACGCCGTTCTCGATGGGGGTGCCGGTGAACGCGATGAACGTGGCGTTGGGCAGCGCGTCGCGGAGGTTGCGGGCGTAGCCGTCGATGAAGTCGTAGTGGCTGCGGTGTGCCTCATCGACGACGACGATCACGTCGCGGCGCGGGGAGATGAGCGGGTGCCGAACGCCCGCTTCCTTCTCCTCCTGGGTGAGGCGGAATTTCTGCAGCGTCGTGAAGATGACGCTCCCGTTGCCTTCCGGCCGCTGGAGGAGCCGCCGCAACTGGTCCGTATCGTCGGCCCGCTCCGGCGGCCCGGTGATCTTCTCCAGGGTGCGGCTGGCGGCGAAGGTGTCGTAGAGCTGGGTGTCGAGGTCGATACGGTCGGTGAGGAGGACGAAGGTCGGGTTGGACAACTCGGGCGTCCGGGCCGCCTTGCCGACGTAGAACAGCATCTCCTCGCTCTTGCCGGCGCCCTGGGTGTGCCAGACGACACCGGCGCGGCCGTCGGTGGCGACGGCGGACTCGGTGGCGCGCACGGCCGCGTTGACGGCGATGTACTGGTGCGCCTTGGCGAGCTTGACGGTATCGACGGCACCGGAGGCCGGGGCGGAGTAGGAAAGGAAGTTGGCGACGAGATCAAGGAAACGGATGGGCTCGAAGGCGCCGTAGAGCATCCGCTCCAACGCCCGCCCGTCCTGCCGCTCCTCCTTACGGAGCATGACGTCGTGCTCGTCGGCGTGCCAGGGGGCCATGTGCTGCCACGGCGTGAAAGGGGTGCCGAGGCGGGCAGTGATCCCGTCGGAGGCGAGGGTGAGGAGGAGCGTGGCGAAGGTGCCGGTCTCCTTCAGCTCACGCCGGTAGCCTTGGAGCTGGTCGTACGCGGTACGGGCGCTGTCGTTGCTGTCGGCCTTCTTCAACTCCAGGACGGCGATGGGAAGGCCGTTGACATACAGCACGATGTCGAAGACGAAGATCCGGTTCTTGGTACTGCGCACCCGCACCTGGGAGGCGGCGAAGAGGTCGTTGCCGTGGGGGTCAGTGAAGTCGATGGGGCGGATGGTGGCGTGCCGTGTCTCGCCGCTTTCGGGGTCGTCGTAGGGGACGCGGACGCCGTCTGTGAGCCGCTCGTAGAAGCGGTGGTTCTCCCGCAGATCATTCCGGGTGTGCCAGCGCAACAGCTCGTTGACGGCGTCCTCGGCTACGTGCTCGGGCAGGCGCGGGTGACGGTTCCGGATCGCCTTGAGCAGCCGGGGCCGGAGGACCAGGTCGTCCCAATCGGCCCGAACCCCGTGCGCGGGCCCAAGCTCCGGTCCCGGAATGTGCTGCCACCCGTACTCACCGAGCAGTTCGAGCGCATGCAACTCCAGCTCCTTCTCGGTGAGCCGGTCTATGGACGGCTCGCTGAGCGGCTGGTCGGGGGCTGCGGTCATACGACCTCCTCTACGGCACGGACGGCATCTTTTACGCGGAGCTTTCCGGAGAGAAGTTGAGGAAGGAGGGTGTCGCGGAGGTCGGCGAGGGTGCGGTTCTCGTTGGCGGTCTGCGTCACGGTCGCGTGCAGCGCTTCGAGCCGCGCCGACAGCCGCTCTCGTTCGCCTTGGGCGGGCAGCGGAATGCGCCAGCCGGGCATCTCTTTGAGCGGCAGTCGGTCGACGGTCGCCCCGTGGACAGTCCTGCGCTTGATCTCCTCCTGGAAGGCCGGGCTGAGATACGCGTGCAGCAGCAATGCGCCACTGACGGACTTGGTCTTGCTGCGCAGCAAGGCCATCCGCCTGCCCAGGCTGCCCCGGACACCAGGCGGCATGAGCGCGGCGTCCCCGAGCCGCGTTTCGTAGGAGAAGAGAACGTCCCCGGCTTCCGGCTGCACGCGCCGGGTCCAGCGCGGGAAATCCTCTTCGGAGAGGTGCGCTGACTCGCCGAGGTCGAGATAGCCGTTCTTGAGGCTGCTGATGCTGAGGAACCAGGGACCGGTTTCGGTCTTCTTCGGGGTGGCGTGAGGGCCGTCGAAGAGCACGGCGAGATCACCGATCAGTTCCGGCTCGCCGCCCGTACTGACGGCTTCGTAGTGGGCGCTGGCGAGACTGAGGCTCGTCTCGCGGATCTGCTCGTTGAGCGCGATCTTGTCATCCAGGACACCGAGGACTTCGGCGATGGCTTGCTGATCGCCTCGGCCGGGAACGACCACCTCAAACTCTTGAAATTGCGCCTTATTGACAATCGGAGTCGTGGAACCACTTGCCATTTGTCGGATGCGAGGAGCATAAAACCGCAGGAGATAGTAAACAAAAAGCGGGTCAACTATAACCGGATCCGGAATCACCGAATTGACCTGCTGATTGGTAATCACTGACTCCCGCACGAACGAAACCTTGCCCGTCGAGAATCCAATACAAACAAACAGCACAGAATTGGCGGGAATAACTTTTCCCGCCATGTTCTTCTGCCCTTGCAGCGACAGCCTCCTCCCAGGAGTTGGCTCACGAAGCGAGTAGCCAATCTCGGAGGGAGTAATAAACGGAATTCCCTGACCCCACGATTCTTCGTCACCAGTACGCGGCGTAGCCCCGGTGACGACCAGGCCGAACGAGCCAATACTGCATCGTCGCCACTCCTCCATCACACCCGCCCCAACTGCTCATCCACAACCTTCGCCAACCGCTCAGACTCTGCGAACTGCTCCCGCAACAACGCGGTCAGCCGAGCGATCTTCTCCTCCAAAGGCTCCGCGTCCGGATCAAACTCCGCCTCCGCCTCCCCCACATACCGCCCCGGCGTCAACACAAAGTCATGCTCGGCGATGACATCCAGCGGGGCGCTCACACAGAACCCCGGCACGTCCTCGTAAGGCCGGCCGCCGCTCTCCACCCCCCGCCAAGCCCGCACCGTGTCACCGATGCGCCCGACGATCTCCTCCGCCGTCAGCACCCGCAGCGTCCGGTTCTCCATCACCCCGAACTCACGCGCGTCGATGAACAGCACCTCACCCTTGCGCCCCGGCGCCCACCCCGAGTGCCGTCCCTTGCCCTCCGTCAGGAACCACAGGCACGCCGGAATCTGCGTGGACCGGAACAACTGCCCCGGCAGGGCGATCATGCAGGCCACCAGGTCGTCCTCGACGATCGCGCGTCGGATGTCACCCTCACCCGACTGCTTGCTGCTCATCGAGCCGTTCGCGAGGACGACACCCGCCCGGCCACCCGGCGCCAACTTGCTGATCATGTGCTGGAGCCAGGCGTAATTCGCGTTGCCGACTGGCGGGGTGCCGTACACCCACCGCTTGTCCATGCCGAGCAACTCCCCGCCCCAGTCGGAGATGTTGAACGGCGGGTTGGCCATCACCACGTCCGCCTTCAGCTCGGGGTGCTGGTCGTTGCGGAAGGTGTCGGCGGGCTCGTCGCCGAGCTTGGCCTCCACGCCGTGGATCGCGAGGTTCATGTGGGCCAGCTGCCAGGTGGTCTGGTTGAGCTCCTGGCCGTACACGCCGACATTCAGCGGATTGCCGCCATGCGTCTCGATGAACTTCTCCGCCTGGACGAACATGCCCCCCGACCCGCACGCGGGGTCGTACACCCGCTCACCCTGCTTCGGTTCCAGGACCTCGACCAGGAGCTTCACCACGCTCTCCGGCGTGAAGTACTCCCCGCCCTTCCTGCCCTCCTTCAGGGCGAACTCCGCGAGGAAGTACTCGTAGACCTCCCCCATGATGTCCCGGGCACCCCGCCGCTTGCCGTCCTCGCCCAGCTGCTCCTGGAAGACCAACCGGTCGAGAAGCTTGACCAGGCCCGCCAGCCGCTCGCTGTCGACGCGCCCGCTGTTGTAGATCTTCGGGAGGGTGCGGTTCAGCGACGGGTTGAACTTCTCGATGGCGCGCATCGCGGCGTCGATGGCCTCGCCGACGCTCTGGCCCTCGACCGCGCCCTTCGCCCGCTCCAGGACGCTCTCCCAGCGCGCGGTGGGCGGTACGTAGAAGATCCCGGAACCGGTGTACTCGCGCCGCTCCTCCAGGGTGGCGAGGATGTCGGCCTCGCTCCAGCCGCCCTCCTCCCGCAGTTCGGCCTCCAACTGCGCGCGCTTCTCGGCCATGGCGGCGGAGACGTACTTGAGGAAGACCAGGCCCAGCACGAAGTGCTTGTACTCGGCGGCGTCCAGGCTGCCGCGCAGCTTGTCCGCCGACGCCCACAGGACCTTCTTCATGGCCGGGGGCTCGGTTGTCTTCTTCTTGCGTGGCGGCACGGGTGCCTCGTTTCTTTCCTGTTAGTGATGTTTCGCGTCGTCAGCGTGGCGGCGGACGGCAACCGTACGCGGACACGCGGCCCGCCACCGCCGCCGCCACCACCGATGCTCAGGTACTGCCGGCCCTGCGCCTCAGCGCGAGATCCCCGTCGGCCACCCCGGCCGCCAGCCGGAGAGCCAGGTTGTCCAGCGCCTCCAGTTGCCGTCGTACCTGCGCCCGCTGCCGTTCCGTCTCGCTCAGGATGGCCTCCAGCTCGGCGACCTCCTCGGGGGGCAGCTCCGGCAGGTCCATGTCGCGCACGCTCACCCTGCGCACCAGCGAGCCGCTGCTGCGTTGCTGGTTACGCGGGGCGGCGAGAAGCTGGGCCAGCGGCTGGGGGCGCATCCACAGGGTCTCGGGTAGGACCTCTCCGGCCAGGTACGGACGGTAGGCGGCAATCCGCAGTCCTTGAACCGGCGCCAGCAGGACGCATCCTCCGGCGTCGTCGACGTACGTACGGATGCCGTGCTCGGTGAGCATGAAGACGTCACCTCGCTCGGTGACGACCGCCTGCGGATACTGGGCCAGATCTTCCAGGGCGATCCTCCGCCCTCCGACCGGCAGCGCGCCGAGCATCTCCTCCCGGCCGACGACCGGCAGGCCAGCGTCCCCGAGGTCCGCTTCTCGGATGCGATGGCCGGCCAGCAGCCTGAGCTGGCCCGCTTTCAGGTGCTCACCGACCCTGCGATGCGCCACCCTGACCTCGGGCTGCCGTCTGGCGACTCCGAGATCGCCGATCCACTCCTTGAGCCGGGGCAGGGCGACGGCGGCCTCACGGCGGGCGTCGAGGGTCGCCGCGAAGTGGTCCAGGCCCTGTTCCTTCGCCGCGAGCCGGTGGGCGGGCAAGACCGAGCGGCCGTCCAGGAGGGCCTCCGCTCTCGGCCCCGCGGGCCACACGGGGCGGAAGGCGGCTTCCTCGTTAACCGGTGAGCGTCCGGTGTACAGCACCTCGGCGACGTACCGCATCCACGCTCCACCGACCCGGTGAGCGATACGGTCGGCGTCAACCAGCAGCACCTTGCCCTGCTCCTCCATTGCCGCCTCACCGCGCAGCACGAGCAGCGAGTGCTCCGCGCCCGTACGGAACGGGTGGATCCGGCGGGGCAGCTGGACGACGGCGGCCACCGCGTCCCGGTTCAGCAGTTCCTCGCGCATCCGCACACTCGGTGTCGGAGTCGAACCGCGTGGCCTGGTCAGAGTCCAGGAGGGCACGACGACATAGCCTCGCCCGTCCGGCTTCAGCCGACGCACGGCTTCAAGGGCCCAGCCGAGCGGCCCTTCCTCGTCGGCGTCCCGCTCTCCGGACGCGTAGGGCGGATCGGCGAGTACGAGGTCGGCGGACGGCATTCCCCAGGGCCGGTCCGGATCGAGGTCGAACTCCCGCTGTTCCCATGGCCGCAGGGTGTCCAGGTCTTCCGGGCGGACACAGATGTCCACCGTCGAGCAGTGATGCGCGAAGAGCCGGTACAGCAGCAGTTTGCGGCGCAACGGGTCGGGCTCCACCGCGACGATGTCACCGCGCCCGCCGATGTCGTCCCGGGCGAACAGCAGCTCACCGGTTCCCGCGCACAGGTTGATCACCGAGGGCTGTCCGGGGCCGGCGGCCAGCACCCCGGACGGTCCGACAAGGGCGCTGATGAGTTCCGCGACCGCGGGTGCGGTCGTGTCCGTCGTCAGATCGGACTCCAGCCGCTCAGCAAGGCTCAGTACGGTGTCGGCGGCGGACCCTGGCGAACCGAGTTCCTCGATCAGCTCACGGATCGCGTCGGCCACCCGGGGATCGGCCTTATCGGCGTCCTCTGCCAGTTGCTCGGGGAGGGCCTCCCGGTACCAGTCGCCGCCCTCACCCTCCATCGCGCACACAGCGAGAGCGTCGATGATGAGCTGGTTCGCGGAACCGAGCTCATGGCGGAGTGCGACCATCCCGCGCAGTCGCAGTCCGCGCCGGAACCGGTCGCCGTAGGTCGGAGCGGTGCCGTCCTCGTCGGGCTCCGCGTCGGGAATCGGACGCAGGTCGAGCCAGGACGCCATCTCTTCGGCATCGAAGAGGGGCCTGCTCTCACTGCCCGCCACGGCATCGGGGAAGGGGGGGCGCCGGTCTCCGGCCGACTCCAGAACGTCCCTGGCGAACCGGCGGCGCCAGTTGCTGACGGTGGGGCGGCCGACCTCGGCCAGTTCCTTGATCTCCCCCAGGGAAACCAGCGCCGACCGCTCGGTCCCGTCCGTAACCCGCGTCGTCATCTCCGTTCCCCTCTCTCGTACTCTCCACTGCCGCTGCGGACACGCCGCCTCACAGACGCATCGGTTCCGTGCCGGCGAGCACCGCCCGCCTGCGGGCCAGCACCTGCGGCACCTGCCCGTACTTCTCGTGCCGGTCGGACATTTCCGGCGACACATGGCGCATCAGCCTCAGCGCGGTCTCCAGGTCCCGCTCCAGGTGCCGCTGGAAGATGCACTCGTGGTGGGCGATCCGGTTACGCAGGGTCAGCATGAACTGGAACTGCCGGTACAGCGCCGCCCTGCCGCCGCGGTGCTCCTTGAACACGTGGCGCAGCGACGAGTTCCAGTACTTCATCTCGTAGTTGTCGCCGCCCCCGGAACCGAGCAAGCTGACCCAGAACCCGAAGGAGAGCTGGGCGACGATGTCGCAGGGACCGAAGGGACGGAACGGACGCCGGTTCTCCAGGGATTCCCGTGCCTGGTCCAGCATGTCCTGCCCCTTGTAGTTGGGCCGCGCCTTGGGCACGTCCCACCACGCCTGCCGGCCATGACGGCCGACGAGCTGGCGGTGCAGCCGGTTGCGCAGGCTCACCTCAAGGTCACGCAGAGGGCTCTGCATGGCCCGGGCCACCTCCGAGTCCCAGGCGTACAGCCGCAGTGCGCGCGTGCGGTCGCCTCCGCACTTGTGCAGGAAGGGCTGGAACCGCTCCGGAGAGATGGCCTCGATTAACCGGCCGCCTTCATCGACCCCACGATCACTCAGCGTCATCACGTGTCCCTTCGCCCGTGACCCGCCCGTGGTAGGGTCTGTTGAGTAAGCCTTGGATTCCTGTCACTGCACTCGCATACAGCCCTTGGCAGTGCTTGGTTGTGACCCCCGAGTCCGCCCGCTCAGTTCAGGCGGACTCGGGGGCACAACTGCCTCTGGGGCAGGGCTGATTGAGCCGACGTGTCGCGTCGACCGCAGCGCCCACTAACCACAGTAGTAGCTCCGACAGCGCAAGGTCAACGTTTTGAGTGCGCCCTGCTTGAGAAGCCTACTTCTCAAACAGGGCGCACTCTTGGGAGCAGAATGAAAATCTTCCCTCCTAGGCGCGCATGGCTATGCCCCGCCGTCCCTGTCCGGGACAACGGGGCATGCTCGTCAACCGAGGCGCACCACAGGTGCGGGCCGGCTAGGTCGTGGACCGCCGACGCCGCGCCCCCGGCCGCCGCTCGCTCGGCCGGGTGACCGCATCCCCGGCCTCGACAGCGGCAGCTCTCCGCTTCGCGCCGAAGTCGGCCAGCGCCTCGGCCAGCTTGTGCACGGACGGCTCGGGCGCCATGACGTCCACCCGGAGCCCGTGCTCTTCGGCGGTCTTCGCCGTGGCCGGGCCGATACACGCGATCACGGTCACGTTGTGCGGCTTGCCGGCGATACCGACCAGGTTCCGCACGGTCGACGACGACGTGAACAGCACGGCGTCGAACCCGCCGCCCTTGATCGCCTCCCGCGTCTCCGCCGGCGGCGGCGAGGCCCGCACGGTCCGGTAGGCCGTGACGTCGTCGACCTCCCAGCCCAGCTCGATCAGCCCGGCGACCAGCGTCTCCGTGGCGATGTCGGCGCGCGGCAGGAACACCCGGTCGATCGGGTCGAAGACCGGGTCGTACGGCGGCCAGTCCTCGAGCAGACCGGCGGCCGACTGCTCGCCGCTCGGCACCAGGTCCGGCTTCACGCCGAAGGCGATCAGCGCGTTGGCCGTCTGCTCACCGACCGCCGCGACCTTGATCCCCGCGAAGGCCCGGGCATCGAGCCCGTACTCCTCGAACTTCTCCCGCACGGCCTTGACCGCGTTCACCGAGGTGAAGGCGATCCACTCGTAGCGGCCCGTCACGAGCCCCTTGACCGCCCGCTCCATCTGCTGGGGCGTGCGCGGCGGCTCGACGGCGATGGTCGGCACCTCGTGCGGCACGGCACCGTACGACCGCAGCTGGTCGGAGAGCGACGCCGCCTGCTCCTTCGTGCGTGGCACGAGTACCTTCCAGCCGAACATCGGCTTGGACTCGAACCACGCGAGCTGGTCGCGCTGGGCGGCGGCGGAACGCTCACCGACCACGGCTATCACCGGCCGGCCGCCCTCCGGCGAGGGCAGCACCTTGGCCTGCTTCAGCGTCTGCGCGATCGTGCCGAGCGTGGCGGTCCAGGTGCGCTGCCGAGTGGTCGTACCGGCGACGGTGACCGTCATCGGGGTGTCCGGCTTGCGGCCCGCGGAGACCAGCTCGCCGGCCGCCGCGGCGACGGAGTCCAGCGTGGTGGACACGACCACCGTGCCGTCCGACGCCCCGACCTCCGTCCAGCAACGGTCCGACGCCGTCCGCGCGTCCACGAACCGCACGTCCGCGCCCTGCGCGTCCCGCAGCGGCACACCGGCGTACGCGGGCACACCGACGGCGCTCGCGATACCGGGGACCACCTCGAAGGGCACCCCGGCGGCGGCGCACGCCAGCATCTCCTCGGCGGCGTACGTGTCGAGGCCCGGGTCACCGGACACCGCACGCACGACCCGCCTGCCGCCCCGCGCGGCCTCCATGACAAGATGTGCGGCATCCCGCACCGCGGGGACAGCGGCGGTGGTTGACGTGCCGTCAACTACCGTCAGCTGGGGCGTTCCTGTGCCCGGCGCCGGATCCTGGGAAGGATCCGAATCCGTGTGCACTTCGGAGACGCCCTGCCTGGCGTGCTGACGTACGACGTCGAGCACCTCGTGCTCGGCGACGAGAACGTCCGCGCTCGCCAGCGCCTCTACGGCGCGCAGAGTTAGCAGTCCCGGATCTCCGGGTCCGGCACCCAGGAAGGTGACGTGCCCGTGTTCAGGACCGGCGGAAAGGGTGGTGGGGCTCAATGTGCTCGCTCCCCCATCAGACCGGCCGCGCCCTGGGCGAGCATCTCGGCCGCGAGTTCGCGACCGAGCGCCATTGCCCCGTCGTGCGTCTCGGGCACGGGACCGGTGGTGGACAGCTGCACCATGCGCGTGCCGTCGGTCGTACCGACGACGCCACGCAGGCGCATTTCCTTGACAATCTGCCCGTCGGCCAGCAAGTCGGCCAGCGCACCCACGGGAGCGCTGCAGCCGGCCTCCAGGGCGGCGAGCAGTGACCGCTCGGCCGTCACGGCGATCCGCGTGAGCGGGTCGTCGAGCTCGGCGAGCGCGGCGACGAGGTCCGCGTTGTCCGCGGCACACTCGATCGCGAGTGCCCCCTGGCCGGGGGCGGGCAAAACCGTGTCGACCGACAGGAAGTCGGTCACTTCGTCACCGCGGCCGATCCGGTTCAGTCCGGCGGCGGCCAGCACGACGGCGTCGAGCTCACCGCCCCGCACGTATCCGATCCGGGTGTCGACGTTGCCGCGGATCGGGACCGTCGCTATGTCCAGCCCGTGGCTGCGCGCGTACGAGTTGAGCTGGGCCATGCGGCGCGGCGAACCCGTGCCGATGCGGGCCCCGCTCGGCAGGTCGGTGAACTTCAGGGCGTCCCGGGCGACGATCACGTCCCGCGGGTCCTCCCGCACGGGTACGGCCGCCACGACCAGGTCGTCGGGCTGCGCGGTCGGCAGGTCCTTCAGCGAGTGCACCGCGAAGTCGACCTCGCCCTTGAGCAGCGCGTCGCGCAGGGCGGTCACGAACACGCCGGTGCCGCCGATCTGGGCGAGCTGCTCGCGCGAGGTGTCGCCGTACGTGGTGATCTCGACGAGCTCGACGGGCCGCCCGGTCACCAGGGTCACGGCTTCGGCCACCTGCCCGGACTGGGCCATGGCGAGCCTGCTCCGGCGGGTACCGAGCCGTAGTGCCCCTGCTTCAGCCGGTGCGGCGCGTCCGCGCGGCTCACGCGTGTCGTTCATGCCGGCCCTCGGTTCTTCTCGGTAGTGCTGTCCTCGGCGCGGGAGACGGCGGCCACCGTCTCGGGGTCGAGGTCGAACAGGGTCCGCAGCGCGTCCGCGTACCCGGCGCCGCCGGGCTCGGCCGCGAGCTGCTTGACCCGTACGGTCGGTGCGTGCAGCAGCTTGTCGACCACGCGCCGCACGGTCTGGGTGATCTCCGCGCGGTGCTTGTCGTCGAGGCCGGGCAGCCGTCCGTCCAGCCGGGCGATCTCGCCTGCGACGACATCGGCGGCCATGGTGCGCAGGGCGACCACGGTCGGCGTGATGTGCGCGGCCCGCAGTGCTGCCCCGAAGGCCGTGACCTCGTCGGAGACGATACGCCGGACCTGGTCCACATCGGCAGCCATCGGAGCGCCCGCGGAGGCTTCCGCCAGCGACTCGATGTCCACCAGCCGCACCCCGGCCAGCCGGTGCACGGCCGCGTCTATGTCGCGCGGCATCGCCAGGTCCAGCAGGAAGAGCACGGGCTGCGGCCGCGGCGCCTCCTCGACCGGCTCGGGCCGACGCCGCTCGGGGATCCGCCCGACGGTGGCCACGGTCGCGGCGAGCGCGGCGATGGCGTCGGCGTCCGGGGCGGGGTCGAGCGGGTCGATCGTCCCCGGCCTGGCGCCCGCCGTCCGCTGGGCGCCGCCCGCCGTGCCGTTGTCCACCCACGCCGCGTGCTGTTCGAGATCGGCGGCGGCCATCCCGGCCACGGCCGCCTCGCCCAGCACGGAGAATCCGGCGGTGTTCTGCACCGATGCCAGGTCCAGCGGACAGCCGTCCTCGTTGCCGAGGCTGGTGGCCGGCAGGTTGCCCCGCTGGCCGTCGGTCCCCGGCGTGCGGTCCGGCTCATCGCCGTCGGCCTCGGCCCACAGCACGGCCGTACGGCCCTCCGCGGCGGCGGCGACGGCTTCCGCCGTCAGAACCAGGCCGGTCGCGCCGGTACAGGAGACGGCGACGTCGGCACGTGTCAGCTCGGCCGGCACCGATTCCATCGGGACCGCGCGGGCCGCCACGTCCGTGTCGTCGCCCTCCATAAGGATCTGGGCGAGGCGCTCGGCCCGGTCGAAGGTCCGGTTGGCGACAACGACCTCGGCGACACCGGCACGCGCGAGCGTGGCCGCCGCCAGGGAGGACATCGAGCCGGCCCCGATGACCAGGGCCTTCTTGCCCCGGGCCCATTCCTGTATGTCACCGCCCTGCGCCAGCTGCTCCAGGCCGAAGGTGACCAGGGACTGGCCCGCGCGGTCGATGCCGGTCTCGGAGTGGGCGCGCTTGCCGACCCGCAGGGCCTGCTGGAACAGGTCGTTCAGCAGGCGGCCCGCGGAGTGCAGGTCCTGCGCCCGGGCCAGGGAGTCCTTGATCTGGCCGAGGATCTGCCCCTCGCCGACGACCATCGAGTCCAGCCCGCAGGCCACCGAGAACAGGTGGTGGACAGCCCGGTCCTCGTAGTGCACGTAGAGATAAGGGGTGAGCTCCTCGAGGCCGACCCCGCTGTGCTGGGCGAGCAGCGTGGACAGCTCGGCGACACCGGCGTGGAACTTGTCCACGTCGGCGTAGAGCTCGATGCGGTTGCAGGTGGCGAGCAGCGCGGCCTCGGTGGCCGGCTCGGCGGCGACCGTGTCCTGGAGCAGCTTGACCTGCGCGTCCGCGTTCAGCGAGGCCCGCTCCAGGACGCTGACCGGGGCGCTGCGGTGGCTGAGTCCGACGACGAGGAGGCTCATGCCGGCATCACGGCGGGCATGTCCCCGTCAGGCCCCTGGTCGGCGGACTCGTTACGGACGGCGGCGGCCGGGACGCCCCCGTCGGAGGCGGCGGCCACCTCACCGGCCTTGCGCTGCTCGTGGAAGGCGAGGATCTGCAGCTCGATGGAGAGGTCGACCTTGCGCACGTCGACCCCGTCCGGGACGGACAGCACGGTCGGCGCGAAGTTCAGGATGGAGGTGACACCGGCGGCCACGAGCCGCTCGCAGACCGCCTGGGCGGCACCGGCGGGGGTGGCGATGACACCGATCGACACGCCGTTGTCCTGGATGATCTTCTCCAGGTCGTCGGAGTGCTGCACGGGGATACCGGCGACGGGCTTGCCCGCCATGGCCGGGTCGGCGTCGATGAGCGCGGCGACCCGGAAGCCGCGGGAGGCGAACCCGCCGTAGTTGGCGAGCGCGGCGCCGAGGTTACCGATACCGACGATCACTACCGGCCAGTCCTGGGTGAGGCCCAGCTCGCGGGAGATCTGGTAGACGAGATACTCGACGTCGTAGCCGACACCCCTCGTGCCGTACGACCCCAGGTACGAGAAGTCCTTGCGCAGCTTCGCGGAGTTGACCCCCGCGGCGGCCGCGAGCTCCTCGGAGGAGACCGTGGGTACCGAGCGCTCCGACAGCGCGGTCAGAGCGCGGAGATACAGCGGAAGCCGGGCGACGGTGGCCTCGGGAATCCCTCGGCTGCGGGTCGCCGGTCGGTGAGTTCGGCCAGTTGCCACGGTGCTCCTGCGGGTAGAGCGGGGCTGTAGGCGGTCATACGTCCCTACATGACCGCCCCGTCGAAAGCAGGCTATGTCTTTGTGAACGCGTGCACAAAGATGGTGTCCGATTTGCCCGCCCAACGTGACCGGGCTCACGCGCCCCCGGCGCACTCCCGGGGAACCGGCGCACAAGCGCCGTAGTTCCTTCGCTTCTGGGGGCAAAACAGCACACTCTCCTCCGTGTATCCCGCCCCCGAGACCAGTCACCCTCGATCCTAAGCGACCCTTACGGCCTCTTTGGACTGCTCGGTCAGTGGCCCGACGGCCGGACTCAGTCGGTCAGGGCCTTGCGCAGGCGGCCCTCGTTCACGCGCCAGAACGTGTGCTGCCTGCCGTCCACCAGCACAACCGGGATCTGCTCCCAGTACTGGTCGTGCAGTTCCCGGTCCTCGGTGATGTCCTTCTGCTCCCAGGGGACGCCGAGATCACCGCACACCTTCTCCACAACAACCTGTGCGTCATCACACAGATGACATCCGGGCTTGCGGATCAGGGTGACAAGCCGGTCCCTAGGGGGCGTGCGACGAAAGAGGGGGCTCATGTCGGCCATTGTCGCTCGCCCGGGGACACGCCGAGCGGCATCTTTAACGACACGCTCGCCGAGAGTTCACAGGCTCCAAACCTCTCGACTCCGGAACCCCCGAACAAACTGGCTATGCTCACGCCATGGCCGCTCTCGGATGGCTCACTCCCCGTAGGCGCTCCGCCACGGCGCGGAGCGTTTTGGCAGGCGAGGCCTCGGCGGAGGCAGCCCGCAAATCCTCGCAGGAAGCTTCCGGCACGACCGAGGAACCGCAGTTCCCGGTCCACGGCGACGACCAGGCCGCCGCCTTCTTCGACCTGGACAACACCGTCATGCAGGGCGCCGCGCTCTTCCACTTCGGGCGGGGCCTGTACAAGCGGAAGTTCTTCGAGACCCGCGAACTCGCGAAGTTCGCCTGGCAGCAGGCGTGGTTCCGGCTGGCCGGGGTCGAGGACCCCGAGCACATGCAGGAGGCCCGCGACTCCGCCCTGTCGATCGTCAAGGGCCACCGCGTCGCCGAGCTCCAGTCGATCGGCGAGGAGATCTACGACGAGTACATGGCCGAGCGCATCTGGCCCGGCACCCGCGCCCTCGCCGAGGCCCACCTGGACGCGGGCCAGAAGGTCTGGCTGGTGACGGCGGCCCCCGTCGAGATCGCCCAGGTCATCGCCCGCCGCCTGGGCCTGACCGGCGCCCTGGGCACAGTCGCCGAGTCGGTCGACGGCGTCTACACGGGCAAGCTCGTCGGCGAGCCGCTGCACGGCCCCGCCAAGGCCGAGGCGGTCCGCGCGCTGGCCGCGGCGGAGGGCCTGGACCTGACCCGCTGCGCCGCCTACAGCGACTCGCACAACGACATCCCGATGCTGTCCCTGGTCGGACACCCCTACGCCATCAACCCGGACTCCAAGCTGCGCAGGCACGCCCGCGAGCTGGACTGGCGCCTGCGCGACTACCGCACCGGCCGCAAGGCGGCCAAGGTCGGCATCCCCGCCGCGGCCGGCGTGGGAGCCGTGGCCGGCGGCACGGCGGCGGCGATCGCCCTGCACCGCCGCCGCCGCTGACGACCCGATCAATCCGGGACACCATCGTTTGCGGGATGACAACGCCCGTAAATCCAACTGGCGTACCCCCAGAACCTCGTATCCAGTCCTCTTGGCTGCACACGGCCACAACACGCCTTGGACTCCGCCACAATCCGAACCGTTTCGATCAACAACCGCTCACCCTCCGGCACTTGATCCGGCGTCAATCGGTTACGGAAGCGACGTAATCGATGATTTGAGCAACTCGGTGTAGCAGAGCCTGTACGAAGCGTTATTCTCCTCAGACGCAATCCGGTACCCCTCCGTCGCTACGACGGGTGAAAGGTCCCGCACTGCACGTGATGGAAGCTCTGCCTCTGGGAGTCCCGTGTACCCACACGTCGGGGTTGACGCCTCGGGCCTGGCTACGCTGCGCGCAACGGTCCTCGACCTGTTGCGCGGCTTCGTCCCCACCGCGTACGCCGTCCCCGCATTCGCCACCGCCGCGCCCGTAGGCCCTTGCTATGCACTGGCCGACGGCAGCGCCGCGGTCGGCAGACGAGGGCGCCCGTCCGGCGGGACCACCGCCCGACGGCCCGCGGCGGACAGCGACAGCGCCCGCATGATGGACCTGGTGGAGCGCGCCCAGGCCGGCGAGGCCGACGCCTTCGGCCGTCTCTACGACCAGTACAGCGACACCGTGTACCGGTACATCTACTACCGGGTCGGAGGAAAGGCGACAGCCGAGGACCTCACCAGCGAGACCTTTCTGCGAGCCCTGCGCCGCATCGGCACGTTCACCTGGCAGGGCCGTGACTTCGGCGCCTGGCTGGTCACCATCGCCCGTAACCTCGTCGCGGACCACTTCAAGTCCAGCCGCTTCCGCCTCGAGGTCACCACCGGCGAGATGCTCGACGCCAACGAGGTCGAGCGCTCCCCCGAGGACTCCGTCCTGGAGTCCCTCTCCAACGCCGCCCTGCTCGACGCCGTACGGCGGCTCAACCCCCAGCAGCAGGAGTGCGTGACACTCCGTTTCCTCCAGGGCCTCTCCGTCGCCGAGACCGCCCGCGTGATGGGCAAGAACGAGGGCGCCATCAAGACCCTCCAGTACCGGGCCGTCCGCACGCTCGCCCGGCTCCTCCCGGAAGACGCCCGCTGACCGGCCGCACGCTCGGCGACACTCAACTCACGTTCCGTGACAGCCCGTTGGCTTCGGCATCCGATCAGCCGGAGTCCGTAACCCAAGTGCCGCGCCGCTCGTTGTGAGGGATGCAGGCTCCCTGTGGTCACCCCCTGGCCGACCCCGATCACTCGATCGTGTGGTTGTGGTCAGGGTGTGCAACCCTCAGGACCCCCTGGGGAGTCGACCGTCATGACGAGAGGAGGTGCCGCCAGTGATCGCGAACGTATCGTCGCACCGGCGGGCGAACGCCTTCGCCCAGGCCCTGGAGGAGCAGTCCGAGCAGGGCACGGCGGCCGAACAGTCCGAAGGTTCGGCACCAGCCCCGGCACCCGCGGAACAGACCGAACCGGCACGCCTGACGGCGCTGGCCTCCGGTCTCGACGCGCTGCCCAAGCCGGAGCTCGACCCGGAGGTCAAGGTCGTCCAGCGGGCCCAGCTGGTGGCTGCCTTCGAGGCCATGCTCCAGGAGGGCACCGCGGGAGGCGGGGCGACAGACCGAGCGGTCCCCGGACAGCGCTCCCGTGGCGCCCACCGCGCCGCATCACTGAAGAAGTTCCGGCCGCGTTCCCGGCTCGCCAAAGGCCTCACCGCGGGCGGACTCAGTGTCGGCGTGGCCGCGAGCGCCTTCGGCGGAGTCTCCGCCGCCAGCTCCGACGCCCTGCCCGGTGACTCGCTCTATGGCCTCAAGCGCGGCATCGAGGACGTGAAACTCGGACTCGCCGACAGCGCCGACGAGCGCGGCCGGGTCTACCTCGACCACGCCTCCACCCGGCTCAGCGAAGCCCGCCGCCTGATGGAGCGCGGCCGCAGCGGCCCCCTGGACCACGAGTCCCTCGGCGAGATCCGACGCGCCCTGTCCGGCATGCGGCACGACGCGTCGGAAGGCCACCGGCTGCTGAGCGAGGCGTACGAGCACGACCCGGACTCCCTGGGCCCCATCCAGGCCCTGTCCGCGTTCTCCCGCTCCCACCGCGAGGCCTGGGGCGAACTGCGCGAGAGGCTCCCCGTCCAGCTCGGGGACGTCAGTGAGCAAGTGTCGTCGGTGTTCGACGCCATAGAGGAGGACGTCGCCCCGCTGCGCTCCCTGCTCCCCGAGCCCCCCGCCGGCAACGGCGGCGAAGGCAGGCGCCAGGGCGCCTCCGAGTCGGCCTCCACCGGCTCCTCCGCCACCGACCGGTCGGCACAGCCCGGCAAGAGCGGCGGCGGGCGCACGGACAAGGGCAGCACCGGCAGCGGCAGCCCCAGCCGCTCGGCCGGCTCCGGGAGCGACAGCGACGGCCTGCTCGGCGGCAACACCGGCGGCCTGCTCGACCCGCCGAAGGACAGCGAGGCGAGCACCTCACCGTCGGCCGACGGCAGCGCACCCGTCCCCAAGCCGGACGTGACGCTCCCGCCGCTCCTGCCCGGCCTGCTGCCCGGTCTGGGCATCGAGGGCGAGGACGCGCACTAGTCGGCGCTGGGCGCCCCTGTACGGGGCGCCCAGCGTCGTAGGCGAAGCATCAGAAGAAGACCGACCGCCGCTGCACCAGCAGCTTGTACAGCGTGTGCTGGATCTGTTCCCTGACCTGATCGGTCAGGTTGAACATCAGCATCGGGTCTTCGGCCGCCTCCGGCGGATAGCCGTCCGTGGGGATCGGCTCGCCGAACTGGATCGTCCACTTGGTCGGCAGCGGAATCGCGCCGAGCGGTCCGAGCCAGGGGAACGTGGGCGTGACCGGGAAGTACGGAAAGCCCAGCAGACGGGCGACCGTCTTGGCGTTGCCGATCATCGGGTAGATCTCCTCGGCCCCGACGATCGAGCAGGGGACGATCGGCGTCCCGGCGCGCAGAGCCGTCGAGACGAAGCCCCCGCGGCCGAAGCGCTGGAGCTTGTACCGGTCCGCGAAGGGCTTGCCCAGGCCCTTGAAGCCCTCCGGCATCACCCCGACCAGTTCGCCCTGCTCCAGCAGCCGTGCCGCGTCCTCGGCACAGGCCAGGGTGTGGCCGAGCTTGCGGGCCAGTTCATTGACCACCGGCAGCATGAACACCAGGTCGGCGGCGAGCAGGCGCAGATGCCGTCCCGCCGGGTGGTTGTCGTGCACGGCGACCTGCATCATCAGGCCGTCCATCGGCAGCGTGCCGGAGTGGTTGGCGACGATCAGGGCGCCGCCCTCGGACGGGATGTTCTCGATGCCCTTCACCTCGACCCGGAAGTACTTGTCGTACAGCGGGCGCAGCAGGGACATCAGGACCTGGTCGGTGAGCTCCTCGTCGTAGCCGAAGTCGTCGACCTCGTAGTCCCCGGTGAGGCGCCGGCGCAGGAACGCGAGCCCGCCCGCGATCCGCCGTTCCAGACCGCCGTCGCCGTCCTGGGACCGCTCCGGCGGCTGCTCCTCAGAAGTCACAGGAACATCATCCTGCGGAACAGCCCTGGTGGGCAGGGGCTGCATCTCACGAACCGGCGCCGACTCCGTGCCCGAGCGGCGGTTTCCCCCGCTCCGGCGTCGCTGGGGGCGCTGCACGGCGCTTCCGCGGGACCGGTCGTCGTCGAACGGAATGACCTTGGCATCCGCCATCGTTGATGCGCTCCTCAGTTGGCGCTCTGCGTCGGGGGGTGGCCGTCGCCCGCGAGGGGCAGCGCGGCGATCCGGTCGACGGCCCCCGCAAGGGCCTCCGGCGGAAGAAGTCCGGGTCCTTGGCTGCGGGCGAAGTCCGCGAACGTTTCCGCGGTCGTGTACTTGGGCTGGAATCCCAGCGTTTCGCGCATCTGGCCCGTGGCCACGACCCGGCCGTGGGTGAGCAGCCGGATCTGCTCGGGCGAGAAGTCCGTCATCCCCAGCGTACGCACCAGCGAGCCCGCCCAGGTGACCGCCGGGAGAGGCAGAGGCGCGGTGGGGCGCCCGAGGCGCCGGGAGCACTGGGAGAGCAGCAGGACGCCGTCGCCGGCGATGTTGAAGGTGCCGCTGTTGAGCGTGCCCCGCCTGGGCTGGTGGGAGGCGATCCGCAGCACCTCGATCACATCGTCCTCGTGCACGAACTGCAGCCTGGGGTCGTAGCCGAACACGGTCGGCAGGACCGGCAGCGCGAAGTACGAGGCGAGCGGGGTGTCCGCGGTCGGGCCCAGGATGTTGGCGAACCGCGGCACGCACACGGCCACATCGGGCCGGCGGCGCGCGAAGCCGCGGACGTAGCCCTCGACCTCCACCGTGTCCTTGGCGAAGCCGCCGCTGGGCAGGGACTTGGGCGGGGTCGTCTCGGTGAAGACGGCCGGGTCGCGGGGCGCGGAGCCGTAGACGTTGGTGCTGGACTTCACGACGAGCCGCTGCACGGCCGGGGACTTCTGGCAGGCACCGAGCAGCTGCATGGTGCCGATGACGTTGGTCTCCTTCAGGGAAGCCCGGTTGCCGCTGCCCAGCGGCGTGCCCGTCACGTCCAGGTGGACGATCGTGTCGGCGGCCGTCTCGGCGAGCACCCGCGCGATCGTGGGCTGCCGGATGTCGGCCTGGATGAAGTCCGCGCCGCCCAGATGGTGCTCGGGCGGCACCGCGTCCACGGCGATCACCCGGTCCACCTCGGGGTCCCGCTGGATCCGCCTCACGAACCGGCCCCCCAGCTGGCGGGCCACTCCGGTCACAAGCACGACCTTGCCCAAGATCAGCGCCTTCCTTCCACAACCTCTGGTCCCCGCCGCGTTCCCCCGTGGGGCCAACTTAGCGGTTCGGTGTTGCGCTGTGATGACCGCCCGATGCGCGAAGTGACGGGCAGCGGCCGGACGTACATGGCGATACACGTGTGGCCCCCCACCAGTGGGTGGGGGGCCACAACGACGCTCTCGCGGCGTCCGCGTCGCGAACTTACTTCTTGTTGCGACGCTGAACGCGCGTGCGCTTGAGCAGCTTGCGGTGCTTCTTCTTGGCCATCCGCTTGCGCCGCTTCTTGATAACAGAGCCCACGACTACCCTCGCTCACTTCTCATCACTCGGCGTTGGGCGCCATGGGCCCATACGACCTACGAGGGGCTAGCCTACCCGTCCGAGCGCTGAGGTCGTAATCGAGGAGGCCAGGGTGATCCCGAGTGCCCTGTGAGGGACCACCCCGCCCCAGCCGTCAGGCGGTTTCCACCCCCACATAACTCTCGCGAAGGTACTCGTGAACCGCTTGCTCCGGGACGCGGAAAGACCGCCCCACACGGATCGCGGGCAGATGACCGCTGTGCACCAGCCGGTACACGGTCATCTTCGACACTCGCATCACCGAGGCGACTTCCGCCACGGTAAGGAACTGAACCTCGTTCAGAGGCCTCTCGCCAGCTGCAGCCATGACACACCTGAACCTTCCGCACTCGACGGCCACCGGCTTCCCCTTCCGGTGACTCTTCGTCGCTGCGTGCTCACTCCCCAATGTAGGGGCCTGTGATGCGAGTGGGGAAGAGGTGCACCCATCAACGGCCTACTGTGACAGACACGCCCGATTGAGTACGTAGCGGGTAAGCGGCAGGTAGTAATCAGATCGCACGCCGTCATCAAGTGGAACGACGACGGACACGGACCCCTCCGCCTGCCCGACGAACGGGGCGGGGTCGTCCGTATCGGCCGGCCCGATGGCCTCGAACCCCAGCTGACCTGCTCCGCAGACCCACCCGTGGTCCCCGATCACCAGCTCGGGAAGGGGCCCGCCGGCCTCCGCCGCGGCGGCCAGCGCGGTACGAACCGGGAGAGGTGAGTGCGTATGTGCGCCGGGCTCACAACCGGGGCGTTCCACCCCGGGCGCCCGCACCAACGCGACTCCTCGTACGTAGTCGAGGTTGTACGTACGTAGGCCGAACCGGGTCGTTATGTCGACACAGCGACCCTGCGCGGGGGTGAGAACCGCACACCCCGCCGCCGACAGCGCGTCTGCCAGAGCGGCGTAGAAACCGAGCAGCCGGTGCGGGTGCCCGGTACCGAGAAGCACCGGAGCACCCCGCTGGGCGACATCGGCGAGACGTTCCGCGAAGGCGTCCAGCGCGGCCACGGTCCGCTGCGGATCGATCACGTCCTGGCCGGAAGTCCGCCGAGAATCGGCCGAAACCCCGCACCGGTCCGCCATCAGCTCGAGCAATTCCCTCTGACTCCAGGCCCCTTCAGGATCGAGCCCGATCAGCACGCGAGGGTCACGCGCCGCGAAGAGCCGATAGCTCCGCAGACTCTCCTCCCGCGAAGTCGCCACGGTCCCGGCAAGCCGGGCGGCCAGCAGATGCGCGCGAAGAGCCGCGTTGGTCAGCACCACAGTGATGGTGAAGCACAGAACCCCCGAACCGCCCCGGGAACACCGAAACACCGCACGGTCGGCGTAACACGGACCGTGACACCAGTGACAGAACAGCGACAAAACACCCCACAACCCCTGGCCGGGTTCCCTGGTCTCACCCCTTGTGTACGGCGAGCGCCGATCGACCGGCGCACGGGGAGCCGGACACTTCGACCACATCACAGGGGGAACCACCATGAAGCTGTCCCGTCGCACCACGGCCACCGCCGCGGCACTCGCCACCGTGACCCTGGGCGCCACCCTCGCGGCAACGGCCCCGGCATCCGCGGCGGTACCGACCGCTTCCAAGGCGGCCAAGGCGGCGTACAACGGCGTCTGCGGCTCCGGCTTCAAAGTGATCGACTCCACGCCGGTCGGCACCGTCGGCACCGTCTACCTCACCTGGAACGAGGCGAAGGGCCAGAACTGTGCGGTGACCATCCGCAACAAGGCCGGCGCGAAGATCTACATGTCCGTCACCCTCGAGATCCCCGAGGAGCACAACCCGATCGTCTCCGACACGGGCTATTACACGTCCTACGCCGGCCCGGTCTACCTCGGCGCGGGCGGCTACTGCGTCAACTGGTCCGGCGCCATCGGCAGCGCGACCGGCGCCGACTCGGGCCACTGCGGCTGAGCAGCGGCCTGGGGTGCCTGCCACCCAGGCAGGCACCCCAGGCCCTACGGCAACAGCCCCCGCAGCGGGAACACCGCCCGCCGAGCCGCCAGCACCGCCTGGTCCAGCCGGTCCGCCGGGTCGTACCCCACCTCCCAGCCGGTCCACTCCACGGGCCAGCGCCCGTCCGTCATCCGCGCCGGAGCCAACTGCCGCGTCCGCGCGAACACTTCCTGCCGCCACCCCTCGGGGATCACCGCCTCGGGCTCCACCTCCCGGTGCGCCGCGATCGCGACCAGGTGCGTCCACGACCTCGGTACGACGTCCACCACCGCGTAGCCGCCCCCGCCCAGCGCCACCCACCGCCCGTCGGCGTGCTCGTGCGCCAGGTCGTGACAGGCCACCTGCACCGCCCGCTGCGCGTCCAGCGACACGGCCAGATGCGCGAGCGGATCCTCGAAATGCGTGTCGGCACCGTGCTGCGTCACCAGCACCTGCGGCCGGAAGTCGGCGATCAGCTCCGGCACCACCGAATGGAACGCCCGCAGCCATCCGGCGTCCCCGGTCCCGGCCGGCAGCGCCACGTTCACCGCCGAGCCCTCCGCGGAGTCCGCCCCCGTCTCCTCCGGCCACCCGGTCTGCGGGAACAGCGTCCGGGGATGCTCGTGCAGCGAGATCGTCAGCACCCGCGGGTCCTCCCAGAACGCCGCCTGCACTCCATCCCCGTGATGCACGTCGACGTCGACATAGGCGACCCGCTCGGCCCCGAGCTCCAGCAACCGGGCGATCGCCAGCGACGCGTCGTTGTAGATGCAGAACCCGGACGCACCGCCCGGCATCGCGTGATGCAGCCCGCCCGCGAAGTTCACCGCGTGCGGCGCCTCTCCACGCCACACGGCCTCCGCCGCCCCCACCGACTGCCCGGCGATCAGCGACGACACCTCGTGCATCCCCGCGAAGGCCGGGTCGTCCATCGTCCCGAGTCCGTACGACTGGTCCGCCGCCCCGGGCTCCGCCGACGCGGCCTTCACCGCCCCGATGTAGTCCTCCCGGTGGACGAGCCGCAGCGTCGACTCCCCGGCCGCCTTCGCGGCGACCACCTCCACCTCACGGTCCAGCCCGAAGGCGTCGACCAGTCTCCGGGTCAGCGCGAGCCGGACCGGGTCCATCGGATGCCCGGGACCGAAGTCATAGCCCGTTACTGCCTCGTCCCACATCAGCTGTGTGCGGCCGCTCATGCCCGCCACCGTATCGGTCCGGTTGAGCAGCGAACGAACGGGCGTACACCAGCGTCACCAGCACCAACACCATCGGCACGAGCATGGCCCCGCGGTAGCTCCACAGATCCCCGAGCGCGCCCACCAACGGCGAACCGATCAAGAACCCCACATAGTTGAAGACATTCAGCCTCGCCACGGCCGCATCCGAAGCCCCCGGGAACAACCTGCCGGCCGCCGCGAACGTCTGCGGCACCAGCACACACAACCCCAGCCCCAGCAGCGTGAACCCCAGCATCCCGACCCACGCCCCGGGCGCCCCCGCCACCACGGCGAACCCACCCGCCGCGACCAGCGCCCCGGCCCTCACGACCGCGACCGCCCCGAACCGCCGCACCCCGAGGTCCCCCAACGCCCGCCCCACCAGCGTGGTGATCATGTACACGTTGTACGGCACCGTCGCCATCTGCTCCGAGCTCCCCAGCACGTCCTGCAGATACTTCGCGCTCCAGTTGGAGACCGTCGAGTCCCCGATGTACGCGACGGTCATCACCAGACACAGCGGCAAAAGCAACTTGAACGCGAGGGCCTGCCCCTCGCCCGCCTTCTCCTCCACCCCGTACTCCGCCACCGGCCCCGCGTCGCCGCCGTCGACATACCACCGGCTCCCCACCAGCACAGCCGGCAACAGCACCAGCACGACCGGCAGATACGACATCCACAACGCCAGATCCCAGTGCGCCCCCACCCACGCCAGCGACGCCCCGACGATCCCGCCCAGGCTGTAGGCCGCGTGAAAACTGAGCATGATGCTGCGCCCGTACGACCGCTGCAGGCTCACCCCGAGCATGTTCATCGACGCGTCCAGCACCCCGACGGCGAGCCCGAACGCCGCGAGCGCGACCCCCAGCTCCACCATCCGCTCACCGGCCCCGACTCCGAGCAGCGCCAGCAGCACCACGGGCTGGGACCACCGCAGCAGCCGGCTCGGCGGCACCCGCTTCACCAGCCGCTCGGTGCTGACGCTCCCGACCCCGGCGAGAACCGGCACGGCGGCCAGAAAAGCGGGCAGCAGCGCGTCGGATACCCCGTACCGGTCCTGGATGGCCGGGATCCGCGTCACGAGCAGAGCGAAGGCGACCCCCTGCACCAAGAAGCTGAACGTCAAAGAGCCCCTGCCGCGCCGCAGCACATCAGTCATGACGGCGAGCGTAGGGCCCCGGCTTACCCGTGGGTAGATCCAGCCAAAGATGAATTTGCCTCATCTTTCACGGGCTCAGACCAGCAGATCGAACAGCTCCCCCATATCGGAGAAGAGCCGAGTGGCGTCGGCGAGCTTCTCCGCCGGTGTCATGGCGGTGAACCCGTACACGTCCATCCCGGCCGCGACCGCCGCCTGCACCCCCAGCGGGCTGTCCTCGACGACGACACACCGCCCGGGCGCGACCCCCATCCGCTCGGCGGCATACAGGAACAGATCGGGTGCCGGCTTCCCCCGCCCGACGTCCTGCGAGCTGAAGATCCGCCCCTCGTCGAACCACCGATCGAGCCCGGTCGTCCGATGTCCCACCCGAATCCGCTCATGACTCCCGGACGAGGCCACGCAGTACGGCACCCCGTCCGCGGCGAGCTTCTCCAGGACGCCGGAGACCCCGGCCACAGCCACGAGCTCCTGCTCGAACGCCGCGAACACCCGCGCGTGAAAGACATCGTCGAAGCTCTCCGGCAACCGTCGTCCCGTCCGCTCGAGAACCAGCTCATGAATCCGGTGCATCGCCGACCCCATGTAGTCCCGTATGGACTCCTCGTACGAGGTCGGGTGCCCGAGCTCGGTGAGATATGCGGCCAGCAGCCGGTTGGAGATGGGCTCACTGTCGACGAGCACACCGTCGTTGTCGAAGATGACGAGATCGTAGTTCATGTCATGACCCTAAACGCAAAAATCCCCGTGCCGAATGGCACGGGGATTTCTTTGAATAATTGTTCGGCGGCGTCCTACTCTCCCACAGGGTCCCCCCTGCAGTACCATCGGCGCTGTAAGGCTTAGCTTCCGGGTTCGGAATGTAACCGGGCGTTTCCCTAACGCTATAACCACCGAAACACTATGAAACTGTAAACTGCCGCACCATACCGTGACCTGGCATGGGGCTGTTCGTGGTTTCAGAACCAACACAGTGGACGCGAGCAACTGAGGACAAGCCCTCGGCCTATTAGTACCGGTCAACTCCACACGTTACCGTGCTTCCATATCCGGCCTATCAACCCAGTCGTCTACTGGGAGCCTTACCCTCTCAAGGAGGTGGGAATACTCATCTCGAAGCAGGCTTCCCGCTTAGATGCTTTCAGCGGTTATCCCTCCCGAACGTAGCCAACCAGCCATGCCCTTGGCAGAACAACTGGCACACCAGAGGTTCGTCCGTCCCGGTCCTCTCGTACTAGGGACAGCCCTTCTCAATATTCCTACGCGCACAGCGGATAGGGACCGAACTGTCTCACGACGTTCTAAACCCAGCTCGCGTACCGCTTTAATGGGCGAACAGCCCAACCCTTGGGACCGACTCCAGCCCCAGGATGCGACGAGCCGACATCGAGGTGCCAAACCATCCCGTCGATATGGACTCTTGGGGAAGATCAGCCTGTTATCCCCGGGGTACCTTTTATCCGTTGAGCGACGGCGCTTCCACAAGCCACCGCCGGATCACTAGTCCCGACTTTCGTCCCTGCTCGACCCGTCGGTCTCACAGTCAAGCTCCCTTGTGCACTTACACTCAACACCTGATTGCCAACCAGGCTGAGGGAACCTTTGGGCGCCTCCGTTACTCTTTAGGAGGCAACCGCCCCAGTTAAACTACCCATCAGACACTGTCCCTGATCCGGATCACGGACCCAGGTTAGACATCCAGCACGACCAGACTGGTATTTCAACGACGACTCCACCCACACTGGCGTGCGAGTTTCAAAGTCTCCCAGCTATCCTACACAAGCCGAACCGAACACCAATATCAAACTGTAGTAAAGGTCCCGGGGTCTTTCCGTCCTGCTGCGCGAAACGAGCATCTTTACTCGTAGTGCAATTTCACCGGGCCTATGGTTGAGACAGTCGAGAAGTCGTTACGCCATTCGTGCAGGTCGGAACTTACCCGACAAGGAATTTCGCTACCTTAGGATGGTTATAGTTACCACCGCCGTTTACTGGCGCTTAAGTTCTCAGCTTCGCCACCCCGAAGAGTGACTAACCGGTCCCCTTAACGTTCCAGCACCGGGCAGGCGTCAGTCCGTATACATCGCCTTACGGCTTCGCACGGACCTGTGTTTTTAGTAAACAGTCGCTTCTCGCTGGTCTCTGCGGCCACCCCCAGCTCGAACAGCAAGTGTTCTCACCAGGTGTGGCCCCCCTTCTCCCGAAGTTACGGGGGCATTTTGCCGAGTTCCTTAACCATAGTTCACCCGAACGCCTCGGTATTCTCTACCTGACCACCTGAGTCGGTTTAGGGTACGGGCCGCCATGAAACTCGCTAGAGGCTTTTCTCGACAGCATAGGATCATCCACTTCACCACAATCGGCTCGGCATCAGGTCTCACCCTCATGTCATCCGGATTTACCTAGATGACGGGCTACACCCTTACCCCGGGACAACCACCGCCCGGGATGGACTACCTTCCTGCGTCACCCCATCACTCACCTACTAACCGCTTGGTTCGGCGGCTCCACCACTTTCCTTTCCCCGAAGGGTCCGGAACGGCTTCACGGCCTTAGCATCACGATGCTCGATGTTTGACGCTTCACAGCGGGTACCGGAATATCAACCGGTTATCCATCGACTACGCCTGTCGGCCTCGCCTTAGGTCCCGACTTACCCTGGGCAGATCAGCTTGACCCAGGAACCCTTAGTCAATCGGCGCAAACGTTTCTCACGTTTGTATCGCTACTCATGCCTGCATTCTCACTCGTGAACCGTCCACAACTCGCTTCCGCGGCTGCTTCACCCGGCACACGACGCTCCCCTACCCATCACGATCCCCGTTGGGGGTATATATCGCAATGACACGACTTCGGCGGTACGCTTGAGCCCCGCTACATTGTCGGCGCGGAATCACTAGACCAGTGAGCTATTACGCACTCTTTCAAGGGTGGCTGCTTCTAAGCCAACCTCCTGGTTGTCTCTGCGACTCCACATCCTTTCCCACTTAGCGTACGCTTAGGGGCCTTAGTCGATGCTCTGGGCTGTTTCCCTCTCGACCATGGAGCTTATCCCCCACAGTCTCACTGCCGCGCTCTCACTTACCGGCATTCGGAGTTTGGCTAAGGTCAGTAACCCGGTAGGGCCCATCGCCTATCCAGTGCTCTACCTCCGGCAAGAAACACACGACGCTGCACCTAAATGCATTTCGGGGAGAACCAGCTATCACGGAGTTTGATTGGCCTTTCACCCCTAACCACAGGTCATCCCCCAGGTTTTCAACCCTGGTGGGTTCGGTCCTCCACGAAGTCTTACCTCCGCTTCAACCTGCCCATGGCTAGATCACTCCGCTTCGGGTCTTGAGCGTGCTACTCCATCGCCCTATTCGGACTCGCTTTCGCTACGGCTTCCCCACTCGGGTTAACCTCGCAACACACCGCAAACTCGCAGGCTCATTCTTCAAAAGGCACGCAGTCACGACGCATTGAGTAAACTCAATGCGCGACGCTCCCACGGCTTGTAGGCACACGGTTTCAGGTACTATTTCACTCCGCTCCCGCGGTACTTTTCACCATTCCCTCACGGTACTATCCGCTATCGGTCACCAGGGAATATTTAGGCTTAGCGGGTGGTCCCGCCAGATTCACACGGGATTTCTCGGGCCCCGTGCTACTTGGGTGTCTCTCAAACGAGCCGCTGATGTTTCGACTACGGGGGTCTTACCCTCTACGCCGGACCTTTCGCATGTCCTTCGCCTACATCAACGGTTTCTGACTCGTCTCACGGCCGGCAGACCGTAAAAGAGAGATCCCACAACCCCGTATACGCAACCCCTGCCGGGTCTCACACGCATACGGTTTGGCCTCATCCGGTTTCGCTCGCCACTACTCCCGGAATCACGGTTGTTTTCTCTTCCTGCGGGTACTGAGATGTTTCACTTCCCCGCGTTCCCTCCACTTGCCCTATGTGTTCAGGCAAGGGTGACAGCCCATGACGACTGCCGGGTTTCCCCATTCGGAAACCCCCGGATCAAAGCCTGGTTGACGACTCCCCGGGGACTATCGTGGCCTCCCACGTCCTTCATCGGTTCCTGGTGCCAAGGCATCCACCGTGCGCCCTTAAAAACTTGGCCACAGATGCTCGCGTCCACTGTGCAGTTCTCAAACAACGACCAGCCACCCATCACCCCACTGGAAAACCAGCGAGTTTACTGGGGCCGGCGACTGAGGAAATTTCGTTCCCTCAGACACCCAACAGCGTGCCCGGCCACATCCCGCCCGGAGATCATGCGTTCCACGCTCTTACGAGCAGTACTAGCAGCCTCCGACCCGAGGTCTGGCCGAATAGTCAACGTTCCACCCATGAGCAACCAGCATCAGACATTCGCTGATGTACTGGCCTCTGACCTCACCCCGAAGGGATCGGTAAGAAGTGCTCCTTAGAAAGGAGGTGATCCAGCCGCACCTTCCGGTACGGCTACCTTGTTACGACTTCGTCCCAATCGCCAGTCCCACCTTCGACAGCTCCCTCCCACAAGGGGTTGGGCCACCGGCTTCGGGTGTTACCGACTTTCGTGACGTGACGGGCGGTGTGTACAAGGCCCGGGAACGTATTCACCGCAGCAATGCTGATCTGCGATTACTAGCGACTCCGACTTCATGGGGTCGAGTTGCAGACCCCAATCCGAACTGAGACCGGCTTTTTGAGATTCGCTCCACCTCGCGGTATCGCAGCTCATTGTACCGGCCATTGTAGCACGTGTGCAGCCCAAGACATAAGGGGCATGATGACTTGACGTCGTCCCCACCTTCCTCCGAGTTGACCCCGGCGGTCTCCCGTGAGTCCCCAGCACCACAAGGGCCTGCTGGCAACACGGGACAAGGGTTGCGCTCGTTGCGGGACTTAACCCAACATCTCACGACACGAGCTGACGACAGCCATGCACCACCTGTACACCGACCACAAGGGGGCGCCTGTCTCCAGACGTTTCCGGTGTATGTCAAGCCTTGGTAAGGTTCTTCGCGTTGCGTCGAATTAAGCCACATGCTCCGCCGCTTGTGCGGGCCCCCGTCAATTCCTTTGAGTTTTAGCCTTGCGGCCGTACTCCCCAGGCGGGGCACTTAATGCGTTAGCTGCGGCACGGACAACGTGGAATGTTGCCCACACCTAGTGCCCACCGTTTACGGCGTGGACTACCAGGGTATCTAATCCTGTTCGCTCCCCACGCTTTCGCTCCTCAGCGTCAGTATCGGCCCAGAGATCCGCCTTCGCCACCGGTGTTCCTCCTGATATCTGCGCATTTCACCGCTACACCAGGAATTCCGATCTCCCCTACCGAACTCTAGCCTGCCCGTATCGACTGCAGACCCGGGGTTAAGCCCCGGGCTTTCACAACCGACGTGACAAGCCGCCTACGAGCTCTTTACGCCCAATAATTCCGGACAACGCTCGCGCCCTACGTATTACCGCGGCTGCTGGCACGTAGTTAGCCGGCGCTTCTTCTGCAGGTACCGTCACTTTCGCTTCTTCCCTGCTGAAAGAGGTTTACAACCCGAAGGCCGTCATCCCTCACGCGGCGTCGCTGCATCAGGCTTTCGCCCATTGTGCAATATTCCCCACTGCTGCCTCCCGTAGGAGTCTGGGCCGTGTCTCAGTCCCAGTGTGGCCGGTCGCCCTCTCAGGCCGGCTACCCGTCGTCGCCTTGGTGAGCCATTACCTCACCAACTAGCTGATAGGCCGCGGGCTCATCCTGCACCGCCGGAGCTTTCCACCACCACAGATGCCTGCGATGGTCAATATCCGGTATTAGACCCCGTTTCCAGGGCTTGTCCCAGAGTGCAGGGCAGATTGCCCACGTGTTACTCACCCGTTCGCCACTAATCCCCACCGAAGTGGTTCATCGTTCGACTTGCATGTGTTAAGCACGCCGCCAGCGTTCGTCCTGAGCCAGGATCAAACTCTCCGTGAATGTGTACCGGTAATCCGGTCGACACCACGAGAGCGGAACAGTCAGGCGGAATAGGCCCGACCGTTCACAGCGTCCTCGCTGTGTTTTTTCAAAGGAACCTCGTCCCAGCCTGATGGCCGGAGACGGGGTATCAACATATCTGGCGTTGACTTTTGGCACGCTGTTGAGTTCTCAAGGAACGGTCGCTTCCTTTGTACTCACCCTCTCGGGCTTTCCTCCGGGCGCTTCCCTTCGGTCTTGCGTTTCCGACTCTATCAGATCTTTCCGATCCGATTTCCTCGGTGCTTTCCAGGTTCCCGCTTCCGCGTTTCCCTTTCCGGCGGTTCCGACTCTATCAGATCCTTTCGGGCCTGATCCCCAGTCAGTGGGGGTTTGTCTTTGCGGCTGTTGGGCCGTTCCGACGAGTGAGACTTTAGCGGATTCCCCGGCTCCCGAGCGAATCGGGGGCCGCGTCCTTTCGAACGGGGATTCCTCATTCCGTAAATACGCATGCCAATGAAACGACAACAGAGCTACTGCGTCGAGTAGTGGCTGGTACCTGCGGATTGGCTGCCCGGGGACCGACCGGGGTCGGCGCTCACGTCGGGCAACTCGGAGAACACTACGGACGGGGTCCGGGCGTGTCAACTCAAGGGCGGACGGCATTCTCGGGGCGTAGTCTGGCGTGCATGACGACGCGTACGTGTACCCAGCTGTGGTGGGCCGCCTGACGGCGGCCGTTCTCACGTATGCATTCAACGGCCGCCGCTTCGGCGGCCGTTCTTGTTTCTCCCTCCGGAACCACCGAGGGACGGCCGCCCGGGGCGGCGGTCCTGGCCAGGAGGTGGAGGAGAGATGACACGGGTCTTCAGCGGGGTCAAGCCGACGGGGCATCTGACGCTGGGGAACTACCTGGGAGCCATGCGGCGGTGGGCTGCCGTCGACCAGCACGAGGCCGATGCCTCGTTCTGCGTCGTCGATCTGCATGCGTTGACCGTGGAGCACGATCCGGCGCGGGTACGCCGGCTGAGCCGGCAGGCGGCGACGTTGCTGCTGGCGTCCGGGCTGGATCCGGAAGGGTGCACGGTGTTCGTGCAGAGCCATGTGGACGAGCACGCCCGGCTTTCGTACGTGCTGGAGTGTGTGGCCACCGACGGTGAGATGCGGCGGATGATCCAGTACAAGGAGAAGGCCGCGCGGGAGCAGCGGCGAGGTGGGAGTGTGCGGCTGTCCCTGCTGACCTACCCGGTGCTGATGGCGGCGGACATCCTGGCCTACGGGGCCGATGAGGTGCCGGTCGGGGACGATCAGCGACAGCATGTGGAGCTCGCGCGGGATATCGCCGCGCGGTTCAACCAGCGGTACGGGCATACGTTCGTGGTGCCTCGGGCCACGCGTCCTGAGGTCGCGGCCCGGGTGATGAATCTGCAGGATCCGATGTCCAAGATGGGCAAGAGCGACGACGTCGGGCCGGGGATCGTCTATCTGCTGGACGAGCCGGACGTGGTGCGGAAGAAGGTCATGCGGGCGGTGACCGACAGCGGGCGGGAGGTCCTTTACGACCGGGAGGCCCGGCCGGGGCTCGCCAATCTGCTGGAGATTCTCGCCGCGTGCTCGGGTGGGAGTCCTGAGGAGCTGGCCGCTGCGTATGCGTCGTACGGGGCTCTGAAGAAGGACGCCGCCGAGGCTGTGGTCGAGGCGCTCCGGCCTGTGCAGGAGCGGCACAAGGAGTTGTGTGCGGATCCCGGGTATGTGGAGCGCGTGCTGAGGGACGGGGCGGCGCGGGCGCGGGGGATGGCTCGGCCGACTGTGGATGCCGCCTATCGCGCGATCGGGTTGCTGCCGGCCGTGTCGGAGGTGGCTGAGGCCGGTGCCGTGCTGACGGTGTGATGCGCGGCGGGGGCGGGTGATCGGCCCGCCCCCGGTCGCTCAGGTGTTGTTGCCGGAGGCCAGGGCGCGGCTGCGGTCGCGGGCGGCTTCGAGGGCGGCGATGAGGGCGGCTCGTACGCCGTGGTTCTCGAGTTCGCGGATGGCGTTGATCGTCGTGCCGGCGGGGGACGTGACGTTCTCGCGGAGCTTGACCGGGTGCTCGCCGCTGTCGCGGAGCATCGTGGCGGCGCCGATGGCTGACTGGACGATCAGGTCGTGGGCCTTGTCGCGGGGCAGGCCGAGGAGGATGCCGGCGTCGGTCATGGCTTCGACCAGGTAGAAGAAGTAGGCCGGGCCGGAGCCGGAGAGGGCGGTGCAGGCGTCCTGCTGGGACTCGGGGACGCGGAGCGTCTTGCCGACGGCGCCGAAGATCTCTTCGGTGTGGGCGAGGTGGCCGGCGGTGGCGTGGGTGCCGGCGGAGATGACGGACATCGCCTCGTCGACCAGGGCGGGGGTGTTCGTCATGACCCGGACGACCGGGGTGCCGGCGGCGAGGCGTTCCTCGAAGTACGCCGTGGGGATGCCGGCGGCGCCGCTGATGACCAGGCGGTCGGCGGGGACGTGGGGGGCGAGTTCGTCGAGGAGCGTGCCCATGTCCTGCGGCTTGACCGTGAGGATCAGGGTGTCGGCGGTCTTCGCGGCTTCCGGGTTGGTGACCGGGGTGACGCCGTAGCGGCTGCGGAGTTCTTCGGCTCGTTCCTGGCGGCGGGAGGTGACCAGGAGGTCGGCCGGGTTCCAGCCGGCGCGGATCATTCCGCTGAGCAGGGCTTCGCCGATCTTGCCGGTGCCGAGGACTGCGACTTTCTGGGTCATGGCGCGGGGTGCCTCCGGGGGTGCGTCGTCCGGTGTCCATCGTCGCATCGGGGAGGGCGGGGTGGCGCGCGTGTCCGGTGGGCGGGATGTCGGGTGGCCCGGCTCACGCCGTCCTGCGTCGTAGCGTCGCCGCGCCCAGGGCCAGGACCAGGAGGGCGCAGCCCGCCACGATCAGGGCGTCGCGTACGAAGGTGGCCGTCATGTCGGTGTGGTGGAGGACCTCGTTCATGCCGTCCACGGCGTAGGACATGGGGAGGACGTCGGAGATGGTCTCCAGGACCGGGTGCATGGTGTCGCGCGGGGTGAACAGGCCGCAGAGGAGGAGCTGGGGGAAGATCACCGCCGGCATGAACTGGACCGCCTGGAATTCCGAGGCCGCGAAGGCCGAGACGAAGAGGCCCAGGGCCGTGCCGAGGAGGGCGTCGAGGAGGGCCACCAGGAGCAGGAGCCAGGGGCTGCCCGTGACGTCGAGGCCGAGGAACCAGACCGCGAGGCCCGTGGCCAGGGCGGACTGGATGATCGCGAGGGTGCCGAAGGCGAGGGCGTAGCCGGCGATCAGGTCGCCCTTGCCGAGGGGCATGGCGAGGAGGCGTTCGAGGGTGCCCGAGGTGCGTTCGCGCAGGGTGGCGATGGAGGTCACCAGGAACATCGTGATCAGCGGGAAGATCCCGAGGAGGGACGCGCCGATGCTGTCGAAGGTGCGCGGGTCGCCGTCGAAGACGTAGCGGAGCAGGAGCAGCATCACGCAGGGGATGAGGAGCAGGAGCGCGATAGTGCGCGGGTCGTGGGTGAGCTGGCGCAGGACGCGGGTGGTGGTGGCGGTGGTGCGGGCCGTGCTCAGGGCTTTCGGTCGGGCGTTCGGTGGAGTGGGGGTGGGGGTGACGGTTGTGGTGCGGGGAGTGGTCATCGTGTCGTCTCCTTCGGGCGGGATGCCGCTTTCGCTTCGTCCACCAGGTGCAGGAAGGCCTCCTCGACCGTCTCGGCGCCGGTGGCGGTGCGCAGGGCGTCGGGGGTGTCGTCGGCGAGGAGTTCGCCCTCGCGCATGAGGAGGAGGCGGTGGCAGCGCTCGGCCTCGTCCATGACGTGGGAGGAGACGAGGAGGGTCGCGCCGCGGCTTGCCGCGATGTCGTGGAAGAGGTTCCAGAGGTCGCGGCGCAGGACCGGGTCGAGGCCGACGGTCGGTTCGTCGAGGACCAGGAGTTCGGGGGTGCCGAGGAGGGCGACGGCCAGGGAGACGCGGCTGCGCTGGCCGCCGGAGAGGTTGCCGGCCAGGACGTCGGCGTGGGTGGTGAGGTCGACGTCGGCTGTGGCGCGGGTGACGTTGTCGTGGCGGCGGTCGGCGGCGGATCGGCCGGGGTCGAGGATCGCGGCGAAGTAGTCGAGGTTCTGGCGGACGGTCAGGTCGTCGTAGACGGACGGGGCCTGGGTGACGTAGCCGATGCGGGTGCGCAGGGTGGGGTGGCCTGCGGGGCGGCCGAGGACGTCCAGGGTGCCGGTGACCTTGGCCTGGGTGCCGACGATGGAGCGCATCAGGGTCGACTTGCCGCAGCCGGAGGGGCCTAGCAGGCCGGTGATCTGGCCGCGGGGGACGGTGAAGCCGAGGGCTCGCAGGACCGTGCGGGGGCCGCGGGCGACGGTGAGGTTCTCGGCGTGTACGGCCGTGGGGTCTGGGTTCGTGTTCGCGCCGGGGCGTGGTGAGCCGGGAGCGTTATTCATCATGTGATGAATAATGCTCCCGGCGGCGGGGTGCGTCAAGCAGGGGTCAGGCTGGGGTCCTGGCGAGCAGGAGGACGACCTCGTAGACCTCCTCGACGGAACCGTCCGGGAAGGCCCTGAGCAGGTGCTCGCGTTCTGCGGCGAGGAACGACGCGGTGTGTTCCTGGTCGTGGACCAGGAAGACCGAGTGGCTGGCGAGGTTGGCGAGGTGGGTGTCGACCGGGATGCGGCGGCTCCAGCGGACCGTGCGGCGGGTGAAGTCGAGGCGGCCGGTGGGGTCGGCGGCGCGGGCGTTGACGTTCCGTTTCTCGGCGGAGACGTCGATGCCGAAGTGGCGCTCGGTGCGGGTGGCGGCCTCGGCGATCCAGGGGACGTCGAGGGCGTCGGTGTTCCACCAGAGGGCGAGTGCGCCGCCGGGGCGCAGGACGCGGAGGGCCTCCGGGACGGCTCGGGCGGGGTCGGTCCAGTGCCAGGCCTGGGCGTAGGTGACGAAGTCGAGGGAGGCGTCGGCGAGGGGGAGGTCGTCGCCGGTGCCGCGGACGATCGGGATGGCGGGGAGGGTGCGGCGGAATTGCGCTGCCATGCCGTCGCCGGGTTCCACCGCGATGACGTCCGCGCCTCGGGCGTCCAGGAGGGCGGTCGCTATGCCGGTGCCGGCGCCGATGTCTGCGACGCGGGAGCCGGGGAGGGGGTGGCCGGCCAGGTCTTCTATCGCGTCGAAGAGGGCTGGGGGGTAGGAGGGGCGGTTGGCCGCGTATTGGGCTGCGGCGGTGTTGAAGGAGTGGGCTCGGGCGGTTCGGGTGGGCGCGGGTTCGGTGAGCGCGGGTTCGGTGGTGGGTGGTTCGGTGGGCGCGGGTTCGGTGGTGTGGTGGGCGGAGGGAGGTGTGGGCATACGGCCATGGTGGCCGGGGGTGGGGGTCGCCTGCGGTGAGATTTCGGTGAGAGGCGGCGGTCTATGCGCGGCGGCGCTTCTTCCCCGGGCGGCGGGTCGTGCTCTTCTCGTGTCGCTTGCGGGCTGCTTCGTACTCCTCGCGGTGGAGCCTCTCGCCGGGCGCCTCGGTGAGGGAGCGGAAGAAGTACGCGAGGAGGGAGCCGACGAAGCCGATGGTCAGGAGGCCGCGGAGGGATGCCTGGCGGTCGGGGTCGGGGCGGCGGGTGAAGCCGTCCCAGGTGTGGCGGAAGGCCATCGCGCTGCAGATCGCGAACATCACGATCATGAGGAGCGAGACGAAGCTGCCGATCGCGGCGATCTGGAGGCCCTGGTAGGCGAGGCGGAGGACCAGGCAGGCTGCGGCTGCGGCGGCCAGTGAGCCGACGGCGACGGCGATGCGGCGGGGAGTGTAGCCGTTGTCGTGGTTCAGCCAGGTCGTGCCGAAGAAGCGGATGGGTTCGGGGCTCGGGCCGGGGGCCGGGGTGCCGTTTTCTGCGCTCACGGGCTGATTATCGCGCGGGGCTGCGGCGGCCTGTGCGGGTGTGGTGTACGCCTGGCGCCTGGCGCCGGGTTGTGGGGCGGGGACGTGTCGGAGGGTGTCCGTCCTCGGAACGGCGCGATGGGGTTGCGTACCGACTCGCTGTCCGTTGACGCGCCAACCGCTGCGGGCGGACACCCCCCGACACGTCCCCTTCTCGCCGTGCGCGGGTGCGGGTGCGGGTGCGGGTGCGCGGTGGTCCCACATGCCGCGGGCGGCCCGCAGTGGGGGCGGGCCGCCCGCGGCCGTGCGGTGCGGGTCAGGTGCAGCGGGGGCGGATGTAGCCGTCGCTGCCTGTGTTCACGTAGGCGTCCGAGATGTACTGGCCGCTTGCGATGTTGTCCCAGATGGTGGTCGTGCCGTACGGGCCCGTGACGCGGGTGCCGGGTGTCTGGCAGTGGATGGCTACCCGGGCGCCTTCCGAAAGGGTTCTGACGATCGGGTAGCCGGTGCCGGGGCCGCTGCGGACGTTGAGACGGACTCCGGGTGCGACCGAGTAGTACGTGGCCGCGGCGGCCAGTGTGGTGACCACCGGCATGCCGGTACTGGGACTGACCTGTTCGACTGACATGAAAAACCTCCCCCGTTGCACCCCATGGCAGCCATGGGGTCCCGTTGATTCCCCTGAATCACGCCATCAAACACTTGTGCGCGATTCGCCAGCGGAGGCTAGCAAGCCGCCTCTGTCTCGTACGAGTCATCGACTAGGCTCCGTGCGTCGCGCGCGCGGACGAACAGCACGGGGGTGGTTCCATGGCGGCGCAGGGAAACGCCGGAGCGGGCCCGGAAGCGGAACTTCCTGAATTCGCCGGTCACTACCGGCTCGAGGAGTGCCTGGGCTCGGGCGGCATGGGGGTCGTGCATCTGGCCCGGAGCACCTCCGGGATGAAGGTGGCCGTGAAGGTCGTGCACGCGCAGTTCGCCGAGGACCCCGAGTTCAGGGGGCGTTTCCGGCAGGAGGTGGCTGCGGCCCGGCGGGTCAGCGGGGCCTTCACCGCGCCTGTTGTGGATGCCGATCCCGAGGCCGGACGGCCCTGGATGGCCACGCTGTTCATCCCGGGTCCGACGCTGGCCCAGGAGGTGAAGCGGAACGGGCCCTTGGCTCCGGCGCAGTTGCGGCGGGTGATGGCCGGGCTCGCGGAGGCGCTGCGCGACATCCATCGGGTCGGGGTCGTGCACCGGGACCTGAAGCCGAGCAATGTCCTGCTCGCCGAGGACGGGCCGAAGGTCATCGACTTCGGCATTTCCCGGCCAAAGGACAGCGAGTTGCGGACCGAGACCGGGAAGCTGATCGGTACACCGCCCTTCATGGCGCCCGAGCAGTTCCGGCGGCCCCGGGAAGTCGGTCCCGCCGCCGATGTCTTCGCGCTCGGGTCCGTGATGGTGCACGCGGCTACCGGGCGGGGGCCGTTTGATTCGGACAGTCCGTATGTCGTGGCCTACCAGGTCGTGCACGACGAGCCCGAACTGGCCGGCGTGCCGGAACAGCTGGCACCGCTCGTGCTGCGGTGTCTCGCCAAGGAGCCCGAGGACCGGCCCTCGCCCGACGAGTTGATGCGGGAACTGCGGTCGGTGGCGGCCTCGTACGACACGCAGGTGTTCATACCGGCGCAGCGTGTGGACGAGGCGCCGGGTGCGGGAGAGTCGCCGGGTGCGGCAGAGGTGCCGGGTGTCGTGTCCCCGCATCGGTCCAGGCTGCGGCTCGGCAAGCGGGCCGTTCTCGGGGCCGGTGCCCTGGGGCTGGCCGTCGTCGGCGCGCTGGCGGCAGTGCCCCTGCTCGGGGGCGGTCCCGCTCCGGCGCCCGCGGTCAGCGCACCGCGGACCACGGCTGCCGCCTTCACGGCGTGGGCGGCTACGCCGTTGTCCAGGACGGGCACTCCTCTGTGTTCTTACGCGGCCGGGAAGTTGCTCTGCGCGCAGACCGGGCTGGTCTTCGCTCTGGACCCCGCCGACGGGCGTCTGCTGTGGAAGTACTCACTGGAGGGGATCGCCGCCGACGGGCCGCCGAGTGGGGCTCCGGTCGTGTCGGGTGACCTGGTGCTGGGCGGGCTCGGCCACGGGCAGCGGCTGACCGCGCTGGATCCGGAGTCGGGGGATGTGGTTCGGCGTCAGCCCATGTCCATGTCCGGCGGGGTGCGGGCCGTGGGCGGGATGGTGCTGCTCACCGCGGCCGACGGCACGGTCACGGGTGTGGACAGTGCCTCCGGGGACGTGAAGTGGAGTCAGCGGATTCCGGGGCAGGACGTGCCGTACTTCGTGTCGTTCCCGGGTGATCCGCTGGCGTACGCGGCGACCGTGTCCGGTGATGGTGCCGGTACGACCGTCACGGCGGTGGACCCGGGCACGGGCGAGGTGCGGTGGGACGCGCGGCTGGAAGGGTCGTTGGAGCCGATCGGGAGCGAGGGCGGGGCGGTCGTGTTCGTCTCGGTCGATGCCGTGCGGGGAGAGGCGCGGGCCGTGGTCCGGTACAGCCCGGAGGGGCGGACGAGCGAGCGTGTGCCGTTGCGTATCCCGTTGCAGGGGGTTCAGGGCAGTGTGCGTGGGGACGTCGTCCATCTGATGGCGGACGGCGGGGGGCTGGTCGCCGTCGACCTGGAGGCGCGCAAGCAGCTGTGGAGTCTGGAGACCGGTGTGGCCCGGGGGTCCGTGCCCGTCGCCGGTGATCGGTACGTGTACGTCACGACGCCGGACGGCCGGCTGCTCGCCGTCGACGCGCGGCGCGGGAAGCTCGTCGGGCAGACGTCTCCTCGGCTGGCGGCGCAGTCGGACCGGGTTCCGGCCACGCTGCCCGCGCCCGTGGTCGTGGACGGCCGTGTCTACGCCGGTGCTCCGGACGGCACCGTCTTCGCCGTGGACGGGCGCGATCCGTCGTCCTGGTAGCGGATACGGGAAGGGGCCGCCTCCCTGAGACGGCCCCTTCGAGAGCGTGCTCAGCCGAGCTTCGACACGTCCCGGACGGCGCCCTTGTCCGCGCTGGTCGCCATCGCGGCGTAGGCGCGCAGGGCGGCGGAGACCTTGCGGTCGCGGTTCTTCGGGGCGTAGACGCCGTTCAGCGCCTTCTCGCGGCGGGCCAGTTCGGCGTCGTCGACGAGGAGTTCGATGGTGCGGTTCGGGATGTCGATGCGGATGCGGTCGCCGTCCTCGACGAGGGCGATGGTGCCGCCGCCGGCCGCCTCGGGCGAGGCGTGCCCGATGGACAGGCCGGACGTGCCGCCGGAGAAGCGGCCGTCGGTGATCAGGGCGCAGGCCTTGCCGAGGCCACGGCCCTTCAGGTACGAGGTCGGGTAGAGCATCTCCTGCATGCCGGGGCCGCCCTTGGGGCCCTCGTAGCGGATGACGACGACATCGCCCTCCGTGATCTGTTTCAGCAGGATCTTCTCGACGGCCTCCTCCTGCGACTCGCAGACGACCGCCGGGCCCTCGAAGGTCCAGATCGACTCGTCGACGCCGGCCGTCTTCACCACGCAGCCGTCGACCGCGAGGTTGCCCTTGAGGACCGCGAGGCCGCCGTCCTTGGAGTACGCGTGCTCGACGGAGCGGATGCAGCCGCCCTCGGCGTCCTCGTCGAGGGCCTCCCAGCGCTCGGACTGGGAGAAGGCCTCGGCGGAGCGGACGCAGCCGGGGGCCGCGTGCCACAGTTCGAGGGCCTCGGGGGACGGGGAGCCGCCGCGCACGTCCCAGGTCTTCAGCCAGTCGGCCAGGGTCGGGCTGTGGACCGAGTGCACGTCCTCGTTGAGCAGGCCGCCGCGGTGCAGCTCGCCGAGGAGGGCGGGGATGCCGCCGGCGCGGTGCACGTCCTCCATGTAGTACGTGCGGTCCTTCGCGACGTTCGGGGCGACCTTGGCGAGGCAGGGCACGCGGCGGGAGACCTCGTTGATCTCCTCCAGGCCGAAGGGGACGCCGGCCTCCTGGGCCGCGGCCAGCAGGTGCAGGATCGTGTTGGTCGAGCCGCCCATGGCGATGTCGAGGGCCATCGCGTTCTCGAACGCCGCGACGGTGGCGACGTTGCGCGGCAGGACCGTGTCGTCGTCGTGGTCGTAGTAGCGGCGGGTGATGTCCATGACCGTGTTGGCCGCGTCGACGTAGAGCTGCTTGCGCGCGGTGTGCGTGGCCAGGACCGAGCCGTTGCCGGGGAGGGAGAGGCCGATGGCCTCGGTGAGGCAGTTCATCGAGTTGGCGGTGAACATGCCGGAGCAGCTGCCGCAGGTCGGGCAGGCGTTCTCCTCGATGCGGAGGATGTCCTCGTCGGAGATCTTGTCGTTCACGGCGTCGGAGATCGCGTCGACCAGGTCGAGGGTGCGGACCGTGCCGTCGACCAGGGTCGCGCGGCCGGACTCCATCGGGCCGCCGGAGACGAAGACCGTGGGGATGTTCAGGCGCAGGGCCGCGTTGAGCATGCCCGGGGTGATCTTGTCGCAGTTGGAGATGCAGATCAGGGCGTCGGCGCAGTGGGCCTCGACCATGTACTCGACCGAGTCCGCGATGAGGTCCCGGGAGGGGAGGCTGTACAGCATGCCGCCGTGGCCCATGGCGATGCCGTCGTCCACCGCGATGGTGTTGAACTCGCGCGGGATGCCGCCGGCCTCGACGATCGCCTCGCTGACGATCCGGCCGACCGGCTGGAGGTGGGTGTGGCCCGGCACGAACTCCGTGAAGCTGTTGGCGACCGCGATGATCGGCTTGCGGCCGATGTCCGCACCCGGTACACCGGAGGCCCGCATAAGGGCGCGGGCGCCCGCCATGTTGCGGCCGTGGGTGACTGTGCGGGACCTCAGCTCGGGCATCGTCGCTCGCTCCTTCAGAGACTGCGTCAGAGGATTCGGAGATTTCTGACTGCTGTCGAGCGTACGCCGGTCATCCAGAGGGCGGGACAGCATGTCCGAAATGCGGGATGACCGTCTCGGCCGACGGCTGTCCTCGGCGGGTCAGGGTCCGGTGAGGTGGCCCTGTACGACCGGGGCCAGCCGCTCGATGATCTGCTCCGGGTCCGCCGAGGCCAGTGGTTCGACCTTGATGACGTAGCGCAGCATGGCCGTGCCCACCAGCTGGGCGGCGGCCAGCTCGGCCCGCAGTTCGGCGTCCGGCAGGTTCAGCCGGCCGGCGATGCGCCGCAGCACCTGGGTGGCGACGATCCGGCGGAAGACGGCGGCCGCCGTTTCGTTGGTGACGGCGGAGCGGACGATGGCGAGCAGGGGCGCGCGGGTCGCCGGGTTCTCCCAGATGCCGAAGAAGAAGCGGACCAGGCGCTCCCCCACCCCGTCGAGCGGTCCCTCCTCGATGGCTTTCGGTGCCTCCATGGCGGGGGCGAAGGACTGGGTGATCGCCGCCTCGAAGACCTGCTCCTTCGTCCCGAAGTAGTGGTGCACGAGCGCCGGGTCGACCCCGGCCGCCTTGGCGATGCCGCGCACGGACGTCTTCTCGTAGCCGCGCTCGGAGAACTCCTCGCGGGCGGCGGTGAGGATGCGGTCGCGGGTGCCGGCCGACTCCGTGCGCGGGGGGCGGCCCCGGCGGCGGGCGGTGGCGCCGGTTCGGGCGGTGGTGCCGGTTCCGGTTCCGGCCGGGGGCCCGTCCGACGGCCGGTCGCTCATCGTCGCGGCACCTTCGCCGCCGAGGCCAGGTGCAGGCGCGTGAAGGCCAGCGCCTCCGCCAGGTCGGCCTCCCGCTCCGCGCTCGACATGGCGCGGCGGGTGTTGACCTCGATGACGACATGCCCGTCGAAGCCGGTCAGGGCGAGCCGCTCCAGCACCTCGGCGCAGGGCTGGGTGCCGCGGCCGGGCACCAGGTGCTCGTCCTTGGCCGATCCCCTGCCGTCGGCGAGGTGGACGTGGCCGAGGCGGTCTCCCATGCGGTCGACCATGTCCAGCGCGTCGGAGCGGGCCGTCGCGGTGTGGCTGAGGTCGATCGTGAAGTGCCGGTAGTCGTCCTTCGTCACGTCCCAGTCGGGGGCGTACGCGAGCATCTCGCGGTCGCGGTAGCGCCAGGGGTACATGTTCTCGACGGCGAACCGTACGTCCGTCTCGTTCGCCATGCGCCAGATGCCGGCGACGAAGTCCCTGGCGTACTGGCGCTGCCAGCGGAAGGGCGGGTGCACGACGACGGTGCTCGCGTCGAGCTTCTCGGCCGCCGCGCGGGCCCGCTGGAGCTTGGTCCAGGGGTCGGTGGACCAGACGCGCTGCGTGATGAGCAGGCAGGGGGCGTGCACGGCCAGGACGGGGATCTGGTGGTAGTCGCTGAGTCTGCGCAGGGCCTCGATGTCCTGGCTCACGGGATCCGTCCAGACCATGACCTCGACTCCGTCGTAGCCGAGGCGTGCGGCGATCTCGAAGGCCGTGGCCGTCGACTCCGGGTAGACCGAGGCCGTCGACAGGGCGACCTTCGCGTCCGGGATCTTTACGGCTGGCTCTGCCATGCAGGACAGATTACGGGGTGTGGTCGGGGCGGGGCGGGGGGCCTCTTCGCCGTTGTGGTGTTTGCCACGGCGGGGGTGCATGTCCTTCGCAGCTCTCTTACGCGGACTCCATGTGGTCCAGGCGCCGCAGGATCACGCCCTCCCGCAGCGCCCACGGGCATATTTCCACGCGCTCGACGCCGAACAGGTCCATGACGCCCTCGGCGACCAGGGCGCCTGCCAGGAGCTGGTTCGCCCTGCCCTCCGAGACGCCCGGCAACTCGGCCCGTTCCGCCTCCGTCATGCCGGCCAGCCTGGGGACCCAGGCCTCCAGGGACTCCCGCTTGAGTTCGCGCTGGACATAGGGGCCCTCGGCGGAGCGGGCGGCCCCGGCGATGCGGGCCAGCTGCTTGAAGGTCTTGGACGTGGCCACGACGTGGTCGGGGGAACCGATGCGGCTGAACTCGCCGACCGTACGGGCGATCTCGGTGCGTACATGGCGGCGCAGGGCGCGGACGGCGTCCGGGGAGGGCGGGTCGCCGGGCAGCCAGCCCGCGGTGAGGCGGCCGGCGCCCAGCGGCAGCGAGACGGCCGCGTCGGGCTCCTCGTCGATGCCGTAGGCGATCTCCAGGGAGCCGCCGCCGATGTCCAGGACCAGCAGCTTTCCGGCCGACCAGCCGAACCAGCGGCGGGCGGCGAGGAAGGTGTGGCGGGCCTCCTCCTCGCCGGTGAGGACCTGGAGCTCGACGCCGGTCTCGGCGCGCACGCGAGCGAGGACGTCGTCGGCGTTGCGGGCCTCGCGGACGGCGGAGGTGGCGAACGTCAGGAGGTCCTCGACACCCTTGTCCTCGGCGGCCTGGAGCGCCTCCTGGACGACCGAGACCAGCCGGTCGACGCCCTGCGGGCCGATCGCGCCGTCGTCGTCGAGGAGCTGGGCGAGGCGCAGTTCCGCCTTGTGCGAGTGCGCGGGCAACGGGCACGCGCCGGGATGCGCGTCCACCACGAGCAGATGCACCGTGTTCGATCCCACGTCGAGGACACCGAGTCTCATGTACGGAACGCTACTGCCAGCCGAACCGTCCGCAGTCCTCGGTGTGGGTACAAGGCCCGTACCCTGGACGTGTGCCAAAGACGAAAAAGGCGAAGCGCGACAAATCATCGGGTGCCGCGGTGTCCGACGAGAAGGGCCTCGACTTCGCCCGCGCGTGGGTGGAGTTTCCTGATCCGGCGGACGACGAGCAGGTCTTCCGCTGCGATCTGACATGGCTGACCTCTCGCTGGAACTGCATCTTCGGCAGCGGCTGCCAGGGCATCCAGGCCGGCCGCGCGGACGACGGGTGCTGCACGTTGGGTGCCCACTTCTCCGACGAGGACGACGAGAAGCGGGTGGCCGAGCATGTGGCGAGGCTCACTCCGGACATCTGGCAGAACCATGCCGAGGGCACGAGCACCGGCTGGATCTCCGAGGACGAGGACGGCGACCGGCAGACGCGCCCCTTCCAGGGCTCGTGCATCTTCCAGAACCGGCCCGGCTTCGCGGGCGGCGCGGGCTGCTCGCTGCACATCCTCGCCTTGAAGGAGGGCCGCGAGCCGCTGGAGACCAAGCCGGACGTGTGCTGGCAGCTGCCGGTGCGGCGGACCTACGAGTGGATCGACCGGCCCGACGACACGCGGGTGCTGCAGGTGTCGATCGGTGAGTACGACCGCCGCGGCTGGGGTCCGGGCGGCCACGACCTGCACTGGTGGTGCACGTCGGCGACCTCGGCGCACGGCGCGGGCGACCCGGTGTACGTCTCCTACCGGCCGGAGCTGATCGAGCTGATGGGCAAGGCCGGCTACGACCGGCTGGTCGAGCTGTGCGAGGAGCGGCTGGCCTCGCAGCTGCCGTTGCTGGCACCGCATCCGGCGGATCCGACGGGCTGACGTCCCGGGGCCCAGGGGTTCCTGCGGCCGTCTATGACGTGGACGGGCTCGGGTCGTCGCTCTCCGGGGGCGGGGGCGTCGAGTCCGTCGGGTCGCTCGGGCCCGGGTCTGTGGGCGTGGGGTCCGGGTCGGGCGACGGGGGCGGGGTGGTCGGCGTCGGGTCGGGGTCCGGGGCCGAGGTCGTGGGCGTCGGGTCCGGCTCGGTCGGGGGCGGTTCGCTGGGGCGGGGGTCCGGGCCGGGGCCGGGATCGGAGTGGGTGGGCGCGGTGCCGAAGCCCTCGATGTGGACGACGGCGCCGACGGGTGCGACCGCCACCTGCGCCTGCCAGGGGCCCGAGGGCTCACGCAGATGGTCGACGTACACCTTGATCGTCAACGACTCGCCGGGCCGCAGCGTTCCCGAGGACTGGCTGAGGTAGAGCCATTCGGCTCCCGTGGCGGCGGACCAGCGGACCGGGGCCGCGCCCGTGGCGGCGAGGGTGATCAGGGTGGTGTCGCCCGTGTTGTCCGCCGTGACGTCCAGAGCGCTCACGCGGCCGGCGCCGGGGACGCCGATGACCTCCACGGACACGTCGGCCTTGCCGTTCTTGCCGAAGCGGGGGCCGGGTCTGGTGCTCGCGTTGCCGGTGTTCTCGTAGCCGCCGCCCGCCATCTCGCCGTCCAAGCCGAGCGGGTCGTCCACCTCGAGCGCGGAGGCGGAGCGGCCGTCCTGGCCCTCGCCCACGGGGGTGCCCCGGTAGGCGGCCCACAGGGCGAGCACGGGGGCGGCCACGACGGTGGCGACGACGGTCGTGGTGACGGCACGCGCGCGGAGACGGTCCCTTCGGGCGGCGCGGTCCTTGGGGTCCATCGGGTAGCCGCGCCGGTCGAAGCGGGGGGCTGCGCCCCGCGCGCGTGGGTGGTGGGCCATGGCGACGTGCAGGGCCGCGAGGGGCGCGGGCAGGACGGGCAGCGCGGCGGGTGTGACGCTGGTGCCTGGCCAGCGGCCGGGGATGGCGCGCTCGGCGGTGCGACGGCAGCGCGGGCAGTCGTCGACGTGCCGGACGAGTTCGCGGCGCAGGGCCGTGCCGAGCACTAGCCGGTCGTCGCCGACGAGGTGGGCGACGCTCGGACACGCCCGGGTCTCGACCACGGCGAGGGCCGCACGCGTGCGTTCGACCTCGCAGGCGGCGGAGGCGAGCAGATCGCGGGTGGCGGCGAGGTCCATGCCGAGGACGGCGGCGACCTCGTGGGCGGCGAGATGGTGGCGCACGGCCAGTTCGAGCGCCTCCCGCTGCTCCGGGGTGGTGCCGGCGGCCTCCGGCCAGGCCAGCAGGGCCAGTTCGCCGCGGCGCCGCTCCTGGATCTCCTCGGAGAGGGCCGGGGCGGCCGGCCCATCAGGGCGCTGTGCGCGGCCCGCCGCGTGGCTGCTCGTACGTTTCTGCTTGGCCTCGGCCAGCCCCCGCAGGCACGCCCAGCGGGCCAGCGCGTACAGCCAGGCCCTGCGGTCCGCGGGTGCCTCGGGGATGTGCCGGCCGCGCCGTTCGGCGAGCGCGAGGGCGTCGCCCAGGGCGGCGGTCGCGGCGTCGTGGTCGCACAGCACGGACAGGCAGTAGGTGAACAGGCCGTCCAGATAGGGCTCGTAGCGCGCGGGCGGCCGCTGCACCAGCGTGCGCGCCGCACCGCGGTCACGCGCCTCCCGGTGCGCCCGGTGGGCGCCGGCCGTGCGGGTCGAGATCTCCGGCGTACTGCTCGTCATTCGGCGACCGTAGGGTGCCGGGAGTGCCACCTTCCGGCGGCTTGAGCACATTTAATCCGTACGGGTGAAACGATCCCTCAATAGGGGACAGGAACCAGCTGTTCCGCCGCTGGCGGGGGGTGGCGGGGCTTGGCGCGCAGGTGGCCGCGCCCTCCGGTCCCCGCGGTGTCAGTGCCTGCGGCTACGGTTCGTCCATGGCTGCCCGTACGAAGACCACCAAGGACCGCCCGTCCTACCGCTGCACGGAGTGCGGGTGGCAGACGGCGAAGTGGCTCGGCCGCTGCCCCGAGTGCCAGGCCTGGGGGACGGTCGAGGAGTACGGCACACCCGCGGTCCGTACGACGGCACCGGGCAGGGTCACCACCTCCGCCCTGCCCATCGGCCAGGTGGACGGCCGCCGGGCGACGGCCCGCACCACCGGCGTGCCCGAGCTGGACCGCGTGCTCGGCGGCGGCCTGGTCCCCGGCGCGGTGGTGCTGGTCGCGGGCGAACCGGGCGTCGGCAAGTCGACGCTCCTGCTCGACGTGGCGGCCAAGTCGGCGAGCGACGAGCACCGCACGCTGTACGTCACGGGCGAGGAGTCGGCGAGCCAGGTCCGCCTGCGCGCCGACCGCATCAAGGCCATCGACGACCATCTCTACCTGGCCGCCGAGACGGATCTGGCGGCGGTGCTGGGCCACTTGGACGCGGTGAAGCCGTCGCTGCTGATCCTGGACTCGGTGCAGACGGTGGCCTCCCCGGAGATCGACGGCGCGCCGGGCGGTATGGCCCAGGTGCGGGAGGTCGCCGGGGCCCTGATCCGGGCGTCGAAGGAACGCGGCATGTCCACGCTGCTCGTCGGCCATGTCACCAAGGACGGCGCCATCGCGGGCCCGCGCCTGCTGGAACACCTAGTGGACGTGGTGCTGCACTTCGAGGGCGACCGGCACGCCCGCCTCCGCCTCGTACGAGGCGTCAAGAACCGCTACGGCACCACCGACGAGGTCGGCTGCTTCGAACTGCACGACGAGGGCATCACGGGCCTCGCCGACCCGAGCGGACTTTTCCTGACACGTCGGGCCGAACCGGTCCCGGGCACCTGTCTGACCGTCACCCTGGAGGGACGCCGCCCGCTGGTCGCCGAGGTCCAGGCGCTCACGGTCGACTCGCAGATCCCCTCCCCCCGCCGCACCACCTCGGGCCTGGAGACCTCCCGCGTCTCGATGATGCTGGCGGTGCTGGAACAGCGCGGCCGGATCAGCGCCTTGGGCAAGCGGGACATCTACTCCGCGACGGTCGGCGGCGTGAAGCTCTCGGAGCCCGCGGCGGATCTGGCCGTCGCCCTCGCCCTGGCGAGCGCGGCGAGTGACACACCTCTCCCCAAGAACCTGGTCGCGATCGGGGAAGTCGGCCTCGCGGGCGAGGTGAGACGGGTCACGGGCGTGCAGCGCAGGCTGGCGGAAGCCCACCGGCTGGGCTTCACACACGCCCTGGTACCGGGCGACCCGGGCAAGATCCCCGCGGGTATGAAGGTTGTGGAAGTCTCGGACATAGGGGACGCGCTGCGGGTCCTTCCGCGCTCCCGTCGCAGAGAGGCCCCACGGGACGAGGAGGGTCGCCGGTAGACTTTGCCCAGGTCTCGCCCGTCCGTGCGAACCAAGTGTGTGACACGGGGCGCCCCAGAACCTGCGACCGGAGGAGTGCAGTGGCAGCCAACGACCGGGCAGCAGCTCCCGGAAAATCCGGTGGGAGTGCCGGTACCGATGGCCTGATGCGCGCTTCACTGAGCGCCGTGGCACCCGGAACCGCCCTGCGTGACGGCCTGGAGCGCGTGCTCCGGGGCAACACCGGCGGTCTCATCGTGCTGGGCTCCGACAAGACGGTCGAGTCGCTGTGCAGCGGCGGTTTCGTGCTGGACGTCGAGTTCACCGCGACCCGTCTGCGCGAGCTCTGCAAGCTGGACGGCGGCATCGTGCTGTCCTCGGACCTGTCGAAGATCCTGCGCGCGGGCGTGCAGCTGGTCCCGGACCCGGCGATCCCCACGGAGGAGACCGGCACCCGGCACCGCACCGCGGACCGCGTCAGCAGGCAGGTCGGCTTCCCGGTGGTCTCGGTCTCCCAGTCGATGCGGCTGATCGCCCTGTACGTCGACGGCCAGCGCCGCGTCCTGGAGGACTCGGCGGCGATCCTGTCCCGCGCCAACCAGGCCCTCGCCACCCTGGAGCGCTACAAGCTCCGCCTCGACGAGGTCGCGGGCACGCTGTCGGCGCTGGAGATCGAGGACCTGGTGACCGTCCGGGACGTCTCGGCGGTCGCCCAGCGTCTGGAGATGGTGCGCCGGATCGCCACGGAGATCGCCGAGTACGTGGTGGAGCTGGGCACGGACGGGCGCCTGCTGGCGCTCCAGCTCGACGAGCTGATCGCCGGCGTGGAGCCCGAGCGTGAGCTGGTCGTCCGGGACTACGTCCCCGAGCCCACGGCCAAGCGGTCCCGCACGGTCGACGAGGCCCTGGCCGAGCTCGACGCCCTCACCCACGCCGAGCTGCTCGAACTGCCCATCGTGGCGCGGGCGTTGGGCTACACGGGCTCGCCTGAGACGCTGGACTCGGCGGTGTCCCCGCGCGGCTTCCGCCTCCTCGCCAAGGTGCCCCGGCTCCCCGGCGCGATCATCGACCGCCTGGTGGAGCACTTCGGCGGCCTGCAGAAACTGCTCGCCGCGAGCGTCGACGACCTCCAGACGGTGGACGGCGTGGGCGAGGCCCGGGCGCGCAGCGTGCGGGAGGGCCTGTCGCGGCTGGCGGAGTCGTCGATCCTGGAGCGGTACGTCTAGCGTCTGGCCTTCGGCGCGCGCTGATGCGTGAGGGGGGGTGTTCCCGACCGGGAGCCCCCCCTCACGCATGAAGGCCGCGTAGCCAAATGAACGACAAGCGGCTAATCGTTCTTCAGGACGAACGACGTCTGCACCTTCGCATAGCCCGGAGCCTTGGCTTCCACCAGATACGTGCCCGCCCCGGCCGAGCCCGAGGGGGGCGTGGCGCACTCGGGGACACTGGGCTTGCGGTCCCACTTCAGGGCGTAGGTGATGCCGCTGCCCGCGGGAACGCGGTACAGGCGGCTGCCGGCGACCTTGGGGCAGTCCTTGGAGGACCAGTAGTCGTCGTCGGCGCTCGCCTCGGTGATCGTGAACACGGCGTTCTTCGGACCGAGATCGATCTTGCAGTCGTGGCCGGAGACATTCCGCGCGGTCAGCAGGAACGTGGGCGTCTGCTCGGGGTCGTAGCTGTTGTGCTGGCTGCGCAAGCTGAACTTGACCAGGCTCGCGGTGCAGTTGGGCAGCATGGAACCGGCCGGCAGCGTGTCGCCCGCGCCGACTCCGCCCACCGTGGTACCGCCGTCGTAGCCACCGGCACCGCCGGACCCGCCCGAACCACTCGATCCCTCGGACCCGCCGGAGCCGGAACCGCCGCCGGAGCCCGTGCCGGAACCGTCCCCGGCTCCGCCGCCCGAGCCGTCACCGGAACCGCCGCCGGATCCTGCCCCGGACCCGGACGACGAGCCGCCCGAGCCCTCGTCGCCCGACTCGTCGCGCCCGCCCGGCGCTTGGCTGATGGCCGGACCCGAACTCGACGGGCCGGGGGTGATGGAGGGCGCGGGATTCTTGCCGTTGGCGCCGTTGCCGCCGTCCTTGCCGCCTGTGCCGCCCGTGGTCACGAGCCAGGTGGTCAGCAGCGCCAACAGGGCAGCCACGGACACCAGTACGACCCTCCGACGCCAGTAGATGGAGGAGGGAAGCGGCCCGACCGGATTGCGCAGAGATCCCACGGCGCAAACCTTACGAGAGATCGGCGCGTTCGCCGGTCCCACCCGCCGCTCAGGCTCACAACTTTTCCGGATCATCATGCCGGAAGCAGCCGTCCCACCCCTGTCTTTCGTCAGGTACGGCACCCGACGATCGCAGGGTGTGACGGGACCGGCCCGCCACCTACCGTCCGTGACCATGGACTTCGAGGACACCGCGCTCTACCGCGACATCACCGACTTCGCCGACGACTCCCCGGTGTGGATACAGCACGGGGCCCAGTTATGGACGGAGGCCGGACTGCTGGTCTTCGCCCTGCTGTTCGCCGCCGCCTGGTGGCGTGCCCGCCGCGACACCCCCCACGCGTTCGCGATCGCGGCCCTTGCACCTCTGGCCACGGCTGTGGCGTATGTGAGCAGTGAGCTGCTCAAGTCCGCTGTCACGCAGGAGCGTCCGTGCCGGGCGGTCGCCGGTGCGGCGGCGTCCCTGGCCGAGTGTCCGCCGCACGGCGACTGGTCCTTCCCGTCCAACCACGCCACGATCGCGGGTGCCGCGGCCGTCGCCCTGGCCCTGGTCCGGCGCACACTCCTGTGGCTGACGGCCCCGCTCGCCCTGCTGATGGCCTTCTCCCGGGTCTTCGTCGGCGTGCACTATCCGCACGACGTGGTCGCGGGGCTGAGCCTCGGCACGCTCGTCGCCCTCGTCGCCGTACGGCTGGGCACGGGCCCGATGACGCGGCTGGCCGGGGCGATGCGCGGCTCGCCGGCACCGGCCGCGCGGTGGGTCACCGGGCCGGGCCCGGAGCCCGTACCGTCGTACGGGACGCACGCGCGGCCCTGAGCCGACGGGGCGTCACGATTCCACCATTCCCGCCTCGTACGCCACGATCGCCGCCTGCACGCGGTTGCGCACGCCCAGCCGGTCCAGGACCGCGCTCACATACGCCTTCACCGTGCCCTCGACGAGGTGCAGCCGGGCGGCGATCTCCGGGTTGGACAGGCCGGCGCCGACCAGGCCGAGCACCTCGCGTTCGCGGGGGCTCAGGACGGACACGCGGGCGCGTGCCTGTGCCTCGCGGGTGAGCCGGCCGCCGCCGAGGCCCTCGTCGATGACGTACCGGGCCACCTTCGGCGACAGGAACGCGGCGCCCGCGGCCACCGCCCGTACACCGGCGATCAGTTCGTACGGGTCCCCGGACTTCAGCAGGAAGCCGGTGGCGCCGCCGCCGAGGGCGCGGGTGACGTAGGCGCCCTCGGAGAAGGTGGTGAGCATCGCGACGGCCGTGCCGGGCACGGTCCGTACGATCTCCTCCGCCGCCGTGAGGCCGTCCAGGCGCGGCATGCGGATGTCGAGCAGGGCCACGTCCGGGCGGTGGGCGCGGGCCAGCTCGACGGCCTCGCGGCCATCACCGGCCTCGGCGACGACCTCCGTCTCACCGCCGCTGCCCAGGATGGCGCGCACCCCGGCCCGCACCATCGTCTCGTCGTCGGCCAGCAGCACGCGGATCACCGTGAGAACTCCTCGTATTCTTCCCGGCCTTCGCCGGACAGGCCGGCGCGCGGGACCACGTCCTTGGACACGAGCCGCCCGGCGTCGAAGCACAGTCTGAAGTGGTCGACGGAGACGAACAGCTCACCGCTCGCCCGGTACCAGCGGCAGTCGGCGCCCTCCGGTGCCGGGGTGGCCGCCCGCTCGGCGGGCGGGTCGTTCACGTCCCGTTCGGGCAGCACGCGCTCGATGTCGGCGGCCGGGGCGCCCAGGGGCAGTTTCGCGTACGCGGCGGGTGCGAGCACCGATTGCTTCTCCACGTACGCGTACCAGCCGAGGGCGGCGCCGACGAGGACGACGCCCACGCCGGCCGCGGTGCCGAGGCCGATGGCCACGCGGCGGCGGGCGTGGGTGAACGGGGCGGAGACGGGGCGGATCGGCCTGGTCGTGGTCCGCTGTGCGGGGACGTACGCGCTGACGCGGAAACCCTCCCCCTGCGGGCCCGCCTCGAACTCCCCGCCGACGGCGGTCACGGCGGTCCGCAGCCCGAGCAGGCCCGTGCCGCCTCCGGAGGGCCGGGAACTCCGCTCGGTGGACGGGCCGTTGGTGAGGGTGACGGACGTCCCCTCGGCCCGCCCGGTCACCGCCAAGACCACGGGGGCGCCCGGTGCGTGCCGTGCCGCGTTGGTCAGCGCCTCCCGGGCCACGCGGTACAGCAGTCGTTCGGCGAGCCCGCCGGGCGCCGTAGGCGTGCCCTGCCCGGCGCGCTGCTCCCAGCGCACCTGGAGCCCCGACTCCGCGGCGCGGGCGACGAGTTGCTCCAGGGTCTCGCCCGCGGGGGCCAGCGGCACCGGCTCGTCGTCGTCCTCGCGCAGGACGCCGATGATGCGGTGCAGCCGGTCCGTGGCATCGGCAGCGGCCGCGCGCAGATCGGCCGCCGCTGTCCGGTGCTCGCCGGCGAGGCCGGGGGCGACCTGGAGGGCGCCCGCGCGCAGGGCGATGAGGCTGAGCTCGTGGCCGAGGGAGTCGTGCATGTCCTGGGCGATCCGCGAGCGTTCACGCATTCGGGCGCGGTCTTCAGCAAGGCGCTGCTCGTCCTCCAGCCGGGCCGCCCGCAGCCAGCCCTCCGCGGCCAGCTCGCGGCTCTGCCTCCAGTAGCGCCCGCCGAGCCAGGGGAAGACGCAGCCGAAGAGCAGCGTGCCCGTCATGACCAGCCACTCGGGGGCCGGGTCGATCCCGACGAGCACGATCCGCGCGGTGCCCGCGCAGCCGACGGCGGCGAAGCACAGCACCGCGGGGCGGGCCCGGCCTGCCCGCAGGCCGAGCAGCAGCGCGGACACGCCGAGGGCCGGGCCGTAGGAGACGGTGAACAGGGCCGGGGCGGCGGCCAGGCTCAGGGCGGCCGCAAGCCCGAAGGCGGCGAGCGGCAGCCGCCGGGACAGGCCGGCCGCCCCGGCCAGCACCGCCACACCGGCGGCCTGCTGCCAGACCGTGCGCGGCTCGTTCAGCCCGATCCGGTCCGCCGTGAGCGCGGGAAGGGCGAGGGCGGCCCAGAGGAGGGCGCCCCGGGCGAGCCGCGCCGAGCGAGGACGTTCCATTCGGCCGACGCTATCGGCGGTCAGCGGGCCGGCACTGCTGCCGATCGTCAGGTACCTCGCCCTCTCGGGTCGCGGTGTGCCCGATTCGCGGCTCTCGCGTGGCAGGATCGAATGGCCATGACTGCTCCCACGAACACCCCGCGCACCAGCCCCGGCCCCACCGACACCGCGTCCGGCCCGCCGCCGGGCGAGGACCTGCACGCCCCCGTCATCGACTGGTTCGACGACAACGCCCGCGACCTGCCGTGGCGGCGCCCCGAGGCCGGGGCGTGGGGCGTGATGGTCAGTGAGTTCATGCTCCAGCAGACGCCGGTGAGTCGCGTCCTGCCCGTCTACGAGCAGTGGGTAGCCCGCTGGCCGCGCCCCGCCGACCTGGCCAAGGAGGCGCCCGGCGAGGCCGTCCGCGCCTGGGGCCGGCTCGGCTACCCGCGCCGCGCGCTCCGGTTGCACGGCGCCGCCGTCGCCATAACGGAACGGCACGGCGGTGACGTACCGGCCGACCACGCCCAGCTGCTGGCGCTGCCCGGTATCGGCGAGTACACGGCCGCCGCCGTCGCCTCCTTCGCCTACGGGCAGCGGCACCCGGTGCTGGACACCAATGTGCGCCGGGTCATCGCCCGCGCGGTCACCGGCGTGCGGTACCCGCCGAACGCCACCACCGCCGCCGAGCGCAAACTGGCCCGCGCGCTGCTGCCCGAGGACGAGCCGACCGCCGCCCGCTGGGCCGCCGCCTCCATGGAGCTGGGCGCGCTGGTGTGCACGGCGAAGAGCGAGTCGTGCCACCGCTGCCCGATCGCCGCGCAGTGCGCGTGGCGGCTGGCGGGCAAGCCCGAGCACGACGGACCGCCGCGCCGCGGCCAGACCTACGCGGGCACCGACCGGCAGGTCCGCGGACGGCTGCTCGCCGTGCTGCGGGAGGCCCACACCCCGGTTCCGCAGGCGGCGCTCGACCGCGTGTGGCACGAGCCGGTGCAGCGGGCCCGCGCCCTGGACGGCCTGGTCGCCGACGGTCTGGTGGAGCCGCTGGCGGGCGGGATGTACCGGCTGCCCCTGGCCTGACGTACAGACAGAGCACAGCCTTGGGTCTCCCGTAACGGAGACACAAGGTGGACAAATCGCCCCATAGTCATCCCAACACCCCCAGCGCTGTACCCCGTTCCGGCTTCCGTTACACAACCGACGGACAGCCGAGTGCTAGCTGCAGGCTGCTTCGCACAGCGCCGTGACAACGCCTCCGTACCTTCAATTGCGTTCCCGGAAGACACGGGACCACCAAGGAACACAGGCAGTGCACGGGCGGCGGGGAGCCGGCCCGAACGGGGAAACGGGAGGCGGTTCACCATGGCGCAGGGCGAGGTGCTCGAGTTCGAGGAGTACGTCCGCACCCGGCAGGACGCACTGCTGCGCAGTGCTCGCCGCCTGGTCCCGGACCCGACGGACGCGCAGGATCTGCTGCAGACGGCGCTGGTACGGACCTACGGCCGCTGGGAGACCATCGAGGACAAGCGGCTGGCGGACGCCTACCTGCGCCGGGTGATGATCAACACCAGGACCGAGTGGTGGCGGGCCCGCAAGCTGGAGGAGGTCCCGACCGAGCAGCTCCCGGACGCCTCGGTCGACGACGCCACCGAGCAGCACGCGGACCGCGCCCTGCTGATGGACATACTGAAGGTGCTCGCCCCGAAGCAGCGCAGTGTCGTGGTGCTGCGACACTGGGAGCAGATGTCCACGGAGGAGACGGCCGCCGCCCTCGGTATGTCGGCCGGAACGGTCAAGAGCACGCTGCACCGGGCGCTCGCCCGGCTCCGTGAGGAGCTGGAGTCCCGCGATCTGGACGCACGCGCGCTGGAGCGTGAGGAGCGGGAGCGGTGCGCGGCCTGACCGGCGAGGGTTCTGCACGGACCCGGGGCAGCATCCAGGCGGTGAGCACGGCATCGGCCGTGGCCACCGCCCTCGCCCTTTTCGTGGCCGGGTGTGGCGCCGGCGGCACCGGCGCCCGTGACGAGGGCCCGGCGCACGCCGACTCGGTGGCGGGCGCCACCGCCGCCACGCCCTCGGCCTCCCCGTCCAAGACGCCCGACACGGTGAACGCGGTCCGGCTCGTCAAGGACGACCCCAAGGTCTCCCCCGCGGTGAAGCGCGAGCTGAAGCCGTGCGTGGCCGACGAGTATCCCGTCGACGTGTCCTACGGCAATCTGACCGGCGGGGCGGCCGACGACGTCGTCGTCAACGTGCTGACCTGCGGTGACGCGGTGGGCGTGGGCAGTTATGTGTATCGCGAGCGGGACGGCTCGTACGAGAATGTGTTCAAGACCGAGGAACCCCCGGTCTACGCGGAGATCGACCGCGGCGACCTGGTGGTGACCAAGCAGGTGTACGACAAGGGCGACCCGGTGTCGAGCCCCTCCGGGGAGAACGTGATCACGTACAGATGGGCTTCCGGCCGGTTCAGCGAGAAGTACCGCACGCACAACGACTACGGCAAGGTCGTCGGCGACAGCCCGTCGCCGGTGCCCGCGAGCTGACGCGGGCACGGCGTGCGTGAACCGATCGGGCCGCTCGGACCGATCTCTCGGTGAACGCGGCGCACGGATCGTGCGTCCCCTGAAGAGACGGACCGTGCGTCCCTTGAAAAGTACGCGCCCCACGACCCACACGAGGACTGAGAGCACCGGGATGGCAGACCAGACCCATGTTCTGTTCGTCGAGGACGACGACGTCATCCGCGAGGCCACGCAGCTCGCCCTGGAACGGGACGGCTTCGTGGTCACCGCGATGCCCGACGGGCTGTCGGGCCTGGAGGCGTTCCGGACGGACCGCCCCGACATCGCGCTGCTGGACGTCATGGTTCCCGGCCTCGACGGGGTCAGCCTGTGCCGCCGTATCCGGGACGAGTCGACCGTGCCGGTCATCATGCTGTCGGCGCGGGCCGACTCCATCGACGTGGTGCTGGGCCTGGAGGCGGGTGCCGACGACTATGTGACCAAGCCGTTCGACGGGGCCGTGCTGGTCGCCCGGATCCGCGCGGTGCTGCGCCGCTTCGGGCACGCGGGCGGCGGCCGGGCCGGGGAACCGGACTCCCCGGCGAGCGGCGGGATGCTGGCCTTCGGGGACCTGGAGGTCGACACCGAGGGCATGGAGGTCCGCCGGGCCGGGCAGCCGGTGGCGCTGACACCGACCGAGATGCGGCTGCTGCTGGAGTTCTCCTCGGCGCCGGGCACGGTGCTCTCCCGCGACAAGCTGCTGGAGCGGGTGTGGGACTACGGCTGGGGCGGGGACACCCGCGTCGTCGACGTGCACGTGCAGCGGCTGCGACAGAAGATCGGCCAGGACCGTATCGAGACGGTCCGTGGTTTCGGCTACAAGTTGAAGGCCTGAGCAGGGGTTATGAGGGGGCATTTCCGGCGCCTGGTCGCCACGGGCTTGGAGCGTGCGGGGATCCGTACGGGCCTCAGATGGAAGCTGAGCGCGGCCATCGCACTGGTCGGCGCGCTGGTGGCGATCGCGCTGAGCCTGGTCGTGCACAACGCCGCGCGCGTGTCGATGCTGGACAACGCGCGCGACCTCGCCGACGAGCGCATCATGATCGCCCAGCGCAACTTCGAGCTGTCCGGGCGGATGAACTTCCCCAACACCAAGATCGACGACCCGGATCTGCCGGACGCCCTGCGGGGCCGGGTCGAGGTGGGCCAGCGGGCGACCTATGTGGCGGACCGGCCGGGTGGCGCGCCGGACATATGGGCCGCCGTGCCGTTGAAGAACGGGCATGTGATGTCCCTGCACTCGGGCTTCACCGACCGCAGCTCGGACATCCTTCAGGACCTCGACCAGGCCCTGCTCATCGGGTCCATCGCGGTCGTCCTCGGCGGCAGCGCGCTCGGCGTGCTCATCGGCGGGCATCTGTCGCGGCGGCTGCGCAAGGCGGCCGTCGCGGCCCACCAGCTCGCGGGCGGCGAGACCGACGTGCGGGTGCGGGACGCCATGGGCGGGGTCGTCCGGGACGAGACCGACGACCTGGCGAGCGCGGTGGACGCCATGGCGGACACGCTGCGGCAGCGCATAGAGGCGGAGCGCCGGGTCACCGCCGACATCGCGCACGAGCTGCGCACGCCGGTGACCGGGCTGCTGACCGCGGCCGAGCTGCTGCCGCCGGGGCGCCCGACCGAGCTGGTGCTGGACCGGGCGAAGGCCATGCGCACGCTCGTGGAGGACGTGCTGGAGGTGGCCCGGCTGGACGGGGCCTCGGAGCGGGCGGAGCTGCAGGACATCATGCTGGGCGAGTTCGTCGCCCGGCGGGTGACGGCCAAGGACCCGGCCATCGAGGTGCGGGTCGTGCACGAGTCGGAGGTCACGACCGACCCGCGGCGCCTGGAGCGGGTCCTGTTCAATCTCCTGGCCAACGCGGCCCGGCACGGCAAGCCGCCCATCGAGGTCACCGTCGAGGGCCGGGTCATCCGGGTCCGCGACCACGGCCCGGGCTTCCCCGAGGACCTGCTCGCCGAGGGGCCGAGCCGCTTCCGCACCGGCAGCAAGGACCGGGCCGGTCACGGCCACGGCCTCGGACTGACCATCGCGACCGGACAGGCCCGGGTGCTGGGCGCCCGGCTGACCTTCCGCAACGTCCGCACGCCCGGGACACCGGAGCAGCTGCCGGCCGAGGGCGCGGTGGCGGTGCTGTGGCTGCCGGAGCACGCGCCGACGAACACGGGGAGTTATCCGATGCTTCCGGGGTCGGTGACGTAGAGCCGGTCCCGCGGATCAGCAGAGCCCCGGATCAGCAGGACCAGTCCTGGTCCATGTCCAGTCCGCCCTCTCGGGGCTGGGTGAAGGAGAACCAGTTGCCGGAGTCGTCGCGGAACAGCGCCTCCGTGCCGTAGGGACGCTCCTGCGGCTCCTGGAGGAACTCCACGCCGCGGTCCTTGAGCTTCTTGTAGTCGCCGTGGATGTCGTCGGTGGTCAGCACGCCGGCGCCGAGCGCTCCCTTGGTCACCAGCTTCCTGAGCATCTCGGCGGACTCGGGGTCCATCGCGGGTCCGCCGGGCACCATCAGGGTGAACTCGACATCGGGCTGGTTCGGTGAGCCGACGGTGAGCCAGCGCATGCCGCCCTCGCCCATGGTCATGTCCGTACGGACCTCCAGGCCCAGTTTCTCGGTGTAGAACTCCTTGGCCCGGTCCTGGTCGAGGACCCAGACGGTCGAGATGGCGAGACCCTTGATCATGGCGTGCTCCTGCTGCTCGGGGGCCGGTTCGTGCTTGCCCTGCCACGGTAGGCAGCGGGGGCGTCAGCCCGCTTCTCCGGAATTGCGCTGTTGCCGCTGCTGCCGATGCGGATGTTGTCCGGCGCCGGGTGCCGGACGGAAGCCGCCGGCCCAGAGCATGGCGTAGCAGCCCGGTATGAGGGCGGCTCCACGGCCCACGTGCTTCGTCCGGTACTCGGTCGGCGTCAGTCCGGTCCACGCCTTGAAGCGCGCCGAGAAGGTGCCGACACTGCTGAAGCCGACCAGATGGCAGATCTCCGTCACCGACAGGTTCGCGGTACGCAGCAGGTCCTCGGCCCGCTCGATGCGGCGGTGTGTGAGGTACTGGCCGGGAGTCTCGCCGTACACCTCCTTGAAGGCGCGGATGAAGTGATACCGCGAGTACCCGGCGTGCGCGGCCACGGCGTCCAGATCCAGCTCCGGATCGGCCCAGTCCCGGTCCATGGCGTCCTTGGCCAGCCGGACCTGCCGCGTCTTGTCCATGGATCCGATGGTGGCACGAGGGTCTGACAGCGAGGTCTGTGCGACCGGACCGCATGGCGAAGGCCCCCGGGGGTCCACCCCGGGGGCCTTCGCCATGCGGTCCGGTCAGACGGTCTCCGCCACAGGCGGCTGCGCCGCGGGGGCGTCCGGCTCGTCCTTCTCCTTCGGTCCCGCTCCCTTGAGCGGGACCTCCTTGACGAACACCGCCGCCGCCAGGGCGACCACCGCCACCACGGCTCCCAGCAGGAACGCTGAATGCGTGCCGGCGGAGACCGCGTGCTGGTAGGCCTCCCGGGCCGCCGCCGGGAGCTTCGCCAGGCTCGCCTGGTCGAGCTGCGCGGACTGCTCGGTCACCTTGGAGCCCAGCGCCCCGGCCCGCTCGGCCATGACGTCCTGGACGCGGCTGTTGAACAGCGCGCCCATGATCGCGACGCCGAAGGAGGAGCCGAGGGTGCGGAAGAGGGTGGTGGACGAGGACGCGACGCCCATGTCCTTCATCTCCACGCTGTTCTGCGCGACCAGCATGGTGATCTGCATCAGGCAGCCCATGCCGAACCCGACCACGGCCATGAAGACACCGGAGGTGAACCGCGAGGTCCCGGTGTCCATGGTGGACAGGAGGTACAGCCCGACGATCATCAGCACACTGCCGAGGACCGGGAAGACCTTGTACTTGCCGGAGCTCGTGGTCACGCGCCCGGCGACCATCGAGGTGACCAGCATCGCGCCGAGCATCGGCAGGAGCAGCAGCCCGGAGTTGGTCGCGGAGGCCCCCTGTACGGCCTGCTGGTAGAACGGCAGGAACAGCGTGGCCCCGAACATCACGAAGCCGGTGACGAAGCCGATGACCGACATCAGCGTGAAGTTGCGGCTGCGGAAGATGTGCAGCGGAAGCACCGGCTCGGCGGCCTTGGTCTGCCAGAACACGAACCCGACGAGTGCGGCGACGCCGATGCCGATCAGCTCCATGATGCGCGCGGAGGACCAGGCGTACTCCGTGCCGCCCCACGTGGTGACGAGCACGATGGCGGTGATGCCGATGGTCAGCAGCGCGGCGCCCAGGTAGTCGATCCGCGCCTCGGACCGCTTCTTCGGCAGGTGCAGGACGACGCTGACGGCGGCCAGCGCGACCACACCCAGCGGCAGGTTGATGTAGAACGCCCAGCGCCAGCCCCAGTTGTCGGTGATGGTGCCGCCGACCAGCGGACCGCCGATCATCGCCAGCGCCATGACGCCGGCCATCAGGCCCTGGTACTTGCCGCGCTCCCGGGGCGGGATCAGATCACCGATGATCGCCATGACACCGACCATCAGACCACCGGCACCGAGGCCCTGGACGGCACGGAAACCGATCAGCTCGCCCATGTTCTGGGCCATGCCGCTGAGCGCCGAGCCGATCAGGAACAGGACGATGGACGTCATGAACGTGCCCTTGCGGCCGTACATGTCGCCGAGCTTGCCCCACAGCGGCGTGGAGGCCGCGGTCGCGAGCGTGTAGGAGGTGACGACCCAGGAGAGGTGTTCGAGCCCGCCCAGCTCACCGACGATCGTCGGCATCGCCGTACCGATGATCATGTTGTCGAGCATCGCGAGCATCATCGCGATCATCAGCGCGAGCAGGACGACCCGCACGCTCTTCGGCTTTTTCCCTCCGGTGTCGGCGTCGACCGCCGGTGTCTCCGTCGTGTCCGCCATCGCTTCCCACTCCCCCAGCTACCGCTACTTACTTGCCGACCGGCTAGTGACTACACTCGGAAGCTAGCCGCGGAACTAGCCGGGCGTCAAGTAAGTTTTATGGAAAGCGGGCGGCGTAGGAGGATGGGCGGCACCATGGACGGCACCAGGCAGCGGCGCCGCGGGAACACCCGCCAGCGCATCCAGGACGTGGCCCTCGGACTCTTCGCGGAGCAGGGCTACGAGAAGACGTCCCTGCGCGAGATCGCCGAGCGCCTGGACGTCACCAAGGCGGCGCTCTACTACCACTTCAAGACGAAGGAAGAGATCCTCGTCAGCATCTTCGAGGACCTCACCCAGCCGATCGACGACCTGGTCGAGTGGGGCCGGCAGCAGCCGCACACCCTCGAGACCAAGCAGGAGATCGTCCGCCGTTACGCCGAGGCGCTGTCCCACGCGGCGCCGCTGTTCCGTTTCATGCACGAGAACCAGGCGACGGTACGGGAACTGCAGATCGGCGACTCCTTCAAGGAGCGCATCCGCAGCCTGCGGGACACCATCATCGACCCGGACGCGGACCTGGTCGACCAGGTCCGCTGCGCCAGCGCGCTCTTCACGCTGCACGCCGGGATGTTCCTGCTCCAGGAAATGGAAGGCGACCCCGAGGAGAAGGACAAAGCCGTCCTCGAGGTCGCCACCGAGCTGGTGACCCGGGCCCACCGGGGAGCCGAGGGCTCCTAGAGGTCGGGTCAGGGGGTCGTCAGACCGTCACGCCCTTGGCGCGCAGGAACTTCACCGGGTCGACGGCCGAGCCGTAGTTCGCGGTCGTACGGATCTCGAAGTGCAGGTGCGGACCGCTCGAGTTACCGGTGTTGCCGGACTTGGCTATCTCCTGGCCGGTCTTGACGATCTGGCCGACGTTCACGGTGACCTTCGACAGGTGGGCGTACTGGGAGTACGTGCCGTTGCCGTGCTTGATCACGACGGCGTTGCCGTAGGCGGGGCCGTCACCGGCGCCGTTGCCGCCGGCCTTGACCACGGTGCCGCCGTGCGCGGCGACGACCTGGGTGCCGCTCGGCACGGCGAAGTCCTGGCCGCTGTGGGTGGACTGCCACATGCCGCCATTCTGGGCGAAGCTCGCGGAGAGCTTGTACTTCTTCACCGGGTCGACCCAGGACGGCTTGGCCTTCTTGGCGGCGGCCTTCTTGGCAGCGGCCTCCTTCTCGGCCGCCTTCTTCGCGGCGGCGACCTTGGCGGCCTTCTCGGCCTTCACGGCCTCGGCCTTGGCGTGCTTGGCCTGGGCGACGGCCTGCGCCTGGACGGCACTGGCGGCGCCGGACGCGGACGTGGTGTCGGCGGCGGACGCGACCCCGGCTCCCAGTGCGACCGAGACGCCAAGGCCGGCGGCCAGCACGGTCGCACGGGTGCGGAGCTGGGACGTACGGGAAGAACGGGACGTGACGCGCTGGGACATCGAAACCTCGTGTGGAAGGGGACGGAGAAACCACCCGGCGCACAGACGCTCGCCGAATGGCCATCCCTTGGTAACCCGAAGTCCGACAAACCCCAAAAGGCGTGATCTACGACGGAAGTTAGTAATTTAGTTCAGTGTTCTACGTCTCTTGACACAGCAGTCATACAGGACAAATCAGTGCACTGCACCGCACTTCCCCCCACTCTGCGCGGCAAGAATCCCTTTCCTCCTGGTCCTTTAGCCACTATTCCACCTAGTAACGGACATATCCCCTGTGCCCCATGTCACCGGAGGCCCTCTTCAGCCATTCCGGAAATGTGGCGCACGCCTCTAGGCACCTACCGTTCGGTAACCTTACGGTTCCCCTCGCGCCACCCTCGCCCACGAACATGCACACGACATGTTGCAGCGTCACGGACGTGAGAGGACCCCCCACGACATGCAGACCCGACGCCCCTGGTTGCGCCGCGCATCAGTGACCGCCGTATCGGCGGCAGCCCTCGTGGCGATGGCCGCACCGGCCGACGCCACGACCGCCACCCGCGACTCCACGACCGCCACCGCCGCCTCCACGGCCGCCGCGGCGGACGTCGATTACGCCGCCTGGCAGAAGGACTGCCAGGCGGTGATGGACCAGGCGCTGCCCTATCTGAAGCAGCGGATCGCGGCCACCAAGCCCGGTGAGAAGCAGGCGATCGTCTTCGACATCGACAACACCACGCTGGAGACCGACTTCGGCTTCAGCTACCCGCAGCCAGCCAACAAGCCGGTCCTGGAGGCCGCCAGATACGCCCAGGAGCACGGCGTCGCCCTGTTCTTCGTGACCGCCCGCCCGGACATCATCTACTCGTTCACCGAGTACAACCTCAAGCAGACCGGCTACCGGGTCTCCGGCCTCTACGTCCGGAACTTCATCGACCTCTTCAAGAACGTCGCCGAGTACAAGACGGCCCAGCGCGTCGACATCGAGAAGAAGGGCTACACGATCATCGCGAACATCGGCAACAGCGCCACCGATCTCTCGGGCGGCCATGCCGAGAAGACGTACAAGCTGCCGGATTACGACGGGCAGCTGTCGTAGAACCGCAGGGCCCACACAGCCCCAGGGCATGCGGGAAGGGCCGGTGCTTTCCAGCACCGGCCCTTCTCACTCGATCGTGACGCTTATGCGTCCTTGCTCAGGTTCGGCCCGGTTCCACCGGCCGCCTGCTCGATCGGCGGGACGTCCGGGAGGGCCGCCTTCTCCTCACCCCGGAAGGTGAAGGTCTTGGCCTCGCCCTCGCCCTCGGTGTCCACGACCACGATGTGACCGGGACGCAGCTCGCCGAAGAGGATCTTCTCCGAGAGCGAGTCCTCGATCTCGCGCTGGATGGTGCGACGCAGCGGACGCGCACCCAGCACCGGGTCGTAGCCCTTCTGGGACAGCAGCTCCTTGGCGGACTGGGAGAGCTCGATGCCCATGTCCCGGTCCTTCAGGCGCTCGTCCACCTTGCCGATCATCAGGTCGACGATCTTGAGGATGTCGTCCTGGGTCAGCTGCGGGAAGACGACCACGTCGTCGACGCGGTTGAGGAACTCGGGACGGAAGTGCTGCTTGAGCTCGTCCGACACCTTGTTCTTCATGCGCTCGTAATTCGACTTCTTGTCACCCGAGGCCGCGAAGCCCAGGTTGAAGCCCTTGGAGATGTCCCGGGTGCCGAGGTTGGTCGTCATGATGATGACCGTGTTCTTGAAGTCCACGACCCGGCCCTGGGAGTCGGTCAGGCGACCGTCCTCCAGGATCTGCAGCAGCGAGTTGAAGATGTCCGGGTGGGCCTTCTCGACCTCGTCGAAGAGGACGACGGAGAACGGCTTGCGGCGGACCTTCTCGGTCAGCTGGCCGCCCTCTTCGTAGCCCACGTAGCCGGGGGGCGAACCGAAGAGCCGCGACACCGTGTGCTTCTCGCTGAACTCCGACATGTCGAGGGAGATCAGCGCGTCCTCGTCGCCGAAGAGGAACTCGGCGAGCGCCTTGGACAGCTCGGTCTTACCGACACCGGACGGGCCGGCGAAGATGAACGAGCCACCGGGACGCTTCGGGTCCTTCAGACCGGCACGCGTACGGCGGATCGCCTTCGACAGCGCCTTGACGGCGTCGACCTGGCCGATGACCCGCTTGTGGAGCTCGTCCTCCATGCGCAGCAGACGCGAGGACTCCTCCTCGGTCAGCTTGAAGACCGGGATGCCCGTGGCGGTCGCGAGGACCTCGGCGATCAGCTCGCCGTCGACCTCGGCGACGACGTCCATGTCGCCGGCCTTCCACTCCTTCTCCCGCTTGGCCTTGGCGGCCAGGAGCTGCTTCTCCTTGTCGCGGAGGGAGGCGGCCTTCTCGAAGTCCTGCGAGTCGATCGCGGACTCCTTGTCCCGGCGGACACCGGCGATCTTCTCGTCGAACTCGCGGAGGTCCGGCGGAGCCGTCATCCGGCGGATGCGCATCCGGGAACCGGCCTCGTCGATCAGGTCGATCGCCTTGTCCGGCAGGAAGCGGTCCGAGATGTAGCGGTCGGCCAGCGTGGCGGCCTGGACCAGCGCCTCGTCGGTGATCGAGACGCGGTGGTGGGCCTCGTACCGGTCACGGAGACCCTTGAGGATCTCGATCGTGTGCGGCAGGGACGGCTCCGCGACCTGGATGGGCTGGAAACGGCGCTCGAGGGCCGCGTCCTTCTCCAGGTGCTTGCGGTACTCGTCCAGCGTGGTGGCGCCGATGGTCTGCAGCTCACCGCGGGCCAGCATCGGCTTCAGGATGGAAGCCGCGTCGATGGCGCCCTCGGCGGCACCCGCACCGACCAGCGTGTGCAGCTCGTCGATGAACAGGATGATGTCGCCGCGGGTGCGGATCTCCTTGAGCACCTTCTTCAGGCGCTCCTCGAAGTCACCGCGGTAGCGGGAACCGGCGACCAGCGCGCCGAGGTCCAGGGTGTAGAGGTGCTTGTCCTTGAGGGTCTCGGGCACCTCGCCCTTGACGATGGCCTGGGCGAGACCCTCGACGACGGCGGTCTTGCCGACGCCGGGCTCACCGATCAGGACCGGGTTGTTCTTGGTACGGCGGGACAGCACCTGCATGACCCGCTCGATCTCCTTCTCGCGCCCGATGACCGGGTCGAGCTTGGACTCACGAGCGGCCTGGGTGAGGTTCCGGCCGAACTGGTCGAGGACCAGGGACGTCGAGGGCGTGCCCTCGGCAGGCCCGCCGGCGGTGGCGGTCTCCTTGCCCTGGTAACCGGAGAGCAGCTGGATGACCTGCTGCCGCACCCGGTTGAGATCTGCGCCCAGCTTGACGAGGACCTGGGCGGCGACGCCCTCGCCCTCGCGGATCAGGCCGAGCAGGATGTGCTCCGTGCCGATGTAGTTGTGGCCCAGCTGAAGGGCCTCGCGGAGCGACAGCTCCAGGACCTTCTTGGCACGGGGGGTGAAGGGGATGTGCCCGGACGGGGCCTGCTGCCCCTGCCCGATGATCTCCTCCACCTGCTGGCGGACCGCCTCGAGCGAAATCCCGAGGCTCTCAAGGGCCTTGGCGGCGACACCTTCACCCTCGTGGATCAGGCCCAGGAGGATGTGCTCAGTGCCGATGTAGTTGTGGTTGAGCATCCGGGCTTCTTCCTGAGCCAGGACGACAACCCGCCGCGCGCGGTCGGTGAACCTCTCGAACATCGTTAATCGCTCCTCAGAGCGGTCAGGCAGTGGGGGGAACTTCCCCTCCCTGTCCTTCCGCAGCTTAGTCCCGCAAGCGGGGACCGCTCATTCCAACTGCCGACACCGTCGATGGCCTCCTGACCCCGAACGCCGACATCTGCTCCAACCCGATGGTGCGAGACGATGTTCCCGCAGGCCAGGCAGTTACCCCCATCGCCAGTACGCCGATGGCGAACGTGAGACGGCCTTTCCTGCGTGTCGCCCCCTCCCACTAGGGATGTCTTACCCGTAGAGCCCGGATGTCCATGCCGGGTGCCCCGGTTCCCTCCGCTACGGGCGAACAACCTTGCGCCTCCCGGCACCCCCTACACACTCCCGTTTCGCCACTCTGTGCGCTCGCGACGACACCCAGCGTAACTCGCACGTCCTTCCGGCGGTTGCACGTGGCATGTTCGGCGCCCCGCACCCCCTGACCGCGTCCGCGTCCCCGCCCGTCCCGCTCCCCCGCCGGCCGCTCGACGAGAGCTGCCGGGTCCGGCGGTGGTACGAGAGGGAACTGGGCTGGCCGACCGTGCCCGGGGATCCGGTGCGGCTGGCGGTGGGCGTTCGCTTCGACGTCCTGGACGTGCCGGCCGAGGCGGGACACGCGTCGCTGCGGCACCTGGGGCCGGGCTCTCCCGTGGCCGTACGGGGCGACCGCATGTGGCTGCTGGTGGCCCCGGGCAGCGCGGAGGAGTTGCCCGGGCTGCTGGAGTGGCTGGAGTGGGGAACGCTGGCGCTCGACCTGACCGCGATCGGCGCGGGCGGCTCCATGGAGGCGCCGGTGCCGGCTGAGGCAGGCGGGGCGGGCGGGCTGTTGCCGCGCGGGGCGTTTCCTCCGGGCCCGCTGGGCCCGGTCGGTTCCCAGGGGGCCGCCGTGTGGCTGCGGCCCCCCGAGCCGGGATGCGAGGTCGAGGCCTCGCTGCCGACACTGTCGGCCTTGTGGGGCACTGGAAACGCCCCCGATCTCGTACGGCTGGTGGACACGGTGGCCACGCACTGCCACCGGGTCCGGCTGCGACGCGCGTGCGCCCAGCCGCCGGCCTTGCGTACGCAAGGTCAGTAGTGCCGCTGTTCAGCCGTTGGCCTTCTCGTAGGCCTCGCGGATGGTCGCGGGGACACGGCCGCGGTCGTTGACCTCGTAGCCGTTCTCCTTCGCCCAGGCGCGGATGGCCGCGGTGTCCTGGCTGCCGCTCGATGCGGCGCGCGCCTTTCCGCGCCCGCCCGAAGCACGGCCTCCGGTACGACGACCGCCCTTCACGTAAGGCTCGAGAAGGCCACGGAGCTTGTCCGCATTGGCGGTGGTGAGATCGATCTCGTACGTCTTGCCGTCCAGCGCAAACGTCACGGTCTCGTCTGCCTCGCCGCCGTCGAGGTCGTCGACAAGAAGGACCTGAACCTTCTGTGCCACCGGATTTCCTTTCATCGATATCTTCAGGGCCGGGGAGTGTGCCGGCGTCCGCCGTATCGCCGTCCCCTGTTATATGCAGTACTGCAGTACGTCGGAAAGCAAACCGCTTTTGCCGGAAAAACACAAACCCTCGGCAGAGACCGGGAGCCCTGCCTCCGTCCGGAAACGTGCGCGTTTCGGACATAGGGCACCGGGGCAGGTGTCGATCCCCAATCCCCGACGATCACAGATGCAGAAGCATCCGGCTGTTGCCCAAGGTGTTCGGTTTCACTCGTTCGAGACCGAGGAACTCCGCGACACCCTCGTCATAGGAACGCAGCAGCTCCGCGTAGACATCCGTGTCGACCGGCGTCTCACCGATCTCCACGAAGCCGTGCTTGACGAAGAAGTCGACTTCGAAGGTCAGGCAGAAAACGCGGCGAACGCCGAGCCAGCGGGCGGTGTGGAGCAACTTCTCCAGCAACTGGTGTCCGACGCCCGCGCCCTTCAGGCCGGGCTTCACCGCGAGAGTGCGGACTTCCGCGAGGTCTTCCCACATCACGTGCAGGGCACCACAGCCGACGACCTCCGCGTTGTCGTCCCGTTCCGCGACCCAGAACTCCTGGATGTCCTCGTAAAGCGTCACCGTTGCTTTGTCGAGCAGGTTGCCGCCGCGGACGTAGGCGTCAAGGAGACGGCGCACCGCCGGGACATCGCTGGTGCGGGCCCGTCGGACGGTGATGGCTTTTGCGGTGGCTTCGGGGCTCTTCGCGGACATGGGCGGACGCTATCGCCCGCCGTGATCCTGAGCGGAGGCGGGGTTCTCGGGGGTGGGGTTCTCGGGGGTGGCTTCTCGGGGTTCCGTCGGTTCAGCGGGTTGAGCCGGTTCGGTCGAATCAGACGCTTCGGTCGGTTCCAGGGTTTCCGGGACCTCGACGATGCGTACGGCATCACGGAGAGCCCGTCGCTGTTCCTCGCTCATCATGCCGAAGAAGGCGACGAGAGCGGCGGCGGGGTTGTCGCTCTGCGACCAGGCGTCGTTCATCAGGGCGGCGGCGTAGGCGGCGCGTGTGGAGACCGCCTCATATCGATAGGCGCGGCCTTCCGCCTCGCGGCGCACCCAGCCCTTCTGATGGAGATTGTCCAAAACGGTCATCACCGTGGTGTAGGCGATGGACCGCTCCTTCTGAAGATCTTCCAGGACTTCTCGAACGGTCACCGGGCGGTTCCACTTCCACACCCGCGACATGACCGCGTCTTCGAGTTCTCCCAATGGGCGAGGCACAGCACAGAACAATAGTGGGAGATCTCGGTAATGGCGTGGCGGACGTGCACTTCAGCGGCGAACGGGAACAAAAAGGGCGTACGACTCGCGGGTGCGGGCCTCGCTGGGCGGGCCTCGCCGAGTCGTACGCCGTCGGCAGGGGTGAGGGCGGGGGTGCGGTCAGGCCTTCGGGGTGCTCGGGGAGGACTGGCGGGCGCCCTCCGCGCGCGCGAGGGCGGCATCCACGGCCGCGTCCTCCTTGGCCTTGTTGGCGCCGCCCTGCGTCTTCACGATCACCCGGATCACGCCGATGAAGAAGACGGCCATGACGACCGGGGGCAGGAGCGCGGAGACATAGTCCATGGATCCAGGGTAGCCACGTCAGCCCGCGGCGAGCTGCTGGGGGTTCGCGGGGGGCGGCGGGGTGGGCTTGCGGCGCGGGAAGACCTCGCCCGGGGTGGGGATCGGGCGGCTGGGCTTCGGGGTGCCCGGGGTGGGGGCGGGGGCTGGGGCCGGGGTGGGCTTGGGGGCGGGTTTCGGGGCCGGCGGCTTGCGTGCGGGCTTCTTTTCGGGCTGCCGTTCTGGGGTGTCCTTGGCCGAGTCCCCGGCGGTGGCGAGGCCTCCCGGCAGGGCCAGGAGGCGGGTGCGGGCGGCTGGGACGGTGGGGGTGGCGGGAGTGGTCGGAGTGGTGGGAGCGGCGGGGGGCATCCGGGTGACCGGACGGGCTGTCGGGGAGTGCTGCTGCGCGTGGGTGCGTACGTGCTGCTCGGCGAGCAGGCGGCAGCGGTCCAGGAGGGCGGCGGCGGTGGGGTTGCCGCGCAGGGCACGGAGGGCTGTGAGGTCGTGGGGGTGGGGGCGGTAACCGGCGCCCAGGGCCTCGTCCAGGAGGGTGAGGTACCCGGCTGCGGTGCCGGGCAGAGCGGCGCGGTACCGGCCGAGATCGGCCACGAGGAAGGCACGCAGCCTGGCCCCCTCCCGCGTCGCCTCGTCGAGCGACTCTGCTAGGCGGAGGCAGTCCTGGACGTCGTCGGGCGAGGCGGAGGTGGGGTGGAGGGCGAGGGCGAGAGCGCGGCGGAGCACACGCAGCTCCTCCACGCCGAACGCCATGCCGCCGCGGGATCCGTATGGCGTGGGCATGTAGCGACGATACGCGCTAATCAGACAAATTACGCATAGGGGGTGGGTGTGGCGTGGGGGGCCACTCGGGTGCGCGTAGCGCCTGCGCCGTGGGGGTGGGTCGGGGCCGCGCCGGGGGGTGTCTGTCCTCGGAACGGCGCGATGGAGTCGCATACCGACTCGCTGTCCGTTGACGCGCCAACCGCTGCGGGCGGACACCCCCCGACACGTCCCCTTCTCGCCGTACGCGGGTGCGGGCGCGTCGTGGCCGTCCCAGCTGCGGGCAATCGTGCCTCCCCCAGTGCCTTAAGGGCCTGGGCGGTGCCCCCAGGGCGGCACGGGTGGGCGGTGGGGGTCCCCCCGCTCGAGCGAAGCCGAGAGTGGGGGAGGCACCCCGCAGCGCCGGGCTGCGGACCCACCCCGACCCCAGCACCAACGCCGAGCACCTTGCGACGCCGAGCTGTGCAACGCCCCGGCCTCAGCGGCGGACGCCGGGTGGCTGCTCACATACGGGACACGTTCCGCTCGTACACCAGCCGCAAGCCGATCAGCGTCAGCCATGGCTCGTGCTCGTCTATGACCGACGACTCGCCCAGGACCATCGGTGCGAGACCCCCCGTCGCGATCACGGTGACGTCCTCCGGGTCCTCCGACAGCTCTCGCGCCATGCGGTTGACGACGCCGTCGACCTGGCCGGCGAAGCCGTAGATGACGCCCGACTGCATCGCCTCGACCGTGTTCTTGCCGATGACGCTGCGGGGCCGGGCCACCTCGATCTTGCGGAGCTGGGCGCCGCGGACGCCGAGGGCCTCGACGGAGATCTCGATGCCGGGCGAGATGACCCCGCCGACGTATTCGCCGCGCGCGCTGATCGCGTCGAATGTCGTCGCCGTGCCGAAGTCGACGACGATGGCGGGACCGCCGTAGAGCTCGACCGCAGCCACCGCGTTGATGATGCGGTCGGCGCCGACCTCCTTGGGGTTGTCCATGAGGATCGGGACGCCGGTCTTGACGCCCGGTTCGACGAGGATGGCGGGCACGTCGCCGTAGTAGCGGCGGGTCACCTCGCGGAGTTCGTGCAGGACCGAGGGGACGGTCGCGCAGATGGCGATGCCGTCGATGCCGTCGCCCAGTTCGTCGCCGAGGAGGGGGTGCATGCCCATCAGGCCCTGGAGGAGGACCGCCAGTTCGTCGGCGGTGCGGCGCGCGTCCGTGGAGATGCGCCAGTGTTCGACGATGTCCTCGCCGTCGAACAGGCCCAGGACGGTGTGGGTGTTTCCTACGTCGATCGTCAGCAGCATGACCCGTATCCGCCCTACTCCGCCGGCCGCAGGTCGAGGCCGATGTCCAGGATCGGCGAGGAGTGGGTGAGGGCTCCGACGGCCAGGTAGTCGACGCCGGTGTCCGCGTAGGCCTTGGCGTTGCCGAGGGTCAGGCGGCCCGACGCCTCCAGGGCGGCGCGGCCCTGGACGATGGCCACCGCCTCCTCGCACTCGCCCGGCGTGAAGTTGTCCAGGAGGATCAGGTCCGCGCCGGCGTCCAGGACCTCGCGGAGCTGGTGCAGGGTGTCGACCTCGACCTCGATGGGGACGTCGGGGAAGCGGTCGCGGACCGCCCGGAAGGCCTGGGCGACGCCGCCCGCGGCGACCACGTGGTTGTCCTTGACCAGGGCCGCGTCCGAGAGGGACATGCGGTGGTTGACGCCGCCGCCGCAGCGGACCGCGTACTTTTCGAGGCCGCGGAGGCCTGGGGTCGTCTTGCGGGTGTCGCGGACCTTGGCCTTGGTGCCGTCGAGGGCGTCCGCCCACGCGCGCGTGGCCGTGGCGATGCCCGACAGGCGGCACAGGATGTTCAGCGCGCTGCGTTCGGCCGTGAGGAGGTCGCGGGTGCGGGTGGTGACGGAGAGGAGCTTTTGGCCCGCCTCCACGCGGTCGCCGTCCTCCGCGTGGCGTTCGATGGCCAGTTCCTCTTCGCAGACGACCGAGATGACGGCTTCCGCGACCCGGAGGCCGGCCACGACCCCTGCTTCACGTGCGGTGAAGTCGGCGGTGGCCACCGCGTCCTCGGGGATCGTCGCCACCGTCGTCACGTCCACGCCGTGGGCCAGGTCCTCCTGGACGGCCACGTTGGCGATGTCCTCGACCTCGACGGGGTCGAGGCCGGCGTCGGCCAGGAGCTGGGCGAGTGCGGGGTCCAGGCCGCACTCCAGGTATGCCTGGTCGTCGGCGCCGCAGGCACAGCCGTCGCCGCAGCCTCCGGACGAGGCGAGGGGAAGGTCGGGGGTGGTCACGTCGGTCACTGCTCCTGGGGGGCCTGGGACGGGAGGGTCGAGGGGAAGTGTGTGGTGTCCGTGGTGTGCACGGCCAGCGAGCGGTCCGGGTTCAGGCGTACGACGATGTGACGCCGCCAGGTCGTGTCGTCGCGCTCGGGGCGGTCCTCGCGCCAGTGACAGCCCCGGGTCTCCTCGCGGAGCCGGGCGGCGGCGACCAGGACGCGGGCCACGCACAGGAGGTTGGTGGCCTCCCAGGTGTCGACGCCGGGCTCGGCGGTCTTGCCGTTCTCGGCGAGGGCGTCGCGGGCGTCGGTGTGCAGCCGCTGGAGCTGGTCGGCCGCCTTGGCCAGGGACCCGGCCGAGCGGAGCACGCCCGCGCCGTCGGTCATGATCCGCTGGATCGAGAAGCGGGCCTCCGCGGTGAGCAGGGGGTGCTCGGGGGTCTCCGGGTACGGGAGCGGCCGGGGCACACGCGTGAGGAGGCCGTTCTCCGCGTGGCTGGCCGCGATGTCGGCCACGATGCGCTCGGCGTAGACCAGGCCTTCGAGGAGGGAGTTGGAGGCCAGGCGGTTGGCGCCGTGCACGCCGGTGCAGGCGACCTCGCCGCACGCGTACAGGCCGGGGACGGTCGTACGGCCCCGGGAGTCGGTGCGCACGCCGCCGGAGGCGTAGTGGGCGGCCGGGGCGACCGGGATGGGGCTGGTGACCGGGTCGATCCCGTGGGCGCGGCAGGCGGCGAGGATCGTCGGGAAGCGGTGCTCCCACATCTCGGCGCCGAAGTGCCGGGCGTCGAGGAACATGTGCTCGGCGTCCCGCTCCTGCATGCGGCGCATGATGCCCTTGGCGACGATGTCCCGCGGGGCGAGTTCGGCGAGCTCGTGCCGGCCGAGCATGAAGCGCACGCCGTCGGCGTCGACCAGGTGGGCGCCCTCGCCGCGCACCGCCTCGGAGACCAGGGGCTGCTGACCCTCCGCGTCGGCGCCCAGGAAGAGGACGGTCGGATGGAACTGGACGAACTCCAGGTCGCTCACCTCGGCGCCCGCGCGCAGTGCCAGGGCCACGCCGTCGCCCGTCGAGACGGACGGGTTGGTGGTCGCGGAGAAGACCTGGCCCATGCCGCCGGTCGCGAGGACCACGGCCGGGGCGTGGACCGCGCCCACGCCGTCGTGCTGGCCCTCCCCCATGACGTGCAGGGTGACGCCCGCGGTGTGGCCCTCGGCGTCCGTGAGGAGGTCCAGGACGAGCGCGTTCTCGACCGTGCGCACGCCACGCGCGCGTACCGCCTCGACCAGGGCACGGGAGATCTCGGCGCCGGTGGCGTCGCCGCCCGCGTGCGCGATGCGGCGGCGGTGGTGGCCGCCTTCGCGGGTGAGCTCCAGCCTGCCCTCGGAGGACGCGTCGAACTGGGCGCCGGTCTCGATGAGGCGGCGTACGGCGTCGGGCCCCTCGGTGACGAGGATGCGGACCGCTTCCTCGTCGCACAGGCCGACGCCCGCGACCAGGGTGTCGTCGAGGTGCTGCTCGGGGGTGTCGCCCTCGCCGAGGGCCGCGGCGATGCCGCCCTGGGCCCAGCGGGTGGAGCCGTCGTCGAGGCGGGCCTTGGTGACGACGACGGTCCGCAGGCCCGCGGCCTCGCAGCGCAGGGCCGCGGTCAGTCCGGCGACGCCGGAGCCGACGACGACCACGTCCGCGGCGATGGACCACCCGGGCGCGGGCGCGTGCAGTCGTATGCCTGTGCTGGTCACGAGGCGGCTCCGAAGGTGAGGGGGAGATTGTCGATCAGCCGGGTCGCCCCGACCCGGGCGGCTACGGCGAGGACCGCCTCGCCGGTGAAGTCGTGCCCGATCTCGGTGAAGTCGGACGGGTCGACCAGGGCGAGGTAGTCCAGGGCCAGCGGCGGATTCAGGCGGGCGGCCTCGTCGAGGACCTGGCGGGCGGCCGCGCGGACGGCCGCCGGGCCGCCCGGGACGGCCGTCGCCATGGCGTGCGCGTCGGCCGCCGCGCGGGACTCGCCGATGGCGCTGAGCGCCTCGGCACGCGCGCGCGTGGCGGGCACTTCACGGGCCCGGGCCCGCAGTGCCTCCTGCGCGGCATGCCGGTCCTGGCCCGCGAACAGGGCACTGGACAGCGCGAGGGCGGTGCGCCGCTCGGCGGGCGAGAGGTAGCGGTTGCGGCTGGACAGGGCCAGACCGTCGTCCTCGCGGACGGTGGGGACGCCGACGATCTCCACGCCGAAGTTCAGGTCCCGGACCATACGGCGGATCAGGGCGAGCTGCTGGGCGTCCTTCTGGCCGTACAGGGCGACGTCGGGACGGGTCAGGTGCAGCAGCTTGGCGACGACCGTGAGCATGCCGTCGAAGTGGCCCGGGCGGGCGGAGCCCTCCAGGCGCTCGCCCATGGGGCCCGCGGCGATGCGGACCTGAGGCTCCCCACCGGGGTACACCTCGTCCACGGCGGGGGCGAACACGACGTCCGCGCCGGACTCCCCGGCGAGCTTGAGGTCGGCGTCCAGGGTGCGCGGATAGCGGTCGAGGTCCTCGCCCTGACCGAACTGCAGCGGGTTGACGAAGACGGTGACGACGACCTCGCCGTCCCGGCCCGCGATGCCGCGCGCGGTGCGGATCAGGGTGGCGTGGCCCTCGTGCAGGGCGCCCATGGTCATCACCACGGCGCGGCGGCCCGCCCGCACGCGTGCGCGCAGTTCGCCGGCGGTGCTCAGCAGGGTGGTGGTCATCGGGCGTCCCCTTCGGTGCCGTCGGTGCCGTCCGTCGCGTCGGCGAGTACCCCGAGGAGGTCCTCGGCGAGCTCCGGCTTCAGCAGGCCGTGGGCCAGGGCCCGGTCGGCGGTCGCGCGGGCCATCGCCAGATAGCCGGCGACGGTCTGCGGGGCGTGCTGGCGCAGCTCGGTGACGTGCGCCGCGACCGTGCCCGCGTCGCCGCGCGCGACCGGGCCGGTGAGTGCCGCGTCGCCGGAGCGCAGAGCGTTGTCCAGGGCGGCGCCGAGCAGCGGACCGAGCATCCGGTCGGGGGCGGCGACCCCGGCCGCGCGCAGCAGCTCCAGGGACTGGGCGACCAGGGTGACCAGGTGGTTGGCGCCCAGGGCGAGCGCCGCGTGGTAGAGCGGCCGGTTCTCCTCGGCGATCCACTCCGGCTCGCCGCCCATCTCGATGACGAGGGCCTCGGCGGCCAGCCGCAGCTCCTCGGGAGCGGTGACGCCGAAGGAGCAGCCGGCGAGGCGCTGGACGTCCACGGGCGTGCCGGTGAAGGTCATCGCGGGGTGCAGGGCCAGCGGCAGGGCGCCCGCGCGCAGGGCGGGGTCGAGCACCCGCGCGCCGTAGCGCCCGGAGGTGTGGACGAGCAGCTGCCCGGGCCGTACGGACCCCGTGTCGGCGAGTCCGGTCACCAGGTCGGGCAGGGCGTCGTCCGGCACGGTCAGCAGGACCAGGTCGGCGCGCTGGAGGACCTCGGCGGGCGGCATCACCGGCACGTCGGGCAGCAGTTGCGCGGCACGGCGCCGGGAGGTGTCGGAGACCGCGGAGACGGCGACCGGGCGGTGCCCGGCGAGCTGCAGGGCCGCGGCCAGTGCGGGTCCCACGCGGCCGGCGCCGACGACGCCGACGGTGAGCCGCGCGGGGCGGTCCTTGGGGTCTGCCTGTGGGGTTGTGTTCACTCGACGGCGGCCTTCCCGTTCCAGTCCGCTCCGGGTACCGGACGATTTCTCGTCATGTTAACGCGATCGGTTCGAGGGGTGTTCGGTCGTCCACAGGGTGTGCGTTCCGGTGCGTGCTCGTGGACGGCCCGGACAGCCCGGACGGCCCGCATGGACGGCCTGCGGAAAAGCGGGTGCCCGTCCGAACCCGCGCGGGGCAGGATCCGGGGCATGAGTGACACGGCGGAACGGGACGAGCAGGCGACCGGGCACGGGTCGGACCAGGAGCGGCGCGCACGGCTCCGTGAGCGGCGGCTGGCCGCCCATCGCAAGGCACGGCGGGTGTTCGCGCGCTTCGGTTTCCACAAGACGCTCCGGGAACGCCTGGCGGAGCTGGACGGGGCGGAGGACCTGTACGACCTGGACGAGCTGTCCGACCTGTACGGCGACGGGGTCGTCGAGGCGCTGGAGGCGAAGGTCGCCGGGCTGCTCGGCACCCAGGCCGCCGCGTTCTTCCCGACGGGCACGATGGCCCAGCAGGTGGCCCTGCGCTGCTGGGCGGGCCGCACCGGCAACCCGACCGTCGCCCTGCACGCGCTCAGCCATCCCGAGGTGCACGAGCGGAACGCGTTCAGCGAGGTCGGCGGACTGCGCCCGGTGCGTGTGACGGACGAGCCGCGGATGCCCTCCGCCGCCGAGGTGCGCGACTTCGAGGAGCCCTTCGGGGCGCTGATGCTGGAGCTGCCCCTCAGGGACGCCGGTTTCGTACTGCCCTCGTGGGAGGAGCTCACGGAGGTGGTGGCGGCCGCGCGGGAGCGGGACGCGGTGGTGCACTTCGACGGGGCCCGGCTGTGGGAGTCCACCGTCCACCTCGGCCGGTCCCTCGAGGAGATCGCGGGCCTGGCGGACAGCGTCTACGTGTCGTTCTACAAGTCCCTCGAGGGCTTCGGCGGGGCGGCGATCGCCGGCCCGCGGGAGCTGGTGGAGGAGGCGAAGGCCTGGCGGCACCGGTACGGGGGCCTGGTCTTCCAGCAGTTCCCCACGGCCCTGTCGGCGCTGGCCGGACTGGAGCGGGAGCTGCCCCGGCTGCCGGAGTACGTCGCCCACGCGCGCGTGGTGGCGGCCGCCCTGCGCGAAGGGTTCGCGGCGTCCGGGGTGCCGTGGGCGCGCGTGTACCCGGAGGTACCGCACACCCACGACTTCCAGGTCTGGCTGCCCTACGAGGCGGACGTCCTCATGGAGGCGTCGGTCCGGACGGCCGAGGAGACGGGCGTTCTCCTCTTCGCCGCCGCCTGGGACCGGGGCGGGCCGGGCCTGGCCCGCACGGAGGTGTGCGTGCGGTCCGCCGGGCTGGAGTGGACCGCCGAGGACGTGAGGACGGCGGTCGCGGAGTTCGTCGCCCGGTTGCCCGAAGAGGGCGGCAGGTAGCCGGGAACGGACAGCGGCGGCCGGCAGGCCGGCGCGGACAGACGGCAAGCCACCGGCCGCAGACGGACAGCAGCCACCGGCCGCGGACCGACAGCAGGCCAGTGCTCGCGGACCGAGAGCTGGCCACCGGCCGCAGACCGACACCAGGCCACCGGCCGCGCACGGTAGCGGTCAGCCGGCGACCGGAGCGTTAGCCGGTGAGACGGCGACCGGAGCGTCAGCCGGTGAGCCGCCGGCCGGAGCCTCAGCCGGTGAGGCGGCGTCGAGGGTGCAGCCACCGGCCCAGGGCGTGCCGGAGCCGCTTCCGCCCGCGGGCCGGCCGCCCGGCGAGGACCGCCCGGAACCGCCGTTCGTCGCGCCACTCCCGTACGACCTGCCGGTCGTGCGTGCCCGGCGCGGGCGGGGCGGGCTCCCCGAGGGACTGGGCGCGGTAGGCGTCGAGGAGGTACTGCTGCGTGATGCTCATGGTGAATCGCCTTAACGGGACGGGGTGATGGAGGTCCGAAGGCTCCGCGGCTGCCCCGGTGCTCTCACCCTGCGCCCGCGCCGAGGGCGACGTCGCGTCGATTGACGACGCCCGTCAATCGAGGGGGCGTTGTCAGTGGCGGAGTGCACCATGAAGGCATGAGCGTGCACATCGACATCGCGGGGCTGCGGCCGGAGGAGATCGCCGTCGTGCCCTCCCCCTTGGCCGAGCTCGGCATGGCGCTGCACGCGCTGTCCGAACCGGGGCACCACCCGGGCCTCCAGGGCTGGGTGACGGGCGTGACCGCCCGGCTCGACCCGCATCTGGCCGACCGGATGTGCGAGGCCGACTTCCTGTGGCGGACGACGTTCTCGGACCTGTTCATGCCCTTCGCCGGCGTCCCGGGCCGGAGGACCCTGCCGGGCACCACGCTCGCCGAGGAACTGGACCTGCTGGACAAGCTGACGGACGAGCAGTTCGTGGACGCGGCCCTGGAGTTCACGTGCGCGCAGCCGTACTGCTCGCACGGTCCGGACGCGCTGTCCGACGCGGAGGTGCGCCGGCGCGCCCTGGAGCTGGCCGCCGCGCGCGGGCCGCAGCAGTTGCGCTTCAGCGAGCGGCTGCTGGCCGATCCGCCCAGGATCCGGGCATGGCTGCGGCAGTTTCTGCGGGACTGCGACGAGGCGTTCTTCGCGGAGACCTGGTCCCGGCTGCGCCACCAGTTCGCGGCCGACACCCGGCACAAGACGGACCTCCTCAGGCACAAGGGCCTGGCCGATGCGCTGGCCGCGGTCTCCCCGGCCGTGACGCTCGACGCGGCCGCCGCCCACATCACGGTCGACAAGCTGGGCGAGGGCCGTACGGCCACGGGCGACGGCGGCCTGCTGCTCGTCCCGACGAGCCTGGGCTGGCCCCACCTGGCGGTCCTGCACCGGTACGGCTGGCAGCCGGTGCTGCACTACCCGGTGGGCTCCCCCGAGCTGGCCGCCCCGCCCACGCTCGAACAGCTTGCCCTGCGCATGACCGCGCTGTCCCACCCCGTCCGTATGCGCATGTGCCGCCACCTGGCCCGCAGCGCGTACACGACCGGCGAGCTGGCACAGGTGCACGGCATGACGGCCCCGGAGATATCCCGGCACCTGGCCGTGCTGAAGAAGGCGGGCCTGCTCACCACCCGCCGCCGCGGGCGCTACGTCCTGCACCAGCTGGATGTGACGGTGGTGGCCCGGCTCGGCAGCGAGTTCCTGGAAGGGATCCTCCGATAGCCGGCGGCAGACGAACCGGCGATGCCCTCAGCCGTGCCCGCCGGCCCGTACCAGCCCCGTCTCGTAGGCCAGCACCACGACCTGCACCCGGTCCCTGAGGCCCAGCTTGGTCAGGATGCGGCCCACGTGTGTCTTCACGGTCGCCTCGGACAGCACGAGCCGGGCCGCGATCTCGCCGTTGGACAGGCCCTGCGCGACCAGCACCATGACCTCGCGCTCGCGGCCCGTGAGCCGCTCCAGCTGCTCGTGCTGGGGCTGCTTCGCGGTGCCCGGCAGCATCGGTGCGAAGCGGTCCAGGAGCCGTCGGGTGGTGGAGGGCGCGACGACCGCGTCCCCGCTGTGCACGGCGCGGATCGCGGCGAGCAGCTCACCGGGCGGCACGTCCTTGAGCATGAAACCGGAGGCGCCCGCCTTCAGCCCGGAGAAGGCGTACTCGTCGAGGTCGAAGGTGGTCAGGATGAGCACCTTCGGCGGGTCCGTGTCGGCGCAGATCCGGCGGGTCGTCTCCACCCCGTCGAGCTTGGGCATGCGGACGTCCATCAGCACCACGTCGACCTCGGTCGACCGCAGCACCTGGAGGGCCTCGACGCCGTCGCCCGCCTCCGCCACGACCTCCATGTCCGGCTGGGCGGCGAGCACCATCCGGAACCCGGTGCGCAGCAGCACCTGGTCGTCGACGAGCATCACGCGGATCGTCATCGGGTCCTCTTCCAAGTCTCTTTTACGGTGGGAGCGTTACGGGTGGGAGCGTTACAGGTGTCAGTGAGGGACGTGTGCCGGCGTCAGCTGGCGGGTTTGAGCGGCAGCAGGGCACTGATGCGGAATCCTCCGCCCGGGCGCGGTCCGGCGTCCAGGGTGCCGCCGACCATGCCGACCCGCTCGCGCATGCCGATGAGGCCATGGCCCCGGCCGTCGAAACCGCCCTCCTCGTACAGCTCGTGCGGGGCACCCTTGCCGTCGTCCTCGACGAGCAGGCCGAGGCCGTCGTCGAAGTACACCAGGCGCACGCTCGCGCCCGCGTTGGGCCCGCCGTGCTTGCGGGTGTTGGTGAGCGCCTCCTGCACGATGCGGTACGCCGTGAGTTCGACGCCGCTGGGAAGCGGCCGGGGGGTGCCCTCGACCTTGAAGTCGACGGGCAGTCCGGAAGTGCGGCACTGCTCGACGAGGTCCTCGATCTGCTGGACGTCGGGCTGCGGCACGTACTCGCCGGCCTCCTCGTGCTCCCCGGTGCGCAGCACGCCGAGCAGGCGGCGCATCTCGGCGAGGGCCTGGCGGCCGGTGGAGGAGATGGTCTCCAGGGCCTTCTTCGCCTGGTCGGGAGCCGCGTCGAGGACGTAGGCGGCGCCGTCGGCCTGGACCACCATCACCGAGACATTGTGCGCGACGACGTCGTGCAACTCGCGTGCGATCCGGGCGCGTTCGGCGGCGACGGCGACCTTGGACTGGGCCTCGCGCTCCTTCTCCAGGCGGGTGGCCCGCTCCTCCAGCTGCGCGAAGTAGGCGCGGCGGGTGCGGATGGAGTCGCCGAGCACCCAGGCGAGGGCGAAGGGCACGGCCATGAAGACCGTCAGGGCGATGTTGCCCGCGACGCTCGTCTGGTCGCTGGGCCAGCGCAGCTGCGCCATGGGAGCCGCGCACAGGCCGGCGCCCAGCGCGAAGCGGGAGGCCCAGCGCGCGCCCTCCGCCGCGACCGTGTAGACGATCACCAGCAGGGCGAAGTCGGCGGGGCCCCTCTCCACATCGGTGATCAGCTGGGCCACTCCGACCGCGGCCGCGAGCAGCAGCATCTTCTCCGGCAGGCGGCGGCGCAACGCGACCACCAGGCACAGCAGCAGCGTGAGCGGAACGGCGACGGCCGGCGGGCCGTATCCGCCCGCCACCCCGCCGACCACGGAAATCCCGAGGAGGACCACGGCCCAGGAGCCGTCGACCCACATCGGGTGCCTGCGGAGGAAGTCATAGAGGCGCTGCACGTAACCCAGCGTAGGGAAGCGCGATAGGTGCAGGGGTCAACCGGAGGACCGATCCGCACGGGGTGCACGTACTCCGCAAGGTGGAGTTGCGTTCGTTGTGTGCCCTTAGCCTGGCCCGGTGACACCAGGTACGGGAGCCGAGGGGCACGAGTGGCGTGGGTGGCGGGCGGCGGCGCAGGAGGCGCTGTACGGGGCGGGGGGCTTCTACCGGCGCGATGAGGGGCCGGCCGGGCACTTCCGTACGTCCGTGCACGCGTCGTCGCTGTTCGCCGGGGCCGTGGCGCGGCTGCTGTGCCGGGTCGACGAGGCGCTGGGGCGGCCCGCCGCGCTGGACTTCGTCGACATGGCGGCCGGGCGGGGCGAGCTGGCCGGCGGGGTGCTGGCCGCGCTCCCGGCCGGGGTGGCGGCCCGCACGCGCGTGTACGCCGTCGAGATCGCCGGGCGGCCCGCTGGGCTCGATCACCGGATCGAGTGGCTGGCCTCGCCCCCGGAAGGGACGACGGGGCTGATGTTCGCCAACGAGTGGCTGGACAACGTGCCGGTGGAGGTCGCTGAGGTGGACTCCGCGGGCACGGCCCGGCTGGTGCTGGTCCGGGAGGACGGGAGCGAGCGGCTCGGGGAGCCGGTCGACGCGGATCAGGCGCGGTGGCTTCAGCGGTGGTGGCCGCTGCCCGGCGAGGCGGGGCTGCGGGCCGAGATCGGCCTGACCAGGGACGAGGCCTGGGCCTCGGCGGTCGCCACGCTCGACCGGGGGCTCGCCGTCGCCGTGGACTACGCGCACACGGCGGATGCGCGGCCGCCTTTCGGGACGCTCACCGGGTTCCGGGAGGGCCGCGAGACCACGGCCGTACCGGACGGCTCCTGCGACATCACGGCCCATGTCGCGCTCGACGCGTGCGCGCTGCCCGGCGGTCGGCTCCTCCCTCAGCGGGAGGCGCTGCACGCCCTGGGCGTGACCGGCGCACGCCCCCCGCTCACGCTCGCGTCCACCGACCCCGCCGCCTACGTCCGCGCCCTGGCGAGCGCCGGAGAGGCCGCCGAGCTCACGGCGCCGGGTGGGCTGGGCGACTTCGGGTGGCTGGTCCAGACGGTGGGAGTCCCCGACGTGCTCTCCTGGTGACGGCTACTTGTCGATGTCCCCGACCACGAAGAACATCGACCCCAGGATCGCCACCATGTCCGCGACCAGCGTCCCCGGCAGCAGCTCCGTCAGCACCTGGATGTTGTTGTACGAGGCAGAGCGCAGCTTCAGCCGGTACGGGGTCTTCTCACCCTTGCTGACCAGGTAGTAGCCGTTGATGCCGAGGGGGTTCTCGGTCCACGCGTAGGTGTGGCCCTCGGGCGCCTTCAGCACCTTCGGGAGCCGCTGGTTGACCGGCCCCGGCGGCAGCTCGGCGAGCCGGTCGAGGCAGGCGTCGGCCAGGTCGAGCGCGTTGTGCGTCTGCTCCAGGAGGCACTCGAAGCGGGCCAGGCAGTCGCCCTCCTGCCGGGTCACCACCTTCAGGACGTCGCCCAGCTCGCCGTAGGCCAGGTACGGCTCGTCCCGGCGCAGGTCGAAGTCGACGCCCGAGCCGCGCCCGATCGGCCCGCTGACCCCGTACGCGTGCACGGCCTCGGGCGTGAGCCGGCCGACGCCCCGGGTGCGGCCCCGGAAGATCTCGTTGCCGAGCACCAGGTCGTCGAACCGGTCCATTCGGGAGCGCACGTCCGCGACGGCGCCGCGCGCGCGTGTGGTCCACCCGGCCGGCAGGTCCTCCTTGAGGCCGCCCACGCGGTTGAACATGTAGTGCATCCGCCCGCCGGAGACCTCCTCCATGACGTGCTGGAGCTCCTCGCGCTCCCGGAAGGCGTAGAAGATCGGGGTGATCCCGCCGAGTTCCAGCGGGTACGAGCCGAGGAACATCAGGTGGTTGAGCACCCGGTTCAGCTCGGCGAGCAGCGTGCGCAGCCACACCGCGCGCTCGGGGACCTCCATGCCGAGCATCCGCTCCACGGCGAGGACCACGCCCAGCTCGTTGGAGAACGCCGACAGCCAGTCGTGGCGGTTGGCGAGCATGATGATCTGACGGTAGTCGCGCGCCTCGAACAGCTTCTCGGCGCCGCGGTGCATATAGCCGATCACCGGCTCCGCGTGCGTGATGCGCTCGCCGTCCAGGACCAGCTTCAGCCGCAGCACGCCGTGCGTGGAGGGATGCTGGGGTCCGATGTTGAGCACCATGTCGGTGCTCTCCGCGGCGCCGCCGATTCCGACCATGGTCTCCGTCGTAGGAGTCATGGACACAGTCTCTCCTACGTACGCTGGCCTCATGGATACGGGGAGTCCGCACGAGACGGGGTCGACGGCGGCGGCCGAGGACACGGTGGGAACGCCGGACCCGGCGGGGGCGCGGAGCGGGGCGGAGGCGGCCGGGGACGGGCCGGTGTGGATCGCGCTGCCGCCCGGGCTGCTGAAGATGCGGCGGTTGCTGCTGGTGGTGTGGCTGGGGCTGATCGCCCTGGCCGCCGGGCTGCTGCCGGGCCTGCTGGCCGGGCCCGTCTGGGCCGTCTTCGCGCTGCTGCCGCTGGCGCTGATGGCCTGGGGCTGGGGGATGACCGAGCGCAACTGGCGTTCCTGGCGGTACGCCGAGCGCGCCGACGACCTGCTGATCAGCAGGGGCGTGCTGTGGCGCGAGGAGACGGTCGTGCCGTACGGCCGGATGCAGCTGGTCGAGGTCACCTCCGGGCCCGTCGAGCGGCACTTCGGGCTGGCCAGCGTGCAGCTGCACACGGCCGCCGCGGCCACCGACGCGACCATCCCCGGCCTGGATCCGGCCGAGGCGGAACGGCTGCGCGACCGGCTCACCGAGCTGGGCGAGGCCCGATCGGCCGGCCTGTGACGGCGCCCGAGGCCGCGGGGGCCGGCGGCGAGGTGACCGACGGGGGCAGCGGGACGGACGGCGGTGAGCCGGCCGGCCGGGGCGGAGTGACCGTCGGCCAAGGGCTGACCGGCGCCGGCGGACCGGCCGAGGGCGGCGGGCAGACCGGCGGAAGCGAGCAGACCCAGGACGGCGGGCAGACCGGCGGAAGCGGGCAGACCCAGGACGGCGGGCAGACCGGCGGAAGCGGGCAGACCCAGGACGGCGGGCAGACCGGCGGAAGCGGGCAGACCCAGGACGGCGGGCAGACCGGCGGAAGCGGGCAGACCCAGGACGGCGGGCAGACCGGCGGAAGCGGGCAGGCCGGTGGAGGCGGGCAGACCCAGGGCGCAGGGCAGACCGGCGGAGGCGCGGTGTCCGAGGGAGACGCGGTGTCCGAGGGAGACGGCGTGGCCCAGGAAGACGGCGTGGCCCAGGAAGACGCGGTGTCCGAGGGAGACGGCGTGGCCCAGGAAGACGCGGTGTCCGAGGGAGACGGCGTGGCCGAGCGGCGGCTGCACCCCGTCACACCGCTGCGGCGGGCCTGGGCGCCGGTCGCCGTGGTCATCGGCTGGGCCGTGCACGACCCCGACGGGGCGCAGCGCCATCTGACCCGGCTGACGACGACCACGCTGCTGATCGGCCTCGCCGTGATCGTCCCGGCCGCCGCCCTCTACGGCTTCTGCTCCTGGTGGTTCACGCACTTCGCGGTGACCGACACCGAACTGCGCATCCGCACCGGCCTGGTGTTCCGGCGCACCGCGCACATCCGGCTGGAGCGGATCCAGGCCATCGACATCACACAGCCGCTGCTCGCCCGGGTCGCGGGCGTCGCCAAGCTGAAACTCGACGTCATAGGGACCGACAAGAAGGACGAACTGGCCTTCCTGGGCGCGGACGAGGCGCGCACGCTGCGGGCCGAACTGCTCGCGCGGGCGGCCGGTTTCGCGCCCGAGACCGCGCACGAGGTCGGTGAGGCGCCGTCCCGGCAGCTGCTGCGGGTACCGCCCGGTGTCCTCGCCGTGTCGCTGGTGCTGACGGGCGCGACCTGGGGGTCGCTGGCCGCGGCGCTCGTCGTTCCGCCGGTGCTGTGGCTCGTCACCCACAGCCTGTGGACGGTCCTCGCGGTCGCCCTGCCGCTGCTGGGCGCGGCGGGCGCGAGCAGCGTGGGGCGGTTCGTCGGCGAGTACGACTGGACGGTGGGCGAATCGCCCGACGGGCTGCGCATCGACCACGGCCTGCTGGACCGGGCCCACGAGACGGTGCCGCCGGGGCGGGTGCAGACCGTGCGGATCGTGGAGCCGCTGCTGTGGCGGCGGCGTGGCTGGGTGCGCGTGGAGCTCGATGTGGCGGGCTCGTCCAACTCCGTGCTGGTGCCGGTCGCTCCCCGCGAGCTCGCGGAGACCGTCGTCTCGCTGGTCCTCCCCGGAGTGACCGTGCCGCAGAGCGCGGCCCTGTCGCCGTCGCCGCGCCGCGCCCGGTGGTGCGTGCCGGTGTGGTGGCGGGGGTACGGACTCGCCGTCACCGACGCGGTGTTCGCGGCGCGGTCCGGGCTGCTGGCGCGGACTCTGGCCCTGGTGCCGCACGCCAAGGTGCAGAGCGTACGGATGACGCAGGGGCCGTGGGAGCGGACCCGGGGCGTGGCCGACGTGTGTGTGGACACGGGCGCGAACAAGGTGGTGAGGGCGCGGCTGCGGGACGCGGACGAGGCGCGTGAGTTGCTGGCCCGGCAGGCGGAGCGGTCTCGGACCGGGCGCAGGGACGCTCTGCCGGACCGCTGGATGGCGTGACCGGCCGGGAACCGAAAGCGCGGGCTTCAGGAAACCGCGCTGCGCAACCCCTGCACGTCGATCTGCTCCGTCTCGTCGTGCGCGGTCAGGTCGATGACCTGGCCGATCCCGCGCGACTCCTCGTCCGCGGGCTTGTACCGGGCCTCGGCCTCGGCCTTGTGCAGGGCGAGGGCCTCCTGGCCGACGACATCGGCCAGGTCCTCGTTCTGCACGGCCTCCAGGGCGGTGCGGGACGTCTCCCGCTTCGCGCCGAAGAAGTCGAACCCGCCCTCGGTCCGCGGACGCCGCACCGGCGTCTGCGGGGCGACGGCCACGGCGGTCGGCACCGTGTAGTGACCTGAGGAGGCGGACTGCGGGGGTCGCTCGGTCTCGGCCGTGGCGGACGTGCCGACGGCCGCGCGCTCGTGCCCGTGGACCGACTCGGACCGCCCCCGCGGCTCCTCCTCGTGCGACGGCTCCCGCCGGTCCGGCTGTTCGTCCTTCCCCTCCTGCTCCTGCGCGGGCTCGTCCTCGTCGTCCTCCGGGGCGCCGTCGCCATCGCCGTCCGGGCCGCCGTCCGGGTCCGGGGCCGCGTCGCCGTCGAACCGGGCGAGCGCTGCCGCCGCACGCAGGAACAGCCGGGAACCCTCGGGCGAGAAGACGGCGGGAACCGCCGGCTCCTCCTCGACGGTGAGGTCCTCGGCCTTGGCGGCAGGTGCCTCGTCCGCCTCTGTCGAAGCCTCCGCCGAAGCGTCCGAAGTCTTCGCCGCCCCCGCGGGCAGCGCGGCCCGCACCGGGACCGTCGCCTCGATCTCGAGCACCCGGCGTTCCTCGAGGACGCTCGCGCGCTCGGTCTCGGACGTGGCGTACCGGCGCAGCAGCGCGGCGTGTTCGTTGCGCAGCCCGGCCAGTTCCGTGCGCTTGGCGCGCAGCCGCTGCTCGAGCTTCACGCGCAGCTCGCGGGACTCCTCGAGGTCGCCCTCCAGTTCGGCGACGCGCTCCTCGAAGCGCCACTCGTCGCTCGCGCGCCCGCGCGTGAGGTCGGCTACGCGCTTGCCCGCCTGACTGTCCCAGCGGCGCAGCACGACCGCGCCGACGACCGCCGTCGCCGCGGCGGCCGCCGCCAGACCGCGGAGCACCATCGGCTCCGTGAACACCCAGGGCCCCAGGGCGCAGACGAGGGAGACGCCTGCGATCGCCGACGGGGGGAGCAGCCTGTGCAGGGGCGGGGAATGGCGGTGACGTCCACGTGGCATGGCCAGAAACTTACCGCGCGTAGGCGAATCATGGTGAGCCACCCCGCAAAACAAAGCCATACCGAAGTGTTCACACCGCATCAGAACTCGGCAGGGAGCGGAATCTTCCCTTCGGTCAATTCCCAAGATCATTCCGGCGGTCGTCCAGCCGCCCGCTGATCCACTCCAGCGTCGCCGGAATCTCGCGCCGCCAGGTGTTGAAGTTGTGCCCGCCGCTTTCGAGGACGATCGACGAGATCCGTGTCCGCCCGGTGTTCTTCACCCGCTCGATGAACCGCAGCGTGTCCTTGTAGTTGGACTCGCCCTCCTTGCTGCTGGTGACCAGCAGCGAGGTATCGGGAGCGGGCCTGTGCTTCAGGTACCACCACAGGTCGGCGCGATTCCGCAGCCCCTTGTCGCCCTGGAAGAGATCACCTGTCGTGGCGTCGATCGGCGCCTTGTAGTACGCGGAGAGACCGGCCCCCGCGGCGTACACATCGGGATGGTGCATGGCGATCTTCAACGCGCAGTAGCCGCCCGTGGAGTTGCCGATGATGCCCAGACGGCCCGGCTTTTCGGCCACCCTGAAGTGCGAACGCAACGCGTCGGGCAGATCCCTGGCGAAGAACGACTCGGTCTGCGGTCCGCCCGGGATGTCCACGCACTCCGTGTCCCGGGGCGGCGCCACCGTCGGCCGCAGCATCACGAGGATCGTCGGCCGCATCCGGCCCGCCCGGGCCAGTTCCAGGGCCGTACGCGGGTAGTGGAGCTTCTCCACCAGCGCCGACGCCGTGCCCGGGTAGCCGGTCAGCACCACGGCCGCGGGGAACGAACGGGTGCGGTACCGCGGCTGGAAGTACTCCGGCGGCAGATAGACGTACGCGGGTGTGGCGATGCGGGTCGTCCGGCCCACGATGGCGACCTCCTGGATCCGGCCGCCGGCCTGGGGCTGCGCGCCGCCCGCCCCCGGCACCCGCCGCGAAGCGACCATCTCCAGCGGGCCGTCGTCCCGCGCGTGGTCGACCACCACGCCCTGGTCCTTCTCCTGCCCGAACAGGTCCGCCCAGCTCGCGTAGAACCCGAAGGCCTGGTTGGCGGCGAGGCCCACCGCGGCGAACAGCGCCAACTGGGTGGCCAGCAGCAGGCCGACGCGCCCGCCCACAGCCCGCCAGCCGCGCCGGGCCAGCCGTGGCCACAGCCAGACCGTGCCGGCGAACAGCAGCACGGCGGACAGCACCGCCAGCACCAGCACCTTGTTGCTCGTGAGACCCATGAACTTGTTACCCGTCCGCGCTCTCCGTCCGGCCGCCCCCCGCGATCACACTTTCGCGAGGGCTTGTCCCGGACTTTCCTTGGCCTTTGAAACGGCTTTGACGTGGGGAGTGAACCTCTTCCCCCGAGACACCGTCCTAGAGGGCGCAATGTCGCCGGATGCCCGAATCGGCACCGGATCCAAGGTCTCTCGCAGAACTACGGGATGCGATGTCTGTCAGGACAGATGAGGAAATGTCGGTCGAGGTTCCGAGTCGCAGAAGCGACGCGGCTCCCACGGGCCGGGTGAACCGGGTGCGCCGGCTGCTGCGCGGACCGCGCCCCGAGGCCGTCCCCGTCCTGGTCGGCAGAGCATGTGCCCTCGTGGGTGTCCTGGACATCGCCGCGGGCGTGTTCCCGCGCTTCCGCCACAGCCGCATGCACGCCATCGCCGAGGTACTGCCCGGCGCGCTCGGCCCGTTCGCGGCCGCCCTGTCGCTCAGCACCGGTGTGCTGTTGCTGCTGCTCGCCCACGGCCTCAAGCGCGGCAAGCGCCGGGCCTGGCGGGCGGCCGTCGCCCTGCTGCCCGCCGGCGCCGTCGCGCAGTTCACGTACCGGCACTCGCTCGTGGGCGTGCTGATCTCCCTGGCACTGCTGGCACCGCTGCTGCGCCACCGCGACCAGTTCGACGCCCTGCCCGACCCGCGCAGCCGCTGGCGGGCGCTCGCCAACTTCGTGCTCATGAGCGCCGGTTCCCTCATGCTCGGCCTGCTCATCGTCAGCGTCAACTCCGAGCGCATCATCGGCGACCCGAGCCTGGCCGACCGCATCGCCCACGTCATCTACGGCCTGTTCGGCTTCGAGGGTCCCGTCGACTACCAGGGCAGCACCTCCTGGACCGTGGCCTTCTCGCTCGGCGCCCTCGGCCTGCTCACCGCCGTCACCACCATCTACCTGGCCTTCCGCCCCGAACACCCGGCCGCCCGGCTCACCGAGGAGGACGAGGCCCGGCTGCGCGCCCTGCTGGAGCGGCACGGCAACCGCGACTCCCTCGGCCACTTCGCGCTCCGCCGCGACAAGGCCGTCGTCTTCTCCCCCAGCGGCAAGGCGGCCGTGACCTACCGCGTGGTCTCCGGCGTGATGCTCGCCAGCGGCGATCCGATCGGCGACGTCGAGGCCTGGCCCGGCGCCATCGAACAGTTCATGGACGAGGCCAAGGCCCACTCCTGGACCCCCGCCGTCATGGGCTGCTCCGAGACGGGCGGCGAGGTCTGGACCCGCGAGACCGGGCTCGACGCCCTCGAACTGGGCGACGAGGCGGTGGTGGACGTCAAGGATTTCTCACTCGCCGGCCGCGCGATGCGCAACGTGCGTCAGATGGTCAAGCGCATCGAGCGCGCCGGTTACGAAACCCGGGTACGACGTGTCCGTGACCTCGGCGAGGCCGAGCTGGAGCGCATCCGCCGCGCCGCCGCCGACTGGCGCGGCACCGACACCGAGCGCGGCTTCTCCATGGCCCTGGGCCGGATCGGCGACCCCGCCGACGGCGACTGCCTCATCGCCACCGCCCACAAACAGGACGACCACCCCGGCCCCTACGGCGACCTCAAGGCGATCCTGCACTTCGTGCCCTGGGGCACCGACGGCGTCTCCCTGGACCTCATGCGCCGCGACCGCTCCGCCGACCCCGGCATGAACGAACTGCTCATCGTGGCCGCCCTCCAGGCCGCCCCGAAGCTCGGCATCGAGCGCGTCTCACTCAACTTCGCCATGTTCCGCGCGGCACTGGCACGCGGCGAGAAGATCGGCGCCGGCCCGGTACTGCGCGCCTGGCGCGGACTGCTGGTCTTCCTCTCCCGCTGGTTTCAGATCGAGTCCCTGTACAAGTTCAACGCCAAGTTCCGGCCGCGCTGGGAGCCCCGCTTCGTCGTCTACCGCGCCTCCGCCGACCTGCCCCGCATCGGATTCGCCGCCATGCAGGCCGAGGGCTTCGTCGACCTCGCCCTCCCCCTGCCGCGCTTCCTGCGCCGCCGCGGCCCGGCGGGCCGCCGCCCCTGCCCCCACGGCACGACGGCGGAGCGCAACGTCCGGGCGGCATGACCGAGCCACCCACACGGGGCCGTCACTTGGGCCGCAGCGCCTGACGGCCGCTGCCTGGGCCTACGCTGAACATATGAGCAACCAGAGCGGACGCGGGCGTGTGGCGGGCCTACCGGAATGGGACCGCTGCGCGGTCATGGGAGTCGTGAACGTCACCCCCGACTCCTTCTCCGACGGCGGCCGCTTCTTCGACACCACGACCGCCGTCAAACACGGCCTCGACCTGGTCACCGAGGGCGCGGACCTGGTCGACGTCGGGGGCGAGTCGACCCGCCCCGGCGCCGCCCGGGTGGACGAGGCCGAGGAGCTCCGCCGCGTCATCCCCGTCGTCCGCGGTCTGGCCTCCGAGGGCGTCACCGTCTCCGTCGACACCATGCGCGCCTCCGTGGCCGAACGGGCCCTCGCGGCGGGCGCCGCCCTCGTCAACGACGTCAGCGGCGGCCTCGCCGACCCCCGCATGATCCCGGCCGTCGCCGACGCCGGCGCCCCCTTCGTCGTCATGCACTGGCGCGGCTTCCTCCAGGGCGGCAACGTCAAGGGCGAGTACGCCGACGTCGTCGGCGAGGTCGTGGACGAGCTGCACACGCGCGTGGAGGCCGTCCTGGCCGGCGGCATCGCCCCCGACCGCGTCGTCGTCGACCCCGGGCTCGGCTTCTCCAAGGACGCCGAGCACGACCTCGCGCTCCTCGCGGCCCTCGACCGCGTCCTCCGCCTCGGCCACCCCCTGCTCGTCGCCGCCTCCCGCAAGCGCTTCCTCGGCCGGGTCCTGGCCGGCCCCGACGGCCCGCCCCCGCCGGCACGCGAACGCGACGCGGCCACCGCCGCCGTCTCCGCGCTCGCGGCACACGCCGGCGCCTGGGCCGTACGCGTGCACGAGGTACGCGCCACGGCCGACGCGGTACGGGTCGCCCACGCCATCGAAGGGGCGCGTACGGCCGGCGCAGAAGGAGCCCGGTGAGCGCCCCGCACACCGACGTCGAACAGGTCGAGGCCGCCAACACCGCCTTCTACGAGGCACTGGAACGAGGCGACTTCGAGAAACTGGCGTCGCTCTGGCTGACCCCCGCCGACCTGGGCGTCGACGAGTCGTACCACGACCCGGCCGACACCGGTGTGGTCTCCTGCGTGCACCCGGGCTGGCCCGTGCTCACCGGCCGCGGCGAGGTCCTCCGGTCGTACGCGCTGATCATGGCGAACACCGACTACATCCAGTTCTTCCTGACCGATGTGCACGTCTCGGTCACCGGCGACACCGCCCTGGTGAACTGCACGGAGAACATCCTCAGCGGCGGCCCCGCCCCCGAGGGCGACGAGGAGCTCGGCCCGCTCGTCGGCCAGCTCGTGGTCGCCACCAACGTGTTCCGGCGCACGCCCCAGGGGTGGAAACTCTGGTCGCACCACGCTTCTCCCGTTCTGGCCGAAACCGACGAGGACGAGGGCGAAGAGACCCCCTCCTGAGTGGGTAGGCGCCTCACAAGGGCCGGACCGGGACGACGACGTGGTTGGAATCACGGACCCCCGGGTATGGGCGGCTACCAACCCATGAGCCACCGGGTTCGCCAGGGGAAACGCTGGATGAATCCTGCCCGGCCCGGCCCCGGCGCCCACCCCCGTGGCCCGGCCCCGCCCGGGCTCGCAGGTAGATTCGACTGAGGCCGGTGTGCCGCCCGCACACGGCGCGGACCGGCCGTGACCGACGATTGCAGGAGTGATTCGCGTGGATCGTGTCGCGCTGCGCGGCCTGAAGGCCCGCGGGCACCACGGTGTGTTCCCCGAGGAACGCAGGGAGGGCCAGACCTTCGTCGTGGACCTCGTCCTCGGCCTGGACACCCGGCCGGCCGCGGCCGACGACGACCTGGCGAAGACCGTGCACTACGGCATCGTGGCCGAGGAGGTCGTGGCCGTCGTCGAGGGCGAGCCCGTCAACCTCATCGAGACGCTCGCCGCGCGCATAGCCCAGGTATGTCTGAAGCACGAGGGGGTCGAGGAGGTCGAGGTACGCGTCCACAAGCCGGACGCCCCGATCACGGTCCCCTTCGACGACGTGACCGTCACCATCACCCGGAGCCGAGTATGACTGCACCCTTCCTCAAGGGTCCCAGCGACCCGACCGTACAGCCGGTACCCGCCTCCGTCGTCGACAAGGTCGACGCCGCCGACACCACGCTCAGCAATCCCAAACGGGCCGTGGTCGCCCTCGGCTCCAACCTCGGCAACCGCCTGGAGACCCTCCAGGGAGCCGTCGACGCCCTCGAGGACACGCCCGGCCTCCGCATCAAGGCCGTCTCCCCGGTCTACGAGACCGAGCCCTGGGGCGTGGAGCCCGGCAGCCAGCCCGCCTACTTCAACGCGGTCGTCGTCCTGAAGACCACCCTCCCGCCGTCCTCGCTCCTGGAGCGCGCGCACGCGGTCGAGGAGGCCTTCCACCGCGTCCGGGACGAGCACTGGGGCCCTCGCACCCTGGACGTCGACATCGTGTCCTACGCCGACGTCGTCTCCGACGACCCGCAGCTCACCCTCCCCCACCCCCGCGCCCACGAGCGCGCCTTCGTCCTGGCTCCCTGGCACGACCTCGACCCCGAGGCGCAGCTGCCGGGCCGCGGCCCGGTCGCCGGTCTGCTGGACGCCGTCACCCGGGACGGCGTGACACCCCGCAAGGACCTGGAACTCCGGCTGCCCGAGTAGCCGTTAAGGTCAAGACGGCCGCGGAACGAGGCCACCGCCGGGGAACTGAAGGGACACCGTGAGAGAGCTGCGCATCAGGGTGCTGGCCGCCGTTTTCGTCGTGGCCGGGGTGCTGTCCTGGGCCGGGGCCCGCCTGTGGAACTCGGTCGGCACCCTCCCCAGCGTCCCCCTGGCCGCCCCCATCGTCCTCGCCCTGATCGCCGTGGTCCTCCTGGCCACGGCGCTCTCGCTCCGCGCCCGGCTGAAGGCCCAGCGCGAGCGGCAGCCCGACGCCAAGGGCGTCGACCCCATGATGGCGGCCCGCGCGGTCGTTTTCGGCCACTCCAGTGCCCTGGTCGCCGCCCTCGTCTCCGGCATGTACGGCGGCACCGGCGTCTTCCTGCTGGAGTCCCTCGACATCCCCGCCCGCCGCGACCAGGCCATCTACGCCGGCTTCTCCGTCGTCGCGGGCATCGGCGTCATAGCGGCCGCCATCTTCCTGGAGCGCGTCTGCAAACTCCCGGAGGACGACGAACACGACGGCACGGGCGCGGCCCCGACGACGTGACGCTCGGCGTCAGCGCGCCATGATCAGGCTCATGGCCTCATTGCGGGTCGCGGGATCACGAAGCTGGCCGCGGACCGCCGAGGTGATGGTCTTCGCGCCTGGCTTTCGGACCCCGCGCATCGACATGCACATGTGCTCACACTCGACAACGACGATCACGCCACGCGGCTCCAGGATCTGCATCAGGGAGTCGGCGATCTGCGTCGTCAGTCGTTCCTGCACCTGCGGACGCCGTGCGTACACGTCCACGAGCCGCGCCAGCTTGGAGAGGCCTGTGATCTTGCCTTCGATGGACGGAATGTAGCCAACGTGGGCAACACCGACAAACGGTACGAGATGGTGTTCGCAGGAGCTCAGGACTTCGATGTCCTTCACCAGCACCATCTCGTCATGCCCGAGATCGAACGTCGTCGTCAGCACGTCCTCGGGCTTCTGCCACAGCCCGCCGAATATCTCCTTGTACGCCCGCGCGACTCGCGCCGGTGTCTCCCGAAGCCCCTCGCGGTCGGGGTCCTCGCCGACCGCGATCAGCAGTTCCCGAACGGCGTTCTCGGCTCTCTTCTCGTCGAATTCGCCGAGCTGGCCCTCGCCGGCCAGCGTCACGGGGTCGGTCATCTGGGTGCCTCGTTCCTGTGTCCTTCGGGGGCGGCCTGCGGAAATGGCGAAAAGCCGCGCCCCCCAGGCTAAAACCTGGGGGGCGCGGCATCCATTCCGGGCCCGGGGCCGCCGGGAGAGCGATGGTCAGCTCTCGGGGCGGTCCTCCGGGGTGCGCTCGGGCGCCGGGGCGGGTTCCGCCGCGGTGCTCTTCGCGGTGGTGATCGCCGGCGTCGCGCCGTTCGTCCCGTTCGTCAGGGCCAGCTCCTTGGGGGAGAGGACCGGCGGGCGGGTGGACGGCGTACGACGGGAGGAGCCCGTCCAGGCGGGCCGCGGCGGGCGCTTGACGATCGGCGCGAAGATCTCGGCGATCTCCTCCTTGCCCAGCGTCTCCTTCTCGAGGAGGGCCAGGACCAGGTTGTCGAGCACGTCGCGGTTCTCGACCAGGATCTCCCACGCCTCGTTGTGCGCGGTCTCGATGAGCTTCTTGACCTCTTCGTCGACCAGCGCGGCGACCTCTTCCGAGTAGTCGCGCTGGTGAGACATCTCACGCCCGAGGAACGGCTCGGTGTTGTCGCCGCCGAACTTGATCGCGCCGAGACGCTCGGTCATGCCGTACTGCGTGACCATCGCACGAGCCAGGCCGGTGGCCTTCTCGATGTCGTTGGCGGCACCCGTCGTCGGGTCGTGGAAGACGAGCTCCTCGGCCGCGCGGCCGCCCAGCATGTAGGCAAGCTGGTCCAGCATCTCGTTGCGCGTGGTCGAGTACTTGTCCTCGTCCGGCAGCACCATCGTGTAGCCGAGGGCCCGGCCTCTCGACAGAATCGTGATCTTGTGGACCGGATCGGAGTTGGGTGAGGCCGCCGCGACCAGGGCGTGTCCGCCCTCGTGGTACGCGGTGATCTTCTTCTCCTTGTCCGACATGATCCGGGTCCGCTTCTGCGGGCCCGCGACCACACGGTCGATCGCCTCGTCCAGCATGTGGTTGTCGATCAGCTTCTGGTCGCTGCGGGCCGTCAGCAGGGCGGCCTCGTTCAGCACGTTGGCGAGATCGGCACCCGTCATGCCGGGCGTACGGCGGGAGACCGCCGAGAGGTCGACGTCGGGCGCGACCGGCTTGCCCTTCTGGTGGACCTTGAGGATCTCCAGACGGCCCTGCATGTCCGGGCGGTCGACCGCGATCTGGCGGTCGAAGCGGCCGGGGCGCAGGAGGGCCGGGTCGAGGATGTCCGGGCGGTTCGTGGCGGCGATCAGGATGACGCCGCCCTTGACGTCGAAGCCGTCCATCTCGACGAGCAGCTGGTTCAGGGTCTGCTCGCGCTCGTCGTGACCACCGCCGAGGCCGGCGCCGCGGTGGCGGCCGACCGCGTCGATCTCGTCGACGAAGACGATCGCCGGGGCGTTCGCCTTGGCCTGCTCGAACAGGTCACGGACTCGGGAGGCACCGACACCGACGAACATCTCGACGAAGTCGGAACCGGAGATCGAGTAGAACGGCACACCCGCCTCGCCCGCGACAGCACGCGCGAGCAGGGTCTTGCCGGTGCCGGGCGGGCCGTACAGCAGCACGCCCTTGGGGATCTTGGCGCCGACGGCCTGGAACTTGGCAGGCTCCTGGAGGAACTCCTTGATCTCGTGGAGTTCCTCGACGGCCTCGTCCGAGCCGGCGACGTCCGAGAACGTCGTCTTGGGGGTGTCCTTGGTGATGAGCTTGGCCTTGGACTTCCCGAAGTTCATGACCCGGGAACCGCCGCCCTGCATCTGATTCATCAGGAACAGGAAGACGACGACGATGAGAACGAAGGGGAGCAGCGAGAGCAGGATCCCGACGAACGGGTTCTGCTTGGACGGCGAGACCGTGTAACCGTCCGGGATCTGCTTGTCCTGGAACTTGGCCTGGAGCGTGTTGGCAATCGTCACGCCCTGGTCACCGATGTAGCTCGCCTGGATCTTCGAGCTGCCCTCGATCTTTACGCCGTTCTTGAGCTCGGCCTTGATGGTCTGCTCGTCGCCGGTGGTCAGCTTGGCCGAATCGACCTTGTTGTCATTGATCGCCTGGACGACCTGGCCGGTGTCCACCGTCTTGTAGCCGCCGGACGAGCCGACGACCTGCATCAACACGACCACGGCAAGGACGGCCAGCACGATCCACATGACCGGCCCACGGAAGTATCGCTTCACGTCCATCCATACGGAGCGGTGCCGCCCCGTCCCTCCTGCCATAGTGAGTTTGATAAAGACTGTTCTTCGGACGGTACCCCAGCATTGTCACCTGAAGCTGCGCGGGACAACTGGCGATCCGTCTACGCATGCTCCAACGGCGGGAAGTCCGCTGGGGTTCCCGATCACCGCCACGGCACCCCGGCCGGGATTCAGCCGCCGTAGACGTGGGGCGCGAGCGTACCGACGAACGGGAGGTTGCGGTACTTCTCGGCGTAGTCCAGGCCGTAGCCGACGACGAATTCGTTGGGGATGTCGAATCCGACCCATTCCACGTCGATGGCGACCTTCGCGGCCTCGGGCTTGCGCAGCAGGGTGCACACCTTGAGGGAGGCGGGCTCGCGCGAGCCGAGGTTGGAGAGCAGCCAGGACAGGGTCAGGCCGGAGTCGATGATGTCTTCGACGATGAGGACGTGCTTGCCCTTGATGTCGGTGTCGAGGTCCTTGAGGATCCGCACCACACCGGAGGACTGGGTGCCCGCCCCGTACGAGGATACGGCCATCCAGTCCATGGTGAGGGGGGTGGACAGCGCCCGGGCGAGATCCGCCATGACCATCACCGCGCCCTTGAGGACTCCGACGATCAGCAGGTCCTTGCCCGCGTACTCCGCGTCGATCTTCGCGGCCAGCTCTGCGAGCTTGGCGTCGATCTCTTCCTTGGTGATGAGTACCTGTTGAAGGTCGGCACCCATGTCTTTCGCGTCCACCCGCATCACTTTCGGTCGTCCCACCGGCTGAGCGGCCCCTCCATCGACTGCCCGGAGGGGTCGTGGTTCAGCCTTGCCGAATCACCAGTCTGCCACCCTGCCGCTGGGCCACGACCTTGCCGGGGAGGTTGATGGCTCCCTGACCGCGCCAGCCGGTGATGAGCCGGTCGACTTCCTCGATGTGACGGGCGAACAGCGAGCCGGCCGGCGCACCGGCCGCGATGGCGGCCCGGCGCAGGACGCGGCGGCGTACGGCCGGGGGCAGGGCGTAGAGCTTCGCGCACTCCAGCTGCCCGGTGGCGTCGCGGACGGTGGCCTCGGCCCGGGCGGCCCAGCCGTCGAGGGCGTCGGCGTCGTCGCGGGAGAGCCGTGCCGTACGGGCGAGGGCTTCGACGACGCCCTTGCCGAGGGCCTTCTCCAGGGCGGGCAGGCCTTCGTGGCGCAGCCGGGAGCGGGTGTAGGCCGGGTCGGCGTTGTGGGGGTCGTCCCAGACGGGCAGGGACTGGACCATGCAGGCCTTGCGGGCGGTCTGCCGGTCGAGTTCCAGGAAGGGGCGCCGGTAACGGCCGCCGGCCCCCGAGACCGCGGCCATGCCGGACAGGGAGCGGATGCCGGATCCCCGGGCGAGGCCCAGGAGGACGGTTTCGGCCTGGTCGTCGCGGGTGTGGCCGAGGAGGACCGCGGTGGCGCCGTGGCGTTCGGCCGCGGTGTCGAGTGCGGCGTAGCGGGCGTCGCGGGCGGCGGCTTCGGGTCCGCCGGCGCGGCCGACGGTCACGGCGACGGAGTCGACCGGGTCGAGGCCGAGTTCGCGCAGGCGCTGGACGACCTCCGCGGCGCGTGCGTCGGAGCCGGGCTGGAGGCCGTGGTCGACGGTCACCCCGCCGGCTCTGATGCCGAGTTTGGGGGACTCGAAGGCGAGGGCCGAGGCGAGGGCCATGGAGTCGGCGCCGCCGGAGCATGCCACGAGCACGAGCGGCGGGGATGGGGGTACCTCCCGCTCGAGCGAAGCCGAGAGTGGGGGAGGCTCGTGCGAGGGAGCGTGCGGGAGTGCGGCGGCGGTGCTGTGGTGCTCGGTGAGGAGGTCGTGGAGGACGCGGCGGACCGCCAGGCGTATCGCCGCGACCGCAGGATGGGGACCCATGTCCGGTTCCCTTCATGAAGTTGTCGGGGGGTGAGCCCGAGGTTCGGTCACGCAGAGTGTGTAGATGGTGACAGAACCGGGCCGTTCCCCGAGCATTGCACGCCTACCCCTGCCTCACGGTCCCTCGGACGGGTGATTGGAGGGGCGTTCGCCTGCCGTCGGCCGGATTACTTTCACGACCTTCCCGCGAAGTTCACTACTCGGTCCTGCGATGCACCCGCGCGATCCAGTCCGCCGGTTTGGCGATCTCCGTCTTGGTGGGGAGGGTGTTGGGCGAGGTCCACACGCGGTTGAAGCCGTCCATGCCGACCTCGTCGACGACGGCCCGGACGAAGCGTTCGCCGTCGCGGTACTGGCGGAGCTTGGCGTCCAGGCCGAGGAGCTTGCGCAGGGCCATGTCCAGGCGGGAGGCGCCCTTGGCGCGGCGCTGCTGGAACTTCTCGCGGATCTCCCCGACGGTCGGTACGACGTCCGGGCCGACGCCGTCCATCACGAAGTCGGCGTGGCCCTCCAGCAGGGACATCACGGCCGTGAGGCGGCCGAGGATCTCCCGCTGGGCGGGGGTCTGCACGATCTCGACGAGGGAGCGGCCGCCGTCGTCCTCCTCGGCCTCGGGGCGGCCCCCGGCGAGGGTCTGGGCGGCTTCGCGTACGCGTTCCAGGACGGTCATGGGGTCGACGTCGGTCTCGCCCAGGAAGGACTGGATCTCACCCTCGAGGTGGTCCCGCAGCCAGGGCACGGCGGTGAACTGGGTGCGGTGGGTCTCCTCGTGCAGGCACACCCAGAGCCGGAAGTCATGGGGTTCGACGTCGAGTTCGCGCTCCACGTGCACGATGTTCGGGGCGACGAGCAGGAGTCGGCCGCCGCCGTTCGCTCCGGCCGGGAGCTGGCGCGTGGCGGGGGCGAAGGTCTCGTACTGGCCGAGGACGCGGGAGGCCAGGAAGGACAGCAGCATGCCGAGCTCCACGCCGGTGACCTTGCCGCCGACCGCGCTCATCACCGCGCCGCCGGGGCTGTTGCCGCGCCGGTCCTGCATCTTGTCGAGCAGGGGCTTGAGGAGTTCCCGGAAGCCTGCGACGTTCGCGCGGATCCAGCCGGGGCGATCGACGACGAGGACGGGGGTGTCGTGCCCCTCCTCGGTGCCCAGGCGGGTGAAGCCGCGGACGTGTTCCTCCGAGGCCTTGGCGTGCCGGCGCAGTTCCGCGACGACGGCGCGGGCCTCGTCCCGGCTGACGTCGGGGCCCGGCCGTACGAGCCGGGTCGCGGTCGCGACCGCGAGATTCCAGTCGACCATGCCGGTTGAAGCACCACCGATGCTCGTCATGCGTCAACCGTACGTGAGCGCTGGCCGCTGGGGCAGGGCGGCGAGGGGTGGGTGACGCCGGGGGTGGTTTCAGGTACTCGGCGTTCTGCGGGGTCGGCAGGGGCCGGGGTTTCCTGGCCGGTGCTGGGCGTTGCCGGCCGTGCCCACCCGTTCCGCCCCAGCGGAACGACTGCCCACAGCCAGGGCGGGCAGCTCAGGCGATGGTTATCGGCAGCCGCACTCCGCCAGCGTCGTCGCCGCCCTGTCCAGGGCCTTCTGGGCTGCTTCCGGGTTTGTCGTGTCGTTGGCCATGAACGCGAAGGCGAGGAGGCGGCCGTCCCGGTCCACCAGGGTGCCCGCGAGGGTGTTGACGCCGGTCAGGGTGCCGGTCTTGGCGCGTACGACGCCGGCTGCTCCGTCCGTGTAACGGCTGGTCAGGGTTCCGGTGAAGCCGGCGACGGGAAGGCCGGTGAGGGCCGGGCGGAGTTCGGGGTGGTCGGGGTCGGCCGCCTTGGCCAGGAGGCCGGTGAGGAGGTCCGCCGTCAGCCGGCCGGCGCGGTTCAGGCCGCTGCCGTCCTTGAAGGCGGCGCCCTTCAGGGGGAGGCCGAGTTCGCGCAGCTGTGCGCTGACCGCCCGGTCGGCGCCGGCGAAGTCGGCGCGGTCGCCGGTCGCGAGGGCCGTCTGGCGGGCGAGGGCCTCGGCGATGTCGTTGTCGCTGTTGGTCAGCATGCGTTCGACGAGGGCCGAGAGCGGGGGCGAGGAGACCGTGGCGAGGGTCTTGGCCCGGGTGGTGGCCTTGGACGGGCCGGGGGACGTGGTCTTGATCCCGTGGGACTTCAGGAGGTCCCCGAACGTGCGGGCCGCGTCCGCCGCCGGGTCGGGCACACGGGTGACCGGGCCTCTCGTCGAGTCGTCCGTGCGGCCCTCGTCGGCCATCAGGGGACTGACGAGGGCGAGGTTGGGGTTGACCCCGATCGGGTGCTTTTCGTCGCCCGCGTACAGGGTCGTGTCGTAGGAGAGCGTCACCTCGCGGACGCCCCGTTCGGCCAGGTCGCCGGCCGTCTCGGCGGCCAGGGTGCGCAGGCTCGCCCAGCCCCCGTCGTTCTCTTGGGCCGTGAGCGTGGGGTCGCCGCCGCCGACCAGGACGACTTCGTTCGTGTCGGGTTCCAGCGCGGCGCGGGTGGTGATGCGGTGGTCGGCGCCCATGGCGGACAGCGCGGCGACGGCCGTGGCGATCTTCGTCGTCGAGGCGGGGGTGAGCGCGGCGTCCGAGCCCGTGCCGTAGAGGCGCCTGCCGCTCGTGACGTCGACGACCGCCGCGGCGGGCCTGGGGCCGAGCGCCGGATCCTCCAGCAGGGGCGCGAGGGCGTTCGCGAGGGCCTTGCCGTCAGGGGCGGACTTCACCTTGCTGACGCCGCCGAGTGCGGCCAGCACCGGGGCGGCGCTGGGGGCGGGCCGGGGCCGGCCGGGGGCGCCGGAGGTGCCGCCGTGATCTGCGCCACCCGGGCGGTCCATGGCGGCGGCGCGGTCCCGCTCGGCCGTACGCTGACCCGAGGAGTCCCAGGGACCGGCGGCGGTCACCACACCGGCGGCCAGTGCGAGACCGGCGGTGGCGGCACCTGCGGTGTACTGCCAGGTCTTCGGCCGCATGAGCCGCGCGACCTGCGGTTTCCCGGCCCGTGCAAGCCGCGCGACCCGTGGTTTCGCGGCTGCGGCGGCCCGGGCCAGGCGCGGTCGTACGGCACCCGCGATCCGCACCACGTGCGGTCTCGCGGACCGCCAAGGCCTCAGCTCTGGCACGAACACCAGCCCCTTTCGCGATCACACACCTGCGTGAGGGACACTTAACCACCAGAACTATGTGTTGATCATGGAGGAGCCACCGGTGGAGTTCGACGTCACGATCGAGATTCCGAAGGGTTCGCGCAACAAGTACGAGGTGGACCACGAGACCGGTCGTATCCGCCTGGACCGGCGACTCTTCACCTCGACCGCCTACCCGACCGACTACGGCTTCGTCGAGAACACCCTCGGCGAGGACGGCGACCCGCTGGACGCGCTGGTCATCCTGGACGAGCCGACCTTCCCGGGCTGTCTCATCAAGTGCCGTGCGATCGGCATGTTCCGTATGACGGACGAGGCCGGTGGCGACGACAAGCTGCTGTGCGTTCCGGCGACGGACCCGCGTGTGGAGCACCTGCGGGACATCCACCACGTGTCGGAGTTCGACCGCCTGGAGATCCAGCACTTCTTCGAGGTCTACAAGGACCTGGAGCCCGGCAAGTCGGTCGAGGGTGCCGACTGGGTGGGCCGTACGGACGCCGAGGTCGAGATCGAGCGGTCCTACAAGCGTTTCAAGGAGCAGGGCGGGCACTGACCCCTTCCTGATGCCGCCGGGCCGCACGCATACGCGTGCGGCCCGTTCGCCTGTATGTGCGCATACTGAATCTGGGGGGTACTGAGGCTGACGTGTCGTACAGGGAGCGCCAGGCAGTGACGGACGCGGAGGACCGCAAGCCGAAGTCGGACGAGGCGAGGAGCGTGTTCTCGCCTCCCGGCGGGTCCGCCGTCGACGGGGACATGTCGACGACGTCGGAGTTCGCGATCCCGGAGGGGCTGGCCTTCCACCGGACGGCGGGTGCCGAGGCCGAGACGACGTCCGAGTTCGCCCTGCCGGAGGGGATGGACGTCCCGCAGGCGCCCTCGGCGGAGCCGGAGGGGTCGGCGTTCACGACGCCGAGCACGTACAGCGCGAAACAGGCTCCGACGGCGTTCACCCCGCCGAGCGGGATCCCCGTGGTCAGCCTGACCAAGGACGTGCCCTGGCAGGACCGGATGCGCACCATGCTGCGCATGCCGGTGGCGGAGCGGCCGGCGCCGGAGACGATCCAGCGCGGCAGCGACGATTCGGGGCCCGCGGTTCCGCGTGTGCTCGACCTGACGCTGCGTATCGGCGAGTTGCTGCTGGCGGGCGGTGAGGGCGCCGAGGACGTGGAGGCGGCCATGTTCGCCGTCTGCCGGTCCTACGGTCTTGACCGCTGCGAGCCCAACGTCACGTTCACGCTGCTGGCGATCTCGTACCAGCCGTCGCTCGTCGACGACCCGGTCACCGCGTCGCGGACCGTGCGCCGCAGGGGCACCGACTACACGCGGCTGGCGGCCGTGTACCAGCTGGTGGACGACCTCAGCGACGACGAGACGGCGGTGTCCCTGGAGGAGGCCTACCGGCGGCTGGCGGAGATCCGCCGTAACCGGCACCCCTACCCCGGCTGGGCGCTGACCGGCGCGAGCGGGCTGCTGGCCGGTGCGGCCTCCGTACTCGTCGGCGGCGACCTGCTCGTGTTCGTCGCGGCCGCGCTCGGCGCGATGCTCGGTGACCGGCTGGCGTGGCTGTGCGCGGGGCGCGGGCTGCCGGAGTTCTACCAGTTCACGGTGGCCGCGATGCCGCCGGCCGCGATCGGGGTCACGCTGACGCTCGTCCATGTGGAAGTGAACGCCTCCGCGGTCATCACCGGTGGGCTGTTCGCGCTGCTGCCCGGGCGGGCGCTGGTGGCGGGGGTGCAGGACGGGCTGACCGGCTTCTACATCACCGCGTCCGCGCGTCTGCTGGAGGTTCTGTACTTCTTCGTGGGCATCGTCGCGGGTGTGCTGCTGGTGCTGTACTTCGGTGTGCAGCTGGGGGCGCGGCTGAACCCCGACGCGGCGCTCGGGGTCTCCGACCAGCCGGTGCTGCTGATCGGGGCGTCGATGCTGCTGTCGCTGGCGTTCGCCGTGCTGCTTCAGCAGGAACGATCCACCGTGGTGTGGGTGACGCTGAACGGGGGGGTCGCCTGGATCGTGTACGGCGCGATGCACTATGCCGGGGAGATCTCGCCGGTGGCGTCCACGGCTGCGGCTGCCGGGCTGGTGGGGTTGTTCGGGCAGCTGTTGTCCCGGTACCAGTTCGCTTCGGCCCTGCCGTACACGACTGCGGCGATCGGGCCGTTGCTGCCGGGTTCGGCGACCTACTTCGGACTGCTGGCGATCGCGCAGAACGAGATCGACGAGGGGCTGGTGTCGCTGTCCAAGGCGGTGGCCTTGGCCATGGCTATCGCCATCGGGGTGAATCTCGGGTCCGAGATCTCGCGGATGTTCCTGCGGATCGGGTCTGCGGAGAAGCGGCGGGCCGCCAAGCGGACCAGGGGTTTCTGATGCCCTTTGCCTATGGGGTCGGGGCTTCCTGTCCGTTGGCGGCCGCGGCTGGTTCGTGGTTGATCGCGCAGTTCCCCGCGCCCCTGAACAGCAGGTCGGGTCAGTAGCCCCCGTTGTAAGGCTGCTGGTTCCCCTGCTGCTGCTGGCCGTAGCCCGGGGCCTGGGGGTACTGGTTGTAGTACTGCTGGTCGTTGTAGCCGCTCTGGTCGCCGTAGGGCTGCTGGTGCGGGGGCTGGTCGTCCGGGGTGATGCGGCGGAGCTGGGTCGTGGCGTCGTCCATGGCGGGCAGCTGGGACTGGGGGGCCGGGGCCGCGGCCGCCGCGCGCTTCTTCTTCGAGCGGTCCCGCAGGTACTCGATGATGATCGGGACGACGGAGAGCAGGACGATCAGGATGAGGATCGACTCGACGTTCTTCTTGATGAAGCCGATCTGGCCGAGCCAGTAGCCCGCGAGGGTGACGCCGGTGCCCCAGGCGATGCCGCCGATCACGTTGTACGTGAGGAACGTGCGGTACTTCATGCGGCCGGCGCCGGCCACGATGGGGGCGAAGGTGCGCACGATCGGGACGAAGCGGGCCAGGACGATCGCCTTGGGGCCGTACTTCTCCATGAACTCGTGGGCCTTGTCCAGGTTCTCCTGCTTGAAGAGCTTGGAGTTGGGCCGGTTGAAGAGCTTCGGGCCCAGGAACTTGCCGATCATGTAGCCCACTTGGTCACCGACGACGGCGGCGATCACGATCAGCGTGCAGACCAGCCACAGCGGCTGGGTGATGTAGGTGCCCTCGGCCACGAAGAGGCCGGCCGTGAACAGCAGGGAGTCGCCGGGCAGGAACGCGAAGAGTCCGGACTCCGCGAAGACGATGAGCAGGATGCCGGGCAGGCTGAACGTGGAGATCAGGTAGTCCGGGCTGAGCCACTCGGGGCCGAGCGCAAGCGTGGTCACGGGGATGTGGCTCCTGCTGCTGGGGGGATACGGGCTGGGCTGACTGCCTCAAAGTATCAACGCGGCCGTCATGGCCCAGGTTCCATGGGCGTACTCAGGATGCACCGTGGGCGGTCCCGGTCAAAGCTGTGAACCATGGGCATCGACGAATACGGCGGCGGACAGGGCCCCCAGCCCGACGTCCTCGTCGTCACCACGAACGACGTACAGGGCTACCGCGTGCAGGAGGTGCTCGGCGAGGTCTTCGGCCTGACCGTGCGCTCCCGGCACCTGGGGAGCCAGATCGGCGCCGGGCTGAAGTCGATGGTCGGCGGCGAACTGCGCGGGCTCACCAAGACGCTCGTGCAGACCCGCAACCAGGCCATGGCGCGACTCATCGAACAGGCACGCGCGCGTGGCGCCAACGGCGTGCTCGCGTTCCGGTTCGACGTGACGGAGGCCGCGGACGTGGGCACCGAGGTGTGCGCGTACGGCACGGCGGTGGTCCTGGCCCGGGAGTGAGGCCCCCCGGGCCAGGGTTCAGGAGGCACGGCGGGCGGCGTTCGCGGCGATGGCGTCCTTGAGGTGCTCCGCGAGACCCGGGCGCATCGAGTCGTAGAACGCCTTGAAGCGCTCGTCGGAGACGTACGTCTCCCCGAGGCAGCCGTGGAGTTCGTACGAGCATTCGTAGTACCACGTGCAGATGTGCTGCCGGTGCTCCTCGGCCAGTTCCATGGCCGCCTCACCCGTGGGCGTTTCGCCGGCGGCCATCAGGGCGTCGTAGCGCCGGCCCCAGTCGTCCACCTCCGCCTGGATCCGCTTCCAGTCCTCCTTGGTGTAGCGGGCGACGCGGCGCTGCGACTCGGCGTACTCCTCCGTGCCGCCCCAGCGCGCCTCCGCCTCGTCGGTGTACTGCTCCGGGTCCTTGTCCCCGAAGACCTCGAACTTCTCCTCGGGCGTGAGATCGATGCCCATCGTGCGTGCCTCCATGGCGTGCTCCACGGCCGCCGCCATCTTCCGCAGCTTCTCGATCCGGGCGGTCAGCAGTTCGTGCTGTCGGCGCAGGTGGGCGCGCGGGTCCGCTTCCGGGTCGTCGAGCAGGGCGGCGACCTCGTCGAGGGGGAAGCCGAGCTCGCGGTAGAACAGGATCTGCTGCAGCCGGTCGAGGTCGGCGTCGCTGTAACGCCGGTGGCCCGCGTGGCTGCGTTCGCTCGGGACGAGCAGGCCGATGTCGTCGTAGTGGTGCAGCGTGCGCACGGTGACGCCGGCGAAGCCCGCGACCTGTCCCACGGAGTAGCTCACTTCCGCTCCCTTCCTCTTCCGTGTCTTCTTTCGTGCCTTCTTTCGTTCTTCACGGTCGGGCCTCACGCCACGTGAGGTGCAAGCGTGTTTCCGGTTTGTACCTGTTGATCCGTTTATCGTGTGCCCGTGGTCCAGGACTCCGCGCAGCAGGCGCCTTCCGTCACCCCGGCGACTCCCGCCCGTGCCCTGCTGCCGGCGATCCTGCCCGCGCTGGCCGTGGGGGTGATCTCCAGCCTGCTCCTGGTGGGGGTGGAAGTCGCCGCCGAGGAACTCGAGGACGTGCTGTGGCGGACCGTGCCGGACGCGCTGGGGATCGGCCGGTACTCCGTGGCGTGGATGTTCGTGATGCTCTTCGCGACCGGTGTCGCGGTCGGTCTCGTGGTGTGGAAGGTGCCGGGTCATGCGGGCCCCGACCCGGCCACCGTCGGTCTGGACGCCCCGATCCTGCCGCCCGTCGTGCTGCCGGGGCTGCTGCTGGCGGCAGCGCTGATGCTGGCCGGCGGGCCGAGCCTCGGCCCGGAGAACCCGATCATCGCCGTGAACGTCGGCCTGGCGGTCTGGCTGGGCGGCAGGGCGCTCCCCAGGGCCCCGGGCCGGATCTGGCCGGCGCTGGCGGAGGCGGCGACGATCGGCGCCCTGTTCGGCACACCCGTGGCGGCCGCCCTCGTCATCTCCGAGGTGCTGGCCCGCCAGGAGACGCGCGGCCTGCTGTGGGACAACCTCTTCGCGCCGTTGACCGCCGCCACGGCCGGCTCCCTGACCGTCGCCCTCATCGACCACCCGAGTTTCGACCTGAACCTGCCCTCCATCGGCCGGCCGGGCTGGTCGGATCTGCTGGCGGCGATCGTGGTCGCCTCGGCGGGCGCACTGCTCGGCATGTGCGCCGTGCGCGCCTTCCCGTTTGTCCACGGAGCCTTCCGCCGGCTGCGGCACCCGATGCTGATGCTCCCGGCGGGCGGGATCGTGCTGGGCGGACTCGGGGCCCTGGGCGGGCATCTGACGCTGTTCAAGGGGCTCGACGAGATCGCCGAGCTGGCGCACGACCCGGACGGCTGGTCGGCCGGGGAGTTCGCCGTCATGACGGTGGTGAAGCTGGCCGCGCTGCTGGTCGCCGCGTCCTGCGGGTTCCGCGGCGGGCGCATCTTCCCGGCCGTGTTCGTCGGCACCGCCCTCGGCCTGTGCGCGCACGCCCTGGTGTCCGGCGTGCATCCGTCGGTGGGTGTGTCCGCCGGTGTGCTCGGGGTGCTGCTGGCCATCACCCGGCAGGGCTGGATCAGCCTGTTCGTCGCCGCCGTGCTGGTCGCCTCGCCGGGGATCATCGCCCTGCTCTGCGTGGCCTCGCTGCCGGCCTGGCTGCTGGTGACGGGACGGCCGCAGATGCAGCTGCGGCAGGACGGGACGTCGCTCCGCTGACACACCCCCCTTTCCTACGCACTCCTGGAGGCTCCCTTGCCGCTCAACGAAGGCCCCCGTCAGCCCGGCGAACGCCGCCTGTCCGTCAACCCCTTCTACGGCCCCGCCAATCCGGTCGGCGACATGGCCGAGGCCCCGCCCACGCACCGGCTCCCGGACCAGCCCATCGCACCGGCCACCGCCCACCAGCTGGTGCGCGACGAGCTGATGCTCGACGGCAACGCGCGGCTGAACCTCGCCACCTTCGTCACCACCTGGATGGAGCCGGAGGCCGGGGTGCTGATGGCGGAGTGCCGGGACAAGAACATGATCGACAAGGACGAGTACCCGCGGACGGCCGAGCTGGAGCGGCGGTGCGTGGCGATGCTCGCCGACCTGTGGCACGCGCCCGATCCGGCGGCGGCCGTGGGGTGTTCGACGACCGGGTCGAGCGAGGCGTGCATGCTCGCCGGGATGGCGCTGAAGCGGCGCTGGACGCGGCGCAACGCCGGCCGGTACCCGGGGGCCCGGCCCAACCTGGTGATGGGCGTGAACGTGCAGGTCTGCTGGGAGAAGTTCTGCAACTTCTGGGAGGTGGAGGCCCGGCTGGTGCCCATGGAGGGCGAGCGCTTCCACCTGGACCCGCAGGCGGCCGCCGAGCTGTGCGACGAGAACACCATCGGGGTCGTGGGGATCCTGGGCTCGACCTTCGACGGGTCCTACGAGCCGGTCGCCGAGTTGTGCGCGGCGCTGGACGCGGTGCAGGAGCGGACCGGGCTCGACATCCCCGTGCATGTCGACGGGGCGTCCGGTGCCATGGTCGCGCCGTTCCTCGACGAGGATCTGGTGTGGGACTTCCGGCTGCCGAGGGTGGCGTCGATCAACACCTCGGGACACAAGTACGGGCTGGTCTACCCGGGGGTCGGCTGGGCGCTGTGGCGGGACGCGGAGGCGCTGCCGGAGGAGCTGGTGTTCCGGGTGAACTACCTGGGCGGCGACATGCCGACCTTCGCGTTGAACTTCTCCCGGCCCGGCGCGCAAGTCGTGGCGCAGTACTACACGTTCCTGCGGCTGGGCCGGGACGGCTACCGGGCCGTGCAGCAGGCCGCGCGGGACGTGGCCACGGGCATGGCCGGGCGGATCGAGGCGCTCGGCGACTTCCGGCTGCTGACCCGGGGCGACGAGCTGCCGGTGTTCGCGTTCACGACCGCGCCGGACGTGACCGCGTACGACGTCTTCGACGTCTCCCGGCGGCTGCGCGAGAGCGGCTGGCTGGTGCCCGCGTACACCTTCCCGGCCAACCGCGAGGACCTGTCCGTGCTGCGGGTGGTGTGCCGCAACGGCTTCTCCGCGGACCTCGCCGAGCTGCTCACACAGGACCTGGAACGGCTGCTACCGGAACTGCGTCGGCAGCAGCGCCCCCTGACCCGGGACAAGGGGGTGGCCACCGGGTTCCACCACTAGCGAGTGTCGTCGTCCGGCAGCACCCCGACGAACGGGGCGCCCTCGCCCGCGAAGGTGTAGGCGCCGGCGCGGATGCGTTCGATGAGGTCGCGGGTCCACTGCGCGCCCGTGTCGGCCGAGTGGACCCAGAAGTTCATGATCTCGCCGATGTGGCCGAGCTGCTGCGGGCCGTCCTCGGGCAGGTAGTCCTCGACGACGGTCGCGCGCCACTCCTCGATGGACCGCACCCGCTGTTCGAGGAGGTCCAGGGCCTCCTCACGGCCGAGGTCCACCATGAAGCCGAGCCCGGTGGTGAGCAGGTCAGGCTTCTGGTCGTAGGCGGTGAGCGACTGCCGGAGCAGCTTGAAGTACTCGGCGGTGCCCTGCTCGGTGATCTCGTACTCCGTGCGCGGCGGGCCCCCGGCCGTGGACGGGGCGATCTCGTGCGCCCGCAGCAGCCCCTGCTTCGCCATCTGCTTCAGGGCGTGGTAGATCGAGCCGGGCTTGGCGTTGGACCACTCGTGAGCGCCCCAGTACTCCAGGTCGCCCCGGACCTGGTAGCCGTGGGCCCGCCCGTGCTGGCGGACCGCGCCGAGCACGAGCAGGCGGATCGCTGACATGCGGTCCAGGGTAGGGGCCTTCTGGTGGATCTCCGCAGGAGAAGGAGCGGCGTTCGGTGCGTGCGATCGGCGTGCGGTGCGGAGGGTCATGTGGCGGAGCCACCTGTCCCTTCGCGCCGTGCGGCGAGGGTGCGTGCCGGGCGGTGCGACGCTGCGGAGATCCATCAGGAGGCCCCTACGACCCGGCCTCCACCTGGTGTTCCGCGGCCACCAGCTCGAAGGCCGTCGCGCCGTCCAGTGACTCGCGGATGATGTCGGCGTGGCCGGCGTGCCGGGCCGTCTCGCGGATCAGGTGGAGGCACAGCCAGCGCATCGAGACCCGGCCGTCCGGCGGGAACCAGGGCTGGTCGGGCAACGCGAAGGTGTCGTCGAGGCTCGGCACCGAGCGGACGAACGCCTCCGTCTCGGCTGCGACCTTCTCCCAGTACTCGAGCTGCGACTCGACGGTCTCGCCCTCGACGAGCTGGAAGCACTCGTGCCAGTTGCTCTGGTCGCGTACGACGGCGGGCGGCTCGCCCTTGGCCATGGAGACCCACATCTGCTCGACCTCGGCGACGTGCTTGACGAGCCCGGCGAGCGACAGCTCACTGGCGCTGGGTGTGCTCACGGCCTGCTCGTCGGTCAGCCGCAGCACGGACCGCCGGATGCCGCCGCGCTGCTCCGCGATGAAGGAGAGCAGCGCTCCGCGCTCGTCGCCGTGTGCCTCCGCGGGAACGTGAGTGACCATGACCGCCGCCTTTCGCGGGTCGGCCCCTGTGACGGGGCTCCTGTGCCCGGCACCTGTTTGCCTGACACCGATCACGCTACGGACCCTTGCGGTCAGGTTCTGTCCGCAAGGGTCCGTGGCGGCTGCCTAGTGCTCCAGGTACAGGCTCAGGTGCTGCCCGGTGTGCGAGTGCGCCGCCTTCGCCAGTTCGGCGGGCGTGCCCGTGAAGACGATCTCGCCGCCGGTGTTGCCGCCCTCGGGCCCGAGGTCGATGACCCAGTCGGCCTGGGAGATCACGGCCAGGTCGTGCTCGATGACGATGACGGTGTTGCCCCGGTCGACGATCCGGTTCAGCAGGCCGACGAGGTTGTCGATGTCGGACAGGTGCAGGCCGGTGGTCGGCTCGTCGAGGATGTAGACCGTGCCCGAGCCGGAGAGCCGGTCGGCGAGCTTGAGCCGCTGGCGTTCACCGCCGGACAGCGTGGCCAGCGACTGGCCGAGACCGAGGTAGCCGATGCCGGTCTCGATCAGGGCGTTGGCCTTGGCGCGCAGCGGGCCCGAGAGGAAGAACTCCCCCGCTTCCTCGGCGGACATCGCCAGGACGTCCGCGATGTTCTTGCCCCGCACCCGGTGCTGGAGCACCGACTCCTTGAAGCGCCGGCCCTCGCAGACCTCGCAGTGCGTGGTGACCGGGTCCATGTAGGCGACCTCGGTGATGAGCAGGCCGCGGCCCTCGCACTCCTCGCACGCGCCCTTGGAGTTGAAGCTGAAGAGTGAGGCGTCCTCGCCGCTGGCCTTGGCGAAGAGCTTGCGGATCGGGTCCATCAGCTTGAGATAGCTCGCCGGGGTGGACCGCGAGGAGCGTGGGATGGGCGACTGGTCGACGAAGACGGACCCCGGGTACTGGTCCCGGAAGGCGTGGGCGATCAGGGAGCTCTTGCCGGCGCCGGCCACTCCGGTGACGGCGGTGAGGACACCGCACGGGATCTCCGTGGAGACGTTCTTCAGGTTGTTGGCCGTGGCGTTGCGGATCGGCAGGGTCCGGCCCCACGGGCGGGGGTTCTCCTTGATCCCGCCGGTGCGCCGCAGTCCCTGCCCGGTCAGCGTGTCGCTGGTGCGAAGTTCGTCGTAGGCGCCTTCGAAGACGATCGTGCCGCCGTGCACGCCGGCCCGCGGCCCGATCTCGACGACGTGGTCGGCGACCGCCATGACGTCGGGGTCGTGCTCCACGACGAGAACCGTGTTGCCCTTGTCGCGCAGCGCGCGCAGCAGGTCGTTGAGCCGGCTGACGTCGCGCGGGTGCAGGCCGACGCTGGGCTCGTCGAAGATGTAGGTCAGGCCGGTCAGTTCGCTGCCGAGGTGGTTGACGAGCTTGAGCCGCTGGCCCTCGCCCCCGGAGAGCGAGGTGGTGGACCGGTCGAGGGTGAGGTAGCCGAGGCCGATGGCCTGGATCTGCTCCAGCGTCTCGATGATGGTGGTGACGAGCGGGGTGTCGAGCCGCTCCCGGAGTGTGGCGACCACGCCGATGAGGTCGCTGACCTGCATCTGGGACCAGTCGGAGATGTTGTGGCCGTCGATGCGGGTGGCGAGCGCCTTCTGGTTGAGCCGGGCGCCCTCGCAGGTGGGGCAGACGCCGTCGGTGAAGAACTCGGCCGCCTTGTCGCGGGCCGCCTTGCTCATGCCGCCCGTGTCCCGCTTGAGGTGGCGGCGGACGAAGCTGTCCACCAGGCCCTCGTAGCGCAGCGCCAGCACGTTGCCGTTGGGGTAGGTCACCTCGACCGTGCCGCTGCTGCCGTGCAGCAGGGTGTGCATCTCCTCGTCGGTGTAGTCCGCGAGCTTCTTCTCGGCGTCCAGGTGCTCGTACTTGGCGTAGAACTGCCAGTTGGCGCTGCCCACGGTGTAGCCGGGCAGGAGGATGGCGCCTTCGGCGATGGACTTGCCGGGGTCGGTCATCAGCTCGGGGCTGGGGCGCCGGGCGCGGCCGAGGCCCTCGCACTCGGGGCACATGCCCTTGGGGTCGTTGAAGGAGTAGAGCCAGGTCTGGCCGAGTCCGTCGTTGCCGTGGTTGGCGAAGAGCACGCGCATCACGGTGTAGACGTCGGTGACGGTGCCGACGGTGGAGCGGGCGTTGCCGCCGAGGGGGCGCTGGTCGACCACGACCGGGGTGGTCAGCCGGGTGACCGCGTCGACGTGCGGCCGTTCGAACTTGGGCAGGTCGTGCCGGATGTTCCAGGGGAAGGTGGCGTTGAGCTGCCGCTGGGCCTCCACGGCGACGGTGTCGAAGACCAGGGAGGACTTTCCGGAGCCGGAGACGCCGACGAAGACCGAGATCCGGTTCTTGGGGATGACGAGGGAGACGTCCTTCAGGTTGTTCTCTCGGGCACCTACGACCTGGATGCCCTCGTCGGTTGCGGTAACCGGCGTCTGGTTCACCGAGTCTCCTTCGAGGAAGCCCCGGCCTTCAGGCCGGGGAGGAAGCGAACCCCTGCGGAGCAGGGCAAGGAACGGGGTTTCGCCTCTAGGGCGAAAGACCGTCCACGCGACCGGGTAAGCTGCCCGGCGTGCGGTGCGAGAACCAAGTTCCGTACGCGCGCTGATCGAGAACCAAGACAGCGCACCCCAAGCTTCGCTCTACCAAACCGGGCAGGTTCCGTCCCGGCTGGTGTTGAGGGAGTAAGTCCTTGCTGGTCGCTGACCTGCAGGGCTTCCTGAGCCAGGAAGCCCCGTGCTTTGGCTGGGGGCGGGTTCAAAAATCATCCTTTCCGCATCGTGTGGGTCGACGGGCCGGTGTGCCCGTCGAGCTCACTGCATCTGCGTCTGCGCGCGGACGGCGCGCAGGAGTTCGGGGTCCTGGGGGTCGACCGTGGGGCCGAATCGGCCCACGGGTTCGCCGGTGGGCGAGACGAGGAACTTCTCGAAGTTCCAGCGCACGTCGCCGCTGTGGCCCTCCGCGTCGGCGCAGGGGGTCAGGGCGGCGTAGAGGGGGTGGCGGTCCGCTCCGTTGACGGCGGTCTTCTCGGTGAGCGGGAACGAGATCCGCCGCAGGGAGCAGAAGCCGGCGATCTCCTCGGGGGTGCCCGGCTCCTGCTCGCCGAACTGGTTGCAGGGCACTCCGATGACGCTGAGCCCGTCCTCGTGGTGACGGCGCGCGAGCGTGTCGAGTCCGGCGTACTGGCCGGCCAGGGCGCACTGGGACGCCACGTTGACGATGAGCAGGGTCCGGCCGCGGTGCCGGGCCAGCAGGTCGGGCTTGCCGTTGAGTTCCGCGATGGCGATGTCGAAGACGGTCATGCCGTGCACGCTAGGTTCACCGGCTCCAGTCGTGGTCGACGTCCCGTCGGGGGGTGGCCCGCCCGGACGGCGCACGAGTCGAGGGGATGGCGGACAAGCCGAGGGGATGTGAGCCGGCCCGGGGGATTGGCCGGCTCACATCCCCGGCTCGGGTGCCCTTACCGGCTCAGGGACCGGTACTTGCGGACGGCCAGCGGGAAGAAGACCGCGAAGATCGCGAGCGGCCAGACGAAGGACATGAGCATCGCGTGTTCGGCGATCCACGAGGTCCCGCCGACCCCGGGGTTGCCGAACAGCTCACGGGTGGCGTGCGCGGTGGACGACAGTGGGTTCCACTCGGCGATGGTCGCCAGCCAGCCCGGCATCATCTCCGGGGAGGCGAAGGTGTTGGCGACGATGCCGAGCGGGAACAGCAGGGTGTAGACGGCGGAGGCCGCCTCCGGGGTCTTGATGATCAGGCCGAGGTAGATGCCGACCCACAGCAGGGCGAAGCGCAGCAGGAGCAGGAGCGCGAAGGCGCCGAGCGCCTGCATGAACCCGTCGCTCCAGTTCCATCCGGCGATGACCCCGCAGCCCATGAGGATCATCAGGACGACGGTGCTGTAGAGCATGTTGACGATGCTCTGCCCGATGACGACCGAGGCGGCCGACATGGGCATGGAGCGGAACCGGTCGGTGACGCCCTTGGAGGCGTCGGCGGTGACGCCGGCCATGGTCTCGCCGATGCCGAAGGCCATCGACATGACGAACATGCCGGGCATCAGGAACTCCATGTAGTCCCCGCCGCCCTCGACCTGCATCCCGCTGCCGAAGATGCCGCCGAAGAGCAGCACCATAAGGATCGGGAAGGCGAGGCCGGCGAGGATCTGGGTGGGGTTGCGGGCCCAGTGGGACAGTCCGCGGAGCGTGAGCGTCCAGGAGTCCGCGAGGACCCAGCCCAGTTTGGCCAGCGGGTTCCTGGGCAGTTCGGGCGCGATGATCGCGGTCATGACTGGGCGACCTCCTTGAGGCTCGGCTCGGCGGACGTGGCCGACCCGTTGCCGGTCAGGTTCAGGAACACCTCGTCGAGTGTGGGCCTGCGCAGGGCGATGTCCTCGGCCTCGATGCCGGCGTCGTCGAGCTCCCGGGCGACCGCGGTGAGGGCGGCGACCCGGTTGGCGACGACGACGCTGACGCGCCGGTTGTCGGTGTCCGTCTCGGGCTCGGCCCGCAGCAGCGCGCCGATCATGCGGCCGGCCCGTTCGAGGTCGTTGGAGCGGCGGAGCACGACGTCGATCCGGTCTCCGCCGATCTTGTTCTTGAGCTGGTCCGGGGTGCCGGACTCGACGACCCTGCCGTTGTCGATGAGGGCGATCCGGTCGGCCAGCTGGTCGGCCTCTTCGAGGTACTGGGTGGTCAGCATGACCGTGCGGCCCTCGGAGACCAGGCCGCGGACGGACTCCCAGACGTCGTTGCGGCCCCGCGGGTCGAGCCCGGTGGTGGGCTCGTCGAGGAACAGCACGGACGGGGCCAGGATGAGACTGGCGGCGAGGTCGAGCCGCCGTCGCATACCGCCGGAGTACTGCTTGGCCGGCTTTCCGGCGGCTTCGGTCAGGCCGAAGCGCTCCAGCAGTTCGTCGGCTCGGCTCTGCGCGGTGCGCTTGCCGATGTGGTATAAGCGCCCGAACATCACGAGGTTCTGACGGCCGCTCAGGTCCTCGTCCACCGCGGCGTGCTGTCCGAGGAGTCCGATGCTGTAGCGGACCTGGGCCGACTGGGTGGCGACGTCGTAGCCGGCCACCCGTGCGGTGCCCTCGTCGTACTTCAGCAGGGTGGAGAGGATGCGGACCGCGGTGGTCTTTCCGGCGCCGTTCGGGCCGAGAAGGCCGTATACGACGCCTCGGGGTACCTCCAGGTCGAGTCCCGCGAGGGCCTCCTTGTCGCCGTATTTCTTCTTCAGAGCTTCGGTCTGGATCGCCAAATCGGCGCCGCCCATGCCCGCCCCTTCTTTCGGGTGCTCAAATTTGGGTACCCGGCGAGCATAGAGGAGGGCGACCCGGATATTCAAGTTTTAGTACCCCCCGTCGCCGCCCTCCTCCCGGGCGTCCCAGTGGTCACGGTGGGCGGCGTACCACTCGACCGTCTCGCGCAGTCCGTCCTCCAGCGACCACCGCGGCGCGTAGCCGAGTTCGCGGCGGATCTTGGAGTCGTCCACCGCGTAGCGGAAGTCGTGCCCCTTGCGGTCCGCGACCCGCTGGACCAGGTCCCAGTCGCGCCCGCAGAGCGCGAGGAGACGGCCGGTCATCTCCTTGTTGGTCAGATGGGTGCCGCCGCCGATGTTGTAGATCTCCCCCGGCCGGCCCTCGTCCAGCACGAGCCGCACCGCCCGGCAGTGGTCGTCGACGTGCAGCCACTCGCGCAGGTTCGAGCCGTCCCCGTACAGCGGGACCGGCTGCCCGTCGAGGAGCCGGGTGACGAAGAGCGGGACCAGCTTCTCGGGGTGCTGGCCGGGGCCGTAGTTGTTGGCGCACCGGGTGACGCGCACGTCGAGACCGTGGGTGCGCCAGTACGACCGGGCGATCAGGTCGGCCGACGCCTTGGACGCCGCGTACGGGGAGTTGGGCAGCAGCGGCTCGTCCTCCGTCCAGCGTCCCTCGGCGATGGAGCCGTACGTCTCGTCCGTGGAGACCTGGACGAAGACGCCCGTCCCGTGCCGCAGCGCCGCTTCGAGCAGGGCCTGCGTGCCGAGCACGTTCGTGCGGACGAAGGCCTCGGCGCCCGCCACCGAACGGTCCACGTGCGACTCCGCGGCGAAGTGCACCACCGCCTCGTGGCCCGGGAAGACCTTGTCCAGCAGCGGGGTGTCGCAGATGTCGCCGTGCACGAAGGTCAGCCGCGGATGGTGCGGGGGCAGGTTGTTCAGCGTCCCCGCGTAGGTGAGCTTGTCCACGACGGTCACCCGGTCGTCCTCGTGCCCCGGGTAACCGCCGCTCAGCAGTGTTCTGACGAAGTGCGAGCCGATGAAGCCGGCCGCACCGGTCACCAGGATGTTCACGCTTCTCCCGTCCTCGTCCCTGTCCTCGTCCCGTCAGCGTGCCGCGACCGCGGACCGATGACGCGCGGTCAGCTTCTCCAGTGTCGGCACGACTTCGTTGGGGCTCGGCGCCGACAGCATGGCCAGGCGCAGCCGCCGCGCCCCCTCCGTGAACGCCGGGTCGTCCAGCACCCGGACGAGCTTGTCGCGCAGGATGTCGACGGTCAGGCCCTCGGAGTGCAGATGCAGCCCCGCGCCCAGCTCCTCGACCCGCTGGGCCCGGTAGATCGCGTCCCACATCCAGCCGAGCGCCACCTGCGGCACCCCGTAGGCGGCGGCGGTCGCCCAGGTGCCCGCACCGCCGTGGTGCACGACCGCGGAGCAGCTGGGCAGCAGGGCCAGCAGGGCCACGTGGTCGACCACCCGGGTGTTGTCCGGCACCCGCGACACCTGGGCGAGTTCCTTCTCGCCGAGGGTCGCCACCACCTCCACGTCCAGGTCGGCCAGCGAGGCGAAGACGTCGTTCACGTCGACGGCGTTGGGGAACTCCGTGTCCCGGATGGTGAGCCCGAGGGTGAGGCAGACCCGGCGGCGCTCCGGCGGGCGGCGCAGCCAGTCCGGTACGACGGCCGGGCCGGGCCCGTTGTACGGCACGTAGCGCGTGGGCACTGTCGGCAGCCCCAGCTCCATCCGCACGCCGGGGGGCATCTGGTCGACCGACCACTGTCCCGTGACCACGTCGGGGTCGAAGGCGGCCCCGTGCCGGTCCAGGGTGTACGCCAGCCACTCCTCCAGCGGGTCGTCGCGCAGTGCCTCGGGCAGTTCCGCCTGCCGTCGGCGCAGCGTCAGGTGGGTGTTGGCGAAGAGGTCGGGGAAGGCCAGCAGCCGGGCGTGGGCGGCCCCGGTCGCCTTGGCGGCGATGGCCCCGGCGAAGGTGAAGGGCTCCCAGAGCACCAGGTCCGGCTGCCAGAACCGGGCGTAGTCGACGAGCTCGTCGATCATCGAGTCGTTGTTGATCTGCGCGTAGAAGGTCGCCGTCAGCATCGCGTTCGACGCCCGCAGGAAGTCGAGGCTCAGCCGCTCGGGACGGTTCTCCAGATAGTCGCGGTCCAGGTGGTGCATGAGCATCCCGGGACCGACGGTGGGGATGACGGCGTCCATCCGGTGGTTGTCGCCCACCGGCACGGCCGTCAGACCGGCCCGGGTGATGCTCTCGACCGCGGCCGGCTGGCCGGCCACCCGGACCTCGTGCCCGGCGGTCCGCAGCGCCCAGGCGAGCGGGACGACGCCGTTGAGATGGGCGTCCTGTGCGAAGGCGGTCAGCAGTACACGCACCGCGGTGCTCCTCCCCTGGTGTGGGCCGGTCCGGTCATGCGACGGGGAAGCGCAGGACGCCGTGCAGCACCGCCGAGCGCATGCGGTGCAGTACCTCGGCGTTCGTGCGCAGGGCGGGCCGGAGTGCGGCCAGGGCGCGGACCGCGGCCTCGGTCTGGACGCGGACCAGCGCGTCGGTGACCGGGGCGGCGGGGCCGCCGAGGAGGGTGAGCGACCGGTCGCCGTCGCCGCGGCCGGGCGTGAAGGCGTCCGGGTCGGCGAAGGCCTCCGGGTCCCGGTTGGCCGCGTCGACGAGCACCACCACGCGGCGGCCCTCCTCGATCGTCTTGCCGTCGAACTCGACCTGCTCGCGGGCGATACGGCTCTCGAACCGCAGCGGCGGAGCCAGCCGCAGGGCCTCCCGGACCGCCGCCGGGGCCGCCGCCGGGTCCTGCCCGATCCGCTGCCACTCCTCCGGGTGCGCCAGCAGGACCTCGACGGCGTTGCACACGGCGGTCGCCGTGACCTCGACGCCCACCACGACGGCGAGCGCGCCGATCGCGACCGCGTCCTCGGGCGACAGACCCACGAGGCCGGTGGCACGGCCGGCGTCCACCAGGCCGGTCAGCTCGGCGGACAGCCCCGACACGGCCGTGAGCAGCGCCCGGGCGGTCCCCAGCTGCTGCGGGCAGTGGCCGGCGTCCAGGGCGGTGGCGAGACCCGCGTGCAGTTCGGGCAGGCGCTCGCGGGTCTCGGCGGGCAGGCCGAGCACATCGGCCACCACCCGCAGGGCGGCGGGGACGGCGAAGTCCCGGTACAGGTCGAACCGTTCACCCGTCGCCGCGAGCGTCTCGCGGTAGGCCGCCTCGATCTGAGGCGCCCGCGCCGCGAGCGCCTCGGCCGACAGCAGCGGCGCGGAGACCTCGGCGAGCTTGGCGTACGCGGCCGGGTCGAGGTTGAGGCGGGCGTCGTCGAGCGGGACGACGTGGCACAGCAGGGGGTTGTCCCAGACGTCGACGCCCGGGTGGGACTGCGGCCCCTCCTCGGCGTGGCGCGGGGAGAACCGCGGGTCGCCGAGGATGCGGGCGCCGAGCTCGCGGCTCGCGGTGACCCACGCGCCGACGCTGCTCTCGTGCAGGCCCTGTTCGCGGGCACGCGCCCCGTGGTCGAGCGGGTCGTCGTCACCGGCGCGCAGGATCATGGCGAAGGGATCGCCCTGGGCGCCGAAGATGAACTGCACGCCTCGGATGGTCAGCAGATGCCGGCCCAACTCGCTGTTGGTCTGATCGGTCAGCATGACACCGTCCTCGAAAGAAGAAGGGTGAAGAGGGAAGAAGCAGGGGCGAAGCGCCACCGGCGACGCTAGGCCGCGTGCCTACAAAGGCACTCGACACGCGCTACACGCCCAGGACCCCGGCGGCGGCGCGTACGGCGGTCACATCCTGGTCGGCCGTGCCGGGCCGAGCCGGGAGCAGGGGGACGACGGCCGAGCGGCCGGACCGCACGGCCGGGTGGCGGCGGGCCAGCTGGGACAGTCCCTGGCCCGGACCGGCCTCGACGAGCACCAGGTCCCCTTCCGCGAGGAGCGCGTCGAGGGCGGGCCAGAAGAGCACCGGCGCGATGGGGTGACGGGACCAGAAGGACGGGTCCTTGGTCTCCGCGGGGGTCAGGAACCGTGCCGTGTACCCGGACATGACCGGGATACGGGGTTCGCCGACGGGGAGCGCGGCGATCCGCTCACCGGCTCCGCGCATGGCCGGGGCCAGGGACGGGCTGTGGAACGCCGTGGAGGCCGGCACCCGCTGGAGCACGAACCCGGCGTCGGCGAGTGCCGCCGTGACGGTGCGCAGCGGGTCGTCGAGTCCGGCGAGGACCGTCTGGCGCAGGGCGTTGACCGCGCCGACGACCACGCCGTCGGTGAGGAAGGGCGCCACCTCGTCCTGGGTGGCCGCGACGGCGACCATCCCGCCGGGCGGCGCCTGTGCCAGCCGCCCGACGCGGTCGTGCACCAGGGCGGCGGCGTCCCGCAGCGTGAAGACGCCGGCGAGGACCGCGGCCGCCACCTCGCCGATGCTGTGCCCGAGCAGGGCGACGGGCCGTACGCCCCAGTCGAGGACGAGCCGCCCGAGGGCGTAGTCCACCGCGAACAGCAGCGGCTGGGAGCGCGTGACGTGGTCCATCACCGCGGTGTCTGCCGTTCCCAGCCAGTCCTCGCGCAGACCGGTGCTGTGGCCGCCGAGGTCCGTCAGCGCGGTCAGGGCCTCGTCCATCGCCTCGGCGAAGACGGGCTCGGCGTCCAGGAGCCCCGCGGCCATGCGCAGGTGCTGCGAGCCCTGGCCGGGCAGCAGCAGGGCGACCGGGCGAGCGGTGCCGTTCATCGGTCCCTCCAGGAAGGCGTGTTCAGGATCTCGACCACGGCGCAGGACCAGCTGAAGCCGGCGCCGACGCCGAAGAGCAGGCACGTGTCACCGGGCCCGAGCGCCCCGGCGGTGACCAGGTGGTCAAGTCCGGCGAAGGGGTCTCCGGCGCCCAGGTGCCCGATCGTCCGGCTCCAGGACCAGGTGCTGCGCTCGGGGTCGATGCCGAACTTGGCGAAGTAGGCGACATGCAGCCTGCGGTGGCCGAGGTGCGGCAGCACGAACCCGTCGATGTCCGCGAGACCGAGCCCGGCGTCGGCGAGCGCCTGCTTGACGACGGACTCCTGCGCGGCGGCGACCCGGGCGACGGTCGGGGCTACGCCGTGGCCGGCCAGGAAGTCCCGCTTGTGCGCCTCCAGATCGACGACGTCACGGTGGCTGAACGGGGCGGGACCGAACGGGTCGTCGCCCCGGTGCATGCCCTCCAGGTCGGGTGCGGAGACGCTCGCGACGCTGCGGACCCGGGCGAAACCGGAGTGCCGCGAGACGACCAGGGCGGTGCCGCCGTCGCCGTAGACGGTTCCGGGGTCGCTGCGCCACCGGTCGAAGCCCGGCGGGCAGAACCGGTCGCCGGTGGTCACCAGGGCCGCGATCCGGGCCGGGTCCGCGGCCAGGTAGGCCCAGGCCAGGTCGAGTGCCGCCATGCCGCCGTTGGAGACCTGCCGGACCTCCAGCGCGGGGCACTGGTTGCCCACGGCGGTCCGCTGGACGTAGGAGGCGGGGGCCCACAGGTCGAAGCCTTGGTAGTAGAAGCTGGCGTGCAGCACCAGGTCGATGTCGCCCGGTTCGGCGGCGGCCCGCTCCAGGGCGGTCCGGGCGGCCCGGGCCGCCATCTCGGGAGCCGGCTCCCCCACGGAGACCGTCACCGACTCCATCCGGGTGGAGCGGGCGACGGCGGCGTCGCACCGCCCGTCCGCGACCGCGTCCGCGACCCGCTCGACCGGCGGCAGCCATGTCCCGGTCGCCCGGATGTACAGCTCGCCGCCGTTCACGCCGCCACCTTCCGCCCGGACCCCGCGATCGCTTCGGCGGGCGCCGGGGCCCGTACGACCATGGCGCTGTTGAAGCCGTGGTGGCCACGGGCCAGGACCAGTGCCGCGGTGCCGGAGACCGGCCGGGGCCGGCCGACGACGAGGTCGAGACCGTAGGCGTCGGGGACCCGGGTGACGTTGACCGTGGGCGGGGCGAGCCCGTCGCGCAGGGTCAGCAGGGCGGTCACCACGTCGAGCGGACCGGCGCCGGAGTAGAGCCGGCCGGTGGCCGTCTTGGGCACGGTGACCGGGACTCCGCCCGCGCCGAAGACCGCGGTCAGCGCCTCGGCCTCGGACGCGTCGAGTTCGGGCACGCCCGCGCCGTCGGCGAAGACGACGGCGATCTCCTCCGGATCGGCTCCGGCGTCGGCGAGTGCCTGCTCGACGGCCCGCCGCAGGGTCGGGGGCCGCCCGGACCCGGGGCGCGGGTCGAAGGTGGCGCCGAATCCGGCGATCTCGCCGTAGGGGCGGCGCCCCCGGGCACGGGCCCCTTCGGCGCTCTCCAGGGTGAGCAGCGCGCCGCCCTCGCCGGGCAGATGACCGGAGGCCCGGTCGTCGAAGGGCAGGTAGGCGTCGGCGGTGAGCCGTCCGCCGGCCAGTTGGGCGGCCATGCCGTACGGGCACAGGGAGCAGTCCATGCCGCCCGAGATCATCAACTGCGCACCGGCACGGATCTGGCGTCCGGCGTGGGCGAGGGCGTCCAGGCCCCCGGCCTGCTCGCCGACGAAGACGCCGGTCGGCCCGTTCATGCCGTGCCGGATGGAGATCTGGCCGGTGTTGACGGCGTAGAACCACGCGAAGGACATGTAGGCGCTGACCTTCTTGGGTGACTCGCCCCACAGGTGCTGCAGTTCGCGCTGGCCGAAGCCGAAGCCGCCGGAGGCGCCGGCCGTGACGACGCCGCGTGCCAGCGACGGCACGGAGTCCAGATCGATGCCGGCGTCGGCGACGGCCCAGTCGGCCGCGGCCAGGGCGAACTGGGTCATGCGGTCGGTCTGCGGGATCAGCCGGCTGGGAAGATGGTCGCCCGCCTCGAACCCGGTCACCTCGCCCGCCCGCCGCGTGGGATAGCGGGCGGGGTCGAACGCCTGGACGCGCCGGATGCCGTCCTCGCCGCGCAGCGTCGCCGCCCAATAGGCGTCGAGCCCAATGCCGGTGGGGGCGACCACCCCGATGCCCGTGACCACGACCGGGGTCATGCGGCCCGCCCCTCGGGCCGGCGCAGCACCATGGCGCTCTGGAAGCCGCCGAAGCCGCTGCCCACGGTGAGCGCGGCCGACATGTCGCGCTCCCTGGCGTGCAGGGGGACGTAGTCCAGGTCGAGTTCGGGGTCGGGGTCGGTCAGGTTCGCGGTGGGCGGGATGACGCCGTGTTCGAGGGCCAGCGCGGTGGCGGCGACCTCGATGGAGCCGATGGCGCCCAGCGAGTGCCCGATCATCGACTTGATGGAGCTGACCGGGACCCGGTGGGCCGCGGCCCCGAGGCTGCGCTTGAGGGCGGCGGTCTCGTGCACGTCGTTCTGCTTGGTGGCGGTGCCGTGGGCGTTGACGTAGCCGAGCGCGTCGGGGCCGAGGCGGGCCTCGTCGAGGGCGGCGTCGACGGCGGCGGCCAGCTCGCGTCCGTCGGTGCGCAGTCCGGTCATGTGGTACGCGTTGCCGCGCGAGGCGTACCCGGCGATCTCGGCGTACACGTGGGCGCCCCGGGCCCGGGCCGCGGTGAGTTCCTCGAGGACCAGGACGGCGGCGCCCTCGCCGAGGACGAAGCCGTTGCGGGTGCGGTCGAAGGGGCGCAGCGCGGTCGCCGGGTCGTCGTTGCGGGGCGAGGTGGCCCGGATGGCGTCGAAGCAGGCCACGGTGATCGGGGAGATGGGGGCGTCGGTGGCCCCGGCGATCATCACGTCGGCCAGGCCCTCGCGGATGAGGGCCACCGCGTGCCCGACCGAGTCGAGGCCGGAGGTGCAGCCGGCCGAGACGACGGTGCAGGGGCCTTCGGCGCCGGCCTCCCAGGCGAGCTCGGCGGCCATCGAACTCGGCACGAAGTGGTCGTACAGCTGGGCGCTCGCGGCGGTGTGGTCGACCAGCCACTCCTGTCCGCCCCCGCTGAGGGCCAGGTACTCCTCTTCGAGTTTCTGGGTGCAGCCGACCGCGCTGCCGAGGCTGACGCCGGTGCGGTGGGCGGTCTCCGGGTTGGGATCCAGGCCGCTGTCGGTGACGGCCTCGCGCAGCGCGACCAGGGCGAACTGCGCCGCCCTGTCGAGCCGTTCGGCGTCCTCGGCGCTCAGTCCCTGCTCCGCGGCGTCGAAGTCGCACTCGGCGGCGATCCGGGAGCGGAAGGGGGCGGGGTCGAAGAGGCTGATGGTCCGGGTGGCGGTGCGGCCGCCGGTGATGGTCTGCCAGAACTGCTTGGTGCCGATGCCGCCGGGGGCCACCACGCCGATGCCGGTGATCGCGACCCGCCGGGTCATCGTGCCTCCCCGATCGCGCTGTGCCGCTCCAGGTAGAGGTTCGAGTTGCTGGTGCTGATCGCCCGCAGCGCCTCGGCGTGCGGCCGGAAGTCGGCCTGGCCGACGGCGGCACGGAAGGCGGCGACGTCGGACCAGCGGGCGATGTTGACGTAGCTGTGCGGCTTCTCCAGGTGGCGTACGAGGGTGTAGCCGAGGAATCCGGGCTGGCGCTCCATGAAGCGTGCCGTGCGGGCGAAGACGTCCTCGAACTCCTCCGGGGAGGTGCGAAGCGTGAAGCTGTTCACGAAGGTGGCCGGGCCGCCGGAGGCGGGGCCGGGCTGATCGGCTGACATGGGATCGGTGCTCCTCATCGTCCGGGCGTCCGGCGACGCGTACGCCGAGGTCAGACTGAAACCCTCCGGCGCGTGCCTCGCGACGGCCTAGAAGACGGCTGGATCCCGCCCCCGGTCAGGGGCCCCCGCGCCCCAGCCGCACCGGGATGCCGACGTCCCGCTGCCAGGCGTGGCCGAGTCCGGCGGCGGCGGCGATGACACTCCAGCCGGCCAGCTCACCGCCCTGGTAGTGGACGATGTCGGAGCCGCTGCGCCGGGGCAGGGCCCGGCCCGCGACGATCTCGGCGAGCGGGAGCGGCTCGTGCCGTGTGTCCCCGGTGCGGCCGCCGGGGGCAGCGATGCTGACGTGCCGGACAGCGGGGTCCGAGGCGACCGGCCCGGCCGCGGCCTCGGGCGGCCGGGCGGTCGGGCCGGTGCCGGCGCCGAAGGAGCGGACGTCGATCACCGGGTCGCGGGGGTCGCCCGAGGCGGGGGGCGCGGCCGTGGTGGTCTGGTCGATCAGGAGCGCTCCGGCCGCGAGCCATTCGGCGCGGACGGGCGGGTGGCCACCGGTGGTGGCGACGACGTCGGCGCCCGCGGCGGTGGTGCGGGCATCGTCGGACACGCGCACCCGCAGGCCGGTGCGCAGGGTCGCAGCGGCGGCGAAGTCCCGGGTCCGGTCCGGCTCCCGGCCGACGACGCGCACCTCGGAGAGGGAGGGCAGGGCGTGGTGCAGGACGAGAAGACACGACCAGGCCGCCTCCCCGGTGCCGAAGAGGCCGAGTAAGGCGGGGGCCGGCGGGGCGAGGTACCGCGCGGCGAGTCCGGCGGGGATGGCGCCGCGCCAGCCGTCGAGGGCGCCCGCGTCCACGAGGCCGAGGAGGGACCCGTCATCGGCGAGCAGCAGTTCCACGCATGCGGCGGACAGGTCCGCGCGGGATTCGAGACGGACGGCGAAGCAGCGGCCGAAAGGGCCGGAAGCGTGCGGTCCCACGGTCAGCCGGCAGCGCGTGGCGGGGAGCAGGACCAGGGTCTCGGGGCCGAGCGCCGGACCGTGGCCGAGGAGCAGTCGCTGGACGTCGGAGAACCGCTCCTCCATGAAGGCCTCGTCGTCGAAGGCGTCGTCCACGTCTTCCGAGGTCAGCATGATCGGCACGGCGATCGTCCTCTCGGGACCGGCATCTTGGGTATGCAAACTTGAGTATCACGGGACGCGTGCCGTCCTCCACCCGATCCCGATCAACGGCCGGAAGGGCCCCCCGTCAGGCGCCCTTCTCCTCCCCCGCCATGACGTAGGCGCCAGCCTCCAGGCGCTCGATCAGCGCCTCGGTCCAGGCGGCCTGACTGGCGGCGCCGTGCTCCCAGAGGCCGAGGAGCTCACGGATGTGGGCACGCTGCGGCCTCTCGCCGGCCGTCTCGTCGACCTTGGCGATCAGCTCCGACTGTTCGGCCGAGAGCGACGCGATGCGTTCGCGCAGCAGACCGATCGCCTCCTTGCGGCTGAGCGCGGGCAGCAGGACGAGCGCCGCACCCAGCATGTCCGGCCGGTTGTTCCCCTGGCGCAGCGCGTCACGCAGCAGCCGGAAGAACTCCTCGTCACCCGGCGGCGCGATCTCGTAGTCGACCCGGCCCGGCCAGTCCGGGATGTCGGTCGACTTCAGCAGCCCGTCCTTGGCCAGCTGCCGGAGCGCGTGGTAGATCGAGCCGAACTTGATGTGCGCCCATTCGTCGGCACCCCAGGACAGCAGCTCGGAACGGACCAGATAGCCGTGCGCCCGGCCGTGCATGCGCACGACCCCCAGGACGAGCAATCTCGTGGCAGACATCGTCTCCCTGCTGAATCTCCCTCACGGCACGGCCCGGCAACCGGTGCTCCGCCCATGGGCCGGGCCCCGCCGGCTGATCCCACGGTAGTACATGACCTGCTGTTCTCCGCGAGCGCGGGAGGGGCGGAGCGCGCGATACGCCCCGGATCGAGCGCCGCTGCAACGACTCTCGACTCCCGTACGAGGTCACGGCCCGAGGGTGGAGGCCCATCGCATACGGGTCGTTCGCCGGAACAGGGGTTGGGATGCGGGTACTCTTCACCACCTTCGCCGCCAAGTCGCACATGCACGCCCAGGTGACACTCGCCTGGGCCCTGAAGGCAGCGGGCCACGACGTCAGGATCGCCAGTCATCCCGATCTCGCCGACGAGATCACCCGGACCGGGCTGACCGCCGTCGGTGTCGGGGAGGAACTGCATCTCGACGAGCAGATGCAGGAGACCCAGGAGAACATCGGCCAGGACGTCGACCAGCTGGAGAGCCAGGCGCAGGTCGGTCTCGACATGAGCGAGACCCGGCCCGAGCGGCTCACCCCGGACTACACACTCGGTGTGTTCACGGCCATGACCTCGGTCGTCTTCCAGAACTGCTGCTCCGACCAGATGGTCGACGAGCTGGTGGAGCACTGCCGCTCCTGGAAGCCGGACCTGGTCCTGTGGGACACCATGACGTTCGCCGGCGCGATCGCCGCCATGGCCACCGGGACGGCGCACGGCCGGCTGCTGTTCGGGCTGGACCTGGCGGGCCTGATGCGCGAGACCTTCCTCGAGCAGCTGGCCGCACGCCCGCCGGAGCTGCGGGACGACCCGCTGCGCGAGTGGCTCACCTGGAGCCTGGAGCGGCACGGCGCCTCCTTCGAGGAGGCCGCGGTGACGGGCGACTTCACCGTCTGCCCGCTGCCGGCGTCCATGCGGCTCCCGGTGGACCTGCACTACGTGCCGATGCGGTACGTGCCGTACAACGGGCAGTCCACGGTGCCGCAGTGGCTCCAGGAGCCTCCGCGCAAGGGCCGCCGGGTGTGCATCACCCTGGGTGTGGCGCACCGCGAGGTGCTCGGCGCCGACCGGGCCTCCATCGGGGACCTGCTGGAGGCCGTCGCGGGGCTCGAGGACGTCGAGGTCGTCGCCACGCTCAACGAGAAGCAGCTGACGGACTTCGACACCCTGCCGGACAACGTGCGGGCCGTGGACTTCGTCCCGCTCGACGCGCTGCTGCCCACCTGCGACGCGGTGATCCACCACGGCGGGTCCGGCAGCTTCGGCACCGCGATGATCCACGCCGTGCCCCAGCTCATCGTCGTCGACGGCGTATGGGACACCATCAACAAATCCCGCTACCTGGAAGAGCGCCAGGCCGGGCTCTACGTGCCGGGCAAGCTCAGCGCGAAGGGACTGCGCGAACTGCTCGTCCGCCTGCTCGAGGAACCGGTCTTCAAGCGCAACGCCGAGGCCCTGCGGCGCGAGGCGCTCGCCGCTCCCGCCCCCGCGCAGGTAGTCCCCACGCTGGAGCGCCTGGCCGTCGAGCACCGCCGCCGGTGACCGGCGCGACGCACCCGCACACGCCCGGGCCGCCGGCCCTGCCGTACCCGACTACCTCCCGGACGGTGAACCAAGCGATGCAGATCCGTAAGCTCAAGGTCGAGGGGGCGTACGAGTTCACCCCCCGTCAGTTCCGCGACCATCGCGGGCTGTTCGTCTCGCCCTTCCAGCTCGACGCGTTCCAGCAGGCTCTGGGGCGGCCGCACTTCCCGGTGGCGCAGACCAACCACAGCCTCTCCCGGCGCGGCACGATCCGCGGTATCCACTTCACCGTCACGCCGCCCGGCACCGCGAAGTACGTGTACTGCGCGCGCGGCCGGGCCCTCGACATCGTGGTCGATCTGCGGGTCGGCTCGCCCACCTTCCGGCAGTGGGACGCGGTCGAGATGGACCAGGTCCACTTCCGCGCCTCGTACTTCCCGGTCGGCGTCGGCCACGCCTTCGTCGCGCTCGAGGACGACACCGTCATGTCGTATCTGCTGACGGGCCCGTACGTGGCCGAGAACGAGCTCGCCGTCGACGTCTTCGACAAGGACCTGGGCGTGCGGATCCCCTCGGGCCTGGACACGGTGCAGTCGGACCGGGACGCCGCCGCGCTGTCCTTCGCCTCGGCGCGGGCCCAGGGCCTGCTGCCCGACTACGCCGAGTCCCTGGCGGTCGAGGAGGCCCTGTGGCAGCCCTCCGGCATCGGCGCCACGCGCTGAGCCCGGCGATGTCCACCACCACACAGGGCGGGCCGGCCGCCGGAACCGTGGCCGTGCTGGGTTCCACCGGATGCGTCGGCCGCAGCCTCTGCGACGAACTGCTGCGGACCGGGCACCAAGTGCTCGCCGTGGCCCGGCACCCGGCCCCGCACACCCGTGCGGACGCCTTCGTCCCCCTCGATGTCGCCACCGCCGCGCCCAAGGAGATCGCCGCGCTCCTCGACCGGCACGGCGTCGGCACCGTCATCAACGCCACCGGCGGCTGGGGCACCACCGTCGAGGAGATGCACAGCGCCCACGTCGACCTCGTGGAACGTCTGGTCGAGGGGTGCGCCGCGACCTCCCGGCGGCTGCGGATCGTCCAGATGGGATCGATCCACGAGTACGGGCCCGTGCCCGACGGAGTCCGCATCGACGAACAGCGCGAGCCCGGCCCGCTGACCCCGTACGGGCTGACCAAGCGCACCGGCTCCGAGCATCTGCTCGCCCAGACCCGGGCGGGCCGGGTGGACGGGGTCGTGCTGCGCGCGGTCAACGTCTGCGGACCGCACACCCCGACGGCCAGCTTCCTCGGTGCCGTCGTGGCCCGGCTGCGCGCCCTCGGCCCCGGCGAGGTGATCGGCCTCGACGTCGCCGACGCCCGGCGGGACTTCGTCGACGTACGGGACCTGGCCCGGGCGGCCGTCGCCGCGGTGCACGCGCCCGTCACCGGCCTGGTCGTGAACATCGGGCGCGGCGAGGCGGTGCCGATGCGCGACCTGGTCGACGCCCTGTTCGACGCGGCCGGCGTGGACGCCGCGTCGGTGAAGCTCAACTCCGCCGAGGTCGCCAGCAAGGGCGGCGGCTGGACCTGCGCGGACATCCGGTTCGCCGCCCAGGTGCTCGGCTGGCGGCCCACGATCCCGCTCGGCGAGTCCGTCCGGGCGATGTGGGAAGCGGCAGCGGGCACCACCTCCCTGGAGGTCTCATGAGCAACTCCCGCGCTCTTGCCACCGCATCCGCGGCGACCCGAGATCCCGTCGAACGACGGATCGACGCGTCGGCGCGGCTGCGGACCGGCCCTCTCGGCGACCTCTCCGACTTCACGGACTGGTTCGCCGACTACGGCCGGCGGGCCTACACCCATGTCGACCGGGTCCCCCTGCACGCCCTGGAGGGCTGGGAGACCGACCCGGACACCGGCGATCTGCGCCACCACACGGGCCGGTTCTTCACCGTGCACGGGCTGGAGGTCAGCAACCCGGGCGCGCCGGTGGCGCAGTGGACCCAGCCGATCATCAACCAGCCCGAGATCGGCATCCTCGGCATCCTCACCGCCCCGATCGACGGGGTGCTGCACTGCCTGATGCAGGCGAAGGTCGAGCCCGGCAACGCCGAGGGGCTCCAGCTCTCCCCCACCGTCCAGGCGACCCGGAGCAACTACACCCGGGTCCACCAGGGGCGCGCGGTGCCGTATCTGGAGCACTTCATGGACATCCACAGCCGTCCGGGGGTGCTCGCCGACGTACGGCAGTCCGAGCAGGGGTCCTGGTTCTACCGCAAGCGCAACCGCAACGTGGTCGTCGAACTCCCCGAGCCGGTGGAGGCCCTCGACGGGTACCGCTGGATGACGCTCGGCCAGATCCATGAGCTGCTGGGGCGCCGGGACACGGTCAACATGGACGCCCGGACCGTGCTGTCGTGCCTGCCGTTCACCGGTCCGGACGTCGAGAAGCCGGACGGGGACGACTTCAGGTCCGCGCTGCTGCGCTCGGGAGACCCCGGGGCGACCGGTGTGCACAGCGCGGCGGAGATCCTCGGCTGGATCACCGACCGGCGCACCAGCAGCGACATCGCGGTCCGCCGGGTCGCGCTCGGCGAGCTGCGCGACTGGAGCCGCACCGACGACCGCATCCGCCATGACGCGGGCGCCTTCTTCGACGTCATCGGGGTACAGGTGGACGCCGGCGGCCGTGAGGTCCACCGGTGGAGCCAGCCGATGATCGAACCGGTGGGGCAGGGCGTCATCGCCTTCCTCGTCCGGCGTTTCGAGGGGGTGCTGCACGTCCTCGTGCACGCGCGCGTGGAGCCGGGCTTCGCGGACGTGGTGGAGCTGGGCCCCACCGTGCAGTGCGTCGCGGAGAGCCACGCGCAGCTGCCCGGCCAGGCCGCGCCGCCGTTCCTCGACGAGGTGCTGGGGGCTCCCGCGGAGCGCGTCCGGTTCGACACGGTGCTCTCCGAGGAGGGCGGCCGCTTCTTCCACGCGCTGAATCGCTACCTGATCGTGGAGACCGACCAGGACGTGCCCCGCGACCATCCCGACCACCGCTGGATGACGCTGCACCAGCTGTCGGACCTGCTGCGGCACAGCCACTACGTCAACGTCCAGGCCCGCAGCCTGATCGCCTGCCTGCACAGCCTGTACCACGCGGGCTGACGGCAGGGTCCCTGAAACGCCGTGTCCCGGTGAGGCGGACTGCCTCACCGGGACACGGCGTTTCGCACAGGGGCGGGGCGTCACAGACCGGCGATCACCTCGCGCAGCGCCTCGATCACCTTCTCCTGGACGTGCCGCGGCAGCGAGGGGTACATCGGCAGCGAGAAGATCTCCTTCGCCAGCCGCTCGGTCACCGGCAGGTCGCCCTCGTGGTAGCCGAGGTGCGCGAAGCCGGACATCGTGTGCACCGGCCAGGGGTAGCTGATGTTCAGCTCGATGTCGTACGCCTTGAGCCGCTCGATGATCCGGTCCCGCTCGGGGTGGCGGACCACGTGGACGTAGTGGACGTGATCATTGCCCAGCGCGTTCGCGGGCAGGACCAGGCCGGTGTCCCCCAGCCCCTCCGCATAGTGTCGCGCCACGCGCCGCCGGCCCTCGACGTAGGTGTCGAGGCGCCGTAGCTTGCGGCGGAGGATCTCGGCCTGGACCTCGTCGAGACGGCTGTTGTGCCCGGGAGTCTGGACAACGTAGTACCTGTCCTCCATGCCGTAGTAGCGCAGCCTGCGCAGCTCCGCGTCCGTGCCGGAGTCGCGTGTGACCACCGCGCCGCCGTCGCCGTACGCCCCGAGGACCTTCGTCGGATAGAAGGAGAAGGCCGCGGCGTCGCCCATGGTCCCGGCGAGCCTGCCGTGGTGGCGGGCTCCGTGGGCCTGGGCGCAGTCCTCCAGGACCTTCAGGCCGTGGCGCTCGGCGAAGGCGGTCACCGCGGCCATGTCGACGCACTGCCCGTACAGGTGCACCGGCACGATCGCCGTGGTCCGCTCGGTGAGCGCGCCCTCGAGCAGGTCGGTGCGCATGAGGTAGTCCTCCTCGCGCACGTCGACGAAGACCGGCCGGGCTCCCACGGCGTCGATGGCCAGGACCGTGGGGGCCGCCGTGTTGGACACCGTGAGCACGTCGTCGCCCGGCTTCACGCCGAGCGCCTGGAGGCCGAGGACGAGGGCGTTGGTGCCGTTGTCGACGCCGACGCAGTGCGGCTGCCCGTGGTAGGCGGCGAACTCCTGCTCGAAGCGGGAGACGCTCTCCCCGAGGACGAGCTGACCGGACTGGAACACCGTGTCGACGGCGTCGAGGAGTTCCTCGCGCTCCTCGGCGTACTCCCGCAGATAGTCCCAGACGTAGGTGGTCATCGCCCGGACACCTCCCGCTCCTTGACTCCGACGAAGAGGCCGCGGCCGGTCGGCGGGCCCGGCTGGTACGCGACGGAGCAGCCGGCGTCCGTGAACGCCTGCTCGTACTCCTCACGCGTGAACAGGGTCAGTACGTCGATCTCGGTGAAGGTCCGGATGCCCGACGGCTCCCCGACGAGGAACCGGACCTCCATCCGGGTCGCCCGGCCCTGGAGGGTGGAGTGGGAGATCCGGGCGACGGTCCTCTCGCCCTCGCGGGCCAGGTCCCCGGCCACGAACCCCTCCTTGAACTGCTCGGGGAACCACCAGGGTTCGATGATCAGTGCGCCTCCGGGCTCGAGGTGACGGGCCATCGAGGCCACGGCGGAGCGCATCTCCTCGACGCTGCCCAGATAGCCGATGGCGCAGAACATGCAGGTGACGACGGAGTACCGGCGATCGAGGTCGAAGTCGCGCATGTCGCCCTCGTGGATGGTCAGGCCGGGCCACCGCTCGAGCGCCAGATCACGCATCGGCGCCGCGATCTCCAGGCCCTCCGCGGTGGCGAAGAGCTTGCTGAAGGGGCCGAGATGGGCGGCGGTGCCACAGGCCACGTCGAGCAGCGTGTCGGCGCCCGGGGCGTGCCGGCGTGCCACGGCCGCGATGTCCTCGGCCTCCGCCGCCCAGTCCTTGCCCCGGCTGCGGTACACCGTCTCGTAGACCTCGGCGAGGTCGGTGCTGTACATGGTTTCTCCTCGAGTCAGGGGCTGGTCAGGGGGGCCTGGTCGTCGACGAGGGCGACCGCGCGCGCCCAGCCGGCCCCGGCGCCGGCGATCTTCACCGGGAAGCAGGCCACCTGGAAGCCGTACGGTGCGGGCAGTTCCCCGAGGCCCGCGAGCCGCTCGATCTGGCAGTACTCCCGGTGGCGTCCTGCGACATGGGCCGGCCAGAGCACGGCGGGGTCCCCGGTCCGCCGGTACTCGGCGATGATCGTGGTGAACGGCGCGTCCAGGCTGAACGCGTCGGTGCCGACCACCCGGATGCCCGCGTCGAGCAGGAAGGCGATGGCACTCGCGTCGAGACCGACGAAGTCGGTGAAGTACCGGCTCGTGCCGGACCACGCGGCGGCGCCGGTGTGCAGGAGCACGATGTCGGACGGGGCGAGCGTGTAGCCGATCCGGTCGAGTTCCTTGCGCAGGTCCGCCGCGTCGACCACGCCGGCCTCGCGGCCCCGGACGTCCAGGACGACTCCGGGGGCGAGGAACCACTCCAGCGGCATCGCGTCGATGTGCCGGGGCACGCCGGTGCCGTACGTCGTCCGGGAGCCGTAGTGCGAGGGCGCGTCGACGTGCGTGCCGGTGTGGGTGGTCAGACTCAGCCGGTCCAGCGAGAGGAACTCGCCGTCGGGCAGGTCGTCGGGGTCGAACTCGATGTCGAAGTGGCGCCGCATCTCGTCGCGCATGTGCAGCGCGCCCTCGCGTGGGGACATCACCTCGTGGACCACCGGGTCCGGTTCGAACGAGCCGGCGTCCACCGGCGAGGACAGGTCAATGATGCGCACGGTCACCTCCTGGACGACCCAGCCAGCCTGGCCGCAGCCGCTCGGAAGGCATTGGAAGACCGCTCGACGACCGCACGGCCGCCTCGAGCGGGATTCGACAGGGGTGCGACAGGGGTGCGCCAGGGTCGGGCATCGAGGACCGGCTCGCGGGGCCGGGCTCGGAGGACCGGCACGCAGGACCGTCGCAGGGGAGGCCGTTCGTGAACAGCACCGACATCCAGCAGTTCTACGCCCGCCACATGCAGTTGCTCGACGGCGGTGCCGCCGAGGCGTGGGCCGGCACGTTCACGCCCGACGCCGTCTTCGCGGCCCCGTCGATGACGGAGCCCGTCCGGGGCCGGGACGGCATCGCCGCCGGCGCGCGGGCGGCGGTCGAGGGGCGGGCCGCGGCCGGGGAGACGCACCGCCATTGGGTGACCATGACGACCGCCCGGAGCACCGGCGCCGGGATCGAGGCCGTCTCGTACGTGCAGATCCTCGCGACCCCGCGGGGCGGCGCCCCGCGCGTGCACCTGTCCTGCGTGATGCGCGACCGGCTGGTCCGGCGGGACGGCGAACTGCTCGTCGCGGAGCGGCACATCACCCGGGACGACCGGCCGGCGGGCTGAGCTCGACCCGGCTTCGAGCCCTCGTCAGTAGCGTCCCGGCATGACTCCTAGGACTGTGATCATCACTGGCGGAGGCACCGGCATCGGCCGTGCGACGGCCCACCGCTTCGCCGGGCAGGGAGACCGTGTCCTGGTCGTGGGCCGCACCGCCGCCGCCCTCGACGAGACGGCCGAGGGCCACGACGGCATCCGCACCCTGGTGGCGGACATCACCGAGCCGGGGGCCGGCGAGACGGTGGTGGAGGCCGCGCTGCAGGCGTTCGGGCGGGTGGACGTGCTGGTCAACAACGCCGGTACCGGCACGTTCGCGCCGCTCGCCAAACTCGACCGGGCCGCGACCGAGCACCAGGTCGCCGTCAACCTGATCGCGCCGGCCTTCGTGGCGCAGGCCGCGCTGGAGGCCCTGGAGGCGACCGGCGGCACCATCGTCAACGTCAGCTCGGCCGGCTCGCTGGGCATCCAGGGGTTCCCCGACAACTCCGTCTACTGGGCCACGAAGTCGGCGCTGAACCACTTCACCCGCACCTGGGCCGTCGAGCTGGCGCCGCGCGGTATCCGGGTGGTGTCGGTCGCCCCGGGCGTGACCGACACCGGCATCGGTGAGCGTGTCGGCATGTCCGCCGAGGAGTACCAGGGATTCCTGGGCCAGCTCGCCGAGCGGATCCCGCTCGGACGGGTCGCCAGGCCCGAGGACGTGGCCTGGTGGATCACCGCGCTGGCCGACCCGGAAGGCCGCTACATGACGGGCGCGGTCGTCCCGGTCGACGGCGGTCTCTCCCTCACCTGACCGCTCCCCCACCCGACCGCACCGACAGCCAGGCCGCGCCGACAGCCTGGCGGCACGGACAGCCGGGTCGCGCCGACAGCCTGGCGGCACAGACAGCCGGGTCGCCTGCCGCCAGGCCACACGGAGGTCCGGGCCGCCGCCCGGACCTCACGGACATCCGGACCGTACGACGACGGGCCGCACCTTCGATGGGTGCGGCCCGTCGTCGTCCGTGCCCGGCGGGCGGCGGCTCAGACGCCGTCGTGCTCGACCCTGCGGTGGCGCACCAGCCAGCCGTCGCCGTGCGGCACCAGTTCGTCCTCGCACACCGCGCTCAGGTGCAGCCTGGCCGGTCCCCCGGCCGGGGTGACCAGGACCTGCGCGTAGCAGCGGGTGCTCAGGGAGCCGTCGGGCCCGGGCACGACGGTGAGCATGGAGAACACATGCCGCCGCTGCTCCGGTGTGTCCGCCGTCCGCTCCAGGTTGCGGCGTACGGCGGCGGCCACGGCGTCCCGGCCGCGCAGGGGCTCGGGGACGATGTTCTGCGCGAAGACGCCGTCCTCGGTGAACGTCCGGGCCCACTCCTCGGCCCGCCGCTCGTCGAGGAGCCGCATCTGCCGGGCGTAGAACTGCTGCACGGCGACGTACGTCTCGGCGGGGACCGGCTCGGCGCCGCGCAGCCGCTCGGCGTGGCCGGCCGCGCACCGCAGCGTCGTCAGGCTGTTGCGGCCGAGGGCCTCACGGATCATGGTGCGGGCGGCGGCGACGTCCGCGTCCGGACCGAGGACGGTGGTCACGGCGTCCGGCTCGATCCGTACGGTGTGCCGGGAGGTGACGGTGCAGCCCTTGTCGTCCTCCTCGAAGATCCACTCGCCGGTGTGGGCGGCCATCAGCGCGGGTGTCCGGATCTGCTTGTAGACGATCCGGTCGGCGGGGAAGCAGACGCGCACCGAACGGGTGGTGTGGGTCGCGCCGTCGGCGGTGAGCGTGTCCATCTCCAGGATCTGCTCGTTCGGGGTGTCCTCGGTGAGGACGACCCGGGCGACGTGCGGCAGCCGCTCCGTCCAGCGGTCGGCCGCGCGGATGAACTCGTACGCGTCCTTCGCCGAGCCGTCGACGCGCACGCTGTCGTCGAACGTGAAGGTGAGCTCCGGGTCCGCGTCCTCCACGCCCCGGCGCAGGGCCTCGAGTTCGGACCCGGTGTTGGTGTCGATGGCCCGGCGGATCCACTCGACGTGCTCGGGGTCGTCGTCCACGGCGGTGAACGCGTGGGTGAACCGCACCCGGGTCCCCTTGTCACCGAGCGGCTCCAGCAGCCACTCGCCGCTCATGCTCCGCACCGGCGCCCGCGACTCCTCCTGCCGGAACGTCACCCGTGATCCGGCCCGGTCCAGTTCGCGGCGCGAGGTCCAGCTCTTGACCTCGTCGTTGGCCGTCGCCCAGATCCTCAGCCGCTCCTGCCGGCCGTCGCCCTCCAGGCGCTCGACGTGCACGCTCGGCGGGAAGTGCACCGGCCAGCGGGAGGCCTCGGCGACCAGGTCGAACACCGCCTCCGCCGGGGCCCGCACCTCGATCTCGTGGACGGTGGTGTGCACGGTCTCGTCCGACATGGCTCTCCTCAGTAGTTTCCAAGACCGCCGCAGACGTTGATCGCCTGCGCGGTGACGGATGAGGCCGCGTCGGTCAGCAGATAGCCGACCATGCCCGCCACCTCGTCGGGCGTGGTGTAGCGGCCGAGCGGGATCTTGGCCTGGAACCGGTCGAGCACCTCCTCCTCGCTGGTCTCCCAGGCGGCGGCGTAGCCCTGCCGGACCCGCACCGCCATGGGCGTCTCCACATAGCCGGGGCACACCGCGTTGACGGTGATCCCGGTCTTGGCCAGTTCCAGCCCCAGGGCCTTGGTGAAGCCGACGACCCCGTGCTTGGAGGCGGAGTAGGGGGCGCCCAGCACCACGCCCTGCTTGCCGCCGGTGGAGGCGATGTTCACGACCCGGCCCCAGCCGCCCTCCCGCATCCGGCCGGTGGTCAGTGCGGCGCGGGTGACGCGGAAGACGCTGTCCAGGTTGGTGGCCATCACGTCGTCCCACAGCTCGTCGGCGATCGTGTGCGTCTGGCCGCCGCCGCTGCGGCCGGCGTTGTTGACGAGTATCCCGACGGGCCCGTAGCGCTCCACCGCGGCGGACATCAGCGCCTCGATCTGCGCCACGTCCCGTACGTCGCAGGCGGCGCCGTCCACGTCGTGGCCCTCGGCGCGCAGCTCCTTGACCGTGAGCGCGACCCGGTCGGCGTCCCGGGCGCAGAGGAACACGCGGTGGCCGACGGCGGCCAGGGACCGGGTGACGGCGAGGCCGATCCCGCTGGTTGCACCGGTGACGACGGCGACCCGGCTGGCCGGTGTGGACGTCGAAGGTGTCGAGGACATGGTCCGATCAGCCCTTTCGCGTGCAGAACTCGGTGATGGACTCGACGACGTAGTCGAGCATTTCTTTGGTGAGTCCCGGATAGACGCCGATCCAGAAGGTGTCCTCCGTGACGATGTCGCAGTTGACCAGCTCGTCCACGATCCGGTAGCGCACGTCCTCGTAGGCGGGATGGCGCGTGATGTTCCCGCCGAACAGCCGGCGGGTGCCGATCCTGCGGCTCTCCAGGAAGTCGACGAGGTCCCTGCGGGTGAAGCCCGCGTCGGGCAGCACGGTCAGGGCGAAGCCGAACCAGCTGGGGTCGCTGTCCGGGGTGGCCCGCGGCAGCAGCAGTCCGGGCACCTCGGCCAGGCCGTCGCGCAGCCGCCGCCAGTTGTGCCGACGGGCCGCGCCGAAGTCGTCGACCTTCCGCAACTGGCTGAGTGCCAGGGCGCCTTGGAGGTCGGTGGCCTTCAGGTTGTAGCCGACGTGGGAGAAGATGTACTTGTGGTCGTAGCCGGCCGGGAGGGTGCCGAGCTGGTAGTCGAACCGCTTCAGGCAGGTGTTGTCCGTGCCCGGTTCGCACCAGCAGTCCCGGCCCCAGTCGCGCATCGACTCGACGATCCGGGCCAGTTCCAGGCTCGATGTGAGGACGCAGCCGCCCTCGCCGGCGGTGATGTGGTGGGCGGGGTAGAAGCTCACCGTCGACAGGTCGCCGAAGGTGCCGGTGAGCCTGCCCCCGTAGGTGGAGCCGACGGCGTCGCAGTTGTCCTCGATGAGGAACAGATCGTGCCGGCGGGCCAGTTCCGCGACCTCGGCGACGGGGAACGGGTTGCCCAGGGCGTGCGCGATCATGATGAGCCTGGTGCGCGGGGAGATCGCCGCCTCGATCTGGGCCAGGGAGGCGTTGTAGGTGCCCAGTTCCACGTCCACGAAGACCGGTGTCAGGCCGTTCTGGACGAGCGGGTTGATCGTGGTCGGGAAGCCGGCGCCCACCGTGATGGCCTCGTCGCCGGGGCGCAGCCGCAGGTCCTTCAGCTTCGGCGAGGTGAGCGCGCTGACCGCCAGCAGGTTGGCCGACGATCCCGAGTTCACCATGTGGGCTTTGCGCAGCCGGAAGTAGCGGGCGAACTCGCTCTCGAACTTCCGGGTGCGCACCCCGGCGGCGATCCGCATCTCCAGCGCCGCCTCGACCAGGGCGCCCCGGTCCTCCTCGTCGAGGACCGCGCCCGAGGACAGGATCGGCGTGATCCCGGGTTCGAACGCACGCGTTTCCTGTTCCTTGTGGTACTTGCGCGCCAGTTCCAGCACCAGCGCCTTGGTGTCCGTCACGTCTGGATCCCTCACCCTCGGTCGTGGACTGAGCCGTTCGTGCCGTGCTCGGCGACCAGCCGCTCCAGCACCGGAACGACCTCGTTGGGACTGGGTACGGCGAGCAGTTCCTCCTGGAGCCGGCGGGCGCCATGCGCGAACGACGGTTCGCCGACCAGCCGCTGGACCTGCTTGCGCAGGACGTCCGGAAGCAGGTCGCCGCTCGGCACGCACAGGCCGGCCCCGATGTCCTCGAGCCCGCGCCCCATGGCCTCGGTGTCCCAGCCGAAGGCCAGGATCAGCTGGGGCACGGCGTGCAGTTCGGCCGTCGCCTTGGTGCCGACACCGCCGTGGTGCACGATCGCGTCGCACGTGGGCAGCAGGTCGTTGAGCGGGACGAAGTCGACCAGGCGTACGTTGTCCGGCAGGTCCCCGGCGGCCTCGCGGGTCGCCTCGTCGACGGTCGCGACGATCTCCGCGTCCAGCTCCGCGAGGTGGGCCAGGAGCTCGGCCATGTCGACGCCGACATCGGAGGCCGAGGAGCCGAGCGTCACGCAGACGCGGCTGCGCCCGGGGTCGGCCCGCAGCCAGTCGGGCACCACCGCGGGGCCGTTGTACGGCACGTGGCGCACCCGCACGGTCGGCAGCTTCAGGTCGAGCTGGGTGCTGGGCGGTGTGGTGTTGACCGTCCACTGGCCGGTGACCATGTCCTCGTCGAACCCGGCGTCGGATCCCAGCCGCCGCAGCGTGCGCTCCAGCCACTCGGCGGTGGGGTCCTCGCGGTGCTCGGGCTCCTGCTCGGCGGCCAGCCGCAGGAACTCCTTGCGGGCCCGCACGCTGATGTCCGGGCCCGAGACCAGCCGGCAGTGCGCCGCGCCCGTCACCCGGGCCGCGATGGCCCCGGCGAGGGTGAAGGTCTCCCAGACGACGAGGTCGGGCTGCCAGGAGCGGGCGAAGTCCACGAGGGCGTCGACCATGGTGTCGTTGTTGAGCGCGCCGTAGAGCGTGGGCACCATGATGTTCTCCAGTGCCAGCAACTGCTCGTAAGTCCAGGGGTGTTCGCCCCGGGCTGCGTAGTCGAAGCCCTGCACGTGGGCCGAGGCCTCGTCGTGGAGCTTGCCGAGCAGTCCGAGGTCCTCCAGGGCGCCGAGCGACCACTCCACGGGGACGGCGGTCAGTCCCGTACCCGTGATGACGTCGGTCAGCTCGGGCTGGCTGGCGATCCGCACCTCGTGGCCCGCGGTGCGCAGCGCCCAGGCGAGCGGTACGAGCGGGTAGTAGTGGGTGTGGTGGGCCAGTGAGGTGAACAGAACCTTCATCGCGTCTCCTCCTCGCCGAGTCGGGCCGGCAGCCTGACCAGGCGCCGGGTCAGGGGCGCCCGGCGCATGTGCACCGGCTCGCCGTCCGGCCGCAGCAGCGGGAACCGCGCGGCCAGCGCCACCAGCGCCGGTCCGGCCAGCGCCCGTGCGGCCGGGAGCAGCGTGGCGCAGGCGGCCACGGGCAGCGGGGCCGGAGCGCCGGCGGCCGGGGTGCTCACGGCGGTGACGCTGTCACCGGCCTCGATACGGGTGCCGGCCACCTCGGCCTGGTCGAGGACCACCAGGGGACAGGCCCGCCACGGCGGCCGCTGGTGCAGGACCTCCTCGACCAGGCGGTCCGCGTGCGCGGGGTCCGAGCGCAGCAGCGCCCACTCCCGCGGCCGGCCGAGGAGCCTGCGCAGCGCGTCGCCGAGCAGGTCCGCCGCGGCCCGGGCCCCGGCCACCGCGAGCACCAGGTCCGCCTCCGCGTGGGCGCGCCCGGCGAAGAGTTCCCGCAGTCCGCGTACGCCTGCCGCCATGCGCCGTGTCGTGTCCAGCGTCTGCGGGCAGAGCAGCGCGTCCACGGCCGGGGCCGCCGCGGCGAGGTCGGCGGCGAACGCCGCGCGCCGCTCCTCGGGGACGTCCAGGACGGCGGCGTACCCGGCCGCGGTCAGGGGCTCGGCGAAGTCGGCCACCAGGTCGACCGGGCCCGGGCCGAGCCGGGCCGCGGCCTGCCCGGCCTGCTCCCGCAGCGATCCGGCCTGCCTCCCCACGGCCCTCGTCCCGCCCCGTCGCGCCAGGTCCCGGGCTATTTCCGTCGTGCGCTGTCGCGCCGGGTCGGGCAGCCAGACCTCCGCCTGCGGCACCGCGGCGGACACCACCGGTTCCGCGCCGGCGGACAACTCCCGCAGCGCCGCGGGGCCGGTGACGACCCACGTGTCGAGCCGGCTGCGCCACACCGGCCCCCGCTCCGCGATCGACGCGAGGGTTCCGCCCGCGTCCGTGCCGTCCGTGCCGTTTTCGCCGATCTCGAATCCCCGTACCAGCCGGGCATACGGGTCACCCGCCCCCGGTACGAACGGCTCCGCGTTGATCGCGTAGAGCCACTGTGCCGCGTGGACGAGTTGCAGTTCGCGCCCCAGGGCATTCGTCGCCGCCGTCACCCCGCCACCTCCGTCATCCGATTACCTCGGCAAGGTACGGGGCCGAATTAGAAGAACACTCGAACTGCCGTTTTCCGTATCCACCGTTCCTCAAGCAGTGCTTGATCTCCCGGTCGTACGGTGGGGAACCCACTGGACTCCCGCAAGGTGATGAGGATCCCTATGCCAGAGCACCGTCAGCAACGGGCGCTCCGCATGGGCGTGATCGGCACGGCGAACATCGCGATTCGCCGGATCATGCCCGTGCTCGCCGCGCATGACCACGTCGACCTTGTCGCGGTGGCCAGCCGGGACAAGGCCCGGGCCGAGCGAGTGGGGGCCGCTTTCGGCTGCGGTGGCGTGGGGGATTACGCGGCGCTCGTCGAGCGGGACGACCTTGACGCCGTCTATATTCCGCTGCCGCCCGGCATGCATCACGAGTGGGCGTTGCGGGCTTTGCGGTCGGGAAAGCATGTGCTGGTCGAGAAACCGATGTCGGACACGTACGAGAAAACTCTCGAGCTGATGTCGACCGCGTCGGAACTCGGTCTCGTGCTCGCCGAGAACTTCATGTTCCTGCACCATTCCCAGCACGCGGCGGTACGCGCGATGCTCGACGAGTCCGTGGGGGAACTGCGGCTGTTCTCGGGATCGTTCGCGGTGCCGCCGCTGGCGCCGGAGTCGTTCCGGTACCAGCCGGCCCTGGGCGGGGGCGCGTTGCTCGACGTCGGGGTGTATCCGCTGCGGGCGGCCCAGCTGTACCTCACCGGGGAACTCGATGTCCTCGGGGCGTGTCTGCGCGTCGACGAGGCGACCGGGGCCGATGTGGCGGGCAGTGTGCTGCTGAGCGACGACCGGGGGGTGACGGCCCAGCTGGACTTCGGCTTCGAGCACTCCTACCGGTCGACCTACGCGCTGTGGGGCGACCGGGGGCGGGTGAGCGTCCGGCGTGCCTTCACACCGCCGGAGCAGCTCAAGCCGGTGGTCAGGATCGAGCAGCAGGACGTGGTGACGGAGCGGTCGCTGCCCGAGGACAACCAGGTCTACAACGCCATGAACGCCTTCGTCCGCGCCGCCCTGACCGACACCGGCCCCCTGGCCGACATGTCGGCGATCCGGCGCCAGGCTTTCCTGGTCGACCGGGTCCGTCGAGCGGCCCGAATCGTCGGCGACCCGAAGTCCTCTCCGCACGACGCCCTGGCGGAGGACATGGGCCTGCGCTGACCCACCCTTCTCTTTTAGGGGGCGCGGGGCTGCGTCGATGTGCGGCTCCGCCGCGTGGGCGCGAACAGCCCCCACCCGCCCGCAGCCGCCAACGACACCGCGCCCCGCCAAATCCTCCGGCGGGGCGCGAAGCCGTTCCTTTCAGCGGTCAAGAACCCGACGCAGAACCCCCTCAAGCGTCGCCGCCGCATCAGCCGCCGCCTCATCCGTACGCCAGGCCACGATCCCGTCCGGCCGCACCAGACTCGCCCCCGCCTTACCGATGCCATAACGCTCGGACACCACGTTCTCGGAGTCGGTCAGGCCGGCCCCGATCCGGTACGCCCTGACAGGCACCCCCAGTTCCACCGAGGCCGTCTCCGCCGCCGCGACCCAGTCCGATCCCAGCTCCCCCGCCAGCAGGGTCCAGCCGTCGCCGAACAGATCGACCGTGGAGAGCCGCTCCCCGTGCCGGGACACCAGGACGTGCGGCCCACGGAATCCGGGGCGACCACTCGGGGTCAGCGGGTTCTCCACCCGCGCCTCGTCGTCGTCCGTGGCGAGGACCGCCGAGGAGCGATAGCGGAAGCCGAGCAGCGTCTCGGGGTACCCCACCGACTTGTCCCACACCTCCGCCATGTGCGGCGCCATCCGCTGCGCGTAGATCGCCAGCGCCTCGGCCACGACCAGCTCCGCGGCGACCTTGCGCTCGTCCTCGTACGTACCGAGCAGGCCCTCCCCGGCCTGCCCCCGCAGCACCGCCGCGAGCTTCCAGGCCAGGTCGAACCCGTCGGCGACGGCCGCGTTGCCGCTCATGCCCCCGGTCGGCGGGGTGACCTTCGCCGCGTCCCCGACCAGGAACACCCGCCCCTCGCGCCAGCGTTCGGCGATGCGGGCCGCCATCTCCCAGCCCTGGATGTCGACGAGCTCGGGCTTCACCTCGGGGGCGTCCAGGGCGAGGCCGATGAGTTCGACGCAGCGCTCCGGTGTGAAGTCCTCGGGGCTCTCGCCCTTGTCGGGTTCGTACTCGACGAAGAGGGTGTGCCGGTCGGGCCGGTCCGTCGGCCCGAACGTGCCCTTGAACTCCGGGTGGTGGAGGTAGTACCAGCCGGTCGTGCCCGGTTCCATGATCCCGGAGAGGTCCGCGTCGAAGATGACCCCGACCATGTGGGTCAGCGTGCCGTGCCCGTACCGCCCGATGCCCAGCGACTCGCGCACCAGGCTGCGGTTGCCGTCGGCGCCCACGAGGTACCCGGCGCGCAGGTCGTACTCGCCGTCGGGCCCCGCCAGTCGGGCCGTGACGCCGGCGCCGTCGCCGTCCTGGCGGAACGACAGCAGCCGGGTGTCGAAGCGGATGGCGCCGCCGTGCTTCTTCGCCTGCGCGAGCAGGATCGGCTCCAGTTTGTCCTGGGACAGCATCGCCCAGCCGGCCGGTGTGCACGGCTCGGTGGCGGCCACCATGTCGTCGAAGCTCTCCGAGACGGTCCGCAGGATCTCGCCCCGCACGCTCTGGGCGAGCCGGATGACGAAGTCGCCCTGGGTGCCGCGGATGTCGTCGGCCCGGACCACCTCGTCCGCGACGCCCCCGATGCGCAGCAGTTCCATGGTCCGCGGGTTCTGCCCGGCGGCCCGCGGGTAGGGCGAGAGGCCCGGCCTGCGCTCCACCACGAGCACGCGGACGCCCTGCCGGGCGAGGAACATCGCCGTCGACAGGCCCCCGAGGCCCGCACCCACCACCAGAACATCGACCTCGTGGTCGTTCATGTCGTACCTCTCTCGTCGTTTCTTGCGGGTTCCCGTCGCTTGGTTCACGCCCGGACGCCGACGAACAGACCGCGGCCCGACGGCGCCTCGGGCAGGTACTCGACCGTGAAGCCGGCCTCCCGGAAGGCCTGTTCGTACTCGGAGCGGCTGAACAGGGAGATGACGTGGGTGTCGACGAAGTGCTGGGCTCCGGCGCCGGGTTCGGCGACCACGAAGTGCACGTCCATGTGCGAGGTACGGCCCCGGCGGGCGGAGTGCGAGACCCGGGAGACGGTGACGCCGTCGACGGTCACGATGTCGGCGGAGACATGGCCGTCGGCGAACGTCTCGTAGAACCACCACGGGTCGACCACGGCCACCCCGCCCGGCTCCAGATGCCGGGCGAACATCCGCAGTGCCTGGCCGAGTTCGGCGACCGACGTCATATAGCCGACGGAGCCGAACATGCAGGTCACGACGTCGAACGTGGTGCCGAGACGGAAGTCGCGCATGTCGCCCGCGTGCACGGTCACCCCGGGCAGCGCGGCCCGTGCCTCCTCGGCCATCGGCTCCGACAGCTCCACCCCCTCGACGTGGGCGAAGAGGTCGGCGAAGTGCCGCAGATGCCCTCCGGTGCCGCACGCGACGTCGAGCAGCCGTCCGGCGCCCGGCCTGCTCCGCCGGGCCGCGGCGGCGACCGCCTCGGTCTCGGCGCGGTAGTCCTTGCCCCGCTCGCGGTGCACCAGGTCGTAGACCCGGGCGAGGTCCGCCCCGTACATCGTCTCTCCCGCCCGCTGCTCGTCCGCCACGGTCAGGCCGCCGAGCGGGTGTGGGCGAGGATGACCTCGGCGAGCGGGCCGTGGACGGAGGAGGGCAGGGCGTGTCCCATGCCCGGGATCTCCGCGAGGCGGGCGGTGGGGATGAGCCCGGCGAGGTGCTTGCCGTGCGGCGCGGGGGCGATCGGGTCGTGCTCGGCCTGGATGACCAGGGTCGGCACGGTGACGTCACGCAGCTCGGCGGCCCGGGCCGGCGGCGGCAGGGTCAGCGAGTAGTGCGCGTACGGCTCGGTGAGGGCGCCGCCCGCGTGGTCGATCGCCCGTTCCTCCCACCGCGCGTACTCGGCGTCGTCGAACGGCACGCCCGTCCCGGAGAGGATGCGCCACTTGCTCACGCGCTTGGCCACCTCGGCGGCGCGTCCCTCGGCCGGCTGGTTCATCAGGGCGAGCGCGTCCAGGAACGGCTGCTGGGGCCCGGGCAGGCCGTCCAGCGTGGGTTCGCCGCGCATCACGCGCTCGATGTTGGCGTCGAAGTCGATGTCGAGCCCGCCGCCGAGCATCATGGTCAGACTGCTCAGCCGGTCGTGGTGGTCGAGCGCCATGACCTGGGTGATGGTCGCCCCCATCGACAGGCCGACGACATGGGCCCGGCCGACGCCCCAGCCGTCGAGGACGGCGACCGCGTCGGCGGCCAGCTCGCCGAAGCCGTAGGGGTGCGCGGCGAAGTCGCGGGTGGTGGAGCGGCCGGTGTCGCGGTGGTCGTAGCGGATGACGTGGAGGCCGCCGTCGGCGAGCCGCCGGGCGAACTCGTCGGGCCAGCCGAGGGCGGAGAGGTTGCCGCCCATGACGAGCAGCAGCGCCGGGTCCGCCGGGTCACCGAAGTCGTCGCTCCACAGCTCGACGTCCCCGCTCGGCACGATGCGTTCGGACATGTGTCTACTCCTGTGCTGGGAGGGCCGGGGCCGCTTCCTCGGAGACGGCCGTGAACTCGAGGATCGAGAAGTCGAACGGGAGGGTCGTGGAGCCGCTCGTGCGCTCCGAGGCCAGGGCGAGGCCGGCCGATCCGGCCAGGGCCACGACCTCGTCCCGGGTGCGCACCCGTCCGCCCATGAACGTCAGCATCCGCAGGTCGAGCAGCGTGCTGAAGAACCGGTCGGCGCCGTCCCCCTCGACATCGGCACGGTCGAGGACCAGGAGCCTGCCTCCCGGTTCCAGCGCCCTGACGCAGCCGCGCAGGATCGTCAGCGCGTCCTCGTCGGACCAGTTGAGCAGGACGAACGACAGCAGGACGACGTCGGCGGTGACCGGCAGCGGCTTGAAGAAGTCGCCCTCCGCCACCGTGACCCGGTCGGCCAGACCGGCGTCCGCGAACCTGCGCCGGGCGCGCCCGGCGGGACCGGCCAGTTCGACCAGGGTGCCCCGCAGGTGCGGGGCCCGCAGGGCGATCGCCGCGAGCATGCCGCCGTTGCCGCCGCCCACGTCGAGGACGTGCCGGACCTCCGACCAGTCGTACGCGTCGGCCGGGGCCTCGTAGGCCAGGTCCTCGTCGCAGGACATGAGCGCGTCGAAGGAGTCGGCCAGCGCCACGTCCGCCGACAGGTCCTCCCAGAAGGGCCGCCCGTACCGCCCGGCGTAGGCGGGGCGGCCGGTGCGGACCACGTCGAGGAGCCCGGTGAAGGCCAGGTCGGCGTGCGAGACGGCCCCGTTCAGGTCCAGCCAGGCCCGCTGCTGTGCCGGGTGGCCGTCGGCGAGGAGCATCCCGAGGCGGGTGGGGCGCAGCGGCTGGTCCGGCTTCTCTCCGCCCTCCAGGACGCCGACGACGGTCAGGTGCCGGACCAGGCGGGCGAGCGCCTGGGGGTGGGTGTCCGTACGGTCGGCGAGGCCGGCGAGGGTGCCGGCTCCGGCCAGGAGGTGATCGACCAGGCGGAGCGTCGCGGCGACCCTCAGGGCCATCGGGGTCACCAGATTGCCGAGGTTCTTCAGGAGTACGTCGAGGTCCTGGTCGGTCGGTTCCAGGGGTTCCCCGGGTGCGGGAGAGCTCACCGTGTTCCTTCCCTTGGGCGTCGGTGTGCCGGAACGGAGGCGCTGCTCAGGGGCGCCAGCCCTCCTCGGTGGGCCAGGGCTCGCCGAGCTGGCGGTAGGTGCCGAGATAGTCGGGCCAGTCGCGGTGGTCGCGGATCTTTCCGTCGACGATCCGGATGAGGTGGATCTGTTCGCCGGAGAACTTGCGCCCGGTGGCGGGCATTCCTACGAGTTCGCCCACCTGACGTCCGTACAGGGCGAGTTTCGCCCGCACCCAGCTGCCATTCTCCTCGTAGCCGATCTCCTCCAGATGCGCGTCCTCGGAGAAAGTGAGCTTCAACCACTTCACCGCGAGAGCGAACGCCTCGGGACCGCGCAGTTCCGGCATGTGTTCCAGGGCGCCGGGATTGAGGTACTCCTCGTGGATGAACTCGGCGACGTCGTCCGTCTTTCCGGTGTTGTAGCTGTTCACCATGCGGCGAACAATGTCGATGCGATCGCTCACGGTCGGCACTCCTTGTCGGTCGTCGATGAGTTCATCCTGACTTCCGCGCCTCTTCGCAACAATCCTTTTCCGCACCGGCTCGACCCGTTGACAAGCCGGTTTCGAGCGGCCACCGAGCGCCTTCCGACCCACATTTCAGAGGGACGGGCCAGGGTGGTCGGGTCGGCTTTCGTCACCCGGAGGACCCATGGACAAGACGAAGTACAAATCGACGGTCACCGAGGCGTTCAACAATGCCGCGGCGACTTATGACCAGTTGGGCGTCGAGTTCTTCACACCGATGGGCCGGCGACTGGTGGAAAGGGCCGATCCGCAGCCCGGGCAGCGCGTTCTCGATGTGGGATGCGGCCGGGGCGCGTCCCTGTTCGTCGCCGCGGAGAAGGTGGGCCCGTCCGGCCATGTGCTCGGTATCGACATCGCGCCGGCCATGGTGGAGGAGGCCCGCCGGCAGGCCGGCACGCTCGGCGCCCGGCATGTGGAGGTCCGGGTCATGGACGGCGAGCACCCGGACTTTCCGCCCGCCTCCTTCGACGTGGTGACCGGCAGCTACAGCCTGATCTTCCTGCCCGACGCGCCGGCCGCTCTCCCCCGGTACGCGGCCCTGCTGCGGCCGGGTGGCCGGATCGCCTTCACCAGCCCGGTGTTCACGGAGGACACGTTTCCCTTCCTGCCGCCCGTGTTCACGGAACTGATCCCCGAGCGCCTGCTGCGCAACCTGCCGGCCGACTGGCGGCCGGACGCGCTGAAGCGGCGGTTCAACAGCTGGCTTCAGGACACCGGCGACCTGACCCGGACCATGGTCCGCGCCGGGTTCGAGGACGTGGAGATCGCCGACGAGCACATCGATCTGCGCGCGCCGGACGGCGAGACCTGGGTCGACTGGTCCCATACACAGGGAATGCGGTTGCTGTGGCAGCACCTCCCGGAGTACGAGAACCGGCAGCTGCGCCACCGCCTGACCACCGAGCTGGACCGGCTGCGCGGCGAGGGCCCGCTCCATCTGCCCACCCCGGTCAGGTTCGTCAGCGCGTCGATCCCGGACTGAGCGGCCTCACGGAGCACGTGGAGCCCGGTCCACCCCTCGGACAGGGCTCCACGTGGTGTCAGTAGACGCGCACCGCGCCGGAGGACGACATACGCACGATGTCCCCGGTGGGCCTGCGGAGGTTGCCCTGCGCGTCGATCGACTCCGCGTTGAGGATGGAACGGTGCAGTTCCTGGGCCATCGGACCGGGTTCGAGGCCCAGATGGTTCACCAGGTTGACCCGCAGACGCTGGAAGAGCTCCAGGGCCTGCGCCCGCCGGCCGTTGAGGTAGAGGGCCCGCATGTACTGGGCGTGCAGGCCCTCGTGGTACGGGTTGTCGGCCGTCAGGGCGGCGAGCTCGGTGAGCACCTCGCGGTACATACCGAGCCGCAGCTGGGTGTCGACGAGATACTCCAGGACGACCAGCCGGGACTCCTCGAACTGCTGGCGCCGCCCTTCGAGGATCCGGCCGGCGACGACGTCCACGAGCGCGGGTCCGCGCCACAGCTGCAGCGCGCTGGAGAGGGTGGACAGCGCGGTGCTGTCGTCCCCCGACGACAGCGCCCGGCGTCCGTCCGAGACGAGCTGATGGAACCGGTGGACGTCCAGATCCCCCTGGGTGGTCCGGAAGAGATAGCCGCCGGACCGGGTCACGAGGATCTCGGAGGCGACCTGACGGGCGGTCATTCCCGTCGCGGACGCCAGCAACTTGCGCAGGTTGAGGATGTAGGTCTGCAGCGTGGTCAGGCAGCTGACCGGAGGCTCCTCGTCCCAGAGTTCGCGTATCAGTGACGACACGGGTACCACCTGATCGGCGTGCACCAGCAATGTGGCCAGAACGCTTCTCATCTTCGGTGCGCTCGGAGTGTGCAGATCACCCTCGACCTGCACGGAGAGTGGGCCTAAAACACCCAGCTTCACGACGTTCCCCCATAGATCGCAGAAAGACTGGTCTACCGAGCATCAACGCCTCCGGCGCTTCACAAGTTCCCCACAGGAAAAAAGGAATGCCGCCAGAAAGGAAAGCGCTGTCAGCGCCGGAATTTTCGTTGCGTGAGCAACAAACCGGTTGTGCAATCAACAAGACGACCCGGGTGAGACGGGTGCCGCCGAACGAATCAAGCCACCTTCAGCAGCGTATTCACGACAGCCAGAAACCCGGCGGGGGTCGTCACCTCGGAAAGATCCTCTTCGGGGATCTCCACGTCGTACTCGCGCGAGACCCGGGCCGCGGTCTCCAGAAGGGCCAGCGAATCGTACCCGAGGTCTGTGAATTCCATGTCAACTGCGTTTTCCGCGCTGGTTACGGACTCCTCTTCCCCCGCGCACTCACGCAGGATGGCAAAGAGTTTCTCGCTCGTCAGTGCCGCCACGACAGTTCTTCCTCCCCTTGCGGTCGTTACCTCTCGCTTCTTCGGTGCTGGCCGTCAGGATCAACAACGGCCATGAAGTGCACCCTATGCAGGTTTGGAAGGAACAGACTCGAGAACCGATCGAGCAGACCTGAACAGAAGGTGACCATGAAGCCCTCACCTCGTATCGCGGTCGATATCGGCGGGGTGATTGTTGTCGCCCGGGAGACTTCCGGCCTACTGTCGCAGAGAATGCCCAGACTAAGGAGGAACCAGTGAAAGGAATTGTGCTGGCAGGAGGCTACGGCAGCCGTTTACACCCGATCACCCTGGCTGTTTCGAAGCAGTTGCTTCCCGTCAACGACAAGCCGTTGATCTACTACCCTCTCTCGGCACTGATGCTGGCCGACGTCCGGGACATCCTCATCATCGCCCTGCCCGGCGACATCCCCCAGCTGCGCCAACTGCTGGGCGACGGCAGCCACCTGGGGATCTCCCTGACCTACGCCGAACAGCCCGTTCCCAACGGACTGGCGCAGGCCTTCCTCACCGGGGCCGACCACATCGGCGACGACTCGGTCGCCCTCGTCCTGGGCGACAACATCTTCCACGGAAACGGTTTCTACGATCTCCTGGACGTGCACTCCCGGGACATCGACGGCTGCGTCCTCTTCGGATATCCGGTCACCGATCCCGAGCGCTACGGCGTGGGCGAGGTCGACGAAACAGGCAGGCTCGTCTCCCTGGAGGAGAAGCCCGAAAAACCCCGCTCGAATCTCGCCATCACCGGGCTCTATCTCTACGACAACGACGTCGTGGAGATCGCTCGCCGAATACGCCCCTCGGCCCGCGGCGAACTGGAAATCACCGACGTCAACCGGATCTATCTGGAAGAGGGCCGGGCCAAACTCGTCACGTTCGGCCGCGGATTCGCCTGGCTCGACGCCGGCACTCCGCAGTCGCTGCTCCAGGCCGGCCAGTACGTGCAGACCCTGGAGGACCGGCAGGGCGTACGGATCGCCTGCCTGGAGGAAGTCGCCCTGCGCATGGGCTTCATCGACGCCGACGCCTGCCACCGGCTCGGGGCGAAACTGTCGCGGTCGGGGTACGGCGAGTACGTGATGGCGGTGGCGAGCGAGCTGGGTGTCTGACCGCACCGGGGCGACCGCCCCTGGACGCGGTCGGGGCCGGGGGCGGTGGCCCCCGGCCCGTACGTTCCCCGGCCCTTCACTCCCCGTCGAGCAGGGTGAGCTGCTCGTCGTCGAGGGCGATGTCAGCCGACGCCATGTTGGCCCGCAGATGGGACAGGGAGGCGGTGCCCGGGATGGGCAGCAGGACCGGCGAGCGGTGCAGCAGCCAGGCGAGCGCCACCTGCGTCGTCGTCGCCCCCGCCTGCGCGGCCACCCGGGCGAGCGCACTGTCCGCTGCCGGCCGGGCCGTACCGGCGAGCGGCTTCCAGGCGATGAAGGCGATGCCCTCCCGCTCGCAGTGGTCCAGCTCCTTCTCGTAACGCCGGTCGTAGAGGTTGTACTTGTTCTGCACGCTCACGACGCGTGCCACGCCCCGGGCCTGCTCGATCTGCTCCACCGTCACCTCGGAGAGCCCGATGTGGCGGATCTTCCCCTCGTCCTGGAGCTGCTTCAGAGCCCCGACCTGGTCCTCCAGCGGCACCTGGGGATCGACCCGGTGCAGCTGGAAGAGCTCGATGCGCTTCAGCCGCAGCCGGCGCAGGCTCAACTCGGCCTGCTGGCGCAGGTAGTCGGGCCGGCCCAGCACCCGCCACTGATGGGGACCGGGCCGGACCTCGCCCGCCTTGGTGGAGACGACCAGGCCCGGCGGGTAGGGGTGGAGCGCCGACGCGAGCAGTTCCTCGTTGGCGCCGAGCCCGTAGACGTCGGCGGTGTCGATGAACGTCGCGCCGAGCTCGACCGCGCACCGTGCGACCTCGGCGGCCTTGTCCGGCCGGGTGGGCGGGCCCCAGTGGTGGGGGCCCGTGAGCCGGAGCGCCCCGAAACCGAGCCGGCCCACGGTGAGGTCGCCTCCCAGGGTGATGTGTGTACCGACGGCTCGGCCGGGTCGCACGGTGACGGTTTCCTTTCAGCCGGGGATCAGGGAAGCCGGACGGAGAGCGGGTGCTGGAAGACGCCGCGGGGGTCGTACTTCGCCTTGACCTTCTGGAGGCGGCGGTATCCGTCCTTGTAGTAGAGGGTGTGCCAGGGCACGTCCGAGGTGTTCCAGCGCGGATCGGCCAGGTCGGTGTCGGGATAGTTGATGTAGCAGCCGTCGTGCTCGTCGTTCGGCACGGGCACGCCGCCGGTGTCGCGGAACACGTCCCGGTACAGCTCGCGGATCCAGTTCAGGTGCACGTCGTCGAGGCCCGGATCCATCCAGGTGGCGGAGAACCACGCCTTGAGGATCGAGTCCCGCTGGGGCACGGCGGTGGCACCGGGCGCCACGGTGTTGACCTTCCCCCCGTACGAGTAGAGGTCGACGGCGCCCCAGCCCTCGAACGCGGGGTCGGTCAGGTGCTTGTGGACGGTCTTGATGCGCTCGGGTGTCCAGGTGCGCCTGAGGTAGGCGCTCTTCGACTTGTGCCGGTCGTATCCGCCGGTGTCGAAGCGTGCGCCGAGGGTGGCCTGGAGCCAGAGGTCCTCGGCGTGCTCGATGGCCGGCTCGAGTCCGGTCCCCGCGTTGACGGCGTTGACGTACCGCTCGATCAGTTCGGCGGCGTCCGCGCGGCCGCCGTCGAAGCGGATGTCCAGGGAGATCGAGCCGATCGCGTGCGTGTTGAGGTGCAGGGTGCTGTAGAGGCTGCCGTACCGGGCGTCGGCGTGGTTCTGCTCGTACCACCGGCCGAAGTTGGTGACGAGCCGGGTGAACTTGGCCAGGTCGAGATCGGCCCAGGACCAGGTCACATAGGTGGAGCGGAGCCGGGTGGGCGGCTTGGGCAGCAGGGCCGAGGGGTCGTCGCCCGAGGCCCCGGGCGTACGGAACAGATAGCGGGTGACGATGCCGAAGTTGCCGCCGCCGCCCCCGGTGTGCGCCCACCAGAGATCGTGGTGGGGATCGTCCCGCTCGCGGGTGGCGGTGAGGGTGCGGGCCTTGCCGGAGGCGTCCACCACCACGACCTCGACGCCGTACAGATGGTCGACGACGGTGCCGTCACGACGGGTCAGCGGCCCGTATCCGCCGCCGGCGACATGCCCCCCGGCCCCGACCTGGGGGCAGACCCCGGCGGGCAGGGTCACGCCGTAGTCGTAGAACAGCGTGCGGTAGACCTCGCCCAGGGTGGCGGCGGGCTGCACGGCGAACGCCCGGTGCTCCTTGTCGAAGTAGACCGCGCGCATGGGCGAGGTGTCGATGAGCACACGGACGTCGCGGTGGTCGGCGAAGTTCTCGAAGCAGTGCCCGCCGCTGCGGACCGCGATCCGCTTCCCGGCCGCCACGGCGTCCGTGACGACCTGGTCGATCTGCTTCGGCGTGTGGACCACGTGCACGAGGTCCGGCGACCCGACGAAGCGGGCGTTGAATCCCCTGGCGACCAGTTCGCCGTACCGGGGGTCGGCGGCGGCGACCGTGGTGACCGGTGACTCCGGCACGCACACGTTGGCCCTGGCCCGCGCGGCCTCGGCCGGTGCCGCGACCGCCCCCGTGGTGGCGACCGCCGCGGCACCCGCCCCTGTGGTTCTCAGAAACCCGCGGCGACTGAATCCGCCCATGACACACACCCAACCCTTCGATGAGAAACGAGTGGGTGGAACGGCACGATGACGCGTCCCCCCTCACGGCACGGCCCCCTGCCGTCCGCGCGCGGGACCCGGTTCGACCGGGCCCCCGACCGACGCGCACTCCCCCGAGCATCGCCGTAGCCGCCTCCTCACCGGAGGCGTCGGACACCCGTCAATCCTGTGCGGGCCCCTGTGGCTCCAGCACGATGACGGGGATCTTCCGGTCGGTCTTCTTCCGGTAGCTCTTGTACTGCGGAAAAATCACGGTCATCGCCTCCCACAGGCGATCCCGTTCCCCCTCTTCCGCCTCCCTGGCGACCGCCTCGAACGTGTCCGCGGCCACCTGCACTCGCACCCGCGGCTCCGCCAGCAGGTTGAGGTACCAGTGAGGATGGTGGTCGGATCCGCCGTTGGACCCGACGACGACGTAGTTGCCCTGATCCTCCCCGTAGATCAGTCCGGTCCGCCGCAGCGCCCCGGAGGTGCGTCCCCGTGTGGTCAGCAGCAGCGTGGGCTTCCCGTACCAGATGTGCCCGCTCGAACCCTCGCTGGCCACGTATCGACGCACATGCGTAGCGACCCAGCCGGTCGGGCTGTCGAGCACCTCGTCCTGTTCGTGCATGCACTCACTCCGTCCGTCGGTGGGCACAACGTATCACCGGATACTCCAATTTGAGTATCGCCTGGGACCTCCCCTCAAACCACTTGGTTCAAGGGGGAGTTGACCTGAGCGACTGCTTCCGGCTGCCCTGACGGACGCGGTAAGAGCATGCTGCGCCGAGCCCGCCTCACGCAACGAGTTCCGGACACCGGCCACCCGCTCTCGACCGCGTCTCGAGTCTGCCTCGACCGGCTGCCCGGGCCTCGCGAACGCGCTCCGGAAGACGTGCTCTAGAAGGGGAACCCGCTGCGGCCGTGCTGCACCGAGATCCACTTGGTCGTGGTGAACGAGTCCAGCATCGTGTCGCCGTTGAGCCGGCCGATCCCCGAGTGCTTCTCGCCGCCGAAGGGGACGATGGGCTCGTCGTGGACGGTGCCGTCGTTCACGTGGAACATGCCCGTGTCGATCTGCTTGGCGAACGCGACGCCCCGCTCGATGTTCCCGGTGTGGACGGCGCCGCTCAGGCCGTACGGAGTGTCGTTGACGAGGCGTACGGCCTCCTCCTCGCCGTCGAACGGGACGAGGAACGCGACCGGGCCGAAGACCTCCTGCCTCAGCAGGGCCGAGTCGGCGGGGACGCCGGTCAGGACGGACGGCTCGACGAGATTGTCGGTCCGCCCGCCGCGCACCAGGGCCGTGGCGCCCTCGGCGAGGGCCTGCTCGACCACGCCGGAGACGGCGTCCGCCTGCGAGGAGTTGATGACCGGACCGATGACGGTCTCCGGGTCGCGCGGGTCGCCCGCCTTGAGGGTCTTCACCTTGGCGACGAACTTCTCGGTGAACTCGTCCGCGACCGAACGGTCGACCAGGACGCGGTTGGCGGCCATGCAGACCTGGCCCTGATGGACGTACCGGCTGAAGACGGCCGCGTCCACCGCGTAGTCGATGTCGGCGTCGTCGAGGACCACCAGCGCGCTGTTGCCGCCCAGTTCGAGGACCGAGCGCTTGAACAGCCGGGCGCAGACGGTGGCCACGTGCCGGCCGACCGCGTCGGAACCGGTGAAGGAGATGACCTTGGGGACCGGGTGTTCGATGAAGGCGTCGCCGATCTCCGCGATGTCGGTGATGACGACGTTCAGCAGACCGCCGGGCAGCCCCGCGTCCTCGAAGATCTTCGCGACCAGGGAGCCGCCGACGATCGGCGTGTTCTGGTGCGGCTTCAGCACCACGGCGTTGCCGAGCGCGAGCGCAGGGGCGACGGACTTGATCGACAGCAGGAACGGGAAGTTGAAGGGGCTGATCACGCCCACCACACCGACCGGCACGCGGTAGACGCGGTTCTCCTTGCCGTCCACCGGCGAGGGGATGATCCGGCCCTCGGGGGCCAGCGCCAGATGGACCGCCTCGCGCAGGAACTCCTTGGCGAGGTGCAGCTCGAAGGCGGCCTTCAGACGGGTGCCGCCGAGCTCGGCGATGATGGCCTCGGAGATCTCCGCCTCGCGCTCCTCGATCAGCCGCAGGGCCTTCTCGAAGACGGCACGACGGGCGTACGGATTGGTCGCCGCCCACTGCTTCTGGGCGCGGGCCGCGGCCCGGTACGCCTGATCGACCTCGTCGGCCGTGGCTATGGTGATCGACGCGAGCTTCTCGTCGTCGTACGGGTTGAAGTCGATGATGTCCCAGGAGCCGGTACCCGGGCGCCATTCACCGTCGATGTACTGCTGTGCAAGGTCGGTGAAGCAGGACGACGACATGTGATCCCTCGATCCCTAGCAGACCTCTGATCGCGCCTTCACGATCTGATCACACGTCATCGTACTGAGGTTTCGGGAGAGTTGGAGGTTTCAGGAGAGCTGGAGGAGCCCCCGGAGAAGATCCCGGCTCTCCGAAGGGCCGGGGCTGTCGCTCTGGAGTTCCTTGAGCGCCTTCTCGTACTGGGCGACGTCCTCGGCCTTGTCGAGGTACAGCGCGCTGGTGAGCTGCTCCAGGTAGACGACGTCCGAGAGGTCGGACTCCGGGAAGCTGAGGATCGTGAACGCGCCACTTTCGCCGGAGTGGCCGCCGAGGCTGAACGGCACGACCTGGAGCCGTACGTTGGGCCGCTCGGAGACCTCGATGAGGTGCTGGAGCTGGCCGCGCATCACCTCGCGGTCGCCGTACGGGCGGCGCAGGGCCGCCTCGTCCAGGATGATGTGGAAGTCGGGCGCCCGCTCGTCGACGAGGTACTTCTGCCGCTCCAGGCGCAGCGCCACCCGCCGTTCGACGTCGGCCTCGCTCGCGCCCTGCATGCCCCGCCGGACCACCGCGTGGGCGTACGCCTCGGTCTGCAGCAGGCCGTGCACGAACTGCACCTCGTACGCCCGGATCAGCGACGCGGCGCCCTCCAGGCCGACGTAGGTCGGGAACCAGCTGGGCAGCACGTCCGAGTAGCTGTGCCACCACCCGGCGACGTTGGCCTCTTTCGCCAGGGACAGCAGGGAGGCGCGCTCCTGCTCGTCCGTGATGCCGTACAGCGTGAGCAGGTCCTCGACGTCCCTGGTCTTGAAGCTCACCCGGCCCAGCTCCATCCGGCTGATCTTCGACTCGGAGGCGCGGATCGAGTAGCCCGCCGCCTCGCGCGTGATGCCCCGCGCCTCACGCAGACGCCTGAGTTGTGATCCGAGCAGCATGCGCCGCACCACCGATCCCGGCTCTCCCGCGCTCACGTTCGCCAGCCTCCCCAACGTCTTCAGGGGCCGAAGTCTGCCACTAAAACACTCCGAGCAGTACTCGTCCGGTTACGGAAACGGAATCGCATCAGAGGACGCACGCGCGTGAATGCAAGAAGGAGGCATGCGAACGGCCGGAGAGAGACGCGAAGATGACGGAAAAATTGACCAACAAGCGGTACGGGACGGCTCATTCCGGTCACGTGCACGTGCATCTGCCCTTGCATCTGCTGAACGCATCCGAAACCATGGTCCCGCACCACCGCCGCATCGCACCGACCGCGAATTCCCGGGAGTGCCTCGCATGGGGACGAATGGATCAACCATGCTCGAGCCGTTACGGCAGGGCCTTCCGCCGCTTGATCCAGCGGCCGTGTCCGACGCCGCCTCCTGCGCCCTGCCCGCCCGCTACGAAGCGGTGCGCGACGCACGGCGGTTCACCCGTGGAACCCTCGACCAGTGGGACATGGGCGACCGCTTCGACGACGTCTGTCTGGTGGTCTCGGAACTCGTCACCAACGCGCTGCGGCACGGTCTGCCGGCCGACGCCGCGTGCGCCGCGGGCCGGGAGCCTCCGGTGCGGCTGCACCTGATGCGCTGGACCGAGCGTCTGGTGTGCGCGGTGCGCGATCCCAGTCACGACAGTCCCGTCGCCCGGGAGACCGACGACTTCTCGGCCGAGTCGGGCCGCGGGCTGTTCCTCGTCGACTCCTTCAGCGACAGCTGGGGCTGGCACCCGCTCGCGGGCGCGCTCAGCGGCAAGGTGGTCTGGGCGCTGTTCCGGCTGCCGCGACCCGGCAGCGAATAAGAAACCGCGGCGCTTCCTGGCGCCGCGGTTCTACGCGCGTTACAGCGCGTGTATTCCCGATTACCCCCGGTTTGTAGGGGCCTGTCGACTCGTCAGCCACCCACCAGGTGGTCGAACTCGCCGTCCTTCACGCCCAGCAGCATCGCCTCGATCTCCGCGCGGGTGTAGACCAGCGCGGGTCCGTCGGGGAAGCGCGAGTTGCGTACGGCCACCTCCCCGCCCGGGAGCCGGGCGAACTCCACGCACGAACCCTGCGAGTTGCTGTGCCGGCTCTTCTGCCAGGCCACACCGTTCAGCCCGGCGGCCGCCATCCCGTTGTACACGTCGTGGTCCACAGGTCGCTCCCCGGTGGTGCACTGGCTTATGTGGCCATTGTTGCAGTGGTCAACTGACCCGGATCATAGCCCTGTTCATGTGCGGATGCATGAGCAGATGCACGTGCACGCGGGGTGGTCCCGCAGTTACAGCTTTGGCGACCGCTTTACCGAAGCTCTTGCCTGTTTGACGGCCCTGCCCTGTCGCGCGTTCCCGGGTGCCGACGGGGAAGTCGGCGGGTTCGGCGGAGGTCCGGTGGAGGCGGAGCATCCACTCGGCGGCGGGGGCGAGGGGCCCGGCGGGGGACGCGACGAAGAAGCGGGAGCTGGCGGCGTACGGGCCGGGCCTCGCGGCAGGGCGGGCCGGGCTCCATCCGGAAGACGACCGCGAGCTGCGGGGTCAGGGAGAAATGGGCCGCTCGCAGGACCGGGACGTCGTCCTCGAGGCCGGTGTGCGGGTCGCCTCATCAACGGACACACGGCGGGCCACTTGGCCCTGCCGGTCCGCCCGGCGTGCACCTGGTGAAGGCCCCGGACGCAGGCATGAGGCCCCCCCACGCGTCAAGCGTGGGGAACCTCACCCGGGCCGGACGCTCAGCGGGAGGCGTAGGGCAGCAGCGCCATCTCGCGAGCGTTCTTGATCGCCCGGGCCAGCTGCCGCTGCTGCTGCGCCGACACCCGGGTGACACGGCGGCTGCGGATCTTGCCCCGGTCGGAGATGAACTTCCGCAGCAGGTCGGTGTCCTTGTAGTCGATGTACGTGATCCCGGCCTGGTCCAGCGGATTGGGGCGGTTCTTGGCGGGCGGCTTGCGGTCGAACTTGCGGGGCATACGGGATCAGACCTCCAGGAGGGTGTCGAAGGCGTGGGGCAGCCGCTGCCAGGCGTCACGCCCGGCGGCGTACTCGGCGTCGGTCAGCAGGCAGGACTCCAGCAGCCGCTTCAGGCCGTCCCGGTCGAGGCCGGGCGAGGTGAAGACGAGGTGCTGGCCGCGGTCGCCGTGCTCGGGGTGCCAGTCCAGCGCGGCGGCGGCGCGGCGCACCGGCGGGACCATCTCCCAGGCCGCGTCCGGCAGGGAGGCCAGCCAGGGTCCCGCGCTCTCCACGCACAGGGCCCCGCCCGCGGCGTCCCAGTGGAACAGCGTGTCGGGCTTGTCGGCGAGCCAGAACCGGCCCCGGCTGCGGGCCGCCGCGCAGGTCAGGTCCTCCAGGGCGGCGTAGAGCCGCTCGGGGTGGAAGGGGCGGCGCCGGTGCCAGACCAGGGTGGAGACGCCGTGCGCGTCGGCCTCGGCGGGCAGCAGGGCGCAGGCCGGATGCTGGGCGGCCGCCGCGGCCTCCACGTCGAAGCCGGCCAGGGCCGCCTCGGCCAGCGGCGTCAGCGGGCGCCGGCGCGGGGCCGGGACCGTCAGGCCGGCGCAGGCCGGCGCGCCCTCCGGGTCGCCCTGGCCGATCGGGACCTGACGGGCCGTCGGGTGCAGCTGGGCGAGCAGCTCGCGGTCCTCCTCGTCGGCCTCCGGGGACTCGGCGACCGCGAGGACGGGGGCGTACTCCAGCTGGCGCGCGAAGGTGTCGGCGACCGTGCGCTGGTCGGTCGCGGCGGCGGCGAGACCGCCGTCGGCCAGGTCGTCGCCGTTGCCGAGGTACGGCAGGACCAGGGCCGGGTCGACGGCGGTGAGCACGCCGGTGACCGGGAGCCCGCCGGCCGTGACGACCTCGGCCATGGCCTTGGGCTCGACGGAGTCCCACAGCTCGACGACGGCCAGCGGCGTCCGCCCGGAATCGGCGAGCCGCTCCAGCTCCGGGACCAGGTCCTCGCGCAGGGCGCAGCAGGCACAGTCGTTGACGAGCGGCGCCTCCCCCGCGTCGAGGACGCCGGTGGCGTCCCGGACGGTCCGTACGACCGTGCCGGCCGCGGCCGTGGCGAGGTCGTGGTGGAGGGCGACGCTGCCGGGGACGTCGGCGAGCAGTCGCGCCACGGCGGCCCTGCGGGCGTCGGCGTGCAGCCCGCCGACGATCACGACGGAGAGACCGGAAGGGACAGTCACCGGCGTCAGCCCTTCTTTCCGTACCGGCGCTCGAAGCGCTCCACGCGCCCCGCCGTGTCCAGGACGCGGGCGGTGCCGGTGTAGAAGGGGTGGCTGACGTCGGAGATCTCGACGTCGACGACCGGGTAGGTGTGGCCGTCCTCCCACTCGATCGTCTTCTCGCTCGTCGTGGCCGAGAGGGTCGAGCGGGTGAGGAAGGCGTAGTCGGCGGCACGGTCGCGGAAGACGACGGGGCCGTACTCCGGGTGGATTCCCTCGCGCATGGTCAGCGCTCCTCTCGGAAGTCGACGTGGCGGCCGGCGACCGGATCGAACTTGCGAAGGATCATGCGGTCCGGGTCGTTGCGGCGGTTCTTGCGGGTCACGTAGGTGTAGCCGGTCCCGGCGGTGGACCGGAGCTTGATGACCGGCCGGAGTTCGTTGCGTGCCATGCCACTATGCTACTGAAAATGAATTCCATTTGCATCGCCTGAATCAGAGAGGTACGTCACCACGATGTCCGCGCACTGCATGCTGACCGGCACCCGGCCCGGCTTCGGCAACCGCATCTCGCACTCCCACCGGCGCACGTCACGCCGGTTCGACCCCAACATCCAGTCCAAGCGCTACTGGCTGCCGAGCGAGGGCCGGCACGTCCGCCTCCGGCTGAGCGCCAGGGCGATCAAGACCGTCGACACGATCGGAGTCGAGGCGGCCGTCGCCCGGATCCGCGCCCGGGGAGTGGAGGTCTGATGGCGAAGAAGAGCAAGATCGCGAAGAACGACAAGCGGCAGGAGATCGTCGCGCGGTACGCCGCCCGGCGCGCCGAGCTGAAGGAGATCATCCGGCGGCCGTCGTCGACGGAGGCCGAACGGCTGTCCGCCCAGGCGGAGTTGCGCGGGCAGCCGCGCGACGCGAGCGCCACGCGGGTACGCAACCGTGACCAGGTGGACGGGCGGCCGCGCGGCTACTTCCGGGCGTTCGGACTGTCCCGGGTGAACCTGCGGGGGCAGGCGCATGCGGGGTACCTGCCGGGGGTGAGGAAGTCGTCGTGGTGAGGCGGAGTGGGGCGGAGTGAGGCGCGCGGGTGCGGCCCTGCGGGGCCGACCCGGTGAGGGCCGGACGCCAGGGGGCGCTTCCGTGGGATGACCGCCCCGGGGAGAGCCGGACGCCCGGGGGTGCTTCCGGGGGATGACCACCCCGGGAACGCCCGGGGGTGGTTCCGGGGGATGACCACCCCGGGAAGAGCCGGACACCAGGGGGCTCTTCCGCGGGATGACCACCCCTCGGAGAGCCAGACGCCCGGGGGCTCTTCCGCGGGATGACCACCCCGCGGAGAGCCGGACGCCCGGGGGCGCTTCCGCGAGATGACCACCCGCGGAGAGCCAGACACCCGGGCCCCGCGTCGGCCGGCCGTCCCGGTGAGAGCGCCCCGGCCGCCCCTGCCGTCCCGGGCAGACCCGTGCCACCCGTGCCACCCGTGCCACGCGGGCCGCCTGTTCGCCGGTGCCCAGGCGCCCCTCGTGGGCGGGCGGCCCGGCCGGCCTGCGAGGTCGTGGCCGGTGAAGGCCGAGCGGGGTCGTCCCCCGAGTCCCTTGACGGACCCTGGTAGCTTGCTTCGGTCGTTCCGGCACAGGAGCCGGCCGGTTCCTTCCGGGTCGGCCGGCTAGAGCTTGGGGGCTTGCAGTGACTTCGGTGATCTTCTCGCGTCACACAGGAGCGCGTCGACGGCTGCGGGTCGTGGCAGTGGCCGCGGGCCTGGCGGGCTCGCTCGCGCTGACCGCGTGCAGCGGTGACGGCGACTCCGGGGACGACTCCGCGTCCAGCCCGGCCCCGTCCGCCTCGGCGTCCGCCGGCACCGGCGGCGATTCCGACACCGGCGGCGATTCCGGCTCCGGCTCCGGCTCCGGCTCCGGCTCCGACACGCTGGCGGGCAGCTGGCTCGCGACGACCGGCGGCAAGGCCGTGGCCCTGGTCATCACCGGAGAGCAGGCCGCGCTCTTCGCCACCGGCGGGAGCGTGTGCAGCGGCACCGCCGGCGAGGAGTCCGGGATGCGGATGATCCGCCTGAAGTGCACGGACGGCAGCAAGGACCGGACGACCGGCATGGTCGACTCCCTGAACAAGGGCAGCCTGAAGGTCACCTGGGAGGGCGGCCTCGGCACGGAGACGTACACCAAGTCCGAGGGCGGCAAGCTGCCGACCGGGCTGCCCACGGCGGGCCTCGGTTAGGAGTGCGAGTCCGGAGGGCGGCCTGCCCGGGTGCGTGATGGTCCGTCTGTCCGAGATGATCCCTCCATCGGAACCGCTCACCGCCATCACGCACCAGAGGTCCCCATGCGCACCCTTCCTCCCTTCGCCCTGGCCGCCGCCCTCGCCGGGACGCTCCTGCTGACCGCCTGCGACGACGACGGGGCCGGCACAGACGACGTCAAGAACGCGGACCGGCCGGCCACTTCGGCCTGCGCGCTCGGCGACATGGGCGTGAAGGTCGGGGCCGGGGCCGCCCCGGCCGCCGGGGACACCGGCACCGTCACCGTGACGCTCACGAACAAGGGCGCGCAGTGCACGCTGAAGGGCTTCCCCGGCGTGGACCTGGTGGCCGACGACAGCACGACGTCCGTGTCCCCGGACCAGGCCGTGAAGGCCCAGCCGCTCACGCTCGGCAAGGGCGGCAGCACGTCCTTCACCATCACCTACGTCCGGGGCGAGACGGGTTCCCCGAAGAGCCTCCCCGTACGGAAGGCGTCCTTCACCCTGCCCGGCGCCACCGCGGACGCGCGCGAGCTGACGTGGTCGTACGGCGAGGTCGCCCGGAGGGACGGGGAAAGCGGCGCGGCCGAGGCCTCGGTGAGCGGCTTCGAGTCCTCGGGCGACTGACGGCGGGTCAGCGCAGCGGCGGCCGGTGCCCGACCTGGGCACGGTCCGCCGCCTGCGCGCCCTCCGTCCAGCCCGCCGCGTCGCGCACACCGCGCAGGCGGGTCGTGGTCGTCTCCGGAAACATGCGGTCCAGCCGTCCGGTGACCGCGACGTCGCGGGTGGCGAGGACCGGGAGCAGGTCGTCGGTCACCTGGGCCTGGGCCACTTCCGCCAGGCGGGTGCCGATGCGGTGGGCGTAGGCCGCGAGGAAGGACTGCCGGAACGTCTTGGTGCGCTTGCGGCCCCCGGCGCGCTGGGCGGCCTCCGCCTTCGTCATCGCGGTCGTTGCCTGCACGAGGAGCGAGGTGTAGAGGAGTTCGACCGCCTCCAGGTCCGTTTCGAAGCCGACGACCGTGGAGAAGCCGAAGGGTTCGTTCCACACCGCGCGGCAGTGGTTGGCGCCGGCGACCGCGTCCAGCAGGACCGCCTTGGCCTGCTCGTACGGCGGTTCCACACCGATCCGGCAGGCGCCTGGGGTGTCGGGCGAGGGCGCCCGCGCCGCGAGCAGCGCCTCGTCGACGCTGTGCCGGGCCATCAGCTCCTGCGCCTTGGCGCTGAGCGCCTCCGCCTCCTCCGGGAACCCGGTGGCCTCCGCCTTGGCGAGCAGGGCGCGGATGCGGGTGAGCATGCGGGACTCGGTCCTGCCCCCACCGGTCGCCTCCCCGGGCGCCTCGTCGAGGGCCTCGAGGGCGGGCAGCCGCAGCAGCAGGCGGTACAGCTCCAGCACGGCCGTGGCGTGCGAGAAGCGGTCGGTGCGGGGCGGGTCGTCGGCGGGGAGTTCCGCGAGCTGCGCGCTCCAGCGGCGGCCCCGGGGGCGGTCACCGGGTGCCTGGGCGCGGATCAGCGCGGCCACGAGGAGCACGTGGACGTCCTCCAGTTCGCTCCGGACGATCCGTACGACGTCGGCCGGCTGCCAGCCGCGCCGCCAGGAAGCCGCCACGAACTCCTCCCCGCGCCGGGCGAGTTCGGCATCCGCCGCCGGGTCGGAGGCGAGCAGGGACGCGCCGGTGTCGAGGGCCGTCTCGCCGGTCGCGTACAGGGCCGCTTCGAACGCGCGGTCGACGGTGGGGGACGTACTCACGGGCCGATGGTGCCATGCCTTTCGGGTGTCAACTCAAGGTTGACACCCCGTGGGGCGCAACCTACGGTTGACACCATGACGACGAACCCCGACATCACGTCATCCGTACGCCTCGACGACCTGATCGCGGCGATCAAGAAGGTTCATCAGGAACCCCTCGCACAGCTCCAGGACGCGGTGATCGCAGCCGATCACCTCGGCGAGGTGGCCGACCACCTGATCGGCCACTTCGTGGACCAGGCCCGGCGTTCGGGCGCCTCCTGGACGGACATCGGCAAGAGCATGGGGGTCACCCGGCAGGCCGCGCAGAAGCGCTTCGTGCCGAAGGAGTCGAACGACCTCGACCCGAACCAGGGCTTCAACCGCTACACGCCCCGCGCCCGCGACACGGTGATGGCCGCGCACAACGCGGCCAGGTCCGCGCGCAACGCCGAGGGCCTGCCCGCGCACCTCGTCCTCGGTCTGCTGGCCGAGCCGGACGGCCTCGCCGCCAAGGCGATCATCAAGCAGGGCGTCACGCTCGACGCGGTCCGTGAGGCGGCGACGGCGGCCCTTCCGCCCGCCGTCGAGGAGGCCCCGGAACTCGTGCCGTACGGCCAGGCCGCCAAGAAGGTCCTGGAACTCACCTTCCGCGAGGCCCTGCGCCTCGGCCACAACTACATCGGCACCGAGCACATCCTGCTGGCCCTGCTGGAGCACGAGAACGGTGAGGGCGTCCTCAGCGGCCTCGGCATCGACAAGGAGCGGGCCGAGCAGTACGTCGGGACGGTGCTGGAGAAGATCATGCAGGCGCAGAAGGAGACGGACGAAGACTGACGAGGCCTTCCACGGAGGCGAGCGGCGGGCGTTGTCAGACCCCCCTGCCACACTCGCGGCATGACCGACCGGTGGGCGCTCGCTCCGGCCGAGGACGGTGGCGTGGACGTCGCCCCCCTCGGTCCGGACGGGCTGCCCGCCGGGCCGGTGCGGCGGGAGACGGATCCCGCCGAGGCCGTGCGGAGCCGTCCCGGCGTCACGCGGTGGGTGTGGCGGTCCACCGCCGAGGTCTACCCGCGCCTGCTCGCCACGGGGGTGCGAGTCGAGCGGTGTTACGACATCGAGGCCGCCGAGACACTCCTCCTCGGCCACGAGGGGCGGTACGGGGAACCACGCTCGGCCGCGGCCGCCCTGGCCCGGCTGCGCGGCGGCCCCGTACCGCCCGATCCGCCCCAGCGGTCCGCCGAACCGGGCTCGCAGTCCTCCCTGTTCGAGCCGCAGGGCGTCCCGCTGCCCCTGCCGGACCTCCTCGCGGTCTACGCCGAGCAGCAGCGGCGGCACGCGAGCGCCGAACACCCCGACCGCATGCGGCTGCTCACGGCCTCCGAGTCGGCGGGCATGCTGGTGGCCGCGGAGATGAACCGCGCCGGGCTGCCCTGGAGCGCCGAGGTGCACCGGGCCGTCCTGCAGGACCTGCTGGGCGACCGGTACGCGGGCGGCGGCGAGCCACGCCGCCTGGCCGAACTGGCCGACGAGGTGTCCACGGCCTTCGGCCGCCGGGTGCGGCCCGACCTGCCGGCCGACGTGGTGAAGGCTTTCGCCCAGGCCGGGATCAAGGTCTCCTCGACCCGCCGCTGGGAGATCGAGTCGATCGACCACCCGGCCGTGAAACCCCTGATCGAGTACAAGAAGCTGTACCGCATCTGGGTCGCCCACGGCTGGTCCTGGCTCCAGGACTGGGTGCGCGACGGACGGTTCAGACCCGAGTTCCTCGCGGGCGGGACGGTGACCGGGCGCTGGGTGACCAACGGCGGGGGCGGGCTCCAGATCCCCAAGGTGATCCGGCGGGCCGTGGTCGCCGACCCCGGCTGGCGCCTCGTCGTCGCCGACGCCGACCAGATGGAGCCGCGCGTCCTCGCGGCGATCTCCCGCGACCCCGGCCTGATGGAGGTGGCGGGCCGGGAGACCGACCTGTACCAGTCCGTCTCCGACCGCGCCTTCTCAGGCGACCGCGCCCAGGCCAAACTCGCCGTGCTGGGCGCGGTCTACGGACAGACCTCCGGCGACGGCCTGAAGAACCTCGCCGCGCTCAGACGCCGCTTCCCCAGAGCGGTGGCATACGTCGACGACGCGGCCCGGGCCGGCGAGGAAGGCCGGCTCGTACGGACCTGGCTCGGCCGGACCTGCCCGCCCGCGGCGCGGGGGACGGACGACGCGACGGAGGAGGCCGGCATCCCCGTCGCCGACGACGACCACCCCGCCACCGCCGCCCCCTGGGTGCCCGGCTACGCCTCCACCAACGCCCGCGCCCGCGGCCGCTTCGCCCGGAACTTCGTCGTCCAGGGCAGCGCCGCCGACTGGGCCCTGCTCCTGCTCGCCGCGCTGCGCAAGACCTGCGCGGACCTGGCGGCCGAGCTGGTCTTCTTCCAGCACGACGAGGTGATCGTGCACTGCCCCGAGGAGGAGACGGAGACGGTCGTGACAGCGATCCGCGAGGCGGCGGCCCTGGCCGGACGGCTGACCTTCGGCCAGACGCCGGTCCGGTTTCCGTTCACTACGGCGGTGGTGGAGTGCTATGCGGATGCCAAGTGATCACTACGTCCGAACCGGCCCCGCGACGCACGCGGCCGCTTCCACGCCACACCGGTGTCAGATGACCGGCGGCCGACCCAACCGCGTGAGCCGCCACACCGTACGCCAGCGCATGGGCCGCCGCTCACCCGCCGACTCCCGGACGCCTTCCACGAATCCGCCGAACCACGCACGCAACCCGGCGGCGGAACGGTTCCGTGCGAGGGTGAGCAGCACCCACACGCCCAGATGGACGGGGACGAGCGCGACCGGCAGCCTGCGCCGGGCCAGCCAGACGCGGTTGCGGGCGTTCACCCGGTAGTAGATGGCGTGCCGGGCGGGCGAGGTCTTCGGGTGCTGGAGCAGCAGTTCGGGCGCGTAGAGGATGTGCCAGCCCGCGTCGGCCGCGCGCCAGGCCAGGTCGGTCTCCTCATGGGCGAAGAAGAACTCGGCGGGCCAGTCGCCGACCTCGTCGAGCATCGCCATCCGCAGCGCGTGCCCGCCACCGAGGAACCCGGTGACATAACCGCCTCGCATGGGGTCGGAGCCGCCGATCCGGGGCACGTGCCGCTGCTGCGTCTCGCCGAGTTCGTCGGCGATGCGGAACCCCACGATGCCGAGCCGTTCGTCGGCGGCGTACAACTCCCGTACGCGGCGCAGCACATCGGCGTCCACGAGCAGCCCGTCGTCGTCCAGTTCGACGACGACGTCGACATCACCGAACTTCCGCAGCCGCGCGAGGGCCGCGTTCCGCCCACCGGGGCACCCCAGGTTCTCGTCGAGCTCGACGGGGGTGACCTCACCGGGCAGGGACAGCCGCCGGGCGAACTCGGGCAGCGGGCAGCCGTTGCCGACGATCACGATCCGCTCGGGCGGCACGTCCTGCTTGGCCACGGTACGGAGCAGCGCGTCGACCTCCTCGGGCCGATTGCCCATCGTCACCACGGCGACGGCGATCCTGGGCGCCCCCATGTCCTCACCTCATCACGGTCGGCAACTGACGGGTCGACGGGCGATGCTATCCGTTCACGGTAAGGACCCTTTAAGTACGCCTGCCGGACGGTGGTTCACCTACGCCGTTCGGCCGAGACGGCACCCGACCGGAACGGGCACAGGATGTCGGGTCCGGCAGGGGGTGCGCTGCCTAGCGTGGTGGTCACGAAAGAGGAAGGAACCGGGCGTGCTGGAGCGGCTCAACCAGGCCATGGAACACATCGAGCGCCACCTCGACGAGTCCTCGGACGTCGAGGAGCTGGCGCGGATCGCGGCCACCTCGGAGTACCACCTGCGCCGTATGTTCTCCGCGCTGGCAGGCATGCCCTTGTCGGAGTACATCCGGCGCCGGCGGCTCACCGTCGCGGGCGCGGAGGTGCTCGCGGGCAGCGAGACGCTGCTGGAGATCGCGGTGCGTTACGGCTACGGCTCCGGCGAGGCGTTCGCGCGGGCGTTCCGCACGATGCACGGCGTGGGCCCGGGCGAGGCCCGGCGCACCGGCGCCGCGCTCGTCTCCCAGCCCCGGTTGACCTTCCGCCTCACCGTCGAAGGGAACAGCAGCATGCACTACCGCGTCGTGGACCGCCCGGCCTTCACCGTCACGGGCTTCAAGACCCGGATCCCCCTGATCCACTCCGGCCCGAACCAGGCGATCATCGACTTCGTCCGCGGCCTCGACAAGTCCGCGAGGGACCAGCTGGAGAAACTGTCCGACCAGGAACCGCGGGGCATCGTCGCGGTCTGCGACGACCTTGACCCGAGCCGCGCGGAGGGCACGGAACTCGACTACTACCACGCCGTGATCACCTCGGCCCCGGTCTCGGCCCCGGTCCCCGAAGGCATCACCGCCCTGCCCGTCCCGCCCGGCGCCTGGGCGGTCTTCACCACCTCGGGGCCCGCCCCGCAGGCCATCCAGGAACTCTGGCGCGACGTGTTCACCGAGTGGTTCCCGTCCAACCCCTACCGCACCCGCCCCGGTCCGGAGATCCTCCGCACCCGCCTGTCACCCGACGGCACGGAGGCGGACGCCGAACTGTGGCTCCCGGTGGAGCGGGAAACCACCCGCTGAAACACGCGAGAACCCCAGGCCGGGTCCATCCGGCGTGGGAGTGGTCCCCGCGGAGCCGCTGCAGCTGCGAGGCGGCCACGGCGAGAGCGCGACCACCGGCTGACGGCCGCCTCGTCCTTATGCCGTCCACACAGCGGACCAATGCCGTGAATTGAGCGGCGCAAGGGCCGCACCCGGCAGGTCCGGAACACAGTTGACTTACCCTTCCTTTTCGCGATCATTACATATGCGGCCCTTCCAATTCCCCAATGCCTGAGGCATGGGGGTCAACGGGGCGAGAAGGCGTCGCACGGCCGACGGGGATGTGGATTCGCTGTGCGCGAGAGGGTGTCGTTCAAGCTGCTCGGACCGCTCGAGGCAGCCGTCACCGACGAACCGATCCGGATCAGCAGTGCACGTCAACGATCAGTTCTGGCCACTTTGTTGCTTTCCAGCGACCGGGTCGTCTCGGTCGACAGCCTCACCGAGGCGGTGTGGCAGGGAGACCCGCCGGCCACGGCGCGGAACCAAATCGCCATCTGCATTACCTCGCTGCGAAGGATCTTCCGTGAGGCATCCGTGCCGGCGGAAATGATCGAAACGAGCCACCCCGGCTACATACTTCACTCCGCGCACTGCTATATCGATCTGAGAGACCTGAACCAGTCGGTGGCGAGAGCCCGTATGGTGGCCGCTCACGACGAACAGGCGGAGGAAGCCGCCACGTTGTTCGAGCATGCTCTCGCCCTGTGGCGGGGCCCCGCACTCGACGGTCTCTCCGGAGCGCACATCGACGATGTCGCCGGTCAGCTGGCCGAGTTCCGGCTCGATGTGTGCGAGGAGTACGCGGCCCTCCAGCTGAGGCTTGGCCACCACCAGAAGGTCAGCGCACAACTGGCGGCGCTCGTCAAGGAGAACCCGTTGCGCGAGCAGGCCCGGGCGTATCTGATGCAGGCCCACCACATGGCCGGCCGGCGCGCCGAGGCGCTTCAGGTCTACCGCGAAGGACGCCGGGCTCTCGTCGACGAGCTCGGCATCGAACCCGGGCCCGTGCTGCAGGAGATGCACCGCCGCGTCCTGCGGGACGACGACTCCGAGCCGCGCTCCGACGCACCCCCGCCGGCCAGGGCGGCCGCCACCACCGCCCCGTCCGCGGTCCCGTCCGACCCCGCCCCGGGCGTTCCCGCCCAACTGCCGCTCGCGCTCTCCACCTTCACCGGACGCGAGCCGGAGATCGAGGCACTGGAAACGCTGCTGCGCCGCAGCGCCGACGGGTCCGCACCGGCGGTGGCCGTCGTCACCGGGGTGAGCGGCATCGGCAAGAGCGCGCTGATCGTGCACTGGGCGAACCGGGTCGCCGACCGCTTTCCCGACGGGCAGCTCTTCATCGACGTACACGGCTATGACAAGTCCAACCGGCCGCTGTCGTCCCTGTCCGTCCTCGACCAGGCGCTCCGCGGCCTCGGGGTGTCCAGCGCGCAGATACCGGCCGGACTCCAGGAACGCTCCGCGCTGTACCGCTCCCTGCTGAACCACCGCAGGCTGCTCGTCATCCTGGACGACGTGCGCTCGTTCCGGCAGATCCAGCCGCTGTTGCCGGGGCGTGGCCGGTGCATCGTGCTGATCACCAGCCGGGATCCGCTGGACGAACTGGTCAGTGACTACGGGGCAGTCCAGATCCAGCTGAACGTGATGACGGCGCACGAGGCCGACCGGATGCTCGCCACCGTGATCGGGCAGGACCGGGTCGCCGCCGAGCCCGAAGCCGCGGCGCGGCTCGCGGAGCTGTGCGGTCATCTGCCGCTGGCCCTGCGCATCGCCGCGGGCCGGCTCACCCCGCGCCCCTACCGGTCGCTGCAGCGGCTCGCCGCACGCCTGGAGGACGGAGCCGGCCGGCTCGACGTGCTCAGCCCCTCCGACGGCGGAGTGCGGGCCGGATTCTGGCTCAGCTACCGGGAGTTGTCGCCCGAGGCGGCCGTGCTGTTCCGGCGCCTCGCGCTGCTCCCGGTGGAGGGGTTCGCCGCATGGGCGGGCGCCGCGGTGCTCGACGTGAACCTGATGAAGGCCGAGGACCTGCTCGAACAGCTCGTGGACGCCCAGCTCCTGGAGCTGTGCCTGACGCAGTCCGGACCGTCGGCCCGGTTCCGCTTCCATGAACTGCTGCGTCTTTTCGCCTGGGAGCGCGCCCACGACGAGGACTCCGCCCAGGATCGCGCGGACGCCCTGCAACGCGCCTACGGCACCCTGCTCACGCTCGCCGGCTCCGCACACCAGCTCCTCTACGGCGCCGGGCACCTGCCACGTCATTCGGCCCGGCTCGTCCACGAGCTGCCGGTGGACGCGGTCACGGAGCTGCTCGCCGATCCGCTGGAGTGGTTCGAGTCGGAGCGGGGCACCATCCTCGCCATGGTGGGCGCGGCGGCACGGCACGAAGCCGCCGCCCACGCCTGGGAACTCACCGCGCGGGCCATGCCGCTGTTCGAGATGCGCAACTACCAGGAGGACTGGCAGCAGGCCGCACAGAGCGCCCTGGAGAGCGCCCGGCAAGCCGACGACACCTTCGGCGCCACCGTCATGCTGCGCTCGCTCGGCTCGCTCGCCATCTACCAGCGCCGTTACCAGGACGCCGACGACCTGCTGACCTCAGCGATGGAACTGCTCGACCGGGCCGACGACCCGCACGAGCGGGCGGTGGTGCTGCGCAATCTCGCCCTGTGTGCCCGTTTCCGCGGTGACCTCGACGGCGCGGCCGAACACTGCCGGGCCGCGCTCACCCGCTTCCGGGAGACCGACGACCCGGTCAGCGCCGCGCACGCCCTCGGTCTGCTGGCGCAGATCGAGCTGGAGCGCGGTGACAACGACACCGGGATCGCGCTGACCCGGCAGGCCATCACGGCCAGTGCCGAGAGCGGGTCGGTGCGCGGCCGGGCCCAGAACGTCTACCGGCTCGCCGAGGCGTATCTGCGCATCGGTGATCTGCGCGAGGCGACCGGGACCTGCCAGGAGGTCATCGAGCTCACCCGGGCCCAGGGCGACCGGCTCGGCGAGGCGTACGCGCTGCGCGCGCTGGGCGAGGCCCAGTGGCGCCAGGAGCTGTACGACGCCGCGGAATCCACCCTGCGCGAGGCGTTCACGGCCGCCGGGGACGTCGGGGACCGGTTCCTGCAGGCACGTATCGAGACGGACCGGGCCTGCTCCGAGGCCCTGCGGGGCGACGCAGCGGCGGTGGACCGGCTGCGACGGGCCCATCAGGCCTTCACCGTGCTGTCGGCGTCCTCGTGGCAGGAACGCACCGCCCGGCTCGTCGACGTCGTCGGCGATGCCTCCGCCGAGGGCCGGCCGGTGCCGCTCGAGCGCCTCCTGGCCACTCGGTGACACCGGCCTGTCCGGACTACTTGGTCCAGGGCAGGTCGTCGTCGCCCAGGGCGCCGTCCAGCGCCCCGTTCACCAGGTAGGTCACGTCCGTCACGGCGCTGCCGGGGCCGGGGCCGGGGCCCGTCCAGGGCAGGTCGTCGGCGCCGGCCGTACCGCTCATCAGCGCGATGTTGACCGCGACCGCACCGAGCACCGACACGACGAAACCCGTCTTCTTCTGCATGTCCTGGAATCCCCTCCGTCGCTGAACTCTTCAGCTGCAACAGACCGTACCCCAGCGAATCATCGCCGCTATTTCTCCTCGATTTCTCCCGCCTCCGGCCGGAGAAAATGAGCCGACATGACCGCGGGCTAAGGTCGGCTCCGAAGTCGACAGCGGAGGGGGACCAGCGTGCTCAAGGAGATCGGCGTCGGGATGGATGCGGAACGCGCCTACCGCGCTCTGCTGAGACAGCCGGGCGCGAGCCCGCAGGACATGGCGGAGCAGCTCGGATGGCCGCTCGACCGGGCCACCGGCGCCCTCGGCGAGCTCGCCGAACTGGCTCTGGTGCAGTCGTCGCAGGAACATCCCGGAGGCACGCGGGCGGTGGATCCGGAACTGGGCCTGAGGTCGCTCGTCCAGTTCCAGGAGCGGGAATTACTCAAACTCCAGCTGTCTCTCTCCGAGAGTAAATTGGCGACCGAAAAGCTCATCTCCGAATACCGGCGCGGAGCCCGTACCGAAGAAATCGAATCGGTACAGCTCGCCCAGGGTCCCGATGCGATCCAGGCGTGCATCGAAAAGGTGAGCCAGGAGTGCCGCGAGGAGGCCGAGGCGCTGCTGCCCGGCGGTGCGCAGCCGGCCGACAGGCTGCACGCGGCGAAGCCCCTCGACCAGATGCTTCTGGAGCGGTCCGTGCGGGTGCGGTGCGTCTACGCGCACAGCATCCGCAACGACCGGCCGACCACCGAGTACGCGCAGTGGCTGAGCCGGCAGGGCGGGCAGGTCAGGACCGCGCCGCAGCTACCGCTCAGGATGGTGATCTGGGACCGGAGCAAGGCCCTGGTGCCGCTCGACCCGGACCAGCCCGACCGGGGTGCGTTCCTGCTGTCGAGCCCTGGGCCGGTGGCCGCGTTGCGCGCCCTGTTCGAGCAGGTGTGGCGACAGGCGTCACAGTTCGGCCAGGAGCGGCCGACGGGCCGGGCACGGGAGTTGAGCGACGAGGAGAGCGCGGTGCTCGGCCTCATGGCGGGCGGGCTCACCGACGAGGTGATCGCCCGCAAGCTCGGGGTCTCCGTGCGCACGAGCCGGCGGATCACCGCCGAGCTGATGACCAAGCTGGGCGCCCGCAGCCGCTTCCAGCTCGGCGCCGTCGCGGCGCAGCGCGGCCTGCTGACGGTCTAGCGGTCTCGGCGGTCTCGGCGGTCTCGGCGGTCCGGGCCGGGCCAGGCGGGCCGGGCGGGCCGGGCCAGGCGGGCCGGGCCAGGCGGGCCGGGCGGGCCGGGCCAGGCGGCCCCGGCTGTCCGGATCGCCCCGGCGGCCTACGCGGTGTCCACTCCGGGCCGGCCGCGCAGATACGCGAGGACCGCGAGGACCCTGCGATTGGTCGTGTCGTCGAGGGAGAGGTCGAGCTTGGTGAGGATGGACCCGAAGTGCTTGCTGACGGTGCCCTCGCTCACCACCATGGCCGCGGCGATCGACGCGTTGGACTTGCCCTCCGCCATCAGCGCGAGCACCTCCTGCTCCCGCGCGGTGAGCCGAGCCAGCGGGTCGCGCCGGTGCCTGATCAGCTGGCGCACCACCTCGGGGTCGACGACCGTGCCGCCCTCCGCGACCCGGTGCACCGCGTCGACGAACTCCTCGACATGGCCGATCCGTTCCTTGAGGAGATAGCCCACCCCCGTGCCGTCGGAGGAGTCGAGCAGGTCCTCGGCGTAGGACCGCTGGATGTACTGGCTGAGGACCAGGATCGGCAGTCCGGGCCGGCGGCGGCGCAGGGCGATGGCGGCACGCAGGCCCTCGTCGGAGAAGCCGGGCGGCATCCGTACGTCGGTCACCACGATGTCGGGTTCGTGCGCGGCGACCGCCTCGGTGAGCTCGTCCGCGGAACCGACCGCGGCGACCACCTGGTGCCCGAAGCGCTCCATGAGGCCGACGAGTCCTTCGCGGAGCAGGACACTGTCCTCGGCCAGCACGATGCGCAGCATCAGTTCCTCAATCATGCGGTCGTATCAGGGAGTTGAGCAGGGTACCAAGAGGCGGAACACGGTGGGCCCGCCGGGCGGACTGGACACACGCAGGCGGCCGTCGAGGACCGAGACGCGATCGGCGACGCCCAGCAGGCCCGTCCCCCGCCCCGTGTCCGCGCCCCCGTGACCGTCGTCCTCGACCTCCACGGCCAGCTGCCCGTTCTCCAGGCCGCCCCGCACCACGGCCCTGCTCGCGCCGCTGTGCTTGGCGACGTTGGCGAGGGCCTCGCTGACCGCGAAGTACACGGCCGTCTCGATCGCCTCCGGGGGCCGGACCGGCAGGTCGAGGTCCACGTCGACGGGGATCGTCGAGCGGTCCGCCAGATCCTCCACGGCCGCCACCAGGCCCCGGTCGGTGAGGACCTGGGGGTGGATGCCGCGGATCAGCTCCCTGATCTCGACGAGGGCGGTGGCCGCCTCGTCCTGCGCCTTGGCGAGCAGCGGGCCGAGCGGGCCGTCCGCCGCGTCGAGGCGGGCCAGGCCGAGCGTCATGGACAGGGCGACGAGCCGCTGCTGCGCCCCGTCGTGCAGATCGCGCTCGATGCGGCGCCGCTCAGCCTCGAAGGCGTCCACGAGCCGGACCCGGGAGCGGCCCAGCTCCTTGATCTTCGAGTTCAGTTCGCCGGTGGGCGAAGCCAGCAGGAAGCGGGTCAGGGCGGCCCGGCCCGCGGCGATCGCGCCGAGCGGGTAGGCGAAGACGGGCATCAGCAGCAGCCCGGCGAGCGCCGCCGAGAGCGCCCCGGGCCAGCTGTCCACGATCCACATCTTGAGGACCCGCGCCTCCTCGCCGTCGACCGCCAGCATCACCGGCGTCGCGAGCAGCCCGCCGCACACGAGGAGGACGGAGCACACGACCAGCGCTTCGAGGGGCCACAGCAGGAAGCCGAAGAGCACCGCGTAGCCCAGCTCGCGCCAGGTGGCGCGTTCCTGGAGCCGGGTGCGCAGCCAGGCGGTGAGGCCGGTGCGGTCGGGTTCGCGGTGCGGATCGGCGAGCGGCTCGCTGTCGATCAGACGCAGCCGGCTGCGCTCGACCGAGGCCAGCGGCACCCCGGTGAGGACGAGGACGAGCAGCAGCGGAAGGCCGACGACGACCACGGTGAGCACGCTGCCCGCGACGGCGAGCAGCACGAGCGTGAGCAGGGTGAGGAGGCCGAGGACCGCGCTGCTGAGCAGGTACAGCGCAGCGCGCCAGGGCCAGCCGCTGCGTACGTAGTGGCGCAGGTGGAGCCGGGTCCAGATCGTCGGGGGGTGCATGCGCCGCACGTTATGAGACCTTTCCGGCCCGGACCACCCAGCTAGCTCCACCATCGGGGTGGGCACCGGCTACCGGCCGGGACTGGGCCCAGCTGCGATGTGCAGGGGCGCCCCCGCGCGGTCTGCTGTAAGGGCTCCGGACGACGGGGTGACGGCACTGCGAGAGGACCGAAATGGCCTGGACCCAGGAACAGTTGGCGGCTGTGCCCGTGTGGCTGACGCTGCTGATCGTCTTCCTGCTTCCCATGGCGGAGCCGGCGCTCCCTCTGCTCGGCATGCTGTTCCCTTCGCAGACCGCCCTGATGGCGAGCGGCGTGCTCGCGCACCACGGCGCGCTGCCGCTTCCCGCCGCGATCGCGATGGCGGTGCTCGGCGCACTGGCGGGCAATGTGATCGGTCATCTGGTGGGGCGCCGGTGGGGTCCCCGGCTCGTCGCGAACCTGCCGGCCCGGGTGACCGACTCTCCCGGCTACCGCGCGGCGCTGCACACCGTCGGCACCTACAGCGCGCGTGCGGTGCTGCTCGGCCGGTTCAACGCGGTGCTGCGCACGCTGGTACCGGTGATGTGCGGCACCGTCGGCGTGCCCTGGACCCGCTTCCTCGGCCTGTCCCTGCTCGGCAGCCTGCTGTGGGCGCCCAGTTGTGTGGCGGTCGGGATGATCGCTGGCGGCTCCTGGCAGAAGTGGGGCGGCTCGGGAGTGCTCGCCGCCGGCGGCGCCGTCCTGCTGCTGACCAGCTCCCTGCCGATGCTGCTCTCGTACCTCAGCAGCAGGAAGGCCCAGGCGAACGCCGCGCTCACCATCGCTGGTTGAGATAGGCCAGGAGTTCCGCCTCGTGCGGGACGAGGTAGAAGTGGTCACCGGGAAAGACCCGGTGCTCGTACGTGGATGTGGTCAGGGGCCGCCACGACAGCAGGTCGGCCAGGGAGCAGCCCGGGTCGTCCACGCCGCCGACCGCCGTGACCGGTGCGCGCAGGGGCGCCGGCTCCACGGGCCGGTAGGACTCGATGAGGCGGAAGTCGCCGCGCAGCGAGGGCAGCAGCAGCGGGCGCAGGTCGGGGTCGTCGTAGACGGCGGAGCCGAGGTCCCCCAGGCCCCGGGCCGAGGCGATCAGACTGTCGTCGTCGAGGAGGTGGAGGGTGCCGCCGCGTTCGATGTGCGGGGCGCCGCGCCCGGAGACGACGACGCGCTCGGGAACGATGCCGTGCCGCTCGTCGAGGCGGCGCGCCACCTCGTAGGCGACGGCGGAGCCGAGGCTGTGCCCGAACAGGGCCAGGGGGGCGCCGAGTCCGGGCCCGAGGACGTCCTCAAGGGCGTCGGTGATGCGGTCGGCGAGCTCCGCCATGGACTCGGCACAGGGCTCGGCGAGCCGCTCCTGACGGCCGGGGTACTGAGTGGCGAGCAGCTCCACGCCGCGCGGCAGACGGGCCGCCCAGCCGTGGAAGAGGGTCGCCGTGCCGCCCGCGTGCGGGAAGCCGACGAGGCGCAGCCGGACGCTCCCGTCCGTGGCCGGGTAGCGCCGGAACCAGCGGCTCCTGGTCCCCGCCCCCACAACGCCCCCTGCTCCTGCGACACCCATACGAATCCACCCTCGCCCTCTCGTGGCACGGCCCCTGACGGGCCCCGGTCCCGCCATGATCCGTCGCGCGCGGGCCCGCGGGCGGGGAGGGCGCGGGCAGGACGCTGCCGGTGCAGGTTCCTGCCGCCCTGAGCTCTGCCTTTCCGTGCCGGGTGCAGACATCGTGCACAGGAGGGTGGAGCTACCTCCACCCCCAAGACTCCGTCCCGCTGCGATGTCACCGTCGCGCGGGCCCGATTGAGTGGACACCATGAATCAAGCAGCCGTCCGGCTCCGCTCCGTGACCCGGTCCTACGGGACGGGCGACAACGCCGTCACCGCCCTCGACCAGGTCAGCCTCGACATCCCGCGGGGTACCTTCACCGCCGTCATGGGCCCCTCGGGCTCCGGCAAGTCGACCCTGTTGCAGTGCACGGCGGGGCTCGACCGGCCGACCGCGGGCCAGGTCTTCCTCGGGGAGACCGATCTGACCCGGCTGAGCGAGAAGAAGCTGACGCTGCTGCGCCGGCGGCGCATCGGGTTCGTCTTCCAGGCCTTCAACCTGCTGCCCGCGCTGACCGCCGAGCAGAACGTCGGGCTGCCGCTGCGGCTCGCGGGCCGCCGCCCCAGGCGGTCCGAGGTCCTGAACGTCCTGGAGCAGGTCGGCCTGCGCGAGCGCGCCGGGCACCGCCCCAGCCAGATGTCGGGCGGCCAGCAGCAGCGCGTGGCGCTCGCCCGCGCCCTGGTCACCCAGCCGGAGGTGCTGTTCGGCGACGAGCCGACGGGCGCCCTGGACTCCACCACGAGCCGTGAGGTGCTGACGCTGCTGCGGACGATGGTCGACCGCGGCCAGACGGTGATCATGGTGACGCACGACCCGGTCGCCGCCTCCTACGCGGACCGGGTGCTCTTCCTCGCCGACGGCACGGTCCAGGGCGAGCTGTACACGCCGACGGCGGAGCAGGTCGCCCAGCGGATGACCGCCCTGAGCGCCATCCCGTCGAAGGCCTCGGCGGTGGCGTCGTGCTGAGTCTCGCGCTGCGCGGGATGCGCACCCGCTGGGTCACGTTCGTCGGTTCGTTCGTCGCGCTCGCGCTCGGGGTCGGCCTCATCGCCACCACGGGCCTCGCGCTCGCGGCGACGTTCGACGCGCCGGAGCGGGGCACCGAACGCTTCGCCGAGGCGCGGGTCGTGGTGCAGGGCACGGACGAGGTGAAGGCCGACACCCCGATCGGGGTGCGGACGTCGACGCTGACCAACCCCCGTGCGGTGCCGGAGAAGCTGGCCGCCGAGCTCGCCACGGTGGGCCCCGTCGCCGAGGACCGTACGTTCCCGGTCTCGGTGCCGGACGCGGACCGGCGGGTCGGTGCGGACACCACGCTCGTGGGCCACTCGTGGGCCATCGCCGCGGCCACGCCGTACCGCCTCACCTCCGGACGCGCCCCCACATCGCCCGGCGAGGTCGTCGTCACCACAGGGCCCGGTGCGCAGGTGCGCGCCGGGGACCGGATCCAGGTCGTCACGCCCGAGGGCGCCGGCACCCACACCGTGGTCGGCACGGTGCCGGCGGCCGGCTTCGAGTCGGCGGTGTTCTTCACCGCCGCCGAGGCCGCGCGCCTGTCCCCGCGCATCGACCGGGTGACGGTGGACGCCGACCCGGCCGCCGTCCGCGCGGCGCTCGGCACCGGCTCGGGCATGACCGTCCTCGCCGGCGACGACCGGCGACGCGCCGACCCCGACCCGGACCGCGACAAGGAGGCCCTGGTCTCCGTGAACGCCCTGCTCGGCACCGCGGCCGGCATCACCGCGTTCGTGTCGGTGTTCGTGGTCGCCTCGACGTTCACCTTCGCGGTGGCGCAGCGCAGGCGGGAGTTCGGACTCCTGCGGATGGCGGGCGCGACACCCGGTCAGGTGCGGCGCATGGTCTACGCGGAGGCCCTGGTGATCGGGGTGCTCGCATCGGGCGCGGGGTGCTGGCTGGGCCGGTGGGCCGCGCCGCGGCTCGCCTCGTGGATGTCGGGAGAGGGCCTCGCCCCGACCTGGTTCCGGATCGGTGAGCAGGCCTGGCCGCTCCACGTCGCCTTCTGGACCGGCCTGACGGTGGCCCTGTGCGGCGTCGTCGTGGCGTCCTTCCGCGCGGGCCGGACCGGCCCGACGGCGGCGCTGCGGGAGTCCGCCGTCGACAGCGGCACCATGCCGTGGAGCCGCCTCCTGGTGGCCGCCGCCGTGCTGCTCACGGGCCTCGGCCTGCTGGTGACGGCGCTGGTGGACAACCCCGGCGATGTGCTGAAGCGCAAGACGTACATCACCCAGCCGATGCTGCTCATCGTGGCGATGGCCCTGCTCGCGCCGCTGCTGGTGCGGCCGCTGACCCGGCTTCTGACCTGGCTGCCCGCCCGGCTGCCGGGCGCCGTGGGCATGCTGGCGCGGGAGAACGCGGCGGCCGGGGTGCGCCGGACGGCGGCCGTGGCCGCGCCGGTCATCATCACCGTGGCGCTCGCCTGCTCCCTGATGGGCACGACCGCCACCATCAACGAGGCCAAGGCCGCCGAGGCCCGTACCCAGATGCGGGCCGACTACGTGGTCTCGTCGGGCGACGCGGGCCGGGCACTGCCCGCCGGGTTCGTCCGGGCGGCCCGTGACGTCCCCGGCGTCACGGTCAGCACGTCCCGCTCGACCGGGGTGACCGTCCTGGAGGAGGGCACCGCCCTCGTCCGCTCCGAGGCCCGCGCCGTCGACAGCGGCACGGACCTGTCCGTGGTGTCCCAACTCCCGGTCGTGGAAGGCAAACTGGCCGACCTCGACGACGGCAGCATCGTCGTCAACGAGGAATGGCTGACCACCCGCGTCGGCGATCGGGTGCCCGTCTGGCTGGGCGACGGCCGCAAGGTGAACCTCAGGATCGCCGCCGTCCTCGGGATCGGCACCGGCAACAACGGCGTGTACCTCACCGCGCGCAACGCCGCCGGCGCGGGCGTCGACCGCGTCGACATCAAGGTCGCCTCCGACGTGGACCGGGCCGCCGTCGACCGGCGGCTGCGCGCGGCGGCCGAGGCGAGCGGCGTCGAGGTGCTCGGCGCCGGGCAGTGGATTGAGGCGCACTACCCGCGCTCCAGCGAGTCCACCCGGCTCGGCCTGCTGATGATCCTGGCCATCGCCCTGGTCTACACGGGCATCGCGCTTGCCAACACGCTGGTCATGGCCACCACGGACCGGGTCCGCGACCTCGCCGCGCTGCGCCTGACGGGCGCGACGAAGACCCAGGTACTGCGTCTGGTCGCCGTCGAGTCGGTGATGGTCGTGGTGGTCGGCGCGGTGCTCGGCGCCGCCGTCTCGGCGGTGAACCTGCTAGGCGTCCGCACCGCCCTCGGCCTGCTGGACGTGAGCTCCGCGATCGTGGTGCCCTGGCCTACGGTGGGTGCGGTGATCGCCGCGAGCGCCTTCCTCGCGGTACTCGCGGCCACCCTGCCCGCGTCGTTCGCCCTGCGCACCCGACCGGTGGAGCTGGCGGGCATGCGCGAGTAGGCCCGCCGGAGACGCACCGGCCGATCCACGATCCCTACGAGCCCGAGAGGCACAGAAGTTGACGAGTGAGACCGCGGCACCCGGGTCGTTGTTCAGAGAGTTCCTGCGCAGTCCCCGGCAGGTCGGTGCCATGGCTCCCAGTTCGCGCCGGCTGGCCACCGAGGTGGCCCTGCCCGTGCCCGAGTCCGGCAACCCGGTGGTCGTCGAACTCGGGCCCGGCACCGGGGCGTTCACCGGAGTGATCCAGGAACTCCTCGGTGGTCGCGGCCATCACCTGGCCGTGGAGATCAACCCCCGGCTCGCGTCGTCGCTCGCCGAGCGCTTCCCGCGCGTGCGGGTCCTGAACGACGAGGCGGCCGCGCTGCCGCGGCTGCTCGCCGAGCGCGGTTTGGGTGCGGCGGACGCCGTCATCAGCGGGCTGCCCTGGGCCAGCCTGGACCCTACGACGCAGCGCACGACGCTCGACTCCGTACACCGGGTCCTGGCACCGCAGGGGGCGTTCACGACCTTCGGCTACGTGCACGCGACGTATCTGTCGTCCGCACGGCGCTTCCGGCGCATGCTCGGCTCCTCCTTCGAAGAGGTGGTGCCGGGCCGCACGGTGTGGGGCAATCTGCCGCCGGCGTTCGTCTATCACGCCCGGCGTCCACGCCCCCGCCTGTCGCCCGCGACCATCGATCTCCTCGCCGCGCAGGTCGGTGCGCGTGCCGCGGCGAGCACAGGCATGCGCTGCTGAATCCCCCGCAGGGCGCATGAGTCCGCCGCTGTACCTGACACAGGTACAGCGGCGGATCGATGTCGGGGGCGGCCGCCCCCTGGCGTCAGCCGTCGGACGGCTCCGCCATCGCCACGGCGATCTTGCGCGGGCCGGTGAAGGGCTCACGGGCGTGCGCGGCCAGCATGTTGTCGACGACCAGGACGTCGTGCCGCTGCCAGTCGAAGCGGGTGCTCGCGTCCCGGTAGCACTGGCGCAGGTGGGCGACGACATCGTCGGGGATCGCCGCCCCGTCCCCGTAGTAGGAGTTGGTGGGCAGGTCCTCGGGCGCGAAGATCTCCAGAAGTCCGTCGCGCACATCGGGGGCGACCGTGCTGACGTGGAAGAACGTGATGTGGTTGAACCACACGGTCTCCCCCGTCACCGGGTGCCGGTGCACCGCGTCGCGCACGGCCGTGGTGCGCAGCCCGCCGGCGGTCCACTCCACGTCGATGCCCTTGCCCGCGCAGTACGCGGCGACGCGGTCCTTGTCGTCGGTGTTGAAGGCCTGCTGCCACGGCACCCCGAAGTCCTCGTGGAAGTTGCGCACCACACGCCAGCGGCGCCGGGTGAACTCCTCCCGCACGTCGGGGTCGATGGCCGCGTGGACGGCGCGGATGTCGGCGAGCGGGGTGGCGCCCAGCGTGTGAGGGGGCTCGATGCAGAAGAAGTACAGGGTCTGCGGCCAGACCGACTGATACGAGTTCTCGTTGTGCAGGAAGATCTCCTCGTCCGCCGGGTAGTCGGTCGAGGTGTACACCTGCCCCTTGATGGTGGAGCGCGGCGAGGAGCGTTCCGCGTACGTCAGCGGCGGGGTGCCCGACAGGGCGTGCACCGAGCCGTTGAAACCGTCGACGCCGTCGACCGCGAAGCCGCGCAGCAGGACCGCGCCGCGCTCGACGAGGGCGGCGCGGACAGCCGCCCGGTGCTGTGCGAGGTACGCGCCGATCTCCACGGAGGGGTCGGGTGCGAGGAAGACCTTGGGGAGATGGCCCGGGAGGTCGATTCCCTGGGCCGGCATGCCGGTCGGGGTGGATATCGCGTGGGTGGTCATGGTGGTGGTCAGCTCCTGGAGGAGGTAAAGGGGTGGTAGCTGCTCGCGGGGAAGTGCGAAGGAGGTCGAGTTAGCTCGATCGTGTGATGATCCGCTTGTGGGCTTGCGGTGTCCTGGGACGACCGGGCTAACGTGATCGTGCGATCTGGGACGCCGGGTACGGCGCCAGTGTGCGGGGCCCCCGCTCCACCGGAGTGATGGTTCGGGGCCTCCCCGTCGCCTCTGGCCGTATCCATATGGCCAGGTCGTGAGGGAACCGGCCTCCCGGGATCGGACCACGCACGGGATGCGTGTCGCCGCCTCGGGGTTGAGTACGCCGGTGACCAGTGCGCTCAAGACCGTTCGGGGCGTGCGGCTGATCAGGCTCACTCCTGCTCAGTCCTCAGGAACGGTTCGAGCAGGGAACGGGACAGCGCGGATTTACGCGTGCGCAGGACGGCGGGACCCGCACGGCCCACGGGCCCGGCAAGCGCCGTGAAGAGGTCATTGCGGCTCGGCACGTCCTCGACGAGCCGGTCGCCGCCGCCGTCCGCCGCACCGGAGACGACGAGAGGGCCCGGGTCCTCCGGGTGGACCTCCGGGGACGTGAGATCCCGGGTGATGCCGACGCCGATCGCCTTCACGACTGCCTCCTTGCGGGTCCAGCACCGCAGGACGGCGGCTTCGCACACCGTCGTCCGGCAGGCTGTCCGGATGGGTGAGTTCGGCCGGGGCCAGGACGAGCCACGTGGCGACGGTCCTGCCGTGCCGGGAATCCGCGCACCACGGGTGTGACGGCGTCCCGGACCGGATGCCCGCGGGCGCCGCCCCCGGACGCCGGGCGAGCACCCGGCGTGCGGCGGTGCGGGCGCCCGCGTGACGCAGTCCGTTCGGCCGTGACCTGCGGTGCGGCACCGCGGGTCCGGCCACGGAGAGCAGCCGCGGGTCGGCGGCGGACGGCGGGTCGTGCGTGGCGCCCTGCCGCAGGTGGGCGCCGCCGCTGTCGCACAGAGCGCGGTACTCGCGCTCAGCGGCACTCATCGGGCCTCAGTCGGACATCGCGACGAGCACGCGGCGGGTTCCGGTGAAGGGCCGACGGCCGTGCGAGACCAGCATGTTGTCGATGAGCATCAGGTCACCGGTGCGCCAGTCGCAGTTCACGGCGGCGTCCAGGCCCCGGTCACGGATCTGGAGGACGTACTCGTCGGGGATGGGCGTGCCGTCGGCGAACGTGACGGATTGCGGCAGTTCGTCGGCCGGCATGATCTGGGCGAGCGCGGCGGCGGTGTCGTCGCCGAGGCCCGCCGGGTGCCACTGGTCGGACTGGTTGAACCAGACCTCCGCGCCGGTCACCGGGTGCACAGCGGTCGCGGGCCGGATCTGGCGCACCCGCAGCGAGCCGTCCGGCTTCCACTCCCACTGGGCGCCGGTCTGTCCGAGGAAGGCCTCGACCTCGGCGCGGTCGGTGGTCTCGAAGGTGTCCTGCCAGCTCTTGCCGAGGCCGAGGCCGTCGTGCAGGTTCTGCTGGTAGCAGACGCCGTCCTTGAACGCCTCCCTGACCTCCGGGTCCAGGGACCGGAGCCAGAGGGCGGAGTCGGTCACGGGGGTGGCGCCGCCGGTCTCGGCGGCCTTCTGGCAGAAGAAGAGCAGGCGGGCCGGCCACGCGTGGGCGTACGACATCTCGTTGTGCATCGAGATGGTGAACTCCTGCGGGTACTCCGTGGAGGTGTAGACGTTCTTGCCGACCTTGGTGCGCGGCGAGTTGCCGTGGACGTAGGCGAGCCGGTTGGGCAGCAGCTCGTCCATGACCGGGTCGAGTTCCTCCTGCGTGACGCCGAAGCCGCGGAAGATCAGCGCCTTTTCCTTGACGAGCTGGTCGTCGATGGTGGCGGTGTCGCCGATCACCTTGAGCAGCCCGGCGGCCGAGGCCTCGACCCCGGCGCTCTGCGGGGTGATGACCAGCGGGGTCCAACTGAGGGTTGCGTTCATGAGGTGCGTTCTCCTTCTTGTTCTCGTATGGGCTCTTGCTGCTGCTCTTGAGAGGCCTGCTGTTCCTGGGAGGCCTGTTGTTCGTCGGAGGCGAGGAGGCGGGTCAGTGCGGAGGCCGCGGCGACGAGCGCCAGGACGCCCATCGCCACACCGAGCAGGGCGGCCGTGCGGGCCGCGCCGAGGGAGTCGAGGAGCACTCCCCCAGCGAGCGCGCCGAGTGCGTTGGCACCCGAACCCGCCAGCTGCAGCGCGCTGTTGACGCGGCCCTGGAGGGCATCGGGCGTGGTGCGCACCTGGTGGACACCGCCGGCGACGGTGACGGCGCCGCCCACCAGGCTCATTCCGGCCAGCAGCGCTCCGAGGAGCAGCGGCGACCGGGTCAGGGCGAGGGCGGGCACGAGCAGCGCCCACACCACGAGCGCCCCGCGGACCAGGCCGGCCAGGCCGATGCGGCGCGTGGCCCAGCCGCCGCACAGGGCGCCGACGGCGCCGCCCGCCCCGCTGATCGCCGCGATCACGCCGACGGTCGCGGGCGAGAGCCCGTCCTCGTACAGGACGAAGGCGGGCAGCAGGGCCAGCGCCTGGAAGATCACGTTGCTGCCGGAGATGAGCAGCGTGATCCGGCGCAGGAAGCGGCGCCGCCACAGCCAGCGCAGCCCCTCGGCGATCTCGGGCCCGAGCCTGCGCCGTTCGGCCGCCGGCCTGCCGCCGAACGGCGCCCTGACGCACAGGACTGCGAGCAGCGACAGCAGGTGCGTGACGCTCCCGAGCAGGAACGGCGACCACCGGGCGGCGGCGAACGCGGCGCTGCCGAGCGGCTGTCCGAGCAGGCCCGCGGCCCGTCCCCGGGCCTCGTTCCCGGCGAGCGCCGCGGTGAGCTGCGACGCCGGCACGACCTGGCGGACGCAGGCCCGTTCGGCGAGGCGGTGGCAGACCATCAGCGATCCCTCGACGAACGCGGCCACCGCCAGGTGGGCCAGATGGACCTGGCCCACCCCGACCGCCGCGACCACGCTCGCCGTGGACACGGCGCAGCCCGCGCTGCACACGAGCATCGTGCGACGCCGGTTCCACCGGTCGACGAGCGCACCTGCGGGCAACTGCACGATCAGGTGCGGGAGTTGCGCCGCGAAGGCGGCCATCGCCCCCGCCGCCGCCGATCCGGTGGACCAGATCAGCAGCAGCGGGTAGGCGACCGAGGTGGCGCGGGAGCCGAGCAGGGTGAGCCCGGCGCCGCTCCACAGCATGAGGTAGTCGCGGTTGCGTCGCAGCGGGACCGGATCCGGCCCCTTCGCCTGCGGGTGCGCGGGAGCCGTCCGGCCGTCGGTGACGCTCACTCTCCCGGTGCCGGCTGGCCGCCTGCCCGGCACCACTTCAGGACGGCCATCGCGCTGTGCATCTTGTTCTCGGCCTGCTCGAAGGCGATGCTGTGCGGCCCGTCGAGCACCTCGGCGGTCACCTCGTCACCGCGGTGCGCGGGCAGGTCGTGCAGGAACACGGCCTTGGGGCTGGTCTCCCACAGCCGCGCACTGACCTGGAACGGGGCGAAGACGTCCCGCCAGTCGGGGTCGGGCTTGGTGGTGCCCGTGGTCTGCCAGCGCGTGGTGTAGACGGCGTCGACGTCGGCGGGCAGGTCGTCCATGTCGTGGCGTTCGCGCACGCTCGCACCGGTGCGGGCGGCGTGCGCCTTTGCCCGTGCCAGATAGGCCGGGTCGAGCCCGTAGCCGGGCGGGGTGCGCAGTTCCAGTTCGGTGCCCGGGAAGCGGCTCAGGGCGAGGGCGAGCGCGGACGCCGAGTTGTTGCCCTCTCCCACGTACAGGACGCGCAGCCCGTCCAGCCGGCCGAAGTGCGCGCTCAGCGTGGTGAGGTCGGTGAGGGCCTGGGTGGGGTGCTCGCCGGCGCTCATCGCGTTGACGACGGACATCCGCCGCTGGCTCGCCCAGGCCCGCATCTCCGCCTCGTCACCCGCGGTGCGGGCCACCAGGACGTCGAGCATGCGGGAGAGCACGGCCCCGGTGTCCTCGCTGGTCTCGCCGGTGTTGAGCTGAAGGTCGCCGGGCCCGTAGGTGATCACGGAGGCGCCCAGGCGCAGGGCGCCGCTGGAGAAGGCGGTGCGGGTGCGGGTGGACGTCTTGCTGAAATAGATCCCCACGACCTCGTCCCGCAGCGGCTTCGGGCCGCCCTTGCGGTCGGCGGCGCGGAAGGCGACACCGTCCGCCACCAGGGTGCGCAGGTCGTCGTCGGTGAGGTCGTCCACGGAGATGAGGTGGCGTGTGCGGGGGTGGTGCACAGGGTCCTCCTGGATGATGGTGGCCGTTCGCGGGCCGTGGGTGGTCATGCCCGCTCCTCGTCGGTGACGACGGGGCTGAGCAGCGGATGATCGGCGGGGGCGGCGGAGCCGGTGCCGGCGGCCGCCCAGTCCGCCATCAACTCGCCCTTGCCGAAGGTCTCTTCGTGCTTGCCGAGCCGGGCGGTCAGATGCTTGACGACTCCCTTGCCGCTGTCGGAGTTGGTGAGGGCGACCAGGCCGGCGCCGCTGCCGAGATGGGAGAGCGAGAGGTTCCAGTAGCCGGCGGGTTCGCCGCCGTGGCCGAACTCGGCGTCGCCACCGGTGTCGTCGACGATGGTGCCGAGGCCGTAGAAGCTGCCCGGGTGGGTGGCGAGCAGCTCCTGGGCGACGGCGCGGGGCAGCAGGGCCCCCTCGTGGCCGAGGAGCGAGGCCCGCACCTGCCGGGCGAGCCGGGCGATGTCCTCGGCCGTCGTCCACAGTCCGGCGGCGGCGAGGTGGGCGCGTTCACGCCAGCCCCCTTCCATGGCCACGCCCTTGACGTGGTGGCCGAGTGCCACCGGCCGCCCCGACGTGCGCGGGAAGTCCTGGTCGAAACTGCTGCCCGTCATGCCGAGCGGCGCGAGGACCAGGCGGTGCGCGAGGTCCTGGAACGCCTCACCGGTGACGTCCTCGAGGAGCTGCTGGAGGACCCAGTAGTGGGTGCTGGACTTGCGGAACGTGGAGCCGGGCACCAGCTGGCGGCGTACGCGCGGGGTCGAGACGGCGCCCGTGCCGTCGAGGAGGTCCCGCAGGGTGGGCACCTCGCCGCCCGGCGGGAATCCGACGCTGCGGTGCCGGGCGAGCCCGGCGGTGTGCCCGAGCAGGTGCCGGACGGTCACCGCGCCGGGCGCCGAGTCCAGCTCGTCGAGGCTCCAGGACGTTAGGTGCGTCTCGATGGAGTCGTCGAGGCCGATGCGCCCCTCCGCGACGAGCCGCAGGGTCGCGAACGCCGCGACGTGCTTGCTGATCGAGCCGACCTGGAACAGCGTGTCCGGGGTCACCGGACGGTCGCCGTCCACCGCGAGGACGCCGGCCGCGTGGGTGCGCACCGAGCCGTCCGCGCCGAGCAGGGCGAGGCTCACACCGGGCACCCGGTGCTCGGCCATGAGGGCGTCCAGGTCGTCGAGAGCGACCGTCTCCCCGGCCTCGGCGGCGGCCTGCGCGCCGCCGCCGAGCAGGGCCGCGACCTGGGCGAGCGGCCCCTCGGTGAGGCGTGTGGCGTCGCCACCGGCGGCCTGCCGCAGGAGCGAGGCGAGCAGCTCGGCCGGGACCTCGACCGGTGCGGGCTCCGCCTCGGCGGCCTTGGCGGCCTTGGCGGCCTCCTCCGCGGCGGCGGCCGCCCTGTCCTCGTCGATGGCCGCGGCCAGGTCGACGAGCGTGCCGTGCTGGTACATGCGCCAGACCGAGACCGCGAGGCCCTCGCGGCGGGCCGCCGCGAGCACCTGGATCATCAGGATCGAGTGCCCGCCGAGCTCGAAGAACTCGTCGTGCACGCCGATCTCGTCGACACCCAGCACCTCGGACCAGATCTTGGCGAGCGTGCGTTCCGTGTCGGTGCGCGGCGCCACGAACTCGCGGCCCGAGCGCATCGCCGAACGGTCGGGCGCGGCCAGCGCCTTGCGGTCGACCTTGCCGTTGGCGTTGAGCGGGATCGCGTCCAGGGCGACGAACGCGGAGGGCACCATGTACTCCGGCAGCAGCGCCCCGCAGTCCCCGGCGAGAGCCGAGGCGTCCGGCAGCCGCTGTCCTTCCGCGGGCACGCAGTAGGCGACGAGGCGCTTGTCGCCGGGCGTCGGCTCGTGCACGGCGACCACGGCGTCCCGGACGGCCGGGTGGGCCGCCAGCACGGCCTGCACCTCGCCGAGTTCGACGCGGTAGCCACGGATCTTCACCTGGTCGTCGAGGCGGCCGAGGAACTCGATGTTCCCGTCGGCCGGCATCCGGACCCGGTCGCCCGTGCGGTACAGGCGGCTGCCCGCCGGCCCGTACGGGTCGGGCACGAAACGTTCGGCCGTCAGGCCGGGGCGGCCCGCGTATCCGCGCGCCACGCCCGTGCCGCCGACGTACAGCTCGCCGACGACACCGGCCGGCACCTCGCGCATCGCCGCGTCCAGGACGTACGCCGTCATGTTCGGCAGCGGGCGGCCGATCGGGACGACGTCGAGCGCGACGTGGTCGGTGACGGGGTGGATGGTGGAGCCCACGGACGCCTCGGTCGGCCCGTACTCGTTGATCATGCGGCCGGAGCCGAGGACTTCGAGGGACCGGTTGGCGGTGGAGCCCGGCAGGGCCTCGCCCGCGACGACGTAGACCTGGCTGAGCCGGTCGACCTGCTCGGTGGTGAGCTGCTCGGTGAGGATGTCCAGGTGGCCCGGGGTCAGCTTGACGAAGCTGTACGGGCCGGCGTCGAGCAGCGCGGCCGGCAGGTCGGCGGGCAGCGTGTCCTGCGGGACGACGTGCACGGCCTGGCCGGTGACCAGCGGCCCCCACAGGTTGGGGACGACCAGGTCGAAGGCGACCGAGGAGAACAGCGGCGCACCGCCGGTGCCCCGCACGGCGAGCTCGTCCGCCGCCCAGGCGACGTGGTTGGCCAGACCCCGGTGCGGGACCTGGACACCCTTGGGCCGTCCGGTGGAACCGGAGGTGAAGATGACGTAGGCGAGCCGCTCGGGGTCGTCGACCCGGGCCACCGCACCGAACTCGCCGTCGTCGTCGGCCAGTCGGGCGATGTCCAGCACCGGCACGGCGGCGGGGAAACGGTCCGCGTAGCCCTCCTGCGTCACGGCGAGCTGCGCGCCCGCGCTGTCGCACATGGAGGCGATGCGCTCGGCCGGGTAGGACGGGTCGATCGGCACGTAGGCGCCGCCCGCCTTCCACACCGCGAGCAGCGTCGCGAGCAGGTCCGGTCCGCGGTCGAGCAGCACGCCCACCGTGGACTCGGCGCCGACGCCCGCCGCGCGCAGCCGGTAGGCGAACCGGGTGGCCCTGGCGTCGAGTCCGGCGTACGACAGCTCGCCGCCCGCGTGCCGTACGGCGACGGCGTCGGGGGTGCGGGTCACCTGCTCCTCGAAGCGCTGCAGGACGGTCGCTTCCGGGAAGTCGCGGGCCGTGTCGTTCTGCGCGAGCAGCCACTCCCGCTCCTGTGCGGGCAGGTACGTGTCCTGGGCGCTGCCCCGCGGGTCGCCGGCCATGGCCTCCAGGACCTGCCGGTACAGGGCGGTCAGGCGCTCGCCCTGCGCGCGGGCCAGGGCGTGGGTGTGCGTGGTGAGCAGCAGGTGCCCGGAGACCGCGGAGACCGCGAGGGCGAACTCGGTGCCGCCCTCGCCGCCACTGGCCCCGGCGTCGACGAGCTTGTCGTCGACGTGGTCGAAGTCCTGGTAGCTGAACCGGACGTGGAGCAGGCGGCCGGCGCCCGCGTCCCGCTGGATGACGGGCATCGGGAATCGCCGGCGGTCCCAGACCTCGGCCTCGCGGGCGAAGACCTGGCGGACCAGGTCGGTCCAGTCGCCCGCGGTGCGGTCGAAGGCGAACGGCAGGGTGTTGAGGTACATGCCGTAGACGCGTTCCGCGCCGGGCGACTCCGGGCGGGCACTGCACACCAGGCCGCTGAAGAAGCCGTCCTCCTCGGTGAGGGTGCTCATGACCTTCAGGTGGGCGGCGAGCAGCACACTCTTGAACGACACCTGTGCCTGGGTGGCAAGGGCGCGCAGGCGCGGTTCCAGGTCGTGCACGGGCACGGCGAGCCGGTACTTCTCGCTCGGCTGGGTGGGGTCCCCGGCCCAGCCGGCGGGCAGCGCGAACGGTGCGTACCGGCCGATGATGTCCTGCCAGTACGTCCGGTCCTCCGCTGATTCCAGGGAGGCCAGTTCGGCCGCGATGAAGTCGGCGTAACGCACCGGCGTGGGCTCGGCGGGAGCGGGGACGCCGCCCTCGCGCAGCGCGCGGTAGACGTCGAGGAGCTCCATCAGGAGGGCGCGGTGGCTCCAGCCCTCGGTGATGGCGTGCGAGACGGTGACGACGAGTCGCCAGGAGTCGTCGGCCTCGACCTGGGCGGTCATGCGCAGCAGCGGGGCCGCCGCGAGATCGAGCCCCCGGGTCCGCTCCTCGCTCATGATGTTCCGTACGCGCAGCTCGCGAGCGCCCTCCGACAGCTGCCGCAGGTCCTCCACGGCCAGCGGGATCCTGGCCTTCGGGTGCACGATCTGCAGCGGCTGGGTGAAGGTGTCCAGGTCGAAGGAGGTCCGCAGCATCTCGTGCCGCCCCGTGACCACGTCGAGGGCGGTGCGCAGGGCGTCCGCGTCGAACAGGGTGCCGTCGGTGATGCGGAACGACGCGACGTTCAGATAGACCCGCCGTTCGTCGTCGGCGAGCATCTCGACGAGCATGCCGAGCTGGACCTGCGACATCGGGTACGCGTCCACGACGCCCTCGGGCAGCCCGGCCCGGTCCTCGTCGGCGAGCAGGGCGAACGGCTCGACGGGCGCGGCGGTCTCCTGCGGCGCCGGGCGCCCGGTGAGGAACTCGCTCAGCTCGGCGACCGTGCGGTACTCGAAGACCTCCCGCACGCCCACGTCGAATCCGGCCGCACGCAGGGCACCGACCAGGGCGACCGCGCGGATGGAGTGGCCGCCCAGGTCGAAGAAGCCGTCCAGGACGCTGACCCGCTCCAGGCCGAGGACCTGTGACCAGATGGCCGCCACCTGTGCCTCGGTGATGGTGCGGGGCGCGACATGGGACGTGCCGCCGTCGAGGCCCGTGTCGTCCGGCGCGGGCAGGGCCCGCTTGTCGGTCTTGCCGTTGGCGTTGAGGGGGATCTCGTCGAGGGCGATGTAGGCCGCCGGGAGCATGTAGTCGGGCAGCCGGGCACCGCTGTGCTCGGCGAGTTCGGCGGCACTCGTGCCCGCGCCGGACGGGACGTAGTACGCGACGAGCTGGATGTCTCCCGTCGCCGTCTCGTGCGGGACGACGACCGCCTCACGGACCGCGGGGTGCTCGGCGACGACGGTCTGGATCTCGCCGGGTTCGATGCGATAGCCACGGATCTTCACCTGGTCGTCGAGGCGGCCGAGGAACTCCACGGCGCCATCCGGGCGCGTCCGGGCGAGGTCGCCCGTGCGGTAGAGACGCGCGCCCGCCGGCCCGTACGGATCGGGCACGAAGCGCTCGGCCGTCAGACCGGGCCGGCCCGCGTAACCGCGCGCCACCCCGGTACCGCCGACGTACAGCTCACCCGCGACACCGACCGCGACCTGGTCGAGCCGCGCGTCCAGGACGTACATCGTCATGTTCGGCAGCGGGCGGCCGATCGGCATGACCTCGCCGGACTCGGCGTCGGTGACGGGGAAGACGCAGGTGCCGACGGAGGCCTCGGTCGGCCCGTACTCGTTGACGAGCTCGGTCCCGGGCGCCAGCGCCCGCCACCGCTCCACCGTCGTCCGCGTCAGCGCCTCACCGGCGATCACCAGCACCGGCGCGAGGGCAGAGGCCTGCTCCGCGGTCAGCTGGGAGGCCAGGACGTCGACGTGCCCGGGGGTCAGCTTGATGAAGCTGAAGGGGCCGGCGGCAGACAGTTCCCGTGCCAGGTCGGCGGTGTCGGTGTCCTGCGCGATGGTGTGCACCCGCTGACCCGTGACCAGCGGCGCCCACAGGTTGGGGACGACCAGGTCGAAGGCCACCGACGAGAACAGCGGCGCACCCGTCGTCCCCCGCGAGGCCAGATCCCGCGCCGCCCAGGCGACATGGTTGGCCAGACCCCGGTGCGTGACCGCGACACCCTTGGGCCGGCCCGTCGAACCCGACGTGAAGATGACGTACGCCAGCGCCTCGGCATCCTCCGCACGCTCCGGCGCCGACCGCGGCCGCGCGTCGATCTGCGAGGCGTGCCGGTCCACGAGAACCAGACCCACATCACCGCCGAAACGGTCGGCATACGCGGACTGCGTCAGGACGGTGGCCGCACCCGCGCTCTCCAGCATCGAGGCGATGCGCTCCACCGGGTAGGACGGGTCGATCGGCACGTACGCCGCGCCCGCCTTCCACACCCCCAGCAGACTCGCCACCAGATCCGGTCCGCGGTCGAGCAGCACACCCACCACGGCACCCGGACCACTCACGCCCGACGCACGCAGATGGTGAGCGATCTGATTGGCCCGCACATCGAGCTGCGCGTACGTGACCACCTCACCGCCGAAACCGACCGCAGGCGCCCCGGGCGTGCGGGCGGCCTGCTCCTCGAAGCGGGCACACACGCTCGCGTCACCGAAGCCGGCACGCTTGCCCGTGCCCTGTTCCAGGAGCGTCTTCCTGGCGGCGGAGGGGAGATACGAGGCACTCGCGTCGCCCTCCGGGTCCGCGGCCATCGCCACGAGGACCTCGCGCAGGGTGCCCGCAAGGCGGTCCAGGGCCTCGGCGGAGACGTGCTTGCGGCCGCCGGTCAGGAACAGGTGGCCGAGGCGGGCCGAGACGCCGAGCGGGAACTCGGTGGGGCTGTCGTCGATGCTCGCCAGGTAGTCGACCCGGTCGCGGTCGACCTGGTCGAAGTCGTGGTAGCTGAAGCGGACCGAGACGAGCCGCTGCCCCTCCTCGGCCTGCCGCTGGATGTCGGGCATCGGGTAGCCGCGGTGCGGCCACAGTTCGACCTCGCGTTCGAAGACCCGGTGCACCAGGTCCCGCCAGGTGCCAAAGGCGCCGTCGAAGGCGAACGGCAGCGTGTTGAGGTGCATGCCGTACAGGCCGTCGGCGCCGAGAGCCTCGGGGCGGGCGTTGCACACCAGGCCCGTGAAGAAGCGCTCGTCACCGGTGACCGTGCTGAGCACCTTCAGATGGGCGGCGTGCAGCACACTCTTGAGGGAGGCGCCGGCGGTGGACGCCAGGGCGCGCAGCTGCGGCTCCAGGTCGTGGAAGGGGACCTTGACCCGGTGCGGGGCGCCCGCGACCCCGTCACCCGCCCAGGCCTCGGGGAGCGTGAACGGTGTGTGGCCCTCGATGATGCCGGTCCAGTACGCGCGGTCCTCGCCGGCCTCCCGGGAGGCGACCTCGGCGGCGATGAAGTCGGCGAACCGCACGTCGGGGGCGGCCGGCGCGTCCACGGGCTGCCCGTCGCGGGCCCGGTGGTAGCCCTCGACGATCTCCATCAGGAGGGAGTGGTGGCTCCAGCCGTCGAGGATCGCGTGGCATTCGGTGATCGTCAGCCACCAGCTGCCGTCGTCGCAGGCCGTGCCGTACAGGCGCAGCTGCGGCGCGCTGTCCAGCGGGATCAGCCGGGAGCGCTCCTCGGCGGTGAAGGCGCGCAGTGCGTCCCGCACCGCCTCGTCGCCGAGGCCGCGCAGATCGCGTTCCCGCACAGGCAGTTCGACCTGCTCGTGCACCAACTGCATGGGCACGGAGTAGGAGTTGAGGTCGAAGGACGTGCGCAGCACCTCGTGCCGGGCGACGGCCGAAGCGACCGACGCGCGCAGCGCCTCGATGTCGAAGGAGCGGCTGTCGGGGACGCGGAAGGAGGTGACGTTGTGGTACGGATGCCGGCCGCTGTCGCTGAGCATCTCGACGACCATGCCGATCTGCACCTGCGACATCGGGTACGCGTCCACGACGCCTTCGGGCAGTCCGGCCCGGTCCTCGTCGCCGATGAGGGCGAACGGGCGTACGCCGTGGGTGGTGGTGACCGGCGCCCGGTCGGCGAGCTGCTCGCACAGCAGGGCCACGGTGCGGTACTCGAACAGGTCGCGGACGTTGACGTCGAGCCCCGCCTCGCGCAGCCGGCCCGCCAGGGTGATGGCGCGCAGCGAGTGCCCGCCCAGGTCGAAGAAGCTGTCGTGGACGCCGACCCGGTCCACGCCGAGGACCTCACCCCAGACGGCGGCGGTGCGCTCCTCCAGGGCGGAGCGCGGCGCGGCGTACCCGGACGCGGCCACACGCGCGGCGGGCGCGGGCAGCGCCTTGGCGTCGAGCTTGCCGTTGACGGTCAGCGGCAGCGCGTCGAGGGCGACGAACGTCTCCGGGACCATGTACTCGGGCAGTTCGCGGGCGAGCAGGGCGCGCAGCCCGGCGGCGTCGGGGGCGGCACCGTCGGCGGGGACGACGTAGGCGACGAGCTGCTTGTCGCCCGGGATGTCCTCCCGGACCAGGACGACGGCGTCCCGCACACCGTCCTGCGCCGTGAGCGCGGCGTTGATCTCACCGAGCTCGACGCGGAAACCGCGGATCTTCACCTGGGCGTCGTTGCGGCCCAGGAACTCCAGGCTGCCGTCGGCCAGGCGGCGCGCGACGTCGCCGCTGCGGTACAGACGGTCGCCGGGCGCCCCGTACGGGTCGGGCACGAACCGCTCGGCGGTCAGGGCGGGACGGCCCAGATAGCCGCGGGCGACGCCGCGGCCCGCGACGTGGATCTCTCCGGGCACCCCGATCGGCGCCAGGTTGCCGTGCGCGTCGAGGATGCGGACGGCGAGGTCGTCGAGGGGGACGCCGACCGGGCTGACGGAGCCCCGGGCGAGGTCGTCCTCGTCGAGGAGGTGGTACGTGACATGCACGGTGGTCTCCGTGATGCCGTACATGTTGACGAGCGTGGGGGCGTTCAGGCCCACTCGGTGCGCCCACGCCCTCAGGTCGGCGACTTCGAGCTTCTCGCCGCCGAACACCACGGTGCGCAGGGCGAGTTCGCCGACGCGCGGATCGCCCTCGCGGGCGGCGGCGACCAGGGCGCGGAACGCGGACGGTGTCTGGTTGAGCACCGTCACGCGCTGCTCGACGAGCAGGTCGAGGAAGGCGGACGGGTCGCGCGAGACGTCCTGCGGCACGACGACGAGCCGGCCGCCGTGCAGCAGCGCGCCCCACATCTCCCACACGGAGAAGTCGAAGGCGTAGGAGTGGAACAGCGTCCACACGTCGTCGGTGCGGAACCCGGTCTGGTCCGCGCAGACCGTGAACAGGCGCTCCACGTTGGCGTGGGTGAGGCCGACGCCCTTGGGGCGGCCGGTCGAACCCGAGGTGTAGATGACGTAGATCAGGCTGTCGGCGTCGGTCCGCGGGGCCGGGTCCGTGACCGGCCGGGCGGCCAGCGCGGCGCGGTCCTCCTCCCCGTCGAGGACGAGGACGGGCCCGTCGTGCAGACCGTTCAGCAGCTCCGCGTGGGCGCGTTCGGTCACCACGACCGGGGCTGCCGCGTCCTGGAGCATGTAGCCGATGCGGTCGGCGGGCTGCGAGGGGTCGAGCGGCAGGTAGGCGCCGCCCGCCTTGAGGATGCCGAGCAGGGCGGGCATCAGGTCGGCGCCGCGCTCCAGGCAGACGCCGACCAGGGTCTCCTGGCCGACGCCGAGGCCGACGAGGTGGTGGGCGACGCGGTTGGCGCGCTCGTTGAGCTCGGCGTACGTCAGCTCCTCGCCGGCGGCGTGCACGGCGACGGCGTCCGGGGTGCGGGCCGCCTGCTCCTCGAAGGCCCGGTGGACGGTGCGGGTGACCTCGCCGGTGACGGCCGCGCCCTGCGTGAGCAGCCGTACCTCGTCCGCGCCGAGGAAGGCCAGTTGAGCCAGGTCGGCGTCCGGGTCCGCGGTCGCCGCGTCGAGGAGGCGCACGAGCTGCCCGGTGAGGCGCTCGGCGGTGGCCCGGTCGAACAGCTCGACGGCGTACTCCAGGTGCCCGTGCAGCGTGCCGTCGGCGTCCTGGCGCAGCTGAAGGTCGAGGTCGTACTTGGCGGCGTCGCCCTCGGCCCGGTACGGCTCGGCGGCGATGCCCGGCAGGGCGAAGGAACTGGTGCGCTCGCCGTGCATGGTCAGGGCGACGTCGAAGAGCGGGTTGCGGGACAGGTCGCGCTCGGGCTGCACCGCGTCGATCAGCCGGGCGAACGGGACGCCCTGGTGGTCGAAGGCGCCGAGGACGGTGCCCTTGGTGGCGTCGACGAGATCACGGAAGGAGGTGCCGTCGGCCCACCTGCCGCGCAGTGCCAGCGTGTTGATGCCGTAGCCGAGCATGCCCTGCAGCTCGGGGCGGCCCCGCCCGGACACGACCGTGCCCACGGTGACGTCGGCGGAGCCGGTGTGCCGGGCCAGCAGGCCCTGGAACGCGGCGAGCACGACCATGAAGGGAGTGGCGGCCCGCTCCCGGGCGAACTCCCGCACGCGCCCGGCAAGTACGGCGGGCACGGAGAAGGCGACCGTGTCACCCCTCGCGTCCCTGACGGCCTTGCGGGGCCGGTCGGTGGGCAGCTCGATCGGGGTGATGCCCGCCAGCTCGGCCTTCCAGTGGTCGAGGTGCCGCTCCAGGGTGGCGCCGGACATCTCGGTGCGCTGCCAGGCGGCGAAGTCGGCGTACTGGACGGCGACGTGGGGCAGCCGCGGCTCCTCCCCCTTCACCAGGGCGGCGTACAGGGCGCTGAGTTCCTGCCCGACGATCTCGGTGGACCAGGCGTCGCAGGCGATGTGGTGGAAGACGACGGCGAGCACGTGCTCCTGGTCGCCGAGCCGGATCAGACGGGCCCGCACCGGCAGGTCGCGCTCCAGGTCGAACGGCACGAAGATCTCGCCGGTGACGATCGCCTGGACGCGTGCCTCGCGCTCGTCCTCGGGCAGGTGGGTGAGGTCTTCGAGGGGCAGCGTGACCCGCTCCCGCTCGGAGACGATCTGCACGGGCTCCTCGCCGTGCAGTCCGTACCGGGTGCGCAGGATCTCGTGCCGGTCGGTGAGCCGCTGCCAGGCGTCGGCCAGGACGCCGGCGTCCAGGGACCCGGTCAGCCGGACGAGCAGCGGGACGAGGTACTGGGTGCTGTCGGGGTCGAGGCGGTTGAGGAACCACATCTGCTCCTGCCCGTACGACAGGCGCAGCGGGGCGTTCCGGTCCGCCTTGGCTATCGCGCTTCTGCGCGTACGCCGCCGCCCGGCGAGTCGCTGCCGCACGATCGCGTCGCGCGCCTCGTCCGTGTCGATGCCCGGGGGCGTGGTGGCACCGGTGCTCATGCTGTCTCCTTGACCGGCGCGTGGCCGTTGATCGCGGGGTCGGGGTGGGTGGACGCGTTGGCGAGACCGGACGGGTCGTCGAGGTCCACGGGCCGGAGCAGGCCGGACGGGTCGTCGGGCTCCGAGGGGTCCTCGGGCTCCGGCGGGTCGGCGATGCCGGACGGGTCGTCGGCGTCCACCGCCTCGTCGGGGTCCGACAGGCGTGGCGCGGCGGCCGCGTCCTGTCCGTCGAGGTCGGCGAAGATCTCCCGTTCCACGGCGACGGCCAGCTGAGCCACCGTCGGGCCCTCGAAGACCGCCCGGACCGTGAAGTCGATGTCGAACTCCTCCTGGATGCGGGAGATCAGGCGGATCGCCAGGATCGAGTTGCCGCCGGAGTGGAAGAAGCTGTCCGTCATGCCGGGCTCGACCGCGAGGAGCTCGGTCCAGATCTCCGCGAGGCGTTCCTCGGTGGCGGTGCGCGGAGCGATCCGGCCCTGCGGGGCGTCCGTGGCGCCGGCGTCCGGCGCGGGCAGGGCCCGCCTGTCGGTCTTGCCGTTGGCGTTGAGGGGGATCTCGGCCAGCGGGACGTAGTGGCCGGGGAGCATGTACTCCGGCAGCCGCGCGGCACAGTGCGCCGCGAGCTCGTCGGCCGGGCTCACGTCCGCGTCGTCCCGCGGGACGTAGTACGCGACGAGCTGATGGTCACCAGCCGCCGTTTGACTCGCCACCACGACCGCCTCACGGACCGCCGGGTGCTCGGCGACGACGGTCTGGATCTCGCCGGGTTCGATGCGATAGCCACGGATCTTCACCTGGTCGTCGAGGCGGCCGAGGAACTCCACGGCGCCGTCGGGGCGGGTACGAACGAGGTCACCGGTGCGGTACAGACGCGCGCCCGCCGGCCCGTACGGGTCGGGCACGAAACGCTCGGCCGTCAGACCGGGCCGACCCGCATAGCCGCGCGCCACCCCGGTACCACCGACGTACAGCTCACCGGGCACCCCGACGGGTACGAGAGCGAGCCGCGCGTCGAGGACGTACATCGTCATGTTCGGCAGCGGGCGGCCGATCGGCATGACCTCGCCGGACTCGGCGTCGGTGACGGGGAAGACGCAGGTGCCGACGGAGGCCTCGGTCGGCCCGTACTCGTTGACGAGCTCGGTCCCGGGCGCCAGCGCCCGCCACCGCTCCACCGTCGTCCGCGTCAGCGCCTCACCGGCGATCACCAGCACCGGCGCGAGGGCAGAGGCCTGCTCCGCGGTCAGCTGGGAGGCCAGGACGTCGACGTGCCCGGGGGTCAGCTTGATGAAGCTGAAGGGGCCGGCGGCAGACAGTTCCCGTGCCAGGTCGGCGGTGTCGGTGTCCTGCGCGATGGTGTGCACCCGCTGGCCCGTGACCAGCGGCGCCCACAGGTTGGGGACGACCAGGTCGAAGGCCACCGAGGAGAACAGCGGCGCACCCGTGGTCCCCCGCGAGGCGAGATCCCGGGCCGCCCAGGCGACGTGATTGGCCAGACCCCGGTGCGTGACCGCCACGCCCTTGGGCCGGCCCGTCGAACCCGACGTGAAGATGACGTAGGCCAGCGCCTCGCCATCCTCCGCACGCTCCGGCGCCGACCGAGGCCGCCCATCGATCAGGGACGCATGCCGGTCCACCAGGACCACGTCCGGATCGCCGCCGAACCGATCCGCGTACGTGGAATGCGTCAGGACGGTGCCCGCACCCGCGCTCTCCAGCATCGAGGCGATGCGCTCCGCCGGGTAGGACGGGTCGATCGGGACGTACGCCGCGCCCGCCTTCCACACCCCCAGCAGACTCGCCACCAGGTTCGGGCCGCGGTCGAGCAGCACACCCACCACGGCACCCGGACCACTCACGCCCGACGCACGCAGATGGTGAGCGATCTGATTGGCCCGCACATCGAGCTGCGCGTACGTGACCACCTCACCGCCGAAACCGACCGCAGGCGCCCCGGGCGTGCGGGCGGCCTGCTCCTCGAAGCGGGCACACACGCTCGCGTCACCGAAGTCCGCGGCGGAGGCGTTCCACTCCGTGGCGATCAGGTGCCGCTCCGCGTCGGACAGCAGCGGGACCTCGGCCAGGCGCGCCGACGGGTCGGCGGTCACCTCTTCGAGGAGGCGCACGAACTGCTCCCGCACCCGCTCCACGGTCGCCGCGTCGAACAGCGAGACCGCGTACTCCAGGACCCCTTCCAGGGAGCCGTCCGCCGAGCGCCCGATGAACACCGACAGGTCCGTCTTGGCGACGGTCCACGACTCGGCGAAGGCGCGCAGGTCGGCGGCGTCGGTGGCGATGCTGGTGACGCCCTCGCTGTGCATGTCGAAGGCGACCTGGTACAGCGGCGTGCGCGACAGGTCGCGTTCCGGCTGGATCTCGTCGACCAGGCGGTCGAAGGGCAGTTCCTGGTGGGCGAAGGCGGCCGTCGCGGCGGCCCGCACCCGGCCCAGGGCCTCCTCGAACCGCAGCTCGGGACTCAGCCCGCAGCGCACCACCAGGGAGTTGAGGAAGAAGCCGACGGTGCCGGACAGCTCCGGCCGGGTGCGGCCGGCGACCGGGGTGCCGACGGGCACGTCCCACTGGCCGGTCTGCCGCGCCAGCACCGTGGCGAACGCGGTGAGCAGCGTCATGAACTCGGTCGCCGCGTTCTTCCGGCTCAGCCGCTCCACGGCCGCCGCAAGGCCGGGCTCGATCCGGACCGGCACGACCCCACCGCGCGGGTCGCGCACGGCGGGCCGGGGCCGGTCGGCGGGCAGGTCGAGCGCGGCGATGCCCTCGAGCGCGGTGCGCCAGTGGGCGAGCTCGCCCGCGACGAACTCGTCGGTCTGCCGTCCGGACTGCCAGGCCGCGTAGTCCGCGTACTGCACGGTGACCGCGGGCAGGACGGGCTCGCGGCCCTCCCGGGCGGCGGCGCACAGCTCCTGCAGTTCGCGCTCCAGGACGACCGTGGACCAGCCGTCGCACGCGATGTGGTGCAGGGTGACGAGCAGCACGTGGTCCTCGCCGGGGATCCGGGCCAGCAGCGCCCGCCACAGCGGTCCGGTCACCAGCTCGAAGCCGCGCGCGAACTGCTCCTCGAAGTGCTCGGCGAGCCGCTCACGCCCGGTGTCGACGACCCGTAGCTCCACGGGGTGCGCGGCGCCGATCACCTGACGGGGTTCGCCGCCCTCGTCGACGTACCGCGTGCGCAGCGCCTCGTGACGGCCGCCGAGCGCGGTCAGCGCCGACTGCAGCTGCTCCGGCGTGGTCGCGGCCGGCAGGCGCAGGATCAGCGGGGCGACCCACTCGCGGCTGCCCGGACCCATCCGGTCCAGGAACCACAGCCTGCGCTGCCCGGACGAGAGCGCCAGGCGGCCCGTACGGTCGACCGCCGGGATCGGGGTGCTGTCCGCGTCCAGCGCGCCGATCAGCCGGGCCTGGGCCTCGACCGTGGTGGCGCTGAACAGGCCGCGCATCGACAGGGTGACACCGGTGGCGCGCAGCCGGGCCGCGAGCCGGGTGAGCTGCAGCGACGTGCCGCCCAGGGCGAAGAAGTCGTCGGTGGCACCGATCTTCTCGCGTCCCAGCAGCGCCGCCCACACCTCGGCGACCTTCTCCTCGGCCGCGTTGCGCGGGGCGATGTAGGCGCCCTGCCCGGTGAGGTCGTCGCCCTGCTCCAGGGCGGCGGTCAGAGCCGCGCGGTCGATCTTGCCGTTCGGCGTCAGGGGCAGCTCGTCGAACGTGCGGAACAGCGAGGGGACATGGCTGTCGGGCAGCCGGGTGCGCAGGAAGCGGCGCAGGTCGCTCCCGGTGAGCTCGCCGCGCGTGGTGACGGCGGCACCGATGCGTACCGCGTCCTCCTCCGTGCGGAACGCCACGACGGCCGCGCCCGTGACCTCGGGGTGCGCGCCGAGCTGGGCCTCGATCTCGCCGGGCTCGATGCGTACGCCGTTGACCTTGAGCTGACCGTCGGCACGGCCCTGGTACTCCAGGAGACCGGCCGCGTTCCAGCGCACCAGGTCGCCGGTGCGGTAGAGGCGGGCGCCGGGCGGACCGTACGGGTCGGGCACGAACCGCTCCGCCGTGAGGCCGGGGCGGCCCGCATAGCCCTGGGCGACGCCGACGCCGCCGGCGTACAGCTCTCCCGTGACGCCCTTGGGCGCGAGGCGGCCGTCCGCGCCGAGAACGAGGACCCGCATCCCGGTGAGCGGCCGGCCGATCGGGACAGGCCCGGCCTTCTGCGCCGGGTCGACCTTGTGGGCGGTGATGTCGATCGAGCACTCCGTGGGCCCGTACGTGTTCCAGACCTCGATGCCGGGGCCTGCCAGCGCCCTGACCCGCTCGACGAGTTCGGCGTGCAGCGGTTCACCAGCCGACGCGAGCAGCCGCAGCGCGCCGCAGCCCTCCCATGACGGCTCCTCGACCAGCAGGCGCAGCACGGACGGCACCAGCTGCAGCACGGTCACGCCGCCGTCGGCGACGGCCTTCAGCAGCGCGGCGGGGTCCTTCTCGGCGCCGTCCGGCGCGACGACGACGCTCGCTCCGCAGACCAGCGGCGCGAAGATCTCCCAGCCTGCCGCGTCGAAACCGACGGACGTCTTGAACAGGATCCGGTCGCCGGCGCCGAGCCGCTGGGCGCGCACGGCCCAGGCGACCCGGTTCGCGATGCCCTCGTGGGTGATCTGTACGCCCTTGGGGGCGCCCGTGGAACCGGACGTGAAGATCGTGTACGCGAGCGAGACCGGGTCCGCCGGGGTCGGGCCGGCCGGGCCGTCCTCGGCTGCGGTGGTCAGCTCTTCAACACTCAGGACGCGCGGGCCGTCCTCCCCGAGCGGCCCGCGCAGTGCTGCTGTGGTGACGACGAGTTCGGCACCGGCCTGGGAGGCCAGGGATCTGAGGCGCCCGTGCGGATGACCGGCGTCGAGCGGCAGATAGGCCGCGCCCGCCTGCCACACCCCGAGGAGTGTGGCGATGAGTTCGGTGCCCCGGGGGAGGCACACCCCGACCAGGGAGCCCGGGCCCACGCCCTGCGAGCGCAGGAAGCGCGCGGTGCGCCCGGCGGCGTGGGCCAGGTCCCGGTAGGTCGTCGTGCGTGGGCCGTCCAGCACGGCAGCCGCGCCGGGCGTGCGGTCCGCCTGCGCGGCGAAGAGCGCGGGCAGGGTGGGCGGGACGGTTCCGCTCAGGGTGTTCCCCGGCAACTGTGCGGCGTTCAACAGGTGCTCCTTCAATGACCTGGCGTACTGGACGGTTCTCCGAAGTGACGTTCAGGCGGGTGTCGTTCAGGCGGCGGTGACCTGGGTCTCCATGCGGCGGCGCAGGCTCAGCGGGCGCATGTCGGTCCACACCTCGTCGATGCGGGCGAGGCACTCCTCGCGGGTGCCCTGGGTGCCCTCGGCGTTCCAGCCGGCGGGCAGTTCACGGCCGGCGGGCCAGATGGAGTACTGCTCCTCGTCGTTCAGGACGACGCGGTACTCGGGGGTGGCGGACTGCTGGGACATGGTTCTCCTCGTGGGGGTACGGAAGGGGCTGGGGAAGGGCGGGTACGGGCACGGGCCGGGTCAGGACAGGAAGTCCGTGACCTCCACGCCGATGCCGAGCTCGCGGGCGGTGGCGTGCACGTCGACGGCGAGGGCCAGGTCGAGGACGCCGAGGCCGAACGGCGAGTAGACGGTGACCTTGTCCGGGTCGGGCGTGAACGCGGCGGTCCCGTTGATGAGCTGGCCGATGGAGGCGTCGATGAAGGCGCGGCCGCCGGTGATCTGCTCGGTCAGGTGCAACGAGGTGCGCTCGCGGCACACGTGGTCCGCGTCGTCGACGATGTTGTGCGCGCCGTCGATGGAGAGCGGGTCGATGTCGCGCAGCGAGACGTGCAGGACCACGGTGCCGGGTTCGGCGGGCGTGAGGTCCACGTGCGGCTCGCCCGCGTTGGTGGCGAACGAGACGAGGCGCTGCGCCTCCAGGGCGTCCTCGATGCTGTCGGCGAGGGTGACCCCTGCGTCCGGCAGGAGCTCATGGCAGCGGCGGGCGAACTCCTCGGCGCGCACCCGCGAGGTGTCGTAGAGCGTGATCTCGCCGAGCGTGCCGATCGCGGCCTTGAGGTAGCGCAGGATCTCCAGGTTGATGACGCCGCAGCCGATGAGGGAGACGCCCTGCGGGCGCCGGCCCTCGGTGAGGATGTCGGCGGCGAGTGCGGCGCTCGCGGCGGTCCGCGCGGCCGAGATCAGCGAGGCCTCCAGCAACGCCTCGGGGTGTCCGGTGCGCAGCGAGTTGAGCACCATCACCGCACTGGCACGGGCGATTCCGGACTGGATGTTCTCGGGGAACGAGGAAATCCACTTCAGCCCCGCTGCCGGGTTATCGCCGCCTCGATAGGACGGGAGTCCGATGATCCGGTTCGCCGGCTGGTCGGGGAAGCGCAGGAATATGGAGTGCGGTACGGCCGTCGCCCCCTCGTCGTGCAGGGAGTAGGTCTGCCGGACCAGCTCGATGTGCTCCTTCTCCCTCCCACCGAGTATTTTCTCTACGTCTGCCTTGCGCAGTACGAGCATCGGGAGTTTCAGTCCTTCCACAGGTGCGACACTTCACCGAAGTGTTCGCGCACCCAGTCGTCGGAATAGATGGTGTCGAGATAGCGGTCACCGCCGTCGGGGAATATCAGTGCGCTGACCGAGCCGGGCGGAATGCGTGGCAGCATTCGCTCCGCCGCGGCGAGCGTCGCCCCGGAGGAACCGCCGGCCAGGATCGCCTCGCGGACCACGAGACGGCGGCAGGCCGCCACGCAGTCGAGGTCGGAGACGTGGACGACCTCGTCGGCCGCGGCCGGGTCCATCAGGGCCGGCACGACGGAGGCGCCGTGCCCCGGGATCAGCCGCCGGGTGGGCAGCTGGCCGAAGATGGCGCTGCCCTGGGCGTCGACCGCCACGATCTTGGTGCGCAGCCCCTCCTTGCGGAGGTGGTCCGCGCAGCCGCGCAGCGTGCCGAAGGTGCTGACGGAGCAGAAGAGGTAGTCGAGCCGCCCGTCGAGCTCCTCCACGATCTCCCGCATGGTCCGCTCGTGGGCCCGCGGGTTGGACAGGTTCCCGTACTGGTTCGGGGAGTAGGCGTGCGGGATGCTCGCCACGAGCTCTCGCACCCTGCGCAGCCGCACCGGCAGGAACTCGCCGGTCGCGGGGTCCCGCTCGTCGATCACCACCACCTCGGCCCCGTAGGCCCGCATGATGGCCAGGTTCTGCTCCGTGGTCTTGGCGTCGACCACGCAGATGAAGCGCAGATCGAAGTACCGGCAGATCTGGGCGAGCCCGACCGCCAGATTCCCCGAACTCGATTCCACGACCACGGAACGCCCCGGCGTGATCTCGCCGTTGCGCAGCGCCTCGAGAAGCATGTTGAGGCCGCTTCGGTCCTTGATGCTGCCACCTGGGTTGAACCGCTCGATCTTGGCGAAGAATTGCGAGCGTTCCCCGGGGAACACTCTCTCCAGTTTCACCAGAGGTGTCTCGCCGATCGTCCCCAGAATCCCCGAATCAAACGTTTTCGGCATGGATTCCCTCTCACCTGTTAGGCGTGCAGTGGAGACACTAGTTCGCCTTTGGACGGGGGTAACGGGTTCAGCGCTGGCAGCCAGATGCAGGCGCAGGATCCTGACACCGGGATCCTGCGACAGCGCTCCTTGCGGTGGCCAAGACTGGGGTTATTCAGAAATCCGGAGTGCACACATTCTCAGATTCAGGTGGAGTCGTGACGGAACCTCAACTCGCACCCCCGCGGCGGTACGCGCCGTACGACCGGGCCGGCGGATTCGACCGCTCCCTCGGCCATCCCGCCCGCCGGGACCTGCCGTTCTTCGCGGCCCGGCTGCGTGAACTCGACGCCGCCGAGGCGTTCCCCACGGACGCCGTGGCCCGCCTCGACGCGCTCGGCATGGCCGCGCACTACGTGCCAGCCCGGCACGGCGGCGCCCTCCACAGCTACGAGGACCTGCTCCAGCTGGTACGGGTGGTGGCCCGGCGCGATCTGACCGTGGCGATCGCGCACACCAAGACGTATCTGGGCGCGGTGAGCACCTGGGTCGGCGGAACGGCGGAGCAGGCACAGGAGCTGGGCGCCCGCGTCACGTCCGGCGCCGTCGTCTCCTGGGGCCTGACCGAGCGGGCCCACGGCAGCGATCTGCTCTCCGGCGAGCTGACCGCCACCCCCGTGGCGGGCGGCTACCGGCTCGACGGCGAGAAGTGGCTGATCAACAACGCCACCCGCAGCGACCTGGTCTGTGTCCTCGCCCGGACCTCCCCGGCCGGCGGCACCCGCGGTTACAGCCTGCTGCTCGTCGACAAGGACCTGCTCGCGGAGGGCAGTCACACCTGTCTGCCCGCGGCGAAGACGCACGGCATCCGCGGCGCCGACATCAGCGGCATCGCCTTCGACGGCGCCGTCGTGCCCGCCTCCGCGCTGATCGGCGAGGAGGGCGAGGGCATCGAGACCGTCCTGCGCAGTCTGCAGATCACCCGCACGATCTGCGCCGCGCTCTCGGTCGGCGCCGGCGACCACGCGCTGCGCATCGCCACCCGGTTCGGCCTGGAGCACCGGCTGTACGGCAAGCGGCTGATCGACCTGCCGCAGGCACACCGCGCGCTCACCGAGGCCTACGCCGACCTGCTCGCCATGGAGGCCGTCACGCTGCTCGCCTCGCGGGGCGTGCACACCCTGACCGAGGAGATGAGCGTCTCGTCGGCCGCGGTGAAGTACCTGGTGCCCACCACGGCCGACGAACTGATCTCCGCCATGGGCCAGTTCCTCGGCGCCCGCTCCTTCCTCAGCGAGGACTACGCGCACGGCCTGTTCGCCAAGCTGGAGCGCGACCACCGGATCGTCGGCATCTTCGACGGCAACACGCTGGTCAACCTGAACGCCCTGATCAACCAGTTCGCCGCCCTCGCCCGCGGCTACCGCGCCGGGCGCACCGACGCCGAGGGCCTGGCCGCCGCGGCCACGTTCGACGCACCGATCCCCGCCTTCGATCCGGCCCGGCTGCTGCTGACGTCCCGTACGGGCAACAGCGTCGCGGCGTCCTTGCCCCGAGCCGTCGCGGAACTGCGGGAGCTGGTGGCGTCCGGCGAGGCCCCCGCATCCCTGCTCACCGTCGCCGAGAAGCTGCTGCGCATCAGCGACACCACGCACGAGCGGATGGCCGCCCACCGGCCGAGCCCGCGCGACGTGCCCGCCGCGGCCTTCGACCTGGCGCACCGCTACACCCTGTGCTCCGCTGCCGCGGCCTGCCTCCAGGTGTGGCTGCGCAACCGGACCACCGTCGCCGCCGACACCACCGCGACCGCGGGCCTGTGGCAGGACGGGCTGTGGGCCGAGGCCGCGCTCTGCCGCCTCGCCGACCGACTGACGCCCGGCATGCTGCCCGAGGACGGCACCGACGGCTCGGCGGTGCTCGACCGGCTGATGCCGCTCCTCGTCGACCAGCACGACAGCGGCGAGATGTTCTCCCTGCTGCCCTTCCCGCTCGCCGAGGCGGCCGACTCCCTCACCGAGGAGGCGTCATGACCGGCCCGAACTCCGTCCCCGGCGGCCCCGACGTCCTGGAAAGGGCGCTCGGCGACGCCCACGACCCGGACAACCCGCTGGGGTTCGAAGCCGTCCTCGCCGCCGACGAGCGCGCCGAGATCCTGCCCGCCGGCGAAGCCGCTCTGGACGCCTACGGGTTCAACGCGGAGTACGTGCCCAGACGGCTCGGCGGACGCCTGGGCCGGATCGACCGCCTGATGCGCATGATGCGTACCGTCTCCCGCCGCGACCCGACCCTGGCGCTCGGCCACGGCTTCACCAACTACATCTCCGGCTCCGCGATGTGGACCGCGGGCAGCGACGTCCAGCAGAAGCGGATGGCGGGCCTCCTGCTGTCCGGCGGCAAGACCGCGGCGGGCTACAACGAACTGCCGCACGGCAACGACTTCACCCGCACCGACCTCACCGCGACGCCCTCGGCCGACGGCAGCCACTACCGGATCAACGGCCGCAAGCAGATCGTGAACAACCTGGGCCGGGCCGACGCCGTCGTCCTGCTCGCCCGCACCGGCGCCGGCCCCGGCAACCGCAGCCACTCCCACCTGTGGGTGGACCTCACGCAGGCCCCGGCCGACCGGTTGCGCAGGGACTACCGCTTCCCCACGGTCGGACTGCGCGGCTGCCTCATCGGCGGCGTCGACTTCACCGACCTCGAGGTCCCCGCGGACGCCCCCGTCGGCCCGGTCGGCAGCGCGATGGAGACCGTCCTGCGCGCCTTCCAGACCACCCGCGCCGTACTCCCCGGCATGATGGTCGGCACCGCCGACACCCAGCTGCGCACCGTCACCCGATTCGCCCTGGACCGTGCCCTGTACGGACGCAGCGTCGCCGACCTGCCGCATGCCAGGGCCACCCTGGTCGGCGCTTTCCTCGACCTGCTCGCCGGCGACTGCATGGCGACCGTGGCGTGCCGCGCCCTGCACGTCCTGCCCGGCCAGACCAGCGTGATCACCGCGGTCAACAAGTACGTCGTTCCGAAGGTCCTGCACCGGTCGTCGCAGACGCTGGGCACCCTGCTCGGCGCCAACTCGTACTGGCGCGACGGCCGCTACGGCATCTTCCAGAAGTTCTACCGCGACCTGCCGGCCATCACCTTCGCGCACGCCAACGCGGCCGTCTGCCAGGCCACGACGCTGCCGCAGCTGCCCCGCCTCGCCGCCACCAGCTGGGGCACCGCCGAGGTGCCGCCCGCCGCGCTCTTCGACCTGTCGGCGCCGCTCGACGACATCGACTACCAGGCACTGGAACTCACCTCGCGCGGCGCCGACCAGCTCACCGCGCTGCTCCACGACCACACAGGCGGCCCGGCGCTGCACCCGGCGACCGCCCGGATCGCCGCCCTGCTCCGCGCCGACCTCGACGACCTCGGCCGGCGCTGCCGTCAACTGCCGCCGAGCGAGCACTCGGTGGTCGCGGGCCGCTCCGGTTTCGCCCTGGCCGAACGGTACGCGCGGCTGTCGATGGCCGCCGCGTGCATCGGCGTGTGGCAGCACAACCAGAGCGGCGTCGATGCGTTCCTGCGCGACGACGCCTGGCTGACCGGCGCCCTCGCCCGGATCGCCGCCCGCCTCGGCCACGACGTGGGCGCCCTGCCCGACGCGGTGGAGCAGCGTCTGTTCGCCGAACTGACCGCCAGGGAGGAGGACCGTGCCGGTTTCGACCTCGACCGTTCGCGGCTCGCGCGCGCCTGACCGAGCACCCGGCGGCGCCCACCGCCCCGGTCCCTCCCACCCCGGCCCCTACCCGTATCCGGACCAGAAGCCCTACCCCACCGATTTCCACACCCTTCACATCACCAGGAGCCTTCTCATGGCCACACCCGCCACCACCCCCGGGACCACCGGCACCGAGACGACCGGAGCCGAGGCAACCGGAGCCGCATCCGCCGGCGTGGAGACGATCCGTACCTGGCTGACCGAGCGCGTCGCCTACTTCCTCGACGTCCGGCCGCAGGACATCGCCGCCGACGACCTGCTCGTCGAGATCGGTCTCGACTCCGTGTACGCCCTGACGCTGTGCGGCGACGTGGAGGACGAGTTCGGCATCCTCGTCGAGGCCACCCTCGCCTGGGACCACCCCACGATCGACGCGCTCACCGCCCACATCCACTCCGAACTCGCCGCTCGGTGATGGACCGGGAGCGAGCCCTCTCCATCGGGCAGGAAGCGCTCTGGTTCCTGTACCGGATGGCGCCCGACAGTCCCGCCTACAACGTCCAGGCCGCCCTGCGCGTGCGCGGCGCGCTCGACGAGGCGCGACTGCGGCGCGCCCTGCGCGCGGTCGTGGAGCGGCACGACGTGCTGCGCTCCACGTTCACCGAGACCGCGGCAGGTCCGCGGCGCGTGATCGGCCTCCCGGACCTGGTCCCCCTCCAGGTCCGGGAGGTCCCCGGGGTCACCGACACCGGCCTGCTGGAGAAGCACGTCAAGGCGTTCGGCGACACCCCCTTCGACCTCACCGGAGAGGGAACGTGCCGTGCCCTCCTGCTGCGCACCGCCCCCGACGACCACGTGATCGTCGTCAGCGCCCACCACATCGTCACCGACGCCACCTCCCAGTGGCTGCTGCTCCAGGAGCTGCTCGACGCCTACGCGACGGACACCGCGCCGCCGCCCCTGGCCCGCGGCTACGACGACTGGGTACAGGGCGAACAGGAACTGCTCCAAGGGCCGCGACGGGCACAACTGGTCGCGTTCTGGGCGGAGTTCTGTGCGAACGCGACCGCCGGTGAACTCCCCGCCGACCGGCCGCGGGCCCCCCGCCCGCCGGCCGTCTTCAACGGCGGCACCTGCGAGGCCCGGATCCCCGACGAGCTCGTGCCCCGCCTGCGCGAGGCGGCCAAGCGGGCGAAAGTGACCCCGTTCGCGCTGACGCTCGGCGTCTTCCAGGCCCTGGTGCACCGCTACAGCGGACAGCGCGACTTCCTCGTCGGCTGCCCGACGACCACCCGCAGCGGGCCCGGCATGCGCGAGGTCGTCGGCTACCTCGTCAACACTCTCGTCCTGCCCGCCCACTTCACCGACACGACCACGTTCGGGCAGGCCGCGCACACGGCCCAGCGCCAGGTGATGCGGGCCATGAAGCACATCGGCTACCCGTACGCCCTGCTCGCCGGCGAGGAGCCGTACAGCAGCCGGAACCCGCCCGTGCGGATGGTGTTCACCATGGTGGCACCCGGCCGCCTCGAACCCCTTCTGATGCAGGTCACCGAGGCCGCGGCCCGCGGCACGGACACCGAGTACGCCGGCCTGCGCATCGAACTGATCGAGGTACCGCAGCTGGAGGGCCAGTTCGACATCAACGTGGAGATGCGGCAGAGCGCCTCCTCGCTGACCGCCGTGTTCCGCTACGCCACCGACCTGTTCGACGAATCCACCGTCCGCCGGCTCCTCGACTCCTATGTGCGGCTGCTCGCCGAGGCGATCGACGACCCGGACGCCCCGGTGGCCGGCGCGGCCCTGGTCGAGGCGGGCGACCTGGACGACCTGCTGGCCCTGGGCGAGGCCACCGACTGGTGACCGAGCCCGCCGACCCACACCCGCTTCCTGCTACCCCCCGGGGGGATCCCATGCTCACGGACGACCACACACTTCTGCAGGCCCGCAGCGCCACGGCCCGCATCCGTACGAACGCCCATGTCACCCCGGACGACCCGGCCGTCATCTTCGTCCGCGACCCCGACTCGCCCGACGGGGACGAGACCTGGTCGTACGCCAGACTCGACCACGAGGCCCGCAAGATAGCCGGCTGGCTCCAGGAGAGGTACGCGCCCGGCGACCGGGTGCTGCTGCTGTATCCGGAGAGCCTGCAGTTCGCCGCCGCGTTCGTCGGCTGCCTCTACGCGGGCATGGTCGCCGTGCCGTCCTCGCTGCCCGGCCAGTACAGCCACCAGCGCCGCCGCGTGGACTCCATCGTCGAGAACGCGGCCGTCGCCGCCGTCCTGACCAGCGAGGCCGTCGCCGCGAACGTCCTGGACTGGGCGGCGTCCGACCCGGGCCGGGAGATCACCTGCGCCGTCACCGACGGCCCCGGCTTCACCGTCGCGCACGCCGAGGCCTGGCAGGTGCCCGACGTCGACCGGAACACCCTGGCCCTGCTCCAGTACACCTCCGGCTCCACCTCCGACCCGAAGGGAGTGATGGTCCACCACGGCAACCTGCTGCACAACTCGGCTGCCCTCAGCTCCGCCTTCGGACTCGACCGCACCACCCGCTTCGGCTCGTGGATCCCGCAGTACCACGACATGGGACTGCTCGCGATCCTGCTGCCCCCGCTGCTGCTCGGCGGCTCCTGCGTCCTGATGAGTCCGACGACCTTCCTGAAGCGACCGCACCGGTGGCTGCGGATGATCGACAAGTACCGAATCCACTGGTCGGCCGCGCCCAACTTCGCGTACGAACTGTGCGCACGCCAGATCACCGAGGAGCAGCTCGCCGAACTCGACCTGTCCTGCTGGCGGTTCGCCGCCAACGGGTCGGAGCCCGTCCAGGCCTCCACCCTCACCGCATTCGCCAAGCGCTTCGCCCCGGCCGGCTTCCGCAGCGACACCATGGCCCCCTGCTACGGCATGGCGGAGGCGACCGTGTTCATCTCGGGCACCGGGCCCCGCGAACTGGCCGTCACCCGGGTCGACGAAACCCTCCTGGAACGCCACGAGTTCCGGCCGGTCACCGAGGGCCGGCCCGGCCGTGACGTCGTCAGCTGCGGCAGGGCCGAGGAGTACACGGTACGGATCGTCGACCCGGCCACCCGCGAGGTGCTGCCCGCGGGCCGGGTCGGCGAGATCTGGCTGCGCGGACCCAGCGTCGCGCAGGGCTACTGGGGCCGCGAGGACGCCACCGCCGAGACGTTCGGCGTCAGCACCCTCGACGGGGACACCGGGTACGTCCGCACCGGCGACCTGGGTACGCTCCACGACGACGAGATCTACGTCACCGGCCGTCTCAAGGAGATGCTGATCCTGCGCGGCCGCAACATCTACCCGCAGGACGTGGAGCACGCGCTGCGACGACTGCACCCGGAGCTGGTGGGACTGTTCGGCGCCGCGTTCGCCGTCCCGGTGGCCGGTGCCGACGGCGCCGCCGAGGAGCAGCTCGTCGTCGTGCACGAGGTGCGCGGCTCAGTCGGCGCCGAGGAACTCCCGCGCCTGGCCGCCCGCATCAGGGGCGGCATCGCCCGCGACTTCAGCGTCCGGCCGGCGGCGGTGTCCCTGGTCAGGCGCGGGGCGGTCCTGCGCACCACCAGCGGCAAGATCCAGCGCGCGGCGATGCGCGCGCAGTATCTGGACGGCCTCATGGAGAGCCGTCACCTGGACGGCCCGCCGGCCGCGTAGCCCGAGGGGACGGACACGAAGAGAGGGCGCCTTGCGGCAAGGCGCCCTCTCCCCCAGCTTCCCGGCGCCACGGCCCCGAGCAACAGAAAACCCCAGGTCACTGGCTATGTGACCTGGGGCCCCAGGAGAGCCGCCTTCGGGATTCGAACCCGAGACCTACGCATTACGAGTGCGTTGCTCTGGCCATCTGAGCTAAGGCGGCGCGCTGTCCGCACTATGGTGCGATCAGCAACGACGGTAAGTCTACACAGTTTCGAAGGGTGCTCCGTACCGGCCCCGGAGGCGGGCCCTCCAGGGCCGGGGGCTGCGGTTATGAGCAGCGCTTCCCGTCCTGGGGCGGGGTGCCGCGGAGGAGGTAGGCGTTGATCGCGCGGTCGATGCAGGCGCTGCCGCGGCCGTAGGCCGTGTGGCCGTCGCCCTCGTAGGTGAGGAGGCGGGCCGAGGAGAGCTGGCCGGCCAGGGCCTGCGCCCAGCGGTACGGGGTCGCCGGGTCGCGGGTGGTGCCGACCACCACGATGGGCGCCGCGCCCTTCGCCTCGATGCGGCGCGGCTCGCCCGTGGCGTGCACCGGCCAGTACGCGCAGTTCAGCGAGGCCCAGGCGAGGCCCTCGCCGAAGACGGGGGAAGCCTTCTCGAAGTCCGGCAGCGCCCTGCGCACCTGGTCCGGGGTGTCGAAGGAGGGCGGCAGGTCCAGGCAGTTCACCGCCGCGTTGGCGAACATCAGGTTGCTGTAGGCGCCGTCGGCGTCACGCTCGTAGTAGCCGTCCGACAGGACGAGGAGTCCGGCGCCGTCGTCCTCCTTCATCGCGGACGTCAGCGCCTCACGCAGCTGCGGCCAGGCCCCCTCGTCGTACATGGCCGCGATCACACCGGTCGTGGCGAGCGACTCCGTGAGACGGCGGCCGTCGGGGTCGCCGGTGGGGATGGACCGGGCGTCCAGTTCCTCGAAGAACGCCTTCAGGTTCTTGCCCACCCGCTCGGGCGAGGTGCCCGCGCCGCCCAGCGGGCAGTCGGTCTGCCGCACGCAGTCCCGCGCGAACGAGCGGAACGCCGTGTCGAAGCCCGCCGTCTGTTCCAGGTTCAGCCGCCGCGCGGGCAGCGACGGGTCCATCGCGCCGTCCAGCACCAGCCGGCCCGCCCGGTCCGGGAAGAGCCCGGCGTACGTCGCCCCGAGGAACGTCCCGTAGGAGGCGCCGACGTAGTTCAGCTTCTTGTCGCCGAGCGCCGCCCGCACGATGTCCATGTCCCGGGCCGCCTCCACGGTGGACACGTGGCGCAGCAGCCTGGGCGCGTCCGCGCCGCAGCCCTCGGCGAACGTCCGGTACGCCGCGACCAGCCCGTCGTCCTCCTTCCTGTCGTCGGGTGTGATGTCCGTCTGCGTGTATGTGTCCATGTCCGGCCCGTCCAGGCACTCGACGGGCTCGCTGCGGGCCACGCCGCGCGGGTCGACCGCCACCATGTCGTAGCGGGCACGGACCTCCGCCGGATAACCGATGCCGGCGTACGACTCCATGTAGCCGATCGCCGAACCGCCCGGCCCGCCGGGGTTCACGAGCAGCGAGCCCAGCCGCTTGCCCGTGGCCTTCTTGCGGGCGACGGCGAGCCGGACGTCACCGGCGGTCGGCCTGGCGTAGTCCAGCGGCGCCTTGACGGTGGCGCACTCGAAGCCGGGGACGCCGCAGCCGCGCCAGGCCGGCTTCTGCGCGTAGTACGACGTGAGCGCCGCGGGGACGGACTTCGGCAGCGCGGCCAGTGCCGCCGGCTTTGCCGCCGCCGAGGCCGCGGACGTCGTCGGGCTCCCCGAGGAGCAGGCGGAGACGAGCAGCGCGGCCGTGGCGAGGAGGCCGACAGCGGTCCTGGCTCCGCCACGGGCCCTGCGGTGGGCGCCGCCGGAACCCGCGCGGCGGGGAGCGGGGGTGGAGGCGGAGCGGGGGGTACGCCTTGTGTGCATCCAGCGAGCGTAACTCTGCGCGATGGAATGAGTGCCGTGCGTGCGTGTCGTGCCTCGTACGAGTTACAACGTCAATCCCACGTCCCCCGGCCGCACCGGGTGTCAGCCCGCTCTGAGGGCCATCGTCATCGCCTCCACGGCGAGCAGCGGCGCCACGTTGCGGTCGAGCGCGTCGCGGCAGCCGGCGATCGCCTCGATGCGGCGGAGCGTGGACTCCGGGGAGCTGCCGCGGGCCAGGCGCTCCAGGGCTTCCTCGGCGTCCGCGTTGGCGATGGCCACACGGGAGCCGAGCTGGAGGGCGAGGACATCGCGGTAGAAGGCCGTGAGGTCGGTCAGGGCGAGGTCGAGGCTGTCGCGCTGCGTGCGCGTTCTGCGGCGCTTCTGCTTGTCCTCCAGGTCCTTGATCACACCGGCCGTGCCACGCGGCATCCGGCCTCCCTGGGCCGCGCCGAGAGCGGCCTTCAGCTCCTCGGTCTCCTTGGTGTCCATCTCCTCGGCGAGCTGCTTGGCGTCCTCGGCGGCCGCGTCGACCAGTTCCTGGGCGGCCTTGAGCGCGCCGCCGACCTCCTCCACGCGCAGCGGCATCCTCAGCACGGCGGCACGGCGTTCGCGCGCGGCCGGGTCGGTGGCCAGGCGGCGGGCCCGGTCGACGTGGCCCTGGGTCGCGCGGGCCGCCGCGGCGGCGGCGGCCGGCTCGACGCCCTCGCGTCGTACGAGCATGTCGGCGACGGCGTCGACCGACGGCGTGCTCAGGTTCAGGTGGCGGCAGCGGGAGCGGATGGTCGGCAGGACGTCCTCGATGGAGGGGGCGCACAGCAGCCAGACCGTGCGGGGGGCGGGCTCCTCCACGGCCTTGAGGACGGCGTTGGCCGACTTCTCGTTCAGCCGCTCGGCGTCCTCGACGAGGATGATCTGCCAGCGGCCGGTCGCCGGCGAGGTGAACGACTTGCGGACGGTGTCGCGCATGTCGTCGGCGAGGATCTGCGAGCCGACCGCGGCCACGGTGGTGACGTCGGCGTGGGTGCCCACCAGTGCCGTGTGACATCCGTCGCAGAAGCCACAGCCCGGGGAGCCGCCGAGGGCCCGGTCGGGGCTCACGCACTGCAGCGCCGCCGCGAAGGCCCGCGCCGCCTGGTTCCGCCCGGCTCCGGGCGGCCCCGTGAACAGCCACGCGTGGGTCATCTTCGACGCCTCGGGCGGAGGGGTGTCGGCCGCGGCCGCGGTGACCAGGGCGTCGGCGTCCCGGGCGGCAGCGTCCAGCTGCGCGCTCACCCTCTCCTGCCCGACGAGGTCGTCCCACACGGTCATGGGTCACGCCGCCCTTCCGTCACGTCCGCGTGTGCGGACCGTACTGCCGCTGCGAGATCCATTGTGGGGGCGACCACTGACAATCCGGCCCCGGCCCTCAGAGGGCCGGGGCCGGGTGATCTTCCGGAACCGCCTGCCGGGCAGGGCCTCAGCGGCCGCGGCCCCTCCCCCGGCGCCCACGGCCCTCGTCCGGCTCGTCCTCGTGCGGTCCGAGCAGCTCGTCCGCCAGTGAGGGCAGGTCGTCCAGCGGCGTCTCCTCGGCCCAGTCGGACCGGCGGCGGCGCGGCCCGCCCTCGGCGTCGACCTGGGGCATCTCACGCGTACGGTCCTCGGTGCCGTCGGGGCGGGTGTCCGGGGAGTCGTCCCGGAAGTACCCGGGCGGCAGCCGGTCCGCCGGTTCGTCGCCGCGTACGGGCGGCAGCACGGCCGTCTCCTCGGCGTCCCCCGGCCGGACCGGAGGCAGCACGGCCGTCTCGTCCCCTGCCCAGGAAGGCGTGTCCTCGGCCCCGGGGCGAACCGGAGGCAGCACCTCGGTCTCCTCGCCCGCCCCCGGCGGCACCGGCGGCTTCGGCAGCTCGGCCGTCACCTCGGCGTCGGCTCCACCGGAGGTCCGGCCCCGGCCTGAGGCCTTGTCGCCGGCCTTGTCGTCCCGCACCCGGCGCAGCACGGTCGTCTCGTCCACGGAGCCGGAGCCCGAGCCGCCCGGGGCGTTCTCCGGTGTCACCACGGGCGCCGGCACGGTCGCCGCGTCCTGAGCGGCCGGCGCCCGGGACGCACCCCGCGGAGCGGAACCCCGGCCGGCCCCCGGGCCAGAACTCTTCGGTCCCGCCTCCGCGGCCGCGGCCGCCGCCTCCGCCAGGCGTCGCGCCTCCTCGGCCCGCAGCAGCGCGTCCTCGGCCTTGCGCTGCTTCTCCAGCCGGAGTGCCTCGGCCTCGGCACGCAGCCGGGCCTCTTCCTCGGCCTGCTTACGGCGCCGATCCTCCTCGGCCTTGCGGCGGGCCTCTTCCTCGGCCCGGGCCTTCTCCTCCGCGAGGAGCCGCGCCCGCTCCTCCTCAGCCTTCTTCTGCGCTTCCTCGGCCCGTCGCCGGGCCTCCTCCGCCTGCCGTTCGGCCTCGCGCCGCTGCGCCTCCTCGAGCTCGCGCCGCTTGCGCTCCTCCTCCTCGGCACGCAGGCGGGCCAGCTGCTCCTGGCGCTCACGCTCCAGGCGCTCCTCCTCGGCCTTGCGGGCGGCCTCTTCCTCGGCCTTGCGGCGGGCCTCCTCCTCGGCCTTCTTCCGCGCCTCCTCCTGGGCCTTGATCTCGGCCTCGGACAGCGGCAGCACCTGGTCGAGCCGGTGCCGGATGACGGTCGTGACGGCCTCGGGCTCCTGGCCGGCGTCCACCACCAGGTACCGCCCGGCGTCGGCCGCGGCCAGGGTCAGGAAACCGGAGCGCACGCGCGCGTGGAACTCGGCGGGCTCCGACTCCAGCCGGTCGGGCGCCTCGGTGAACCGCTCGCGCGCGGTCTCGGGCGCGACGTCCAGCAGGACGGTCAGATGCGGCACGAGCCCGTTCGTGGCCCAGCGGTTGATCCGGGCGATCTCGGTCGGCGACAGGTCGCGGCCCGCTCCCTGGTAGGCCACGGACGAGTCGATGTACCGGTCGGAGATGACGACCGCGCCGCGCTCCAGGGCGGGCCGTACGACGGTGTCGATGTGCTCGGCCCGGTCGGCCGCGTACAGCAGCGCCTCCGCGCGGTGCGACAGGCCCTCGCTGGACACGTCCAGCAGGATCGACCGCAGCCGCTTGCCCACCGGCGTCGCCCCCGGCTCGCGCGTCAGCACGACCTCGTGGCCCTTGCCGCGGATCCACTCGGCGAGCGCCTCGGCCTGCGTGGACTTGCCGGCCCCGTCGCCGCCCTCCAGGGCGATGAAGAAACCGGTGCTCGCGGGCGCCTGATCCGGGTCGTCGCCGCGGAGGAACGCGTCCCGCAGGTCCTGCCGCAGCGGCACGCCGGAACGGTCGTCGACCTTGGCCAGCACCAGCGCGGCGACCGGCAGCAGCAGGGCGCCGGCGAGCATCAGCGTGAAGGCCGCGCCGCCGTGCGCGAAGACGAACTTGCCGCTCTCCAGCCGGTGCGGCCCGATCCCCGCCGCCACCAGCGGGGCGATCACCGCGCCGAGCGCCACGCAGACCCGGACGACCGCGTGCAGGTGCTCCGTCGTACGGGGCCGCCGGTACTCCTCGGTCTCCTGGTCGAGCAGCGTGTGCCCGATGTTGGCGGCCATGCCCGCGCCGATACCGGCCAGGGCGAGGATCAGCAGCACGGTGGTGACGTCCGGGACCAGCCCGGCGGCCAGCAGCGCGACACCGGTGAAGGCGATCACCAGCGCGAGCAGCCGACGGCGCGACAGTGCGGGCAGCAGGGCGGGCGCCGTACGGATGCCGACGACGACACCGCCGGTGAGCACGCCCACGAACAGGCCGTACAGCACCGGGCCGCCGCCCAGGTCCTTGGCGTGCAGCACGACCACGGCGACGGCGGCGGACACCGCGGCGGCGACGGCCGCGCAGGCCAGCACCAGCAGCGGCATCGCGCCGGTGCGGCCCTTGTCGGGGCCGGTCGTGGTCTTCGGGCGGCGCAGCCCCTCGAGCGGCGACCGCGCGCGCGGGGTGCGCGTGGCGGGCAGCTCGAGGAAGGTCAGCACGGAGAGGGACGCGGCGAACATCCCGGCCGCCACGTACGAGGCGAGGGCCGCCTGGTGCTGGCCGAACCAGTCGATGCCGACGCCCAGCAGGTTGTTGAACAGGGCCGCGACGACGAGCGCGACGGCCGCGAGCGGGATCGCGACGAATCCGGTGCGCAGCGAGAGCCGGCGCAGGGCGTCCAGGTGGTCGGGCAGCGGCCGGACCGTGGCGCCTTCCGGCGGCGGTGCGGGCAGCAGCGCGGGGGCCGCGCTCTCGCGGCACACCGTCCACAAGCGCTCGGCGACTCCGGTCACGAAGGCCGTGACGAGGAGCATGGCCAGCGCGTCCTCGGGCATCCAGTCGATCCACAGCGGCGCGACGATGAGCAGCGCGGCGCGCAGCCCGTCCGCGCCGACCATGGTCCAGCGGCGGTCGAGCGGGCCGTCCTGGGAGGTGAGCGCCGTGAGCGGACCGAGGAGCACGGCGCCGAAGAGCAGCGTCGCGAGGATGCGTACCGCGAAAACGGTCGCCACTGCGAACGCCACGCCTCGGTAGCCGCCCCCGAACGCACCCTCGGCGACAGCCGCCTGGAGGGTGAGCAGGACCAGCACGAGAAGGGCCAGGGTGTCGCCCACGCCGCCCACGAGCTGTGCGCTCCAGAGCCGCTTCAACTGCGGACGGCGCAGCAGGGCGCGGACGGCGCGCTCGCGGGAGTCCGCGACCAGGGCATCGTCGGGGGCCGGCGGAGAGGCCGTGGGGTGCTCGGCTCGCGTCATGCATTCAGCCTATCGGGAGCCACCGACACCCTGGAGGGCCCCGTCTGGCATGCGCACGCCCCGACACCGAAGTGTTGCCGGGGCGTTCGCTTTCCGAACCCTGGGCGAAGACCCGGGCCTGGGCGGCCCGGGTATCGAACAGGTCCTCAACGGGTCCTGACCGGGCCTCAGTCCTCCGCCGGCTTCGAGGCAGTCGCCGTCTTGGCCGCCGTCTTCTTCGCCGTGGTGGTCTTCTTGGCCGTCGCCTTCTTCGCGGTCGTGGTCTTCTTCGCCGCGGTCTTCTTGGCCGTCGCCTTCTTCGCCGGGGCCTTCTTGGCCGCCTTCTTCGCGGTCTTCTTCGCCGGCCCCTTCGCACGCTTCTCAGCGAGGAGCTCGAAACCGCGCTCCTGGGTGATCTCCTCGACGCTGTCGCCGGAGCGCAGGGTCGCGTTGGTCTCGCCGTCGGTGACGTACGGGCCGAAGCGGCCGTCCTTGACGACGACCGGCTTGCCGCTGACCGGGTCCTCGCCCAGTTCCTTCAGCGGCGGCTTGGCGGCCGCCCGGCCACGCTGCTTCGGCTGGGCGTAGATCGCCAGCGCCTCCTCCAGCGTGATCGTGAAGAGCTGCTCCTCGGCCTGGAGGGAGCGCGAGTCCGTGCCCTTCTTCAGATACGGGCCGTAGCGGCCGTTCTGCGCGGTGATCTCCTGGCCCTCGGCGTCGGCGCCGACGACGCGCGGCAGCGACATCAGCTTGAGGGCGTCGTCGAGAGTCACCGTGTCCAGGGACATCGTCTTGAAGAGGGAGGCCGTACGCGGCTTGACCGCGTTCTTGCCCGTCTTCGGGGTGCCCTCGGGGAGGATCTCCGTCACGTACGGGCCGTAGCGGCCGTCCTTGGCGACGATCGTGTGGCCGGTGGCCGGGTCGGGGCCCAGTTCGTAGTCACCGCTCGGCTTGGCGAGCAGTTCCTCCGCGAGGTCGACCGAGAGCTCGTCCGGCGCCATGTCGTCCGGGATGTCGGCGCGCTGGTGCTGCTCGGTGTCCTTCTCGCCGCGCTCGATGTACGGCCCGTAGCGGCCGACCCGCAGCACGATGCCGTTGCCCACGGGGAACGACGACACCTCGCGCGCGTCGATCGCGCCCAGGTCGGTCACCAGCTCCTTGAGGCCGCCGAGGTGGTCCCCGTCGCCGTTGCCGGCGTCGGCGGCACCGCCTTCGCCTGTGCCCTCACCGAAGTAGAACCGCTTCAGCCACGGCACGGACTGCGCCTCACCGCGGGCGATGCGGTCGAGGTCGTCCTCCATCTTGGCGGTGAAGCCGTAGTCGACGAGCCGCCCGAAGTGCTTCTCCAGGAGGTTGACCACGGCGAAGGACAGGAAGGACGGCACCAGGGCCGTGCCCTTCTTGAAGACGTACCCGCGGTCGAGGATCGTGCCGATGATCGACGCGTACGTCGACGGGCGGCCGATCTCGCGCTCTTCCAGCTCCTTGACCAGGGAGGCCTCGGTGTAGCGGGCCGGGGGCTTGGTGGCGTGCCCGTCGACCGTGATCTCCTCGGCGCTCAGGGCGTCGCCCTCGGAGACCTGGGGCAGCCGGCGCTCACGGTCGTCGAGCTCGGCGTTCGGGTCGTCGGCGCCTTCGACGTAGGCCTTCAGGAAGCCGTGGAAGGTGATCGTCTTGCCGGACGCGCTGAACTCGACGTCCCGGCCGTCGGCCGCCGCGCCGCCGATCTTCACCGTGACGCTGTTGCCGGTCGCGTCCTTCATCTGGGAGGCGACGGTCCGCTTCCAGATCAGCTCGTAGAGCTTGAACTGGTCGCCGGTCAGTCCGGTCTCGGCGGGAGTGCGGAAACGATCACCCGAGGGGCGGATCGCCTCGTGGGCCTCCTGCGCGTTCTTGACCTTCCCGGCGTACGTCCTCGGCTGCGGCGGCAGGTAGTCGGCGCCGTACAGCTGCGTGACCTGGGCGCGGGCGGCGGCGACCGCCGTGTCGCTCAGGGTCGTGGAGTCCGTACGCATGTACGTGATGTAGCCGTTCTCGTACAGCTTCTGCGCGACCTGCATCGTCGCCTTCGCGCCGAAGCCGAGCTTGCGGCTGGCCTCCTGCTGCAGCGTCGTCGTACGGAACGGGGCGTACGGCGAGCGGCGGTAGGGCTTGGACTCGACGGACCGCACCGAGAACTGCGTGTTCTCCAGGGCGGCGGCCAGGGCGCGGGCGTTCGCCTCGTCGAGGTGGAGGGTGCTCGCGCTCTTCAGCTGTCCCAGGGAGTCGAAGTCGCGGCCCTGCGCGACCCGCCTGCCGTCGACGGTCTGGAGGCGCGCGACCAGCGACGACGGGTCCGACGAGTCTCCGGCGCGGCCGGTCGCGAAGGTGCCCGTCAGGTCCCAGTACTCAGCCGAACGGAAGGCGATGCGCTCGCGTTCCCGCTCGACGACGAGCCGGGTGGCGACCGACTGGACACGGCCCGCGGACAGCCGCGGCATGACCTTCTTCCACAGGACCGGCGAGACCTCGTAGCCGTAGAGGCGGTCGAGGATGCGGCGGGTCTCCTGGGCGTCGACGAGCTTCTGGTTGAGCTGGCGCGGGTTGGCCACGGCGGCCTGGATCGCGGCCTTGGTGATCTCGTGGAAGACCATCCGCTTGACCGGGACCTTGGGCTTCAGCACCTCCTGGAGGTGCCAGGCGATGGCCTCGCCCTCGCGGTCCTCATCGGTGGCGAGGAAGAGTTCGTCGGACTCCTTCAGCAGGTCCTTGAGCTTCTTGACCTGTGCCTTCTTGTCGGCGTTGACCACATAGATCGGCTGGAAGTCGTGTTCGACGTCCACACCGAGGCGGCGGACCTCGCCGGTGTACTTCTCGGGCACCTCGGCGGCGCCGTTGGGAAGGTCGCGGATGTGCCCGACGCTCGCCTCGACGATGTATCCGGGCCCGAGATAGCCCTTGATCGTCTTCGCCTTGGCAGGCGACTCGACGATGACGAGTCGGCGGCCGCCCTCTGCGGTCTCGCTGGTCGGGGACAACTTCGCTCTTCTCTCCGGTCGACGCTGGGGCCTCCCCGGAGTCGCTTGCCCGGGGCTGGGTCGTGGTGACGCTGCGGAGTGTGACGGTACAGCCCGCCCCCGTGTCAAACGGGAAAAGCCCGCAACGGCCACTCGAACGGTAACCCGACTACCACCATTCCTGCCGCCCGGAGTGCCCGGACCAGGCCCGGCCCTATGCGGAGCGCGATCTCTTGATTACCGGCGGGCGCGACGCCGATACGGGCTTCAGAGGCGGGTGAAGCACCATGTTCCGACCGTCAGGGCGAGCACCGCGACGACGCTCGCGAGGGTCGCCGATGCGACGGGCCTCACACCTTCGGCGACGGGCAGGTGCCGGCGTACGCGCGTCACGGTCCACGCCAGCAGTCCGCCTCCGAACAGGGAGAACACCGCTCCCGCGAAGATCGCCGGTTCGCTCTCCATGGCCCCCGTGCCCCTTTTCCCCGGTCCGCGACTCTCCAGCCCCGGGAGGCTGACACGCGTGGGCGGCGGGCAGGCGAACCGTAGGTGAACGCCGGGGCGACGCGGCTGTGGATTTGGGAGGACCGGCCCCTCGGGACCCGTGCGGGACGAGGTGTTCAAATCGACTCGAAATTTATTGGCGGGCCTCTTCGCCGGGCCCCTCAGGCCCCGCCTCGCCCGGCCCCGCCTCGCCCGGCGCCGCCTCGCCGGGCTCCCTCAGCGGACCGGATCCAGGAACCCCTGCTCCACGAGCAGCCGGATCTGTGCCGGTGTGCGGTCGCGCAACAGCACCGGGTCCTCGCCGATCAGCTGGGCGATGGCGTCGAGGATGCGGCCGGCACTCATCGTGCCGTCGCAGACGCCCGCGAAGCCCGCGCCGACCGTGTCCACCCGGGTCGCCCGGCGCATGCCGCGGTTCTGGCGCAGCACGACGTGCTCGGGGTCCTCGGCGCCGGGCAGCCCGACCTGTTCCTGCACGACCTCGGCGGCGAGCCGGAAGCGCCCTTCGAGCAGGGCGGCGTCGTCGTGGCCGCGCAGGTGGTCGATCCGGTCGAAGTGGGCCCTGATGGTGTCCCCGAGCGGCTGCTCGACCGGATGCGGCCATTCCTCCACCGTGAGGGAGGGCACGGCGGCGCCCGTCCTGCGCAGGGTGATCCAGCCGAACCCGACGGCCTTCACCTTGCGCGCCTCGAACTCGTCGAGCCATGCGTCGTACCGCGCCTGGTACCGCGCCGCGTCGCCCTCGTGGTCGCCCGCGTCCCGCAGCCACAGCTCGGCGTACTGGTTGACGTCCTGCACCTCGCGCTGCACGATCCACGCGTCGCAGCCCCGGGGCACCCAGGACCTGAGCCGGTCCTGCCAGTCCTCCCCTTCCACGTGCTGCCAGTTGGCGAGGAACTGCGCGAAACCGCCCTCGTTCAGCCGCTCCCCAGCCTCCTGAACGAGCGTGCGGCACAGATCGTCCCCGCCCATGCCGCCGTCGCGGTAGGTGAGCCGGGCACCGGGAGAGATCACGAACGGCGGGTTCGAGACGATCAGGTCGTACGTCTCGTCGTCCCGGACCGGGGTGAAGAGGGAGCCCTCGCGCAGATCGGCGGCCGGGGCGCCGGACAGGGCCAGCGTGAGACCGGTGATGTGCAGCGCGCGCGGGTTGAGGTCGGTGGCCGTCACGCGTGTGGCGTGCCGGGCCGCGTGCAGCGCCTGGATACCGGAACCGGTGCCGAGGTCGAGGGCGGCGCCGACGGGCGTACGGACGGTGATGCCGGCGAGGGTCGTGGAGGCGCCGCCGACGCCCAGGACGACTCCCTCGTCGCGGCTGCCGATCCCGCCGGCGCCACCGACCGCGCAGCCCAGGTCCGACACGATGAACCAGTCCTCGCCGCCGGGCCCGCCGTACGGCCGCACGTCCACGGTGGCGGCGAGCTCGTCCGCGCCGGCGTGCTTGAGCCAGCCGGTCGCCAGGCAGGCGTCGACGGGCAGGACGTCCGCCACGCGCGCGTGCGGCACGGGTTGCTGGAGCAGGAACAGCCGGACGAGCATCTCCAGCGGAGTGTCCCCGCGGGTCGCCCGGAGTGCGGGCACGGTCTCGCTCCGGGCCAGCGCCGCGTACGCGGGGGCGCCGAGCAGTTCGAGCAGTCCGTCGGCGGTGAAGGAGGCTCCGAGCAGGGCGTCCCGGAGCCGGGCGGCGACCTCGGGGCGGTCGGGGGCGGGCAGCGGGGACAGGGGTGACTGGCTGGCGTTACTCACGCCCCCATTGTGGCCGCCGGCACCGCCGGCGCACCTGCCCGTGCCGGGGATCGGGTGCGCCTGCCCTGCTCGCCTCGGCGGTCACTCCGGCTCAGCGGTCCCCGGCACCACATGTCCTCAGGTCGCCGACGCCGGCCCCGTCGCCGCCTTGCAGCTCGACTGCCGGGCCATCGCCTGGCCGACCTCGCCCTCCTCCAAATTCCTGAGCGCGTCGTTCCCGCTCTTGCTGAGCTTGTCCAGCTCGGTGGCGATGTCCTTGAGACCGTCGGCGAACTTGCCCTGGTCCTTCGTGTCGAGCCCGTCGACCTGCTTCTTCAGCGAGGCGTACGACGCGGAGATCGTGTTGAGCTCCGTGACCGCGTCCTTCTGCTTCTTCTCGCCGTTCTCGACGTCCGGCGCGCCGGCCTTGTTCACCGCGGTCCCGATCGCCTTGTAGGCGTCGGACATGTCCTGGAAGGCCTGTGCGTCGGTCTTCTGGACGTCCTCCGGTGTGCTGTTGTCCGAGGTCTCCTTCTGGATCGAGGCATTGGCCGACTCGATCTTCTTGGCCTGCGGCTGTACGGCGTCGCAGACGTCCTTGGCCCAGGAGTCCAGCTTCTCGTTGTCGTCGCCGCCGCAGCCCGACAGCGCCAGTACCAGTACCGCACCGCCGGACAGTGCGGCCGCGAGCTTCTTGTTCACCGGTTTGGTCCCTTCCATGGCTCTCGGCCCCGGAACATACACGCCAGATGCACGGCAACCCCACGCCGAGCACCCATTAAGACCTTTTTGTTACCTTTTGCTCCAAGCGAGATAAGGCTCACGACGTGGTGGTGCGGACACACGGTGCGGGCGGACGACGCGCCAACGCGCGCCGCCCGCCCGCACCTTGAGCTGGGGCTCGACGGACTTCCCTACGAAACCACCGCCGGATCCGGTGACTTGGGTTCCGGTTCGGCGTTGTCTTCGTCACCTACGGCGATGCCGCGCCGCTTTGACACGTAGACCGCCCCGGCGATCACGGCGAACGCGAGCGCCGCGATCAGGATCCGCATACCGATGCTCTTGTCCGGGCCGTAGGAGAACTTGATCACCGCGGGCGCGATGAGCAGCGACACCAGGTTCATGACCTTGAGCAGCGGGTTGATCGCGGGACCGGCGGTGTCCTTGAACGGGTCGCCGACGGTGTCGCCGATCACGGTCGCCGCGTGGGCCTCACTGCCCTTGCCTCCGTGATGACCGTCCTCGACGAGCTTCTTGGCGTTGTCCCAGGCGCCACCGGAGTTGGCCAGGAACACCGCCATCAGCGTGCCCGCGCCGATCGCGCCCGCCAGGAACGCGCCGAGCGGCCCGACGCCGAGCGTGAACCCGATGAAGATCGGCGCCAGCACGGCCAGCAGACCGGGCGTGGCGAGCTCGCGCAACGCGTCCCTGGTGCAGATGTCGACGACCTTGCCGTACTCCGGCTGCTCGCTGTAGTCCATGATCCCGGGCTTCTCGCGGAACTGCCGCCGCACCTCGTAGACCACGGAACCCGCCGACCGCGACACGGCGTTGATCGCCAGCCCCGAGAAGAGGAAGACGACCGCCGCACCCGCGATGAGACCCACGAGGTTGTTGGGCTGCGAGATGTCCATCATCAGGCTCATCGGGGCGCCTTCCCCGCTGAGTTTCTCGCCCACGTCCCGCGCGCCGGTGATGATCGCGTCGCGGTACGACCCGAACAGCGCCGCCGCCGCGAGCACGGCCGTGGCGATCGCGATGCCCTTGGTGATCGCCTTGGTGGTGTTGCCGACCGCGTCCAGGTTGGTGAGCACCTGCGCGCCCGCGCCCTCGACGTCACCGGACATCTCCGCGATGCCCTGCGCGTTGTCGGAGACCGGCCCGAAGGTGTCCATCGCGACGATCACGCCGACCGTGGTGAGCAGGCCGGTGCCGGCCAGCGCCACCGCGAACAGCGCCAGCATGATCGACGTACCGCCGAGCAGGAACGCCCCGTACACGCCGAGGCCGATCAACAAGGCGGTGTAGACGGCGGATTCGAGACCGACGGAAATACCGGCGAGGACGACGGTGGCCGGACCCGTGAGCGAGGTCTTGCCAATGTCCCTGACGGGCCGGCGGGTGGTCTCGGTGAAGTAACCGGTCAGTTGCTGGATCAGGGCGGCGAGCACGATGCCGATGGCCACCGCGATGAGCGCGAGGATCCGCGGATCGCCGTCCTTGCCCAGGATCGCGGCGTCGGTGACGCCGTCCAGCTCCGAGTACTTCCCCGGCAGGTAGACGAACACGGCCACCGCCACCAGCACGAGCGAGATCACCGCGGAGATGAAGAACCCGCGGTTGATGGCGCTCATGCCGCTGCGGTCGGCACGCCGGGGCGCCACCGCGAAGATTCCGATCATCGCGGTGATCACACCGATCGCCGGCACGAGCAGCGGGAAGCCGAGCCCGGCGTCGCCGAAGGCCGCCGAGCCCAGGATTAGCGCGGCGACCAGGGTGACGGCGTACGACTCGAAGAGGTCGGCCGCCATGCCCGCGCAGTCGCCGACGTTGTCGCCCACGTTGTCGGCGATGGTCGCGGCATTGCGCGGATCGTCCTCCGGAATGCCCTGTTCGACCTTGCCGACCAGGTCGGCGCCGACGTCGGCGGCCTTGGTGAAGATGCCGCCGCCGACCCGCATGAACATCGCGATGAGCGCGGCCCCGAGGCCGAAGCCCTCGAGCACCTTCGGCGCGTCGGCCGCGTACACCAGCACCACGCACGAGGCGCCCAGCAGGCCGAGGCCCACCGTGAACATGCCGACCACGCCGCCCGTGCGAAATGCGATCTTCATCGCTTTGTGCGAGACGGCGGTCAGATCCTTTTCCGGCTCGCCTGCCGCCGGTGTGGCTTCACGCGCCGCCGCGGCGACACGCACATTGCTGCGTACGGCGAGCCACATGCCGATATAGCCAGTGGCCGCCGAGAACGCCGCTCCGATCAGGAAGAACACCGAACGTCCGGCACGCTGATTCCAGTCGTCCGCGGGCAGCAGCATGAGCAGGAAGAACACGACCACGGCGAATACGCCGAGCGTGCGAAGCTGCCGTGCCAGATAGGCGTTCGCGCCTTCCTGGACCGCAGCCGCGATCTTCTTCATGCTGTCGGTGCCCTCGCCGGCCGCGAGTACCTGGCGTACCAGGACCCCCGCGACCGCAAGTGCCGCCAGCGCGACGACCGCGATGACCACGATGAGGACGCGGTTGCCATCGGTCAGTACGGCGGCTGCGAGGTCTGTGGGATGGCCCGACTGTGGTGAGTTGAAAAGCCCCGCCATTCGTCCTCCTTGACGCTTGGGCTGAGCTCAAGATGTGGACGGGATTGTAGGTACCGGAACCTGATCAAAACAGAGCGCGATAAACGGAATTGGACTTCCGAGGTAATGCCCTGAAAGCATTCCGAGGCGTCCGTGGAGCACGCGAATGATCGTGAACGAATTCACGCGGTGAACGGCACAGGAACTACTGTAAAGGCGAGCACTGACAGCCGCACATGACGAAGGGCCCCACGGGTGGGGCCCTTCGTCTGGAACGGTGTACGTCGTGGCCGGCTCAGACCAGAATCGTCGGCGGCGGCGTGGTCGGCCACGTCATCTTGATCAATCCGCCGTGCTCTCCCGCGCTGACCTCGACATCGTCGACGAGTCCGCTGATGACCGCGAGGCCCATCTCGTCCTCGTCGGCTTCGCCGTCGGGGTCGCCGGGACCGGCGCCGGGCGCGTGCTCGCCCGGGACCGCGTGCGGGGCCTCGTCGCCGACCTCGATGGAGAACTGCTTCTCCTCCTCGATCAGCAGCACCTTCACAGGTGCCGAGATCCCTACGGTCTGGTGCAGCCCGACGGCACGGGTACACGCCTCGCCGACGGCGAGCCTGACCTCGTCGAGGACGGCCTCGTCCACCCCGGCCCTGCGCGCCACCGCTGCCGCCACCAGCCGGGCGGTCCTGACGTGCTCGGGCAGCGCGCTGAAGCGGAGCTCAACGGTGGCCATGCATCCCCCTCGCAACTACGGGCGTGCTGTCGGGAGGCTCCGGGCCGCCGAAAGCCCGGGCCCCCTCGGTCTTCACTTCTTCCGAACCTCTGCCATGCTTCGGCCGGCCCGGGCGCGAGGCCCGGGTCCGGTGTCAGTCGGTGGCCGCCACCGCTTCCTCGACCGAGGTGTGAATCGGGAACACCTTGGTGAGGCCGGTGATACGGAAGATCTTCAGAATGCGCTCCTGGTTGCAGACCAGGCGCAGGGAGCCCTCATGGGCTCGCACGCGCTTCAGGCCGCCGACCAGTACGCCGAGTCCGGTGGAGTCGAGGAAGTCCACGCCCTCCATGTCGACGACAAGGTGGAAACTGCCGTCGTTCACCAGCTCGACCAACTGCTCGCGCAGCTTGGGCGCGGTATATACGTCGATTTCGCCACCGACCCTGACGATCGTGCGATCGCCCATGGTCTCGGTCGACAGGGACAGGTCCACGGATCCTCCAGCACCTTGCTATCGAGCGGTCGCCCTTGGGGCACTCGGCTTCAGCCCTTGGACGCTTCGCCAGCCGCGATGGCATTCAATCACTTACCGGCAGGCGTGCACGACGCCTTGGCTCCATTGTCCGTCACGCCAGTGACACACTCGGTGCCGATGGCCAAGAATCACCGATCCGATCGAACCCCGACGGACCCCGCCTCCCGACCCGCGCCGGGCGTGGTCCTGGACCGGCTCGCGTCCGGTCCGAGCAGGGCTTCGCGCATTACTCATACGGAGCACTTGCCCCCGCGCGAGGGTCGGCATGCCGTCTGGCCGGACCGGATCCGCGCGGAAGTCGTCGCCGCCGTGCACGCCGCGGGCATCGAGCACCCCTGGGCCCATCAGGCGCGTGCGGCCGAGCACGCGCTGGACGGCCACTCGGTCGTCGTCGCCACGGGCACGGCCTCCGGCAAGTCCCTGGCGTACCTCGTGCCGGTTCTGTCCACCCTTCTGGAGGGCGCCGAGGCCCCGAACGGCCGCGGCGCGACCACCCTCTACCTGGCCCCCACCAAGGCCCTTGCGGCGGACCAGTGCCGTTCGGTGAAGGAACTTTCACATCCACTGGGCCATTCGGTGCGCGCGGCCGTCTACGACGGCGACACTCCGTTCGAGGAACGCGAATGGATCCGCCAGTACGGCAACTACGTCCTGACCAACCCGGACATGCTGCACCGCGGCATACTTCCGTCCCACCCCCGCTGGTCCTCCTTCCTGAAATCGCTGAAGTACGTCGTCATCGACGAGTGCCACACCTACCGCGGCGTGTTCGGCTCGCACGTCGCCCAGGTGCTGCGCCGGCTACGCCGCCTGTGCGCCCGCTACGGCGCCTCGCCCGTGTTCCTGCTGGCCTCCGCAACCGCCGCCGAGCCCTCGGTGGCGGCCCGCCGCCTCACCGGCCTGCCGGTGCTGGAGGTCGCCGACGACGCCTCCCCGCGTGGTGAACTGGTGTTCGCCCTGTGGGAGCCGCCGCTGACCGAGCTGCACGGCGAGAAGGGCGCCCCCGTCCGCCGCACGGCCACCGCCGAGGCCGCCGACCTGCTGACCGACCTCACCCTGCAGGGCGTGCGCTCGGTCGCCTTCGTGCGCTCCCGGCGCGGCGCCGAGCTGATCTCGGTCATCTCCCAGGAGCGCCTGGCCGAGGTCGACCGGTCGCTGGCCCGGCGTGTCGCGGCGTACCGGGGCGGCTATCTCCCGGAAGAACGCCGCGCACTCGAACACGCCCTCCATTCGGGTGAACTCCTGGGCCTCGCCGCGACGAACGCCCTCGAACTCGGCATCGACATCTCCGGCCTGGACGCGGTCGTCATCGCCGGATACCCGGGCACCCGCGCCTCCCTGTGGCAGCAGGCGGGCCGGGCCGGACGGTCCGGGCAGGGGGCGCTGGCCGTCCTGGTGGCCCGCGACGACCCGCTGGACACCTTCCTGGTCCACCACCCGGAGGCCCTGTTCGACCAGCCCGTCGAGTCCACGGTCCTCGACCCGGACAACCCCTATGTGCTGGCCCCGCACCTGTGCGCGGCCGCTGCGGAGCTGCCCCTGACGGACGAGGACCTCGACCTGTTCGGCCCGGCCTGCGAGGGTCTCCTGCCGCAGCTGGAGGCCGCGAAGCTGCTGCGCCGCCGCACCAAGGCCTGGCACTGGACCCGCCGCGAGCGCGCCGCCGACCTGACCGACATCCGTGGCGAGGGCGGACGCCCGGTCCAGGTCGTCGAGACCGGCACGGGCCGGCTGCTCGGCACGGTCGACGCCGGTGCCGCGCACTCGACGGTGCACGAAGGCGCGGTCCACCTCCACCAGGGCCGCACCTACCTGGTGCGCTCCCTGGACATGGAGGACTCCGTCGCCCTCGTCGAGGAGGCCGCCCCGCCGTACTCCACGGTCGCCCGCGACACGACGTCCATCTCCGTCCTGGAGACCGACACCGAGATCCCCTGGGGCGACGGCCGCCTCTGCTACGGCTCGGTCGAGGTCACCAACCAGGTCGTCTCCTTCCTCCGCAGACGGCTCATCACCGGTGAAGTGCTGGGCGAGACGAAACTCGACCTCCCTCCTCGTACGCTCCGCACCCGGGCCGTGTGGTGGACCGTCACCGAGGACCAACTGGACCGGGCCCGGATCAACCCGGAGATCCTCGGGGGCTCCCTGCACGCCGCCGAGCACGCGTCGATCGGCCTGCTGCCCCTCTTCGCGACCTGCGACCGCTGGGACATCGGCGGCGTGTCGATCCCGCTCCATCCCGACACGCTGCTGCCCACGGTCTTCGTCTACGACGGCCACCCCGGCGGCGCGGGCTTCGCGGAGCGCGCCTTCCACACCGCCCGCACCTGGCTGACCGCCACCCGCCAGGCCATCTCCTCCTGCGAGTGCGACGCCGGCTGCCCGTCCTGCATCCAGTCCCCCAAGTGCGGCAACGGCAACGACCCGCTGCACAAGAGGGGGGCGGTGCGGCTGCTCACGGTGCTGCTGGAGGGCGCCCCCGAGGAGAAGGAGACGGAGGAGAACGTGGCGGCCGGGCAGCCGACCGGAGGTCCGGAGGAGCCGCTGGAGAACCGGCCCGCGTCCTCCCCGCCGCCGACGGGAGCTCCAGGGGAGCCGTCGGAGGCCCCGCCCGCGCCCTGACCTCCGCCGTGAACGGCCCGCGTCCCGACGCCGCAGTCACGTCCGAGATCTCGCCGACGATCTCGCACCGCACGAGCCGGACGCCCTGTGCCCGGGCCACCCGGCCGGCCCGGGCGCAGGCCGCCGTACCGCCCTCGGCCCAGTGGTCCGCCGCCGCGAGCGCCGCGAGATCCGCACCGCCCGCCGCTCGGTGCCGGATGGCGACGGCCTGTCCCAGCGCGAGGACGACGCCGAACACCACACACAGGACGGCGATCGCCCCGACGCTCCAGACGGTGGCGGAACCCCGGTCCGAGACGGCGGGCGTCATGCCCCGGCGTCTCATGTGCCCACCGCCTCCTCCACCGACGCCACGGCCTCCTCGCGCACGGCGAAGGACAGCCCGCGCAGCACCGGCGGTTCGGCCACGACGATCACCCGGACGTGTTCCCCTTCCCGGCTGACGGTCACCTTCGCGCCGGGCGGCGCCGCCTCGCGGGTCAGCCGCACGACCGCGTCAGGCGGGTCCTGGCGGGCCGCAGCGCGAGCGCCCGTCCGTGCCGCGTCCACGCACTGGATCTGCGCGGCCACGGCCAGCAGACCCGCCACCAACGCCATCGCGAACATCACCAGTACGGGCAGCACCACAGCCGACTCCGCCGTGACGAACCCCCGGTCCGAGCCCCGCTCACATCCGCGCATTGAGGGCTTCCGTCACGACGCTCTGCAACTCCGCGCTGACCGCGCCGCTGGTGACGACCTTGTAGAGCACCACCGCGAACGCCACCGCCGCGACGATTCCCATCGCGTACTCGGACGTGACCATCCCCGCGTCCCTCCGCGCCGCACGCATTCCGCACACCAGGGCACGCAGCCGTGCCCGTACCACCTGATACATCTCAACCTCCGTAAAAAATACGAACTTCTGTCTCGTGTCGCCGGCTTCTCTCGGGCCCTTGTCCGCGTCAGCCACCACCCCCTCCGAGCACCCCGCCCGCGAGCCCGATCACCACGGGCAGTACGCCGACCGCGATGAACGCGGGCAGGAAGCACAGCCCGACCGGTGCGCTGACCATGACGCCCGCCCGGCGCGCCCTGGCCGTCGCGGCGCGGCCCCAGTCGGCTCGGGCCTCGGCGGCGAGCCGTGCGACCGGTGCGGCGGCGGGCAGTCCGGACACACCGGCCCCTTCGAGCAGCCGGGCCAGGCCTCCGGCGCCCGGCACGGCGGCCAGCCTCCGCCAGGCCGCGCCCGGTTCGCCGCCCAGCCGGACCTCCGCCGCGCCACGCGCCAGGGCGTGGCCCACAGGGCCGCCCAGGGCCTCGCCCACCGCCTGCGCCGCGATCACCGGGCCGGCACCCGCCGCGATGCAGGCCGCCAGCAGATCGGCCGCGAGGGGCAGTTGCCGCGCCGTCTCGGCGAGGTCGGGTGCCCGCGCGGCCTTACCCACCGCCTCCTGCCGAAGCCGCCACCGCCACATCCCCACCGCACCGGCCAGTCCCACGGCGGCACCGACGAGGCCTCCGACCAGCGCCCACCCGGCGCACGCCACACCCGCAGGAGGCAGCCATGTCCGCGCGGCCCGGCGTAAGGCGAGGCGCGGGACGGGAGCGGTCGCCTTCCGGGACGACAGCTCGGCCAGCCGTCGCCGCATCCTCCGGCGGCGCCGCGCCTCCGTCAGCCACCGCACCGCCCACCCGAGGGCCAGCACGATCCCCACCGCCACCCCCAGCCTGTGGACAACTTCCCCGCTCATGCCACCTCCTCGGCGTCCCGCACGATCCGCAGCACCCACCACAGCCCCAGGCCCTCCAGCACCCCGCCGACCACCAGACAGCCCAGGCCCGCCGGGGTGTGCAGCAGCACATGGAGGGGCTCGGCGCCGAGGGCGGTGCCGATGAGAAGCCCCAGGGCCGGCAAGCCGGCGAGCATCACCGCCGTGGCCCGGGCGCCAGCCAACTGGGCGCGTAGATCGGAGCGTTGGTCCCGCTCGGCCCGCAGGGCGGCGGCGAGCCGGTCGAGTCCGGCCGCGAGCCCCGCGCCCTGGTCCACGGCCACCCGCCAGCACGCCGCGAGCCCCCGCAGCCCCTCGCCCCCCGGTTGCCGGGCCGCCGCCTCGAGCGCCCCCGGCACGTCGCCGCCGAAGCGCGCCGCCGCCAGAACCGTCGCCTGCGCGTCCACAGGCCCCCCGCAGTCCCGCGCGGCGCGCAACAGCGCCTCACCCGGCTGACGTCCGGCCCGCACCTCGCCGGCGAGCGCCCCGCACAACGCGATCACCGCTTCCGCCCGACTCTCCCGGTCACGCCCAGCCCGACCGGCCAGCCGGACCCGCCGCAACAGCGGCACCCCGGCCGCTCCCAGGACGACCGGCAGCACCGACGCCCCGAGCACCGCCAGCACCAGCCCGGCCACCGGTGACCACCACTCGGCCCGCAACCGCCCGCGGACCCTTCGCAGCCCACCTGTCACCTGCCACCACCCGGGCGGCCCACTCCCGACGGCTCCGCCGCCCGCGAGCAGCAAGCGCGCCCGACCCGCCACCGAGTCCCGCTCCCCCAACAGCCAGACCGCCGCCCCCATGCACGCCACGGCCGCCCCCATCGACATCTCAGCCACCCCCGCCATCACTCGACCCCTTCAGTCCCTGTCATCACTCGGCCCTCCCAGTGCCTGCCATCGCCAGACCCTCTGAGCCCCCGTCATCACTCGCCCACCGCTGTGACCGACGCTGGGCCGACATCACCCGTCCCGCTTCCGCTCCCGTCGCTGCCGTAGCTGCCTTCGCTGCCTTCGCTGCCTTCGCTCCGCAGCAGCCCACGCAGCCGCTCCCACCCCCGTTCGCGCACGAAGGCCTCCGCTCCCCACCGCAGTGCGGGCACCGTCCGCACCAGCCCCGTCGGATCCCGCTCCAGCACGTGCACCTCGGCGATCCGCCGCCGCCCGGCCCGGTCGCGTGCAAGGTGCAGCACCACGGAGAGGGCCGCCGCCACCTGGCTGTGCAGCGCGGCCCGGTCGAGCCCGGCGGCCGTGCCGAGCGCCTCCAGCCGGGCCGGTACATCGGCGGCGGCATTGGCGTGCACGGTTCCGCACCCGCCCTCGTGGCCGGTGTTCAACGCGGCCAGCAGATGGACCACTTCGGGTCCGCGCACCTCGCCCACCACCAGCCGGTCGGGCCGCATCCGCAGTGCCTGGCGCACCAGGTCCTCGAGAGTTACGAGGCCCGCGCCCTCCTGGTTGGCGGGTCTGGTCTCCAGCCGCACCACGTGCGGATGATCCGGCCGCAGCTCCGCCGAGTCCTCGGCGAGGACGATCCGCTCGTCCGGTCCCACCAGCCCCAGAAGCGCACTCAGCAGCGTCGTCTTGCCCGAGCCCGTGCCCCCGCTGACCAGAAAGGACAGCCGTGCGTCGAGCAGCGCGCGCAGCACGCGGTCCCCGCCCGGCGGCACCGTGCCCGCAGCGACCAGCTCGCCGAGGGTGAAGGCACGCGGCCGTACGACCCGCAGCGACAGGCAGGCGCAGCCCACGGCCACCGGTGGCAGCACCGCGTGCAGCCGGGTCCCGTCGGGCAGCCGGGCGTCGGCCCAGGGGCGGGCGTCGTCCAGACGGCGCCCGGCCACGGCGGCGAGGCGCTGGGCGAGTCGTCGTACGGCCGCCGCGTCCGCGAAGCGCACCGTCGTCAGCTCCAGTCCGCCGCCCCGGTCCACCCAGACCCGGTCAGGGGCCGACACCAGCACGTCCGTCACCGACGGGTCGGCGAGCAGCGGCTCCAGCGGCCCGCTGCCGACCAGTTCGGATCGCAACTGTGCGGCGGCACCCAGGACTTCGGCGTCCCCGAGCACCCGCCCCTGCTCCCGCAGGGCCTGGGCCACTCGCGCGGGGGTCGGCTCGGCCCCGCTCTCGGCCAGCCACCGCCGCACCCCGTCGAGCAGCCCGGCGCCCTCGGGTCCGGACACCGCTTCGGTCACCGCGCTCATGGGGCACCCACCTCGACGAGCGCCCGCTCCCAGAACCCCTTGCAGAACCGGGCGAGCGGTCCGCGCGGGGCGGCACCAGGTGGTGCCGTGCCCCCGTCCGGGCGCAGCAGCCCCGGCTCGACCGGCACCTCGCCGGCCAGGGGCAGTCCGAGCAGCCGGGCCACCTCCCGGTCGTCGAGCCCCGGCGGATACGGCCCGCGGACCGCCACCCGCAGATCGCGCAGGACCATGCCGACAGCGGACGCCACGCGCCCGGCGGCCGCGACGGCCCGCAGTTCCGCGGGCACCACCAGCACGCCGACGTCCAGTTGGGTGAGCACCTCGGCGACTCCGTCGTCGATGCGGCGTGGCAGGTCGACCACGACCGTGCCGCCCCGGCGACGGGCCGCCGCGAGCACCGCGCGCACCGCCTGGGGCGGGACGGCGATCCGGTCGCCACGGTCCCAGCTGAGCACCCGCAGCGAGTGCAGCTCGGGCAGCGACTCCTCCAGGGCACCACCGCCGACCCGCCCGCGGGAGGAGGCGAACGCGGGCCAGCGCAGCCCTTCGGCCGTCTCACCTCCGAGGAGTACGTCGAGTCCGCCACCCAGCGGATCGGCGTCCACGAGGAGCGTGCGCAGCCCCTCCCGCGCGGAGGTGACGGCCAGCGCGCACGCGAGCGTGGACGCTCCGGCCCCGCCCCGGCCGCCGATGACGCCCACGGTGAGGGCGGGCCGGCCGACGCCCTCGGCCACGTCGGCGATGCGGTCGACGAGCCACTGCTCGCCGTCGGGCAGCATCAGGACGTGCTCGGCGCCGATCTCGACGGCCCGCCGCCATACCCCTGAGTCGTCCTGGTCCCGGCCGACGAGGACGACGCCCCTTCTGTGCGCGGCCCCGCGTACGCGCCGCGCGGCGTCGTCACCCACGAGGACGAGCGGCGCCGCCTCCCAGCTGCCTCTGCGCTCCGGCACCCCGTGGTGCACCTCGGGTGTGGCGCCCGCCGCCGCGCACAGGCGCAGCAGGTCGTCGAGGAGCTCGGTGTCCTCGGTGACGATCAGTGGTCCGCCCTGCCGCCCTCCGGCGGCCGGTGGCGGATCGTGTGTGACGGCTCCGGCCACGGTCATCCCCCTTCACTGCTTGCCTCGCGCGGCCCTGCGGCCCCGCGATCCCCGAACGTGGGAAGAACCGACCAGGCGGCCTCCCTATGAACGGCCGGAAGAAACCGGCCAAACGCCTCCCGGCAATCGGAACCGGCCATGAACTCGCCGCGAGCGGGGTGCATGGGAATCACGGTGCAGTGATCCCGGAAATCGTGTGGATCTTGGTGGATAACTGTGGACGTCTCGACAGTTGTGAATATCGCCGTCACCCATACCGGTGACCGCCGCAGGCCCTCTGTGCGACTTCCACAGAGCAGTCCGACGACTACACAACGTGATGAATCATGGGCATGACAACACTGCCGTCAGTGCCGCATCAGAGCGGCGATCCGGCCGCGCGAAGTAAGGAGAAAACCCACCCGGACATGCGACGACCCCCGCCGGGGGGGAGAGCGGGGGTCGTCCCCACGGCCGACTCGGGGGGGGAGGAGTCGGACCGGGTTAGCACGGTCGCGAACGATCCGTGACTTCCATGGTGTACCCGAGAGCCCTCTCAGGCAAACCCACGCGCCCCACCTTACGCCGAATGGGCTGCCCCTATGCTCAAGGGCGTGGAAAACCACTCGTTGCCCCGCACAGCGGCCTTCTTTGACCTGGACAAGACGGTCATTGCGAAGTCGAGCACGCTCACGTTCAGCAAGTCGTTCTACCAAGGCGGTCTGATCAACCGCAGGGCTGTGTTGCGCACCGCATATGCCCAGTTCGTCTTCCTGGCCGGCGGCGCCGACCACGACCAGATGGAGCGCATGCGCGCCTACCTGTCCGCGCTGTGCCGCGGCTGGAACGTGCAGCAGGTGAAGGAGATCGTCGCCGAGACGCTGCACGATCTGATCGACCCGATCATCTACGACGAGGCCGCCTCCCTCATCGAGGAGCACCACACGGCGGGACGCGACGTCGTGATCGTGTCCACGTCGGGCGCGGAGGTGGTCGAGCCGATCGGTGAACTGCTCGGCGCGGACCGCGTGGTGGCGACCCGGATGGTCGTGGGCGACGACGGCTGCTTCACCGGCGAGGTGGAGTACTACGCGTACGGCCCGACCAAGGCCGAGGCCATCAGGGAGCTGGCCGCGTCCGAGGGGTACGACCTCAGCCGCTGCTACGCCTACAGCGACTCGGCGACCGACGTCCCGATGCTGGAGTCCGTCGGCAACCCCCATGCCGTGAACCCGGACCGTGCGCTGCGCCGCGAGGCCCTCGCGCGCGGCTGGCCGATCCTGGACTTCCACCGCCCGGTCCGGCTCAAGCAGCGCATTCCCGCGTTCTCCGTACCGCCGCGTCCGGCGCTCGTCGCGGTCGCCGCGATAGGCGCTGCGGCGGCCACCGCGGGTCTCGTCTGGTACGCGAACCGGCGCCGGGCGACGGTCGCCTGACCCGGGACGATCCCAAGTCCTATTTGAACCCAAAAGTAAAGAAGTACAGCCTGGACTTCCGCTTGCTGCGGGGCTGGAGTACAAAGGACTCAACGGCCCGCGAGACCAAGGACATCCGAGAGGATCACCTTTAAATACGCATGTGGCCCCACGGACCGAGCATGAACACCGGGCACCCACGCGACGTCGACCCGTCGAATACGGGCCAGCCGCACCAGGGACGGGCAAAGTTCCCGACCTGATGGGCATATATCGAGGACGCTTGGTACCCCGATGCTCATGCCAGCGGCGGTACGAGTTTCTCGTACCGCCGCATCACTTTCCGGCCCGGCCGGACGAGTTTCACGCCGCTCCGCGCTGCAGCGCCTCGCACACCGCCGTCGATTCGCGTGCCCCCAGTTCGACCGCCCTGCCACAGTGGGCGATCCAGGCGGCCACGCCCTCCGTCGTACCGGAGACGTACCCGTCGAGGGCTTCCAGGTAGGCGCCGCGGCCCAGCTCGGCGTGGCCGACCTCGGCCGGGCAGACCGACTTCGGGTCCAGGCCGCTGCCGATCAGGACGATGCGCTCGGCCGTGCGCGCGACCAGGCCGTTGTGGGACGTGAACGGGCGCAGCGCGAGGAGTTCGCCGTGCACGACGGCGGCCGTCACCAGCGCCGGGGCGGTGCCGCCCGCGATGATGAGCCCGGCCAGCCCCTCCAGCCGGCCGTGCGTCTCAGCCGCGCTCGGCAGCGGCAGCGCGACGAGCGGCTCGTCGACCGGCTCACCCTCCTGCCGGGGCCGTCCCACCTGGTCGGCCTGGTCGGCGGCCGCGACCAGGTGCAGCCGGGCCAGCACCCTCAGGGGTGACTGCCGCCAGATCGACAGCAACTGGCCCGCCTCCGCGGTGAGCCGCAGTGCGGCACCCACGGTGTGCGCCTCGTCGTCACCGCTGAAGTCCGTACGCCGGCGCACCTCCTCCAGGGCCCAGTCCGCGCCGGACAGCGCCGCCGAGCCACGGGCGCCGCGCAGGGCCGCCTCGGAGGTGACCGCGTTGCTGCGCCGCCGCATGATCCGGTGCCCGTAGACCCGGTCCACGGCCTTGCGCACGGACTCCACGGACTCGGCCACACCGGGCAGGGCCCCCAGGGTCGCAAGGGGATCGGCGGTCGCACCTGCTGTACTCATGAGTACGACCCTACGCACCCCGGGAGCCCTCACCACGGCGGAGTGGCCTTCTTCACTGCGCTACCGCTTCGCCGCCGGCGCCCCTGGCACGCCCTTCGGGGCAGGGGCGGGGCCACCCGCGAGGAAGGACGCCCAGCCCTGCTTCGGCGCCTCGCCGACCTTCAGGGAGCGCAGCTTCTCCAGCGTCTTCGGATCCTGGGCGTCCAGCCAGTCCACCAGCCGGCGGAACGAGACACAGCGCACCTCCGGCTTGGTGCACACCGCCTCGATGACCTGCTCGACGGCCCGCATATAGGTGCCGCCGTTCCAGGACTCGAAGTGGTTGCCGATGATCAGGGGCGCACGGTTGCCGTCGTACGCCCGGTAGAAGCCCTTGAGCAGGCCGTCGCGCATCTGGTCGCCCCAGAGGCCGAACTTGCCGCGGTCACCCTGAGTGGTGGTGCCCGACTGGTTGACCATGAAGTTGTAGTCCATGCTGAGCTGCTCGTAGGAGTGCCCGGGGAAGGGCACGAGCTGCAGGGACACGTCCCACAAGCCCTCCTTCCGCTTGGGCCAGACCTGGTCGTTGACACCGCTGGTGTCGTAGCGGAAGCCCAGTTCGCGGGCCGCCTTCATGAAGTTCCGCTGCCCTTCGAGGCAGGGTGTGCGGGCGCCGATGAGCTCCTTTTCGTAGTCGAAGGGCAGCGGGGACGCGTTGCGCAGGCCCGTGTTGGTCTTCCAGGTCCTCACGAAGTGTTTGGCCTGGGCGATCTCGTCCTTCCAGTCCTCCACCGACCACTCGCCGACCCCGCCGCCGCTTCCGCAGAAGTGGCCGTTGAAGTGCGTGCCGATCTCGTTGCCCTCCAGCCACGCGAGGCGCAGTTGCTCCGCGGTGGCGGCGATGCCGCTGCGGTCGTTGAAGCCGATGTCGGAGCGGCCCGGGGAGTGCTGCGGCGGCCGGTAGAGGTCGCGTTTCTCGTCCGGCAGCATGTACACGCCGCTCAGGAAGTACGTCATCGTCGCGTCGTTGGCCTTGGCGACCTTGCGGAAGTGGGAGAACAGCTTCTGGCTGTCCTCGCCCGCGCCGTCCCAGGAGAAGACGACGAACTGCGGGGGCTTCTGGCCGGGCCGCAGCCGTTCGGGCCTGGGCAGGTGGGGCTGGGCGCCGGTGTAGGCGGTGGAGCCGTCTCCGATCAGCCGGACCGGGCTCTTCGGTGCCGGGGCCGGCTTCGCCGTCCGCGGGTCGGGGTCTGCGTGCCGGGACGTGCCGGTCGAGCAGCCGGCGAGCGATGCGGCGCAGACCGCGGCGATCACGCGGCCCGCGGCGATCCTGTGAGTGGCGGCCATGTGTCGCCCACCTTCTTCCTTCTCTCGGGTGCCGACAGCGCCGCCAAATTCGCACGGGACCGAGAAGGAATTAGTACGACAAGCCGATCAAATAGCCGCTTCACTCGTCGGGGTGATTTATTCGCCCATTTGCCCGTAAAGTCTATGCCCGCCCTTTACTCTGCATTACGATCCGTTTACCGAGCGTTGATTCATCCCGCCGATTTACGCCGTGACCTACGGCCGCGACCGAACCCCGCCCCGAGCGGAAAGTCCAGTTACGCGACCGCGCAGCCCCGGAGGAGACGGGAAACAATGTCTGCCTGCGTCCCCACACGCGCCGCCGACCCGAACCGGACCGAGCGCACCCACCCGCCCCACAGTCCGCCGCCGACCGGCCCCCGCCGCTTCCGGATCGCGGGTGCCGACGTGTCGGCCTCGATCGCGGTCTTCCTGATCGCCCTGCCCCTGTCCCTGGGCATCGCCCTCGCCACCGGCGCTCCCCTCCAGGCCGGCCTCGTCGCCGCCGCCGTGGGCGGACTCGTCGCCGGACGGCTCGGCGGCTCCCCGCTCCAGGTGAGCGGGCCGGCCGCCGGACTCACCGTCGTCACCGCCGACCTCATCCTGCGCTACGGCTGGCGAACGACCTGCGCCATCACCGTCCTCGCCGGCCTCGCCCAACTCGGCCTGGGCTGCCTGCGTGTGGCCCGTGGCGCCCTCGCCGTCAGCCCCGCCATCGTGCACGGCATGCTGGCCGGGATCGGCGTCACCATCGCCGTCGCCCAGCTGCACATCGTGCTCGGTGGCACACCGCAGAGCTCCGTCCCCGACAACCTCCGTGCGCTGCCCGCCCAGCTGGCACACGTGCACCCGGCGGCCGTCTCGGTGAGCGCGCTGACCCTCGCGCTGCTGCTGCTCTGGCCGAGACTGCCCGGCCGGGCCGGACGCCTGCTGCGCAAGATCCCGGCGGCGCTCGTCGCCGTGACCGGAGCCACCGCGGTCGCCGCACTCGCCGGTCTGCGCCTGCCCAAGGTCGACCTGCCGTCCTGGAGCAACCACGCCCTGGCCGGGCTGCCCGAGGGCCCCGTGCTCGGCCTTGTCGCCGCGGTGCTCACCACCACGCTGGTGTGCAGCGTGCAGTCGCTTCTCGGCGCGGTCGCCGTGGACAAGCTGGTGGCGGGCCGCCCGGGCCTGTCCGCCCACGTCGGGCGTTCCCGCCTCGACCGCGAACTGCTCGGACAGGGCGCCGCCAACATCGTCTCCGGATCGCTCGGCGGGCTGCCCATCGCCGGTGTGGCCGTGCGGAGTTCGGCGAATGTGCACGCGGGCGCGGTGAGCCGGAACTCCACGATGCTGCACGGCGTTCTCGTAGTGATCGCCGCGCTGCTGATGGTCCCGCTCCTGGAGCTCATCCCGCTCGCCTCGCTCGCCGCCCTGGTGATGGCCGTCGGCATCCAGATGGTGTCCCTGAACCACATCCGCACGGTGACGCGCCACCGGGAAGTGTGGGTCTACGCCGTCACCACCCTGGGCGTCGTATCCCTCGGCGTCCTGGAGGGCGTGGCACTGGGCATCGCCATGGCCGTCGGCGTCGCCCTGCACCGCCTGACCCGCACGCGCATCACGCACGAAGTGACGGAGAAAGTCCATCACGTACACGTCAGAGGACAGTTGACGTTCCTCGCCGTGCCACGGCTCAGCCGGGTCCTGCATCTCGTACCCCATGGGGCGGACACCGTCGTCGAACTGGACGGTTCGTTCATGGACCACGCGGCGTACGAGACATTGCAGGACTGGTACAAGACGCACACCGCGCAGGGCGGCACCGTGGAGATCGCCGGCCGGCATCCCGGCACGCGCGTCTCCGAGCCCCAGGCCTTCACCGGCTGCCGTTGCCGGCCCTGGACACCCTGGCGCAACCACCAGTGCGACCGCCCCCGGTCCGCGGCCCACTCCGGGCACGACCCGGGCGGGACGGACCGCCCCGAGCCGGACCCGACGGGTTCCGGCGGAGCCAGCGGGCACGAACTGGCGCGTGGCATCAGCGCGTTCCAGCGCAACACCGCGCCCCTGGTGCGCAGTGAACTGGCCCGGCTGGCGCGCGAGGGGCAGCGGCCATCGCAGCTCTTCCTGACCTGCGCCGACTCACGGCTGGTCACCTCGATGATCACTTCCAGTGGTCCCGGCGACCTCTTCGTGGTGCGCAACGTGGGCAACCTCGTGCCGCTGCCCGGCGAGGAGAGCGGGGACGACTCGGTGGCCGCGGCGATCGAGTACGCGGTGGACGTGCTGAAGGTGCGGTCCATCACGGTGTGCGGGCACTCCGGGTGCGGAGCCATGCAGGCGCTGCTCAGCTCCGAACCCGGCGGCACCCGGACCCCGCTCGAGCGATGGCTGCGGCACGGTCGGCCCAGTCTGGAGCGCGTGACCGACGACAGCCGGCCGGGGGGCAGAATCGCCGGACGGGCGCCCGAGGGCGCGGTCGAGCAGCTCTGCCTGACCAACGTGGTCCAGCAGCTGGAGCATCTGCGCGCCTACGACTCGGTCGCCCGCGCCCTGCGGGACGGCGAGCTGGAGCTCCAGGGCATGTACTTCCATGTGGGCGAAGCCCAGGCCTATCTGCTCACCGAGGTGGACGGGGACCGGGTGTTCGACCACGTACGGCCAGCCGGCGTGAGCCCGGGCCCCGCCCCACGACAGCCGGCGTGAGCCCGGGCCCCGCCCCACGACAGCCGGCGTGAGCCCGGGCCCCGCCCCACGACAGCCGGCGTGAGCCCGGGCCCCGCCCCACGACAGCCGGCGTGAGCCCGGGCCCCGCCCCACGACAGCCGGCGTGAGCCCGGGCCCCGCCCCACGACAGCCGGCGTGAGCCCGGGCCCCGCCCCACGACAGCCGGCCGAGCTGCGGTCCGCGCCGCCCAACAGCCCCTGCCCGGGGCAGGTCGGGCGAAGGCGAGCGGCGACCCCCGTACGCCGCCCGCGGAGGAGACGATGTTGCGGGCGATGCCGTACAGCCAGGCCCGCTCGTCGCCCCGGCCGGGGGCGGTCGGTGTGGGCGGAGTCGAGCGCCGCGAGGAAGACCTCGGCGGTCAGGTCCGCCGCCGTGTGGACGTCGGCGACACGCCGGGCCACGAAAGACATCACGGCGTCCACGTGGCGCCGGTAGAACTCTTCGAAGATCTGGGGGTCGTGGGCCGCCGCCGCGGGCCCGCCCCGTATGCCGTCCACTCGCCGGTCCTCTCTCGGTGCGCTCCACCTGTAATTGGGCCGGACTGTGAGAGGCGTTACAGAGACTGAACCCTGCCTGGTCGGCGTCCGTGGGTACGGATGACCCCGGCCGCCGAAACCGACCTCCTCAAGAGGTCTAAACCAATCGGCGGTCGGCCCTTGTCACCGCACCCCCGGGTCTGATGAGCTGTGGCCTGGGACACAACGGACACCCCGGGAAAGGCAGATGCCGTGAGCAACGAAAGCCTGGCCAACCTGCTGAAGGAAGAGCGCAGGTTCGCACCCCCCGCCGACCTGGCCGCCAACGCCAACGTCACCGCGGAGGCGTATGAACAGGCCAAGGCTGACAGGCTCGGCTTCTGGGCCGAGCAGGCCCGTCGGCTGACCTGGGCCAAGGAGCCCACCGAGACCCTCGACTGGTCGAACCCGCCGTTCGCCAAGTGGTTCAAGGACGGCGAGCTCAATGTCGCCTACAACTGCGTCGACCGGCATGTGGAGGCCGGGCTCGGCGACCGTGTCGCCATCCACTTCGAGGGAGAGCCCGGCGACAGCCGCGCGATCACCTACGCCGAGCTCAAGGACGAGGTCTCCAAGGCCGCCAACGCCCTGCTGGAGCTCGGAGTTCAGGCCGGCGACCGGGTCGCCGTCTACATGCCGATGATCCCCGAGACCGCGATCGCGATGCTGGCGTGCGCCCGGATCGGCGCCGCCCACTCGGTCGTCTTCGGCGGCTTCTCCTCGGACGCGCTCGCCACCCGCATCCAGGACGCCGACGCGCGCGTGGTCATCACCTCCGACGGCGGCTACCGGCGCGGCAAGCCGTCCGCGCTCAAGCCGGCCGTGGACGAGGCGGTCGAGAAGGCGGGCATCGTCGAGCACGTCCTGGTCGTGCGCCGCACGGGCCAGGAGGTCGCCTTCACCGAGGGCCGCGACGTGTGGTGGCACGACGCCGTGGAGCGGCAGAGCGCCGAGCACGCCCCGCAGGCGTTCAACGCCGAGCACCCGCTGTTCATCCTGTACACCTCGGGCACCACGGGTAAGCCCAAGGGCATCCTGCACACCTCCGGCGGCTACCTCACGCAGACCGCCTACACCCACCACGCCGTCTTCGACCTCAAGCCGGAGACCGACGTGTACTGGTGCACCGCCGACGTCGGCTGGGTCACCGGTCACTCGTACATCGTCTACGGCCCGCTCGCCAACGGCGCGACGCAGGTCATGTACGAGGGCACGCCCGACACCCCGCACCAGGGCCGCTTCTGGGAGATCGTGCAGAAGTACGGCGTGACGATCCTCTACACCGCGCCGACCGCGATCCGTACGTTCATGAAGTGGGGCGACGACATCCCCGCCAAGTTCGACCTGTCCAGCCTGCGGGTGCTGGGCTCGGTGGGCGAGCCGATCAACCCCGAGGCGTGGATCTGGTACCGCAAGAACATCGGCGGCGACCGCACCCCGATCGTGGACACCTGGTGGCAGACCGAGACCGGCTCGATGATGATCACCCCGCTGCCGGGCGTGACCGCGACGAAGCCCGGCTCCGCGCAGACGCCGCTGCCCGGCATCGCCGCGACGGTCGTCGACGACGAGGCGCGCGAGGTGCCCGACGGCGGTGGCGGCTACCTGGTCCTCACCGAGCCGTGGCCGTCGATGCTGCGCACCATCTGGGGCGACGACCAGCGGTTCATCGACACGTACTGGTCGCGCTTCGAGGGCAAGTACTTCGCCGGCGACGGTGCCAAGAAGGACGACGACGGCGACATCTGGCTGCTCGGCCGGGTCGACGACGTCATGCTCGTCTCCGGGCACAACATCTCCACCACCGAGGTCGAGTCCGCGCTCGTCTCCCACCCGTCGGTCGCCGAGGCGGCCGTGGTCGGCGCGGCGGACGAGACGACCGGGCAGGCGATCGTCGCGTTCGTGATCCTGCGGGGTACGGCCGCCGAGACCGAGGACCTGGTCGCCGAGCTGCGCAACCACGTCGGCAACACCCTCGGCCCGATCGCCAAGCCCAAGCGGGTCCTGCCGGTGGGCGAGCTGCCCAAGACCCGCTCCGGCAAGATCATGCGCCGTCTGCTGCGGGACGTCGCCGAGAACCGTCAGCTCGGTGACGTGACCACGCTGACCGACTCCACGGTCATGGACCTCATCCAGTCCAAGCTGCCCGCCGCGCCCAGCGAGGACTGATCAAGACGCACGCATAGCGGAGCAGACGAAGGGCACCCGGCGATCGACACGCCGGGTGCCCTTTCGGTATCCGTTCTGCGTTCTGCGCCCGCGGCGAAGATCGCCGGATGCGCTCGGCGATACGTTTTACCTAGACTGAGAAGAACAACTGCTTCATGGTGCGCCGGGAAGTCTGGTCGGCATGTGTTCAGCCCTGCCCACCGACCGGAGGTCTCCCCCGTGACCGCGCCCCGCTCCACCACCCCTCGCAAGGTCCTCGGACGACTGTCGCTGCCCGAGCGCACCTACGTGGCGGACGCGCTGCGCACCGAGACCGTCGGCGGTGTGCTGCTGCTCGCCGCCGCGGTCGCCGCGCTGCTCTGGGCGAACATCCCGGCGCTGGGGGACAGCTACGGGAGCGTCGCCCACTTCCATCTGGGCCCCGCCTCGCTCGGCCTCGACCTGTCTCTCGCGCACTGGGCCGCCGACGGGCTGCTGGCGATCTTCTTCTTCGTCGCCGGGATCGAACTGAAGCGCGAACTCGTCGCGGGCGACCTGCGCGACCCCAAGGCCGCCGCGCTCCCGGTCGTCGCCGCCCTGTGCGGCATGGCCGTACCGGCGCTCGTCTACACCGTCACCAGCGTCACCGGCGGCGGCTCCCTGGCCGGGTGGGCCGTGCCCACCGCCACCGACATCGCCTTCGCGCTCGCCGTGCTCGCGGTCATCGGCACGTCCCTGCCGAGCGCGCTGCGGGCCTTCCTGCTCACGCTCGCCGTCGTCGACGACCTCTTCGCGATCCTGATCATCGCCGTCTTCTTCACCGCCGATCTGAACTTCGCCGCGCTCGGCGGCGCCGTGGTGGGCCTGGCCGTCTTCTGGCTGCTGCTGCGCAAGGGCGTACGCGGCTGGTACGTGTACGTGCCGCTCGCGCTCGTGATCTGGGCGCTGATGTACAACAGCGGCGTCCACGCCACCGTCGCCGGCGTCGCCATGGGCCTGATGCTGCGCTGCCACCGCGAGGAGGGCGAGAGCCACTCCCCCGGCGAGCACATCGAGCACCTCGTACGCCCCCTGTCGGCGGGCCTGGTCGTGCCACTCTTCGCGCTGTTCAGCGCGGGTGTCTCCGTCTCCGGCGGAGCGCTCGCGGACGTGTTCCGTTCGCCGGAGACCCTCGGTGTCGTCCTCGGGCTGGTCGTCGGCAAGGCGCTCGGCATCTTCGGCGGGACCTGGCTGACGGCCCGTTTCACCAGGGCCTCGCTCAGCGACGATCTCGCCTGGGGGGACGTGTTCGCGGTGGCGAGCCTCGCCGGCATCGGCTTCACCGTCTCGCTGCTCATCGGCGAACTCGCCTTCGCCGGCGACGAGACGATGACGAACGAGGTCAAGGCCGCCGTGCTGCTGGGCTCGCTCATCGCCGCGACACTGGCGACCGTCCTGCTGAAGATACGGAACGCCAAGTACCGCCGTCTGTGGGAGGACGAGGAGCGCGACGAGGACCTCGACGGCATCCCGGACGTCTACGAGGAGCACGACCCGGCGTACCACCTGCGCCTGGCCGCCCGCTACGAGGCCAAGGCCGCGGAACACCGCAGGATCGCCCAGGAGAAGGCAGCCGCGCGCCACGAGCTTGCCGAAGTACCGGGCGGGGCAGGCGAGGACCACGACGGTCCGGCATGATCTGACGAGACGGTACAAAAAGACGGAGAGGGAGAGACCGCGATGAGCGCACCCGACGGCAGCCCGGTCGGCGCCGAACGCAGCATCGGCCAGCTGTTCGCCTCGGCGACGGCGGAAATGTCGGCGCTGGTGCACGACGAGATCGCGCTGGCGAAGGCGCAGCTCAAACAAGACGTGAAGCGCGGCGCGACCAGCGGCGGTGCCTTCTCCATGGCCGGCGCGGTGCTGCTGTTCTCCCTGCCGATGCTGAACTTCGCGCTGGCGTACGGCATCCGCACCTGGAGCGACTGGAACCTCGCGATCTGCTTCCTGCTGTCCTTCGCGGCGAACGTGCTGGTCGCGGTCGTGCTCGCGCTGATCGGCGTGGTCTTCGCGAAGAAGGCCAAGAAGAGCAAGGGTCCGCAGAAGGTCGCCGCCTCGATGAAGGAGACCGCGGTCGTCCTGCAGAAGGCCAAGCCGCACCCGCGTCCGGAGCTCCCGCAGGACCGGGTCCCCGAGGCCATCGAGGCTGTGGCACGCTCGTCGTCATGACGGACCCCGCCACACCTTCGGCACAACCGGCCTCGGCCGTTCTCCTCGACCTTCCCGGCGGGAGGAAGGTGAGCCACCGCGACGTCGCCGCCAACGGCGCCCGCTTCCACATCGCCGAGCTGGGCGACGGGCCGCTGGTCCTGCTGCTGCACGGCTTCCCGCAATTCTGGTGGACCTGGCGGCACCAGCTGGTGGCGCTCGCCGACGCGGGCTTCCGGGCCGTCGCCATGGACCTGCGGGGCGTCGGGGGCAGCGACCGTACGCCGCGCGGTTACGACCCCGCCAACCTCGCGCTCGACGTCACCGGCGTCATCCGCTCGCTCGGCGAGCCGGACGCCGCGCTGGTCGGCCACGACCTGGGCGGATACCTCGCGTGGACGGCCGCCGCGATGCGCCCCAAGCTGGTGCGGCGGCTGGCGGTCGCGTCCATGCCGCATCCGCGGCGCTGGCGCTCGGCCATGCTGCGAGACGTCAAGCAGTCGCGTGCCGGTTCACACATCTGGGGGTTCCAGCGGCCCTGGATCCCGGAGCGGCAGCTCACCGCCGACGATGGGGCGCTCGTGGCCGAGCTGATCCAGGACTGGTCCGGGCCGCGGCCTCCGGAGGACGAGGCCCTCGAGACCTACCGCCGCGCCATGTGCATCCCCTCCGCGGCGCACTGCGCGGTCGAGCCGTACCGCTGGATGGTGCGCTCCCTGGCCCGTCCGGACGGCATCCAGTTCAACCGGCGCATGAAGCGGCCCGTGCGCGTACCCACCCTCCATCTGCACGGCTCGCTCGACCCCGTGATGCGCACGCGCAGCGCGGCCGGATCCGGCGAGTACGTCGAAGCCCCGTACCGCTGGCGCCTGTTCGACGGTCTCGGCCACTTCCCGCACGAGGAGGACCCGGTCGCGTTCTCCTCGGAGCTCATCAACTGGCTGAAGGATCCCGAACCCGATCGGTGACCGGTTGACCCCGCCCGGTATCCGCACGTGAACGCCTGTCCTACGAACGGCCAATTGCCTGGCGCATAGGCCAATTGGGCGCCCCGGGAGCGGTTATCGACCATGGGGCGGGGGCACACGTCGGGGTATGGGCTGGACGCACGACTACAGTGACGCAAGCCGCAATCGCCGCTCGGCGGGCGGTGCGAACCCCCACCAGCGAAGCGGCGCACCGCAGATGGTGACCGCGGATCCCCGGGTCGGGATCCCGCGTATCCTCCGCCGCCGGGCCCGCTGGGTCTCCGTACGTCTGCGCCACACACGCGACTGAGGCGCCACCCGCGCGAGTGACGCCCCGACCACCCCTCCGCAGGGTCGCTCCTAGAGCGCGCAGCTGTCGCTGTCCACCTGCTGGTTGGCGGTGCGCCCCTTGGTGATGTCCTCCTGGATCTCGTCCACGGTCAGGGCGTACCCCGTCTCGGCGTCGTCGAGGGACTTGGCGAAGACCACGCCGTAGACCCTGCCTTCGGGGGTGAGCAGCGGGCCGCCGGAGTTGCCCTGGCGGACGGTCGCGTAGAGGGAGTAGACGTCACGGCGGACCGTGTCCCGGTGGTAGATGTCTGGGCCGTTGGCCGTGATGCGGCCGCGCACGCGCGCGGCCCGCACGTCGTACGCCCCGTTCTCCGGGAAGCCCGCGACGATCGCGCCGTCCCCGCTGCCGGCGTCCTCGGTGGTGAACCGCAGAGCGGGCGCCTTGAGGTCCGGCACGTCGAGTACGGCGATGTCGCGCCGCCAGTCGTAGAGGACGACCGTGGCGTCGTACTTCCTGCCCTCGCCGCCTATCTGCACGGTCGGCTCGTCGACGCCGCCCACCACGTGCGCGTTGGTCATCACACGGCGGCCGGCGAAGACGAAGCCGGTGCCCTCCAGGACCTTGCCGCAGCTCGGGGCCGTGCCCATGACCTTGACGATGGAGCGCTGGGCGCGGTTCGCCACGGGGCTGCCGGCCAGGGCGGGGTCCGGCGGCTGGACGTCGGTGATCGGCTCGTTCGAGAACGGGCTGAAGACCTGCGGGAAGCCGTTCTGCGCGAGGACCGAGGAGAAGTCGGCGAACCAGGTGGCGGCCTGTTCCGGCAGCGCCTGCGAGACGCCCAGCAGCACCTTGGAGTTGCGGACCTCCTTGCCGAGCGTCGGCAGGGTGGTGCCCGCGAGGGCCGAACCGATCAGCCAGGCGACCAGGAGCATCGCCACGACGTTGACCAGGGCACCGCCGGTGGCGTCGAGGGCCCGGGCCGGGGACCATGTGATGTGCCGGCGCAGCTTGTTGCCGAGGTGGGTGGTGAGGGCCTGGCCCACGGAGGCGCAGACGATGACGACGACGACCGCGACGACGGCGGCGGTCGTGTTCACCTCCGCGTTGTCCGTGAGCGCGTCCCAGATGACGGGCAGTACGTAGACCGCGACGAGACCGCCGCCGAGGAAGCCGATCACCGACAGGATGCCGACGACGAATCCCTGGCGGTACCCGACGACCGCGAACCACACGGCGGCGACCAGCAACAAGATGTCCAGCACGTTCACGGAGGCCACCCTGTCATGCGCGCCAGTCGAGCGGGACCTGCTTCTCGCGGTCCCAGGGCCGCTCCCAGCCCGCGAAATGCAGCAGCCGGTCGATGATTCCGGCCGTGAAACCCCATACAAGGGCTGATTCGACCAGAAATGCCGGACCTCGGTGGCCGCTGGGGTGGACGGCGGTGGCGCGGTTGGCGGGATCCGTGAGATCCACCACGGGGACGGTGAAGACCCTGGCGGTCTCGTTCGGATCGACGACCCCGACCGGGCTCGGTTCACGCCACCAGCCCAGCACCGGGGTGACGACGAAGCCGCTGACCGGGATGTACAGCCTGGGCAGGACGCCGAAGAGCTGGACGCCTGAGGGGTCGAGGCCGGTCTCCTCCTCCGCCTCGCGCAGGGCGGCCCGCAGCGGGCCGTCGCCCCGCGGATCGCCGTCCTCCGGGTCGAGGGCGCCGCCGGGGAACGAGGGCTGGCCGGCATGCGAGCGCAGGGAGCTCGCGCGCTCCATGAGCAGCAGCTCGGGGCCGCGCTCGCCCTCCCCGAACAGGATCAGCACGGCGGACTGGCGCCCGGCGCCGTCCTCCGGCGGCAGGAAGCGGCTGAGCTGCCGCGGACTGACCGTCCGCACGGCGTGCACCACCGGGTCCAGCCAGGCGGGCAGACCCTCCTTGCTCGGCGTCAAAGGCCCGCCCTGTGTGTCGCTCGCACGCGTCATCGCCACCCCCGTCGTCCTGCCGCTTCCAACGCACGGCGGGGCCGAGATCGTTCCGCGAACGACCGCGATCCCCCGTTCGGGCAGCTCATCCGGCCCCCAGCGGCGGCGCCGGCCTGCCGCCCGCTTCCAGATACGCCTGCGGGGGCCGCAGGCGCTGGCCGGGGAAGCCGCCCTTCTCGTACTTGAGCAGCTTCTTCGCCTTCTCCGGGTCGGTCTCGCCCTCGCCGAACGCCGGGCAGAGCGGGGCGATCGGGCAGGCGCCGCAGGCGGGCTTGCGAGCGTGGCAGATACGGCGGCCGTGCCAGATGACGTGGTGCGAGAGGTCCGTCCAGTCGCTCTTCGGGAAGAGCGCGCCGATGGCGGCCTCGATCTTGTCCGGGTCGGTCTCGCCGGTCCACTGCCAGCGGCGCACCAGGCGCTGGAAGTGCGTGTCCACGGTGATGCCGGGCCGCCCGAAGGCGTTGCCGAGCACGACGAACGCGGTCTTGCGGCCGACGCCGGGCAGCTTGACCAGGTCCTCCAGCCGGCCCGGGACCTCACCGCCGAAGTCTTCCACCAGGGCCTTGGACAGCCCTATGACCGACTTCGTCTTGGCCCGGAAGAAGCCGCACGGGCGGAGGATCTCCTCCACCTCCTCCGGGTTGGCGGCGGCCAGGTCCTCGGGGGTGGGGTACTTGGCGAAGAGGGCGGGTGTCGTCTGGTTGACGCGCAGGTCGGTGGTCTGGGCGGACAGGACCGTGGCGACGACCAGTTGGAAGGAATTGTCGAAGTCCAGCTCGGGGTGGGCGTACGGGTAGACCTCGGCGAGTTCGCGGTTGATACGGCGGGCCCGGCGGACCAGGGCCGTACGCGACTCGTCACCCGGCGGGTGGACGACGGCCTTTGCGGGGGCGGTGCCCTTGACGCGGGCCGTGGCCTTCTTGGGCGCGACGGTGACCTTCTTGGCGGCAGGCGCCTTCTTCACAGCTGCCGCCTTCTTCGCAGACGCCTTCTTGCTCGCGGCCCCGGCCTTCTTGGCGGCAGCCTTCTTGGCCGGCGTCGACTTGCCTGAAGGCACCGCCCTCTCTGTCGCTTTCGCCGTTTTCCTACCGCCATCGGGGCTCTGTTCGCCCACAGCGGAATCGCGACGTACAACCACCCGCGCAGCCCCCTCGGCCTGTGCTCTCACCGGCGATTTGGACACCCGGCCAGCCTAAGGCGTGGCACCGACATCCGCCCCGGGCCCTGAAGATCGGCGTCCAATTGGACCCCTGCCGCGTACCCCGGGACACCTGTGCTGCATCCTTGTGACAGATCACACTGTTTGGACCGTCCGGCAAAATGGGCACCACGGTGCCTTGATACAAGGGGGATCCAGGTCCCCTGAGCAGGTCGACAAGGAGAGAACTCGTGGACGACGTTCTGCGGCGCAACCCGCTCTTCGCGGCGCTCGATGACGAGCAGGCCACGGAGCTCCGCGCCTCCATGAGTGAGGTGACCCTCGCGCGCGGCGACTCACTGTTCCACGAGGGGGACCCCGGCGACCGCCTGTACGTGGTCACGGAAGGCAAGGTCAAGCTCCACCGCACGTCCCCGGACGGCCGCGAGAACATGCTGGCCGTGGTCGGCCCCGGCGAGCTCATCGGCGAGCTGTCGCTCTTCGACCCGGGCCCGCGTACCGCGACGGCCTCCGCACTGACCGAGGTCAAGCTGCTCGGTCTCGGCCACGGCGATCTCCAGCCCTGGCTGAACGCCCGCCCCGAGGTGGCCACGGCGCTTCTGCGCGCTGTCGCCCGCCGGCTGCGCAAGACCAACGACGCGATGTCCGACCTCGTCTTCTCGGACGTCCCGGGCCGGGTCGCCCGCGCCCTGCTGGACCTGTCCCGCCGGTTCGGCGTGCAGTCCGAGGAGGGCATCCACGTCGTCCACGACCTCACGCAGGAGGAGCTGGCCCAGCTGGTCGGCGCGTCCCGCGAGACGGTCAACAAGGCGCTGGCGGACTTCGCCCAGCGCGGCTGGCTCCGCCTGGAGGCCCGCGCGGTGATCCTGCTGGACGTGGAACGCCTCGCCAAGCGCTCGCGCTGACGCGCACACGCGCGTGCCGTACGTCATCGGGCCCTGTCTCCTGCGAGACGGGGCCCGACGTCGTACACGGCCACGTCGGTCCTCCACGGGCACGGTCAGATGAGCCCGTGCTCCTCCAGGTAGTCCAACTGCGCCCGCACCGACAGTTCCGCCGCCGGCCACAGGGTGCGGTCCACGTCCGCGTAGACGTGGGCGACGACCTCGGCCGGGGTGCGGTAGCCGTCCTCGACGGCCGTTTCCACCTGCGCGAGGCGGGTGGCCCGGTGGGCGAGGTAGTACTCGACGACGCCCTGGGCGTCCTCCAGGACCGGTCCGTGGCCCGGCAGCACCGTGTGGACGCCGTCGTCGACCGCGAGGGACCTGAGGCGCCGCAGGGAGTCCAGGTAGTCGCCGAGGCGGCCGTCGGGGTGGGCCACGACCGTCGTACCGCGGCCGAGGACCGTGTCGCCGGTCAGGACGGCCCGATCCGCCGGGAGGTGGAAGGAGAGGGAGTCGGCGGTGTGGCCGGGGGTCGGTACGACCTTCAGTTCGAGGCCGCCGACGGTGATCACGTCTCCGGCGGCCAGCCCCTCGTCACCCAGCCGGAGGGCCGCGTCGAGCGCACGCACGCGCGTGCCGGTCAGTTCGGCGAACCGCCCGGCGCCCTCGGCGTGGTCGGGGTGGCCGTGGGTCAGCAGCGTCAGGGCGACGCGCTTGCCGGCCTGCTCGGCCGTGGCGACGACATGACGCAGGTGTCCGTCGTCGAGCGGGCCCGGGTCGACCACCACGGCCAGGTCCGAGCCGGGCTCGGAGAGGATCCAGGTGTTCGTGCCGTCCAGGGTCATCGCCGACGGGTTGGGGGCCAGGACGTTGACGGCCCGCGCGGTGGCGGGGCCCGTGAGGACACCGCCCCGAGGCTGGCCGGGAAGGGCTGCTGCGTCCGTCATGCGGTGGCTCCACCGGTGGTCGGGATGTGCTTGGTGAACTCGTCGTGGCCCGGCCAGGACAGCACGATCTCGCCGTCCACGAGGCGGGCGGTGGCCAGCACGGGCGTGAGGTCACGCCCCGGGGCGTCCGCGAGCGCCCGGGCGGCCGTGTCGTACGGCGTCAGCTGGCGCAGGGTCGCGATGGTCGGCGGCATCATCAGCAGCTCGCCCTTGTCGTAGCCGGCCGCCGCCTCGCCCGGGGCGATCCACACCGTGCGGTCCGCCTCGGTGGAGACGTCGCGGGTGCGCTGCCCCTCGGGAAGGGCGGCCACGAAGAACCAGGTGTCGTAGCGGCGGGCCTCGAACTCCGGGGTGATCCAGCGGGTCCAGGCGCCGAGCAGATCGGAGCGCAGGACCAGGCCGCGGCGGTCCAGGAACTCCGCGAAGGAGAGGTCCCGGGCCACCAGGGCGGCACGGTCCGCCTCCCAGTCGGCCCCGGTGGTGTCGCCGACGACCGAGTCGGGCGCCGGTCCGGCGAGCAGGACGCCCGCCTCCTCGTACGTCTCCCGCACGGCCGCGCAGACGATCGCCTGGGCCGCCGTCTCGTCGACGCCGAGCCGGTCCGCCCACCACGCGCGCGTGGGGCCCGCCCAGCGGACCTGGTGGTCGTCGTCCCGGGGGTCGACGCCGCCGCCCGGATACGCGTACGCGCCCCCGGCGAAGGCCATGGAGGCGCGTCTGCGCAGCATGTGGACAGCGGGACCGGTGCCGGTGCCGGTGTCCTTCAGGAGCATGACGGTGGCCGCGCGCTTCGGGGTGACCGGCGTGAGCGTCCCGTCCGCGAGTGCGCGGATACGGTCAGGCCATTCCGGTGGGTACCACTGACCGTTCGCCATGGTCGCGAGGCTATCCCGTGACGGGCTGATGTTCGAGTGGCCCTCGGGGCCCGTGCCGCGGCCGGGCCCGCGGAAGAGGCACTACATGGACTCCACCTGGATTACGCGAGCTCCACCTGGATCTCGACCTCCACCGGGGCGTCCAGCGGCAGCACCGCCACGCCCACCGCGCTGCGCGCGTGCACGCCCTTGTCGCCGAGGACCGCGCCGAGCAGCTCGCTCGCGCCGTTCAGCACGGCGGGCTGGCCCGTGAAGTCCGAGGCCGAGGCCACGAAACCGACGACCTTCACCACGCGCGCGATGCGGTCCAGGTCACCGGCGACGGACTTGACGGCGGCCAGGGCGTTCAGCGCACACGTACGCGCCAGCTCCTTGGCCTCCTCCGGGGTGACCTCCGCGCCGACCTTGCCGGTGACCGGAAGCTTGCCGTCCACCATCGGGAGCTGCCCGGCGGTGTAGACGTACGGGCCGCTCTGCACGGCCGGCTGGTACGCGGCCAGCGGCGGGACGACGTCGGGCAGGGTCAGACCGAGCTCGGCCAGCTTCGCCTCGACGGCACCCATTACTGCTTCTCCCGCTTCAGGTAGGCCACGAGCTGCTCGGGGTTGTTCGGCCCGGGCACGACCTGGACGAGCTCCCAGCCGTCCTCGCCCCAGGTGTCCAGAATCTGCTTCGTGGCGTGGACGAGCAGCGGCACGGTTGAGTATTCCCACTTGGTCATGCGGCCGACTCTAGTCCCTGTCGGACAGGGGTCACGCGGCCGACCACGGCGCCGGTTGTCCACAGCCTCCGGAGTAGCCCGGGCGCGGACTGGTTAGGCTCGAATACGTGAGCAGGCTCCAGGTCGTCAGCGGCAAGGGCGGTACCGGCAAGACCACGGTGGCCGCGGCCCTAGCGCTGGCCTTGGCCACGGAGGGGAAGCGGACGCTTCTCGTCGAGGTCGAAGGCCGCCAGGGAATCGCGCAGCTCTTCGAAACGGAAGCGCTGCCTTATGAGGAGCGGAAGATCGCCGTCGCTCCCGGGGGCGGGGAGGTGTACGCGCTGGCCATCGACCCCGAACTGGCCCTTCTGGACTACCTCCAGATGTTCTACAAGCTGGGCAGCGCAGGACGGGCCCTGAAGAAGCTCGGCGCGATCGACTTCGCCACCACCATCGCGCCGGGACTGAGGGACGTCCTCCTCACCGGCAAGGCGTGCGAGGCGGTGCGGCGCAAGGAGCGCAGCGGGCGGTTCACCTACGACTACGTCGTCATGGACGCGCCTCCCACCGGGCGCATCACGCGCTTCCTCAACGTCAACGACGAGGTGGCCGGCCTCGCCAAGATCGGCCCGATACACAATCAGGCACAGGCCGTGATGCGGGTGCTGAAGTCGCCGGAGACGGCCGTGCACCTGGTGACGCTGCTGGAGGAGATGCCCGTCCAGGAGACCGTGGACGGCATCGCCGAGCTGCGGTCGGCGCGGCTGCCGATCGGGCGGATCATCGTGAACATGGTGCGGCCGGAGGTGTTGGACGAGACCGATCTGGAACTCGTCCGGACGGCCACGCGTTCCACGGTTGCGCGGTCACTGTCGTCCGCCGGGCTCGGCGGGGCACGGCGCGGCGGGCGCGCCGAGCGGCTGGTGGACCCGCTGCTCACGCAGGCCGATGAGTACGCCGAGCGGTACGCGCTGGAGCACGAGCAGCGTGCGGTGCTCGCCGAGCTGGGCCTGCCGCTGCACGAACTGCCGCTGTTCGCCGAGGGCATGGACCTGGCCGGGCTGTACGCGCTGGCCCGCGAGCTGCGCGAGCAGGGCGTGTCATGAGCGGTGCCGCCACGGACGGGGCACGTTCATGAAGGCCGTCGTGGAGCAAGGCGTCATGAAACTGGTCATGAGTCGGAAGCAGGGGATGTCATGAGTCGTCCGGACCCGGCCCACACACACGACCCGGCCCGCCCCCGCATGTCCCCCGCTCGCCTGCTCGACGTCGATCCGCTGCTGGCGGATCCGAAGACCCGGATCGTGGTGTGCTGCGGCTCGGGCGGGGTCGGCAAGACCACGACCGCGGCGGCCCTGGGCCTGCGCGCGGCCGAGCGGGGCCGCAAGGTGGTCGTCCTCACCATCGACCCGGCCCGCCGGCTCGCCCAGTCCATGGGCATCGACTCCCTCGACAACACCCCGCGCCGGGTCAAGGGCATCGACGACACGGCGGGCGGCGAGCTGCACGCGATGATGCTCGACATGAAGCGCACCTTCGACGAGATCGTCGAGGTGCACGCGGACGCCGAGCGGGCGGCCGCGATCCTGGGCAACCCCTTCTACCAGTCGCTTTCTGCGGGCTTCGCGGGCACGCAGGAGTACATGGCGATGGAGAAGCTCGGGCAGCTGCGGGCCAGGGACGAGTGGGACCTGATCATCGTCGACACTCCGCCGTCGCGCTCGGCGCTGGACTTCCTGGACGCGCCCAAGCGGCTCGGATCGTTCCTGGACGGGCGGCTGATCCGGCTGCTGACGGCGCCGGCGAAACTGGGCGGGCGCGCCGGGATGAAGTTCCTGAACGTCGGGATGTCGATGATGACCGGCACCCTCGGCAAGCTGCTCGGCGGACAGCTCCTCAAGGACGTCCAGACGTTCGTGTCCGCGATGGACACGACGTTCGGAGGCTTCCGCACGCGAGCGGACGCGACGTACAAGCTGCTCCAGGCGCCAGGGACGGCGTTCCTCGTGGTCGCGGCCCCGGAGCGGGACGCGCTGCGCGAGGCCGCGTACTTCGTGGAGCGCCTGGCCGCGGAGGACATGCCGCTCGCCGGGCTGGTGCTCAACCGGGTCCACGGCAGCGGGGCCGACCGGCTGTCGGCCGAGCGGGCACTCGCCGCCGCGGAAAATCTTGAAGAGCCCCGCATTGTGGATCAGGAGGGCGGGAAAGCTGGACTTCGTAACTCCCCCGACGCATACGACAGTTCAGCCTCGCCCACGTCCGAAACCCCAGCTCAGACCTCAGATCAGACCTCAGATCAGACCCAAGCTCAGACCTCAGCCACGGCATCGACATCGGCTCCCGAGGGTGGCTCCCCCACCGAGGACGCAGCAGACGCCGAGAACGCCGAAGACACCGAGAACGCCGAAGACACCGAGCGGTCCGTCGACCAGCTCACGGCAGGCCTGCTGAGGCTGCACGCCGAGCGCATGCAGCTGCTCTCTCGTGAGCAGCGCACGCGTGACCGCTTCACCGCGCTCCACCCCGAGGTGGCCGTGACGGAAGTGGCCGCGCTGCCCGGCGATGTGCACGACCTCGCGGGACTGCGCGACATCGGCGACCGGCTCGCGGCGAACGAGCGCGAGCTTCCCGACGCGGCGGAGCCGGAGTCGCCCGGCCGTGATGCCTGAGGGCCCGTACGGGCCCCCGACCGGGACATCAGTGCCGAGGAGCCCCCGTAGAGTCCCCGGTGGGAACTCCTCAGCTCACCGCGGCGTAGTTCTCGTAGATCTCGTCGTCGTCGAGGGACACGACACCCGTGCCGCGCTCGTACTCGCTGCGCGCCGTCTCCAGCAGCCGGCGCCAGGACGTCACCGTGGGCCGCCTGCGCAGCAGTGCGCGGCGCTCCCGCTCCGTCATGCCTCCCCACACGCCGAACTCGACGCGATTGTCGAGCGCGTCGGCCAGGCACTCCGTACGCACCGGACATCCGGTGCACACCGCCTTGGCCCTGTTCTGCGCTGCTCCTTGAACGAACAGTTCATCCGGATCGGTAGTGCGGCAGGCCGCCTGCGCACTCCAGTCGACTACCCAGCCCATACCGGCGCCGTCCTCTCCCGAATCGAGGCTCCCCCACGGCGGCAGCGGCATATTCACCGCCGCCAGTTGAGGACGTTACGGAAGGTGGGCACAGCGCAACACCCCCGTCGGGCCCAATCTTGAATGGCCCGAACGGACTATGGGTAAGCGGCAGATCACCCGGGGGAGTGAGCTGGCGACATACATAACTTTCCCGGCAAACCAGGACAGTTCAGCTGCGTCACAACGGACGCCCTATGACACACAAGGCGGATTCGGACACGACCCCACCAAAAAAGTTGGGGAACACCCGGAACGATTCGGGGTCGCCGGACGTATTGATACGTGACCTCACTGCTGTGACAGTTGAGAGCAGCTTAGGCCAAGGCCTATACGCCTGTCCGGCGAATGAGAACGTAGGCTGCCCTCATGCCAAAGAAGAGCTCGGGCGGTGGTCTGTCTCCTGCGCAGCAGGCCGCCAAGTTCCTCGGTGTCAGTGTCCTTGCGGGAGCCGTGCTGGCCGGTATCGCGCTGCCCGCGGTGGGTGCGCTGGGGCTCGCGGCGAAGGGCTCGGTCGAGAGCTTCGACGAGCTCCCCGCCAACATGAAGACGCCGCCGCTGAGTCAGCGCACCACGATCCTCGACGCCGACGGCGGCCAGATCGCCACGGTCTACTCGCGCGACCGCACGGTGGTCGGGCTCAGGGACGTCTCGCCGTACATGCAGAAGGCGATCGTCGCGATCGAGGACTCGCGCTTCTACCAGCACGGCGCGGTCGACCTGAAGGGCGTCCTGCGCGCTCTCAACAAGAACGCGCGCAGCGGTGAGGTCTCCCAGGGCGCCTCGACCCTGACGCAGCAGTACGTGAAGAACGTCTTCGTCGAGGAGGCGGGCGACGACCCGACGAAGGTCGCGCAGGCCACCCAGCAGACCATCGGCCGCAAGATCCGCGAGCTCAAGTACGCGATCCAGGTCGAGGAGGAGCTGGGGAAGAAGAAGATCCTCGAGAACTACCTGAACATCACCTTCTTCGGCCAGCAGGCCTACGGCGTCGAGGCCGCGGCCCAGCGCTACTTCTCCAAGTCCGCCAAGGACCTCAACATCCAGGAGTCGGCCCTCCTCGCCGGCATCGTCCAGTCGCCCAGCCGGTACGACCCGGTCAACGACGAGGCGGAGGCCACCAAGCGCCGCAACATCGTGCTCCAGCGCATGGCCACCGTCGGCGACATCTCCCGGGCGCAGGCCGCCGACGCGATGAAGGCACCGCTCGGCCTCAAGGTCAGCAAGCCCAGGAACGGCTGCATCACGGCGGTCAAGGGCGCGGGCTTCTTCTGTGACTACGTGCGCGAGGTCTTCCTGAACGACAAGGTCTTCGGCAAGACCAAGGAGGCCAGGGCGAAGGTCTGGAACCAGGGCGGCCTCACCATCCGCACCACCATGGACGCGGCGGCCCAGGACTCGGCACAGCGGTCCATCAAGGACCACGTCTACAAGAGCGACGAGGTGGCCACCGCCGCCAGCATCGTCCAGCCCGGCACCGGCAAGATCCTCGCCATGGGCCAGTCGCGTCCGTACGGCTTCGGCAAGAACGAGACGCAGATCAACCTCTCCGTCGACGGGTCGATGGGCGGCGGCATGGGCTACCAGCCCGGTTCGACGTTCAAGCCGATCGTGGCGGCGGCGGCCCTCGAGGACGGCATGCCGGCGAACAAGGTGTACTCCTCGCCGTACCAGATGGCGTACCCGAGTCCTGTCTCGGCCTGCGGCGACAAGAGGTGGATGAACGACCGGGGCAACCCCGCCAAGCTCGAGAACGAGAACAGCTCCGAGGTCGGCCCGTACGACATGAAGGAAGCGACCGCCAAGTCGGTCAACACCTACTACGTCCAGATGATCAGCGACATCGGCATCTGCCCGGTGACGACGATGGCGAAGAAGATGGGCGTCGAGCGGGCCGACGGCGACAAGATGCCGCAGGTGCCGTCCATCGCCCTGGGCACCCAGGAGGTGTCCCCGCTGACCATGGCGAACGGGTACGCGACCTTCGCGTCGCGCGGCATGTACTGCACGCCGATCGCCATCGAGTCGGTCGGCCAGCGGGTCGGTGACAAGACCAAGTCGCTTCAGGTCCCGAAGTCGACCTGCTCGCGTGCGATGTCGGAGAAGACCGCCGACACGATCAACGCGCTGCTGAAGGGCGTCGTCGAGGACGGTACGGGTTCGAAGGCCGGCCTCGGCAGCCGTCCCAGCGCGGGCAAGACCGGTACGACGGACGAGCGCTACGCGGCCTGGTTCGTGGGCTACACGCCGAACATGGCCGGCGCGGTGTGGGTCGGCGACCCCGCGCACAAGCGGAAGATGTCCGGCATCACCATCGGTGGCCGGTCGTACGGCAAGGTCTTCGGCGGTGAGGTGCCCGGTCCGATCTGGCGGGACATGATGTCCGGCGCGCTGGAGGGCAAGCCCGTCGAGCAGTTCAACGACATCCACATCCCCGACGGCCGCGACAAGGGCCGCGGCGACGGGAACCGCGACGACGACGACCGCGACGAGGACAACGGCGGCTTCATCGGCGGTCTGGTCGGCGGCAACAACAACGGCGGCGGGGGCGGCGAGCCCTTCCCGACACCTTCGTTCTCCCTCCCCGAGGGCTTCTTCCGGGGCCAGGACAACGGGGGCGGCAACGGCAACGGCGGGCGGTTCGGCTGAGCCGACGGTATGAGCGAACAGGGGTGGCCCCCTACGTCCTGGACGGGACGTGGGGGGCCACCCCTGTGAGGTGAGCCGGTCAGCCGGCCAGCAGCTTCTTCACCGCGGCGGCGACGCGGCCGCCCTCGGCCTGCCCGGCCACCTTCGGGTTCACGATCTTCATGACGGCACCCATGGCCCGGGGCCCCTCGGCACCGGCGGCCTTGGCCTCCTCGACGGCCTGCGTGACGATCGTGTTCAGCTCGTCGTCGGACAGCTGCTTGGGCAGGTAGGCGGCGAGCACCTCACCCTCCGCCTTCTCCCGCTCGGCGCTCTCGGCACGACCGCCCTGGGCGAAGGCCTCGGCCGCCTCGCGACGCTTCTTCGCCTCGCGGGTGATCACCTTCTGCACCTCGTCGTCGGAGAGCTCGCGCTTCGTCTTGCCCGCGACCTCCTCCTTGGTGATCGCGGCGAGCGTCAGCCGGAGCGTCGAGGAGCGGAGCTCGTCGCGCTCCTTGATCGCAATGTTGAGGTCATCCTGCAGCTTCGACTTGAGCGTGGTCATGGGGCTGATTGTCGCAGGTGCGGGAGGAAAGACGCCCCCTGTTTTGCGGGGCGGTGGCAGGGCGAAGGCGGGGCGGCGGATTGAAGCGCCGGTGCCGCCAGGGGATTTCGGCCACCGCCCGGGCATGGTCTACGTCCGGGGTCTGAGACGATGGCCGTATGCGCGCGCGATACGGAGTCCCCCTGGGAATCGCGGCGGCTGGTGCCGCCGGTCTGTTGTACGCCGCGGGCTTCGAAGCCCGCTCCTTCCGCCTCCGCCGGGTCACCGTCCCGGTCCTGCCCCCAGGAATGCGCCCTCTGCGTGTGCTCCAGGTCTCCGACATCCACATGGTCGGCGGCCAGCACAAGAAGCAGCGCTGGCTGCGGTCCCTGGCGGGCCTGCGCCCCGACTTCGTGATCAACACGGGCGACAACCTCTCCGACCCGGAGGGCGTCCCGGAGGTCCTGGACTCGCTCGGCCCTCTGATGGAGTTCCCGGGCGCGTACGTCTTCGGCTCCAACGACTACTACGGCCCCACCCTGCGCAACCCCGCCCGCTACCTGCTGGAGAGGGCCCAGGGCCGCCACGGCCTCAACGGCAACGCCCCGGCCGTGGGTGTGGTGCACAACCCGTGGGAAAACCTGCGGGACGGTTTCGACGCGGCGGGCTGGCTCAACCTGACCAACACACGCGGCACGCTCAAGATCGAGGGCGTCTCGCTGGAGCTGACGGGCCTGGACGACCCGCACATCAAGCGGGACCGCTACGAGCAGGTGGCCGGCGGCCCGGCGGAGTCCGCCGACTTCTCGATGGGTGTCGTCCACGCTCCCTACCTGCGCACCCTGGACGCCTTCACGGCCGACGCCTACCCCCTGATCCTGGCCGGCCACACCCACGGCGGCCAGCTGTGCATCCCCTTCTACGGCGCCCTGGTCACCAACTGCGACCTGGACACGGACCGGGTGAAGGGCCTGTCGACGCACACGGTGGAGGACCGTACGTCGTATCTGCACGTGTCGGCGGGCTGCGGTACGAGCCGCTACACCCCGGTGCGGTTCGCGTGCCCGCCGGAGGCGACGCTGCTGACACTGGTGGGTCGGGAGCAGCAGCAGTAACGGGGTGGAGTAACGGGAGGGCGGCCGGGGCTCGCGGTCGGACCGGCCGGGGCTCGCGGTCGGACCGGCGGGGGCTCGCGGTCGGACCGGCGGGGGCTCGCGGTCGGACCGGCGGGGGCTCGCGGTCGGACCGGCGGGGTAACGGGCAACCAACCCTCGGCTAACCCACACAGCCCCGCCCGCATCGCCCCCTATGTCCCCTTCTGTCAGCGTGGGGGCATGACCGCCCCGATACCCAGGGACATCCCGGACCTGCCCGCGATACCGGGCAGGCCCGCGCTGAAGCCCTCCCCCGTCCCGGCCACGGCCGTAGTCACCCCGGTCCGCCGCCCCGCGGCCGCGGCCTTCCGCCTGCTGGTCGCCTTCGCCGCGGCCGTCGGCGTGACGCTCGAACTGATCCTCGGCGACCCGTCCCGGGCTCTGGGGTACTTCGCGATCCAGAGCAACATCCTGCTGGCGCTGGTCATGGCCCTCTCGGCCCGCCGCGCCTGGACGGCCGGACGCCCCCTGCCAGGAGCCGTGCTGGGCGCGACGACCCTCTACGTCGTCATCGCGGCCCTCGTGCACCACCTGCTCCTGGCGAACGAGGCCAGCCCCTTCTCCCTCACCGGCGAAGCGGCCCACCCGGCGGGCTGGCAGGCCCTCACCCACTACACCCTCCACACGGTGACCCCGATCTTGGCCGTACTGGACTGGCTCCTGCTCACGCCCCCCGGCCGCCTGCACCTGCGCCAGGCCAGCACCTGGCTGCTCTACCCCCTGGCCTACCTGGCCTTCTCCCTCCTCCGAGGCGAACTGCTCCTCCCGGGCTCGTCCGGCCGCTACCTCTACCCCTTCTTGGACGTCGACCTGGACGGTTACAAGAAGGTCCTCGGCAACGCCCTCCTCCTCGGCCTCGCCTTCTACGCCCTGGCGGTCCTCCTCGTGGCCCTCGACCACGCCCGCCCGAACCCCCTCCGGCACCCCTGGAAAACCGGATTTCGTCTCTAGCCACCGGTGGGCTAAAGTAAACGTCGTCGCCGCGACAGCAGCGACATCGGGGTGTAGCGCAGCTTGGCAGCGCGCTTCGTTCGGGACGAAGAGGCCGTGGGTTCAAATCCCGCCACCCCGACAGTGAAACACCAGGTCAGGCCCGGTGCTGAGAGATCAGCACCGGGCCTGATTTGTTTAGCAACCCAGTTTTGGCCTCGCACAGACGGTACGGACATCGTGATGCCGCCCCTGGCCTCCCTTTCAGAAGACGACACGAGAGCCTCCGAGGCCGCTTCGAGCGGTGCTCTTTACCTTCCATTGGAACGTGCCTTGCCTGCGCTAGAACCGGTCCACCTACGGTTTCGGGGTTGGCATGTGCGCAGTCTGAGGTACGGGGGCAGGACACCATGTCGGACCTGAAAAAAGAGGCCACGTCGCTGCACAAGGCGGCATCGGGGCTCCGCAAGGTGGGCAACCACACGGCGAAGCCGTTGCAGGAGTTCCAATCCGCCTCGACCGATCTGTCGGCCCTGGGGGCTCTCGGCTCACTCCTGGGCGCGAAGAGCGATATCGAGGAGGGCATGACCACACTGGCCAAGCTCACCAGGCGACTGGACGAGGAGTGGGAGGCCGAGGCGAAGCTGATCGGCGAGGTTTCCGACGCCTTCGACCTGCTCGACGTGCTGCTGGCGGCCCAGGCGCGCGCGAAGAAGGGCTGAGCGACCCGTGGTCGACCTCAACCCCCTGCACTACATCAACAAGTTCAACCACATGATGGGCGACAGCGTCGCCCAAGGTCTGGAGTTCCTCGGCATCACCGACCCTGCCGTGGACCCGGAAGGCGTACGGGAGATCGCCAAGAAGTGGCGGCACCTGGCCACCGGCCTGGACGACGCTGCGGAGGCGGCGCGGAAGGCGCTGGCGGACGTCGAGTGGGAGGGCAAGGCGGCCAAGGCTTTCCACAAGCGTTCCAAGGCCGCCCGCAAGCAGGCCACGGAGATGGCGGACTCCCTGCGCGATGGTGCCAAGGCGCTCGACGACTTCGCCGACAAGGCGCACGAGTTGCTGACCGAGATCGGCGTCATCCTGGTGGAGATCGCCGAGTTCGAGATCGCCGGCCTGGCCCTGTCCGTGCTGACCGGCGGCACTTCCGCGGTCGTCTCCTCCCTGATGGCCGGCCAGCGAGCGGCGAAAGTCGTTGCGCTGGTGGCCCGGATCGAGAAAGAAGGCACCGCGCTTGCCTCCGCTATCCGCGGCGTGATGGAGGTCATCCGCGCTGTGGAGCGGGCACTCAAGGCGCTGAGGGAGATCCGCGGTGTCGCCGCGGCGGCCAGAATGGGCAAGGAAGGCGCGAAGTTCGCCGCCTTCGACACCCTGCTGAAGGACCCGAACGCATTCTCCGACCCGGACAAGTTGGCCAAGATCCTCACCGAGGGCGCCCTGCTGGGCATCGGCTTCGGCGCCCTGGGCAAGGCCCTCGGCAAGGGACTCAAAGCCCTCAAGCCCGCCCAACTGGCGCAAATGACCAAGAGTTTGAAGCTGAACTGCGCCACCTTCGAACGGCTGAGGCTGAATCCGGGATTCGACAAGCTGCCGGCGTCGGTCCGCAACATGGTCAAGAAGTTCGTGCGGGACCCGATCGACGTGGCCACCGGCGACATGGCCCTCACCCGCACCGACGTGACCCTTCCCGGCGTCCTGCCGCTGATCCTGGAACGCACCCATATATCGTCGTACCGCTTCGGGGGCTGGTTCGGCCCCACCTGGGCCTCGACCCTCGACCAGCGCGTGCAGGCCGACGACGAGGGCCTGGTCCACGCCACAGCGGACGGTGCCCGCCTCTGCTTCCCCTTCCCGGACCCGGACACGAACGAACCGGTCCGGCCGGAGACGCCCGGCTCCCGGCTCACGCTGGCCTGGGACGACGAGGTGGACGGCGCGATCCGCATCACGGACCCCGACACCGGGCTGACCCATGTCTTCCACAGCCCCGTCCCCGCGGCCTGCGACACAGCGGTCGACCTACCGCTGCAGCAGATCCGTGACCGCAACGGCAACCGCATCACCATCGTCTATGCCGCCGGCGGCGACATCCCCACCGCGGTGGTCCACTCCGGCGGCTACCACCTCGCCCTGGACCACCACCCCTCTCTGCCCCTCATCACCGGCCTGCGCCTCCTCGATCCGGTCACACCTCAGGCGCCCGGCACCACTCTGCTCACCTTCGGCTACAACGAGAACGGCCATCTGGTGGAGGAGACCAACTCCTCCGGCCTGCCGATGCGTTACGCCTACGACGCGGAAGGCCGGATCACGTCGTGGGTCGACCGCAACGACACGACGTACTGGTACGCGTACGACGACCAGGGCCGAGTCGTGGCCACCGGCGGCACTGGCGATTGCCTCGCCTCGACCATCGAGTACGACGCCACAGCCCGTACCACTCGCGTCACCGACTCCTTGGGCCACATTCGCGTCTACGAATACAACGAAAGCCTGCGCCTGGTCCGCGAGACCGACCCGCTCGGCAACGTCACGACTCAGGAGTGGGACGATGAGCTGCAACTCATCGCGGTGACAGACCCGTTGGGCGCAGTCAGGCGATATGCCTATGACGAGCACGGCCGCGTCACGCAGGTGGTGCGGCCGGACGGCCAGGAATTGCATTCCGAGTACAACGCCCTCGGCCTGCCCACGAACATCACCGGGCCCGACGGGGCGGTCTGGCACCAGGAGTACAACGAGCATGGCGACCGGGTCGCCGTGACCGACCCAGTAGGGGCCACGACCCGTTTCACCTACGACTCCAAGGGGCGCCTGACCTCTGTCACGGATGCACTGGGGAACACCACAGGAGTCCGGTGCAACGAGGCGGGACTGCCCGTCGAGTTCACCGATCCGCTGGCAGCACTCACCCGGTACGAACGTGACGCCTTCGGCCGGCCGAGCCTGATCACCGACCCTCTCGGGAACGCGACCCGCCAGGAGTGGACAGTGGAGGGCAAGCTCATCCGGCGCACCGCGGCAGACGGAACCACTGAGAGGTGGACCTACGACGCCGAAGGCAACCGCATCACCCACGAGGACGCCAGCGGAGCGGTCACGCGGTTCGAGTACACCCACTTCGACCTGCTGGCGGCCCGCACCGGGCCCGACGGCGTGCGCCACACCTACGTCTACGACACCGAGCTCCGCCTGCGAGAGGTCATCGACCCCCTCGGCATGATCTGGAGCTACGTCTACGACGCCTCCGGACAACTGGTCTCCGAGACAGACTTCGACAACCGCACCGTCACCTACGCTCACGACGGCGCGGGCCGCCTCACCTCCTGCAGCGACACGCTGGGGCAGACCACCCGATTCGTACGGGACGCGCTGGGGCAACTCACCCGGAAGGAAGCCGCCGACCAGGTCACCGCCTACACGTACACCCCGACGGGCCGGCTTGCCACGGCCCGTACTGGAGACGTCACGCTCCGGCGGGCCTTCGACCCTGCGGGCCGGCTGCTGTCGGAAACCGTCAATGGCCGTACGACCACCTACGCATACGACCTGCTGGGTCGCCGCACGAGGCGCACGACCCCGACGGGAGCGGTGAGCTCCTGGAGCTACGACACGGCCAGTCGCCCCACCGAACTCATCACCGCCGGCCGTGCCATCAACTTCACGCACGACGCGGCGGGCCGTGAGCTGAGCCGCCGCATCGGCACGACATCCGTCCTGAGCCACTCTTTCGACCCGCTCGGCCGCCTCGCCGCTCAGTCCTTGCTGGGCCCCTCGGGCCAACCCCTCCAAACAAGGAGCTACGCCTATCGGGCGGACGGTCAGCTCATCCGCATCGAGGATCGGCTCAACGGCACCCGTCACTTCGGCCTCGACGACGCCGGCCGTGTCACGGCAGTCCACGCCGCGGACTGGACCGAGCGCTACGCCTATGACGCAGCCGGCAACCAGCTCGACGCGTCCTGGCCCGCGGTACACCCGGGCCAGGAGGCCACCGGCCCGCGCGACTACGCTGGTACACGCCTCACCCGCGCCGGGAACGTCCGGTACGAGCACGACGCGGCCGGCCGCATCACGCTACGCCAGAAGACCCGGTTGTCCCGCAAACCGGACACCTGGCGCTTCACCTGGAACTCCGAGGACCGTCTCGCGTCCGTCACCACACCGGACGGCACCCGGTGGCAGTACCTCCACGACCCGCTCGGGCGACGGATCGCCAAGATGCGCTTGTCATCCGATGAGGGCACGGTCGTCGAGAGAACCGACTTCACCTGGGACGACACCACCCTCTGCGAGCGGACCACCTCTTCTGCCGAGTTGCACCATCCGGTCACCCTCACGTGGGACCACCAGGACCTGCACCCCATCGCTCAGACCGAACGCATCAACGTCGCGGACGCGACTCAGGACGAGATCGACTCCCGCTTCTTCGCGATCGTCACCGACCTCGTCGGTACCCCCACCGAACTGGTCGACGAAGCCGGCAGCATCGCTTGGCGCACTCGCACCACGCTGTGGGGCACCACGTCCTGGGCATCCGACAGCACGACCTACACCCCGCTACGGTTCCCGGGGCAGTACTTCGACCCCGAGACGGAAGTCCACTACAACTACCACCGGCACTACGATCCGCAGACCGCTCGCTACCTCACTCCCGACCCGCTCGGGCTCGCACCCGCGCCCAATCCGTCCACCTACGTACACAACCCGCACGCGTGGACCGACCCCCTGGGACTCGCACCACGATGCGAGGAGACCATTCCCGGCTACCGCAAGCAGACCGATCACCCCCTGAGCCGGCGGATCCACATCGGTGAGGATGGCAAGGTGACCATCACCGGTAAGGGAGCCCTGTACGTGAACCTGAGTGGTGATGTAGGACACACAGTGCGGTTCCGCGGCGAGAGTGGTCAGATCGTGGAGTTCCAGATCTCGGCAGAATTTCGGGAGAAGATCAGAAGGACAGCGATTCCACAGAAGCAGCCGGACGGGCTGGGGTTCACTAGGGAAGAGTGGAAGCAACTCAAAAAGGTCTGCCCTGAGATATCCGACCCGACCATGGGAGACGATCTCTACGGGATTCCCAGCGGCATGCTCGATGAGTTCAGGAGAGAAGTGGCGAAGTATCCGGGCAGGGTAGTCCAGGAAGGTTGACGGGGAACTCAGGGAATGATTCACGAAATTGAGGACATCGAGCAGGAGCGCGTCAGGCTGTCACGCAGACCGGCACGGGATGACGCGCCCCCCGTCCTCTGCGCCTTTGATGTGCGGACGAGCGGCTCGGTAACAGAGTTCGCCACCCGAGTGCGCTCCGTGCTGACCCCTGCCCTCCAGCTTGCGGTGTCACAGCCGTTCACGGGAGAGGACCTCCCTATCGACGCGATTCCTGACTGGTTCGTTGCCGCCGGCCGGCCAGGCGCGGTTTCCGTCCCCGACTTCGCCCTGCGAGGCGTGGAGTTGTACGAAGCCGCGATCGGTGGCGGACCGTGGGATCTGCAGGAGTGGCTTTACCAGTTCGATCCGGACTCCGAATTTCGCGGTTGGGCGTGGTGGGACCTGACACACTCAAGTGATCGTGAAACGCGTATCTGGGTGGACACGTGGGGTGAGTCGTTCTTCGCCTGCGATGAGCTGCGCTGGCTCGCCTACGTTTCCGGCGGCAAGGAAGTCGGCGGACCAACCCTTGTAAGGGCTCCCGACTGGATCGCCGCAACGAGGGTGTGAGCGGGCGGGTGACCGCAGCGATACAGAAGAGACTGCCCGGGTCAGCTCCGCGCGGTGCTCAGCGAAGGGGGCGAGCAGCTAGTGCACTTCATGCCTACTCCGTCGTACCTGTGCTCCGCCGGGGGGGGGAAGGTTCTGCGCCGCGGAATCAGCCCGGTGGATTCGGGCTGAACCGAAGGGCGTTGAGCCGTAGACTTCGGCAGCCAACGCCGACGACGTCCGGCCGCTGCGTGCGCCCGCCGGGGGGAGATCGCATGCAGGACCCTTCGGACTCGATGGAGATCGCCGAGCCTGAGGAGAGTGGCCGGAGCAATGCTGTCGGCTCACCTGTTGAGAACGACTCGGCGTCCAGCTCGGACAGCGACTCGACGACGGCGTCGACGGTCCTGGTGGAGGTGCTCCCGGGGGTGGCTCTCGTCGCCGGTGAGGGGCCGCCGGAGCTGAAGCCGATCTGATCGACTTCGGGATCGTGCCGGCTGCCGACCGCAAGCAGATCTCCGCAGTCCTCGCCTCGATCGGGAACGCGGCGACAGTGGCTGGCAACCTCGGAAACGCGTTCGCCGGCGTGCAGGGGCTCTACAGGATCGGCGACACGGCACAGGCTCTGCTGAGGAGCGGCGCGACGCTCGCCGTCAAAGACGGCGGGAACCTCGGAGCGGTGATGGTTCCTGGCCGCATCCTGCGTCAGGCCCGCTTCTACCCCGTGAATGCGGTGAGCAAGGCGCAGACCGCGGCCTCGGTCGGGCCCGCGCTGGCCATGGTCGCCCTTCAGATGATGCTGAGTGAGGTCTCGGGCCTCGTCAGGACCAACCTCGCGGTGACGAGTCAGGTCCTCACCACCATCCGCAAGGATCAGTGGGCCGAACTGACGGGGCTCGTCGCCGCCATCGATCGCGCGGTCGACCAGGCGCGAGAGATCGAATCGGTCCCGACGTCCTTGTGGGAGGACGTCGCGGGCAGTGGAGCGCTGCTGCAGAAGCAGCTTGAGCTCTACCGGGGGAATGTCGGAGACCACGTCAGGCAGATCGGTCGGGCCGACGCGCGCAGCCACCATGAGTATCTACAGACGAACGCCGAGGCGATCGCCTTCGACGCCTACGCCCTCCTGTCCTCCCTCAAGGCATGGACCGGGTATCACGCGCTCCGCGCCGCAAGGGCGAGAGCCGCTGGACGCGAAGACGCCGCCGAGGCGCAGTACGCCGAGGTCATCGCGCGCTACACCCGCGCCGAGTTCGACTCCGCTCTCGCCAAGTCGACGAGCCTCGTCGACGCGCTGACGCGGGAGCTGAGGATCACCGCCGAGCTCCCCGGACCCGACGCATGGCCGCTGCCGGGGAAGCGGAAGGACGTGAAGGCAGCCCGCGAAACCTCCGCCCGTCTTCTGAAGGCGATCGAGCCTCTTGCCGACGCTCTCCATCCGCCGGCCCCTCCGCTTGAGTCTCCGGGCGTCGTCTGCGCACCCGAATCGCTGGATCGCGAGCCGTACCTTCGCATCCTGCGTACCGCGAGGGAATGGGCCTAACGGTGGATGGCCGGACGTTCCGCAGGGCACTGCAGCTACTGGACGGCACGATGGTCTCCGTGGAACAAGGGCGAGTGGCGTTCCACAACCCCTCGATCGAGGACTACGTCCGCTTCCACCTCGATGCCGGTCGGACCCGCTTCCCGGAGTTGATCGGTGCCGTCATTCACGGGGAACAGCTGCACCGGCTCGTCGCAGCGGCCCGCCTGGTCGACGGCGCGGGGATCCTAGCCGGACTCCGGGAGAACGAGCCAGCCTTGATCGCGGCCGTCCGTGAGATGGAAGAGGATCTGGAGGCCGGGCCGGCATATGGAGACGAGAGCCTGTCGACCCATCTTGAGTGGGCCTTGGAGACGGCAGAACTACTGGGCTCCCCCGCTCTGGCCAGCTACGTGACGAGGGGAACGCGTCTCCCGTTCATCCACTTCGTCCCCCTCTCCCACCTGGTGAGCCTGGCCAACGCGCTCGACGCCAGCCCACTGGTGCCGCAGGAGCACGCGGAGCAGTTCCGGGAAGGGGTTGCCGATGTGATCCACACCGAGCTGCTGGAGAGCGCCGAAGCCGGCGACTGGTACCGGTGCATCGAGCTGAATCACCAACTGCACGCGATACCGTCCGCGGTGGTCCGTGAGCCGGCGACCCAAGTCCTTGTCCGATGTGCCCTGGACGAGCTGCGCCGGCGAGCGGCCGAGCGAGAACCGCTCGACGCGTACCCGGATTCGATGGAGGAGCTGCTGGACTTCCTCTGGGAGCAGGGTGCCGAGGACGAGCTGCCGGAGGAGTTCGCCCTCGTGCAGGAGCGGGCCGAGCGTGTGGCCGCAGCTCGGGCAGCTGAGCGAGACAAGCGGCTCCGGCAGGATCAGGAGCATTGGAACTCCGCCGGGCGTTCTGACACGGCACGTGATCGCGCGCTGGTCACCGAACTGATGCGCAGGCTCGACGACGAACGCTGACCCTTCCCCGCTGGGAGCCATCTGGGAGCCAACCCGCTCCCCGACCCCCTTCGAGACCGCCCGAGGCCACGACAACCCGATGCTCTGACCAGGGCAAACGCCATCCGCGCTGGCAAGATCAGTAACCGAACCTCATTCGGGACGAAGAGGTCGTGGGTTCAAATCCCGCCACCCCGACAGAGAAACACCAGGTCAAGGGCCTGATCCTCGCTGAGGATCAGGCCCTTCCTGCTTCTCTGGAGATCGTTTGGGCCAGGTCGCATCGCAGGTGTACGTGTGCTGTTCTGGAAGCAGCCGCAGGAGGCAACACCGATGCGTCGCAGCCGGACTTCCGCCTTCGTACCCGCCCGGTCACCCGCCCCCACCGGAGCGGGCGGGGCGTTGCTGCCCACGCGTGATCTCGCGGTCGCCTGGATCCTCGTCGTCCTGATCGCGGTGCCCGCCTGGGCGCTGACGATCGGACAGGCCCGGGACATGGGGGTCGAGCCCGGCACCATGGGGATGGCGCTACCCCTGTTCCTGCTGCTCTGGGTGACCATGATGGCGGCCATGATGCTGCCGTCCATGGCACCGGTGGCCCTCACCTGGGTGCGGGGCATCGGACGGCAGTCCTCGGGCTGGACCCGGGCCGCCCGCTCCATCGAGTTCGTGGGCGGATATCTGTTGGTGTGGACGGCCTTCGGACTGCTCGCCTACGCGGCCCTGGCCTTCACCGGCGGCTTGGTGGACGACCATCCGACCGCCGGACGCTGGATCGGCACGATCGCCTTCCTGCTGGCCGGCCTGTACCAATTCGGTCCCCTCAAGCACGTCTGCCTACGGCACTGCCGCGACCCGCTGAGCCATCTGGTGCGCTACGCCGGCTTCCGGCGACCGGCCCGCGACCTGCGGGTGGGCATCCACCACGGCGCCTACTGTGTCGGCTGCTGCGCCGGACTGATGGTCGTCCTCATTCCGCTCGGCGTGATGAACGTGGCGGCGATGGCCGCACTGGCCTTGGTGATCTTCATGGAGAAGCTGTGGTCCCGGGGCTTCCTTCTCACCAGCGTCGTGGGCGCCGCCTTCCTCGTCCTGGCCCTGCTCGCCCCGTTTCAGGACTGGCTGCTGCCGGGGCTGCAGGGCTCGATGGCGTCAATGGACGGCATGTGATCACGCCTGTACGTGCCAGGTTCGCTTCACTGGCGCTCCCGCCGACTCGTCGGATGTGGGTCCGCTCGATGAGCGGCTCGGCGCCGCTGCCCACCACAGGGGCGATTGCCGACGTGGGCCGGTTTCCCGACCGGGACGTGAGGTGCAAGCTGGAAGGGAGGCCACCCTCCCGATCCCGGGAGCGGGCTCGGGATACGCGGTCTCGCCACTCCGAGTGAGCTCTTTCGGGCTCGGCAGGAGGGAAGCGAGATGACAGAACAGGCCACCACCGTTACGCGCTGGCACCTGGCCGGCGACTGGTTCGACGTGTGCAAGTGCGCCATCCCCTGCCCCTGCACGTTCGCGCAGCCCCCGACCTACGGTGACTGCGAAGGCGTACTGGTCTGGCACATCCGGCAAGGCAACTTCGGCGACGTGCGGCTCGACGATCTCAACGTCCTGATGCTCGGTTCCTTCGAGGGCAACCCGTGGGCCGGCACGCATACCGATCCGTACGCCGCGGTCTTCCTCGACGAACGCGCCGACGACCAGCAGCGGGCCGCACTCGGGGCCGTCTTCGGCGGTGAGGCGGGCGGATGGCCGGCACAGTTCGGGGAGATGTTCCACCCCGAGATGCGTGGCATGGACATCGCCCCCATCCACGTGGAGATCGACGAGGACCTTGCCACCTGGCGAGCCGAGATCCCAGGCCGTGTCACGGCGACCGCCGAGGCTCTCACCGGCCCGACCACCCCGAACGGCGCACGCGTCCAGGTCCACAACGCCCCAGGCGCCGAAGTGGGGCCTGGCCAGATCGCCACGTGGGGCCGGGCCACCGTCGACCGCGCCGACGCATTCGGCTTCTCCTGGGAACGCTCCGGCAAATCGAGCAAGTACTTCCCATTCGACTGGAGCGGCCCTGACTGAAGAGCCGGGGCTGCCCGGCGGGTGCCTGCGCACTCATCAACCGGGATGCGGGTACGAGTACGTACCCGTAAATCACCGCGCTGACAGGCCCTAGGTGAGCGCCCCGGCCAGTGTTCCCGACAGGGTGAGTGTGAGGAAGACCGCGCCCCAGGCCATCCCCCGGCGTATGCAGCGGTATTTGATCCAGGCGGTGCGGGACAGGGCCTCCGGTGAGGACAGGTCGCGGGCCGGGGTGGGGCGGGGCCTCGCGGCCTGGCCGAGCAGGACGAGGGACGGGGCGCAGGCCGCGCAGCCGGACCAGACCAGGAGCTGGGGGATCACGGCGTACTGGGCGGGTGCGATGACGCCGGCGGCGATCGCGCCGAGCAGGGCGGTCAGGGCCGCGCCCAGGGTCGCCAGTGTCAGTTCGGCCCTGTTGTCGGCCTTCACGAGTTCCTCGCGTGCCTCGGTCAGGAGAGTCCGGGTGAGGTCCGCGGGAGGAGCGGCGCGATCGGCCTCGGTGCGAAACTCGCCTCTGTGTGTGGTCATGGCGTCCCCCTCACTGATCAGCGGGTTTCACGAGTACCCCGAAGTGGGCGTTCCAGTACGCCACTTCAGGTGTTCCAGGTTTCGTCGTAGGGGTCGTGCGGGGTGGGGACCGGTTTGGCGCGGGTGACCTCGAGGTACGGGATCGGGCCGTCGTTGACCGGGTCCTTGGTCCGGCGCGGGGTGTAGCGGCCGGTGATCTCCAGCCAGGTGTCCGGGCTCAGGACCGGGGGGATGTCGCCGGTCAGGGCGATCTTGACCGGCTGGGCGTCCGCCGCGCAGCAGTTGAGGCCCATTCGGGCCAGGTAGGGGGTGCCGGCGCGGTCCAGCGTGACGAAGCCGGTGATCTTCACTTCCCGGTCGCGGAGGGAGCGGCCGTTGTCGTAGACCGCTCGGCCCGCGTAGTCGGCGACGCCCAGGCGGAGGGGGCCGTCGGCCGGGAGGTCCGCGAAGCCGAAGGGCTTCTGGAGGGCCGTGCCGGTGTGGGCCGCGCTGTAAGAGCCCAGGGCCGGCGGGGCGACCAGGATCAGGGCGAGGACGGGGAGCGTGAGGAGCCAGGTGATGCGGGGTTCGTGGTGGTGGTCGTGATCGTGACTGGTTCGGCGGCGGTCGTACCAGAGCGTCGCCGCCGCCGTCGCGATCAGTACCACGCCCGCCAGCAGGACCAGCGGGCGCAGGCCCGCCTTGACGTAGCGGAGATAGAGGTCGGTCATGCCGGCGTGCAGGAGCGTGGCGCCCAGGAGGAAGAGGAGGGCGCTCTGGGCGAGGCGGTTCACAGCAGGACCGTTCCGGTCAGGGCCGATACGACGACGGCCAGGGCGAAGGTCGCGGGGGCGAAGCGCAGTGCGAAGGCGCGGCCGAAGGTGCCCGCCTGCATCGCGAAAAGCTTCAGGTCGATCATGGGTCCGACGACCAGGAACGTCAGACGGGCCGTCAGGGAGAACTGGGTGAGGGACGCCGCCACGAACGCGTCCGCCTCCGAGCAGATGGAGAGGAGAACGGCCAGGACCGCGAGGGCCAGCACCGAGAGGACCGGATGACCGGCCGCCGCGCGCAGCCAGTCCGCCGGCACCACCGCCTTCAGCGTCGCCGCGGCCATCGCGCCGACCACCAGGAAGCCGCCCGCGTGCGTCACGTCGTGGCGCACCGAGCCCCAGAAGGCCGCCCCCTTGCCCTGACCCTCGTACGACGCCCGGGCCGGGGGACGCAGCCAGTCCGTGCGGCCGACGCGGTGCCAGAGCCAGCCCATCGCGCAGGCCACCAGCAGGCTCGCGACGAAACGGGCCAGGACCATCTCCGGGTTGCCGGGGAAGGCCACGGCCGTCGCCGTCAGCACGATCGGGTTGATGGCGGGCGCGGAGAGGAGGAACGCCAGCGCCGCCGCGGGGGTGACGCCTCTGCGCACCAGTGCTCCGGCGACCGGCACCGAGGCGCACTCGCAGCCCGGCAGCACCGCGCCCGCCGCGCTCGCGACCGGGACCGCCAGGACCGGGCGCTTCGGCAGGGCCCGGGCGAAGAACGACGGCGGCACGAACACCGCGATCGCCGCCGACAGCAGCACGCCGAGCACCAGGAACGGCAGCGCCTGGACCATGACCGCCACGAACACGGTCATCCAGCTCTGCATCACGGGTGCGGCCAGGGCCCCACGGATCGGGCCCTGGAACATCACCGCCGTGACCAGCAGAAGGGTCAGCAGGAGGGCGGAGTTGAGGTGTCTGCCCTCGTCCCGGTCTTCCTGGCGTTCCCGACCTTCCTGGCCCCGGTCCGGCTCGATGTCCCCGTGCTCGCCGCTCTCCCTCGGGACGGTCTTCGTGGTGGCCACGGGCCCGGTACCTCCGGTGGTGCGCATGGGCATGCATTGCCTCCCCTTCGGTACGGACGGGCGGGCCCGGGCGTTCAAGCACGTCGGTTCCCCTGTGGAACCAGCCGTCCCGGTGAGGCAGTCTTCTCCCTTGTGGGGAGCGTTCCGAATCAAGGTCAGCCAGGTGAACCGGCCACGCACATGGTCGTGTGCGGTGACGACGGGCTCGCCCATCGGCTGGCCGCCGAACTCCGGGGTGTCTACGGCGAACAGGTCACGCTCGTCGTGCCGCCGTCGGGGCGCCGGGTGCGGCAGCCGGTGGTCGGACGGGCCCGGGCCGCCTCGGCGGCCCTGTTCGACCGGGTCAGCGCGGCCGTCAACCGGACGGGCGCGGGCGGCGCCGAACCGGCCGCCACCGAACAGGTCGTGGAGGCCGCCGAGATCACCGAGGCCGTCCTCACCGAGGTGGGCGCCGACCGGGCGGCGGCTCTGGCGCTCGTCTACGACGACGACGAGACCAACATCCGTGCCGCGCTCACCGCCCGCCGGATCAACCCCAGCCTGAGACTCGTACTGCGGCTCTACAACCGGCGGTTGGGGCAGCACATCGAGGAACTGCTCGACCAGACGGCGGCCGTGGCCTCCGGGGCGGGACCCGGCGCGGGCGTCGACACCTCGACGACCGTGCTGTCCGACGCCGACACGGCCGCGCCCGCGCTGGCCGCCACCGCCCTCGTCGGCACCAGCAAGGTCGTCCAGACGGAGGGGCTCGTCCTGCGGGCCGTGGAGCGGCAGCCGCCGCGGCCGGGCGAGGTGGCCGACCCCGGGCTGTGCACCCTGGCGCTGCTGTCCGCGACGAGCAACGACCCCGCCGGCGCGGACGGTTCCGAGAGCAGCGGGGAGTACGGACCGCAACTGCTGCCGGACGAGATGGCGGTGGCGTCCGCGACCGGGCGCGGGACGGTGGTCCTGGAGCAGGTGTCGTACTCCGGGCCTTCCCTGCCCTCCGGGCGGGGTGGTGTGCCGCCGTTCGCCTCGCTGTTCTCGCGTCGGCTGCGGTGGTCGCTGGCGGGGCTGGTCGGGTGTGTGCTGGCGCTCGCCGTCGCGTTCATGTTCGTGACCGGGGAGCATCCCCTGTACGCCACGTACGTCACGCTCCTCGACCTCTTCGGCATCAACGATCCCGCGTACCACAAGTCGACCGGGCGGCAGGTCCTGCAACTGCTGTCCGGGCTGGTGGGGTTGCTGCTGCTGCCGGTGCTGCTGGCCGCGGTGCTGGAGGCCCTGGGCACGTTCCGCAGCGCGTCCACCCTGCGCAAGCCACCGCGGGGGCTCGGCGGGCACGTGGTGCTGCTCGGGCTCGGCAAGATCGGGACACGGGTGCTGACGCGGTTGCGTGAGCTGCACATTCCCGTGGTGTGCGTCGAGTCCGACCCGGAGGCCAGGGGGATGGCCACGGCACGGCGGCTGCGGGTGCCGGTGGTGCTCGGGGATGTCACGCAGGAAGGGGTGCTGGAGGCAGCCAAGATCCACCGGGCGCACGCCCTGCTGGCGCTGACCAGTGCGGACACCACGAATCTGGAGGCCTCGCTGTACGCGCGGTCCGTGCGGCCCGATCTGCGGGTCGTGCTGCGGCTGTACGACGACGATTTCGCGACCGCCGTGTACCGGACGCTGCGGGCCGCGCATCCGTTCGCCCTCACCCGGAGCCGGAGTGTGTCCCATCTGGCCGCGCCCGCGTTCGCCGGGGCGATGATGGGGCGGCAGATCCTGGGGGCGATTCCGGTGGAGCGGCGGGTGATGCTGTTCGCGGAGGTGGAGGTGGCCGGGCATCCGCAGCTGGAGGGCAGGACGGTGGCGGAGGCGTTCCGGGCGGGGGCCTGGCGGGTGCTGGCGCTTAATACGGCGCCTCCTGGGGGGCGGCGGGACGAGGCCGCGGCGTCGGGTGAGGAGGGTGCGCCGGCCTCGGGGCTGGTGTGGGATCTGCCTTCCACGTATGTGCTGGGGGCTGGGGATCGGGTGGTGCTGGCGGCTACTCGGCGGGGGTTGGCGGAGTTGCTGGGGCGGAGGAGGCGGGAGCGGGCGGGCACGTAGACGCCGAGCGGTGTTCATCGCTGCTCGGCGTTACGAGGTGCTCGGCGTTACGCAGTGCTCGGCGTTGTTGCTGGGGGCGGGGCGTTGCGCAACCCGGCGCAGCGGGGTGCCGCCCGCGCCCACCCGTGCCGCCCCTAGCGGCACGCATGCCCGCGGGCTAGGGGCGAATGTTCCTCAAGTGCCTCTCCGCGAATTCCAGTTCCAGCCGCACCTGCTTGATGCGCTCGTCCACCACGAGTGACCCGTGCCCGGCGTCGTAGCGGTACACCTCGTGTACCGAACCCTGCTTCTCCAGGCGTTTGACGTAGTTCTCGATCTGGCGGATCGGGCACCGGGGGTCGTTGACGCCGGCCGAGATGTAGACCGGGGCCTTGACCTGGTCGACGTAGGTGATGGGGGACGAGGCCTCGAAGCGGTCGGGGACCTCCTCCGGGGTGCCGCCGAGGAGGGTGCGGTCCATCGCCTTCAGCGCTTCCATCTCGTCGTGGTACGCCGTGACGTAGTCGGCGACGGGGACCGCCGCGATGCCCAGCGTCCACGCGTCGGGCTGGACGCCGAGGCCGAGGAGGGTGAGGTAGCCGCCCCAGGAGCCGCCGGTGAGGACGATGCGGTCGGGGTCGGCGAGGCCGGAGGTGACGGCCCATTCCCGGACCGCGGCGATGTCCTCGAGCTCGATGAGGCCCACGCGGTGCTTCAGGGCGTCGGTCCAGGCACGGCCGTAGCCCGTCGAACCGCGGTAGTTGACCCGGACCACCGCGTAGCCGTGGTCGACCCAGGCCGCCGGGCCCGCCGCGAAGGAGTCGTTGTCGTGCCAGGTCGGGCCGCCGTGGATGTCGAAGACCGTGGGGAGCGGGCCGGTGGTGCCCTTCGGCTTCTGGACCAGTGCGTGGATGCGGCCCCCGGGGCCCTCCACCCACACGTCCTCCACCGGCACCGAGCCGGGGGACTTCATGCCGGGCGGATCGAGCACGACACCGCCCGTCGTGGAGCGGAGCGCCGACGGTTCGGCGGCCGAGGACCACAGGTACTCCACGCTGCCGTCGGGCCGGGCCGTGGCGCCGGAGACCGTGCCGGGCGGGGTCGGGATCTCCGCCAGGGCGCGGCTCGCCAGGTCGTAGCGGAACAGCTCGCTGCGGGCCTCGAAGCCGTGCACGATGAGCAGGCCCGTGCCGTCCGGGTACCACTCGGCGCTGACGTCACCGGGAAGCTCCAGCGCCAGGTCCGTCTCCTCGCCCGAGGCCACGTCCCACACCAGGGGCTCCCAGCGGCCGCGTCGCTGGTGGCCGATGAGCAGGCGGGTGTCGCCGTCGACGGGGGCGAAGCCGAGGACCTCCAGGCCGAGCTCGCGCGTACCGCCCTCGGTGTCGTCGAGGTCGGCGACCGGGGTGCCGTCGGGGCGCAGGACGCGCAGGGCGGAGTGCATCGCGTCGCCGTGCTCGGTGTGCTCGACGGCGATGAGCGAGCCGTCGTGGGAGAGGTCGCCGACGCCGGCGGACTCGCGGTGCCGGTAGATCTCCACCGGGTCCTCGCCGGCGCGGACGAGGTGGATCGTCGTACCGTCCTCGTCCGTCGAGCGGCCCACGACCGCCGTGCGCCCGTCGCGGGCGAGGGCGAGGCCCGCAGGGTAGGAGGCCTCGAGGCCCGCGGCGGCCGGTTCGTCCTCACCGCCCGTGAAGGGCTGGCGGCGCCACACGCCGAACTCGTCGCCGTCCTTGTCGTCGAACCACCAGATCCACGCGCCGTCCGGCGACAGCACGCCGTCCGTCGTGCCGTTCGGCCGGTCCGTCACCTGGCGCTGGTCGCCCGTCGACCGGTCCCACGCGTACAGCTCGTACGTCCCTGTCGCGTTCGACACGAACAGGGAGCGGTCCGGCGCGTCCTCCGCCCAGTCGGGCAGGGACACCCGGGGCGCCCGAAAGCGCTTCTCCCAGTCCGGCATCCGCTCCTGCTGTCCCGCCTGTACCGCTTGCTCGTGCTGGTCCCGCTGGTCCCGCGCATCGGACGCGTTGCTCTCAGTCATGGCCCCATACTGCCCGCCTCGACCGACATCGCGCTGCCGAGGTCCCCAGCCTGTGGATAACCTCCACCGATCCCCCTTCCCGGCAGGTCGGAAAGAACTGAAAGCGCGTACCGAGCGGCGCCCACCCCGCGGGCCGGGCTCGTCCGGCCGCCCCGTACCGTAAGGGTGTGTACCGGTTTCTGCTGACGCCCCGATGGTGGGGGATCAACGTCTTCGTGCTGTTGTCCATCCCCTTCTGCATCTTCATGGGGTCCTGGCAGCTGGGCCGGTTCGAGGACCGCGTGCAGGACCACCGCACCGCGACCGAGCAGGTCTCCGAGGCCCGGCACGAGGCGCCCCGGCCGCTCGCCGAGATGCTGCCGGTGACCAAGGCGACGTCCGGCAAGCAGGTCACCGTGACCGGCCGCTACGGCAAGCAGCTGCTGGTGCCGGACCGTGAGCTCGACGACAAGCGGGGCTACTACGTCCTGACACTGCTGCGCACCGACTCGGGCGAGGCGCTGCCGATCGTCCGCGGCTGGCTGCCCGGCTCACCGGACGCGGCCGAGGCCCCCGCGCCGCCCACAGGTGAGGTCACCGTCACGGGGGCTCTCCAGGCGTCCGAGAGCCCGGGTGCCAACGGCGTCAGCGCGGAAGGCGGCCTGCCGTCCGGGCAGACCGCGGCGATCAGCGCGGCGTCCCTGGTGAACCTGGTGCCGTACGACGTGTACGACGCGTGGGTCACGCTCGCCAAGGGCGACTCGGGCATGAAGGCGGTGCCCGCGAGCGCCCCGCCGGACTCGGGGCTGGACCTGAAGGCGTTCCAGAACCTCGGCTACACCGCCGAGTGGTTCGCCTTCGTCGGGTTCGTGATCTTCATGTGGTTCCGGTTGCTGCGGCGCGAGGTGGAGTTCGCCCGGGACGCGGAGCTGGGCCTGGTCCAGGAGGAAGAGGAGCGCGTGGTGGCCTGACGGCGGCCGGCCCTGCCCGGCAAGGCCCGACCCCCTGCCCGACCCTGCCCGGCAAGGCCGGCCGGTGTCCTAGGCGCCCGCCAGCACGCCCGTCCAGTACACGGTCCCCGCGCACGCGTTGGACACCGTGACCGAGCTCGCGCCCGAGCCGGTACCCGGCGTGTACGTCACCGCCACGCTGCCGTCGGTCGTGCCGTCCTCCGTGGCGAGCTGCGGGGCCGTGCCCGTTTCGCCGCCGGTGGAGGTGCCGCCCGTGTCCGTCGCGTCGCCCGACGGGGTGGGGTCGGGGCCGGGGCTGGGGTCGCCGGGGCCGCCGACGCTGCCACCGGGGGTGGGGCAGGTCTCCGTGGGAACCCAGGCGAACTTCACGTCGTAGGCGGCTCCGGGCGCGAGCATCAGCTGGGCGGCCTCCAGGGACGGGTCGGGCAGGCCGGCCGCCGGATCCCCGGCCGCGTGCCGGGCGGTGCTGACCTTGCTGATGTCGGCCGTGCCCTGGGGCAGCGCGCTCACCGAGCCGGGGCCGGTGACCGTGCAGCTCGCCGCGGAGACGTTGGTGACGCGGAAGGAGCCGTAGACCGCGCCCGTGGAGTCGGGGGCGGCGCTGCTTCCGGTGGCGGGGCCGAGCTGGGCCGCGGTGCACGCCGCGATGCCGGCGGCGGTGCTGGAGGAGGGGTCGGCGCCCTGCGTCGCGCCGGTGGCGGCGCCGGTGCCCTTGTCCTTGTCCTTCTCCTTCTTCTCGCCCTTGTCCTTGCCCTCGGTCTTGCCGGAGGTGCCGCCCGCGGTGCTCTCGCCGCCGTCCGGTCCCTTGCCCTGGCTCGCGCCGCCCTGGGTCTCGGAGGCGTGGCCGATGGCGGACGGGTTGGCGTCGGAGCCGGTGGAGTTGGAGACGTGGACGAGGGCGGGGACGGCCGTGCCGATGAAGAGGCAGGCGGCGGCCATACCGACGACGGCCTGCCGCTTGCGGGTCCGCCGCTGGGGCACCGCCTTGCGGAGATAGTCCAGCGTGCCGTCGCGCGGTTCCACCTCCTGCACCACCTGGTGCAGCATCGTGCGCAGGTCCAGCTCGTCCGAGTCGAACCCTTCGGGGCTCTGGTCGTCGGGGCCGTGGTTCACAGTTACGTTCCCAGCGTGCGATTGCTTCGGATCTTGCCCGTGCGGCCTGGTCGGCTCGTGCCGGTCGGGCCCGTCACGCCCCGCGCCGTCCGAGGCGCTCATGCCGGCGCCTCCATGGCCAGCCGGAGTGCCGCGATGCCGCGCGAGCCGTACGCCTTGACCGAGCCCAGGGATATGCCGAGGGTCTCGGCGACCTGCGCCTCGGTCATGTCCGCGAAGTAGCGCAGCACCAGCACCTCGCGCTGGCGGCGCTGCAGACCCTTCATCGCCTTGATGAGGGAGTCGCGCTCCAGCTGGTCGTAGGCGCCTTCCTCGGCACTGGCCATGTCGGGCATGGGCTTCGACAGCAGCTTCAGGCCGAGTATGCGGCGGCGCAGCGCGGAACGCGAGAGGTTGACGACCGTCTGCCGCAGGTAGGCCAGGGTCTTCTCGGGTTCGCGGACCCGCTTGCGGGCCGAGTGGACCCGGATGAAGGCCTCCTGGACGACGTCCTCGCAGGAGGCGGTGTCGTCGAGGAGGAGGGCGGCGAGACCCAGCAGCGAGCGGTAGTGCGCGCGGTAGGTCTCGGTGAGATGGTCGACGGTGGTGCCGGCGACCGCATCGTCCTCGGCACCGTCGCGCTGGTTCGGTATGCGGGCCGGCCGCGCTGCGGGCACGGGCGCGATCACCGGCATGCCACCGGGCGTACCGGCCATGCGGGGTCGGAAAGCCGCCGGACGGGGCGGTCGAAGGACCGCGCCGCGTGCCGCGCTGAAGTCGAGTACCTCTGCCACGCCTGTTGGACACGCTGACCCCTGTGAGGGTTGTACGTGCCGGGCGTCGCTTTCACGCCGACCGTCGCCGTCGACGGTCTACCCGCGTCAGGCTGCACAACAGATGGTGCGTCAAATGCCCTCATGCGTCCCGCTCTTCCCCTATGTCCAATTGTGAACGGACGTCCCCACGCCCGACTCCAGGCGTCCCCACGCCTGATGAAGCGCTTACACGGCCGAAGGGCGACCGCAAAGACGCTCCCCGCCCTCCGCACGGTTGCGGGGGACGGGGAGATAAATCCTCTGATGCCGAAGCGCCACGGACAAGTGGTCCGGACCATCGATCAGCTCACATGTCGCACACAGATCCTACAAACCACCCACCTCGACGGTCGGAGGTTTTCGCTGCCGCGAGAGTCAGGACAGCTCGGCGGCCACCACCTCGGCGATCTGCGCGGTGTTGAGCGCGGAGCCCTTGCGCAGGTTGTCCCCGCACACGAAGAGTTCGAGCGCCGTGGGGTCGTCCAGCGCCCGCCGCACCCGTCCGACCCAGGTCGGGTCGGTGCCGACGACGTCGGCGGGGGTCGGGAACTCCCCGGCGGCCGGGTTGTCGAACAGCACGACACCGGGCGCCGTGGCGAGGATCTCGCGGGCCTTGTCGACGGTGACCTCGCCCTCGAAGCGGGCGTGCACGGTCAGCGAGTGCGTGGTGATCACCGGCACCCGGACACAGGTGACGGCCACGGGCAGATCGGGCAGGCCGAGGATCTTGCGGGACTCGTCCCGCACCTTCAGCTCCTCGGAGGACCAGCCGTCGTCACGCGCCGAACCGGCCCACGGCACCACGTTCAGCGCGACCGGCTCCGGGAACGGCCCGGTGTTGTCCCCCACGGCCCGCCGTACGTCACCGGGGCTGATGCCCAGCTCCGTGCCCGCGACCAGGGACAGCTGCTGGCGCAGCGTGGCCACGCCGGCGCGCCCGGCGCCGCTGACCGCCTGGTACGAGGAGGCGACGAGCTCGCGCAGCCCGAACTCGGCGTGCAGCGCGCCCAGGGCCACGATCATGGAGAGCGTCGTGCAGCTGGGGTTGGCGATGATCCCGCGGGGCCGCATCCGCACGGCATGCGGGTTGACCTCGGGCACGACGAGCGGCACGTCCGGGTCCATCCGGAACGTGCCGGAGTTGTCGACCACCACCGCGCCCTTGGCGACCGCCAGGGGCGCCCACCGCTCGGCGACCTCGTCGGGAACGTCGAACATCGCGACGTCGACCCCGTCGAAGGCCTCCTCGGTGAGCACCATGATCTCGGTCTCCTCGCCGCGCACGGCCAGCTTGCGGCCGGCCGAGCGGGGGGAGGCGATCAGCCGGATCTCGCCCCAGATGTCGGCCCGCTGGGACAGGATCTGGCGCATGACCGTGCCGACGGCTCCGGTCGCGCCCACCACGGCAAGCGTCGGACGCCCGGACCTGCCGGTCCGGGCGTCCTGTCGGAGGTGGGCCATCAGCGGCCGGTGCCCCCGTAGACGACTGCCTCGTCGCTGTCGGAGTCGAGTCCGAACGCGGAGTGCACGGCGCGGACGGCCTCGGGCACGTCGTCGGCGCGCGTGACGACCGAGATGCGGATCTCGGAGGTCGAGATCAGCTCGATGTTCACACCCGCGTCGGACAGCGCCTTGAAGAAGTCGGCCGTGACACCCGGGTTCGTCTTCATGCCGGCGCCGACCAGGGAGATCTTGCCGATCTGGTCGTCGTAGCGCAGCGAGTCGAAGCCGATGCCGGCCCTGTTCTTCTCCAGCGCGTCGATGGCCTTGCGGCCGTCGGTCTTCGGCAGCGTGAAGGAGATGTCCGTCAGGCCCGTGGAGGCCGCGGACACGTTCTGCACGACCATGTCGATGTTGAGCTCGGCGTCGGCGATCGTGCGGAAGATCGCAGCCGCCTCGCCCGGCTTGTCCGGCACACCGACGACCGTGACCTTGGCCTCGGAGGTGTCGTGCGCGACACCGGAGATGAGAGCCTGCTCCACCTGCTTTTCCCCTTGCTGCTGCGTCTTCTGAACGACTGGCTCGCTGCTGACCCACGTGCCCTGAAGCCCGCTGAAGCTGGACCGGACGTGGATCGGGATGTTGTACCGGCGGGCGTACTCCACGCAGCGGTGGAGCAGCACCTTCGACCCGGACGCCGCGAGTTCGAGCATGTCCTCGAAGGAGATCCAGTCGATCTTCCGGGCCTTCGTCACCACGCGCGGGTCGGCGGTGAACACGCCGTCGACGTCCGTGTAGATCTCGCAGACGTCGGCGTCGAGGGCGGCGGCGAGAGCCACCGCCGTGGTGTCGGAGCCGCCGCGGCCGAGGGTGGTGATGTCCTTGGTGTCCTGGCTGACGCCCTGGAAACCGGCCACGATCGCGATGTTGCCCTCGTCCACCGAGGTCTTGATCCGGCCCGGCGTGACATCGATGATGCGCGCTTTGTTGTGGACCGAGTCGGTGATGACACCTGCCTGGCTGCCGGTGAACGACTGGGCCTCGTGGCCCAGCTTTTTGATCGCCATGGCCAGCAACGCCATGGAGATCCGCTCTCCGGCGGTCAGCAGCATGTCGAGCTCGCGCCCGGCAGGCATCGGGGATACCTGCTCCGCGAGATCGATCAGCTCGTCCGTCGTGTCGCCCATCGCGGAAACCACGGCAACCACCTGGTTGCCGTTCTGCTTCGCTTCCACGATTCGCTTGGCGACGCGCTTGATGCCCTCGGCATCGGCTACGGAGGAGCCTCCGTACTTCTGCACGACAAGGCCCACGTGCGCTCCTCGCTCAATCCGTCTCTATCCGCTCATACGCATTCGTACCGCGGTCGGCTCAGTCTAACGAGCGTCCGAAAATCCCCTCCGCGATATCGCATGGTGAGACTTCCGGGGTACTCGTTCAGACCTGCTCATGCCCATCTGGGCACAGGCCACGCGAGAAAGTGCCCGGCGTCACAATCGCCGCCCGGCCGACCTCGGTAAGCCAACTTTCAAGCACTAGGGTTCGCCTGTGCGCGTACTCCTGGTGGAAGACGATGAACCGGTCGCCGAATCCCTGCGACGTGGCCTGAAGCGCTACGGCTTCGAGGTCGAGTGGGTGACCACCGGCGAGGCCGCGCTGAAGCACGAGGGCCCCTACGACGTCGTCCTGCTGGATCTCGGCCTGCCCGACACCGACGGCCTGGACGTCTGCAAGGCGCTGCGCCTGCGCGGCGACGTGCCGATCATCGTGATCAGCGCCCGCAGCGACGAGACGGACCGGGTGGTGGGCCTGGAGCTCGGCGCGGACGACTACGTCTCCAAGCCCTTCGGCGTCCGGGAGGTCATCGCCCGGATAAGGGCGGTCATGCGCCGCACGCAGGCCCGTACCCCCGCGGCGGGCGCCCCCGCGACCGGCCCCGACCGCTACGGCACGCGCCTGACGATCGACCGCAAGGCGGCCCGGGTGCGCCTCGACGGCGAAGAGGTGGCCCTCGCGCCCAAGGAGTACGACCTGCTGGCCTTCCTCACCGAGGAGCCCGGGGCGCTGATGTCGCGCGAGCAGATCATGGAAGCGGTCTGGGACGCGAACTGGTTCGGGCCGACCAAGACGCTGGACGTGCACGTGGCGGCGCTGCGGCGGAAGCTCGCGGGGGCGATCACGATCGAGGCGGTGCGCGGGGTGGGCTTCCGGCTGGAGATCGCCAAGGACGAGACCGTCAAGGGCGAGGACAGCGGCGCCTCATGATCCGCCAGCTCGTCCGCAGTTACGTCCTGCTCGTCGCGGTGGCCATCGCGCTGTTCACGGTGCCGGTGGCGTTCACCCTCACGGACCAGCTGCGGGACGACACCGAGGCGTCCGTGCTGCGCGAGGCCGACACCATGGCCCTGCTGCTGGCCAACGGCGACCGCACCTCGTGCGAGGCCCTGCAGAAGATGGCCACCGCGTACGCCGAGAAGACACCCGGCGACGTCCAGGTCACCGGCGCCGCGGGCTGCACGCCGGGCCTGCTCGCCCCTGGCCGGGACACGGACCTGAGGAAGGTCCTCGACGGGGACGGCCCCACGACCGACTGGGGCTCCTCCTTCATCTGGGGCCCCGAGCTGGTCATCACGGTCCCCGCCCACGAGGCCGGCACGGACCGGATCGTCGGTGCCGTGCGCGTCATGTACTCCACCGGTGAGATGACCGACCGGCTGTGGCAGATCTGGGGCTTCCGGGCGGTCCTCGCCGTGCTCGTCCTGGGGGTGGCGGCCCTGCTCGGTGTCGGGGTAGCCCGGCGCCTCACCCGCCCGTTGCGCCAGCTCAACGACATGGCCAGCAAGTTCAGCGACGGCGACCTGACCGCCCGCTCCCCCGTCACGGGCCCGCCGGAGACGCAGACGCTGGCGCGCACCCTCAACCAGGGCGCGGAACGCCTGGACACGCTGATCGCTGCCCAGCGGATCTTCGTCGCGGACGCGTCGCACCAGCTACGCACCCCGCTCACCGCGTTGCGGCTGTCCCTGGACAACATCGCGGACGGCGTGGACGACGAGTTCGTGCATGAGGACGTGGAGCAGGCGACGGCGGAGGTCGTCCGCATGAGCCGCCTGGTCAACGGCCTGCTGGTGCTGGCCCGGGCCGAGGCCAAGGTGGCGGCGGCCGAGCCGCTCCCGCTGATGGACCTCGTGCGGGAACGGCTCGCCGTGTGGAGGCCGGCCGCCGACGAGCGCGGAGTCACCATCGCGCTCAGGGGGAGTATCGACGGCCGGCCGTCTGTGCTGGCCAGCCCCGGTCATCTGGACCAGATGCTGGACAACGTGCTCTCCAACGCCCTGGAGGTGTCACCGGACGGCGGGACGATCACCGTGCGGGTGGACCCCCGGGGCGATGTGGTGGGGGTGTCGGTCCTGGACGAGGGGCCCGGCATGTCGGACGCCGAGAAGTCCCGCGCCTTCGACCGTTTCTGGCGGGGCCAGGGCCTGACCGGGAAGTCCGGCTCCGGCCTCGGTCTCGCCGTGGTCCGGCAACTGGCGACGGACGACGGCGGGACGGTGACGCTGACGGACGCTCCGGGCGGTGGCCTGTGCGTGACGATCACGCTGCGGGCGGCGACCCACCGGGGCGGCGTCTGAGGTGGCGGCCGAGGCGGCTCACCCCTCCGGCATCTTCGAGGAGTGGTGGTTCACGATCAGCCACGTGCCGTTCGGCTGCTTCTCGTAGGCGTACGTGTAGCGGGCCTTGACGTTGCTCTTCTCGCCCGACCCGGGGTCGGTGAGCGTGAACTCGTACACCCCGGTGTCGATCACGGTGTCCCGGTCGAGCACGCTGACGACGGATTCGGTCTTCTTCCCGGACGGCTTGTTCCGCAGGAAGTGCTCGAAGTAGTCGACGATCTCAGCTCTGTCGGTGCGGACGTCGTTCGAGACGGTCGGCAGCAGGACCGCGTCCTTCGCGTACAGGTCGGCGACCTTCCGCGGGTCGCCGGTCCGCAGCGCGGCGTTCCAGTTGTCGAACAGCCCGAGCACCTGGGCCTTGGTGACCGTCCTGGCGGACTTCTCGCCCTTGCTCCCGGAGTCGGCTCCGGCGACCCCGGCACCGGCGGCGAAGGTGCCGGCGGCGACGACGGCCACGGCGGTGGCGACGGCGACGCGCTTGCGTATGGAGGTGGCTGCGGGGCGGCGGGTCATCTTCATCTCCGGTGAGGTCGAGGGGAGTTGGTGAAGTGACTCCAGACTCGCGTCTCACCGGTTAGGGGCCGTGCAGCCCGCGTACAGGGGTCGTACAAGGAGCTACCAAAACACGCGGTGTGACCGTGGGGCCGGGCGCTACCGTCTGGGCATGGAGATATTGCGCTACGTGGCGTTCAGCACGGATCCCCAGGGCGGAAACCCGGCAGGTGTGGTGCTGGACGCCACCGGGGCCGACGACGCGGCCATGCTGGCGGCGGCGGCCGAAGTCGGTTACTCCGAGACGGCGTTCGTGGTGCCGTCCGGCGACGGCGCCCTGGACGTGCGGTACTTCAGCCCGCTCGCCGAGGTGCCGTTCTGCGGCCACGCGACGATCGCCACGGCCGTGGCCCACGCTGAGCGGCACGGCACCGGGCGTCTGCTGCTGCGCACCGCGGCGGGCCCGGTCACCGTCACCACCGACCGGTCGGCGGACGGCACCCTCGTGGCGACCCTGGTCAGCGTCGCCCCTCGTACGGCACCGATCGAGGCGGGCGACCTGGCCGAGCTGCTGGCGATCCTGGGCTGGTCCGAGGCGGACCTGGACCCGGCGCTGCCTCCCCGGGCGGCGTTCGCCGGAGCCTGGCACCCGGTCCTCGCCGCCGCGAGCCGGGACCGGCTGGCCCGCCTGGAGTACGACATGACGGCACTCGGCACGCTCATGGCCCGCACGGGCTGGACCACGATCGACCTGGTCCAGCGGGAGTCACCCACCGTCTTCCACGCCCGCAACCCGTTCCCGCCGGGCGGTGTGGTGGAGGACCCGGCCACGGGAGCGGCGGCGGCCGCGTTCGGCGGCTACCTGCGGGAACTCGGCCTCGTACCGACCCCGGCCACCCTGACGGTCCACCAGGGCGTGGACATGGGTCGGCCGAGCACGATCACGGTGACGGTACCGGCGGAGACGGACACCGGGATCGCCGTGACCGGCCCGGCCGTACGGCTCTGAGGAAGGGCTCGAAGCTCAAGCCTCGGGCTGGACCGCGGAGACGAACGCCGCCCAGGCGGGGGCGGTGACGTGGAGCTCGGGGCCCGCAGGGATCTTGGAATCGCGGACGAGGACGGCGGCGGAGAGGGCGACTTCGACACAGGCGCCGCCCTCGTCGTCGCTGTAGCTGGACTTGAACCACTTCAGCTGGTCGCTCATGACTGATTCACCATCCGCTCGATGAAACGCGCCGACTCGTCCGGACTGAGAGCCTGCGTGCGGATCATGCTAAGTCGCTCGGTCACGCGGCTGACAGCCCCCGGATCAGCCGAAAGTTCACTGGCCAGGGGGCTTTCCGTGAAGGCGAATCGCTCATGGTCACGAGTCTCCAGCAGAACCATGGGCCCCATGAGCGCGGCGGGAATGGCCCGTTCGAAGGGAAGCACCTGCACCACGACGTTCCGCAGTCGGGAAGCTTCCAGAAGGTGACGCAGTTGATGAGCGTCCGCCTGAGGGCTGCGCAGTACGGCCTCGTAGAGAACGAAGCTCGCGATTCACCGCCCTGAGTGGGTTCCGGCGGCAGGTCATCAACTCCACGTCACCGGAGTGCACTTCGACGCGGTCCGGGTCGAGGGCGTGCGAGGGGAGCTGGTCGCCGAGTGGCTGATCGAGGCGGCGGACGGGGACGCGGGGCCGATCGTGTGCGAGGCGAGCGGGCCGCGGTGGGTGTACTTCCTGCTGGCCCCCGGGGCGGTACGGAGACGGGAATGGCCGCTCGGGGTGCAGCAGTTGGGCGGCCGGGACCCCCGTACGGTCACGGTCACGTACATCGGGATCCCGGCGCTGGAGGGGAACACCTGGCCGCTCAGGTGGTACAGCGAGCCGACGCCGACCGCCCCGTACGTCGACGCGGAGGCCTTGGCCGCCGCCGTCGGCCGGTGAGAGCTCCCGGGCGAGGGCGACTACGTGGCCGGGCGCATCCCCAGCGGCCCGCCGATCTCCTCCGCCATGACCCGGCCCGCCTCGATCTCCAGGGTGTCGTCGCCCATGCCCTGGTCCGTGTCCAGGCCGTCGAGTTCGGCGAGGGGCTGGTTGAGGCGGACGTGGGCGAGGACCGACTGGAGGGCCCGGAGGGTCGCGGAGGCGGTGGAGCCCCAGTTGGAGAAGTAGGAGAACTGCCACCACCACAGGGCCTCGCTGGTGCGGCCCGCGCGGTAGTGGGCCATGCCGTGGCGCAGGTCGGCCATGACGTCGGCCAGGTCGTCGGAGATCCGGGCCGGTACCGGCGCCTTCCGGGGCTCGTACGGGTCGAAGACCTCGGAGTAGACGTCGATGGGGTCCAGCAGCCGGGCCAGGTTCTCGCGGAGCACGTCCTCGTCCGGCTCGGGGCCCGAGTCGGGCTCGTAGCGCTCGTCCGGCACGATGTCCTCGTGCGCGCCGAGCCGGCCGCCGGCCAGGAGGAGCTGGGAGACCTCCAGGAGGAGGAAGGGCACGGCCGATTCCGGCTCGTCGCCCTTCGCGACCTCGGTGACGGCGACCAGGAAGCTCTCGATCTGGTCCGCGATCTGGACCGCGAAGTCGTCCGGGTTCTGGTCGGTCGCGTGCAGCGTGGCGTCAGACATCTAGGAGTCGTCTCCCCTCGAAGGCGCGGCCGAGAGTGACCTCGTCCGCGTATTCCAGGTCGCCACCCACCGGGAGGCCGCTGGCCAGGCGGGTGACCTTCAGGCCCATGGGCTTGATCATGCGGGCGAGGTACGTGGCTGTCGCCTCGCCTTCGAGATTGGGGTCCGTGGCCAGGATGAGCTCCGTGACCGTGCCGTCGGCCAGCCTCGCGAGCAGTTCCCGGATCCGCAGGTCGTCCGGCCCCACCCCGTCGATCGGGCTGATCGCGCCGCCCAGGACGTGGTACCTGCCCCGGAACTCACGCGTCCGCTCGATCGCCACGACGTCCTTCGGCTCCTCGACCACGCAGATGACGGCGGGGTCGCGCCGGGTGTCGCGGCAGATGTTGCACAGTTCCTCCTGCGCGACGTTGCCGCAGGTCGCGCAGAAGCGGACCTTCGCCTTGACCTCCATGAGGGCATGGGCGAGACGCCGTACGTCGGTCGGTTCGGCCTGCAGGATGTGGAAGGCGATCCGCTGGGCGCTCTTGGGACCGACGCCGGGCAACCGCCCCAGTTCGTCGATCAGGTCCTGGACCACGCCTTCGTACAACGGACTGCCCTTCTTGGGTCATCGAGGTCGTTCGCCGCGTACGGCCTTCCCGTACGTACGGTAGTTGTCCGCCGCCCGTCCGAGGAAGGCGGCGGGCGTCTCAGAACGGCAGACCCGGGATGCCGCCGCCGCCCAGACCCTGCGCGAGCGGGCCCAGCTTCTGCTGCTGGAGCGCCTGCGCGTTCTCGTTGGCCGCCTGTACGGCCGCCACGACCAGGTCGGCGAGGGTCTCGGTGTCGTCGGGGTCCACCGCCTTGGGGTCGATCTTCAGGTTGCGCAGTTCGCCGGCGCCGGTGACGGTCGCGGTCACCAGGCCACCGCCCGCCTGCCCGTCGACCTCCGTCTGCGCCAGTTCCTCCTGCGCCTGCGCCAGGTCCTGTTGCATCTTCTGGGCCTGCTGGAGCAACTGCTGCATATTGGGCTGGCCACCACCGGGGATCACGATCAGCTCCTTGCTCGGTACGGGTTTTCCCGTTCGGCACGAGCCTACGTGGTCAGGCCTGCCGTCGCCCCGGCACTCTTTCGAGTGAGTCCCCCTCGCGCCCTATACCGGATCAAGGAATACTTCCGGGCGGAAAAGAGGCGAAAGCTACGCCTTCGACACCCACTGGGGGGTAGGAAGGGTCCGGCGCGTCAGGTGGGTCGTTTCGTCGCGCAGGGTGAGTCGGCGTGGACCGCGCGTGGTCGCTCGTGGTCAGTAGGGAGTGCCGGGTGGGTCAGCCGGAGATGCAGCCCGAGGTGCCGCCTCAGGACGGACGGGGCGAGGGGGCGTCCCGGCCGCGGCCGGGCGATCTGACCGGGCGGGCCTTTCCGCTCGGGGACTGGGGCGAGCCGGCGGTCCGGCTGGACGAGCTGTACCGGTGGGTGGAGCGCGGAGCGCTCCGGACAGCGGCCTGGTATCTCGAGGACCGGGTGTGGAAGCGGCGGTGTGCGCGGGTGCTGCGCTGCGGGGCCGCGGTGGGGGCGGTCGCCGGCGTCGCGCTGCCCCTGCTGGATCTGACCGGGGCCGCCGGCGGGGTCGCGCCCTGGGGGTGTCTGGCGCTGCTGCTGGGGGTGGCGTGTGTGGCCGCCGACCGGTACTTCGGGGTGACGTCGGGCTGGATGCGGGATGTGGCCACCGCGCAGGCCGTGCAGCGGCGGCTGCAGGCGCTGCAGTTCGACTGGGCGGCGGAGTGCGTGCGGGAGGTCCTGGGGCCCGCGGAGGGGACGGCCGGTGAGGCCGCCGAGCGGTGCCTCGGGGTGCTGCGGCGGTTCACCGAGGACGTGAGTGAGCTGGTCCGGGTGGAGACCGGGGACTGGATGGGCGAGTTCCGGGCCGGGGGCGCGCCGGTGGGGATGCAGGCGGTGGTGTTGTCCGGTGGGGCGCGGGGGGCTGAGGTGGGGGGTGTGAACGGGCGGTTCTCCGTGCCGCCGCCGGGGGGCGCCCGGCCGAACATGCCCCGGCAGCGGCCGCCGGAGCCGCGGTGAGCTGGTCGGGGTCACTGGTGCTCGGGGTCCTAGCCGAGCGCCGGTGGGTGCGCAGCTCGGCGCTACGAGGTGCCTCCCCCCGCTCGAGCGGGGGGACCCCCACCCGCCCACCCGTGCCGCCCTGGGGGCACCTCCCAGGCCCTTAAGGCACTGGGGGAGGCACGCATGCCCGCAGCTGAGCGGGCCGCAGCTAAGCGCCCTGCGCGCACAGGGTGAGGCCCTCCGGCGTCCAGCACGGCACGTGTCCGTGCGTGCGGATGACGTCCTGGCCGTTGCCGCGGGAGAGGTACGTCAGGAAACTCGACGCCAGGGAGTCGGCCGGGGGCCGGCCGTAGGTGTAGGCGTACTCGATCTCGCGGTACGGATAGGCGCTCGTGCCGTGTTCGATGGCGTCGACGGAGGCGGGGTCGCCGTCCAGGCGCAGTGAGTGCAGGCCCTTCGCGCGGGCGGCCAGGTTGAGTTCGCTGTAGCCGATGGCGCCCGGGAGGCCTGCGACCGTGGTCAGTACCTGTTCCGTGGAGTCGAGTTCGCAGCGGATCACGGCCGCCGTCGGGTCGTCCTTGTGGACGCAGTCGACGGAGGAGTTGGCGATCTCGCCCCGTCCCAGCACCCGGCGCTGGAAGACCTGTCGTGTCCCGGAGCCCGCGTCCCGGCTGACCAGGTGCACGGGCAGGTCCGGGCCGCCGAGCTGCTTCCAGTTGCGGATCTCGCCCCGGTAGAGGCGCCGTACATCCGCCGTGGACAGGTTCTTCAGGCCCACGTCGTCGTTGACCACCAGCGCGAAGACGGACACCGCCACCCGGTTCTCGCGCAGTGCGGGCAGGCCGGCCGGCTTGGGTCCGTCCGACAGGGCCACCACCGGCGGGGAGCCCCGCCCGTCCCGGGCCGCCCGGTCGCCGGCCGCGGCGAGCTCCCGGATCCCGGCCGTCGAGCCGTGGGTGTCCACCTCGATGGCCGGGTCGCCGCCGCAGTCCCGCTCGTACTTGCCGGCCACCTCGCGCAGGACGGGCGCGAAGGCGGTCGAGCCGGTGAGGGTGAGGGTGCCGCTCGCGCAGCCGATCGGGGGCGGGGTGTCGTCCTGGACGACGACGATCGCCGCCAGGGTGACCACGCTCGCCGTGAGCGCGATGGTGATCAGCCGCGCCGCCCGGCTGAACAGCGGCGGCTTGACGTCCGGCGTGGCACTGCGGTTGGGGTGCACCTCGCCGTCGCGCAGGCCGCCGACCAGCCGGATCTCGTCGCCGACGTCGCCGCCGGCGAGCAGCACGAGCAGCTTGAAGTGGTCGCCGCGGTTGAGCGGGACGCGGGGGATGCGCAGGGTGTTGCCGTCGTAGGCGAAGCCGCGGGCCGCGGTGAAGTGGTCCATGAGGTGGTCGGTGTCCGACGGCTGGGTCACCGAGACGCCCCGGACGGTACGGCCGGCGAACACCGCGGTCAGGCCGTGGAGTTCGGGGCCGGTGTAGTCGTCGCGATCGATGCCCTGCGAGCCGTCGTTCTCGATGCGCAGCAGGACCAGGGTCGCGTCTGCCATGCCGTCCGCTTCGTCGAACAGGCCGAGACGGCGGTTGGCGCGGCCCGAGCGCACGTCGTCGCCGATGGGGTTGTCCATCTGCACGCGGTAGCCGACCCGTTTGCGGCGCGGCACCCGGCGCTCGTACCAGACCATGACGCCCGAGGCGATGATGCCGAGGAGGGCCGTCGCCACGGCCACGAGGTTCTCCGCGCTCAACCACTCCACCGTGGGTGCCCCCGCCGCCGCCCGGACTCGATCGTCCGGTCACCGTACGGCTGTACGAGCGGGTATCCGCATTTCGTCGGCTTGAATTCGCCGGACGTTCAACTACCTCGTGGGAACCGGGAGTTGCCTCACTCCTTCGAGTAAGTCAGCCGCTCCCCGCTGCCCGTGTTCACGCGCTGGAGCGTGAAGTCCGTCAGGAGGGTGACCTCGGTCGCCTCGCCCGGGGTGCAGGCGGTGCGCGGCTGCCCGACGGTCACGGTGGACGGGCCGATCTTCAACGGGCCGTCGGAGCCAGGGGCGTCGGTCAGCTCGCCCTCGAACACGCAGTGATAGGTGCCGCCTGAGGCCGTGGGTCCGTCTGCCACCAGGGACAGGACCGTGTCGCCCGGCTCGCCCTGCTGGATGGTCAGTGAGCGGGTGTGCTGTCCGTCGGAGTTGTCGATGGTGGTGGTCCAGGTGCCGAGGTACCCGGCCGGGATCGCGCCGTCCGCCGGGGAGGCGGTGGTGTCCGGCCGCGAGGTCTCCGGGGAGGGGCCGGCGTCCGAGGGGGCGCCGGTGTTCTGCGTGGGGGTGGGGCGGTCATCAGCCTGGTCGCCCTCACCGCCCTGCATCAGCGCGTACACCGAGCCGCCCGCGGCCAGCGCGACGACCAGGGCGATCACGACGAGCAGCGCGGTGGAACGGCCGCTCCGTGGCGGATCCTGCGGGGGGCCGTAGGGCGGGGGTGTGCCGTACGGCGGGGGTGTGCCATACGGCGGTGGGCCGTAGGGCGGGGTAGAGCCGAGGCCGCCGTAGGCCGGGTGGTACGGCGGGGCGGCGCCGGGCTGGGGGTGTTGCTGGGGGTAGCCGTAGGCCGGATAGGGCGGCGGGGGCGGTGCGGCCGGGCCGGGGGCCTGCTGGGGCGGAGGGGGCGCGCCCTGGCCCGCGACCATGGTGGGCAGATGGTTCAGTGGACGGCCTTCGCCCGGGCTGCCCGGCGGGGGCGGGCCGGCGGTCGCGGCGGGCGCCGCGGCAGGGGCCGGAGGCAGCGCCGGGCTCGGCGACGACTCGTCGGCGGCCGGTGCGTGTTCGGGGGTCGCGTCGGGGCCCGGGTTCTGGTCTGAATCAGGGCCCTGCGGGCTGGGGGTGTCACGGCCGTTCTCCGGCTGCGGGCCGGTGGGGGCTTGTCGCGCCCACGCGGCGGAGCCGCCCATGTCACGGCCCCGCGCCCCTTCGGCCTCCGGATCCTCCGTCTCCAGCAACCGCACCGCGTGCCGCCCGAGTTGGGCCACCAGTGCGCTCGGGAGCCACGGGTCGAGGGCGCGGCCGTCGGAGACGGTGTCGTCCGCGCCCGTGCGCTCCAGGACGCGGTCGAGACTCGGGCGGGCGGCGGGGTCCTTGCGCAGGCAGTCGCGTACGAGATCGGCGATGCCCTCGGGGACGCCCGTCAGGTCCGGTTCCTCCTGGGCGATGCGGAACATCAGCGCGTGCACACCGCTGTTGGCGGTGCCGAAGGGCAGGGCGCCGGTCGCGGCGTAGGCGAGGACGGAGCCGAGGCAGAAGACGTCGCAGGCCGGGGTGATGCGTTCGCCCCTCACCTGCTCGGGCGCCATGAAACCGGGCGATCCGACGAGCGCGCCGGTGCGCGTGAGCCCGCCGTCCGTGACGGTCTCCAGGGCCCGTGCGATACCGAAGTCGATGACGCGCGGGCCGTCGATGGTGACCAGCACGTTGGACGGCTTGAGGTCGCGGTGGACGATGCCGGCGGCGTGGATGTCCTTCAGCGCGTGCGCGAGCCCGGCCGCGAGGATGCGGACCGAACGCTCGGGCAGGGCACCGTGGTCGTGCCCGACGACCTGCTGGAGACTCGGCCCGGCGACGTACCCGGTGGCGACCCACGGCACCGCCGCCTCGGTGTCCGCGTCCAGCACCGGCGCCGTCCAGTACCCGCCGACCCGCCGCGCGGCCCGCACCTCCTGCCGGAACCGCTCGCGGAACTCCTCCTGCGCGGCGAGTTCCTCGCGCACGAGTTTCACGGCGACCGTACGGCCCCGCTCGGAGCGGGCCAGATACACCTGCCCCATGCCCCCGGCACCGAGCCGCGCCAGCAGCCGGTACGCACCGATACTCCCCCAGTGCTCAACGCCTGGGGGCACCCCCAGCGGATCCCCGGACCCCAGCTTCTCCATCGCTCAGCCGCCTTCCCCCCACACGTGAGCAACAGATCGAGAATAGTGCGGGGCCGGGGCGGGGTGGCCTGGGCGTTGTCTACGGTTCCGTAACAGGCGGACCCATCTGGTCGAGCACCTTGGACAGACGTTCCAGTGCCTGCACCGCCTCCGCGAGTTCCGCCTCTCCGAACGCCTCCGCCAGCCGGTCGGCGAAGGCCGAGTGCCCGGGGTTGATCCGGGAGATCGCCGCACGCCCCTCCTCGGTCGGTGCGAGGAGCTTGGCGCGGCGGTGCGCGGGGTTGGGCCGGTACTCCGCGAGGCCGCGCTCCACCAGCAGGTCGGCGATGCGCTGCACGCTCTGCCGGGTGATGCCCATGGCGCGGGCGATGCCGGAGACGGGCAGCGGCTCGCCGAGGACCGCGCCGAGCACCTGCCACCAGGCGGCGGTGAGCCCGGCGGGCCGGGCCAGCTCCTCCGCCACGGCGAGGAACTGACCGTTGAGCCTGAACACCCCGAGGGCGCTGCGGCTGAGCGAGTCCTGACGCTCCCGGCTCACAGCGCGCCGGCCTTCTCCAGCACCGCGTAGGCCGCCGCGTCGGAGTCGTGGAACAGCCGGTACCAGGCGTCGAGCACCTCACCCTCGTAGACCCCGAGCAGCCGGAGGATCTCCCGGGCGAAGGCGACGGGCTCGGTCGGGCCCGCGGTGACCAGGGTGCCGTCGGTGACGGCGTCGGTCTCGACGTAGCGCTCGCCGCCCGCGTAGCCGGTCGCGGCCAGGTAGAAGGAGACCGCGCTGGTGTGGTCACGGTCGTCGAGCAGGCCCTCCCGGGCCAGTCCGGCGGTGGCCCCGCAGATCGCGGCGACCGGTACGCCCGCCGCCAGGAAGGCCCGGGCCTTGCGGGCGAAGGGCGCGAGGTCGTCCGTCGTGTCCCAGAGGTCGGCGCCCGGGAGGATCAGCAGCGCGCTGTCCTCGGGCCGTACGTCCTCCAGGGCCGCGTCGGGCTGGATGCGCAGTCCGCCGGTGCTGGTGACCGGGGCCGTGGACGGGCCGACCGTGACGATCGTGTGGCCGGCGCGGGCGAGCTGGGCCGTGGCGTGGCCGGTCTCCCAGTCGGCGAGGGTGTCGTAGACGGCGAGATGGACGGGCTTGGCGCTCATGGCTCCTCCTGGAGATCCGAGTATGACAACATACTGTCGATTCGACAGCATGTTGTCAATAGATCCCCCGCGCGACACGTCCGCGCGACCCCTCCGCGCGACACCTCCCCGTCGACAACCTGTCGCGGAAACCCCCAGACCTCACACACGACGCCGATTTCCCGCCCGCCCCCCGCATGCCTACGCTCGCCCGCATGACCCCTCAGCCGAACCCCGAAGCCGGTGCCGCTGTCAAGGCCGCCGACCGTGACCATGTGTTCCACTCCTGGTCCGCTCAGGAGCTCATAGACCCGCTCGCCGTCGCCGGCGCGGAGGGGTCGTACTTCTGGGACTACGACGGCCGGCGCTACCTCGACTTCTCCAGTGGGCTCGTCTACACGAACATCGGCTACCAGCACCCGAAGGTCGTCGCCGCGATCCAGGAGCAGGCGGCGCGGATGACGACGTTCGCGCCCGCGTTCGCGATCGAGGCGCGGTCGGAGGCGGCACGGCTGATCGCCGAGCGGACCCCGGGCGACCTGGACAAGATCTTCTTCACCAACGGCGGCGCCGACGCCGTGGAGCACGCGATCCGGATGGCCCGTCTGCACACGGGCCGCCCGAAGGTGCTCTCGGCGTACCGCTCGTACCACGGCGGCACGCAGCAGGCCGTGAACCTCACCGGCGACCCGCGCCGCTGGGCCTCCGACAGCGGCACGGCCGGGGTCGCGCGCTTCTGGGCGCCCTACCTCTACCGCTCCCGCTTCTACGCCGAGACCGAGGAGCAGGAGTGCGCGCGGGCACTGGAGCACCTGGAGACGACGATCGCCTTCGAGGGGCCCGCGACCATCGCGGCGATCATCCTCGAGACGATCCCGGGGACGGCCGGGATCATGGTCCCGCCGCCCGGCTACCTCGCCGGCGTGCGCGAGATCTGCGACAAGTACGGGATCGTCTTCGTCCTGGACGAGGTCATGGCCGGTTTCGGGCGGACCGGTGAGTGGTTCGCGGCGGACCTGTTCGACGTGACGCCCGACCTGCTGACCTTCGCCAAGGGCGTGAACAGCGGATACGTGCCGCTGGGCGGCGTCGCGATCTCCGGTGCCATCGCGGAGACGTTCGGGAAGCGGCCGTACCCCGGCGGTCTCACCTATTCCGGGCACCCGCTGGCCTGCGCGGCAGCCGTGGCGACGATCAACGTCATGGCGGAGGAGGGCGTCGCCGAGAACGCGGCCCGGCTGGGCGCGTCCGTCGTCGGGCCGGAGCTGGCCGCGCTCGCCGAGCGGCATCCGAGTGTCGGCGAGGTACGCGGCACCGGCATGTTCTGGGCGCTGGAGCTGGTGCGGAACCGGGAGACGCGCGAGCCGCTGGTGCCGTACAACGCGGCCGGGGAGGCGAACGCACCGATGGCCGCCTTCGCCGCCGCCGCGAAGGGCGGCGGGCTGTGGCCGTTCGTGAACATGAACCGCACGCATGTGGTGCCGCCCTGCAACATCAGCGAGGCGGAGCTGAAGGAAGGCCTCGCGGCACTGGACACGGCGCTGTCGGTGGCGGACGAATACACCGGGTAAACATCTGTAAACCCGTCAGTAACCGACAGCCTCGCGCCTCATTCGAACGCGTAAGGTGGCGTGCTCGTAGACATACATATACGTGCACGCCACCCGAACGCGACGAGGGAGACGCCCTGACCATGCCCGGCAGCACCGGCAACGGCGCCGTGACGCGCAGCACCCTGCGCCAGCAGATCGCGGACGCTCTTCGTGACGAGGTGCTGGCCGGACGGCTCCAGCCGGGGCAGGAGTTCACGGTCAAGGAGATCGCCGAGCAGTACGGGGTGTCCGCGACGCCGGTGCGCGAGGCCCTGGTCGACCTCTCCGCCCAGGGGCTCCTCGACGCCGACCAGCACCGCGGCTTCCGGGTCCACGAGTACTCGGCCGAGGACTTCCGCGGCATGATCGAGGCCCGCGACCTGGTCATCGAGGGGATGTTCCACGCTCTCACCTCCGGGCAGCGGGCCTCCCTCCAGCCCGACGATCCCCGGGTCGCCGCCGTGCTCGCCGGGGTCCGGCGGCGCGGCGAGGAGGCCCAGCGGGCCGCCGCGGCCGGCGACCTCACCGTCCTCATCGGCTACGACCTGCGCTACTGGCGCGAACTCGCCGCCCTCTTCGGCAACCCGTACCTGGGCGACTTCCTGCACCGGCTGCGCGTCCAGACCTGGGTGGGCGCGGTGCAGCATCTGCGCCGGCTCCCGGACCTGCGCGGCGAGCTGTGGGCCGGCCACACCGCGCTGGTCGACGCGCTGGCCGCCCAGGACACCGTCACCGCCCGGTCGATCATCGCCGGCTACAACTCGCACTCGCTCGCCCTGATCGAGCGCCTCGCCCGCTGATGGGCTGCGTCGCATCTGTTCGTATGGGTATGGGACATGCACGACAGGAGCCTCTGCCGTGCCGCACCGATACCCTTCCCTGACCACCGTGCTACCCGACGCCACCCGACCGCTGAGCTGAGCGAGGAGCCTTCTTTGGCCTGTGACCTGTGGCTGGTACCGCTCGTCGACGTCTTGTGCCACACGCCGGACAACCCGTTCGCCGAGGAACTCGCGCAATACAACAAGGTGCTCACCGAGGCCGGGTTGCCACCGGTGCCGGTGTACCAGTACATGCCGGGCCTGTCCGGCGAGGTCGCCCCGGTCGCGGGTTTCGACTACGACGCGCTGCACTTCCTGCGCCGCGCCTATCTGCTCCAGGTGTGCGGCCTGCCGGTGACGCCCGTGGGCGAACTCGGCGGCGACTATGAGCAGTTGCTGGAGATGTTCGAGTCGACGGCGCAGCAGTCGCACCTCGTCTGGCACTACGACCACGCGGGCGCGTACGTCCCCGTCGACTTCCCCAGCCCGCTCGCCGACGACGATCTGCTCGCGGGCGGCGGGCCGCTGGGCTCCTCGCACGCCCTGCTGCGGGAGCTGGAGACGGTCGCCCCCGCCCTGGGCATCGACCCGGCCAACCCGCCGGCGGCGCCCCAAGCACCGCTGGCCCCCACGGAGCTGGAGGAACCCGCCGTCCCCGCTCCGTACGACCCCAGCCCGTTCGCCCGTGAACGGCACGTCTGGCTCGGGCTGCACGCGGCGGTGACGCGGAGTCTGGCGCAGGGGTCGATGATCGTCTTCAGCTGAGGTCAGCGCAGCTGGGACAGCCCTTTCTGGAGGTCGTCGCTGTTCATGATCGGACAGACCTCGACCTCGGCGTTGAGGTCGTTGAGGAACGGCTCCAGCGCGGGAGGCAGCTGAGAGCTGTCCTGCATGTCGAAGACCAGGAAGCAGGTCCTGCGCCCGCCCATGGGACCGAAGTAGGCCGCCTCCGGCTTGAGCTTCTCCATGGCCTCCTGCATGATCTGCGGCATCTTGCCGCCCCGGATGGCGTCGTTCCCCTTGTCCGTGTCGAGCGTCGCCTTGAGCATCACGCGCATAGCACTCACTTCTTCGGTCTCGAGGTGATTGATGGTGACTGCTGCGATTCGCACGCCCAGGGTATGAGTCCGATTTACCTCATATGCCCTTTAGTTGCTCCATCGGGAGCAGACAGCAAAACGCCCCGGTGACCACGAGGGTCACCGGGACGCAGGGCGTATGCCGCTCGGTTCGGCTACAGGAACGAGTTGATCTCGATCGTCTCGTCCCGGCCCGGGCCCACGCCGATCGCGGAGATCGGGGCGCCGGACATCTCCTCCAGCGCCTTGACGTAGGCCTGGGCGTTCTTCGGCAGGTCGGAGAAGGACTTGGCCTTGCTGATGTCCTCGGTCCAGCCCGGCAGCATCTCGTAGACCGGCTTCGCGTGGTGGAAGTCGGTCTGGGAGTACGGGAGCTCCTCGACGCGCTTGCCGTCGATCTCGTACGCCACGCAGACCGGGATCTGCTCCCAGCCGGTGAGGACGTCGAGCTTGGTGAGGAAGAAGTCCGTCAGGCCGTTCACCCGGGTCGCGTAGCGGGCGATCACCGCGTCGAACCAGCCGCAGCGCCGGTCACGGCCGGTGGTGACACCGCGCTCGCCACCGATGCGGCGCAGCGCCTCGCCGTCCTCGTCGAAGAGCTCCGTCGGGAACGGGCCCGCGCCGACACGGGTCGTGTAGGCCTTGAGGATGCCGATGACCCGGCTGATCTTCGTCGGGCCCACGCCGGCGCCGGTGCAGGCGCCGCCCGCGGTCGGGTTCGAGGAGGTGACGAAGGGGTACGTGCCGTGGTCGATGTCGAGGAGCGTGCCCTGGCCGCCCTCGAAGAGGACCACCTTGTCCTCCTCCAGGGCCTGGTTCAGCACCAGGACCGTGTCGGCGACGTACGGGCGGAGCTTCTCGGCGTAGGCCAGCAGCTCCTCGACCACCTGGTCCACGGCGATCGCGCGCCGGTTGTAGAGCTTGGTGAGGACCTGGTTCTTGATGTCGAGGGCCGCCTCGACCTTCTGCGTGAGGATCGACTCGTCGTAGAGGTCCTGCACACGGATACCGACACGGTTGATCTTGTCGGCGTAGGTCGGGCCGATGCCGCGCCCGGTCGTGCCGATCTTGCGCTTTCCGAGGAAGCGCTCCGTCACCTTGTCGACCGTGACGTTGTACGGCGTGATGATGTGCGCGTTACCGCTGAGGAGGAGCTTGGAGGTGTCGACACCACGCTCGTTCAGACCGCTCAGCTCGGAGAGCAGGACCGACGGGTCGACGACGACACCGTTACCGATGACCGGCGTACAGCCGGGAGACAGGATTCCGGAAGGGAGGAGGTGCAGTGCATACTTCTGGTCACCCACGACCACCGTGTGGCCGGCGTTGTTGCCGCCCTGGTAGCGCACTACATAGTCCACAGATCCACCGAGCAGGTCGGTGGCCTTTCCCTTGCCTTCGTCACCCCACTGAGCACCGAGCAGCACAAGTGCGGGCACGCGCGTACACCCCTTCCGGGCGGGGCATGTCCATGGTCGAGGGCGAACGCGGCGGTGTACCACCGTGTGCACCGCGACCACCGTTGGCCGCCAACCGTCGGACCGGATGCCCCGGAATAGACGAAGCCCCTGGCGCAATAGCGCAAGGGGCTCTTGCACAAAGATGCTACCCGAGGAAGCGAGGCATGGCCGAGGTGGCGACTTCCGCGACGTCCGAGCAGCTGTTGGTGGTCATCGACCACGTCGCCCGTCGGTCGGACGGCGAGTCCGTCCGGATCGCGAAAGACGTGCTCAGCGCGGGTGCCGCCATGAAGGTGTGCCTGCCGGAGGGGCCGGACGAGTTCGCCCGGGCGCTGGCCCGGCGGGGCTCTCGGCGCCCGGTGGTGGTGGGCGACGACCGGGCTCTGATCCGCGCGGTGTCGCTGCTGCACCGGCATCGGGAGCTGGCGGGGTGCGCGCTGTCGGTGGTGCCGGTCGGTGGCGTCATGTCCCTCGCGCGTTCACTGGGGGTGCCCACGGGGACGGTGGCCGCGGCGCGGGCGGTGCTCGACGGGGTCGAGCGGCGGATGGACCTGATGGTCGACGACAGCGACGGGGTGGTGCTCGGCGCGTTGCGCATACCGCCCCTCTCGCCCTTCCCGGCGGCCGAGGGGCCTCAGGACGAGGAGCCGGAGGAAGCGACGGGCCGCCCGTGGCTGCGGACCTGCCAGTCCCTGGTACGGACCCTGGTGCCGGCCGGCCGGCCGTCCCGGCTCGCCGCCGCGCCGGAGCCCGGGCCGTCCCGGCTGCGGGTCGAGGTGGACGGGGAGACCCTCGTCGACCTGAACCAGCCGGTCGAGGCGGTGTCGGTGGCACCGGGCCCCGCGGGGATCGCGTCGGTGGAGGTCAGGCCGGTGTCGGTGGGCGCCGAGGCCTCTCCCCTGCTCGCGCAGGGCCGGACGGTGACCGTCTCGGGGGCACACTTCCGCTACCGGGCGGACACGGCGGTGTCGGGACCGGTACGGACCCGGACGTGGAGGGTGCGGGAGGGGGCTTGGGGGCTGACGGTGCCGGGGCCGGGGTGAGTCAGGCTTCGGTGTCGGCCTCGGAGGGGGCTTGGAAGCCGGCGGTGTCGAGGGTGCAGCCGAAGGGGTCGGGGATGTCGAGCTTCTCGCCGAAGGGCTTGGAGAGGCGGAGCTCGTAGCCCTTCGCCGACGGGGACCCGTAGACGATGGCCTGCTGCTCCTGCATATCAAGGATCAGGTAGACGGGGACGCCCGCCTTGGCGTAGACGTCGACCTTGTCGGTCAGATCGTCGGACCGGGTGGAGGTGGAGGTCAGCTCGGCGACGAAGGACAGGGCTTCGCCGTCCAGACGGTTGCTCTCCGTCTCGAAGACCCGCTCGTGCGCCGCATGGATGTCCGGCCCGTAGGCGCACTCGTCCCCCGGAAAGACGTACAGGAAAGGGGCCCGCTCAATCACATGTCCATCAGGGAGGTGCGGTTCCAATTGCGCGCTCACCCGGCGCATGACGCGGTTGTAGTACCCCTTCGACCACGGCGACACGACGATGCTCCCCCTGACGATCTCGGCCTTGTAGCCGTCGGGCACGTTCAGCTCGTCGAGGAGGTCGAGAAGCTCCTCGAAGTCACTGCGGGGCCTGGTGCCGTTTATCACCGGTCGCTCTGCCATGAGTGTCATGATGCGCCCTCCCCTTGGATGCGGACCATCCGCCACCCAGTGTAACCATCCGATCACTCCGGCCCGAACGTCTTCTCCCTGTGCACCCGCCAGCGCTCCATCATCTGCACGATCTCGACCTCGACGAACTCGAAGAACGCGAGTGTCTCGGCCATGCGGCGGCCGGCCGGGGTGTCGGCGCCGAGGCTGGTGACGCCCTCGCGCAGGGCCCCTTCCCAGCGCTTGAGGACGGTCTCGCGGTTGGTCAGGGCCTCGTACCACTGGTCGCCGTGCACCCGGTAGCGCTCCCGGCGCGAACCGGGCTCCCGTTCGCGCGAGACCATGTGCGTCTGGGCCAGGTAGCGCACCGCCCCGGACACCGCCGCAGGGCTGATCCGCAGCTGTTCTCCCAGTTCGGCGGAGGTCCTCGCACCCTCGTCCGAGGAGAGCAGCGCGGCGAAGACCCGGGCCGGCATCCGTGGCATCCCGGCCTCGACGAGCTGCGCCGCGAAGGACTCCACGAACCTCGACACGGCCTCCGCGTCCCGGCCGCTCTCGGCTGATTCCGTCATGCGGCTCACCCTATCCGCGATTCATACGCTTCCTTAACTTCACAAGTTTCTGAAGCAAGCGTACTTTCTGACTCATGACGAAGGCCATCACCGTCTCCGGACTGCACAAGTCCTTCGGACGGACCCACGCACTCGACGGGCTCGACCTGGAGGTCGCCTCCGGCGAGGTCCACGGCTTCCTCGGCCCCAACGGCGCCGGAAAGTCCACCACCATCCGTGTCCTGCTCGGCCTGCTGCGCGCCGACTCGGGCGCCGCGCAGGTGCTCGGCCGCGACCCGTGGACGGACGCCGTCGAGGCGCACCGCCGGATCGCCTACGTCCCGGGGGACGTGACGCTGTGGCGCAACCTCTCCGGCGGCGAGGTCATCGACCTCTACGGCCGGCTGCGCGGAGGGCTTGATCCCCGGCGCCGGGCGGAACTGATCGAGCGCTTCGAACTCGACCCCACCAAGAAGGGCCGTACGTACTCCAAGGGCAACCGGCAGAAGGTCGCCCTGGTCGCCGCGTTCGCCTCGGACGTCGACCTGCTGATCCTGGACGAGCCGACCTCGGGCCTGGATCCGCTGATGGAGGAGGTCTTCCAGCGGTGCGTCGCCGAGGAGCGCGACCGGGGCCGCACGATCCTGCTCTCCTCCCACATCCTCAGCGAGGTGGAGGAGCTGTGCGACCGGGTGAGCATCATCCGCAAGGGCCGTACGGTCGAGAGCGGGTCGCTGGCCGACCTGCGCCATCTGACCCGCACCAGCGTCGTCGCCGAACTCGCGGGCCCGCCCAACGGACTGGCGGACCTGCCCGGCGTCCACGACCTCGATGTGCAGGGGCGCCGCGTCCGGCTCCAGGTCGACACCGACCGGCTGGACGGCGTACTGCGGTCGCTGAGCGAGTCGGGTGTGCGGTCGCTGACGTCGACGCCGCCGACGCTGGAGGAGCTGTTCCTGCGGCACTACCAGGACGAGGCGGCGGCCTGATGACGACCACGGCCTTCGCCGTACGGCCCACGAGCTCCCGCCAGCTGGCCGGGACGGGAACACTGTTGCGGTTCGCTCTGCGCCGCGACCGGCTGATGATCCCGGTGTGGATCGCGGTCAACGCCCTGATGGTCCTCTCCATGCCGAACACGCTGGAGGGCCTGTACGGCACCCCGGCCGAACGCGCCGACCTGATCCGGCAGATGGCCACCAACCCCTCGCTGCGCGCGATGATCGGCCCGGTCTTCGACGACTCGCTCGGTGCCCTGACGGCCTGGCGGGTCGGCGTCTACGCGGGCGCCCTGGCCGCCGTGATGAGCCTGCTGGTCGTCGTACGGCACACCCGGGACGAGGAGGAGAGCGGCCGTCAGGAGCTGGTGGCGTCCGGGATGGTGGGCCGCCGGGCCTCCCTGACGTCGGCCCTGCTGGCTGCGGCGGTCGCGAACGCGGTCCTGGCGCTGCTGGTGACGGCCGGACTGGCCGGGCAGGGTGTGGCCGGGGCGCTGGCGCTGGGGCTCGGGATCGCCGGAGCCGGGATGGTCTTCGCGACGATGGCGGCGATCGTGGCCCAGCTGACGGAGAGCGCGCGGCTGGCCCGTGGGCTGACGGCGGCGGTGCTGGGCGCCGCGTTCGTGCTGCGCGCGGCGGGCGACTCGGCGACGGACGACGGCTCGTCGGTGCTGACGTGGGTGTCACCGCTGGGATGGCTGGAGAACCTGCGGCCGTACGCGGACGAACGCTGGTGGGTGCTCGGGCTGCTCGTCGCAGCGGTCGTCCTCCAGGGCGTGGTGGCCTACGGGCTGGCCGGCCGCCGGGACATCGGCATGAGCTTCCTGCCCACCCGGCCCGGTCCGGCGACCGGCCGCCTGGGCAGCGCGGGCGCCCTGGCCTGGCGGTTGCAGCGGGGCGGTGTGCTGGGCTGGAGCATCGGCTTCCTCCTCGCCGGGGTCGTCTACGGCGGCATGACCGAGGGCGCGGCCGACCTGGTCGGCGACAACGCCGGTGCGCGGCGGATCTTCGAGCGGATGGGCGGCCAGTCCGGGCTGACGGACGCGTTCCTGGCGGCGATGGTCGGCATGCTCGGCCTGGTCGCGGCCCTGTACATCGTGGCGTCGGTGCTGCGCCTGCACGGCGAGGAGACGTCGGGCCGGGCGGAGCCGGTGCTGGCGAACGCGGTCGGGCGCCTGCGGTGGGCCGCCGGGCATCTGGTGATCGCCTTCGGCGGTTCGGCACTCCTCATGCTGCTGGCCGGCCTCGGCTTCGCCGTCGGCTACGGCAGGGAGATCGGCCCGATCCTGGGGGCGTGCCTGGTGCAGCTCCCAGCGATCTGGGTGATCGGCGGCCTCGCGGTCCTGCTGATCGGCGTTCTGCCCGGGGCGGCGGCCGCGGCCTGGGGCGTCGCCGGAGCGGTGCTGCTGATCGGCTGGGTCGGGCCCGCGCTGGACGTGCCCCAGGTGGTGCTGGACCTGTCCCCCTTCGGCCATCTGCCGAAGTTGCCGGGCGGGGAGATGGAGTGGGGGCCGGTGCTGGTCCTGCTGGGGCTGGCCGTGGTGCTGGTGGCCGCCGGCCTGGCGGGGTTGCGGCGCCGGGACATGACGACCTGAGCTGCGGTGGGAACTGCGCGGCGGCCCGCGTACGTCCATGCCGGGCATGGGACAACGTACGCAGGCCGCGGCGGGATGTCTGACCGCGGCCGTCGGCGCGGGCGCGGGACTCGCGGTGTGGGCCTTCGGCGTCCGGGAGCGGCTCTGGCGGTTCGAGGCCGCCCCGGACTGGAGCGTGCTCTACGCCGAACTGCCGCTGGCGATCCTCGGCGGGATCGCCGCCGCCCTGACGGCGTGGGCCCTGCTGCGGCGTCTCAGACCGCGACGCTGAGCCCCTCCAGCCCCCGGATCACGAAGTTCGGCTTCCGCCGCGGCTCCTCGGCGAGGCGGAGTGCCGGGGCCTTCTCCAGGAGGGCCGTCATGGAGGCCGCCAGCTCGATCCGTGCCAACGGCGCGCCGATGCAGTAGTGGATGCCCGCGCTGAAGGAGATGTGGGGGTTGTCCGTGCGGGTCAGGTCCAGGCGGTCGGGGGCGGTGAAGACCGCCGGGTCGTGGTTGGCGGAGCCGAAGAGCAGGGCGATCTCCGCGCCGCGCGGGATCGTCGTGCCGGCGATCTCGATCTCGTCCAGGACCCAGCGTTCGAAGAGCTGGAGCGGGGTGTCGTAGCGCATCAGTTCTTCGACGGCGGAGGGGACGAGGGTGTGGTCCGCGCGCAGGGCCGCCAGTTGGGCCTCGTTGCGGAACAGGGCGTACCAGCCGTTGACCGTGGAGTTCACCGTGGCCTCGTGGCCGGCGTTCAGGAGGAGGACCGCCGTCGAGATCATCTCCTGCTCGGTGAGGCGGTCGCCCTCGTCGTGTGCCTCGATGAGGCCCGAGATGAGATCGTCGCCCGGCTCCTTGCGGCGGGCCGCGATCAGCTCGCGCAGGTAGTCGGAGAACTCGGCCGACGCCCTGACCGCCTTGGCCGCCGTCTCCTCGGACGGGTTCAGCTCGTACATCCCGCAGATGTCCGCCGACCAGGGGCGCAGCGGGGTCCGGTCGGACTCCGGGATGCCGAGCATCTCGGCGATGACGGCGACCGGGAGGGGTTCTGCCACGTCCTTGAGCAGATCCCCACCGCCGGCGGCCACCAGCGCCGACGCCAGGTCGTCCGCCAGGCCCCGCACATACGGCTTCAGCCGCTCCACCGTGCGCGGTGTGAACGCCTTCGAGACCAGGCGCCGGATCCGGGTGTGGTCGGGCGGCTCCAGGTCGAGCATCCCGTGGTCGTTGAGCGTGTGGAACGGCTCGTGCTCCTGCGGGGGCGCGGTGCGGCCGAACTCCTCGTGCGTGAAGCGGTGCTGGTACGTCCGGCCGAGGCGCCGGTCGCGCAGCAGGGCCGAGACGTCCGCGTGGTGCGGGACGAGCCACTGGTTCGTGGGCTCGTAGTAGTGCACGCGGCTCTTGGCCCGCAGCTCGGCGTAGGCGGGGTACGGGTCGGCGAGGAACGCCGGGTCCCACGGGTCGAACGCGAGGTCGAAAGCAGCTGCCATGGACGGACGCTAGCCCGGATCCCCGTCTCCGACCAGGGGTGTTCCGACACGAACGGCCCTCGCCCCCGGCTAGCCGGGCGTCACCAGCCGCGCCTCGTAGGCGAACACCGCCGCCTGGGTGCGGTCCCTGAGCCCCAGCTTCACCAGGATCCGGCTGACATGCGTCTTGATCGTCGACTCGGCGACCACCAGCCGCTCGGCGATCTCCGCGTTCGACAGGCCTTGTGCGATGAGGACCAGCACCTCCGTCTCCCGGTCGGTGAGGTCCCCGTACGCGGCCTGCGCGGAGGGCATCAGGCGCGGGGTCTCGGAGAGCTTGGAGAACTCGGTGATCAGTCGCCTGGTCACCGAGGGAGCCAGGAGGGCCTCCCCGGTGGCCACGATCCGCACCCCGTCGGCGAGCTGGCGGGCCGAGGCGTCCTTGAGGAGGAAGCCGGAGGCTCCCGCGCGCAGCGCCTGGTACACGTACTCGTCGAGGTCGAAGGTGGTGAGCACCAGCACCTTCGCCTCGCCGTCGGCGGCGACGATCTCGCGGGTCGCCTCGATGCCGTTCAGCTCGGGCATGCGGATGTCCATCAGCACGACGTCCGGGGCGAGTTCGCGGACCTTCGCGACGGCCTCCCGGCCGTTCACCGCCTCGCCGACGACCTCGATGTCCGGCATCGCGTTCAGCAGGACCGAGAAGCCCTCGCGCACCATCATCTGGTCGTCCGCGATCAGTACGCGAATGGTCATGCGTCACCCTCGTCCGGCAGCGCGACCGGAAGGTACACCGCCACCTCGTAGCCTCCGTCGTCCGTCCGGCCCGCCGTCATCCCGCCGTTCAGCATCGACACCCGCTCCCGCATGCCGGTGATGCCGTGCCCGGCGCCGGGCGAGGGTTTGATCAGGCTCGGGTTCGGCGGCGGGCCGTTGACTATACGCAGGCCCAGCCCGCCGAGGACATAGCTGACCTCGACACGTGCGGTCGCGCCCGGCGCGTGCCGCAGGGAGTTGCTCAGCGCCTCCTGCACGATGCGGTACGCCGACAGCTCCACGCCCTGCGGCAGTTCGCGCACCGCCCCGGTCACCGCCTTGTCCACGCTCAGCCCGGCGTCCCGCACATTGGCCAGCAGCCCGTCCAGCTCGGCGAGCGTGGGCTGCGGGGCGTCCGGGGCCTCGTAGTCCTCGGCGCGGACGACGCCCAGGACGCGGCGCAGTTCGGTCAGGGCCGCCACCGCGTTCTCCCGGATCGTGGCGAAGGCCTTCTCCAGCTCCGGCGGCGGGTTCTCCACCCGGTAGGGCGCGGCCTCCGCCTGGATGGCGACCACCGACATGTGGTGGGCGACGACGTCGTGCAGCTCGCGGGCGATCGTCGTGCGCTCCTCCAGCAGGGTGCGGCGGGACCGCTCGTGCGCGGTGACCGTCTGCTGGGCGGTGACCTCCTGCACGGCGTCCCGGCGGATGTGCCGGACGGTGACGCAGAGCAGGATCAGGGCCGAGATGACCAGCATGGGGCCGGAGTTGGTGCCGTACGTGTTGGACGGGCCGATGCCGGCATCCGCGACCAGGGCGTACAGCGCCGTCAGCACCCACATCCAGCCGGCCGTGCGTGGCCGGGTGCGCACGGCCACGACCGTCAGCACGATCAGATGGCAGGCGAAGCTGCCGGGCGTCCAGGGCCATTCGCCCCATTGGCTGCCGAACACGGCGACGATCGGGGTCGAGACCATGGATGCCCAGAACGCGCCGACCGGCCGCACCATGGTCAGCAGCACGGGAATCGCGCAGAACAGACCGAGCAGCAGGGCCGGACCGTCGAAGTCAGCCGTGGCGATGGCCAAGGTGAACAGGGCCCCGGCGGTGATCACCGCGTGCGGGAGCCACGCCGCGTACTCCCGCAGCCGGCCCGGCAGCCGCCGGACGAGCCGCCCGTCCGTGCGCCGGGCCGGCAGCGGCCGGTAGGCGAAGGCGTCGTGGATCAGGTCCTGCCGCAGCCCGCGCAGGGAGTCCACCGCCACCCGGTACTCGGGGCTGTACTGCTTGGCCCCGTCCCCCGGCGGCGTGGTCTGGGTGTGAGTCGTCTCGGTCACGTACAGAACGGTAAGCGCACCCCCGGCTGCCGGTCGTCCCCAGTGAGAGGGGTTCCCCGGAGTCCCTCTCAGGTACTACGGGGACGCGGGGGTGCGGCCTCAGTACCCCGAGGGCCGTACCAGCCCCGACTCGTACGCGAACACCGCCGCCTGCGTCCGGTCCCTGAGGCCCAGCTTCACCAGGATCCGGCCCACGTGGGTCTTCACCGTCTGCTCGGCGACGAAGAGGTGCCGGGCGATCTCCCCGTTCGACAGGCCCTGCGCGATCAGGGCGAGCACCTCCGTCTCCCGCTCGGTCAGGTCGCCGATGCGTTCCTTGAGCGGGGCTCGGGGCCGGTCGTCCAGCCGGGAGAACTCGGCGATCAGCTTGCGGGTGATGACCGGGGCGAGCAGCGCCTCCCCGGCCGCCACCACCCGGACCGCCTCGGCGAGCTGCTCCGAGGACGCGTCCTTCAGCAGGAACCCGGAGGCCCCGGCGCGCAGCGCGTCGTACACGTACTCGTCGAGGTCGAAGGTGGTGAGCACCAGCACCTTGATGTCCGGGTGCGCGGCCGTGATCAGCTCGGTGGCCTCGATACCGCCGACCCCGGGCATGCGGATGTCCATGAGGACGACGTCCGGGGCGGTCTCGGCGGCCTTCGCGATGGCTTCCCGGCCCTCCCGCGCCTCGCCGACGACCTCTATGTCGGGCTGGATGCCGAGCAGCACGGTGAAGCCCTGCCGGACCATCGCCTGGTCGTCGACGATGAGTACCCGGATGGGATCGCCGGTGCCGCCGCTCGTCATGGGGTTCCTGCCTCGGGGTCGGGGAAGTGGTAGGTGATCCGGTCGGTGCCCGGCGCGTCGGCGGGCGGGGTGTCCGGGAGGAACGCGGTGACCTTGAAGCCGTCCCAGTGCCACGGGTGCGCGGTCATGGTGCCGCCGAGCATGGCGACGCGCTCCCGCATGCCGAGCAGTCCGTGCCCCGCTCCCGTCGAGGGCGGCGCGGGCCCGGTCGGCCGGGAGTTGACTATCTCCACCTCCAGCCCGTCCGGCTGGTACGTGAGACGGACCTTGGCGCTCGCGCCGGGCGCGTGCCGCAGGACGTTGCTCAGGGCCTCCTGCACGATCCGGTACGCCGACAGCTCCACGCCGGGCGGCAGCGGTCGCCGCTCGCCGTTGATCTCGGTGGTGACCTCGCGGCCGGCGGCCCGGGTGTTCTCCACCAGCGCGTCGAGCCGGTCGAGGGTGGGCTGTGGGGCGTGGGCGGCGGTGTCGCCGCCCGGGCCGCCGGGCGTCTCCCCCGGCCCGGGGTGCTCCGAGCGCAGCACGCCGAGCACCCGGCGCAGCTCGGTCAGCGCCTCCAGCGCGTTCTGCCGGATGCCGGCGAGGTTCTCCTTGAGCTCGTCGGGCGGGTTCTCGACGAGATGCGGGGCGACCTGCGCCTGGATGGAGATGACCGACATGTGGTGCGCCACCACGTCGTGCAGTTCCCGCGCGATACGGCTGCGCTCCTCCAGCAGGGTGCGCCGGGTGCGCTCCTCGGCGGTCAGCGTGGTCTGCTCGACGAGTTCCGCGCGGGCCTCGCGGCGGCCGCGCAGGGCGGTGCCGACGACCACGACGACGGTGGACAGGGAGACTGCGAGCACGCCGGTGGTGTCGTAGCGTTCCGCGTCCCGCAGGCTCTCCAGGACGTAGGTGAGCAGCGCGGTCACGGCCAGGGCCGATATCGCCGCGCGGGTGGGCACCCGCAGGGCGAGCAGCAGCAGCACGAACAACTCGGCGATGATGCCGGCCGCGGTCCAGGGCCAGGTGTAGGTCTCCGGGGCGAAACCGAGCCGGCCGCGCACCGCCACGGCTCCCACGACGAAGGCGCCCATGGACAGCCACCACGCCGGCACCGGCCGCCACAGTCCCAGGACCATGGCGCCGCCCTGCCCGCCCGCGATCAGGAAGGCCAGGCTGGAGCCGAGATGGCCGTTGTCGTTCATGTCGCCGGTGCCGCCGACCGTGACACCGAACGCGACCAGGCACACCAGCCCGTGCGGCAGCCACCGCAGCCAGGTGGAGGGCGGCAGCGGGTCCGTACGGACCGTCCACAGGTCCTCGCGCAGCACCCGTAGCCAGCGCCTGACGCGCGCTCGCAGCGCGCGGCCCACCCCCGTGTCCGTCACGCGGCCCAGCCTAGACATGGCGGGCCCTCGCCGCTGTCCCCTGGTCGGACGGACGGTGCGCCCGCACCACCCGCGACGCGCGGCCCCGCCCGCCGCCCTTCACGCCGCCCCGCTCACCGCCCTGCTCGCAGAACCGGAAGGCGGCCCAGCAGACCGCGAGAGCCAGGGCGAACACGGGGAGCCACAGGAGCCGGGCCCCGACCCAGTCGAGCCCGTCGGGCCGCGTGTGCAGCCCGGGGAGCCGTCCCGCGAGGAGGCCGGTGGCCGTCGTGGCCATCAGGGCCGTCTGGTGCCAGAGGAAGATGGTCATCGCGGAGAGGTTGACGACCGCCACCGCCGCCCAGGCCACCGGCCGGCGCATCGCGTGCCGCAGCCGCTCGCGCAGCAGCAGGGCGAGACCGCACTGGGCCAGGCCGAAGGTGACGACGGCCAGCGTCGGCGGGTCCAGGTTGGACATGCCCTCGCCCGGGACGCCGACCATCGACGCCGGGTAGCCGGCCCACGTGACGAGTGCGGCGGTCGCCGCCGTACCGCAGCCGAGCAGGACCCAGCCCGCGCGGCGGCCCTCCAGCTCGCCCCGGGTCCAGGCCGCGCCCAGGGTGTAGGGCACCATCCAGCCCGCCGCCACGTTCACCCAGCCCAGCCAGGAGGGGCCGCCCAGGCCGAACCGCAGAAGGTCCACGTGCAGTACGACGGCCAGCGGCCACAGCGGGTTGAGCCGGGTCAGCAACGGGGTCGCCGCCGTCAGCACGGCGAACACCACGAGGAACCACAAGGGGGACAGGGCCAGTTTCACCAGTGTGCGGACCGTCCCGAACTCGGCGCCCGTCAGCAGCAGGGCGAGCGCGGCGATCGTCCACAGGCTGAGGACGGCCGCGACCGGCTTGAACAACCGGGTCAGACGGCCCGTCAGCCAGCGGTGGTACGGGACGCCCCGGGCCCGGGCCGAGGTATAACCGCGCGTGGCGACATGGCCGCCGACCAGGAAGAACACGGCGAGTGTCTGGAACATCCAGGAGACGGGCGTCAGCCAGGGCATGTCCCTGAGCGGACTCGCCGTGCGCAGGGCGCTGCCGTCGGAGACCAAGGCCGTGACCAGCCAGTGGCCGAGGACGACGCCGAGCACCGCGACGGCCCGCAGGGCGTCCACGGCCCGGTCCCGGTCTGCCGGAGTGGCCGAACCGACGCGGTCGGCGCCACGGAGCACCGCATGCCGGATACCTCGTACGCCGATGTCAGTCATGGGTCACCGCCTTGGTCTCGCCCAGGACGATCCGGGCCAGGTTGGTCAGAGAGGTCGAGCCGGGCCTGAAGTAGTCGCTGTGGCCGCCGTCGCCGGCCGCGAAGACCCGGGCGCCGAAGGCCGGGGAGACGGGGTCGGTGCCGAAGCCGACGGTGGTGCCGAACAGGTCCGCGCTGAGGTGCGGGACGTTCTCCACCCAGTCGTCGCCGCCGCGGGCCGCCCAGACGCGGGCGCGGGTGCGCAGGGCGGCGGCGGAGTCCGCGCCGGTGCCGGGGCTGCCGACGAGCGCGAGGTCGTCGACGGCGAGCCCGGCGGCGGCCCGCCCGCAGACGACCGAACCGTACGAGTGGCACAGCAGCGAGAGGCGCGGTCCGTCACCCGCTATGGCGCGCAGGCCGGAGACCAGTGCGCGCAGCCGCGGGGCCGCCTGCTCCGCCCTGCCGGTCGTCGTGACCGTCGTGCTGACCGTGCCCGGCGTCTCGTAGCCCAGCCAGGCCACCACCGCGGTGCGCGTCCCCGCCGGGGCCTGCCGGACGAGCTGCCCGTACAGCGCGGCGGCGGCCGCGTGGAACCGGCCGTAGGTGTCGAGGCTCGTGTCGGAGCCGGGGACCAGGACGGCTATCCGGTCGGCCCGGCCGAGGTCGCCCAGGACCTCCGTGACCTGGCCGGAGCCGCGGCCGTCGAAGGCGAGGAGGTGCCGGGCCGGGGCGGCCAGGGAACGGTCCGTCGCGGCACGGGCCCGGTCGTGATGGCCTGCGGCCATGCGGGCCGCTTCGGCCGCGTTGGCGCGGTTGGCCGCGTACGCCTCGTCCAGCGTCGACGCGCTGAGCGGAGCGAGGGAGGCGGGTGGCGGCGCGGGGATCTCCGGTCGCACGGCCCCAGAGAGGGGGAGAACCACCGCACCGGTGATGAGGGCGGCCAGCGCGGCCCGACGCCATCGGCCGGCGCGGCGCCGAGCGCCCTCGCTACGGCGGTACCTCGGCGCGAACCCCATGGTCGTCCCCCTCCACTGCACCCGGCCATCGGGGCTGCGTGGAAAGGAAGTTACGGAGCGGAGCTCGTCGTCCGCGTCACACCGGGGACCCCATCTGCGGCGTAGCTCTCAGGTACTAGGGGTATGACGGGGGGCGGCTCCTACGGGTGCACCCGGGTGCCTCCGAGAGGGCCCTTCACCAGGCCAACTGCTCGATCTCCTCCGCCACCACGGCACAGGCGTCCGCCGCCGGGTCGATGAGCGGGAAGTGCCCCACGTCCTCCAGCAGAGTGACTCCCACCATCTCCCCGGCCTTCGCCGCCGCATCCGCGTACGACTCGGCGACCATCTGCGGCACATCGAGGTCCGCGCGGCCCTGGACGAGGGTGGTGGCGACGCCGGTGGGCAGCAGCAGCGCCGGGTCCGTGTACGGCTGCCGCTCGGCGAAGTGCTCGTCCCCGCCGAGGAGTTGGCGTACGGCACCCCCGCACACGTCCAGCTTGTCGGCGACCGCGAAGTCCGCGATCGGGGCGAGCGCGACCACGCCGCGCAGGGCCGCCGAGCCGCCGGAGCGCCAGGGCGAGCCGGCCGGCAGGACGTGCCGGGCCGCGCCCCACAGCGCGAGGTGCCCGCCCGCCGAGTGGCCGGTGAGGACCGTACGGCGCGGGTCGGCCTGCGGCAGCAGTTCCCGTACCAGCGCCGGGAGGGCGTCCAGCGCGGCGGCCACGTCGTCGAAGGTGTCGGGCCAGCGGCCCGCGAGGGAGTCGTCGTCGCCACCGCACCGGTACTCGGCACTGGCCACGGCGAATCCGCGGCGGGCGAGGAAGTCCGCGAAGGGGCTGATGTGACGCCGGTCGTACGGCGCCCGCCAGGCACCGCCGTGCAGCACGAGGACGACCGGGGCGGGCCCGCCCGGGCCGGCCTCCCCGCGCGGGGCGTAGAAGTCGATCACCTGGTCGGGGTGGTCGCCGTAGGCGGCGGTGGCGTCGGGACCGACGGGCTCGTGGGAGAACACCGACTTCTCCTCGGCAGCGGCCCGTGCTGCTGCGACGTCGTCCGTCATGCTCCAACCTTCCAGCGAAACGTACGGGCGGACCAGTGAGAAGTCGGCCGTTGGCCGGGACGGTACCAGGCACGTGACATGCGCGGACACGTGGATGTCACGCTGGGTGAAGATCGGACGGTTCAGCCGTTTCCTTGCGTCTACGGTGCGTCTGCGGCCAGTTGGGAACGAACGGCCCCACGGCGAGCGGGGCCGTTCGTCACGGTCGGCTCAGCCCAGCGTCCGAGCCAGCACCCGCGCCGCCCGCTCCACGTCGGCGAAGCCCACGTACAGCGGCGTGAACCCGAAGCGCAGCACGTCCGGCGCCCGGAAGTCGCCGACCACACCCCGCTCGATCAGCCGCTTCATCACCTCGCCGGCGTCGTCACAGCGCAGGGCGATCTGGCTGCCCCGCTCCGCGTGCGCCACCGGCGTCAGGCACTCGACCCTGCCCTCGGGCACGTACTCCGCCACGCACTCGAGGAAGAAGTCCGTCAGCGCGAGGGACTTGGCCCGCACCGCCTCGACCGGCACCCCGTCCCACACCTCCAGGGCCGCCTCCAAGGCGAGCATGGAGAGGATGTCCGGCGTACCGACCCGGCCGCGCGGCGCACCGGAGGCCGGCTCGTAGCCGCTCCGCATCCCGAACGGCTCGGCGTGCGAGTTCCAGCCGGGCAGCGGGGAGTCGAAGCGGTCCTGCAGCTCCCGGCGCACATACAGGTACGCCGGTGCGCCCGGCCCGCCGTTCAGGTACTTGTAGGTGCAGCCGACGGCCAGGTCCACCCCGTGCTCGTCCAGTCCGACCGGCAGCGCGCCCGCGCTGTGGCACAGGTCCCAGACGGCGAGCGCACCCGCCTCGTGCACGGCGGCCGTCAGCGTCGGCAGGTCGTGCAGCCGGCCGGTTCGGTAGTCGACGTGGTTGAGGAGGACGGCGGCGGTACGGTCGCCCAGCGCGCCCGGCACCTCCGCCGGTGTCACCGGCCGCAGGGTGCGGCCGGTCATCCGCGCCGCGGACTCCGCGATGTACCCGTCGGTCGGGAAGGTCGTCGCGTCGACGAGGAGCTCGTCACGGCCGTCCCCGGCCATGCGTACGGCCCCCACGAGCGCCTTGAAGACGTTGACACTGGTCGAGTCGCCCACCACGACCTGCCCGGGCGCCGCCCCGACCAGCGGGGCGATCCGGTCACCGATCCGCTCGGGCGCCGTCCACCAGCCGCTCTCCTCCCAGGACCGGATGCGCAGCTCGCCCCACTGGCGGCGTACGACGTCCTCGACCCGCCCGGGCACGACGGCCGGCAGCGCGCCGAGCGAGTTGCCGTCGAGGTAGATCCCCGCGGCGTCAGCCGCGTGATCGGACGCAGCGTCGAGGACGAACTCGGCCCGCTTGACGGCTAGTTCGTCAACGGCGTCCAGCTTCTCCGCCCGCACCGTCAGCTCAGACATACGACCGCGCCGTCCACAGCTCGGGGAACACGTTCTTCTGCGCCCGCTTCTCCAGCCAGGCCACCCCGGCGGAGCCGCCCGTGCCGGTCTTGGAGCCCATCGCGCGGCGGGTGGCGACCAGGTGGTCGTTGCGCCAGCGCCACACCAGCTCGGCGACATCGCTCAGCGCCTCCCCCAGCCGGGCGAGTTCAGCACCCTGGTCACCGGAGTAGACGGCCGTCCAGGCCGCCTCCACCTCCGGCGACGGCTCGTAGCGCTTCGCCACGTCACGCCGCAGCACGACGTCCGGGATGTCGTAACCGCGCCGCGCGAGCAGCCGTACGACCTCGTCGTACAGGCTCGGTTCGTGCAGCGCCTTCTCCAGCTCGGCGTGCACGCGCGGCGCGCCCCGGTGCGGGACGAGCATGGACGCGGACTTGTCGCCGAGCAGGAACTCCATGCGCCGGTACATCGCCGACTGGAAACCGGAGCCCTCGCCGAGGGCGCTGCGGTACGAGTTGAACTGGGCGGGCGTGAGCTGGGCGAGCGGCTTCCAGGAGGCGTTGAGCGCCTCCAGCTCGCGCACGGACCGCTTCAGCGCGGCGGTCGCGGTGGGGATGTCGTCGCCGCGCAGCGCCCGCGCCGCCGTCTCCCACTCGTGGACGATGACGGTGAACCACAGCTCCATCACCTGGGTCGTCACCAGGAAGACCATCTCTCCGGGGTCGTCGGAGAGGGTGTGCTGGAGGTGGGTGAGCACGTCCGCCTTGACGTAGTCCTCGTACGGCGTCGTGCCTTGGAAGTCGAGATGCGGGGTCTCGGGCTCGTGAGCCTCGTGGGACATCGCTGTCTCCTGCAGATAACTCCGGGTAGCGGTCCGCCCCTGCCGATGCCGGCACGGGGGCCCCGGTCCCCACGGGCATACTCCGCAATCGTCCCCCGAAACCGCAAGGCCCGCCCGCTCAGCGGACGGGCCTCGCGCACACGGACCGCTCTCAGCCCAGGACCTGCGCCGCCGTCGGCGAGGAGTCCTTGAGGAACTGGGAGCAGCGCTCGTACTCCTCCTGCTCGCCGATCGTCTGCGCGGCACGGGCGAGGGCGTGCAGGGCCCGCAGGAAGCCGCGGTTCGGCTCGTGCTCCCACGGCACCGGGCCGTGGCCCTTCCAGCCGCTGCGACGCAGCGCGTCCAGACCGCGGTGGTAGCCCGTACGGGCGTACGCGTACGACTCCACGGCCGCGCCCCGCTCGAACGCCTCGTCGGCGAGCTGCGCCCAGGCGAGCGAGGAGGTCGGATGCGCGGCGGCGACGTCGACCGGCGCGGTACCCGAAGCGAGCAGTTCCCGTGGCCCGGGGTCATCGGGGAGGTGGGTCGGGGGCGGACCCCCGAGAAGGTTCTCGTGAATGGACATGCCCCAAGTCTGCGGCATATCGCTCAGTGACGGACAGCCATGCCACCCAGCTACGGTCACGCCGTCCGGCGGAGCCGCGGGCAGCCATGCCGCCCAGCTGCGGGCACCCGCCCCGCTGAGCTACGGGCACCCCTCCCGCTGAGCTGCGGGCAGTCGTGCCGCTGAGCTACAGGCACGCCGCCCCGCTGAGCTGCGGGCAGTCGTGCCGCTGAGCTACAGGCACGCCGCCCCGCTGAGCTACAAGCACGCCGCCCCGCTGAGCTACAAGCACGCCGCCCCGCTGAGCTGCGGGCAGTCGTGCCGCTGAGCTACAGGCACGCCGCCCCGCTGAGCTGCGGGCACGCCGCCCCGCTGAGCTACAAGCACGCCGCCCCGCTGAGCTGCGGGCAGTCGTGCCGCTGAGCTACAAGCACGCCGCCCCGCTGAGCTGCGGGCAGTCGTGCCGCTAGGGGCGGCACGGGTGGGCGCAGCGGCACCCCGCAACGCCGGGCTGCGCAACGCCCCGGCCTCAGCACCAACGCCCCGCACCGACTACAACCTCAGCACCAACACCGCGCACCGACTACAACCTCAGCACCAACACCCCGCACCAACTACAACCTCAGCACCAACCCCCCGCACCAACGACAACCCCGGCCCCTACACCAACCGCTTCCGCACCGGCTCCCCCTCCAACGGCGGCGACACGACGCTCCCATACCTGAGACACTCCGGCCGCTTGCACCCGGGCGGCGGCCTCCGCACCGTGACCAGGGCGATCAGCGCCCCCGCCACCAACGCCCCCGCGCACCACCCCATCGCCCGCCCGAACGCCGCGTCGAAGGCGGCCGGCTCCCGGTACGCCTCCTCCCCCATACCGGCCAGCAACGGCAGCGCCGCCACCGCCACAAGACCCGCCGCCCGGGCCGCCGCGTTGTTGATCCCGCTGGCCAGCCCCGCCCGCGCCACATCCACGGAACCCAGCACCGTCGCCGTCAGCGGCGCCACCAGCATGACCAGGCCCAGCCCGAGCACCACCAGCGCCGGCAGCACATCGGCCCAGTAGGACGCTCCCGGCCCCACCCGCAGCATCAGCAGCATCCCGACGGAACACAGCAGCGGCCCCACCGTGAGCGGCAGACGCGGCCCGATCCGGTCGGCCAGCTCACCTGAGCGCGCCGACAGCAGCAGCATCAGCACGGTCGTCGGCAGCAGCGCCGTACCGGCCGCGAGGGCCGAGTAGCCCACGACGACCTGGAGCTGGAGCGCGGCGAGGAAAAAGAACCCGCCGAGCGCCGCGTACACACACAGCGTGACGAGGTTGACCGCCGTGAACTGGCGGGAGGAGAAGATGTCCGGCGGCATCATCGGATCGGGACGGCGCCGCTCGACGACCACGAACGCGACGGCCGCGGCCACCCCAGCCACCGCCGTGACGGCCACCACCCAACCGCCGGCAGCGGCCTCGATCAACGCGTACGTCAGCAGCGCCAGCGCCACCGCGCCCAGCACGGCCCCCAGCACGTCGAACCGGCCACGGGCCCCCTCTCCGCCCGACTCGGGGACGTGCCGCAGCGCCACCGGCACGCACACCAGCGCCAGCGGCACGTTCAGCAGGAACACCCACCGCCAGCCCGGCCCGTCCACCAGCCAGCCTCCGACGAACGGCCCGACCGCCGCGCCGACCCCGCCGAAGCCGGACCACAGACCCACCGCCCGGCCCCGGTCGTCGGGGTGGAAGGAGGCCTGGATCAGCGCCAGCGACCCCGGCGTCAGCAGGGCACCGCCCACCCCCTGCAGGGCACGCGCGGCGATCAGCGCCCCCGCGTTCGGCGCGATCCCGCACAGCAGGGAGGCCACCGCGAACCACACCACACCGACGACGAACACCTTCCGGCGCCCGAAACGGTCCCCCAGCGCCCCGCCCAGCAGGATCAGCCCGGCCAGCGTGACCATGTACGCGTTGACCGTCCACTGGAGGGCGGACAGGTTCGCGTCGAGGTCACGGCCGATGCGCGGCAGCGCGACATTGACGACGGTCGAGTCCAGCAGGGCCATGCTGGAACCGAGGACGGTGGTGAGCAGGATCCATCTGCCCTGGGGCGAGGCCATCCGGACATCGGGCATGCAGGGAGCATACGGAAGAGCCCGGCACCACAGGAGGTGCCGGGCTCAACGCGTGCGAACCGGATACGACCGGATCGAACCGGACTTACTTGATCTTGGTGCCGGTGGAGCGCAGGTTGCCGCAGGCCTCGAGGACGCGCTTGGCCATGGACGCCTCGGCCAGCTTGCCCCAGGTGCGCGGGTCGTAGGTCTTCTTGGAGCCGACCTCGCCGTCGACCTTCAGGACGCCGTCGTAGTTGCGGAACATGTGGTCCGCGACCGGGCGGGTGAAGGCGTACTGCGTGTCCGTGTCGATGTTCATCTTGACCACGCCGTTCTCCAGCGCGGTCAGGATCTCCTGCTCCGAGGAGCCGGAGCCGCCGTGGAAGACGAAGTCGAACGGCGACGCCTTGCCGAACTTGGCGGCGACGCCCTCGTTCAGCTCCTTCAGCAGCTCGGGGCGCAGGACGACGTTGCCCGGCTTGTACACGCCGTGCACGTTGCCGAAGGACGCGGCCAGCAGGTAGCGGCCCTTCTCACCGAGGCCCAGTGCCTCGACCGTGCGGATCGCGTCGTCGACCGTCGTGTACAGGGAGTCGTTGATCTCGTGCGTGACACCGTCCTCCTCGCCACCGGTCGGGGTGATCTCCACCTCGAGGATGATCTTGGCGGCGCGGGCGAGCTCCAGCAGCTCCTGGGCGATGGAGAGGTTGTCGGCCAGGGTCTCGGCCGAGCCGTCCCACATGTGGGACTGGAACAGCGGGTTCAGACCGGCCTCGACGCGCTTCTGGGAGAGCGCCAGCAGCGGACGTACGTACCCGTCGAGCTTGTCCTTCGGGCAGTGGTCCGTGTGCAGCGCGATGTTCACCGGGTACTTCTCGGCGACGATGTGCGCGAACTCGGCCAGGGCGACCGAGCCGGTCACCATGTCCTTGCTGTACTGACCGCCCAGGAACTCGGCGCCACCCGTGGAGATCTGGACGATGCCGTCGCTCTCCGCCTCAGCGAAACCGCGCAGGGCCGCGTGCAGGGTCTGGGTGGAGGTCACGTTGATGGCCGGGTAGGCGAACTTTCCTGCCTTCGCCCGGTCCAGCATCTCGTTGTAGACCTCGGGAGTTGCGATGGGCATGCGTCCGCTCCTTGTATCTGCGGGTTGGCTACTGCGTCTTTACGGCCCTGACCTAGACCTTGGGATGCGACGTCATCGTCGGCCCCATCTTTCCAGACTTGGCCGGAAGGTCCAGGCCACCGTCCACGCCCTGGTCAGGTCCCGGTCAGTCCAGGCCCAGCTCGTCCTTCGAGAAGGCGAAGAGGTACGGCACCCCGGCGCCCTCCTGGATCTTCTCCGCGGCGCCGGTCGCCCGGTCGACGATCGTCGCGACGGCGACGACCTCGGCCCCGGCCTCGCGCACGGCCTCGACGGCGGTGAGCGGGGAGCCGCCGGTGGTGGAGGTGTCCTCGACGACCAGCACACGGCGGCCCGCGATGTCCGGGCCCTCGACGCGCCGCTGCAGCCCGTGCGCCTTCGCTGCCTTGCGGACGACGAAGGCGTCCAGGCGCTTCCCGCGAGCGGCGGCGGCGTGCAGCATGGCGGCGGCGACGGGGTCGGCGCCCATGGTGAGCCCGCCGACGGCGTCGAAGTCCAGCTCGGCGGTCAGGTCCAGCAGCACCTGACCGACCAGCGGGGCGGCCTCGCCGTCGAGGGTGACGCGGCGCAGGTCGACGTAGTAGTCGGCCTCCAGACCCGAAGACAGGGTCACCTTGCCGTGCACCACGGCCTTGTCCTTGATCTGCTGCAGCAGCGCGCCGCGTGTGTCCGTCATGGCGCCCAGCTTAGAGGCGGCGCCAGCTCCAGGTCGTGGTGGCCTCCAGCGGCTCCAGGGGCGTGACCAGGCGCGGCAGGGTGTTGAGCCCGTTGGGCGGGCCGGTCTGCGGCTCCACGCACACGGCGGCCTCCTGCTCGTCGTAGACGACGACCCACTCCTCGCGGCTCGCCACCTTCAGCTCCAGCTGCCCGGGCCAGGTCAGGGTGACGTCCACGCCGCCGGGCATCCCGAAGCAGTCGTCCCAGGGGCCGGGCTTCGGGTCGATCCGGTTGCCGGTGGGCAGGTGGTCGTCGCCGCGCTCCTCCTGCCAGGCGGGGTCGAAGTCGAGCTGTACGTCCTCGCCGCCCAGGTTCCGGTTGAACCACGGGTGCCAGCCGATCTGCGCGGGGAAGGACGAGTCGTACGTCTCCACGGACATGGTGAGCGTCAGCGCGTCCTCGGTCAGTGCGACGACCTGGGTGACGCGGCCCGGGTGGGGCCAGGGGGCGGCGAGCTCGGCGGTGATGACGGCCTCGGCCGTGCTCGTGCGGGCGGTGCGCCAGGCGCCGTCGCGGACCGTGCCGTGGATGGCGTGGGGCGGGGCGTTGAGCGGCATCTGCCGCACGGCGGCGCCGTCCAGGAACCGCCCGTCGCGGACCCGCCCGCACCACGGCACCATCGGGAAGCACCCGAAGCGCTCGCCCTGCCGAAGCATCTCCACGCCGCCGATCCGCAGCCCTCCGACCCGGCCGCCGTTGCCCGGCTGCACGGTCACCTCCGCGTCGCCCGCGGTCAGCGTGATGTTGTCGTCACTCACGGGACGACCCTACTGGGGTGATCAAGAGGGCCTCACCCGGTGCGCGGCGTTTCAGCGGCGTCGGCGCAGGGCCCGGACCGCCACGATGGCCGACGCCACCGCGAGCGCCGCCGCGGGCGCCGCCCAGCGCAGCGGGGCCGGGGGCGTCACGGTCTGCGGTGCGGGCACCGGCGCGTACCGCCCGCGCGGCGGGGCGTGATCGACCTCCTCGGCACTGCGCCCGATCATCGTGCGCCGCGCATGCGCCGCCTCGGCGATGGACTCGGCGTCGTCGTCGCCCTTGGCGGAGGGCCCGACGGGAGCCGAGGGAACGTCGGCGCCGGAGACGGAGGGGGGTTCGGGGGCGGGGGCTTCGTCGTCGGTACCGGAGGCCGGGCTCTCGTCGCCGGTACCGGAGGCCGGGCTCTCGTCGCCGGTACCGGAGGCCGGGCTCCCGTCGCCGGTACCGGAGGCCGGGCTCCCGTCGCCGGTACCGGAGGCCGGGCTCCCGTCGCCGGAGCCAGTGGCGGAAGGCTTCCCCGCGGTGGCCGCGGTCCCCGGGGGCCCGGCGCCCTCGTCGTCCCCGGCCCCGTCCGCCGCCGTACCCCCGTCGGCCCTCGCCTGAGGCGGGGCCTCGTCGTCCGCGTCCGGGGTCGTTTCGTGGTCGGTCGTCGCCCGGGGTTCGAAGTCCTGCGTGGCGACGGACGTGGTCGTTTCCGCTGCGGCCTCGGCCAGGTGTTCCGCGAAGCGGTTCAGCAGCCGGACGACGGCGCCCTCCACCGCGTCGGCCGGCAGGTCCTTGATCCGCCCGTCCGCGGAGGCCGTGCCGTCGAACGCGACGGTGCAGCCGTCCTCCGCCTCCCGCAGGCCGATCCGCAGCGCGAGCTTGACCGAGCCGCTGCCGCGCGACTCCTCCGCCTCGCCCTCCACGGCGTACGCCCCGTCGTCCCGCCGGGAGACCCGTACGGCACCCCGGTAGGTGACGGAGTGACTGCCGACCCGGATCTTCAGCCGCCCGGCGACGGGCTCGGCGCCGGCGTCCTGCTGGAGCCCGGGAACCACCCGGGCGACCCGCGCGGGGTCGTCCAGCACCTCCCTGAGCCGCTCGGCCGGAACCGGAACGAACACCTCGTGCTCCATGTCGACGGACTCTACCCAGCACAGGCGGAAACGCACCCCCACCTCCGGGATTCGCTCCGGATCGGGGTCCGCCCGGCGTATCCTCCCCACCGCGCTCCTCGGCACCTCCCCCTCCGCCCCGGCCCCCTCAGTACCGCGGATGCAGCAACGTCGAAGCGGGCAGCCCGGCGATCCGCGTCTCCCGCACCGTCCGCGCACCCGCGGCGAGGGACTCGTTCGTGAGGATCAGCGGGCGCGGACCGTCCGGGTCGAGGCGTGGCCGCGGTTCGGTGCGGGCGGCCAGGACGAAACCCCAGTCCCGGGGGGCCCGGGAGCGGCCGGCGGGTGTGCGGTCGGGGCCGACGGCGGAACCGGCGCGGCGGCCGCCCGTGCCGTACGGGGCGGTGCGGAAGCCGGCCGCGCGCAGGGTCGCGTCCACCGTCCAGTACACCCGGGGGCCGGCCGCGACCGGCCCGGCGTGCACCACGAGCCGGCCGCCGGGGGCCAGCACGCGCCGCGCGAGGCCGTAGAACTCCTGGGAGTACAGCTTCGTACTCGCCGTGATCCCCGGGTCCGGCAGGTCCGAGACGACCACGTCGTACGCCGCCGGGGGCGCTCCGCGCAGCCAGCCGAAGGCGTCCTGGACCGTCACGTGCACGCGCGGGTCGCCGTACGCGTGCCGGTTCAGCGCGGACAGGCCCGGGTCGGTGCGGGCCAGCCGTACCACCTCGGCGTCGAGTTCGATGACGTCGACCCGGTCCACTCCGGGATGGCGCAGCACCTCGCGGGCCGCCAGGCCGTCACCGCCGCCGAGGATCAGCACGCGCGCGTGCGACCCGGTCATCGCGGGGTGGACGAGGGCCTCGTGGTAGCGGAGTTCGTCGCTTTCGCTGACCCGGAGCCGGCCGTCGAGGAAGAGGGCCAGGGGCCGCCCGTGCGTGCCGCCGGCGAGGACGACCTCCTGGACGCCGGTCCGCAGCGCGACGCGGACGTCCCTGCCGTACATCGCCTGCCGGGCGGCCCGCTCGAAGTCGTCGACGAGGACGGCGGCCGAGGCGAGGATCGCGAGCACGAGCCCGTTGGCGAGCAGCAGCAGCCAGCGGGCGCGCCGGGTCAGATCCCGGCGGAACAGTCCGAGCACCAGCGCCCCGCCGACGACCGCGTTGACGGCGCCGGTGAGCAGCGCGCCGGTCAGCTGGCCGAGGAACGGCAGCAGGAGGAAGGGGAAGGCGAGGCCGCCGACGAGGGCACCGACGTAGTCCGCGGCGAACAGGTCGGCCACCGCGCCGCCCGCGTCCTGGCGGCGGATGCGCTGGATCAGCTCCATCAGCAGCGGGACCTCGGCGCCGATGAGCAGCCCGGTCGCGAGGGAGAAGGCGACCAGGAGGCAGCGGGGGCCGCTCGCCCACACGCCGCCCCAGTCGCCGGTCCAGGCGAACACGGCGTACAGGGCCATCGCGCTGCATCCGCCGACGAGCGCGAGGGTGGCCTCGACGGCGCCGAAACCGGCCGCGGCGAGCCCGCGCAGCCGCTTCGCGGCGAGGGAGCCGATGCCCATCGCGAAGACCATGACGGACAGCACGACGGACGCCTGGGTGACCGAGTCGCCCATCAAGTAGGAGGCGAGGGCGACGAGTTCGAGTTCGTACACGAGTCCGCAGGCCGCACAGACGAACACGCCCGCGAGGACCAGGAACCGCCCGGTGCCGGGCCGGACGGGCAGCCGCGCCGGGCCGCCGGGGCCGCCCGGGGCGCTCCAGGGCGGCGGGGAACCGGGCGGGGCGGGCGCGTGCGGCTCGATCACGCTGCGACGTTACGTCACGCCTCGACCGCGGTTCGTCACCCACACGTGTGGTGCTGGTTTACGGAGGCCCGATTTCGGTACGCGATTCGGTTCGGCGCGTGAGGCGCAGGCGGTTCAGTTGGCGCAGACCGTCGCCGGCATCCGTACGCCGACTCTCGTACGGGTCGCCACCAACTGGCCGTCCTGTGGGTACGCGTGCCAGGTCCGCCAGTGCACCTGTCCGTCGTGGTGCTGGGCCAGCAGTGCCGTGAAGGCGTGCGGGCTGCCGGGGAAGACGCCCACGAGGCCGTGCGGGTGGTCGGAGACGAGGGCCAGCAACTCCTGGGCGCGGCCCGCGAAGGACCCCGGCGAGAGGATCTCGACCCGGGCGGCGAACTCGTACTCCCAGTCGTCCACCCGCTTGGCGACGCCGAGCGGAAGCGGCGTGCGGCTGCCCGGAATGCACGCCACCGTCTCCGAGCAGATGCCCCGCTCCTCCTCCAGCAGGACCTGGTGCGACGCGCCGAGGAGTCGCAACTGCAGTTTGGTGCCCGCCAGTTCGAGGTCCAGCGTGGCCAGTGCGGGAAGCGGCTCACGCCCCAGGGCCCAGGCGAGATCGGCCGCGCGCGTGTCGGTGTAGGAGGTGTTGAGGGTCGTGAGCATGGATCGGCTCCGCAAGCACACAAGGAGAGGGAGAGGGGTCCGCTGCGCCTTGGTCGCACCGGGGATTACGGCCCGGATCAAACCGGTCGGCCGGTTTCAGGAGGGTGTTCGCAGGGCGTCCGAGGGGCTGCGTTGGTGCCTTAGAGGGAATCATGAACTGTGGCGCTGCCACAGCCTTTTTACCCAAGTTCGTAGGGTTTCCATCCCTCAGAGGGCTCTACAGCTCAATTGTTCCACTACGGCGTGCGCCGGTCCCGGGGAGGCGTGCGCCGGTGCGCCGTGGCTCGCCCCCGGAGCCGCGACGGACGGGCGCCCGGGTTTCCGCCCCGCTCCCGAAGTGGCCGTTTGACGTGCGCAGTTGCCGGGGTCACGCCCGGGTACGCCGTCCCATGGACGCGGTTGTCCTACAGGCATGCGAAGGCGCCTGAGACCTCGCACAGTTGCCCTACAGACGTTCGACCGATCCGCCGGACGGGAACTCCGGTCCCGTACGGGAGCCCCGGGGCCCCGGACGGTAACCCCGGCCACGGGCACAGGAACGCGGGGCCCGCCCCAGATGCGGGCCCGCGTTCGGTGGGTGTGGCTTCCCCGAAGGGAGGGCCGGCCGACTGCCGTCAGCTGCCTCCGCCGCCGCAGCCACCGCCGCCACCACCACCGCCCCCGCCGCAGGACGACCCGCCTCCGCAGGACGAGCCGCTGCTGCAGGACGAGCCGCCGGACGAGCCGGAGTCTCCCCCGCCGGCCCACCAGCTGCCGCTGTTGTTGCTGCCGGCCGAACCGGAGGCCCACGACCCGCGACGCGCCGTCCGCGCGGAACCGCCCCTGCGCGCCCCGGACACCAGCGCCGCGATCAGGACGACTGCGAACACCGCCAGGATGATGCCGATAACCATGGCGTCACCCTCCTTTCGTTTCCCCCGAAGCGGCCCCCCGTGGGCGCCTCGCTCTTACGTGAACAGGGGATGCCCGGCCCCCGCACGCCCCAAAGCAGAGTTGAGGAAGTCCAGAGCTTCGGCGGAGGATGACCCGCATGACCTCCAGCGCGCGCCCCCTCCTCAACCGCCGGCTCGCCGAGTTCGGGACGACGATCTTCGCCGAGATGTCCGCCCTGGCCCTGAGCACCGGCGCCATCAACCTCGGCCAGGGCTTCCCGGACACCGACGGCCCCGAGGAGGTCAGGGAGGCCGCTGTACGGGCCCTGCGGGACGGCCGCGGCAATCAGTACCCGCCGGGCCCCGGCGTCCCCGAGCTGCGCACCGCGGTCGCCGCCCACCAGCTGCGGCGCTACGGCCTGTCGTACGACCCCGACACGGAGGTCCTGGTCACCGCCGGGGCCACGGAGGCCATCGCGGCCTCGCTGCTGGCCCTGGTGGAGCCCGGCGACGAGGTGATCGCCTTCGAGCCGTACTACGACTCGTACGCGGCGTGCATCGCCATGGCGGGCGGACGCCGGGTGCCGGTCACCCTCCGCGCCCACGAGGACGAGGGCCGCTTCCGCCTCGACCTGGACGAGCTGCGCGACGCCGTCACCGACCGCACCCGCCTGCTGCTGATCAACACCCCGCACAACCCGACCGGCACGGTCCTCACCCGCGAGGAGCTGGCCGCGATCGCCGAGCTGGCGGTGGAGCGCGATCTGCTCGTGGTGACGGACGAGGTGTACGAGCACCTGGTCTTCGACGAGGCAGAGCACGTGCCGCTGGCGACGTTCCCGGGGATGCGCGAGCGCACGGTGACCATTTCGAGCAGCGGCAAGACGTTCTCGTTCACCGGCTGGAAGGTCGGCTGGGTGACGGCGGCCCCGGAGCTGGTCACGGCGGTGCGCTCGGCGAAGCAGTACCTGACGTACGTCTCGGCGGGCCCGTTCCAGTACGCGGTCGCCGAGGCCCTCTCACTGCCCGAGTCGTACTTCACGGACTTCCGAGCCGACATGCTGGCCAAGCGGGACCTGCTGGCGGCGGGCCTGGCGGAGGCCGGGTTCCGGGTGTTCCGCCCGACGGGCACCTACTTCATCACGACCGACATCCGCCCCCTCGGCGAGAGCGACGGCTTCGCCTTCTGCCGCGGCCTGCCGGAGCGCGCCGGGGTCGTCGCCATCCCCAACGCGGTCTTCTACGACCACCGCGAGGAGGGCGCCCCGTTCGTACGGTTCGCGTTCTGCAAGCGGACGGGGGTGCTGGAGGAGGCGGTCAAGCGGCTCAGTGCGGCGCTCTAGGCGCACCTGGCCGGCCCGACCGGCGACGGACGGTCAGGCCGGCCAGGTGCGCTCGATGCGGTCTTGTCGTACCGCGTAGGCGGCAGGACCGCCCCTGCTCACTGCACGGTGGATCGCCTCACGGTGGGCCTCGAGCCGTTCGACCATCTCGACACTGCGCAACTGCTGGTTGTCGAGGTAGAACAGCACAGCCTCACGCTCAAGGACGGGTCGGATCTCCAGATCCCGGCTCTTGATCCGGCCGTCCTTCGAAAGCGGCACCCATGACTGGTCGAGACCGTGCGCGATCCACTCCTCATCGGCGACGTCCTGTCCGTCGTCGGGGAAGACGTCACCGATGCGGTGAACGATCCAGCCGCACGCCCTCAACCCCTCCGCGACACGACGTCCGAGATTGCGGTCGAGGAAGAACTCAGGCGGCAAGGCGCACCACTGCCCGGCACAGCTCGTCAACCTGCTCGGGCGTCATGTCGAAGTCGTACGCGATGTCCTCGACGCTCTCACCGGCCTCCCAGAGGTCGGTGATGGCCTTGACCGCGACACGGTTCGCGGCCACGACGGGCGTCCCGTGTCCGAACCTCGGGTCGATCACGACGGGTACGGAGTCCGGGTACTGCCTCAGCCGCAGGCTGGAGGGGAAGTCGTCGTCGGGTTCCCAGTTCAGGTAGCGGAGGTAGTCGGAGACCACCTCGTGGATGGGCGCCTGACCGTCTCGGGCCCTGCGGAGATCCCCGAGGCCATGCTCGACGAAGATGTCCACGCCGTCCGTCGCGATCCGCTTCGACACGAGACCGTACGGAGTCGCAAAGGCGTCCCGTACGGCGCCGGCGGCTTCCCTGATCTCACTCATCCGAAGCCCGAGGGAGCGCAGCGAACGGAGGACGTGAGCCTCGGCGACCGCGATGAACGGCACCGAGGGCTGCCCTTTGCGCAGCGGCTCGACCTGATGGACCAGGGGCGCCCCGGCAGCCCTGCCCTTCAGCCAGGAATGGAGCGTCGACTGCGGGATCTCCAGGTAGGAGGCGGTTTCGGCGGGAGTCAGAAGTCCGTCCCTGAACCTGTCGACCATGCCCCACCTCCTCCTGCCGTATTGCCCGGTTCCGCGTTTCGCATCGTCGCACATCAAGCCTGCCACCCAGGGGCGGACCGCACACCCGCCCACCGGCTCAGCCCGCCGCACGCAGGCATTCCCCGGCGAGTCGGTCCCGGCAGCTCCGGCAGTGTCCGGGCCCCGGGGCGCGGAAGGCGCGCTCGCAGCCGTCGCAGGTCTGGAAGGGCAGTACGGCCGGGCGCTCGACACTCGGCGGGAGCAGTGCAGGGGAGGGCAACGGCAGCGGCGTTTCCCGGAGGCGGAAGGCAAGGACGCTTGCCGGGCGGGCCCTGAAACGGTCGGGGAGCCGTACGGTCAGCAGCTCCGTGATCTCCCGCGGCCCGACACCGGCCGCCAGCCACTCGGCGACGGCCGGTGCCAGGCGGGCGGCCTCCTGCGCGGACAGGACGAGGCGAGGGTCGAGCCGGCGCAGGGCGGTCAGTACTGCGACCGCCTCGGGGTCGGCGTCGGCGAGTGCGGGCGCCGGGCTGCCGGGCTCCTCAGGAGCGGGAGCGGGCGCCCTCTCCCGTCGGCTTTCCGGGACGGTGGGCCGCTTCCGTGGCCGGGGCTTCGGCGGCTCGGGCGGGTCGTCAGGGCCTTCGCCGCGCGGTACGTCGTAGAAGTACGTCCGGGTGCGTACCTGCCCGGTGGGCGTGCGTTCGCGGCGGCGTTCCAGGTATCCGGCCGATTCGAGTTCTCTGAGCGCCCGCGAGATGAGGATCTCGCCCTCGCTGAAGTGCTCGCACAGAGCGGTGATGGTCACGGGGGAGCCGTCGGGCAGGGAGGAGATGTATGCCGCGACGCCGATCGTGACCGCGCTGCCGCGCCGCTGGGCGAGACCGTTGGAGATCACCGTGAAGTCGGCCGTGAGGCGGGTGCGTACGTGGATCACGCCGGTAGTCGGAGCTCCGGCGTCGGCGCGCAGGCGCGCGTTAGACTGCGGGTCAGCCATCGGGAAGGTGCTTTCTTCCTGAGCGGTCAGGCCCTCGTTCGGGATTGCCGTCCCGGCCGGGGGCCGTATCTGTTTGCGGTTGTCGCGGCGAACGTAACGGCCCGTTACCCGCCCCTGCAAGCCGGTCACTCGGACGGGTGACGCCCGCCTTCCGGCGCGGGAGGGTGGGTGGGCGGGTAGTTCTTTCCCCGGTTCTTTCAGGAGGTCAGTGGCCTACCGGACCCTCGCGGACAAGGGCCCGGTGAGCCCGAAAGGCCGCTTCAGAGACGGTGGTTCCCGGCCTTCAACTCGCCTATGAAGGCGGCCCAGGCAGCGCCTTCGAAGCACAGCGCCGGACCCTGCGGGGACTTGCTGTCACGGACCGGGACGACGGCCCCTCGGAACCCGTCGGCCACCTCCACGCAGTCGCCCCCCTCCTGATTGCTGTAGCTGCTCTTGCGCCAGGCGGCGCCGTTCAGATCGGGACGGGACCTTCGCTCCACGGTGGTTGTCCTCCCTCACGGATCGGATCATGTTCAGCGACATGAGCGGGGGCAGAGCTGCCGCCCGCAGCCGATCGTAAGTCAGCGCGAAACTCCTGACCTCGTCCGGATCCTCGATGAGTTGGCCGTAGTGCGCGCCTTCCGTGTACGCGACCTCCGAGCCGTCCGGCATGGTGAGCACCGTGAGCGAACCGCCCATGACCTCGTGCTCGCCCTGGTCGAACGGCAGTACCTGCACGGTGATGTGAGGTTCCGCCCTGGTCCTGAGCAGTCGCTCCAACTGCTCATGCATCACCCCCTGGCCTCCGACAGGACGCCGGAGCACCGCCTCGTCGAGGACCACCCACAGCTCGGGCCGGTCGGGCATGCCGAGTCGCTCCTGTCGTCCCAGACGAAAGGTGACCCGTTCTTCCAACTGCTCTTCGCTGCCGAGCGTCCGGCCGACTCTCAGCACCGCACGCGCGTAGTCCTCGGTCTGCAACAAGCCGGGCACCACATGAGCCGCATACTGCCGGACCGCCACCGCCCGCTCCGCGTACTCCATGAACTTCCGCGACCAGTCCGGAAACGCCTCCCGGTACACATACGGCCACAGCTCCACCAGCAGATCCTCCGCACCGAGCGCCGCATCCAGCGCACGCGCCAGCTCCAGCGTCGGCTTCGCTCCGGACGCCCGCTCGATCTGCGTGATCCGCGTGCTCACCACATGCGTCCGGTCGCCCAGCTCGGCCTGGGTCAGTCCCGCCGCCGTCCGGAGCCTGCGCACCCGCGCACCGAACAGCGCGGCCATCGAGGCACTGGGGTCAATTCCGTTGGCCAAGGCATCACTTCCGTTCCTTACGGCCTCACAAGTAAGGCTGCGCCCCCTGTCGAGCGTAGGACGATCGGCCGACTCTTGAGCACGGAACGTGATGACTCGTGTGCGCAACGGAGCGCTCCGAGCCGACAGGAAGGGACGGACAGGCCGTGCTGACAGAAACCGCCACCCCGGGAGACATGCCGCAGCCTGAACTCCAGTCGCTCACGCTGCAGTTCCCCTCCTCCCCGCGCGGTGCGCAGCTCGCCCGGCGGCACGCCGTCCGGTGGATGGCGGAACGGGGTCACCCGCCGGCGTCGGACGTCTCGTGCGCGGTCGCCCTCGTCGTCGGGGAGCTCGCGGCGAACGCCGTACAGCACGGTCGGGTTCCCGGCCGGGAGTTCGGTCTGCGGCTCGCCCTGGACCGGGCTGCGGGCGTGCTGCGTGTCGAGGTCGCGGACGCCGCCTCCGCGAAGCGGCTGCCCACGGCCGCGCCCTCGTCGTCTCCCGATGGTGAGTCCGGCCGGGGGCTGCTCCTGGTGGATGCCCTGGCCGAGCGCTGGGGGTCGACGCCTCGCAGCCCGGTGGGCAAGACGGTATGGGCGGAGCTGCGTCTTGAGATCTGATCCGCCCCCTGAGCGAGGGAGGGGAGGCAGCGGCGCCCGAAAAAGGCGTACGGCGCGTACAGCGCGTACCTGTCCTGCTCGTACGCGCCGACGCGCCGCTGGGGCGTGGCCTCGCTGGGCCTACTCTTCGTCTTCGGGCTTCTCCGCCTCGTTGATCTCCTCCTCGAGACCGAGCTGCTCGATGAGCCACTTGTCGAACTCGATCGCGGCGCGCACCCAGCTGACGGTCGAGGAGACGAAGTGCTCCAGGCTGACACCCATGCCGATCAGCATCTGGGCCTCGCCGATCAGGCGGACCGTGCCGTCGTCGTGGGTGTGGCTGTAGACCTTGGGCCACAGGGTGCGGCGGTTCCAGTCGTCGATGGACTCCAGGATCTGCGGCTTCGCCTCGATCTCGTGGGGCCGGTCGTAGAACGTCCGCACGGAGAAGACCTGCTGGTCTCCCTCACCCCGGAACATGAAGTAGGTGCGGAACTGCTCCCACGGCGCCGCGAGGTCTCCCTCGTCGTCGACGACGTACTTGAGCTCCATCTGGTCGAGGAGCTGCTTCACGAGGTCCTGATCCGGGACGACGGGGCCGGCCGGGCCGCCGCCGGGCTGCGGCTCGGGCTGGCCCCCGAAGTTCGGAATCGAGGACGGGTCGATGGTCACCGTGAATTTCCCTTCGTACGGATTCCGCCATCCTCCCCCATGCGGGGAGGGGGGTGGCAAGCCCAGACAGACCCTGTCAGCCCTCGGCTGACACGATCCGGTCAAGCGCAACCTCCGGGTACCCGGACCCGTCCTCCTCAGCGGCATACGTGGAGGGGGCGATCACCGTGGTGGCAGCAGGCAGCGGGACGGAAACGAGCAGGGGGCGCACCCGGTGGGGACTGGTCCTGCCGATCCTGGCCCTGCCCGTGCTCGTCCTCGGGTTCCTGATCATCGGCATGTTCATGTGGGCCCTGTCGGACAAGCCGGACGAGAACGATGCGCGCGCGGGCGGCCCGGCGAAGGTGGCCTGCGCCGAGGCCCTGGCGTTCGGCGGCGCCGAGCGCCCCGTGAACGTCCAGCCCGAGCGCTGCACCGTGCAGCACGGCATCGACACCGCCTACGCGGCGGTGCTGCGGATGCCGCGCGAGGATGTACGCGCCTGGCTGCGGGAGACGTATCCGAACGCACCGGAGATCCGCGCGGGCGGCCCCTGTGGCGCCCTGTGCCTCGATGTGAGCCACGAGGACGGACTGCCCGCGTCGGCCGAGGCACACGTGGTGCAGGTGAGGGTGGAGTACGAGAACGCCGAGACCGCGCTGGTGCGGTTCTCGGCATTCACGATGTGACGGACTAGAGCGTCTTGCCCGTCGCCGGGCCCACGATCAGGCCCTGGTCGAAGCGGTCCACCCGGACCGTGTCGCCGTCCTTGATCTCGCCCGAAAGGATCTCCTTGGCGAGGCGGTCGCCGATGGCGGACTGGACGAGGCGGCGCAGCGGGCGGGCGCCGTACGCCGGGTCCATGCCCTCCTCCGCGAGCCAGGCCAGGGCCTCGGGCGTGATGTCCAGGGTGAGGCGCCGCTCGGCGAGGCGCTTGGCCAGGCGGTCGAGCTGGAGCTTCGCGATGCGCTCCAGCTCGGGCTTGGTCAGCGCGGCGAAGACGACCAGGTCGTCCAGGCGGTTGAGGAACTCCGGCTTGAACGAGGTCCGCACGACCTCCAGGACCTGCTCCTTCTTCTCCTCCTCGCTGGTGATCGGGTCGACGAGGAACTGGCTGCCGAGGTTCGACGTCAGGACGAGGATCGTGTTGCGGAAGTCGACCGTGCGGCCCTGGCCGTCCGTGAGCCGTCCGTCGTCCAGGACCTGGAGCAGGATGTCGAAGACCTCCGGGTGGGCCTTCTCCACCTCGTCGAGCAGGACGACGGAGTACGGACGGCGGCGCACGGCCTCCGTGAGCTGGCCGCCCTCCTCGTAGCCGACGTATCCGGGCGGGGCGCCGACCAGCCGGGCCACGCTGTGCTTCTCGCTGTACTCCGACATGTCGATGCGGACCATCGCCCGCTCGTCGTCGAAGAGGAAGTCGGCGAGGGCCTTGGCCAGTTCGGTCTTGCCCACGCCCGTCGGGCCCAGGAAGAGGAAGGAGCCGGTGGGCCGGTCGGGGTCGGCGATCCCGGCGCGGGACCGCCGTACGGCGTCGGACACCGCGCGCACCGCCTGCGTCTGCCCGATGAGGCGCTTGCCGAGCTCGTCCTCCATGCGCAGCAGCTTCTGCGTCTCGCCCTCCAGCAGACGCCCGGCCGGGATGCCGGTCCAGGAGGCGACGACGTCGGCGATGTCGTCGGAGCCGACCTCCTCCTTGACCATGGTGTCCTTCGCAACCTCCTCCTCGGCCTCGGAGGCGGCCTCCAGTTCCTTCTCCAGGGCCGGGATCTCGCCGTAGAGCAGCTTGGAGGCGGTGTCGAAGTCGCCGTCGCGCTGGGCGCGTTCGGCCTGGCCGCGCACCTCGTCGAGGCGTTCCTTCAGCTCGCCGACCCGGTTGAGGGACTGCTTCTCCTTCTCCCAGCGGGCGGTGAGGCCCCGCAACTCCTCCTCCTTGTCGGCGAGGTCGCGGCGCAGCTTCTCCAGGCGCTCGCGGGAGGCCGCGTCGGTCTCCTTGCCGATCGCCAGCTCCTCCATCTTCAGCCGGTCGACGGCGCGCTGCAGTTCGTCGATCTCGACGGGGGACGAGTCGATCTCCATGCGCAGCCGCGAGGCGGCCTCGTCGACCAGGTCGATGGCCTTGTCGGGCAGGAAGCGGGAGGTGATGTACCGGTCGGAGAGGCTGGCGGCCGCGACCAGCGCGCTGTCCGCGATCTGCACCTTGTGGTGGGCCTCGTAACGGCCCTTGAGCCCGCGCAGGATCGCGATGGAGTCCTCGACGGTCGGCTCGGCGACCAGCACCTGCTGGAAGCGCCGCTCCAGGGCGGGGTCCTTCTCGATCCGCTCCCGGTACTCGTCGAGGGTCGTGGCACCGACCATGCGCAGCTCACCGCGCGCGAGCATCGGCTTCAGCATGTTCCCGGCGTCCATGGCGGAGTCGCCGCCCGCGCCGGCCCCGACGACGGTGTGCAGCTCGTCGATGAAGGTGATGATCTGCCCGTCGGAGTCCTTGATCTCCGCGAGGACCGTCTTCAGCCGCTCCTCGAACTCACCCCGGTACTTCGCCCCGGCGACCATCGCGCCCAGGTCGAGCGCGACGAGCCGCTTGTCCTTGAGGGACTCCGGCACGTCCCCCTTGATGATCCGCTGGGCGAGCCCCTCGACGACGGCGGTCTTGCCGACACCGGGCTCACCGATCAGCACGGGGTTGTTCTTGGTCCGCCGGGACAGCACCTGCACGACCCGCCGGATCTCCTGGTCCCGCCCGATGACCGGGTCGAGCTTGCCTTCGCGAGCGGCGGCGGTGAAGTCGGTGCCGAACTTCTCCAGGGCCTTGTACTGGCCCTCGGGGTCGGCCGTGGTCACCCGGCGTGCGCCCCGGGCCTTCTGGAAGGCCGCCTGGAGCTTCTTCGCGTCGGCCCCCTGCCCGGACAGCACCTCGCCGGCCGCGCCGCCCTTCGCGGCGATGCCGAGGAGGAGGTGCTCCGTGGAGAGGTACTCGTCCCCTAGCTCCTTGGCACGGGCCTGCGCGTCGGCGACGACGGCGAGCATCTCGCGGTTGGGCTGGGGCGGCGCCACGGTGGAGCCGGTCACGCTGGGCAGCCCGGCGAGCACGCGCTCGGCTCCGGCGCGTACGGCCGCCTGGTCGGCGTCGACCGCCGCGAGCAGGTCGGTGATGTTCTCGTTTTCCCGGGGGCCTCGCCCCTGGAGCAGCGAGAGCAGCAGATGGGCTGGGGTGAGGTCGGGGTGCCCCTCGGTCACGGCCCGGTTGCTGGCCGCGTTGATCGCGTCCCGGCTCCTGTTGGTCAGCTCGGCGTCCACGTTCGCGTTCTCCTCCTCCTTGCACTGAGCCGAATCAGCGCACTGACCCGATCAGCGCACTGACTCAATCAGCGTACATAAAGTTGAGTCTATTCCACTCAAGGCCGGATCCGGGAGTCCGCGAGGGTTAAGTTCCGGGTCATGGCCACCAAGTACTCCGTCGATCCGGGTGCCCCCGACCAGCCGTACCTCGCCTTCTGGCGGGAGCGGCACGTCTGCACCCTGACGACTCCCCGCCCGGACGGCACTCCGCACGTGGTACCCGTCGGTGTCACATACGATCCCGAGGCCCGTCTGGCTCGGGTGATCGCGAACAAGGCGAGCGCCAAGGTGCGCCATGTGCTGGCCGCCGGGGAGCAGGGGGCGGCAGTCGCCGTCTGCCAGATGGAAGGCAAGCGGTGGGCCACGCTGGAGGGCCGGGCCTTCGTCCACGGCGAGCCCAAGCGGGTCGCCGAGGCGGAACGCCGGTACGCGGAGCGCTACGGCCGGACCCCGTCACCCAACCCGGCGCGCGTGGTGATCGAGATCGAGCTGACGCGAGCGATGGGGCGTGGGTGACCAGCAGGTGAGCGGAGTGAAAATCCACACCGGTGATCGACTGCTTCCAGCCACCGCGTGACCAGGTCGATTCCAGGAAATGTCCCCCAAAAACTGCAGCGGCGTCACCGTGTTCAGGTCACGGTGACGCCGCTGCGGGGGGAAGCACCTGAGCGATCTGTTACGACGGGGGAATCGCGTCAGGCACTGCGGGGGGTGGCAGAGACGGTCCTAGGGGCAGGGGACTCGGCGTCCACCTGCTCATGGTCCCTTTGGTCCAGGTTCACAAAGATCATTCCGTACCGTACGGCACATCGCACAGGCTGCGGCGCCCCCCGAGGCCGCCGCAGACACCGGTAAGCCCGCACGTCCTCGTCGTCGTCCCGCGTGACGACCACCGGCTCGCCGAAAACGGTCACCATCAACGAGTCACCACTGTGGGGGATGGCGGTGACCAAGTCGATGAAGTGCCAGCCGGAGCGGTAGGCGGTGGCCATTTCACGGCGGAAGGAGCGGTCGTCGGGTGGAGTGGTCACGGTCAGCTCCCGGATCCCGCGGTCGCGGAACTCGGCCAGCTAGTGTTGTTCACGCCGTAGCTGGTCTGAGCCACCGCCGGCCAACTCGTGTTCGCCCGAACATCGCCCTTCTCATCGGAGAAGCCACTCAGCGCGCCGAGGGTGACAACGACGGAGAAGGCGGCGACAAGCACCGAGCGAAGCATTCTGTTCCGCATAGTCGGCTTCGTCCTCACTTGAAGGTCCCCTTTTCCCCCGTCGAGTACGACGATGGCTCATTCGGGCACGTCATGGCCACACAATCGATGCATCATGTTCCTGCATGTTCAGGACCCTGGGGGGTGGAGATTTGACAATAAATCAAGCAAAAGGGACACATCCCCATCCGATGACCGAGTGGTGCGAGGAGGGCGGACGTCTGTATGCCACCGCTCTGCGCACAGGACGCATCGCACGCGCGGACGTGGAACCGGCCCCCTGCCTGATGGAGTTCGCCCTCCTCCACCCCGATCCGGACGATCCCGACTGGCTGCGCCCGGTGGCCCCGGTCGTCGCCCTTTCCCGGCAACTCAACCCCCTGGAACACGAGATCGCCGAGCGCAGGCGCCTGGCCGTCGACCTCGCGGAGACCTTTCAGCCGTTCATGGCCCTGGGCACCCAGATCGCAACGGTAAGTGACGCCATCACCGTGCTGGAAGGCGGTGAACGTATCAACGCCGCACTCAACATGGCCACGGTCCAGTGCCGGACCGAGGTCCTCACCCTCCAGCCGAGCGACCGCATGTCCGAACGCAGCCTCCTGAGAGGGCTGGAACGCGACAAGCCACTCATCGAACGCGGTGTGCGGATCCGCACGGTGTACCAGCACACCGCCCGCTACAACCCGGAGCAACTGGCCTACGCGGCCAGGCTCTCCGACGGCAAGGCGGAGTACCGCACCATAGACGAGTTGGTGGAACGTTTGATCATCTGCGACCAAACGGTCGCCTTCATCCCCGCCCGGGACGACCAGCAAGTCGCCCTGGAACTGCGCCACCCCGGCCTCGTCCGCTATCTGCTCAAGCTTTTCGAATACCTGTGGGACCGCGCGGTCCCCCTGAGCACCGGCACCCCGTACGAAGCCGCCACCGGCGGTATCACGGATGTCCAGCACTCCATAGCCAAGCTTCTGGTCGAGGGGCACGTCGACGAGGCCATCGCACGCCGCCTGGGCATGAACGTGCGCACCTGCCGTGCTCACATCGCCAAGCTGGCGTCGGCCCTGGGCAGTGGCAGCCGGGCCCAACTCGGGTACCTCATAGCGCAGTCGGGGATTCTGCAGCAGGACCACTCAGGAGGAGGAAGTCCCGAGTGACGTCGGGCGCCACACCCCATGCACGACGCGGAAGAGCTGTGTTCTGCCGGGACCGAGCTGTACGAACGAGCCCTGCTAGAAGGTCACGCACCCGCCGAAACGGCCCGCGCCGCACCCAACTGAGCTATCTCATCGGGCAGTCCGGGATTCTGGACCAGGAACGCTGAGGGGCGTGGACGCGGCAGCCCGTGACGGACCGTCGAGTCCGACCTGGGCGATGCGCACCCCGAGCTGCGTACGGCTCGCCGCCCCCAGCGTCTCCGAGAGCCGTGCGATATGGGCCCGGCACGTCCGGACGCTTATGCCCAGCCGCTCCGCGATCACCGCGTCCTGGTGGCCCTCCGCCAGCAGCGCCGCGATGGACTGCTCCCGGTGGGAGATGTCCTCGATGCCGGTGTCGGGGAGCGGCGCTGTCAGCGGGATGGCAAGGCGCCACAGCCGCTCGAACACGGTGACCAGGTACTCGATGAGCGCGGGGTGCCGCAGCTCCAGGGCCATCGTGCGGTCGTTGTTGGCGGGGATGAAGGCCACCGTCCGGTCGAAGAGGATCAGCCGGTCGATCACCTCGTCCAGCGTGCGCGCCTCCACGGCGTCGCCCATCAGCTCCAGATACGTCAGCAGCCCCTGCCCGTGCCGGGCGACATGCGTGTACAGGTCCCGCATCCGCACGCCCCGGCCGCGCAGCGCCAGCGCCCGGTGCAGGCCCTCGGAGAGTTCCGCCTCGCGCCGGATGCCGCCGGGCTGGACCGTGAGCACCTCGGTCGTGCACGCCTGGGTCGCCTCGTCCATCGCGGCCTGGATCCGGGCGAGCCCGTCCAGCACCCGGATCGCCGAGCCCTCGCCCGCCGAGGGGGCGGGCCGGACCCGGCGGCCGAGACCGGCGTACCACTCGACGGCCGCCACGGCCGAACCCACCCGCCGCTGACTGGCGCTGACCTCGTCGTACATCCCGCGCAGCAGCCGGGTCATGACCTCCTGCGGGGAGGTCGGCACCAGCCAGTCCATGTCGTCGGGGTCCGGGTGCAGCAGGGCGAGTTCCAGGAGACAGGGCACCGGTTCGGCATCCCGGCGGGGCACGCGGCCCCGCCGTACGGCCCGGGAATACACGCGATCCCCGGCCTCGCACAGTCGGTCAGCACCGTGTGGATGCTCCTCCGCCCCGTGCCCGGCCATCGCCCATCCCACCCCCGGTTCACCGTCTTTCCGCAGCGCAACTATGCGCGGACCCGCCCTGCTCCGCAACACGGCTCCCCCGCACCCACGGCCCTTTTCCGGCCGTTCTGCCGCCGAATTCACCCCCTCATGGGCTGCTGAAACAGGAGGGGGTGGTGCGGGTGCGGCCGACGTGTGACCCTCTGTGATGGCGGGTCCCGACCAGGCCCGGCTACGGACACCTCGGAGGACCCGTGACCATCAACACCGGGGTGGACCCCCGGCGTCTGCCCGCTGTCGACGCGCTGCGGGGTTTCGCCCTGCTGGGCATCCTGGTGGTCAACAGCGCCCAGATGATGGACCCTTACGTCGTCGAGGGGATCCGCCGGCCGGGGGCGCCCCTGTGGGACCAGGCCGCCGTCTGGCTGGTGACGGCGCTGGCGACCTTCAAGTTCTACCTGTTGTTCTCGTTCCTGTTCGGCTACAGCTTCACCCTGCAGCAGGCCTCCGCCGAGCGGGACGGAGGAAACGCCACCGCGCGCTTTCTGCGCCGGTCCCTCGGCCTGGTGCTGCTCGGGCTGGCGCACGCGGTCGTGCTGTACAGCGGCGACATCCTGCTGACCTACGGCCTCCTCGGCCTGATCCTGCTGTGCGCTCGCCGGATCGGACCGGCCACCGCCGTGAAGGCCGCCGCCTGGATCTACGGCGTCTACGTCGTCGTCCTCACCGGACTGGGGGCGCTGGCCACCCAGGTGGACGACGAGGAGCCCGCGTCACACCAGCGGATCGCGCAGCCCGTGGCCGCCTACCGCGGCAGTCCCGGCACCGTCGTCCAGGAGAACCTGGACCGGCTGCCCGAGGCGCTCCTCGGTTCCCTCCTCATGGCCCCGGGCGTGCTCGGCGCGTTTCTCCTCGGTCTGGCCGCGGGGAAGCGGCGCCTGCTCGCATCCGGCGGAGCGGACCGCCCTCGACTGCTGCGGATCACGGCCGTCGGACTGTCCGTCGGAATCCCAGGTGCCCTCTTCTTCGCCTCCGCGGCGGACGGTCCGCTGGAGGCCCGGTGGCAACTCCTGGGCATCGGCGTGGGCATGCTGACGGCACCCGCCCTGTCGGCCGCCTACGCCTGCCTCTTGCTGCTCCTCCTGCACTCGTCGTGGGGAGACCGGGTGCGGCGGCTGTTCGTCCCGGCGGGGCGCCTGGCGCTCACGAACTACCTCGGGCAGTCCCTGATCACGATGTTCGTGGCCACGGCGTACGGACTGTCCCTCTACGGGCAGGTGGGGCCGGCCGCCGTGCTGCTGCTCGCGGGCGCCGTATACGCGCTGCAGCTCGCTCTCAGCACGGCGTGGACACGGCGTCACCGGCACGGGCCCGCCGAGTGGCTGCTCCGGGCGATCACCCTGGCCGGACGGCCGGGCCGGGCCGGCACACCGAGAGGGCCCGAGCGCGAGGCGGCCCAGCGGGGCTGAGCGGCTTCGTGCGCGCGAGGCCGCCCCTCACCGGCTCACTTCAGGCCGATCGCCTCGCACGCCGCCCGGTACTTGGCCGTGCAGATGTCCGACAGCTTGTAGATGTCGTCCGCGACCACCGTGTCCTCGATGTTCCCCTTCGTCAGCGCGACCACGGGCACCAGCTGGGCCGGGATGCCCTTGTGGGTGGGGCTGTCGACCTTGTCGCGGGTGAGGGCGGCGAACTGGATGTCCCGGCCCTGGACCTTGGCCACGGCCATCTCCGCGGCGTTCTCGGCCTCCTGCGGGTAGGACTTGTACACGCTCATGTACTGCTCGCCCGCGATGATCCGCTGCACCGCCTGGAGCTCCGCGTCCTGCCCGGTGATCGGCGGCAGGTCGGTCACGCCCGCGGCCTCCAGCGCCTTGACGATGCCGCCGGCCATACCGTCGTTGGCGGAGTAGACGGCGGCGATGTCGTCCTTGCCGATCGCCTGGATCGCCTCGGCCATGTTGGCCTGCGCGTTCTCCGGCTTCCAGTCCTTCGTGTCGAAGGACTGCGCGATCGTCACCTTGCCGTTCAGCTCGGACATCGCACCCGCCTTGAACTGCTTGGCGTTCGGGTCGGTCGACGAGCCGTTCATCATGACGATCTTGTCGGAGAGGCTCGCGTCCTCGCCGATGGCCTCCAGCAGGGTGCGCCCCTGGACCTCGCCGACCAGCTCGTTGTCGAAGGAGATGTACGCCTCGATGGGCCCCTCGGCCAGCCGGTCGTAGGCGATGACCGGGATGCCCGCGTCCTTGGCCTTCTTGACGCCGCTCGCGATCGCCTGCGAGTCGACCGCGTCCAGCAGGATCACGTCGACCCGGTCGTCGATCATCTTCTGCAGCTGGCCCGCCTGCGTGTCGGCGTCCGCCTCGGCGTTGGCGTACTCGACGCGGCCCTTGTTGTTGGTGAGGGACTCGACCTTCGTCTTGATGATCGGGTAGTCGAAGTTCTCGTACCGGGTGTTCGCCTTCTCCGGGAGCAACAGGCCCACCGTGATGTCGTTGCCCTTGGCCGGGCTCGCGTCGTCACTGCTCCCCGTCGCGTTGAGCGCGCCGCAGCCGGCGAGCGTGACGGACATCGCGGCCGCGGCCACGGATATGGAGATACGACGACGCATGTCGGGAGCTCACTTCGCGTGTGATTCGGACGTGGGCACAGCTTTGTGGCCCATGTGACTGAAAAGCCAACGCGGACGCGGCCCTCAGCGTCAAGCGGAAGCACTTAACGAGATGACAACACCACGCTCCGCAAGCGTTGTGAAGACTCTGCGGAACCATCTCCAAGGTACCTGCACGGACCACCCATCGACGGGAGACCCAGCGAAATCGGGCCAAGGCGCACGAAAGGGGCCGGGAGTTGCCTCCCGGCCCCTTTCGCGTTCGTTCACGCACGCATGCGTCAGTCCGACTGCTGCTGCCGCTTCGGCCGCCACACCACCAGCGCGCTGCTCTGCTGGACCTCCTGGTACGGCACGAGGTCACGGCGGTACGACGCGTGCACCGCCGCCTCGCGCTGGCGCATCGCCGCCGCCGCGCCGTCGAGGGCGTTCTCCAGTTCGGCCGCACGGGCCTGGAGCGCGGCGACCTGGTTCTCCAGTTCGATGATGCGCTTGATGCCGGCGAGGTTGATGCCCTCGTCCTGCGACAACTGCTGCACCTGACGGAGCAGTTGGATGTCGCGGGCCGAGTAGCGCCGGCCCCGGCCGGCGGTGCGGTCGGGGGACACCAGGCCCAGGCGGTCGTACTGGCGCAGGGTCTGGGGGTGCAGGCCGGACAGCTGGGCCGCCACCGAGATGACGTAGACCGGGGTTTCCTCGGTCAGTTCATACGGATTGCGCCGACGACCGTCCATCTGACTCATGCTCCCTTCGCGGCCTGGAACAGATCCGCCCGTGGATCCTCACCCGAGGTCGCCTCGCGATACGCCTCGAGCGCGTCACGAGCCTTCCCCGTCAGGTCCTGCGGAACACTCACCTCGACGGTGACCAGAAGGTCCCCGCGGGTGCCGTCCTTGCGCACCGCGCCCTTGCCCCGGGCGCGCATGGTGCGGCCGTTGGGCGTGCCCGGCGGCAGCTTCAGCGTGACGGGCGGGCCGCCCAGCGTCGGCACCCGGACCTCGCCGCCGAGGGCCGCCTCGGCGAAGGTCACCGGGACGGTGACGGTGAGGTTGTCGTCCTTGCGGCCGAACACCGGGTGGGAGTCGACGTGCACGACCACGTACAGGTCGCCCGCCGGGCCGCCCCGCTCACCGGGTGCTCCCTTGCCGCGCAGCCGGATCCGCTGGCCGTCGCTGACGCCCGCGGGGATGCGCACCTGCATGGTCCGCGAGGACTTGGCCCGGCCGCTGCCCTTGCAGACCTCGCAGGCGTGCTCCGCGATCAGGCCGCGGCCCTTGCAGTCCGGGCAGGGGTCGGTGAGCGAGAAGCCCCCGCCGCTGCCCCGGGCGACCTGCCCGGTGCCGACGCAGGTCGGGCACACACGCGGTGTGCCGTTCTTGTCGCCGGTGCCCGAGCAGGCCTTGCAGGGTGACTGCGAGGACATGCGCAGCGGGACCGTCGCGCCCTCGATCGCCTCGGTGAAGCTGAGCGTGACCTCGGACTCGATGTCCTGGCCGCGCCGCGGGTGCGTGCGCGTCCCCGCGCCCGCACCGCCGCGGTTGAACAGGCCCCCGAAGACGTCACCGATGCCGCCGCCGAAGCCGCCGGCTCCCTGTCCTCCGCCCTGGGGGCCGCCTCCGAAGAGGTCGCCCAGGTCGAAGTTGAAGTTGCCGCCGCCCCCGCCGGGCCCCGGCCGGAAGCCGCCGTTGCCGAAGAGGGCGCGTGCCTCGTCGTACTCCTTGCGCTTCTTGGGGTCGCCGAGAATGTCGTTGGCCTCGGAGATCTCCTTGAAGCGCTCCTCCGCCTTGACGTTTCCCTTGTTGGCGTCCGGGTGGTTCTCGCGGGCGAGCTTCCGGTACGCCTTCTTGATCTCGGCCTCGGTGGCGTCCTTGGGGACGCCGAGGACCTTGTAGTAGTCCTTCTCGATGAAGTCCTTGGTGCTCATCCTCGACGCCCCTCCTTCCTGTCGTCCGTTATGACGTCAGCCCTCGTCCGGGCCACCGCTCTCCTTGTCGTCGGCGTCGGCGGACTCGTCCGCCTTGACCGTCTGTGCCCCCGGCTGGGGTTCGGCCACCGCCACCCGCGCGGGGCGGATGGTGCGCTCGCCGATCCGGTACCCGGGCTGCAGAATCGCCACGCACGTCGTCTCGGTGACGTCGGGTGCGTAGCTGTGCATCAGGGCTTCGTGGATCGTCGGGTCGAAGGGCTCGCCCTCCTTGCCGAACTGCTGCAGGCCCATCTTCGCCGCGGTGCTCTCCAGCGACTCGGCGACGGACTTGAAGCCGCCGACCAGTTCGCCGTGTTCACGCGCGCGGCCGATGTCGTCGAGCACGGGCAGGAGCTCGGTCAGGAGGTTCGCGATGGCGATCTCCTTGACCGCGATCCGGTCGCGCTCGACCCGGCGGCGGTAGTTCTGGAACTCGGCCTGGAGGCGCTGGAGGTCCGCCGTGCGCTCGTTGAGCGCCGTGCGGGCCTGGTCCAGCTGGGCCACCAGGGCCACGTCCTGGCCCGTGTCCCCGGCCGGGGCCGCCCCCTCCTCGGAGGAGGAGGCGGCCTTCGGCTCGGCGTCATCGGAGGTGGCGCCGGAAGGGACGTCGGGCTGCTGCTCGTCGAAGCCCGGGGTCTCCTCCGTCACGCGGCACCATCCTTCCGGTCCTCGTCGACGATCTCGGCGTCGACGACGTCGTCGTCGGCCTTGGCGTCACCGGCACCGGCACCCGCGCCGGCTCCGGCGGAGGCGCCGTCGGCCTGCGCGGCGTTCGCGTCGGCGTACATGGCCTGGCCGAGCTTCTGCGAGACGGCCGCGACCTTCTCCGTGGCGGTGCGGATCTCGGCCGAGTCCTCGCCCTTGAGCTTTTCCTTCAGCTCATTGACGGCCTCTTCGACCTCGGTCTTGATCTCGCCCGGGACCTTGTCCTCGTTGTCCTTGAGGAACTTCTCGGTCTGGTAGACGAGCTGCTCGCCCTGGTTGCGGGACTCGGCGGCCTCGCGGCGCTTGTGGTCCTCCTCCGCGTACTGCTCGGCCTCCTGGCGCATGCGGTCGACCTCGTCCTTCGGCAGCGAGGAGCCGCCGGTGACGGTCATCTTCTGCTCCTTGCCGGTGCCGAGGTCCTTCGCCGTGACGTGCATGATGCCGTTGGCGTCGATGTCGAAGGACACCTCGATCTGCGGGACGCCGCGCGGCGCCGGGGGCAGACCGGTCAGCTCGAACATCCCGAGCTTCTTGTTGTACGCCGCGATCTCGCGCTCGCCCTGGTAGACCTGGATCTGCACGGAGGGCTGGTTGTCCTCGGCGGTGGTGAAGATCTCGGACCGCTTGGTCGGGATCGTCGTGTTCCGCTCGATGAGCTTGGTCATGATGCCGCCCTTGGTCTCGATACCGAGGGACAGCGGGGTGACGTCGAGGAGCAGGACGTCCTTGACCTCGCCCTTGAGGACACCGGCCTGCAGGGCGGCGCCGATGGCGACGACCTCGTCCGGGTTGACGCCCTTGTTGGCGTCCTTGCCGCCGGTCAGGTCCTTGACCAGTTCGGCGACGGCCGGCATACGCGTGGAGCCACCGACGAGAACGACGTGGTCGATCTCGGAGAGGTTGATCCCGGCGTCCTTGATGACGTTGTGGAACGGCGTCTTGCAGCGCTCCAGCAGGTCCGCGGTCAGCTGCTGGAACTGGGCGCGGGTGAGCTTCTCGTCGAGGTGCAGGGGGCCCTCGGCGGAGGCGGTGATGTAGGGCAGGTTGATCGAGGTCTCGGTGGACGAGGACAGCTCGATCTTCGCCTTCTCGGCGGCCTCGCGCAGACGCTGCAGGGCCATCTTGTCCTTGCCCAGGTCCACGCCGTGGCCGGACTGGAACTGCTGGACCAGGTAGTCGACGATGCGCTGGTCCCAGTCGTCACCACCGAGGTGGTTGTCACCGTTGGTGGCCTTCACCTCGACGACTCCGTCGCCGATCTCCAGCAGCGAGACGTCGAACGTACCGCCACCGAGGTCGAAGACCAGGATGGTCTGGTCGTCCTTGTCGAGGCCGTACGCCAGGGCGGCCGCGGTGGGCTCGTTGACGATGCGCAGCACGTTCAGGCCGGCGATCTCGCCGGCCTCCTTCGTGGCCTGGCGCTCGGAGTCGTTGAAGTACGCCGGGACGGTGATGACCGCGTCGGTCACCTTCTCGCCCAGGTAGGACTCGGCGTCCCGCTTCAGCTTCTGCAGCACGAAGGCGCTGATCTGCTGCGGGTTGAAGGGCTTCCCGTCGAGCTCGATCTTCCAGTCCGTGCCCATGTGCCGCTTGACGGAGCGGATGGTCCGGTCCACGTTCGTGACCGCCTGGCGCTTGGCCACCTCTCCGACGAGCACTTCACCGTTCTTGGCGAAGGCGACGACGGACGGCGTGGTCCTGGCGCCCTCGGCGTTGGTGATGACGGTGGGCTCGCCGCCCTCCAGAACGCTGACGACGGAGTTAGTCGTGCCCAGGTCGATGCCGACCGCACGTGCCATGGTTGATTCCTCCAGCTGACTTGAGTGGAACGGACTCAAGTGTGCACGACGGCCCCCAACCGGTCAACAGAGCTGAGTCGACCGGACTCAAGTCTTATCCGTTCCTTACACGCAACGGGGCTCTGACCTGCGGCGACATCACACGCCGAGGGTCACGGGAGGCATACACCGAGACGCGTGACACAGCGAGGACGACGACGAGCGCCGTGCCCGCCACCCACCACAGCGCGTCGTTGCCGACCCAGCCGGCGTGCACGAGTACCCCGACGGCCACCCCGGACAACGCCCCGGCCCCCAGCAGCAGACTCGCCCCCGGCGCGGTCAGCCCGAGCCGCCGCAGCCGGTGCGCGAGATGGTCGGGGCCGCTGCGCAGAACGGCCCGCCCGGCCATCCGCCGCGACAGCAGCACCAGCCCGGCGTCGGCGCACACCAGGGCGGTCAGCGCGAACAGCACCCCCGCGCTCTCCCCGAGCCCGAACCCGGCCCGCGCGTACACGGTCCCCATGGCGATCACGAACCCCGCGGACATGGACCCGCACGCGCCGAGCGCGACCCGGGCGGGGTGCCAGTTGTGCATGAGAAACCCGGTCAGCGCGGCGGCCAGCACGCTCATCAGCACCGCGATCCCGTCCATCACCTCGACCGCCGCACAGACCCCCACCCCGAAGGCGGTCACGACCCCCACGGTCCCGGCGAGCCCGTCGGCGTGATCGACCCCCCGGAACCCGAGGGTCAGACCCGCGACCCACACGACGGCCAGCAGCCCGGTCCCCACCCCCGTCTCCCCGTACGGCACGACGCACGCGGCCGCCGCGGCCGTACCGGCGAAGAGCACCCGCCGCCGCAGCCGCCACACGTCGTCGACCAGTCCGAGCAGGGCCACCACGCCCCCGGCGACGAGCAGTTCCCGCACCTCGCCCCCGGTCGGCACACCCTCCACCCAGCCGTAGGCGCACACCACCGCGCCGGTGACCACCACGACGGCCACACCACCGGACAGCGGCACCTCGCGCTGCCGCCGCCGGTCGACCAGACGCGACCACCGTGCGGGCGCCCTGAGGAGGGCCGCGAGCAGGGCGGTGAGCAGGAGGGCGATGGCGGCGGCAGTGATCCCGTAGAGCACGGATATAAGTTAGGCGGGACTATGACAATTCGGTACGACTAACACGACCGGATCACGACCGGATCTGAGGCAACCCTCAGCGATTCAGATCACCCCCCACCCGGCTACAGTGCGGCGGAGGATAGGGGTAGTCTCAAACGGACTGCATAAGTTACCGCTTAGTAATCTCGGGAACCCTTCGCGACGGAGAGTCCCCGACAGAAACCTCGCAGGCCCGAGGAGCCCCCATGCAACTCGCCGCGATCATCGTGTCGCTGGTTCTGACCGTGGTCGGCGTCGCGCTGCTCGCACGCGCGATCGGCCAGTTCGTCCGGTACTTCAAGCTCGGCCAGCCGGTCCCCGCCGGTGCCCGGACCGACAATCCCTACCAGCGCAGCGTGACCCTGGTGAAGGAGTTCCTCGGGCACACGCGCATGAACCGGTGGGGCATCGTCGGTATCGCCCACTGGTTCGTCGCGATCGGCTTCCTGACGCTGCCGCCGACGATCATCACCGCGTACGGCCAGCTGTTCCAGGCCGCCTGGACGCTGCCGGTCATCGGCGGCTTCCTCCCCTATGAGCTCTACATCGAGTTCATCGCCGCGATGACGACCGTGGGCATCGCCACGCTGATGGTCATCCGCCTGCTGAACCTGCCGTCGCGCCCGGGCCGCAAGTCCCGCTTCACCGGTTCGAAGATGGGCCAGGCGTACTTCGTCGAGTACGTCATCCTCACCATCGGCCTGGCGATCTACGTGCTGCGCGGCCTCGAGGGCGCGCTGCACCACGTGGAGGGATACGAGGCCGCGTACTTCGCCTCGTACCCGCTGGTCCTGGCCTTCAAGGGCCTGAGCGTCGCCGCGCTGCAGAACCTCGTCTACTTCTTCGCGATGATCAAGCTGGGCACGACCATGATCTGGATGATCACGGTCAGCCTGAACACCAACATGGGTGTCGCCTGGCACCGCTTCCTGGCGTTCCCGAACATCTGGTTCAAGCGCGAGGCGACGGGCGGCACGGCCCTCGGTGCCCTGCAGCCGATGACGTCCGGCGGCAAGCCGATCGACTTCACCGACCCGGGCGACGACGACGTCTTCGGCGTCTCCCAGGTCGAGCAGTACTCCTGGAAGGGCCTGCTGGACTTCTCCACCTGCACCGAGTGCGGCCGCTGCCAGTCGCAGTGCCCCGCGTGGAACACGGGCAAGCCCCTCTCCCCCAAGCTGCTGATCATGTCCCTGCGGGACCACGCGCACGCCAAGGCGCCGTACCTGCTGGCCGGCGGCGGCAAGACGATGGAGGGCGAGGAGAAGGCGTCCGAGGAGCAGCTGGCCGGTGTGCCTGCCGCCGCCCTGGCGGAGGCCGAGCGCCCCCTGGTCGGCACGCTGGAGGAGAACGGCGTCATCGACCCGGACGTCCTGTGGTCCTGCACCACCTGCGGCGCCTGCGTCGAGCAGTGCCCGGTGGACATCGAGCACGTCGACCACATCGTCGACATGCGCCGCTACCAGGTGATGATCGAGAGCTCGTTCCCGTCCGAGGCGGGCACGATGCTCAAGAACCTGGAGAAGAAGGGCAACCCCTGGGGCCTGGCGAAGAAGCAGCGCCTGGAGTGGCTGAAGGAGCTCGACTTCGAGGTCCCGGTCGTCGGCAAGGACATCGAGGACCTGTCCGAGGTCGAGTACCTGTACTGGGTCGGCTGCGCGGGCGCCCTTGAGGACCGCGCGAAGAAGACGACGAAGGCCTTCGCCGAGCTGCTGAACATCGCGGGCGTCAAGTTCGCCATCATGGGCGGTGACGAGAAGTGCACGGGTGACTCCGCCCGCCGCCTGGGCAACGAGCCGCTGTTCCAGGAACTCGGCATGGAGAACGTCATGGCACTGAACATGGCGTTCGGCGAGGAGATGGACGACGACGGCAAGGTGACGCCCGAGTCGGCGAAGCCCAAGTCCGCGAAGAAGATCGTCGCGACCTGCCCGCACTGCCTCAACACGCTCGGCAACGAGTACCCGCAGCTCGGCGGCGACTACGAGGTCATCCACCACACCCAGCTGCTCCAGCACCTCGTCGACGAGGGCAAGCTGATCCCGGTCACGCCGGTCGAGGGCATCATCACGTACCACGACCCGTGCTACCTGGGCCGCCACAACAAGATCTACACGCCCCCGCGCGAGATCATCGCCAGCGTCCCGGGCATCCGCAACGAGGAGATGCACCGCCACAAGGAGCGGGGCTTCTGCTGCGGTGCGGGTGGCGCCCGGATGTGGATGGAAGAGCGCATCGGCAAGCGCATCAACAACGAGCGCGTCGACGAGGCGCTGTCGGTGAACCCCGACATCGTCTCCACGGCCTGCCCGTTCTGCCTCGTCATGCTCACGGACTCCGTGAACGGCAAGAAGAACGACGGCAAGGCCAAGGAGTCGATCACCGTCGTGGACGTGGCCCAGCTCCTGCTGGACTCCGTCAAGACACCGGTCCCCGCGGAGGGCTCCGACGGTGACGACGACAACGACGGCGGCGAGCCGCCGGCGGGCACGTCGGACTCGGAGAACGCGCCGGAGCCGGAGCCGGTGAAGTAGCGCCGCTCACGGTTGTCCCCACGCACGTCCCCCGCTGTGGAAGAACAGCGGGGGACGTCGTCGTTCATCCGTACTCGCCGACCCGCTACTCCCCCACATCACTCCTTAGGGTGTTTCGTAGAACACCTGCCCGGTGAACCCACGCAGCCATATGGCTCATTCGTTCGAGTCGAGCCCCTCGAACGAGGTACACGCAATCGATTCTGCGATGCGTGATCAAAAACCTCAGACGTGCCGCGCTCGCGGCCGCACTCGTTGTCCTTCCCCTTCTGGCATCCACTCCGGCCCAGGCGCACGCCCGGGCCGCCGAGCCGCGCACACTCCCGATGGCGACCGCGGTCGGCGTCCTCCCCCTCGCGGAGGAGGTGCGGGAGGGTTACCAGCGCACGAGCTTCCGGCACTGGAACGCGGGCCAGAACCCCGCCGACGGCTGCAACACGCGAGCGGAGGTGCTCATCTCCGAGGCGGTCGACCCGCCCCAGGTCCTGGCCGGCTGCAAGCTCTCCGGAGGGCGGTGGTGGTCGTACTACGACGCCAGGTGGGTGACCGAGGCCTCCGGCCTGGACGTCGACCACATGGTGCCGCTCGCCGAGGCCTGGGATTCCGGGGCATCGCAATGGACTGCCCAGCGGCGTGAGGCGTACGCCAACGACCTCGACGCCCTGACCTCCCTCATCGCGGTCACCGCGGCCTCGAACCGCAGCAAGGCCGACAAGGATCCGGCCGAGTGGCTGCCGCCGGCCGCCGGCGTCACGTGCCGGTACATCTCGGAGTGGGTCGGGACCAAGCTCCGCTGGGGCCTCACCGTCGACACCGTCGAGTTCGGGGCACTCACCCGAATCGCGCAGGACTGCCCCGACACCAGCGTGACGTTCGATCCCGCGCCGTAGAACCGTGGTCCCGCCTCGGCAACGGGGCGGGACCGGGTTGGTTGTCCGGAGGCTACGGCCCTGGAGCGGGCGGCACGTCTCCGTGAGGTGCGGTACCGGTTCCCGGTGGGGTGACGCCGCCCGGCAGGCCGTAGGGGTGGCCGGGCATGGCTCCGTAGGGTTGGCCGGGCATGGCTCCGTAGGTCTGGCCGGGCATGGCCCCGTACGGCATGGCGTACGGCGGGTGCGAGCCGTACGGCGGGTGCGGAGCGGGCGGAGGCGCCGGCGGGGCGAGGCGCTGCGGGTGGTGGCGTCGGGCGAGCCACAGCACGAGCGCCGCGTACATCAGGGTCGTCGCCACGTCCGCGAGGGCGAGTGGCCAGGGCGAATCGGCCGCGGTCTCGTCGGAGGTCAGACCGTCGACGACCGCGGCGAGGGTGCCGAAGGCCACCAGGTTGTTCAGGACGTGCAGCGCGACGGCTGCCTCCAGCCCACCGGTACGGATGGTCAGCCAGCCCGCCACCACACCGAAGACCAGCAGGCCGATGAAACCCCACGTGGTGCCCCAGCCGTGGGCGGCGGCGAACAGCACGGCCTGCGGGAGCACCGCGAACCAGGGAGACCGGACGAAGGCACCGACCGCCTGCGTCAGCCAGCCCCGGAAGACGTACTCCTCGGCTGCGGCCTGCACCGGGACGAAGACGGCCAGCACGCCCAGGGACGTGAGGAACGACCCCCAGCCCACCCACACCTCGGACTCCCCCGAGCCGGTCTCGCCCTCGGGCAGGAGGAAAGCGGTCCCCGTCAGCACGGCCACGGGGAGCACCGCGGCCAGCAGACACCAACCCAGCCAGCGCCACCGCGGCCGTCCGGCAACCGACGACAACGTCCCGGCCGGCCGCCGCCCCGGCCACAACACGGCCAGCAGAACCAGCGGCAGGGCGATCGCGATGTACGTCAGGTCCAGTGCGGTGTTGCTCAGCGGACCGAAGTCGGGTCCGCCATCGGGAAGTTCGGGGCTTCCGGCGAGCTCCCCGAAGACGTAGGCGAGGGCGAGCAGCAGGAGGCTGAGGATGAGATAGGCGCCAACGAACAGCAGAGTGCCGACCAAGGGCCGCCACCAGCGGTGACGGCCCGTGAGGTGGCCCAGGCGGTGATAGGGGAGGCCGTCGGGGCCCGGCGGTAAAGCGCTCGTCATGATCGACAGCTTCCCAAACGCGTCCCACCCCGGTCGTCCGCCCGCAGCAGGAGCGGCCCCTCGGTCTCAGGGTGGATGCTCCGGAGCCAACAGGACGTCATCGGCGGCGGGCTGGGGCGGGGCAATGACCAACTCCGGCAGACTCGAGCGTTCCTCGATGAAGACCGCTCAGCCCAACAACCGGTTCCTGACCGCGGCGAGGACTTCCGTGCGGCTGCGCGGGCCGTTGTCGGCTGCGATGAGATGGTCGCCGATGCGCAGCGAGAAGGTGATCAGGCAGCGGGCCTCGACATCGCCCTCGTCGGGACAGAAGGCCCCGTAGAGCTCGCGCAGATAGTCCATGCGCCGGTTGTCGGCCCGGCGGAGGCACCGCGCGACGCCTTCGTCGCGCCGGGCCCAGTCGCGGATCGCGAGCTCGACCCCGGCGCTGGTCACGCGTGTCTCGCCCGACCCCACGAAGTCGAAGAGACGCCCGAGCCGCTCGCGGGCGTCGCCCCCGTCGCGCTCGATCCGCTCGATGACATCCTCGGTGACCCCGCGCTCCCAGGTGTCGAGTACCGCTGGATCTGCTGGTCGGGGAGGACCGCAAGGCCGTGGTGGACGTGCGGTACCGGCCGGTGCGGGCCGGATGACCCGGCGCCTCCACCTCAAGAATTAACCGAACTCACGTACAACCCTTACGTCCCCACACAGGTCTCCTGATCGCCGACCACCCGTGAACGCCCGGACAACCACCAGCGAACACGGAAGGACCCGGCACTTCATCGACGGTGGATGCCCGCCAGGCATCCCGCGTGCCGCAGGAGACTCCCGCATGCACCAGCCCCAGCTTCAGCACGAGCACAGGCGACGCCCGCAGGGGCGTCCGCACCCGCGCCCCGCCCTCGCGACGGGCACCGCCCCGGCCGCGCCGACGGGTGGGTCGACGGGCGGGTCGACGGGCGGGTCACTCATGCCCGCGACCGCCGGCACGGCTACGACCGGCACCACTAGGGCTACGACCGGCAGGGCCACGCCCCCTTCCCGGACGACCCCGACGCCCCGGGCCTTCGCCCGCACCGCCTGACCTGCCGCACGCCCCGCACCCCGCCCTCCCTCCTCCGCACCGGGAACGGCCCTGCTCTCAATCCCCGGCCCGACCCCACCCACCTCACCCCTCCCACCCGGAGCCCCGCCTTGCGCACCCGCACTCTCCTCCTGGCCGCCGGCCTCACCACCGGCCTCCTCACCACCGCCCTCCCGGTCGGCGCGGCCGTCGCCGCGCCCTCCGGGCTCGCCGGTGACTTCAACGGCGACGGCTACCGGGACGTCGCCATCGGCGCCATGAGTGCCGATGTCGGCTCGGTGCAGAGCGCCGGTGCCGTCGTCGTGCTGTACGGCTCGTCGTCCGGCGTGTCGGCGGCGAGGAAGACCGTGATCACGCAGAACTCCGCCGGAGTCCCGGGCGCCGCCGAGTCCGGCGACCGCTTCGGCCACAGCCTCGCCGCCGGCGACCTGGACCGCGACGGCTACGCCGACCTGGTCGTCGGCGCCCAGTACGAGGCCATCGGCGACCGGGACGGCGTCGGCTCGGCCACCGTCATCTGGGGCGGCAAGAACGGCCTGTCCGGCGGCAGGGGCCTGCCCCAGCCGTCCACCCTCTCCGAGTGGGGCGGCTTCTCCTCCGGCGTCGCGACCGGCGACTTCGACGGTGACGGCGCGACGGACGTGACGATCACCGGCCAGAGCCGCACCCGCCTCTACAAGGGCCCCTTCACCCGTACGAACGGCCCCGCCAGCCACACCAGCATCGGCGAGTTCGGGTCGACGTACGAGGTGTTCGCGGGTGACATGAGCGGCGACGGCGCGGCCGAGCGCGTGTACCCGTTCCTCGTCGACGGCGACGAGGGCGGCGAGATCAGCTACCACCGCTGGACCGGCACCAAGTACGCCCGCACCTACCTGCCCCAGGCCGACGGCGAGAAGGGCACCATCGCCGACGTCAACGGCGACGGCTACGGCGACCTCGTCCTCGGCGACTACCAGGACCCGAGTCCGGCCAGGCCCGGCGGCCACAAGGGCGGCCAGATCACCGTCTGGTACGGCGGCCCCACCGGCCCCGACCCGGCACAGACGCCGACCGTCATCCACCAGGACACCGCGGGCGTGCCCGGCTCCGGCGAGTCCGGCGACCTGTTCGGCTCGGCGGTCGGCGCGGGCGACGTCAACGGCGACGGCTACGCCGACATCGCGGTCGGCGCCTGGGCCGAGGACATCGGCACGGTCGAGGACGCCGGCTCGGTGACCATCCTGTTCGGTTCGGCCTCCGGCCTGAGCGGCAAGGGCGCCAAGTCCTACTCCCAGGACACCGCCGGCGTCCCCGGCAGCAACGAGACCATGGACGCCTTCGGCATGACGGTGCGCCTGGTCGACCTGGACAAGAACGGCAAGGCCGACCTGGTCAGCGGCGCCGGCTACGAGAACGGCTACGGCGCGGTCACCGTCCTGCGCGGCAGCGCCTCCGGCCTGACCACCTCCGGGTCGACGTTCCTCTCGGCCCGCGATGTCTCCCTCAAGGGCGGCGCCGACTTCGCCTGGGCCATCGCTCAGTGACGTCCCGCCAGCTCCCTCACCCGGCAAGGAAACCCATGCGTCTGCGCAGCGCCGCTCTCCTCCTGGCGGCCCTCACCCCTCTCACAGCCGCCCTCACCGCACCCGCCGCCCACGCCGCCACGGCCGCCGCCCCGTACGACTTCAACGGCGACGGCCGCACCGACCTGGCGATCGGCGCCCCGGGCGCCACGGTCGCCGGGAAGGCGAAAGCGGGCGCCGTGTCCGTCGTCTACGGCAGCACGAGCGGGCCGAAGAGCTCGACGCGCACGCTCCTCACCCAGGACACCGCCGGGATGCCGGGTGCCGCCGAGGCCGACGACGCCTTCGGCTCCGCGCTCGCCTCCGTGGACCTCGACACCGACGGCTACGCCGACCTGCTGATCGGCACGCCCGGCGAGGACGGCAGCGACACCAACGACGGCACCGTCACCATCGTCTGGGGCTCGAAGTCCGGCCTGTCCGGAGCCCGTTCGCTGTTCAGCTTCTTCAGCACCGACTACGACCGCTACGGCCAGACCCTGGCCGCGGGCGACTTCGACAACGACGGCGACCCCGACGTGGCCGTCGGCTCCACGGGCCCGATCACCCTCTCCCTCGTCGCCGGCCCGATCACCAGGACCGGCGCACACAACGGCGGTTCGGGCTCGCGCAAGGACATGTGGTCCACGTCGTACGGCATCACCCACCTGTCCTCCGGCGACGTCACCGGCGACGGCCACCCCCGGGTGATCCTGCACGGCCGCGCGGGCGGCACCGACGACGCCGTCACCGCCCTGGCCGACCTGGAGATCGGCAACTACACCGACTGGCTGCAGAACCTGCCCGCCGGCTACGTCTCCGCCGTAGCGGACATCGACAAGGACGGCTACGCGGACATCGCCGTCGGCAACGACCGCGAGACCTCAGCCGACCCGGCGGGCGCCCTCGGCGGCAAGGTCACGGTCGTCTACGGCGGACCGGACGGCCGGGACACGAGCCGCGCGCCGCTCCTCCTCACCCAGGACACCGCCGGTGTGCCCGGCGCCTCGGAGAAGGGCGACCGCTTCGGCAGCGGCGTCGCGCTCGGCGATGTCAACGGCGACGGCTACGCCGACCTGGCTGTGGGCACCGCCGGCGAGAACTCCGCCGCCGGTGCCGTCACCGTGCTGTACGGCTCGGCGTCCGGCCTGACCACCAAGGGCGCGACGTCGTACACCCAGAACACCGCGGGCGTGCCCGGCGGTTCCGAGCAGGGCGACCGCTTCGGCGAGCGCGTCACGCTCACCGACCACACCGGCGACCGCCGCGCCGACCTGTCCGTCTCCGCGCCGGGCGAGAACTCCGGCGACGGCGCGGTCTGGTCCCTGCGCGGCACGACGACCGGCCCCACGGCCACCGGCTCGACGAGCTTCGGCCCGGGCACGACGGGCGTCTCGACGACCGGGGCGCCGGCATACGGCACCGCTCTCAACTCCTGAGCTCCTGAACTCCTGAGCTCCTGAGCTCCTCAAGGCCCCAACGCCTCAACACCTCAACTTCCGGACTTTCACGACTACTTGATCACGTGATCACTTGATCACCGAAACGGGGACTCCGATGCGCAGACGCACCCTCCTCCTGGCCGCGACCCTCACCACCGGCCTCCTCACCACCCTGACCCTGCCCGCGACCACGGCCACCGCGGCGCCCTCCGGCCTCTCCGGCGACTTCAACGGCGACGGCCACCGCGACCTCGCGATCGCCGCCCCGCTCGGCAAGATCGGCGGCAAGACCGGGGCCGGCTACGTCGCCGTCGTGTACGGCACGGCGAGCGGCCTCGACAGCTCCAAGCGCCAGATCATCAGCCAGACCACCGACGGCATCCCGGGCGTCCCGGAGTCGTCCGACTACTTCGGCGACCGCCTGACCACCGGTGACCTGGACGACGACGGTTACACGGACCTGATCGTGGGGGTGCACGCCGAGCAGATCGGGTCCACCGGCGACTCGGGCGTGCTGACCGTCGTCTGGGGCGGCGCGAGCGGCCTGAAGACGGCGACCGACCTGTCCGCCCCGCTCCCCGAGAACCGGAACGAGCTGGGCTGGTCCGTCGCGACCGGCGACTTCGACGGCGACGGCGACACCGACCTGGCCGCCGCCAACATCGCCTACCCCGAGCTGAACGTCTTCGAGGGCCCGGTCTCACGCACGGGCAAGGCCGCCGAGCTCACCGGCGTCGACACTTCCACCCAGACGGGCATCAACACCGACAGAATCGTCACGGGCGACGTGACCGGCGACGGCAAGGCGGACCTGCTCGTCATGGGCCAGGAGGAGAGAAGCGGCGGCTACCGCACCCGCGGCGTGCTGTACAAGGGCTCCGCCACCGGCCTGACGCCCGGCGGCAAGGTCGCGGGCGGCTACGACGCCGTCATCGCGGACGTGGACAAGGACGGCTTCGGCGACATCGTCACCGGCAACTTCATGGAGAAGTCGGCGGACGAGCCGAACGGCGGCCCGGGCGGCGCGGTCACCGTGACCTACGGCGCCTCCGGAGGCCTGAGCACCCGCACCCCCGTCCGCATCACCCAGGACACCGCGGGCGTGCCCGGCGCCGCCGAGAAGAACGACCGCTTCGGCTGGAGCCTCTCTGCGGGCGACACCAACGGCGACGGCTACGCCGACATCGCGGTCGGAGCCCCGTACGAGGTCATCGGCTCGAAGAAGCAGGCCGGCACGGTCACGGTCCTGCGCGGCTCGGCGTCCGGTCTGACCGGCAGCGGCGCCAAGTCCTTCTCGCAGGACACCGCGGGCGTCCCCGGCGCCGTCGAGGCGTACGACTCCTTCGGCTACGCCGTCCAGCTCACCGACGCGAGCGGCGACGGCCGCGCGGAGCTGGCGGCGAGCGCCTCCGGCGAGAACACCGGCGACGGCGCGGTCTGGCTGCTGAAGTCCACCGCTTCCGGCATCACGGCCACCGGTTCCAAGTCCTTCGGCGCCGCGACCGTGGGCGGCCCGGCGGGCGACGCGTACTTCGGTGACGTGCTCGCGGGCTGACCCCCGTACCTGTCCCACCCCCCTCACCAGGAGGAACACCGCATGCGCAGGCACACAGCGGCCACCATCGCCGCAGCCCTGCTGAGCGCGGGTCTCACCCCGCTCACACTGGCCACCCCCGCCTCCGCCGCCCCGGCCAAGCACGCCGACGACTTCAACGGCGACGGCTACCGCGACCTCGCCGCCGCCGCGCCCTACACCCCGGTCGGCGGCAAGACCGACGCGGGCGCCGTCGTCATCACCTACGGCTCCGCGAACGGCATCAGCGCCGCCCGCCGCACCGTCCTCACCCAGGACACGGCCGGCATCCCCGGCACCGCCGAGCAGGGCGACCGGTTCGGCAAGGCCCTCACCTCCGGCGACCTGAACAGCGACGGATACGCCGACCTGGTGATCGGCAGCACCGGCGAGGACGTCGGCACCGATGCCGACGGCGGCTCCGTCACCATCGTCTGGGGCGCGAAGTCCGGCCTGTCCGGCGGCCGTGGCGTCCCCGACCCGGCCGTGGCGGCCCACGACGAGTACGGCATGTCCCTCGCCGTCGGCGACTTCAGCGGGGACGGCCTGGCCGATCTCGCCGTCGGCAGCACCGGCAGCGACATCTGGGTCCACGAGGGCCTCAACAAGGCCTCCGGGTCGGGCGCCCACCAGGAACTCGCCAGCGGCCTGAGAGGCGGTGCCGGCCTCGCCGGTGCCCAGAGCCTCGCCGCCGGCGACATCGACGGCGACGGCACCGACGACCTGGTGGCCACCGGCAGCGAGGCGTCCACATACGAGGACGGCGCCATGGTCTACCTCGGCTCCGCCTCTGCCCTGACCCGCCAGACGTTCCTGAAGAGCGGCGGCTGGGAGCTGGCCGCCGTCGGCGACCTGAACGGCGACGGCTACGACGATGTCGTCACGGCGGACTACGGCGGCGACGCCAAGAGCCTCGGCGGCTCGGTCAGCGCCTGGCTCGGCAGCGCCACCGGCGTCCGCACCAGCCCTCAGACGACGATCAACCAGGACACCCCCGGCGTCCCCGGCGCGGACGAGGAGGACGACTGGTTCGGCAACGACCTCTCCATCGCCGACGCCGACGGCGACGGCTACGGCGACCTGGCCGTCGGCACGATCCACGAGGACGTCGGCACCGCGGACATCGCCGGCAGCGTCACCGTGCTGCGCGGCTCGGCCGCCGGCCTGACCGGCGCCGGCGCCCAGTCGTTCACCCAGAACACGGACGGCGTCCCCGGCACCGCCGAGTCCGCCGACCGCTTCGGCGCGTCCGTACGCCTGTCCGATCTCACCGGCGACGGCAAGGCGGACCTGGCCGTCGGCTCCGACGGCGAGAACCACCCCTCCGGCTCCCTCTACAGCCTGCGCGGCTCGGCCTCGGGCGTGATCACGAAGAACGCGATCAGCTTCGGCCCCGGCTCCCTGGGCATGTCGACGACGGACTATCTGAGGCTGGGCCAGGACATGCTGAGCTGACCCCGCGGTGCGAGGCCCTACGGCCGAACCCTGACAACCCATGGGCTCCCAACGGGCCTTACCCCTAAGGGATGTCACAGCTCGGCCGCAAAGCCGGGCCCGGAAGCCCGGGCCCGGCACGCCACCGCCCTGGACCAGGTACGTTCGAAGACGTGGCTGGATTCAGGATCGGACGCGGCCGGAACAACGGCGCTCCTCAGACGCGACCGCAAAACCCTCCGTACGGGCAGCAGACGCCGCAGGGGCCGCCGAACGGCTACCCGCCGGCGCCGCAGCCGTACCCGCAGCAGCAGCCGTACGGCAACGGCGGCGGCCCCACCTGGCCGCAGGCGAACGCCGGGCCCGGCGGCGGCTACGGCGGCCAGGGCGAGCCGGAGTACTTCGGCGACGGCGCGTACCCGCCCGGCCCCCAGGGCCCGCCCGACCCGTACGCGGCGAACAACCCGGGCCACACCCAGGCCTTCTCGGTCGGTGAGGACCCCTACAACCAGGGCGACACCTACCGCGCCGGCGCGGCGGCCCCGCCGCCCGGCCCGGTCGGCCCGCGCCTGCACTGGAAGGCCCTGCTCCGGGGGATCGTCCTCTCCCCCAACCAGACGTTCCTCCAGATGCGCGACTACTCGATGTGGGGCCCGGCCCTCATCGTCACGCTGCTCTACGGCCTGCTCGCCGTCTTCGGCTTCGACGGCGCCCGCAAGGACGCGATAAACGCCACACTGTCGAACGCGGTCCCGATCGTCCTGACGACGGCCGTCGCGATGGCGCTCAGCGCGTTCATCCTGGGCGTGGTCACCCACACCCTGGCCCGCCAGCTCGGCGGCGACGGCGCCTGGCAGCCCACGGTCGGCCTGTCCATGCTGATCATGTCCCTCACGGACGCGCCCCGCCTGGTCTTCGCGATGTTCGCCGGCGGCGACGCGACGTTCGTACAGCTCCTGGGCTGGGCCACCTGGATCGCGGGCGGCGCACTCCTGACCCTCATGGTCAGCCGCTCCCACGACCTGCCCTGGCCGAAGGCACTGGGCGCGTCGGCGATCCAGCTGATCGCACTGCTGTCGATCGTGAAGCTGGGCACGGTCTGAGGACGGACGGGAACGAAAGAAGGGGCTCCCGGAGGAGCCCCTTTTCTTATTGCTTCTCAGGCGTCGAGAACCTGCCCGGCCCGCCGCACCACCGGCGGTTCCACGGACCAGGCTTCGTTGACCTGATGAGGGTCGTTGCGGACGGGGATCTTCTTGGTCCTCGCGGCCTGTGTCAGCTCGGCGATGTCCGCTTCGACGGCAGCCAGCTCCGACACCTTCGGCCACGCATCTACGGGGCTGACGGCACTGTCGGCGGCTTTCTGCCGCTGCTCGGCAAGAACCAGGCTGATGACGAACTCGTCGACGGGCTCACCGACGCGGCCGACCTGCCCGCACCCACCATTCACCACCGAGCACTGATAGGTGAATCTGGCGGCCTTTGAGCCTGGCTTCCACCGCTTGTTGACCTGGCCGCGAATCTTCGTGTGGCACAGCCCGCACCGCGCGATGCCGGACAGCGGGTACTTGCGCGCGAACGACCGACCGGGATCTTTCCTCTTGTGCTCGGCGACGACCGCGCACACCGCTTCCCACTCTTCAACGGTGTTGATCGTCTCCCACTCACCGATGACCGGCTGGCCGTCATCGTCGAGGAGGATCTCACCCCGGTAGGTGCGGTATCCGCACAGTCGCGGATTGGTCAGCATGTGCTCGACATGGCGCCGTCCCGGAGTGCCGGCCGGAGTAGTGGCGTGCGCGGAGAGCTCCCATCCCGTCTGCCATCGACCCAGGCAGAGCCGAGCAGACGCGGCCCCTGGCGTCCAGGTTGTTCGTACAGTGGCGCGCTCCACCTGGACGCCAGAAACCACGCCGGCTCCACGGTGTGTGGGTCTACGGCAGACGGGATGGGAGCTGGGGAGGGTGATGGGTGACGGACGGGGTGAAAGTGCGGCTCGAGGTCATGTCCCGTGTAGTGGTGTAGCCGGGTCGGCGAACAGCGGCTGGGGCAGCTGCGGGTGGGCGAAACCGTCCGGTACCTCCGCCCGAACGGCTGCCCGGCCCCGCTCAGCTCTTCCGCTCACCCAGGACACAGAATTCGTTGCCCTCCGGGTCGAGGAGGGTCACCCAGTGCTGCTCGTCCTGCACGGTGTCGGCGCGCCGGGCACCGAGGGAGAGCAGCCGGGCGACCTCGGCCTCCTGGTCGTCGGGGCGGAAGTCGGGGTGGAGCCGGTTCTTCGACGTCTTGCCCTCGGGGACAGGCACGAAGAGCAGCCCCGGCATCTGGTCCGGCTCAGGCCGGATCTCGATGATCTCCTCGGATTCGTCGACCACTACCCAGCCGAGAGCCTCGGCCCACCAGCGCCCGAGGGCGATGGGATCGGAGGAGTCGACGATGATCTGTTCCCATTCGAGCGCCATGGGCATGAGCATAAACAGAGTCGGCTGGCTGCCAGGGCTGGGGGTGACTGCCGTCGACCGCCGGTCCGGTGTGCGGATCGTGTCCCGCAGAGCGGTGTAGTAGCGCGATGTGGTAGCAGCAAGTCGCGAGAAGTGATCGCTGCTACACCACTCCAGGGAACACCACCCGGCTCGAAGGACGGGCACACGAGCCACTGACGTGCGCTCCTGGGTCAGTGCGGACCACGCCGCCCTTGATGCCGAGTTCTACCGCGTGGTCAGCGACTGGCTGGCTCGCGAGTGGCCTTTCGACACCCTTTCGAGGGCGGGTTCCCTCAGCCCTCCGGGCCCTTCGACGGCCGCCAAGCGGTAGGGCCAGCAGCCCTGCCGTTCGCGTGATGGTGGCGGCTCAACCCGATGTGGGCTTGCCAGCTCCTGGATGCCGAGTGATCAACCCCTGGGCCGTGCGAGGGCGCCCGACGCCGACAAACAGCGGCCGACAGTGACAGGCGAGTCCCAGCCGCCAACCACGAACCTCCCGGTCACAGCCCCCGCCCCTACGCGTTTCCACCCAGGGGTGGCGATACGCCAAGACGTTTGTGACCAGGTCAGAGCGCTTCCTTCGACGGAGTGATCGGCTCCCCAGACCTACGTACTGGAGGCAAGACACTCCACGGGAAGTTGATCCACTCATCGGTCCGCTTCCACACGTACTCGCACTTCACCAGTGACTGGGACTTCTCGTAGACCACGGCGCTGCGCACCTCGGCGACGGTCTCGAGGCAGAAGTCGCGCACCAGCTTGAGCGTCCTGCCGGTGTCGGCGACGTCGTCGGTGATCAGCACCTTCTTGTCGGAGAAGTCGATCACGTTGGGGACGGGGGCGAGCATGACGGGCATCTCGAGGGTCGTCCCCACGCCCGTATAGAACTCGACGTTCACCAGGTGGATGTTCTTGCAGTCGAGGGCGTAGGCGAGCCCGCCGGCCACGAAGACCCCGCCGCGGGCGATGCTGAGCACGACGTCGGGCTCGTACCCGTCGTCGGCGATGGCCTGCGCGAGCTCGCGCACGGCGACGCCGAACTGCTCGTAGGAGAGGTTCTCCCGTACGTCACTCATATCCGGCCGCTCACACCTGGGTCCGATGGAAGTTGAGGAAGGACCGGGAGGCGGTCGGCCCCCGCTGCCCCTGGTACCGCGACCCGTACCGCTCGCTCCCGTACGGGAAGTCGGCGGGCGAGGTGAGCCGGAACATGCACAGCTGCCCGATCTTCATTCCCGGCCAGAGCTTGATGGGCAGGGTGGCGAGGTTGGACAGCTCAAGCGTCACGTGGCCGCTGAAGCCGGGGTCGATGAACCCGGCGGTCGAGTGCGTGACCAGCCCCAGCCGCCCCAGCGAGCTCTTGCCCTCCAGCCGGGAGGCGAGATCGTCGGGCAGCGTGATGACCTCGTACGTACTGGCGAGGACGAACTCCCCCGGGTGCAGGATGAACGGCTCGTCCCCCTCCGGCTCCACGAGCCGGGTCAGATCGGTCTGCTCGACGGCGGGGTCGATGTGGGGGTACCGGTGGTTCTCGAACACCCGGAAGTAGCGGTCCAGCCGCACATCGATGCTCGACGGCTGCACCATCGCGTCGTCAAACGGATCGATACGCACTCGCGCGGCGTCGATCTCGGCCCGGATGTCCTTGTCTGAGAGAAGCACGCCCCGAGGATACGCAAGGCGCGCGGAGCGACCACAACCGGACGACTCCGCGCGCCTTATGCCCTTTGGCTATGTCTTTGTCCGCTGTTCGTTACTGCTCGCTGTTCGCTGCTGTTCGCAGCCGCTCGCTACCGCTTCTGGTAGCTGACGGGCACGACGCTCCGGAGCCGCGTACACCGCGGGCACCGGAGCAGCCGGCCGGGGCCGAGTCGCTCGGCCTGCTGCATCGGGAACGAAGCGGTGGTGAACACGTGCCCATCGGCACAACGGACGACGGTGCGCTCCATCAAGTCCAAGAGTCCCTTCCCCAAGAGCCGCGTCTGGCTGGTGCTTGCCTGACGACAAAAGCCACAGTACGGGATCAAAGGAACGGCCTTCGAGGCGGCGCTCCGGTCCCGCCCGGACCCTCGCCCACGCCCCCACCGTACGCCCCAACTCCGGTGACCCGCAGCCTCATCCCACCCCTGAAACACCCTCAGGCCCCGCGGCATCGACACCCGGGGCCTGACATGAGGTAAAGTGGCGACCGTTCGCCCGCCGACTCCGTCGGCGTCTTACGCGGGTGTAGTTTAATGGTAGAACATCAGCTTCCCAAGCTGAGAGCGCGAGTTCGATTCTCGTCACCCGCTCCAAGATGAAACCCCAGGTCAGCGGCCTGGGGTTTGTTTGTTGTCTAGTCCAATTTGAGGGCAGCGTGCCCTTCGCGTGCCCGGAGCGACTCGCCGTGCGAGCGTGAGCTTTCGAGAGCGACCTCGGGTTATTGCACGTCCACGAAGTCGCCGGTCGCCTTGGCGGCCGGGGTGGTGGAGGTCCCTGCGAAGTTCCAGCGCCAGTAGCCGTCTTCGGAGGCGGTGGCCGTGGTCGTCAGGTTGCCGGTGCTGGAGGTGTACACGGTCTTGACGGTCGCGTAGGCCGTAGTGCCGGCCTTGCGGAACTGGAGCCTCACCGGCTGGTTGGTGTAACCGCGGTAGTCGAGATTGTCCCAGTCGGCCCGGGTGAGCTTGCCGGTGACGGTGAGGGTCTTGCCCTTGGCAGTCGGTTCCGGGCCCGCGTTCACGGTGAGGTTGGACTGGCGCTGCAGACGGGTCGTGGTGTTGCTCGCCGATTGGGTCCAGCTGTCGTCATTGGCCACCCCCTGCACACTGACCTTCCAGGTGCCGGCATGGGCGTTGGTGAGCGCGGTGCCGCCGTACTTCCAGTCCGGTTCGAGGGAGATCGTCTGCGAGCAGGTGGAGGTGGTGGCGCTCGAGGCGACGCAGTCCGCATGGGAGTAGTACTGGTTCGACACGATGCGGCGGTCGTAGGTCTCGTAGGGGTTCGCACCCTCCGGTCCGCGCCACAGGACGAAGTCCGCGTCCTGGATGCCCGACGGGTGGGTGAAGGTCCCGGAGACGGTGACCGTCTTGGCGTAAAGATCGACCACGATGTTCTTGCCACCGTCGAAGGTGACGTTGCCGATCTGAACGTCGGTCTGGGTCTCGTCGCCGTAGGCACCGGGGGTGGCGAAGCCGGCCAGCGCGGCGACGGCACTGAGCAGGGCAAAGGCAGCGCGCTTGCGCATGTATCTCCTTGAGAGAGGCAAGAGTGGGGACCGGCCGAGCGGGAGCGGCGGGGCTCGAAGCCGGTCAGGGACCGGTGACCGACTTGATCGTGTACGGGAAGCTCTCCTGCTGCCAGATCACCGTGAACCGGGAGGTGGGGCGGGTGTCGACCTGGGGTACCCGGCCGTCCGACGTGAGTGTCTTCACGGTGCCGAAGGTGCCGGAACGGCTGATCAGGCGGGCGCCGGCCTTGGTGTAGCTGTACGGGGGCGTCGACTTGGGGACGACCGTGTGGAAGACCACCATGCCGTCGCCATCGTCGTCGAGAGCCAGGTCGGGGCGGTCGCCGGGACCCAGGCTGGTGACGGCGCCCCGGGCACCGGCCGCGGAGAGGCGGCGGCCGAGCAGCTCGAGCTTGCCGTTGTTGTAGCGGGTCCACACGATCATCGAGTCGCCGTCGAGGTCCGTCGCCAAGGCGTGATGGAAGCCCACGTTGTCCGTGGAGGCCGAGATGCGCAGGGGAGCCGCCAGGGTGCAGGTGCGGCTCCAGCGAGAGGCCCAGACCTGCGAGACGGAGCCGCCGCCGGAGTGGTAGGTGATGACAGCGTCGCCGTCCCGGTCCACGCCGACCCGCACCATGCCGAAACCGCCGTACGACGCGATGGGCGACGTGAGCACCTTCGTCGAGGAGACGGAGGTCGACGTGATCCGCCTGGCCACGACGTCCGAGGCCCGCGCCCAGGCGACGACGAACTGGCCGTTGCGGTCGACGCCGACGGCCGGTTTCTCGGCCGAGCCGGAGCCGAGGGTGATGGCCGCGCCGACCGTCCCGTCGAGCTTGAGGCGGCGGGCGACCGCGTACCAGCTTCCGTCGCGGATCTCCGTCCACGCCGCCATCGCGGTGCCGCCCGGGGTCACGGCGACCACCGGGGTGGTCGCGGGCGCCGACGTGGACAGCTTCTGCAGCGGTCCGACGAGGCTGCCGGAGGCCGAGAGCCGGCGGCCCACGACCTGGCTGTCCTGCTGCCAGACCACCGCCGAGTCGCCGGTGTCGTCGGAGGCGGCCTCCGGCCAGGACGGCGCGGCACCGTCGGGTGACAGGGTGCGGATCGCCGTCACCGTACTGCTCGCGGTCTTCACTCTGGCCTGGATCCGGTAGTAGCAGCCCGGCGTCGACAAGTCGCAGGCGTTCCAGGCCAGCAGGGCGTCGCCCTGCCGGTCGACCGACACCGTAGGGGAATCGTCAGGGGTCCAGCCCGAGGCCGACACGTTCCACGTCGACGTCCACGCCGCCTCGGCGTTCATGGCCATCGTCGCGGTGACCGCGATTCCGGTCGCCGCGGCGACGGAAACCCCGGCAAGAACACGACGCTTCACCGCACGCCGATGACGTGCTGCACGCAGAGCCACCCTCATCCCCCACTTCCCGTGACTTGAGCACAGCCGCCACAGGCCGCCCCCAAACACCCAGCGCATCTGCATGCTCAAACGTCACATGCGTTACGGACGGACATGAGGAGGCCCAGGTCAGAGCGGACCCCGGACCTGGGTCCTGGTCGCCGCACCAAGCTCACTGGGTGGGCGCTGTAGCTCCTGAGGCGCTGATCGGGCCCGGCAGGATCGCTCGGTTACTGCGCGACCGGCCGAAGGAGGTGCGCCGGAAGGGAGTGCCCTTCTCGCCCACGAATAACACTCCCGGCTGCCCGCAGCCTGATCGCGGTCCCGGAACCGGTCGGTAGGCGGCGCGTCCGTCCGGCTCAGCGGTGCTCGGGGTTGTCCGCCCCCGGGCGGCAGCCCGCGTCCCACTCCGAGCGCTGATTGCCGTGGGCGGGAATGCCTCCGGCGCGCTTCAGCAGAGCCGCGACGTGCATCAGGTTCCAGGTCATGAAACTGGTGTTGCGGTTGGTGAAGTCGTTCTCCGGGCCGCCCGAACCCGCGTCGAGATACGACGGGCCGGGGCCGGCGGCGCCGATCCAGCCCGCGTCCGCCTGGGGCGGGATCGTGTAGCCGAGGTGCTGGAGGCTGTAGAGGAGGTTCATGGCGCAGTGCTTCACGCCGTCCTCGTTGCCAGTGATCAGACAGCCTCCGACGCGACCGTAGTAGGCGTACTGGCCCTGGGAGTTCAGCAGGGAGGAGCACGCGTAGAGGCGCTCGACGATCTGCTTGGTGACCGAGCTGTTGTCGCCGAGCCAGATCGGGCCGGCCAGGACGAGGATGTCCGCCGCCGTCACCTTCTCGTACAAGTCCGGCCAGGCGTCGGCGGCGAAGCCGTGCTGGGTCATGTCCGGGTAGACGCAGGTGCGATGTCGTGGTCGACGGCGCGGATCAGGTCCGTGGTCACACCTGCGCCGTCCATGATGGCCCGGCTCTTGTCGATCAGGCCCTGGGTGTGGCTGAGCTGCGGAGACGGCTTGAGGGTGCAGTTGATGTAGAGCGCGGTCAGGTCGTCGTAGTGGTGCACGGCACGGGTGGGGGAGGCGGGCTGCACGGCCATGGCGGACTCCAGGGAGGAGAACGGACAGGTGAGGACCGGGGAAGGGCGGTGCTCCGAGCGGCCCCGGCGGCAGCGTCTCGTGGAACGCGCGCGATGTCCCGCTGCGACCCACCTGCGGACGCTGCTTTCCCCCCCACCGCCATCCGACCGCTCGCCAGGGATCCTGGATACGGCAGCGGGGCCCGGGTCCCGGCCGGACGAGGACGAGGCTGGCCGCCGCGTCCGGCGCGCGCCCGGCCGGGGGGCGCAGGACGGGCGATGGCACCTCAGTCCCCTCCACCGTCCGGTATCGGCCGTGCGGCGTGCCGAGCCGCAGGGTTGACGATCAGACGCCGCGGGTCGCTCGCCCGGTTGATCGCCGACTCGACGGCTGCGATCCGGTCGGCCAGGAGACCGAGGGCGGACACGGCTCGGGCGAGTTGGGTGTCCTCGGGGCCGCCGAGGGACTGGGCTCGGACGTGGGCCGCCTTCAACTCGGTCCAGCGGGCCGACTGCTCGGCGGTGAGGGTGCCGCGCAGTTCGGCCAGCTTCAGCAGGTTGGCCTCGGCTCCGGTGGTGAGGGTCTGGGCCTCGGCCCGGTACTGGTCCTCGATCAGCGCGGCCAGTTCGGCGTCGTTCATGACGGGCTGGACGCGCTGGGTGATCTTGTTCATGGTGCGGTAGGAGCCCTGGAGCCGGAAGGGCGGTTCCGTGCGGGTCGTGTCCGACTGGGCCGCCGAGGCGATGTACGCCGCGTTCACGGCCAGGACCGTCTCCCGCGCGGTGAGCAGGTGACGCAGTACGGCCAGGATCCGCTCCAGCTCCGCGGGGGCGTAGGGATGCGTCAGGCGGTCCTCACGAGCCGTCGGGTCGTCCTGGGCCAGGCGGATCAGCAGGTCGAGGTCGGTGCGGTCGCGGCCGGCGAGCGGGGCGAGGACCTGGTTGGCGGTGAGGGCGTTCTCGATGAAGCTGAGGGCGAAGACGTCGTCCTTGCCGGTCAGGACGTCGCCGAGGTTCCACACGTCGGCACGGTTGGCGAGCATGTCGGGCACCTGGAAGCGGCTGCCGGACTCGGTGTAGGGATTGCCGGCCATGCAGACGGCGAAGCGTTTGCCGCGCAGGTCGTAGGTGCGCGGTTCGCCGTCGCGTACGCCCTCGATGCGGCGGGTGGCGTCGCAGAGGGGGATGAACTTCTGGAGCAGTTCGGGCGAGGTGTGCTGGATGTCGTCGAGGTAGAGGAGGGTGTTGTTGCCCGCCGCCAGCGCGAAGTTGATCTTCTCGACCTCCTGGCGGGCGGTGGCGTTCGGCGCCTCGGCCGGGTCGAGCGAGGTGACGGTGTGGCCGAGTGCCGGGCCGTCGACCCGCACCAGGATCATTCCGAGCCGGTCCGCGACGTACTCCATGAGGGTCGTCTTGCCGTAGCCCGGCGGGGAGACGAGCAGGAGCAGGCCGCCGGTGTCGGTGCGCTTGGACTCGCCCGTGGTGCCGAGCTGCTTGGCGAGGCTGTCGCCGATGAGCGGGAGGTACACCTCGTCGATGAGCCTGCTGCGTACGAACGCCGGCATCACACGGGGCCGGTACTCGTCCAGGCGGAGACGGGTGCGTTCGAGGTCCACCAGGGCGGTGCGGCGGTGCTGGTAGGCGCGGTGGCCGGGTGCGTCGTGGGTTCGGAACCGCTGTGCGCGGGCGAGGAGTTCGTCGATGCGGACCGTGAGGGCACGGCCGGTGATGCGGGGGTGGGTGCCGAGCAGGCCCGTGACGGTTTCGGTGAGCGGCGCGTCGGACTCGTAGCGGGTCAGGCCGGGGCAGAGTTCGGCGGCCACCGCCTCGGCCAGGTCGCCGGGGGTGAGGTCGGTTCCGGTGGCGGTGGTGTACGCCGTCAGCCATGCCTCGACCAGTTGCTTCCGGGCAGCCGGGTCGGTGAGGGCGGTGATGTCGTCGTCGTAGGCCGGGGTGCCCACGGTGCGGCGGAACTTGTCCAGCAGGGTGCGGGTGCCGGCGCTGATGACGAAGCCGGGCGGGCCGCTGGTCAGTTCCTCGAAGAGGTACGCGGCCGCCGCTTCTCCGCCCGCGACGTCCGCCAGCTCCCGCTGCAGGCCGGCGATGGCGGGTGCCAGGCCGAAAGTGTGCCGGGCCCGTTCGAGGGACATCGCGCGCCGGGTCCAGCTCTGCCGCTCGTCGGCCGTCGTACCGTGCGCCCAGAACAGTTGGGCGGCCGCCCGTGCGGCCGGTTCGTGACGCAGCGGACCGGCGCCCTCGTGCAGGCGCAGGAGCGCGGTGAGGATCGCTGTCGCGTCGTGGTCGTGGACCCCGCGCTCGTAGCCCTCGTCGTACGCCGTCTCGGCGGCCTGCCGCACGAGGGCGGGCAGGACGGCCTCCGCCAGGGCCTCGGGGCCGTGTTCGTCCAGCAACCGGGCGGCGAGGTATTCGGCGCGGTAGACCTCGGGCGACTCGCAGGGCAGGGGACGGTCCCAGTACGGGCGGGTGGCGCTGAAGTCCGGGTCCGTGACCGGAGAGCGGTAGTCGGTGCCGGTCAGAGCGAAGGCGAGGGTGTCGCCGTGCGGGACGAGGGTGAGGTCGAGGGGCTGGGTGTTGACGGCGAAGCGGTGGGTGCCGAACCGGATCGTGCGGCCGTCGTCGGCGTACAGGTCGGTGCGGTCGCGCAGGGCGCGGAGCGCTTCCTGGCGGGCGGCTTTGAGGCGGCCGTCCAGTTCCTCGGCCCTCACTTGGTCACCGAGGTCGCGCAGTTCGTCGGCGGTGCGGCGGACCTTGGCGGGCAGCGGGTCGGACGTGAAGAACGTGGCGACGGCGTCCGCGTCCGGCTGGGCGGCGGCACGGCGGGTGACGGTCCGCAGGACGCGGGTCGCCGAGTCGGCCAGGCGTTCGGCGCGATGGGCGCGGGCGTCGGCGAGGGTCTGCTTGCGGGCGGAGAACGCCTCGTGGACCTCGTCGCGCTTGTCGGCGAGGGTGGCGAGGAAGTCGTCGAACTCGGCGAACCGCGACTCCAGGTTCTCCACCTGTACGAGCAGGCGGGCAAGCTGCTCGTCGCATGCCTCCGGGCTGTCGGCGGCGGCGAGTGCGCCGGTGACGGACTGGCCGAGCAGGGCGAACTCGGCGGCGAACTCGGCCCGTCCCTCTCGGTCGAGGAGTTCACGGCGCCGGCCGTCGAGGGCGGCGCGGGCGCGGTTGACGCCGCCGAGGACGGCGGCGATGCGCTCCAGGATCGCGGTGCGGACGGTGGCGTCGGCGATGTCGAGGCCGGCGACGACCTCGGTCACCGTGCCCAGCCCGTCGGCGAGTTCGTCCATGCGGGCGGCGACGGGCGCCGCCTCGGCCACGGTGGCGATCGCCTCGGCATCGGCCACGAGCCGCTCGACGTCCGCGTGGTGGTCGGCGAAGGCGTCCTCGCGGGCGAGGTGAGCCACCGCGCGCCGGCCGAAGGCGGCGAGGTCGGACTCGGTGTCGGCGGCGAGCTCGTCGATGCGGGCGGTGTCCGCGTACCGCATGTCCTTGAGGGTGAGCAGATGACCTTGAGCGTGCCTCAGTTCCGTCAGGCCGGTCACCCACTCGGCCGCGCTGCGCGCGGACTCGCCACGCAGCCGCCGGACGACCTCGGCGACCCGCGTGGCGGCTTCGGTGAGCGCGTCTTCGGCCTGCCGGGTGAGGGCCTGGACGGTCTCGAACTCGACCAGAACCTGTTGTGCCGTGTCGCGTAGTTGCGCCAGCGGGGTGTGGAGGTCGCCGAGTTCGGGGTGGCCCAGCCAGTGGTGGGTGTCCGCCGCCCGGACGCAGGCGGTGAGCAGCGCCTCGTACACCTCGCTCGTGGGGGTCGTATCGGCGACGGCGCCCGTGATGGAGAGGCAGTCGGAGATGCCGCGCACGAGGTCGGCGTTGCCGACGCGTGCCAGGGGGCCGGTGCCGACCGGCTGGGCGGCGGCGTAGGTGTCCGAGACGTACGGGGAGTTCCACAGCTGCACGGGGTGGACGCGCTGCGGTTCGTCGGTGTCGGCCCGGAGGACGGCGAGTGCGCCGTCGTCGAAGAGCGCCCAGCCGTGGCAGGGCAGGGGGTTGGCCATCTCCTTGCGGATCGTGTTGTACGGCAGGAGGAGGCTGCGACCCTCCGCGCGTGCGTGGAAGGCGTAGAGCACGTCCTCGCCGTTCGGGGAGCGGATCTCTCGCTCGAACTCCAGTTCCGCCGTGTCGAGTTCGTACGTCTTGTGGGTGCCGGTGGCCAGGCAGTAGCCGCCGGGGAAGACGATCCCCTGGTCCTCGGGCAGAGGGCGGCACGCCCGGCCGATGCCGTCGAGTCGGACGACGGCCCTGGTGAGGGTGTTGAACACCAGGTGGCGGTCGGTGTCCTCCTTGTAGGGGCGGATGCGCAGGAGGATCAGGGCGCCCACGCGCGCGTGGGCGATGTGCGCGTCCGCCAGGGACTGCAGCGGCTCGTCGACGGGCTCGGTGTAGATGCCTTCTGCCGTCTCGGTGTCGTCGTCGGTCTTGACGGTGAGGACACCGCCGACCGTGGAGACGAAGACCTCGCCGGTGATGGAGACATGCGGGTGCCGTCCGAGGACGTGGTCCTCGCGAGTGCTGTCGGTCCATTCGACGTCGTGGGACTGCGGCAGCACGTGGTCGCGCTCGCCCCGCGCGTCCAGGAACGTGACCGCTCCGTCGTCGGACAGGGCCCAGCGCAGCACCCGTGTGTCGTCCGCCTTCTCGCCGGTCTGGAACACGGCGAGCAGCCTGCCCTCGGTGCGCCGGAGCCGGAGGAGGCGAGCCTGGCGGTAGTAGCGGTGCAGGGCGCCGAACTCGCGGACGAAGGCGGGGTCGTCGAGCAGGCCGGGGACGGAGTGGTCGGGCAGCCGTTCGAGGTCGCGGTCGTACAGGGCCAGGACGTCACCGACGCGCGTGCCGGCCTCCCGGCTCGGGACGGCGTTGGAACCGACGAGCAGTGCGGCGCCCACCGCCACGACGTCCCGGGGCACCGCGGCGTGCTCCGTGCGCAGTCGCTCGGTGCCGGCGAGTTCGAGCCGCGTCGAGCCGAACTCCTCACCCCGGCGGGCGTTGAGCGCCTCGGCGCGGCGGGCGAGTTCGGCGGCCTGCGCGGTGAGGCGGTCGCGCAGCACCTCGTACGTGCCCGTGTCCACGGGGTCGTACGTGCCGGTGTCCGGGACGGTCGTCATGGCGTGCCTCTCGGGAAGTCGATGAGCGCGGTCCGGAGCCGCCGTCCCCTGTGCGGCGGCTCCGGACCGAGGTGGCGGGTCAGGCGTGGACGGCGCTGCCGTTCAGGGCGGTGAGCGGCTTGTCCGCCAGGCCCAGCTCGCCGGCCCTGTCGAGCAGCTGCTGGAGCTGCCCCGAGTCGGCCCCGCCGGTCTTCATCAGCTTCATCAGCAGCGCCGAGACGGTCAGGTTCTGCACGTCGGCTGTGGAGACCGAGCCGAGGATGCGGCCCAGGTCGTCGGTGAAGCTGGAGGTGCCGTCCAGCCAGGGCCGGGCCAGGGCCTGTGCGGTCTCGGAGTGCTGGACGAACCCGTCGACGCCCTTGCCGAGCGCGATGGAGGACATCAGCCGGTCGAAGAAGACCGACTCGCCGCCGACGATGCTGATGTCGGCGCTCTCCAGACCGGTGGCGAGCACCGTGGCCTGCGCCTCGGCGACCTGCCGCTGCACCTCGAGCCCGGCGAGGCGGATCTCCTTGTCCGCCTGTACGCGCAGCCGGTACTCCTCGTGCCCCCGTGAGGCGTCGTCGAGGGCGGCCATGGCGGCGGCCTTCTGGGTCAGGCCCTCCGCCTCGGCCTTGAGCTTCTCGCCGATGGCCGCGGCGTCCGCCAGGGCCTGGGCCTGCGCGCCTTCCGCCTCGGCCCGCAGCCGGGCCTCGGTGGCGGCGGCCTCCGCGCGGCCGGCCTTCTCGGTGACGTCGGCTTCCTTGTCCCGGACCTGGACGGCCGCGAGCCCTTCGGCGGCCGCCTCGGCCTGGATGCCCTCGGCGAGGCGGAGCTTGGCCTGCGCGTCGAGGTCGGCCGTCTTCAACCGGGCCTCGGCCAGCGTCAGTTCCTCGGCAGCGCGGTGCGTGGCGGCCTGCTCGGCGGCCTCTGCGGCCTTGATGTCCTTGACCAGCTTCTCCTGCGCCTCGGCCTCGGCCGCGATGATCACGGCCTGCCGCTGCCGCTCCGCCTCCTCCACGGCCCGCAGCTTCTTGATGGACTCCTCCTGCTCGGCGACCGTACGGTCCACGGCGACGCGCTCGCGGATGACCTCGGCGATGTCCCGCCTCTCCGCCTCGACCTCCTTCTCGGCGGCGATCCGGGTCAGCTGCGTCTCCCGTTCCCTGCCGATGACTTCGAGGAGCCGGTCCTTCTCGATGCGCTCGCTCTCGACGGCGATGACCCGCTCGCGGTTCTTCGCGGCGACGGCGACCTCGCGGGCCTGGTTCTCGCGCTGCACGCCGAGCTTCTCCTCGGTGGCCAGGAAGGCACCCTGGGCCCGCAGCCGCTCCTCCTCCACCACCCGCGCCGTCTCGGCCTCTTCCCGGGCCCGTACGGTCGCGATCTCGCGCTTCTGCTTGGTCTCCGCGTCCGCCTGCCGGCGCTCCAGCTCGAGGATGGCCTCGCGGGCGTCGACGTTCTGCCGGGTGATCTCCTTCTCCTCGGTGCGCCGCGCCTCGTTGGTACGCACGTGCTCCACGGCCGTCAACTCGGTGATCTTGCGGATGCCCTGGGCGTCGAGGACGTTGGCCGGGTCGAGCTGGGCGACCGGTGTCTGCTCCAGGTAGTCGATCGCCGCGTCCTCCAGGTGGTAGCCGTTGAGGTCGACGCCGATGACCTCAATGATCCGGTACCGCAGCTCCTCGCGCTTCGTGTACAGGTCGGTGAAGTCCAGTTGCTTGCCGACGGTCTTCAGCGCCTCGGAGAACTTCGCGTGGAACAGCTCCTGCAGTGTGTCCCGGTCGCTCGCCCTCGCGGTGCCGACGGCCTGCGCGACCTTGATGACATCCTCGACGGTCTTGCTGACCTTCACGAAGAACGTGATCCGGATGTCGGCGCGGATGTTGTCCTGGCAGATCAGACCGTCCTTCCCTGTCCGTGTGATCTCGATGGCCTTCACCGAGATGTCCATCACCTCGGCCTTGTGCAGCACGGGCAGCACGACCTGCCCGGTGAAGGTCACGTCGACCTTCCGCAGCTTGGAGACGATCAGCGCCTTGCCCTGCTCCACCTTGCGGAACAGCCGGGAGACGACCAGTACGGCGAGCAGGGTGACGGCGATGAGCACGCCGACGCCCAGGAGGATGACATTCATGGCATACGTCCTTGGGGCGTGAAGGAATCGAAGCGTGAGGGGGCCGGCGGCGAGTCCGGCGGGGTACTGCTCAGGCGGAGAACCGCTCAGGCGGAGCACTGCTCAGGCGGGGCACCGCTCAGGTGGCGTGGTCCACGTGCTCCCGTGCCTCGCCACGTTCGGGCGGGCCGGGTTCGTCGGGGAAGAGCCGGTGCAGGGGACGTACGAACAGGCAGGTCAGTCGCCATGCGACGGGCAGGGCCGCGACGGGCCAGACCATGCGCAGCAGCCCGGTGGCGGGACACGGCGGCGCGCACGCGGCCAGCAGGAGGACGCCTCCGACACTCAGGAGCCAGGCCACGGCCGTCAGCGTGGAGACGGCTACCGCGACAGGTACGCCGTCCATGCCCCAGGCACGGAGGTTCGCGTCCGCGTCGAAACTGCCGACCGAGGTGAAGCCCGCGGCGACGAGGAGCCAGAAGCACAGCACCACGACGAGGGCGGTGGTCAGGAGGATCGTGGGCGGGCCGGTGGCTGCCGAAAGCAACGTCCGCATGCCTAACCCCCGTCCCTTCCGCACTGCCCGTCAACCGTGCTCGGCGGCGCACCGCTCGCTCAGGGTTCCGGTGCCGGACACCTCTGCCGGTGTCCGGCACCGAATCCCCCGTAGTGCTCCCCGCGACCCATCCTGCATCGCAGGCGCACACCCACGCATTGCCGGTTCCCGGCAGTGTTGTCTAGGGTCTGCATGCCGGTCGGCCGCCAAGAAGCCGTCAGCGGCGCGTCAAGAACTCGGGGGCACCATGGCGGAGTTGGAGATTCCGGAGGAGTATCTGGCGGGCTATGCCCAGATACTGGCCGAGGTCGCGGCCACCGGCCGGCGTCTCACCCGGGAGGAACTCACCTCCCGTCGGGCGCTCGGGGAGCAGGCGGCTGACGCCGGGCACGGATTGCGGGCCCTGGTCAGCGCCCATCTGACCGCAGCGCGCGCGGCCTGGCCGGCCGGCCCCGCGTCGGCCGACAGTGCCCTGGCCGCCGTGCAGCAGGTGACGGATGCCTTCGCCGAGGGCTTCGAGCGGGCTCAGCGCCAGGCCGTACGCCAGGAGGAGGCCGCACGCCGCGAGTTCATCGACGACCTCCTCTACGGCCGCAGCGACCTCGGGCGCCTCGCCGAACGTGCTGAACGCTTCGGTCTGCGTCTCTCGCACGCCCATGCTGTCGCCGTCGCCGAGGGCCCGACCGCCTACGAGGAGGGCGATCCCGTCCCCCGCCAGGTGGAACGCGCCCTCATCTCCCGCTTCGGCGACCGCAGCATCCTGCTCACCACCAAGGACGGCCGGCTGCTGTGCATCGCCCCCGGCCCCCAGGAAGAGGTCCTCGCCCACTTCGCGAAGCATGCCCACGCCGCCACCGACGGCGGCCGGGTCGCCATCGGCCGTCCCCAGCCCGGCCCCGGCGGGGTCGTCCACTCCTACGAGGAGGCGCTCAACGCCCTGGAACTCGCCGAGCGCCTGGAACTGGAGGATCCGGTCCTGCGCGCCGCCGATCTGCTCGTCTACCCCGTCCTCACCCGCGACCGGCTGGCCATGGCCGAGCTCGTCCTCGCCACCCTCGGCCCGCTCACCACGGCCCGCGGTGGTGCCGAGCCCCTCCTGGACACCCTCACCGCCTACTTCGACTCCGGCTGCGTGGCCGCCGAGGCCGCTCGCCGTCTCACTCTCAGCGTGCGGGCCCTGACCTACCGGCTGGAACGCATCCACAAGCTCACCGGCGCCAACCCCGCCGATCCGTCCCACCGCTACATGCTGCAGACCGCGGTGATCGGAGCACGGCTGCTCGACTGGCCTGCACAGGACCTCTGACGCGCCCCCGTGGACGAGCTCAGGTGCGCGCCAGTTCGGCGGCGCCGAAGGACACGTCGAAGCGGTCGCACCAGATGCTCACGCTGGTGTACCGGGACGGGTCGACGTCGGCGGGCACGGCGTAGTTCTGACTCCCCTTGTTGCCCTTGAGCTTGCCGAGGCTGACGTACGCGCCGTCGTCGAAGACGTGCCAGCCGGCCCGCCCCTCCTTCACCGGCGCGTCGGTCAGCCACACGCGCAGATCCGGGCCGTTGCTGGTGTCGAGGTCCTCCAGCCGTACGACATGGGAGCCGTCGGGAAGGCGTACGAGCTTCACGCTGCCCGAGGTGGCGTGCTCGTGGCTGATCAATGCGCCGCCCGCCAGTGTCCGGGGCTGGGGAGCCGGGGAAGGCGACGCGGAGGGCGCTCCGGCCTCAGGCGCCGTCGGGGCCACGGCGCTGGGCAGGGCCTCCTGCACGGTTTCGTCCTGCCACAGCTTCCACGGCTGGAACCAGTACAGCCCGAGACCGACGCCTGCGACCGCTACCGTCAGCGCGCCGATGATCAGCGGCCTGCCCAGCGCCCTCCGCATACGTGCCATGCCCTGCCTCATTTCCTGAGAGCTTTCGTAGCTCCCCATTCAACGGGTCAGGAAGGCGTCATGACCCCCGCGAAAGATGACGGAACGCTTACGCCGCCGCGGCCATGGCCTAGGTGTGTGCACGCTCATTAGCTGTCCGGTGAACGGATCTCCGGCCCCGCATAACGGTCCGATATCGCTCGCTGGCGTTTTCGACCGTAACTGCGAGTCATGTGACTTGAGCCACTAAAGACATGGCAAAGGTCGTGGTACAACTGCGCAACTCCGCAGGTGGAACCGCTCGACACCACAGCGCGGAGCGGTCGGCATGCTCCGGCAGCAAGGCCCGGGTGATCACGATCCGCATCCAAGGACAGCCCACCCAGCGTCGCCGATCGGACAACGGCGTTCGTTCAGAGACCGCACATCAACCGGCGGCACTTCCCCGTGCCCCGGGCTCGCACCATCGAGGTAGCCACTGTGTCACTCGACTCTGTCACCCAGAACGTCGACGAAGCCGTCAGCGATTTCTTCGAACCGATAGCCAAGTGGCTCGGAGAAGTCGTCTTCTACGCGGTTCCCGTCGGCGGAACGGAACTTCCCCTCATCGTCGCCTGGCTCGTCGTCGCCGGTCTGGTCTTCACCGGCTGGTTCGGGTTCGTGCAGGTCCGCAAGTTCAGACTCGCGCTCGACGTGGTGCGCGGGAAGTACGACGAGAAGGGGTCGGCCGGCGAGGTCAACCACTTCCAGGCGCTGACCGCCGCCGTCTCCGGCACGGTCGGCCTCGGAAACATCGCGGGTGTGGCCGTCGCCGTCTCCTGGGGCGGCCCGGGCGCCACGTTCTGGATGATCCTGTGCGGCCTGCTCGGCATGGCCACCAAGTTCGTCGAGGTCACCCTCGGCGTGAAGTACCGCGAGGTGCACGCCGACGGCACGGTCTCCGGCGGCCCGATGCACTACCTGCCCAAGGGCCTCAAGGAGCGCTTCGGCAGCGGCGGCGCCAAGCTCGGCAAGGTGCTCGCCGTCCTCGCCTCGATCATGGTCCTCTTCTTCGGCCTGTTTGGCGGCAACCTGTTCCAGACCAACCAGAGCTACGCGCAGGTCGCCTCGACCTTCGGCGGCGAGGACGGCTTCCTGGCCTCCTCCGCCGGTGCCGTCCTCTTCGGCCTGGTCGTCTCCGCGCTGGTCGGCTTGGTGCTGCTCGGCGGCATCCGCTCCATCGCCTCGGTCACCAGCCGGCTGGTGCCCGCGATGGCCGGTATCTACATCGTGGCCTGCCTGGTCGTCATCCTGAGCAACGTCACCCACGTGCCGGACGCCTTCCAGACCATCCTGCAGGGCGCCTTCGAGGCCGACGGCGTCGTCGGCGGTGTGCTCGGTGCCCTGATCATCGGTTTCCAGCGCGCCGCGTTCTCCAACGAGGCCGGTCTCGGCTCCGCCCCGATCGCCCACTCCGCGGTCAAGACCAAGCACCCCGCCAGCGAGGGTCTGGTCGCCCTGCTGGAGCCGTTCATCGACACGGTCGTCATCTGCACCATGACCGCGCTGACCATCGTCATCGCCGACCCGGCCAGCTGGGGCGAGGCCCGCGAGGGCAAGGACATCGGCGGCGTCACCATCACCTCCGACGCCTTCGAGACCGTACTGCCCTGGTTCCCGGCCGTGCTCACCGTCGCGGTGCTGCTGTTCGCCTTCTCCACGATCCTGACCTGGGGCTACTACGGCCTCAAGGCCTGGTCGTACCTGTTCGGCAAGAGCAAGGCCAGCGAGACCGTCTTCAAGGTCGTCTGGAGCCTGTTCGTGGTCCTGGGCGCCCTGATGTCCCTCGACTCGCTGATCAGCCTCGCCGACTCCGCGCTCTTCCTGCTGTCGGTCTTCAACATCATCGGCCTGTACCTGCTCGCCCCTGTCGTCAAGCGCGAGCTCAACTCCTTCCTGGAGTTCGTCCGCGCCCGCAAGGCCGGTGAGATCGGCGACGACGACGAAGACGAGGAGTCGGCGAAGACCACCGTCTGACCGCCCCCGGCGGCCCGGCTCCTGTACGGGCCCGTACTCACCTCGCGCCTTGGTGGGTACGGGCCCGTACGTCTGCCGCCTACGACCGGCCGCCGAGCTGCGCCCCGTCGCGCCGCCGGTCCAGGTATCCGATGGCCGGGGTCGCCATGACTCCGTGCAGCACCACCGAGATCACCACGGTGAGGGCCACGGTCGCCCACAGTTCCCGTCCCAGCCCGCCGAAGGAGTCCTGCCCCAGGGCGTAGGACAGGTAGAAGAGCGAACCGATGCCCCGGATCCCGAACAGGGCGACCACGGCACGCTCCTTCTTCCCCATGGCGGTCCGTACCTGTGCCAGCCACCCGGTCAGCGGCCGTACGACCATGAGCACAAGGATCGCGACCACCGCGCCCGTCAGCGTCAGGGCGGACAGGGCGCCGGCCACCAGGTAGCCGCCGAGCAGGAACAGCAGGACGGCCGTGAGCAACCGCTCGATCTGCTCGGTGAACTCGTGCAGCACCTTGTGATAGCCGTGGCTGCGCTCGGCGGCCCGGATGACGCAGGCGGTCACGAACACGGACAGGAAGCCGTAGCCGTGCAGCACCTCGGCGATGCCGTACGACACGAAGGTGGCGCCCAGCGCCACGAAGCCCTCCATGTGCTCGGACAGCCGCAGCGCGGAGGCGCGAACCCGGAAGAACATCCACCCCAGCAACCAGCCGACCCCACCCCCGACGGCCAGCCCCACAGCGCACTTGCCCAGCAGGTCGGTCAGCGCCCACGAACCGATCCAGTCCGCCGACCACCCCGTCCCGGCCGCCGCGGCGAGGGCGATGGCCGCGTAGACGAACGGAAAGGCGAGTCCGTCGTTCAGCCCGGCCTCACTGGTCAGGGAGAACCGCACCTCGTCCTCGTCGCGCTCGGTACCGAGCGGCTCGCCCACGCGCACCTCACCGGCCAGCACGGGATCCGTGGGCGCGAGCACGGCCCCCAGCAGCAGAGCGGCAGCGGGCGGCCAGTCGAGCAGCCCCCAGGCCAGCAGGGCGACGACCGCCACGGTCAGCGGCATCGTGATGCCCAGCAACCGCCACGTAGTGGACCACCGGCGCCATCCGAAGGGCCGGTCGATGGCGAGCCCCGCGCCCATCAGCGACACGATCACACACACCTCGGTGGTGTGCTCGACCCACAGGCGATCACGCACGGGGTCCACGGCCGGCACGCCCACCGGCAGCAACTGGATCAGAACCCCCGCGGCGAGGAAGACCATGGGCAGGGACAACGGCCGCTTGGACACCACCCGGGGCAGCACGGCCGCCCCTAGCGCCCCCAGCCCCAGACAGACGTAGACCACGTCCGAAAGCGTCACTGCGACCTCCTGCCCGACGCGATCACTCCCAGGCCACGTGTGTACCCCGTCCGCACCGGCGCCTCGCCCGAGTAGGTCCGCAGATGCTCGCTGCCTGCCCGTTTGCGGCGGACGAGACGGGGGTGGGCCGCCGGGCCCGCTGCGGTTAGGGTGTGCAGAACGCGTCAAGAAGGGCGCGGGGTGTGCCGGGAAGTCTGGTCGGCGTCCGTAGGGCCGTGTGCCCATTTCGCCGATATTCCGGAGGTTCGCCGCCTTGGCCGCCACCCCGCCCCGCACTCCGTTCCTCGGTCTCCTCTCCTGGCCCGAACGACAGGCAGTGGCCCGCGCCCTGCGCACCGAGACGGTGGGCGGCCTCGTCCTGCTGGCCGCCGCGGTGGTCGCGCTGGTGTGGGCGAACACTCCGCTGAGCAGCGCGTACACCACCATCCGCGACTTCCACTTCGGGATACCCGCGCTGGGACTGGACCTCTCGGTCGGCCACTGGACGTCCGACGGGCTGTTGACCGTCTTCTTCCTGGTCGCCGGGATCGAGCTGAAGCGGGAACTGGTCGTCGGCTCGCTGCGCACCCCGGCGACGGCGGCGCTGCCCGTCATCGCCGCCGTGTGCGGCATGGCCGTACCCGCCGCCTTCTACGCCGTCACGGTCGCGGCCGGCGGCGGCAGCATGGACGGCTGGGCGGTGCCGATGGCCACCGACATCGCCTTCGCCTTGGCGGTCCTCGCGGTCATCTCCACCCACCTGCCGACCGCCCTTAGGGCCTTCCTGCTGACCCTCGCGGTGGTCGACGACCTCGGCGCGATTCTGATCATCGCCCTCTTCTTCACCGCGGACCTCAACTACTGGGCGCTGGCGGGCGCGTTTGCCGGGCTGGTCGTCTTCTACGTGTTGCAGAGGCAGCGCGTGAAGGGCTGGTGGTGGTATGTGCCGCTCGGGGTTGCGATCTGGGCGCTGCTGTACAACGGCGGCATCCACGCCACCGTCGCCGGGGTCGCCATGGGCCTGATCCTGCGCACGGTCCGCGACCGGGACGAAGAGGAAGCACCCGCGGAACGCACCGGGCATCTGCTGCACCCCCTCTCCGCCGGCGTGTGCGTGCCGCTGTTCGCGCTGTTCGCCGCCGGGGTCAGCGTGTCCGGCGACGCGCTGGGCAAGGTGTTCACGACCCCCGAACCCCTCGGCGTGATCGCCGGGCTGGTCGCGGGCAAGATTCTCGGGATCTTCGCCGGAACCTATCTCGCCGCCCGCTTCACCCGTGCTCGGCTCAATCCGGACCTGGCCTGGGCCGACGTCTTCGCTCTCGCGACCCTGGCCGGAATCGGCTTCACGGTCGCCCTGCTCATCGGCGAGCTGGCCTTCCCCGGCACGGCCGTCGGCGAGCACGTCAAGGCCGCCGTCCTGATCGCCTCGCTCACCGCCGCCCTGCTGGCCGCCCTGCTCTTGCGCCGCAGGAACGCTGTCTACCGGCGCCTGTACGAGGAAGAGAACCTCGACGAGGACGCCGACGGCATCCCTGACATCTACCAGCGCACCGAATCGCGCGGCGCATGACCTGGCCACCACCGCGCCGTCGCCTGCTCACCGCGGCGGCGGCACTGCTGTTCTGCATTCCGGCCACCATGGCCGCCGTGTAGATCGCCGCGCCGCGGCAGGACGTGCCGACGCCGGCTTCGCAGCGGCCTTCGGGCGCGACAAACGTGCCCGGTCCTCCCGAGGGGCCGGGAAGCCCCACGGCGTTCCTCGGCGACAACCGAAGGTGGGCTCAACCGCGGGGCGTCTGCCCGCGGCGTGGCGTCTGGGGCGACTTCGCGGCCTCCGCCTCCGCCTTGGCGTCGCTCACCGCGGCGGCGGCCTGCTTCTCGGCCTCGTCGGCCGCCGCGGCAGCGTCGGACGAAGCCGTCCAGCCCGCGTCGAGCTCCGGAGTCCGGCCCTCGTCCGGAGTGTGGTCAGCGCCGGCGCCGGCTGCTTCCTCGGGTCGCGCCGCCGGCTGATCACCGAACGCACGGGTGACGGTCCGAACTGCCTCGGTCAGTTCCCCAGGGATCACCCAGAACGTGTTGTTGTCGCTGCTTGCCAAGTGGGGCAGCGTCTCCAGGTACTTGTAGGCCAGGATCTTCGGGTCGGCGTTGTTGCGATGGACGGCCTGGAAGACGAGCTCCACCGCCTTCGCCTCACCGTCCGCCCGCAGGATCATGGCTTGTTGCGTTCCCTGCGCCTCCAGGATGTCCTTCTGCTTCGTACCCTCCGCTGTGAGGATCTTGGCTTGCCGCTCCCCTTCGGCGTGCAGGATGGCCGCGCGCTTGTCACGCTCGGCCCGCATCTGCTTCTCCATCGCCTCCTTGATGGTGTGCGGTGGATCGATGGCCTTGATCTCGACGCGGTTGACCCGGATGCCCCACTTGCCGGTCGCGTCGTCGAGGACGGCGCGCAGCCGGGAGTTGATCTCCTCGCGCGAGGTGAGGGTCTCTTCCAGGTCCATGCTGCCGATGACGTTCCGGAGCGTGGTCACGGTGAGCTGATCGATCGCGTGCAGGTAGTCGGCGACCTCGTAGGCCGCCGACCGTGGGTCGGTGATCTGGTAGTAGAGCACGGTGTCGATGTTCACCACGAGGTTGTCCTCGGTGATCACCGGCCTGGGGTCGGACGAGTAGACCTGCTCGCGGACGTCGAGTTTGGTGTTGATGCGGTCCGCCACCGGCACGACCAGGTTCAGACCGGGCTGCAGCGTCCGGCGGTAGCGGCCGAACCGCTCGATGTTGTAGCGGCGCGCCTGCGGGACGATCCGCACGCTGGAGGCCACGAGGAAGACGACGACGATGGCCGCGACAAGGGCTAGGACGACAACTGGTTCCACAGTGCCTCCGTTGCTAAGTGTTCAGCCGTTCACGGAAGGAGCTCGCGGGGGTAGACGACGGCCGTGGCGCCTTCGATCTCCATGACGTCCACCAGCGCTCCCACCGGGATCACAAGGCTTTCGTCGAAGGCGCGGGCGGACCATTCCTCGCCGGACAGTTTGACCAGGCCACGGGTCGCGGTGACCTCCTGCATGACCTCGGCGCGTTTGCCGATCAGCGCGTCGCTGCCCTCGTGTGTGAGGGGTTGCTGCTCCATGTGCCGCAGCGCGATGGGACGGACGATGAAGAGGCCCGCTGCCGCCGCCGCGCCCAGGGCCAGCAGCTGACCGAGAAGGCCGATGCCCACACCGGCGACCACGGCGGCAACCAACGCGGCACCGGCCAGCAACCCGAAGACCAGTGTCAGAGTGAAGAACTCCGCGGCACCCAGTGCCGCGGCGGCGAGCAGCCATACGAACCACGGCATCGAATCGCCCTCCTTCAGGGGCCTTCTTCCTCCAAGCTACCGCCCGGACACGCCGGGCAGAACCGACACGGCACCTGTGGTTCCTGATCGTGGGCGCCTGCCCGGCGGGCGGACAAGGGCGTCCGGACCGGAGCCGTGGCACCCCGCCCCGCCCCGTCGAGGGTCCATGCGCGAGCGGAACGGGCACTCCGGATCGGCCCGGGTCACGTCACGCGATTGCCCTCGCGGTCTTCGAGGGCGCTGATGGCGGTGGCGGTGAGGCTGTGGGTGATGTGGCCTCGCATCAGCTGGGCGGCTTCGGCGGCGCGGCCGTCCACGATGAGGGAGACGAGTTGGTGGTGTTCCTGTAGGTCCCGGGTGCGGGGTTCGTCACCGGGCGGGAGTTCGAGGCCGAGGCGCCGGTAGCGGTCGGACTTGTCCCACAGGTCGTCCAGGAGACGGATGAGGACGTCGTTGTGCGAGGCCCGGTACAGCGCCTGGTGGAAGGCGCGGTGGGCCGTGAGTGCTTCTTCCCCCCATTGGCGGGTGACGGGGAGGAGCTTGTCGACGGCGGCCCGCATCGTGGCGATGTCGTCGTCGGTCCGTCGCTGGGCGGCGAGTTCGGCGGCGGTCGGGTCCAGGGACAGGCGGACTTCGAAGAGCTGGCGGGCCTCGTTCGAGTTCATGACGGAGACCCGGACGTCGCGGTGGGTGTCGACGGTGACGAGTCCCTCGCTGCTGAGGCGGCGGATGGCCTCGCGCAGGGGCGTGATGCTCATGTTGAGGGACTCGGCGAGGTCGTACTGGGCGAGCCGTGACCCGGCAGGAAGCGTGCCGAAGAGGATCCGATCGCGGAGTTCCGCGTAGGCGAGGTCGCTCTTGCTGAAGAACAGGTTCTGCCCTGCCATGGCCCCCTGACCGTTCCTTCCCGGAGGTTGCCCCCCTTGACATCCCGCAGCGGACCGGCTCAGCCTAACAGCCGTCACATCTTATAAGATATGAGAAAGGCCCGCAGTGAAGATCACCAACGTCTACGAGGGCGTCGTTCCGATCAGCTCCTCGATCCGCAACGCCTGGATCGACTTCAGCTCCATGGACTGTTCGATCGTGGCGATCGAGAGCGACGTCATCCGGGACGGCAAGCCCGTGGTGGGCTACGGCTTCAACTCCAACGGCCGCTACAGCGCCGGAGAGATCCTGCGCCGCCGGGTCCTGCCCCGCCTCCTCGAGGCCGAGCCCGGCGGCCTGCTCGACGAGCGGGGCGGCCTGGACCACGCCAAGGCGTGGGACGTGATGATGAACAACGAGAAGCCCGGCGGGCACGGCGAGCGCTCGGTCGCGGTCGGCGTGGTGGACATGGCCCTGTTCGACCTGGCCTCCAAGATCGAGGGCAAGCCGCTGTACCGGTACCTGTCCGAGCGCTACGGCGACGGGCAGCCCGACGACTCCGTCTTCGTCTACGCCGCCGGCGGCTACTACGCCCCGGGCAAGACCCTCGCCGACCTTCAGGACGAGATGCGCGGCTTCCTCGACCTGGGCTACGACGTCGTCAAGATGAAGATCGGCGGCGCCGGCCTGGCGGAGGACCTGCGCCGCATCGAGGCCGTCATCGACGTCCTGGACGGCGACGGCTCCCGGCTGGCCGTCGACGTCAACGGCCGCTTCGACCTCCACACGGCCCTGGAGTACGGGAGGGCCATCGAGCCCTACGGGCTGTTCTGGTACGAGGAGATCGGCGACCCGCTCGACTACCACCTCAACGCCACCGTCGCCGAGCACTACACCGGCCCCATCGCCACCGGCGAGAACCTCTTCTCCCTCCAGGACGCCCGCAACCTGATCCGCTACGGCGGCCTGCGCCCCGACCGCGACACCATCCAGGTCGACCCCGCGCTCTCCTACGGTCTGGTGGAGTACCTGCGCATCCAGGACATGCTCCGTCAGCACGGCTGGTCATCGAGGCGCTGCATCCCGCACGGCGGGCACCAGTTCTCCCTGCACATCGCGGCCGCCCTCAAGCTCGGCGGCAACGAGTCCTACCCGGGCGAGTTCCAGCCCACCGGCGGCTTCGCCGACGACGCCGTCGTCGAGAAGAGCCGCGTCGGCCTGACCGACACCCCCGGCATCGGCTTCGAGAGCCAGGCCGCCTTCCACAAGGTGCTGCGCGCCCTGCACAGCTGACCGCCACCCCACCGCGGACGCGCCCGCCACCGGGCGGGCGCCGCCTGGCGCAGGCTCCGCGACCGGACAGAGGCCGGCGTCCTGTCGGCCGGCGCCGCCGGATACGGGCGCCACACACGAGATCGGGGGCGCGCGAGCCGCGTCGCGTCCCCCGCACCCCCCACGGGACAGGCCTCTCCCGCCCCTGTGCGGGCGCCCCTACGGTCGAAGCCGCGGGCGCTCACCGGTCCGACGTAACCAAGGAGCGAGACCCCATGAAGATGACCGGCAACACGATCCTGATCACCGGCCCCGGCACGGAGAGCCACAGCAAGCTCGAACTGCTCTCCGTCCTAGGGCAGCAGCAGCTCACCCCCTAGGCGCTTCATCTCCGTGATCGGGCCGCCGGTTGACCGGAGGTCCCCTCCGTTTTACTCTCCCATACATACGGAGGCAGCATCCGCTTTGATGCGGCCGCAGGATCACGACAGGCAGGAGGGCACATGAGCGCCGGCGAACAGCGAGGACGCAAGCCCCGCGCGGACGTCCAGCGCAACCGCGCGGCCCTCCTGGAGACCGCGCAGCGTCACTTCCTGCAGCACGGGGTCGGCACCTCCCTCGAGGCGGTCGCCAAGGAGACAGGCGTCGGGCCCGGCACCCTGTACCGGCACTTCCCCACCCGGGAAGCGCTGCTGGCGGCTGTGCTGCAGACACGCTCCGAGGAGCTGGTGGCCCGCCAGGCGGACATCGACCAGCTCGACGACCCGGCCGAGGCGCTGGAGCAGTGGCTGCGGGCGATGGAGGAGTACTTCAGCGCCTTCAGCGGGCTGCCGGACCCGCTCATGGCCGCGGCCCGGGCTCAGGAGCCGGACAACCCGCTCACGATTCCCTGCGACATCCTCATCTCCGCCACCGATCAGTACGTGCGAGCCGCGCAGCTCGCGGGGCGCGTGCGCGCGTCGGTGCGGGGGAACGACCTGTTTCTCGCGGCCTGTTCCATTGCCTGGATCAAGGGCAACGGCGCCGAGGAGGAGTCGCTCGACCGGCTCCGCATGCTCATCGCGAGCGGCTACCGCCAGCAGGACACCCAGGCGTAAAACGCCAGGCCCCCGGCCCCGACCCCCGCAACGCCAGGTGACACCCGCACCCAGCCATCACATGGTGCTGCCCTCAGGGGCGGCACAACCTCCCAAGGGACAAATCATGAAAATTACTGTCATAGGCGCCGGCGCCATCGGCGGGAATCTCGCTGCCAAGCTCAGCACGGCCGGTCACGACGTCCAGGTGGCCGACGCCCGCGGCCCGGAGGCCGTCCGGGCGGAAGTGCTGGAGTCCGGGGCCCGCGCGGCGGAGATGGCCGACGCCGTCCAGGGCCGGGACGTCATCGTCCTGGCCATCCCCTTCGGGGTGGCGGGGAAGCTGGCCGGCCCGTTCGCCTCGGTCCCCGCCGAGACGGTGGTCATCGACACCTCGAACTACTATCCGCACCTCAGCGGGCAGATCGAGGCCGTGGACAACGGCGAGGTCGAGAGCGTGTGGAACGCCGAGCAGCTGGGGCGCCCCGTGGTCAAGGCGTGGAACGCCGCCCTGGCTGAGACCCAGCGGACCCGGGGCGTTCCGGCCGGAACGCCCGGCCGCCTCGCCATCCCCGTCGCCGGCGACACCGAGGAGGCGCGGCGCGTGGCGATGCGGCTCGTGGACGACACCGGCTTCGACCCCTACGACGCCGGCACGCTGGCCGACTCCTGGCGCCAGCAGCCGAACAGCCCCGCCTACTGCACCGAGCTGACCCTCGACGAGCTGCCGGCGGCCCTGGCCGCGGCAGACCGCGCCAAGGACGCCCGCATCCGCGACAGCGTGCCGGAACGCTTCGCCGCCCTCGGTGCCGATCCCACCCTGGAGGACGTCGTCGAGATGAACCGCGCCGCCCACCGCTGAGTCACCCGACGCGGCTCTCGTGCACGCAACGGCACGAGGGCGGCAGCGTCGGCACGCCACGACCACACAAGACGAACACGAAGAGCGCGCAGTCCCCCGCGCTGCGGCCTGCGGTCTCGGCACGCCGCTGCCCGCGGGCATCCGCATGCCTGCCGATACCCGCAACGGTGCGTCCCGCGCCCGGCCCTTACGTCAGCTGCCTCGTCGCATGGCCTGCCGTACTGCGCTGCGCGGGAGCAGCCGTGGCGGCGGCTGTGGCGGTGACTGCGCGCCATGGAGAGGAACCGCCTTGCCCGGCACCGCATCACCCTTCACCGACTCGCCCGCTCCCGACGCTCTCCCCGGCGGTTCCTGCCCCCGCCCTGTCCCCTTCGGACATCCGCGGCGGCGAGCGCCGTCTCTACGAGGCGCCTCGGCTCAGACCTTCTCCGCACTCAGGCGCTGATGCTCGGCAGTGAGCAGCCTGATGTCTTCCACATCGGAGGTCAAGATCGTTACTTTGCCGGGATGCTGCAGGGCGGTCGCGCACAGTATGGCGTCGATGGCGTACTTGTGGCCGTGCAGCCCCGCCACACGCAGCAGAGCGGCAGCGGATTGCGCGACGGTTTGGGTCACCGGCTCGACGCTCAGGCGGGACAGGGTCCACCTCAGTGCTGCGTCGTGGATCTTCGGGTGGATCACCTCGACCAGCACGGCGGCCGAGGTGATCACTGGCAGGTCCGCGTCGCGAGCCGCCGTCAGCCACTCGTGGATTTCCCGATCACGCTGTACGGCCTTCGCCAGGCTCTCACTGTCCAGGACCAGGGCACCGCTCACGCGGCCGCCCCAGCGTTCGAGGCACCACCCGTCAGCTGGGCGCGCTTGGCCGCCACGGCCTCGGGGTCGGCCGGGCCGTGCACCTTGTCGAAGTCCGCGATCAGCTCGTCCAGGTTGTCGCGCTCGATCTGGCGCTGGGCCGCCTTCTCCAGGTAAGCCGAGACACCTCGCTTGCCGACCCGCTCGCGGATGGCTTGCAGAGTTCCGGCGGTCAGGGTGACGGAGATACCACTGGTGGGGCCGTCGCCGGGCGGGAAGTCAGTGTCGTCATCAGTCACACGTCGAGTATGCCATTGAATATGGCATAGCGTCGGCGGGTGCACGGGGTTCCGACAGGATGACGGAGGAACGGCTACCGAAGTCCATTTTCAGCAGGGACTTCGAACCCGGCAGCCCTCGTCACAGCGGCAGATCATCGGGCAGGACGCGAAATGCCTTGTGCCGGCCGAGAGGGCGTACGGCACGGAAGTCGCGCCGGTCGAGGGTGAGGATCGCATCGGTGTCATAGTCCGCGGCCAGCGCCACGTTCACCGCATCGGCGAGGTCCAGATCCAGTGCGCCGTAGCGGACGCGGACAGACTGGGCGGCGCCCAGGTGGCCCTCCGTGATCTCGGGCATGACGACCCGGCCCCGGCTCATCCAACGCCGGAGGTCATCGACCGCACTGACGGCGGCCTCGCGCCCGAGCTCGCGCGTAGCCACGTGATCGAGTTCCGCCAGCAGGAGCGGGGACATGATCAGGAGTCCGGCGGACATGATCGCCTCATTTGCCGCCTCATGCTCTGGGTGCGCCGAGTCGAGCGCGGCCAGGAGACCGGAGGTATCTGCGATGACGATGATCACGCGGCAGTTCCGGAGCCCGTCTCGCGACGGACAGCGTCGGCGACCGCGTCACGGACCTCGGCCCTGGACGGCGTACGGCCCGACCCCTCGAAGGAGCGCGAGAACAACGGCTCGTCCCACACCCGGTTCGCCATCGCCGCGAGGTGAATCCCCTGCCGGATGATCTCGGCCTCGCTTATGCCGCGACGCTTGGCCGCCTCCTTGATGATCGCCAGGTCCTCGGGGTCGGCGTAGACGTTCGTGCGCTTCAGAGACATGTACCAAGAGTAGTCCATGTACCAGATTGGTGTATATCACTGCCCTTCCCTGAGTGCGATGAAGCTCAGGCGTTGGCGTGGTGGCGCCAAGCCGTCTTCCGCGGGGCGGCGTGGTGCACGGGCTCACCCGAACCGGCAGCCTGTTGCCGCCACAGCCACAGGGACGCCATGGACAGCAGCATGGTGAAGACCAGCAGCAACACCACCGCTATCCACATTTGCCGGCTTCCGGGGTCCACCCATCCCGCCGATACGGCCGAAGCAGCCCACAAGGCGGCGCCCCCGGCGTAAAAGGTGCGGATCCTGCGCAGCTGCCGCAGGGCTCGTACGGATTCAGCGTGATCAGTTTCCGGTGCCATGCCGACGCAGGTACCCCCATACGCGCCCTCCATCAACCCTCGGCGAAGTTTCCGGGGCTCAAGCAGCCAGGCACTAGAGCATCGAAAAGCCGCATGGCGGGACATTATGTCGTGAATGGTGTACGTGAGACCGGATACCCGCCGGGCATGGTGCGGACACTGAGACGGCACGGAAAGCACGGCGGGCACGCCACGGTCGGCCACGAGGCTGAGGCCGGGCGGGGGACGAGCCCCGGGCCGGACGAGCAGGTGGAGGAGCGGGCGCCCGACAGGCTGAAGGACCTGCCCAAGGGCTCCTGGAAGGAGGTACTGAAAGGTTCCCTGAAAGAGTTCAAGAAGGATGAGCTGGCCGACCGGGCCGCGGCGCTGACCTACTTCGGGATCCTGGCTCTGTTTCCGGCGCTGCTGGCTCTCGTGTCGTTGCTGGGGATAGTGGGCCAGTCGGCGACGCAGCAGGTGCTGGACAACATCGGGAAGCTCGCCCCGGGTGCCGCGCGGGACGTCCTCAACAATGCGGTGCAGCAGATGCAGGGCAATGCCGGTCTCGGCTCGATCATGGCGATCGTGGGTCTGGTGCTCGCGGTGTGGTCGGCATCCGGCTATGTCGCCGCGTTCATCCGCAGCGCGAACGCGGTCTACGAGGTCCCCGAGGGCCGACCGGTGTGGAAGGTGTTGCCGGTCCGGCTCGGAGTGACCGTGGCCTTGATGGTGCTGGCCGTGGCCAGTGCGGTGATCGTGGTGTTCACCGGCGGCCTGGCCCGCCAGGTCGGCACCGCGCTGGGGCTCGGGGACACGTTTCTGACGGTGTGGTCGATCGTGAAGTGGCCGGCGTTGCTGCTCCTGGTCACGGTCATGATCGCGCTTCTGTACTGGGCGACGCCGAACGCGAAGGTCCGCGGTTTCCGCTGGATCACGCCGGGCAGCTTCCTGGCGCTGGTGATCTGGATGATCGCCTCGGCCGGGTTCGCGCTGTACGTGGCGAATTTCGCCTCGTACAACAAGACCTACGGCACGTTCGCCGGCGTGATCATTTTCTTGGTGTGGCTGTGGATCACGAACCTGGCGATCCTGCTCGGCCTGGAGTTCGACGCCGAGCTGCATCGCCAGCGTGCCGTCGCGGGCGGCCATCCGGCCGATGCCGAACCGTACGTCCAGCCGCGCGACACCCGGAAGTGGGACGAGGAGGACCACCGCCGGCTTGAATCCGATTGAGGCCGGACCGCGAGACGGCGATCACCGCACCACCAGGCGGTGATCGCCGTCGGGGGCCGCCGTGGGTGCGGTGATTCGCGCCCCACGGCCGGGAAGACAGCCGAGCCACCCAAGCCGTGTGGTGCGCGCTTCGGTCGGAGTGATGGCGGCCGCGGGAGGTGGCGCGGCCGGACGGCTGCCGCGGGGTTGGCCCCTCCGGCCGCACCGCGGCCGCGTTCGCCTCAGCACCGGCGCCTTCCGCCGGTGTGGCCGGCCGCCGGTGCGTATGTGCGGTGCGGGCGGCGATGGTGGCTGCGCAGCGGGTGCACGCCGGTGCGCACTGTCCCACCGACGTGGCGGAGGGCCGTGTGATCGGGTCGGCCGCGCCCGCCCTGATCCGCGCCGCCCGTCTGTGACGGCATGTGCTCTGACAAGCGGTTATGCGTCGCGATCGGGGTACCCGGGCAGCCGATCAGGCGGTGCCGGTGAAGGTCACCGACTGGTCGGCGCGTCAGGCAGTCCGTGGCTGCTCGACCGCAGGTCCGCCACCGAGGACTGCGTGAAACACAGAGGAGGAAGGTGAGCACCCATGACGTCAGCCAGCTCCCCCCACACCGGCGACACAGCGCAGGAACCGGTCGGTGAACTGGTCCAGAAAGCTTCGCAGCAGCTGTCGCAGCTGGTGCGCGACGAGATGCGTCTGGCACAGGCGGAGATGACGCAGAAGGGCAAGCGGTTCGGCAAAGGCGGGGGCCTGTTCGGCGGCGCCGGCCTGGTGGGTGTGCTCACCCTGCAGGCACTGGTGGCCACCGTGATCGCCGCGCTGTCGCTCGTGATGGACGTGTGGGCGGCGGCCCTGATCGTCACCGGCGTCCTGGCCGCCGTCACCGCGCTGATGGCGGCCCTCGGCAGACAGCAGATCGGCAAGGCATCACCGCCCAAGCCCGAGCAGACCGTGGACAGCGTCAAGACCGATGTGGCCGAGATCAAGGAAAGGGCACAGCAATGACTCCGGACAAGCCGCACACGGGCGACGAGACGGCGCCCTCCCCGGAAGAACTGCGCGAGCGAGTCGAGGCAACCCGCGAGGAACTCGGCGAGACCGTCGAGGCGCTGGCGGCCAAGACGGACGTCAAGAGCCGTGCGCAGGAAAAGACGGTCGCCGTCAAACAGCAGGTCGCCGAAAGGAGCACACAGGTCCGGACCCAGCTGCGGGAGAAGGCGACCCATGCGGCCCACGTGGTACAGGACAGGACCCCGCAGCCGGTCCGCGACAAAGCCGCGGCGACCACCGAGCAGGTCCGCGACAAAGCCGCCCACGTCGGTCAGCTCGCCCGGGAAAAGGCTCCCGAGCCGGTGCGCGAGAAGGCCGATCAGGGCATGCGGCTGGCGCGGACCAACCGCACGCCGCTGATCGCCGGGGCCGCCGCGCTCATCGCCCTGCTCCTCGTGCGCCGTGCCAGGCGCCGATGAAACCTCGGAGATCGTCTACAAGCCCGTCGGTCCGGCTCTCGGCGCCGTCAGCGGTGGGGCGGCCGGCGGGCTGTTCAAACAGGTCTGGAAGCAGCTCGAGCACGACGACGCCCCCGAGGCGATCGACGAGGAACGGACCTGGCGCGAGGTCATACGGGCAGCCGTCCGCCGTCCCGCAAGGAGCGGTCTTCGCCGGTGCCGAAGCCGCCGTCGACCGTGACGGCGCCGCCGCAGCCCCACGCCTGACCGGCACCTGGCCCGGCTGACACGACCGACCCCGTCGGCGTCCGCCTCCACACCCGACCTGGCCCGCGCAGCGCCATTTCATCAGCAAATGCCTCCCCAGGCGCGAATATTTTGACATGTTCCTAAATAAGAGGCCCTTTTGGGGTCACCGCGGACGAGGGTGTAACACGGCAGCGCTTGCAGGACGCAGGGATAGGCAGAAGCGGGGCGACGAACCGGGCCGCATTTCAGCGTCCGGGGCGAGCGTGCCGGCAGGACGACACGTCAGATCGGATTCTTGTGAGCAACATCGACCCGGCTCCCGGATACCAGACGTACAACCAGCCCCCGGGCCCGGAGCGCCCCGTACGCCAGCAGGCCACCGCACGCCGCACGGCCCTGACGGTCTGCACGATCGCCGACATCGCGGCAGGTCTGCTTGGCCTGTGGATCCTGCTCTTCCTGCTGGATGCGAACCAGGCGAATGTATTCGTCGAGTTCGTGCGAGGAACGGCGGACTTGCTTGCCTGGTGGTCGCAGGACATTTTCACGATGGACACAGAGGGTCTACGCGTTGTCCTTAACTACGGCCTCCCGGCCGTCATGTATTTGCTGATCGGGCACGGGATCGCCGCACGGCTCAACCGAGCCTGACGGTACAGCCGGCCTTCACGAAAGCCCGCCCTGAACGACTGCAATCAGTACCTTCAGGTCAGGTCACCGGATCCAGGAAGGTCAGCACCGAGGCGTCCTCCTCGATCAGCGGGGCGAGCGCCGCGTTGAACGGGCCGCCGTACGGTGCCTTCAAGTGCGCTTGGAAGGCGTCCTCGTCGCGGTACACCTCGAAGATCCAGAAGGCGCGTGGGTCGGCCGACCTGGTGTAGACGTCGAAGGCGATGTTGCCTTCTTCCTCGCGCACCTTCTTGGCGTACTCCAGGATCAGGCGGGTTACCTCGTCCTGCGCGCCCTCGCGGGCGGTGAACTCGGCGAGCAGGGTCTTGTTCACGGTGTGGTGTCCTCCGTGGTCGAAGTCGGTCGGAGACGGTCGGGGACAGTCGGGGAAGGTGGGGGGATCAGCCGCCGTCAGTCGCGGTAGGAGTCGAGGTGCCAGACGCGGGCCCGGTCCAGCTTCACCGATCCGTTCTCGGCGAAGATCTGCACCCCCTGGGCGGCGGGGTCGGGGAAGATCTGGTCGGTGATGACGGCCTCGCCGCTGCCGCCGAAGACCTCGACGGACGACCGGTCGACGAGGATCCGCAGCTTCACCTTGCCGTTCTTCGCCTTCAGAGGCGCGGTCTGGACGCCGGGGAAGGTGCTGTTGAAGTCGACAGCGCCGGAGCGGGTGCGGTCGACGTACAGCTCCTGTGCCGTGGTGTCGTAGCCGATGACGGTCTCCTCTCCCCCGGCACCGGTGCGCACCTTCAGGCCGAACCGATCGGCGTCCTTGAGGGAGAAGGTCGCCTCGATGTCGAGGGCCTCGCCCTGGGCCGCGGGGCCGATCAGGGTCTGGGTGGTGTTCTTGACGGTGACACCGGCAGCGGTCGCCGGGCGCTTCTGCCGCAGGGACGTCACGCTGTTCACGGGCCGGCTGGTCAGCCGGATGCGGCCGTCGACCGTACGCAGGGCCATCTCCCGGGGGATGCTCTGCGCGCCGCGCCAGGGTGACGTGGGGACCACGCCGCTGTAGTCCCAGTTGTTCATCCAGCCGATCATGTACCGCTTGCCGTCCGGCGCGTCCTCCCAGGACACCGCCGCGTAGTAGTCCTTGCCGTAGTCGGCCCAGTCGGCGCGCTGGACGACGGACTTCGCGGCCGTGTCGGCGGCGGTGAACTGATCGGCGAGGAGGTGGCCCCAGCCGGCGTTGTTCATGTCGACGATCTGGATCCGCGCCTGCTTGCCGGCGTAGGAGCGCATGTCGAAGGAGGACCAGTCCAGGGTCTCGCTGTTGGAGCCGGTGGCGCTTCGGACGACCTTGCCGTCGACGATCAGGTTGACGGACGTCTCCTGGGAGACGGGCCGGGCCTGGGTGTCGGAGAGCATGATGTGGTCGACGTTGAGGTGGCCCCAGCCACCGCTGTTGTCGTCGACGATCTTGATCTGTGCCTTCTTGCCGGCGAGGTCCTTGACGTCCCAGGAGGCCCAGTTGAGTGCCTCGCCATCCTGTCCGGTGGCGCTGCGGACCACCTTGCCGTCGACGAGCAGTTCGACCGCGGTCGGGTTGTCGGAGCCGGCGGGGTGGTTGCCGCCGCCCACAAGGAAGTTGACGTAGTCCTTGTCGATCGTGAACTCGGGCGAGGTGAGGGTGCCCGTGGTGGTGTCCCCGTCCAGGTAGCTGTTGACCAGGCCGTCGCCCAGAAATCCGGAGACTTCCTGCTGGCCGCCGAGGGTGCCGGTGGCCGGTGCCGAGCCGAAGGCGTCCCCGGTCGTCGTCCAGTCGCCGTAGGTGCCGCCCTCGAAGTCGGCGAGGACCGTGCCCGCGGGCGGATCTCCCTGCTCCATGACGGTGCCGTCCACGTGCGGGTGCCGACCGCCACCGACCTTGAAGTTCAGGTACTTGCTGTCGACGGTGAACGAGGGCGAGGTCAGGGTGCCGGTGGCGGCGTCACCCGAGTGGAAGCTGTTGGCGAGACCCTGGCCGTCGAACCCGTCGACGGTGCCCTGACCCTCCACCGCCCCGGCCGCCGGCGCCTGGCCGAACGCGGTGCCCGTGGTCGTCCACGAGCCGAAGTCCGTGCCCTCGAAGTCCTGCACCACCGTCCCGGTGGGCGGGGTGTACGTGCCCTTGTCCTCGGCGGTGAACTTCTTGCCGTCGAAGTCGCCGACGAAGTACTGGGCGGCCGAACCGCCCGCGATACCACCGGGGTTGATGTTGACGACCAGGACCCACTTGATCTTCTTCTTGTCACCGTCGACCGCGAGGGGGAACAGGTCCGGGCACTCCCACACGCCGCCCGTCGCACCGGCCGGTCCGAACTCGCTTTGCAACTCCCAGTCCTTGAGGTTCTTGGACGAGTAGAAGCGCACCTTGTGCTCGGCGGACATCGACACCGTCATCAGCCAGCTCTTCGTCGGCGCGTACCACTGGACCTTGGGGTCGCGGAAGTCCTTGGAGCCGATGTCGATGACGGGATTGCCCTGGTACTTCGTCCAGGTGCGGCCACGGTCGGTGCTGTAGGCCAGCGACTGGGCCTGCTTGCCGCCGTTCTTGTAGGCGCTGGTGTAGATCGCCACCATGGCCGGGTTCTTCTTCGTACCAAAGCCGGTGGTGTTGTCCCGGTCGACGACCGCGCTGCCGGAGAACACCATCTCCTTGTCGTCGTGCGACAGGGCGAGCGGCAGCTCCTTCCAGTGCACGAGGTCCTTGCTGACCGCGTGCCCCCAGGACATGTCGCCCCACGAGTTGCCATTCGGGTTGTACTGGTAGAAGAGGTGGTACTCGCCCTTGAAGTACACGAGACCGTTGGGGTCGTTCATCCAGTTCTTGTCCGGCGTGAAGTGGAACCGGGGGCGGTAGGTCTCGGAGTACGGCGGGGTGCCGGCGGCTACGGCCTGAGGGGCGAGCGAGGCCGCCGACAGGGCGCAGACGGTCGCCACCGCCGCGATCACCCGTATACGGGCATGCCGGGATACACGTCCAGAGCTCATGCTGTCTCCTGTGCTGCGGCCGTCCGCGCAACGAAGCCTGTTGCCCGGCCGGATCCGGCGGAAGTGACGCCCTTCTCGGCGCCGTCGTCCACGACATCTGCAAGGTGTCATCGTTGACTTGTGTCATCGATGACATCAAGTGGCCCGATGATGGGGGCAATCCGGCCGACGCGTCAACGGTTCGGGCGTGATGTTCTGCTGAGCGGCATGCTCGCCCGTCATGCGCGGTCGGCCGTGGCGAGGTGCGCCAGCTGGCTCTGCCACGGCGGGTTGGGGCCGGCGACCGAGCAGGTCAGAGCCGCGACACGGGCGCCGAAGCGGCAGGCTTCCTCGACGTCGTCCGGGCGGAGTTCCGTCAGCCGGCCACCCAGAAGCCCACGAGCGCCGAGGTGGTGCAGCAGTCCGGCGGTGAAGGAGTCGCCCGCCCCGACCGTGTCGGCGACGCTCGTCGGGACGGCGGGCACCCGGACCCGTTCACCGTCGAGCGAGGCCAGGGCGCCGTCGGCACCGCGCGTGATCACGACGAGCCTTGCCCCGGCCGCGTGCCAGGTGTCGCACGCCTGCTCGGGCGGCGTCCCGGGCAGCAGGAGTTCCAGGTCGTCCTCGCTCAGCCGCAGCACATCCGCGAGGCCGCACCAGTGCGCCAGCCGGGCCCGGTAGACGTCGGGGTGTACGAGCAACGGCCGCACATTGGGGTCGATGCTGACCGTGGCCCTGGGGGCGGCCGCTGCCAGGAAGTCCTCCACCACCGCCGCCCCGGGTTTGCTGACCAGGGCCAGGGACCCGGTGTGTACGCAGGCGGTGCCGGTCAGGTCCACCCCGGCCAGTTCCGTGCTGGTCCACTGCCAGTCGGCGGTGGCCTGGGCGTGGAAGGAGAACGTGGCCTGACCCTGGGCGTCCAGCTCCGCCACGGCCAGCGTGCTGGGCTCGGCGGCCTCGACGGCGTACGACAGGTCCACGCCGGATGCCTCGAGGTGAGCCCGGAAGAGGCGGCCGAACACATCGCCGGAGAGCCGTGCGATGAAGCGGGCCGGAGTGCCGAGCCTGGCCAGGGCCACCGCCGTGTTGGCGGGTCCGCCGCCCGGCAGCACGCGCAGGGCGAGTTCGTTCCGGGCAGCTGCGGGTTCGGTGAACGCGTCCGCGACGCATTCTCCCAGGACGGTGATCTGGCGCGGGCTCATGGGCTGCTCTTCTCTGGAACGCGCGGGGCGGAAACGGGCACGGCCCGGGCATGCCGACGAACGGCTTCGGGCGGGCGGCCGGCGAGGGGCGTTGCCGATTTGTGACGAGTGCAAGGCATTGACGTTGCCGGGGAGCGGAGTCCATCATCCTCGCCAAGCAGTGTCAACGATGACATAGGTCATCGTTGACATCGCGGGACGGCAGGCCTCGCTGCCGGCCACCCGCCCGACATCCCGCAGGAGTCGTTCATGTCACGCATCTCTCGTCTGCCCTCCTCCTTGCTCAGAGCCGCAGCGTGCACGGGTGCCGCAGCGCTCGCCCTGACCGCCTGTGGATCCGGATCGGGATCGGGCAGCGCGAGCACCGGCTCGGGCGAGATCAAGGTCGGTCTCATCACCAAGACCGACACCAACCCGTTCTTCGTCAAGATGAAGGAGGGCGCGGAGAAGACCGCGAAGGCCGAAGGCGTCAAGCTCATGACCGCGGCCGGGAAGTTCGACGGAGACAACGCCGGGCAGGTCACCGCCATCGAGAACATGGTCGCCTCCGGTGTGAAGGGCATCCTGATCACCCCCAGCGACTCCAAGGCGATCGTGCCCGCGATCGAGAAGGCCAAGGCCAAGGGCGTCCTGGTCATCGCCCTGGACACCCCGACCGAGCCGCAGAGCGCGGTCGACGCCCTCTTCGCCACCGACAACCTCAAGGCCGGCGAGCTGATCGGCGAGTACGCCAAGGCCGCGATGAAGGGCAAGACCGCGAAGATAGCCGCCCTCGACCTCGCGCCGGGTGTGTCCGTCGGCGTTCAGCGGCACAACGGTTTCCTCAAGGGCTTCGGCATCACCGACAAGGACGTCGCCTGTGCTCAGGACACCGGCGGCGACCAGTCCAAGGGCCAGACGGCGATGGAGAACTGCCTCCAGAAGGAACCCGGCATCAACGTCGTCTACACGATCAACGAACCGGCCGCACTGGGCGCGTACACCGCCCTCAAGGCCAAGGGCCGCGAGAAGGACGTACTGATCGTCTCCGTCGACGGCGGCTGCACCGGCACCCGGGCCGTCAAGGACGGCAAGATCGCCGCGACCTCGCAGCAGTACCCGCTGAAGATGGCCGCCGAGGGCGTCAAGGCCGTCGTGACGTACGCCAAGGACGGCAAGAAGGCGTCGGGTTACACCGACACCGGCGTCACCCTGATCACCGACAAGGCGCAGGACGGGGCCGCGTCCAAGGACACCGCCTACGGCCTGGAGAACTGCTGGGGCTGAGCCGCCGGCCCCAACCGCCGCCGTAGCTGCCGCTGTTCGAAACCCCTCAGCGGGGCGGCCGGCCCCTCCTCCCCGACCGGGGACGGCTGCCCCCTCGTCCTCTTGCCGTCCGACAACGACTGACCGGTCCTGACCAGGACTTGTGTCTTCCGACAAGGACCTCGCATGACTGCCACGTCCACGCCACCCTCCACGTCCACGCCGTACGCGGAGCTCAAAGCGCCGACCACGGTCCGCAGACTGCTCCTTCAACCGACCACCGGACCGCTGGTCGCCCTCCTCCTGGCCTGTGTCTTCTTCTCCGTCTCGAGCGACCAGTTCCTCACCGGCGGGAACTTCTCGCTGATCGTGCAGCAGGTCATGGTCGTCGGCACCCTGGCCATCGGCCAGACACTGATCATCCTCACCGCCGGCATCGACCTGTCCTGCGGGGCGGTGATGGCGTTCGGCAGCATCGTGATCGCCAAGATGGCCGCCGAGGGCTCCCTGCCGCCGCTCGCCGCCATCGCCCTGGGCCTGGCTGTCTGCGGCGGCTTCGGCATGCTCAACGGGGCGCTGGTGCAGAAGATCCCGCTGCCGCCGTTCATCGTCACCCTGGGCATGCTCAACGTGGCGTTCGCGCTGACCCACATCTACTCCGAGGAGCAGACGGTCACCAACCTGCCCGGCCCGCTGACGGCCCTGGGGCAGACCTTCCCGCTCGGCAAGACCGACATCACCTACGGCTCGCTGGTCACCATCGCCCTGTTCCTCCTCCTCGCCTACGCGCTGAGCAGCACCGGCTGGGGCCGGCACGTCTACGCCCTCGGCAACAGCCCGGAAGCGGCGAGGCTGAACGGCATCCGCACCTCCCGCCTGGCCATCGGCGTCTACACCGTGGCCGGCCTCCTCTACGGCATCGCCGCCCTGCTGCTCATCTCCCGCACCGGAGTCGGCGACCCGCAGGCCGGGCAGACCGACAACCTCGACAGCATCACCGCCGTGGTCCTCGGCGGCACCAGCCTCTTCGGCGGACGCGGATCGGTCCTGGGCACGTTCATCGGCGTCCTCATCGTCGGCGTCTTCCGCAACGGGCTCCAGCTCATGGGCGTCGCCTCGATCTACCAGACGCTGATCACCGGTGTCCTGGTGATCCTCGCGGTGACCGTCGACCAGATCTCCCGGAGGAAGGCCCGATGACCACCACCACCGAGACCCCCGTTCTGCAGGCTCGCGGTCTGGTCAAGCGCTACGGCCACGTCACCGCCATCGACGGCGCCGACTTCGACCTGCTGCCCGGCGAGGTCCTCGCCGTCATCGGCGACAACGGCGCCGGCAAGACCAGCCTCATCAAGGCTCTCACCGGCGCGGTGGTGCCGGACGAGGGCGAGATACGCCTGGGCGGCAAGCCGATCCAGTTCTCCGGCCCGCAGAGCGCACGCGCACACGGCATCGAGACGGTCTATCAGGACCTCGCCGTGGCCGCCTCCATGGACATCGCCTCGAACATGTTCCTGGGGCGCGAGCTGCGCCGCCCGGGCATTCTCGGCAGCGCCTTGCGCATGCTCGACAAGAAGCGCATGCGCCAGGAGGCCGCCGAGCACATGGCCGACCTGAAGATCGGCCTGCGCTCGCTGACGCAGTCGGTCGAGACCCTCTCCGGCGGACAGCGCCAGGCCGTCGCGGTCGCCCGGGCCGTCGCCTGGGCCCGCAGCGTCGTCGTCATGGACGAACCCACCGCCGCCCTCGGCGTCAAGGAGTCCGGACAGGTCCTCGACCTGATCCGCCGCGTCCGCGACAAGGGCATGCCGGTCGTCCTGATCAGCCACAACATGCCCCATGTCTTCGAGATCGCCGACCGCATCCACGTCCACCGGCTGGGCCGGCGCGCCGCCGTGATCAAACCCTCCGACTACTCCATGGCCGAGGTCGTCGCCATCATGACCGGGGCGCTCAGCATCGACGAGGCCGGAGATACTGTCGTAGCGGATTCCGAGGCGGCGAAGGCCGCGGGAGTCCAGGCCAACTGACGACAGGACCGCAGCACTCAGAGGTTCCGGTCGAGGCCGCGGCCGGAACCCACGAGACAGGAGACTGTTCCTCCATGGCAGCGAACCGCCGCCCGACGATGGCAGACGTCGCCCGAGAAGTGGGCGTCAGCGCCAAGACCGTCTCCCGGGTTCTCAACGAGGACGGATACGCCTCGGCCGAGACCAGGGAACAGGTTCTCGCCGCCGTGGCCAAACTCGGCTTCCAGCCGAACCTCATGGCCCGCAACATCCGCGTCGGCGGCCCGGACACCACCATCGGCCTGGTCATCCCCGACCTCGCCAACCCCTTCTTCGGAGCCGTGGCCCGCGCGATAGAGGACACTGTCGGCGAACGCGGGCTGACCCTGCTCATGGGGTCCTCCGCGGACGACCCCGACCGCGAACGCGCCCTGACGGACAAGTTCCTCGCCCGGCGCGTCAGCATCCTGATCGTCGTGCCGTCCGTCGGCGCCGACCACTCCCACCTCAAGTCGCACCGCACGGCGGGGCTGCCCATCGTCTTCCTCGACCGACCCGGAGTCGGCCTGCCCACGGACAGCATTGTCAGCTCCAACCGTGCCGGGGCCCAGGACGGTGTCGCCCATCTGATCGCCCACGGGCACCGCCGCGTCGGATTCGTCGGCGACCTGCCCGTCAAGCTGTACACCCGCCGCGAACGCCTCGCCGGATACCGCGCCGCCCTGCAAGAAGCCGGCATCCCCCACGACCGCTCGCTCGTCGCCAACGCCCACGACCAGCCGGGCGCCGAGGCCGCGACCGCCCAACTCCTCGAACTGACCGATCCCCCCACCGCCCTGTTCGCCGGCAACAACATCATGGCGCTCGGCATCGTCGCCGAACTCGCCCGCGGCAAGCGCAAAGACGTGGCCGTCGTCGCGTTCGACGACGTATCACTCGCCGAGGCGCTGGAACCGGCCCTGACGGTCGTCGCGCAGGACCCCGAGGAGCTCGGCCGCAGCGCCGCGGCCACCGCCCTGGCCCGGCTCGACGGCGACCGCTCCCGGGCACGCACCATCACGGTTCCCACGCGGCTGATCGTCCGAGGCTCGGGGGAGCAACCGGCACCCAAGCCGTAGGCGGCTCGCCGCTGCCGGACGACCAGCCGGGACCACGCCCAGACGGCCTCAGCAGGCCGGGTTCCCTGACCACCCCGGCTCGAGGCCGGCCGGCCTCCGTGCGGACGATGGCGGATGATGGCCGCCATGCACATCCGCATCGACGCCGTCGACCTGCCCGGCCGCACCCGTCCCGCCTCCGTCGACGGCAGAGTCCCCGCGTACGACAACGTCCACGTCGCCGTGCAGCGCCGCGACCGACCGGACCAGCTCCTGGAACCGCAGCCCGGCGACGCCCCGTCGGCGACCTGGACCCTGGAGTGCACCACGAGCGCCTCGCCGACCGGCACCGAGGTCAAAGGGCCCTACGTGCAGGACCGGCTGGGCCGACGGTTCATCTACCTGTCGTGGGGCACGGTCGACGAGTCGGGCACCTTCACGATGTTCCGCCGCGCCAAGCTCATGCTCGACGTCATCCCCGCCGACGTACTCACCGCCGCCGCGCGCGCCGGGCTGCTGGTCGGGCGCCTCGGCCTGACCGACGCCCAGGGCGGGCCCCTGTGCGCACGCGTCGAGCCCCCGCACATCACCTGGACCGCCGCGACCGCCGGCTAGGAGAGGTCGCCACCCCGGCGGCGAGACGCCTCGGGTCAGCGGCCCAGGGCGCTCTCCAGCTGCTTCTTGCTCATCGAGGAGCGGCCCTGGATGTTGCGCTTCTTGGCCTCTTCGTACAGCTGGTCCTTCGTCGGGCCTTCCGCGCCGCTGTGCGAGCGCTGCCCACCGCGTTCCGACGCCGACTTCGGGTCACGGGTCGAGGTCTTGCTCGCGCTCCGCGACTCGCCGGACCGGGCCCGCTCCTTGTTGACCGTCCGTGCGGCGATCTCCTTGGCCCGCTTCGACCCCGCGCCACGGTCCTCGGCGCTCTCCTTGACATGTTCGTACTGGCGCTCACGCTTGGGGCTTGATCCGGCCGGCATGTTGCTACTCCCTACTCCTATGGGCTGGCAGCGACGGGACGGGCCGCGCTGCGGAACCGGATCGACGAGTGCCCCTGAGGGCCCATCCGAAGCATGCGGCCGTCGTGTCAGGCCACGTCGTTGTGCAGCACCAGGAGGGCGATGTCGTCGGCGCGCTGCCCGTCCGTGCCGGCCTTCCTGAGCAGGTGGTCGATGAGCAGGTCGAGGTCCCGTTCGTCGGCCTGGGCGAGATGGTGCGCGAGGTCGGCGATGGAGTCATCGAGGTCGGTCCCCGGTGTTTCGATGAGGCCGTCGGTGTAGAAGGCGAGCATCAGGCCCGGGGTGAGCGGGATCTCGGTCAGAGGGAAGGCCGCCTCGGGGTCGATTCCCAGGAGGGGGCCAGGCGAGACTTCGGCGGGCCGGGTGTCACGGTCGGCGAGACGCAGGAGGGGTGGCGGATGGCCGGCGCTGGCCAGCGTCACGCGTCGGCGGGCGAAGTCGAGTCGGGCGTAGAGGCAGCTGGTGAAGAGGTCGGGGGCGAGTTCGGCGAGGAGCCGGTTGGTTCTGGCGAGGATCTGGTCGGGGGGAGTGCCGACGGTCGCGTGGGCGTAGATACCGGTGCGGACCTGGCCCATCAGAGCGGCGGCGGCGACGTTGTGCCCTTGGACGTCGCCGATGACGGCCGCTGCGGCGGTGTCGCCGAGCCGGATCAGGTCGTAGAAGTCACCGCCGATGTCCATGCCCCGGGTCGCGGGCAGGTAGCGGGCGGCGACCCGCAGACCGGGGATCTCGGGGAGGGCGCGCGGCAACAGTGCCTGCTGGAGGCCGTGGGCGAGCTCGTGCTTGGTGTCGTAGAGGCGGGCGCGGTCGAGGGCCTGGGCGATGAGCCCGGCGAGCGACGTCATGACGGCGCGTTCCTCTGCCGGGAACGCGTGGGGGTGGTCGTAGGACAGGACGCAGCAGCCGACAGGCCGGCCGGAGATGATCAGTGGCAGGAAGGCCCATGCCTGTTTTCCGCTGAGCTGTAGGGCCTCGGGGTACGTACGGCGCATCTCCTCCGGGTCGGAGAAGAACGCGGGGGTGCCGTTGCCGAGGGCACGCCCGGCGGGGGTGAATTCGGTGTCCAGGGGCAGGCCGTCGAGGCGCTCGATGGTGCGGGGGTCGTAGCCGCGGAATCCGGTGATCCGCAGCCGGCCGGCGTCGGCGGTGGACAGGACCAGGCCCCGGGCGCCGAAGGCGGGCATGATCTGGTCGGCGACCAGGGCGATGACGTCCTGGACGCCGACGACCTCGGTCAGTCCGGCGGCCAGGTGGGTGAGCTGGTAGAGCCGGCCTGCGCGGGTCGGTGTGACAGCGCGCGTGGACGGGCTCGGCGCCGGTGAGGGTGGGGGCTGTGCACCGCTGGGGACGATGCGGATGCTGATGCCGCTGGCGTCCGGGTAGAGGTGGAAGTCCAGCCAGTGATCCGGTGGGCGGCAGGCCGTGAACGAAACGGGCTCGCGGCTGAGCACCGCGGTGCGGTAGCTGTCCTCGTATCCGGGCTCGTCGAGCCAGCGCAGGGACTGCCAGGGCACAGTGCCCAGCAGCCGGCCGGCTTCGCAGCCCAGCAGGTCACAGGCGCCGGAGCTGACGTAGGTGACCTGGCCCTCCAGGTTCAGCGCGCAGCTCCCGCCGGGCAGGCGCTCCGCGAAGTCGGCGGCGGCCATCGCCGGGCCGCCGGATCGGCGGTCGGTTTCGAGGGAGACAAGACGTGGCCGCTCGGCTCCGGACCGAGGCCTCGCGTATTCGACGGCTTCCTCCAGCAACCGGGCCAGACGCCGGCAACTGGAGGTGATGTGACCGTGTTCCCGTCCGGTCATGTACGGCGGACGGGTGGCCGGCCACATCAGCAACAACGCGCCCCACCTGCGGGCGCCGGTGACCGGCGCGGCGGCCAGGGCCAGCGGGTAGGGAAGCGCCACCGCCGTGCGCGGATAGGAGCGGGCCATCTCCTCCTGGCTGCCCACCCACACCAGACGGTCTTCACGGACCGCTACGGCCACCGGTGCCGGAGCGGCCATCGGCACCCTCGCCCAGGGCGCGGCGAACTCGGCCGGGGCCCCGCACAGCACGTCCAGCCACAAGAACCGCTCATCCGGTGCGAGCAGATACAGGGCGCCGATGGACGCGCCGGTTCGGCGCGCCGTCTCCGCGAACATGGCATCCAGCTCACCGTTGTCGGCGGCCGGATCACCTGCGCTGGTCACGAGACACCTCGGGCAGCAGGGGCGCGTACTCCACCGACGGCTCGAACTACCGCCAGGTGCCGATCGGCGTCGTGGTGCCTCGTACGGTGGAGGCCGGGGCTCATGCCGTGCGGGTGTGCGCCCGCTTCGGTGTCCCGGTTCTGTCGCGGGGTGGCGGCACCAGCCTTGCCGGCCAGTCGACGAACACGGCCGTGGTCATCGACTGGAGCAAGTACTGCCACGGGCTGGTTTCCGTCGATCCGGACGCGCGGACCTGCGTGGTCGAGCCGGGGATCGTGCTGGATGTGCTCAACGAGCGGCTGGCCGGCCGTCGTCTGCATTTCGGGCCGAAGCCCTCGACGCACAGCCACTGCGCCCTGGGCGGCATGATCGGCAACAACTCGTGCGGCGCGTCCGCGCAGGCGTACGGCAAGACCGTCGACAACGTACGCCGGCTGGAGGTGCTCACCTACGACGGCACCCGGATGTGGGTCGGTCCGACCTCGCCGGCCGAGCGGGCACGGATCGCCGCGGAGGGAGGCCGACGCGCCGAGCTGTACGCCGGTCTGGACCGGCTCGTCGCGGAGTACCTCGGCGACATCCGGCGCGGCTTTCCGAAGATCCCGCGCAGGGTCTCCGGCTACAACCTCGACTTGCTGCTGCCGGAGAACGGCTTCGACGTGGCCAGGGCGCTGGTCGGCAGTGAGGGCACGCTGGTGACCGTGCTGCACGCCGAGCTCGACCTGGTGCCGGTGCCGGAGTGCCAGTCACTGCTGGTTCTCGGCTACGACGACATCTGCGCGGCCGCGGACGACGTACCCCGCCTGCTGGAGCACTGCGAGCCCAGCCAGTTGGAGGCGCTGGACGGGCGCATGGCCCAGCTGATGCGTGAGGAGGGCGCCTACCTGGAGTCGCTGGAAACGCTGCCGGAGGGCGGCAGTTGGCTGATGGTGCAGTTCAGCGGCGACAGCCAGGACGAGGTGGACGAGCAGGCGCACGGTCTGTTGCGCGCCGTGGGGCGCACCGAGAAGGCCGGCGATGTCGCCTTCTCCGACGACCTCGAGCGTGAGCAGAGGATGCTCAGGGCGCGCGAGGCCGGGCTCGGTGTCACCGCCCGCCCGCCGGACGGCCGGGAGACGTGGGAGGGCTGGGAGGACTCGGCCGTGCCGCCCGAGCGGCTAGGGGACTATCTGCGGGACCTGAAGAAGCTGTTCGAGGAGTTCGGGTACGACCATCCTTCCCTGTACGGGCACTTCGGGCAGGGCTGCGTCCACACCCGTATCCCGTTCGGGTTCACGACCGCCGAGGGTGTGGCCGACTTCCGCCGCTTCGTGGAGCGCGCCGCCGACCTCGTCGTCTCCTACGGCGGCTCCCTGTCGGGCGAGCACGGCGACGGCCAGTCCCGGGGCGAGCTGCTCACCCGTATGTTCGGTGAGCGGCTGGTGGCGGCGTTCGGCGAGCTGAAGGGGCTTTTCGACCCCGGCAACCGGATGAACCCCGGCAAGGTCGTCCACCCCGACCCGGTCGACGGGCAACTGCGTCTCGGCTCCTCCTGGCACCCGGCCACACCCGCGACGCACTTCGGCTTCCCGGAGGACGAGCACTCCTTCGACCGGGCGGTGATGCGCTGCGTCGGCATCGGCAACTGCCGTAGCCACTCAGGGGGCGTCATGTGCCCCTCCTACCGGGCCACCTCGGAGGAAGAACACTCCACACGCGGCCGCGCCCGGCTGTTGTTCGAGATGCTGGGCGGTCACGCCGACTCGGCCGTCACGGACGGCTGGCGCTCCCCCGAGGTGCGCGACGCGCTGGATCTGTGCCTGGCCTGCAAGGGCTGCAAGTCGGACTGCCCGACCGGTGTGGACATGGCCACCCTCAAGGCGGAGTTCCTCTCCCATCACTACGAGGGGCGGATGCGCCCCGCGGCCCACTACTCGATGGGCTGGCTCCCCGTGTGGGCACGCCTGTCCCGCATCGCGCCCTCCCTGGTCAACTCGGCGCTCCACGCGCCCGGCCTCGCCCGCGCGGGCAAGCGGCTGGCCGGCATCGACGAGGCCCGCTCGGCACCCGTGTTCGCTCGACAGTCCTTTCTGGAGTGGTGGCGGGCCCGCGCCGGCGAGGAACCCGACCCGGCCGATCCGCGCACCGTCGTGCTGTGGCCGGACACCTTCAGCACCTACTTCCACCCCTCGATCGCCATCTCGGCTGTCCGCGTGCTGGAGGACGCCGGGTTTCGCGTCGCCGTACCGACCCGGCCGGTGTGCTGCGGCCTGACCTGGATCTCCACCGGCCAGTTGCCGCTCGCGAAGAAGGTGCTGCACCGCACTCTCGGCGTGCTGCGCCCCTATCTGGAGGCGGGCACCGCGGTCATCGGCCTGGAGCCGTCCTGCACCGCCGTCTTCCGCTCCGACGCCCCCGAGCTGCTGCCCGCCGACCAGGACGTCCAACGGCTGGCCGGGCAGGTCCGCACCTTCGCCGAGCAACTCGTCCGGCACGCGCCGGCCGGCTGGCGGCCACCGCGGCTGGACCGGCGGGCGACCGTGCAGACCCACTGTCACCAGCACGCGGTCATGAAGTCCGACGCCGACCGGGAGCTCATGCGCCGCGCCCGTCTCGATGCCGACGTCCTCGACGAGGGCTGCTGCGGCCTGGCCGGCGACTTCGGCTTCGAACGCGGCCATCACGAGGTCTCCATGGCCGTCGCGGAGCAGGGCGTCCTGCCCGCGGTCCGCGACGCCGCCCCCGGCAGCCTGCTGCTCGCCGACGGCTTCAGCTGCCGCACCCAGATCGAGGAAAGCGGCACCGGACGTCGGGCCCTGCATCTGGCCGAGGCCCTCGCCCTCGGCCTGGAGGGCACCCTTCCGGGCGAGCACCCCGAAAGGGCGGCCGTACGCCCCGGCCGCCCCTCCCGCGCGGCCCGGTGGGCGACCGCCGCGGGCGCCACCGCCCTGACGGCGACGGCCGCGACGGCGGCCGGCCTGGCCGCCCGGCGCCTTCCGCGCCGCCCCTAGTCCCACCCCGCACGCCCAACCCTGCCCGCACGCACCACCGCACTACCGGAAAGGTCTGGAACATGTCGAAGAAGGTCTCCGACCATCTCCTCGAGCGCCTGCGCGAGTGGGAGGTGGAGCATGTCTTCGCCTACCCCGGCGACGGCATCAACGGTCTGCTCGCGGCCTGGGGCCGCGCCGACGACAACCCCCGGTTCATTCAGTCCCGCCACGAAGAGATGTCCGCCTTCGAAGCCGTCGGCTACGCCAAGTTCTCCGGCAAGGTCGGAGTGTGCGCCGCCACCTCCGGCCCCGGCGCCATCCACCTCCTCAACGGGCTCTACGACGCCAAGCTCGACCACGTGCCCGTCGTCGCGATCGTCGGGCAGACCAACCGCAGCGCCATGGGTGGCTCCTACCAGCAGGAGGTCGACCTGGTGAGCCTGTACAAGGACGTCGCCTCCGACTTCTGCGAGATGGTCACCGTCCCCGAGCAACTGCCCAACGTGCTGGACCGGGCGATGCGCACCGCGATGGCCCGCCGCTCGGTCACGGCCGTGATCATCCCCGCCGACGTGCAGGAACTGGACTACGCGCCGCCACAGCACGCCTTCAAGATGGTCCCCTCCAGCCTCGGCATGCCGCACTACGCGCCGGTGCCCGGTGACGAGGACCTCGCCCGCGCCGCCGAGGTGCTGAACGCGGGCGAGAAGGTGGCGGTCCTGGTCGGGCAGGGCGCCCGCGGGGCCCGTCAGGAGGTCATGGCGCTCGCCGACCGGCTCGGCGCCGGAGTGGCCAAGGCGCTGCTCGGCAAGGACGCCCTCGACGACGATCTGCCGTACGTCACCGGATCCATCGGCCTGCTGGGCACCCGGCCCTCGTACGAGCTGATGACCGACTGCGACACCCTGCTCGTCATCGGCTCGTCCTTCCCCTACACCCAGTTCCTGCCGGAGTTCGGGCAGGCCCGGGCCGTGCAGATCGACATCGACCCGCACATGGTCGGCCTGCGCTACCCGTTCGAGGTCAACCTGGTCGGCGACGCCCGCGAGACACTGACCCGGCTGCTGCCGCTGCTCGACACGGCGAAGGACACCGGCTGGCGCAAGAAGATCGAGAAGAACACCGCCCGCTGGTGGGAGGTCATGCAGCGGCGCGCGGCGGTCGACGCCGACCCGGTCAACCCCGAGTACGTCGTGCACGCGCTGAACGACCTGTTGCCGGAGAACGTGATCCTGTCCGCCGACTCCGGCTCGGCCGCCAACTGGTACGCCCGCCATCTGAAGCTGCGCGGCGCGATGCGCGGCTCGCTGTCCGGCACGCTCGCCACCATGGGGCCCGGTGTGCCGTACGCGATCGGAGTCAAGTTCGCGCACGGCGACCGCCCGGCCATCGCCCTGGTCGGCGACGGGGCGATGCAGATGAACGGCATGGCCGAGCTGATCACCATCGCCAAGTACTACCGGGAGTGGGACGACCCCCGGCTGATCGTGGCCGTCTTCAACAACCAGGACCTCAATCAGGTCACCTGGGAGATGCGAGCCATGGAGGGCGCCCCCCAGTTCCTGGCCTCCCAGTCCCTCCCCGACTTCCCCTACGCCGATGCCGCCCGCCTGGCCGGCCTGGAGGGCCTGCGCATCGAGAAGCCGGGCGACGTCCGGGGCGCCTGGGAGACGGCACTGGCCGCCGACAAGCCCTGCGTGCTGGACTTCGTGACCGATCCGGCCGTGCCGCCCATCCCGCCGCACTCCACCCTCGACCAGATCGAGGCCGCCGCGACGTCGATTCTCAAGGGCGACAGCGACCGCGCGGGCATGGTCCGCCAGGGCTTCAAGGCCAAGGTCCAGGAGTTCCTGCCCGGCCACCGCGACCGAGCGGACCGGCCTGGCGCCCGGGACGGCACCTGAGCCGGTCCGGTCGTACGCCCGGCCACGGTCGTGACTGCTTGCCTTTGCCAAGATCGAGTGAAAGCGTTGATGCGACGTGACCGCGGGAGGTGATGGGCATGGCGGGGGACGACCTGCTGGGCGGTGAAGACCCCGAGCAGGAAACGGACGTCGAGCGTGCCCGCATCGCCCACGCACTCGTCGCCGATCTGCGCGGACTGCCTCCGGTCGAGGTGCCCGACGCGCTGTGCCGAACCTGCCTCGCACTGCTCCCGGCGGTCTCGGGACTGTCCGTCTCGGTGCTGGGGGACGGCTCGACGGGCGTCGTGCTGTGCGCCAGCGACGACGTCGCCGCCCGGCTGGCGGAAATTCAGTTCACCCTTGGCGAAGGACCATGCAGGGAGGCGGCCCGCCTGCGTGCGCCCGTGTTCGCGACGAACCTGACTCGTGCCGCGGACCGGCGCCGCTGGCCGCTGTTCTCCGTTCAGGCGGCCAGGACCGGGGTGGAGGCGGTCTTCTCACTGCCGTTGGCAGGCGCCGGCAGCGCGCTGGGCACTCTGGACCTGTACCGGGAGACTCCGGGCTCGTTGAGCGCGGACCATCTCCGCACGGCCATGCTGGTCGCCGACGCGGTCACCCTCGCCGTCATCGCCCTCGAGCACGCTTCCCCGGACCCCGAAGGAGTCGTAACGTGGCTGGCAGGAGCGGAATCGGACCGGGAGGAGGTACATCACGCCACCGGGATGATCATGATGCAGCTGGGAGTGAGCGCCGAGGAAGCGCTTCTGCGCTTGCGCGCGCGGGCCTTCGCCCAGGGCCGTACCGCCATGGAAGTGGCTCGGGCGATCGTCGACCGCAGCATGGACCTCCGCGATGACTGAACGGCCGGTACACGTGCCGGTACACGTATCGACAGCGCCGGGGAGGCGAGCATGAATCGCGAGCGCAGGCTGGCGCAGGCTTTCGTCGTCCTGGCGGACACCTATGCCGCGGAGTTCGACCCTCTGCATCTTTTCCACCGGCTGGTCCACACCTGCCAGGATCTGCTGGACGTGGACGAGGCGGGCGTGATGATCGCGGACGCCCGCGGCAGTCTGAAGACCATGGCGACGACCGACGAGGACGACGTCTTCGCCGAACTGCTGCGGCTGCAGAACGGCCATGGGCCCTGCGTGGACTGCTATCGCACCGTGGAGCCGGTGAGCGTCCCCGACATGGCCACCGAGTACGAGCACTGGCCGAAACTGGCCACCGCGATGCTCGAGGCCGGGTACGAGTCCCTGCAGGCGATCCCGGTGCGTTTGCACGACCGTCCGCTGGGAGCCCTCACGCTGCTCCGCCGGCGCCCGGGGCACTTGGCCGAGGACGACGTACATCTCGCTCAGGCCCTCGCGGACTCCGCGGCGCTGGCCCTGATGCACTGGTCCATCGAGCCGGCCGACGTCGAGGACGTGATCACCCGCGTACAGGGCGTGATAGCGGCGAAGGCCACGCTGGAGATCGCCAAGGGCATGGTCGCGCAGTACGCGGATGCCACGATCGGCGAGGCGGCCCGGCTGCTCAGCGCCTATGCGAGCCGGCAGCAGGTCCGTCTCACCGAGACCGCCCACGCCCTGGTCACCCGCAATGTGACACCGGCCGCCATCGTCGATGCGCAGTCCTGAGTGCTAGCTCGTACTCGGATTCGGAATCGGAATCGGAATCGGAATCGGAATCGGTGGCTGAGCGACATGCCACCGGTGGCGTAATCGGCTCGTCGCACCGGTCGGCGATGCGAGTCTGTGCCGGTCTACGGCGTCGTGCCGGGCCGATCGCCGTCTTCGACGAGGCCGGGCCACAGGGCCACCTGGCGACCCTGCGTGGACACAGCCGCCCGATGAGTTCCATGCCGCCGGGACGAAGGGAAGCGCACAGCGATGACGGATGGTGGGCGGAAGCCGGACAGCATCGGGGTGGACCGGTCGGAGGGGTTCGGCGAACGACTGCTGGGTGTGCTGCTCGACCGGGCCCACGAAGTGCCGCCGGACCTGATCGCCCCACTCGTCGCGGAAGAGGTCGCCAGGGTCGGAGGGCGGGACGTCTCCATCCTCCTGCAGGACTACGAACAGGTACTGCTGGTGCCGTTGCCGGGCCGGAGGCTGAAGGTCGGCGGCCCCGAACCGGTCGAGGGCTCCCCCGCCGGCGAGGCGTTCCTGAGCCGCAGAACAGTGGAGGTGCCGCAGGACGGCAGTGTGCGGATGTATCTGCCGCTGCTGGACGGCAGCGACCAGATCGGGGCCATGGCCGTCACCCTGGACACGGTCGATGACGACGACCGGCGGTTGCTCCGCAGACTCGCCGGTCTCGTCGCTGACATGATCGTCACCAAGGACGCCTACACCGACCAGTTCTTCCAGGCCCGCCGCAGTTCCCCGATGAGCGTGGCCGCGGAGATCCAGTGGTCGTTGCTGCCCCCGCTTACGATGACGGTTCCGCAGGTCGAGGTGGCCGGAATCCTGGAGCCCGCCTACGACGTGGCCGGCGACAGCTTCGACTACGCCCTCAACGGCGACATCCTTCACGTGGCCATGCTCGACGCGATGGGCCACGGGCTGGACGCGGCGACCATGGCGACGGTGGCCGTCGGCGCCTATCGCCACACACGACGTGCCCACACCGATCTGTCCCAGGTGTACGCGTTCATGGACCGGGCCATCAATGAGCAGTTCGGCCTGGATCACTTCGTCACCGCGCAGATGATGATTCTGGACATCGGCACAGGCCGGCTGCAATGGGTCAACGCCGGCCACCCGGCTCCGCTCTTGATCCGTGACCGCGCCGTGGTGGACCGGCTGGAGAGCCCGACCACGCTGCCGGTCGGCTTCGGCGGTGAGGAGCCGGTGGTCAGCGAGCGGATGCTGCAACCCGGCGACCGGTTGCTGTGCTTCACCGACGGCCTGTTGGAGGAGCACCAGGCCGGCGGGGAACAGTTCGGCGAGGAGCAGCTCATCGAGTGGACCAACCGGATCCTCCGCGAGCGAACCGAGGTGCGGGCGGTGGTGCGAGCGCTCTCCCACGCCCTGAAACACGAACGTGGCGGCACCACCAGCGACGACGCGACCATCTTCCTCATCGAGTGGCGAGGCGGCGACGCCGATCATCTCGCCACCTTCGACTGAGCCCTCGGCGCGGACGCAGCCCGGAAGAGTGCTCGGCTTGCCGCGCGCGCACCCCACGTGGCGGCCGATGATGGGAACACGGCCGAACACACGGAGCTGGTCATGACGGGTTGGCGGGTACGGGACTACTCCCCGGACGATCTCGAGGGAGTCCTCCGTGTCGACATGGAGAGCGGCACGGCCGAAGAGCCGGCCCTCTTCCCGCTCTCGGACACCGTGACGGCTCTCCAGGCCCTCCACCCCGCTGTGGTGGCCACGGCGAACGACGTGGTCGTCGGCGCCGCGGTGAGCAGGGTGGAGGGCGAGCGGGCGTGGATCCTGCGCATCTGCATGGCACCTGCCTGGCGGCGCCAGGGACTGGGCAGCGCCCTGGTCACGGCCCTCGAGCGACGGCTTTTCACCGACGGTGTCCGCGCGGTGCACGCCGCCCTGGCTGCGGACGCGACCGGTGCCACCGCGCTGCGCAACCGCGACTTCGGCGCCCGGTCGGGCCTGATCCTCTTCCAGAAGCGCAGACCGGTGCCCCCGCAGGCGGCCGGCATGCTCTCCTCGCTCGGAGCGGAGCTGCCACCCGGCGGACTGTGGCAGCAGGTCGCGGGCATGCAGAAGGAGAAACAGCTCATCGAGCGCCGTCTGGTCCTGCCACTGGCCCATCCCGGACTGGCCGCGGAGCACGGTGTGGAGCTGCCGCGCGCGGTGATGCTGTTCGGTCCGCCCGGGACCGGCAAGAGCACCTTCGCGCACGCGATCGCCAGCCGCCTGGGATGGCCCTTCCTCGAGCTGTTCCCCGCTCGTCTGGCCGCCGAGTACGGCCTGGCGAGCGGGCTGAGCCGGCGCTTCGACGAGATCTCCCGGCTCGACCACGTCCTGGTGTTCATCGACGAGGTCGAGGAGGTCGCCGGCGCACGCAGCGGCGCGGACGCGACCGCGGTCGGCGTCGTCAACGAGCTGCTCAAGGCGATCGTCCGGTTTCGCGGCCGGGACGGGCGGCTGCTCGTCTGCGCCACGAACGACGTGACCACGCTCGACTCCGCCTTCCTGCGGCACGGCCGCTTCGACTACGTACTGCCGATCGGCCCTCCCGACCGCCGTGCCAGGATCGCGCTGTGGGAGAGCTATCTGGCACGGTCGGGCGCGAAGGCCGACAGCGAGGCACTCGCCTCCGCCAGCGAAGGTTTCACACCCGCCGACATCGCCCACGTGACGCGGACCGTCTCCCAGGCAGGATTTGAGCGCACCTTCGACACCGGAACCCGCACCCTCCCCACCACGGACGACTACCTGGAAACGATCCGCGACACCCAGCCCACGGTCAGCGCCGTCGTGGCCCAGGAATTCGCCGAACAGACGGAGCGGTACGCCCGCCTCTAGCGTCCCCGCCCGGGAGGCGGGGGGACGGTCAGGTGTTCCAGGCACCCTGCCGGGCGGCGGTGTCGGCGTACTCGGAGAAGTCCCGGGGAGCCCGGCCCAGCGCCCGCTGGACGCCGTCGCCGAGCGAGGCGAGGCCGCCGGAGCGGACGTACTCGTACAGGCCGGCCGACAGCCGCACCCACTCCTCGGGCACCCCCTGCGCACGCTGCTCGTCCGCGTACGCCTCCGGCGTCAGCGGGACGTAGCGGAGGTCACGGCGGGTGGCCCGGGCGATCTCCGCCACCGCGTCGCCGAAGGTCATCAGCCGGGGGCCGCTGAGTTCGTAGTGCCACCCGGCGTGCCCGGCCTCCGTGAGGGCGGCGACCGCCACCTCCGCGATGTCCTCGGCGTCGACGAACGCCTCCTCGCCGCTCCCGGCCGGCAGCCGCACCTCGCCGCTCAGTACGGGGTCGTACAGGAAGTCCTCGCTGAAGTTCTGGAAGAACCAGCGCGGACGCAGCACGGTCCAGTCCAAGCCCGCGTGCTCGAGCGCCCGCTCCGCGGCGAGAACGTGCTCGAGGTCCGCCCCGCCCTCGGGCATGGACAGCAGTACCGCACGCCGGGCACCGGCGGTCGCCGCCTGCCGGGCGAAGGCGGCTGTGGCCTCCGCCGCCCGCGGGCTGCCGAGGTCGGGCACCACCAGGTACATCCCCGTCACGCCCTCCAGCACGGCCCCCCAGGTGGCGCGATCGGTCCAGTCGAAGGACGGCGTGCCGGAGCGGGAGGCCGCACGGACCGTCACACCCCGCTCCCGAAGCAGCCGCGCCACCCGGCGGCCGGTCTTGCCCGTAGCCCCTATCACCAGGATCATCTCGTCGCTCATGGCCTCAACCGAACCAGTCGCCGTCCGGCCGGGCCATGCCGTGCGGACTCACATCCATATGCGTTCGTCTACGCTGACCGGCATGGATCCCATGGGGCTGACCAGCACGGATCCGCTGACGGACCTCCTGAACGGGGTACGGACCGGTGGCGCCGTCCTCAACCGGTCCTTCCTGAGCGGCTCCTGGGCGGCTCGCTTCGAGGACGGCTCGCCGCTGGCCCTCGCCGTCCTGGTGCACGGCTCCGCCTGGATCACTCCCCAGGGCGGCGACCCGGTCCGGATCGGCCCCGGAGACGTCGCGGTGCTGTGCGGCGGCGCACCGTACGTGGTCGCGGACGACCCGGCCACCGAACCGGACGTGGTGATCCACCCCGGCGGCCGCCGCACGACCGCACAGGGCGAGGAACCGGCCGATCCCCGCGGTCCGGGTGCCGACGCCTGGGACACGGAAGGGACTGACGGCACGCTCCTGTTGAACGGTCTGTACAGCGTGGACAGCGGCACCCCGGGCCGGCTGCTCGCCGCACTGCCACCCCTGGCCGTCATCGAGGCGAAGGTGGGCGCCTGCCCGGTCAGCCGGACCACCTTCGAGGAGATCGCCCGCGAGGAGCCCGGGCGGCAGATCCTCCTGGACCGGGTACTGGACCTGATGCTCATCACCGCCCTGCGCGCCTGGTTCACCCGCCCCGGCGCCCAGGCCCCCGCCTGGTACCGCGCCCACAGCGACCCGGTGGTCGGCCCTGCCCTGCGGATGCTGCATGCTGACCCCGCCCACCCCTGGACCCTGCCGGCCCTGGCCGCGAAGACCGGCGTGTCCCGGGCGAACCTCGCCCGGCGCTTCACCGCCCTGGCCGGCCTGCCGCCCATGACCTACCTACGGGAACGGCGCCTCGCCCTGGCCGCCGACCTCCTGCGCGAACCCGGCGCCACGCTGGCCACGGTGGCGGACCGCGTCGGCTTCGCCAACGCTTTCGCCCTCAGCGCCGCGTTCAAGCGGGAACACGGCGTCAGCCCCAGCGAGTACCGCATGCGCGAGACACGGGCGGCGACCTGACGTTCGACTCCGACGCGGCGACCCGTACCGCAACAGCGGTGACGGCAAGGGGGCGTTCGGCGGCCGTACGAAGGTCGCGGCGGGCCGGCCACCGAGGGTGGGCGAGTCGCGGTCAACTCGCCTCCACGATCACCCGTCCGAGGGACCGTGGGCTTCGACCGGGGTGCTCAACGTACGTCCTGGCGGCGGAGGGGCCACTATGAGTCCAAGCAGTAACGAGGACCAGGAGGTACCGCAATGATTGTGGCTCCAACTCGCTCTGTATCGTCCATCGCTCGCCCGAAGGACTGGGCGGCCCTGCTCATCGTCATCGTGATCGTCTATGCGCCGGCGGCGCAGATCCAGGACATCCTGACCAGTCTGATCGCTCTGTCAGGAGTGCTCGTCTCCGGCTCGGCAGTGCGGGCCGTGGCAGAGCGGCAGCGGCAGACGGCCGTCTGAGGACGGGCCGGGCTCGATTCTCCGCCGGATCAGAGGGCCGGAACCACACGGTGGTCCGGCCCTCGGAGCGTGACGAACGGCGAGCTTTCTCAGCCCGAGAAGGGAACAGCGTCAGCGGCGGACGTGTGCCAGCTGGAGACGACCGGCTGGTCGACGACGAACGAACCGGCCTTCAGGGACTCCGGGTTCGGGTCGTCGCCGGAGACGGAGACGATGAGGCTGTCCAGCTCCTTGCCGCCGTCCTCCTTGGTGGTCTTCGGGTTGACGCCGGCGTAGGCGGTGACCCCCGCGCGCAGCGTGATCGGCTGCCCCGCCGACTGCTCCGCCGGCCGTGCCTGCGTACCGTCCGACCCGAAGGCCACGACCGGCAGCTCGGCGGGCAGGACACAGGTGATGCCGGACTTGGCCTCGGCCTTGATCAGGAAGTAGCCGCCGGCCCGGTCCTCGGAGCTCACGCTCCAGGAGATGTCGTTGGTGCCGCAGCTCTGCCCGTAGCCGCTCTTGTCTCCGGCCGAGTCGCCGCCGCCCGTACCGGACTTGTCCGACGAGCCGCTGCCCGCGGCCCCGCCGCCGGAGGACTTCGAGGCGCCGGAACCGCTGCTGCCGCCGCCGCTCGTGTCGCCGCCCTCGCCGCCGCGGGGCGCCGTCGGGCTTGCCTGGCCGGCGGATGCCGCCGAGGAATCCGACGCCGCCGACTCGTCACCGCCCCCGCACGCGGTCATCAGCAGGCCCGAGCCGATCACGGCGGTGACGGCAAGGGCGGTGCGCAGACGACGGTTCATTACGGATTCCCCTCCAAGGGCGACAACTGCGGGCACCAACTGCTCGGTACCGCGCGTTTACGATCATGAAGACGATCAGTTCCGACTCCTGGTTTACGCCGTCGCGCGTCCCGGACATCGCCGTCACGGGCCTGTGACACAGCTCAGAACTGACGCCGCGGTCGCGGGCGAGGGCGCGGGCCCGGCCGTAATTCGTTTGCTCTGGTTACGGGTTGACGCTGCACTGTGGCAGTCACCATGAGTCGTGGTGCCGGTATTCCGAGGAGGCTGCGGCGGCTATGGAGATTCGTTCCACGACCGATGAGGACCTCGAGGCCTTCGTCGACACAGTCCATGCCGCGTTCGGACGCTTCCCGGAAACCCCGGTCGAGGGCGGCGGGCTCTGGTGGTCGGCGCTCGAAACAGACCGCTGCCTGCTCGCCCTGGCGGCGGACGGGCGGCCCGTCGGCACCGCCGCCGCGCACTCCTTCGAGCTCACCCTCCCCGGTGAGACCCTCGTCCCGGCCGCCGGGGTGACCGCCGTCGGCGTTCTGCCCTCGCACCGGCGCCAGGGCGTGCTCAGCGCGATGATGCGGCATCAGCTCACCGAGTTGCGGGGCCGCGGGGAGTTCCTCTCCGTGCTGCTGGCTTCCGAGGCCCCGATCTACGGCAGGTTCGGCTACGGACCGGCGACCTACACGGCGCGGCTGACGGTGCCGCGCAACGAGGCCGCCCTCGCCGTTCCCCGGGCGCGGGGAGCGGCCGACGCGCCGGCGACCGGCTCGGACAACGGCTCGGTCGAGGTGCTGCGGCGTGCCGAGTGCGGCGAGATCCTGGAAGAGGTCTACGACCGGTATCGCCGCGCCCAGCCCGGCGCGCTGTCCCGGCCACACCGCTGGTGGGCCTTGCGCGCGGGGCAGCCCCCGATCTCGCCGGCGCCGCGCTATGTCGCCGTGCACCGTGACGCCGCCGGCGTCCCTGACGGGTACGCCAGCTACTCGATCGAGTCCGGCACCCTGACGGTCGACGAGACCATCGCCGGCGACGACGCCGCCTTCACGGCCCTGGCCCGGTTCGCACTCGGGCACGACCTGGTCTCTCAGGTCGTGTTCCAGCACGTCCCGCCCGATCACCCGCTGCGCTGGCAGCTCGCGGACCGCCGCGCCGGCGAGGTGAGCGGCGACATGGACTGGCTCTGGGTGCGGCTGCTGGACGTCCCGCGTGCGCTGACCGCGCGCGGCTGGTTCACGGACGGCGAGCTCGTCCTGGACGTCGAGGACCCGTTCCTCGGCGAGCACGGCCGCTACCTGCTGACCGTCCGGGACGGCAAGGCCGACTGCGTCCCCACGGACCGCGAGCCCGACCTGTCCCTGGACGTGCGCGACCTGGGCTCGGTCTACCTCGGCGGCACCGCCCCCAGCACGCTCGTGCGTGCCGGACACATCCGGGCCCACCACCCGGGTGCGGCCGCCCTCGCCGACGTCCTCTTCCGCGCCGAGCGCTCCCCGCACTGCCTGCACTGGTTCTGACGTGGAGGATCACCGCGTTCGCACCCGCGCCGGTTCGTCCGGGCCGCCGTACCGCCCTCGTCCGCGTGCCGGCTCGCTCAGTTCGGCGGTGAACTGGGCGCCGGCCAGCAGAGCCAGGTTGGACAGCCACAGCCAGACGAGGAAGACCACCACGCCGGCGAGGGAGCCGTAGAGCCTGCTGTAGGTGCTCAGTGCGGAGGCGTAGAGGGCGAAGCCCGCGGAGACGGTGAGCCACAGGGCGGCGGCCAGGGCTCCGCCGGGGAGGCTGTGGCCCCGGGTGCGGGCCGCCCTGGGACCGGTGTGGAAGACGATGACGACCAGCAGGGCCACCACGCACAGCAGGAGGGGCCAGCGCAGCAGGCTCCAAGTCCACGCGGCCATCGCGCCGAGGCCGAGGTAACGGCCGACGCTCTCGGCGGCGGGGCCGGACAGCAGCAGGACGAGGGAACCTACGACGAGCAGACCGAGCAGGGCGAGCGCGGTGAGCAGGATGCGGGGGGCCTTGCGCCAGGGGGAGCGGCGGTCGGCCTCCCGGTGCATACGGTGCAGGGCCCGGCGGAAGACGGCGAGGTAGCTGGAGGCGGACCACACCGCGCTCACGATGCCGCCGCACAACAGGGTCCAGACGGCCGAACCGTCCCTCAGGGTCCGGGACAGCACGTCGTGCAGGGGGGCACCCGACTGGCCGGGCGCGTAGGCGGTGACGTGCGCGATGAAGGCCTCGGCCGTGCCCGGGCTGATCAGGCCGAACGCGATGGCCGTGACGAGCAGGGCGGGCAGCACGGCCAGGATGGCGTAGTAGGTGAGGGCGGCGGCGAAGTCCGACACGTCGTCGCGCCACATCGACACGGGGGTGCGACGCAGGGCGGCCGCCCAGGGCCTTGCGAACCGGGCGCCCGGCCGTGGGGCGGTGCCGGCGGGCGGGCGGTGGTCTGCCGGGGAGTGTGGATCAGCCGACATGGGGCCTGCGGTGCGGGGACGTACCGAGACGGACGGGGGTACGGACACAGTAGGGGGGCAGGGCCGTCTCCGTGGGGGTGGCGCGTGCGGTGGGGGTGGGCAGGACGTCGGTGGGGCGGCGTCCTGCCCACCCCTACCCCGGACGCACGTGCGGAAGCGTCCGTCATGCAGCCGGTTTCGCTACAAATTCCATGGCCGCCCTGCCATCCGGACGGCGTCCGCGCCCGGAAGTACCTGGTAGCAGGCTCGGTCCGATCCGCTCGCGTGGCGGCTCCGGACACGCGCGAGACGTCCGGCGGGCACTCGGCGAACTCGCCCGCCGCGCCGGTGACGTCCCGGTGGTTCTCGTGGGTCACTCGATGGGGGTCGCGCGGCCCTGCGCGCCGCGGATGCGCCGCAGGTCCGGACGGTGCCGGCGCTGGCGCCCTGGTGCCCGGACGGCGAGCCGGTGAGCCAGTTGCGGGACAAGGACGTCGTCGTGATCCACGGGGACCGGGACCGGGTGACCGGCCCGAGCGCGTCGGTGGCGTTCGTGCGGCGTGCCCGCGCGGCCGGGGCCCGGGCGGACGTCCGCCTCGTACCGGGCGGTGACCACGCGATGCTCCGGCTCGGCGCCCAGGCGGGCTTCCTGGCGGACCTGTTCACGACCAGGACCCGGTTCAGCGGGGTCGCCCTCAGCCGCGAGGTGGCGGCGGCGCCGGCGGGCGGCACCGCACCCCTCGTCGCGGCCGCGCTGCTGGAGGCAGCCGGGGGAGAACCCTGGCCGGTGGTCCTGTACATGAGCGTGCTGCTGCTGGTCAGCGCGCTGGCCGTGGCTCTGATCCACGGCTTCGGACGGCACGAGCAGCGAGGGGAGGCCGGGCGACGGCCCTGAGGGCCCCGTGAAGCGACCTGTCAGGACGGGAGCATGCTCACGGCGGTCGAGGCCACGAGGCGGTGCCAGTTCGTGGCGTACCGCATACGGCCACTCCGGTCGAGGGTCTCCGACTGCCTGCCGAACCGCGCCGGTACCGGGAGCGCATGACCGTCGGACGGACGCAGCGCCCGCTCCGGCCGTCAGGACGCCGTCTGCCGCGGGAGCGGGTCGAGGGTGATGTGGGGGGACAGCGCCCGGAGGAAGTCCGGGGCGTCGAAGATCCGGCCGGCGGAGGCGACGCCGAGCGTGCGGGTCCGGCCGGTGAGGATGCGGTGGACCGCCTCCACCGCGAGCGGTGCGGTGACGGCGTAGATGTCCCTGCCGCGTGCCACGGCGCGCCGTTCGGTGTCGACGCGGCGTACGACCACGTCGACCAGGAAGGTCTGGTCGGAACGGCCGTTCTCGTCGGCCGCGGTCGGCGCCGGCGTGTCCGGGGCCGAGAGGTCGCCCGCCGCCTCGGTCGTCATATGGGTGCGCACCTCGGGGATGGAGAGGTGACTGGGGACGGTGACCACGTCGGCCATCGTGAACTCCCCGACGACCTCCCGAGTGCCCATCGGGGCGGGGAAGGGCCACTTGAGGAGGGTCGTATCGTCGTCGTGGTACTGCAGCCGCCCGTCCGTGTAGCGGACGCGCCGGCCGGCCCGGCGCTCCCGGGAGACCGTGCCCGCGACGCGCGTCCCGGGGGTGGGGTGCCAACCGCTCAGTCCGTAGGCGATGTTCGCCTCGTCGGCGATCGTCCAGTCCCCCATCGCGGCGGTGGCCAGCAGGTCACCGAGGCCGCCGTAGAACGCCATCGCGGGGACGATCACCGCTTCCGCCGCGCGGGCGCGGTCCGCGAAGTGAGTGAAGGTGTCCAGGTTGGCCTCGATCTCGGCCGCCACGTCGACGTACGGGATCCCGGCGCGCAGTGCCGCCTCGATCACGGGTGCGGCGGTCAGGGCGAAGGGCCCGGCGCAGTTGATCACGGCGTCCGCGCCGTCCAGGGCGCGGGCGAGCGAGGCGGGGTCGTCGACCGAGGCCGGCCGGACCTCGGGGGCGCCGGGGGTGGCTGCCGCCAACGCCCGCAGCTTGCCGGCGTCACGGCCGGAGAGGACCGGGACGAACCCGCGCTCCCGCAGCTCGGCCACCACGAAGCGTCCGGTGTGTCCGTACGCGCCGAACACCGTCACCGTCTGCCCCGGTTGCATCGCCGACCTCATGAGTTCTCCCCCTGCTCGAATGATCCGCCGGATCCGCTTGACCCGTCGCGACCATCCTGGCGAGAGCGGGTGCACCGCCGTGAGTGTCCGGAACGACGTGCCCCGTACAGTTTCGGACATGACCACTGTCGCGCTGGCCGTCACCGAGGGCATGCTGCACTTCGAACTGTCCCTGGCGTACGAGGTGTTCGGCTCGGCTCCGGCGGGTGTGACCGTCCCCTGGTACGACGTCGAGGTCTGCGGGTCGGACGCCGTGCGCATCGGCCGGTTCCGGCTGGAGCCCGACCAGGGGCTCGACCGGCTCCGGCATGCCGACACCGTGATCGTCCCCGGCTGGGCGGACGTCGACGTGGACCCGCCGGCCGATCTCGTGGACGCGGTACGCGCGGCCCACGAGGCGGGAAGTCGCGTGGCCTCCCTGTGCACGGGCGCGTTCGTGCTCGCGGCGGCCGGGCTACTGGACGGCAGGCGCGCGACAACGCACTGGGCCCACACCGAGGCCCTGGCCGGCCTCCACCCTCGGGTGGAGGTCGATCCGGACGTGCTCTACGTGGACAACGGCAGCGTTCTCACCTCCGCCGGCAAGGCCGCCGCGATGGATCTGTGCCTGCACCTCGTCCGGCTCGACCACGGCTCGTCCGTTGCCAACGCGGTGGCCCGCCGCCTGGTCGTGCCGCCGCACCGAGCCGGTGGCCAGGCCCAGTTCGTCGCCGCGCCGGTGCCCACGCGCGACGACCACCCGCTCGCCGTGCTGCTCCCCTGGGCGATCGAGCGCCTCGACCAGCCGCTCACGGTGGAGGACCTGGCACGCCAGGCGGGGATGAGCTCGCGCAACCTGGGCCGTCACTTCAGGGCGGTGACCGGCACCACGCCCCTGCGATGGCTGCTGACGCAACGGATCCGCCGCGCCCAGGAGTTGCTGGAGACCACGGACGACATGGTCGACGTCATCGCGACGGCCACCGGCATGGGCACCGCCACGACGCTGCGCCGGCACTTCAATCGGACGGTCGGCGTGCCTCCGGACTCCTATCGCCGGACGTTCCGCTCACGGCACGCGGCACCCGAGCGGTAACCGCCTCCGCACAAGCAACGCACAGGCCCTCTTCCGCCTCTTGCACAGCGTCACCGTTCCTATTCAGTGAGCAGGAGTGAGTCTTGGGCCCATTCGTGGTCACTGCGGACATCCCGAACGGTGTTGGGTGTCCTGGTCGCCCGCGTTCGCTGCGCGTCCGGCGGCACGGATCGGGTCCGTGGTCCGGGGATGCGGGGGCGGGGTCCCTCACGCCCTGGGGTGCCCGGTCGGGCCTGGACGGTCCGATGCCTCGCACGATCACTCCGGTCGTGTGGGGGCGGTGCCGTCCGTCGCCGGATCGGGTGTCCCAGGGCGCGTCTTCCGATGGCCACGGCGGCTGCGTCGTGGCGGGTGGGTTTCCTGGTTGTGGTGGTGAGGGGCTTGCGCCAGTGCTGGGCGCCCCAGCGGCTGGTGTAGGCCGGGTCAACCGCGATGAGGGGGATGCCGAGTTCGGCCGCCATGGACACCAGCCGGGCCCGCAGCCTGGAGGTGGGCATGCCGGAGATCAGCTTGCGGAAGCGGGTGCGGCGGCCGTGCTTCTCACGGGTCTTCTCTGCGCCGAAGTCGAGGTCCTCGATCGCGACGGCGAGGCAGTGGCGTTTGGCGAAGTGGAGCAGGCGGGTCAGGGCGTGGCGGACCTGGGCGTCGCGGTGGGTGGTGGTTCCGGACAGGTCGTAGGCGAAGCGCATGGGCGCGCCGATGGGGTTGCCGTGGGGGTCCAGGCGCCAGGCGGCCAGGTGGTCGGCGTTGGTGTCCACGCCGAGCATGCCGTGCACGCGGGCCGCCACCAGGGGGAGCGTCGGGGCCGGGGAGAGGGTCCAAGTAGCGGTCAGGTACCAGCGCCCGCGGCCGGTGTCTTCGTGGATGCGGTAGGCGATCGCCCGGTTCGCATGGACGCGATCGGCCCACTGCTCGCCCCGGTGAGCGAATGCCACGCGCGCAGTCAGCACGTAGCGGCCGTACGGGGCGTTGGCCAGATACACCAACGGCGCGGGAAGTTTCAGGGAGACCTCGCCGTCGGGTGTGACACGGACAGACTCGTTGCCGTAGCGCTTTCCGGACTCGCCGTCGGCCTGGAGGAACCGGCGTGCGGCCTGCCACCGCTCGCGCCACTCCGGCTCGCTCAGCCCGGCCTGGTCCAAGTGGTGGCGGGTGTTCAGCAGCCGCTTCCCGCCGCGCACTACGCGTACCCGACCGGCTTCCCAATCGGCCCGCACCGCCTGAAGCCGGTCTTGAAGCACGTGCAGGCGGCGGGACTTGGCATGCCACTCCCGCCGGGAACCGTAGCCGCCGGGCGCCCGCTTGCTGCTCTTCTCACCCACCGGCAGCGACAGCCGGTGGGTGATCATGGCGATCCCGGCCTGCAGGCTCTTGATGTGTGCGTGCTGGCCACGCCGGGCCAGCGCCCACTGATCATGGCTGGCCTTCGTGACCGACCCCGCCCAACGGGAGGAAGACTCCAGTGTCAGGGCGCGCTTGCGCTGCGCCCACTGCTCACTGTCGTGTTCCAGTCCGGCGGCGCAGCGTGCCTTCAGATCACGGGCAGCCAGCGTGCCCAGATGGCCCCCGACCAGGCGCAGAACCGTCTCGTCCGCACCGCTCAGGTGCTTGAGGCGGGTACGGATCGCCACCCCCGAGGGACCGGGCACCAGGAACGGCACCGCCACCTCTCGCAGTCCACCCATCCTGCCCCCTCGCCCCGGTACCGCAGCAAGCCCCCGTCACCCCACCCAACGACCGTCATCGGACAAGGTCACGCATTCGATGCAGGAACTTTCGTTCCCAACCGGCGGGAACGCGCCTGCTGCAGCCCGAACACTCACTCATGCGCGCCAGAACACACTCAACTGGCGCTGGTCGCCAACTTGTTCACCCCCTCAACCGAGAGGAACACTCTGTGCGTTCACGTACTCACATACGTCCACGTCTGAATCCGGCCGGGTCCATGGTCCTGGCTCTCGCCGCGGCCGGTTCGGTACTGGCCGGGCCGGCCGGCTCCGCCTCCGCCGTGGAGACCGCCGGTCGTGCCGATCTGCGCGCGGATGTGAACCGTGACGGGCGGGTCGATGTCACCGGCGACAGCGACAAGTGGTGGGAGGACAGTTGGTCCGTCGGACGCGGAGCGGTCTACCTGCCCAACATCGATGACGACACCAAGCGGTGTCCCGTCACCGGACCGGGCGGCAGACCCCTGTCCGACGCCAAGCTGGCCGCGTGCAACGACGGCACCGACACGAAGGTCAACGGCACCGCGGACGCCGCCGACCTCGCCCGGGTCCGTTCCGTGCCCCAGCCCGGCCTCCCCGCCGACGCCAAGGGCAGCCTGAAGGTCACCACGGGCGGCAAGCACGCGCACCTCTTCCTCAAGCGTTCCGGGACGTGGGTCCTGGTGACGCCGGCGACCCGGCTGACCGCCGCCGAGCTGCGTTCCGGCGTGGAGTTCGGGGTCGAGGCCACCGACATCGTCCGGGACACGGCGAAGTGGGACGGCCGTGCGGTGGTCCGGCTGACGGTGACGTCCGGGCAGAAGTCCACCTCCGACGCCGTGACCCTGCGCGTCGCGCCGCTGCTGACCCAGCATCACCTGCAGAACACCCAGCAGGTGATGGTGACCGAGGTCCAGGGTCAGGGCGAGTACAGCCGCCTCCAGCAGAAGTTCGTCGCCGAACTCGGGAAGGAGGTCAAGAAGGCCGGGGTCACCACGCCGCTGGTCACCTTCGAGAAGTACGCCGACCCCTGGGCCCAGGACTTCGTCGAACCGGCCTACGTCAACATGACCGGGCCGGGCGGGCAGCCGCAGGTGATGCGCGTGATGCTGCGCTCCGCCCAGCCGGACCGGGACGCGGGCCGCGAGCTGTTCGAGAAGATCCGCGGCCGGGACATCGGCGTCGTGCAGGTGACCGACCCTGCGGAGCCCGACGACTGGTCGCTCAACTCCATGGGCAACCTGGAGACCGTCCCGCCCTACGCGCACGGCGGGCGCTCGTTCCCGGCCGGGCGCATCATCATGGGCGAGCGCAAGGACAGCGGGGCACGCCCGTCGAAGGTGATGCGGACGATGCTGAAGTCGCAGGGCATGCAGGACCCGCTGCTGCTGGACACCTCCTGGCTGGGCGTGGGGCACGTCGACGAGTTCGTGCAGTTCCTGCCCGCCGACACCCCGCGCGGCTGGCGCATCGGCGTCGCCGACCCGCAGGCGGGGCTGCGGCTGCTGCGCGACGCCAAGCGCGACGGGCACGGCAGGACGAAGATGTTCTCCGTCCCCGGCCGGAGTGACGCTCCGGCGCCCAAGGAGACCATCGACCAGGCGCTCGCCTCCCGGCACCTGGTGTCCGACAACGAGATGGCGGCCCGGCGCATCGCCGCCAACCTGGAGGTCCTGAAGCGCGAGACGGGTGTCACCGACGAGGAGATCGTGCGGGTGCCCGCGCTGTACACCCGTGAGTCGGAGGCCTTCACCGCCGAGGGCCAGGACGTTCCCGTGCCGCGTCTGACGCGCATGGGCGCCGGATCGGACCTCGTGGACAGCCTCAGGGACCGCGGCCAGCAGAAGTGGCTCGCCGAGAACCCGGCGGCCCCGCGTGCGGCGGCTCCGGCGACGGTGGAGACCAGCGCATACGTGCCCGGCGCGGTCAACGGCGTGCTCCTGGGCCGCGACCGCTACCTCGCCCCGCGCCAGTGGGGGCCCGTCATCGGCGGCAAGGACATCTTCACGGAGGCCGTCAGCGCCGCCTACACGCGGGTCGGCCTGAAGGTGTCGTACATCGACGACTGGTACACGTACCACCTCGGCATGGGCGAGGTGCACTGCGGCACCAACACCCTGCGCGACGCCTCCGCCGCGTGGTGGCGGCTCCCGGCGCGGTAGGCCCGTCCAGGTCGCGGTGGCCGATGACGCGGCCCTGACGGGCCTTCGGCCACCGCGACCTGATCGGCTGTCAGCCGTACCGGGCTTGCTTACGGGCGCGGCGCCTGAGACGGAATCGCCCGCGTACCTTGCGCCGAGCCGGAGCCGGTCCCGCGACAGGCATCCCGGTGTGGCCGTAGTGGATGGCGGCCATGCGGTCGCCGTGCTGTGAGTTCAGCAGGCGGATGAGGAGGACCCCGACAACGATCATTCCCAGGATCGCGGCCACGGTCACGAACGTCTCCACGGTCCTCACCTTCCCGTCGGTTTCCGCGGGCGTGCGGCCGAGTCGCGGGTCGCATGCCCTCCTTCGGAGTCCCAGACCGCTTCCACGGCCCGGTCGGCGTCGCGCAGTGCTTGCAGACGCGTCGCCTCCTCCAGCAACCGGCTCGCGGTCAGCATGCCGTGTGGGTCACTCGCCGCGGCCATCAGCCAGGCGGCCGATTCGGGAGTGGTCTGCGGCGGCACGACCAGCAGGTTGAGGCGGCCCACGTGGTAGGAGAGCAGCAGCAGTTCATGCGGGTCCTGCTCGGCCAGGAACCAGCCCACGGTCACCACATGCCCGGCGACGGGCACCTTGCGTGGAATGACCGGCCACTGCGTGGGATTCACCGTGACCCGGGTGATCCGCCCCCACAGCGGATCCAGTACGGCGGTCAGGGCCGGGAGTTCCGCCCGGAGATCGCGGGAGCGTGGCCACCAGGCGCCGTCCAGCAGAGCCGGGGCGGAGCCGGCGGGTGCCAGCGACAGTCGGAGAGAGGACGGGGAGGACCGGTCAGCGGCTTCGGTCGTCGGCGGGTGGGAAATGGTCGCAGTCATGACGCGAACCCTGCCCCGGGCCGGTCGCGACCGGCCCGGCATATTCAATCGCCGAAAACGACACGGGCCTGAAAGCCGGTGTTCGAAATATCCTCGGTAAATCCAGCGTACTCCTCGAACAGGCCCGACGGACCGTGCAGAGGGCCCGACTAGGCGCTGCCGGTGTCGAGGAGGATGCGTTCGGCCCGCATCACGCTGCCGGCGCGGACGGCTTCGGCCATGGCCGCGCGCGCGGCGTCGGGCGTCGTGTGCGGGGGGACCACGAGGAGGGAGAAGAGATCCTGCTCGCCCCGCGTGATGAGGACGGTGTCGTCGCCTGCCGCGAAGGAGTCGATGTGGACGACACGGTCGTCGATGGTCATCCGCGTCGGCAGCCCTTCCCAGGCGCGGGCGTCCAGGCCGACGCGCGTGATGGGCCCGAGGTACTCGGTCAGTGCGGAGATCAGGCCGGGGAGTTCGGCGGCGATGTCGCGGGAACGAGGCCACCACGCCCCGTCGAGCACGCCCTGCCGCTCATGCGTCGTCTCCAGCCGTACGACAGCCGTCCCGGGCCGCACGGCCTGGTGGACGGCGTCCGGCAGGAGCCTGGTCACACGCGGGGAGGAGGGGTCGGCCATCGCACTCGCCTGCTTCCCTGCCAAGGGACGAGGAAACCGAGTGGCTTCCTCGCTTCACGGTACTCCCGGGCCGATGACCCCGTGGAGCCCGCCGGTCACCCGCGTGCGCCGGCCCTGTCGTCACTCCTGATCGCTCGCGGCGGCCGCCATCAGCGGTTCCGCCGCCGCCTCGGCCGTCTCCGGAGGCACGACCATCAGGTCCCAGCGCCCCCGGCCGGGGGTGAGCAGGACGATGGTGTGCGGGGCGGACGCGGTGAGGGCCCTGTGCAGTCGTACGACCTCGTTGAAGACGAGCATCCGGCCGGGCACCGCGGACCACACCGCCCCGTTGACGGTGACGCTGGCGATCTGGCCCCACGCGCGCGGCAACCCCGCGATCAGCGACGGGAGTTCCGCGAGCAGGTCGTACGAACGGGGCCACCATGCTCCGTCGATGGACCGGGGCATGCCGCTGCGGGGTGCGAGACGCAGCCGGAGGACGGGATGGGAGGGAAGCTGGGGCTGCAGTGCGGTGGTCATGACGGCTCCTCGGCCTGGGTGAGGATGGCGCGGCCGGGGTCACGGGCTGCCCCAGTGAGAACGGGTGACGTGCTCTGGAGGGAGGGTGCTCGAGTGGACTCGCCGGAGACGAGGCGACGGTCCGGGGCCGGTGGATTCCGGCATACGAAAGTGTTCGTGCTCTCCACGGTACTCCCGCCCGGGTGACAACCGGCACGGTTCGGAATCGGCATCGTGTTCACTCGGGTGGAACCGCGGCTTACCTGATGCGTCCGGCGGTCTTCGGTGAGAGGCTGCCATGACGTGAGGGGCGGCGTGGTGGAGGATGCGGTGCCCGGTGTGGACGATGAGGGGCTGTCGGGGCCGACGGTCGAGCCGGGCCTGTGGCTGCGGGTCGTCGAGCAGCTGGGCACAGCCTTGATGGTTGTCGGCCCGGACGGACGGATCCGCGCCGTCAATCCGGCCGCCGAGCGGCTGCTGGGCCGAGCCGCCTCCGCGATGCGCGGACAGGACGCGCACGATCTGCTGCACCGGGACGCGACCGGCGGCACGCTCCGGCGGGAGCGGTGCCCCCTGCTCCAGGCGCTGACCGAGGGGGCTTCCGCGCGCGGGGAGGGCGACCGCTATCTGCGCGGTGACGGCCACCTGGTCACGATCTCCTGGTCCGCCTCTCCCTTGGCGGACGGCAGCTCCTTCACGGGCATGGCCGTGCTGTTCACCGACGTCACCGGCGACCAGGGTGTGCGCCGGGAACGCGCGGCCTACACGAGGGCCCTGGAGGACCGCACCGAGCGGCTGACGCTGGTCGCGGAGATCACCGACGTCCTGGGGCAGACCCTGGAGACCGACGAGGCGCTCGCCCGGCTGGGCCGCCTGCTGGTGCCCCGCCTCGCCGACTGGGCGGCGGTGGACCTCCTGACCTCTTCCGGGCAGGTCCACCGGGTCGCGGTGACCGGCCCCGCGGGCCGGGAGGCCGGCCTGGAGGGCAGGCGGGAGCACCTGCCCGAGCCCGGCGAGGGGGACGGCTCGCCCCTGCTCCAGGTGCTGAACGGCGGTGATCCCGTCCTGCGTAACGAGGCCGAGAGGGCCACACCGCCCGGTTCCCCCCTGGCCACCGTCCACAGCGACTTCCTGCGGGCGGCGGGCGCGACATCCGCCCTCACGGTGCCGCTGGGCTCCGGGCAGCGGATCACCGGCGCCCTGACGGTGGTGCGCACCGACCCGGCGCACCCCTTCGACGCCGAGGACGTGGCGGTGGTGAGCGACATCGGTCGGCGGGTCGGTCTGGTCATCGACAACGCACGGCGGTTCGGCCGCCAGCGGGCCGTCGCCGAGGCCATGCAGCGCAACCTGCTCGCCCCGCTGCCCCAGCCCGGCCGGCTGCGGCTGGCCGCCCGCTACCAGCCCGCACCGGCCGGCTCCCAGGTCGGCGGCGACTGGTACGACGCGTTCGCGCTGAAGGACGGCAGCCTCGCGCTGGTCATCGGCGATGTCGTGGGCCACGACCTGACCGCTGCGGCCGGGATGGCCCAACTGCACGGTGTCCTGCGCTCCTTGGCCTGGGACCACATCGGACCGCCCGGCGCCGTCATCGACCGGCTCGACGACGCCATGCCCGCGATCACCACCGTCCCCCTGGCCACACTCGTCCTCGCCCGGGTCGAAGGCCATCCGCACACCGGCCCGTGGACGCTGCGGTGGACCAGCGCCGGCCATCCGCCGCCGCTCCTGCTCACCCCCGGCGGTGACGCGCGGTACCTCGACGCCGGGCAGGGTGTCGTCCTCGGCGCTCCCGTGGACACCGCCGCGAGCCGACCGAACGCCACGCAGGCACTGCTGCCGGGTTCCACCCTGCTGCTCTACACCGACGGCCTGATCGAGATCCCCGGCAGCGACCTCGACACCGGCCTGCGCCGGCTGCGCCGCCATGCCCTCGCGCTCGCCGACGCGCCGCTGGACATGCTGTGCGACCAGCTGCTGGCCCGGATGCCGCCCGGCAGCACCGACGACGTGGCCCTCCTGGCCCTGCGGCTGCCGATGCCGTGACGGCGGTGACGGGGGGCGTGGTGCTCAGGTCCCGAGGACCAGGACGCGGAACGGGCCCATCGGCGAGGTGCCCGGGGTGTCGCCTTCGATACACCGCCACCCCCAGGACCGCAGCGCCTCGACGGTCCGGGCGTCGGAGCGGTTCACCAGCGTGACGCCGGCGGCGGCGCCGTGGTCGGTGAGCAGCCGGCTCTGGAGGCGCCGGGCCAGGTTCCAGGCACGGTCCTGGTTCTGTCTGCGCACCCAGGGCTGGACGAGGATCACGGAGACCGCGAAGAGTCGCCCGGAGCCCGCGAGACGGAGCAGACTCCCCGGGAGGTAACCGTCGAAGCCCTCCCACCAGGGCCCGTCGCCGCGTACGGGGAAGCCGTAGGCGCACCCGGTCAGGGCGGTGGTCTCGGCGATCAGCAGCGAGAACCCCGGTCGTCTCGCGTCGGCCGCCAGCCGTCGCAGGAAGGCGCCGCGGGCCTCGTTCCACGCCCACGGGCCGCCGCCGGAGGTGTCCGCGTACAGATCGCCCAGCTCCCCCAGCCGGTCCTCGATCTGACATCGGCTCAGCTCGCGGAGACGGGCGCCTTCACGTGGCGAGGAGCCCCGCTCCGGCCTCGGCCGAGGCGGCTTCCGCGTGCCGCGCCGGTCCGGGACGGCCTGCCGCCCGGGAAGCTCTGTGGTCGTCGGCGCGACCGGAACGTGCACCGTCATGAGGCAAGCCCTGCTCCGGGCACGGGAGGCCCGACCCGGGGTCGTCGGTCGCCGAGGGCGGCACCGGTGTCGGGGCCGGTGCGCGAGGGGCTCTCGGTACCTCCACGGTACTCCCGGGGAGATGCCGGCGACGTCGCCGCGGTAGCCCTGCGCGTTCTCCGTCAGTGCGGTGTCAGGGGAGCTTCTTGAGCAGTTCGGCGGCGAGCGGGGCGGAGGAGGCCGGGTTCTGGCCGGTGACGACGTTGCGGTCGACCCGGACGTGCGGCGCCCACGGCTCCCCGGTCTCGACCGTCAGGCCGACCTCGGTCAGCCGGTCCTCGAGCAGCCACTTCGCCTTGTCGGCACTGCCGGCGAGCTGCTCCTCGGTGTTGGTGAAGGCGGTGATCCGGTACCCGGCGTAGGCGTTGGTACCGTCCTCCTTCACCGCGGCCAGCAGCGCGGCCGGGCCGTGGCAGACCACGCCCACCGGCAGCCCGGACTCCACCGCCCGGGCGAGGAGGCGGCCGGAGTCGGTGTCGACGGCCAGGTCCTCCATCGGGCCGTGGCCGCCGGGGACGTACACCGCGTCGAAGTCGTCGAGGCGTACGTCGGTCAGGGTCAGCGGGGTGCGGAACTCCGCGGCGCCCTCCACCACGGCCTTGATCTTCGCGGCGTTCTCCGCGCCGCCGGCGGCCTCCGGGGCCAGGCTGCCCGCGTCGACCGGCGGGACGACGCCGCCCGGGGTCGCCACGGTGATCTCGTGACCGGCGGCCTTGAACGCCTCGTAGGGGGCGACCGCCTCTTCGGCCCAGAAGCCGGTGGGGTGCTTGCTGCCGTCGGCCAGCGTCCAGTGGTCGGCGCCGGTCATCAGGAAAAGGATCTTCGCCATGGGGTGCTCCTACGGGTTCGGAGAGGTGGTGGGTCGGCCCGCAGGTCGAGGGGCCGCCGCTACCGGCAGGCGGCTACCCGCCCGTGCCGACCTGAACCTGCCGGGCACCTTCCTGGCCGCCTACCGCGCCGGCACGTTCACCGCCGCCGCCCACGAGCCGGCCGCGCGGATCGAGGGCCCGCACCTAGGCCGTGCCGCCGGGGCCGCCGCCATTGCGGGCGCCGCGGGGGGTGAGGCGGCGGTAGGCGGCGCGGGCGTGGGCCAGGCGGGCCAGGGCCGTGCCCAGGAGGGTGGCGGCGAACAGGCAGGCCAGCCACGTGGTGTCGCGGTGTCCGGCCCAGGTGAGGGTGCCGGCGGGCGGGATGGCGAAGCCGTTGAGGAACAGCCAGCAGAGCAGGGCCGTTCCGGGGGCGGCCGTGAAGCGGGCGCACAGGCCGAGCACGGCGGCCAGCACGGCCAGCGCGGGCAGGGCCAGTTCCGGACGGTCGGGCCCCACCACGGTGTTGAGGCACGCCACCAGTGCCGGCGCGCCCGCGAAGGCCCCGGCCCAGACCAGCGGGGTCGCCACCGGCTGAGGGACGGGCCTGGCTCCGGTGCCCAGAGGCATCCACTTGATCATGCTGCCGCTTCCGCTCTGCCGGCCGGTTCCGAAGTGCTCGTCAGGGTGCCATCAACGCCGCTCCGGAGAAACAGCGGATCCGGACAGTCGGACAGGGGGAGTTCAGCGCGGACGGCGCAGTCCCGTGACGAGGAGTCCGACCAGGCGGCGTGCGTCGTAGCGGGGATCGCTGTCCGCGCCGATGCAGAGGTTCCCTACGCCACGCATGAGCTCGTACGCCTCGATGCCGGAGTCGATCTCGCCCGCGTCGGCCGCGGTGGTAAGCAACTCGGAGCAGACCGGCACGAGTCGGTCGATGAAGTAGGCGTGCAGCGCGTCGAAGCCGGCGTCGTCGGAGCGCAGGGCGGCGGCGAGGCCGTGCTCGGTCACCAGGAAGTCGACGAAGAGGTCGATCCACTGCCGCAGTGCGGCGTGCGGGGTCGCGCCGCTCGCGAGCAGGGCCGGACCGGCCTCGGCGCAGGCGTCGACCTGGTGCCGGTAGACGGCGATGATGAGGTCCGCCCGGTTGGGGAAGTGGCGGTAGTGGAAACGACCGTCGGACCGGTGCCGTCCTGGCCGTCCTGCCGGTAGTGCTCGTACAGCCCCGGCGAGACGCGGTCCAGTTCCTCGCGCCAGTCGTCCTCGGTGAACTACCACCACCGGCGGCTGAACTCCAGCAGCACCTTGGTGGCCTGGTCGTAGTGGGTCTCGATGACGGCGCGGCGCTTCTTGTACGACATCGAGGGGACGATCTCCACGAAGCGCAGGGCGGAGAACGGCACGGTGACGATCGCCAGGTCAGCCGTCCACAGGCGGGGCGGGGCCTGTGGATCGTTCTCGGCGACGGTCTGCACGGCCACGCCCCAGCCGTCGGGTCCGACGGCGCCGGTGCCCTCGGGGTCGGTGTCGCGGCTGGGGTCGTGGTACTCGAGGCGGATCATGCGGTGGCCGAGCCGCACCTCGTCGCGCAGGCCCTGGTGGAGGGCGTGCGGCAGGCGCCGGCTGCCGCCGGGTATCTCCCAGTAGCGGACGCCCGGGTTGATGTCGCTGCGGCTCAGGAAGCTGTGGAAGAAGGAGAGATGCAGTCGCGAGGACATGTTCTCCAGGGTTCCGACGGCCTCGATCGCCTCGTCGCTGAGCCCCGCGTGGTCCCGTAGGAAGCCGCCCATCGAGTAGCCGTCGAAGTCGCGGATCACCCGCGCCCAGCCCTCGATCCACTCCTCGAACGGCTTGTTGACGCGCCGGCCGTCGACGAGGTCGGAGTAGTAGTCGCGCACGGTCTCCAGCGCGTCGTCGACCATCTTCACGACGGGGGCGCGGACTTCGTCGCCGGTGAGGTGGAAGCCCTCGTTTATGCGTTCCGGCCCCGCCGTGTAGTCGGCACGCCGCACCTGGACGCGGTTGGTGCGGATCCAGGAGTTGCCGCGCTTGTCGGGCTCGCGGAAGTCGGGGCTGTCGTCGCCGTAGGTCCAGGTCCGGCCGGTGAAGGAGGAGTACGTCACCGGGGGCACGGGGACGTCGGGGCCGCTGCCCGTGCCGGGGTCAACGTCCACATTGTAGAACTGGCGGCGGCCGAGCCCGAGTTTGTCGACCAGGGCGAGGACGAGCGGGTGGAAGTCGGGCAGCCGCATGGCACCGGCCTCGGCGTACTGGGCCGGGTCGTCGAAGGGCTGGTGGTGCTTGGTGGCCCGGAACGTCTTGACGCGCCCGCCGACCCGGCTGGCGTTGGCCTCCAGAATGGTGACGTCGTGGCCGGCGTCCTTGAGCAATCGCCCGGCGACGAGGCCGGTGATTCCGGCCCCGATGACGAGAATCTTCTTGCGCGGGTGATGGGTGGGGCCGAGGCGGCCCGTGTCGATCAGGGTGTGCAGATAGTCGAGTTTGAGGTCCTTGCCGTCCGGCCCGACGAGCAGAAGTTCACGGGCGAGCTTGAGGCAGGTCTGCCAGCGCGCACGGGTGGCGGAGCTGTCCCGAGAAATGTCGGTCATAGCCAGCGATCGTAGATATGGAGAAACGATTTCGTGTTTTTACCGATGGGTAAAGTCCGGAAACGCCGATCGCGATCGCTTGACCAATTTACCCCCTTGCTCGAATCCCCTTGCGAAAACTGGAGTTTCACCTGAGGCGGCAGAGGAAAAGGACTCGAAGTCCTCTCGATAATTCACTTACGGAATACGGAAATCCTGGGCTCTTTGTGCCGCCGGGCGGATGAGGACGACGAGCCCGCCCGTGACGGCCAGCCCTGCCAGGACGGCTCCGAAGAGGGTCGCCCCGGTGGGCAGCCCCATGGCGTCCATGAGGTAGCCCGTGGACACCGGCAGCAGGCCGGCCGGGAGGTAACCGCCCACGTTCAGCGCGGCGTTGGCCTCGGCGAGCCGCTGCGACGGAACCGTGGAGTTGAGCAGCGAGAGGCCGCCGAGCTGGCCCATGCCCTGGCCGGCCCCGGCGAGCAGGGCGGCGGCGACGAGCAGGGCGGCCGACGAGGAGCGCACGGCGACGATCAGCGCGGCCATGCTCAGGGTGGTGCTGATCGCACCGGCGGTCAGGACGGTGTGCCGGGGCAGCTTCCGCACGGCGAACTGGACGCCGGTGGCGGCGAGGAACATCGCGAACGCCATGACTCCGGCCACGATCCGGCTGGTGGTGCCGAGCAGTTCGGTCAGCAGGGTGGGGCCGAGGGACAGCACGAAGGACGTGGCGGTGATGCCGGGTGCGAACACCGCGACGCCCAGGGCGAGATGGATGCCGTTGCCATGCGGTACGCCGGGCACGCGCACCCAGGCACCCTTCCCGGGTGCGGCGGGACGGCGTACGGGCATCCGCAGCACGGCGAGGACGGCCGTGACCAGCAGGACCGCCTCAACGGCGAAGACGGTCACGGTGGGCGCCGGCAGCGTCTCGGAGAGCAGGCCGGCGAGCAGCGGGCCCAGCCCGGCCCCGAAGACCATCGCGCAGGAGGCCAGTAGCGCGGCCAGCCGCTTGCGCTCCGGGCCGGCGACGTCGCTCACGGCGGCCATGCCGGCGGAGACGACGGCACCGACGGCGATGCCGGTGAACAGCCGGGCGATGACCAGCGCGATCACCGTCGTGGCCGTCGCGAAGATCGCGCAGGCGGCGAGCGCCAGGGCGAGGGCGGGCAGCAGTACGGGCACCCGCCCCAGCCGGTCGGAGACCACGCCCGAGACGAGCAGCGAGCCGAGCAGCCCGACGATGTAGAACGCGAAGACGACGGTCAGGGTGCCCTTGGAGAACCCGATGTCGCGCTGCCACAGCACATAGAGCGGGGTCGCCGCGTTGGACAGCACGAAGACGGCGGTGACCGGCCACGCCGCCAGCCACACCCACCAGGTGGGGGTACGGGTCGCGGCCTGACGTTCCGACATGGTTGGTCCTTCCGGCGGGCTCAGTACGAGTTTTCTCGAACTTAGCATGCAGTACGATGAAACTCGTACAAGCGATTCGGATGACAGGGAGCTGCCCATGTCCGCGACGGAGCCGGAGGGGCTGCCGGAGCCGCTGCCCGAACCGGCGGTGGAGGAGCTGCGTCTGGAGACGGTGCTGGGCGCGCTGAGCGACCCGCTGCGTCTGCGGATCGTGCGCAAGCTCCTGCTGGAGTCGGAGGCGTTCGACCACTCGTGCGGCTGGTTCGGCCTGGACCGCCCCAAGTCCTCCCTCACCCACCACTTCAAGGCCCTGCGCGAGGCCGGCATCACCCGCCAGCGCCAGTACGGCCTGGAACGCCGCAGCCACGTCCGCGTCACCGACCTCGACACCCGCTTCCCGGGCCTCCTGGACCTGGTGGCGGCGTGGACACCGCCGGACAAGCCCTGAACCCCATGCGAGGCCGCGACGTTGTTCAAGGTTGCGGAGCGGGTGGCCGAACAAATCCGTGTCTCGTTGAACTGGAGCACCCGGCCTGCGAAGCCGGGATCAGGGCACGGAGAGGGGTCGTTGGATGGGCACGAGGGGGAGCGTCGTCGCCGTGGCGGCCGCCGGAGTGGTACTGGCTCTGGGCGGCTGCGGCGGGGGGACGGGCGAGAAGACCGACGCGTCGGCGAGTGAGTCGGCGAAGCCTGCGCAGACCCGGCCGCCGTCCGGGGAACTCGTGCGGTGGACCGGCGACATGTGTGCGTCGACGGTCGCGGTCGAGGAGCTTCGGGCGGAGAGCGCCGCGGAAATGAAGGAGATCCGGGACCCGGACGAGGCCGGACTGTCCGCCCAGGCCCAGGCCCTCAGCTACGTCGTCAGGACACCGTCGGAGGTGAGGACGGTGGAGAGCGAACTGGAGGGCCTCGGCCCGTCGGGCGTTACCGCGGCCGACCGGCTGCTCGACGCCTGGCAGAAGAAGCTGAAGGATGTCGTGTCCGAACTCGACGGGGTGTCACCGGCTGTGGGCCTCGACGAGGCCGAGGGCAGTGCCGCGGACGTCGACAAGCTCGTCCAGTCCCTCACCCCGCCGAAGCCGGACCTGCCCGAGCTCACCGAGAAGGATCCGCGGCTCGCGGCCGCGTACCGGAAGGCCGAGCAGTGCGCCCCGGGCTGGAAGCCCGGCGAGGGGTCCGGCGATACGGACTCTCCCGCGCCCGACCCCAGCGGCCCGCTGCCCGAGCCGGCGGACGGCAAGAACCTCTCCGCCTGCTCGGACGGCACGTGCGAGATCCTCGTGACCTCCGAGGCCGACCTCACGGCGAACGGCGTGGACCTGCACATCACCGTGGGGAACTCCGTCACCTTCCGGACGCCCGGCAGCGTCATGAACCTCGGCGGTCAGGGAGGGGTCGCCCAGTTCGGCGACGACCTGAAGATCACCGTCGTCGCGCACAACGAGGACGGTGCCGTGCTGAAGTTCAGCAAGCTTTAGCGCCCCTCACACACCTCCCGGTACCCGAGTCGCGGGAGGCGTTCCTCCCAGTCGGCACGGGTGAGGACGCCGGCCGTGCGGTCACAGGCGTAGCCGGCCGCGCGGTCCGCGTCCAGGGTCCACACCCGGGCCGTCAGGTCGTAGCCCGCGGAGGCGAGGGCGTCGCCGCGGGGGCTGAACGCGACGGTGGTGACGGTGTCGAGATGACCGGTGAGTTCCTGGCCGAGGGGCTCGGCACGGGCCGGGTCGGCCACGTCCCACAGCCGGACCGCGTGGTCGCCGCCGCCGGTCGCCAGCGTCTTCCCGTCCGGGGCGAACGCCAGGGCCCGGACCTCCCCGCGGTGTCCGGTCAGCGCGTCTCCCAGCGGGCTTGCGTGATCCGCCTGTTCCTCCTTCCCCACGTCCCACAGCCGCACCGTCCGGTCGTCGCTGCCCGTCGCCAGCGTCTTCCCGTCCGGGGCGAACGCCACCGCGTTGACCTCCTCTTCGTGTCCTCGGAGGGCCTCGCCCGCGGGGCGTGCCCGTGTTCCGGCGCCCACGTGCCACAGGCGCGCTGTGGAGTCCTCGGAGGCGGTGGCCAGGAGACGGCCGCCGCGTGCGAAGGCCACGGAGGTGACGGTGTCCTGGTGGCCGCGCAGCGGTGCGCCGAGCGGCCGGACGCGGTCCGCTCGCCGGACGTCCCACAGCCGCACCTTGTCGTCCTCGCCGCCGGTGGCCAGCGTGCGGCCGTCCGGCGCGAAGGCCACGGCCGGTGTGCCGCCGTCGTGTGCGGGCAGGGGTGCTCCGAGGGGCGCGGGGCGGTCGGGCGCGGAGACGTCCCACAGGCGTACGGTGCCGTCCGCGCAGCCGCTGACCACCGTGCGGCCGTCCGGGGCGAACGCCAGGGCCAGCACACGGTCCTCGTGGCCGAGCGGCCGGGGCAGCCGGCGCGGGCGGTCCGGGCGGCGTACGTCCCACAGGCGGATCAGCCCGTCGTCGGTGCTCGCTGCGGCAAGGAGCCGGCGGTCGGGGCTGAAGGCGAGGGCGGTCACCGGGTTGGTGAAGTCGGTGAGGACGCTCGGCGGCCGGTGCCAGAGCAGGACGCCGCCGTCGGCGCCGGTGCTGGCGAGGGTACGGCCGTCGCGGCTGAAGGCCACCTCCCACACGGCCTCCGTGTGGCCGGTCAGCGGCTCCCCGAGCTGCTGCGGGTAGGCGGGGTTGGTGACGTTCCACAGGACGGGCGCGTCGTCCTCGCCCGCGCTCGCCAGGGTCTCGCCGTCGGGGCTGAACGCGACCGACATGACGGGCGCGGTGTGCGCGGTGAGCGGTTCGCCCAGCGGTTCGAGGCGGCCCGGGCCGGACGCGTCCCACAGCCGTACGGTCTCGTCGAAGCCGGCGGTGGCCAGCGTCCGGCCGTCGGGTGAGAAGGCCAGCGTCCAGACGGGGGCGGTGTGGGCGCGCAGGGGCTTGCCCAGCGGGGCGATGCCGTCGGCCTCGCCGTAGCGCCACATCCGTACGGTGCCGTCGTAGCCGGCCGTGGCCAGGGTGCGGCCCACCGGCGCGAACGCGACCGCGCGGACGCTCCCGTCGTCCGACCCGTCGGCCTCGGCGGGCTTGCCGAGCGGTGCGGGGTGCGCCGGGTCGGTCAGGTTCCACAGCCGTACGGTCCCGTCGTCGCCGGCGGTGGCCAGTGTCCGTCCGTCGGGGGCGAAGGCGACGGAGACGACGTTGTCCTCGTCGTGGCTCACCAGCGGGCCGCCGAGGGCGCGGGGCCGCTTCCGGTCGCGTACGTCCCACAGGCGGACGGCGCCGCCGTCCCCGGTGGCCGCCAGCAGGTTCCGGTCGGCCGGTGCGAAGGCGACCGCGCTGACCCGGGCCGTGCCGAGTCGGAGGGGTTCGCCCAGCGCTCTCCCCGTGGTGGTGTCCCACAGCCGGACCGTGCCGTCGTGGCCGCCGCTCGCGAGGGTGCGGCCGTCGGGCGCGTACGCCACGGAGCTGCCGGCCCCCTCGTGCCCGGGCAGCCGGGTGGGCAGCACCCGGCCCGCGTCCGAGGCCAGCCGGGTCCTGAGGTCCGGGGTGGAACGCATGCGGTACGCGGCGACATCGAGCCGGGCCGCCAGCCCGGCGTGGGTCTCGCGGACCCGGTCGGCCTCGGCGGTGAGCCGGCCGAAGACGGCGTCGTCCCGTTCGGCCTGCGCGGTGGCACGGGCCTGGAGGGCGACGACGGCGGTGCCGGTGGCCAGCAGGGCGAGCGCGGCGAGTACGGCCACGACCGTGCGGCGGAGCAGTGCGGCGCGGTGCCGGCGGCCCAGTGACGTGGTGAGGAACCGCCGTTCCAGCGGCGTGAGTTCGTCAGTGGTGGTGTCGTGCGGGAAGGCGTCGCGGGCGGCGCTCAGCCGGGAGCCGGCGTAGAGCGCGGCGTTCTCCTGCCCGAGTCTCTGCCAGGTGCGGGCGGCCTCGGAGAGTGCGCGGTGGACGCGCAGCCGGTCGCGTTCGGCGTCGATCCAGGCGCGCAGGCGGGGCCAGGCGGTGATCAGGGCCTCGTGGGCGAGGTCGACGGTGCCGTCGTCGAAGGTGACGAGCCGGGCCCGGGCCAGGCGCTCCAGGACCACTCGGGTGTCGGCCGGACTGCCGAAGTCGAGCTCCGCGCGGTCGGTGGGACGACGCGTGTCGGGTGTCCCGTCGCCGGGAGCGACCAGCCGCAGCAGGACGCGGCGAGCCAACCCGGCCTGAGCAGGGGTGAGTTCGCCGTACACCTCCTCGGCCGTCCGTACGACGGCGCCGCGCAGTCCGCCGGCCGCCTCGTACGCGGTCTCGGTCAGGGCACGGCCGCCGCGGTGGCGCCAGGTCTCCAGCAGGGCGTGCGACATCAGCGGCAGCCCGCCCGGGGCGTCCTCGACCTCGTCCAGGAGGCGGTCGGTCAGGGCGCGTTCCACGATCAGGCCGGCCGCGGCCGCCGGACGGACGATGGCCTCGCGCAGTTCCGTACGGCTCATCGGCCCGGCGAGCAGGGTGGCGTCCTGCAACGCGGCGGTGAGGACGGGGTGTTCGGCGCAGCGGCCGAGGAAGTCGGCCCGCACCGCGATGACGACCCGCAGCCGGCTGTCGGCGTCGGTGGCGGCGACGAGGCGGTCGATGAAGGCGTCCCGGCCGGCCGGGTCGGCGCCGAGCGTGTACAGCTCCTCGAACTGGTCGACGATCAGCCAGGTGTCGGCGTCCGTGCCGGGAACGGGCGTCAGCCGGTCGGCGTGCGTGTGCAGCGGATCCGCGCCGGGGGTGAGGATCCGTACGGCCGCGGGCGGCGCCTCGTCCTCGGAAACCGCCCGCAGCCGGGGGATCAGGCCGGCGCGCAGCAGGGAGGACTTGCCGCTGCCGGAGGGGCCGAAGACGGCGGTGAAGCGGTGCTTGCGGTTCAGCTCGGTGAGCCGCTCCACGAGTTGGTCGCGGCCGAAGAACAGCTCGGCGTCGCCCGGTTCGAACCGGGTCAGGCCCCGGTAGGGCGGCCGGGCGGTCTCGTCGGCGGCGGCCTCGGCCGCCAGCTCGTCCGACGCCTCGCGCCAGCGCCGCTCCCACTCGGCGAGGTCGCCGCCGCAGGCCTTCACATAGGCGAGCGTCACCGCCCGGGTGGGCAGCTGCTTGCCCGCCGCCGCCTGCGACAGGGTGGTCACTCCGTACCGCGCCAGTCGGGCCATCTCCCGGTACGTCGGCCTGCCCGCGGACTCCCGCAGCGCGCGCAGCCCGGCGGCGAACCGCGGTACCGGTCCGGCCGCCGGATCCAGCTCGCCCTCAGCGCGACCCGGCCCTGCTTGTCCCGGCACGTGCCCGCCCCCTCCCCCTCGACGCCCTCCCTCGACCTTCGGCCGAATCGGCGGGCGGGACAGCGGAGTTCACTCTTTTCTCACGCTTCCTCCAGGCCACTCGGCGCGGCGTGCGCCCCCGGGTTGTTCGGTGCGGGTAGAGGGCCTGCCGAACAACCCCGTACGGCGGTCGACTTCTGGTGGGCCACGGCGCGGTCCGAGCCCCGCGAGGGGAGGGCTCGGGCCCGCCGCGCATCCACGAGAAGGAGAGTCATGTACGGACGACATCGGCATCTCGCCGTGGGGCTCGGGGCGGCGGTCCTCGCGCTGACACTCACGGCACCCGCCCCCGCGCGAACCGCGGCGGAGCGGTACGGCTGGGGAGACCCGCTCCCCGCGTGGTCGGACGAGTTCGGCTACGGCTCCGACGCCGCCCCGGCCCTGCCCGACCGCGCCAAGTGGCGCCTGGCGGGCGGCGGCCCCGGCGCTTGCTGGCCCGGCCACGGCGGCAACGGCCGCCGCTGCGACGCCAACACCCGGGTCGTCGGCGGCATCCTGCGTATGACCGGTGAGACGGACGGCGACACCGGCTGGCTCGCCTCGCAGTACGGGCAGCGCTACGGCCGCTGGGAGGCCCGCGTGCGCTCCCGGGCCACCGCCCCCGACAACGGCCGGACGTACCACCCGCTGCTGATCCTTTGGCCGGACTCCGACGAGCACCCCGAGGACGGCGAGTACGACTTCCTGGAGAACGGTGCCCCCGGCGAGGACTGCGCGGAGGCGTTCCTGCACTACCCGCACCCGGAGGGCGTGCCCGTCCAGCAGGAGCACGCGCGGCAGTGCGGTGTGGACCTGTCGCAGTGGCACAACGTGGCCGTCGAGTGGACCCCGGACCACCTGCGCGGCTTCCTCGACGGCGAGGAGTGGTTCCGCTTCTCCGGCGGCGCGAACGAGGACCGCGACTGCATCCAGTGCGCCCCGTCGATGCACCAGACCATCCAGCTCGACAACTTCCACGGGGACGGCCTGCAGAGCGCCGTCTACGAAGTGGACTGGGCGCGGGTCTACGACCTGCCGGACGACGAAGGCGTGAGGTGATCGCGATGCAGGACTCTCCGAAGGTGCGCATGCCCGGGGCCGTCATCCTGGCTCTGGTGATGGTCTGCGGGCATGCGCTGGGCTACCTGTTCGGCGGCTGGGCGCTCATCGACGAGAACCGGAGCAAGCTGGAGCACGGGCAGGACCTCCTCATGCCGATGGCGATGGCCTGGTGCGTGGCGCTGTTCCTCTGGGGGGTGGCAGCACTCCAGGTCGCCTGCGTCGTACTGGCGCGCAAGCGGCGCTACTGGGTACGGGTGGTGCTCATCGTGTGCCTGTCGTTCGTGGCCCTGTCGATGATCGTCGCCTTCCTCGGTTCGCTGGTGGGCGGGGTGCCGAGTCTCCCCGCGTTCGTGATCGCGGGCCTGGACGTGGCGGCCCTGTGGATGGTGAGCGGCCCGTCGGGTCACGACTACTTCTCCGCACGCGGCCCGGCCTCGGGGGTGATCCCCGCATGACGTACCCGGCGTACGCACCCGGCCCGCCCCTGCCGCCGGAGCCGCCCGAGCCGCCGCGGCCCCCGGCCCCGTCCGACCCGTCGGCGGTGGCCCTCGGCAACGCCACGCTGCTCGGCCTCGGCTATCTGCTGCTGCGCCGACGGCGGTTGACGGCGATCGCCGTGATCGGCACGGTCGTGCTCATCGACCTCACCGCGAAGACCGCCGACACCCGGTACGAGATCCTGCTGCTCCTGTGGTGGGCGGCCTGCATCGCCCACGGCTGGTTCCTGGCCCGCCGCCGCCCGGAGCAGGCAGTACGGCGCGGGCAGCGCGCCGGGACGCTTGCCCTCACCTTCGCGGTCGTCCTGACCGCCTCCCTGCTCCGTATCGACGCGTACGGCATCGAGAACCGCGTGACCGAGGCCCGCGAGGGCGGCGACTGCGAGGCGGCCGTGGCCGCGCAGGGCGAGGTGGGGTGGGGCCACCGCCTGGCGGGCGCGCCGGTGGTGGAACCCGGCGACGCGGTGGTGGAGGCGTGCCACCGGCTGGAGGGGGCGGCGGCCACCCTGGCCCGCGCCGCGCGCAGGGGCAGCACCGAGGACCTCGGGCGAGGCTTCGGCACGCTCGCCGGCGTCCTGAACGAGCCCGGCAACGAGCAGACCGTCAGGACGGCCCTGGACACCTTCCTCGAAGGCCTGCCCACCGACGACTCCTGCGACACCGCCGCCCTCACCGCCTGGCTCCGCGACCGCGGCCCCAGCCACGACGTCCTGGACCGCTCCGCCGGCACCGCGGCACGCACGGAACCGGCCGCCCTGGTGGGCTGCGGCGACCACCTGATGACCGAGGACGCCTGGCGGCAGGCACGGACGCACTACCAGCGACTCCTCGACACGTACCCGGACGACGCCCGCACCGGCGAGGCCCGCGACGGCGTGCGCGAGGCGACGCTCGCCATCGAACTGGACCACGTGCGCGGCCTGGTGGAGGACTCCTACGACGCGAGCTCCGGCTACTGTTCCGAGCCCGCGAAGTACAGCGGAGCCCCGCCGTACCGCAAGGGCTCCGGCCGCGCGCTGTTCCTCGGCGACACCGAGTACACCGACCGGCTCCCCGGCTCCTGGCGCACCGGCGACCCCGCCAAGGCCGCCGTCGTGGTCTGCGCGGACGAGGCGGAGAACGGGACCGCCGTTCAGACCTGTCGCTACGAGAACAAGAAGTCCGCGTACCTGCCCCACCAAGTGACCTTCTACAAGGTCAAGATCCCCCTGAAGATCTACGAACTCCGCACCGGAAAGCGCCTCGACCCCCGCTCGGTCCAGATCGGCGGCGGCAGCTGCCCGAGCGTCCTGCGCTACACGTCCTACGGCATGTACGACCTCGGTCCGGGCGACCAGTTCGTCTCCACATCCAAGTCGGGCGTGCGCGACGCCTTCCGCCCGGCCGTCGGCCGCTGACCCCACGGCCGGGACCCGGGCCGTCACGCGCGCCGCATCCGCCGCAGGGCGGCCCGGGCCGGGAGGACGGTGGCCGCCGTGGCGACCAGCAGGCAGCCGGTGATCACGCCCACGACCCAGGGCCAGGCCACCGCCGGTTCGACCGGCAGGCCCAGTTCCTCGCGCAGGCCGTGGGCGATGCCGAACAGGGCGGGGGCGGCCACCACCAGGCCCAGGGCGGCGCCCAGGGTGACGACGCAGCACGTCTCGGCCGCGAGCGTCAGCAGTACCTGGCGCGGTGTCGCACCCGACAGGCGCAGCACACGGAAGTCCCGGGTCCGGCCGGCGGTGGCCGCCAGCAGGGTGGAGGCCACGGCGATCATGGTGTAGCCCGCCGTGATCGTGACGAGGATCAGCGTGAAGCGCCACACCAGCCGGTCCTCCTCGGCGTCGTCCGAGGCCGCGTACACCGCCACCGACACCTCCTCGGCGCCGAGCCCGGCGGGGAGCGGGGCGGGAGTGGGACCCGTGCGGTAGGCGACGTCCGCCAGTGCCGACGGGTCGTGGGCGCGTACCAGTTCGCGCGGCAGGAAGACCTGGTACGGCATCGAGTCGTCCACCACGGCGGTCACCCGCAGGCGCCCGACACGGCCGTCCTCGAAGGTGAGTACGGCGGTACGGCCCTCTCCCCAGCCGTGCGCGGCGGCCACCGCGGACGTGACGACGACCGTGTTCCCGCGAGGGGCCCGCACCCTGTACGCCTGCTCGAAGCCGGGCGACACCCCGGCCGCCGACAGGGCCGCCCTGCCCTCGCCGCCGTAGACCGTCGTCGACAGCGGCGCCGTGCCCTCGACCCGGGCGGCCGCGGCGTCCGACAGACCCGGTGTCCCCCGGGGCACGACCGCCGCCTCGGCCCGTACGGCCGCCGCCTGCCGGGTGGTGTCGGCGCTCTGGGTGGTCTGCACGGCGCTGGTGATCAGCACGGCGAAGGCGACGGTCGCCAGCACCGGGGCGATCGCGGCGGACGTGCGGCGCACGGCGGTGGTCATGTTCTCGCGTACGAGCACGGCGGTCGCACCGGGGCGTCGGGCGAGCGGCCGGGTCAGCACCCCGGTCAGGGGCCCGGCCAGCACTGGCAGGAGGAGGGTCAGCCCGGCCGTCAGGCCCATGGCCGCGCCCAGGGCCAGCAGCACCATGGCGTCGGCCCCCGCGAAGGCCGTACCCACGGAGCAGACCGCGCCCAGGCCCGTGGCCGCCAGTCCGGTGATCCACCGGCGGCGGGTCATCGGCCGGCTGTCCACCGCCGCCTCCCGCATCGCCTCCAGCGGCTTCACCCGGGACGCCCGTCGCGAGGCGGCCCCCGCCCCGGCGAGCGCCACCGCCACGCCCAGGGCCCAGGCGGCGGCCGGTACCCACCAGCGGATGCTCACCTCGAACCCCGCCGGCTGGAAGCCCGCGTCGATCAGCAGCCCGGTCATCGCGGGCGCGAGCGCCACTCCCTCGACCGCCCCCGCCCCGGCGCCGGCGACCCCCACCACCAGGGCCTCCCCGTACACCAGCCGCCGCACCTGCCTCGGTGTGGCGCCGATCGTGCGCAGCAGGCCGAACTCACGGCGCCGCTGGGCGACGGCGAACGCGAACGTCGAGGACACGTTGAAGACCGTGACGAAGGCGGAGAGCAGCGCCATGGCGGTGAGCACCTGGCCGCCGATCCAGCGGGTCATCTCGTCCTGCCGCGGGGCGAGCGCGTCACGGGCGGCACCGGTCAGGACCGTGCCGTCGCCGCCGACGATCCGCCGCGCGGTGTCCCCGACCCGGGTGGCGTCGGTGCCGGGCTCGAGGACCAGGCCGATGGCCCGTACTCCGCCGGCCAGTTCGGCGGCGCTCCGGTCGGTGACGTAGTAGCCGGGGCCGTCCATCGTCCCGGACACCGAGAAGCGCCGCGGCCCGCGCGCCGTCAGCACCGTGACCCGCTCACCCGGCCCGTGCCCGAGGGACGCGTCCAGAACGATCTCGCCCGCCGTGGCCGGCGGCCGGCCCGCGCTCAGTGCGTACGTGGCGAGCGCCGCGGCCGACCAGGGGTGGCCCTGACGCTCCCCCTTGCGCTGCTCGCTGCCCGGCGTCTGCGCGTAGAAGGACCGGTCGGCCACCGCGGCGGCCACTCCCGGGAGTTCGGCGAGCTTGCGCCGCAGCTCTTCGGCGCGCCCCGGTGCCCACGGCGGGTTCTCCGTGAACACTCCGCCGGTCGGCTCCCCCGCCGGGCTCTGTACCAGCACCGGCGCCCCCGCGAGCCGCCTCGGCACACCCGTGCCGTCCGACAGCAGGACCAGCGCGCTCATGGTGACGACCGCGACGCCCAGCGCCACGGCCACGAAGGACCCCAGGAAGGAGGTCCACCTCTCCCTCGCCGTCGCCAGACTGATCACGGCCGTACCTCCAGGGCGGCGGTCCGCGCCGCGATGGCCTCGGCGCCCTCGGCGCCCGGCAGTTCGTCCGCGAGCCGGCCGTCGGCCAGCAGCAGCACCCGGTCCGCGTACGCCGCGGCGGCCGGGTCGTGCGTCACCATCACGACCGTCTGTCCGCGGCCGTCCACCAGGTCGCGCAGCAGCCGCAGCACGACCCGCGAGGCACCGCTGTCCAGCGCGCCGGTCGGCTCGTCGGCGAAGAGGACGGCGGGCCGCGCGATCATCGCCCGTGCGATCGCGACGCGCTGCTGCTGGCCCCCGGACAGTTCGCTCGGCCGGTGTCCCTGACGGTCCGCGAGCCCGACCGCGGCGAGGGCCGCCCGCACCTCGTCCGCGGCCGGGCGTGACCCCGCCAGCCGCAGGGGCAGTTCGACGTTCTGCGCGGCGGTCAGGGCCGACACCAGGTTGAACGCCTGGAAGACGAACCCCACCCGTTCCCGGCGCAGCACTGTCAGCGCGTTCTCGTCCAGCCCGCCCAGTTCCGTACCGTCGATCAGCACCTCCCCGGCGCTCGGCCGGTCGATGCCCGCCGCGCAGTGCAGCAAGGTGGACTTGCCGGAACCGGAGGGGCCCATGACGGCCGTCATCGTCCCGGCCGCGAAGTCGAGGGTCACGTCGTCGAGCGCGGTGACGGCGCGCTCGCCGGTGCCGTAGCGCTTGGTCAGCGATTGGAGCCGGACGGGCGGCACGGCCGAAGTGCCGTGCCTCGTGGTCGTGTTGGTCGTGGTCATGCCTTCAAGGCAACGACAGCCGCACCGCCCGGCACATTGCCGCCCGGGCGAGAGCCGATACTCCACCTGGCACTACTGCCCTGGCCGCCCAGCGCCGCTACGGTCGACCGCGTGACCACCCCCCGAACCGTCCTGGAGGCTCTCACCCGCAGCCCGTTGGGGTTCCTGCGCACCGCCTGGCCGTGGCGCGCGCTGGGATACCTGCTGTCCGGCGGGATGTTCGCGACCGGCGCGTACATCGCTGTCGGCGGACTGTTCGGCGCGCCCCTCGGCACGATCGCCAGGGTGCTGTGCGCGGGGGCCGTGGTGGCCTTCGCCGCCGCCCTCGCGGGTCCCCTGGAGCGGCGCCGCCTCTCCCTCGTGGACCGCGGCGAACGGCCGCAGTCTCCGGGCGGCGGCCCACGGGCCGTCGGCTACGGCGTCGTGTCGGTCCTGGCCGTCGGCTGGATGGACCTCGGCGTCGTCCTGGTCTCGCTCGGCATCCCGGGCTTCCTCCTCCTCGCGCCCTTCCAGCCCACCGCAACGCCCTGGCAGACCGTGGCCGGCCCCGTCGCGGGCGCGCTGCTGCTGCCCGTAGCCGCGTACCCCGTCGCCGCGTGGGCCGGCGTCCGCGCCGCCGTGGCCCGTGCCGTGCTCTTCCCGAAGGACCGCGAACTGCGCGAGGTCGTACGGTCCCGGGCCCGCCTCGTCGACGCCTTCGAGACCGAACGCCGCCGCATCGAACGCGATCTGCACGACGGTGCCCAGCAGCGTCTCGTCGCCCTCACCATGAAACTGGGCCTCGCCGGCCTCGATCTGCCGCCCGGCAGCGCGGCGGCGAAGGAGGTCGGCGAGGCCCACGCCCTCGCCAAGGAGGCGCTCACCGAGCTGCGTGAACTGATCCGGGGCATCCATCCGCAGATCCTGACGGAACGCGGACTGCCCGCCGCCGCACGGGACATCGCCGGACGCTGCCCGGTCCCCACGGACCTCGACCTCGACCTCCGCGGCCGCCTGCCGGCCACCGTCGAGCAGACGGCGTACTACGTCACCGCCGAGGCTCTCACCAACATCGCCCGGCACAGCGGCGCCGACCGCTGCCGTGTCACCGCCCGCTGCCACGGCGGTGTGCTCCGCCTCGACATCGAGGACAACGGCTCCGGCGACGCCGACCCCGCCCGCGGTACGGGCCTCGTCGGCCTCGCCGACCGCATCGCCGCGGCCGACGGCAGAATGCTCCTGTCCAGCCCGCCCGGCGGGCCCACACTCCTCAGGGCGGAGATCCCGTGTGGCAGTCCCTCCGCATAGTCATCGCGGAGGATGCCGTCCTCCTGCGCGAAGGCCTCGTCCATCTGCTCGAGCGCTTCGGCCACCGGGTCCTCGCCTCCGTGGGCGACGGCCCCGCGCTGCTCGCCGCCGCCCGGGAACACCGGCCGGACCTGGTGATCACCGACGTCCGGATGCCGCCCGGCCAGACGGACGAAGGACTGCGCGCGGCCCGCCTGATCCAGGCCGAGCAGCCCGGCCTGGCGGTCCTCGTCCTCAGCCAGTACGTGGAGCAGACCTTCGCCGACGAGCTCCTGGACGACCGTCGCGCCGGCGTCGGAACGGGCTACCTCCTCAAGGAACGCATCGGCGACGTCGAGGAGTTCGCCGACGCCGTCACCCGCGTGGCCGCCGGGGCGACCGTCGTCGACCCCGAAGTCGTACGCCAGCTCCTCGCCCGCCGCCGCGACCCACTGGACCGGCTCACACCCCGCGAACGCGAGGTCCTCGCCCTCATGGCCGAGGGCCGCTCCAACGCGGCCATAGCCCGCCGCCTGGTCGTCACGGACGCCGCCGTCGCCAAGCACATCGCAAGCATCCTCCAGAAGCTCGACCTCCCCCCATCGGCCCCCGACGACCACCGCCGCGTACTGGCGGTACTGGCCTATCTCCGCGCCTGACCCGGAACCGGCCCGCCGCTCAAGGGACTTGGCCCGGCCGCCGCTCCCTCACCGCCCGCACCCCCAGAAAAGCCAGAAACCCGAACGGCGACAGCAGAACCGTGAGCACCAGCAACGGCCCCATCAACAGGGCGGAGATCTCCAGCCGCCTGCCCTCCCGGTACATCCACTGCCCGATCAGCAGATCCCAGGCGATGACCTGCGCCCAGACGGCCCCCGCCCCGTCCGGGAGAGCCGTCAGCTCGCGGAAGGTGCCGAGGTCCGGGCTGCTGACCGCGCTCCACAGCTCGGGGAACACCGGGACCGCGAGCGCGAGATAGACGATCAGGACAGGGACGACGGTCAGCGGTGACCCGGCGATGCGGGCGGTCGGCCCCCACGCCGGCGCGAAGATCATGAGCAGCCAGACGGGTGCGGCCAGCAGGAAGGACAGTTCGAAGAGGAAGCCGGTCATGGCACGAGGTTCTTCGAGACGAGAGCAGTTGTCGCGACCGAGGTCCGGCCCGTCCGCAAGGCCCCGCACACCCCGAGAGCGACGGTGATCAGAATCAGGCCGGTCGCCCCCAGCGTCGCCCCGTCCGGACGGATCAGCGACTGGCCGCGCAGCGCCTGCCAGAGGACCAGCGCGAAGAGGGCGGCGTACGCCCCCGAGGCGACCAGGACGAGGCGCAGCCGCACCCGGTCGTCGGCCAGCCGGGCGAAACGCGGGGCCAGGAGACTCAGCACCATGACCAGCAGCGGCAGGAGTTGGAGCGCGTGCATGCCGAAGAAGTGCGGGATCCGCAGATCGCCGCCGGTGGTGGACCAACCGGTCAGCGGCATCGAGGGGCCCCCGTCCGGCACGCCCACGCTGTGCGCGCCGACCACCTTGGAGACGCCGCGCTGCTGCCCGGGCGCCGGCTGGGTCATCAGGAAGCCGACGGCGGCCCCGGCCAGCGCCAGGAGGATTCCGCAGCGGACGGCCCAGGCGGACGCCCGGTCAGCGATGCGGGCCCGGAGCAGCAGCACGGCCACGACGAGCGTGCCGGCCCACAGGATGACGACCGTGACGGCCATCGCGTTGAACAGGGCCTCGTCGAACGGTGTCGCGTGGTTGAAGTGGCTGCGCTTTCCGCGGACGACCTGCCCGGTGATGATCACCATCTCGACGAGGCTGGCCAGCGCGACGACGGTCCCCGCCCACCAGCCCACGCGCCGCCGGTCGGGGAGAAGCGCCAGCATCCAGGCGAGCGAGAGGCAGTACGCCACGAACGAGACCGCGAACTTGAACGGCTTGGCCCAGATCGGCGCCCCCACGAGGACGCGGTCGTCGACGAGGACCCCCACCGCGGACACCACCGCCAGGACCGCCATCGCGGCCGAGAACACCACCAGTGGCCGATGCCAGGACGTACGTAAGGACAACACCTTGCCCACCCCTCCCCATGAATGGATAGCGGCACTATCCGCTATCAGATAGCTGAACTATCTATCATTGGCGCCAGGTCGGCAAGGGCCGGCGCGACGGACGAAACGAAAAACAGGGAGTGAACCGGCATTGCGCATCGGAGAGTTGAGCCGGAAGACCGGGGTGCCGGTGCCGACGATCAAGTACTACGTCCGTGAAGGACTGCTCCCCGCGGGCGAGCTGACCAGCCGTAACCAGGCGAGCTACGAGGAGGCACACGAACGCCGGCTCCGGCTGATCCGGGCCCTGCTCGACGTCGGCGGCATGAAGGTGGCGGAGATCGCGGACGTACTGGCGGCCGTCGACGACCCGGAACGCCCGCTGCACAAGGTGCTCGGCGCGGCAGCGGACCGCGTGGGCGGCACGGCCGCCGACCACGACGACGACGAATCGACGGCCGCCCGCGCCGCCGTGGCCGACCTCGTCGCCCGGCGCGGCTGGCGCACCCACGAGTCGAACCCCGCCGCCACCGACCTCTCCAGAGCCCTGGCCGCCCTGACCCGGCTGGGCCACGGAACCTTCGCCGAACTCCTCGACACCTACGCCGAAGCCGCCGAGCAGGTCGCCCAGGCCGACCTCGCGTACGTGGACCGGCGGGTCGCGGTCGAGGACATGGTGGAGGGCGTGGTCATCGGCACCGTCCTGGGCGAGGCGGTGTTCAGCGCACTGCGCCGCCTGGCTCATGTGGAGGCGTCGGCCAGGCTGTACGGCACGGAGGGGGCGCCCGAGGGCGGGAAGAGCTAGGTCGTGGCGAGCGGCCGGGTCCGCGCCGCCGGATACTGGAAGGTGAGAAGGCGGGGAGTCGTACACCCCTCCTCGCTCGCCCTACCCCGCAAGGGAGTAACCATGAGTGACCATCATGGGAACGGTGATCATCACGATCCCCCCAGCCCCGACACGACCGGCGGTCACGGAATGCTGGTGTTCGGTCACGAGGTGACCTACTTTTCGCATCTGCCGATGTTCGACACCCCGCACAACTACCAGGTGCTGCTCGAAGTGGGGCTGGACGAGGACGTGCATGAGGCGCTTCGATCGCACAGCCACGCGTTCCCCGAGGAGCCGTACGACACGTTCGACCCCGTCCACTTCCCCATGGCCGAGCTCGATCCGGCCGGGAGCGGCCCGAGGCGGACCTCCATCGCGGGAAGCATCTACTGCGGCCACTTCGAGCGCAGGGCGAAGGGAACGCCACCGCTCGCACGGAACACAGAGGTGCGCGTCGAACGCTGCGTGCAGTTCACCCAGCTCGATGTGGACGCGCGTGCGACCGACGACGGCAAGCTGGAATACCTGTGCTTCGGACACGGCGGACCGCTGTACCTCGCGCACGCGATCAGCGGCTGGCCGAGCTACGACCAGATCCTCGAGGTCCATGCCGTTCCCGGTACGGCGACGAACCCCATGGGTCAGCCGCTACCGGACGACACGGCCACGATGGACGAGTTCTTCAGAGAGCACTTCACCACGGCCGACCCGTTCGACGTCGGCGGGCGGAGCGACGACCCGGACCACCGGCTGGCTTCCCAGGAGGTGGCCGACGGATCGTTCTTCGCCACCTCTCCGCCCAGCGGTACCCACGGCTTCAACGTCCGGCTCGAAGCCGAGCGGGAGCTGTACCTCGAAGTCCGCGAACTGGCGCGCCCGATGCACTGACCCGTGCCGCTCACAGCCGCTCCTTCATGGACGCGTCGGGCCGCTACCGTGTGGAGGCGTGGGGGGCATACGCGGAAACATACGGCAGTGGTGGGAGCGGGGACGGGCTCTGACGGCGGCCAATCCGCTCGTCGTCGATGTCGGTATCGCGCTGTTCGTGCAGTGCGCGATGACCATGCCGTTCGTCGTGCCGCGTGCGGCCGGGTTGCCGCCCGCGACCTGGGGCGCGTACGGGCTGAGCACACTCACCGTGCTGCCCCTGGTCTGGCGGCGGCGCGCTCCCGTCGCCGTGCTGTTCGCGGTGCTGGCCACCAACGCGCTGTACGGGCTGTCCGTGGACGGGCCCGGGCAGCCGCTGCCGTACACCGGGCTTGTGGTCGTGTACACGATTGCCGCGCTGTCGCCCGTGCGGAAACGGCTCGTCACCGGGGGCGTGCTGCTGGTCGCGGTGCCGGTGGGGGTGTGGCTCAACACCCGGTCCGCACGTGAACTGACCTTCTCCGCCTTCGTGTTCGCGGCCGCCTATGTCCTCGGGCGGCTCACCGACGCCCGTCAGCGGGCGAACCGCGTCGAGGCCGAGCAGGCCGCCGCCCGCGAACGGGCCCGGATCGCACGGGAGATGCACGACATCCTCTCCCACGCGGTGAGCCTGATGATCGTGCAGGCGGAGGCCGGGCCGGTGGCGGTGCGTGCCGCGCCCGAGCGGGCGGAGGCCGCCTTCGACGCGATCTCCGCGACCGGGCGGGACGCCATGACGCAGCTGCGCCGGATGCTGGGCGTGCTGCGGGAGGGCGCTGAGGAGAGCGACGGCCGTGACACCGCTCCGCGCGCGCCGCAGCCGGGGCTCACCGAGCTGCCCGGCCTCCTGGAACGGGTGCGCAGTGGTGGTCTCGATGTGGTGTACGGGACGGCGGGGGCCGTCCGGCCGGTGCCGGACGTGATCGGCGCGACCGTCTTCCGGGTCGTCCAGGAGGCCCTGACCAACACCCTGCGGCACGCGGACGCCCGTACCGTGACCGTGCGACTCACCTATGGAGACAGCGAGTTGGATGTGCGAGTGACGGATGACGGACGTGGGCCGCAGCCGGGGTCCGGCGGCGGTGGGCACGGGCTCATCGGTGTCCGCGAGCGGGCCGCGGTGCACGGTGGCACCGCCGTGGTGGGGGCGGGCCCGGACGGCCGGGGGTTCGAGGTGCGCGTACGGATACCCGCACCGGCCGCCGCGGAGGTGGCGCGGTGACGATCCGTGTCGTGGTGGCCGATGACCAGGAGCTGGTGCGCAGCGGCTTCGCGATGATCCTGGACGCCCAGCCGGACATCGAGGTCGTCGCGGAGGCCGGTGACGGGGCCGAGGCGGTCGAGGCGGTGCGGCGGCACGCGCCCGACGTGGTGCTGCTGGACATCAGGATGCCGCGCATGGACGGGATCGAGGCCTGCCGCGCGATCAGCGCCCTGGGCGACTGCCGGACCGTGATGCTCACGACCTTCGACTCCGACGAGTACGTCTACGAGGCGCTGCACGCGGGCGCGAGCGGCTTCCTGCTCAAGGACGTACGCCGGGACGATCTCGTGCACGCCGTACGGGTCGTCGCCCGGGGCGACTCGCTGCTCGCGCCGTCCGTGGCCCGGCGTCTGGTCGAGCAGTACACACGGCCCGCCGCCGCCCGGCCCCGTCGGCCCGATCCCCGCCTCGACGCGCTGACGGGGCGGGAGCGGGAGACGCTGCTGCTGCTCGCGCGGGGCCTGTCGAACGCCGAGATCGCCGCCGAGCTGGTGGTCAGCGACCACACGGTCAAGACGCATGTCGGCAACGTGCTGGCGAAGCTGGGGCTGCGGGACCGGATCCAGGCCGTGATCTGCGCGTACGAGACGGGGCTGATCGCGGCCGGTGATCCCCCGCCCGGGGGAGCCGGCCCGGCCGGTCCCTCCCCCACGTCGGCGAGGAACTGACGCGCCGGAACCGCCCACCGGGGCGATCCGCGGGAAACGACTGGTCCGGAGGATGGAGCCGTTCACAACACCGGCCCACGCCAACGGAGTTGACCATGCCCCGTATCCGTTTACTGACCGCCGCCGTCCTCGTCGTGGGAGTCGTGGCGGGGCCATCGGCCCTCCCGGCCGCAGCCTCCGCCCCGGCCGCCCCGGCCGCCCCGGCCACCGTGTCCTCCGCGGTGTCCGCGCAGTCCCCGAACCCCGCCCTCGAAGCCGCCATCGCGGGCCTCCCCACCGCCGACGCGACAGCCGCCCTCGTGCGGGTCGGCGGCAAGGAGGGTGTGTGGCGGGGCAGCTCAGGTGTGCACGATCTGCGGAGCAACCGGCCCGCCGACCCGGCCGCCCGTTTCCGCGCCGGTTCCGTGACCAAGGTCTTCACGGCTGCGGTCGCCCTGCAACTGGCCGAAAAGGGCCTACTGGACCTCGACCGCACCGCCCGCTCCTACCTCCCGGACCTGATCCCGGCGGCGTACAAGAACGTCACCGTCCGGCAGCTCCTGAACCACACGCACGGCATCCCGCTCGCCGACTTCCCCGCCACCACGGTCGAGGAGTCGTACGAGATCCGCTTCCAGGTGCACGACCCGCGCGCCATGGTCCGCTCGGCGACGTCGAAGCCGCCGGAGTTCACGCCGGGCGAGCGGCAGCACTACCACAACATGGGCTACACGATCGCCGGTCTGCTCATCGAGCGCGTCACCGGTGACTCGTACGAGGATCAGGTCGCCGAGCGGGTGCTCGAGCCGCTGGAGCTGCACGACACCTACTACCCGGGGGCGAACCCGCGGATCGTCGGGCCGCACAACCACGGCTACCAGACGATGCGGCTCGACGACGGCACGGTCGGGCTCCGTGACGTGTCCGTGTGGGGGGCCACGGACGCCTGGGCGGCCGGGGACATCATCTCGACCACGGCCGACCTGGAGCGGTTCACCCAGGCCCTGTTCAAGGGCCGGATCGTGCGCGGCCCGCTGCTGGAGGAGATGTTCGCCCTGCCGAAGGTGGCCGACTTCAAGACCGGGGAGCCGGCCGCGTACTCCGTCGGTCTTTCGATGAAGGTGCTGGGCGGCCGCGAGGTGTGGGGCAAGACGGGCGGGCGCTGGGGGTACAACGCGGCCATCGCCGCCACCCGCAACGGCTCGCGCACCCTCGTCTACAGCGTCAACTCCACGGACGCCAAGGGCCAGGACATGAACAAGGTGGCCCAGGACATCATGGTGGCGACCTACGGCAGGCCGTAGTGGGCAGCGCCCTCACGCCGTGGGCGGCGTCGCCCGTACCAGGCCCGTCTGGTAGGCGATGACGACCAGTTGCGCACGGTCGCGGGCGCCCAGTTTCGTCATGGCCCGGTGGATGTGGGTGCGGACGGTCAGCGGGCTGAGCGTGAGGTCCTCGGCGATCTCGGTGTTGGACGCGCCGTCCGCGGCCAGGGCCATCACCTCGCGTTCGCGGACCGTGAGGTCGGCGAGGCGCTCCGGCGGCGCCAGGTGGGTGCCGGGGGCGGGCGCCAGGAGGAAGCGGGTGATGAGGGAGCGGGTGGCGGCGGGTGAGAGGAGCGACTCGCCGGAGGCCACCGTGCGCAGACCGGTCAGCAGGGTGTCGGCGGTGACGTCCTTGCCGAGGAAGCCGCTGGCGCCCGCGCGCAGGGCCTGGGCGACGTAGTCCTCGGTCTCGAAGGTGGTCAGGATGAGGACGCGGGTCGCGGACAGCTCCGGGTCGGCGCAGAGGGCCGCGGTGGCGGTGAGGCCGTCGGTACCGGGCATGCGGATGTCCATCAGGACGATGTCGGGGCGGTGGACGCGGGTCAGCTCCACCGCCTCCGCGCCGTCGGAGGCCTCGGCGACCACCTCCATGTCCGCGCAGGAGTCGATGAGGATCCGGAACGTGGCCCGCAGCAGGGCCTGGTCGTCGGCGAGCAGCACCCTGATGCTCATGGCGTGGTTCCTTCCGCGAGGTCGGTGGAGGGTTGCAGTGGCAGCGCGGTGGTGACCTCGAAACCGCCCTGGGGGCGGGGGCCCGCGCACAGTTCGCCGCCGATGGAGTGGGCGCGTTCGCGCATGCCCATGACGCCGAAGCCGCGGCCCTTGGCGGGCTCCGGCTTGCCGGGGCCTTCGTCAACGACCGTGATCAGCAGGCGGGAGCCGGTGTAGGCGAGGCGGACGTGAGCGGCCTCGGTGGCGGCGTGCTTGGTGACGTTGGTGAGGGCCTCCTGCACGATCCGGTAGGCCGTCAGGTCCACCCCCGGGGAGAGCGGCTGCGGCTCCCCTTCCGTGGTGACGGTGACCTGAAGGCCCGCCGACCCGCACGCCGCGACCAGCTGGGGCAGCCGGCCCAGGCCCGGGGACGGTTCCAGCACCGCGGAGCCGGGGGTGTCGTCGCTGTCGCGCAGCAGGCCGAGCGCGGCCTTCAGCTCCCGCAGCGCGGAGGACGTGGTGCCGGTCAGGTCGGTGAGGATCCTCTGGGTCTGCTCGGGGTTGGTGAGGGCGAGGTGCGCGGCCGTGCCGGCCTGGGCGTTGGCCAGGGCCATGTGGTGGGCGACGACGTCGTGGAGCTCCCGGGCGATGCGCATCCGTTCCTCGGTGACGCGCAGGCGGGCCTCCTCCTCCCGGGTGCGCTCGGCGTGCTCGGCACGGGCCTGCACCGACTGGAGGTAGGCGCGCCGCAGCTGGGTCGTCTTGCCGGCGGCGAGCGGCAGCATCAGCCAGAAGATCGGGCCGATCGTCCTGAGCAACAGCGAGATGTGGTTCATGGAGTCGGAGAACACGGCCGCGAGCGTCAGCGCCACCAGGGTGGTGAGGCCGTAGACGCGGGTGGACCTGCGGTCGGTGAGCGCGGCCAGCCAGTAGAGCGCCGCCATGACCGGTGCCAGCAGCAGGGGGGTGACCAGGTAGCCCAGCGCGACCGCGGCGACCGTGCTGACCCCGGACACGACGACGGCGGTGCGCGGGTGTGTGCGGTGCTTGAGCAGGGCGAGACAGGCCACCCCCATGAGGACGGTGGCGGTCTTGTCCTGGTCCGGCGGGGTGGCGCTGGGCAGGGTGATCGAACTGCCGAGGGCCGCGCAGCCCATCAGCGCCAGGACCATCGCCAGATCGACGAGGAACGCGTGGCGTGCCGAGAATTCCTCGAGGCGATCCGCGTAGCGCCGCTCCAGACTGATACTCATCGGGCTCTCCGGTCGGTGGGCTGGGACCATCGTGGTCGACTCCGGGCGGGAACGCCCGGGGGCCGCCCGTGTCCTTCGCCACGGGCGGCCCTGGTGAGGGGGTGCGTCAGGTGCGCGCCGGTTCCCGATCGGGTGCGGCGTCCGGGGCCGGATCCGTCCCGGGCCGGCGGCTGAGCGCCTCTCCCTCCACATCCACGCGCGGCAGCGCCCGGTCCAGCCACTTCGGCAGCCACCACGCCTTGCCGCCGAGCAGGGCGAGCACGGCGGGCACGATCGCCATCCGGACGACGAAGGCGTCGAAGAGGACGGCGGAGGCGAGCCCGAAGCCGATCATCTTGATCATGGAGTCGCTCTCGCCGACGAACCCGGCGAAGACCGCGATCATGATCAGGGCAGCCGCGACGACCACGCGGGCGCTGTGCCGGAAGCCGGACGTGACCGCCTGCACGGGCGACTCGCCGTGGACGTGGGCCTCCCGCATCCGTGAGACGAGGAACACCTCGTAGTCCATAGCGAGGCCGAAGACGATGCCCACCAGGAAGATCGGCATCAGGCTCATGATCGGGCCGGTCTGCTCCACACCGAGGAGCTCCGCGCCGTGGCCCTGCTGGAAGACCACGACGACCGCGCCGAGCGAGGCCAGCACCGACAGCAGGAAGCCGAGGGCCGCCTTGAGCGGGACGAGCAGCGACCGGAAGACCACCAGCAACAGCACGATCGCCAGACCGACGACCACGATCAGATACGGGACCAGCGCGGCCTGCACCTTCTCGGCGATGTCGATGTTCATCGCGGTGCTGCCGGTCACCTCGTAGCTCGCGCCGGTGCCGGACTCGATGCCGGGCCGCTCGTCCCGGATGGTCTTCACCAGGGTCTTGGTCTTCTCGTCGGTCGGCGCGGTGGACGGCACGACGGAGAAGACGGCGGTGTCGCCGGTGTCGTTGAAGCGCGCCGGGGAGACGGACACGACGCCCTTCGTGGCGCCGATCTCCTTGGCGATCGAGTCCGCGGCCCCCTTGGGGTCGGTGGCGCCCTCGCCGTCCACGACGATGGTCAGCGGCCCGTTGAAGCCCGGCCCGAAGCCCTCGGCGAGCGCGTCGTAGGCCCGGCGCTCGGTGGTGGAGGTGGGCTTGGCCTCGTCCCCGGGCATGCCCAGCTGGAGGTCGGCCGCGGGCAGTGCGAGGGCGCCGAGGCCGACGACGCCGAGGAGCAGGACGGGTATGGGGCGGCGCAGGACGAACCGGGCCCAGCGGGCTCCGCCGTTGGTCTCGGTGCTCTCCTCGATCCGGCCGCTCTTGCGGGCCCGGCGCGGCAGCACCGCGTTCGGCCAGAAGCCGAGGAACGCCGGGACGAGGGTCAGCGCGATCAGCACGGCGACGACGACCGCGCCCGCGGCGGCCAGGCCCATCTTGGTGAGCATCGGGATACCGACCACGGCGAGCCCGGCCAGTGCGATGACGACGGTGAGCCCGGCGAAGACCACCGCGGACCCGGCCGTGCCGACGGCCATGCCGACCGCCTCCTGCGGCGTACGGCCCTTGGCGCGCTCCTCCCGGTAGCGGGACACCACGAACAGGGCGTAGTCGATGCCGACGGCGAGGCCAAGCATCATCGCCAGGGTGCCGGTGGTGGTGGACAGGCCGAGGCCACTGGACAGGGCGAGGATGGTGGCCATGCTGACGCCGACACCGATGACGGCGGTCAGCAGGGGCAGCCCGGCGGCGGCCAGCGAGCCGAAGGTGACGAGGAGCACGACGGCTGCGATCGTGACGCCGATCACCTCGGCCGTACCGCCCGGCCCGCCCTCGGCGGCCAGCGCGGTGCCGCCCGCCTCGACGGTCAGCCCGGCGTCCCGGGCTCCCTCGAGGGTGTGCTCCAGATGGGTCCGGCTACCGTCGGTGAGGTCGGTGGACTTGACCTTGTAGGTGACGGTCGCGAAGGCGGTCGAGCCGTCCTTGCTGATCGTCTTCGCCTGGAACGGGTCGACGGCGCTCGCGACCTGCGTGCCGTCGCCCAGTCCGGTCACGGCCTTCTCGATGGCCTCCTTGTTCTCGGCGGCGGTCACCTTCTCGCCGCCCGGCGCGATGAAGACGACCCGGGCGGTCGCCCCGTCGGCCGTGGCGCCGGGGAAGCGCTGTTCCATGAGGTCGAACGCCTTCTGGGACTCGATGCCGGGCATCGAGAACTCCTCGTCGACCGCCCCCGGCGCCTTGAGGGCGCCGAGCCCCACGGCGGCCAGGACGGCCGCCCAGACCAGGGCGACGTACCAGCGTCGCCGGAAGGCCAGACGGCCCACTCGATACAGGAAAGTTGCCACGGCAGCAGGTCTCCACATCCGGTGTCGATCGTCCGCCCAGCGTGTCCGTGGCAAGGCTCCCGCGTCGTCGTGCGGCTGCCGACAATCCGGGCTACTGAGAACGCAGTACGACCGGGCCGCGGGTCCACCTCGGGTACGACAATCCCGGGCCCCACGACTCGACCTGTGCTACCTTGGCTGGTGTTGCAGTTTTGGTTCCCAGAGACTTCGAGTGCTCTATCGACCTTTGTCGACGAGCACTCTTTTTAGTTTCCGAGGATTTTCGGATCTCTCCGAGGGTGATCATCACAGCGACCCCGAATCCGCAAAGTGCGGATCTCGGGTACTGCCCCCCAAGGGAGATACACATGGCAACTGGCACCGTGAAGTGGTTCAACGCGGAAAAGGGCTTCGGCTTCATCGAGCAGGAGGGTGGCGGCCCGGACGTCTTCGCCCACTACTCGAACATCGCCACCTCCGGCTTCCGCGAGCTTCAGGAAGGCCAGAAGGTCACCTTCGACGTCACGCAGGGCCAGAAGGGCCCGCAGGCCGAGAACATCGTTCCCGCCTGACGCTGACGCGTTCGACGTGATCGGGGCCCGCACCCATGTGGTGCGGGCCCCCGCACGTTTCACTCCCTACCCGGCTCATTCTTGCGAATCCTGGTGCGGCCCCCCAGAGGCTGTCTGACCCCGGGAATTCCCCGATACGTGCCGCATCGAGGAAGGATCCCCTTGGATCGCACCGCTCGCAAGAACAACGGCTCGTCCCACTCCCGCAGGACGGGGGGCCGGAACAACTCCTCCCGTGCGGCCGGCGCGGGACGCGGCACCCCCCGGCGCCGTACCGCCCCCGGCGGCGAATTCGCGCCGCCCGCCACCCTCACCCCGGCCCTGCCCGCCGTCGAGGCGTTCGCCGACCTCGACCTGCCCGAGAAGCTGCTGGCCGCGCTGAAGGGCGAGGGCGTCACCGAGCCGTTCCCGATCCAGGCGGCGACGCTGCCGAACTCGCTGGCCGGCCGGGACGTCCTGGGCCGCGGGCGCACGGGGTCGGGCAAGACCCTCGCCTTCGGCCTGGCCGTGCTGGCCCGTATCGACGGGCAGCGGGCCGAGCCCAAGCAGCCGGTGGCCCTCGTCCTCGTGCCCACCAGGGAACTGGCCCAGCAGGTCACCGACGCGCTCACCCCCTACGCCCGCGCGCTGCGCCTGCGGCTCGCCACGGTGGTCGGCGGGATGTCGATCGGCCGCCAGGCGAGCGCGCTGCGCGGCGGTGCCGAGGTCGTCGTCGCGACGCCCGGCCGGCTCAAGGACCTCATAGACCGCGGCGACTGCCGGCTGGACCGGGTCTCGGTCACCGTCCTGGACGAGGCCGACCAGATGACCGACATGGGCTTCATGCCCCAGGTGACGGCCCTGCTCGACCAGGTGCGCCCCGATGGCCAGCGGCTGCTGTTCTCGGCCACGCTGGACCGCAACGTCGACCGCCTGGTCCGCGGCTACCTCCACGACCCCGTGGTCCACTCGGTCGATCCGTCGGCGAACACGGTCACCACGATGGAGCATCACCTGCTGCACGTGGAGGACGACGACAAGCACGCCACCACGACGGAGATCGCCGCCCGCGACGGACGCGTGATCATGTTCCTGGACACCAAGCACGCCGCCGACCGCCTGGCCAAGAAGCTGCTGGCCGTCGGGGTACGCGCCTCGGCCCTGCACGGCGGGAAGTCCCAGTCCCAGCGCACCCGGACCCTGGCCCGGTTCAAGGACGGCGAGGTCACGGTCCTGGTGGCCACCAACGTCGCCGCCCGCGGCATCCACGTCGACAACCTCGACCTCGTCGTCAACGTGGACCCGCCCGGCGACCACAAGGACTATCTGCACCGGGGCGGCCGTACCGCCCGGGCCGGCGAGTCGGGCACCGTCGTCACGCTGGTCCTGCCCCACCAGCGCCGTGAGACGGCCCGTCTGATGGCCGACGCGGGCATCACGCCGCGGATCACCCGGGTCCGCTCGGGCGAAGCCGAGCTGAACCGCATCACCGGTGCCCAGGCGCCCTCGGGCGTGCCCGTCGTCCTGACCCCGCCGCCCGCCGAGAACCGGCCCGCGCGCCCGGGCACCGCCCCGCGCGCCCGGCGCGGCAGGCCCTCCCGGGGCCGCCGCCGCTGAACCGCTCTCCGGGGCGGACATCTCATCTCCGGGGCCTGTCGTTCGGATCAGTCGCGTCTGCGGCGTGATCCGAACGACAGGCCCTACGTGTTGCTCCGCGCCGGAGACAGCCGGACCACCGTGCCCTCTCCGTTCGACGACAGGAGCAGGGAGCCGTCCGGGGCCGCGGTGAGGCCCGCGAACCGGTGGGCCAGGCCGGGGATGTGGTGGGTGAAGAGCGAGGGAGCCGGGCGGCGGGCGGTGCCCGGCGGGATGCCGACCGCCAGCGACTCGGCCTCGACACGGGCGGCGCCCGTCGTCAGGGAGACCGACCACAGCCGGCGGTGTTCGGTGTCCACGGTGAAGAGTTCGTCGCCGTGCGCGGCGAGGCCCTGCGGGGCGCCGAGGCCCTCCGCGACCGGCACCGCCTCGCCGTCGTCGAGGCGCAGGATCGCTCCGCGCCGGTCGTCGCTGACGTAGCAGCGCTGCTCGGCGTCGAAGGTCACGTCCACGGGGTGGTCGAGGCCCTCGGCGAGGACGGTCACCGTGTCGGTCCCGTCGATGGCGACGACGCGGCCGGCGCCCGTCTCGGCGACGACCAGGGCGCCGTCGGCCCGGGTCGCGATGCCCAGGGGCTGGTTCAGGCCGTTCGCCCTGAGCCGGGTCGTCCCGGCCGCGGGGTCGTAGGTCTGGACGGTGCCGAACTGGGAGGTGGTGTGCAGGAGATCGCCGTCGGCCGTGATGCCGTGGAAGAAGGGCTGGAGGATCTCCGTGGTCACGTCTCCCGATCCGCTCTCGTCGGGTTGTGCCGGCCGGGCCACCCGGTAGTGGTCGGCCGCGTAGACCGTGCCGCCGAGGTCGATCGTCACACCGTAGGGGCCGTCCAGGCCGCGTGGCACGATCGCGCGGGTGCGGCCGTCGGGACGCAGTTCCGTGATGCCGCCGCTGGCGAAGCTGGAGACGAACATGCGGTTCTCCGCGTCGAACGCGGCGTTGTCCAGGCCCGTGACCCCGCTGGTGATCAGTGAGCGCGAGCCCGTGCCGTGCAGGTCGACGCGGGTGACGATGCCCTCGGGGCCGCGCGACAGGACGTTGAGGACGCCGCCCAGGTCGAAGCGGACCGCGACCGGGTCGTGCACGTCCTCGGCGACCACCTCGGGCACCCCGCCGTCGGGCGGTATGCGCCAGACCTGCCTGCTGATCATGTGCGGGTAGTAGAGGCAGCCGTCCGGGCCGAGCTGCATCGCGTTGCCGAAGGCCAGCCCGTCGGTGAGGACGACCGGGTCGCCGCCCTCGGGGAAGAGCTCCAGCAGACGGCCGTTCATCTTCATCTCGTTGACGAAGAGCCGGTCGCCGACGCAGGTGATGCCGTTGGGCACCCGCACCTCCTCGGAGACCAGGGTGTACTCGCCCTGGGGCCCGCGGCGCCACACCCGGCCGGGGACCAGGTCGGCGATGTACATCGAGCCGTCCGCCCCGAAGGCCAGGTCGTCGGGCGACTCGACGGGGCTGTCCATCGGGACGACGACCTCGACGTCCCCGGTGGCCGGGTCCACGGCGCTGATCTTCCCCGCGAGGAACTGGGCGACGTACAGCCGCCCGTCGGGACCGAACGACACGCCGTTCGAACCCCACAGGGGATTGGGCGAGTTGAGGCGTTCGGCCCGCCAGTGGGTGCTGCGCACCTCACCCGCGCCGTACCTGCTCGAACCCCCCGCCGTCATGAGCCCAGCACCTCGGCCATGCCGCCCTCCGCGCGCCAGCGTCTGATCAGCTCGTAGAACGCGACCGGGCCGTCGCCGTAGGACTCGCTGCGGGGCCTGGGCATGCCCTCGCCGTTGTAGTAGCCGGGGGTGCACTCGGACTGGAACGTGTACAGGTCCGCCGACTTCTGACGGATCGTGTCGCCCCAGGCGGCCTCCGCCTCGGCCGTCGGCTCCACGCACGGGGCCTGGCGCCGATGCGCCTCGGCGATCACCTCGGCGACGTGGGTGGCCTGTTCGTCCAGGACGTGGACGTAGTTCACGGAGCTGGCGCTCTGCACGGAGCCGAGCATGAACAGGTTGGGGAAACCCCGGCTGTAGAAGCCGTGCAGGGTCCTCGGGCCGGTCTTGCGCCAGGACTCGAGCAGGGCGGTGCCGTCCCTGCCGTAGGCGGGGAGCTGCCCGGACAGCAGTCCGGAGACGCCGACCTCGAAGCCGGTGCCGAAGACGACGCAGTCGACCTCGTACTCCACCCCGCCCACCACCACGGCGTGCTCGGTGACGCGCTCGACGCCCCCGTGGTCGGCCGTGTCCACGAGGGTGACGTTCGGCCGGTTGAAGGTCTCCAGGTACAGGTCGCTGAAGGTGGGCCGCTTGCACATGTAGCGGTACCAGGGCTTGAGCTTCTCCGCCGTGGCCGGGTCCTCGACGATCTCCTCCACCCGGGCCCGCAGCTCGTTCATCTTCTGGAAGTCGGCGATCTCCTCCAGGCGTTCGCGCTCCTCGGGCGTGAGGGCGTCGTAGTTGCTGGTCGGGATGAGCTTCTGCTGGAGGCGGGCGCTGCTGGTCCAGCCGTCGGCGACCAGGTCCTCCTCGGTGCGGCCGCCCGTGACGACCGCGAGAAAGTTGTCCCTGCGCTCCCGTGCCCAGCCGGGCTTCAGCGAGCCCGCCCACTCGGGGTCCGTGGGGCGCTGTCCGCGCACGTCCACGGAGGACGGGGTGCGCTGGAACACGTACAGGTGCCGGGCGTCCCGGCCGAGATGCGGGACGACCTGGATGGCCGTGGCGCCCGTGCCGATGAGTGCCACGCGCTTGTCGGCGAGCCCCGTCAGGCCGCCGTTCGCGTCGCCGCCGGTGTAGTCGTAGTCCCAGCGGCTGGTGTGGAACATGTGCCCCTTGAAGGTCTCGATGCCTTCGATCCCGGGCAGTTTGGGCTGGCTGAGCAGCCCGGTCGCCACCACGACGTGCCGGGCGGTCATCCGGTCGCCGCGGTCGGTGCCGATGCTCCACACGGACTCGGCCTCGTCCCAGCGCAGTTCGCTCACCTGCGTCCGGAGGCAGGCGTCGCGGTAGAGGTCGAAGTGCCGTGCGATCGCCGCGGCGTGCTCCCTGATCTCCTCGCCGGGGGCGTACTTCCACTTCGGGACGTAGCCGAGCTCCTCCAGCAGGGGCAGGTAGACGTACGACTCGATGTCGCAGTGGATCCCCGGGTACCGGTTCCAGTACCAGGTGCCGCCGACGTCGGCGCCCTTCTCGATGATCCGGATGTCCCGCAGGCCCGCCTGGCGCAGCCGGGCGGCGGCGAGCAGGCCGCCGAATCCGCCGCCGACGACCGCCACCTCGACGTGGTCGTGCAGCGGCTCACGGGTGAACCCGGGCTCGGCGTGCGGGTCCTCGTCGAAGTGGCCGAACTCGCCCGCGATACGGCGGTACTGGCGGTTTCCGTCCGGACGGATCCGCCGGTCGCGCTCGGCCCGGTACCGCTCGCGCAGGGCGTCCGGGTCGAACCCCAGGGCTGACACGGGGGTGTGGGGGGTGGACATGGGTGTCCTCTTCCTCTCGCGGAGTGCCGTAGGTGAGGGGTCGGGCGGGGTCAGACCGCGGCCCAGGCGTTGTCCACCGGCAGGATGACGCCGTTGACACCGCTCGCCGCGTCGGAGGCGAGATAGACGATGGCGGCGGCCTGCTCCTCCGGTGCGCAGAGGCGGCCCATGTTGACGAAGTGCCTGCCGACGACGGACGGTCCGTGGGCCTCCCGGTCGATGTGGACATCGGCCGTGATGTCGGTGGCCGTGCCGCCGGGGGCTATGGCGTTGGCGCGGATGCCCTGGTCCCGGTACATCACCGCGAGGGAGCGGGTGAGGCCGAGAACCCCGTGCTTGGAGACCGTGTACGCCGTTCCCGCCGCGCTGCCGCGCAGCGACGCCTCGGACGCGGTGTTGACGATGGCTCCGCCGCCCGCGGCGATCATGTGCGGCAGTGCGGCCCGGGTCAGCAGGAACGGCGCGGTGAGATTGATCCGCAGCACCCGCTCCCACTCGACGTCGGTGACGTCCGCCGTGGCGGACATGCTGTCCATGACGCCCGCGTTGTTGACCAGGACGTCGATGCCGCCGAAGGTGCCGACCGCGGCGGCCACGACCTCCTCGGCCACCGCGCCGTCGCTCAGGTCGCCCGTGACGGCGACGGCCGTTCCACCCGCGGACTCGATGTCTTGGACGACGTTCTTGGCGCCCTCCGCGTTCAGGTCGGCGACCACGACCTTCGCTCCCTCCTCGGCGAACCGCAGGGCGGTGGCGCGGCCGATGCCGGAGGCGGCTCCGGTGACGATGACGCTCTTGCCTGACAGACCCGTGGCTCCCATGAGGCTCCTCTGCTCGTGACGTGACGGCACAGTACTGGTTTCTGTCTCAGTGCGACATAAAGACGCGACGTGCCAACAGGGCCTTTCACGCCAGTCAGACGTGAAGCGACGTAAAATAGAGTGAGCACGGCAAGTCGAGGAGGGCGCATGGCCGGACGAGCAGGCGGGGCCACGGGGCGGCCACCGCTGACGGAGCGGCGGCGCGCCGAGACCCGTATGGAGATCGCCGAGGAGGCGGTCCGGCTCTTCGCCGCCAAGGGCGTGGCCGCGGTGACCGCGGACGACATCGCCTCCGCGTCGGGGGTGTCGACGCGCACGCTGTGGCGGTACTTCCGCTCCAAGGAGGAGTGCGTACGTCCCCTGCTCACCACGGGCCTCGAGCTGCTGACGGAGCATCTGCGGGAAGACCGGGGCGAGCACGCCTCACTCGCCGAGGCGATCCTGGGCGTCCGGTACGACGACGACGCCACTCCCCGCCTGCGGACCCTGGGCGACCTGCTGCTGCTGTGCCGTGACGAGCCGGGGCTGCGCGCGGTGTGGCTGGAGGCGCACTACGACGCGGAGGCGACGTTCGCCGCGGTGATCGCCGACCGTACGGGCCGGCCCGTCGGCGATCTCGCGGTCCGGGTGGAAGCGGGCGTGCTGAACACCGCGATGCGCATCGCGGTGGAGGACTGGGCGCTGCGGTTCGACGCGGCGGCGGGGCCGTCCCTGGCGGAGACCGTCAGGCGCGCGTTGCGGATGGTCGACTCCGTCGAGAAGCGCTGACCAGGATGGTTTCGGGGCCGTCTCGGGGGTCCGGGCGCCATGCCCTCAGCCCACCCCCAGCAGGGACGCCAGCTGCCCGTGGGCCCCGTCCCACCCCCATTGCTCCCGCACCCATTCCCGGCCCTTGCGGCCCATGTCCCCGGCCAGTTCCGGATCGCCCAGCAGCAGCGCGAGCCGGTCGGCGAGTGCCGGGACGTCACGGCCGTCGGCCAGGAAGCCGGTCTCGCCGTCGCGGACCGTGTCCGGGGCCCCGCCCGAGTCGCCGACGACGACCGGCAGTCCGGCCGCCGCCGCCTCCAGGAACACGATCCCGAGACCCTCCACCTCCATGCCCGCCCGGCGGGTCCGGCAGGGCATGGCGAACACCTGCGCGGCGGCGTAGAACCCGGGCATGTCCTCGTGCGGGTGGCCCCCCGCGAAGACCACCGCCCCGGCCAGTCCCTCCTCGGCGGCGAGCCGGCGCAGGGCGCGGGCGTGCGGGCCGTCCCCGACCAGCAGCAGGACCGCGTCGGGCACGGTGCGGCGCACCAGGCGTAACGCCCGTATGAGCGTGTCCTGCCCCTTGCGCGGGACGAGCCGCGCCGCACACAGCACGACCGGCCGGTCGCCCAGGCCGTACCGTTCCCGCACCCGGGCGGCCGCGGCCCCGGAGCCCTGGAAGACCTCGGCGTCGACGCCCGGCGCCAGCCGCCGCATACGCGCCGCGGCCTGCGGACCGACGGCGGCGGCGATCCGCGCCCGGGTGTACGAACCGAGATAGGTGACGCTGTCCACCCCGGCACCGACGCGGCGCAGCAGCGCGCGAGCGCCGGGCGTGCGCGCCCACCACACCTCGTGGCCGTGCGTGGTGGCGACCAGCCGCTCCACCTCCGTACGGCGGCGCAGTTCGCCCGCCATCAGCCCGAGCGGGGCGGCGGCCCCGAACCAGACACTGTCGCAGTCGAAGCGGCGGGCCAGCTCCGCCGCCCGGGCGGTGACCCGCCGGGTCGGCAGCAGCATGTGGGCGCGGTCGCGCACCACGGGGAACGGCAGCCGGGCGTCGTAGGCCCGGTCGCCCGGTGTGCTGGAGGTGTAGACGGCGACCCGGTCGGGCGGGAAGCGGACCGTCATCGCGTGGACGAAGGTCTCTATGCCGCCCTGACGGGGCGGGAAGTCGTTGGTGACGACGAGCGTGCGCGGCATGGTCGGTCAGTCCTCCAGCGGCTTCACGGTGAACAGGTAGTTGCGGTACGCCCCGGTGACCCGGTCCACGCGAGGCCACCGCCGTCCCGCCACAGGAACGTCGAGCAGCCCGTGGACGGGCAGTCCGCGGCGGTAGGGCGCGCTCATCCCCGCCGCGTCCCGGGGCCGGTCCCCGAGGGCCATCTGGTGCGCGTGGCCCCGCCCGCCGCACGGCAGCCGCACCCCCGCGCCGAGGACGCGGTACGCCCCGGGCAGCTGCTCGAAGCCGTGCACGCACCCCTCGGGCGGCTGAGCGCGCACAGCGCGGAGTACGTCCAGCGCAGGGGACGCCCGGTCTCCCGGGACGGGGCGAGGCGGGTGGGCATGAAGCGCGTGGGCATGAGTCGCGTGGGCATGAGTCGCGTGGGCATGAGTCGCGTGGGCATGGCAGCTCCCGGCCGGGCCGGACGGCGGCCGGCCGGCACGAGCCGGAACCAGCCGAACAGCACCAGCGGGTAGACGACGTATCCGAAGCGGGTGGCGGGGATCAGGCACATGGCGATCCCGAGGCCCAGCGCGAGCCGGTCGGCGGCGGCGACAGTGGTGCGCGGCGGGCGCGTCACGAGGGACACGGCCACGGCGACCGCGCTCAGCGCCAGCGCCGCCACCGCGAGGGCGAAGCCCCCCGGCACGTACGTCGCCAGGAGGTAGCCCGGCAGCGGACTGGTCGCCGGGGACCCGGTGGCCCCCTCGCCGAGCGGGAAGAGCAGCACGTGCTCGGCGAACGCCCCCGGGCCGGTGAGCGCGACCGGCAGCACGGCCAGCACGGCGAGCGCGACGGCCGTGGCACCGGCCCGTACGGCGGCCCGGCGACCGGCGGTCACGGCGAGCAGGGCGAGCCCGACGGGCAGCAGCGGCCAGGCGGTCCACTTCAGCGCCGCGGCGGCACCGAGCGCGAGCCCGGCGGCGACAGGACGGCCCCGGCCCGCGAGGGAGAGCGCGAGACACATCAGGGCGATGACCGGGAGGTCGACCCCGCCGACGGCGAGGGGGAGGGCGACGGCTGGGGTCGCGGCGAGCCAGAGGAGAGACCGCACGGGGCCACGCCGAGCCGACCGGTGGCCCGCGGACAGCGGGACGGTGCCGCGCCGGGTCGGTCGGTCGCCCGCGGACAGCAGGGCGGGGCCGCGCCGGGACGACCGGTCGCCCGCGGACAGCAGGGCGGGGCCGCGCCGGAACGACCGGGAGCCCGCCCACAGCGCAACGGTGCCGCGCCAAGACGACCGGTACCCCCCGCACAACAGCGCCGCGAGTCCCATCGCCCCGAGCGACACCAACGCGAACCAGAGCCGGGCGTCCGCGAGCGGGACGTCACCGAGGACGGCCCGGGGGAGCCCGAAGAGCGCCATGCCGGGCAGGTACGGGTTGTAGTCGGGCAGTTCGGCCGGGTCGGGTACGTACGGGGTGCCGGAGTCCAGCAGCAGCGTGCCGGACCGCTCGACGACCGTGACCTCCAGTTGCCGGGCCCCGTCGGCGACCAGGAACACCAGCGGCACCAGCACCGACCCGACGGCGGCCACCGCCGCGCTCGCCCGGCCCCAGGGCCGCGCCGAGAAGTGGGCGACGAGCGCGGCGAGTCCGTATCCGGCGGCGGCACAGGCGCCCCACACCTGATGGGGGGTGATGGTCGTGCGCAGACAGAGGAGCAGCGCGAACACCGCGCAGCCGGTCCAGCAGAGGGCCTCCAACGGGCGTCGGGAGGTGCGGCGCCCGGGCCTCGGGAGGGAGACGGGAAGAGCCGCCGCACGCACCGGCGGCTCGGTCCATACCGGCGGGACGGTCCGTACCGGCGCGGCCGTCCGCACGGATACCGCCGGGGGCATCAGCGAGTCGAACGGCCCTCTCGAAGCGCCCCGCATCCCGCTCCCCCTGTCACCTGCCGGCCGGCGTCGGTCCACTGCCGGCAAGTCTTCGCAAGGGGCGGTCGAGAAGCGTCACACCGGATTCCGATCCTGAGCGTCGACCCGTGGTACTCGCCCGGCGCCCGGGTCAACCCGTACGGTGACGCGGGCCAGAGGGTCCTGGCCGACAATGTGGGGATGCGTCAGAAGCCGTCCCTGCGCCCCACCGCCTGGCCGCGCTCCCCCCGCTACCCGTACGTCACCGGCGTCCTGTTGGTCCTCGTGGCCGCCGCCGAGGTGCTGCACGCGCGCATCACCTCGACGACGGTGCTGGCGACCCTGCCCTTCGCGGTGCTCCCGCTGCTCTGGCGGCAGCGCGAACCCCGGCTCGGACTCCTGGTGGTACCGGCGGCGCTGCTGAACTTCCTCTTCCGGCCCGAGCTGCTGATGGCGGTGGCGGTGGCCGGAATCATGGGCCTCTACACCCTCGCGCGCCACCGCGTTTTGCATCCGGCGCTGCTCGGCGCCGCGGCGATCACGGGCTCGCTCCTCGTCAACGCGGGCCATGTGGCGACGGGCGTGTACGACCTCGGCGGCCGGTCGCCCGCCCTCGGCTCCGACGGCTCACTGTCGTACTTCACGGAGTCGTTCGTCCTGGCCGTGGGCGTCGTGGCGACGGTCGGCATCGCGGACGCCTTCCGCAGCCGGGAGGAGTCCCGGCAGGCTCGGGAGGCGGCCCAGCGGGAGCTGATCGTCATGGAGCGCAGGCATGCCGCCACCCAGGAACGAGCCGCCATAGCGCGGGATTTGCACGACATCGTGGCGCACTCGGTGTCGGTGATCGCGGTCCAGGCGGAGAGCGCCACGTACACCACGCCCGACCTGTCGCCGCCCGCGCGCGACGGCTTCCAGCGGATCGCCTCGTCCGCCCGCTCGGCCCTGACCGAACTGCGCCAGCTCCTCAGCGTGCTGCACGCGGCCGACGCCGGGGCCGAGGACCCTGCCCCGGTGTTGCCGCAGCCCACGCTCGACTCCCTGGACGCCCTACTGGAGGCCCACCGGTCGGGCGGCGGAGAGGTCACCCTGCGCACCGAGGGCACCCGGCCCCCGGTACTCCCGCCCTCCCTCGAACTCACGGCCTACCGCATCGTCCAGGAGGCCCTGACCAACGCCCGCCGCCACGCGAGGGGCGCCGCGGTCGACATACTCCTCACCTACGAGGAGGACGAGCTCCGGGTCCGCGTCGCCGACGACGGCCCGGGCCCGCAGAGTCCCCAACTCGACACGGGAGGCCACGGGTTGAGCGGCATGCGGGAGCGTGCGACTCTACTCGGCGGACGTCTGACCTGCGGGCCGGCCGGTCCCGGGGGCGGCTTCCTGGTCGAGGCCGGACTCCCGGTGCGGGCGGCCGCGAAGAGCTTCGCGGAGGGTGTGTACGAGTGACGGCGGGGGAACCGATCCGCGCGATCGTGGCCGACGACCAGGCGGTGGTGAGAACCGGCTTCGTGAACCTGCTGTCCACCCAGGACGACATCGACGTCGTCGGCGAGGCGGAGGACGGCGAACAGGCCGTAGCCCTCGCACTGGCCCACCGGCCCGACGTGGCCCTGCTGGACATCAGGATGCCCAGGCTGGACGGCATCCAGGCCGCGCGCACGATCCTCCGGGAGACCGAGGGCGCCACGAAGGCACTGATGCTCACCACCTTCGACCTCGACCAGTACGTCTTCGACGCGCTCGCGGCCGGCGCCAGCGGCTTCCTCCTCAAGGACGCCACCTTCCCCGAACTCCTGCACGCCGTACGGGTGGTGGCCTCCGGAGACGCCATGCTGGCCCCCGGCATCACCCGCCGACTCATCGCCGAGTTCGCCCCGCGCCGCCCGGTCACCGCCCCGGGGCCCCTCCTGGACCGCCTCACGGCCCGCGAGATCGAGGTCCTCCTCCTGATCGCCCAGGGCCACTCCAACGCGGACATCGCCGACCGCCTCACCATCACCGACCACACGGTCAAGACCCACATCAACCGCCTCTTCACCAAGCTGGAGGTCCGCGACCGGGCACAGGCGGTGATCGTGGCGTACGAGGCGGGTCTGGTGACGCCGGGGGAGGGCGGGTGAGGCCTGAGCACACCCGCCTCCTCGCCCTCGAGAGGGCGGCCCGCGGCCTCAGTCAGGGCCTCGGCCTTTCGGACGACTCGACGAACCAGGGGCCTGACAGGTCGCCGTCCGCGGTGAGGCCGTAGCGCGGAAGGTCCTCCCAGCGCGGGTCCGTCCGACCCCGCAGTTTCGCGAGATGCCTCAGCGCACCGCCGTATCCCGCGTCGATCGCGGCCCTGTGGAGGCGGTCGGCGTCATCGGTCAGGCCCCTTTCGGCGCACATGCAAGCGAGGTCGCAGAGTGCCTCCACGTGACCGGCACATGCCGCGTCGCGGGCGTAGTCCTCCGCCGCGTCGTGATCGTCGGCCTGATGCTTCAGACGGGCCATCTCCCGCAGTGCCTGTGTCTCTCCCCGCTGGGCGGCGTGCCGGTAGAGCCGCTCCGCCTCTGCCCTCCTGCCGTCCGACTCCCAGAGCCGGGCGAGCAGCAGCACCACCTTGCCGCCTCCGGCCTTGGCGAGGCGTTCGGCTCCTTCGCTGTCCCCGGCCTTCTCCCTGCGCAGCACGAACTCGTTGAGCACACGGCTGTCGCCGGCACCTGCCGCCTGGAGGACGAGGGCTTCGGCACCGTAGTGGTCCCCGGCCTTCTCCCGTAACCGCGCCAGCAGAACGAGCGCTCCCGAATTTCCCGCACGGTGAGCGGTCTGCGCCAGGCGTTCGGCGCCCTGGCGGTCGCTGGTCTTCTCGCGCAGCCACGACAGTTCGAGCAGCGCGAAGGTACTGCCCCCGTCTGCGGCGCTGCACGCCATACGTTCGGCTTCCTCGCCGGCCCCCTCCTCCTCCTTCAGCAGGGCGAGGTGGGCCAGCGCGTCCGTGCTTCCCCGCTCGGCCGCTCTGAGGTAGAGCAGAAGCGCGGCCTGTCTGTCGTCGGCCTTCTCCCGCAGCCGGGCCAGCTCGGTCAGGGCGAACATGCTGCCCTGGTCCACAGCCATGCACAGAAACCGCTCCGCCCCGTCGTTGTCCCCCCACCTCGCATCAGACGGGCGAGCTCGGTCAGGGCGAAGATGCTGCCCGAGCCGGCGGCGAGGTCGAGGGCACGCGCGGCGCCCTGCCGGTCCCCGGCCTGCCGCCGTATACCGGCCAGCCTGATGGCGGGGCGCACCTTCCCACGCCCGGCCGCCGCGAGCACCAGACGCTCCGCCGCCTCACCGTCTCCCGCCTTGTCTCGCATGCCCGCCAGCTCGGACAGGGCGTACGTGCTGCCGGTCTGGTCCAATGCCAGGAACGCGAGAGCATCCGCCTCCGCCCGGTCTCCCGCCTCTTCCCTCGACCGGGCCAGTCCCGCGAACGTCCTGATCTTCCCTCTGGCAGCAGCGTTCCTCGTCAGCCGCTGCGCCCCCTCCTCGTCACCGGCCTCCTGCCGGAGCCGGGCCAACCGGGTCAGCGACGTGCTGTCGCCCTGATTGGCGGCCTCGTGCGCCAGTTCCTCAGCCCTGCCCGGCTCGCCCTTGATCTCGCGCAGCCGTACGAGTTCCCAGCGCGCCACGTGATCGTCCCGCCACGCGGCCTCGTAGAGCTTCTTCGCCGCGTTGTCATCTCCCACGCCCTCGGCGAGCCCGGCCAGTTCGGGCCGCACGTCGATGCTTCCGGCCCGCACAGCTCGTTGGTAGAGCGCCGCTGCGGCCCGCAGCCGTCCCCTCTGCTGCGCGGCACGAGCCAGCGCGACGGTGTCGTCGGTGCCGAGGCTGTGACGGGTCGCCGCGTTCCAGAAGGAGGCGGGAGGGCATACGAGCCGGCGCACGACGCGGCCGTGCTGTTCGAGGTAGTCCGCCAGCCGGTACGCCCGGCCCGAGAGCACATCGTCCCGGGGCGGAACAGGCGTCAGCGGTCCGGGTACCCCGTGGCACGGCATGGCGCAGTACGCCAGTGCCTTGTCCAGCCAGCCGCTTCCGCGCAGGGCAAGCTCCTGGTCCTTCATATAGCCTTCCGCGGCTTCGGCGAGGAGCTCATGGGGCAGTACGGGGCCGTGCCCGAGCCTGCGGTAGTCCATCGCCGCGTGGACCAAGGCCTGCTCCGCCGGGGGCGCGCACTCGTAGCGCCGCATGAGTTCCGGGACGCCCGCGAGGTATTGCGTGATCTGCCCGTCGGCCGCAGCCGCCAAGGCGCTGGCGAGCCGCGGGTCGTCGTGCGCCTTACGACGCGCCTGCCGTAGGTCCCTCTCCGAGAACGTCTTGGGCACCGCGGTGCACCGGCCGAGATCGGTGAGGAGCTTGCGCTGCTGGTCGAAGCGGTCGTCCGTCCCCGCGGCCGAGGGGGACGTCAGGAGTTCCCAAAAGCGCGGCCAGACAGTGGCCAGGACCAGGATCGGGCTCCGGCGCATGTCGGTCAGGGCCGAGCGCAGGCCGGCGGCGATGCCCTCGGCGGTCCTTGCGTCCGGGGAGAGGAGGTAGTGCTGGGCCTCGTTCAGCCAGATCACCGTCTGCGGGCCGACCTCCCCCAGGCGCACGAGTGCCGCGTCCGGACGGCTCGGATCGAACGGATGCCACACGCGCCACCCCGGCGGCAGCCTCCGCAGCGCCTCCCAGCAGGCACGGGTCTTCCCGGTCGAGGACTCACCGACCACCGTGACGAGCAGGCTCTCCCCCGCGGCCGCCCGGTCCACGAGGGCGCCCAACTCTGTGTCGTGATCCCTTGGAACGTAGGACGGCAGGCTGGGCAGCGACCGCTCACCCGGCACACTGATCGCCCGGTGCACCTCCAGGGCGAACGGGTCGACGTCGGCCACGGGGATGCCCAGCGGCGGGGTGAAGTGAGCGGCGACCCACATCCGCCGGATCCGGGTCTCCACCTCGCCGAGGTTCTTGTCCGTCTCACGAGCGAGCAGGAGGGCGACGGACACGACGTCCTCCTGGCTCGTGGGGAGTTCCCTGGAGCCGATGATCCGGTGAATGGTGGCTTTCGAAGGGCTGCCCGGGAGTGCGTCGTCCTTCCCGATCTCGGCCGCCATCCGGTGCGCCGGCGGCGCACCGGCCTCCACATAGAGCAGATAGACGTAGTCCTTCAAGTCCCGCAGTGGGGCCGGTGTCACGCCCAGGGGCTGCGGAATCCGCCGCTGGCTCCCTTGCCGCGAACCACTCGTGTGACTGGTCATCGATGCATCCTTGCCTATGGGAACCGTAGCCGCCCGGACTGTCACGGATTCAGCGACGGTGTGGAGCTTGTGCCGCATCGCCCTGCGCGGTCCGCGCGGAGCTGGGTCGCGAGTCGCACCGGTCAGGACAGCAACACCTTGAAGGTCTCGCTGGTGGCCGCTCCGACGATGGCGGAAACCAGACTGCCCAGGAGGATTCCCATCAGTGTCAACCGTTCACGGCGGTTCAGCGGGCGTCGGGGCATGGCATGTCTCCCGTCTCGGTGGGGGTCGTCGGCGAGTGGCCGATCACGACCTACTTTCGCGGACATGAAAGGGCCGTGGACGAGTTGAGACGAGAAGGCGACGACCGGACCATCGTGAGGGCTCCGAGGCCGACGGTCGCACAGCACGACGCCCCCGACCCGGCCACCAGGACGGTGGCGGCGGGCGGGGGCGTCGTGGGCGGATGTGCGAGGCGGGGCTAGTCGGTCGTCACATCCGTCAGCTTCCACCGCTGGTTGGCCCCGGAGTTCGGCTGCCACACGCCGACGGACGCGCCGTCGGTCGTGGACTGGCCGGAGACATCCGGGAGTTGACCCGTGGCGGCGTTGACGAGGGTCCACGTGCCGTCACCGGTCGACGACATGATCCACTCGGTGGCCTTGTCACGGCGGCCCTCGTCCGGCTCGGCGACCAGCTTGCCGTCGCGGATGGCCAGACGCTTGTCGGCGGACGTCTCGGTGAACACGTACCGCTTGCGGTTGTCGCTCCCGCGGATCTGCTCCAGCTTCCACTCCTGACCACTCGGGTCGGAAGCGTTCGCACCCCGGATGACCAGGCCCGTGCCGTTGTCGGCGATGGTGAGGTCCTTGCCGCTCTGGGCGCCGGTCAGACGGTAGGTGTGGCCCTTCCGCAGTTCGGCCGCGTCCTTGGCCGTGCCGGAGACTCCCTTGACGAGGAAGGAGGTCACGGACTGGGCGGGGACCGTGAGGGTGGCCTGCTTGCCGTTGACGCGGACGGCCTTCTGCTTGTCGAGCTTGCCGTCGGCGCTGGTCACCACCGGGGTGACCGTGGCGCGGGAGGAGACCCGGCCGAACTTGGACAGGTCGAGGGTGACCTCACGGGCCTCGGCCGTGCTGTTGACGTGGACGACCGTCGCCGCGTCGCCCTTGCGGGAGACCGCCGCCGTGCTGGACGTGTCGTTCGTCTTGATCAGCCGGTCGCCGGGCTTGATGTAGTGCGTGAAGTTGCGGGCCGTGTCGAACTTGGTGTTCGTGTAGATCGGGCAGGATTCCAGCGTGTCCTTCGAGGTGCAGCTGAACGGGAGTTGGATCTCGCCCCAGTTGCCGCCCTTCGCGGACTCGCCGCCCGGCTTCATGTTGTCGTAGTCCTCGACGGGCTGCCAGAACACCCAGGCCTTGGGCTCCAGTTCGCGCAGGTCGTCGACCATGCGCTGGGCGAGTCCCAGCCCCGGCCGCATGTCCGTGAAGCTCTGGCCGTCGCCCCAGTCGCCCTCGACCTCGCTCATCCACAGCGGCTTGTCGGCGGCCTTGGCCAGGTCGCGGACGGTGGTGCGCTGGCCCGTGCCGTAGGTGTGCACGTTCATCTGGTCGACGAGGTCACGCACCTCCTGGGGGTACGAGTTCCAGTTGGTGGCGAAGGTGCCCGGGTTGGTCTCGTCCATCGCCGAGATCTTCGCGTGGCTGCGGGACTTCTCCAGCACGGGTCCCAGCGCCCGCAGCACCTTCTGCTGAAGCTCGGGACCTATGTGAGCGCCCTCCTGGCGGCCGCCCGTCGGCTCGCCGTCCGGGCCCAGCTTGGTGCCCCAGTAGTCGGTGTTCGGCTCGTTGAAGGCGTCGAGCGTGTCGACCTTGATGCCGTGCGCCTTCTCCAGCCGCTCGGTCGCGCCCACCAGGTACTTGGCGAAGTCCTCCACGGACTCCGGCTTGAGCTGGTCCTTGCCCGCGTCGAAGTTGCCGGAGACGTAGCCGCTCTCGGTCATGAACCAGGGCGGGGAGTTGCTGAAGGTCTCCCAGTGGGTGATGTCCTTCTTGATGCGGTCGACCCACCAGCGCTGCGTCTTGTCGGCGTTCTTGTTCCAGTCGCCGGAGTCCTCGGCGTCCCACCAGTCGACGTCCTCGCGGGTCGTGCCCGCCGGCGCCTTCCACCAGCCCTCGACGGCCCCGCCGGCCCGCAGGTAGTCCTTGACGTCCGGGGCGTTGCCGCCGCCGATGTTGTAGCGGGCGATGTTCAGAGCGAGGCCCTCGTCGCCGAAGAGGAGCTTGTAGAGCTTCTCGCGTACCGCGGGCGGGTAGTCGCCGGTGGCGTTGGCGAACCAGACGAGACTGGTGCCCCAGCCCTCGAACTTCTCCCCCGAGTAGGAGGGGTCGGGCCGGACCGTGACCCCGGCCGCCTGAACGGTGGTCTCGGCGTGCGCGGCGGGCAGGGTGGTCGTGGCCAGGACGGTCCCGGTCGCCAGGGCGGTGACGCCGATGGCGCCGAGGAGCCTTCTCTTACGGGTGCGGTGTGCCATCTCGAGTACTCCAGGGCTTCTGGTGCGGTGTGGCGCCTTCTCGTACGATTTCCGCTAATTTCTGCTAGGCAATGTTTACGTAAACATCCACTGGCGGGATGTCTACACTGTCCGAATCTCAGGGGTCAAGGAGTCGTTCCGGACCTAATTTTTTCGCGCCGCTGGGCGGCGAGGGGAGCGAGGGGCAGGTGGGCACAGTGGACGGCGAGAGCGAACCGATGGGCACGAGCCGTACGAGAAGGCGCTCGGCCCGCCCCCGCCAGGGCGCGTCCATGGCCGACGTCGCCCAGCTCGCCGGCGTCTCCTCCCAGACGGTCTCCCGCGTCTCCAACGGATTCCCGGGCGTCACCGAGGACACCCGCCGGCAGGTCCTGGCCGCGATGCGGGAGCTGGGCTACCGGCCCAACAGCGCGGCCCGGGCGCTGCGCCGCGGCGAGTTCCGCACCCTCGGCGTGATCACCTTCTCCCTCTCCACCATGGGCAACATCCGCACCCTGGAGGCCATCGCCACCTCCGCGGCCCAGCACGGCTACGCCGTCACGCTGCTGCCCGTCGCCGTCCCCACCCAGGACGAGGTGAACGGCGCCTTCTCCCGCCTGGGCGAACTCGCCGTGGACGCCGTCATCGTCATCATGGAGATCCACCTGCTCGACGCGGCGACGGTCTCCCTGCCACCGGGTGTGCAAGTCGTCGTAGCGGACTCGGACGCCGGCGACCGCTACACCGTCGTCGACACCGACCAGGCGGGCGGCGCCCGTGACGCCGTACGGCATCTCCTCGACCTCGGCCACGACACGGTGTGGCACCTGGCCGGCCCCGAGGGCTCCTTCGCCGCCCAGCGCCGCGCCAACGCCTGGAGGGACACACTGAGGGCCGCGGGCCGGGCGACCCCACCCCTGGTCCGCGGCGACTGGTCGGCCGAGTCCGGCTACCGGGCCGGGCTGCGACTGGCCGACGAGCCGGACTGCACGGCGGTGTTCGCGGCCAACGACCAGATGGCCCTGGGCCTGCTGCGCGCCCTGCACGAACGCGGCCGCCACGTCCCCGACGACATCAGCGTCATCGGCTTCGACGACATCCCCGAGTCCGCGTCCTTCCTCCCACCCCTCACCACCATCCACCAGGACTTCGCCCAGGTGGGGCGGCTGTGTGTGGAGGGGGTCCTGGACAAGATGCGGCAGGACGCGGCGGAGCACGGGACGACGTTGGTGCCTACGCGGTTGGTGCGGCGGGAGAGTACGGGGGTCCGGCGGCGGTAGGGCCGGCGACACGGGCCGGGGATCAGCCGGTGGGCGGGGTCGGCTCGGGCCGACCGAGGAGGCGTTCAGCCGACGGACGAGGTCAACTCGGGCCGACCGAGGACGCCTTCAGCCGACGGACGAGGTCAACTCGGGCCGACCGAGGACGCCTTCAGCCGACGGACGCGGTCAACTCGGGCCGACCGAGGACGCCTTCAGCCGACAGACGAGGTCAACTCGGGCCGACCGAGGACGCCTTCAGCCGACAGACGAGGTCAACTCGGGCCGACCGAGGACGCCTTCAGCCGACGGACGCGGTCAACTCGGGCCGACCGAGGACGCCTTCAGCCGGCTGGCGGGGTGAACTCCGGCTGGTCGAGGACGCGTAGCCAGCTGCCGTCGGGCTGGCGCCGGACCACCTGGGCGCGGGCGCCGGCCCCGTCCTTCGGCGGGGTCGACGTCAGGGCGATGTCGCCGCTGACCAGCGTCGGCAGGGGCGTTTCCGGCTGGAAGCGGGGCCGGTCGGCCAGCACCTTCTCCCACAACGCGCGGATCGCTTCCCGTCCCACCGTCCGCGCACCGGGCGGATAGGCCAGCACCGCGTCCTCTTCGTAGAGCGCGGCGACCCCGGCCGGGTCACCGGCGTTGGACCGCTCGACGAACAAGCGGGTGAGGTCCTCGGGGCGCAGGGCCTTCTCGTACTCCGTCATGGCGGGTCTCCTTAACGTCGTCGAAGGTCGATGCCTGCTTCCAGCGTGCTCAGCCCTGGATCAGAAGTCCAACGGATGGATCTACTGGAAACTAGAATCTCCAGTCATGGAACTGAGGCAGCTCGAATACTTCGTCGCCGTCGCCGAGGAGCGGAACTTCACGCGGGCGGCGGAGCGGGTGCACATCAGCCAGTCCGGCGTCAGCGCTCAGATCCGCCAGTTGGAGCGTGAACTCGGTGCCGAGCTGTTCGACCGCTCGGCACGCACCGCCACCCTCACCGCGGCCGGCAGGGCGGCACTCGACCACGCCCGCGCGACGCTCGCGGCGGCCGGGGCGGTGGGCCAGGCGGTCGACGAGGTGACCGACCTGATCCGCGGTCAGCTCGTGGTCGGGATGGTCATCGGCTGCACCCTCACGCCGCTGTTCGACGCGCTCTCCGCGTTCCACCGCGCGCATCCAGGGGTCGAGATCTCCCTGCTGGAGGACAACTCCGACCGGCTCGTCGAGGCGGTGCGCACCGGCACCGTCGACCTGGCCCTCGTCGGAACCGCGACGGCCGCCCCCGAGGGGCTCGAGGCCCTGACGCTCATCAGCGAGCGGCTCGTCGTGGCGGTGGCGGCCGGGCATCCCCTGGCGGAACAGCGGCGGGTCGTGCTGGGTGACCTGGTAGCCCATCCGATCATCTGCATGCCCCCGGGCACCGGCCTGCGCACGCTCTTCGACCGCTCCTGTGCCGCACAGGACCTCCACCCCACGATCGCCCTGCAGGCCAGCGCCGCCGACGCCATCGTGGACCTCGCGGCCCGCGGCCTCGGCGTCGCCGTCCTCAGCGAGTCGATGGCCGCGAGCCATGGCGACCGGATCGTCGCCCGCACCATCGACGACGTGACGGCACCGGCTCTGCTGGCCCTGATCTGGAAGGGGACGAACGGTCCCGCGGTGCGTGAGCTGCTCGGGCATTGCCGGCGGGCGTTCACCGGGCATGCCGGTGGTCGGGCAGGGCGGGGCGGGTGACGCGGGACGGCAGTTCGGCCGGTCGGTCAAGGAGTGGGGCGACTACCTGTACGTGAAGAAGAACGCCGCGATCTGGCCCGCAAGGAGCTGGCCAGGATGCTTGAGTACAAGCGCCGCGGCACGATGCTGCTCAGCTCGGTCACCAACCCCTACTAGGGGCACGAGACGAAGTACCGGCTCACCCGCGGCATTCGGGTCAGGCGATGGTGTCGGGCTCGGGGTCGGACTCGGGCTCGGGGTCGGGGACCGCCTCAGCCCAGGTGCCCATGGCGTTGAGGACGTCACGCAACCCCTCACCCAGAGGCGTGAGCTGGTATTCGACGCGTGGGGGGATCTCCGCGTAGGCAGTGCGGATGACGATGCCGTGGGGCTCGAACTGGCGCAGCCTGCTGGTCAGGGTGTGCGGACTGATGCCGGGCAGGGCATCGCGCAGCTCGGTGAAGCGGTGCGGGCCACGCAGGAGCTCACGCACGATCAAGGTGGCCCAGGGCCCGTTGAGCAGGGTGAGGAACCGGGCAACACCGCACTCCGGCAGGCAAGGGTCGGACATTTTTTGAGAGTAGCCCATTAGTGCAGTTGATGTAACCGGTGCATCGCATGCACTAATGACGTCCATGACCTACGTGATTCACGGCGCCACCGGCGCCCAGGGCGCCCCTGTCGTCTCCGCTCTCGCCGCCGCGGGAAAGCCCGTGACCGCTATCACCCGCAACGAGCAGGCCGTCGTGAACGGCGCGCGCGTGGTGGCCGCCGCCTACTCCTCCGCCACTGATCTGACCGACGCCTACCGCGGTGCCGCAGGGGTGTTCGTGCACCTGCCGATAACCTCGGAAGAGGATCGCCAGATCTTCGCGGACAACATCCTCACCGCCGTCCGGGAGGCCCGGCCGGCCCGCGTGGTGTTCTCCACCAGCGGCCTCCCGAGCGATCCCGCCATCGGCGGAGCCGCCGCGACGCTGGCTGCCGGCCTGGCCGACAGCGGCGTCTCCCACGCGGTGATCGCACCCGAGCTGTACCTGGAGAACCTGCTCATGCCCTACGTCATCGACTCGGTGCGTGAACGCGGTGTGCTGCCCTACGCGATCCGGGCCGACTTCCCCGTCTCCTGGGCGTCCCACCTGGACATCGCTGATGTCGCCGTTGCCCTGTTCGAACGCACGGACGTCACCGGTGTGGTCGCCGTCGGACAGTACCCGGCTGTCACGGGGCCGGACCTGGCCGAGGCGTTCGGCGCCGCGCTCGGACGGGACGTGGTCTTCGAGCCGATCACCCCCGAGGAGATGCGTGTCTCGATCGCACCCCTGATCGGGGAGGGCGCAGCCGCCGATGTCGCGGGGGCCTACCAGGCGATGAGCACGATGCCGGGCCGCTCGATCACGCCGGAGGCCTCCGCCCAGAAGCTGCTGGGCGTCACCCCCCGGACCACGAGTCAGTGGCTGGCCGACATCGGGCTGTGATCGCCCCCGCTGTCATCGCCCCCCTTACCGCTACCGGCTCCCCGCGTGGTTGAGGCGGGCCGGGTCGTCTGTGGCTCGGCCCGGGGGGCATGAACCGCGGCCTCGGCATCGCCTCCTCAGCGAATCGATGGCCGCGGTCCTCCGGCCCCCCGCTCTACTGCCAGGTCGCGCTGTCGGGATCGATGCCATGGGCGCGTGCGCTGGCGTCGACGATGCGGCGGAACCACGTGGCAAGACCGGCGCGGATGCCGTCGTAGTGGGCGGTGAATCCCGGATCGTCCTCATACATGCGCCCGAGACAGACCTGCATCTGCCTGGTGAGGGGAAAGTACGCAGCGAAAACCTCACGGTGCCGCTCGACGAGTTCATTCGCTTCCGGGCTGCCAGGGGTGACGCCGGCGTCCATCGCTTCCCCGAGGGCGCGGTCGAAGCCGGCAACGGCGTCGGCGATCTCCTGCCATTCCTCGGGACCGCGAGAGGCTGAGCGTTCGGCGTACTGCCGCCATTGCGTCGTGTCTCCGTAGCGCTGACGGGCCTGGGCGGGCGAGTCCGGGTCCCACTGGGGGCCGAAGATCGAGGCCTGCTGCTCGATGGTCAGCAGCAGGCCGCGCTCATGGGCGTCGATCATCCGGTCCAGTCCGGCGCTGAGCTGCTGGAGACGGTCGATCCGTTCACCGACCTGGGTGCGCTGCGCACGCAAGGCACCGGGCACGTCGGCGGTCGAGTCGTCCAGGACGGCCCGGATCTGGTCCAGGCCGAGACCGACCTCACGGTAGACGACGATGCGGTGCAGGCGTTCCAGATCACCGGCGGTGTAGAGCCGGTATCCGGCAGCCGTGCGCAGCGACGGTCGCGCCAGACCGATCTCGTCCCAGTGGTGCAGCGCGCGGACGGTCACGCCCAGACGCGCCGAGACCTGACCGACGGTCAGGCCATCGGCGTCAGAGGCATCAGGCATGCTCCTCATTGTCGCCACGACCGACGCCCGGTGGAGTGATCCCGACGGCTGCAAGGTTCCGCGCCTCCTGACTGGCCGGATCGAAGGGCTTCGCCGCGGTGAAGACGATCCGTGCGTTCTCGGGGGTGATCACCGCGATATCGCGGGTGGTCCAGGGAGTGTCCCGTGGGCCGTCGACCGAGTCCGGGCGCAGCGCACGGCAGGCCTCGACGATGGAATCGACCTGGTCGAGCACGCACGCGAAACTGACGCTCATCGCCGGTGCCTGCTCCGGAACGCTCTCAGCCGGGACGAGGAGTACGTCCTGGAAGGCCCACCGGCGCAGATGCACCACCCGGCCGGGGATGCTGAACAGCTCGAAGAAGCCGAGCCCACGAGTCCAGAAGTCCACCGACGCCGCCAGATCGCTCGTGGGGATCGTCACGAACGCGGGCATCCCGTAGATGCCGCGGAACGGCTCCGGCGGGGTCGCATCCGGCCCGGGGGCGGGCACGGGACTCATCTCGAACGCGTCGTAGTAGTCGCTCATGCACCCCACCCTCCGGCCTCACGCAACGTGAGGGTCAAGCCCGATTTCTTGGATCTCGGCCTACCCCGGCGATGCTCGAAATCCGGTGGAGCACCGCCGCTGTGCGCCATTACCGTGCTGCCGACCCAAGTCGTCTGAGCAAGGACGTGCCGTTGCACACCGTGTGAGACCTCCCGAGCGCTGATCTGTCGCGCGTCGCGCATGTGCGCCGCGCTGCTTTTTGCTGCGGACTTCTCACTGAAACCGGTGTACTTCTGTGCTCGAAAACTGGGTGGTCATGCCCACCTGCCTGCCGCTCGTCCTCCGCCGTTGCCACACGTGCGCGTCCGAACACTTCCGGGCAAACGGCAAGTTCCGCGTCAACGCCCACCACAAGCTGCTCGACGCCTGGCTCCTCGTGCTCTGCACCGCTTGCGGGGAAACGGCGAAACTCACGGTCCTGGAGCGGATGAACGTGCGCTCCGTACGACCTGAGCTGCTGGACCGGCTGCACGACAACGACCCCGGCCTGGCAGCCGAGTTGCTCCAGGATCCGGCCGTGCGGCGCCGTAATCGCGTCGCCCTCGACTGGGACAACGCCTGGCGCCTCGAGACCGGCGGATCGGATCACCTGGACCGCGAGGTGATCGACGTATCGGTCCGCTTCGCGGCGCGGATCCCCGTCCGGCCCGTGCGACTGATCGCCGAAGGCTGCGGTCTTTCCCGAGCCGAGGCCGAGAGACTGATCACGGAGGGGAAGCTCGTTTCGGCGGTCCGGCTGAGCGGCAAGCTCTCCGGCGACTTCACCTTCACGCTCAAGCGCTGAGCCCTCTCCGGAACCAGGGGCCTGTCGGCGAGATCCGCCGGGCAGGCCCCAGCCCTCGGTCTTCCGGGTCAGTCGATGCGAGCGCACAGGTCGTCCGTAGTCCCCCGGACGAGGTGTACGGCCTTGTATCCGGTGGCGCTGATGTCCATCGTGTAGACGCCGTCGACGATGTACAGGCCGCGCGGCAGGGTGCCCTGGCCGGCCCCGACGCCGACGAACACCGGGCCGTGCACGGCCCAGAGTTGCGAGCCGTCGCGCCGGTACTCGACGACGGCCGAGCCGCTCGCGTCGGCGTCGTGGGCGGCGCCGGTCTCGGTGTTCGTGACGCGGATGACCAGGTCGCCCTTGTAGGCGACCCGGCGCTCGGAACCGTCGGGGTAGGTGCTCAGGACGCGCCGCACCACCTCGTCGACGACGGGCTCGCCGTGGACGGGGAAGTCGCAGCGCACGCCGGCGGCGACGTCCCACGGTGTGGAAGGTGCCGGTTCCCAGCCTTCTTCCGCCGCGGCCGTCGCGGGCTGCGTCCCGAGGAGCGCGGCGGCAAGTGTGAGCGTCGTGAGGGCGGTTCGTCGCATGGTTCTCCCTGGTCAGAGGGGTGTAAGGAAGGCTCGCCGTGAGGGCGTGCGCCAGTCTGTCCCCGGCCTCTGACCAAAGCCTCACCATCGTCGGCGTGGACGCGGCGTGGACACGGCGACGCCTTCCGCGTCCTGGGCGACACTGGTCGAGTGATTATCGAACGCGCGTACGCCCACCTCTCCTCGTACGACGAGGACACCTGGCCCTGGTCGGTACCCTGCGTCCGGCAGCTGCTCGACGAGGGGCTGCGCTTCACCGCGCCGGTGACCTTCCTGGTCGGTGAGAACGGCTCGGGGAAGTCGACGCTGGTCGAGGCGCTGGCGGAAGGATTCGGTCTGGACTCCTACGGCGGCTCCCACGACTGGCGCTACGCCTCCCCGCGCGGAAAGTCGGCGCTCGGCGAGCGGATCAGGTTCGACGCGGCCTCGCGCGGGCGCCGCATGGTCACCAGCTGGTCGGCCCGCAAGGGCTTCTTCCTCCGGGCCGAGACCGCGCTGGACGCGCTCGGCAGGGAGGGGTTCTCGCCGGACTCGATCAGCCACGGCGAGGGCTTCCTCGCGGCGTTCCGCGGGAAGTTCCTGCACGCCGGGCTCTACGTTCTCGACGAGCCGGAAGCAGCGCTCTCCTTCTCCTCCTGCCTCGAACTCATCGGGCACATCGACCGGTTGGCCAAGGAGGGCGGCCAGGTCATCTGTGCCACGCACTCCCCACTCCTGACCGCCCTGCCGGGCGCGGACATCGTCGAGGTCGGCGAGCACGGCCTGCGGAGAGTCGCCTGGCAGGAGCTCGGCGTCGTGGATCACTGGCGCCGCTATCTCGCCGACCCGCACGCCTATCTGCGACACATCGTCGAACCGTAGGCGGCGTCTCCCTCGACTGGCGTCAGTCGTAATCCTCAACTGTCGTCAGTCGTCATAGTGGACGCGGACCATTTCGGGATCGCCTTCCGGTGTTGGTGGCGAATGTCCTATCTCAACGAAGGTAGTCCCCCGCATGCCGCTGACGTGTGTGGACTCGGTTGGGTGAGACGCATGGACTGGGTTCGTTGAGACAGACTCACGGTCTCGCCGGGCGGAACGGGCTGAGCCGAGCAGCCCCGTGTCTCCTTAGCCAGCGGTGGTCGGCGGTTCTGCCGTGCCGATGAAGTTCCCAGCTTTGCTCTGGACGTGGACTGACCACCCCAGCGCGGTGAGGTCGTCCGTGAGGGTCTGGGCATCGTGGAATACCTTCACAATGCGGTACTGGCTGCCGTCATCGAGCCGACGCAGTGCTGCTGGGATCGGCTGGTTCGCGAGGACTTCCTCGTATGCGGCTGCGGCTGGGCCGTCGTCGATGAAGATCGCTTTGCCGCCCGGCGCGAGTGCGACCGAGACGGTTTTCCAAAAGTCGGGCAACCGAGTAGGCGGAATATGGGAGAGCCAGAAGGCGAAGAACACAGTGTCGTAGCGTCGTGGCGGCTGCCACTCGAACAGGTCGGCCTCGATGAACTGGACGGTGGGCGATGTGGTGCGCGCCCGAGCGAGGGCCAACACTTCGGTTGACGCGTCGACGGCCGTCACCGAACGTGCCCGTGCGGCAAGCCTCGGGGTCCACTGGCCCGTTCCGCAGGCCAGTTCCAGCACATCCCCGGCAATCGGGAGGTCATCGACGGCAGCCAGCAATTGCTGCAGGGCTTCGTACTCTGCGTAGGGCCGGTCGTATTCGGCCGCGGCGGCCCTGTAGTAGGCCCTCTGCTCTGCCAGGAGAGTGTCCTCATCCATGCAGGTTCCTCTCATCCGGGCTCGGACAAAGCCCATCACGCTCAGCTCGCCGACTTGGTTGCCGCAGACACTGTCCGCCTTCACCTTTGGGCAAGGTCAAGAGTCATGAGGCTCCTCTTCTCTCGCAGTAGCCGACACCGCGGCTGTGACCACGCTCCAGCAGTTCCTCAGCGGGTTCTCCGACGCGAGAGCAGACTGACGGCCTCCGGGCCGGTGAGCCGCAACTGGGCACCGGGGTGCGGGTGTTCCTTGCGCACGATCAGCCGCAGGCCCTTGGGCCGGCCCGTCAGGCAGTCGCTGCCGACGTCGATCTCGGCGACCCAGGCGCCGTCACGAATCTCACCCCCCGGTTCGACGGCCGGGGGCCACGCCGAGGCGGGGACCAGCAGCAGGAAAATGCCGTGCCGCAGCCCCGATGCCATGCCAGGATGCAGCGCGTCCCAGTGCCTTGCGCCTTTGTGGAGCTGCTATTGCCCGGCGATCGCCGCCCCTTCACCGCCGTACTCGCCTCCAATGTCATCTCCATCACCGGGAGTGTGTTCACCGGGATGGGCGTGCCGTGGCTCGTCCTGCAGAGCACCGGGAGTGCCGCCAAGGCCGGGATCGTGGCGTTCTGTTCGGTGCTGCCGGTGGTGCTGTCAGCGATCGTCGGCGGGCCGGTGATCGATTTCATCGGCAGGCTCAGGGTCGGCCTCGTGTCCGATCTGGTCTGTGGGGTGGCCGTCGCTGCCATTGCGCTGTTGGAGTTCGCCGGGGTGCTGCAGTTTTGGATGCTGTGCGCGCTGATGGCCGTCACCGGGCTGTTTCATGCTCCGGGCGAGACTGCCCGCGGTGTGCTGTTGCCCACGCTCGCCGAGCGTGCTGGGATGCCGCTGACCCGAGCCGCCGGGTGGTACGACGGTGCCTCACGCTGTGCCGGGATGATCGGCTCGGCGGTCGGTGGTGTGCTCATCGCTCTCCTGGGCGCACAGCATGTCCTGTTGCTGGACGCCGCCACCTTCGCCTTGTCAGCCGCCCTCCTCGCCTTCGGTCTGCGCGACCTGCCCGAAGCCCGGCCCCAGAAGCGACCCGAGCCGACGTCGGTGCGCTCCTATCGCCGCGAGTTGGGAGAGGGCTACCGCTTCGTCCTCGGCACGCCACTGCTCCTTGGCATCTGCCTCATGACACTGGCCACCAAGGGCTTCGATCAGAGCTGGAGCGCCGTGCTCCTTCCGGTTCATGCACGTGAGGAACTCGGTGGCGCCGCCGACCTGGGTCTGTTGAACGCGACGTTCTCCCTCTGTGCGCTGGCAGGGGCACTGGCCTATGGCGCGGTGGGCAGCCGCTTCCGGCGCCGGCCGGTGTTCACCATCGCGTTTCTGATCGGCGGTATACCGCGCTTCGTGGTCGCTGCCTGCAGCGACACCGTGGCCCCGCTGGCCGTGACGATGGCAGTCGAGGGCGTCGCCTTCGGGATTATCAACCCCATCCTGACGACGGTGATGTACGAGATCGTGCCTGAACGGTTGCGCAGCCGCGTGCTCAGCGCGACCACCGCCTCGGTCCTGACGATCACCCCACTCGGCGGCCTCACCGCCGGCTACCTCGTGGACTCGACGGGCTTGTTCACCACGATGTTGGTGATCGGCGGTGCGTATCTCCTCGCCACTCTCGCCCCGACGATCTTCCCCTCGTGGAGGCGGATGGACCATCTCGCCCCCTCCGCGGGCGAGTCGAAGAGCCCGATACCGCATGACGCAGAGAGCCCGTCAGCAGTTCCGCGGCGACCTGCGACGGACAACAGTTGCGCCGACCCGGACGCCCCCGAACGTGGAACGTGAAGGACCCACCCCCCCTGGACGACCTGAGGAGCACTTCCCTCGTTTGTGATCACGCTACGGACGCGCCACACCGCGACAGCCCGAGGCTAGGCTGCCCGGTAGCCATGGAGTTCCAGCTGCTCGGTCCGTTCGCCGTCCGTCACGAGGGACGGCAGGTGCCGGTGGGCAGCCGCCGCCAGGAGCGGTGTCTGCTGGCGGTGCTGCTGCTGCACGCCGGCCGTTCCGTCGCGACCGAGCGCCTCATCGACCTGCTGTGGGACGGCGACCCGCCCGCCTCCGCCCGCGCCACCGTCCACACCTACGTCGGCCGGCTGCGCGCCGCGCTCAGGCCGTACGGGGTGCCCGTCGAGACCCGGCACGACGGTTACGCCGTAGAGCGAGCTCAACACCTGATCGACGTACAGGAGTTCATGGCACTCGTCGGGCAGGCGGCCGCTGCCGGGGACCCGGCCGAGCGGATCCGCCGCTACGACGATGCCCTGGGGCTGTGGCGGGGCGAGCTGCTCGCGGACGTGGCCGACGAGCGGCTGCGGACGCGGCTGGGCGGCAGGCTCGCCGAACTGCGGCTGTCCGCCGTGGAACAGCGGGCGGAGGCGCAGCTCGCCATGGGGCTGCACGACCGGGTCGCGGCGGACCTGGCACCGCTGCTCGACGAGCATCCGACACGTGAACGGCTGGTCGCCGCCCGGATGACCGCCCTGTACCGGGCCGGCCGCCAGGCCGACGCGCTCCGGCTGTACGACCGCACGCGCGCCCTGCTGGCGACCGAACTCGGCATCGAACCCCACCGTGAACTGCGCACCCTGCACGCACGCATGCTGCGCGGCGACCCCCGGCTGGACCGGCCCCCCGGGCCCGTCTACGCGGTACGGGTCGGCGACCAGTGGCTGCCGTGGAGTACGAGCGGACACCCCGCACTGGAGTTCTGCAACACCTACGCCGGGTGGGGCGAGGGCCCGCTGCCCGGGTCGGACTGGCTGCGGGGCTATGCCGCACTCGCCGTATGGGCCGGACATCTGGACCTGATCGAGGAGTGGACGGTCGGCCGGCTGCGGGAACAGGCCGTACGGGAGCCCTCCGAGGCCGCCGCCGCGCTCGACGAGGCCCGGCGGTTCCGTACGGACCTGTACGCCTGCCTGACCGATCCGCAGGACGGCCGGGCCTTCAAGGCGGTGGCCGGAGTGGTGGAGGACGCCGCGCGGCTCTCGGTCTTCACCCGGGGCGAGGACGGCCTGGGACGCTGGCGGCCGTCCCCCTCCGCCGGTCTTCGCCTGCCCCTGTACGCGGTGGCCCGCAGCGCGGCCGAACTGCTCGCCGACGCCCGCCGCTTCACGATCCGCGCCTGCCCCAGCCCGGACTGCGGCTGGCTGTTCCTCGACGAGAGCGGGCGGCGGAGGTGGTGCAGTCTGGCGACGTGCGGTGCGAAAGGGTCCGACTTGGAGCGTTGAGGCCGGCGTCAGCGGGCGCGCGTGTTCCCGACCGGCCTGAACCGGTCCGTAGCCGCCAGCACGGCGTCCGTCGTGGCATCCCGGGACATCCCGTGTCCCTCCCCGCCGATCAGCACGAGCTCCGCGTCCGGCCACACCTGGGCCAGCTGCCACGCGATGTCCGGAGGCCCGCTGATGTCCAGGCGCCCGTGGACCATCACACCCGGGACACCGGCCAGCTTCCCGGCGTCGCGCAGCAGGGCTCCGTCCTCCAGGAAGCCCGCGTGCCGCCAGTAGTGCGTGACGAGGCGGGCGAAGCGCAGCCGGAAGCGCGGGTCCTCGTAACGGGGGTCGGGCTTGTGCCCGGGGTGGGTGGACACGTGCACGTCCTCCCAACGGCACCACTCTCGCGCGGCCCGCTCCCGTACGGCCGGATCGGAGTCGGCGAGCATGCGGGCGTACGCCTCCACGAGGCTGCCGTCGCGCTCACCCTCCGGTACGGCGTCCCGGAACCGGGACCACTCCTCCGGGAAGATCCGTCCCATGTCCCGGGTGACCCACTCCACCTCGCGGCGAGTGGTGTTGGTGACGCTGAAGAGGACCAGCTCGGACACGTGTCCCGGGTGCTGCTCGGCGTAGGCCAGCGCGAGGGTCACACCCCAGGAGCCGCCGAGCACCAGCCACTCCTCGATGCCGAGGTGCCGCCGCAACCGCTCGATGTCGGCGATCAGATGCCAGGTGGTGTTGGCTGCGAGCGAGGTCCCCGGATCGGCGGCGTCGGGCGTGCTCCGCCCGCACCCGCGCTGGTCGAGGAGCACGATCCGGTACGCCGCCGGGTCGAAGAGCCGGCGCCAGAACGGCCCCGCTCCGGATCCCGGCCCGCCGTGCAGGACGAGAGCGGGCTTGCCCTCGGGATTCCCGCAGGTCTCCCAGTAGACGCGGTCGCCGTCGCCGACGTCGAGCATGCCGTGGTCGTACGGCTCGATGGGTGGATAGCGCTCGGTCATGTGGGACGTACCCTCCTCGACCCCGCTGAGATATAACAGCGCTGTTAGATTAGCAAGATGCGAGATACCCCGGACCCGGCCGCCGTAGGAACCCTGCTCCGTCACGTCCTGGAGCTGCTCGACGGCGACGTGTCCAAGGTCCACGAGGAACAGGGCCTTCCCGAATACCGGCCCCGCTTCTCCCCGGCCGTACGGGCCCTCCTGGCCGAAGGCCCGCTGTCCGTACGCGACTTGGCGGCGGCGGTGGGCGTCACACACTCGGCCGCGAGCCAGACGGCGACCCAGATGGCCCGCGCGGACCTGGTTACCCACACCCCCGACCCACTGGACGCCCGCCGCCGCCTGATCGACCTGACGCCGAAGGCCCGTGCCCTGCTGCCGCTGATCGAGGCGGAGTGGGAGGCCACGGCGGCGGCGATGGCGGAGCTGGACGCCGAGCTGTCGATGCCGCTGGCGGAGCTGCTGAGGGAGGTGGCGGAGGCGGTGGGACGCCGGCCGTTCCGGGAGCGGGTCGCGGCGGCGTACCGGCCTCCAAGGGGCGCCCCGAAGCGGTGACCAGAGGGTGGGCGGAGCCCGCAGCCAGGTCGTACGTGCCTGCCCCGCTCGCGCGATGGCGCTGCCGGCATCCTCGTCGCGACGTACGGTGGCAGCGTGGCAAACGAAGACCTGGGGCGGACTCTGCGTCGCTTGCGCCGTCCGGCCTCCTTGACGCAGGAAGAACTGGCCGAATGCTCCGGTGTGTCCGTCGATGTGATCCGCCAGCTCGAACAGGGGCGGAAACACTCGGCACGGCTGCCCACGCTGCACGCGCTGCGGGCCGGGGCAGTGGACATCGCGGCAACCGGACCGCCTGCGTGTGTTGAAGCCGCGCGAGGAGAGGCTGCCGTGGGCATGAGGCCCCGCTCCCACTCCAACAGGCCCGGGTGACGGTTCCCTCACACAACCGCTGCAGGGGCGGCTGGTGCAGAACAGCCGCCTCAGCCCTGGCGGTGGCAGCTCCGGACGGTGAAGCGCAGGGTGCGCCGAGCGGGCTGTGCCTGTGCTTTGCGGAAAACCCCCGTGCCCGCCTGGAGGCCTCCCCCACCTCAGGTCGGCGGTCAACCGCATGGTCTCCGTGGCCGCGTGGCGGAAGCCTTGGATCATGACACGGCATCGGACCGCCATCGCTCTGACCTTGTTCGTCACACTCGGCGCCGTCACGGTCGGCATCCCGGCTACGGCTGCGCAGACCGGCCCGGCAGTCAGGACCAGCGCACCGACCACCGCACCGGTCACCGCACACGTCACCGAGCCCGACTCCACCGTCGTAGACGCCCTCGACCGCGCCTCCCACCGGTTGCGCACTGTCGCTACGGGTGGGGACACCCGCGACCTGCGTCCCCTCGACCGCATGATCGGTGACGCCCGGGTCGTCGGCCTGGGCGAAGCCACCCACGGCTCGCACGAGTTCTTCGCCCTCAAGCACCGCGTCTTCCGCCACCTCGTCGAGGAACAGGGCTTTCGTACCTTCGCCCTGGAAGCCCCCTGGAGCACCGGCCTGCGCCTCAACGCCTACGTGCTGCGCGGCGAGGGGGACCCGCGGCGCATCATGCGGGAGGAGTTCCAGCGGGACTACCTGTGGTGGAACAACGCCGAGTATCTGGCGCTCGTGGAATGGATGCGGGCGTACAACCTCCGTCACCCCGGCGACCCGGTCCAGTTCATGGGCGACGACTTCGCGTGGGCCGGCCCCGAGCTGTACGACGAGGTCACCGGCTACGTGGCCCGCGCCCACCCCGGCCTCCTCGCCCGCTTCACCGCGCTGTACCGAGGGCTGCGGCCCACGACGGCGGCGGGCGCGTACATCGAGCAGTACCTGCACCTGCCGTACGCCGAACGCAAGGAAAGGGCGGACCGGACCGGTCAGGCCTTGAAGCTGCTGAAACAGCAGGCGCCGGGTGCCGACCGGGCAGCGTATGACTGGGCGGTGCGGCACGCCACGGCCATCGACCAGACCGCGCGCGGCTACGCCTTCGACTTCGAGGACCCGGAGCAGCTCCGGGCCGCCATGCGCTTCCGTGACTCGGTCATGGCGGACAACGTGGCCTGGTGGGCGGAGCACACCGGGAACAAGGTCCTGCTGTCGGCGCACAACGCACACGTCGCCTACGTTCCGGACGACCCCGTCCACTACCCGAAGATGCAGGGTGCGTTCCTGCGCGACCGGTTCGGCGACGGGTACCTGAGCATCGGTTTCACCTTCGCCCGGGGTTCGTTCAACGCGACCGGACCCGAGGGCGAGGTGCGGCGGTTCAGCCTCGGCCCTGCGGGGCCCGGCAACAACGAACGGACACTCGACCGGGTGCGCCACCGGGACTACGTCGTCGACCTGCGGACCGCGCCGCAACCGGCCCGGAACTGGCTGCGGGCCGCCCGGCCGACCCGCAGCATCGGCACCGCATACCCGGAGCCGGAGCACGACATAGCACTCGCCCGCAGCCACGACGTGCTGATCCACCTGCACCGTGTGAAGGCGGCCCACCTGCGCGACCGGTGACCGGCGTCCGGCTCGGCGGCCGGAGTCCGGCCCGGGGCGGTAACACCCGCTCCCACTCCCACACAGCCCGGGTGACGGATCCCTCACGCGCCCCTCGCGCAAAAGAGTGGACTCGCCGCCGCCCCCGGCGCGATCGTGGGCGACATGGACGATCACCGCGTGGCAGCTGACGAGCCCACTGACAGTGACGCGTCCACGGGCGCGGAGGCCGGTGAGATCCGCCGCTTCTGGAGCCGCCTCGGACTCCCCGGCCTCGTCGACGTGCACACGCACTTCATGCCCGAGCGGGTCCTGCGCAAGGTCTGGGAGTACTTCGACGCGCTCGGACCGCTCACCGGCGGGCTGGAGTGGCCGATCACCTACCGCGAGGAAGAGGCGGAACGGGCCGGGATACTGCGGGAGTTCGGCGTACGGGCCTTCACCTCGATGCTCTATCCGCACAAGCCCGGCATGGCCCGCTGGCTGAACGGCTGGGCGGTGGATTTCGCGCGTCGTACGCCCGACTGTCTGCACACCGCGACCCTCTTCCCCGAGCCGGGGGTCGAGGCGTATGTCCGGGAGGCCGTGGCGGCGGGGGCGCGGGTGTTCAAGGCGCATGTGCAGGTGGGGGCGTACGACCCGGCCGACGAACTGCTGCGGCCGGCGTGGGGAGTGCTGGCCGAGGCCGGGATCCCCGTGGTGATCCACTGCGGGTCCGGGCCCGCGCCCGGCAAGCACACCGGGCCCGAGCCGATCGCGCGCGTGCTGGCACAGCACCCCCGGCTGCGGCTGATCGTCGCGCACATGGGGATGCCCGAGTACGAGGAGTTCCTCGACCTCGCCGAGCGGTACGGGGAGGTGCGGCTGGACACGACGATGGCGTTCACCGACTTCAGCGAGGGGTTCATGCCGTTCCCCCGCCGGGCCCTGCCCCGGCTGGCCGGGCTCGGCGACCGCATTCTGCTCGGCTCCGACTTCCCCAACATTCCCTATCCGTACCTGCACCAGCTCCACGCGCTGGAGCGGCTGGGGCTCGGAGAGGACTGGCTGCGGGCCGTGTGCCACGACAACGGGGCGAAGCTCTTCGGTCTGTGAGGCCCGCGAAGCCTGTCGGCCCCAGGCTCAGGTGAACAACGCCGCAACTACCGCCGGGTATTGGAGAGATCACGTGACAAGGCCCCCACAAAGGGGCCCATCACGTCACTCTCGCCCCCCTTCCCCTCCCGTATGAGCTAGAAACTTCAACGAACCCGATCGCACCGAGGGGTGCGCCACGGCACTCGCGCCCGAGGGGAACACACAGTGACCACACGAGATCACGGATCCGGCCGGTCCGGCACCGGTACCGGCACCGGCTCCCGGGCGCGCAGACACCTCCCGCGTCTGAAGATCGCCCTCGCCGCGGCCGTCTCCTTCGCCGTCGCCGGAACGGCCGCCCAGGTGATGGCGGCCCAGCCGGACGAGACCGGCAAGCAGCCCGCCGTGCCGTCCCTGGCCTGGTCCGACTGCCAGGACGGCTTCGAGTGCGCGAACGCCGACGTGCCGCTGGACTACCGCGATCCACAGGGCCGGACCATCACCCTGGCGGTCATCCGGAAGAAGGCCCCGGACCAGGCCAAGAAGAAGGGCACCCTCTTCCTCCAGCCCGGCGGGCCCGGCAACTCCGGCGTCGACTTCGTACGCGGGAACTACGCCGAGCTGCCGGCCTCCCTGCGCGACTCCTTCGACGTCTTCGGGTACGACGTACGCGGCGTCGGGCGCAGTTCACAGGTCCAGTGCTGGGACGACCCGACGTACACCCGGGCCATCACCGCGGCCAAGGGCGCCCCCGGCCCGGACGCCTACGAGCCCGCCGTGCGCCAGGCCGCCGAGTTCGACCAGGCCTGCCAGGACAACGCGGGCGACCTGCTGCCCTACGTGGGCACCGAGTACGTCGCCCGGGACATCGACCTGCTGCGCCAGGCCCTCGGTGAGAACCAACTCACCTACTACGGAAGGTCTTTCGGCAGCTACATCGGCACGGTCTACGCCGCCCTGTTCCCCGACCGGGTGCGTGCCCTCGCGCTCGACGGCGCCTACGACCCGGAGCACTACGCCAACCAGCCGTACGCCTACGACCGGCCCCAGTACCTGGCCCTGGACGGCGCGATGAGCCGCTTCCTCGACTGGTGCGAGGCGGACCAGGCCACGTGCGGGTTCGGCGACGGCGACCCCCGGGCCGCGTTCGAGAAGCTCAAGGCCGACCTCGACGCCAACCCCGTACCGACCGCGAACGGCGGGCAGGCCAACGGCTACACCCTCGTCTACCGCCTCCTGTTCAACATCAACGAGGGCAAGGTCATCTGGCCCTCGCTCGGCGAGGCCCTGCGCAAGGCCCAGCAGCGCGACACCACCTCGTTCCTGCTGCGGCCGCCGTCCGCCGCCAGCTACGACTTCCTCAACCCGAACGTGGTCGTCGAGTGCACCGACAAGGCCTACCCGCGTGACCCTGCCCTGCTGAAGCGGCAGGTCACGGCCAACGCCAAGCTCGCGCCACTGCTCGGACCGGCCCTGGCGTACGGCCCGCCGCTCTACGACCACCAGCACGCCACCGCCTGCGTCCAGTGGAAGGGCGAGCAGGTCAGCCGCTACGACGGTTCCTTCCGCGCCAAGGGCTCCGCGCCGATCCTCGTCGTCGGCAACACCGGCGACCCGGACACCCCGTACCAGGACGCGGTGGCCCTGTCCCGGGAGCTGGACAACGGCCGGCTGCTCACCTTCAAGGCCGAGGGGCACACCGCCTTCGGGCGCAGCGCCTGCGCGACGGACGCCGTCACGAGCTACCTGGTGGACCTGAAGGTCCCGGCGCGCGGCACGACCTGCGCGGACGAGACCCAGCCGCCGTCCTCCACGCCGAAGGTGACGCCTCCCGGCACGACCCTCGGTGAACTCCGCAACGGCGTCAACGAGCGGCTCGACCGCCTCGGCGTCCTGCGCTGACCGACCCCGCACTACGGCACCCCGGATGCCGGCCCGCACCAGGCCCGGCACCCGGGGTGTTCGCGTATCACGGTGGCGCCGGCCTCTCGGACCGTGGGGTTTTCCCCAGGGACCGGGTCCACCGACCGGTGGACGGCAGGTTCAACCGAGTGCCTCTGTCCGTCAACTGCCCTGCTCAGCAACCCTTTTGGGCATGAACTCATTCTCTGTGCGCGTGGCGCGCTGGAGCGCGCGGCACCCCTGGCGGGCGATCGTCGGCTGGCTGGTGTTCGTGGCGCTGTGTCTGGGGGCCGGCAGTGCCGTCGGCACGAACAGTGCGAGGACTGCGGACTACCGGGTCGGTGAGGCCGGGCGGGCCGAATCCCTCGCTGCCGAGGCCCATCTGGAGCGCAGGGCCGCCGAGCAGGTGCTGATCTCCTCCCGTTCGGGCGGTGCTCTCGACCAGGGGACCGCCCGGGCCGCCGCGAAGGATCTCACCGAGCGGATGCGGCGACTGCCCGAAGTGGCGGGCGTGGCCGACCCGTTGTGGTCGGAGGATCGCCGGATCCTGATGGTCGAGGTGGCGCTGAAGGGCGAGGAGCGGGACGCGAAGGACAAGGTCGACGCGCTCGTGGCGCAGACCTCGGCGGTGCGCAAGGGCCACCCCGGTCTGCTGCTGGAGGAGACCGGAAGTCCCTCCGTCAGCAAGGGAGTCGAGCAGCAGCGCGGTGACGATCTGGCGCTGTCCGAGGCGATCACCCTGCCCGTCACCCTCCTCACACTGCTGGTCGTGTTCGGGTCGGTGACCATGGCCGGGGTGCCGTTGCTGCTGGCGCTGTCGTCGATCGCGGCGGCGGTCGGTCTTTCGATGGTCGTCTCGCATGTGTCGCCCGACGCCGGGGTCGGCACGAACGTCATCCTGATGATCGGCTTGGCGGTCGGCGTCGACTACACGCTCTTCCATCTCAAGCGCGAGCGGGAGGAACGGGCCCGCTCCGGCGGGCGGCTGTCCTCCGAGGCACTGGTGGAACTGGCCGCCGCGACCTCGGGCCGGGCCGTCGTGGTCTCCGGGCTCGCGGTGGTCGCCTCCACGGCGACGCTGTACCTGGCCTCCGACGTGATCTTCTCCTCCCTCGCGACCGGCACGATCGTGGTCGTCCTGGTGGCGGTGGCGAGTTCGCTGACGGCCCTGCCCGCACTGCTCGTCAAGCTCGGGCAGCGGGCGGAACGCCGGGCGGGCCGACGGGTCGAGCGCGGCAAGCCCGTACGCCGGGTGCGGGGTGAGAGCGGCGGCGGCCGGATATGGGCCGCGCTGCTGCGGCCCGCCGCCCGGCACCCCCTGGCCACCCTGTGCGTCTCGGTCCTCGCCCTGCTCGCCCTCGTCGTCCCGCTGGCCGGGCTGAAGCTCACCGAGATGAGCCGGGACACGCACTCCCGCGACATTCCGGCGATGCGGGTGTACGACCGGCTCAACGAGGCGTTCCCGGAGCAACGGGTGACCCACCAGGTGGTCGTGCGAGCCGATGCCGCTCGATCGGCGGAAGTCGGCGCCGCCCTGCGGGAGGTGGCCGGGCGGGCGGAGGACGACCGGCTGTTCACCGGGGCGTCACGGATCCGGACCTCGGCCGACGACCGCACCAGCACCCTCGAACTGAAGGTGCCGTACCTGGGCAACTCCGACGAGGCCTACGACTCCCTCGACCGGCTCCGGGACGACTTCCTGCCCGCGACCGTGGGCCGGATCGGCGGCGCCGAGTACGGCGTGAGCGGGGACGTCGCCCGCTACGCCGACTATCCCGCCCACCAGAACGGCAAACTGCCCCTGGTGCTGGGCGCGTTGCTGCTGGTGACGTTCGCGATGACCGTGTACGCGTTCCGCTCGGTCGTGCTCGGACTGCTCGGCGTCGTCCTGAACCTGCTGTCCGCGGCGGCGGCGCTCGGGCTGCTGGTGCTGGTCTTCCAGGGGACGTGGGCCGAGGGCCTGCTGGACTTCGACTCCACCGGGTCGATCGGGTCGCGGGTGCCGCTGTTCCTCTTCGTGATCCTCTTCGGACTGTCGATGGACTACCAGGTGTTCGTGGTCAGCCGGATCAGGGAGGCGGCCCTCGCGGGCGTGCCCACGCGGCAGGCGGTACTGGACGGGATCCGTTCCTCGGCGAGCGTGGTGACCAGTGCCGCGGTCGTGATGACCACGGTGTTCGCCAGTTTCGTCTTCCTCCACATCATCGAAATGAAGCAGATCGGCTTCGTCCTGGCGGCGGCCGTGCTCATCGACGCGGTCGTGGTCCGGGCCCTGGTCCTGCCGGCGGCGATGCTGCTGCTGGGCGAGGCGAGCTGGTGGCCCTCGCAGGCGGTGCGGCGGGCGATCGCCGTCCCGGAGAAAAGGTCCTCCTCCCGTCCGGCGGTCGACGTACGTTGATCGGCATGACCGCATCCGCCGGCTCCACCGCCGACGCCTTCTGGACCACGTCGCTGCGCCGCTGGAACGCGGTGTGCTGGCTGCTCTTCACCGTGATGGCCGTCGGTCTGGTCGCCATCGACCGGCCCGGCGGGAGCAAGTACGTGGCGCTGGTCCTGCTGGGTGGGGTGATGGTGTCCTACGCGGTCCTGTACCGCTTCCCGGCCAACCCCGTCGTACGGCCGCAGGTGTATCTGTCGGTGCTGGTGGTCGCGCTGGGCGGGCTGGCGTATCTGCGGAGCAACTACGCGGCGCTGTTCATGGTGACGCTGCCGCACTACTGGCTGTTCGGGCGGACGCCGAGGGCCTCCGTGGTGTTCCTGGGGCTCGCCACGGCCGCGACCCTGGCCGGCAGCGTGCTGCGGGAGGACGGCTGGACGGTGGAGTTCTTCACCGAGACGCTCGTCTCCACGGTGCTCGTCGTCGGCGTGGGGGTGCTGATCGGGCTGTGGGCGCACTCGGTGGTCGGGCAGAGCGCCGAGCGGGCCCGGCTCATCACCGAACTGGAGGAGACCCAGGCCCGGTTGTCCGAGGCGCATCAGCGGCAGGGCGCGGCGGACGAGCGGGAGCGGCTGGCGCGGGAGATCCACGACACCCTCGCCCAGGGCTTCGCCTCGATCATCGTGCTCGCCGAGGCGGCCCGGGCCGGGCTCGACTCCGAACCGGCCCGCAGCGCCCAGCAGTTGCGCTCGATCGAGTCCACCGCGCGGGAGAACCTCGCCGAGGCGCGGGAACTGGTCGGCTCGCCCCAGCGCGCCGGCCAGGCGGCAGCGGGTTCGGTGGCCCAGACCCTGCGCCGCACCCTGGACCGTTTCGCCGAGGACACCGGCCTCACCGTCGACGCGGAGCTGGCGGACCTGGAGTGCGACCAGCAGACCCGGATCGCGCTGCTGCGCTGCACCCAGGAGTCGTTGGCCAACGTACGCAAGCACGCCGGCGCCTCCACGGTCGGCGTGGTCCTGGCCCGGCAGCCGGACGGCGTGGAGCTCGAGATCACCGATGACGGGACCGGGTTCGTGGTGGCGGAGTCGTCGGGCTTCGGCCTGGACGGCATGCGCAAACGGCTGGCGGAACTGGGCGGGAGGCTGACGGTGACGAGTTCGGTGGGGGACGGGACGCGGGTGCTGGCGCTGATCCCCCTGACGGCCGAAGCGAGAGAGGCCTCCGCATGACCGACGAACTGCTCCGGATCATCGTGGTCGACGACCACACCGTCATGCGGGCCGGAGTGGTGGCCCTGCTCGCCTCCGAGTCCGGCATCGAGATCGTCGGCGAGGCGGACGACGGCCGCGCGGCCCTCGGCCTCGTCGAGCGCCACGCACCGGATGTCGCCCTGGTCGACCTGCGGATGCCCGTACTGGACGGGGTGGCGACCACGGCCGAGATCGTGAGGCGCTTCCCCCGCACCCGGGTGCTGATCCTGACGACGTACGACACGGACGCGGAGATCGAGCGCGCGGTGGAGGCCGGGGCGATCGGCTACCTGCTGAAGGACACCACCCGTGAGCAGCTGGCCGACGCGATCCACGCGGCGGCGCGCGGCGAGACGGTGCTCGCGCCCCGGGTCGCCGAACGTCTCGTCGCCCGCATGCGCCAGCCCGCCCAGATCCCGCTCACGGCCCGCGAGGCGGACGTCCTGAACGCGGTCGCGGACGGGCTGACCAACGCCGAGATCGGCCGCCGCCTCGTCATCGCCGAGGCCACGGTGAAGACCCATCTGCTGCGGCTGTTCGCCAAGCTCGACGTCAACGACCGGACGAGGGCGGTGGTGGTGGCGATGGAACGAGGGCTGCTGCACCGGCCCTGAGCCGTCCACGAACACCGGCGAGACGTAGCACCGCCGGCGCCGGACGGCGCCGGTCGACGCCGGTCGACGCCCATCCGGAGGCTCAGACGACATGCGACTCGGGCCGGAACTCCGCCCCCGCCCGGAAGCGGTCGGCACTGAGCGGGCCGACGTCGACACAGGGGGCCCGGTCCAGGTACAGGTCGCGGACGATCTCCCCCACCGCCGGGGCCTGGAGGAAACCATGGCCCGAGAACCCGGTGGCGTAGAGGAAGTTGACGACCTCGTCCGAGCGGCCGATGAGGGCGTTGTGGTCGGGAGTGACCTCGTAGAGCCCGGCCCAGCCGCCCGCCGTCTCCATGCCGGCGAGGGCGGGGGCACGGTGGCGTACGACCTCGCGGAAGAGCTCCAGCCACTCGGGGGTCCAGGTGGTGTCGAAGCCCTCCGGCTCGGCGGGGTCGGCCAGGCCGAACAGAAGGCCGTCGTCGCTGTTGTGGAAGTACGCCGAGGAGGAGAAGTCGATGGTGAAGGGGATACGCGGGGCGGGGGGTACGAGCGGGACGGTGAAGGCCAGTTGGCGGCGGACCGGCCGCACCGGGAGGGGGACGCCGGCCAGGTCGCCGATCCGTGCCGACCAGGCGCCGGCTGCGCAGACGACCGCGGCGCAGTCGATGCGTCCGCGGTCGGTGTGGACGGCCGTGACCCGGTCGCCGACGGTGTCGAGGCCGGTGACAGTGGTGTGGGTCGCGAGGACGACCCCCGCCCGGGCGGCCGCGCGCGCGTAGCCCTGGACGACCAGTGCGGGCCGGGCGTGGCCGTCGGCGGGCGAGTGGGCGGCGGCCACCAGTCCGTCGGTGCTGACGTAGGGACACAGGCGGCGGGCCTCCTCGGGGCCGGTCATGCGGCTGGGGACGCCGAGGGAGTTCTGCAGCCGGACGGCGGCCTCGAAGTCGGCGGCCTGCCGCTCGGTGGTGAGCAGGAAGAGGTAGCCGACGGTGTCGAGGCGGATGTCGGCGCCGGGGCGGTCCGGGAAGTCCCGGAAGGCGCGCAGACTCCGGTCGCCCAGTTCGATGTTGAGCGGGTCGGAGAAGTGCGCCCGTACGCCGCCGATCGGTTTGCCCGAGCTGCCGCAGCCGAACTCGCCGCGTTCCACGACGACGATGTTCCGCACCCCGGCCTCGGCCAGGTGGAAGGCGATGCTCGTGCCCATCACACCGCCGCCGATGATCACGACGTCGGCGGTGCGGGGGACGGTGGGGAGGACGGGTGAGGAGGTCAACGGGCCATCCCTTCCGGGGTCCTGCGCGTTCCGCGCGGGGGAACCTGCCGTCACGCCATCGTGCGCCGGACCGGCCCCCGGCGTCGACGGACGGGGCGGCACCACACCCGCCCTCCGAGGACTTTGCCATCTCTTTACAACCTGCCCCGCGCCCGCCTCGTCTCTCCGCACGACCCGTCACCCACCCCGCCGACCGACCATCGCGCGGGACCGACGAAGGAGAGCGATTCCATGCGCCGAACCGTCCTGAGCGCCCTTGCCCTCGCGGGCACCGCCGTACTGCTGGGCACCGGGCCCGCGTTCGCCGACGGGGGCAAGACCCCGAGCCCGGTCCCGTCGGCCACCCCGGCGAGCACCCCCCAGCCGGAGGCCAGTGCCGAACCGACCCGGGCACCGGCCGCGACGGACAGCACCCGCACCGCCCCGAAGCCCGAGCCGACCCGGGCGCCGGGCGACGGCCAGGTCTCCGTCCGGCCCAGCGGCGCGCCCGACACCGGTGTGACCCCGGCGTCCTCGTCCTCCGGGAGCGACGGCACGGCGATCGGCGCGGGCGCCGCCGCGGCGTTCGCGCTGGGCGGCGGGACGGTCTTCGTCGTACGCCGCCGCCGGGCGACCGGGGCATGACCGCGTTCTCCAGGCGCGCGTTCACGACCGCGGCCCTGGCGTCCCTGCTGACGGCGTGCGGGAGCCCCGGGACCACCGAACGGCAGCCGAAGCCTCGGTCGGTTCCGGCCAAGGGGGCGCGTCCCCTGGCCCGTTCCGCTCCGGTCCGGCTGCTCGTCCCGGCCATCGGCGTCGACACGCCGGTCATCCGGCTGGGCCTGGCACCGGACGGCACGGTGGAGGTGCCGCCGGTCACGGCGGACGACCGGGCCGGCTGGTACCGGCACTCGCCGGCTCCCGGCCGGACCGGTCCGTCGGTGATCCTCGGTCATGTCACGGTCGGGACGTACGGCGACGGCGTCTTCCGTCATCTCGACCGGCTGCGCCGGGGCGACCGGATCGTGGCGCGCCTGGAGAACGGCACGGCGGCGGAGTTCGCCGTCACGGCCGTACGGACCACCCCGAAAACCGACTTCCCGGCGGACGACGTCTACGGGGACGTGGACCGCCCGGAGCTGCGGCTGATCACGTGCGGCGGAGCGCGTACCGGCGACGGATACGCGGACAACGTGATCGTCTTCGCCGCGATGAGCGACGCCGAGTCCCCGACCCCTGGAGAGCGTTGAAACGGTCCCGCGAGAAGGCCGCGTCCGAACTGTTCGCCGCCCTCTACCCGCGCCTCGCCGGCTGGTGCCGCCGGCTCGTCGACGACGACGGGACGGCCCACGAGATCGCCTCGGAGGCCTTCACCCGGCTCTGGGCCCGCTGGACGTCGGTGGAGGAGCCCCGCGGCTTCCTCTACGTCACCGCGGCCAACCTCGTCCGGGACCACTGGCGCAAACTGGAGCGCGAACGCCGGGCCATGCACCGCGTCACCTCGGAAGCCGCCGTACGGCCCCACCCCGAGCAGGCCGACCCCTCGGTGCGCCTGCTCGTCCAGTCGCTCCCGGAGCGACTCCGCGTGCCGATCCTCCTCCACTACTACGCTGACATGCCGATCCGGGAGGTGTCCGTACTGACCGGGCGCAAGGAAGGAACCGTCAAGGCCGACCTGCACGCGGCCCGGGAACTGCTCCGCGTCCACCTGAGGAGAAGCCTTGACCACACGCCTTGACGACGTCCCGGGCGACCCGGAGTCCGGCCCCGACGACCCCCTCGCCGTGATCCTGCGTCCCTCCTCCCCCGACTACCTGGGCGCACCGCCCGGCCAGTACGAGGCGGTCCGCCGCAGGGCGACCCGCCGGCGCCTCCTGCGCACTGCGGCCGGAGCCGGCGTGTGCTGTGCCGTGGCGGCCCTGATCGCACTCCCCCTGCGCTTCACGGCCCCGGACCGCCCGGCCTCCCCGACGGTCCCGATGGCCCCGCCCCCCGCGACCACGCCCCTTCCCACCCCGCCCTCCTCTCCCTCCCCTTCCCCCTCCGCGCCGTCCTCCAAGCCGTCCTCCGCGCCGTCCTCCAAGCCGTCCTCCGCAACCGACGCCCCGGCCCCTGACACGACCAGCCCGCGCACGGACGACCTGCGTGCCACCCCACGCCCGACTGCCGCGCCCCGCACCCCGTCGGCCCGGCCGAGCACGGACCAAAGGTCGGCCGTCGACAGCCGGTGACCCACGTCAGTCGGCCCGCCCCTGCCGCCGTACCCGCGCCGCCACCTCGCTCTCCTCGGTCTCCCACCAGGGCCGGACCAGTCCGGAAGACGTACCCGGAACGGGGGGTTCGCCGGCGAGGCGGCGGTCCAGTACGACCGTCCGGACGCGCTCCGCGCGGACCCACTGGGCGAGGATCGCCAGCAGGAAGGGGACAGTGACCAGTTCGGCGATGCCCAGCATGGCGCCGCCGCCGATCTGCTGGTCGTGGTGGACGTCGGGGGACCAGGGCGGCGTGTGGTGCAGGTACCACGCGCCCGCGATCAGGGTGCCGTGCGTCATGACCACCAGCCCCGGGAGCGCGTCGACGACACCGTCCAGGAAGACCAGCGCCGCCCGGACGGGGTGGGTGCACCAGGCGGGCAGGGCCTGTTCGCGGGTGAGCACCGGCAGGACGAACAGGCAGCCGGCCGCCAGCAGCTGTAGATACATCAGCTCGTGCAGCCAGCCCACGCGCAGCGCGGTGGCGAAGTACGGGGTGAAGTAGACGGTCAGTTCCGTGGTCAGCACCAGGACCGTGCTGACGAGGGGGAACGTCAGCGCCCGCACCAGCCGTCCGGTCAGGACCCGCCGCACCCGGCCCGCACCGCCCTCCGGCAGCGCCTCGACCGCGAGCCGCAGCGGGTCGCCGAGGGCGAGACCCAGCGGCGCGAGCAGGTCGAGCCCGGCGTTCTGCACGGCGGCCGGCCAGAACAGCTCATGGTCGTAGACGGCCAGCCCGGACATCGTGGACGCGACGATCGCACCCAGCCCAAGGAACACGAAGGCGGCGAGCCGCGGGAGCGACCAGGACCCGCCCCGCCCGCGCACCCGCACGACACCCCAGCCGTACAGCCCGCCCAGCACCCCGACCAGCAACAGCACGGGCACGTCCGGCTGCCACGACTCCAGCAGCCGACCGGGGGTCAGCTCCGGCAGGTACCCGACCGCCAGTTCGCTCATCGCGTCACCCACCATGCGGTTCGCCCCTTCCACCCACCCAGGACGATGCGAGCGGGCTCACCGGACGGTAGCCGCCGAAGTTAAGAGATCACATTTATGAACAGCATCCATCTACCAGACTATTGACGTGTTCACGGCGGGCTCCTACCTTGCCCAGAAAGCGCTTACTCTCCCGCTCCTGTTCATACACCCGAACATCCAACGTCACCACCCCTGGAGACGAACGATGCATCTGAGACCAGTGATCGCGTCCGTCGGCCTCCTGGCCGGCTCCCTCGTCGCGATGTCGGGCAACCCGGCACAGGCGGCCTCCACCAGGTACGAGGCCGAGGCCTCACCTGCGGTCTGCACGGGCACCATCGACTCGGACTGGGCCGGATTCTCCGGCAGCGGATTCTGCAACGGTGACAACGGGACCGGCGGCCACACGCAGTTCACCGTGAACGCGTCCGCCGCCGGCACGGCGACGCTGAAGGTCCGCTTCGCCAACGGCACGACCACCGCACGCGCCGCGAACATCGTGGTCAACGGCGCGACGGCCACCACGGCCTCCTTCGAGGGCACCGGCGCGTGGAGCACCTGGGCGACCAAGACGCTCACCGTGCCGTTGCGCTCGGGCAGCAACACCGTCCGGCTCAGCCCGACCACCTCCGCCGGCCTGCCCAACATCGACTACCTGGACGTCGAGACGAGCGGCAGCGACCCGCAGCCCACGGGCCCGGCGCTGTACGTGTCGCCCAACGGCACCGACGGCGCGGCCGGTACCGAGTCGAACCCCACGACACTCACCTCGGCGATCAGCCGCGTCTCCGCCGGCGGGACGATCTACCTGCGCGGCGGGACCTACCGCTACTCCCAGACCGTCACCGTCCCGGCGGGCCGCAACGGTACGTCCGGCGACCGCACGGAACTGTTCGCCTATCCGGGCGAGACCCCCGTGCTCAACTTCTCCGCCCAGAGCGAGGACCCGGCCAACCGCGGCCTCGCCGTCAACGCGTCGTACTGGCACGTCAAGGGCCTCGTCGTCGAACGGGCCGGTGACAACGGCATCTTCCTCAGCGGCAGCAACAACGTCATCGAGCGCACGGTGACCCGCTTCAACCGTGACTCGGGACTGCAGCTCTCGCGGACGCTCTCCAGCACGCCCAAGGACCAGTGGCCGTCCAACAACCTCATCCTGAGCGCGGAGTCGCACGACAACGTCGACTCCGACGGCGAGGACGCCGACGGCTTCGCCCCGAAGCTCACCGTCGGCCCCGGCAACGTCTTCCGCTACACCGTGGCCCACAACAACATCGACGACGGCTACGACCTCTACACCAAGACGGACACCGGCCCCATCGGCGCCGTGACCATCGAGGACTCCCTCGCCTACGGCAACGGCACCCTCAGCGACGGCTCCCAGGCCGGCAACGGCGACCGCAACGGCTACAAGCTCGGCGGCGACGACATCGGCGTCAACCACATCGTCCGGCGCAGCATCGCCCACGAGAACGGCAAGCACGGCTTCACCTACAACAGCAACACCGGCGCGATGCAGATCTCGGACAACGTCAGCGTCGGCAACGAGCAGCGCAACTTCAACTTCGACTCGGGCAGCACATCGGTGTACCGGGGCAACACCTCCTGCGACAGCGGATCGAACGACCGGATCATCGGCAACTCCGACAGCTCGAACCAGTTCTGGTCCGGCTCGAACGGCTCCCGCTGCTCCTCCTACGCCGGTGCCCTGCGCTGGTCCTTCGCCTCGGACGGGCGGCTCGTGGTGACGTTCGGCGGCAGCCGGTCGGGCGGCGACCAGTAGCCTGCCTCGCCGCATGGCACGCACCGGCATTGCGCACTGCTTCCTCTGACTCCGCGGTGCGGACGGCGACGTGAGCGCGACCTCACGTCGCCGTCCTCGGCGTGCCCGCCACCGCCTACCGGATCCACTCCACTGAGGGCATCGCGGCCGCGGCCGGCCGATCCGGCCACCGGGGACTAGGAGTCGGTCCGCGCGACCTCGTCGATGCGCTCCTGCTGCGCCGTGGTGAGTGTGCGGACCATGAGGGCGGCGGTCCCGGCGGCGGCCACGATCACCAGGTCCGCGGCGAGCAGGGGCCAGACGCCGGTGTAGGCGCGGACGATGACCTCGTCGGTGGAGTCGGCGTAGATCAGGCCGACTCCGCCGGCCAGGCCGGCCAGCCACAGGCCCCACCACCAGTTCACGACGGCGGGCAGCCGCCGGTCGGGGAAGACCGACCGGTGGACATCCGCGACCATGCCCCGGGGTATCCACAGGTTCACGACGGGCACGATCCAGCCCAGGAAGAGCCAGAGGTACTGGTAGCGCGGCTCCGTGCCCGAGAGGGCCCGGGCGTTGTCCCGTACGCGGTCCAGCCAGAGCAGGAACACGAGCGCGCAGACCGCCGTGACGGCGCCGCCCGCGGAGTCGACCAGGTGGTAGGAGTTTTCCAGGGCGTTCAGGGGGCGGTGTACGCCGTCGCCCTGGTCGGGCGGGCCGGACGCCGGCTGGCCGGCCACGGCGAGCCGGATGTGCCAGACCGCCCGGGCCGCCCAGGCGGCTCCGGCGAGGGCGAGAGCGACGACGGCGAGGCGGGCCGGGCCCCGGACCGGGCGCAGAGCGGAGGCCGGGACGGGGAGAGGAGCGGCGGCGGGGGAATCCTTTTCGTTCACCCGATCATCCTGTCGTACTCGATCACCCGGCCATCCAGGCGCACTCGTTCACCCGGTCATCCAGTCGCACTCAGTCCCGCCGGCTCAGCCCCGCCGGCTCAGCCCCGCCGCCCGGCCCTCCGCGTCCCACCGCACCTCGAGGACGTGCTCCACGGCGTCCCGGTCGAGCGGGCCGAACACGTGCGGGAACAGGACGTCCCCGGCCACCCCGGGCGGCGGGGCGGGGGCCGCCGCCTCGAACACCACCCGCGCGGTGAGGCGCGCCTCGTCGAGGGCGAGTACCAGCAGGGGCCTGGGCGCGTCCCGGTAGAAGGCGTTGACGACGGCCAGCGTGGTCGGCTCGTCCGGGGAGCAGTGCACGAAGCCCTCCTCGGCGAGGGAGTCGGGCGCGTACGTCCGGCCGGGGGCGGTGTTCCAGACGGTGAGCGGTACGACGTGATAGATCATGGCCCCGTTATAGCTCCCTGGTGGGGAAGGTCCGCTAGAGCCCCAGGGCGGTGATGGCCCGTGCGGTGGCTTCGGCGATCAGGGCGTTGGAGGGCTCGGCCTCGTAGCCGGGCCGGTCGGTCATGACGGCCAGGACCAGCGGACCGGTGCGGGGCGGCCGGACGACGGCGATGTCGTTGGCTCTGCCGTAGTTGCCCGTACCGGTCTTGTCGGCCACCTCCCAGCCCTTGGGGAGCCCGGCCCGGATGCGCCGGGCGCCGACGGCGGTGGCGTTGCGCGAGAGCCAGTCCGTGAGCAGGGCGCGTTCCCCGGCGGGCAGGGCGGTGCCCAGGAGCAGCTCGCGGAAGTCGGTGGCGATCGCCCGGGGGGTGGTGGTGTCGCTGGGGTCGTCGGGCCGTACGTCGTGCAGTTCCGGCTCGTAGTGGTCCATGCGGCTGACCTTGTCACCGAGTTCGCGCAGATAGGCGGTGAGCTTCGCCGGGCCGCCGAGGTCGCGCATCAGCAGGTTCCCGGCCGTGCCGTCGCTGTACCGGACGGCGGCGTCGCAGAGTTGGCGAAGGGTCATGCCGGTCGCTACGTGCTTCCCGGTGATCGGCGCGGTGGACTTGAGGTCGGCCCGTGTGTAGGTGACGCGCCGGTCCAGGCCACGGAGGGAGCTGTGGTGCAGGACCGCCGCCGCGGCCAGTGCCTTGAAGGTCGAGCAGAAGGCGAAGCGCTCGTCGGCGCGGTGGATCACCGTGGCGCCGGTGCCGGTCGCCAGGGCGTAGACGCCGACGCGGGCGCCGTACTCGCGTTCCAGGTCCGCCAGGCGGGCGCGACGGACGGGAGGCGCGGGGGCGGGCGGGCTGGTCGTGGAGGTGCTGCCTGCCCGGCCGGTGTCCCGGTCGCTGTCCGTGCCGCAGCCGGCGAGAGGGAGGAGGACCGCGGCGGCCAGGAGGGCGCGGCGGGACGACGAAGGGGGCCCGTCGACGGACATGCGGAGTGCTCCTGTCACTCGGGGTCGCCGGACGCGGCGGCCAGCAGACTGTGGACGATCGGGCCGGCGGAGCCACCGCCGGTGACACCCTCTTCGACGACGCAGGCCACGGCGACGTTGCCGCGGTGGGCGACGAGCCAGCCGTTGTTGTCCTGCGCGTCGGAGACCTCCGCGGTGCCGGTCTTGGCGCCGATCTCGCCGGGCAGATCGGCGAGGACGTTCGCGGTGCCGTCGGTGACGGTGGCCCGCAGCATCGCGCGCAACTGGGTGACGACACCCCTCGGGAGCGGGGTCGTGGTGGTCTTGTCCTCGTTGCCTTCGGTGAGTGAGGGCTGGTGGAAGGTGCCGGACACGGCCGTCGCGGTCACGGACGCCATGAGCAGTGGATTGGCCTGCACCCGGCCCTGCCCGATCATCGAGGCGGCCTTCTCCGTCTCGTCCTTCGGCGCCGGCACCGAGCCGTCGTACGTGGGAGCCCCGACGTGCCATTCCTGGCCCACGCCGAAGTACTTACGGGCCACATCCCTGAGTTCCCCGTCGTAGAGCCGGTCGCGCAGGCTGATGAACGCGGTGTTGCACGACTCGGTGAAGTCCTTGTGGAAGGTGGCGCCCGGGTGTTCGGAGAGCTCCACGTTCTGGAACCGCTTCCCCACCGTGAGGTACTGGGGGCAGTCGACGACGTCGTCCGGCTTGACGGCGTCCTTGAGCAGCAGGGCGCTGCTGGTGACGATCTTCCAGGTGGAGCCGGGCGCGTAGGTGCCGGAGAGGGCGCGGTTGAAGCCGGAGGCCGGGGAGTTCGCCACGGCCAGGATCTCGCCGTCGTCGATGCGCAGGGCGACGAGCGCGGCGTTCTTGCCCTCGGCGTGGGTGGCGAGGGCCTGCTCGGCGGCGGACTGCCAGCCGGCGTGCAGGGTCGTGCGGACGGGGCCCTTGTCCCGGACCGTCCGCGCGCCGAACCTGGCCTCCGTGCGCTCGACGTCCCCGGTGGCCCGGTCGACCAGGTGGATCGCCCCGCGGGCGCCGGAGTCCGTGCCGTTTCCGCCGAGGCGGGCCATGAGGGGTGTGAGGGAGGGGAGTTCGTCGCCGGACAGGGCCGTCCCCTGCCGGTCGATGACCTCGGGGGGCTTCGTCTCCTCCCGTTCGAGGCGGAACTTCTCGGTGCCGCTCAGGCGCGGGTGGACGACGGACAGCTTCCAGGCCACCTTCCAGGTGCCGTCGCTCTGCTGACGCAGCGGCAGCTTCGACTCATAGGTCCAGGTGCCCAGGCCGGTGACGGGCATCCGGGCGGTGAACGGGACGGTGACCGTGCCGTCCTCCGCCTCGGTCGCGGCCTCGGCCTTGAGCGCGGGCTTCGTGATCTCGAGTCCGGCGGTGAAGCTGTCCAGCACGCGCCCAGCCGCACCGGGGCTGGTCGTACGGGCGGCCGCGTTCGGCAGTCGGCCGGCCGCCCAGTCCGCGAGGAACGCGCGGGCCTGTTTCCCGGCGGCGGGGTCGGGCCCGGTGTCCCGTGCGAAGGGGCCGAGACCGGCCGCGTACGCCCCACCCGCGGCGACGGCCAGCACCACCGCTCCCGCGGTGACGGCCCGTACGGCGGTCCGGCGCGGTCTGCGGTTCCGGGGGCCGGCGCTGGTGTATTCGGCAAGGGAGTCCATGCGCCGAGAAGAGCAGCGGCGTGGGCAGTCTGTCCAAGACCTTTGTCGCTCTCCCATCGATCAGTACCTGATGTGGTTACTAGATCGTCCGCCGCGAGAACGCCGCCGGCCCGCTGCCGGCGCGCTCCGGTCGCGACGCCGTCCCCCGCACTACGGCGGGCGGGGCACCGACGCCGTCATCGGCGCGGCGGCCCGCCCGGCGACGGCGGGCAGGACACCGACGCTCATCGGCGCGGCCGCCGGCCCGGCCGTGAACGCGCCGCACGCTCCCCGCGAGGCCCGAAGAAACGCCCCGCCCGTCGCCGGTCAGAGCTGGAACTCGGCGGGGGACACCCCCAGCGCCGCGCAGGCCTCGCGCAGGACCGTCGCCTCGGCCTGGGAGAAGTGGCCGTCGGCCCCGGCGATGACCATGCCGGTCTGGATCACGGCCCTGGCCTCGGTGGGCTTCTTGGCGGCCTTGGCGATCTCCTGCATCGCCTCGGTCTTGCCGTGCTGGAAGTTCATCGTCAGCTGGTCCACATGCTTGTTGAAGCGCTGCCGCAGCTGCTCCGGCGGGAAGTTCTGCAGCACGTCGTTGCTCAGGATCATCGACTCGACCTGCTGCCGCTCGGACGGATCCACCTGCCCGTCGGCCGCCGCGACCAGGGCACACATCGCCATGCTCGCGTCCCGGTACGCACCGCTCTTCAGCTCGTTCTTCAGCGACCCGAGCTGCGTCTTGAACAGCCCGACCAGCTGAGCCTTGCTGCCACCGCCGGACCGCGAACCCGAGCTGTGCCCGCCGGTCGCGCCGTGCCCGCCGGTCGCGCCGTGGCCGCCGGTCGCGCCGTGGCCGCCGGTCGCGCCGTGCCCGCTCCCGCTCTGGTTCTGCTGGAAGGCCTTGGCCTGGTCCTTGAGCTTGTCCCACACTGCCATTGAGTCACCTCGGTATTAGTCGGAGTCATCTCGCGAACCCGCTCCCGCGCGCTCACCGGATCAACGCCCGACCCCCGGGCAAAGGTTCCGCAAAACGCGCCCTCTCTCACCTCCTGTTCTCCCTTTTCCCTTGTGCGGCGTGGCTCGCGATCAGCGGTCCCGCGACGCACGCGGCGGCCAGCAGGATGCCGAAGGCGACGGTGAGGGCCGTGGTGTAGCCGTGGACGGATGCCTCGGCCGGGCTGGTGCGAGCGGCTCCTGCCGCGTAGGACGCCGTGGCACTGGCCGCGACGGTGTTGAGCAGCGCGGTGCCCAGTGCGGCTCCCAGTTGCTGGGAGGCGTTGTAGGCGGCCGACGCGGCTCCGATGTCGCGCAGCGGTACGTCCGCGGTGGCCAGCCCGGCCGTCGGGGGCAGGACGCAGCCGAGACCGAGCCCGGTGAGGATCAGGGCGGGAGTCAGGTACAGCGGCAGGACGTCCGTACTCCGCGCTGTCAGGCCGGTCAGGACGAGCACTCCGGCGGCCGCGGCGACCAGACCGGGCACGATCAGCAGCGCGGGCGCGACGCGTCCGTGCAGCTTCCCTGCGATGAGGGTGGAGCCGAGCAGGGCGGCCAGGGCGTTGACGATCAGGACCAGGCCCGCCTGGACCGGTGAATAGCCGAGGACGGTCTGTGTGTAGTAGCTCATGAACAGGTAGAAGCCGAACATCGCGACGAACATCAGGGTGATCGCCAGGAGCGCCCCCGCGCGGGCGCGGTGCAGCAGCACGGGCATCGGCAGCAGCGGGTGAGGGGCGCGGAGCTCGACCACGGCGAACGCGGCCAGCAGCAGGACACCGGCGGCCAGCAGCGTGAGCACCTTCGCCGAACCCCAGCCCAGCGGTTCGGCTTCGTTGAAGGCGTACACCACGGCGGCGAAGCCCCCGGCGCTGAGCAGCGCGCCCGCGGCATCGAGCCGTCCCTCGCCCCGGACCGGGCGGTCCGCCGGCACGAGAGCCGTACCGAGCACGGCGAGCAGCGCGACCGGGACGTTGATGTACAGGCACCACCGCCAGCCGGCGTACTCGGTCAGCAGCCCGCCCGCGATCAGTCCGAGGGCCGATCCGGCGGCGCCGACGGCGGCGAACACGCCGAACGCCCGGCCGCGTTCACCTGGCTCGGTGAAGGTCGTGGACAGCAACGACAGCCCCGCGGGCGCGAGCACGGCGGCGAAGACGCCCTGTAAGGCCCGGGCCGCGAAGAGTGTCTCCGGGTTCCCGGCGGCCCCGCCGAGCGCGGAGGCGACGGCGAAACCGGCCAGGCCGATGACGAACGCGCGCCGGTGGCCGAGGGCGCTGCTGACTCTGCCGCCGATCAGCAGCAGCCCGCCGAAGGCGAGCGCGTACGCGGTGATCACCCACTGTCTACTGCCGTCGGACATGCCGAGCGCGCTCTGTGCGGAGGGCAGTGCGATGTTGACGATGGTCCCGTCCAGGACCACGAGGAGCTGGGCCGCGCTCACGGCCGCCAGCGTCCACCGGCGTCGGGTCCCGGGGGCGGATGCGATGACTCGGGTATCCATGACTTCAATCGTTTCGTTGAAGGGGCCCCGGAGACTTTTTCCGCCGCCGTGGCCGCCCTCCCGCGGCGGTTCGCGGCCGGCGTTCGGCAACCCTCAAGTCCGCGGTGGAAACGGCGACTGCCCGCACCCGGTGATCGGGGGCGGGCAGTCGGGGTGACGTGAGGTCAGGCGCCGTCGCGGGAACGGAGCTTCAGACGCGGGGCGAGGCGGAACGCCGCGAAGCCGACCGTGGCCAGGGCCGCGGCCGCCGCGAGCAGGAGGCCGATGCCGCCCGCGCCGGTCGAGGCGAGGCTGCCGCTGTCGAGGTTCGTCGACGTGCCGCCGCCCGTGGTCGTGCCGCTGCCGCCGGTCGTCCCGGACTCGCTCGCGCTGGGCGAGGGGCTCGGTTCGGCCGAGGGGCTCGGGTCGGTCGTGGGGCTCGGGTCGGTCGTGGGGCTCGGGTCGGTCGTGGGGCTCGGGGAGGGCGAGCCGGATCCGTCGCCGGGGCCGGGCTCGTGCGAGCCGTCGCCGGGGACGACCTCGACCGCGAACTGGGTCATGGCGTCACCGACCGACGCGGCCACGGTGTACGTGCCCGTGCCCTCGCCGGCGGTCAGGTCCGGGGCCGCGGCCCTGCCCGCCGCGTCGGTCCTGACGCGGACGACCTGGTCCTCGCCGCCGAAGCGGGGAGCGTCCTCGCTGCCGTCCTCGACCCGGAACTCCACCTCCGTGCCGGCCGGCGCCGTCTTGCCCGACTTGACCACCATGGCGCGCAGCGCCTCGGCGAAGTCCTGCCCCTGCTCGGCCTGCTGCTCGTCGCCGCCGGTGACGCTCACGACGTAGGGCGACTCCTTGACCCGCACGGTGAAGGCCGTCGACGCGCCCTGGGTCTTCGCCCGGACGGTGAACTCGCCCTCCTTCTTGCTGCCCAGCCCGATCCACGGGGACTGCGCACGCCCCTGGGCGTCGGTCGAGACGACGGTCTCGTCGTCGTCCGGGCCGCCGGTGAGGTAGAAGAGCGGCTTGAGGCCGTCCGGGTCCTCGATCGTGAAGGTCACCGCGGTGCCGGCGACCGGCTTGCCGTCCTTGTCCCGGGCCACCACGGCCAGCGGGTCGACGTCGTGGCCCGGCTGGGTCGTCTGGCCGGTGCCGGAGACCTGCGTCAGCCGGTCGACCGTGGGGGACGCCTGCCACTGGAGGACGATGCGGCCGGGCCGCCGGGGGCGCTGGCGCCGCCCTCGGCCACTCCGGAGTTGACCGGGTCGCCGGAGAGAGCCCAGAACGGATCGTTCTTCTCCGGAGCCGTGGTGCCCTTGCCGATGACGAGACGGGCGTCGTCCACCCGGGCCGGCTCGGCGTAGCTGGAGCCGCCGCCACCGCTGCCGGTGGTGCCGTCGTTGCCGGTGGAGGAGCCGGTCTCGGCGCCCGTGCCACCGCCGCCGCCCGCGTAACCGGCACCGCCGCCGCCACCGCCGTACCTGCCCGTGCCGCCGGCACCACCGGCGCCGCCCTTGGCGTGGTCGGCGCCCGCGGCGCCGTTGCCGGTGCCCGCGCCGCCCTTGGCGCCGGTGGCGCCCTTGCCGCCGCGGCCCTTCTCGGAGGCGTCCTGGCCCGACTCGCCGCGGGCGACACCCGCCTGGGCGTGGGCCGTGTCGCCGCCGGCGCCGCCCCCGCCACCGGCGACGACCAGCGGCGAGCCGCCGCTCGTGCGGATGGCGCTGCTGTTGCCGCCCCGGTGGGCGCCGGAGCCGCCCGGCTTGCCGCCGAGGGCGTCACCGAAGCGCGGCCCGGCGACGGCGAGGCTCAGCGCCTCGCCGGGCGTGACCTTCAGGGTGCCGCCGACGAAGCCGCCCGCACCGCCGCTCACCGTGGTGTTGCCGGTACCGCCCTCACCCCAGACCCGCACGTTCAGCTGGGTCACACCCGACGGCACCTTGAACTCCTGCGCGCCCTCCGCCGGGACGAACAGTCGGCAGCCGGAAAAGCCCTCCACCGGCGCGCACGCCTTCCCGGCGGGCACGGCGGCACCGGCGGCCGAGGTCCCCGTCAGAGCCGTTCCGCCGGTCACCGCCAGCAGGGTCAACGCGGCCGCGCCGCGCCGGAATCCGGCACGGCGCGGCACAACGGAATCGTGATGCATCAAGAAAACTCCCCGACTTGTCACAAGCTCCGGCCATCGGCACGAACATCCTGGAGAAGGTCGAGGCGGCGACCGACCGCGCCCGGCTAGACGACGGCCCGGCCGCCAAGGCCCTGGAGCGGCTCTGCCAGGAGTACTTCGAACTCGGCGACGGCCTCACGCTGATGTTCGAGACCCCGCAGCTGGCGACCTGGTCCGGCTGGGACGAGGAGACCGCCGCCGACCAGCACTTCCTGCACACGGTCCGGCGCGGCCACACGGACGGCAGCATCGACTCCGAGCTGGACGAGGAGTGGGTCCGCAACCTGGTCTGGTCCCTGCTCTACTCGGCCTGGGCACACACCCGCACCGCCGGCGCCTCGAAGCACTCCGCCATGACGCTGTGCCTGCACACCCTGCGCAAGGCCATCGCCCCGTAGAGCTCGTCGCGTTGAGGGGCCTGCAACCGGCTGAAGTCGTACAAGCACCCGGAGCGGGAAGGCCGGGCCGGGCTCCCGAGCGGCACACGCGGGGACGCGTCGGCCCGGACCGGCCTTCCACTGCCCGCAATCTGCCACCCCGCACCGCCCACCGCCTCCCGGGGAGGCCCGAACGAGGACGGCGGGCGGGGACGGCGGGGCGAGGACGGCGGGCGGGGACGGCGGGCGGGGACGCGAGCAAGGACGGCGGGCGGGGGCTCCGGATGGTGCCTGGGATGATGCGTGCATGTCGACCCTCGCCACCCTCGCGGTGCTGGCTCTCGCCGCCCTCCACGCCTACATCCTGGTGCTGGAGATGTTCCTGTGGACCACTCCACGCGCCCGCGCCGCCTTCGGCACCACCGCCGAGTTCGCGGTGGAGACGAAGGCCCTGGCCGCCAACCAGGGTCTCTACAACGGCTTCCTCGCGGCCGGGCTGCTGTGGGGCGCGGTGGCGTCCGAGCCGGTGGGCTTCCAGGTCTCGGTGTTCTTCCTGGTGTGCGTGGCCGTCGCGGGGGTGTACGGCGCGGCCACCGCCAGCCGGAAGATCCTCTTCGTGCAGACCGTGCCGGCGCTGGTCGCTCTCGCTCTGGTGCTGCTCGCGCACTGAGCGGCGGGGCCGGGTCGAGCACTGAGCGGCGGGGCCGGGCGTCACGCGCCCTGGGTGACGGCCCGCTCCATGAGCAGGTCCGCCTCCGCCTGAGCCGTCGCGGGCGGCACCACCAGCAGGTCGTAGCGGCCCCGGCCGGGCGCGAGCAGGCAGACGGTGTGGGGGGCGGTGGGCGAGTCGGTGTGACCGACGTGCACCGTCTGCCCGGCGATGACCATCTGCTCCGGGCAGTCCGGCCAGGTGTCGCCGTTGACCAGGACGCTGCTGATGCGCCCCCAGGCGCGCGGCAGCACGCCCAGCAGTGCGGTCAGCTCCCGCGCCAGGTCGTCCGAGCGGGGCCACCACGCCCCGTCGATACGGCGTGCCGTACGGCCGAAGCGCGTGGGCTCGGCGAGCCGCAGCCGGACCTCCCGCGGTGCGGGGAGCGGCGACGGGGACGAGGAGGCGGACGTCATCGGGGCTCCTGCTGTGAACGGGGGGACGTGGCCAGGAGACCGTGCAGCCACCGGTGGTTGCGACATACCCCCGGTCTCTCCACCGTACGCCGCAGAACGGTGCGGGAGCAGGGACCGCCCGCACCGCCCACCGGGTGCCGGTCAGAGGCCGTAGCGGTTCTTCAGATGGCGCCAGAAGTCACGCGCCATCCACTTGTCGAACTCGGTGATCTGCGCGGCGCTGCCCGCCTTCATCAGGAAGCAGCACTGGCCGGTCGGCGACCAGTCGTAGAAGTCGTCGAGGCCGAAGGTGTGGCCGACCTCGTGCAGGTAGATGTGGATGTTCTCCTGGTTCAGGGCGCCGGTGAAGTACTCCTGGCCCATGCGCTGGCCCCAGTCGCCGCCCGCGCCGCCGCCGAAGCCCTTGGTCAGCCACAGTGACTGGTCGTAGTGGCGGGCGGCGCCGCCCGGACACTTCGAGTAGTTGCCGTCCTGGTGGAAGAAGCGGCCGCAGTCCGGAGCGCACTGCGGGGCGCCGCCGCCGTCTAGATTGCCGGTGTAGATGTCGACCGAGTTGTCGGTCCACTGGAGGGTGGAGCGGTTCTTGACGGCCCAGCCGACGATGTTGACCGGGACGTTGGTGTACGGCCAGGCGTTGTGCCCCTTGCCGTTCTCGGTCATGGCCGTCATCCACTTGCCGAACTGCTTCTTCAGCGCCGCGTGGATCCGGTCCCGCAGGGCGGCGCTGACCGGGGCGTCGGACTCCCAGCGGACGCAGTAGTTGACGCTGCCCCGGTTGGCCATGACCTGGTCCCAGCCGTAGTTCCGGAAGCCGTACAGGTTCGGGTAGGTCGTCTCGACGTGCCGCCAGACCTCGTTCAGGGGCTGGACGAGGTGCGCGGGCGGGTTCCACTCGTCGGCGGCCTGCGCCTTGCCGTTCGCCATGCCGGGCGTCGCGAAGACCGCCGCCAGGACGGCGAGCACGGTGATCAGTCGCGCGAGATGTCTGCGCATGGTGATCTCCCTCGTGTGGGGGGACGGGGTATCACCGTGAGGTCGTCGCCGGCGCGGCAGAGGTTGCCCCGTTCTCGCCGTCGGACATTCCGGGCGCTTTATGGCAATCCGTCGGCGATAATCGGAGTATGAAAACGGCCACGTATGAACTGCTGGCGGCGTCGTCGGATCACGCGATCGCCGTGACCATCGCCTTCGTGGGCGGGCTGATCGTGGCCTGCGCGCTGATCTGGGCCGTACGGGTCGGCATGCGGGTCATGGACAAGGACACCCAGCACCCCGGCCTGGACGAACAGCCGCACATCCCGGAAGGCGGGCCGGTCCACGAGATGCGCGAGAGGCGCGAGCCCGACGAGATGCCGATCACGACGAAGGACGGCGACCGCATCCTGCCCCACGACCTCCATCACGCGAGCACCAGGACGGGCAAGGACCAGAATCCGCGCCGTTGGTCGCCCGGATCCAGCGGATCCTTCGGCGGCGGCGGCCTCGGACGCACGTGACGCACGTGACGCGGTAGGCGAGGCCCTTCGGGAGGCTCTATGGCTGCCCGCCACCGGACGCGCTGGGCGACGGGCGGGGCGGCGCTGGCGCTTGCCCTGGCCGCCGCGCTCTCCGGCTGCGGCGGCGACGACAGCCCCGCGGACACCGCGAGCAAGGCGGAGTCGGCGGTCGGGTCGCTCGCCTCGGGGGCCTCCGAGGCGGTCGAGTCGGCCACGGCGGAGGCCGAACGCCGGCTCGACGACATCCAGGACGGCATCGACGTCAAGGGCGACGTGAAGGTCGGCCCGCCCACCGTCGGCTCCGACGGCCGGGCCCGGGCCGAGGTCACCGTCGACAACACCGCCGACGCGGCCCGGTCCTTCGCCGTCCAGGTCAACTTCACCGACTCCGGGAACAAGCTGGTCGACACGGTCATCGTCACGGTGAGCAACGTGCAGGCAGGCCACTCCGCCACAGCCACCGCCCGCGGTACGCACGACGTCTCCGGCGAGATCCGGGCGGAGGCGGCCCGAGCCGTGCGCTACTGACGAGTTCCGGCGGACGTGGCCCGAGCCGTGCGCTACCGACCGGCGCCGGATTCCGTCACCTCGATGTCGATCTGCTCGCTCATGGCGCTCACCCCGTTGAGGGTGGCGACCGCCTGGAGGCGGTTGGCGCCAGCCGGAAGGGCCGGGGCCGGGGTGCAGGTCCAGGTGCCGTCGCGGGCGGCGGTGGTCGCACAGGCCTCGCGGTCGTCCTTGTCACGGACGGTGACCCGGGCGCCCGGGTGCGCCGTACCGGCGATCTCCGGACGGGCGGGCAGCGGCACGCCGGACAGCGGACGGGTCAGCGTCGGCCCGGCCAGGCCCACGGTGACGGCACACCGGCCGGTGGCCCGCCGCACCCCGCGCGCGTCGGTGATCCGCAGCACGCAGTCCCGCAGCCGTGTGCCGGGCACTGCACCCACGGGCACCGCCAGCACGAACGGGAACGTACGGCCCCGCCAGGACAGTCCGGTCGCGTCGCCGGTGACGGTGTATGTCCCGCTGCGGCCGTCGGCGGCGACCGAGCCGCGGTAGCCGGCCGCGTCGAGCGGCGTGTCCGTCACCCGGGTCCCGCGGGGCGCGGTCAGCGTCAGCGTGGCACCCGCACCCGGCGCCGCCCCCGGGTGGCCCGCGACCTCGACGATGCCCTCCCGCCCGGGCGCGATGACCGCCGCACCCCACAGCCCGCCACCCTCGGCGGCCGCGGGCGCCCCCGGAACCGCGAGCACCCCCGCGACCACAACCCCCGCCACAGCTGCTGTCCTGCTGTACCTGTTCATCGCGGACGTGACTCCCTGTACGGACGTCGACGGCACTCTGCCACCAATCCTCCCGGCCACCCCCGCAGCCAACCCGCGCTGATCCGCCGCCCGGGTGGCCCACGCCCCGAAAGGGGCGCGGGGAACTGCGCGACCAGCCACGACGCCGCAGCCGCCGAAAGACAACCCACCACGGCACCACCCGCGGAGCGCTCAGCGCCCGAGCCACACCGTCGCGTCCGGCCCGAGCCGCCCGTCCTCCAGGGGAGCGCTGCTCAGCAGCACCTCACCGGCCGGCAGCGGCACCGCCGCACCGGACAGGTTCGTCACGCACCGCCATCCCTCACTGCGGTCGAACCGGAGCACCCCGTCCGGGGCGTCCACGGCCCAGGTCAGCTCCTCTCCGGCAAGGAGCTTGCGGCGCAGCCTGAGGGCCGTGCGGTACAGCTCCAGGGTGGAACCTTCCACCCCGTCCTGGGCCTCGACGGCGTACGCGGCGAAGCCGGACGGCTGCGGCAGCCAGGCACCGCCGGGCCCGAAGCCGTACGACGGTCCGGCCGTCGTCCACGGCAGCGGCACCCGGCAGCCGTCGCGGCCCTTGCGGACGTGGCCCGTCTGCTCCCAGATCGGGTCCTGGAGCACCTCGGTGGGCAGGTCGGCGACCTCGGGCAGGCCGAGTTCCTCGCCCTGGTAGACGTACGCCGAGCCGGGCAGCGCCAGCATCAGCAGGGTGGCCGCCCTGGCCCGGCGCAGACCGGCCGCCTCGTCGACGGCCGGGGCGTGACCGCCGGACAGGAGCCAGGCGTTGAGGTCGGTGCCGGGCGGCAGCATCAGCCGGGAGGCGTGGCGTACGACGTCGTGGTTGGAGAGCACCCAGGTGGCCGAGGCTCCGGCGGCCCGGGCGGTGTCGAGCGAGTCGGTGATGACCTGCCTCAGCTCGCCCGCGTCCCAGCCGGCCTCCAGATACTCGAAGTTGAAGGCCTGGCCCAGCTCGTCCGGACGGGCGTAGAGCGCACGCCGGGCGTCCGGCACCCAGGCCTCGGCGACGGCCATGCGGGGCGGTCGGTAGGCGTCGAGGATCTTGCGCCAGTCGCGGTAGATCTCGTGCACGTCGTCCCGGTCGTAGAGAGGGTGCGTGCCGGGCGGCAGACCGGTGAGCGCCTCCTCGCCGCTCGGCGCGTGCGTGCCGAGGTCGCGCAGGGGTTCGCTCAGGTCTTTGACCAGGGCGTGGGCGACGTCGATGCGGAAGCCGTCGACACCGCGGTCGGACCAGAAGCGCAGGGTGGTGCGGTAGTCGGCGCGGACCTCCTGGTTCTCCCAGTTGAGGTCGGGCTGCTCGGGGGCGAACAGGTGCAGGTACCACTGCCCGTCGGGGACGCGCTTCCAGGCGCTGCCGCCGAAGACGGACTGCCAGTCGCTGGGCGGGAGTTCGCCGTGCTCGCCGCGGCCGTCGCGGAAGACGTAGCGGTCGCGGGCCGCCGAGCCGGGGCCGGCGTGCAGGGCCTCCTGGAACCAGACGTGCTGGTGTGAGGAGTGGTTGGGCACGATGTCGACGATGACCTTCAGACCGAGGCGGTGGGCCTCGGCGACCAGGGCGTCGAAGTCGTCGAGGGTGCCCAGGCGCGGGTCGACGTCCCTCGGGTCGGCGACGTCGTAGCCGCCGTCGGCGAGCTCGGACGGGTAGAAGGGGCTCAGCCACAGGGCGTCCACACCCAGGGCGGCGAGGTGGGTGAGGCGGCGGGTGATGCCGCGCAGATCGCCGAGTCCGTCGCCGTCGGCGTCGGCGAAGCTGCGGGGGTAGACCTGGTAGACGACGGCCTGCCGCCACCAGTCGGGATCCCGGGACGACAGGTCGAGAGTGGAGCGATCGGTCACGCGGTCTCCTTCGCGGGGCATACGGGCGACAGCATTGAATCTGTCCAGAATGCCGGAAAAAGGAAACATCGGGGAGGTCGGAGTGATCCATTCCTGCTGTGATGAAAGTGTGATGGAGGAGTAACTACCTTTGCATACCCGCAGGTTGACAGCGTGCTGCGGCGCCGCCACGATGAGGTCGCACTGTGGCGCATGTGACCAATGAGCCCAGTGTTTCTCAGACCACTCACCCCGGTACGGCCGGCCGCCGCGCGCTGCCCTGCTGCCGTCACCCGGGTTCCGGCATACGCCAAGAAATGGGATCCGCATGTCCATAGCGAGACGTGTCACCGCGCGACGCCTGCTGGGGACGGGCGCCGCGACCCTCGCCCTCTGCGCCGCCTCCGCCACCACCGCGTTCGCCACCGGTACGCCCGGCGGCGACGGCTGGTCGTCCGGCGGCAGCTACAAGCCCGGGACGGGCGCGGGGACGGAGACCGGCACCGACCGCTGCCAGTTCTCGCTCGACGGCACGAACTTCTACGACTCGGTGAAGGTCGACGACCAGAACCTGAAGCCGAGCGAGGACGGCAAGGTCCACATCAAGGTCCGCACCGCCGGTGACGCGGCCACCTGCACGGCCTCCCTCGCCTCCTACCTCGCCCACGGCGCGACCTTCGGGACCTCGGGCGAGCAGGTGTTCGTCGACTTCGACACGGTGACGGTCAAGCCGGGCGCCACCGACTCGCTCGACATCGCCATCCCGGACAAGGGCTGCTTCGGGCAGATCGACCTCTACCGTGGCGCGGTGAAGTTCGACGGCGAGCTGGACGCGAAGGACGGCTTCGAGCACGGCGAGCTGCCCAAGGGCCCGGACCGCCCGGTCATCAAGGACAAGCTGATCGCGGCCTGGAACGGCGGCACGGAGGACTGCACGAAGACGCCCCCGCCGGCTCAGACGCCGCCCCCGTCCAGCCCGCCCGCCGAACCCTCGGAGCCGCCGGCCGAGCAGTCGACGCCGCCGGCCCCGTCGGAGCCGTCCGAGCCCTCGTCCCCGCCGGCGACGGACACGGACACGCCCACCCCGTCCGAGTCCGAGTCCTCGACGCCCCCGGCCCCCAAGCCGAACGGCGGTGGCGGCGACCTCGCCGAGACCGGCGCGAACAGCAGCACCGGCCCGATCGCCTTCGGCGCGGCGGCCCTGCTGGCGGGCGGCGCGGCGATGATGATCGTCACCCGCCGCCGCACGGCGAAGCGAAACGCCTCCGGCGCCTGAGTCAGGCCCGCCTGTGAAGCCCTGCCCTGCCCGCACCTCACTGGGACTGGGGCAGGGCGGGGCCTGCGATTCCCGCGACGGCCCGTCAGTCCGGCGAAGACCTCCGCCCCTCGCCCCGGCGCCGCTCGTCCCGCCCGGCGCGACCACCGCCACCGCGACCGACCGGTCCATGCGGCGAAGCGCGACCCGCCCGGCGTCCGAGCCGGGCCGCCCCTGAACCGTTCCTGAGGACTGAGCAGGAGTGAGCCTGATCAGCCGCACGCCCCGAACGGTCTTGAGCGCACTGGTCACCGGCGTACTCAACCCCGAGGCGGCGACACGCATCCCGTGCGTGGTCCGATCCCGGGAGGCCGGTTCCCTCACGACCTGGCCATATGGATACGGCCAGAGGCGACGGGGAGGCCCCGAACCATCACTCCGGTGGAGCGGGGGCCCCGCACACTGGCGCCGTACCCGGCGTCCCAGATCGCACGATCACGTTAGCCCGGTCGTCCCAGGACACCGCAAGCCCACAAGCGGACCATCACACGATCGAGCTAACTCGACCTCCTGCGCACTTCCCCGCGAGCAGCTACCACCCCCCGCCCTGCCGACACCCCTCCACGCCTGCGGCAGGGCGGGTCCAGCGATTCCCGAGACGGGTGGGCCGACGGTCAGACGGCCGCCGCCATCTCGGCGCGATGGCAATTTTCGTGGGCAGCGCGGCGTTGGTTCGGGACAGCACACCCAGGGCCACCCTCTAAGGCAGAACAGCCGTCGGCATCGTCCGGCCGTAGAGCTCGTCGAGGCCGATCAACAGGACACCGCCCCGCTCGGCCTCATCGCGCAGGGCATCGCTGAAGCCGGCAGCGCTGAAACACGCCAACCCGCAGCGCGTCGTGTCCATCCCCCGTCCGGCAAGGAGTTCCCTGGCCCGCTCCAGACGTGCCAGATGGTTCGTTCCCATGACAGTCCCCCACTTCGCCTCACCGAGCAGCGCGACCGCGGACCTGCCTCCACCGGAGCCCGACTCCACCACGGCTACGTCGATCTGGATCTGCCGACGCTCCCGCGAGTCGGTCACCACGCCACATCCGACCTCGCCCATCGACGTGTCGAGCAGCGTGCGGCCCGGCCCGAGCACGTACTCCCGGCACAGCGCCTCAAAATGCGGACCGGCCACCTGCGCGGCGAAGCGCTCCGCCGACCGTGCCCACACCTCTGCGGCCTGACCACTCTCGAGGCGCGCCCAGGCGGGACGCATGATGGCCTCGTAGAAGGTGATCAGAGGCTCGGTGATGCGGTACTGCGACTTGCCCGCCCGGAAGACGTCCGCCTCCCGCACCAGCAGGTGGCTGTCCTCCAAGACGTTGAGCGGATGCGAGATGTCGACAGACTTGCGGCCGATGTAACCGGCGATGCCTCCTCGCGTCGCGTTGCCCTGCGCCACGGCCGCGAGCACCGAGTGGTACAGCGCGGTGTCACGGATGTCCGCCTCCTCGGCAAGCAGATACCGAGCCTCCCGAAAGAGCGGACTGAACGGCGCCAGGACGGTGCGGCACACCCAGTCGTCGAAGTCGCCCATACTCACGGGAACGTCATCGGCCAGGAACTGACGACGGTACGCGGGCGTGCCTCCCACGACGGCATGCAGGCGCGCGGCCAGTGCGGGCTCGTCGGCGACGCTCCAGAAGTCCGCCGCAGCCCGGTATCCGAAGGGACGTACGACCAGTTCCAGTTGCGCCCGGCCACGCAAGGGTGCGGTGCTGGCCAGCAGCCCACCCATGACGGACATCGCCGAACCGCACAGGAGCAGCCGCATGCCGCTCTCTTCGATCTGGAATCGGTCGATCACGCGCTGGATGAGCGAGGGGAGCTCAGGGGCCGCCTTCACCAGGTACGGAAACTCATCGATGACCACGAGGAAGGGGCCCTCCCTCCTCCCGGGAACGGCCAGACCGAAGAGATACGAGATCGCGTCGTCCCATGTGGCGAAGGAGAAAGGCGCCGGCGAATCCACATGGTCGGCCAGAGCCGCGCTGAACTGGCGGAGGGACTCCGCCTCCGTCCCGGCCGTGGCCCCGAAGTAGAAGCCTCCGCAACTCTCGACGAGCGCCCGCAGGAGATACGTCTTGCCCATACGTCGTCGACCGCTGACGATCCCGAGCATGGCGTGCGGCACAGGCCGGTTCACGAAGGAGCTGAGCGCGCCCCATTCGCTCCCGCGGTCGTAGACCCGCGACGGCTTGTCCGGCCTTGCCCGACGGTGCATGTGACTCCTTGGAGTACCCCGGATCCTAATAAGGAATACAGCCCTAAGGAGTGTACTCCTAATGTGACACCCGGCCAGGAACCCCGATCGAGGCACCGAGAGCGGCCCCCCGAGGAAAGACGCCGCCCGCGGCAGCGCCCCCTTCACTCTCTCCTCGGCCGGACTCACGCCCGCCGCCAGCCAGGACGTCATCGAAACGTCCGGGGCCTACATCCCCGGCCACGGCACCCCGACCGCCATCCTCGCCGGACGTAACCGCAAGGCCGATCCCCGTACGACCGTTCGTGCGCTGCCTCCAGCGCTAAAGCGTCTTCAGGTACAGGTTGACGTACCGCTCCACGTCCACATCCAACGCCACGTCCACCAGGGGCTGTTCGCGCGTGCCCTCGTGGATCTCGGACTCGCCGGGGCGCGGGCGGCGGTCGACGATCGTCTGGCCGCGGGCGGGGCCGGGGGCCAGGACGACCTCGACCGGCAGGGCCTCGGTGGTGATGCCCTTCGGGTCGACGACCGCGCAGATCGCGCCCGCGTCCCCCAGGCCCCCCATGGGCGTGGGGTCGCCGGAGGTCGCCGGGTCGCGGTGGGCGAGCAGCTCACCGGCCAGCCGCAGACTCGGTTCCGCGCTCGTGCGCAGCCGCCGCACCTCCCCGGCGGGCACCAGGACCCGCTTGAACACGTCCAGGCCGTACATCGTGATCGGCACCCCGGCGGTGAGCAGGACCGCGGCGGCCTCCGGGTCGTGCCACACGTTGAACTCCGCGACCGGCGTGGCGTTCCCGGTCGCCACCGCGCCGCCCATGAACACGATCCGCTCGATGTTGCGGGTCACCTCGGGGTGCGTCCGCAGCAGCAGCGCGATGTTCGTCAGGGGCGCGGTGGGGATGAGCGTGACCGGCCGCGGCGAGGCGAGGATCTCGCGGCGCAGCAGCGTCACCGCGTCCACGTCGACCGGCACCCGGGTCGGCGCGGGCAGTCCCAGATCCCCCATGCCGTCCTGCCCGTGCACATGCCGCGCCGTCCGCACGGGCTCGATCAGCGGCCGCTCAGCGCCCCGGGCCACGGGGATGTCACCGGCACCGGCCACCTCCAGCACGGTCAGCGTGTTGCGGACGACCCCGTCCACGTCCGTGTTCCCGGCCACGCAGGTGATGGCGCGCACGTCGAGCGCCGGGTGCCGTACGGCGAACAGCAGGGCGAGGGCGTCGTCGACACCGGTGTCACAGTCGATGATCACCGGGATGGGCTGACCGTCCGTCACGGCGAGGGCTCCTTCCACTGGTCCCGGGCTGGGCTCCGTACGGGCGACCTTACGCGCCCCTCGAACGGGTGAACCGACGCCGGGGCGCACACGGGAAGGACGTAGGAAGACCGCAGGGAGTACGACAGCACAGACAGCTGAGGACGACAGGAGAGACGCCATGCCGGCACCAGGTCCCGCGCAGCAGCCCACCACCGAGCTCGACCCCCGCTACAGCTCCGCGCTCAACCCCCGTCCGGGCGCCTCGGGCGTCACCGCCACCGAGTGGGACGAGGCGCAGCGGCGACTGGGGGCCGCCGAGATCTTCTGGGTGTCCACGGTCCGGCCCGACGGCAGGCTGCACGTCACGCCCGTCATCGCCGCCTGGCACGACGGGGTGCTGTACTTCTCCACCGGCCGGCAGGAGCAGAAGGCGAGGAACCTCGCGCATGACGCGCACTGCGCGCTGACCACCGGGGCGAACTCCCTCACCGAGGGCTTCGACCTCGTGGTCGAGGGCAGGGCGCGGCCGGTCGCCGACCCTGCGCTGCTGGAGGAGGTGATCGCGGCGTACGAGGAGCAGTACGGGCCGCACATCACCTCCCCCGAGGGCACCTTCCACGGCATCGGCGACGCGTTCCGCAGGGGCGACGACGTCGTGTACGCGGTGGCCCCGGACACGGCGTACGGCTTCGGGCGGGACAACGGGGTCTACTCCCATACGCGTTGGTCGTTCTGAGCCCGTCCTACGACCGGTCCCACAGGTCGGTGCCGCGGGACGCCACCCGGTCGGCGATCCGCCGCAGCAGTTCGGCGGTGGGCAGGGCGGGGGGCCGGCGGCCGTCTCGCAGGCGCGGGGAGGCGAGGTCCGCCGCGGCCTCCCGCCCGCCGATCACCGCCTGGTACGGCACCAGCCGGGCGGCCCGGATGCGGGCGCCGAGGGTGCCCTGTTCGGGGCCCGCCACCTCGGCGCGCAGGCCGAGTTCGCGGGCCCGGCCGGCGAGGGCGTGGGCGCTGTCCGCCTGGTCCTCAGCGACCGGCAGGACGACCACCTGCACCGGCGCCAGCCACGCCGGGAACGCGCCGCCGTGGGTCTCCAGGAGATGCGCCACCGCGCGTTCCACGCTGCCGATGATGCTGCGGTGCACCATGACCGGACGGTGCTTCGCCCCGTCGGCTCCGATGTAGTGCAGGTCGAAGCGTTCGGGCTGGTGGAAGTCGATCTGGACGGTGGACAGGGTGGTCTCGCGGCCGGCAGGGTCGGTGATCTGTACGTCGATCTTGGGGCCGTAGAACGCCGCCTCGCCCTCGGCGGCCTCGTAGGGAATGCCGGAGCCGTCCAGGACCTCCCGGAGCAGGGCCGTGGCCCGCCGCCACAGGTCTGGGTCGGCCACGTACTTGCCGCCCTCGCCGGGCAGCGAGAGACGGTGGCGGGAGGCGCGGATGCCCAGGTCCGCGTAGGCGCGGCCGATCAGCTCCAGCGCGGCTCGCGCCTCCTCGACGGCCTGTTCCAGGGTGCAGAAGATGTGCGCGTCGTTGAGGGTGATGGCCCGTACCCGGGTCAGTCCGCCGAGGACGCCGGACAGCTCCGAGCGGTACATACCGCCCAACTCGGCCATGCGGAGGGGGAGTTCACGGTAACTGTGGGACCGGGAACGGTAGATCAGGGCGTGGTGGGGGCAGAGGCTGGGGCGCAGCAGGACCTGTTCCGCGCCCAGGCCCATCGGCGGGAACATGTCGTCGCCGTAGTGGTCCCAGTGGCCGGAGATCTCGTACAGCTCGCGTTTGCCGAGGGCGGGCGAGTACACGTGCCGGTAGCCGGCCGCCCGTTCCGCCTCGCGGACGTACTCCTCCAGGGTGTGCCGCACCACCGCCCCGTCGGGCAGCCAGTACGGCAGCCCCGCGCCCATCAGCGGGTCGGTGTCGAAGAGGTTCAGTTCGCGGCCGAGCCGGCGGTGGTCGTGCATGGTGGTCTCCCTCGGTTCTGAGGCGAGCACCGCGCGACGAAGCCCCGGGGCACTCGCCCCGGGGCTTCGGACATCTGGGTCAGCTGTCAGCGCGCCGGGACACTCTCCGGCGTCGTCGTGAGAGACGGGAACGGCTGGGCGCGCTGCATGGGCGTGACCGTAGCAGGGCGTCGGCGCCCGGGCGACGGATTTTCCGCCCCGCCACCCCGCGGCACCCCTCGGCCCCGCACCCGCACCCGCACCGCCCGTCCTCACCCGAACAGCCCGTCGCACTGGTGTGCCGCCCGCCGCGGTGGTGCCGTATGAGCACAGACGCGATCACAGACGCGATCTCAGAGCCGAATCTCAGAGCCGATCTCAGACCCGATCCCGGAGAGCCCGCCCGCCAGAAGGCGCCTCCAAGGATGAGCCCCGTGCAGGAGGCACCCCCGATGACCCACCCTCCGGCCACCGCCCGTGTCCTCCTCGCCTCCGCGCTGTCCGTGACCGGACTGCTGACCACGGCCGCCTGTTCCGTCGAGGAGCCGCGGCCCCGGTGGTTCTCCGCCTCCGCCCCCGCCTCGGCCGCCTCGCCCGCCGTCGAGCAGCCCGCCGGCTCCGGGGCCGCGCTCACCGAGGCCCAGGCCCAGGCCGCGCTGATCACCGAGGCCGACCTGGGCGAGCCGTGGGGGCCGACGCGGGGGGCCAGGACCTGGCGGGACGGGCTGCTCAAGGCGACCACGGAGAAGCCGGACTGCCAACGGCTGCTCGACGCCCTCTACGCCGAGGACCTCTTCGGCCCCCCGAAGGGCCCGCACGCGGTGTCCGCGCTCGACGACGCCGACACCGACGCCCAGTTGCGCTACCAGGTCGCCGCCCACCCACCGGCGGACGTCGACCGCGCCCTCGACTGGCTGAAGTCGCTGCCGGGCGAGTGCGGCCAGTTCATGGCCGCGACCACGCGCGGCGGCGTCCAGACCGTCGAGGTCAGCAGGATGCCGCTGCCCCCGGTCGGGAACTCCCGCCAGGCCCTGCGGGTGACGCTGGCCGGCGAGACGGAGGAGGGGGAGCTGACGTACCTCACCATGGACCTCGCCGCCGCGCGCGTCGGCGAGGAGGCCATCACCGTCACCAACGCCGGTCTCGACGAGGTGCACGCGGAGGTCACGCAGCAGACCGTGAAGCTCGGGGTGCGGCGGCTGACCGATCTCAGGGAGCAGGGCCGGGCGCAGATCTGACCGGCTCACCGGCCGATCGGTCCACCGGACCACCGGCCGATCGGCCGATCGGTCCACCGGTCCCCCGGTCCCCCGGTCCCCGAAGTATCAGTCCCGTTCGAAGCGCGTGCGGTGGGCGAGCACGTCGCGTGCCACGTCGACGGCCGTGCACCCGCGCGCGAAGGCGTCCGCCCGCAGCCGCGCGAGGGCGTCGTCCGCGCCGACGCCGAGATGCGCCATGATCATGCCGACGGCCTGGTAGACCTCGTCGTGGTCCGCGGCCAGCCCGTTCAGCCAGTCCTCCCCGTCCCGCGCCTCGGGCTCGTCCGCGCGCGCCAGCGCCATCAGGGCCACCGTCATGACACCGGCCACCAGCCGGGCCACGTGCAGCTGGCGGGCGGTCAGCCCGCCCGGGCAGTCGCGGTACAGGTCGAGGGTGCCCACGTACACCGCGTCGCTGCCCAGCGGCACCGCGTACACCGCGCGCACCCCGGCCGCCGTCGCCTCCTTGGCGAAGACCGGCCAGCGTCCGGCGTCGCGGCCCGTCGCCAGGTCGCGGGCGAGCACGGGCGCGCCGTCCCGCACAGCGCTCTGGCAGGGGCCGTCGCCCAGCGTCGCCTGGATCTGCGCCAGGTGTGCGGCCCGCGCGTTGCTGGCACTGAGCTGCACGGGCATGCCGTCGCCGCGCAGCGACACGCTCGCGCCGACCACCGGCAGCAGCTCGACCGCGACCTCGCACAGCCGCCCGGGAACCTCACCGGGCTCGGCACCCCGCACGCCCTCGGCGATCACATCGGCGGCCCGGATCCCGTCCGGGTCCAGGTCACCACCGGCGCGGCGAGGCCCGGGGTCACCACCGGAATCACCGCCGGGGTCGTCCCTGGGCCGCACGACAACCGCCTCCTTCGCTCACCCCGGGCCTCTGGCGGCCGACACCCGCACGCTCCGAATACCTCCCGGAATCGAGCGCCGACTACCCGTCGCAGATGGGGCGAAACCTCCCGCTCAGCGCTTCTCGTAGGGGTTGTCCGGCTGCGGCACCCGTCGTACGGAGGTGACGTCGAGGACCGGCGGCCAGGCGGCGGCCGAGCCCAGCTCGCCCCTGGGGTGCCAGGTGCCGGTGACCGTGACCCAGGTGTCGACGGGCGGGGCGTCGGCGCCGCGCACCTCGGCCTTGCCGGACGTGGCGTCGGCGGCGCAGCAGGAGACGAGGAGGCGGGTGACGTACCAGGTGCCGTCGTCGCCACGGGTGACGAAGCCGGTGAGCCGGACCGTACGTCCTTTCAGCGAGCGGCTGCTGTCGTAGACCGCCCGGGAGCCGAACTCTCCGAGGGTGAGGTCGAGGGGGTTCCCGGACGGCAGCGCCGGGAAGCCGCCCACACCCCGGGCCGCCCGCTGGGCCGCCTCGCGCTCCGCGCTGTAGGAGCCGAGCGCGGGCGGCGGGAACAGCAGCAGGGCCAGGGCGGGGAGAGCCAGGAGCCAGGCGACGCGGGGGCCGGCGGGGCCGTGGGTGTGCCCGTCATGCTCCTCCTCGTGCCCGCCGCGCTCCTCGCTCTCGTCTTTCTCCTCGTGCCCGCCATGCTCCTCCGCGGTCCGCGCCACCACCCCCACCACCACACCCAGCAGCACCAGCCCCACCCCCGACACCACCAGGTACGGCCGCAACCCCGCCTGGACGTACCGCAGGTACAGCTCGCTGAAGAGCGACACCCGCAGGATCGCCGCGCCCACGAGGGCGAGCAGCACGGCAGGTCCGTAGCGCCTCACAGCAGCCACCACCCCACCAGCACGCTGCTCGCCACGGCCACCAGCCAGGTCGCGGACGAGAACCGCAGCGCGAAGGCCCGGCCGAAGGTGCCCGTCTGGAGGGCGATCAGCTTCAGGTCCACCATCGGCCCGGCCACCATGAACGCCAGCCGCGCGGTGGGCGAGAACCCGCTCAGCGACGCCGCCACGAACGCGTCGGCCTCACTGCACACGCACAGCACGACCGCCAGCACGGCGAGCAGCAGCACCGACAGCCAGGCCGACCCCGTGAACACCTCCAGCAGCGACCTCGGTACGACGATGTCGAAGGTCGCCGCGGCCGCCGCCCCGAGCACCAGGAAACCGCCCGCGTGCAGGAAGTCGTGCTGGAGCCCGGAGACGAAGGCGCGCGGTCCGCCGCCCGGCGCATGGTCGCCACTCCGCTTCGGCGGCCGCAGCCATTCCTCCCGCCCGAACCGCACCCACAGCCAGCCCATCACCACGGCCGTGGCGAGCGAGGCGACCAGCCGGCCGAGGACCATCTGCGGCAGCCCGGGGAAGGCGATCGAGGTCGCCACGAGCACGACGGGGTTGATCGCCGGCGCCGACAGCAGGAAGGCGAGCGCGGCGGCCGGGGCGACACCCCGCCGCATCAGGCTGCTCGCCACCGGCACGGACGCGCATTCGCAGCCGGGCAGGACGACCCCCGCCGCGCCCGCGACCGGCACGGCGAGCGCCGTACGGCGGGGCAGGAGTCGGGTGAAGACCCGCTCGGGCACGAACGCGCCGATCGCCGCCGACACGACCGTGCCCAGCAGCAGGAAGGGCACGCCCTGGACGACGATCGCGGTGAACACCGTCCACCAGGCCGCGACCGGCGGCGTGTAGAGGTCGAGCGCGAGCAGGGGCCCGAGCACCGACACCACCGTCACGATGGCGATCAGCGCGACGCCGCCGAGGACGGTGTACACGAGGGCGCGCAGGGCCGTCCGCAGCCCATCGGCAACCGTCGCCGTCCGTTCGTTCTCCACGCGCCCCGCCCCGGTCGTTCACACCCCGGAAGGAGGTTAACCCGCACGACTGTGCGAGGTCCTTGGTTCTCCGAGGAGGGGGCTGTGCGTCGCGCGCTGCCAGAGACGGTTTCCTCGCCGGGCGCAAGCACAGGATCTGACCGACGACATCAGGTTCGCCTACTCATACGGATTCGCCGAGAATTCGGGGCGTTCACTTGGAAAGTCGCTCGGGAAGAACGGGATGTGCAGCGATCCAGTGAGCAGATGAAGAACCGTGGCCGTCGAACTCACAGGCGAGACGACAGCGCCGAGCTGACCAGCCTGGATGATCACCGTGGGCCAGCGCTCGGGTTCTCCCACGGCGATCCACGCCAGCACGTCGGCGTTGTCTGTCACCCCCCATTGGACGAGATGATCGGAGGTGGACCGATGTTCCTCGAGAACACGGCTCAAATGGTTCGACGTCTTTTCGCGGAGAATGGATCGCAGTTGGTAAGTACTGTCGGTGATGTCGAGATTGCTGTTCGGTGCGCCGTCCGCGAAGACCCAGACGAATTCGTCGAAGCAACCGACGCCATAGGTTTGAATCAACTCGCGATGGCTGGCCGGAGTGATTTGGGCGGGGTGCGCCAATGCCTCCCTCCTCACGGAAGCGGGGTGGGGCGGAGGGGGGCACCATGCGGCAAGGTGACGCAAGTCCTTCCATGGAGCGCTTGCTTGATGCCGAGGCGTCGAGCTGCTTTCACTGCGGGCCGCTCTCCTCACAGAGGAGGCTGTGCGGGCGCGGGGCCGAGGGTGGTCGTGCCCGGGGCCGTACGGTGTCCGAGCCCCGTCCGGTAGGCGTCCAGGGCCGCTTCCACCCGCCCGGTCCGCCGCAGCAGATCGCCCAGCAGCCGGCACAGGTCGGCCAGGTCACCGGCCGCGCCCGCCCGCTCCAGCAGGCTCAGGGCACGGACGTAGTGCTCCTCGGCGTCCTCGGTCCGGCGGGCGTCCTCGGCGATGATGCCGAGCAGCCGGTGCGCGGCGGCGGAGTGGACGGCGCCGCGCTCGGGGGACAGGTCGTCGAGGACGTCGTGCAGCAGGGCCGCCGCCTCGTCGGACTTGCCGCGCCGGTGGAGTACGTCGGCCAGTTCCACGGCGACCTGGCTGCTGTAGAGGGCGGCGCGCTTGGCCGACAGCATGCCGAGGGCCTCCCTCAGCTCGCCCTCCGCCCGCTCGAGTTGCCCGTCCTGGGCGTACACATAGCCGCGCATCCAGTGGCAGTTGGCGAGTTCGGTGCGGATCTGCAGGCCGCGGTACAGCTCGGCGGCCTTGGCCAGCGAGGCGTCGGCCTCGGCGAGGCGGCCCTCGGCGACCAGGGTGCGGGCGACGGACCGGTGCATCCGGGCGACCAGGGCTGGGTCGCCGGACTGCGGGGCGAGCGCCAGGGCGAACTCGGCGGCCTGGGCGGCGCGGGCATGCGCACCCATGTCCATATAGGGCCCGATGACGCTGGCGTAGAGCAGCAGCAGGGCGTCGGGATCGTGCAGTCCACCCCGGTTCAGTTCATCGAGAGCGGACTCCAGCAGATAGACGGCGTACCGGAGCTCACCGGCGAGATAGTGCGCGACGGCCCGCCCGCGCAGCGCCGGGACCCGGGCGGGCAGCGGCGCCCCGGCCAGACAGGCCTCGGACCGCTCGAAGTACTGCCGGCCCGCCACCAGCTCGCCGGTCTCCAGGGCGCACTCGCCGAGCCCGAGCAGCGCAGTCGCTTGTTCCGCGGCCAGCCCGTGCGTCTCCGCCTCGACGAGCAGCTGGGCGTACTGCTCCGCCGCCGGCTCGGCCTCGCCGACGGCGAAGGTGCGCTGGGCCTCGGTCAGCCGCAGCCGCAGCTCGGTCACGACCCGCGCCGAACGCCCGGTGGCGAGCTCGTCGAAGGCGACGCCGAGCCGCTCGGCGAGATGCCGCAGAGCGTCGTCCGAGGGACGCACCCGGCCCGACTCCAGGGTGGAGACATAGGCCGGTGTGTACACAGGCTCCGCCAACTGCCGCTGCGTCAGTCCGCGTTCGACACGCAACCGCTGCACCCGGCGCCCGATCGTCCCCGGATCGTCACGCTCCCCCACGCCAACTCCCCCTGCCCCTCTTGCCGTTCGCCCTGAACAGCCCCTAGGTTAAACGGAGTGTTAAGCCGGAGTGTTGCTCATGCTTAATACGCTGCTGCCGTAATCGCCGCCCCTGTTGCGAGGTCGCCGTGCTCGAACGCACACGCACCGCCGAGCGGTACGCCAGAGGTCTCACCGCGGCCGTCGTCGCCGTCGCGACACTGCTGCTCGCGGCGAACGCGGGTCCGGCGAGAGCAGACGAACCCAGACAGGATCAGCGGACCGTCGCCGACGCCCGCTGACCCTTCCGCTCACGCACTGACGTACGTCACGAAGGCGGCGTAGGCCTCCGGAGCAACAGTGACGATCCCGACCTCGGGGTTCTTGGAGTCACGCACCGCGACGCCGGGCAGACCGAGGTCGGCGACCTCGACGCAGTCGCCCCCGGTACTTCCGCTGTACGACGACTTACGCCACGTCGCGCTCCTCAGCTGCTGGCTGGTCTCCATAGCGCTCCTCCATCACGTGGGCGATCAGGTCTGCCGAGTCCCGTACCGAGAGGGCAGCAGCTCGCACTTGATCGTAATGGAGCCAACCTTCGCTGACACTATCCGGATTGGCCGTCATGTGCCCTTGGACGAAGTCCTCGGTGTAGACGATGTCCGGGTCGTCATCGAGGCGCAGGAGGTTGAAGGAACCCTGCACACTCGGGTGCTCCCCCGCCGAGAACGGCAGCACCTGGATCTTCAAGCGCCTCTCGTTCCGGAAACTCAACAGGTGCGCCAGTTGGTTTCGCATCACCGCCCGGCCACCCATGGGCCGGTACAGCACTGCCTCGTCCAGCACCACCCACACCAGCGGCGGCTTCTCTTTCCGCAGAAGACGTTGCCGATCCATGCGGGCCTCGACCAACTCTTCGAGGTTCTCCGGCTGAACCGCGCCCAGTACCGCTCGTGCGTACTCCGGCGTCTGCAGCAGCCCGTACACCAACTGGCACTGGAACGTGGAAATGTAGGTCGCCTTCGCCTCCATCTCGGCATACGCCTGGAACCACGCCGGCAACTGGCTCCGCAACACCAACCCAACGAGCCTCGAAAAGCTCCCGTCGGTCATCAGCGCCGCATCCGCCCGCTCCGCGAACTCCCTGGTCGGGACCTTGTGGGCCGTCTCGATCTGGCCGACGAGAGAACCCGTGCAGAAGATGCAGTCCCCGAGCTCCTTCTGGGACAGCCCCGCACTCTCGCGGTACCGGCGGAGCTCGGAGCCGAAGTAGTCCAGCGGTGAGGCGGTGGGGTCGAGTCGGCGGATGTTGGGCATGGAGTGGTCACCCCCAGGTCCGAACGCGGCACGGCGTTCAATTCGGTCTGTAGCCGAGCGTAATCACTCGACTCCACCCTGGTGGCATGAATCACGCAACCCACCAGCCCTGGCCAGGACTTGGCTCCAGGTACGGCACCGACTTCACCTTGGGTGAGCACTCCGCCCGGCATCTACGCCGGATCCTCAGGGTGTACCTCACCGCCTGGGAGATGAGTGAACTGTGCGACCCGGCCGGCCTCGCCCTCACCGAACTCGTCGCCAACGTCGTACGCCACACGCCCGACCGGCGCGCCGCGGTGCTGATGGTGCGGTGGCCGGACGGGCGTGGGGTGCGGGTGGAGGTCACGGACACCTGCCCGCGACCGCCGGTGTCCACAGCTGTGGAGGAACTCGCCGAAGGCGGACGAGGCGTGCTGATCGTCGAAGCCGTCACGGACCGGTGGGGGTGGGATCCACTGCCCGACCGGCCCGGAAAAACCGTCTGGTTCGAATGTGATGTGAAGCCGTAAGGCGATTAGGAAATTCGGTTAGTGCGAATTCCCTCGTGCGCGAATATAACGCCAGCCGAAGTAGAGAACTCCGAGAGCCCCTACGGCCGCACCGACGGCACAGGTCGCCGTCGCCCACGCGGCCATGTCACGCGTAATCCACAGCAGACTCACCACGACCAGCGCTATGGAGAACAGCAGACGTTCTCCATAGCCCGGGCCGCGACGGCCGGTCAGTCCCCGGTCGCCGTGCACTTGTAGGTCACGCCCTTCATCCTGATGTCGCGGTACCCCGCCTTCACGGTCGGGTTGGTGGGGGCGACATCGGTGCCGCCGCCACCGCCGCTTTCCTTCTTGCGGCAGTAGTAGCCGAGCGCATCGAGCTTCTCGATGTCGCTCATCGCCTGGTACTTCTTGTAGGACGCGATCATGGCGGCTCGCCTTTCCGCGGGCGTGGCCTCCTTCGCCTTCGTGTAGGCGTAGCACCCGACGCTGGCGCCGATCCCTACCACCGAGGCTCCCTTGGCCAGCGCCTTGGTGAGGCCCGCCGCGCCGCTGCCGATCCCCAGGACCGCGCAGATCTCGTCCGCCCCGGCGCGGAGTTCCGGCTGCGCCGGAGCCGCTTGTGCCGTCTGCGCTCCGGCGGCACACAGCGCGCCGGTCATGGCGAAGGCGATTACGGAAGAAATTCCCTTGCTTCGTACGCTCACGAAGTCATCCCCGTTTTTTGTTTGCATGGTCAGTGCGAAATTGAGGCTACCCACGGGGGACACACGTACGCAATGGAGGAGTTGTGAACATCATTGGGAGGAGATTCAACCGGGTAAAACTTCCCTCAACGCCTCGTCAAGGTTTTTCGCTATCTCCGCGTCACCGAGCCCGCTTCCCCCCGGCCCCCGCGGAGGAGGGTCGTACAGGGCGTCGAGTTCGGTGATGAGGGTGCGGTTCACCGCGCCGTACAGGGGCGTGACCGGGCGGTGCACGGCCTCTTCGAGAGCCGGGTACAGGATCTCGCGGGAGTAGCTGGTGCCGTCGGCGAAACGGTCGGGGGGCGTACGGACCGTGCTCTCGCCGGTGGGGGACGCCGAGGGCGTCTCGGCGTACGCGGGGGCGTGGCGGCAGTCGGGGGCGGTGCCGGACTCCTCGTAGGCGGATGCGCGGGTCGCGGCGAACCCGGCGCGCAGCAGGCAGCGTTCGCTGTCCGGGTCGGTCAGGAACGCGATGAGTTCCTCGGCCTTCGCGGCCCGTTGCCCGGACATGGACGAGGTGACGGCGAGGTTCTGGCCGCCGAGCACCGCCTTGCCGGGCAGCCGGGCCACACCGAGCTTGCCCTTGAAGGTCTCGTAGAGGGTGGGATAGACGTACGGCCAGTGCCGCAGGAAGGTGGTGCGGCCTTCCGCGAAGGCGCTCAGCGACTCGGCCTCCCGGGACTCGAGGGCCTCCTTGAGCATGTAGGCCTTCGTCGTACGCGCACGCAGTTCGGTCACGCCCGCCGTCAGCTGTTCCCTGGTCGCGACGTACTCGCCGTCGCGGTCGGTCAGCCGGAAGCCGGGTACGGCCGAGGCGAACGCCTCGATCGCGTTGACGGTACGGCCCTCGTACGCGGCGAGCTGGGTGGTCCAGCCCGCGTTGTCGCCGGCGGGGTCGACGGCGTCGATCAGATCCCGCAGCTCGTCCCAGGTGACCCCGCCGCTGAGCTCGGTCTGGGAGGCACTGGCTTTCCGCAGGTGGTCCTTGCGGTAGTACAGCAGGCCCGCGTCGCTGTTGAAGGGGACCGCGTACCGCTTGCCGTCCCAGTACGACGTGCTGTTCACGGACGGGATGAGATCCTCGGGGGACTTGACGGCCGCGTCCGTCAGCGGGCGGACCAGGCCGGATTCGGCGAACTCCGGGATCCAGGTCACGTCGAGGTTCACCACGTCGTAGTCGGCGCTGCCGGACTGGAGGGCACCGAGCAGCTGGCTGCGCTGCTGGTCGGCGGAGCCCGGCAGCTCCACCAGCCGGGCCTGGTAGCCGTGTCGGCCCTCCCTGGAGTTCCAGGCGTCGATGAGCTGCTGGCGGATGCCGTTCTTGCCGGTGACGTCCTGGCCGCTGGCCACCACGATCCGGGTGGAGGTGTCGGCGCCCTGCGGCTGCTCCTGCCCCTCACCGCCGGTGCAGGAGGCGAGGGCGAGCAACGACAGCAGGGACAGCACGGCGGCGGGCAGGCGGCGGGCCATCATTCCTCTCCCATTCCGATGCGGGCGACCTCGTCGCGCAGGCCCGGGACCAGGTCGTCTCCGGCATCCAGGCAGCGGCCCCGGCCGGCGTCGGCGATGAGCGTGCCGGGGCGGCCGCTGTCGCAGGCGCCGCTGTTCAGGGTCACCATCGCCACGGGCACACCCGCGGTCCCGGCCCGGTCGACCACCTGCTCCAGCCGGGCGCCGGTCAGGCGGGTGTCGTCCTCGCCGTCGGTGAGGTACACGATCAGCTGCGGCCTTTCGTCGTCGGCGCCGCGCTCGTTCATGAACGTCAGTGCGTCCAGCAGGGCGGCGGGCGGATCGGCCTCCGCGTCCCGCACCTTGCCGGTGTCGAGGGCCCCCTCGGCTTCCTTGCGGGGGTGTGTGCCGAAGGGGAGCAGCTCGGTGTGCGTACGGCCCGTGAGGCCGTGCACGGCCCACATCCCGTACTCGTCCTCCCCGCCTAGCCCGGGCAGGGTCTGCTTGAGGATGCCGGGGCCGCCGCTGGGGCCGTCCCACAGACCGGCCATCGAGCCGGAGCTGTCGAGCAGGAAGAGGACCCGGCCGGGTCCGTGCGCGTTGCCGTACTGCTCCAGTGCCGTGTCCAGGTGCGACGGGTCGGCGGAATCCGCCGGGGGGACGGAGTCGGTCAGCCCGTCGGGGGCCGACCCGGCGTCGAGCAGGGCGCGTTCACCGCTCGCGGACCTGAAGCCCTGCTCGCCGAGCACCGCCCGGCCTTCCGCACCGGTCAGCCAGGTGCGGAAGCGGTCCGCCTCGTCGTCGCGCGCGTCAGCGTCCAGGTCGCCGTGATCCCAGCGCACCCGCACGAACGTCGGTTCCAGACCGGGTACGTCGTCGGGGTAGGCGGCGGTGCGCGGGACGCGCGTGGCGGGGTGGCAGCCGACCCCGCTCCTGAGCAGGAACTCCGGGACCAGGGCCGCGCCGCGGTCGTCCACGTCGTCGTCGTCGGGCAGTGTGCACAGCAGTTTGACGGCCGAGGGCTCGGGCCGTCCGGGCCGGGTGAGGAGCCGCTCGGCACCGCGCGCGTCGTCCCCGTCGCCGTACAGGCCCACGGTCGCCAGCAGTGCCGAGCCGGTGAAGCCGGGGTCGGGGCGGTGCACTTCGGCGGCGCCGGGTGCTCCCTCCAAGGCGTCGACCAGCTCCGACAGCGACCGCCCGGTGGGCTTCCCGACGGTGTGGGCGAGGTCCTGCGGGACGGCCAGCACGACCGGCGAATACGCGAACGGCTCGGCGTCCGGCTCCAGTCGGGCGAAGACCCGGTCTTCCTGCGCGGCGGTGACCCGGCCGACGTCGGCGCCGGTCGCGGGTATCCACACGTCCGGCTGCGGGCCGATGTCCCGCTGCGGATTGTCGTCCTCGCGCGGCTGCTGCCAGGTGTCGGTCCGCTCGCCCAGCGCGGTCACCACGGCGGCGGCACCGGCACTGTAGACGGTGACGCCGCCGCGCCTGCAGCCTTCGTCCGTGGTGTTGGCGTCCGAGGCGAAGTAGGCGTCCGCCGCCGCTTGCATCGCCGGTTCCAGGTCGGGGTCGGTGAGCACGCGCAGCTCCAGGGACGGCGCGCAGGTCCCGGAATCGCCGATGAGGGCGAAGATCCCGTAGCCGCCGGCACTGGTGGCGAGCAGGGCCAGCAGGAAGGTGAGCAGGGTTCGGCCGAGCCGCTCGGCGACGGCCCGGGCGGTGTTGGCCGCGCGTCTGAGCAGGCGTGACCGGCGGGGGCGGGGCGGAGGGCCGGGCGTCGGCGGCGGGGGAGGTTCTGGAGGCCCAGACGCAGACGAAGACGAAGACGAAGGCACAGGCGCAGGCGAGGGCACAGGCACAGGCGCAGGCGCAGGCACAGGCGAGGGCACCGGCCGCGCCGCCAGCAGGATGTCCGCGTCCGGGTCCCACGGAGGGGCCAGTGCCTGCGGTATCTGCGGGTCGTCCTCCTCCGCCCGGTAACCCGCCTCGTCCATCCGCTGCTTCAGCGTGGGATACAGCTCGGAGAGCCACACCTCCCCGCCCTCGTCGAGAACCTCCGCCAGCTCACGGGTGAACGGCGTCGCGATGTCGGCGTCCCCGCCCAGGATGCAGCGGTTGGGCTGGACACTCATCAGGAGGAGGACCTTCTCCCTGTTCCCCTCCGGATCGGCGAAGCGGTGCCAGACCCCCGCGGCATGGCCCGCGTAGCAGCAGTCCAGGATCACCAGCACCTTCTCGGCGCGGCTCTCGGCCACGCAGATCTCACCCAGCACCTGGGCGAAACTCACCGCGCCGGGCAACTCGCCCGCGACCACCCGCGCGTTGCGCATCTGCAGGTGCAGCTCGCCGCCGGACGTGTTCACGACGGCATGCCCGGCGAAGTAGAGCAGCAGCAGGCCCTCGGTCTCGCGCACGGCGCGGCGCAGCGCGCCGGTGAAGTCGTCCTGGGACGGCGAGGCCAGCCCTCTGACCTCACCCGCGCCGAACACCCCGCCCCGGTGCAGGGCCTCCTCGAGCGTCGTCCGGTTGTGCCGCACGGCGGGAAGCTGGCCGGTCACGCCCTGCGGGTCCGGAGCCGTGTGGTCGTATTCGGACACGCCGACGAGCAGCGCACGGTTCACTCGGCCGCGCGGGTCGAAGCGGGTCACCGGGCTACTCGCCGTCGGAGCCCAGCGGACGGATCTCCGAATCGGGTTCGCCGCCCTGGAGCCTGCGGCGGTTGTTCTTCCAGGTCTTCACCGCGCGGTTGGTGTACTCGGTGAGCGCCACGACCGTCGCGGCGTGACCAAGCAGTTGGAGGACGAGCTCGATGTCGGGCCCCAGACGCCCCTTGGGCCCCTCCGTGCTGGTCCGCTCCTCGATACGCAGCTTCCCGGCGGAGAGCAACTCCTCCAGGGGCTCGTCCCGCTCCAGCCATGCCCGCAGGGCTCTGACATCGTCCACGGTCGCGCCTTCACCCAGCCGGACGCGTACGCCTAAGACAGCCACTTCGTCCCCCTCTGTCATGTCCGACATCATGACACTGGGTCAGGCCTCGGCGGCAGACCTGTGACGCGACCAGCGCAAGCGCGATTGCACGCCCCCTTCACGCCAGGCGCACACGGCGCACGCGGCTCAGCCCTGGGTCTGGAGCTGGCGCAGTTGCCGCTGGACGTGGTCCAGGGCCCCCTCGCGCCGCCCGGGCACCCGGCCGCGCAACTCGGCGAGCCCAAAACCCAGTTCACGTGCCTGCGCGGAGTCGGATATCTGCCCCCACTGGTGGTGGGCCCGGTCGACGGCCGACTCGACGGCGGGGGCGTCCACCGCCTGCCCGGCGTTCAGCCGGGCGACGGCCACCGACAGCCAGGTGCGGCAGCTGCGGGCCGCGTCCCCGGCGAACATCGCCAGGTCGGCCCGTACCTCGGCCCAGTGCAGTGCCTCCTCCGAGGCGGGCCCGTGCGCGGCCACGGCGGCCTGCTCGTGCCGGGCGGCGAGCGCGTCCGCGTCCTGGTGCCGGCCGGACTGGACCGCGGCGGTGATGGCGGTGTGCGGATCGCCGCTCACCGGCCCCTGCGCGCTGACCACGATGTCCCGGCCGGCGCTCTCCTGCGCGATCCGGGCCAGCGCCTGCTGGTGCAACTGCTCGGGCGGCGGGCGGAACCCGCTGCGCAGGATCGTCGCCACGGCCTTCATGTACGCCGGTGCCGCGACCGTGCGCCGGGACGGCGGTGGGGCGATGCGCCCGTGGACGGCGGTGCCGCGGCCCGAGTCCAGGGGGGTGCTCCGCAGCAGCTCCCAGGTCTCGGCGTCCGCGTGCAGGTCGAGCACCAGCGTGGTCGCCCCGGCGGGTCTGAGCCGCAGCTCCTCCCGGAACCAGTGCCAGGGGAAGGCCGTGTAGCGCACGGTCGGGGCGGTGGTGCGGGCCAGCGCGAGATGCGGCAGGCGCTGCTTGCGGTCGAGCTGAAGCTGTCCGGTGACGTACACGGTGAGCGGGCCGGGGGCCGTGGCGGCGGCGCGGAGCCGGGTGAGGACGGCCTGCGGCTCCAGCGGGTCGGCGAGTTCGACGACGTTCGCGGTGTCCGTGCCGGACAGCACGGCGGGCGGCACGGCGGCGAGGACGGGGAGCACGGAGGCGGCGTCCACCAGGCGCCCCTTGCCCAGCGGCGAGGCCGCCAGCAGCAGCACGGTTCCGGGCATCTCTTCCCCTCCCCCGGTCGATCACGTACGGCAGCACCGTAACCTCTGCGGCTGCAAAGGGGGCCCTCAGGACCGCAAACGTCCGCCTTCGGGTGGTTCGCCCCCGGCCTCGGGCAGGAGTGCGCGGGGCCGCCCGGGGCCGTGTTCCCGTACGCCGACTTGCCAGCGGCCCCCCGCAGGTGTGCCCTGGTAGGCAGGGGCAGGGAGAGAGGAGCACTCTCATGGCTCATGCGGCACCCGCCTCACGCGAGGTCGCCCTGCGGCGCCGTACACCCGACCTCTTCAGCCCGCGCGCCCACGCCATGGCGAAGGTCGCGGTGCCCGTCGCCGTCGGGCTCGTCTACGGCTACTGGGCCGCGGCCCTGCGGCGCGACGCCGGGCCCATCACGGGCTGGAACCTGCTGTTCGGCTTCCTCACGACGATCGTGTTCGCGGTGGTGTTCGCCGCCGTCTGGAACGTCGCCCAGCGGCTGCGCCGCGAGCTGCACGCGCTGCTCTGGTTCGTCTTCACGGGCTGCGCGATGGGCTTCCTCTACAGCCAGACCGGCGGATCCGTGCTGAAGTCCACGGGACTGGGGCTGGCGGTGGGGGCGGGCGTGCTCGTGATGCTGTTCTACCGGTACTACTCGCGTGAGGACGCGACCGGCCACCGCATCGTCTGACCGGCCGTCCCCTTTCGGCTCGACATGTGCGGCCGATTGCAGTCACTCCGCGCGCGGAGCGGGCCCGGGGCGGCTTGCCTGGGAGGGTGCCCGAGCCCGACCGGGCGCCCGTACCCGAGAAGGCGCCCCCACGACTGCGGAACGCCCTGTCGGCCGTTCTGCTGGCCCTCGCGTGCCTGCTCGTGCCGTTCGGGGCGCTAGCGTCCTGGGCGGCGCACGGGCTGACCGACACCGGCCGCTACGTCCGTACGATGGCGCCGCTCGCCGCCGACCCGGACGTGCAGCGCGCGGTCGCGGACGCCGTCGGGGACGGCATCATGCGGGAGGCCGGGCACGAGCTCGACACCGGCTCCCTGCGCGGCGCGGTCGGGCCCTTCGTGCACGACGCGGCGCGTTCCTTCACCCGTACCGAGGCGTTCCGCGCCGCCTGGGACGCGGCGAACCAGGCCGTCCACGCCGCCGTGCTGCACGCCCTGTGCGACGACGAGGCGCACGCGGCCGCGGTCACCGTCGACCTCGCCCCGGTCGTCGCCCGGGTCAAACGCCAACTCGCCGACGACCACGTGTCGTTCGCCCACCGCATCCCGGTCGCACACGCCCGGGTCCCGGTGCTCCCGGCCGGGGACCTGGACCGACTGCGCAGGGGATACCACGTGCTGGACACCGCCGCCTTCTGGCTGCCGCTCACCGCCGCCGTCCTGGCCGTCGCCGGGATCGCCGTCGCCGCCTGCCGCCGCCGTGCGGTCACCGCCCTCGGCCTCGGCACGGCCCTGGGCGGAGGGCTGCTGGTCCTCGCCGTCGCGATCGGCCGCCGCCTCACCCTCGCCGACCTGCCCGACGCGCTCCACCGCCCGGCCGTGGGCGCGGTCTACGACGCCCTCACGACCACCCTGCGCACGGTGTCCTGGCTGCTGCTCGTCCTCGGCCTGACGGTGGCGCTCGGCTCGTGGCTCACAGGCCGGTGCCTCGCCGCGCGGCACCGCGCGCGAGCATCCGCAGCGCCCGCCGCAGATCCCCCTCCGGAACCGACGCAAGCCCGAGCCTGACCGCGTCGGGCGCAACCGGGGGCCACAGCGAAGACAGGCCAGGCATCTCGGCGATACCGTGCCCCGCCGCCACGGCAGCCGGCGACGCACGGCACCTGACTCACAAACCCGCACCCCGCCGCGCCGCAACACGAGCGAGCATCCGCAACGCCCACCGCAGATCCCCCTCCGGAACCGACGCAAGCCCGAGCCTGACCGCGTCGGGCGCAACCGGGGGCCACAGCGAAGACAGGCCAGGCATCACGGCGATACCGTGCCCCGCCGCCACGGCAGCCGGCGACGCACGGCACCTGACTCACAAACCCGCACCCCGCCGCGCCGCAACACGAGCGAGCATCCGCAACGCCCACCGCAAATCCCCCTCCGAAGCCGACGCGAGCCCGAGCCTGACGGCATCGGGCGTGTGGCCGGGGGCGACGGCGAAGGCGGGGCCGGGCGTGACGGCGATGCCGTGCGCCGCGGCGGCGGCCGTGAAGGTGTCGGCGCGCCACGGGGCCGGCAGCTCCCACCAGGCGAAATAGGCGCGCGGGTCGGACCGCACGGCGAAGCCGGCGAGTTCCTCGGCGAGGATTCGCTGCCGCCGCACCGCGTCCGCCCGCTTGGCCTCCACCAGCCGCGTCACCGTCCCCTCCGCGGCCCAGCGCACGGCCGCCTCCAGGGCGAACCGGCCCGCGTTCCACCCGCCCGACCGCACGGCGTCGGCCACGGCGGCGGCCCGCTGCGGCGGCACGACGAGGAACCCGACGGTGAGCCCGGGGGCGACCCGCTTGGAGAGCCCGTCGACGACATGGGCGAGGGCCGGGGCATGGGCGGCGAGGGGATCACCGGCCCCGTGCCGCTCGCCCGACCCGTGCAGGAAGGACCAGATGCGGTCCTCCACGATCGGGAGGTGCAAGTGGTGGATCAGCTGGGCGAGTTGCAGCCGCCGCGTCCGGCTCGTCGTCAAGGACGTCGGATTGTGCAGCGTCGGCTGCACATAGAGGGCGGACAGGGGTGCCGTACGGTGCGCCGCCGCGACGGCCTCCGGGAGCAGCCCGGCCATGTCACCGGCCAGCGGCACCAGCGTGATGCCCAGCCGGGCCGCGATCTCCTTGACCAGCGGATACGTCAGCTGCTCCACACCGACCCGGCCGCCCGGCCGGACCAGGGAGGCCAGGACGGCGGCGATGGCCTGGCGGGCGTTGCCGGTGAACAGCAGCCGGTCCGGGGCAGGGCGCCAGCCGGGCGTGGTGAGGAGGGCGGCCGCGGCCTCCCGGGCTCCCTGGGTGCCGGTGGCGGCCGCCGGCAGCAGGGCCTCGGCCAGCACGTCGGGGCGCAGCAGGGGCTCGAGGACGGGGGCGAGCAACTCCGGCTGACCGGGCGCGCTGGGGTAGTTGAGCTCCAGGTTGACGGGGGCGTCGGCCGGGCCGGGCTCGGCGAGCGCCTGCCCCGGCGGGCCCGTCGGTCCGGCGCGTACGAAGGTGCCGCGCCCCACCTCGCCGACGACCAGCCCGCGCCGTACGAGTTCGCTGTACACCCGCCCGGCCGTCGACGAGGCGATCCCGCGGCGCCGCGCGAACGCCCGCTGCGGCGGCAGCCGTTGACCGGGCCGGAGCCGTCCGGTGGCGATGTCGTCGGCGATCCTGTCGGCGATACGCCGGTAGTCACCCATCGGTCGGCCTCCCCCTTGGATTGCACCGAGAGCAAAGATCTTATTGCACCGAGTAGTTGGGCGGCCTAGGGTCGTCCCCATGGCACCCTTCCTCGCATACGAGGACAAAGGCCCCGCCTCCTCCCGGCAGCCCCTTGTCCCCAAGGTTCCCCTGGTTCTCGTCCACGGCCACCCCTTCGACCGCACGATGTGGGCCCCGCAGCTCGAGACGTTCTCGGCGGACCGCCGGGTCATCGCCCCCGACCTGCGCGGTTACGGCGCCTCTCCGGTCACCCCCGCCGTCACGGACTTCTCCGGATTCGCCCGGGACATCGAGGCCCTGCTGGACGAGCTGAAGGTGGAGTCGTTCGTCCTCGCGGGCCTGTCGATGGGCGGCCAGATCGCGATGGACTGCTACCGCCTGTTCCACGAGCGGGTCAGCGGCCTGGTCCTCGCGGACACCTTCCCGTCGGCGGAGACTCCGGAGGGCATCCGCACCCGCGACGCCATGGCGGACCGCCTCATGGCGGAGGGCATGCGCGGCTACGCCGACGAGGTCCTGGAGCGGATGGTCGCCCCCTACGCCCCCGACGGGGTCAAGGCCCACGTCCACCGCATGATGACGGCCACCGCCCCCGAGGGCGCCGCGGCGGCCCTGCGCGCCCGCGCCCGGCGCCCCGGCTACGACGACCTGCTGACCCGTGTCTCCGTCCCGGCCCTGGTCGTCGCGGGAGCGGACGACACCTTCACACCGGTCTCCGACGCCCTGGCCATGCACACCGCCCTCCCGGACGCGGCGCTGCACATCATCGACGGCGCGGCCCACATGCCGAACCTGGAACGCCCGGACGTGTTCGACCAGGCGCTGGGGGAGTTCCTGGCCCGCGTCGACGCACGGCAACCTTCCTCCGCCCCGCCCCGTCTTTGAGGGAGGATGCGGGCATCCCGCCCCGCGAACGGAAGGCCGGCCTGTGAACACCGCCGCTGCCGAGTGGACCGCCACGGACGACGGGCCGGAGCACCGCCCGCCCGGACGCGGGTTCGGCGCGTGGTGCGCCGGCCTGCTGCTCGCGGGTGTGAGCGTGGTCGTCGGCTTCCGGACCGCCGACAGCGACGGCATCACACCCGTCCCGCAGCTCCTCGCCTTCCTCCCCTGGCTGCTCGCGCCCACCGGCCTGGCGCTGCTGCTCACCCTGCGCTCCCGCTGGTGGTTCGGCACGGCCTGGGGAGTCGTCGTGCTCGGCCTGCTGGCCTGGTTCATCGAGCCGTACGGCAAGGTCGACGACCCCGCGGGCCGCCCGGTCGCCGACCTGCGCGTGCTGACCTCGAACGTCGAGTTCGGGCAGGGCACCGGCTTTCTGGTCGCCGCCGTCCGCCGCGAGAAACCGGACATCATCTTCGTACAGGAGTGCGACTACGAATGTGACGCGCGGCTGAAGCGGGACCTCTCCCGGGACTACCCGCACCGCCGTGCCGTCGAGGGCGGCGGCTCCGAGGGCTCCGCCATCCTCAGCCGCTTCACGCTCCGGCCCACCGACGGGGTCCCCGGCACCATGGGCATGCCCGGGGCGATCGCCGACGTGGACGGGCACGCCGTACGGCTCCAGCTCGCCCACCCCATGCCCCCGCTGCCCGGGCAGGTGGACCTCTGGAAGCGGGAGCTCGGCGCCCTGCGCGCCGCGGCCGTCACCGACCGCGGAACCCCGCTCGTCCTGGCCGGCGACTTCAACGCCTCCCAGGACCACGCCGTCTTCCGCCGCATCCTCGACACCGGACTGCGCGACGCCTCCCGTCTGGACGGCGCCGACCGCACGGCCACCTGGCCGGCCCGGACCGCCCCGACGCTCGGCGCCCAAATCGACCACGTGCTGGTGTCGCGGGACTTCGCGGCCCGCGACACTCGCATCCTGGACCTGGCCGACACGGACCACAGGTCGGTGATCACCGACCTGACGCTCCACGAGGGCCGGTGACCACCTGAGCGAGCTGCCCGGCGCCAACGGCAATCAGACGCCGATGTCGCCCCCGTCCGCGCGCCACACGGCCACGACCGCCGGCCGGACGTACTTCCCGGGCCCGTCGGGCCAGGTGCTGGCCGGCTTCTCCACGGACGCGCCGTCGATCTCGCCCGGGTGCTGCACGGCGACGAGGACGCGCCGGTCCTGGATGATCGGACCGCAGGTCTCGGCGCCCTTCGGCACGGTCAGGAACTGCTTGAGCTCACCGCGCCGCTCACCCCGGGTCGCCACGCCGAACAGGCCGTCGTGCGAGCCGAGCTGGGCGCCGTCGGTGGACATCCACAGGTTGCCGTAGGGGTCGAAGGCGACGTTGTCCGGGCAGGAGATGGGGCTGACGCCGTCCTTCGGGAACCCGGCGAAGTACGTCGCCGGGTCGTCCGGGTCACCCGCGACCAGGAACAGCGACCAGGCGAACTTCGTGCTCTCCGGCCGGTTCCACCGCTCGGTGAGCTCCAGCACGTGCCCGTGCTTGTTGGCGTGGCGCGGGTTGGCCTCGTCCGCCTTGGCGTTGGAGCCGACACCACGGTTGGTGTTGTTCGTCAGGGCGACGTACACCTTCCCGGTCACCGGGTTGGGCTCGATGTCCTCGGGGCGGTCCATCTTGGTGGCGCCCACCTTGTCACCGGCGAGCCGGGTGAAGACGAACACCTCCTCCGCGGTCATCCCGTCCACATGCGAGACGGCACCCTTCGCGGTCGCGGTGGCCAGCGGAATCCACTGCCCGCTCCCGTCGAACTCCCCGTCCTTCGGCAGCTTGCCCGTGCCCTCGATCTCGAGGGCGGGGGAGTCACCGGTGAGCTTGGCGACGTACAGCGTCCCCTCGTCGAGCAGCGAGAGGTTGTGCTCGCGCACGGCACGCGAGGACCCGTGGCGCATCCGCTTGCTGCCGACGAACTTGTAGAAGTAGTCGAACCGCTCGTCGTCACCGGAGTACACGACGGGCCGCCCGTCCTGCGTGAGCCGCACGGTCGCGGCCTCGTGCTTGAACCGCCCGAGCGCGGTGTGCTTGCGCGGCGTCGACTCCGGATCGTACGGATCGAACTCGACGACATACCCGAACCGGTGCACCTCGTTCGGCTCCTGGGCGACATCGAACCGCTTGTCGAACCGCTCCCACTTCCGCTCGGTCGCGCCGGTCCCGACCCCGTACCGCTTGTCGGTGTCCCGGCTCGCGTTGGCGAAGTACTGGTTGAAGTTCTCCTCGCCGTGCAGGGTCGTGCCCCACGGGGTGACACCGCCCGAGCAGTTGTTGAGGGTGCCGAACACCTTGGTGCCGGTCGGGTCCGCGGAGGTCCTCACCAGCTTCGACCCGGCGACGGGCCCGGTCAGCCGGAACTCGGTGGTGACGGTGACGCGCCGGTTGAGCTGATGCCGGGACACGGCGGTGAGCTTCCCGGTCCTCCGGTCCCCCTCCACCACCACGGCCGACAGCCCATGCGCGGCCCACGCCACCTCGACCTGCTCACGGGTGGGGTTGGCGGCGTCGTACCCCCGGAACATCAGGATCTCGTCGGTGTACTCGTGGTTGGCGACGAGCAGCTGCCTGCCCCGCTCACCCGGCAACGGGAGGAGGGCGAGGAAGTCGCAGTTGTACCCGAACTGCCCGGCCTGGGCCTTGGCGGTCTGCTTCTCCGGGTCGAAGGCGGGCGCCCCGCGCAGGATGGGCTCGCCCCAGCGGATGACGACGTTCTGCCCGTACCCGTCCGGCACGGTCACGGCGTCGGTGGTGTTGGGCGCGACGGGCGCGAAGCGCAGCCCGCGCGCGCCCTTGTGTTTACGCCGGGCGGCCACGGCGGCGGCGTCCGCTGCCGGTGTCGTCCCTGCCGTTGCCGGTGCCGCACCGGCCGGTGGAGCCTGCCCGACACCCACGGCCCCCGCCCCGGCGGCGCCCACAGTCACCACGGCCGCGGCCCGCATCATCGACCGGCGGCTGAGCGCACCGGCGATCACATCACCGACGTACTCGTTGGAACTGGTGTTGGGCACCTCGTGGAAGCAGGCGTCACCACACCGGAAACGACAGGTCATGGCGGACCGGCCGCCAGGGTGCGATCCGGACGGCGTTCCGATCAACGGCAGCAGCTTTCGCACTTTGCTCTCTCCTTGGATGCCCTGGGTGTCAGCGTGACCGTAGGAGCACATACGTGCGGGAGCCGGGCGCCTGGATGAACTGCGGGTGAACCTGGGGCGTCCGTGCGGCAGTTGCGGCGATTCAGCACGGCGTCACGTCGGCAGGCCGGATGTCCCCCTTGACAGAAAGGACCTCGCACACCCGACCCTGCCCAAGATCACACAGGAGGGCCGCTAACCTTACGTGTCCGTCCTGGCCAGGGATTGACGGGCTTCAACTCACGCGAAGGGTTGCGCGCACATGGGCATTCTCACTCTCTTGCGGAACGCGTTCGGACGGTCACGCAAGTCACGGACCGCCGAGGCGGAGGGTGCGGCGCGGCCGACGACGACCCCGGAGGAGCCGACGGCAACGCCGTCGAGCGATACATCGACCTCACGCGGCCAGGTACCCGCACAGGAGCCCCCGGCCGCGTCCGGGGAACGCCAGACCTCCTCCCCCACGACGGCGAGCGTCCCCGAACCCCGCACCTCCTCCCCCAACGAACACGACCTGGTCTCCGCGGCCTTCGACAGCGTCGCGGCGGTCCCCAGGCCGACGCGCTCCGCGGAGACCGAAGAGACGGCACCGACTGAGCCTGCGGCTGCGGCCGCGGCTGCGGCGGGGGAGTCGCCGGAGGCGGCGGTTGCCGAGGAGCCGGAGGTCGCGGGGGAGCCCGAGGTCGCCGAGGAGCCGGCGGTCTCTGAGGAACCCGAGGCTGCCGAGAAGCCGGCGGTCGCGGAGGAGCCCGAGGCTGCCGAGAAGCCGACGGTCGCGGAGGACGCGGAGAAGACGGCGGTCGCCGAGAAGCCGGAAGCCGCCGACGAGCCCGAGGCTGCCGAGGAGCCGGTGGCTGCAGAGACCGCGGAGAAGCCGGCGGTCGCCGGGAAGCCGGAAGCCGCCGACGAGCCCGAGGGCGCCGAAAAGCCGGTGACTGCGGAGACCCCGGAGCAGACGGCAGTCGCCGAGGAGCCCGAGGGCACCGAGAAGCAGGCGGTCGCGGAGCAGCTGGCTGCCACCAATGAGGCGGAAGCCGCAGCGCCGACCGATGCCGAGACGCCGGCGGCTGTGGAGCCCGAGGCAGCCCCGGAAGAAGCGAAGCCGGAGGCCGAGACGAAGCCCGAGGCCCAAGGCACGACCGCTACCGAGGCCGAGCCCGAGACCGACGCTGACACCCACGCCGCCGTCGACCCCGAGCCTGCCACGGCACAGCCGGAAGCGGAGCCGAAGGCGGAAGCGACCGCGAAGCCGAAGGCTGAGGCACCCGCACCCGCACCCGCACCCGCACCCGCCGACGGCGAATCCGCCCCACAGGGGCCACCCGCACCCGACAACGATGACCGCACGGGCGGTGCGGGTGGGAACGACTCGACCGAAGGCGAAGCCGAGGCCGAGCCCAAGCCCGAGCCCGGTTCCGAAGGACCCGCCCTCCCCCTCACCCGCGTAAAGTCCCGCGCCCCCGGCCTCACCACCGCCTACAAGGCCGCCACCACCACCCTCAAGACCCACAACCTCACCGGCACCCGAGCCAAGGTCTACCTCGTCCTCGACCGCTCCGCCTCCATGCGCCCGTACTACAAGGACGGCTCCGCCCAGGCCCTCGCCGAGCAGACCCTCGCCCTCGCCGCTCACCTCGACCCCGAGGCCACGGTCCAGGTCGTCTTCTTCTCCACCGAACTCGACGGAACCGGCGAGATCACCCTCACCGACCACGAGAACAAGATCGACACTCTGCACGCGAGCCTCGGCCGCATGGGCCGCACCAGCTACCACGCGGCAGTCGAAGCCGTCCTCGCCCACCACAGCAAGGAAGCGGCAACCGACACCCCGGCCCTGGTGATCTTCCAGACGGACGGCGCCCCCGACGCCAAGACCCCCGCCACCCAGTCCCTCACCGACGCGGCCAAGTCCCACCCCACCGTCTTCTTCTCCTTCGTCGCCTTCGGTGACCCGGAGAACAAGGCCTTCGACTACCTCCGCAAGCTCAAGACCCCCAACACGTCCCACTTCCTCGCCGGCGAAACCCCCCGCGAGCTCACGGACGGGGAGCTCTACGAGGGCGTACTGGCGAACTGGCGCCCGTAGCCACCACACGCCCCGGGGGGTGGACAGGAGAGAAGCCCCTGTCCACCCCCCGAAACGCGTGTGAGTCGATCTTCGACGGACCAGTAGGATTTCGACCATGGCGGCCACTGGATCCGAGAAGCAGGGGGCGAAGGCGTACTACGTCTCGACCCCCATCTACTACGTCAACGACGCTCCTCACCTGGGCCACGCCTATACGACCGTCGCAGGCGACGTGCTCACCCGCTGGCACCGTCAGCGCGGCGAGAAGGTGTGGTACCTCACCGGCACGGACGAGCACGGTCAGAAGATCATGCGCACCGCGGAGGCGAACGGCGTCAGCCCCCAGGAGTGGGCAGACAAGCTCGTCACCGAAGCGTGGAAGCCTCTCTGGGAACACCTGGAGATCGCGAACGACGACTTCATCCGCACCACGCAGAAGCGGCACACGGACCGCGTCCGGGAGTTCGTCCAGGACCTCTACGACAAGGACGAGATCTACAAGGGCGGCTACGAGGGCCCGTACTGCGTCGGCTGCGAGGAGTACAAGCTCCCCGGCGAGCTCCTCGACGGCGAGGGCGAGTACGCGGGCCAGAAGCTCTGCCCGATCCACAAGAAGCCCGTGGAGAGCCTCAGCGAGGAGAACTACTTCTTCAAGCTGAGCGAGTACGGCGACAAGCTCCTCGCCCACTACGAGGCGAACCCCGGCTTCATCCAGCCCGAGTCCGCGCGCAACGAGGTCGTGAACTTCGTACGCCAGGGCCTGCAGGACCTCTCCATCTCGCGTTCCACGTTCGACTGGGGCGTCCCGGTCCCGTGGGACGACAAGCACGTGATCTACGTGTGGATCGACGCCCTGCTGAACTACGCCACGGCGGTCGGCTACAACGAGAACCAGGCGAAGTTCGAGGAGACCTTCCCGGCCGACGTCCACCTGGTCGGCAAGGACATCCTCCGCTTCCACGCGGTGATCTGGCCGGCGATGCTGATGGCCCAGGGGCTCCCCCTGCCCGGCAAGATCGCGGCCAACGGCTGGCTGATGGTCGGCGGCGAGAAGATGTCGAAGTCGAACCTGACCGGCATCAAGCCGCAGGACCTGACCTCGCACTTCGGCGTGGACGCGTACCGCTGGTACTTCCTGCGCGCGATCGCCTTCGGCCAGGACGGCTCCTTCTCCTGGGAGGACTTCTCCGCCCGCTACACCAGCGAGCTGGCGAACGACTACGGCAACCTGGCGTCCCGCGTCGCGGCGATGGTCGGCAAGTACTTCGGCGGTGAGCTGCCGGAATCGACGGCCGACGGCGAGGCGGAGAAGGCGATCCACGAGGGCCTGGCGAAGGCCGTCACGCAGGCGGACCGCAAGATCGGCGAAGACCTGGACTTCCAGGGCGGCATCCTGGCGATCTTCGACTTCGTCAAGCAGGTCAACGGCTACATCACGGAGCAGGAGCCGTGGAAGGTGGCCAAGGACACCTCTGACGAGGGCAAGGCCCGCCTGGCCACGATCCTCTACACGGCCGCCGAATCGCTCCGCGCGATCGCCGTCCTGCTCAACCCGGTCATGCCGGAGACCTCCCAGAAGCTCTGGGACTCGCTCGGCGCCGAGGCCTCCCTCGGGGCGCTCGCGGACCAGAAGGTCCAGGAGTCCGGCGAATGGGGCAAGCTCCCGGCCGGTACGACGGTCACGAAGGGCGCGGTCCTCTTCCCGCGCCTTGAGGAGAAGCCGACGGCGTAACGGCCGTAACACGCTCGCTACAGCACGGGGCCCGGGAGAACACGAACCTTCTCCCGGGCCCCGCGCTTTGCGAAGATCGCATGAGGACGGCCGCCCGGCCGCCGCCACTCACCACGGGGGTTTCCATGGCACTCTTCGGCAACGCGCACACCGTAGACCCGGCATCGGCCCAGCAGGACTACGCCCGCCTCCTCGGCCACGGCGAGCAGGTCCACGCCGCGTTCCTGCTGATCCGCGACACCATCCTGTTCACCGACCGCCGCCTGATCCTGGTCGACAAGCAGGGCATCACCGGCAAGAAGACCGAGTACCACTCGGTCCCCTACCGCAGCATCACCCACTTCGCCGTGGAAACGGCGGGCACCTTCGACCTCGACGCCGAACTCAAGATCTGGATCTCCGGCTCCCAGCTCCCGATCCAGAAGACCTTCACCAAGGGTGTCGACATCTACGAGGTCCAGGCGATCCTGACCCAGTTCGTCGCGCGCTAGCGGCGCAACGTCGGCCGGCCACTGGCCCCACCCTCTGATCATCCATCACACTGGATGGACGAACGGGCCTTGGGTATACGTTCGCTGACAACGGGTCAGTCGGGTGGGGGCGATGGCGGAACCGGGGGAAGAACGGCCGGAAGCGGTCACTGTCCGCAACGATTTCGCGTTGGAGCGCTACCGGTACGTCCTGCAGCAGATCCATGCCGTGAACGAGAACGCCCACCGGTTCCTCGCCATCTACCAGACGCTCGCCACCGCACTCGTCACCGCGGCGCTCGCCCTCTTCGTCGGATACCGCAAGTGGGACCTGGCGCCGGCCACCGCCCGCGGCGGCGTCATCGGCCTGCTGACGCTGGCCACGATGGTCGCCGCGTTCACCGGCACACTCATCGTGGTGGGCGCGCTCGCCTGGCTCGACTACCGCAACGAGGAGTGCGACATCACCGACGAGGTCGTCGGGCCCGGCTTCCGCAAGCGCCCTCGCCCCGGCAACTTCCTGCGCTGGTACGAGACGTATGTGCTGCTCTTCATCCTCGTATCGGTGATCACCATGTGGGTGCTCGCCGCGCTGTTCCTCCTGCCCGCTATGAGGTGATCACTCCCGGTGCCCGAGCACGACTACACCAGCACGTCTCTGTGGCAGAGCACCCTCGCCGGGCGCCCGGGCCCCGACGCCCACGCCGATCAGCGGGAACGACTGCGCACGTCGTACGCGGAGCTGCGGAAGAAGGCCGCCGTCCTCCTGGAGGAGAACGCGCGCAGCATGCCGGACTTTACGGTGCACGACATCAGCCACGTGGACGCACTGTGGGAGACGGCCGACCTGGTCTGCGGTACCGAGGTGACGCTGAATCCCGCCGAGGCGTACGTGCTGGGCTGCGCCTTCGTGCTGCACGACGCGGCGATGGGGGCCGCCGCGTACGGGACGACCGTGCCCGAGGCGCTCGGTGAGAAGCGGTGGCGTGATCTCGTCTCGGTGGCCTACTACCACCAAGAGGGCTGCTGGCCCGACCGGGAGGAGCTGGACACCCCGCCCGCCGAGATCGCGGACGCCTGCCTGGCGACGGCGATCCGCGACACACACGCGGAGCAGGCCAAGCGGCTGGTGGACCAGCCCTGGCGGTCCAGTACGGGCAACGAGATCTTCCTCATCGAGGGCGTGCAGCTGCGAGAGGTGTACGGCCCGCTGGTCGGCGAACTGGCGGCCAGCCACTGGTGGCCCGTGGACCGGCTCGCGCAGGAGTTCCCCCATACGATCGGTTCCCTGCCCTGGCAACCCAGCGAGTGGACCATCGACTCGCTCAAGCTGGCCTGCATCCTGCGACTCGCCGACGCGACGCAGGTCGACAGCCGACGCGCTCCCGGCTTCCTGTTCTCGCTGCGCAGGCCGCAGGGCCTCTCCCGCGAGCACTGGCGGTTTCAGGAGCACATCGCCCGGCCCTACCGAAACGGCGACCGGGTCACCTACAGCTCGCTGCGCCCCTTTCCCCCGCAGGACGCCACCTCCTGGTGGCTGGCCCTGGAGTACCTGCGCGGCATCGACCGCGAGCTGAAGGCCGTCGACGCCCTCCTGCACGACCTCGGCCGGAACCGGCTCGCGGCGCGGGCGGTCGCCGGCGTCGGCTCCCCGGAGCGCTTCGCGGAACTCTTCCGCGTACAGAAGTGGCGCCCCATCGATGCGACCGTCAAGGTCTCCGACGTCCCGGCCCTGGTCGGCACGCTGGGCGGGCAGCAGCTGTACGGCGACGTGCCCGAGGTCGCGGTCCGGGAGCTGATCCAGAACGCCCAGGACGCGGTGCTCGCCCGCCAGACGTTGCAGCCCGGCTTCCCGGGCGGGCGCGTGGAGATCCGTCTGACCGAGACCGACGGTTCCTGGTACCTGGAGGTCCGTGACAACGGCACCGGCATGGACGAGGAGACGCTGGTCCACGGGCTGCTCGACTTCGGCACCAGCGGCTGGAGCTCCACCAGCCTGCGCAACCGGCTCCCGGGGCTGGCCGACGGCGGCTTTCAGCCCAGCGGCCGCTTCGGTATCGGATTCTTCTCCGTCTTTCTCCTCGGCGATCAGGTGGAACTGATCACCCGTCGCTACGACGCCTCGCTCACGGACGCCCGCCGCCTCACCTTCGACGGACCCTCCAGCCGCCCCCTGCTGACGCCCTTCACCGGACAGGGCTGGGTACCGGAGGGCACGACCGTGCGCGTGCGGCTCAGGAAGAGCCCCTACGAGCTCCAGGGCCTGTTCAGCCGGACCGACGACGAACGGCTCGCCCAGCTCGCCCAGCGTCTGGTCCTGGAGAACGCGGTGCCCGTGTACACATGGGAGCCCGGGGCGGCCGAACCCGAGATCCTCGCGCCGTTCTCCCTGGCTACCGGGTCAGCTGACGAGGTGTTCGACCGCCTCTACCCGCCCCAGGCTCTGAGGTGGCGCACCGGAGAGGAGAAGCTGCGCCTCCAGATGCGCGACGATTTCGTCAGCAGGGCCACCGAGCTGCTGAACGACAAGGGACGGCGCATCGGGCTCGCCATGCTCTGGAACAACATGCACTTCCAGGGCCGACGCGACTTCTGGGGCACCGTCACAGTCAACGGCTTTCTCGCTGACACCTCGGTCTCCTTCGCCGGCTACCTCGCCGGACAGCCCAGCCGGGCCTCACGGGACAAGGCCGCGCTGATCGCCACCAAGGACCAGGTGCGGCAGTGGATGCGCACCCAGGAACAACGGCTGCGCGACACCGGCCACTTCGGGGACCCACTCCAGCTGGAACTGGCCTACACGCTGCACAACGCCTTCAACCCGCTGGCCGACGACATAGCCTTCGCGCTGACGGCACAGGGCGTGCTGCGCCTGGCCGACGTACCCGAGTGGGCCGCCGGGCGCAGCGAGATCTTCCTCGCCTTCGGCTGGCCCGTCACCTGGCGGACCCGTCCGCCGGAGCTCTACCACCACCTCTCCGGGAAGCGGGTTCAGGTCCCCGACAACTGGATCTTCATCTACCAGCTCGTCTCCACCCCACCTCTGTCACAGGTCTTCCCGGCCGCCGCCAACCGGGACACCGCATACGAGTTCGCCCGCGACCACACCACACCCACCTGGCAGAAACAGTGGTGGCGCAATTCAGGCGACCTGTACGGCCTCTTCATCCGCTCCCTGTGCGAGGCGTGGTCCTGCACGGTCGAGTCCCTGCTGGCACCCGTCGAACAGCGCGACTGGTCGGACAGCATCCACTTGGAGGACGAATCACTCGGCCCCGTTTCCGGCTACCTTCTCCACCGCCCACCCAGCCCATGAACGTTTTTGCGGCTCTCGAAAGAGTGAACGCAGTCCATTTCACGGGATCCACTGATCTCGTCGGACCTAGCTTGCGCCCATGGTCACATCAACCCATGAGACCTCCCACCGGATTTTCCAGGACCATCCGGAGGTTCTCACTCCTGCCTTCGAGGCACTGGGGCTACCACCGCCCGCGAAGGCGATCATCGAGGCGCTCACCCCCGACGCCACGGAGATCAAGCCGCTGGAACGCCGTGTGGACACGGTGTTGAAGGTCGAACCGTCCGAAGGCGACGGCTTCCTGATCGCCATCGAGGCCCAGACCGCCCGGTCCAGCGCCAAGGGTTCCAGTTGGTCCTACTACGTGGCGTACCTCCACGCGAAGTTCGGCCTGCCGGTACTGCTCGTCGCGGTCTGCCGGGATCGGTCGACAGCGTCCTGGGCCGCCGGCCCTTTCGAGAGCCGCGTCGGCAACTGGACAACCCAGGCCACGCGTCCCTTCGTACTCGGCCCGGACAACGTACCGGTGATCACCGACGAGTCCATGATCGTCCGTGAACCGGCGTTGGCAACGTTCTCGGCCATCGTGCACAGCGACAGCGAAGACGCCCCCGCCATACTGGGCATGGTGGCCCGCGGCATGCGGTCGTTCGACAAGGCAACAGCGAAATACTGGTGCGAATGGCTTGAAGTCGGGCTGGAGGACACTCCGGTCCAGGAGACCTGGAGAGAGCTGGAGAAAATGGTCGGCACTTACTTCCCGGGCAGGGGAACCCTCTTCGAGCAGACGTACCTGGAGGGCAAGGCAGAAGGCAGGGCAGAAGATCGCACGGCGCTCATCCTCCGCGTGCTGGAGAAGCGTGGCATCGACATCCCCGAGACGGCTCGGGAACGCATCACCTCCTGCACCGACCTCGACACCCTCACGCTCTGGTTCGACCGCTCCCTGACGGCCGGCACGGCAGAGGACCTGTTCGCCGACGACCCGGCCTGACGGACAAAGGGACGCGAGAAGGCGCCCGGGGTACCCACACCCCGGACGCCTCCGCGTTGCGGAAGTCAGCGCACTACGCCACAGCCGACTCGCCCTTCACCGCCGTGCGACCACCGGAGCCCGACTGCGGCCCCCGATTGGTGTGCCGTACGAACGCCACCCCCAGCACCGCCAGGATCGACGCCGCCGAGAGCGTGTAGAGGCCGCCGTTCGTGCTGCCCGTCGTGTCCTTGAGGTACCCGAACAGCGTCGGCGACACGAAACCGCCCAGGTTGCCGATCGAGTTGACCAGGGCCAGTCCCGGCGCGGCGATCTTCAAGTCGAGGCCCGACTGGGCCATCGGCCAGAACAGCGTGGCCGCGCACTTGCCGCCTACCGCCGCCAGCGTGAGGGCGATGAGGCCGAACCAGGGCGAGCCGAGGGTGGCGAGGAACGTGCCGATGGCGGACAGGACCAGGGCGATCGCCAGGTAGGGACGGCGGTCCGGCGCCCGGTCGGTGAAGTGGCTCATCGTGTACATCGCGATGACGGCACAGACCCACGGGATCGCCGACAGCAGCCCGATCTGGAAGGGCGACAGTCCGCCGATCTCCTCCACCAGGCTCGGCAGCCAGAAGGTGATCGCGTACCCGGTGAGGGCCATCGCGAAGAACACCGCGGTCAGGACGGCGACCTGCGGATGGAAGATCAGCTTCATCCGCGACACCGAGGGAGCACGGTCCCGCGCCTCCTTGTCCCGGGCCACCGCATCGCTCAGGGCGTCCTTCTCCTCCTGCGTGAGCCACTTGGCGTCCTGGATCCGGGAGACGAGGAAGAACCCGGCGATGAAACCGACCAGGATGGAGAAGGCTCCTTCGAGGGCGAACATCCAGCGCCAGCCGGCGATGCCGCCCGCGCCGTGCAGCTCCAGCAGCGCGCCCGTGATCGGGCCGGTCACGATGTACGCCGTCGCCGAGCCGCCCAGGAAGATCGCGCTGGCCCGGCCCCGGCTGGAGTCCGGCAGCCACTGGGTGAAGTACAGGAGCACACCGGGGAAGAAGCCGGCCTCCGCGACACCGAGCAGGAAGCGCAGGGAGTAGAACATCCACACGTTGTGGATGAAGCACATCGCCACGATCACCGCACCCCAGGTGATCATGATCCGGGTCAGCCAGACCCGGGCGCCGAGCCGCTCCAGGAGCATGTTGCTCGGCACCTCGAACAGGGCGTACCCGATGAAGAACAGGCCCGCCCCGAGGCCGTAGGCGGTGGCGCTGACTCCGACGTCGGCCCGCAGTTCGTTCTGGACGAAGCCCACGTTCGTCCGGTCCATCTGGTTGACCAGCAGCATCAGGACGAGGATCGGCAGCATGCGGCGCAGGAACTTGCTCACCGCTCGTTGCTCGGCCTCAGGTATGGCGGTCGCGGCTTCTGACATCGTTGTCTCCCTTGCTGTGCACATACGTGAACAGCAATCACGTACGCGTTCTCGAAGGGACCTTATGGAGGCCCGTCTTCCGGGTCAACGGATTGAGCAGAAGTACATATATGTGAATGTGGGGCGGGCATCTCGTAGACGCCCGCCCCACGCACCCCGTCCGTCAGCTCGCGGAAGCCGACGCCGACGCGCCCGGCTGGACCGCGTCATCCGTGCCGTCGTGCGTCGCCTCGGGGTCGACGCCCAGGGTGAGGGTGGCGACGACGCCCTGGGCGATGGCGTTCCTCCGGTACTTGAGCTTCAGCAGCCCGCCCTCGGTCCCGTTGCCGGGGTAGATGGTGTCCTCGTCGAGGGTGGTGCGGGTCGTGGTGTTGGTGGAGTACGGCTCGGTCTCGGCGGAGGCCAGCACGGACTCCTCGTCGAAGAAGAGCTGGCCGGTGTGGCAGGTGGTGCCGCCCTCGTAACCGGCGTCGGTCCAGGTGCCGCCCACGTGCACTTTGGTGTGGATGTGCACGCAGCGGCCCTGGTACCAGCCGGGGAAGACCGTACGGAACTCGACGAAGCCCCGCTTGTCCGTCCGCCAGGTGCCGCGCAGATAGCGCTCGTCGTCGGTGGGCTCCTGGTGGCCCCCACCGCCACCGCCAGGGGGCGGACCCGTGGGCGTGCCGGTCGGCGTACCGGAGGGCGGCGTACCACCCCCGCCGCCCCCGCCGCCACTGCCCATGTCCTCGTAACCCGAGTACACGCCCAGCGCGTTGCAGTGCCAGATGTCGACGGCGGCGTTCGCGAGGGGCTTGCAGGACTCGGAGTCGATCACCTTGAGGCGCAGGGTGAGCGGGATGCCCTCCTGGTCCTCGGTGACGTCCCGGCGGAGCTTGTCCGCGTCGATGTAGTAGGGGCCCTCGGTGGTCTCGGAGGTCAGCTTGTAGCAGACCTCACCGGAGCCGGCGGCGGTCGTCTTCTTGGCGGCGTTCGGCTCCTCCCCGGCGAACGCGCCCGCCGCGAACGTACCGCCGACGCCCGCCGCCACCACCGCACCGGCGCCCGCGGCGACGACATTACGGCGTGTCAGATCCCGTTTGTGTTTCGGCCCTTGGGCCGTTTCCTGTCCCGTCATGGGAAGGGAAGCTAGGGAGCGCGCCTGTCAGGAGCCTGGGTAAGAGCTGGGCGAGAGCCCTGCGTACGAAAGTGGCTCGGAACCGACGCCGGTTCCGAGCTACTCACAGCGATGCGCCTACTTCGGCTGCGGCTTGCGCACCGACAGGTGCAGCTCCTTCAGCCTCGTCTCCTCCAGCTCCGTCGGCGCGCCCATCATCAGGTCCTGGGCATTGCCGTTGAGCGGGAAGGAGATGGTCTCGCGGATGTTGGGCTCGTCGGCGAGCAGCATGACGATGCGGTCGACGCCCGGGGCGATGCCGCCGTGCGGCGGGGCGCCGAAGCGGAAGGCGCGCAGCATGCCGGCGAACTTCTCCTCGACGGTCTCGCGGTCGTACCCGGCGATCTCGAAGGCCTTGAGCATGATCTCCGGCTCGTGGTTCCGGATCGCTCCGGAGGACAGCTCGACGCCGTTGCAGACGATGTCGTACTGCCAGCCCAGGATGTCCAGCGGGTCCTGGGTCTCCAGGGCCTCCAGACCGCCCTGCGGCATGGAGAAGGGGTTGTGCGAGAAGTCGATCGCGCCGGTCTCCTCGTCCTTCTCGTACATCGGGAAGTCGACGATCCAGCAGAAGCGGAAGACGTTCTCCTCGAAGTGCCCGGCACGCTTGGCGGCCTCGACCCGCACCGCGCCCATGATCTTCGAGACCTCGTCGAACTCGCCCGCGCCGAAGAAGACCGCGTGGCCGGCCGACAGCGACAGGCGCTTGGTCAGCTCGGCGACGTTCTCCTCGGTGAGGAACTTCGCGATCGGGCCGGTCAGCGAGCCGTCCTCGGCGACGCGGACCCAGGCCAGGCCCTTGGCGCCCTGCGAGACGGCGTAGTCACCGAGCTGGTCGAAGAACTTGCGGGGCTGCGCCGAGACGTCCGGCACCGCCAGGGCACGCACGTGCTTGCCGGCGAACGCCTTGAACTCCGAGCCCTCGAAGACGTCGGTGATGTCGACGAGTTCGAGCTGGGCGCGCAGGTCGGGCTTGTCGGAGCCGTACTTCAGCATCGCCTCGCGGAACGGGATCCGCGGGAACGGCGAGGTGACGTGGCGTCCGCCGCCGAACTCCTCGAACAGCTCGGTCATCAGCTTCTCGACCGGCTGGAAGACGTCCTCCTGCTCGACGAAGCTCATCTCGACGTCGAGCTGGTAGAACTCGCCGGGCGAGCGGTCCGCGCGGGCGTCCTCGTCGCGGAAGCAGGGCGCGATCTGGAAGTAGCGGTCGAAGCCGGAGATCATCAGCAGCTGCTTGAACTGCTGCGGGGCCTGGGGAAGGGCGTAGAACTTGCCCGGGTGCAGACGGGACGGGACGACGAAGTCGCGGGCGCCCTCGGGGGAGGTCGCGGACAGGATCGGCGTCGCCATCTCGTTGAAGCCCAGCGCCGTCATCTTGTGCCGGATCGCCGAGATGACCGCCGTGCGCAGCATGATGTTGCGGTGCATGCGCTCGCGGCGCAGGTCCAGGAAGCGGTACTCCAGGCGCCGCTCCTCGTTGACCCCGTCCTCGGCGTTGATGGTGAAGGGCAGCGGGGCGGCCGCGCCGAGCAGCTCGACGTCGCCGACCTCGACCTCGACCTCACCGGTCGGCAGCTCGGGGTTGATGTTCTCGGCGCCGCGGGAGACGACCTTGCCGTCGATGCGGACGGTCGACTCCTTGGAGAGCTTGTCGAGAGCCTCGTAGGAGGGAGTGCCGGGACGGGCCACGAGCTGCGTGATGCCGTAGTGATCGCGCAGATCGATGAAGAGGATGCCGCCCAGGTCGCGCCGATTGTGCAGCCAGCCACTCAGCCGGACGTCGGTGCCGACGTCAGAGGAGCGGAGCTCGCCGCAGGTGTGGGACCTGTACCGATGCATCGTCGTTCATCCAGTCTTCGCTGATCGGGGTCTGTGTTTCACGTGAAACTGGTCCCCAGCGTACCGGGCAGGGCAAGATCGGCTCTCCACAGTTAACGATCGAGCACACTTCGGTCTTCGGTGGCAGTCTTCGATCCCCTCTTCTTAAAGTAGGGCAATGCGCACTGGCGAGCCCCTGCCCGCCGTGGGGGAGGCCCTCGCCGCCCTCGCGACCGGCCTCTGGCACTGGGACACCGCTACCGGGCTGGTCACGGTCGACGCCGAGGCGGCACGGCTGCTCGGGCTGCCCGCCGAGCAGGTCAGCCTCACGGAGGCGCAGGCCCGCGCCCGGCTGCACCCGGTCGACTGGAACGAGATCACCGGCGTGATCCAGCTCGCCGTCGCCGAGGGCACCCTCGCCGAGGTGCGGGTCCGCATCATGGACGAGCAGGGCCGGATCGTCCGGGTCGTCCGCAGCCGCTCCAAGCCGTCCTTCGACCGGGCCCGCAAGGCGTACCGGCTGATCGGCACCCTCCAGGAGGTCACGGAGCCGACGCCGGGCACTCCGGCCGGGCGCAGCGCGGTCACTGGTGACTGGCGGCGCTCGCGGGAGGCGTTCCTGCTGGACGCGGGCCGGGCGCTGGCGGAGGCGCGCTCCACGCAGGAGGTACTGCGGGTCACGGCCAATCTGTCGATGCCGGGGTTCTCGCCGGACGGGCTCGCGGTGTTCGGCGTGGCCGGCGACCGGCTGACGGTCATCGGCCACCACGGGCAACAGCAGGGCGACGAGGGCCCGTTCTCGGAGATGCCGCTGGACACGGACTACCCGGCCGCCGAGGCGGCGCGCACCGGCCGGGCCGTGTATCTGGGCTCTGCCGAGCAGTACAAGGCCCGCTATCCGCTGACCTGGCCGCTCGCCGAGCGCTTCGGCCGCCGGTCCTGGGCGTTCCTGCCGCTGACCGTGGCCGGCCGCACGATGGGCGCGTGGATGGCGGCCTTCACCTACCCGGTCGCGTTCACGCCGGACGAGCGGTCCGTGCTGGCGACGGTGGCGCGGATGCTGGCACAGGCCCTGGCCCGGGCGGGCCTGGCCGAGAGCGAGCGGGCACTGACCGACGGGCTCCAGCGCACGATGCTGCCGAGACTCGGCTCGCAGCGCATCCCGGGCATGAGCGTCGCAGCCCGCTACGTTCCCACCGGCGGCGGACTCCAGGTCGGCGGCGACTGGTACGACGTGATCCCGCTGCCGAACGGACGGTTCGCACTGGTCATCGGTGACGTCCAGGGGCATGACGTGCACGCGGCGGGTCTGATGGGACAGCTGCGGATCGCCCTGCGGGCCTACGCCTCGGAGGGCCACCGGCCGGACGCGGTGCTGTCCCGCGCCTCCCGCTTCCTGCATGGCGTCAGCGACGAGGACACGTCCGACCCGCGCTTCGCGACCTGCGTGTACGTCGAGGTCGACCCGGCGACGGGGGTGCTGGACATCGCCCGTGCCGGGCACCCGGACCCGGCTTTCCGGATGGCCGACGGCACGGTGCTGACGCGGCCGACGTCGGGCGGCCTGCCGCTGGGCATCGACCCGGACGCCGACTACCCCACGACCCGGCTCGCCCTGGAACCCGGCGAGACCATGCTGATCTGCACGGACGGCCTGATCGAGACCGGGGGCCACGACCTGGACACCGGCTGGCGGCGGCTGCGCGTGATCCTGGAGGAGCACAAGGGCGATCTGGAGGAACTCGCCGACACCCTGGTGCAGGCCGTGCACGGGCCGTCCTCGCACCACACCACCGGTCCGCTGACCGACCGCCGCGAGGACGACATCGCCATGCTGCTGCTCAGCCGGGAGGGCGAGGGCTGCGGGTGCGGCGACACCATGACCGCGGTGCGCCCGGTGCGGCGCACGGTGCTGACGGTCGCGCAGGCCGAGCCCGAGCGGGTCGCCTCGGCCCGGCAGCAGCTGCGCGAACTGCTCCACGACTGGGCCTCCCAGGACCAGGTCGACTCGGCGGTGCTGCTGCTGTCCGAGCTGCTGACGAACGTCCTCGTGCACACCGACTCCGACGCGCTGCTCGTCGCCGAGATCACCGGCTCGGTGGGTGAGCGGCGGCTGCGGATCGAGGTCACGGACGGCGGTGACGACCTGCCGCACAAGCGCAGACCAGGGGAGCTGGCGTCCTCCGGCCGCGGCCTGGTGCTGATCGAACTGCTCGCGCACGCCTGGGGCGTGGACCCGCGGGGCGAGAGCAAGAGCATCTGGTTCGAGCTCTACGAGTCCGTGGACGGCTCGGGCGACGGCTCCTGGTCGCCGTAGCGGGTGCGGAGCTCCCGGAGGACGCCGAAGGCGGCCGCGGTGAGCGGCACGGCGAGCAGCATGCCGAGCACCCCCGCGACGGACGCGCCAGCGGTGATCGCCACCATCACCACCGCCGGGTGCATCTGCACGGTCCGGCTCTGGATCATCGGCTGGAGCACGTGCCCCTCGAGCACCTGCACCGCGAGCACCACTCCCAGCACCCACAGCGCGATGACGAACCCCCGGTCGGCGAGCGCGACCAGCACGGCCACGGCTCCCGAGATGAAGGCGCCGAGGTAGGGGATGTAGGCCCCGACGAAGACCAGCGCGCCCAGTCCCGCCGCGCCCGGCACGTCCAGGACGAGCAGCCCTACGGTGATGCAGAGCGCGTCGATGAGCGCGATGAAGGTGGTGCCGCGCATGAATCCCTCGACGGCGTGGAAGGCCCGTCGTGCCATGGCCTCCAGGGTGTCGGCCGAACCCCGGGGAGCCAGGGCCCGCAGGGTTCCGGTGGCCTTGTCGGAGTCGCGGAGGAAGAAGAAGACGAGCAGCAGCGCGAGCACGGCGATGGCGAGGGTCTCGCCGACCACGCTGACCCCGCTGATCACGCCGGACGCAGCCGAGCCGCCGAACTTGCCCAGCAGTTCCCGGGCGTTGGAGGCCAGGTCCTCCAGCGAGGTCCCGGCCGCTCCGAAGTGCTCGGAGATGCCCCGCGCTGCCTGCCTGAGCGAGGCGACGATCTCGTCACCCGTGTCGATGAGCGCGGCGACCACGATGTACACGGCCCCGCCCACCACGGCGACCACGGCCACACAGGTGAGCCCGGCCGCGACCGACCGCTGCACCCCGGCCTTCACGAGCCGCCGGTGCAACGGCCCGAGCAGCGCCGTCCCCAGCAGCGCGAGCAGCACGGGCACGACAGCGGTCCGGAACTCGTCGCACAGCCGGATCCCGACGTAGACGACCCCGGAGACGAGCAGGATCAGCGCGCACCAGGCGGCGAGGCGCCGGAGGGGGTCCGGGAGAAGCGTCCCGGGCCCGGCCGCGATCGGATCGGAGTCCTGCACCCCTCCACCCGACCACGCCCCGGACCTCCCGTCCCGCCGGAACGGCCGCCCGGGTGACGGGGCGTCAGCGCGGCTGATCGGATCGCCGGTTCGGCCGGCGACGCCGCCGGCACGGCCGCGTGGCCTGCGCCTGCCTCGCGGCCGCCGGCCGGGCCACAGCCGCGGCGCCGCGGGGGCGTCGCGCGGGCGGCGCCCCGGGCGGTGCCGGTGCCCCCGGGGGCTTCCGGTGTCAGTCCTGCGGGCCGCTCGCGGTCATTCCGTGCACCGCCGGAACCGTGCCCAGCCGGCCCTTCTGGAAGTCCTCGAAGGCCTGCATGAGCTCGTCCTTGGTGTTCATCACGAACGGGCCGTAGTGGGCCATGGGTTCGCGGATCGGCTGTCCGCCGAGCAGGACGACCTCCAGGTCCGGCGTGTTCGAGTCCTGCTTCTCGTCCGCGCGGACGGTCAGCGAGGAACCCGCGCCGAACACCGCGGTCTGGCCCATGTGGACCGGCCGGCGCTCGGTGCCGACGCTGCCGCGCCCGGCCAGGACGTACGCCAGGCCGTTGAAGTCCTCACGCCACGGCAGGGTCAGCTCCGCACCCGGCGCCAGCGTCGCGTGGAGCATCGTGATCGGCGTGTGCGTGATGCCGGGGCCCTGGTGACCGTCCAGCTCACCGGCGATGACCCGCAGCAGCGCGCCGCCGTCGGGGGTGGAGAGCAACTGGACCGAGCCGCCGCGGATGTCCTGGTACCTCGGCGCCATCATCTTGTCCTTGGCCGGGAGGTTCACCCACAGCTGCAGGCCGTGGAAGAGACCGCCCGACATCACCAGGTGCTCCGGTGGGGCCTCGATGTGCAGCAGGCCCGAGCCCGCCGTCATCCACTGGGTGTCGCCGTTGGTGATGGTGCCGCCACCACCCTGGCTGTCCTGGTGGTCGAAGATCCCGTCGATGATGTACGTGACGGTCTCGAAGCCGCGGTGCGGGTGCCAGGGCGTGCCCTTGGGCTCACCCGGCGCGTACTCCACCTCGCCCATCTGGTCCATCATGATGAACGGGTCGAGATGACGGTAGTTGATCCCCGCGAACGCCCGGCGCACCGGGAAGCCCTCGCCCTCGAAACCGCTCGGAGCGGTCGTGACGGTGAGCACGGGACGTGCCACGGCGTCGGCCGGCGCGGTCACGCGGGGCAGCGTCAACGGGTTCTCGACGGTCACTGCAGGCATGTCGGTTCCTCCTCGTGTACGCCCAGTTTAGTTGAGCGTTGAACTTTCTGCTACCCCAAACAGAGAAAACCGGGAGGGCATTCCCAACAAAGGGCGGCCCGAACCCCGGGAGACCGACATGGCCACGGACATGACGGAAGACCGGCACCCCCTCCCGAGGTGCCGGCCTTCGTAGGCGGTGTCAGGCAGCCAGCCGGTGCTCCTCGTTCTCGGCCCCGGAGGGCTCGGCCTTGCGGTCCCGCATCACCAGCGTGGCCACCACGGCCGCCGCCAGGACACCGATCGCGCTGATCGTGAAGGTCGTCGACATCGAGGCGGTGAAGGCCTCGCGAGCCGCCCGGACCAGACCCGTGTCGCCGCCGGCGACGGCCAGGGCGCCGCCGATGGACTCCTTCGCCTGCCCGGGAGCGCCGGCCGGCATCTCGTCGGCGTAGCCGCTGGAGAGCAGGGAGCCGAGGATCGCGATGCCGAGGGCGGTGCCGGACTGCTGGATGGTGTCGTTGAGGGCCGAGCCGACGCCCGCCTTGTCCTCGGGGATGGTGCCCATCAGCGCGGCCACCGCGGCCGGCATCGCGAGGCCCGCACCCAGGCCCAGCACCCCCAGCGCCACGGCCGGGACCGTGAACCCGCTGTCGACGCTGAGCGTGGTCAGCAGCCCGAAGGAGGCGGCCATCAGCAGCATTCCGGCGAGTATGACGAACCGGTTCCCGGCCTTCACCGCGAGCTGGGCCCCGGCGGCGTTGCCGGCCAGCGCGGCCACGGCCAGCGGCAGGAAGGCCAGGCCCGCCTTGACGGCGGAGTAGCCGAGCACGAACTGGAGGTACTGGGTCAGGACCAGCAGCAGGCCGGCGTTGCCGATCTGGACGAGCGACAGGGAGAGCGAGCCCCCGCTGAAGTCGCGGTTCTTGAAGAGGACCAGCGGGACCATCGGCGAGCGGGTGACGTTCTCCCAGATCACGAAGCCGGCCAGGGCGACCACCGCGACGGCCAGGACGAGCAGGGAACGGCCTTCGAACGCGCCGTGCTGCGGGATCTCGATGATCCACCACACCAGGGCGGTCATGCCCACCGCCGACAGCACCGCGCCCAGCGGGTCCGGCTTCTGCCACGGCGCCTTCGACTCCGGCATCAGCAGCACACCGGCCAGCAGCGCCAGCGCGACGATCGGCACATTGATCAGGAAGATGGCCTGCCAGGCGAAGTGGTCGATCAGCACACCGCCGAGAACCGGGCTGCCGACCAGCCCCAGCATCGACACCGAGCCCCAGGCCGCCATCGCCTTGGGCCGCTCGTCCTCGTCGAAGACGGTGATCAGGATGGACAGGGTCGACGGCATGATCAGCGCCCCGCCGACCCCCATCGCGATCCGCACCGCGATCAGCTCACCCGGAGTGGAGCAGAAGACCGCCCCCAGTGAGGCCGCCCCGAACAGCAGCAGACCGATCAGCATCACCTTCCGGCGCCCGAACCGGTCCCCCAGGCTTCCCGAGGTCAGCAGCAGTCCGGCGAAGACCAGGGTGTAGGAGTCGAGGATCCACTGCATGTCCTGGGTGCTCGCGCCGATGTCCTCGGTCAGCGTGGGCACCGCCACCGTCAGCGCCATGCTGTCGACGACCAGCACGAGCGTGCTCAGGCACAGCACCACCAGGATCCACCAGCGGCGTGGATTGCGAGCGTCCATGTCAGTTTCCCCTCCTGCGAACACCGTTCCTTCGATGCGAACACTGTACGCATGGCGGAACAGTGTGCGCAACTCTTGAGTTCCGTACGCTGACTGCGCACGCTGTTCGCACGAAGGTGCCGAAAGTCCAGCAGGAGGAGCATCCATGAGCCGGAGCAAGACGACGGAGAAGAGCCCGATCCCGTCCGTATGGACCCGTGAGCAGCGCCGTCCCGACCAGCCGGCACTCAGCCGGGACGCGATCGTGCGGGAGGCGATCGCGATGCTCGACGCCGACGGCATCGAGGCGCTCAGCATGCGCAAGCTCGGCGCCCGGCTGAACGCCGGCGCGACGTCCTTGTACCGGCACGTCGCCACGAAGGACGAGTTGATGGAGCTCGCGGTGGACGAGGTCGCCGCCGAGATCCACGTCCCGCCGGCCGGCGGCCCCGACTGGCGCGCGGCGGTGACCGAGGCCGCGGGATCCTTCCGTACGACGGCGCTACGGCATCCCTGGCTGACCCTGGTCCTGGGCCAGGCCGGACTCGCCTACCTCGGGCCCAACTACATGAACTTCTCCGAGCGGCTCGCGGCGCTGTTCACCGCGGCGGGGTTCCCCGAGCCGAGCCGCGCGATCGACGCGGTCTTCTCGTACGTCATCGGCATGAGCACCACGGAGGCCGCCTGGCTCACCACGGTCGCCCGCTCCGGCGAGACCGAGCCGGAGTTCGTCGCCAGGCTGCTGCCCACGGCCCGGGAGGTATCCGCCGGCTACGACCACCTGGCGGCCGCCGATGCCGGGAGCGCGGACCAGGCCGTCGACCCCGCCCGGATCAGGGACGACAAGTTCACCTACGGCCTGGAGGTCGTCCTGGACGGCCTGGCGCTGCGCCTGCCGAAGTGAGGGCGGGAGTCGGCAGACCTAGCCGTCTGCGCGGCAATGGCGTCTAGCCATACATCCGGCGCATCGCGAACTCGACCATCTGCTCGACGGCCTTCGCGTCGAACACCATCCGGTGCTCGCCCTCCATGTCGAGGACGAACCCGTAGCCGGTCGGCAGCAGGTCCAGCACCTCGGAACCGGTGATCACGAAGTACTTGGACTCCTTGCCCGCGTACCGGCGCAGCTCCTTGAGCGTGCTGAACATCGGGATCACCGGCTGCTGGGTGTTGTGCAGCGCGAGGAAGCCGGGGTTGTCGCCGCGCGGGCAGTAGACCTTCGACGTCGCGAAGGCCTGCTGGAAGTCCTCGGCGGCCATCTGCCCGGTCGTGAACGCGCGCACCGCGTCCGTGAGGGAGGGTGGGGACGGCTCGGGGTACAGCGGCGGCTGCTGGCCGTATCCGCCGGACATCGGCTGCTGCGGAGGGGCGTACTGCCCTTGCGGGCCCGCTGTCTGGTCGTAGCCGTACATGAGCGCAAGAGTACCGAGAGCGGCGGGGCGCACGGGCCGGTACGTCAGCGCCGGCGAACCGACAGTGACTCGACAGCGACTTGACAGCCACGGCTATGGATTGCCACGGCCTTCGCTCATAGCGTCGGTGCCATGAACGGACACCATGACGAGGGCCCGCACGAACACGACAGAGGCCTCTCCTACGACCTCCCCGTCCTCGCCCGCCGCCGGATGATCGGGCTGATGGCGGGCGCGGGCCTGATCCCGTTGGTGGGCTGCACGTCCGAGCGGGAGACCTCCGCGGCGCCCTCCTCGTCGCCGTCCTCCTCGTCGTCGGCCGGGTGCGCGACGATCCCGGAGGAGACGGCCGGTCCGTTCCCCGGCGACGGCTCGAACGGTGTGAACGTCCTGAAGGAGAGTGGGGTCGTCCGCAGCGACATCACGCGGAGCTTCGGCGACTCCGCGGGCGGTACGGCCGAGGGCATACCCCTGACGATCACGCTGACGGTGGTGGACGCGGCCTCCGGCTGCGGCACCCCGAAGCAGGGCGCCGCCGTCTACCTGTGGCACTGCGACCGGGACGGCGCCTACTCCCTGTACTCCGAGGGCGTCACCGAGGAGAACTACCTGCGCGGCGTCCAGGAGACCGACGGCGCGGGCCGGGTCACCTTCAAGAGCGTCTTCCCCGGCTGCTACCAGGGCCGCTGGCCGCACATCCACTTCGAGGTCTACGGCAGTCTGGCCGACGCCACGGCGGCCACGTCGATCACGAACACCTCGCAGCTCGCCTTTCCCCAGGACGTCTGCGACGCGGTGTACGCCACGGACGGCTACGGCGAGAGTGTCCGGAACCTGAGCGGCCTCTCCCTGGAGAGCGACGGCATCTTCAGCGACGGCCACGGCCACCAGCTGGCCGCGATGACGGGCGGTACGGAGGGCGGCTACACCGCGACTCTGACCGTTCCGGTGTGACCTGTCACAGATGACAGGTTCGGGGTTGCTTCTTATTACCGACGGGTAGCATCATCGTAGCTACTTGTTGGTACGTGAACTAGCGCGAGGATCCAGTGCCTCGCCGATCTCTCTACGGAGCCGGGAGCCGTCGCCATGGGGCACTACAAGTCGAATCTCCGCGACATCGAGTTCAACCTCTTCGAGGTACTCGGGCGGGACAAGGTGTACGGCACCGGTCCGTTCGGGGAGATGGACGTCGAGACCGCGAAGAGCATCCTGGAGGAGCTGACCCGCCTCTCGGAGAACGAGCTGGCGGAGTCCTTCATCGACGCCGACCGCAACCCGCCCGTCTTCGACCCGGAGACCAACACCGCGCCGGTCCCGGCGTCCTTCAAGAAGAGCTACCAGGCCTTCATGGACTCCGAGTACTGGCGCCTCGGCCTGCCCGAGGAGATCGGCGGCACCACCTCGCCCCGCTCCCTGATCTGGGCGTACGCCGAGCTGATCCTGGGCGCCAACCCGGCCGTGTGGATGTACTCCTCGGGCCCCGCCTTCGCCGGCATCCTCTTCGAGGAGGGCAACGAGGTCCAGAAGCACATAGCCAAGGTCGCCACCGAGAAGCAGTGGGGCTCCACGATGGTGCTCACCGAGCCCGACGCGGGCTCCGACGTGGGCGCCGGCCGCACCAAGGCCGTGCAGCAGGAGGACGGCTCCTGGCACATCGAGGGCGTGAAGCGCTTCATCACGTCCGGTGAGCACGACATGTCGGAGAACATCCTCCACTACGTGCTGGCCCGCCCCGAGGGCGCCGGCCCCGGCACCAAGGGCCTGTCCCTCTTCCTCGTGCCGAAGTACCTCTTCGACTTCGAGACCGGCGAGCTGGGCGAGCGCAACGGAGCCTACGCCACGAACGTCGAGCACAAGATGGGCCTGAAGGCCTCCAACACCTGCGAGATGACCTTCGGCGACCAGCACCCCGCCAAGGGCTGGCTGATCGGCGACAAGCACGACGGCATCCGCCAGATGTTCCGCATCATCGAGTTCGCCCGCATGATGGTCGGCACGAAGGCGATCTCCACGCTCTCGACGGGCTACCTGAACGCGCTGGAGTACGCCAAGGAGCGCGTCCAGGGCCCCGACCTGGCGAACTTCATGGACAAGACCGCGCCCAAGGTCACCGTCACCCACCACCCCGACGTCCGCCGCTCGCTGATCACGCAGAAGGCGTACGCGGAGGGCATGCGCGCCCTCGTCCTCTACACCGCGTCCGTCCAGGACGAGATCCAGGTCAAGGAGGCCGCGGGCGAGGACGTCTCCGCGCTCGAGGCCCTGAACGACCTGCTCCTGCCCATCGTCAAGGGCTACGGCTCCGAGAAGGGCTACGAGCAGCTCGCCCAGTCGCTGCAGACCTTCGGCGGCTCCGGCTTCCTGCAGGAGTACCCGATCGAGCAGTACATCCGGGACTCCAAGATCGACACCCTCTACGAGGGCACCACGGCGATCCAGGGCCAGGACTTCTTCTTCCGGAAGATCGTCCGCAACCAGGGCGCCGCGCTGAACTCCCTCGCCGAGGACATCAAGAAGTTCCTGGCCCTCGGCACGGGCGGCGAGGAGCTGGCCGGTGCCCGCGAGCACCTCGCCAAGGCCGCCGTCGAGCTGGAGGCCATCGTCGGCCTGATGCTCACCGACCTCGCGGCCACCGAGCAGGACGTCAAGAACATCTACAAGGTCGGGCTGAACACCACCCGCCTGCTGATGGCCTCCGGTGACGTCGTCGTCGGCTACCTGCTGCTCAAGGGCGCCGCGATCGCCGCCGAGAAGCTGGAGACCGCCTCCGCCAAGGACAAGGCCTTCTACACCGGCAAGATCGCCGCGGCCAAGTTCTTCGCCGCCAACGTCCTGCCGGGCGTCACCCTGGCCCGCAAGGTCGCCGAGGGCGTCGAGCTGGACCTGATGGAGCTGGACGAGGCCGCGTTCTGATCCTCACGTCCTCTGTTCGAGGGCCTGTTCCCTTCCCGGGGAACGGGCCCTCGTCCGTCGTTAAGGTGAATGCATGACCGAACCAGCCCGCCCGTCTCCCACCGCCGCCCTTGCAGCGAGCGCTTCGCGCGCACCTCTTACTTTCGACCGCGGCCACACCGACGACCTCATGACCTTCCTGGCGGCGAGCCCCTCGCCGTACCACGCCGTGGCGACCGCCGCCGAGCGGCTGGAGAAGGCGGGCTTCAAGCAGGTCGCCGAGACGGACGCCTGGGACGGGACGAGCGGCGGCAAGTACGTGCTGCGCGGCGGCGCGATCGTCGCCTGGTACGTGCCGGAGGGCGCCGCGCCCCACACGCCCTTCCGGATCGTCGGCGCCCACACCGACTCCCCCAACCTGCGCGTCAAGCCGCTCCCCGACACCGGGGCGCACGGCTGGCGCCAGGTGGCCGTGGAGATCTACGGCGGGCCGCTGCTCAACTCCTGGCTGGACCGCGACCTGGGCCTCGCCGGCCGTCTGACCCTGCGCGACGGCTCGACGCGACTGGTCAACGTCGACCGGCCGCTGCTGCGCGTCCCGCAGCTCGCCATCCACCTGGACCGCTCGGTGACGGCCGACGGCCTCAAGCTCGACAAGCAGCGGCACCTGCAACCGATCTGGGGCCTGGGCCACGATGTGCGCGACGGGGACCTGATCGCCTTCCTGGAGGAGACGGCCGGCCTCCCCGCGGGCGAGGTCACCGGCTGGGACCTGATGACGCACTCCGTGGAGAAGCCCGCCTACCTGGGCCGCGACCGCGAACTGCTGGCCGGCCCGCGCATGGACAACCTGCTCTCGGTGCACGCCGGCACGGCGGCCCTCACGGCCGTGGCCTCCGGTGCGCCGAAGCCGGCGTCCATCCCGGTGCTGGCGGCCTTCGACCACGAGGAGAACGGCTCCCAGTCGGACACCGGCGCGGACGGGCCGCTGCTCGGCAACGTGCTGGAGCGTTCGGTGTTCGCGCGCGGCGGCTCCTACGAGGACCGGGCCCGCGCCTTCGCCGGCACGGTCTGTCTGTCCTCCGACACGGGTCACGCCGTCCACCCCAACTACGCGGAGCGGCACGACCCGACGCACCACCCGCGCGTCAACGGCGGCCCGATCCTCAAGGTCAACGTCAACAACCGCTACGCCACGGACGGTTCCGGCCGCGCCGAGTTCGCGGCGGCCTGCGAGCAGGCCGGCGTGCCCTTCCAGTCCTTCGTCTCCAACAACTCCATGCCCTGCGGCACCACGATCGGCCCGATCACCGCGGCCCGGCACGGCATCAAGACCGTCGACATCGGCGTGGCCATCCTGTCGATGCACAGCGCCCGCGAACTGTGCGGCGCCGACGACCCGTTCCTCCTGGCGAACGCGCTCACCGCGTTCCTGGAGGGGTAGAACAGGCCGTCACCGCATGGGTGTTCCCCGCGGGGGTACCCGGTGTGCGGACCGGAACGACCGGGCCGGACCGTACAGGGAGGCGACACAACATGGGCCTCGGCGGATGCATCATCCTCATCGCCGTGGGAGCCATCCTCACGTTCGCGACCGACTGGGACATGCAGGGGGTCAACCTCGACCTGGTCGGCATCATCTTCATGATCGTCGGACTGATCGGCGTCACCACGTTCAGCAGCATCTACCGGCGCAGGCGCGTGGTCGTGCCACCGGCGGCGCCGGGCGTCGTCGACGACCCGGCGGCCCACCACCACCGCGGCGGCTACAGCGACGGGTACGGGGTTTGAATCCTCTCCTCCCTGAGGGGAGGGGATTTCTGGCTCAGGCTGCCTCCTGGAGCAGCGCTCCAGGAGGTCTTCCGCCATCAGCACCAGCCGGGTTGAGACCAGCCCGGACGAGCATCACGCGTGCGGGTCCCACTCCCCCGTCAGGGCCGTGCGGGCGGCAGACGGCACACGCAGCCGGTAGGTGAAGCGGGCATGCCCCGCCTTCGCAGCCACCCCTACCTGCGCCATCCCGCCCCCCCACGGTTCCCAGCCGGAACGACATGGCATCCCGAACCCTGCGAAGACCATACGTACGACCGCCGCACGCATGTACCCCGATTCCGCAGCCCATCACCCTGATCAGCGATGCCAGGCACACCCGTTCGCATCACCTTGGAAACATGGGATAGCGGCGTGAGCGGTCCGCGCCCTGAACGGGATGCGGCGACGCACCGCTTCGCAACACCCGATGCGATTCCTCCCCGGCGTGAACGCCGGGCCTCCTCTCAAGAAGCAGGTGACGCCCTGCCAGATCAGGCGTCCATCCCGGCCAGCACCAGCGGAAGCCGGTCCGTCCCCGCCTCGGTGAGGCGGACGGGTACGCCCCAGTCCTGCTGATGGACGTGACAGGCGGGGTACTCGTTGGCGGGGTCGTCGTCGCAGGAGGCGGCCATCGCGGAGACGTGCAGCACACCCTCCTCCACGGCGGGGTCGAGTTCGAGGGCGCGGGAGAGGTCTGTTCCCGCGCCCTCGCCGCTGCGCAGCAGCTCCGGCGGGGTGGCCGAGACGAGCAGGCGGGTGGAGGGGCCGTAGCGCACGTCCAGCTTCTGGCCCGCCGGCGCCTGGAAGATCACGTCCAGCCGCAGTCGCCCAGGGGTGACTGCGGTGGCCTCCCGCTGCGTGCGGTGGGCCACGTCGGGCACCTTCACGGCCTCCTCCGGCAGCCGCAGCCGGGTCAGCCGGTGCCGGGCCGACTCCACGACCACGATGTCGTCGCCTGCGAGCACCGCGTCGCTGGGCTCGCGCAGGTCCGTGGCCAGGGTCGTCACCTCACCGGTCGCCGGGTCGTAGCGGCGCAGGGCGTGGTTGTACGTGTCGCTGACCGCGACCGAACCGTCCGGCAGCGCTGTGACACCCAACGGGTGCTGCAACAGTGCCTGTTCCGCCGCGCCGTCCCGGTGCCCGAAGTCGAACAGGCCGGTGCCGACGGCCGTGTGGACGGAACCGTCCGGCTCCACCCAGCGCAGGGCCGACGTCTCGGAGTCGGCGAGCCAGAGCCGCTCCGGTGTCGCGGCCAGCCCGGACGGCTGCGCGAACCAGGCCTCGCCGCCCGGCCCGTCCACCAGCCCCTCGTTGGTCGTGCCGGCCGAGACCGCGACCGTCCCGTCAGTGGGGTCGTACGCCCACAGCTGGTGGACGCCGGCCATGGCGATCCACACCCTGCCCTGCCACCAGGCGACGTCCCAGGGGGAGGAGAGGTCGACCTCACGGGCCGGGCCCGAGGTGGGTGAGCCCTGCCACCACTGCCGGCCCGTGCCGGCGAGGGTGGTGACCTCGCCGGTGGTGAGGTCCAGCCGCCGCAGCGCGTGGTTGACAGTGTCGGCGACGACCACGGAGTCGTCGTCGAGAAGGGCGAGCCCCTGCGGCTCGTTGAAGGCGGCCTCGTCGGCGGAGCCGTCGGCGAACCCGCGCGCACCGGACCCGATCCTCCGCAGCACGCTCTCGCCGTCCTCGGCGAACTCCACCAGCTGGTGCCTGGTCGTGTCGCTCACCAAGAAGTTCCCGCCCGGCAGCGGCACGGCCTTCCCCGGGAACCGCAGCACCGTCGGCTCCGGCTCCGGCGCCACATACGGCCCGTCACCCCGCCGCAGCGTTCCCTTCGCCGCGTGCTCGGTCTCCAGCTCCGCCACCAGCCGCTCGATGGCGTGCACATGCCCCTCACCGGCGTGCTGTGCGACCACGTACCCCTCGGGGTCGATCACGACGAGCGTCGGCCAGGCCCGCACGGCGTACTGCTTCCAGGTCGCGAGCTCCGGGTCGTCGAGCACCGGGTGCTCCACCCCGTACCGCTCCACGGCGTCGACGACCGCCTGATGCTCGGCCTCGTGCACGAACTTGGGCGAGTGCACCCCGATGACGACGACCGTGTCCCGGTGCTTCTCCTCGAGCTCTCGGAGCTCGTCCAGAACGTGCAGGCAGTTCACGCAGCAAAAGGTCCAGAAATCCAGGATGACGATGCGTCCCCGCAGGTCGGCGAGGGTGTACTGCCGCCCGCCCGTGTTCAGCCAGCCGCCCTTGCCGTTCAGCTCGGGGGCGCGGACACGGGCGCGTCGGGGTGCGGAGTGGTCCATGCCCCCAGGGTGCCATCCGTCACTGACAGTCAGCTCAGGGCATGCCCTGTCGTGGCGTCCACATGGTCCGGGACGTCGTCGTGGCGGTCGCCGACCGTGAGGGTGCCGGTGGGTTCGAACATGAGGATCGCGGTCGGGACGGGCGCGTACGGCTTGTGCTCGGTGCCGCGCGGGACCGTGAAGACGCTGCCCTTGGAGAGCACGACCGTGCGCTCTCCGGCGCCTTCGCGCAGTCCGATGTGCAGTTCGCCGTCGAGCACGAGGAAGAACTCGTCGGTGTGGTCGTGGACGTGCCAGAGGTGCTCGCCCTCGACCTTCGCGACGCGGACGTCGTAGTCGTTGACGCCCGTGACGATGCGGGGGCTCCACTGCTCGGAGAAGGAGGCCAGGGCGTGGGCGAGGGAGACCGGTTCCTTAGTCATGAGGGGATCTTCCGGGGTGCCGTACGTCTCGCACGAGTGCTAGGAATCGCACATGCCGCAAGGATCCTCGCATCGCCCGCATCGGGTCACCGTGATCGTCGACGAAGGCACCAACCCCTTCGAGGTCGGGGTGGCCACCGAAATGTTCGGGCTGCCGAGGCCCGAGCTGGGGCTGCCAGGGCCGTTGTACGAGGTGACGCTGTGCACGCCCGTGCCGGAGATCCGGATGAACCACGGCTTCTTCACGCTCACGGGCGTCCCGGGCCTGGACGCCGTGGACCGGGCGGACACGCTGGTCGTGCCCGGCCGGCCGGACAACGTCGTGCCGCGCGCCCCTGATGTGCTCGACGCCCTTCGGCACGCCCACGCGCGTGGCACCCGGATCCTGAGCTTCTGCACCGGCGCCTTCGCGCTCGCCGAGGCCGGGCTGCTGGACGGGCGTCGGGCGGCGACCCACTGGCGGTGGGCGGACTCCTTCCGCCGGCTGCACCCGAAGGTGCTGCTGGAGCCGGACGTGCTGTTCGTGGACGAGGGCGACATCCTCACCGCCGCGGGCAGTGCGGCAGCGCTCGATCTCGGGCTGTACATCTGGCGCCGCGACCACGGCGCCGAGATCGCCAACCACGTCTCCCGGCGGCTGGTGTTCGCCGCGCACCGGGACGGCGGGCAGCGCCAGTTCGTGGAGCGGCCCGTGCCGGACGTGCGGGACGAGTCCCTGGCCCCGCTGCTGGCGTGGGCGCAGGAGCGGCTGGGCGAGCCGCTGACGGTGGCGGACCTGGCCGCACGCGCGCGGGTCAGCCCCGCCACGCTCCACCGGCGCTTCCGCGCCCAGCTCGGCACGACACCGCTCGCCTGGCTGATCGGGGAGCGTGTGGCGCTGGCCTGCCGGCTGATCGAGCGGGGCGAGGAACGGCTGGACGTGGTGGCGGCCCGGAGCGGGCTCGGTACGGCCGCCAATCTGCGCACGCGACTGCGGCGGGCGACGGGACTCAGCCCGTCGGCCTATCGGCGGCGTTTCGGAACGGGCGGCGGGGAAGCCCTGGTGTCATGAGATTCCTCGTGTACGACCGGCTCCTCGGCTTCGGTGACGACTACTGGATCGAGGACGACCGCGGCAGCAAGGTGTTCCTCGTCGACGGCAAGGCCCTGCGGCTGCGGGACACCTGGGAGCTGAAGGACACCCAGGGGCGCGTCCTCGTCGACATCCACCAGAAGATGCTCGCCCTGCGCGACACGATGGTGCTCCAGCGGGCCGGGGAGCCGCTGGCGACGATCCGCAGGAAACGGCTGTCCCTGCTGCGCAACCACTACCGGGTGTCCCTGGCCGACGGCAGCGAACTGGACGTCAGCGGCAAGATCCTCGACCGGGAGTTCGCCGTCGAGTACGACGGGGAGCTGCTGGCGGTGATCTCCCGGCGCTGGCTGACCCTGCGGGACACCTACGGCGTGGATGTCGTCCGCGAGGACGCCGATCCGGCGCTGCTGATCGCTGTGGCCGTGTGTGTCATCCACCTGGCGGAGAGGGAGCGCGAGGACTGAAGGCGCGAGGACCGAAGGCGAGAGGACTGAGCGTGGGAGGGCTGAGAGGGCCCTGTCACGGCCTGCGCGGGGGCTCCAGTCCCAGCAGCCGGTCCTTCAGCGCCGGGAACTGCTCCCGCGTCGTCGCGACCTTCCCCGGGTCGAACTCCACCGTGAGGACCTCCTCGTCGGCACCGGCCCGGGCCAGCACCTCACCCCAGGGATCGACCACGATCGAGTGACCGGCCTGCGGAACCCCGGCGTGCGTCCCGGCCGTTCCACACGCGACGACGAACGACTGGTTCTCGACGGCCCGCGCCTGGGCCAGCAGCGTCCAGTGGGACCGGCGGCGCTCCGGCCAGCCCGCCGACACCACGAGCGTCTCGGCACCGGCGTCGACGAGACCGCGGAAGAGTTCAGGGAAACGGAGGTCGTAACAGGTGCTCAGACCCAGGACGGTCTTTGGCAGACGCACCGTCACCAGCTCGGCACCCGCGCCCATCAGCACGGCCTCGCCCTTGTCGAAGCCGAAGCGGTGGATCTTGCGGTAGGCGGCGGCCAGGTCGCCGGAGGGGGAGAAGACGAGGGAGGTGTTGTAGAGCGGTCCGTCAGGGTCGCGCTCGGGGATGGAGCCCGCGTGCAGCCACACGCCCGCGTCGCTCGCGGCCTTCGCCATCGCCTCGTACGTCGGCCCTTCGAGCGGTTCGGCCTCGCGCCCGAACTCCTCGTAGGCGAAGGCACCCGTGGTCCACAGCTCCGGCAGGACGACGAGATCGGCACCGGCCTGCTCCCGGACGAGCGATGCCACCCGCCGTCGCCGCGATTCGACCGATTCGCCCTCATCTACGGCGATCTGGATCACAGAGGCGCGCACACTACCACCGTCCTGGCATTCGACCCGTCCACATGGGCTTCCCCCCGGGCCTACGATCGTCACACGAAAGCACTGCCGGGGTGCCTCACAGCAGCGTAACTTAGCTGCCAAGACACCCGCCGACAGCCGCCACCTCCCACTGGCAACGCCGCCACCACCTGCCCGTGCACCGACCGCCGAGGGGTCCCGTTCCGTGAGTCTGCATCCCACCCTCCAGCCCTACGCCGACGCCTGGACCCACTCCATCGACGCGATATCCGAGCTGCTCCAGCCGCTCGCGGAGGCCGAGTGGAACCGTCGGACGCCGTGCCCCGGGTGGTCGGTGCGGGACGTGGTCTCCCACGTCATCGGCCTGGACTGCGAGATGCTCGGCGACCCGCGCCCCATCCACACGCTCCCGCGCGACCTCTTCCACGTGACGAACGACCACCAGCGCTACATGGAGATGCAGGTCGACGTCCGCCGGCACCACACGGCGCCGGAGATGACCTCCGAGCTGGAGTACGTGATCATCCGCCGCAACCGCCAGCTGCGGAACGAGTCGCGTGACCCGGGCACGAAGGTGCGCGGCCCGCACGGCTCGGAGCTGACCCTCGAGGAGTCCATGCGCCGGCACGCCTTCGACGTGTGGATACACGAGCAGGACCTGCGCGCGGCCCTCGGCCGGCCCGGCAACCTCGACTCCCCCGGCGCGCACGTGGCCCGTGACGTGCTGCTCTCCGAACTCCCGCGCGTGGTCGCCGAGAACGCCGGGGCGCCGCGCAGCTCGGCCGTCGTCTTCGACGTGCACGGCCCCATCGAGTTCTTGCGCACGATCCGCGTCGACATCCAGGGCCGCGGCACCCTCGAAACGGCCCCCGCCCTCGGCCCCGCAGCGACCCTCACCCTCGACTGGGAGACCTACGTCCGCCTGGCCTGCGGCCGTGTGACGCCGGAGGCGGTGACCGATCGCCTCAAGACGGAGGGCGACCCGGATCTTACGGCGGCGATCCTGCGCAACTTCACGGTGACTCAGTAGCCGTAGCTGCGGGCATGCGTGCCTCCCCCAGTGCCTTAAGGGCCTGGGAGGTGCCCCCAGGGCGGCACGGGTGGGCGCAGCGGCACCCCGTTCCGCCGGGCTGCGCACCCACCCGGCCCCGGCAGTGACGGCCAGGGCCGAAAACCCCATGCCGCCGTCCCACCACCCCACGTAGCGTCCCGCGCATGACCACCCCACCCCGCCACACCCGGCTCACCTTCCACGGCCCTCTGTCGGAGGCCAGGGCAGACCGCCTCATAAGCCGGCTCACCCGCAACAGCCCCACCACCGTCCTCGACCTCGGCTGCGGCTGGGCCGAGCTCATGCTCCGTGTCCTGACCGCCGCCCCGGACGCCACCGGCACCGGCGTCGACATCGACGCGGAAGCCCTGGCCCGGGGCCGCGAGGCCGCCACGGCCCGCGGTCTGGCCGACCGGGTCCGTTTCGTCGAGGGGTCCGCCACCGAGACCCCCCACGACCCCGCCGACCTCGTCCTGTGCCTGGGCGCGAGCCAGGCCCTCGGCGACCGGCTCCCCGAAGCCCTGAAGGAACTCCGCCTGCGGGTCGCCGACGGTGGTCGCGTCCTGCTCGGGGAAGGGTTCTGGCAGCGCACCCCGACCCCGGCCGAACTGTCCGGCATGTGGCCGGACGCCGCCGTCGCCGACCACCACGACCTCGCGACCCTCGTGGACCTGGCGATCGAGGCCGGGTTCAGGCCGGAGTGGACGGAGACCGCGAGCCTCGACGAGTGGGAGGAGTTCGAGTCCGCGTACCTGGCGGACGTCGAGGTGTGGCTGGCCGAGCACCCCGGGCACCCGCTCGCGGCCGAGACCAGGGAGCGTGCCGACCGGCACCGCGCCCGGTGGCTGACGTACCGCGGCGTCCTGGGGCTGGCCTACCTCACCCTCGTACCGACCGCCTGACACACGTCACGCCGGTACGTGCACCTTCTCCACCCGGCTCGCCACCAGGCGTTCCCGCTCGCGCCGGGCGGCACGCCCCCGGAGGCGCAGGATCTGGCTGACGCCGAGGGCCTGGAGCACGAACACCGCCGAGAAGGCGATGCCGTAGTCGTCGCCGGTGGCGTCCAGCAGTACCCCGACGGCGAACAGCGTGGTCATGGAGGCCACGAAGCCGCCCATGTTGGTGATGCCGGAGGCGGTGCCCTGCCGCTCGGGCGGGTTCGCCGGGCGGGCGAAGTCGAAGCCGATCATCGACGCGGGCCCGCACGCCCCGAGGACGGTGCACAGCACGATCAGCAGCCACATCGGGGCGTGCTCGCCGGGGTAGGCCAGCGTCGCCGCCCATAGGGCCGCCGTCGTGCCGACCGTGCCGAGCGCGATGGGCAGCCGCGCCTCCTGGTGCCGGGCGACGATCTGGCCGTAGATCATGCCGACGCCCATGTTCGACAGGACGACGAGCGTGAGGAGTTCACCGGCGGTGGCCCGGGACAGCCCCTGCGCCTCGACCAGGAACGGCATGCCCCACAGCAGCAGGAACACCATCGCCGGGAACTGGGTCGTGAAGTGCACCCACATCCCGAGCCGGGTCCCCGGTTCCCGCCAGGAGGCGGCGATCTGCCGCCGTACGTAGGCCGCGCCCTGGTGCGGGAGCGGCTCCGGCTCGTGGCCCTCCGGGTGGTCCTTCAGGAACAGCAGCACCAGCACGAGCACCACGGCCCCGGCGGCCGCGCTGCCGGCGAACGCGGCCGTCCAGCCGATGCCGTGCAGCAGCCGGGCCAGGACGAGCGTGGAGACGAGGTTGCCCGCCATGCCCACCAGGCCCGCGAACTGGGCGACGAGCGGCCCGCGCCGGGCCGGGAACCACCGGGTGCCCAGCCGCAGCACGCTGATGAACGTCAGCGCGTCACCGCAGCCGAGCAGCGCCCGGGAGGCGAGCGCCATGCCGTACGACGGGGAGAACGCGAAGCCGAGCTGTCCGGCCGTGAACAGCACCGCCCCCAGCGCCAGCACCTTCTTGGTGCCGAGCCGGTCCACGAGCAGGCCGACGGGTATCTGCATGCCCGCGTAGACCAGCAGCTGGAGGATGGAGAAGGTGGACAGGGCCGAGGCGTTGACGTGGAAGCGGTCGGCGGCGTCGAGGCCGGCCACGCCCAGGGACGTGCGGAAGATGACCGCGACGAAGTAGACCGAGACGCCTGTGCCCCAGACGGCCAGGGCCCGCCGGCCGCCCGGAGGATCGCCCGGCAGCAGGCCGGCGCTCATCGGATCTCCCCTCGGGCCAGGTGCGAGAACCAGCTGACGTGCCGGTGGACGAGCCCGACGGCCGCCTCGGCGTCCCCGGAGCGCAGCGCGTCGAGGATCTCCTCGTGTTCGGCGAGGGTCTTGGCGATCCGGTCGGGGTGGGAGTGCATGACGGCGACACCCATGCGCAGTTGGCGGTCGCGCAGCTGGTCGTAGAGGCGGGAGAGGATCTCGTTGCCGCCGCTGCGGACGATCTCGGCGTGGAAGCAGCGGTCGGTGACGGCGGCCGCGGCCAGGTCTCCGGCGGCGGCCTGCTCCTTCTGCCGGGCGAGGAGCGCTTCGAGGCGCTCGATGAGCCCGGCGTGCGCGGGGACGGCCTTGCGCGCCGCGTGCTCCTCGACGAGCAGCCGTGTCTCCACGACGTCGGCGATCTCCTGCGCGGAGACGGGCAGCACGAGGGCGCCCTTCTTCGGGTAGAGCCTGATGAGCCCCTCGACCTCCAGCCGGAGCAGCGCCTCGCGCACCGGCGTGCGGGATACGCCGACGGCCTCGGCGAGTTCGCCCTCGGTGAGCAGGGTCCCGCCCTCGTAGCGGCGCTCCAGGACGCCCTGCTTGACGTGGGTGTACACGCGGTCGGCGGCGGGAGGGGTCTTCACGGCCAGGGTCATGCCGACAGCATAGATACAACAGGTACGCATGGATGCATCCGTCCAGGATGCGGACTCAAATGTCACACGTCTGTGGCAAAGGGCGGGTCCCCCTCGGCAACGGCACAACCAACTGTGCTAGTTACGAGTCAGACACGTGCGGCTCCCTTCCCCTCGTCCTCAATTCTGCCGCACGCCTGGGGCATTCAACGCAATCGGGGTATTTCACTTGATAACCGGCATTAAGGGCACCCGTCTCCGTAGAGCCGCGGCCGTCGCCGTGACCACCGGCGCCATGCTCGCGACCGGAGCCCTCACCGTTGCGCCGGCGCAGGCCGCCACGGCGCCCACGATCGCCGCCAAGGGCGGCTACGTGATGAACAACGCGACCGGCAAGTCGCTCTACACCAAGGCTGCCGACACGCGTCGCTCCACCGGCTCGACCACCAAGATCATGACCGCCCTGGTGGTGCTGAAGCAGTCGAACCTCAACCTGGACAGCAAGGTCACGGTCCAGAAGGCGTACAGCGATTACATCGTCGACAACAACTGGGCGTCGAACGCCAAGTTGATCGTCGGCGACAAGGTCACCGTCCGCCAGCTGCTGTACGGGCTGATGCTGCCGTCCGGCTGCGACGCCGCGTACGCCCTCGCCGACAAGTTCGGCTCGGGCTCGACGCGGGCGGCGCGCGTGAAGTCGTTCATCGGCAAGATGAACTCCACCGCCAAGAGCCTGGGTCTGAAGAACACCAACTTCGACTCGTTCGACGGCATCGGCAAGGGCCAGAACTACTCCACGCCGCGCGACCTGACGAAGCTCGCCAGCAGCGCCATGAAGAACTCCCTGTTCCGCACGGTCGTCAAGACGAAGAAGTACACGGCGAAGACGACCACCAAGTCCGGCGGCACCCGGACGATGGCTCCGTGGGAGAACACCAACCCGCTCCTCTCGAGCTACAGCGGCGCGATCGGTGTGAAGACCGGTTCCGGTCCGGAGGCGAAGGCCTGCCTGGTCTTCGCGGCCACACGGAACGGCAAGACGGTCATCGGCACGGTCCTCGCCTCGACCGACCCCGCCACGCGGAAGTCGGACGCGACGAAGCTGCTCAACTACGGCTTCGCCAAGTAGGACAGGGTCAGAACAGGCACCACGAAGGGGGCTCACCGCCGACGGCGGTGAGCCCCCTCTCGCTTGTCCCAGGAACTCAGGCGGCCGTCCGCTGGCGGCGCTCCAGCGCCCGGGCCGCCTTGCGTCGCCCTCCGGCCAGCACGTTCACGGGCGAGCCCGCCCCGGCTCCCGGCTCCAGCTGCCAGCCGCGGATCCGCGCCGCGACCCGGGCCAGCCGCTGGTCGCCTGGCCGTACGTCGACGGAGAACAGCGACTCGTCGGGCGTACGGTCGTCGCCGCCCCAGCGGACGACGCCGTCGAGCTCGGCGAGGATGTCGCGGATCACGACCTCCTGCTGCGGGTAGAAGCCGCCCCGGGCTCCGCTCGGGTAGAAGCCCGGCCGGATCCGTACCGCCGTGCCGGACGCCAGGTTGGACTCCGGCCGGCCCTTGCCGACCCCGGACGGGTCGTGCCAGCCGACGACGTCGTCCCGGCGCAGGGCGTCGACCTCGTAGTGGAACCGGCGCACCAGGTGGACGAGGACGGTCTCCACGTCGCCCATGCGCACGGCGACGCCCTTGAGGGGAGTGCCGGGGACGGGCCGGGTGTAGACGGTGCCGCCGTCGTCGGCGACGTTCTCCATCTCCCAGCCGTTGTGGGAGCGCGAACCGGCCTGCACGCGCCGGGTCCGGTCCTGTGCGCTGCGCAGAGCGTCCCGTACGCGGGCCGGGATGGGGTTGTGCGCGTCGGCGTACGCCTGGGACAGGAAGTGCGAGACGGGCAGGGCCGCGACGCCCACGGCACCGCCGACGGCGGCGAGACGGCTGAGCAGGGCACGGCGGGACAGACCGCGGCGGTGCGCCGCGCCCGGCCCGGACCGTCTGCGGGTGATGCGGGGGATCTGGGGGAGGTTGAGGTTCAACGGGCTCTCATTCCGGCGATTCACGCGTTGCGGACGATGCTGTTGTACTTCTCGAAGATCTGGTAGACGGCCAGGCTCTGGTGCGTCTGGGCCTCCACGTCGGGGTCCCAGGCCCGGTAGCGGCGCAGGAGTTCGGTGATCTCGAACTCGGCGAGGTCCAGGCGCATGGACCGCGGGGTGGTGACACGGTCACCGGGTGGCAGTTGGCCGCCCGGCCTGCCGCGCACGCCCCACAGATGGATCAGCGCCGCGGTGCGCACGCTGAACGCGTTGTCCTTGTTCAGCCGCTGCCACACCGACCAGAGGTCGGCGTCCTTGCCCGGGTCGCGGCGGTCGCCGGTGGTGTAGCCCCAGCCGATGCAGTGGTTCCAGGCCTGGATGGCGTCGGTCGCGCTGATCTCGCCGATGCCGGTGGGCGAGTCCCTGACGGAGCCGGAGCCCGTGAGGTGGTGGTCGGCGACCTGCTGGTCGGTGGCCTGGCCGGCGAGGCTGTAGTCGCGCATGGCCCAGTAGACGGCCGTCTGGATCAGCGCCTTGCGCATCGTGTACGTGTGCGACAGCTCGGTGATCAGCTCGTCCTGGTCCTGGATCGCCCCGACGGCCTGGGAGTTGGTGTAGAGCCGCGCGTCGCTCCCGATGCCGCCCAGGTCCGGACGCCCGATCGACCGCATGTAGCGCGAGAGGTCGGCCCGCAGCGCGGGCACCTGGCGTGCGTCGAAGGCGACGTCCGGGACGGCGGGCCGGGGCCGGTCGAACGCGCCCTGCCCGGTGTCCCGTCCGGAGGCGATGTCGACGTCCACCTCGAGTTGCCCGTCGCCCGAGCCGAGGGTGCGGATGACGAACTGGTCGTAGGCCCAGTCGCCCGGCAGCGGGCGCCCGGCGTTGCCGTCGAAGCCCGGCGACATGTCGGCCACGAAGCTCGCTGTCGAGCAGCCGGCCGCGCCGACCTGTGCGCAGACGTTGCGGGAGCCGTAGACGCCGATCTCGTAGGGGTGGCCGGAGTCCGCCATCGCCTCCTTGATGCCCTTGAAGTGGGGCAGGACGTTCGCGGTGATCTCGGCGTCGATCGCGTCGAAGTCGACGGCGAAGAAGATCCGCGTGCCCTTTCTGAACCCGTGGTCCAGGGCGGCGTTGACCGCCGCGTACCCGGCCGTCCGCCCGGCGACGTAGTCGAAGTCCGAGGCGTCGTTGTTGACGGTCTGGTAGATCGGGAAGCAGCGCAGGCTCTGCTGGGCGATGGTGGTGAGCTCGCCCGGCTGGATGGCCTTCTCCGGCAGGGACGTGGCGCTCGGGTTGGTGAGGTAGCGGCCGACGTAGGTGATGCCCGCCGCCTTGAGCGTCGCCGCGCGCTCCGGGGTGACCTTCGCGATCGTGTCGCAGGCCTTCCCCTGCCGCGACTGGTCGCCGTAGGACGCCAGGAGGGAGGCGAAGGTGGAGAAGTCGCCGTCGCCCGTGGCCGGGAGGGCGACGAAGGTCTGGAACGCCCGGACGGCGGCGGCGAGGTAGGAGTCGAAGGTGTCGGTGAGGGCGACGGGCCGCCGGTTGACGACCATCCCGGCCGAGAACAGCTGGACGTAGACGCCCTTGTCGCCCTGCCGTACGGCGTGCGACCTCAGGGCCGACTGGGTGCCGGGCCCGAAGTTGCCGTTGGCGGTGCCGTCCGCCATGCCGAGTTCGTACTGCACCCCGAGGACCAGCGCCCTGGCCGTGTCCCGGGACACGTGCCCGTCGCAGGCACCGACGAAGAAGTCCTGGCGGCCGATGTACCGGCCGTTGAGCCACCGCTGCACATCACGGACCTGCCGGGTGCCGGAGGTGCCGAGGACGTACTCGTCCATCGTCAGCAGCGCCTTGAACACCTTGGGCGTCAGACCGGCGCCGGGGAGGGCCTGTTCGACACCCATGTCCGTCTTCAGCCTCGTGACGGCCGCCCGGGTCCGCGCGCCGTACGTGCCGTCCAGGTCGCCGCCGTCGTACCCCTTGCAGTACAGCCCGGCCTGGATGACGCGGCAGAAGTCGGGCGAGGGGACGGTGTCCGCGTCGAGCTCGGGGTACTTGGCGGTCAGTGTGGAGAGCGTGGTGGGTCCGAAGCTGTCGGACAGTGCCGTGATGCCCAGCTCGTACTGCAGAGCACGGGTCAGGGCGTACATGGTGGCCCAGTCGGCCTCGCCGGTCTCCTCCACGGTCCTGCCGATACGGCTGCCGTAGACGGAGTTCACGAACCTCTGGGCCTTGAGCACCATTGCGTCGCGCATGAAGAGTGATCGTATGTCCGGCTAAACCGCTTACTGTGGGGTACTTGGGCGGATCCGAGGAGCTTCTTGTGCTCTTCGGCGTACGGCCGGTTAACCCTCCGGGCAGACGCCGGCGGCCCCCCGCCCGAGGGCAGGGGGCCGCCGCGGCCGGCTCACGCCCAGGTGATCAGACGCTTCGGCTGCTCCAGGATCGCCGCCACGTCCGCCAGGACCTTCGAGCCCAGCTCACCGTCGACCAGCCGGTGGTCGAAGGACAGGGCCAGGGTGGTGACCTGGCGGGGCTTCACCTTGCCCTTGTGGACCCACGGCTGGAGCTTGATCGCGCCGACCGCGAGGATCGCGGACTCGCCGGGGTTGAGGATCGGCGTGCCCGTGTCGACGCCGAAGACACCGACGTTGGTGATCGTCACCGTGCCGTTCTGCATGGCCGCCGGGGACGTCTTGCCGTCCCTGGCGGTCGACACCAGCTCGCCCAGCGACTCGGCCAGCTGCGGCAGTGTCTTGGCGTGGGCGTCCTTGATGTTCGGGACGATCAGGCCACGCGGGGTCGCGGCCGCGATACCCAGGTTCACGTAGTGCTTGACCACGATCTCCTGGGCGGCCTCGTCCCAGGACGCGTTGACGTCCGGGTTGCGCCTGATCGCGACGAGCAGGGCCTTGGCGATCAGCAGGAGGGGGTTCACGCGCAGGCCCGCGAACTCCTTGTCCTCCTTCAGCTCCTCGACCAGCTTCATCGTGCGCGTCACGTCGACCGTCACGAACTCCGTGACGTGCGGCGCCGTGAACGCCGAGCCCACCATCGCCGCCGCCGTCGCCTTGCGGACGCCCTTGATCGGGATGCGGGTCTCGCGGGTGGTGTCGTACGACACCGCCGCCGGCGCGGGTACCGGGGCGGCGGCCACGGGGGCCGCGGGCTGCGGCACCTGCGGCTGGGCCACCGCCGCGTGCACGTCCTCGCGGGTGATGATGCCGTCCGGGCCGGTCGGGACGACCGTCGTCAGGTCGACGCCCAGGTCCTTGGCCAGCTTACGGACCGGGGGCTTGGCCAGCGGGCGTTCCTTGACGGCGGGGGCGGCCGAGGGCGCCGCTCCATGGCCGTTCAGCTCGGTCTGGATCGCGGTCGAGGCCTGCTGGACCGGGACCTCCGGGCCCTTGCGGGGGCGCCGGCGGGTGGACGAGGTCGCCACCCCGTAGCCGACCAGGACCGGCTGGCGGCCCGAGCCCTCCGCCTTCGGCTCCTCCGCGGGCCGGGACACCGCGGGCCGCTCGGCGGCGGGCGCGGGCTCGGGCGCGGCCCCTCCGCTCACGTCGACCGCGATGATCGACGTGCCCACGTCGACCGTGGTGCCCTCGGGGAAGTGCAGATCCCTGACCACGCCGTCGTACGGGATGGGCAGCTCGACGGCCGCCTTCGCCGTCTCGACCTCGCACACCACCTGGCCGTCGGTGACCGTGTCGCCGGGCTGGACGAACCACTTGAGGATCTCGGCCTCGGTGAGCCCCTCACCCACGTCCGGCATCTTGAACTCGCGTACGGACGCTTCCGTCATCGTCGTCACGACCCTCTCCTCAGTACGCCAGCGAGCGGTCGACGGCATCCAGCACCCGGTCCAGGTTCGGCAGGTACTCCTCCTCCAGGCGGGCCGGCGGGTACGGCGCGTGGTAGCCGCCGACGCGGAGCACCGGGGCCTCCAGGTGATAGAAGCAGCGCTCGGTGATCCGCGCGGCGATCTCCGCGCCCGAGCCGAAGAACACCGGGGCCTCGTGGACCACGATCAGCCGGCGTGTCTTCTCCACCGACGCCTGGACCGAGTCGAAGTCGAGCGGGGAGACCGAGCGCAGGTCCAGGACCTCCAGGTTCCTGCCCTCCTCGGCGGCCGCGTCCGCGACCTCCTGGCAGAGCTTCACCATCGGGCCGTAGGCGGCGAGGGTGAGGTCGGTGCCCTCGCGGACCACCTGGGCCTTGTGCAGCGGGCCCGGGATCGCCTCCGTGTTGACCTCGGCCTTGTCCCAGTAGCGGCGCTTGGGCTCGAAGAAGATCACCGGGTCGTCGCTCTGGATGGCCTGCTGCATCATCCAGTACGCGTCCGAGGAGTTGGACGGGCTGACGATCTTCAGGCCCGAGACGTGCGCGAAGAGCGCCTCGGGGGACTCCGAGTGGTGCTCCACCGCGCCGATGCCGCCGCCGTACGGGATGCGCACGACGACCGGGAGCTTGACCTTGCCCAGGGAGCGGGCGTGCATCTTCGCGAGCTGTGTGACGATCTGGTCGTACGCGGGGAAGACGAAGCCGTCGAACTGGATCTCCACCACCGGGCGGTAGCCGCGCAGGGCCAGGCCGATCGCCGTGCCGACGATGCCCGACTCGGCCAGCGGGGTGTCGATGACGCGGCTCTCGCCGAAGTCCTTCTGCAGACCGTCCGTCACCCGGAAGACGCCGCCGAGCTTGCCGACGTCCTCGCCCATGATCAGGACCTTGGGGTCGGACTCCAGGGCGTGGCGCAGCGACTCGTTGATCGCCTTGGCGAGTGCCATCTTGTCGGCCATGTCAGTTGCCCCCCTCATCGGCGAACGCCGCCTGGTACGCGGCGAACTGGGCGCGCTCCTCGTCGACGAGCGCGTGTCCGTCCGCGTAGACGTTCTCGAAGATCGCGAAGTGGTCCGGGTCCGGCATGGCACGGACCGCCTCGCGCACTCGTTTGCCCAACGCCTCGGACTCGGCCTCCAGTTCCTCGAAGAATCCCTCGTCCGCGTGGTTTGAGGTCTCCAGGAACCGGCGAAGGCGCAGGATCGGGTCCTTGGCCTCCCAGGCCTGGCGCTCCTCGTCGCCGCGGTAGCGGCTCGGGTCGTCGGAGGTGGTGTGGGCGCCCATGCGGTAGGTGAACGCCTCGACGAGGGTCGGGCCCTCGCCGGCACGGGCCCGCTCCAGGGCCCAGCGGGTGACCGCGAGGCAGGCGAGCACGTCGTTGCCGTCCACCCGTACGCCCGGGAAGCCGTAGCCCTGCGCGCGCTGGTAGATCGGGACGCGGGACTGCTTCTCGGTCGGCTCGGAGATGGCCCACTGGTTGTTCTGGCAGAAGAACACGACCGGGGCGTTGTAGACCGCGGAGAAGGTGAACGACTCGGCCACGTCGCCCTGGCTGGAGGCGCCGTCGCCGAAGTAGGCGATCACCGCGCTGTCGGCACCGTCTTTGGCGACGCCCATCGCGTAGCCGGTGGCGTGCAGCGTCTGGGAGCCGATGACGATCGTGTAGAGCTGGAAGTTGTTGCTGTTCGGGTCCCAGCCGCCGTTGTTCACACCGCGGAACATGCCGAGCAGGTTGGTCGGGTCCACCCCGCGGCACCAGGCGACGCCGTGCTCGCGGTAGGTGGGGAAGACGTAGTCGTCGTCGCGCAGGGCCCGGCCCGAGCCGATCTGGGCAGCCTCCTGGCCGAGCAGCGAGGCCCACAGGCCCAGCTCGCCCTGGCGCTGCAGGGAGGTGGCCTCGGCGTCGAAGCGGCGGGTGAGCACCATGTCGCGGTACAGGCCGCGGAGCTCTTCCGGGGTGACACCGGCGACGTACTTGTCGTACTCGGCGTTCTTGACGCGCTTGCCCTCGGGCGTCAGCAACTGCACGAGCTGGGGTTCGGCGGCCTTCTTCGCGGCTGCCTTCTTCGCAGGCGTGCGGGCGGTGCCCTTGGTGCCGGTGGTGCCGGCCTTGCTTCCGGCGCTGCGTCGCGATGTGCGCGCGGCAGTGCTCTCCACGGTCACGTGTGCTCCTCCGTCGGTCCGGCCCCCGGGGTTGCCGGTAGGCCAGTGCGGCTCACCTGTTCTCGGCCACCGGGGCACGGGGTGGGTGCCACTCGGCCGGGAACAGGCGTGACAGGTGCCCCGGCGAGCGCCCTGCAACAAGCACGTTACCCAGTGCTCCACATTTCTGTGTAACCCCATCTGACCTGCGATTTTGCTTGGATTTCCAAGTAAATCGGGAAGGCTGGGAAGGGGCCCTGGTCACAGCCTTGCAGGAGGCCGGAGCAACCGCACGTTAACCCGGTGACCCAGGTCACGGGAAGAGCCAATCTGTCGGCGCGGCGAAACGGCACGCGCGCGTGGGGCCCGTTTCCGGGTCCCACGCGCGCGTGGCGTGTTCCTGTTCGGTTGTTCGAGGGCCGTCGGTCAGCCGCCGCCCGCGCCTCCGATGACGCTGCCCGTGGCGCCCCCGTCGGCACCGCCCGTCTCCTCATCCGGAGGCGTCTCCGGGTCCGTGGGCTCCTCGCCCGTCGGCTCGCCGGTCGGCTCCGCGCTGGTCGGCTGGTCCGTCGGCTGGTCCGTGGGCGTCTCGGGAGCGCTCTGGGACTGCGTGTAGGACGGGGTGTACGACGGCGTCCATTCGCCGCCGCCGGAACTCGTGCCGGTGCCGTCGTCCGTCGACGTGTCGGTCGGCTCGTCCGTCACCTCGTCGCTCGGCGTCTCGCTCGGCGTCTTCTTCTCTTCCGTCTGCGAGGTGGTCGGCGACTTCTTGTTGTCGGTGGGACTCTTCGAGCCGCCGCCGGTGTTCTGCAACGCCAGGGCGACACCCGCGACCACGGCGATCACCGCGAGGACGGCGAGGATCCACAGCTTGCCCCGGCCGCTGCCCTTGTTGCCCCGGCCCTCGAAGCCGCCTTCGTCCCCGCCGCCGTAGCCGGAGGGAAGTATCGGCGAGGGAATCTGAGCGGTGCCGGAGACATCGCCGGGGTGGCCCATCACAGCCGTGTGGGCGAAGCCGCCGGACGGGGTGTGCCGGCCCTCGTGCATGTCGACCGGGCCGGTGTTCCAGGTGCCGGTGTGGCCGCCCTGGTCGTAGAGCATCTGGAGCGCGTACTGGACCAGCCCGCGCATCTCCTCGGCCGTCTGGAAACGGTCGTCGGGCTCCTTGGCGAGGGAGCGCATGACCATGCCGTCCAGCTCCGGCGGGCAGACGTCGGAGGCTTCGGACGGCGGCGTCGGGATGTCCTGGACGTGCTGGTAGACGACCGACAGCGGGGTCTCGCCGGTGAACGGCGGGCGCAGCGAGAGGAGTTCGTAGAGCAGGCAGCCCGTGGCATACAGGTCGGAGCGGTGGTCGACGGCCTTGCCGAGCGCCTGCTCCGGGGACAGGTACTGGGGGGTGCCCATGACCATGCCGGTCTGCGTCATGGTGGACTGCGCGCCGTGCAGGGCGCGGGCGATGCCGAAGTCCATCACCTTCACAGCGCCGTTGTGCGTGATGATGACGTTGGCGGGCTTGATGTCGCGGTGCACGATGCCGTGCTGGTGCGAGTAGGCGAGCGCCTCCAGGACGCCCGAGACGATGATCAGGGCCTGTTCGGGGCCCGGCGCCTCGGCGTTCAGCAGCAGATCGCGGATGGTGCGGCCCTCGACCAGCTCCATGACGATGTAGGGGAGCGGCTGACCGCCGACGATGTCCTCGCCGGAGTCGTACACGGCGACGATCGCGTGGTGGTTGAGGCCGGCCACCGACTGGGCCTCGCGCGTGAAGCGCGCCTTGGACACCGGGTCCTCGGCGAGGTCGGAGCGGAGCAGCTTGACGGCGACGGTGCGCCCGAGGCGGACGTCCTCGGCTGCGAACACCTCGGCCATGCCGCCCCGGCCGAGTCTGTGGGTCAGCCGGTACCGGCCGTCCCCGACCAACCCGCCGTTACCCCAGGCCTCCGGCGCGTCCGACATGCCGCCGCCAGTCGCCTCGGGTTCGGACGGGCCCTGAGCGCGCTGCTGCTGTGCCATCAGTCCTCGCCGTCGTTTCTGCCCGCGGTGCGCGCGGTGTTGTTACGGTCTCCGTCGGCCACGCTACAGCCTCCGCGCAAGGCGCCGGTCCGAGACGGGTGCCAGGGCCGGCACGGGACGGACGCGCCATGAAACCTTTACTCAGCACTCTCGTGCAAATTCTGTGTAGCGGCCGCACACCCCCGGTAACGCTTCCGCGACGCTTCTTTCGCGTACGGTCACGGAACGGGCACCGAGCTTGACGTGTCCGTGCCCTGGGGCAGACTTGGCCGGGAATGGCGGTTTGGATCAACGGCGGATCAGACGGATCAGCGGCAGTCGGCAGCTCCTCGGGGAGCCACGGGGGACACGGAACATGAGCCAGGACGGCGCACAGGGGCAGTACACGGGGCGGGCGCTCGCCAGTGGCCGCTATCAGCTGCGTGACCTCCTCGGCCAGGGCGGCATGGCCTCGGTGCACCTCGCGTACGACAGCGTGCTCGACCGGCAGGTCGCGATCAAGACACTTCACACCGAGCTCGGCCGGGAGCAGGCCTTCCGCGAGCGGTTCCGCCGCGAGGCCCAGTCCGTGGCCAAGCTCACGCACACCAACATCGTCTCGGTCTTCGACACCGGCGAGGACACCCTCGACTCCATGACGACGCCGTACATCGTCATGGAGTACGTCGAGGGCCGCCCGCTCGGCTCGGTCCTCGACGAGGACGTACGGCAGCAGGGCGCGATGCCCGCCGACAAGGCACTGAAGATCACCGCGGACGTGCTGGCCGCGCTGGAGATCAGCCACGAGATGGGCCTGGTCCACCGCGACATCAAGCCGGGCAACGTGATGATGACCAAGCGCGGTGTGGTCAAGGTCATGGACTTCGGCATCGCCCGCGCCATGCAGTCCGGTGTGACGTCGATGACGCAGACCGGCATGGTCGTCGGCACCCCGCAGTACCTCTCGCCGGAACAGGCCCTCGGCCGCGGCGTGGACGCCCGCTCCGACCTGTACTCGGTCGGCATCATGCTGTTCCAACTGGTCACCGGGCGGCTGCCGTTCGAGGCGGACTCGCCGCTGGCCATCGCGTATGCACACGTCCAGGAGGAGCCGCCGGTTCCGTCCACGATCAACCGCGCGCTGCCGCCGGCCGTGGACGCGCTGATCGCCCGGGCGCTGAAGAAGAATCCGAACGAGCGTTTCCCCAGCTCCGAGGCCATGCGCGACGAGTGCCTGCGCGTGGCGGCGTCCTTCCACGCCGCCCCGCCGAGCATCGTCCCGGGCACGCAGGCGCCGAGCGGCGCGGGCGTCGGCTCGGCCGTGTTCCCGCCGGTCGACCAGGCGCCCCCGGCCGTCTCGGGCCAGGTCCAGACGCCGTACCAGCCGACCCCGCCCCCGAACCCGTACGGCGCCCCCGCCCCGTCGGCGCAGTCCCCGGCGTACGGCTATCCGCAGCAGGGCGGCTACCAGACGCCGAACCCGGCCGCGTACTCCCCGCAGCCAGGCCCTTCGACCCCGCCGCCGTACAACCTCACGCCCCAGACCGCGCCCGCCTCCCAGGGCGGTGGCAAGAGCAACAAGCCGGTGATCATCGGCTCCGTCGTCGTGGCCGTCGTGGCGGTCGGCGGGCTGGTCGCGGCCCTGCTGATGAACGGCGGCGGCGAGGACGTCAAGGGCGGCGGGGGCAGCAGCGCGAGCGCCTCGGCCTCGGCGGCCAAGAAGCCCGGTTACCGCGGGCCGGACCCGTCGAAGACGATCGACTCCGAGGAGTGCACGGAGCCGGAGGAGTCGTACAACGACCCCGACAAGATCCAGATCCCGGACTTCAAGTTCATGAACATCACGTCCGTCAAAACCTGTGCCCAGGCGGCCGGCTGGCAGGTCAGCACCAAGAACGTGGACGAGAACACCTACGGCCAGGGCACGGTCATGAACCAGTTCCCGTCCAAGGGCACCGATGTCGACCCGGACGACATGCCGGTCATCGAGCTCAACGTCTCGACGGGCAACCCGCCGTCCTGACACCCCGGACATGAGGAAGGGCCCTGCGGCTTCGGCCGCGGGGCCCTTTCGCTTGGGGAGGTCGGGGCCGGGGGCCTACAAGTACGGCCCGCCCGAACGGCCTCCTGGGTGCTGGTCGTCGAGGCCCTCGTGGCCCACGCCCGGCGGGAGGGCGCGGCGCATCTGCTCCAGCTGGGCGCGGGCCGCCATCTGCTGGGCGAACAGCGTCGTCTGGATCCCGTGGAAGAGTCCCTCGAGCCAGCCGACCAGCTGGGCCTGCGCGATGCGCAGTTCCGCGTCGCTGGGGGTCGTCTCGTCCGTGAAGGGCAGGGAGAGCCGCTCCAGCTCCTCGACCAGCTCGGGCGCCAGACCGTCCTCCAGCTCCTTCACCGAGCTGGCGTGGATCTCCTTGAGCCGGACCCGGCTGGCCTCGTCCAGGGGCGCCACGCGCACTTCTTCGAGCAGCTGCTTGATCATGCTGCCGATCCGCATGACCTTGGCGGGCTGCTCCACCTGTTCCGTGACCGGGATCTCGCGGGAGTCCTCGTCTCCGCTGCCGCCACCGAGCGCCATCCCGTCCTGGCCCACGACCAGGATCTGCGGGCTCTCCGGCGACCGTTCGTTTCTCGGCATCTCCATGTCGCCATTCTCTCGCACGCCTGCACCTCACCTCCGTGGTGCCCCCACGGGAAGCTGATCCACCCTGTTTCGACAGACGTATCGGTCAGTCCCCGGGTTGCTCCCCGGAGGGTGGTTCCGCCTCACGGGTGAGACGCAGCAGACGGGCCTCGCAGTGGTCCAGCCACCGGACCTCGGCCTCGGCCTGGAAGACGAGCCGCTCCAGGACGAGCAGCCGGGCCATCTCCCGCGGGTGCCCTGGCCCGCGGGCCAGGGCCTCGGCCCGCTGCCGCACGAGGTCGTGGAGCGCCTGCGCCACGTGCCGGCGCTGGGCCTCGACGACCTCCCGCACGTCGACGCCGTCCGCTCCGACCGCCATCACGAGCTTGATGGCCGGCTCGTCGCGTGGCGGGCCGACCCGTTCCACGGGGCGGGCGTACCAGGCGCGCAGCTCGGCCCGGCCCGCCTCGGTGAGCGCGTACAGCGCCCGTCCCGCCTCGTCGACGCCCTCCTGGGCCACCAGCCCGTCCCGTTCCAGGCGGCCCAGCGTCGTGTAGACCTGCCCGATGTTCAGCGGCCAGGCCCCGCCGGTGCGGGCCTCGAAGTCCGTGCGCAGGCGTGAGCCGTAGCGGGGGCCGGCCGCCAGGACCGCCAGCAGCCCGTGACGTATCGACATAACCGGATTGTGCGCCGATTCCGCCCGTCGGCCGAACCCGGAATGCCGGATGTCCGGGGGAATGTGAGGCTGATTGCTCCGAAATGACCGAACTTGCCGAAATTGCCCTACCGGGCACGGCGGGAAGGGGTCACCAACGTGACTCCATCGCTACGCGCACTGCGGGCGACCGTACTGGTGGTCGCCTTGGGGGCGGGTGCGGTCGCCTCACCCTGCGGTTCTGCTCAGGCCCACGGTTCTGTCCCCTCTGTCCTCTCCATCCCCTCTGTCCTCTCCGTCCCCTCTGTCCTCTCCGTCCCCTCTGTCCGCGCGTACGGCTCTGTCCTCGTGTACGGCGACGAGGCCGGGGTCGTTGCCGTACGCTCCGCCCCGGCCGCGCCCGGGGAGCCCTCGCGGGCCGGGAGCCGGGCCGGTGAGGGGCGGGAGCGGCCGGGGCGGCCGGAGGAGGCCGAGGAGGAGCGGGAAGCTCGTGAGGCTCGTGAGGCCACCGCCGTGCCCGAGGCATCCCAGGAGGCCGTCCCCGTGCCCTCCGCACCGACGGAGCCGCCCGTGCGCGAGGCCGCGGCACAGTCCGAACGCCCTGCCGGTCCTGTACTGCGGATCGTGCCGCTGGGCAGCGGGCTATTGCTGATCGGACTCGGGCTGGGCCTGGCATTCGTCGGCCTCAGACTGCGACGCGCGTAGGGCACGCGGCCGGCCACATCCCGGGCCTTTTCCTGCGCCCCTGCGGCCGCGTCACGCCTGGGCCGACTTCAAGCACCGTAGGGCTGCGCCGCGCATGGAGCCGTTTCAAGCGCCCCGGGCTCCGCCCCGTCTTAAGCCCGTTTCAGACACCCTGCGGCTACGAACGCGCCTGGGCCGTTTCAAGCACCCTCGGGCCGCACCGGGTCCAGGGGCCGTTTCAAGCGCCCTTCGGCTGGGGGCGCCCTTGGGTGCGGCTCCAGCACCCTCCGGCCGCGGAGGCGCCTGAGGCCCGCTCAAGCGCCCTCGGGCTGCACCGCGCTTCAGGCCCGTTCAAGCACCCTCCGGCTGGGGGCGCCCTTGGGTGCGGCTCCAGCACCCTCCGGCCGCGGAGGCGCCTGAGGCCCGCTCAAGCGCCCTCGGGCTGCACCGCGCTTCAGGCCCGTTCAAGCACCCTCCGGCTGCGGACGCTCCAGGCTGCTAGCGCTCCTTGGAGCTGTTTCAAGCGCCCCCGGCTGCACCGCGCCTGAGGCCCGTTCAAGCACCCCCGGCTGATCCGCGCCTGAGGCCCGTGCGAGCACCCCCGGCTGCGGACGCGCCTGGGGGCTTTAGCAGCCTCGCATCGCGCCCTGTCCGAGGCCCGCTTCAGACACCCTGCGGGGCGATCAGCAGTACCTTGCCGATGTGGCCGCTGTCCTCCACGACCCGGTGGGCGGTGGCGGCGTCCCGCATGGGGAGTTCGCGGTCGATGACCGGGCGCAGGTGGCCGCCGGTGAACAGGGGCCAGACGTGTTCGCGCACGGCCGCGACGATGGCTGCCTTCTCCTCCAGCGGCCGGGCCCGCAGGGACGTCGCGCTGATCGCGCCGCGCTTGGCGAGTAGAGCGCCGATGTTCAGCTCGCTCTTGACGCCGCCCTGCATACCGATGATCGCCAGCCGGCCGTTGACGGCGAGGGCCTTGACGTTGCGCTCCAGGTACTTGGCGCCCATGTTGTCGAGGATGACGTCGGCACCGGCGCCGTCCGTGGCCTTCCTGATCTCTTCGACGAAGTCCTGCTCGCGGTAGTTGACCAGGATGTCGGCGCCCAGTTCGGCGCACCGGTCCAGCTTCTCCTGGGTGCCCGCCGTGACGGCGACCCTGGCACCGACGGCCTTGGCCAGCTGGATCGCCATGGTGCCGATACCGCTGGAGCCGCCGTGCACAAGGAGGGTCTCGCCGGGGCGCAGATGGGCGATCATGAAGACGTTCGACCAGACGGTGCAGGTCACCTCGGGCAGTGCCGCGGCCTGCCGCAGGCCGACGCCCTCGGGCACGGGCAGCAGCTGTCCGGCCGGGACCACCACCTTCTCGGCGTAACCGCCACCGGAGAGCAGCGCGCACACCTCGTCGCCCACGCTCCAGCCCGAGACGCCGGTGCCGATCTCGGCGATCCGCCCGGAGCACTCCAGGCCGGGGTAGGGGGGCGTGCCGGGCGGCGGGTCGTAGAAGCCCTGCCGCTGCAGGATGTCGGCCCGGTTGACGGCACCGGCCGTCACCTCGACCAGGACCTCGCCCTCGCCGGGCACGGGATCCGGGACCTCGTCCCAGACCAGCGCCTCGGGCCCACCAGGTTCGGGAATCGTGATCGCATGCATGACAGGGACGGTACTCCTCGGTAGTCCTCGGTCGCCGGACGGAGTCCGCTCCGTCCCCCTTCTTGCCTGGGGCGGCTCCCCCTACGTCATTGGTCCGGTTCTGGCGAAAATCCATGTGCGGGACCGATGAGTTTGCGCGACGGTAAAGGTCTCCTCATGCGTAGCCCACGTACTCGGAAGGACCCGAAACATGAGCACGCAGACGTCCGGCCTGGCGATCGAGACCGCGGGCCTGGTGAAGACGTTCGGCGAGACCAGGGCCGTCGACGGAGTAGACCTGTCCGTGCCCGCCGGCACGGTCTACGGCGTCCTCGGCCCGAACGGCGCCGGCAAGACCACCACCGTGAAGATGCTCGCCACACTCCTGCGGCCGGACGGCGGCCAAGCGCATGTCTTCGGCCACGACGTCGTCCGCGAGGCGGACGAGGTGCGCGCCCGGGTGAGCCTCACCGGCCAGTACGCGTCGGTGGACGAGGACCTCACCGGCACCGAGAACCTGGTCCTGCTGGGCCGGCTGCTCGGCCACCACAAGAAGGCCGCCCGGGACCGCGCCGCCCAGCTCCTGGAGGCCTTCGGGCTCACGGAGGCCGCCGCGAAGCAGGTCAAGCACTACTCGGGCGGTATGCGGCGCCGGATCGACATCGCCGCCTCCATCCTCAGTACCCCCGACCTGCTGTTCCTCGACGAGCCGACGACCGGCCTCGATCCGCGCAGCCGCAACCAGGTGTGGGACATCGTGCGGGCCGTGGTCGCCCAGGGCACCACCGTGCTGCTGACCACGCAGTACCTGGACGAGGCCGACCAACTGGCGTCCCGGATCGCCGTCATCGACCGCGGTAGAGTGATCGCCGAGGGCACCAAGGGCGAGCTGAAGTCGTCCGTCGGCGCCGGGTCCGTCCATCTACGGCTACGAGATCCCGACCAGCGGAGCCTCGCGGCCGACCTGCTGCGCCGGACCCTCGACGCGCAGGTGCAGCCGGAGCCCGACCCGGTGGCCCTGACCGCCCGCCTCGGTACGGCGGCGAGCGACGACACCGCGGCCCAGCAGGCGGCCCGCGCGCTGAACGAGCTGGCCGGCGCCGGGATCACCGTCGACAACTTCTCGCTGGGCCAGCCCAGCCTGGACGAGGTGTTCCTCGCCCTCACCGGACACGACACGCACGACTCCGACCGCTCGGCCGGCTCCGGCCACTCCCACGACCCGAAGGACGAGGTGGCGGCATGAGCACCACGACGACCACCGAGGCCAAGGAACTCGCCCCGGTCAGCACCGAGTCGCTCGCCGCGCTGCTCATCGCCAAGGAGCGGCCGTCGCGGCCCAGCGCCTTGTCGGCCTCGATGACGTTCGGCTGGCGGGCGATGCTCAAGATCAAGCACGTGCCGGAGCAGCTCTTCGACGTCACGGCGTTCCCGATCATGATGGTGCTGATGTACACGTACCTGTTCGGCGGGGCGCTGGCCGGCTCGCCGAAGGAGTACATCCAGTTCCTGCTGCCGGGCATCCTCGTGATGTCGGTCGTGATGATCACGATGTACACGGGTGTCTCGGTCAACACGGACATCGAGAAGGGCGTCTTCGACCGGTTCCGCACCCTGCCGATCTGGCGGCCGTCGACCATGGTCGGCTATCTGCTCGGCGACGCCCTGCGGTACACGATCGCGTCGGTCGTGATGCTCACCGTCGGCATCATCCTGGGCTACCGGCCGGACGGCGGGATCGGCGGTATGCTCGCTGGGATCGCCCTGCTGGTGCTCTTCTCGTTCGCCTTCTCGTGGATCTGGACGATGTTCGGGCTGATGCTGCGCACCGAGAAGTCGGTGATGGGCGTCAGCATGATGGTGATCTTCCCGCTCACCTTCCTGTCCAACGTGTTCGTCGACCCGACGACCATGCCGGGCTGGCTCCAGGCCTTCGTGAACAACAGCCCCATCACCCATCTGGCCTCGGCGGTGCGCGGCCTGATGGGCGGGGACTGGCCGGCCGACGAGGTCGCCTGGTCGCTGGGCTGGGCCGGACTGTTCGTGCTGGTCTTCGGGCCGATCACGATGCGGCTGTACAACCGGAAGTAGGGCTCGGTCAGTTGCGGGGCATCGGCGGCATCGGCCGGATGTCGGGGGCGACTTGTGTGGCCGGTGTCTTCCGCACGATCGTGATGAGCCGGTCGGTCAGCTCCAGCGTCCCGATGGCCGGATCGTCGTAGCCGAGCACCCGGTGGCCGCGTATGACACTGACCACCAGGTCGGCGACCTCGCGCGGCTTCTTGCCCACCTCGGCCTTGACGACCGGCCGTTCGACGAGATCAAGCCCGCTGCCCTGCTGGATGAGGTCCTCCATCACCATGCCGGCGGAGGGGCTGAGCACGGACAGACCGAGCAGACGGCCGGCGGCGCTGGCGCTGGTGATGACCGCGTCGGCGCCGGACTGCTTGAGCAGCGGCGCGTTCTCCTCCTCCCGCACCGTGGCCACGATCTTCGCCCCGCGGTTGAGCTGCCGGGCCGTCAGCGTCACCAGCACCGCCGTGTCGTCGCGCTGGGTCGCGATGATGATCTGACGCGCCTTGTGTACCTCGGCGCGCTTCAGCACCTCGCTGCGGGTCGCGTCCCCGACGATGCCCGTGTAGCCCTCGGCGGTCGCGGCGTCGATCACTTTGGAACTGGGATCGACCACGACGACCTGTTCCTTCTTCAGACCCGTGGCGCAGACGGTCCGGATCGCCGACCTGCCCTTCGTGCCGAAGCCGACGACGACGGTGTGATCACGCAAGGTGGACCTCCAACGGGTCAGTCGCCACTCCTCCCGCGTGCGTTCGGTGAGGGCTTCGAGGGTGGTGCCGACCAGGATGATCAGGAACAGCACGCGCAGGGGCGTGACGACGAGGATGTTCGTGAGCCGGGCGGCGTCACTGGCGGGGGTGATGTCACCGTAGCCCGTGGTGGAAAGGGTGACGGTCGCGTAGTAGAAGGCGTCGAGGAGGGTGATGCCCCCGCCCGCGTTGTCGTTGTATCCGTCACGGTCGGCGTAGACGATCAGCGCGGTGGCGACGAGGACCACCAGCGCCATGGAGAGCCGTTTGAGGACCTGGCGGATCGGGTGCTCCACCACTTTCTTGGGGAGTTTCACCCGATGGGTCACCAGATGCTCGTCCGCCTGGCGGGCGATCGCGTCCTGGCCCGGAAGTTTCACGTGAAACACACCCCGATCCCCGCGGACGCCCAGGGCAGGTCAAGCAGTTCCGCCTCCTGCCCCGGGCGGGCGCCGCCCGGGGGCACGACGGCCAGCGCGTCGGCCGCCGCGATGCCGCGCAGCATGGCCGGGCCGTTGTAGTGCAGCGGCACGGCCTCATCGCCGCGCAGGACGACGGGCACGAGCCGGGTGTCGTGCGGGTGCCCGTGCACGGCGTCCCTGAGCGGCAGCGTGTACGGCTCCGGGGCCGGGCGGGCGGCGAGGGTCCGCAGCAGCGGCTCGGCGAGCGTCAGCAGTCCGGAGACGGCGGCGAGCGGGTTGCCCGGCAGCCCGACGAGGTGCTGGGTCTCCGTGATGCGGGCCAGCAGCATGGGGTGGCCGGGGCGCACCTTGACGCCGTCCACGAGGAGTTCGGCGCCGATGCGGCGCAGGGTGGGATGGACGTGGTCGACAGGGCCCGCGGCGGTGCCGCCGGTGGTGATGACGACGTCGGCGTCGGACGTGGTCATCGCCCTGTGCAGGGCGTCGGCGTCGTCGCGGACGCGTCGTACGGCGGTGACCTCGGCGCCGAGCGCCCGCAGCCAGGGCGGGAGCATCGGGCCGAGCGCGTCCCGGATCAGACCGTCGTGCGGCAGCCCCTCGGTGAGCAACTCGTCGCCGAGGACGAGGACCTCGGCGCGGGCGCGGGGGACGGCGGTGACCGTGTCGTAGCCGGCCGCCGCGGCGAGTCCGAGGACGGCCGGGGTGACGAGGGTCCCGACGGGCAGGAGTTGGTCGCCGGTGCGGCATTCCTGGCCCCGGGGGCGGATGTCCTGGCCGGGGACGACGCCCCTGGTCGCGTGCAGACGGCCCTTGTCGTCGGTGCGGCCGTGCTCGCTGCGCAGGACGGCCGTGGTGTCCGCGGGGATGCGGGCGCCGGTGGCGATCCGGACGGCCTCGCCGTCGGTCAGCGGCGCCTGCCCGACGTGCCCGGCCAGGACGCCCTCGTCCCGTACGTCCCAGGGGGCGGGCCCGGCGACCGCCCAGCCGTCCATCGCGGAGGTGTCGAAGGGGGGAAGGTCGGTGAGGGCGTCGAGGGGGGTGGCCAGGGTGAGGCCGAGGGCGGCGTCGAGGGGCACGGAGACGGGGTCGCGGCGGGCGGCCCGGGTGGCGCTCCGGGCGGCGCGTTCGGCGATGTCCCGGGCCTGTGGCCAGGGGGTGGCCCGGTGCCGGGTGTCCGGCTTACGGGGTGGTGTGGGGGTGCTGTCCTTCTCACCTCGTGCGGCGGGGTCGGGCAGATGGGTGCCGTTGCTTTCGTTCACGAGGGCGAGCACCTCCTCGACGTCGAGATCTTCGGCGTCCTCACCGGTGCGGGTGCCACGCGGGGTCATCCGGCGTCCGGGCGGGTGTCGGGCGTCGCGTCGGGGGCGACGTCGGGCCGGTCCCCCGAGGCTTGCGGGGTGCTCTCCTCCGCCCAGCGGGCGGCGAGGGCCACGGCCTTGCGGGCGGCTTCGGCGACCGCCTCGGGGCCCCCGCCGGCCCGCGCGGCCGCATAGCCGACGAGGAAGGTGGTCAGCGGCGCGGCGGGCCTGGCCACGCCGTGGGCGGCGTCGCGGGCGAGGTCGAGCAGCTCTTTCACATCGACGTCGAGGTCGATCCCGAGCTCGTCCTTGACCGCGGAAATCCATTCATCCAACACGTGCCCATGCTCCCTGATGCGTGCCCTGGCGGAGGCGATGTCGTCCCAGGTGTCGCAGTCGAAAGACGCGACGGGGTCGGAGATGCGGGTGAGGTTCAGCTCGGCTGTGAGACGCCGCAGCGGAAGACCGTGCGGACCGCCGTGCCGGTCGGCGAGGAGGGCGAGCGTCTCGCGCAGACGCCGTGTGCGGTACGCGGCGACGAGCGGCTGGTCGCGGCCGTCGGGGTCGGTCAGCAGCACGCCGTCGGCGGCGCTCCCCCGGAGCGTGCTCAGCAGCCGGCCGACGGTCCGCTCCTCGAGGAACGGCAGGTCGGCGGAGAGCACCACGACGTGCTCCGCCGTGGTGTGCCGGAGCCCGGCGTCGAGTGCGGCGAGCGGTCCGCCGCCGGGCGGGTCCTCGCGGGCCCAGGTCACGGGCCGTGCCGTCGGCCGGGGCGCGGCCACGACGACGGTGGTGCGGGCGCCGTCGCACGCGGCGAGCACCCGGTCGAGCAGGGCCCGCCCGCCGACGCGCACCCCGGGTTTGTCCGCGCCCCCGAGGCGCCGGGCGGCGCCGCCGGCGAGCACGACGGCGTCGTGGGCGGCGGGGTCCGTCCCCTGCGCGGGGCCGGGGCCGGCGCCGGGTTCACCGGGAGGCTCGTACGCGGTCACCCCCCGAGTATGCGTGCCCCCGCGATCACATGGAACGCGGGGGATCCGACGCGATCACCGGGAACGGCCGCGCGCCGGAACGGAATCACAGCGTCCGCAGCAGCACCGCCGGCTGTTCCACGCAGTCCGCCACGTAGCGCAGGAAGCCGCCCGCCGTGCCACCGTCGCACACCCGGTGGTCGAAGGTGAGCGAGAGCTGGACGACCTGCCGCACCGCCAGCTCGCCCTCGTGCACCCAGGGCTTGGGGACGATGCGGCCGACGCCGAGCATGGCGGCCTCGGGGTGGTTGATGATCGGTGTGGAGCCGTCGACGCCGAAGACGCCGTAGTTGTTCAACGTGAAGGTCCCGCCGGTGAGTTCGCCGGGCGTCAGCGTCCCGGTCCGGCCCGCCTCGGTCAGCCGGGCGAACTCCGCGCTCAGCGACTCGGCGTCCCGCGCGTGCGCGTCCCTGACCACCGGGACCACGAGCCCCCGGTCGGTCTGGGCCGCGAAGCCCAGATGCACGTGGTCGAACTGGACGACCTCCCTGGCCTGCGCGTCCACGGTGGAGTTGAGCTCGGGGAACCGGGCGAGGGCCGCGGTGCAGATCCGGGCCAGCAGGGCCAGGAGGGAGATCTTCGGCCCGCCGGCCGTGTTCATGGCCGTGCGTGCCCGCATGAGCTCCGTGGCGTCGGCGTCGACCCAGCAGGTCGCGTCGGGGATCTCGCGGCGGCTGCGGGACAGCTTGTCGGCGACGGCGCCCCGCATGCCCTTGAGGGGCGTACGGATCTCGCCCGGGGCGGCTGTCGCGGCGGGCCGGGGTGCGGGGGCCTCTGTCGCTGCGGGACGGGGCGCGGCGCGCAGGGCGTACTCCACATCCGCCCGAAGGATCAGCCCGTCGGGCCCGGAGCCGGTCAGCTCCCGCAGGTCGAGGCCGTTCTGCCGGGCCAGCCTGCGGACCAGGGGCGAGATCACGGGGAGAGGTCCGTCCTCGGCCTCGGGGACACCTGCCCGCCCGTTCACCGCCGTGGTGGGGGCGGCACCGGCCACCGGCTCCTGCCGCACCCTGCGTCGCCGCGCGGGTGCCTCGGACGTGCCGTATCCGACCAGGACGTTCCCCGAGCTCTCGGTCCGGGCCTCTTCCACACCACCGCCGGACGGCGCCCGTTCCCCCACCGCCACCGTGATCAGCGGCGCCCCGACAGGCAGTTCCGTGCCCTCCTCGCCGAAGCGGGCCGTGACCACACCGCCGTAGGGGCACGGCACCTCGACCATCGCCTTGGCCGTCTCGACCTCGACGACCGGCTGGTCGATGGCGACGACGTCGCCGATCTCCACCAGCCAGCGCACGATCTCCGCCTCCGTGAGCCCCTCACCGAGGTCGGGCAGCTTGAACTCCAACACCTGTGCCATCAGCTCTCGGCCTCCCACTGCAGACGCCCCACGGCGTCCAGGATCCGGTCCACACCGGGCAGGTGGTGGCGCTCCAGCATCGGCGGCGGATACGGGACGTCGAACCCGGCGACGCGCAGCACCGGCGCCTCCAGGTGGTGGAAGCAGCGCTCCGTGACCCGGGCCGCGATCTCCCCGCCCGGGCCCCCGAAGGAGCCCGACTCGTGGACGACGACCGCGCGTCCCGTCCGCCGTACCGAGGCGCACACCGTCTCGTCGTCGAACGGCACCAGGGAGCGCAGGTCGACGACTTCGAGGTCCCAGCCCTCGGCCCGGGCCGCCTCGGCCGCCTCCATGCAGACGGGTACGGACGGCCCGTACGTGATGAGCGTGGCGCTCCGGCCCGAGCGCCGCACCACCGCGCGGCCTATCGGTTCAACGGGCGCCGGCTCCTCGGGGTTCCAGGAGTCCTTCGACCAGTACAGCCGCTTCGGCTCCAGGACAACGACCGGGTCGTCGGAGGCGATGGCGGCGCGCAGCAGGCCGTAGGCGTCGGCGACGGTGGCGGGCGTGACGACATGGAGCCCCGGAGTCGCCATGTAGTACGCCTCGGAGGAGTCGCTGTGGTGCTCGACGCCGCCGATGCCGCCGCCGTAGGGGACGCGGATGGTGATCGGCAGGGACATCCTGCCTCGGGTGCGGTTGCGCATCCGGGCCACGTGCGAGATGAGCTGTTCGAACGCCGGGTAGGCGAACGCGTCGAACTGCATCTCCACGACCGGCCTCAGGCCGTACATCGCCATGCCGACGGCCGTGCCGAGGATGCCCGCCTCGGCGAGCGGGGTGTCCGTGCAGCGGTCCTCGCCGAACTCCTTGGCGAGTCCGTCGGTGACGCGGAAGACGCCGCCGAGGGTGCCGACGTCCTCGCCCATGACGTGCACGGCGGGGTCGGCGGCCATGGCGTCGCGCAGCGCGCGCGTGAGGGCCTGCGCCATGGTGGCCGGCTTGACGGCGACGGTGGTCATCGGTGCGTGCCCCCTTCCGGGCCGGTCTCGGCCTCGGCCTCCAGCTCGGCCCGCACCTGGTCCCGCTGCTCGCGCAGCTGGGAGGTGGGCTCGGCGTAGACGTGGGTGAACAGGTCCATGGGGTCGAGTGCCGGGTCCTGGTTCATGTGCGCGCGCAGGTCGGCGGCCATCGCCTCGGCGGCGTCCCGTGCGGCCTGCTTGCCGGCCTCGTCGAGCAGGCCGCGCGCGGTCAGCTCCCGCTCCAGCAGCTGGATCGGGTCGTGCTCGCGCCAGGTCTCGACCTCGGCGTCACCGCGGTAGCGGGTCGCGTCGTCGGCGTTGGTGTGGGCGTCGACGCGGTAGGTGATCGCCTCGACCAGGGTGGGACCGCCGCCCGCACGCGCGTGCCGTACGGCGTCGGAGAGCACCTCGTGCATGGCCGCCGCGTCGTTGCCGTCGACCAGGCGGCCGGGCATGCCGTAGCCGACGGCCTTGTGGGCCAGCGACGGGGCCGCGGTCTGCTTGGCGAGCGGGACGGAGATCGCGAAGCCGTTGTTCTGCACCAGGAAGACGACGGGGGCCTGCCAGACGGCGGCGAAGTTCAGCGCCTCGTGGAAGTCGCCCTCGCTGGTGCCGCCGTCGCCGACCATGGCCAGCGCGACCACGTCGTCCCCCTTGAGGCGGGCGGCGTGCGCGAGGCCCACGGCGTGCGGCAACTGCGTGGCGAGCGGGGTGCACAGGGGGGCGACCCGGTGCTCGTACGGATCGTAGCCGGTGTGCCAGTCGCCGCGCAGCAGCGTGAGCGCCTCGACGGGGTCCACCCCGCGGGCCACCACGGCGAGCGTGTCGCGGTAGCTCGGGAAGAGCCAGTCCTGCTCCTCCAGCACGAGCGCGGCGGCGACCTCGCAGGCCTCCTGGCCGGTGGTGGAGGGGTAGACGGCGAGGCGGCCCTGCTTGGTGAGGGCGGTGGCCTGCGCGTTGTAGCGGCGGCCGCGGACCAGCTGCGCGTACAGCGTCCGCAGCAGTTCCGGGTCGGCCTTCGCGGCGGCCTCGGTGCCGAGGACGCGGTACGGCTCGGCGTCGGGCAGCAGCGGCGCGGGATCCATGCGGGGCTGCCAGGCGGGCGGCGGGGTCGGCCGGTACGCGCCCCGCTGCTCCATGACCGTCATGACGGCACCTCCTCGTGGGAGCGGCTACGGGAGGCGTGTCGGCTGTGACCCGCCTCACCTACCGATTGTTCGGTCGACGGCACAATTTGGCTATGGGTGACCCCAGGCTGTGGACAAACGGTTCTCCACAGCCTGTGATGGACGCAGTACGTCCATGGTAAGGAGGTCGGCGCAGGTGGCATCTGAACAAATGGCCGAAGGGCAGGACGCCGGCGCTGTGCTGCCGCCGCCGCGACCCCTGGACGCCATAGATCAGGACATCCTGCGCATGCTCCAGGCCGACGGCCGCGCCTCGATACGGTCGGTCGCCGAACGGGTCCACGTCTCGCGCGCCAACGCCTACGCCCGTATCAACCGGCTCGTCGAGGACGGTGTCATCCGCGGCTTCGGCGCCCGCGTCGACCACCAGCGGGCCGGTCAGGGGACATCCGCGTACATCACGCTGAAGATCGTGCAGAACTCCTGGCGCACGGTGCGCGAGGAGCTCAGACAACTGCCGGGCGCCTCCCACATCGCCCTGATGGGCGGGGACTTCGATGTGCTGCTGCTGGTGCACGTGTCCGACAACCGGTCACTGCGCGAACTGGTGCTGACCCGCCTCCAGGCGATCCCGCAGGTGCTCAGCACACGCACGCTGCTGGTGTTCGAGGAGGAGGACCTGGAGCCGCAGGGCTAGCGACAGGTCACCCGGCCTTGCGCAGGCCTCCGAACGCCAGCCGTACCACCGCGTCGGCCACCTCGCGCTCGTTCATGCCCCGCCCGTCCGGCCGGTACCACTCCACGATCGAGTTGATCATTCCGAAGACCAGCCGGGTCACCAGCCGGACCTCTATGTCGCCGCGCACGTCCCCGTCCGCGGCCGCCGCCTTGATCAGGTCGGCCACCCGGTGGTCGAAGTCGCGGCGCCGCTCCAGGGCCCACCGCTCGGTGTCCGTGTTGCCGCGCACCCGCAGCAGCAGGGTCACGTAGGGCAGCTCGGCTATGAGCACCTCGACCATGCGCCGCACGACGTACTCCAGGCGCTCGGAGGCGCGACCCTCGCGCGCGTGCTCCTCGTCGAGGATCCCGAAAAGGCCGTCCAGGGCCCGGCTCACGGCGCGGCGCAGCAGTTCCTCCTTGCCGGCGACGTGGTGGTATATCGACGACTTGGAGATGCCCGCCGCCTTGGAGAGGTGCTCCATGGAGGTGCCGTCGTAGCCGCGCTCGTTGAACACCTGGACGGCGACGGACAGCAGGGTGTCCGGGGTGTACGTGTCGCGCTTGGCGGTGGTCATGAGGCTGTGCCCTCCCGCTTGTCGGAGGCGTGGGCGTGGCGGTACAGCGCGAGGGACGGCGTGTAGCGCCCCGAGGGGTCGCGCAGGTGGAGGTCGTCCAGGAGCGCGTAGGCCCAGTAGCGGCCGAGTTTCCGGCTCCACTCGAAGGGACCCAGGGGGTAGTTGACACCGAGGCGCATCGCGGTGTCGATGTCCTCCTCGGTGGCCACGCCCTTGGCGACCGCGTCGTGCGCCAGGTCGATGATCCGCGCGACCGTGCGGGCGACGATCATGCCGGGTACGTCGCCGATGAGGCTGACCCGCTTGCCCAGCGCCTGGAAGAGGCCGATGGCCTCGGCGAGGGTCTGCGGGGAGGTGTCCTGGGAGGCGGACAGGGCGATCCGGGTGGCCTTGCGGTAGTCGAGGGCGAGGTCGAAGTAGACGACGTCCCGGAACTCCACGGAGGTCTGCCCGTCGGCGAGGGCGAGCTGGCCGCCGCTCGGCAGCACCATGCGGGTGCCGTTGTCGTCGTCCTCGTCGCGGACCGGGATGCCCGCCTCGCGGATCAGCGCGAGCAGGTCGGACGCCGGGCCGAGGTCGCCCTCGGCGACGACGTACGCGGGCGGCTGCCGCCGCTCCGCCGTGTCCGGCTCCGGGCGCTCGGCGCCGTCCTCGTGGTCGTACCAGCCCTGGCCGGTCTTGCGGCCCAGCCGGCCGGACTCGACCAGGCGCCGCTGGGCGAGGGACGGCGTGAAGCGCACGTCCTGGAAGAAGGACTGCCACACCGACCGCGTGACGGACTCGTTGACGTCCTGGCCGATCAGGTCGGTCAGCTCGAACGCGCCCATCCTGAAGCCGCCCGACTCGCGCAGCACGGCGTCGATGGTGGCCGGGTCGGCGCCCTGTGCCTCGTACACCGCGAAGGCCTCGGCGTAGAAGGGCCGGGCGATGCGGTTGACGATGAAGCCGGGGGTGTCCGCGCAGGCGACCGGCGTCTTGCCCCAGGCGCGGCCGGTCTCGTACGCGCGCGTGGCGTACGTGACGTCGGTGGCGAACCCGGAGACGACCTCGACCAGCGGCAGCAGCGGCGCCGGGTTGAAGAAGTGCAGGCCGACGAAGCGGCCGGGGGAGCGCAGGGCGCCGCCGATGGCGGTGACGGACAGGGACGAGGTGTTGGTGGCGAGCAGGCAGTCGTCGGCGACGATGCCCTCGAGCTCGCGGAACAGGTCCTGCTTGACGTCCAGCCGCTCCAGGACCGCCTCGACGACCAGGGCGCAGTCCGCGAGCTCGGCGAGGGTCTCGGCGGGCAGCAGCCGGGCGCGGGCGGCGTCCCGGTCGGCGCCGGTGAGCCGCTCCTTCTCGACGAGCCGGTCCAGGCGCGCGCCGATCTCCTCGGCCGCCTCCCGGGCCCGCCCGGGGACGGTGTCGTACAGCCGTACGGGATGGCCCGCGACCAGCGCGACCTGGGCGATGCCCTGGCCCATGGTGCCGGTGCCGACGACGGCCACGGGGCTGCTGAGGTCGAGTGCTGTCATGTGCGCGATCCTCCCGCACGGGGTTTTCCACAGATGCGGCGGACCCCCTTGAACCGACCGATCGTTCGGTTACTCTAGCTCTGTCCGAGTGTTCCTGCCCAGGATTCTGCCCAGGTCATGAACTCGACGAAGAGTTCTTGAGACGAGGAGATGGTCACCCATGACCGCCGCACTCTCGGCGCACGAGCTGATCGCCCGGCACCGGTCCACCCTCGACCAGGCGCTGGAGGCGATCCGCACGCGCGCGTACTGGTCCCCGCACCCCGAGCACCCCAAGGCCTACGGGGAGCACGGCAGCCTGGACGCCGCGGCGGGCAAGGCCGCCTTCGACGCCCTGCTCGGCACACGCCTCGACCTGGGCCAGCCCGGCACCGACGACTGGGTGGGCGGCGAGACGTCCCCGTACGGCGTCGCCCTGGGCGTGACGTACCCGCACGCGGACCTCGACGTACTGCTGCCCGCCATGAAAGCCGGACAGCGGGCCTGGCGGGACGCGGGCGCGGAGCAGCGCGCGGTGGTCTGCCTGGAGATCCTCAAGCGCGTCAGCGACCGGACGCACGAGTTCGCCCACGCGGTCATGCACACCTCAGGCCAGGCCTTCATGATGGCGTTCCAGGCGGGCGGGCCGCACGCGCAGGACCGCGGCCTGGAAGCGGTGGCGTACGCGTACGTGGAGCAGGTGCGCACGCCCGACAACGCCGAGTGGACCAAGCCGCAGGGCAAGCGCGACCCGCTGGCCATGACCAAGCAGTTCACCCCGGTCCCGCGCGGCATCGCCCTGGTGATCGGCTGCAACACCTTCCCGACGTGGAACGGCTACCCGGGCCTGTTCGCCTCCCTCGCCACCGGCAACGCGGTCCTGGTCAAGCCCCACCCGCGCGCGGTGCTGCCACTCGCGCTGACCGTGCAGGTCGCGCGCGAGGTGCTCGCCGAGGCGGGTTACGACCCGAACCTGATGGCGCTGGCCGCCGAGCGGCCCGGCGAGGGCATCGCGAAGACCCTGGCGACGCGTCCGGAGATCCGGATCATCGACTACACGGGTTCGACCGAGTTCGGCGACTGGCTGGAGGCCAACGCCCGTCAGGCACAGGTCTACACGGAGAAGGCCGGCGTCAACACCGTCGTCGTCCACTCCACGGCCGACTACCAGGGCATGCTCTCCAACCTGGCGTTCTCGCTGTCCTTGTACAGCGGCCAGATGTGCACGACCCCGCAGAACCTGCTCGTCCCCCGTGTGGGCATCTCCACGGACCAGGGCCCCAAGTCGTACGACGAGGTGGTCGCCGACCTGGCCAAGGCGGTCGACGGGCTGCTGGGCGACGACGCCCGGGCCAACGCGCTGCTGGGCGCGATCGTCAACCCGGACGTGAAGGCCCGGCTGGAGGCAGCGGCGGGGCTGGGCGAGGTCGCCCTGGCCTCCCGGGAGATCACCAACCCGGACTTCCCGGGCGCGGCCGTCCGTACGCCGGTGATCGTGAAGCTGGACGGGGCCAAGCCGGACGCGGAGGCCGCGTACATGAGCGAGTGCTTCGGGCCGGTGTCCTTCGCCGTCGCCGTCGACTCGGCCTCGGACGCGGTGGAGTTGCTGCGGCGGACCGTGCGCGAGAAGGGCGCGATGACCGTCGGGGCGTACACCACCGACCCGGAGGTCGAGCAGGACGTGCGGGAGGCCTGTCTGGAGGAGGCGGCGCAGTTGTCGCTGAATCTGACGGGTGGGGTGTATGTGAACCAGACGGCCGCGTTCTCCGACTTCCATGGGTCGGGAGGGAATCCAGCGGCGAGTGCGGCGCTGTGCGACGGGGCGTTCGTCGCCAACCGGTTCAGGGTTGTCGAGGTACGGCGGGAAGCCTAGGAGCTCGGGGCGTGCGGTGATTGCGCGGCTGACGGTGCATCGTGGCTTGTCGCGCAGTTCCCCGCGCCCCTATAGGGGCGCCCCGGAGCCCGCGCTCCAGTGGTACAGGGTCATCGCCACGCTGGTCGCCAGGTTGTAGCTGCTGACCTGGGGACGCATCGGCAGGGACAGCAAGTGGTCCGCACGATCACGTAGTTCCGTCGACAGGCCGGTGCGCTCCGAGCCGAACGCGAGGACGGCGTCGTCCGGGAGCTTGATGCCCCGGATGTCGTCGCCCTCCGGGTCGAGGGCGAACAGCGGGCCGGGCGGCAGATCGGGGACCTCCAGCCGTTCCACCGCCGTCGCGAAGTGCAGGCCCGCCCCGCCGCGTACGACCGTCGGATGCCAGGGGTCGACCGTCCCGGTCGTCACCACGCCCGTCGCGCCGAAGCCGGCGGCCAGGCGGATCACCGCCCCCGCGTTGCCCAGGTTGCGCGGATTGTCGAGGACCACGACCGGGGTGGTGCGGGGCGTGCGCGCCAGCCGCGCGAGGTTGGACTCGCGGGAGGGGCGTACGGCGAGCGCGGCCACGGCGGTGGGGTGCGGGCGCGGCACGAACGACGCGTACGTCTCGTGCGGCACCTCCGTGAGCAGCGCGCCCAGCGCGTCCCGTACGTCCGGGGCCAGCTCGTCGGCGAGGGCGAGTGCGGCCGCCCGGTCGGCGGTGACCGCCACCGGCACCTCGGCGCCGAACCGCACCGCGTGCTTGAGGGCGTGGAAGCCGTCGAGCAGGACGGCGCTGCCGGCGAGCCGGTGCCAGACGGTCACGGGGTCGGTCATGCCCCCGAAGCCTACGTGCTTGACATCCTCCCCCTCTTAAACGCAACGGCCAGTGGCATGCCGCGCCCCAGCATCTGGACAACACCGAATCGCCCTGACGGCGATTCGGCTTCCCTGCCCCGCTCCGCGGGAACGGGCATTCACCCCGGCCCTGAAGGACCGAGCACCCTGCCCGCAATCAAGGTGGCCTGGGAACTCTCCGGGGCGTGCTGCTCGGGCACCGGCTCGCGCCCGCCGGGCCGGCGCAGCAGCCGGTCACGCGCGCGTGCCGTCCAGCCGCCCAGGCGGCGCAGGAAGGACGTCGGCAGGAACACCGCGTCCGCCGCGATCATCGCCAGCGAGAAGAACGGCAGTCCCAGGACGACGGCGATCACGGCGTGCTCGGTGATCATGATCGCCAGCAGTGCGTTCTTCACCCGCCGGTTGAACAGCGTGAACGGGAAGGCGACCTGTACGAGGACCGTCCCGTAGGTCACGAGCATCACCATCGTGCCGCTGGAGGACAGCAGGTCGGCGAGGGCGGGCCAGGGCGAGAAGTACTCCAGGTGGAGCGGGTAGTAGACGGCGGTGCCGTCCTGCCAGCGGGAACCCTGGATCTTGTACCAGCCGGCCGTCGCGTAGATCAGGCACGCCTCGGCCATGATCACGATCAGGGCGCCGTTGTGCACGATGTTGGCGACGACGTCGAGCAGGATCCGCGGTTCGCCGGACCTCGCGCGGCGCCCGACCAGCCACCACAGGGCCTGCGCCGCCCACACGGTCCACAGCAGCACGGGTATCAGCAGGTCGTCGCCGTCCATCCGGCCGGCCAGGGTCGCCGCGAGCAGCGCGAACCCGAGCACGCCCCACAGGGCCGGGCCGGTCCGGTCCGTGACCCGCTCGCCGCGCGCACGGGCGTCCCGGGCACGCGAGGCCCGCCGGGCGTCCAGCGACCAGACCTGGGCGCAGCGCGTGAAGACCAGGTAGACCGACATCAGGTGCAGCACGTTGTCGCCGCCGTCGCCCATGAAGACGCTGCGGTTCTGCAGCGACAGCACGCCGACCATGAACAGCACCGACATGGTGCGGGTGCGCCAGCCCAGCAGCAGCAGGGCGCTGGACAGGATCGCGAGCGCGTAGACGAGCTCGAACCAGATCCGGCCGTCCGACCACATCAGAGTGGTGAAGGCCTTGTTGGTCCCGATCAGCTGCTCGGCGAGACCCCAGCTCCAGGGCCCGTCGGGACCGTAGAGCTCATGGCGGTGGGGCAGCTCGCGCAGCAGGAACAGCAGCCAGGTCGCGCTGAAGCCGATGCGGATCACGGCCGTCTGGTACGGGCCGAGGGCGGCCTCGGTGACACGGGCGATGCCGCGCGAGACGGCCAGGGAGAAGCGGTTCACCGCATGCCTCCCCGGGCTTCGTCCCGCGGCACCGGCCACCAGGGCAGCTCGCGGTAGGACGGCGTCGTGGAGACCTTCTCCCGGCTCCACTTCGGCGGGGGCACGTTGGTGGTGCGGGAGCGGACCTGGACGCGCTCGATGACACCGCCGTCCCCGGCCGAGGCGCCCGCCGCGTCGTCGCGGTCGAGGCGCAGCACCACGATCCGGCGCAGATACGACTCGGAGAGTGATCCTCGCAGGCCGACCGGGCGGCTCTCGCTGTCGTGCGTCGCGGTGAAGAAGTCCCAGGCGCGGCGCAGCTCGTTCTGCTGGGTGTGGCTGGGCAGCAGATTGCCGTCGATGGCCCGGCCGTCCTCGGCGGACAGGTCGTACCAGCCGGTGCTCAGCCTCTCGCCGTCCGCGCCGCGGACCTCGGCGCGGGCCTGGATCGAGATGTTCTGCTGGAGCGGGTTCGGGGCGAAGAGCTTCCAGTTCTGCTCGAATTCCGGATAGATCCAGTCGTCCACGGCCCGGCCGTGCTCCTTGGTGACCGTGTTCGCCGGCGCGACATGCAGGAACGTCATCGCGATATGCACACAGACCCCGATCGCGACGACCGCGAGCGCCAGCGCGACCCCGATCTGAGAGGGGAGGGAGAGCGCGGCGATGCCGGAGCGGGGCGGGTCGGGCGGACCCGGCTCGGCGAGCCCGGGCGGGCCGGGCGGGCCGTCCGGCCCGTGCGGGGCGCTCGAGCCCTCGTCGTACGCGTCCATTCCGCCCCGTTCCAGATCCCGGTCCGTCGTGCCGCCCGCGTACCGTCGCGCGGCCTCGGCACGGGCACGGTACTCAGGCCACCCACCCCGGCACAGCCCCTGTCCGCCGGTCCCGGCCGTGGCCGTCGCCACACCGTGGAAGCCGACCGTACGGCGCCCGCGACCGCCCGGGAGCGGCGGTCCCCCTGGTCCACAGGGGACCCCCGCAGGTTATCCACAGGGCGCCCCGGCAGGTCGCCCACAGGAGGGACACCCTACGGCGCCCGCCCGTACACCCATTCCCTTCTTCTAGAACCTGTTCTATCTTGACGCCCCGTCAGCTCAACGGGATCGGCCCGGAAGGACAGGCACCGTGGACTTCACCTTCACCGAGGAGCAGCAGGCGGCGGCCGAGGCGGCGAAGGGCGTGTTCGCCGGGGTCGCCCCCGACGCCGTGCCCAGCCCCGCGCTCACCCCCGGCGCCGTCGCGGAGACCCACGACCACGCTCTGTGGGCCGGGCTCGCCGGCGCGGACCTGCTGAGCCTGCTGCTCGACGAGCGGTACGGCGGGGCCGGCCTGGACGCCATAGCGCTGTGCCTGGTGCTGCGGGAGTCGGCGCGGGTGCTGGCCAGGGTGCCGCTGCTGGAGAGCAGCGCGGCAGCGGCGGCCGTCCAGGCCTTCGGGAGCGACGAGGCGAAGTCCGCCCTGCTCGCCCGGGCGGGCCGGGGCGAGATCGTGCTGACCGTCGCCGCGCACGGCCGCACCGGCCACGACCCGGCCGAGCTCGCCGTGACCGCACGGCGGGACGGCGAGGCCTGGGTGCTGGACGGGGTGCAGACGGCCGTGCCGTGGGCCTACGACGCGGACGTCACGGTCGTGCCCGCCCACACCGCGACCGGCCGGACCGTCCTGGCCCTGGTGCCCCGCGAGCACCCCGGGGCCGTCCTCGCCGAGCAGTTCTCCACCAGCGGTGAGCGGCTCGGCGAGCTGCGGCTGGAGTCGGCCCGGCTCACCGAGCGGGACGTGATCGACGCCGAGGGGGCGTGGGAGTGGCTGCGGGACCTGCTGGCCACCGGCACGTGCGCGCTGGCGCTCGGGCTCGGGGAGCGCGTACTGCGGATGACCGGGGAGTACACGAGCCGGCGGGAGCAGTTCGGGTTCCCGATCGCCACCTTCCAGGCCGTCGCCGTGCAGGCCGCCGACCGTTACATCGACCTGCGCGCGATGGAGGCCACGCTGTGGCAGGCCGCGTGGCGCATCGCCTCGGGGGCACCCGGCGCGCTGCCCGCCGCCGGTGACGTCGCCGTCGCCAAGATCTGGGCGGCGGAGGGAGTACGCCGGGTCGTGCAGACCGCGCAGCATCTGCACGGCGGGTTCGGCGCCGACGTCGACTACCCCCTGCACCGGTACCACGCCTGGGCCAAGCACCTGGAACTGTCGCTCGGCCCGGCCGCGGCCCACGAGGAGGCCCTGGGCGACCTGCTCGCGGCACACCCCCTGGCCTGACCCGGCACCCAGGACTGGCTAGAGAACGAACCCCTGCTGCCCGTCGTCCGTCGTCACGGGACGGCCCGCCGCCTCCCACACCTGCATGCCGCCGTCGACGTTCACGGCGTCGATGCCCTGCTGGGCCAGGTACATCGTGACCTGGGCGGACCGGCCGCCGGAGCGGCAGATCACATGGACGCGGCCGTCCTGCGGGGCGGCCTCGGTCAGCTCGCCGTACCGGGCGACGAACTCGCTGATGGGGATGTGCAGCGCCCCTTCGGCGTGACCGGCCTTCCACTCGTCTTCCTCGCGGACGTCCAGCAGGAAGTCGCCGTCCTTGAGGTCAGCGACCTCGACCGTGGGCACACCAGCTCCAGAACTCATGCCTCCGACGCTACCCGACCCGCCCCACGGGCCGGACGGGACGCGGCTCGGCCCCAGCGGCTCTCAGCCCTCGCGGCTCAGCCCTCACAGCTCGGCCTCGCAGCTCAGCCCTCGCCGAGCAACGTGGCCAGCTCCGTCTCCCGCTCGGTGACCTGGGTGCGCAGCTGCTGCCCGATCTCGTCCAGAAGGCGGTCCGGGTCGTCCGGGGCCAGCTGGAGCATGTGGCCGATGGCGCTCTCCTCCAGCTCCTTGGCGAGCAGGGCGAGCAGTTCCTTGCGCTGGGCGAGCCATTCGAGGCGGTTGTAGAGCTCCTCGGCGCGGCTCGGGCCCCGCTTCAGCTCGGGCCCCTTGGCCCACTCCTCGGCGAGCTCGCGCAGCTCCGCCGCGTCGCCACGGGCGTAGGCGGCGTTGACCCGGGTGATGAACTCCTCGCGCCGCTCGCGCTCCTTCTCCTCCTGAGCCAGGTCCGGGTGCGCCTTGCGGGCCAGGTCCCGGTAGAGCTTGCGGGCCTCCTCGCTGGGGCGGACCCGCTGCGGGGGCCGGACCGCCTGGTCCGTGAGCATCGACACGGCCTCCGGGAACAGGCCGCTGTCGTCCATCCAGCCGTGCAGCAGCTCCTCGACGCCGGGGATGGGCGCCAGCCGCGATCTGGCCTCCTCCGCGCGCCGCCGGTCCTCGGGGTCGCCGCTGCGGGCGGCCCTGGCCTCGAGGATCCGGGCGTCCAGGTCCTCGAGCCGGGCGTACAGCGGACCGAGTTTCTGTTCGTGCAGCCGGGAGAAGTTCTCGACCTCGACGCGGAAGGTCTCCACCGCGATCTCGTACTCGATCAACGCCTGCTCGGCGGCCCGCACGGCCCGCTCGAGCCGCTCCTCGGGCCGGGCCGCGTCACCTTCGGCACGGGCCGCGTCGCCTTCGGGCGTCACCCGTTCCTCATCGGCGCCGCCACCGCCCTGCTCAGCTTCCGGGGTCGTCACCCGACCAGCCTAGGCCACGCCGCGCCCGCCCCTGTGCCCCGGACGGCCACCCGCCCGAGGCATCCCCAGGGTCAGACCCCCATCTCCGCGGCGACCTTCCCCGCCCGCACCCCCGCCACCAGATCCGCGTGATCCGCCTCGGTCCGGTCCGCGTAGGCCACGGCGAATGCGGCCATCGCCTCGTCCAGCTCCTCGCTCTTGCCGCAGTACCCGGCGATGAGGCGAGGATCGGCGCTGTGGGCGTGCGCCCGGGCCAGGAGCGCGCCGGTCATCCGGCCGTAGTCGTCTATCTGGTCGGCGGCAAGCGCGGCCGGATCGACGCTGCCCTTGCGGTTGCGGAACTGGCGGACCTGGAAGGGGAAACCGTCGACCGTCGTCCAGCCCAGCAGGATGTCGCTGACGACCTGCATCCGCTTCTGGCCCAGCACGACCCGCCGGCCCTCGTGCACGGCCTCCGGCGCCTCGAAACCGGCGGTCACCAGATGCGGCACCAGCGCCGAGGCCCGCGCCTCCTTCACCTGGAGCACCAGCGGCTCGCCCCGGTGGTCCAGGAGCAGCACGACGTAGGACCGGGTGCCGACGCTGCCGGTGCCGACGACGCGGAACGCCACGTCGTGCACCGCGTGCCGGGCGAGGAGCGGGAGGCGATCCTCCGGCAGGGTGCCGACGTACTCCTCCAGGGACGCGGCCACCGCGGCGGCCTCCGCGTCCGGGACGCGCCGCAGCACCGGCGGGGCGTCGACGAAGCGGCGCCCTCCGCTCTCCGTGGCCTCCGTCGATTTGGCCGCGAAGCGCCCACTCGTGTTGTGGCGGGCCTTCTCGGAGACCCGCTCCAGCGTGCCGAGCAGGTCGTGGGCGTCCGTGTGGGAGACGAGCTCCTCGTCCGCGATCGCGTTCCACGCGTCCAGCACCGGGAGCTTGGCCAGCAGCCGCATGGTGCGGCGGTAGGCGCCCACCGCGTCGTAGGCCGCCTTGCGGCACCGGTCCTCGTCCGCGCCGGCCTCCCGGCCCGCGAGCACCAGGGAGGCCGCGAGGCGCTTGAGGTCCCACTCCCAGGGGCCGTGCACCGTTTCGTCGAAGTCGTTCAGATCGATGACCAGGCCGCCGCGCGCGTCGGCGTACAGGCCGAAATTGGCCGCGTGGGCGTCGCCGCAGATCTGGGCCCGGATCCGGGTCATGGGGGTGCGCGCCAGGTCGAAGGCCATGAGGCCCGCCGCGCCGCGCAGGAACGCGAACGGGGTGGCGGCCATGCGGCCGACCCGGATCGGGGTGAGCTCGGGGAGCCGGCCGCGGCCCGACTCCTCGACCGCGCTCACCGCGTCGGGCCGGGACGCGTCCAGGTCGAGCAGGGAGTGCGCGCTCCGCGGGATCCGCTTGCGCAGGGCCTTGCCCTCGTCCTTGGGTGAGCCCTCGGCCGGCCATTCGGCGAAGCCGCGCACCCGGGGCAGCCGACGGTCCGTCCCGTCCGCTGCCATGCCCTCGGCCCCCACTCCAGCCCTGGTCATCCCAACCGCCTCCCCCGCACGCGCACGAACATCAACTCGTGCCGACCGTACATCCGGGCGGCCGAAACGCGTCAGACCCTGTGGACAACTCCCCGGCTGGGGACAACTCACGCGGGAGCGGGGAGCACCTGCCCTTCCGCCACCTCCGCCACCTCGGCCAGCACCCGCTCCGCCCGCTCCACCGAGACGTCGAGCCGGGCCAGCACCGCGGGCACGCAGATACTCGGCAGGAAGTGCTCGAACATCACGACGACACGGCGTTCCAGATCCCGCCGCTGGCAGCGCAGCTGGGACAGCAGCTGCACCCCGGAGAAGCTGCCGACCAGCAGCTCGGCCGTCTCCGCCACGTCGACATGCTGCAGCAGTTCGCCCTGCGCCTTGGCCTCCGCCAGCCGCTGAACGTTCTGTTCGAACCACATTCCGAAGGCCTGTGCGCGGTCGAGATCCATGGCGCCCTGGTCGAGGGCGAGCCCCACACTGGCCCGCACCAGCGGCTCGGACCGCAGCCGGCGGGCCAGCACCAGACCGGAGTCCACGAGTTCCTGGAGCTTGCTGGACTGCGGCGGGAGGGGGATCGCGAGCTGCTCCTCGAACACTCCGATCGCGAGCTCCTCCTTGGAGCCGAAATGGAAGTACAGCGCGCCCTTGGTGACGCCCGCCCGGTCCAGGATCTCCCCGATGGTCGCCGAGGTGTAGCCGCGTTCGTCGAAGACGGCCGCCGCCGCCTCCAGGATGGTCCGCCGGGTGCGGATCGCGCGCTCCTGTCGCGCCATCGGGTGCCTCCTGATCTCCGTCGATCCCTGTGAAGTCACTGTGCAGCGGGGGCGCGAGAGCCTGTCCCAGCGGCTTGGCTCACCCTTTGAAAAAAACCGGCTCGTCCGTATCTTAGTCAACCGTCCACATCCGATACCGACCGCAGCCAGGCAGCAGATCCTGGGGGTTCTCATGCCGCAGACAGGACCTTTAAGCGCACCCACGGACGATCAGACCGGACGCGAGGCCCCTCCGGCAAACAGAACCGTCGCGGCCGTCGAGAACGCGCCATACGACGAGCCCGCCCCCCACACCACCGTCACCGCGGACCTCGCCCACCGCACCACCGGCACCGACGTCTTCCCCACCCGGTGGCGCCGAATCTCCGACGCCCGCTTCCGCTTCACCGCGCACTGGCCCGCCGCCCACCCCTTCTTCGGCCCCGTGGACGACCGCCACCAGGACCCGATGATCGTGGGAGAAACGTTGCGGCAGGCCTCGATGGTGCTCGCCCACGCCGAGTACGGCGCCCCGGCCGACACCCACTTCGTCATGTGGGACCTGACGGTCACCGCCGACCCGTCCGCGCTCGCGCTGTCGGACGCCGCCGAACCGGTCGACATCGACGTCGTGTGCTCCGAGGTACGCCGCCGCGGTCGCGGCCTGAGCAGCATGCGGACCACGATGGAGTTCCGCCGCGCGGGACGCTTCGTCGCCCGCGGCACCGGAAGCACCGGCTGTACCTCGCCGCTCGCCTACCGCCGTCTGCGCGAACGGCAGTTGGCGGCCCTGGAGACTCCGGTGCCGCTGCTGCCGGGCATCGCGCCCGAACTCGCCGGCCGCTCTCGCGCCGAGGACGTCGTCCTCGCCCCCGCCGACCGCCCCGGTGTCTGGCTGCTGCGCCTGGACACCCGCCACCCGGTCCTCTTCCCCCGCCCCAACGACCACGTGCCGGGCATGGCCCTGTTCGAGGCGGCCCGCCAGGCAGCGACCGCCGCGACCGGACAGCACCCCTTCCTGCCCCGCGCGATGACGGCCACCTTCGCCCGGTACGCCGAGTTGCACAGCCCCTGCCGGCTGGAGACCGAGGTGCTCGGCACGGACCCGGAGGAGGTGACCGTACGGGTCTCGGGGCGGCAGGACGGCGAGTCCGTCTTCACCGCCACGCTGACCTCCGCACGGCCCGCCCGGGTACGGTCGCTGTCGTGACGGCCAACCTTCTGATCACGGGCGCGAGCGGCTTCGTCGGCACCCAGGTGGCCGCCGCCGCGCACCGGCAACCCGGCGTGCGCGTACGGCGGTTGTCCCGGCGGACACCGCCCGGCCCCGAATTTGTCCACGGCGACCTCGGCGACCCGGCCTCCCTGCGCGGCGCCTGCGCGGACACCGACGTCCTGGTGCACTGCGCCACCCGGATCAGCGGCGACGCCGAGACCGTCGAGGCCGTCAACGACCTGGGCACGCGGGCCCTGGTCGAGGAGGCCGTGCGCTCCGGGGTGGGCCGGATCGTGTACGTGAGCACGGCCGCCGTGTACGGCCGGGGCCCCTTCCGCGGCGTACGCCCCGGGGAGGTGCCGATCGCGCCCGCGTCGGCCACCAGCCGCACCCGGGCCGCCGCCGAACGGCACGTCCTCGACGCGGGCGGCCTGGTGCTGCGGCCGCACCTCGTCTACGGCGAGGGCGACCGCTGGGTCGTCCCCGGACTGGTGTGGCTGCTGGGCGAGTTGTCGGCGACCCTGACCGGCTGCGCGGCACTCCAGTCGATGATCGACGTCGAAACCCTGGGCCGTGCGGTGGTGGCGGCGGCCCTGTCCCCGGCGCACGGCGGCGGTGTGCACCATGTCAACCACCCCGAGCCAATCGGGGTGGCGGACCTGCTCGGCGCCGTGTGCGCGCAGGTGGAGGAGCCCGGCGGCGGTGCGGCGGTGGATGTCGCCACCGCCCTGGAACGGTCCGCCGGGTCACCGCTCGCCCTCCATCACCTCGGCATGCTCACGGTCGACCACTGGTTCGAGGACGACGGCTTCTGGAAGGACCTCGACTGCTCGCCCGGCGAGGGCTTCGCGGCGGCCTTCACGCGCGCGGCACCCTGGTACCGCTCGTTCCTCAGCGACCGGACGGCTTCCTGACCGTCTCCTCCTCTTCGAGACGGGGGCCGTGCAGCAGTACGGGCAGTTCCTCGTGCCCCGTCGAGATGATGGAGCGCAGCCGCTTCGGCGGGCGGGACGGGTCGGCCAGGGCCAGTCGCGGGAAGCGGTCGAACAGGGACGTCAGGGCCGCCGTGGCCTCGGCCATGGCCAGCGGCCGGCCCAGGCAGTGGTGCACGCCGTGGCCGAAGGACACATGGTCGCGGCTGGTGGCACGGGTGAGGTCGAACCGCTCGGCGTCCGGGCCGTGCCGCTCGGGATCGCGTCCGGCGCCGGCGAAGGAGACCACGAGCGGGTCGCCCTTCGGGATCGTCAGACCCGGCTCGATCTCGATGTCCTCGACGGCGTAGCGCAGACCGGACATGGCGCCCGGCGCTTCGAGGCGCAGCGACTCCTCGAGGGCGTCCTCCCAGGTCGCCCGCCCGGAGCGGACCAGTTCGAGCTGGTCGGGGTGGGCGAGCAGGCTGTGCACGGTGTTGTCGATGAGGTTGACGGTCGTCTCGAAACCGGCGGTGAGCAGCAGGATCAGGTTGTCCATCAACTCCTGTTCGCTGAGGCTGCCTTCGTCGCGGGCGGCGATGAGGGCCGTCGTCAGGTCGTCGGCCGGGTGCTCGCGCTTGTCCTGGAGGAACGCGGTGAGCGTGCCGTACAGCTCGACCCCGTTGGCCTGGGCGTCCTCCAGGGAGATCGCCGTGTCGAAGAAGCGGTTGATGATGCGGTAGAGGGCCCCGCGCGGACCGTCCTCGCCGGCCGGTACGCCGAAGAGTTCGCACACCACCTCGTGCGGCACCGACGCCGCGAACGCCGCCCGCAGGTCGACGACTTCGCCATCCGGGATCCGCTCCAGCTCGTCCAGCGCCCGGTCGACGATCTCCTGGACGCGCGGGAGCAGCGCCTCGACGCGCCGCTTGGTGAAGGCGGCGGCCATCGGCTTGCGCAGCCGGCTGTGGTCGGTTCCGTAGGCGGTGACCATGTTGCGCACCGAGACCCAGATCGCGAGCGGCCAGGTGCGGGAGATGTCCCCGTTGATCCAGGCCGGCCAGTGCTGGAAGGCGTCCTTGCTCGTCTCGGGGCCGGCCAGGAGCCGCTTGTTCAGCTCCAGGCCGTTGATCCACCACGCCCGAACGCCGCCGGGGAGTTCCACCTCGACGGCCGGGCCCTGGGCCCGGATCCGGGATATCTCGCCGTAGAGGTCCTGGCCTGACGGGTCGATCATCAGGAAGGGACAGGCCTGCTGTGCCATGACACTTCGCTCCTTGGTCCAGAGGCTGGGGAACCATGGTGCGATCCGGCCACCGGAAAAACTTGCCACCCGGTTTGTTTTGGCCACTGCTTCACAGAGTGTTGGCCAAGGGCCGACACGTCTCCGCGTGGTCGGCGTCCACATGACCGGGACGGGTCCCCGCCGGGTCCAGGGTGCCGGCCAGGTGCGGCGCGGCCACGCTCGGCAGGAGCAGCTGCCACAGGTCGGTCAGCGAGGGGCGGGCGAGCCAGCCGTGGTCCTCGCGGGCCAGCACCTCGATGCCGGTCGTGGCGGCGAGGACGACGGCGCCGGTGCGGTGCGGGGGCACACCGGCGGCGAGTTCGCCCTGCCGCTCGGCCTCGGCGAGCAGGTCGTCCACGCACTCCCGCCACTCCCGGCGCAGATCACGCACCCGCCCGGCGGCCGCCTCGGCGTTCAGCCGTAACCCCGCCCGCACCACGCTGTCGGCACGCAGCAGCCGGGCGACCTGGTGTGTGATGTCCACGAGACGTTGCAGGGCGCACCCGTCGCCGTCGCGGCCCCGGGCAGCGGCACGGCGCAGGGCACGGGCGGCCGCGTGCTCGACGGCCTCGGCCACAGCGGCCTTGTTCGCGAAGTGGAAGTGCAGCGCGCCTGAGCTGACCCCGGCCCCCGCGCTGATCTCCGCCAGGCTGGCCTGGACGTATCCCCGTGCCTCGAACTGCCCGGCCGCCGACCGGATCAGCGCGAGACGGGTCCGGACGGCCCGGTCCTGTTTGGTCACCGGTGGCTCCCCTGGAGGGCTCTGATGGCGGCGCAATGAAACCAACTCGCTGGTTTTTATACAACGCGCGTACGGCACACCGGGCTTGGGGCCGCCGCTGGGGGCCGCCCTAGGCCCGCAGATACTGCGCTGCTGTCGGTCCGGCCCGCCCCCACCCTCCCGTGGCAGGCCCTCGGCACGACAGCGGCCGCCTACGCGCTCCTGGCCGTCGTCTCCGCGACACTCCCCGCGGCCATCGCCCTGCGCCGCCGCCCGGTGGAACTGGCAGGCGTACGGGAATGACGTCCCGAAGGCCGGTGGATCTCATCATGAGACCAATAGAGAAGAGACCAATAAAGTGGACCCATGCGACGGACCTCGTTCGGCACCTGGCCCTGCTCGATCGCCCGCACCGCCGACATCCTGGGCGACGCCTGGACCCTGCTGGTGCTGCGCGAGGTCTTCTACGGCGAGTCCCGCTTCGACGGCTTCATCGGCTCGCTCGGCATCGCCCGCAACACCCTCACCGACCGGCTGCGCCGCCTGGAGGCCGAGGGCCTCCTGCGGCGGCGCGCCTACCAGACCGACCCGGTCCGCCACGAGTACCTGCTGACGGACAAGGGCCGCGACTTCTTCGGCGTACTCGCCGCGATCAACGCCTGGGGCGACCGCTGGCTGGCCGGCGACGAGGGCGCCCCGGTCGTCCTGCGCCACACGTCCTGCGACCACGACACGCAGGCCCGGGTCGTCTGCTCCTCCTGCGGCGAGCCCCTGCACCACCAGGACCTGACCGCCCGCACCGGCCCCGGCTACCCGCCCCGCCTCCTGGACGACCCCGCCGTCCGGGAACGTTTCGCCCCCGGACGGGCCCCTGGGGGACGGACGGGCCTAGGACTTCGCCCTGACCGACCGGGTGTCGCAGGCCGTGATCACGGCGAGGGCCCGGCCGCCGTGAGATAGCTCACGCGCGAGGCCGTCGTGGGGCCTGACCAGGCTGTGTGATGCCTCACAGGGATCACAGAAACGAGAAACGGGCCCCTGCCGTGACTTCCGTCACCGGCAGAGACCCGTTTCATCGGTTCTCTCTGTGCGCGAGGGGGGAGTTGAACCCCCACGCCCTTGCGGGCACTGGAACCTGAATCCAGCGCGTCTGCCTATTCCGCCACCCGCGCATTTGGGTGTGTCCTGGGCTCCTGCCCCTTGCGGGCTGGCGCCTTCCGACACCCAGAACATTAGCACGCAGGAGGGGGTGGGTTCACATCCCTTGTCCCCGCAGGCAGACCCGCCCCCGAACCTTCGATGCCCTGGCCACGTATCAACGCGTACTGCTTCACGTATCAACCTCGTACCGGTACCCCTTGTCTCCCCAGGAGGCGGTCCGGGTCCACAGCCGGGTGCGGGACACTGGTCCACGGCCGCCTCTACGATCCTTGGCAGGGGTACGCGAAGCGGTGACGCGCAGCAGTACCACCGGAGGAGTTCGAAGAAGAGCTCCACAGGGAACTTCGTCATCCGTCGACACCCGTCGGCCGCGCTGACAGGGGGAACCAGCCGATCGACCGGCGCGTGGATACGATCAGTAAGCAGTACCAGCAGTACACGGCAAGCGGCCCGCAGGGCAGTGCACAGGACGGCAGCCAAGGAGGAGGTGCCCCATGGGAGTCCTGAAGAAGTTCGAGCAACGTCTCGAAGGTCTGGTCAACGGCACCTTTGCCAAGGTGTTCAAGTCCGAGGTCCAGCCCGTGGAGATCGCGGGAGCGCTCCAGCGCGAGTGCGACAACAACGCCACCATCTGGAACCGCGACCGGACGGTCGTGCCCAACGACTTCATCGTGGAGCTGAGCACGCCGGACTTCGAGCGGCTCAGCCCCTACTCCGGCCAGCTCGGCGACGAGCTCGCCGGCATGGTGCGCGACTACGCCAAGCAGCAGCGCTACACCTTCATGGGCCCGATCAAGGTCCATCTGGAGAAGGCGGACGACCTCGACACCGGCCTGTACCGGGTGCGCAGCCGTACGCTCGCCTCCTCCAGCAGCCAGCAGGACGGCCCGGGAGGCGGCGCCGCCGCGCCCGCCGCCCCGCAGGGCGGACGCGCCGGCGGTGGCTACGGCTACCCGCCGGCCACCGGATCGCCCGCGGGCGCCCCGCCCATGCCGTCCGCGCCGCCCCCCGGCGGCCGCCCCGGCGGGTACGGCTACCCGCAGCCCGCAGGCGGCCAGCGGCCTCCGGCCGCCCCGGCCGCCGGCGGACGTACCCGCCACTGGATCGAGATCAACGGCACCCGCCATCAGATCTCCCGCGCGACGCTCGTGATGGGCCGCAGCACCGACGCCGACGTGCGGATCGACGACCCCGGCGTCTCCCGCCGGCACTGCGAGATCCGGACCGGAACGCCCTCGACGATCCAGGATCTCGGATCCACCAACGGCATCGTGGTGGACGGGCAGCACACCACCCGCGCTACGCTCCGCGACGGCTCGCGGATCGTCGTGGGCAGCACCACCATCATTTACCGGCAAGCCGAAGGGTGAAGCGGGGGCAATGTCAGAGCTGACCCTCACGGTCATGCGGCTGGGTTTCCTGGCCGTACTGTGGCTGTTCGTGATCGTGGCCGTGCAGGTCATCCGCAGCGACCTGTTCGGGACGCGTGTCACGCAGCGCGGATCGCGCCGCGAGGCCGGCCGGCAGCAGCAGGCCGCCCGCCAGGCGCCACCGCAGCAGCGCCAGCAGTCCGCCGGCGGCCGACGCGGCCGTAACGCCCCCACCAAGCTGGTCGTGACCGAGGGCACCCTCACCGGCACGACGGTCGCGCTCCAGGGCCAGACCATCTCCCTGGGCCGGGCGCACGACTCGACGATCGTGCTGGACGACGACTACGCGTCCAGCCGCCATGCCAGGATCTACCCGGACCGCGACGGCCAGTGGATCGTCGAGGACCTCGGCTCCACCAACGGCACGTACCTGGACCGGAACCGGCTGACGACTCCCACACCGATTGCGCTGGGCGCGCCGATCCGCATCGGCAAGACCGTCATCGAGCTGCGGAAGTAGTGCTACACCAATGAATGAGCGCGAGCGGAGCGAGCACGCAGTGGCGGGCCTCCCGGGCCCCCGCGCGCTCCCGACCGGAGGGTGGGCAGTGTGGCTCGACACGACCGGCTGTACCCGGAGCCGACAGGCGAGGTGCGCATGAGTCTGTCACTGCGCTTCGCCGCCGGATCGCACAAGGGGATGATCCGGGAGGGCAACGAGGACTCCGGGTACGCCGGCCCGCGCCTGCTCGCCATCGCCGACGGCATGGGCGGCGCCGCGGCCGGTGAGGTCGCCTCCTCCGAGGCCATCTCCACCATCGTCGCGCTCGACGACGACGTCCCCGGCTCCGACGTCCTCACCTCGCTCGGCACGGCCGTACAGCGCGCCAACGACCAGCTGCGCTCCATGGTCGAGGAGGACCCCCAGCTGGAGGGCATGGGGACCACCCTGACCGCCCTGCTCTGGACGGGGCAGCGGCTCGGCCTGGTACATGTCGGCGACTCCCGCGCCTACCTCCTCCGGGACGGCGTGCTGACGCAGATCACGCAGGACCACACCTGGGTGCAGCGCCTGGTCGACGAGGGCCGCATCACCGAGGAAGAGGCGACGACCCACCCGCAGCGGTCGCTGCTGATGCGGGCGCTCGGCTCCGGCGACCACGTCGAACCGGACCTGTCCATCCGCGAGGTCCGCGCCGGCGACCGCTACCTGATCTGCTCCGACGGCCTGTCCGGCGTGGTGTCCCACCAGACTCTGGAGGACACCCTTGCCAGCTACCAGGGCCCGCAGGAGACCGTCCAGAACCTGATCGAGCTGGCGCTGCGCGGCGGCGGCCCGGACAACATCACGGTGATCGTCGCCGACGTCCTCGACCTGGACACCGGCGACACCCTCGCGGGGCAGCTCTCCGACACCCCGGTCGTGGTCGGCGCGGTCGCCGAGAACCAGCACCAGCTGCAGGACAACGCCTTCATGCAGACCCCCGCCGGCCGCGCCTCCGGCCTCGGCCGCCAGGGGCACGGGCACGGCGGCGGAGGCGAGTTCGGACCGCCCGGCTCCGGCGACACCACCGGCTACATCCCGGCGAACGGCCTGGACTACGGCGACGACGACTTCGTCAAGCCGCGGCGCAAGGGCCGCTGGCTGAAGAGATCCTTCTACGGCGCCCTCGCGCTGGCCGTCATCGGCGGCGGCCTGTACGGCGGCTGGCGCTGGACGCAGACGCAGTACTACGTCGGCACCCAGGACGAGCACGTCGCGCTGTACCGGGGCATCAGCCAGGATCTGGCCTGGGTGTCGCTGTCGGAGGTCGAGAAGGACCACCCCGAGATCGAACTCAAGTACCTGCCGCCCTACCAGCAGAAACTGGTCGAGGCGACCATCGCCGAGGGCGGCCTGAAGAACGCCCAGTCGAAGATCCAGGAACTGTCGGTGCAGGCCTCCGCGTGCAAGAAGGAAGCGCAGCGGCGCGACGCCGAGAGCCGGAACAACTCCAAGACCGGCGAAGGCGAGGCCGGGGGCACCACGGGAACCACTCCCGCCTCCTTCACGTCCAAGGCCACACCGACGCCGAACCCGTCGAATCCGTCGGGCTCGCCGTCGGCGCCTGAGAAGTCCACGCCCCCGTCCACGACCGCACCTACTCCCAGCCCCGGCCCCAGCCTCTCGGAGGAAGAGCAGAAGGTCGTCTCGCTGTGCGGTAAGCAGTAGGCAAGCCGTGAGAGGCCCTGTCACACGATGAGCAGTACGAATACGTCGAACTCGCCGACGCACCACACGTCCACGATCGGCGCGATCGGTGCGCCCAGCCGGCGCAACACCGAGCTCGCGCTGCTGGCGTTCGCCGTCGTCATCCCGGTCTTCGCCTACCTCAACGTCGGGCTGGCCATCAACGACGAGGTACCCGCCGGCCTGCTGAGCTACGGCCTGGGCCTCGGCCTGCTGGCCGGCGTGGGCCATCTCGTCGTACGGAAGTTCGCGCCGTACGCGGACCCGCTGATGCTGCCGCTGGCCACGCTGCTGAACGGCATCGGGCTTGTCGTCATCTGGCGGCTCGACCAGTCGAAGAAGCTGCAGGCGTCCGACGCGTTCGTCGAGGCGGCTCCCCGCCAGCTGCTGTACTCCGCGATGGGCGTCGCCCTGCTGGTGGCCGTGCTGATCTTCCTCAAGGACCACCGCGTCCTGCAGCGCTACACCTACATCTCCATGGCCGGAGCGCTGTTCCTGCTGGTCCTGCCGCTCGTGCCCGGCCTCGGCGCGGACGTCTACGGCGCAAAGATCTGGATCAAGATCCCCGGCCTCGGCACGCTCCAGCCCGGCGAGTTCGCGAAGATCGCCCTCGCGGTCTTCTTCGCCGGCTACCTCATGGTCAAGCGGGACGCCCTGGCACTGGCCAGCCGCCGCTTCATGGGCCTGTACCTGCCGCGTGGCCGCGACCTGGGTCCGATCCTGGTCGTCTGGGTGATGTCGATCCTCATCCTGGTCTTCGAGACCGACCTCGGCACATCCCTGCTGTTCTTCGGGATGTTCATCATCATGCTGTACGTCGCCACCGAGCGGACCAGCTGGATCGTCTTCGGTCTACTGATGTCCGCGGTCGGCGCCGTCGGTGTGGCGAGCTTCGAACCGCACATCCAGACCCGTGTGCAGGCCTGGCTCGACCCGATGCACGAGTTCGAGCTCAGCCGGGCCGGCGTCCAGGACGGCATCGTCCACTCCGAGCAGGCCATGCAGGCCCTGTGGGCCTTCGGCTCGGGCGGCACTCTCGGCACCGGACTCGGGCAGGGCAACTCCGATCTCATCGGCTTCGCCGCCAACTCCGACTTCATCCTCGCCACCTTCGGCGAGGAGCTGGGCCTCGCCGGCGTCATGGCGATCCTGCTGCTCTACGGCCTGATCATCGAGAGGGGCGTACGCACCTCGCTCGCGGCCCGCGACCCGTTCGGCAAGCTGTTGGCCATCGGCCTGTCCGGTGCCTTCGGCCTCCAGGTCTTCGTCGTGGCCGGCGGTGTGATGGGCCTCATCCCGCTGACCGGTATGACGCTGCCGTTCGTGGCCTACGGCGGATCCTCCGTGATCGCCAACTGGGCCCTGATCGGCATCCTTCTGCGCATCAGCGACACCGCACGCCGCCCAGCCCCCGCCCCGGCAAGCAACCCCGACGCCGAGATGACCCAGGTGGTCCGCCCGTCATGAACAAGCCCCTGCGCCGGATCGCGATCTTCTGCGGCCTGCTCGTACTGGCCCTGCTGATCCGCGACAACTGGATCCAGTACGTCCAGGCCGACGAGCTGCGGACCAACAAGAACAACCGCCGCGTAACCATCGAGCGCTATGCCTCCCCCCGCGGCAACATCATCGTCGACGGGAAGCCGATCACCGGCTCCAAGGAGACATCGGGCAGCGACTTCAAGTTCAAGCGCACCTACAAGGACGGCGCGATGTGGGCGCCGGTCACCGGCTACGCCTCGCAGGCCTTCGGTGCCACCCAGCTGGAGAACATCGAGGACGGCATCCTCACCGGCAACGACGACCGGCTGTTCTTCCGCAACACCCTCGACATGCTCACCGGCAAGAAGCAGGAGGGCGGCAACGTCGTCACGACGTTGAGCGGCGCCGCGCAGAAGGCCGCGTACGACGGTCTGAAGAAGCAGGGCGGCAAGGGAGCGGTGGTGGCTCTGGAGCCGTCCACCGGCAAGATCCTCGCGCTGTCCTCCTACCCGTCGTACGACCCGTCGTCGTTCGCCGGCAACTCCACGACCACGGACACCAAGGCCTGGCAGAAGCTGGAGAAGAAGAACAACCCCGACGACCCGACGCTCAACCGGGCGCTGCGCGAGACCTACCCGCCGGGTTCCACCTTCAAGGTGCTCACCGCGGCCGCAGCGCTGGAGGACGGGCTGTACTCGGAGGCGGACCAGAAGACCACGACGCCGCTGCCGTGGACCATGCCGGGCACCACGACTCCGCTGAAGAACGAGGGGAACATCCCCTGCAAGAACGCGACCCTGCGGGTGGCGCTCCAGTACTCCTGCAACACCGTCTTCGGCAAGATCGGCTCCGACCTCGGCAACGAGAAGATGCTGGCGATGGCCAAGAAGTTCGGCTTCACCGAGGAGCAGTTCACCCCGGTCCGCGCCAACGCCTCGGTCTTCTCCGACGGCATGAACCCGTCGGAGACCGCGCTGTCGTCGATCGGCCAGTTCAACACCGCCTCGACCCCGCTCCAGATGGCCATGGTCGCCTCGGCCGTCGCCAACGACGGGAAGCTGATGAAGCCGTACATGGTCGACGAACTCCAGTCGCCCGGCCTCGACCCGATCGAGAAGACCGAGCCCGAAGAGCTGAGCCAGCCGATGTCGCCGGAGAACGCCCAGATCCTCCAGTCGATGATGGAGACGGTCGTCGACGAGGGCACTGGCTCGAACGCCAAGATCCAGGGCGTCAAGGTGGGCGGCAAGACCGGTACCGCCCAGCACGGCGTCGACAACAGCGAGAACCCCTACGCGTGGTTCATCTCGTACGCCAAGGACAACGACGGCGGCGCGCCGGTGGCGGTCGCCGTGGTGATCGAGGACGACAAGGCCGTCCGTGACGACATCTCCGGTGGCGGCCTCGCGGCGCCGATCGCGAGGAACGTGATGGAGGCGGTCATCAACAGCAGGAAGTGACCCCGCTCACGTCTGTTTCACATCGGTGCACGTTGCGATACCGGTCCTGTATCGGCTGACGGGCTTGGCCAGGTCACACAAAGCGAGCCGGGTACGGTAGGCCCGGACGGCAGCCTCCGACCGTACAAGCGTGCCGGTCGGGACCGACGGAGAGGGCTGGTAGGTAGCTATGGAAGAGCCGCGTCGCCTCGGCGGCCGGTACGAACTGGGCCAGGTGCTCGGGCGTGGTGGCATGGCGGAGGTCTACCTCGCGCATGACACCCGCCTCGGCCGCACCGTGGCGGTGAAGACGCTGCGCGCGGATCTCGCGCGCGACCCTTCCTTCCAGGCCCGGTTCCGCCGGGAGGCCCAGTCGGCCGCCTCGCTCAACCATCCCGCGATCGTCGCGGTCTACGACACGGGCGAGGACTACATCGACAACGTGTCGATCCCGTACATCGTCATGGAGTACGTGGACGGCTCGACGCTCCGTGAGCTTCTGCACTCCGGTCGCAAGCTGCTGCCGGAGCGGACGCTGGAGATGACGATCGGCATCCTCCAGGCCCTGGAGTACTCGCACAGAGCCGGCATCGTCCACCGCGACATCAAGCCGGCCAACGTCATGCTGACGCGCAACGGCCAGGTCAAGGTCATGGACTTCGGCATCGCCCGCGCCATGGGCGACTCCGGCATGACGATGACCCAGACCTCGGCCGTCATCGGCACCGCCCAGTACCTCTCTCCGGAGCAGGCGAAGGGCGAGCAGGTCGACGCGAGGTCGGACCTCTACTCGACCGGCTGTCTGCTCTACGAGCTCCTGACGGTCCGTCCGCCGTTCGTGGGCGACTCCCCGGTCGCCGTCGCGTACCAGCACGTGCGGGAAGAGCCCCAGTCCCCGTCGGTCTTCGATCCCGAGATCACGCCCGAGATGGACGCGATCGTGCTGAAGGCCCTCGTCAAGGACCCCGACTACCGTTACCAGTCGGCCGACGAGATGCGCGCCGACATCGAGGCCTGCCTCGACGGCCAGCCGGTCGCGGCCACGGCCGCGATGGGCTCGGTGGGCTACGGCGGCTACCCCGACGACCAGCCGACGACGGCCCTGCGCGCGGACTCCGGCGCGGGCGCCACGTCCATGCTGCCCCCCATGAACGCGGACGACGGCGGCTACGGCTACGACGACCGCCCCGACCGGCGCCGCGGGCAGCAGCGCAAGTCCAACACCTCCACGATCCTGCTGGTGACGGCGGGCATCCTGGTGCTGGTGGGCGCGATCCTGATCGGGCGTTGGGCGTTCAGTGGGAACGGGGTCGGCAACGACGCGGTTCCCACTCCGAACTTCGTCGGCGAAACGGTGAACGACGCCAAGCGGCTGGCAAGAAACAGCGATCTCAAGGTGGCCACCACCAACAAGCCCTGCGAGAACCAGAGCAAGGGCAAGGTCTGCGACCAGGACCCGGACGCCGGGGTGGACGTCAAGAAGGGCGACACCATCAACCTCGTGGTGTCGACCGGGGCGCCGAAGGTGGCGGTGCCGAGTGTCGTCGGCGACATCATCGACGACGCCAGGGCGACGCTGGAGGGCGATAAGTACCAGTTCAAGGTCGAGACGAAGCCGAAGGAGTCCCCGGAGGACCCCGGCACCGTCCTCGAACAGAACCCGCGCCTGGGCGAGGAGGTGGAGAAGGGATCCACGATCACCCTCACCATCGCCAAGGCGGAGGAGAAGTCCACCGTCCCGGACGTCCTCGGCCAGAGCTGTGACCAGGCCAAGGCGCAGATGACGGCCAACAACCTGGTGGGCAACTGCACCGAGGTGGACACCCAGGACGACAACCAGGTCGGCAAGGTCATCGCGACCACGCCGCAGTCCGGCTCCTCCGTCGACAGGAACTCGTCGGTCAACATCCAGATCGGCAAGAAGGAACAGCAGAAGGCGCGCGTGCCTCAGGTCGTCGGCCAGACCGTCGGCCAGGCCAAGCAGACGCTCGCGCAAGCCGGCTTCACGAACATCCAGTTCGCGAACGGCAGCGACCAGAGCGACACCGCCCTCGTCGCCGGCCAGGACCCGCAGCCCAACCAGGAGGTTGACGACCCGGCGGGCACGACGGTCACCCTTCAGACCGTCGGCGTCGGAGGCAACAACAACGGCGGCAACGGCAACGGCGGCATCTTCGGAGGCCTCGACGGCCGCAACGAGGACTGACCGACCGCACCCGCCACGTAAGAGAGAGCCCTCGGCCCCGCACCAACGCGGGGCCGAGGGCTCTCGGTCTTGATCAACGCTGTTACGCCGTTCCGAGCACGATGACCCGAGCCCCAGCAGCACTTCGACCCGGAGCGCGGGATCCGCCTGGTGCTGGGCGCGCTGCTTCAGCGTTAGGGCGTTTCGGGTTCGCCTCGCAGACTTGTACGCCCATCGATCGTGTCTTCATATTTCATGACTCGTTCACCGGGTGGGGTGGGGAATCGGAACTCTGCCCCGGCCACACGAGCCGAAGGGCAAGACGTGATCAACGAAACCGCGCTGCTGGAATCGCCGACTCTGCGCAGCAGCGTGCTCGACCGCACGGACGTACTCGACAGAGTCAAGACACTGTCGCTGCTGCCGGACGGGATGCATGTGACGACCGCGATGGTGGCGACGTACTTCGAGGTCGGTCTCGAAGCCATCAAGTCACTTGTCAAGGACCACCGAACCGAGCTGGAGGCCAACGGCTACGGCCTGCTGACCGGCGAAGAACTGAGGTCCTTCAAGAACCTCAGTGGAATCCAGTCCCGCACCCGGTCCCTCGCTCTCTTCTCGCGACGGGCCGTCCTCAACATCGCCATGCTGCTCCGAGACAGCGAAGTCGCACGTCAGGTACGTGTGTATCTCCTCGACATGGAGTACCTGGCCCGCACACAGCCTGTGGAAAACCCTGTCCGGGCCGACGCCTCCTCCCTCGACGACCGCATCGACCAGCGCATCACCCACATCCTGGGCAAGACTGTCGTCCCCATGTTCAACGCCCTGATCGAAACGTCGGGCGAGCACCGACGAGAGCTCATCGCCCTCCGGGCAGGCGTCCAGCGCATCGAGAAGCGTCTGCATCAGCACAACGCGAGGCTGCAGCGACTGGAAGGCCCGTGAGAAGACCGTCCCCTCGCCGGAGTCATGGCCGCCATGGACGCCATGAACGGGCGCGTGTTCGAAGAACGCGTCGCCGAGCGGCATCACCGCCGTGCATCGTGGACTGCTGGAGGAGTGGAGCTCCGGGGCGGCACTGAGCGTCCTGGAGTAACCACCGGGACTGTGACACAAAGGCCCGAAGCCGCAAAAGAAGCTTGCGGCTTCGGGCCTCCGTCATGCTAGCGGCTGATCTCCCGATGGGAGGGCGGTCAGCGCAGTTCCTCCGGCGGCGTCCGGTCCGCGTCCACCTTGTCCACCCGCTCCAACTCGCCCCACACGACGTAGCGGTACGTGCTCGTGTACACCGGCGTGCAGGTCGTCAGGGTGATGTAGTGGCCCGGCTTCTTCTTCCCCGATTCCTTCGGGACCTTGGACAGGACCTTGACGTTGTACTTCGAGGTCTCGGGAAGGATGTCGTAGACCTTGTAGACGTACCACTTGTCCTTCGTCTCGAAGACGATCGGGTCGCCCTTCTCGATCTTGTCGATGTTGTGGAACGCGGCGCCGTGGCCGTCGCGATGGGCGGCGAGGGAGAAGTTGCCGTTCTTGCCCGACATCGGCAGGGCCGACTTGACGGGGTCGGTGTAGTAGCCGGCGACACCGTCGTTGAGGATCTTGTTCGACGTGCCCTTCTCGACCAGGACCTCGCCGTTCTTCATCGCGGGCACGTGCAGGAAGCCGATGCCGTTCTTGGTGTCCAGCACACCGGGGCCGCCCCGGCCGTGGGCCCAGTCGTCACGGACCTTGTCGGCCTGCTTGCCCGCCGCGCGGTCGGCGACGACGTTCGTCCACCACAGCGAGTAGACGACGAACAGGCCGAGGACCAAGCCCGCCGTGATGAGGAGTTCCCCGAAGACACCGACCGCTATCGCGATCGGGCCGGGCCGGCGGCGTGCCGCGGCCGGCCGGGACGCGGGTGCGCCGATGTGCTCTTCGTGGTCCGTGTCGGTGGTCGCTGCCACTGGTCATCTGCCCTTAACTGACGAGCGCATCCGGCTTGCCCTTGCTGCGCGGCCGTTCCTCGACCATCTTGCCCCAGACGATCATCCGGTACTTGCTGGTGAACTCCGGCGTGCACGTGGTCAGCGTGATGTAGCGGCCGGGCTCGGTGAAACCCGACCCCGGAGGGACGGGCTTCAGAACGCTCGTGTTGCTCGGCGGGGTCACCGGCAGGATCGACGCCATCTTGTAGACGAAGTACTCGTCCTGCGTCTCCACGACGATCGGATCACCCGGCGTGAGCCTGTTGATGTACCGGAACGGTTCTCCATGGGTGTTGCGGTGACCCGCGAGCCCGAAGTTGCCGCTCTTGTCGCCCGGCATCGCGGTCTTCAGCGCGCCGTCCGCGTAGTGCCCGACCATGCCCCGGTCCAGGACGCCCTTGTTGCTGGTGCCCTCGGCGATCGGCACGACCACGTCCAGCTTCGGGATGTGCAGGATGGCGAAACCCTGCCCCGGCTCGAAGGCCCCCGGCTTGCGCTTGCCGCTCGCCCAGTCGTCCTGGAGGCTGCTGGCCTCGCTGCCGGCCTGGGCGTGCGCCCGCACGTTCGTCCACCACAGCTGGTAGGTGACGAACAGCAGCATCAGCACGCCGGTCGTGATGAACACCTCACCGATCGCCCGGCTGGCGACGACCGCCGCGCCCGGCTTGCGCGCCCGCGCCTGCCGCCGCGCCTCGACCCGTGACAGCGGCGCCCGCCGCCCCTCCTGCGCCGCTTCATCCTGAGCCGGGCGGGTGTCCGCAGCGCCGCCATGGCGCCCGTGACGGCCTTTGGCGGCCTTTCTGCGGGCCGCCCGTCCACCGTGGGCCGGTCCGGCCGGCCGAGGGGCTGAAGAGCCCGGAGAACCCGCTATGGAGCCACCGGCCGCGGGCGGCGGATCCGGTATCCGCAGCGCCACCGTCTCCTCGTCGACGGGAGGCAGGTACGGCTCCTCAGGAAGAGGCTCGTACGACGCCGTGTACGGATCCGGCCCCGGCTCTGACATGTACGGCTGTGACTGCGGGTTCGGATGCGGTTCCGGCTGCGGGGCGCCGTACGCCCCCGAGCCCGACCAGTCCTCGAACGCACCCGGCGCCCCGTACGACTGCTGCCCGTACGAGGTGTCGGACTTGCGCTCGGGGCGCAACGCCGTCACGCCGTGGCCCTGCCCACCACCGGGGCGAGCCCGGCCGACCTCGCCACCGCGCCCTGGTCGCCACACTCCACCAGCCAGTTGGCCAGCATCCGGTGCCCGTGCTCGGTCAGCACCGACTCCGGGTGGAACTGCACACCCTCGACCGGAAGTTCGCGGTGCCTCAGCCCCATGACTATGCCGTCGTGCGTCCGGGCGGTGACCTCCAGCTCGGCCGGGACCGTGGCCGGCTCGGCGGCCAGCGAGTGGTAGCGCGTCGCCGTGAAGGGCGAGGGCAGACCCGCGAAGACGCCCCTGCCCGCGTGCTCCACAGGCGAGGTCTTGCCGTGCAGCAGCTCGGGCGCGCGGTCCACGACACCGCCGTACGCCACCTGCATCGACTGCATGCCCAGGCAGACGCCGAAGACCGGGACACCCGTGGCGGCGCAGTGCCGGACCATGTCGACGCAGACACCCGCCTGCTCCGGAGTGCCGGGGCCCGGGGAGAGCAGGACGCCGTCGAAGCCGTCCTGGGCGTGCGCCGTCGACACCTCGTCGTTGCGCAGGACCTCGCACTCGGCGCCCAGCTGGTACAGGTACTGGACCAGGTTGAAAACGAAGCTGTCGTAGTTGTCGACCACGAGAATGCGCGCGCTCACTGGTTGTCCACCGTCACATCGTTGAAGGGCAGCAGCGGTTCCGCCCACGGAAAGACGTACTGGAAGAGGACGTAGACCACGGCCACGACCAGGGCGAGTGAGATCAGCGCCTTCACCCACGTGTTCCCCGGCAGATGCCGCCAGACCCAGCCGTACATGCCGTCCCTTCCGTCGTACCACGGCACCAGACCCACGCCGTACAGCCACCAGACTAACGGCGCAACGCCTCAGGTTTCCCGGCCTCCACGGGCTGGGTGGAGTCCAGGTGCGCCCAGACGATCAGACGATGACTGTGACCCCATTCCGGTTCGCACGTGGTCAGCGTCAGATACCGGCCCGGACGCGTGTACCCGGAAGTACGTGGAACAGGGTCGATCACCTCGATGTCCGAGGGCACTGTTTTGTACGGGCCTTTGTCGATCCGATACGTGAACCATGTCGTGCCGTCGGTCAGCACCACCGCATCGCCGCGCCGCAGCCTGGGAAAGTCCTTGAAGGGGTCGCCGTAGGTGCGGCGATGGCCGGCGACCGCGAAGTTCCCCTTCTGCCCCAGCTGGGCGGTGTCCGCGTAGTGCCCGAGACCCTTCTTCAGGGTGCCGGTCGCGGTGCCTTCGAGCACCGGCTTGTTCCACGTGAAACCAAGACGCGGGATGTACATGATCGCGAAGGGCTTGCCCTTGGCGTAGGGCGCGGGCCTCAGCGGGCTCGCAGGGGAGCCGTCGGCCGCCGGACGGGGCTTCGACCACTCCTTCTGGAGCAGGTCGATCTGGTCGTCCATGACATGGCCGGCCTTCACACCGGTCCAGAACAGCACATAGACGACGAACAGCACGATCACGCTGCCGACGGTGATGCACAGTTCGCTGACGGTCCTGACGATCACGCGCACCGGCAGCTCCCCCGGCCTGGCACCTACTCCACGGGCTTCGCGTAGTGCAGATCCACTGTGCCCGAGTAGCCGGGAAGAGTCACCGGCCCGTTCTCCTCGACTTTCCAGCCGAGCCCGTAGACGTTGACGTAGACCATGTAGTTCTGGATCGCCGGGGACGCCGCGAGCGTCCTCTGCAGCTTGCCCGGGTCACCGACCGCCGTGATCTTGTACGGCGGTGAGTAGACGCGGCCCTGGAGGATCAGGGTGTTGCCCACGCAGCGCACCGCGCTCGTGGAGATCAGCCGCTGGTCCATGACCTTGATGCCCTTGGCACCGCCCTGCCACAGCGCGTTCACCACGGCCTGGAGGTCCTGCTGGTGGATCACCAGGAAGTCGGGCTGCGGCTCGGGATAGCCCGGGAGCTTGGCGGTGGCGTCCGGCGGGGCGTCATTGAGGGTGACCGTCAGCGACTCGCCCTTGACCTTCTGGGTGCCCGCGCGCTGCTCCAGGGCGGCGAGCTTGTCGTCCTCCGCCTTGGTGCTGCCGTCGTCGCGCTCGGCGAGCGCCTCTATGTCCTGGCGCAGGGTTCCGTTGGTCTCGTCCAGCTCACCGTTCTCACGGCTGCGCTCATGGATGAGGTCGGACAGCTTCAGCAGGGAGCTGTCCGTGCGGATATTGGTGCCCTTGGCGGTGTTGAAGCTGGTGAAGAAGATGAGACCCGCGAGAGCGAAGACGGCCGCCGTGAGGATTCGCACGGGCCGGAAGCGGCGCGCGCGCTCAGGGGTGGATCCCGTCCCGGGGGAGTCGGCAGAATTGCTCAACGTACCCTTATCTCCTTCGGCGCCACGGAAGCACTACGCTAACGGACGACCGGGGGAGCACTCAGAGTCCCCTTACGCTGCCCCGGGCCAGACCCAGTTCTGACCCAGTTCCCTGCGCGGCCACGCAGCGCATCGACAGGAGAGACCCTCGTGCCGAAGTCACGTATCCGCAAGAAGGCCGACTACACGCCGCCGCCGGCGAAGCAGGCAACCGCCATCAAGCTGACCAACCGTTCCTGGGTCGCGCCCGTCATGCTGGCCATGTTCCTCATCGGTCTGGCCTGGATCGTCGTCTTCTACGTCACCGACGGCTCGCTGCCCATCGACACGCTGGGCAACTGGAACATCGTGGTGGGCTTCGGCTTCATCGCCGCCGGATTCGGTGTCTCCACGCAGTGGAAGTAGCGGTCACCGGACGGTGAACGCAGCTCTGCCCAGGGCTGTTCGCTGAGTTATCCACAGCAGTTATCCACAGGTGGAAAAGAAAGACGATCTGTGGATAACTCGTTGAGTGTTGACGCCGGTATGACGGAAGTACCGGAGGTCGAAAACTTGTTCGCCCCCTGCCTGACCTGCGGAAACGCAGGTCAGTGACAGGGGGCACATGTGTTCCCGCACCGTATGCACAAGATTCGCCACCCGCTGTGGACAACATCACGCTCAGCTGAGCTGGGCCGTCCTCAGGAGGGTCAGCAGGACGACCACGCCCAGGACCAGTGCGCAGGTGCCGTACTGGACCAGCGCGCGGCGTGCGCGAGGGGCGTGGACCATGGCGTATCCGACGACGACACCGGCGACGAGGCCGCCGATGTGGGCCTGCCAGGAGATGTTGAATCCCGGGCTGAAGGTGAAGATCAGGTTGATCACCAGCAGTGCGATGATCGGCCGCATGTCGTAGTTGAGCCGGCGCATCAGCACGGCCGTGGCGCCGAAGAGGCCGAAGATCGCGCCGGAGGCGCCCAGCGTGGCCGTGTTCGGGGAGGCCAGCAGATAGGCAAGGGCGCTGCCCGCGAGGCCCGAGACGAGGTAGAGCGCGAGGTAGCGGGCGCGGCCGAGGGCTGCTTCGAGCGGGCCGCCGAGCCACCAGAGGCTGAGCATGTTGAACGCGATGTGCCAGATCTCCTGGTGCGTGAACATCGAGGTCACCATGCGGTACCACTCGCCTCCCGCCACGCCCTGGGTGGGCGTGAAGGGCGCCGGCGGCCACGCGCCGAGCAGGACGATGTCGGTGAGGATCGACTCGCGGACCTGGACGGCGATGAACACCGCCAGGTTGATGCCGATGAGGATCTTGGTCAGCAGCCGTGGATCGGAGGTGATCGCGCCGCCCGCGATGGTCCGGGGCATGGCGGCGGTGGGCGCGTGACCTGTGCCGGAGCCGGTGCGAACGCACTCGGGGCACTGGAATCCGACGGAGGCGTTGACCATGCACTCGGGGCAGATCGGGCGCTCGCAGCGGGTGCAGCGGATGCCGGTCTCGCGGTCCGGGTGGCGGTAGCACATGGGGACGCTGTGGGCGTCCTGCGGGCTGCCCGCAGCCTGGTCGTCCATGAGATCCCCTATGTCGTGGAAGCCGTGGGTCTGTGGTGGAGGCCGTGGGTCGTGAAAGCCGTGGTGGGAAAAGCCCCGCCCCGCCCATCCTTACGGACGAGCGGGGCGATTGGTTCCCCTGTGGGGGCCTTCGTGCTCAGCGCGTCTCGATGACGACCGACTCGATGATCACGTCGTTGAGCGGGCGGTCGGTGCGCGGGTTCGTCTGGATCGCGGCGATGGTGTCCACGACCTTCTGGCTCGCCGCGTCGGTGACCTCGCCGAAGATGGTGTGCTTGCGGTTCAGCCACGCCGTCGGGGAGACGGTGACGAAGAACTGCGAGCCGTTGGTGCCCGGGCCGGCGTTGGCCATCGCCAGCAGGTAGGGCTTGTCGAAGCGCAGGTCCGGGTGGAACTCGTCCTCGAACTGGTAGCCGGGACCGCCGGTGCCGTTGCCCAGTGGGTCACCGCCCTGGATCATGAAGCCACTGATCACCCGGTGGAAGACCGTACCGTCGTAGAGCCTGTCCGTGGACTTCTTCCCGGTCTCGGGGTGAGTCCACTCCCGCTCGCCCTGGGCGAGCTCGACGAAGTTCTTGACCGTCTTGGGGGCGTGGTTCGGCAGAAGCCGGACTTCGATGTCGCCGTGGTTGGTCTTCAGGGTGGCGTAGAGCTGCTCAGCCACGATCCTGCCTTCCGTTGTCTTTCCGTGACTCCCTGATCCTCGCATGGACGGCGCCCCACGTCGCCTGACCTCCGTTCGCCCGGGGGGAAACAGGGCCGATCGGTTGCGGAAAACCAGTCGAGTACTCCCGGGGCGGGGGCGAGCGGCGGCGATCCGTGGCATTGTCGACGACAAGCTCCTGTTGCCCCCGATTCATCCGATATTGCACGTGATCGGCTTCGACCTGAGATGGCCCTGGGCCGTTTCCCGTGACCCGGATGCCCGTCCGCGCATGCCTGGCGGCGCTCCCGGAGGCATGATCCGTAAAAGGGTGGAAAGTCGAAATACCGTACGCCACCGAGGAGGAGGAACCCGTGACCCGCATCGACAGCGTGCGCGCCGCGACCGGTTCGGCGAAGGACAGCGTGCTGCACGCCGCGGAAGTGGTGGCGCCCTACGCCGACACGGCCAAGGACAGGGCCACGCACTACGCACACGAGGCACGCGTACGGCTGGCGCCCAAGGTGACCCAGGCCGCCGGACAGGCACGCGTTCAGTACGGCGCCCATGTGCAGCCGTATCTGGAGCAGGCCCGTACGCACGTGCCGCCGAAGGTCGACCAGGCCGCCCACGAAGCCGCCGTCCGCACGCGCAAGGCCGCACAGCAGGCGGCGGACTACTCCCGGCCGAGGCTTGAGCAGGCGATGGCCGCGGCCGGTCCCGTCACGACCGAGGCCGCCGCCCGGAGTGTGGCCGCGATGGCCGCACTGCGCGGTCAGGTCTCGTCGAAGGAGATCCAGAAGCTGGTCCGTAAGCAGCAACGGCGGGCGAAGGCCGGCCGTGCCGTGAAGACGCTGGCGATTCTGGGCGCCCTCGCCGGTGGTGCCTTCGCCGCCTGGAAGTGGTGGGACAAGCAGGCCAACCCGGACTGGCTGGTGGAGCCGCCCGCCGCGACCGAGGTTCCCGAGTCGGGCCGGCTGTCCTCCGTGGACGGCAGCGGCCAGTCGGTCCTGGACCCGGAGGTCGAGGCCAAGCAGGCAGAGGAAGAGGCCGCTCGACGCGACGACCGTTCCTGACGGCCGCCGGGGCAACAGCACGGCGGGGCGGGAGACTCGAGGTCCGACCTTGCGAGTCTCCCGCCCCGCCGTGCTGTTTCACGTGAAACACGAGATGCCGGCCGGAGGCCGGAAACTCGAGCTCAGAGGCTCAAGCTCGGAAGTTCGAGCTCGGAAGTTCAACCTCGGGCTCAGTCCTCGCGTACCTTCCACACCACTTCCGCCGGCCACTTCTCCGCCCAGTTCCGGTCGTCCCGGAACATGTCGATCCACTGCGCGTAGGTGGAGTGGAAGACGACCACATCGCCTGCGGTTCCTGGCCGCAGGGATGTTCCTGTGGAGCTTCGCCATCGTCGTGAACCTGGTCTTGAGCGAGACGATCAAGCAGATGGTGACGCCTACGCACATGAAAAGACCCCTCTGCCTGCGTTTTCCGCAGGTCAGAGGGGTCGAATCAAGTGGAGCCTAGGGGAGTCGAACCCCTGACATCTGCCATGCAAAGACAGCGCTCTACCAACTGAGCTAAGGCCCCGGAAGGGGACATCCGCCCGGACGAAGCATGTCCCGGCGGGCGTCGGAGACCAGAGTACCGGGTCACCCCCGTGATTCCGCAAAAGGATTGGGGGTCCCCGTCGCCGACCACTCTCCGTAAGATGCTCGGCGTGGTTCGCTACCGCGAACCGCCGTACATGGGGAAGCGATGGGGAGACGCAATGGACGCCGCACAGCAGGAAGCCACCGCAAGAGCGCGGGAACTGCAGCGGAACTGGTACGGGGAGCCGTTGGGGGCGCTCTTCCGTAGGCTCATCGACGATCTTGGTCTCAACCAGGCTCGTCTCGCGGGGGTTCTGGGACTGTCCGCACCGATGCTGTCGCAGCTGATGAGCGGGCAGCGGGCGAAGATCGGCAACCCGGCCGTCGTGCAGCGCGTCCAACTGCTGCAGGACTTGGCGGGGCAGGTCGCGGACGGCAGCGTGAGCGCGGCCGAGGCCACTGAGCGCATGGAGGAGATCAAGAAGTCACAGGGGGGCTCGGTGCTGAGCAACACCACGCAGACCACGACCAGTTCGGGAGCGCCCACGGTCAAGCGCGTGGTCCGGGAGATCCAGTCGCTGCTGCGCTCGGTCGCGGCGGCGGGCGACATCATCGAGGCCGCGGAGACCCTCGCCCCGACCCACCCGGAACTGGCAGAGTTCCTCCGGGTGTACGGCGCCGGCCGCACCTCGGACGCGGTCGCGCACTACCAGTCCCACCAGAGCTGATCACACCGCCCGGCCGCCGAAGGGGGTTCGGCAGCCGGCCCAGGGTGATCTGACGGGGGACGCTGATCGGCGTGACGGGGGACAGCGCACGGCACGGGCGGGCACGAGGGGGCGTGCACGCACGGGGGACCGATCGGCACGAGCGGGTTCTCCCGCTCAACGGGGGAGTCGTATCACTCATCGGGGGAGCCGTCTCGCTCGTCGGGGAGTCGTAGCGCTCGTCGAGGGGGAAGCAAGGGGGGAAGCCGCAGGGGGAGGAGTGACGTACAGCCATGGGTGAGGTCTTCGCCGGCCGGTACGAACTGGTCGACCCGATCGGACGCGGAGGGGTCGGTGCCGTCTGGCGCGCCTGGGACCACCGCCGCCGTCGCTACGTGGCCGCCAAGGTCCTGCTCCAGAGCGACGCGCACTCGCTGCTGCGCTTCGTCCGCGAACAGGCCCTGCGGATCGACCACCCCCATGTGCTCGCCCCCTCCAGCTGGGCGGCCGACGACGACAAGGTCCTGTTCACCATGGATCTGGTCGCGGGTGGTTCCCTGGTCCACCTCGTCGGGGACTACGGCCCCCTTCCGCCGGCTTTCGTCTGCACTCTTCTCGACCAGTTGCTGTCGGGGCTGGCCGCGGTGCACGCGGAGGACGTCGTGCACCGTGACGTCAAACCCGCCAACGTGCTGCTGGAGGCCACCGGCACGGGCCGGCCGCGGCTGCGGCTGTCCGACTTCGGCATCGCGATGCGGCTGGGCGAGCCACGCCTGACGGAGACCAACCTCGTCGTGGGAACGCCCGGCTATCTCGCGCCCGAGCAGCTGATGGGCGCCGAACCAGACTTCCCGGCCGACCTGTTCGCCGTAGGACTGGTCGCGCTGTATCTGCTGGAGGGGGCCAAGCCCGACAGCAAGGCGCTCATCCAGTACTTCGCCGAGCACGGGACGCCCGGTGCGCCCAAGGGCATCCCTGAACCGCTGTGGCAGGTGGTGGCCACGCTGCTGCAGCCGGACCCGCAGGCGCGGTTCCGTACGGCCACGGGGGCGCGCAAGGCGCTCGCCGCCGCCGCGGAGCTCCTCCCGGAGCCCGGCCCGGACGACGAGCTGATCGAGATCTTCGACCAACTCGGCCCGCTCCCCCCGGGGTTCGCCCCCGAGGGCCCGCTGGAGCGAGCGCGAGGACTGGGCCGGAGGGAAGAACCGTCCGGCTCGGGCACGGACGAGGCACCGTCGGACGTCAACGGCCAGGCCTGGTCGCTCCCGGGCCCCGAGGCCGTACAGCCCGGCCCCCGCCAGGACGCCGACCCGCCGGCCACCGCGTCCCACCCTGCTCAGCCTCTGCCGGCCTCCATGTCGGACACCGGCAGCTTCCACCTGCCGCCCCCGCAGGCCACCGTCACCTCCTCCCCCGCGCCCGACGGCCGGCCCCACGACGCACAGGCCCACGCCCCGCACCAGCCGGAGACCCCCGTCTCCCCTTACGACCCCACGCACCGGCTGCACCCCTCCCAGCCGCTTCCACCGGCGTACTCCAGCCACGCGGGCTACCCCGGTCAGCCTCTGCCCCCCGCGGCGCACCACCGCACCGACGCCTCCACGGCCTCATACACCGCTCAGTCCCCACACCAGACCCCGCAGGCCTCACCGCCCGCCCGGGCGGCTTCACGGCATCGCGCGGAACGGCCGCGCCACCGCCCCGGCCCCCCGGCCAAGGTGGCGGTACCGCTCCTGCTTCTCGCCCTGGCCTGCTACGCCGTCGGCTTCTGGGCCCTGACCCGCATCTGAGCCCGCATCTGAGCCCGCGCGGGCATCAGTCCCGGCACTTGGCCCGGCCCAGCGCTACGCGGCGCTCCTCCGCCGAGCCACCACGGTCCACACCCCGAGCCCCACCAGCAGCGCGCTCCCGGTGCCGATGCCGCCCACGGCGACCGCCCTCATCGCGGTGTCGTCGCCCCCGGCCACACCCTCCGCCGCCGCCTCGCGCTCCTGGTCCGAGACCTCGAAGACGCCCGCGGGCTGGGACTCCCCCGCGTACTCGGGCCCGCTCTTCGCCGCTCCACTCACCCGGACGCGCAGCGTCATCTTGAACGGCCCGTCCCCGAAGCTGTCGGCCACGCTCTCCGCGAGATGCGCGACGAGGTAGTAGGAGCCGGCGAAGCGCATGGCGCTGACCTGGCCGATGGCGGCATTGCGGTTGGCGTGGTCGACCGGCGGCAGAGGAGGCAGGCTGCCGGACTTCTGGTCGCCGTCGTAGCCGACACTCACGTCGGCCACGTGACCACGAGCGGGGTTGTAGAGGGCCAGGTCCAGGGCGCCGGGCGTGTAGCCGGTGCCGCCGGAGTCCGTGCTGCCCAGCTCGGCGGTCACGTGGAGCTGCCGGCCCCAGTCGACCGGTACCTCGTAGAAGACCGTCTGGCCGGGCCGGATGTCGTCCCGCCAGACGCCCTGGTCGAGGGGGGTCGCCCCGGCGAACCCCGCACCGCCCCGGCGGCGCTCGGCCTCCCCCTGGAGCGGCTGGGGCGAGGCGGAGTCCCACACCTCGGGCGCGCCGGTCCCCCCGGTCTTCGCCGTCCGCGGCTCGGTCGTGGCGAGGAGTTCCAGGTCCCACGCGTCCGGCGAGGAGCCCTCGCCCTCCGGGTCGACCCGCTCGACGGAGACGTAATAGGTGCCGGCCTTCCGGCACAGGGGCTTGGCGGGCGAGATCTCGCGCACGCCCCAGGCCGCGATCGGGTGGGGACTACGGGCGGCGCCGAAGCTCGCGGTGTCGACGAAGCAGGAATTGCCCTCGGCGTCCTGCATGGACACCTTCAGCCCGTCGATGACGGAGACGGTGCTGTCGGGGGAGGGGGCGGCGGTGACGGACACGTACGCGTTCGAGGCGGCGTCGAGTTCGATGCTGTAGTTGACCTTGCCGCTGCTCGGGAGCGAGCTCTTGTAGGCGGTGCCGGGTTTCAGGATGACGGCGTCCGCGGTGCTCCTCGCTCCCTCGATGCTCCGGGCACCGTCGGCGAAGGCGTACGGGCTCGGCGTCACGGCCGCGCCGGAGGCCCCGGCGGCGGCCAGGGCGACCCGGCCCGGCACCACGGCAGCCGTCGCACCCAGCACCACCCCCACGACCCCGAGGCGCACGGCCACCGACCGACGACGGCCGCGCCCCGCGCCCGCACGCCCCCACGCCGTACGACACCGTCCCCTCACGCGCCACCCCTCACGTCACCGGACCTCACGTCACCGGACCTCGGAACCATGAATCCGCGAGCCGTGGCCCATCCTGCCCGTACGGCCGGCCCCAGGACACACAAAACCCCGACCGCGAAGCGGCCGGGGTGTGCTCGTTTGGGATGTCGTGACTCACGAACCCGTGGGCACGGAGTCAGTCGCCTCCGTCCACAGATCCTGCTCGGCGCGATCCGCCTGGATCTGGCGGTACACGAGGAGCCCGCCGATGGCGGCCAGTGCGACCAGGAGAAGCTTCTTCACCGCGCGACCTCGTCTTTCGTTGACGTAGGGGACCTCTGGCGCCCGACTATACACACCGACCGATACCGATCGGTGACCTGAGTCGGACCTCAACTCCCGTCCGGGCAACCGGGATAGAAGCGGAGTTCACCGCTCCGATCGGAGGGTGATCACACCCTGACGGACGGTTATTTTGGGCGCCTTTCTCCTCTCTTCTCACATTTTCACCCCTCTTGCGTCCATCCGTGTGGTGTTCATCGGAACATCGCCGCGCCACGGGCGTCGGTCCACCACTTCTCGCCCCCCATACACATCATGAGGAAAGTACGCAAATCGCCCGACCCGAAAGTGAGGGGCCATGGCCCGGAACAAGGTCATGAAGCTGTGGACCGCCATCGTCACCGCCTTCCTGGCGCTGTGCACGACGCTCGGACTCGTCACCAGGACCACCGCCCCGGCGGTACTCCAGACCGAGCCGGAGCGCAACAGCGGGCGCATCCCGCAACAGCGAACGGCATCGGTGACGTCTCCCGCGTCCCAGGCCAAGGCTTTGCCCCCCACGATGAAACAACGCATCCGGGCCGAGGCCCACGGCAAGACCCCCCGCTGCCGCCACCGCCCGCTCACGGACGCGACGGCATCACCCGCCGACCGCACCGACGAGGACACCGACGCGGACTCAGACCCCACGGCGGACTACTTCGCTCCCCTGCAGCGCTGAACCCCCAGGCCATCCGAACGGCGAACCTGCGTACAGGAAGCCCGGCAGCTCGACAGAGCCGCCGGGCTTCCTCATGTCCCGCCCGCTCCCAGGTGACGCAGAAAACCCCCAACCGCTACCGGTTGGGGGTTCATCATGCTGGTGGGGCTAACAGGATTTGAACCTGTGGCCTCATCCTTATCAGGGATGCGCTCTAACCAACTGAGCTATAGCCCCGCCGCGCTGTGCGGGGTGTGTCCCGCGCGCTGACTCCTGAAGATTAGCGCACGACATGGGCAGTCCCAAAATCGGTTGTCGGGACAACGTCAAACCATGTCAAAGGGGTCGTGTCACTCGTCTTCGGCGAGCGTCAGCTCCACACCGCCGACGAAGCCCGCGGACAGGTTGTAGATGAACGCGCCGAGGGTCGCGAGGGCCGTCGCCAGGACGACATCGATGACCGCGATGACCGATGTGAACATCAGGACGTTGGGCAGCGACAGGAAGGCCTGCAGGTCGAAGCCGTTGGACTCGTTCGAGCCGGTGGCCTCGGAGATCGTGCCGCCGACGGTCGAGAAGACGCCCATCGCGTCCATGACCATCCACAGCACGGCGGACGCGACGATCGTGCAGATGCCCAGCGCGATGGAGAGCAGGAAGCTGACCTTCATCACCGACCAGGGGTCGGCCTTCGACACCCGCAGCCGCGCCTTGCGGACGCGGGGCACGGTGCGTGCTCCCGGGCGGGAGCGCCGCACGGCACCGGCGGAAGCACCGGCGCCGGCCGCCGCCTGCTGCGCCGGATAGGCCTGCGGCGGGTGGTACGGCCCGGCCTGCTGCTGTGCCTGCCGTTCTCCCGGCAGCGGGGAGGCCGTGTGCGAGGTGCCCTGCTCCTGCGCGGCCCCCTTGGGCTGCGGCTGTGGCTGGGCTCCGGGTGCGGCCGGGCCCGCTCCAGCGCTGTGCTGCTGGGTCTGCGGACCTCGGGTGTCCGTCACAGTTCCCCCCTGGGATCCATGCGTGTCAGGCGAGGGCGAGTCGTCCTTGGCGGTCGGCTTGACCGCCTTCAGGTTGGTCGTGTGCGGATCCGCCGCACGCGCGGCGGAGCCACGGCCGCCGTCGTCCGTGTCCGTACCCGTCGGGGTACCGCTCGGTCCGGCGCCCGTGGCTCCGCTCACGCTGACTCACTCCTCGTGCTACTCAGACGAGGGCGCCTCACCCTCGTCCGTGCCGGTGGTCGCGGCGCCGTCGGCGGTCTCGTCGACGACGACATCGCCGTCGACCTCCTCCGCCTCGCGTCCCGCCTCGGCGTTGCGTGCGATGCCCACAACGGCATCGCGCTTGCCCAGATTGATCAGTTGGACGCCCATGGTGTCACGGCCGGTTTCCCTGATCTCGTTGACTCGCGTACGAATCACACCGCCGCCCAGCGTGATGGCGAGGATCTCGTCGGTCTCCTCGACCACCAGTGCGCCGACGAGAGATCCACGGTCCTCCACGATCTTGGCGGCCTTGATGCCGAGGCCGCCGCGACCCTGGACGCGGTACTCGTCGACGTTGGTCCGCTTCGCGTACCCGCCGTCTGTGGCAGTGAACACGAACGTACCGGGTCGAACAACATTCATCGAGAGCAGCTCGTCGGTCTCGCGGAAGCTCATGCCCTTGACACCCGAGGTGGCACGGCCCATCGGTCGCAGAGTTTCGTCCGATGCGGTGAACCTGATCGATTGGGCCTTCTTGCTGATCAGAAGCAGATCATCGTCCGCCGAGACAAGCTCGGCTCCGATCAGTTCGTCGTCCGAACCGTCCTGCTGCTCACGGAGGTTGATGGCGATGACACCGCCGGAACGGGGCGAATCGTAATCCTTCAGAGGCGTCTTCTTCACCAGCCCGGCCTTGGTGGCGAGAACGAGGTAGGGAACCGCCTCGTAGTCGCGGATCGCCAGGATCTCGGCGATCGCCTCGTCCGGCTGGAAGGCGAGCAGGTTCGCGACGTGCTGGCCGCGCGCGTCCCGGCCGGCGTCGGGCAGCTCGTAGCCCTTGACGCGGTAGACGCGGCCCTTGTTGGTGAAGAACAGCAGCCAGTGGTGCGTGGTGGACACGAAGAAGTGGTCGACGATGTCGTCTTCCTTGAGCTTCGTGCCGCGGACGCCCTTGCCGCCGCGCTTCTGGGCCCGGTAGTCGTCGGTCTTGGTGCGCTTGATGTAGCCGCCCCGGGTGACCGTGACGACGATGTCCTCCTCGGCGATCAGGTCCTCGATGGACATGTCGCCCTCGTACGGGATCAGCTTCGTCTGGCGGTCGTCGCCGTACTTCTCGACGATCGCGGCCAGCTCCTCGCTGACGATCCCGCGCTGGCGGACCGGGCTGGCGAGGATCGCGTTGTACTCCGTGATCTTCGCCTGGAGCTCGTCGTGCTCCTGGACGATCTTCTGGCGCTCCAGGGCGGCGAGCCGGCGCAGCTGCATCTCGAGGATGGCGTTGGCCTGGATCTCGTCGATCTCCAGGAGGTCCATCAGGCCGTGGCGCGCGATCTCGACGGTGTCACTGCGCCGGATCAGCGCGATGACCTCGTCGATGGCGTCCAGGGCCTTCAGCAGACCGCGCAGGATGTGCGCCCGCTCCTCGGCCTTGCGCAGCCTGAAGCGCGTACGGCGGACGATGACCTCGATCTGGTGCGTCACCCAGTGGCGGATGAACGCGTCGAGCGAGAGCGTACGCGGCACGCCGTCCACCAGCGCCAGCATGTTGGCGCCGAAGTTCGTCTGCAGGTCGGTGTGCTTGTAGAGGTTGTTCAGGACGACCTTGGCGACCGCGTCCCGCTTCAGCACGATGACCAGGCGCTGGCCCGTGCGCGACGACGTCTCGTCGCGGACGTCGGCGATGCCGCCGATCTTGCCGTCCTTCACCAGGTCGGCGATCTTCTGCGCGAGGTTGTCCGGGTTGACCTGGTACGGCAGTTCCGTCACCACCAGGCACTGGCGGTTCTGGATCTCCTCGACCTCGATGACCGCGCGCATGGTGATGGAGCCGCGGCCGGTGCGGTACGCCTCCTCGATGCCCTTGCGGCCGACGACGAGCGCGCCGGTCGGGAAGTCGGGGCCCTTGATGCGCTCGAGCAGCGCGTCCAGGAGCTCCTCGTGCGAGGCCTCGGGGTTCTCCAGGTACCACTGGGCGCCGGCCGCGACCTCGCGGAGGTTGTGCGGCGGGATGTTGGTCGCCATGCCGACCGCGATACCGGCCGAGCCGTTGATCAGCAGGTTCGGGAAGCGGGCCGGCAGGACGGTCGGCTCCTGGGAGCGGCCGTCGTAGTTGTCCGTGAAGTCGACGGTCTCCTCGTCGATGTCACGGACCATCTCCATCGACAGCGGCGCCATCTTGCACTCGGTGTACCGCATGGCCGCCGCCGGGTCGTTGCCCGGAGAGCCGAAGTTGCCGTTGGAGTCGACGAGCGGCATGCGCATCGACCAGGACTGGGCGAGGCGCACGAGCGCGTCGTAGATCGAGGAGTCGCCGTGCGGGTGGTAGTTGCCCATGACGTCGCCGACGACGCGGGCGCACTTGTAGAAGCCGCGCTCCGGGCGGTAGCCGCCGTCGTACATGGCGTACAGCACACGGCGGTGGACGGGCTTGAGGCCGTCCCGGACGTCCGGCAGCGCACGCGAGACGATGACGGACATCGCGTAGTCGAGGTACGAGCGCTGCATCTCCGTCTCGAGCCCGACGGGCTCGACGCGCATGGCCAGGGCGTCACCCTCGGGCGTCGTCACGGGAGTGTTCTCGTCGGTCATTGCTGGTGAAGGTCCTTCCTGGTGCGGTCAGCTGAGACCGACTCAGATGTCGAGGAAGCGGACGTCCTTGGCGTTGCGCTGGATGAACGCGCGGCGGGCCTCGACGTCCTCGCCCATGAGGACCGAGAACAGGTCGTCGGCCTGGGCGGCGTCGTCGAGGGTGACCTGGCCGAGGACGCGGTGCTCCTGGTCCATGGTCGTGATGCGCAGTTCCTCGGCGTTCATCTCGCCGAGACCCTTGAAGCGCTGGACGGAGTCGTCCTTGATGCGCTTGCCGGCGTTGCGGCCCATCTCGATCAGGGCGTCGCGCTCGCGGTCGGAGTACGCGTACTCGAAGTCGTCCTTGCCCCACTTGATCTTGTAGAGCGGCGGACGGGAGAGGTACACGTGCCCGGCCTCGACCAGCGGCCGCATGAAGCGGAACAGGAAGGTCAGCAGCAGGGTGTTGATGTGCTGGCCGTCGACGTCGGCGTCCGCCATCAGGATGATCTTGTGATAGCGCAGCTTCTCGATGTCGAAGTCCTCGTGGACCCCGGTCCCGAAGGCGGAGATCAGCGCCTGGATCTCCTGGTTCTGGAGAATCTTGTCGATCCGCGCCTTCTCGACGTTGAGGATCTTGCCGCGGATCGGGAGGATCGCCTGGTACTCGGGGTTTCGGCCGGACTTGGCCGAGCCGCCGGCGGAGTCACCCTCGACGATGAAGATTTCGCACTTGGTGGGGTCGTTCGACTGGCAGTCACTCAGCTTGCCCGGGAGGGAGGCCGTCTCCAGCAGGCCCTTGCGGCGCGTCAGGTCACGCGCCTTGCGGGCCGCCACGCGCGCGGTGGCCGCCTGGATGCCCTTGCGGATGATGTCCGACGCCTCGTTGGGGTTGCGGTCCAGCCAGTCGTTCAGGTGCTCGTAGACGACTCGCTGAACGAAGGTCTTGACCTCGGTGTTGCCCAGCTTGGTCTTCGTCTGGCCTTCGAACTGGGGCTCGCTCAGCTTGACCGAGATGATCGCGGTCAGCCCCTCGCGGATGTCGTCACCAGTGAGGTTGTCGTCCTTCTCGCGCAGCAGCCGCTTGTCGCGCGCGTACTTGTTGATCAGCGAGGTCAGCGCGGCACGGAAGCCCTCTTCGTGCGTACCGCCCTCGTGGGTGTGGATGATGTTGGCGAAGGAGTAGACGCCCTCGGTGTAGCCACCGTTCCACTGCATGGCGATCTCGAGGGACAGGTGCTTGTCCTTGTCCTCGGCCTCCAGGTCGATCACGGTGGGGTGCACCGCTTCGCCCTTGCGGGAGTTGAGGTACTTCACGAAGTCGACGATGCCGCCCTCGTAGTGGTACGAGACGACCTTGACCTCGTGCTTCTCGTCCTCACCGGCCTCGTCCGCGCCGGCCGTGGCCTTCGCCGACTCGCGCTCGTCGGTGAGGTTGATGCGCAGGCCCTTGTTGAGGAACGCCATCTCCTGGAAACGCCGCGACAGCGTCTCGAAGGAGTAGTCGGTGGTCTCGAAGATGTCCGGGTCGGCCCAGAAGGTGACCGAGGTGCCGTGCTCGTCCGTGGCCTCGTGCTGGGCAAGCGGGGCCGTCGGGACGCCCAACTTGTAGTCCTGCGTCCAGCGGTGGCCGTCGGTCTTGATCTCGACGGACACCTTGGTCGACAGGGCGTTCACGACGGAGACACCCACGCCGTGCAGACCGCCGGAGACCGCGTAGCCGCCGCCACCGAACTTTCCGCCCGCGTGCAGGACCGTCAGCACGACCTCGACGGCGGGCTTGCCCTCGGAGGGGATGATGCCGACCGGGATGCCTCGTCCGTTGTCGACGACCCGCACGCCGCCGTCAGCGAGGATCGTGACGTCGATGGTGTCCGCGTGCCCGGCCAGGGCCTCGTCGACGGAGTTGTCGACGACCTCCTGCACCAGGTGGTGCAGGCCACGCTCACCGGTCGAGCCGATGTACATGCCGGGCCGCTTGCGGACCGCGTCCAGACCCTCGAGGACGGTGATGGCACTGGCGTCGTACGAGGCGGTGACCTCGCCGTTGGAGGTGATCGCCTCGCTGGTCACGCCTTCGTCGGTGGACGGGATGTTCTCGTTGGGGTTGCCGGAATCGGCCACGAAGCGCCCTTTCTGGCACAGCACGAGCCAGGCTCGTCGGCGGGTTGCCGGAGCGGCTGCGGCATGTTGCGTTGGTAAGCCTTGATCAGCGTTGCTCAGCTTTTCCCGGACGGTCCCCAGTGAGTGGGGCGGGATTGGCTCCAGTCTACCGGTAGCACTGACACTGATGGGGGTTTGCCGGTACCTGAGTCCGCATGTGCCGCCCTCGACGGGTCTTCCCCGACTCCCGATATGCGGATGGGGGCTCCAAGAGGCTCACGGAGGCACTCAGCGCTTCCGGCCGTCAACCCTTGGCTACTTCGGAGTCAGGTCGCTCTTCGCAACCGTGTGCGGTGGCAGAAATGGGTGCCCGGAACGGCTGGGACAGGGACTCCCCGGCCCGGCTAGACGTGACGTAAGTCACCTGTAGGTATCACCAGGTCCACTGCTGCCCGGGGCACGCAGGGGGCCGTAGCGGCGAGTGGGGGCGCTGGGGCCCAGCACCTTGATCTGCCGCACGGTGCCGTGGCCCAGGTCCTCGTTGAGGCGTGCGACCAGGGTCGGGGCGAGCAGCCGCAGGTTCGTCGCCCAGGCCGTCGAGTCACAGCGCACGATCAGGACGTGCTCGTCCTCGTCGTACTTCTCCGGCACACAGTGGTTGGCCACGTCCTCGCCGACGATCTGCGGCCAGCGGCCCATCACACCGCCCACCGCGGCCGGGGCCTCCCAGCCGCGCTCGGTGATCAGCCGGTTGATCGCCGAGCCGAGCGCCATCGGATCGCGGCCGTCGGCGCGCGCGCCGGAGCGCAGCCCGCCGCGGCGCGCCTGCCGCTTCTGCTGAGCCGCGTCCCCACGCGCGCGTGCGGCTTCCTTCGCCGCGCGGAGCGCCACGCGCGCGAGGTCGACGCCGGAGGGCTCGGGAGACGGGGGCTTGGCGGACGAAGGATTGGCGGACGAAGGAACGGGGTCGTTCCCGGGTGTGTTCTCCGTCATACGCGCTCGACCGCCCCCTCGGACACGGCGAACCGTGCCCCGGACAGCACATGCGGTACGTCGTCGTCGACCGCGGCGGTCACCAGGACCTGCTCGCCGGGCGCGACCAGCTCGGCGAGACGCTCACGGCGTCGGGTGTCCAGCTCGGCGAAGACGTCGTCGAGCACCAGCACCGGCTCATTGCCCTCGGCCCGCAGCAGGTCGTACGAGGCCAGGCGCAGTGCCAGCGCGTAGGACCAGGACTCGCCGTGCGACGCGTAACCCTTGGCGGGCAGCTGGCCGAGCTTGAGCTGGAGGTCGTCCCGGTGCGGCCCGACCAGGGTGACGCCCCGCTCGATCTCCTGCTTGCGGGCCTCGGCGAGCGCGGCCATCAGCTGTTCGAAGAGGTCCTCGCGGGTGTGCGCCTCACCCGGCGCGGACGGCTTGTACTCCAGGGCGACGGGGCCGCCGCCGGGGGCGAGCTGCTCGTACGCCTTGTCGGCGAGCGGCTGCACGGCGGCGATCAGATCCAGGCGCTGGGCGAGCAGCTCGGCGCCCGCGCGCGCGAGGTGCTGGTCCCAGATGTCGAGCGTGGACATGTCCACGCTGCGGCCACCGTGCCGGCGGGCCAGCGCGGCCGACTTCAGCAGGGTGTTGCGCTGCTTGAGGACCCGCTCGTAGTCGGAGCGGACCCCGGCCATGCGCGGAGAACGGGCGGTGATCAGCTCGTCGAGGAAGCGGCGCCGCTCACCGGGGTCGCCCTTGACCAGGGCGAGATCCTCCGGCGCGAAGAGGACCGTCCGTATGATCCCCAGCACGTCACGCGGCTTGACCTGCGAGGACCTGTTGATGCGGGCGCGGTTGGCGCGCCCCGGGTTCAGCTCAAGCTCGACCAGCTGCTGCCGGTCACCCTGCCGGACCTGGGCCCGGATGATGGCGCGCTCGGCACCCATGCGGACCAGGGGAGCGTCGGAGGAGACCCGGTGGCTGCCGAGGGTGGCGAGATAGCCGACGGCCTCGACGAGGTTGGTCTTACCCTGCCCGTTCGGCCCGACGAAGGCCGTCACCCCCGGATCGAGCGGGACCTCGACCCGGGGATACGAGCGGAAGTCGGCCAGCGACAGATGCGTGACGTGCATGGTCGTTTCGCCGACCTCCCAGGCGCTCGGGTGTTGGTTACTTCTTCTCGACCGCGTGGCCGCCGAACTGGTTCCGCAGCGCCGCGATCATCTTCATCTGAGGCGAGTCCTCCTGGCGGGAGGCGAACCGCGCGAACAGCGACGCGGTGATCGCCGGCAGCGGCACCGCGTGGTCGATGGCGGCTTCCACAGTCCAGCGTCCCTCGCCGGAGTCCTGTGCATAACCCCGGAGCCCGTCCAGGTGCTCGTCCTCGTCGAGCGCGTTGACCGCGAGGTCCAGCAGCCAGGAGCGGATGACCGTGCCCTCCTGCCAGGAGCGGAAGACATCGCGGACGTCGGTCACGGAGTCGACCTTCTCCAGGAGCTCCCAGCCCTCGGCGTAGGCCTGCATCATCGCGTACTCGATGCCGTTGTGGACCATCTTCGCGAAGTGGCCCGCGCCGACCTTACCGGCGTGCACCGCGCCGAAGTCGCCCTCCGGCTTGAGGGCGTCGAAGACCGGCTGCACCTTGGCGACGTTCTCCTTGTCGCCGCCGTACATCAGCGCGTAGCCGTTCTCCAGGCCCCAGACGCCGCCGGAGACACCGCAGTCGACGAAGCCGATGCCCTTGGCCGCCAGCTCCTCGGCGTGCTTCTCGTCGTCGGTCCAGCGGGAGTTGCCGCCGTCCACGACGACATCGCCGGGCTCCAGCAGTTCGGCGAGCTCGTCGATCGTGGACTGCGTGGCCTCGCCTGCCGGGACCATCACCCAGACCACGCGCGGGCCGCTGAGCTTGCCCACAAGCTCCTGCAGGCTGTGGACATCGGCGAGATCCGGGTTGCGGTCGTATCCGAGGACGGTGTGGCCGGCGCGGCGGATCCGCTCGCGCATGTTGCCGCCCATCTTGCCGAGGCCGACGAGACCGAGCTCCATCAGTTGTTTTCCTTAGGTTCTGCGACGTGGCGTGGCGGCACGTTCGTACCGCGCGGCACTTTCGTACCCACGTCCGAGCCTAAACCCGGACGCTCGCGCACATCTGTGGGCATACGCGCTCAGTCGTAGGCCCTCACCTGCGGGTTTGCCCCCAGCCTGTGGGCAACCGCCGACGGCGCCCGACCGGCTCAGCCGCTCAGCCGCTCAGCCGCTCAGCCGCTCAGCCGCTCAGCCGCTCAGCCGCTCAGCCGCACCGGCATGATCAGGTACTTGTAGGCCTCGTCCGCCTCGGCGTCCAGCGCCGGCTTGCCGCTGAGCAGGGCTGGCTTCGTGGACGTCGTGAAGGACAGCTGGGCGACCGGGGAGTCGATCGCGCTCAGGCCGTCCAGCAGGAAGGTCGGGTTGAAGGCGATCGACACGTCGTCGCCCTCCAGCTGGGCGTCGACCCGCTCCACAGCCTGTGCGTCGTCGCTGGAACCGGCCTCCAGGATCAGCACGCCCTGCTCGAAGCTGAGCCGCACCGGGGTGTTGCGCTCGGCGACCAGGGCCACACGCTTGACGGCCTCCACGAAGGGGGCGGTCTCGATCACGGCGACGCTGTTGAACTCGGTCGGGAACAGCGAGCGGTACTTCGGAAGGTCGCCCTCCAGCAGCCGCGTGGTCGTGCGACGGCCTGCGCCCTCGAAACCGATCAGGCCCTCGCCCGAGCCCCCGCCGGACAACGCCAGGATGACGCTGTCGCCGCTTGTGAGGGCCTTGGCGGTGTCCAGGAGCGTCTTGGCGGGCACCAGGGCGACCGCGGAGGCCTCCGGGTTCTCCGGCTTCCACAGGAACTCGCGGACCGCGAAGCGGTAGCGGTCGGTGGACGCCAGCGTGACGGTGTCGCCCTCGATCTCGATGCGCACACCCGTGAGGACGGGCAGCGTGTCGTCACGGCCGGCCGCGATGGCCACCTGGGCGGCCGCGGAGGCGAAGACCTCACCGGGGACCGTGCCCGTCGCGTTCGGCATCTGCGGCAGGGCCGGGTACTCCTCCACAGGCAGGGTGTGGAGTGTGAACCGCGAGGAGCCGCAGACCACGGTCGCCCGTACACCGTCTGTGGAGATCTCCACCGGCCGGTTGGGGAGCGCTCGGCAGATGTCCGCGAGCAGGCGGCCCGAGACCAGGACCGTGCCCTCCTCCTCGACCTCCGTCTCCACCGACACCCGCGCGGAGACCTCGTAGTCGAAGCTGGACAGGCTCAGCTGGCCTTCCTCGGCCTTCAGCAGCAGTCCGGCGAGGACAGGCGCCGGCGGCCGGGCCGGGAGGCTGCGCGCTGCCCAGGCCACTGCCTCCGCGAGTACGTCGCGTTCCACCCGGATCTTCACTGTTGCCGCCTCCTGCTGTTGCCGGCGCTTCTCGCTCTGCCTGGCCCTCGTCGTCTGTCTCGGTGTCGACGGTCCCTGGGATGGGGAGGACACCGGGGACCAGTCTGACGCACCGCACTGACAGTAGGTGCCTCTCGGGGTCAAGTCGTGACGAGGGGCGGTCGGACGCCGAAGAGCGAGTTGTGCACAGGACCCACTTCGAAACGGATTCCCAGCTCTCTCTAGTTGGGAGTAGTAGTAGGGGCTGTGGATACCGTGGATAACCCCGTTTGCCCAGCTCAGAGCGGGAATTTTGTCCACCGGGCCTGTGGGTGACGGCAGTGGACAACCTGGTGTCTCTGTGGAGAACGGAAAGTTCTGCACACTCCGTGCACAGGGAGAGGCGAGTTCTCCCCAGCGGCGTCCCCAGGTTTACCCACCTTTCCCACAGCCCAACCCGGCACCTTTGTGTGACGCCTTTCACTCGACCCGGTGAGAAGGCGCGTCGTGTTGCCGAACAGTGGACAGCGATGTGGAGAAGTCGGGGATCGCTGGGGACAACTGACCCCAGCCTGTGGGTTGTCGGTGGAAAACTCGATGCACAGCCTGTGGATCTCCGCGCTGTCCACAGTCTGTGGAGATCGTTCGTCCACGAATCCACATGCAGGTGACCTGGCCTGATGGCCCCTCAACAGGAGCCTCTGTGGACACAGTCTGGACAACTTCCCAGTCCCCAGGATGTGGACGGGAGAAAGTCACCGAATCTGTGGAGAGAGGCCGTAACCCGGCAGGTAATCGAACAGCCGGGGACCGCGACATGACGAAGGGCGCCCCCGGAAACCTCCTCCGGGAGCGCCCTCGGCGGCCTGCCGCTCGGTACGTCAGCCGTTCTTGATGCGGTTGGTCAGCTCGGTGACCTGGTTGTAGATGGAGCGGCGCTCGGCCATCAGATTGCGGATCTTGCGGTCCGCGTGCATGACCGTCGTGTGGTCGCGGCCGCCGAACAGCGCGCCGATCTTCGGCAGCGACAGGTCCGTCAGCTCACGGCACAGGTACATGGCGATCTGCCGGGCGGTGACCAGGGCGCGGCCCCGGGACGTGCCGCACAGGTCCTCGACGGTCAGCCCGAAGTAGTCCGCCGTCGCGCTCATGATGGCCGTCGACGTGATCTCGGGGGCCGAGTCCTCGCCGCCGGGGATGAGGTCCTTGAGGACGATCTCCGTCAGGCCCAGATCCACCGGCTGCCGGTTGAGCGAGGCGAACGCCGTGACCCGGATCAGCGCGCCCTCCAGCTCGCGGATGTTGCGCGAGATCCGGGACGCGATGAACTCCAGCACCTCCGGCGGCGCGTTCAGCTGCTCCTGCACCGCCTTCTTGCGGAGGATCGCGATACGCGTCTCCAGCTCGGGCGGCTGGACGTCGGTGATCAGACCCCACTCGAAACGGTTCCTCAGCCGGTCCTCCAGCGTGACCAGCTGCTTCGGCGGCCGGTCGCTGGAGAGCACGATCTGCTTGTTCGCGTTGTGGAGGGTGTTGAAGGTGTGGAAGAACTCCTCCTGCGTCGACTCCTTGTCCGCCAGGAACTGGATGTCGTCGACGAGCAGGATGTCCATCTCGCGGTACCGCTTGCGGAAGCTGTCGCCCTTGCCGTCGCGGATGGAGTTGATGAACTCGTTGGTGAACTCCTCCGAGCTCACGTAGCGCACCCGCGTGCCCGGGTAGAGGCTGCGCGCGTAGTGCCCGATCGCGTGCAGCAGGTGCGTCTTGCCGAGCCCGGACTCCCCGTAGATGAACAACGGGTTGTACGCCTTCGCCGGCGCCTCGGCGACAGCGACCGCGGCGGCGTGCGCGAAGCGGTTGGAGGCGCCGATGACGAACGTGTCGAAGAGGTACTTGGGGTTCAGACGCGCGGTCGGCTCACCAGGGCCGGTCGCCGGCGCGGGCTGCGCGGCCAGCGGGCCGGGCGCACCGGTCGTCGGCAGGTTCGGTCCTACGGGGCCGCCCCGGTGCACGTGCCCCGAGCCGGCCGGCGGCTCGGGCAGCTCCCGGCGGACCGCATCGCGCTGATCGTATTCGGGGCGTGAGGTGTCGTAGTCGGAGCGCGGCGGCTCGTAGGAGGGGCGCTCCATGGACTGCGGGCGATAGTCCTGGGCGGATGAGCCGTAGGAGTCCTGTGATCCGTGGGAGCTACGGGATCCGTGAGAGCCGTAGGAGTCCTGTGATCCGTGGGATCCATGGGACCCGTGGGTTCCGTGGGATCCGTAGGAGTCCTGGGACCCGTGGGTTTTATAGGAGTCCTGCGCGTTGTACGAGTCCTGACCGCCGCCGTACTGGTCCTGACCGCCGTACTGATCCTGTGAGCCGTAGGAGCCCTGCCCCGGTGACGCGTACGGGTCACGCTCGGGGAAGCCGAGGCGCTGCTGCTGCCAGCCGTACTCGTCCTGCGTGGGCCGCGGCCAGGCGCCGGGCTCGGGGCGCTGGTACTCGGACGGGTACGCGGGGCGCGGGGAGGGCAGTTGATCTCCGCGCGTAGGCGGAAGCTGATCGTCGGCCGCTCCCGGCATCTGCTCGGCGCGGTGGCGGCCGTACCCCTCATACCCGTCGCGGTCCTGGCGGGCGGCGGGGAGCTCGGGCTCCTCGTAGCGCGGCTGCTGGGGGCGGGCCGGGGGCGCCGGCGGAGCCGGGGGCTCGCCCGCGGAGTCGTCGACGGTGATCGCGATCCGGATCGGGCGGCCGCACTCGCGGCTCAGCGTCTCGCTGACGATCGGCGCCAGCCGGCCCTCGAGTACGCCCTTCGCGAATTCGTTCGGTACGGCGAGGAGAGCGGTGTCCGCGACCAGCGCGAGCGGCTGGCAGCGCCGGATCCAGTGCTCGTCCTTCGTCTCGACCCCCTGACCGCGACCCTCCCCGAGGAGCTGCTCCAATACGCGTGGCCACACTGCGGCAAGATCGGCAGGTACGTCAGCCACAGGGCACGCTCTCTCACAGGTCCCACGAACGTGTGGTTCTGGGACGGGTCGGGATGTCATCCGGGTGGGCGGGAGCAAACCCGCTGGGGCAGGGACAAGGGAACGAATCGGAGTTACGTCACGGTAGTCAGGGCGGCCGGTACGGTTCAAGTTGTTGTCCCCAGCCTGTGGACAAGTGTCTCCCGGCGACTCCTGGTTTGACCGGATGGCGTAGCCGCGCGTACCGTAACCAGGTCGAGTTGTCGATGGCTGCTGCCGCCTGCCTCCGATGGGCACAGATCATTTGGGTGATCGGTCAGCGGTGCACTCGGGCGTAACTGCGAGCTACTCGTGGGCGCACGGTGACAGCCAGGACGGCACCCCGCAACTACCGATTTCTTCTGGAGCCCCCGAGTGAGCAAGCGCACCTTCCAGCCGAACAACCGTCGTCGCGCGAAGACCCACGGCTTCCGCCTGCGGATGCGTACCCGTGCCGGCCGCGCGATTCTCGCGAACCGCCGCAGCAAGGGTCGCGCCAGCCTGTCCGCCTGATCCCGATCAGGTCATGACGTCGTGCTGCCTACCGAGCATCGGCTGAGGCGGCGCGAGGACTTCGCGACCGCGGTACGACGAGGACGCCGGGCCGGACGCCCGCTCCTCGTCGTCCACCTACGTAGCGGTGCCACGGACCCGCACGCGCCTGGGGAGAGCGCTCCCCCGACGCGTGCGGGTTTCGTCGTGAGCAAAGCTGTGGGTGGCGCGGTCGTGCGCAACAAGGTGAAGCGCAGGCTTCGCCATCTGATGCGCGAGCGAGTCGCCCAGCTGCCCCCCGGTAGCCTGGTAGTCGTACGAGCGCTGCCCGGATCGGGCGACGCCGACCATGCACAGCTGGCCCGAGACCTGGATGCCGCTCTCCAGCGGTTGCTGGGAGGGGGCGCGCGATGAAGTACCCGCTGCTGGCTCTGATCAAGCTCTACCAGTGGACGATCAGTCCGCTGCTCGGGCCGGTCTGCAAGTACTACCCGTCGTGCTCCCACTACGGCTACACGGCCATCGACCGGCACGGTGCCATCAAGGGAACGGCACTCACGGCCTGGCGCATCCTGCGGTGCAACCCGTGGTCGCTGGGTGGTGTGGACCATGTCCCGCCGCGCAAGCGCCCGCGGTGGCACGAAATGCTGCGTACCGCGTGGCGTGCACGCAAGGGCGGGCCCTCCGCCGCCGACCCGGCCATCGAGGGACAGACTTCTCCCACAAGTCAGTCCAGTCCTTCGAGCCCGGCCGCAGAGACACCGTCCCATGCCCAAGGAGCATGATTAGTGGACACGATTGCCAGCCTCTTCAGCTTTATCACCACACCCGTCTCCTGGGTCATCGTCCAGTTCCATTCGGTGTACGGCGCCCTCTTCGGCCCTGACACCGGCTGGGCCTGGGGCCTGTCGATCGTGTCCCTGGTGATCCTGATCCGTATCTGCCTGATCCCGCTCTTCGTGAAGCAGATCAAGGCGACCCGGGCCATGCAGACGTTGCAGCCCGAGATGAAGAAGATCCAGGAGCGCTACAAGAACGACAAACAGCGTCAGTCCGAAGAGATGATGAAGCTGTACAAGGAGACGGGCACCAACCCGCTCTCCTCGTGCCTTCCCATCCTGGCGCAGTCCCCGTTCTTCTTCGCTCTGTATCACGTGCTCAACAGCATCGCGTCGAACGACACCATCGGCGTCATCAACGACAGCCTGCTGCAGAGCGCGCAGAAGGCCCACATCGTCGGTGCGCCGCTGGCGGCGAAGTTCACCGACAGCTCGTCGAAGGTGGAAGCACTCGGTGCCTCCCTCACCGACGTCCGCGTGGTCACCGCCATCATGATCGTCCTGATGTCGGCGTCGCAGTTCTTCACCCAGCGCCAGCTGATGACGAAGAACGTCGACACCACGGTGAAGACTCCGTTCATGCAGCAGCAGAAGATGCTGATGTACGTCTTCCCGGTCATGTTCGCCGTCTTCGGCATCAACTTCCCGGTTGGTGTCCTCGTCTACTGGCTGACCACCAACGTGTGGACCATGGGCCAGCAGATGTACGTCATCCGCAACAACCCGACCCCGGGTTCCAAGGCCCAGGCCGAGTACCTGGAGCGCCTGAACAAGCACGTCGCGCAGCACGACAAGGTCGGCCGGCGTCGTGACCGGGCCATCGTCAAGGCGATCGTCGCCAAGGGACGCGACCGCAACGAGTTCGAGCGCAAGTTCATCAACGGACTCAGCAAGGCCGGACTCGTCGCCCAGGCCGACGGCACCGTGATCAAGGGCGACACCTCTGCCGCTGTCGAGACCGAGGACGGTACGCCGACCACGGCCACCCCGAAGCGTCAGCAGCCCAAGCGCCAGAGCAAGTCTCAGCGCCAGACCGGTGCCGCGAAGGCGGCCGGGGAGGCCGAGCCGAAGACGTCGCTGAGCAAGTCCGACGAGCCCGACGACGCCAAGCCAGCCGCCGCTGCCCAGAAGGGCGGCGCGAAGTCCGGCGGTGGTACCCGCAGCAAGGCCCAGTCCGGACAGCGTAAGGGCCCGCAGCGGCCCAAGTCCCCGTCCAAGAAGTAAGAAGGAGTCCATCCCGTGACGGAAGGCACCACCTCCTCCGCTGCCGAGGGTGCAGACACCCTGTCCCGCCTGGAGCAGGAGGGCGAGATCGCTGCGGACTACCTGGAGGGTCTGCTCGACATCGCCGACCTCGACGGCGACATCGACATGGACGTCGAGGCCGACCGTGCCTCCGTCTCGATCATCAGCGATGCGGGCCGCGACCTGCAGAAGCTGGTCGGCCGTGACGGCGAGGTGCTGGAGGCGCTCCAGGAGCTCACCCGTCTGGCGGTGCACCGGGAGACCGGCGACCGCAGCCGCCTGATGCTCGACATCGCGGGATACCGCGCCCAGAAGCGCTCCGAGCTGTCCGAGCTGGGTGCCAAGGCCGCCGCCGAGGCCAAGAGCAGCGGTGAGGCCGTGAAGATGAAGCCGATGACGCCGTTCGAGCGCAAGGTCGTGCACGACGCGGTCAAGGCCGCGGGCCTGCGCAGCGAGTCCGAGGGCGAGGAGCCGCAGCGCTTCGTCGTCGTGCTGCCCGCCTGATCGGCCCCTACGTTTCCCGGCCCCGTCTGTTGCGCAGACGGGGCCGAACTTTGTCAGCCTGATAGTTCTGGTGGTTCTGGCGTCGGCGCTGGGCGCGCTGACGCGGTACGGAAGGACGGTCCCCCGTGACGGAGGCAGCGGAGCTTCCCCCCGCGCCCGAGCAGGCGCGCGAGGTGTTCGGTGATCGCTTCGCGGATGCGGTGCGGTACGCCGAGCTGCTCGCTCAGGCGGGCGTGCAGCGCGGTCTCATCGGCCCGCGTGAAGTGCCCCGCCTGTGGGAGCGGCACCTGCTGAACTGCGCGGTGCTCTCGGAGGTCGTGCCCGAGGGTGTGACCGTGTGTGATGTCGGCTCCGGGGCAGGTCTGCCCGGCATTCCCCTGGCACTCGTCCGGGAGGATCTGAAGATCACGCTGCTCGAGCCGCTGTTGCGGCGCACCAACTTCCTCACCGAGGTCGTGGAGCTGCTCGGCCTGGATCACGTGACGGTCGTACGCGGCCGGGCCGAAGAGGTCATGGGGAAGATCCAGCCTGTCCACGTCGTGACCGCCCGAGCCGTCGCGCCGCTCGACCGCCTCGCCACCTGGGGCGTCCCGCTACTGCGGCCCTATGGGGAGATGCTCGCGCTCAAGGGCGATGCCGCCGAGGAGGAGCTGAAGAGCGCGTCGGCGGCACTGAGCAAGCTGGGTGCCGTGGAGACGTCCATCCTGCATGTGGGTGAGGGCGTCGTGGACCCGATGTCCACGGTCGTACGGGTCGAGGTCGGGGAGAGCCCCGGCGGTGTGCGCTTCGCCGCGAAGCGGGCCAAGGCGGCTCGCACGGGTCGGGCACGCCGCCGACGCTGATCCGTCCTGACGACGAGACGTACTCCACACAAGCTGCCAAAACGATGCGTGCCGGAGTGTCGCGGCAGTTCGGCCCCGGCGGCTGTGCATCGTGTTTCACGTGAAACGTCGCTCACTGCTGCACGGCATCATCAGTCGTGGCCGCGCTGCGGCCGAACCCCGCGACCGTAAGCCTCTCGGTTCACTCGATGAGGGAACCGAGTTGTCCACAGAGGTGGATTTCTCCACAGAACGCCAGGCCTCACTGGTTCACGACCCCGAAGGCATGGGAGGCTCTGTTCATAGCGAGCCTGTAGTCGAGGAGAGTGAATCCTTGCGGTCCGACGCCAACATCGCGGGACCGATGACCGATCCGGTCCCCGGTCCCCGTACCGAGTCGATGGGGGCGGATGTTTCACGTGAAACACCGCCTCCGATGGACGACACTCCCATCGGTCGTGCTGCCCAACTGGCGGTGGAGGCACTGGGCCGTGCCGGCGAGGGCCTGCCACGGCCCGAGCAGACCCGAATCATGGTGGTCGCCAACCAGAAGGGCGGTGTGGGCAAGACGACGACGACCGTCAACCTTGCCGCGTCGCTGGCCCTGCACGGCGGCCGTGTCTTGGTGGTCGACCTCGACCCACAGGGCAATGCCTCCACGGCACTGGGGATCGACCATCACGCAGAAGTCCCGTCCATCTACGACGTGTTGGTGGAGAGCAGGCCGCTCTCCGAGGTCGTCCAGCCGGTCCCCGATGTGGAGGGCCTCTTCTGCGCCCCGGCCACGATCGATCTCGCCGGTGCGGAGATCGAGCTGGTATCCCTGGTGGCCCGGGAGAGCAGGCTGCAGCGCGCCATTCAGGCGTACGAGCAGCCGCTGGACTACATCCTCATCGACTGCCCGCCCTCACTGGGTCTCCTGACGGTCAATGCGTTGGTGGCGGGCCAGGAGGTCCTGATCCCCATCCAGTGCGAGTACTACGCGCTGGAGGGCCTGGGGCAGCTGTTGCGCAACGTCGACCTCGTGCGCGGACACCTCAACCCCGCCCTGCATGTGTCGACCATCCTGCTCACCATGTACGACGGCCGGACGCGACTCGCGTCCCAGGTCGCGGACGAGGTGCGCACCCACTTCGGCGACGAAGTACTGCGCACGAGCATCCCCCGCTCCGTCCGTATCTCCGAGGCCCCGAGTTATGGGCAGACAGTACTGACATACGATCCAGGATCGAGTGGTGCCCTCTCGTACCTTGAGGCGGCACGAGAGATCGCGCTGAAGGGCGTCGGCATCAGCTATGAAGCGACGCACGCCCACATCGGCGCACAGCAGACAGACCCGAGCATGGTGGAGGGCATCCAGTGAGCGAGCGACGGAGGGGACTGGGCCGTGGACTCGGCGCACTGATCCCTGCTGCCCCCACGGAGAAGTCGGTGGCCCAGGCTGCGGCAGGGGGAGCCGCTTCCACATCCCCCACGGCAGTGCCTTCGCTGCCGAACGACCGTGGGGTGGCGGCAGCGAAGGTAGCGACTCTGCCGACTGTTTCACGTGAAACAGAGGAGCCGGTTCAGCCCAGTGCTCCCGCCGCGCCTGCGGCGCCCGTCGGTTCGCACTTCGCCGAGATCCCCCTCGACGACATCACACCGAACCCGCGGCAGCCGCGCGAGGTCTTCGACGATGACGCCTTGGCCGAACTCATCACCTCCATCAAGGAGGTCGGGCTCCTCCAGCCGGTCGTCGTACGGCAGGTGGGTCCCGCCCGCTACGAGCTCATCATGGGCGAACGCCGCTGGCGTGCCTGCCGCGAGGCGGGACTGGAGGCGATCCCAGCGATCGTGCGGGCCACGGAGGACGAGAAGCTCCTCCTGGACGCTCTGCTGGAGAACCTGCACCGCGCCCAGCTGAACCCGCTGGAAGAGGCAGCTGCCTACGACCAGTTGCTCAGGGACTTCAACTGCACGCACGACCAGCTGGCGGACCGCATCGGCCGATCCCGCCCGCAGGTCTCCAACACCCTGCGCCTGCTGAAGCTCTCTCCGGCCGTGCAGCGCCGGGTCGCCGCCGGTGTGCTCTCCGCCGGCCACGCGCGGGCACTGCTGTCCGTCGAGGACACGGAGGAGCAGGACAGGCTGGCCCACCGCATCGTGGCCGAGGGACTCTCGGTGCGGGCCGTCGAGGAGATCGTGACCCTGATGGGCTCACGGCCTCAGAAGGCGCAGCGGCCCAAGGGCCCGCGTGCCGGTGCCCGGGTCTCTCCCGCGCTGTCCGACCTCGCCACGCGGCTGTCGGACCGCTTTGAGACGCGGGTGAAGGTCGACCTGGGGCAGAAGAAGGGCAAGATCACCGTCGAGTTCGCCTCCATGGAGGACCTAGAGCGGATTCTCGGGTCCTTCGCTCCCGGAGAGGGGCCGGTCCTGCAGAAGAGCCTTCTGGAGAGCGACCCCGAAGAGATCGAGTCCTGAGCCTCCGGCAGGAGCCTCCGCTGTGCATCCGACAGAGCGGGTCGTGTCCGGTGTGTACCGGAACATGGCCCGCTCTTTCCTTTCTGGCGGTATCGATGGAATCGCATCGTGGATACGATGCCTTGGGGTACGGCGCGACCACTCGGCAGCACCTCTGAAAGGAAGGCAGGGGCCATGCGAACGATGAGCCGCACCGGACTGGTGAGCGCTGGTTTGGGGCTGGGGGCGGTCGGTGGGTTCATCGGCGGTCTCCTCAGGGAACGGAGTGCTCTGACAGCCGCCCGCGATGCGGCGGGCGAAGGAAGCGAGGAACAGCCTTCATGGGGCGTCGGCTCGTACCGCTCACGCTGGACAACCTTCAGGACCTTCCCAAGCGCTGTCGCTCGTGTGTCTTCTGGGAGCTCGACCCAGTCAGCGGTGAGGCCGCGCTAAAGGCGGGCACGCCCGCTCTGGAGAAGGAATCCTGGATCTCGGCTGTTCTGCTGGACTGGGGTTCCTGCGGCCGGGTCGTGTACGTCGACGATGTGCCGGTGGGCTTTGTGCTCTACGCCCCTCCTGCCTACGTCCCCCGCTCCACGGCGTTTCCCACGAGTCCCATCTCCCCCGACGCGGTGCAGTTGATGACCGCGTTCATCATGCCGGGCTACCAGGGGCAGGGACTGGGCCGGGTGCTGGTCCAGACGGTCGCCAAGGATCTACTGCGCCGCGACTTCAAAGCGATCGAGGCGTTCGGAGATGGGCGCTGGAAGGAGCCGGCCTGTGTGCTGCCCGCCGACCATCTCCTGGCGGTGGGTTTCAAGACGGTCAGGCAGCACCCCACCCATCCCCGGCTGAGGCTGGAGCTGAGATCGACGCTCTCCTGGAAAGAAGACGTCGAGATGGCACTGGACCGGCTCCTGGGCGCCGTGCAGAAGGAGCCGGCGCTGCGGCCGCTGTAGAAGCAAGCAGTCAAACGAATGGGCCAACCCTTCCGGGTTGGCCCATTCGTGTTTCACGTGAAACATGCACCGCCGCTGCGACGGCTCAGCCGATTCACTCGGCGATGAACTCCTCGAGGTCGCGAACGATCGCGGCCTTCGGCTTCGCGCCCACGATGGTCTTGGCGACCTCGCCACCCTGGTAGACGTTCAGGGTCGGGATGGACATGACGCCGTACTTGGCGGCCGTACCCGGGTTCTCGTCGATGTTCAGCTTGACGACCTCGATCTTCTCGCCGTACTCGGAGGCGATCGCCTCGAGGGACGGCGCGATCTGGCGGCACGGACCGCACCAGGCGGCCCAGAAGTCCACCAGGACAGGCTTGTCGCTCTTGAGGACGTCCTGCTCGAAGGAGTCGTCGGTCACATTCTTCAGGGTGCCGGCCACGGCGGGCTCCTTAACTGGTTGGTGCGTGGGGCGGGTATGGAGGGGTTCAGACAGAGGTCTTCTCGGGCTCGGGCTGCTCCTCGTCCGCGAGGGCGGCGAGGAAGCGCTCGGCGTCGAGCGCTGCGGAGCAGCCGGTCCCGGCCGCGGTGATCGCCTGACGGTAGGTGTGGTCGACCACGTCGCCGGCGCCGAAGACACCGGTCAGGTTCGTGCGCGTCGACGGCGCCTCCACCTTCAGGTAGCCCTCCTCGTCCAGGTCGAGCTGACCCTTGAAGAGCTCGGTGCGGGGGTCGTGGCCGATGGCGATGAACAGACCGGTCACCGGCAGGTCCGAGAGCTCACCGGTCTTGAGGTTGCGCAGCTTCAGGCCCGACAGCTTCGGGTCGCCCTGGATCTCGGCGACCTCGCTGTCCCACACAAACTTGATCTTCGGGTCGGCGAAGGCGCGTTCCTGCATGGCCTTGGAAGCGCGCAGGGTGTCGCGGCGGTGGACGACGGTCACGGACTTGGCGAACCGCGAGAGGAAGGTGGCTTCCTCCATGGCGGTGTCGCCACCACCGATCACGGCGATGTCCTGGTCCTTGAAGAAGAACCCGTCACAGGTGGCGCACCACGACACTCCACGGCCGGAGAGCGCGTCCTCGTTCGGCAGGCCGAGCTTGCGGTGCTGCGAGCCGGTGGAGACGATGACGGCCTTCGCCCGGTGGACGGTACCGGCGGTGTCCGTGACGGTCTTGATCTCGCCGGACAGGTCGACGGCCACGACATCGTCCGGGACGAGCTCGGCCCCGAAGCGCTCCGCCTGGGCACGCATGTTGTCCATGAGCTCGGGGCCCATGATGCCGTCCTGGAAGCCAGGGAAGTTCTCGACGTCGGTGGTGTTCATGAGGGCGCCGCCTGCGGTGACGGCGCCCTCGAACACCAGCGGCTTCAGCGACGCGCGCGCGGTGTAGAGCGCCGCCGTGTAGCCGGCGGGCCCGGAGCCGATGATGATCACGTTACGGACGTCGCTCACGGGTTGTTTCCTCGTCTCTGGTCTACGTCGTTCGACCGGTGGGAGCGTCTCTCGGAACTCTCACACCACCCAACGGATCCTAAGGGGCGTGCATTCCCACTGTGTCCGGGCACACGGAGACGCGGCACTGTGCTGGATACCAGGCAGGGAAGAGACGATGCACGCGCTCAGGAGGTCGGGTAGGAGCGCTCCAGGAGGACCTTGCCCCCATCAGTGGACGCCTGATGATCCACACAGGTCGCGTCGACGATATAGGCGGTGACCCGGGTGGCGTCGGAGGCGTTGGGAAGCAGCACGAGCATGGCCTTCTTCCCCTGGTACGTGCCGTTCTCGACAGCCAGCGCCGCATCCTTGCGCCCGATGCCGTCACGGACACAGCCGGGCACGGTGGGCTCCCTGAGGACCCTGGGGTGGTTGGTGCCGGGGGCGGTCGCCGCGCCGAGGGGGGTGCGGGAACCGTCGCCTTCCTCGCTCTGGTTCTCGGCCAGGAGATCGGTGACCTGCTTCTGCAGCTTCCCCTCGGAGAAGGTGTCCGAGGCGGTGGTCTGCCGGCCGCCCGCTGTGTCGTGGGGCGGCTTGTTGTCGCCGAGTGACGACAGCAGGACGGAGCCCAGCCCCAGGGCTGCCACCGTGAAGACGGTCCCCAGAACGGCGATCCTGCGCCGCCCGTTCCGTGGGAGGCCCTTGCGGCCCGGTCCGGTGGTGGAAGAGCGGGGGCGCCCGGCGGGCCGGTCGGCGGGCGTCGATGTTTCACGTGAAACATGCGCACCGCTGTCGTCGGCAGCGGATCGGGGAGCACTGACCGGCGTCGGCCCTTCTGCGGCCTCGGGCTCCGTGGCGTTCAGCAGAGCCTCGGCGGCGAGTGCGGCATCGATGCGGCCTGCGACATCGGCGGGCATGCGCGGCGGGCCCGGCAGCGTGCCGAGCAGGTCGCGGATCTCCTCCAGGGAGGCATAGACGTCCGCGCAGAGCTCGCAGTCGTCCAGATGGCGGCGCACGTCGGCGCTCCGGGACGGCGGGAGAACGCCTTCGGAGAGGTCGGAGATCTCCGCGACGTCCGGGTGCCCGGCCATGTCTGTCGTCGACGTCACGCTCGTCCACCTCCGCCCTTCACTGCAGCTGAGTCGCTCGGTCCTGTGTCCGGCGGTCCCGTTCGGCGCGGTCCCGCTGCGGGTGGGACGGTTGGCTCTTGCGTCCGGTTCCGTTCCCCGCCCGGGTTCTTGCCCTTGCCGCCACTGTCCGGCCGTAGATGCGTGAGCAGCGGCAGGAGTCTGGCTCTGCCGCGTGCGCATCGGCTCTTCACCGTGCCGGTCGGCACGTCGAGGATGCGGGCCGCCTCCGCGACCGGGTAGCCCTGCATGTCCACCAGGACGAGCGCCGCGCGCTGGTCGGCCGGCAGGGTGCCCAGGGCTTCGATGAGCTGCCGGTGGAGATCATTGCGCTCGGCGGGAGCGGAGGCCGGCTCGTGCGGCTCCAGCAGCTGCTCGAGGCGCTCGGTGTCGTCGACGGGGGACGTCTTCCGAGAGGCGACCTTGCGGGCGCGGTCCAGGCAGGCGTTCACCGTGATCCTGTGCAGCCAGGTTGTGACGGCCGACTGGCCCCGGAAGGTGTGGGCGGCCCGGTAGGCAGAAACGAGGGCGTCCTGCACCGCGTCAGCGGCCTCCTCGCGGTCCCCCAGCGTCCGCAGGGCGACGGCCCAGAGACGATCACGATGCCGCCGCACGATCTCACCGAAGGCGTCGGGGTCGCCTTCGACCTGGCGGGCGAGCAGATCCTGATCGCTTACTCCGTCGTACCCGGTGCCGTCTGCCATCGGCCTCCTTCCTCGAGGCAGATGCCGTCAGCTGGTCACCTTGATGTCCGCCACCCTGCCGCGCCACTTGCCGTCGTCCACCTGCGTGGGCAGCTCGGTCAGCCACACCAGGAGGTAGCGGCTCTTGAGGGACTTGCCGGGCTTGAGTTCCACTGTCGTCCCGGTGCCCTCGGCGACTTTGGTGTAGGCATCGAAGGACGTCGGTTCCGAGCCCGCGTCCGCGCTCGCGCTACGGAGCTCGACCGAGGTGTTCCCGACGAAGGTGACCTTCACCTTTCCGACCTGCTGGACCTTGCCGAGGTCGAGGATGACGCCGACGCCCGACTTCAGGCGGCCGAAGTCCGAGCTGAGGTAGAAGTCCGTCTGCCAGTACGTGGCCGTGCTGTTGTCGTAGACCTTCCCTATGTCGGACGGCTTCTCGGAACCGTCCGCGCCGAAGGGGTCGAAGTCGCGGGCACCGCTGATGGCGATGGGCTTGCCGCCCGTCGGCTTCTTCGGGCTCTTGTCGTTCCCGTCGTTCGTCTGCGTCTGGCCCGGGTCCTCGTTCTTGCCGCCCTGGTCCATGAGCGCGTCCGCCAGCTGCCAGCTGCCGAGGCCCAGTGCGGCGATCAGGAGCGCGGACACGGCCCACTTCAGGGCCTTGCCCGTGCGGCTCTGCAGCGGGGGCGGCGGGGTCGGGACCGGCTGGGTGGCGCCGAGGCGCGGGGCCTGGCGGCCGTACGTGCCCTGCTGGTACGTCGTGCGCTGGTATTCGGGCGGGGCCGTGAAGGCCGGCTCCGGCGGGCGGATGCGGGGCATCTCGCCGATCGCCTTCACCAGCTCCTCGGGCGTCGTGCACGGCGACTCGTGCCGGGATGCGGTGGCACCGTCGTTGACGAGCGCGCGCATGGACAGCTCGGAGAGCCCGCGGTGCACACCGGCACGCACCTGGTCGGGTGCGATCAGACCGATGTCCTTCGGCAGGCCCGACAGGCCGTAGGCGTCGCTCTCGTACGGCCAGCGCTGGGTGAGCGCCGCATACAGCAGGGCGCCGATGGCCTCGGTGTCGGTGCGCTGCGGGGTGTCGGTCGTGACGCCACGCAGGGCGGCGTTGACGGCGAGCCCGCGGATGCGCCACTGGCCGGTCGAGGTGCGCAGCACGGCGTTGGGGTTCAGCCGCAGATGAGCGAGACCCTCGCGGTGCGCGGCGGCCATGGCGGAGGAGATCTGACTGACCATCTGGTAGGCGTCGTACGGCTCCAGCGGCCCGGAGGCGAGGAGCGGGGTCAGCTCCGTCGCGTCGGGAAGCCACTCATGGACGACGTAGACGAGGTCGTTCTCCTCCACCGCGTCCAGCACCTGGACGAAGCGGGGGTCGCCGAGGAGCGCGGAAGAGCGTGCGGCGGCCAGGACCGAGCGGGCCCGTGAGTGGTCGGCGGGCAGGATGTGCACGCCGACGGCACGGCGGAGCTTCTCGTCCACGGCACGCCAGCTGCTGAAACCGTCCAGACGGGTGACGCACTCCTCGAGGCGGTAGCGTCTGGCGAGTTTGTGCCCACTGTGCAGTTCAGGCGGCGAGGTCGTTCCGGGCCCGTCGGTCCGGGTGCTCTCCTGTACCTCGTCGCTGTCCGTGTCCCGCTCCCGGTTCTTGGCCACCCCGTCGGCCGTGGACTGGTCCGCCTTCGCGGTCAGCGACGTGTCGTCGCTGTTGTCTGCCACGTCGACGGCAGCCGTACTACGTTCCGCCACCGTCGTTCCTGCCTCCCCATCCATGTGCGCGCCGGCCGGCATCCGTTGCGCGCCGCCCGACGCCGAAACCAATTGTGCCCACAGTCCGCCGCTATGCACGACACGCGGCGGCTGACGATGGTTGTGCGCCTACCCCCCGACTCAGCGTCCCAGGCGTCCGCGGACCATGCCGACCAGCGAGTTGAGTTCCTCGATGCGCATGCGGCGGGCGGCGACGAAGAAGATCCCGAGGAGCACGGCACCGCCGGCCAGTACCCCGGCGAGCGAGCCCGCGACGCCTTGGCCGAGGGTGTGGCCGATGCCGTAGCAGGCCGCGCCGCTGAGCAGTGCGGCCGGGATCGACGCGATGCACAGCCGGGCGTAGGTCCGCAGGACACGGGCGCCGTCGAGGTCCCCGCCCAGCCGCTTGCGCAGCCGGCTCCAGGCGACGCCGACACCGATCGCGTACGCCAGGCCGTACGAGGCGGCCATGCCGACCACGGCCCAGCGGGCCGGGACGACGAAGTAGCAGACCGCCGACGCGCCCGCGTTGACCGCGGCCACGATGACCGTGTTGTAGAAGGGCGTTCGGGTGTCCTCGTAGGCGTAGAAAGCGCGCAGGACGACGTACTGCACGGAGTACGGGATCAGGCCGAGACCGAACGCCATCAGCATGAAGCCCATGTTGGTGGCCTCGCTGGTGCCCGAGGAGCCGAACATCAGCGTGCACAGGGGGATGCCGAGCGAGAGGAAACCGAACGCGATCGGCACGATCGCGACCGCCGTGGTGCGCAGGCCCTGGGAGATGTCGTCGCGGACGGCGCCACCGTCGCCCTCGGCAGCCGAGCGCGACAGACGCGGCAGCAGGGCGGCCATGAGGGAGACCGTGATGATGGCCTGCGGCAGGCCCCAGATCAGCTGTGCGTTGGCGTAGGCGGAGAAGCCGGTGCCGTCCACGGGCGAGGCCTTGCCCGCCGCGGTGGACAGCCAGACGACGACCATGGCGCCCGCCTGGTTGGCGAGGACGAACAGGACGGTCCACTTGGCGAGCGTGATGGCCTTCCCGAGGCCCTGGCCCTTCCAGTCGAAGCGCAGCCGCAGCCGGAAGCCGGTCTCGCGCAGGTAGGGGATCATCGCCAGCGCCTGGACCACGAGGCCGAGCAGGACGCCGATGCCGAGGAGGCGCTGACCCTCCGGCGGGATGGTCGTCACCCTCATCCCGGAGTCGGCCGCCGTGCCGTAGACGTAGATGAACATGCCCAGCGTCACGATGATGACGATGTTGTTCAGGACCGGGGTCCACATCATCGCGCCGAACTTCCCGCGGGCGTTGAGGATCTGGCCCATCACCACGTGGACGCCCATGAAGAAGATCGAGGGCAGGAAGTACTGGACGAAGGTGATGGCGACCTGATTCGCCGCGGGGTCGCCGGCGATCGAGGGGGACATCATGCGGATCAGGAGCGGCGCGCTGAAGACCGCGAGTGCGGTGAGTGCGCCGAGCGCCACCATGACGAGGGTCAGCAGGCGGTTGGCGTACGCCTCGCCGCCGTCCTCGTCGTCCTTCATGGCGCGCACGAGTTGCGGCACGAAGACGGAGTTGAGACCGCCGCCGACCGTGAGGATGTAGAGCATCGTCGGCAACTGGTAGGCGACCTGGAAGGTGTCACCGAGGAAGCCGACGCCGATGGCCGAGACGATCAGCGCGGAGCGGATGAAGCCGGTGAGCCGCGAGACCATCGTGCCCGCCGCCATCACGGCGCTGGACTTCATGAGGCCCGCGGCGCGGCCGCCCTTCTTGGGGGCCGGCGAGGCAGCGGGCTCCGGGGCGGGGGGCTCCTCCACGAGGGGCGGCGTCGGAGCGGTCTGGCCGGGCGCGCCGTACGGGCCCTGTGCTCCGTACGGGCCCGCTGCCGCGTACTGGCCCTGTCCCATCTGCCCCGGGGCCTGGGACGGGCCGGGGACCGACGGCTGCTCGTACGACGGGTGACCGCTGTTCTGCTGCTGGTCCCTGTAGAGGTGCGCGAAGGCGTCCGGCTCCTGGCGCGGTTCACCCGCCTGGGAGACCAGATCGTCCACCCCCACGAACTGGGTGGTCCTGGGGTCGTCGCCGTACGGCAGATGCCGCGTCAGGCCCTCCGGCTCCGGCGCGGGCGTCTGGGCCCACACCTGCGGGTCGGGCGCGTACGGCGACTGCGGCGGCTGGGAGTACATCTGCTGCGGCTGGTACGTGCCCGCAGGGGGCGGTGGGTGCGCGGCGCGGTCGTAGAGCGCCTCGGCGACCGGGTCCTGGGCGGAGAGGTCCTGTGCCCGGTAGGGGTCCTGGTCGTAGGCGTCCTGGAGGTACATGTCCGCGGGGGACTGCGGCGGCACCTGGCCGTGCTCGGCCGGCGAGCCCTCGGGCCCACCCGACTCGGGGTAGCCCGAGCTGCCCGCGGCACGGCCGCGGTCACCGTCGTACGGCGCGTTCATGGTTACCCCACCTCATCGTCCCCGGCCCACCGGCCACGACATCTAACGGTCCACTCTCTCACCCGTCCCGGACGGGTCGGCGCTTTCCGCTGCGGTGTCCGGGGCCGGGTCACTCGGCTGCTCCGGGCCCTCTGCCCGCGATCCGGCCTCGGTCTCCTGCTTGAGACGGTCACCGGGGGCCTCGGGGTTCTGCAGGTTGTCGGCGTCGTCGTCCGCCTCGCGGGCGGCGGCGCGCTTGCGCTGGGTGTACATACGGAAGCCGGCGAGGACCAGGAGCAGGACACCGCCGCCGATGACCAGCATCACGGTGGCCGTGACCTCGGTGACCTTCACGTCGAAGGTGACGGGGGCGCCGTACTTCTGGCCGTCCTCGGTGTACAGCTGGGCGACCACCTCGGCCCGGCCGTTGGCGTTGGCGGACGTGGTGAACTTCACCGACTGGCTGTGGCCGCCGTTCACGGTGACGCGCTGTTCCTCGTAGGCGGCGTCGCCGATCTTCAGGCGCGTCGGGTTCTTCGACGTGAGCCGCAGCTCGAGGTGCTCGACGCCCTGGACCAGGTTGTTCTGGACGGTCACGGGGATCGTGGCGCTGCGGCCGGAAAGCTTGGTCTCCGACTTCTCGATCAGCTTGACCCCCTCGGTGAGCCCGTCGAGGTACGACTCGACGCCGGCGCGGTACCCCACCGCCGCGACGCCCCGGCCACGCCATGACGTGGACATCTCGCGGTTCATGGCCCGCCCGAAGGGGGTCACCACCCGGGACTGGTCGGTGAGGATCACCTTGAAGCCGTCGAGCTTGCCCTGTGTCCTCGCGATCTGCTTGAAGTCCGCCCGCAGCAGCTCCTGGTTACGCAGCGAGGAGGGATACGCGGAGGTCGGCGGCACCCTGGTGTTGGCGGCCGGGTCCGGCTTGGCCTTGGCGGCGTCCGCGAGGTCCTGAGACTCGGACCAGTTCCCGCTCTGGAGGGTCGCCAGCGCCTCGGCCATGGCCTGCGCCTGGCTCACGGAGGGCATGCGCTGCGGGGCGACGACGACACTGCGCTGCTTGCCGGTCTGCAGGCCGAGCGTCAGGCTCTGGGCCAGGAAGCGCTGCACGGCGAGTGTGGACGCGGAGGCCTTGGTCAGGTTGCCCTGGAACGCCGTGGACATCCTGGAATCCGCGACGACCGCTGTGGTGCCGCCTCCGACGGGCCGGGCCGCGGAGGGTGTGTACGACAGGTGGTCCTGGAGGCTGTCGCTGCGGGCGATCACCTTGTCGGCTCCCGCGGAGGTCGCGACCTTCACGATCGACGGATCGACGGCGCCGTCCGCGGGCCAGGCGAAGTCAGTGGACGGTTTCACGTGGAGGATCGTCTCCACCGTGTCGTCGACGACGTCGGTGGCGTCCTTCAGGTGGCTCAGCGAGCCTGTGACGTTCGTACCGTTGTGGGCGAGGGAGGCCAGGTCCGGGTCGCCGAAGGGCAGGGCGACGACCTCCTTGCCGGTGACGGCCTGCTGGAGCTGGGCGAGCCACTGCTTGGCGACTGCCTGGTTCCGGCCGGGGGTGGTGGTGCCGCCCTCTCCCCTGACCTCGTAGTTCCTCGTCATCGCGTCGACGGATGCCAGCAGGTCCGGGTCGATCACCCAGGTGATGTCGAGGCCCTTGCCCAGCGACACCATCTGGTCGAGGCGGCCGCCCGGGGCGATCTCGTCGGCGAGGTCGTCGTTACGGAAGACCGGTGTCTGCTGCTCGTTCGACCCCGTCTCGGCCGTCATATGGACGGTGGAGGTGAGCGGCCACATGAACGTGGTCTTCGTCTTGGTGCCGGCCTCCTCGGGCTGCCACGGCAGGAACGTGCGCTGGACCCCCAGGACCTGGTCCCAGGGCTGCGCGGAGGTCTCCCCGGAGAGCGCGACGGCCAGCTGGTAGACGCCGTCCGGGCCGAGGTCCAGCTCGTCGGCCGGCACGGAGATGTTGAAGGGCTCGGCCACGCCGGGGGTGAGTTTGGCGAACTTCTCGCTGTACTTGCCGCCGACCGCCTCGCCGGTGGGGCCCTGGACGTCGTCGCTCTTCTTGGCGAGGGCGTCGATGGAGGAGCGGGTGTCGAGGGAGGGGCCCACCCGCAGATCGACGTGGGCGTCGGTGACCGGCTGCTTGCCGTTGTTGGTGACCGTGCCCGACACGTTCACCGTGTCCCCCTCGGTGGGGGCGGTGGGGCTGAGCGAGTCGACAGCGACGGACACCGAGCCCGCGCGGGCGGCCGCCTGCGGGGCCTCCTGTCCGGCCGCGTCCGCCGGGACCGCGGCGGGCAGCTGGAGCAGCCCGGCCAGCAGCGGCGCACCGGCGAGCAGTGCCCCGGTGCGCCGCAGCCATCGGAGGGCAGGTGAGGCACTGGTCCCCTGGAAGTCTGCCGCGTCGGCCACGCGCTTCGCCCGTCCCTCGTCGTCGTCAGTGGTCGTCGGAATGTGCGTCCACGCATGGTAACGATGCGCGCTGAGGGGAAGTGCCGCGGTCCGCTCCACAAGATCGCGGGCCGGCATCGTCCTGCCCGGTATGTGACCGTATAAAAGGGAGCGGTTTTTTACATCTCAAGGGCGGGTCTTGTGCGCCTATTCACGGACGAGTCCGCACGCTCAAGACGGGTCCGCACGCGTAATAGGGGGAGCCTGCGGCCGCCCGGGCCACGTACCCTCTTCTGTTGTGCCGAACGCCAACGAAGAAACGTCCAGTGCCCTCAGCCAGGTGCAGCACCGCGCGGTGAGTGAACTGCTGCGGGTCGCTCCTGTCGCCGACGTCCTCGCCCGCCGCTTCCAGGAGGCCGGGTTCTCACTTGCCCTGGTCGGCGGCTCGGTGCGGGACGCGCTGCTGGGCCGGCTCGGCAACGACCTCGACTTCACGACCGACGCCCGTCCCCAGGACGTCCTCAAGATCGTGCGCCCGTGGGCCGACGCCGTCTGGGAGGTCGGGATCGCCTTCGGCACTGTCGGCGCCCAGAAGGACGGCTACCAGATCGAGGTGACGACCTACCGTTCGGAGGCCTACGACCGGACCTCGCGCAAGCCCGAGGTGTCGTACGGCGACTCCATCGAGGAGGACCTCGTCCGCCGTGACTTCACCGTGAACGCGATGGCCGTCGCGCTGCCGGAGAAGGAGTTCGTCGACCCGCACGGAGGGCTCGAGGACCTCGCGTCGCGTGTGCTGCGCACTCCTGGCACCCCGGAGGAGTCCTTCTCGGACGACCCGCTGCGGATGATGCGGGCCGCGCGCTTCGCGGCCCAGCTCGATTTCGAGGTCGCCCCCGAGGTCGTCACGGCGATGACGGACATGGCCGGGCGTATCGAGATCGTCTCGGCCGAGCGGGTGCGGGACGAGCTGAACAAGCTGGTCCTGTCCCGGTACCCACGCAAGGGGCTCACGCTGCTCGTCGAGACCGGCCTCGCCGACCGCGTGCTTCCCGAGCTGCCCGCTCTGCGCCTGGAGCGTGATGAGCACCACCGGCACAAGGACGTCTACGACCACACGCTGATCGTCCTGGAGCAGGCGATGGCGCTGGAGGACGACGGTCCCGACCTGACGCTCCGCCTGGCCGCCCTGCTGCACGACATCGGCAAGCCGCGCACACGTCGTTTCGAGAAGGACGGCCGAGTCTCGTTCCACCACCACGAGGTGGTCGGGGCGAAGATGACCAAGAAGCGCATGACGGCACTCAAGTACTCCAACGAGCTGGTGAAGGACGTCTCCCGTCTGGTCGAACTCCACCTGCGCTTCCATGGCTACGGCACCGGCGAGTGGACGGACTCGGCGGTCCGCCGCTACGTCCGTGACGCCGGCCCGCTCCTCGACCGTCTCCACAAGCTGACCCGCTCGGACTGCACCACGCGCAACAAGCGCAAGGCAACGGCCCTGTCGCGTGCGTACGACGGCCTGGAGGAGCGGATCGCCAGCCTTCAGGAGCAGGAGGAGCTGGACTCCATCCGCCCGGACCTCGACGGTAACCAGATCATGGAGATCCTCGGCGTCGGCCCCGGTCCGGTCATCGGCCGCGCTTACAAGCACATGCTGGAGCTGCGGCTGGAGAACGGGCCGATGGAGCACGACATCGCGCTGGCCGCGCTCAAGGAGTGGTGGGCCGAGCAGGAGGGCTGAGGCTGTGAAACGGGGTCATGTTTCACGTGAAACATGACCCCGCGGGGACAGCCCAGGGGCGGTGTTTCACGTGAAACACCGCCCCTCTCTCTGTCTGCCTTACTTTTTGTAGTCCTTCAGGCAGAGCAGGAAGTCCTTGCCGTCACCGCTCTCGGTGTACGTGTACTGGAAGTCCTTGGCCTCGGACTCGCACTTGCTCGAGGCCAGCGTCTCCGTGAGGTACGCGCCCTCGATCTTGGCCAGCACCTCGTACTGAGCCTTCGCGTCGCTGCACTCGACGACCTCGAGGTCCGGGTTGTTGTCGCTGCTGCTGCCACGGTGCATGCAGTCGCCCACGGCCGCCGTCTTGGCGTCGTCGCGGCTGGTTATCCAGCCCCCGATGGCCACACTCGCCACGGCGATGACGATGACGATGTTCTTGATGGTCTTGAAGCTGAGCTTGCGGCCGGACGGCTGCGGCGGGACCGGGGCGTACGGAGCACCCTGGGGCGGGAAGCCGGGCTGGCCGGGCTGCTGGGGGTAGCCGCCCTGCGGCGGGTACGGGGCCTGGGGCTGACCCGCGGGCTGGCCCTGTGCGAACGGGTTGCCCTGGGGCGGCGGAGTGGTCATTCGGGGATCCCCCTAGTGCATGGTGAATGACGCGAACATGTCGCGAGATAAGACGCACGTAAGTTATCGGTCCCCACTGACAACTCAGTAGCCAGAAGTGGCTCTGTGTCATTTATGTGACACTTACCGGTGGCCAAACCGGGCCATAGCCACCGCTACTGCCGCGTAGACAACGGCGATTGTGATCACCAGCGGCACGGACCGGCCGTCCGGAGGCAGCATCAGGGCCGCCACGGCGGCGGCGCCGACGAAGAAGACGTTGAACAGGACGTCGTAAACGGAGAAGATCCGGCCACGGAAGCCGTCCTCCACGGAGGACTGGACGATGGTGTCCGTGGCGATCTTCGCGCCCTGGGTGGTCAGCCCCAGGACGAAGGCCGCGACCAGCAGCGGGGTGGTGGCGAACGGCAGCCCGAGAGCGGGCTCCAGCAGTGCGGCGGTTCCTGCGCACACGACGATCCAACGGCCCGGCCCCAGCCGCCCGGCGGCCCAGGGTGTCACCACGGCCGCGGCGAAGAATCCCGCGCCGGAGACGCCCAACGCCAGCCCCAGCAGGGCGAGTCCGTCGTCCGTGGTCGAGGTGAGGGAGTACCGGCAGAGCATCAGCAGCATGACCAGCAGGCCGCCGTAGCAGAACCGCATCAGCGCCATCGCCGCCAGGGCCCAGGCGGTTCCCCTGCGCGGCGGCGCGGCCAGGTGACGTACGCCGGCCACCAGGTCGCGAGCGGTACCCGTGAGAGCGGGCCCGAGCCGCTCGCCCACCAAGGTCCGGTCGGGGCCGAGGAGTTCCCGCGCCATGCTCATCGATGCCACAGCCGCACACAGATACAGCCCGGCTCCCACGAGCACCACGGCGGCGTCGGAGTCCGCCACCACCAGGCGGACGGCGAAGGCCAGGCCGCCGCCCGCGGTCGCCGCCAGCGTTCCGGCGGTCGGGGAAAGGGAGTTGGCGATGACCAGGCGCTCGGCATCGACCACGCGCGGCAGGGCGGCGGACAGGCCCGAGAGGACGAAACGGTTGACCGCGGTGACGCACAGGGCGGAGACGTAGAAGAACCAGTCGGGAGCCGGGCTGAGCATCAGCACGGCCGTCGCCGAGGCCAGCAGGGCGCGCAGCAGGCTGCCGTACAGCAGGACCTGGCGGCGCCGCCAACGGTCCAGCAGGACACCGGCGAAGGGGCCGACGAGGGAGTACGGGAGCAGCAGCACCGCCATGGCGGAGGCGACCGCCGCGGCCGACGTCTGCTTCTCCGGAGAGAACACGACGTACGCCGCGAGCGCGACCTGGTACACGCCGTCGGCGCCCTGGGAGAGCAGGCGCACGGCGAGCAGACGCCGGAATCCCTGGAATCGCAACAGGACGCGCAGGTCACGGACGACGGCCATGGGGCACAGCCTCACATACGGGGAGGGTCCCCAGGCCGTACGACCCGGGGACCCTCACAGCCCTGGCAGGAGCGACTCGTTGCGGCGCGTCAGCGCTCGACCTCACCCTTGATGAACTTCTCGACGTTCTCGCGGGCCTCGTCGTCGAAGTACTGGACCGGCGGGGACTTCATGAAGTAGCTCGACGCGGAGAGGATGGGACCGCCGATGCCGCGGTCCTTGGCGATCTTCGCGGCGCGCAGGGCGTCGATGATGACGCCGGCGGAGTTCGGCGAGTCCCAGACCTCCAGCTTGTACTCCAGGTTCAGCGGGACGTCACCGAAGGCGCGGCCCTCGAGGCGGACATAGGCCCACTTGCGGTCGTCCAGCCAGGCGACGTAGTCGGACGGACCGATGTGGACGTTGCCCTCGCCCAGTTCGCGGTCGCGGATCTGGGAGGTGACGGCCTGCGTCTTGGAGATCTTCTTCGACTCGAGGCGGTCGCGCTCGAGCATGTTCTTGAAGTCCATGTTGCCGCCGACGTTCAGCTGCATCGTGCGGTCCAGGACGACGCCCCGGTCCTCGAACAGCTTCGCCATGACGCGGTGCGTGATGGTGGCGCCGACCTGGGACTTGATGTCGTCGCCGACGATCGGGACGCCCGCCTCGGTGAACTTGTCCGCCCACTCCTTGGTGCCGGCGATGAAGACCGGAAGGGCGTTGACGAAGGCGACCTTGGCGTCGATGGCGCACTGGGCGTAGAACTTCGCCGCGTCCTCGGAGCCGACGGGCAGGTAGCAGACGAGGACGTCGATCTGCTTGTCCTTGAGGATCTGGACGACGTCGACCGGCTCCTCGGCGGACTCCTCGATCGTCTCCCGGTAGTACCGGCCGAGGCCGTCGAGGGTGTGGCCGCGCTGGACCGTCACGCCGGTGCTGGGCACGTCGCAGATCTTGATGGTGTTGTTCTCGGAGGCGCCGATGGCGTCCGCGAGGTCGAGACCGACCTTCTTGGCGTCCACGTCGAACGCGGCGACGAACTCGACGTCGCGGACGTGGTACTCGCCGAACTGGACGTGCATCAGGCCCGGCACCTTGGACGCCGGGTCGGCGTCCTTGTAGTACTCGACTCCCTGCACCAGCGATGCGGCGCAGTTGCCCACGCCGACGATGGCTACGCGAACCGAACCCATTCCGGTTGCTCCCTGTGTGTATGAGTGAGGCCCGTCAAAGGGCTCTCACGTGGCGGTGTCGTCGGGCGTATCCGGACGGGGGTCGTCCCCCGGCCGGGGCAGGCCGCCCGACGCTCCAGATGTGGTGTCACGCGAGGCGGGCTCTCCGGAGGAGGAACCGTTGAGGTCCCGCCCCGCCCGCTCGCTCTCGATGAGCTCGTTCAGCCAGCGCACCTCGCGCTCCACGGACTCCATCCCGTGGCGCTGAAGCTCAAGCGTGTAATCGTCGAGGCGTTCCCGGGTCCGGGCCAGGGAGACGCGCATCTTCTCGAGGCGCTCCTCCAGCCGGCTGCGGCGGCCTTCCAGCACGCGCATGCGTACATCACGTGAGGTTTGCCCGAAGAACGCGAAACGGGCGGCGAAGTGCTCGTCCTCGTACGCGTCGGGCCCGGTCTGCGAGAGCAGCTGCTCGAAGTGCTCCTTGCCCTCCGCCGTCAACCGGTAGACGATCTTGGCGCGCCGCCCCGTGAGGGGGGCTGCGAGGGCGTCCTCGGTGGTGTTCCCCGGCTCCTCGATCAACCAGCCGTTGGCGACCAGCGTCTTGAGGCAGGGGTACAGCGTCCCGTAGCTGAACGCACGGAACACACCCAGTGATGTGTTGAGTCGTTTGCGCAGCTCATAGCCGTGCATCGGAGATTCGCGGAGCAGGCCGAGTACGGCGAACTCGAGGATCCCGGAACGCCGGCTCATCGTCGCCTCCTCTCTCCCGCGGTACCCATGTCTCGGTCCGATGTGTCGAGCTGATGTATCGACTCGATACATCATGACGATAGAACGGCCTTGCGGATGCGACAAGAGGGGGTGTGGTGAACGGGGTCACATCACCGATTCGTCAGACGTGAGTTGCCTGATTTGCGGTGAACTTCGGTCCTCGGCAGGTTTTGGCGGTGCGTAGTCTGTGCGCCATGCACATCACCGGGAACCGTGGGACGCCTGAGGGCGTCCTCGTCTTCGGTGTAGTACGGGTGCATGCGGGACCGATGAATGCGGAGCCGACCGCATCCGTACTTCGGGGGGACCGGAAACTAGCTGCCGTTTCCAGGCGCGCAGGGGTGCGCCTGCCCGAGGAGTAGTCGTTCGATGAGCGAGCACCGTCGCAAACCGCCGCAGCCGCAGGGAGGCGGACGTGCCGCGATCCGACGCGGCCAGTCCGGCTCGTCCTCCGGCCGCCGCGCGGCACCGCGAGGCGCCACCGGGTCTCCGTCCGACTCCTATGGGTCGGACTCCTACGACTCGGGGGGTGAGGAGCGCCAGTACGGTGGCCGTGCAGAGGCCCGGCGTGCGGCGCAGAGAAGTGGAGGCGGCCGCCGCAGAGCGGCCGAACCGACACGTGGCGGCCGGCGCGCCGCCCCCGGCGGGCCGAACGGGCCCGGGCGGGGCAAGGGGCGCCCGGTCATGTACGACCAGAAGCGAGTGATCGACTATCCGCGGGCCGGCAAGTACGGCTGGCGCCGCTGGATGCCGTCCTGGAAGCTCGTCTCCGGCCTGTGCATCGGCTTCTTCGGGAGCCTGGTGGCCGTGGCGGGCATCGGGTACGCCATGGTCGGCGTCCCCAACGAGGAGAACGCCGCGGCCCTGTCGCAGAACAACGTCTTCTACTGGTCCAACGGCAAACAGATGATCGCGACCGGCAGTGGCCAGAACCGGCAGAACGTCACGATCGACCGGATCCCCAAGGCCATGCAACAGGCGGTGATCTCGGCCGAGAACAAGAGCTTCTACCAGGACTCGGGCGTCGACCCCATGGGCATCGCCCGGGCGCTGGCGAACATGGCCCGGGGTGGCGACACGCAGGGTGGTTCGACGATCACCCAGCAGTTCGTCAAGAACACCTACCTGAGCCAGGACCAGACGGTCACCCGTAAGTTCAAGGAGATGTTCATCTCGATCAAGGTGGGCACGAAGCTCTCCAAGGACGACATCCTCCGGGGGTACCTCAACACCTCGTATTACGGCCGCGGCGCGTACGGCATCCAGGCCGCCGCCCAGACGTACTACGGCAAGGACGCGGAGCGGCTCACGCCGAGCGAGTGCGCCTTCCTCGCCGCCCTGCTCAAGGGTCCGACGTACTACGACCCCGCGGGCAACGACGGCATCGACAGCTCGGCGAGCAAGAAGGCCAACCTCAAGCGCTCCAAGGACCGCTGGGGCTGGATCCTCCAGCAGATGCACAACGACAAGAAGCTCTCGGACGCCGCTTACCAGAAGGCGATCAGTAAGTACCCCATGCCCGATGACCGCAAGGCGGCCAAGGGCATGAGCGGCCAGATCGGTTACCTGGCGGACACGGCCAAGAAGTACGTCCTGAACCACTCCAACATCACGGAGAAGCAGTTCGACCAGGGCGGGTACCAGATCAAGACGACCTTCGAGAAGTCCAAGGTCGAAGCGCTAGCCAAGGCCGTCAAGAAGGTCGAGAAGGAGAAACTCGACCCGGACAAGCGTGAGCGGGACAAGCATGTCCAGTTCGGTGCGGCGTCGGTGAAGCCCAAGGACGGCGCGATCGTCGCGCTCTACGGTGGTGCGGGGTACGAGAACGGCCACTTCAACAACAACGCGGACACCTCGGGTGTCCCCGTCGGTTCGACGTGGAAGCCGTTCGTGCTGGCCGCCGCCATGGAGCACGGCACCTACCGGACTGACGGAGTCGGCCTCTCGCCGCTGAGCAAGTACAACGGCAACGACCATCTCAAGATCAGGAACAACGACGGCTCCTACGTCATGAAGAAGGACAACACGCCCTTCTTCCAGGAGAACGAGAGCGATCGCCCGTGGGGTTACATCTCCCTGCGTAAGGCGATGGAGCAGTCCGTCAACACCCCGTTCGTGCAGCTCGGCATGGACGTCGGGATGAAGAACGTGGCGGACCTGGCCGAGAAGGCCGGCATCCTGGACAGCAGCTTCGCCGGCCTCAACGCGTCGTTCGCGCTCGGTACGTCGACTCCCAGCGCGATCCGCATGGCTGACTCCTACGCGACGTTCGCCGCCGCCGGCAAGCAAGCCGCTCCGTACTCGGTGACGAGCGTCAAGCTCAACGGGGAAGAGGTTCCCGGCTTCGACAAGCCGAGGATCACGCAGGCGATGCCCGAGAACGTGGCGAACAACGTCACGAACGTTCTGGAGAACGTCATCCAGAACGGTACGGGTAAGAACGCGCTGTCGCTGGGCCGTACGGCGGCCGGCAAGACCGGTACGACGGACGAGAACAAGTCGGCCTGGTTCGTCGGCTACACCCAGCAGCTCTCGACCTCGGTCGCGATGTTCCGTGAGGACCCCAAGAGCGCCAAGCTGCTCTCCATGAACGGTACGGCGGGCGAGGCGTCGATCCACGGTGGTGACGTCCCCACACTGGTGTGGACCGAGTTCATGAAGGCCGCGCTGAACGGCCAGCCCGACCTCGGCTTCCCGGATCCCGAGAAGATCGGCGACATCCAGGACGCGGTGGGCGCTCCGACGCCGACGCCGACTCCCAGTGTGGAGCCCAGCGAGACCGCGACCGAGTCCCCGAGTGCCACGCCCAGCGGGACGCCGTCGCTGCCGTCGCCCTCGCCGACCGACACCTGCGGCTTCTTCGGTTGCGATGAGGAAGACGGTGGTACGGAGAACGGTGGCACGGGCGGAGAGCCGAGCACCTCGCCCTCGCCAACGGATACGAGCGAGGACGGCGGCAACAGCAGAGGAAACGGCAACGGAGGCATCTTCGGAGGCCCCGCCGGCTAGCCGACCGATCGCCCGGCTTGGGTGTTTCACGTGAAACGCGAAGCTGTTTCACGTGAAACATGGGCCGCCGTACCCACTCGGGTACGGCGGCCCTCGGCGTATTGATAGACACGTACGGCAGGATGTGCGGCATGCCCAGTGCAGAATCGACGCAAGCGAGCGTCCACGAGCCGGACCCGGTGCGGCCGACCAAGGAGGACGAGGTCGCCGCGGCCGGCAGCGAGCTGATCGGCGGCCCGCTGGGGCGGCGTGCCCTGGTCGGGGCGTCCCGGTGGACTCCCGCGCGGGTGATCGCGCTGGTGGCGATCGGCATGTTCGCTCTCGGCCTGGTCCAGAAGGCGCCCTGCTTCAACGGCGCCTGGTTCTTCGGTGCCAGCTCCCAGTACACGCACGCCTGCTACTCGGACATCCCGCACCTCTACCAGGGGCGCGGCTTCGCCGACGGACTCGTGCCGTACTTCGACCGGCTCCCCGGCGACATGCAGTACCTGGAGTACCCGGTGCTGACCGGTGTCTTCATGGAGGTCGCCTCCTGGCTCACGCCCGGCAGCGGCACCATCCAGTACCAGGAGCAGTGGTACTGGATGGTCAACGCCGGGATGCTCATGGTGTGTGCGTCGGTCATCGCCGTCTGCGTGACCCGTACCCATGCCCGGCGTCCCTGGGACGGTCTGCTGGTGGCCCTGGCGCCCGCCTTCGCGCTGACGGCGACCATCAACTGGGACCTGCTGGCGGTCGCTCTGACGGCTGCGGCGATGCTGATGTGGTCACGCGGCCGCCCCCTCGCTTTCGGCGTCCTGCTGGGGCTCGCCACGGCAGCCAAGCTCTATCCCTTCCTGATCCTCGGGCCGCTGCTGGTGCTGTGCTGGCGCGCGGGCAGGTGGCGTGCGTTCGGGACGGCTCTGGGCGGCGCGATCGTCGCCTGGGCCGTCGTGAACGGGCCGGTGATGCTCTTCGCGTTCGAGGGATGGTCGAAGTTCTACACGTTCAGCCAGGAACGGGGCGTCGACTTCGGCTCCTTCTGGCTGATCATGGCCCAGAACTCGGACGATCCGCTCAGCATCGACACCGTCAACACGCTCGCCACGCTGCTGATGCTGGTGTGCTGTGCGGCAGTCGCGGCGCTCGCCCTGACCGCGCCGCGCCGCCCGCGGTTCGCCCAGCTCGCTTTCCTGGTCGTCGCGGCGTTCATTCTCACCAACAAGGTCTACTCGCCGCAGTACGTCCTGTGGCTGATTCCCCTGGCCGCCCTCGCCCGGCCGAAGTGGCGGGACTTCCTGATCTGGCAGGCCTGCGAGGTGGCGTACTTCCTGGGGATCTGGCTGTACCTCGCGTACACGACCAGCGGAGAGGCCCACAAGGGCCTGCCGACCGACGGCTATCACTGGGCCATCGGCCTGCATCTGCTGGGGACGCTGTACCTGTGCGCCATGATCGTGCGCGACATCTTCATGCCGGAGCGGGATCCGGTGCGCCGGTCCGGCGACGACGACCCATCGGGCGGAGTGCTCGACGGCGCCGAGGACGTCTTCGTCCTCGGTCCGGCGGCCCGTCCCTCGCGCCACGCGACCGCTCGGTTCGACGGGGCGCAGGTCCAGTGGGGCAAGCAGGGCACGACCGGCGGTTCGCTCTGAGCGAACGACGCGAAAGGCCGTACACGGGAAGCCGTGTACGGCCTTCTTGCTGAGCGGTGCGACCTCAGCGCACCGCGCCGGTCAGCGGTCCATGATCCGATCGAACTGCGTGGTGGTGTGCCGCAGATGGGCCACGAGTTCCTCGCCGACCTTCGGCTCCGGCGCGTCCGAGGGCACGAAGAGGATCGAGACCTGCATGTGCGGCGGCTCGGCGAACCAGCGCTGCTTGCCGCCCCAGACGAACGGAGAAAGGTTCCGGTTGACCGTCGCGAGGCCGGCTCGGGCTACGCCCTTGGCGCGCGGCATGACGCCGTGCAACGCCTTGGGTGCCTCCAGACCCACCCCGTGCGACGTACCGCCCGCCACGACCACCAGGAAGCCGTCGGAGGCCGCCTTCTGCTGTCGGTAGCCGAAGCGCTCGCCCTTGGCGACGCGTGTGACGTCCAGGACCGCGCCGCGGTACTCGGTGGCCTCGTGGTCCCCCAGCCACAGCCGCGTGCCGATGCGCGCACGGAACCGGGTCTGCGGGAACTGCTGCTGGAGACGGGCGAGTTCATCGGCCTTGAGGTGGCTGACGAACATGGTGTGCAGGGGCAGCCGGGCCGCACGCAGCCGGTCCATCCAGCCGATGACCTCCTCGACCGCGTCCGAGCCGTCGGTCCGGTCCAGCGGCAGGTGAATGGCGAAGCCCTCCAGGCGGACGTTCTCGATGGCGGCGTGCAGCTGGGCCAGGTCCTGCTCGCTGATGCCGTGCCGCTTCATCGAGGACATCACCTCGATCACCACGCGGGCACCGACCAGGCCGTACACGCCGTCTATCGACGAGACCGAGCGGATGACCCGGTCCGGCAGCGGCACCGGTTCCTCGCCGCGCCGGTACGGCGTCAGCACCAGCAGATCCCCGCCGAACCAGTCTTTGATCCGGGCGGCCTCGTACGTCGTGCCGACAGCGAGGACGTCCGAGCCCAGGCGCGTGGCCTCCTCAGCCAGCCGCTCGTGCCCGAAGCCGTATCCGTTGCCCTTGCAGACCGGGACGAGCCCAGGGAACTGATCCTGCACGTGCTTGTGGTGCGCACGCCAGCGCGCGGTGTCGACGTAGAGCGTGAGCGCCATGGCCGGACCTGGAACCTTTCTCGTGGCTGTCAGAGGTGCGGGATGAGGGGTGAGTGCGGGGTCAGCGGCGCGACATGTAGATGTCGAGCGCCTTGTGCAGCAGCTTGTTCAGCGGGAAGTCCCACTCGCCGATGTACTCGGCGGCCTGTCCGCCCGTACCCACCTTGAACTGGATCAGACCGAAGAGGTGGTCGGTCTCGTCCAGCGAGTCGGAGATGCCGCGCAGGTCGTAGACGGTGGCGCCGAGCGCGTAGGCGTCACGCAGCATCCGCCACTGCATCGCGTTCGAGGGCCGGACCTCACGGCCGATGTTGTCGGAGGCGCCGTAGGAGTACCAGACGTGCCCGCCGACGATCAGCATCGTCGCGGCCGACAGGTTCACGCCGTTGTGCCGGGCGAAGTACAGCCGCATGCGGTTGGGGTCCTCGCTGTTGAGGGCCGTCCACATGCGCTGGAAGTACGACAGCGGGCGCGGCCGGAAGTGGTCGCGCACGGCCGTGATCTCGTACAGCCGCTGCCATTCCTCGAGGTCCTGGTAGCCGCCCTGGACGACCTCGACGCCGGCCTTCTCGGCCTTCTTGATGTTGCGGCGCCACAACTGGTTGAAGTTCTTGTGGACCTCTTCCAGGGAGCGGTTCGCCAGCGGCACCTGGTACACGTAACGGGGCTGGACGTCGCCGAACCCGGCGCCGCCGTCCTCGCCCTGCTGCCAGCCCATGCGGCGCAGCTTGTCGGCGACCTCGAAGGCGCGCGGCTCGATGTGGTCGGCCTCGATGTCGCGCAGGCGCTTGACGTCCGGGTTCTGGATGCCCTGCTTGATCGAGGCGGCCTCCCAGCGACGGATGATCACCGGGGGGCCCATCTTCACGGAGAAGGCGCCCTGCTGCTTCAGATGCGCCAGCATCGGCTCGATCCATTCCTGCAGATTCGGCGAGAACCAGTTGATGACCGGGCCCTCGGGCAGGTAGGCGAGGTAGCGCTTGATCTTGGGGAGCTGCCGGTAGAGGACCAGGCCGGCACCGACGAGCTCGCCGGTCCTGTCGTCGAACCACCCGAGGTGCTCGGAGCGCCACTCCGCCTTGACGTCAGCCCAGGCCGGGACCTGCATGTGGCTAGCCGACGGCAGGCTCTGGATGTAGGCCAGATGCTGCTCGCGGCTGATGGTCCTCAGGGTCAGGCTCATTTCGGGGCGCTCCTCGGGCTGGTGTGTCCCCATGGGTTCAGGGGCTCCGGCTCTCGCGCGAAGCCTACTGCGCCTTGGGAGCGCGCCGGTTGGGCGTAGGGAACCTTCGCCGCGGCCTGTGGGCGGCCGGGGCGTCACACGATGTTCGGGAGGGAGTGTCCCTGGCGTCAGTCGATGAGCCCGCCGAACAACCCGCCGTGCGCCATGCCCAGGAAGAACCCGACAGCCGCGGCTCCCAGGCCCAGAATCAGGCCGAAGCGCTCACGGGTCGTGACCGAGATCCACTGGCCGTACGCACCGATGAGAATGCCCACCAGTCCGGTCCAGGAGCTGAGCAGGTGCAGGTCATCGTCGACGAGTGCCGTGACGAACGACGTGATGCCCAGCACCAGGGTCACCGCGAGCAGGGTGTCCTGAAGGGGGTGGGGCTTGCCGTCCGTGGCGAAAAGGCCGCCGGCGGTGTTGGGTCGCAATGCCTGTGCCATAGGGCACCTCCTGCGAAAGTCGGCGCATCGTAGCGCCATACACACCCGATGTGTACAGATTGGCTGCCGTCGGGGCCGGATTTCAACCGCAAGCCGCTGTGCGGGTACTCTGTACCGTCCGCACCGGTGTCTGCCCACATCACGGCAGGAGTTCTCGACAGAACCCCTGACTGTCAGTGGTGGTCGATACCGTTGCTACGCATCACAACCCTCCTGCCACGGAGCGACCGTGGCCGCTGAGTCCAAAGGAGGTGGGTTCCACATGCGTCACTACGAGGTGATGGTCATCCTCGACCCCGAGGTCGAGGAGCGCGCTGTCTCTCCGCTGATCGAGAACTTCCTTTCAGTCGTCCGTGACGGCGGCGGAAAGGTCGAGAAGGTCGACACCTGGGGCCGTCGTCGTCTCGCGTACGAGATCAAGAAGAAGCCCGAGGGCATCTACTCGGTCATCGACCTGCAGGCCGAGCCTGCGGTCGTCAAGGAGCTCGACCGCCAGATGAACCTGAACGAGTCGGTCCTCCGGACCAAGGTCCTCCGCCCCGAGACCCACTGAGCCCTCCCGCTCAGCTGGTCCCGGGATTCGAGTAGCAGCACAAGCAGCCAGCAGCAAACCCGCCGAGAGGTTCCCCATGGCAGGCGAGACCGTCATCACGGTGGTCGGCAATCTTGTCGACGACCCCGAGCTGCGCTTCACCCCCTCCGGTGCGGCCGTCGCGAAGTTCCGTGTCGCGTCCACTCCCCGCACCTTCGACCGCCAGACGAACGAGTGGAAGGACGGCGAGAGCCTCTTCCTGACCTGCTCGGTCTGGCGTCAGGCGGCTGAGAACGTCGCCGAGTCGCTCCAGCGAGGCATGCGCGTCATCGTGCAGGGCCGGCTGAAGCAGCGGTCCTACGAGGACCGCGAGGGCGTCAAGCGCACGGTCTACGAGCTGGACGTCGAGGAAGTCGGCGCCAGCCTGCGCAACGCCACGGCCAAGGTCACCAAGACCACCGGCCGCGGTGGCCAGGGCGGCTACGGCGGCGGCAGCGGTGGCGGTGGCGGCCAGGGTGGCGGCGGCTGGGGCGGCGGCCCCGGTGGCGGCCAGCAGGGCGGCGGCGCTCCCGCTGACGACCCGTGGGCCACCGGCGCTCCCGCCGGTGGCAACCAGGGCGGTGGCGGCGGCTGGGGTGGAAACTCCGGCGGCGGCCAGCAGGGCGGCGGCTACTCGGACGAGCCCCCCTTCTAGGGCGGGTTCGCACCCAAACTTCTTGATCACACAGGAGAATCACCATGGCGAAGCCGCCTGTGCGCAAGCCGAAGAAGAAGGTCTGCGCATTCTGCAAGGACAAGGTCACGTACGTGGACTACAAGGACACGAACATGCTGCGGAAGTTCATTTCCGACCGCGGCAAGATCCGTGCCCGCCGCGTGACCGGCAACTGCACGCAGCACCAGCGTGACGTCGCCACGGCCGTCAAGAACAGCCGTGAGATGGCGCTGCTGCCCTACACCTCCACCGCGCGATAAGGGAAGGGTGACCGACACATGAAGATCATCCTCACCCACGAGGTCTCCGGCCTCGGCGCCGCGGGCGAAGTCGTCGACGTCAAGGACGGTTACGCTCGCAACTACCTGATCCCGCGGAAGTTCGCTATCCGCTGGACCAAGGGCGGCGAGAAGGACGTCGAGCAGATCCGTCGTGCTCGCAAGATCCACGAGATCCAGACCATCGAGCAGGCCAATCAGGTGAAGGCCCAGCTCGAGGGCGTCAAGGTCCGCCTGGCCGTCCGTGCCGGCGACGCCGGTCGCCTCTTCGGTTCCGTCACCCCGGCCGACATCGCCTCGGCGATCAAGGCTGCCGGTGGCCCCGAGGTCGACAAGCGCCGCATCGAGGTCGGTTCGCCGATCAAGTCGCTGGGCGCTCACCAGACGTCCGTGCGTCTGCACCCCGAGGTTGACGCCAAGGTCAGCATCGAGGTCGTCGCGGCCTGAGTGCCGCGCTCGCTGATGCAGTGAGCGATGGGGCCGCACCCTTCGGGGTGCGGCCCCATCGTCGTATCCGGACGCGTCTCGTCGTATCCGGATGCGGCTCGTGGCATCGGGATGCGGCGCGTGGCATCGGGATACGCCGTATCTGGTTTCACGTGAAACACCGTGTTTCACGTGAAACAGTCCATCGGCCGAGGCCGTTCGTCAGCGGGTCGCGCCCGTCACGATCCAGCGGCCTGAGCGGCTCCGGAGCCACAGGGTCAGCATCCGCATGGTCATCATCAGCGTCATGGTGGCCCAGAGGGCGGTGAGTCCACCGCCCAACACCGGAACCAGCAGGGCGACCGGGGTGAAGACCGCCAGGGTGAGCACCATCGCCCAGGCGAGGTAGGGACCGTCGCCGGCGCCCATCAGGACTCCGTCCAGGACGAAGACGATGCCGGAGATCGGCTGCGAGAGGGCGACGATGACCAGGGCGGGCAGGGCCGCGTCCTTGACCGCCGAGTCACTGGTGAACAGGGGCAGGAACGCCGGTCGGGTGAGGATGACCAGGACACCGAGGACGACCCCGACGGCGATACCCCACTCCACCATGCGACGACATGCGGCGCGGGCGCCCTGTGTGTCACCTGCTCCGAGGTAGCGCCCGATGATGGCCTGCCCTGCGATGGCGATGGCGTCGAGAGCGAAGGCGAGGAGATTCCACAGGGAGAGGATGATCTGGTGAGCGGCGATGTCGGCATCCCCGAGTCGGGCGGCGACCGCCGTGGCGATCATCAGGATCGCCCGCAGGGAGAGGGTGCGAACCAGCAGGGGCACACCGGCCTGAGCGGAGGCCCTGATCCCGGCGGCGTCCGGGCGCAGGGAGGCCCCATGCTTCCGCGCTCCACGCAGAACCACCGCGAGGTAGACCGCGGCCATGCCGCACTGGGCGATGACGGTGCCCCAGGCGGAGCCGGCGATCCCCAGGCCTGCTCCGTAGACGAGGCCCGCGTTGAGCGCGCCGTTGGTCACGAAACCGATGATGGCGACGTAGAGCGGGGTCTTGGTGTCCTGCAGGCCGCGCAGGATGCCTGTCGCGGCGAGGACGACGAGCATGGCCGGTATGCCGAGCATGGAGATGCGCAGATATGTGATCGCATAGGGGGCTGCCGCGTCCGAGGTGCCGAAGAGGTCCACGAGGTGGGGTGCCGTCGGCAGGGCGACGGCGACGACACCGGCACCGAGGAGCAGAGCCAGCCAAATACCGTCCATGCCCTGACGGATGGCGGCCGGGAGATCACCCGCGCCGACGCGGCGGGCGACCGCCGCTGTTGTGGCGTAGGCGAGGAAGACAAAGATGCTGACGGAGGTCATCAGCAGGGCCGAGGCGACACCGAGACCGGCGAGTTGGGCCGTGCCCAGATGGCCGACGATGGCGGTGTCGGTCATGAGGAAGAGGGGCTCGGCGACGAGGGCGCCGAAGGCCGGCACGGCGAGTGCGACGATCTCTCGGTCGTGCTGTCTCCGGCCGGCTCGAGGGCGCGCAGGGGCCTGTGTCATGTGCACCAATCTAATCGTCCACAGGTAAGAGATGCAAAGCTTTTGTGACCCTTACCATTCGTCCAGAGGTGCGCACTGCTGTGCACCATTCGAAGCGATCTTGGGCCGGTTGGGGAAGTTTTTCTTCTGCACAACCGGTGGACGGCAAAGCCGCAGGTCAGCGCGGTTTCTCTGGAATGGGTGGGTGCTTGTTCACAGGCCTGTCCACCGAGTCGTGCACAGGTTTCGCCGAGTTCTCCACAGCATCTGGGCCGTCGTCCACATGGCCTGTGGATAACCAGATTGGCTGACGGTGCCGACGGGCCTACGGTAGTCCGGCGCCCGCTCCGTCCGTCGGTTGTGAAAACGTCACAAAACCGGCGTCCAGTAACCGGAGTTGGGCCTCTCATTTGTCAGTGCCGTGCCGTAGAAAAGAGAGGCACGGCGAGGTCTGCTGCGGCGGACGGGAGGAGGTGGCTCGGTGAGCATTTCCGAGCCCTTGGACGACCCGTGGGCCGACAGTGGGCCCAGTGATCGTCTGCCCTCCTCCCGCCGGCGTGGTGACGGCGGGCGGGGCCGCGACGAGCAGCACGAGCGCGGCAGGGACAGCGGCGAGTGGGACGGTGGCGGAAGCACGTCGTTCGAACGGGTACCGCCGCAGGACATCGAGGCCGAGCAGTCCGTCCTCGGCGGCATGCTCCTGTCCAAGGACGCCATCGCCGACGTCGTCGAGATCCTCAAGGGTCACGACTTCTACAAGCCGGCCCACGAGACGATCTATCAGGCCGTCCTCGACGTCTATGCCAAGGGCGAGCCGGCCGACCCCATCACCATCGCCGCCGAGCTCACCAAGCGCGGTGAGATCAACAAGGTCGGCGGGGCCTCGTATCTGCACACCCTCGTCCAGACGGTGCCCACGGCGGCGAACGCCGCCTATTACGCGGAGATCGTCCACGAGCGTGCCGTCCTGCGGCGCCTGGTCGAGGCCGGTACGCGCATCACCCAGATGGGATACGCGGCCGACGACGACGTCGACGAGATCGTCAACCGCGCCCAGGCAGAGGTCTATGCGGTCACCGAGCAGCGCACCAGCGAGGACTACCTGCCGCTCGGCGACATCATGGAGGGCGCGCTCGACGAGATCGAGGCGATCGGCTCGCGCAGCGGTGAGATGACCGGCGTGCCCACTGGGTTCACGGACTTCGACTCGCTCACCAACGGCCTGCACCCGGGCCAGATGATCGTCATCGCCGCGCGTCCTGCCATGGGTAAGTCCACGCTCGCGCTGGACTTCGCGCGAGCCTGCTCGATCAAGAACAACCTGCCGAGCGTGATCTTCTCGCTCGAAATGGGGCGCAACGAGATCGCGATGCGTCTGCTGTCAGCCGAAGCCCGGGTCGCCCTGCACCACATGAGGTCCGGCACGATGACGGACGAGGACTGGACGCGTCTGGCCCGTCGGATGCCGGACGTCTCCGCGGCGCCGCTCTACATCGACGACTCCCCGAACCTGTCGATGATGGAGATCCGCGCCAAGTGCCGCCGCCTCAAGCAGCGCAACGACCTCAGACTGGTCGTCATCGACTACCTCCAGCTGATGCAGTCCGGTGGGTCCAAGCGGGCCGAGAGCCGCCAGCAGGAGGTCTCGGACATGTCCCGTAACCTCAAGCTGCTGGCCAAGGAGCTGGAGCTCCCGGTCATCGCGCTCTCCCAGCTGAACCGTGGTCCCGAGCAGCGCACGGACAAGAAGCCGATGGTCTCCGACCTGCGTGAGTCCGGCTCCATCGAGCAGGACGCCGACATGGTCATCCTGCTGCACCGCGAGGACGCCTACGAGAAGGAGTCACCGCGCGCGGGCGAGGCCGACCTGATCGTGGCCAAGCACCGAAACGGCCCGACGGCGACGATCACGGTCGCCTTCCAGGGTCACTACTCACGGTTCGTCGACATGGCGCAGACCTGACCTGAACGCGGTCCTGCGATCGCGACGCCAGCCCGGAATGTGCTCGACGCGGCGAGGCCGGGACGGGTGGACTGGGGCCCATGACGACATCTCAGGGAGAGCTGCTTCCCGGCACGCGTCGCGCACTGCTGCACCGGATCGCCGTGGCCCAGGCCGAAGGACGGGCGCCGTCGCTCGTCGCGGCCGTCGTGCGGGACGGGAAACCGGTGTGGACAGGCGCGCGGACCTCGGTGGAGGGACATGCGCCGGACGAGAACGTGCAGTACCGGATCGGCTCGATCACCAAGACCTTCACGGCGGTTCTCGTCCTGCGGCTGCGCGACGAGGGCGCGCTGGACCTCGGGGATCCGCTGGAGAAGCATCTGCCGGGCACCGGTGTGGGGGAGGCGACCGTCGCCGAACTGCTCGCGCACGCTGGAGGGCTGGCGGCCGAGACGCCGGGGCCGTGGTGGGAGCGGAGCCCCGGATCGCTGCGGCCCGAACTCGCCGACGTGCTGGGCGAACGGCCCCTGCTGTCTCCGCCCGGCCGCCGGTTCCACTACTCGAACCCGGGCTACGCGCTGCTCGGCGCGCTCATCGAGAAGCTGCGCGGCGCCTCCTGGGAGGAAGTCCTTCGGCGCGAAGTGCTCGAACCCCTGGAGTTGCACCGCACGAGTGTGCGGCCTCAGGCGCCCCATGCGGGTGGCTGGGCGGTGCATCCCTGGGCCGACGTGATGCTCCCGGAGCCCACCGAGGACCTGGGGCGCATGGCCCCGGCAGGTCAACTGTGGTCGACCACGGGTGACTTGGCGCGCTTCGCGGCCTTCCTGGTCAACGGTGACGAGCGGGTGCTGAGCGCCGAGTCGCTGGCGGATATGAGGACACCGGCAGCGCCCCACGACCCGGCGGACGTGGCGAGCGGTTACGCCTACTGCCTGGGGATGGAGATCCGGCGGCGGAACGGGCGGTCCCTCGTCGGGCACACGGGTTCGCTGCCCGGCTTCCTCGCGTGCCTCATGATCGGTGTCGAGGAGGACGTGGCGGCGGTCGTCCTGGCCAACTGCACCTCGGGCCCGCTGCTGTTCTCCGTTGTCGCCGACCTGGTCCGTATCGTCGCCGAGGCGGAACCACGCATCCCCTCCCCGTGGAAGCCGCTGAGCGATGTCGACCCGTCGATGCTGGAACTGACGGGCCAGTGGTACTGGGGGACGCACGCCTTCGCGCTGCGGCTGACGGCCGACGGGCTTGTCTCGCTGGGGCCGCTGTCCGGCAGCGGCCGCCGCTCGCGGTTCCGCCCGAACGGCGACGGCACATGGACAGGGCTGGAGGGCTACTACGCCGGCGAGCTCCTGAAGGCCGTACGGCGGCCGGACGGATCCGTGAGCCATCTGGACCTCGGGTCGTTCGTGTTCACGCGTCAGCCGTACGACGAGGGGGCTCCTGTGCCGGGTGGGGTCGACTCGGAGGGGTGGCGCGGGATCGGGTAGGCAGCGACGACAAGGGGGCTCTGTTTCACGTGAAACAGAGCCCCCCGAGCGTGCCGGTCACAGCGGGAGCTTGAAGCCCGTGTGGGAGGCCGTGAAGCCGAGTCGCTCGTAGAAGCGGTGGGCGTCGGTGCGCGATGTGTCGGAGGTCAGCTGGACCAACTGGCAGCCCGAGTCCCGGGATTCGCTGATCGCCCACTCGATGAGCTGTGTTCCCAGGCCGCTGCCGCGCTCATCGGCGTGGATGCGCACGCCCTCGATGATCGACCTGGTCGCACCGCGCCGGGACAGCCCGGGAATGATCGTGAGCTGTAGCGTGCCGACGACCCGGCCCTCCCGGACCGCCACGACCACACGCTGGTTCAGGTCGGCGTTGAGCCGCTCCAGCGCGGTCAGGTACGGGGCGAGGTCGTCCGGTGACTCGCGCTGTGCGCCCAGGGGGTCGTCCGCGAGCATTTCGACGATCGCCGGAACATCGTCGGCCACGGCGGCACGTATCTCAAGATCTCCCATGGACGCACCCTACGCAGAGATGACCGGCGCAGAAGTATCCTAAGCGGGCACCGGGGCCTTCAACGTCTCGACAACCCGGACCAGTGGGGCCAGCTCGGGGTTCTTCGCCGCCTCGTCCAGAGCCTCACGCAGGGCGGCGTCACTGGTCGGCCGCGCCGTTTCCAGCAACTCCAGGCCCTCCTCGGTGACGTTCGTGTAGATGCCCCGGCGGTCGGTGGGGCACAGATAGCGCTCCAGGAGCCCGCGGTCCTCAAGGCGGGTGACCAGACGGGTGGTGGCGCTCTGGCTGAGCACGACCGCGTCGGCGACCTGCTTCATCTGCAGATGGCCTCCGTCCCCGTCGTGCTGCCGGCTGAGCACGTCAAGCAGGGAGTACTCCCGCGCGCTCAGGTCGTGCTTGGCCTGAAGGGCGCGCTCGATGTGGCCCTCGATCCTCCCGTGCAGGAGGGAAAGGGCGCACCAGCCCTGGGCGAGCGCGGTGAGCGCGGGATCCGTCGCTGTCATTGGCGTTTCCTCCGTCCCGGAGCGGCTGACACCCAGGATAGAGCAGCATCGCGATTGACGGCGTTTGCCTATAGCCCGCGTGTGCAATTATTGTCGGCGCACGCAAAGCGCTCCTGCAATCTTCTGGGAAGGTAACCCCTCCATGCCTCTCGCGCTTCTGGCCCTCGCGATCGGGGCCTTCGGGATCGGAACGACAGAATTCGTGATCATGGGCTTGCTGCCCCAGGTCGCGGGCGACTACGGGGTCTCGATCCCCACCGCCGGATATCTGGTGACCGGCTACGCGCTCGGTGTCATGTTCGGCGCCCCGCTGATGACCGTTCTCGGCACCAAGGTCTCCCGCAAGCGGATGCTGATGGCGCTGATGGGCCTGTTCATCGTCGGCAACCTGCTCTCGGCGCTCGCCCCTGCCTTCTCCGTCATGCTGATCGGCCGGATCGTCGCCTCGCTGGCCCATGGCGCGTTCTTCGGTATCGGCTCGGTCGTCGCGGCCGAACTGGTGGCCCCGGACAAGAAGGCCGGAGCCATTTCGATGATGTTCACCGGCCTGACCGTCGCCAACGTCGTCGGCGTCCCGCTGGGCACGCTCGTCGGACAGTCCGTCGGCTGGCGCGTGACCTTCGCCATCGTCGCCGCCCTCGGCGTCGTCGGTCTGGCCGGCATCGCCCGGCTCGTCCCCGACATGCCCAAGCCGGAGGGCGTGCGCCTGCGGCACGAGCTGGCCGCCTTCAAGAACGTGCAGGTGCTGCTCGCGATGGCGATGACCGTCCTCGGCTTCGGCGGTGTCTTCGCGGCCATCACCTACATCGCGCCGATGATGACCCACGTCACCGGCTTCGCCGACGGTTCCGTCACCTGGCTGCTGGTCCTTTTCGGCCTCGGCATGGTCGGCGGCAACCTCCTCGGCGGCAAGTTCGCCGACCGCGCCCTGATGCCCATGCTGTACGTCTCCCTGGGCGCCCTGGCCGTAGTCCTGGCGCTGTTCACCCTCACCGCGCACGACAAGCTGCTGTCGGCCGTCACGATCGCGCTGATCGGCGCCCTGGGCTTCGCCACCGTCCCGCCGCTCCAGAAGCGGGTCCTCGACCAGGCGCACGGCGCACCGACCCTGGCGTCCGCCGTGAACATCGGCGCCTTCAACCTCGGCAACGCCCTCTCCGCATGGCTCGGCGGCCTCGTGATCGCGGCGGGCTTCGGCTACACCGCACCCAACTGGGTCGGTGCCGCCCTGGCCGCGGGCGCCCTGCTCCTGGCCTTCCTCTCGGCCGCTCTGGAGCGCCATGCCGGTGCCCCCAGCACCGTCGTCACGCGAGCCGCGCCGGCCGAGCAGCGGACCGCCGTCCACCACTGAGCGACCGGGCCTGCCACCAGCGCCCGCAAGGCCTACACGGCTCTCCAGCTGAACGCGCCCACCGCCGACCTCGTCGAGGCCGTGCAGCCCGGCGGCCCCTTCCACACGCTGCCGACCGCGCTCGACCGGCCGCTGCTGTTCATCGCGGGCGGCGTGCCGGTGCACCGCGAAGGTCGCCTGATCGGCGCGATCGGCGTCGGCGGTGGTGCCCCGGAGCAGGACCACACCTTCGGCACGACCGCCGTGGAGGCCCTCGCCTGACCCGGCCCCGCAACGCGCCGGTTCCCCGATCCCCGGGGAGCCGGCGTCGCTGTATCCGGCGTCCTCAGCCCGCGTATCCGGGGCCCTCAGCCCGCCGCGACCGTGACCGGTGCGAACCGGCGGGTCCAGTCTCCGGGCAGCTCGGTGATCCCGTACGACATCACCGAGTTGAAGGCGATGGGTGCCAGGCCGCGCTCCTTCGCCCAGGTGAGGAGCTCTTCGTGCCGCACGTCGATATCGGTGCGCAGAGGGCGGTCGGTGTGGGCCGCGAGGGAGGCGATGAGCGCCTTGGCGACCGCCGTGTCGCGAGCGATGAGCGGGCCGACGACGTGAGTGTCCATGTTGGGCCAGGCAGCCGCGTACCCGATGATCCGCCCGTCCTGCTCGGCCACGCGCAACTGGTCGGCGAAGGCGGGCAGTCGCGTGACGATGTGCGTGCGGTCGGTCCCGAACGCCTGCTCGTCGAGCCGGAGGATGGCGGCGAGGTCCTCGGCGGTCGCGGCACGGGTGGCGACCTTGGGATCCGGTCCGCCGGGAGTGAAGTGCCCGCACACCATCTCCGCCCGCCCGGCGACCTTGAAGCCGAGTTCCTCGTAGAGGGGGCGGCCGTTCGGTGTCGCGTGCAGGGTGAGGGGCGTGGGGCCCATCGCTGAGACGATATGGCGCATCAGCCGGCGGCCCACGCCCTGTCGCGCATGCCGTTCGGCGACCAGGACCATGCCGATCGCCGCGAGGGCGGGGTGCTCGTGCGGCCCGTACTCGGTGACGACGCAGGCGCTCACGAGGCCGCCGTCGGGGTCATCGACGCCGTAGCCCTTCCCGGCTGTGAGGAGGAAGCCCCACTTGTGCTCCTCCCGTGGCCACCCCCGGTCCTGAGACAAGTCGGCGCAGGCGTCGAGATCGCGGAGCGTCAGACGGCGGATGGGCAGAGAGGCAAGGGAAGGAGTCGGCACGCAGGTCAGGCTGTCCGACAGGGGCCCCTGACGTCCACCTCTTTCCCCGGACCCATACGAGCTTTTGGCCAGTTGTAGCCGTCTGCACAGAGAGCGGTCAGACGCCAGACGTTTCACGTGAAACACGGGCGCGATGTCCAGTAGTTGGCGGTACTGATGATTCGCGCGGTGCCCTCATTCGTGACGAGGGAAGGGGGGACTTGTGTGCACGGCGGTGGCCGGTAGGGTCGACTCCGGTTCGCATTCGGGGCGGGTGACCCGTTCCGTGCGGGCCGAGTGCAGGGCAATGCAGCCTAGTGGGACGGAGAGATCGAAGACCCGCGTTTTCGGTTACGCGACTGAGCCGTCCAGACGAGTGGGAAGCTCGGGTGAGAGCACTGCGGGCAATGTCACACTCTTGCCTACTTGTCCGTACGGAGCCGAAATACGGGTTGAATATGGCCGCATTGGCCACGACATGGATGGGAACGCAGACCGTCCACGGGGGAAAGCAGGCACCTTCCTACTAGGGAAGTGCGCAGACCGACCGAAAGATGCTCGAGGCGAGGCACACCATGGACGCTCCGACCACCACGTCGGCCGACAACGGCACTTCCGGCGGCGGAGGCGGTTGGTTCACGCCCCGCAAGAAGCCGACGACGACGCCGGACAGCGAACCCGGTACGCCAGAGGGGCGTCGCCCGGCCGCGATACGCCCCGTGGGCAGGCCCACGGCCGCACCGGAGACCCCGGCCGACGGCACGGCGGTGCCGCCCGCTTCGACGACCGGCAGCGCGAGCACCGGTGGGCCGGAACAGGGGCGTGAGCCCCCGGAAGCGATACCCACGCCCGCCCCCCTGGCCGCACAGCACGCCTCGTCCCCGGCGGCAGCAAGCGTCGGCGCGGCCTCGTCAGCAGGTCCCGTGCCCACAGCGCTCACACCGGCGCCCTTCGCCTCCACCGCTCCCTCCGCAACCGGCCCCGACGAGTTGCGGGTCCCCGCCCAGCGGCACACCCCCGCCTCGGCCCCGGGCCAAGCCGCCTCCGCCCCGGCCAGGGAAGCGTCCCCGGACGCCATCCTCATCCGCCGCGCCATGGCCGAGGTCGCACCTGTGGCCGAGAAGGTCACGTCGTACTTCTACGCCCTGCTCTTCGTCCGCTACCCGGACCTGAGGCCGCTGTTTCCGGCCGCGATGGACACCCAGCGGGACCGGCTGCTCAAGGCGCTGCTCACGGCCGCCGAGCACATCGACAACACCGACGTCCTCGTCGACTACCTGCAGAACCTCGGCCGGGGCCACCGGAAGTACGGAACGCGGGCCGAGCACTACCCGGCCGTCGGCGAATGCCTCATCGGTGCGCTGAGCAAGTACGCCGCCGAGGTCTGGAACGAGGAGATGGAGGCGGCCTGGATCCGGGCGTACACCACCATCTCGCAGGTCATGATCGACGCGGCGGCAACGGATGAACTGCGTGCCCCGGCCTGGTGGTACGCCGAGGTCGTCACGCACGACCTCAGAACTCCGGACGTCGCGGTCATCACCGTCCGCCCCGACCAGCCGTACCCGTTCCTCGCCGGGCAGTACACGAGCGTGGAGACGCCCTGGTGGCCCCGGATCTGGCGGCACTACTCCTTCGCTTCGGCGCCCCGCTCCGACGGCCTGCTGTCGTTCCACGTGAAGGCCGTCCCGGCGGGCTGGGTCTCCAACGCCCTGGTGCACCGCGCCCGACCCGGCGACATCATCCGGCTCGGCCCGCCCGCCGGCGCCATGACCGTCGACCACACCACTGAGAGCGGCCTGCTCTGCGTGGGCGGTGGCACGGGCATAGCGCCCATCAAGGCACTGGTCGAAGACGTCGCCGAGCACGGGGACCGCCGGTCGGTCGAGGTCTTCTACGGGGCCCGCACCGATCACGACCTGTACGACATCGACACCATGCTCCGCCTCCAGCAGAGCCATCCCTGGCTCGCGGTCCGCGCGATCATCGACCAGCAGGCGCACCAGCAGCTGCCGGACGCGATACGCGCCTACGGGCCATGGGACGAGTTCGACGCGTATCTCTCCGGCCCGCCCGGGATGATCCGCAGCGGTGTGGACGCCCTGAGGGACGTCGGCATCCCGTCGGACCGCATACGGCACGACTCCGTGGAGGAACTGGTCGCGGCCGGGTCCTGAACCGCAGTCGGCGTCAGCCCAGGTCGGGGGCGTGCATGGCGCGTACGCCCTCGATGTTGCCGTCCAGGTAGTGCCGCAGAGACAGCGGCACCAGATGGACGGAGGCGATCCCGACGCGGGTGAAGGGCACGCGCACGATCTCGTACTCGCCGACGGGTTCGTCCACCTCGGGGCCATGGCGGAGGGACGGGTCCATGGACTCCAGGTGGCAGACGAAGAAATGCTGCACCTTCACACCGGTCGCGCCGCCGTCCTCTCCGATGTGCTCCATCGTGTCCACGAAGCAGGGCACCACATCGGTGATCTTGGCGCCGAGTTCCTCGTACACCTCTCGGTGCAGGGCGTCGACGACGGTCGAGTCGTCGGGCTCGACCCCGCCGCCGGGAGTGAGCCAGTAGGGATCCATGCCCGGCTTGGTGCGCTTGATCAGGATCAGGTCGTCACCGTCCAGCAGAATGGCACGGGCGGTGCGCTTGACCACGGGTCGGACGGTCATGTGTGAAATGTGGCCCGGCTGGTTCCACGTGAAACATCGCGAAACGTCACCGGCCGAGCCCTCAGAGTGAGGCACGGTCCCGGGCGCCTCAGCACCAGTCGGTCGAGGCGCGCTGCAACCACTCGTGGGCCCGCGCTATATGAGGCATCGCGAGCGTCCCGGTGCGGACCACCAGGAAGTAGGTCCGCAGCGGCGGCACCGCCGGCTCGTGCAGGGCGACGACGTCACCCCGCTCCAGCGCGGCCGCACACAGATAGCGTGGGAGCACCGCCAGGCCCGCCCCCGCGACCGCGCATGCCAGGACCGCGCGCAGGTCGGGAACGATGACCGTGCCCGGGGCGGCGGGGCGCGAGTCGAAGACGGAGGCCCAATAGCGGGAGAGGAAGGGCAGGGACTCGTGCACCTCCACCACGGGCACCTGCTCCAGGGACGGTTCCGGCTTACGGTCCGGCTGCCCTGCGCCTGTCTGTTCGGCCCAGCGTGGGGCGGCGACCAGGACATGCTCCTCGTCGCAGAGCGCAGTCGCCGTGAGCAGGGCGCCCCTCGGCTGGGCCGTGCTGATGGCCAGATCGTGATGCCCGGCGGACAGTCCTTCCAGCGTTTCCTCGGCGTTGCCGAAGGAGGCGCGCAGGGCGAAGCCCTGACCGTCCTCGCCGATCAGCTCCGTGAGCGCGGGCAGGGCTCGTTCGGCGGTGAACTCCGGAGGTCCGGCGAGATGCAGCGTCCGTAAGGAGGAGTCGTCGTCGAGGCCGGTCTCCGTTATCTCCACCAGGGCGTCGAGATGCGGTGCGGCCTTGTGGGCGAGTTCGTCGCCGATGCTCGTCGGGGTCACGCCGCGGGCCTGCCGCAGGAACAGGGGGCGGCCCAGCTGCCGCTCCAGCGTCCGTATCTGCGAGGTGACGGCGGGCTGGGAGAGCCCGAGCAGGGCGGCGGCGCGGGTGAAGGAGCCGGCCCGGTGCACGGTCACGAAGGTCCGCAGCAAGGCCAGATCCACCGCATGCTCTCCCCTCTTCGGCCCCGCTCCTGGCCCTCCGGCCGCGCTCAACTATAAATAAGTCGATAGGTCTCTGTCGCTACTGTGATTGGACACTGACAGAGAGTCAACTAGCCTTGGTCGCGCGGTTCTTGCGCGCGGAACCGGGGGACGGTCCGAGCCATGAGGGGGGAGGCTCGGACCGTCCGTGGGGATGCTCAGGCCGTCGACATGTCCAGTGCGCGCAATACGTCCGCCACCAGGTCCTCCGGGTCCTCGGCGCCGACCGACAAGCGGATGAAGCCCTCCGGGACCGCGTCGCCGCCCCAGCGGCCACGTCGTTCGGCCGTGGACCGTACTCCGCCGAAGCTCGTCGCGTCGTCCACGAGCCGCAGCGCGTCGAGGAAACGGTCGGCGTGCGCACGCGTGGGCAGGGTGAACGACACCACGCAGCCATAGCGCCGCATCTGCTGAGCCGCGATCTTGTGCGCGGAGTCGTCGGGCAGTCCGGGGTAGCGCAGTCCGGTCACCTCAGGACGCTCGCGCAGCGCTTCGGCGACCGCCAGGGCGGTCGTGCTCTGCCGGTCGACGCGCAGCTGCAGCGTCGCGATCGAACGGTGCGCGAGCCAGGCCTCCATGGGCCCGGGAATCGCTCCGACGATCTTGCGCCAGCGGCGTACGGCGGCCATGGCCTCGGCGTCACGGCCGACGACGTAGCCCAGGAGGATGTCGCCGTGCCCCGTGAGCTGCTTGGTGCCGCTGGCCACCGCGAAGTCGGCGCCGAGCTCCAGGGGGCGCTGGCCGAGCGGTGTCGCGAGGGTGTTGTCGACGGCCACCAGGGCACCACGCGCGTGTGCGGCCTCGGCGAGCCGCCTGATGTCGCACACGTCGAGCCCGGGGTTCGACGGCGTCTCGATCCACAGCAGCTTCGCGCCGTCCAGTACGTCGAGCTGGGCGTCGCCGCGGGTCGGCGCGGTGCGCACCTCGATGCCGTACGTCTCCAGCTGGGCGCGCACCAGGGGCAGCGCCTGATAGCCGTCGTCGGGCAGGACACACACATCGCCGGCGCGCAGCTGGGAGAAGAGCACCGCCGAGGTCGCGGCCATGCCCGACGCGAAGACGAGCGTCTCGACATCGTCCCGGCCGGGCGCCTCCAGCTCGCCGACGGCGCGCTCGAGCAGTGTCCAGGTCGGGTTCTCGTCACGGCCGTAGGTGTACGGGCCGGTCGGGTCGCCCGGCAGATGGAAGTGGGCGGCGAACACCGGTCCGGGCAGCGTGGGCTCGTACTTGACCGCCTCGGGCAGCCCGGCCCGTACCGCCCGCGTGCCGTCACCGGCGTCGGCGGCGACCGGGCCCGCGTCGATCGACGCCCGGGCCGTCTCGCCGGTCGGTCCGCCGTGGTCACCCGTCGCGGATTCACTCATGCCACTCGTCCCTCCACGTCCGCCCGCACCGCGGCGAGCAGACCGGCGCTCGCCGCCTTCACCATCTCAAGGCATTCCCCGAAACCGTCCGCGCCCCCGTAGTAGGGGTCCGGTACGTCCAGGTCGTCGCCGGCGGCGGAGTCGTACGAACGGAGGAGCCGCACCTTCCGCGCGTCCTCTTCCGTGGGCGCGAGGCGGCGCAGGGCGCCGAGGTGGCCGGAGTCGAGGGCGACGACCAGGTCGAGGCGGGAGAACCACGACGGCTGGAACTGCCGGGCCGTGTGGCCGGTGGCGTAGCCGTTCTCCTCCAGGACGGCCACCGTACGCGGGTCGGCGCCGTCGCCCTCGTGCCAGCCGCCCGTGCCGGCACTGTCGACCTCGACCAGGCCGTCGAGTCCGGCCTCCGCCACGCGGGCCCGGAAGATGACCTCGGCCATCGGGGAACGGCAGATGTTGCCCGTGCAGACGAAGCAGACTCGGTACGTCATACGCGCTCAGTCTCCGTCCGGCAGGACGACGTTCAGCGCCCAGGAGACGACAGAGATGATCAGGCCGCCCAAGACGGCCGTCCAGAATCCGTCCACCTGGAAGCTCAGGTCGAACTGGTCGGCCAGCCACGAGGTGAGCAGCAGCATCAGCGCGTTGACGACCAGGGTGAACAGGCCGAGCGTCAATATCAGCAGCGGGAGGCTGAGCAGTTTGACGAGCGGCTTGACCAGGAAGTTCACCAGGCCGAAGATCAGCGCGACGATGATCAGGGTGCCGATCTTCTTGCCCGTGCTGTCACCGGTCAGGGTGATCTTGTCGAGCAGCCATACGGCGACCGCCAGGGCACCGGCGTTGGCGATCGTCTTGACTACGAAATTCTTCATGTGTCTGATCGTGGCAGACCTGATCGGGCACGGGCACTAGAGGCAGGGGCGGACTAGGCGATGAAGGCATTCCGGCTGGACGAACTGGAGGCGGAGCGCGCCGCCAACGAGGGCGCCTACCTGCAGTTTCTGCGGGCGCAGAACATGTCGGTCGGTCTGTACGCCCTCGATGCGGGCGAGCAGGATCCACAGAAGCCGCACAATCAGGACGAGGTCTACTTCGTTGTGAGCGGCCGTGCCGCGATCACCGTCGGCCTGGAGACGACCCAGGTGGCACGCGGCAGCGTGGTCTACGTGCCGGCGGGCGTCGCCCACAAGTTCCACCACATCACCGAGGACCTCAGGGTGCTGGTGGTGTTCTCTCCGCCCGAGAGCTGACGGACCGTCTCGGGGTTCCCTAGGGGTTCGGTCAGGGGAGGACAAGGGGTGCGAAGCCCCCGCCCGACCCCCTCCCGGACCTAGCATCGAGTGCAGAACATCAGGAGACCGACAGGACCCGGCACTCGAACGGGTGGAGAGGTAAGGACGAGGGCGATGCGAGAGATCTTCACGGGACTGCCGTGGTGGGTGAAGTGGATCGCGGTGCCGGTCATCGCCCTGGTCGTGTTCGGCGGGCTGATCGCCAGTGTGGTCGGGTTCGTCATCGGACTGCTCTTCAAGGTGCTGGTCTTCGTGGCGCTGGTCGGCGGACTGATCTACGTCGTACGGAAGTTCACCTCGAGTTCCTCGTCGCGCAGCGACTGGTGAGACCGGTGGGAAACCGGTGGGGGTAGCGGGAAACGCTTGGAATCACCCGTTCCCTCGGGCGGGGGAAGTTTCCCGGCAGGGCCGTCTGCGTGCGGTGGCAGACGAATAGAGTCCGGCTCGACGCGGGGACATCCCCGCGAGCGGCATAGACCCCCACCCGTGTTCCTCCGCACGGGTCGGCCCCTCGCGCTTCGGGAGTGACCCTTGACCCCGGCTGACACCGCACCGGCCCACCTGCGCAGCGTTCCCGCGCAACCACGCTCGGCGGCACCCTCCGAGTCACCGCCTCCCACCACACCACCGCCTCCTGCCGTACCCCCGCCTCCGGCGACCCTCATCGGATCCGTACAGCGCGCCATGCGCCTGCTGGAAACCGTCGCCGGGCACGTCTACGGCGCCCCCGCCAAGCAACTGGCCCGCGAGACCGGGCTGGCGCTGCCCACGACCTACCACCTGCTGCGCACCCTCGTGCACGAGGGCTATCTGCGCCGTGACAAGGGCCTGTTCTTCCTCGGTGAGGCCGCCGAGCGGCTGAGCAGCAGCGGGGCGCGGCAGAAACGTCGCAGCACGGTGGTCGACACGCTCGCGCAGTGGCGTGACCTGCTCGGCGTCCCTGTCTACTACGCGGCGTACCGCGAGGGCGAGATCGAGGTCATGTGCGTCTCCCAGACCCCGGGCATCCCGGCGGTCGAGGAGTGGGCCGACTTCCGGGAGACCGGGCACGCGCACGCCATCGGCCAGTGCCTGCTGTCCCAGCTGGACGGGGAAGCCCGCCGCGACCACCTCGACCGCTACCCGGTGCAGCCCCTCACGCCGTACACGGTGCGGGACAACCACAGCCTGCTCCGGCGTCTGGAGCGGATGCGGCGGATGGAACCCGTGACCGAGCGTCAGGAGTACGCCTTGGGCGCGGTCTGCGCGGCGATCCCGCTCACTCTCGGCACCACGGCCGCGACGATGGCCATCTCCCTGCCCGCCCACCAGGAGGACCGGCTGATGCCCGCGGCCCGGCAGTTGCAGAGTGAGATCGGGCGGCGACTCGGGTCGCTGGCGCTCTCTATCAGTATGTGAAAACTCACTCCTTGTGATCTGCTGTGTACGTTCAGCAAGATTCCACCAAGTGTCAGAGGTTCGTTCCCGGCCAGTCACGGCGAATGACGGGGTTAGCGATGCGCGAGTCCGTACAAGCAGAGGTCATGATGAGCTTTCTCGTGTCCGAGGAGCTCTCCTTCCGCATTCCGGTGGAGCTGCGCTATGAGACCGGTGATCCCTATGCCGTCCGGCTGACGTTCCACCTGCCCGGTGACGCCCCGGTGACGTGGGCTTTCGGCCGGGAGTTGCTGATCGACGGCGTCGGCCGACCGTGCGGCGAGGGCGATGTGCGGGTCGCCCCCGTCGAACCGGACACGCTGGGCGAGGTGCTGATCCGGCTTCAGGTAGGCAGCGACCAGGCGTTGTTCCGGTCCTCCACGGCACCGCTCGTCGCCTTCCTCGACCGCACCGACAAGCTGGTGCCGCTGGGCCAGGAAGGCTCGCTCGCCGACTTCGACGCCCACCTCGACGAGGCGCTGGACCGCATCCTGGCGGAACAGGGCGCCGGGTGAGACACCCGTCGGGCGACACGGTGGAGTAACGCTTCACCGGATGCCGCCGAGCCGCGCGGGAACGCTTCGCCGCACGGCGGGGCAGCGGCTTTCGGCGTCAGAGCGGCTGGAACCGTCCGAAGTACCCGGGATACCCGAGGCCTCAGAGGCGCCTTGGCTCAGAGACGTCGGCCTCGCGGGCCTCGAACCGTCAGCGCTTACGCCTCCGGCCCCTCCCCCCGCGTGCCGGGGCCGGGACCGCCGAGGCTTCCACGGCGCGCTCTTCCCCGGTGCGGTCGGCCGAGACCACGAGCGCGGCCAGCACGGTGGTGACCGGCACCGAGGCGACCAGGCCGATCGAACCGACCAGCGTGCGCACGATCTCCTCCGCGACCAGCTCGCTGTTGGCGACCGTCCCCACACCGCTCTGCGCGATGGAGAACAGCAGCAGCAGCGGCAGCGCGGCACCCGCGTAGGCGAGGACGAGCGTGTTGACGACCGAGGCGATGTGGTCGCGGCCGATCCGGATGCCCGCGCGGTAGAGCCCGCGCCAGCCCATCGACGGATTGGCCTCGTGCAGCTCCCAGACCGCCGAGGTCTGTGTGACCGTCACGTCGTCGAGCACACCGAGCGAACCGATGATGACGCCGGCGAGCAGCAGGCCGCTCATGTCGATCGTCGGATAGAGGCCGTGGATCAGACCGGTGTTGTCGTCGGTGTTGCCGGTGAGCGCGGCCCAGTCGATGAACAGCGAGCCGAGGATGCCGATCAGCAGCAGGGAGATGAGAGTGCCGAGCACCGCCACGGAGGTCCGTGCGGACAGTCCGTGACACATGTACAGGGCGATGAGCATGATGGCGCTCGCGCCCACCACCGCCACGATCAGCGGGTTCGAGCCCTGCAGGATCGCGGGCAGGATGAAGAAGGTCAGCACCAGGAAGCTGATGGCCAGTGCGACGAGGGCCATGACCCCCCGCATCCGCCCGACGACCACGACGGCGAGCGCGAAGATGCCGGCCAGCAGGCCCATGGGAAGACGGCGGTTGACGTCGGTGACCGAGTACTGCAGGTCCTTCGGCGCGGAGGGCTCGTAGGCGACCACGACCTTCTGGCCCTCGTGCAACTGGCGGGACTGGTCCGGCTGGATGATCTCGGTGAAGGTGCGGCCCTTGTCCTTGCCGCTGTCGACCCGGATCGTCGCCCGCTTGCAGGTGCCCTTCTCCTGTTGCTCCGCGGAAGAGCCCTCGGCGGTGGAGGTGTCGCCGGTCGGCGGGACTCCCGAAGCGCCGGCCTCCTTGCAGCTGATCTCCACGACCTTGGTGACCGAGGCTTGTTCGGTCTGCCGGTCGAAGCCGACGCCGGTGCGCTCGTGCGGTGGGGCGCCGCCCGGCCACAGCACGACGAGACCGACCAGCACGGCCGCGCCGAACGGGATCAGGATCGCCGCGATGATCTTGCGCAGATGCATGGAGACGGGCGCGGCCGGGCCGTGGCTGTGCGAGTGCCCGTGCCCGCCACCTGGCGCGGGGCCGGAGCCGTGTCCGTGGCCATCGCCTCCGCCGGTTCCGGAACCATGCCCGTGCCCCCCTCCGGCGCCCGGTCCCTGCCCGTCGTCGGGACCATGCCCACCGGCTGACCCGCCACCCTGGCCGTTGCCCGGCCCGTATCCCCCGGCAGAGCCGGAACCACGCTCACCGCCGGCCCCGGGCCCGTAACCGGCCCCGGGCTCATACCCGGCTCCGGGGACGAAATCGTGGCCGTCTCCCCGGCCGCTGCCGTTTCCGGCGCGGGATCCGCGAGGCGGCTCGGGCGGTGGGTAAGGGGGACGCTGCGTCGTGGTCACCGACCGATCATCGCAAGAACGAGGGGGGCCCTCTGTTCACCGCGCCAGAATTGCCGCTAGCGTGGAGGCACCTTTTGTACACGCGGGAGCTCGGAGCACCGGGCTGAGAGGGCGCTGACCTCCGTCCCAGCGATGTTTCACATGAAACATCACCGAAGTCGAGTGATGTTTCACACGGAACGTCGGCAGACGGAAGCCGCTGCGTCGACCGCCGAACCTGTTACCGGGTAATGCCGGCGTAGGGAGTAGGTCTCATGACCAACAAGGACGCACGCACGCCTGCCTCCGTTCCGGACACACAGTCCGAGGAGGCCGGGAAGTCCATCGGCTGGCACAAGGCGTACGTCGAGGGCTCTCGCCCCGACCTGCGCGTGCCGGTCCGTCAGGTGCATCTCACCAACGGGCAGGCGGTCACGCTGTACGACACGTCGGGCCCGTACACCGATCCTTCCGTCGACACCGACGTCCGCAGGGGCCTGCCGCCGCTGCGCGAGAACTGGATCATCTCCCGCGGTGACACCGAGGAGTACGCGGGCCGTCCCGTCCGTCCCGAGGACGACGGCATCAAGCACACCTCGCCCCGCGGCGGCCTCCGCAATCTCGACGCCGTCTTCCCCGGTCGCCCGCGCCAGCCGCGTCGCAGCCGGGGCGGCGAGGCGGTCACGCAGCTCGCGTACGCCCGCCGCGGCGAGATCACGCCCGAGATGGAGTACGTGGCCATCCGGGAGAACGTTTCGCCCGAGGTGGTCCGCGACGAGATCGCAGCGGGCCGGGCGGTGCTGCCGGCCAACGTCAACCACCCGGAGATCGAGCCGATGATCATCGGCAAGCGGTTCCTGGTGAAGGTCAACGCCAATATCGGCAACTCGGCGGTGACGTCCTCCATCGAGGAGGAGGTCGAGAAGATGACCTGGGCGACCCGCTGGGGCGCCGACACGGTCATGGACCTGTCCACCGGCCGCAACATCCACACCACGCGTGAGTGGGTGCTGCGCAACTCCCCCGTCCCCATCGGCACCGTGCCGCTCTACCAGGCCCTGGAGAAGGTCGACGGCCGGGCCGAGGATCTGACCTGGGAGGTCTACAAGGACACGGTCATCGAACAGGCCGAGCAGGGTGTGGACTACATGACGGTCCACGCGGGCGTGCGCCTGGCCTATGTGCCGCTGACGGCCAACCGCAAGACGGGCATCGTCTCCCGCGGCGGCTCGATCATGGCCGCCTGGTGCCTCGCGCACCACAAGGAGTCGTTCCTGTACGAGAACTTCGAGGAACTGTGCGAGATCCTCGCCGCGTACGACGTCACGTACTCACTCGGCGACGGCCTGCGGCCCGGCTCCATCGCGGACGCCAACGACGAGGCACAGTTCGCGGAACTGCGAACTCTCGGGGAACTCAACCGGATCGCCAAGCGTTTCAACGTACAGACCATGATCGAAGGCCCGGGCCACGTCCCGATGCACAAGATCAAGGAGAACATCGACCTTCAGCAGGAGATCTGCGATGAAGCTCCGTTCTATACGCTCGGCCCGCTGACCACGGACGTCGCGCCGGCGTACGACCACATCACCTCCGGCATCGGTGCCGCGATGATCGCCTGGTGGGGCACGGCCATGCTGTGCTACGTCACGCCCAAGGAGCACCTGGGCCTGCCGAACCGTGACGACGTCAAGACCGGCGTCATCACCTACAAGATCGCCGCCCACGCAGCCGACGTCGCCAAGGGACACCCGGGTGCCCAGGAATGGGACGACGCGCTGTCCGACGCCCGCTTCGAGTTCCGGTGGGAGGACCAGTTCAACCTCGCCCTCGACCCGGACACGGCACGGGAGTTCCACGACGAGACCCTGCCGGCGGAACCCGCCAAGACGGCTCACTTCTGCTCGATGTGCGGTCCTAAGTTCTGCAGTATGAAGATTAGCCAAAGCATCACAGAACGGTTTGGTGGTGATGTGGGTGAGGGGGCCACGACTGAGGAGGTCGCCGAGGGCATGATGCGTAAGTCACAGGAGTTCGCGGAGGCGGGGCACCGCGTGTACCTGCCGATCGCCGACTGAGACTCCCCTGCGGCTGGTCCGCGCCTCCGGCTGGCCTCAAACTCGGTCGGGAGCGCGGACCGTAGCCGTCTTCCTCGGCGAGGGCTGAACGCTGGGAGTCAACGTTTCGGTCGATGTGCCCACAACATCGGGGCGGGATGGGCCCTTTGCTCGGCGAGTACGATGCCAACGTGGCTCCCGTCTGCGCGCATCTCCTCGAAGTGAGGAAGGCGGGAAGGACGTCGGCTTGGCCATTCCCAACCCCACTGATCAAGATGCCATCTACGTCACACACTTCACCGTGAAAGGCGGATCCTTCGGTGCGGCATTGATGGGGTGCGCATTTCCGAACTTGACCCCGTAGAAGAGATCACAGGCTTCATCCCATGTGAGATTTCTCAAGCCCTTCGCGTCATTTGTGATCGGCATGGACCGATCGTCGCTGACACACTCCCAGTCGCCGACACTCCTGACACTCGCAGGATCTGAGGAGTCTTCAAACCCCTTGGCCTTGCAATAGGACGGAATATCAGGTAGTTCGCCCAACACGCGGACGCGTGGGGCCGATGTGCTAAGCCGAGCGTCTCCCCACACGCCGTAGCTATATGTGTCTATATCCTTGGTCGAGACGTAGGAAATTTTCAGCATCAGCCGCAGTTTTCCTGATACATTCATGGAGATCTTGCTAGACTCTCCGACTTGCATCCTTTCCTCGTGTAGCCTACTTCCGTCTGCGAAGACCTCAAACTTCAATTCCGCTGCACTCGGAGAATCATCACGTAGCCCGATAGTGGCATCAATGCTGCGCCACTTTCGCCCAAGGTTGTATTCGGCATCGCCATAGGGTACGGAGCTCTTATCGGCTCGCATGACGACGCTATGCGGATACTGCTTGCCATTGCTTTCTGCAGGCTCGTTCGCTACTCCAAATTCGGACCTCAATGGATCCATATTGCTTAGGTATTCTACTTGAGTCCCTTGGTTGAGCATTGCTGCTTCCGAGGTGGAAGTAGTGGAAAAAGAAAGCCCGATCATCGCGGCAAGCATAATGGTCGCAAAGTTTCCCATCTTCGTTTTCATGGCCACATCTTTCTCTGTGTGCCATTCGTAAATGGGCCGCAGGCTGTCGCCGCGAAGGCGATCGCGGCGATTACAGTGCTAGCTACGAAAGACCTAGTCAGCTGTGGCTTCGCAGAGGCCCCTTTGGGGCGTCGGTCCATCATCCTCAGCTCCTCGACGAGATTCACGCAGTCATGCGTGCGCCATCCGGTCCAAGCTCGCCAGCCACGGCTCCGCTATGACAGGACGGCAATAACCGAAATGATGACGATGAGTGCCACGACTATCGCTGCCACGATCACGAGCGTTTTGAGACCTGGAGACATCTGTCGCTGGGGCGGTTTGGGAAGCCAGTCCGGCCGGTGCGGCTCTTGCCTTCGTCGTTCCCGGTCTGGTTCAGGTGGCTGATTGCTCATCGAACTCACAACTCCTGCCGGAGGACCTGCCCGTACTCGTCGACCGTGAGAGTAACTGCCTTTTTGCCCGACTCGGACACAATCCAGAGGACGAGCCACACCAGACCCCAAAGTCCGCACGTGAAAAACGTGATGAGCAAATGTAGCTTGTGATCGACTTCCTTGCCGTATCTAATTACGGCAGTGTAGTCACTTTGAGACTCTACTCGGCCCCCACTTGCCACCTCTTGCTGCACTGCCGAAGCCAGATGGCTCTTTCGCGCATCTGAGCTTGCCTGGGGAAGCTCATCACTCATGACTGCCTCCTGTATCGACTAATCGAAGCGTAGGAACGCGTTCACTTACGGAGGGGGTCACGGCCGGGGGTCGGCCTGCGTCCCTGGCGGTTACTGCGCCAGGGGCAGGTGATCACCCCACCATCATGCCGCCGGCGGGTTGGCAGTGCATCTTGAAGCGTGAGGACCGAGGCACGGCAGCGGCCACCAGGGCAGACAACGACCAGATAACCGGGCCGCGCCTGGAGTTCTTATTAAGGGGCGGATCCCAGCGAAGCGAACCGCCCACTCGGTGGTGCGTGAAGTTGCCTCTCGTCGCAGCTCCAGCAAGTGGGTACGGTCGTGGTCGTGTCTGGCGCACGCCGGGGTTGGTCACCAGTAGGCGTGCGCCGGTTGATCGCGCGCGACTAGGGGAGCTGGTACGGGCATGGCGCTTGACGCTGCTCGATCGCGGGAGGGGTTCACATCAACGAGGGCCGCGCAGGTGATGAGCGCGGCATGCCGGGCGGCTGGGTTGGGTGACAGAGGGGCAGAGCTGATCCATCTGGGAGAGAACGCGCTCTTCCGCCTTGACGCAGAGCCAGTGATCGTACGAGTGGCGCGGGGAGAGCAATGGCTGCACAAAGCCCGTGTCGAGGTGGCCGTTTCAAATGGTTGGCCGAGGAAGGGTTCCCTGCCGCGCGCCTGGTCGACGGGCTGGAGCAGCCGTTCCTGATCGCTGGCCACCCAGTGACCTTCTGGCGGCTCATCGTCGAGGGCAGCCGTAAGGCCACGTATGGGGAACTCGGTGGCATTCTGCGGGACCTGCACTCCATGACGTTGCCGGCCGGCCTGGAGCTTCCCTCGTTCAACCCCTTCGACAAGCAGGAACTGCGGATCAGCCAGGCGGCGATCCCGGAAGACGACAGGGTCTTCCTCCGTAAGCGCTGGAGCGAGCTGCGCGGCCAGTTCGAGGAGTTGGGGTTCGAGACTCCGAAGGGGCCGGTGCGCGGTGACGCTCACGTGCAGAACCTAATGGTGAACGACCGGGGAGAAGTCATCCTGATCGACTTCGAAGCCTTCTGCTTCGATCACCCCGAGTGGGACCTGATGGTCACGTCGGTGGAGCACCACAGCCTGGGGTGGCAAACCGACGAACAGTACGCCGACTTCGTGAGGGCAGTGCTACTTCGGCGAAGGCCAGCGCTGAGCGCGAGGAAGCAGCAGTACGAGCGTGGATCGAGCGGTAGCTACGCGACTCTCCCCCACTCTCCGGTGATCAGCTGCGGAGCGTGGGGGAGATCCTCGGACTTCAGCTCATTCGGAAGTCCGCCACACAGGCTTGAGTAGCTCAGGGTCGAATGTCTTGTTGCCCTTGCCACCTGGCACTGCGATCACGGCGCTCAGCACCTTCTTGATTGCCTCGCGCTTCTGCGTGAGCGTCTTCGACCCCCACGAGTTCCTGACGTCTTCCTTGGCCTCCTCGGCCTCGGCCTTCAATGCTTCGTGCGCCCGCTGGTCCGCACGAAGATCCTTGATCCGCCGTTCGAGGACCGGGAGATTACGGAAGAACGTCTCATCGTCGATGTCCGTGTCCTCGTCGTCGTGCCAACGCCGCTCCAGCTCGTTGCGGCTCCTGACGGCTCGCTCCAGGACATAGGCCTTGTCCCAGTCCGGAACGTCTTGGGCCTTGCTCGCCGCATCGCGCTCCAGCTTGGCGATGACCAGTTCCTCGATGGCCTTGTCCGTCTTGTCGCCCCGCTTGTAGGTCTTGTTGCAGCCGCCGTCCACGGTCTTCTTGCACATGTAGGCGTGCCGGTACTTGAGCCAGTCGTTCGCCTTCATTCCGATCATCTTGTTGTTGCAGACCGTGCCGTCCACCAGCACGAGGCCACATCGCAGGATGCCGGTCAGCAGGTACTTGTGGACCAGGCCACCGCGCGGCATCCCGGTTCCGCGGCCACGCTCCCTGATCTTGGCCGTGACCGCGAACCACTCCTTCGGAGTGATGACCGGATCCCACTCGCCCGTGATCGGCTGATCGTCGCCGTCGCGGACGAGCTCGCCCTTGATCTCGCGGTATCCACACAGCCGCGCGTTCACCAGGACCTGCTTGACGGTCTGGTACTGGAAGGCGTTCCCGCGACTCGTGATGTACCCGGCCTCCTTCCATCGGCGCGTGATCTCGGAAATGGAGGCACCCGCAATCACGTCCTTCACTGCCTGGCGGATGGCCTCTGCCTCGTCCGGGCGCAACGAGACCTTGTCGTCCTCCCATCCGAAGGGGCGCCATGACGCTACCGACTGCCCACGGATCGCCCGGCTGCGGTGGCTGTTCCTGCTCCTACGCTCCTTCTTCCTCGTCTCGCTGAGGGACATGGCGACCCCCAACAGCCCCTTGATCTCGAAGCCTTCGGCGTAGAGGTCCTGGATGCCGTTCGAGTCGTGGTAGACGCGTCCTTCCTGCGTGGTGAACGCCTTCAGGTACCGCTCCCAGTCACTCGGGCGCCGGTACAGCCGGTCGTCGTTGACTGCCATGACGCCGTGGATCGGGTACCCGTCCGGCGTCGTCCCGGCAGCAAGATCGGCGAGCAGCTGCTCGAAGTCATCGCGAACGATGTTCTCCTTGCTCGCGCTCTTGTCGTTGTCCGTGTAGCGGTAGACGACGAGCCATCCGAACCTTCGGGCGGTCTCGGTCATGTCCCGGTGCTGGTCCTCGACGCATCCGCCGTGAACACGGCGGCACACGGACCGAGATCGAGGAGGGCATGGCCCAGAAGTCGAAGGAGTTCGCGGCGAGCGGGAACCGGGTGTATCTGCCGATCGCGGACTGATCCGGCCGCACACAGGCCGCGAGGACCGAGGGCTGGGGACACATGGTCCCCGGCCCTTGGTCCCTGGCCTGTGGATCGGAACGCGGAGCGGAACGGGCACGACGTCACCTGGCCGGACATCGCCTGTCCGGTCCGGGACCCCGGCTACTCCGGCTGGTGTTCCGGTCCTCCGTAGTCCGGGCTGGTGTAGTCCGGGCTGCTGTAGCTCGGCCGCGAGCCGCCGCGGTGGCCTTCGTCCGGGCTGGTGAAACCCGGGCGGTCGTAGCCGAGGTGCGGGATGCGGCTGATCGGCGTGGACGAGGAGGTGTGGTGCAGCGCGGCGGCCGCGTCCGGGCTGACGAGTGCCTCCCGCAGGAAGGGCAGGATGCCCCGCTCCAGCAGGGCCTCGTGCCAAGCCTCCCTGGCCAGGGCCACCTCCCCTTGCAGTTCGTCGTACGGACCACCTTCGGCCGTCGGCTTGTTGCGCAGGGCGGTGAGCAGCAGTCCCACCGCGGCGACGAGGATCGCGACCGCGGTCACGGCGCCGAACACCCAGCCCGTGGTGAGCATGGTCCGGGCGAACGCCTGCTGGGGGTCGAGCATCTGCAGGATGTAGCCGACGAGCAGGAAGATCGCGGCGGCGGTTCCGGCCAGGACGGGTGCGAGGACGGCGACGATGGCGACGGCTCCCGCGCCGGCGGTCTCGGCCACCTCTCCCATGGCGGCCGCCAGCCCGGCCGGGCCCGTGCCCGGCTCGGAAGAGCGGGACTCGCGCACGGCCGGCGGGCTGGACGATGCCGGCTCGCGCAGTTCCTCACGGACCTTGACGTAGTGCTGGTATTCGGTCGACGCGGCTGCCGTGATGAGCGTGGTGGCGTTCAGCGCCATGGTGCGCAGTTGTTCCGAGTTCAGCCGCTGTCCGACAGCGGCCAGTTCCGGACGGTGTGGTGCGGAGCGCAGCACCTCATCGAGGATCCGCTCGTATTCCTGGCGGTCCTCGCTCAGCAGGTGCTGCGGAACGCTGTTCATGTGCATCCCCCGATGCTCCGTAGGGCTTGGGGCTCGGCATGCTGACGAGCCGTCGGGCAGAAACGGAGGGGAGCCTGCTACGGATAAGCCGATGGTAGAGCCGTGGAGGTAGGCGGTGACAGGGGGTTTACCGAAATTGGCCCTTCACCCGTCCGGTCCTGTGACGGGAAACGCCTGCCCGGTGAACGTTCACGTATCCAACGGCAGTTGCTGGACCAGCAGTTTTCCGGCCATGGTCACGCCGCCGTCCATCGCGATGGCGAGTCCGTCGGCGTAGAGGTGCGGTCCCTCGATCACCGGGTCGCTGTTGTCCTCGTCGTCTTCTGAGCCGACCTCGCCCAGCAGATACGGAATCGGGCTGTGCCCGTGAACGATGCGGGTGCCACCGTACGTATCGAGCAGGGAGCGCACGGCGTCCGCGCCGCCCTCGTCGCGGAAGGAGAACCGCTTGGTGAACTTGCGGAACAGGTCCCAGACCTCGTCCGCGTCGTTGCGTGTGATCGTCTCGCGGACGACGTCGTTGACCTCTTCGATGGAGCGGCCGTAGTCGAGGTAGGCGGTGGTGTCGGAGTGGACGAGCAGGTGGCCGTCGACCTCCTCGACGGCGTCGAGCCGGGCCATCCACTGCAGGTGGTGGTCCTGGAGGCGGTCCATGTCGGTCTTCTGGCCGCCGTTGAGCAGCCAGGCCGCCTGGAAGGTGGCGGTGCCCGCGCCGGAGTTGACGGGGGTGTCGCCGAACCGCTTGGCGCCGAGCAGCAGCAGCTCGTGGTTGCCCATGAGCGCCTTGCAGTAGCCGCCGGCTGCCGCGGCCTCGGCGGACAGCCGCATCACCAGGTCGATGACGCCGATGCCGTCCGGGCCGCGGTCGGTGAAGTCGCCGAGGAACCACAGCCGGGCGGTGCCCGCGCACCAGTGGCCGTCGGTGTCGAGGAGGCCCTTCTCCTGCAGAGCGGCCACCAGCTGGTCGAGGTAGCCGTGTACGTCGCCCACGACGTACAGCGGGCCCTGTCCGGTGTTCGGGGGCGGGGCCGCGGCGGTTTCGGGGTCGACGGTCACCTGGACAGTGTCACCCCGGTTGACCACGGGAAGGTCGCGCTGGGTCGGCGTGTATCCCTCGGGATAGGTCTCCTCGGGAGGCGGAGCGACCTCGCCGGGGCTCGCGCTCTGGACGTACGGACCGGTCTCGTGGACGTACGCGGGCACCCGGAAGTCGCGCAACGTCGCCGTGCGCTCCACCTCGGGTCCCTGACCGGCCCCCTGAGTCATCGACCCCTCCACCATCAAGCCGCATCTGCACCGCATCGGACTGCCTGGTCGTAGCGGCCCGCCGGTGTCGTGGGCCCATCATAGGAATGCGGATCGCGCCATGTGATGACCCAGGGGTGGTGAATCAGAGCAAGAGTCCAGTTCACTGCGGCTTTCGCCCCGATTGGGCCGGGCTTTGACCACCGTGTGACCGTCCTCGCTCTCCTTCTCTTCGCGAGAACGATCCCTTCTCTCCGGGGGACCGGCCCTGTTTCTCCAAAGGACGGGACTTCCCCTCGCCCCGGGTCCGAGGTGCCGGACCCGGGGGTTGCCGGGTACCGGACCTAAGCCCCTTCGGGGGATCGCGGCGGGCTGACCGTCGTGCGCGGCGGGCGTCGCTGGGACGACGTGCGCACGATCAGCTCCGTCGGTATCACCTGCTCCACCGGGCGGTCGGATTCCACTCCCTCGATGGCGTCGATGAGGAGCTGCACCACCGCCGTGCCGATGCGGCGCGGTTTCAGGGAGAGCGTGGTGACGGGGGGCTCGGTGTTGGCGTACACGGTGGACTCGCTGCAGCAGACCAGCAGCAGGTCGTCCGGTACGCGCAGGCCGTAGCGGCGGGCGGCGGCGAGCAGGTCGGTGCCGTTCGGGTCGAACAGCCCGTAGACCGCGTCGGGCCGGTCGGGGCGGGCGAGGAGCCGGTCGGCGGCGACGGCGCCCGCGCACGGATCGTGCGCCGGATAGGCCTCGTACACCGGATCCTGGCCGACACGCTCGCACCAGCGCAGGTACGCGGTGGTCGACAGGTGGGTGTACGTGTCCGTCGTCGTGCCGGTCAGCAGGCCGATGCGGCGGGCGCCGGCGTCGGCCAGGTGGTCGAGGATGCCGAGGACGGCGGCCTCGTGGTCGTTGTCGACCCATGCCGTGACCGGCAGGGAGCCGGCCGGGCGGCCGTCGGAGACGACCGGCAGCCCCTGCCGGACGAGTTCGCTGACGACCGGGTCCTGGTCGGAGGGGTCGATGACGACCGTGCCGTCCAGGGCGACGTTCGACCACACGTCGTGGCGGGAGGTCGCGGGCAGGATGACGAGGGCGTAGCCGCGGGCGAGCGCGGCGGAGGTGGCGGCTCGCGCCATCTCGGCGAAGTACGCGAACTCTGTGAAGGTGAAAGGTTCATCCCCGTACGTCGTCACGGTCAGGCCGATGAGTCCCGACTTGCCGGTACGGAGTGTCCGGGCGGCGGCCGAGGGCCGGTAGCCCAGCCGGTCGGCCACCTCGCGGACATGGCGCCGGGTGGCGTCCGGGAGCCTGCCCTTGCCGTTGAGGGCGTCGGAGACGGTCGTGATGGAGACTCCGGCGGCGGCGGCCACGTCCCTGATACCCGCCCGGCCCGGCCGACTGCCTCGACGTGAGGTTTCCGCGCGGCTCACCTGGTGCTTCCCTGCTGCTGTCATGGCGAGCCGATAGTAGGGCTCATGCGGTGGGGTAGTGCGGACGCATATGCACACGTTGACAGGCACGTTTTTGCATGATCATTTATCCCCAATTGCTTTGGAAACCAAGGGAGTTAAGCGCTCCCATGCCAGTACGTGACTTGTCGGCGCGCACAGGCCTGCCAAGTGGGCGAGGTTGCGAAGAGGTCTCAACTCACCTGCACGGGGGATGCGCGCCACGGCGTGCACCACCGGCGCGTAGATATATGTACGGCGCGCCCCCGAATTCGTACGCCTTCGTGCGGCGATGCCCCTGATGCCGGTGGGGCGTGGGAGGCCGGCGTTCACCGCTCCGCCGTGGGTGTACGCAGCGGGGCCGAATCCTCATAGGGTGAGGAGTATTGGATGTCGGCGGCGGTCATGGGCCGCCGGTCTTCGCGAGGAGGACTGCGGTGAGCGAGACGAGCCCCAAGCTGCGCGGCGAGCTGGAGGGAATCCCCACCTACAAGCCGGGCAAGCCCGCTGCGGCAGGCGGGCCGGTGGCCTACAAGCTGTCCTCCAACGAGAACCCCTACCCGCCGCTGCCGGGCGTGATGGAGACCGTGACGGCGGCGGCCGGCAACTTCAACCGCTACCCGGACATGGCCTGTACGGGGCTGATGAACGAGCTGTCCGAGCGGTTCGGCGTGCCCCTCTCCCACCTGGCCACCGGCACCGGGTCGGTCGGTGTCGCCCAGCAGCTGATCCAGGCCACCTCGGGTCCCGGCGACGAGGTGATCTACGCCTGGCGGTCCTTCGAGGCCTACCCGATCATCACGCAGATCAGCGGCGCCCGGTCGGTCCAGGTGCCGCTGACCTCCGGTGACGTGCACGATCTCGACGCGATGGCCGACGCGATCACCGACCGGACCCGGCTGATCTTCGTCTGCAACCCCAACAACCCGACCGGCACGGTCGTGCGGCGAGCGGAGCTGGAGCGCTTCCTCGACCGGGTGCCGGGAGACGTGCTGGTGGTGCTCGACGAGGCCTACCGCGAGTTCATCCGCGACCCCGAGGTGCCGGACGGTGTCGAGCTCTACCGCGACCGGCCCAATGTCTGTGTCCTGCGGACCTTCTCCAAGGCGTACGGCCTGGCCGGACTGCGCGTCGGGTTCGCCATCGCCCACGAGCCGGTGGCGGCGGCGCTGCGCAAGACGGCGGTGCCGTTCGGGGTGAGCCAGCTCGCACAGGAGGCGGCGATCGCCTCGATGCGTGCCGAGGACGAACTGTTCGGCCGGGTCGGTTCGCTGGTGTGTGAGCGTGTACGCGTGGTCGACGGGCTGCGCGCCCAGGGCTGGACGGTGCCCGAGACCCAGGCCAACTTCGTGTGGCTGCGGCTGGGGGAGCGCACGGTGGCGTTCGCGCAGGCGTGTGAGCAGGCGGGCGTGGTGATCCGGCCGTTCCCGGGTGAGGGTGTGCGGGTCACGGTCGGTGAGACCGAGGCGAACGACATCTTCCTGAAGGTGGCGGAAGGGTTCCGCAAGGAGCTGTAGCGCTCCGCGAGCCAGGCCCTGGGTCAGGCGTCTACGAGTTCCACGCGCACGGGGTCGCCGCCCCGCACGGTCGCGAGCAGGCCGGGGTCGCCGTCGATGCGGCCCAGGACGTTGCACGGGCTTGCGAGGCGGCACTCCTCGCCCTGTGAGATCGGCGTGGGCCCGTAGGGGAGGGCGAGGGCGTCGCCGTCGGTCCAGAAGGTGACCGTGCCCGGCTCGACGACCTGTCGGGCGTCTGTTTCACGTGAAACAGACACTCCTGTGTCGAAGTACACCTCCTCGCCCCAGGTGCGGGCGGTGGAGACGAGGGGCAGTTCCTGGGCGAGAGCCTGGGTGGTCGGGGTGTCGTCGAGGGTCGCGGTGAGGTGCCCTGCGGGCCAGGAGATCCGTATCCGTAGCGGTGTCTGCATGCCGTCGATTCAACAATATGTTGAAGTTCGCGCCAAGGGGTCGACCGCGACAGGGGCCCCCTTTGGGGCTCGAAAGTCCGTGCTGCATAATGGCTTGTGAATGTGAACGCTTTCACAAGCGTAGTTAAGGAGCGGCGACGTGGACCTGGCTTTGGCGCCGGAGACCCTGGCGCGATGGCAGTTCGGCATCACCACCGTCTATCACTTTCTGTTCGTTCCCCTGACGATCTCGCTGGCCGCCCTCACGGCCGGACTGCAGACCGCCTGGGTGCGGACAGAGAAGGAGAAGTACCTCCGGGCGACGAAGTTCTGGGGCAAGCTCTTCCTGATCAACATCGCGATGGGCGTGGTCACCGGCATCGTGCAGGAGTTCCAGTTCGGCATGAACTGGTCCGACTACTCACGCTTCGTCGGTGACGTCTTCGGTGCGCCACTCGCCTTCGAGGCGCTGATCGCCTTCTTCTTCGAGTCCACCTTCATCGGCCTGTGGATCTTCGGCTGGGACAAGCTGCCCAAGAAGATCCACCTGGCCTGCATATGGATGGTCTCGATCGGCACGATCCTGTCGGCGTACTTCATCCTCGCGGCCAACTCCTGGATGCAGCACCCGGTCGGCTACCGGATCAACGAGGCGAAGGGGCGCGCCGAGCTCACCGACTTCTGGCTGGTGCTGACCCAGAACACCGCGCTTGCCCAGGTCTTCCACACGCTCACCGCTGCCTTCCTGACCGGCGGCGCCTTCATGGTCGGCATCGCCGCCTTCCACCTGGTCCGGGGGAAGCACGTCCCCGTGATGAAGACCTCGCTGCGGCTGGGCCTGGTCACCGTCGTCATCGGCGGCATGCTCACCGCGATCAGCGGCGATGTCCTCGGCAAGATCATGTACGAGCAGCAGCCGATGAAGATGGCCGCGGCCGAGGCACTCTGGGACGGCGAGGAGCCCGCGCCCTTCTCGATCTTCGCCGTCGGCGACGTCGACAAGGGACACAACAAGGTCGCCATCGAGATCCCCGGCCTGCTGTCCTTCCTCGCCAAGGACGACTTCACCTCGTACGTCCCCGGCATCAACGACGTCAACAAGGCCGAGCAGGAGAAGTACGGCCCCGGCGACTACCGGCCCAACATCCCGGTCGCCTACTGGGGCTTCCGCTGGATGATCGGCTTCGGTATGACGTCGTTCGCCATCGGCCTGGCCGGACTGTGGCTGACCCGCAAGAAGTTCCTGCTGCCACAGCATTTGAGGGTGGGCGAGGACGAGGTGCCGCATCTCGTGCTCCTGCCGAAGAAGGCGCTCGGTCCGACCCTCACCAAGTGGTACTGGCGCATGGCGATCCTCACCCTGGGCTTCCCGCTGATCGCCAGCTCCTGGGGCTGGATCTTCACCGAGATGGGCCGCCAGCCGTGGGTCGTCTACGGCCTGTTCCAGACGCGTGACGCGGTCTCCCCCGGCGTCTCCCAGGCCGAGGTCATCACCTCGATGGTCGTCTTCACCACGCTGTACGCGATCCTCGCCGTCGTCGAGGTCAAGTTGCTGGTCAAGTACGTCAAGGCGGGCCCGCCCGAGCTCACCGAGGCCGACCTGAACCCGCCCACGAAGATCGGCGGCGACTCCAGTGACGCCGACAAGCCGATGGCCTTCTCGTACTAGGCCGAGGGAGCTGCACAGTCATGGAACTGCACGACGTCTGGTTCGTCCTGATCGCCGTCCTGTGGACCGGCTACTTCTTCCTGGAGGGCTTCGACTTCGGGGTCGGTGTGCTCACGAAGCTGCTCGCCCGCAACCGGCCCGAGAAGCGGGTGCTGATCAACACCATCGGACCCGTCTGGGACGGCAACGAGGTCTGGCTGCTCTCGGCGGGCGGTGCCACCTTCGCCGCCTTCCCCGAGTGGTACGCGACGCTCTTCTCCGGGTTCTACCTGCCCCTGCTGCTCATCCTGGTCTGCCTGATCGTCCGGGGTGTGGCCTTCGAGTACCGCGTCAAGCGGCCCGAGGAGAGCTGGCAGCGCAATTGGGAGACGGCGATCTTCTGGACCTCGCTGCTCCCCGCGTTCCTGTGGGGTGTGGCCTTCGGCAACATCGTGCGGGGCGTGAAGATCGACCAGGACTTCAACTACGCCGGCGGCGTCCTGGATCTGCTCAACCCGTACGCGCTGCTGGGCGGTCTGGTCACGCTGGCGCTGTTCACCTTCCACGGGACGGTGTTCGTCGGGCTCAAGACCGTCGGGGAGATCCGGGAGCGGGCACGGACGCTGGCGCTGCGCGTCGGGCTGGTGACCGCCTTGCTGGCCCTCGCCTTCCTGCTGTGGACGCAGGCCGACCGCGGTGACGGGGCGTCGCTCGTCGCGGTGGTCGTGGCCGTCGCGTCTCTTCTCGTGGCGCTGGTCGCGGCACGGGCCGGGCGTGAGGGCTGGGCGTTCGCCCTGTCGGGGCTCACCATCGTGGCCACGGTGGCGATGCTCTTCCTGACGCTGTTCCCGAACGTCATGCCGTCGACGCTGAACCCGGAGTGGAGCCTGACGGTCACCAACGCCTCGTCCAGCCCGTACACACTGAAGATCATGACCTGGTGTGCCGGGATCGCCACCCCGATCGTCCTGCTCTACCAGGGCTGGACGTACTGGGTGTTCCGTAAGCGGATCGGTACGCAGCACATCGCCGAGACCGCGCACTGAGGTGTGTTTCACGTGAAACCAATCGATCCGCGTCTGCTCCGGTACGCCCGTGCCACCCGGGTCTTTTTGGGGGCGGTCGTCGCCCTGGGCGCCGTCGGGGCGGGGTTGGTCATCGCGCAGGCGATGCTCATCGCCGAGGTGGTGGTCGGCGCCTTCCAGCACCGCATGGCTGTGGCGGAACTCGGCACTCCCCTGCTGCTGCTGGCCGCCGTCGCGGCCGGCCGGGCGCTGGTCGGCTGGCTCACCGAGCTCGCCGCGCACCGGGCGAGTGCGGCGGTGAAGTCCGAGCTGAGGGGGCGGCTGCTGGAGCGTTCCGTGCGGTTGGGACCCGGATGGCTGAGCGGGCAACGGACCGGTTCGCTGGTCGCCCTGGCCACCCGGGGTGTCGACGCCCTCGACGACTACTTCTCGCGGTATCTGCCGCAGTTGGGTCTCGCGGTGGTCGTGCCGGTGGCGGTGCTGGCGCGGATCGTCACCGAGGACTGGGTCTCCGCGGCCATCATCGTGGGCACCCTGCCGCTCATCCCGGTCTTCATGGTGCTGATCGGCTGGGCCACCCAGTCCCGGATGGACCGTCAGTGGCGGCTGCTGTCCCGGCTGTCCGGGCACTTCCTGGACGTCGTGGCGGGGCTGCCGACGCTGAAGGTCTTCGGCCGGGCCAAGGCACAGGCCGAGTCGATCCGGCAGATCACCGGCGAGTACCGGCGGGCGACCATGCGGACGCTGCGGATCGCCTTCATCTCCTCCTTCGCACTGGAGCTGCTCGCGACCATCTCGGTGGCGCTGGTCGCCGTGACGATCGGCATGCGGCTGGTGCACGGCGAGATGGACCTGTACATCGGCCTGGTCATCGTGATCCTGGCACCGGAGGCGTATCTGCCGTTGCGGCAGGTCGGGGCGCAGTACCACGCGGCGGCGGAGGGGCTCGCCGCGGCCGAGGAGATCTTCGAGGTCCTGGAGACGCCCGTTCCGGCGTCCGGGTCCGAGGCCGTGCCCGCGGGCGCGCTGGCGTTCGAGGGAGTGACGGTCCGGTACCCGGGGCGCGCGGCGGAGGCCGTGGCGGACGTGTCCTTCACCGTCGAGCCCGGGGAGACGGTCGCGCTCGTCGGGCCGAGCGGGGCCGGAAAGTCGACGCTGCTCAGTGTGCTGCTGGGCTTTGTGCGGCCGGCCGAGGGGCGGGTGCGGGCCGGGGGAGTCGACCTGGCCGATGCCGACCTGGAGCAGTGGCGTTCCCGGATCGCGTGGGTGCCGCAGCGTCCGCATCTGTACGCCGGGACGCTCGCCGAGAACGTACGGCTGGCGCGGCCCGACGCCGACGACGACGCTGTACGGCGGGCGCTGCGGGACGCCGGGGCACTGGAGTTCGTGGATGCCCTGCCGGAGGGCGTGGACACCGTGCTCGGCGAGGACGGGGCCGGGTTGTCGGCCGGGCAGCGGCAGCGGCTCGCGCTGGCCCGGGCGTTCCTCGCGGACCGGCCCGTGCTGCTGCTCGACGAGCCGACGGCCGCGCTGGACGGGGCCACCGAGGCCGAGGTCGTGGCCGCGGTACGGCGCCTGGCGGCCGGGCGGACGGTGCTGCTCGTCGTGCACCGGCCGGCGTTGCTGGGGGTGGCGGACCGAGTGGTGCGCCTGGCCGGGCCCGAGACGACCGCTGTGCCGCTCGCTACGGCCTCGGCCCCCAAGCCGGGCTCCGTCGAGGGCGCTCTGCCCGCCCCGGTCGATCCGGCCGAGCCCGACGGGGAATCCGCCTCGGGCGATGTCCTCACACGCGTTCGCGCCATGTCCGGCGCCCGGCGCGGACGGCTGGGACTCGCGCTGCTGCTCGGCAGCCTCGCGCTCGGGAGCGCCGTAGGGCTCATGGCCACCTCCGGGTGGTTGATCTCGCGGGCCTCGCAGCAGCCGCCCGTGCTCTATCTGATGATGGCCGTGACGGCCACGCGGGCCTTCGGCATCGGCCGGGCCGTGTTCCGGTACGCCGAGCGGCTGGTCTCGCACGACGCCGTGCTGCGGATGCTGTCGGACACCAGGGTCGCGGTGTTCCGACGGCTCGAGCGGCTGGCGCCCGCCGGGCTGCGCCGGACCCGCCGGGGCGATCTGCTCTCCCGGCTCGTCGCGGACGTGGACGCGCTGCAGGACTACTGGCTGCGGTGGCTGCTGCCGGCCGGGGCGGCCGTCGTCGTGTCGGCCGCGTCCGTCGGCTTCACGGCGTGGCTGCTCCCCGAGGCCGGGGCCGTGCTCGCGACCGGGCTGCTGGCGGCGGGCGTGGGTGTGCCGCTGATCACCGGTGCCGTGGCGCGGCGGGCCGAGCACCGGCTGGCCCCCGCCCGCGGCGTACTGGCGACGCGGGTGGCCGATCTGCTCACCGGCACCGCGGAGCTGACCGTCGCCGGTGCCCTGCCCGCACGGACCGCCGGGGCACGCGAGGCCGACGGGGCGCTCACCCGGATCGCCTCGCGCGCCGCCACCGCCACGGCCCTCGGCGACGGGCTCACCGCGCTGATCTCCGGACTGACCGTCACGGCCGCCGCCCTGGTCGGCGCTCAGGCGGTCGCGGCCGGGCGGCTGGACGGCGTGACCATGGCCGTCGTCGTCCTCACCCCGCTGGCCGCCTTCGAGGCCGTGCTCGGGCTGCCGCTCGCCGTGCAGTACCGGCAACGGGTGCGCCGGAGCGCTGAGCGGGTGTACGAGGTGCTGGACGCCCCGGAGCCCGTGGGGGAGCCGGAGCGGCCCCGCCAGGCGCCCGCGTCGCCGTTCCCGGTCGCCGTCAAGGGGCTGACCGCGCGGTACGAGGGGCAGGACCGGGACGCGCTCGCCGGGCTCGACCTGACCCTTGAGGAGGGCCGCAGGGTCGCCGTGGTCGGACCGTCCGGCTCCGGCAAGACGACGCTGGCGCAGCTGCTGCTCAGGTTCCTGGACGCGCGGGCGGGTGCGTACACGCTGGCGGGCGTGGACGCGTACGCGCTGCACAGTGACGACGTCCGGAAGCTCGTCGGGCTGTGCGCGCAGGACGCGCACCTCTTCGACAGCTCGCTGCGCGAGAACCTGCTGCTCGCCAAGAAGGACGCCACCGAGGACGAGCTGCGTGCCGCGCTGGGCCGGGCCCGGCTGCTGGACTGGGCCCAGGGCCTGCCCGACGGGCTCGACACGCTCGTCGGGGAGCACGGGGCGCGGCTGTCCGGAGGGCAGCGGCAGCGGCTGGCGCTGGCCCGCGCGCTGCTCGCCGACTTCCCCGTCCTGGTGCTCGACGAGCCCGCCGAGCACCTCGACCTGCCGACGGCGGACGCGCTCACCGCCGATCTGCTGGCCGCCACAGAGGGCCGTACGACCCTGCTCATCACGCACCGGCTGGCGGGCCTGGAGGCGGTCGACGAGGTGCTCGTGCTGGATCAGGGACGGGTGGTGCAGCGCGGGTCGTACCCGGACCTGGTGGCGGTGGACGGGCCGTTGCGGGAGATGGCGGAACGGGAGGCGGCGTCGGAGGAGCTGGCGGGGGCGCGGTAGCGGCGTGCCCCACACCCGGTCGGGTCCGCGCGCACTGATCCATTCGGAGGAGCCGGTCCCCCAGCTGTACGACGTGAACAGGACCGGGCCCGCCGGGCTGGGCGAGGATCGCTGACATGCGCTCATACCGTCGCTGTCGCCTGCTTGTTCCGGTCCTGCTGTGCGCGCTGGCGGCCCTCGCGGCACGGCCGACGGCGGCGGACAAGGAGCCCGGGGCAGGCGGGGACACGGGCATCAGCGCCGAGGTGGCGCGGCTGTACGAGGACGCCGCGGTGGCGACCCAGCAGTACGAGGCCGGCCGCAAGGAGGCCGATGAGCAACGGGCCAAAGCGCAGCGGGCGGAGGCTCTCCTGGACACTCAGCGGCGGCACATCGCGGGCCTGAACGAAGATCTGGGCCGGATCGCCCGTGCCCAGTACCGGAGCAGCGGTGGTCTGCCGGTGGCCGCACAGCTGATCTTCGCCGACAGTCCCGACGACCTGATGCGAGGTCAGCATGCCTTCTCGCAGACGAACCTCGCCGTGAACAACGCGATCTCCAAGAGCCGCCGGGCCGAGGCACGGCTCACCGCGGACGAGGCCAAGGCCGCAGCCGAATGGCAGGCGTTGGAGAAGCGGAACATCCAACTGGCCGACCTGAAGGCGGGCATCGAGCTGAAGCTCGAAGAGGCGCGCTCGCAGCTCCAGGGGCAGGCGGACGCCTCGGTCGCCGCCGGGGCATGCCGGGGGGCCGTCCGGCTCGACCAGCCGGAGACCGCGTTCACGAGTGCGTGGGTCGCGCCCGTGGAGACGTACGAGCTGTCCGCGTCCTACGGCAGCGGCGGGGCGCGGTGGTCGAGCCGGCACACCGGGCAGGACTTCGCGGTGCCGATCGGCACGCCGGTGCGGTCCGTGGGGACGGGCCGGGTGGTGAGGGTGTCCTGCGGTGGCCCCTTCGGCATCGAGATCGTGCTGAAGCATGCGGGCGGCTACTACACGCAGTACGCCCATCTCGCTTCCGTCGCGGTCGACCAGGGGGAGCACGTCAGCCCCGGCCAGTGGATCGGCCAGTCCGGCACCACGGGCAACTCCACCGGACCGCACCTGCACTTCGAGACCCGGGTGACACCGGAGATGGGATCGGCGGTGGACCCGGTGTCGTGGCTGGAGGCGCGCGGGGTGTCGCTCTGACGGAGCGCTCGACCGCTTCCGAAGGAGCAGGCGACACCTACACCCGCTCGGCCACCAACTGCTCGATCACGACCGCGACCCCGTCCTCGTTGTTCGCGACCGTCCGTCCCGAGGCCGCGGCGATCACGTCCGGGTGGGCGTTGCCCATCGCGTACGACCGGCCGGCCCAGGTCAGCATCTCGACGTCGTTCGGCATGTCGCCGAAGGCGACGACCTCCTCGTGCGAGATGCCACGCTCGGCGCAGCACAGGGCGAGCGTGCTGGCCTTGGACACACCGGGGCCGCTGATCTCGAGCAGGGCGCTGGGGCTGGAGCGGGTCACATCGGCGCGGTCGCCTATCGCGAGCCGGGCCAGGGTCAGGAAGGCGTCGGGGTCGATCTCCGGGTGGTATGCCAGGATCTTCAGCACCGGCTCCGCGGCCGCCCGGTGGTCCGGGCCCAGGAGTGTCTCCGCCGGGGCGAGGCTGTCGGGGATCTCCATGTGCAGCTTCGGGTACGCAGGCTCCTGGTAGAAGCCGTAGGTCTGCTCCACCGCGTACACCGTGCCCGGCGCCGCGTCGCGTAGCAGCCGTACGGCGTCCAACGCGTTCTCCCGCTCCAGCTCCCGTACCTTCACGAACTTGTGGGCGCCGGGGCCGCCGTGCAGGTCGACCACGGCGGCGCCGTTGCCGCAGATCGCCAGCCCGTGGCCGTGCACGTGGTCGCTGACGACGTCCATCCAGCGGGCCGGGCGGCCGGTGACGAAGAAGACCTCGATGCCCGCCTCCTCGGCGGCGGCCAGCGCGGCCACCGTGCGGGGGGACACCGACTTGTCGTCGCGCAGCAGGGTGCCGTCGAGGTCGGTGGCGATCAGCCGCGGCGGGAGGGTCTCGGCCGCGGTATCGGGCTGTCGGGTCGCTGAGGTCACCGGGTCATTGTCCCGCAGATACCCGCACGGGCGTGCGGGGCTCCGCGCAGGTGAGTGAATGCCGCTCTCACCAGGGCTTTCCCGAGGAACCCGGCCCCAGGGGCCTCAGCGCAGCTGCGCCGGCGCCTCCATGGCGATCTGCTCGAAGACCTTCTCGTCCGCCGCGAAGGGCGAGTCCGGAATGGGCCAGTGGATCACGAGCTCCGTGAAGCCCAGTTCCGCGTGCCGGCCGGCGAAGTCGACGAAGGCGTCCAGCGACTGGAGCGGTCCGGTGCGGTCCGGCGTGAACCCGCTGAGCAGGACCCGGTCGAGTCCGGTCATGTCCCGGCCGACCTCGGCGCAGGTGTCGGCCAGCTTCTCGGTCTGCCCGCGCATGGCCTGAATCGACTGTTCAGGGGTGCCGTTCTCGTACAGCTTGGGGTCGCCTGTGGTCACCCAGGCCTGGCCGTACCGGGCGGCGAGCCGCATCCCGCGAGGACCGGTCGCGGCGACCGCGAACGGCAGCCTGGGGCGCTGCACACAGCCGGGGATGTTCCGCGCCTCGTGAGCCGAGTAGAAGTCGCCCTCGTACGACACCGCGTCCTCGCTGAGCAGCCGGTCGAGCAGCGGGACGAACTCGGCGAACCGGTCGGCCCGCTCGCGCGGCGTCCACGGTTCCTGGCCGAGCGCGGTGGCGTCGAAACCGGAGCCGCCCGCGCCGATGCCCAGCGTGACCCGCCCGCCGGAAATGTCGTCCAGGGAGATCAGCTCCTTGGCGAGGGTCACCGGGTGCCGGAAGTTCGGCGAGGTCACCAGCGTGCCGAGCCGGAGCCGCTCGGTGGCGGCCGCGGCGGCGGTGAGGGTCGGCACGGCACCGAACCACGGGCCGTCCCGGAAGCTGCGCCAGGACAGATGGTCGTAGGTGTACGCGGTGCGGAAGCCGAGCTGCTCGGCGCGCGTCCAGGCCGTACGGCCGCCTTCGTTCCAGCGACGGTACGGGAGGATCACGGTGCTCAGATGCAGACTCATGGCAACGAGCCTAAAGGAGCCCTGCGGGTCGCTCGTGTTTCACGTGAAACAGTCACCGTCGGCGGTTGGTCACGCACATCAGGTCAGTGGGGTGCGGGGAAGCGGAGATACCGCGGCGGTACGGCCTCGGTCAGCCACACGCCGTTCGCGCTCACGCGGAAGACATGACCGTCGCGGTGCATGGCGGCCGTGTCCACCGTCAGGACGATCGGCCGGCCACGGCGGGCACCGACGCGGGTCGCAGTCTCGCGATCGGGTGAGAGATGCACATCGTGCCGGTTCATCGGCCTGAGCCCCTCGGCGCGGATCGCGTCCAGGTGGCGGGCGACGGTGCCGTGGTAGAGGTGCGCGGGCGGGGTCGCCGGCGGAAGCCCGAGGTCGACCTCGACGCTGTGGCCCTGGCTGGCGCGGATCCGGGTGCCTTCGACGGCGAAACGGCGCTTGTCGTTGGAGGTGACGACATGGTCCAGTTCCTCGCGGGTGAACCGGAAGCCGTGCGCGGCGGCCGCGGCCATCAGCGTGTCGATCTCCACCCAGCCGCCCTCGTCGAGCGCCAGCCCGATCAGCTCCGGCTGGTGACGCAGATGCTTCGAGAGGTACTTCGACACCTTGACGGTGCGTCTTTCGTCCATCCCACCAGAGTGCGGGAGAGACGGGAATCACGCGATCGAGTATTGCTTCCGAGGTTTGATCCACAGACAAGTACGGTTATCCACAGGGGGAATTGCGGGTTCTGTGGACAACAGGCCCTCAAAAGCGCGGACTTGGGCCCTCCGCACGGGCTGTCACACCGGCGGCTTCACCCGCGCGATCCCCCGCAACACCCCCGGGGCCAGCCGCGACAGCACCCGCGCACCCCGGGCCTCCGGCGTGACCGGAACCACCGCCGCGTCGCGCACCACCGCCCGCAGGATCGCGGCGGCCACCTTCTCCGGCGGGTAGTTCCGCAACCCGTACAGACGGGCGGCGCGCTGCTGGAGCCTCGTCTCCTCCTGGGCGTCGACCCCGGCGAAGTGCGCCGTCGACGTGATGGCGGTGTTGACGATGCCGGGGCAGACCGCCGTCACGCCGATACCCCGCCCGGCGAGCTCCGCCCGCAGGCACTCGCTGAGCATCAGCACGGCCGCCTTGGAGGTGCTGTAGGCGGGCAGTGCCCGGGACGGCTGGTACGCCGCCGCAGAGGCCACGTTGACGATGTGGCCGCCCTGCCCGCGCTCGGCCATCCGCCGGCCGAAGAGCCGGCAGCCGTGGATCACGCCCCACAGGTTGACGTCAAGGACCTTCTTCCAGTCCTCCGGCGTGGTGTCGAAGAAGGACCCGGACAGTCCGATCCCGGCGTTGTTGACCAGGACGTCCACCACGCCGTACTCGAGGGTGACCTTCTCGGAGAGCTTCTCCATGGTCTGCTCGTCGGAGACGTCTGCCGTCTCCGCCCAGGCCGCTGAGGCGCCCATGAGACGGGACGACTCGGCGGTGCGGGCCGCCGCCTCCGCGTCCCGGTCGACGGCCACCACGCGCGCGCCCGCCTCCGCGAACGCGAGCGCCGTCGCCCGCCCGATGCCGCTGCCCGCCCCGGTGACCAGCACGAGCTGCCCGGAGAACCGCTCGGCGTGCTTCCCGCTCGTCGCCGCCGGGAGCCGGCCGTCCTCGACGGACGTCACGAAAGCCCCGATCCACGAAGCGAGTTGATCCGGACGGGTACGCGGGATCCAGTGCCCTGCGGGGAGCGTCCTGCGGGTCAACCGCGTAACCCACTGCTCCAGCTCGTCGTGGAGCCGCTCCGACAGGAACCGGTCCTCCAGGGGCGTGATGAGCTGTACGGGCGCGTGAGCGTGCGCGTCCGGACGCGGCCTGCGCAGCCGGGGCCGCACGTTGTCCCGGTACAGCCAGGCACCGTGCGCCGCGTCCGACGGCAGGGACGAGGTCGGGTAGCCGCCGCGCGGGACCTTCTCGACCCGCTCCAGGATCTTCGGCCAGCGCTTGCCGAGCGGGCCGCGCCAGGCCAGCTCGGGCAGCACGGGCGTGTGCAGCAGGTACACGTACCAGGACTTCGCGCCCTGCCCGAGGAGCTGGCCGACCCGGCGTGGGGTGGGCCGCTTCACGCGCCGGTTGATCCAGTGGCCGAAGTGGTCGAGGGACGGCCCGGACATCGACGTGAAGGAGGCGATGCGCCCCTCGGTGCGCCGGACGGTGGTGAACTCCCAGGCCTGCACCGAGCCCCAGTCGTGCCCGACCAGGTGCACGGGCCGGTCCGGACTGACCGCGTCCGCGACGGCCAGGAAGTCGTCCGTCAGCTTCTCCAGCGTGAACCCGCCCCGCAGCGGTCGCGGCGTCGTCGACCGGCCGTGGCCGCGGACGTCGTACGCCACCACGTGGAACTGCCCGGCGAGACGCGCGGCGACCTCGGACCACACCTCCTTGCTGTCGGGGTAGCCGTGCACGAGGACGACCGTCGGGCGACGCGGATCGCCCATCTCGGCCACGCACAGCTCGACTTCGCCGGTCCGTACCCAGCGCTCCCGCGCGCCCGTGAGCAACGTCATCCGGCGAATCTGGCAGTTGTTAGAGACTTCGTCAATAGGAGGTTCCCGGTCGTGGTAACTCTCGAGAACCAGGCCCCCTAGGGGCCCGTAATACTCAGGGCTGACCCGAATACAGCTCTGCGGAGTGACGACCGCCGTGCTCACGACCCCTACCTTCGGAGGGTGACTGTGATCGCGACCGAAAGCCTGAGCAAGCGGTTCCCCAGGGTGACCGCGCTTGACCGGCTCTCCGTGGACGTCGGGCCCGGTGTGACCGGACTCGTCGGAGCCAACGGAGCCGGCAAGTCCACACTGATCAAGATCCTTCTGGGTCTGTCCCCCGCCACCGAGGGCCGCGCCGACGTGCTCGGCCTCGATGTCGCCACCAAGGGCGCCGACATCCGCGAGCGGGTCGGCTACATGCCCGAGCACGACTGCCTGCCGCCGGACGTCTCTGCCACCGAGTTCGTCGTCCACATGGCGCGCATGTCCGGTCTGCCGCCCACCGCAGCGCGCGAGCGCACGGCCGACACGCTGCGCCACGTCGGGCTGTACGAGGAGCGCTACCGCCCCATCGGCGGCTACTCGACCGGCATGAAGCAGCGCGTCAAGCTCGCCCAGGCCCTGGTGCACGACCCACAGATGGTCTTCCTGGACGAGCCGACCAACGGCCTCGACCCGGTCGGCCGCGACGAGATGCTCGGCCTGATCCGCCGGATCCACACCGACTTCGGCATCTCGGTCCTGGTCACCTCGCACCTGCTGGGCGAACTGGAACGCACCTGCGACCACGTCGTCGTCATCGACGGCGGCAAGCTCCTGCGCTCCAGCTCCACCACGGACTTCACCCAGACCACGACGACGCTCGCGATCGAGGTCACCGACACCGACGAGCACCCGGACGGCACCCGCGCGGTGCGCGACGCGCTGCACGCGCGCGGGGTGAGCGTCGAGGACGGCAGCGGCCTGCCGGGCGCCGGCCATGTCCTGCTGCTGACGGCCCAGGGCGAGCAGACGTACGACCTGGTCCGGGACGTGATCGCCGACCTCGGACTCGGCCTGGTGCGCATGGAGCAGCGCCGGCACCACATCTCCGAGGTCTTCACGAGCAGCGACGAGCACGAGCAGCGGAAGGAGGCGGTCGGCCATGGCGGTTGAGCACTCCACGGGGACATCCGCCCCGGCACCGGGTGACCAGACCCGCATCCACAACATCGGCTACCGCAGCTACGACGGCCCCCGCCTGGGCCGCGCCTACGCCCGCCGCTCCCTGTACTCGCAGTCCCTGCGCGGCTCCTACGGCCTCGGCCGCTCGGTGAAGTCCAAGGTGCTGCCGATGCTGCTGTTCGTGGTGATGTGCGTGCCCGCGGCCATCATGGTCGCCGTCGCGGTCGCCACCAAGGCCAACGCCCTGCCCGTGGACTACACGCGCTACGCGATCGTCATGCAGGCGGTCATCAGCCTGTACGTCGCCTCGCAGGCGCCCCAGTCCGTCTCGCGCGACCTGCGCTTCAAGACCGTGCCGCTGTACTTCTCGCGGCCCATCGAGACCGCCGACTACGTCCGCGCCAAGTTCGCGGCGCTGGCCTCGGCGCTGTTCGTCCTCACGGCCGCTCCCCTGCTCGTGCTCTACGTGGGCGCGCTGCTGGCCGAGCTCGACTTCGCCGACCAGACCAAGGGATTCGCACAGGGACTGGTCTCCGTGGCACTGCTCTCACTGCTGTTCGCCGGTATCGGCCTGGTCATCGCGTCCTTCACCCCGCGCCGCGGCTTCGGCATCGCGGCCGTGATCGCCGTGCTGACCATCACCTACGGCGCGGTCTCCACCCTGCAGGCCATCGCCGATGTCCAGGGCAGCAGCGACGCCGTGCCGCTGATCGGGCTGTTCTCGCCGATCACGCTGGTCGACGGGGTGCAGTCCGCGTTCCTGGGCGCGACCTCCGCCTTCCCCGGCGGGGTGGGCCCGAGCAACGCCGAGGGCGTCGTCTTCGTCCTCGTCGCCCTGGGCCTGATCGCGGCGAGCTACGGCCTCCTGATGCGCCGCTACAAGAAGGTGGGACTGTGACCACGCTCTCCATCGACCACGTGTCCCGCTGGTTCGGCAACGTGGTCGCCGTCAACGACATCACCATGACCATCGGCCCCGGCGTCACGGGCCTCCTCGGCCCCAACGGTGCCGGAAAGTCCACCCTCATCAACATGATGGGCGGCTTCCTGGCCCCCTCCACCGGCACGGTCACCCTCGACGGGCAGCCCGTGTGGCGCAATGAGCAGATCTACCGGCACATCGGCGTCGTCCCCGAGCGGGAGGCGATGTACGACTTCCTCACCGGGCAGGAGTTCGTCCTCGCCAACGCCGAGCTGCACGGCCTAGGCGCCAAGGCGGCGCAGAAGGCTCTGGCCACGGTCGAGATGGAGTACGCGCAGGACCGCAAGATCCAGACGTACTCCAAGGGCATGCGCCAGCGCGTGAAGATGGCCTCCGCCCTGGTCCACGACCCGTCCCTGCTCCTGCTGGACGAACCCTTCAACGGCATGGACCCGCGCCAGCGCATGCAGCTGATGGACCTGCTGCGCCGCATGGGCGACGAGGGCCGCACGGTGCTGTTCTCGTCCCACATCCTCGAAGAGGTCGAGCAACTCGCCTGGCACATCGAGGTCGTCGTCGCCGGCCGGCACGCCGCCAGCGGTGACTTCCGCAAGATCCGGCGCCTGATGACCGACCGGCCGCACCGCTACCTGGTGCGTTCCAGCGACGACCGCGCCCTCGCGGCCGCGCTGATCGCCGACCCATCGACGTCCGGGATCGAGGTCGACCACGCCGAGGGCGCACTGCGCATCCAGGCCGTCGACTTCGGCCGCTTCACGGCCTTGCTGCCGCGTGTGGCGCGCGAGCACGGCATCCGCCTGCTCACGGTCTCGCCGTCCGACGAGTCCCTCGAGTCCGTCTTCTCGTACCTGGTCGCGGCGTAGGAGGCCCTGATGTATGACCCCACAGTCGCCCGACTCACCTACCGGGCCCTGCTCGGCCGGCGCCGGGCCCTCATCCTCGGTGCCCTGCCCCTGCTGTTGATCGTCATCGCCGTGGCGGTGCGCGGTCTCACCGGGGCGGACGACCAGACGGCCTCGGACCTGCTGGGCGGGCTCGCGCTCGCCACGATGGTGCCGCTGATCGGCGTCATCGCCGGCACCGGCGCGATCGGGCCGGAGATCGACGACGGCTCGGTGGTGTACCTGCTATCCAAGCCGATCAAGCGGCCGACCATCATCTTCACCAAGCTGATCGTCGCCGTCGCCGTGACGATGGTGTTCTCCGCGGTGCCGACGCTCATCGCGGGAATCATCCTGAACGGCAACGGCCAGCAGATCGCCGTGGCCTACACGGTGGCGGCGCTGGTCGCGTCCATCGCGTACGCCGCCCTGTTCCTGCTCCTCGGCACGGTCTCCCGGCACGCGGTGGTGTTCGGTCTCGTCTACGCGCTGGTCTGGGAGGCCCTGTTCGGCTCCCTGGTGCCGGGCGCCCGCACGCTGAGCGTCCAGCAGTGGTCGCTGGCCGTGGCCCAGAAGGTGTCCGGCGGGGACCTGGTGACCTCGGACGTCGGCCTGACGACGGCGACGGTGCTGCTGGTGGCCGTCACAGTCCTGGCCACCTGGTTCGCCGGTCAGAAGCTGCGCTCGCTGACGCTCGCCGGCGAGGAGTGACGTCGCCCGGCCTTGACGGGGGCTTCACCTCTGTCGGGGCACACTGGGCAAACGGGATGTAGGGGAACCACACGGGAGTTGGACGGCTGGGAGGAGACGGGAATGGCGGGCGAGAGGGCTCAGTACGAGGACGGCGGTCAGGCCGGGTCCGAGCCAGGAGCCGGGCCCGGGTCCGGGATCGGGTCCGGAGACGATGCTTGGGACGACCTCGTTCTGGACGACGACTTCATACGCTCCGCCGAGACCTCCGAGCCGTCCGCCCGGGCCCGGATGCTCGCCGAGCGCTGGCGCCGTGAGAAGCCGGAGCCGCAGCCCTGGCGCTCCGACGAGCCGCCCGCGGGCTGGTTCTTCAGCAAGGTCCGGCGGCGCAGGTGGCGCAGGCGCTGAGGCCGGGCGATTTAATCGGTGGCGTCCAATTCGCCCGGCGGGCAGAGTGGTTGTGTTCACCCCGCCGGGCCAGGAAGTCCGGCGCCGAGTTCTGGGAGAGGAGCGGGACGATGCCTATGCACGGCAGTACGTCCAGCTCCCTTCAGGGCAGCCCGCGGCGGGCTCCGGAGTAGTCGCTACCCCACTCCGTAGAGCTTGCCCCATACGGGGAGCTGCCCGGGGCGGCCGCTTCGAGCACGCGAATCGCACTCGCGTGGGCCGCCCACCCGGAGGATTGGCCGAGCGGTAAGGCACCGGCTTGCGCTGTGTTTGATCAGAAGCGAGTCGTGGTCGGGCGATAACGCCCGCGCACGTTCGATCCGTGCATCCTCCGCCGTACGCAACACCCGAATACGCAAGACCCGAAGGCTCAGCCCAGCAACCGCTCCAGCACCACCGCGATGCCGTCCTCCTCGTTCGAGGACGTCACCTCGTCGGCCACGGCCTTCAGCTCCTCATGGGCGTCCGCCATGGCGACACCGTAGGAGGACCAGGCGAACATCGGTATGTCATTGGGCATGTCGCCGAAGGCGATCGTGTCCGCGGCCTTCACCTTGAGCCGGCGGGCCGCCAGGGACAGACCGGTGGCCTTGGACAGGCCCAGGGGGAGGAGCTCGACGATCCCCTCGCCCGCCATGACGACACTGACGAAACCGCCGGCGGTGCGCGTGGCCACCTCGCACAGCTCGTCGTCCGACAGCGTCGGGTGCTGTATGTACAGCTTGTTCAGGGGCGCGGTCCACAGGTCCGACGCGTCCGTGAAGGGGGTCGCGGGCAGGTTGCCGTGGGCCGCGTAGCCCGGGCCCACCAGCACCTCGCCGTCCAGGCCGTCACGGCTCGCCGCCAGGTACAGCGGGCCGGCCTCCGCCTCGATCTTGGCCAGCGCCACCCCGGCCAGCTGCCGGTCCAGCGTGACCGACGTCAGCAGGCGGTGGGCACCGGCGTCGTACACCTGCGCGCCCTGGCCGCAGACGGCCAGCCCCTGGTAGCCGAGGTCGTCGAGGATGTGCCGGGTCCACGGGACCGCGCGGCCGGTGACGACGATGTGCGCGGCGCCCGCCGCGGTGGCCGCGACGAGCGCGTCACGGGTGCGCTGCGACACCGACTCGTCGGAGCGCAGCAGCGTCCCGTCGAGGTCGGTGGCGATCAGCTTGTATGAGAAACCGGTGGTCACTTGGACACCGGCTCCAGGACCTCCCGGCCGCCCAGGTACGGACGCAGCACCTCGGGCACCCGCACCGAGCCGTCGGCCTGCTGGTGGTTCTCCAGGATCGCCACGATCGTGCGCGGTACGGCGCACAGGGTGCCGTTGAGCGTGGCCAGCGGCTTGACCTGCTTGCCGTCACGGACGCGGATCGACAGCCGGCGGGACTGGAACTCGGTGCAGTCCGAGGTCGAGGTCAGCTCGCGGTACTTGCCCTGGGTCGGGATCCACGCCTCGCAGTCGAACTTCCGGGCGGCCGAGGAGCCCAGGTCGGCGCTGGCCACGTCGATCACGCGGTACGGCAGCTCCAGGGAGGTCAGCCACTGCTTCTCCCACGCAAGCAGCCGCTGGTGCTCGGCCTGCGAGTCCTCCGGGGCGACGTAGGAGAACATCTCGACCTTGTCGAACTGGTGCACGCGGAAGATGCCCCGGGTGTCCTTGCCGTGCGAACCGGCCTCGCGGCGGAAGCAGGGCGAGAAGCCCGCGTAGCGCAGGGGGAGGCGGTCGGCGTCGAGGATCTCGTCCATGTGGTACGCCGCCAGCGCCACCTCGGACGTGCCGACCAGGTAGAGGTCGTCGTCGGCGAGGTGGTAGACGTCCTGGGAGGCCTGGCCGAGGAAGCCCGTGCCCGCCATGGACTGGGGACGGACCAGGGCCGGGGTGAGCATCGGGGTGAAGCCGGCCGCGGTGGCCTGGGCCATCGCCGCGTTCACCAGGGCGAGCTCCAGGAGCGCGCCGATGCCCGTCAGGAAGTAGAAGCGCGAGCCGGAGACCTTGGCGCCGCGCTCGACGTCGATCGCGCCGAGGATCTGGCCGAGCTCCAGGTGGTCCTTGGGCTCGAAGCCCTCGGCGGCGAAGTCGCGGATCGTGCCGTGCGTCTCCAGCGTGGCGAAGTCCTCCTCGCCGCCCACGGGCACGTCCGGGTGGACGAGGTTGCCGAGCCTCTGGAGCAGCTCCTGGGTCTCGGTGTCGGCCGCGTCGCGGTCCGCGTCGGCCGCCTTGACGTCGGCGGAGAGCTGGCCCGCCTTCTTCAGCAGCTCGGCCTTCTCGTCTCCGGCCGCCTTGGGGATGAGCTTGCCGAGCGCTTTCTGCTCGGCGCGCAGCTCGTCGAAGCGGACGCCAGACGACCTGCGCCGCTCGTCGGCAGACAGGAGGGCGTCGACGAGCGCGACGTCCTCTCCACGGGCGCGCTGGGACGCGCGCACACGGTCGGGGTCCTCACGAAGCAGGCGAAGGTCAATCACGCGCCCAAGGCTACCGGTGCGCGATGACCGCCCACGACTCACTATTCCAGCTGAGCATTACGTACCGTTATGGGGGAATTACGCGCAGTGTCAATAAAAGGCGCACCTCTCCCCGGAACGAGGCACTCCCGAGGCGCCGCGTTGACTCGAATCCCTTGCGGGAGACGGGACTTGGGGTCAGGTTGTCCACAGGGATCCACACCTGCCGAAGAGTTATCCACAGGCTGTGTGGAAGGTCTGTGGACTTCGGAATTGATCACTCCGGAAGGTCCGCTCACCCCTCAGAATTCCCGGCGCAAACCCGCTCTATCCTCACTTTCGAGTGGAATCAGGTCACCCCGAAGAGTTACGCAAAGGAAAACGGTGGACGAAGGGTGACCTGCCCGTCGATGGACGCATCAGGGGCCTGTAGGGCGATTTGTCGACTGACTCACGCTTCGTTGTCGACTTGTCCCCAGGTCGAGAAGCCAACCTGTGGATAACTTCTGTGGATAACGACAATCAGCAGGTACGACAGCCCGGGACCGGTCTGAAACCCCGCCCGGAACCGGCCTAGAACCGGCCGTCCTGGCACCGCGCCACCCAGTCCGCCGCCTCCACGAACTCCTCGTCCGAAGTCCCCAGCCGCGGCGGCTGGACATCCCCGGGCCGCACGTCCGCGCGCGGATAGGAGCCGAGGAAGCGAACCTGGAGGCAGATCCGCTTCAGGCCCTTCAGGGCATCGGCCATCCGGCGGTCGGAGATATGGCCCTCTGCGTCGATGCAGAAGCAGTAGTTCCCGATGCCCGCGCCGGTCGGCCGGGACTGGAGCAGCATCAGGTTGATGCCACGTGTGGCGAACTCGCCCAGCAGGTCGCGCAGACCGCCGGGGTGGTCGTCGCGCTGCCACAGCACGACGGACGTCTTGTCCGCGCCGGTCGGCGCCGCGGGCCGGGCGGGCCGGCCGACCAGCACGAAGCGTGTCTGGGCGTTCTCCGCGTCGTGGATCCCGGTCTCCAGGGCCTCTAGGCCGTAGCGGGCGGCCGCGAACTCGCCGGCGAAGGCGGCGTCGTACTGGCCCTCCTGGACCAGCCGGGCGGCGTCCGCGTTCGAGGCGGCCGACTCCCAGTGCGCGTCCGGCAGGTGCTTCTTCAGCCAGTTGCGCACCTGCGGCTGGGCGGCCGGGTGGGCGGAGACCGTCTTGATGTCCGACAGCTCGGTGCCCGGGCGGACGAGCAGTGCGAAGGTGATCGACAGCAGCACCTCGCGGTAGATCATCAGCGGGGCGCCGGCGACCAGCTCGTCGAGGGTGGTGGTGATGCCGCCCTCGACGGAGTTCTCGATCGGCACGAACGCGGCCTCGGCCTCGCCGGTTCGTACGGCGTCGAGCGCGGACTGGACGGAAACGTACGGGGTGAGTTCCCGGGTGGCGGCCTCGGGAAGCGTGCGCAGGGCGACTTCGGTGAAGGTGCCCTCAGGGCCGAGATACGCATAGCTCGCTGGCATGACCTCACCCTAATGGGCCCGCGGAATCGGCATCCCCCACAAGACCGTCCAGGGGCCAACTCTCACCCCTCCAGCAACTTCTGCCCCACGTACTCGCCCTTTGCGGCCCCGCCCGGCACCGCGAACAGCCCGCTCGACTCGTGCCGGATGAACTGCGAGAGGGCGTCGCCCCGGTCGAGCTTGCGCTGCACCGGCACGAAGCCGCGCAGCGGATCGGCCTGCCAGCAGATGAAGAGCAGACCCGCGTCGGGCACCCCGTCGGTGTCGATGCCGTCGTGGAAGGAGAACGGGCGGCGGAGCATCGCCGCGCCGCCGTTCTGGTCGGGCCGGGTGATCCGGGCGTGGGCGTTGATCGGGACGACCAGGTTGCCCTCGGCGTCGGTCTTCTCCAGGTCCATCGCGGTCGTCTCGGTGCCCCCGGACAGTGCCGCCCCGTCGGACTTGCGGCGCCCGATCACGTCCTCCTGCGCCTTGCCGGAGAGCTTCTCCCAGTCGTCGAGGAGCATGCGGATCCGGCGTACGACGGCGTAGGAGCCGTTCGCCATCCAGGCCGGTTCGCCCTGCTCCGGCACGAAGATCCGCTGGTCGAAGTCGGACTCGGCCGGCTTCGGATTGCGGGTGCCGTCGATCTGGCCCATCAGGTTGCGGGCCGTCATGGGGTGGGCGGTGGCGCCTGGCGAGCGGTTGAAGCCGTTCATCTGCCAGCGGACCCGGGCCGCCGAGCCGGTGTCCTTCTGGATCGCGCGCAGGGCGTGGAAGGCGACCAGGGAGTCGTTGGCTCCGATCTGCACCCACAGGTCGCCGTTGCTGCGCTTCTTGTCGAGGCGGTCGGAGGAGAACTCGGGCAGCGGGTCGAGGGAAGCCGGGCGCTGCTTCTCCAGGCCCGTCCTGGCGAAGAAGCTGTGGCCGAAGCCGAAGGTGATCGTCAGCGACGAGGGTCCGGCGTCCCGGGCCACGTCGGTGTCGTCGTGCCCGCTCGGCTCGCCGGCCATCAGCCGCCGGGCCGTCTCCGACCAGCGGCGCAGCAGGGCGGCGGCCTCCTTGCGGCCGGCGCCCGCCGCCAGGTCGAAGGCGACGACGTGGCCGCGGGCCTGGAGGGCGTCGGTGATACCGGGCTGATGTTTCCCGTGAAACATCGCCCGGTCGGCGCCGAGCGAGGTGAGCGGCGTGGCGGCCTCGGAGGGGGCGGCGGCGTATCCCCCGGCCGCGCCCGCAGTACCGAGCACGAGCCCGGTGGCACCGGCGGTGCCGAGCATCCGGCGCCGTGAGATGCCCTCCCCGGCGGAGGCCGCGTCGGTCTCCCCCGGGGCGGTGCCGGGAGTACGGGCCTCCGGAATGGACTGGTCAACCATGGTGGTTCAGCCGATCTGCGCGTTCTTGGAAACGGTCACCTCGTCGATGTCGGAGGTCCGCACGGTCACGTCGACCTGCCAGTCGCCGGCCATGGGGATCTGCACTCCGTTCGCCGACCAGTGTCCGGTAGCGATGTGGTCGGGGCCGACGGGCAGGGGCCCGATGTCCTTGGCTTTCAGGGTGAAGTCGACCTTCACCTCGGGGATGTCGAAGGCCCGGCCGTTGGGCCGCTCCACGTAGACGTGCATCTCGTTGTCGCCCACGCGCGCGGGGTCGAGGTCGACCGTGACGACGCCCTTGCCGTCCTCGCCGCCGGTGTCGAACGGCATGTTCAGGGTCAGCGCCCCGGATGCTCCGGCGTCGGCGGAGGCGGATGCGGAGGACGAGGCGGCCGCTTTGGCCTCCTGCTCCGTACGGCCCGGCTCGGTCTGCGTCAGCACGGTGGTGACGGCGAGCAGGACGACCGCGATGCCGGCCTCGGCCAGCACGGAGCGGCGCAGGCCGAAGCGGTTCGGATCGGCGTCCCGCAGCCGCTTCTGCCGGGCGGTGTCCCGAGCGGCCCGCTGCCGGGCGAGCTGCGCGGCGCGCTCGGCGTCGGCGGGCCCGGTGTCGGCCGGCTCGGTGTCGTCGGGCTCGGGAACAGGCTGTTCGTCGGCGTCCCGGTCGGTGTTCGTGCCGGTCGGGTCATCGCCGGAGGCATCGGCAACTGTGTCGCCGGAGGAGCCAGCCCCCGCGCCGACTCGCGTCTTTTCCCGCTCCGCCGATGCCGGCACGGCCTCCATCAGCCGTCCTGTCCAGCGTCGCGAGATCCCCGCGACGCCGACCAGGACGACCACGAGGGCGATCTTGGCCAGGAGCAGCTGCCCGTACCGGGTGTCGGTGAAGGCCGACCAGGAGCCGAGCTGGCGCCAGGACTGGTACGTCCCGGTCGCGATCAGCGCGAGCACGCTGCCGAAGGCGACACGGGAGAAGCGGCGTACGGCCGACGCGTCGACGGGCGCGTCGGCCGGTGCCCGGTACAGGGCGACCAGGAGCGCGCCCAGCCCGCCTAGCCACGCGGCGACGGCCAGCAGGTGGATGACGTCGACCGGCATGGAGAGGGACGCCTGGAGCCCGACCGAGGCGTGCTCCGACATCGCCCAGCTCGCGGCGAGCCCGGCCGCCACGACGACGCCGCCGATCGCGAGACCGAAGGTCAGATCGTGCTTCTCCTGGGCGTCTTCACGCTTGTCGTACGCCCCGAACAGCACGGAGATGAACAGTGCCGCCGCGGCGAGCAGCAGCAGCCGGGACACCAGGGCCGCGCCGGTCTTGGTCTCGAGCACCTGTCCGAGCAGGGAAAGGTCGACGATGTCGGCGACCTTTCCGGAGCCGGTGTAGGAGCCGCGCAGAAGGAGCAGGGCGAGGGTCGCGGCGGTGAGCGCGAGCCACCCGGAGACGACGAACCGCTGCACAGGCCGCACTCCGGAGCCGCGTCGCCAGCAGGCGAGGACGAATGCGGCGCCGCCGGCCATCACGATGAAACCGGCGTACGACACATACCGCCCGAAGCCGTACAGCCAGCCGACGACCCCGTCGTCGGTCGCCTGCTGGGAGACCGTCGCGGATGTCTTGGAAGGAGCGCCGATGGAGAAGGTGTAGGCGCCGGCGACGGGATGGCTGTCCGCGGAGACGACCTGGTAGGCCACCGTGTACGTGCCGTCGGGCAGGCCCGGCTTCAGCGGCACGGCATACGTCGTCCCGCTCACGTTGGACGGCTCGGCCGTGTCGACGCGCTTGCCGTCCGGGTCGAGTACGCGCAGCGAGTCGTCGGACAGCGCTACCTGCTCGGAGAAGGTGAGCGAGATCCGGGCCGGGGCCTCCTGGACCACCGCCCCCTGCCCGGGGTCGCTGCCGGTCACCGCGGCGTGCGCGGAGGCCGGGCCCGCTCCCGCGAGGAGTGCGCAGGCCGCGGCCAGGAGCAGCAGCACCAGGTTCCGGACGCGGGGGGCGATGGTCTGCGTCACAGGGGTCCCTCCCTCAGTGTCCGGTCTTCGGGTGGTAGGTCGCCGACTTCACCGGCATCTCGACCTTGACGGGCCCCGAGCGGGCGAACCGCAGCTCGACGGTGACCGTCTGGCCTTCCTTCGGCTTGCGCTTCAACTGCTCGAACATCAGGTGGTCGCCGCCGCTCTTCAGCACCAGTTCACCGTGGGCGGGGACCTTCAGGTCCTTGACCTCCCGCATGGCTCCGCCGACGGTCTCGTGCACGGTGACCTGCCCGGCGACATCGCTCGTGACCGAGGTCAGCTCGTCGGCGGCACCGCCCTTGTTGGTGACGGTGAAGAAGCCTGCCGCCATCTCGTCGGAGACCGGCTGCGGCATGTACGCGGAGCCGACGGAGAGTTCCGCCTTCCCGTCCGCGGAGCCGCTGCCGGAGTCGGATCCGGAGTCCGAGCCGCCGCAGCCCGCCAGGGCCAGCGCCCCGGCCAGGACGAGGGCCGCCGGGCCGAGTCGACGCCTCACGGGTTCGCTCCCTTGACGATCGCGGGGAGATCCTTGGTGTAGTCGTCGACGGTGGCGCCCTCGCCGTAGAGCACATAGCCGCCGTCGGTCTTCGGCGAGAACGCGATGACCTGGGTGCCGTGCTCGGAGATGACCTTGCCGTTCTTGTCCTTCCTCGGCGCGTCGATGGAGATGCCGAGGGTGCGGGCGCCGGCCTGGATGGTCGCGAAGTCGCCGGTGAGGCCGATGAACTGGGGGTCGATGCCCTTGAGCCACTTGCCGAGCTCGGCCGGGTTGTCGCGGTCCGGATCGGTGGTGACGAACACGACGCGCAGGTCGTCCTGTTCGGCCTTGGGCAGCTGCTTCTTGGCCACGGCGATGTTGCTCATGGTCGACGGGCACACGTCGGGGCAGTGGGTGTAGCCGAAGTAGATCAGCGTGGGCTTGCCCTCGGTCTCCTTGCGGAGGTCGTACTTCTTGCCCTGCGTGTCGGTGAGGACCAGGTCCGGCTTCTCGAACGGCTTGTCGAGGACGGTGGCGGCCTTCTCGGTGCCGGCGTCCTCCGACACCACGGCGACGGGCTTGTCGCCGTCACCGCCGCTGCCGCAGGCGGTCAGGGTCAGAGAGGCGGCGGCGAGCAGAGCGGCCGCGGCGAGAGTCTTGGTGCGCATAGAAAGGAATCCCAGATGTCGGTGACCCGGCGCGCACCGGAGTGTTCCCGTCCGAGGGGCGGGGACCCGGCGCGCGCCGTGCAACGGAAGCAGCGTCAGGCGTTGGAGCGCCGGCGCCCGGCGAGCACGCCGTAGGCGACGCCCGCCGCGCCGACCACGATGCCGACGATGCCCAGGACGCGGGCGGTGGTGTCGGTGCCGTCGGAGGAGCCGGTGTCGGCGGCGGCGGTTTCGGCGGAGGCCTTCTCGGCCGACTCCGAGTCGGAGGCCTCCTCGCCCGACGAGCCGTGGTGCCCGTCCTCGGAGGCGGCGGACAGCTCCAGCACCGGGGCGGGGTTGTCGGGCTCCTCCTGGCCCTCCTGAGGCACCTCGATCCAGCGGACGACCTCCTTGTTGGAGTACGTCTGGAGGGCCTTGAAGACGAGTTCGTCGGCGTCCTCGGGCAGGGTGCCGATGGAGACCGGGAACTTCTGGAAGAAGCCGGCCTTGATGCCGTCACCGTCGGCGGTCCAGGTGACCTTGGTGACGGCCTCGGAGATCTTCTCGCCGTGCATCTCCAGCGGCTTGTCCAGCTTGGACTTGGTGACCTTGATGTCCCAGCCGGGGACCGGCTCCGGCATGACGGAGGCCAGCGGGTGGTCGGTGGGGAAGTTGACCTCGAGCTTGGTGGTCGAGGCGTTGTCGCGCTCGTTGGGGACCTTGAAGTCCACGACCGCGTAGCCGCCCTTGGCGGCCGTCCCCTCGGGCTGCACGGAGACGTGCGCGAAGGCGGGTGCGGACAGGGCGAGAACGGTGACACCGGCGGCGGCACCGGCCGCGGCGATACGGGAAACCTTCATGGAAGGGAGCACTCCGCTGTGAGTCGGGTCGGGATGAGGAAGAGGGATACGCGTACGCGCGCGTGCCGCACGACGGCGGCCCCTCCTCCGAGCCGTCCGGGAATCCGAGGATTCAGAAGAATCCGGAGGATCCGAAGAAGCGGAGTGGTGGTCGCGTCGCGTCAGGCGGCGAGGGCGAGTGCGGATGCGGGAGCCGTGCCGGCAGGCGGGCCGCGCCGGATCACCGTGTGCTGCAGTGCGGTGGTGCACGGCATCTCCGGCACGGGCCGCCCGGCGGGCGCGGGGCACGGACGGGCCTGCGGCGCTCCCGGGAGGCCGGCACGCAGGGCGCGCACCAGAGCGAACGCCGCCCGCAGGGAGCGCACCAGCGCCCCTTCGGTGACGCCCTGCGCCGACAGTTCGGTGAGCCGCAGCAGCGCCAGGTCGCCGTGGCGCAGCAGCCAGCCGGCGGCGATCGCCGCGAGGACATGGCCGAGCAGCATCGGCAGGGACGGCCACAGCGAGGCCGCTGCGGCGTCCGTGGTCACGTGTGTGTGGGCGCCGCCCGTCGGCTGGAGCCGGGCGTCGGTGAGGATCTTGTGGGCCTGCGCCGGGCTGATCGCCGCCGCCGTGGTGCCGCACAGGAGCCGCGCGGCCTGCTGGACCAGCGCGGCGTCGCTCGTGCCCGCCGGCACCGAGGACGTGGTGGCGGCGGCCGTGCCGTGCTGGCCCAGTCCGAACAGGGTGTGCAGGACCGTCTGGCCGATCGCGAGCAATGCCGCGATGCCCGGCAGCGAGCGCACGCGCCCCGCGAGCGGGGCCGCCACCGCGACCACCCCGAGGAACCCGGCGCCCAGCGTCCACAGCGGAATGCCCTCGCACGACGCCAGGGCGTGACCTGCCCCGGCCAGCACGACACAGACCGCGGCGAACACCGCGGCCCGCAGGATCCGGAGCGGGTGTCCGGAGCGCGTCGCGCGCGCGTGGGGGGCAGTCATGGCGGGCTCATCATCGCACTGGCGCCGCGGGCCTCGTGCGGCAGGTCCGCAAGATGCCGTACGACCGGAACGTCACCCTCTGGCCCCGCGCGCCCCCACTAACACCGATGTTCGCTCCTACATACACCGATCAGGATCAGCGCACATCCGCCGTATGGGCGGCATCACGTCAACTTCACGCTTACATGCGGGGGCTCGGGGCAATACGTAACGGTATGTCGAGCCGCAGCCAGGAGGCTGGAGCATGAGCATCTGGTGGTCACTCCATCTGCGGCGCGAAGCTGCCAGCGTGCCGCTCGCCAGGCGCCTGCTGATCGGCACGATGGAGACCGCGGGCGTCGACCCCGACATCTCCTACGACCTCTCCGTCGCCCTCAGCGAGGCCTGCGCCAACGCTGTGGAGCACGGTGGGGACATGGCCCGCGGCCCTGGTTCCGAGGCGTACAGGGTCACGGCCTACCTCGACGGCGAGAAGTGCCGGATCGAGGTCGCCGACGCGGGCCCGGGTTTCCCCGCGTCCTCCGCCTCTCGGCCCCGCCCGCCGATCCGGCCCGCGCACTCCGACGCGGAGAACGGCAGAGGACTGTGCCTCATCGAGGAGCTCGCCGACCACGTCCACATCGGCAACAAGCCGGGCCGGGGCGGTGCCGTGGTGAGCTTCGACAAGGTCCTCAAGTGGCGCGAGGGCGCCGCGCCGCTGATGGCTGTCTGACCCTGCGGTGGTGTTTCACGTGAAACACCACCGCCCTGTGAAGCACCACCGCCGTGTGAATCACCACCGCTGCGTTTCACGTGAAACGTCCCACTGACCCGTCTCCTGCCACGTCCGCCCCTACAGCGCACTCCAGTCCAGCGTCGTCCGCGCCAGCCCCGCCACCTGCGTGAGCAGCGCCAGCCGGGCGGCACGGACCGCCGGTTCGGGGTCCATCACCAGTACCTCGTCGAAGAAGGCGCTGATCGCGTCGACCAGCGGTCCGGAGACCTCGATCAGCGCCCCGAGGTCGTCCTCGCGGCCGTGCAGCGCCTGGCGTACGGCCTCGGCGCTCTCGGCGAGGCGCAGCTCGGCGGGCGCGGTCAGCAGGGACAGGTCCGCTGCCTCGACGCCGCCCTCGGGGAGGATGCGCACGACCCGCTGGAACGCGGCGGCGAGTGCCTCGAACGCCTCCGTGCCGATGTGCCGCTCCAGCGTGGCCAGCGTCCGGTCGCCATGGGCGGGCCGGTCGGCCCACACCAGGACGGCCTGGACGAGCCGGTGTTCGTGCCCGGCGTCCGTGAGCTGCTGCTCATAGCGCCGGGTGATCAGTTCGGCGGCCTCGGCGACCCGCTCGGCGGGTACCTCGACGCCCTGCGCGGCGTACCGTACGGCCGCCGCGCGCAGGCCGTCGCGCACCCGGACCCCGGCCACGGCGGGCAGGCTCCGCAGCACATTGAGCAGCCCGATCGCGGCCCGGCGCACCCCGTATGGATCGGAACTCCCGGTCGGCGCGGCGCCGATCACGAACATGCCGGTCACCAGGTCGAACCGGTCGGCCAGCGACAGCACGGCACCCGCGTCCATGGTGGGAAGGGCGCCGCCGGCGGAGCGCGGCAACTCCATCTCCGCGAGGGCCCGGGCGACCTCCGCGGACTCGCCGGCCCGGCGGGCGTACTCCTCGGCCATCACCCCGGCCAGCCCCGAGAACTCGATCACCATCTGGGACGCCAGGTCGAACTTCGCCAGCGCACCGGCGCGGCGGACGACGTCCACCGCCTCCTGAGCCAGCCCGGCGCGCCCGGCCAGATCGAGGGAGAGGACGGCGAGGCGCTCGGCGCGGTCGGCTACCGTACCGAGCCGGTCCTCGAAGGTCAGCTTGTCCAGCCGGCTCCGGAACTCCGCCGGCGGCACCTTCAGGTCCGCCCGCCAGAAGAACGCGGCGTCCTCGTAACGGGCCCGCAGCACCGCCTCGTTGCCCGCCCGCACCACGTCGTCGTCGCACAGGGCGTTGGCGAAGGTGACGAAGTGCGGCATGAGTCGTTCGCCGTCCAGCACCGGCAGATAGCGCTGGTGCTTGCGCATCACCGTGGTCAGGACGCTCGCGGGCAGTTCGAGATAGCGCTCGTCGAACGACCCCCGCACGGCGTACGGGAACTCCAGGATGTCGGTGATCTCGTCGATCAGGCCGGCCTGGCCCTCCACGTCGATCCGCCCGCCGACTTCGGCCGCCGCCTCCAGGGCACCGCGGACCACCGCGCCGCGCCGGGACTCCCGGTCGAGCAGGATGCCGTGCATGTGCAGGAAGTGCGGGTAGCCCTCGGCGGAGGTCACCCGGACTTCCGGATAGGGGGCCTGGCGCTGCACCCGCGTCGTGTCGCCCGCGGTGAGGGAGGAGACCACCACGGGCAGGGGAGTACGCCCCAGCAGCGCGAGCAGCCAGCGCACGGGACGCGAGAACGACAGCCCCGGGTCGCTCCAGCGCATGTTGCGCCCGGCACGCAGCCCGGAGACGACCTCGGCCAGCAGCTCGCTGAGCACCTCGACGGCCGAGCGCCCCTCCTCGTGACGGGTGAGCGTCACATACTCGACCCCGTTGACGTCGACGATCCGCACGTCCGTAGGTTCGGCGCCCTGGCTGCGGGCAAAGCCCAGCAAAGCCGGAGTGGGAGCGCCGTCCTTGAAGGCGGCGGCGACCTTCGGCCCGCGCACGGTCCGCATCGTGTCCCGTTCACGCGGCTGCACACCGTCGACCGTGATGACGATCCGGCGCGGTGTGGCCATCACGGTGATCGCGCCGTGCCCCAGCCGGGTCGCGGCCAGCTTGGCGGTGACCGACTCGCGCACCGCCTCGGTGGTGGCGGGCACGTCGGCGTACGGCAGTTCCTCCACGCCGATCTCGAACAGCAGCGTCTCGACGCCGGGCACCTTGGGCAGCGCGGGCCGCTCGGCCGGGGCCGGTGCGGCCGCCATGCCGAGCGGATACTCCAGCGCGGCCCGCCGCCGCTCCCACAACTTCGCCGACTCGTGCGTCAGCCCGCGCATCAGCGAGAACGCCTTGGCCCGCTCGGTGGTGCTGATGGCGCCGCGAGCGTCGAGCACGTTGAAGGTGTGACTGCACTTGAGCACGTACATGTACGCCGGAACCGGCAGCTCCAGGTCGAGCAGACGCCGGGCCTCGGCCGCGTACGCCTCGAAGAGCCGGTGGTTGGTGTCGAGGTCGGCGTCGTCGAGGTAGTAGCGGCTCATCTCGTACTCGTTCTGGCCGAACACCTCGCCGTACGTGATGCCCGGCGCGTAGACGATGTCCTTGAAGTGGGACACGCCCTGAAGGTTCATCAGGATGCGTTCGAGGCCGTACGTGATCTCCACCGACACCGGATCCAGGGCGACACCGCCCACCTGCTGGAAGTAGGTGAACTGGGTGATCTCCATGCCGTCCAGCCAGACCTCCCAGCCCAGCCCCCAGGCGCCGAGCGCGGGTGAGGCCCAGTTGTCCTCGACGAACCGCACGTCGTGCGCGCCGAGGTCGACGCCGAGCGCCCTGAGGCTGCCCAGATACAGCTCCTGAGGGTTGCCGGGGTCGGGCTTGAGGATGACCTGGAACTGGGTGTGCGTCTGGAGCCGGTTGGGGTTCTCGCCGTAGCGCGAGTCGTCCGGCCGCACGCTCGGCTCCACGTAGGCGACGCTCCACGGCTCGGGACCGAGTACGCGCAGCGCCGTGGCCGGGTTGGCCGTACCGGCTCCGACCTCGGTGTTCAACGGCTGCGTGATCATGCAGCCGTTGTCGCTCCAGTACTTCTGCAGGGTGAGGACGGCGTCCTGCATGGTCAGCGCCGTCTGGACGTTCTTCATGATCGAATCGCCTGTTCCCCGAGTCGGCCCGGCAAGGTCGGCCATGATCTCACACGCCAACTACCGCTGACCTGCTGTTTTTTGACCCGCGGCGCCGTTGGCCGGATGCTTCCGGTCGATTCACAGCGGGCTCTCAGCCCGGACTCACGAACTTGACGGGTGGCCTCCTTAGGTTCTCCGTTCCATGACGGGAAACCACAAGACACGTCCTCCCCTTCTTCCTGAGGTACGGCGGTGAACAGCCGTGCGGACGAGTTGCTCGCGCAGGCCGCCGTCGACGCACTGGTCGGCCAACTGGCCCTGGCCCCCAAGCCGGGCCTGCCCGACCCGCGCGACCTGACCGCCCGGGCCACCCGCCGGGACCACAGCTCCCTGCGCTGGTCGGCCAGGGCACTGCTGCCCGGCCTCACGGCGATGGCCGCAGCGGCCCGCCGCACGGGCGAGCCCAGCGCCCGGCTCCGGGCGGAACTGGGCGCGATCGGCCGCTCCACCGAACACACGGTGGGCCTGACGGGCGGCGGCCACCGGGGCGCCCTGTGGACGCTCGGCCTGCTGATCGCCGCGGCGGCCCTGAAACCGGGGGCGCGACCGTCCGACACGACGGCCCTGGCCAAGCAGATCGCCGCCCACCCGGACCGCCGCGCCCCGCGCCGCCCCTCACGCGGCTCCACGGTGTCGGCCCGCTACGGCGCGGCGGGTGCGAGGGGCGAAGCCAGGGCCGGCTTCCCCCACGTCCGCCGCGCCCTGACCACCCTCGCCACGTCCCGCGCCCAAGGCGCGAGCGAGCCCGAGGCCCGCCTGAACGCCCTGCTCACGGTGATGTCCACACTCCAGGACACCGAACTCCTCCACACCGCGGGCCCGATCGGCCTACGCCATGTCCAGGCGGGAGCGCGGGGTGTGCTGGAAGCGGGCGGTACAGCCACGGAGCAGGGGGCGGCGGCCCTGACGGTCCTGGACACAGACCTTCAGGCGCGTGCCTGGATTCCCAGGGGCAGCGCCCCGCTACTCGCAGGCACGCTGTTCCTGGATGCCTTGGGGGCGCGGGGCTGTGTCTGATTGCGGCTCCGCCGCGTGGGCGCGACCAGCCCCCCACGCACCCGCGGACGAAACTCAACCCTTGACGGAGGCCATCCACGCCTCGACTTCATCCGACCGCCGAGGCAGCGCCGCACTCAGATTCCGGTTCCCGTCCTCGGTCACGAGGATGTCGTCCTCGATCCGCACACCGATACCCCGGTACTCCTCCGGCACGGTCAGATCGTCGGCCTGGAAGTACAACCCGGGCTCGACGGTCAGACACATCCCCGGTTCCAGCACACCGTCGACGTACGTCTCGGTCCGCGCGGCAGCGCAGTCGTGCACATCCATCCCGAGCATGTGACCCGTGCCGTGCAACGTCCACCGCCGCTGAAGCCCCAGCTCAAGCACCCGCTCCACCGGCCCCTCGACGAGCCCCCACTCGACCAGCCTCTCCGCCAGCACCCGCTGCGCGGCATCGTGGAAGTCCCGGTACTTCGCGCCCGGCTGCACGGCCGCGATCCCGGCCTCCTGAGCCTCGTACACCGCGTCGTAGATCTTCTTCTGGAGCTCGCTGAACCGCCCGTTGACCGGCAGCGTGCGCGTCACATCCGCCGTGTAGTACGTGTGCGTCTCCACACCCGCGTCGAGCAGCAGCAGATCGCCCGACCGCACGGGCCCGTCGTTGCGCACCCAGTGCAGCGTGCAGGCGTGCGGCCCGGCCGCGGCGATCGTGCCGTAGCCGACGTCGTTGCCCTCCACACGCGCGCGGAGGAAGAACGTGCCCTCGATGTACCGCTCGGAGGTCGCCTCGGCCTTGTCGAGGACCTTCACCACGTCCTCGAAGCCGCGCACGGTCGAGTCGACCGCCTTCTGCAGCTCGCCGACCTCGAAGTCGTCCTTGACCAGCCGCGCCTCGGAGAGGAAGACCCGCAGCTCCTCGTCGCGCTCGGCGGTGACCTTGTCGGTCAGCGCGGCCTCGATGCCGGCGTCGTACCCGCGTACGACCCGCACCGGACCCGTGGCCTCGCCCAGCGCCCCGGCCAGCTCGCGCACATCGGAGGCGGGGATGCCGTACAGCTGCTCCGCCTCGGTCAGGGAGTGGCGGCGGCCGACCCACAGCTCGCCCTGGCCGTTCAGCCAGAACTCGCCGTTCTCCCGGTCGGAACGCGGCAGGAGGTAGATCGTCGCCTCGTGGCCCTCGCCCTTGGGCTCCAGGACCAGGACACCGTCCTCCGTCTGGTTGCCGGTGAGGTAGGCGTACTCGACGGAGGCGCGGAAGGCGTACTCGGTGTCGTTCGAGCGGGTCTTCAGGTTGCCCGCGGGGATCACCAGTCGCTCGCCCGGGAAGCGCGCGGACAGCGCGGCCCGGCGGGCGGCGGTCTCGCCGGCCTGGGGGACGGGCTCGAGGTCACGCAGCTCGGTGTCGGCCCAGCCGCTCTTCATGTTCTCGGCAAGCTCGTCGGACACGCCGGGGTACAGTCCGTTCTTCCGCTGCTTGATCGGCTCTTCTTCGGCAGTCTCCGGCCGCGCTGCGGTAGCAGCATCATCAACGGCGCCCGAAAGCTCTTCTGCCACGGCGGTCAACCTCCTCATTGCGGCTCCTGGCCATCGTCCACTGTACGGCGGCGCGGACGACGGCTCAGGGCGATGACGAGGAGCGTTACTCGAATCGCACCGCCAGCAGCACGACATCCTCCGCACCGTCGGCCGCGTCCAGCCCGTCCGGCAGCACGCTCCGCAGGACGTGGTCGGCGATCGCGCCCGGGTCGCACCGCAGCGCCCGTGGCACTCCGGCCGCCGCCGCGTGCAGCCGGGCGAAGGCGCGGTCGGTGGCCTCGCCGGTGCGGTGCAGCAGCCCGTCGGTGTACAGCAGAACCGTCTCTCCGGGCTCGGCGAGGATCTCCACGCTCGGCGCCTCCCAGCAGGCGAGCATGCCGAGCGGAGCGGAGACCGACGTCTCCACGAACTCCGTGCGGCGCTGTCCGATCAGCAGTGGCGGGCTGTGCCCGGCGCCGGCCAGCGTGATCTTGCGGGCGGCCGGTTCGCAGTAGCCGAACAGCGCGGTGGCCGAGCGGGCCGGCTCGGTCAGCCGCAGCAGCAGTTCCAGGTCGGACAGGACCGCGACCGGATCCTCCCCCTCCATCACGGCGTACGCGCGCAGGGAAGCCCGCAGTCGTCCCATCGCGGCGACCGCGCTGGGTCCCGACCCGGTGACGGAGCCGACGGCGAGGCCGAGGGCGGCGTCGGGCAGCGGCAGCGCGTCGTACCAGTCGCCGCCGCCGCGCGGGCCGGTGCGGTGCCGGGCGGCGAGCTGCACGCCGGGCACCCGCGGCAGCCGCGAGGGGAGCAGCTCGTCCGACATCGTCGCCATGGCCGTGCGCGTGCGCTCGAGTTCGAGGAGCCGGGCGAGGTGTTCGGCGGCGTACTTGGCGTACAGGCCGACGAGGTGGCGCCGGCGCTCGTCCGGCTCGGCGGGTTCGTCGTAGAGCCAGACGGCGGCCCCGAGGCGGCCCGCGGTCCCGGTGGACAGGGGGAGGGCGTAGCTGGCGGCGTAGCCGAGACGGGCCGCGACCTCGCGGTGGCGGGGGTCGAGCCCCTCCGTGGCGAACAGGTCGGGCTCGGCGATCCCGTCCTCGCCGCCCGGCAGCCCGTCGAGGATCCGGCCGTAGGACAGGGCGCTGCGCGGCACGGTCTCGATGTGGCCGAGGTCGGCGCGGGCCAGGCCCAGGCCGATGGTGGTGTCCGGGCCGAGGCCGTCGCCCGGTTCCAGTACGACGAGGCCGCGCCGGGCGCCCACGAGGGCGGCGCCGGCCCGCAGCACTTCCTGGAGCGCCTCGTCGAGCGCGGCCGTACGGGCCAGGCGCTCGGTCAGTTCGTGGAGGGTGGTGAGGTCGGAGACCCAGCCGGCGAGACGGTCCTGCAGTACCGCGCCGGGTGGGGCCGGGGTGTTTGCGGGGACAGCCGGGGAGGTACCCGGCGCGCTGGGCGCGACAGTGTGTGCGGGTGCCGGAACCGTTGAATCGATTCCAGCCACTTTCGGAGGGTGCGGGGCGTTCATGGTCTCCGGCCTTCCGACCGGCGCGTACTGCTCAAAAGCATCGCAAACCCCCATGTCATTCTGCGCCGCCAGCAGTGTCTCCACATGTACACGCACTCGTGAGGAGATGTCCAGCATTGTCCTGCCGGGATTCCTGGTGTCCGTGAACCCCGAGGGAACAACTCCCCTTCCCCTCCCTGAAATGTAAAGTTGGCTTAAAACTGCCGCAGGGGACGGCTTATTGCGGTCGACTGGCCCTGATCGACGGAGCGTCACGACGGTCGTGATGGGTACGTACTCGGTGAAGGCCAGGGGTGGTTGGGAATCACCCGGGAACCTGGCGGCGGACCCGGGCGTCCTATCCACCGACGACCGTGCCCCATCCTCCCGTGGCGGAGGCGGAGAGAAATACGCGCGACGGCAAACGCCATACTTCGCCACCCCTACGCCACGCCCGTGCTTTTGATACACGCAGTATGGGCGGGACGGCCGCGGAGGCACCAAAGCTCGACCCATAGGGGTTCCCCCTGCTCACGGCAGGGGTGTGATGCGCCAACAGGTACGCACAGTGAAGTGATCGACACATGTTGTGATGGACCACGGTGTTGCCAGGCGTGCAACGGAAAGGAACGAGCGCTCATGCGCGAGATCCTCGGAAGGCGACGCAGGCTCCTGTCCAAGCGCGGTGACGGGACGCCTGAGCTGATCGGCGCGGCCCTGACCTACGCGACGGAATGGCAGTGGCCCGTACTCCCGGGCGTAGCCGCGGACCCGCAGGGGACGGGCCGTTGCGGCTGCCCCGACCCCGAGTGCACGGTGCCCGGCGCGCACCCCTTCGACCCCGGCCTCCTCGCGGCCACCACCGACGGACGCATGGTCCGCTGGTGGTGGGGCAACCGGCCCACGGCGCCGATCGTGATGGCCACCGGCGGCAAGGCGCCCTGCGCGGTGTCGCTGCCCGCCCTGCCGGCCGCCCGCGCCCTCGAGGCGCTCGACCGCATGGGCATGCGGCTCGGCCCGGTCGTCGCCTCCCCCGCCCGCTGGGCGATCCTCGTTAAGCCGTACTCCATGGAGCAGCTCGGCGAACTGCTCTACGCCAAGGACTTCGTGCCCGGCTCCCTCCGCTTCCACAGCGAGGGCGGCTATCTGGCCCTGCCGCCGTCCGAGACGGGCCAGGGCGAGATCCGCTGGGAGCGGGCGCCGCTGCCCGGCTCCTCCTCTCCGTGGGTGCCCGATGTCGAGGCCGTGGTGGACGCCGTGGTCGAAGCCCTCACTCGTACGGGTGTGAGCGCGCCCGAGTTCTAGGACCGTCGGGCGCGCCGGGCCCGGCGTCGGCCTCGGGGCGTTAAGTTCCGGGTTCATGCCGCGTCATGCCCGGGGCCGCTCCCGGGACCCCCGAAAGACCAGACTGCTCGCCCTCGCGGGCGTCGTGGCGGTGTGCGCGGTCGCACTGCCGCTGGCGGTGGCGTCCGCGGGGTCCGTACATTCCGTGCGTTCGGAGGGAGCAGCCGCCGAACGCGGTGGCCCCGCCGTCGGTTCCGAACAGGACGAGGTACGTCCCTCCCCGGGCGCCGACGACAAGGCGATCGGGGCTCCCAAGGGTGAGCCCTCCGCCGTTCCCACCCTGCCCACACTCGGCCAGGGCCTGGCGACCGCCGTGCGCTGCGGTCCCGAAGTCTCCTCGCCCGACGGCATCGAGGCGCAGACCTGTGTCGTGACGCAGGGTGCGCAGACCTGGGCGCGGACCTACTACCGCAATGCGACCGGCGAGGCGCTGGACGCCGTACTGACCATGATGGAGCCCGGCGCCCGGACCGTGCGGATGACCTGTGCGGTGAGCGCCGAGGACGAGCCGCGGACGTGCGAGACGCCCCGGGAGCAGGTGCGGGGGAATCTGGCGGCGTACACGGCGGTCGCGGAGTTCGCCCGGCGGGCGGGACAGGGTCCGCTGCTGCTGCGCTCGGGGAGCAACTCACCCGCGTGGACGGGTAGTTGACGAGCGGCGGCGTTCGGTGAACGGTCGCACGGACGAAAAGACCCGGTTGCTGGCGACGGGGGATGCACCAGCAACCGGGCTACGGGAACGGTAACAAGAGATCGGCGGTTCGCAAATTCGATCTCGCCCTTTCCAGTCACCGACTGGCCTGTCGCCAGCGGGAGTTGTGAGGGGAGTCACCCGTCCTGAGGCGCGCGGGTCCGGTCGGCCGGGGCGGCGGCCGGCCGGACCCGGTGGCGAGCGTCAGCTGAGCGTGACCTGCCGGTTGGTGAGGCCGCCGCGGGCGCGGCGCTCGTCCGGGGTGAGCGGCGCGTCCGTGGCCAGGGCGGCGGCGAGGCGCTCGGCGAACTCCGCCGCCGGCTTCTCCACATCCTCGGCCGTGACCCCGCTCGGCAGGTCCCACACCGGCACCGTGAGCCCGTGAGCGCGGAAGGAGCCCACCAGGCGGGTGCCCTCGCCGAGGCTCGAGCGGCCCGCGGCGTGCAGCCGGGCGAGAGCGTCCAGAAGCTGCTCCTCGGCGTGCGGCATGACCCACCGCAAATGGTTCTTCTCCGGCGTCTCGCACCAGTAAGCGGCGTCCACGCTCTGGAGCTTGACGGTCGGGATGGCCGCTGCGTTGGCCCGCTCCAGGGAGGCGGTCACCTCCGGCGTGGCGTTCTCCGTGTCCGGGACCCAGAACTCGAAGCCACTGTGCACTTCTGGCGCGAAGGTGCCCTCCGGGTCGAGCAGATCCTGCAGCCGCGGACCGCCGGCCGGGGCGCGGCGGCCCTGCACGGGCGTACCGGGCTGTGCCTCCAGGGCGCGCTGGAGGGTGTCGGCGAGGTCGCGGCTGATGTCGCCGGACGAGGTGTCGTTCTGCAGGCCGAGCAGGACCGAGCCGTCGTCGCGGCGCAGGGCGGGCCAGGCCATCGGCAGGACCGTGGCCAGGGTGACCGCGGGGACGCCCTCGGGCAGGCCGTCCTTGAGGGGCAGTTCGACCGTGGCCGCCGGGACCAGCTCGCGCAGGGCCACCCAGTCGCACTCGCCGGGCAGGCCCTCGAAGGGGCGGTGCACCAGCTCGGTCGCGGCGTGGGACGCGGCCCGGCCGTGACAGGCCTTGTAGCGGCGGCCGCTGCCGCAGGGGCAGGGCTCGCGGGCGCCTACAACCGGGACCTCGCCATCCGTGATCTGCGGGCGCTTGGCCTTCGTCTGGGGTCGCTTCTTGGCCATCGATGGTCTCCCGGTTACGGCTCGTCTCGTACGGTCGCGAGCCTAGCCGTTCGGGCCTCGGGCGACGGGATCCTGTGGACAACACTCGGTCCAGCGCGGCGGACGGGAGCTCGGTCCAGCGCTCAGTCCATGTCGTCGAAGGCGTCCGCGAAGTCGAGCCCGGGTATCTGGGATACCGCCGGGGCCGCGACGCGCGTCACGAAGTCGTCGCGGCGGTGGCCGGCGTCCGGGTCGTACACGTCGTCGTGGACGATGACCCACACCGTGACCTCACCGCGGATGTCGTCGCGGACGCCCCAGTCGTCGGCCAGCGCCGTGATGATGTTCAGCCCGCGGCCGCCGTGTGCCGTGACCGACGGGGTCGCCGGGGCGGGGCGGGTCGGGCCGCCGCCGTCCGTGACCTCGACGATGAGCCGGCCGGCCGGGTCCACGCGCCACGCGGCGAGAACGTCGCCGTCACCGGACAGGGCGTCGCCGAGAGGCCTGCCGTGTTTGCACGCGTTGCTCAAAAGTTCGGAAAGGATCAGTACGGCGTCGTCGATGACCGAATCCGCTACGCCACCGCTGCGCAACTGTGCACGCATACGGTGCCTTGCTTTCCCCACGCCCGCAGGGCCATGGGGTACGGCCATGCTCGACGACGTGGGCACCTCCTGTGCCACCACCAACGCCACCCCCGAGACCTCCTTCGCCCCACGCCACGGTGTGGATGCCCCATTGGCCTGTACCGGAAACCGGCCAATCAACGTCCTGTGACGCATTCACCACGATCGAATACGGACCGAACGCGCCGGAGCACTCCCCGTAATCACGTGGCTTGAATTCGTCGGTGTGGCCGAGATGGGAGGATCCCGCCCGTCAAGGCATGGGGTCAAGAGGTGTGCGTGGGTCTGGTGGGACTTGTGTGGCCAGCCTCAGCGGCCGAGGCGGTCCAGCACGGCGCGCGGACGATTGGTGATGATGGCGTCGATCCCGAGGTCGATGCAGAGATCCACGTCCTCCGGCTCGTTCACCGTCCACACATGCACCTGGTGGCCGGCCCGCTTCAGGCGCTCCACATAGACGGGGTGGTTGCGCACGATCCGGATCGAGGGGCCCGCGATGTCCACGCCCGGGGGCAGCCGCCCGTCGCGCAGCCGGGGCGAGACGAACTGCGTCAGATAGACCGTCGGCAGGGTCGGCGAGGCGGCCCGCACACGGTGCAGCGAGCGGGCCGAGAAGCTCATCACCCGCACCCGGGACTCCTCGGCGGCGGCCGGGGCGTCGAGGCCGAAGCGCTTCAGCAGGGCCAGCAGCCGCTCCTCGACCTGTCCCGCCCAGCGCGTGGGGTGCTTGGTCTCGATGGCCAGTTCCACCCGGCGCCCGGCGTCGGCGACTAGTCCGAGCAGCCGCTCCAGGGTGAGTACGGAGGTCGCCTCACGGTCCTCCGGGGTGTGCTCCCAGTCGGGTTCCTCGTCGCGCCCCTTCCAGGCCTCGCGCGTCTTCCACGAGCCGAAGTCCAGGGCGGCGAGATCGGCGAGTTCCAGGGCGGAGACCGCGCCGCGGCCGTTGGACGTACGGTTGATCCGGCGGTCGTGCACGCACACCAGGTGGCCGTCGGCGGTGAGGCGCACATCGCACTCGAGGGCGTCCGCACCGTCCTCGATCGCCTTGGTGTACGCGGCCAGGGTGTGCTCCGGGGCCTCCTCGGAGGCTCCGCGGTGGGCGACGACTTGAATCACATGCTGCCGTGCGTGGGTCACCGCGTCATGGTGCCACCGAGTCCGGGTACGCGTCCGGTCGTACGGACCCGACGGATTCACAGGTCCGTGCGGAGGCGTTGGAATTGCATCCCTTTCGCCAGTAATGACCTATATAAAGAATGGCCGCGGACCCACAGCCACCGCTTATGGTGCTCTGACGTCCCGTGGGAAAAGCTGACGGCATACAAAGGGACAAGCACAGCTGTATCGCGCCGGACCGTCGCCAGCGTGAAAAGCGTGACCGAGTGCGACCCAGGAAAAGCAGCCGTGGATCGAGGAGAGAAGCTGTGAGCACCGAGAACGAGGGCACCGCGGTACCCCCCGCCCCGTCCGCACCCCCCGTGCCGGTGGATGCTCCCGCTGCTCCGGCGCCCCAGGGGCCGTACGGGCAGGACGCCCAGGGGCAGGACGCCCAGGGGCAGGCCGCTCATGGAGAGGGCGCTTCTGGTGGCGCCGTGCATCCAGGCGGTTCCTCCTCCGCCCCCGACCCCTCATGGCCGCCGCCCCCGCCCCCGGCCACCCCGTCGTACGGCGACGGCGGTGCCGGATCGTCGTACGGCGACGGCGGTTCCGGTTACGGAGCGGGCGGCTGGGGTTCCTCCTACCAGCAGCCGGCGCCGAAGCCCGGCCGCCGCCGCAGTGGCCTGGTCGTCGCGATCCTGGCGGCCGCGCTGGTCGCGGGCGGTCTGGGCGGCGGCCTCGGCTACACCCTGGCGAAGAACAACGACGAGAACTCCGGCTCCACGACGGTCTCCGCCTCCACCAGCGGCGGCGACCTCAAGCGCGACCCGGGCACGGTCGCGGGCGTGGCAGCCAAGGCGCTGCCGAGCACGGTCACGATCGAGGCCGAGAGCAACAGCGGCGAGGGCGGCACCGGCACGGGCTTCGTCTTCGACAAGCAGGGCCACATCGTCACCAACAACCACGTGGTGGCGGGCGCGGTGGACGGCGGCAAGCTCACGGCGACCTTCCCGAGCGGCAAGAAGTACGACGCCGAGGTGGTCGGCCACGCGCAGGGCTACGACGTGGCGGTCGTGAAGCTCAAGAACGCCCCCTCCGACCTGAAGCCCCTCACCCTCGGCGACTCGGAGAAGGTGGCCGTCGGCGACGCGACCATCGCGATCGGCGCCCCCTTCGGGCTGTCCGACACGGTGACGACGGGCATCATCAGCGCCAAGAACCGCCCGGTGGCCTCCAGCGACGGCAGCGGCAGCCAGGCGTCGTACATGAGCGCCCTGCAGACCGACGCCTCGATCAACCCGGGCAACTCCGGCGGTCCGCTGCTGGACGCGCAGGGCAACGTCATCGGCATCAACTCCGCGATCCAGTCCACCGGCAACGGCGGCTTCGGCACCGGCCAGTCCGGCTCGATCGGCCTGGGCTTCGCCATCCCGATCAACCAGGCCGAGTACGTCGCCCAGGAGCTGATCAAAACCGGCAAGCCGGTGTACGCGAAGATCGGCGCGTCCGTCTCCCTGGACGACAGCTCGGACGGCGCGCAGATCACCGACCAGGGCGCGGGCGGTGCCGCACCGGTCGAGCCCGGCGGCCCGGCCGCCAAGGCGGGCCTCAAGCCCGGCGACGTCATCACCAAGCTCGACGACCGGGTGATCGACTCCGGGCCCACCCTGATCGGCGAGATCTGGACCCACAAGCCCGGCGACAAGGTCACGATCACCTACGAGCGCGGCGGCAAGCAGCAGACGGTCGACGTCACCCTGGGTTCGCGCACCGGCGACAACTGATCCCCACCCGCGCGCACCGACCCGTTACCCTTGTCCCCGCGCCGCCGATCACGGCCGGCGCGGGGAGGCGTGCCCGAGCGGCCGAAGGGAACGGTCTTGAAAACCGTCGTGGCAGCGATGTCACCGTGGGTTCAAATCCCACCGCCTCCGCGCAGGTCATAGATGTCGCGGGTGAGAGGGGCTGTCGAGCGTGCTCGGCAGCCCCTCTCGCGTGGTCGACGCGCGTTTGTCGCGTGTTCGTCGTGGAGAGGGGGCGCGTGAGCCGGCGCATCGTCGTCGTCACCGCTGTGCACGGCCCGTCGGCCCGGTTCCTGCCGGAGGCCCACAGATCCCTGCGCGAGCAGCGGCTGCCGGAGGGCTGGGAGTGGCACTGGGTGATCCAGGAGGACGGGGAGGGCCAGGACGTAGCGCCGTACGTGCCCGATGACGCGCGCGTGACGTTCCGGCAGGGCCGGGCCGGTGGGCCCGGGGTGGCTCGCACCATCGCGCTGGCGCATGCCGACGGCGCGTATGTGAAGGTCCTGGACGCCGACGACCAGTTGCCACGGGGCGCGCTCGCGCGGGATCTGGCGGTGCTGGAGGGCGACCGCACCCTGGGCTGGGCGACCTCGCGGGTGCTGGATCTCCTGCCGGATGGGTCGACGGTGGGGTTCGCGGGCGACCCTGACCAGGGGCCGATCGAGCGCGGGACCGTGCTCGACCACTGGAAGGCGAACGGTTTCCTCGCGCAGGTCCATCCGGCGTCGCTGTGCGTGCGGCGGGAGTTGCTGCTGGCCCTGGGCGGGTGGATGGCTCTGCCCGCTTCGGAGGACACGGGTCTGCTGCTCGCGCTGAACGCCGTGAGCCGCGGGTGGTTCTCGGGGGAGGTGGGGCTGCTGTACCGGAAGTGGGAAGGGCAGGTGACCGGGCAGGCGGCCCATGTGGACCGGGCCGAGCGGGAGGCCCGGATGGCCGTCGTGGAGGCCCGGGCCCGGGCGCTGTCGGCGCTGCGGTGGAGTTCTTCGGTGGGGCACTGACCAGCGCCCGGGTCCTGGCCTAGGGCAGGAGTTCCGTGTGCTGCGGTGCCGTGCCTATGGGGTCGTGGCGGATGTACCACTCGGTGCCGAGGAGCGGCCCCCGCTCGGGCACCGGGAGGGCTGCGATCAGGCCCGGGGCGGCTCCCCGTGCCACCTCGGTGCGGTGGGCCAGGACGGCGGCGGTCTTCTGCTCCAGCCAGGGGGTGACGTCGACGGCCGCCGTGATCCGGTCGTCCGGGACGGTGTGCATCGTCTTGCCCGTGGGGGCCAGGTGCCCGCCCCACGCCCGGACGGCGGAGTGCGGGTGCGTGGCCAGGTACAGGGCGCTCGGCTGCCAGGGCTCGCCGGCGTCCGGGTGGAGGCGTTCGAGTCCGGCGGCGTGGACCGCGAGCAGGGTCACGCGGTGGGTGTGCACATGGTCCTCGTGACCGGTCAGACCGCCGTAGGCGTCGTGAGTGACGACGATCTCCGGGCGGAAGTCGCGGATCTGTGCGACCAGTTCTCCCACCGCCTCGTCGAGCGGGGCGTCGCACCAGCGCGGTCTGCCGGGGGCCGAGTGCGGCACGCGCGAGTCGGCGTAACCGAGCATGCGCGGCCTGCCCGCGCCGAGGATGCGGAGTGCCTCGGCCAGTTCCGTGGCGCGTGGGGTGTCCGACGCCCAGGTCGCGGTGACGACCGCCGTGCGAGCGCCCGCGGACGCGTGCCGGGCGAGGACGCCGCCCGCCATCAGGGACTCGTCGTCGGGGTGGGCGAAGACCGCGAGCAGGCTCGGCATCGGCGACTGCATTGGCGACGGCGACTGCATTGGCGACGGCGACTGCATCGGAAACGGCAACGGCCCTCGCTACGGCCGGTCCGGCGACGAGGGCGCGTCAGTGATCAGGATGGCCTGGCTGGGGCACTTCTCCGCCGCTTCCAGGATCCCCGGGTCGTCCGTGCGGTCCTGGCCCGGGCGGACGACGCCGAACCCGTCGACGAACTCGAAGACCGCCGGGGCCCGGTGGGCGCACTCGGCGGAGCCGTAACAGAGTTCGCGGTCGACAGAGACCTTCATGACCCTTCCTCTGCCCAGCACGCCCTCGGCTGAACCGGCCCGGCTAGCGGGCGCCGGCTACGGCGAGCCACTGGGCGACCCGGCGGACGGCGGGCTCGTCGAGCCGTTCGACGAGGGCCTGGACGGTCGTGTCGTCCTCGGGCGTGAGGTCGTAGAGACCCGCCTTGCTCAGCCCGGCCATGAGGACCTGGTGGCGGCGGCCGGTCATGCGCTCCGCGAGCAGGGTCGGTTCGCCGGGGGACCCCGCCTCCGGGCTCGGCTGAGGTGAAGCCGCCTGCCTCAGCGCTGGGTCGAACAGCTGCCACGCGCCGTCCTTCGGTCCCCAGAGCGCGACGGTCACCTCGTCGCCGCGGGCGCGCATGGTCTGGGTCATCTCGCCGAGCGCGTACAGCACGGGCGAGCGGTGGGGCGACTCCGCGGCGGCCCGCCAGGACTTCGCGGCCGGCCGGTAGAGCATCGCCACCCAGCGTGGATCGCCCTGCGGCTCCGGGCTCTCGGGACGTGTCTCCATCGCGCTCACCCCTGTACGTCGCTGGTACGTCGCTCCGGAAGCGGTACGGCAGGCGCCGACCATAGCTGACGGATCGTCAGTTATCCAGGGTCGGCCGGAGTCGGAGAGCGCGGTCCGCAGGGGAGGTCACCACGTCGTCCGACACCGGTCCCTCCCCTCGTGGGGACCGGTGCCGAACGGTGGAGCTGCCGTCGTCCGGCGCGGCGGAAGCGGACGGACGCGGATGGAAGCTGACCGGAACGGTGCGTTGCTGCGTCCGGATCCTGCCATTTCCGGCTGCTGAAGAGGAGATTCCGGTGCCGGACGGACGGCATTACCGCAGGTCAGCCATATAGAGTGAGTTTTCCGGTCCGGACGTCCAGGCGTGACAAGTAAGGAGTGGAGACCTTGAGTTCCGACTCGGGGGCACGCACCGCCTTCGCGGAACGCCTCGCACTGCTCTACAAGGAAGCCGGGAACCCTCCACTCAAGCGTGTGTCCGAAGCGGTCGTCCGGCTCCAGCGGGTCGACGAACGCGGGCGGCCCGTGCGGGTGTCCGCCCAGCGCATCAGCGACTGGCGGCGGGCCCGGAACGTACCCGCCCAGTTCGCCGCTCTCGCGGCCGTGTTACACGTACTGATCCCCGAGGCGCGACGCTCGCGGCCCACGCCGGTGTCCCCGGGCCTGTACGACCTCGGCCAGTGGCAGCGGCTGTGGGAACGGGCGGTGGCCGACCCGGTCGCCGAGCGCCCCGAGGCGTCCCCGGCCCAGGAAGGGCCTGCGGCCGAGGCCCCGCCCGCGCCCGGCGGGGTGTGCCCGTACCGCGGGCTGGCCTCCTACCGCCGGGAGGACGCCCGCTGGTTCTTCGGCCGGGAGCGGGACACGGACGCGCTCGTCACGCAGCTCGGGGCCGTGGCGCAGGCGGGCGGCCTGGTCATGCTCGTGGGCGCGTCGGGAGCGGGGAAGTCCTCGTTGCTGAACGCCGGTCTGGTGCCCGCCCTGCGGGACGGCGCGCTGGGCGGCGACGACGGCGCGGAGCACGGCCGGGCGCGAAAGGTCGTGCAACTCGTCCCGGGCGGCGATCCGCTGGCGGAGCTGACCCGGTGCATCCCCGAACTGGGGCCCGTCCTCCTGTCCGAGGCGGGAGGGGCCTCCCCCGGCGTCCCCTCCCCCGGCGTCCCCTCCGCCACGGAACCGGAAGCGAGGGCCGAGGAGCCCGACGGCTCAGCCGTGGAGCACGAGGACCAGGGGCCATCCGGCGTTACCCCCACCGCGGACGCCGTCCGTGCCGCCGTCGCCGCCTGGGCGCGGCGCGAGGCGCCCTCCGGCGCGCGTCCGGTCGTCATCGTGGACCAGTTCGAGGAGACGTTCACCCTCTGCCCCGACGAGGCGGACCGGCGTGCCTTCATCGAGGTCCTGCACGCCGCGTGCTCACCCACCGGACGGGACGAACCGGCCCCGGCGGTCGTGGTCCTGGGCATACGCGCCGACTTCTACGAGCGGTGCCTCAGGTACCCCGAACTGGCCGACGCGCTCCAGCACCGGCACATGGTGCTCGGGCCGCTCACCACCGCGGAGCTGCGCGAGGCGGTGACCGGACCGGCCAAGGCCGTCGGGCTGGAGCTGGAACCGGGCCTGGCGGAGCTGATCGTCCGGGAGGTCAGCGCCGACGGCCCGCGCGGTGGGGGTCCCTCCCACGCCTCTCGGGCCGTGGGGGAGCACGACGCGGGCGTGCTGCCGCTCCTCTCGCACGCACTGCTCGCCACCTGGCAGCGCAGAAAGGCGGGCCGGCTGACGCTGGCCGGCTACCGCGCGGCCGGCGGCATCCAGGGCGCGGTCGCGGCGACCGCCGAGCGGGCCTGGTCCGGCCTCGACCCGGCGGCGCGCACGGCGGCGCGGCTGCTCCTGCTCCGGCTGGTCCGGCTGGGCGAGGACACCCATGCGACCCGCAGGCGGGGGACCCGGCGGAAGCTGGCGGAGGAGTCGACCGACCCGGGCAAGACCGAGGAGTCCCTGGAGGCGCTGGTCCGCGCCCGGCTGGTGACGCTGGACGCGGAGACCGTGGAGATCACCCACGAGGCGCTGCTGCACGCCTGGCCGCGCCTGCGCGACTGGATCGACGACGACCGGCAGGGCAATCTGCTGCGCCAGCGCCTGGAGGAGGACGGCCGGGCCTGGGAGGAATCGGACCGTGACACCTCACTGCTCTACCGGGGCTCCCGGCTGGAACAGGCCCATGGCTGGGCGAAAACCGCCGGGGACACGTTCCTGACCCGGAGCGCGGTGGAGTTCCTGGCCGCCTCGGTCAGGCTGCGCAGGCGCATCATCTGGATCAGCCGGGGCGCGGTGGCGACGCTGGTCGTCCTGGCGATGCTGGCCGTGGGGTCCGCCGTAATCGCCTCGAAGCAGCGGGACGACGCCGTGTTCGAGCAGGTGCTCGCCCAGGCCGATCGGGTCCAGTACACGGATCCGTCGCTGTCCGCGCAGCTCGACCTGGTGGCCCACCGGCTGCGGCCGGACGACAAGGGCGCGAACAGCCGCCTGATCTCCATCGTGAACGCCCCGCTGGCCACGCCGCTGGTCGGGCACACGGGCGCCGTCTACCTCACGACCTTCAGCCCGGACGGGCGGACCCTGGCCACGGCCAGCTACGACCGGACCGTACGGCTGTGGGACGTGGCCGACCCGAAGCGTCCGAAGCCCCTGGGCGAGCCTCTCACCGGCCACACCAGCTGGGTGAGCAGCGCGGTCTTCAGCCCGGACGGCCGTACCCTGGCCAGCGCGTCCGACGACGGCACGATCCGGCTGTGGGACGTGACGGACCCCGGCCGGCCGAAGCGGCTCGGCAAGCCGTTGACCGGCCATGACAGCACGATCTACCTGGTCGCCTTCAGCCCGGACGGGCGCACGCTGGCCTCCGTCGGCGACGATCACACCGTCCGGCTGTGGGACGTGGCCGATCCGCACCGGCCACGGGCGCTGGGCAAGCCCCTGACCGGGCACAAGGCCGCCGTGCGCTCGGTGGCGTTCAGCCCGGACGGCAAGACGCTGGCGGCCGGTGGCGACGACGGGGCGATCAGGCTGTGGGACGTGACCGACCCCCGGCGCCCGCAGCGGGCCGGGGAGCAGCTGACCGGCCACACCACCACCGTGCACTCCGTGGCCTTCAGCCCTGACGGCCGTACGCTCGCCAGCGGCAGCTCGGACAACACCGTACGGCTGTGGAACATGGCCGATTCACGTCGCCCGGCCCCGATCGGTACGCCGCTCACCGGCCATACCGGGCCGGTGTGGTCCGTGGCCTTCAGTCCCGACGGGAACATGCTTGCCGCCGCCAGCGCGGACAGCACCGCGAGCCTGTGGAAGGTCAGTGATCCGGCGTACCCGTCGCAGGTCGGCGGGCCCCTGGCGGGCAGCAGCGGCGAGATGTACGCGCTCGGCTTCAGCCCCGACGGGCGCACCCTCGCCACCGGGGCGGGCGACAACAAGGTCCGCCTGTGGTCGCTGCCGACGTCGGACATGATCGGCCGGACCGGAGTGTTCCGCCCGGACGGGCGGGTGCTCGCCACTGCGGCGCTCGACGGCCGGGTGCGCCTGTGGGACGTGCGGACGCCCGGCAGGCCCGTGCGGATGGGCGAACCGTTCCGGCCGGACGGCGGCGTCCGCTCCCTCGAATTCTCCCCGGACGGCCGCACCCTCGCGGTGGTGACGGGCAGCCGGGCCCTGCAGCTGTGGAACCTCCGCGATCCGGAACGCCCTGTCCCGCACGGGTCCGCCATCCCGCTGAGCATCAAGTTCGCCGACCCACTGGCCTTCAGCCCGGACGGGCAGGTCCTGGCGACCGCCTCCGACGACCGCACCATCCAGCTGTGGAACATCGGGGACCCGGCCCGTCCCCGACCGCTCGGCGCGCCCCTCACCGGTCACAAGGGCTACGTCAACTCCCTCGTCTTCAGCCCGGACGGCCGTACGCTCGCCAGCGGCAGCGCGGACGGCACCATCAGGCTGTGGAACGCGGCCGACCCCGGCCGGCCGACCCTGCTCCGCGCACCTCTCAAGGGCCACCTCGGAGCCGTCAACGCCCTCGCCTACAGCCCCGACGGCCTGACACTGGCCAGCGCCGGCGACGACAACTCGGTCCGCCTCTGGGACATCGAGGACCCCGCCGAGGCCTCCGAACAGGCCCGCCTCACGGGTCACACGGAAGCGGTCGTGTCACTGACGTTCAGCCGGAGCGGCCGCACCCTGGCCAGCGGCGGCGACGAGAGCACCGTCCGGCTGTGGAACGTCTCCGACCCCTCCGCGGCCACCGCGATCGGCCAGTCGATGAGCCCCCACGCCAAGACCGGCAATTTCCTGGCGTTCAGCCCGAACAGCCACATGCTCGGGGTGTCGAGCGGCGCCGACAGCATCCGGCTCTGGAACCTGGACACCGACGAGGCCGTACGCCGCATCTGCTCGATGACCCGGGGTGTTCTGACGCCGGACACCTGGCGCGAATACCTGCCCCGGCTCTCCTACGATGCGCCGTGCGCGGACCGATGAGACCGGTACGGCAACAGGGCGGAACCGCACGGCAGTTGAGTGATACGAGTCACAACCCGGCTTTTCCTGACGGACAGTCGGCTTCTCCCGCGTAAGCGCTTGTTACCCTTGGCCATAGCCCGACCGCTGGTGCATCCCCCGTCGCCAGCGGTCGGGCATTCGCATGCCGGTCCGCTCAGCGCAGTCCGAGGCGCATCAGGATGCGGGGATGGCCGGCCAGGACCGATGTGGTGGGGGCCGCGTAGGCGAACCCGGCTCGTTCGAAGTTCTTCCTCAGGCCGGCGTAGGCCATCGTCAGGTCGACCTTGGCGTCGCCGTTGTCGAGAGGGTAGGCCTCGATCGCCGGTGCGCCCTGGGCGCGGGCGAAGTCGACCGCGCCGGCGATGAGCGCGTGCGAGATGCCCTGCTTGCGGTGGCCGGGGCGGACCCGGACGCACCACAGCGACCAGACGGGCAGGTCGTCGACGTACGGGATCTTGCGGTTGCGGGCGAAGGCGGTGTCCGAGCGCGGTGCGACGGCCGCCCAGCCGACGGGTTCGTCACCGTCGTAGGCGAGCACGCCCGGGGGAGGGCTCGCACCGCACAGCTCCGCGACGTAGTCTCCGCGGGCCGGGCCGCGCAGTTCCTGGTTGAGCTTGGAGGGGATCCGGTAGCTCAGGCACCAGCAGACATTCGCCCCGGGCGACTTCGGCCCGAGCACGGCACGGACGTCGTCGAAATCCGTGGCCGGGCGGACATCGATCGTCATGGCACCACGATGGCACGCCCCTGGCGGCTTCGCCGCTAAACAGTGGACCGAGCGGCAGAGGCCTGCCCCGACGCCGACGCCACCCGCAGCAGCCGCAGCTGGCCGATCTCGGTCACGTTCTTCATCAGCTCGGCGTTCACCCAGGCCACCATGTGCGCGACGGTGTACTCGGGGTCGCCCTGTGACGGGAACGAAGCCGTGGCGTCCAGATCGCTGTCGGTGAGGCCGTCCAGGACCGCCAGCCACTGGGTGCGCAGGTCGCGCAGCCACTCGACGGTCGGGGCGCCCTCGCCGGGCCAGGCGATGTCCGTGCGGTCGCGGGGCGGCAGGCCCCGCACGTGGTCCAGGGTCACGCTCCACCACCAGCCGATGTGCCAGCTCACCCAGCCGATCGTGGGGACCGGCACCGGGTCGGGCTCGGTGTCCGCCCAGTCCGGCACCCAGGTGCCGTCGGGGGCCCTGCGCATCGTCCAGCAGAGGGGTGCGGGCTCCCAGAGGAAGTCTCCGGGCTCGAGCCGCTCCAGGTGGTACTCGAACAAGGACCAGGTCAACTCGAACTGCCAGCGCGGCAGTTCCGTACGGGAAACGCTCATCGGTCGACCCTACGCAAGCGCCCGGGTGTCACGGGCCAGTCCCGTCCAGTCGATGTCCCGCAGCGCTCGCTCGGTGTCGCAGCCCGACGGCAGGTGAGGGGCCGGCTGGAACCAGAGAACGGCCAGGCGTGAGCGGTACAGGACCGGGTCGTGGGCCGGATCGAGGGCGGCGGAGTGGAACGTGCCGAGGCACGCCACGGCGGGCAGGACCTCGACGGGACCGAGGCCGCCCGCGTACTGGTCGGGGTGCTCGCGCGGGGGCGGGACGAGGTGGACGGGCGTGCCGGGGTGGGACCGCTCGGCGGCGCGCAGCAGCTCGCGGATCCGCAGATCGTTGACCGGCTTGCAGGGATAGCCCTCCAGCAGGTCGCCGTAGGTCGAGAGCAGATCGCCGTACGTCGACGAGAACCGCAGTTCGGCGAGGTCCACCGAGCGGCCGGAGGCGAGAGTGAGGCGTGCGAGCGCCATGGCCGGCGGTCTGGCGTGCTGGTGCATGGAGGTCTTTCGGTGCTGGTGGACGAGGCCCTGCTCACGGGCGGTGCCCCGTCATCCGGGCCGCTGACGCGATCGTCGCCCGGGCCTCACGCTCGGACAGGCCGGTGTGGAGAGCCGCTTCGACCAGGGGGTCCACGAGCGCCGGGCCGATGCCGTCCTCGTACGCCCGGCAGGCCGCCCAGAACAGCCGGGTGTTGCGCTGGCCTTCGTGCGCGCCGAGGACGAACTGGACCAGGCCCTGGCCGTGCCCGCCGGCCGACGGGGGTGTGGGGTGGTGGGCGCGCGGCGGCGGGAGCAGCAGCCGCAGCAGGGAGCGCGGGCAGAGGGCGGGCGCCAGGTGCGCGGTCCCGGGGGCGGCGGCGTACACGCCCTGGTCCGTGCGGGAGCCGGGGCCGACGAGATAGCCGCCGGCGCCCCGGATGTCGATGCCGGGGGCCAGACGGCCCGCCGAGTTGGGGACGACCACGTCGGGCGGGCCGCTCAGCCACAGGTGACGCCCGCCGGACGGGGTCAGGACGACCACCGTCGGGGGGATGGTGAACAGATGCCGTAAGGCCAGCTCGCGCAGGGCGGCCGAGGAGTCCGTGCCGGTCTTCACGTCCAGGTCGATGCCGATCAGCTGGTGCGGGGGCAGCCCGCAGGCGATGCCGTAGCCGGTCGCCCAGGGCGCCGCGGCGAACAGTTCGCGGATGCGGGAGGGGTCGCTGGAGGCGTCGTACACGCCGTGGCCGAGTCGGCCGCACGCGCCGTGGCAGAGGGAGGGGACGGGGTCGTCGCGGTGCGGGGAGCGCAGTGCCGGGAGCTTGGTTCGGGACAGGGGGATGACGGCCAGTCCGCGTTCGGCGGCTGACAGGGCGTGTGCGAGGGCCAGCGTCGTGGCCTGCCGGTCGGTGGTGGCCATGCTTCTAGTTTCGTACGTACGTTCGAAAAAGGAAAGAGGGGGTGGGTGTGACGCGCCGGTGCGCGTGTCTGTGTGCGAAACGTGCCGGAACGCTTCGCCCCTTGTGGCACCAGGGCTCGAACCGTCTCTTCCATCCCGTTTCAGTACTGAAGTGACGTAATGGGGTTTATCGACATGTCATCACGCTTGAGTGCGAATAGGGGCTTCCGGTGTGGTTCGCCGGGGATTCGGTGGGCAACTCTGGACTCGCGACGTCGAGCAACGGACCAGGGCGGTCGGCCAACTTCTCTGGATACAGCAGTACTTCAGCAGTGCTTCAGCAGTACTTCCGCAGGTCCTTGGAGGGACAACACCATGGCAAGCATCCGTACCGCCCGCGTCATCGCGGCAGCCTCCGCCCTTCCGCTCGCGGCCGCCCTCTTCTGCGGTGTCGCGACGGCGGACAACGGCTCCTTCGCGGACAACGGATCGATCGCGTCCGTCACGGAGGCCGAGGCGGGCGTCCTCGGCAGCGGCGTCGGCGGCGACAACTACGGCACCTCGTCCACCACCAATCAGCAGGCCGTCGGCGAGGGCGCCTCGAACCAGAGCAACACCGCCCAGGTCAACGGCTCCGCCTTCACGGCCGTCAACCAGGGCAACGACAACACCGCCGTCAGCTTCACCCCGCTGTGGTGGTGAGCTGAGCGGGCCGGTGTACCGGCATCGGCCCGCCTTGCGTGTGGGTGTGCTTCGTGGGGTGACAAGCGTCTGAGCGGCGGTACTTCGGTGCCGCCGCACAGGCGTTTTCGGCATCTGCCGGGCCTTGACTGGGCAACTGATCTGACGGACAGTCAGAAACTGTGAACGGTGAGCCGGAGGTCCACGAGGAGTTCGAGGCGCGCCTGAAGGCCTACGAGGGCCGCCCGGCCGCCGCCACCGGGGTCGGCCGGGACCCCGTCAACGAGCCGATGATCAGGCATTGGTGCGAGGCCATGGGCGACACCAGCCCCGCGTACACCGGACCGGACGCGATCGCTCCCCCCACCATGCTCCAGGCGTGGACCATGGCGGGCCTGACCCGCCGCCCGGAACGCACGGCGGCCTACGACGAACTGCTTCGCCTGCTCGACGAGTCGGGCTACGACGCCGTCGTCGCCACCGACTGCGAGCAGGAGTATCCGCGCCCCCTGCGCCCCGGCGACGAGATCACCTTCGACTCGGTGATCGAGTCGGTCTCGGGCCTGAAGACCACGAAGCTGGGGGCGGGTCACTTCGTCACGACCCGTACGGACATCCGGGCCGGCGGCGAACTCGCCGGCACCCACCGCTTCCGCATCCTCAAGTACTCCCCCGCACACCGGCCGAAGGGCCCGACGCCCGGACCGGCGAAGGAACGCCGCCCTCGCCCCGTGATCAACCGCGACAACGCCGGCTTCTGGGAGGGCGTGGCCCGGCACGAACTGCTCATCCAGCGCTGCACCGGCTGCGGCGACCTGCGTTTCCCCTGGCTGCCGGGCTGCAACAGCTGCGGCTGCCCGGAGTGGGACACCGTCGAGGCGAGCGGCGAGGGCACGGTCTATTCGTACGTGGTCATGCACCACCCGCCCTTTCCTGCCTTCGAGCCTCCCTACGCGGTCGGGCTGATCGAGCTGGCGGAGGGCGTGCGGATCGTCAGCAACGTGGTCGGGGTGCCGTACGACAAGGTGCGGATCGGCATGCCGGTCCGGCTCGAGTTCCGGCGGTACGACGACGCGTTGGTACTGCCCGTCTTCCAGGGGGTGACGCGGTGAACGCCGGCGACCGCCTCCCGTCCCTGGAGATCCCGATCACCCGCACCCTGATCGTCGCCGGGGCGATCGCGTCCCGCGACTACCAGGACGTGCACCACGACCCGGATCTGGCCCGGCAGAAGGGCTCCCCCGACATCTTCATGAACATCCTGACGACCAACGGCCTGGTCGGCCGGTACATCACGGACCACTTCGGTCCCGGGGCCGTGCTGCGCCGGGTGGCCATCCGGCTCGGCGCGCCCAACCATCCCGGCGACACGATGGTGCTGACGGGCACGGTCGAGGAGGTCGTCGAGGAGGCTGACGGCGACACGGCGACGGTCCGGGTCGTCGGCACCAACGGCATCGGCAAGCACGTCACCGGCACGGTGACGGTCACGGTTCCGGCGGGAGCGGGGACGGCGTCGGCTCCCGGTGGACCCTCGTGATCGACGAGGTCCCCCTGGCCGCCGTGCGGCGCGGGCACCCCCGGCACCCGCCCGGCATGAGTCCAGGAGGCCCGGCATGAGTCCGCGCAGGAGCGACACCCTCGGCGGGCGGGCGGCCATCGCCGGCATCGGGGCCACGGAGTTCTCCAAGGACTCGGGCCGCAGCGAGCTGCGCCTGGCCGTCGAGGCGGTGCGGGCGGCGCTGGCGGACGCCGGGCTCACCCCGGCCGACGTCGACGGGATGGTCACGTTCACCATGGACACCAGCCCCGAGATCACCGTGGCCCAGGCGGCGGGCATCGGCGAGCTCACCTTCTTCTCCCGGATCCACTACGGCGGCGGCGCGGCCTGCGCGACCGTCCAGCAGGCGGCCCTCGCGATCGCGGCGGGCGTGGCGGACGTGGTCGTCTGCTACCGGGCGTTCAACGAGCGCTCGGGCCGCCGCTTCGGCTCCGGGGTCCGGCACCGCGAGCCGTCGGCCGAGGGCGCGGCGCTCGGCTGGTCGCTGCCGTTCGGCCTGCTCACCCCGGCCTCCTGGGTAGCGATGGCGGCCCAGCGCTACCTCCACACGTACGGGCTGACGCCGGAGGTGTTCGGGCACGTGGCCGTGGCCGGACGCGCGTACGCGGCGACCAACCCGGCGGCGTACTTCCACGGCCGGCCCATCACCCTGGCCGACCACGCCGCGTCCCGCTGGATCGTCGAGCCGCTGCGGCTGCTGGACTGCTGCCAGGAGACAGACGGCGGACAGGCCCTCGTCGTCACCTCCGTGGAGCGGGCCCGCGACCTGCCCCACCCGCCCGCCGTGATCGCCGCGGCCGCCCAGGGCGCGGGACGCGCGCAGGAGCAGATGACCAGCTTCTACCGCGACGACCTGACCGGCCTGCCCGAGACGGCGGTGGTGGCCCGGCAGCTGTGGCGGACCTCCGGACTCGCACCGGCCGACATCGACGTGGGGATCCTCTACGACCACTTCACGCCGTTCGTGCTGACGCAGCTGGAGGAGTTCGGCTTCTGCGGCCCCGGCGAGGCCCCCGGCTTCGTGGCCGAGGGGCGCCTGCCGCTCAACACACACGGGGGACAGCTGGGGGAGGCGTATCTGCACGGGATGAACGGGGTCGCGGAGGCCGTCCGGCAGATCAGGGGGACGGCGGTGAACCCGATCCCCGGAGCGGAACGGGTCCTGGTGACGGCGGGGACGGGCGTGCCCACGTCGGGACTCGTACTCACCGCCGACCCGCAGGGGACAACCCGCAGTACCCCGGTCCCGCCGCTCCACCTGTAGGAGGTGCAACGGGCCCTACCCCTACAACCTGAGGGGGACCCCGCTTCGGGACCTGCGGCCGATCCGCTCGACCTGGCCCGCTCATAGCGTTGAGCCATGACCACACTCGTCTGCACCAGCGCGTCGAGGGCCGCTGCACCAGCGGCGCAGACCCTCCCGTACCCGTCGTTCTCGTCGTACGTCAGGGCCCGCCAGCCGGTGCTGCTGCGTACCGCCCGCTCGCTCACCGGTAACCCGAGCGACGCGGAGGACCTGTTGCAGACCGCGCTCACCAAGACGTACGTCGCCTGGGAGCGGATCGAGGACCACCGCGCCCTCGACGGCTATGTGCGCCGGGCGCTGCTGAACACGCGGACGTCGCAGTGGCGCAAGCGCAAGGTCGACGAGTTCGCCTGCGACGAGATGCCCGAGCCGGAGCCGGTGACCGGCCGCGACGACCCGGCCGAGCAGCAGGCGCTGCGCGACGCGATGTGGCGGGCGATCATGCGGCTGCCCGCCCGGCAGCGGGCGATGGTGGTCCTCAGGTACTACGAGGACCTGAGCGAGGTCCAGACGGCCGAGGTGCTCGGTGTCTCGGTGGGCACGGTGAAGTCGGCCGTCTCACGCGCGCTGGGAAAGCTCCGCGAGGACGCTGATCTGGGACTTGTCCGCCAGTGAGCCCTGCCGCGCAGGCCGCCTCGGCCGCCGCTGAACCCCTCGGTCCGCTTGGCGTGATGTGATCGATCGCCCGGTCCTAGTGACATACCGCGTGGTATGTGCGCAGAATCAGCGCAACCTTTACCACCGCGTAGGCAATGTCGCCCCGGGAGGACGCCGTGCTGAGCACGATGCAGGACGTACCGCTGTTGATCTCGAGGATCCTGACCCACGGGTCCACGATCCACGGGACATCGCAGGTGACCACGTGGACCGGTGAGGACGAGCCGCACCGCCGCTCCTTCGCGGAGATCGGCGCCCGCTCCGCCCAGCTTGCCCACGCGCTCCGGGAGGACCTCGGCGTCGCCGGCGACGAACGGGTCGCGACGCTCGCCTGGAACAACGCGGAGCATGTGGAGGCCTACTTCGCGATCCCGTCCATGGGCGCGGTCCTGCACACCCTGAACCTCCGCCTTCCGCCCGAGCAGCTGGCCTGGATCGTCAACCACGCCGCCGACCGTGTGATCATCGCCAACGGTTCGCTGCTCCCCCTGCTCGCCCCGCTGCTCCCGCACCTGAAGACGGTCGAGCACGTGGTCGTCACCGGCCCCGGGGACCGCTCCCTGCTCGCGGACGCCACCGCGCGGGTGCACGAGTACGAGGACCTGATCGCCGGGAAGCCGACGTCGTACGACTGGCCCGAGCTGGACGAACGCCAGGCCGCCGCCATGTGCTACACCTCCGGCACCACCGGCGACCCCAAGGGCGTGGTCTACAGCCACCGCTCCATCTATCTGCACTCCATGCAGGTCAACATGGCCCAGTCGATGGGCCTGACCGACGAGGACACCTCGCTGGTCGTCGTGCCCCAGTTCCATGTGAACGCGTGGGGTCTGCCGCACGCGACCTTCATGACCGGCGTGAACATGCTGATGCCGGACCGCTTCCTCCAGCCCGCTCCGCTCGCCGCGATGATCGAGAGCGAGAAGCCCACCCACGCGGCCGCCGTCCCCACCATCTGGCAGGGCCTGCTCGCCGAGCTGACCGCGAACCCGCGTGACGTCTCCTTCCTCGGCCAGGTCACCATCGGCGGCGCGGCCTGCCCGCCCTCCCTCATGGAGGCCTTCGACAAGCTGGGCATGCGGGTCTGCCACGCCTGGGGCATGACGGAGACGTCCCCGCTCGGCACGATCGCCCGCCCCCCGGCCAGTGTGGTCGGCACGGCGGAGGAGCTCGCCTACCGGCTCACCCAGGGCCGCTTCCCGGCCGGTGTCGAGGGCCGCCTGACCGGCCCCGGCGGCGAACGCCTCCCCTGGGACGGCGAGTCGGCCGGTGAGCTGGAGGTACGCGGCCCGTGGATCGCCGGCGCCTACTACAACGGCCCGGACGCCGACCCGCTCCGCCCCGCCGACAAGTTCAGCGAGGACGGCTGGCTCAAGACGGGCGACGTGGGGACCATCTCCCCCGACGGCTACCTCACCCTCACCGACCGGGCCAAGGACGTCATCAAGTCCGGCGGCGAGTGGATCTCGTCGGTGGATCTGGAGAACGCGCTGATGGCCCATCCCGAGGTGGCCGAGGCGGCCGTCGTCGCCGTTCCCGACGAGAAGTGGGGCGAGCGCCCCCTGGCCACGGTCGTCCTCAAGGAGGGCGCCACCGCCACCTTCGAGACCCTGCGCGCCTTCCTCGCCGACGAGGGCCACATCGCCAAGTGGCAGCTCCCGGAGCGCTGGACGGTCATCGAGGCGGTCCCGAAGACGAGCGTCGGGAAGTTCGACAAGAAAAAGATTCGCGAAGCACATAGGTTGGGTCAGCTCGACATCACCAAGCTCGGCTGACCTGGCGGTTCCTTGCTTACAGGTGCAGCCGAAACGGCGAGCAGACGAAGAGGCCCCGGCGTTCACCGCAGGGGCCTCTTCGGGTTTCAGCGTCGGCTAGGCAGCCCACACAACGTCCAGCAAGTCGGGATTGAACTTACGGGCTCCTCGTCCCGCCGGGTGCACCATGACGGCCCGTACGTGCTTCATGATCACGGCGCGCTGTCGTTCAATCGGCAGACGCTCGAACTCCTCAGACAGGTCCACGACGGCGGCAGAGGCTTTGACTTGCTCGACGGTGTGCCTGTCGCGCTCGTACTCCAGCTCATCACGTTCCTTCTCCAGAGGCTCCAGCATGGCGATAGCGGTAGCCGCAGAGATGCGCTTCGAGTTCATGGCGGAGATCAGTTCACTGATCTCCAGTCCTACTTCCGCCAGTCGGGCAGATCCCGGCCACTCAACTGCGCCATGTGCAGGTGTCTTCATTCTTGCCTCAGCGTCGTGAATGAGATTGATGATGTGCTTGTCCATCGGCTCACCAGCGCGGGACACTTTTCCGCAGCCGCCGTCCTGAGTGGCCGGGCAGCGGTAGAAAAATCGGCTCCCTTTGCTTCCTTCTTTCCAGGAAGAGCGTATGTTCGCCAGCATGCGTGTCCCGCACTCGGAGCACCGGAGGATGCCGCTGAGCAAGTACTTGTGGTTGTTAGTCATGTTGGAAGTCTTGAATTGCGACTTGATGCCCTGAAGAACGGCGACGACGGCGTCAAGCTTTTCGGGAGTGCAGATCGGCTCCCAGACTCCCATGACGGGCTTGCCGTCCGGGCCGATGTGCTTCTGTCCCTTCACAGCTCGGAAGCCGGCCAATCGAGGATTGGTGAGAATGCTCTTTAGGGCAACGCGAGAGATCGGCTTTCCTGTGTTTCGTGAGGACTGGATTCCTTTCTCCTGCCACTCCCTATGGATCGTTGAAAGCCGCGTCCCGGCCAACAGGTCGTCATGAGCCTTCGTGATCAGCGCGGCCTGTTCCGGGGCAAGGGTGATCCGGTCGGCCTTCCAGCCGAACGGCGGGAAGCCGCCGCCGTTCTTCCCGGCGTCCGCGAGTTCGCGGTGTTTTCGAGCGATGCGCCTACCCGTATCGGCGCTGGCCTTGTTGGCGAACGCCACCATGACGCGCGCCATCGTGCGCCCGTCTGATGTCGACAGGTCAATATCGTTCGTGACCGTGCAGAAGACGAGTTCCGGACGCTCCTCGAATACGTCGATCAGCCGTTCAAGGTCGCGCGGCTGTCGGGCCAACCGGTCGAGGTCGTAGGCGATCACACCGTCTATGACGCCCGACTGGAGGTCGACAAGCAGCCGTTCGAATTCGGGGCGAACCACGTTGCGCTTGAAGGCGCTTACGTCATTGTCGATGTAGTCGCGCGCCACCTCCCACCCAGGGCGCACCCCGGCAACCTGCCGGTAGTCGTGGCGCTGGCGCTGGACGCCCAGCTCTTCGCCGTCCTTGTCGAGGCTGATCCGGGCGTACCCCCCGAGCTTCACGACCACCTCGAACCCCCTCCGCACCCGAACGGGCGCCGTACACACGGCTGGCGGCATGCCTGACCTGTGTTGATCGCTGTCGTGAGGCTAGCGCAGAACAGGAGTGTTCAGTGAAGGTTCTTGAAGAAGGTGTTGCGAAGGCAGTATCGGGGCGACCTAGACATCACCAGGCTCGGCTGATCCCGCCGAGCACCCCGGAGCCCCTGGCCACCTGCCAGGGGCTCACCCCCCGCACGGCGCTCCATTCGTCCTCGAGCACGCTGAAGACCAGCGAGTCCCGCCAGCCGTCGCGGAGGAGCTGGGTGTGCCGCAGGCGTCCCTCCAGCGTCATGCCGAGCTTGGCCAGCACCCGCGCGGAGCCGAGATTCCGCGGGTCGCAGGTGGCATGGACGCGATGAAGCCGCAGCGTGCGCGAGAAGCAGCGCCCGATCTCCGTCCCGATGCCCCGCCCCCATACGCGCGGATGCACGATGTAGGAGATCTCGCCCTGGCGCTGGGGTGCGCTGCGCACCCGCAGTTCCCCCATCCCCACCACCTCCCGCCCCAGGCGGGCCGCACAGGGGAACCGGCGCTGGGGGCTGTCCGACCAGGCGGCGACCGCGCCCGCCACGAACTCCCGCGTCTCGTCCGGCGTGTTCGGCCCCCACGGCTGATACCGGCAGGCCTCGGCCAGACCCGCCCAGGTGTGGACGGCGGCCCAGTCCTCCGAAACGATCCTGCTCAGGGTCACGGTTCCCGACGCACAAGACGATCATGTCCACCTCGGCGTGCGGCTATCCGCGGCTCTTTCACCCGCGGGGAGTCCATCTGCCCGTCCGGCGCCCCACGTTCTCGTCCCGCGTTCTCGCCCTTCGGCATCGCCTCACCGCCGAGCCGAGGTCAGCCCCCACCCCAGCACCAGCCACACCCCCGCCACCGCGCACACCCCGCCCCAGCCGAAGTGGCTGAAGGCGGCCCCGCCGAGAGCCGAGGCGGCGGCGCCGCCCGCGAAGCCGGCGACCACATAGGCGGTGTTGGCGGTGGCCGGGGTGGACGTGGTGGTCAGGGCCAGGGTCTGGTTGGCGACGTGGGAGGCGACGAGCGCCGCGTGGATCGCGATCGCGGCGGCGAACAGCGCGGCCAGAGCATGCCCGCCCAGCCAGAACAGCGGCACGGACACCGCCGCGAGCAGATACGCGGACCGCACGACACGCCCCGCGCCGAACCGGTCCACGAACCCGCCCGCCAGCGGAGCCACCGCACTCGCCGTCAGCCCGAAGAGCCCGAAGAGACCCGCGGTCGCGGTGGACAGCCCGTACGCGGGCCCGGTCAGCAGCAGGGAGAGCGCGGTCCACAGCGCGCTCCACGCGCCGAACATCCCGGCCTGCCGCAGGCACGCCCGCCACAGATCGGGCGAGTGGCGCAGCACGGAGGGCAGCGCGGCGAGTCCGCCGAACAGCGGGCCTTCCCGCCGCCGCCGCGACGGCAGGACGAGCGCGGTCGCGAGCCCCAGGACGAGGGTGAGCACGGCCGCACCAGCGAACACCCAGCGCCAGCCGAAGGCCTGCCCGGCCAGTCCGCCCAGGACCCGGGCCCCGACGATGCCGGTGAACAGGCCCGCGATGACGGCCGCGACATGACGGGCACGCCGGTCGGCGGGGGCGCGTTCGGCGACCAGCGGGACGAGCAACTGGGGGATGACGGTCGTGGCCGAGGCGACGAACATGGCGACCGCGAGGGCGGTGATGCCCGGGGCGGCCGCACTGGCGCCCAGCGCGAGGGTGGTGACGAGCGTGAGCCCGGCGACCAGCCGGCGCCGGTTCGCGGTGTCGCCCAGCGGGGCGAAGAACAGCAGGCCGACCGCGTAGCCGAGCTGGGCGACCGAGGCGATCCAGGCGACGGCCGAGGGGGCCGAGCCGAAGTCGCGGGCCATGAGCGAGAGCAGTGGTGCGGCGAGGTAGATGTTGGCGGCGGTGACCGCGCTGCACACGGCGATCAGGGTGAGGAAGAGGCCGGGGGCGGGCGTACGCGCCTGCCGCAGGGGGGCCTGGGCCTGGCCGGTCCGGCGGGACGTGGTCGTGGTCGCTGACGGCATGGAAGGGGACTCCTCGGAGTCTGCTTGGAGTCGGGCTTGGAATCGGGCGTGGAGTCGGGCTTGGAGTCCGCTCTAACAACTAACTGGTTGGTTGGATAACGAGGCAACAGTGTGAGCCGCCCTTCGATTCCCTGTCAACCAAACGGTTGGTTACTCGGCGCGCTACCCTCTCCCCCATGGCACCAAGGGACCCCGAGGCCACCAAGGCCCGGATCTTCGAGGCGGCGGTCGCCGAGTTCGCCCGGCACGGCATCGCCGGCGCCCGCATCGACCGCATCGCCGCCGAGGCGAAGGCCAACAAGCAGCTGATCTACGCCTACTTCGGCAACAAGGCGGAGCTGTTCGCGATCGTCCTCGAGAAGAAGATGCTGCATGTCGCCGAGGACGTCCCGGTCGACCCGGACGACATCGAGAGCTGGATCGACCGCGTCATGGACTACCACGCAGCCCACCCGGAGCTGCTGCGCCTGCTCTTCTGGGAGGGCCTGGAGTACGGCAGCGCCGAACTGCCTCACGAGTCCGCCCGCCAGAAGCACTACGTCCGCAAGGTCGCCGCCCTCCGGGACGGCCAGGACCGGGGCGTCATCACGGACGCCGTCCCGGCGGCCGACCTGCTGTTCCTGCTGACCGCCCTGGCCAACTGGACCGCCGTCGTCCCGCAGATGCGGCGCATCCTGGTCGGCGACGGCGAGGACGCCCAAGACCGCCTGCGCGCGTCGGTCAAGGAGGCCGCGCGCAGGCTGACGGCCCGGTAGGACCGGCCGGCCGGTCCCTGGCTCAGTTGGTCCCGATCCTGCTCAGCAGCTCGACGATCCGGGTCTGCACCTCGCCGCTGGTGGACCGCTCCGCGAGGAACAGCACCGTTTCCCCGGAGGCCAGCCGCGGCAGGTCGGCCTGGTCGACGGCGGCCGTGTAGACGACGAGCGGGGTGCGGTTCAGCTGCCCGTTCGCGCGCAGCCAGTCGATGATCCCGGCGAACCCGGCCTGTCGCCGGTGCACCTGCATCAGGTCCATCACGACCAGGTTCGGCCGGAAGTCGCTCGCCAGCGTCACCGCGTCCGCGTCGCTCGCGGCCCGCGCGACCTGCATCCCGCGCCGCTCCAGCGTCGCCGTCAGCGCCAGCGCGATCTCCGCGTGCTCCTCGATCAGCAGCACCCGCGGCGGGTGCTGCTCACTGTCGCGCGGGGCCAGCGCCTTCAGCAGCACGGCCGGATCGGCACCGTAGGCCGCGTCCCGCGAGGCCTGTCCGAGCCCGGCCGTCACGAGGACCGGCACCTCCGCGGCCACGGCGGCCTGGCGCAGCGACTGCAGCGCCGTACGGGTGATCGGCCCGGTCAGCGGGTCGACGAACAGCGCGGCGGGGAACGCCGCGATCTGCGCGTTGACCTCCTCGCGCGAGTTCACGATCACCGGCCGGTAGCCACGGTCGCTCAGCGCCTGCTGGGTGCTGACGTCCGGCGCGGGCCACACCAGCAGCCGCCGCGGGTTGTCCAGCGGCTCCGGCGGCAACTCGTCGTCCATCGGCTGCGGCCGCGGCGGATCGGCCACCTCGACGGCACCCCCGGGCCCGTCCAGCGGCTCGGGCCCTTCGGCGGCGTTCTCGTCGGGAGCGCCTATGGCGTACGACCGACCGCCGCCCTCGGTCAGCTGCGCGAGCCGGGACTGACCGGCGAGGGACGGCTGCGCCGGAACGGGCGCGGGCGCCTGGGCGGCGACCGGCGGGGGTGTCGCCTCGCTCGTCGGATGCGGGCGCGCGGCCTGCTCAGGACGCGCTGCCTGCTCGGGGCGCGGACCCTGCTCGGGGCGCGGACCCTGCTCCGGGCGGGACGCCGATTCCGTACGCGTGGCCTGATCGGTACGCGTGGCCGGGTCGGGCGGTGTGCCGAGCTTGCGGCGCCGGCCCGATCCGCCCGGCTGGTGCGGGGGAGGCGTCGCCGTCGGCAGGGGGACGGACATGGCCGGCGGCTGCTGGACCTGGGCTGCCTGCCGGTTGAACGGCACGCCCTGCCCCAGCGTCCGCACGCTGATCGCCCGCCCCTGCGTCGAGTTCGGATCGACGGGCGCCGAGGCCTCCGCTGGCAACGGCTGGGCCGCCCGCTGCGCCTGCGCCGCGCCCTCCGGCGGCAACGGGGTGCCCGGGGCTGGAGTGCCCGGGACCGGGGTGCCCGGAGCCGGGGTGTTCGGGACCGGGGTGCCCGGAGCCGGGGTGTTCGGCTGTGGGGCCTTAGGGGGTGTGCCGTTCGGCGGTACGGCGAAACCGGCCCCCGCGCTGTCGTCGTCGGCGGCGGGCCAGGGCTGGGGGGCGGGGGTGCCGCCCTGAGCCGGGGTCCCCTGAGCCGGGGTCCCCTGAGCCGGGGTCCCCTGAGCCGGGGTTCCCTGGGCGGGAGTGCCCTGAGTCGGGGTGCCTTGGGCCGGTGTTCCCTGCCCCGGGGCGGCCTCGGCGGGGAGCGGCTGCCCGGCGGAGGGCTGCTGCGCCGGTGCGGCGACGCCCTGCTGCGGCAGGGGCCGCGCGCCCTGGGCCGGAGGCTGCAGCGCCTGCCCCGGGAGGGCCGCCTGCACGCTGTGCCCGAGCCCGCCCTGCACGGGGAGGGACACGCCCTGCGGGGCATTTCCCTGGGGGGTGTTCCCCTGGGGCTGAACGGCGTTGCCCTGCTGCGGCGGCACGGCCGCACCCGGCGCGCCCTGGGCAGCGGCCACCCCGGCCTGGACGGGCGCGCCCTGCCCCGGCGGGACCTGACCGGCGGCGTCCTGCTGCGCGGGAACCCCCTGCCCGGGACTCGCAGCCACGGAACCAGGCGGTACGGCAGCAGCCGGTACAGAACCCGCCGGTACGGCACCCGCCGCACCGGGCGCCTGCACCGCGGCCCCCTGGCCCTGCTGCGGCACCACGGCCCGCCGCCGACGGCCCGTCGGCGCACTCGTGGGATGCGGCTGCGGCGGGGTGTGATCGGCGGACTGGTCGTGCGGTACGGCGTCGTGCCGCCCTTCCTCGGCCACCCCGTCACCGGAGGCGGCAGCCGCGGCAACCGCCACGGCCTCCTGCCCCTGGTCGGTCTGTCCGGACTGAACCCCCTGGTGGGCCGGTTCGTCCGGGGTCGTCTGATCGGCCTCGGCCGGCGGCAGGGCGAACACCGGACGCGGCCCCGCGGCGGCCTGCTGCGCTGCCCGCTCGTTGGCGGCGGCCAGCGCACGCCGCCGACGCCCGGTCGGCTGCTGGGCCTGTCCCGGTGCCGCATCGGCCGCACCGGAGCCGGCGTCACCGGACGGCGCGGGCAGCGCCGGCGGCAGCGCCCGCTGCTCACCGGGTTCCCGCCGGGCCCGCTGTCCGGAGGCGTCGGGCACGCCCTGCGGCGGAACGGTCCCGCCAAGCCCCGTACCCACGGCGGCGGTCCCGGCCGCATGCTCGGCGGCCGTGACGACGGCCCCCTCGGCGACACCCTGGACGGCACTCCCGACGGCCCCCGCGGCGACGGCCTCCGCAGCGGCGCCCTCGGCAGGACGCCCGCGCCGCCGCCCGGTACCGCCCGAGCCGGCACCCTCACCGGAAGCCGGCGCCGGAAGAGCGGCCGGTTCCCCGGCGGCCCGCCTCCTGCGCCGCCCGGTAGCACCACCGGACCCACCGGGCCCATCAGCCTCGTCGCCCTCAGCTGGAACATCCCCGTCCAGGAAGGCATCGGTGGAGGACCGCCGCGCCCGGCGCCGCCCCCCGCCAAAGGTCTGCTCATCGGAGGCCCCGGGAACGCCCTCGTCCACTGCCTGGGCGGCCGCATCCGCGGCAACGGCCCCGGCCCCGCCCCCGATCGGCACCTCGAGGACGTACGCGCTCCCGCTCATCCCTGGCACGTCATGCGTCTGCAGCACGCCGCCATGAGCCCGGACGATCCCCCGCACGATCGGCTCGTGCACGGTGTCGCCACCGGCGTACGGCCCGCGCACCTCGATGCGTACGACCTCGCCGCGCTGCGCCGCCGCCACCACGACGGTGTTGTCCAGATAACCGCCCGCCGACAGGGGTGTGTTGCCGGTCGCGTCGACCCCCGCCACGTCCGCGACCAGATGCGCGAGGGCGGTGGCGAGCAGCCGGGGATCGACCTCGGCCTCGATGGGCGGCGCGTGCACGGCGAACTGCACCCGCCCGGGCCCGATGAGCTCGACGGCCCCGTCGACCCCGGAGGCGACGACGGCGTCCAGCATCACCTTCGTACGGGCGATGTTCTCGCTGCCCGTGTCGAGCCGCTGGTAGCCGAGGACGTTGTCGATCAGTGTCGTGATCCGCGAATAGCCGGCGGACAGGTGATGCAGCACCTGGTTGGCCTCGGGCCACAGCTGCCCGGCGTCGTCGGAGGCCAGCGCGGCCAGCTCGCGGCGCAGTTCCTCGAGCGGCCCGCGCAGCGACCGCCCCAGCAGGGTCAGCAACTGCTCGTGCCGGGCGGCGAGCGCCTCGTACCGGTCCTTCTCCCGCTCCCCGAGCGCGGCGTACCGATCCTCGTTCGCGCCGAGTTCCTCGGCGTGCCGCTCGCTCAGCTCCTCCAGCTCGGTGACGTGCCGCTGGCGCAGCGCGGTCAGCTCGGAGGCGTGCTCCTCGGCGACCCGCTCCAGCTCTTCCTCGTGGCGCTTGGCCGCCGCTTCCTTCTCCTCGACGACCGCGTCGTACGGCCGCCGGTCGGTGAAGGTCATCACGGCGCCGACGAGCTGGTCGCCGTCCCGCACGGGCGCGGTCGTCAGATCGACCGGCACCTTGCCGCCGTCCTTGGCGTACAGCACCTGCCCGCGCACCCGGTGCTTGCGCCCGGAGCGCAGGGTGTCGGCGAGCGGCGACTCCTCGTACGGGAAGCTCGACCCGTCGGCACGCGAGTGCAGCACGAGGTCGTGCAGTTCACGCCCACCGAGATCGCTGGCCCGGAAACCCAGTATCTGAGCGGCGGCCGGATTGACGAGCACGATCCGCCCGTCGGTATCGGTCCCGACGACGCCCTCGGACGCGGCCCGCAGAATCATCTCGGTCTGCCGCTGCGACCGCGCGAGCTCGGCCTCGGTGTCCACGGTCCCGGACAAGTCACGCACGACGAGCATGAGCAGCTCGTCGCCGGTGTAGCCGTAACCGTCGTAGGCCTGCTGCCCGTTCTCCAGATTCGCACTGGTGACCTCGACGGGGAACTCGGTTCCGTCCGTCCTGCGGGCGATCATCCGGGTCGGTTTGGTCCGGGCATGCGGATCGAGATGCTCCGGCCGTCGCATGGAGCCGGGGATGAGCTTGGAGTCGAACTGCGGCAGCAGATCGAGCAGCCCGCGCCCCACCAGAGCGGTGCCCGGAGTCTCGAAGGCCTCCAGGGCGATGGTGTTGGCGTTGACGACCGTCCCGTTGGCATTGACCAGCACCAACGCGTCGGGAAGCGCATCCAGTATGGCTGCGAGGCGAGCAGCGCCTCGGGATGGCCTGCTGCTCACGAGACGCTTCCTCCCTGTTACCGCACCTTGCCGACCGCTCGGGCCATCTTGCCAACCGTCCCGCAGCGTGTCACGCGAGGGAGTCTAAGGGTTGCGGTTGCGCTCGCGACGCCGGATGAGAGCGAGGTCGCACGAGCAAGTGACCCCGAACTGACGACCGAGTAACCGTCAAACGCCCGCCCTCCTGCGACGACGTCGCGGGACCTTCGCGGGACCTTTACGACGGCGGTGTTTCTGTACCTTTTGCCGGACCGGCGGGATAGAGGGCGCGGAGGGGCGAAATCCGGACGAGATACGGACGAGTCGATGCAGGAGTCGATGCGGGAGTCGATGCGGGGACTCAGGCGCCTCGCCCAGCCCCCATGTCCGGCAGAAGCGGCACGAGCCGGTCCCAGCGGGAGATCTGGCAGCCGTCACGGCGGTCGTACGTGGCGTCGACGGAGCGCCCGGCCCAGGTGCCGGTGACGTGAGCGGTGGCCGGCCCGCCGTATTGCATGGTGCAGAAGCCGCCCTTCGGGGCGGGAGCGAAGACCTCCTGCCCCCACCGTGTGTCCCGCTCCAGGGCGGCACAGGCGCCGCGCGGGTCGGGATGGCTGCCGCCGTCGGGTCCGCAGTACAGCTCGAAGGTCCCGTCGGCCCCGCCGCCCGCGTTCCGCACGGTGATGGTGAGGTGATCCCGTTCCTTGCTCCTGCCGTCGCCGAGCCCGGCCTGGCCGTACGCGGCCGGGGACACCGCGGCCAGTGAACCGAGGGCGGCGACGGAGGCGGCGGCACCGAGGACGAGGCGCCGCAGACCGGGGCGGGGGGTGGTCCGGGGCGCGGTTCGGGCCGTGGCCCGGGAAATGGCAGTCGACATGCCCTGACTAACGCGGCGCGCCCCGGGACGTTGCGCGACAGCCCGGTAAGGCTTTTGCCCTGCGACCTTCCCGCCTAGTACCGTGGGGGGCGATTGGTGACACGGCGCTCGACTGTGTCATCATCGGCAAGCACCGACTCGCGCTCGCGCGGGAGGATGCTGCGTGGAGGCGTCGCCTAGTCCGGTCTATGGCGCCGCACTGCTAATGCGGTTTGGGTCTTAAAGCCCATCGAGGGTTCAAATCCCTCCGCCTCCGCACCTGATCACGAAGCCCCGGTCACCCGACCGGGGCTTCGCTGTCGTACCGGCCGGAACAGCCGTTTCCGCAGCTCACAAGGGGTACGGCAAACGGATTTCACATGGCGGCGGCAGTCATGTAATGTTCTTCCTGTCGCCGCGAGCGAGCCGGAAGGCCCGAGAGCGGCGATAAAACAGAACAAGCACTCGTAGCTTAACGGATAGAGCATCTGACTACGGATCAGAAGGTTGCAGGTTCGAATCCTGCCGAGTGCACATAGATCAGAGGCCCCGGAGAGATCCGGGGCCTCTGGCGTTTCTGGGCATCGTCTCGATCTTGTAGCGGATCGTCCTCCCCGCGGTGTGGTGGCGAGGACTGCGGGAATCAATACGGTGTGAGCCCGTGGGTGCGTCGTGTCGGCCTGGCCGTCTGGTTGGTGGCGGCCGTGATCGTCGTGCTGATCGCCGGCTTCTGGGGCGTTCAGAGGCTCTGAGCCGGTTGGCGGGCGTGCGAGGCCAGCGCGTCGGGCTGTGATCGTAGGTGACTACGCTGCACTCCTCGGTGAGCAGGGGGCGGGCCGGCACGGACCCCGGCATCGCGATCCAGCCGGGGAAGTCTGGCCGTCGAGGCGTTGTTCGACACTGGCGTCCGTGCGTGGCGCCGAAGCTCCGGTTCCGAGAGCCGACGATGTCAGTGCCGGCTGACAGGATCGGCCGCATGACGAACTCTGCCGCTATCAGCGCGTATTGGGACGCTGCCGCCGACGCCTTCGACGACGAGCCGGACCACGGCCTGCGCCATGAGACGACCCGAAAAGCGTGGAAGGCGTGCCTGGACGCCTGGATGCCGCCCACTGCCGCGGACGTCCTCGACGTGGGGTGTGGCACCGGGTCGCTCTCCCGCCTCCTGGCCGAGGCCGGGTATCGGGTCACCGGGGTGGACCTCGCCCCGAGGATGGTCGATCAGGCCCGGGGCAAGTTCATGGCGGCGGGCCTTGAGGGACGCTTCCTGGTGGGTGACGCCGCCAACCCGCCCACCGAGCAGGACAGCTTCGACGTCGTCCTGTCACGCCACCTGTTGTGGACCCTGCCCGACCCCGACTCCGCACTGCGGGCCTGGATCTCACGGCTTCGTACGGGTGGCACGCTGATCCTGGTCGAGGGCCGGTGGCGGGAGGCCGGTCAGACCGGGCGGCCCTATGTAGCGGGAGCTGAGACCCTGCCTTGGCATCGCGGCATCGCCGCCGAAGACCTGGCCGCTGCCGTCCGGCCCTTGGTGGTCGACCTACGCGTGGAAGACCTCAGCGACAAGCCCGGCTTGTGGGGGCACCCGGTCAGCGACGAACGGTATGCGCTGATTGCCCGGGTCTGATCGGGGGGATGGCCGCCGAGGGGCTGGAGAGCCATCGGCCGCTGCTCCTCACCGGTGGGCGTGAAGCCCGTCGGTCAGGGAGTGATGGCTGTGCCGCCAGGCGCCCCGTATGCGTATGGCATCCACAAGGTGTGGATGGTCCGCGTGGAGGTCGCTGTGCTCATCCTCGACAGGGCCCGGCTCCTGCGCCGGCCACAGCCGCACCGCCGCAAGCCCGGCCGTGAGGGTGATCAGGCCCAGTGCCGCCACCGCCGACTGCAGGCCGGCGGCCGCGCCGAGCCAGCCGCCAGCGGATACGTCAGCAGCCAGCAACTGTGCGAGAGGGAGAACTGCGCCGCGAAGGCAGCGGTGCGCGCCTCGGGCGGGGTTGAGCGGCGGATCAGTCGGCCGGTCGGAGTGAGCACCATCGAACTGAGAGCGCCGAAGGCCGCCCAGGTCAGCAGCAGCGCGGGCCAGCGCCAGGTGTCGCCGCCGACTGCCGTGAGCCCGCCGAGTGCAGTGAAGACGAGCGGGAGCAGCAGAGCGCCGCGCAACATCACCGTGCGGTCGCAGACCCGGTCGAGAACTCGGGGCAGCAGCAAGGCGGCGACCATCGAACCCCCGCCGTACGCGCCGAGCGCGAGCGACACGTCGGCCGCGCCGCGATCCAGCTCGTCGCGGACGTAGACGACGGTGTTGACGGTGACCATCGCACCCGCCGCCGCGACCGCGAGGTCCAGGGCGAGCAGGGCGCGCAGCTGAGGGCTGGTGAAGAACAGACGGGTGCCTGTGGGCCTTGGCATACGCGCTGCCGCGGCGCGGCACGGGGACGACTTGCTTCGGCAGGATCGTCGAGACGACAAGAACCGCCGAAGCCAGGAAGCCCGCCACGGTGCCCAGGAACAGCCAGTTGTAGGTCATCAGCGACAGCAGGGCGGCGGCGAGCGCCGGGCTGAACAGGCTCTCCGTGTCGTAGGCGAGGCGGGACAGCGACAGTGCCCGCGTGTAGTCGCGCTCGGCGGGCAGCACGTCCGGGATGACCGCCTGGAACGTCGGCGTGAACGCGGCCGATGCCGACTGGAGCAGGAAGATCAGGACATACACCTGCCCCACCTGGTCCACGAACGGCAGGGTCAGCGCCACCGCGGCCCGGATGAGGTCCGCGCCGACCATCAGTGCCCGGCGTGGCAGCCTGTCGGCGACCGCGCCGATGGCCGGTGCGAGCGCCACGTACGCCACCATCTTGATCGCCAATGCGGTGCCGAGGACCGATCCCGCGTCGGCGCCGGCGATGTCGTACGCCAGCAGACCGAGCGCGACCGTGGCCAGGCCGGTGCCGACCAGGGCGATCACCTGGGCGGTGAAGAGGTGCCGGTACGTGCGGTTGCGCAGGACGGAGAGCATGCAGCGATCCTCGGCGGGTCGGAGGCGGGCGCGGCCACCTCTCACTGTATCCATAGGTGCGCACTTGTGCACATATAGATTCTGGATTGGCCCGTGGGCGGCGACGTCGGCTCATTCCGGCCTCTACGCTGTGTGCATGCCTGCTCGCGAGTCCATGCCAACTGCACCCGGTGCGCATCTGCGCCCCCCGGACAGCGCGCGTCTCGCGGAGGCGACCGAGGTGTTCGCGATGCTCTCCGACGTGACTCGACTGCACCTGCTCTGGCTGATCGCCCAGGGGGAGTCGGACGTCGGCTCACTGACCGAGCGATGCGAGGCGTCCCGGACAGCGGTGAGCCAGCACCTCGCGAAGCTGCGGCTGGCGGGACTGGTGGAGACACGGCGCGATGGGCGGCACGTCTACTACCGCCTGCGCGACGGGCATCTGCGACGGCTCGTGATGGAGGCGCTGAGCCACGCCGACCACCGGGTCAGCGGACAGGCCCCGCACGACTGACCTGCCAGAGCACCGGGTGCCGGTCAGCTTGCGGACGGCCCCCTCTGCCCGGCGCCCTTTGCGGCGACCGAGTGGCGAAGGGGCCGATCCACCTCCTTGCTCTTACTGCTGGGCGCCAGCCCGGCGGCGTGCGAAGTAGACGGCACCGCCCACCACGACCAGGACCGCGGCGCCGATGCCGATCCATGCACCGGCCGACATGCCGCTGTCCTCGTCCTGATCGGGCATGACCGGGCGTGGGCAGGGGTGGGATCTCCAAAGAGACGGCTCGTCTGGATTGTCTCTTCCGTGGCTGCCCCTGCCGAGTGCACATAGATTCAGAGGCCCGGGAGCGATCCGGGGCCTCTGGCGTTTCGGTGGCGGGTTACGTGCTGAAAGTGGCGGGTTACGTGCTGAAAGGGGACGCTGGAGCCAGGGGCAACGTGAGGGAGAGGCACCCCATGGCCCAGACCAGCCCAGATCACAAGGCGCACCCGCCGTTCCTTTCCCGCCCCGGCGTCCGCCGCTTCATACCGTTCGTTCTGATCACCGCGGTCGCTCTGGTCTTCATCTTCGAGAACCGCACGAGTGTCGAGATCCGTCTTCTCGTACCGATGGTGACCATGCCGCTGTGGGGCGCTCTCTTGATCGCCTGGGGGCTTGGCATGCTCGCCTGCTTCTTCACCGTGCGCCGCCGGTCGAACCGGCACTCGCGGCGGCCGGTGTAGCTACGGGGCAGGCATCGGTCAGCGAGTCGCTTCGTCCAGGAGCAGGTGCAGCAGGCCCACCAGCGATCCGCTGCTCACGATCTCGCGGCGGTCGATCATGCCGCGGATCTCTGCGAGGGGGACCCACTCGATGTGATGCCTTTGGCCGGCTCGGCGTAGATGAGGGGCTTGATGAGGCCCGGGCGCCAGCCTGTCTCCTCCAGGACCTCGCGGGCGGCTGCCTCCTCGGGGGTCTCGCCGTCCTCGACCAGGACCGAGCCGGACGCCCCGCTGCGATCGTGGGGCCATGAGTGAACTGGTGGAGCGGGTGGACGAGCGGGATCGCGTGCTCGGCGTGGTGGAGCGGAGCGAGGCCATCGAGAGGCACTGGCTGCACCGTGTCGCGACGACCGTCTGCCGTGATCCGGAGGGCCGCATCCTCGTACATCGGAGACAGGAGGGCGTGTCCCGGTTTCCGGGGCAGTACAACTGGCTGATCGGCGGCGCCGCGGAGGTCGGGGAGTCGTACGAGGAGGCGGCAGCGCGTGAACTCACCGAGGAACTGGGCGCCCGGGCGCCGGTGCGGTTCCTCTTCAAGTTCTTGTGTGACGGGCTGATCAGTCCCTACTGGCTGGGGCTGCACGAAGCCGTGGTCACCGAGGTGCTCGCGCCCGATCCGTCGGAGATCGCCTGGCACGGATGGGTCACCGAGCGCGAGTTGCGGGAGGCACTCGGGCAGTGGACGTTCGTCGACGATGGAGTCGATGTCTTCAGGCGCTGTCTGGCTCGGCCGGTCCCCGTCAGTCGGGGCGGCAGTGCTCGTCCAAGTAGTTCGCCGCCAGGGTGCTCGCGCGGGTGAACCAGTCGTTCAGCACCGCGATCTCGGCGGGGGAGTAGTCCGCGAAGAGTTCCGTCAGGCGGGCGTAGTACGGCTCGTAGACCTCGCGGACGCGGGCGACGGCGTCGGGTCGGGCGGCTACGCGGATGCGGCGGCGGTCGGTCGGGTCGGGGCGGCGGGTGATGTAGCCAGCGCGTTCCAGGCGGTTGAGGATGCCGGTGACCGCGCCGGTCGTGACGTGGACGCGGGCTGCCAAGTCGCCTGCGGTGAGGAGGTTTTCGCCGGCCTCCATCACATAGGCGAAGCAGGTGAGGTCGGTCACGTTCATGCCGACCTGCTGGGCGATCTCGTGCTGTCCGACCAGGTGGGTCGCGATGAGGTGGTCCATCGCCGACAGTGCCTGCTCCGGCGTGGCGGCCGGACGCGGCTTGGCTTGCATTCCCAATTCCCTTAGCTCGTGAGAGGTTTGGGCCCTAAACGGCTTGGTGGTAAGGGGTTCGGGGGCTCCCCCGGAGTCCATGTGTGTGATGAGGGGGCAGCGCGTGAGCGCACATCAGTATGACCACGGGCACACGTTCGCGGGATGGGTCGGATGCGCGATCGGGAGCGTCGCGGCCGGTGTGGCGGGTGCCGGGGTGGTCATGGTCTCGGGCTTGCTGATCGCCGGTGGGATAGCGATCGGGGTCGTGGCTCTGCTCGTCACCTGGGCGCTGCACCTCTCCGGGTGGGGGAAGGGGCCCGGCCTCCGGCCCCGGGAGGAGTGGGGCTGGCGGGTGCGGGACTCGTCGGCGCCGGGTGGGCACGACGAGTGCCTGGGGTGCCGGCTGGCCAGGCGGCGGCGGCTGGTGCACGCGGCCGGGGTCGTGCCCGTGCGTGCGGGTGGGGAGACGGAGGCCGCTGCGGCCGTGGGGGCCGATTCCGTGCGGTGATTCCTCCCTCGTGAGGTGGTCTTTCGTCCGTGAGGTGACCGCTCCTCCGTGAGGTGGTCCCTCCCGTCGGACGGCTTGTCGTCGTCCCCGTTGATCGTCCCGGCCGGGCGCCGCGCGGCGCCGTTGTCAGTGGTGCCCTCTAGTCTCGGCAGAGATGGCACAGGCATGGAAGTGCTCGGGGCTGCGGTGGTCGCCGGACGGTCCCGTGCTGGTGTGGGACGGTGGGCGGCGCAGTGCGCTGACCTGGGGGAAACGCGTGGCCTTCGGGGTCGCGGAGGGGGGCGTGCGGACGTGTGTGGGGGCTCGGGGGCATGCGTGTCCGGCGCGGGTGGCTGTGCCGGGGCGGAGTACGGGGGCGCGGTGCGAGGAGTGTGCGCGGCTGGACCGGGCGCACTCCGTGGCCGCCGACACGATCGCGGACGATCCGCGGCCGTATCACGTCTATCTGGCGTGGTTCGGGCCCGGCATGACCAAGGTCGGGATCACGGCGGTGGAGCGGGGGTCGGCCCGGCTGCTGGAGCAGGGTGCCGTCTGCTTCAGCTGGCTGGGTGCCGGGCCGCTCATGGCCGCGCGGCGTACCGAGGAGTTGCTGCGGGCGGCGCTGGGGGTGCCCGACCGGATTCCATACGCCGAGAAGCGGGCCGTGCGGGCCGCGTTGCCGCAGGCGGCGGCCGATCGGGCCGGTGAGGTCGCCGAGTTGCATGCGCGGGCGGTGGGGCTCGGGGGGTGGCCGGAGTCGCTCGTGCGGGAGCCGCTGCGGGTCGTCGATCATGTTGATGTGTTCGGGCTCGACGGGTTGCCCGGTGCCGTCGGGGGTGTGAGTGAGCTTGTTGCCGGTGGGGTCGTGAGCGGGGAGCTCGTGGCTGCCGCCGGGCCCGATCTGCATCTGGCCACCGGGAGTGGGGTCGTCGTACTCGATACGCGGCTGATGCCCGGGTGGGAGCTGGTGCCTGCCGCGGGTGGTGAACTGTCCGTGCCCGTAAGGGTCCGGGAGGCGCCGGGTGGTGTGCAGGACGGGTTGTTCTAACCCCCGCTGCCAGCGGACACACAGCTTCCCCAGCACCATGCACCGTGACTCGTCCCGGCATTCCCAGGCGCTCCCTGAGAACCGCCTGTGCCTTTCTCAGGGAATTCACAGGTTGCGGAAAGGGTGCTCTCAGAGGTCCCCGACATCGTGTTCACATGACCACGACCTCGCCCCAGGGGCGCACCGAACTGCTGAGGCCGGACGGGAGCCCCGTCCGCGTGCTTGTAGTGGACGACGAGCTGTCGATCACCGAACTGCTGTCCATGGCCCTTCGCTACGAGGGATGGCAGATCCGGAGCGCCGGGGACGGCCAGGGCGCCGTCCAGACCGCGCGGGACTTCCGGCCCGACGCCGTCGTGCTCGACATGATGCTGCCCGACATGGACGGGCTGGCGGTTCTCGGGCGGCTGCGGCGGGAGCTGCCGGACGTGCCCGTGCTCTTCCTCACGGCCAAGGACGCCGTCGAGGACCGCATTGCCGGGCTGACGGCCGGCGGCGACGACTACGTCACCAAGCCGTTCAGCCTCGAAGAGGTCGTCGCGCGGCTGCGCGGGCTGATACGGCGGTCCGGTGCCGCCGACCGGCGCTCCGACTCCACGCTGGTCGTCGGCGACCTCACCCTGGACGAGGACAGCCACGAAGTGACCCGGGCCGGGGACAACATCCACCTGACCGCGACCGAGTTCGAGCTGTTGCGGTTCCTGATGCGCAATCCGCGGCGCGTGCTCAGCAAGGCGCAGATCCTGGACCGTGTGTGGTCGTACGACTTCGGCGGGCAGGCCAATGTCGTCGAGCTCTACATCTCGTATCTGCGGCGGAAGATCGACGCCGGGCGCGAGCCGATGATCCACACCCGGCGTGGTGCGGGTTATCTGATCAAGCCCGCCGTGTCATGAGCGGGCGACGACGGCCGCGTACGCAGCAGAGAGCGGGCAAGCAGGCGCGAGCGGGCAAGCCCCGCACTCTGCGGACGCGACTCGTCGTCGCGTCCGTGGTGCTGATCGCCGTGGTGTGTGCGGTGATCGGGACCGTGACGACGCTCGCGCTCAGGTCGCACCTGTACGAGCAGTTGGACGCGAAGGTCGACGACGCCGGCAAGCGGCTGTCGGGACCCATGAAACCCGGGGGCGGGCGGGACGGAGACGGGAACGGCGAAAACGAGCAGGGCGAGGAACAGCAGGACGCCGGGTCGGCGGACAGGATCACCGGCTTCGCCAGAGGGCCCGCGCAGCCGGACACCATCGCCGCCGAAGCCGGCGCCGACGGCAGCGTCACCCACGCGGTCCTCGCCAGGGAGACCTCCAACGACAACGGCCCCTTCCAGCCGAACCTGGCCGTCCCGCTCACCGACGAGCAGAAGGCCGCCCTCGCCGAGGTGCCGACGACGCACCGTATGTACACCATCGACGTCCCCGGCCTCGGCGAGTACCGCGTGCAGTACGTCACCGAAATCGACGGCGGAGGCAGCTACTACGTCGCCCTGCCAACCGAGTCGGTCAACACCACCATCAACACCCTCATCCTCGTCGAGGTGAGCGTCACCGGCGCCGGACTGGTCGCCGCCGCCATCGCCGGCTCCGTCCTCATCGGCGTCGCCACCCGCCCCCTCCGCCGAGTCGCCGCCACCGCCACCCGCGTCTCCGAACTCCCCCTGCACACCGGCGAGGTGAACCTCAGCGAACGGGTGCCCGACTCCGAGACCGATCCGCACACCGAGGTCGGCCAGGTCGGTGCCGCGCTCAACCGGATGCTCGATCACGTCCACGGGGCGCTGCACGCACGGCAGCAGAGCGAGACGCGGGTCCGGCAGTTCGTCGCCGACGCCAGTCACGAGCTGCGCACTCCCCTCGCCTCCATTCGCGGGTACGCCGAGCTGACCAGACGCGGAAGAGAGGACGTCGGGCCCGACACCCGGCACGCGCTCGGGCGGATCGAGTCCGAGGCCGGGCGGATGACGCTGCTCGTCGAGGATCTGCTGCTGCTCGCCCGGCTCGACGCGGGGCGGCCCCTGCAGTTCGAGCAGACCGACCTCGTACCGCTCGTCGTGGACACCATCAGCGACGCCCGTGCCGCCGGCCAGGACCACAACTGGCGCCTCGACCTGCCCGACGAGCCCGCGCTCGTGCCGGCGGACGCGGCCCGGCTGCAACAGGTCCTCGTCAACCTGCTCGGCAACGCGCGCACCCACACACCGCCCGGTACGACCGTCACCGCGCGGGTGCAGCGGCGCGGGCCCTGCCTTTGCGTGGACGTGGAGGACAACGGGCAGGGCATTCCGGCCGAGTTGCTCCCGCATGTCTTCGAGCGGTTCGCGCGCGGCGACTCCGCGCGTTCCCGCACCACCGGTTCGACCGGTCTCGGCCTCGCCATCGTGCAGGCCGTGGCGACCGCGCACGGCGGTGCCGTGACCGTCGACAGCGTGCCCGGACGAACCGTTTTCACGGTGCGCCTGCCCGCGCTCCCGGCCCGGCCGCAGCCGGAAATGAGCTGGCAACAGCACTCACAGGCACGCCACAGCGTCACCACATCGGTACAACAGGGCGCCTGACGAGAGTCGGTTCCATGCGAACCGACTCTTCTCCCGGCACCCTGCCGGCGCGGGAGCACCTCCCGGCCGCACCAGCCGGTACGCCTGTCCTGGACGTAGTGATCCCCGTCTACAACGAGGAGAAGGACCTCCAGCCGTGCGTCCGCAGACTGTACGAGCACCTCGTAAGGACGTTCCCGTACGCGTTCCGCATCACGATCGCGGACAACGCCTCCACGGACACGACTCCGCGAGTGGCGGCGCGGCTGGCGGCGGAGATTCCCGAGGTCACCCTCTTCCGGCTGGAGCAGAAGGGCCGCGGCCGGGCGCTGCGGGCCGTCTGGTCGGCCTCCGACGCCCCGGTGCTCGCGTACATGGACGTGGACCTGTCCACCGACCTCAACGCCCTGCTCCCGCTGGTGGCGCCGCTGATCTCCGGCCACTCGGACCTAGCGATCGGCTCCCGGCTCGCCCGCAGCTCGCGCGTGGTGCGCGGCCCCAAGCGGGAGTTCATCAGCCGGGCCTACAACCTCATCCTGCGCGGCTCGCTCCAGGCCCGCTTCTCGGACGCCCAGTGCGGGTTCAAGGCGATCCGCCGTGACGTGGCGCAGGTGCTGCTGCCCCTCGTCGAGGACACCGGCTGGTTCTTCGACACCGAGATGCTGGTGCTCGCCGAGCGCGCGGGGCTCCGTATCCACGAGGTACCGGTCGACTGGGTCGACGACCCCGACTCGACCGTGCACATCGTCAAGACCGCGACCGACGACCTCAAGGGCGTGTGGCGGATCGGCAGGGCCCTGGCCACCGGCTCGCTGCCGCTGGACCGGATCACCCGGCCGTTCGGGGACGACCCGCGCGACCGCGAGATCAAGGACGTACCGAAGGGCCTGGCCCGCCAGCTCGTCGGGTTCTGCGTGGTCGGCGCCCTGTCCACCCTCTTCTACCTGCTGCTCTACAGCGGCTTCCGCGCCTTCGCCGGGTCGCAGTTCGCCAACGCGCTCGCCCTGCTGGTCTCGGCGATCGCCAACACGGCGGCCAACCGGCGGCTCACCTTCGGAGTGCGTGGACGCGGCGGGGCCGTACGGCACCAGGCGCAGGGCCTGGTCGTCCTCGGCATCGGACTCGCCCTGACCAGCGGCTCGCTCGCCGCGCTCAACGCGGCCACGTCCGAGCCCGCGCACTCGACCGAACTGGCGGTGCTCATCGCCGCCAACCTCGCGGCGACCGTGCTGCGCTTCCTGCTCTTCAGGGCGTGGGTGTTCCCGGACCGGCGCGACGGCGACCCGGCGCCGGCCGCCTCGCACACTCCGGTCCACCCCCTGTCCTCGCCGACCTTTTCCACAGTGCGCCACGACCCGTACGGGCCGCTCCCGCAGCGCACCCCCCGGTACACGCACGACACCGCTCAGTGGGGGAGGGACGCCACCGTGCAGCTGCAGCCGGTGCGCCCGCACGACACCGACCCGAGGGACTCCCGATGACGATCCACTACGACCAGCGGACCGCGGACAGAGACACGAGTACCAGCGCCCGGACCCGTCCCCCGACCCCACCGGCATCCGTTCCCGGCGCCGATGAACCCAAGAAGCCCTTCGTGCGACGCCTGTGGCACGGCCGCCCCGAGGACCCCCGCTGGGCCCGCCCGGCCTTCCTCGGCCTGCTCCTCGTGACCGCCGCGCTCTACCTCTACAACCTGAGCGCCTCCGGCTACGCCAACTCCTTCTACTCGGCGGCCGTGCAGGCCGGCAGCCAGTCCTGGAAGGCGTTCTTCTTCGGCTCGCTGGACGCGGCGGGCGCCATCACCGTCGACAAGCCCCCGGCCGCGCTGTGGCCGATGGCCCTGTCGGTGCGGCTCTTCGGACTCGGTTCCTGGGCGATCCTGGCCCCCGAGGTCCTCATGGGCGTCGGCACGGTCGCCGTCGTGTACGCGGCGGTGCGCCGCCGGTTCAGCCCCGCGGCCGGTCTGATCGCGGGCGCGGCGCTCGCGCTCACCCCCGTCGCGGCGCTGATGTTCCGTTTCAACAACCCGGACGCGATGCTGGCGCTGCTGATGGCCGCCGCCTGCTACTTCGTCATCCGGGGCCTGGAGGACGGCCGGACGAAGTGGCTGCTGTGGGCCGGTGCCGCGATCGGCTTCGCCTTCCTCGCCAAGACCCTCCAGGCCTTCCTGATCCTCCCGGCGCTGGCGCTGGTCTACGGTCTCTGCGCCCCGGTGACGGTGAGGAAGCGGATCGGCCAGCTCGCGGCGGGCCTGGTCGCGATCGTCGTCTCCGGCGGCTGGTGGGTCGCGATCGTCGAGCTGTGGCCCGCGTCGTCCCGGCCGTACATCGGCGGCTCGCAGAACAACAGCTTCCTGGAGCTGACCTTCGGCTACAACGGCCTGGGCCGCCTCAACGGCGACGAGACCGGCAGTGTCGGCGGTGGCGGCGGGGGCGGCAACGGCGGCGGTGCCTGGGGCGAGACCGGCTGGGACCGGATGTTCAGCTCCTCCATCGGCGGCCAGATCTCCTGGCTGATCCCGGCCGCGCTGATCCTGCTCGTCGCGGGCCTGGTGGCCACCCGGAAGTCCGGGCGGACTTCGGCCACCCGGGGCGCGTTCCTGGTGTGGGGCGGCTCGCTGCTGATCACCATGGTGGTCTTCAGCTACATGCAGGGCATCTTCCACGAGTACTACACCGTGGCCCTCGCTCCCTACATCGCCCCGCTGATCGGCATGGGCGCGGCCACGTTGTGGGAGCGGCGCGGGCAGGCGTGGGCGTCGCTGACCCTGGCGGCCGCGATGACGGCCACCGCGGCCTGGGGATACGTCCTGCTCAACCGCTCCTCCGACTACCTGCCCTGGCTGAAGTGGCTCGTCCTGGTCGGCGGTCTGACCGCGGCTCTCGGCCTGATCTTCGCCGGACGGCTGGGCCGTCGACTGGCCCTGGGAGCGGCCGGGCTGGGCCTCGTCGCCGCGCTGGCCGGTCCGGCGGCGTACACCCTCACCACGCTGAACGAGGGGCACTCCGGCTCGATCGTCACCGCGGGTCCGGCGGTCTCGGGCGGTCGTGGCGGCCCCGGCGGTGGCGGCGGCATGGGCGGTGCCCCCGGCGGGGGCCGCATGCCCGGCCAGAACAACCAGCAGGGCCAGAACAACCAGCAGGGCGGCCAGAACCGGCAGAACGGCAACGGCTTCCCCGGCGGCGGCATGCCGGGCGGGCAGAACGGCAACGGCAACAACCAGGGCCAGGGCCAGAACCAGCAGCCGGGCGCCCCCGGCGGCCGGACCGGCGACGGCGGTGGCATGGGCGGCGGCGGTGGCGGCATGGGCGGCGGCGGTGGCGGCATGGGCGGCCTGCTCAACGGCGCCAGCGTCAGTTCCGAGGCCAAGGAGCTGCTGGAGAAGAACGCGGGCGACTACACCTGGGTCGCGGCGGCCATCGGCGCCCAGAACGCGGCGAGTTACCAGCTCTCCACCGGAGACCCGGTGATGGCCATCGGCGGCTTCAACGGCACGGACCCGTCCCCGACGCTGGCCCAGTTCAAGCAGTACGTGACGGAAGGAAAGATCCACTACTTCATCGGCTCGGGCAGCGGCGGCATGGGCGGCAGCAGCGACGGCACGTCCTCCCAGATCACCTCCTGGATCGAGGCCACCTTCAAGAAGGTCACGGTCGGCTCGGCCACCTTCTACGACCTCACGCAGAAGGCGAGCGGCTGACAGTCCCCCGAGGACGGTGGAGTACGGCTGAGTACGGCGAAGGGCGGTGACCGAGTGTCATCGCCCTTCGCCATATCTCTGTTGTACGCCGTATGGGAACTGTTCTACGGTGTACAGCATGACGACGTCCCCACAGGAACAGGCCCCACCCCAGACGGCTTCCGGCGGCCACCCCCAACGCTGGCTGATCCTCGGTGTCATCTGCCTCGCGCAGCTCACCGTGCTGCTCGACAACACGATCCTGAACGTGGCGATCCCCTCGCTCACCCGCGAGCTGGACGCGACGACCGCCGACGTCCAGTGGATGATGAACGCGTATGCGCTGGTCCAGTCCGGCCTGCTGCTCACCGCGGGCAACGCCGCCGACCGCTACGGCCGCAAGCTGCTGCTGATGGCGGGCCTGGCGATATTCGGCGTGGGCTCGCTGGCGGCCGGCCTCTCCCAGAGCCCGGCCCAGCTGATCGCGGCCCGCGCGGGCATGGGCGTCGGCGGCGCCTTGCTGATGACCACGATCCTCGCCGTCGTCGTGCAGATCTTCGACGACGAGGAGCGGGTGAAGGCCATCGCGCTGTGGTCGACGGTCAGTTCGCTCGGCTTCGCGGCCGGGCCGCTGATCGGCGGTGTGATGCTGAACCACTTCTCGTGGGGCGCGATCTTCCTGATCAACATCCCGGTCGCCGTGCTCGGCCTGGTCGCGGTCGCCGCGCTCGTCCCCGAGTCCAAGCACACGGCGGGCGACCGGCCCGACCTGGTCGGCGCGGTGCTGTCGACCATCGGCATGACGGCGTGCGTGTACGCGATCATCACCGGGCCCGAGCACGGCTGGGCGTCCGGCCAGGTGCTGGTCTCCGCGCTGATCGGCCTGGCCGTACTCGGTCTGTTCGTCATGTGGGAGCTGCGCATCGACAACCCCATGCTCGACATGCACTTCTTCCGCAACCAGAAGTTCGTGGGCGCGGTCGCGGGCACGATCCTCGTGGCGTTCGGCATGACGGGGTCGCTGTTCCTGCTGACGCAGCACCTCCAGTTCGTCCTCGGCTACGAGCCGCTGGACGCCGGGCTGCGGACCGCGCCGCTGGCGCTGACCGTCGTCGCGCTCAACTTCACCGGGATCGGGGCGAAGCTGGTGCTCAAGGCCGGTACGCCGGCGGCCATCGCGCTCGGTATGACCCTGGTGTCCGCGGGGCTGGCGGCGATCGCGCTGTTCGGCGGGCACGGGTACGGCGGGATGCTGGTCGGTCTGATCGTCATGGGCGCGGGTGTGGCGCTGTCCATGCCGGCCATGGCCAACGCGATCATGAGTGCGATTCCGCCCGAGAAGGCGGGGGTCGGCGCGGGGATCAACGGAACGCTCGCGGAGTTCGGCAACGGCCTCGGTGTCGCGGTCCTCGGCGCCGTGCTCAACTCGCGGTTCGCGTCGCTGGTCGCCGTGTCCGCGGCGTCGTTGCCGGCGGCGCTGGCGGCGGCGGACTCGGCTGAGGAGAAGGCGCGGATCTCTGACGCGTTCGCCTCCGGCCTGGAGAGCAGTCAGTTGGTGGGGGCGGTCGCTGTTCTGTTGGGTGGTTTGGTCGCGGCGGCGTTGTTGCGGCGGGCCGAGCGGGCAGAGTCCGCCTAGGAGGTCAGGGGTGCGGTTGTGTTGCGGGTGCGGGCCCGTTGTGGCTGGTCGCGCAGTTCCCCGCGCCCCCGAGCAAAGACAGGGCGCCTAGCATGATCGGCGTTGGAACGTTGAGGAAGGTGCGCCATGGCGAAAGCAGCCGACAAAGCCGCGCGGAGCAGTGTGTGGCTGGACGGCAAGGCGCACCGGCGACGCGGTGGCGGGCAGCCGTCGGGGCTGGACCGGGATCGGATCACCGAGGTCACGGCCCGGCTCCTGGACGCCGAGGGCCTGGCCAAGTTCTCGATGCGGCGGCTGGCCGGCGAGCTGAACGTCACCGCGATGTCCGTCTACTGGTACGTCGACACCAAGGACGACCTCCTCGAACTCGCCCTGGACGAGGCCATGGGCGAGATGCGGCTGCCCGACGCGGAAGCCGACGAGGACTGGCGCGACCAGCTGCGCGCCCTCGCCCGGGAGTACCGCGGCCTGCTGGTGCGCCACCCCTGGGTGTCGCAGCTCGTCGGCACCTATCTCAACATCGGTCCCAACAACCTGGCGTACTCGAGGGCCGTGCAGCGCGTGGTCCGCAGGACCGGGCTGCCCGCGAACCGACTGACGAGCACGATCTCGGCGGTCTTCCAGTTCGTCTACGGGTACGGCACGCTCGAGGGCCATCTCTCCACCCGGGCCGCGGCCACCGGCATGACCCTGGACGAGTACTTCCAGGACGCCATGAGCACGGCGACCGAGTCCCCGCAGGCCGCCGACCTCATCCGGGACTCCCAGGAGATGATGGCGGCCCGCGGCGGCGACACGGTGGCGGAGATGCTGGAGCGGGACTTCGAGTTCGCGCTGGAACTGCTGATCGCCGGCATCGAGACGATCGTCGCCCGCGCCTGAACCGCCTGCGCGGCTACTCCCCCTCGACCAGCCGCGCCGGGAACCCGCCGGTCGCCACCGGCCCCCACCGCTCCGGTGTGATCCGGATGATCGACTTGCCCTGCTTGGCCATGGCCGCGCGGTACTCGTCCCAGTCCGGGTGCTCACCGGCGATGTTCCGGTAGTACTCCACGAGCGGTTCGACGGAGTCGGGGGTGTCGATGACCTCGGCGGTGCCGTCGATCTGTACCCACGGGCCGTTCCAGTCGTCGCTCAGGACGATCAGGCTCACGCGCGGGTCCCGCTTGGCGTTGCGGGTCTTGGCCCGCTCCGGGTATGTGGAGACCACGATCCGGCCGGAGTCGTCGACGCCGCAGGTCAGCGGCGATCCCTGAGGGCCGTCGTCGGCCCGCCGGGTCAGCAGGATCGCGTGGTGCCGGGGTCGTACGAAGTCGAGCAACTCGTCGAGGGAGACACGGGTGTTCGTCGCGATGTTCGGTGCCATGGGCGGCAGCCTACGACGCCATGGCCTCGGCGAGGTTGTCGTACACGGGGACGTCCCGGCGCAGTCCGGTCAGCTCCAGGACGCTGCTCGTGACGCCGTCGGGCCGGGCCACCAGACGCACCCGGGCCTCGGGGCGCAGCCGGTGGCGGATGTCGTTGATGAGGCGGACGCCCTGGGAGTCCATGAAGGACGTGCAGGAGAGGTCGAGGACGAGCAGTTCCAGCCGGTCACCACGGTTCCGGGCCGCGGACATGATGAGCGGGAGCAGCTCGGTGGCGTTGCAGAAGTCGATCTCCGCGGGCATCGTGAGGCAGACACGGCCGGGCAGGTCCCGTGGTTCGGTGGGATTCGGGATGAAAGTCACAGCACTCACCTGGCAGACGTTCGTCCGGATTCCGGTAAGGCCGCTTCCTGACCCTTGGGCCCATTCCACCACGCCGGGGCACGGCTGCGGAAGCGCCTGTCGCGGCCGTCGGCCGGACGTCACCTGGACGCAACCGAGCAGCTAGAGTGCTGTCCGTCCTGTGCTCGCAGTCGGGAATGTGCTGCGGAGCTCTCCTGCGCACGGCCATGGCCGTGCATGCCGAAGAGGTTCGTGGTGGCTGCGTCCGAGTTTCCTGATTTGCCCCGTTTTCCGGTTGGCTTCGAGCTGGCCGATGCCCTGACGGTGGCGTCTCAGCAACTGCACGAGACGCCCACTCCCCACAGCACGCTGCGTACGGCCGTCCGGCTGGCCGTGCACCTGATGCCCGGGGCCGAGCACGCCGGCGTCTCCGTGCTCGAGCGCGGCAGCCGGCTCCGTACGCTCGCCTGGACCGACGAGGTCGTGCGCTCCGCCGAGGCCCGGCACACCGGCCGCGAACAGCACGGGCACTGGGAGCGGTTGTGGAACAGCCCGGTGGCGCGGATAGGGGACAGCGACGCGGACGACGGCTGGGACGTGCTGTCGGCCCTGGGGCTGCGCTCGGCGCTGTCGCTGCGGCTGCGCGCCGACCGCCGCAGGCTGACCGTGCTCACGGCCTACGCGCGCAAGCCGGACGTCTTCGACGAGGACGCGACGCGCATCGGCCGGCTGTTCACCGCGCACGTCAGCATCGCCCTGGACTCCGCGACCGTGCGCGAGCAGCTCACCGAGGCCATGCACACCCGGGACCTGATCGGCCAGGCCACCGGCATCCTCATGGAGCGCCAGGGCATCGACGCGGCCGCGGCCTTCGAGAGCCTGGTGCGGGCCTCCCAGCGGGAGAACGTGAAACTGCGCGATCTCGCCCGCCGGATCGTCGGCACGCACAACACCACCTGAGGGAGCCGGGTCATGTCGGGGGCGTGCGAGGGCGGCGACGGGATACACGTACGGTCATGAGCTCCGAGACGTCCGACACGCTGGACCAGGCGATGGTGCGCAGCAGCGGTCTCGACACCCTGCTGCACGATCTGACCGACCGTGCGGTGCGGGAGGTGCCGGGCGCCGCCGCGTGCAGCATCACCGTGCGTCGCGCCGACCGGCTGCTCACCCTGGCCGGCAGCGACGGCCTGCCCAGCGGCCTGGACCTGCGCCAGTACGAGAACGGCTCGGGCCCCTGCGTCGAGGCCGCCGAGACCGGCGCCGAGCAGTACGCCCCCGACCTGCCGGCGGAGTCCCGCTGGCCGTCGTACACCCGGTACGCGCTGTCCGTGGGCGTCCGGTGTGTGCTGGCCGTGCCCATCGACGTCGAGGGCGAGACGGGCGCGGCGCTCAACTTCTACGGCGAGGAGTCCGGGGCGCTGGGCGCGGCCCGGGAGCCGGCCCGAACCTTCGCGGCCCGGGCCGGGGACGCGATCAGCGTGGCACTGCGGATCGAACGTCGGCGCCAGTCCGCGGCCGACGTGCGCACCGCGCTGCTCTCCCGCAGCGTCATCGACCAGGCGATCGGCATCCTCATGGCCCGGGAGCGGATCGACGCGCGCATCGCGCTGGAGCGGCTGCGCCGGGTCTCGCAGGACCGGAACGTCAAACTCCGCGACCTGTGCGACCAGTTGGTGGCGAGAGTGTCCCGGCCGTCGGACCCGGCCTCAGGCCGCCGGAAGTGACTCGCCCTGCACGGCCTGGATGTCCAGCTCCACCTTGAGCGTCGTGCCGATGGCGGCGATGCCCGCCTGGAGGACCTGGTTGTAGTTCATCGCGAAGTCCTCGCGGTGCAGCTCGGTCGTGGCGCGGAACGCCGCGCGGGTGCCGCCCCACGGGTCCGGGCCCGTGCCGAGGTAGGCCAGATCGAGGTCGACCGGCCGTACGACACCGTGCATGCCCAGCTCGCCGTGGACCGTCCACCGGTCGGACCCGGCCGCCGTCAGCCCGGTCGACCGGTAGGTGATCTCGGGGAACCGCTCGGCATCGAGAAAGTCCGGCGACTTCAGATGCCCGTCGCGCATGCCGTTGCCGGTGTCGACGGACGCGGCCCGGATCACCGCCTCCACACGGGACTTGGTGACGTCGTCCGGGGCGATCTCGATCGTGCCGGAGAACTCCGTGAACCGGCCGTGCACGCTGGAGATGCCCAGGTGCTGGGCCACGGCGGCCACGCTGGAGTGCACCGGGTCGACGGTCCACGGTCCGGGCGGCGGCAGTTCGGTGCCACCCTGCCGCGCCAGCGTCACCGTGCCGACCTCGGCCCGCCCGCTCGCGGTGACGATCACATTGGAGGCCGCGGGCGCGTACCCGACGGCCGTGACGATGACGGTGTACGCCCCCGCCTCCAGCGGCGTCGCGTCCCGTACGGCGCCCTCCGCGTCGGCCTCGGCACGCAGCGCCTGCGCCCCGGTCATGTCGGCCACGGTGACGACCGCGTGCGACACGGCCCAACCGTCCCGGGTACGGATCCTCGCGGTCAGTCCCATCTCAGCTAACTCCTCTAAAAGAAACCGGCCCGTGGCAGCAGACGCACCTCCGCTCGGAGCGCGCCCACCGCCACGGGCCGGGGCTTGTCCTACTCGCCGGGGTGGGCGAGTTCGATGTCGTGGGCGTCGTCGCCGCGGCCGGCCACCGTCAGGGCGGTGGCCACCGGCGGGTAGCCCGTGGCGATGACGGTGTACTCGCCGCCGTCCAGGTCGGTGAAGGCGTACGCCCCGTCCGTGCCGGTCGTGGCCGAGCCGACGACATTGCCGGCCTGGTCGACCAGCGTCACCCGGGCATCGGCCAGCGGGCCGTGCGGGGCCCGGACGACACCCTGGACGCGGGCGCCCGAGTCCAGGTCCATCTCGACCCGGGTGACCCCGGTGCCGCCCACCTCGACGGGCAGGGCCCGCGGCCGGTACCCGGCGGCGTTCACCGCGACGGTTACCGCCCCCGGCACCAGTTCGGCGAAGGTGAACTCGCCCTGCTCACCGGTGGTCCCGGTGGCCAGCAGGTCACCGCGCACGTCGGTCACGATGACCATCGCGTCCTTGACCGGCTGCCCGTTCTCGGCGGCCCGCACCAGACCGGTCAGCCCGCTGGTGCCGCTGAGCAGGATGTCGTAGGCGACCGGCTCGCCGTTCACCACGACCGTGGACGCCTGCGGCTGGTAGCCGTCGGCGGAGGCGATCAGGACGTACGATCCGGAGCCCGGGGCGTCCACCGCGTACGAGCCGTCGGTTTGCGCCACGGACCGCCCCAGCTGACGCCCGGCCAGCGAGATCAGCGTGACGGCGGCCTGCGGCACGGGCGCGGACTCGGAGCCGCGGACAAACCCCTGAACGGGAACGCCGGGGACACCGCCGGAGGCCTCCTCCGGACGGGCCGCCGTGGCGACGGCGGCGAGCCGCTGCGTGCCCTCGGGCCCGGTGCCGTCGGCGGCCTCGTTCTCCGCCACGGCCCAGCTCGGCACGGCCTTCTCCGCGGCGGGAGCCACGGCCTCGGCGGAAGCCACGGTCTCGGCAGGCGTCTGCGGCTCGGCGGCCTGCGCCAGCCCACCCTTCGTCTTCAACGGGACCTCCTTGATGAACAACGACACCAGCAGCGCGAGCAGCGCCAGCGGAGCCGAGTAGAGGAACACGTCCGCGACACCGTGGCCGTAGGCGCTCTCCACGACGGTGCGCAGCGGCGCGGGCATCGCGTCGAGGTCGGGGATGCCGCCCCCGCCCGTGCCGGCGTGGCCGAGGGCCGCGCCCTCGGGGCCGAGGTCGGCGAGGCCGTCCTTGACGTAGTCGGTGATCTTGTTGCCCAGGACCGCGCCCAGCGCCGAGACGCCCACGGCACCGCCCAGGGACCGGAAGAAGGTCACCGTGGAGCTGGCGGAACCCAGGTCGCTCGGCTCCACCTGGTTCTGCGTGCAGAGCACCAGGTTCTGCATCATCATGCCGATGCCGAGACCCAGCAGCGCCATGAAGGCCGCGATGTGCCAGTACTCGGTGTCGTACCGGATCGTGCTCAGCAGGCCGAGGCCCGCGGTCACCAGCACACCGCCGGCGACCAGCCACGCCTTCCAGCGCCCGGTCCGGGTGATGACCTGGCCGGAGACGGTGGAGGAGACGAACAGCCCCGCGATCATCGGGATCGTCATCACACCGGACATCGTCGGCGACTTGTCCCGCGCCAGCTGGAAGTACTGGCTGAAGAACACGGTCCCCGAGAACATCGCGACACCGACGAACAGGGAGGCGATGGAGGCCAGCGTGATGGTCCGGTTGCGGAACAGCCGCAGCGGAATGATCGGCTCACTGGCCTTCGCCTCGACGAGGACGAACACCGCCAGCAGCACCAGCGAACCGCCGACCATCGCGTACGTCTGCCAGGACAGCCAGTCGTACTTGTCACCGGCGAAGGTCACCCAGACCAGCAGCAGGCAGACGGCCGCGCTGATGAAGAAGGCGCCGGCCCAGTCGACCTTGACCTTCCGCTTCACCACGGGCAGGTGCAGGGTCTTCTGCAGCACGATCAGGGCGATCACGGCGAAGGGCACGCCGACGTAGAAGCACCAGCGCCAGCCGAGCCAGTCGGTGTCGGTGATGACACCGCCGACCAGCGGACCGCCGACCATGGCCGTCGCGAAGACGGCGCCCAGGTAGCCGTTGTAACGGCCGCGCTCACGCGGCGAGATCATCGCCGCCATGATGATCTGGGCCAGCGCGGACAGTCCGCCCATGCCGATGCCCTGGACCGCGCGGAACGTGATGAGCATGCCGGGGTTCTGCGACATGCCCGCCGCCGCCGACCCCAGCACGAAGATGACCAGGGCGAGCTGGATCAGCAGCTTCTTGGAGAACAGGTCGGCGAGCTTGCCCCACAGCGGCGTGGACGCGGTCATCGTCAGCAGGGACGCGGTCACGACCCAGGTGTAGGCGCTCTGGCCCCCACCGAGGTCGCCGATGATCCGGGGCAGGGCGTTGGAGACGATCGTCGACGACAGGATCGCGACGAACATGCCGAGCAGGAGGCCGGTGAGGGCCTCCATGATCTGCCGGTGCGTCATCGGAGCGCCGTCGCCGGAGGGACTGTGCGAGCCTCCCCCGTGCTTGGCATGAGCCCGCACACCGGCTGGTGTGGTCGTTGCCATGGGCTTCCTTTTCTTACGTGCTTGCGGGTGTACGGGTGGTCTGTTCGACAGCGGGTGGTGCTGCCCGGGGCGCGGGCCGGCAGTCGAAGCTCTCCCGCAGCCGCGCCATCAGCTGCGTCAGCCGGCGTACGTCCTCGTCGGACCAGTCGCTCAGGCGCTCTTCAAGCACCTCGGTGGTCCGCCGGGACAGCTCGTCGAGCTGTGCGTCGCCCGCGGGCGTGAGGCGCAGGATGCGTGAGCGCTTGTCCGCGGGGTCGGGGGAGCGTTCGATCCAGCCCCGTTCCACGACGTGCGCGACATGGCGGCTGGTGACCGACATGTCCACCGCGAGCAGCTCGGCGAGCTTGCTCATGCGCATGTCGCCATGGCGGCCCAGCAGGGTCAGAACGGCCGCCGACCCGCCGGGGCATTCGGCCGGCATGATCCGGCCGAGCTCCCGCTTCACGGCGCCGAAGGCACTGAACTGGCGGACCAGCTCTTCGTACTGCGCCCTCTCGGCCATGACACCTCCCGATTTCGTTGCTTAGGGCAACCATAGAAGCTGTTGGTTGCTGAAGGCAAATAAAGGAGATGAATACGGCGCCAAAAGTTGGCAAAGGCAAGTATTGCGTCAGTAAATGTGCCGGTGGCGAGGGTGGCGGTACCGGTCGCCCCGGGCAAACGGAAGGCCAACCCCCACTTGGGGAGCCCCGGCGTTTTCGCTAGGGTCTCGGGCCATGGCTAACAACCAGGCCCCCCAGGGCAATCACGACCCTGCCGGCAACACCCAGATGTTCCGCGCGTTCGTCGACGAGGCGCCGCAGGGGCGGCAGGCCGCGGCGACGTCTGCCGGCGGCGGGCCGCGCATCGGTCTCATCCTCGGCGTCGTCGTCGCCGTAGCGGTTGTCGCGGCGGTGGCTTGGCTGGCGCTGGCGTAAGTCGCTGGGTACCCGGCGTTTCCGCTGAGGCCGGGGCGTTGCACGGCTCGGCGCGACGAGGTGCTCTGCGTCGTCGCTCGGGCCGGGTGGGTCCGCAACCCGGCGGAGCGGGGGTGCCGCTGCGCCCACCCGTGCCGCCCCTAGCGGCACGCATGCCCGCAGCTGGGGCGGAACGCGCCCGCACCCGCGTACGGCGAGAAGGGGCCGTGTCGGGGGGTGTCCGCCCGCAGCGGTTGGCGCGTCAACGCCAGTCAGTCGGCGTGAGACTCCATCGCGCCGTTCCGAGGACGGACACCCCCCCGGCGCGGCCCCGACCCACGACGAAGCCGTAGGCGGCCACACGACGAAACCGCAGGCGGCCACACGACGAGAGTCGTGGGCCGCCCCGTGCCGTCAGTCCGAGATCAGCCCTTCCCGCAGCTGCGCCAGCGTCCGCGTCAGCAGGCGGGAGACGTGCATCTGCGAGATGCCGACCTCCTCGCCGATCTGCGACTGGGTCATGTTCGCGAAGAACCGCAGCATGATGATCCGCCGCTCACGAGGCGGCAGCTTGGCCAGCAGCGGCTTCAGGGACTCGCGGTACTCCACGCCCTCCAGCGCGGTGTCCTCGTACCCCAGCCGGTCCGCCAGCGAGCCCTCGCCGCCGTCGTCCTCCGGAGCCGGCGAGTCCAGCGAGGACGCCGTGTACGCGTTCCCCACCGCCAGCCCGTCGACGACGTCCTCCTCGGACACCCCGAGCACGGCCGCGAGTTCGGGGACCGTAGGAGAGCGGTCCAGCTTCTGCGAGAGCTCGTCACTGGCCTTGGTCAGGGCGAGCCGCAGCTCCTGCAGGCGCCTCGGCACCCGCACCGACCACGACGTGTCGCGGAAGAACCGCTTGATCTCACCGACCACCGTCGGCATCGCGAACGTCGGGAACTCCACCCCGCGTTCGCAGTCGAACCGGTCGATCGCCTTGATCAGCCCGATCGTGCCGACCTGGACGATGTCCTCCATCGGCTCGTTCCGCGAACGGAACCGAGCCGCGGCGTACCGCACCAGCGGCAGATTGAGCTCGATCAGCGTGTCACGGACGTACGCACGCTCGGGGCTGTCCTCGTCGAGCGCGGCCAGCCGCAGGAACAGGGAGCGGGACAGGGTGCGGGTGTCGATGGCGCCCGCGGCCGGCAGGGCCGGGACGGGCTCGGCCACCAGTGCCGGAGCATCATCGATGGGGCCGAGTGAGTCGAGAGCATGGGGAGCTGTCTCGCTCTCCGCGAGCGTGAGCACCTTCGAGCTGCCCTGTTCTGCGGACATGCCACCCCCTTTGGGTCGCGGGACGGTCGCGGCGAACGCTCCCGTCTGAGGAACGCAGCCTTCACCTGAATACCGGCGCCGAAGCCCCGGCAAACGCGCTTCACGCAGAATGTCACATGTCGGCAACACGCTGTAGTGACATGTCGACATCTGAGACGCGAATAAGCCCTGCAAACAAGGGGTCTGACGACCTTTCGGCACGCAACTGCCGGGAACGGCCCTGATGAGCGATTCCCTCGCCTCAGTGACCTCTCGCTCCTGTTTGCGGTTACGCGTCGATCCTGTTCGCAGACCGCAACCGTTGGAAGCTACGCGCGAGTAGCCGCGAGACATGCATCTGCGAGACGCCGAGTTCCGCACTGATCTGAGACTGCGTGAGATTGCTGTAGTACCGCAGCAGCAGAATCCGTTGCTCTCTTTCGGGCAGTTGTACGAGCAGATGCCGTACGAGATCCCGGTGCTCCACGCCGTCCAGCGCGGGATCCTCGTAGCCGAGCCGGTCCAGCAGCCCCGGCAGTCCGTCGCCCTCCTGCGCGGCCTCCAGGGAGGTCGCGTGATACGACCGTCCGGCCTCGATGCAGGACAGCACCTCGTCCTCGGTGATGCGCAGTCGCTCGGCGATCTCCGAGGTCGTCGGCGTGCGCCCGAAGGAGGTGGTCAGGTCCTCGGTCGCGCTGTTGACCTGCACCCACAGCTCGTGCAGCCGGCGCGGCACGTGGACCGTACGGACGTTGTCGCGGAAGTACCGCTTGATCTCGCCGACGACCGTCGGCATCGCGAACGTCGGGAACTGCACGCCCCGGTCCGGGTCGAAGCGGTCGATGGCGTTGATGAGCCCGATGGTGCCGACCTGGACGACGTCCTCCATCGGCTCGTTGCGGGAGCGGAAACGGGCGGCCGCGTAGCGCACGAGCGGGAGGTTGGCCTCGATGAGCGCCCCGCGCACCCGGTCGTGCTCCGGCGTACCCGGCTGGAGTTCCTTGAGCTGGGAGAAGAGGACCTGCGTGAGGGCGCGGGTGTCGGCGCCACGGCTCCGCTGGGGAGTTGCCTCCGAGGAGGGTGCCTGAGGCGCAGTACTGGCCAGCACGGTCAACTCCACCTCGTCATCCGTCAACCCATCAGTCGACTCTTCCATCAAAAGCGGTCATAGCATCACAAGACATGTCCACTGTGTGCAAGCACCCCATAACTACGTGTTGAGGGATGAAAAGCCGCATGAATCGCCGCACACCACGGAAGAACCCCCCGTCGAAGCGACGGGGGGCTCGAAGTGTTGGGGGTCGCGGGCCTCAGAACTCGTAGTCCGCGATCACCCACGTGGCGAACTCGCGCCACTGCGCCACACCCGCCTGGTGGTCGGGATGCTCCACGTACCGGCGCAGCGCGTCCGCGTCGTCGAAGGCCGAGTTGATGGCGAAGTCGTGGGCGATGGGGCGGTCGCTGACGTTCCAGCCGAGCTCCCAGAAGCGGATCTCGGGGATCGCGCCGTCGAGTGAGCGGAAGGCCTCGACGCCCTTCGCGACGCGCGGGTCGTCGCGCTCGACGCCCTCGTTGAGCTTGAAGAGCACCAGGTGGCGGATCATCACTTTCCTCCGTTGGCGACCCAGGTGGCGAAGTCGCCGAGGGCGCTGGCCGCGTCCGATACGCCCTGGAAGCCTATAAGGACGTAATCGGCGGCCGTCCTCGGGTCGGTGATGATCACGTACAGCCCAAAGACCACGACGACGTAGACGGCGACCTTCTTCGCGTTCACCGCCATCGCGGCCTCCCCTGTCACTGGTGTCCCATGCAGCGCACATGATCGCACGAAGGCCCGAGCGCACGAAGGGGCAGATCGCACGAAGGGCCCCGTCATCAGACGGGGCCCTTCTCAAGCGGTAGCGGAGGGATTTGAACCCTCGGTGACTTGCGCCACACTCGCTTTCGAGGCGAGCTCCTTCGGCCGCTCGGACACGCTACCGAGGGAGACATTACAGCAAGGTGCGGCGTGCTTTGAAATCGGTATTCAGCGGTTGCGGAAGAACTCGGTGAGCAGCCTGGAGCACTCCCCGGCGAGCACGCCCTCGATGACCTCGGGCCGGTGGTTGAGCCGCCGGTCGCGGACCAGATCCCAGAGGGAGCCGGCCGCGCCGGCCTTCTCGTCACGGGCGCCGTAGACGAGACGGTCGACGCGGGACTGCTGGATGGCGCCCGCGCACATCGTGCAGGGCTCCAGCGTCACCACGAGGGTGCAGCCGGCGAGCCGCCATTGGCCGAACTCGGCGGCGGCCCGGCGGATGGCGAGGACCTCCGCGTGGGCCGTCGGGTCGCCGCCGGCCTCGCGTTCGTTGTGCCCGGCCGCGAGCACGGTCGTGCCGTCCGGGGCCAGTACGACGGCGCCGACGGGGACGTCCCCGCCCCGGACGGCCCCGGCGGCCTCGTCCAGGGCGAGTCGCATCGCGGGCCGCCAGGGGTCACGTACCGGATCCGGTGGTCCTGGGCCGACGGGACCGGTCAGCGGACGGTCTCCAGGGTCTCCGAGGCGCCCAGGGACTCGGCGATCTCGGTGACGGCCTCCGTCGACATCAGGCGCAGCTCCTTCTCGCTGACGCCGAGGTCGTCGAGGATCTGGGGGTCGCCGACCGGGCCGTGCGGGACGGCGTCGGCCGAGGCTGTGGCCCCGTCGTCGGCCTCTTCGTCGGCCTCGTCGGATTCACCGTCCTCGGTCCCGTCGAGGTCGAGGGCGTCCAGGTCGTCCCCGTCGTCGGGATCCCGGCCGAGCAGCTCGTCGGTGAGCAGGATCTCGCCGTAGCTGCTGCGGGCAGCGGCGGCGGCGTCCGAGACGTAGATACGAGGGTCGTCCTCGCCGTCCACGCGGACGACGCCGAACCAGGCGTCCTCCTGCTCGATGAGCACGAGCACCGTGTCCTCGTCGGGGGAGGATTCACGGGCCAGGTCGGCCAGATCCGACAGGGTTTCCACATCGTCGAGCTCTGTGTCGCTCGCTTTCCACCCGTCTTCGGTGCGCGCGAGCAGTGCGGCGAAGTACACCGTGACTCTCCCACTGGTCATAGGCGTGCCGGTTGGGGGTCCCCCCGGCGGAGGTTGAGGGCGGGGAGTGCTCGTCCGAGCCCCGCCCACTCGGAATCGTGGCAGAAACAAGGCGTTCAGGGGACGTCTTCGGCACCCTGTGTCCGGCAGTTTTGATCGCACGCTCGTTGCCGCCACCTGCGGATCGTACGCGGCTTTCCCCCACTCCACGCACGGTCAGCGCGACAACGCCCGCGCGGTTCGTGATCTTCTCCAACGGTTTCCCCACCCGTTTCCTACCGGCGGAACCCGCGCGGGTCCCACGGTCGGACGCGTGTGGTTCCCACCGGGGGAATGTGTGTCGGCCCTACCGGTGAAAGGCGTCCCGGTTCCACCGGCGGACGCGCGGCCCTGTGCGGCGGACGCGTCCGGGTCCCACGGGCGAACCCGTCCGGGTGCCACCGACGGACGCGTGCGGATGCCACGGGCGGACCCGTTCGGGTCCCACAGGTGGAACGCGTGCGCGTTACGCGGGCGGAATGCGTCTGGGTCCCACCGGCTGATCGGTACGGGCGTCACGGTGGACCGTCTGGGGCCCGCGGGCTGATCGGTACGGGCGTCACGGTGGACCGTCTGGGGCCCGCGGGCTGATCGGTACGGGCGTCACGGTGGACCGTCTGGGGCCCGCGGGCTGATCGGTACGGGCGTCACGGCGGACCCGTCTGGGGCCGCGGACGGAATCGTGCGGGGCCTACCGATGGCAGGCGTGCGGGTCCACCGGCGGACCCGGGCACGCGGGACGGGGTTACCAGCGGAACGTGCGCATGCGCATGGCGTGTCGCAGGCGGGCCGTCTTGGCGCGGCGGGGCTGGACGCGGTCGCGCAGTTCGCGGGCCTCGGCGAGGTCGCGCAGGAAGCGGGCGCGGCGCCGGCGGCGCTCGGCGGACGACATGTCCGGCTCGTCCGTCCGGTCGGCCGCCGGGTCCGCCCCGGGCCATGCGCGCGGCGACAGATCTTCTCGGTAATCCCGGTCGGGCATCTGGCTCGTCACCCCCAGTTCGTCCTTCCCGCCTTCCCCCGGACGGGCGATTGACGCCGGTGAACAGGTGACAGCCCCTCGGCGGGCTTGCCGTGCGGCCCGGCTCACCCGGCCCGGCTACTGTTGTGGACATGCGTCTCCACGTCGTCGACCACCCACTGGTCGCCCACAAGCTCACCACGCTGCGCGACCAGCGCACCGACTCCGCGACCTTCCGCCGCCTCGCCGACGAGCTGGTCACCCTGCTCGCCTACGAGGCCACGCGCGACGTGCGCACCGAGCTGGTCGACATCCGGACGCCGGTGGCCACGACCACGGGCGTCAAGCTCTCACACCCGCGCCCCCTGGTGGTGCCGATCCTGCGGGCCGGGCTCGGCATGCTGGACGGCATGGTCCGGCTGCTGCCGACCGCCGAGGTGGGCTTCCTCGGCATGATCCGCAACGAGGAGACGCTCGAGGCCTCCACGTACGCGACGCGGATGCCGGAGGACCTGTCGGGACGTCAGGTGTACGTGCTGGACCCGATGCTCGCCACCGGCGGCACGCTGGTCGCGGCGATCCAGGAGCTGATCAAGCGCGGCGCCGACGACGTGACCGCCGTGGTGCTGCTGGCGGCCCCGGAGGGCGTCGAGATCATGGAGCGCGAGCTGGCCGGCACCCCGGTGACGGTCGTGACCGCCTCGGTCGACGAGCGCCTGAACGAGCACGGCTACATCGTGCCGGGCCTCGGCGACGCGGGTGACCGGATGTACGGGGCGGCTGAGTAAGACGCCCCAGGGCCTAAGACACCCCAGGGCCTAATACACCCCCGGACCCCTCAGCAGCCCTTCTTCGACGTAGGCGCCGGCTCGGGCCTGGCCAGCTTGGTCAGGGCCCGGTCGGCGTCCGTCTTCTTCGCCAGTTCCTTGAAGCCGTCGCCGATGACGAGGTCGACGGCGGCACCCTTGCGCGCGGCCTCGGTACGCCGTTCGGCGTCCGGGAGCTGGGTGCCGAGCACGGGCAGCGAGGTGTCGAGGGCGGCGGCGGGGCCGAGCAGCACGCCGGTTCCCTTGACCTTCTTGTCGTACTGCTTGGTCGCGTTGCCCACGTCGCCGATCTTGAAGCCGCGCTTCTTCAGCTCGTCGGCGGTCTTCTTCGCCAGGCCGCCGCGGGTGGTGGCGTTGAAGACGTTGACCGTGATCGTGCGCGGCTCGGGCAGCGCCTTGGCGGCGGGCGAGGCGCTCGCCTTGGTCCTGGGGGCGCAGTCCGTGCCGTTGCCGGCTGCCGAAGCCTTTCTGCCGCCGCCGGTGAAGACATCGATGAGCTGCAGAGTGCCCCAGCCGCCCACGCCGAGCACGGCGACGGAGGCGACGACCACGACGACGAGCCGGCCGCGCCGCCGGGGTCCGCGCATCCGGGGGTGCTTGTTGCCCGTGATGCGGTACTTGCCGCCCATGCCGGGGGGAGTCAGCATGCTCATGAGCGCAGCGTAGTGCGCCTGGGCGACGATGCCTACTAGATGATCATTCGACATCGCCCAGACGATCCAGACGAACCCGAAAGGGCCAACCCGTTACCGGCGGGGCTCAGTCCAGCTCGAGCACGCGCGCGTGCAGCACCTGGCGCTGCTGGAGCGCCGCCCGCACCGCGCGGTGCAGGCCGTCCTCCAGGTACAGATCGCCCTGCCACTTCACGACGTGCGCGAAGAGGTCGCCGTAGAACGTCGAGTCCTCGGCGAGGAGGGTCTCCAGGTCCAGCTGCCCCTTGGTCGTCACGAGCTGATCGAGGCGGACCGGGCGCGGCGCGACGTCCGCCCACTGCCGGGTGCTTTCCCGGCCGTGGTCGGGGTACGGCCGGCCGTTTCCGATGCGCTTGAAGATCACACGGAAAGCCTACCGGGCAAGACGTTCCGGGCGCAGCCATGGCGCCGTAGTGCGACGCTGAAAAAAACCCCACAAGGCGGTACGAACCGGGAACAGGGGCGTGAATATGCCGGACCGCGAGACCATGCCGTCGGCCCCGGCTGCGGAAGTGTCGGAGCGCGCTGCCGCCCTCCCCCAGGAGGCCCTGAAGATCGCCTCCGGCTACGCCTTCTCCGGACCCGCCCTGCAGCTGGGCGCCCTGCTGTGGGACGGGCGGTGCCTGCCGGACGCGCAGATCCGGGTGCCGCTGACGATGCTCAACCGCCACGGCCTGGTCGCGGGCGCCACCGGCACCGGCAAGACCAAGACGCTCCAGCTGATGGCCGAGCAGCTGTCCGCCCAGGGCGTGCCCGTCTTCCTCGCCGACATCAAGGGCGACCTCTCCGGGATCGCGGCGCCGGGCCGCTCGGACGCCCGGGTCGAGGGCCGGGCCGAGGACGTCCACCAGCGCTGGACGGCGACGGGTTTCCCGGCCGAGTACTACGCCCTCGGCGGCATCGGCCGCGGCATCCCCGTCCGGGCCACGGTCACCGGCTTCGGCCCGGTGCTGCTGTCCAAGGTGCTGCGGCTGAACCGGACCCAGGAGCAGTCCCTCGCCCTGATCTTCCACTACGCCGACAGCAAGGGCCTCGAGCTGATCGACCTCAAGGACCTCAGGGCGGTCGTGACCTTCCTGACCTCGGACGAGGGCCGGCAGGAGCTGAAGACGATCGGCGGTCTGTCGGCCGCCACGGCCGGGGTGATCCTGCGGTCCCTAACGGCCTTCGAGGCGCAGGGCGCGTCCGGCTTCTTCGGGGAGCCGGAGTTCGACACGGCCGAGTTGCTGCGGACGGGTGAGGACGGACGCGGCATCGTCTCCGTCCTGGAGCTGAACGCCGTACAGGACCGGCCGCAGCTGTTCTCGACCTTCCTGATGTGGCTGCTCGCCGACCTCTTCCACGATCTGCCCGAGCTCGGCGACGTCGACAAGCCCCGGCTGGTCTTCTTCCTCGACGAGGCGCATCTGCTCTTCGACGACGCCTCCGAGGCGTTCCTGGAGTCGATCACGCAGACCGTGCGCCTGATTCGCTCGAAAGGGGTCGGCGTCTTCTTCGTGACGCAGACCCCGAAGGACGTACCCGCCGACGTCCTCGCCCAGCTCGGCAACCGCGTCCAGCACGCCTTGCGCGCCTTCACTCCCGACGACCAGAAGGCCCTGAACGCCACGGTGAAGACCTTCCCGAAGTCCCCCTACGACCTCGAAGAGGTGCTGACCGGCCTGGGGACGGGCGAGGCGGTGGTGACCGTGCTGAGCGAGAAGGGCGCACCGACGCCCGTAGCCGCGACCCGGCTGCGCGCGCCCGAGTCCCTGATGGGCCCGGTCGGCCAGGAGGCCCTGGACCGGGCGGTGGAGGAGTCGCCGCTGTACGAGCGGTACGCGCGGGCCGTGGACCGGGAGTCGGCGTACGAGCGGCTGACGGACGACCGGGTCGGCCGGGGTGGCCGGGGGGCGAAGGGGCCGGACGAGATGCGGGACGCCACCGCCCCGGTGGAGGAACGTGCGGAGGAACGGCCGTCCGCCGTGGAGCAGGTGGTGGGCAGCGGGGTGTTCAAGTCCCTGGCCAGGTCCGTGGGGACGCAGATCGGGCGGGAGATCACGCGGTCACTGTTCGGGACGGCCCGTCGTTCGGGGCGGCGGAGGCGTTGACGCTCGGCTGACCGCCTCCGCCGCCGCGGGTCGGTCAGCCGCGTTCCCGTTCCTCGGGGGGCTGCTGGGTCCTGCGTGTGTCCGGCGTGGACTTGGGCCGGGGCGGCTTGCGGGTGCTGCGGGCGGCCTCGGCGCGCAGAAGGGCGCGCAGGACCGCGTACGGGTCTTGGAGCATGGCTGTTTTCCTCGCTGTTCCTCGTCGCGTTCGTTCCGGCTGGTCGCGTGCGGGCTGAGGGACCGGTGTCCGGTCCGGTCAGCAGCGCAGGACCTCGGAACGCGGCGGGCGAGGGGCGTGCGGCGGGCCCGGCGGTACGGGCATGGGCCGCGGTGCGGTGTACGCGGGCCCGGGGGCCGGGAGCGGGGCGGGGCGCAGCGGGACGGCGGTGCGCCGGGCGGCCCGGGCCGACGGGCGCAGGGCGGTGTCGAGGACATCGCACTCGACGGCCGTGCTCTCTCCGGAGACGGTGGCCGTCGGCCCCGTGTGCGCCTCGGCGTGCGCGCCCGGCACGAGCAGGGCGAGCAGCAGGACGAGCACCCGCGGCCACGCGTTCCGGCGGGTGCCGCGGGGGACCGGCTGCGGTGCGGGGGTCACGGGAGGTCGTTCCCCGTCGCGGGTGGGGTGTGACCGTGGTGCATGGTCCATGCTCGGACCGGGCCGGAGCGGCCCGCCACCCGGGGCGGGCCAGGAGGCTGACGCCTGCTTGCCGGCGGGCTGTTACTCCCCGGCGGCCTTCGCCGCCTTGGCCGCCGCCTTCATCTCCTGCTTGTGCGCCCGTACCTTGACCAGCGACTCGGGGCCCGTGATGTCGGCGACGGAACGGAAGGACTGCGGCTCGCCGTAAGCGCCCGCGGCCTCCCGCCACCCCGTCGGCCGCACCCCGAGCTGCTTGCCGAGCAGGGCGAGGAAGATCTGGGCCTTCTGCTTGCCGAAGCCCGGCAGCCCGGCCAGCCGCTTCAGCAGCTCCTTGCCGGTGCCGACGTCCTTCCAGACGGCCTCGGCGTCACCGTCGTAGTGCTCGACGAGGTACTGGCACAGCTGCTGGATCCGCTTGGCCATGGAGCCCGGGTAGCGGTGCACGGCCGGCTTCTGCGAGAGCAGCGCGGCGAAGGCCTCGGGTTCGTGCGCGGCGATCTCGTGCGCGTCCAGGTCGTCCTTGCCGAGCCGCTGGGCGATCGTCGCCGGACCCTTGAACGCCCACTCCATCGGGACTTGCTGGTCCAGCAGCATCCCGACCAGTGCGGCGAGCGGACTGCGGCCGAGCAGCGCGTCGGCCTCTGGGTCCTGGGCGAGGTGAAGAGTGACGTCCATGCCCCGATCATCCCCCGGCCCGGGCCCGGCCGCGTCCGCAGCCAAAGCCCCTAGTGATCTGAGTCAGAGATTCGTCGGCAGTAGGCGGCGACTTTGTCGAGGATCTCGTCGGCGTTCTTCGTCCAGATGAACGGTCTGGGGTGCTCGTTCCACTCGGTGAGCCAGGCCCGGATGTCGCGTTCGAGGGCTTGGACGGAGCGGTGGACGCCGCGCTTGAGCTTCTTCTGGGTCAGCTCGGCGAACCACAGCTCGACCAGGTTCAGCCAGGACGCGCTGGTCGGTGTGAAGTGCAGGCGGAACCGCGGGTGGGCCAGCAGCCACCGTTTGATGTCGGGCGTCTTGTGAGTCGCATAGTTGTCCAGGATCAGATGAACCTGCAGATCAGCCGGGACTTCCCTGTCCAGCTTCGCGAGGAACTTCTTGAACTCCGCTGCCCGGTGGCGGCGGTGGAGGGAGCCGATAACCTTGCCGGTGGCGACCTCCAGGGCGGCGAAGAGGGTCGTGGTGCCGGCCCGGACATAGTCGTGGCTGCGGCGTTCGGGAACGCCGGGCACCATCGGCAGAACCGGCTGCGACCGGTCCAGGGCCTGGATCTGCGAGCGGCAGGTGGCCGAGACCTACGCCCACCTGGACACTCTCGCCACCCACCACGCCTTCCTCGTCGTCCGGGACGGCGAGCCGGTCGCCCTCCTCCAGACCTACGAGCCCGAGTCCGACCGCGTCAGCGAGTGCTACGACGTCCGGCCCGGCGACATCGGCGTCCACCTGCTGCTCGCCCCCGCCGGGCCGGGCGGCACACGCTCCGGCTGGACCGCACGGCTGGTGTCGTCCATCGCCGGGTACGTCCTGCTGGGCCTGGACCGACGGCGGGTCGTGGTCGACCCGGACGTGCGCAACGAGAAGGCCGTCCCCCGCTTCCTCGAACTGGGCTTCACGGCGGGGCCGGTGGTCGTCCTGCCGGAGATCGACCTGCCGGACGTGTACCTGCCGGAGAAGAAGGCCCAGCTCGCCTTCCTCGACCGGGAAGTACTCTTCCCCGGGTGACTCCCGACGAGCTCATCGCCCACTACGGACTGGAGCCGATCCCGCGCGAGGGCGGCCTGTTCCGGCAGACCTGGGCCGGTCCCGAACGCCCCGACGGCAGACCCGAGGGCACGGCGATCGTCGCGCTCCTGACGGCGGACGCCTTCTCCGCCCTCCACCGCCTGCCGACCGACGAGGTCTGGCACTTCTACCTCGGCGATCCCCTGGAGCTTCTCCTGCTCGCCCCGGAAGGCAGCACGCGGACGGTGGTGCTGGGCCCGGACGTCCTCGGCGGCCAGCACGTGCAGTTCACCGTCCCGGCAGGTACGTGGATGGGCGGGAGGACCCGCGGGCAGTGGACCCTCTTCGGCTGCACGATGGCGCCCGGCTTCACGTTCGAGGGCTACGAACACGGGGAGGCGCGGGAACTGACGGCGCGCTACCCGGCAGAGGCGGACAGGATCGCAGGGCTGTCGGCTCCTTAGGGGCGCGGGGCTGTATCGATGTGCGGCTCCGCCGCGCGGGCGCGAACAACCCCCACACACCCGCGGCCGCCACACAACACGAACCACCCCCCACTGAGCGCCGAACGACTCCCATCCGTACGTATCCCGAGGCCGGAAATCCCGAACACGGAGAACCACGTGGACCCACGGCGGAACGAGGAGCGCAATGTCGGACATCCCCGGCGAATTCAGGCCCTGGTGCTGCTCGGCACCGTGCTGGTCCTGCTCCTCTTCAGCGCAGCCCCCGCCTCGGCCCACGCAGCCCTCCGCACCACCGACCCCGACGATGGATCCGTCGTACGACAGGCCCCCCGCAGCGTCACCCTGACCTTCACCGAATCCGTAGGCCTGCTCGACGACTCCTTCCGGGTCTTCGGCCCCGACCAGCGCCGCGTCCACACCGGCGAGGCCACGCACGCGGACGGCCGCTCCGACACGGCCCGGGTCGGCCTGCCCGGGAAGCTCGCCCAGGGCACCTACACGGTGGCCTGGCGGGTGGTGTCCGCCGACAGCCACCCGGTCTCCGGGGCTTTCTCCTTCTCCGTCGGTAAACGGTCCGCCACGACCACGCAGATCGACACCGGCCCGGACGAGGACCCGCTGACCGGTGGCCTCTACGACGCCGCCCGCTACCTCGCCTACCTCGCCGCCGCGCTGCTCGTCGGCGCGGCGGCGTTCGCGCTTCTGTGCCGGCCCGCGGACCGGTCCCCGCTGCGCAGGCCGCTGGTGACGGCCTGGTGGACGATGCTGGGCTCGACGGTCGTCCTCCTCCTGCTGCGCGCCCCGTACGAGGCGGGCGCGGGCCCGGCGGCGGCCTTCGACGCCTCCGCCCTCGCCCGCACCCTGACCGGCCGCCCGGGCAAGGCCCTGCTAGCCCGGCTGGCCGTTCTGCTGCTGACCGCCGTGTTCCTGGTGTGGCTGTCCAGGAGCCGTGAAAGCCGTGAAAGCCGTGACCGCCGGGAGCCCGTGGCGCTGGCGGCGGGCACGGCCCTGGCCGTCGGACTGGCCCTGACCTGGGCGGCGGCCGAGCACGCCTCCGCCGGGATCCAGGTGCCGCTGGCGATGACGTCGTCCGTGCTGCATCTGCTGGCGACCGGGGTCTGGCTGGGCGGCCTCGTGGCACTGCTCCTGACCCTGCGCCGCTCGTCCGGCGAGGACCTGACGGAGGTCGTGCCCCGCTTCTCCCGTATCGCCTTCGCCTCGGTGACGGTCCTGGTCGTCACCGGCGTGTACCAGTCCTGGCGCGGCCTCGGCTCCGTCTCCGCGCTGAGCGGCACGTCGTATGGCCGGCTGCTGCTCGCGAAACTGGTCGCGGTGACCGCGCTGGTGCTGGCGGCCGGGTACTCACGCCGCTGGACGGCACGCCTCGCGGCACCGGCGACCGCCCGGCCCGTGGCCGTACGGGAACGGGTCGCGCAGCCGGTCGGCGCCCCGCCGCCGCCGGAAGCGACCGCAGAGCCCGGCACGCGGGACGCCGAGGAGCCGGAGCAGCCGGAGGCGCCGGCCCCCGAGCTGGGGGACGGGGACGGGAACGCAGACGTGCGGCGGCGTGGTCTGCGCCGCTCCGTCCTCATCGAAGTCGCCGTCGCCGCGGTGGTGCTGCTGATCACGACGCTGCTCACCACCACGCTGCCGGGCCGCGCGCAGGCCGAGGCCGCGCAGCAGGCCCCGGTGGGCGCGCTGCCGCCCACGACCCTGGTCACGGTGCCCTACGACACGGGCCTGGACTCCCTGACCGGTCGCGGCACGGTTCAGGTCACCGTGGACCCCGGGCGTGTCGGCGAGAACGGCATCCAGGCCGTGGTCCACGGCTCCGACGGGGGCCCGATCACCGTCCCCGAGGTCCGCATCACCTTCACGCTGTCCTCCAAAAAGGTCGGCCCGATCGACGCCGAACTCACCGACGTCGGCTACTGGACCACCAACTCCGTCAACCTGCCCCTCCCCGGGACCTGGACGATGAAGACGACCGTGCGGGTGTCGGACGTCGACCAGGTGACGGTGTCGAAGCAGGTGCGGATCGTGTCCTAGGCACCCGGCCCGCTCCGGGGTCCGCCCCGGCCTCGCCGTCGAGGAGCCGTGTCATGCACTCGGCGGCGCGTACGGCGGCGTCGCCGCAGCAGTTGTTGAACAGGACGTGGACCTGCTCGGCCCGCTCCGCCAGCCGGCGCACGCGGGGCAGCCACTCGGCGAGTTCCTCCTCGCCGTACGCGTACCGGAACCGGTCCTCCTTGCTCCCGGCCCCCCAGGCGGTGCTGCGGCCGTGGAACCGTACGACGGACAGCCGCGGCGAGGTCACGGCCGTCACGGGCGGGACCGAGGAGGGGAGCGTCTGCGTCATGTCGACGGCGACCGCGGCCATGCCGTACCCGGCGAGCAGCGCGCTCGTATCCTCGGCCCGGTCCGGCTCCCACCACGCGGGATGCCGGAACTCGACCGAGACGGGCCACCCCCGTGTCCGCTCGGCGCACTCCCGGAGATACGCCTCCGCCCGTTCCCCGGGCCGGAACCAGGGCGGGAACTGGAACAGCACGCTCCCGAGCCGCCCGGCCCGCCGCAGCGGCTCGATCCCCGCCGCGAACCGGGCCCACACCTCGTCGAGCACCTCCGGGTCCCGGTGATCGGCCCGCAGCCCGCCCGGCAGGACCGCCCCCCTGGTGGGGTGCCCGGTCAGCAGCGAGAACGCCTTCACGTCGAACACGAACCCGTCCGGTGTGCGCTCGGCCCACAGCCGGCTGTTCCGCACGCCCGGCAGCGCGTAGTACGAGGCGTCGACCTCGACGACCGGGAACCGCTCGGCGTAGTGCCGTAACCGTCCCTCGGCGTCCCGCCGCCCGACCGGGTACCAGCCGCTGCCGACCAGCGCCCGGTCGGTCCAGGAACACGTGCCCACGAGGATCCGACCCATGGGGGAGGGGGTACCCGGGCCGGGCTCCGGCAGGCTCGCGATCGGAGTGACCAGGCAATCGTCGCGCTCGTCCCGGGACAGGGATGATTCGCCCCGAGAGGGAGATGACCGATCATGGAGCAGCCCCCTGAGCCGGTCGGCCGGACCGGCGAGGCCGTAGGCCAGGTGCGGACCCACCACCGCGCGACGCGGTAAGGGCCAGGGACGACGGAGTGCAGACCTTCCTTCCCTACCCCGGCTTCCGGGACTCGGCCCTGGTCCTGGACCGCCGCCGGCTCGGCAAACAGCGGGTCGAGGCGCTGCAGGTGCTGCGCGGCCTGGTCGTGCCGGACTACGCGTGGCGCCGGCATCCGGCTGTGCGGATGTGGGCCGGCTACGAGGAGGCGCTGGTCCGCTACGGCCTGGAGATCTGCCGCGTCTGGCGTGAACAGGGCCATCAGGATACCTGCGCGGCCAGCCTCGTCGCCGACCTCGCGGCGACCCGCCCCCACGCCCCGGTACGGGACCAGCCCCTGCTGGCCGCCGAGGGCGAACTGCCTCCCTGGCTGGGCGACGACACCTTCCATCGCAGCCACCGCTCGGCCCTGGTCCGCAAGGACGCGACCACGTACGCGGAGCTGTTCCCCGGGGTCCCCGACGACCTTCCCTACGTCTGGCCCACGTCGGACCGGACCGACGAGCGACCCGCGGAGGGGTGACCCCCGCCACGGTCCGCGCGGCCACCGGCAACTTCCTTCCGTGCAGCCCCCGTTGTCCGGCCAGAGGTTCCGTGTTCCACTGGATCTTTTCTGGCACAGCGGTCACCGGTCACCCGCCCCGGGCGGGCAGGCACTCCATGGGGGCTCCGTGTGTGAAGAACTGGGGTTCGAGAAACTCCTCGGCGAGGAGGGCTTCTTCGCACGGCTGCTCGGACGGACGCCGTCGGGGGCCGGCCGGGACCTGCTGTACGGCCCCGACCTCCCCGTCGTCCTGCTCACCGGCGGCCCGGGCATGGGCAAAGGCCGCCTGCTGCGCGCGGTACGGGACCGCTTCGCCGCCAAGGTGCCGGTGATCCACCTGGACTGCGCCTCACCGGTGTACGCGGACCGCGCGGACCCGGAGCCCGGCGCCCGCTCGGCCACGACCGAGGCCCTGGTCGAGGTCGCCCGCCGGCTGTGCACCTGGCAGGGCACGGGCGGCCCGTTCGCCTTCCCGCGGCTCTTCCCGGGACTGGCCATGATCGCGACCGGCGTCACGGAGGGCACGCCCGAGGCGGTCGCGACGGAGGCCGAACGCTACGAGGGTCTGGCCCAGAAGCAGCGCCTGCGCGGCCTGGGTGCCGGCGACTTCTGGCGGGGCGTGCTGCGCGGTGCCATCCGGAACCTGCTGACGACCCTGTCCGGGCAGGCGCTCGACCCGTACTCGGCGGCCGTGAGCAACGCCCTGCTGGACGCCCTCTTCGAGCGACTGGCCCCCCGGGGCAGGGCGGAACTGGAGCGGCTCTACGGCGCGTATCCCGGCGCGGCCGGCCAGCCCAGGATCGGGTTGCGCATCCTCGCCGCCGACTTCCGGGCCGGCGGTGAGGCACGCGAAGTGGCAGAAAGCTTCCTCTTCCGGGCGCTGCGCGAGGACCTCGAGGCCGCCTACGCCTCGCCCTCCGGCTGGCTGCGCCGGGTCGGCCGCCCGGCCCTGCTGCTGGACCACGCCGAGTCGCCCCTGGGCGAGCGCCTGCTGCGCGCCGTCCTCACCGACCGCCGGGCCGGGCAGCGCGACCGCGTGGTGATCGTGGGCACGGCACGCCGTCCGGACGGCGGCGCCTTCCTGCACGGCGGTCTGCCGCCCGAGGAGGCGACGCCCCCGGCGGAGTACCGGCCGGCCGACGGCGCCCCGCCCGCCTGGTCCCGGCGTACGGACGGGGCCGCGGACCGGGCGCCCCTGGCCGACGGCGTGGTCCTGCTGCGGATGCCGCTGCTCACCGGCGACCAGCTCCGCCGCGAGACCGTACGAAGACAGCAGCGCGCCGAGCCTGAGGGCGGCACGAACCGCCGCCGAATCGACGCCGCCGTGGCCCGGCTGAGCGGCGGCCGTCCGCACACGGTCATCCGGCTGTCCGCCGCCGCGGCGGCCTTCCGCATGCCGGCGGACGCCAACGACCGCGCCATCCTGGACGCCCCGCTGCGACTCCACGGCGACGACACCCCCGAACGCCCGGTCGCGGACGTACTGCTCCGCGAACTGATCCTGGAGCAGTTACCCGTACGGCTGCCGACCGAGCACCAGGCCCAGTGGCTCGACCTGCTCTCCCACCTGTCGGTGGCCCACGACACGGAGTGCGCGGACGTCCTGCTCCGCCACCACCAGACGGGCCACGTCCACCACCTGACCGCCCATCACGTGTCCCAGCTCCTCACCGACACCGGATGGCCCGCCTGCGAACGCCACTTCATCGGCGACTTCGGCCTCCGCCAGCTGCTGGTGCACCGGCTCTACGGACTACGCCCCGGTGGCGCCGCCTGGTACGCCGACCACCATCTGCTGCGCGACCACTACGCGCAACGCGCGGCGGGGGAGGCACCGGATGCCCAGGGCGACGGGGCCTTCCGCTCGCTCACCGCACACCGGATGAACCACCACCTGGTGTCCGGAGGCGCGGACGACGTGGTCAGCCACCTCGCCGCCACACTCCCCGGCCGCCCCGGCGCGTGGTGCGCGGATCTTCTGGAGATCGCCCAAGCCCCCTATCCGGGCGGGGCGGACGCCCGGCGGGAGCGCGCCCAGGGCCTGGTGGCGGCGGACGGCCCGCCGCTGCGCCGGACCGTCGACCAGCTGCTGCACGCCGTGTGGCTGTGCGAGGAGCGGACCAGACCGACCGGCAAGGAGACGGCCCGCACGCTGGCCAAGCTGCTGGACCTGCTCTCGATCATGGACTTCGAGGGCGCGGGCCGGCTCAGCAGGACGGCGACGGACTGGAGCGGCCTGGCGGAGAACGAACAGCCCCTGCTGCGCTGCACCTGCACCGAACAGCTCCGGCGAAGGAGATGACGGCATGCCCAGATGGCGGAAGATCCTCTACTCGGTGTTGCTCGTAGGGGCGATCGTGGCAGGCGTGGCCCTCACCACCTCCCTCCTCCGCAGGCCGGACACCTGCGCCGACGGCGTCGAGCGGATCGAGGGCGAGTGCGTCGGCGTCAACGGCGAGGGCTACGACTTCGGCACCCCGGAGATCGCCGACGTGGCCCGGGCCATCGCACGCGAGAACCAGCGGATCGCGAACCAGCCGCATGTCACGGTGGCGATGATGCTGCCTCTCCAGTCGGACCGCGAGGCCCTGCGCCGGCAGATGCGCAGCGACCTCCAGGGCGCCTACCTGGGACAGCGGCAGGCCAACGAGGGCGAGGGCGAACCCCCCAGGATCCGCCTGGTGCTGGCCAACCCCGGGCAGGCCTACGGCCGTCAGGCGGAGGTCGTGGACACCCTCCTGCGGATGGCCGCCTCCCCCGAGGACCGGCTGCGCGCGGTCACCGGCTTCAACCTGAGCCTCGCCGCCACGGAGACGGCGGTGAAACGCCTGACGGAGAACAAGATCCCGGTGCTCGCGGCCCGGATCAGCGGCGACCGGATCGCGAACGAGGACCGGCCGGACGGCATGGCCGCTCTGAAGTTCCCCGGCCTGGCCCGCATCCTTCCCACCAACCACGACGCGGCCCAGGCCCTGGCCAACTTCAACGGCGAGCGGGGCCGCCGGAACCTCAGGACGGTCCTGGTCTACGACAAACGCCCCGACGGCTACAACGAGTCGCTGGCCAGGGCGTTCAGCAGGATCAAGGAGAAGGGCCCGGCCGGCCCCGCCGCGATGTCCTTCGAGTCCCCGTCCATCGACGAGGCGGGCTCGACCGGCAACCAGTTCACCCAGACGGCCAACAACATCTGCGACTCCGAGGCCGACACGATCTACTTCGCGGGCCGCACGCTCCACCTGCGCATCTTCGCCCTCAAACTCGCCCAGGTGGGCTGCGAGAACCGCCACTACACCATCGTCAGCGGCTCCGACGCGGCCTCGCTGCGCCAGGCCATGACGGAGAAGGACTGGGCGCGGCTCCGCGGCGACGACGGCACGGCGAAGGTGACGGTGCAGTACGCGGCCCCCGCACACCCCGACGCCTGGACCACGGAACTGACGGCGTGGAGAAAGAACCACACGGCAACCCAAGGCAACAAGCCGTCCGCCCAGGACCTCCCCCAATACCTCACCGAACCCCAGGCGGCCCTGGACACCTTGAGAAACCAGATCAAGGACACCCGGCGCGAAGGCATCGCTCTCGGCTCCACCCCGAACCTGGACGACTCCCGCACGATGCTCGTCTACGACGGCCTCATCACCATCGGCAAGGCCCTCCACCAGGCCCAGCGAGGCGCCCCCGAGACGACCGCCCCCACCCGCGAGGACGTGGGCCGCCAGTGGTCCCTCCTCCAGTCCCGCCACCGCGTCCAGGCCACCAGCGGCCTGATCTGCCTCACCACAGGCGGCAACGCCTACGACAAACCGGCCGCCATCGTCGAACTCGACCCGGGCCGAAAAGGCGAGGGCACCCTGAAGTTCGTCGGCTTGGGCTGGCCGACGGGCAAGCCCCAGCCGAAGAACTGCGTCATCCCCAGCACGACGCCTTGATCCGCCCCGATACCGAAGTACTCCTCAGTGAGCCAGATCCGGACATGGCCGACTCGCGCCCTACTCGTGCTGCCCCGAGCTGCCCAGACTGCCGTACGCGGACTCTCGGGGAGGGGCTTCGATCGTGGCTGGCGTGGCTGGGCGCAAACGGGGTGCGGCCGCTCGAAGGCGGCGGGCGGCACGGCTGAAGGCGGTGGTGATCGGCGGCGGCCTGGTCCTGGCCCTGCTGGCGGTGTTCTGGTCGGCCGTGTGGCCCTACGTCACGGGCGCGCTGATCGTCGGCTGCGTCGGAGCGGCAGGCTGGTGGCTGTGGCGTACGGACCGGCTCGTGCGCGGCCGGGACCGTCTCTGGCGGCATCAGGAGGCGGTACAGGCCGGCCATCGGACACTCGCCGAGGTGGACGCGATGACCGGCACCGAGTTCGAGGAGCTGGTCGCAACCCTCTGCCGACGGGACGGATGCACCGACGTCCGGCGAGTGGGCGGCGCCAACGACAACGGCGCCGATGTCGTCGGCCGCCTCCCGGACGGCCGGAGCATGGTGATCCAGTGCAAGCGCTACGCCCCGACCAGCACGATCGCGAGCCGGGAACTACGAGATCTGCTGGGCGCCAAGGTGCACTTCGGTGCCGACCTGGCCGTCTTCGTCACGACCACGCGCTTCAGCCGCCCCTCCGAGAGCTTCGCGGTGCGGCACGACATCCTCGCCGTCCACCGAGATCACCTCGGCCTGTGGAACAACGGAGCCTCACTGCTCTCCCTGACCGAGGTGAACGGCCAAGGCCAGGGCGACTCCCGCCACCGAGCCCGCTGGAAGCGGGCCTACGAGAGATGACCGCCCCGACAACGCCGAAGGGCCCCGCTGCAAGCAGCGGGGCCCTTCGACATCGTGCCCGGTGAGGCACTGGCGGAGGATACGAGATTCGAACTCGTGAGGGGTTGCCCCCAACACGCTTTCCAAGCGTGCGCCCTAGGCCTCTAGGCGAATCCTCCGCCGGAAACATTACATGACCGAGAGGAGTGCTCGCGAACTCGTTCCCTGCCCCTGACATCAGGTAGCCTTGGCGCAGCCCCTCACGCGGCGCTATCTGACTGAACTCCCCCAGGGCCGGAAGGCAGCAAGGGTAGGTTGGCTCTGGCGGGTGCGTGGGGGGCGTTTGCGTTCCCGGGGCGGGGCTCGTTGTCAGTGGGCGCCTATAACCTCGTATGCGTGTCGTCTCTCGCTCTGTACCGCCGCTATCGCCCGGAGACCTTCGCCGAGGTCATCGGGCAGCAGCACGTCACCGACCCGTTGCAGCAGGCGCTGCGCAACAACCGGGTCAACCACGCGTACCTGTTCAGCGGGCCGCGCGGGTGTGGCAAGACGACCAGCGCGCGGATCCTGGCGCGGTGTCTGAACTGCGAGCAGGGGCCGACGCCCACGCCGTGCGGTGCGTGCCAGTCCTGTCAGGACCTCGCGCGCAACGGCCCCGGCTCCATCGACGTCATCGAGATCGACGCCGCGTCGCACGGTGGCGTGGACGACGCCCGTGACCTGCGCGAAAAGGCCTTCTTCGGACCCGCAAGCAGCCGCTACAAGATCTACATCATCGACGAGGCCCACATGGTCACGTCGGCCGGCTTCAACGCGCTGCTGAAGGTCGTCGAGGAGCCGCCGGAGCATCTCAAGTTCATCTTCGCGACCACCGAGCCCGAGAAGGTCATCGGGACGATCCGGTCGCGGACCCATCACTACCCCTTCCGGCTCGTGCCGCCCGGGACCCTGCGGGACTACCTCGCCGAGGTGTGCCAGAAGGAGACCATCCCGGTCGAGGACGGGGTGCTCCCGCTCGTCGTGCGGGCCGGTGCCGGTTCCGTGCGTGACTCCATGTCCGTGATGGACCAGCTGCTCGCCGGTGCCGCGGCGGACGGTGTGACGTATGCCATGGCGACCGCCCTGCTCGGGTACACCGAAGGCTCCCTCCTCGACTCCGTCGTCGAGTCCTTCGCCACCGGCGACGGAGCCGCGGCCTTCGAGGTCGTCGACCGCGTGATCGAGGGCGGGAACGACCCCCGTCGTTTCGTCGCCGACCTGCTGGAGCGGCTGCGTGACCTGGTGATCCTCGCCGCCGTTCCGGACGCGGCGGAGAAGGGGCTCATCGACGCCCCCGCCGATGTCATCGAGCGCATGCAGGCCCAGGCCTCCACCTTCGGCCCCGCCGAGCTGAGCCGGGCCGCCGACCTCGTCAACGACGGACTGACCGAGATGCGCGGCGCCAACTCGCCCCGTCTCCAGCTCGAGCTGATCTGCGCCCGAGTCCTGCTCCCCGCCGCCTACGGCGACGAGCGGTCCGTCATGGCCCGCCTGGACCGCATCGAGCGCGGCGTGAACTTCTCCGCGGGGCCCGCCGGCATGCCCGCCATGGGCTACGTGCCCGGGCCCGAGGGGCATGGTGGGGCGGCGGCAGCGGCTGCTCCGGTTCAGCCCGGTGGCGGTCCGGCCGCGGCCCGTGCCGCCGTACGGGCTTCCGGAGCACCGGGTGGCGGGAGCAGCGACGGCGGTGCCGGTAGCGGTGGCGGAGATACGGCGGCTGCGGCCGGGCACGTCCCCGACGCTCCTGGTACTTCGGGCTCCCCCGGTGCCCCCGCCGAGCGGCGGCCGGTCGCCTCCGGCCCCGCCGCCAGCGGGCACACCGAGCCGCCCCAGCCTCCCGAGCCGTCCCAGGCACCCCCTGAGCCCACGGCGCCCGCACCCGCGGCGCCCGCACCCGCGGCCCCGGCACCCGGCGCCTGGCCCACCGCCGCCTCCGCGGGCAGCGGCGGCCGTCGCCCCGGCGGCTGGCCCACGGCCGCCCCGGGCGCACCAGGCCCCGCGGCTGGGCACACCCCGGCAGCCGGCACCCCCGCGCCGAGCGCCCCCGCCCCCAGCACCCCACCGGAACCCTCGCCCTCGCCCTCGGCCCCCGCGCCGGCCACCCCCGCCCCCGATCCCGCAGGTGGCGGTCTCGACCCCCGCATGCTCTGGCCGAACATCCTGGAGGCCGTCAAGAACCGTCGGCGCTTCACCTGGATCCTGCTCAGCCAGAACGCCCAGGTGGCCGGCTTCGACGGCACGACCCTCCAGCTCGGCTTCGTCAATGCGGGTGCGCGGGACAACTTCCTGAGCAGCGGCAGCGAGGACGTGCTGCGGCAGGCGCTGGGCGAGCAGTTCAACGTCCAGTGGAAGATCGAGGCGATCGTCGACCCCTCCGGGGGCTCCGCGCCCCAGGCTCCGGGCGGCCCCTCCGGCTTCGGAGGAGGCAACGGCGGCCACGGCGGCGCCCCCGGCGGCAGCGCCAGTGGCTACGGCGGCGGCAGCTACAGCTCCGGTGGTGGCGGCTACAACGCCGGCGGCAGCGGCGGCAGCGGCGGTACGGCAACCGCCCAGCGCCCCGCCCCGTCCCGGTCGACCGCCCCGTCCACCCCCGCCCAGCAGTCGAGCGCACCCTCTCCCGCCCCCGCGGCATCCGCCCCCGCGCCCCAGCCCTCCGCCCCGAAGCCGCGGTCCGTGTCCGTCGAGGACGACATCCCCGAGGACGACGACCCCGACCTCGACGAGTCGGCCCTCTCCGGGCAGGACCTGATCGTCCGGGAGCTGGGGGCAACGGTGGTGGACGAGTTCTCGAACGAGCCCTAGCCGGCCGGTCAGTCCCCCTGCTTCGGAGGAACCTCCAACCCAACACCCCCACCCCCTTCGGAAGCCCGCACAAAGGAAACCCGGCGCTTCCCGTTAGGCTGACCCCTGTGAAGGTCCTCGTCATCGGCACCGGCGCCCGCGAACACGCCCTGTGTCACTCCCTGTCCCTCGACCCCCACGTCACCGCGCTGCACTGCGCTCCCGGCAACGCCGGCATCGCCGAGGTCGCCGAGCTGCACCAGGTCGACGCCCTGGACGGCGCCGCCGTCACCGCGCTGGCCACCCGGCTCGGCGCGGAGCTCGTGGTCGTCGGACCGGAGGCGCCGCTGGTCGCCGGTGTCGCCGACGCCGTGCGCGAGGCGGGCATCCCGGTCTTCGGCCCCTCCGGCCGGGCCGCGCAGCTCGAGGGCTCCAAGGCCTTCGCGAAGGACGTCATGGCGGCGGCCGAGGTGCCCACGGCGCGCTCGTACGTCTGCACCACGGCGGACGAGGTCGACGTGGCCCTCGACGCCTTCGGCGCTCCGTACGTCGTCAAGGACGACGGGCTCGCCGCCGGCAAGGGCGTCGTCGTCACCGACGACCTCGAAGCGGCCCGCGCCCACGCCGCCGCCTGCGAGCGCGTGGTCATCGAGGAGTTCCTCGACGGCCCCGAGGTCTCCCTGTTCGCCGTCACCGACGGCGAGACGGTCGTGCCGCTCCAGCCCGCCCAGGACTTCAAGCGCGCGCTGGACGGTGACGAGGGGCCGAATACGGGCGGCATGGGGGCGTACTCCCCGCTGCCGTGGGCCGACCCGAAACTGGTCGACGAGGTGCTGCAGACGGTCCTGCAGCCGACCGTGGACGAGATGCAGCGCCGCGGCACGCCGTTCTCCGGCCTGCTCTACGCCGGTCTCGCGATCACCTCCCGCGGTGTCCGCGTGATCGAGTTCAACGCCCGCTTCGGCGACCCGGAGACCCAGGTCGTCCTGGCCCGTCTGAAGACGCCGCTGGCCGGCCTCCTGATGGCCGCCGCCACCGGCAACCTCGCCCACCTGGAGCCGCTGCGCTGGAGCGACGACGCGGCCGTGACCGTGGTCGTCGCCTCGCACAACTACCCCGGCACCCCGCGCACCGGCGACCCGATCACCGGCCTCGACGAGGTCGCCGCCCAGGACGCGCCGCACGCGTACGTCCTGCACGCCGGTACCAGGAGCGACGGGGACGCGATCGTCAGCGCGGGCGGCCGCGTCCTGTCCGTCACGGCCACCGGCAAGGACCTCGCCGAGGCCCGCGACCGCGCCTACACGGCCGTCGGCCGCATCCGCCTCGACGGCTCCCAGTACCGCACAGACATCGCCGCGAAGGCGGCAGGCGCGTAACCGGACCCCCGCACGACCGGACCTAGGCCCGACCGGCCCCACACACAACAGGGGAACCACCCCCATCAACGGGGGAAACCACCCCGCCGCCGATGAACCCCACAGGCCCCGAATCCGTCTCAGGATCCGGGGCCTGAAGTGTTCGGTAGGTGGGGGCCTGACCCTCGCTTTCCGTCATCCACCTCTCCCCAAAGCCATTCCATCGAGTGACCGATGCCCTATCCGGCTGACGGGGGGCTGAGCCCCAACTAGGGTGCGGCGCAAGCGTTCCGGCACTTGGCCCACCGGCATTGCGATGTCAGTGGCGGGTGCCACAGTGGGGGAGTGTGCAAGGAAAGCGTCAGGTCAACGGGGAGGGGGTGAGGTCGGTCGTGACCGGAATGGGTGTGGAAGCAGGCGCGCAGGTCGCGCGGGCACGGGCACTCGTCGTGCTGCGCATCCGCAGCCGCGCGCTGGCCGTCGCCCTGCTGCCCGCGGCCGTCGCCGTGATCCTGCTCGCGGGGGCTCTCTCCGGCCGCCTCGTCGGTCCCGGCTGGGACGCCGCCCGCTGGTTCCTGACGCCGGTCGCCGTCCTCGTGCTGCTCGCCGCCGCCGGGATCGCCCTGGTCGTCGCCCGGGCCCGTCCGGCCATGAGCCCGACCGTCCCGATCGCCGAGGAGGCGGCTCCCGACCTGTACCGGATGGTGCGCGACCTCGCCGACCGCCTCGAGGTCCCCGCCCCCTCCGCGATAGCGCTCACACCGGACTGCGACAGCTGGCTGGAGGACCGCACCCACCCGGCCCACGGACCGCCTCCGGCCGAGGAGCACGGCGACATAGCGGGTGCGGGGAAGCACGCGCACCGTCGTCACCCCGTCGCGCCGGTCCTCGTCCTCGGCTCTCCCTTCCTGTGGTGGATGCGGGTCGGCGAGCTTCGCGCGGTCCTCGCCCCGGTCGTCGCCGGTACGGGCCCCTCCGCCCACCCGGACATAGCCGCGGCCCGGCGCTTCGTCCGTGGCCTCGACGCCGCGGTGGCCGTGAGCTCGGCGCCCCGCCGCGACCCGGTCTCGCGAGCCGTGCTGGCCGGTGTCGGCTGGGTGGCCCGGCTGCTGCTGCGCGCTTGCCGCCTTCATGCCGCCGAGCTGGAGCGGGGCGTGGCGGCCGCGGCCGCGGAGCGCGCACAGGCTGTGGATTACGGGCTGCGGATCGTCGCCCAGGAGCAGGTGGGCCTGGCGTACGCGGGCTGGGACCGGCTGCTGACCCGCGTCGCGCTGCCCGCCTGGCGGATGGGCCGCTGGCCGTCCCGGCTGGACGCCGGCGTGGTGGCGGCGCTCACGGAGCTGTCCCGGCGCGACCGACTGGCCGAGGGCTTCGCCTCCCGTCTCGGGGAGCGGCCCGCCTGCGATCTGCTCGAGGAGCCGGGCGCGGTCGACGAGTCCGCCTCCCTCCTCGCCGCCCGCCTCTTCCACGGCGGCCCCGCCGGCCCCGGGCCCGACTGGTCGCCGGTGGACTGGAGCGATTATCCGGAGGAGGTCGTGGACCGTAAGTGGCGCATCGACGCGGCCCGGCTCCACCGCGTGCTGGACGCGATGGGCGTCCGCCCCGCCACCGGCCCCGCGGCCCCCGCCACCGGCAGCCCGACCCTGTCCCGCGTCCTGGACCACCTGACGGACCCGGCCGGCGAAGGATCCCTGACCCAGAGATGCACCGACCCGTCCCGCGACGCGTCTCTCACCCACAGAAGCACCGACCCGTCCCGCGACGCGTCTCTCACCCACAGAAGTACGGAACCGTCCGGCGGAGCGCCCTTCCCCGCCACACCCCCGGAACCACCCCCTCCTTTCGACGACGACGAAGAAGACCTCTCCGGCACCACCCCCCGCAGTGCGAACCTGGCCGCCCGCCTCAGCACCGAACTGGGCCGCGAGGAGGCATCCGCGGCGCCCAGCCCGTCGGCCTCCGCCACCGCCTCGACCGCGGCCTCACCAGCCGCCGGCTCCCCGGACCCCCTCGCCCTCTGGGACGACCGAGCCCTCCCCCTCTTCCCCCTCCAGCCCCCGCGCACGGCCCGTGAACTGCTCGCCGACCACCTCACGGCGATGATCTGCTGTGCCGCGATGGACACCGCCGGCGCGACGCCCGGCCTGGACTGGCTGGACGGCCCCACGCTCCTCCACAACGGCGAGCGCACGGCCGATCTCGCGCCCAAAATCCTCACCCTGATCGAGGAGGGCGACCCCACCCCCTTGCGCGCCTGGCTGGCCGAGCTGGGGATACGCCCGGAGAAGCCGGTCCGGCTCGTCTGACCGCCGGAGCACCCTCTTCCACTTCTGGCCAATTCGAAACGAACAGTGACGAAGTGCGCGCTTTATGTGATGTGCTTGGACCGTTCGCGTACATGGCAAGGGCTGACGACATACGACAAGCACATAAGCGCGACGGCACCACGCGAGGACGCACTCACCACACTCACCACACGCACCACACCAGTACGCACCACCACGGGGGCGAAGGGGAGGGGAAGCAGCCATGGCTTCGGAGCAGATCCGCCGCTGGGAGTCGGGAGCGCTGGCGCACGCCGTGACGGATCCCTTCGGGCAGGGCCCCGTTCCGTGGCTGCGCGGCACCGTGACGTACTTCGACGACACCGGCCAGGTCGTCCCCTGGTACGTGGACCAGGACGCGCCCCACGCCCCGAGGAAAGCCGCCCGCTCCAACGGCCCCCGCGCGGCCGACGACGTCCACCGCCAGATCAAAGGCTTGACCTCCACCGGCGCGGTCGCGCCCGGTGAGGCCATCGACTTCCACATCACCGTCGACCCGCCCCAGGAGTTCGGCGTCGACATCTACCGCATCGGCCACTACGGCGGTGACGGCGCCGCCAAGATCACGACCAGCCCGCGTCTGTCCGGCATCGTGCAGCCCGCGCCGCTCACCGCGGACCGGACGGTCTCCTGCCACCACTGGTGGCTGTCCTGGCGGCTCCAGGTCCCGTCGTACTGGAACATCGGCGCGTACGTCGCCGTCCTCACCACCGCCGACGGCTACCGCTCCCACGTCCCGTTCACGGTCCGCCACGACCAGCCCGCCGACCTGCTCCTCGTCCTGCCCGACATCACCTGGCAGGCGTACAACCTCTACCCGGAGGACGGCCGCACCGGCGCCAGCCTCTACCACGCCTGGGACGAGAAGGGCCGGCTGCTGGGCGAGTCGGAGGCCGCCACGACGGTCTCCTTCGACCGTCCGTACGCGGGCGCGGGCCTCCCTCTCCACGTCGGCCACGCCTACGACTTCATCCGCTGGGCCGAGCGCTACGGCTACGACATCGCCTATGCCACGGCCAGCGATCTGCACTCGGGCCGCGTCGACCCCACTCACTACCGCGGCCTGGTCTTCCCGGGCCACGACGAGTACTGGTCGGCCGCCATGCGCGGCAGTGCGGAGCTCGCCCGCGACGCCGGAACCTCGCTCGTCTTCCTCTCCGCCAACTCCATGTACTGGCAGGTGGAGTTGGGCCCCTCCCCGTCCGGCGTCCCCGACCGCCTGCTGACCTGCCGCAAACGCAGGGGCCCGGGGAAGCCGGTGCTGTGGCGGGAGATCGACCGGGCGGAGCAGCAGCTCATCGGCATCCAGTACGCGGGGCACGTCCCCGAGCCGCAGCCCCTGATCGTGCGCAACGCCGATCACTGGCTGTGGGAGGCGTCCGGCGCGCACGAGGGCGACGAGATCGCCGGCTTGGTGGCGGGCGAGGCCGACCGCTACTTCCCGCGCACCCCGCTGCCCGAGCACGAGGAGCGCGTGCTGCTCGCGCACTCCCCGTACACCGACAAGGAAGGCGCCCGGCGCCACCAGGAGACGTCCCTCTACCGCGCCCCCTCCGGTGCCTGGGTCTTCGCATCCGGAACGTTCGCCTGGACCCCGGCCCTGGACCGCCCGGGCCACGTCGACCCCCGCATCCAGCGCGCCACCGCAAATCTTCTGGACCGCATCTGCAAACGCGACTGACCCACTGTCCGTGATCACTCCCCGGATACGGGAGAATCGACCCCATAGGACAGAACCACGGGGAGGAACCGTGTCCGGATTCGTAGAAAAGCCCGAGCCGATCCAGGTTCCGGGCCTGGTGCATCTGCACACCGGCAAGGTGCGCGAGCTGTACCAGAACGAGGCGGGCGACCTCGTGATGGTCGCCAGCGACCGCATCTCGGCGTACGACTGGGTGCTGCCGACCGAGATCCCCGACAAGGGCCGGGTCCTCACCCAGCTGTCCCTGTGGTGGTTCGACCAGCTCGCCGACCTGATCCCGAACCACGTCCTGAGCACCGAACTGCCCCCCGGCGCCCCCGCCGACTGGGCGGGCCGCACGCTGGTCTGCAAATCCCTGCAGATGGTCCCCGTGGAGTGCGTGGCCCGCGGGTACCTCACCGGCTCGGGCCTGGTCGAGTACAACGAGTCCCGCACGGTCTGCGGCCTCGCCCTCCCGGAGGGCCTGGTCGACGGCAGCGAACTGCCCGGGCCGATCTTCACCCCGGCCACCAAGGCCGCCGTCGGCGAGCACGACGAGAACGTCTCCTACGAGGAGGTCGCCCGCCAGGTCGGCGCGGACACCGCGGCCCGACTGCGCCAGGCGACCCTCGCCGTCTACGCCCGGGGCCGGGACATCGCCCGGGAGCGGGGCATCATCCTCGCGGACACGAAGTTCGAGTTCGGCTTCGACGGCGACGGCCTGGTCCTCGCGGACGAGGTCCTCACCGCGGACTCCTCCCGTTTCTGGCCGGCCGACCAGTGGGAGCCGGGCCGCGCGCAGCCGTCGTACGACAAGCAGTTCGTCCGCGACTGGCTGACCTCGGCGGAGTCCGGCTGGGACCGCAAGAGCGAGCAGCCCCCGCCGGCGCTGCCGCAGCAGGTCGTCGACGCCACCCGAGCCAAGTATGTGGAGGCGTACGAGCGCCTGACGGGCTTGACCTGGGCCTAGGCTGTGTCCGATCCAGGACATGAAGAAGCCCCCCGGCGGAACCGGGGGGCTTCTTCATATGGAGCGAACGACGAGGTTCGAACTCGCGACCTCAACCTTGGCAAGGTTGCGCTCTACCAACTGAGCTACGTTCGCATGCGCCGTGGCGCGAGACCCACTATACCCAACCTCGCTCCCGTGCGAGCCGCACCGCCGCATGCCGGTTCTCCGCCCCCAGCTTCGACACCGCCGACGACAGGTAGTTCCGTACGGTCCCCTGCGACAGCGCGGCCCGCTCGGCGATCTCCGCCACGGGCGCCCCGTCGGCGGCGAGTTCCAGCACCTCCGCCTCCCGCGCGGTCAGCGGCGAATCCCCGGCGGCGATCGCGTCGGCCGCCAACTCCGGATCGACGTAACGGTTACCGGCGTGCACGGTACGAATGAGTTCCGCGAGCCGCTGCGCGCTCACGGTCTTCGGCACGAACCCCCGCACCCCGGCCTCCAGCGCCCGCTTCAGATGCCCGGGCCGCCCGTGGCTGGTGACGATGAGCACCTTGCAGCCGGGCAGTTCGGTGCGCAGGGATGTGGCGACCTTCACACCGTCGGCGCCGGGCATCTGGAGATCCAGCACCGCGACGTCGGGCTCGTGCGCCCGGGCCATCGCCATCGCCTCCGGCCCGGTGGCCGCCTCGGCGACGACCGTGATGTCGTCCTCCAGCGACAGCAGTGCGGCGAGCGCGCCACGGATGAGGTGCTCGTCGTCGGCGAGCAGCAGCCGCACGGGCTCCGCGGCCTTCATGGCGTGACCTCACTCACGGATCGCACAGCGGCGACGGACGCCGTGCCGGAGGGGGCAGCAGGGCCGGAAGGGGCGGCCGGCGACGGCAGCGGAATCTCCGCCGTCAGTCGGAACAGCCCCCGCTCAGCGGGCCCGGCCTCCAGCGTGCCGTCGATCTCCGCCAGCCGCTCCCGCAACCCGGCGAGCCCCGAGCCGGACGAGGCAGAAGAGCCGGAGGAGCTGGAAGCGCCGGACAGCCCGCTCTCAGCCTCCGTGACCACCCCGTCGTTCTCCACGGACAACACCACGCACCCCTCCACCACTCGCAGCCGCACCGCACACCGCCGTGCGTCACCGTGCCGCAGGACATTCGTGGCGGCTTCCCGCACCACCCACCCCAGGGCGGACTGCACCGCGACCGGCAGTCCGGCCGCCGTCGCCCCGCTCACCGTGCAGTCGATGCCGGCCGCGGCCAGCACCCCTTGCGCCCCGGCGAGTTCCGTTGCGAGGTCGGCCTCGCGGTAGCCGCGGACGACCTCCCGTACTTCCCGCTGTGACTCGTGCGCGAGCCGCTGCACCTCGACCATCTGCGCCACGGCCTCCGGCCTTCCCCGCTGGGCCAGCTGCACGGCCAGTTCGCTCTTGAGCGCGATCACGGCGAGGTTCCGCCCCATGACGTCGTGCAGATCACGCCCGAACCTGAGCCGCTCCTCGGCGACGGCGAGCCGGGTCCGGGTCTCGCGCGCCTCGTCGAGTTCGTAGACGATGTTGAGCAGCCAGACGGAGATGACGGCAGTGAAGGCGATGAGCCCGCCGCCCATCAAGACCATCGCGGCCGTGAGGAACGCGGTATCCGCCGGGGAGCCCCCTGCGACCTGCACGATCCAGGCGCCCGCCGCGAAGCCCCCGACGACCGCGAACACATGCCGCCGCTGCCGGATGCCGAGCGCGATGATGCCGACGCCGACGATCAGAGCGACCCCGACGGCCCCGCCCGCGGCGCCGTCGACGCTCTCGCCGTCCGGTCCGTGCTCGACGATGCCGAACGCGGTGGCGGTGACCGCGATGGTGACGGCGGCCACCGTCCACAGCAGCCGGACGGGCTGGGGCCGCCTGCCACGCGTCCAGTCCAGTGCCCGAGACACGGTGACGAGGCAGACCGCGCTGTGCGCGGCGACCATCATCAGCAGCAGACCTCCCAGCCGCGCGCCTACCGGTGCGACCGTGAGCCCGACCGTGGCCAACTCGACCATCGCGAAGGAGTGGAACGACCATCGCGTGTACGTCTCGACCTTCTCCGGCGTGGTCTTCCGCCGCCACCACCTGCCCGGCCCGCGCATCAGCCCGTCCCTCCCCCGTCGGTCAGCGTCGCGGTTCCCAGCGGAACCATCGCCGTACAGCAAACACCGCGATGACGATCCAGGCCATCGCCGTCGCGACGGAGCCCAGCGTCTCGTACGCCGACAGATCGCCGGTCCAGCCGCCGCGCACCAGGGTGACGACGGGCGTCAGCGGCAGCAGTTCGCAGAGGGAGGCCAGCCGGTCCGGCAGCAGCTCCAGCGGGACGAACATGCCGGAGCCCATCATCGAGACGACCAGCAGTGGCATGGGCGTGACCTGGGCGCTCTCGCCGGTCCGGGTGTAACTGGCGGTGACCGCGGCGAGGGCGGCGCACAGCACGAGCCCCAACAGCAGGCCCACGAGGGCCAGATGGGGCGCGGACGGCGCGGACATGTCCAGCAGCACGGTGCAGCCCGCCGCGAGTAGCAGGCACTGCACGAGCCCGGTGACGGCGGCGGGCATGGCGGAGCCGGCCAGGATCTCGGCGTCACGCGGTTCACCGGTGCGCAGCCGCTTGAGGACGAGTTCCTCGCGCCGGACGACGAAGACGCCGACGAGCACCGAGTAGACGGCGAACAGCAGGGAGAAGCCGATCGCGGCGGGCAGCACCAGGGTGCCGGCGTTCAGCCCCGCCTCCGCGAGGTCCATCTCCTGGGCCGCCGACCGCACGCTGACCGGCAGCATCAGCGGCACGAACAATGCGGCGACGAGCGCGCCCCTGCTCCGCCCGAGCAGGGTCAGCTCGGCGCGGGCGAGTGCCGTCATGCGGCTCATCGGCGTGGTGTCCGCGGCCTTGGTGCCGAGCCCCGGGCGTGGCGTCGTGTGGGTGGCACTCATGCCGCGTACTCCTTCGTCGTCCTGGCCGTGGCCGGCCCCGCGGATGCCTCCTTGGCGATCCCGAGGAACGCCTCCTCCAGGGAGGCCGACCGCACGTCCAGGCGGCGCAGCTCCACCCGGGCCTGCGCGGCCCACAGCAGCAGCCCGGTGGCCGCACGCTGCAGTTCATGGGTGCGGAGCCGGACGATCCGGCCATCGGTCTCGTGCCCGGTCACGCCCAGCTCACCGAGCGGCGGCAGATCGCCGACGAAGTAGCCGTCGGGCAGCTCGAAGGAGATCCGCGACGGCTCCGCGGCGGTCACCTCGGCCGGAGTCCCGGTGGCGGCGATGCGACCCTCGTGCATGATCGCCAGCCGGTCGGCGAGGTTCTCGGCCTCTTCCAGGTAGTGCGTGGTCAGCAGCACCGTCGTGCCGCCGTCGCGCAGGGCGCTCACCAACTTCCACGTCTCCCGGCGGCCTTCGACGTCCAGTCCGGTGGTCGGCTCGTCCAGGAAGAGCACCTCGGGGTCGCCGAGCAGTGCGAGCGCCAGATCCAGGCGGCGCCGCTGGCCGCCGGACAACTGCTTGACCCGGATGCCGGCCTTCGACTCCAGTCCGACCAGCGCCAGGGCCTCCGACGGCGGCCGCGCCCCGCTCACGCACCCCGCCCACATCCGCGCGGTCTCTGCGACGGTCAGCTCGGACGGGAAGCCCCCTTCCTGGAGCATCACGCCGGTGCGAGGCCGGACGAGGGCCCGGTCGGTGTACGGGTCGTGCCCCAGGACCCGCACCCGGCCGTCCGCCGGCGCCGCGAGTCCCTCCAGCAGTTCGACGGTCGACGTCTTGCCCGCGCCGTTCGTGCCCAGCAGCGCGAAGATCTCCCCGCGTCGTACGGAAAAGCTGACTCCGCCCACCGCCTCGAACCCGCCCCCGTACACCCGCCGCAGGTCAGTGACCTCAATCACGTGTTCGTGACCGTTGTTTTCCATGCCTTCAGGCTTCCGCCCCGAGGGACCGGGCAGCAGTGCGTGCTGTCATCACTCGGCATGACAAATGTCAGGAGAACACTCGGGGGACACGAAAAGACCCCGGTCCATCAGGACCGGGGTCTCATTCCCGAGCGGACGACGAGGTTCGAACTCGCGACCTCAACCTTGGCAAGGTTGCGCTCTACCAGCTGAGCTACGTCCGCAATTGCCCCCGATCGGCTCTCACCGATCGGTGCGGGCACCAGCCTACCTGATCCACAGGAGTGGTCGGTACGGTGATGCAGAGCGGGTGACAGGAATCGCACACTGCGCCTTCCCCCTGGAAGGGGGATGTTCTACTACTGAACTACACCCGCATGTTTCCGTGAGCTGGGCCTTTCGGCCTCGCCCCTCGGCGTGCTCCAGACTCTAACTGATCAGCCCGGGTGCTGCGCAAGTCGGTTGCCGCGAGGGGTGGATGGCCGGCCGTCGGGCGGGGCTCACCGGGCCGTCATTGCGCGGCCGTGAACGCCTCGTAGACCTTCTTGGGGATGCGCCCGCGCGCGGGGACCTCCATCTTGTTGGCCTGGGCCCAGGCCCGCACGGCCGACGGGTCGGGGGCGACCTCCGTCTGCCGGTACGCCTTGCCCGAGCGGGACCGCTTGCGGCCGGCGTCCACGTAAGGCGCGAGCGCCTTCCGCAGTTCGTCGGCATTGCCTTCGTTCAGGTCGATCTCGTACGACTTGCCGTCCAGTCCGAAGGCGATCGTTTCCGCCGCTTCCGAGCCGTCGATGTCGTCAAAGAGAGTGACCACGACCTTCTGCGCCACGAATATCGGTCCCTTCCTGCGGCACTTGCCAATTCATTTGTACAGTGCCGTGCAATGCATTGTGAAGCCCGACTAAATCCTTCCGCGTGTCCAAAATCAAGAGGGAGCGGAGCGACTTCGTTGGAAGGGTGGTGGTGGGAGGCGGGTGGGCGCAATAGGTTTCGGGTGACGACCCGGAATCTTTCCCGGAAATTTTCGTGTGTGGACCCGCCGATGCGGGATCGTGATGACCGTCACGTAGTTTCCTACAAGTCGACGCGCGTAGAAATTTTGTACGGGTAGTCTGAAGGAACCTGCTCAGCACCACACACCGGGAGTGCCAGTGGCACGCGTCGTAGTCGACGTCATGCTCAAGCCGGAGATCCTCGACCCCCAGGGCCAGGCGGTGCAGCGCGCACTGCCGCGGCTGGGTTTCGAGGGGATCTCGGACGTCCGCCAGGGAAAGCGTTTCGAACTGGAAGTTGACGGGCCGGTCGACGAGGCCGCCCTCGCCCGCATTCACGATCTTGCGGAGTCCTTCCTCGCGAACACCGTGATCGAGGACTTCACCGTCCGGGTCGAGGAAGTCGCGGAGGCCGTGAAGTGACCGCTCGTATTGGCGTCGTCACTTTTCCCGGCAGTCTGGACGACCGGGACACGCAGCGCGCGATCCGGGTCGCGGGTGCGGAGCCGGTCGCCCTGTGGCACAAGGACAAGGACCTCAAGCAGGTCGACGCCGTGGTGCTGTGCGGTGGTTTCTCCTACGGCGACTATCTGCGCGCCGGGGCCATCGCCCGTTTCTCGCCGGTGATGGAGCCCCTGCTGGAGCAGGCGAAGGCCGGTCTGCCGGTGCTCGGTATCTGCAACGGCTTCCAGATCCTCACCGAGGCCCATCTGCTGCCGGGCACGATGCTGCGCAACGACCACCTGCACTTCATCTGCCGTGACCAGAAGCTGCGCGTGGAGAACGCCGAGACCTCCTGGACCACCGACTACACGGCCGGCCAGGAGATCCACATCCCGCTGAAGAACAACGACGGGCAGTACGTCGCCGACGCGTACACGCTCGACCAGCTGGAGGCCGAGGGACGCGTCGCCTTCCGGTACCTCGACTTCAATCCCAACGGTTCCCAGCGGGACATCGCCGGCGTCACCAACGCGGCCGGGAACGTGGTCGGCCTCATGCCGCACCCCGAGCACGCCGTCGAGCAGCTGATCGGTACCGGTCGTACCGACGGTCTGCCGTTCTTCACCTCGATCCTCAAGAAGCTGGTCAACGCATGAGCCGGACGCCTCTGGACACGGTCGAGCACGCGGCCGAGACCCCCGACGTCGAGCTGCCCTGGGCCGAACTCGGCCTGAAGAAGGACGAGTACGAGCGGGTCGTGGAGATCCTCGGCCGCCGGCCCACCGGGGCCGAGCTCGCCATGTACTCCGTCATGTGGTCCGAGCACTGCTCGTACAAGTCGTCGAAGGTGCACCTGCGCCAGTTCGGCGAGAAGGCCCCTCAGTCCGACGCGATGCTCGTCGGCATCGGCGAGAACGCCGGTGTCGTGGACGTCGGCCAGGGCTACGCGGTCACCTTCAAGGTCGAGTCGCACAACCACCCGTCGTACGTGGAGCCCTACCAGGGCGCGGCCACCGGTGTCGGCGGCATCGTGCGCGACATCATCGCGATGGGCGCCCGCCCGGTCGCCGTGGTCGACCCCCTGCGCTTCGGCGCGGCCGACCACCCCGACACCAAGCGCGTGCTCCCCGGTGTCGTCGCCGGCATCGGCGGCTACGGCAACTGCCTGGGGCTGCCCAACATCGGCGGCGAGGTCGTCTTCGACTCCTGCTACCAGGGCAACCCGCTGGTCAACGCCGGTGCCATCGGTGTGATGCGGCACGAGGACATCCACCTCGCGAAGGCGTCCGGCGCGGGCAACAAGGTCATCCTCTACGGGGCCCGGACCGGCGGTGACGGCATCGGCGGCGCCTCGATCCTGGCCTCCGAGACCTTCGACGACGCCAAGCCGAGCAAGCGCCCGGCCGTCCAGGTCGGCGACCCCTTCCAGGAGAAGCTCCTCATCGAGTGCACCCTGGAGGCCTTCCGGGAGAAGCTGGTCGTCGGCATCCAGGACCTCGGTGCGGCGGGCCTGTCCTGCGCGACGAGCGAGCTGGCGTCGAACGGCTCCGGCGGTATGCGCGTCACCCTCGACGACGTCCCCCTGCGCGACTCCACCCTCTCGCCCGAGGAAATCCTCATGAGCGAGTCGCAGGAGCGCATGTGCGCGGTCGTCGAGCCGGAGAAGGTCGACCGCTTCCTGGAGATCTGCGAGAAGTGGGACGTCATCGCCACCGTCATCGGTGAGGTGACCGACGGCGACCGCCTGGAGATCTACTGGCACGGCGGCAAGATCGTCGACGTCGACCCGCGCACCGTCGCGCACGAGGGCCCGGTCTACGAGCGCCCCTACGCCCGCCCGTCCTGGCAGGACGCGCTGCAGGCGGACGACGCGAACAAGCTGCCGCGCCCGAAGACCTCCGAGGAGCTGAAGGACCAGGTCCTGAAGCTGGTCGGCTCCCCGAACCAGGCGTCCAAGTCCTGGATCACCTCGCAGTACGACCACTTCGTGCAGGGCAACACGGTCCTCGCCCAGCCCGAGGACTCCGGCATGATCCGGATCGACGAGGAGTCCGGCCTCGGCGTGGCCCTCGCCACGGACGGCAACGGCCGGTACGCCAAGCTCGACCCGTACCACGGCGCCCAGTTGGCGCTGGCGGAGGCGTACCGCAACGTCGCCACGACCGGCGCGAAGCCGCTCGCCGTCTCCGACTGCCTGAACTTCGGCTCGCCCGAGGACCCGGCGGTGATGTGGCAGTTCGCGGAGGCCGTGCGCGGTCTGGCCGATGCCTGTCAGCAGCTGGGCACCCCGGTGACCGGCGGCAACGTCTCCCTCTACAACCAGACGGGCGAGGCCGCCATCCACCCGACCCCGGTGGTCGCGGTCCTCGGCGTGATCGACGACGTGGCCCGCCGCACGCCGGTCGCCTTCCAGGAGGAAGGGCAGCTGCTCTACCTCCTCGGCGACACGCGTGAGGAGTTCGGCGGTTCGGCCTGGTCCCAGGTCGTCCACGACCACCTCGGCGGCCTGCCGCCCAAGGTCGACCTGGAGCGTGAGCGGCTGCTCGCGGAGATCCTGATCGCCGCCTCGCGCGACGGCATGATCGACTCCGCGCACGACCTGTCCGACGGCGGTCTGATCCAGGCGGTCGTCGAGTCGGCGCTGCTGGGCGGCAAGGGCGCCCGACTGATCGTCCCGGACGGTCTGGACGCCTTCACCTTCCTCTTCTCCGAGTCGGCGGGCCGCGCGGTCGTGGCCGTGCCGCGTTCGGAGGAGCTCCGCTTCACCGACATGTGCGGGGCGCGGGGCCTCCCGGCCACCCGCATCGGCGTCGTCGACGGCAGTGAGTCCGATGCAAACGCGGTGGTGGACGTTCAGGGTGAGTTCGCGCTCTCCCTGTCCGAGCTGCGCGAGACGCACGAGCGGACGATTCCGGCCCTGCTGGCCTGACCCCGAGGCAGTCGTGCCTGTGCCCCGTCGAGGTCCCACTCGACGGGGCACAGGTGTCTGCTGGGCAAGCAGACCGGCCGGCAGCCGCTCGACTCCTCGATACCGGTTCGCTCACGTCGTCACTGGTGCACTGCGCTGTTCTTCAGGGCCCGGGTGATCGCCTCGGGTGAGTCCGCCGAGATGTAGACCGTGTCGACGTCGAGGCTCTGCCCGTCGCCCAGCTCGACCGGCAGGGGCTCCTCCAGGAGGACCCGCATGTTGACGGAGCTGCCGATCGAGCACGCCACGGCCGAGGCCTCGTTCGGGACGCGGCGCAGCCCTCGTCCCTCGATCGTGCGCATGGCCTGGTTCGCCGACCCCACCATCGGGCGCGGCAGCTCCAGGCCGCCCATGAACCCGGTGCGCAGCGCGACCCGGTCGGCCGAGACGGTGTGCGGATTGCGGGCCATCGCGGCCAGGACGCCGAAGCCGGTCAGGATCAGCGCCAGCTCCAGCACCGCGTGCGGAATCCGGCCGGCCGGCGGAAAAATCCCGGAGACGAGGAAGGCCAGCGGGATCTCCGCCAGGGTCAGGACCATGACCATGGAGCGCACTTCGGAGGAGTGCCGGATCGCCGTCGTGCCCGGCGGTGTGCCGAGGGGGCGCCGAGTGATCACCGCCAGCAGAGCGCGGGCCAGGATCCCGGCCCTGTGTCCCATGCGCGGCTTGGACGTCACTGCTAACCCACGGTGATTCGACACGCTGTCTCCAGCCTCCGGCGATGCGGCAACGGGTCGGTTCTAACCGCGTACACCCACCTGGTGCCAGGCCTTCCACGCGAGTGCGTACCCGAGGGAGCTCCGTCTGACTGCGCGGCCTTCGCAGCATGAGGGTTGCATGCAATTACGTAGTTCCGTAATATCGGAGGAGTGGAACTCGAAGAACGCGTAGCCGCCCTCGAGCGCCGATTGGCTGCCCTGGAAGGCGCCCACCGCGCCGGACCCAGCCTCGACGAGAGCGACTTCTGGGCCCTGAACGGGCTGAAGAAGCAGCTGTCCGAGCTGGGCGCGGCCGACGGAGGCGTCCTCTACACCGGCTCCGTACGCCTGCCGACAGGCGAGCCGTACGCGTGGCAGATGGCAGTCCTGACGGAGGGGCTGCTGGAGGAGGACTGGACGGCGGCTTCCGAGTCGTTCGCGGCGCTCGGCCACCCGGTCAGGCTCCGGCTGCTCCGCGAGGTCCTCGGCGGCCGGCGCACCGCGGCCGAACTCGCCGAGCTGGACGAGATCGGCACGACCGGCCAGATCTACCACCATTTGCGCCAGCTCACCGGCACCGGCTGGCTGCACACGACCGGCCGGGGCCGCTACGAGGTGCCGCCGTCGCGGGTCGTGCCCCTGCTGGTGGCGGTGGCGACGGCACGTCCGCAATAACGAGAGAACCGGGGGACAGGATGTCCGCACGCAAGCTCGGCATGGTGGCCTTCCAGGGCCTTCAGCTGGCCTTCATCGGCCTGGTGATCGCCCACATCTGCTTCGGCTGGGGCTACCCCATCCTGTGGAACTGCCTGCTGCTGGTATTCGCGTACGTCGTCGTCACCGTCGCCAACCGGTGGGGTGGCGCCCCCGACAGCCCGCGCCGGGCCCGGGAACGCCTCGACGTCGCCCCGCCCGTGACCGGCCGCTGGTCCGCGCTGAACAGCCCGGCCGACCGCACCCCGAGCCACGGCATTCACGCACACGGGCAGACGTACGCGATCGACATCCTCGCCGAGCCCGAGCCGGGCTCCCGCCCCGCCTTCCGGTGGCTGTGGCCGCTCGCCCGTCGCCCCGAGGACTTCCCGGCTTTCGGCGCCGAGATCCTCGCGGTCGCCGACGCCACCGTCGTACGGGCCGCAGACGGGCAGCGCGACCACCTCAGCCGCAACTCACTGCCCGGGCTGCTGTACCTGATGCTCATCGAAGGCCAGCTACGAGAGATGTCCGGAGTCCGCCGCATCCTCGGCAACCACATCGTCCTCGACCTCGGCAACGGCACCTACGCCGCCTACGCCCACCTGCAACGCGGCTCCCTCACCGTCCGCGAGGGCGACCGGGTCCACGCCGGGCAGGCGCTCGCCCGCTGCGGCAACTCCGGCAACTCCTCCGAGCCGCATCTCCACTTCCAGCTGATGGACGGCCCCGACCCGGACGGCGCCCGGGGCGTGCCCTTCACCTGGACCGGCATCGGCGTCCCCGGCAACGGGCAGACCTTCGAGGCACCCCCGGCTGTCACAGCCCCCGCCTAGGCTGACCCCCATGCCCCCGGCCAAGAAGCGCCCCCGCGCGTACGACCCCACCAAGACCCGAGCCGCCGTGCTCGCCCAGTTCGGGAACATACGCCGGGCCGTGGGCACCCTCGGCCCCGACCGGCTGGCCCTGCCCACGCGCCTCGGCGACTGGACCGTGCGTGAGCTGGCCGCGCACTGCGCCATGGCCCTGGACGCCGTGGACCGGCTGCTCGGGGAGCCCGAGCCCGCGCGGCAGGACGGCCGGCTGCTCGACTGGCCGTTCGCCATAGCCGACGACGCCCCCGCCATCGCCGGCACCGCCCGCCGCCTGGCCGAGGAGCACCCGGACCTCGACGCCCACCTCGCCGACGCCGAGCACCGCTTCACCGCGCACCTCGACGCGCACCCCGCCGGCCGGCTGCTTCCCACCAGCGCGGGCGCCCTGCCCCTGGCCGACTACGTCGTCACGCGCACCGTCGAACTCGTCGTCCACACCGACGACCTCAACGCCGCCGTCCCCGGCCTGGACATCCCCTGCGACCGTCAGGCCCTCGCCGCCTGCACCCGGCTGCTCGCCGACGCGCTCGCCGCGAAGGCGCCCGGCGGTTCGACGGAGGTGCGGGTGCCGCCGTACGCGGTGGTGCAGTGCGTGCAGGGTCCGAGGCACACCCGGGGCACCCCGCCCAACGTCGTCGAGACGGACCCGCTGACCTGGATCCGTTTGGCGACCGGGCGGCTGACCTGGAAGCAGGCGCTCCAGGACGCCCACGTCAGCGCGAGCGGCGAGCGGGCCGACCTGGACGCGTACCTCCCCTTGATGAGGTAAAGGGAACCGATCCCCCCGGGTGCCCCGTCGAAGTGGCATGGACAGGCAGAAGCAGCGCATGACCCTGACGGCCGCCGCCATGCTCGTCCCGCTCATGGCGGCCTGCGGCAGTGAGAAGGCGGACAGCGGCAGCGGTTCGGTCGGTGCCGACAAGCCGGCGGTGACCGGCATGCGGTGGAGCGTGGACAGCGTCACCGCTGACGGCACCACCCAGAAGGCACCCACCGGCGCCCACGTGACCATCGACAAGGGCCGGGCCGAGGGCAGCTTCGGCTGCAACAACTTCGGCGCCGACGCCACCGTCGACGGCGACCGCATCCGGCTCAGCAAGACCATGGCCACGGAGATGGCCTGCGAGAACAAGCCCATGGCCTTCGAGGAGACCCTGGCCCGCACGCTCTCCGACCAGGAGTTCAAGGCGAAGGTGGACGGCGACCGCCTCACCCTCACCACCGACAAGGGCGACACCGTCCGTCTCACCAAGGCCAAGGACGCCGAGCTGACCGGCACCAAGTGGACCGTCACGACCCCGGAGGCCGACGGCCGCGCCCACCTCACCTTCGACGAGAAGAAGGGCACCGTCTCCGGAAGCCTCGGCTGCAACAAGGTCAACGCCAAGGCCACCGTGCGCGACGGCCATATCACCCTGGGCCCCCCGGCCACGACCCGAATGATGTGCGAAGACTCACTCATGGCCGACGAGAAGACCCTGCTGCGTCTTTTCGACGGGAAGCTGAAGTACGGAGTCGATCACCAGACTCTCACGCTGACCAGCGCAAACGGTACGAGCGTGCGAGCCGTCGCCGAACAGTGATCCACCAAAAAGTCCGGAATCCCCAATTCGGACCAGTGGTCGACCTCGCCTACACTCGGTGGCGTGCCACGTGGTGACGGACGACTCAACCACGACCTGCTCCCCGGTGAGAAGGGCCCCCAGGACGCTTGTGGCGTCTTCGGTGTCTGGGCTCCGGGCGAAGAGGTCGCCAAGCTCACGTACTTCGGGCTCTACGCCCTCCAGCATCGAGGCCAGGAATCCGCGGGAATCGCGGTCAGCAACGGCTCTCAGATCCTTGTCTTCAAGGACATGGGCCTGGTCTCCCAGGTCTTCGACGAAACCTCCCTCGGCTCGCTCCAGGGACACATCGCGGTCGGACACGCCCGCTACTCGACCACCGGTGCCTCCGTGTGGGAGAACGCCCAGCCGACGTTCCGTGCCACCGGGCACGGCTCCATCGCGCTCGGCCACAACGGCAACCTGGTCAACACCGCCCAGCTCGCCGAGATGGTCGCCGACCTGCCCAAGCAGGAGGGCGGCCGCACCCCGCGCGTCGCGGCGACGAACGACACCGACCTGCTCACCGCACTCCTCGCGGCCCAGGTCGACGAGGACGGCAAGCCGCTGACCATCGAGGATGCCGCCCATCGCGTCCTCCCGCAGGTCAAGGGCGCCTTCTCCCTCGTCTTCATGGACGAGCACACGCTGTACGCGGCCCGCGACCCGCAGGGCATCCGCCCGCTGGTCCTCGGCCGCCTCGAGCGCGGCTGGGTCGTGGCCTCCGAGTCCGCGGCCCTCGACATCTGCGGCGCCAGCTACGTCCGCGAGATCGAGCCGGGCGAGTTCGTCGCCATCGACGAGAACGGCCTGCGCTCCTCCCGGTTCGCGGAAGCGAAGCCCAAGGGCTGCGTATTCGAGTACGTGTACCTGGCCCGCCCGGACACCGACATCGCCGGCCGGAACGTCTACCTCTCCCGCGTGGAGATGGGGCGCAAGCTCGCCAAGGAAGCACCCGCCGAGGCCGACCTCGTCATAGCGACCCCGGAGTCCGGCACCCCCGCCGCCATCGGCTACGCGGAGGCGAGCGGCATCCCGTTCGGCGCCGGCCTCGTGAAGAACGCCTACGTCGGCCGGACGTTCATCCAGCCCTCGCAGACCATCCGCCAGCTGGGCATCCGCCTGAAGCTGAACCCGCTGAAGGAAGTCATCAAGGGCAAGCGCCTGGTCGTCGTCGACGACTCGATCGTGCGCGGCAACACGCAGCGGGCCCTGGTCCGCATGCTCCGCGAGGCGGGCGCCGCCGAGGTCCACATCCGGATCTCCTCGCCGCCCGTGAAGTGGCCCTGCTTCTTCGGCATCGACTTCGCCACCCGCGCCGAGCTCATCGCCAACGGCATGACCGTCGACGAGATCGGCACCTCGATGGGCGCCGACTCCCTGGCGTACATCTCCATCGACGGCATGATCGAGGCGACCACCATCGCCAAGCCGAACCTGTGCCGCGCCTGCTTCGACGGTGAATACCCGATGGAGCTCCCGGACCCCGAACTGCTCGGCAAGCAGCTCCTGGAGACCGAGCTGGCCGCCGGCCCGGCCGCCACGGCCGCCGCCGACGCGATCCGCCGCCCGTAGTCAGCCCGTATCACCTGCCGTACGACACGAAAGCTCTCACAGCCATGTCTGAGACCCACAGTGCCGAAGGCGGCGCCAGCTACGCAGCCGCGGGCGTCGACATCGAAGCGGGCGACCGCGCCGTCGAGCTGATGAAGGAGTGGGTGAAGAAGGCCCAGCGCCCCGAGGTCCTCGGCGGCCTCGGCGGCTTCGCCGGCCTCTTCGACGCCTCCGCTCTGAAGAACTACGAGCGTCCCCTGCTGGCCTCCGCCACGGACGGTGTCGGCACCAAGGTCGACATCGCCCGGCAGCTCGGGATCTACGACACGATCGGCCACGACCTGGTCGCCATGGTCATGGACGACATCGTGGTCTGCGGCGCCGAGCCGCTGTTCATGACCGACTACATCTGTGTCGGCAAGGTCCACCCCGAGCGCGTCGCCGCCATCGTCAAGGGCATCGCCGAGGGCTGTGTGCTGGCCGGCTGCGCCCTGGTCGGCGGCGAGACCGCCGAGCACCCGGGCCTGCTGGGCGAGGACGACTTCGACGTCGCCGGCGCCGGTACGGGAGTCGTGGAGGCCGACCGGCTGCTGGGCGCGGATCGTATCCGTACGGGTGACGCGGTGATCGCCATGGCGGCCTCCGGTCTTCACTCGAACGGGTACTCCCTCGTCCGTCACGTCCTGCTGAACCAGGCGGGCCTCGCGCTGGACACCCACATCGAGGAGCTCGGCCGCACCCTCGGCGAGGAGCTGCTGGAGCCGACGAAGATCTACTCGCTGGACTGCCTGGCCCTGACGCGCACCACCGAGGTGCACGCCTTCAGCCACATCACCGGCGGCGGACTCGCGGCCAACCTCGCCCGGGTGATCCCGGACGGCCTGCACGCGATCGTCGACCGCTCCACCTGGACCCCGGCCCCGATCTTCGACCTCGTCGGCCGGACGGGTCAGGTCGAGCGCCTGGAGCTGGAGAAGACCCTGAACATGGGCGTGGGCATGATCGCGATCGTGCCGCAGGAGTCCACGGACGTGGCCCTGGCGACCCTGGCCGACCGCGGCGTGGACGCCTGGGTGGCAGGCGAGATCACGGACCGGGGCGAGCACACCACCGGCGCCGCCCTGATCGGTGACTACGCGAGCTGAGGCACTGGGGGTCGTAACCCTGCGGGCAGCACAGAACCCGGTCGGTGACCGGAGTCACCGACCGGGTGAGTGCTCAGTGCAGGGTCAAGCGCCGCGACGGTGTTGTGAGGACTGGTCTTCCTCGTCCTCGTCGTCGTCCTCATAGAGGTCGGCGTACCGTGCGTACAGGTCCTCATCCTGATCATCGTCCTCGACCACCGGCTCGCCGTTAGGCGGCTGCGGATTCGAAGGCGATGCACCCAGCTCCTCGGCCAGGCGTGAGAGGTCAGTCCCACCGCTGTTGTACTTCAGCTGGCGGGCGACCTTCGTCTGCTTGGCCTTGGCCCGGCCGCGCCCCATGGCTCGACCCCCTCAACGACGGGGCTCGACGGCCCCAGAGTCTTGACACGCGTTCATGGTCCGGCACGGGCTCTCCGCAGAGAGACCGTGTCCGTAGGGCTTCCACGGTACCTGAGCCCGCGCCCATACGGTACGTCGCCCGCATGACGTGCCCGCGCCCAGGACCCTCGAGGCGCCCCGTCCTCGCTGGTCAACCGCGATTTTAACCACTTATCGGCGGTCGACCCGCCGGTAGAAGTGAGAGTTCTCTCTAACTGCCCACCGACGGGTACCGGCCAAACGTACGAGACCCCTCCGGGTCGGTCCCGAATTCCGCTCCGTCAGCGCGCCCGGCGGGCCATGGCCGCGTCGTGCATCCGCTGCTCGGCGATCCGGTCGGCCGCGGCGGCCGGCGGAATCCCGTCCTCCTTCGCACGTGCGAATATGGCCAGCGTCGTGTCGTAGATCTTCGCCGCCTTCGCCCTGCACCGCTCGAAGTCGAAGCCGTGCAGCTCGTCGGCCACCTGGATGACACCGCCGGCGTTCACCACGTAGTCCGGCGCGTAGAGGACCCCGCGGTCGGCGAGGTCCTTCTCCACCCCCGGGTGGGCGAGCTGGTTGTTGGCGGCGCCGCAGACCACCTCGGCGGTGAGCACCGGCACGGTGTCGTCGTTCAGGGCGCCGCCCAGCGCGCAGGGGGCGTAGATGCCCAGCCCGTCGACCCGGATCAGCTCGTCGGTGTCCTTGACGGCGATCACGTCCCGGTGCCGCTCTGTGATCCGCCGCACGGCGTCCTCGCGCACGTCCGTGACGAAGACCTCGGCGCCCTCCTTCACCAGGTGCTCAACCAGGTGGTGGCCGACCTTGCCGACACCGGCGATGCCGACCCGCTTCGCGCGCAGCGTGGGGTCGCCCCACAGGTGCTGGGCGGAGGCGCGCATGCCCTGGTAGACGCCGTAGGCGGTGAGGACGGAGGAGTCCCCCGCGCCGCCGTTCTCGGGGGAGCGGCCGGTGGTCCAGCGGCACTCGCGGGCCACGATGTCCATGTCGGCGACGTACGTACCGACGTCGCAGGCGGTGACGTAGCGGCCGCCGAGGGAGGCCACGAAGCGGCCGTAGGCGAGGAGCAGCTCCTCGCTCTTGATCCGCTCCGGATCGCCGATGATCACGGCCTTGCCGCCGCCGTGGTCGAGGCCGGCCATGGCGTTCTTGTACGACATCCCGCGCGCGAGGTTCAGCGCGTCGGCGACGGCCTCCGCCTCGTTCGCGTACGGGTAGAAGCGCGTACCGCCGAGCGCGGGGCCCAGGGCGGTGGAGTGGAGGGCGATGACGGCCTTGAGGCCGCTCGCGCGGTCCTGGCAGAGCACGACTTGCTCATGACCTCCCTGGTCCGAGTGGAACAGGGTGTGCAGTACATCAGCAGGCGCGCCGGCTACGTCGGTCACTGTGGTGACTCCTGAGTAAGTTGCGGCGGGTGGGGCTGGGCTCCCGTGTGGGTGGCGGAAGCTGTTGAGCATGAGATTAGGGCCTGGTGCGCCCGTCGGCGGCACCGCGCACAGGATGCCCTCCGTGCGGAGTACGGCCGTGGGACGATTTGCATAGTCTTCCCGTGCGTTTGTGAGTGGGTTCCGCAGGTTTTCGCGACGGAGCGCGGGGGAGGGAGCAGGCGTGCCCAAGGTGTCCTCGGTGATCGTCCCCTACGCGACCTACCTGCGCGTGTACGAACCGCTGGCCGCCTTCCCCGAGCCGGAGCGCAGCCACTGGGCCCGCTACGCGCGCCGTACGGACCGTCCCTCGTACCAGGACGAACTCCGTCGCGCCCTGGCCGACTTGGCGCCCACTCCGCCGGTCCCGGTGCCGGTGCACGAGAGCGAGGACGCCTTCGTGCTCGATGTCGAGGGCGTCGTCTGCGTCTGCCCCTGGCGCACCCGGCTGCGCGGCTGGCAGGCCCTGGACGACCTCTCCGAGGAGCTCCCGCAGCCCGTCCTGGACGTGGTCCTGCCGCCCTTCCTGCGGAACCAGGCCACCCAGGACTACGAGCGCTGGCTGGCGGACAACCCGGACGCCCGGCCGTGGATCCGTACGGCGACCTGGCAGGTGCCGATCAACTGGTTCGTGCTGGTCTCCGACGAGGAGCGCGAGTACGACAAGGGCGCCTCGGTCGACAGCCCGCCCGTGCTGCGCTACCGCACGCCGATGGTCCAGGCCCGGCGGCGCGTGGCCCGGGGCCTGCGGGCCCTGAAGGAGGCCATGGACGAGGGGCCGCTGATCGACGGCCTGGTGGACGTCGGGCGCTGGCTGGAGGAGTTCCACCCGCGCTCGCTCGTGGAGCTGGACTACGGCGGTCTGGTGCACGCCGTGCCGGCCGGGGCGCTGGAGGACGACCACTCGGCGGCGGACGTGGCCGAGGGGATCGCCGCGCTGCGCCGGGGCGACGGGACGGCCGCCGGGGCGGCTTACGGGCGGCTGGTGGAGCGGTGGCGTTCCGTGCGGGATCTTCGGTCGGCCAACTGACCTCTGACCTTGCGATCCCTACGGACGGCTCGCGGTCGGTCACGAACTGACGTTTGACGAACCGCCCGATTTGAGGTTTTGTCCTCGCACCGAGTTCCTGAAGCGGACTGTGCGTTTCCTGAGGCTTCGTCAGCAAGGGACGTAGGACCCGATCCGGGCGTACCTCTCAAGTAGGCCAAGCGTGACGGACTACACGTACGTGGCTCTTGCGCCCCTTGCCCCTCCTCATGCCAAAATAGGACAAGGAGTCCGGGGGGCTCCTTCCGTCCCGTAGTGCTGCACTATGGGCGGAATCTCAGCATTGCACGCTTTGGGGGGTCTCGTGACTCCTGATCGCCGCTGTGACTGATCGTCACAGCGGCGTGACTGTCCGCTATGGCATGGTCCATCGGCTTCCGTCGCTGATGAACACCTGGAGGGCAATTCCATCGGTTTGGCCGACGCGGCTGGACAGATGGTGTAGTTGTAGTGCCGAGGACAAGCCGTTCGTCCTATAACCGACTCGACTCGCGTCCGCCATTTCGGGCAACGCGGGTCAAGGTGCAGAATTTAGAGGAAAGAACCGAGAAGGTTCGGTTCTCCCGAGGAGGCCGCTCATGACCGCTCGCACCCCTGATGCCGAGCCGCTGCTGACCCCGGCTGAGGTCGCCACCATGTTCCGCGTGGACCCGAAGACGGTCACGCGGTGGGCGAAGGCCGGCAAGCTCACGTCGATCCGCACGCTCGGCGGGCATCGGCGCTACCGCGAGGCCGAGGTCCGCGCTCTGCTCGCGGGCATTCCGCAGCAGCGCAGCGAGGCCTGAACAATTGAATACCGGACAAACCGGCCGGTCCCCCACTGGCCGCGGCGTCCGGAACCCTAGCTCCAAGCGACGCGGGTCCTGCCCCAACAGGCTCCACGCCCAAGCCAGTCAGAGCTTCGCAGGCATGTAACAGGGTGCGTCGTAGATCGCGTTGGACTCCGCCGGGTCCAGCGCGATCTTTTTTGTGCGCCGACCGTGGGTCTGTCCGGCCTGGTGTGAGCGGCCTTGTCGGAGTCTGAGGAGGGGTGTCGGATCTCCTGTGTGCAGCGCCCCGGGTGGGGTGCAATTGCACATATTAAATTGACCTGTTGTAGGTCGGGTGTAAGTACCTTACTTTCCAAAACTCATGCAGTGACACCCGTCACATACCAAGCGGCTTGTTAGCTCTGACTCCGGTGCGGTAGTGAAGCCTCCGGCTCCAGCACCCCATGCTCAGACGGGTGTTGAGGCCGGCCCGGAGCGGACTCCATCGCCAGCCGCAGCAGGCGGTGGCAGATCGGACAGTGGCGCGTGAGATGCCGGTACGACGACGCGGCCGCCAGGTGCGCGCGGAGCAGGGCCCGCGTCTCGTGCCTAGCCGATGCCGTCATACGCCACCTCCAGAAGGCCGCACGGGGGACGGTCCTGGTTTCTGGGTACCGAGGGAACGTCGGCCCGTCAAGACGGCGTGAGGGAGCTCTGGAGGCTCCTGCGGAGGTCAGGACACACAAAAGAGCCCGGATCCGAAGATCCGGGCTCTTTCCGGGCATGAGAAAGGGCCCGCGTCCCTTGCGGGATGCGAGCCCTGCTCACTTCACTGCGGTCCTGACGGGATTTGAACCCGCGGCCTCCACCTTGACAGGGTGGCGAGCACTCCAAACTGCTCCACAGGACCAGGTTTCGCGGCGCCATTCGTGCGTTGCGCTGCGAGAAGAGACTGTACAGGAGGGGTGGGTCCCGGCGCGAACTCACCCCACGCGCACGGGCGATTACGGGACTTCCGCGTCGATCGCCTTGACGATCCGCTTGTCGGAGACGGGGTACGCCGTGCCCAGCGCATGGGCGAAGTAGCTGACCCGGAGCTCCTCGATCATCCAGCGGATGTCCAGGACCGACGACGGGACCGGCCGGCCCTGCGGCATCTGCTCCAGCAGCCAGGCGTACTCGTCCTGCATCTCGTGGACCTTCTGCATCCGCGTCGTGTCCCGCTGGACGTTGGCCGGCATCTGCTGCAGACGCCGGTCCGCCGCCACCAGATAGCGCATCAGGTCCGCCTGGCGCCGCAGCCCCGCCTCCGTCACGAAGCCCGGCTTCACGAGGGCGTCCAGCTGCTTGCGTACGTCCTGGAGGTTCGGCAGCAGCGCGGGGCTGCGTACGCCCTTCAGGCGTCGCTCACAGGCCTGCCAGGCGGCCAGGACCTGCTGCACCTGGCCGACCGTACGGACCGTCGTGTCGACGATCTCGGCGCGCACCTTGTCGTACAGCTTCCGGTACGACTCCTCGTCCCACGCCGGCCCGCCGAAGTCCGCGATCAGCTTGTCGGCGGCCGCCATCGCGCAGTCGTCGAAGAGGCCCTGGATGGAGCCGTGCGGATTCGCGGACAGCGCCAGCTTCTGCGCGTTCGTCAGCTTCTCGGAGGCGAACTTCGCCGGGTTCACCGGGATGTTGCGGAGGATCAGGCGGCGCGTGCCCTTCCACATGGCCTGCGCCTGCTCCGCCTCCGTGTCGAAGAGGCGTACGGAGACCGTGTCGCCGTCGTCGACCAGCGCCGGATACGCCTTCACCGGCTGGCCGGCCCGCCGGGTCTCGAAGACGCGGGTGAGCGTGCCGATCGTCCAGTCGGTGAGGCCCTTGCGCTCCAGGGACTCGCCGCCCTGGCGTTCCGCCGTGGCCGCCGCGGCCTGGGAGAGGGCCTTGCGGGCCTTCGGCCGCAGCCTGAGCTTCAGCGCCTGAAGGTCCTTGTCCTCCGCGAGCTTGCGACGCCGCTCGTCGACGATCCGGAACGTGACCTTGAGGTGCTCGGGGACCTTGGACCAGTCGAAGTCGTCCGCCTCGAAGGGGACACCGACCATGCGTTTCAGTTCGCGGGCCATGGTCGTCGTGAGCGGCTCCTGGAGGGGGACCGCGCTGTCCAGGAACGCCTTCGCATAGTTCGGCGCGGGGACGTAGTGGCGGCGGATCGGCTTGGGCAGGGACCGGATGAGTTCCATCACGACCTCTTCCCGCAGGCCGGGGATCTGCCAGTCGAAGCCCTCGTCCGTGACCTGGTTGAGCACGTGGAGCGGGATGTGGACGGTCACGCCGTCGGCGTCCGCGCCCGGCTCGAACTGGTAGGTCACCCGGAACTTGAGGTTCCCCTGGCGCCAGGAGTCCGGGTAGTCCGCCTTGGTGACCTCGCTCGCCTTCTCGTTGATGAGCATCTCGCGCTCGAAGTCGAGGAAGTCGGGCTGCTCGTGGCGCTTGTGCTTCCACCAGGAGTCGAAGTGGGCGCCGGAGACGACGTGTTCGGGGAGCCGCTGGTCGTAGAAGTCGAACAGCGTCTCGTCGTCGACCAGGATGTCCCGGCGCCGAGCCCGGTGCTCCAGCTCCTCGACCTCGGTGAGGAGTCTGCGGTTGTCCGAGAAGAACTTGTGGTGCGTGCGCCAGTCACCCTCGACGAGCGCGTTCCGGATGAACAGCTCGCGGCTGACCTCCGGGTCGATCCGGCCGTAGTTGACCTTCCGCTGCGCCACGATCGGTACGCCGTACAGCGTGACCTTCTCGTACGCCATCACCGCGGCCTGGTCCTTCTCCCAGTGCGGTTCGCTGTACGTGCGCTTGATGAGGTGGGCGGCGAGGGGTTCGACCCACTCGGGCTCGATCTTCGCGTTGACGCGGGCCCAGAGGCGGGATGTCTCGACGAGTTCGGCGGACATCACGAAGCGCGGGGGCTTCTTGAAGAGGGCCGAGCCGGGGAAGACCGCGAACTTGGCGTTGCGGGCGCCCAGATACTCGTTCTTTCCCGTGCTCCTCCCGCCCTCGCCCCCGGCCTCCTTCACGTCCTTCATGCCGATGTGGGAGAGCAGGCCGGCGAGCAGGGAGACGTGAATGCGGTCGGCCGGGGCGTCGTCCTCGTTGAGGTGGATGCCCATCTGCTTCGCGACCGTGCGCAACTGGGAGTAGATGTCCTGCCATTCGCGGATGCGAAGGAAGTTGAGGTACTCCTGCTTGCACATCCGGCGGAAGGAGGACGAGCCCCGCTCCTTCTGCTGCTCGCGGACGTGGCGCCAGAGGTTGAGATAGGCCAGGAAGTCGCTGGTCTCGTCCTTGAAACGGGCGTGCTGTTGGTCGGCCTGCGCCTGTTTGTCGGCGGGGCGCTCGCGCGGATCCTGGATGGACAGCGCGGCGGCTATGACCATGACCTCGCGGACACAGCCGTTCCGGTCGGCCTCCAGCACCATGCGGGCCAGCCGCGGGTCGACCGGCAGCTGGGCGAGCTTGCGGCCGGTCTGCGTGAGCCGCTTGCGGAGGTCCTTCTGGGCCGGGTCGAAGGCGCCCAGCTCCTGGAGGAGCTGCACGCCGTCGCGGATGTTGCGGTGGTCCGGCGGGTCGATGAAGGGGAACTTCTCGATCTCGCCGAGGCCGGCCGCGGTCATCTGCAGGATGACGGAGGCGAGGTTCGTACGGAGGATCTCCGCGTCCGTGAACTCCGGGCGGGCGTTGAAGTCGTCCTCGCTGTAGAGGCGGATGCAGATGCCGTCGGACGTACGGCCGCAGCGGCCCTTGCGCTGGTTGGCGCTGGCCTGCGAGACCGGCTCGATGGGGAGGCGCTGGACCTTGGTGCGGTGGCTGTAGCGGGAGATCCGGGCGAACCCGGGGTCGATGACGTACTTGATGCCCGGGACGGTGAGGGAGGTCTCGGCGACGTTGGTCGCCAGAACGATCCTGCGGCCGGTGTGCGGCTGGAAGACGCGGTGCTGCTCGGCGTGCGACAGCCGGGCGTAGAGGGGCAGGATCTCGGTGAATCTGTACTGCTTCTTCGTGAGCGCGTCGGCCGTGTCCCGGATCTCCCGCTCGCCGGAGAGGAAGACGAGGATGTCGCCCTTGCCCTCCTTCTGGAGCTCCTCCACGGCGTCGGTGATCGCGGTGATCTGGTCGCGGTCGGCGTCGTCGGAGTCCTCTTCGAGGAGCGGCCGGTAGCGCACCTCCACGGGGTACGTACGCCCGCTGACCTCGATGATCGGGGCGTCGCCGAAGTGCCGGGAGAAGCGCTCGGGGTCGATGGTGGCCGAGGTGATGACGACCTTGAGGTCGGGCCGCTTCGGCAGCAGCTGGGCGAGGTAGCCCAGCAGGAAGTCGATGTTGAGGGACCGCTCGTGGGCCTCGTCGATGATGATCGTGTCGTAGGCGCGCAGCTCGCGGTCGGTCTGGATCTCGGCGAGCAGGATGCCGTCCGTCATCAGCTTGACGAAGGTGGCCTCCGGGTCGACCTGGTCGGTGAAACGGACCTTCCAGCCGACGGCCTCGCCGAGCGGGGTGTCCAGCTCCTCCGCCACGCGCTCGGCGACGGTGCGGGCGGCGATACGACGGGGCTGTGTGTGCCCGATCATGCCGCGGACGCCTCGCCCGAGCTCCATGCAGATCTTCGGGATCTGCGTGGTCTTCCCGGACCCGGTCTCACCGGCGACGATCACGACCTGGTGATCGCGGATGGCGTCGGCGATCACGTCCTTCCTCTGGCTGACCGGCAGCTGCTCGGGGTACGTCACCTCGGGCACGCGGGCGCGCCGCCCCGCCATGCGCTCCTCGGCCTTGGCGACCTCCGCCTCGATCTCGGCGAGCACGGCGGCCTGGGCCTCCGGCTTACGGATCTTGCGCGCACCTTCGAGCCTGCGGCCGAGCCGGTGCGCGTCGCGCAGGGACAGCTCGGTCAGGCGGGGGGCGAGGGCGCCGAGGGCGGGGGCGGAGTGCGTAGACATACGGGACCCAGGATCTCATCCCCGGGAAATCCGTGGCGAACGGTTTTGTCCCGCGGCGCGGAGTGAGGTTTGACCGTTTCTCGTTCGGGCGGCGATTGCATGGCGGTGAGGTCGTACGGCAGCCGCTCACGATTGGAGGGCCTCCCGTCCCATGCCCGAAGCCACCGAAGTCCTGATCGTGGGTGCCGGTCCCACCGGTCTGATGCTCGCCGGAGACCTCGCCGCGGCGGGCGTTTCCGTCACCGTGCTCGAGCGTCGCACCGAAAGGTCGCAGCTGACCCGCGCCTTCGCGGTCCATGCCCGGACGCTCGAACTGCTGGACGCCCGGGGCATCGCCGACGAACTCGTCGCCGGCGGTGTCCGGATCGGCAAGCTCCAGATGATCGGGGATGCCCAGCTCGATCTGAAGCGGCTGCCGAGCAGATTCCCGTACATGCTGCTGACCCCTCAGTACGCGACCGAGGCGGTGCTGGCGAAACGTGCCGAGGCGCTCGGCGCCGATGTGGTGGCCGGCGCGGATGTCACCGGGGTCGAGCAGGACGCCGACGGAGTGAGCGTGACCGTGCGCCAGGCCGGCGGCACACCGCGGACACGGCGTGCCGGTTATGTGGTCGGCGCGGACGGCATGAACAGCGTCGTGCGCCGGGCGTTGGGGTTTCCGTTCCCCGGCCGGGCCGCCCTGCGCTCGGTGATGCTCGCCGATGTCCAACTGGCCGTGCCGCAGGCCATGCCGGTGGCGAACGCGGTCCGGGAGGGGATCGCCTTCGTCTCCCCGCTGGGCGACGGCTGGCACCGGGTGGTCGCCTGGGACCGTGACAGGCAGCTCCCGGTCGAGGCCCCTCTCGATCTGGAGGACGTGCGGACGATCACCCGCAAGGCGCTCGGGACCGACTTCGGCATGCACGACCCGCGCTGGCTGTCCCGCTTCCAGACCGATGAGCGCCAGGTGCCGCGGTACCGGCTCGGGCGGGTGCTGCTCGCGGGCGACGCCGCGCATGTGCATTCCCCGGCGGGCGGTCAGGGCATGAACACCGGCTTGCAGGACGCCGCCAATCTCGCCTGGCGGCTGGCGGCGGTGGCGCGCGGGTGGGCGCCGGAGGGGCTGCTCGACGGGTATCAGGCAGAGCGTCACCCGATCGGGCGGGAAGTGATCCGGGACAGCGGCAGGATGATGCGGCTGGCGCTGATCCATTCGCCCGTGCTGAGCACCGTCATGAACCTGCTCTCCCGCGCCGCCGCCGCCATTCCACCGGTGGCCGACCGTCTGGCGGCCAAGGCGACGGGGCTCGCCATCTCCTACCCGGCACCCACCGGCACCCACCCCCGCACCGGCCGGCGCGCTCCCGACCTGGAACTCGCCCAGGGCACCGGCACCGCGACGCGGCTGTACGAGGCCCTGCGCGCCTGCCGTTTCGTGCTCGTCAGCCGGTTCCCCGAGGTGACGGGCTGGGAGGGACGGGCGATCACCGTCGCCCCGGCCGCCGGCTCGAAGGCCCCGGCGCTGCTGCTGGTCCGCCCGGACGGATACATCGCATGGGCCGCGGACGACCACGACCACGACGCGCTGCTGACTGCCCTGACCACATGGGTCGGCCCTCGGCAGGACGTGGACGACATGACTGAGCCCCTCTCCACTGATGCTGGAGAGGGGCTCATGCCCTGAACGGGCGGCGGTGGCTGGGGCCGGGGTCGAACCGGCGACCTTCCGCTTTTCAGGCGGACGCTCGTACCAACTGAGCTACCCAGCCACGAGGTTTCACGTGAAACCTCAGCGGTCCTGACGGGATTTGAACCCGCGGCCTCCACCTTGACAGGGTGGCGAGCACTCCAAACTGCTCCACAGGACCAAGCTTGTCGTACGACAGTGTCGCACAGGGTGGTGCGTGCCCCCAACGGGATTCGAACCCGTGCTACCGCCTTGAAAGGGCGGCGTCCTAGGCCGCTAGACGATGAGGGCTATCGGCCCGCCTGCGCGCTTCTCAGCGCGTCGGGGACGTGAGAAGCATATGGGATGGCGGGACCTATCGCCAAAACGGTTTAGGGGGAGGCGGAGGGGGTGCCCTCCGTGGGGGTGCTCGGGGACGGGTCCGCACCGGGCTGGTTCTCCTCCGGCAGGTGGCGGCTGACCTCGGCCGTCGTGAGGCCGAGGCCGCCCAGCTCGATCTCGTCCCAGGCCTGGAGCAGACGGGAGTCCCGGTCGAAGTACAGGATCGACGCCTCGATGGGGTCGGGGTGCTTGCCCTCGATGGCGCGCAGGCCGCTGCCGCCGGTGGAGCCCTCGATGCGGAGTCGGGTCCCGTACTTCAGGACCTCCGTCTCGTCGTGGTGCAGATGGCCGGCCAGGACCAGCGGGACCTCGCCGTCGACCTCGCGGGCCGCCGCCGGTTCGTGGGCGACGGCGACGTCCACCGGGGTGCCGGCCGTGCGCTGATCGCGCAGGGCCGTGGCCAGCCGGGCACCGGCGAGTTCCTGGGACTGCAGGGCGCCGAGGCTCTTGGAGCGGTCCGGCGTGAACTGCGGATCGCCGATGCCCGCGAAACGCATGCCCTTGATCGTCTTCGCCCGGCCGTCATCCAGCACGTGGACGTTCTTCAGGCCCTCCAGATACTGCTGGGTGAGCATCGAGTCGTGGTTGCCGCGGACCCAGACGTAGGGAGCCCCCAGGTCCTCGATGGGGTCCAGGAAGCCGTTCTCGGCCGCTGTGCCGTGGTCCATCGTGTCGCCCGAGTCGACGATCACGTCCACCTTGTACTGCTCCACGAGTGAAGCGATGATCTTCCAGCTCGCCGGGTTGAGGTGGATGTCGGAGACGTGCAGGACCCGGAGGGTGGAGGGGTCGGGCGCGTAGGCCGGGAGCGTCGAGGTGGCGTCGTAGAGCTTGGTCACGTTGGTGACCAGGCGGGCCAATTCCTTCTGGTAGACGTCGAATTCGGTGACGATGCTGCGCGCGTTGCCGACCAGGGAGGGGGCCGAGGTGAGCAGCCCGGAGAACTTGGGTTCCAGGACGGAGTCGGGGCGCCAGGTGGCGTAGGCCGTGCCGCCCGAGGCGGCGAGGAGGGTGAGGGCGAGACCGCCGGCGGCCAGGGCGCGCCGGGGGCGGCGGTAGACCGCGAGGCCGAGGGCGGTGGCGCCGGCGACGACGGCGACGCCCGAGCGGACGGCCAGGTCGAGGGTGCCGCGGCCGACGTCCTCGGTGACCTCGTCCTGGAGGCCGGAGAGGCGTTCGGGGTGGTCGACCAGGGCCTGGGAGCGATCCGGGTCGAGCTGGTCGACGTTCACGTCCAGGCGGACGGGAGCGATGTGGCTGTCCAGCGCCAGGGCGCCCAGCGGCGAGACATTGATCTTGGTGCCGCCGGTGAAGGAGGGGCGCAGGGTCATGGTGGTGTTCATGGGGCCGACCGGGACCCGTACGTTGCCCACCACCAGCAGCCCCAGCCAGGCGCCGAGGAGGACGACGGTCACGAGTCCGGCCGCGCGGGCCCACGGGTGCGGCTGCCGTACGAGCTCGATCGTGGTGGGCGCCTGACGGGAGCGATAGCGGCGGGCCAGAGCGCGCGGGGGCTTGCGGATCGGGTTCAGGACACTCCGGACTGCGGCGGGGACGCGGGCCATTGATCCCGTATGCCCAAGTCCCGGGCCGGATATGCGACGCCGGATGGCTCTCGTACGGCGGGTCGTGGCCGACAATGGGCCTGTGCTGGAGATGACGCGCGAGGAGTTCGAGGAACTGGTTGCCGAGGCGCTCGACCGGATCCCGCCGGAGTTGACGCGACTGATGGACAACGTCGCGGTGTTCGTCGAGGACGATCCGCCGGCGGACGATCCCGAGCTGCTCGGGCTCTACGAGGGGACTCCGCTGACCGACCGGGGGGAGTGGTACGCCGGTGTGCTGCCCGACCGGATCACGATCTACCGGAACCCGACCCTGCGGATGTGCGAGTCGCGGGAGGACGTCGTCGCGGAGACGGAGGTCACCGTGGTGCACGAGATCGCGCACCACTTCGGCATCGACGACGAGCGCCTTCACGCCCTGGGCTACGGCTGAGCGTGATGTGAACGCGGGGCGCGTGTCCTCTTGCGGGCGGCGGGAGTTGGAGGTGTTGACTCCATCACCCTTCCCGGAGGTGGCCCCGTGCGCCCCTTGTACGTACCCGTCCGCCTGGCCGCCACGGTCGTGGCCGTCGCCGCTGCCGCCGGCTGCATGAGCGTCGGCGACGACGGCGCGGGCGGGAGCGCCAAGCCGTCGCACTCCGCGGGGCAGCGCGCCGGGGAAGGGCCCGACGGCGGGCCGGCGGTGTCGGGCGGCGGCGCCGGGGCCGGTGCGGCGGCGGCCGACGGCAAGCACCGGCGCGGCAAAGGGAAGAAGGGCGAGAAGGGCGAGCGCGGCAGGCCCGGGGAGGCGGCATCCCCCGAGGCGTCGCCGTCCGCCGCGGTGAGCGCGTCCGCGCCGGGAGGCGGCAAGCCGGGGAAGCCGCCCAAGCCGACGCCGAGGCCGCCGGCGCCGCCCACTCCCACCCGGACGGCCGAACCGGAGCCCACGCCGACACCGCCCGAGCCGACCGCATCACCGGAGCCGACGCCGGAGCCGTCGTCGTCGGCGCACGAGCCGCCGGGGCCGCAGCTGGCGCAGCGGGAGCCGGCTCCGGAGGCGGGGTCACCGGCGTAGCCACGCGGTGAGCTCCGTCACGGCGGGAACATGCCGGGAACATGGTGCGGGGGTGGTTGGTTGGAAGCCGACGGGAGGTTCTCCGGGCCAGTGGCCGAAGGAGGGCGTCCCTGTCTGTCTCCTGCGGAGTCCGGTTTGCCTTGCGGGGCCCGGAGTGCGTATGGTGGCAGATCGTTTGAACCCATTCTTGCCCGGCGCCACTACAGAGCGCGCCGTGTGGCGCGTACTCTCCCTTGCCGTGGTGGACCGCATTGAGGCGGTCGTATTGCGAATCGCGAATCACGGAGTTGACGGGCGCGTGCCGACGGAGACTCCGGAAGGTTTCGCATTCGCATGTCCATCGCCAGTACTGATCACGTCGTCGTGCCCGAGAACGAGGCCGTCGAAGACAACACCCCCGACATCACCTTCGCCGACCTCGGCCTGCCCGAGGGCGTCGTGCGCAAGCTCGCACAGAACGGCGTGACCACCCCCTTCCCCATCCAGGCCGCGACCATTCCGGACGCCCTGGCCGGCAAGGACATCCTCGGCCGAGGCCGCACCGGCTCCGGCAAGACCCTCTCCTTCGGTCTGCCGGCCCTGGCGACGCTCGCCGGCGGCCGCACCGAGAAGCACAAGCCGCGGGCCGTCATCCTCACGCCGACGCGTGAACTCGCCATGCAGGTCGCCGACGCGCTCCAGCCCTACGGCGACGTCCTCGGCCTGAAGATGAAGGTCGTCTGCGGCGGTACGTCGATGGGCAACCAGATCTACGCCCTGGAGCGCGGCGTCGACGTCCTCGTCGCCACCCCGGGCCGGCTGCGCGACATCATCAACCGCGGCGCCTGCTCCCTGGAGAACGTGCAGATCGCCGTCCTCGACGAGGCCGACCAGATGTCGGACCTGGGCTTCCTGCCCGAGGTCACCGAGCTGCTCGACCAGGTCCCGGCGGGCGGTCAGCGCATGCTGTTCTCGGCCACGATGGAGAACGAGATCTCCACGCTGGTCAAGCGCTACCTGAGCAACCCGGTCACGCACGAGGTCGACAGCGCCCAGGGCAACGTCACGACCATGTCGCACCACATCCTCATCGTGAAGCCCAAGGACAAGGCGCCGGTGACCGCCGCGGTCGCCTCCCGCAAGGGCCGCACGATCATCTTCGTCCGCACCCAGCTGGGCGCCGACCGTATCGCCGAGCAGCTCTGCGACTCCGGCGTGAAGGCCGACGCGCTGCACGGCGGTATGACGCAGGGCGCCCGCACCCGCGTGCTGGATGACTTCAAGAAGGGCTACGTCAACGCGCTCGTCGCGACCGACGTCGCCGCCCGCGGCATCCACGTCGACGGCATCGACCTGGTGCTGAACGTGGACCCGGCCGGGGACCACAAGGACTACCTGCACCGGGCCGGCCGTACGGCGCGTGCCGGGCGCACGGGCACGGTCGTCTCCCTCTCGCTCCCGCACCAGCGGCGTCAGATCTTCCGGCTGATGGAGGACGCGGGCGTCGACGCCACGCGTCACATCATCCAGGGCGGCGCGGCCTTCGACCCGGAGGTCGCCGAGATCACGGGCGCCCGGTCGATGACCGAGGTCCAGGCCGAGTCCGTGGGCAACTCCGCGCAGCAGGCCGAGCGTGAGGTCGCCCAGCTCACCAAGGAGCTGGAGCGGGCGCAGCGGCGTGCGAACGAGCTGCGTGAGGAGTCCGACCGGCTGCTCGCGCGGGTCGCGCGCGAGCGCGGCGAGGAGCCCGCGGCGGTCGGCGAGTCCGGCAAGACCGAGGACGTTCCGGCCGGCGTCGAGGTGTCGGTGCCGGAGCAGCCGACCGCGCAGGACGTGGCGCGCGAGGAGCGCGCGGTGTCGGCGGCGCCTTCCGCGTCTGCCCCGTCGTACGAGCGTCGGGAGCGGCGCGAGGAGCGTGGCGGCGGCTACGGGCGTGACCGGTACGCCGACCGGGAGCGGTCCTTCGACCGTGACCGTGGTGGTGACCGCGGCGGGCGTTCCTTCGACCGTGACCGTGGTGGCGACCGCGGTGGCCGGTCGTTCGAGCGGCGTGACGAGCGCGGCGGCGGGTTCAACCGTGACCGCGACCGTGACCGCGGTGGCGACCGTGGCGGTGACCGTGGTGGCCGTTCCTTCGACCGCGACCGTGGCTTCCGTCGGGACGACCGTGCCGACCGGGGCGAGCGCGGGGGCTTCCGGCGCGACGACCGCGGCGGGCGTTCCTTCGACCGTGACCGTGGTGGCGACCGTGGCGGCCGGTCGTTCGAGCGGCGTGACGAGCGCGGCGGCGGCTTCAACCGTGACCGTGGCGGCGACCGTGACCGTGGCGGCTTCCGCCGGGACGAGCGCGGTGGGCACCGTGGCAGCGACCGTCCCTTCAACCGCGACCGCCGGGACGACCGTCCGGGCTACCGCGCCGGCGGGCACGACCGCCCGAACGGCCGTCGTGACGACCACCGCGGCGGCGGCTCCTTCGGCCGCCGCGAGGACAAGCCGCGCTGGAAGCGCAACGGCTGACGCAGACGCGTGACGAGCGCCGTGGTTCCGTCCGACGGGCGGGCCGCGGCGCTCTGCTGTCGGTCCCGTACGGTGGTGTGTGACCGTCACGGAGTCAGTTCCCCCTCCGTGCCGGACTCCACCGGGGCTCCACCGGGACTCCGGCACGGCCGAGATCCGATACCCGATCGGAGACTCGCCGTGGTCCGGCTATGCTCGTGGGGGCAACATCGCCTGGGCCCTTAGCTCAATTGGCAGAGCAGTGGACTTTTAATCCATTGGTTGTGGGTTCGAGTCCCACAGGGCCTACCGAAGAGCCCCAGTTCAGAGAGAGTCTGAACTGGGGCTCGGTTCGTTTTCCGGGCGTCTCAGCCGGTAGCCAGCATCCCCGCCCGCAGCCGTGCCACCGTCCTGGAGATGAGGCGGGACACGTGCATCTGGGAGATGCCGAGGCGGGTGCCGATCTCGGCCTGGGTGAGTTCTTCCACGAAGCGCAGGTGGAGGATGAGTCGCTGGCGTTCGTCGAGTTCGGCGACCAGGGGAGCGAGGGCGTGGAAGTCCTCGACCAGTTCCAGGGCCGGGTCCTCCTCGCCGATGAACTCCGAGAGCGTCGCGTCGCTTTCGTCCGCGTCGCCGCCGACCGTCGCGTCGAGGGACGAGGACAGGTAGCCGTTCGCCGCGACCTGGGCCTCGACGACCTGCTCCTCGGTGAGGTTCATCAGGGCCGCCAGTTCCGCGACCCGGGGCGCGCGGCCGAGGCGGGAGGCCAGTTCCTCGGTGGCCTTGGCGAGTTCCGTACGGGCCTCCTGGAGGCGGCGCGGCACGTGCACGGCCCAGGACGTGTCGCGGAAGAACCGCTTGATCTCGCCGATGATGTAGGGCACCGCGAAGCTGGTGAACTGCACCTCGCGGGAGACCTCGAAGCGGTCTATCGCCTTGATCAGCCCGATGATGCCGACCTGGACGACGTCCTCCATCGCCTGGCCGCTGCCGCGGAACCGGCGGGCCGCGAACCGCACCAGCGACATGTTCATCTCGATGAGCGTGTTGCGCGCGTACTGGTACTCGGGAGTGCCCTCCTCCAGTACCGCGAGCCGGTCCAGGAACTGTCCGGTCAGCCCGCGCGCGTCCTGCGGGGCGAGCTTCTGCGGCTCGGCGATCCGGGGCAGCACCTCACTGGTCTCGGTGCCGGAATCCGTCGTGGTACCGATGCGCGTGGTCGCCGTCACGGGCCCTCCCTCGTAGTCCCGGCCCGCTCCGTCCCCCGACAGGCCACCTCTAGCGCCGCTACCCGCAGTCGCCCGGCTCATGCCCCGCATATGCCCCATCGAGACGTTGACCACAGTCCGCGCAGGTCGGGGCGGTGTCGGGGTACCCGCAGGGGTCTGTGACGGCACGGGGCAGGAGGGCGGGGCGGCATGGCGGGGAGGGATTCAGGCAGTCCGGGTGCCGGGCGGGCGGGAGTCGTCGGCGTTGTCGGAGGCATCGTGTATCCGGGCCGCCGCCACGTCGCAGAACGCCTCGAGACCCTGCAGCAGCGCGACCCGCTTGGCCGCGGGCATCTGGTCGAGCACCGCGCGCAGCGCCTGCTCCCGTCGTACGCGCAGATCGGCGAGGAACGTACGGCCCCGGCTGCTGAGGCGCAGGCGTACCTCGCGCCGGTCCACCGGACTCACCACGCGCTCGACGAACCCGGTCGCCTGCAGCCGGTCGCACAGCCGGCTCGTCGAGGGCGGTGTGGAGGCCAGGGAGTCGGCGAGCGTGCGCAGGTTGATGCCCTCGTGGTGCTCGAGGATGAGCAGCACGCGCAACTGGGAGGCGGAGGCGGGTGCCGTCGAGGCCCGGCCCCAGAGGACTTCCAGCAACTCCGCGGCCGTGGAGGTCACACGTGCGACCTCTGCTGGCTCAGGGCGGGGTCGGAGGGAAGTCACAGTCACACTCTCGCAGGCACCGGGATGGCCGCCAGCGTACTAGGCGCGCGGGGAGCCAGGGGTGACCCCGGTCAGGGGCACAGCCGCCCACCGCGCATTAAAACCGCATTCAGACCAAGGATTGGTGTGTCGACCCTCGTGACGACGATCGTGAACAGATTCGTGGCCGCCGAGCGCGCCCTGCGCACGGCGGCACCCCATCAACTGCTGGACGCGGTCCGTCGTGTACTGACCGATCAGTACGCGGCGGACTCCGTCGAGCTTTTCCTGGCCGACTACGGGCTCACGGTGCTTCAGCCGGTGTCCGTGCTGCCGCACACCCTCCAGCCGGTGTCCGTGCACAACAGCCCGGCGGGCCGGGCCTTCGGGGCTCAGGAGCCCTGTGTGGAGGCCCTTTCGGGTGACTCGGCGGACAGGGTGCGTGCGCATCTGCCGGTCACCGTGCGCGGCGACCGGCTCGGTGTGCTGACCGTGGTCCTGCCGGGCGGCGAGCACACCGACGGCTGCCTCGGCGAACTGGCCGAGATCGCCCAGGTGCTGGGGCACGAGGTCGTCGTGGCCGAGCGGGACACCGACCTGTACCTCCAGGCACGCCGCAGGGACCGTCTCACCCTGGCCGCCGAGATGCAGTGGCAGCTGCTGCCGGGCCGCTCCTGCTCCCGCCCCGAGTACGAGCTCGGCGCGCAGCTGGAACCGGCGTACGCGATCTTCGGCGACAACTTCGACTGGTCCGCCACGGCCGACCGGCTCAGCCTCTACGTCACCAACGGCATGGGCGAGGGCATCGAGGCCTCCCTGCTGACGAACCTGGCGATCAACGCCCTGCGCAACGCGCGCCGGGCCGGTCTCCCCCTCGCCGACCAGGCCGCCCTGGCCGACCAGGCGGTGTACGCGCACTACCGGGGCCGCTGCTACCTGTCCGTGCTCATGCTCGACTTCGACCTGGCCACCGGGCGGGTCCGGGCGGTGGACGCCGGGTCCCCGCGACTGCTGCGGCTGCGCCGGGGTGCGGTGAAGCGGGTGGACTTCGACGCCCAGCTGCCGCTCGGCATGTTCGAGGAGACCGACTACGTGGCCCAGGAGTTTTGGGCCGAGCCGGGCGACCGGCTCGTCTTCGTCAGCGACGGGGTCTACGACGTCGCGTCCCCGGGCGGAGAGGCGTACGGCGACATCGCCCTGGCCCGGGCGATCCAGTCGACCCGGCTGCTTCCGGCCGCCGATGTGCCCCGGGCCGTCCTGCGCGAACTGAACGGCCATCGCGGCAGGCCCGTCGCGGACGACGACGCCCTGGTGGTGTGTCTGGACTGGCGTGGGCGATGAGGGACGGGGAAGGCGCAGGTCGGGGCCGGCGGTGGGCAGTTGTTTGGTGTTGCCCCGCGTCGGCACTAATGTTTGTCATACGGCAAGTAACGGCTGAGGCGCCGTGACGTGGCCTCGGTCTGGTCCGTGCAAGGGAGCGATGCAAGTGTCGGAGTCGGAACAGAACGCGGAACAGGAGCCGGCCCATTACCAGGTGAGCGCCTTCCTCGAACGGCGCCGGGAGCAGGTCGCCCAACGCTGGGCGGACGCCGCGCTGTTCCGCACCGTCTTCACCGTGTCACGGGACGAGGCCGTGGACGCGGGCAGGTCCGTGGCCGCCGCGCTGGCGGCGGTGGCGGCTTCCGGGCGGATCGAGGACATCCGGGCGCCCGGATTCGAGTCGGTGCGCGACCAGTTGGGCCGGATGGCGGCCTCCCGCACCCGTACGGGGATCGACTCGGACGGGGTCGCCGAGGAGGTGGCCGCCCTGCGCGACCCGGTGGTCGAACTGCTGCGCGCCGAGTTCGCGGACCCGTACGCCCCGGAGGCCCAGGACGGCGTGCTGGCCCTGACCGTGCTGATGGGCACGCTGCGCATGGTCGTGATGGAGACCTTGGTCAGCGCGGGCGAGGAAGTGATCGCACGGCAGCGCGAGCAGCTGCTCGAAGTGGCCACCCCGGTGATCAAACTCTGGGAGAGCACCGTCGCCGTGCCGCTGATCGGCACGCTGGACAGCGCGCGCAGCCAGGTGGTCATGGAGAGCCTGCTGGACGCGATCGTCGCCGAGCGCGCCCGGTTCGCCATCCTCGACATCACCGGCGTGCCCACGGTCGACTCGCTGGTCGCCCAGCATCTGATGAAGACGGTGGCGGCGGCCCGGCTGATGGGCGCCGAGTGCATCGTCTCCGGGATCCGGCCCGCGATCGCGCAGACCATCGTCCATCTGGGCATCGACCTCGGCACGGTGCTCACGCGCTCGAGCCTGGAGGACGCGCTGGCCTACGCGCTCAGCCGGCAGGGCGTCGAGATCGCGCCGCTCCGGTCGGCCGGCCCGGCGGCCGAAGCGGTGGTGCGGTGACCGGGTTCGGGCCGGCGGTGCCCGGACCCGCGGGGGGACACGCCTTCACGGTGCCGGTCCTCCAGCTGGGCGACACCCTGCTGGTCACCCTCCAGGGAGAGCTGCACGACGGGATGGCCGAGCAGCTCCAGCAGGACATCACGGCCCGGATCGCGCATACGCGGGTGACCGGAGTGGTCATCGACATCTCCGGCGTGGACATGGTCGACTCGTTCCTGGGGCGGGTCCTCGCCGAGATCGCCGCCGGAGCCGGACTGCTGGCCGCCCGTACGGTGCTGGCCGGGATGCGCCCGGCGGTGGCGATCACCCTGGTCGAGCTGGGGCTCACCCTGCCGGGACTGCGTACGGCCCTGGACGTCGAACGCGCGATGGAGCTGCTCGCCGCCGGTGAGCGTCACAGTGAGGGGAGTCCCTGATGCAGGCCTCCCGCCATGCCGCGCCGACGAGCCTGCCGATCGGCTCGGACGCCGATCTGGCCTGGGTACGGCAGCAGGTGCGGCAGGCAGCCGCCGAGCTCGGCTTCGGGCTGGTGCAGCAGACCAAGCTCGTCACGGCGGCCAGCGAACTGGCCCGCAACACCCTCGTCCACGGCGGGGGCGGCCATGTGGAGATCACCCCGCTGGGCCTGGGGTCGTCGAACGGGCTGCGGCTGGCCTTCGTCGACACCGGGCCCGGCATACGTGACCTGGACCAGGCGATGACCGACGGCTACACCAGCGGGGGCGGGCTCGGTCTCGGCATGAGCGGGGCCAAGCGGCTGGTCCACGAGTTCGAGGTGGACAGCCGGCTCGGCGAGGGGACCACCGTCACCGTCACCGCCTGGGCCACCGCCGTACCGCCGTCCCGGCCGGGGTCCTGATGAGCAGGGTGTGGGACGTGCCGGTGGACGACTCGACCCGGGTGCGGGACGTCCGTGTGGCGGCCGAGGAGGCCAGCGCCTGCGCCGGGCTCCCCGGGCCCCGCACCGCGACCGCCGCGCTCGTGGCGACGGAGCTGGCGACCAACCTGTTGCGGCACGCGGACGGCGGGCGCGTCCTCATCAACCTCGTCGAGCACGGGTACGACGGCACCCCCGGGACGTCCGTGCAGCTCGTCTCGCTCGACCACGGCCCCGGCATCCCGGACATCGCGGCGGCGATGCGCGACGGCTACACCACCGCGTCCTCCCTGGGCGCCGGCCTCGGCACGTGCCGGCGCATAGCGAACGACTTCGACCTGCACAGCGCCCCCGGGCGGGGCACCGTGGCCGTGGCCCGCATCGGCCCCGAGCGGGCCGCCAAGGGGGCGCAGCCCCCGCCGGGCCCGCGCGTGGGCGGCGTCAACGTCCCCCTCGGCCGGGCCGAGTACTCCGGCGACGCGTGGAGCCAGGTGTACGGCGGCGACCGCGTGACCCTTCTGCTCGCCGACGGGCTCGGGCACGGGCCCAAGGCCGCCGAGGCGTCCGGCGCCGCCGTGGCCGAACTGCGCGGGGTGGCCGACCTGCCGCCCGCCGAGATCCTGCGGCACCTGGGCAGGGCCCTGCGGCCGACCCGTGGCGCGGCCGTCTCCGTGGCTCAACTCGACCTGCGGTCTGGGCAGTTGAGCTTCGCCGGGGTCGGCAACGTCGGCGGCCGTCTGCGCACCGACGGCACCTGGAAGCCGCTGCTGTCCCACCCCGGCATCGTGGGCGCGCAAGCCCCGGCGTCCGTGCCCGTGCAGCGCCTTCCGTGGCGGGAGGACAGCCTGCTCGTCCTGCACAGCGACGGTCTGCCCGGCCGCTGGACGCCGCCCGACGACGGCGTGCTCCTCTCCTGCGACCCGGCTGTGGTGGCCGTGGCGGTGCTGCGGGACGCCGGGAGTGCGGCCCTGCCGGTGCGGGACGATACGTGTGTGGCCGTACTGGGTGCTGGTACTGGTGCTACTGCCGGTGCTGGTGGCCGGCCCGGCTCGCGGGCCTGAATTCACCTTCTGCCGCCCTCACTGCCCGTCAGCCCCGCCCGTCCCGTCAGTTCCGTCAGGGTGCGGCGCGGCCGCTTCCCGTGCCGACAGAAATCCCCGCAACCCCCGGCTCAGAGCCACCCGTTCCGCCGGTTCCATCGCCGCCAGCGCCGTGGCCAGGGCCTCGGTCCGGCGGCCTGCGACATCGCTCAGGACATGCCGGCCGTGCGAGGTGAGCAACAGCTGTACCTCGCGGCGGGTGCCCGGGTGCGGGGCCCGTTCCAGCAGGCCGGCCGCCGCGAGCCGGTCGCAGAGCCGGCTGGCCGTGGGGAGGCCGATGTCCAGCTCGTCCGCCAGGGCCGTGACGTTCAGGCCGGGCGTCGCCTCCACGGTGCGCAGCGCCCGCAGCTGGTGCGGGGACAGGCGCAGGGACGCCGCCTGGGCGGCGACCGACCACAGGTCCGTCAAGCTGTCCACAGCATCGGCGATCCACGACGCGACGGCCTCTGGGCCGTCGCCCGGTCCCCTCGCCAGGGGATCGCCGGGGGCGCCGAGATCGGTCACGAAACGTCACTTTCCATCAGCTACGGGTACTACGTAGATCGCCCTCTTTCAAAGGCTGTACCCGATGAGCCGAGGGGCAAGCAAGCCTCGGTTCAGCACCGGCCCGGCCGGGCCCCGTTCAGCCGGCGCTGAGCTCCGTCAGCGCGGCGAGGGGCAGCGTGTGCTGGGTCTGGAGCACCTTGGCGCGCAGGTAGCGGACGTTGTGCGCGGTGGTGAAGACGCCCGTGGGGACGCGGTCGCGGACGTCGACGCCCAGGGTGCGCAACTGGTCCGCCTTGTCGGGGTTGTTGGAGAGCAGGTCCAGCTCCTTGATGCCCAGGGCCCGGAGCATCTGAGCCGCCGCCGTGTAGTCGCGGGCGTCCTCCGGCAGCCCCAGCGCCGCGTTCGCCTCGTACGTGTCGAGGCCCTCGTCCTGGAGGGCGTACGCGTCGAGCTTGTTGTAGAGGCCGATGCCCCGGCCCTCCTGGCGGAGGTAGAGGAGCACGCCGCCGCGGTCGGCTATGCGCTCGACCGCCTCGCGCAGTTGCGGACCGCAGTCGCAGCGGGCCGAGCCGAACACATCCCCGGTCAGGCACTCGGAGTGCAGCCGCACCAGCGGGGCCGGGCCCGGCTCGCCCAGGACGACGGCCACGTGTTCCTGGTTGTCGGCCAGTCCGTGGAAGGTGACGACTTCGGCGTCGACCTGGTAGCCGTCGTGGAAGCGAAGCGGTACCCGGACGCGTGAGCGCGGGGTGGCGAGGGCGGCGGGGGTGTCGGGCATGCGGGGCCTCCGGGTTCCGTTCCTGTTCGGCTGCACAGCCGTCTGCTTCAGATTTGAAGCAGATCCACGGTTCGGAACACTACCCTTGCTTTAAATTTGAATCAACGAGTCCGGCCCCTTGTGACGTGCCTCACTCAAGTGCCACAGGGGGGACCGCGTGCCGCCTCACGAACAGGCCGTGGAGGACCTCCGCCGCCAGGGCACGTCGTCCGACGTCGGCCGTGTTCCGTCCTCCTGAAGCCCCTGCGCGATCGCCGCGGAGATCTCCTCCAGCTGCGCCACCTGCTCCTCGCTGAGCCGGTCGAACACAAAGTTGCGCACGGTCTCGACATGCCCGGGCGCCGCGCGCTCCAGTACGGCGAACCCCGCGTCGGTCAGTGCGGCGATGCTGCCCCGCTTGTCGTGCCGGCAGGCCTCGCGCCGCAGCATGCCGTCCTTCTCCAGCCGCGTCACCGCGTACGTCAGGCGGCTGCGCGTGATCTTCAGCCGCTCGGCGAGATCGGTCATGCGCAGCCGCTGTTCGGGGGACTCCGACAGGACGGACAGGATGGAGTAGTACAGGTGCGGCATGCCGGCGTCCTGCTGGAGCTGCCGGTCGATCGCGTCCTCCAGGAGCAGCGAGGAGGCGATGTACGCGCGCCAGGCGCGTTGCTCCTCGGGGGTGAGCCAGCGAGTCGTCATGCCGCCAGTGTAGGTTTGTTTCAAACTTGAACCAAGACCCGGCGAGTTCGATCCCGCCGGTCCGCCGTCCCACCCGACCGGGGAGCGTCGATGCCTCACCCGTACGTCCTGCTGTCCGCCGCCGTCTCCCTCGACGGCTACCTGGACGACACCGGGCCCGAACGCCTGCTGCTGTCCGGCCCGGCCGACTTCGACCGGGTCGACGAGGTCCGGGCGTCCGTCGACGCGATCCTGGTCGGCGCCGGCACCATCCGCGCCGACAACCCGCGCCTGCTGGTCAACTCGGACGAGCGGCGCGCCGCCCGCACAGCCGCCGGCCGGCCGGCATACCCCCTCAAGGTGACCGTCAGCGGCTCGGGCGACCTCGACCCGGAGGCGCGGTTCTGGCACACCGGCGGCGAGAAGGTCCTCTACACGAGCGACCAGGGCGCCGAGCGTGCCCGGGCCCTCGGCCTCGCCACCGACGTGGTCCCCCTCGGCACCGACCTCGACTGGCGGCGGCTCCTCACCCACCTGCACGACGTACGGGGTGTGCGACGGCTCATGGTCGAGGGCGGCGGCCTGATCCACACCCAGCTCCTCACCCAGGGCCTCGCCGACGAACTCCAGCTGGTCCTCGCCCCGCTCTTCGTGGGCGATCCGAAGGCGCCCCGCCTCTTCGGGCCCGGCGGCTACCAGGGCGGCCGGCTCCGGCTGCTGGAGACGCGGCCCATCGAGGACGTCGTCCTGATGCGGTACGAACCCACCGCCCCCGGTACCGGCTCCCTCGCCACCGCGGCCGACCACCACTGGCTGGCCCTCGCCTGCGAACTGGCGGACCTCTGCCCGCCGTCGGACACGGCGTTCAGCGTGGGCGCGGTGGTGGTCGCGGCCGACGGTACGGAACTGGCCCGCGGCCACTCCCGCGAGGGCGACGACCCGGTCGCGCACGCCGAGGAGGCGGCCCTGGCGAAGCTCGACCCGTCCGACCCGCGACTCGCCACCGCCACGGTCTACAGCAGCCTGGAGCCCTGTGCCCGCCGCGCCTCCCGCCCCGCACCCTGTGCCCGGCTGCTCCTCGACGCGGGCGTACGCCGAGTGGTCACCGCCTGGCGCGAGCCGGACACCTTCGTCCCGGACGCCGACGGCAGCGGCGTGCTGGCGGCCGGCGGGGCGGAGGTCGTCGCACTCCCGGAACACGAGCACCGGGCCAAGGCCCCGAACCGCCATCTGCTGTAGGGGAGGCGAGGGCGGACCCCGCACCGGCAACCTGCTCAGCATGGGGTGGTCACGAGTGGTCCCGCGGATGGCGTACACTGGAATCACAACGACGCGGGGTGGAGCAGCTCGGTAGCTCGCTGGGCTCATAACCCAGAGGTCGCAGGTTCAAATCCTGTCCCCGCTACTGAAGGCCGAGGGCCGGAATCCGAAAGGGTTCCGGCCCTCGGTGTATTTCCGGGTTTCCGCACCTCCGTTACTGCCAGTGAGCGCAGCTCATCGCTCCGCATGGCAACTGACACACCGTCAATACCCAGCAGTCACTTACGGAGCGGTCAACTCGCCCGATTTGGGCCGGTCATGGCAGGTAAGTCCGCACGAAAAAGGTTAATGATCAAGTGGAATCGCTGGAATCCACTCCCCGGGTCTATTAACGTTCGATAACGCAGCGCGGTCGTCCCAGCCGTCACAGAAGGCGGCTCCGTGCGCACGCGCCGAATCCCGAAAGGGAACCGGGGAACCACCACTTGGGGTGAATCGGGCGTAAACCGCCGTGGAAGCACGGTTGTTATACGCGCGTAGGAGACCTTCCTGCTCCGAACCCGTCAGCTAACCCGGTAGGCGAGAAGGAAGGAAAGGAGTACGCCCACGTGGCGTCCAACCGGCCTGCCCCCGCGGCCCCGTTCGCGCGCAACCAGCGCGACACCGAAAAATTCGGCTACGGCGGTCAGCGCACCGACGAGGGCCCGTTCCAGGAGTGGAACCCCACCGAGGAATCCATCCGTCCCGTCCGTGGCCGGCATCGCGTCACCAAGCAGCGAGGCGGAGGCCTCGCCCGCAGCTCCACCGTCCTGGGCGTCGGCGTCATAGCCGCCGTGGGCGCGGGCGGCATGGCCAGCGCCCAGACCGGCAAGCCGCCGGTGTCCATCTCCGTGCCGGACCTGCCCTCGGTGGGTTCCCTCATCTCGGACGACGACACCCCCGCGGGTTCCTCGACTCCGCTCAGCGGTCTCGGCACGGTCACGGCGGACACCGAGGAGAACTCCTCCGGTGCCGGCGAGGCGCTGCGCGCCCGGATCATGGCCCAGGTCGAGTACCAGCAGGACCAGATCGACACCAAGGCCGCGCAGGACGCCGCCGACGCCGCCGAGAAGGCGGCCGCTGAAGCCGTGGCCAAGGCGGAGCAGGAGGCCAAGGCCAAGGCCGCCGAAGCCAAGAGGAAGGCGGAGGAGGAGGCCAAGAAGAAGGCCGAGGCCGAGCGGCTCGCCGCCCTCGCCAAGCAGTTCACGCTGCCGACCTCCTCGTACACCCTCACCTCGAGCTTCGGTCAGGCCGGCGCCTACTGGTCCTCCGGCTACCACACGGGTCTCGACTTCGCCGCTCCCACGGGCACGCCGATCAAGGCGGTGCACAGCGGCACCATCACCGAGGCGGGCTGGAACGGCTCGTACGGCTACAAGACCGTCCTCACCCTCGATGACGGCACGGAGATCTGGTACGCGCACCAGTCCTCCATCGGCGTCAGCGTCGGCCAGAAGGTCAGCACGGGCGATGTCATCGGCCGCGTCGGTGCCACCGGCAACGTCACCGGGGCCCACCTGCACCTCGAGGTTCACTCCGGTGGCTCCAGCAGCGGCATCGACCCGATGGCGTGGCTGCGGGGCAAGGGACTGAACCCGTAAGCGGCAGAAGCCAGTCGAAGCACCGGTAGCCCTGACGACGACCCCCCGACGTCAGGGCTACCGGTCTTCGGTGTGTGCGTCGCCGGTGTGTACGGGGGGCGTTTACAGGACCTTTGCGTCCGCCCTGGAATGAGCCGCTCCGGCACGGCCGTTGACGAGGAGCATGACTTCTCTTCGCAAGCTCGGCTCCTCCGACCTCGAAATCTTCCCGCTCGCCCTCGGCGGCAACGTCTTCGGCTGGACCGCCGACGAGGACCGGTCGTTCGCCGTCCTCGACGCGTACACCGCCGTCGGCGGCAACTTCGTCGACACCGCCGACGTCTACTCGGCGTGGGTGGACGGCAACCAGGGCGGCGAGTCCGAGACCGTCCTCGGCAAGTGGCTTCAGGCGCGCGGCAACCGCGCCGACGTCGTCGTGGCCACCAAGGTCAGCCAGCACCCCGAGTTCCAGGGCCTGTCCGCCGCCAACATCAAGGCCGCTGCCGACGCCTCGCTGCGCCGCCTGCGCACCGACTACATCGACCTCTACTACACCCACTTCGACCAGCCCGACGTGCCGGTGGAGGAGATCATCGGGGCGCTCGACGACCTGGTGAAGGCCGGCAAGGTGCGGCACATAGCCGCCTCCAACATCTCGGCGGAGCGGCTGCGGGCCTCCCTGGAGTTCTCCGACCGCGAGGGCCTCGCCCGCTATGTGGCGCTCCAGCCCCACTACAACCTGGTCTCCCGCGACACCTACGAGGGTGAGCTCCAGGACCTCGCCGAGCGCTCCGGCCTGGCGGCCGTCCCGTACTACGCGCTCGCGTCCGGCTTCCTCACCGGCAAGTACCGGCCCGGCACGACCGTCGACAGCGCGCGGGCCGGCGGTGCCGCCAAGCACCTGGAGACCGAGCGGGGCCTGCGGGTCCTCGACGCCCTTGACGAGATCGCCGCGGCCCACGACGCCCCCGTCGCGACGGTCGCCCTGGCCTGGCTCGCGGCCCGGCCGACGGTGGCGGCGCCGATCGCGTCCGCGCGGACGGTGGAGCAGCTGCCGGCGCTGGTCGAGGTCGGGGAGCTCACGCTGACGGAGGCGGAGGTCGGCCGTCTCACGGAGGCTTCGGCCTGAGCGGTCCGCGTGGGCCGGCCGCCTCGGCTACGACCGGTACGGGTTGTACGCGGGGTACGCCGTCTCGTACGCGGGGTACGGCGTCGCCGGGGCGGAGTAGTACGGCGTCGTCGGATGGCCGTACCCGTACGCCCCGTACACCGGCCAGGGCGGTGCCGCCACCGGCACGGGAGGGGCCGTGATCCGCGCCGCGTGGTCCAGCGCGGGGCGGGCCGCCTCCCGGCGCCGCCACAGTTCCTCCAGCAGTTCCCGTTCCCGTACGACGAAGTCGGCCCCGGCGCGGCCGCGGCGGCCCCGGTGCCGCAGGAACGCCAGAGACGTGGCGTAGGCCTCGTACTGCGCCACCGCCCGCGCCGCGGTCTTCCCCGCGTGGCGGCGGGCGTACTGGCGGGCGATGCGCCGGGCCCGCATCGAGCCGAGCGCGTACGGCTCGGCCGGAGTCAGCCAGCCGGCGACGGCGTACGGGGGCAGCTCCGTCCGTACGGTCCTCAGCTCCCGCTGCCGCGTCCAGATCACCAGCCATGTCAGCAGCCCGAAGATGGGCACCATGAACGCCGCGTACACGGCGAAGAACCCGTACTCGCCGAACGCCGACGAGCCGTTCCACATCGCGTGCATGCCCATCGCGAGCAGCAGCCCGGAGAGGGGGAAGGCAACGCGGCGGATGTGCCGGCGGTCCGCCGAGAGCGCGGAGATGCCGAAGCCGATGCCCGTGAGGACGGTGAAGAGCGGGTGCGCGAACGGCGACATGACGATCCGCACGAAGAAGGTCGCCGCCGTGACGGAGGCGATGCCGCTGTGCCCGGCGAGCTGGTCGGTGCCGAAGGCGATGCCCAGGTAGAGGATGTTCTCCGTGAACGCGAAGCCGGTGGCCGTGACGCCGGCGATGACGACTCCGTCGACGATGCCGGTGAAGTCACGCCGACGGAAGAGGAAGACCAGTAAGACGGCGGCCGCCTTGGCCGACTCCTCGACCACCGGCGCGATGACGGTCGCGCCGAGGGTGTCCGCTCTCGTCGGGTCCGCGGTCGCCGTCGCTATCCACTGGGTCGCGAAGCTGTTGGCGACGATCGCTATCAGCGCCGCCGCGCAGGCTCCCCAGGCGAAGGAGAACAGCAGGTTCCGCCAGGGGCCCGGTTCGACCCGGTCCAGCCAGCGGAACGCGGCTATCAGCAGGGGGACCGGGAGGACGGCCAGCCCGAGCCCCACCAGGAACCCTTCCGTGCCGGTCTCCTCGCGGACCAGGGCGAGGATGACGAGGCCGGAGATCACGAGGAGTGTGGACAGCGCGCCGTAGCGCACCCAGGCGCGCTGCCACCAGTGGGCGTGCCGCAGAGGTCCGCCGGCAGAGAGGCCGGCGAGGGGCACGCCGTCGGGGGGACCGCTGGGGTACGACGGATGTGGGGGGCAGGTGGCCACGGCATTGACCCTAACGACGGATGGGCGCTGTCCGCAGGCGGGAGAGAACCGGAGGCGGTCAGGCGCCGGCGGGGGGTTGCTCCACGTGCTGTACGCGACGGAAGAGGAGGTCGTTCACGACATGTCCCTTGTCCAGTCCCTGGCCCTCGAAACGGGTCAGGGGGCGGAAGTCGGGACGGGGCGCGAAACCGCCGTCCGCCTGCGTGTTCTCGAAGTCGGGGTGTGCGGTGAGGACCTCGAGCATCTGCTCGGCGTACGGTTCCCAGTCGGTGGCGCAGTGAACCGTCCCGCCGGGCTTGATGCGGGTCGCGGCGAGGGTCAGGAAGTCGGGCTGGATGAGCCTGCGCTTGTGGTGCCGCTTCTTGGGCCAGGGGTCGGGGAAGTAGACGCGGAGGCCGTCGAGGGAGTCCGGGGTGAGCATCTCGCGGAGCAGGATGATCGCGTCACCGTTCGCGACCCGGATGTTGGACATGCCGTCCCGGTCGGCGAGATTGAGCAGATTGCCCTGGCCGGGGGTGTGGACATCGACGGCGAGGATGTTGGTGCGGGGGTCGGCGGCGGCCATCTGGGCGGTCGCCTCGCCCATGCCGAAGCCGATCTCCAGGACGACGGGATTGTCGTTGCCGAACAGCTCGGCGAGGTCGAGCCTCTGGTGCCCGTCGATGTCCAGTCCCCACTTGGGCCACAACCGCTGCAGCGCGTCCGCCTGCCCCGCGGTCACCCTGCTGCGCCGCGGCTGAAAACTCCGGATACGCCGCTCGAAGTGCGATCCGGCGGGATCGGCCTTCGGCCCGTCGGGAAAGCGCGGCTCACCCTTGGCCCGCGTGTGCCGGATGGAAACACCGGGCGCGTGGTCGGGGTGCTCGCCGTCGGGGGTGGTGGGCGGCTGGGGGCTTTCGGGGGTATTCACGGAGTCAGACACAGTGAGGCCGATTTTACGGCCGTCGCGTAAGGGGATGCGGTGGGGGCGAGGCCGCGGCACCCCGCTCCGCCGCCTCGCGGACCCGCCCGGACCCGGCGTCACAGCCCGCTCAGCGCCCTCCGCGCCACCTCCCGACCGATCGGCAGGGACGCCGTAGCCGCAGGTGAGGGAGCGTTCAGCACGTGCACCGTGCGAGCACCCTCGCGGATCAGGAAGTCGTCCACCAGCGTGCCGTCCCGCAGGACGGCCTGGGCCCGCACCCCCGCGGCCGTCGGCACCAGATCCTCCTCGGACACCCCGGGCAGCAATCTGCCCACCGCGTCCGTGAACGCCGCCTTGGACAGCGACCGCCGCAGCTCACCCGCCCCGTACCGCCAGTGCCGGCGCGCGATCCGCCACGATCCCGGCCAGGTCAGGGTCGACCCCAGCTCGCGCCAGCGGACCGTGCCCCATCCATAGCCTTCGCGGGCCAGCGCCGGCACCGCGTTGGGCCCGACGTGGACACCGCCGTCGATGCCGCGTGTGAGATGCACCCCGAGGAACGGGAACGCCGGGTCGGGGACGGGGTAGACCAGGCCCCGTACGAGCTCCGGCCGGGCGAGTTCGTAGTACTCGCCCCGGAACGGCACGATCTGGACGTCCGGGTCGTCCCCGGTCAGCCGGGCGATCTCGTCGCTGTACAGGCCCGCGCAGTTCACCAGGACCCGGCCGCGCACCACGTCCCCGGCCGCCGTGAGCGCGGCGACGCCCAGCTCGGGGCGGCGGTCGATGCGCACGACCCGTGTGCCGTAGCGGATCTCCGCGCCCGAGCCGTGGGCCAGCTGGCGGGCGACCGCGACGAAGTCGCAGATGCCGGTCGTGCCGACGTGTATGGCGGCGAGGCCCCGCACCTCCGGCTCGTACTCCATGATCTGGGACGCGCACAGCTCCCGCACCGGGATCCCGTTCTCCCGGCCGCGCTGCACGAGGGCGTGCAGGCGGGGCAGCTCGGAGCGGTCGGTCGCGACGATCAGCTTGCCGGTGACGGAGTGCGCGATGCCGTACTCGGCGCAGAACTTGACCATCTCGGCGGCGCCCCGCACGGCGTAGCGCGCCTTGAGGGAGCCGGGGCGGTAGTAGACGCCGCTGTGGATGACGCCGCTGTTGCGGCCGGTCTGATGCCGGGCGGGGCCCGGTTCCTTCTCCAGCACCGTGACACGTGTGCCGGGTGCGGCGCGGGTGATCGCGTACGCCGTCGACAGACCGACGATTCCGCCGCCGATCACCAGCACGTCACAGTCGTATGCGGGCCGCACGAGCACCACCTCCCACCTCGATAGTGCACTGCGCCACTGACATCGCCTTCAAACGCGGAGACGGCGGCGAGCCCGCCTCTCAGGCGGGAGCCACCAGCAACGGCCGGGCACGCTCGCGGAGCTCCACCACACGCGGCTCGTCCCCGTACGGCTCCAGCCGGTGAAGAAGATCCTTCACGTACTCCGTGGTCCGGGCGGAAGAGATGCGCCCGGCGACTTCCACCGCCCGCACCCCCTGTTCGCACGCCGCGTCCAGATTCCCCGACTCCAGTTCGGCCACCGCCGAGACGACGAGGCGCAGCCCGTGCGAGCGGACGAACTCCTCCGTCGGCTTGGAGAGCGCCTGCTCGGTGAAGCGGCGGACCTGGCGGGGCGCCTTGAGGTCGCGGTAGCACTCGGCCGCGTCGGCGGCGAAACGGTCGTAGGAGTAGAAGCCGAGCCAGCTCGGGTCGTTGTCGCCGGGACGGGCCCGCTCCAGCCAGCTCTCGGCCGCCTTCAGGGCGCCGCCGGCCGCCTGGGCGTCGTTGGCGCGGGCATGCGCGCGTGCCTCGACGAGACGGAAGAAGCTCATGGTGCGGGCCGTCGCCAGGCCGCGGTTGCGTTCCAGGGCGGCCTGGGCGAGGTCCACGCCCTCGTCACCGAAGCCGCGGTAGGTGGCCTGGAGGGACATGGAGGCCAGGACATAGCCCCCGAGGGGGACGTCCGCCGCCGCCCGGGCCAGGCGCAGGGCCTGGATGTAGTAGCGCTGGGCCGCTTCCTGCTGGCCCGTGTCGAAGGCCATCCAGCCCGCGAGCCGGGTGAGTTCCGCGGAGGCGCCGAAGAGGGCCCGGCCGACCTCGTCGGAGTAGGAGCCGAGCAGCAGGGGGGCCGCCTCCACCCTTAAGCACTCGGGGACCATCGACGAACGCCAGTCGCCGCCACCGTACTTGGAGTCCCAGCGCCGCGCGTCCTCGGCGGCCTCCCGCAGCTTCTGCACATCGCTGTGGCCGACTTTGAGCGGTGCGCCGGAGACCTCGCCGGGGTCCACGTCACGCGCGACCGAGCTGTCGGCCGGGGTTATCAGCCATCGTGAGGCGGGCGTCGCGTACGCGCTCACCGCGAACGATCCGGCCAGCGACTGCCAGATGCCGCCGGATCCGGCCCGGCGGCCGGCGAGGTCGAGGCGGTACAGCTCCGTCGCGGACCGCACCGCCTGGCCGACGTCCCGTGGGAAGGCGAGGCCGACTTCGGGGGCTGGATCGGCGTCCGCCAGGCCGATCTCGTGGAGCGGCACCGGGCGGCCGAGCTTCTGACCGATGGCGGCGGCGATGAGGTGGGGCGCCGCACCCTGCGGCACCATGCCCTTCGACACCCAGCGCGCCACCGACGTCTTGTCGTAGCGAAGCGTCAGACCGCGCTGAGCGCCGAGGTCGTTGACGCGCCGGGCGAGGCCCGCGTTGCTGATTCCCGCGAGGGCGAGAACGGCGCCGAGTTTTTCGTTCGGCCCGCGTTGCTCCCTGGACATGAGCCACCCCTCGACACAGACGGCTGCCGGGCCTGGCATAACCACCCGGCATTCGTAAACCCAGCGTAGTTCGCCGCATCCCAAGCGTTAAGGGGCATTGTTCCGGTTGGCGGGATTGTGGTCCGTACTGAAGTGCGGTTCAGATACAGGCTGTTGCTGCGTGCTCCCACTGTGTGGCCGTGCGCCCGCCCGTGCGCTCTTCTCCAGCCATCGCGGGAGCGGTTCCATGGTCATTGCGTGGGTCGGCCCGCTGTACTGGATCCAGTGGGCTGGGGGACACCGCCGCCTCCATCCCCGCGGGCGGCGGAAGGGTCCGGGAGGCGTGCTCCGTCTCCCGGACCGCGCGATCGGGCGGTGCTACGCCGAGCCTGTACGGAGCGTGTTCGACGCTGTCCGTGTAACGGCGATTCGGCTGAAAATCGACCCCGCCGGTCGAGGGGTATCAGGGCCCCGACCACGGCACTTGAGGGCGCATCAGGCGTATTCAGGGCGCGTATCGGGGGCGCATTCGCGCCGCAGTCGTGTCGGAGACGTGTCGCTGACGTGCCTTGCGTCCTGGCCGTCTTTTCTGCGTTCGGGGCGTTCGGGGCGGTGCGGGTGTCGCCGCCGGGGCGCATTCAACGGAGCGCAAGCGGCGTCGGGACCCTCTGGAGTGCTTCCTTCATGGCAGCATGGTGAACCGGTTCGTACGGTGCACTGGTTGTCCACAGCCTGTGGAGGCGGCGATGCGGTGGTTGGTGGGATGGAGCAGCACCGCCGCGGGAGCACTCGCTGCCGGTGCGGCGGGGGCCACGGGGCAGGACGGCGAGACCGTGCACCCGGTGGGTTCCCAACTCCTGTGGGGCGACCCCGATCCGCTCTGGGCGGTCGGCGACTGGCGCCCCGACGAGGTGCGGGTGGTGAGGGCCGACGACCGGACCCGCATCGCCGTCCTCGGCATCTGCGGCGCCACCGACGAGCAGCTGCGCGTCGCGCTGTTCGCCGCGCGCGGCGGGGCACTTCGGCATCTGACCGCCTGGCCGGGCAGCTACACCGCGATCGTGCAGGTCGGCAGGAGGCTCACCGTCTGCGGCGATCTCGCGGGCGCGCGGCCGGTGTTCCACACGCCCTGGGCCGGCGGTACGGCGTACGCGACGGCCGCGCTGCCGCTGGCCGACCTCATCGAGGCCAACCTCGACTTCGGGCACCTCGCCGCGCTGCTGGCCGCCCCTGACGTGCCCGCCGCGCTGCACGACTCCACGCCGTACGACGGCGTGAAGCGCATTCCGCCGGGGCATGCACTGATCCTGCGCGCCGGTGCGCGGGAGATCGCCGGGTACGAGCCCGTCGCCTCGCTGGCGGTGGCGGCGCCTCCGGCCGATCCCGACAGCGCGGTCGACGCCGTGCGCGACGCGCTCGTGGAGGCCGTACGGACAAGGCTGTCCGCGCCGCGGCACGTCCCCGGGGCGGACATAGACCCCGGCCCCGTGCCCGGCATGGGACCCGCCGAGCGGCGTGCCGCGCGCGGGATGCCCGTCCCGGGGATCGGCGCGGACCTGTCCGGCGGACCGGCCTCGGGGACGCTGGCGCTGCTGGCCTCGGGGCTGCCCGGGATGCCGGGCACGGTGCTGGGACACGGCACGGGCGCGGGGGAGCGGCTGCTGGCGGTCACGTTCAACGACCTCGCCGTCACAGGGCAGGAGGCCGAGCTGGAGCGGGCCGGGGCTCTGGCGGCGAACCCGCGGCTGCACCACGTGGTCGTGGCGGGTGGCGAGGAGACCCTTCCGTACGCCGACCTGGACGGCCCGCTGACCGACGAACCCGGCCCGTGCCTGGTGTCGGCGGCCCGGCACCGGGCGCGGCTGGCGTCCGGCAGCGCGGACCATTTCACGGGCTACGGGGCCCGTCAGGTCCTGGACGCCCATCCGGCCCGGCTGGCCGACCTGCTGATGGACCGCCGGCGGCGTCATCTCGTGCGGCCGGTCGCCGCGCTGGCCAAGGCGGACGGTTCGGTGCTGGTCCCCGCGCGCGTGTACGCGGCGGCGCGACGGCTGTCCCGTATGCCGTACCGGTCGGGTCTCGAGTCCCTGGCCGAGCGTCTGCTCGACCACCGGTCGGACGACGGCCTCGACGCGCCCGGTGGCGCGCTGGAGGCCTCGCTCGCCGCGCTGACCTGGGGCAGACCCGGGCCGGCCGCGCGCTGGCTGACCGGTGAGGCACTGGCTGAAGTATCGGTTCGCCTTCAGGCGTCCACGCACCGGTCGGAGCTGGTGGGGCCGGGGCAGCGGCCAGGCGACTTCCGCGCGCGTGCGGCGCTGGCACGGCACGCGGCGGACCTGCGGGTACTGGAGCAGGCCGCGGAGATCCGCTTCCAGCGGCTGCACGCGCCGTTCCTCGACAACCAGGTCGTGCGCGCGGCCCGGGCGCTGCCCGAGGCGTTGCGGGTACGGCCCGGGGCGCGGGCGGCGATCCTGCGTACGGTCCTGGAGGGGGCCGGAGTGCGGGAGCTGCCGCCCGGGTGGGGCGTCCCGACCCAGGCGACCGAGGCGGCCGCGGCCCGAACGGGCCTGAGAGTGGCGGCGGACTCCTTGGTGACGCTGTTCGACACGCCCCTCCTGGCGGAAGCGGGCCTGGTCGAGGCCCGCGTGGTCCGCAAGGCCCTGCGCTCCGCGGCGGCCGGCGAACCCCTCCCCCTGGACGGCCTCGCGGACCTGGTCTCCCTCGAACTCTGGCTCCGCCGCCTCCTGGCCCGCCGCGGCACCTGCTGGACGGGGACCCCGGCACGCCAGCGAGCAGTACCGGCGGGGATCGCCCCGCAACGGGGGGCGTTGGGGGCAGGTGCCGGGGGGCGGCGGGTGTAGCGCGTGCCGTACGCACATGGTGGTCGACGCCCCCGGCGACCTGGACGGCGTCGACGACGACCGCGGAACTGCGCACCCTCAGCCGTCGCGCCGGAGACCGCTGGCCGCGGGCCCGGGTGTGCAGCGCGGCCGCCGAGGCCGCCATGGCGCGCGGCCGTTTCGAGGAGGCCAAGGGGGAGTACGAGGAGGCTCTGCGGCTGGCCTACGAGGTGGGCGCGTACGCCGAGTCACCCTTCCTCATCGCCCGGCTCGCCGTCCTGCGCGAGCTGGGACGAGGCGCGGAGCTCGTACGCCGCTGAGCCACGCTAGGCGCAGGTGAACCTCGACTCCGCCCAGTCCGCCAGAGCCACGTTGTCGAGGGCGCCGCGTGGTTCCACCACCAGCCGTACGGTGCTGCGGCCGGCGAGATTCACATGGACGGGGACGGCCGGGTCCCCGCCCTCGACCAGCCCGGACCGCCACAGCCGGACCCCGTCGGCGTAGACGGCGAAGTGCACCTTGCCGAGCCTCAGCGTCAGGTCGTCCACACCTACGAGCGCGTCGTACGAGGAGCAGGACCGGTTGAGGTCGATGGTGACGGAGGAACGGCCGTGCACGGTGACGCCCTGCGTGTACCGCTGGTCGCCGACCGACATGCCGTACCGCTTCCAGACCCAGCTGCTCGCCCCGATCCGCATCTCGGGCTTGGTGCCGTCGCCGCTGATGTCGTACGACAGTTCGCTCCACTGGTAGACGGCCGGAGCGGGCGGCGCCTCGGTCGGGGGCGGCGTGGGCGTGGGTGCCGGGGGTGGTGTCGGCCTCGGGGACGCGGGCGGCGGGGTGGGCTTCGGTGCCGGTGTCGCGGCCGAGGACCGTGTGGGACGCGGGCCGGTCCCTGGGGTGGTCGGCGTCGGCGCGGGCGTCTCGGCGCGCGCGGGCACGATCCCCGGGGGCCGCGGCCCGGGCCCCCGCTTCGGGGGAGAGGGCGAGGGTGTGGGTGTGGGCTCGCCGGGCCGCACCACCGGTGACGTCGGGGAAGCCGGGGAAGGGGGAGCTGTCTTCGCTTCCTCCTTCGACTTCTCGCTGCCGGCCAGAACCATCACCACCGCGGCCACGACACCCACGGCGACCACACCGGCCGCGATACCGGTCTTCACCGGTCCGCCGACCGCCTCGGAAGCCGCCGCGCCGCCGCCGCTTCCCGCCCCACCGGACGAACCGGCCCCAGCTGCCCCACCGGACGAACCGGCGCCCGCGCCCGCTGCCGCGCCGGACGAGCCTCCGCCCGCCGTCGCGGCCGCACCCGCGGCACCACCGGCAGCTCCCGCTCCTCCGGCGATGAGCCCGGCCACCTTGGCGTACCCGGCGGCACCGAACCAGCCGAGGACGGCGACCGGTACGACGGCGGGGATACCACCGGCCACTTCCGCGATCTGGCTTGCGGCCAGCCGGCACTTCGCGCACTCGTCCAGGTGCTTGCGCAGCCCTCGCTCGGCACGTGTGCGCAGCCGGCCGCGGGCGTAGGTGCCCAGCTGGTCGGCGTAGCGCGCGCACTCCTCGTCGCCGGCGAGCGTGGCGCTGACGTGGGCCTGGAGGTAGGCCTGCTTGAGGCCCTCACGGGCCCGGCTGGCGAGCACCCGGGTGCCGTTGGCGTCCAGGCCGAAGAGCGTGGCGACCTCGCTGGGCGACTCGTCCTCGACCTCGGTGTGCCACAGCACGGCCTGCCACCGCTCGGGCAGCGACCGGAAGGCCCGCATGGCCATGGACCGCTCGGCCTGGTGCATCGCCCGCACGTCCGCGCCCAGTTCGAGCGTGTCGCCGTCGGACACGTCGGGCCCGTGCGCGGACTGGGCGGCGAAGACCGCGAAGTCGTCGACGAGCTGTTCCCGCCGCGCCGACCTCGTCCAGGAGGCGGCGACGCGCCGGACGGAGGTGAGCAGGTACGCGCGGACGGCGTGCTGTGGACCGGAGCCGCCGCGCACCGCCTGGAGCATGCGGGCGAAGACCTCGGCGGTCAGGTCGTCCGGGGTGTGCGCGTCACGGCAGCAGGTCCGGGCGTACCGGCGCACGGCCTGCGCATGCCGTCGGTACAGCTCCTCGTACGCCGTGTCGTCGCCCGAACGCATCCGGTCGATGAGCTCGGTGTCGGACGGCGGGAGGTCGCGGGGTGGCGGCACGACGCTGTCCTCGCGCCGGTCGCGCTGTGCCGGGACCGAGCCGTCGGCGGGGTGCCCGCCCGGCGGGACGCTCGCGCGCCCGCCCTGGCTCGGCACGTGTTCGTCCCGCCCGTCAACGCTCATCGCGGAAAGCCCCCGCCAGCCGCCCAACCCGTCCAGACCACCGGGTCAGAGTGCCACAGGGGCTCTTGGTCGGGACCCCGGAATTCGGACGATCACTCATCCGTGCGGATTTACCGCACGCCAGTACTAGCCATCACGCTTTCGGGGAAGACTCCCCTTTCGGCCCGGACCCGGAAGTCCGGCCCGGCCCCGGACATCTCGCCCGGGCCCGAATGCCTCGTACAGCCCCGCAAGCTCACGGCCGCGAGCGCAGCCCCTCCAGCAGGATGTCCAGCAGCCGGGCCGAGGCGGCCGCCTGCTGTGCCGCGTCCGGTAGCGAGGGCGCGGCCGTCGCGATCACCAGCAGGACGTCCGACACCGACACGTCCGGCCGCAGCTCACCCGCCGCACGCGCCCGCTCCACGAGCTGACCCACGACCTCGAGCAGCGCCGACGCCCCGGCGTCGTCCTCCGCGGCGACCGCCGGTACCGAGGCGACCGCCGCCGGCTCCTCAGGAACCAGCCGCAGCTCCGTCGTGCCCGGCTGCGTCCGCTGCTGCGGCACCCGCGCCTGACCGGCACGGTCCTCCTCGACCGAGACCCGCAGCACCTGCGGCGGCAGCAGCCGCCCGGCGCCGGAGGCCACCGACGTACGCAGGAAGCGCGACAGCGCCGACCACGGCTCGTCCTCCTGCCCGAGCGCCGCACGCGCCTGGTCGGTCAGCCGGGAGGTCTCCTCCTCGGCTATCCGCCGCACCAGGACGTCCTTGCTCGGGAACCGCCGGTACACCGTGCCCACACCGACCCGCGCGCGCCGCGCCACGTCCTCCATCGGCGCGCCGTACCCCAGCTCGCCGAAGACCTCGCGCGCCGCACGCAGCACGTGCTCCAGATTGCGCTGTGCGTCCACGCGCAGCGGTGTCGTGCGCGGGCCGTCCCCGCGTCCGCTGCCCACCGCCGCGCTCAACGTCGCGCCACCCGCCGCCAGAGCGGATGCGGACGACCAATGAGAATCCTGAACATGCATACGCATTCCCCCGGTAATGACGTCTCCCCCCGGAGACACTCCCCGCCATTCGATGCCGGGGCGGGAGAACAGGCCCGGGTCCGCGGGCCCGCCCGTCGCGGACCCGGTGAGCACATCCCCCTACACCCCGTCGACACACGAACATAGTTGAGAGGGAGTCAATTCAGAAGGGGCACGTTCCGCACGGAGCGCCCACCGATCGGAGTACGGGCCGTATACGTCCTGAATGTGCCCCCGCACGCCCCCCGAACCACCCCCACTGACCTGCGCGTATCCATCACAGCTCGATAATCCGGCCAACTCCGCGCGCTCTCCCGCTCCGGTCACACAAATGGTCGAGGCTGTGGACAAACGCAAGCGGCGGGTGCGTCATGGGAGAGTGAAGGAACGTGCGCGCATTCTCGTTGTCGGTGGTGGCTACGTCGGGATGTACACGGCCCTGCGCCTGCAGCGCAGACTGAAACGGGAACTGGACCGGGGCGAGGTGGAGATCACGGTCGTCACACCCGACCCGTACATGACCTACCAGCCCTTCCTCCCCGAGGCCGCCGCCGGCGCCATCTCGCCCCGCCACGTCGTCGTACCGCTGCGCCGCGTCCTCGACCGGTGCCGCGTCGTCATCGGCGAGGCGACCGCCGTCGACCACGCGAAACGCACCGCCACCATCAGCACCCTCGCCACCGAGGAGGAGGGCACGGGCGGAGAGCGGCTGACCTACGACGAACTCGTCCTCGCCCCCGGCTCCGTCTCGCGCACCCTGCCGGTCCCCGGCCTCGCCGAGCACGGCATCGGCTTCAAGACCGTCGAGGAGGCCATCGGCCTGCGCAACCACGTCCTCGAGCAGATGGACATCGCCTCCTCCACCCGCGACCCCGCGATCCGCGACGCGGCCCTCACCTTCGTCTTCGTCGGCGGCGGCTTCGCCGGTGTGGAGGCACTCGGCGAACTGGAGGACATGGCCCGCTACGCCGCGCGCTACTACCACAACGTCCAGCCCGAGGACATGAAGTGGATCCTCGTCGAGGCCTCGGACCGCATCCTGCCCGAGGTCGGCGAGGAGATGGGCCGCTACACCGTCACCGAAATGCGCCGCCGCAACATCGACGTACGCCTGCGGACCCGCCTTGACTCCTGCGCGGACCGGGTGGCGGCCCTCAGCGACGGCGCCCGCTTCCCCACCCGTACGGTCGTCTGGACGGCCGGCGTGAAACCCCACCCGGTACTCGCCGCCTCCGACCTGCCCCGCAACGGCCGCGGACGGCTCAAGTGCACGCCGGAACTCACGATCGAGGGCACCACGCACGCGTGGGCGGCGGGAGACGCCGCGGCGGTCCCCGACGTCACCGCCGAGAAACCCGGCTCCGAGTGCGCCCCCAACGCCCAGCACGCCGTCCGCCAGGCCCGGGTCCTCGGCGACAACATCGTGCACGCCCTGCGCGGCGAACCCCTCACCACCTACACCCACAGGTACGTCGGCTCGGTCGCCTCCCTGGGCCTGCACAAGGGCGTCGCCCACGTCTACGGACGCAAGCTCAAGGGCTACCCCGCCTGGTTCATGCACCGCGCCTACCACCTCAGTCGCGTGCCCACCTTCAACCGCAAGGCGCGCGTGCTCGCCGAATGGTCCCTGGCCGGTCTGTTCAAACGGGAGATCGTCTCCCTGGGTTCACTCGAACATCCCCGGGCGGAGTTCGAACTCGCGGCCGGTGGAAAGCCTTCCCAAGACCCCCCGCACAACCCGAAGGGGTCGTCCTGACCGGACCCAGGAACTCCAGCGGCCGGCCCGGCGTCTGACGGATGTTGGTCCGGTCCGCGCCCTGCCAGACTGGTCCACCACCTCGGGCGTGCCACCCCACGTCCTGGTGCGGGCCTCCGGGCCCCGGCCGGTTCCGGTGCCGGCCGCCGACCACTACACGAGGCAAGGATTCGTGAACTTCACGCGCTGGAGCGCCCGGCTCCCCGGAACGCAGCGCCGCGCCGCAGCGCGGACCGAGCAGACGGCCTCCCCGGACCGGCGGGGGGACGGCTCCGTACCCGCCGCCCGTGCCGAACAACTGACCGACGAGACACCGTCCGTACCCGCCGTCGACGAACTGCGGGTGCGAGAGGTCCTCGACCGCGTCCCCTCCCTCGTCGCCCTGGTCCACGGCCCCGACCACCGCATCGCCTACGTCAACGACGCCTACACGACGGCCTTCGGCGTCCGCCCCCTGGGCGAACGCGCCCGCGAGGCCCTCCCTGAACTGGACGCACTGGGCCTGTTCCCCCTCCTGGACCAGGTCCAGCGCAGCGGCAAGCCCCGCACGGTGAAGTCCCGCAAGGCCCCCGACGGCCGCTCCTACACCTTCACCTGCACCCCGGTCGCCCAGGGCGACGGCAAGGACGGCAACGACGGCCGGGGCGTCCTCGTCTTCGCCACCGACGTCACCGACCACGCCGAAGCCGCCGAACGCCTGCGCGCCAGCGAACGCCGCCAGCGCGAGACGGCCGTGACACTGCAGAGATCACTGCTCCCCCAGGAGCTCGAAGAACCCGACGACCTGCGCGTCGCCGCCACCTACCACCCCGGCGGCACCGAGGCCGCGGTCGGCGGCGACTGGTACGACGTCATCACCCTGGGCGGCGGCCGCACGGCCCTGGTCATCGGCGACGTCATGGGCCGGGGCGTCCGGGCGGCAGCGGTGATGGGCCAGCTCCGCACGGCGGTCCGCGCCTACGCCCGCCTCGACCTGCCCCCGCACGAGGTCCTGCAACTCCTCGACGGCCTGGCATCCGAGATCGACGCCAACCAGATCGCCACCTGCGCGTACGCGGTCCACGACCCGAACGAGGGCAAGCTGGTCTACGCCTCGGCCGGCCACCTCCCCATCCTGGTCCGCGACGAGAACGGCGCGGTCCTGCGCGCCGAAGAACCCACCGGCCCCCCGCTTGGCACCGGCGGCTGGATGCACTCCTCCGGCTCGATCCCCCTCAGCCCCGGCTCCACGGCCGTCCTCTACACGGACGGCCTGGTGGAGCGCCGGGACGCGGACCTGGACGAGGGGATCGCCGCGCTGGAACGCGCCCTGGCCGGAGCCACCGGCACGCCCCAGGTCGTCTGCGACCGTCTGGTCCGCTCGGCCGGCGTGACACCCGACCACGACGACGACGTGGCCGTCCTGGTCCTCCAGCACCCCGCCCGCACAGGTCCCGAGGGCGAGCTCTTCCGCAACGCCGCCCTGGAACTCCTGGGCGGCGTGGAAGCGGCCCCACGCGCGCGTGCCTTCGCCTCCGGCGTCCTGACCAGCTGGCGCTTCCCCGCCGACCTGCACGACCTGGGCGTCCTGGCCACCAGCGAACTGGTCGCCAACTCCCTCCAGCACGGCACCCCGCCGATGCGCCTGCGCCTGCGCCGCACCGACCGCCGCCTGATCATCGAGGTCACCGACGGCGACGACCACCTCCCCAGACGCCGCCGAGCGGAACCGGGCGACGAGTCGGGCCGCGGCATCGCCATCGTCGCCACGATCGCGTCGAACTGGGGCTGCAGACGCACCCCGGGCGGCGGCAAGGCGGTGTGGTGCGAGTTCGCCCTGCCCCGCACACAGACGACCTAGCCGACGGGCAGCGGATCAGACGTCAGCGGAAACGGGAGCCCCACCCCGCGCCACGACCCGGCTCTTCCCGAGCCACGGCCGATCCTGCACGTCGGTCAGCTGCCGCCCCAACCGCACGGCGAGGACGGTGATCCCGAGGGAGAACAACAGGAACGCCACGATGTACGGCGCGTGCAACGAGGCCCCCAACGGCCCGCCCACCGCCGGCCCGACGGCCAGCGCGAGCTGCTTGACCAGGGCGAACGCCGAGTTGTACTGCCCGGCCATCCCCTCCGGCGCGAGATCCGCGACCAGCGGGGCCACGGTCGGCGACAGCATCGCCTCGCCCAGCCCGAACAACGCGTACGTCGAGACGAACGCGGCCGTCGCCATCTCCTGGCTCCCGTGCCCGAGCCCCGCGTACCCGGCGACGGCCCACGCCACGGCCCAGATCAGTCCCACGGCCGCGATCACCCGCGACCGCCTCCGCCGCTCCACGAACCGCAGCACGGCGAACTGCGCGATGACGATCACCAAGGTGTTCGCCGCCAGCGCCGTCCCCAGCGCCGACGTCGAGATCCCGGCGGCCTCGACCCCGTACGCGCTCAGCCCCGACTCGAACTGCCCGTAGCAGGCGAAGAACAACACGAAGCCCAGCACACACAGCTGCACCATGGCCCGGTTGCCCAGCAACTGCTTCCAGCTGCCCCGCCCCGACGCCACGGGCGCGTCCTCGATCCGCGGTGCGTGCGGCATCCGCACGGTCACCATCACCACGACCAGCAGCAGGAACATCGCCGCCTCGATCGCGAAGAGGAGGGTGAAGGAGGCGGCACTGGTCGTGTCGACCAGATGACCACCGATGAGGCCACCGACACCGAGCCCGAGGTTCTGCAGGAAGAACTGCATGGCGAAGGCCCGCGACCGCGTCTCCGCCGTCGAGCAGTCCACGATCATCGTGGCCAGCGCCGGCTGCATCACGGCCTGCCCGGCTCCCAGCAGGGCAGCAGACACCAGCACGGCCGCCGCACTGCTCGCGATCCCCAGACTCAGGGCACCTACGGCGGCGGTGATCAGGGCGGTGAGCAGTACCGGCAGCGGGCCGCGCCGGACGATGGTCCGCCCGGCGAACGGCAGCACGACCAGCGCCGCCACAGCGAAGACGGCGAGCACGAGCCCCGCCGTCATGGCTCCCAGTCCCCGCACCTGCGCCACGTAGACGTACAGGTAGGGGACGGTGAAGCCGAGCCCGAACGCGCTGAGTGCGTTACCCACGTGGATCCGGCGCATCGCAGCGCCCATCGCCCTGGTCACGTTCACCTCTCTCACAAGTTAGGAGTGAAGGCTTCGAAACTAAAGTTCGAAGCTAAAGAGTACATACCCAAGGACTTCAAGGCAAAGAACGTCCGTGCCATACTGCCGCCATGGGCGACACCCCCGGCCCCAGTGAGCCGACCCTCGAAGAACAGATCGCCGCGTACCAGCGCGAGTTCCAGGACCTCGACCCCCAGGTGGAGCAGATCGTCTCGGCCCTGTCCCGCCTGAACCGCCGCATGAACGTCGCCTACGGCCGTCAGACCTCGGCTCTCGGCATCAGCAACGCGGAGTGGGAGGTTCTCAAGGCCCTCGTCCTCTCCGGTGCTCCCTATCGCCTGGGCCCCAGCGACCTCGCCAAGCGCCTCGGCCTCACCCCGGCCGCCATGACCCACCGCATCGACCGCATGGTCGGCGAAGGGCTGGTTACCCGGGAGCGAGACGAGTCCAACCGCGTACGAGTCATCGTGGAGCTGACATCAGAGGGGCGTGAGAAGTGGCTGGAGGCAATGCGCCTGGCAACGGTCTTCGAGGAGGACCTGCTCCAGGATCTGTCCCCCGTCGAGCGCACCGCGCTCGGCAGCGTCCTCACCCGCCTGTTGCGCAGGGTGGAAGACGCCCAGCCGGACGCCGGCGGCCGCCTCTCGGACCTGGACTGACGCCCACACAAAAGATCTTGACAGGGGCCGCTTGACACCCCCCTGCCCGATCCGTAAAGTTCTTCGGGTTGCCGCGGAGCCGTAACGGTTCTGCGACGACACTTTCGCCGCTCAAGCGGCACCCAACCACTAGCAAGATCGCTCCCAGCGGAGTTGATTTCGGCGTGCCCGAATTCAATTCGAATTGGGACTCGACAGCCTGATCGACTCGACATCGACTCGATTTGGGAATCGGCGAGAGGCCGCGCTAAGGTTGGACACGTCGGAACGGCCCAACAGCCGCAAAGGCAAACCCCCACTGACTGGGGATCAGGCCCGAAAGGATCTGATAGAGTCGGAACCGCCGGAAAGGGAAACGCGGAAGCGGGAACCTGGAAAGCACCGAGGAAATCGGATCGGAAAGATCTGATAGAGTCGGAAACGCAAGACCGAAGGGAAGCGCCCGGAGGAAAGCCCGAGAGGGTGAGTACAAAGGAAGCGACCGTTCCTTGAGAACTCAACAGCGTGCCAAAAGTCAACGCCAGATATGTTGATACCCCGTCTCCGGCCATCAGGCTGGGACGAGGTTCCTTTGAAAAAACACAGCGAGGACGCTGTGAACGGTCGGGCTTATTCCGCCTGACTGTTCCGCTCTCGTGGTGTCGACCGGATTACCGGTACACATTCACGGAGAGTTTGATCCTGGCTCAGGACGAACGCTGGCGGCGTGCTTAACACATGCAAGTCGAACGATGAACCACTTCGGTGGGGATTAGTGGCGAACGGGTGAGTAACACGTGGGCAATCTGCCCTGCACTCTGGGACAAGCCCTGGAAACGGGGTCTAATACCGGATATTGACCATCGCAGGCATCTGTGGTGGTGGAAAGCTCCGGCGGTGCAGGATGAGCCCGCGGCCTATCAGCTAGTTGGTGAGGTAATGGCTCACCAAGGCGACGACGGGTAGCCGGCCTGAGAGGGCGACCGGCCACACTGGGACTGAGACACGGCCCAGACTCCTACGGGAGGCAGCAGTGGGGAATATTGCACAATGGGCGAAAGCCTGATGCAGCGACGCCGCGTGAGGGATGACGGCCTTCGGGTTGTAAACCTCTTTCAGCAGGGAAGAAGCGAAAGTGACGGTACCTGCAGAAGAAGCGCCGGCTAACTACGTGCCAGCAGCCGCGGTAATACGTAGGGCGCGAGCGTTGTCCGGAATTATTGGGCGTAAAGAGCTCGTAGGCGGCTTGTCACGTCGGTTGTGAAAGCCCGGGGCTTAACCCCGGGTCTGCAGTCGATACGGGCAGGCTAGAGTTCGGTAGGGGAGATCGGAATTCCTGGTGTAGCGGTGAAATGCGCAGATATCAGGAGGAACACCGGTGGCGAAGGCGGATCTCTGGGCCGATACTGACGCTGAGGAGCGAAAGCGTGGGGAGCGAACAGGATTAGATACCCTGGTAGTCCACGCCGTAAACGGTGGGCACTAGGTGTGGGCAACATTCCACGTTGTCCGTGCCGCAGCTAACGCATTAAGTGCCCCGCCTGGGGAGTACGGCCGCAAGGCTAAAACTCAAAGGAATTGACGGGGGCCCGCACAAGCGGCGGAGCATGTGGCTTAATTCGACGCAACGCGAAGAACCTTACCAAGGCTTGACATACACCGGAAACGTCTGGAGACAGGCGCCCCCTTGTGGTCGGTGTACAGGTGGTGCATGGCTGTCGTCAGCTCGTGTCGTGAGATGTTGGGTTAAGTCCCGCAACGAGCGCAACCCTTGTCCCGTGTTGCCAGCAGGCCCTTGTGGTGCTGGGGACTCACGGGAGACCGCCGGGGTCAACTCGGAGGAAGGTGGGGACGACGTCAAGTCATCATGCCCCTTATGTCTTGGGCTGCACACGTGCTACAATGGCCGGTACAATGAGCTGCGATACCGCGAGGTGGAGCGAATCTCAAAAAGCCGGTCTCAGTTCGGATTGGGGTCTGCAACTCGACCCCATGAAGTCGGAGTCGCTAGTAATCGCAGATCAGCATTGCTGCGGTGAATACGTTCCCGGGCCTTGTACACACCGCCCGTCACGTCACGAAAGTCGGTAACACCCGAAGCCGGTGGCCCAACCCCTTGTGGGAGGGAGCTGTCGAAGGTGGGACTGGCGATTGGGACGAAGTCGTAACAAGGTAGCCGTACCGGAAGGTGCGGCTGGATCACCTCCTTTCTAAGGAGCACTTCTAAGCCAGGCTTGCCTGGTTCAGAGGCCAGTACATCAGCGAATGTCTGATGCTGGTTGCTCATGGGTGGAACGTTGACTATTCGGCACACTTGATCGTCTTCTCCTTCTAGTACTGCTCTTTGAGTGTGGAACGTTGAGGGGAGCGGGGAGTGTGTCGGGCACGCTGTTGGGTGTCTGAGGGAACGAAATTTCCTCAGTCGCCGGCCCCAGTGAACTCGCCTGTGAAGGGTGGGGTGATGGGTGGCTGGTCGTTGTTTGAGAACTGCACAGTGGACGCGAGCATCTGTGGCCAAGTTTTTAAGGGCGCACGGTGGATGCCTTGGCACCAGGAACCGATGAAGGACGTGGGAGGCCACGATAGTCCCCGGGGAGTCGTCAACCAGGCTTTGATCCGGGGGTTTCCGAATGGGGAAACCCGGCAGTCGTCATGGGCTGTCACCCTTGCCTGAACACATAGGGCAAGTGGAGGGAACGCGGGGAAGTGAAACATCTCAGTACCCGCAGGAAGAGAAAACAACCGTGATTCCGGGAGTAGTGGCGAGCGAAACCGGATGAGGCCAAACCGTATGCGTGTGAGACCCGGCAGGGGTTGCGTATACGGGGTTGTGGGATCTCTCTTTTACGGTCTGCCGGCCGTGAGACGAGTCAGAAACCGTTGATGTAGGCGAAGGACATGCGAAAGGTCCGGCGTAGAGGGTAAGACCCCCGTAGTCGAAACATCAGCGGCTCGTTTGAGAGACACCCAAGTAGCACGGGGCCCGAGAAATCCCGTGTGAATCTGGCGGGACCACCCGCTAAGCCTAAATATTCCCTGGTGACCGATAGCGGATAGTACCGTGAGGGAATGGTGAAAAGTACCGCGGGAGCGGAGTGAAATAGTACCTGAAACCGTGTGCCTACAAGCCGTGGGAGCGTCGCGCATTGAGTTTACTCAATGCGTCGTGACTGCGTGCCTTTTGAAGAATGAGCCTGCGAGTTTGCGGTGTGTTGCGAGGTTAACCCGAGTGGGGAAGCCGTAGCGAAAGCGAGTCCGAATAGGGCGATGGAGTAGCACGCTCAAGACCCGAAGCGGAGTGATCTAGCCATGGGCAGGTTGAAGCGGAGGTAAGACTTCGTGGAGGACCGAACCCACCAGGGTTGAAAACCTGGGGGATGACCTGTGGTTAGGGGTGAAAGGCCAATCAAACTCCGTGATAGCTGGTTCTCCCCGAAATGCATTTAGGTGCAGCGTCGTGTGTTTCTTGCCGGAGGTAGAGCACTGGATAGGCGATGGGCCCTACCGGGTTACTGACCTTAGCCAAACTCCGAATGCCGGTAAGTGAGAGCGCGGCAGTGAGACTGTGGGGGATAAGCTCCATGGTCGAGAGGGAAACAGCCCAGAGCATCGACTAAGGCCCCTAAGCGTACGCTAAGTGGGAAAGGATGTGGAGTCGCAGAGACAACCAGGAGGTTGGCTTAGAAGCAGCCACCCTTGAAAGAGTGCGTAATAGCTCACTGGTCTAGTGATTCCGCGCCGACAATGTAGCGGGGCTCAAGCGTACCGCCGAAGTCGTGTCATTGCAGCATAAGGGCCAACGCCTGCTGTGATGGGTAGGGGAGCGTCGTGTGCCGGGTGAAGCAGCCGCGGAAGCGAGTTGTGGACGGTTCACGAGTGAGAATGCAGGCATGAGTAGCGATACAAACGTGAGAAACGTTTGCGCCGATTGACTAAGGGTTCCTGGGTCAAGCTGATCTGCCCAGGGTAAGTCGGGACCTAAGGCGAGGCCGACAGGCGTAGTCGATGGATAACCGGTTGATATTCCGGTACCCGCTGTGAAGCGTCAAACATCGAGCATCGTGATGCTAAGGCCGTGAAGCCGTTCCGGACCCTTCGGGGAAAGGAAAGTGGTGGAGCCGCCGAACCAAGCGGTTAGTAGGTGAGTGATGGGGTGACGCAGGAAGGTAGTCCATCCCGGGCGGTGGTTGTCCCGGGGTAAGGGTGTAGCCCGTCATCTAGGTAAATCCGGGTGACATGAGGGTGAGACCTGATGCCGAGCCGATTGTGGTGAAGTGGATGATCCTATGCTGTCGAGAAAAGCCTCTAGCGAGTTTCATGGCGGCCCGTACCCTAAACCGACTCAGGTGGTCAGGTAGAGAATACCGAGGCGTTCGGGTGAACTATGGTTAAGGAACTCGGCAAAATGCCCCCGTAACTTCGGGAGAAGGGGGGCCACACCTGGTGAGAACACTTGCTGTTCGAGCTGGGGGTGGCCGCAGAGACCAGCGAGAAGCGACTGTTTACTAAAAACACAGGTCCGTGCGAAGCCGTAAGGCGATGTATACGGACTGACGCCTGCCCGGTGCTGGAACGTTAAGGGGACCGGTTAGTCACTCTTCGGGGTGGCGAAGCTGAGAACTTAAGCGCCAGTAAACGGCGGTGGTAACTATAACCATCCTAAGGTAGCGAAATTCCTTGTCGGGTAAGTTCCGACCTGCACGAATGGCGTAACGACTTCTCGACTGTCTCAACCATAGGCCCGGTGAAATTGCACTACGAGTAAAGATGCTCGTTTCGCGCAGCAGGACGGAAAGACCCCGGGACCTTTACTACAGTTTGATATTGGTGTTCGGTTCGGCTTGTGTAGGATAGCTGGGAGACTTTGAAACTCGCACGCCAGTGTGGGTGGAGTCGTCGTTGAAATACCAGTCTGGTCGTGCTGGATGTCTAACCTGGGTCCGTGATCCGGATCAGGGACAGTGTCTGATGGGTAGTTTAACTGGGGCGGTTGCCTCCTAAAGAGTAACGGAGGCGCCCAAAGGTTCCCTCAGCCTGGTTGGCAATCAGGTGTTGAGTGTAAGTGCACAAGGGAGCTTGACTGTGAGACCGACGGGTCGAGCAGGGACGAAAGTCGGGACTAGTGATCCGGCGGTGGCTTGTGGAAGCGCCGTCGCTCAACGGATAAAAGGTACCCCGGGGATAACAGGCTGATCTTCCCCAAGAGTCCATATCGACGGGATGGTTTGGCACCTCGATGTCGGCTCGTCGCATCCTGGGGCTGGAGTCGGTCCCAAGGGTTGGGCTGTTCGCCCATTAAAGCGGTACGCGAGCTGGGTTTAGAACGTCGTGAGACAGTTCGGTCCCTATCCGCTGTGCGCGTAGGAATATTGAGAAGGGCTGTCCCTAGTACGAGAGGACCGGGACGGACGAACCTCTGGTGTGCCAGTTGTTCTGCCAAGGGCATGGCTGGTTGGCTACGTTCGGGAGGGATAACCGCTGAAAGCATCTAAGCGGGAAGCCTGCTTCGAGATGAGTATTCCCACCTCCTTGAGAGGGTAAGGCTCCCAGTAGACGACTGGGTTGATAGGCCGGATATGGAAGCACGGTAACGTGTGGAGTTGACCGGTACTAATAGGCCGAGGGCTTGTCCTCAGTTGCTCGCGTCCACTGTGTTGGTTCTGAAACCACGAACAGCCCCATGCCAGGTCACGGTATGGTGCGGCAGTTTACAGTTTCATAGTGTTTCGGTGGTTATAGCGTTAGGGAAACGCCCGGTTACATTCCGAACCCGGAAGCTAAGCCTTACAGCGCCGATGGTACTGCAGGGGGGACCCTGTGGGAGAGTAGGACGCCGCCGAACAATCATTCAAAGGAAACCCCGCATCTTCGGATGCGGGGTTTTCTGCGTTTCAGGGCCGTCACGACGGCTCAACCAATTTCGTGTCGTACGCCAGGATGACCGCCTGAATACGGTCCCGGGAGCCTGTCTTCGCGAGGATGCGGCCCACGTGGGTTTTCACCGTGGACTCCGCCAGGTGGAGGCGGGTGGCTATCTCCGTGTTCGTCCAGCCCTTGCCGATGACCGTGAGGATTTCCCGTTCCCGGTCGGTGAGGGAAGCGAGGCGTGAGTCCTCCTGTGTCAGGTCCTCGGCCGAGGGGTCGGTCGGCAGGTGGTGGACGTAGGCGTCCAAGAGGCGGCGGGTCAGGCTGGGAGCTACGACCGCGTCGCCGGTGGCCACCGCGCGGATGCCGGAGAGGAGTTCCTCGGGCTGGGCGTCCTTGACCAGGAATCCGGAGGCGCCGGCGCGGAGGCCGGCGTAGGCGTATTCGTCCAGGTCGAAGGTGGTGACGATCAGGATGCGGGTGCGGTCGCCGGCGGCGGCGATGCGGCGGGTCGCCTCGATGCCGTCCAGGCCGGGCATGCGGATGTCCATGAGGACGACATCGGGGTGGAGCTCCGCCGTCATGCGGACCGCTTCGCTGCCGTTGGCGGCCTCGCCGACGACCGTCATGTCGTCCTGGCTCTCCAGGAGCATGCGGGAGCCGAAGCGCTGGAGGGGCTGGTCGTCGGCGATGAGGACCGTGGTCACTGCGGGGTTTCCTCCGGGAGGTGGAGACGGACGCGCCAGCCCTGCTCAGGGTGGGGACGAGGGCCGGCCTCAAGTGTGCCGTCGTACAGGGCGGTTCGCTCGCGCATTCCTGGTAGTCCACGACCGTCTCGGGGAGGCACGTCCGTCCCGCGGCCGGTGCCTGTGTCCGTGATCTGTACGGTGACGGCGGCCTTCTCCTCGTAGGACAGCTCTATCTCCGCTGTGGCGCCGGGGCCGGCGTGTTTGAGGGTGTTGGTGAGGGCTTCCTGGATGACGCGGTAGACGGTGAGCTGGCGGCCTGGGGGGAGTGTGGGGGTGCCGTGGGTGGTGGTGTGGACGGGTAGGCCTGCGGAGCGTACGCCGTCGAGGAGCCGGTCGAGGTCGGTGAGGCCGGGTTGGGGTGTCAGTTCTGCTTGGTTCTTCTCCTCCTCTCGCAGGACGTCGAGGAGGCGGCGGAGTTCGGTCAGGGCCTGGCGGCTGGTGGTGGCGATGGCGTCGAGGGCCTGGGCCGCGCGTTCGGGGGACTTGGCGGCCGCGTATCTGCCGCCGTCGGCCAGACCTGTGATGACGGAGAGGTTGTGGCCGATGATGTCGTGCATCTCGCGGGCGATGCGGGCGCGTTCGGCGGCGGTGGCGAGTTGGGCCTGCTGGTCGCGTTCGGTCTCCAGGCGGCGGGCGCGGTCCTCCAGGGCCTCGGTGTAGTTGCGGCGGGTGCGGACCGTGATGCCGATGAGGGCGGCCACGGTGATGGACATCAGCAGGGAGCCGATCTGCTGTTCCCAGCTGCCCTCTCCGTAACGTGCCGTCGACACGAGCACCGGGGTGATCACCAGGGCTGTCGCCCACCACAGGTCGTGCAGGGTGCGGCGGAGGGCGACGTGGTAGATGAGGACCAGCTGAAGCAGGGACGCCTGGAGGGCCGCGCCGGTCCACGCGTTGACGAGGGCGAAGGGGGTTAGCGCGGCGAGGACGGCCCCGGGGTGGGTGCGGCGCCGGAGCAGGGGGACCGAGAGGCCGAGGCTCAGGGTGAAGAGGAGCCAGCCGGGGACGTCCAGGTTGTGGGCGTTGTGGCGCCAGCCACCGCCGCCGTAGTCGATCAGGGCGGCTATCACCCAGAAGCCGGTGAAGTGCAGGTCCCACAGCAGTGGGTGGCGTTGGTCGAAGGCGCGTACCCGCCGGGTGATGCGGTGGGCGTACTCGGTGAGGGGCTCCGGCGCCCGGTCTTCCGTCACGGGGTCCATCGTGAAGGTTCCGATGCCGCGTGTCAGACGTCTCGGCGGCGTAGGACCGTCGCCGCTACCGCGAGGGTCGCCGCCGTCCACAGGAGCATGGCCAGCAGGGCCGCGCTCGGGGACGTCGCGCCGGGCAGGGGCTGGGCGGTGGTGAGGGCTTCCAGGGCCTTGCCGGGGAAATGGCGGACGGCGTCGTCGACGATCTCGTACGGGAGCATGGCCAGGATCTCCGGGAGGATCATGACGAGGCCGATGAAGGCGCCGATGGCCATCGGGACGGAGCGGACCAGGGCGCCGATGCCGAGGGCGAGGACGGCGAGCAGGGTGAGGCCGGCCGCGTTGCCGGCGAGGGCGCGCAGGACGCCGGGGTCGCCGAGGGAGGCGGACTGGTCGGTGCCGGAGAGGAAGGACTGGGCGAGCGGGAACGTGAGGAGGTTCGTCGCCAGGGTGAGGGGGAACGCCACCGCGGCCAGGACGGCGGCCTTGGACCACAGGACGGGCAGGCGGCGGGGGACGGCGGTCATGGTGGCCCGGATCTGGCCGGTGGAGTACTCGCCTGCCGTGGCCAGGATGCCGAGTACGCCCAGGTTGATCTGCGCGAACTGGGTGCCGAGGAGGACGAAGAGGACCGTGTCCATCTCGCCTTCGCCGCTGCCGTCGTAGGCGGCGCCCAGCCCCGCGCCCATGGCGGCGGTGAGGGCGCTGGTCACGGCGAGGGTGATCCAGGTGGAGCGCAGGGTCCGGAGTTTGTGCCACTCGGAGCGCAGGACGCGGGCCGGGGTCACGCGGTAGGGGAGGGCCGTCGTGGTCATGCTGCCGCTCCTTCCAGGGTCGCCGTGTACTCGACCGCGTCGCGGGTGAGGTCCATGAAGGCCTCCTCGAGGGAGGCGGTGCTCGGGGTCAGTTCGTAGAGGGGGATGCCGTGGGCGGCCGCCGCGCGGCCGATGTGTTCGGCGCCCGTGCCGCGGATGTGGAGGGTGCCGGGGGTGTCGGTGGTGATGTCGACGCCGGGGGCGGTGAGGAGGCGTACGAGGGTGTGGGCCTGCGGGGTGACGACCTTGGTGGTGCCCGCGCCGGAGTCGCGTACGAAGTCGGTGACCGTGGTGTCGGCGAGGAGGCGGCCACGGCCGATGATGACCAGGTGTTCGGCGGTGAGGGCCATCTCGCTCATCAGGTGGGAGGAGACGAAGACCGTGCGGCCCTCGGCGGCGAGGGACTTGAGGAGGGTGCGGATCCACAGGACGCCCTCGGGGTCGAGGCCGTTGACCGGTTCGTCGAGGACGACGGTGGCCGGGTCGCCGAGGAGGGCCGCGGCGATGCCGAGGCGTTGGCCCATGCCGAGGGAGAAGCCCTTGACTCGGCGGTGGGCGACGTCCGTGAGGCCGGTGAGGGCGAGGACCTGTTCGACGCGTGCGCGGGGGATGCCGTGGGTGTGGGCGAGGGCGAGCAGGTGGTGGTAGGCGGTGCGGCCGGGGTGGACCGAGCGGGCCTCCAGCAAGGCGCCGACCTCGGTGAGGGGCGCGGGGTGGGCGGCGTAGGAGCGTCCGCCCACGGTCGCGTGGCCGCGGGTGGGGGCGTCGAGGCCGAGGATCATCCGCATGGTCGTGGACTTGCCGGCGCCGTTCGGGCCGAGGAAGCCGGTGACGGTGCCGGGGCGGACGGTGAAGGACAGGTCCGTGACGACCGTCCGGTCGCCGTAGCGTTTGGTCAGTTCGTGTGCCGTCAGCATGCTTCGATGCTCGTGCGTGCGGGGGCGGTGGGCGTCGGACCTGCGGCGGTAATCGGGGTGAGGGGTGTCGTACCCGGGTACTACCGTGGCCCGCATGAGCTATGTGATCCGGTCCGTGCGTGCTGATGAGTGGCCTGCGGCGAAGGAGCTGCGGCTCGCGGCCCTGCGGGACCCGGTGGCGCACCTCGCCTTCCTGGAGACGTACGAGGAAGCCGTGGCCAAGCCGGACTCCTTCTGGCAGGAGCGGACGATGGGGGCCGCCGAGGGGGCGGACCGGGCGCAGCAGATCATCGCCGAGGGGCCGGACGGGCAGTGGGTGGGGACGCTGACCGTGCTCGTGGAGGAGCCGGGGACGACGGACTGGGCCGGGTTCGAGGTGGAGCGGAAGCAGGGGCACGTCGTCGCGGTGTTCGTACGGCCCGAGGAGCGCGGGAGCGGGCTGACCGAGGTGCTGTTCGACGCGGCCCTGGAGTGGTCGTGGGCGCAGGGCCTGGAGCGGGTGCGGCTGATCGTGCACGAGGAGAACGGGCGGGCGCAGCGGTTCTATCGGCGGGCGGGGTTCCTGCCGAGCGGGGTGACCGTGCCGCTGGGGGACGCGGGGGAGCGGGAGTTGGAGTTCGTGCTCGAACGGGAGTGAGACCCGGGGGCCTAGACCGGCAGCTCGTCGTGTGGCCAGCGGGCGCGGCCCTGTTCTCGGGACCGGAGCAGGGCCAGGGTCGGCATGCCCCGGTCCGCTCCGGTGGCCAGCAGCTCCGGCAGCTGGGGAAGCGGAGCCACGGCTGCGACGTCGTCCAGGACGAGCGTCATTGGTGGGTCGAGGCGACCGGAGGATGACCGTTCGGCCATGTGCCGGCCGCGCTCGACCACGCTGGAGACGAGGGCCGTCAGGAGGGGCATCGCGCCCGGCTTCGTCCTGGGGTCCTCGATGGATTCCCCCACCACATAAAGCGTGCCCCCTTCGTGGACGAAGGAATCCAGGGCGAGGGCATCACTTCGATTGGGAGTGCAGGCCTCACGGATGTTGACCGTGGAGAGGGCCGTGAGGGCGCGGGTGGTCAACTGCTGGGCCATGTCCCGGCGTTCGGGGTGGGCGGTGAGAGCGCCTTCGAGTTCGCCCGCGGAGCCGGGGGCGGCCTTGGGATTCGTACGGAGGATGCGTACGGCGTCCTGGATCTGGGTGCCCTGGGACCAGCGGTGGACGTGGCGGATGGTGCGGCCGTCGATGGCCGCGGCGTGCAGATAGCTCCGCAGGAGTATCTCGGCTGTGTCGCTGAGGGCTTGGTCGAGTTTGGCGGTGGGGCGGACGGGGGTGAGGAGGGCGGTGGCTCTCGCGGTCGCCGTTGCCTTGTCCTCGCAGCCGGCTGTGGGGGACCAGTGGAGGCGGGACGGGGTGTCGCAGAGGTGGGTGGGGTCGTAGAGGTGGGTGGGGCCCAGCTTGGCTCTGGCGTCTTTTGTGTCATGCCAGAGGGCGGGGTTCGACGTGACGACTAGGGCTGCGCCCTCCGCGTCGCGTACCGCCTGGGCTGCGGTGGCTTGGCGGGTTTCCCTTGGGGCTACGAGGATTTTCTCCCACCCGCCCGCCCGTTCCTGGGCGAACGGAGATGCCGGGGGCGCGGGGACGGTTGCCGTAGCACCTGTTGCCGGCTCCGGAGGGTGGGAGCGAGGCGTCGGTACCTCGTGCTGCACCGCCGTGGATACGTGGTCCGGTGCTGGTGCCGGCACCTCGTACTGCGTCGGCGTCGGTGTGTCGTGTACGGCATCCACCGTCGGCGCCGGCCGTTCCTCCGCCGCAAGGATCTTCTCCTCCCGGCGCCTCGCCCGAACCGCCCTCCAGCGGGCCAGTGTGCCCATCACGAACACCGTCAGGACGACCAGGATCATCAACTGGCCGATGAACAGGCCCCAGAACAGGCCGTAGCCCGAGAGTTCGCCGGGGGGTGTGTCCGGCCAGGCGCCGGGGATGTCGTGGGGCTGGGCGATGAGGCCGCGCATGGCGAGGGGGGTTCGGGTGAAGGTGACGCCGGACGGCCAGGAGCCGTGGGCGAACCAGGCGGCGAGGCCGGTGGCCGTCCACACCAGCAGGGTCATGCCGAGGAGGAACGCGAGTATGCCGATCAGCAGGCCGTCGGGGATGCCTCCCTGGCCGTCCCGCTGGGTGCGGCGGTCGTCCGGTCTCACGCGTTCTCCCTCTACGCCACCGTCGATTCGGAGTCGCCCAGGTGGTGTTCCACGAAGGCCGCGGCCCGTTCCTCCGCCTCGAGTTCGGCGGCGCGCAGGGCGTCGTCCTCGAGGTCGGCGGAGGACTCGGTCATCGCGCGGTCGGTGAAGACCAGCGGGCGTTCGGTCTCCGTGATCAGGTGTTTGACGACCTGGACGTTGCCGTTGACGTCCCAGACGGCGATGCCGGGGGTGAGGGTCGGGATGATCTCGACCGCCCAGCGGGGGAGGCCCAGCACTCTGCCCGTCGCCCGCGCCTCGTCCGCTTTCTGGGCGTAGATCGTCCTTGTCGACGCCATCTTCAGGATGGCCGCCGCCTCTCTGGCCGCCGCGCCGTCGACGACGTCCGAGAGGTGGTGGACGACCGCGACGAAGGACAGGCCGAGCCGTCGGCCGAACTTCAGCAGGCGCTGGAACAGCTGCGCCACGAAGGGGCTGTTGATGATGTGCCAGGCCTCCTCGACCAGGAAGATGCGCTTCTTCCGGTCGGGGCGGATCCAGGTGTGCTCCAGCCACACGCCGACGATCGCCATGAGGATGGGCATGGCGATGGAGTTGCGGTCGATGTGGGACAGGTCGAAGACGATGAGCGGGGCGTCCAGGTCGATGCCGACCGTGGTGGGGCCGTCGAACATGCCGCGCAGGTCACCGTCGACGAGACGGTCCAGGACCAGCGCGACGTCCAGGCCCCAGGCCCGTACGTCGTCTATGGCGACGTTCATCGCCTCGGCCGACTCGGGTTCGGGGTGCCGTAGCTGCTCGACGATGTCGGTGAGGACCGGCTGGCGGTCGACGATGGTCTCGTTGACGTAGGCGTGCGCGACCTTCAGGGCGAAGCCGGAGCGCTCGTCCAGGCCGTGCCCCATCGCGACCTCGATGATCGTCCGGAGCAGCGCGAGCTGGCCCGTCGTCGTGATCGCCGGGTCGAGGGGGTTCAGGCGGATCCCCATGTCCAGCGCGGCCATCGGGTCCAGGCGGATGGGGGTTATACCCAGCTCCTGGGCGATGAGGTTCCATTCACCCACGCCGTCCTCGCCCTGGGCGTCCAGGACGACGACCTGGCGGTCGCGGAAGCGGAGCTGGCGCAGGACGTACGTCTTCTCCAGCGCCGACTTGCCGTTGCCGGACTCGCCGAGGACCAGCCAGTGGGGGGCGGGGAGCTGCTGCCCGTAGAGCTGGAAGGGGTCGTAGATGTAGCCCTTTCCGGAGTACACCTCGCGGCCGATGATGACGCCGGAGTCGCCGAGGCCCGGGGCAGCCGTCGGCAGGTAGACCGCCTGGGCCTGGCCCGTGGACGTGCGCACCGGGAGCCTGGTCGTCTCGACCTTCCCGAAGAGGAAGGACGTGAAGGCGTCGGTGAGGACGGACAGCGGGTCCCGCATCAGGTCCTACCTCCGAATGCCGGTGGCGAAGGGAAGGGTGTTCACGAAGGCGCGGTGGTGCTCGCGGTCGCACCATTCCAGCTTCAGGTACGACTTGCCTGCCGAGGCCCTTATCGTTCGTTTGTCGCGGGCGAGGGCGTCGGGGGTGCGCGAGGAGACGGTGATGTAGCCGACGAGGTTGACGCCGGCCGCGCCGCTGGCGAGGTCCTCGCCGCGCTGGTCGAGCCGGGAGTTCGCGGCGACGTCGCGCGGGTCGACGGTGCGGTTCATCTTGGCGGCGCGGGACGCCTCGGCCTCGTCGTTGGTCTTCTCGGTGAGCATGCGCTCGATGGCGACCTCGGTGGGTTCGAGGTCCATCGTGACGGCGACCGTGCGGATGACGTCCGGGGTGTGGACGAGGAGCGGGGCGAGGAAGTTGACGCCGACGGGGGTCATCGGCCACTCCTTCACCCAGGCGGTGGCGTGGCACCAGGGGGCGCGGGTGCTGGACTCCCGGGTCTTGGCCTGGAGGTACGTGGGCTCCATGGCGTCCAGTTCGGCCGGCCAGGCATTGCGTTTCGACATCGCCTGGATGTGGTCGATCGGGTGGTCCGGGTCGTACATGGAGTGGATCAGCGAGGACAGCCGGCCCTGGCCGAGCGGCTGCCGTACGCGGATGTCGGCCTCCTGCAGGCGCGAGCAGATGTCGGTCAGCTCGCGGGCCATGACGACGGCGAGTCCGGCGTCCCGGTCGACCTTGCGGCCGTGGCCGCGGGCGGCGCGGGCCATGGCGTTGGCCTCGGCGGCGAGCTCGCGCGTGTAGTGCATGCAGGCGACGAGGTAGGCGCGGTGCTGCTCGCTGCTGGTCGACACCATCGACTGGAGCTGGTCGTACGACTGCCGCAGCCACGGCGGTGACTTCTCGTCGCCGCGCACGGAGACGTCCTTGGCGTGCGCGTCCGGGTCGGCGGGGAGGGTGCGGGCGAGCATCTGCAGGCGGGTGACGAAGCCGTCGCCGTTGGCCACGTGCTTGAGCAGTGTGCCGAAGCGGTCGACCAGGGCTTCCTGGTCCTCGGAGTCGCGCAGGCCGACGCCGGGGCCCTCGATCTCGATGGCGGCGGTGACGGTCTTGCGGTCGGCGTGCAGCAGTACGGCGATCTCGTCGGGCCCGAAGGGGGCGGCCAGCCAGGTGACGCGGCCGATGCCCGGGGGCGGTCCGACCTCGACCTCACGGCCGTCCAGTCGCGTGCCGGCCTCGACGGCCGTCGAGCGGTAGGTGGTGCCCTGCTTGAGGGTCCGCTTGTAGCTGCGGTTGATCTCGAACCACTTGTAGAAGGTGCGGTGCTTGAACGGCACGTACACCGCGGCCAGCGCCAGCATCGGGAACCCGGCCAGCAGCACGATGCGCAGGGACAGCACGGGGACGAGGAGTCCGCACATCATGCCGAGGAACGCGCCCACGACGATCAGGGCGATCTCGCCGGTCTCGCGGTTGCGGCCGATGATCGCGTTCGGCCGGGCGCGGCCGATCAGATATGTACGGCGGGGCGTGACCGGATGGGACACGTGGGACTCGGTCGTCAACGCCCTTCACCTCCCGTGCGGTTGCTGCTGCTGTTGCGGGTGTTGCTGGCGTGGGGGGTGTTGACGGGGCTGCTCGAGCGGGGTGCGGGCGCGGCGGAGGGGACGGATCCGCCGCCGCCGTTCGAGGGGCGCGAGCTGTGCGCGGCGACACCGCCGGAGGCGGGGTTCGAGGGGCGGGGAGCGGAGGACTGGCCGCCTGAGCCGCCCTTGTTGTCCGCGCGGGAGCTGTGGGTCTTGATGCCCTGCGCGACCAGGGTCGCCGGGGAGCTGATGACCGCGGCGGCCTTGCCCTCGGCGCCCTGCATGAGGCGGTTGTTGCGGGAGCCGGCGATCTCGTCGCCGAAGCCGGGGACGAAGCGGTAGATCATCGCGCTGGCGAAGATGGCGAGCAGGATGATGGCGAGGCCGGAGACGACGGCGGAGAAGGCGTCCGGGCCGTCGTCGGCGGAGAGCGCGCCGGCGAGGCCGAGCACGATGACGATGACGGGCTTGATCAGGATCACCGCGATCATGATGCCCGCCCAGCGGCGGACGTGGCCCCACAGGTTCTTGTCGACGAGGCCGGCGTAGACGACGGTGCCGAGGAGGGCGCCGACGTAGAGCAGGGCGGCGCGGATGACGAGCTCCAGCCAGAGGACGCCGGCGGCGAGGATGCTGACCAGGGAGACGACGATCAGCATGATCGGGCCGCCGCCGATGTCCTCGCCCTTCTTGAGGGCCTCGGAGAACGTGCCGAAGAAGGCGTCGGTCTGGTCGCCGGTGGCTTTCGCGAGGACCTCGGTGATGCCGTCCGTGGCCGATACGACGGTGTAGAGGATCAGGGGGGTGAAGGCGGAGGCCAGCACGGTCAGCCAGAGGAAGCCGATGGCTTCGCCGATGGCGGTGCTGAGGGGGACGCCGCGGACGGCTCGCTTGGCCACGGCCATGAGCCAGAGCAGGAGCGTGAGGACCGTCGAGGCGGCGAAGACGACGGCGTACTGCTGGAGGAACTTGGGGTTGGTGAAGTCGACGTTGGCCGTCTCCTTCACGGCGACGCTGAGCTTGTCGACGGTCCAGGAGGCGGCTTCGGCGCAGCCCTTGGCCAGGGAGGAGAGGGGGTCGAGGGTGGAGGTGGGGTCGAGGCGGGAGGTGCCGCCTCCGCCGCTGCCGCTGCCGGTGTCGCCTTCGCAGATCTCTCTGGCCCTGCCGGAGAGCAGGGAGCAGTTGTCGTCGCTGGGCGTGGGCGAAGGCGTGGGCGCCGCGACCGCTCGGGTGGCGAGCAGGACCACGGTGGTCTGTACGGCTGTGAGGGTGGCGGCGAGCTTGACTGCGCGGCGCGGGCTACCGGGCATACGTGAACCCTCCGAACTCCTCGACGGCCTTCGAGATGTCGTCCGACGTCGACACCTTGTTGTCGCCGTTGACCGGCGCGGGGCCTTCCTTCTGGGAGAAGCTGTCGACCTTCCAGTCGCCGTCGGTCCAGCGCAACCGCAGGGTCATGGTGAACCAGTCGTTGGTGACCGGGTTCTGCGAGCTCTCCCCCGTCATCCCGAACACGCCCGTGCACCAGACCTCGACGGTGGCGGCGCTGCCCGAGTATTCGGTGGTCCTGGTGCCGACCGGCATGGTGCGGGAGACATACGTGCTGCCCTTCGGCGCCTCGCCGTTCTCGTCCAGGCCGACCTTGTCGAGGAACGCCTTGTCGTACACCTGGTCGAGGTTTCTCTCCAGTTCGGAGACACGGCCGGTGTCGAACACCTGGCGGACGATCTCGGTGCGCCGCACGGGCTTGAGGATGTCGGCCGAGACCAGCACCACGGCGTAGTTGGCCGCCGCGCTCTCCGCCCCCTCCTGGTTCTGTGCGAAGCCCGACGGGATGCCGCCCGACTTGGACTGGACGGGGCGTTGGCCCGAGGGCGCCGTAGCCGCTGTCTCCGGCTTATTCGCGGTCGAGTCGTTCTTGTCGGCATCGCCGCCCCCGCGGTTCGCGAAGGCGATTGCCGCGAGGAGGAGGACCACTACGCCGACCACCGTGACCAGGCTGCGGGACGAGGAGCGGGGGGTGCGGCGGGGGGTGCCGTAGGCGTCGGGGTCGGAGTCGGGCAGGCGGGTGCGGGTCTGGCCCGTGCCGCCGTAGCCGCCCGAGGCCTCGTTCTCGTCACCGAGACTCATGCCGCGTACGCCCCCTCGACGTCGTGCGGAAACACTTGGTACCGGTCGTACTTCTCATACTCCTCGTACGACGGTAGCCGTGCTGGTTCCCGCGCGGGCGCGGTGTGGTGACTCGACATCAGGGAAACGCAACCTCAGCCGGTGGGCACGACGGGCGGGTGGGATGGAGAGGAGCCGGGCGTGCCCGGCCGGGCGGACAGTGCCCGGGCTACACGGCCATGCCGTACACGATGGTGAACAGCGTGCCGAGGGAGCCGATGATGAAGACTCCTGTGAGGCCGGCGATGATGAGGCCTTTGCCCTGTTCCGCGCTGAAGGTGTCCCGGAGGGCAGTGGCACCGATGCGCTGCTTGGCCGCGCCCCAGATGGCGATGCCGAGGCAGAGCAGGATGGCGACCGCCATCACGACCTCGATCATCACCTTGGCCTCGTTGCCCAGGCTGCCGAAGGGGCCCCAGTCCGGAGCGATCCCGCCGATGATCGTGTTGATGTCTCCCTTGTCGGCCGCAAAGAGCATGTAAGTCACCGCCCCTGTTGGGTAGTTCCGTACCCTCTGCGGTCGTGCAGAGGTCAGGCCTCATTCTCGCCGACAATGACGCTGTCGGATGTCGACTTGGCGTCATTGATTGGCGGGTTTCGTACGAATACCTTGCCACCGTTCCGTGCCGGCCCCTAGGGGAGGCGACGGACGGTGCGCGAAGGATCGTATGGTCACTCTGTGTATCACGGCAGGTCACGACGGGCAATGAGGCCTGAGCGAAACCTGTCGTGAGGTTCCGTCGTTGTGCCTTTTTACGGCCTGTGTCACCTTTACAGACCGTTTTTGACGGTCGGTCGGGTGAAGGTCGCGCCCGTGTTCTCCGGGTGAAGGCTACCGAACGCGGCGAACGGGCCGCGGCTGGGATGTCGCGGCCCATTCCTCTCCTGCCGGCCTCGGGGGCTCCACGGCCCCAGGCGGCGTCCTTCGGTGACGGTCCGTCACGGGGTGGGAGGGGGCCGCCGGTGAAGGCGCCGAGTCCCTCGTGGGTGCGGCTCGACCCGAGGGGCCCGGTTCAGCGGGGCTTGAGGCCGTGCAGGAGGAGGTGGACGAGTTCCTCGATGCCGTCCAGGGCCGCCTCGGGGGCGAGCATGCCGCCCGCCGCGAAGGAGGCGATGCCCTGGAGGGTGGCGCCGGTCAGCAGGGTGAGGTGCTGTGGGTCGCCCGCGATGATCTCGCCGCGCTCCTGTGCGTCGGCGATGACCCGCTCCAGGGAGCCCACCGTCCGGTCGACGGCCGCGGCCATCTGCTCCGAGGCGTCCGGCTCGTGCTTGCGGGCGTACATGAGCTCCAGCAGCTCCGCGTTGTCGATCGCGAAGGCGAGATAGCTCCGGGCGAGGGCGGTGAGCCGCTGTTCCAGCGGGAGGGTGGCGTCGTCGGCGCCGTCCAGGGCCTGGCCCAGCCGGTCGTATCCGGCGAGCGCCAGGGCGTTGAGCAGGGCCTGCTTGTCCTTGAAGTGGCGGCCGGGTGCGGCGTGGCTGACGCCGGCCTCGCGGGCCAGTTCGCGCAGCGAGAGCGCGCCGGCCCCCTTCTCCCGCAGGGTGCGCTCGGCGCCGGCGAGCAGGGCGGAGCGCAGGTCTCCGTGATGGTAGGGGCGGCTCTCGGGCATGCGCACCATCGTATCCCGATGTTGATGCCGTCATCATTGTAGTCATTGACAGCATTGTTGGCGGCGCCTACATTCGAGAGCATGGCTGAGCAGAACACGAAGAGCAACGAGACATGGAACGCGCGCCGCCTGCCCGACCTCACCGGCCGGACCGTCGTCGTCACCGGCGCCAACAGCGGCATCGGTCTCACCGCGACCGACGCGCTGGCCCGGGCGGGGGCGCACGTCGTCCTCGCCGTGCGGGATCCGGAGCGGGGGCGGGCCGCGGCGGCGACCGTGCACGGCAGCACCGAGGTGCGCCGCCTGGACCTGGCGGACCTCTCCTCCGTGCGGGAGTTCGCCGAGGCCTGGCGGGAGCCGCTGCACGCGCTGATCAACAACGCCGGCGTGATGATGCTCCCCAGGCAGCACACCAAGGACGGCTTCGAGATGCAGTTCGGCACGAACCATCTCGGTCACTTCGCCCTGACCAACCTGCTGCTGCCGCACATCACCGACCGCGTCGTCACGGTCTCCTCGGGCGCCCATCGCTGGGGTGGCGCGCGGATCGGCTTCGATGACCTGGACCTGACGGCGAACTACACGCCGCAGCGCGCCTACGCCCAGTCCAAGCTGGCGAACCTCCTGTTCACCCTGGAACTCCAGCGCCGGCTGGCGGAGTCGGGCTCCACCGTCCGCGCCCTGGCCGCCCACCCCGGCTACTCGGCCACCAACCTCCAGAGTCACGCGGCCAGTCCGGCGGCGCGCGCCTTCATGCGCCTCGGCAACAGGTTCCTCGCGCAGGACGACCGGGCGGGTGCCCTCCCCACCCTCTACGCCGCCACCCAGGACCTGCCCGGCGCGAGCTACGTCGGCCCCGACGGCCTGGGCGAGATGCGCGGCGCCCCGACCCTGGTGGGCCGCTCCCGCGCGGCCAGCGACCCGCAGACGGCTCGTCGGCTGTGGCGGGTGTCGGAGGAGCTGACGGGCACGCTGTTCCCGCTGGCCGTGGGGGAACCGGCGTAAGAGGGGTGGGTCACCCGCTCCTGTGACGACCCCGTGCGCCGGTCCCTCCGGGCGTGCTTCCGCCGTGCCGCCCGTGCCGTGGCCGGTTCTTCCTTCCGCCCCCGACTCTCCTCTTCGTGATCATTCCTGAGTGCGGCAGCCCCCTCTACACTGACCAGGCGACGGACTCGCGTGCGGTGAGGGGCGGTTGACGGTGCGTAAGGCATGGATCGTGGCGAGTGTTGCGATCAGCTCCGCCCTGGCCTTCGTGATGCTGCTCGTCGTAGGGGTCTACATCGTCGCCGGGAACCTGGCCAACGGCGTGGGCGGTGGGGCGAAGGCGCTGGCCAAGGGGGCCGTGCCCGCCGCGTACTCGGACCTGGTGCAGAAGTGGGGCAACCTCTGTCCCGCCATCAGCCCGGCCCTGCTCGCCGCCCAGCTCTACCAGGAGAGCGGGTTCAACCCGAGGGCCCAGAGCCATGCCGCCGCGCAGGGGATAGCGCAGTTCATCCCCGGCACCTGGGCCTCGCACGGCATCGACGGGGACAAGGACGGGGACCGGGATGTGTGGGACCCCAAGGACGCGATTCCCTCTGCCGCGTCGTACGACTGCGAACTCGCCTCGTACGTGAAGAAGGTTGGCGGAAACCAGACCGAAAACATGCTGGCCGCGTACAACGCCGGGGCGTACGCGGTGATCAAGTACGGGGGCGTGCCGCCGTACAGCGAGACCCGGAACTACGTGAAGCGGATCACGACGCTCTCGGAGAGCTTCGCGGCGCCCGTCGGGCGGGTCGACCCCTCCGAGCAGGCCGCCGGCGCGATCGAGTACGCGCAGAAGAAGCTCGGCACGCCCTATCTGTGGGGCGGCACCGGTACCGCTGAGCAGGGTGGACGCTTCGACTGCTCGGGGCTGACGCAGGCCGCCTACGAGACCGTGGGCATCAAGCTCCCGCGCGTCGCCAACGACCAGTACAACGCGGGACCGCACCCGAGCCGGGACGAACTGCTCCCCGGCGACCTCGTGTTCTTCTCGGACGACCCCACCAATTCACGGGCCATCCGGCATGTCGGTATTTATGTCGGAGGCGGGTACATGATCGACGCGCCGCGTACGGGTGCTGTGATCCGGTTCGACCCGATCGACACCCCCGACTACTTCGGAGCCACCCGAGTCACCGAAGATGGCGCGAAAGCACTGCCCACGACGGTGTGAGCCGAGCGTGAACCCACCCCCTGAGCTGCGAAGACGTATCTCTCTTCGATAACGTCTGCGTGATCATTCGGTGGAGTGTGGAACGTATCAACGGGGACCATGCGTTCCTGATGACGTAGCCGAGCGGACGTCAGTGCGGAAGCGGATCTACAACCACGGGGGTGGCAGGAGCGGCGCACGCACAGGTGCGCCCGAGAGACGACGAAGGGGCCCGCAGCACCATGGCTGGACTCGCCGAATCCGGGTCGAACCCTGACGTCGACCTGCTCTACGACATCAATGGCCTGGCCAAGGACGCGCCGGGGTGGTTCGACCGGGTCATGGAGTTCGTGGGCGAATACGGGCTGCTGCTCGCCATCGTCCTGCTCGTGGTCTGGTGCTGGTGGACCGTGCGACGCCGGGGGGACGAGGACGCGGCGTCCTCTGTCGCGGCGCTGGTCTGGGCGCCGCTGGCGGCGGGGATCGCCGTGCTGGTGAACGTCCCGATACGGGGGTTCGTGGAACGGCCGCGGCCGTTCCTCGACCATCAGGGGCTCGAGGTGCTCGTCTCCGGCAAGACCGACTACTCGTTCGTGAGCGACCACGCGACGATCGTCATGGCGATGGCGGTGGGGCTGTTCGTCGCCCACCGGAAGTTCGGGCTCGTCGCGTTGGTGCTGGCGGTGTTCGGCGGGTTCATCCGTGTCTACATGGGTGTGCACTATCCGACGGACGTCGTGGGCGGGTTCGCGCTGGGTACGGCTGTGGCGTTGCTGTTGTCGCCGGTGGCCATGGCGTTGCTGACGCCGGTGGTGCGGGCGGTTGAGCGGTCGGCGCGGGTGGGGTGGCTTGTGCGGGGCCGCGGGCGCGGGGCCGGTGACGGGGAGGGTGCGGTGATTCCCGGGGCTCGGCGGGAGCAGGCTTCTGAGCGGGACCTTGCTGCGTAGTGACCGGCGTTTCTGCTGAGGGCGGGTCGGTGCGCAGCCCGGCGTGGCGGGGTGCCGCTGCGCCCACCCGTGCCGCCCCTAGCGGCACGCATGCCCGCAGCTAAGCGGGACGGTGCCCGCAGCTGGGTCAGAGTGCTTGTGGGTACGTGAAGAAGTGGTTCGGGTCGTACTCGTTCTTCAGTTTGGTCAGGCGGGTTGCCGCTTCTCCGTAGTACGCCTTGCGCCAGTTCGGCAGGGTCGGGTCCGTGTAGTTCTGGTAGGCCGCGCCTGAGGCGTGGGGGCGCATGGACTTGTGGGCCGAGGCCAGCCAGTCGCGGGCCGTGGCGCCCGTCGTGGCCGGGCGCCAGGCGGCGATGTACTGGGCCAGCATGCGCGAACGGCGGTGGACGAAGGCCGTGGACGTCGGGGAGACGCGGTTGACCGCTCCGCCCAGCGCGGTGAGCGCGATGCTGCCCGTGCCGCCGCGTACCGAGCTGATCTGGGACAGCAGCGTGCGGATGCCGGCCGCGGAGAGGGAGCGGTCGAAGAAGTCCGACGCCGCGGCGTACGTCTCGCGGCCCAGCGCGCCCTTCGGGGAACGGCCCGGGGTCGAGCCGGGGAGATGGCACTGGGCGTCCGTCGGGAACGAGGAGCAGCCGGCGTACACCTCCATCGACTCCTCGTAGGAGCGCCGCTTCAGGGAGACGCTGCTCGCCGGGGCGCCGACGCGGTCGGCGAGGCGGTCGACCGCGTTCTTGAGCTCGCCGTAGGTGCCGAGGGAGAAGGCCGCGACGGAGACGGTCGGCCTGCCGCCGGCTGCGCTCGCCAGGTGGAGGGACGACCAGATCTCGTCCGGCTGTGACGGGCCCCACTCCTGCCAGGCCTTCACCACCGCGGCCGCCTTCGACGAGGGCCAGGACAGGTACGCCGAGACGCCCTGCGGGGCCGGGTGGGTCTTGAAGTGCAGTTCCGTCACGACGCCGAAGTTGCCGTTGCCGGCTCCGCGCAGGGCCCAGAAGAGGTCCTTGTTCTCGCGGGCGTTGGCGGTGAGCTGCTTGCCGTCCGCGGTGATCAGCGTCGCCTGGGTGAGGCTGTCGCAGGTCAGGCCGTACGCGCGGGAGACCACGCCGTGTCCGCCGCCGAGGGTGAGGCCGGAGACGCCGACGGTGGGGCAGGAGCCGGCGGGGATCGTGACGCCCTTCGCGGTGAGGGCACGGTAGACGTCGATGAGTTTGGCGCCGGCGCCGACCACCGCGGTGCTGCCGGAGGACCGGACGCGGTTGAGTTTCGAGACGTCGATGATCAGGCGGCCGTTGCCGGAGGACCAGCCGGCGTAGGAGTGGCCGCCGTTGCGGATCGCCACGCGCAGGCCCTGGGCGTGGGCGTAGGACAGGGCCGTGCGGATGTCGTCCGGGTGGTCCACGTACGCGACCGCGGCGGGCTTGAGGGTGTCGAAACGGGTGTTGTAGAGCTGCCGGGCCGTGGTCCAGGCGGTGTCGCCCGGGCGGACGAGGGGGCCGTCGAGGTCGCGGGCGAGGGCGGACCAGTTGGCGGCGGTGACGTTCGACTTCGTGCCGGTGGCCGCGGTCCTGGCGGTGGCTCTGGCCCCGGTGCCCGTGTCCGACTTCGTGCAGGCGGTGGTGAAAGGGGCTGCGGCCGCGGCTATGCCTGCCGTGCCGGCTGCGAGGAATGTACGCCGTTCCATGGGGCCTCCCGGTGGTTCCGTCGTGGGAGACGGGGCCGTGGGGGTGGGGGTTCCATGGTGTTCGGCCTTGTCAGCCCGCCGCGTGCTTCTCCGCGTCCGTGCGCGCCTGGCTTCTCGCTCTTCTCGCCGGGCCTCGCCAGCCGCAGGTGCAGTGGGCCATGCAGAAGCGGCCCTTCTCCGTTGTGCTCGTGAGGTGTTCCGGCCCGTCCTGCTGCGCCACGCGGACCACGTTACCCATCCCAGGTAAAGGGTTCGCATGGCGGCGGCCGCGTGCTCGCGTGACGGGGGGCACATACCCGTCGTTATCAGGAAACAACGAGGGGGCCCGTGACGGACGTACCGGCTGGGGGTAGGCAGGCGATGACTGGGCGGCAGCGGGAACGATGGCACAGGCGGACGGGTGCGGCGGTCGTCGCGGCCGGGATCGTGGCCGGGGTGGGGCTGGGGGCCGGCGGGTGTTCGGGCGGTGACGCGGCCGCCGGGGACTCCCGCGGCGGGGACCCGGTCGTCGTGCTGCACCGGGCCGCCGACCGGCTGGTGGAGGCGGGGAGTTCGAAGGCCCGTACGTCGATGGAGATGGCGGCCGGCGGGACCCGGGTGACCATCCGGGGCACCGGGGTCTACGACTACCGGAAGCGGATGGGGCGGCTGAAAGTGCTGCTGCCGCAGGATCCCGCGGGGGCCCTGGAGCATCGGCCCATCACCGAACTGCTCGCGCCCGGGGCGTTGTTCATGAAGAACCGGGGCGCCGGTGTGCCGCCGGACAAGTGGGTGCGGGTGGACACGCGGACCCTGTCCGACGGGAACCTCGTCACGGGCGGGGCCACCGATCCGTTCGCGGCGGCCGAGGTGCTGCGCGGGACGCGGTCGGCGACATACGTGGGCAGGACCGAGGTCGCGGGCACCGGGGTGCGGCACTACCGGGGGACGGCGGATCTCGTCGATGCCGCGAAGCGGGCCTCCGGTGGCAACAAAGGGGCCCTGGCCGCTGCGGCGAAAGGGTTCGCCACGGCCGAGGTGCCGTTCGACGCCTACCTCGACGACGAGGGCCGCGTCCGCAAGGTCCGGCACCGGTTCAGCTTCGCGGGCGGGCAGCAGAAGAGACCCGTCGCCGTCGCCTCGACCACGCTGCTCTACGATTTCGGGGCTTCGGTGCGCGTACGGTTGCCGGACGACGACGACATCTACGCGGGCAAGATCGCCGAGAACTGACCGGCGTGAACTAGCCCGTCCGTGCCATGCGCGGTGTGTAGGCCGCTCCCTACTCTAGGAAGTCGGTAACGGCAGAGACGAGGTGATGCACGTGGCTCCGGTCGGCGGTACGGCAGTTCAGGACCACGTGGCCCTCGCCGAGATCGAGCTGTGCGGAGAGCTGATCATCGCGGCCTCGGCCGCCCACGAGGAGCGGCTCAGCCTGGAGAGCATCGACGAGGTGCTGAAGGTGGCCGAGGAACGTAGCGCCTCGGCTTCCAGGCGGTAGCCGGTTCCAGGAGGTAACCGGCTCACGTCCGCAGCATGCGGGCGATCGCCTGGGTCGCCTCCTTGACCTTCGCGTCGATCTCGTCACCGCCCTTGAGGGCCGCGTCGGCAACGCAGTGGCGCAGGTGCTCCTCCAGCAACTGCAGCGCGAAGGACTGCAGGGCCTTGGTGGAGGCGGAGACCTGAGTGAGTATGTCGATGCAGTAGACGTCCTCGTCGACCATGCGCTGCAGGCCGCGGATCTGGCCCTCGATGCGGCGCAGGCGCTTGAGGTGTTCGTCCTTCTGCTTGTGGTACCCGTGAACACCGGCGTCAGTGACATTTTCGACATCGGTGGCGTCGGTCACGTCCGTCATCGGATCCTCCTGGTGGGCAGTGAGCCGACTTATACCCCTAGTGGGTATATGGTACCGAACTTTGCTGGGTATACGGCCCCTCGGACCGCCCCCGTGCTCACCACTGTGCCCGATGGGCGACACTGGGGGGCGGCCCGATAGCCGTGGCCGAATGATGCGCCTAGCATCGGCCTGACCGAAACCGAAGCACCCCGAGGACCCCACGTGCGCTTTCGTCTGACCCCCAGGGAGACGAGCTTCTACGACATGTTCGCCGCTTCCGCGGACAACATCGTCACGGGCTCGAAGCTCCTGATGGAACTGCTCGGGGCGGACGCATCCGCCCGGGCCGAGATCGCAGAGCGTATGCGGGCAGCGGAACACGCAGGTGACGATGCCACGCACGCGATCTTCCACCAGCTGAACTCCTCGTTCATCACGCCGTTCGACCGCGAGGACATCTACTCCCTCGCCTCGTCCCTCGACGACATCATGGACTTCATGGAGGAGGCCGTCGACCTGGTCGTCCTCTACAACGTCGAGGAACTGCCCAAGGGCGTCGACCAGCAGATCGAGGTACTGGCGCGCGCTGCCGAACTGACGGCCGAAGCCATGCCGCATCTGCGGACGATGGAGAACCTCACCGAGTACTGGATCGAGGTCAACCGGCTGGAGAACCAGGCCGACCAGATCCACCGCAAGCTGCTCGCGCACCTCTTCAACGGCAAGTACGACGCCATGGACGTGCTCAAGCTCAAGCAGATCGTGGACGTGCTGGAAGAGGCGGCGGACGCGTTCGAGCACGTGGCTAACACGGTGGAGACCATCGCCGTCAAGGAGTCCTGAGCCCTACATGGACACCTTCGCTCTGGTCGTGACCATCGCGGTCGCGCTCTTCTTCACGTACACCAACGGCTTCCACGATTCGGCGAACGCGATCGCCACGTCCGTGTCGACGCGGGCGCTGACGCCGCGGGCCGCGCTGGCCATGGCCGCGGTGATGAACCTCGCCGGCGCGTTCATGGGCTCCGGGGTCGCCAAGACCGTCAGTGAGGGGCTGATTCAGACGCCCGTCGGGTCGAAGGGGATGGGGATCCTCTTCGCCGCGCTGGTGGGTGCGATCGTCTGGAACCTCATCACCTGGTACTTCGGACTGCCTTCTTCCTCCTCGCACGCGCTGTTCGGCGGCATGGTGGGTGCGGCGCTGGCCGGCGGGACGACGGTCTACTGGAGCGGGGTGCTGGAGAAGGTCGTCATCCCGATGTTCATCTCTCCCGTGGTCGGTCTGCTGGCCGGCTATCTGGTGATGACCGCGATCATGTGGATCTTCCGCAAGGCCAACCCGCACAAGGCCAAGAGGGGTTTCCGCATAGCCCAGACCGTCTCGGCCGCGGGTATGGCGCTGGGGCACGGTCTGCAGGACGCGCAGAAGACGATGGGCATCGTGGTGATGGCGCTCGTCATCGCGGATGTCGAGGACTACGGCGATCCGATTCCGGTGTGGGTGAAGATCGCCTGCGCGGTGATGCTGTCGCTGGGCACGTACGCCGGTGGCTGGCGGATCATGCGGACGCTGGGGCGGAAGATCATCGAGCTGGACCCGCCGCAGGGGTTCGCGGCGGAGACCACCGGCGCGTCGATCATGTTCACCACGGCGTTCCTGTTCAAGGCGCCGATCTCCACGACGCATGTGATCACGTCCGCGATCATGGGCGTGGGCGCGACGAAGCGCGTGAACGCCGTGCGGTGGGGCGTCGCCAAGAACATCATTCTGGGCTGGTTCATCACGATGCCGGCGGCCGCGCTGGTCGCCGCGGCGTCGTACGGGATCGTGAGTCTGGCCTTCCTCTAGACGGCCGCCTGGAGCGCCGAACCCATACAGCACGCGAAAAAGGCCCGCCCCTGGGAGCAGGGGCGGGCCCTTTTTCGGCCTCGCGGTGGCACCGCCATGCAGCACCGCGAGGAGTCTCGGCAGGGCCGGATCAGCCGAAGCGGCCGGAGATGTAGTCCTCGGTGGCCTGGATCGACGGGTTGGAGAAGATGCGCTCCGTTTCGTCGATCTCGATGAGCTTGCCGGGCTGGCCGACCGCCGCGAGGTTGAAGAACGCCGTGCGGTCGGAGACGCGCGCCGCCTGCTGCATGTTGTGCGTCACGATGACGATCGTGTAGCGCTCCTTCAGCTCGCCGATCAGGTCCTCGATGGCGAGGGTGGAGATCGGGTCGAGTGCCGAGCAGGGCTCGTCCATGAGGAGGACGTTCGGCTCGACCGCGATCGCCCGCGCGATGCACAGGCGCTGCTGCTGGCCGCCGGAGAGGCCCGAGCCGGGCTTGTTCAGGCGGTCCTTGACCTCGTTCCAGAGGTTCGCGCCCTTGAGCGAGCGCTCGACGATGTCGGCGAGCTCGCTCTTCTTGTAGCTGCCGTTCAGCCGCAGGCCCGCCGCGACGTTGTCGAAGATCGACATGGTGGGGAACGGGTTCGGCCGCTGGAACACCATGCCGACCTCGCGGCGCACGGACACCGGGTCGATGCCCGACCCGTAGAGGTCCTCGTCGTCGAGCAGCACCTTGCCCTCGACGCGGCCGCCGGACGTCACCTCGTGCATGCGGTTCAGCGTGCGCAGGAACGTCGACTTGCCGCAGCCGGACGGGCCGATGAACGCCGTCACCGAGCGCGGCTCGACGGTCATCGAGATGTCCTCGATCGCCTTGTGGGAGCCGTAGTAGGCGGTGAGTCCGCTTACGTCGATTCGCTTGGCCATTAGTACGTCACTTCCAGACTCAGACAGTCGCTGT